>NZ_CAOJCM010000001.1 GCF_948329825.1 Paenibacillus sp. JJ-100
TATTCTATAGGAGACATTGAAGGAACCTTATTTAACTTACCTGAAAGTATATACTTTTACGATGAACTTCTTTACGTCTGTGATATGGGAAATCAACGAATATGTACTATAGATCCGAAGAGTAAAGTAATAAGTTCTTATAAAGTATTTAGAGAACCGGTATGGGAATATATAAGATCTAATAATTATGAGATCGTAAGACTGAAGTCAGGAATTTTTCGGGTATAACTGTCCGCATCGCCTAACAAAACATTTCTGCATCGTCGCCTACGCTCCTTGGTCGCCAAGAGGAATTTTCTGAGAAGTGAATCAGGCGACACATCCAACCGGCTAAGTCTGACGACCCGGTGCATTGCACCTTAAGCCACTTGAACGTCAGAAATGCAGCAACGTTATATGAAATCTACGTAAACATTGATCTGAGTATGAGGTGTATACATTGGAGAAATCAAATTCAAAAGTATACTTTAGTATGTTTGGTGATCATTTTCCGATTGATTTAGTATCTGATCTTTTAGGTTTAAAGCCAACTTGTTCATATTATAAAGGTGAATTGATACCTGAAAATCCAAATATAAGACGTATTAAAACAATGTACAGGAAAGAGACCATATGGGAAATTGGAACAAACTATGAAGAAACCTACGATATAAATGATCAAATAAATCAAGTGATAAACCAACTGAACAATAAAGAGCACACGATAATAGAACTTTGCAAAGAGTTTAAGTTGCAATGTCTTTTTATGATTGTAATGATTATTAATGAAGGTGAAACACCGGCTACATATATTAATAAGCAATTTATAAAGTTAGCTAATATGCTTGATGCTGAAATACATTTTGATATATATGCGAATCCTTATAAATCAAGCTTTGAAGATTAATTGTCAAGAGATTCGAAGAAGGCAGGGACATCTTAAAACACAATATTCACACATCGGACAATTCGCCCTCGGTCCGATACGAAGTCAGAAGTGGAATCGGAGAGGCATTTCAATCTCGAGGAAGCATATTCAGCCGGACACATCCGCACCGACTAACCGCATCGCGGCCGGCTCCTGGCGGAGCCTTAAGTCGGTGGGACGTCGTGAATACGATAACGTTATGTGAAATCCCTACAAGTCAAAAGGAGAAAAATGAAACCAATCAATCGATTACAAACAAAACTTGCAAGTCGCTTTAATGATCTAGATCCAGATAAAGAAGGTAATAAAAATACAAAATTTGCTGATCTGATTATTGATGAGAAATCGCTTTATCAGACACTTAAACAGCATGATTTAGTTCCTTCCCTTGGATGGGGAAGTGAAGAGTGGCAAAGGCAAATGATTGATTACTTTTTACTTAAAGAGACTCATCCATACTTGTACTATAGATATCCAATATTAGTTTGCCCATGGTGCGGTGATGAAGAATGTGGTTTTATTTCAGTCTTTATTGAAAGAGAAGATGAATTGATTATCTGGAGGGATTTTAAACTAGAACCAGATAATAAAACAATTGATATAGGACCATTTTATTTTAAATGGGAAGACTACGAAAAAGAGATCAACAAAACATATAGAACAGCAGGAATCCAATAGTATCCCTAAGGGATCTCGAAGAAGGTGGAGACATCACAATAACACAGTGTTCAGGCTGCGCGAGCTGAAGCTCCCTTGGTCCGGACCGAGGATTTTCACGGAAGCATATTCAGCAGCAACCCTACGAGCCTAAGTCTTCGACCGTTCACTTCGCTCTCTTAAGGCTCTCGAGTTCGTGAATATCAGAACGTTATATGAAATCAGCGTAAAGAGTAAACCCATAATTAATGCATATACATAGGAGTAAATCTATGAATTTCAAATATAGTCTATTCGACGAGGATGGCAGTATAATTATCGGACATTGTGATAATATTGGTGGATTATTAGAAACAAACATTAGTGAAACTGCGGATGAGGATTACTACGATCTCCGTTTTATTAATTTTCATTTCAGCCCTGAGTTTAAAAAGATTTGTTCAAACCGAAAGTATCCCGTAAGTAATTTATACATACTTATTTTAGATCATTGTGGTAATAAGATAGGTGATTATTATTTTGTATTGAATACTAAGAAAGTATTTACCTCATCAGATTTAAAAGATGGGCGAGATGTTAATATTGCTGGTTATCTTCCAATTGCTCTTTCTATGGAAAGTCTAAGACTCTGGGATCTTGGTAGAGAGTTAAAACAAAAAAATATTTGGTCTCAATTTACTAACCACCAGCGCGAGATCTGGATGGAGATAATCAGAAATCGATGTAAAATCTCCAGTAATATTCAGGACATAAGTAATCAAATTTATTATGTTGATGGTCGATATATCACAGATAAGATTTCTTTTTATTTTGCGCTGGGTGAATCCATCAATGGTCCTGGAGGTTACTTCGGCGGATGTCTGGACAGCTTGTCAGATTGCTTGTGTGGAGGCTTTGGTGTGAAACCACCTTTTACGATTGAAATCAATGGATTTGCTGATAAATGCGAAATAATTGAGAAGATTTTAGAAGTGCTTAACGAATATAATGTTACAATCAAACTTTAAAACAAAAAAAAAGATTTTTTGAAGTTAATCTAAGAAGACACCGACATCTTCATAATATTCACACTGCGGACATGCGTCCTTGGCCCAGCGTTCGCCGGACATCCCTCAAGATCTGAGATGGTCTTCGGAGCACTGTACGCCATGCCTTATATGAATTTGAACAAAAAAAGAGAAGCTGCTTTCCAAGATTAAATAGTTCAGAGACAACTGGATAATTAACAATGGACGATCACCTACAGTGGGCATCCATTGTTAATTATATCTTCCTTAACTATGATCTAAATCAAACTTACTCATTCGTAATATTTATCGTTTCATCAGTGATCGTTTTCCCATCACTTCCTAATGCTTGAACCACTAGACGATTGTGTAATGACTTACCCGCAATATTCCACGTTATTTTCCAACCATCGTTTCCGTTGGTATCATATCCGATTAGTTCTCTTTCTCCCCACGTCTCTGTCCCTGTTGGAACGGACCAGAAAAGAAGTGTTTCCGCGTTGGTCGCCTCTACAGTGACAGTTAAATCAGTACTGTTTGCAGGGACTACGACCCAACCTTCATTTTCAGGGAAGTTAGTCTTAATACTCGTGATCACAGGTGCAGATTCATTTCTTTGAACATCCTTAGTCTCATTATTTTTCGCAGAATCTTCTGAAGTACATGCAGTGAGAAGAAGAAGGAAAAAAAGAAGCAGGTAGAATGCTTTTTTTGTCATTACCATCACCTCCTTCTATAATTTTGAATGAATAATTTATATTATAGAAAAAATTAAATGAAATTCCAAAAAAAACGCCAAACGTTACGTTTGACGTTTTTGATCTGAACTAAATGATCAATAGTTCCCAGTTTGGATGTATCCACTACTTTTATCAGAAAAACTGTAATAATAGCTTAGTATAGTGTAGTAGTCATACTCTGGGTAATTTTGTGCAATATATTGTGTGCCCCATTGACTTAACACTCCACCCCAAGCTGTACCAATATCCCCTTCTGTTCCTGCTCTATACTGAGCGTCAAAAACTTTGCCATTAGAATTGACCATGAAAATTCCTGATACAGCATTAACGGCATTGTTTGTAGTTGTTTGACCAGAATTTGGAACGTAGTGTTGGTAATTTTGCCAGCGGTCTGTCAAGTGTGCCCCATAATCTGTTGCAGGTTTTCTTGGATAAGTGGCGTTATACCATGCATATGTCTTAATTGTTACTGCTCCAGCTTTCAATGACTCTGATTTCCATGATCCGTACCACTCGTTTGGCAATACATTCTTAGCGTAAGTGTCAAATCCGATATTAGTGATTGTTTTGGAACTAGTAATATACAATTTAAATGTTGATGGCGTACTCGTAGCACTTAGAGGTCGGATATCGTCCGAATTACTTTGAGCGTTACTTCCGTTCTTAGCCTTTTCCAGATTCAATTGTTCTCGTGGTTTCTTAATTGTAGTCGTTTCAGGAAGATCCTGATTGAGATCTATAGTATTTTCTTCTACTGTTTGATTTAATTCTGTATGTTGCGCATCTTCATTAATAGTGGTTTGCTCGATAGATTTACTCTCAAAGTTTACAATATTGCCTTGTTCTCGTTCTTTAACTACGTTGTTGGCTTTTTGCTCAGCTGTTGAATTAAAGGCATAACCAAGAGCTTTAAGCTCATCAATATTATAAACATTTTCGTGACCAATAATATATTCTTGTCCATTTAGATTCCCTGTTGCAATTAACTCATATTTAACACCATTGTAGAAGAATTCACTTTCTTTGTTGACTGTATAATTAAATCCTACATAGTAATATCCGATATCCGTATATGCTGAGCTGATGTCAGCAAAATAGGGCTCTACTTTTAGTATATTGTTGGAAGGGAGTTTTTTAGCCTCGAATACATTGATAGATTCTACAGATAAAATACCGGTCTTATTTTCTTCTTGTTCTTTACTTGGAAATCCTTGATAAAATTGTTGTCGATCGGGCGAATAAGATTGAACAAACGAATCCCAGTCTTTGTTATTGATTGCGTCAACATAATCAGAGACAACGGCAGGCAATATACTGTCAGATGCACTGATGGTCTTAACCGTGTCAGTTGCAAAGGCGTTACTTGCAAGTGGAATTGTTAGAATCGATACCATGCAGCATGAGACAAATACGGATTTGAACATTTTCAACATGAATGTTATTCCTCCTAGTTTTTCATAATGGATAAACTATGATAGTGCTTTGAAAGAACTTTTAAATATTGAATGAACTTTCATTAATCACCACCTATGAATTCAAGCTACTCCCGAATAAGAATCTCTATAAATCTCGGCTCTTTAAAGGATGTTATTAGCGGAAGTATCGTTGAAATTATTTCTACTATTTTCCTTATGTTGAATCTTGATACAATTACTATTTTTACCTATTGATCTCTAAATTGTCAATGATGTTTTGTGAAATTTTCGAAGTTTATATTTTATAGCTTTACTAAACTAACAATCTATATTAACAGAAAGAAAAAGATTGGATTAATAATATAGTCATTGATCCGGGAGCAAGTCATACCTTGATTTCAGAGGATGAAGTAGATGATATTGGCATTTAAGTTGGGGGAGAAGTTATTTTTGAATTGAGGGAACGAAGCTCGTTGCCTACACTATACTGTCCTGCTATAATTTCCGTATATCGACTGTATTGGGGGTTATGACGTGGCAATATGGATGATGCCGGATTGCTCGTTCGCTAGAAAGCCTTACGCAAAGCCTGAATAGGGGCGGACTTTGTGTAGGGCGCGATAAAATGAGATCGTGTGCCCTGAAGACAACAACATCATGGTTCAACCCGCAGGCTTTGCACCTTATTTGCTTGACCACTATAAATAAGGGGCTGAAAGCCATGCAAACACCATTTATTCAGAATCATCAATATAACTATATTTATAAACAAGCCGAATTTCTGCTGAAAACGCTGCGCTCGGTCGTGGACCCCAAAGTGTTGGATACGGTCCGGTATACCGTCAGTACGAATGCCGTTGGCCTCTTCCAGGAACTGACGCTAGAGCAGAAACAGCTGCTGGAGCAGCTATCCACGTATAATACGCTGCATGACGTGCAGCAGTATTTGAACCAGCTTGAAGGTCATCTGATTGCATTCCCAGAGGTATCTGCCAAGCAGATTCAAAAGCTGTTCCCGAAAGCCAAGAAGCTCAAAGTGCCCGATCTCGAATCCATCGATTATGCACATACAACCTATCTGAGATGGACGGACATTGCGACGAGCCGCTTGTTCATCGTGTACCCGTACGAAGGCAGATTCCTTGGTATTGAGGGACGGATTACAGCCGCGAACAAGAAAGGGTACTGCATGTTCTGTCATCGTCACCAGGAGCTCGGATTCTTCAACGTGAAGACCAAGGCTCATTCGCCGGATAACTTTTCTTCCATTGGGCAGTACGTATGCATGGATCATGCGGCTTGCAACCATAGCATTACCGATATCACTATGCTGGAGAGGTTTCTTCTCTCGACAGTAAAATAATGCAAACACGCAGGCAGGGTCGCTCTTCGGAGCGACCTTTTTGTCGTATACAAGCGAAGTGCTTCTCTTACCATAAACGCGAGAAGGTTAGCGTGCTGGTCAACATGATCTATTTTCTACTTAGAAGACCTTAAGCTACAGAGATTGAAACAGGTTTTCAGACTTTATATCAATGCATAAGATGATTTAAGCCGTAATACCGTTATAGCGTAGAGGTATAAGTGGCATAATTCAGTCCCAAGTGATGCGCCTGGTTCAGCAGTGTCTCATAATGCTCAGGCTTGGCTTCCAACGTTTCATATAAAAATTCGACCCTTGATTGGGACACGCCGCAATAATCGGCAATCCCCACATTGAGCAGATTGGCGATAGATTGACCATAGTTGCGCTTTTGCATCTGTTCTTCCGTTACGCCCGAAAGAGCGATCCACAATATCTGCTGATGAGGAAGTTGGTTCGCACCGTAGGCAAATCCGTTGTTCATAACACGATCCACATAGCCTTTCAGCATGGCTGGCAGATGCCACCACCAGAGAGGAAACACAAAAGCGACAGCATCGTACTTCTTCAATCGTTCCATCTCCGTTTCAACCTCAGGCGAGAATACCTGTTTTTCTTGGGTATAGTCCGGTTCATCCATGTCACGTAGAATCGGATCGAACCCAATCCCATGCAAATCCAATATCTCATAACCGTGACCAGCCTTGGTAAGACCTTGTACAAAACGATCAGCCACTTGAAAGGTCAAGGAATCTTTTCTTGGGTGGGACACGACAACGAGCACGTTCATCTTATCTTTCACTACCTTTCTGGATTGCGGTTTTGTAGCCATGAATCGATGGCTGATGCTATTATAAACAGAGATGAGAACATCTGGAAGTACGCACTTTGATGTTCTATAGGAAGAATGAAGTGCTATAGGAACATCAAAGTACCCTAAATAGATGCCTCGAAATGGGCTTAAATTACGGATAAAGAGAAGAGAGAAAGTAAGAGTATAAATAAGTTAGAGGAAAGAAGCATGAAGATCATGTTTATAGATTAGTCATAACTTGATGAAGGAGGGAACAACGGTGACGGAACATGGACAAACGGACGCTCCCAAAAAGTATAAGGTCGGCGTGGAGGCAGCCTTGGAAGTGATGGGCGGAAAGTGGAAGCCTTTGATTATTTATCATTTGTTTACAGGTCGCAAACGGACCTCGGAGCTGCGGCGGCTGATCCCTGACATTACGCAGAAGATGCTGACCACTCAGCTCAGAGGTCTGGAAAAGGATGAGATCGTGCAGCGCAAGGTGTATTCGGAGGTTCCTCCCAAAGTAGAATATGAGTTAACCGCCTACGGTTGGGGACTCAAGCCTGCCCTGGACCATCTGTGCTATTGGGGAGAAGAGCATCTGGAGAAGGTGTATGGGGATAAATTCAAGGTATTGGAGGACTTCGATTCTGAAGAAAAGGGGGCGAAAAAGTGAATGGTGCAGAGCACATGAAACAGGTAGTCCCTATTCGTTGTGAAGGAGTGGCTGTAGTTCTGTTGAAGAAGAGCCACGATCAATACCGTGTACTGATGCTGAAGCGGGCTGGCCGTATGTTGCATAACGAGTGGTGTTATGTGGGTGGTGGGATAGAGAAAGGAGAGAAAGCATGGGAAGCTGCACTCAGAGAAGTCCATGAGGAAACAGGTGTTACGGAAGTCCGTTTGTACTCTGCCAACCAATTCGAACAATATTATTCACCCATGGAGGAGTATATCTATATTGCTCCTGTATTCGTAGGATATGTGGATGAAAGCCAGCCTGTCCGGTTAAATCATGAACATACCGAGTACCAATGGATGACGTTTGACGAAGCCAAAGAAAATGCGGCATTACCCGGAATCGATGACATTTTGGATTTTGTTGAAAAGCATTTTGTAAAAAAGGCCCCGTCCAAATGGCTGCGGATTGACGGGAAGGTTAAATAGGAGGGATACCTCATCAAATATACGACTACATATCCACGGGCCAAGTTGAATTTAATGCCATGCTGTTCGTTGAATTTATGTATATTCGGAATTTTACTGTTAGCAACAACGCTATATTCCAGTTCATAATGCTGTTGATAATGGGCGTTGTTTTACGTATATCATTATTCTGATCAAAGGATCTTTTTCACCAGACCGAGCATGATGCTGGGAAGCGATTATGTGATATCTACGAAAAATCGGAAATATCAAGCATCTCAAATGGAGTGCATCTACACGGGTTACAAGCGGATTGGCATCAAACTCCATGGGCGGCGGTTAGTCCCTATAGATTTATGTTTTTATTTTGAGGCTATGTTAAACTTTGTTGTTGATATTCGATGATTACGAACAAGTGTTCTATAATGAGGGCGATATAACTGTTCGGAGATGATTTGCCCATGGATTTAAAGGAACTGAAAAAGCTTGCTGATACGTTGGACGATAATGGTAAGCGAGAACTTATCTACTTTTTGCAGTCCCGAACCAAGGGAGTGGCACTTCCAGTTCGAGCGATTGATGAAATTCAAGAGCAGAAGCATAAAGATGGACTAGTTTGCCCGCATTGCAAAAACCATTCTGTTGTTCGATTTGGAAAGTACGCTGTAAGAACACGCACTGGAGAGGTTAAACGTCAATGTACCGTTGTAACGCAAGCCACGTAAACGTGGCGGCAAAGCGAAATATCGTGGTATAAGTCACGATCAAGTGTGCGTGCTTGTTGCCCGTGACCGTCAGAAAATGACTTACTCTGGCGTACTTGGGCGTGGGCGTATTCGGACTACAAAATTAGGCGAAACGATTGGTGGTCATCTATCTGACTCAAACGTGTTATGCACTGATTCATGGAGGGCATTTAGCTCCTATGCGAATTCAAAAGGCATGACTCATTACCGATTCAAATCCGACGGAAAACAACGTGTGAAAGGCGTGTACCATATCCAAAACGAAAACAGCTACCACAGTCGGTTGAAGAAATGGATGGATCGTTTCAATGGTGTTGCAACAAAGTATTTGCAGAATTACTTGGCGTGGTTTCGTTACTTAGACAGCAAGGAATATGAGAATACCGCATCGAACAAGAAAAATATGTTGGTCAAATCGTGCCTGTTTACTGTGACCGACATGAACACCAAACTTCGGCTTTTGCTTATTCTTGTTAAGCTAACGGGCAGATTAGTATTATAATATCTTTTCCAGCAGTCTTGCGTTTTAAAGTGTAACCTTTTATAATAACAAAGTAATCAAATATTTAATCGTTTGAATTTATTGAGGTGTAAACATGGAAATTGATCAGAGTAGTATAGATATACCGAGCGAATTGTTGGAAAAGAAACATGCTCTTCTGCAAGAGATTCGTCAATCCACAGAGATTTTTAAGGCGATGGCAGATCCTATTAGACAAGATATTTTAATGATGTTTATGTTAGTAAAACGAATGAATGTTGCACAAGTTGTTGAGAAATCTCATCTGTCAAGACCAGCAGTCTCCCATCATTTGAGAATTCTTAAGCAAGCAGGTATTCTGAATTCAACAAAGGAAAGAACCGAGGTTTATTACAATCTTACTTTTGGTGACACGGTTATTGAGCGACTTAAAATGTTAGTACAAAAAGCTGAAAGTTTATTAGATGACCCTGCAAAAGTACATGAATAAAATATAAAAGGCTTTCTTTTTGATCCAATGAAGAAAGCTTTTTATTTAAACATAATAATTAAATGATTAATCATTTGATTAATATAAAACTAAATTGGAGGCTGCATATATGAATTATGCAAATAAAACAGCCCTCGTCACAGGGGCTTCATCAGGAATAGGGGAGGTTTTCGCAAAGGAGCTCGCCAAAAAAGGATGCAATTTGATATTAGTTGCTCGGTCAGAAAAACCGCTCAATGAAATTGCAAAAAAACTACAAAAGGAATATTCAATTAAAGCTGTTTCTCTCCCGGTTGATCTTTCAGCTGGGAATGCAGCTGAAATAGTGCAACAAAAAGTTGAAAGTTTAGGATTGGAGGTAAATATTCTAATCAATAATGCTGGATTTGGAACTTTGGGGATCTTCAATGAAATTCCTGCTGCACGTTTGAATCAAGAGATCCAATTAAATATAACTTCCTTAACTGAATTGACTCATAAATTTATTGGCTCTATGATTAAGCGAAATGAAGGTGTTATTATCAATGTTTCTTCGATGACAGCATTTCAGCCGGTACCGTATATGGCTGCATACGGTGCAACAAAAGCGTATGTCCTATCGTTTACGGAAGCCTTATGGGCAGAATATAGAGATAGTGGACTACGTATCGTTGCATTGTGTCCAGGAGAAACGAAGAGTTCATTTCATGCTGTATCGGGTTCTGCGAATTTGAAAAGCAAACGGATGGAGCCAATTGATGTTGTAAATGCAGCATTTAGGGCGGTAGAAAAAGACAGAGGTTACATAATAGCTGGAAAAAATAATTATTTAATGGCCCAATTACCCCGGTTTTTACCACGGAGTGTTGTTGTGAAATTTGCAAGACGTTTATTTCAATCAGCTTTGACCTCAAATAAACGTTAACCTAACGGGTACGATAGCAATAAACCGCCTTTTCAACGAAGGCGGTTTTCTTATGGTCAAATATCAACATTAGAATTTAACATAGCCTATTTTGAAAAAAGCCAGGAAAACGCAGCTTTAGATGAACTAAGTGAGTGGGCAGCACGTCATCAAATAGAAGTGAAGCACAAATTTTTCCAAACATTAATGTAGGACTGTTCGTTTATTTTTAGTATAGTAAATCAACTGGAGAGATGCACATGAGATATCTAACGAAAGAATGGTATGAACTGTGTCAGCAGACCGGACTTCATTTTGGGATGAGGGTGCATAGCGGAGCTTATGAATTGGATGAGAATCTTTTTCTGCGGTTGTATAAAAGAAAAGGAAAAAGAGCGTGTGAATCTGGAACACGAACTATATGATCTGGACCCCGTTTTATGCTAGAGCGAGATGGTGAAGTGTTCATAAGCTTAGACACAGCTTTCAGTGGGGGAGAGGTGGGCGAAGAGGACCAGATGGTGTATCATATGCCGCATATCGAGAAGCTCATTGCAGAGTATGATGCCCGTCCTCCATTTGACGAGAAGAAATGCAAAGAAGAATTCAAAGAAATGATGGAGTGCAGTTTCCAAGACCAGGTGAAGCGTTTACCAAGAGGAATCTATGATCAGATTGCAGATATCCGAGTGTTTACGTTAGGGTATTGCACGAGAGAAGTTATGCGTCAACTGAAGAAACAGAGCGCAGAAAATACGAAACTGATGGATCGGGTATTGAAATAAAACAGGGAAGTCATTGCGGCACAGGATATTCCAGATGAAATACAGAGCCGGGTTCAATTTCATGATTGTACAGTGACGGAACTGCTGACAGGGGACGACGTTGTCATTCGCTTTGACAGCCGTGGAGGCTTCACCAATGTGAATAAACTCATGCTGGTTGCACCCCAAATCATCAAGCAATAAGGTGATATTGTAGGCAGTTACTGGCTGTATCAAGAGCTGTATCGGATCGATAATGGATATGAGCTTCATGTTCTATATGATGGAGAAAATATGCCTGAATGGATTGTTCGCTGTGCTGATATTCTCGTAGAGGAAGAGTGAGGCAGACCCTGGAAGGAACGATGTTTCCTATAACGCCTATGACCAATACAGCAACTTCCGTGTTTATCGAAATTTTAGTACTCAATGGTTCACATATTGCTGAGACAGACCGGGAAAAGGAATTTGTGATTTGGCTAGCGCAGAGAGATCAGAATGCGGTTGGGCGTGGGACGGTAGGATTCGGTCTTGAAGAGATGCCATGGTTGGATATTGATGTTGAATCGATGAAGCAGTTTATGTTGAGTATGATTCATGGAGCAAGAAATAGAACCCAGTGGCACATCTTAGATTATGAGCCTGGTGAGGAGTGGACCCATAGGACTCTTAATCATTTCGTCAACATGATTGAGTCGTTCAACCAAAACCATGTTAATGAACAACATTACATAGAATGGACCTCAATTGACGATGAGGATGATTATGAACCAACAATTCCTGTAGGTTATCCAAAATGCAAAGAACATGGAGTCTATCTTTCCTCTTTGGGTTGCGTTATTTGCAATTCCTTAGATTGAGAGGGGGGATAACCTATTAAGAGAATCACTTCATTGATTATAATATGATTTTTGGCCTGAATACGATGAAGATGATGAGAACCTAATTTGGGATGAAGTAGATGCGGGAATTATGACGTATCTATGGAAGACTTTGAAAGAGTCATAACGAAGAGCAATATATGAATGAACTTATTGACGAGTTCTGGGAGGAAACATGGGTTGTGTCTGTAATATTCTCTGTTGTTGAAGATGGGTGAATACGGTAAAGTATGATTCAGGCCCATCTCCAATATGATATAGAGAACAAACACATGAAAGAGACCAGCAGCTGCATGATCCGTCATAAGGAGTATTGAATCCACCGAAGGGGGCTGATTGATTATATACTGGACGTTCCAAGAAATTAGCAGAAGAACAGATACTATAAAGATAGGGGCGTGGTCCTGATCGTATTAACGTCAGCAATCATATTCACCGTCCTCATTCTGATCGTCATCCTCTTCCAGATGGCCTTAGCTGCAGGTGTGCCGTGGGGAGAATATGCAATGGGTGGGAAGTTTCCCGGGAAATACCCTATAGCCATGCGCTTCGCCTGCTTGTTTCAGATCGCCATATTGGCATTCATCGGTATCATAGTCTTAAGTAAATCTGGATTATTATTACCTGAATGGTCTGCATTTGCGGATATAGCGATCTGGTTTATCGTCGCGTATATGACTCTTGGTACGATTTTGAATCTGATCACGAGAAGTGTATGGGAACGGAGAATCTGGGCGAACGTCACGATCGTAATGCTTATAACCAGTATAATCATAGCCACTTCATAACGATGAGCAACAACGAAATCTATAAATCTAGAGCCCTGGCATGTATGCCAAAGGGCTCTTTAATAGTTGCTGGTCGTCCTTTATACTAATGGGAGTTCGACCCATACAAAGAAATGATCAACGGAGAGGAGAGGCTTTATTATGCCGATCTACTACATCGCAGCAATTTTATTGGTTATCGCCGTATTTTTGGTTCGACGTAAGCTCAGGATTTTCCGCCCGGCAGGAAGACGCAGGAGACAGACGAAAGTTACATACAGACGAAAAAAAGCACCATTAAATCTTGGACTTCGAGAAGAAGTCTCCTATACACAAACCATTCTGCAATTGGAAAAGAGCTACAATAAGCATTTTGCAAACAAACTCAAGACCCGAATGCAGCAGGAACATCCTTACATGAAGCCGGCGGAGTATCGATGGAAACTGATAGAGCTGAAGCGATACTTCATTATGGCTTCATTACTTAAGCAGGTGCCTATGTTCAGTGATGAGGTAGATGATTTGTGGCATGAGATGCTGATGTTTACGAAATCTTACGCTGACTTTTGTGCAGAATTTATGGGTTCCACGGTACACCATGAGCCGGCAATTACCCGCCGCGAAACGCCAGGAGCACGTGCATGGTTTGATTGGGTGTACTGTCAATTATTCGAGTTCACTCCCTACAGTGCTGCAATCTGGGGTGATTTCTTCGCCTACCCATTATCCAGTGATGTACAGAAGCTGATCGCACAGGGAGATCGATCTGAACTGGTGAATGAACTGTTTCATGCCAGACGCATGAAGGAAAATCCTGAAGCTGCGCAGGTGATTAACTACTTGATTGATCAGCTACAACGATCGGCAACGCTAAGTGAAGAAGAGCTATCTTCGGCATCTTCCGGTAATAGCGATGTAGCTCTCGTCATGGCTAGCGCCATGGTGTATTACTCCATGCATCATGAGGCAACATATGGGTTGCATATGGGCCGACTGGAGCAGGAAATTCTTCCACAGGAAAAGGCAGGCTATGGTTCTTCGTCAGGTAGTGGCTGCTCAAGCGGTTCCAGCTGTTATGCGGATCATTGTACTGACAGTAGCAGTTCCTCGGGAGGATCTGGATCTTCCTCGGGATCATCTTCCGATTCTTCTTGCAGCTCATCCAGCTGTTCCTCTTGTGGTGGCGGCGGAGATTGATGGAGGTGCAATGTAAAAAGAGATCGTGCCTAATCAGACATAGGCACGATCTCTTTTTCAATGAAAGTCTGTATTGCTAATCCCAATTCCACACCTCGACTCGATTCAGATAAACATGTTGAAATTCCGGATTTTCTATCAATTTCTGCAATTCACGTACAGGACCCGTTATAACGGCGCCGTATACTTGCACACCATTCTTTTTCAGATAAATTAGACGTTTTTGATCTAGTTCGGCACCGCTATATTGAAGATTGCTTGATAATATCCACTCCAGATCAGACATCATGAAATCAATTTGTTCCTTCATCGTGCCTTGAGACTGTTCCTGCTCTTCCGATTCAGTAGGAAAATAATTAAACCATCTCCCTCCGCCGTCTTCCATTTGATACAGTGGTTTCAGGGTCAAGTGAGGAATAATATAGTCGTACATGCCTGCTCTTGAATACGAAAGATTCTTTTCCTGCATTTCTCCAGAATAGACCGGCATGGCCGTTACTCCGACATCGTACTTGGAAAGGAGCTGCATGAGCTGCTCGGGAGATTTCAGATTTTTCAAAGAGATGGACATCTCGGCAACATATCCTTCATCCATCTTACGCAGCCTCTTGATGACGCCATTCTTCTCAGAGTCATCATATGAAGCCGGGCCATCGACCAGAGTATAGGGAAGATAAAACGGACCCGAATCGTTCCCATTCAAATACGAGCCCGTCTTTGACAAGCTGTAACTGAACTTTCCTGTAATACTAAGCTCGGCCTGAATTTCACCAGTAATGACTTCCCATGATCCGACCAGACGGTATACCTTAAGGGTTGCCTTCTGTGTAAGGAAGGGTGTAACTTCAAATGCCGAACGGTTCGTCTTGTCCACGCGTAGCCCGTCACCATTCATCTCGACCACCGAAACAATAGTACGCATAAACTCATTACGCACCTTCGACTGATCAAAGTACATATGCAGAGCATAGATATAGACATGATAAAGTAAAAATATTAAAAGAAGAGTTCCTCCAGCATTAACGAAGAATTTCCACCTTGTTCTCCACACCATTCGCTCGAACTGCTTGTGACTCCATTCAGAGCGCTGATCTTCAAAATCATTTTGATGAAGCACATGCTGCTCATCATGTTTCGTTATTTTTGATATGATTCATCTGCCCCTTTCATCTGCTGCATCTCTTCTCTATAGGGAGGACTGGTACTGTTTGAATAGTTCCGCATATAAATCACCTTTCATTCCAGATTTCATCCTCCTTCTTTTAAAACAACGGGTGAAGTTAAAAAATGTTACAATTATTTTGAAAGTTTAAAAATCAAATCCATTATGGCTGCTTTAATCCAACTTTATCGGGAGTGAACATATTTGATGTATTCAAATCGAGACGTTCATGCTGTTTTTATCGACAGAGATGGCACGATTGGGGGTACAGGGCATTTTATTCATCCGAGAGATTTTGAATTATACCCGAATGCACAGGAAGCGATTAGGCTATTAAAGGAGACGGGGACGAAGGTATTTGCATTTACGAACCAATATCGGATTTCACGCGGACAAGCAACGATTCAGGAGTTTGAGACGCAGTTTCGGGAGTTTGGCTTTGATCAAGCCTATATCTGTTCACATGACGAAGAATGCAACTGCCGCAAGCCCAAGCCGGGAATGTTACTTCAAGCGGCAGCAGAGCATGATTTGGACTTGACCCGATGTATCGTTATTGGCGATGTAGGCGACACCGATATGCTTGCTGCCCATGCGGTAGGAGCGACCAAGATCATGGTGAGAACAGGATGGGGCGAAGCCTCTTTAACGAAATTCAGAGATAAGTGGGCGGAGACTGAACCGGATTATATTGCAACAGATATTTTGGAAGCGGTACATTGGATTGTCAGCAGATAAGATAGGAGAAGGATATGAACAACAACCGAAGCATCAAGGACATGAACATGCTTTTTCAGAAACACAGAATTCAAGAAGAGATCGTGGAAGCAAAACAGTTGTCAGGTACCACGGCAGGACGGGTGTTCAGGCTCCGCGCAGACTCGGGCGAGCAGTACATTCTGAAATGGGATGATCCCGAGCAAGTTCGTATTACATGTGATTTCCTGAACATATACAGTCATGTACCGCTGCTACAGAAGATTCTTTTTAAGGATCTGGATGATACCTATCTGGTATATCGTTATGTGGAAGGTGAGACTCATTCCAATCGGGGAGCGAAGAAAGTGTGGTTAACCCGGCTTGTAAAAGAGGTGTTTAATACATATGTCCGATTGCCGGATACAGAGCCATGGGGAAGACCTGAATACCCAAGAGAGACATGGAAGGTATTCAATCAGATTAGTATTGACGAGGCCAGAGAGAATCTTGGGGATGTGCTTGGAACGGAAGATTATGATCGGGTTCAAAAGGTAATCAATCGTCTGTTTCAGAGCGATGAGGGGCCAAGGTTCCTTTTGCATGGGGATGCGGGTGTTCATAACGTTGTGTTTAAGCAAACGGAATTGATTGGGTTAATCGATCCCTCTCCAATGGCGGGGCCTGTCTTTTATGACTTTCTGTACGCCTTTTGTTCTTCACCAGATGATCTTGACCCGGATGTGCTATGGGATGTATTTGAGCATCTTGAACAAGTAACGATGGATAGATCCAGGTTAATGGAAGAAGCACTGGTTCATTTATATTGCCGAATTGGGCTCAGTAACAAACATCATCCGCAAGATTTGCCTACGTATCTCCAAGCGTGGGAGTTGTGGAAACGGGTATGAGAGGTAGATAACGATATGGTTTACTGAAAATTTAGCTAGATTTGTTGATCTACTCTCTATAAAATAAGATTATATAATGAAACTGCGTTTCGTTAGATGAAACTTGAAAAGGAGTAGATAACATGTCTTTTCATTTCAATGGTATTGACCATGTTCAGCTGGCAGCTCCCGTAGGGTGTGAGACGGAAGCTCGACATTTTTTCAATGCAATCTTGGGCTGGACTGAGATTCCAAAGCCCGAAACGTTACAGAAACGTGGTGGGGTCTGGTTTCAATGTGGTGAACATCAGGTTCATATTGGTGTGCAGCAAGATTTTGTGTCCGCCACCAAAGCTCATCCAGCGTTTCATGTGCAGAACCTGGAACAGCTTCGTGAGCATCTTCGTACCCACAACATTCCAGTCGTAGATGATGTAGCTAGAGCAGAGGAGGGCGTACAGCGTTTTTATGTGAATGATCCCTTCGGGAATCGGCTGGAGTTTCTAGAGTGGATCTCGGCATAAAGAGCATACAGTGAATGCCATACGGATCGCATACGGCAATACTACCATCACAATTAATACCCATAGTGCTATTAACGTTGCAACGAAAACAAAACAGGACGCTCCCCTAACGGAACGTCCTGTTTTGTTTTGTATCATTAAATCGAAGCAAGTGCCAGCTATACTGCAATAATTCAATGATGGTGATGCGCATGTGCATCTGGGGCGTCACCTTTAACGGTGCAGAGGACCGAGGTGTCGTGAAGATGTTTTTCAGACTCCACCTGTAAGGTGACATGTTTGATCTCTTTATGCGCCAGCAGATGTTCAATTTTCTGTACCAGAGTCTCGGAGGCATAGACATCCATCGTTCCATCCACGACGATATGGGCGGTGAGTGCGTTCAGATTGCTGGTGATCGACCAGACGTGAACATCATGTACCCCTTTGACACCATCGACCTGCTGGATGGTCTGCACCAGATCGTTGACATCCACGTTGGCTGGTGTACCTTCCATTAGAATGTGCAAGGAGGATTTAGTGACATAGAATCCACTGCGCAATACAAGTACAGCAACAATAACACTTGCCAGCGGGTCAGCCCAACCCCAACCGAAGAACATCATGAGCAGAGCAGCGGCGATGGCTCCGATTGATCCCAGCATATCACTAATGACGTGAAGGTATGCGCCGCGCATATTGAGGTTATTTTCCGTATCGCTACCGCGCATCATGAGCCAGGCGACTAGAATGTTCACAAGCAATCCGATTGTGCTGATGATCAGCATGCCCATCGTTGCAACTTCAGGTGGGTTAATAAAACGACCGATGGCCTCGTAGAAAATATAAAGAGCAATGGCAATTAACGTAACACCATTCAATGTGGCTGCGAGAATCTCAAATCGTCTGTAGCCGTAAGTTTTGCCCGTGTTGACTGCTTTTTCTCCAAAAGTGAACGCCAGCAGAGCAATCCCCAGTGCAATGGAGTCCGAGAGCATATGGCCTGCATCGGAGATGAGTGCCAGGCTGTTGGTGATAAATCCCCCGAAGGCTTCCACGATCATATAGGTAGTAATGATAATGAAGGAAAAGAGTAATACTTTTTTGTTATTGGTGGTGTGAGCGTGATTGTGTCCATGGTCGTGCCCTTGATGATGACTATGTTGGTGTTCTGACATTGTAGATCCTCTCCTTAGGAGACTGGCTCCGTTATGTAAGTTGCATAATAATAACATCTTGCGTGTAACATGTGCTCTGTGGCAGATTTTTATGACTTTTCCTGTTGATTAAATGATAGATACTATAGGTTACAAAGTTACCGCCGAAATGTTCATCGAACGATTGCCTTTAACATGAATATATGAGCAATCATTCATATGTAATGGGTTTATTATAATTCGGTCTCATAATAGTGTCAACCAGGTTAGCGCACATATAAACAATAAACTTGGCAAAGTGCAGACGTGCTGGTAATTGGCTTTCTTTTTATGCTACCATCGGGGCATGATCACAATAGAAGGGCGGACACCAAGATGAAACATTTGCTAGTGGCAGACGATGATGCTCATATTCGCGCACTGCTGCGCCACGTCATGACGAAGGAGGGATATCGAGTTCATGAAGCGCAGGACGGTGTGGAGGCAGTCAAAATCATACAGGAGACACCCATCGATCTTGCAATTCTTGATGTCATGATGCCCGGTATGGATGGACTTGAACTATGTGATTTCATTCGTCAGCATTACGACATCCCGATCATATTGCTGACCGCACGGGATCAGCTGTCAGACAAGAAAGAAGGGTACTTGCGAGGTACGGATGAATACGTGACCAAGCCATTTGAACCCGAGGAACTGGTGTACCGGGTCAAAGCTCTGTTTCGCAGATACCATCGAACCTCCAGTGATATCATTCGTATGAACCGGATTACGATTGATCGCAACAATGTGGAAGTGAGTGACGGACAGTCGATTCTTTTCTTGCCGATGAAGGAATTTGAACTATTGTCCCAGCTTGCACAGTTCCCTGGGCGTCTGTTCTCGCGGGACGAACTGATTCGGCTCGTTTGGGGTGCAGATTATGAAGGGGATGACCGTACAGTGGATGTACATATCAAGCGGTTGCGTGACCGATTTGCTGATTATGCGGATGATTTTGTAATTCAGACGGTACGGGGAATTGGATACAAGATCGAGGTGAAATCCTAGTGAGAACGTTGTACGTTCGGGTATTTCTCATTACGATAGCGGTGATTATCGTCAGCAGTGTGCTGGGCTTTTTGTTCTCGAATATCTATTACCACGCCAAGCTTAAGGCGTTTAATGATGAGAAGCTGGTGGGCATTGCGATGGACATGAAGCAGTTCGCCGAAGAGCAGCCGGATACGATGGATCGTTATCTGATTAATGCCGCTTCTCTCGGGTACGAAATCTATGTCACAGATGGCCAGGGACATGAGCAATTCTATGGCCGTGAATTTCGTGAGAAGGATCTGGACAAGCAAGCTGTAGAGCTTGTTCTTGGTGGTGAAGTATATCATGGGGTGGCTCAGTTTCCAAGCAAACCGTTCGTGACTGGATTTTTCGATAACCAGTTAAGCAACACGGTTGGTGTTCCGTTGCAGGTGGGCGGTACACATTATGCTATGTTCATGCGTCCAGATGTCATTCTGCAATTCGGAGAGCTGCGGATTTTCTTTGCGCTTATATGGGCTCTAACAGTCGGCGTCAGTGTACTTATCTTTCTATTCAGCACTCGTTATCTGGTGAATCCGATTGAACGACTTTCCGAGGCAACCAAGCGCATTGCACAAGGGAATTATAAGGTCAAACTAAATACGGCAAGACGTGACGAAATCGGACAACTTGCCCAGCACTTCATGACCATGAGCCGTGAATTGGAGCGCGTGGATCAGGCACGGCAGCAATTTGTATCCAACGTATCTCATGAGATTCAGTCACCGTTAACTTCGATTCAAGGATTTGCTCAATTGGTGGCGGACAGAGAACTGTCCGAACAGGAACGAGAGCATTATGCATCCATTATTGAAAAGGAGAGCCGGCATCTCTCATTGCTCAGTAAACAATTGCTAGTACTGTCTTCCCTGGAACAAGGACATGATGACATGACTCCAACCGAAACTACATTCTCCCTAAGAGGTCAATTCCGGCAGGCGGTTCAAGTGCTGCAATGGCAATTGGAAGAGAAAGAGTTGCTGCTTCGTATGTCTGTTCCCGAGTCCATACAGATTACGGGCAATGAAGTGTTGCTGATGCAGGTCTGGATGAACCTGCTAGGCAACGCGGTACAGCATCTGCCGATAGGCCGTAGCATTGAGATTCGCGCGGAGCAGACGGATACAGCGTGTGTCGTTCATATTTCCGATACAGGAGATGGGATTCCAGAAGAGCATCTGCCGTTCCTGTTTGACCGTTTCTACCGGGTGGATGAGGCGCGTGAACGTTCGTCTGGCGGCACCGGGCTTGGGCTGGCCATTGTGCAGAAGATTATCCGGATTCATCGGGGCACAATTGAGGTATCCAGTTCTTCTGAAGGTACAATCTTCAAGATAACGCTTCCGCAGATGTAATGTGTTGTTCATGTTCCGTTCATTTTGACCTCCTATACTTGGGTTATCAAGAGGGAGGTCAGAGCATATGTACTTAGCTATACGAGAAATGAGATTTGCAAAGGGACGCTATGCCTTAATTGCTACAATCATGGTGCTAGTTTCGTTTCTGGTACTGTTTGTAACTGGACTTGCACAGGGGCTGTCGTATGATAACGCGGCTTCGATTAAAAATATGGATGCAACTCATTTTGTACTCGAACAGGATTCGAATCATCGATTCACCCGGTCACAGGTAGGTCAGCAAGAGCTGGACGAGGCGCGGTCTGTCGTTGGGCAGGATCATGCCGAGCCGCTTGGTATTCGAATGACGACTGTTAGCCCGGCGAACGACACTATAAAGATCGATGTCACTCTTTTCATGGTGAATCCGGGCAGTTGGTTGACACCAACCGTTACCGAAGGTCAAGCGATTAATGATCAGTCCACGGGGCAGGTCGTCGTAGATCAGAAGCTGGAAAAATCGGGCGTAACGATCGGCACGGTTTTGGTGGATCAAGCCTCGGGAACAGTGTGGACAGTGAGTGGTTTTGTGCAAAATGAATCATTCAGTCATGCCCCGGTGGTGTTCATGAACGAGCAGGAATGGCTTGCGCTGCAAGCTGGATCACGCACGGCGGAAGCCGCATCTGCAAAAAATGGAGCCGTTACAGAAACGGGCACTGATGCTGGGCGTACGCCAGTCTATAATGCCATTGCCGTCAAAGGTGCGGAAGATCAGGTGAGCAGCCTGAGTACTGCCTTGCCGAAGACAGAGATCATCACCAAATCGGAAGCCGTATCCGCTATTCCGGGTTACAAGGAAGAGCAGGGCTCACTGCTGATGATGATTGCTTTTCTATATGTCATCTCGGCATTTGTGCTTGCGGTATTCTTCTACGTGATTACGATTCAGAAGACCAGTCAGTTTGGCATTTTAAAAGCAATCGGGACACGTAACGGTTACCTGGCAGGCAGTGTTTCGCTACAGGTGCTGTTGTTATCTGTAGGCAGTCTGGTGATTAGTGTGCTGCTTGTACGGCTGTTCGAATCTGTGCTGCCTGCATCAATGCCCTTCGAATTAGGATTATCCACGCTCGCATTAACTTGTGTGTTTTTCATTCTAATGTCGATGGCGGGTTCATTGTTCTCGGTGTGGAAGGTTACCAAAATTGATGCACTGGATGCGATTGGGAGGACGGCAGCATGAGAAACCGACTGGTATTACAAGGGATTACACAGACATTTGATGATGGCGGCAGCCCGCGTACAATTCTGGATCAGCTCGATCTGCAGGCGGCAGAAGGGGAGCTTGTCGCTGTGATGGGCCCTTCGGGTTCGGGTAAAAGCACATTCCTGTCCATTGCAGGTGCGCTGCTTGAACCAACGGGTGGAGAGGTATTGCTCGATGGTACTTCTATTATGGGTAAAAATAAAACGGACATCTCGGATGTGCGGCTGCGCCAGCTCGGATTTATTTTTCAAAGTGCGAATCTCATCCCGTACTTGAAGGTGGAGGAGCAGTTAATGGTCGTGGCCAAGCTTGCGGGCATGGATAAAAATAAAGCCGAGCGCCGTGCAGGTGAACTGCTGGATACGGTGGGCCTGTCCCACCGCCGGAAAGCATACACCGACAAGCTTTCCGGTGGGGAACGCCAGCGCGTTGCCATTGCGCGGGCGCTGATGAATGATCCGGCTGTGCTACTGGCGGATGAACCAACGGCCAGCCTGGACGCGGAGCGCGGGCTGGATATTGTAAGCACGATTGCACGGCTCGTCAAGGAGCAGGGCAAGAGTGCCGTGATGGTTACGCATGATGAGCGGATTTTGCCGCTCTGTAGCCGGGTTCTTTTTTTAGAAAAAGGAAAGCTCGCTCAGCACTAGACGATTCTAGGATATACGAGGTTGTAACGTGGAAGCTGAAATGTCAACGAAGGTCACAACTCCTGCTGGGGAAGTGGCCTTCTCTTTGTGTTTTCGACTATAATTGGAAGCATATAAAGTGAAAGTCATGGAGCGGATGGAAGGATGATCAGCATGAATATGGAACAATATCCGGCACTGAGCACGTCGATAGACTGGGGAATAATTGAGGCGGAGTTCAGGCTGGGAGAGCATGTGGATGAGACGCTGGTGAGTAATGTGAGTATTATTCCATTTATCGGGGACAAGTGTGTTGTATTTCAACTGGATAATGGACTGTGGGAACTGCCCGGGGGAACGTTGGAGGTGGACGAGCCTTATATGGACGGATTGAAGCGTGAGTTGATGGAAGAGTTAGGAGCAGAGTTACGCAGCTATCAGGTTTTCGGGCAATTTCATTGCACATCCAGTGCACCTGAGCCGTATCGGCCGCACATTCCGCATCCGCATTTTGTCAGGGTGATTGGTTATGGTGATGTGGAGTTGGTCAGCGATCCGCTCAATCCGGAGGATGGAGAGCAAGTGGTGGCGGTTGAAATGGTTGAGGTGGATGAAGCGGTACGACGTTTCCGTGAACAGAACCGGTATGATATTGCTGAGATGTACAAGCTGGCATATGAGCTGCGGGAAGGAGACAGACGCTGAGTAAGTGGTCAGAGCTGTTGGAGTCCAGTTCGGTTGTAGAATGGGGCACATAAATGTGTTCCTGTAGAGTATATAAGTGTTTCTATGACCTACATAAAGGAGGATTGCCCTTGGTTCGGGAGGAGATTAATCGTATGCTGGATGTGCTGCCAGAAAGTGAACTCAACATGGCGTACTCACGGATTGCAATGGTGTACCGCAAATATATGTATGAGAAAATGATCGCAGACAAGGGTGTGAAAGTGACCGAGTTCTGCGAGGAGTCGGAGGAGATGATTCAGCGCTGGGATGACGTATTTGCACATAACCTGGATGATATTTTAAAAGAAACCATCCATTACAGCCAGTACAAATGGCATATGTTCAGTTACGAACAGCAGGAGTGTTTAGAAGGGGAAGCAGCGCGAGTGGCCTTCGATGCGGAGGACAAAAATGATTTGTATGTGATGTACCAGCACTCGCCATATGTACAGATCTTTGAGAATGCCAGCGCTATCGTCGCAGCTGATTTTGATGAGCAACAGGATATCTATATCTTTGACAAGGCGTTCACCTGGACGTATGTACATACACATGAATCGATGTGCGGACCGTATTTTTATAAAATTGAGGCGTAAAGAGGAGGGAGTTCGGTTGCAGAATTCAACATCCAGAAGTCCCAATTCAATACAGATGCAGCTCACCCTTCAGGATGAATAGTAAACAGGTTCTATTTTATATAACGTTTGCTCAATGGTTGAACATAAGGTAGCTTCATGGATTCCAGTATGCTTAAGTCTGAAATAAAGACTCTTGAGAAAGTTTTTCATGTTGTTTTTTTGCCTGAAACCATCTAGGAACTCGGTCTCCTCTTCTGTACCAAAACGCTGAATCCATTGTTGGATATAAGTGAGACTGAGGATGTTTCGTTCTAAGATACGCATGACAGGACTGACCATTCTTTCGTCTTCACCATCGGAGTAGACCCGTTCGGTTATCGTCATTTTCTCGTAGACCAGATCCAGGATCGTGGACAGATCATCTGCATTTAATTCGTTACATTGAGCCAGATCGTCCAGAGCATCCGCAGCATGAGCTATTGCGTGTGCCCAGCCTTTGGTTTCGTCATATCCTCTGTAGTCCCTTTCTTCTCGAACATTGTGAAAGACAACGTCTTTGATCTGATGAATACGCTCACTCGACAGGAAGGGCGTGTCTCTATGTCGTATTAAAAGAAGAGGAATAACCAGCATAGAAAAAGAACGTGTGAACACGGAATCCGAATGAGATTCACCCAGTTGGTATAGCAGATGTTGGTCATCTAATATAATGGTTAAAATCTGTTCTAATTCGTATGTATTCAGGGCATGACTAGGAATCCAGTGGGATAAGGTTGTGTAGATCAACTCATCACGCAGTTGTGCATCCACGGCACCAATGTTATTCAGCATTTCTTGTACGATGGCGAAGGGATCCGGGGGTGCTTGATATTCATTTTCTCGAATGAACATCAGCTTTTCTTTCAAATTCATTACATACACTCCTACAAATCAGATTTTCGTTCTAGTGAACCTGGCTAATGCATGATTATACCATTTTCTGAGGAGGAAAGCCCATATGACGATGAATAGAGCAACAAAGCGGACATGCGAGAAGGGACATACTTTTTATAAAAAGAGTGATTGTTCCACTTGTCCCAAGTGTGAAGCAGAACGGAAACCGAAAGAGGGGTTCCTGAGCTTAGTGTCTGCCCCTGTCAGACGTGCGCTGGAATCAGAAGGCATTACGACATTACCGAAGCTTGCCGAGTACACGGAGAAAGAAATACTCAAGCTCCACGGAATCGGCCCTTCGTCTATCCCTACGCTTCGTAAATCACTGGAGGAAGAGGGATTAGCGTTTAAGGCATAACTATCCGATAACAGCTAACATTTCTTCCATTGTGATCTGATACAAGAGGTTTCCCTCACCCAGCAGCAGGCGATCCTGACGTAAATCTTGCCATGGCTGCTGAAATGGGCGGTTTTTTTCGTTCCGTAGTGATATTTTCGTTCCTTTGGTCAGGCTACCGGGTTTTTGCATTTTTTTGAGTACAAAGGTACCGTGCTTGCCGTATCCTGCATCGAATAAGAAGTGATATCCATCTGTACAAAAACCGGAGGAACCTGATAGTTGGGGATTCGCAAATGTGACATTAATTTGCTCGGAACCAACTTCGCCTGAGACGCATCCTAATCTAAAATCACTGTAATAGTAGAACCAGACTTCCTGTTCGTTCACTACATTGAGTGCGTAACAGTCGTAAATATCGGCTACGGTATTCTTATAGATAACATGTCCGTAGGCATCCCAAGCCAGCAGTCCATTCGCTCCAATGGGTTCATTCCAACCATAATTACCGAAGATCCCTTCATCGAAGTAGCTGGTCCAGATTGTTCCACGCTCTGTTACCTGTACACTTTGAATTCCATCCCCAAGCAAAAATTCACGAATCGTGGTGCCTTTCATATCACATACTTTGGCGTTTAGATCGAATTGATCTTTCCCGTAATAGGTACAACGTGCCCCAACCAGCAACAGATGTTCTTGAAGAGGCTGTACATAATGATAGTGAAAATGTTGCCTCCTAATCACAACTTCCTTCACCTGTTGATCTGATATAATCAGTACTTTATACGTATAGGATTCGTTTAGTTTGGTTTGCACAAACATATGTTGTATTCGTTCAGGTACTTTATTGATGAGCAACACATACGCAAGACCGTCGTATCCCCACTGTACGGAAACAATATTGAAACCTTCGGTGTAACTGGAGATGTCTGCAAAAGGTAGCAATTTTAATTTTGAATCAGGCATTGCTAAGTCCTCCTTCATAATCATTAGTAATCGTAAGCAGTATCCACAACTGCTTTGGTTACGTTGAATTATGACATAAGCATACTGGACGGAACATGGCGAAAGTATAACGAACCCGAAAAAACAGGGGCTGAAAAGGGGTACACCTCTATTCTTTCCTGTAGTACAATAAGGAAGTTGTGTCAATTTTTATAGGGGAGGGTAAGCTAAGGCAACAGCATCATAGAAAAAGCACGAATAGAATAGAGCCGTAGTTATACATATGAACGTTCATCATCTCGTTTCAACAACATGAGAAATAGAAAAGGAAGTGTTAGAAGTGCAAACACCTGAACATGAACCTCTACAAGACTCTTATCGTGAGTCAACGAGGGAATATCGGCCACTTGGCGTGTCTGGACTCGGAGGATGGCTTATTCTGACGCAGATTGGATTATTTCTATCCTTGATCTTGCTGGCTGCGCATCTTAATGAGACGAGGTTACTTGTTTTAAACACAGAGACGTGGACGCTTTTAACGTCCGTAGAATCTGATTTTTATCACCCGTTATGGGGCCCAGTCATTATATATGAGTGTGTATACAACCTGTTTATCCTTGTATTTAGCGTGTATACCATTATCGCTTTTTACAAGAAGAGAGCCATTCTTCCTCGCCTTATGATTATTCTTTATAGTGTTAGTCTTGCAGCTGGTATCGTGGATTATCTACTACTCTATCAGATTCCTATGGCAAGAGAGGTCGAAGATGGAAGTTCAATTCGGGGTATAGCACGTTCTGTCATTGCTTGTGCCATCTGGATTCCGTATTTTATGAAGTCAAAACGTGTTCGTAACACATTTGTTCGTTAAAAATGAAGCAGGAAATGACCGAGCTTGGATCGAAGAAGTGATCTGGGATCGGTTTTTTTATTGGAAACAATTTACGCCTTGAATTTACAGGCTTATAGGGGGATGGCGTTATGAAGACCATTGAAAACTACTTCGATCCATTTCCCGTACTGGAAACGGAACGATTGCTTCTTAGACCGTTGACTTATGATGATCTGGAGGATATGTACAGTTATTGCTCGGTACCCGCTGTTGCAGAATTTACGACATGGGATGCGCATCAGAGCAAGGAGAATACAAAAGGGTTTCTGGATTTTGCAATGAGCCGTTATGAGAATGATATCTTAGGGCCATGGGGCATTGAGGATAAACGAACAGGAAGACTGATTGGTAGCTGCAATTATTTAGATTGTCACAACAATGATCTGAGAGTGGAACTGGGATATGTACTATCCAATCAATTTTGGAACCAAGGTTTGATGACCGAGGCAGTGAAAAGAATCATTCAATTTGGATTCGAGGACGTGGGTCTGGAGCGTATTCAAGCCAAATGTCTGGTGGGCAACATCGGCTCAGCCAAGGTCATGGAGAAAGCGGGTATGCAGTTTGAAGGTGTGCTGAGAAAGTACATGAGAGTGAAAAATGAGTGGCAAGACTTGAAGATGTACGCTATTGTTCGAGAAGATGTATAGAGGGATATAGATATATAACATCGTGACGCCTTGCCGAAGATCCTTCGCTATAATGATAGAGAGCAGCTGCATAGATTCAATACAGGAGGTGGACCATGTATCTTCGTAGTGTTGAATTAATATCAGACAAGATTGAACAACACGATCAGTATCCCTTTAATATTCCTTCGATCCAATCCTTAGAACGACTTACGTTCAGCAATAATGTTACTTTTTTTGTTGGTGAAAATGGATCAGGCAAATCTACGTTGCTCGAAGGAATCGCTCATCAATGTGGATTCAATACGGCCGGAGGCGGGCGAAATAATGTGTTTGAGACACACGCATCGGAGTCTTCTCTTGGAGATTATCTGAGACTGGCCTGGCTGCCTAAAGTGACGAATGGATTTTTCTTGCGATCAGAGTCATTCTACCAGTTTGCATCACATGTCGATGAGATGCCGGAGTCCCTTCCATATTACGGAGGGCGTTCATTGCATGAGCAGTCCCATGGGGAGTCTTTTCTTAACTTGTTCATCAACCGCTTCAGCTCGAAGGGCATTTATCTGCTTGACGAGCCAGAGGCAGCTTTATCCCCAGCCCGTCAACTCTCGTTGCTGAGAATTCTGCATGATTTATCGAGTAATTCGCAATTTATTATTGCCACACATTCGCCTATTCTACTTGGGTATCCGGGGGCGGAAATTTTAAGTTTTGATGACGGACATATTCAGCAGATGAAGTATGAAGAAACAGATCACTATCAGATCACTCGTAGTTTTCTGGAGAACCGGGATCGCATGCTGCATGAATTGTTTCGAGATGATTAATATGTAATATGTTAACGACAAGATGAAGTAAGAATGAAGGAAAAATAATGAACCGAAGAATTGAACAATTGAAGGGGAGAGCGAATGAAAACAGGATTGATTATTGTAGATATGCAAGAGAGCATTGTACGACCAAAGATGGATCAGAAAGCGATAGACCATGCCTGTGAGTATATTAATCATGTAGCGAATGTGCTTCGGT
This sequence comes from Paenibacillus sp. JJ-100, assembly GCF_948329825.1. Classification (GTDB taxonomy): domain Bacteria; phylum Bacillota; class Bacilli; order Paenibacillales; family Paenibacillaceae; genus Paenibacillus. Next base: position 29,034 of record NZ_CAOJCM010000001.1, read on the forward strand.
CCCATGATCATGTGGTGGTGCATATCCAGGATGTGGAGGGTATGGAGGGGGCAGATCCCGAACTCTATCAGATCATTCCTGAGATTGATGTGGATGAGAAGGATATAAAGCTCACCAAAGAGAGCTCCAACGCATTCTGGCAAACGGATCTGGAGCAGATGCTCAAAAGTCGGGGCGTTGAACTGCTCATCGTGTGTGGTTTTGCCGCAGAAGAGTGTGTCCTGTTCACATACAATGGTGCGATGGAGCGTGGATTCAGCCCTGTTATGCTACAGAACGGTATTCTTAGCGCACATCCGGATGCCGTAACCTCCACCTATAGAGACCGTAATGTGATCTCGTACCCGGTAGTCGATTACCTGATCAGATAGATAGTGTCATAGGCGGGGCTAGTGGTACGTCAAAAGTAGATTATATTTTCAAAGGGGGCAAAGAGGATGGAACAGTATAACAATGCATTCCTACTACTTCTCTCTTTCATAGGTCTAATCTGGACGATTAAAGGCATGAAGAAGAAGTTGCGGCTTATGGTGTTTTTCGGAGTGATCCTGATTTTGGCACCTATTTTGATCATGATGGGCAGGATGACTTGGTTACCTTTTATAAGTTCGGTTGCATTCGGTGCTTCCTTGCTTGTACGAAAAGAGGGGAATAAAGGAAGGATGAGCAACCCTGTAGATGAGAGGAATGTATAATGTACAGGACTCTGTATTGTACACCTTGGTATTTTATTATCTCTTGATTAAAAGGAGGACTTTACTTGCCTTGGCCAATGGTTCATTTTGCAATTGCATCCGAAATCGTTAAACATCCATCTCCATCGTTATTACTGGGAAGCCTGGCGCCGGACTCCATTCATGTGAGAACCAACATACGTAGTGAAAAGGCGAAGACTCACCTGATGCCTGAAGAACATGAATTTGCAACAGATGCTGATTTCAGGCAGGTTATTGAATCGAACAGGCATCGGATGCAGCAAAATCCTCAATTTACAGAATACCTACGCGGATATATCGCCCATATCTATACCGACCGTGAGTGGACTTTTCAGATTTATCCTCCTTATGAAGCTCATCCGAACGGAAGAAGTGTGTACACCCATGATGTGAAGAAGCTGGAGTTCAGGATTTTGCGAGAATACGCTGGTGCTTCGGGATGGTTGGATCAGTTGAAAACAGCAAAGGCATATGAATTTGGCGGTCTGACGGAGCAGGAGGTATACCAGTACAGGGGAGAAAAGCTGGATTTCTTCATGACTCAGGAGAATGAGCCTGTGGATGATCTACATGTGATAACGATGGATGGCATATCGGGGTTTATCCAGAAGACCGCCTCAGATTTGAAAGACAGATTCAAGGAATGGCAAGTATAAGGAGGCTTAACGTGGCTTACATACATAAGGGAAGATACACCGCTCAGATGGAAGGAGAATTCGTTGTTTTTATTATTGGTATGAGAATTAACCGACTGTGGGCGATTCATAAGTGGCTGCCTGTTTTTAACTCAATGGGGCCGATGATTAAAGAATTATATCAGAATCCGGATACCGGATTTCTGGGTACAGAATTTTTCGTGACCTGGCGTGGTGTAACTCTACTGCAGTATTGGCGTTCATATGATGAACTGGAGAAGTATGCGCGTGGCGGATTGCATCTGGAGGCTTGGAAAAAATTCAACAAGTCGATTGGCTCAGATGGTTCCGTGGGTGTATATCATGAGACGTATAAGGCTCAAGCCGGATCGCATGAGACAATCTACGCCAACATGCCGAAATTCGGATTAGCTAAAGTGTCGAATCATGTGCCTGCAACAGGTCAGATGGCAACATCCAGGCGCAGAATGGGCGGAGAGAACGAACCTGCAGTACAGACACCTGAGAATCCATAAAACCAAGAGCTAATAAATCTACAGTAATAGAGAGGAGCATGGAATGAAGGCTGAGATTCGAAAAGAAGATTTGAATTCCCCAAAACTAAGCTGGCTCTGTATCGAACCGATGTTGCTCTCCGTCCGCGGACAAAGCTTGAATGCCAAAAAAGAGGTATACCAGCAACTGAACGAAGGGCAACAAGCTCTGTACCTGTTTTACTCATATCACAATCATACCCGAAGTCTGGCGGAGTTTTATTGGTTCTCGGCATATAACATCATCGATTTGCAGAGCTGGAATGGAATTAGAAAAGGGCTGCGGTTCTTTCATTTGATTGAATTGATTCATGTTCTGGATGATATCGAAGTTCTTATAACGGATGCCAAAAAATCTGGAGAAACGTGGCAAGAAGTATCGCCCACCGATCTGGAGCATAACCTTCAGTTGCTTCAGCGAATAGAGCCATTATATGCAGCGTACCAGAAGGCCTCGCAGGAAGCGATTACGACAATGAACGAGTGGGCTCTACAGCATCAGGAGATGTTTTTGGATGTTAAAGAGGGACTTTGAAAACGAGATGATCATGTGTGGAGACTACTCAGAAGAGTAGTTTTTTCTTTTTATTGCAACAAAACTGCAGCTTCATGCAACAAAACACAAAAGAGTGGGAAGTGTCTCTTCGGGTCTGTAATATGAGTGATGAGAGGAGGGCAACACGTGAAAGTCGTATTTGAAGAAAATCAGGAAATGCAGCTTAATGAAGCAAAAGTAATCACCCATCCTGGAGAAAGTTCAAAATGGGATCGGATCCGGGAAGCGATTGGTCAGTCCGAGACGGAGCTGGTTGTGATTCAGGCCAGCAACGATCGTCATGTGAAAATCAAGCTAAGCTCTATCATGGCCATCGAATCAGAGGATCGCATGTGTGGTGTGCGCGTGATTACAGGAGAGGGTTACTTACTGAATCAACGTCTAAAATACGTGGAAATAGAACTAGAGAATACACCATTGATACGAATTAACAATCAGACCATCATTAACACCCAGCATATCAGTAACTTTTCAGCTGCCGAACATGCCAGAATTCAGGTTAACCTGATCGATGGCTCTAGCTATTATGTGAGTCGATTTTATATTAAAAATTTTAGGAGGAAACTATTATGATGAATCAACTTAAACAATCATTTTTTCAAGTATTTACGGTAACGACACTCTGGGTAACACTACTGCTGACGCTTTTTTTCCGCGACCAGCCGATTCATATGGCATATCTGTGGAACGTGGCGGGGATTTCGCTCATAGCAGCTGTGCTGTTCGGAGTCATGTACAGTACGCTGTGGAATCATTTAACATTAAAGCCGGTATGGAATATCGTCATTTCTTCTACATGTAACATTGCAGGTGGCATGGCTATGGTTTGGTTGTTTTCCAGAGAGATGTTTGAGTTGATCGCGCCTTGGTTCCCGGGAATGTGGCTACTTTCTATCGTGCTGCACGTCATTGCGTTTTATTTTTATGCTAGAATAGATAGCAGGAAAAAAGCGGAAGAGTTAAACGACATTCTGAAGTAAATTAGGTGAACAGGAATGAAGGAAGATGAGCTTCTGTGCGGTGCAGGTGTTGAAGAGACGATATCCTATCTGGAAAAAAGGGGCGGCGAACAAGCACGCAAGCAGTTGCTATATCTTGAACAGTGCCAACCGGTCGACTTGGTGGACTTTTCCAAAGACCAATGGTTATCCGGGTACATAGCCTATTACGGCGTTTGATCCCAAGGATGGAGGGATAATGTGAAGCAGGAGAGCGCTATACACGTACAGAAGCAGGTGTGTGCGAAATACAATGCAGACTATGTCCCGAGTGAACCCCACTTTAAGGTGGGGATTGCCTGGAACGTGAAGAAGAAGCTTGAACCGATTCATGGGATGCGAATTCAGCCAGAAGGCGATACGACGGGCTGGTACATTTGGGCCGAGGAATATTCGGCAGCCGATGATTTCTTTGTACCGCTACACGTTGCACATATCGATGAATGGGATGAGAAGATTAATCGATATCTCGGACTTGCTCCGGGGTGGAGGTTCTTGATTGCCGAGGATTATGAGGATGTATGGTTTGATGAAGGACTGCTCAATCGATAGGTTGCATTAAGCTTTGGCAAGATGATTTGTAAATTAAATTAGCGAGTTATGGCGCTACTTTACATGGATAACTCATGTAGGGTAGCATTTTTTTATTAGGAAGGGATGTAGTCTGGAAATTAACTTGTTTCCATAGCATTCGCAAATCCCACATTATGGGTTATGATGTACCTGGGAGAAAATTTTACAGGGACAGGAAGTCATGGGTTAAAAACGAACCGGGAGTGGAGTGGAATGGTACGTAAGTTAGCCTTGATCCTCGGTGTTATGTTGTTACTTGTAACGGCTTGTCAGAGTAAAACAGAACCTGAGGATACACCGAAACCAGGCATCTCAGGTACGAATGACGAATCATCCGTGGATGAAGAAGAACCAGCAGTCTCTTCGCCACAAGGGGAAGTTGTCCCGCCTGAATATGTGGATGAGAGCAAGTATTCCGGTGATGAGCTGGAAATTGTCAAACTAATGAACGCACGTATGCGTTATTTATATGAACAAGATGAAAAGGGTTATATGAGCCTGTTCGCGCCGGAATCTCCGGTGTCAGGCATGCCAAATATTACAGTCCGCAAAATCACTTCCATGGGCGACATTACGATTACGGAACAAAAAAAGATCTATCAAGGTGTCGTCATCATTACGGAGTTGGAAGAAGGCGACATCGAGTCCAGCCCCATCATGGTGTTTTGGAAAAAGAAAGCGGATGGTGATGCTGCTAAGTGGATCATTGCGGACATCGATTAGCTGACTGGGGGCAGGAATCCATTAATGGATTAACGCATTATGAGAAGCCCGATAACCCCTGAAAGCGATGTGTTTAGAAAATGTATATGTTCAAATTTTATGAGTGAGTAGTAGAACTATAAGCAACTAAGAAATATACATAAACGGAGGATTTAGACATAATGGAATTTTTAGAAATAGGTTTGATTGTTGTAACAGTAATGCTGTTCGTCATGGGCGCGGTAAGCAAACGTAGAACATTTTTTAGGTGGGGGATCGCAAGTCTCCTTCTTCTGATTGTGGTGTTTATTCCGTCGTTTGTGAACGGATTTCAGGATGGATTTGTTGAGGGATGGTCCGCCAGATGAGTGATGTAGTAAACCAAAATATATCGTATACGCAAGGCAAAAACCGATTTAACTTTCGTGTAGCTGGTATTGTAATGGATGTAGATAGGGTTCTTTTGCATCAGGCAAAACAGGATGATTTCTGGAACTTGCCTGGCGGGCGTGTGGAGATGAATGAGTCAACTGAGGCTGGGATCCAGCGAGAGATAATGGAGGAGCTTGGCGTTTTCGTTCAAGTGGAGAAGCTGGCTTTTATTTGCGAAGACTTCTATGAATACGATGGTGTGAATATGCATGAGATTGGATTCTATTATGTGATCTCTCTGCCCGAAGGGCATTCCTTTTATAAAGAACCTCAGTTCAATGGTTTGGAGCAAGAAGGTAATTTAACGTTTCGCTGGTTCCCCATTCAAGAGACCGAGCAGATGGAGCTTTATCCTGTTTTTTTGCGAAAAGAACTCGTTAATCTTCGTGATGCCAGCGGCATCAGACACTTCATCCAGAAATAGAGGGGTAGCCAATGGATATTACATTTATTCGTCATGGTCACGCGGAGCATTTGTTGAATTATCCGAAAGAGCTTAACCGATTACACCCGGGTTTGACTGAACAGGGGAAGGAACAAATCGTAGCCTTACGAAAAAACATCAAGGTAATGCCTCACGATACCATTGTGGTAAGTCCAACCAAACGTACTCTTGAGACGGTAGAACTACTAACACCGAGAGAGCGTAGTGGGTTGGGAATCAGTCCCCTGGTTGGCCCTAGAATGTATCCTCAAGATCCGAAGTTGGCTCCATTAGGCTGTGACCAAATCTATTCAATGGCAGAACTCAGCGTACTATATCCAGATAAGCCATACATAGATGTTGGATTAGAAGCCTGGGATGAAAGTATAAATCAGATGAATCCGCAGCGGTTTACGCGATTAGCAGAGCAACTCCTGGCTTGGTGCAGAAAACAGACGGGGCATACGTTTATCGTGTCTCATGATGGTACGATTACGAATTACAGAATGTTGTTAGGTGAGCATGATCTAACTAGAGATGATTTTCTGGGAGAAGCAGGGTACTACACTGCCCGCAATGTTTAGCTTGAGAAGGGTCAATTCCCGCTTTATAAGAGAGGATGAAGAGTAGATGCGTACCATTCAAGTGTACCACTATGAAGCTTTTTCAAGTATTCCAGGTAAAGGCAACCCTGCGGGTGTCGTTTTTGATGCGGATGATCTGACTGAAGCCGCAATGCAGCAGATTGCTCATGCCGTTGGTTTTAATGAGACGGTATTTGTATTGAAGGCTGAAACGGCCGATGTTCGGCTGCGTTACTTCACACCGGGACATGAGATTAATCTGTGTGGTCATGCAACCATGGCGGCAATGTATGGGTTGAAAACGCGTGGTGTATTAGAAGAGAAAGACGCCGTCACGATTGAGACCAATGTAGGCATACTACCGATTGAATTCGAGGTACAAGATGGGACATGGGTTATGGAGATGAAGCAGGATCAACCGCGCTTTGTTCCCTTTCAAGGAGATGTGGAGAAGCTTGCTGAAGCGATTCATCTGACAATGGGTGATTTGGATCTAAGCATGCCTATTGTGTATGGAAGTACAGGTACGTGGACGTTGTTAATTCCGATTCGTCATCTGAGCGCTTTTGCGAAAATGAAACCGGATTCATCTGAGTTCCCTAGTATTCTAGTGGAAAACCCCAAGTCCTCATTACATCCCTTCTGTCTGGAAACGCGCGATTCAGATGCCATGATGCATGCCAGACATTTCTCTTCACCGTACTCAGGCACAACAGAAGACCCCGTAACGGGTACCGCATCAGGAGTGATGGGAGCCTTCTATTTAACGTATGTGGATCAGGACACTCAGGAAGTTGATTTTATCGTGGAGCAGGGCCATGAGATTGGCCGAGATGGCAAGGTTCAGGTGAATGTGCGCCGGGAGCAGGATGGAATGGATGTGCGAATCAAGGGTACAGCTGTTTATGTTCGCGAGATGACGGTGGAGATCGGCAGTTAAGGTTATGACATGAGGTGAGAATATGATGGATGAAAAAGCCGTCTTACACAGGCTTATCGACACACTCAAAGAAGAGTTAACGGATGCGCTGACAGGTGTATATTTACATGGCTCCATGGCGATGGGCTGTTTCCATCCTAAGCAAAGTGATATCGACATTCTAGTCGTATGCAGAGAGAAACGTTCTTCTGAGACATACCGCAGGATCGCCGACCAGCTTATAGGTATAGAAGAGGAGATGCACATTCCAAAAGGATTTGAACTTAGTATTGTGCTAGAGTCCACTGTAACAGAAAATTTATATCCTACGCCTTTTGAATTTCATTATTCTGCTTACCACCGGGAGAAGTATAGAAATGATCCCACGTATCTCTGCGGTGGTCATGAAGATCCGGATGTTGTTGCACATATGGCGGTTATCTATGACCGAGGTGTTGTGCTGTATGGCAAGCCGATTAAGGATCTTTTTCAACCTGCTAATCGTAAACATGTGATCGATTCCATCACTTCGGATGCAAGTTCAGCTTTGGAGGAAATCGTAGATAATCCGGTCTATTACGTATTAAGTTTGTGGCGTGTGTTGTTGTATATTCAGGAATCGGTGATCTATTCCAAGCGAGAGGCCGGAGAGCGTGCGTTGGCAGAAGCTTTGCCTGAATATAAGGAACTTCTTTCGCAATGTCTGGCGAAGTATAACGGGGAACTGGAATCCGTCAATGTGGATGCTGCACACTTAAGAGATTATGCTGAGTATATGCTCAAGCATATTGATAAGGCCCTGCAAGCGTAAAGGAGGAATATAGATGAAAGAATCACAACGGATCAAATGGGAGAAACAATTGAAACAAGGCAAGAAGCATCACATTTTAGTACGAGGCGTTCTAGGCTGGGGTCTGCCCCTTGCTTTTGTATACACGTTGTTCATGACGTCGTGGGGTGGTCAGGGTCTTACGATGGATGGTGAGTTTTATGTAACCTTGCTGACTGCTCTCGTTCTGTTTCCAGCTGCGGGCATCTGGTATGGTGTCTGGACGTGGAAAATTTTGAAAATGAAAGTCGAGCAAGGAAGAAGATAGATTGGGATCGTGAGCATATTCTCTGATGTTGTTGAACAGGAGGAGCTACATGGGGTATATCACGGATTTACGAAAATTGGTGGGCACACGACCCTTGATTATGGCAGGTTCCTGTGTACTGGTGTTTAATATGCAAGGCCATCTGCTGCTTCAAAGACGAACGGACAGTTTGGATTGGGGCACGATTGGTGGTTCGCTTGAACCGGGTGAATCGTTAGAAGAGGCTGCTGCGCGTGAACTATATGAAGAAGCCGGGCTACGGGCTGACACGTATAAGCTGATTACCGTTTTCTCAGGACAGGATATGTATTACCAGTATCCCCACGGAGATGAGATCTACAATGTGATGGCGATTTACGAAGCAGAGGGCATTACAGGCACCCCGACAGTGATGGACGATGAAGGTTTGGAGCTCAGATACTTTGATTTAAATCAACCGATTCCTGAGATTAATCCGTTCACCCAATATGTACTGTCGAAAGCAGGGTATATTCAAGTCCAGTGATGAAGTCTAGTCCGTAGACACAGATGAGTTTATTGTGATGAGGTGCGTAGCTTTAGGTAAGGGCTCTTAAATTTCACACGTCATTGACCTAAGAAATAGGGGGAAGTAAAAATGGATATGATGTTTGATTCAGGTATCGGTTTTGGTTTTGGTATAGGTTCGTTGATCTCTATTTTTGTTATTCTAGTGAATTTATTGTTATATGGCTTGGGTGCGTATGCATTAATTCTATTTATTAGACTTGCCAAACGAGGTATTCAGGCATTGGATATTTATTTATATGAGAAACGTGGCGGACGATATTAGTCATGAACGCTGTTATCCTTTTTCAGATCGGTAAGCCCGCACAAGATTATCATTTTTCTCTCAGTGATTTGCGGATGCTATTTTAGTATGATAAAGATATCATTTTGCAAAGAGAGAGGGTTAGACATGGATACGTTTTTGCAGCAAATTAACGAGTTGAACGAGCATCAGAGAGAATTGGTCAGCCTGCATCCTTTTTTTGCAGAACATCATCCGGTTGTTGTAGCGCACGAATCGTTGTTATATATCTATGATTATTCATTGAATACTGAGCAATATGAATGGGTCAAAACCGTACCAGACGACCTATATATTCCCGATGATTGTCTAAGCACAATGCCTGTACACCATCTGGATAATCGCATGTGTGCCATTGTCACGGCTTCTGTTTTCGAAAATGTAGAGCAACAGATCTTGTTGCTTCATGAGTATGTGCATTGTTCTGTCTATAGGAAATACAATGAGAAGATCATGAATCGTCTGCAGATTAAACATAAAATGACCCAGTTGAAGCGAGGAACTTGGGAGATGCATTATGAATTTCCATATGAAGATGAGAACGTTGCTGCGGGAATTACATCTCTTCTATCTGCTCTGAAGAGCGAGGATCTCCAGCGAATTCAGGCCGCGCGCACAGCATTGTTTGAATCCCTTACAGAAGAACAGGCCGAATATTGGAGCTGGCTGGAGTGGAATGAAGGTTTTGCACGATATATCGAGAATCGGATTCGGGCTCATTATGGATTAGAACCCAACCATGTTGGTAATACAGCACCGTTTAACCACCTCGTATTTTACGAGTGTGGGTCTGAATATATTCGTTTGCTAGTACAGGAACAGCCAGCTTATCATACAGAACTAGAGCAATTGTTTGACCGGATGCAGGTGGAGAGACTGGCGAGTTTGGTGGGCTAACGAGAATGTAAACTAACCAAGAGACAGATCAGGTTGATTTCAATCTGTTTTATGATGCAAGCTGGAGCGAGGAAGTATGGTCTGCATTAAAGGAAGAGTCGGGGTATGAGATGAGGGACCGTTTAACAACGGATGAAATCATACGCTGGCGGGACCGTACGTTTTCTTTTTTTAAAGGCGAGGAGCCGGGCATTACTCCGTGTTACATTACTGAAGAGGTGGTGCAAGCTTTTGTTGAAAAAACAGTATTCCGCCTACTTGAGTTGTTGTCGGTATGGAGGCAGTAAGATAAGGCCTATTGGAGTGCTGTTTCTAACTCTCCTCGTCCTATTCATTACAGGCTGCGGCAGTAGCAATTCAGATGTGCTGGAATCTAAAGGCGTTCAGAGGCTAGAAGAAAAACAGGAAATACCTGTGTTAATCACGTTATCTTGTAATCAAGCTCGCCCCTCAAGTCCGTGCCGGAATGTGGAGTTCGACCGCTCTGACGAGATTCAGATCGTCACCGAAGCCATATTCAGTGCCGAGCGTATGCAGGGGATACTTGACTATGCTGCTGAATACAAGATGAACATTACATACGCAGACGGCTCCGTAATTCGGTACGATCTGTCACTGGGTACAGATCCGGAGATGCAAGGTTTGCTTGTAAATCAGGAGGATACGATGATAGGATATTCGATCCCTCTGGAGAACGCGAATCAACTGAGACAAGTCATTCAGCGACGTACAGATTAATGAAACCAACGACAGCAGTTATCGAATAGCACAACAGAAGTGGAAGCGGAAGTTCGGTGAGCCGTATGTTGTAGTGAAGGATTACTGGAGCAAAGGCAGTAAAAATATGGTATGGTTGTGTGAAGTGCAGGATTTTGCTGTCCAATAACCAGAATTGAGAGATGACCGCCTGCACGGAAACAGGAGTCATCTTTTTTGTATTATTCTTTTTGCTGCATCGATAACAAAGGCTTCAACGTATAGTGTATGGACAAAAGAGAGAGAGAAAGGAGCGAGGGGATAACATGACAGAAACAATGAGAGCAACAGGAATCGAGGAGTGGAGTACACCGCAACAAAAGCTTTCTCCTCATGCCATAAGTCTATGGAGAGTCAGCGCGATCATATCCAACGTCATCGGCTTTGTTGTACTGGCGGTGCTACTAATCCTGGACTCCGTTTACGATTGGAAAACCTGGATTGGATGGATTTTGTGGGGATTCACGGCCCTATCCGTCGGTTATGCCATATGGGATGTTTTTTTACGGCCAGTGTGGCTGTACCGACATTGGTTTTATGGTGTTAACGCGGAATATTTGCAATTGAAGCATGGTGCGCTGAACAAGGTACATCAAGTCATCCCTATGGCTAAGGTGCAATCTGTATCCACGAATCAGGGGCCATTAATGAGAAAATACGGATTGTATTCGGTCTCCATCGGTACGATGGGTACATCTCATGTCATACCGGCCCTGCCAGAAGAAGTGGCATTTGCACTACGGAACCAGATCGCAGACTATGCTCAAATCAATGAGGTGGATGAATGACGGATTTAAAACGGCATCATGCACTCAGCTTATTATGGAGTCTAGGTAATCTGATCAAAAACAACTTTGCCTTCGTTCTGTTTCTGTTCGTTTTTCGTGGGAAATCAGATTCGACATGGATCTTCTACGCCAGGATCATTTTTTATATCGGTATTTCCCTTGGTCTGGTGACCATTGTTTGGAAATGGTTCGCAACACGTTATTCAGCGGATGAGAAGGCTATCCATATCTACACAGGGGCTTTCAGCCGAACTCGCAGAACAATTCCGTATACGAAAGTGCAAAATGTAAGCCGGCGTACTAGTTTTTTCCATCGTTTGTTCGGGGTGACCTCCATACGTTTTGAGACAGGAGTTAAGGATGGAGACGCGTCATTCCAACTTCAGGTGGTGTCCATCGCTGAAGCGGAGCAGTTGGAAAAGCAGGTAACCCGTCATTTGTCCGAAGTACAGGTACAAGCGGGGGAAGAGTTGCCGGATGAAGAGGCTTCAAGGAATGAGCTAAGCCCTGATCAAGAGCTTTTCGGAACGCAAGATCAAGCAGGCAGCAATAGCATGGAGATGGATAAGTCTAGTGAAATGGGAAGTAGAGCTTCAAGTGAAGCGAATAAAATAGTTGATGATGAAGATACAGGAAAGATCCTTAAAGGTACGACCCCAATACCTGATCAGCGGGTTGTCCACTACCGTTCTACTCGTAGAGATGTGCTCAAAGCATCGTTTACTTCACTCAGTTTTCTAGTGCTGATTCCGATTCTGGGCTCTCTCTATTCAACAGTTAAGGATTTTTTCCCTGATGAAACGGTAACCGAAAGTTTAGTGCTATCCTGGCTTGAATCGTGGTGGGTAACAGGTCTGATCATTCTGATCCTGATCCTTTTGTCCATCGGTCTTGGAATAGCACGAACCTTTATAAAATATGGAGATTTCCAGATCACATCCGATGACAAACGGATTTATATTACGAAAGGCATGCTGGAAAAGACGTCTTTCTCGATCCAGAAAGACCGTGTGCAGGCCGTCAAGATTACACAATCACCAATGAAGAGAATGCTGAGACTAGCCGAGGTAGAACTCACCACTGCAGGCAGCTTAGGTGAGTCTAGGCAGGAAATAAATTCACTGTATCCGTTTCTACCCGTGAACGAAGCCTATCGAATAATTGAAGAGATTCTGCCCTCCTATCATGTTACTGAGGAGATGAACAAGCTACCTCGTGTAGCGCTATGGCTGCGACTACTGAAACCGAGCTGGTTTTGGGTGATCGCTACAGGTGTGCTTGCTTATTTCCAACCGGTTCTGATTGGTCTGGAGCAGGCTTGGTGGATTCTTTCATTGCTGCTGTTGCTATGTATTGTAACGAGCAGATTGATCAATTTTTATCATACCCGATATGTACTGAACGATCAGTTCATACAGTTTCGCTCAGGTGCGTTGACTTCGACACTTTTTGTCTCCAAGCGGGAGAAGGTCATTGAAATCAAAATTACTCGTCATCCCTTGCAGCGTAAGCTTGGACTGGCTTCAATCCATACCGTAAATCGCGCCAAACCTGTTATGCATCATCAAATTCATGATATACCGGGTGACGTGGCAGATACTTTTCAGATGTGGTACATGAGACGTTCCGATGAGGTGCAGACCTGGTAGATACAAATAGATAGACGAATATAAGGAAAGCGAGTAAAGACAGACCACGTACATCATAAGGTTTATCTTGACTCGCTTTTTTTCTGAATTTTCAGTTGCAGGAGATGTTAACGTGAGTAAAATGAATCAGACCTGAAGCATTTCGTGCCCATAGACGATCAGCAGTGGAGGAGGATGACGATTGAGGATAAAAGCCGTATTTTTGGATGTGGACGGTACACTGCTCAGTGAAAAAGATCGAAGTCTCTCTCAGCGTACAGAGGAGTCGATCCGCAGATTAATAGAGAAAGGAATTCATATCATTCTTGTGACGGGCAGACCACATCAATATTGTGAAGAGTTCATGCAACTTGGCATTGATACAATTATTTCAGCTAACGGAGCTTTGATTACTTGTGGTGGTGAAAGGATTTATAAATCCGTTCTTTCTTCACCAATGATTAGAGAGTTCAGTCATTTTGCAATATCTCAAGGACATGCGCTCTCCTATTTTACGGAGTCATTTGCCATGAATGGAGTTTGCCGGACGGATAGCCGTGTGACAGATGCCCTTCGAGAGACACTTGGATTGATTGAATATCCCGATCAGATGGTAACGTTGGATAACGAGATGTACTGTATGTGTTTATATGCGAACGAGGAAGAAACGAACAAGTATCAAGCACAGTTTCCCTCATTGCGGTTCGTAAGATTCCATCCGTATGTATGCAATGTGCTTGAAGTGAGTGAAGTGAGTAAATATGTGGCAGCACAGGCAGTTATTACATATATTAACGTATGCAGGGAAGAAACAATGGCTTTTGGTGATGGAGAGAATGATATTGATCTCTTAACCTATGCAGGTGTAGGTGTTGCTATGGGGAATGGAGGAGCAGTGGTTAAGCAATGTGCGGATTATGTCACCCTGAAAGCAAGTGACGATGGAGTCACTCATGCGTTGAAACACTTCAAGGTTATATAACCAAATTCAATTTAGAAAGAAAATATATCCATATTGTGGATTGTTATGTAAAATGAAATGAAGTGACAAATCCCTAAAGCATAGGGTATGAAAGGGTGGATTTTAATATGAAAAAAGGGTTTATTATTATTTTCTCGCTGGTCATGCTTATCGGTGTATCCTCGTCGGCGTATGCACATCCAGGTCGATTGGACAAAAATGGCGGACACAAGTGTTCTGCAAAATCGATAAAAAAAGGTCTGTGTACAGGCTATCACTATCATAAAAAGAAAAAGTAGTTTTGAATCCTGAATCATTCGAAGATGAACGGAGGAACATGCTGCGTGGAGCATATCAAAGCTGTTATTTTTGACTTGGACAACACCATTCTAAATCGGACAAGGACGTTTGAAGGTTTCACACAAAGTTTAATCCGCACATATTTTGGACATGTGGAGTCCACTGAACAGATACAACAACGGATCATCGAGCTTGACGAAGATGGTTATAAGGACAAACCTCAGTTGTTCGACGAATTATTAGAGGAATTGCCTTGGACTGAGGCGCCGCCGCATGAAGAACTTATGGCTTTCTACGGTAGGGAATATGTGCGAAATTCAGTCTTGATGGATGAGGCGAGAGAAGTGGTGCAGCATCTGAAAGGCCGTTATATGATCGGTTTAATCACGAATGGTCAAACACAGATTCAATATGGAAAGATCGATCAGCTTGGGATTCGAGAGGATTATGATCACATTATTGTGTCGGAAGAAGTGGGTGTGAAAAAGCCGGATCTACGTATATTTACACTTGCTTTTGAACATTTTGGTCTGAAGCCTGAGCAATGCATCTATATTGGCGATCATCCACTGAATGATATACGAGGGGCGGCAAAGGCAGGCATGAGCACAATTTGGATGAAAGTAAACCAACCTTGGCCAGAAGAGATGGAGGTAACACCGCTACATACGATTCAGCAGCTTCGAGAATTAAAAGCCTTGCTCTAGCAAATTTTTGATTGACCCTGCCGCCCTGTGTTTATCCGTACTGCTCGAACATCCTCGTAACGTCAGTTTTAACACATAAAAAATCCCCTGTTATGCCAGAACTATGCGGTGTGGGTTCGATCTTTTGTCTGGCGATGGCGGTGCTCAATGGCTTCTTCGTAATCTTCAATCAGATTGTCAAAAATGTGTTCCCAGGAACGTTCTTCAGCCAGTTTCCGACCCTCAAGCCCCAACTTCTTCAGCGAATCAGAAGCATTCGCACGTAGGCTGATCTCACGTATGAACGCATCTGCCATACCTGGCTCGACAAGGGTGCCGCTGCGTTGATGAACCACGATGTCCTTGACCCCGCCGGCGTTCGCTGCCAGAACAGGCAGACCCGATGCCATCGCTTCCAACACCACATTGCCAAAGGTCTCTGTATACGAAGGAAAGACAAACAGATCCGCTGATGCATACATCGCTGCAAGCTCTTCCCCATGCAAATATCCTGTAAAGGTAACATTCTCTGGAGCCTGCTGCCGCATCTTGGGAAGAGCAGGCCCGTCACCGACGATGATCCAGTGTACTCGTGCTTGTATGTCTTCTGGCAAATGTTGCATGGTGGCTGTAAGGGTGGCGATATCTTTCTCTGGGGAGATGCGTCCAACGTAGAGTAGGATGAGGGGTGCAGTGATCTGATACCGTTCGCGTATGTTCAGGTTTCGTTTAGAGGGAGAATAGAGGTTGCAGTCAATACCGCGTGACCATAGCTTGAGTCGCTGAATCCCCTGAGTCTGTAAGGTGTGCATCGTGTCTTGGGACGGGACAAAGGTGGTGTCACAGGTGCGATGGAACCACTTGATGTATTTCCAATAGAGTGGAATGAAACTGCGAAGCTTGTAGGAGTCGAGATAACGATCAAAATGAGTGTGGTAAGAGAGGACATGTGGCAGATGGAACTTGAGCGCATACCTTAGGCCAAGCAGTCCCATGTTAAATGGTGTGGCGATGTGCAGCAGATCCGGCTGGAATTCCTGTAACTGCTTATAGGCACTTATTCTGCTTGGGAATGCAATTCGACATTCTGGATACAGGAAAAAGGGGATATTGGTTACGGAGCTTACGGGAGCTTCAACATTTCCTTCCATGATGGACTGGGACGTATACAGCAGATGTTCTATATTTCTGCGATTCAGATGGTTACTGAGACGGTGGAGTGTGCCTGCGACACCATTGGTTTCCGGAAGATAGGTATCTGTGAACAAGGCCAGACGCATCATTACCCCTCCCCAAACTTGTGATGCCAAGATCATAACAGGGAACTATTTTCCAACAGTCAAATGCATGTTAACTTCAGGCGATTTCTTTTTTTATACTGCAAGTATTTGCAGTTACTTCTGGCAGGACTGAAAGTTCTGGCAGTGTTTCTGTTTGTACAGCATATTCTGGTATGATGGAAGACGTCTCGGCACACAGATCAAGACAAAGAGTTATAGAGAGATACAGGAGGACAAGAGAGATGAACAAGTTACAGGAAGCACTGGCAGAGCTACTACCGCTGGCGGATCTCGAAGGAATGTCAGGTGAGGAGATTGTGGGCAGCATTGCGATGGATATGTACCGAGCTGAATTCGCATCGATAATGGAGCGTGTCTCGGAACTGCCTACGGTGCTGCGGGATGTGATGTTGATTATTGACCTCGACACCGAGCTCACGATGAATGGGATGACCGGTTACTTGGAGAATGCAAGTGGCCAGCATCTGAGAGAGGCCATCGATGCGTTGATTCGGAGTGGCAATGAGGCAGATGCGATGATTTTGAAAAAGGTGGAACAACTCTTGGTGGAACAAAGTATCAAGCCAGAGCAACTAAGAGAAAATGTGGAACGTCTATCCGAACATGACATCACCACAAGCTTGCAGACCCATGGACCGCAGATCCATGAGCTATTACAGCAGGTGGAGCAAGAGAGTCACAATTTAAGTTTTGTCACGGATAACGAAGAAAGTTTCGACTTGCTGTACCAGTATGTAGATGAGCATAAAGATGAATTAAAACAGCAGTTAGAACAGTTCCTCGATGTATAACAAATAAAGAGCAGCCCTTGCACGAGATTGATGCATATCAATGGGCTGCTCAAATTGTTGATGCGGTATCTATCCGAGATGCTCTGAAATAATATTTTCGAGGTCTTGCGCGACTGAGTGCGCACCACGCTCTAGCTGTGTCTTGTGCAGTTGCAGACGCACATAGGTCTCATCTGTACCCATAGCTTCTGAAAGCATTCCCCTAAGACCACGTGCACGGCGGTCAATCTGTAGCAGCAGTTCCAAGGAATCTCCCATTGGATAAAAAAGAACTTCTAATTCGTCCAAATATCCGCGGAACTTGCTGGTGGGTACAAATTCGAATTCTTGTACAAATGGCAGGTTGCCACCAAGCCTTGGTGCATAATCATTGGTCACTTCACGTAGTTTGAACCCCAATATATCGATTGCTTCCAGCACGATGTTCATCTCTCTGGAAGGCACAACATGTATACGATCCCGATCTGAGGGGTCCACTGCGCTGGAAATATCCAGCCCTGTCTCCACCCATACATCCGCACGGTGCAGGGTGATGGGTAGATTTTGCGGCAGATCGAATTGAAAGTTCTTCTCCAGTTTTGCGCCAGGCTGTAAGGTGAATCCATCTGTCAGCAGGTATTTGGCCACAACAGCAGTTTCCTTTACTTTGCGATCGTTACTCTCCCGAATGTAGTTCGTTTTGATTAATAGATAGATCCGATCAATCTCCTGAATCACATCTCCACCCTGAATGTAGACAATTCCTGAAAGAATCCCGCCTGGCATAACTTCTGTAGTATGTAATTCCGTATTGACTTTTGCAGCACCTACACCAACACTTGCCAGCATTTTTTTGAAAAATGACATGTTAGCGCTCCCCCGAATCTAATGGATTTTTGAAAAGTAGATATGACTTCGACCATAATACGGACGTTGGAATCGATGCGTTTCAATTTTTGAAAAAACAGGGGATTCAGCATCGTTATGTAGAATATGGGTATAGTGAGAAACCTAAAAACAGGAGGATGCCTATGAGCATGGAGTGGTATGATATGATCGCGCTGCGTAATGGTGGATACCGAAGCCGGGCTCGATACATATGGAAAGCGGTAAAGGCATAAGGGAGCTGGGGGGCACATCGTGAAGGAGGGAGCTGAGTGACAAAAGTATACCAAACGGAAGAAATTACGGTTCGGTCACTCGAAACGAAGGATGAGACATTGCTGGTTAAATGGTTAACGGACCCGGTAGTTTTACAGTACTACGAAGGACGCGATCAGCCGCATGACCTTGAGCTTGTGCGAGCCCATTTTTACAAACAGGATGATAGAGCTTCCCGCTGTATTGTAGAGCATGATGGAAGGCCGATCGGATACATTCAGTTCTATGAACTTGAGAAAGAGGAGCGGGACGTCTATGGTTACACAGACATCGATGAGGTAATCTATGGGACGGATCAGTTTATTGGCGAGACGGATTGCTGGAACAGAGGGATAGGCACACGACTGGTACAGTCCATGATAGCGTATCTAATCCATGAGAGGCATGCCCGGAAAATTGTCATGGACCCGCAAGCCTGGAACGAAAGGGCGCTGGCTTGTTATGAGAAATGCGGCTTCAGACGGATCAAACGTCTGCCACAGCATGAACTGCATGAAGGCGAGATGAGAGACTGCTGGCTGATGGAGTATACTCCTTAAAACAAAGTGAGCAGTATCAAATGCAGGGCCATAAACGAATGAAAGGGGAAAAGGAAATGGACTATAGATATCCTATTGGGCAGTTTACATATGCAGGTGAGGTAACGCGGATTCAAAGGCAGCAATGGATTCAAGATATTGCAGACTTGCCTGACCGTGCAAGAGAGGCCATACACGGACTGAATGAAGAACAGTTGAATTTGCCATACCGGGAGGGTGGCTGGATGTTGAGACAGGTTATTCACCACATGGCAGACAGTCATATGAACAGCGTCATTCGTTTTAAGCTTGCACTGACAGAGGATACGCCTGCAATTCGACCATATTATGAAGAGCGCTGGGCGGAACTAAGCGATTCCAGAGATCTGCATGTAGAATATTCACTGCAACTTCTAGATGCTCTGCATCGCCGCTGGACGGTGCTATTGAACACATTATCTGATGAAGATTACGCCAAACAGTTCTATCACCCGACATCGAAGGAAACGATGAGACTCGATCATTGTTTGGGAATGTACGCATGGCATGGTAACCACCATACGGCACAGATCACTTCGCTACGAGGTAGACTGGGAATTTAAATGAGCTTCAGCGAACTTTTTTGTCATCAGGTGTTAAGGATAAGAATTCATTGAATTCAAGGGGGAATACGATGAGCCAAGTGCATATTCGACATTTAAGCCAAGATGATGCGCAGGTCATTTCACAAGCGTTTCAGGATCAGGGGTGGCACAAACCATCGGAATTATATGAACGGTATTGGGAAGAACAGCAGAACGGGAAGCGTGTAACTGCGATTGCTGAAATGGATGGGCAATTTGCCGGTTACGTCAATGTGATCTGGACATCGGATTACCCATCATTCCAGGAGCAAGACATTCCGGAAATTAATGATTTCAATGTGCTGATGAAGTTCCAACGCCAAGGAGTGGGCTCGAAGCTAATGGATTATGCCGAGAGTGTGGTTCGGGAACGCTCTGATGTGGTGGGCATTGGTGTAGGCGTATATGCGGATTATGGAAAAGCACAAGTGTTATACGCGCATCGTGGGTATATTCCAGACGGAAGGGGTCTTTATAGATATGACCATTACCTTCAGCCCGGTGAAGAGACGATTATTGATGATGATGTTGTGCTGTATTTGACCAAAAAGCTGGGGACCATATAGGACAGCCAAGGTTCAGGAAAATATGGATTGCTGATCGTCTTGCTTCAACTTCACTAAGATAAATGTTTACCCAGAGCAGGACATGCGTGTTATATTCAACTGGAATATGAGGCAATCTAATTAGATGTACGCGTAAACGATTTGATTAGAGGAGTGGTGAATGAATGTTTAGTAGAGTAGGCCAAATTATGTTATACGTCAACAACCAGGATGAATCACTGGCGTTCTGGACGGAAGTGGCTGGTTTTCATATCGTCGATGAGGTCATCCTTGATGAAGGTATGCGGTGGATTGAGATCGCACCTGCGAAGGATTCACAGACAAGTATCATTCTGCATGATAAAGAGGTCGTGGCACGTATGTCGGCAGGTGTGAACCTGGGGACTCCTTCGTTAATGTTTTTCACAGATGACCTTGATAAGTTATACTCCGATTTATCAGCTAAACATGTAACGGTTGGAGAGATCGTTGAGATGCCAACAGGACGGGTCTTTAATTTTGCAGATAATGAGAAGAACTACTTTGCAGTGATGGAGCGAAAAGGATAATATAGCGATACAGCTTTTGTACAGCGGTTGTTTTATCGTTGGACTTGCAAGCGAGGGACATGAGATGTCGCTCGCTTTTTTGTATGGAAAAAGAAATATATTATACAAAAAATAAACATCTAAAAAAGAGAATCAATGGTTAAAAATGTTATAATAGAGGGTGTCTAACTTCCAATCATAGCGGTGAAACAGGAGGAATACGAGTTTGGAAAAAACGATAAAATGTGTGCAAGATCTATATGATATGCTTGATGCAGATTTCAGATCGGCCAAGCAATTTTGGGAGCCGTTTTATGAGAATCGGGACAGACCAATTCCCTTTTTTCCAAACAAACCGGATGAAAATCTGGTTGCTGAAGTCCAGGCTGGAAGGTTAAAAGGTGGGAAGGCACTGGAGCTAGGGTGTGGCCCAGGACGGAATGCATTGTATTTAGCTCGTCAGGGATATCAGGTGGAGGCTTATGACCTGTCAGAGACTGCAATTGCATGGGCCAAGGAGCGAGCTGCTGAAGAACAGCTGGATGTTCATTTTGAGAGTCGATCGGTGTTCGAACTAACGCTGAAGCAGGAATATGATCTCGTGTACGATTCAGGATGTTTGCATCATCTCTTGCCACATCAGCGTATCTCTTACATCGAAATGATTGATCAAGCGCTGAAGCCGGGAGGATATTTGGGCTTGACCTGTTTTGCGCCGGGATATGGTGGTCAAGGTGGGCCTGAACTTGTGATGGATGATTGGGACGTATATCGAGAGAAGTCGATGCGGGGCGGACTTGCTTTTACCGAAGAGAAGCTTCGTTATATCTTGGGGGATGCTTTCGAGTGTGTGGAATTACGCCCAATGAAGGCGATGGGTCCAGATGATGCGTATTTTGGCCTGCCTATATTGTGGGTGACCTTATGGAAGAAACCTGAAGTTCAAGGCTGCACTGATTAGGATCAATAGCTATTTTACATGTAGTTTATCAGTGTATTGAGGTTTGAGAATCAGAGAGGTGGCGAACCTATGAGGAACAGATATTTTATAATCACAGGCACATCCAAAGGCATTGGCAGGGAGCTTGCGAAGTTATGTTTGGAAAAAGGAGACGTAGTCTACGGTATATCTCGCGGTACATCGGATTTAGAGACTATGTATCAGTGGTATACTCATGTTCAGTATGATCTTAAAGACATTCATCATATCGATGATCTAGTCGCAGGCATATTGAAACCGATTTCCCAGCTGGACGTGGAGTGTATCGGACTTATCAACAATGCAGCGATGCTTGAACCGTTGAAACCCATTGATCAATGCCTTGCGGATGAGATTAGCGCTCATCTGAATATAAGTTTGGCGGCGCCAATGATTCTTACGTCATCTTTTATCCGTTACACCAACCATATGACAGCACGTCGAAAAATCATAAATGTAAGTTCCACATCGGGCAGTTATCCTGCGCCTTCTATGGCAACGTACTGTACATCGAAGTCTGGAATTAACATGTTTACACAATGTGTAGCCATGGAACAAGCTTCGCAGCCCAATCCGGTAACGATGATTGCTTTCGATCCGGGGATGGTGGACACCGAATTGCAGGCAGTAGCGAGAGGGAAAGATGCAGCGGAATTTGTGTTGTCCGGCGTATTTCGGGAAGTCTATGAGACAGGTCAATTAAAATCTCCGCGTGAAGTGGCACTGGCCCTGTTGGAACAGTTGGAGGAGCAGACTGTTTCTGTGGAAGAGTGAATCGAGTCCATAGGATCGCACTCTTATTTCAAGAAGAATCTTACACCTGAGTATTAAGCACCCATATCAAACTATTGGATCGGATTAGGAAAGAGAGCAGAAGCTCTCTTTTTTTAATTTTGTCAAAAGAAAACCATACGCTATGCGTATGGTTCAGGATAGCTTTCAGCGATGTATGAAAAAAAATTCCTCCTAATGTTACAATAAATTTGGTTCGCCAACCGAATTTATCGACAATAGGAGGAATACAGATGTCATCTGATGTGAACAGTTTAGCACATACAAAATGGAATTGCCCTTTTAGGGCTGGCCAGTAACAAAGGCTTTCAGCCGCAGAACAAACCACCCGTTATACGGGTGGTTTTGATTGAAATAAGCCTATATTCACGAGAAGAAAAGTGCAAGAACAATAGAGGAGAAATGGGAAAAATATTATAATATAGTGTGTCATCTCATGCCGCTTGGGAAGTCCGGTTTCATTGTCAGTAGGGATACCCTTTGATATAAGCTCATCTTCCCTGTACACTAATAACAGCGATCGGAAGAACGATTCGTACCCGTAACGGTCTTCTGCTGAAGCATTAGAAGAACAGAAACGTGGTGAATTCACTTGTTTAAAATTATGCTTATCGAAGACGATGAATCGTTATTCAGTGAAATCAAGGAACGATTGTCCCAGTGGTCGTATGACGTGTATGGTGTGCAGGATTTTGGCAAGGTTTTGCAGGAGTACAGCGTGATTCAGCCGCAACTGGTCATTATTGATGTTCAGTTGCCCCAATATGACGGGTTCCACTGGTGCCGCATTATTCGTTCACACTCCAATGTGCCGATTATCTTTTTATCCTCACGGGATCATCCGGCGGATATGGTCATGTCGATGCATCTGGGTGCAGACGATTTTATCCAGAAACCTTTTCACTTCGATGTATTGATTGCCAAAATCCAGGCAACTCTGCGGAGGGTATACAACTATAATACCGAGCGAATTGAGCTCCGAACCTGGCGTGGAGCAGCTATTGAATATGTGAAAAGCACACTGACCTGCGGGGAAGAATCTGTCCTTTTGACCAAAAATGAGATGTTTATCCTTAAAGTATTGGTCGAACATAAAAATCAGATTGTCACTCGTGAAGACCTCATCCGAAGCTTATGGGATCATGAGCATTTCGTGAGCGACAACACGCTGACGGTTAACGTGAATCGGCTTCGCAAGAAACTTGAACCCCTTGGACTGGATCATTATATTGAAACCAAAGTGGGTCAGGGTTACATGGCAACGGAAGAGGCAGAAGTATGATTGGCAAGTACATACGTGAAAAGGGAAGCTGGCTATGGTTACTTGTGAGCATGCAACTCATCATTTTGTTAGTGGCCTACATGGATTCGTCCATTCCATTCCAATCTGCGTTGTATATCGTAGCGCTAAATGTGTTGGTATGCTTGGTGTTTATCTGGGCGAGATATCCGAAGGAGACCCGCTTTTATAAAAAGTTGAGCACCTGGGATCATACCTATGATCTGGGGGAACTCGACATCGCCGAAAGTCCATATGAGCAGATCATCCACGAAGCTGTCAGCTCCCAGACGCAGCGGTACCGGAAGGAGTCCTCACATCATTTTATTTCGTTGGAACAGGAGAAAGATGAGATGTTGTCTTGGATTCATGAAGTGAAGACACCTCTGACAGCATTACAACTGATGATCGAACGATTGCCAAATGACAAGTTACAGAGCCAGATGACGTATGAATGGCTGCGAATACAACTGTTGCTGGATCAGCAACTTCACCAGAAGCGTATTCCGTTCATGCATAATGATCTGTTCGTCGAAGAGACGGAGCTGGAACCCGTGTTGAACGGCGAGATCCGAGCATTGAAGTCCTGGTGTATATCGAAAGGCATCGGTTTTGATGTGTCGCTCTCGGCTACACATGTGCTGACAGATGGCAAATGGTTAGGCTTTATAATTCGGCAGTTGCTAAGCAATGCGGTGAAATATAGCGATTCATCGGATATCCTCATTGACAGTCGGGAACAGAATGGACACATCGTTCTAATGATTCAGGATCACGGGCGTGGGATTGAAGCTCAGGATCTGCCACGTATCTTTGATAAGGGATTTACGTCCACCCGTGGCAGAATGGAGGGCTCAGCTACCGGAATGGGACTGTATTTGGTGCATCAGGTGGTCCAAACGCTTCTTATGACCATTCATGTAGAATCTTCCCCTGGCGAGGGCACAACCGTCACACTTACTTTTCCGCGAAAAAATGACATGGTGCATCTTGCAGGCGTGTGACAACAATGTCACATGCTTTTTCGTTTTGTTCGGTGAATCGCAGGATTACACTTGCCATCCCGCCTATGATATAGACATGAGCATTTGCAGAACTAAGAGGAGTGAGTGGGATATGTGGATACTGGAAGCCAAAAAAATTCATAAAGTCTACGGTAATAAACTAAACAAACAGGAAGTGCTGAAGGGAATTGATCTCGGGGTAAACAGGGGAGAGTTTGTCGGTATTATGGGGCCTTCGGGTTCGGGCAAAACAACGCTGCTTAATGTTCTTTCCTCCATCGATCGGGTAAGTCAGGGGACGATTGATATCGAGGGTAAGGAATTCACCGGGATGAAAGAGAAACAGCTCGCTGAATTCCGCAAGCATCATCTGGGATTTATTTTTCAGGAATATAATCTGCTGGATACCCTTACGGTGAAGGAAAATGTATTATTGCCGCTCTCGATCACGAGCATTCCAAAGCAGGACGCACACCGGAAGTTTGAACAGATTGCCCGTGAACTGGGGATCTACGAGTTGAAAGACAAGTATCCATCTGAGATTTCAGGTGGTCAAAAGCAACGGACTTCAGCAGCACGAGCATTTGTCCACGAGCCAAGTATCATATTTGCAGATGAGCCAACAGGGGCTTTGGATTCCAAGTCTGCTTCAGACCTGCTTGGCAAGTTAAGTAGTATGAACAGCACACGGAAGGCCACTATTATAATGGTTACCCATGATCCAGTTGCTGCGAGTTATTGCAGCAGAGTGATCTTCATTCGTGACGGCCAGATCTACACCCAACTGAATAAAGGAGACGAATCACGGCAATCGTTCTTCAACGACATTATCAAAACCCAGGGCGTGTTGGGTGGTGTGCAGCAATGAGTTTGAGCCACATTATCTTCCGTAATCTGAGGAAAAATCTGAAAAATTATTATCTGTATGTATTTGCGCTCGTGTTCAGCGTGGCCTTGTATTTTTCCTTTGTGACGTTACAATTTGATCCTTCTATGGATGAGGTAGCTGCTTCCACAAAAGGTGGCGCGGCCATAGGGACATCTTCCGTACTATTAGTCGTTATTGTGGGCATCTTTCTGCTCTATGCCAACACGATCTTTATCAAGCGGCGAAGCCAAGAAATTGGATTGTTTCAATTGATCGGACTGACGAAGGGGAGAATTTTTGGCATTCTGAGCGCAGAGAATAGCATTCTCTATTTTGGCTCCATGGCGATCGGTGTGTTGGTAGGGTTCCTTGCATCCAAGCTGGTCATGATGATATTGTACAAAATTCTCGGTGTTGATGCGATTACGAAACTTTACTTCTCTCCGATGGCACTGATGCAAACGGTGATTGTCTTTACGGCCATATACTTGCTCATCATGCTGATGAACTACACTTTTATCAAAGGTCAGAGCATTCTCTCGCTCTTTCGGGTGTCGGCCACTTCGGAGCAACGGGTACAGAAGATGTCTGTTGGACTGATGATTGTTGGCATCTTGGGCATTGCCCTGATTGTGTACGGATATGTCTTGTCTGCACGATTGTTCAGCGGTAATGCAATGGATATGCAGCAGTTGATGTATACGATGATGCTGATTCTGTTCTCGGTCATACTGGGGACCTACTTGTTTTATAAGGGCTCGGTTAGTTTTATCTTTAATCTGATTCGCAAAAGCAAAAACGGTTACCTATCCATTCATGAGGTACTGTCATTATCTTCAATCATGTTCCGCATGAAGTCCAATGCTCTGCTGCTCACGATTATAACAACGGTGTCGGCGCTAGCTATTGGCATGCTGTCACTGAGTTACATTTCGTATTATTCGGCAGAGACTCAGGCTAAGGAAAGCTTGCCGGAGGACTTCTCTTTTGCTCAGGCGAATGTGAAAAATCGCTTTGTAGCGGAGCTGCAAAACCAACAAATTCAATATGAGGAGAAGCACAGACAGCCTATTTATATTGAGATTGATGCTAAAGAAGTGATGAACGATTTTCCAACAGAACAATTGCTGTTCAGTAGTGTTGTGAGTGAAACTATGGTGGATAACATTGATCTACAACCGGGTGAAGTGATCTTTATGGGATACGGTAATGTAGTTCAACAGTTAATTTCCATTCAGGAGAAAGGTCCGATCGTTTTGCACGGTTTGAAGCAAACACAGGACCAACAACTGATCGGCACCACCAAACAAGGAGTTCTTCCTGCGTACTACACTAGGGGCACACCTGTTGCGGTAGTAGATGAAGAGGTATACCAGCAACTGCGACAGGATCTCGATCCCAAGTTGCAGAAAGCCGAGTGGGCTGACTACTATGGTGTACGTATTTTGAACAAGGGGCAGGCGGAAGAAGCATATGCCGTGTTTAAAGAGCAGCAGTTGGAAGCTCCAAGTTTCTCCCAGATTGAATTCAGAAATAATCAGCGTGAGAATATGGGCTTGATTATGTTTATCATCGGTTTCCTGGGATTGACATTCTTAATCACATCCGGATGTATTCTGTACTTTAAACAAATGAATGAGAGTGAAGAGGAGAAGGGGAATTATACCATTTTGCGGAAAATCGGATTTACTCAAGGTGATCTGTTACGTGGAATTCAGATCAAGCAGTTGTTTAACTTCGGTATTCCGCTTGTGGTGGGTTTGAGTCATAGTTACTTTGCCGTGAAATCAGGTTGGTTCTTCTTCGGTACGGAGCTTGCGACACCTACAGTCATTGTCATGATAGTCTACACCTTGTTATATTCAATCTTTGGTCTGTTGTCTGTATGGTACTATAAGCGGGTGATTAAGGAAGCTTTGTAAGTTTAGGACAGGTGAATGGCGCAGGAGATAGCGATGTACAATCATTCAAGGTAGCTTTAGAAGTGAACTGCACCCCATGGGTTAGACAAGACCTAACAATGGAGGTGCAGTTTTTTTGATTGGACTTCTTATTGCGTGAGGTAATTGATTTCACCCATTTCGAGCAGTTGTTTCAGTCCTTGCGTGAATATCATCTCGGAGTTCTCTTCTTGAGAAGTGATTTCAACGGTAATCGTATCTGGACCTCAATTAAGGTAGAATAAATAGACAGAATTCTAACAAGAAAGAACGTCAGGGGGCATATTATGGTTACCATTCGAGGGATCGAACTTGAAGATTTACCGGCACTAAGCAAGCTTTACAGTGAGTTGATGGGCGCACCTGCTAATGTGCAGCAGATGCAGAAGATGTTTCATTACATACAACAGAATGGACATTATTATGTGCTAGGGGCATTTTATAATGGCGAGCTGGTCGGTTCCGTTATGGGGGTTGAATGTATGGATCTGGTGGGGGAATGTAAACCATTCATGGTTGTGGAGAATGTAATTGTGTCGGATCAGGTACGCAGACAGGGGATTGGTCAGAAGCTTATGCTTCAGATCGAGCATATTGCGAGAGATCTGGGGTGTGAATACATGATCCTGGTATCAGGTGATCAGCGCAAGGAAGCCCATATTTTCTATGAAAAGCTGGGTTTTAAGGATGAGAAGGTTCAGGGTTACCGGAAGCATTTTAATTAACCTATTTCTGTTTTCGTGACGGAGAACAGCGGTAGTTTTTGGGTGAATACACATGTGAATTGGAAAATAAAAAGAGAGCTGGTAGCTCTCTTTTTGTATCTAATCCTTGCTTTGTTCTTTGGAACCGGATGAAGATGAACGGATATATTGCGGTGGATGAACATCATCAATCATTAAAATGCCATCATACTGATCGCGTGGGACGAGACTCTCAGGAATCATGCCCCAACTGTATGCAAATCGTGGTTCAAACATCCAAGAGTTACCTGTTTCTCTGCTTTGATACCGCAAGTCCAAGAAGCTATACTTTGTATTTGTTGCTGACATGATTCCTTCGATGGAGCCGGGTTCCGCTGGCTCAACGGCATGAAGTTCACCGGCATTATCAGCCGTTTGACCGCTGGATGCATACAATCCAAGAACATAACTGTATTGCTTCATTTCCTTCGAAAGTTTTTCTCCCATCAAAGTTATGGGATATGGTGAGCCCATCACTTCGCTTTGTGCTTTGCGGATGTGATCATTATGCGCCCATACGATGAACTTCTCGTTAGGATATACTTCAGTGGCGAGCCACATGAGATTGTCATGCATTGCCTGATCGCGCCACTCCATGGCTTCTAAAAAGGAATCATATTTGCCTTCATTCATTTCAGTCATTGAACGGATCGAAAGATCGACATATTCCTTCGCTACACGAACCCGATCATTGAGGCTTCGCTCCAGCAACATGGAAAGTTTCGGTTGATTCGGGTACTCTTTTTGCAGATAGGTCTGGTTCTCTTCGGATTTCAGGGATTGAAGAACATCTTTGTATACCTGGATGATTTTAGTTTTTTCAGCTCGGTAGGCTTTCAGATCCGTTCCAACGGAGAATTCCGACAGCTTTTGTTCTGTTTGTGCCAGACGCTTGGCGAGCTTTTTATCCTTCAGCCAGTTACCATCTAACAACGGGAATTGCAGCTGCATGTCGAAACCAGTCAGAATCAGAGGTTGTTCGCTTTGTGCACTTGTTTTGAGATAATCGAATAAAGGCATGATTTCCTTGGACCACCAGACGCCGAAGATGGAGTTTTTCATCGTGTGCTCTGGATTTTGCTGTCTTATCGTGGCATTGGCAAGCGATGTGTTGGAGAGACCGCTCTCAAAAGCAAGAACGTTATATCCCATTTCCTGATGCAAGAACTGGATCAGCCGGGTCTTCGCCAGATTAAATTCAGCAACCCCATGGGAGCTTTCGCCCAGAAATACAATTCGCTTGTCATGCAATATAGGTTTCAGCATATTCAGATCTGAGAAGGAATCAGATTCTTGGCCTGTCTTCACAGGCTGGATGCTGTTCAGTCGATACGCATGATCTCTGGCCCACTCATTCCATTCCGCAATTTTCTCATCCGACGTTCTCGCGGAATACACTTGGGTTACCTGACCTTGTATGGTCTCCATCGTAGATGATGTTGAAGCTAATGCATGCCCTGTTGGATAGAGCGAACTTGCCAGTAGGGCTGTAGTTAATGCAAGTACAGCCCCTGTTTTTCTTTTCCTGAAATAAGTCAAAATAATGCCTCCTCTACATGTAAGTGATCATAAATAATTTAGTATTGAAACCGTCCGGCTTAAGTCTGCTCATCGTCCCAGAACAGGTCATTCAGTGTTCTTGAGAGTGCCTTGCATATGGCAATACATAAGCTGAGGGAAGGGTTATACTTTCCGAGTTCGATGAGACCGATAGTTTGCCTCGAAACACCAACGATCCGCGCTAAATCATCTTGCGATAGATCTTTTTCTACCCGGGCAACTTTTAATCGTATATTTTTCATGCCCAATCACCTTTGTATCCTTTCTATGAATCCCACTGATCTTTACGAGCTGCTTTTTGACTCGCCTTGTTGGCGAAGTGGTGAACGATGATATTGAACACCGCAAAGAACGGAATATATAGCAGCAGTGAAAAAGTGAAAACGAGGAAGAAATACCACCACTTCTCCTGTGTCGTTTCGGCAAACATAACGGAACTTCTTATGCCCAGGAACAAGGCCATAGAGAGACCGATAATTACACCTGTGATGATATTGCGCAGGCTATATGAAATTTTGCTCGTCTGGTCATGGACCTCAACTTCATCCGAATAGATGCCTAGCATAACGGAACGAATCCCGAAGTAGATACTTCCTGCGAGAAGGACGATCACTTCCGTCAGCATGGAATAAGTCTCCCAACTGAGAAAGCTTTTGATCATGATGGAGATACCGCAAATTGACATGATTAAAGTGTAAGCTTCCTTATACACCTTGTTTTTCAGATGCACGATACGCTCATCTTGATTGCCGTTTATTTTGAACCACTTCATGTGTGATCCCCCTTATATAGAGCTTATGTAGATATGGAAAACCCTTCCTATGTTCTTTATAATAATATTATTTTAGTCTTTTTGCAATATATATATGTCATTATGTTTGATATAAAATGCAATTTGATGGAATTAAACCATCTAAGACACGATCATGCGCAGAGGGACTGCACTTAAAATGACCGTGCGTATCATACATCAGGAAGGGATTTACTGCCCATATGACATGATTTTTGTTAAAATATACAAAGTGTTTTATTAGACAGGAGGTTAAAACATCATGCGGATCGTGGATAACATTAAAGTCTGGGGGGAGCCGCTGGAGAACGCCGTAAGTCAGGCGGTAACTTGCTCGCAATATGGAAATGTACTGGGTGTGGCATTAATGGCTGACCATCACAAAGGATATTCTCAGCCGATAGGCGGGGTGGTCGCTTACCGCAACATGATCAGCCCGTCGGGGGTTGGTTATGATATTGCTTGCGGTAACAAAGCTGTACGCACCAATCTGATGTGGGACGATATTCGTGACCAGATTGCAGTTATTATGGATGAACTCTATGCAACCATCTCATTCGGCGTAGGTCGTAACAATCCAACCCCGGTAGAACATGATCTGTTCGATGACCCGAACTGGAAGCTTTTTGATTCGATTGAGAGTGGACTGCAGCAGAAGTTGAAGACACTGGCGCGTAACCAGCTCGGAACCGTGGGTAGTGGCAATCATTTTGTGGATGTGTTTGTAGAAGAGGCTACAGGAAAGGTATGGATCGCAAATCATTTTGGGAGCCGCGGGTTTGGTCACAAGGTCGCCAGCGGATTCTTGAATTTGGCTGCAGGACGACAATTCAGTGGTAAAGCTCCGGGCGAATCGATGGATCAACCGCCGATTCTGTTTGACCTGAACAGTGAAATGGGTGATATGTATTGGGCCGGGATGACACTGGCAGGGCGTTATGCTTACGCTGGGCGGGACTACGTGATCGAGCAGGTGCTTGGTATTCTGGGAGCAAGTGCTGAATATACCGTGCATAATCATCATAACTTTGCCTGGAAAGAACAGCATATGGGTGAAGAGGTGGTGGTTGTCCGCAAAGGGGCAACACCGCTGTCACCAGGGCAACTCGGTTTTGTCGGAGGCAGTATGGGTGACATTTCGGTAATTGTAGAGGGGATCCACAGTGAGGAGAATACAGAGTCCTTCCGCAGCACCGTTCACGGGGCAGGGCGGATTATGAGCCGCACTCAGGCCGCAGGCAAAATGAACTATAAGCTTCGCCAGCGGATGGGCGGGGAGATTAGTGAAGAACAGATGCATGCAGCTATCCGCGCATACGGTGTAGAGCTTCGCGGAGCAGGCACGGACGAGAGCCCTTTTGTATATAAAAAATTGCAAGACGTCCTGAATGCACATGCCAACACGCTGAAAATTAATCATGTGCTGCGCCCGGTAGGCGTGGCGATGGCTGGCAGCAATGAGTTTGATCCATACAAGGACTAGTAAAGGATTCATTCAAGGCTTACAAGGATTCGTACGTGTTAACTCAAATTCAGCTTACGAAAGAGGATGATACAGCATGAGGAATTGCGCGATATACAGCTCCCAGTTTGATCTGGAACAATTATATGAACTTATTCAATCTATCTATCCCCAGGCTGTCATCCAGCGTAGAGAAGACCAGACACACATTCAAGTTATACAGAAGAAATGGTTCAGCAAAAAAACAAAAGGTTTCAACATCATGACCAGCCAGACTCATCCCGAAGAATTCAGCACGATGATTCGAGGTATGCTTGGTTTTTTGAGTCAGATCGAGGGTCGCAATGCTGCACTCCAGGAAAAGGTACTGATTAAATGCTCCACCCTGAACATGGTGATTGGCATTGAGACTGAGGAAGATATCTCGGAAGAGTTCTTTAACGAGTTATTACAATTGGCTGAAGCGCTGGATGCCGTTATTTTCTGGGGAGGCGGTTCTCTTTTAAATGCTCAGGGCCAGCTGCTTCTGGATGTGAACGGGGAATCGGAAGTCGAGGATTACACCGTCACAGCGCACACCAGCTTGCTGGACGACAGCCGTCCGCCTTCAGTTGACGGTGCAGAGCGCAAGGCTCGTTCAGAGAGACGGTTAGAGGAGCAGGGCATTCCGTTTAATCCGAACTTGCCAGCACGAGCGGGAGAGGCAGATGTCACGATTCGTACAGAGGAAGAGGTTGCGAAGCGTGCGGTGGCACTCTGTATAGCTGCTCTGAAAGGCGAATGTCTGGGATCAGGTGAAAGTGATGATGACACGGCTGAGTTGGTGCAGGAAGTCATCGATAAATATGATGCGTCCTCTTTTTTTACTCCAGACGAAACGTCATTTTTGAATCAACCTGGAGCGGAACAACAAGAGATAATCCGATTTTCATGGGGATATGAGGCGTACCATGTGATGTTATGGGCACTGGGGTATGTGGAGGAATTGGATGCACCTACTGCGTTATGTAACGTGAGTAAGGATGTCGGCTATTTACAGCAAAAAGACAACTTCGCAGCATTTTTGTCGGAGGCCAACTTGCGCAGCAAAGATGAAATTTTGGAAGAGGCTGATCTAATCTATCGCTACAACTGGGTGTGTGTAAACAGCCGGATTAAAGGGGAAGAACCACCTGCTGGGCTGAATCCTGGCGTAGCCTATGAACGGCACCGTGCGCTCAATTGGCTCATCTGTTATCTGGATCAGGCGTGGGACGAGGTGCGAACCGATACGTAATTGTATCTTTGAATCGATGGGCTCTACTAGATTTGAAATACCCCCAGCCGTTGGACAACGGTTCGGGGGTATTTGTAGTGTTCTCAGCTCTCTTCGGAATGCATCCATTCAACATTGTTGCAAACACACTATCGTTATCCGATATGTCTACCAAACTGTTCTCGGATAATTACATTGGCGAGAATTAATTTTTTCTCGACGCTGCTCTCCGGATGGGCAATACGCCATAACATCTGATCCACGGCACGCGATCCGAGTAATTCTTTATTTACATTTACAGTAGCCAATAACGGAAGATGATCGTAGACATTGTCAAACCCTGTCACAACACATTGATCTGGCACACGAATGCCCATACTTTCAAGAGCTTCGATCGTGTAGAGCGCATAGAAATCGTTAGCACAAACAAACGCATCAGGCAGTTGATCTTCTTGAATTACTGTCGTGAATGTTTTGCGAAAATCATCCAAAGCCTGACTGGTAAGTTCAGGAATCTGGCACATAGCCATCTCACTTCCAGCCAGAGCAGCATTGTACGCAATCCACCGCTCATAGAAACTCTGTGCATCACTAATATTTCCAACAAACTGAAATGATTGATAACCTTTGCGGAGCAAATAGAGCATGATCTCTCGCATGGATGCAAAGTTATCAGTGAATATGCTGTCACTATGAAAAACCGGATCGAGATGATCCACTAATACGACTGGAATACCCAGACGTTTGATTTCTAGCAAAATAGGAGTGGAGATCGATCCCACTGTAATAATCCCTCGAATCGCATCCGGGTTAAGCAGTGTGAACAATTGATCGGCAGATGGTTCGGTCAGTGTCAGAATATTAATGCCCATCTGGTTCAGTTTGGAAGAGATACCGTTGAATACTGGCCCCCAGTAAACGGAATCCTGATTCTGATAGCGAACATTAGGAAACAAAATCAAAATTGTACCACTATTTCTTGTGTTCTTCGCTTCCATCGCTTCGCCTTGCGTGTGAAGTTCTCCGGATAACATACTGTGATCTTTAAAATAACCAAGTTTGCCTGCAGCTTTGAGAATAATATCTCGCGTTTGGTCACTAACCCCAGATTTTCCGGCCAGAGCACGGGATACTGCGAATTTCGACAAACCCGTATAATGTGCAATCTCCTGAATTGTTACCTTCGTTTTCATCATACCATCCTTACACTCATAATTCTGCGGCATCCCCTAAGATTGTTAGCGCCTCCAATAGATTCTAGTATAGCACGCAGTCTTTCTCTTAATCTAATATCGATTCGTGCATTATAACTTGCGAGAGGGTGAACGAGTGTCATATTTGGCAGGAAGAAGAAAGAAGTTAGTACCGGATAATAGCGTATTTTGTCTATAAAATTATGTATTTGTTATTTTATAAAAATAACAAAATTATATCAAATGTTGTTTCTCTCAAAATAAAAATATGATGTTAAGGATTTGTTATTTATGAATATCATTGTGATTTAAAATTTAGAAGTGAATTGAGGAGTGGTTTAATCAATTTTTTACAGGGAATGTTTACAATAAATTGTTGACGCTTACATTTTGCTGTGGTAAATTTTGTTTGTCAAAAACAAACAACTAAATAACAAATGGTGGTGGTGTTATTATTTTGATTTGTTTATCTATTGCTTGTGGTATGAAGGTGGGTCTTGATAATAAACACATTCGGGGAGGTTGTTAAGGTCATGATAAAAAGGTGGAATGTGCTGTCCTTGATGTTACTTGCAGTCCTGCTATTTGTATCCGCTTGCAGTGGAGGAGCTGCGCAAACTGGAGTTGACTCTGGCGAAGCAGTCCAATCGGAGAATAACACTGAAGCTGACAAGACCGTTCAGGAAGATGAAGCTGCTAAGACAGCAGTGGACGTGCCGGATTTAGGTGGAAGGGTTATCAAGATTGCCGCCTGGTGGGATTTGAAGCCAGCGGGGGAGACAGCTTCTGACAAAGCGAGATTAGATAAAATTGCAGAAGTTGAAAAGAAGTATAACGTGAAGATTGAGTTTGTTAACGTACCTTTTGAAGAATATATGAATAAATTCACCACCTCTGTTCTGGCTGGAGAACCTTTTGCTGATATTGTGCAGATGGAATACAAATCGGCACTCCCGGCCATCCTCAAAGGGCAATTGTTGCCCCTCTCCGATTTCACCACAGCTGAGAATAATATTAACCAAGAAGGTAATCTGATTGCCAAATATCCTGCCATCGCAGGAAACTACTACGCGTTCGAATCTCCAACCAGTATCGGGCTGGGTCTCCACTATAACCGTGATCTGTTCAAAAAACTTTCTTTGCCTGACCCTCAGGAATTGTATGAGAAAGGTGAATGGAGCTGGGATAAGTTCATGGAAGTTACCAAACAAGCAACAAAGGATACGGATAATGATGGGAAAATTGACGTATACGGTTTCTCGGGCTGGGCTATCGATGTCATTCGTCATTTTACTGCTGCTAATGGCGGTACCATTGCGGATGATGAGAACGGGAAGGAAGGGTTATCTGATCCCAAAACGATTGAAGCTGCCGAGTTCGTTAAACGTCTGTATAACGTGGAGAATGTAGTAAAAGTCAAAACAGGTGACAAAACGAATTGGGAAGAATCCAATACATTCAAGGACGGAGATGTGGCTATGTTCACTGCTGCGGAGTGGCAGCTTGGTGACCTGACCTTTTCTGTTGGTGTCGTGCCGATTCCGAATGGGCCGCAAGGAAAAAAAGAAGTGACTTATGCCAACAATACCGCCGCAGCCAAGTTCATCGCCAAAGGCGTGGAAGATCCAAAGATTGTCTATCAGATCTACGAAGAAACCTTCGACATCCCGCAGATTGAGGAATACCCGGGGCAGGACTATCTGGAGAGTCTGTATACGGACGAGAAAGACATCCAGATGATTCGTGAACATATTGCAGGAACTGGACGCATTTTGCTGGATGATGCCTATGCTGGTTATCCCATCGGAGATTA
The DNA here is from genome assembly GCF_948329825.1 of Paenibacillus sp. JJ-100. Taxonomy (GTDB): domain Bacteria; phylum Bacillota; class Bacilli; order Paenibacillales; family Paenibacillaceae; genus Paenibacillus. Next base: position 65,213 of record NZ_CAOJCM010000001.1, read on the forward strand.
TGTGAACGATATTATCAAGAATAACGCTTCGGTAACTGCAACAGCGGAGAAATACAAGGCGCAGGCTCAAGCGGCCATGGACAAATTGGGCAGCCAATAGCTGCAATATCAATTGTAGATCATCAGCGGGGTTCCCGTGCCCGCCAACTGCACGGAGCCCCTTTTTTCGTAGCATAAGCAGAGGGATGGCCGACATCAGCCTTGATGAGGAGGACTCGTAGAATGGCTGGAATTCTTCAACGCAGGATATGGATGTTATTCGCAGCGATCATCACGGCCGCAGGCTGTATCATGGGGTACCTGATTTCCAACCTGGATGTGCAGGAAACGCTTCTTCCGCCTGGGAGTCTGCGAGTTATAGAGGTGGATGAAGTTTTGCAGCAGACCCGGCAGAAAAAGGGGTATGAACAATATATATCGGGCAAAGAGCAGGCGGAGAAGCCTCAACGGGAGATCATCATCGAAGCGGGAACGTACATAAGAGCCGAAGGTGAGGATATTCGCATACTGAAAGATTACGAAGGTATGCAGGGAAAGTCATTACACACGGGAGAGACCGGGGAAGTGGAATGGAGCGTAGACGTGCCGGAGAGCGGGTTGTACAACTTGTCTGCAGTCTATTATCCCGTGGAAGGCAAAAGCTCGGCTATAGAGCGCGCATTGTACATTGACGGTGAACTTCCGTTTGCAGAAGCTGCCTATATGCAGTTTGACCGGGTGTGGGTCAATGAGAAAGATGTCGTTGAGCAGGATAACCAGGGTAATGATCTTCGTCCAAGACAAGTGGAGAAGCCTGAGTGGATGGAGGAAACCTTTCAGGACTCGAACGGATATCAATTGACTCCATTCCAGTTTTTTTTAGAAAAAGGCAAGCATTCGCTAGTATTGAAATCATCGCGTGAACCGATGGTCATCCGCTCTCTTCGATTGTTTAATGAGCAGCCAGTGCTGCCTTATGCTGAAACCGTTGCAGCGCAGCTATCTGATGTGGATGACCAGCCCAAAGATATTCTCATTCGGATCGAGGGAGAACATGCTGTTCGGAAGTCTTCTCCGACGTTATATCCAACAAGCGAAAGATCAAGTTCAGCCGTATCGCCTTACAGCGCTTCTCAGGTTCGCATCAACACGATAGGTGGCTACAACTGGCGTCTGCCGGGTCAATGGATTGAATGGGAAGTGGATGTACCGGAGAGCGGACTGTATCATATCGGTTTTACCGCGCAGCAAAATTTTGTTAAGGGCATCTACTCCAATCGGCGATTAACGATCGATGGTGAAGTTCCGTTTGTCGAGATGAATCAGGCTCCGTTTCGGTATCAGAGTGATTATCGCATCGATCTCCTGGGTGGTCGGAAGGAGCCGTATCGCTTTCAACTGGAAAAAGGAAAACATGTACTCCGGCTGGAGAATAGTCTGGGTGATTTCGCACCGTTGATTCGTAACGTAGAAGATAGTCTCTATAACTTGAACTCCATGTATCGCCGTATTCTGATGATTACGGGAACCAAGCCGGACGAATTCAGGGATTACCGGGTGGAGATGCAGATTCCCGATCTGCTGGATGTGTTCGCGGGGGAGAGTAAACGATTGAAGGAGGTAGCTTCCCAGCTTCGGCTCTTATCCGGTCAATCCAGCGATCAAGAGGCACTGATCAAGACGATGGTACAGCAACTGGAAGAAATGATCGAGAAGCCGGACACGATTCCAAGGCGACTGGCTGCATACAAAACCAATACCGGAGGGCTCGGAACCTGGGTGCAGCAGGCGCGAGAGCAACCGCTTGAGATTGATGCACTCTATATCACTTCGATAGATCAAGAGATTCCTGATTCGGGGCTGGGGCCGTTTGCAAAGCTAGGTCATGAAATCAGAACGTTCTACCATTCGTTTTTTATTGATTATAACCAGATTGGTAATGTAGCAGATTCGAAGGATCAACGTACCGTTACTGTCTGGATCGGCAGCGGGCGTGATCAAGCGAATACGATGAAGACGATGATTGACAAAACGTTTACTCCAAACAGCGGCATTAACGTCAATCTGAAACTGGTGAATATGGGTACATTACTGCCGGCAACTTTAGCAGGTGAAGGGCCGGATATAGCGATGCAGATTGGCAATGATCTGCCGGTGAATTTTGCCATGCGGAATTCGGCTGTCGATCTGACACAGTTCAGCGACTACCAGAAGGTGGAACAGGAGTTCAGGGGAAGTGCGATTGTTCCATATGTCTATGCTTCGGGAGTATACGCTCTGCCAGAAACACAAACCTTCAATATGCTTTTTTATCGGAAAGACGTGCTTGAGGAGCTTGGACTTGAGGTGCCGAAGACTTGGGATGAGGTAGAAGCCCTGCTCGCCATCTTGAGCAAAAATCATATGGAATTCGGCATGCCGATTGTAACTCAGGCCAATATGCAAGGGGTGAATATCCCGCCCAACTCTCAGTATGCAACGATGTTGCTTCAAAATGGTGGTGCTTTCTATCGCAACGATGGCAAAGAGTCAGATCTGGACTCCAAAATTGGAATCGAGACGTTCAAGCGGTGGACGGAGTTCTACACCGATTACAAGCTGGAACGGGAATATGATTTTGCGAATCGGTTCCGTACAGGACAGATGCCGATTGGTCTGACGGATTATACGATGTATAACCAGTTGTCCGTGTTCGCACCAGAAATTCGCGGACTATGGGGGTTTGTACCTGTTCCGGGAACCGTACAGCCGGATGGCACTTTAAACCGTGACGTTCCGGGTGGAGGCAGTGCAGTCATGATGCTGAAGAGTGCCAAGGATCAGGAAGCGGCGTGGGAATTTATGAAATGGTGGACCAGTAGCCCGGTTCAGGCTGAATTTGGACGTGAGATGGAGGGTCTGATGGGAGCAGCAGCCCGGTATCCAACGGCGAACATCAAAGCGCTGGATTCCTTGCCTTGGCCAGCAGAAGACTATGCCAATCTGAAGGCCCAATTCGAAACGGTGAAGGGTATACCTGAGGTGCCGGGTGGTTATTTTACCGGACGCCATCTGTTCAATGCATTTTATAAAACAGTGGTTGGTCAAATGGAAGCCAGGGAATCCATTATGGATTACACCCAGTATATTCAGGACGAAATTCGGGTCAAACGTCATGAGTTCGGTCTTCCGTAAGCAGAGGGAGGGTTTACCATGCCACACATATCACTTCGAGACGGGCAACAACGTTCACAACGTCCTCCTGAAAAATCAACACAGGCGGGCCTGAAATCATGGTGGATCTGGAAGCTGCAGGAGATGAAGGCTAGTAAACATTCCTACGTCTTGCTTGCACCGTACATGATCTTGTTCTCCATGTTTACCGTGATTCCCGTTGTCATCTCCATCATACTCAGCTTCACCTATTTTAATATGCTGGAATTTCCACGGTTTATCGGTTGGCAGAACTACACCCGCCTGTTTCTGGAGGATGACGTATTCCTGATTGCCATCAAGAATACGCTGCTGTTTGCAATCATTACCGGACCAGTAAGTTACATTGCCTGCTTTGTGTTTGCATGGATAATCAATGAACTGACACCGAAATGGAGAGCGTTCATGACGCTGATTTTCTATGCACCATCTATTTCAGGTAATGTGTATTTTATTTGGTTGATGATCTTTTCAGGAGATCGGTACGGGATTGCGAATGGTTTGCTGATCCAATGGGGGGTTCTGCTCGAACCGATTCAATGGCTGAAGACGGAAGCCTATATCATGCCTATTCTTATTCTCGTACAGTTGTGGCTCAGTCTGGGAACTGGGTTCCTTGCCTTTATTGCGGGTCTGCAGACGGTTGATCGAACCTTGTATGAAGCAGGGGCTGTAGACGGGATCAAAAACCGGTGGCAGGAGCTGTGGTATATCACGCTGCCTTCCATGCGTCCACAGCTCATGTTCGGAGCGGTCATTCAGCTCACCACTTCATTTGCCGTGGCAGATGTGTCGATTGCGCTGGCAGGTTTCCCGAGTGTGAACTATGCAGCAGAGACGGTAGTGACCCATTTGATCGATTTTGGTACAACGAGATTTGAGATGGGATATGCGTCGGCTATTGCGGCTGTACTATTCATGATTATGGTTGGCACCAACCTGCTCGTACAGAAACTGCTTCGAAGGGTGGGAGAATAAGTTATGGCCGCCATTACGACTGGAAAAAAGCGTGTAAACCGCTCGCTTTCAGGAAGTCTCTCTCTGTTTGCTCTGCTGCTTGTCTTTGGTGCCTTTATGGTATTGCCGTTGATCTATGCCATCAATAATGCCTTCAAACCGCTGGATGAGATTTTTATGTTTCCGCCAACGTTGTTCGTCCGTAATCCGACTTTTAACAACTTCACAGATCTGCTCAACTTGTTAAGCGACTCTTGGGTGCCGTTCTCGCGATATATATTCAACACCGTATTCATCACTGGGATTGGTATTGTCGGACATGTGTTACTGGCATCGGCAGCAGCTTACCCGCTTGCCAAGCATAAATTTCCGGGCAAAGTCTTTATGTTCCAGGTCGTTGTCCTGTCGCTGATGTTCACTCCAGCTGTAACCGCTATTCCTAACTATATGATCATGTCATGGCTGGGCTGGATTGATACGTACTGGGCAGTAATTATCCCGGCTTTTGCCTATTCCCTGGGACTATATCTGATGAAACAATTCATGGAACAGATCCCGGATGCGTTGCTAGAGGCTGCCAAGATAGACGGTGCGAGCGAGTATCGAATCTTCTGGTCTATTGTAATGCCTAATGTGAAGCCTGCATGGCTGACCCTGATCATCCTGTTATTCCAGATGTTATGGGGCAGTGACGGTAATGGCTATATCTACAGTGAACAGCTCAAGACGTTGCATTATGCAGCCGGACAGATTATACAGGGTGGCATATCGCGAGCGGGTGCGGGGGCTGCGGTTGCGCTTATATTAATGAGCGTGCCAATCACGCTATTCATATTTTCTCAGAGCCGCATCATAGAGACGATGGCAAGTTCAGGTATGAAGGATTAAGGGGGAACGACATGGCACGCACTGTGAAAAGTTGGCTTGTCCTCCTGGCGGTAGCCTCGCTACTGCTGGTGAATGCCCCACATGCGGCGGCCTCCCCGGCGCCGTATGAGAGCTATAACTACAATTATTGGAGAGAGGCAGTTCCTTCACCGGATGCTTATTTGCCCAGCCATATCGTTACAGGCAAAGAGCTTGGCATTGGTCATTTCAAAGAACCGGGTGACGTTAACGTTTCTCCAGCCGGGTGGATTTATATTTTGGACAGCGGGAATAACCGTATTGTTGTGCTTGATTCGGATTATCAGCTGGTCCGGGTGCTTGATGGTTTTGAGAAGGATGGCAGTCAGGAGAACTTCAACATGCCAGGCGGACTGTTTGTTGATGCAGAGGAACGAATTTACGTTGCAGACACGGGTAATAGCCGGGTAGTTATTCTTGATTCCACGGGGAAATGGATTCAATCCATCGCCAAACCGACATCGGATATTATTCCTGAATCGTTTCAGTTCCAGCCTTTGAAACTGACGGTAGATGCCGTTGGCCGGGTGTACGTTGTGGCGCAGGGAGTGTATGAGGGAATCATGCAGTTTGATGAGCAGGGAGATTTCATCGGTTATGTGGGCACTAACAAGGTGGAACGTGATTATGGGGAATATATCTGGAGAATGTTTTCCACCAAAGCGCAGCGTGCTCAGATGATTCTGTTTGTGCCGACAGAGTTCTCTAACGCAGATATGGATCACAAGGGTTTCGTCTATGCAACCAATATTGATCCGGGCTCGAATGAACCGATCAAACGTCTGAATCCTTCCGGGGAAGATGTGTTAAAGCGGTTCGGATACTTTGACGTCAAGGGGGATATCCGGTACCGCAATAGCACAGGGCCTTCCAGGCTAATTGATGTTAAGGTGCTCGGTGACGGCATGTACAGCGTCCTTGATGCTACTCAGAATCGGGTGTTCACGTACGACGATGAAGGTCATCTGCTCTACATATATGGGGGAAAAGGAAATCAAGTCGGTACGCTCAAAACACCTGTCGCTATCGAACAGTCCGGTCATTATCAAATGGTACTCGATCGAGGGAAGAACAGCCTAGTTGTCTATGAATCAACCCGTTTTGGAAGGCTTGTGAATGAGGCAGCGGCATTCCACTATCAAGGCGAAGATGCGAAAGCGGTAGACTTATGGAAAGAAGTGCTGAAACTGAATGCTAACTACGATATCGCCTATATCGGCATTGGTAAATCTTTGCTCATGGAGAAGAAAAACAAAGAAGCGCTTGCTTACTTCGAAATAGGGATGGATCGCAAAAGTTATTCGGTAGCATTCAAACGATATCGGCGAGAGATGATGAAGGAACATCTTGGAACTTTCCTGACAGTGGCAATAGCACTGATTGTGGTACTGCTCTTGACCCGTATGGCGGTAAAGTGGAGACAGAGGGGGCGGGTTGATCGTGAAACGGGATTACATTAAATTTCCGTTGCATCTTATTTTTCATCCTGTGGATACATTCTGGGATCTCAAATCTGACAACCGTGGCAAGATGGCGGTCGCATATACTGCGCTAGCGCTAGTCATTGTCATGATGATTTTGCAGAAGGAATACGCAGGTTTTCTGGTTAACGATGTCGATCCCCGAACGATTAATAGCCTTGTGGAGATGGCTACGGTAGCCATTCCTTTCTTTCTTTGGTGCATCGCCAACTGGGCAGTCACTACGTTAATGGAGGGGGAGGGGAAGTTGAGGGAGATTTTCCTGGCGACAGGATATTCTCTGATTCCGGTAGTTCTAATCTATGTTCCAATGATCGTCATTAGCCGATTCATGGTACAGGAGGAAACGTCTTTCTATTATCTGTTCAACAGCATTGCGTTCCTCTGGTTCATGTTTCTACTCTTTATCGGAATGATGACCGTGCATCAGTATACCGTATTTAAGACGTTGTTGACCATGCTACTTACCGTTATTGTCATGGGTATTATTATTTTCCTTGGTGCGCTGGTGTTCAGTATGCTTCAGCAACTATATGAATTTGGATATAACATATACCGCGAGTTGATTTTTCGGACCTAAAGGGGGCGGCATCCGTGAACAAGAGGCAACGATTATATGCGGTGCTGGCTGGTGGTATAGCTCTAGTCATGATTACAGTCGGTCTGCTGTATATGACCAATAAGGGCATGCCTGCCGTTCAAGCCTCGGATTATCTGGAGGTGGAGACTGAAGCTATACCTGTTACAGAGGAGTCCGTGTCATTCTTAATCGATTCTTCGCAGGGTGTGCCGGGAATGAAACGGGTTGCTCAGGACCAGAGAATGGCTCTTTATTACAATGAGGAAACGTCAGAAATAGCAGTGCGTGACGGAGAAAGTGGTCAGATCTGGTATAGCAATCCTCCTGAACGGACGCAGGACAGTTTGGCTTCTGCTTATGAAAAGGATGTGTTGTCCTCGCAGGTGAATGTGTTTTTTCGGGATGCAACCGGCACACTGGAGAACTTTCCGAATTTCGGTGCAAGTATCAGTAACAAACAATTCACTGTAAGTCCAATCGAGCAAGGGATTCGGGTGACCTACACAATAGGTGATACTTCTCTAGGGATTAATGCTCTCCCGAAGTTGATCAGCAAGCAGCGGCTGGAAGAAAAGGTTCTGTCTAAACTGGATACTTCCGTAGCAAGATACACGGCTGCCCGTTACTATCCCAGCAAGGACAATCCGGAAGTGTTAGAGCGGTTGGATGGACAAATCTCAAGACAACTGGTATTAAACAAGATGCTACGAGCCTTTGAAGAGGCTGGATATACGGCAGATGATCTGGCTTTTGACAATGAGGAAAATGGAGTACAGGGCGGGTCAGTATCTGACAAACCGAGCTTTGTGATTCCGATTGAATATCGGCTGGATCAGGGAGCGTTGGTTGTCAAGGTGCCACTGAATCAGGTGAAAGAGAGCGGACAATATCGCATTCGCCATTTGGATCTCCTTGCCTATTTCGGTGCTGCGGGAACTGCAGCTGAGGGCTATATGCTAATACCTGATGGGTCGGGAAGCCTTATCCATCTCAACAACGGGAAGATCCAGGAAGAGCAGTATGTTCAACGTGTATATGGCCCGGATCCGAATGATAATTCGTTGATTCGTCCTCAGATAAGTCAATCGGCTCGCATGCCCGTATTTGGAATGAAGAATGGAGAGAACGCCTGGTTTGCTGTGATTGAAAAAGGAGACGGGATGGCCAGCATCACCGCAGATATTGGTGGGAGGCAGAACAGTTATAACCACGTGCATGCCTCGTTTGCCCTGAGGGGCGAGGATGAACTGGAGATGTACACCTCGCAGAACATGCAGGAGATTCAGCTTCTTAGCGAAGAACCGTTTCGTGGTGATGTTCAGGTTCGTTATCAATTTCTGCAGGGGAAGGATGCCAGTTATTCCGGGATGGCACGTCTGTACCAACAATATTTAGTTGAGGCTGGCGTACTGGAACCGCTGACTGAACAGACAGAGCTACCTTTTTATATGGATATCTTAGGTGCAGTGGATATAAGAACCTCTTTCCTGAGTGTGCCCTATCGGACGACTCTGCCAATGACCACGTACGAACAGGCAGCAGAGATAGCTTCCAGGCTTCAGAAGGGAGGAGTGAACCGGATACAAATGCGGTTTCAGGGTTGGTTTGGCGGTGGATTCCGTCACCATACCCCCACCCGTGTGAAGCTGGATCACGAAGTGGGTACTCTTGACCAGCTTTGGGCATTGTCTGAACAATTGAAGCAATCGGGAGGCACTTTGTTCCCGGATGCTGCATTTCAGCAGATCTACCACGATGACCTGAACTTTGCACCATCTGCGGATGCTGCACGCTTTGTTACCAGGGAGACAGCAGAATTGTATCCATACAATCCCGCACTGAACCGCATGGATCAGAGTAAAGACAGCTATTATTTGCTTTCTGCAGCCAAGCTCCCGTATGTGGTCAATGAATTTGCCGCAAAGTACAGTGAAATGGGACTCGGCAGTCTGTCATTACGTGACCTTGGTCAGATGCTGGTCGCTGACTATCGCGACAGCCGTGTCATCCACCGGGAGACTGCCAAACACATTGTTCAGGAACAGCTTGATCAATTGAAGCAGTCTTATCCGACACTAATGTTATCCGCTGCGAATAGTTATGCTTGGCGAAGTGCACAACATATCGTTAATATTCCGGCCGGCTCAAGCCGTTTCAGCATTACGGATGAAGAAGTGCCGTTCTATGCGATGGTTATACATGGTTATATGAACTATGCTGCATCTCCGATGAATACGTCAGGAGATCAGAATCTCCGAAAACAACTGCTCCGAAGCCTGGAACTTGGAGCTGCTCCTTATTTTCAATGGACATATGAACCGTCGTCTAAGCTAAAGCTGACAAATGATGATGCGGCCTACGCCACTGAATTCGAGTATTGGGCGGATGAAGCTATCGACTTATATAAAGAAGCTAATACGGTACTGGGCAAACTGGAAAATGAGCAGATACTTCAACATGAACGTGTTCAGGACGGTGTTGTCCGAGTCACTTACAGCGGTGGTACAACTATTCTGCTCAACTATAATGAAGCCACAGTTCATGTAGATGGTTCTAGCGTGAATGGAATGGATTACGTGGTGGAAGGAGCAGACCGATGAGAACCATGCGAATGTCGTTGAGATCACGGAGGGCACTGTTAGGGCTGGCCTTTATTTCTCCGTGGCTAATCGGTTTCATTTTCCTATTTGCTACGCCACTTCTGCAATCTATTCGGTTCAGTCTTAGCAAATTATCCATTGCTTCGAACGGGTACATGCTTGAATTCGTCGGTTTGACCAATTTTCAAGACGCGCTTCTCATTGATGCTTCTTTCAATCGAATTCTGGTAGACTCCATCGGGACGATGCTGCTTAACGTGCCTATGATTTTATTTTTCAGTTTGTTTACTGCGACACTGCTTAATCAGAAGTTCAAGGGCAGAACAGCGGCACGTGCAATCTTTTTCCTGCCTGTAATTCTGGCTTCCAGTGCTGTAGCGGCAGCCGAGTCAGCGGGATTGATTAATTTAATGGGGGATTCCAGTGCTGTTGAGGCTGCAGCGGATGGAGGAGCTTCATTTAACGTGGTCTCTATTGTGCGAATGCTGGCAGAGGTCGGACTGCCCATGATCTATATTGATTACATTGTGGAAGCCATCATGCGAATCTATGACATTATCAGCAGCTCGGGTGTACAGATTCTCATCTTTCTTGCTGCGCTGCAATCCGTTCCGGGTTCGATGTATGAGGTTGCCAAGATGGAGGGAGCAACAGCCTATGAAACCTTCTGGAAAATTACGTTTCCCATGGTGAGTCCGCTCATTCTGACTAATGTCATCTATACAATCATTGACTCATTTGCCGGAAGTCCGGTGACCCAGGCTATCTATCAGACGGCGTTCAAAACGCAAAACTTCGGTCTCAGCTCGGCGATGTCTTGGCTATACACACTTGTTATTGGTCTGGTTCTGCTCGTGGTGGGTTGGGTGTTATCCCGGCGGGTTCATTACAATTGACGGTTCAACGTCAAGGGAGGTATAGATGATGGCTGCGTCAGAAACAGAGCGGATCGTGGTCGTTCCGAAAGCTGATGATCCGATGAAGCGTGTACGAAACAAGACAGCTGACCTGCTCTATTCCATTTTCAGGTACGCATTGGTCATTGGAATATCATTTATTATTCTGTATCCGCTTTTTCTTAAAATATCTGTTGCGTTCAAAGATAAGCAGGATATCTATAATCCAACAATCTATATGATTCCCCAGCATTTTACGTTGGAGAATATTCGAATTGCGGCACAAGTGATGGACTACTTACCTCTGATCGCAAACACGTTATTGTTCGTCGCCATAACCACGCTTCTAACCACTGTGTCCTGTGCACTTGCAGGATATGGATTTGCGCGGTTTACGTTTCCGGGAAGCAATGTACTTTTTATATTGGTAATTTTAACAATTTTGGTGCCGACCAGTACACTGATGGTACCGATGTACCTTCATTTCAGGAGCTTCGATTTTCTCGGGATCATTCAGTTATTTACGGGAAAAGAAGGAATCAATCTGCTCAACACGTATTGGCCCTCTATGATCACTGCAGCAACGGCCGGTGGACTTAAGGCAGGATTATTTATCTATATCTTCCGACAGTTCTTCAAAGGGATGCCGAAGGAGATTGAAGAGGCTGCGCTTATTGATGGGGCAGGGGGCTTCAGAACGTTTGCGCGCATAATGCTGCCTAATGCAGTCTCACCGCTAATTACAGTCATTCTGTTCTGTTTTGTATGGCAATACAATGATACGTTCTATTCCGCATTGTTTATGAGTGAGAGCCCGCTCATTTCGCTGAAGGTGGCCTCACTGCCTGCTCAAACCAACCAGCTGATTCCCCAGCTGATGGGGTTCGGTTCGAATTCAGGCATGAAGGTAGACCCTAACTATGTAGCTATGATTGTAGATACGGGCATATTACTCGCGATTGCACCGCTGATTATTTTGTATTTGTTTGTGCAGCGTTATTTTGTAGAAAGTGTTGAACGTTCCGGAATTGTTGGTTGATACTTCAAATACTATCCATGATTAAACAAGAAGGAGCCGTGGATCAGATGTTCATACACTGATCCAGGCTCCTTCTATATTGATGATGTCATTTCTATTGTTGTTGTTGTTGTTGTGGGTACGGGAACGTAGAAGACAACATAAGCTGTAGGAACGAATCGTTCACCTGAAAGCTGTTTGCAAGAAAGCTGCTTTGCGAGTATACGTTGCACTTAGACCTTTATCTTTAAAAAGCGGATCAAGAATCGGGGCGTAATAGCGAATGGAAGGAAGGTTGTTCTGTCAACTGTCACCTAAGGGGGCAGAGCAATAAATTCGTTGGTGTTGTCAGAAGTAAGGGAGTGAAACTGGACTTTGGTTGGGGAAAGAACTGGACTATCGATTGTTTCAATTAGGCTATTTTTTTGGATAGGATAGGAGCATACATACACAGGTAAACAAACCTTTTAGGTAAGGGGTGGAGAAGATGAAGAAGGGGTTACAGAGATTATTAAAAGTACTGGGATGTCTGATGCTGGCTGCAGGACTTGTATTACTGACAGGTACAGCGTATGAGGCTTATCAATCCAAGCAGGATATGAAGTCCTATTCCCCGCCAGGCAAGTTGTATGAAGTGAGTGGTCGCAACATGCATCTCTACACCGCTGGCAAAGGAGATGTAACGGTCGTGTTTGCCTCAGGTTGGGGAACACCTAATCCTTATGTGGATTTCAGCCTGCTGTATGACAAGTTGAAATCAAAGATGAAAATTGCGGTATATGATCGATTCGGGTATGGCTACAGCGACTATACAGATCAACCTCGTGATATCGATACCATCTCAGCAGAGATTCACCAGTTGCTGCGAATATCCGGTCAGCGTCCACCTTACATCTTGGTAGCTCATTCGTTAGGTGCTCTGGAGACACTCCGTTTTGCACAAATGTATCCGGATGAAGTAGCAGGCATGGTCATCATCGATGGAGGTAGTCCTGAATATTACAGTACAGTGGGTATGGATGCGCCCGAATGGTATTTTAATTCTGTTCGATTTCTGGTGAAAACAGGCATTGCACGTACAGTGTTGCACTCGGATCGCATGATGGAAAAGCTGGTTATAGACCCCGAGCTGGTGTCAGAATCGATGAAAAAGGCTGCCACCATATCTGCACTGAAGCATGCTTACAATGACAATGTGATGGATGAGATGCGCCTATCCAAGGATAATGCAAGACGAGTGCTGGAGAACAAAAAGGAGTTTTCTTTCCCTTTGACGATTCTGACGGGAGGGCCTGATAATTCAAGTGAGGGAAGCCTAGCATGGCAGGCAGATCAAGCCAAATTTTCTTCGTGGTCCCAGCAAGGAACCCAGCTGATTATCCCTCATGCCGATCATTACATCCATAACAGTCATCCGGATCTTGTTGCCACCGAAATCATAAAATTAGTGCCACCGTCCAATGACCTGTGAGTAAGATGATTTCGCAAACACATGATGGACAGCGTGAGGAGGAGGGGGGAAGAAACATGTTAGAGTAATTACCCGATTCCTGTCTATACTCATGGCAAGTTGTCTGTTGTCTTTGACTATGCTAACTGTCTCATAAACAGGGGGTAGTCCGGAGTATGGCTTGTTCGTTTCAAATGCCCGCTAATAGACAGGGGATTATAGAGGGAATAGTAAACGCCGTAGAATATCCTCTACGGCGTTTAAATATATGAGATGCTCAGCAGCAGACGATTAACTTGCTGATTGAGCCAACATGGTTTGAATTGAGAGTCGTTATTGTTTAAGAATGACCTCCATTTCCAACTCTTTGATATAGGTTTTGTCTCCCATACTTTCCATTTTGCCCTGTTCATTAGTCTTTTCCCCAACAACATTCCAATTGTCCGTATTCACTGTGAAGGTGTACGGTTTAATCTTCACTGATTTTGCATTCGGACTAATAGCGTCGTACAGCTCATCTACCTGATACTCCAGATCCGGAGCTCTGTGAAAAAAGCCAGTTTTCCGTTGACTCAATACCTTGCCTTGATCGTCTACGATCTCATAATACATCATGGTCGGAGCATATTTCCCTGTTTGCTCCGAGGAAGCAGGCACTTCCCCAGTGCTTTCCAGAACGAGTCGTGTATTTGTTACGGTAGATTCTATTTTTTGCAAGGTATAACTGAAATTTTCGTAGCTTTTCGTTTCATTCGGTTGAATGACTAACTTGTTGTTGCTGCTGATCTTCACGGGTACTTTGAATTCGAAGGGCTCCTCGATCTGCGTTACTTTTGCCTGAACGGTGAGCTCGAATTCATTAGGCAGTGAGCCAAGATTCGTATATTCAGTAAAGACGGCGTTCGGGTTCCCGATATCATCTCCAAAACCCTTAGATGCTTTCAACTCTTCATTATTGATAAAGGTTGTAGGCGAGATAATATAACCCTTCTGCTGCTGATCTTCTGGTATTTGAACACGACTCTTCCATTCTTTATCCTCTGTGAACAGCTCACTTTCCATAGGAACATACGGGCTTGGGACTCTCTCTGGGAGATTCTCTCCGGTACGTTCAATGCTATAACTCAGACGGGTTCCATCATATAGTACGTTTGTAAGGGTTAACGTTACTCCGTTTTTCGTGATCTGTTCCAGTGGCTGTGTCAGGATACCTTGATCTACTGCGCGCTGAATCTCATCAGAATTCATTCCGTAGAACATCGATCCAATCCCTGGGATTTGTTTCAATGCACTAGCCATGGTTGGGGATACAAATCCTGCGCCTACAGCTCCTGCACCCATAACTACAGCAATGGAGGCTGCGGTTAAAGTCCGTTTCAGTATTGTAGATCCATTCCGTTGTTTGGTCATGTTTCTTCCTCCGATTTCATTCATAATTTGACTGCTCATACTATTTCGAGGCATGGGTGTGTTGCGAATCCGCCGCTCCAATTCTTCAAGCCGCTGGTCAGGAATAGGGTTGAGCTGCTTGTCCATGCAATTGTCCTCCTTTGGTTGTCTGCTCGATCAGTTTACGGCGAAGACGTTCATACTTCTTGCGTAAGGTAGCAGACTTGGTATTCATAATGATGGCAATCTCCTCAAAGGTATATTGTTCCACAGCCTTTAGCAGCAGGATATGACGTTCTTCCGGTGTCAAATATTCCATTAGCTGTTCAATGACTGTTGTATACGAATGAGATTCCTGTGTGACCGTTTTGTTGCGTCTATACTCATCTACAAGCTTTAACCAGCGGTTGTTCTTTTTCTTCATATTCATCAAATGATTGTAGGCTACTCTGTACAGCCACGAGGAGAAACTGACCTTTCTCTTATAACTATTCAGATTTTCGTAGGCTCGAATGAAGATTTCCTGTACAGCATCCTCTGTCTCTTGATGATTTTTGAGAATGTAATAACAATAGGTATAAATCTGACGTTCAAATTCTTGAATGATCAGCTCATAGGCCTCTTTTTCGCCAGTGATCACTCGCTGCACAGCTTGTTCGATTCGTTCGTTTTTTTCTCTCTTAACCTGCATATCCCCGGGGATGGTGGCTTGCACAGGCTCACCTCCTTGTCTTTGTTTATATAACAATCTGGAAAGTTCATTATGTGACATGATTGATGTTATTTTGTGATGTTAACTTTCATTTCTAATTCTTTGATGTATGTTTTGGTTCCGAAGCTGACGGTTCTCCCTTTTTTGTCCACTTTTTCCCCCACAATACTCCAATCCGAAGGCTTTACCGTGAAGGTGTACGGTTTGATTGTGATGAACTTGGTTTTAGGATTGACGGCATTATATAGTTCGTTAATGTGATACGTGGAGCTAGGCTTTTTGGAATAGAAACTTAATCGTTTCTGCTTCAGCATCTCACCCTGATCATCCACAATGTCGTAATACATCATAGTTGGTGCATATTCACCCGTTTGCTTGGAGGATGCAGGTACTTCTCCTGTACTATCTAGCACGAGTTGTGTTTGGGTAGGAGAAATATTTATTTTTTTTACGGTATAACTAAAGCCTTTACTTTCCTTCGTCTGATTCGGTTTGATTTCAATAGTTTTACCTTTGTTCTTAACAGGAATCTTAAACTCGAAGTTCTTCGCAATTTTGCTTACAGACACTTGAAGAGTCAGCTCAAATTGATCTGGAAGATGGTCGGATCTATATTCCAAAACGGCAGCATTGGGTTCTTCGAAATGATCACGGAATGAAATCATGGCTTTACTGTCTTTTTGACCATTGATTAGAATGCCAGATATCTTCAAATTTCCTTTCACAATTTTTTGATTGTAGCGAGCCAGCATTCCCTCAGGCATACCTTTGCCTTCACGTTGTATCGTGATTTTTAGTAATACACCATCATACTCTACATCAGACAACGTAAGTTTAACCCCATCGTGAGTTACACTTTTGAAGTTTCCGGTACTTGCCTGAGCTGCTTCTGCTATGGATGAAAAATTACACAATACTCCTGTTCCTGTCGTTGTTATAGCCGCAGCTATACACCAAGCTCCAGCCACTTTTCTGAATGAAAGTCTCTTGTTATTCCGATTTTGCATGCTTTTCCTCCTAGGTAATAAAATTATCCGGATATCTATGTAACAATCTTTCGTATTCAATTTGTGACATGAATAGAAGTAGAAGGGGTATAAACGGAGCGTGAGTTATGTATTTCCAATATCAGTTTGTTTCAGATGCGGTTAATGGACAGGAAGTTATTGAGGAAATAGAAAACGCCGTAGAACGTTCTCTACGGCGTTTAAATATAAGAAGCTCGGCAACAGACGATTAACTTGCGTATTGAGTCAGCATGGTCTGAATGGTGGGAAATAAATTCTCGCTGTTCGTAAATATAATATATGATTGATGAGCAGTCCGAATCAGAATCCGCTCGGTTGTACGCGCATATCCGATCCGTATTGCTGACGGTTCACTGCCTCCATAAGCATCATCTAGCGTGACAGATATGATCTGTGCAAGAGGAATTTCAAATTTCGAAAACTGCCAACGGATGACCAGTTGATCCTGTACTTGCTTTACGCTTACATCAAACATAAGATGGCCTCCTTATTCTTCTGCAATGATGAACTGGTTGTAATTACAGTATAGTTCTAGTTTATCATTTTTGGCTAAAAGTTCCTATTAAATATTAAAAATTAAAGTGAAATTCTACCATGAATTCAATGATAGGTGACTTTAAAGTAAACGGGTGGGCTATAACTTCATCCGAAATATAGGGAGGTAGATTAATATGAAAGAGCTGGTTGAAATTTCTGATTATGATCCAAAGTGGGTGGATGATTACCTGGCTGAGCGTGCAAAGATTATGAGCGTGTTGGGCGATATCTGCTTGGAGATGGAACATATCGGTAGTACCTCTGTACCCGGGCTTGGAGCCAAATCAGTGATCGACATGATGGCGGGTGTGTCTGATCTGTGTGAAGTGCAGCAGAATCATATCAATTCGTTAGCAACGCTTGGTTATGAATATGTGCACAAGCCGGAGTTCCCGGAGCGGCTTTTTTTTCGCAAAGGACAATGGAGAGCGGGCACTCACCATCTACATGTATATCAATATCAGGGTGAAGCGTGGAAGAATCAGTTAAGGTTTCGGGATGCACTCCGGCATGATTCTTGTTTATTGCAGGCTTATGATACATTAAAAAGGGAACTGGCACAGCAGTTCACCAATGATCGGGTCGGATATACAAATGCCAAATCATCTTTTATACAATCTGTCATCAAGAACTATAATTTGAGGAAGGAAGTGCTCATAATGAATCTTTTTGAACATAGTTCGGGTAAACGATTATCTAAGGATCTGGAATGGTTAAATGAGCCGGAGGATTGGTGTATTAAAAATGGAGAAGTGTGTATTACCGTGCCGCCGGCAAGTGATTTTTTCATTGATCCGGCGGGCGCGGCGGTGAAGGAATCAGCACCATTTTTACATACAACAATTACAGGTGATTTCAGCATCACTACTCAGGTGCAGGTTGAGATGAAAGAGCAATATGATTCAGGGTGTCTTATGGTTAGAGCGAGTAATACAATCTGGTCAAAAGTATGTTTTGAATATTTTGAAGAACAGCCTTCCATTCTCAGCGTCGTTACCCGCGGACACTCGGACGACTGTGTATCCGCTCCTGTGAATGTCACGAAGCCGTATCTACGAATAGCTCGCACAGGCCACAGTTTTGCTTTTCATTATTCTCAGGATGGAGAGAAGTGGAAGCTGGTTCGTTATTTTCGCATGGAGTGTCCCGAAGAGGTACAGGTTGGTGTTGTAGCCCAGTCTCCGATTGGGGAAGGAACCCGGGTTACGTTTAGTAATGTACGACTTCAGCAAGGCTTAGAGGGAAGTATTCTTCAAGTAGAATAGAACTTGTCTGTTAGTTCACAAACCTCTAATTCTGTTCAACGGGGTTCACTCGTAGGAATAGCCCCAACAAACCAAGAGCTGCAAACGCCATGAAGGCTGTTCTGCTGGAAAATACTTCGATGGTATATCCAGCCATGAAGGACCCCAGGAATTGTCCAACGCCCAGTGCGAGAAATGCCAGACTGATTCCAATAGAAACATTGGGTTCGAACAATCTCGTTGCCCAAACAATAAATATGCTGGTAAGAAAGATGTACGTACTTCCGAATAAGACGGCGGAGATTAGGCTTGCTGTCATCGATGGTAGTACAATAACGCCGAGCGAGATAGATAATAATAGAACGCCTAAGCGATAAGACCAGCCGAGCTTAATCCGTTCAATGATTAACCCTGCACTTCCGCCCAGAATACCCGTAACACCCATCACAATCCAGAACAGGACGGCTTCCGAATCGGAGGCCCCTTTGTCGTCTGTTAGGAAATTTCGGGCGAAGGTCCAATAAATCGCAGAGCTCGCACCTGTCAACAGACATGCCATAAGTAAAGCTGAGCCTGGTCTGGTCGGTTTCATACAGGACCAAATGGATTTCGTGCAAGGAATCGTTTGGGTGGCTGGAATCGCCTGTCTGTTCCAGACCAGCACAATTACCCCGATGACGGCGAATAAGATATAGCTTATACGCCAGTAATCTGTGAACAGCAGGTAGAGCGGGCCAGACACGATAATGCCAAAGCCGGTTCCAGTATTAATCCAGCTGTTGCCCTTGGCATGCAGTTCGGGGGGGAGTTCCGCACTGATTGCATTGCCAAGAGCAGGCGAAGCCCAGCCTGTGCTTAAGCCCGCTAAGAAAACACCGACAGCAAGCAGCCAAGTGTCATGGGAGAAAGCAATACCGATTAAGCCAACAATGGCACTAATTCCTGCAAGCTGGATGACATAATGGTGCCCTTTGAAATTAATAATCAGCGGAGCTGTTAGAAGAGCAAGACAATACGCAATATAAGTTGCCGAGTTGATGGCCCCGGATGCTGATTCAGATAGCTGAAGTGCTTCAGAGATTTCTGGCATAAACAGTCCATAACTGAAACGCCCAAAGGCATAACAAACAGCGATAAGGGCTACACCAGGAAGGACTATTTTCTTCATTACTTTTCACCGCCTTTTTTAGATAGAACGATCATTATATTTTCTGTGAAATAAAAAAGTGAGTTGAACTATGAACTCACCCTTTGTGTAATGATTTGAAACTATTTCGAGTCATATGAATCAGTTCCTGACATACCTCTTTTACATTCTCTGTTTCAGCAAGCGCTGTAGAACCCTCCAGTAGCAGCATAAACTGCATTACGCTTCGATGATCTGCCTCGGGATCAATTTTTTTTATCAGGGTCATGACGTGTTTTTTGTGCGCATTCACCGTTTGTACGATAACATGATCGGGATCAGCTCCGAACTCTTCTTTCGCTCGTAAAAAGAGACATCCCCTGGACTCGTGTTCCATCAGCCACTTGGCATGCCCCTCGGCCAGATTAAGGAAGATAGATTGTGCCTTGTTATCGGCATATAAGCGTAGCTGTTCGAGATATCTCTGTTCGCGTCGCAGAAGCACTTCGACGATCAGATCATCTTTGGAATTAAAGTGATTGTATAACGTCATAATTGCAACGCTGGAATCGGTTATGATACGTTTTAACCCGATCGCATGAAAACCATGCCTATAGAACAGATCCTCCGATACCTTCAGGAGCATTTCTTTTTTGCTGCTCATAATTACAGGTACACTCCTTTCATAAATCGTGACACCTAACACGTAACAAGTAAGATAGAACGATCATTATCATCAAGATATAGAAGGTGCATTGGGTTGTCAAACCTCAATCACCATGTTTACGAGTATATTGAAGATTCTCTATCCATATGATCCATCCATTCGGTTGTGTCAGCCAGAGTCGCTGATAGACGGAAAGGGCTTATTCATTTTATCCCCGAGTGAGAAACGTGTTATATTGAAAGGTAGCCGAATGAACATTAGTGAAGATATCTGAAGTCTCGTGGGCCATGGGGGGATACTAAGATGCAATACGAAGAACGGCTCTGTAGAGCACTTCGACAGCAAGAGCAGATCATGCAGGATTTGCGCCTTGTGCGTGAGTTAGAGTTGCCAGATTGCTATATTGGTGCAGGATATATTCGTAATTACATATGGGACAAACTTCATGGATATCCCAGCCGGGAACTGCATAGTGATATTGATGTTGTCTATTTTGATGCTGCGAATCTTCTAGAGGAACGGGATCGTGAACTTGAGAAAGTGTTATATGCTGCAACAGGCAACAGGAAGTGGTCGGTTAAAAATCAGGCGAGAATGCATCTGCAAAATGGGGATGCGCCATATCACTCTACGGAGGATGCTCTGCGCTTCTGGCCTGAACAGGTAACAGCAATCGCAGTACAGCTAACGAAAGACGATCAAATCAGAGTCTGCGCACCATATGGGCTGGAAGATCTGTATACGCTAGTTGTGCGCAAAAGCCCTGCATTTACGAAAGCAACCTACTATAACGAGCGAGTTAGGCGGAAAAATTGGCAAGAGCACTGGCCCAAGCTAACGATTGTGCATGCATAAATATCGAAAGGAGTGTTGCTGTATTGATGCAAAAATGGATGCATAACAAATGGCGTATTCTGGATTTAATCCTGTTAGTTTGTTTGGTTTTCTTCCTCATATTCTGGGGTTGGAATTTTGCGGTCCAGTTATTTGCCCTCCTCACAGCGGCTTTTATCATATTAAGACGTATTAATTATGAGAGGCACATCTGGTTGAAACGTGTGTTGCTAATCGGGTTCGGCATCGGCGCGGTTTCCTTCATCGTCATCGAAGCCTTGGTAATTACTCAGCTTGGTTCGAAGGATACGGAGGAGCGAGCAGACTATGTCATCATCTTAGGATCAGGGATCAATGGAACCGAAGTATCATTGACCTTGAAACAACGGCTTGATGCCAGTCTCGATTATATTCGCAGTCATCCGGAGACACCTGTAATTGTATCTGGGGGACAAGGTCCGGGTGAATCGATTCCAGAGGCTCTTGCTATGAAAAATTATTTAGTAGATCAGGGCATTGCTCCCGCTCAGGTTATAATGGAGGACCGCTCGACAAGTACACAGGAGAATCTGGCTTTTTCTAAAAAAATCATTATGGCTTCCGGCAAGGAACATCCCGAAATTATGATTGTTACGAGCGACTACCATATGTTCAGATCGAAATATATTGCCGCCAAGAATGGCTACGCTGCAGAGTATGGTATATCTGCTCCTTCACCGGGGTATTTGAAGCCGATCAACATGATTCGTGAATACTTCGGCACAGTCAAAGCGTTTCTAAGAATTCCATAAAAATTATGAAGAAGCCCGCTGAGCTGTCTCAGGCGGGCTCTTTGGGTATCTTCTTCTCTTGATTCAAGAGCGATAGGATAAAGCATGGTATACTAGAAGTCAAAAAAATGGATTGAGGCAGGAGTGAAAGATCATTACAGCATATCAATTACCCGCGCTTGAGGAGCAACAAGTTATTTCTATGCGCGACCTGGAAGACATTATACGGATGCTAGCCCATGCACCCTTATTATACGATGACGGACAGCACATTCAGGTTCAGGATTACTTGGAAGGACTTGAGGTAGAGCTGACGAAAGACAATCGCCGTGCGGCGATAGAGCTGTATGAATGGGGTGTCAAGGCTTGTCGTCGCTTCGCAGATCCACTTGCATATGAGCAATTGCAGGACGTGCTTGGTTTGCAGGCGGAATTATGGCAGCAGGGGGTACTCAAACTGCATGACTGGATGTCTTGGCTGAGGCAGATCAGTGAGAGTCAACGGGCGCTACCGGTGTATGACTTTGCTGCCATACTGGGTGAATTACCGGAAGGTTATATGATTCATGATTTCCATGATGAACTTCAATATCGGCTGCAACGTGATGCTGGGGATGTTTGGGCCAACCAAGAGCGAGATCGGCTATACACATCACTGGGTGTGAACATTAACGTCTGAGTGAAACCGAAGTCCGCTGTTCCGCAGAAGTGGAGTGCTGCGAGCGTTAATCGGGATGCCTCAATGGAACCATGTGAGCATAGTGTTTGGGCAAAAAACAGAGCAACATCAAACAAACCGCCTTGCTGCGTTGTTTAATCTGATAGGAATGCAAAAATGCAATACTCATCTGGAGAAATGAGGAGATACCGTGAAAAAGGTTGTACTTGCTGGTGGAACGGGTTTTGTTGGTCAGGATTTTGAAACCAGATTCGAACAGCTCGGATACAATGTGCTCATTATCTCGCGCCAGTCTGGACATATTGCCTGGCAAGATCGTGCAGCGATCATTGAAGCTCTTGAAGGTGCGGAGATGCTGATTAATCTGGCTGGCAAATCCGTGAATTGCCGCTACACGGAAGAGAATCGCAGGATTATTATGGACTCCAGAGTAGAAACCACACAGATTTTAGGAGAAGCGGTGCTGGCTTGTACACAGCCGCCTGAATTGTGGATTAATTCCAGTACGGCAACAATATACAGACATGCGGAAGATCGTCCAATGACGGAAAGGGACGGAGAGATCGGTTCAGGCTTTTCCGTAAATGTAGCCAAAGCATGGGAGCAGGCCTTCTTTGCATTTAAGCTACCCTCTACACGTCAGATTGCACTGCGCATTGCCATTGTACTTGGCGATGGCGGGGTGATGAAACCACTAACGAATCTGGTTCGCTTTGGCCTTGGCGGAGCACAGGGAGCAGGAAGCCAGCAATTTAGCTGGATTCACATAGAGGATCTGTTTCGTATGGTGATATATGTGCAGGAGCATCCAGAGCTTGAGGGAGTCTTTAACGCTTCGTCTCCGCATCCAGTGACTAATCGAGAATTGATGTCAAGTCTCAGGAAACAACTGGGTGTCCGTATCGGACTTCCATCTCCGCGATGGATGCTTGAGTTCGGAGCCGTATTCATCCGTACAGAAACGGAACTGGTACTGAAGAGTCGCTGGGTTATTCCTGATCGAATGGAGAAGGCAGGTTTCACATTTCATTATGCTTCTCTGGATGAAGCACTCTCCGATATTGTCAAACCGTCGAGAGAATGAAGAGTAGGTAGGAATTCTGCTAAAACAGATGCAGCAACTGTAGACATAATGTACAGACGAGTATTGAGGTTATGAATTCGTACTGCAAAGGGCAGAGCAATCTGTCCTTCTGCAGGTTATGGTTCTTTTCTTACTCTTGGAACAGAAGATATATCTTCTCCAAGAGTATTCAGATGGAGGTAGATTGGTTTAACGGGTAGTAGTATTAAATTTACATAAGACGAACGAAAGAGATGAGGATGGCATATGCAGCTTAGAAAAGTAAGAATCGTAGGTAGTGGAAAATACTTGCCTCAGATGAAGGTAACGGATGAAGAATTAGATGAACGTTTGAAAGTACCGGCAGGGTGGGTCAGTAAAGCGACGGGTGTAGGTTATCGTTATTACTCGTCACAGGAGGAGACTTCTTCATATATGGGAGCAAGGGCGGCAGAAGCGGCTCTTGCCGATGCGAAACTGTCCTTTGAAGATATAGATTGTTTGGTATGTACGAGCGGCACAAAAGAACAGCCGCTGCCAAGTACGGCTGTCTTCATTCAGCAGGCGATGGGACAAGAGAATTCAGGAGTACCCGCGTTTGATATAGATGCGACCTGTCTGAGTTTTCTGAATGGCCTTGATGTAATCTCCTATATGGTGGATGCTGGACGCTACCAGCGTGTATTGCTTGTAGCTACGGAGATTGCCTCAGCTGGATTGAACTGGAAGGAGCCGGAAAGTGCAGCTTTGTTTGGAGATGGTGCAGCTGCCGTCATTATTGAACGTGCATCGGAAGAATCGGGCTCGCAGATCGTACATGCGTCACTACGCACATACAGCCGGGGAGCCCGATTTTCGGAGATTGCAGGAGGAGGTACACGACAGCATGCAGTCCAATATAATGCGGAGCAGCCAGACCCTTTCCTCTTTCATATGGATGGACAAGCCATTTTCCGTATGGCATCGAGGCTGTTACCTGGGTTCGTGGACGAGATGCTACAAGCTACCGGGAACCAGATGCAAGATTTCAAGCTGGTTATTCCCCATCAGGGAAGTGCTATGGCTATGCGCTTGATTCGCAAGAAGCTGGGAATTCCTGAGGAAAGATTCATGGATATTACCTATGGTCATGGTAATACCATTGCAGCTTCCATTCCGATGGGATTGCATGAAGCGATTCGTCAGCAGCGCATACAGCGTGGAGATCGTGTACTGATAATTGGAACGGCGGCAGGTTTATCTCTGGGAGGACTCATCTTTGACTACTAGACCCAACCAAAATGAGCTTCCAAAAGGACGTTCATGCAGAGTGCTTCTAACAGGGGGAAGAGCTCCTGTAACGCTGGATTTGGCTCGCATGTTACATCGGTCAGGTCATCTTGTATTTGTTGTGGAAAGTACTGCGCGACATCTGTGCAGGACGTCTAGCGCTGTGACACAATGTGCGGTTGTTCCATCACCACGCCATCGAACAGAGGCGTACTTGTCAGCACTGGAGAAATGGGTCAAGACTTGGCAGATTGATCTGATCATCCCGATGTGTGAAGAAGTATTTTACGTGGCCCAGGGAGCAGATCGATTACGACAACACTGCGATGTTCTAGTGTCTAGCTTGGAGCAACTGCATGCACTTCATCACAAGTATGATTTTATTCAGCTTGCCAAGTCGATGGGACTTCTCGTCCCAGATACTCATCTGATTCAAAGTCCAAAGCAATGGCTTGAGACTCAGCAGGTGCTGCACGGTTCAGGAGAGTGGGTGTGGAAGCCAGTATATTCTCGTTTTGCTGCTAAAGTACGTATGCCGATCACTGGACAACGTCATAATCCGCCAGGTGAAGATATGTTATCCATGACCTCCCCTTGGGTAGCACAGAGATACATCCAGGGACGAGGGCTGTGCACATACAGTGTAGTGCATGAAGGACGTTTGGTTGCCCATGCGACTTACGACAGTTGTTACCGCACGGGTAGCATCGGTGCAAGTGTTTTTTTTGAACAAGTGGAACACAAAGGGACGTACGAGTGGGTAAAACAGTTTGTTCAGGCTACAGGTTTTAGCGGGCAGATTGGTTTTGACTTTATCGAGGACATGGATGGTCAGGTGTACGCAATAGAGTGTAACCCGAGAGCCACCAGCGGAATTCATTTGTTTCATCCCGGTGATGGTTTGGTGTGTGCATTGCTTGAACCAAAGGTTCTGCTTAGCAGAGGAACAGAAGTTACGCCATCACCAGGAGAAAAGGCTATGCTTGCACTG
The DNA here is from genome assembly GCF_948329825.1 of Paenibacillus sp. JJ-100. GTDB lineage: Bacteria > Bacillota > Bacilli > Paenibacillales > Paenibacillaceae > Paenibacillus. The sequence continues at coordinate 90,581 of NZ_CAOJCM010000001.1, forward strand.
CCCATGTTGGGAAGTGGTATCCGTCAATTTTATAGTAGGAAAGGCAGCCTGCGTAACTGGAGAACGGCTTGGCGAGGTGCGAGAGACGTCGTGTATATTTCACAGGATCGCAGGCCCTTTTTCGAACAATTCGCGGTAGTGCTGGCAGCTTGGCGTCTTGCACATTCACATAGAATTTCACTGACGGAAGCTTTGACTCAAGACATAGAATGGAACGGTGAACCACAATGAAGAGAGCATTGGTGACAGGCGCTACAGGTGGTCTGGGCAGACCACTGGCTATGCGACTTGCATCCGAGGGATGGGAAGTTACCGCTATGGGACGACAGGAAGAGATCGGTGCCTACCTTGAAGCAGGGGGAGTACGTTTTATTAAGGGAGATATTCGGGACGAGCGGTCTGTGGAAGTAGCATGTGCAGGTCAAGATGTGGTGTTCCATTGCGCGGCGTTATCGTCCCCATGGGGACGATACAGAGATTTTTACAGCAGTAACGTACAGGGGACTCAGAATCTGGTTGATCGTGCTGCACGCAGTAAGGTGGGACGGTTCATTCATGTATCTACACCAAGTATTTATTTTAATTACATACCGCGTTATGCAGTTCATGAAAATGATCCACTGCCTGTCAAACCTGCCAATCATTATGCCGCTACCAAACTTCATGCGGAGCAGGTTGTAATGGATGCGCACAGTAATGGATTGCCGTCGATCATGATTCGTCCGCGAGCTATTTTTGGTCCCCATGATCAGACGCTTTTTCCACGTATTGTTGCGGCGAATGCCAAACGGGGCGTACCGATGATTAATAACGGACAAGTATTGATTGACCTGACATGTGTAGATAACGTGGTGGATGCCTTGTTATTGTGTGAAAGTGCTCCTGAAGCCGCGCTTGGGAGAGCGTACAACATTTCAAATGGAGATCCGAGACCTTTTGTAGAACTGGTCAGCACGTTGTTTGATATGTTGGATATGCCGCTGCATCGGTTGAACATTTCTTATAGAACCGCCTATGGAGCTGCCGCTTTGCTGGAAGGTGTGCATCGATTCATTCCTGCTCTGGGTGAACCGATGCTCACCAGATATACAGTCGGCTCTTTGGGTGTGCCGCAGATCTTGAACATTAACGATGCAAGAGAGCAACTGGGATATACACCCCGTGTTTCCATTGAAGAAGGTTTGCAACAGTTCGCAGATTGGTGGAGGGCAGAATCATGTTAACTTCAATACCCGTTAAGTTATATATAGGTGCAGCAGGATACTGTACACATCCCGAGTTTTTAACGCTACGGGGAGGAAGTGTGAAGCCTGTTCCTTTTCCAGCAGGTTTTGCCTGTATTATTCATCCGGTGCATGGTGCGATGTTGCTGGATACGGGGTACAGCTCCCGCTTTTTTGAAGAGACTGCGCATTTGCCTAATGCGTTGTATCGTCACATCACACCTGTTGTGTATCAGCAAGGAGACAGTGCTGTTCAGTTTCTGGAACGGATCGGATTGCAGGCACGGGATATCCGCTATGTTATTCTCTCGCATTTTCACGGGGATCATATCGCAGGGGTCCGGGATTTCCCGGAAGCTCAGTTTGTTTATTTACCGCAGGCCTATGAGGCTGTGCGCTCTTTGGGGCCGATTGCCGCAGTCAAGGCTGGATTTCTGGCCGGATTGCTTCCGGATGATTTTACTCAGCGGTCACTGCTCGTGAATCAAGAACCGAAGCCATGGACGGAAGCGGCAGCACATGCAGATACAGAACTTTTGCAGAGATTTCCCTGGAACGAAGTGTATGATCTTTTCGGAGATGGCAGTTTGCTTGGAGTAGATGTATCGGGGCATGCGGAGGGCATGATGGGCCTTTTGTTGCGTACAGAGCAGCATTCATATTTCCTGTGTGCCGATGCAGTATGGTCGAGCCGGGCATTTCGTGAACAGCGCAGACCTCATCCGCTTGCAGGCATCATTATGTCAGATCGGCAGGAATATAGACGCAATTTTGATAAATTAGTTCAGCTGCATCGTCAGTTTCCCGAAATTCGAATCGTGCCGAGCCACTGTCAAGAAGTGCTCAGCGCATGGGGCACAGGGGGGAGCGAATTATGAGCAATCCCTTTCGCATTCTGGCGCATTATGCCGTTGCACGAGGTTTCCGCAGATGGAAGACAAGGGAGAAACTCGAACGCTGGCAGGAACGCCGAATCAAGCGTCATGTCAAGCGTATTTGGGTGCAGTCTGCATTTTACCAAGAGTGGTGGAATGGCCTGCGTGCATCGGAGTGGAGAAAATTCCCGCAGATTGACAAGTCCATTATGATGCAGCATTTTGATACACTGAACACGGTAGGAATTACGAAGCAAGAAGCACTGTTTTTGGCGGGTGAGAGTGAGGAGACTCGTGATTTTGGGCAGTCTTCCATTCAAGGGGTAACCGTAGGGCTATCCTCAGGCACATCGGGCAACCGGGGAATATTTCTGGTGAGTGATCGGGAACAGGATGCATGGACAGGCACGGTGCTGGCCAAATTGCTGCCGGGCGGGTTGTGGAAACCTGCCAAGATCGCTTTCTTTTTGCGTGCGAATAGCAATCTGTATGAATCCGTGAAGCGCGGCAAGCTACAATTCAAGTATTTCGACTTGCTGGAGCGTGTAGAGGTTCTAGTTGAACGTATGGAACAATATCAGCCGACGGTATGGGTGGCACCACCCTCCATGCTTCGTATGCTGGCTGATGCTTATCTACAAGGCCGCTTAACCCATGTGGCTCATAAAATCATTTCCGTAGCCGAAGTGTTAGATCCATTAGATCGTAACGTGCTGGAGCGTGTCTTTCAGCAGACCGTTCATCAGGTGTACCAGTGTACAGAAGGTTTCCTGGGGGCGACCTGCGAACATGGAACGATACACCTGAATGAAGACATTGTGCATATTGAAAAAGAATACATTGATCCTGCCACTCGCCGTTTTGTGCCTGTGATTACAGACTTCTCCAGAACATCGCAGCCGATTATCCGGTATCGGCTGAATGATATTCTAACCGAGGCGGCGGAGCCATGCGCCTGTGGTTCATTGTTTACCGCCATTGAGCGGATTGAAGGCCGCTGTGATGATACGCTTTACTTTTCACACGCACATGAGGGTATAGAGGTCTCGGTTTTTCCGGATTTCATCAGTCGGGCTGTCATTGCAGCTTCGCCGTCTATTGATCATTATCGTGTGGTGCAGCGAGGCAGTGGAGTGTTGGAGGTTTCCATGAGGATCAGCGAGGAAGCGGATCACGAACAGGTGCAAGCTTCTGTGCTGAGAGAGCTGAAGAAACTGGCAGAGCGGCTGGATTGTACGCTACCGGAGGTGCATTTTGTGCCGTACACGTTTGAAGCCGGGATAACCAAGCTTCGGCGGGTGGAGAGGCGTCTGGATTAGTAGAGTATGAAGTGTTAGATAAGAGTGCTATTCTTTACGAAGAATCAAATGATCCAAGGAGTATAGAAGTAAAATGGCGTACGCGAATCCGTCCATGTGAATCAACATGATTAGAGAGAAGGTGATGAAATGGCGGTATGGGCCTATAAAATAGGAGGGGATTCACAGCCAACCTCTACGGATAGTGGTCGAATCGAAGGGCTGAATAAGACAGTAGCATCCGCATCCATAGCAGATTCAAGAGATACAAAATCAGTTAGGCCGGGGAGCCAACATCTTGTAGCATTCATCACAGGCACTTCCAGCGGCTTTGGGATGTTAACAGCCATTACGCTTGCTAAACAAGGTTACCGTGTGGTTGCAACGATGCGTGATCTGAGTCGTAAGGGGGAACTTTCCAATCGTGCGGAAGAAGCAGGAGTAACCGATCAACTCCATTACATGCAACTTGATGTGACGGATACAGATGGGGTGCTAGCCGCGGTTCATGCAGTGATCCAGCAATATGGGCGCATTGACATGCTGGTGAATAATGCTGGCTTTGCTGTGGGGGGATTCATTGAGGAAGTCGCGATGGAGGATTGGCGGCGTCAGATGGAGACGAATCTGTTCGGATTGATCGCAGTTACACGTGCTGTGCTACCTGTGATGCGTGAACAGCAAAGTGGACTGATTATTAACATTTCGAGTGTAAGTGGCCTTTCCGGGTTTCCAGGGTATGCACCTTACGCTGCTTCCAAGTTCGCTGTGGAAGGTTTCACGGAAAGTCTGCGCCATGAGATGTCCTCCTTCGGTATCCGGGTAGTGCTTGTGGAACCTGGTGCGTATCGCACCCCTATCTGGAACAAGGGTTTAGGTGAGATTCACCGGAATGAGAATTCGCCTTATAAGCAGAAGCTGGATGCAGTTCTCCGCTATTCCACACATGCGAGCGAGACTGCGCCTGATCCTCAGGAGGTTGCTGACCTGATTGCGCGGATTGCACAGATGCGTGCACCAAGACTGCGGTATGCGCTGGGTAAAGGTTCGCGGTTGCTCATCATAGGTAAAGCGCTGTTGCCATGGAAATGGCTGGAGCGAATTATTGCCCGAGCTCTCCGATCGTGAAGGGGAATTAGTCAAGGGGGTCGGTATGAGACATGTCTCATACATGTAATAAGGTAAATTTGCATACTTTTCAAGGAGGACTGATTGGTGTTCAAGGTTATCGTGGTTGTACTGCTACTAATTATTATTGGATTGCTCTTGCATATCAACAGCAAGCTCCCTGTGCGCGACCGGGTACAAGAAGCGATGGAGCTGGATCGTGAACGGAGAAATAACGAGAACTAGAACTAAAGCTATAACCAGAACTCGAACTAAACTAAAAGCAGAGACACCGCACCGAAATGACCGTAGCGACCGTAACGAAGTAGAATGCATACAGTCCGAAACCTTGGGTACCTTCAAATGAAGAGGGCACTTGTTATAATAGTCATACTTTTTTTACATTCAGGGGGGGATGAAGAGTGAGTTCTGATGCTTGGCAAGAGAGATACATCTTGCGTAATATCCAACGTGATGAATCCGATCTATATTGGCCTTTGCGGCTTGAAGCATTGCGGACACACCCCGAAGCCTTTGGGGCTTCATACGAGCTGTCCAGCCAGTTGTCTGTGAGTGAAGTGAAGGAGCGGATACATCACGAGCCTGATGATTATATTTTGGGAGCGTATACACCTGAAGGTGCACTTGCGGGCATGATAGGGTTTAAAAGAGAATTTGGACTGAAGCTCAGACATAAAGGAGTGGTCTGGGGCGTCTATGTCTCGTCTGCTCATCGTGGGAAGGGACTGGCATCCCGATTGTTGTCCGAGGTTCTGGAGCGTGGCAAACATCTCGAAAACCTGAAGCAGATTAATCTGAGTGTGGTGACCACGAATGCTTCGGCGAAACGGTTGTATGAGCGGCATGGGTTTGAAGTCTACGGGATAGAGCGTAATGCGCTGGAAGTTGAGGGACAAGGATACGATGAGGCACACATGACGTATTTTTACAACAAGCATTCAGACTAGAGCCAAAATAGAAAGAGCAGTCGTCCAGATGTATGAAGTCGTGCTACGCGGGGGAAATGCAGATCGTACTCAGAGGTATACATCTATCGCAGAATTTGCTTCAGCTTGGAGAAGAGCGAATGCGCAATGATGCAACAGAAGATTCGTAACTGCGCAGAAAATCCCGTATAATGGAAAATGATAAGGAGGTGATCACCATGTGTCGGTATGCCATGTCAGGTCCGTATAAAGAAATATATGCTTGTTTTAACTGCCGTAAGTCATTCAAACAAGTATCTCCTTACGATTTGAGTCCAGAAACTACGGGAATTCCTGAACATAAATGCCCGCAATGTGCGGAAATAATGGTAAACATGGGACAGGATTTTCAAGCGCCCAAGCAAAAAGATATCAAACAGTGGACCAAAGTCATGACGCTTTATCGTCATGGTATTACCTATCATAGTTGTGGATGCGGAGCCGGATATCGTCCAGCCCATTTGCGTGAAGTCCCGATTTTTCTGGAAAAGTACGCTTCTAGTCGCAGAAGTGAGGGAGAGAAATTGCTACATCGATGGATGAATTAAAAGAAAGTGATCTATGATTCGAAATTTTCATACAAAAAGACTTGCAATATGTCATTGAAGCGCATATCCGTATTTATGGAGAAGAGTATAATGATAATGACAGCTTTGCGGCATTTATTGGCGAGAAGGTTTGTCTTAACAGGCGTAGGTAAACATAGCATCACCTCCAGTCAGCATGAGCAGTAAAAAACGGTTCGTGGAACCGAAAGAATACATTATAGAGGTGACATCCTTGACGAAGAAAATTGCTTTTTATGATTCAGGCATCGGCGGATTAACGGTACTGCACAAAGCTTTGCAGCAGTTTCCGGATGAATCCTATATCTATTATGCGGATACATCGCATGTTCCGTATGGAACCAAGTCTGTGGACGAAGTCCGCCGTTATATTTTTGCTTGCGTAGAAGCCATCATTCGGGAACGGGTAGATGCAATCGTAATTGCGTGTAATACAGCAACCAGCTTAGCGGTTCATGATCTGCGATCTATGTATGAAATCCCTATCATTGGTATGGAGCCAGCGGTGAAACCAGCCGTGGAGATGAACCGGGACAACGGCAAGCGAGTGCTTGTATTTGCTACAGCCTTGACGCTGAGCCAGACGAAATACAATGAACTGGTATCGCGGGTAGATGACGAACATCGGGTCGATTCACTTGCACTTCCCGAACTGGTGGAGTGGTGTGAACAGCTTCAGTTTGATTCGAACAGCATTGCTGCTTACTTCCGTTCCAAGCTGTCCAATCTGGACTTGGAACAATATGGAACGGTGGTGATGGGATGTACTCATTACCCATTCTATTCATCCATCCTGCGAACCGTATTGCCGGATCATGTTCAGATCGTTGACGGTAGTGCAGGAACGGTGAGTCAGTTGAAGCGGCGCCTTGGACTAAAAGCTCAATCGCAAGTTGGAAGCGGGGAAATTGGACTACAAGAGAACGTGAATTTTCTAAGTTCATCAGGCCGGACAGAAGAACAGGATAAAATGCGCAAGGCACTTCAGTATCTCAACGAAAATGCACTTTAGTTCAGATCACCGGAGGTGTTGTTATATGGATTTGATTTATCTCATCCGTCATGCCAAAGCCGAAGGACAGGAGCCATACGCCAGCCTTACAGATGAAGGGTACAAGCAGGCTGAGAAGCTGGCAGAGGTGCTGTCACGTTGTGGGATTAGCTATATTGTATCCAGTCCCTGGAAGAGAGCGGTACAGACAGCAGTCCCTTTAGGAGCAACCATACATCAGCTTATTCATACAGACGAGCGTTTACAAGAACGTGTACTGAGCACCAGGGATCTGCCAGACTGGATGGATGTGCTGAAGCATACATATGATGACGTGGATTGGACCGCAGAAGGCGGTGAGTCTTCAAGAACTGCCGCTGCCCGAGGTTTGGCTCTGCTGGAAGAATGTTGGCAAAGACCGGAGACGCATGGAGCGGTGATCACCCATGGTAACTTGTTGTCATTAATGATCCGTCACTATGACCCATCTTTTGGTTACTTTGAGTGGAAGAAGCTGTCCAACCCGGATGTGTATGTTCTAAGACGGGAGCGAGAAATGGTCACCATCCAAAGACTTTGGCGTGATTAAAAGCATAAAAAAAGAGCACTCTCGCATCCGTTTTGTTCAGCCAGAGCACTCTATTTCATGTAACCAGTAATTATTAAATTACAGTGCTGCAAACAACAGTGTAATCCATCCAGCCAGAAAGGCGATACCGCCTAAGGGGGTGACTGCGCCCCATTTCCGTACGCCTGTGATACTTAATGTGTAGAGGCTGCCGGAGAATATGATAATCCCCACAAACAAAAGCCATCCTGCGGTCATGACAAGTGATGAAGACGGCAGCTGGTTTTCGAGCAATCCGAGCAGAATAATACCAAGCCCATGAGCAATATGGTATTGTACGCCAGTTTCATAGATTTTGATCATGTCAGCGGACAGTTTGCGCTTGAGCGCATGTGCCCCGAAGGCACCCAGTGCGACGGCCAGAAACATCATTACACTGCCTAGAACAACCAGAGTTTGCATGTCGTTGTCTCTCCTTTAAAGTGGATAAACTATAGATTAGATGGGTAATAAGCAGCATATCTCGCATGAAGAAAGGAGTTGCCGTAAAGCTCTTACAACTTGCGCAATTGAATCTGTTGAATGGAATGGTCAGCTTCTTTTTTCAGAATTAGTCGAGCTCTTCCTTTGGTTGGTAAAATGTTTTCGTGCAGATTTTTAGCATTGATATCCTGCCAGATCTGATTCGCTGTCTCAACCGTCTCCTCTTCATTTATATTGGCAAATCGCTTATGGAAGAACGAATCTTCGCTCTGAAACGCAGTCCGGCGAAGTAGCTTGAAGCGCTCAATGTACCAGTGACGAATATGCTCCTCATCGGCATCGATGTAGATGGAAAAGTCGAAAAAATCACTAACCAGCAAAGGAGTCTCTCTTTTCACTTGGAGCACATTGATGCCTTCAATAATCAGAATGTCTGGTTGACGGATCACCTGCTCTTCTCCTTGAATGACATCGTAGGCCAGATGAGAGTATACCGGAGCTTTAACCTCAGGCTTGCCCGATTTGACATCTCCCATGAATTTAATGAGTGATTTGATGTCGTAGCTTTCCGGGAAACCTTTTCGGTTCATAATACCTTTTTTCTCCAATACTGCATTTGGATATAAAAAGCCGTCTGTGGTGACGAGATCGACTTTAGGTTTATTCTTGCCTCTGGCAAGTAGAGCCTGGATCAAACGGGCTGCTGTACTTTTCCCTACGGCAACGCTGCCCCCGATCCCGATAATATAAGGGGTGTGTAGAGCTTCTTTTTTCATAAAAGCAGCGGTAAGCCGATCAAGCTCTCGCGAGGCGCGGGCATATAGGTCAATGAAATGGGTAAGGGGGAGATAAATATCCTCAACTTCCTGAATGGATACTTCTTCGTTCAAACCCTTTAACTGTTCCAATTCAGCTTCCGTCAAAGGAAGAGTGATCTGATGTTCTCTGAGTCCAGCCCATTCCTTGCGGTCAAACTCGATGTAAGGTGAGTATAAATTCATGAGATCCCGCTTTCTATATGTAATGTAATCGGTGACACAAACATTAGTGTACCAAATTTCAGGGAACTGACAACACTTTTACATGCTCTGTTTTGTAATAAAGGTGAAATAATCAGAGCCCGAATAGAATCAACGCAGGGAAGAATGCGGATTACAGGAAAGTGTGTCCCAACAATTATACACGTCAATATACCATGCGGAAGGGTGACAGCAAATGATCGTATATGAGAGAGAGTATGATTTTGTTTTGACCGCACAACATGAGCATGGAATTGCTGCCGGGAATATGGCTGCTCATTGGAGAACAGAATGGCTCCCCCACGGTTCACACCGGGATGAACTGATTCTGGCTGCGAGAGAACATGACAGAGGCTGGATAGAGCTGGATGCTGCGCCATTATGGAATGACTACAGTCAGGTTCCGTACTCCTTTCGTGATTTTCCGTTGCGTCCGCGTTTTGTATTTTATCGTAAGGGGATCGAAGAAGTAAGACAGCAGAATGCGTATGCCGGTTTATTATGCAGCGTGATGTATACAGAACTGTTTCAGAAGACGTTGGGCGCCAATCCACAGGATGACGACGACATCCGCCAGTATCTTCTTGAAGAACAACAACAGCAGGACGCCTGGAAAAAGGAGCTCGGCGGCGATGTTGCAACGTTAGAACAGCGGCTGAAAAATGATGTGGAGATGATGCTGTTCTGTGATCAGCTGAGTCTGTTCTTATGTATGGAGGAGCCGGGCACACCAGCGTCCCGCTATGATTTTTTTGCTGAAGGTCTCAGCTGTGCTTTCGAGACTTGTACAAGCCCAACGATTAAAGCTGAATGGATCTCGGGTGAGAAAGTGGGGCTATCTTTCTTTCCGTTTGACGAAGAATTTGAAGTGGTTATGTCTTATAAAGCGGTACCGAAAGCGAGCATTCGCAAATTTGGCATGTTGCAAGCATATCGCCGAGCCGAGTGGAAAAAACGCCATGTACGGATTACAGCTTTATCCTAAGTATTTCCTACACTCTATGGAGATACAACCACATCTAAAAATTAAGGGATACAACATTATATGGACAGGGTTACTCAGACGGACATTCGGTATTTACCGGGCGTCCGTCTTTTGTCTGCTAGCAGGAATATACAGACATTTCCCAGAAATTATATGGTGTGGGGGAGAACATCCGTACATCCTGGGAAAAGGAGGACACATATTGAATGTTCGGATTGAAATTTATACGATGAGCATGATATGGAATTCGGTAACCGATGAGGTTTTGCTCATGAACCGACCCGATCGCAAAGGCTTTCCGGGGTACATCGCGCCAGGGGGGAAAGTAGAATTTCCTGAAAGTATTGTGGACGGGGCCATGCGTGAGGTCCGTGAAGAGACAGGGCTTGTTGTGAAAGAGATTCTATATAAAGGGCTGGACGAATTCTGTGACCCTGAGCAAGGGTTAAGGTACATGGTATTTAACTATCTGGTGTCATCCTATGAAGGGGAGCTTCTAACAGATCCTCCCGAGGGGGAGTTAATCTGGGTACCGTCCAAGAACGCGCTAGAACTGCCCATGCAGGACTGGTTTGCAGAGCGTTTTCCGCGTTTTTTCAGAGCAGGTACATTTGAACGAAGTGTTGTTTGGGAAAAGTCGAGCGGCCAGACATTGCAGCAGACATTCAAGGTGTATCACGAACAAGCTGAGCAGTAAGTAGAAAGTGGAAGGGAACATTTATACAAAGAGGAGAAAGGATGATCATAATGGGATACGAACAGGCGCTTAGCGCATACATAGAGGCAACCAATACACATCGGTTTGATGAGGTGAGAAAACTGCTTGCACCGAACGCAATATACTGGTTTACAGGCACGACCTGCACAACAATTGAGGAGATCCAAGCTTACTTCGAGAAGGCATGGGAGACGGTGAAGGAAGAGATTTACCGTGCAGAAGATGTGCTCTGGATTGCTGTTGACGAACATCAGGCGGTATGTACCTATACGTATCATTGGGAGGGATATGTTCAAGGGAAACATGCTTCAGGACAAGGTCGGGCTACGAATGTGTTTGTCAAAGATACAGCGGGTACATGGAAACTCGTTCATGAACACTTAAGTTTGGGAGCTTAGAAGTTAATGGATATGAATAAAAGAGTAACGATATGATATCCATATCTATATATATTGTTCCAATTATTGTGGTACAATGGAGGTTGGATTTTTTCATTTAGAGGTGAGAAACAAGCAGGATACATGAACAACAGGCAGAGTGATTAAAGTAGATTACAGAAGACAGAAGAAAGAAAAAATAACCTCCAGGATCTTTAACCATTCAACAGGGGATATTTGTAGATTTGCCATACATAGGCTTCTGCAAAAAGAACAGCAACTAATAATTGTATGAAAAGGTGGGATTGGCATGAATTTGTCGTTCCGGATATTGGACTGGGATGAAGAAAAACCTTATGAACTCTTGCTGATGGCAGATCCTTCAAAAACGATTGTAGACGAATACCTGAGCAGAGGCGTTTGTTTTATTGCGGAGTATGAAGGGGAAATGGTAGGGGAGTTTGTATTGCTCAAGACTCGTCCGGAAACTGCAGAGATTGTGAACATCGCCGTGCAGGAAGAGCTACAGGGGCAAGGTGTAGGTAAACATATGATTAAGGAAGCGATGGAAGCTGCACGAAGACTCGGGTGCCGGATATTGGAGATCGGAACGGGCAATTCCAGTTTTCATCAATTAAAGTTGTATCAGAGCTGCGGTTTTCGTATTACAGGTGTAGAACGAGATTATTTTATTAAGCATTATGAGGAAGAGATCATGGAGAACGGTATTCGCTGTACAGACATGATTCGCCTCGCTATTGATCTGAATGAGGTAGCAGATGGGGATAAGAAGTAGGATAGAACATCTGGAAGACCGAAAGCCTTTAAATGAGAGAAGAGAGCAAGTGAGGGATATTGAATAGAGATCATTCATTCTAAAAAAATGAGCAATCCTCAATTAATGATTCTTTATCGCCCGGGTTATAAACAGGACAGTAATGAGGCCGCCGGATATTCGTATTCGACGGCTTTATTCTGCTGAATTTTGTTTCAATGTAGCTAAAAATCCAAATTCTTGTTGAATGTTAGTTCAAATGGTTAATGTTTAAATGCATGGTTTGTTCTTATGTAGAATGGACCACAATTATAAAAAAGAGGATATATACGGAAATCAAACCTCGTCTGCAGAGCAATTCAGCGTTCGCGTTTACAAGGAAAATCACTTGATTGGTTCGATTGATCTAATTTATGCATCGATTGAGCTAAAAAAGGAAATGCTCCTGAGCGTAAAAGTTTATAGAATAGATATAGAAAGAACACGTTCTTCGCTAAAGTTAGAGAAGGACGTATAACCTTCGAACGGATCACGACATTATTCGACATCTGTGCGATGGTAAATATATAATCATTGTTAGACTTTGATTTTGAAAACGCAGACAAACCTTTGACGGGAGCGTCGGAACAACGTTATTACCACGAACAGCACGATGATTGGACTTCATGAAAAATTTCGCTTAAAATGTTGAACGGACGCGAATTGCGGCTTATTCACTGATTTCCGTCAAACCCTATGACAAAATCAAGACGGAGGGAACGTCGATGATGATCGAGAAAAGCAACATGAAACCCTGGGAAAGTTATTATGGTCCCAATCTGGGATACGTACAAGAACAATATGAATTATACACCCAAGACCCGGGTGCAGTGACGCCAGCTTATCGAGAATTGTTTGAACAATGGGGTGCACCGCCGATGTCAGGCAAAGGTGCAGAAACTCTTTCGAATTCCGGCAATGCCCAAACTGCATCCGGAAGCGTAGATATTCAGCTATTACAGAAAGCGGTTACAGCGGGCAAGCTCGTATGGAATATTCGTACGTACGGCCATCTGGCTGCAGACATTGATCCGCTTGGGATCAGTGAACCTACTGACACATCTTTGCTGGAACCAAAGCATTTTCAGTTAAACGAAGAAGATTTGAAGGCACTGCCTGCTTCCTTGATCTGGGAAGGTGCAGATGGTCAGACAACGACGGGTTGGGATGCTATCCAGCGTCTTCGTGAGATCTACACTGGTCCGATTGCATACGAATTTAGTCATGTGCATGAAGTCCAAGAACGTGAATGGCTGAATCGCCGTGCGGAATCTCGCACATCGCCTGCTCCTCTTACACAGAGTGAACGCACGGCGTTGCTAGAGCGTTTGGTTGAAGCTGAGCAATTTGAAGATTTCCTGCACAAAACGTTCGTAGGACAGAAGCGATTCTCTATCGAAGGTAACGATGTACTTGTACCGATGTTGGATGAAGCGGTTCGTCTTATGGCGGAAGCGGGTTCCAGTCATATTCTGATGGGGATGGCACACCGTGGTCGTCTGAATGTTTTGGCTCATGTACTAGGTAAGCCATATAGCAAGATTTTCTCTGAATTCCATCATGCTCCGAACAAAGATATGGTTCCGTCAGAAGGTTCAACCGGAATCAATTATGGTTGGACGGGGGATGTCAAATATCATATGGGTGCTAACCGTTTTGTAAAAGACGGGGAGACCGTACAGGCGCGCTTGACACTCGCTAACAATCCGAGCCATCTGGAGTATGTTAATCCGGTTGTTCAAGGTTTCGCACGCGCGGCTCAGGACGATCGTCGTGAACCAGGTTACCCGAAACAGGATGTAACGAAAGCAGCTACGATTCTGATGCACGGGGATGCAGCCTTCCCAGGAGAAGGTATTGTGGCCGAAACACTGAACTTCAAAGCACTACCTGGATATCAGAATGGCGGAACGATTCATATCATCGTAAATAACCGTCTTGGTTTCACAACAGACAGTAGTGACTCTCGTTCTACTTATTATGCTAGTGACCTTGCTAAAGGTTATGAGATTCCGATTGTGCATGTAAATGCTGATAATCCGGAGGCTTGTATTGCTGCAATTCGTATGGCAGCGGAGTATCGCAATCGTTTCAAAAAGGATTTCTTGATCGACCTCATCGGATATCGCCGTTATGGCCATAACGAGACAGATGATCCTGAAACGACACAGCCGCTCGTATACGACAAGGTGAAGAATCATCCAACAGTTAGTCATCTGTATCAGGATATGCTTAAGAAAGAATCGGTCATTGATGATGCGTTCATCACGAGTATTCGTGATAATGTAGCGAATCGTCTGAAAGAAGCCTATGATCAGATGAAGAAAAATGAAGTTCATGAATATTATCAACGTAATATTAGCGAATCTGAGGCAGTTACAATTACCCCAACGGCGGTGCCGCTGGAGCAATTGCGCGACATCAATGCTGATCTTTTGAAATGGCCTGAGAATTTCAATGTCTATCCGAAGCTCCAGCGGATTTTGCAACGTCGTAGTACAGCTCTGAATGAAGGGGAGAAAGTAGACTGGAGTCTTGCGGAAACACTCGCCTTTGCAACAATACTGGCTGACGGCAAACCAATTCGTATTAGTGGGCAAGATGCAGAACGAGCAACTTTTGCTCACCGTAACCTGGTGCTACATGATGCGAAGAACGGTGAGAAATTCTGTCCATTGCATCACTTGCCACAGGCAAAAGCGTCATTTGCTATTTATAATAGCCCGTTATCCGAAGAATCTGTTGTCGGATTCGAATACGGGTATAACGTATACTCCCCAGAAACACTCGTTATTTGGGAAGCGCAATTCGGTGATTTTGCGAACTGTGCACAAGTTATCTTTGACCAATTCGTATCTGCTGGACGTGCAAAGTGGTCTCAGAAATCGAGTTTGGTCATGTTGCTTCCACATGCGAACGAAGGTCAGGGACCGGAGCATACGAGCGCACGTTTAGAACGATTCTTGCAGCTATGTGCTGAAGATAATATGACGGTGGTTAATCTATCGAGTGCCTCACAATATTTCCACCTGTTGCGTCGCCAGGCTTCGCTAACGGAGACAGAGGATGCACGACCACTCGTGATGATGTCACCGAAAAGTTTGATCCGTAATCCACGTGTAGCGTCACCTGCTGTGGAATTTAGTGAAGGTAAATTTGAACTGGTGTTGGAGCAGCCAGGTCTTGGTACGAAACCTGATCGGGTAGAACGAATCATTTTGTGCAGCGGTAAGGTTGCCATTGATCTGGAAGATGCGATTGAAAAGGACAAAGGAGACTGGTCCTGGTTGCACATCATCCGTGTGGAGCAACTCTATCCGTTCCCAGCGGAAGAAATCAAACGTGTACTTGCACGTTTCAGCAAACTTAAAGAACTGGTATGGGTACAGGAAGAGAACAAAAACATGGGTGCTTGGACATATATGGAGCCTCGTCTTCGCGAGATTGCGCCTGAAGGCACAACTGTGAGATATGAAGGTCGTCCAGAACATGCTAGTCCTTCTAGCGGATATCAACTTGTGCATAGCATGGAGCAGCAATTAATTATTACAGCAGCGTTGAAACAAACGACGAAGAATAATATTCCACTTGGGAGGTAACAGCTGTGAGTGAAATTAAAGTACCTGCAATGGGTGAATCGATTACTGAGGGAACGGTATCCAGATGGATGGTAAAAGAAGGCGACACCGTTAATCAAGGTGATGTTTTGCTTGAACTGGAGACAGATAAAGTCAACATCGAGATTAGTGCTGAAGAGAGTGGTGTGCTCGAGAAAATCATTCGTCAGGAAGGCGAAACTGTAGAAATCGGTGAAACGATTGGTACTCTTTCTGCCGGAGGAGGGGGAGGAAGTACCTCTTCCGCTTCCGAACCGGCAGCAGCTGATTCCAAACCTGCTTCAGTACCTGCTCCTGAGGCTCCAGTGGCACCAGCGGCTGCTGCAAAACCATCTGAGCCATCGGATAATACGAAGACAGCTTCTCCGTCTGCGCGTAAGCTGGCTCGGGAGCGTGGGATCGAAATAGATCAGGTGCAGAGTAGAGATCCAATTGGACGAGTATACCAGGATGACGTGAAGAGTTATTCCAGTCAGCCTTCAAGTCCTGCTGCAACGCCTGCTGCCAAAGCTCCGGCTGCTACACCTGCTGCACCAGCAACTGGTGGGTCCACTTTTGCAAAACCGGTAGAGCGACAACGTATGTCCCGTCGCCGGGCGACAATTGCAAAGCGTTTGGTGGAAGCGCAGCAGACTGCAGCTATGTTAACAACCTTTAATGAGGTTGACATGACTGCGATCATGGACGTGCGTAAACGTCGTAAGGACAAATTTAAAGAAAAATACGATATTAATCTGGGATTCATGTCGTTCTTTACCAAAGCGGTAGTCGGGGCACTTAAGAAATTCCCAACGATCAATGCGGAGATTGATGGTGAAGATGTTGTTTTGAAGAAATTCTACGATATCGGTATTGCTGTATCAGCAAAAGAAGGTTTGGTTGTTCCGGTTGTAAGGGATGCTGACCGTCTGGGATTCGCTGAGATTGAAAGAAGTATTGCAGATCTTGCATCTAAAGCACGTTCCAATACACTGGCGTTGTCTGATTTGCAAGGTGGCACTTTCACGATTACAAATGGAGGCACTTTCGGTTCCTTGCTGTCTACTCCGATCCTGAATACACCGCAAGTGGGTATTCTCGGCATGCATAAAATTCAGCTCCGGCCAGTAGCTATTGATGCTGAGCGGATGGAAAACCGTCCGATGATGTACATTGCATTATCGTATGATCACCGAATCATTGATGGAAGCGAAGCCGTGCGTTTCTTGGTAACCGTAAAAGAATTGCTTGAAGATCCAGAATCTTTGCTGATTGAAGGTTAAAAGAGCTCTATATCTGCTACGTCCTTATATCATCCTTATAAGATTTGTGATTCCATAATAGAACAAAATCCCCTGTGCGGTACAGTATACACTGTGTCCAACAGGGGATTTTTGCTTCTTTCTTTTATTCTATGAGGTTATGGTTACATCTGTTGCTCCTTTAACTCTTCTATAGCCTGTTCCCTACCTGGTATATGGCGTTCCAGCCAGTCGAGTACATCCTGAGTCACTTCTCTGCGATTCGTCTCATGCAGCATCTCATGACGTCCTCCAGGATACAAGCGATATTCAACATCTTTCAGGCCGAGTTTCTGATACTGAGAGTAAAGATTCAGTACACCTTTGCCGCGCAGACCCACTGGATCGAGTTCACCGGAAAAAAGAAAAACCGGCTTATGCTTAGGAATGCGCTCCATATGGTGTGGAAGATGAATTTCGAGCAACAGTTTGAAGAAATCACGGAAAAAACCAGCCGTACATATTGCACCGCACATAGGATCATCAATAAAGCGTTGAACCTCCTGTTGATCACGGGACAACCAGTCAAACGGAGTGACGGCTGGACGAAAAGCCCGGTTAAATCCGCCAAATACAATAGCATTCAGCAGCATACTGCGATGATTGTTTCCTTGGATACCACATTGTAGCAAAGCCAGCTTTTCACCAAATCGGAGCAGTCCCCGTTTCCCGTTTGTTCCTGACAACACAAAACCGTGGTACCTTTCATGTCCGGCATACATGAGGTATTGTACCAGAAAGGAACCCATACTGTGTCCCATGAGAAACAAAGGAACTTCCGGGTGTTCCTGGGACGCAATCTGACCGAGATTAACCATATCACTACCCATCCAGCGGAACGCATCATCACCTGCATCGCCTAATGATTCGGTGTTATCTACCGTTTTGCCATGTCCTCTATGATCATTGGCATACACAGCATAACCATGTTTAGTCAGATGATCCGCAAATTCAGCATAACGCGCTGCCGTCTCGCCCATGCCATGTGCAATCTGTACAACAGCTTGTACGCGCTCGTTTGGATCAGGGAGCCAGCGGTATACATGAATACGGGTACCTTCATTACCCATAAGTGTAAAGGTAGACTCCTGCATCTCGTGAATTCCTCCTTTGCAAGTTATGTGTAGCTCACCCGATGTTACGGAAGATAGGAGCGAAGAACGGTTGTATTTCCGCTCAATGTATAGGTCCCCAGATTGGCAGGCAGTAAATAACATTGACCTGCCTTCAAAGTCAGATGCTCATCTTCAGCGTTGGACCATTCCAGTGTACCTTCACCTTCACACACAACAAGAATCGTAAAACTTTCCGGGGTGGTAGACAGTTCCCAGCGATCGTTAACAATACCCTTTTCGACAACAAAGTAAGGACACTCAGCGAGCTTAAGCCATTCTCCTGGAACTGCGTTATTTGTTTTCATCGTTGTGGCTCCAGAGCCTTCATAAGCTGTCACGTTCAGGGAATCTTGAACATGCAGTTCACGCGGCTTGCCGTCCAGACCGGGACGATTATAATCATAAATCCGGTACGTTGTATCCGAGTTTTGCTGTATTTCTGCCACAACAACGCCGGCACAAAGGGCGTGCACCGTTCCTGCGGGGATAAAAAAGGTATCGCCAGCTTCTACGGGCACTTGACGGAGAGTTTCCATTACCGTACCGTTCTCTAGTGCCAGTCTCAGGCCTTCACGATCCACACCATCATTCAATCCGTAAATAATATGAGCGCCGGGTTTGGCATCGAGTACATACCACATTTCGGTTTTACCCAGCTCACCTGGAGGGAGAGCCTCATAATCATCTGTAGGATGAACCTGAACCGACAGGTCATCGTTACAGTCGAGTAATTTGATAAGTAAAGGGAAGCGACCACCCTTTTTAGAAACCCCTTTTGTACCAAGCCATGTCGTACCGTACTGTTCGCGGACCTCGTCAAGTCCTTTGCCAGCGAGTGGACCATTCAATACCTTTGTTGTGCCGTTGGCGTGATCTGCAATCATCCAGCCTTCGCCAATATGCCCTTCAGGGGGTGTGAGTCCAAATTGCTCTAACGCACGTCCACCCCATACACGTTCTTTAAACTCGGGTTGGAATTGCAATGGGTATGGCTTAGACATAAATATCTCTCCTCTATTATATGAAGTGGATAATTTCTTTAACCAGTTGTAGGTGCGTTCATGATCATGAAGTGACAGAGTATAACTGTATAAGTTTTACGATTTTTATATGTAGAACAACGCCGAATGGACCAGACTAGGTTTGAGGTGTTTTTTCTGCGATTGTGTCTAGTGTAGTCCATCTGACGATAAAAAGGAAATGCTGTTACTTTTTCTCAATTCCAATTAAATAAGGTGAAGTTTCCCGTTGCATCTGGCGATAGATCACTACCTGAGCTTGCTCCACAGGTAGAGTGGAAGCCCAACGTGAAACGGCTCCTGCTTCCTGAGCGCCTCCATCATGACCAGGGTATAAAACAATGGTTATGATACCTCGTGGACGTAACAACGTTAGTGCAGCTTCAAGTGCAGCAATGGTGCTCATTGTCTCGGTAATGATGGACGTATCTGCGCCTTCAGCAGGTAAATAACCCAGATTAAACATAATGGCCCCAACCTTGCCAACCCAGCCCTCAGGCACTGCTTCAGCCATACGGGCATGGCTTAATTCCAGCAAGGATATAGAGCCAAGTTTATTGCTTTCGGAATGTTTTCGAATCCGAGCCTGAGCTAGTGTCAGAGCTTCACTCTGGATATCAAATCCGATCACTTGACCACGCTTACCTACTTGCTGCGCCAGAAATAATGTATCAGCACCTGTGCCCACTGTAGCATCGATCGCTACTTCTCCCGGCTGGAGACGAGAACTTATCGATTGATGTGCACAGCTTAGTACGGAAAGAAAGCCCATATTATGCCCCCCTCCAATACTTACCCTGCCAGGTATCACGTTCACGCAGTTCCCGGTCAATCGAATTTAGAACTTCCCATTTATTCAGCGACCACATCGGCCCAATCAACAGGTTCCGCGGAGCATCCCCAGTGAGACGGTGTACAATCATGTTGGGAGGAAGCATTTCGAGCGTATCTACAATCAGCTTGATATATTCATCCTGTTCGAGGAATCGTAAGAGTCCCGCTTCATATTGTTTGACCATTGGCGTTTTGCGCATCAGATGGAGCAGATGGATCTTGATACCTTGCACATCCATTTGCGCAACGGCTCGGCCTGTATCCAGCATCATTTCGTGTGTTTCTTGGGGCAAGCCGTAGATGATGTGTGTACATACTCGAATGTTATGCTTGCGAAGCTTCTCCACAGCTTCTTCATAACAGGCTGTATCATGTGCACGATTAATTAAAATCGAAGTAGAATCGTGGATCGTCTGCAGTCCCATCTCTACCCATAAATAGGTACGTTCATTTAGCTCTGCCAAATACTCGACAACATCATCTGGTAAACAGTCCGGGCGAGTAGCTATGGATAAACCAACGACGCCTGGCTGCTTCAAAATTTCTTCAAAATACTCACGTAGCTCTGCGACTGGGGCATAGGTATTCGTGTATGCCTGAAAGTATCCAATATAATGGGCCGAAGGCCATTTCAGATGCTGCCTGTCCCGAATCGTATTGAACTGAGTGACGAGATCTTCACGTCTGCTGCCTGCAAAATCTCCTGAACCCCTTGCACTACAGAAGGTGCAACCACCTTTAGCGATAGAACCATCCCGATTAGGGCAGGTAAAACCGGCATCGAGCATGACTTTGAATACTTTGTTGTTAAATTGATCGCGCATCTCATAATTCCAAGTATGGAATCGTTTATCCCCCCACATTAGCGGAGGTTGCAAAGCCGGTGCGTTCATTATTAAGATACTCCTTTAAGATCTATGTCTTTAAATTTGTAGTGATCTGGTTCGGTTATCTCATGTCTGAACAGAAGATGTAGACGCTGAGATGTTCGTCATTTATTGTATCAAAAATCTGAAAAAAAGGGGAATGATGAAGCAAAAAAGGGGCGTTAAATCAACGATTTAGACTTGATATAGTTCACATCTTATGTTATATTTTAATCAGCGTCAGGCACTATCTAGTGAGTCCTTTTTTATCGTAGCATTTGAATGAATGCTGACGTTACGGATCATACTATACCGAGAGGTGATATGAATGAATTCCCAAGTTAATAATAACAATGAATTCCAGCATGTGTCCGTTGAACTGACTGCAGAAGAAGCACTGGCGTTAACAGGCGTTCGTTTCAATGGTAACCCAAAAGTGAAAGCGGCTGCAAAACAAAAAGTTCGCGATGCTTTTGAAAAGGCATTTGATTTTTCACATCAAGATAAGGTAGACTATGAACTACTAAAGTAGTTGGACCCCAATTCCAAATAAATCGAAAAGGGAATCTTTGAGATTTGCCAACATGGCAGGTCCGGAGATTCCTTTTTCATTGCTCTTTACAATTTGCCTGATCTTCGGCAAAATAAGTCTGAGACAAGTATGGACAAACGGAGGAATAAAATGCGTTTACGTGGCAGAAAAGGGATTAGAGAAAATCTGGAGCAGCAGGAGGACCTCGTTGTTCTGGAACCAAAGCAATACAAAGGGAAATGGAATGAACTTTTTGGCAATGATCATCCGATCTTTGTTGAGTTTGGCATGGGCAAAGGGCAATTCATCAGTCAGATGAGTTATAAATATCCGCAATATAATTTTATTGGTATCGATATGTATGATGAACTCGTTCGCCGAGCCAGTGAAAAAGCACGCAATGCTTGGAGTCAGGCGGATGTGGAAACGCCTCCGAATCTGAAGCTGGCGCTCGCAAATATCGAGCAGATTGAAGAAGTATTTGAACCGCATGAACTGGAGCGCATTTATTTGAATTTCAGTGATCCATGGCCAAAAGCGAAACATGCACGCCGCCGGTTGACACATCCACGCTTTCTGAAAAAATACATTGAGCTATTGAATGCAAAAGGTCAGATTCATTTTAAGACGGACTCAGAGACCCTGTTTGAGTTTTCCTTGAACGCTATTGCTGATTTCGGCTTGCAGATGACCAATCTGTCATTGAATCTGCATCGCGATGGATTGAATGAAGAGCATGTGATGACTGAGTATGAGCAGAAGTTCATGGGCAAAGGCATGAATATTCACCGGGTTGAAGTGATCGTAGGGGAAGAAGCTTTGCGAGAGTATAACGAAATGCGTCTGGATAAGTATAAAGTGCGTGAAGCGACAGACGAGTCTGGAGATATTCAGGATCAGCAATAAAAACGGGAGTACATTCATACTTCATATAAGAAGAGCGACACGTGAGATGATGATATCTCAAATGTCGCTCTTTTTACATTATTTAATGATCACAAGGTTTGATGTACTGATATTAAAAATCATCCACCTTTTTTCTTACCTTCTTCCGAAATTTAAAGCCAAAACTATTGGTGTATATATCATTTTTGGCCAATAGTTTATATGCATCCATTAGAGCCGATGTGTGGACTGTAATGTAGATGCCAAGTGCAATCATTCCAATACAGACGGGGTAATAAGGTACCAAAAAATCGGAATCAATATACTTTTTTTCAATGCCAAAGGCTAAGAGTCCCGCAACAAATAAACAAAGACCTACTATATTAATAACGACATATCTTTTTTTAATGTTTTCATATCTGAGAATCAACTCTTTAAGATACTTTTCATCAAATAATAAAGGTTCTGCTTTTAGTACTTTATATTGATTTTCTTCCAAAAAAGATACGGACACAAACATACCTATTCCCAGTGTAGCTAAAATAATGGTTGGGATCATATATATAGCAGGATCTTGTTTAAAAATGAAATAAGGTATACAGGATAGAGCAATTAGAAAAAAACCTAATGCCGTAACCTTAGAAACTTTGTGTGCAGACAATAAATATCCCTCAGCTAATTCTTTGCTAACATAATATCCTGACTCTTTATCACGGTTAGTTTCGACAGATTCCTTTAACAAATAGTCCATAGAAACCCCGAAAATGTCCCCGATGATAAGTAGTTTTTCTGTTTCAGGATAACCTTGACCATTTTCCCATTTACTAATCGCCTGTCTTGTTGTGTTTACTTTTTCAGCTAATGCTTCCTGAGAAAGTCCTCTTTCCTTTCTCAATTGAAAAAGTTTCTCGCCAAATGTCATATTGTGTACTCCTTATCGTTACTAGCTATGTTCCCTTACTTATTGAAACTAATTAGTACGGTTAAACTTCCATATCCCATAATATCAATTTTTCATCATATCCACACTATGATCTACTTATTCTTTTTTCTAAGTTGAGATGCACCATAGAAAATAGCAAAAATGACGAACCCTATAAAGATAAGTATATTTGTAATTGGCTCATTGATTCGTGGTATGGAATCCTGAAAAACCTTTAAAAGAACTAATAATCCTACGGTTAAAATAATTCCAACGATCGATACTTGTTTCATCATTCATTTCCTCCATCTGTAGTCGTTTAATGTTACCTCTTTTGTGTTTCCGCACGATGTTCCGTGCAAATATGTCACCCTTTGCTTATGGCTATCTATATCTTAGTAAAACATTGCTCTACGCTCTACCATGTTGGGGTTGCGCTTTGTCAACTTAAGGTTGCAACTAGGTTATACACTGTATTTTTTGTCTGGAAAAATGAAATAGATGTAATCAGATTGGATATCCAACATGATAACTCAGATACCCCTAATGATGATTCAGAAATTCTCTGAATGGAGCTGTTTGCGACGATAATCATTCGGTGTCACACCGTTTAATTTCTTGAACATGCGATAGAAGTAGGAACTGTTGGTGAATCCGGTTCTCTCGGCAATATCGGCTACAGAGTTCTCTGTCTCAACAAGCAAATGCTGTGCTTTGGCAATGCGTGTCTCATTAATAACATCCGTGAGTCCTTTCAACGTGAGCTGTTTATATAGCCGGCTGACGTAGATCGGTGACATACTTAGTTCCTCTGCAATTGAGGTTAGACACAGATTTGGGTCAGCATAATCCCGCTCAACAATATCGTTGATTCTCCGAATGAGTTCCTCATGCTTGAGTGTGCGTTTTTCCTCTACCTTGGAACCGAGCTCATCAAACATCCGATAAAAATGTCCATGTACCTCGCTGAGATCCTCAGCATTTTTCACGGGAAGCATCAAGCTGCCTGTAACGGAATCGAGTGTAAGTTGATTGTTCTTCTTGAGCGTATTGCGAACATGATTAAGAGTCATCGTCAGATGGGACAGAGCGAGCTGAAAGACGGTGAATGGATAGGCTGCAGTTTCACTGACGATATCTGCGTAGATTAGCTTGGCTTCCTCAGTCTTGCCTGTCATCAAACACTCGATAAGCTGTCTTTCTTTACCTGCCGGGAAAGTGTATTCCTTGCTCTGATACGCCAGAATGTCTGAGGTATGAATCAGACATCCTGGCCCCAAGAACAGGCGATGAAGCGATGCTTCAGCGGAACGAGCATAACCTTCAATACATTCTGCAAGTGAATTTTCTTCTGGACCCAGCGTACAGGAGATGGAACACTTCAGATGAGTCATGACTGCGGCCTGCATCATGCGTAGCAATTCTTCTATTGGATGCGAAGTCCCATTGTCTGACAAAGAATTATTTTCTGATTTTTCATTAAACAGAAGCGTAATCAGGTCACCGCCCATATCCACAGCTTCCGCATAATAGTGAGGATCTGCAGTCTCTGTGCAAATGTTCATCATGGCGTATTTTACAAGTTGGGTATCTTCCCGGTATGTTTCGCAAAATTCTGTATACTGGTCGATGCGCAAAAGCACGAGTCTTGACGATTGGTGTACATCAACAGGAGAGCCGTAGAACCTCATTCGATCTTCAAGCATATTGCAGGTTATGGTTTCACGCCCTTGAAGTGCACCTCTTAAAAAGTCTTGTCTTAGCAGTTGTAGACTGCCCCGGCGTTCGGCTTCCATCACACGCATGCGGACGAGCACATTATTAATCGGACGATACAGCTTCCGGGATACAAGATAAGAAAGAATCAAACCCGCAGCCAATAACCCAAGGCAGAATAACAGGGTATGCATGCGCATATCGCGAATATCAGCTGTAATCACGTCATAGGGGGTAATTCGCACGTAACGCCATCCTAGGTTGTCTGGTGCGGTGTAAGTGATGAGCGAGTTTTCCCCATCCACTTGTTCGGTAAAATAAGCAGAATGCTCCGTATCCTGCATGATCGGCCGCATGAAAGCTTCATTGGAGAGATTGTTAAGCAGTGGGCGATCTCCAAAATTGGACAACAAGTCTCCTTGTTCATTTACAATAAAGGTTTTGCCTGGCTGGTCTGCTGCATTCATATTGGGACTAAGCCAATCATCCTTAATGTTGACGATAACAGCGTAATTGAGCTTGGCGTTGTCGTTGATGGTGTCATAGCAAAGATAAGTATAACTGTCTACCTCACTGGCTTCGGTTGAGCCAACCTTATAGGTACGCGGGATAGGAACAAAGGGTTTATAGTCATGGAAACGATCCAGAATATGTTTGATCCCTTGGTCATCGATCTCGGATATAGATTGCTGTCCATTGCGAACCCCATCGGAGCTGATAAAAAATTCATTGCTTTTGGAGTTATATACATAGATGGATTCAATAAAAGGAAGTGACATGCGGTAATTATCGAGCTGCTCCATAGCCGATGTAATCTGATAGATACTTGGTTTGGAGTAGAGCATCAGGGAAGAAATGGTGTAGTCCTGATAAATCTGATAGGAGAGTGATTTGGCGCTTTCAGTCATCTTGGCCACTTCACGGCTGGTCTGGGTGAGGCTATTCACATCTGTACGATAGACTTGACGTAGTGCAATTCGATTGTAGTTAACGTACAAAATGGCTGAGGCCACAAGTAGAGTTGCTGCAGTGCTGATAATAATACCCATCAGAATCCGCGCGAATACTTTCTGGCTTTCCTTTGAACGTTTGCGCATTCTTTTTCCCCCTCGAACCTCCTGATATGAGTGAACTTATGTATTTTTCATAAGAAAACTGAATTTCATATGTAGCCAGACAGAAGAGCAAGGTAACTTGAATTATATATTATGTATACGCTTACCTCAATGTGAGACAACCGTTTTGGTTCCTTTTCCCTAGATAAAGTTCAATTTTCGCGTGATTGTTCATAAGGTTGGAGCTATGCACGATATCAACTTTTGTGAACGTATATGTGTTCATTTCATAATTAGTACATATTGTTCACTTCTGATTTCGCAGTATCGTTCACGAATGGGCAGGAAGCTTCAGTATTCAGAAACGCAGAGGTCAGTCTACAATCAAATTCAGAGCTTCACCGCCATATTGGGAGGGATCGAGCCATGCTCAAAGAATTGAACAAAAACAAAATCATGTTTCTGATGCTGCTGCCCACGCTGATCTTTTTTCTCATTAACTCGTATTTTCCGATGGTCGGTATTTACTACGCATTTACCAGCTATGATTTTGCAGGCGGGTTATTTGGAAGCCCGTTTGTAGGGCTAGACAACTTTAAGTTCCTCTGGCAATCTGGCATGCTGTTGAAACTAACGACGAATACCGTAGGGTACAACCTGGCTTTCATTATACTGGGGAATGGTCTTGCGATCTTTTGTGCGATTATGCTCAGTGAAATCCGGGGAAAGTTGTTCAAAAAAATAACCCAATCCGTCATGTTTCTGCCGTACTTTATCTCGTTTGTTCTATTAAGCGTAATCGCTTACAACATGTTTAACTATGAATCCGGGTTTGTGAATACCGTGCTCAAACGTTTTGAGGCAGGGCCTGTTGATATCTACAATACACCATGGATTTGGGTGTTTCTGATCATTATCTTTTATCTGTGGAAAAATCTTGGATACAGCATGGTCATCTACTTGGCGGCAATAACAGGCATAAGTGATGAATATTATGAAGCGGCTCGCATTGATGGTGCGAACATCTTTCAGCGGATCTGGTACATTACAGTGCCGATGCTGAAACCAACGTTTGTGATTCTCCTGTTATTCTCCCTTGGCAGCATTATGAAAGGACAGTTTGATCTGTTCTATCAATTGATCGGAAATAACGGCGTGCTCTACAACGCTACGGATATCATTGACACGTATGTCTATCGTTCACTGAAAGTCACCTTTGATATTGGTATGGCAACAGCAGCTGGCTTGTATCAATCGTTATTCGGCTTCATCCTGATCATGACGGTCAACTACATCATTCGCAAAATAAACGAAGATTACGCTTTATTCTAGAATAAGCACGCCTTTAGGGCAGAAGGGAGAACCCTTATGAGCAACCAAATGCCAATGCAGACGCAAAGACGATTCCGAACCCGCACTCGTACCAAAGATTCTGAATTTAACCTGGCGTTTCAGATCATCGCTTACAGCGTCATCGTTGTTTTGTCATTAATGTGCCTGCTGCCATTTCTGCTTATCTTGTCGGGGTCATTCACCAGTAACGAGTCCATCGTGCGGGACGGCTATCATCTCTTTCCGACGCAGTTCTCGCTTGAAGGTTACAAAATGGTATTCAAATTCCCGACCCAAGTTTTGAAAGCGTATGGGGTAACGGTATTTACAACGGTAGTTGGCACGACGCTGGGCTTGTTTTTTATTACGATGGCGGGATTTGTCCTTCAGCGCAAAGATTTCAAATACCGGAACACGTTTTCCTTTTTCATCTACTTCACAACTTTGTTTGGCGGAGGTCTTGTGCCTTGGTACATTATGCTCGCGAACTACTTCAACCTGACAGATACGTATACCGTATTGATTTTTCCAGGGTTGATGACTCCATTTCTGATCATTCTGATGAAAAATTTTATTCGCTCCGCTGTACCGGATGAACTGATTGAATCGGCAAAGATTGACGGTGCCAACGATTTCCGGATCTATTGTAGCATTGTGTTGAAACTGGCGATGCCGGGCATAGCAACCGTTGGACTGTTTCTTGCCCTCGGATACTGGAATGACTGGTTTACATCTTCCTTGTTTATTAACAACCCGGATATGTATCAGCTGCAGTTTTATCTGTACAACACGATGAATACGATTACCTTCATTGACCAGATGGCCATTGGTACGGGCGTCACACTTAGTCAAGACGTTCCAACAGAGTCGACCAAGATGGCGATGGCGATTATCGTAACTGGCCCAATTTTGTTCCTGTATCCGTTCGTTCAACGGTATTTTGTCAAAGGACTCACGATCGGAGCAGTAAAAGGTTAGAACGTGCACACGCTGGGGACATCAGGCTACTAGGTATGTGGATGGTCTGATGCATAGCGGGTCTGCGCTAACATATAGGTTTAACACAAAAAGGGAGGATGCATATGCGTAATAAAATGATTCGGCACCTGTCTGTGGTACTTGTTATGATGTTATTTGCTGGCGTTCTGGCTGCATGTAATGGCGGCGGTTCAAGTGGGAATACACAAGGTAATGCTCAGGGAGGTTCATCGGTTAATAAAGGCGAAAAAGTAACTCTGCAATTTTACATGCTTGGAGATGCTCCGAAAGACCTACCTGTAATTGAGTCGGAGATTAACAAGCTTGCTGAAGCCGATCTGAATGTGAATGTAAAATTCAACTTCACGTCCTGGACGGATTGGGATCAAAAATATAAATTGCTGCTGTCTTCCGGACAGCCGATTGACTTAATTTTTACGGCCGACTGGACCAATTACCAGTCTTATGCCAAAAAAGGTGCTTTTTTACCGCTGGAAGAACTGTTGACAAAAACACCGAAGCTAAAGTCTCATGTCCCTGATGATATGTGGAATGCGGTTAAGATTAATGACAAAATCTACACTGTTCCATCGACATGGATTGAATACGTTACCGAGGGTATTGCATACCGCGAAGACTTGCGTGAGAAGTATAATCTGCCGAAGCCGGAATCGCTGGAAACGCTCGAAGCATACCTGGACGGGATCAAGGCGAACGAGCCAAATATGATTCCGATTGCAGACAGTAATGCGAATCACACACATGGAGTGCGTCAATTAACTTCCAAGCTGGTAAATACAGCTGGTCAGCTTCCATATGGCCTGGATATTATGTATGAAACACCGTCCACCGTGGCGTCCTACTGGGGATCATCGCAGCATCTAGAGGACCTGAAAACATACAAACGCTGGATGGATAAAGGCTTTTTCCCGAAAAACGTATTGAACGTGAAGGATACATCCAATTCCCTGTTGCAAAATGGTAAAGCTGCTGTCGTTCTTGCTGGGGAGAATCCGAACAAATTCAATTCCGATGTGATCAAGGTTCAGTCCACTCACCCGGACTGGAAGCTGGGTTATTTCCCATATCCGAATGCGAAAGGGTTTGCACAGCCGGTGCATCCGATTCATAACGGTTTTGCCATTCCGCGCAGCAGTAAAAACCCGGAAAGAGCACTGGAATTCTACGAGAAACTCGTGACCGACAAACGTTACAACTGGCTAACCGAGTATGGTGTGGAAGGGAAAAACTTTGAAGTAAAAGACGGCTACTATCATATGATCGGCGATGCACAAAGTAACGGATTCCCGCGTGAAGGTATGAATGGCTGGGCATGGCGTAATCCAGAATTTATGCTGTATGATAAGAGCTTTGATGATGTACTGGCTATGTTCAAAGACCTTGATCAGATCAAAAAGCCGGATATTTTCACTGGTTTTGCGGAAGATTGGACACCTTATCAGGCTGAGAAAGCGGCTTTGGAGCAAGTTGAGAAGCAATATCTGTATCCGCTTAACGTAGGTCTTGTTGCGGATGTAGAGGGTGGATTGAATACGTTTATGGAAAAAGCAAAACAGGCCGGTTTGGAGAAAATCCAGTCCGAGTATACAAAACAATGGCAGGAGTATCTGAAAACTGCTGGTTTACAATAGGCAGTGTGGTTCATCTGCAGACTTAAGATCAAGAAAAAAAGGTGCCTTCGGTTTCGAAGGCGCCTTTTCATTCATGAAGAAAGTTTATAAAGGACGATATTGCTCAGGTTAAGTTATTCGAATTAGACATGTGTTTCCTCTGAAGATAAGGGCTGCATATTTTGCAAAAGATTTATGATACACTGAGCGCTTTTCATCGGATGTACTTTGGCGATGTCGGACAGATGACGCTCTCGTTTTTTCACCACGTCTGGATAGTTATTAAGCAGTTTGTTCATCCATTTTACAACCACATCAACTGATGTAATGAGTTCGCCTAAGCCTCTGGCTGTGAAGTAATGAACATTTTCTTCTTCCTGTCCAGGAATCGGATTATGAAAAAGCATTGGAATTCCTTTGGCCAAACCTTCACTGCAAGTGATACCACCAGGCTTGGTGATCAGCAGATCGGAAACTTCCATTAACTTGTCAATCTCTGTTGTATATCCGATGATGTGGATATTTTCTTGCTGAAATAATGGGTCCTGTTCCATGCTATGGCGTACTTTGTCATTTCGTCCAAGACAGAAAATGATCTGAATATCCTCATGCCAGCCTGCGAGCAACTGATGCAGAACCTTGTCATTAAGCATACCCCAGCCGCCGCCCATGACAAGCACGGTTGGCATATTTTTAAGATTAAACCTAGTGCGGACCTCATCATGCCCAGGGTGCTCCCAGAAGTTCGGATGAACCGGGATACCCGTTACTTTAATTTTTTCTTCAGCTACGCCTCGGAGCATCAGTTTACCTTTTACTTCGTCCGAGGACACGAGATACAGATCCACCTCTTGACTAATCCACGTGCCGTGAGCGTCATAATCCGTTAGGACGTTACAGAGAGGAACCTTCGTACCTAAACGTTTTAAACGGGATATAACAGCACTTGGAATCGGGTGTGTGCACACGATGGCACTGGGATTGAGCTGACGAACGACGCTGCGGGTATGGGTGTAGAACAATTTGTGCAGTGCAAGAGTCGTCAGTCGATTCAGTGGCTTTTTATATTGCTGTTTATACATGTATCCGACAAGTTTCGGTTGAGTGGTCACCGTTTTTCTGTATGCATTAATAATTAGTGGTGCTACTTTAGGGTTAAGAAAGCTTCCTAGTTCAAGCACTTTCGTCTGAATATTAGGAGACAGCTTTCGTAAATGACTAGATAATGCATAAGCAGCTTGAGTGTGTCCAGCACCAAACCCCTCTGATAATAGTAAAATTCTCTTTTTTTCCACGCCTGCCTCACCTGTTCCTGCTAGGTATTCCTGAGTCTAACATATCGGCTTTAAGACCAGAATGCAACTGTAGCAAGTGCGACTAAGGTGCCGATTGTGGCACCCGCCAACACATCAGACGGATAGTGCAGCCCCAGATAGATTCGAGAAAATCCGACAATAACAGCCACGGGCAACAACGTTAGAAATAGAATGGGTTCAGCCGCCATAAAAGGCACTGTAACCGAAAAAATAGCAGTCGTATGCCCCGACGGGAACGAATGGTCCGTTAGAGGGTTGCGGAACGTGATAGTATCCGGTAAGGCCAAGTAAGGCCGAATGCGAGGATACAATCTTTTCGCTATGGCTACAGGGATGTGGCTAACAGCTAGAGCGATGCAGGCCTGAAGACCGACTGTGCTCCAAGGAGCCGGGGCGAGTAGCCAGATGAACAAAGATACAACAATGGAAGCAGTTGCTCCACCCAGATGGGTGAAATAGTATAGCCAGAAGTTCATAAAACGATTATGAAGTCGGCCGTTAATCCACATAAACAAATTACGATCATACTCCTGAAACTTTAAGAAAAAACGGCTCATAGTGGCCTCCTGCCAGTTGCGCCGCGACGGCGGCATATTTCCGGGAACTATAATCGGTGTCCGGTTTTCACCTAATTAGTATATAACCTGTATTTTAGGTGCTGAGGTTATTTCAGGTATATGTTTATCATATTTTTAAATGTTGTCCTTTTCAAGAAGAACACATGTAAAGAACGTAAAATTCATGTAAAAGAGTGGGTGAAAAACCAATAGACTTTTTGACTTTAATCCTCTATAAAAGATACAATGATTCAATATGGCTGAATTGAGGTAAAAAAATGTGAGCTTTATATCAAACTTTATTAGGCTTATTTACGTTATTTGAAGTAGAGGTACACTTCAGCTGTAGTAAGTCGGAGAAAAAAGAAGGGACTTTAGAAATAAAAATCAAGAAAAAGGCTGAAAATAAGATGTAACAGGCATTAATGCAAGGTTGTGGTATCGCACAGTGACTATTCAGCGTTTATAGTTCACATTTCTGCTTCAAGAAGTGGAATTGGGGTTTTGACAAATCGCTGAAAAGAATACAGAATCGATAAGGCGGCTAAATGGTCGCTGCCATGATTTGAAACATTGCCTGAAAATTGACGTAGTATACAAAAGCACAGGGTCATATTCTGCAAACATAAAAATAAATGCAGAATCAGGAAGAGAAAACTATAGTAACCTGGGTTTGAAAAAAAGGGGGTAACAGAGAACGATGTTGGACGCTATATTTGTCACGTTGCAGGTCATCTTGGCACTGCTGGCCGTGTACCAATTCACGTTTTCGTTGTTTGGTCTGTATAAGAAAAAGAAAAAGAATAATTATCCTGCTACAAAATCGTTTGCCGTGCTTGTTGCGGCTCACAATGAGGAGCAAGTGATCGGTGCGTTGATGGAGAACCTGAAACAACTCGATTATCCTAGAGATATGTACGACGTATTCGTCATCTGTGACAACTGTACGGATAGTACTGCAGATATCGTTCGCGAGCATGGGTGGAATGCATGTGTTCGTACGAATCCCGATTTAAGAGGTAAAGGTCACGCTATCGAGTGGATGCTTAAATATCTGTGGGATTTGCCACGCCAGTATGATGCGGTTGTTATGCTTGATGCTGATAATCTGGTGGAGCAAAACTTCTTAAGTGAAATGAACAATGATTTGTGCAATGGAGCACGTGTAATTCAGGGATACATTGATACGAAGAATCCTGAAGATTCATGGATTACTGCGGCTTATGGAGTATCATACTGGTACATTAACCGTCTGTGGCAGTTGTCCCGTCACAATCTAAACATGGCCAATTTCCTCGGGGGGACTGGCATGTGCTTCGAGACCAATTTGCTGAAAGAAATCGGTTGGGGAGCGACAAGTCTGGTTGAGGACTTGGAGTTTACGATGCGTAGTGTACAGCGTAATGTGTATCCTGTGTTTAATTATGATGCCAAAGTATTTGATGAGAAACCGTTGACTTTCAAAGCTTCTGCCAGACAACGTTTGCGCTGGATGCAAGGTCACTTTACCGTAGCGAGAAGATACTTTTTCCCATTGCTGTGGCAGGCTATCAAAGAAAGAAGCCTGGTGAAGTTTGATTTGGCGGTGTATGGTGCCAATGTGTATGTGGTGCTGCTTACTTTCTTGTTGACCGCAATGATGTCAATTGATATCTATGTGTTGGATGGCCCGCACATCGCCAACATTTATGGATATTTCCCATTATGGGTTGGATTCGTGGCCATCGGTATGAACGTGCTCACATTCCTATTGTCTATGGCGCTTGAAAAGGTTAAATTTGCCAAGGTATATCTGTATCTGATTCTATTCCCAATTTATTTGTTGTCTTGGTACCCAATCACGTTTTATGCGTTCTTCACGCAGAACAACAAACAGTGGAGCCACACGCAACATACACGAGTTGTGCGTCTGGACGAAGTGCAGAGCAAGCAAGGGTAGTTTTTGGTAGATCAATTCATAAAACGTATGGTTATAAGGGATGTCTTCTTTATTTAAAAAATACGTGTTGATGTGTTGACAACAACTATCTTGAGTGTTATAGTATTCAAGTGTGTTAAACAAATAGCAAGTGGAATCACAAGTAGAAGTCCGACTTCTCACCTGTCCGACATCAGTTGGCTGGTCAACGATCCCAATAATTTATGAAGTGTATACTCATGAAGAATTGTGTTGATTACAGGGATGTCGGTAGCTTAACCGGCATCCCTTTTATTTTTTTGTTACAAGATATTCAAAATGACCTGGAGGTGGACGGCTATTAGTAAAGATCACATGATTAATGACGAGATTCGGGCGAAGGAAGTACGCCTTGTCGGAGCTGAAGGAGAACAAATCGGGATTACTCCCATTCGTGAAGCACTTCAAATGGCAGTGGACCTGAACTTGGACCTAGTCAATGTGGCCCCACAGGCTAAACCGCCGGTGTGCCGCATCATGGACTACGGAAAATTCCGCTATGAGCAGCAAAAGAAAGAAAAAGAAGCCCGTAAGAACCAGAAAGTTGTCGACATTAAAGAAGTATGGTTCCGTTCCAATATTGAGGAGCACGATTATCAAACGAAGCTTCGTAATGTAATTAAGTTTTTGAAAGAAGGCGACAAAGTAAAATGCTCTGTTCGCTATCGCGGACGTGAGATTGCGCATGCCGCTATTGGTCAAAAGATTTTGGAACGCGTCAAGACTGAAGTTGAAGAACTTTGCTCCGTTGAGCGCCAACCAAAACTTGAAGGCCGCAGTATGATTATGATTCTGGCTCCTAAAGCCTGATAACATTGAAGGAGGAAACACAACATGCCTAAAATGAAAACACACAGCAGTTTAAAAGGACGCTTCAAAATTACCGGTTCTGGTAAAGTCCTTCGTTACAAAGCACACAAAAACCACTTGCTTTCCCACAAATCTAAACGTGCTAAGCGCGTTCTGAACGGTAACCCGGTAATGGCAGCAGGTGACGTAAGACGTTTGAAACAAGGTTTGGCTAACTTGAAATAGTACATCTGTATGGGGGATCGGCTCAGGCCGTACACATATTACGGATACATTTAATATTTATTTGGGAGGTTCTTAAATATGGCAAGAGTAAAAGGCGGTTTTGTAGTACGTCGTCGTCATAAAAAGGTTTTGAAACTGGCAAAGGGTTATTTCGGTTCCAAACACCGCATTTTTAAAACAGCTAATGAGCAAGTAATGAAATCTTTGGTTTACGCATACCGTGACCGTCGCAACACAAAACGTAACTTCCGCAGACTGTGGATCGTTCGTATCAATGCTGCAGCACGTCAAAACGGATTGTCTTACAACAAACTGATTCATGGATTGAAACTTGCTGGAGTAGACATGAACCGTAAAATGTTGGCTGATCTGGCCGTTAACGACATCAACGCGTTCAACTCTTTGGCAACTGTAGCTAAAGGTAAAATCAACGCTTAAATCTGTATTTGCAAGCCGCCGTACTATGGCGGCTTTTTTTACGGAATGAAGAATAAGAATTTCATAGATAGACATCCTAGGCAAAACGTAGCAGCTTGAAATGAAATCTGACTGTGACTGCCGTTTGGTGAATTAAAATCAATGCTAATACATAAAATACGAACGGTGAAATAGTGCAAACAAAATGAGACTCCGGATCAGAAAATGGGATTTTGAGTAATGTTTTTGTTACACAACTTCACACAACTGTGACGTTACCCTGTTAAAACGTTGAATTGTTAAGCGCTTTCGACAAAAAAACCGAAAAAATAAATGGGCTTTGGCGATTATATATCTGGATTTTAACACTGGTTGATTGTATAATCACCTCTAGTAGGTCAGTCCTAAATTTTTCTTTTCGGGTCATAATGTTCGGTTTTTCGACAGATAAACGGAAGTTGTGTAGATAAGAATGAGCTTTTCATTTCAATAACCCATACATTCTGCTTCTCACCTTACTTGCTATCTGTTGATCCTTACCATGCAGACAAGATTTGAAAGGGACATATTATTAAGGGGGAAAAAGAGAAATGAAGAAAATGCTTAGCATGTCTCTCGTGATGTTGCTGGCAGTATCGGTTATGCTCGCAGGATGCGGAAGCAAACCGAAAGAAGAAACGAATGCCGGAGGAGACAACGGTGGAACATCCACTGAAGCGAAATCCGACCTCAAAATCGGTATGGTTACTGACGTAGGCGGCGTTAACGACAAGTCCTTTAACCAATCCGCTTGGGAAGCTCATCAAGCAACGGAAGCTGAAGCAGGTGTAGAAGTTAAATACTTGCAAAGTAAATCCGACGAAGAGTACATTCCAAACCTAAACGAATTTGTTAAAAATGGATATGATCTGACTTGGGGTATCGGTTTCCAATTGGCAGATGCCATCAAAAAAGTAGCTGAGCAAAATCCTGATTCCAAACTGGCGATTATTGACAGTGTAGTGGATTTACCTAACGTAAAATCCGTAACATTCGCTGAAGAAGAAGGCTCTTTCTTGGTTGGCGTTGTTGCTGGCCTGACAACAAAAACAAACAAAGTTGGTTTCGTTGGTGGTATGGAAGGTCCGCTGATCAAAAAGTTTGAAGTAGGCTTCAGAGAGGGCGTTAAGGCAGTAAATCCTAATGCTGAATTCATCTCAAACTACACAGGTGCTTTCGATAAGCCTGACCTGGGTAAAGCAGCAGCAGCGACAATGTACAACAAAGGTGTAGACATCATATTCCACGCTTCCGGTGCAACGGGTAATGGTGTGTTCAACGAAGCAATTGCTCGTAAGAAGCAAGGTCAAGATATATGGGTAATCGGTGTAGACAAAGACCAATCTCTGGAGTTTGGTGATGATGTAACATTGACTTCCATGATCAAGAAAGTAGATGAAGCAGTTAAACGCGTGAACAAAGAAGTCGTTGACGGTTCCTTCAAAGGCGGTTCCGAGAATCTGACGCTGAAAGAAAACGGCGTAGGTATTGCAGAAACTTCTACTAAAAATGTGAAACCTGACGTTTTGACTAAAGTTGAAGAATATAAAGAAAAAATTATTAACGGCGAGATCAAAGTGCCTACAGAGTAATAACGTAGAAAAATTGAATCTGCTGTAAATCATCATTGGGCCGGTCTTGACCGGCCTTGTGATTGTAAACAAAGGAACATTTGATCAAGCTATCATAACATTTGTACAGGTAGGTAAATTGTGCAGTAACGCTCCGGTAGGAGCTTTTCTTTCGTTTGCGGAACCACATTATATCAGTTATAAGGGTGATTACATGGGTGCAGCAACCCCCGTCGTTGAGTTGAAACAAATAACGAAGCGTTTCCCAGGCATTGTTGCCAACGACGCTATCAGCCTTCAGCTTCGTAAAGGTGAGATTCATGCCTTACTGGGTGAAAACGGTGCTGGTAAGTCAACATTGATGAACATAGTTTTTGGTCTCTACCAGCCGGATGAAGGTTCCATTGAAGTGAATGGTAAACCTGTCATCATCGACAGCCCAAACCGGGCAATCGATCTTGGCATCGGTATGGTGCATCAGCACTTTAAGCTTGTACAGCCGTTTACGGTAACAGAGAACATTATTTTGGGATCCGAGCCTAAGAAGGGTCTTAATATTAACTATAAAAAGGCCGCTGCTGAAGTACAACGTTTGTCCGAGCAGTATGGACTCAAAGTCAATCCGCATGCTAAAATTCATGATATTTCCGTGGGTATGCAGCAGCGTGTTGAGATTGTCAAAACATTGTATCGCGGTGCAGACATTCTGATCTTTGATGAGCCAACAGCGGTGCTTACACCACAAGAGATCAAAGAACTGATGGTGATCATGAAAAAACTTGTAGCAGAGGGCAAGTCGATTATTCTGATTACGCATAAGTTGAAAGAAATTATGGAGATTTCGGATACAGTAACGATTATTCGTCGTGGTAAAGTCATTGATTCCGTCAAAACATCAGAAACAAACCCGAATGAACTGGCAGAAAAGATGGTTGGACGTACTGTTACGTTTAAAGTGGATAAGAAGCCTGCAACGCCTGAAGCGAACGTGCTTGAGGTGAGTAAGTTGACGGTCAAAAACAAAGAAGGCATCGCAGTTCTGAACAATTTGAACTTGAATGTGCGTGCTGGTGAGATTGTTGGCATTGCGGGCGTTGACGGAAATGGACAAAGTGAATTGATTGAAGCTCTTACAGGTCTACGCAAAGTGGACAGCGGATCGATTCGCTTGCAAGGCAATGAGCTCTCCAACCATTCCCCTCGACATATTTCAGAGGCGGGAATTGCTCACATTCCAGAAGATAGACATAAACATGGACTTGTACTGGATTTTTCAGTGAGCGAAAATATTGTTTTGGAATCTTATTATAAAGAACCTTACACTCGGAAGGGTTTCCTGAACTTTGATGCAATAAAAAAACAGGCCAAGCGGCTTGTTGAAGCATTCGACGTACGTACGCCTAGCATTGAAACTAAAGCGCGTTCTCTTTCAGGAGGGAATCAGCAGAAAGCAATTATCGCCCGTGAGGTGGATAAAAACCCTGAATTGCTGATTGCAGCCCAACCGACTCGTGGTTTGGACGTTGGAGCGATCGAGTTCGTGCAAAAGCAATTGATAGCGCAGCGTGATCAGGGTAAAGCTGTTCTGCTCATTTCATTTGAACTGGATGAGATCATGAATGTTTCGGACCGTATAGCGGTTATCTACGAAGGGCAGATCGTAGGTGAGGTGCTGCCGGAAGAAACCAATGACAGGGAGCTCGGCTTGATGATGGCGGGCAGCACCCAAAAGAGAGGTACTGCGCATGAATAAAGTTTTAAAATGGTTTACACGCGATTCATTTATCTTGCCGATTGTGGCGATTTTGATGGGTCTCGTTCTCGGCGGAATTGTTATGCTGGTCGGCGGTTATAACCCGCTCGAGGCATATAGCGCATTATTTAAAAAGGTATTTGGTGATATGTACAACTTCGGTGAAGCTGTAAGGGAAATGACTCCGCTCATTATGACGGGGCTTGCATTTGCCTTTGCTGCTCGCGCCGGACTGTTTAATATCGGGGGAGAAGGACAGTTTCTCGTAGGGATGACAGCGGCTACCTTTGTTGGTGTTAAATTTGCAGGTTTGCCAATCTATATTCACGCACCGCTAGCTTTAATTGCGGGAGCGGTATTTGGCGGGCTTTGGGCTGCGATTGCAGGTTATTTGAAGGCAACTCGTGGAGTAAACGAAGTCATCAGCAGTATTATGCTGAACTGGATCGGGTTATATTTAGCTAATCTGATTGTTAGGCAGTTTCTTCTGCTGCAGGGTGAAAATCGCTCTGTAAATATTAGCGACTCTGCTTCGATCAGTCTGACTTGGCTTTCTGAATTGATGGGTAATTCCCGAGTTCACTTGGGAACTTTGATTGCAATTGTTATAGCTGTACTGTTTTATATTTACATGTGGAAAACCAAACAGGGCTTCGAGATTCGTGCTGTAGGTTATAACCCGAATGCAGCAGAATATGCGGGTATGCATGTTAACCGGAATATTGTCAAAGCGATGTTTATAAGTGGTATGCTTGCAGGTCTCGGCGGGGCGTTCCAGGTACTTGGAGTGTTTCAATACCAAACGGTAATGTCAGGCTCGCCAGGTACTGGTTTTGACGGTATTGCGGTTGCCTTGATCGGTCTGAATCATCCGTTTGGAGTGCTGCTCGGTGCGCTGCTCTTTGGTACGCTCACATACGGTTCAGCAGGTATGAGCTTTGCTGCGGATGTACCACCTGAGATTATTCGGATTGTCATCGGTTCGATTATCTTCTTCATTGCTGCACAAGGCATCGTGCGCTGGGTACTTAAACCGTTCTATTCCAAGCGCAAGAAAGAGAAGGTGTTGTAGATGGACTTGTTGACAATCGGGCAAATTATCAATACGACGCTTGTCTTTGCTACGGCATTGATTTTTGCTTCCCTCGGCGGGATTTTCTCGGAAAAATCAGGGGTGACGAACCTCGGACTTGAAGGTTTCATGGTGTTTGGTGCTTTTGCAGCAGGTATCGGTGCTCACTATGCGCAAGAAGCGGGTATGGATGGTACAACATCAGCCTGGATGGGGGTATTGCTTGCGATTGTTCTTGGTGTGCTTGTTTCACTTATCCATGCTGTGGCATCCATTACGTTTAAAGCGGATCAGATTATCAGTGGTATCGTAATTAACTTTTTGGCAGCAGGAAGTACATTGTATCTTGTAAAACTGCTGTTCGAAGGTTCGGGTGATTCACCTTTGGTACAGGGATTCAACAAATTTAATGTGCCGTTTCTGGAAGATATTCCGTTGCTTGGAGAAGCATTTTTCAAAAATATGTATCCAACAACCTATCTGGCTATTTTGTTTGTTTTCCTGACCTATTACATTTTGTTTAAAACACCGTTTGGCTTGCGTCTACGCTCTGTTGGTGAACATCCAAGTGCGGCAGATTCAGTGGGTGTTAAAGTGCGTCGTTATCGTTATGTTGCGGTTATGATCAGTGGTGCGCTTGCAGCTATTGGTGGTGCAGCAATTACACTAACAACGACTGGCACATTCTCACACAATACGGTTTCCGGTCAAGGTTATATCGCCATTGCAGCAATGATCTTTGGTAAATGGAATCCGATCGGTGCTTTTGGTGCAGCTGTATTCTTCGGTTTCTCTCAAGCAATTCGGAACTATGTGCAGCTGTTCGAATGGACACAAAGTATTCCCCAGGAAATTATCTACATGCTGCCTTATTTACTGACCCTTATTGTACTTGTAGCCGCTGTGGGACGCTCTTCTGCTCCTTCTGCACTCGGTGAACCGTATGATCCTGGTAAAAGATAATAAAAGAATACTACAATTTCGTATGAACAAATGTTACTTAAAAGGTCCGCATCTATGCGGGCCTTTTTTGTTTTTCTCCGCTCAAAGTACCCAACTTTTTCGGTAGGGACAAAGAAACAGGCCAATCGAGTGGTGGACGAATACACTGTTTTGAATGATCCGAGGAGGAGGGATACAATGAGAAAGCATGTTACGCGTACAGAAGCGATGAAACTTATAGGGAAAAATATTGTGGCGTTTAAAAAAGATGGTACTCGGGTTACGGGGAAGTTATTGAAAGTATCAGGTGACAAACTGGTTCTCAAACGAATTGGCGGGAAAAAAGTACGTACCAAAGCAATTTTACCTCTAGTATTGTTTGACCTGCTAGCGATTGCCACATTGCCTTACGCCTACGGGCCAGGCCCGGGATTTGGCCCAGGTTATGGCCCAGGTCCGAAACATGGATATGGCCCAGGATATAGCCCGGGTTATGGTCCTGGACCAGGATACGGCCCAGGGCCAGGATACGGTCCTTATGGTCCTGGACCGCGACCTCCAGGATTTTTCTAGAAGTAGCTAGAGTCTTTTTTCCATTTCATAGCAACGGCTGACCATAATATATCTGAGTACTTGATATCCATTTTTTTGATAAAATTCCGTTCCTTTGATGTTTCCTTCATCTACCATGACTTTGGACTTTTTGCAGCCCCGGGATACTGCGAAACTCTCTGCTCTCTGCAATAATGTCTGTCCGTGACGTTTGCGCTGCTCTCTCGTACTCACGGCCATCATATCCACATAGAGCAGCTCACCATGCATGAGAAAATGAATGAATGCGATAGCAGCTTGATCAGGCTCCGGTGAGATTACAAAAGTCATGCCCCTGTTCATCCGCAGGGGTATTTCTTTGCGTATTTTATGGATTTCTTTCTCACTCATATGGGATAAAGGAACAAGCTGCGTGTCAATCAGTCTCATAATTGCACTGTCATCAAGTTTGGATGAACGCTGCCGAATAATCATGCGGAGCCTCCTTTCAGGACCGGTCGTGCGGCCTGTATATCCTATGCCTGAAGCGAGATAAAAGGTGACTAGATGAAGGTCTGGGACTTGAGCAATTATAGATTGCAACGTTCAGTTAGAAGTTGCTCTGCACATTTTTATAAAAAACAGGTATTGACTTATCGGTTAGAGGAATCATATAATGTTCCTAACATTTAACGAGAATATTATATCGGCTATGAAGAGGACGAAGTTTTAAGGGCTCTTTTGCTCAGAGAGTGGATGGATTTGCTGAGACCACCACCATTACCCCTTATATACGAGCTCACCTCGGAGCTGTTTTCCTGAAAAGCACGAATCGTCAAATTCATGCGTATTAGGGAAAATCGCAAGTCTGCGTTATAGACAACAGGTATGGGAGACGACTATGTTCGTTTGGACATCGTTTTGTTATACCTGGTAAGGTCCGTGATTGCGAAATTTCGGACAAAGTTGGGTGGTACCACGGAAGCGATAACCTTTCGTCCCTCGCAAGCATGAACTTGTTTGCAGGGATGGAAGGTTTTTTTTGTAACTTTGAATGTCAGAATGGTGTAAATTCCGAGGGGAGGATGACTGATGGGAACTCAAATTCCAGAGGTACGATCGACAGATGAATTACGTGAAAAATGGATGAAGCCGGAGGTCATTAGCGGTTCCGAGATTCTGCTGAGAAGTTTGTTGCTTGAAGGTGTGGACTGTGTCTTCGGTTATCCAGGCGGTGCGGTGCTCTACATTTACGATGCGATGTATGGTTTTGATGATTTCAAACACGTATTGACTCGTCACGAGCAAGGTGCCATTCACGCAGCTGATGGTTATGCACGTGCGAGTGGTAAAGTAGGAGTTTGTATCGCAACTTCTGGTCCGGGTGCAACAAACCTTGTTACAGGGATCGCAACTGCGTATATGGATTCCGTACCATTGGTTGTTATTACAGGTAATGTCGTATCAAGCCTTATTGGTTCGGATGCTTTTCAGGAAGCAGATATTACGGGGATCACCATGCCGATCACTAAACATAGTTATCTCGTAAAAGATGTAAAAGATCTGCCGGGAATCATCCATGAAGCATTTCACATTGCAAATACCGGACGTAAAGGACCTGTACTGATCGATATTCCAAAAGATGTATCGGCAAATAAAACGTTGTTTGAACCGAGCACTGAACCTGTTATATTGAGAGGGTACAATCCAACAACAGTTCCTAACAAATTACAGATAGATCGTCTGGCACAGGCGATTCAGGAAGCGGAACGTCCAATGATCATCGCAGGTGGCGGTGTCGTATACTCGGGCGGACACGAAGCACTCTTCGAGTTTGTTGAGAAAACAGGCATTCCGATTACGACGACTCTTCTTGGACTTGGCGCTTTTCCGAGTGGTCATGAACTTTGGACAGGGATGCCGGGAATGCATGGAACATACACTTCCAATATGGCAATTCAAAAATCGGATCTGTTGATTAACATTGGAGCACGATTCGATGACCGGGTTACAGGCAAGCTTGACGGTTTTGCACCGAATGCAAAAATCGTTCATATCGATATCGATCCTGCAGAGATTGGCAAAAATATTGCAACAGATATTCCAATTGTTGGTGATGTGAAAACAGTGCTAGAGATTGCCAACCAGGAAGTTCAGCGTGCTGAACGTGCTGATGCATGGCGCGATCAGATCAAACAATGGAAACAAGAGAAACCATACAGCTACACCGATTCAGACGATGTGTTGAAACCACAGTGGGTCGTTGAACTATTGAACGATACAACCAAGGGGGAAGCCATTGTAACAACTGATGTTGGTCAACATCAGATGTGGGCGGCTCAATACTACAAGTTCAATCAACCACGCTCCTGGGTCACTTCAGGTGGACTTGGCACAATGGGATTCGGATTCCCTTCAGCAATCGGTGCACAAATGGCTAATCCGGATCGACTGGTTATCTCTATCAACGGTGACGGTGGAATGCAGATGTGTTCACAGGAACTAGCGATCTGTGCGATTAATAACATTCCGGTCAAAATCGTAATTATTAACAATGAAGTGCTAGGCATGGTTCGCCAGTGGCAGGAACTTATTTACGAAAATCGCTATAGTCACATCGATTTGGCTGGAAGTCCTGACTTTGTGAAATTGGCTGAAGCTTATGGCGTTAAGGGACTTCGGGCGACTAACAAAGAAGAAGCAGAGCGTGTATGGCAGGAGGCTTTGGATACTCCGGGACCTGTCGTTGTAGAATTTGTTGTACGCAAGGATGAAAATGTATATCCAATGGTTCCACAAGGTGCAACTATCGATCAAATGCTGATGGGGGATGCTGAAGAATGATAAGACATACCATTTCAATATTAGTTAATGACCAGCCAGGCGTCCTCCAGCGAGTATCCGGATTGTTTGGTCGACGTGGATATAACATCGAGAGTATTACGGTGGGTCAATCTGAAGAGCCTGGACTTTCCCGTATGGTTATTGTTACGATTGGTGACGACAAAACGGTGGAACAGATTGAGAAACAACTGTACAAAATTATCGATGTCATCAAGGTAGTTGACTTTAGTCTGAAACCGATGGTTGCACGAGAACTTGCACTGATCAAGGTGAAAGCTGAACCCTCCGAACGCCCGGAAATTTTGGGTGTGGTGGAAACATTCCGTGCATCGGTTGTCGATGTAGGCCCGGCAAGTTTGATGGTACAGGCGGTTGGTGATACGGATAAAATCGATGCAATGATCGAATTGC
Source organism: Paenibacillus sp. JJ-100 (assembly GCF_948329825.1). GTDB lineage: Bacteria > Bacillota > Bacilli > Paenibacillales > Paenibacillaceae > Paenibacillus. Next base: position 134,818 of record NZ_CAOJCM010000001.1, read on the forward strand.
TCAAGCCATATGGCATTCGTGAATTGTCTCGTACAGGTGTAACTGCATTAGTACGGGGAAACGCATAGAGTTATAATGAAACCATGATGGGCCATAAACATGAACGCAATGATAGACTTGTGATAATGTACAGTTATCGTAAGTTAATTGTTAAGTGAATGGAAAGTGTCAGTCCTATAACTGCTATAAAGTAACATTTTAGTGATGTAACGCTTGAAAAGAAAGCCACATCCCCGCATTAACGAGCGGGTGTCTGAACGGATTGGAACATGTGCAGCGGTATCAGCATCGATCAGCTGTTTTCTTACCAATATGCGGTAAATATCTCAGTCCATTGAGACACCCGCTCATTAATGAAGGGTTCTTTACAATACAAAGGAGGACTTATAACATGCCAGTAACTACTTATTATGAACAGGATGCAGAGCTTAGCGTATTGAAAGGAAAAACGATCGCGGTGATCGGATATGGTAGCCAAGGTCATGCTCAAGCACAAAACTTGCGTGACAGTGGATTAAACGTAGTCATCGGACTTCGCGAAGGTAAATCGTTTGACGCAGCTAAAAATGATGGGTTTGAAGTATTGTCACCGGCTGAAGCAACTAGCCGTGCAGATGTTGTTCAAATCTTGCTGCCTGACGAAACACAAGCTTCTGTATACAAGAACGAAATCGAACCAAATCTGAAAGAAGGCGCAGCATTGCTCTTCTCACACGGTTTCAACGTTCATTTCGGACAAATCGTTCCTCCAAAAAACAGCGATGTATTGCTGGTAGCTCCTAAGTCTCCTGGTCACATGGTACGTCGTACCTACGTGGAAGGATTCGGTGTTCCTGGTCTGATCGCAATCGAGCAGGATGCAACAGGCAAAGCGAAAGAAATTGGTTTGGCTTATGCAAAAGGTATCGGTTGTACTCGCGCGGGCGTTATCGAAACTTCCTTCCGTGAAGAAACAGAAACAGACTTGTTCGGTGAGCAAGCGGTTCTGTGTGGCGGTGTAAGTGCCCTCGTTAAAGCTGGCTTCGAAACGTTGACTGAAGCTGGTTATGCTCCAGAAATGGCATATTTTGAGTGTCTGCACGAATTGAAACTGATCGTTGACATGATGTATGAAGGCGGTCTTGCAAGTATGCGTGATTCGATCAGTAACACAGCGGAGTACGGTGACTATGTAACTGGACCACGCGTAGTAACTGAAGATACGAAGAAAGCAATGAAAGAAGTGTTGACGGATATCCAGCAAGGTAAATTCGCACGTGACTTTATCCTGGAAAACCAATCTGGTCGTGCATTCCTGACTGCAACACGCCGCAACGAAGCTGAACACCCAATCGAAGTGGTTGGCGGACAATTGCGTGAAATGATGCACTGGATCAAGAAGTAAGTAACAACTTACAGCGTGAATTGGAAATAGCGGCCGTGCTTATGCGTGAGCCGCTATTCTGATATTCAGGGACCAATAATGAGCAGGAGGTGCGAGGAATGCGTAAAATCTATGTGTTTGACACAACACTGCGTGATGGAGAGCAATCTCCAGGAGTCAATCTGAACACTCGAGAAAAGGTGGAGATTGCCCATCAATTAGAGCGACTTGGCATTGACCGGATGGAAGCAGGTTTTCCAGCGGCATCTCCAGGGGACTTGGCAGCAGTCAACGCTGTAGCGAAAGCGGTAAAAAATATAACGGTAATTGGCTTGTCCCGCTCCAGAGAGCAGGATATTGATGCGGTGAAGGAAGCTCTGAAGGGTGCACAGGATCCGTGTATTCATGTATTTTTGGCCACTTCACCAATTCATCGTCAGCACAAGCTGCGTATGGACAAAGGACAGGTGCTGGATACGGCACGCTCTGCAATCCGTTATGCCAAAAAGACGTTTTCGAAGATCGAGTTTTCTTTGGAGGATGCGGGACGTACCGAATATGATTTCCTTGTGGAAATGGTGAATATGGCGGTTGAAGAAGGTGCTTCAGTTGTTAATATTCCGGATACAGTTGGCTATCTGAGCCCGTATGAATACGGTAATATTTTCAAACACTTGAAAGAAAATGTTCACAACATTGATAAAGTTCAGCTGAGTGCACACTGTCATAATGATCTTGGCATGGCGACAGCCAATACACTGGCGGCTATACTGAACGGTGCCGATCAGATTGAAGGAACGATCAATGGTATTGGAGAACGCGCAGGCAATACAGCTATTGAAGAAATTGCGATGGCACTGGAGACACGTCAGGAGTTTTTCCAGGCGAAAACCACATTGCAATTGTCAGAGATCGCTCGTACCAGCCGTTTGGTTAGCCGTTTGACGGGGATGGTTGTCCCTGGGAACAAAGCGATTGTTGGTGCAAATGCCTTCGCTCATGAATCGGGTATTCACCAAGATGGTATGTTGAAGGAAAAAACAACCTACGAGATTATGACTCCAGAAACGATCGGTCTGAAAGAGAGCAAGCTGGTGCTTGGTAAACATTCTGGACGCCATGCATTCCGGGAGCGCTTAATTGACCTCGGCTATGAACTGGAAGAAGAGGCATTGAACCGGGCTTTTGCTCAATTTAAAGATTTAGCAGACAAGAAAAAAGAAGTTACCGATGATGATCTGCTTGCCGTAATTGAAGAAAAATTGCAGGACGCACCTGAAGTGTATAAACTGGAATCCATCTTTGTAACGTATGGTGATGAATCGGTGCCTACAGCTAAGGTCCGCATTGCCAAACTGGATGGGGAAACGGTGGAAAAACAGGCTGAAGGTAACGGTTCAGTAGATGCGATCTATAATGCTATTGATCAGGTTAGCGGGGAAGAGGTCACGCTGTCAGACTATTCCATTAAATCGGTAACACACGGAAAAGATGCGCTTGGTGAAGTACATGTCGTACTTACACAGAATCAAGTTTCGGTTCAAGGACGTGGTGTAAGCACAGATATTCTTGGTGCGAGTGCTCGTGCGTATGTAGACGGTCTCAACCAATTGATTGAGAAACGCAAAACCTACACAAACCGTGTAAATGTTAATTTGTAGATAAACACGGCGTGTTAGTAGAACTAATTCTTAAACATGCGAACATACTAACTAGTCCGAGATCCTAAATTTGCACCACTTAAAAAGTCTGACCCCTTAAAATGAACTGCCGATGTAGTGTGGATAATGTAACAGCTCTATACTACACGGATCGTTCAGAAGGAGTCAGACTTTTTCATTTTTAAGTAATGGTATTTTTCTCTACCACGCGTATGCGTTAGGAGCGTGTCCACCAGGACCCGGGAATATCTCATCCAAACGTCGGAGTGTGGATTCATCCAGCGTAAGGTCGAGGCATTTCAATGCAGTCTCGAATTGCTCCAATGTACGTGGACCAATGATGGGTGCAGTTACAGCTGGGTTGGCAGCTACCCAGGCAAGGGCAACCGTATCCTGCGGCTCACCAAGATCACGGCAAAGCGAAGCAAAATCTTCAAGCTGAGCCTGATGGCGCTCAATTCGCTCTGCGATTCCTCCACTGCGCGTTCCTTCCATTTTCTGCAATGCATTACGTCCCAACAATCCACCATCCAGCGGGCTCCATGGAATGATACCGAGTCCCAGCGCTTGAGCAGCTGGCAATACTTCCAGTTCAGGGAGACGGCAGTTAAGGCTATATTTGTGCTGCTCGGATACTAGGCCAAGGAAATGACGATTTTTTGCTTCACTCTGGGCTATGGCGATCTGCCAAGCTGCAAAATTGCTGGAGCCGACATATCCGATTTTTCCTTGATGTACTGCATGTTCGAAGGCCCCCCACAGCTCGTCCCACGTTACGGCTGGATCGACATGGTGCATCTGGTACAACTCGATATGATCCGTTTGAAGACGCTGTAGAGAACCATCCAGGTGACGTCTGATTTTATATGCGGAGAGACCTGCTTCGTTATTCGGGCCATCTTTTTCATCATGCATGGAACCATAGACTTTCGTGGCGAGTACAACTTTTTCGCGCCGGCCGCCGCCTTGTTTGAACCAGCGACCTATGATCTCCTCTGTTAAACCGGAATTTTCACCCCAGCCGTAAATGTTAGCGGTATCAAAAAAGTTTACGCCAGCATCCAGAGCTGCATCCATAATGCGAAACGCCTCTTTCTCATCCGTAGCCGGTCCAAAATTCATCGTTCCAAGACAAATGCGACTGACTTTAAGTCCAGATTTACCCAAATACGAATATTGCATGGTCAACATCCCTCCAGCATATCTGATTTAATTTCAGGTATATTTTACCTTAACAAGCTTTAACGAACAACTCGAAAGGCTTGGGCTTTTCCGCTTATAGGTAAAAACTATCAAAGTCATAGATTGTATATCTTGGTCAAATGACCTTGGAATATGATACAAAGAAGAGAGTTATTGATGAGACGATGCTTTTCGCACAAACATCCAAATTAGCAGTGAAGTATAGAGTGAAGATGAGGAGTGGACAACCAATGGCAGACGTGAAAAAAATTGCAGTTATCGCAGGTGATGGAATCGGTCCTGAAGTTGTGGCTGAGGCAGAGAAAGTATTGAAACGTACGGAAGAAGTATTCGGTTATCGATTCGAAACCGAGCATGCACTCTTTGGGGGTATTGCGATTGACGAGAAGGGAACACCGCTTCCAGACGAAACATTGACTGTATGTAAGAATGCAGATGCAGTATTGCTTGGCGCAGTAGGTGGACCAAAATGGGACAACAATAGCAAAGAGCTGCGTCCTGAAACAGGGTTGCTCGGTATTCGCAAAGCGCTTGGGTTATTCTCTAACCTGCGCCCAGCTGTTGTGTTTGATTGTCTGAAAGACGCATCTACACTTAAACCGGAAGTGCTTGAAGGTACAGACCTTATGGTTGTTCGTGAACTGACAGGCGGCATTTATTTTGGAGAGAAGTTCAGACGTGAAAGTGCTCAGGGTGAAGAGGCTGTTGATACTTGTGCTTACAATGTAGCAGAAGTAGAGCGCATCGTGCGCCAAGCGTTCGAGATTGCTCAGGGACGCCGCAAGAAATTGGCTTCCGTTGACAAAGCTAACGTGCTGGAAACGTCCCGCCTCTGGCGTGAGGTAGTGAATCGCGTAGCTCCGGATTACCCGGATGTCGAACTGGAGCATGTACTTGTAGACAATTGCGCGATGCAATTGCTACGTCGTCCGGCAAGCTTTGATGTCATTGTAACGGAAAATATGTTTGGTGACATTCTGAGTGATGAAGCAGCAATGCTGACAGGTTCCATCGGTATGCTGGCTTCTGCATCACTGGGTGAAGGCAGCTTCGGCTTGTACGAACCTGTACACGGGTCTGCACCGGATATTGCCGGTCAAGGATTGGCCAACCCGATTGCGACTATTCTCTCGTTGGCATTGATGTTCCGTACAACATTTGGATATGCGGAAGGTGCTGATGCGATTGAAGAGGCGGTAGCAAATGTCCTGAATGCAGGACACCGTACAAGTGATATCGCTGTTGACAAGAGTACAGCGATCAGCACTACTGAGATGGGCGATTTGATCGTCGCTGCCATTCAGAAAAAGGCATAAATTCTAGTTACTATCTTCATATATTAACGATCACGGATTATAACTCCCTGTGATTGCATAAGAAACAGCCCTTTGATGCCCATAGTTGACCGTCTCGTGGTTTCTATAGTGCAAGATACAGAGGGCTGTTTTATGTTATTTTGACAATAAAATTTCTTATTTATAATAATTATAAAAAAATAATCTTTATAATCTTGACTTTGCGAAGTGTGGATGATAACATTTTATTAGTACTTGAGAACAAGTATCAAATTGTTTAATGACAGGACAAGCACTAGTGTGTATCCTGATGATGAGCAATCCATATGGTTGCTTACATAATCTCAAAGGAGGAATTTTTAGTTATGGCAGAACGTTTGGTTGGTAGACCAGCACCAGATTTCGCAATGGAAACAGTATCAGGAGATGGACAAGATTTTGGTTCCGTTAAGCTGTCGGATTACCGTGGAAAATGGCTCGTATTCTTCTTTTATCCTTTGGACTTCACTTTTGTGTGCCCAACTGAAATCACAGCTTTGAGCGATGCTGCTGAGCAATTCAAAGCTTTGGATACAGAAATTCTTGGCGTGAGCGTAGACTCCGTGCACAGCCACAAAGCATGGATCAACACACCAAAAGACAGCAACGGTCTTGGACAATTGAACTTCCCACTCGCTTCTGATATCACGAAGCAAGTGGCTAAAGATTATGGCGTTCTGATCGAAGAAGAGGGCGTAGCATTGCGCGGTCTGTTCATCATCGATCCAGAAGGCGAATTGAAATACCAAGTAGTCAACCACAACGATGTAGGTCGCAGTGTTGAAGAGACACTTCGTGTACTGCAAGCACTTCAATCCGGCGGATTGTGTGCAATGAACTGGAAACCAGGCGACAGCAACCTGTAAGGTCGGGTTTACTTGAACGGTTGATGTTTAAGCCCTCATCCCATTCGGGATGAGGGCTTTTTGCAACCTTTTACCATAAAAAGACGTTTACTTAGTATAGGTGTTTGAACAAGCTCTGAGGCGTGTTAATAATGTATTAGAAGAATGCATTCTTTTTTTATAAGAGGAAAAAGGAATTGAAGGCTTGTAAGGCGAATAGGGTATGGGAACCCGGTAAATATTACGCGGTGATCCACATTTATATTTTGGTTATGAATATGATACAATGTCTGAACGATTCCCTTTCGGAAGTTTTGAAGTGCACGGGATATGGAATGGATACATCCTGGCACCTAATAAGGAGGGTGAACAAAAATGAGTTACTGTTGTGGGGCAAGTATGGTAGGAACGAAGGGAACGCTGAAGCATTACCGCACCCAGGTTCATAATGTTCCCCTGCTGTTTTGTCCGGTATGTCACCGGGTTGAGGTGCATTACAAGGTCGAAAATGAATACGAGATTCTTGCAGAGTATGCACATGGTGATGGGGCTTCTGAAATTGATTTTCAAGATTATGTGACTGAAGACGAGGATGCCATCTTCGAAAACTGCATCAATCGCGAAAGTGAAGATGCGATGGTGATCGTCCAACGTCAGATCGACATGTCACTGGATTTGCTAAGACTCGCCAAAGAAATGAAAGATGAGAAATGGGAGAGCGAATTGAAACGCCGACTTGCTGTCATGAGTCAACGAAAATTGAAAATTCAGCATAACAAGACGGGGCTATAGATTGCAGTTAAGATGTTCGATACAAACGAAAATTACTAAAAATTACTAAACGAAGCTGATTCTTCATTAGGATGAGGAGGCTTCGTTTTTTTATATATTTTAAACATTTTTTTGTATTTTTTGCAAAAAAATTTCCATTCGACACTTTCTCTGATTGACTCACTTCCCTAAACTTGTCTATGATAAAAACAGACTTGCAAAAGAGGCGGAGCAAAGTAAAGGGTTTTCGTTTGGGAATTGGACAAGGTTAGCAAGGAACAAAACGTATATGATTTTTCCGGACTCGCTGTTTCTGAATTATCCGGATTAGGCCAGCTTGCGTTCCGGATACACCATCCATATTTTCGGCTCAGCCCCCTAATGAAAGGGAACCGGTAAGCAACAATATAATCGGCCCTTCCTGTTTCTGTGATGATATGATGTCCGAACGGCAAAGTTTATCATTTACGTGAAAAGGAGGAACCTGAAGTGATTAGTGAATTTCAGGATACAGCGCCTCAACGAACGGATGTGCTTTCACATGTGCATCTGGATAACAATAAGTATGAGAACGTGCTGGAACACATGGATAGTGGGATCATGCTGTTTGACAATCACGGTATCTTGACGTTTATTAACGTTCAGATGGCTAAACTGCTGGAACTACCCAGAAATTTGGTGAGTGGCTGCACATTAATGAAGCTTCTGCGTTTGCCACAGATGAGTCGATTCAAGAAAAAGAAAATTTTACGCATTTATCGGGAAACCATTTTCCATCGTAAGCGTTACCATGAGTTGATGGACGAAAACGGAAGGCATTGGTTAGTTACGGTTACTTATGGTGATCAGATGGATGGTGATTTTCTGTTTAGTGTCAAGGATGTCTCGGATTACAAGCAGATCGAACAGACTGCCTATCAAAACGATAAACTTGCTATGCTCGGGCGGATCTCCGCATCCATTGCCCATGAGATTCGTAATCCGTTAACGGCCATTCGTGGATTTATTCAGCTACTTCGCCCTCATCTGCTGCAGCTCGGCAAAGACGAGTATGCACGGATCATTTTAACAGAGATTGATAGGGCCAATGACATTATCTATGAATTTCTGAATTCCTCCAAACCTTCGGCTCCGCAAAAAACAGTCATGAAGGTAGAGTCTCTGCTTAAAGAGGTCGTTCTGCTAACAGAGAGTGAAGGATTAATGAAAGGGTGCGAAATCCTGCTGGAGGTGGAAGATACTCCACTTAATGTGTCCATCGATGTAAAACAGATCAAACAGGTCATTCTGAATATGGTCAAGAATGCAATGGACGCGATCGAAGAAGTTGGTGAAGAATATACAGGTATGATTCGGATCAAGACAACTACCGAGAATAAATTTGTGCAGATTACCATCGCTGATAATGGTCGTGGGATGGATCACAATACATTAGTGCGTCTATTTGATCCTTTTTTTACCACTAAAGAGAGTGGAACAGGCCTAGGGCTTTCTGTAAGCTACCGTATTATAAAAAATCATGGAGGCACGATCTCTGTCAATAGCCAGAAGGGTGAAGGCACCAGCTTTATGATCAAGCTTCCGTTGGTGTACTGATACAAATGATGTTAGAAGGGATCGGTATCTCGCCGATTCCTTTGTTTTTGTTGGTACGATTAGGGTTATAGTTAGAAGTGAAAGCGAATACATATGCATCGCGGGAGGATGGGATAACGATGAATGTTAAGGATATGGAAAGCATGAACGAACGATTGATAGAGCATGTAGGCAATGTGATTGTGGGTAAAGCTCGTACAATGGAACTGATGTTGACTGCGATTATCGCGTCAGGTCATGTCCTATTGGAAGATGTTCCTGGTACAGGAAAGACCATGCTTGCCAAATCCATGGCTTCTTCGCTAGACTGCACATTTCAACGGATACAGTTCACACCTGACTTGTTGCCTTCCGATTTAACGGGCATTCATTTTTTTAATCAAAAATCAGGAGATTTTGAATTCAGACCTGGCCCTCTGTTTGCAAATCTTGTACTAGCAGATGAGATTAACCGTGCAACACCGCGGACGCAGTCCAGCTTGCTCGAATGTATGGAAGAACGTCAGATTAGCATTGATGGTTCAACGAGACAGCTTGAAAGCCCATTTATTGTTATCGCCACCCAAAACCCGATAGATAATCAGGGAACATTCCCATTACCGGAAGCACAGATGGACCGATTTATGATGAAGATTGGCATGGGGTACCCAACCGGAGAAGAGAGTGTGGAGATCCTGAGAAGAACGGTTGCTAATCGCTCTATCGAGGATCTATCTATGATTATCTCTCGTGAACAGCTTTTGAAAGCACAGGAAACGTACAGAAATGTCGTTGTAAACGAAGATCTCATGCGTTATATCGTTCAGCTGACTGAAGCGACCAGACAACATGCTGAAGTGTCACTTGGCGTGAGTCCACGCGGTGCACAAGCTCTTTTAAAAGCTGCTCAGGCCTGGGCTGCACTTCATGGGAGAGATTATGTTGTACCGGATGATATTAAAACACTGGCAGAACCTGTGCTGGCTCACCGTCTAGTATTCCGTAATCGGATCAGACAACAGGAAGGACTAGCGGAACAGATCATTCAACAGATTCTGAGCCAAATCGAGGTACCAACCGAGACACTGACGACAGGCGGGCGTTAGGCTTATGGCACTTTTATGGCTTGTCGTTGTTGGGAGCTTGGTCATTGTACTACATGGTATATGGTTTGGCCGTCCGGTGTTACGGAAGCTCAAGTACAGTAGACAGTTCAGTAAGACACGGTGTTACGCTGGTGAGGAATTAGAGATGATTGAGACGATATCCAATGAGAAGCGAGTATCCGTTCCCTGGCTCAGACTTGAGGCCATGATGCCTGCGTCATTTGTGTTTCGCTCGGGCTCCGGCATGGATATCAGTCAAGGTAATATTTATCAGAACCATAAAAGTGTGTTTACTTTAAAACCCTATAATCGAATTACGCGTACACATCCGTTCGTGTGCTCCAAGCGTGGCGTATATACGATGGATACAGCTACCATGACCGGGGGAGACTTGTTTGGTGTATGGCGTTCAACGAAGCTGGTACCCGTGCAGATGTCGATGATCGTGTATCCTTCATTGGTGAACATCGATGATATGCCTGCGATATATCAGATCTGGCAAGGAGAAGTGGAGGTTACCCGTTGGATTGTAGAGGACCCATTTCTCATTCTGGGCGTGCGGCCTTATGGAGCAGGTGATCCGATGAATCGAATTCATTGGAAAGCAAGCGCGCGAACAGGAGAACTTCAGGTGTACAAGCAAGGTTGGACGGCAGATCCGCAGTCCTGGATTGTGGTTAATGTACAGGACTCAGCCGAGATGTGGAGTGTAGTGACTAAGCCTGAGCTGATTGAAAAGGCGCTTCGCTACGCTGCTACTGTAGCTGTGGATACGATTGGCAGAGGACTACCTGCTGGATTTGCACATAACGGCTACCGTGCAGGGGCAGGTCGTGAAGTGCTTCGCATTGAACCGGATTACGGTAAACCTCATCTGGAACGAATACTGGAAGCTATGGCTGAGACCGAGTTGAAATGTTTGGTGCCTATGGAACAGTTTTTGCAAGATGAAGTACGATTGAATGAGGCAGAGCAACAGATCCGCAGTTATTTGTTGATTACCTCATATGTCTCTACAGCCATGGAACATGAGATTGGTCGATTACATGATCAAGGACACCGTGTAACTATTTTACCTGTAGAGCAGCTGAAACGGAGTGTAGGGGTGGTGGGGGCATGAGTGAAAATGAAAACGATGAAATGAAGCGAACTCCTGTCTTTTCGATACTAGCTGTTCCGTTCATTGCTATATATCTGTTTCCGATCTTCACGATGACATCGCTATATTCCAAGATGTATTTTCCATATCTTTTATTCGGGTTATTTGTACTGGCAGGTTGGTTTGGTCAATGGATTCGGCTTCGATTGACAAGCTTCGTAGAGAAAAGCACATTTTCTAGAGGTCTGACAGCCATTGTTGCTGGCATTTTGTTCGCAATGGTTCTCGGTCTATGGATGACTCTTTCAATTCCAGAGATTATTACGATTGGAGCTGGAGGATGCATTGCGACGCATATAAGCCTGAATTTTGATCCTGCTATGCGTACTATAAGTCTATGGCGTCTACAGATTACAGGAACAATGAGTGCTATTGTGCTTACGATTGTGCCAACTCAGATCGAATTTATGCAATCGATGGAAGTGTATTCATTCTATATTTATGCTGCTGGTGCCATTAGTTTTTGGTTTTGGATTGTCGGTCAATACAGGGCACAACTGGATCGGGCAGTGCTTAACGATGGTAAACGCAGGCTTGTGCTAAAACAATTTACACAGGCCAATCATCGGCGGATCACTTGGATGTTGATTATTATCGCGGGTATCGGTGCTTTTCCCAGTCTTGCTGCCTGGCTTGCGCCGTTGCGAGATCGTCTGCTTGCGTGGATCAGAGGCTTATTTGATGTTTCTCCAGTAGAGTCGCCACTTACTCCTGAGATGCCCAATGAGCCAATGAGCTTGCCAGATGAGTTAAGAGCAGAGCCCTCGGAGCCTTCTGTATTATGGGACATCCTCGGCTGGATTGTTTTGGGTGCAGCAGCGGCTTTAATCCTGTGGCTTCTGATCAGGCTGGGTAGAACAATCATGGACAAACTAACGGAGCGGTTCAAGGAGATGTTACGGCCGGTGCAGAAGAAGCAAGAACCGAGATCAGAGTATGTGGATATTAGTGAAACACTGGAAGTGCCAACCAAAGTCCGTAAGCGTTGGTTTCGAAAAAAGGAGCCGGTGCCAGCTCAAGCTGCAGACCGTATTCGATATTACTATCGAACCTGGGTGAGCTTTGCTATGAAGCGTGGATCTCAGATTGAAAAATCGGATACACCATTAGAAGTAGCAGAGACAATTAAGGAAGTTTTTGGAAAACAGAAGGAGCTTGCTGAGGCAGAACTGGCTAGAATTCTTCCTATAGCATATAACGCTGCGCGCTATGGTGAGAAAGTTGATGATCCGGATGTGGTTGAGATGGACCGAATCTGGAAATCTTACCGTAAATAAGCCCGGAATCCCTTTACTTTTCTTGTCACGTTCAAGTATCATGAGAGGAATACACAAGTTGGTCAGAAAAGGAGCAGACATTAATGAAGACAAATCATTGCAAAATTGTAGATTGTACTATCCGTGATGGTGGGCTGGTGAATAATTGGGATTTTAGCGTCGAATTTGTTCAAAAGCTGTATGCAGGACTGAACGAAGCTGGCGTTGATTATATGGAAATTGGCTACAAAAACTCGCCGAAGTTGCTGAAAGGCTCTGAAGATGCAGGACCATGGCGCTTTCTGAATGATGATTTTCTTCGTAAAGTGATTCCGCAAAAAGGCAATACGAAATTGTCTGCACTTGTTGATGTAGGACGTGTAGACGAGAATGATATTTTGCCACGCAGTGAGAGTATGCTCGATCTGATTCGCGTAGCTTGTTATAGCAAAGACGTGGACAAGGCGCTTGCCCTGGTTCAAACATTCCATGATCGTGGTTATGAAACAACACTGAATATTATGGCTCTCTCTAATGTTATGGAGAATGAATTGTTAGAAGCTTTTGAATTAATTAAAGAAAGTTCAGTAGATGTGGTATACATTGTAGATTCCTATGGTAGCTTGGATCATAACGATGTAAAATATCTAGTGGAGAAGTTCAAGACACATCTTCCGAACAAACGTCTTGGGGTGCACACGCATAACAACATGCAGCTTGCATTCTCCAATACACTGGTGGCAGCTGAGCTAGGCGTAGAATTACTCGATGCGTCTGTATATGGCATGGGACGCGCGGCAGGAAACTGTCCGACGGAGTTGCTGGTAGCTCATTTGAAAGGGACAAAATATAACTTGCGTCCGGTTCTCGACGTATTGGAACAACTTATGGTTCCTCTCAGAGAAAAAGAAGAGTGGGGTTACATTCTGCCTTATATGATTACAGGTGCATTGGACGAGCATCCACGTTCGGCGATGGCTCTTCGCTCGTCAGAAGACAAAGACAAAGTTGTTGATTTCTATGATAAACTGACAACCCCAGAAGTAAACTTCGATAAATAAACATAGTCTGATATACGAATATATATTTTAGAAAACATGGTCTCTTACTCAGAGGCCATGTTTTTAGTTCTTTGTACCTTCTTTTTAATCAATACTGTGATCATATATTCCTAGGGGGGACTAATTTTCAGTTCACTAATACGGGTTTAAATGTTATTATGTACCAGAAAGCACATGGTTGAAACGGAATTAACCAGTGGTCAATGTATATATTTGTCGAAATGTGTAATATACTTTGGTGACATATTGAACATAATCTGGAGTTACACGTATTTGGATAGCAATCCCAGGAAGGAAAACGTGGTATGAAGGTTAAAATGCAAGGTCAGAGTCAAATAGGTTTGGTCGCCATCGTTGGTGTACTATTATTTCTTACAAGTCAGTGGTTTCGTTCTTATTCAGGCTCTGATCTGTTCATTTCGAGCTACCCGGTTATAACGCTTATCGGCGGATTCGCTGCAACAGCTGCCTGTATTGGGATCTATAATCAAAGCTGGTTGTTTCAAACTCAAAAGTTGACATTGCGCAGAGTGTTATTAACAACACTCTTCTTGATCATAGGTTTATTTGAATTAGTACATATCATCGCATTCGCAGAGGAAGTTCCCCATAAAGCGTTGATGGAATCCAATTTTTCCTTAATGATGTCAACGATGGGGTCAATGGTTTGTTCGCTGGGTCTGTTAATAATATATTCTTTGAAAGAGAAACAAGTTGCATTACCGCGTAAATTTTTTCTCTTCAGCACTACAATTGGTATTTTTCTGATTTTGTACATCTGTTCGATCCAACAGTGGGGGATCATGCCTGATCTGTTAGATGGTCATCTGCTCGGCAAGGTATTCACTCGTATGCATTTGATAGCAGGTGTGTTATATATTTTCGGGATTTTAATTCTACATATGCAGTGGAAAAAAACAAAGAACGCTGATCTACCGCCCATATTATGTGGTTTACTCTGTTTTTTGTTTAGTCAAAGTTATTTCGTAGCCTCAACTACAGTGGATGATCTTAATCTATTGTTTGGAATGCTTAGCAAGTGTATGGGATACTTTTTTGTCCAAAAAGGGCTTTACGCTTCTGTAATTGATACACCTTTTCGACAGCAACAGGCGGCTGAAGCCAAAATGAATTATATTGCGCATCATGATGATGTTACGGGGCTTCCGAATCGCCGCCGCCTTAGCCAGCGGCTCCAACTCATGATGGATGATGCTACCGTAGACGAAAAGCTCGTTGGCGTACTGGTGCTGAATATCAACCGTTTCAAAACCATTAATGATTCACTTGGACAACAAGCAGCTAACCGAGTTCTGCGGCAGGTTGGGCGACGACTGGATCAATCCTCTCTTCCGGGAGAAGAAGTGTTTGGGCTGGGGAGAGACGAGTTTGCGCTGACCATGACCGATTTTCACAACACAGATATCGCGCTGCGCCGAACGAGGACAATTTTGCAACTTTTTGAAAAACCGGTGTTGGTCGATGGAAGCGAGTATCACCTCACTCTCGGCATCGGCATGGCGATCTTCCCTTATGACGGGGAGACTCCACAAGAGATCATCCAGAATGCAGACACGGCTCTGCATAATGCGAAAGAACAGGGAATCGAACTGAATCGGTACGCGCATGCCATGCAGATGAAAGCCCAGGAACGCTTGCAACTTGAAAATGATCTCCGTAAAGCACTCACTCGGGGCCAGTTTTATCTGGTATATCAACCTCAGGTGAATTTGCAAAGTGGCCTAGTTGTGGGGATGGAAGCTCTGGTGAGGTGGCAGCATCCGCTAAGGGGATCGGTGTCTCCGGCAGAGTTTATCCCACTGGCTGAGGAGAGTGGACTGATTGTCCCTCTTGGGGAATGGGTGCTACGTCAGGCGTGTACACAGAACAAGCTATGGCAGGAAGCCGGGTATCGCAAGTTGTGTGTGTCTGTCAACCTTTCAATGAGACAGCTCAGACACTCTCATCTCCTCGATAGTATTAACACGATCCTCAGAGAAACGGGACTCGAACCGGCTTGGCTGGAACTGGAGATTACCGAAAGCATGACGTTCGACAAGGACCGTGCTTTTGAGCAACTTCATAAAATCAAGGAGATTGGTGTACATATCAGTATCGATGACTTTGGCACAGGGTACAGTTCATTACATTACCTCAAAGATTTGCCGATTGACAGGCTCAAGATTGACCGTTCATTCGTCAATGAAATTATGGAAGACAGTAATAACGCGGCCATTGTATCAACAATCACGTCGATGGCGCACCATCTGCAATTAAAAGTTACCGCTGAGGGAGTAGAAAACGAAGAACAATTGACGTTCCTGCGCAAGCAGCATTGTCATGAGGCACAAGGGTTCTTTTTTAGCAAACCGATTGAGGCGTTAGACTTTGAAAGAAAGTTTCTGGCAGATGTAGATAAACCCACGGGATAACGGCAGCAGGGGCGCGAGAGCGTTCCTGCTTTTTTTGACATCTTCGTTTATGGGAAAAAAACGCAATTATAACTTGCGCGCTAGTGCAAATCATGGTATATTATTTTTTGTAAAATCACTGTTAACTTCCACTGGAATTTAACGGGACGTAGCTCAGCTTGGTAGAGCACCTGGTTTGGGACCAGGGGGTCGCATGTTCAAATCGTGTCGTCCCGATCGTTAATCATGCGGGTGTAGTTCAATGGTAGAACTTTAGCCTTCCAAGCTAATAGCGTGGGTTCGATTCCCATCACCCGCTTAACCGTAGTACCCGAAACCCTTGTCTCAAGGGTTTTTCTTTTTGTCTGAATTAAAGATGCCAGGATTGTTGCATACTGACTTTGCTTTTTTTGAAAGATCTGGTACAATAACGGAGAATTGATACTACACATGAATGAGAGGTAACCATACGTCCCATGGAGTAAGACACATGAAGTGAACCCCAGTGAACTGCAGATTGATATTGACGCAGTCAGCCGAGCGGCTGAGCAATGAGGGGATTCGTGTGTCCAAATTCAGTTATGGGAAAAGTATGGAACTGGCAGGCTTTACAGCTTGTAAGTACCCTTATTAGGGTTTCTTTGTTCATGCTATGTTTAATCTCATACCTGTATTCTGAACGCTTGAAATCCATAACAATTGCTAAATCGCCGGCTGATGCCAGCGATTTTTTTGTTTTTTGTTCAGGAAAGGATGAGGACTCATGATGACATTGGTACGCTTGCATGAAGTATCAAAAGAATGGAACGGTATTGAATTGTTCGCAGGATTGAACCTGGAAATTAACGAAGGCGAACGACTCGCCATTTTAGGCCGTAATGGATGCGGCAAAACAACACTTTTACGCATGATACTTGGCGAAGAGCAAGGTGGTGGACGTATTGACCGTCATCTTCCGTTACCCGAGTGGGGGTTCATGCGACAACGTTCAGAGGTGCCAAGTGGATTAAAGGTACTGGATGCAGTACGTCAGGAGAGTGGGCGTATGGACGAGATTAAGCGAAAATTGGATGAATTAGAGCGCCGATTGAGCGATGCTGATGCTGCCGGAAATGCCAACTTACTTGACGAGTATGCCCGTTCATTGGAAGAATATGAGCAATTGAATGGATACATGTGGGAAACCGAGGTGGAGAAGGTATTGACCCGTCTGGGGTTAACCGCAGAACACTGGAGCATGCCATATCACTCACTCAGCGGCGGTCAGAAAACGAAAGCCAGGCTTGCTGGACTGTTGGTTAGCAAGCCCAAGTTCCTGATCCTGGATGAACCGACCAACCATCTGGACGAGGAGAGCATGCGCTGGCTGGAAAACTGGTTATCAGCATACGAAGGGACGGTCTTGTTTGTATCCCATGACCGAACATTTATTGATCGGGTAGCGACTAGTGTGATTGAATTCAGCCCTGACCAATTGAAAAAATATAAAGGCGGATATACAGATTATAAAGCGCATAAAGAGCGAGAGCTAAAGGAACAGGAGACACTCTATCGTAAACAGCAGTTGGAGCGAAAAGCTCTGGAGGAAACGATTCGCAATTACCAAGAGTGGTTTCATAAGGCCCACAAAGCTGCACCTGATCAGGAAGTGAAGATCACTCAGAGTTTTTACAAGGCCAGAGCCAACAAAAATATTTCACGTTACCATGCCAAACAGAAGCAGCTGGAACGACTGGAGAATGAGCGGGTGGATAAACCGCGTGAAGCCGCCAAATTGAACATGGAACTCCAGATGAGCTCAATCGGGGCTAGGCAGCTTCTTGCGCTGGAAGAAGTAAGTTTCTCGTATAATCCTGCGCAGTCATTTCTTTGCGATTTGCGAATTGCCGTAGAGCGCGGGGATCGGCTCGCGGTTCGCGGACCGAATGGAACGGGGAAGAGCACGCTGCTGAAATTAATGATTGGTGAGCTCCAGCCTTCGCAGGGAAAGGTGAGTCGCCATCCACAGCTCAACATCGGTTACTTCTCACAAGAGCTTGAAGGTTTGCCAGAGGAAGCAACGTTGCTAGACAGCTTACTGGTTCTTCCTTCCATGACACAGAGTGCTGCACGGACTATTCTGGGATGTTTTTTATTTTCGAGAGAAGATGTGTTCAAACGTATTGGCGACTTGAGTATGGGGGAGAAGTGTCGCGTTGCTTTCCTTAGACTGTATTTCGGCGGTGCCAATCTGCTAGTGCTGGATGAGCCAACCAATTACTTGGACATTGATACCCAAGAAGTGATGGAGAATGTGTTAAAAGAGGCTTCTGGCGCACTGGTTATTGTATCCCACGACCGGATGCTGATTCGATCTCTGGCGAATCGCCTATGTGACTTGAAGCCGGACGGAACGATATCACTCTTCGAGGGCGGTGTGGCAGATTGGGAGCAATCTGTGAAGCTACGGGAGTCTGCACTGGATACTCGTGATTCGGATGACGAACGTCTGCGGCTGGAGATGCGACTGTCCGAATTGCTTTCTCCGGTGAGCGGTGCGGGGACAGAACGTGAACGTCTTGTGGTCGCTGAGTCCGCGGCAGAGAGAGAGGCGGAAGCAGCCGAGATTCGTGCAATTCAGCAGCGATTGAAAGAGCTGAAGAAGCAAGGTGCATCTTCAACATAGCCTGATGACATGCTTGCTATTTTGCCGTGTTTTGCATATAATAATGAACGATCATCGATCATTAGTATCGATAAAGGTTTGAATTGAACAAACGTATTGATGGAGACAAGTAAGCAGTGCCTCTGGACAGGGAGGAAGCGCCGTAGATTGAGAGCGTTTCTGTAGAACCAGGCTGCTGAAATTCACTCCGGAGCGGTTCCCTGAACTTGATGATGTGTGTACACACAGCGAAGACAGTAGGGGCAAACGGTTAACGGTCGTTATTCCGTACAGAGTGAGACAGAACGTGTTGCATTGCATGATACGATGTGACATCGGGAGTCTAACAAGGGTGGTACCACGGTCTTTTCGTCCCTTTTGGGGAGAAAAGGCCTTTTTTTGTTGCAATTACAGCACATTAAGGAGGCAATTACACATGAAAGAACGTTTAGAAGCTTTGAAGATCGAAGCGCTAGAACAGTTGTCTGGCGTGAACGATCCGCAGGCGCTTGGTGATCTGCGTGTAAAGTATTTGGGAAAAAAGGGTGCGTTAACTGAGATTTTGCGCGGTATGGGTGCGCTGAGTGCTGAGGAGCGTCCAGTCATTGGGCAAGTAGCCAACGATGTTCGTGGAGCGATTGAAGAAGTCATCGACCGCAAGCAGGAGCAGTTCCAGAAGGAAGAGACTGCGAAGCGACTTCAATCGGAGAAGATTGACGTGACTTTGCCGGGACGTCGCGGACGTCAAGGCGGACTGCATCCACTGACGAAAGTGGTGCAGGAGATCGAAGATATTTTCATCGGTATGGGATACCGTGTTGCGGAAGGTCCTGAGGTAGAAATGGACTATTATAACTTTGAGGCGCTGAATCTGCCAAAGAATCACCCGGCCCGGGATATGCAGGATTCCTTCTATGTTACTGAAGATCTGCTGATGCGCACACATACTTCTCCAGTACAGGTACGTACGATGCAAAGTATGAAGGGTGAAGTGCCAGTCAAGGTCATCTGTCCAGGTAAAGTATACCGCCGTGATGACGATGATGCGACGCACTCCTTCCAGTTCCACCAGGTAGAAGGCCTCGTTATTAGCG
Source organism: Paenibacillus sp. JJ-100 (assembly GCF_948329825.1). GTDB lineage: Bacteria > Bacillota > Bacilli > Paenibacillales > Paenibacillaceae > Paenibacillus. The sequence continues at coordinate 154,301 of NZ_CAOJCM010000001.1, forward strand.
AGAATATTCGGATGAGTGACCTGAAAGGAACGTTGCTGCAGTTTGTACGTGAGATGTTCGGGGCCCACACGGAGATTCGTCTGCGTCCAAGCTTCTTCCCGTTCACCGAGCCAAGCGCAGAAGTGGATGTAACTTGTGTACAATGCGGTGGCAGCGGCTGCCGGGTTTGCAAACAAACAGGCTGGCTTGAAATTTTGGGCGGTGGCATGGTTCACCCGAAAGTGCTTGAGATGGGCGGATATGATCCGGAGAAATACAGTGGTTTCGCCTTCGGTATGGGGGTAGAGCGGATCGCAATGCTGAAGTACGGCATTGATGACATTCGTCATTTCTACAACAGTGACCTGACTTTCCTGAAACAATTCGGACGGTTGTAATTAGATTGAGCGCTACACTAATAAATAGATTAAGGAAGTGAACGTGCATGAGAGTATCGACAGATTGGCTGTCTGATTATATTGCCCTTGAAGGTGTCACACCGCAGGAGCTGGCTGAGAAAATTACGCGTGCAGGGATTGAAATTGATGTAGTGGAGAACCGCAACCAGGGTGTAAACAAGGTCGTTGTCGGTTATGTGAAGAGTAAGGAGAAGCACCCGGATGCGGACAAACTGAATGTCTGTGTGATTGATGCAGGCCAAGAGGAAGAGTTACAGATCGTCTGCGGAGCGAAAAATGTGGATGCGGGTCAAAAGGTAGCAGTAGCCCTCGTAGGCGCGAAACTCCCTGGTGGGCTGGATATCAAAAAGGCTAAGCTGCGCGGCGTGGTATCGCTCGGTATGATCTGCTCCGCCAAAGAGCTCGGCATGAACGATAAATTGCTGCCTAAAGATCAACAAGAAGGTATCCTTGTTCTGCCGGAAAACACAGAGATCGGCACACCAATCAGCCAGGTACTGGGTCTGGACGATCATGTGCTGGAGCTGGATCTGACACCGAACCGTTCCGACGCTTTGAGTATGCGTGGTGTAGCATACGAAGTGGGAGCGATTCTGGGACGTGAAGTGACGTTGCCGAATCCGAAAGATCAGCTAGTCGAAGCTGGCGATGAAGCGGCTAATCATATTTCTGTAGCGATCAAAGCACAGGAGCAATGTAGCCACTATGCAGCTCGTTATGTGACTGGAATCAAGCTTGGCGCTTCCCCGCTCTGGATGCAAAACCGTCTTATGGCAGCAGGTGTGCGTCCGATTAATAATATCGTAGATATTACGAATTATGTCATGCTTGAATACGGTCAGCCGCTGCATGCGTTTGATGCAGATAAGCTGGAGAATGGCCGCATTGAAGTACGCATGGCCCATGAAGGCGAAACGATTGTGACGTTGGATGGTCAGGAGCGCAAACTGGAGCCGCATATGCTGCTCATTACCGATGGCGTGAAGCCTGTCGCCATCGCTGGGGTTATGGGCGGTGAAAACTCCGAGGTATCGGAAAGCACCGTGAATCTTTTGCTGGAGTCCGCCAAGTTCGATGGCGGAACTGTTCGGAAGACGTCGCGCCAACTGGGGCTGCGTTCCGAAGCAAGCTTGCGTTTTGAAAAAGAGGTAGACCCGGGGGCGGTTATTACCGCTCTGGATCGTGCGGCTGAACTCATTCAGCGTTATGCGTCTGGCCAAGTACACCAAGGCATTGTTCAGGCTGGCGTCGAAGCTTCCGAGAAGCGTGTCATTCAACTGTCTCTGAACAGACTGAATCGTTATCTGGGAACGGATCTGTCTTTGCTTGAGGTGAAAACGATCTTCTCACGATTGCATTTTACTTATGGTGATGGGGAGCAGGGCGTTCTCGATGTTGAAGTGCCAACGCGCAGAGGAGATATCACACTAGATGTCGATTTGTTCGAAGAGGTTGCGCGGTTGTACGGATACGACAACATTCCAACCACATGGATTGAAGGTCCAACTACACCAGGGGCATACACGCGTCCTCAGGCCATTCGTCGTACGATCCGTGGAGTGATGTCGGGTAGCGGCTGGCAGGAGATGATCAGTTATTCCTTTGTCCATCCGGACAAAGCTGTGCTGTTCCCTGCATTGACTCAAGGAAGCAAAGCCGTTAAATTGGCTATGCCGATGAGCGAGGATCGCAGTGTGCTGCGTACGAGTATTTTGCCACAGATGCTGGATGCTGCTGTATACAACATGAATCGGAAACAGGATTCACTCGCTGCGTTTGAAATCGGAAGTGTATTCTTCACAGAGGAAGAAAAACTGACCAAGCAACCACATGAAATTCCAGTACTGGCACTGCTCCTTACAGGTAACCGTGCAGCGCAGCAATGGAATGTTGGAGCAGAGGAAGTAGATTTCTTTGACATCAAAGGTGCACTTGAGAACTTGTTTGCATACTTGGGGCTGGAGCAGCGAATTCGTTTCGTAGCGAACAGTCCGGAAGGGTTCCATCCAGGGCGTTCTGCCTCCGTATATCTGGATGGCAAAGAGGGCAACGAAGGTACATTGATTGGTACTCTTGGTCAATTGCATCCAGAACTACAACAGCAATATGATCTGAACGATGTTTATGTTGCCGAAATCGCTCTTGAAGCAATCTATGAGGAAGCGGATGCGGATATCCGTTATCGCGAGCTTCCACGCTTCCCGGCAGTGGAGCGGGATATTGCGGTAGTCGTTAACAAGGAGATTGAGGCGGGTGATATGCTTCGCGCCATCCGTGAATCCGCAGGTGAACTGTTACAGACGGTACAGGTATTCGATGTATTCACAGGTAGCAAATTAGGTGAAGACAAGAAAAGTGTGGCCATGGCTCTGGTATATCGGAATCGTGAGCGCACACTGACCGATGAAGAGATTACTGAAGTCCATGCCCGTGTGGTAGCACGTCTGGAAGAGCAATTTAACGCAGAATTGCGTAAATAGGACGGAAGTCAATTTTTTGAACAAAGATTAGCAGGAATTGCTTGAAGTCACATCGAATCCTTAGCATTAGAGGATCGATGTGACTTTTTTGTCATGACAGCTTAGAATCAACATACAGACTTGAAGGAGGGCACAACTGTGACTACACCTGATCGTACACGCGTCACCGTAGAGATCTACGGGACTTCCTATAAACTGGTTGGCAGCAGTGCCGACTATATGAAACAAGTAGCTAATCTGGTAGATGAGCGCATGAGCGCTATCTCCAAAAGTCATTCACGTTTGGATACACCGCGCATTGCTGTACTTGCGGCTGTACATATGGCTGAACAGTCTCTTCAGACGCAAGAAATCCGAAACGAACTTAAAATGCTCACTGGAGAACGAACAGAACTACGAAATGAAATTAATCGGTTAAACGCCATTCAGAGTGAACATCAAAAAGAATTGCAGCAACGCGACCAGTTGATCGCCGAGGTGAAGCAGCAGAAAAATGAGGTGGAGCAGGCTTTGCAGAAGCTTGCCTCTGAGAAACAGGCTGAAATCTCGAAGCTGAATCGTTTATTGGAGCAGGAGCGCAGCCAGATGAAAGAGCAAATGCAGAAACTGCAAGCTCAAACGGCTGCACAACTTAAAGAGGCAGAAGCCAAAGGCGCAGCACGTGTAAAAGAAGCAGAAGACAAGGCGGCAAGTCAGCTCAAGCAGCTACAGGCGCAGTCTGCTGCGCAGCTTAAAGAAGCCCAGCAACATGCTGCAAGAGAGCTGCAACAGGTGCAGGCCAAAGCGGCTGCCCAATATAAAGAATTGCAGGACAGAAGCGCAGCGCAATTGAAAGAGGTAGAGCGTAAGGCTGTTGCTGAACGTCAAAAAGTGGAAGCTCAGGCAGCGGAGCAAGTACAGGCAGCCAGAGAAGAAGCTGAATCGACAATTTTGTCCGAACTGGAGCAGGCTGAAGACAAATTGAAGCAGGTGCAGAAGGAGGCAACTCTTCAATATGATAAGCTGCAGGAACAGATGAATCAGCGTTTGGAACAAGCGCAGCAAGAGAGGGACGCGCTTGCAGCTCAAGCGAAGCAGGAGCAAGAAATGTTGCAGCTTGAAGCAGAGCAGAAGCTTCAAACCGCCATGGAACAGCTACAAGCGGAATTCACAGCCCGCTCAGAACAATCCGAACTGGAATGGATGGAGAAAGAGTCAATACTTGAAGAACAACTAAAAGCAGAGCAAGAGGCGTCTACTTCCCGTGCCGCGGAGATCGAAGCTGTTGCTGAGGAACGCCTTAAGCAAGAGCAGGACAAGTTGAAGCGTCAGCTCGAGCATGAACGTGCACAAGCATCTGCTCGACTTGCAGAGATCAATGAACAGTTGGTAGAGGTTCGTCAACAACTCAAACAGGCGCAAGAGACGGTTTCCGAACAGGAACAGCTGCTGCAGGCAGAGCGTACTCAAGTGGAGTCGTTGCAACAGGAGCAGAAGGCTCGCACACAGGAGCTGGAGATGCAAACGCGTCGCATTGCTGAGCTCCAGCAGCAGCTCGATCAGCTGAAAGAAGACAGCATGGAGCTTCAAAACAAACTTCGCGAAACGGAGCAGTCGTTGAATCAGGCTCGTGAGTCCCAGCAGCAGTGGCAAGATCAGTACAATGAAGCGGTGGATCGTGAAACGGCGATCACAGCTCAGCTTCACAAACTTCAAGAACAGCATGCCCAGCTTGAGCAGGATGCACAGCATCTCCTTGAGGCAGAAGCTAAGTCTGAAGAGGAACAGCGTAGACTGCAAAAAGTTCTTGAGCAAGCTCATGCCGCAGTACGCACTTTGCAAAATGAAATCACTGCCCTCACTGAGAGTGAACAATCTTGGAAAGAACTTGCTGAACAGCGACTGGCTGACATTGGTGATCTGGAGAATCAGATTTTGGAAGCAACCGAACAGAATGAGACATTGGAAGCGGGTGTTCAGTCCCTGCATGATGAACTCACAGTCGTGAAGGAAGAAGCAAGACTGTACAATGAAGAGGCCGTTCGATATGAGAAGGAAACGGAGATTCTGGAAGAGAAGCGACAACAACTGGTCGAGGAACTTCAGGGCACTCGTCATGAGTTGAATGACACTCGGGATGAATTGCAAGGGGCTCAAGAGGAGTTGAGCCGTCTGCAAGAACAGTATAAGCAGATTCGTAACGATTACAGTGATGCTCTGCAACGTGAAGAAAACGTTGGCTCCCGGATGAGTGAACTGGAAGTGGAGAAACAAAACCTGGAAGAGGCACTTAATGAAGCAAGACAATCGGCAGAGCAGCTTGCCAAACGCTATGCGGAGCAAGCGAATCAGCTCGCACAGACAGAAGAGGAAGCACTCGAATGGCAAATCAAACATGAGGATCTCTCTGCTAGTCAAGCCGAGTTATCTTCCCGTATTCAACAGCTGACGACACGAGAACAAGAGCTGCGAGCACAATTGGAAGAGGCAGTGCATGCCGCAGAGCAGAAGGAACAGGTCTGGCAGCAACGTGCGGATGATTGGTCGGCGCAGGAGCAAGTTTGGCAGGAACGATGGACAGCGCTGGAGGAAGAGCTGACAACGTGGCAACGTGAAAGCGCGGCAAGCTCGGAGAAGCTGGATGAACTGACGCAGGAACGAGAGCAGTTGTTGAAAGAACAGACACAGCGAGAGCAGCTATTGACCGAAGCTGATGAAGAGAAGCGGATTATGGAGAATGAACTGCGAGAAATTAGTGAACGTTATGAGTTAGCCGCTAACCAGCTTCGTCTGCTGCAAGTTGAGCGGGAAATGGAGCAGGAGAAAGCGGAGAAGCTAAACACAGAGTATCGTCAGCTACATGATGAATATACGAAATTACAGACGGAATATAACGAATGGATTGAATTGATTGAGCAGGACCAAACGTAGCGGATCGCTTTTTCGTTCGTTGAGGTTTTGACCAGCGAACGCTTGCACAATTTGTTATAATACAAAAGAGCTCCCGTCGCTACGGGGGCTCCTTGTTTTGAAGTTTATTCTTCTACAATAATTTTGGAGATCATGCTACTATGACCTGAACCGCAAAAAACGGAACAAGACATCTCAAACTCACCGGTTTTCTCAGGGGTAATTACTTTGGAGCTTTTCTGAGTATCCAGCTGAAGATTCAGCTCAGGTACCAGGAGACCGTGATTTCCGTTGACGTTTTCATAAACAATCTTGACCGGGACACCTTTTTTTAGTCGGTATTCAGGTTGATCGAACTCGTAGTTGCTCGCCTTGATCACCAATTGTTCACTGGCAGTAGCCTCCGGTTCGGATGCTTGAGAATCGTTGTTGCTTCCGCACGCAGCAAGAACAAGAATTAACATACAGGCGGCAAGCCATGTCATACCTTTCTTCATCATTTGCCTCCTTACGTGTGAGTTGTATAAAATTTGAATCATTACTCCAGTCATCATACCTCAATTTGACAATGCCTGTACATGTCGGGTATGTCGTTTTTTTGAAATTTGATCGAATGCACGTTCTGTGGATGTTTCAAATATGAAAAAACTCTCAAATATGAAAAAAACCTCTTCAGGCCACTGGCCTTCCGAGGTTGATACGTCTTCGTAACGAGAGGTAAGTCATTTCAAGTGTTAGCTTTTGGAGCTACGTCCAGCATCAAACGGGGTAGACACCGGAATAAACAGATCGATAATCCCGATGACCAGAGCGGCTAGAATGGCACCGAGAAGGCTGACCTCAACGTGATCAACGACATATTGACCCAGCCAAATCACAAGCGCACTGACGATAAAGCCGACGATTCCCCGGCCAAAAGGATTCACTCTTTTACCAAAGACTCCCTCAATAATCCAGCCTAGCAAAGCGATGACCAGAGCAAGCATCAATGCGCTCCAGAAACCGCCAACGGCGAAACCGGGAACGATCCAGCTGACCACCACTAATACGATAGCTGCGATAATAAATCGTACGACATGGCCCAGAAATTTCATGGGGGTGACCTCCTTTGTTCAGATTGGATTGATAATTAGCATGTCATCTCTTAGCGAGCCGCATGATAGCACAATCCTGACTGTCGTAGTGTGTGGCATTGGGCTTGAAGTTATGTGTGGAAGGATTCGTTAAATAGCATGACAAACGTTCTTTCGTTATAATACAGATATAGTTGGAAGGAGTTGTACATTTGGACACGAAAATATTACACACGCTGGAATATCGCAAAATTTTAAATACATTGATTAGCTTTGCTCAAACGTCTATGGGTAAGAAAAAAGCAGACCAACTTGAGCCAGTTAGTGATCTGGAAGAAGTAAAACGCCTGCTTCAGCAAACGGATGAAGCCTTTACCTTTGAAAGGCTGAAAGGGTCGCCGTCATTTGGGGGGATCGTAGACATCACTGCTTCCGTAAAACGAGCTGAGATTGGCGGTACACTCAATCCTCATGAGCTGCTCAGCATTGCCACGACAACGCAAGCAGCCAGACGCTTGAAACGTCAGATTGCAGCGCTTCATGAAGATGAGCCGATGGAGTCTCTCTTCTTTATTAGTGATCAGTTATCGGAGCAAAAGGAACTTGAAGACGCGATTCGTGTTTGTATCGATGATAATGCCGAAGTTGCAGATAGTGCGAGTGTGACGCTAGCTCAGATTCGGCGTGAATTACGCGGGGGAGAAGCACGTATACGTGAAAAACTGGATTCCATGATCCGTTCGTCTACGGTATCCAAAATGTTGCAGGATCAGCTCATAACGATTCGAGGAGACCGCTTTGTTATTCCGGTTAAAGCGGAGTACCGTTCGTATTTCGGTGGTATCGTGCATGATCAGTCAGGTTCAGGAGCAACACTCTTTATAGAGCCGGAATCCATTGTGGCGATGAACAACAAATTACGTGAAACTCGGATACGGGAAGAACGTGAAATCGAAATCATTTTGCAGAAATTGACGGCACTTGTCAGTGAGCAAGGTGAATGGCTAATCTATGATGTCGATTTGTTAGCATCGCTGGATTTTATTTTTGCTAAAGCTCGCCTAGCCCGTGAACTGAAAGCGACATTGCCTCGTATGAACGACCGTGGTTTCCTGAAGTTGAAAAAGGGACGTCATCCGCTGATTCCCATTGAACATGTTGTTCCCATTGATGTGGAACTCGGTAACAATTACACCTCTATTATTGTGACCGGACCCAATACGGGTGGTAAGACCGTAACCTTGAAAACAATTGGTCTATTGAGCTTGATGGCGATGTCGGGTCTGTTTGTTCCCGCCGAAGATGGCAGTCAGTTATGTGTATTTGATGCCATTTATGCTGACATTGGAGACGAGCAGAGTATTGAACAGAATCTGAGTACGTTCTCCAGTCATATGACCAACATTATTCGCATTCTGAAACATATGACCCCGAAAAGTCTTATCCTGCTGGATGAGCTTGGAGCAGGAACAGACCCGGCGGAAGGTTCTGCACTCGCGATTTCTATGCTCGAGCATATGCATCGGACAGGTTGCCGTATGGTTGCAACAACTCACTATAGTGAGTTAAAAGCTTACGCGTATGAGCGAAAAGGTGTAATTAACGCCAGCATGGAATTTGATATCAACACGCTTAGTCCGACCTATCGTCTTCTTGTTGGTGTACCTGGACGCAGTAACGCATTTGCAATTGCAGAGCGACTAGGCCTTCCAGGGTACATTCTGGACTATGCTCGTGGTGAAGTGAAGGAAGAAGATCAGCGCATTGAGCATATGATCGCCTCTCTTGAAGAGAATCGCCTTACGGCTGAACAAGAACGCGAGAAGGCAGAGACCCTTCGTCAAGATATGGAGAAATTGCGCAGCCGTCACCAAGCTGAACTAGAAAAGCTGGAACAGCAGCGAGACCGCCGAATCGAAAAAGCGGAGGAAGATGCGCGGAACATTATAGACAAAGCTCGTGCTGAAGCAGAAAAAATTATTGCTGATCTCCGTCAGCTTGCGTTGGAAGAAGGCGCTTCTGTAAAAGAGCACAAATTGATAGCAGCCCGCAAACAGCTAGATGAAGCTGAGCCGGAGAAACGGAAAAAAACGATTAAAAAGGCAGCCGCTCCGAAAACCCGTGCCATCGGGCCAGGTGATGAAGTGCTTGTCTACAGTCTCAACCAGAAGGGGCATGTTGTAGAGATGGCAGGCAGCAAAGATGCCGTTGTACAACTCGGAATTATGAAGATGAAGGTGTCACTTGATGATCTGGAACTGCAACAACCTGCCCCAGCCATCAAACAGCCGAAGCAAAAACCAGTCACAGGTGTGAAGCGTACTCGTGACGATAATGTAAAGAGTGAGCTGGACTTGAGAGGTGCCAATCTGGAAGAGGCATTAATGGAAACGGACCGTTTCATCGATGAAGCCTTCCTTGCGAATCTGGGTCAAGTGTATATTATTCATGGTAAAGGGACGGGAATTTTGCGTTCTGGTATTCAAGATTACTTGCGTAAGCATAAGCATGTAAAAAGTTATCGTCTGGGTAATTACGGAGAAGGCGGCAATGGTGTAACTGTCGCTGAACTGGAATAGCCCGAAGATGAATGATTAAATCTGCTGTTCAGATGCCTGGATAACAGATTTTGGGGAGGAGAATGGGGAGTGAAAGAAGTGATTGATGGACTGCTGTCTCATCCTTTGGGGATGGTCCTCGGTTTCTTCTCGGTAGCCATTATGGAGCTGCTCGTCTTTCTGGCATGCTTCGAACTGGTGACGAAATATAAATGCTGGACGGAGATCAAACAAGGTAACGTGGCTGTGGCAATGGCTACGGGTGGCAAAATCTTTGGAATTTGCAATGTGCTCCGTTTTTGCATTCAGGCAAAATCTTCGGTATATGAAGCGATGACCTGGTCCATTGTTGGATTCGTATTGTTGCTCGTTGCTTATTTTTTGTTTGAATTCCTGACGCCAGTGTTTTCAATTGACCGGGAGATTGAAGCGGATAACCGAGCAGTCGGATTGATATCGATGATCATTTCTGTCTCACTATCCTATGTTATTGGTGCAAGCATTATCTAGGGGGATCGATGATGAAAATATTGATACGGATTTTGTTTGCAGCATCGATTGTATTTTTTGCCATCGGTGTAATCTATGTTTTGAATACGTGATTTTTGAGAAGAAAGGTTGATACACGATGGAAACTACAGTATGCCCTTGGTGTCAAACAGAGATTGTTTGGGATGAGGAACTCGGACCGGAAGAAGAGTGCCCATATTGTCACAATGAATTAAAGGGTTATCGTACATTAAACATTAACATTGGCGACGAGAACGATGACAGCGATGAGGAGTTTCAAGCCGAGGATATTGCTAATGATAAAGAGCAGGTGTCAGACCTGACGTCACTCTGGGGTGATGAAGTGGAATTGAAGTTGCCCGAGCTGCGTACATTGAACAAATATGCAGATGAAGGTAATGATCTGATTCTGTATGAGCAAGGTGTGGAGAAACAGTTAGATCAGCAAGAGGAAGTACCGGAGTGTCCACATTGCCGGGAATTCATGATTCTAGCTGGATCGCAAGCAGCTAGCCAAGATACGTTTACGCCGGTTGCTAATGCGGCTTCAGGTAAAGGCTCCGTGTTATCACCTCCGTTTACGGTCCTGACCTATGTATGCTCTGGTTGTTTTCAGGTTCAATACAGTTTGTCTGAGGATGACCGCTTGAAGTTGATCCAGAATCTGAGTACACATTGACATCTCTGAATTAAACGGAATACAACTTAAATAAAAAAGTAAAGATTCATTATGTTTTCCTCCGGCTTGGGGTACGCTAACGCTTAAGAGTCACCTGTTCACGTAAGTCTGTATCAGGTGATGAAGGAGGAGCAGATGAAGATTACTTTGGGAAAACAATCCATTCTGCTTTTGGGCGTGAATGGATTGTTTGCGTTAGCGGGAGCATTGTCCGGTACATTTCTAAATGTGTTTCTCTGGAAGAGTCGTCCCGATTACGCGATGCTCGGCTGGTTCACGATAAGTCAGCAACTGGCGATCGGAGTCACATTTTGGCTTGCTGGCAAATGGGTGAAAGAACATAATAAAATGAGTGCGCTGAGGCTGGGAATCGCCTTAACCGGAATATTCTACATGCTTGTTCTGTGGACAGGCACACGTGCTGTGGATTGGATCTGGCCCCTTGGACTACTCCTAGGCTGTGCACTTGGACTCTTCTGGCTCGCATTTAATGTAGTGTACTTTGAGGTTACGGATCGGGAAAACAGAGACTTATTTAATGGCTGGGTTGGCTTGCTTGGTTCCATGACAGGCATTATCGGACCGTGGTTCTCTGGTCTCCTTATTACACGAATGACGGCCAATACCGGATATCGGCTGATCTTTACGGTGTCGCTTGTCATTTATATCATCGCCGTGTTCTTTAGTTTTTTTCTGAAAAAGCGAAAGGTCAGCGGTACATACCGCTGGTCAGAACCGATCCATCAACTGTCCACGCCCAACAGTCCTTGGCGACCGCTAGCGATGGGATTATTTGCACAAGGGGCTCGAGAAGGTGTGTTTGCTTTTCTCATTGCATTGCTTGTCTATCTGGCAACAACTCAGGAATACAAGCTCGGACAGTTCTCCCTGGTTACTTCAGCAGTAGCTCTAACCAGTTATTGGGCTGCTGGAAAATGGTTCAAACCTCATTATAGATCCAAAGGAATGTTAACGGGCTCCGTTCTGTTGCTATTGGTGTTGCTGCCCCTTCTCTGGAAAGTATCCTACGGTACGCTGTTATTCATGGGGATTGGGAGTGCAATAGCGATGCCACTTTATATTTTGCCGATGATCTCTGCAGGTTTCGACATGATGGGCACGAGCGGCGAAAATGTGGAGAAAAGGGTTGAACTTGTCGTATTAAGAGAATTGTGTCTAATGTCTGGACGTCTGTTTGGTTTGGCGATATTTATGATCGCTGTTGTCAATTCTCATGCGCAACAAGTGATTATTTGGCTCATCATCACACTAGGTGCTTTTCCTTTACTTGGCTGGATTTTTATGCGAAAGCAATTGAACAAGGCGGCTTCGTGATTCCAGCCATAGATTGATAAAATGATTTGAAAAGGGTACAACAAGGAAAAGATGTAATCTTTCCATGTGTTGTACCCTTTTATGGTAATGACAACCGTAAGGTTGTATTTTAAACCATGTTCACTTTTATACTGGAGAAGGCTTGCTGGTTCTCGTCAGAGAGAATAGCTTCATATCTTCATTCTCAACACCACTGATGGCATCTGCTATCAGGGAAGCAGCAATCATGCTATATACCGTTCCGTTCCCCCCGTAGCCCTCGACAAAGTAAGAGTGTGGATATTCTGGATGTGTTCCAATGAGGGGGAGGCCATCATGTGTATTGCCAAACACTGCACCCCAGACGTAGTCAATTTCAAGTGCATCAAGTGGGAAATAGGATCTGACTTCTTCCAGCAGAACATCGCCTTGATTTTTGGCACGCAGTTCACGCTGATCCTGATCAGGTATTTCTTCATCCAGTCCTCCCGCTATGATTCGATGGTCTGGCGTGGTACGCATATATAGATAAGGACGCGCTGTCTCCCAAATCATGGCTTCCTCATACCAACTGCTCAGATCAGGGAGTGGTTTGGTTGTGATCGCATATGTCGATTTCAGATATGCTCCTCTGTCTTTCTTAATCTCCTGAGTTTCATAACCGGCAGCGTAGACAACCTTTTTCGCTCGAATTTTACCCTTAGGGGTGTAACACCACACACCTTCATCGTCATAGTCACAATGAATCATTTCCGTCTGTTCGTAGATTCGTGCTCCATGTTGAATGGCTGATTCAAATAGGGCTTGAACAAAGCGGTACGGGTTGACTTCAGCATCACCCTTGGTGTACAGTGCAGCCGGTTTCTCAAATGGAAAATGGTTTTTTATCTGATCTGCATCCCACAGCTCTGCTTCGAAACCATATTTTTGTAAGGTTCGATATTCTTCCTCAAGCAGAGCAACATCTTCCTCAACACTGGCAAAACAAAAGCTGTTTCGCGGAATAAACCAAGGATCCGTCTTCAGACTTCCTGCAATCTCTGCAAGGTGCAGCATGGCTTCACGGCACAACTGATAAAAGCGGACGCCTTTATCTTCGCCAAATGTGTTTATACACGAAGTCAACGTTTTGTCATTAGTATACTGCAGCAACCCCGTATTTGCTGAACTGCTACCATGAGCGATCTTCCGTTTATCAATTACAACGGTATCGAAACCGCGCTGTGAAAGCAATTTGGAAGTAAGTGCACCTCCCATACCACCTCCTATTATCAGGCAGTCACATGAAATATCCGTTTCTAGAGAGGAGTAACCCACATCCGGTTTATAAGTAGAAGGCCAGTAAGGTTTGCCATAAACGAGGTCCATCTGAAACATCTCCTTTGTCATCACATTGGTATAGTTTTGCAATTCGAGGTCATAATAAGCTCGCATAAACTTTAGATCAAGGAGGTAAGATGTACATGCAGAATTCACAGATGCAAGCACTGAGTCCCAAGGAACTGAACTATATTGCCGATTCCATCTCGAACGAGGAGATGCTGATCAAACAATGTGCAGCCACAGCATCCATTTCCACCCATCCTGCTATCCAGCAGGCATTGAATCAGTATGCCCGCTCCCATGAGCAGCACTTGAATACATTGATCCAGACATTGCACCAGCATCAATCCCTTGCCCCATCCCAATCTCATTAATTCACAACTAGCCGTATGCATTATCAGCGTATAGGAGGAGAACACATGTACAATCAAACCGGTAATTTCATGCAGGAACAGGATTTGTTAAAAAGCATTCTCGCTGATCTAAGACGCACTTCGCGAGAGTACACAACAGCAACAACGGAAGCTTCTTGCCCAACGGTTCGCAGCATGTTCAATAATTTGACGAATGATACGCTCCGGTTGCAAGGTGAACTGTTCAACCTGATGCAACAGAACAATATGTATTCGGCTTCTGCCAAAGCACCACGGCAGGATTTGGATAAGCAGATCCAGTCTGCACACCAGGCACAACAGAAATGTCAGCAATTTGTGCAGGAGAAACAAGTGCAAAACAGCCCGTACAGCCAGATTTCAAATGTGACTCCGCGTCAGCCGAATTACGGTAACCCTTATTACATGTAACCAATGGATAGGGGGGGTGAAGCATATCCCTGAGACCATACCACCGCTTGCCTGAATTGAGGGCAGGCGGTCTTTTGTCTATGCATTGACGTTAAATTCATGTAATATAAGTATTAATTCATTTTAGGAGCCTGGATGATGCTGGAGGGAAAAACGATGAAAGATTTGGATGATCTGCAACTCAAGGTTCTGGATCTATTGAAAGAAGATGCGAGAAGAACTCCTGCTCTGCTGTCAACAATGTTGGGGGAGTCAGAAGATAAGATCAAAGCGGCTGTAGCACAGCTTGAACAAGATCATGTCATCGTGAAATATGCCACTGTTGTGAACTGGAGCAAGATTGACGATGAGAAAGTAACAGCCTTGATTGAGGTGCAAATTACGCCAGAGCGCGGCCGGGGTTTCGAAGGAATCGCCGAGCGTGTTTATCTCTATCCACAAGTGAAATCCGTTTACCTCATGTCAGGTGCATATGATCTGCTTGTTGAAGTAGAGGGTGGCAACCTACGTGAAGTCGCTAATTTTGTATCGGAGAAGCTCTCTCCTATTGACTCAGTACTTTCAACCAAGACCAATTTTATTCTTAAAAAATATAAGCAGGACGGGATTATTTTTGAAGACCATCAGGAAGATAACCGTCTCATGATCTCGCCGTAAAGGAAGATGTGTCATGATAGTGAATGAACAAACAACCGGAAATAACAAAACAATGTCCTCGTATCTGGCTCCACTTGTCAAGGAGATCCCACCATCCGGAATTCGTAAGTTTTTTGACCTGGTGGGTGACAACAAAGATATCATCACGCTTGGTGTAGGGGAACCGGATTTCATAACACCGTGGCATATGCGTGAAGCTTGCGTTTATTCACTTGAAAGAGGCATGACCAGTTATACATCCAATGCTGGTATGCCGAAGCTGCGTGAAGCGATCAGCAATTATCTGTGCAAACAGTTTGATACATCATATGATCCTAAAGATGAGATTATTGTCACTGTGGGCGGGAGTGAAGCGATCGACCTGGCTTTGCGTGCACTGATTGTACCCGGTGATGAAATCCTTATTCCGGAGCCCTCTTATGTGGCTTACTCCCCAATTGCATCGATTGGCGGTGGTATTCCAGTTGGGGTAGACACGTATGCGAAGGATCAGTTCAAGCTAACGGCTGAAGCGCTGGAAGCGAGCATCACGCCGAAGTCAAAGGTCGTTATTTTGTGTTATCCAAGCAACCCTACAGGGGCGATTATGACGTATGAAGACTGGCTGCCTATCGCAGAAGTTATCAAAAAACATGATCTGATCGTGATTGCTGACGAAATCTATGCTGAACTGACGTATAATCAAAAACATGTCAGCTTTCCTTCAATTCCAGATATGAAAGACCGCACGATTTTGGTAAGTGGTTTTTCTAAGGCATTTGCAATGACGGGCTGGCGGATCGGGTATATGTGCGGACATCCCGAACTCATTGCAGCGATGCTTAAGATTCACCAGTATACTGTAATGTGTGCACCAGCAATGGGTCAGGTCGCGGCCCTTGAAGCGTTGACGAACGGACTGGGCGAAAAAGATCGAATGGTCGAATCCTATAATCAGCGGAGACGTTTGATTGTGCAAGGATTCCGTGATATCGGTCTGGATTGTCATGAACCTCAGGGAGCATTCTATGCTTTTCCGAGTGTTCAGAAGACGGGGCTAAGTTCCGATATATTTGCTGAGCGTTTGTTAACGGAGAACAAGGTGGCTGCTGTGCCAGGAAACGTATTTGGTCCGCAAGGTGAGGGCTTTTTACGCTGCTCTTATGCAACCTCAGTTTCTCAGTTGAACGAAGCATTGGAACGAATCGGAAATTTTGTTTACAAAGTTCAAAAAGAGGGTTAAGACTTAAGGAAGAATCATCAATAAAAAAGACATATGGAACTTTTCCAAAAAAATACTTTCTTTTACAAAATATTGTGATATAATTTCAATTTGAAATGAGTTTTCATATATTTGGAAAATATTTTCTGAGGAGGGGTTAGCTTTGTTTTGTGTTGAATATGATTTACCGACAAATCGTGGACACGTTCTTGCAGAAAGCGATCATGGCGACCGATGGTCGGTGAACCCTGATGACGCATCCTTGCATAACATTTCCTTGGAAGATGAGATCCGTATGCTCCGAAGTAAGATGGAACAGATTTTTCTGGAAGAGAAATCATTTACATCGGACATTGTCATTGAGATCAGCAGTTTGCTGGACTTGAAGATTAACGAATATATGAAGGCTAATCCAGTCAAACCCAAGTAATGAGATGTACCGTTGATAAATGCTGAATATTCGCTAGTGAATATCTAAATAACATAGTGAAGAAGGAGATCCGAAAGGATCTCTTTTTTGCTGCATGCATCTATGGGGCTTGTTGATAAGTGTTGTTTTTTTGCGTGGAACAATTGTGATATATTGGACTTAGGAGACTAAAGGGGGAACTGGAATGAAGAGATTTTGGGGATTAGCCGCAATCATTTCATTAATCTTTGTATTAGCTGGGTGTGGCGGCAAAGACGGATTCACAGTGTTTATAATTGATAATCAAGGTAACCCATCCACTATTTCAGAGCAATTGCAAACCAATTTGCAGAAAAAGCTTGGGGAAGAGCCTAAAGTAGAAATCATTACAAGTGCGATGTATGATGTGCAAAAAATAATGGTTGAATACGCTGCAGGCGAACACGACATCTTCATTTTGCCTGAAAATGATATGAAACAGTACGGTCAGAACGGATCGAATATTCCGCTAGACGATGTATTTGATGTGAAGAAATATGAGCGCGGTGTATTCGAAGGCTCGATCTTGGTTGAAGAAGGCAAGGGCGATGATGGCTCGGATATGAAAAAAGAAACCCGTCTGTACGGCATTCCGCTTGAGAGCATGCAAATGTTCAAGGATGTAAACTATGCCCCAAGCAATCTCTTCGCCACCATTCCATTATCTGCGGCCAATTCGGAAGAGTCGAAAAAAGTACTCAAAGCACTGACTGAGTAACCGCTATTTAGAAACAGGTAGGGAAGGAGGGAGCGGATTGCTGATTATGGTCACGGGCGGCATAGGCAGTGGAAAGACGCGCTTTGCGCTAAAATACGCGGCTCAATTGACTAAGGAAGGTGTATATTTATCCACTGGTGATCATGATCCCGTTATTCCCGAATTGCCATCTGCTCACTACCGTGCTATTCAAGTCGGGAAGGGTTCTAAGCTCGCAGATGTTGTGATCCAGATTAACAGAGAATCGAATCTGTTTCTGGCAGATCAGCGCATTTTGATTGTAGACAGTCTTACCTCTTGGATGGCAGCAAGCTTCAGGACGTCCGTAGATTTAGATCAACAACGTATGGAAACGCAACGTTTAATGGATGCGCTGCTGTCCTACCAGGGGAAAATACTTGTTATTACAAACGAGATGCACGCTAGTTTGAATCCGTCAGAAGAGGAACGTATTTTTGCGGCGAGAATGGCTTCAGTTAACCGGATCTTGCAGACGCATGCAGAGAAGATGTTCATGTTGGTATCCGGTCTTGCGATGGATCTGAGAAGTTTGCAATTGCGTTATGAAGACTAAGGATAGACGAGGGTAACAAGGTCAGGTAAGATGATGCTTCAATATGATTGGTAAGGCATAAATATACAATTGGAGGGATTCGGATGGGGATTTATACACGAACCGGTGACGAAGGTCAGACTTCAGTGATTGGAGGCCGGGTTATCAAGGATGATGACCGGGTTGAAGCTTATGGTACGATTGATGAATTGAATTGCTTTGTTGGTCAAGCCATTAGTCTAATTGATTCTGCCAATGGGGATTTCGCAGACCTGCGTGAACATCTGTTGGAAGTGCAACAGGAACTGTTCGACTGCGGATCTGATTTGGCTTTTGTACGGTTAAGTGAAACAAAATACAAAGTGCGCGATGAGATGGTCACACGTCTGGAGGAGTGGATTGATCAATACGATGCCGAGAACCCGAAAGTGGAACGTTTTATTATTCCTGGGGGAAGCCAGCTCTCATCAGCCCTGCACGTGTGCCGTACGGTGTGCCGCCGCGCAGAACGTCGTACCGTTACGCTTGGACAGCATACGGATATTAATCCGTCGGTGCGTCGGTATTTAAACCGTTTATCTGATTATTTCTTTGTTGTTGCACGGACAGCCAATGCGAGACAACAAGTTGCTGATATTGAATATGTGCGGAGCAAAAAAGTATTCCGCCGTAAAGAGTGAGCTTGTATTATGCGCCGATTACCTACAGAGTGACCGAAGCGGAGGACGGCTGGCTGTTGAAAACCGTGCTTCAGAAACGGCTGCAGGTTTCGCGTAAGCTGTTGTCTAAAATTAAGCTCACCGAGCAAGGGGTTATGCTTAATGGTGAACGGGTATACATCAGTGTGAAGGTGTGTACAGGGGATCTGGTGGAAGTTCGGATGGAGCAAGAAGAATCAGATGATATTTTGCCAGAGGATATTCCGTTTACCGTGCTGTATGAAGACGAACATCTGCTGATTGTGAACAAAGATGCAGGAATTATCGTTCATCCCACCCACGGACATTATACAGGTACTTTGGCGAATGGTGTGGTGCATTATTGGCAAAAGAAAGGCGAGAAGTTCCGCTTTCGGCCTATTCACCGATTAGATCAGGAAACTTCCGGCGTACTTGCCATTGCCAAAAATCCTTACGTGCATCAGCATGTGTCGGAGCAGATGATCGCGGGCACAGTGGATAAAAAATATATCGCGCTGGTGCACGGCAGCCCTGTTCCAGAACAGGGAGCAGTTGACGGCCCGATTGACCGTGATCCAGAAGAGCCGCATCGCCGCATTGTTACACCCGACGGGTATGCGGCTAGAACGTTGTATACCACGCTGGCACGCTGGTCGGATGGAAGCGCTAGTGCGGTTAGTTTGAAGCTGGAGAGTGGGAGGACACATCAGATCCGGGTACATATGACATCCATTGGTTGTCCGTTGATTGGTGATCAGATGTATAAGACGTTACCTGTGCATAACGTAGATGAGCAGACAAGGGGTGTTCGAGAGGAACGGGATACATGGATAGCGCGTCAAGCGTTGCATGCATGCGAACTGAGATTTGAACACCCCATTCTTCGGGAACGCATGACGTTCCAAGCACCATTGCCGCCAGATATGGCAGCGCTGGAAAAGCGCTTGGATATTGAAGCAGCACCTAGAGAGACTGTGCAAAAAAGCTAATGGATAGGTGAAAAAAGCTGGAGATGTAATCAGGGTTGAAAAAGATCAGCGAGCAAAGCGTCTGAACAGCACGCCGCAGGCTAAAGAGCCTTTGGAACTTTGAGGTGTCCAGAGGTTGAAAAAGATCAGCGAGCAAAGCGTCTGAACAGCACGCCGCAGGCTAAAGAGCCTTTGGAACTTTGAGGTGTTCAAGGGTTGAAAAAGATCAGCGAGCGGAGCGTTCTGAACAGCACGCCGCAGGCTAAAGAGCCTTTGGAACTTTGAGGTGTTCAAGGGTTGAAAAAGATCAGCGAGCGAAGCGTTCTGAACAGCACGCCGCAGGCTAACGAGTCTTTAGTACTTTGAGTGTGTCCGGGGTTGAAAAAGATCAGCGAGCGAAGCGTTCTGAACAGCACGCCGCAGGCTAACGAGTCTTTAGTACTTTGAGTGTGTCCGGGGTTGAAAAAGATCAGCGAGCGAAGCGTTCTGAACAGCACGCCGCAGGCTAACGAGCCTTTGGAACTTTGAGGTGTCCAGAGGTTGAAAAAGATCAGCGAGCAAAGCGTCTGAACAGCACGCCGCAGGCTAACGAGTCTTTGGAACTTTGAGTATGTAATGTAACGGCTTTAAGGTATTTTAAAGCCACAGGAAATGAGATGATGGCAAGATGGAGGGCGGTAAGCCCGCATCAGCCAAAAAAGAAAACTGCCGGGCGAGGGTATTGGGATGGAGCGACTTTTGGATTTGCGGAGCAAACCAAGGGAAGCGAGAGACCAAAACCCGAGCCCCTATGATAAGGAAGCGATCCCATGACGAAACTAAAAGTATATCAATATGCCAAATGCGGCACATGCCGCAAAGCTGTGAAATGGCTTGAAGCAAAGGGACATGAGCTGGAACTGATCCCTATTTTCGATACACCGCCTTCAAAAGAGGAATTAACCGAGCTGATTCAGAAGAGTGGACTCGAGATCAAAAAGTTTTTTAACACCAGCGGGGAAGTCTATAAGGAGCAAAAGCTCAAGGATAAGCTGCCCGGGATGTCGGCGGAGGAACAGATTGCGTTACTGGCTTCCAATGGCCGTCTCATCAAACGTCCAATCGTAACCGATGGAGAGAAAGTTACCGTGGGTTTTAAGGAAGATACGTATGAGCAGGAATGGAACAAAGCCTGACAAAGTACCAGAACGAAGCCTTGAATTGTTCAAAATTCAGGGCTTTTTTGGTCCGACGAAGGTTGGCGTAACTATGCTATAATGATAGAATGAGTTTCGATATTTTATATACTATTGAAGTTGAATCCAGACATGGGTGTTCGACTTTCATAGATCAAGGAGAGAACAATTTCAAGTGAATCAACGTAATGAACCTACTTTGTTACTGGTAGACGGTATGGCAGTGTTGTTCCGTGCATTTTATGCGACATCTGCGAGCGGATATATCAGACGGACAAAGGCAGGGCTTCCAACCAACGCAGTCTATGGATTTATCCGTTATTTCTGGGATGCGGTTCAGACATTTGCACCAAGTCACGTAATCTGCTGTTGGGATATGGGGGGCAAAACGTTTCGTGGTGAAGAGTACGCAGCTTACAAGGGTAATCGATCCGAAGCACCGGATGATCTCATTCCCCAGTTTGCTCTGATCCGTGAAGTGATGGATAGTCTGAACATTCCGAATATTGGTGCTGAGGGATTTGAAGCCGACGATTGTATCGGAACTCTCGCCAAGTACTACACCGAAGAGACTGATGTGAATGTGATGGTGCTGACGGGTGATCATGATATGCTTCAGCTGATCAATGATCGTACAAGTATCATTATTATGAAAAAAGGCCACGGCAACTACATGGTGTATAATCCGGAAACATTGATGGCCGAGAAACAGCTAACCCCTCGTCAGATCATCGACATGAAGGGTCTGATGGGAGATGCCAGTGATAATTATCCTGGGGTACGAGGCATTGGTGAGAAGACTGCTTTGAAGCTTGTGCAGGAGTATGGCTCGATTGAAGGGATATTAAGCAATCTGGAAAAACTTACTCCATCAGTACGTAAAAAAATTGAGAGTGATCTCGATATGCTGCATCTGTCGCGCAAACTGGCAGAGATTCATTGTGCCGTTCCGGTTGCTTGCAAGCTGGAAGGTTGTGAATTACGTCTGGATCCCGATATGGTGATGGACAAGTTTGAACAACTTGAGATGAAGAGTCTAGGCTCTTGGATGGGAGTGGCAACTGGGTGAGTAGCAATATGACAGCGAATAGATCAAATAAAAAGTGGTGGACTGGGGCGCTGGCCCTCGTCCTTGCATTACCGGTATTACTATCGGGTGCGGTGGGTTCTCCGCAAAAGGTTGATGCAAAAGGAGCAATTACTACAAAGGTACAGAAAGTAAAAGCAGCAGGACGCAGTTTTACGGTTCAGACCGTTTCCATCCCCAAAGGGACACCGGTAACGGTAGGTCTTGCGAAGAAGCAGGTTGGTCAAACAGCAACATTGCCATCCATTGTAAAAGCATATGGCGCACAAGCAGCAATTAACGGAGCTTTTTTTGAAGCATATCAAGGTGCACCTGATCCCTACGGCATGTTAATAGCAAATGGAAAAGTAATACATATAGGAAGATATGGTACATCCATCGGCTTCAAAGCAGATGGATCCGTTCTAATGGATTCACTTCAAGTGAGTTTGACAGGGAAAGTAACTGATCTAAATGGAAAATCACGCAGCTGGTATGCAACATTTGTTAACCGGACACCTTCTGCAGATGCTAGTATCACCATGCTCTATACCCCTGAACGTGGAGCTAACGTAGGTTTTAAAGGAGGTACAGCGGTGGTGATCGAAAAAGGGATCGTCACTAAAAAAGTCCCTAACACCAATGTAACTATCCCCAAAAATGGATCGGTCCTTATCTTCACAGGCAAGGAGAAGTCTACATCAGATCGTTTCACTGTAGGCTCTACTGTAGAGATGAATTACAGATATACGAATGCAGCGGGTCAAGAAATTCCTTGGCAGGATGTTGTGACGGCTGTAGGTGCTGGTCCACGTCTGGTGAAAGACGGCAAGATATCCGTGAATCCCGCAAGTGAAGGGTTTAAAGATCCCAAGATTTTGAATTCATCCGGAGCGAGAAGCGGAATTGCGATTATGGGCGATGGTTCAATTATGCTTGCTACCGTTTCTGGTGCTACAATGAAAGAATGGGCAGCCGTGATGCAGAAGCTGGGGGCCAAACAGGCGATGAATCTGGATGGCGGTGCGTCTTCAGGTATGTATGCGGGCGGCAAGATGCTGACTTCTCCAGGCAGGTTGTTAAGTAATACGCTCGTATTTGGCGGTTCTATTCGATAAAAAGTGATTGCAGGAGGTATGGAGTAACCATGAAACTTATACCTAATCCAATTCCAGAAGAGGTTAATGCGGCTATTCTGGCCATTAATGTAGGGCAGCCGCAACTACTGCCTGGTCAGAAGCAAGAAGTATGGAGTAGTATCGTGAAGCAACCTGTCGCTGTCCCGGTCTTTCTTTCGTTTACTGGACTGACCGGAGATGCTCAGGCGGATCTGGTGAACCATGGGGGGCCTGACAAAGCTCTGTGTGTCTATGATTATAGCCGTTACGAAGCAATAGAGCAGCAGATGAGTCGAAAGTTGCAATGGGGAGCTTTCGGTGAGAATCTAACCGTTGCAGGTTGTACTGAAGAAACCGTGCGCATTGGTGATGTTTTTGAATTCGGCGACGCGCAGGTACAAGTCAGTCAACCAAGACAGCCATGTTTTAAACTGAGTGCAAGGTATAATTACAAGGCGCTTCCTCTTTATTTTCAGGAAAGTGGACATACCGGTTTTTATTTTCGAGTACTAAAAGAGGGAGAGGTCGGGCCTGCATCACGTTTCAGAAAGATTCGCACCGATGATTCATCGATGACGATTCTGGAAGCGAATCGAATTATGTATCAGGAGAAACAGAATGTGGAAGGAATGCGGGCTTTGTTAGCACTTCCTGCCCTTGCGGACAGCTGGAGACAGACATTACTGAAACGACTGAATAAACTCGAGAGCAACTAAGCTATTTCGCATATCCTACATTTTCTGAAGTCAGTAGAGATTCTTATTTTATTTCAACATAGGAGTGATTACAACGTGGCAGTTTTAGGTGCGATTGAAGCAGGTGGTACGAAATTTGTATGTGGTATTGGAACAGAACATGGTGAGGTTTTGGAACGGATCAGCTTTCCAACAACTACACCAGAAGAGACGATGGCTCAGGTGATCTCTTTTTTTGAAGGCAAAGGCATTGAAGCGTTGGGTGTAGGTACATTCGGTCCGATTGATCCGATTGAGGGTAGCCCGACTTATGGTTACATTACGACAACACCGAAACCACATTGGGGACAGTACAACATGATTGGCAAGCTTAAGGAACACTTTGATGTACCTATGACGTTTGATACCGATGTGAATGGTGCTGCCTTGGGTGAAGCTACCTGGGGAGCTGCCAAGGGGCTGGATAGTTGTCTATATATAACCGTAGGTACAGGCATTGGTGCTGGAGCTGTAGTTGGCGGAAAAATGGTTCATGGATTGTCTCATCCGGAGATGGGCCATATCATGGTACGTAGACATCCAGAAGATACCTACGAAGGATTTTGCCCGTATCATGGGGACTGCCTCGAAGGACTCGCAGCAGGACCTGCTATTAACAAGCGTTGGGAGAAGCCTGCTTATGAACTGCCGGCTGACCACAAAGCCTGGGAGATTGAAGCGCATTATCTCGCACACGCATTGATGAATTATGTATTGATTCTGTCTCCTCAGAAAATTGTGATGGGTGGAGGCGTAATGAAGCAAGAGCATCTGTTCCCGATGGTTCGCCGCAAATTGCAAGAACTGCTGGCAGAATATGTTCAGCATCCGTCCCTTCAATCCGAGATGGATCAGTACGTAGTTTCACCAGGCCTTGGGGATAATGCAGGATTGTGTGGTTCGTTAGCGTTAGCGAAATTGGCCTTGACCAAATAAAGACGCCCATTGACGGATTTTACCATTGTGGTATAATACATCCAACAGCATAGTACGGTTAATGAGGAAGCACCTCTCTTGCAATGATATTTGCAGGAGGGGTGCTTTTTTTGTGCGATCTGGAGACAGGAAGTACCTTGGTTCATTAGCCAGCTGTAACGTTATAAGGAGGGGAACAGCGATGGAAGTGATATTCATGAATAAGTTGTCTAGAATGTCAGATCAGAATGAGGAAATAGCTCAGCTGTGGATTGGGGAGGAGGACAACGCCTGGCATTTAGGATGGAGTCGATATGAAGCAGGCGACCGAGAGGATAAGATCTGGTATGAGGGAACTTCCTGGGAGGAATTACTGCATATTTATCGTCATCAGCTTGCCATGCAGATGAGCGAAGGATACCGTCCATTGTTGCATGGTTTGTATCATGAGAATGAGGATCTGAAGCTGCGCAGTTATGCAGGACAACGTCTGCATTGTTTTAGTGAATTATATGGGAATGAGTCGTTGTACGAAGAACTGTGTGTTTGGCGCAGACAAAAAGCCGCCTCAGATCGAAAAGCCCCTTACTTTGTGGCCACTAATCGACTTTTGCGCATGATCAGTGCTTTTGTTCCACATACGATGGATGAGTTGATGCAGCTACCAGGAGTTGGTGAGAGTAAAGCATCGGAGTATGGGATGGAATGGCTGGAGATGACGAACGGAGTTGAGCGCTCAAGCTCTTTCCCGCTGGATTGGGTATATACGGTGCTGAAAGAAGAAGAGTACGAGAGCTGGTTATACAAGCAGAAAGAGCAGAAATTCAAACAGGAACTGGACAAATTTCTGACTCGTAAAAATGTACTTGAAGGAATGAAAGAAGGACAAACGTTAGAAGAAATCGTCAATCGATCAGGGTTATCTCGCCGGGAATTGATCGAGCTACTGGAAACACTGGATCTGGAAGGATATGATACGGACTCACTGCTTGATGTAGAACTGGCCGTTATGCCTGAAACAGAACAAGAGGCGGTATGGCAGGCATATGAGGAATTGGGAGATACATTCTTGAAGCCTGTGTTACATAAAGTATATGGAGAAGAACGTCCTGAAGGCGGACTGGAGCAAGTATATGAACGATTACGTATGATACGTATCCGTTTTCGCAGACATGTAGAAACCGAACGTAACGCAGGTTAGCCCAGAAAAGACATCAATCAAAAAGACGAAGCCATTCCGGGAGAAGGAGTGCTTCGTCTTATTTTAATTTGCAGCAGGCGTACAGGTGATTTCAGATCCAGTCTTTTTTGCGGAAAATGAAAAACATGCTCAAGCCCAGTGTAACCATCAGGCCGATCACAGCATAATATCCGTATTTCCAGTGCAACTCGGGCATGTTATCAAAGTTCATTCCGTATATTCCAGTAATAACTGTCAGCGGCATGAACACCGTCGTAATTGCGGTAAATACCCGCATGATCTCATTCGCACGGTTCGCTATACTGGATTGATAAGCTTCTCGCAAGTTGCCCATCAGATCGCGATATGTTTCGAACGTTTCCGATATTTTTACGGCGTTCTCATAGATGTCACTGAAATATTTTTGCAACTGATCATCGATGAGACGCAGATCTTTTTTATTCAACGTGTTGATGACCTCTTTTTGAGGTCCCAGCACTTTCTTCAACCATAGAATTTCACTTCGCAGACCGATGATTTCATTCAGATGTGACTTTTTGGTATGCATTAGAATGTCTTCCTCAAGCTTCTCGATCCGCACTTCAATTCGATCACCGACGGTGAAATAATTATCAACAATCAGGTCCACTAAGAGGTAGAGAAAACGATCAGGGGTGCTGATCTCCTGTTCCCAGAGAATCGGCTTCAAAGTACGCAATTCGCTGACTTTTTGTTTCGTTACACTGATGATATAGTGTCTGCCAAGAAATAGATTGACTGCTCGTAGAAAAATCTCTTCATCATCAAAACGAATGCTATTGATTACGATAAAATAATGGTTCTCATAAATCTCGATCTTTGGACGCTGCTCCTCATCACTCAGACAGTCCTCCACAGCCAGATCATGTATGGAGAACAGTGGCTGAAGTACAGCGAGATCGTCCACGTCCGCATCAATCCAGTAGAATCCTTCCGCGGGTGGGGTCAATGCTTGCTGAATGTCATCCACAGGGATAAATACACCATTGTTAACCAACCGGATTTTCATGTTATCTACTCCTTCTGCACCCGCCGTTATGGCGGATTTCATCATTAATATGGGCGCAAAAGAACAGATCAGCCGGTCGGCAGCAGGCCTGAAAATCATGTGTGTACTGCGTACATCATTCTATAATCAAAGGGAAGAAACGTCCCGCTGCCGACATGCTGATGTCAATTCTCTATGCAGTTGTTCGGAATTCGACTGCCAGTTAGGCCTCGGGTCGCCATCCATTTAATATGTCACCTCTCACATAAGGGCTGATAAACACTTGTCTAGTATACCGCTGGTCCAGAGTGCTTTCAAGCGCAAAAATGTGTCTATTTCGCTCTAAGGCAGTGTATGATTGTGAACAATAAACCGTTCCAAAATCTATCCCCAGACCGCTCAACTAACATCTTGACGTGAGAGCAGGAATGTTTTAAAGTAAAAGTTAATATATTTGAACTATAATTGAATACAGCGAAATCTTATCAAGAGTAGGTGGAGGGACTAGCCCGATGAAACCCGGCAACCGGCGATATACCGCACGGTGCTAATTCTTGCAGCGACCAAGCACTCCCGTAGTGCTGTTGTAACTGAGAGATGAGAGAGGCGAATATCTTGTTTACATATGACCTTTCTCGGAATACGAGAGAGGTCTTTGTTATATGCCCCAACTTCTCAACAGTGAATTTCGCGGCAAATGTGATCTATGAACAAGGAGGAGTTAACTTACCATGCCAATTAAAATTCCGGATACCTTACCAGCCAAAGAAGTGCTTGAAGGGGAGAATATTTTCGTCATGGACGAATCGTCTGCATACAAGCAGGATATCCGCCCACTCCGTATCGCGATCTTGAATCTGATGCCTACCAAAGAGACAACCGAAACGCAATTGCTGCGATTGGTGGGTAACACTCCACTTCAGGTCGATGTGGTACTGGTACATCCCAAGTCCCATACTTCCAAGAATACGTCCCAGGAATATCTGGACCTGTTCTATAAAACATTTGATGAGATCCAGCATCGCCGTTTTGATGGTATGATCATTACAGGAGCTCCGGTGGAGCAAATGGATTTTGAAGACGTGAATTATTGGGAAGAAATACAGGAAATCTTCGAATGGACTAAAACCAATGTGACTTCGACAATGCATATATGTTGGGCATCTCAGGCAGGTTTATACCATCATTTTGATGTACCCAAAGTTGCGTTAGATGAAAAGTGTTTTGGCGTATTTCCACATACAATTAACAAGTCTCACGTACCCTTGCTGCGTGGATTTGATGAAGTTTTCAACATCCCACATTCTAGACATACAGAAGTTAGACGCGAGGATATCGAGAAAATCGACAACTTGGAAATTTTGGCTGAGTCAGAGGAAGCAGGCGTATTCCTAGTGGCAACCAAAGACGGGAAACAAATCTTTGCCACAGGCCACGCCGAATATGATCCTTTCTCATTAAAATGGGAGTATGACCGTGATGTCGCCAAAGGTTTAGATATTGTACTCCCGAAACACTATTATCCTAATGACGACCCATCCCGTGTACCTCCAGCTACATGGCGTGCGCATGCTAATTTATTATTCTCTAACTGGCTCAATTACTATGTGTATCAGGAAACACCTTACGATATTGGTCCGCAAATTTAATCGAGATTACAGGAGGATGCAGTAATGGAAGATAACAAGTTGAAAATTGAAAGCCGTTTAGCTCAGATTGGATCCATCAATGAACCGGTTACAGGAGCCGTTAACTTTCCGATCTATCAATCCACTGCGTTCCGCCATCCGAAGCTGGGACAAAGTACTGGATTCGATTACATTCGTACGACGAATCCAACACGTAAAGTACTGGAGGAAGCTGCAGCAGCGCTGGAGTCCGGTGATGCAGGTTTTGCTTGTAGTTCAGGTATGGCAGCACTCCAAACGATCTTTGCGATGTTCGGTCAAGGGGATCACCTAATTGTTTCTCTCGACCTCTACGGAGGTACATATCGGTTGCTGGAACGCATTTTATCACGATTCGGTGTAACGGCAAGTTATGTGGATACGAACGATCTTGAAGCACTGGAGAACATCCGTCAGCCAAATACGAAGGCCGTATTTATCGAGACTCCAACGAATCCGCTGATGATGATTACTGACATTCAAGCGGTAGCTACTTGGGCTAAAAATCACGGGTTACTCACTATTGTGGACAACACACTGCTAACACCGTTCTTCCAGCGTCCAATCGAACTCGGTGCAGATATCATTGTACACAGTGCCACTAAATATCTAGGTGGACACAATGATGTGCTTGCTGGACTGATTATCACCAAGGGTGAGGCTTTATCTGAAGAGATCGCATTTCTCCATAACTCCATTGGAGCTGTGTTATCGCCTAGTGATTCGTACCAATTGATGAAAGGCATGAAAACACTAGCTCTCCGTATGGAACGTCATGAATATAACGCGCTTACCATTGCAAAATTCCTGCTTGAGCATCCGGCCGTTACGGATGTGTTCCATCCGGGATTATCCGATCACCCGGGATATGAAATTCAGAAGAAGCAGTCTTCGGGAAATACAGGTATTTTCTCTTTCAAAGTGAAAGATGCACGCTACGTCGAGCCAATACTGCGTCATATCAAATTGATTGCATTTGCCGAGAGTCTCGGGGGTGTAGAATCACTGATGACGTATCCTGCTGTGCAAACGCATGCGGATATTCCGCTTGAAATTCGTGACGCTGTAGGGGTGGATGATCGTCTGCTTCGATTCTCGGTAGGGATCGAACATGCGGAGGATTTGATCGCTGATCTCAATGCTGCACTACTGGCAGCACAGCAGGAAGTGGAAGGAGGCGTAACTTCATGAGTGAGTCGAGCAACAATAAACCCAATAGGTCAGAACTGAAGTTTGATACGAAATTGCTTCATTTCGGGGATGAGATTGATAAGACAACGGGCGCTTCCAGTGTGCCGATCTACCAAGCTTCCACGTTTCATCATTTTGATATCTTTAATCCACCTCAGCATGATTACAGCCGTTCCGGCAACCCTACACGTCAAGCACTGGAAGATTACATTGCCCTGCTTGAAGGCGGGGTACGTGGATTTGCTTATTCATCAGGAATGTCGGCTATATCCAGTGTGTTCATGATGTTCTCTGCGGGCGATCATCTGATTGTAACGGAGGATGTTTACGGAGGAACTTATCGACTTCTGACGACCATATTAAGCCGGTTGCAGATTGAGACTACTTTTGTGGATATGACCGACCTGGATAAAGTCAAAGCAGCACTTAAGCCGAATACCAAGGCCGTTTATATGGAGACACCTTCCAATCCAACCTTGAAGATTACGGATATTGCAGCTGTGACGTCCTGGTCCAAAGAGCATGAATTGATCACCATTCTGGATAACACGTTCATGACACCGTACTATCAACGTCCGATTGAGCTTGGGGTAGATATCGTTGTACATAGTGCTACGAAATTTCTCGGCGGTCACAGTGATGTGTTGGCAGGTCTGGCTGTTGCGCGTACAGATGAATTGGGTGTGCAGCTAAAACAGCTACAAAATGGGCTAGGCACTGTTCTGGGTGCCCAAGAATCCTGGCTTTTGATGCGCGGCATGAAGACACTGGGCGCACGGATGGCTCACAGTGAACAGAGCACAGCCAAATTGGCTGCGTGGCTCAACGATCGCCAAGATATATCCGCTGTGTATTACCCAGGTTTGAAGGATCATCCTGGCCGAGAAGCACATGAGCGTCAGTCTACAGGCTACGGAGCGGTGGTATCGTTTGACGTAGGTTCAGGTGAACGCGCAAAAGCGGTTCTGAATCAAGTCACACTGCCCATTGTAGCTGTAAGTCTAGGAGCGGTAGAGAGCATTCTTTCGTACCCGGCGATGATGTCTCATGCGGCTATGCCAGCAGAGGTTCGTCATGAGCGTGGCATTACAGATGGCCTTCTTCGTTTCTCTGTAGGACTTGAAGATATAGATGATCTGATTGCAGATCTTGAGCAAGCGTTGCAGTCTAATCCGTTGCGTTAAAGGAATTAGATAAGAATTGGATAAGCACAGTGACCACTGGATATGTAAAAATTTAAACTTATTTTTTAAGCACCTTTTCATAAGGTGCTTTTTTTCACATGTAACCTGTGTTACGATATGTGGAGTACTGAAATGCGATGTTACAGTCAGAACTTGCTTTTTTAACAAGTCAGGACGGTTCGTCGTATTTATTTTCTCTTTACGAGGGAGGCTTTTTTACGATGAGTACGGTAGACCGTATCTTAGATAAAGCCCTTCGGGGCGAGCGTTTAGACCTGGAAGACACGATTCAGTTATTTGAATCCAACGAAGTGGACAAGATCGGTGCTGCTGCTAATGTCATTATGAAACGTATGCACCCTGAGCCATACCGGACATTTGTTATTGGGCGTAACGTCAACTACACGAATGTGTGCGACGTCTACTGCCGTTTTTGTGCTTTTTACCGCAGACCTGGTTCAGAAGAAGGGTATGTTCTGCCAGATGAAGTGATTTTTCAGAAGATTAAAGAAACCGAAGATGTGAACGGAACTGAAATTCTGATGCAGGGTGGAACGAATCCGAACCTGCCTTTTAGCTATTATACGGACCTGCTCAAAGCAATTAAGGAGCGCTTCCCGAATATTACGATGCACTCCTTCTCGCCAGCTGAAATCATGAAAATGGTTGAAGTATCTGACGGTCTGACGTTGGAAGAGGTTGTACGTGCTATTCATGAAGCTGGACTGGATTCCCTGCCTGGTGGCGGAGCTGAGATTCTCGATGACCGTACGCGCCGCAAAATTAGCCGCCTGAAAGGCTCATGGCGTGACTGGATGGATGTTATGCAGACCGCTCACCGGATCGGGATGAATACAACGGCAACGATGGTTATTGGTTTGGGTGAATCGATGGAAGAGCGTGCGTTGCATTTGATGCGTGTACGTGACGCGCAGGATGAGTGCATTGCCAATAAGTATGACTCCGAAGGCTTCCTGGCGTTTATTCCGTGGACATTCCAGCCGGATAATACCAATCTTAAGCTGGAGCGTCAGACACCTGAAGAGTACCTGAAAACGGTAGCGATTAGCCGTCTGGTGCTCGATAATATTAAAAATATCCAATCTTCTTGGGTAACGATGGGGCCTGAGATTGGTAAAAAATCGCTTGAATTCGGTTGTAACGACTTCGGAAGTACAATGATTGAAGAGAACGTGGTATCCTCCGCAGGTGCAACGTACAAAGTGAACATTGAATCCATTCTTCGCCTGATTCGAGAGTCCGGTTATATTCCGGCGCAGCGCAATACTCGATATGAAATTTTGCGTATGTTTGATGATGAGAGTAGTGTGCCAAAAGACTTTGTCATGCAGAACTAACATTTACGTATAGCACTTATAAGTACGTCATTCATATCATTTTTCCTACTAAATGAATGTAGGTCCGTTACAAATAGAAGGGATGAAACAGATCAAACTGTTTTGTCCCTTTTTTATTGTTGTCCACCCATCAAAAAGATCATCAAACAGTACATATTACGCATTTCACGATATGTTATATGGATTTTTAACTGATACAATGGAGGGACAGTTGTCTATTCAACCGTGCTGGGAGGAACAAATCGATGAAAACAAGAAAACTTGGAAAGACAGCACTAGATGTACCTGTTCTAAGCTTCGGTGCATCCTCACTGGGTTCTGTGTTTCGTGATATTGACCGGAATGAAGGTATTCGTACCGTTCATGCAGCGATGGATGCAGGCATGAATTATATAGACGTCTCGCCGTACTACGGATTAACCAAGGCGGAAGCTGTATTAGGTGAAGCGATCCGCAGTTTACCCCGTAGCTCTTATACGTTATCCACCAAAGCTGGACGTTATGGTGAACATGAGTTTGATTTTTCTCGCAAGCGTATTCTATCTAGTGTACAAGAAAGTATGACAAGGCTGCATACAGACTATTTAGATATTCTATTTCTGCATGATATCGAGTTTGTGGCCCCTGAGATCATTATTGAAGAAGCTTTTCCAACGCTGTTAGAACTTAAAGAGCAGGGGGTCATTCGTTACGCGGGGATCTGTGGCCTGCCACTACTTCTGTTTGAAAAAATGTTACCCCAGCTGAATGCGGATGCCATTATCTCATATTGTCATTATGCTTTAAATGATACGTCGTTGTTATCGCTCCTGCCCCTACTGGAGGAAAAAGGGGTTGGACTTGTAAACGCTTCCCCTCTCTCGATGGGATTATTGAGCACCCGCGGAACACCAGCTTGGCATCCGGCAAGTGACCAGGTAAAAGAGCTTTGTCTCCAGGCAGCACAATTCTGTAAGGAGCAGGGCAGTGATATTGCCAAGCTGGCTGTGCAATTCTCCACAGCGAATGAGCAGATTCCGACAACCCTCGTGAGCAGTGCAAGCCAGCGCAACATTGTCAATAATGCGGCCTGGATTGAAGAGCCGATAGATCAGCAGTTGTTAACGGAGGTGCTGCGCATTCTAGCTCCACTACTCAACGAATCATGGCCAAGCGGACTGGATGAATATAACGTAAACGTAAACGCGAACTACAATATAACCTCGAATGCATCAGAGGAGGAACAGCGATGAGAGCTATTGTATGTGAAGAAATGGATCGGTTGGTGCTGAAGGAACTGCCACAGCCCGAAAGAGCAGAGGAAGAAGCATTGGTTGCCATTCGGCGGATTGGTATCTGCGGTACAGATTTGCATGCGTACAAAGGTAATCAGCCGTTTTTTACGTATCCTCGTGTACTTGGTCATGAACTTGCAGGCATCATTGAAGAAATCGGCCCTAATGAGGCTGGTTTAAAGTCTGGGGATCAGGTAAGCATTATCCCTTATCTGCATTGCGGACATTGTGTTGCTTGTCGTTCGGGCAAAACAAACTGTTGTGCTTCCATGCAAGTAATGGGTGTACATGTAGATGGGGGGATGAGGGAACGAATTACAGTGCCCGTCTCTCATCTGCTAAAAGCAGAGGGGTTAACGCTGGATGAGACAGCCATGGTTGAACCACTTAGCATTGGGGCTCATGCTGTACGCAGAGCTGCATTACAACCGGGGGAGCGAGTCGTGGTTATTGGGGCGGGGCCCATCGGACTTGGTGTTATGGCTTTTGCCAAACAAGCAGGTGCTTACGTCATCGCAGTGGATCGTAACCTGGACAGGCTGGAACTAAGCCGAAGCTGGGCTGGGGTAGATGAGATTGTACAAGCAGATGACACGGCGATCCAACGAGTTTCCGAGATTACAGGCGGTGATTATGCGACTGCTGTATTTGATGCGACAGGTAATGTGCATTCTATGAATGGAGCCATCTCGTATGTGGCGCACGGCGGACAGTTAATCTTTGTTGGACTGGTAAAAGCGGATATTACGTTCCATGACCCGGAATTTCACAAGCGTGAGATGAGTATACTGGGGAGCCGGAATGCTACGCGTCAGGATTTTGAACAGGTGTTAACGACGTTGCGTGACAAAAGATTAACGATGGATGGTTATATTACACATAGAACGCCTTTTGATGAACTGCCAAATGCAATAGACATTTGGCTATTACCCGAATCACAAGTGGTTAAGGCAATTGTAGAACTATAATTGTTCATAATCTGAAGGTTAAACGAAAAAAACGCTCGCTTCCGAGTGTTGAACAATGGAGAATCTCCATACAGTTCATCAGGGAAGTGAGCGTTTTATTATGGTCTATACGTATCTAGTTGTTTTATTTCTCTGGATTCGAAACAATGCCTGCATGTGGATCGACATGCCTGACGATCGATTTTAACCAAATCATCTCTAGGAAGTGAACTTCGTAGTACAGTGTCCCTGGAATCTGTCCCATCCAAGCTTCCGTTCCAGCGATGGACGAAGACTCCTTGGCTTCCAGTCTTTTTGGTTCACGACGCAGGCGATTACGTATAGCCTTTTCGATTTGAACGCTTTGTGTAGTCAGAATGCATACTCTGCGCTTTGGAGAGAACCCCCGGAAGGCAAGGTACACCATTTCATAAGCAATCAGATAAGCGATGACAGAATACATAGCCTGATCCCAGCCAAAAACAACACCAGCAGCTGTCAATATGATCAAGTTAAGCAGCATGATTATTTTTTCGATAAGCATCCGTTTTCCGCTAAATACACGTTCAGGCGGCCGAGAGGACGGATCACCGATTTCCAGCGTATCCAGTGTTCCGCCATATCGAACAACAAGCCCGATTCCGAGCCCCAAGCATAATCCTCCAAACATAGCAGCAGCCAGAGGGTGCTCGACGAGTGGCGGCATGGGATGTAACACAATAGCACCGATCGAAAAGACAACCAGACCCAGAACAGTAACTAGTACAAACTTTTTCTTCACTATCTTGTAGGATAGAAATATAAATGGAACATTGAATAAGAACAGAAACAAACCAATTCGAAGCTCAGTCCAATGTGCAAAAAGGGAAGAAATTCCCGTTACACCGCCAATAATTATTTTGTTAGGGTGCAAAAATAACTCAAGTCCCACGGAGGCCAGTACTCCGCCAATGATGACCAAAAAGAGGTTCAACCAGCGACGAGAGGTCGATATGTTACTTTTGGCTGTGCGTGGCATTGGACTAGCCGATATCAGAGGTGCTTTCATAGGTCACCCTCCTTATGTGCGGCGTCGCGAGCCATTCTCCCTGGGGTCTTCACAGAAAGTTCGGCATGTAGCCGCTCAGTTGCTAGGTACAATCATTCGTCTATTGTACATAGACTTGTTTATCCTTCATTTTGTAGAACTCGAGGTTCCTCTTTCTTCTTGCGATGATCTTTGAACTTGAATATTTTATCCAAAATACGGAATACGTGTTTGGACTCTTTCGTTAATAATGGCCCAAGGATCGCTAGAATCAGTACGTACAGTGCAGCGAAAGGTTGAAGCAATGGCAACAGTCCACCAGCCTTACCCATGTTGGCCATAATTATAGAAAATTCACCACGAGATACAATGGTTAATCCGATATTAGCGGATGCCTTTGGTGAAAGACCCGCACTTCGTCCAGCAATCATACCTGCAAGGAAGTTACCAAACAACGTAAGCAGAACGGCAATGATTGCTAGCCATACGGCTTCACCGCCAAGGGACAACGGATCGATAGACAGTCCAAAGCTGAAGAAGAAAATCGCTCCAAAGAAATCACGGAAAGGTAAAATGAGATGTTCAATCCGTTTGGCATGTTCTGTCTCGGCAAGGACAAGACCGACAAGCAACGCCCCAATCGCTTCAGCGACATGGATCGTTTCGGAGAATCCTGCGACAAGGAACAAAGCGCCAAAAACAACAAGAGAGAATAATTCATTGGAACGAATTTTGAGTAATTTATTCAGTAACGGTGTAGCTTTGCGTCCGATAATGATGACAATTAGCATAAAGCCAAGAGCAATCAATGCCGACATGATCACGCCACCGATGGTGGATGAATCACTGAGCACTAGTCCGGAGAGGATGGAGATATATACAGCGAGGAAAACGTCCTCAAACATGATAATACCCAGAATCATTTCTGTCTCCGGATTGGCTGTTCGCTTCAGATCAACGAGTACCTTGGCCACAATAGCACTGGATGAAATCGTAGTAATACCTGCGATAACGAGTGCCTCAGCCGCCGGGAAGCCGGATGCAAAACCGAACACTAATCCTAATGTAAAGTTAATCCCGATATAGATCGAGCCTCCAACAACAATGGAGCGGCCCGATTTAACTAAACGGCCTACTGAAAATTCCAGACCTAGATAAAATAAAAGGAACAGAATACCGATTCGACCCATAAAGTCGATGAACGGCTGGCTTTCAATAAATCGGAAGTCCAAATGCCAGATCTGCATGGCATGTGGTCCCACAGCCATTCCGATAAGAATATAAAACGGAACAACCGAGAATCTCAGTTTTGCGGATAAAAGGCCGGCTGCTGCAATGAGCACCAGCGCCAGACCTACTTCAAAAATCAAATGATCCATCGAATTACCCCCTTCCTGTCATGAGGAGGGACTTGAAAAGCTTCTGTTGGTTCCGTTCGCCAACAGCGACTACCGTAGATTCTGCAGTGATCACAACTTCCGGACCCGGGCTAATGTGTTTCTTGTGGTTTTTCTCCACAACAGCAATGACCGTTGCGCCAGAGTTTTGACGTACATTCAATTCCCCGATGGACTTGCCAATGCATCCAAAGGATGCTTCGATTTTGTACCACTCGATAATCAGATCGTCAAAAGTCACTTCAATATTTTCAAGTTGTTTTGGTTTGTAAGTCAATCCACCAACAATTGCAGCAATCTGTCTTGCCTCATTGTCATCGAGTGTAATCATGGAGATGCTTTGATCTGGATCATCATATTCAAAATGGTACATCTCCCGGCGGCCGTCATCGTGAATAATAATGACGATTTTATCACCGCTGCTTGTTTCAATCTGAAATTTTTTGCCGATTCCAGGCAGGTCTGTTTCGCGTACATCCATGGATAGTATGCCTCCTTAGTAATTGAGGCTGGCCATAGAAGGAAGGCTGATCATTCCCTAGTCAGTCATCTGCTGCTCAAGCGGAACATTCAAACGGCGCAAGGAAACAAGAGCCAGTAATTCCTGACACAGCCGAATATATGATGTGACTCTTATAGAGCGATAGCGTATTTGGGTGCCGCTGGAGAGAGGGATATATACGTGCTGGTACATTTGATGGGTAGCAGAAATAATCTGCGTTTTAACAGACAATACCTCGGTTTGAATGACAGACCTGTTGTGGGTATTCGCAACACAATGAATAGTGCGAGGACAAGAAATACGGGTTTGGTTTGCTTCACGGCGACCAGCTTAGACATCGCTTGTGAGCTTTTGCGAATAACAGGTTTCTGTTGATTCTCGGGTATTTGAGGCAGAATCTCTAGCACTTCTTTATTCGAAGTGGCATCAACGGATACACCAACGGCAGACTCGGTCTGCATTGGGACGGGGAAACACAGCGCCTGAAAGACGCACAAAATAATGATAACCATGTGATGAAGCAGTCTACGATATTGTCTCATGCTTGGCTTCCCCCCTTTCCGTAAAAGATACTGTTATAAAAATAATAACACATTTTTGCGAGATCTCCAAAATTATATACTGAGAAATCATGACACTCTTTCCATCAAACCGCTTCGTATATCCCTATGGGCCTTGCCATATACTTTGAAGAGGAAGGAAAGGAGTGATTCGAATGGAACTATTTGCAGTATGGACGAATGTGTCCGGACAAGACGAGGCAGATTGCTTTTATCAGTGCATCAAGGATAAATTCAAAGGTTTACATATAAGTAAAAGAGGATTTCGGCTTGTCTTTAAACATAAGGATAGCCGGGCAGTCTGGATATGCAGAGGGAATGAGAATCACGAGGATTTCCAGCAATGGCTACCGCAGATTAGTGATTTGCTATCCTTAGGTATTGCTGATTTTATTATGGAGACAAAAGAAAGTAGCATTGTAGAGGGTATGATTGCCAAATCATGTTCCGTGATGGATGAGCATGAGCTTGAGAAAATTCATCGAATCTGTATGCCACTGTTGAGAAACAGTGATATGGATCAGCTAAGCCTTCGCGAACGCCGTCGTACCACATTAGCCAAAGGTTTGCGGCAGGATCTGGAAGAGGTACATTTTTTCCATCTCGAAGGGATCATGAATTTTCGCATAAGGTCTTACAAACAAGAATTGCAGGAATTAGTGGAGTATGCACTTGATGAGTTCTGGATGGATCGCCAGTATGAGGAGTTTATGGGGCTGCTGAAGTACTTTGTTTTTTTTCAGGAGGCGAAAGTTCCTTTGATTCATCTGATTCACATAGGCAAACATGAATTTCAGGTGCTTGATGCGGGGCTTAACGTGCTGCCTGTACAGAAGGATGAGCAGGTGGTTGTTGAGATGCCAGGACTCGAACTGGAAATGGATATTGAAGATATGATTGTGAGTACGCTCATCTCCATATCACCGGAAAAAGTGATGCTGCATACGAGTACACCAGAGCTTCCTATCATCTCAACCATATGCCAGATCTTCGAAGATAAAGTGCAGATATGCCATCAATGTCCTGAATGTGAAGTGTTGCGCTCAGGATTGCTCTCGGGTATTGACGCAGGCGATCTCGGCAATTATAATAACTGTTGATCAAGAATAATTGGAAAAACAAAAGCGTTGATAAAGACATGAACCACACGTTTGATCGGTGCAGAGAGAGGAACCTGGGCTGAAATTTCCTCCGGATATCACGTATGGTTTACCCCTTTGAAGCTGCAATTTTGAAAATAAAGCCTGAACAACCCTACTGTTTAGACGATGGGCGGTTTTATGAGTAAGGATCTGCCGGGTCATGCCCGTTACCGACATGCCAATGAGGGCTGAATTCCTAAAATCAAGGATGATCAGCTGAATTAGGGTGGAACCACGAGATTATTTAACACAACACTCGTCCCTTGCCGGGACGGGTGTTTTTTGCGTGCTTTCCGTTAATCCACAGTGTTGCGGAAGTAAGCTTTAAAGAAGTGTTTATTCAAGAGGCTGGAATGTAACATGTTTATTTACAGGAGGAATGAGACAAATGGCAGTTAACATTAAATTACCGGATGGTTCGGTACGTGAGTATGCAGATGGCAGTAGTATTGAGGATGTAGCCGCTTCGATCAGCAGCGGACTTCGTAAAAATGCGGCAGCAGGTAAGCTGGACGGCATCGTGGTCGACCTATCCACTCCACTTCATGAAGGAGCTTTGGTGGAGATCGTAACGCTGGATTCCCCAGAAGGTCTCGAAGTCATGCGTCACAGTACAGCACACTTGCTGGCTCAAGCGGTTAAACGTTTGTATGGAAACAAAGAAGTACACTTGGGTGTAGGACCAGTTATTGAGGATGGTTTCTACTATGATATGGATCTGGAACACGCGCTGAATCCGGAAGATCTCCAGAAGATCGAGAAGGAAATGGAGCGCATCGTCAACGAAAATCTGCCAATCGTGCGCAAGGAAGTTAGCCGCGAGGAAGCCATTAACATTTTCAATGAAG
Organism: Paenibacillus sp. JJ-100; assembly: GCF_948329825.1. Taxonomy (GTDB): domain Bacteria; phylum Bacillota; class Bacilli; order Paenibacillales; family Paenibacillaceae; genus Paenibacillus. The sequence continues at coordinate 193,865 of NZ_CAOJCM010000001.1, forward strand.
TTGGCGACCCATACAAACTTGAGTTGATCAATGCTTTGCCGGAAGATAGCGTAATTACGATCTATGAGCAAGGTGAATTTTTCGACCTGTGCCGTGGACCACACTTGCCGTCTACAAGCAAGATTAAAGTATTCAAACTGATGAACGTAGCGGGCGCTTACTGGCGCGGAGACAGCAAAAACAAAATGCTGCAACGGGTGTACGGTACTGCATTTGTGAAAAAAGCACAGCTGGACGAGCATCTGCACTTCCTTGAGGAAGCGCGCAAGCGTGACCACCGTAAACTTGGTAAGGAATTGGAAATGTTCACGTTCTCCCAGTTGGTTGGTCAAGGTTTGCCAATCTGGCTGCCGAATGGAGCCAAGCTTCGTCGTACATTGGAGCGTTACATTGTAGATTTGGAAGAAAGTTTGGGTTACCAGCATGTGTACACACCCGTACTCGGTAATGTGGAATTGTATAAAACATCCGGACACTGGGAGCACTATCAAGAGGACATGTTCCCTAAAATGGTAATGGACAACGAGGAGCTGGTTCTGCGTCCGATGAACTGTCCTCACCATATGATGGTGTACAAATCCAGTATGCACAGCTACCGTGATCTGCCAATCCGTATTGCTGAACTGGGCATGATGCACCGTTATGAAATGTCTGGCGCCCTGACTGGTCTGCATCGTGTTCGTGCGATGACGTTGAATGACTCACACATTTTTGCGCGTCCAGACCAGATTAAAGAAGAGTTCGCTCGCGTTATTGAATTGATTCAGACCGTATATAAAGACTTTGGTATCCACGAATACCGTTTCCGTCTGTCTTACCGTGATCCAGAGGACACCGAGAAATACTTCCAGAACGACGAGATGTGGGAAATGTCCCAGCGTATGCTGCGTGAAGTTGTGGAAGAGCTTGACCTCCCGTTCTATGAAGCAGAAGGCGAAGCGGCGTTCTATGGTCCGAAGCTGGATGTGCAGATTAAAACAGCTCTAGGAAAAGAAGAAACATTGTCGACGGTTCAGCTGGACTTCCTGCTGCCTGAGCGTTTCGAACTTGAATATGTCGGTGATGACGGACAGAAACATCGTCCAGTTGTTATTCACCGTGGCGTAATTAGTACAATGGAGCGTTTTACTGCATTTTTGTTAGAAAACTTCGCAGGAGCATTCCCGCTCTGGTTGTCTCCTGTACAAGCCAAAGTCATTCCGGTATCTGGAAACTACGACGACTATGCCCGTGAAGTAGAGGCGAAGTTGAAACGTGCAGGAATCGCAGCGGAAGCGGATCTTCGCAACGAGAAGCTCGGTTACAAAATCCGTGAGGCACAGCTCGAGAAAATGCCATATATGTTCGTTGTAGGGGAGAATGAGAAAAATGCTGCCTCGGTATCTGTACGTAAACGTGGCGAAGGCGATCTGGGCGTGAAGCTGGTCGATGAGGTTGTTGCCCAGTTAAAAGAGGAAATTGCATCAAGACAGGTTTAACTTAGAACTGTACTCGGTAAAATATGAATCAAAACCGTCAGAGCCCAGGGGTGAATCCATGGGGTTCTGGCGGTTTTTTGTGCTTGTTTTTGCTATGCGTAGCTGGGGGGAGGTATAGAATGATTGGTATTTGGTAACCCTTTGCATGTGAGGGGGAGGTTATACCATGAATAAAAAAAATCCAAAATTCAAAACAAGCCTGAAGTTAATCATCATGTGCAGCTTTATTTTTGCCGGGATGTTGATCAGTTTCAATGAGGCCGAAGCCTATATATTCGAAGAAGAAAGCACAGTGCTTCATATTCAGGATAAAAACGTTCAGGAAAAAACCGAGTTCAATCCGGTTAAGCCACTTTATACGGACAAGGCTGAATTAACGACTCTCGTTTATTTGGGGTTTCTGTGGTCTCCGCAGCCTGTTGTGCTGCCTAAACCTGAATTGCCAGCAAAGCGGGTAATGGATCCGGCTATGCCCGTGTTAGCACCTCGTACAGAACAAATTCTTGAGACTCAAAAGGTGACTGCAACGGGATATACAGCAGGAGTCGAATCTACAGGTAAAACACCTAAACATCCTCAATACGGTATAACGTATTCTGGAGTGAAGGTTCGTCGTGATAAAGAAACGGTTTCTACCATTGCTGCTGATCCGAAACTGTTTCCCATGGGTTCTATTTTGTATATTCCCGGGTATGGTTACGGTATCGTTGCTGACACAGGTTCAGCCATCAAAGGAAATAAGATTGACCTTTATTTTCCGACGACAAAGCAGGTGTACAAAGAATGGGGCAAAAAAGATGTTGAGGTACATGTCATCAAACAGGGCGCTGGAAAATGTACTGAACAGATGCTGACGGAGTTATCTAAAGCGATTGATGTTTATAAAATGGTTCCTGATTCCTGGCTGGATAAAGCCATCTGATAATGGAATGTTATGCCTGAATAACAAAAAGTCTCTCTTCACATAATATTGACTGGGGACGAACCCCGCACTGCAAAAAAGCAGTGTAAATATGAAGAGAGAGGTGATTCGTTGTGGCAAAGAAATCCCAAGGTTACCAAACGCCGAACGAGAAGTACAATGCAGAGTTCGCTGAGGAAAATGGAACGGGCAGTGCTGCTTCTAAAGTGAAGCAATCCGCTCAAAACAAAGTACAAGACAATTACCAAACACCTGACGAAAAATATAACGCCGAGTTTGGTGTAGAGAACACAGGTCAAACGGGCCGTGCAGGTAAAATGAATAAATAAGTTTGTGAACTGCATAAGGAGATAGCTTAGGAATAGGTTAATCTCTGCACAAACAAACAAGAATGAAATACAGATGAGAACACCTTGGAGCGTCATGCTTCAGGGTGTTTTCGTTTATATTTTTAGAATCAAACTTTACATAATTATCCTTAGAACTCGGTCTCGAGACTGAGACAACTTCAACCTGTCGGCGCTGTTAACCTTGTCATGTCTGAGGTACACTGGATATAGAATAAAGTCAAAGGAGACATGAGTGATGAAACGATCTACGCGAGACCGCTGGTGGGTTGGTATACCTCTTATTGCTATCGGCGCATTGATCTTGTTCAGACAATTAGGATATGACATTGATATAGGATACCTGTTCAGAACATATTGGCCCGTCTTTTTAATCTGGTGGGGAATTAAAGGATTAACGGAGATCCGCCGTAACGGAGGATATGCTGCGATTGGGCCGGTGATTGTACTCGCCCTTGGTGGTTTCTTCCTTGCACGTAACATGGGGTTAATCGATTATTCGCTAGGAGGATTCATCCGTTATCTGATTCCAATTCTGCTCATTGGCGGCGGGTTATACGTATTAATTGGACCAGGACATCGGGATCGGAAGCGTCATGATGACGTAACCCCGCCACCACCTGAGAAGCCATATGAGCCGTTATCACCGCAGGACTTGGAGATGCCCTCTTCATTTGATGAAGAATTCGAGAAAACGTTTGGCAAACCTAAACAATCATCAGAGCCAGTCTCCGGAAAGTATTCATCCATGCAGTCCCAAAAGGGATGGCATCAGAGTGCAAACGGTGAAAATTACGGTCATTCTCAACAAAATCACAATCAACAATCAGGTGATCAGAAGTTCGAAGACTTTGGACAATATCATCAAAAGTATGGATATGAGGAAGGGTACGGCAACAAAACGTATAATAAATCGACGTTTATCGGCGACTTTTATATGGGCAAGGAAGTGTTTACGCTGAAACCGATGAATATCTCTGCGTTTGTAGGAGATACGGTGATTGATTTGACCAAGGCTCAAATTCCATATGGTGAGACCAAAATTGTCATTTCACATTTCATTGGTGATGTTAAGGTGTTCGTTCCGGAGGATATGGATCTTGGAATTTCTTTGACGACGAGTTCATTTATCGGGGATATGAAGCTCCTCGATCACAAACGTGGCGGATTTATGGGTAGTGCTCAAGAAGAGACAGCTCATTATCGGGAGGCAGGCAAAAAAGTGCGAATTATTATCAGTGTGTTTATTGGCGATGTCAAAGTAAATAAGGTGGGTTAACGCATGATTCGAACAATTCTCAAAGCAAACAAATGGGAACTGATGACGTATTTTGTGTTAACCGGATTGATCACACTGGGTGGATTCTATATATTGTACGGCAATATGCTTACGGGTGAGGAGCGCACTCGGGCATGGACGTACATTAGCATTGTCGTTGTCGGAACGATCGTCACAGGATATGTAGCAGCACTGCGTCTTCAACGCAAGATTGATCTGCTGGATCTTAACATGCTCAAGGTGTCCAAAGGTAATTTATCGGTTCGTATGCCCGAAGCGGACGATGCTTCTTTTGGCCGGGTGTATCAGGAATTTAATGTGATGATGGAGTCGATAGAGAAAAAAATGAGGCTGCTCCAGCGGCTTGGCGAGCAGGAAGTGATTGAGCAAGAGCAAGCTTCCGAGCGTGCTGTTATCGAAGAACGTAAACGGATGGCCAGAGATCTGCATGATACAGTAAGTCAGCAACTGTTCGCCATGCATATGTCAGCTTCGTCCTTGCCACGCCTGCTGGAGATGAATCCTGAACAGGGGCGTAAGGTGCTGGATCAGTTAATCCAGATGTCTCATATCGCGCAGCGTCAGATGCGAGGGCTGATCGCTCAGCTTCGGCCTGTTGAACTGGAAGGACGTGACCTGGCTGCTGCACTGGATAGCTGGTTTCCGGATTATTGCCGGCAAAATGGTCTAAAGGGTGTAAAAGAGCTGGAACTGGATGGCGGAGTCTCAGATGCCATTGAGCACCAGCTGTTTCTCATTATCCAGGAGGCTGTAGCGAATGTCGTCAAGCACGCTGAAGCTGGGCTAGTCAGCCTGGCCATCCGTGAATCGGAACATCAGATCAGTATGAGTATCAGTGATGACGGGCAGGGTTTCTTGCAGCAGCCTGAACGTCCCGGTTCTTACGGATTGTCCACGATGCGTGAGCGTGCGGAGAAGCTTGGGGGACAGGTGCAGATTATATCCAAGCCTGGAGCGGGAACGACAGTACGTGTGCTCATTCCGAAATTTCAGAACGTGTTAGAGGGGGAGACGGTATGAACGACATAGTAAAGGTAATGATCGTGGATGACCATGATATGGTTCGAATGGGATTGAAGACTTATCTCATGTTAGAGCCTACGTTTCATGTGATCGCTGAAGCGGGGAACGGACAACATGCACTGGACCAGCTTCGTCAGATGAAAGATACAGATATGCCGAATCTGATTCTGATGGATCTGATGATGCCGGTGATGAATGGAGCAGAAGCTACAAAAGCGATTATGTCTGAATTCCCGGGCATGAAAATTGTGATGCTAACGAGTTTTCTTGAAGACGATCTCGTGGTTCAAGCTATTGAGGCAGGGGCGGTAAGTTATGTGCTGAAAACAGTGTCAGCGGAAGAGCTTATCTATGCTCTTCAAGGAGCTCATAGAGGAATGCCAGTGATGACGGGAGATGTTTCTCAGGCTTTAACACGGGGAATTCGGCAGCGGACGGCAAGGGAGAGTGAGTCCGGACTTACAGAACGGGAAAAGGAAGTTCTTTTACTAGTTGCCGAAGGGAAGACCAACAAAGAAATCGGAGAAGAATTACATATTAGTATCAAAACGGTCAAAACACACGTCAGCAACCTGTTGATGAAGTGTGATCTGGATGATCGAACACAGCTGGCGATTTATGCACACCGTCAGGGATGGGTCAAACATAAGAGCTAAAAGTGCTGTTATGACGGGAGTAAGGAGCCATATTGAATGGCTTTTATCTCCTTTTTAATTGTTTTTAAGGTACAGTTAAGGTTTAAAGTACAAAATAAAGACAGTTAAAGAATATCTCTTGCAAATAAGAGATTGGGAGGTAGAGAGGCATGGACGAACGTAATTATAAATCGAATCGACAAGATGAAGAAAAAGAGACCTATCAAAATGAGAATCGTAATCCTGCCGGAAATGATGATTCCTCGTATTATTATTCTTATGGACCATTCCAGTCCGTGAATCAAGAAGATACAGCAAGCCGTCAAGAAGGTAATGTAGAGATTACAAGGCCTGATCCTGTAAAACCTGTACCTGTACACTACAACAGTGAGACCTCTGATTCAACTGGAAGGGGAGCCGGGGGCAGTGGCTCCGGCCATGCAGGACAAGGCAGTGGAAACAATCAAGGCAATTGGAACTATAACAGCCGCAAACCCCGGTCTTCTGTAAGATCGCTGTTGTTTTCTTTTATAGCCGGGATGCTGGTGATTACCGTATTGATGTATACCGCTGACAGAACGAATTTGTTCACGCCAGAAGCTGCATTAGTGAATAATAATGAAACGGCAGCTGAAGCTGCTGCACCGAGCAATACAGGCGGTAGTAATAATGTGACGGCGTCCTTACTGCCAACAGGTAAAGAGGATGTGTCATCCGTGGTGAAGCAAGCCAGTCCGGCCGTTGTTAAAATTGACACCCTTGCCAAACAGTCTTCACGCAGCGGTATTGGACGGGGCGGTGCAAACACGAATGATCCACTTTATCAATATTTCTTTGGTGGTGGATTCGGCGGACCAAGTGGAAATCAGGAACCAGACCAAGGTCAACAGCCTCAAGCAAGTAATCAGCTCGTACCGATGGGGATTGGCTCTGGATTTATTTTTGACAAAGAAGGATATATTCTGACGAACCAACACGTTGTTCAAGGTGCGGATGTCATTCAAGTAACACTTGAGAATCATAGCAAACCTTATGAAGCTAAACTGCTAGGAAGCAGTTTTGATCTAGACCTTGCAGTTTTGAAAATTGAAAAAAATAGTGGAGATAAAGATTTCCCTGTTGCGCCGCTGGGTGACTCTAACAATACACAAGTTGGTGAATGGCTTGTAGCGATCGGTAACCCGGAAGGTTTCGAGCATACGGTAACCGCAGGGGTCCTCAGTGCTAAAGAACGCACGATTAGTATCCCGGACCAAGAAACAGGCAAAACACGTGAGTACAGCCATTTGCTGCAGACAGATGCTTCCATTAACCCAGGTAACTCGGGCGGTCCGTTGCTGAATCTGAATGGTGAAGTCATCGGCATGAACGTTGCCGTAAGTGCGGATGCGCAAGGTATCGGTTTTGCAATTCCGTCGAGTGTCATGTCTGAGGCAGTGAAGTATTTGAAGGAGAATAAAGACGTTCCTAAAGAACCTGTGCCGTTTATCGGAGCTTCTCTTATGAACCTCACACCCGAAGTTGCAAAACAAATGGGAACGGATATTACCGAAGGTTCTGTGGTAGCAAGCACCGTGTACCAATCACCGGCATATATGGCTGACCTGAGACCATACGACATTATTACAGGTGCAAATGGTACACCTTACGCAACAAGTCAAGATTTGATTGACTTTATTAAAACACAAAAAGTCGGCGGAGAAATTACCCTGAATGTTCTTCGTGATGGCAAAAAAATAGACTTAAAAGTGAAGATTGGTAATAAGAATGATTTCAATACGGAACAAACACAGCAGCAATAATTGTCCGAGGAAACGCTTGGAGTAGAGAACGGAAGGGCTTGGCCCTTCCGTTTTTTGCACTGTGTCCCAATCCCAATGTGAGGAAGATGCGAATTGAGCTTTGGCCTGTTACAATGGGAGTACAACGATATGGTAAAGGAGAAAGACCATGCGCTCAACGATTTTAATTGTAGATGACGATGAAAAGATTGTGTCTATGCTGCGACGCGGCTTGGCATTTGAAGGATATGAGGTACAGACCGCTTCTAACGGAGCAGAAGGTCTTAGCAAGTTGATGGACAAGGAGCCAGATCTCGTGGTGCTCGATGTCATGATGCCACAAATTGACGGCTTCGAGGTGTGCCGCAGACTGAGAGAAGCCGGGAGCAAAGTTCCGGTATTGATGTTGACAGCTAAAGATGAAGTGCAGAGCAGGGTGACCGGATTGGATACGGGGGCTGACGATTATTTGGTGAAGCCGTTTGCGTTAGAAGAACTCTTCGCTCGGGTGCGTGCTTTACTGCGCCGCAAAGCAGATGTGGGTAGTGAACCGGATAACCGTCTGGTGTATGAAGATATTATTCTAGATAATGACTCACGTGAAGTGCTTCGGGATGGCAAACGTCTGGAACTGACGGCGAAAGAGTTCGAATTGCTTAATCTGTTCATGCAAAATCCGAGACGGGTATTGTCCCGTGACCTGATTATGGATAAAATCTGGGGATACGACTATAGCGGAGAGTCCAATGTCCTAGAGGTCTATATCGCGATGCTCAGACAAAAAACAGAAGAACATGGCGGCAAACGTGTCATTCAGACCATCCGGGGAGCCGGCTACATTTTGAGAGGTGACTCGTAACATGTCCATCCGGTTAAAACTAACCGCATGGTATTCAGGGATTTTGGCAGCCGTGCTGATTTTTTGGGGTGTTGTCATTTACGCGTTTGTATATTTTAATTCTTATCAGGAAGTTGAACATCAACTGTCGCAAAAAAGCAATAAAATTCTAAGTCAGATCAATCTGAACTTCTTTAATCAGCTGAATCTAAATCTAGATCCATTTACAGAGATTGAATTGCAAGGTTCCCAGATCTATATTCAGTTATCAGATTATGAGACAGGAAACAATAATCGCTCCAACAATATGGAGAAGGTAAATCTGCATTTCCCAGTTATGAGTGCCGAACAGTTGCTTCGTGAACCGGGAATAACAAAACTATATGTGAATGGAACACCATTTATGGTCAAACAAGATCCTATCATTATTAAAATCAATGGTGTTTCGAGCGTCAAAGGTGTTCTTCAAGTAGGGACTGTTGTGAATTCGCAAGAAAGTTTGTTTGAATCGTTACGAAACATTCTTGTATTTGGATGGCTTGTAGCTATGGCACTTGCGATTACCTCGGGCTTGATCCTTGCCCGTAAGTCTATGCGTCCTTTGGTTAATGTGATTGACGCAGCGAATAAGATACAGTCCGGGGATGATCTCAGTGTACGTATTCAATACACAGGACCGAAAGATGAGATTGGACGTCTAATTGAGACAGTGAATAACATGCTGGAGCGTACCGAGCTGTCCTTCCGAGGTCTGGAGGAAACCAATGCAGCACAGCGTCGATTCGTATCTGACGCTTCCCATGAGCTGCGGACGCCATTGACTACAATTCGGGGGAATGTCGATTTTCTCAAGAAGCTGTGGGATCAAGAGCAAGAGGGAGATGACAGGCCAAACCTGGATGAAGAAACGATTAAGCAGATGTCTCTGGAAGCAATAGAAGATATGGCCGATGAGGGCAAACGCATGAGCCGACTGATCAGTGATATGTTGTCACTTGCCAGAGCAGATACCGGACAGAGAATAGAGCTTAATCCCATTCCGCTTCAGATTCTGGTGCAGGAAGTGGCGCGCAGAGCGCAATTCCTAGATCGTCAAGCAGAATGGCTTCCGGGAAATCTATCGATCCTGAATGGCATTTATGTGAATGGAAGCAAGGATTATTTGCAACAGATGCTGTTCATTTTTATCGAAAATGCCTTTAAATACACCCCAGAGGGATCGGTTACACTGGATGCTATATTATACAAAGGGCAGGTTGGAATACGGATCAGTGATACGGGAATTGGCATGGAACGAGATGAGGTACCATTTATATTTGATCGTTTCTACCGGGCCGATGAGTCCCGCGGGGCAACGCCAGGTATCGGATTAGGATTATCCATTGCGAAATGGATTATCGAGGAGCATAACGGGTCTGTTGAAGTTGTAACAAAACGTGGAGAAGGGACCACCTTTATCGTATGGCTGCCGGTTGTCTTTGCTCCGCCTATTGAATAAAGGTATAATAGAAACGACTGCAATTACATCGGCTGTGTAGCCGAAAAAGAAAGCGGGTGGCAACCAAGTGGAAGTATTGCGAATTTCGCCGCGAGGATATTGTTACGGAGTTGTGGACGCCATGGTGCTTGCGCGTCAGGCGGCGCGTAATCTGGATTTACCACGTCCCATTTATATATTAGGCATGATTGTGCATAACAAACATGTGACCGATTCTTTTGAGGAAGAGGGCATTATTACACTTGACGGTCCGAATCGGATGGAGATTCTAAGTCAGGTGGAGAGCGGTACAATTATATTTACTGCTCATGGTGTATCACCAGAGGTACGGAAGATGGCTCGGGAGAAAGGACTCACTACAGTGGATGCGACATGTCCCGATGTGACCAAGACCCATGATCTGATTCGGGAGAAAACGGCTGAAGGATATGAGATTATCTATATCGGCAAGAAGAATCATCCTGAACCGGAAGGTGCAATTGGTGTTGCACCGGACCATGTCCATCTGATTGAAAAGGAAGAAGAGATTGAGGGACTGCAAGTGCCTGCGGGCAAAATTTTGATCACCAACCAGACAACGATGAGCCAGTGGGATATTAAACATATCATGAGCAAGCTGCTGGAGAAGTTTCCTGGGGCCGAGATTCATAATGAGATCTGTCTTGCTACACAGGTGCGTCAGGAGGCAGTTGCTGAACAGGCTGGCCAGTCTGACCTTGTGATTGTTGTGGGTGATCCGCGCAGCAATAACTCCAATCGTCTGGCACAGGTGTCAGAGGAGATCGCGGGTGTGACCGCCTACCGGGTGTCGGATGTCTCCGAGATCCAGCAGGAGTGGTTGAAAGGTGTTAAGAAGGTAGCTGTGACGTCAGGCGCATCAACACCAACACCTATTACGAAGGAAGTTATCCAGTATCTGGAGCAGTATGAGCATGATCAGCCAGAGACTTGGGAAATCAAGCGTACGGTGAACATGAGTAAATTGCTGCCTCCGGTTAGAGAGAAGACACGTACGACTTAATTTCAAAAGGGAACAGAAACATTCCAGTGTGCAGAACTTTCGGGTAATGCACGTTGGAATGTTTTTTTTTTGTCTATATTTTTCGTCTAGATTGAGCCCGATAGAATATCACTTCTTGACGTGAGGGATTAAATATGGTAAATTTGCTTTAGTGATTAAAAGCTTAAAAGCGAACAAGCGTTTAAGTGACACAGAGACGACCGTTCTAAAAGTGATATTTAAAATGAATAAACAATTCAGATGCATAGCGTAAAAAATGCTCTTATACAAGGAAGGATGGGAAAGTTATGATCGTAATTGCTGGCAAGAATACCTCGGAGGATCAGATCCAAGATATCGTTAATGTTATTGAAAAGGAAGGGCTTCAAGCACATGTATCTCGCGGAGAGGATCGCACTATCATTGGTCTAATCGGTAAAGTAGAACCGAAAATGCAGGAGCATCTGCGTCAGATGAAGGGTGTCGAGAATGTGGTGAAGATTTCGAAATCATACAAACTGGCAAGTCGTGACTTCCATCCCGAAGACACAGTGATTTCGATTAAAGGTGTAGATATTGGCGGCAAAGAGCTTGTCGTTATGGGCGGACCTTGCGCGGTTGAATCCGCAGCACAGATTGATGAGATTGCAGGACTTGTTAAAGCTGCAGGTGGGCAAGTACTTCGCGGAGGTGCTTTCAAACCTCGCACAGGTCCTTATAGCTTCCAGGGAACGGGTGTGGAAGGGTTGATCATGATGGCAGAAGCGGGTCAAAAACATGACCTGTTAACGATCACTGAAGTAATGACGCCTGAATATGTAGATATCTGTGCAGAGTATGCAGATATTTTGCAGGTGGGTACACGCAACATGCAGAACTTTGACTTGCTGCGCAAGTTGGGTGAATGCGGCAAACCGGTACTGCTGAAGCGTGGGTTCAGTGCGACATATGATGAATTGCTTAATGCGGCCGAGTACATTCTTGCAGGTGGCAATCCAAACGTCATGTTGTGTGAACGAGGTATCCGTACATTTGAATCTTACACACGTAACACACTCGATTTATCGGCCATCCCTGTATTGCAATCTCTGAGCCATCTGCCAGTTATCTCTGACCCAAGCCATGGTACAGGGCGTCGTGAATTGGTCGAGCCAATGACTAAAGCTTCGGTAGCTGCTGGAGCGAATGGTCTGATCATTGAAATGCATACAGATCCTGATAACTCTATGACGGGAGATGGCGTGCAGTCCTTGTTCCCTGATCAGTTTGCAAACTTGCTGCAAGATCTGGAGAAACTTGCTCCAATTGTGGGTAAAACATTCAATACAGCGAAACAGCCTGCTGCTTTCTTCCCGTCACGTGCAGGTGTATAAAGTAATCATGTCATTCTAAGGTTATACAGATTTGAACCGTACATCTTTTTATTGTTCGCCTTGAACAATTGGAAAGATGTACGGTTTTTCGTCTATTTTGAAGTTGTGAACATAATTATTAACCAAAGGCAAAAAAACATTTGTGATGTTATGTTTTTCAGAAATTCAGGTGATTATTAAGTTTGCTTCACCGCTTTGAACCGATCAAGTGTTAATATAAAACGTTGTTATATGAAATTTTAAATAATTCCAATGTAAGTATATCTAACATGGTTTTAAAAAATACCTTACATAAGTATTGACGATGTTATGTTTTGAATTTTATAATGACGACAGAAAAAATTCGAATATATAGACATTTTCTTCGTGGGGTTGTTTAATGTTCGGAATATTTGGGAGGACGAATACATGTCGGTTGAAAACGTATTGAAGTCAATTCAAGATAACAACATCGAGTGGGTAGATTTTCGTTTTGTAGATTTGGTTGGACGTGTGCATCACATCTCTTTGCCAGCTTCGGCTGTTGATGCAGACACGTTCGTAAATGGAGTAGCGTTTGATGGTTCTTCGATCCAAGGTTTTCGCGGTATTGAAGAGTCCGATATGGTTATGATGCCTGACCCTGAAGCGACTTATGTCGATCCGTTCACTGCACACCCTACACTGAATATTATGTGTGACATTTTTACGCCGGATGGGGAGCGTTATGAGCGTGACCCGCGCAGCATCGCAGTTAAAGCTGAAGCTTTCCTGCAAGAAAGTGGCGTAGGTACTACAGCGTTCTTCGCACCAGAGTCCGAGTTCTTCATCTTCGATGATGTTCGTTATGAGAGTGGCACGAACAGCTCTTCTTATTACGTAGATTCTGAAGAAGCAGCTTGGAACACCAACCGAAAAGAAGAAGGCGGTAATCTTGGCTTCAAAATCCGTACAAAGGGCGGATATGTTCCAGTAGCTCCTATAGATACCCAACAAGATATCCGCAGCGAAATGTGTCGTTTGCTTGAGGAAGCTGGTCTGTCCGTTGAGCGTCACCATCATGAAGTTGCAACAGCGGGTCAGGCTGAAATCAACTTTCGCTTTGATACGTTGAAGAAGACAGCAGATAACTTGCTTGTATATAAATACATTGTGCATAATACAGCACGTCAATATGGCAAAGCAGCAACGTTCATGCCAAAACCATTGTTCGGTGACAACGGTAGCGGAATGCACGTTCACCAATCTATCTTTGATGGGGATTCCCCACTGTTCTATGACAAAGGCGGATATGCTAACCTGAGTGAAATGGCTCTGCACTACATCGGAGGTATTCTGTACCACGCTCCAGCGCTCATTGCTCTAACAAATCCAAGTACAAACTCGTTCAAACGTCTTGTACCTGGTTACGAAGCACCGGTCAACTTGGTATACTCCAAAGGTAACCGTTCTGCAGCTGTACGTATCCCTGTAGCGGCTGTAACTCCTAAAGGCTGCCGGATTGAGTTCCGTACACCGGACTCCACAGCGAACCCTTACTTGGCCTTCTCCGCAATGCTGATGGCGGGTCTGGACGGAATCAAGCGTAAAATTAACCCGACTGAACTTGGGTATGGTCCACTCGACAAGAATATCTATGATTTGTCTGATGCAGACAAGGAAAACATCCGCAGTGTACCCGCTTCCCTCGAAGAAGCGCTGGATGCACTCGCAGCTGACCATGAGTTCTTGACTGAAGGCGACGTGTTTACGAAAGAGTTTATCGAAAATTACATCAATCTCAAACGTGATGAAGCTAAAGCTGTTGCGATTCGTATTCATCCGCATGAGTACAGCCTCTACTTCGACTGTTAATCAGTCGGATTCGGAACTAAAGTGGTTCCAGATCAAAGCCTCCGGGATTCGTTCTTGGAGGCTTTTCCTTGAATTAAACCGTTTATTGCTTTAACTTTGTAGGGTGATAAAGTAATTTGATGATCTGTATTGATAATTCAGTGCATATTGCCCTTGAAGCGGTTAGGGAATACTGATATCATAGCGATAATATTTACTTCATATGTCAGTTAAGGATGGAAAGGGTGGGCGATTTTTTTGACAAAGAGAGCGTATAATTTTAATGCAGGACCAGCGGCACTGCCACTAGAAGTGTTGGAGCGTGCTCAGGCGGAATTTGTAGATTTTCGTAATACAGGCATGTCTATTATGGAGATGTCCCATCGCGGGGCAGTATACGAGTCTGTACATAATGAAGCTCAGGAGCGTATTTTGTCTCTATTGGGAAGTCCAAAAGGTTATAAAGTGCTGTTCTTACAGGGCGGTGCAAGCACACAGTTCGCCATGGTGCCGATGAATCTGCTTGGTGCAGGTCAGACCGCAAGTTATATCATGACAGGCAGTTGGGCTAAAAAGGCTTTGTCTGAAGCGAAGCTGATCGGTGAGACACAGATTGCTGCTTCATCTGAAGCAGACAAATTCATGAAATTGCCGGATGTGTCAAACCTGGAATTGCCTGAACGTACGGCTTATGTTCACATCACTTCTAACGAAACGATTGAAGGCACACAGTTCAAGTCATTCCCTGATACTGGATCAGTACCATTGATTGCAGACATGTCGAGTGATATCTTCTGCAAACCGATTGACCTCAATCAGTTTGACATGATCTATGCCGGAGCGCAGAAAAATCTAGGTCCATCCGGAATTACAGTAGTGATCGCGCGAGAAGAACTGGTGAGTGAATCTCCTAAAACGATTCCGACCATGTTCCGATACAGTACTCACGTTGATAACAACTCCTTATATAACACACCACCGTCCTTTTCCGTATACATGGTTAATGAAGTGTTGAAGTGGATTGAAGAACAAGGTGGCCTAGCCGGTGTAGAGCAAAAGAATATTAAAAAAGCAGAGTTGCTCTACAATACAATCGATTCTTCCGGGGATTTCTTCCGTGGTTGCGTGGCATCAGAAGACCGCTCCTTAATGAATGTGACCTTCCGACTGGCTTCTGAAGAACTGGAAAAGAAATTTATTACAGCTTCGGAGCAAGAAGGTTTTGTCGGTCTGAAAGGGCATCGCAGTGTTGGGGGTCTTCGTGCATCCATCTATAACGCAGCTCCGTATGAGAGCGTAAAAGCTCTCACTGATTTTATGAAGCATTTTCAGCAGACGAACGGATAATGCTATACTGAGTAGAAGTGAGACTTCGAGACCTCAGCTATAGCGGGGTTGAGCCTTCCACATTGACGTGTGGAGGGCTTTTCTTTAGAATTAGAGGATTGTTGTACACTTGAATGTGAGATGAAAAGGGGATAAAACACATATGGCATTACACATCGTACTTGTTGAACCTGAGATTCCTGCCAATACAGGCAATATTTCTCGGACTTGTGCCGCGACTGGTACCCATCTGCATCTCGTACGTCCACTGGGATTCCGGACAGATGATGCAACTCTGAAACGCGCAGGACTGGACTACTGGCATGCAGTTCATATTGAGTATCATGATTCATTCGCAGAGCTTCAGGAAAAGTTCCCTGAGGGACGCTTTTTCTACGCAACCACGAAAGCTAAAAATCGTTATACGGATTTTGAATTTAAGGATGGCGATTTTCTTGTGTTTGGTAAAGAGACAAAAGGACTTCCTCCTGAACTCATTGCTGCCAACCCGGACACTTGTATGAAAATGCCAATGAGCGGTGATGTCCGTTCGTTAAATCTCTCCAATTCAGCGGCTATTATAGTCTATGAAGCGCTCCGTCAGCTCCAATTCCCAGGATTGGATTAGAGAAAACACGTCCAAAACCTTTCGAATCTGCTGAAAAAAACAATTTTCAAAAAAAGGACAAAAATTGTTTATTTACAGCAGGATTCGACAAAAATTTGGCGAATCTATAGATATAGTACTAATGTACCTAGAAATTCAGAGTGAGATAGGAGAGGTGTGCCGTAGCTATGAAGCCAGCCGGAGTAGTTCGCAAAGTTGACCAATTGGGTAGGATCGTATTGCCTAAATCTTTGCGTAAAAGGTATCAAATGAACGAGGGGGATCCTGTAGAAATTTTAGTTCAAGGGGATCATATTATCTTGGAAAGATACCGTCCAAAATGTATTTTTTGCGGATCAATGGAAGATGTCAATGATTTTAAAGAGCGTTACATATGCGCACAATGCTTAGAAGAAATGACTCAGCTTTCATAAAAAGTAAGAACAAAATCGCCATGGAATCTGAGGTTCCTTGGCTTTTTTGTTTTTGCTTACGTTAAGTACTGCACTGTTCCACACTAACATAGCATAGGTAAAATATGCTCCCAGACAGCATTCAGAATTCCTTGCATGTTCTCTTCCTCGCTGTTAATACTGATGACAGCCTGTATGGAAGGGAGGATAATACAGAATTGACCATAAGCTCCATCCGCTCGATAAGCATTATGGGAACAGATCCAGAACTGGTAACCATAGCCTTGTCCCCAATCCCCATCCCCGGTTGTCTCGATCTGTCTACTCGTAGCTTCTCGAATCCACTCAGAAGGAACCAGTTGTCTGCCATTCCAGCGGCCTTCCTGAAGAAGAAACTGTCCAAATCTACTTAATTCCTCATTATTCAACCACAACCCGGCACATCCGAGGGTAATTCCTAAGGGGGAAGTCTCCCATTCGATATTATCCAGACCTAGTGGTTCAAATAGACGTGGAATGAGGTAATCTTTTACTGTTTGACCTACAGCGGCTTGCAGCATGGCCGAAATCATAAACGTATCCCCACTGCTATATGTGAAATGCTCTCCTGGCATTCGGTCTAGTGATAAAGACATATAATGCTTCACCCAGTCCTTTTCTTGTAGCGAGGCTCGTTCGTCCGACCAAAGAGGCGGAGAGTCGTGACCAGAAGTCATACGAAGGAGGTCCCGGAGTTTGATTTCTCGTGGAGAGGGAAGCTCCAACGGACTTGGCTGGGCTTGATCATGCGGGAAGTAATCACCCAATGTGTTATCAAGATTAATCAGTCCTTCCTGAACTGCGAGCCCAACAGCCATGCAGGTAAAAGACTTGCTGACAGAATGCTGTAAACGTCGGTAATCTCCATTCTGATGCCATTCGTCCAGAAGCTGTCCATGCTGTAATACGCGTACAGATTGAACATTGAGCACTTGAGCTGTAATTATGTCGATGAAATCTGTTAGCTTGTTGGACATGATAACCCTCCAGTTTCAGGTGTTCACCTGAAGAAATTCAATCTGGTGAAACGTTTCCGTTAATCTATCGCAAAATTAGAATCCATGTTAGTACATTCTTAGATTGATGTCAATTTTGATTGAATAACACATATGTAATCCTAAATTTCATCACAAAAAATGTTCCTTTTGAGTTTAAAACACAAAAAAAGCCTGTTTTTCGATAATGTGACGCAGAAATTGTAAAAAGGTTATTGACAGGATTTACTGATCGGGATTATGATTTACTCGAAACGATTCGAAGAAATCGCTTCCAAGTTAATAGTTTGTAATCTTAACATGATTAAATCAGCGTTAAACACTTTTGAAACGATTCGAAAGAATCGTTTCGATATTCAAAGTGCACAACATTAGCAGAAAAAAGTAAAAGAACGAAAAGAACTAAATGAACAAAAAGAACCAAAGAAAGAAGAAAAGGGCTAAAAGAAAAAGAGGAAGCCATCCGCAGTAAAAAGCAGCAAGATGAAAGGGGTTACGATCATGGCACACATAACGATTGAAACCGGATCGTCCACACTATGCATGAATACGAGCATCCACGTGGTGTCCAGTGACTCCAGAGAGACTTCAGGCGGTACACTTTATCTGCTTCACGGGGCAGGTGACAATGCGAGTACTTGGCAGCGTCTGACCACCATTGAGATGTACGCAGCCCAGTATGGCTGCACCGTTATCATGCCAGAAGCCAATCGCAGTTATTACACGGATATGGAGTACGGCCTGAATTACTTCCACTACATCACGAAGGAATTACCCGACTTGTGTGGGAGATTACTACGACTGAATTCCGATCCAGCCCAAACGTATGTTGCCGGTTTGTCCATGGGTGGATATGGTGCACTGAAATGTGGGCTTACTTATCCGGAGCAGTACAGTAAAGTGGTGTCTTTATCCGGTGTAACGGACATACAAGCCCGTCTTCGTGATCCTCTTATGCCCGAAGGCATGATCAAAGAAATGAAAGCGGTTTTTGGAGAACGGTTACAGGTGAAGGCTGATCAGGATATCTATGCATTGTCAGCGGGTCTGCTGAAGAAAGGAAAACCTTTGCCTAAAGTGTTAACCTGTTGCGGGGACCATGATCCTTTTGTAGACATGAACCGGGACTATGCCAAGTACATGCAGGAAACCGCATTTGATTTTCGATATGTAGAGACTCCTGGTACGCATGAATGGAGATTTTGGGAGCAACATCTGAAAACGATGTTCGATTTTCTTTATAACGACAACACCATAGTAGAGTGAGGAGATGCGAATTGAAACCTGCAGCCGAAGGACCTAGCAAAAAGCTGAGGGCAAACATGCGTAGCAAGTCCATCTGGACTGAAATCTGGAAACACCGAATGACATACACCCTGTTGATTCCGGGAATGGTCTGGTTGATCCTGTTTGCCTATATGCCAATGGGAGGCCTATCACTTGCGTTCAAAGATTACAAGGCTAACCTTGGAATCTGGGGGAGTCCGTGGAGCGGATTTGAAAATTTTAAATACGTTTTCCGTGATCCAACTTTTATTGATGCCGTATGGCGGACGTTGTACATTAACATTCTGAAATTGATTATTCAGTTCCCATTCCCGATTATTCTGGCACTACTGCTGAACGAGTTGCGGATGCGCAGAGGGAAAAAGTGGTTCCAGACGGTTCTGACGTTCCCGCATTTCCTGTCCTGGATTATCGTATCTGGCGTAGTTATTAATGTGCTTGCGTATGACGGATTAGTAAACAGTGCGCTTGGATTGCTTGGACTGCCAACAATTAATTTCCTTGGATCCGAATCCAATTTTGTTCCCATGTTGCTGCTGACCGACATCTGGAAATCAAGCGGCTGGGGCGCAATTATTTTCCTGGCAGCGATATCCGGTATCGATCAGGACCAGTATGAATCTGCACAGATCGACGGGGCATCCCGAATGCAGCAGATGTTTCGAATTACGTTGCCCAATATTCTTCCAACGATCACCGTCATGTTTATTTTGTCCGTAGGCGGATTGATGTCTTCCGGTTTTGACCAGATCTTTAACTTGGCGAATGCGGCGACGAAAAATGTATCTGAAGTACTCGATGTGTATATTTATCGGATTACGTTCCAGTCATCCACCGACTTTTCATTCTCGACAGCGGTCAGCTTGTTCCGTTCCTTGGTGAACATGGTGCTGTTGCTTCTAGCTGACAGGTTTGCCAAGTGGCTTGGCGGTGACGGTTTGTTCCGATAAGAGAGGAGGAGAATGAGATGAGCAAAAAATCCGGAAGAAAACCGAAAATCGGTACCGAACGAATGACGATTCTGGATTACGTGATATTTGCTATTTTGCTAGTGCTTGCACTGATGATCCTGATTCCGTTCTGGAATGTCATTATGATCTCGTTCGCAACGCAAAAAGAGTATGCTGAAAATCCGTTTCTAATGTTTCCAAAAGAGTTCACGCTAGATTCCTACAAAGCCCTGTTCGCTGATGGAAGCATCCTGTCTGGTTACAAAAATACATTGATTTTGCTAGTTGTTGGTTTGCCTCTTAGCTTATTCCTGACAACAAGCATGGCATACGGTCTAAGTCGTGGCAATTTTCCATTCAAAAAAATACTTTTTTTCCTGGTCCTGTTCACCATGATCTTTAATGGAGGTATTGTTCCTCTGTATCTGATTATGAAATCACTGCACCTTACAGGAACGCTATGGTCCGTCATTCTGGCGGGAAGCTTCAGTGCCTTTAATATGATTCTGATGATGAATTACTTCTACACATTGCCTGAATCGCTGATGGAATCTGCACGGTTAGATGGTGCCGGAGAGTGGAGAATTCTCTTCTCAGTTGTGCTTCCACTGGCAACGCCGATTATGGCAACGATCACACTATTCTACGGCGTGGCTTACTGGAACAGTTGGTATGATGCGATGATCTTCCTGCGAAAAGCAGACCAGTTACCGCTGCAAAACGTGCTAAGAAACATCATTGTAACCTCCACAACGAATGCATCCAATGCATCGAGTGTAGACGCTGTGAAACTGAGCAGTTTCTCGATGGGGATGAAGATGGCTGCGGTATTTGTCACAATGGTACCCATTATGTGTTTCTTCCCAATGCTGCAGAAGCATTTTGCCAAAGGGGTATTAACAGGGGCTATCAAGACCTGATCATACACATAGGTTTTTAATGAAAAAGAAATTCGACTAAAAACATGGGGGTAAAAGCATGCAAACGGGCAAAAAGTTGTCAGTCAAATCGTTATTTGCGATCACACTCTGTCTCTTGATGTTGGTCGTATCCGCTTGTTCCAACAGCAGCAGTACAGAGGGTGGAAACGAGAAGGATGCAGATGGAAATTACAAAGATAACCTGACCATTTCTGTAGCGAATCTGACCGAAGTGAAAAATGGCAATATGGACAATGAGTTCCACAAATTCTGGGAAGACAAATTCAACATCAAATGGGATTACAACTATATTGACTGGGATTCATGGGGGGAAAAGCTTCGCTTGTGGATCAACTCTGGTGACCTGCCGGATGTAGCGGTATGGAACTATGTTCACGGGGATGCAATGAACAACATCGATCAAGGTCTGTTCTACAAGTTCCCCGATGATTGGAAAGAACGCTGGCCAAATGTTGCTGCGGCTTACAAGTTGACAGGGCTCGGTGATAAGTTGGAAGAACTGACAGGCGGAACGTATCTACTGCCAAGACCAATCTACTTTGAAAACAAACCAGCCGATCCGCTAACGAACCAAATTGGGGTTATCGCACTACGTAAAGACTGGGCAAAAGCGGTTGGCTTTGAACTGAAAGATGCCTACACGACATCTGAATTGAATCAGTTCGCTGAACTGGTGAAAGAAAAAGACCCAGGCAAGGTAGGGAATAAGCTGGTGCCATTGTCTTATAACGCTGCCGATGCAATGACCAACATCATTATGCCAAATAGCGTGCATGCAATGACAGATGTTCCTTTCTACAAAGGTGAAGATGGTCAGTTCCACTGGGGTCCAGCAGACCCGGAAACACTGACTGGTTTGAAATTGATGCAAAAAGCGTACAAGGATGGACTGCTTAACCCAGAGTTCTACACATGGAAAAACAATGAAGGACAAAATAACTTCAAAGTAACAGGTACTGCGGCTGTCACCAGCCTGGGTGGACTGGCTTCTTACAGACAAGGTCTGGATTCTGATATAAGGAAAAACCTTGGAGTGAGCAGTGATGATCTTGTTCACACAGCCATTGTTCTTGGTGACGACGGCAAATACCGCAACATGGAGCAAGCCAACTTCTGGTCCGCTCTGATCTTCAATCCGGAGATTAGTGATGAGAAATTCGAACGGATCATGGATCTGATTGATTACTCTGCAACTCAAGAGGGACAATTGCTCATTAACATGGGCTTCGAAGGTACAGATTGGAAATACGATGAGAACAAAGAATTGGTAAGTTTGTTGCCAGAGGGAACTGTATTGGAAGACAAGTATCCTGCTCGTTTTGAAGGACTTTACCTTCTGGGTGATGACTTCAGTGTAGTAAACCCGGCAATCAAAAAAGAGTATCGTGAAAGAGCAGTGGAATTGTTCAAGGAAAAAGCAAAACGGGGTACTGAAAGTAAATCACTTGCTCCATACGATTGGGAAGTTAATTTATACGATTCCAAAGCGAAAAACCAAGCTTCATTCGACTATCCAAGTGAATATGCCAACTTGATTCTCAAAGGCGGAGACTTAGAAGCCAACTGGAAAGAGTGGGTAAATAGCAAAATGTCTCTGGTTCAGCCTTATCTTGACGAATTGAACGAGAAATTCAAGTAAACATAATATTATGAACAGAGTGGGGATGGCAGTAGCGTTCTGCCCCCTCAGTCCATATGAACCCGGTGCGCGGTCTCTCCCCGAACGCAGCCGGGTTCTTTGTTTCAAATGATTTTCAAATAATCTAATGTTGGGTCTTTCGCTAGGGAGGGCCCGACCAACATAATAGAGGAGCGAAAAAGATGGTCAGTATCAAAGATATCGCCAAGAAAGCTGGAGTTTCCATCTCGACCGTATCATACGCGCTGAATGGAAACAACAAAGTGACCGATGAGACCCGTTCTAAAATATTGGCCATTGCTAAAGAGATGAATTATGTTCCTAATGCGGCAGCCAGAACATTAAAGAAGAGAGAGTCACGGATTCTCGGCGTATTTCTCACAGATTTCAGTGGGGATGTATACGGAGATTTGTTAAGCGGGATGAAGGCGGTATGTAATACACACGGATATGATCTCATTGTGTGCAGTGGTAAACAGTCCCATCGCATGCTGCCAGAAAGAATGATTGATGGTGCTATAATTCTAGATCATACATTTGCAAGTGAAGAGCTTATACAGTATGCCGATTGGGGACATAAAATTGTTGTGCTTGACCGGGAGCTGAAACATCCTAACATCAATCAGGTGCTACTGGATAACAAGGCTGGTGCCACACTGGCGATGGAATATTTAATTGAACATGGGCATAAAAAGATTTATGTTGTCACAGGTCCAGAAGGTTCGTTTGACTCCGTACAGCGATTGAAGGCTGTAAGACAGGTTGCGGAGCGTGAGGCCGATGTGGAATGGATAGAAATCACAGGGGATTTCGAGAAAAGCGGAGGGGAGCAAGCGGCAGAGCAGATTTTAGAGACGTATAATGAACCGGCAGCTGTCTTTTGTCTTAATGATGAGATGGCTATCGGTTTATGCGATCGTCTTGCACAGAGTGAACTCCAGGTGGGCCAGCATATTGATGTCATTGGCTTCGATCATATTGAACTTAGTAATTATGTACAGCCTAAGCTCGCAAGCATCGATTACTCCAAACGGAAGTGGGGCGCCCTTGCAGCTGAACAATTAATTAAAATTATCGCTGGAGAACCCGTTGATCACGAGCGAATATATGTCACTTTAATAGAAGGAGAGTCTGTGACAGGACCCAATCAGGTTGATGCAGACGACGTGAAATCCGTGCCACAAGAGCGTGCTGTCAACTATTGAACACGATTTCCAATGGAAGGACCACAGTTTCAATATCCAATGTTAGAACAGGAGGCAGGCTTTAGAGGAATGGCGTATTATTCCTATAAGACTTGTCTTCTTCTGTGTGTAAAAACAAAAAAAGCCTCTCCGAGGAGAGGCTTGCCCTTAAAGGCCTTTTGTTTTGTCGTGGTTGTAGGATGCAGTGAGAATGCCTGTAATAAAGAGCGCTAATACAACAGCGATAATCCAGAACGTCAGTGAAAACGACATACACTTCGCACCTCCTGCACAAACTCATTTACTTCTATTATAACCATATTAATTAGAAAAGGAATGCCTCATCCCATCATTTGTAAAATAAAAAATGAGTCGGCACCGGTCTTAGGTTTCCATCCGAAGGATTATTGATGACACGGTTATTCAGGATTAATGACGAAGATCCACCGCCATCAAGATTGTAGGCATCGACGACCCCGAGTTTGAGCAATCGGCCTTGCATCTCTTCAAGGGTAGCTCCGGAGCTTCCATTCTCGTTATATCCGTCAACAACGATAATGAGTAATTGATCATCCTTATAGTTACCAATAACCGTTCGTGGTGCTCGCTTCGGTGATACTTTCCATTTGTCCGGAATAGTTGTCTTCTTCCCGTTTTTCATAAGAACGGGGACAAAGGTCGCTCCGAACTGTGGTTTTAAACGATCCAGGGAACTTTTATCGAAAAACTTGCCTCCGACCAGCTTGCCTGCATCGTTCAGTCCAACAAAGAACAGGTCTTTAAAACTGGCTTGAAAACCGTTCACGTATTGACCGTTCATGACGGTTGTACTGAGCGGGTAACGCTTGCCGCCACTGTCAGCAAAGCCGCCAGCATTAATACCGGCAATAGCCCCACTACGTTTCACGGCCTGCAGTGTTGTTTCCGATTTGCCAAGTTCACTACTTAAGGCCATTTGCATTGCGCTAGGATCTTTCAGCTTGATCTTCATGGCATACCCTGTATAAGTACCTGGGTTAACCCGATATAATTCAATAGTGATTCGATCACTGTTCACTCGTTCCAGAGGAATGCCGAGTTTGGATGTAATCCGTTTGTTATATATGGTTTCCGGACGAGCGGCTTGAACGGTAGCCTTCTGTACAATGGTTGACATGGTGCTCGTCGTTTTATTGTAGAGTTGGGTCGTTTTTTTAATAGAAGAAGAAGTTTGAACAGCAGCATCCTTTGCTCCCGCAAGTTCTTTGCTGATTGCCTGGGTTCGAGAAGTTACAGGGTCTTCAGGCAAGTTAGCTGGAATGATCGGTTTGGCTTCAAGCTCAGGACGAAAAAACAGCAAGCATAGGACTAATCCTATAAAAGGAGCTAGTGCAAGCATAAAAAAACGATTAACCTGTTTGACGGGTGTAATCATTTGAGCAAGTCCATCTTTTTCTGGAGAGCATCCAGCTGTTTCTTCACTTCACTCAACTGTGTGTACAATTTGTTGCTGTTGTCTGTTTTATTGCTTGCATTATCCTTAGTGAAAGTCAGCAATTCATTAAAGGACTGAACTTGTTCCTGTAATGCCGCTACCTCCGATGAAATCGTTGTTAGCTGCTTTTCGTAGTCGGTTTTCAGCGTGTCAATCTGATGTTGTGTATGGGCCTGAAGCTGGTTGATCATCTGTTGCTGGAGATGGTTACTATAATAGTAGGTACCCACGACTCCTAATGCAATGAGAAGAATCCACATGACCATAAACCATCGAACGGATGACCTTGTCTTGTCTTTGCCGCTCCGGGTGTGATGGATGTCAGAAGACGAGTCGGATAGTTTCATAACATCACTCCTGGTTCGATTTATTGAAGGCTAAAAAATATCAATCCTCATTCTACCACGCTGCTATTGATTACGCAAAAATGAAATTCTTTAAATAATAGAGTAAAAAGAGATTGCATCGGATGGAAGTCCTAGGATACAATTTCTTATAGATGCAATATGTAGGAACTTTGGGTTAGTTTTTCGACTTTTTTTGATAGAAATACAGGAATATAATACTATGTTTTTATCATTTCTGGTATGAAAGGATAGACAACCTGGTGATTTTGTATGAGAAATCGTCAGAAAATAGGTCTTTGTGGAACTTTATTCCTGTGGTTTCTAATTATTCGACATATCCTGACGTTAGCTTCGTCTATACGGGAACTGTCGCATAAACTGCCTATGAGACATAGATGAAAGTAGAATTCAATTGTTTAATACATAACAGGGGGAAATACAATGGAAAAAATATGGCAGGTGGTCATCGTAGATATCCACCCTACCAGTATGTTGGGGACAAAGTTAATTTTGGAAGAGCAACAGGATCTGACGGTTCGGGGCATGACTTCGACAGGTACAGAAGGTCTTGAATTGGTAAGTATGCACAAGCCTGATCTTATCCTGATGGATTATCGTCTTCCAGAGGGACAGGCGGATCAATACATAGCGCAAATGAAAATGTTGTCGAATCACACCCACATCATTATTCTGACAGATGAAGAAAATGTGAAGCTGTTTCGCCATTTGATGAGTATTGGAGCAAGCGGCATGTTATCCAAGCAGGCCTCGCCAAGCCAATTGATTCATCTGATCTCTGGACTAAGAGAGGGGTATGTTTCTATACCTATGGCTTGGTTAAATAGTGAAGATTGGGGGCAACCTGTCGATTCTAAGACAGAACCTTATTTTATTGAACTTACAGAGACAGAAACTTTTATTATGGAAAGAATTGTTCAAGGGGTAACCTATGATAAAATAGCGAGTGAGATTAATGTGAGCAGACGCTCCATTGACAATTATTTGCGTAAAATCTATGTGAAGCTGGAAGTAAGCAGTAGAGCACAGGCGATCGAACGTTATGCTTTATATGCGAGGCAGTCTAAAACATTATCTTGATTGTGTTCTTATCGAACTATTCATGGAATCGTCCGGTTATATTTGGGTTCCAGATGGAATAGGTTGTAGGGCGGCTGCGAGAACAGTTTCGGATTTGGGATGAAGGGGGATCTATCTATGAAATATTTCTTTGCTTCCCGTACCAACAGGCTTTTGTCTTCACCGCTGAGGGATATAAGTGAGATGTCTGGCAAGGAGTATTTCATTTCACTCGCTGAAGAGTTGCCTGCGGAGGAACTTTTTCCGTTCAAACTGTTGGAAGAAGCAGCATTGTCCGTGTTTAGTTCGGGTCCTTCTGCTCTGCAGTATGGTGAGCCAGCAGGTTATGCACCGTTAAGGGAATGGCTGAACAACGATTGGAATAAGCGTAAAGGTATACGGACTGTCTCTGATCAAATTCTGTTAACGACAGGCACACAGCAGGCAATTGATCTCGTGATGCGTCTGCTATTGGAGCCGGGGGACCCTGTGCTTGTTGAACATCCTACTTCTCCCGGTTGTCTTGAAGTACTTGAAATGCAAGGCGCAGCGATTGTACCCGTCCCAGGAGATCAGGACGGCATCCTGCCAGACGTATTGGAACAGCACATGCAGCAGGTGAGACCGAAGCTGCTATTTGCTGCACCCAGCTTTTCTAACCCCACGGGAGTTCTATGGAGTATGGAGCGTAGAGAAGCTGTGCTTGATCTCTGTTCTCGTTATGGAGTACTGCTTGTAGAAGATGACTCTTATGGAGAGCTTCATTTTGATGGTCTGGAGCCAGGCGTGTTCTATCGCAAGTATCCTTCACTCTTCGCTCTGGATACGGCGGATCAAGGTGGACATGTCCTTCACATTGGCTCTTTCAGCAAAACGGTTGCACCTGCACTCCGCACGGGATGGGCCGCCGGACATCCAGCATTGATCCAGGCTATGACATCCGTGAAGCGCATTGCGGATGGACAGTCCAGCCCGATGAATCAGCGTCTATTGTATCAGTTACTTGCACAGTCTCCTTTTCGGTGGATGGATCATTTGTCTATGCTGAACAAGGAGTATAAAACAAGGCTTAAGTTGATGCTTGAATTATTGAAAAGACCTGGATGGAGAGGTTGTAGCTATAATATTCCTCAGGGGGGAATGTATTTATGGGTACAACTGCCTGAAGGACTGAGCAGTGAGGCGTTGCTCAAAGCAGCTTTACGGAAGGGCGTTTCCTTTCTCCCAGGAACGTTATGCTCTACAGGTACGTTGGATCAACAATTCATCAGATTAAACTTCAGTCGCCCGGGCCGTGATGAGTTGCTGCTTGGCATGAATCTGATCAGCGAAGCCATTTCAGAATTCACCGCGCGTAGCTCGTAGACAATGCTAAATGATGGACGTTAAATGATCGGTTACAAATTGATGTGGATTACGTTATTGCATCCACTAACATTTTTATATATAATGTGAATTAATGAGTTGTTGGTTTCTTTATACTGAGCAAGCACGGTTGCGAGTTCAGGATACACACTCATATATTTTAATTAATGGGGGAAATTTCATTATGTCTAATGTTCTTTTTATTAAAGCGAATGACCGTCCTGCGGATCAAGCAATCAGTGTTCAATTGTACGATGCATTCCTGAGCGCATACAAAGAGTCCCACCCAGGTGATACCATCACTGAGCTGGATCTTTACAATACAGATCTTCCATACTACGGTAACACTGTAATTACTGGTGGCTACAAAGCAGCTAACGGTATCGAAGCAACTCCGGAAGAGCAAAAAGCAGCAGCACTTGCTGCACAATTGCAAGATCAATTCCTGGCAGCTGATAAAGTAGTATTTGCTTTCCCATTGTGGAACTTCACTGTGCCAGCACCACTTGTGAACTACATCTCTTACCTGAGCCAAGCAGGAAAAATGTTCAAATACACTGCTGAAGGCCCTGTAGGTCTGGTAGGCGACAAAAAAGTGGCTTTGTTGAACGCACGTGGTAGCGTATATTCCGCAGAGCCTATGGCATCTGCTGAAATGTCCGTTCGTTATGTAACTAACGTACTTAACTTCTGGGGCATCCAAAACCCTGAGTTGGTAATTGTTGAAGGACACAATGCTGCTCCTGATCGTTCCCAAGAGATCGTAGAAGCTGGTTTGAGATTGGCTAAAGAAGTAGCAGCACGCTTCTAAGTTGATCCAATACTGCTCTAAATCAAACGCCCGTCGTTTCCGAATGGAGATGACGGGCGTTTTTTGTTGTGCTGTTTGGAGTGACAGGGAAGCCGAATTCTATTTATGTTTCACGAATGTAAATATAACGCAAGCTCCGTATCGTTCAGTTTTTGGTTGTGTTCAGGAGGTAACGTTCAGTGACCTCGGCAACTTCAGCTATATCAGCAATCTCATCGATTGAATTCAATAATAGTTCCTCCGAGTCGATATAGAATGTCCCATCTGGATGTTGATCTGTCGAGTTATCAGTTTCTCCATCTGTCAGACCATAATCATGCATCATAAGCGCATGTTCCGTCAGTGCCTCTATACCTTTGGTGCTTAGGATATATTTCCCACGAGAAAGACGTTCAAACCAGCCGTAATAGTTTTTCTGCAGAATCGATGCCGCTGAACCTACACCGGTCTGCCGTGCCAGTACAGCGGGTGAAGATTCACCACTGGATCTCAGCGCAGTTGCGACACGTATAGCTTTTTCCCGGTAAGCTGTCATCAACTGCCGGCCTGTACTGCCGCCTGTATTATAGTCTCCGCTCCGTTCACCAAATTCCTTAAGGAGACGCTGGCGGCGTATCCCTCCTTTGCGTGTAGGCTGGGGAAGTCTGCCCGTGCCGGAGTTCATAGCTGGCTCACATAAAACATCGATGAGAGGTGCTTTGGTTTTGTAAAAAGTAACGGTCATTAGCCCCAGGCCAAGCTGACTGCACAGTGCGGTTAGCTCGCCCCAGCGCTGGTTGACAGCTCCGCGCTTACTACGATTGCGCTCCACCGCCAGATAAACAAGCGGGCTGAGTTTCAGGCGTTGCATCCCCTGCAATAGCAGAGACAGGTTAAATGTCTTTTTCATCTCTACAATAAGAGGTTCATCTTGATCTGCTCTAACTCCAACCAGGTCACAATGCTTGACTTCGGCCTTGACATTGAAACCACGTTGCTCAAAAAAAGCTTTGACAGGGGAATAGAGCTCCGTTTCGTATTGTACAGCCATGTATTTACTCCTTCCTGGATCATTTATCCGCATTCATTTCATGGTCCGTTATCCTTGATTAGAACCCTCATTATAGCATAATCATTCTTTTTTTTCTGAGGTCATAAGATGTCTGATAGATCAACAAAAACGTAAATTTCAAGGTGAAGGTTTGAAAAAAAAGAGGTCAACTTATCCTCATCGCCGCATAGGTATGTAATACACTTTTCACATTCATACAAGAGTTTTGGAACAAGGATAGCGGGACTATGCCGGACCGCAGAAGGGTATTCAAGCAGGAGCTGTAATTCTATTGATATCTTCATACCATTCGGAATGGTTGACAATCACACTAAAGGAGCCATGGGAGGTACCGAGCATGAATATTTTTGAACGCGTTGCGGAATATCGGGCAGAGAGTGACCGTTTGTCATGGAACGGAACATTTGAAGATTATATTGCACTGCTGAGAGAGGACCCGACTCCTGCGATGACGGCTCACGCACGAGTATATCAGATGATTGAATCATTTGGGGTAGAAGAGGTCGGAGGGCACAAGCGCTACAAATTTTTCGAGCAGGAAATCTTTGGACTGGATCGTTCCATTGAGAAGCTGGTAGAGGAATATTTTCATTCGGCCGCACGCCGTCTGGATGTACGTAAGCGGATTTTGCTTCTGATGGGACCGGTCAGTGGAGGGAAATCTACACTGGTGACGTTGCTGAAGCGAGGGCTGGAACAATTTTCACGTACAGAAAAAGGAGCAGTCTATGCTATAGAAGGATGCCCGATGCATGAAGAGCCACTGCATCTCATTCCGCTTGAACTTCGGCCTGATGTAGAAAAAGAGATTGGTGTGCGGATCGAGGGCAACCTGTGCCCGTCGTGCCAGATGCGACTTCGCACTGAGTATGATGGAGATATCAGCAAGGTCCGAGTGGAACGGGTTATTATCTCGGAAGATAATCGGGTCGGTATTGGTACGTTTAGCCCTTCAGATCCGAAATCACAAGATATCGCGGACCTTACAGGCAGTATTGACTTCTCTACCATTACCGAATTTGGATCGGAATCTGATCCACGAGCATATCGTTTTGACGGGGAACTGAATAAGGCGAACCGTGGTCTGATGGAGTTTCAGGAGATGCTGAAATGTGATGAGAAGTTTCTGTGGAATCTGCTTTCCCTGACGCAGGAAGGGAACTTTAAGGCTGGTCGGTTCGCGTTGATCAGTGCGGATGAGATGATTGTGGCTCACACAAACGAGTCTGAGTATAAGTCCTTTATTTCTAATAAGAAAAATGAGGCTCTGCAGTCACGGATGATTGTCATGCCGATTCCATATAACCTGAAGGTGTCAGAGGAAGAGAAAATCTACGCCAAGCTCATTCAGCAAAGTGATATGAAACATGTGCATATTGCACCGCATGCGTTGCGAACGGCTGCAATCTTTTCTATACTCACCCGCTTGAAAGAAACCAAGAAACAGGGCATGGATCTGGTGAAAAAAATGCGGATGTACGACGGGCAAGAGGTCGAAGGGTACAAGGAAGCTGATCTGCGTGAAATGCAAAATGAATATTTGGACGAGGGCATGTCTGGTATTGATCCACGGTACGTCATTAACCGGATATCCAGTGCTTTGATTAAGCAGAATCTTCAATGCATTAACGCGCTGGATATCCTGCGTGCAATCAAGGATGGGCTGGACCAGCACGCTTCCATAACGAAGGAAGAACGCGAGCGTTATTTGAATTTTATCGCACTGGCACGTAAAGAGTATGATGAGCTTGCGAAAAAAGAAGTACAGAAGGCCTTTGTATACTCGTTCGAAGAGTCCGCCAAAACATTGTTTGAGAATTATCTGGATAACATCGAAGCTTTCTGCAATTGGTCCAAAATCCGTGATCCGCTCACAGATGAAGAGATGGACCCCGATGAGAGATTAATGCGCTCCATTGAAGAGCAGATCGGTATCTCTGAGAATGCGAAAAAAGCGTTCAGGGAAGAGATTCTGATTCGAATTTCGGCATATTCCCGCAAGGAGCGCAAGTTCGAATATAGCAGTCATGATCGGCTGCGAGAAGCTATTGAAAAGAAACTGTTTGCTGACCTTAAGGACATTGTTAAAATAACGACTTCTACAAAAACGCCAGATGCTGCACAGTTGAAACGGATGAACGAAGTGATCAAACGTCTTATTGAAGAACATGGATATACGGCTGCTAGCGCTAATGAATTGTTAAGATACGTGGGTAGTTTGCTCAACCGCTAAACAGCGGCACCATTCCGAATTAGGTCCTGAAGATTTGTTGTGAGGCTCCTTCGCAACCCATTCAGGACCTTTTTATTTTTAGAAACTTCATTACATAAATATAACAATTTTCAAATTAAATAGTTCTTAAGATATATGTTTGTTTAGGTAGTTTAGTCTATAATCAATTAAATCTTATTAATTAAGAAGAACTTTGATGAGGAGCTGAATTGATCTGATATGGGTAACATTTCAGTAGAAAGACAGAAACAACTGGATTATGTAGGATTAACGGAACAAGATTTTAAACTGCTTGCGGAACATCGCCCTGTTTTCGAGAGGGTTGTTGACGAAGTGGTCGATCATTTTTATAAACATATCGGGAAGTATCCAGAATTGATGGAGCTGATCTCCCGTTTCTCCAATATTGACCGATTGAAGGAAACGCAGCGGATGTACTGGTTATCCATGACAGATGGCAATGTAGATGATGATTATATTGAACAACGTATCACAATTGGACTCGTTCACTCACGCATTGGACTGACGAGCAACTATTATTTGGGCGCCTACATGGCCTATCTGGATATAGCTACCAACGTATTTCAACGGCTTATCCCGGAGTCATGGCATCTCGTCATCCATGCACTGAGCAAAATGTTCAATCTGGATTCACAACTCGTTTTGGAAGCATACGAAAAGAAAGAAAAAGGACAGTTACAGCAGCTTACTGCGGATCAGGACCATACCCTGCAAGCCATTACGAAAATTACTCAGGAGCTCACAGGCATGATTACGGAGTTAAACCAAAATGCAATGTCTATCTCCGCTGTAGCGAATGAAACGGTGGCTTCCCAGGATCAAGCCCATGAGTTACTGGATGAATTGACTGGTGAAATGCAGCAGATTGAGAAGATGGGCGAGCTGATCCGTGAAATATCCGATCAAAGTCACTTAGTCGGGTTGAACGCTGCAATAGAGGCAGCACATGCCGGAGAGTTTGGACGGGGATTTGAAGTGGTTGCGAGCGAAGTGCGCAAGCTGGCAGCGAGCTCCAAAGATGCACAAGGAACGATCCAATCCAATCTGGATCAGATCATGGCAAAATTAAAAAAAGTGCAGCAGGAGTCTGACCGTACATCGATCGGAGCACGGAGCCAAGCGTCACGTTCATCCGAGCTTGCGGTTTTTGCCACAGCCATGGAGAGACTTGCAACAGACTTGAGAAAATTGGAAAATTAGCATCATAAGCCTCGGTTACGCATGGAACCTTTCATACCGTTTTGGGCAATAATAAGCTATAATGGGTAGACAAACCTGCCGATGTTATAGATCATATAGCCGGAGCCAGGAGATTTGAAAAGAGGTCGAGGTGATTAAATGGCTTCCATCCATGATGTGGCCAAAGAGGCGGGGGTTTCCGTTGCAACCGTTTCCAAAGTATTGAATGACTATCCTGATGTTAGCGAAAAAACACGAAAAAAAGTGAACTTAGCCATTGAACTATTAAAATATCAACCGAATGTGGTCGCACGTGGACTGGTTAAACGCCGTTCTTGGACAGTGGGTGTACTGCTAACGGTTCCATTTACTAACCCATTTGTATCCGAATTACTTGAAGGTATCAAAACAGCATTAGAAAACAGCGGCTATGATCTAGTTCGATTATCAACCCGGTTTGATGACCCTACATATTCATTCATTAAGCACTGCCGTAGTCGCAATGTCGATGGCGTTGTCGTTTTCGGTGAGGGCCGTGAAAATAAAAGCATTCAGGAACTGGTCACTGCAGAGATTCCGACCATGTTCATCGACACAGACTTATTTGGCAAACGCGCGGGCTACATTACGACAGACAATGTGAATGGGATTGCAATGGCGGTTAAGCATCTTCATGAGCTTGGGCATCGCAAGATTGCCTATATCTCAGGTACGCTAGGGCCTGCTGTGGCCAATCTTCGTTTAGACGGATATAAGGAAGGGCTTCGTTTGTGTGGCATTCCTTATGCAACGATATATCTGGAAGTCTGTGACTATTCATTTGATGGTGGCGCCAAGGCAGCTCGGCGATTACTGGCTCTTCGGGAACAGCCCACAGGCATTATCTGTGCCTCTGATATGTCTGCTTTTGGTGCCATCCATGAGATTGAGAAGCATGGGTTCAGTGTGCCAGAGGATATTTCCGTCGTTGGATTTGACAATACGTATTATGCTGAAGTGTTTAAGCCCGGATTAACAACGGTGAATCAGAATATCTACACGATCGGCATTCGAGCTATTGAGAATCTGATCGCGATGATTGAAAATTCATCCTTTACCCCTCCTGTATTGACGGAACCAGCAAATTTAATTATTCGACAGACGACAGCACCAGTGAATGAAACATATCCAGAAACATCTGCACAGCCCTAGGCTGTGCTTTTTTATATACGGGATAAGATGATAATAGAGAAGTCGCAACCATGTGGACGATAAGGATCATGGGATTATAAGTATAAAAATAGGGGGTTGAACACTAAATTTCTATATTTACAATAAAAGAGGCAATGACATAAATTTAAAAATGTAACCGCTTACTTTAAATAGAAAGTAGGTTCTCCAAGGCATAATCATGCTCACTTGAGGAGGTTATGGACCGTGCATTGTATGTTTCTGATCCCATCCGTGCGGCAGCTTAAGCTGTCGTCTGTGAACAGACCAGCAGAGGAAATCCATGCATGCAGAAGTGTGTCGTGAAATGCCTATGTTTGACCGCGTTACAGGATGGATGATCAAATTCATAAGGAGGAATGGATGTGCGGGGAAGATGGTTGAGGTTATGCTTGGCGACCGTGCTGATCTTTAGCTTGTTACCAAGTATCGGAGTCAGAGAAGGGAAGGCTAGCGCAGCTAATACAGGGGATATTTTGTTATCTCATTCGTTTGAGGATGGAAATCTCGGAGACTGGCGTGCTCGTGGTACGGAAAAGCTAGATGTTGTCAGCGGTATTGGGCATGATAGTAATCGCAGTTTGAAAACTTCTTCTCGGACGGAGACATACCATGGACCGCTATTAGAAGTGTTGCCGTACCTGCAAAAAGGAAGTACCGTCCATGTCTCCTTCTGGGCGATGTATGACGAAGGACCTGCAACACAGGTTATTAATGGCTCTTTGGAAAAGGAGTTTAACGGTGATGCATCTAAGCTTGAATATGCGACCTTTGCTTCTACGACACTGAACAAAGGGCAATGGAAGAAGATCGAAGCAGATATCATTGTACCTGCTGAGAGTACAGGCGTAAGCGGATTTCGTATATACGCCGAGACACCATGGAAGCAATCTTCCGAAGTGACGGAGACAGACACGATTCCTTTCTACGTGGATGATGTACAGATTACAGCGACAGAAGCGATCGGAATCGAGAAGGACATACCGGACTTGGGCAAAACGCTGGGTACATCCTATGCTCTTGGGGCAGCTATTGATCAGACAGCTCTGAACGAACAGGACCCACACTCTG
This sequence comes from Paenibacillus sp. JJ-100, assembly GCF_948329825.1. Classification (GTDB taxonomy): domain Bacteria; phylum Bacillota; class Bacilli; order Paenibacillales; family Paenibacillaceae; genus Paenibacillus. The sequence continues at coordinate 229,091 of NZ_CAOJCM010000001.1, forward strand.
ATCTGCTTAAGAAACATTTTAAAAGTATTACAGCAGGCAACTTCATGAAAATGGATGCGATGCAGCCGACAGAAGGCAATTTCGTCTGGTCGGAGGCGGATCGACTGGTCAACTTTGCTGCAGCGAATAATATGGAGATTAGAGGCCATACGTTGCTCTGGCACAGTCAAGTGCCGGACTGGTTTTTTACCGATCCTAATGACTCATCGAAGCCAGCTACGCGGGAGCAACTACTGCAACGCATGAAAACACATATTCAAACGATTGTAAGTCGGTATAAAGGCAAGGTGCATACGTGGGACGTTGTCAATGAAGTTATCTCGGACGGTGGCGGTTTGCGTAATCAGGCGAGCGGTTCCAAATGGAGAGATATCATCGGCGATGTAGACGGCGATGGAGATGACAGTGACTATATTGAACTGGCTTTCCGTTATGCACGTGAGGCTGATCCTGACGCAGTGCTGGTCATTAATGATTATGGCATTGAAGGCAGTGTCAATAAAATGAACGATATGGTCAAGCTTGTGGAGAAACTGCTGGCTAAAGGTACGCCGATTGATGCGATCGGTTTTCAGATGCACGTGTCCATGTATGGACCAGATATAAAACAGATTCGTGAAGCATTCAACCGCGCTGTTGCTCTTGGTGTTCACATTCAAGTGACAGAGCTGGATATGTCGATTTACTCCGGTAACTCTGAGCAGGAGAAACCTGTAACGAACGAGATGATGCTGGAGCAGGCTTATCGTTACCGTGCCTTGTTTGATCTGTTCAAGGAATTCGATGATCGAGGTGTCATGGACAGTGTGACGTTATGGGGACTTGCAGATGACGGCACATGGCTAGATGATTTTCCTGTCAAAGGCAGAAAGGATGCACCGTTGCTGTTTGACCGTAAGCTGAAGGCCAAACCGGCATATTGGGCATTGGTAGATCCGGCATCGCTGCCTGTATATCGAAATGAATGGACCGCCGCCCAGTCGAAGGTGTCCTTGCCTGACCGTAAAGGACAGGAGGATATCCTCTGGGGAGCAGTGAAGTCGCAGATATTCTCTCATGTCATTGAAGGTACTTCAGGCACGACAGGCGAAGTGAAGATGTTATGGGATGGAAAAAAATTAAATCTGCGTATTGAAGTAAAAGACGCTACACGCTTTAAGGGTGATCAGGTCGAGGTCTTTGTAAGTTCCGAAGATCTGACAGCCAGCAAGAAAAACAGCACACCGAGAGATGGACAATATCTCTTCAATCGGGATGGCAGCAAAGGCAAAGACCAAAAGCTCTACCAGGTAAAAGAGAATAAATCGGAATATATTGTGTATGCTTCGCTCCCATTAGAAGACTTGAAAGAAGGTAATGTGCTATCTCTGGATTTCCGTATTACGGATAAACAGGCTGATGGTAAATCCTCGATTATTGTCTGGAACGATACAAATAATGAGCAGCCACAGAAGAAAGAAAGTCGAGGCAAGCTCAAGTTAGGCCCTGAGTTGAAACAAGTTAAAGTCACGTACGGAACTCCTGTGGTGGATGGCAAGGAAGATAAGCTATGGAAAAAAGCTGCATCCATCACAACGGATGTAACTGTTGTGGGCAATTCCGGTGCCAAGGCTAAGGCGAAGCTGCTGTGGGATGAAAAGTATCTCTACGTGCTCGCTAATGTCAATGATCCTCTACTCAGTAAAAAAAGCGCTAATGCCCATGAACAAGACTCCATTGAGTTATTCATTGATCTGAACAAGAATCAGACGAGTAGCTATGAGGATGATGATGCGCAGTACCGAATTAATTTCGACAATGAAGCTTCTTTTGGAGGTAACGCCCGCAAAGAGCAGTTCAAATCGACCGCCCTTCTGACCAAAGATGGGTATATGATCGAGGCTGCCATTCCACTTGAGAATGTGAACTCCAAGCAGAGCAAATGGATTGGTTTCGATCTTCAGGTGAATGATGACGGTGCGGGGGATGGCAAACGAAGCAGTGTCTTCATGTGGAGTGATCCTTCAGGCAATTCGTACCGCGACACGTCCGGATTTGGTAGCCTGTTTCTGGTGAAAAAATAGGTCTGCGGATAGAACTATGAACCCGTTATATGATGAAGAGTTGCAGCGGAGAAGCCAGGTACAGCTGAGTTATGCTTCTGGAAATAAGTGTTGATTTTCGCAGCTGGGACGTTTAGACTATATACATCGATTATATGCGGGTTTCAAATGTATGCCAAACGGTTTATGACTGAGTCGCTAATCTCGAAGTCAAATGATACGGAGCGAGTGCCTGTCATCCAGACAGTGCGCTCGCTTCTTTTTCATATTTTACAACATACATATGAGATCTCCCGGCTGAAAGGACAGAGTGAGTGGAGCACATACATGGCACCTATAATCTACAACTTGTTATTTTATCCTATATTATTGCGTCGTTATCCTCTTATGTAGCACTTGATCTTGCAGGTCGTGTATCACTGACAAGCGGAAGAGCCCGTCACTGGTGGATTGCTTGCGGGGCTGTTTCTATGGGGCTAGGCATATGGTCAATGCACTTTGTCGGCATGCTTGCGTTTGTTCTGCCTATTCACGTCTCTTATTCTACAGATATAATCATGGTATCTGTTCTTCTGGCGATTGCCGCATCAGGAGTTGCACTGAACTTTGCGAGACGCGAGTCCCATAAAATCGCCAGACTGGTGCTTGCAGGGCTATTGATGACGATCGGTATTACCTCTATGCATTACGTGGGGATGGAAGCGATGTCCATTCCAGTGACATACAAACCGACACTTGTGTCTTTATCGGTTCTGGTTGCAGCGGTGGCTTCCTTTGCGGCGCTGTGGCTTATGTTTTATTTTAACCGACGGGATTCTAAACTGAGCTGGGTTTATAAAATGGGTAGTGGCTTCATTATGGGGTTGGGCATTGCAGGTATGCATTACACCGGCATGGAGGCGGCCCGTTTCCACCAAGCGAGAATCATTCCTGACCATTTAAGCAGACAAGTTGAACCAGAGATGCTTGCTTATCTGATTACAGCAGGCTCATTTGTGACGATTGGCCTCACATTGTTTGGTAATTTTATTAATCAGCGGATGTCCCTGAAGGATCAGCGTATTCGCGAGAGTGAACAATGGTATCAAGCGTTGTATCATAATCATTCAGATGCCATTATCTCTGTGGACAGAGCAGGTGTTATTAAAGGGATCAACGCAGCTGTAACTACGATTACGGGATATACGGAGAAAAGGGTGATTGACTATCCGGTCGAACAAATTCTTAAGCATTTGGATCCCCAGTGTGAGAGTATTCATAATGCTTGCAAATGGGACGATCAGGAAGTGGAGCAACAGTTATTCATGGCCAAGATGAGAAATGGTCGCGATGAACTCCTTGACTTAAGTATTGCTGTCATTCCAGTTATCATAGATGAAACTCATGTAGGCAGTCATATTCTCATTAAAGATATAACGGAGGAGACGCAGGCTCAGGAGATAATACGCCATCAAGCGCTGCAAGATCCACTCACAGGGTTGTATAATCGGCGCAAGTTGGATGAAGTGCTGGCGAATACCATACATATTTGTAAAGAAAACGAAGCCCGATTTGCTGTGATGGTTATGGACATAGACCGCTTCAAAATGATTAACGACTCATTGGGTCATTCTATCGGTGATATATTCCTTAAGGAAGTTAGTAGCCGAATTACAAGTACCATTGAAGCTTCTTATCCACAAGCGGCTTCTAATGTGACGCTCGCCCGAATGGGCGGGGACGAGTTTACCATGGTAGTCACTGGTGAACAGGCGACGGAGAAGCACATAGTTCAACTTGCAGAACAGATTGTCGAAGCGATCCAGCAACCTTATCGTCTACAGGAAAATGATTTTTACGTTACAACCAGTATCGGTATTGCCATGTATCCTGAGCATGGGGACGTAGCGGATGATCTGATTAAACATGCGGATTCTGCCATGTATGAAGTGAAGAAAAATGGAAAGAACGGCTACCAGTTCTATACGGCTCAGCTGGACTCTGAGCTCTACGAACGAATTGAGCTGGAAGGTTATCTGCGAAAAGCGCTGGAACGGAATGAAATGGTGCTGTATTATCAGCCGCAGATCAGGACACAGGATGGCCAGATGATTGGAGTTGAAGCTCTGATCCGTTGGCAGCATCCCATTAAAGGATTGTTAGCACCTGATGTATTTATTCCACTGGCCGAGGAGACGGGTCTGATCTATGAGATTGGCAACTGGACGCTTCGTGAAGCCTGCAGGCAGATGAAGGCCTGGCATGCTAGCGATGGCCCACGTATCCCGGTGTCTGTGAACTTATCCAGCCAGCAATTTCACCAACCTAACCTGGTGGAGCAAGTTCAGAATGCATTAAGCGAGACAGGACTGGAAGCCAAATATCTGGAACTGGAAATTACCGAAAGTATGATGATGGATGCAGCGGTATCCACAGCTATTCTGAACGAGCTTTCCGCTCTGGGTGTGAAGATCAGTCTGGATGATTTCGGTACGGGATACAGTTCACTAAGCTATCTGAAACACTTCCCGATCCACAAATTGAAGATCGATCGTTCCTTTGTCACGGATATTACCGAGAGTCATAGCGATCAAGCGATCGTGGCAACCATTATTTCGATGGCACAGAATCTTCAGATGGAAGTGATCGCAGAAGGCATTGAAACGAAGGGACAGCTGGATATTCTGATGCAAAATGAATGCAAGGAAATCCAAGGTTATTATTTCAGCCGGCCTCTACCGGCAAGTGAAGTGGAAAACAGTTTCTTTGTACCCTGGCGTTTGTTTGAAGAAAGTAATTCTGTTGTACATTCCTAAAAAGGCTAAGCGGCAAGTTCTCGATTTGTATCGCGAACTTGCCGCTTTATTTTGTGGTATACGCTCTTCTTTCAATATTTGTAAATTGTCCGAAAGTCATTATTTCATGGCTGAGTTGCAACACGGTTGTATGCTATAATTCAGATTAAGGTTCTTATTAGCAGGTGTAGCGATATCATCGAAGGAGGTTGCAAGGAATGAACTTTAGTCTGAAAGCTCCTGATGGCACCGTCATTGAATCCTATGAGAAAGATCATAAGGAATTCATTCGAATTGCCGGCTTGGAATATGAAGTGTATAATCCGGTGGATGAGTTGGATTCCGATCCGGAAATAAGACAAATGATTGAAGCATCCGAGAAAGACATCGAGCAAGGTGAACTGTATTCAACAGATGACCTGATTCAACGGGTGAAGCGTGGTGAGCTGTAATTGAAGGTTCAATGGACCGCAACGGCGATGAACCGACTTCGTCAGATCAAAAGTGAGCATTTTTCAGAGCAAGAAACGATGGAGTACAAAATCAATCTGATTCGACGTATAGAACAAAAAGTGGTAACGATGGGGACAATGATGCCTTCCCGTGAGTACCACAATACATATTACTGTATCGTGGATCGTTATGTTGTCTCTTATAAAGTCATGGACAGCGGCGAATACTATGTGATCACTTCATTTAAGCATAGTGCGATGAATCGTAAATATAGATTTTAATCTCTGACGAACTTATATATAACATGCCAAAGCGGCAAGTTCTCGAATTGTATCGGGAACTTGCCGTTTTTTGTTTTTCCAACCTATATCCGTACTGCATCACTCCAGCTTACAAAAACTTGCGGTGATGCTTTTTGCCATCATAGGTGAACCAGATTGGTTTTTCTTCTACACGAGTCTCCACGTGAACAGTACGCCCCCAGAGTCGATACAGGTACGGAAGGGTGCGTTCCATGTATTTTAGATCTAGCTCAATGCCCTCATATTGATGTTTCAACACGAGTTCGCCCGTGCGCAGATAGTCCGCGTCCTGCACGACCAGATATGGGGAGCCCCCATTGATACGCGAAAATACAAGCTGGTCGCGGATGTTCTCCCACGACTTGTCGGTGATTTTCCAGTCCGGTCCCTTTTTCTCGAACACATAGAGATCGAGGTCCTCGGTTAACTTCTTGGTCATGTAGTTCCGGATGAAGGAAGTATCCGAGTCGAATTCGCGCACCTCGAACATTTTGGCTCTACCCTGACCTGGCTGCCGCCCCCAACGTTCCTGCTCCTCACGTGTGGGCTGATCCCAGCGGCGTTCGATATCTTCGAAGATTTTCAGTCCTAGGTAATATGGATTCAGACTCTGTCTGGAGGGTTGCACAACGGAAGAATTCAGCTTGGCAAATTCTATCGTATCCTCACTACTCAGGTCTAGCTCGCGTATAATACGTTGATGCCAGTAGGAGGCCCAGCCTTCGTTCATAATTTTCGTTTCCATCTGTGGCCAGAAATAGAGCATTTCCTCCCGCATCATACTCATAATGTCCCGCTGCCAGTCGGTGAGCACCTCGGAGAACTCCTGGATAAACCACATAATATCTTTCTCTGGTTCCGGCGGGAAATGATGCACCTGTATGCTGTCCGCAGGCTTTTCTTCGATCTGCAGATTATCGAGGGACCACAGGTCATCGTATTGACCTTCCGGTTTAGGCGCTTTTTCACCACGCTGTTCGCGAATTTTCATCTCCATGTACCGCTGTTTGTCTAGGCGCCGCGGTTTGATAAGCTGCGGGTCCACATGTTCTTGAATGGCGAGTACCGCGTCGATGAAGGATTCGACCGCCTCTGTACCATACTCCATCTCATAGTTGCTGATTCGATCCGCCGTAGCGGCCATGCTATCGACCATGTTGCGGTTGGATTTGGAGAAGCGGGCATTGTTTTTGAAAAAGTCGCAGTGCGCAAGAACGTGCGCTACGATTAATTTGTTCTGAATTAGAGAGTTGCCATCCAACAGGAAGGCGTAGCAAGGATTAGAGTTGATTACGAGTTCATAAATTTTGCTAAGTCCAAAATCATATTGCATTTTCATTTTGTGAAATGTTTTACCAAAGCTCCAATGGCTGAACCTCGTGGGCATGCCGTAAGCGCCAAAGGTGTAGATAATATCCGACGGGCAGATCTCGTAGCGCATCGGGTAATAGTCGAGGCCGAATCCATCGGCAATCTCCATAATTTCAGCAATAGCGTATTCCAGTTCGCGGATCTCATCGGTCATCCCAGGCTGCCTCCTTCTCTTTTTTGAAAAAAGCTGCGGAGCGCTTTGTACACTTCTCCTTTTTCCTTGATGACGTAATACATAAACTGATCCATCTTAATATGGCGGTAGGCAGACATCAGTGTACTGCTGCGGTTGTACTGATTCACTTCACCGTATCCAAACATGTTGCTGCGCTTCATAAGTTCACCAATCAATTTCACGCAACGCTCATTATCCGAGGTCAGGTTATCGCCATCCGAGAAATGGAACGGATAAATATTGTAGCTGGAAGGCGGATAACGTTGATCAATAATCTCCAGTGCCTTCATATATACAGAGGAGCAGATCGTGCCGCCGCTCTCGCCGCGAGTGAAAAATTCCTCTTCCGTCACTTCTTTGGCCTCCGTGTGGTGAGCCAGGAACACAATGTCGACTTTTTCATACTGACGCCGTAGGAAACGGGTCATCCAGAAGAAAAAGCTACGCGCGCAGTATTTTTCAAACGATCCCATCGACCCGGATGTATCCATCATGGCGATAATAACCGCATTGGACTGAGGAATGATCTTATCTTCCCAGGTCTTGTAACGGAGATCGTCCGGACTGATGTGATGGATGCCTGGATTGCCTGTTGTGGCATTGCGGCGCAGGTTCTCCAGTATTGTACGTTTCTTGTCGATGTTGGACTGCATGCCCTTTTTGCGAATATCGTTGAAGACCACGGTATGTGTCTCGATCAGATCTTTATCCTTCTGTTTCAGATCAGGCAGTTCCAATTCGGCAAACAGAATATCTTCTAATTCCTCAATACTGATCTCCGCTTCAACAATATCGTGACCGGGCTGATCGCCGGCTTTTTCGCCCTTTCCTGGCTTCTGAGATGCCGGATCACGGCCAATGACGTCGCCAACCTGGCTATCCCCGTCTCCTTGGCCAACATGTTTTTGCTTCTGGTAGTTATACACAAAACGGTACTCATCCAGACTGCGGATTGGTACCTTAATGATTTGTTGTCCATCGGACATGATAATATTTTCTTCGGTAATCAGATCAGGCAGATTTTGCTTAATGACATCTTTCACCTTTTGCTGATGGCGCTGCTGGTCCTGGTACCCTTTGCGGTGAAGCGACCAATCTTCCCGGGATACGACGAACGAGTAAGGCTGGTGTGAATTTGACATGTAGGCACCCCCCATTGATTACGCGGCACAGTTTGGCCTGTCGGTAATTAAGTATATTCACGGGCTGGGGCGATATGTGATGCGATCTCAACTAAAATGAATGAATTGCGTGGATTCGCATCGGGATTAGCTGGAGAAAGTACATGCCGAAATTTTACAAAAATGATGATCAACTGTGAGCAATTTCCTTTACAATAGAGAAAATAGACTCATTTTGAACATCGAACCCTGATGTGTGTAAAGGACGGATGAAGTGTGGATAAACGTGCAGTAAAAGCCTGGATTATGTATGACTGGGCCAATTCGGCTTATGCAACAACGGTGCTGGCAGCTGTGCTGCCTGTATTCTATGCTTCTATAGCTGCGGCAACCTTGGATAAGGATACTGCGGCTTCCTACCTCGCCTATACACATTCCGTCGGAATGTTGTGTGTCGCGCTATTAACACCGCTGCTGGGAACTTTAGCGGACCTGTCTGGGCGAAAAGGAGATTTCCTGCGCGTATTTGCGATAACGGGGATCATGGCAACTCTGGGATTCAGCGTCATTGGAGAAGGGGATTGGCTACTTGCATCTGTCCTGCTGGTGTTATCCACGATTGGGTTTGCTGGCGGGAATACGTTCTATGATGCCATGCTACCGGATCTGGTTCCTGCGGAGCGAAGGGATATGGTATCTTCCAAAGGGTACGCCTATGGTTATATCGGCGGAGGGCTGCTGCTGGCCATCAATCTGTTAATGATTCAGCAGCCGGGCTGGTTTGGCATGTCAAGTACACTTGCAGGCACGAGGCTTGCATTCATTTCGGTTTCGCTGTGGTGGCTGTTGTTTTCCCTCCCGATCTTCCGGCATGCACCGAGAAGACCGGCTTCCGCTGAACTGCCAGCTTCCTGGATAGGTTATACGAAGGTTGGTATACATAGATTAAGGCAGACCTTCGGACAGATCAGACGTTTTCCGCAGCTGCTTCGAATGCTGCTTGCTTTCTGGTTTTTCAACGACGGAATCAATACGATTATTCTGATGGCAACCATCTACGGAACCAGCATCGGTATTGGCACGTCGGATCTGATGCTCGCGCTGCTGCTCACGCAGTTCATCGGATTTCCGTGTACACTGCTTCTGGGCGCGTGGGCACAGCGGTGGGGAGCGAAGCAAGTTCTGCTGGTGAGTCTAAGTATCTACATCTGTATCGTTATTCTTGGATATTTTATGACGCAAGCTCTTCATTTTTATATCCTCGCAGGATTAGTTGGCGTTGTGCAGGGGATAAGTCAATCGACGGCACGTTCGCTGTTCAGCAATCTGATGCCATCTGGACGAACCGGTGAGTACTTTGGATTTGTAAATATTACTGGCAAGTTCGCCTCGATCTTTGGACCATTTGTATTCGGTTATGTGGGACAGATCACGGGTTCTTCCCGTTGGGGTATTCTGTCGCTGATCTTCTTTTTTGTAGCAGGTATTGTTTTTTTATTGACAGTGAATGTACAAAAAGGCATACATGATGCCCGATTGGCCGACCAGGAAGAGCTGGAGCGTGGCATGGAAATGCTGGGGAAAGGGAAAGGCGTTCATTTTACTGGTTAAGTATTCTTTCGTTATCGTTGTTCATCAAATCATACTCCTCGCTTCAGGTACTGTTCATGACAGAGCAGATCCCTGGAGCTTTTTTACGTTGAGCCGTATTCCGCAAGAGGTGAGCAAATAAATTATGAAAAGGTGAAAATAAAAGATTGACATGATACATTTTGTATCATAGAGTAAAGATGTAAATACATATTGTATCTTAGAGTGTCGAAATGACCTGTCATATGCAGGCCTATGTTACTCCGGTCGATCCGATCCCACATCTTATTCTTATAAATATACAGAGGAGAGGCTGCCATTGATAGATACGCAAGGAAACGGACTTGTCTTTTTGTTATGCATCCCCCGCAGTGGCAGTTCGTTATCCACCGTTATGCTGCAAAACCATAGTCGTATATTCGCTACGCAAGAGATGTGGTTTCTGATGAATCTCGTCGATTTGTCCAAGGCTGACTCTCGCGCTTACGGTGGTAGTTCTATCATCCGTCAATTTTATCAAGCGATGGTGTCCGAAGATGTTTTCGAAAAGGCATGTAGAAGCTTTGCTCTTGAAATATACAATGGATTCCTGGAAGGGAGCGGAGCAGACTTCATCGTAGATAAATCTCCGCGTTATTATTATATGCTTGAATGGCTGGATCGGTTGTTTCCGCAGTCCAGACGCATTCATCTTCAGCGTAATCCCCTTTCTATAGCGGCATCCTTTAAAAAAGTAGATCGCCATACCGGCGAAAGTTTTGATCTCATTCAGAGTCTGAATCATCCGAAGCTCCATATGAAAGCTATTGATCTGACGTTAGGCTTAACTCGTCTAAATGATTATTTCGCAGAGCCTCATCCACTTGCATATGAACTCAAGTATGAGCAGCTGGTCATGAAACCACAGGAGGAAATGGAGAAGTTATGTGGCTTCCTAGGACTTTCTTATGAACAAGGTATGGAGCAGTATGGACAGTTTGTTCACAGTACGAAAGCTGACATGTTCTACAGCATGGGTGTTGGGGATCCTTTCCTTTCATCTCATCAGGAAGCCCACCAAGGTTCTGTTAACAACTGGAAAAATATACTAGATCGGCAAGAGGTTGAATGGTATTGTCGTGTCCTGGGAGCCGATCTGTTCGAACGTATGGGATACGGTGAACAGCTGCAAGAAGCCGAACGATGGACGGGAGTCCAGTTCCAAGCTGAGCCAGATCAGGAAGTGCTGGAGCGACTTCAGCAGCAGCTGACGGCGGCAACAGATTGTCGTTGGCAGCAGAACTACCGACTAAGAGCGCCAATAGATGGCGTGGAGAATCGTGCTTCACTTCAGAGCAGTCCAGATAGCCAGGAAGCTGCAAAGATCGACCCAACACTAGCAGCGATGGCTACGATCCGGCAGTTGCAGGCAGCTCTTCGTGCAGCGGATCAGCGGCTGGAACGAGGGTATTCGGAACGAGAGCGTTTGAAGAAGCAACTTGATTCCGCCCAAAGCAAGCTTAAGCGGATCAAATCATGGATACCATTCGGTCATCAAATCAGCGCATGGGCATCTCAACGCAAAATCGTTCGAGGAGGAAAGTAATGAGTGCCATAGCCGGAATTGTACATAGGGATGGTCAGCAGGCGCTATGGGAGGACAGCTGGCGGTTATACGCAAGTCTTGGACATATCCCAGCAGATACAACGGGGGTATGGAAAGGGGATGAAGCCTTCCTTAGCTGCCATGCCCAGTGGATTACGCTAGAGTCTGTCAACGAAAAATTGCCTTTACATGATGAAGATAGTCGATTAATCATCACTGCCGATGCCATTCTGGATAACCGGGAGCAACTGGCAGATCAGTTGCAGATTTCAAGAGCTGAGCTGTCTACGCTGGCAGACAGTCAGCTGATTCTACGGGCATATCAGCGCTGGGGAGAACAGGTGGCTGGTCATCTGTTAGGCGATTTTGTATTTGCAATCTGGGATGAACGGCGCCATACCTTGTTTGCCGCAAGGGATATCACAGGCATGAGGGCGTTCTACTATCGTCATGATGGTTCACGGTTTGCCTTTTGTACGTTGATGAAGCCATTGCTTGAGCTTGAAGGTGTCCAGAAATCACTCGACGAAAGCTGGTTATCCGAATTCCTGGCTATTCCGGATATGCATGACTCGGTAGATATTCATTCCACGGTTTATCGTGGCGTAAATCAGCTTCCATCTGCACACACATTGACGTTTCGGAACGGGAAGATCGAACTGAAGCATTACCATCGCTGGGATGACGTTGAACCGCTTCGGCTCAAATCGGATGATGAATATGTGGAAGCTTTTCGCGATGTGTTCAGTCAAGCTGTAGGTTCGCGCCTGCGAACCCACAGACAAGTGGCGGCGGCATTAAGTGGTGGATTGGATTCTGGAGCCGTTGCCGGTTTTGCATCTGGAACGCTCCGTAATCAGGGGAAACAGCTTCATGCTTACAGCTATGTACCTGTTCCCGACTTTACGGATTACACGCCCAAGACGTTACTTGCTGACGAGCGGCCATTCATTCGTTCCACGATCAGTCACGTAGGTAATATCGCGGAGAACTATCTGGATTTCGAAGGACGCAGCCCGCTCAGTGAAGTGGATACATGGCTCAATATGATGGAGATGCCTTATAAATACTTTGAAAATTCATTCTGGATCCGTGGATTCTATGAGAAAGCGAGTGAGCAGGATGCAGGTATTCTGCTCACAGGCGCCCGTGGTAATTTTACGATCTCGTGGGGACCTGCGCTTGACTATTATGCCAGTTTGCTGAAAAGCGGAAGGTATTTCCGCTGGTTCCGGGAGATGCAGCAGTACAGCGAGCGTACAGGAATGGCATTCTCAAGAATTGCCCGCATCACAGGACGTAAAGCCTTCCCTGACTGGTTTAAAGGGAACAACAAGGCGACAGTACAGCCTGCAGGCGCGCAATTAATTCATCCTGAATTAGCCCAAAGAACAGGGGTAATGGAGCGACTCAAATCTATTCTGGTGTTGCAGGGTGGAGCACGAGCCGATGCCCTTCAGGTACGAGCTGACAAGTTCAACAATTTGGCGATAGCCAATAAGAATGGGGCTGTCGCTACAAAATGTTCTCTTCGCTATCGGGTATGGGAACGTGACCCGACGAGTGATCCAAGAGTCATCCGATTTTGTCTCTCTGTACCGATTGAGCAGTATGTCAGACATGGCACGGATCGATCTCTGATTCGCCGAGCTACTTCACCGGAATTGCCCGATAAGGTAAGGCTGAACCAGCGTGTTCGGGGCGTACAGCCTGCGGACTGGCTGCATCGTATTTTGCCTGACTGGCAAGCATTTACCTCAGAGATGCAGGCCTTGTGTTCTGACAGCCGGGTTGCCGGCATATTAAACACGGATCGCATTAGAACAGCCCTAGCTAATTTTCCAAGTCCTAAGGCCGAACTGGCGTCACACCCGGATTTGCGCCTAATGATGCACAGTTTGATTGTATACCGATTTATTCAGAAATTTTAACCTGCAGCAGAGCTCATATGAAAGGAGGTGAAAACAATGCAAAACGAAAAAAAGGAATGGCAAGCACCTGTACTTGAGGTATTGGATGTGAACGAAACAATGGCAGGGGTAGGGTACAGACAAATCGACTGGATTACTGCACACGATGCCGATATGTACGATCCAACGTCTTAATTCTGTTCATATTCCAAGCATGTCCATACTTAAAGGGCGGAAATGCAGACATCTCAGCTTTTTCGCCTCCGCCCTAATATTGAGCAAATGAATATCAGGGCTTTTTTTCATATCTAAAAACGAAGGAGGCCCCCTTATTGTTGCCTGTGCACTATGAAGCTTACGGTTTGCGCTGGTTGAGTCAGATCCCGATGCCCGAGTTGCAAAGTGCACCTCTGGATGCCGAAACGGAGCAGGGTGCAGTTGATGTACGGATCGAAACGTTCGATCTGACGGGACTGTGGAAGAGCTGGGATGTGGGCAACGACAACTTTGTAGCGCGGGACGGTTGTCTTTTTTTCAGAATCGAAGATACAGGATTATTTTTAATGGAACAGGGTCAACGCATCGTAATCTCGCCAATATCGGGAGCTGATCCGAAAAAAGTAAGGCTGTTTATCCTCGGGACATGCATGTCCGTGATTATGATGCAGCGCGGCATTCTTCCACTGCACGGGAGTGCAGTAGTTATTGATCAAAGGGCTTACGCGTTCGTCGGGCATTCTGGCGCAGGAAAGTCTACATTATCTGCAGCGCTCGCATCTCGTGGATATCCTCTTCTCACCGATGATGTGGTGGCCTTGACTTGGGATGCCGAAGGAAGAGCCATCGTGTCACCGGGATATCCACAGCAGAAATTATGGCAGCCCAGTCTGGATGGTTTTGGTATGGATCAACAGAACTACGCCACGGTGCACGCTGAAATCACGAAATATGCCATTCCCGTTCAACACTATTTTCATGAGAGAGCGGTGCCTTTAGCTGGAATCTATGAGCTTGTACCCCGGCCAGATCACGGATCGGGATCGGTTCATCTGGAAGAGGTTATCGGTCTCGAACGTCTTCACGTGCTGTGCTCTCATACCTTTCGTGCTGGACTGGTGACACGGCAGGGACTTGCTCAATGGTTGTTCGAAACGGTATCCAAACTCTCAGCTAGTGTGGAGATCAGCAGGATCAGCAGAACAGGGCAAGACTTTACAGCATTTGAGATGGTGGAACGAATCATCAATCATATACGCAAAGGAGTGCAAGTAGGAATATGACAGCTATTACACCCATCCATGCGAATGACGTGATATCACGGAAGGAAGGTAATCTGGTTAGTGATATGGGCGGCGAGAAGGTGATGATGAGCATTGCCTCCGGTAAATATTACAATCTGGGCAGCACCGGTGGACGCATCTGGGAACTCATCGCAGAGCAGCGTAAGCTGGAGGAATTGATTGAGGCGCTTGCTGTAGAATACGATATCCAACCGGAGCAATGCCGTGAACAGGTTGTGCCTTTTTTGGAGCACCTCTCACGTGAAGGATTAATCGATATTTCCCGCGGAGTCTAGGAAGATGTTTCGGAAAATAAAAGCGTATTTCTCGCTTCCAGCTCCGGTAAGGCAATTGATGTGGGAAGCTTACATCCTGCTGGGATGGGCACGAATTCAGAAGGCAAGGTCGTTTGCCAAGATTGCTCCGGGACTCGGAACGCCTATGGTGGAAACACCTATGACTGGTTTGAATCGAACTCAAGTGGTGGAGATCAGAAATATCTCAAAAGCAGTTATGCTTGCCAGCAAATATACGTTATGGGAAAGCCAGTGTCTTGTCATGGCTATAGCTGCGATGAAAATGTTGGAGCGTCGTCATATCGCAAGTACGTTATATATGGGCACGGCACGGAATAAGCAAGGACAACTGATGGCACACGCCTGGCTACGAAGTGGCAAGCTGATCGTAACTGGAGCAGATACGATGGATCAATATACGGTCGTCGGCGTGTTTGGTAAAGGGTGTCCTGAGAAGGGATCTGGAGAGATTGTCTATGACGCATGAAACTGAACTGTATTCTACAAGGTTTCCGAAGGAGCTTAAGTTCATCTTGAGCCTGCTTAGAGATGATCTGACGGATCTAACTTCTAAGGAGATGACGAGCCGGCTGCACGATATGGATTGGCCACTGTTTGTACAGCTTGTGTACCACCATCGTCTGTATTCGGTCATCTATGTGAGATTAAAACAGATGAATCTTCCGTCTGTTCCCCAGACGGTAATGGAGAGCTTGAAACAGCAGTATACGATCAACACGTTTCGTATGTTGCAACTCACAGCTGAAATGGAGCAAGTATGCGGGGCGTTTCGGGAACGGGGGATCCGCACGATTACACTAAAAGGGCCTGCTCTGGCGCATGACCTGTACGGTGATGTTTCTATGCGAACCTCCAAAGATCTGGATATTTTGATTCCAGTCCAAGAGGTCGAGGCAGCAGAACGTATTCTCATCGGGCTTGGTTACCAGTGCAAGGAGGGTGAGAGATCACTTACCGTTCGCAGTTGGAAGTGGCGGGAGCATCACATTTGTTATATTCATCCCGAGAAACGGACTCAAGTGGAGATCCATTGGAGGCTTAATCCCGACTCCGGCCGAGAAACAGACTTTGAGTTATTATGGAAACGCAGTCGCTTCAGCTCTTATACCCAGACACCTGTACGTATGCTCGAAAGAGAGGATCTATGGGTGTATTTAGTGACACATGGTGCAAGGCATGGATGGTTCAGATTGCGGTGGTTACTGGACATGGATCAGATGATTCGTACGATGCCACTGGATACAAAAAAGATAGAGCGACGTCTGAAAGCAGAGGGACGTTTATCCATTGGTTCCCAGACATTGCATCTTGCTTCGGGCCTGCTGCATACGCCGCTGAGTGACGATTACCTCTCCATCATGGCTATGAGTAACCGTGCTGGTCAGCGATTAGCGAGAGCCGGTGCGCTGTTTATGAATGACATGCTGGATAGTCCAGCAGAGTTGCCGAATTATCAATCGTATTTGTTTTCTCTTCGAAGTGTTAGGCAGAAATGGTTTTTCTTTATTGAGCGTTTATATCCGAGTACTTGGGACGTGCATCAACTGCCGCTTCCTCGCTCTCTGTACTTTCTATATTTCCCGTTACGTCCGTTTCTCTGGTTCTGGCGGCGCTTCAAAAAAAGCACGATGACAGAGAGGGGAAAAGTATGATCTCAGAACTGAAATATTTTATGCAAAAGCTGCATCATGTCTCGGGGCCCATTTTATATTGGAATCTGCTGGCTATGATCTCGATCGGTCTAATGGAAGGAATCGGCATCTACATGCTTGTTCCGATGCTGAGCTTAATCGGTGTTTTTGAGATGGGATCGACAGGTCTACATCTATCTTGGTTAAGCTCTATACTTCGCCAATTCTCAGAAAATAGTCAATTAATACTTGTTCTGTTCGCCTTTGTATTCATCCTCTCTGGACAGGCGTGGATGCAACGTCTCCAGACGATCCGCAATACCCGTATTCAGCAGCAATTCATACGAACGCTGCGTATGGAAACCTATAGCGCGATCCTTAGAGCGCAGTGGTCTTTTTTTCTCCAAAAACGAAAATCCGATTTTAATCATATATTAACGACTGAACTTGCCCGAGTAAGTCAGGGAACCAATCTCATTCTGCAGACGGTGGCCTCACTGATTTTTACAACCATTCAGATCGGTCTTGCTTTCTGGTTATCTGCCAGATTAACAACACTTGTGCTGATCTGTGGAGTGTTGCTATTTATCCTCCTGCGCAAGTTTGTTAGACGCGCTAAACAGATTGGGGATCAGACTTCGGAATATTCACAACATTATTATAATGGCATTACCGAGCATTTTAACGGAATCAAAGATATCAAAAGTAATATGCTGGAACACTCCCATATCCGCTGGTTTGAGCGCTTGTGCAGACAGATTGAATATAATGTGGTGCAGTTTAGTCAGCTAAATACAGGTACACAGCTCATTCATAGGATGTCAGCTGCGTTAATTATTGCGACGTTTATTTATCTATCTCTACAGGTAATGTCCGTGCCTCCAGCAAGTCTGCTATTGATTATATTAATTTTTTCACGATTATGGCCGAGGTTTACCGCCATTCAGTCCAATCTGGAGTACATAAGCTCGATGCTGCCTGCATTTCGGATGGTGAGAGAGCTGCAATTACAGACGGAGAAGAGCCGCGAGATCAATGAAGAATTCTCAATCGACCCAGAACCAGAACCGAAAAGAGGTGCGTCCGTTGCTCCCCCCATCGTTCCAATGGATCCCGTGGAAGCCATCACCTGCGAAAATGTTTATTTTCGTTATGAAGACAGCGACACTTACGCATTGAAGAACGTACAATCATCGATTCCAGCTCGGGGTATGACAGCGATTGTTGGTAAATCAGGGGCAGGTAAAAGCACATTAATTGATCTGATTATGGGTCTAATAAAGCCTGAGAGCGGACAGATCTTGATCGACGGAAAAGCCTTGTCAGAGGAGCAACTGTTAAATTGGCGTAGTTCTATCGGATACGTGTCGCAAGATCCCTTTTTGTTTCATACAAGTATTCGTGAAAATCTGCGGCTGGTTGACCCTAATGCAAGTGAGGAACAGATGTGGCGGGCACTTCAATTTTCTTCTTCAGCCTCATTTGTACAGAGACTTCCTCAAGGTCTGGATACGATTATCGGCGATCGGGGCATACGTCTTTCCGGCGGTGAGCGTCAGCGTCTGGTGCTAGCTCGGACCATGCTGCGCAATCCTTCCGTGCTGGTACTGGATGAAGCAACAAGTGCACTGGACAGTGAAAATGAACAGCACATTCATGAAGCGCTCGAACGACTGAAAGGACACGTCACTATTATTGTCATTGCCCATCGATTATCTACCATTCGAACCGCAGATCGAGTCATCGTTCTGGAAGAAGGGCGTGTCATTCAAGAGGGTGGATATCAGCAGTTATCATCCGACTCATCTGGGACGTTTAGCAAGCTGCTTCATATGCAGGCAGGTGCAGCAGGGCAATAGAAGACATATGAGCTTAAGAAAGGAGTGAAGAGTGAAGTAAAACAACAAAGGAGTAAAATAAAACAAGAAAGGCGTACCGCAAAGGGACGCCTTTTCTATCATTCATTTTTAGTAGATTGTAATTTGTAGATTAGTAGCTCTGAGGTCTACTAATATGTCAGGGCAGAATCGGTCTGTACAGGAAGATTTAAAGCGCCGATGTGTTGCAGATGTTCTACGATCTGTTGAACAGCTTCTGCAATGTTATATTGCTCTGTATCGATGATGAGTGAAGGGGACTTCGGTATGTCATAAGGGGCGGAGATTCCTGTAAAGTGAGGGATCTCACCATTGCGTGCCTTTTTGTAGAGACCTTTCGGATCACGCCGTTCACATTCCTCAATAGAACAGCGCACATAGATTTCGATGAAATCTTCTGGTTCGAATAATTGCTTAACCATCTCCCGGTCTTCTTCATGAGGAGAGATAAACGCCGAGAGTACAAGCAGTCCAGCGTCGACCATCAACTTGGACACTTCTCCAATGCGCCGTAGATTTTCTTGCCGATCCGACGAAGTAAACCCAAGATCGCGATTCAACCCATGACGGACATTATCACCATCAAGCACATAACAACGAACACCTTGTTCAGACAAGTAACTCTCCAGTGCAAAAGCAATAGATGACTTACCCGCGCCGGATAAACCAGTAAACCACACTGTGCGGCTGCGATGTCCGTTGAATCTTTCCCGATCCTGTCTACTTAAACTCGATGTTTGCCAGGTAATATTGCGTTCTTCATTTGACATGTCATCCCGCCTCTTCTAACCTCATGATTTGTATAATATTTTAACATATTTACTAGATTGTAGCATATAGAAATGTTCTGCAAAGATACAGCTTGAATGTTCTGTATATCGGGTATAGATGTGTATACATAGAGAGCAGGAGGGCAATACGATGAGTGATAACATTACCAATATACAAGTGGGCTTCAAATGCCCTGATTGCGGGCAGGAAGTAAGTTTATATTTTATACAGGAACAAGTGAATACGGTTCGCTGTGGTGGATGTCAGCGTGCTTATACACTCATGAAACCAACGATAGGCGATGAGATTTTGCTGAATTGGGAGCAGGAGGCACTGTACCATAAGCTGCGTGCAGAACGTTCTGAGCAGGATAATCACAGTATGTCGGCACTCATCATTAAAGTGATTGAGCTCTTGACCTGGCGGGATCAAGGAGATGGGCAGACCCGCGCAATCCAGACAGTCAAAGAATGGCTGGCTGACAGCGGCAAACCGCTGACTTTGCTGGAGCTTTTTCATCAACCGACATCCATCAAACACGAAAATAAACGGAACTCGCGCTAAATAATTACATAACATATACGTTCCTGTGGCATATTACCTGAAGGTGTTTGTGAACCTTGAAACAAACCGAATATTCAGGAACAGGAGCGGATAACATGAAGCGGTTGGTTCTATATCTGCTGCTCGGCTTGTTAATGATTAGCACGCTGGCATCTCAGGCAGAGGCATCTCCTATTAACGGAGCTTATCACTTTGGCTTCAAAAAAAGTCAAAATGGTCAGCTACCTTCCATTGATCAGGAAGGATTCAAGTCCATATTGGAACATAATCAAGCCATATTTTTGGGAGATACCAAACAAAAAGAACTGTATTTAACTTTTGATAATGGCTATGAGAATGGATTCACCCCTGCAATATTGGATGTGTTACGAACAAAAAAAGTGCCTGCTGCTTTCTTTGTCACGGGACATTATTTGAAGGATCAGCCTGAGCTAGTTAAACGGATGGCTGCCGAAGGGCACATCGTGGGTAACCATTCATGGAGCCACCCTGATATGACCCGAATTTCCAACGGACAAATCAAAGAGGAACTGGAAAAGGTGAAATCCGAAGTGAACCGCCTTACGGGACAACAAGCTACTTTTTTACGTCCCCCTCGAGGTATTTTTAACAATCGTACACTCGCTGAGAGTTATGCCCAAGGATATATTAATGTGTTCTGGTCTGTAGCCTATAAGGATTGGGACACCAATGTTCAGCGAGGTCCACAATATGCTCATCAGCAAGTGTTGAAACAACTTCATCCGGGAGCTGTCATTTTGCTGCATTCTGTATCCAAAGATAATACGGACGCACTTGGCTCTATTATCGATGAGGCTCGCAAGCAAGGTTATGTATTCAAAAGCCTCGAAGAGTTGAAAACAAAAACCTATTAATTCGGACAAGTTATTCGATTAATGGATCAGACAGGTGAATGTACCAAATGAGCTAAAGTCTTTTACAGGTACAGATACAGGTACGGAACAGGTAAAGTTCAACATAATCAGAAGGGCATGCCAAGCGAATCTGCTTAGCATGCCCTTTATGAGTTTGACACAGTCATCAAAGTATACATAGATTGCAGTTGATGGCCTGATTCAATATATACAATGTCACATCTAGTGTGTGGTGCTATAAATAATGCCCGTTGTTTTCGGACCACAATGACTGCAAATGACGCAGCCCGCCGTGGTTAATTCAACGCGTGCCCCGGTCTGTTCTTGCAATGTTTTTTGTAAGTTAAGCGCGTCTTCCTCAGCCATAGTGTGAACGACAATCACTAGGTCACGATCAATCTGTTCCTTATTACTGAGTGTGTTTTGTAACATCTGCTCCAGTGCCTTCTCCCGCTTACCTCGTACTTTATAAGCAGGGGTCATTTTACCATCAGCTACTCGAATGACAGGACGAATCTTAAGCAGACTGCCAATCAGGTTTTGCATCCCGGAGCAGCGTCCACCTTTATATAAGTATTCGAGAGTATCGATGACAAATTCTGTACGAACGTTCGATTTCATGGCTTCGATACGCTCTGTAATCTGAACCAGAGTCTGCCCCTGTTCTGCAGCGTGAACAGCTTTCATTACCATCAGGCCAATACCGGAGGAGAGGTTTTTGGAATCTACAACGGAGATGCGTCCCTCCGGAAATTCAGAACTGGCGAGCAGGGCATTCTGGTATGTTGAAGAAAGTTCAGATGATAAGGAGATATACAGAATATCGTCCCCTTGTTCTATGTAAGGTTGAAATGCGGTCATGAAATCTGCTGGCGAAGGTGCAGCTGTCTTGGGTAGAGAACCATCGCGGCTTACACGTTCGTACAATTGCTCTGGTTTAATCTCTTCTCCGTCCTTCAGGGATTCATCACCAAATACCACATACAATGGAACGATGCCGATGTCGTATTGCTGGATCCATTCAGGGGCCAGATCACTAGTACTGTCCGCAAAAATTTTGATTCGTGCCATCTTAATCTCCTTTAGAAAACAAATATTTGTCAGTTACACATAACGTGTAATAGGCAAGTATAGGCCGCCTGAGTTTTATTATAAAGAACCTTGCCTGTTATGCAAAGCATTACGTCAAGTAGATTTCTCTAAGTATGAGTCCGACGAACAGCAGAATAAATAGTGCATTCAGAATCAAGCCAATGATCGCGAATACCTTCCGGCGATTTTTGAGCACTAATCCAATGATACCGAGGATAACTCCAGACAGATTAAGAACCAGACAGACGAGAAAAGCTAGAGAGGACAGGACAACTGCCGGATGAAAAGCGAGATCCTCGCGGCTGAGTGACGAGCCCAGAAGTTGGAGAGTGTTGTTCAGAGCTAGAAAAAGTAAAACAAAGGTCGTGATATGCCCTAAAAGTGCTACCAACCCTACGATAAAACTGGATATTCCCGGTCCTGAATGCTTGAGTCGCTCAGCAGGTGTGCCGGGTAAGTCTGGCGGAAACGTGTTGCCAAGGGCATTAGGATCTGAATAACCGGAATGTGATGAGGTGTTGTTCATTTCTGAGTTGTTCGTGTTTTGATGGTCCATAGATGAGGACTCCTCCTTCTAAATATTGTGATATTCTGCGGTGGAATAAAAGCTATTACCCGATTTACCGTCCAGTGATAGATTGCGAAAGTAGATATCCATACGATGTTTCTTTTACTTTGGGTAGTGAATTCGCTACAATACATAGTATCAGAAACCTTTAAAGGGAGAGAGTGAACATGCAGCGTAGATGGATGATGGTTGGAGCCATATTAACCATGCTATCGGTGGCGATTGGTGCATTTGGCGCACATATGCTTAAGGACAGAATTGGCGCAAGTGCAATAGCTACATATGAAACAGGAGTGCAATACCATATGATTCATGCTCTGGGCTTGCTCATTATTGGATTAACGGCAGGCCAACTGGGAGCTTCGATGAAGCTGAGATGGGCAGCACGTCTCCTGTTTGCAGGAATTATCATCTTCTCAGGAAGCCTGTATATTCTTAGCATCTCAGGTATTAAGATCCTGGGAGCTATTACACCCATCGGCGGCGTAGCGTTTATCATTGGCTGGTTGTTATTCGCGCTGGATGTCTGGCAACGAGGCAAAAACAGTTTCTAACCGCATTCTTATTTATAATGAAAGAATAGCATAATAAAAGCAACCTGTGTCGAATGTCCAGCATTCTAGAACAGGTTGCTTTTTGAGTTGAATTATAAACTTGCATTGCCATTGCTAGATATAAGGGCTATGTCAAGAACTCATCAATTTCGTTGGTACGGAAAGTGTACACTTGTTTCTCGTCCACGTGATAGATGGTTACCACACTGTTATCCCGATCAAAGTTAAGAATACGACAAGGAATGCTTTGATGTTTGCCATTTTTGTTGTTCACAACAATTCGCGTGAGCCGATTTTCTTTGATTAATGATTCTATCCAGGCATCAAACGAACTAGCGTCAGCAACATGTGAAGTGTCGGAAGTTGTTTTTTTCTTAGAAGCAGAATCAACTGCTTTGTTTGGCTTAGTGGAGGTTAACTTTTCACCAGGTGATGGTGAGGACTCTTGTTTTTTTGGATCAGAGTCAGAGGTGATTTTCCTTGTCTCAAGCATCGTTTCAATGATTTTGCCGAGCTCTATTCCGGAGTGAATCCGAAAGTCCGCAACTTGTTCTTCTTTGTTAATGAACTCGATCAGGGACTGTAGTGCCAATGCATTTGAACGGCTCTTAATAAGTATATCGACATTAAATAAATAGCCGATTTCATCTTGATTGGATAAGGTTTGTTTCATTCATCCCAGCCCCGTTAAATAATGTATAAGTACCAACGTACTCTAGTATACTATAGCATTAATATACTGGAAATCATAGACCAAAGGGGGGGGATGTGTATTAAAATTAAAGGATTTTAATATTTCCAAAATGGGCCATCAGAGGATGATGTTGCAGCGATGTCTGTTTTTTATACATACTTTTGATTATGCACGGCAGGTGTCCACACAGTGTTTCGTCAAAAGGCATACAAATATCGGGATCTGTTGAATAGGAGGGAATCTCGATATTATGGTGACGATGGAACCCATTGTGGTGGGAGAGCATGTGCTCGTTGGGGTAGAGGTTAAACTTCCCAAGACGACATTGTTAACAATTAATACATCTAAGGGGTATATCATGTGCGGCGCTCTTGATGTGGGGTTGCTGAATGAGAAACTGGGTGACCGCAAAATTGTGGCTGCGCGGGCTGTCGGTGTGCGAACACTGGAGCAATTGCTTCATGCACCAATGGAATCAGTGACAACTGAGGCGCAGGCTATGGGCATTACAGTAGGAATGACAGGCGTAGAAGCGTTGTTAAAAATGATCTAAATCAAGTTTCAGGTTACACATGTCACAGTACGAAGAAGAACAAAAAAGGGACGAAGTCGGATGCGTCCGTCTTGTCCCTTCTTACTAACCCCCAAAGAAGGCCCCGGCTTTACGTAAATAAAGCGGCAAGGTTCTCCTGAAAAGGTGCACGAACGATGCCCTTTTCTGTAATAATCGCGGTCACGTACTCATTCGGCGTTACATCAAAGGCTGGATTAAATACCTTGATACCTTGTGGTGCTGTGCGTTTCCCGAATCCTTCGGTCACTTCTTCCGCAGCACGTTCCTCGATCGGAATCAAATCTCCGGAAGAGGTGGACAAGTCTATCGTTGATAATGGACTTGCTACATAGAACGGAATGTTGTGGGCTTTAGCGAGTACAGCGAGGCTGTAAGTACCAATTTTGTTAGCTACATCGCCATTCGCGGCTACCCGATCCGTACCGACGATAACAGCTTGTACCCACCCTTTGGACATGACCATTCCAGCCATGTTGTCACACAGCAGAGTTACATCTATTCCAGCTTGTTGCAACTCAAATGCTGTTAAGCGGGCCCCTTGCAGGACAGGGCGCGTTTCATCAGCGAATACTTTTAGATGAATCCCGCGTTCCTGAGCGAGATACATCGGAGCGGTTGCCGTACCGTATTTGGCTGTAGCCAGTCCCCCTGCATTGCAGTGAGTCAGCACACCCATCCCATCCTCAAACAAAGGCAGAGCATGTTCTCCGATCATGCGGCACACTTCTTCATCTTCCTTCTGAATCAGCAATGCTTCCACTTCAAGCGCATCCGTGCCTTCTTGCAGACTCAGGCCAGATTCAGCTGCTTGGTTAGCCTTTTGCATCATGCGATCTAGTGCCCAGAACAGATTAACCGCTGTTGGACGGGAGGTCGCCAGATGTGCACATACGGACTTAACGTGATCCAGCCAGCCTTGGATGGCTATACCATCATAAGCTTTGGCGCCCAGTACAACACCAAATGCTGCGGCAATACCAATGGCAGGTGCACCACGTACTTTCATCGAATGGATCGCTTCCCACACTTCTTCAGGCGTATATAGTTTCAGCATCAGAATGGTTTCTGGCAGTAGTCGCTGATCGAGCATTTCTAGCTTGTCCTTTTTCCAGTTAAGCGAAGACAGAGGCTGATGTTCTGGGGTTGTCATGGGTGTTCCTCCGTTCAATAATATTAGATTTAGACTGTGGTAAGAGTAGTAGATACTAGATCAAGCACCTCATTGATCGTGTTTACTTGGCGATTATTCTTGATAAGTGCTTTACCCACGGCCAGTGCCTTGCGCTGCGCGCGTTCACGTTCCGATGCATCTTCAATCGTATCAATATCAGCTACATGAGCAAGTCCTACGATACGGCGTACCATTTTGGTTCCAGCGAACCCGGTAGCATCTCGAAATAGTTGCTGTACATACATGTTTTGATATCCTGGCGTTTTAGCCATAGGATCTATGAGGCTGGAATCCCACAGGGCACGAAAACGGGTTTCGAATTCGTTCCAGACATCCTCTACCATGTGCAGTAACTCTGACTCACGTTCGCGCCGTGCGGATGGTTCTTTGATACGACCGGACAGCGAAACATAATGAAGCAGCAGGTTGGCCAATACGGCACCTACGTCAAACCCCATCGGACCGTAGAAAGCAAATTCGGGATCGATCACTTTCGTGGATTGAGGTGTGACAAAAATACTGCCTGTATGTAGATCGCCATGAAGCAGTGCTTGTCCATGAGTTAGAAACTTTTCTCGTAGCAAAGCAATCTCTAGATGCAGTTGTTCATCCGTACGAAGTGCTTCGGCTTCATCTTCTATAGCTGCATCATAGTTATTATTTATTGCAATACGATAAGGCTCATCGAAGATCAGATCTTCTGTTATTTTACATTGATCAGGATTAATGAATTTTCCCAGTTGCTCTTTCTTCTGCTGTTGGTTCATACCGAGATCTGAAGTGAAGAAGAGTGTTCTAGCCATAAATTCCCCGATGTGCTGAGCAAAAAGAGGATACGAAGCTCCATCGATTAGGCCTTTACGCATTATGACATGATCACTTAAATCCTCCATCACCGTTAGGGCGAGGTCATCATCATAATGATACACTTCAGGCACCATTCCAGGACATAAGCGGTATTCTTCCTGTAGAATTTCACGTTCAATTCGAGCTCGTACGAGCGAAAGAGGCCATGACTCACCAACTACTTTCGCATAAGGAAGCGCCTGTTTGATAATGATACTTTTATCGGAGTTCTGATCCGTGATGTGGAAAACGAGATTCAGGTTGCCGTCACCAATCTCACGACAATCCAGATTCGCATCTGCCGTAAATGGACCCGGTAATGTTTTGGATAATTCGATTGCTTCTTGGGGGGTTAAAGGATGATATTGAGTCAAAGATGCCACCTCCATATAAATGAAGAAACAGGAAAACCTACTTCTTTACTTGGTTTATGACAGTATATCGGATATGACGCGGTTTTTGAACTATTATTTGAGACAAGTTAGCATTGATGTGATTCGAAATACGGGCTTACGGGTAAAAATGAATAAGCCGGACGGTGAAATAATACCGTGCTGTATAAGACTTTTGTGAACTTTGCGCTAACTAAACATTTACTCTCTGACGTGCATACAAGAGACTTTAAATCCGGCGCTTAAAAGAAAAAAAACTAAAATTTTATGATAAGGATGGGATGAATAATGGCTACAAAAAACAAAACAGATCAAGCAAAATCGATAGAACAAGTACTTAATCGTCAGGTGGCGAACCTGAACGTATTGTATGTCAAAATCCATAATTATCACTGGTATGTAAAAGGACCTAACTTCTTCACATTGCACGTTAAATTTGAAGAGTTTTATAACGAAGTTACAGCTCAAATGGACGAAATCGCTGAGCGTATGCTCACATTGAAAGGTAGCCCAGCAGCGACAATGAAAGAGTATTTGGAGATAGCTTCCATTCAAGAAGCTTCTGGCAAGGAAGACGCCAATACTATGGTGCAAAACCTGATTGAAGACTTCGCGACTCTGTCTAATGAGTATCAGGAAGGGATTGATCTTGCCGAAGAAGCGGAGGATCAACCAACTGCCGATATGCTGACAGGCTTTAAAGCGGATCTGGAGAAACACATGTGGATGTTGCGCGCATACTTAGGCTAAGACCTCTAAGGTCTGCTGCTTGCCCTTCATGTCATTTCTTAATGTAACGAAGACGTCTCTCTAATGTAGGGTTTGCCGCTACAAGTTGTCAGAAACGCTTCTAGCGTCTATACTGCTGACAAGAGTGACGTGGGGGTGAAGAGAGCCATGTTAGAAAGAACAATGATACCTGCATTAAAAGAATGGGCTTCCGCCATCAAGGCGCTGGAAAATGGCCGACAGGTTATCGTGATGCGCAAAGGCGGAATAGTTGAGGAAACGAAACATTTTGAGTTGAAAAGTCCAGCATTTTACCTGTATCCGACTTATGAACATCAGCGTAAAGAACTGATCAAGTCCTCGGAGCAAACCTATGTTGAAGAGTCGCTGGCCGAATGGGTGCCTGATTCTTCAACAATCCGTATCACGGCGTATGCCGAAGTGACACAGGATTTGGAGATCCGAGATCAGGAGATGTTGGATCGACTTCTGGAATATCATATGTGGACGGCGGACTTTGCTGAATCCCGTTTGAAGTGGAAAAAGAAAGATCCGCTCCACGTCTTGATTTTACGTGTATATCGTTTGCAAGAACCGATGGAGATTCCAATTTTGCCTGAGTATAATGGCTGCCGTTCATGGATTTCCATACCGAAT
Organism: Paenibacillus sp. JJ-100; assembly: GCF_948329825.1. Classification (GTDB taxonomy): domain Bacteria; phylum Bacillota; class Bacilli; order Paenibacillales; family Paenibacillaceae; genus Paenibacillus. Next base: position 257,006 of record NZ_CAOJCM010000001.1, read on the forward strand.
GGTCCAGTGACGCGCGAAATGACGCCGGTATTGGACGTTGCGGATTTTGCAGAACAGGTTCGGAAGATCAACGAAGCACTCAAAATGTAATATGCCTGTTCAAAAATTTAATGAAGAAATAGGGAGGACTTGTCCAGTTAATGGATAAGTCCTTTTTTAATTCAGTCCACATGCTAACAATTTGTGAATTTTGTGATTTATATCACTGTCTGGCATGAGAGGAGGTGCTTTCTCATTTGATTCAAACCAGCATTTATTATAGAATCAATAGGAATGATGTTTTCTATAAAGGACAAGTACTTATAGGAAATGACTTGATAATCAGTGAGAATCAGTTTAGAATTATTCTAAACTGATTACAACTCTGCAGCGCATGAAGAAGGGTTGTGATAGAGTTGTATGAAGTAAGAATGAACAAGAAGCAGAGAAAGTCAGGGGAAGCCCTGTTCAGATATAATAGGCGCTTTTTCGTTTTTCAACAGTAAAACATCAAAATTAATCAATGGAGGGAAACATTACACATGACTACGAATTTCGTCATTGAAGGTCTGAAAGCGACCATTGAAGGTAAGGAAATCCTGAAAGGCATTAACCTGGAAATGAAAGGTGGAGAAATCCACGCAATCATGGGACCGAACGGAACAGGTAAATCCACGTTGGCTTCTGCTCTGATGGGGCATCCTAAATATGAAGTAACAGACGGGACTGTTACACTCGATGGTGAAGATGTTCTCGATATGGCTGTAGATGAGCGCGCACGCGCAGGTCTATTTCTGGCTATGCAATACCCGAGCGAAATCGCAGGTGTAACGAATTCCGACTTCCTACGCAGTGCAATTAATGCTCGCCGTGGCGAAGGTAATGAAATCTCCCTCATCAAGTTCATTCGTCAAATGGAAGGCAAAATGAAAGAACTTGAAATGAACCCTGAGTTCGCACACCGTTACCTGAACGAAGGATTCTCCGGCGGTGAGAAAAAGCGGAACGAAATTCTGCAAATGATGTTGCTTGATCCTAAAATCGTAGTACTTGACGAGATCGACTCCGGTCTGGACATCGATGCTCTGAAAATTGTTGCAGAAGGTGTAAATGCAATGAAGAGCGAAGATCGCGGCTTCTTGATCATTACGCACTATCAACGCCTGCTTAACTACATCACTCCGGACTATGTACACGTGATGATGCAAGGACGCATCGTGAAGTCTGGCGGACCTGAGTTGGCTCAACGTCTGGAAGCTGAAGGTTATGAATGGATAAAAGCAGAACTGGGAATTACAGATGAAACTGTAGGTCAAGACGCGTAAAGACAAAAACGGAGGAGGGTAATACCATGACTACACAAACAATTCTTCCGGTTGAATCTGAAGCGCTTCGGGCCTTGTCGGAAAGTAATAATGAACCCGGCTGGTTGACTGAACAGCGGCTCGAAGCTTTGAAGCTTGCGAGTGAGCTGGCGCTTCCCAAACTGGAAAAACAAAAAATCGAACGCTGGAATATCAGCGAGTACGGCACATATAAAGCAGGCGAAGTGATTTCTTCCCTGGAAGAAGTACCTGCATCAATCAAAGAGTTGGTTCAAGAGCAAGCAGAAGGCAGCCTGGTGATCCAGCGCAACTCTGGCGCAGTATATTCCAAGGTATCTGCTGATCTGGCAGCCCAAGGCGTTATCTTCACGGATCTGGCTACAGCTGTTCGTGAGCACGGCGATTTGGTTAAACCTTACTTGAACACGGCGGTTAAAGCTGACGAACATTCCATTGCTGCGTTGCATGCAGCTTTGTGGAATGGCGGGGTGTTCTTATACGTTCCGAAAAACGTGAACATTGAAGTTCCGCTGCAAGCGGTACTTCTAACGGACGATGCTACGGCAACTTTTGCACCTCACGTTCTGGTTGTTGCTGAAGCGAACAGCTCCGTTACTTACGTAGATAACTACGTGTCTGGTGAGTTGTCTGCGCCGGTATTCCATAACGGCGTTGTGGAAGTATTCGTTAAACCGGGTGCAAAAGTACGTTTTGCAACGGTGCATCAGTTGAATGTGAACGTAACGGATGTATCTTTCCGCCGTGCTGTTCTGGAAAACGATGGCTCCATTGAGTGGATTGTTGGTGAGATGAACGACGGTGATACTGCAAGCAACACAATGAGTATCCTGAAAGGGAACGGATCGACTTCTGATTCGAAAGTTATTGCAGTCGGTTCTGGTTCACAGAAGATTAACTATACAACCGAAGCACGTCACTTCGGTAAAAATACGCCGAGTCAGATGATTACACGTGCAGTTATGCGTGAAGAGGCATCGGCAATCATCAACGGCATTACGAAGATCGAGAAAGGCGCAACAAGAGCGGATGGACAGCAAACCGAGAAGGTATTGATGCTGAGCCCTAAAGCTCGCGGAGATGCCAACCCGATTCTCTTGATCGACGAGGATGATGTAACAGCAGGTCACGCGGCTTCTGTGGGTCAAGTGAATGCGGAGCAAATCTATTACTTGATGTCACGCGGGATTAACCGTACGGATGCGGAACGTCTGATCATTTATGGCTTCCTCGCTCCGGTGGTGGCGGATATTCCTTTGGAAGCACTGCGTACCCAATTGCAGTCACTGATTGAGAAGAAGCTGGGACAATGAATCCATCTATTCGCGAGCAGTTCCCGATCCTCCACCAGGAAATCAACGGACACCCGCTCGTATATTTAGATAGCGCTGCGACTTCACAGAAGCCACGTGCTGTGATTGACGCGGTTAAACATTATTATGAATATGAAAACTCCAATGTGCATCGTGGTGTGCACACATTAGGTAGCCGTGCAACGGATGCCTACGAAGGTGCTCGGGAGAAGGTAGCCAAGTTTATCAACGCTCGTCGCACGCAGGAGATCATCTTCACACGTGGCACAACGACTGCACTTAATCTGGTGGCTTCGTCCTATGCCCGTGCCAACTGTAAAGAGGGCGACGAAATTGTCATCACCCAAATGGAGCACCACAGTAACCTGATTCCTTGGCAGCAAGTGGCCAAGGAGACAGGTGCCACATTGAAATACATTCCGCTTCAACCAGACGGTCATATTGAACTGGCTGATGTGGAGCAGACGATCACGAACAAGACTAAAATTGTCGCGATCGCATATGTATCCAATGTGATGGGTATCGTTCATCCGGTTAAACAAATTGCTGAAATTGCCCACCGCAACGGTGCTGTCATCGTTGTGGATGGTGCACAAAGCACTCCGCATATGAAGATCGACGTGCAGGATCTCGACTGTGATTTCTACGCGTTGTCCGGTCATAAAATGTGCGGTCCGACCGGTATCGGTGCACTCTACGGCAAAAAGGCGCTGCTGGAGTCCATGGAACCGATCGAATTTGGCGGTGAGATGATTAATGATGTAGGACTGTACGATTCCAACTGGAAAGAGCTACCGTGGAAATTCGAAGGTGGAACCCCGATTATTGCTGGAGCAGTAGGGTTGGGCGCTGCCATTGATTTTCTTGAACAGATCGGCATGGATGAAATCGCTCATCATGAAGGTGTACTGGCGGCTTATGCCACAGAACGTCTGTCGGAGATTGAAGGATTAACGATTTATGGTCCGGCTAAGCGTCATGTTGGCGTCGTTACGTTTAACCTGGGAGATGTCCATCCCCATGATGTGGCTACTGTGCTGGATGCGAGCGGCATTGCGATTCGTGCAGGACATCACTGCTGTCAGCCGCTTATGCGCTGGCTGGAAGTAAGTTCAACGGCTCGTGCGAGCTTTTATCTATACAACAATGAACAAGACGTAGATCGGCTAGTTAGCGCCTTAATCCAGACAAAGGAGTATTTTGGCGATGCAACTTGATGATCTGTACCGACGTGTTATAATGGACCATTACAAAAATCCGCGTAACCGCGGATCGTTTGACAATGATGTCGTCACGGTGAATTTAAACAATCCAACGTGCGGCGACCGGATTTCACTGCAGCTGATGTTAGATGACGGAATCGTTCAAGAGGCCATGTATACGGGGGAAGGCTGTTCGATCAGCATGTCTTCGGCATCGATGATGACGGAGGCTGTCAAAGGCAAGACGATTGAGCAGGCACTCGATCTGGCTAACCGTTTCTCCTCATTGATGAAAGGGGAAGAAGTCGATTTCGACGAGTATGAAGATCTCGAAGCCCTATCCGGTGTGAACAAGTTCCCTGCACGTATCAAATGTGCCACTCTGGCCTGGAATGCATTACGCAAAGGGATTGACGAAGAGGACAATGTACAATAACGATAGGGAGGTCGAGTAAGATGGCTAAAAAAGCACCAGAAATGGAAGAGTATAAATATGGTTTCCGCGATGAACATAAATCCATCTTTCAAACCGGTAAAGGTCTGACGGCGGAAGTCGTAACTGAAATTTCCCGGATTAAGAACGAACCGGAGTGGATGTTGGAATTCCGTTTGAAATCCTTGAAACAATTCGAAAAGATGGCTATGCCTAAATGGGGCGGCGATCTGGATGAACTGGATTTCAATGATATTCAATACTATGTTCGTCCTTCGGAAAAGCAAGGGAAAACATGGGAAGAAGTTCCTTCCGAAATCAAAGAAACGTTTGACAAACTAGGTATTCCTGAAGCGGAGCAAAAGTTCTTGGCTGGGGTATCGGCTCAGTATGAGTCCGAGGTAGTATACCACAACATGCAAAAGGAACTGGAAGACCAAGGCGTTATCTTCATGGATACGGATACGGCACTGAGAGAGCACCCGGAAATTCTGCGTGAATATTTCGCTACGGTGGTTCCGCCAGCAGATAATAAATTTGCTGCTTTGAACAGTGCGGTATGGTCTGGCGGAAGCTTCATCTACGTACCAAAAGGCGTAAAATGTGAAGTGCCTCTGCAGGCATATTTCCGGATTAACTCCGAAAATATGGGTCAATTTGAGCGTACACTGATCATTGCTGACGAAGACAGCTTCGTTCACTATGTTGAAGGCTGTACAGCTCCAATTTACAGCACAAACTCCCTGCACAGTGCGGTGGTTGAGATCATTTGTAAGAAAAATGCTCGTGTTCGTTACACAACGATCCAAAACTGGGCACCAAACATCTACAACCTTGTAACCAAACGTGCGGTTGCTGAAGAAAATGCAACGATGGAATGGGTCGATGGTAACATCGGTTCCAAACTGACGATGAAATATCCAGCGGTTGTACTGAAAGGCCGTGGAGCGAAAGGTTCCGTACTGTCCATTGCTGTTGCAGGTAAAAACCAGCACCAGGATGCAGGCGCGAAAATGATTCACTTGGCTCCAGATACAACTTCAACCATCGTATCCAAGTCGATTAGTAAACATGGTGGTAAAGTAACGTATCGTGGTCTGGCTTCCTTTGGACGACAAGCCGAGGGCGCGAAATCCAACATCAAGTGTGATACACTCATTCTGGACAATGAGTCCACATCGGATACGATTCCGTACAACGAAATCATGAATGATAATATCATGTTGGAGCATGAAGCAACGGTATCTAAAGTATCCGAGGATCAGCTCTTCTACCTGATGAGCCGTGGATTGACCGAAGCGGAAGCAACACAGATGATCATCATGGGCTTCATTGAGCCATTCACAAAAGAGTTGCCAATGGAGTACGCGGTTGAAATGAACAGACTGATCAAGTTCGAGATGGAAGGTTCCATCGGTTAATAAATATGTTAAGAAGGAAGATGAACTGTCATAGTTCGTCTTCCTTCTTTTTTTGTTTTGCTTTTGCAGATTAATTCATTCAATTCATTACATATCATAGTAAAATAAGACGAAAAGCACAGGCGATTTCATAGAGTCATGCATTATATGATAGAAAAGGATGTGATGCTATGAATGCAACCCCTTTCAAAGGATATCGCATTACCAGTTCATTCGGCTATCGAATTCATCCTATACATGGGGGTCAGACATTTCATCGTGGGATTGATCTGGTCACCGAGCCTTGGAATGGGCCAGTGTACGCCTTTCTTGAAGGGACAGTAGATTTTGCAGATGAAGGGCGCACTGGCTCAGGATTCGGGGGATACGGTCTTACAGTGGCGATGAGAGATCATCGTGGATACCTGCATTGTTATGCTCATCTTTCTCGCATGGCTGTCCGTGTAGGACAACGAGTGAAACGAGGACAGCTTATTGGGTATCAAGGAAGTACGGGACAGAGCACTGCTCCGCATGTACACTATGAGATTCGCAAAACAAGCTCACCTTCATATGGATTTACTGCAAGTGAAGATGGAGTTGTCGAGCCAGAAGCATATTTAATCAAAGAGTACGGAATGATCTCCCAGCAAGAGGAGGATCCGCCAATGACAAGTGAAGAAAAGCAACGGTTTACACTTATGCAGAAACAATTGGAACTTCAAGAGAGCTGGATTCAAGAGCAAAAACGACTATCACATATGAGTTGTCCTGTCTGGGCTCAGGAAGCGTTGAATTATTATCGTCCTTTTATTCAGGAGGACACAGGAAGTTATGACTTCTGGAGAATACTTGTGATCATGTATCGGAAAGAGAAGGGAATCCAAGTGCAAGAAAAGGATTGAAGCCAGAGAGCACGATTTAAAGAATAACATGCACCTTGTATGGGCGATGGACCAAATCCGGAAGATTACCGTTTTGCCCGTTCATTCGATGGAGGTGCAACATATGTTAGGGTATACCTGATAAAGAGGAGGCAATGACATGAGCGAAGTAGGATATGGCTGTGGAAATAATGTTGGTGGTGTAGGTGGATACAATCCATTTACTTCCGTTGGCGCGATCTTGGTACTATTCATCCTGTTGGTAATCATCACAAAAGCATTCTGTGTATAATACCATCGACTGAATATACGTATGACAGGTAATCGAAGGGAAGCTCATGTGAGCTTCCCTTTTGCTTTTTTTATATTATTTTTCTACAGGTAAGACAATGCTCATACGTAAATCTCAACAATCGCGATATCTCTTTCTTTGGCTAAATTGATAAAGGATCCAGAGGTCTGTATAAGTGGACGGAAGTAGTCAGTAGAATTGTTCATGACAATGACACCCGTTTCTCCTGTGGTGAGGAGCACTTTTTTACCAATAAAATTAGGAAGCATGTGTTTGATTAGTTCTTGGGTGGCTTCGCCATTTAATTGACCAAAACTGAGGCTGTACAGTTCACATAAGACGGAGATTAGCTCTTGCTTGGTTTGATAGACCCGATTAGTCGTCATCGCACTGTATACGTCAGCGACGGCAGTTATACGAGCGTAAGGATGAATCTCATCCCTGCGTAATCCGTATGGATAGCCGCTGCCATCTTCACGTTCATGATGCTGAAGAGCAACCGTTGCGAAAATTTCATTTTGCGTAGAGGCTTTGATAATTTCGTAACCGTATAAGGTATGTTTTTTCATTTCAGCAAACTCTTCTGTAGTTAATTTACCTGGTTTATGTAAGATTTCAGGAGGGATTCTAGACTTGCCAATGTCATGAAGATATCCTGCCTTAGCTACCGTGAGACATTCTTCAGGGGCGTAGCCCATCCAGTTGGCAATATAAAAAGCAAGCATGCCAACCTGCAAGGAGTGATTGAACGTGTAGTCATTGTCTCCATTAAGTAGGAGCAGCAAGGAGACGACATCTTTTTGTTTTTCGAGCTGCCCGGTTAAGTTGACCAACATTTCATCAACCTGGAACTCATCAATAAATCCTTTCTCCATCGCTTGTTGGAACAGAGACTCGGTACCTTTGATCGTGTCGTTAAACAAATTGGTTAACAGCCTGTGCTGGTCGGAATGCAAGTTTGGATGATCGGAGTGTAGGTTGGATGTAAGTTCGACATCTGCAAAATCAATTCCGTGCTGCAGTAGTTTGGATATATCTTCTTCACTGACAATGGAACCTTTCATGAGCATGTGAAGCCCTGAGCTATTGTAGATATCGTTTTTTAATAGGTCACCTGGTTTAAGATCTGTAACATGCACTCTCACGTATAAACCACCTTCTTCCTCGACTTATATCGACATATAGCACTATAATAACAAGAAAAAAATGGGTTGACAACGACTTGTTTACTACTATAAATTCTAGTAATCCGTGAAAAGACTCATTTTTTAGAATCCATAGGGTTCCAAGGTCCTAGTTGATGTCCCTTCCATTCCGACCCATCTTCCCAAATTTCCTTTTTCCAAATTGGCACGGTTTGCTTAAGGCGTTCAATGGCATAACGGCTTGCATCATAACAGTCGCTTCGATGAGGTGAAGACACAGCGATAACCACACTGATTTCGGCCACGTCAACTTTACCGATTCGATGACTGATGGCACATCGTACGCCTGGCCAGCGTTCTGCTATTTCAGTGCCAATCGCAGCCATTTGAGACAGGGCCATAGGAATGTACGCTTCATACTCTAAATATACGGTGCGTTGTTCACCGGTCATTTCACGTGTTGTACCTACAAAAGTGAGTGAAGCCCCATGATTTGCGGTAATAACCAAATTGGTGGTTGCCTCCACAGACAGGGGAGCATCCGTAATTAGGAAAAGACCGTCTTCTGTGCAATGCTCTTGTATATTCGGCTTATCCTCTTCCTGGTTAGAAGTACTATTTGTCGTGCCGTCCCCACCGGATACGGGAGGAATTAATGCAAGTTCGTCCTCAGTTGTGAGAATCGTATCGGCAGGAGCATATTGCTGGTTTACTGCCAGAAAAGAGGACTGAATCTGTGAAGCAGCCTCAGGATAAGCCAGAGCTAGTTGTTCTTTAAGCGCAGATGCGGTAGGTGTATCTCCATCAAACTCAAATTCCAATAGAGATGTATGTAAACGTTCAGCGATACCTGCAAATAATTGAATAGATAATTTCATAAAGCGCACCACTCCTTTTTGATCTCCAAACCCTATAAATATATCATAACGACGTAGAAAATGTTATGCTTATCCACTAGAATAATGTACGTTTGATAAATCGCAAGGGGAGGCAGTATAATGCATAGCGGCGCGAAAGAAACATTAACCATCTTGCATACCAATGATATCCATAGTCACTTTGGCTCGATGAGCGCGATTGCTGCCATGATCAGTGAGGAACGTGAACGGGGAGGGAATCTCCTTGTTCTTGATATAGGCGACCATATGGACCGCATGGCTGTAGAAACAGAAGGAACGTTGGGTATGGCCAACGTCGATGTCCTTAATCTGACGGGCTATGACGCGATTACCATTGGAAATAATGAGGGGCTGACATTTACGCCAGACCAACTGGCTCAGTCCTACACGGGACTACGTTGTCCAATTGTATGCGGGAATGTGGTGGAACAGGATACCGGTCGCATTCCAGCCTGGATGAAACCTTGGCATATCATAAAAAAGGGCTCTTTTCATATTGGTTTGCTGGGAGCAACGGCCCCGTTTAACTCCTTTTATGAGCTGCTGGGCTGGAAAGTGACAGACCCCATAGAGACATTAAGGAAGCAGGTTATGATGCTGCGGGAGCAAGTGGATGTAGTCGTTGTTTTATCCCATCTTGGTCTGGCAACAGATCAAAAACTGGCAGAGCAGGTAGCAGGTATTGATGTTATCCTCGGCGGACACACCCATCATGTTCTGGAAGAGCCTTTGATCGTAGGCCAAACTGTGCTGGGAGCCGCGGGGAAATTCGGACAATGGCTTGGAAAGGTTGTGCTGGAACGAACAGATGAGGAGAAGTCAGTGCGGGTGGTGAGTAGTGGTTGTGTACCCGTACAACATACGATGTTACATGAGCAAGTGTCTTTGGCTATTGCTGCGAATGTTCAGGAAAGTGAAAGGAAGCTAGGTCAGACAGCGGTAATGACGGACCGCACGTTGAAGATCAACTATGAGCAAGAATCACCTTTTGCGAACTTGCTTGCACAAGCCGTCCGACACTTTACACGCGCAGAGCTATCCGTTGTGAACGCAGGGCAGTTACTTGGAAATCTCCCGCAAGGGGAAATTAGCAAAGGAATGTTACATTCCCTATGTCCATCTCCTATAAATGCTTGTACAATATGCTTGAAAGGTTTTCAGCTTCGTGAAGCGCTGGAGCAGTCATTGCTCGAAGAATTCATTCATAAACCAATCACGGGATTTGGATTTCGAGGGGAAATTCTCGGAACGTTATGTATGGACGGAATGGAAGTTCATTATGATCCTGATGCGCCAGCTTATGACAAAATTCGATCCATTCATGTGAATGGTATACCTATGGATGAGCAACGTCAGTATGTTATTGGAACACTCGACATGTTTACCTTTAATGTGGGTTACCCTTCTCTGGCTCAAGGTAGCAATATACAATATTACCTGCCGGAATTTATACGTGATTTGCTGGAACAAGAATTAAAACGACCAGGGGCGTTAGAGGAAAGTCTGCATACCCGCTGGTTACAAAGCTAGAACAGAACTGCCTTCTGCTAATGCGGTGGCTAGTGTTGATTACATCTAAGGAGCGGGAGAGGATAGGCTGTGCGTTTAGTTCATATAAACTTATTGCAGCCTGGCATGAAGCTGGGGAAACGAATTTTTAGTGAGGAAGGTCTGGTTTTACTCAGTGAGGATGTAGAGCTGACGAGCCGATTGATTACACGTTTGAAAGATCTCGGGATTGGATACGTATACATTCAGGATGCTGCGACAGAAGATATTGTTGTGCCCGATATGCTACAGGAAGAAACGAAGCGAAGAGCTCTTGTGGAGATCAAAAAGCAATTTCAACATATGTCTGGCTTCAAAAGCAAAAACCAGATCACGCATTTCGGTAAAGCGCTGTGCGGTGTCATGAACAGCATTCTGGAGGATATCGGCAGTCAGCAAGAAGCGATGATCATGTTAATGGACATGAACTCCAGCGATTTTGACCTCTATAATCACTCGCTCAACGTGTGCGTGTACACTCTAGTATTAGGTGTAGCATCAGGTTACACACGCCAGCAGCTTATGGAGATTGGTCTTGGAGCTTTATTGCATGACATCGGAAAAACACAGATTTCAACTGAAATTTTACATAAACCTTCACGTCTCAGTGATGAAGAATACAAGATTATTCAGCAGCACACTACATATGGACATCGGATTCTCAAGGATGAACCAGGCATCCCTTTACTTTCAGCACATTGCGCACTTCAGCACCATGAACGGATTGATGGTAGCGGCTATCCGTTCGGTTTAAAAGGAAATGAAATCCATGAATATGCGAAGTGGATAGCCCTTGCCGATTCTTATGATGCTATGACAACGAATCGAGTCTATCGTCAAGCCTTATTGCCACATCAAGCCGTGGAAGTGTTATATACAGGTTCTGGGACATTATATGAACAGTGGATGCTTGAAAAATTCAGAGACTGCGTTGCCATCTATCCTGTAGGCCTTTCCGTCACGCTCAGTACTGGAGAGGTTGGGGTGGTCGCTGGAATTCAACCACGTGTACCACAACGACCTCAGATCCGTGTTCTCAAGGATGCAAAAGGACAACCGCTCAGCGTACCATACGAAATCAATCTGGCTACCGAGCTTTCGATTATGATTACCGGGGTGGAGGGTGTAGAAGATTCAGCAGCACTCCTGAAAGAAGAACACTTGAAAAGTTAAACAAGAGAAGGAAAGGGCAGACGCTCAGTAGCAATCGGAAACTTGAAAGTGAGTTTTCTTGAATGCACGAGCGTTTTTTGTCATGCAATGGACAGGCTTTGGCTGTGCAGGATGATTCGTAATTGTGCTATGATAAAAGATAGCTCCCAAAAAAGGTATCTAAGATATGATGTAAATAAAACTTTTTAGGTTAATAAAAGGAATAAGGTGAAGAACAATGACCATGCTAAACTCAGGATCGGTGCAACCGATGCCTTTATCGCCAACCAATGATCCGTGGGATCCGATTGGCTCTCTGCGTACATATGGCCGGCATGTGCTGACCAGTGTAGAAATGACAGTGACACATCTCTGCAATATGCGGTGTGAACACTGTGCCGTAGGGGATATGCTTACCATGCAAGAGGCGCCAGCTATTCCACTCTCATTGATGTTAAAACGCCTGGATGAAGTCGAGCACTTACAGACCATTAGTCTGACAGGCGGCGAACCTAGTTTCAGCCAGAAAACGGTGGACGAGATGATTATTCCTCTACTCAAATATGCCAAAGAACGGGGAATACGCTCGCAGATCAATTCTAATCTTACGTTGGATATTAGTCGATACGAGAAGTTGCTTCCCTATCTCGATGTAATGCACATCTCCTTCAACTATTTGAACGCGGATGATTTTCATCAGGTTGGGTTCGCTAATAGCGGTAGACCGGTGAAACGTGAAGTTGCCGTGAAAATGTATGAAAAAATGATTGAAAACTCTCGTAAGCTGAGTGAAGCAGGGATGTTTATTTCTGCTGAGACGATGATTAACTATCGTACACATGACAAGCTTGAAGGTATTCATCAATTAATCCGGGAGATGGGATGCGTTCGGCACGAGGTACATCCGATGTATAATTCTAACTTTGCATCCTCTCTGCCTGTGCTGTCGCTGGATCACATGAGAACGGCCATACATCAATTGCTCGATGTGCGTGACAAAGAGATGTGGATGCTCTTCGGAACGTTACCATTCTTCGCGTGCAGTGCAGCCGAGCAGGATCGTGAACTGATTAACCGGCTATATAGTGAACCTAATGTGACCGTCCGCAACGATCCGGATGGACGCAACCGGGTTAATGTTAACATGTTTACCGGGAACGTATACGTGACCGATTTTGCTGATATCCCTGCATTTGGGAATATTCACGATCGGAAATTAGACGATGTATTCCACGAATGGTCGGCGGAGCATCCGCTCAATCAGACGGTCAATTGCCATTGTGATGCAGCATCATGTTGCGGACCGAACCTGCTTGTAGCCGACATGTATTATAAAGGTGTGGACTTCAAATCGAGAAGAGCCATTACACGTTAATATTCCCGAGCTTTCTGAAATAGACAGAGAAAGGGAGTTGCATCTTGGACATTCATACCGAATTTCATCTTGGACAGCTTGTATTTAATCTGGTCTGTGTCTTTTTACTCGTATTTTTGAATGGCGTATTTGTGGCAGCGGAGTTCTCTCTTGTCAAAGTAAGACAGACACGCCTAACACAATTGCAGAGTGAAGGAAACCGTCTAGCTGGTTATGCGTTGAAGGTGAACGGTAAACTGGATGCTTATCTGTCGGCAACGCAGTTTGGAATTACGTTGACTTCCCTAGGGTTAGGTTGGTTAGGTGAGCCGGCGATCTCCAAACTACTTGTGGAACCGCTGATGTTCAAGCTGGGCGTTGCAGATACAGCTCTGATTACAACCGTATCTGTAATTATTGGTTTTTGTATTATAACGTTTCTGCACATCGTACTCGGTGAACTGGCTCCCAAATCCCTGGCCATTCAAAAAACAGATGGTGTAGCACTGTTTCTATCCGCACCGTTACTGTTGTTTTATAAAGTCTTTTTTCCGTTCATCTGGGTTCTTAACGCATCGGCCAATGCTTTGTTGCGTCTGGCTGGTATCAAACCAGCTAGTGAGAGTGAAGCCCATTCGGAAGATGAGCTTCGAATTCTGATGAAACAGAGTGCCAAGAGCGGGGTCATCGACAAAGATGAGATCACGCTGATGGATAATATCTTTGATTTCTCCGACATGTTGGCTCGCGAGGTCATGCTGCCTCGAACGGATATGGATTGTTTATACACCCATCTGTCGCTGGAAGAAAATTTAAAGATCATCAATGAAACGAAACACTCCCGATACCCAGTAGCTATGGAGGATAAGGATGAAATCATTGGTTTTATCCATATTGCCGATCTGTTGCTGGCGGAACCGGAGCATCAGCAGGATCTAGCTTCATTAGTGCGCCCCATTCTGAACGTACCGGAATCGATGGAGATTAGCCATGTGTTGCGCCTAATGCAGAAGAAACATGCACAGATGACTCTTGTAGTCGATGAATATGGAGGTACTGCAGGTCTGTTGACAATTGAAGTGATCTTGGAAGAGATCGTCGGAGATCTTTATGATGAGTTTGAGGATGAACGTCCGCATATGGAACGCATCGATGACGCTTTTTCGATTGATGGACGCTCGTTGATTGAAGAAGTTCACGAATGGACCGGAGCTGTTATTGAGGACGAAGAAGTAGACACGATAGGCGGTTGGCTTTTTAAGGAATTGGAAGGCAGTCCGACTGTAGGCAAAACACGTGAAGCGAATGGTTATGTGTTTGAAGTGGAGGAATCCACACGATTACGAATCAACCGGGTTAAAGTGTATAAGAAAGATAAAGAACAAGATGTCGATTCAGAAGAGGGACAGTGAGCTGTAGTTTCTTCTGGATGATCGATCTAATACAGGAATTAAGCAAGATCTTTGGAAGCCGTGCTCCGTCACCTTTCAAAGGTCTTTTTTTGCTGTTTTGAATGAATAATATTCAAAGTTAGATGTCAAAGTTTCTTGTTCGGGTTTCTGTAAAAAAGGGATGATCTCGCTCAACCCGACATATGGTTATAAGGACAGGAAATGATGGGGTTGTCATGTATGACATGAAGGAATGCCAGAAAGAGTATGATTACACGATAAAGGAGGCGCTTCGATTGAAAGACCCTCAGGTTCGGGCTTATTTTCCTTTTGTAGGTCCATTTGATCCATGTAAACCTATAGGTATCCGTACGTATCTCGTTCCACCGCAATTATTTATTCCTTTTCAGCCGATGGGGTGGCCCCAATTCAGCCCGGCTGAAGCGTTAAGACTCGGCACATTGTGGCCAGCATTATACAGTCCATATGTCTCGAAAAAAACGAAGGAAAGGGCGGTGGAGAAGGATGGAGAAGGAACAGCCGAAAGTTTGTGATGCCCAATATTACGAAATGCTGGAAGAGCTGCAGGCGCTGGATTTTGTCTTAGTTGAGCTGAATCTGTATCTCGATACTCATCCTGGTGATTTTCAGGCCATCGAGCAGTATAACAAATTCAGTCAGGAACGTATGCGTGTTGCACATGAGTTTCAACAATTATACGGCCCGTTAATGAACTTTGGCCATGCGTTCTCCAAGTATCCATGGGAATGGTCCCAGACCCCTTGGCCTTGGCAAGTATAAAATTGAAGGAGGCTTCCTGTACATGTGGGTATATGAAAAAAAATTGCAATATCCGGTTCGAGTGAGTAAATGTGATCCTCATATGGCAAAGCTTCTGATGGAACAGTATGGTGGTGCCGATGGAGAGCTCGCAGCAGCCCTTCGGTATCTGAATCAGCGTTATACCATTCCCGATAAAATCATCGGTCTGCTGAATGATATCGCGACGGAGGAGTTCGCACACTTAGAGATGATTGCAACGATGATCTACAAACTCACAAAGGATGCGACGATAGAACAGCTGGAGCAAGCGGGGCTGGATGCTCATTATGCAGCACATGACAAGGCACTATTTTACAATAACGCTGCTGGGGTACCTTTCACTGCTACCTACATACAGGCCAAAGGCGACCCAATTGCGGATCTGTACGAGGATATCGCAGCCGAAGAGAAGGCTCGAGCGACATATCAATGGTTAATTGATCTGACAGATGATGTGGACTTGCAGGATAGTCTGAAATTTTTGCGAGAACGGGAGATTGTGCACTCGCTTCGGTTCCGGGAGGCGGTCGAGATTCTGAAGGATGATCGAGAGACCAAAAAAATATATTAAAGCAGAAGTCACATGAATAGATTAAGATAAGAAGAGATCACAGCAGTCCGCAAGGGCTGCTTTTTCTGTTAGGGCAATATGGCCAAAACGAATTCAATTAAAAAAGGACGAGTGATAGAGGTGTTGTCCTCCAATCGTCCTTTGAATGAATAATAAATGCATTATAAATAAATGCTTGTGCTTAGAACTTGTACTACTAGTACTCAACGATCATGGCAACATTTTGCCACCCGGCGCCTACAGTCCAGAACAACACCTTGTCACCGCGCTGAATCTGACCGGAATGAATCGCTCGATGCAATGCAATAAAAGGACTGCTTGTAGACGTATAACCGAATTCATCTCCAATATAGACGGCAATGTCATCATGGATGCCAATATTATCGGATACTGCACGGATGTTGGCGATAGACAATTGTGAGAAACAGGCAGCCTTGATCTCATCTGGCCTGATTTCATTTCGTGTCAGCAAAGTTCGAATAGACTCTGAAGCAGCGTCGACACAGATTGAATCGTCAAACGGAGTGAATTTCACATGAAAAGCTCCTGCATCTACACCGGTGCTTCCCAGCTTGGCCAGCCCTTCCGCAGGAAATAGGGAATTTTGATACACACAGGGATCCGTCTGATAGATGGAATCGATAAAACCGATGGCATGCTCATCTCGCTCGACAATAACGGCCGCGGCTGCATCTCCAAAACAGGCGAAATATACAGGATCATCCGGACTGGCGTGAGGGGCGATATAATCGGAACCGATAATCAAAGCCCGCCTGATCCTTGGATTACCAAGCATCTGACGACTGACCTGTTCAAAAGCTGCGGTCATGCCTGCACAGTTGGCGTTACTATCAATACAGATGGTGTGAGATGCACCGCTGATTAGCTGATGAATCATCAAGGAATTCGTAGGGAAAAGATACTCCGGTGTTTGGCTTGCATAGGCAATCAAGTCGATATCTTGACCGGTGAGTCCGGTTTTAGCCAGCAGATTTCGAGTAGCCGCGAAGGCCATCGTTAGTGAGTTCTCGTCATCCTGCTGAATTTGGTAGCGGGAATCACGGCCAAGTGCTTTCAACAAACCACGAATATCCACCCCTCTTGCATCAAAATGGTTAATATAAAATTCATTGTGTACTTTGGTTTCAGGGTGATATATATCAATATCTACAATCCGAATTCCAGCCATCCTCATCCTCCTCATAAGTGGCAAAACAGACCTGAACCCAAAAAAATACGGATCCCTGCATATTAAGCCGTAATGTTCGAAACAATCTGGAGATTGTCGAGCCCTACGGTTCGACCAAGTCTGGCAAGTTGCATTTTCAAAATTGTATTGTTATCGAGTATTAACACCACTTTTTTGAATTCGCTCTTTTTTAACATAGCCAGACATCCCTCAAGGAGCGGTACAATTTCAGGGGCAGTGACATTCAGCTTTTTGCAGTCAATGTGCAGGTTGAACTCCTTGGTATTCATTGAAGCAATGGCATCCTGATATGCCGCGATTGAACGTAGACCATCCTCTTGAGAAAAGGAACCTGCCAACTCAATGTGAAGCACTTTGTTTGAAGCATCCGTTTTTAGATTGAATGTTCCCATTATGCACGCTCTCCCTTTGTAAAATGAATGAAAGCTATCCTCTATAGAGGTTGCGGTCCTTAGACCCTCATCGAGGCGGGGAATCAGGCTGTATGAAACAGAAGGATGTTTTTACCCACAGTATAAAGGGGATAATGTAAAAATATCAATAAAAAGGTCGAATGATGTATAAAAGTGCTGAACAAAGAATTACTGGATTTCTTCCAGTGTAGCAAGCAATACATTAAATGCACTGATAATCCGCGGAGCCCCAACACAAGGTGCCAAGTGAAGCAGAATTCCCTTTATCTCTTCTACCGTAACGCCTACACTTAGAGCCATCGCATAGTGGACACCGAGTTGCTCGAATTGTCCTTGCGTAATCAATGACGAAATAATAGCGACTTCTTTCCATTGATCCGTAATGGTAGTTCGCTGAAAAATATCCCCATAAGCCGTTCCCATAATAAACTCGGACAGCTCAGGAAAATGCTCTTTAATCGGTGCAAGTGCCTTCGCACCATACTCTCCAGAAAGATTGGCAAAACGCTCTAATCCTTGTGTTACTTGTTCAGTCATAATTTGCGCCTCCTAATCCAAATTGACAACCCGGTGAGCCGTTGGGGGAATCTCGTCCCGATCGGTCAGCAGCTCAATAACAGTGACTTGTTTTAGCTCCAAAGCGGTCTCTAACGAGGCAGAAAACTGTGATAGAGTCTCTGCGCGGAAGGCTGTAGCTCCTAAAGATTCAGCAAATTGAACAGCATCCATCGGCACTTCAAAGAGTGTACCATCGATGCGTCCAGTCGTTTTTTTCATCCCCTTCAGTGCCATGTCTAATTGCTTGTTATTTACAACGATAAAAATGACAGGTAGATCCTTGCAGACGGCCGTATTGATTTCAGTGCCTAACATCATAAAACATCCGTCCCCGGTGATACATACAATCGTCTCCTCCGGTGAAGCGGCCTTGGCACCGATGGCCATGCCGATGGCATTTCCCATGCAGGCAAAGTAGGCGTCAAATATGAAGCTGCCGGGTTTCTTCACTTTGTATCGCTGTACAGCATGGAAGCCATGACTGCCATCGTCCACGAACAGCTTGTGGTTGTAAGGTAGCATGTCACTTAGTTGATCCAGCACAGAAGCGAGAGACAGATGCGGTAGATTCGGTAATGGAACTTCGTAATCTGACGGTTTAATGTCATCTCCAGTACTACATGCTGGAGTAGTAGGTATGCTACTTAGCAGATATTGTAAACTTTCTTTGATATCGCCTGTAATATGTAAGGTCTGAGATTGAAGGATTTTACCTACGAATGTTGGATCGGTGTCGAATTGAATGAGCTGTGCCGGATGATTTTCTGGCTTAAGATTACATAACGTCATATCGCTCAGTCTGGAGCCGAGTACAACATACAGGTCACTCTGATTCAACATTTCGTCACCATGTGGGAAGCCACCTACGCCGCAAGGGCCGTGGTACAGAGGATGATCCCATGCAATCGCTCCTTTGCCGCCAGGAGTTGTTATGACAGGAAGGTTTAACGTTTCAGCGAACTGTTGAAGTTCCTCATGTGCCCTCGAACGAGTTACCCCTTTGCCTGCAATAATCAAAGGATGCTGTGCTTGCTCAATTAGTGGCAGGATTCGATTCAGATTCGAAATGCTGAGTAATGACTCTGGTTTAGGAAGAACGATACGGCATTCGGGAAGCTGTTCTGTTTGCACGTCAAAAGGAAGACACAGGTGAACAGGCCCTTTGTTTGGGCCAAGCGCAATGGAAATGGCATGATTCAGAAGGGTTCCAAAGTGATCACCACGCTCTACCAGTTTGCTGAACAGGGTGGCAGGTCGGAACATTTCGGCCAGATCAGCCAGATAAGAAGAAGAATCCTGACACTGAGGAACACCCAGTTCTTGAATCGATTGATGGCCGGTAAGAAATAAAACAGGGAGATTATTTGCTTTGGCATGAGCTGCTGCCGTGAGCAAATTGGTTCCCCCGGGACCGGAGGTGGCTAAGGCTACTCCCAAGCGGCCTGTCTGAAGTGCGTAGCCCGAGGCAGCAAAGCCGGAACTAGCTTCGTGGCGGCCTGGTATGAATTCCAGGCCGTAATCGACCATTTTCAGAAGAGCAGGACAGATTGATTTTCCGATAATTCCAAATACATGAGTGACACCCAGATTCCGCAGCGTTTCAGCTAGATAGTCCGCAACAGTTCTCACATGGACACCTCGTTTCGAGTATTGGGTTATTAGAACCAGGCGGATTATTCCGATTGTGTATGTTGGAACTTGTCTAAAGATGTAATAGGAATAATTCCTTGTTATTAGAAATCCTATCTTTTTTTGTGTTTTCTTGTCAACCGTATTCCTGAATCCAATTTCCTGCGTCTTAGGTTGTGTGCATCCATGATTTATAAATCTGTTTGCATAAATGCGATCTCTATTCTATACCTAATTACCTACTTGCATTAACGCAATAGTACAACAATGGAATGCTGCAATGACGGGATAATGTGATGCATGATGAGCGTAACAACCCACTGATTTCTGCTATACTGAAAATGGAATGGGAGGAAATGTGATGAACACGTTGAGAATGGGTGTAATCGGCTTGGGGAAAATGGGGTTACATATGATTAAACAGGCGATGGATATTCAGATGGATCGACCTGTGGAAATTGCTGCGGTGTGTGATACGAATGAGGAAGGTTTGAAAGCCTTTGCCGAAGCATATCCTTCCATCAAAACATATCTTGACTACCAGCATCTGCTGGACGAGCAACAGATGGATCTGGTGTACATTGCTGTGCCACCGAAATACCATTATCCAGTCGTAATGGAAGTGCTGAAGCGCAACATCCATGTGTTCTGTGAGAAGCCGCTTGCGAACAGCCTGGAAGAAGCAAGCCGAATGGTGGAAGCGGCGGAACAAGCAGCGGAGCGGGCTGGAGTAGTTCATGCTGTTCATTTTTCCATGCCGCATGAGCCTGCGGTATTGAAGCTGCAGGAGATGGTTAAACAGCATGCTGTGGGCCATATTCGCAGAATTGATCTAATACTGCAATTCCCGCAGTGGCCACGTTCCTGGCAGCAGAATGAATGGATCACGAGTCGTGAGCAGGGAGGTTTCATCCTGGAAGTGGGCATTCACTGGATTCATATGATTCAGCACGTGTTTGGACCGCTCGAGGTGGTGGAAGCGCAAGTGACTTATCCGGCAGATCAGCCGAATGTGTGTGAGCAGGAAGTGCAGGCTGTACTTGAGTTACCGGGTGGTACGCGCATTTATATGCAAGGCATCTCTCACTTTGCTGGTGAGGAACGGGTATCCATGGTTGTGTATGGAACAGAGGGTACAATAGCGCTGGAAAACTGGGAGGAGCTTATGAGTGGCCCCATCGGCCAACCGCTGTCTCCAGTGGAAGTGTTGGAATCCTCTAGCGAGCTGCCTGTTCTGAAACATGTGATTAACCGGATTGAAGGTAAACCGGGTAAGATCTACACCTTCCAAGATGGGTATGAGGCACAAATGATACTGGAAAAGTTGCGAGAAAATAATTAATAGAAATCATAGGGAATGTGATGAGAATAATGTAACCATAAACAGATTTAATGTTTAGACTCTCCTAATTTGTGGTAATCAATTTTCATAAAAAAGGAGGGGTATTATGGTAAAAGTGAAAATGTTAATACTTGTTTTGTGTTTATTTGCACTCTCTTCTGCATCTGTTTTTGCAGAAGAAAGTAATCGTATTGAGAAAGAAAAAAAAGTTGTGCAAAGTTACGGGATCTCGTCAGAATTTGCAAAGGACTTAACCGATCAAGACTTAGAGAGATTTCTTGCACAAGAGCCGCGAATTAAATTAAACAGAGATGAATATTTTAAATTTGTACACACAGTTAATAAAAATCCTCAAATGAAAACTCAAATGAGAGATAGTGAGGACAACATTAGTACCACTGTAACCAAGGTATCAAAAGAAGAAGCTCTTGAGGAAATTGCTAATGAGATACAGAATGAAATTTCGACACTGAGTGTGGGTGACGCTAAAACTACAACAACGTCATGGCTGAGACTTGAGACAAATATGACTTATTACAATAATAACGGACAAGTTTCAGTACGATTTCAATGGCTCAAAAATGCAAATTATAAAAGAGAAGATATTCTTGCTATAGGGCTCAGCAACAATGTTGCACCTCTTAACAATACAGCTAGTTTCGTTCATAAAACGGATACTTATAATCCGCTAAATATGGATTGGCGTGAATATTCTGAAAATAACGCTACTTTACGCTACCATCCTGGCGGTGTAACTGCACAATTTAATCTATTTTCTCCTGCAATGAATTACAAAGATGAGAGAGGCTATCTAAGCTTTACTGTCAAGCCGAGAGAGGGCGGTAAGTGGAATTTAAATTCCTTTTATGACACTTTAGGCTACTACAGACACCAAGAAAAAGTTTTTTCAGTTTCTCCAAGTGTATCTATTCCTATCGGTGGTTCATTATCTTTAAGTCAGCAAGATAAATTTTCGGAAGTCGATAGTTTCGCTCAGATACAATATAAATAATTTTTAAGGAAGTGATACAGTTGAGAGCGAAAAAGTGGCTTTGGTCTATCATTATCTTACTGTTTCTCTCCAATTCGGTAGTGGTCTATATGCTTTTCAATACAAATACTCAATTTGGTCGTTTGCAGGATAAAATAAATCAATCTTTTACTATGCATGCAGAAAACATTCAAAAACAATTAGGGGAGAACACAAGACAGGGACTTGAAGAGAATATTCTTCAGTATCAGAATGCTTCGTCTAAATTAAGTGCGTTAGCTTCGGGTACAACATATTTTCAAAAAGAGCCTATGGTGGGTAATGTGACTCTGAACCTAGAGCGTTTTTTCAGAGATTATCCTGAATATTCTCATAAACTATCTGCTGAGGAGATAAAGACGTTGCAGCAATTGATGACTCAGTGGCTCAAAGATCCTGCCGATGTAGATACCAATAACAAGCTCAATGATTTTTTGGTGTTACAACAATAATTTTAAGAACACTCTCAGCTTCAAGTTTTTGAATGTTGGGAGTGTTTTCGCGTGATCTTTAACAATCCCAAGGTTTACACGTTTTGATGTTATGTTTATCATGGAATGGGAGACATCTCCGAGAATTACGAATACACCAATGCCACTCCGAAAGGAATTATGGATATGACGAAAAAAACGGGATTACGCAAGCCGGAAGCGATGATTTTTGATATGGACGGCACGTTGTTTCAGACGGAGACGTTACTATTGCCTGCCTACCATCAATTATTTGATACATTACGTGCAGAAGGCCATTTTGCAGGTGAGACGCCTCCCGAAGAGCGGATGCTTGGCAGTCTGGGTATGCTTCTTGAGGACATCTGGAAGATTGTTATGCCAGAAGCTTCGGAAGCAGCTCATCGCCGGGCAGATGAGTTGTTGCTGCAACTGGAGATTGAGGGGCTAGATGGAGGCAACTCCAAGCTGTATCCTGGTGTTAAAGAAACGCTGGAAGCACTTAAAGCTCAAGGGATTCGTCTGTTTGTTGCCAGTAACGGTCTGGAGGATTATGTCAAGGGGGTTGCGTTCGCTCACGAGATCATGCCTTTGTTTGAAGGGGTATATAGTGCGGGCCAGTATAAGACACCTTCCAAAATTAACCTCGTACAGATTCTGCTCCAGAAACACCGGATTCAGGATGCTTGGATGGTAGGGGATCGTTCTTCCGACGTCGAGGCGGGCAAAATGAACAACCAGACCGTCATTGGCTGTGCCTATGCCGGATTTGGTCGAGACGAAGAACTGGCCGGATCGGATGCACTGATTTCGGATTTCACGGAACTGCTTCGCCTGTATGAAGAGGCAGAAGAATAAAGATCAGACCGAATCATCCACAGCTAGTGTCAGAACAATGGACTGGTAGATGCTGAGAATACACCATTATGATATACAATAATGATCACGATAAAAAGAGGATTAGAGGGTTGAATACACGGCACCTCTAGTCCTCTTCTGTTTCATTTGTTCCCATCCCATCACTCGTGATTTGGAAGTCTATTTTACCCTTCGATTCCGCCTCACTTTTGCGGATTTATTAGTAGCAGGCCTGGGCAAAGTCTTTTTTCTGACTTCTTGTGGAGAACGGTTGCGGTACACCCATAGGGCATACTCCAAGGGTTGGGTGATCGCTTTGTAATAGATGCTCCGTTCACCGATTCGGGCGAAGACTTCACGGGCAGGTTTGGGGTTAACCTCCAGCAGATAGATGTGTCCGTTCTTGTCGATCGCCAGATCCAGTGCAAGTTCGCAGAGATCTCCATACGTATCCTCCAAGAATGTAGCCACGTTAATTCCGAACTTCTCGGCAGTAGCAATGACTTCTTCCCGAAGCTCCTCTTCAGGAATCCACTGTTGCATTAATCGCTGCATTGCAACAGCCTGACCGCCGCCGTGAAGGTTCGAAGTCACACTCTTCTCTGCCCCCATACGTCCTGCACATCCTGTAAGCTCCCAGACCCCTTCGCCATTTTTTTGAACTAACATCCGGTAGTCATGGACTCTTCCGTTAGGCAGTTGAAGCTGAATTCCTTTTTGCACAAGATATTTATCTTTCATATTCCAGTGCTGGAGCAGGGAACCGAGCCTCGACAAATGAACCTTGCGCGGTGTAATAATACGACGTTTCTGATCCCTGCCCTGAACGAGAACCGTACTTGCCTCCTTATTACTGCGCTCGACACGCAGAATACCACGTCCACCAGTGCCGTTGATTGGCTTCAGGTAGACGAGGGGGGAAGCCTTCAGCATACGATTCACATCGGACATATCCTGATACAGTACTGTCTCGGGTAGATGTTGCCGAAATGCCGCTTTTTCGGAAAGTGTCTGGTGTATTGTCCATTTATTGCGAAGCGGTCGGTTCAGAAAGAGCAGGTGTCCGTATTTTTCACGAAAAGCAAGCAACTGCTTGAAGCGATGATTCCGCTGAATACGGCATCGGTCAAAGATAAGATCCGGGAATGCACGCCACTCTCGGGACCAGCCTTTGGTTTCATCATAGACCATCGCTTCAATCTTCCTGCCCGAAGGATGAACATCGGCAGGTGTGAATACGTAAATATCCAGTCCCCGTTTGCGCCCTTCAAGAATCATTCGGCGATAGATGCTTCGTTCTTCCAGAGCGCGGTGTTCATTTAAGTACAACGTCATAATGCCCAGAACAGGTGAGGACACAAGTAATCACCTTCTTTGTATACAGTATTTCTGTTCTTCATCGTACAGACTGGCGGGCAAGATAAGCGCTGTACTGGAAAATACGTTCCAGTGAACGTCGTCTGATCTGAGGTTCATCGAATTTCATCGGTTTGGCATTGGCTTCAAAGAACCAGATCTCGCCCAGATCGTCTACGCCAAGATCCATAGACATTTCACCAAGCGTATGTCCCGATCCACGCTCAACCTGTCTTGCAATCATTAACGAGGTCGACTTCACCCGTTTCATGAGAACCGTTGTCATTTCTTCCCCAAACAGATCCGTGAGCAGTTTTTCGGGGTCCTCTACAGTACCCCCGCGAGGCACATGAGTTGTGATGCTGCGTGAGCCTGCGAGTCTTGCACCGACTCCGGTAACACTCCACTGTCCTTTGCCATTCTTCTGCACAAGCACACGAAGATCGAAAGGCCGTTTGCGGGAGGAAGCCAGTTCAATGCCTTGTTGCATAATATAAGGCGTATGTCCGGTTTCTTTACGAATTCGTGCCCATAATCGGGATAACGTGGCTGCTTTATAGGTCATACTTTTTCGGGTGTTTTGTACTTTAAGCCGATAAGGCAGTCTGTCTTTTTCTTGAAACTTGAGCATCATGATCCCCTTACCTGCCTTGCCACTCTCTGGCTTAAGGTACAGATAAGGATAGGTTTGTAGCACTTTGCCAAGGGTCGTTGCACTTCGCATCCGCCGGGTATGTGGAATCAGTTTCTGAGTAGACTTCGATTTCTTCAGCCACTCAAACAGATTCCATTTATTGAAAAAGAACGGGTTGTAGAGCTCGATCCCGGATTGAAGACATTCTTCAATTTTCCGCTGGACCGAAGGTTTGCACTCGTCTTCCCGGCTAGGAATACGGTTATATAACACATGAGGGAGGGGGAACGACTGTGAAGTCCATTTGCCGCTCCCTTTGTTGTACGTATATCCTTTCACTGTTGATCCAGTCACATTAAGGTCACGGACTGTTACAATATAAACGGTGTAGCCCATACTTTCGCCTGTTTGCAAAATATCTTGGAAATTTTGATGATTCCCTCTGAATAGGCGCTGTTGATCATGCATGGTGAGCACAGCGATTACAGGTTTGAAATCATCATGAAGGCTCATCAAATGCCTTCCTTCTTCCGGAATTTGCTCAAATACAGGCAATGCTCCAAAATGTGTTCCACCGACGATTTTCCCTCCAACCGGAGTGAAGGGTGACGGAAGATGGAGCGCCCGGGTTTGGCGTTCGCTTCGAACATCCATACATGTTCCTCCTGATCAATGCCCAGGTCAAAGCCAATCTCACCAATTAGATGCTGGTGCTGGGATTCAATTGCCTGGGCCAGTGTAATAGCGACGGATTTCGCCTGCTGGAGAACCTCGCCCGCACGTTCCCCGAAATTGCGGCTGAGCGCATATTCAGGGGTCATTAGAGAGCCGCCATTTTTAATGTGGGTCGTAACACTTCCTCGTCCCGCCTTTTTGGCGCCAATGCCGACAACAACCCACTGATTGTTTCCGTTTTTGTGCATGTGGAAACGAAAATCAATAGGACAGTCATCAATCTCGATCAGTCGTATTCCCTGTTGAACAACATAGCCGCGCAGCTGTTTCCCGTGTCGGCCTTGCAGCATGCGCATCAAACTATTAAACGAACCGAAGCGCAGGAGAGCATTTCCGCTTTTTTTGCGATAACGTGCAAAATATCCACGTTTGGGTGAATAGGTTAAACGATATATTCCATTACCGAGGCTTCCTGCGGTTGGTTTGTAATAAACAAACTGATGCCGTTCCAGCATTTCTTTCATCTGTTCGACAGTGGGATTGGTGATGGATTCAGGAATATAACGCCCTGCGGTCGGCTCATTCTCCAGCAATTTGTAAATATCTGATTTGTTGAAGAAACTCCAGTTGAAAAAAGGAATTTTGCGGCGGATAAACCGTTCCCGTAGTTGATTAATCGCCGGTGAAAAGTCAGAACGACGGCTTGGTAAACGATTGTAGACTACATCGGGCAGTGGCACCGTTCTACGCATGAAGTTGCCACTCTCATTGAGAAAGTAACCGGAAACCGTCTCGTTCTGCCAATTGATATCCCGCGGAGTGAAGGCATAAATATAAGATTTACGGCTCCCTTCACGGAGCAACTGTTTGATAAATCCGGTGCGGGAACCAAATGGATTTGAAAGTGAAGCGGAACCGTCGGATAACACACCGATGAGCGGGCCTAGCTGTACTTCATCATTCTGAAGGTTGCGAAGATAAATACTACCGCGTTTCGGAACGTTCATTAAATTACGGATGCCTGATGCTAGATACAAATGTTTCCCGGCTTTGCGGATAGGTTTGATGGTGGCAGGCACGCGATCACGTCCAAAACGCAGGTGTATGGTCTTTTTGCCGGATAGGTTCAGACTTTTCATTAAAGCATTCGATACGTACACTACTTTTTCGGGTTTTTGGGTGAAATGCAGATTACAAAAGGTCAAACTCATGATTTATCCTCCTATCCTGAAAAAATCCTTGTGTTCCATGGCAAGCAGGCATTGGCATTGCAGAGCTCAGCCGCCTGGAATCAGGATGCGTTTCAGGCCAGCTTTGCTGGACGAATTCGGCATTTTCATTGGACGTGAGACGTCCGCGAGAATATGTTGTTGCAGCAGATAACGGGCGTAAGCAAGCGGCTGTGTATATGTCAGGGCATGCATGCGTTCGTCTTCCGCATTCGCAAATGAGGTGCGGCCTGGTCTGGAGTTCACTTCAATTAGCCACAACTGGCCGTGTACATCTGCTCCAAAATCAAGTCCAAGTTCTCCAAGTCTTCCGAAGCGGCTTTCCAGCAGCGTTGGAATGAGAGAAGCAGTATGGCTAATCTGTTTTAGGAGCGACGCAGCCAGATCTTCGCCGTAACGTTCATTAAGATATGCATCTGCAGGATAGGCTGTGCCCCCGCCGTGAAGATTTGAGGTGAGTGAATTGTCAGGACCTTCCCGAACCATGCAACCGGTCAGTGTCCAGCGGCCTTGCCCGTTTTTTTGCACCAGCGCCCTTATGTCAAACGCCCTTCCATAATGGCTAAGCTCCAGATAAGGCTGCACAATCATCTTTTGTACAGCCTGATGTGATTCCAGCCAGGAAGATACGTCCGATGCTTGTTGAAATGTCAGATGAAAAGGTTCGTTGGTTGTATTACGACCTTCGGCGCACCAGACAGATGGGGGATCTGCCACAGATAAGCGAAAGGTGTTCTTGCCATGAGTTCCTGATTCGGGTTTGAAAAATAAACCTTTGGGCCACCGAGCAAGCCATATTTCCCAGGGAATAGGTGACTTTGCACGGGATGTTGGAACAAGTAGTTTACGAAGTATGCTACATCTGGACAACGTGCGATGAACTTCCCATTTGCCAGGAAGGGCGGCTGACCAGCTGCGCTGCCGTAGACTGTATCCAGGAGGTAGATATTGTTCCAGCTGTTGCTTTACGTTTTTGGAGAGAGGTCCGAGGCAACGGTTCATCATCAGAGCCATTGGTCGAAGAGGAACGGATCTCCATTGCTTCTGTTCATAGGTGTATCCTCTGCTAAGACTTCTCCCCGTTAATTTGGACGGAATCGGGATGACGATGATTCGCAGCCCGTATCGCGGACCTTCTACACTGAGCCGACGGCAGAAGCGTTCATCTGTGAAGGGAGGTGAGCCTGGTGCTTCGCGGACTAAAATAGCTATGGTGTTGTTATGGGATAATGTCAACATGATGCTGTACCTCCTTCATGAGAATTAACTTCGGAATCCGGCCAGGTAAGTGGAGTACTCCAGCATAGCTTTGACTGAAGGACGAATTTTGCTCTCGCTCAGTGGTGTATTGTCATTTTTAGAAGGTTTGGAGTTCACTTCAAGCAGCCATACACGGCCACTGGTGTCCAGCGCCAGATCAATGCCCAGTTCACCGAAATGGGCAGGAATCGCACTCTCGATACCTTTGGCGATATCCAGCGCAGCCGTATGCAACCCTGCATACGCCGAAGCTCTGGCGGCGGCAGATAGTTGTGTTTTGGCTACGGCTTCTTTGACGGTGCTGAGACTTCCGCCTCGCGCCAGATTGGAGACGTAATGACTGCCGCCTGCAATACGGGCAACGATGGACGTTACGCTCCATTTGCCTGTTTTGTTTTTCTGCACCAGTGCGCGAAAATCAACGGGTCTACCACTGTTATCAATGAGCGTCAGCCCTTGCTGGATCTGATAACGTGTTGTTTTCATTTTTCCAGACATACTGGCATACAGTTTATCCAAAGAAGCATACGTTTGTTTGCGAGTACCTCCGACACTTGTCGCTAGAGTCAGATAACCTCCGTCAGGCTGGCGTGACACACGGATAATACCTTTACCCAGTGAACCACGCACCGGTTTTAGAAAAATGACGGGATGACGTTGGCACATCGTTTTGAGGATGGCCGACGATTTGAGGAGGTGAGACTCGGGCAGCACCCGTTTAAGTGTCGGGATAGATTTAAGTGCGTCAAACACCTCATTTTTGTCGAGAAACTTTTCATTAAAGGTGTGTGTGCCATAGAGTGATTTTACTTCTTTCATAAAATGCTGTACGCTAGGTTTGTTCTCGAGTTTGCGAGACGTGAGCCGGTTATTGACCACATCTGCTATAGGCAGAACGGTCTTTTTCCAGCCGTCATCATAGATCCAACCTTTCATGGAGTCGGATACTGTTCCGATGTCCTCCGGTGTGAAAAAGGATACATAGGCGCCCTGTTTTCGGCAGGCATGCACTAATTCTTGGCAGAACATCGTTATCGAGCCAAAGGGCCGATCAGGCTGATCGGGATAATCTCGGCTAATCATGACGCTGATGTAAGGGCCAAGGCGAAGCGTATGGCTGGAAGCACGGTATGATACCCTCAGGACCGAACGGGGGACAAGGCCGGTTTTGCTGGCTACCGTTTGATTGAGTCGTAGTCCGTCATACCGAGGAACCGGAATAACAGTAACTTCCCGGCGGTAAGAACCGAATTGCAGCTGAAGAGGTCTTCCCGAAGGAATTTTAAGCGTTTTAAGCACCCCTTCGCCCAGCATGATGACGTCGTCCTGCAGGATGCCCGAGCCGGTAACCTGTATCGTTACTTTTTTAGTGGACATCACGGATCTCCTTCCGGGCGGCAGCTTGATGTCTGATCTTGAAGTTGAACGGCATCTGAACATGGCATGTGCTTCATCATATGAGGACATATACCCCTTGGTGATTGACCCAACCGGAATTAATGTGTTTGATTCGGGGCGTTTTCGAGCCACATGATCCAGTACCTTTTGTTTGAAAGCATAAATGCGTGTTCTGACACGGATGAACAACCAATTAGAGGAGGAATAATAATGAATATTTATGACAAAGCGAATGATCTGGCAAAAGCAATGAGAGAAAGCAGTGAGGTAGAAGAGATTACTTCTGCGATGAAATTGATTGAGGCTGATCCGGAGGCAAAAGCGATGCTGGACAACTTCCGTAATCAGCAGATGGAATTGCAACAGCGCATGATGAGTGGAGATATGCCGGCACCGGACGAGATGGAAAAAATGGAGAAACTCTTCGAGGTGTTGAGTCTGAACCTGAATATTCGTCGCCTGTTTGATGCCGAGCGCCGCCTCAGTGTGATCATCGAAGATGTGAACAAAATTATCGCAGACAGCTTGGCTCATCTGTATGGTGGAGCACAAGCTTAATCAGAAATACTTGTCCCGTTTTTTCTCCAAACCTCTCATATTGGCTCTGAATCGTTCATAGACTAGCTATATATGGAACGAAGGAGCTGTGAATGGTGAAGAGGTTGAAAAAAACAAAACATGTCATCTATCTGCTGATCGCACTGTCGATGCTAGTTATTGCACTTCCGCGCATTTCCTTTGCCGGTGGAATGGATTGGGTTAATATTTTTGGCATCGTATGGGTGCTGTTTTCCCTGTTAATCGTAGGTGCTCACCTGCATTTCATTCTTGGCGTGGATGAAGAGAAGAAACGTGCGCTGGAGGCTGTACGCCGCGCGAAATTGCGGCAGTGGGAGATGAAACTGCTGGATAAGCAGGAGAGAAGCAAATCCGTATAAGTAGGCATAGGTAGACCGAAATCCTGGAGTTCACGGGGGTTCGGTCTTATTTCTATATTCAGCCCTGAAAGTGAGAATACGATTATCTTGCACCATATAACCAAAATGATCTTAGGCGTTATCCAGGGCTAATGACTTCCAACACGAAGTCAATTAGCCTTTTATTTTTGCATAATAGGTTCGGATGCCAGATGGGGTTATTTACCTTGTGACGTGTTATAATAGGTACAGTATAGTACAGATGAAACCTTAGGGGTGGTACAGATGGACGGACAGGAAGAAAATGTAACGAAGCATGAGCAGCTTTTACAGCATATCGAACAGTTGAAGGTAGGTAGCAAAATCTCGGTACGCGGGCTCGCGCGTGAATTGGGAGTAAGTGAAGGAACAGCTTACCGTGCGGTAAAAGAAGCGGAGAACTTCGGACTGGTCGTGACAAAAGAGCGAATTGGGACCGTGCGAATCGAGAAAAGACCTCGAGGAATGTCGGAGCAGCTAACCTTTGCTGATGTTGTCACCATAGTGGAGGGACATGTGCTGGGTGGTAATGAAGGACTGACCAAACCATTGCATAAGTATGTGATTGGGGCGATGAAGGAACAAGCGATGGCCCGTTACATTGATGCTGGCAGCTTACTGATTGTCGGTAACAGGGAAGATGCGCACGCTCTCGCGCTGGAACAGGGTGCGGGGGTATTGATTACCGGTGGCTTCGGTACAAGCAGAGACGTGAGGATTAAAGCCGATGAACTTGGTCTACCGATTATATCGTCCAGACATGACACCTTTACGGTGGCCTCCATGATTAATCGTGCGATCTTTGACAGGCTGATCAAGAAAAAAATCATGCTGGTTGAAGATATTATCGGGCAGAAACCCCGTCTTCAGATGCTCAAAGTGACAAGTTCTGCCGCAGATTTCCATATGTTGGTGTCGGAGACAGGAGAGCACCGTTTTCCCGTCGTAGATGAATGGAATCGGGTCATTGGTATCGTAAGTCTGAAGGATGTCAGTGAATTGCAGCCGGATCAGAACATTGAAAAATGTGTTGTTCGCCGTCCAATTACAGCTTCGCTGCAAACGTCTCTTGCTTCGGCTGCTCAGATTATGACTTGGGAAGGGATCGACTTTTTGCCCATAGTGGATCGTAACCGCAAGCTTATAGCATCCGTTACACGTAAAGACGTGCTGCAGGCGATGCGAGATGCACAGAAGCAGCCCCAGCTTGGCGAGACCTTTGATCATCTGATCTGGAACGGATTTGCGGAGGAACGCGGAGAACAGAATGAACTGCTGTTCCATGGCTTCATTATTCCTCAGATGGCCACAGATTTGGGTACGATCTCGGAAGGCGTACTGTTGAATGTGATGACACAGGCTGCACGAAGAGCGGCTTGGGATGTTACCGGCAACGACCATATGGTTGACAATGTAACGACTTATTTTGTGCGCCCCGTTCAGATCGAAGACCAAATTATGGTACGTCCAATGATTCTGGAGACGAGCCGCCGGACATGCAAAATGGACATCGTCATCACGCGTGAAGGCAGTGTCGTTTGCAAAGCAGTCATGACTCTGCAATCGATCGATCACACGTAATGCTCGAAAAAGAAAAGAACCCGAATAGGGGATAAGGTAACCGTTATCTGCTATATCACATGTTAAGATCACCATGCTTAGGTAACGGATATGCTGAGACGTGTATACGGTCTACCTTATTCACCCCGGATCTTCGGGCATACTCTCTTTTTTGTCGAAATCTGATTCGTACCGAAATCTTTCGAATGGTACAAAGGTTAAGCTGTTGCATCGCTGGAGCGTTGCTTGAGTCTGGCATAATAACTGCGATTACGAATCCCCGCAAATACATTATAGGCACCCATCACCAGAAAGAGCGCTTCCACAACAACAGATAATGTGGAACCAGTGAAAACAAACATCAGAATCAGGGCGAGAACGATGAGCATACATCCCATCCAGATATTCGTCCAGGAACGATACAAACCCGCAGCATTAGGGTCAGGAGTCCGGCGTGAACGAATACTGTTCAGCGCAGAACAGATCATAGTGATTGCGAAGAGGGCGATCAGCAGATACTTGAATACTTCGATCAACACGCAGAAGCAGCTCCTTTTCTGAAAAACATATACTGCCCTTATTGTATCACGTGCACATACAGACAAGGGCAGTTTTTTGCAGTTTTCCTAAGTTTAAGCTGGTACATGCACGCGAATCTGTACCCAGACTTGCAAGACACCTTCCATGACAAGCATCGTTTTGACCTGAACAGAATACTCTTTTTCTCGAACTCTATAAATCTTCTGATGAAGCATGATGCGTGTCATTTTGCTATACTCGTCGATGTTAAATACATCTCTTCCCCGCAGGACTTCCAGCTCATCTCCAAGTTTTTGCAGCATCAATTTTAGTGAGGCCTCATCAGGTCCTTTATCGGAATCTTCGGCACGAACCTTGATTTCTTTAATAACAGTTTGACGTTTGCTGTATTTTTTCAGCGTTTTGATATCCTCTTGATGCTGATGTAGCTGAAGCTGCAGCTCCTGATTGTTCAGCCATAACTTGTTGTAGCTTAGATGAAAAACACTGTTATACACGACACATCCAGCGATCATTCCCAGCACGAATACGGCAGTCATGCGCATGAGCGGACGGTAACGGGAAAAAGGGGGCAGTCTCATGCAGGATCATCACAGATCATATTAACCCCGACCTCCACCGCACACCCATTTCACAAGTTCAGTTCCCATATGAGCACCCATAAAAGCTGAAATGAGATAAAGAATTTGTTTGACCGCCGGAGACAGGTTACCATCCAGAAAATTGCTCTCGATCACACGCATGGGATCAATGGTACCGCCTACAGCGGCAGCAAGGGCCCAAATCTTGATCTTGCTGGAAATGTCGAGCATGGTCTGTGTGGGAGGCTGCAGCGAAATCACCGCACCTATGCCGCCAATCATCGCGCCGCCCAGCACGATTCCGAATGCGATAAAAAAGTCAAGAATGGCTTTGGATAAAAAAGTGCTCACCCGCAACACCCCTTTCAAACCCAGCAGCATACCTCCTGTCTTTGGTTCGCAACAGGGGAGCAGCTTGTACTTCTATTGTATGGGCGAGCCCCCTGACGTTATGATAAAATAGAATAATAAACTCTTTTTCATTTATATAGAGAATTCGATTTTTAATGCAATCATATATAAGTGCATGATTCAACGAATCTGGATGGTTCGGATGATGGACATTCTGAGATACATTAAGGCGGCACAGAACACAACCGTGTAGAACTGCCGCTGTAATCGGGGAAAGGAAGTAAAAAACATGAGTTCTTTTGTGCATTTGCATGTTCACAGTGAATATAGTTTGCTGGACGGCGCTGCGCGCATTCCGGATCTCGTGGATAAAGCCGCTGATCTCGGAATGACGACACTAGCGCTGACCGATCATGGCGTGATGTACGGTGCAATTCCATTTTATAAAGCCTGCGTGGAACGTGGAATTAAACCGATTATTGGTTGCGAGGCATATATGACGGCCGGTTCCCGGAAAGAACGGGGAAGCCGCAAGGACCAGCCCATTTACCATTTAATTTTGCTGGCCAAAAATATGACAGGTTATCGTAACTTAATGAAGTTATGCTCCATTGGACATCTTGAGGGCTTTCATTATAAACCGCGGATTGATATGGAAAGTCTGGCTGCGCATCATGAAGGCATTATCTGCCTAAGCGCCTGTCTGGGTGGGGAAGTGCCTCAGCATCTGCTACACGGACGTGAAGAAGAGGCACGGCGAGCTGCGATGCGTTACAAACAGATTTTTGGACCCGACTTTTATCTGGAACTGCAGGATCATGGATTGGCTGAGCAAAAAAGAGTTAACCCGCAGCTAATCAAACTGGCTGCAGAACTGGAGATTCCACTGGTGGCAACCAATGATGCTCATTATCTGTCGGAAGAGGATGCAGAACTACAGGATGTACTGATTTGTATCGGGACAGGCAAAACGGTAGACGACGAAACACGGTTGCGGATCGGAACGAACCAGCTATTTCTGAAGAGCGGGGAGCAAATGGCCCGTTTATTCCCCCACGTGCCGGAGGCTGTTGCCAATACGCTGCGCATTGCGGAAGCCTGTGAACTGGAGCTGGAATTTGGCAAATCCATCTTGCCAGAATACCGTCCGCTGCCTGAAGGGCTGAGCCCTTCAGCGTATCTGCGTCAGCTGTGTGAGGAAGGAATGCAATCGCGATATGCCGACTCTGAGCGTTGGAATGATCCTGTGCTTCGAGCAGAACTTGAACAACGATTAGACTATGAGCTGAGTGTTATCGATAGTATGGGATTCTCTGATTATTTCTTGATCGTATGGGATTTTATCGCTTATGCACACAAGCAGGGCATTGTTACTGGCCCGGGTCGGGGATCTTCTGCGGGAAGTCTCGTTGCGTATACACTGCGTATTACGGATGTAGATCCGATAAAATATAATCTACTCTTTGAGCGGTTCTTGAATCCCGAGCGGATATCCATGCCCGATATCGATATCGATTTCAGTGATGAGCGGCGTGATGAGGTTATTGATTACGTAGCAGAGAAATATGGAAAAGCCCACGTTGCGCAGATTATTACGTTTGGAACGATGGCGGCTAGGGCTGCCGTTCGTGATGTTGGACGGGCACTGAATGTGCCATATGGTGAAGTGGACAAAGCTGCGAAGCTGATTCCTGCGCAGCTTGGTATTAACATCGAACGCGCAATGGAAGCATCACCTGAACTGAAGGCATTGTACGAAACGAAGCCGAAGACACGTGAGCTTCTTGATATGGCGATGAAAGTTGAGGGTATGCCCCGCCATGCATCTACACACGCCGCAGGAGTAGTTATATCTCGCGATCTGTTAACGGATGCAGTTCCTCTCCAGGAGGGTAGCGAAGGGACAGCACTGACCCAGTATTCTATGGAAAATCTGGAATCCATCGGGTTGCTCAAAATGGATTTCCTTGGTCTTCGTACGCTTTCTATTATTGAACGATGCCTGAATTGGATCGGAGAACGTGCAGCGGTTCCTGATTTCACGCGAATTCCCGATGATGATCCCACCACGTATGAGATGCTTGGGCGTGGGGATACGATGGGCGTTTTCCAGTTAGAGTCTGCAGGGATGCGCCGGGTTTTGAAAGAGATGAAGCCAAGTGTATTTGAAGATATTATCTCTGTATTGGCATTGTATCGTCCAGGTCCAATGGAGTTCATCTCCAAATATGTTCAAGGTAAACACGGTCAGATCGAAATCGATTATCCACATCATGATCTGGAACCGATTCTGAAAGATACGTATGGCATTATTGTCTATCAGGAGCAGATCATGCAGATTGCTTCCCGAATGGCAGGTTTCTCTTTGGGAGAAGCGGACTTGCTTCGCAGAGCTGTGTCGAAAAAGAAGAGAGAAGTTCTCGATCTGGAACGAGGTCACTTTGTACAGGGCAGTCTGAAGCAAGGGTACAGCGAAGCTGAAGCAGATCTTGTCTACGATATGATCGTTAAATTTGCCAACTACGGTTTCCCGCGTGCTCACGCAGCTGCGTATGGTGTACTTGCCTTCCAAACGGCATATCTCAAGGCGCATTACCCGGTGGAATTCATGGCCTCCATGCTTACGGCCGTTATGGGCAGTCACCGCAAAGTTGCAGAATATGTAGTCGAATGCCGTCATATGCAGATTGATGTGCTTCCACCTGATGTGAACGAGAGCGGGATTTTGTTTACGCCTGTGTTTGCCTCCTCTGGTATGGAGGTAACGCATGAAAATGGTGATCCAGGCGCTCACGGGGAGGTAGTCGAAGACAAACTTAAGGATGTGCAGGCAGGGACGATAGAAGGGTCAGAGGGAGTAGATGACGCTCGTTATGATGCGCTCCATGATCATTATGGCGAACATGAGAACAGTGAGGTTCCGTTGCCGGATGATCCAGGACCTATGCCCGAAGAAGAGGGGAGCGGGTATGGTTGGCAGGGGGCGTCTGCCATGCCTGACCCCGAAGCATCTGGACGACATCTCGGCCCTGAGCAATGGAGAACAGTTAAAGCCTCTTCTGCTGGAGCGATTCGTTTTGGACTCGCTGCCGTGAAAAATGTCGGTACGCAGGCCATGGAGAGCATTATGGCTGTGAGACAAGAAAGACCGTTCGACAGTCTGCTCGATTTTTGTCGCCGTGTTGACCTGAGGGTGTGCAATAAAAGAGTCATTGAATCACTGATTCAGGCTGGAGCGTTCGACAGCTTGCCCGGACACCGCGCTCAATTGCTCGCCATGTTAGACGAGACGGTGGAGGCTGCACTGAAATGGCGTAAAGAACGTGAAGACTTGCAGATTCAGCTCTTTGACTTTGTCGAGACACCAAACTGGGAGATCGAGTATCCTGAAATTCCCCCGTTCTCGGCGAGTCAACAATTGGAGCTGGAGCGAGAATTGCTTGGCCTGTACCTGTCTGGTCACCCTTTGGATGATTTCGAAGATATTCTGTTATCCAGTGGCGCTGATCGAATCATGGAGTTGACGGAAGCGGCTGACGATACGATGGCTGTCGCCGCAGGAATGGTGGTGTCTGTGAAGTCGATTACGACGAAACAAGGCAAGGCTATGGCGTTCATGGAGCTGGAAGACCAGGTCGAACGCTGTGAAGTGGTTCTCTTTCCCGAGGTATGGCGGCGAAGCCAGCAGCATGTCGGGAAAGGGGAACTGCTCGTCGTGCGTGCCAAGGTGCAGCAGCAGGACGAAGGGTTTAAGCTGCTGGCTGAGGAAGTGGCGCCGCTGACACCGGCGGCACTGGAACAGCAGCTGCGCAGCCGCGACCGGCGCAGTAAGCCCGGCAGCGGCAGCGCTCCGCGCCCGGCGCAGGCGGCTTCGCCGCAGCGGCCGGTAGGCGCGGGAGCCGCAGCGCAGCGCAGCAGCGCAGGCGATGATGCTTCCGCTGCGCGTGCTAGCGGAAGCCGCGGGCCTGCTGCGGCTGGCAGCGCAGCGGGGGCGAGCCGCACGCCACGCGGGGCCGAGCAGCGGGTGTTCGTGAAGCTCACCCCACAGGCCGAGAAGCCCGAACTGCTGGTGCGACTCAAAGAGCTGCTCCAGCAGCACCCCGGCCCGGTGGCGACGGTGCTCTTCTACGAGCAGCATCAGAAGCTGCTCGCCCTGAGCGATGCCTACCGGATCAAACCTTCACCGGCTCTGTTCTCCGAAATGGAGAAAATGCTTGGTGAAGGCACAGTCAAAATTAAATAAAAGCTGAAGGAGACAGACCAACTTCAGCGAAGATGTCCGCAGCTCACAGAAGAGGTTGCCGGACATCTTTTTTTTCTGTACATTATCTAGCGGTATCTGGCGATATCTGCGATCTTATCTGGCTTGATCTGGTCGTAGCGACCTTGCTCCATTACATTCGTACATTTTATGAACATTTTGGTAGTTTGTTGCATACACTTGAGAACACCGGAGGCCTTGAGATCCTCGGGCGATTGATGCGGGAGGTCGAGATATGTCCTATGAAATCGTGGAAGCTATGCTGGCCCGGCGGGGGGTACAGATTGATGCCATCGCTGAAATTGTATATCGTCTGCAAAAAAAGTACCATCCGGAATTGACTATGGACGACTGCGTAACTAGCGTGAAATCCGTTTTGCAAAAAAGAGAAGTTCAGTATACACTCTACACCGGTATTGCGCTTGATGAGTTAGCGGAGAAGAAATTGTTGCCTCAACCACTGCAAGCGATTATGGAAGCAGATGAGTCCTTGTACGGGGTGGACGAGACTCTGGCTTTAGGTATAACGCATGTGTATGGCATGATTGGTTTAACCAGTTTCGGCTATCTTGATAAAGAGAAGATCGGAGTAATTCATGATCTCAATGAACAAAAAGCAGCTGTTCATGTTTTTCTGGATGATCTGGTCGCGGGTCTTGCGGCTGCAGCTTCTGCCCGGATTGCACATAAAAATATTAAAGCCAAACAATATCTTTCGGAACGATAAGACCGCGCTTTTTATGTGAGTTTACAGTGTTAATTCGTAACTTGTTTAATAAATTCAGGGCAGCTGTAGCTGCCCTGAAAAGTTTTTAACTACCTGATGATGTCTGCGAATGTAATCAGATAACCATGACCAATTGGCTCACTACGCAGGTAGCAATGTCCCGAATAATCCGATTTTCTCCCGTAAGGTCTCTAACCCTTTCTTGCAGAAAAAAACGGAGGTATGGTATCATTAGTCCAATATACGGGCTCTGAACATTAGCTTAGGGGGCGGACAAGGCATGTGGACGGTGATTTACATTGCGCCGACAGCAAAGGTTGCGGACAAAATCAAGACCAAGCTTTCGGAAGAAGGTTTTCTGGTACAGACCCGTCCCATCAGTTTATCCAAGCAGCAATATGAGATCCGCGTCCCTTCTGGGGAGTTGGAAGAGGTTCAGGAAGTGCTGAATAACATTTTACATTCCTGATTCACTGATATTGAAGTGCCTTGGCGGATGACAAAAAAGTACCATGGGTACATAAGGGACTAACCGCGTAAGCGGAGAGAGGAATCGACTTGCATGTGTATGTGCTGCTGTCCTTCCTTCTTTTTTTGTTAAACGGTTATCGCAGTTAATATTATTCGAGCAGTAGACCTGATTCTTCCCTAATCCTCAGTGGATGTTTAGTTATGAATGCTGGACAAGGTCTACGGCATTGCATAAGTTATTATCGTAAACGGTTCACCGCAGCATGCAGATCCAGCTGGATTTCACAGTGGACAGCAGACTGCGGCCATCAAATCAATGGCTGGAGAGGTGTAGTTGTGTTCAAAGATATATTCCAGAAGAAACGGAAGTACGCTACCATACCTTCCGAGCGTGCAATTCCAGGTGAGCGTCAGGAAGCAGTAGAGCGTCCAAAACGAGAAATACCTGAAGGACTTATGAACAAGTGCAGTAAGTGTGGCACGATTCAATATAGCAAGGAATTAGAGAAAAACCTGAAAGTATGTCCTGCTTGTGGCTACCATATGCGCCTCAACGCCATGGAGCGTATTGCGATGGTGCTGGATGAAGAAGGTTTTGTTGAGCATGATGCCGATATGGTTTCGGTTGATCCTCTTGGCTTTCCGGGATATAGTAGCAAGCTAGAGCAGCAGCGACTGAAATCAGGTCTGAAGGAAGCGGTTATTACCGGAGAAGGCACCATTGAAGGGCTGCCTGTTGTAGTCGCTGTAATGAGCTTTGATTTCTTCACAGGTAGTATGGGTTCCGTTGTAGGGGAAAAAATTACTCGTGCGGTTGAACATGCCATTGAGAAGAAACTACCTTTGATTATCTTTTCGACTTCAGGTGGTGCACGGATGCAGGAGAGCATTCTGAGCCTGATGCAAATGGCCAAGACAAGTGCAGCTTTAGCTCGGTTGGACGAGCAAGGTGGATTATATATCTCTGTGATCACCGACCCGACAACAGGAGGCGTATCGGCTAGTTTCGCGAGTCTGGGCGATATTAATATCGCTGAGCCTGGTGCTGTTTTTGGTTTTGCAGGGAGAATTGTTATTGAGCAAACAATCCGTCAGAAGTTGCCTGATGATTTCCAGACCGCAGAATTCAACCTTCAGCATGGTCAGCTGGATATGGTTGTTCACCGGAAAGAACTTCGGGCAACCCTTGGCAAGCTTCTCGATATGCATAGTGAAAAGGGAGGGGTCTAGATGGCGGGGAGTTTGCCATATGAAGCGCCTCTAATTGAGATGCGCAAAAAAATTGAGGAACTCGTTCAGTTCGGACAAGAAAAGGGAATTGACTTCACCGAAGAGATTGCCCGTCTGGAAGAACGGTATCATAGACTGGAAGAAGAGATTTACACCGGCATTACGGCAGCTCAGAAGATGCATCTGGCTCGTCACCAGCAACGGCCTACAGCGCTGGATTTGATTGAGCTAATTTTTACAGACTTCATCGAACTGCATGGTGATCGTATGTTTGGCGATGATCTTGCTGTTGTGGGTGGACTTGCTAAGTTGAATGGACAAACGGTAACGGTTATCGGACAACAGCGCGGGAAGGATACTAAGGATAACATCGCTCGTTTTTTTGGGAGTGCTCACCCCGAAGGGTTCCGTA
Organism: Paenibacillus sp. JJ-100; assembly: GCF_948329825.1. Lineage (GTDB taxonomy): Bacteria > Bacillota > Bacilli > Paenibacillales > Paenibacillaceae > Paenibacillus. The sequence goes on from NZ_CAOJCM010000001.1 coordinate 297,864, forward strand.
AAGGATTGCGTTTGATGAAGCAGGCTGATAAATTTGGCCGCCCAATAATTACGTTTATTGATACTAAAGGAGCGTATCCGGGTAATACTGCAGAAGAGAGAGGTCAATCGGAAGCGATTGCTCGTAACCTGTTGGAAATGGCTAAACTCTCGGTTCCTGTCATTGTTGTTGTTATCGGTGAAGGTGGAAGTGGTGGTGCACTGGCTATGGCTGTAGGTAATCGTGTGCTTATGCTTGAGCATGCCATCTACTCGGCGATCTCTCCTAACGGTGCCGCTTCAATTCTTTGGAAAGATGCATCCAAGGCGGATCAAGCGGCTGAAGCGATGAAAATTACGGCAAAAGATCTGTTGGAGATGGAAGTGATTGAAGAGATCATTCCTGAACCGCGTGGTGGAGCTCACCGGGATTATAATGAAGCTGCGGCAGCGATTTCCGAAGCTCTGATTCGTCATTTGCATGAGATGAAAGGGTGGAGCGCGGATCAGCTTAAGCAAGACCGTTATGAAAAGTTCCGTAAGATCGGATCAGTGACATTCGAAGCACCAATGACGGATTCAGAACCTGTAGAAGAAGTATCGGCGCCAAAAGCAGAGCCAGAATCCGTTCAGGTCGAAGCTTCGGAACAGCCACTTTAAACAACGATAACGAGAAAAATGTCGGGAAATGCAGAAATGTGTGACGAATTTCCTATACAAATGATCAAAAGTATAGTAAATTAAGTAGTTGGAAAAAGAAAAATAGAGATATAAAGTTAGACCTTTAAAATCGGAGGAAACCCAAAATGCGCAAAACGAAAATTGTATGTACGATTGGTCCATCCAGTGAATCCCTGGAGAATACCAAGAAACTGATTATGGCAGGCATGAACGTAGCCCGTCTGAACTTCTCCCACGGTGATTTCGATGAGCACGGCGGACGAATCAAAGCGATTCGCCAAGCATGTGAAGAGCTGAACAAAACCGTAGCAATCCTGCTGGACACCAAAGGACCGGAAATTCGGACAGGTAAACTCGAAGTGGAACCGATTGAACTGGTTCAGGACGAGTACATCACTTTGACTACAGAAGAAATTCTGGGAACCAAAGATCGTCTTTCCATTACGTATGCTGATCTTCCTAAAGATGTGCAAGTAGGATCTACAATTCTGATCGACGACGGTCTGATCGGACTAACTGTGGTGGAAGTACAGGGCACTGAGATCAAATGCCGCATCGTTAACGGTGGTACGATCAAAAGCAAAAAAGGTGTTAACGTTCCAGGTGTTGCGATCTCCCTGCCAGGTATCACTGAAAAAGACGCTAACGATATCGTGTTTGGTATCGAGCAAGGTGTAGACTTCATCGCAGCTTCTTTCGTACGTAAAGCAAGCGACGTGCTTGAAATTCGTGAATTGCTGGAGAAACATAATGCAGGTCACATCCAAATCATCTCCAAAATCGAAAACCAGCAAGGTGTGGACAACCTGGACGAAATTCTTGAAGTGTCTGACGGCCTGATGGTTGCTCGTGGAGACCTTGGTGTAGAGATTCCTGCAGAAGAAGTACCACTGGTACAAAAACGCATGATTGAAAAATGTAATGTTGCTGGTAAACCAGTTATCACAGCTACTCAAATGTTGGATTCTATGCAGCGTAACCCGCGTCCGACTCGTGCGGAAGCCAGTGACGTAGCAAACGCAATCTTTGATGGTACAGATGCAATCATGTTGTCTGGTGAGACTGCAGCTGGTAAATATCCAGTAGAGTCCGTGCTGACGATGTCCCGTATCGCAGAAAAAGCAGAATCTGCTCTGCCTTACCAAGAACTGTATCTGAAACAACGTGTTGCACAACAAACTACGGTTACTGAAGCAATCAGTCAATCTGTTGCTCTGTCCGCTCAAGATTTGAACGCGAAAGCGATCATCACATCCACGGAATCCGGACATACAGCACGCATGGTCTCCAAGTACCGTCCAGAAGCTCCAATCATCGCAGTGACGACTGAAGACAGAACATCCCGTCGTCTGGCTCTGGCATGGGGTGTAACTCCAGTCAAAGGCAGATTGGTTGATTCTACGGATGCTTTGTTCGAGAATGCCATTGAAGGCGGCATCAAAACGGGTCTGGTTAAAGAAGGAGATTTGGTTGTGATTACAGCCGGTATCCCTCTGGGCCGTTCCGGTTCTACGAACTTGATTAAGGTTAGCCAGATCCCTAACAAGGCTTAATCTAGGTGGACCATTTAGAAAGTAACAGGAAAAAAGCAATGGGGCTTTATGAACCCGTTGCTTTTTTTTCCATCTTCATGACACATTTACGTCATTGATTGCGTATCATTGGTAAAGCCAAGGAGGGAAGTACATGCAAAAAGAGGGTAATAGTAACTGGTACACAGCTTGTCTTCGTGTGCGTTATCAGGAGAGTGACCAGATGGGTGTCGTTTATCATGCAAACTACCTAAACTGGTTTGAGATCGGACGTACTGAGATGATTCGCCAAATGGGGTATACATATCGTAAAATGGAAGAGCAGGGACTGCTTCTTCCTGTAACTGGTCTGGATGTGAAGTATCACAAACCGGCAAGGTACGATGATGAGATTATGGTCTTTACTCGAATCACTGCTTTCAGCGGTCTACGTCTGAGTTACGAGTACGACATACGACGCATGTTTGAAGCACCTGAAGTTTCACTTGGGATGGAAAAACAGTTGTGGACACAAGACGAATCACTCCCTGGTGAACGATTGGTAACAGGCTCTACCCAGCATGTATGGGTGAATGCAGACTGGAAGCCGGTCAGACTGGATAAGACAGCCTCTGAACTATACGACATACTTGAAAAGGTGTGGCTTTCAGGAAAGGAGTAACAGATCAATGCGGAAATGGATGTGGGCTTTACTATTAATCATTCCAGTTATCGAGTTGTTCGGTTTCATTTTGATAAGTGACCGGATCGGGGCTGGAAAAACCTTGCTTCTCATGATTCTCACGTCCTTAATTGGTATAGCCATGTTGCAATTCGAAGGGCGAAAAGTGTTACTGGATGCCAAGCAGGAAATGGAACGCGGTAAAGTACCTGGGCGGAAAATGGTTGATGGTCTTTTTGTTTTTGTCGGTGGTTTTCTTCTCTTAATACCTGGTTTCGTAACCGACCTGATCGGTTTTACGCTTGTATTCCCGTTAACACGTCCGGTATATCGATTGTTTTTCTTAGGCTGGCTAGAGAAAAAAATGAGAAACGGCAGCATTACATTTTATCGCCGTCCGAAATAAAGAACATATAACTTCACACAAAAGCTCCGTTCTGCAGACTATCCTGCTTGAACGGAGCTTTTGTGTGGAGAAATAAAACGCAAGAACAAAATGAGAAGAATGAAGACCCGACTCATTACTGGTTCAAACAACGGAAGAACTCGGTGTTTCAACACTCATCGGACTCTTCCGTTGATTATATATGTCCTCAAGTCACGTAGTACATTAGCCCGATTAAAGGCATCAAGAATAACGAGACTGACCGGACCGATAATGAGTCCAAGTACTCCAAACAGTTTCAAACCAACGAACATACCAACCAAGGTAGCGAGAGGGTCGAGCCCTACGCTGCTCGCAAGTACTTTTGGTTCAATAATCTGACGAGCGACAAGTAAGATGAGATAAATGACACTAATGCCGATACCCAGATAGAGATCTCCATTCATGAATAAATACGCTGCCCAAGGAACCATAACCAGACCGACACCGAGGTAAGGGAGCAGGTCGACAAGCCCGATGATTAGAGCGATTGTAAAGGCTGATTTGACTTGAAGAATCAATAATCCGATCATCACGAACAGAGCAGTTATCGAGATCATGATCAGCTGCGCCCGTACATAACCGAACAGAGCTTTCTTGAGATCATTCCATATGTCAGAGATCGGCTTGCGAACTGAGGAAGGAACCCAGCCAGAGACCGTGATGCTGTGACGCGTCCAGCCTTTGCTAATGAAAAAGGTAGATAGCAACACGACTATTAGAACAGCCCCCATATTGGGCAGTGAAGTCAGAAAATTCAGAATAAAATTGAAAAACCCTGTTACAAGGTCAGTTACAGCCGTTCCTACAGTTTCGGTTGTTTTACTAATGTTGCTGTTGATGGTTTCCTGATAATTAGGATTTTCTTTGTAAAAATCATTAATCTGTGTGATCAGACTCTGAATCGTATCGTTCTGCGTCCAGCGTACGAATGTTTCTTTGATTTCATCGACATGCAGATCAAAGCTGGTTGTCAGTGAAATGACTTCCTTCACCATGCGGGTGACGGCCGCAGACAAGATGACTACAATTGCGCCAAAATATAATATGAGGGACAAGGTCACTGCCAGCCAGCGCGGAAAACGGAGTCTGTTTTGCAACAGTTTCACGAGAGGATTCATCGCATAAGCGATGATCCAGGCAATCACAAATGGGTACAACAGCGGAAACAGCAGATATATCGCAACAGTAATCAGAATGGCACAGATCATAACCCACAGACCCCGAAGCAGACGTTTAAGGATGATTCTATCCAAATATCAACTCTCCTTTATTCAAGAGCTTATCTTAATTAATATAGAGCAATTAAAAGCTTTTGAAACGTAAAGGAGTATACTTGATACGGCGTGCCAGGCCACAGCGTGGTTCGCATCATCTAGCTAGAGTATGCCTGAGGTTGATAAATTAGAGCGATCATTTATGGTTACCCTGAATTGTGTAATACACATTAAATGTCAACCATGTTTTTGTAAAGGTTTTCAAAAATGCTTTATCGGTCTGATAAATATGTTTGATGTGTGAATGAACTCTCATCGTGTTCACATAAACGACAAAATCCAGTATGATGTTATAAGTAAATACCGATTGACAGATACGAAAACCGAATTTTGTCGACTTAGGCCATTTTCAAAATGAAACGGTTTACAAAAAGAGGTTAGGTGCATTTCGGCACTGATATGACTTTGAATGATTCCTGATTTCGCTTATTAAAGGAGAGATGTAATATGACAGCTACCAAAGGTCTGGAAGGCATCGTTGCAACAACCTCTTCGATCAGCTCTATTGTGGACGGTGTACTTACATACCGTGGATACAATATCGATGATTTGGCAGAACATGCGAGTTTTGAAGAAGTTGCCTATCTGCTCTGGTTTGGCAAGTTGCCAACAGTAGATGAATTGAAGTCACTTCGTAAAAGTCTTAGCGATTACGCGCCGATTCCACAAGAGTTGATCGCGCAAATTAAATTGTATCCCAAAAACATCAGCACGATGGCAGCCCTTCGTTCCGCAGTGTCTGCGCTAGCTCTGTATGATGACCAAGCAGACGAGATGACAGAGGAAGCGAACGAGAACAAAGCGGTCAAGTTACAAGCACAATTGCCAACAATTGTGGCGGCGATCTCCCGCATTCGTAAGGGACAGGAGCCTGTGTCACCAAAAGAAGGCGCTTCCATCGCTGAAAACTTCTTATACATGATGACAGGTGAAGAGCCATCGGAAACTGCGGTGAAAGCTCTGGACCAAGCCCTCGTTCTGCATGCAGATCACGAACTTAACGCTTCAACTTTTGCTGCCCGGGTAACTGTAGCTACTCTGTCTGATATTTATTCAGGTGTTACTTCAGCGATTGGTGCACTTAAAGGTCCGCTGCACGGTGGTGCAAACGAAGCGGTGATGAAAATGCTGAATGAAATCGGTACACCAGATCGTTTGGAAGCAGCTATTCTGGAGAAACTGAATAACCGCGAAAAGATCATGGGTTTTGGACACCGCGTCTACAAGAATGGTGATCCACGTGCGAAACATCTACAGAAGATGTCCAAAGAACTTGGTGAGATGAACAATGATACACGTTTGTATGACATGTCCGTGAAAATTGAAGAAATCGTCACAGGTCAAAAAGGGTTGAAACCGAATGTCGATTTTTATTCCGCATCGGTATACACTCAACTGAAGATTGATCAGGAGTTGTTTACACCGATCTTTGCGATCAGTCGTGTGTCTGGCTGGACAGCTCATATCCTTGAGCAACTGGCAGACAACCGCATTATTCGTCCGCGTGCCGAGTACACTGGTCCTGCGGATCAAAAGTACGTTTCCATTGATCTTCGCTAAACTCTAGCAAAAACAGTATAATCATATAGATGAGGTGAGGGGCATGTTAAATATGAGGCAGTATTGCCGAGTGATAACAGCCCTTCCTTCCTGCAAAAATGTGGTATGCTTCATACTGTGAAACCAAAACTTAGGAGGAATTGTAATTATGAAATTGGAAAAATTTGCACTCCCAACTGAAGGCGAAAAAATTCAAATTGATAACGGTACACTTCAAGTACCTAATAATCCAATCATTCCATTCATCGAAGGTGACGGTACAGGCCGTGACATCTGGAAAGCTTCAGTACGCGTTCTGGATGCAGCGGTAGAAAAAGCATACAATGGCACTAAAAAAATCGCTTGGTATGAAGTGTTTGCTGGTGAAAAAGCATTCAATACATACGGTGAGTGGTTGCCGAATGATACGCTCGAAGCAATTCGTGAGTACATCGTAGCAATCAAAGGACCTCTGACTACGCCAATCGGCGGTGGTATCCGTTCCCTGAACGTGGCACTTCGTCAAGAACTTGACCTGTACACTTGCCTGCGTCCTGTACGTTATTTCAACGGTGTACCTTCCCCGGTTAAACGTCCTGAGCTGGTTGATATGGTTATTTTCCGTGAAAACACAGAGGATATCTATGCAGGTATCGAGTACGCTGAAGGTTCCGCAGAAGTGAAAAAAGTGATCCAGTTCCTGCAACAAGAAATGGGCGCTAACAAAATTCGTTTCCCTGAAACGTCCGGAATCGGAATTAAGCCGGTATCTTCCGAAGGTTCCAAACGTTTGGTTCGTGCTGCGGTTCAATACGCAATCGATCACAACCGTAAGAGCGTTACACTGGTACACAAAGGTAACATCATGAAGTTCACCGAAGGTGCCTTCAAAAACTGGGGTTACGAAGTGGCTGAAGAGGAATTTGGCGACAAAGTGTTCACTTGGGCGCAATACGATGTAATCAAAGAAAAAGATGGCACAGATGCAGCAAATGCGGCTCAAAAAGCAGCTGAAGATGCTGGCAAAATCATCGTAAAAGATGCGATTGCCGATATCGCTTTGCAACAAGTATTGACTCGTCCAGCTGAATTCGATGTGATCGCAACATTGAACCTGAACGGTGACTATCTGTCCGATGCCCTTGCAGCGCAAGTTGGCGGAATTGGTATCGCACCAGGTGCGAACATCAACTATGTAACAGGACATGCTATCTTCGAAGCAACACATGGTACTGCACCGAAATATGCGGATAAAGACGTTGTGAACCCAGGTTCCGTAATCCTGTCCGGCGTAATGTTGCTTGAGCACTTGGGATGGCAAGAAGCGGCTAATCTGATTTACAAAGGGATGGAAACATCCATTAACAATAAAACCGTAACGTATGACTTCGCACGTCTGATGGACGGAGCAACTGAAGTGAAATGTTCCGAATTCGCTGATCAAATCATTAAAAACCTGTAACAAAAACCTGTAAGGGGAGATGTGAATCGTGACTATTCAGCGCAAAAAAATCACAGTCGTTGGCGCCGGTTTTACCGGTGCTACAACTGCACTGATGCTTGCCCAGAAAGAACTTGGTGATGTGGTACTGGTTGATATTCCTCAACTGGAGAACCCGACCAAGGGCAAAGCACTCGATATGCTGGAGGCTAGCCCTGTGCAAGGTTTCGACAGTCATATCGTGGGAACTTCCAACTATGAGGATACTGCAGGTTCGGAGATTGTGATTATCACTGCTGGAATTGCTCGCAAACCGGGCATGAGCCGTGACGATCTGGTGAATACGAACGCAGGTATCGTGAAGTCCGTGTGTGAAAATGTGAAAAAATATTGCCCTGATTCTATTGTCATTATTCTAAGTAACCCGGTGGATGCTATGACCTATGCGGCTTACCAAACCCTCGGTTTTCCGAAAAATCGTGTAATTGGTCAGTCGGGTGTCCTTGACACTGCTCGCTACTGTACATTTATTGCGCAGGAGTTAAACGTGTCCGTAGAGGATGTACGCGGCTTTGTGCTGGGAGGTCACGGTGACGATATGGTACCACTTGTTCGCTATTCAAGTGTAGGCGGTATTCCAATCGATACCTTGATCCCTCCAGATCGTATTGACGCAATTGTGCAACGGACGCGTGTAGGCGGCGGTGAGATTGTAAACCTGCTCGGCAACGGCAGTGCCTATTATGCACCTGCAGCTTCACTGGTTCAGATGACTGAGGCCATTTTGAAGGACAAAAAACGTATTATTCCGGTTATCGCTTATCTTGAAGGTGAGTATGGATATCACGATTTGTTCCTTGGTGTGCCAACCATTTTGGGTGGCAACGGCATTGAGAAGATCTTCGAACTGGAGTTGACTGCGGAAGAAAAAGCAGCGCTGGATACGTCTGCAGATTCGGTACGTAATGTCATTTCAATCGTTAATATTTAACTATGAAGACTTTTTGAACAACATTATTAAGAAAACCTCCCTAAACGCGGAGGTTTTCTTTTCTTTGGATAAGTTCCCCAGTATAATGAAGTGTGATATATCGCACAATGAATAGATGAGGAGGATGAAAATTTTGACAATGATTATGTATCTGCTCCATATCGTTGGAGCACTGGCTATGGGATTTTACCTGATCCTGCCATTCGTGGTTGGTAAAATTCGTACATTGAGTTTGCCAGCACAGGAGGGAGCATTTGCGTCACTTCGTTCGCTAAACAGAATTGCGCAGTATGCACTTGTTATCCAGCTTCTTACTGGTGGTTATCTGATGACCAAGGGAGATTATTCTCACATCTGGATGGCTGTAGTGGTTGTAGACCTTCTGGCCATTGCTGCTATTGGCGGAATTATGGGTAAACCGCTGCGCCTTGCAGCAGAAGGTGTGAAAAATAATCGGGATGTTACACCAGAGCAAAGTAAAATTCGTATGTTTAGTAGCTTGCTTGCCGTCTTCTTGCTCATCATGGTGTACCTGATGGTGGACAGACAAATTTTCTAAGAAATTTAAGGCAGCTAACATGCTGTTTTCTGGACTGTACGTTGCGTTAAAGGTGAAGCGTTTGCACCTAGTCAGGACAAGCAGTGTGAATAAGAATAAGGAAGTACCGGAGGATATTCAGCATTGGAGTATGCCTTCAACACTGGCGAATCCAGCAATAGGAATGCAATTGAACCTAATATTACAGTACAAAATAATTGAGACCAAATAGACAGCCCTGAAGGGCTGTCTGTTGTTTTTTTGTTTAATACATAACATTCCCTGGTTACGACTAGCTTTCACACGGGTTCGACCATTTACTTATGTATACATTTTGAATGGTGACCTCTTAAAGATATGTGGATGTGTTTGTTTACATTTCCATATAAGTGGTAAATAAAGATAAGTAGAAACGGTTCATACTCATTACCCCCAGCCCAGAATAATCTGGTCGGTTCATGCCATCCTACAGAATGTGACTACTGTTGATTGAAAGACAAGGAAAGACGTTGTATAACGTCGGAGTCTTGCTATTCCATCTGTTCATTTTGAAAGGAGAATGTATAATGTCTAGCACTACATCCCAGAATCAAAAAACAATGCCTGCACAACATCAAGACCAGCGTCCAGGAATTGAATCTGAAATGACTCCTAAACCGGAATTTGAGAAACCGCAGTACAAGGCTGCTGGCAAATTACTGGACAAGGTAGCTCTGATTACAGGAGGGGACAGCGGTATTGGACGGGCTGTCGCTGTGACCTATGCGAAGGAAGGCGCCGATGTGGCGATTGTATACTTGAGCGAGCATGAGGATGCCAAGGAAACGAAGCGTCAGGTGGAACAAGAAGGACGCAAGTGTATACTTATTGCAGGTGATATCGGTGATGTGAACTTTGCCAAGAAGAGTGTGCAACAGACGATCGATGAGCTTGGTAAACTCGACATCGTTGTTAATAATGCCGCTGAGCAGCATCCACAGCAGAATCTGGAGGATATCACACCAGAGCAATTGGAAAAAACATTCCGTACCAATATTTTTGGTATGTTTTATGTCACACAGGCAGCATTACCACATCTGAAACAAGGTAGCACGATCATTAACACGACGTCGATTACGGCCTATCGAGGAAGCCCGACGTTGCTTGATTATTCGTCTACTAAAGGCGCAATTACCTCATTTACCCGTTCTTTGTCCATGAATTTGATAGAGAAGGGTATCCGTGTAAATGCTGTGGCTCCCGGCCCGATCTGGACCCCGTTGATTCCTTCGACATTCGATGAGAAAAAAGTGAGTGAATTCGGAGCGACTCAGCCGATGAAACGTCCAGGTCAGCCGGATGAACTGGCACCTGCCTATGTATATCTTGCTTCTGACGATTCCTCTTATGTTAGCGGACAGGTTATGCATGTGAACGGTGGCGAAGTCGTTAACGGATAAGTGGTTAATCTGTACAAGTGCACTTACAGGACGTACAACAATAAGCTAGCTAAAAATATTTAGGAAGACGGGACGCCTATAGGATCGGCGTCCTGTTTTTTGTCTTCCTAAAGAGAGAATGGAGAGCAGAGAGATGTAGCGTAAAAAAGCAATTTACAAAAATCTGTATCTGCGCTGATACATCTATGATATTTTATACAAGGTCTGACCTTGGATGAATTAAGTTTAAGACTATCAATTACAATTAAGGAAGAGTAGAGATGAAGCCATGCTTTTGTTGATTACATGGGAAGATATCTGACTATATGTGATATGATAATTCGGATAGCATATTCGGATAGCGCACTCGGTCAGGGGGATCTCATATGAAGATAAGCAAACAAGAGGCAGCTCATTATATATGGGGAGCACAGTGTGATGGCTGGCATCTAGTACAAGGTGAGACACTTAGTGTGATTCATGAGCGAATGCCTGCAGGTACGACAGAAACAAGACATATACATACAAAGAGTCGCCAATTCTTTTTTGTCCTCAGTGGTGAGGCTTGTATGGAGCTGGATGGAGAGACGTATGTGCTGGAGACACATGAAGGGATAGAAATCCCGCCTGGAGCGCCGCATCAGATGCAAAACCGAAGTAGTGCAGACGTGGAATTTCTGGTCATCTCACATCCAACAACACGCGGTGACCGGACAGAGTTGAATGAATGAACGAACGAATATATTCTTATTACTTTTCAACAAATTTAAATATAGTAGAGGGAAGAGATAAATGAGACCGTTTCGTATTCGCCTGGCTTTAATTATGATGGTGTTAATCGGTGTGTCCGTGATTGTAGCCGGATATACCATGGGAAGAGTGTTCAAAACCACCCATATTGATGCATTAGAACAAACGATGGTGCGTGAGATTAATTTACTTAAAGCGACCTTCCCATTTCATGATGCATCCAATCCGACATCCGTGGAGACGCGAAAATACTACTCGGATCGGGCGGTGGAACTGGATCGTCTGACAGACTCGAGGGTAACCTTTATTAATAAAGACGGTATCGTGATTGGTGATTCTGAGAGTGATCCTGCAATGATGGATAATCATTTGAATCGTGAAGAGATTCGCACGGCTGTTGAAGGAACGTTTGGCCGTTCCATTCGATACAGTAAGACGTTGGGACAGCATATGCTGTATGTGGCACTGCCAGTCAATTCGGAACACAGTGACATGATCGAGATGCCAAGCGGCAAATTCGATGGTTATATACGGCTGTCCATGAGTTTACAAGCGGTGGATCAAGGGCTACAGCGCGGGTGGGTGATTATGTTTGCGGCGCTGGGACTACTCTTCCTGATTGTAGCATTTGTCAGTTACCGGGTTGCTCGTAGCTTAACATCACCAATCGAACATATTACCAAAGTCGCACATCAAATTACAAAGCTTGATTACGATGCGAGAGTGAACGTTACACGTAAGGACGAGATAGGTCAACTGGGCCTTGCAATTAACGGAATGGCGGATAGTTTGCAGTCCCAACTCCAAACGATTCGAGACAATGAAGCACTGCTTCAAAGTGTCTTGGCTAATATGACCGGTGGAATTGTGATGATCGATGCTGCGCAATCGATTGCTCTGGTTAATCGGGAAGCAGAACGTATGCTTGGTATCGAGGCAGCGAAGCTTACAGGTAAGCCTTATACTGAATTGAAACGTCATTATGAGCTAACACACACGATTGAAGAGAGTGTAGCTAATCAAGTACGTATGCATGAAGAAGTCAGTGTATTTAACCCCGAAGAACGTTTGATCCGACTGGATGGCGTGCCAATGTCCGGAGAAAGCGGGGAGTATCGCGGAATGATTTTCCTGCTTCAAGATGTAACAGCGATTCGCAGATTGGAGTCGATGCGTAGCGAATTTGTTGCAAACGTCTCTCATGAGCTCAAAACTCCGGTAGCGGCAGTCAAGGGATTCGCCGAAACCCTTCTTAGCGGTGGGGTGCAGGATAAGGAGACAGAACGTTCTTTTCTGCAGATTATTTATGATGAAGGGGACAGGCTGAACCGGTTGATCGGAGACATTCTGGATTTGTCCAAGATTGAATCCAAACGGGCAGCTCTGGAATGTTCTCCGGTGCATGTGCATTCCTTCTTTGATATGGTAATGGGCACGTTGTCCAAGGTTGCAGAGAAAAAGCAGATTCGTCTAGAAATGAATGTACCAGAAGAGCTGTATATTGAAGCAGATGAGGACAAAATGAAGCAAATTTTCATTAATTTGTTATCCAATGGTATTAGCTACACACCAGAGGGCGGAAGAGTGAGACTTCAAGTGAAGATGGATCAGATGAGCGGGGAGGAACAGGTTATTTTCTCCGTGTCTGATACAGGAATTGGCATACCGAAGAAAGATTTGCCGCGAATTTTTGAACGATTTTACCGGGTAGACAAAGGGAGATCACGTAATTCCGGAGGCACGGGTCTCGGACTGTCCATTGTAAAACACTTGGTCGAATTACACCGCGGAAAATTATCTGTTGAAAGTGAACTGGGTATGGGGAGCACCTTTCATGTCATTCTGCCATTAATCCAAGAAGAAGAGATGTAGGCGTATAGGAGCAATTTGTAAAATGAGTATTTTGCTTTACACAGCGTTAACAAATCAATGCTATGATAGGAAAAGTGTTGTGGCAACAGACAACCTATGAAGAGAGAAGGGGTATCATGGCACAGCGTTTGCTGGTTATTGAAGATGAACCGACATTATCGAGATTACTTACGTACAACCTGACACAGGAAGGATATGACGTAACGGCAGAGGACCATGGGTCAGCAGGATATGACCGGGCATTGTCACAGGATTTCGATTTAATTTTACTGGATCTGATGCTTCCGGGCATGAATGGTCTGGATATTCTGAACAAACTGCGAATTCAAGGTGTGAGTACACCTGTTATTATTCTTACCGCCAAGAACGGAGAAGCTGAGGTAGTGCAAGGGCTGAAATCCGGTGCGGATGATTACATTACTAAACCTTTTGGTGTATCCGAACTTTTGGCAAGGGTAGATGCGGTACTCAGACGTTATTCAAACGGTGAAGATCTGCCACAATCGGAGGACAAAGATGGCTCACGCATTATTCTTGGAGAGCTTGAAATCTATCCGCTCAAATATGAAGTTACTTTGGGGGGCCAATCCATTAGCCTTCGTCCAAAGGAGTTCGAAGTCCTCTTGTATCTGGCCAAAAAACCAGGTGTTGTACTGACCCGGGATGACCTGATGAATGCAGTCTGGGGCTTTGATTATATTGGAGGCCAACGGACCGTAGATGTACATGTGAGTTCATTACGTAAAAAGCTGGAGCTTGATCCCGAGTCCGTTCATATCGATTCGATTCGTGGTGTAGGTTATAAATTGGTTGTCAAAAGAAAAACTCCCCATCATTCAAGTTAAATGTTGGGGAGTTTTATTTTACTCTCATTTTACACAAAGGGAGATTCTTCTTTATTTTTAGGGTTTAGGATGAAGTTGTCCGAGTGATACTTTGTACCTATAAACCCACCTTAGGGCGGAGTTAACACGTAAAGGAGAATAAGTACATATGCCCATGTTATTAGAGGAGAGACCTGAGAGCCAGGTTAATCATTTACAAATAGAAAACGAATCATCTGTCTTGCCTGAGTTGGATCGTGAGCAGACAGGTAAACCGATTGTTAATTTTCAAAAAGATTATGCTGTGTCTCTCGTGGAATATTGTCGTCAGGTACCTATAGCAAAAATAGACACGACATGCGGAGAAGCTGCAGCCATGTTGAATGATGGCAAAGAGCATCCTTGCATTGTTCTATGTGATGATCAGATGAGGCCTACAGGATTGTTGATGCGGGATACGTTATATCGTTTATTAAACGGAAGATTCGCTGCGGACTTATTTTATCGTAAACCAATCGTGAAAACAGTTGATGCGTCACCGGTTATTGTAGATATACATATGGAACCCGCTGCTATCATTGATGCTGCCCTGAGGCGGGATGAGGATCACTTCTATGACTGCCTGCTCGTAACGGAGGAAGAACGCTTGTGTGGTGTGCTTACCATACGTGATGTGATGTCTCTTTCTCAGAAGCTGCAGCAAGCAGCTTCAGCAGATCGTATACGGACGGTAATGGAGAGTGGGCAGGAAATATCCCGAATACATTCCGCTGTAACCAAGCTGGTTCAAGCCGCGAATCAGACTGCACAAGAGGCTGAACAGGTGATCCAGTTATCTAATGACGGAGAAGGTCGTTTACGGCAAGTGGAATCTTCCTATTCCCAGGTTCATGAGCATATGGGAACTCAGAGGGAACATGCCTGTGAAATGCTCGAATCCATTACAACAGGTGCAGACATGGCACGTTCCATTCGAACGCTTGCTGATCAGAGTGAGTTGCTGGCATTGAATGCATCGATTGAAGCTGCTCATGCCGGAGAATATGGGCGAGGCTTCCAGATTGTTGCCGGGGAGATCCGCGCACTTGCCAAGCAGACACGTGAAGTAGCTGGAAATATGTCCACTCTGCTTCAGGAGATCGAAAGCTTAACTCAACAGACAGTATCTCTCATTCAGGCAAGTGGGACGGAGATTAATGACAGTGCAATACATGTACAAGAAGGAGCGGCTGCGTTCAGAAAATTAAACGAGGGAGTCAATGGCCTGTCCTCTATTGTAGAAAACATGGCTACGGAAGGTGGAGAAGCGGGCAGAGTCGCGGAGAATATTCAGTTGAAGCTGAAAGCAATGATTGCAGATGATCCCGAGGTAGGAACGAATCACGCAGCGCAATAAAAAGGCCAGTAAAGCCCCACAACGGAGACCTTGGACTTGATCTGTCCGCTTAGGTCTTCTTCGGGTGTTTTTACATTCCGTTAACATGAAGGTGGTATTGTTTTAACAATATTGAGTTAGGATATTATAGATGGCCAAGATAGTGCATAATAACATGGACAACGGTCGGAACGTAAAGGGGATCGAAGGATTCCTGCAACGAAGGAGAAGTGAACATCTATGAAAGACCTCATTCACATTGATGGACTTAATTTATACTATGACACGCATCAGGCGCTTAAAAATATATCGATGGACCTACCGGAGAAAACGGTTACGGCATTTATTGGACCGTCAGGCTGCGGTAAATCGACACTGCTTCGCACACTGAACCGGATGAATGACATGATTCCGGGGGTTCGTGTGGAAGGACAAGTTCTGCTGAACGGTTCCAATATCTATAGCAATGAGATTGAAGTTGAAACGCTACGCAAGCGGGTAGGGATGGTATTTCAACAGCCCAATCCTTTTCCCAAATCAATCTATGATAACGTGGCTTACGGGCCTCGGCTGCACGGGGTAACCCAGAAGGCAGAGCTGGATCAACTGGTAGAGCAAAGTCTGGTTCATGCTGCACTGTGGGATGAAGTAAAGGATGTACTGAAGAAATCAGCATTAAGTTTGTCTGGCGGACAGCAGCAACGTCTCTGCATTGCACGCGCACTGGCTGTACAGCCGGATGTGCTTCTGATGGACGAAGCAACTTCGGCTCTAGACCCGATCTCGACGCTTAAAATTGAGGAATTGGTGAAAGAGCTGCATCATAAATATACTATCGTTATGGTTACTCACAACATGCACCAAGCAGCGCGAGTATCCGGACGAACTGTATTCTTCCTGAATGGGGAAGTGGTGGAGGCAGCTGATACGGAGACGTTATTCTCCACACCGCAAGATTCACGGACCGAGGATTATATATCCGGAAGGTTCGGTTAAGGCGAGCTGAACAGGAACGATCCCGGGATACCCGGAGATGATGGAGAGGGAGGACATGAAATCTATGATTCGCAGAAAAGAATTTGATCAGGAGCTGGACGAGCTGCGCACCCTGCTCAAACAAATGGGTGATCATGTAGGAAAAGCACTGGACGGTGCTATTGACAGTTTGCAGACACTAGATACAGAGAAAGCCCAGGTCATCATCAAAAATGATGCGAATCTCAATGCCCTTGAAGACAAAATTATGGAGCTGGGTTCGAAGCTGATCATCACACAGCAACCCGTAGCCAAAGATTTAAGGCGCATTATTGTGGCATTCAAAATCTCCAGCGATTTGGAGCGTATGGGGGATCTGGCTCTGGACGTGGCCAAAGTAACGCTTCGGATGGAAGGACAAGAGTTGATTAAACCGCTTGTAGACATTCCACGCATGGCAGAAATTGTGAAGTCCATGATTGATGAGTCTATTGAGTCCTATCTGAAGGAGAATACGGATTTGGCCTATAAAATGGCTCAGACAGATGATCAGGTCGATCAGCTATACAGCAATATGATTCGAGATCTCTATACGTTAATGATTGAGCACTCGACTCAGGCTTCCCAAGCCATGTTGCTGATGATGGTGGGACGTTACATTGAACGAATTGGTGATCATGCGACGAACATTGGTGAGAGCACGGTGTATCTGGTGACGGGTCATCGTCCAGACTTGAATCAGTAAGGGGTGTTGGGCAGGCTCTGCTGTCCAATACATAACGGATATATGACATAAGATGTGAATAATAAAATGAGTAGAACTTTCTTCCGACTAGCTTGTGCACAGGCTAATCAGGAAGGAGGTTCTTTTTTTGCCGAAGAAATGTCTTGAAAAGGGGATGTACTTTTTTTGAAGTAGGTGGCAGGTATGGTATCATGAGAACAGATATGATAAGTGCAATCTGACCATATGATATGCGGGGTGCTGGAATGGACAAGTTTATTCTTATAGATGGCAATAGCATTATTTACCGGGCATTTTTTGCGATGCCTCCTCTGACGAATTCGAAGGGTCTGCATACGAATGCGGTATATGGCTTCACGACGATGCTATTAAGGCTGTTGGAAGAGCATAAGCCGACGCATGTGATGGTGGCGTTTGATGCAGGTAAAGTTACATTCCGCCATGAAGGCTACCAGGAATACAAGGGTGGACGGGAGAAAACACCGCCAGAGCTGTCAGAGCAATTCCCACTCCTCAAAGAGTTGCTACAAGGACTCGGGATTGCCCAGTTTGAACTGGCTGGTTACGAAGCGGACGATATTATCGGAACGTTAACCAAACGCGCGGATGAAGCAGGTAGACAGGTGCTGGTCGTATCGGGTGACAAAGATATGTTGCAGCTTGCTTCGGACAACGTACATATCGGGCTAACGCGTAAAGGCGTCACGGATATTGAACTGTATGATCCTAATCAGATTAAGGAACGTTATGGCCTCTCACCACTTCAGATTATTGATCTGAAGGGTCTCATGGGTGATGCTTCGGATAATATTCCCGGTATTCCGGGAGTAGGGGAGAAGACAGCGCTGAAGTTGCTGCACCAGTTCGGATCGGTGGAAGAGGTATTGAATGGTACTGGCGAACTGAAAGGCAAGATGAAGGAGAAGATCGAAGCTCACGCTGATGATGCGAGAATGAGTAAAGAGCTGGCGACGATTCACCGGGAAGTTCCGCTAGAGCAGACCTGGGAAGATATGCAATTTGATGGATTGAAGGAAGCGAGTGCGGGACCGGCCCTTGCGAAGCTGGAGTTCAAGTCCTTGCTAGAACGTTTGTCCTTCAGTGGAAGCATCGGCTCTGAACAGGAGGCTGTTCCGGCTGCAGAAGTGGAATCCACAATAGTAACAGAAGACAATCTGGCTGAATGGATTGATGTGTTGGATTCAATCGATGTGCTTCATGTGGAAACGCATGGAGATAATCCACATCAGGCGAAGATCATCGGCCTTGCTATAGGCACTGGGGAAAAGTATGCTTTCGTATCTCCGGAGTTATTACAATCTGATGCAGCGGCTCCTGTACGGGAATGGCTTGCAGATGCTAATAAGCCAAAGCGTGGATATGATCTGCATCGCGTCGATCTGGCTTTGCATGCACACGGGATTGCGTTTGCCGGTGCAGCATTTGATGTGCAATTGGCTGCATACTTGCTTGACCCTACAGAGTCCAATCAGACGATTAGCGGTTTAACATCTAAGTATGGGCTGCCTTCGCTGGTGGAAGATGATACTGTCATGGGCAAAGGCGCTAAATATAAAGTGCCAGAGGTGGAAGTTCTGGGTGATTTCCTATGTCGAAAAGCAGCTGCGCTAGCAGCGATTATCCCGCTTCAGGAGCAGGCACTCGAGAACGATGAGATGAATTCGTTGTTCCATGAGCTGGAAATGCCGTTATCCCGTATCCTTGCGGATATGGAGAAACAGGGGATTAAGGCGAATACATCCGATCTACAAGCACTTGGTAGTGAATTTGAAGAACAGATCGGCAGATTAATGGCCGAAATCTACAAGCTCTCTGGTACGGAGTTTAACCTGAATTCACCAAGGCAACTGGGTGAAATTCTGTTCGACAAGCTCGGACTTCCTGTCGTGAAGAAGACAAAAACAGGGTACTCCACGGATGCGGAGGTACTTGAGAAGCTGGCTCCTTATAACGATGTTGTTCAACATATTCTGCAATATCGTCAGCTTGCCAAGTTGCAATCGACTTATGTGGAAGGTTTGCTCAAAGAAATCTCCGACAAGGATGGCAAGGTGCATACGTTCTATCGGCAGACGATCGCAGCAACTGGACGTCTCAGCAGTCAGTTCCCGAACTTGCAGAACATTCCGATTCGTATGGAAGAAGGCCGTAAGATTCGGAAAGTGTTTGTACCATCCGAGCCCGGCTGGTCTATTCTCGCAGCAGACTATTCCCAGATTGAGCTGCGCGTACTTGCTCACATATCAGATGATGAGCGGTTGAAAGAAGCTTTTGTGCATGATATGGATATCCATACGAAGACAGCATCCGATGTATTTGGCGTGAAGCCAGAGGAAGTCGACAGCGACATGCGACGTTCTGCCAAGGCGGTTAATTTCGGGATCGTATACGGAATTAGTGATTACGGTCTCTCCCAAAATTTAAACATTACGCGGAAAGAAGCGGCACAGTTCATAGATCAGTATTTTGATATATTCCAGGGTGTACGCCGATATATGGATGATATTGTGAAAGACGCTCGACGGGACGGTTATGTAAAGACGTTGCTGGAACGCCGCCGTTATCTACCGGAAATCAACGCAAGCAATTTCAATCTGCGTTCTTTCGCGGAGCGTACGGCTATGAATACACCGATTCAGGGTACAGCTGCCGATATCATCAAACTGGCTATGGTACAGATGGACGAGGCACTGCGGGAACGCAAGCTTCAGAGTCGTATGCTGCTACAAGTACACGATGAACTTGTGTTTGAAGTGCCTGCGGATGAACTGGAACTGATGAAGGAGCTTGTGCCATCCGTGATGGAGAAGGCTCTTCCGTTGTCCGTACCACTAAAAGCCGAAGTCAGCTTTGGTGAGAACTGGTACGAGGCGAAATAGATAAGAAGGGGTCCCGCTGAGCCTCATCTTCCGGTATAATATAAGGGAGGTGAGAACATCATGCCGGAACTACCGGAAGTCGAGACAGTCAAAAGAACTTTGAATCAACTCATTGTTGGTAAAACGATTGATCATGTTACTGTTAATTTGCCGCGAATTATTCAGCGGCCGGACGATATAGAAGCATTTGCACTAGAACTGGCGGGACACACCGTCATTGGCGTAGAGCGTCGAGGCAAGTTTTTACGTATTTTGCTGGACGGGCTTGTGCTGGTCTCTCATCTGCGGATGGAGGGGCGGTACGGTGTGTACAACCAGGATGAAGAGGTCGAGAAGCATACTCATGTGATCTTCCACTTCAATGATGGTACCGAGCTGCGTTATAAGGATGTTCGTCAGTTTGGAACGATGCATCTGTTCAATGCAGGGGAAGAGCTGGTATCGAAACCGCTTATGAAGCTTGGACTCGAGCCATTGGATGAGGCTTTTACCGTGGATGCGTTCCGCGAAGCGGTAGGGAAACGTACAACGAAAATTAAAGCGGTTCTGCTCAATCAGGCATATGTTGTAGGGATCGGGAATATTTATGTGGACGAGGCACTCTTTCGCGCAGGAATTCATCCCGAGACCATAGCGAAGACATTAACCGAAGCACAGCTAACTGTGCTCCATGAAGCGATCGTAGCTACGTTACAGGATGCTGTCAATGCGGGAGGATCTTCCATCAAGTCGTATGTCAATGGACAAGGCGAGATGGGGATGTTCCAGCATCAACTGAAAATCTATGGCCGAAAAGCAGAGCCTTGTGTGACTTGTGGTACGTTGATTGAAAAAAGTGTCGTTGGCGGCCGGGGGACGCATTTTTGCCCGAATTGCCAGCCATTGCCTCTCCCTAACTTGAACTGAATAACCGAAATGATGAAATCATAGCACCCTTGGATTCCTCCCTCCATATACTGATATGGCAGAAATAAGCGGGCATATACCCATACTGACATCATCAGTTGGCACATACCGCACAGGGGAGGAATCCGGGGTGCTGCATCATTTTATTTCATTGCTGGCGCTTGCGTTTGCGCTGAGTCTGGACGGTTTCGGAGTTGGCATTACATATGGACTTCGGAGGACGCGAATTCCGTTCTTATCCATTGCCGTCATTTCGTTATGCTCGGGACTGGTTATCGCATTGTCCATGCAGGTTGGTGTGCTCTTATCTCATATCGTGTCTCCAGATATAGCTTCGATTGTAGGAGCTGTCATTCTGATCATCATTGGAGGTTGGTCACTTCTTCAACTGATCCTTAGACGTCGCAAAGAGCTTGAGGAAGCTGAAAATCGAGAGGTGATCAGGACAGCGCAAACGGAAGGTGTAGCGGCATCCGTACAAGCAGGAGTGTTGCAGGGGATGCAGACACAGGATAGCCGGTTGAACGATAATTCTCCAAGCTCTAATGGCAGCAATCCGTTAATGGCTCTGGAAATGCAGCCTTCACCAACGGATGGATCAGTAGAACGGATGGTATTCACACTGGAGCTGCGTAAGCTCGGTGTGGTGATTCAAATATTACGGAGCCCATCCAAGGCAGATATGGATAATTCGGGTAGCATCTCTGCACAGGAAGCCATGTGGCTCGGTATTGCCTTGTCACTGGACGCCTTTGGGGCGGGACTTGGTGCAGCATTACTCGGATTTCCTACGCTGTGGACTGCACTCATCATTGCGTTGTTCAGTGGAACATTCCTGTTGCTTGGCATGAAGGTAGGGTTGCGTTTTGCTGCACAGCGGTGGATGCAGAAGTTATCGATTCTTCCAGCTCTGCTGTTGATGATTATGGGTCTAATGAAGTTGTTATGAGGGATAATGAAGCTGTTATGAGGTGAAATGATGAATATAGGCTTAACTGGCGGAATCGCAACAGGCAAAAGCAGTGTTTCCGCCTATCTCGCCAGTAAGGGAGCGCTGCTTATTGATGCAGATGTTATTGCCCGGGAAGTCATGATGCCTGGGCATCCCGTTTCGCTTGCCGCTGTTCAGCGGTTTGGACAAGCAATACTGAACGAGGACGGAACACTGGATCGGAAGAAGTTGGGGAGTATTGTGTTTCAGCAGCCCGAGGAGCGAAAAGCCCTAGAGGCCATTACTCATCCGGCTATTCGGAAAGAGATGCGTGCAAGGGCAGCTGAATATGAATTAAAGCATCCGGACAAGCTGGTGGTATCGGACATTCCGTTGCTTTATGAGTCAGGTCTTGAGAAGGGGTTTGCTGAAGTCATGGTCGTATATGTACCCAGAGAGGTGCAGTTGGAACGGCTGATGAGCCGTGATCAGATGACTCGGGCGGATGCAGAAGCACGTATTGCCGCACAGATGGATATTGAACGCAAGAAAGAACGGGCAGATATCGTTATTGATAACAGCGGGTCATGGGTTCAGACGGAGAAGCAGCTTGATTTATTTTTAACACGTAAGGGTTTATTATGAGAATATTGCGTAAAAAACGTGTATTGCTGATTATGTTTGTGTCGTTTGTGCTCGTGTTATTTTTAAATACGAACTGGATGGCTTGGTTCTACCCGATTGAGTATAAGGAAGAGATTCGAGTGCAGTCTCAAAATTATGAGGTTGATCCTTTTCTGATAGCTTCCATTATCAAGGTGGAGACCAATTTCAAGACAAGCAAGGAATCTAAACGCGGTGCAATTGGGCTCATGCAGCTTATGCCGGATACGGCCAATTGGATTTTGGAGCAGGCCCAGATTCCTCATACTTCACTGGAGGAGTTAAAGCATGAACCTGAGCGAAACATTCAGCTGGGAACATGGTATTTGAAGAATCTGTCCGAGCAGTTTAATGGCAACGAAATTATGATGATCGCTGCGTATAATGCAGGACCCGGTAAAGTTAACAGCTGGCTGAGAGACGGTGTATGGGATGGCACATTGGAAACGGTAAAAGATATTCCTTTTGGGGAAACACGTCACTATGTACAACGAGTAATTTACTATTATAATCAGTATGTGAAGATCTATGATACGTTCTGAATGCATGACGACCGTAATATAGACAGAAGCACGGAGCAGACCGGTGTGAACCGGCCGCCCCATGCTCCTCTGTAAACGTATTACGATGCAGATAATTATTGGTATTGACCTGCCAATTGCTGTTCTGCAATTGTTACCAGACGCTTCGTGATGTATCCACCGATCGAACCGTTCTCGTAAGAAGTCATGTTACCTTGGTATCCATCTTGTGGGATGCTGATTCCGAGTTCTTGAGCTACCTCATATTTCATTTGCTCCAGAGCTGCGGAAGCTTTAGTTACTACCAAGTTGTTGGAGTTACCGTTGCTTTGTGCCATTGCTGTTCACCTCCTCGCGGGTTGGTAAAAGTATTATGTGTCGCAGATGCGATTTTCATAACAAGATATGCTCAGGGAATATGTGGTAAAAAGTAAAACGTGGGAAGTGATCTGATTTGAAATGTCCTTATTGTGGTTATCTCGGTACGAAAGTGCTGGACTCTAGACCAGCCAATGAATCCAAATCGATTCGCCGTCGTCGTGAATGCGAGCAGTGTGCCAGAAGGTTCACAACATTTGAAATGATTGAAGAAACACCGTTGATTGTCATTAAGAAGGATGGCAGCCGGGAAGAGTTCAGCCGTGACAAAATTCTTCGCGGATTGATTCGTGCCTGTGAGAAGCGTCCTGTATCGGTAGAAACACTGGAGATGATGGTATCTGAAGTGGAGAAGTCTCTGCGGAACACAGCGGAAGCTGAGGTGGAGAGCCGCCAGATTGGTGAGTTGTTGATGGAGCAACTGTTCCCGGTAGATGAAGTGGCCTATGTACGATTTGCTTCAGTATATCGCCAGTTCAAAGACATCAATATGTTTATGAAGGAATTGAAATCGCTCCTGTCCAAAGAAGATTTAGAGGACTAGGGTAGTGGGGGAAAGGAGAAGAGCAAACTGGGGATATTTGATATGTGCCCGTATTATGAATGTTCTTCTCCATATGATTTCAACGCTTGAAAAGGGGATTGACAGCCCAGATTGAATTTTATATGATATAGGAGTCGCCTGTAAAAATGGATTATAACAGTGCTGGACAAGTTCTAAACTTTATATCATGGGGCCTTAGCTCAGCTGGGAGAGCGCATCGCTGGCAGCGATGAGGTCAGGGGTTCGATCCCCCTAGGCTCCATACTTAAAGAACTCTTGGTACACAAGGGTTTTTTGCTTTTTATGGGGGTTAAACGAGGTCTACTTTTTTGGTGTCTGGTGCCGAAATGGTGCCATTCGTATTTTTGGTGCCAGAATTGGTACCAAATAAGAAGTTCCCAAATTGTTCTGCTGTTTCCTTTTGCATATTAGGCAATACGTGACTGTAAAGATCGATGGTAATCTTGACGCTGGCATGTCCAAGGCGTTCTTGAACGATTTTAGGATGCACTCCTTGCTTAAGCAGAAGGGTGGCATGTGTATGCCTCAGATCGTGTACTGTTATCTTTGGAATGTCCAGCTTTTCCATATATCTATAGAACGTCCTGAGCAGGTTCCTTGGGGTTACAGGTGTGCCTACAGAAGTTGCTACAATAAGATCGTTGTCCTGATATACTCCCCCAGCTTTTAACTTCTCAGCAGCAATGACGCGTTTCCTCTTTTGAATCTCTTTTATGATCGTTTCATCCACAGATACCAATCTTGTTCCCGAGGCAGTCTTTGCACCTGTTCTGATCTTTTTGCCGTCATGTGATAATGTTTGAACAATGGATATAGTACTGCTTTCGTAATTAACATCTTTTAATCTTACCGCTAATGCCTCTGATTGTCTCAGGCCAGCTCCATATGCCAGAAGGAATGCAATATAATCATGATGTTCACGAATATTTTTATCGAATTCCCTTACCTGATCAGCGTCCCAAACCATTATCTCTTGACGCTCAACGGCTGGCATATCAATAAGGCGTGTAACGTTACGCTGAAGCTTTCCCTTCAACACAGCCCAATCCAGAGCCGAACGCAGCACTTTAAATACATCCTTAATGGATCGAGAAGCAAGCTCTTTTTCGACTCGCAGGTACTTAATGAAATCAAGACAATCTTCATCGGTTAAATCCATGGCTTGGAATTCCGCGAAATACTCATTGATATGCAAATTAATGTGCCGGCCATAAGTTTTGTATGTGACCTCCGCGATAGAGTGTTCTTTGGTTTTGAGCCATAAATTCAATAGATCCGGAAGGAGAGTCTTTTCCCGCTTAATGAAAGTGCCGTTATTAAAATTGTTTTCAGCTTCTACAAGAGCAGCCTGGGCTTCCTTCTTTGTTTTGAATCCACGCTTCTTTGACCGCTTTCTGTTTTTACCTTTACCGATCTCAAGAACGTAAAACCACGGGTTTTTCTTAACATTCTCATCCTTGTAGACAGGCATTTACTCAGCCGCCTTTCTTTTGACATCAATGTACCTCTTTAATACCTCATTACGGTTGTCGGCAATAAACATCTGACATAAAAACTTAATTGCCTGGTCGTCGGACTTGAAATCAAATTCGTCTTTTACTTGATTCAATAGTGCCCGCGTATCTTCGTACACATTCGCTACCTTTCGCTCCATAGAATTCACCTCTTTGTTTTATGAAATCATTATATCAATATTTGAAATCAAAATAAAGATTTATTGTTCCTGAACTTTGCATTATAATGGAATCGTGAGATAGAAGAGGAGGGGGTTAAATGCTTCAAGCAATCTTTGAATATGCTAAAACGAATTTTGGGGGATTTATAAGTGACGCCATAATATTAGGAGCTATTGCATTCCTGTTAAAGCTGTACTTTACTAACTCTTTTCAGAAGAAGCTAGAGTCACATAAGGGTGAGGTCAACAGTCAGCTCGAGGAAGTTAAACACAAGCAACAAAGAGTGTTCAAAGAATTTGATCTATACACAACTAAGCGTCATGAAATTTATCCTGAGTTACATAAGAAAGTTGAGTTAGCAATTGGACATATCTTGACAAATGTCAGGCATTACCCTGACTTCACTACATTCCATACAGGTGAGTTGGAAGATTATATGGAGGATAATAATTTTAGTCAAATGGATAGGCATCTCATTTTAGAAACGCACACAAATAACAGAGAAGGTGCAGCGCAATTAATAAGGGATGTTATGCGTGTTGTAGATTATAATGAAGCTAGATCTACGTGGGATGATGCGAATGCATATTTCATTCTTAATGAACTATACTTAACTGAACAAGTATCGGAACTAACCAGAAGTTTTTTATCAAACTTATTTGATTATTGGACAGCAAATGACCCCCGATATGGATTTGATCTTGAATTGAACCGAGAAAAAAGAGTTTTGAGAGAGGAAACCTTACCAAAACAAAGAGTTGAGTTTAAAAAAATTCTAAAAAAGGGTCTGAGTGAATCGTTCTCGGAATAAATCCATAACTTACCGCCTCAATCCTTTATAGCTAACCGCTATAATTAGGTTGAGGTGTTTTTATGTTTATAAGCCCAATGTTATTAGAAACAGCACCGGGTCCCTTCTCGCATTCGAATTACATCTTTGAACCTAAGGTTGATGGACACCGGTTGATATATTCGCAACAGTCCGGATCCGTCCGGTTATATACACGTCACAACAACGATTGTACCCAGCAGTACCCTGAACTTCAGTTACCTTTTGACGCTGACATCATTCTGGACGGAGAGGTGGCTTGCACCGATCCTATGACGAGCATAAATGACTTTGAAGGTGTAATGAGTCGTTTCAGTACACGGCAAGCCAACAAGATAGCTCAGCTCACCAAAACACTACCTGCCACGTTTGCGATATTTGATATCCTGCATTACAAAGGTCAGGATTTGCGCAAGCTGTCTCTTACTGAGCGTAAAGCGATCCTCCACAGCCTTGTACTGCCATCCAGCAGTTTCGGTATTGTCCCACACATTGAGGGCGCAGGAGAGGCGCTGTATGAGCAAATAGAGGCTATGGGTATGGAAGGTGTAGTTGGCAAAAGAAAGGACAGCAAGTACGTCAGCAGGAGGTCTAAAGATTGGGTGAAAGTCATTAACTGGTCCTACGCTGATGTATTCATCACGGGATACAAAAAGGCTGAATTCGGCTGGCTTGCTGCCGTACCAGATTCGTCTGGTAAGCTCCGGCCAGCAGGAATAATAGAGCATGGGGCGAATCAAAAACATAAGCAGGCATTCCGTGGTGTATGTCAGCAGCTTGTGACTGGAGAAGACAAGAATCATGTTTACCTGCAGCCCCGAATTCAAGTGAGGGTGAGAATGCGCAACTGGACCAAGAGTGGTTTACTGCGCACACCTGTGTTTGAACAGTTCATTGTTTGATTATAGATTAACAGGAGGTGCATTCGCGTGTGTGGTAGATTTACAATTACCGATCCTTTAGATGCGATTATGGACAGGTATTATGCTACTGTAGCTGATGGATTTGAATATAAGCCCAATTACAATGCAGCACCTATGCAATATATTCCCACTGTCGTTGAAGGTAAGGACGGAAATAAATTGGGTTCTCTCAGATGGGGGCTCGTTCCTTCATGGGCAAAGGATGATAAGATCGGGAACAAGATGATTAACGCTCGAGCGGAGACATTGACAGAGAAGGCATCATTCAAACGCCTGATCAGCTCCAAGCGCTGTATCATACCATGCAGCGGATTCTATGAGTGGAAAAAAGAAGGGACAGACAAGCAGCCGATGCGCATCATTATGAAAGATGAAAGCATCTTTTCTTTGGCTGGCTTATATGATACTTGGACAGACCCGGACGGAAACAAGCTAAGCACTTGCACCATAATTACTACAGAGCCGAATAGTCTTATGGAGGAAATACACAATCGAATGCCCGTTATCTTACGCCCAGAGGATGAGGATGAATGGCTCGGACGAGATAATGATGATGTCCAGTCGCTGCTCGGACTACTCAAGCCATATAAAGCAGTTGAAATGAGAGCTTATGAGGTGCCAAAAGAGGTTGGTAACGTTCGAAACAACAATAAGGAAATGATACAAGAGGTAGGATAAGGAAAAAGAGCAGGAGGGGTATCCTCACTGCTCTTTTATTTATGTATCTATGGCGCTACGTTGCTGATATCCATTGGATTATTGGCAATAAACATATATATAATTCCGAATATTACTGGGATCAACGCTATCAAGGATCCAGCTAAAATTAATTTCCTATCCATCTCACACCTCCTCCTTCTATTACGCTTTATCGATTACTCGGTGTCAATCTAAACTCGAACACACTACGGAAGTACCTCTCACCCATGATCTTAATGGAAAATGGGCTATACTCTTCTATCGGTCCACCATAGTCCATGAGTTGTTCCCCTTCTTCTAGTACTTGCCAAACCGAGACCCTCTCTTGACTCAATGCAGCTGCAAAGAAATCCATATCTTCTCGTAAAACCCTATATGTATAGCTCATACTATCCACCTCAAATTCATATTTCCATAAAGCGATCCTATATCCTGCATTCATTCGTGAAAAATCGCTTTAACAAAGTTTTAAGAAAGTTTTACGAATTATTTAAAAATCCTATAAGTCATTAGCTTTTTTATAGTTTATAGTTATAGCATGGAACAAAAAGAGAACAGCACCCGACACTAACCAATACCTTTTTGACGGTGGTAGGCGTAAGACGAGCGGCGACAGTTAGCCCCTTGCAATAAGACCTGCATTGGAGCCGCAAGGGTAGAACAAGCGGGCAAGCTGTTCTTTTTGTTTCCGAAATTTGTCATAACCGTTTTATGGTTACGCTCAGTCGCGTAGCTTGAGGTTATGAGGGGCTGTCGAAGATAAAAGGAAAAACCTCCCTTTCTGTCGAATTATGCTGTTGAGGGAGGTGACAAAAGACATGGAAAATGATTGGCGTGACGAATTAACATCATGTATTGGAGAGCACAAGAAAGAGAAAATGGAATTCACTGAAAATATTAATAAGGTGATCCAAGAACTTTCCCCTTCCAAGTATGGTGTGAGAGCTAAGTTTGACCAAGGTAGTAGCTTCGAGATTGAAGCGAGGTTAAGCCTTAACTTCGCCGGAGTTGGAAATATAGAATTTACTATCAAGAAAAGTGATATTTTTATGGAGTCAGTAAGTGAAAGTGGCGAAACACTGCAAGTAAAACCATCTACTCCAGAGGAATATCAGACTGCCATAAAACAGTTGATTGTAGATAACGTCAAAATAAAATTAAACAAGTAAAATTTAAGCACCCACTGCGGTGCTTTTTTTATTGCGCTCCCTTAACTCAACGGTAGAGTCCGGAGAGATCTGGAAAGTGGCGGTTCGATTCCGTCAGGGAGCTTACTCGATGAAAATCACAGGAAAGGAGTGATGCTCAATTCAAAGATACTACTTACAGCCAGAATTCACGAAAAGAGGCGATAATCTCAATATTAAAGGAGTGAGGAAATGTTCATTCATTTGGCGGATGGATCAATGCTCGATGTGAATACCTTGTTATCTATGAAATTAGCAGCATCGGACATCGCTATACCAATTGATATTCAAGGTATTAGTTTGAAAAACGATGGAGAATTTTTAAAAGTGTCTTTGGTTGATCAGGCTGGCAACCCTGTGGCAATAGGTGGAGGTGCTACCGACAGCGGTGGTGTAATGGACTTCCAAACGATTGTGAATAAAGAAGTAATCAGAGACGGGGGAGTTAAAGTTGTTAATTTCCCAGACCTCTCCAAATATGTGCGGTACAACATTTATGTACTAAGCACACTAGACAAAGCAGTTAAAATTGCCCCCTGGCAAGGCACGCATATCATATTGGATGATGGGACGATTGGACGTTGGGCAGTAACCGCCGATGCAACAAACAAACTGAATTATTCCTATGTAATTCCTCCGAAAGATTCTATTGGAAATGGTGTATTCTGGCTTAATGAAATGACACCAAAATCTATTGATGGTGGATCAGTACTTGCTCCTAAAACTACTGGGTCGCTGTTCACTAGAGTTAATACTTCTGGCGTGGGGGCATTGAAAATTAATTACCAAACAGACGGATCGCCTACAACTGGTGATTTGACTATTCGCATAATCGGGTATCTAAAATGAGATTTACGCCGGTTAGAAGTTTAAAGACGCATCGGAATATGTATGTCGAGAGTTCGAGAATGCCTTACAGAATGGGTGTATCAGTGGACAATAGGCGAGCATCAGTAACGGGATCATGGAGCACGGGAGCTACTGGTTCAGCGGGGTTTATAGGGGATAACTACATCTATACAACATCGGACCCTAATGGCGGCAAAAAGGTGCGTTGGTCACCGAAATTTCTTATGGAGGGTTATTACTCCGTTTACGCTAACCTACCTGATGGCTCCCCAGGTCGCGACCCTGAAGCAATGTACACCATCCATCATGCTGATGGTGTGTTCGTTGCACTTGCGGATCAAAGAACAAGATCTAAGGGTGCATATCTTGGAACCTTCCGCTTTGAAATAGAGGGAGAACAATATGTGGAACTGGATAATAAGCGCAATTCAACAAGTCTCTTGGTAAACGCCGATGCTATGATTTTCGTTCTGGAACTCGGTCCTTCTAAGCAGTCGAATATACGTATCAAGGCAACTAGTGTCAGTCGGGGTATAAATCGCATTGAATTAACTGGAGAACTTGATTTCCCTCTATATATTCAGAGGTTGTCAAACGGTAAATCATTCGGTGTGGAGGTCCTGCCAGGAACAGATGTTTATTATGATTACTTTGCAGCAAATGCTGATGATGAACAAATAACCTATCGGGTCGGCGTTATTGGAAGGCCTGGGTATGCCGCATCCACGACATTGACAAAACTCACATCAGTACCTGTTTCGTCAGAAATACAAATCACTGCATTGGGGTACAAGCCAAGTCAGCAAAAAGAGGTGTTGGTCAAACCCATATCTGGCGCGACTAGGTTTAGTGTAATAAACGCAGTGGATGGAAGCACGGTTCAGCACATGCGCAATCTGGAAGCCGTCAACGATCCTATGATGACAAGTGTATTGAAAGGTGATTTCACCGGGATCATAAAGCCTGGCCATTATCGAATAAAGACAGACAATGGCTTGTTCTCAACGGTCTTTCCAATCGGCGATAATATCTATGATGATTTCCTCAGAGCCTCGCTCAGGAACTTGAGACTCACAAGATGGCCCGAAACAAAAATAGCCACGCGTGAGGATACTAAATTTCCAATCGACATTGGAGGCGGATGGGAAGACGCCATTGATTACAAGCATTGGACAAGTTACAACGACACCATACAGCCGTTTGCTCTAATGGAACTGATGTCCAGTGGGGTGAAGATACCTGGAATTGAAGAAGAGTTGCGGTATGGGTTATCCTATCTCATGAAAATTCAGGAACGAAGTCCTAACGGATCCGGCGTAATGAAGTTTGGTCAGCTGGCCGCTGCCTATTCTGACATAGAATCGAGTGACAGCACGCCGTATATTCTCCGGGTCGAGAATATAGACTTGGATGACCTCGGTGGGTACAACAAGCGCTGTGAGCATGTCATAGCACATTATTTGTATGCCTTGGTATTATCAAAGGCCGCTGCATACTTTTCTAGAGACAGGGAGTATTCTGACCAACTGAAAACACAGGCTATTGATGCCTTCGCTTACATGGACAAATACGATGAACAAGCAAACGTCAAGTATGCCGAGTTTTTCACAACAAAAGATTACTTCCGGGCACTGCCTGTAATCAACTATGCATACAAGGCCCTGGCTGCGTATGAGCTTCATAAATTGACGGGGAAAACCAGTTATAGGGATAAAGCAAAACAGGCGTTAAATAAGGTTGTGCAGTCTCAAAAGAGGGATCACAAAAAGACTGCAGCTAAAATAACAGGCTTTTTTTCCAGAGACGTAGGAAGTTCTGATATCATGCGTAGCCGAATTCATGCAGGGATACCACTCTATGCTTTATCGCTGTTATCGAGGGAAATAACGGACGCGACGGAATCTGAATGGTTCTCCTGGCATGCTACAGCCAAAACGTTCGTGGATGGTTTTATTAAGAGATTTGTCCCTACTACACCATACGGAATTATTCCTTACGGTTTTGGAATCGGACCGAGAAAATTAAGTCCCTCGGATTCAATGAATTATCGGTTTTTCCAAGGTTCAGAATCTGAAGCGAACAGTTACTCTGATGGAACACCAAGATGCTGGCTCTGTATGCAGGTGCGTTATATGAATATGCAATTTCATTCGGAGACACTGAGGTAATCAAGATAGCTGACGATCAGTTGGAATGGATCGGGGGAAAGAATGTTTTCGGAACGCCAGCCATTGCCGGAATTGGTGAGGTTAAATTGGATTCAACCAAACTTACATCACACGGATACTCAGCTAACGGATATGCGCTGGTAGGTACAATGGTGAATGGCATAGACGGTGGGTTGGGATCGGATTACCCGAACTGGACCAACAGTTGGCAGACCGGAGAAACATGGGGCGTTAACCGATCGTGGATGCAATTCGCAGTCGCTCAGTTAACAAAGCTGGAGAACCGGAAGAAGAAAAAAGAAGATGTATATATTGAATCTATCAAACTTTCAACTGAGGTTATTACTTCTGGAGGCGCCGTAACAGCTACAGTCAAGATTGTAAATACATCTGATTTGAGCAAGAAGGTTACGGTCCGTCTATTAGGTGACAATGTAAGCATTGATAATCCTGAGCGCATCATCAAGATAAAGTCTGGAAGTATTAACGAACTGGTATTGGAAGTCAAAGGATTGGTCGCTGATAAGACGGTGGTCATCGCTGCTATGCTTGATGGGAAGCGTCAAACAGCTAAATCTGTGTTAGGGTTTGTCCAGTGAAATAAGGGTAAATCTATGCCTGAAAAGCTGCAGGAGGTGGCGGTGAAGTAGGGCGTACCCATGTTAATGCAATAACAAAACCCGAGAGGAAGGTGCTCCGCTCGGGCAATGTTTCACGCTTGTATACTTTAACGTCTTTGCAGATCAAGGTCTCGATTGTATTCGATACCCCGAGTTTGGTTGCTCGGTTCCCGAGTATGGGAGCCCAGGACATGACCACTGAAAGCACCTTTTCAGCTTCTATGGAGACGACCACGACTTAAGCAGATGTGACCCTGCTCACTTATGAATCCCCTTATAGCTCGTGGTAATACAGGGCAGTAACGTAGTCCTATGTACCGTTTTACGCTCGTCAGCGAAGAGGTCGGCGACACCTCTCGAAAATCAACGCCCGTTATAGTCCGCCGTTACGCTTGTCTGTATCCTAAAGAACAAGGGGAGAACAAAAATTGGCCCAAGAAGCGACACTCCTTTCGACTCCCCTCTTTTTCAGAGGGATAATCATATTATAATTCCAGATGTTGGATAAGACAACGGGTTTTTATTAACTTAACTAGTAGAGAATTGTTATACACAATATTCATCGTTATACATAAATAATGAATGCTAGTGGTGGAGAATCATACACCACTAAAAAACACCATCAAAATGTAATTTGTGGTGGAGAGTTATACCCCATTAGTGGTGGAGAGTTATACCCCCAAGAAAGAAAAAAGAAATAAAAGAATAAAAGATATAAAGATATATATAAGAGCATCAGCTCTGCATAACAAATTCCATGCATAAACACTCGTATAAAAAGCGGGTGTATTTTTTATTCCAGAGAAAGAGGTGAGTATATGTCCATACCAACGATCTGTAATGCCGGATGTAATAAACAGTTTACGATAGAGAAATTCGAAATAGAGCAGATGAATGACGGAGTAGAGCAAACATACTTCGAATGTCCACATTGCAAGAACAGGTACGTTGCTTTCTATACAGATCCAGAGATACGAAAGCTTCAGGTGAACATCAGGAATATGGGAAAGAGTTCACAGACTGCTAAAGGCGTAAAGTTGATAGAAAAGAATAAGCGGTTGATGAACGATCTGAGAAAGAAAATGGAGGGAGGACAACCATGACAGAAGACAAGCGTACGGCATTGACCGTTGATGTGAGTATCACAGATACAGAGGTATTCAAAGAATTCCTTGGTGTGATATCCAAGATCGTAATGGACCAACGTATGCCTTCCGGATTAAGAGACGACGCATTGACATGGTTGAATGACATCGGAGCTTCTGCTGGAACAGTGATTTATGCAGGTCACCCATATGAATTGATTGTTGTGCTTTGCGAAAATGTATCACTTGGCAAGCTCTACTGGCAGCAGATTAAGCACAAGTACAGTCCGTACGCTCGTATCAGGTTTATCGGACAAGGAGGGAATCCTGACGGACTAAGACCAGACAAGGTTGTTCTTGTTGGAGACTATCAGGAGAGTGCAGGATACCGGATGAATTGGATCAATTTGAAAGGTGAGTTCACACAAGTTATAGACGAAACAGGTGATATCAAATGATTGAACTATTGTCACAACAAAGAGAAGAACAGGATGGATACAGCCTGCCATTCATTAAGCTTGATGAGATGTCAGCAGATATGATGGGCAAATATCATCCTGCACTCAATGCTAAACCACTATCCAAGACGCTCATCGTTGATGGTGTTCTGTACAAGGATGGGAAGAGACTGGATTACGGAGAACAGATAGAGCCATTGAACGAACGGCCTGATTGCTTATGAAAAATAAAAAAGTAAATCCTTTTTATAAATCAACTGCTTGGAAGAAATGCAGACTCGTGATCCTTGAGCGTGATCATTACCTCTGTCAGCCTTGCTTTAGAGCAGAGAGGATGACCACAGCCAACACAGTCCACCATATTAAACCGCTGGAGGACTTCCCAGAGCTTGCTCTAAGCGATGAGAACCTTGAGAGCATCTGTCCTACCTGTCACAACCAAGAACACCCTGAGAAGGGCAGGAGGAAGCCTGAGAAGGCAAAGAAGAGACGAGCGACAGTCATGAAGAGTCCGGCAAACCCTATTGAATTTTGACACACCCTCTCAGACGAACTAGAAGGGTGTTTTAAGAGACTTTATATTCAGGACAAATAAATGTAGCTGAAAGATAATAGAAGCCCCCCCTGCCCTCGAAAATTCGTCGAGAGGACGGACGGGACCGGGGAGGGACCTTCGTTTTCGGCGCGGACAAAAAATCTATTACGAGGGGGGGGTGCAATGAATAAGCCAAAATCAAATATTACACTGAAGGCGGCCAAAGATTTATTCGATATTCTGGTCGAAGAACTTCGAGTAGATAGCAACTTGTCTGAACGGACGATAATGATCGTGGACAACTTTGTATTGCTGGAACAGTTGAAACAGGAAGCGATCAAGGACGTGAAAAAAAGGGGCAGTATGGAGTTTTTTCGCAATGGATCGCAGGAAATGTACCGAGAGAACAAATCTGTAGACCGAATAATTAAGATTGTGGAACAGCAGAGAAAGTTGCAAGCTGAGTTGAAATTGACCCCTGCCTCGGATAGAAAGGTTGCCGCGGTTGTTGAGCCGCTTGAGGGTAGCAGCGGAGGCGATGAATTTGAACGCTTCTGATACAAACGCAACAGGTTTGAGGCTGAATGAGTACGTTATAGGCGTCACTTCACACCTTATTATTGCTTCAAAAAAGGTGTTTTTAGCATGTAAAAGGCACTTGGAGGACCTTGAAAGGCAAGGAACAAAGGGTTTCCCGTTCGTTTTTGACGAGGAAAAGGCGTTCCGACCAGTTGATTATATTCAGCGGTTTTGCAAGCCGTCACAGGGTGATTATGATCGTCTTGAGTTGCAACCATGGCAGCACTTCATCATCGGTTCTCTATACGGATGGGTACACATGAAAACGGGGCTCCGGCGCTTTCGCGAGGGGCTTATTTTTGTTGGTCGTAAAAATGGTAAAACAACGAAAATATCCGGTTTATCACTGTACGCTGCATCCAAAGATGGTGAAAATGGTGCTCGTGTTTTCCAACTTGCCAACTCAAAGGAGCAAGCGAGGGAGTTGTTCGATGAGTGCAAAGCGATGGTTAATGCATCGACGGTACTTAACAGGCACTTTGACATGACATTACATGAGATACGTTATGGCCGGACGATGTCCAAAGTTTTACCTTTGGCCACAGACAGTAAGAAGCTGGACGGTAAGAACTGCTCTTTTGGTGTATTCGATGAAATACATGAATACAAAAATTACAAACTAATAAACGTCATAAAAAACAGTACCGGGGCACGGCAGCAGCCGTTACTACTCTACATCACAACAGCTGGTTATCAGCTTGACGGGCCGCTCATGGATTACTACGAAAAAGCTTCTGACATCTTGGAAGGCGTCATAACCGATGAGCGGACATTTTATTACATGGCTGAACTGGACCCAGAGGACGACATTGAGGACCCATCAAACTGGATTAAAGCAAATCCGAACCTTGGCGTCACACTGAAACTCGAAACGTTAATCGAAGAATGGGAATCTCGCAAACATGTGCCGGCTGAACGAAACGACTTTATCACCAAGCGTTTGAACCGGTTTGTCCAGTCTGACGAACAGTCTTTCATTGACTTCGAAATAATTAAAAAGAACGACAGGGTGATTAACCCAATTGAACTAAAAGGGATGAGCTGCGTTGGCGGATTTGACCTTTCGGAAACAGAGGATTTCACTTCTGCATGTTTGGAGTTTATTTTGCCAGACGGTGGTGTCTTCGTTTTGTCTCACTCTTTCGTACCGAGGAAGAAAGTTGAATTGGACAATGAGAAGCTACCATGGAGTGAATGGGAAGAAGAAGGGCTGCTCACGATCTGCCCTGGTGAATATGTTGATTACAAAAAGGTGTTCGAATGGTTCGTGGATCAAGCCAAACTATACAACATCGAATTAATCACGTATGACAGAGCAAATGCTTTCAGACTTGTCGAAGAATTAAAGACATTCGGTTTCAATACGCTGATGGTCCGTCAAGGCTATGAATCTCTTAATCAAGGGATGAAGGATATTAAGGAGATGTTGTTAGACGGCCATGTTGTTTTCAACAAGAACAAGCTTTTCCGCTGGTACATGAACAACGTCAAATTGATAAAAGATCGTAATAATAATTGGATGCCTACAAAACAAGGTCGCTACCGTAAAATTGACGGGTTTGCGGCCTTTTTGAATGCCCACACAGAAACAATGAAACGCATGGTTACACCGGTTGGTGGCGGGGACATTCAGTTTATATCTATTAATGATTTGTGAAGGTAATGAGTTTGGGAAGGGGGTGAGAATTTGAAATGGCATCAACGAATAAGAGGTGCTGTGAGGGGCGCTGTCAAAGCTGCTGCTGCGGGATGGAAAGGCGCTGGGTTTAACTTTTCCTCGTGGGCAGGACGGACGTTCTGGGGTATTGATAACAGCAGGCTCGCATCAAATGAGAACATATTCAGTGTTGTAACCAAACTCGCCAATACAGTATCCTCATTGCCTCTAAAGCTGTATCGGGATTATGAAATTGTAACAGATCACCCGGTGTCTGATTTACTAATACACAATCCGAATCCCAATATGGGCGGATCCGAATTGATAAACAAACTGGAAGTGGCTCGGAATGAGTCAGGTAATGGGTATGCGATCATTGGGCGGGATGTTAGGTTTCAGCCGTTATCTATAACGCCAATCGAGTCGGGGGCGGTTACACCAGTTATTAATTCGGACGACAATGTGCTTTGGTACGAAGTCCGGGGATTGAAGAACACCTATTACGTCCATAACATGGACATGATTCATGTCAAACACATAACCGGCACATCAAGGTGGCAGGGAATTAGCCCGCTTGATGTTCTAAAAAATACAATTGAATATGACAAAGCAGTACAGGAATTTTCTTTGTCAGAGATGCAAAAGAAAGACAGCTTCATCTTGTCATATCAGGCGAATGTTGATACTGACAAACGCCAAAAAATTGTTGATGACTTTAAACGCTTCTATGCTGATAACGGTGGGATCTTATTCAAGGAACCAGGCGTAGAGATCAAAGAAATCGACAAAAAATACTTTTCTTCCGATACGTTGGCATCCGAGCGAATTACTCGCTCAAGGGTGGCCAACGTTTTTAATGTTCCAGTGAGTTTTCTCAATGACAGTGAGGGTCAAAGTTATGCATCAAATGAACAGATGCAGCTCCAATTTGTTCAGATGAAACTTACACCCGACGTCCGCCAGTATGAACAAGAATTCAACCGTAAATTGTTGCGGCCTGAAGAGAGAAGACACGGCTTCTATTGGAAACTGAATATGGGCGCTCTATTGCGAGGGGATAGTGCTGCAAGAGCAGCATTGTACCATAGTGGTCTTCGTGATGGGTGGCTAAGTCGTGATGAGGTTCGTGTTTCAGAAGATAAACCGCCGAGAGGTGGGGCGGCTGACCAGTTGTGGATTTCTGGTGATATGTATCCGCTGGATATGGATCCGACGCTTCGAAGATCGTCCGCTTCTGGAACTACAACGAAAGGGGGTGAGAATGAATAATGAGCGAAAAACGGAAGAAGTATTGGGATTTTAAAGCTGCTGTTAATGGCGTTGGTGAGTTGTATATCTATGGAGACATCGTTTCTTGGAAAACTGATGACGGAGACACGAGTGCTAAGAGTTTCAAGAGTGATCTGGATGCTCTTGGTGATATAAGCAGATTGAACTTATACATCAATTCTCCAGGAGGTTCCGTTTTCGAAGGGGTTGCCATTGGAACTATGCTAAAGCGTCATAAGGCGCATATTACAGTCTTTATTGATGCTTTAGCCGCTTCAATCGCATCGGTTATAGCGATGGCAGGTGATATTATTCGGATGCCACGAAATGCAATGATGATGATTCATAATCCGTGGGATTTTGTGATTGGAAATGCTATGGAGTTGCGAAAGGCAGCTGACGACCTTGATCGGATCGGCATTTCTGTGAAGGAAAGTTATCTCGCTAAGACAGGTGACAAGTTGGAAGACCCGAAGTTGACGGAGTTGCTTGATGCCGAAACTTGGTTGTCTGCTCAAGAGTGTCTGGATTACGGCTTGTGTGACGTTATAGAGGCTGCAAATCAAACCGCTGCATCTGTTAGCCAAGAGTTATTTGCCAAGTACCGTAACGTACCGAAGGATATCGCCGCAAAGTTGAAGGAACCGGAAGCGCCGGAGGCAAGTGGAAACGACGAAGAAACCACAGCTTATCTTCAGCAAATCAAAGATACAGCTGGATTGGAATTACAAAATATTAACTCATACCTGGGAGGTATTATTAATGGCTAAAACACTTTTTGATGTAAAGAACGATCTGGTAACAATCGGTGCGTCTCTTGCCGCAACTAAGCAAGATATTCTTGCCAAAGCATCGCAACCGGATGCGTCCATTGATGATATTAAAGCTCTTGAAACAAAAGCATCCAACTTGCAGGCTCGATTCGATATTCTGCAAAAAGAGCATGACCAAATGGAAGCTGATCAAAAGGCAACCTTAGACCGTGACCGCAGTCCGGTTGACGGCGTTAGTGATCCTAAAGCAAAAGTAACGGCTGCAAAAGCTGCCTTGGTGCGTGCAACGGTGCGTGGGCAACGTGTACCTGATGAAGTCCGGGCAGCCCTCGGTGATGGGAACAACACTGGTGGCGAAAAAATCCTACCAAAAACAATGACGAACGAATTGTTGCATGAACCGTTTGTCAGAAACCCATTGCGGGATTCCTCAACTTACACAAGTGTGACGAACCTTGAGATTCCGCGAATCAACTTTACATTGGATGATGATGACTTTATTGCGGACACTGAAACTGCGAAGGAAATGAAAGCAGTGGGTGATGTTGTTACGTTTGGACGACACAAATTCAAAGTTTTGGTGCCAGTTTCGGAAACAATCCTTGCTGCCACAGATACCAACCTGGTCCAAACTATCGATCGTGGCCTGGAAAGTGGACTGGCTGCTAAAGAGAAGAAAGTTGCTTTCGCGGCTATCCCTAAAACAGGTGAAGAACATATGTCCTTCTATGGCGCTGGCATAAAAGAAGTTACTGCTGCCAGCAAATACTTGGCTATCAAAAAAGCTATTGCAGATTTGCATGAGGATTATCGTGAAAACGCAACGATCTACATGACATACTCGGACTACATGGATATTATCGAAATCCTGTCTAACGGTACCACAAACCTCTACACTGCTCAGCCAGAACAGGTGTTAGGTAAGCCGGTTGAGTTTTGCGATTCTGCGGTTGATCCGGTTGTTGGTGACTTCCAATACTCGCACTTCAACTACGATCCTGAGGTCATCTACGACCGTGACAAAAATGTTCGTACTGGCGTGTGGGATTTCGTCCTGACTGCGTGGTTTGACCACCAAATCAAACTGAAATCTGCTTTCCGTATCGCAAAAAAGTCCTAACCCCAACCGCTACACTTGATCCAACAGGTCAAGAGGGATTGAACAACGGCATAATGTACGCTGAGTTCGAGCTGTTGGATAAGGACGGGGTTAGAGTATCCCTTGCAGCGGATAACGTCGAGTATATTAAACAGGACGGAGTTACTTTAACACCAGACGATCAGGAAACACTCTGGTTCAATGTTGTTAAGTCTGCCGGACAGTATGTATTCGAGGTCAAGACGAAGGCAGGAGGGCAATATCTGGCGATATTAGATTGGAAACCAATCCCTATGCCTTAAGGCAGGAAGGGGCTATTTGTCATGCTTGTTTTACCACTTGAAACACTAAAAAAATATTTGCGAATTGATGGGAGTGAGGATGATGATATCCTCACTCTTTTAATTGAGGCGTCCAAAGAGTTTTTGACTGGTGCAGGTGTGCCGGAGTCAAATACAGCTCTCTATCGTCTAGCTGTGATGATGCATGTTGCTCTCAACTACGAAAATCGCAATCCGGCGATCAAGATTGAGAGCATCAACTTTGCACTGCAATCCATCATTTTGCAGATTAAAGATTGGAGGGTGGCCGAAAAATGAAATATCCAGTGACGCGGACATTCCGGGACAAGTCGAATTACATCCGTTATGACCAAGGTTCTGTTTACGAGACAGAAGACCTTGAACGGGCTGAACATCTCCAAAAACTCGAATTTATCGGTCCTGAACTCAAGGAAAAGACGAAAACGCGAGGGAAAACGGCAGTAAAAGGAAAGTCGGTAGAACCGGGCGGTGATGCTGATGAACCCGGCAAAGTTAAATCGAAGGATACTCCTGCAAAAGAAGAGTAACGGAACTGAGGACGATTCTGGATATCCCACAGACCCGACAGATGCTTGGGATGACGTTATGTCCTTGTACGCTTCAAGAGAGCCGCTGAGAGGCCGTGAGTTCTTCACGGCAGCGGCTGCAAATGCGGAACTAACCCTGAGGTACAAAATTCGCTATCGGGATGGAATCACACCGGATATGAGATTTATAGACCTGAACAACGGTCGTATTTGCAATATCACTGCGGTTTTGGATGATCCCTATGGAGATAGGACTGAAACACATTTAATGGTCCTGGAGGAACACATGAATGGTTAGGGTGTGGTTTCATGCTCATTGATCTTGAACCGGTTGTCATTTCGGCATTGCGATCTGACCCGGAGTTAAGTTCTCTTCTTGGAAAAGACGCCAAAGGGAACGTGAAAGTATACCCACTTGCGGCGCCAGATATATCGAATCCAAAGATTACATTTTTCGAGCTTACCAATTTTGATAATAAGTATGCTGGCGATCAGGCAGTGAGCAGTTCAATTCATTTTCAAATTGATCTTTGGCACAGCAGCAACACTTCCAAAATCTCCATCGC
Source organism: Paenibacillus sp. JJ-100 (assembly GCF_948329825.1). Lineage (GTDB taxonomy): Bacteria > Bacillota > Bacilli > Paenibacillales > Paenibacillaceae > Paenibacillus. Next base: position 339,571 of record NZ_CAOJCM010000001.1, read on the forward strand.
GGCTAATCGCGTTATGGAGTCTTTGGGCTTTGTTCGCAGCGGGACAAACAGTATGTATGAGTCAGATACAAAGACATACCACAAGGTTTTGCGATACAAAAAAACACATTTAGGGAGTTGATCTACTTGGCTGACAAAATCGCTGTACCTGTAGGTTTACAAGATATCTATTACGCTAAATTGCTTTCTGGGGACACAGCAACGGAAGCGCCTGTTTACGAGACGCCAAAGCCGCTACTTCCAGCCATTACTGCTAACATGACGCCTAATGTCGAATCTAATACCCTGCATGGTAATGACGGTCCTATCGTCACTGCTAACGCCTTGGACAGCATTGAGGTTGAGATCGGTGTAGCGGCACTTACCTTGGAACAACAAGCTGACTTACTTGGATCGACAATTGATGCCAACGGTTTGCTTTGGGACAACTCGGACGATCAGGCTCCAGAAGTGGCATTGGGATACCGTCGATCGATGTCTGATGGATCGTTTGTATACACTTGGTTGCTCAAAGGTAAATTTGCGCTTCCAGCGGAAGAGGCTACTACCAAACAGGGTGAGGTTGAGTTCCAAACGCCAACTATCACGGGTACGTTCCTGAAACGCATCTATGATAATGAGTGGAGAGTTAGAGCGGATAGCAATAACACAGCCAGTGCGGCAGCAATCACAACGTGGTTTACGGCGGTGCCAGATAGCCCAAAGCCGTAACCCCTCTGCCTGGTGTGTTTTATCGAACTGGGCAAGAAGATGACCGAAACGGTGTTATCTTTGTGGAGTTCGAATTATTGGACGAGCAGGGTGGGGTTATTTCGCTTGCCGCTGGAGACGTTGAGTATATTCGGAGGGATGGCGTTGTCGTCACACCAAACACTCAAAGTTCGGTGTGGATCGAAGAGACTACACCAGCCGCAAATTATGTTTACGTTGTTAAAACTACTTCAGGGGACATTTACAGAGCTGTCCTTAACTGGACGCCATAATGGCTGGCAGAGTTGAACTGCAAGGTGTTGATCAGATGCTTGCGGTAATCCGCCAGAAGTTGGGTGATGGGGCCGAAAAGTTGGAGAAGAAAACCTTGCGAGAGGGCGGCGAGATATTCGCTGCTGCTCAAAGGGAGTCTGTGGCAGTCAGTAACATCGACCATCTCCATATTAGAGATGACATTAAAGTGAGCGGAGTCCGTTCCGAGGACGGTGATAAGTATGTTGCCGTTGGTCCAGGTAAGGCTACGGGCTGGAGAGCGCACTTCTTGGAATTTGGAACCTCTAAAATGCCAGCTCAGCCGTTCATCTACCCTTCATTTCACGAACAAAAAGACCGTGTAGCCCGGTTTATGGCTGCCGAGCTAAGAAACGCAATGACATGAGAGGGGAATCCCTCTCTTTTTGTCGTTCAAAACAAAAGGAGGAATTGATGATGAGTAACCAAGTAACTAGCGTCACATACACCTTGGACAGACCTCGCAACTTTATTTTTGACTTGAACGCGATGGTGGAACTGGAGGGTGTTTACGGTTCATACCAGGAAGCATTGGACGTACTCAAAGGTGGCAAGATCAAAGATGTCATTACATGGTTATGGGCTGGATTCGTCCACGAAGAACAGACACTCACCATTCAGGAAATGGGCAGAATTCTTTCTGCTACTGATCCTGACATAGTTGCCAAACTGGGAGATGAATTGCTTAATGTAGCTTCCAGAGGTCGATTGCTATGAATGACGTGAGGATATTTCGTTCTCCTATCATGCTAGATAGGTTGAGGTATTTGGCCTTTACGATGAGCTCTTTCGCCGATCTTGATGATATATACGGCTCAAAATCAGAAGCGTTGGAAGCTATGCAAAGTGGAGGGTTGAAACATATACGTACATGGCTATGGGCTGGACTGACTCATGAGGACGAATCCTTGACAGTCGAAGATGTAGGGAGCCTCATCGGAAATTTATCTCCTGAAGAACTGGTTCAGATGCAAAGCAAAATACTCACGGCAGCCAGTAAGAATCTACCCCAAGCCAAAGACGATGGTGTCTTGGAGAAACAACCATCTCCAGAAGCGATCGAACAAGGATGGGATTGGACGTGGATGTACTACATCGGAACAACGGTTCTCAGGATGTCGGAGAACGATTTTTGGCGTTGTACTATGCGTAGGTTTTATGCGCTTTGGGACATGCATGTAAAGATGAACACCCTCGAAACGGAAGAAGGTAAGGTGCCTAAAAGCTCGCCTGAATTAGACGCATATATCGACCGGTACATTTAACAGAAAGCGTGGTGAGGTAGTGGATGGCAGATGAAATCGAAGTTGCTCACCTAGTCACCAAGTTATCGCTTAGTGACTCAGGTGTAGAGAAGTCACTTGCACAATTGGGTCGGCAAATGCGTGTGGTGCAGTCCGAGTTTAACGCAGCATCATCCAAGCTAGACGCATACGGCAGCTCCGAGGATAAATTGCGCCTCAAGTCCGAAAACTTGAATAAGCAGATGGAGATTCAGGGGCAACGTGTCCTGCAACTTAAACAGAAGTACGAAGAGTCGGTCGCGGCAAAAGGAAAGGATGCTAAAGCGACAGAAATACTTCAAAATAGGCTCAACAAGGCCGTATCTGAATACAACAAAATGGATGCGGCTTTAAAAAGCACAGAGGCTGAGCTGGAGAAGCAAGTATCTGCTTGGAACAAGGTGTCAGGTGCGCTGGACAAGGTTGCCAGCAAGATGGAGTCGGCTGGTAACACCATGCGCAATGCCGGGGCAAGTTTGACAACGATGATGACTGCTCCACTCGCTGCTGTAGCTGGTTTGGCGACTAAAGCATCGATAGGGTATGAGACTGCATTTGCAGGAGTCAAAAAGACCGTAGATGCCACAGAAGCCGAATTAAAAGGTTTCAGTGACGAGATCAGGAAGATGAGTCGTGAAATCCCTCAATCAGCATCAGCGATTGCGGAGGTAGCAGAGGCCGCTGGTCAATTAGGTATCAAAAACGAAGCACTTATCAGCTTTACTCGCACTATGTCCGACTTAGGCGTAGCTACTAACATGGCAAGCACCGAGGCAGCTACAAGTTTGGCCCGTCTCGCTAACATAACGCAAATGCCACAGAAGAACTTTGATCGACTCGGAGCAACAATCGTAGGATTAGGTAACAACTTGGCGACAACTGAATCAGAGATCGTAGATATGTCGTTGCGGTTAGCTGGCGCGGGTAAACAGATAGGGTTAACAGAGGCGCAGATACTTGCATTCGGCGGATCGTTATCCTCTGTGGGTATCGAAGCTGAGGCCGGAGGTTCGGCGTTTTCGCGAGTCATGATTGACATGGCTCAAGCGGTGGCTACTGGTAGTAAGGACTTGAATAACTTTGCAATGGTTGCAGGGATAAGTGCGCAAGAACTCCAAGAAAAGTTTAAAACAGATGCTGCAGGGGCGCTGCTTGATTTTATCGATGGTTTAGGACGCATGTCGGCAGCAGGTGAAAACACGTTTGCTGTTCTGGATGCACTAGGGTTGTCAGAGATACGGGTAAGGGATGCGTTGTTGCGCGCCTCTGGTGCAGGAGATCTGTTCCGGAATTCACTGGAACTTGGTACGAAAGCATGGGAAGAAAATACGGCACTGACTAAAGAGGCCACAACAAGGTATGAAACAACTGCTTCACAGATTGAAATCACAAAAAACAAAATCGTTGACGCTGCAATCACGTTGGGCGATTCTCTTAAACCGGCTTTACTTGCGGTGTTCGCTGCCTTGGAGCCTGTCATCCAAAAAGGTACGGAACTTGCTAACATGTTCTCTGTCCTCGATCAGTCCACACAGACGACCATCATCGTTGTTGCAGCAGTGGTGGCGGCCCTCGGACCGGTTCTACTCATTGTGGGTCAACTTAGCATGTCTATAGCGGCTCTAATTCCTGTTGTGCAGGCCTTAGGGAGCGCCTTAATTTATTTGTCTACCAATCCAGTCGGACTGGCTATAACGGCGCTTATATCCACACTAGCGATCCTTACAATAGGGTTTGTTAATGCGAAGGTGGCGGCCCGGGAATTGGCAGAGGCGCAGTCAGAATTAAACAGGATCGCTGAAGAAGGAATAACTCGTGAAGAGATTCCAGCTATTCAGGAGAAAGAAAAAAGTTTGCAAGACTTAATCAAATCATACGAGGAATTGATCAAGGTCACGAACGAATCGTACTCCACGATCAAAACTGATAGTTTCGTTGGTTTGAACAGAGCGGCTGACGATCTTGGGATAAGTATTAAGGAGTTAAGCAAACAAGCAAGAGAATTCGGGGTGGACCTCAAGTTCTTTGACGCTAACGGAAAAGTTGCGGCTACTTCACTTAATAACCTTAAGTCGGTAACGAACACTTATACTAGTGCTGTTAAGAACGCCCAAAAAGCTACAGCGGCAGAAGTACACGAATTGGCTCGTTCAGCGGCGGTCAAACAACAGCAAATCAATAGCACTCTTAACATGATCAAGACGTACAACACCGCCAAACAAGGTACAGACGCTTGGAAAGTTGCTCAAAAGGGTCTGCTTGATCAGTTCCCCCAGTTTGCTACAGCTACAGGAGTCAACACTGAGGCTATAAAGGGTCTGATCCTTGTTAAACAACGCGAAGTCGAACTGGAATGGCAAAGCGTCCAAGCTAAGGCCGCAGAAGCTCTGCAAGAAAAGCAGACTGCCATCGCTAAACAAGAAGCTGCGATTACCATCGTTAACGGCATCAACAAAATTGCTGGTTCCAGTGGTATAGCAGAGGGTGCATTGAACCGAATGAATGCCGAGTTAGCTCGTTTACGCGGAGAGGCTGCATCTCTTCAGGCACTGCTCAACATGCAACCTGGAGACATTAAGATACCTAAAATCACTGTTCCAACAGTTAGTACAGGTAAGGTTGCTGGCTTGGATCTCGGGGACAAGTCGAAAGGCAAGGGCGGAGGCTCCAAGAAGGAAAAAACACCGAAGGAAAAAGCATACGAGAACAAGGCTTTGGACGATGCTTACAAGCAAATGGAACACAAGAAAAAGATGGATCAACTCACACTGGAAAGTGAGTTGAAAACCCTTGAAACTATCCGGGCCAAGTACGTTAAAACTGCTGATGAACGCATGGAGATCGAGGAAAGGATCTATGCAGTTAAGAAAGCTCTTGGTGACAAGTCGCTGGAAGTAGCGATGAAGGACTACGAGAGGGCTAAGTCTCTTGGTAAACTAAATGAGGACGATGAGATTAAACGTCTTCAACGGATTCGCAAACTTTACGCTGACTCAGCTGATGAGCGCGAACGCATCGACGACATGATTTTTGAGGCAACACGCCGGAAGGTTGAGAAGGAAAAGGAACTGCGCGAGAAGACAACCGAGGATGTGAGCAAGTCGCTCAAGGCCGCTTACGAAGACAGGCTCGCTCGAGAAGAACTGGATGCGGAACAGAAGTACAAACTGGAAGACAAACTGCTAAACGATCAAATATATCTAAACAAAAACTATCTGGAAAAGGTTATGAAGGATAGACGGTACTCTGCTGCTGAGAAAAAGCAAATTGAAAAAGAAATCACTGAGGCGATCCGGGTACAGACAAACGAACGCCTCTTACTTGCGCGCAAATATGCTGAAGACCAAAAGAAGATATTGGAGGACCAGAAGAAAGATCAGATCGAAAATATCAACAATCTTTCCAAAGGAATTCAGGATGCACTCAAGGCCAAGTACACCGAAGAGAAACGAGTAGCAGAGGAAGGAATCAAATCGCAGATCGAAGCGAATGAGTCTTGGAAGAAGTCGCAACTCGACTCTATCAAGGCTGTTTATGATGCCCGTGTGTCCGCTGCTCAAAAGGCTGCCGATGAAGAGATTGCTCAGATTACAGCTGTTACAAACGCGCAGATAGAAGCTATACAGGCGCGACTAGATGCCCTGAACAAAGGGGAACAACAACGCAGTCGAGCTGAACTTGATGCAGCTGACCAAAAGAAAATTGATCGTCTGACAGGCATGATTGATTATGAGCATGACGCATTTAATCGTGAACAACTCACCAAAGAGTTGAACAAGGTTATCGCCGAGCAGAATGAACGTCACAGACAGGAGCAGCTTGCTGACACGAAGGAAGCTCTCACCAAAGAGCAACAGGAACTTAAGAACAAACTTTCTGCTGAAACGCAGATAATTAAGGACAACCTCGCAATCAAGAAAGAAATGATGCAGGCAGACTACAACGCTGATGTTGAGCGGATCAACTCGATGTACGAGTACAGGAAGAGCTCTCTTAATAGTGAGTTGGCAGCAGTTCAAGATACGTACAATAAAATGCTTGAATCCAAGAACTTGCAAGCAGAAGCAGAGAAAATGATTGTTAACAATCAACAAAAAGATATCATCAAGCTACTAGAAACATTTGGAGAATCCTATAACAAAACAGGTAAAACGTTGGGTGAAGAAATGTACCAAGGGTTTAAATCACAGGTGGATCAAATACAATCCCTGATATCATCAATAAACTCTCAGATAAATGCAGCTCGTAGCTCAGCATTATCAGCAATGGAAACTGTCTCATTCGCTGCTGGGGCTTCTTCAGGAGGAGGTAAATCCTCATCTGGTTCAAGTTCAAGCGGAATCGATACGAGACAAGCAGTTAAAGTTGAAGTCGTGAATAATTTCAACACTAAAGTAACATCACCGAGCGATATTGCTCGTGCTACAACACAAGCTGCTCAGAAATTGGCATATTAGGAGGTGCATAATGGAGACAGTCACATTTACCAACTCACGAGGAGAGAGTCTTTATTTAGGCACCTCCAAACCGTTTTATCTCAGAAAGATAACAGGCACTGGTGGTGTCCCAGGCGCCCTGCAATCTACAAAGTCGCCTTATCAAGATGGGTCATCATTTGTAAGCATTCAATTGGCCGAGAGGCCGATTGGAGTTGAAGGCGGGATTATTGCAAATTCTCGTCAACAAATGTATCAGTATCGCAGGGACTTTATGCGTATTCTCAACTCTAAACTTGGTCTGGGTAAACTGGTTTACACCAACTCAGCACGAAGTTATGCAATTGGAGCTGTAGTTGAAAACACACCAGACTTTGATGATGATCGAATTGTTAACAACCAACCTTACAAAATTAACTTTGTATGCCCGGACCCATACTTCACGGACGAGACACAGATATCAAAGGGGTTGCGGTTCGAATCCGGGGGGCTTACGTTTCCATTGCGCTTACCGACTCAATTTGCATATAGCGCCTACCGTGGACTATTTCAAAACGATGGTGACGTTGAGACTCCAGTAGAGATCCATTATAAAGGGCCTGCGCTAAATCCAGTGGTCATAAATGAGACCACAGGGGAGTTTATTCAGGTCAATTATGATTTAAGTGAGGACGACGTCCTGGTTATAAACACAGCTTTTGGTCAAAAGAGGGTTGAGGTAGTCAATACGGATGGGACAAGGACAAACGTCTTTCACTGGATCGATCTCGGCAGTACCTTCTTTCAACTCCAACCAGGCCGTAACATGTTGAGATATGACAGCGACCGTGAAGGTGACCGGGCAGTGGCCACAGTCACCGTATATTGGTACAACCGATATGGAGGTGGTTAAATGAAAATTCCATCCGTCCGTATTATTGACCGTAATTTCAATTTACTTGGCGAGATAGATGATTACGAGAGTTTGCAATGTACCCGGAGGTTTTACAGGGCCGGAGAGTTCGAATTGCACATTGCTCTCCATAAGCAACATGCAGACAAGCTGCAGAAAGAAAACATTATCATTATCGATAATAAAGGGCACAAGTCTGGAATCATCCAGTACCGTGAGATTAGCCAAAATGATAAAGGTATCGAAACCTTGATTGTAAAAGGGCCATCGCTGGGTGGCGCGCTTGATCGACGGATCACGGTTACTGACAATTTTGACCGGGTACGTGGTCCAGCGGAAACGGTGATGAAACACTATATTAATAATCATTTGATTAACGGGGACTTTCCAGACAGGAGAGTTCCTTTTTTTGCGAACGCATCTGATCAGGGTCGAGGAAAAGTCACACCGTGGCAAACAAGATTTGAACCACTCAATATGGTCATTCAGGAGATAGCGGAATGGTGTGATATTGGTTGGTTTGTCTCATTGGATTACTCGTCCCGAAAATGGGTGTTCGAAGTGCTAGAGGGACGAAACCTGACCGCCGGGCAAACGACCAGACCGCCTGTGATATTCTCCCACGAATTCGACAACATTGAATCACAATCTTTCATTGATTCTGATCAGCAATATAAAAATATCGGTTATGCAGGCGGCAAAGGAGAATATGAGGATCGACTAATACAAATGGTTGGATCTGGTACGGGTTTGGATAGACGAGAGGTGTTTTTGGATTGTTCAGGTGCAGAGGATGCTACCGAACTGGTGGATATGGGCAATCAGAAATTGGCCGAACAAAAACGCCTATTGACCTTTGATGGCAAGATACTGGATACCCGGAGTTTTGTCTTTGAACAGGACTGGGATTTAGGCGATATCGTTACCGTTCAGAATAAAAAATGGGGGCTCACTTTGGACAGTCGAATCACCGAGGTCAAAGAAATATACGAGCCAGTGTCCAAAATTGAAATCTCTCTTGGTGATGAAATTCCGACAATAACCCATTTTGTTAAGCAGCTTAAATCAGATGTAAAAAGGAGCGGATGAAATGCCTCAGAAATCAGGTTTTTTCGATACAACCGCAGACGATCCACGGGATTATCCTGCCCGTGAGTTTGCAGAATATTTTTCCCGGTTTGTTGGGAATGGCATTTTTAGTGGTGGAACTAAATTGAAAGTATCCGCAACCGGTACGAATTCCAACGTTAAAATTGAAACGGGATTCGGCTGGATTAACGGCTACCTTTACAGTGTCTATGACGAGCCGCTGACACTTACTGTGCAGCCTGCCACGAACGCTGACAGGATTGATAGAGTAATCCTCCGTTTAGACACTAGCACTCCTGTACGGGCAATTAGAGCGCTGATACTGCAGGGCAACCCGGCAGCTACTCCTACTGTCCCAGCCATTACACGCTCAGGTGACGTGTACGACCTCAGTTTGGCTCAGATCCTAGTAAAAGCTAATACCTCGGTTGTCCTCCCGGAGAATATTACTGATGAGCGGCTGAACAGCGCAGTGTGTGGGATTGTAACTGGATTGATCCAGCAAGCTGATACCACTTCAATCTTTAATCAGTTTCAGGCTTGGCTCAATACAAAAACGGCAGAATACCGAAAACAATGGGAAGATTTCTTAAAGACTGTACAAGACGAAGGATTTGCCACCACACAATATGTAGATGATGCGAAGCAGGCGGCAATTGATGCCAGTGTGCCTCGCTCAGGCGGCGTCAACATGACAGGAAGATTAATCAATGGTAGGTGGGGTACTTTTTCATCATCGTCCAATGGGTCGACTTTGTACGGCAGTAACTGCTTTTTGGATGGCGACACGTTTAAGTTTGAGAACACGCACGCAAATCTAGGAGCACGTGGCATTTACATGCGTTATACAGGCGGGGCAGGCCCAGAGGTTTACATGTTTGATACAGGCGCAAGGGTGACCACGGCGGGCGAAGCGTTTACTCCCGATTTGCGTAGGATATTAAACTTTACTGATGTGGTGGTTCCTGACGATGCCCCTACAACCAATTTGATTTGGAATTCGACTGGTCTATTTGGTACGGAGGGGTGGACTAATGGAGGGGGAGTTTCGTGGCTTACATCATCCAGCCCTGACGTTACCGGACTTTTTTACACTAACGCTGAAATTCCGTCTAATCAATATGCTGTTTTGGACAGTGCGCCTATATCTGTGTATCCCGGAGCGAATTACGAATTACAAGCCCTTTTCCATACATCGCTTGTCACTACAGGCATCGTGGCTATTGAAGTTAAAAACGTTGCAAATGACGCTACTTTACTCTCGCTTGCGGCTGACAATAACAAGTGGTGGCATCGCAAAAGGGTGTCGTTAACAGGCCCGGCCGGGGTCAATCAAATAAAGTTAAGACTCGTTGCTACTAACGTACCAGCTAATGCAACGAAGGGCATTGCCCGTATCAAATTTAACTTACGTAATGTGCCTACTAAAGACGTGCCTTATGACTTTACTGGAGACATGGCGAATATGGCGAACCAATTAATGCAAGTAAAGCAATCTGGCGTTGATGCCAAAAACGGCATTGTGGGTGCTATCAACGCCAACGGAGGAAGTGCATCCACATCTGATACATGGGCAGTACTTGCCCAAAAGGTACAGAGCGTATCCGGCTTTAAACCAGGCACATATGATTTATATACCTATGATAGCGTAGTTGGTGGGACGAGCAGTACAGGTTGGGCCAAGATCAGGAGTTTCCAGCCGAGCATCGGAGGGACATACCGGGTATCTCACAGATTTTCTATTGATTCATCCATCACCGGAGCTAGTGGGTACTGTAGGTGGTACGTAAACGATGTCCCGGTTGGGGTGGAAAGATACGTCAACAACAATGGTTCGACCACATTTGAAGAGGATATAACGCTGAAACAGGGAGATGTGTTGCAACTTTTTATGAGGTCTACCAATAGCCAAAATAACGTTTATGGAGGTAATGTACGTTTTAAAATCGCATTTGGTGTAACTGTATCTTAGGAGGGGATTGTTTTGGAATGGCGCTATCAGTATGAGTCAGATGCCGAAAGAGAAGAATTAATCGATGAACATAAGTCACTCTATTTAATTCGAGAAGAAAACATATCGGAGGGCAACTTTCTTACATTCTCCGATAAACCTTTATCTGAACCTGTGGTTTATGTGAGTGTGCCGCAGGAAGATTTTGAATCTTTGAAGCATGAAAGCATACTCTTGAAAGCACAGAGCAAGGCACTTGCAGAACGAGCTTCCTTTACTGATGATGTAATCGCAGAGATTGCGTTAAAGGTTTATGAATGATAAGGCGTATATTATTCTGGCTTCTTCTTCGTACGGAAGGAGGTGATACCATGGTAGCCATGTTCTTTGCGCAACGTATTATTTTTGGCATTACTGAGTACAAGGTAGTTCCCGCTACTCTTCGTGAACAAGTTGACGCTATTTTGACCGAAAGTGGAGTCGAATTTCTGATTGAGAAGTAACAAGCGTTCCGATATCGGTGCGCTATTTTTATGCCCTCTGGAGTAGTCAGGGGGCTTTTTATATACCCGAAAATAGAGATGGAGGGGGAGAAGACAGTGAATGAGAGGGTGAGTGAGGTGCCAGATGAAAATTCGAAATTGCTAGTAGACATTCAGATTCAACTTGCTCGAATTGAAAAAACTCTGGAGGTAGTGCCGACATTAGCGGCTGCAGTAGAGACAGTCCGCGAAATCGCCCGTAATGCAGACCAATCCTCGAAGTCTGCCCACCATCGTGTGGATATGCTTCAGTCTGCAAAGGAAATTGCTGACGATGCTCTCCGGAAAGCAGAGGCGGCCTTGGCTACTCAAAAAGCTCAGGCCGAGGACCAGAAGTGGTTTAAACGGACATTTTACGGCGCGGTCATTGTTGGTATTGCTGGAGGTATAGTAGCTGCTGTATGGGCTGCAATCAAGTTAGGAGGTGTATCTTCATGAATCCATTCGAAGGATATCGTTTGACCAGTCCATTTGGCTGGCGTATTCATCCCGTGTACAAGACACGGAAATACCATAAAGGTGTGGATCTTGTTGTGAGCCCATCTAATGGCCCTCTGTACGCGTTTGTTGGCGGAGAGGTCTTACACGCTAAGATGGGTGTTACAGGCTCAGGATTCGGTGGCTACGGGATCACAGTGGCTATCAAAGACGATAAAGGTTATTTGCATGTATATGCTCACTTGTCGTCAGCATCTGTTGCTGTGGGGCAGCATGTGAAGCAGGGTGAAAAGGTAGGTCATCAGGGCAACACCGGAGTTAGTACTGGAGCGCATTTGCACTATGAGATCAGGAAGAAATCCAGTCCATCATTCGGCTTCACTGTTGATGAATCTGGAGTAGTCGAACCCACGCAGTACCTGATTAATTACTACGGACAACAGCAACCTGCTGTTGATAAGGGGGAAGAGCCGATGACGGCGGAAGAAAAGAAACGGGTCGAGGAACTCGAGTCCACAGTAAAGGCGCAGGCAGAGTGGATTAAAACAGAGAAAGCAAAGTCCAGCATGCCATGCCCAGATTGGGCAAAGTCTGCATATGAGTATTACAAGGATTATATCGCAGATGAGACAGGCAGCTACGACTTCTGGCGGCAACTCGTTATTAATTATCGCAAGGAAAAAGGTATCAAGGTCGGCAAGGAGGCGGGGAAGTGATGGAGAATCAAACTTTGGAAGTTGTGCTTACATTCGCATCTGTACTGGCTGTGTTCGTGCTGGCAGGCGTACAATTCGTGAAGAAGACTATTAACATCCCTACAAATATTGTGCCTGCAGTCGGTCTTGTGTTGGGTCTTTTAATTGGAATGGCATCCTACCCGTTCACTACATTGGACTTAACATTGAGGTTATGGGCTGGTGGTCTAGCAGGATTATCAGCGACAGGGTTGTTTGAACTAGCATTTAGTAAGCGACCAGGAACCACTAAGGATTAGAAACCTGCTCTACTTGTTACTAACTGGTGGAGTTTTTTTCTTCTTGAATACAGAACAATTGTTCGCATATAATACAAACAGTTGTTCTTATTCAGGAGGGATACATATGTCAGGGAAATTATTTGACAACGGGTTATTTGAATCTTCGAGGATGATCTTACCGGAACACAGAGAGGCTTGGCTTGAACAAGAAGCGAAGGCGATGGAGAAGGGAAAGCCGATTTTAGACGAGCAGGAACTGCAGCTAATACACGGCAAATTAAATGATTCCTTTCACCAACATATCCGAGTCAGGATAACAGAGTTTGATCCGATTGAAGATAATGTGTACGAGGGTATTGTGACGGTCGTTAACACATTCCGTAAAGAGATTAAGCTGGTTTTTCCTGATGGAGATTGGAAATATATTTATCTAGCGGATATCATGTCAGTGAATTAAAAGCAAAATGAGCAGGGGATAATTCCACCTGCTTTTTTTATATATTCTTTATTTTTTTGTAACGAACTCATAAGGCAGCCAGCCAGATCCTCCGCTGTAACTTACTTGAACAGTGGCAAATGTTCGTTTAACGACATTGACCTCAGTACCTTTTTCCACAGTAAACACCTTGCCTGTCAGTATCATTTCGTTAAGACCGCTGTCATTTTTGGCATTCATGTAATTAAGCATTAAGTCAAGGTTTTCCTTCGTAGATGCTGCATAAGCATTTGTATTTATGTACGCTCGATCCCCAGTGGTTACTGTCTTAGATGTTGCTGTCGATGTAGAACTAGAGGTATTGCTGTTGCAGAAAGTAAGGCCAAAAAAGAATACGAGAACGATAAGACCTATACACCCTATAGCTAAAGAATTAGGCTTTTTTTCATGTTGAGGCGGTTTAGGTGGCGCAGATACAACTGGTTCTGGTTCTACTTTTGTGCTTACATTCTCAGATAACATACTTCCACAATGCTTGCACTTAATTGCTTCGTCTTGGATTTCTTCGGCGCAGTAAGGACACTTTTTCAATGTTCATCACCTTTCAGGAAAGAATTTTGTACATTTAGTCTAACAGACCTATTCGGGTATTTCTATAAATTCCCTATAAAAAAGGAAAATACTTCTTGTAATATATACGGCTTTACCGTATATTTATTGCAGACAAGTCATCATGAAAATTAAGGAGGAATACGCATTGACCTTGAATCAGTATAGAGAACTAGCAGATAAGCTGGGAGGAGAGGTCGGAGAGCAGATCACTGCACTGCTAGATGAACTGGAAGAAGCTCGGAAAATTATACGTGGTAAAAAGTACCCACCACTCCTTGGTAGCAAGGAGGTTGCGGAACAGATCGGCGTTGACCCTAAGAATATGCATCATGTCCGTAAAAACAAACTCTTCCCAGAGCCTGATGTAATGGTGGGAAATAGGCCATTTTGGTTTAAACCAACTATTGATGAATATCAGGAACGAATGGAAGAATGGCGGGGTAGAGATAAGCCAGAATAAAGGGGATTAGAAACGATGGAGCTGGTCACGTTTTTGTTGTTTTCAACGCTTGAGGTATTAGCGGTCTTTGTTTTTATGATGGTGTTTTTTCGCGAAAACCCAATGGACTATATCTGGCAGGCGGTATCTATATCAGTGCTTATGGGGTTGCAGAGTTATTTCCTTAGAGAGTTGGAGCTGGGTTACGTCGCAACGGTAATCAACCTGATGTTCTATGTGTTAATCTTGGCCGCTATAGTCCGGCTGCCACTAATTTGGGCGGCTATTATATCCGGTGTTGGATTCTTCAGCTATGGGATCGTACAGGCTTTAATGCTGGCTATTGTTGGGGGAGAACTGTTGCAGCTCATTTCAAGCATTCTATTCCTTGTTATTTCGTACGCGCTATATAAATTCGGTCTTGGTTTTGAAGCACCATATGACTTGTTTAGGTTGCCTGGGGAAAAGAACGTAGTGGTATCTGTCATTCTTGTATCATTCGTGCTGATGACAATAGCGATGTACGTGCAACTGTCCTGGGTAAACATCATGTTCTTTGGGGCAGCGTCAGCACTGTTCATATATTATGCAGTCCGCAAGGAGAGAGAAGACAAATGATCGAGGTAGCGGCCGGGAGAATCGCCCGGCATATTAAGTCAGTTGTTCCCAATCATCCAGTACCAGAAGACAGCATGAGGCATTCACTGATCATTATTCTTAATTTTGTTTCAGTGGTCGTTTTAACAGTGTTGGCAGGTTTGGCAACTGGTCGTTTGGATGAAGCGGTAATGCTGCTCAAATGCTTTGCTTTTCTACGATTGTTTTCAGGGGGTCTACATCTGCAAACAAGCATGGGGTGCGCCATCATTACGGCCGGTACAGCAACCGCACTGTCTATGTTGAGTATTGGTACAGGTTTCTCTGGTACACTCACGGTGATCAGTATGCTGATCATGTTAATCTATGCACCTTCAGGAATCGAGAACCAGACACGTATACCTGAACGTTTTTACCCTGCACTAAAAGTTATCTCGTTCCTAGTCGTTGCATCAAATCTATGGTTTGGATCGTCTATGGCAGCAATAGCATTTTTTGTGCAGGCTTTGACGTTAGTAATTAATGAGCATTTCACGAAAGGGGGTGACAAACATGTTTAAAACAGCTATCTATGGTGCAATCGCAACTGGACTGGGTGCAATAGCAGCTCTGTCTGTAATGCCAGCAAGCCTGATTTTTGTCAACAACCCAAAGCCACCACAACATTTGCTTAAAAAATAATGGAGGGCACATACATGGAACACATAACACTTCTGGTAGATCACAAGGGGAAGAATGGTGTTACCCCTGTAAAGATCGCTGACATACTGTATCTGTCGTATATAAAAGCATACCGAAAGGTCGCTTTTTACACTGCGGATGCCACATATTATTTTATGGGCAGCAAAGAACACTGGACAGAGGTTCTCAACAACAGCGGTGGTAATTTTCTGGATGTTGACCGGCATAACTCTGTTAATGTTTCGAAGGTGAAGAGGACTGAAACTATGCCGTATTACGCCTGCTTTGAGAAGTTTCGTACAGTAAAAGAATTAAAGTGTTCTATGTCTGCAAGAGGGTACAACGATCTGGTCAAAAGGCTCTCATCACGAATCGAACAACCCAAAAAAGTTGTACCAATATTTCAATGAAAAGAGGGGCCACCGTCAATGTGCGGTGGCCCCTCTTTTTTGCGTTCGACAATTCACTATATCATATGTGTATGTAATATGTTGTCGAATGATTGTGTCGAATGCGATAAATTCAGACGCCCGATTTTAATTTACAAATCTTGTGATATGGGGCAAAATGGTAAACAGGAACAAGATTTCCCATTGACTTAAAGTAAACTTTACAACGGGGTAAAAATAGACCTCCGGGTGGAGCAGTAATTGCTCCGGCCTGATGCGCTATCGCGGCCACTCATAAATGTCAGTCTCAGAACAACCGAGAATAATGCAAATCCCACGCATAGTAAGGGCTGGGATGGGTCTCTTATCATTCTCGTAGAGCGACAGTAGGGTGGTGGATACACTCAATCCCAGTTCCTTTTGCAGCCTCTCAGATAGCTCCACCTGAGTGACATTCGCACGGATTCTGCAATCGCGCAACAGGCACTTCCCGAAGGTAAGCGCCATATTATGTAATCCTCCATATTAAGTTTTTTAGCCTTTCATAGGAACAGTCGTTCGTATATAATTGCAATAATACATACCGGAGGTCATGCCACATGAATAGCATTGATGCAGAACAGTTCTTGATTTCCATTGCAGCCGATACGCCAGAAAACCAAGAATTGATTAAAGAATTTTTTAATTCCCTTGTTGATCCTGACTCAGAAGAAGACGAGCCATAGCTTGCAGCTTTCTCTTCTGATCCTCTGTTAATTCCACTCCGTCAAAAGTGAAATCTCCCTTGATGAATGAATCATCGTTCAATTCTACTTTTTCAACCATATCCCTCTCAGCTTCGGTTAACTTGCTGTGGGGGTTGTTTGTGTGTCCAAGAACCCAATCCATTGTTACCCCATAGTAGTCACAAAGGACTTTCAAAGTATCATAATCAGGTTTATTTCTTCCAGCCTCATAACCACTCAAGGTCTTATTATTTATCCCCGTATGATCCCTCACTTGAAGCTGTGAGAGCTTCAAATCCTTTCTAATCTTTTTCAATCTTTCAGCGTAAATTGCAGCCATTTTTCTGCTCACCTCTCCTAATCGATATTAGCATATTGTCCACTTTAAGAGAAATTATTATACGATACAGAGAATTAATTTTAAAAAAGGTGTTGACTTCTTTGATACAGAGAATTATATTGGGGATACGAAATTTCTCTGATACAGAGAATTATCACCCCAAAATGGAGAAAGGAGGACGGGGGATGAATTCGAGTGAAATCGCCATCCATCCAGTTGAAGATGAGTTTATTGGAATTCCGATACGTGTACGGCTTCTTCAGTACATTAAGTCTAAAGGTTATGTATTAAGGGTTATTGCTGAAAAGTCTGGGATCGGTGAAAAAAAGTTCTACAAAATTATGAATGGAGATTGCCGATTGACAGCCGATGATTTAGAAAAGATTTGCACGAAAGGCTTGGCAATAGAACCAGCATATTTTTTTGAGAATAAATTCTCTGAAATGGAGAATTGATACTAGAGAAAGTATACGGTAAAACCGTATACCCGTCAATAGAAATGTTACTTATTTTAGTGAAAGTTGGTGGTTAAATGAATCGATCAGCAGAAGCATTGAATGATTGGCAGGTTGCAATGTTTGTACAACGAGGCGACTCTAACATTCTCACGCTGCTACAAGAAGAGGAGAAAGATTTAGAACAGGGATTTGCATTACCGGCTAAATCGTTCAGTATCGCTGATACGCAGGGAATCATCACTCTTCGAAATATGCTCAACAGTTTGGATCTGGGGGGAGAAGAGGAAACCGAAGTCGAAGAGCCCTTGTCCGGGAAGGGAGCGCTGTGGATCGGAATAAGAAAGAGAGCTTTGCAGCGACTAAACCTCGAAGATTCGCCCTTAAGGCACCAAGTAAAGATTGTTCTATCAACGTTAGTTCGCGCAACACTCGGAATAAAAACAATCTTGGTTATGACGGAAGAGGAGGCTGTGGTCGCTGAACAGATCGTGAACGAAGTGGTCGAAACAATGCTGAAATTCGAAAAATAACAAACCGAATTGAAAGGGGCACACACACATGTCTATCGCAATTCACAAGATTCACCGGGCAATGGCACAAATCACAATGATGAACACGGATAAGCAAGGCAATCTGATTCTCGGAGAACTGGAGTTGAAATTGATATTCGGATTGCTCAGAAAAAATCTTGAGCTGGTTTACGAGATTGATGGTCTGAAAGAAATCGCCTTTGCTGCTCAATCACTTAACCAAATGGATTTAGTGCAGCATGTATGCGCAAGGCTCGATGAACTGGAGGTGCAATTGACATGATCCGGCGTGGTGATATCTACAAGATTCAATACGGAGACGGCGAAGGAAGCGAACAACAGGGGTATCGTCCGGGCCTGATCATTCAAAACGATGTGGGCAATAAATACTCAACCACAGTAGTAGTTGCGGCAATTTCTGATGCTAAAGATAAACGCTTGATGCCAACACACTTTCCAATTGGAACAGTATCCGGCTTATGCAAACCATCGGTTGTAATGTTCGAGCAGTTGAGGACGATTGATAAATCTCGTTTAGATAAAAAGGTTGGCATGCTTACACCGGAACAACTTAAGCGGGCAGAGATTCCCTTAATGATAAGCCTGGGATTGATGTCGCCCCCAGTACCTAAAAGAGAGATGGTGATCAAATGAAAACTGAACAACAGTTAAAGGCTCTGTGCTCATTCTTCGAATCATTTGAGGGTCGGATGTACCAGCAAGGTCGCCTGATGATTGCGTTGCATGCACGAGGCCAGTTCGACAAGTACAACCGGCTGCTTGCCAGCAAGCGGTGATGATCATGAGTAATCCATCCAATCCAATGCACTTATCAATCCGAATCAAAGCAAGTGATGATCCGTTGGACCTGAAAGCATTGGCTCAATCAGGAGGACAACATTTATGCAATCTGCGGTATCCGAAATTCGCTTTTCCGAGCGAAGCAAATCGCGTTAAGTACAACCGAATCAGGAAGGAACTGAGAGGGGGTGAGGTGAGCAGTGATAGTTAAGTGCGGGTGCGGTAAAAAAGATGCTGAGTATGCAGTTTATGAATCGGCAAAACCGCATTGCAAGAAGTGTATGTTGGACGCAGTCAATTGCACTATAGCAATTCCAGTTCGCAGACTTGATCCGTGGGAAATGGAAAAAGTCGAAGGACCACAACAAACAAAAAAAGCCGCCCATTAGAGAGCGGTCCATAAGAAAACTATTCGCAATCATCATATCACAGGAAGCGAGGAAAGCAAGTGGCAAACCATGTTCGATTATTGGAAACAGAGGTCATCAACTTCACTGAATTACGATCCAAGAAAGTAGAGTACGGAGATATCACCCGCTTGTCGGGAAGGAACGGACAGGGGAAAACCTCACTCGGAACTGCTCCAATTTGGGTGCTGTACGGCACAGATTTATTCGGAAACAAGTACAATCCATCACCAACAAATTATGAGTTTGACCGGGTATTTGCTTCTACCCTCCTGCAATTGGACGGTATGCCGATGAAGTTTGCTCGAGAGATAGTAAACGGGAGTAATTCATTTTACATCAATGACGTTCCAACGAAGGCCAAAGAGTTTGAAGCGGCGGTTGCTGAACTGTTTGACAAAGATGAATTCCTGTCCTTTTACAACCCAATCTACTTTTTCGGTCGGCACTGGACGAAGCAGCGGGAACAAATCATGAAATATACCACACCGCCTGCAAAGAAAGAAGTCTTTCAGGAAATGAGCCGCACTGATCCAGAACAGAAGTCGAAGGACATCACACTGAACCCTGCTGCCGTCAAGTTGGATGAACTGATGAAGAAACACACCCTTGATGACCTACAGAAGATTCACGGCGGAACCGGGGGGCAAAAGTCGAAGCTGGAGAAACAGCACATTGCTGCTCAAAGCCGGACGAAGACGCTGCAGGAACAACTTGATAAATTGCCCGCGAGTTCAGGTGAAAATATTGAGTCATTGCAAGCTTTGGAAGCTGAATTGCGAAAGCAGATCAAAGCGGCAGATGAACTGCCTGCGAGATCCTACCAGGTTGAAAAGAAGCAACAAGAAGTTGCATATAGGCTCCAAGCTCAACGTGATCAAATCGCACAAAGCAAGGAACGGTTCCTAGTACTTCACGGGGAAGAGATTGAAGATAAGTGCCCTATATGTAATCAGGCATTAGATGAAAAGGCAGTAATCAAAGCACAAGAAAACAAGGACGCTCGGATAACTAAAGCCCGTGAAGCACACCAAGAGTTAATTGATAAACGCAATGAATTAGAAGCAGAGCTCGCCTCTATTGTTCCTATAGATGTTGGAGACCTTCCAAAACAAGTTCGAGAGTTAGAGGATCAGTTGGATGTTGTTCTGGCTGATATCCGAAATCAGAATGCTCGGGCTCAACTTGAGGCAGATGTTGAAGCAGCGCGGCAGGCTGAGTCTGACACTCTCACCAGCCTGAAAGAATCGGTATTTATCCTGGATGCAATCAAGTCATACCGAGCCAAGGAAGCTGAACTGCAAGCCAACAAGGTGCAGTCACTGTTCACTAGTCTTTCAATCCGCCTGTTCAAATACGTGAAGACAAAGGGTGAATATGAGCCTGATTTCAGCATCCAGATGGACGGAAAGGATTACCTGGCATTGTCCACCGGAGAACGTATCTCGGCAGGGCTGGAACTGACAGATGTGTTGTTCAAACAATCCGAGTTAATATGTCCTACCTTCATCGACAACATTGAGAGTTACACGGGCCGTGTGGCAGTATACGACCAACTCATTACGGGCCGAGTAGTGGAAGGGCAGGAACTGAAAATAGAAGTGGAGGTAGCGTTGCGATGAGAAAAGGACATCCATTTCTGATAGAAGTGCCGCTGCTGGGAGTAGCCAGCATCCAAGTAGGAAAGGAGCTTCATTTTCCAAACTCCGAAAAGATCATTGTTCATAGCATCGACACTATTGAGATCAAGGACACCAAAGCAAGAATTATCGGTTTCACAGCAAAGTAACATTTCTATCTATTAAATCATAGGAGGCTACAAGCCCATGTCAAATAAATCAACTGCACTTACACTAACCCCTGAAATTCAGGAAGCTTTCCAGCCTGCGGTGCTGGAGGTAATCCGCACATCTCTTTGCCCGACTGCATCAGATGCTGAATTCCTCTTATTCGCTCATAAAGCTGCTTCATACGGGCTCGATCCTTTTAAAAATGAAATCTTCTTCATTAAATACGGACAGCAAGCACGTATCCAATTTGCAGCAGAAGCATACCTGTCCAAAGCCCGGGAAAAAGAAGGGTTCCAGCCGCCCGATACCCAGACAGTTTGCGCTAATGACACATTCCGAGCGAAGAAGTACAAGAATGAAAAAGGGGAAGACGAATGGGAAGTTATAGAGCACGAAGTAACCTTCCCACGCGGTGCAATCGTTGGTGCCTACTCCATCGCTTATCGAGACGGTAAACGCCCAGTAACTGTATTCGTCGATAAAGAGCACATCGCCCACATGTACACAGGCCAGAACAAGGACAACTGGAACAAATGGGAACCGGACATGATCGGAAAGCATGCCGAGCAGCGCGCTTTGAAAAAACAGTATGGTCTTGAATTCGGAGACGATCAATTAAACCAGCAGCCTGAATATGTGACTAATCCCTATGAACGGCGGGATGTTACAGCCGAATCTACTGAGTCTGAACCATTGAAAACTATCGCTCCAGATAAGGGTGACAAAGAAGAAACTCCTGTTGACCGCACCAAAGCACTCAAAACCCAAATCAAAGCCAAATATCAAGCTTTGGGTCTAAAAGACAAATCAGAATTTGACGCACACGCTGCTGAGTTCTTCCAAGTCAAAGGCGAAATACCAACTGAACCGGAGATCATCGCTTATCTGAAAATCATGGACCAACAAATCCAAGCTGCCGCAGATGACCTTCCCGTGTAAGCCATGGTCGAAATATACCGATTGAGCCCGGACTGCCAGGTATGCGGCAGAGAAATAACCGCAGGACGTGAGCAGTACAACAGGGGTCGCAGAGTATGCGATGACTGCAAGACATCACTGGAGGCGATAGCCGATGAAAGACGGCAAGCCCGTGCAGCTCGACTTGTTCAGCAGCTTGACCGAGCCAAAGGGGCCGCCTCCGGCCCCAGTTCTAAACGGCATGTACTACGAAAAGCCCCTGACAAATTTGTATCCTACATGCTGGGGGAACGTCATTACGAAGAACCTGCCCGGGGGTGCAAACACCCCAAGGCTTGGCAGGAACGAATTAAGAGGGAGCGGAGCATATGAAATCCACCAATTATAAAAGACATTTGAAATACTACTTCCAGCATTCAGACGAGATTAAATGTGTATCACGAAAAACCAAGAAATTCATCCTTGGTAAGAAATTGAACAAACGCAAGCTGAAAGAAAGATTAGCTGATGTTGTGATTACTGAAAATCCATACCCTGAACCAGCGACAATCTCAGACGACTTTTGTCCAAAATGCGGTTGTGAATCAGCTAAACACACAGGAAACATGTCTTCTTATCCAGAGGTTTGGTCTCAGAGTTATTGCATTCGATGTGGCTTCCTTTTAGGCGAAGCGGACAATAGTCGCTGGTACAGCGCGCTTGAGTTTCCAGAACACAATTATGAGTTGCATTGAGGCGATTATATGAAGGTTGACATTATAGCTTCCGGCTCAGGCGGCAACTGCATCGCACTCACCTACGAAAGCCGCACGATCCTGATTGACGCAGGCGTTGCCAAGACGAAGATTGCAAAGCGGCTGCTTGAATGCGGAATCCGTCCTGACCAGGTAACAGACATTTTCATAACACATGCACACGGCGACCACATCAAAGGGCTACCGCTGGCGAACCAGTACCGTATCGATGTTTGGGCGACAGACGGAGAATGGAAAGGCATATCTGGTGTGGACGATGAGTTGCGTTGGGTAGTTGAAACCAAGTTCGGAGAGTACGAGGTCATCGAATTAAATGGAATCTTCATTTACCCTTTCAAAACTCATCACGATGCATATGAACCGGTTGGTTACACGGTTGAAGCATATGACGGAAGTCGTGCCTGCGTGGTCTTTGATACAGGCAAGGTTGATGAAGAAATGCTGGCTCTCATGGAGGCTCAGGTATACATCATCG
Source organism: Paenibacillus sp. JJ-100 (assembly GCF_948329825.1). GTDB lineage: Bacteria > Bacillota > Bacilli > Paenibacillales > Paenibacillaceae > Paenibacillus. The sequence goes on from NZ_CAOJCM010000001.1 coordinate 362,533, forward strand.
AAGCCAATCACGATCCGGACATGGTAGAGGCATCAAATTACCCTATCAGCGTCCAGTCTCGTATCCTCAGCGACTTGGGACACCTGAGCAATCAGCAGACAGCGGAAGCTCTCCAGAAGCTGATCAGGGGCAAAGGAGAACGCATTTATCTTACTCACTTATCCAGTAACAATAACAGCCCGATCCTGGCAGAAATGACTGTTAAGGCGGCGCTCCGGCAAAAAGGATTTATCGCAGGAACACATTATGAAATCGAGGTGGTCAGCAAATGAACAACGTTCAGATAAAGATTGTCGCTCCATTTAAGGCCAAGGACAAAACAGTATTCACCCCAGGCGAGAAGTACACGGCGCGCCGCATCACTCTTGGGGTACTTGATATTAAAACACCTTTTCAAATTGTTGATGGGACTCAATCCGGCTACGAAATTCCTTATAAAAACGCCATTGTCCTGAAAGAAGAAAAAACGTACACCCATAAGCAGTATGACGAAATCCTTGCTCAACGTGACGAAGCGCTCGCGCAACTGGAGACAGTATTATCCGATCTAGCGAAGCACGGTCAGACAATCGTGGAGCTTCAGGACGAGAGGCTTTTGTTGCTTAACACCATTGAACGTGCTGTCACTCATAACGAAATTCAGCCTTTACCCCGCGAGGTAGTGCAGGCGCTGGAAACACTCAAGCGTGACGGTGAGAACTTGGACACGGTTATCGGGTGGATGCTCATACCCAGCTATCAAGGATGCGTCAATATTATCAGTGAAATTTCCACACTTCGAAACTATGCTTTCGAAAACGGCTGGAAACTTATCAACGGTATGATTAACGGCTACGTGGTTGAGCCGCAGCTGGAAGACCCTGCAGGGATTGCGGAAACAGTTCTGGAGTGGTGGAAGGAACGCGACATAGATGCAAAGGAGTCAGATTTGGATAACTTGGTGGATCGGTTGAAAGGACGCATAGCAGAACAGCAAACAGTACAGTAAGCAGGTGAAGTGAATGGTCAGCCCACAAACCGAAAATGGTTACACAAGGCTTGCCAATGAGATTCTTGAGCATGTGGCGCGGCAAAGATTTAATGGAATTCAACGATCAATTATAGATACAGTCTGGCGGTACACGTACGGATTCCAACGCAAGTCACACTACCTAGCAACTACTTTTATAGCTGTTGCTATAGAGGCGGATTTAAAGGGTGTGAAGGTAGAGATGCAAAGGCTGATTGACTGGAAGGTGATACAGGTGGTCAAGGAAGGTCACGGTGCCCGTCCCAGAAAAATTGCTTTCAATAAGAATTACGATGAATGGATTGTGGGGGAGAATCCTCCACCGAAAATCAAAAAAGTTACTGGTGGAGAGTCGTCCACCGCCGTGGTGGAGAGTAGTCCACCAGTAATAGGGGAGAGTTCTCCACCTAAGAAAGAAAGAAAGAAAGTATTAAAGAAAGAGGATATAGATATGAAAATTCCAGAAGGAAAACAGGCTTATGCAGATACGGTGTTCCTAACACCAGATCAATATGAAAAACTGTGTACTGACTTCGGAACAACGAAAGTGAATGACACCATAGAGGCTCTGGACGAATGGCAAACGAACAAAAAGCCAAGTCAGCATAAGAAGGATCACAACAAAACACTGCGGGTTTGGATTAAGCGTGATATGGCAAAGGCTCCTCTCAAAAACAAACAACAGAAGCGAGACGAAGAAAATGCCATCCTTAATCAATTCTACGAGGAGGGAGCAGCCCGTGAAGCAAACGGAAACAGCCAGCTTCCTGGCAGTGATCAAGACCGCTTATCCCTTCTTTGAAATCTCTGTTCCGGTAACCAAGTTGTGGCATCAAATGCTGCAGGATATGGACTACGAGGTTGCCAAAGAACGTCTCGGTCATCACATTCGAACTAGCCGTTTTGCTCCAGCCATTTCAGACATTGTTAATCAGGAAGGAACGGAGCAAACATTCTACCAAATTCAGAGGGCTGAGGAAGAGAAATACGCTCTTGAATTGAAAGAGTACAACGAGAAGGCAGTACCGATGCCATCACATCTGAGAGAACGTTTTGAAAGGCTGGCGAAAGAGCGCCGGGTGAATGAATGAGCATCGAGGCAGAACGCGCCACCCTAGGGTCACTACTCAAGCAACCTGAACTGATGGACGAATGTTACTTGACCCCTGATGATTTCAAGGCCGATGATCGGCACCAGGTTTTAATGAAAACACTCAGGTATGCGTATGAACAATTCAACGACAAACCTAACCCATTTGATCCGCTGGTGATGGCGAACCATTGGGGTAATGACATCATGAAAATCGGCGGAATCACTTATATCATGCAGCTTCGTGAATCGGCTGTGGGATCGAACTTTAATGAATATCAACGTATTGTACGGAATGCATCCATACAGCGTCAGGCAGTCGAGGCTATGGCTGGAGCGCTGGACGGCGGACTGGTAGACATATCTGCTATCAAGGAACAAATGGAGCAATTGGAAGAACAGCAGGGCGCTGACAAAGCGGATGGTATGCAGAAGATGGCTGACACTCTGGAAGGTCACTACAAGGAGATTACGAAACGCGCTACAAGAGCCGGATTGACCGGAGTAAAAAGCGCGAGTAAAGACTTCAATGACATGTCAGGTGGTCATCAAAAGCAGGATGTCACCATTGTTGCTGCAAGACCCAGCATAGGAAAGACAGCTTATATCGTGAATGATGCTACTGCTGCCGCTCAAGCCGGATACACACCAGCTCTGTTCTCGGCTGAAATGCCCAGCACTGATGTGGCTGAACGTTTCGTTTGTTCGATAGGAGGCATCGACAGCAAGAAGGTTAGGAACGGAATGCTTACGGAGAATGACTGGGATTCCTACGGAAAAGCAATGGACATTATCGAGAGCCTGCCGCTGTATATTGACGACACCCCGGGGATGACCATTGAATACATCTGGCGGCAGACCAAGTCTCTCAAAAAGCGGTTCCCGAATCTAATTATTTATATCGATTATCTCCAGCTGATAGAGAGCGAGAAGAAATTTACGAACACAGCAGATCGGGTCAATTATGTTTCAAAGCAGCTTAAAAAAATAGCCAGGACATTTGATATCCCGGTGGTTGCAATATCCTCTGTAGGTCGTAAATGCGAGGAGCGACAGGACAAACGACCAATGATGTCAGATCTGCGGGAATCAGGCAACATTGAATTCGATGCTGACGTAATCATCTTCCTTTATCGTGACGATTATTATTATCCGGAAACGGTTCTCAAAGGAATTATTGAATTGATTATTGCGAAGGGTCGTAAAATCGGAACTGGCACGGTTCAAATGTTTTTTAATCGTAGAAACGGACGCTTTACCGATCTGGACCAAGAAATGAAATATGAGTTGCAAAAGAAGGTGAGAGAGCATGCAAGGCCGGCTCATAAAAAATGATGCAGAGTATGAACGGGCTCGGGTTGCGCTGCTGGAAATGGCTGCCCGTCTGGATGATCCACTGAAAGACATGGAGCCCGATGAACGCATAAAAACTCATAAGATTTACGACCGGACAGCGGACCTTATGAAGTATTACAGCAGAGGCCGGGATGTGGAACGCGAACCGAGATTGAGAGGTCAGTATGAAGCTGCGGGATGGGCTTATCAGGACTTCTCAAGCCCCGCTGATACGCCTCGAATGTCACCTGAAACAAAGACATCACCAAAGACAGAAGAGGCTGCAAAACAGACGCCAGAGCCGCCAAAGACGGCATCCAAAGTGTCGTCATGGCTGGATGATTAAGGAGGAGAAGCGATGCGCTTCATTGGAATAGACCCTGCTACCAAAACAGGATTCGTAGCACTGGACATTGACGGGAACATCTTGGAACAGATCGAGCTGAAAGGTAAGGGACCCACCGTGAAGGGCGGCATATCAGTAGAGCAGCTTGTATCACTTGAAAATCAATTATTTAAGATGCTGGAGCCGGGCGATGAAATCATGATCGAGCAACCAGCAATGGGTACTCAAAAGGGAGTAACAACGGGGATGATACACGGTGGACTCAGAACAATTATTCATCGAAAAGGCATGGCCTTTAATGAGATTAACCCGATCCAGACCAAGAAATATGTTTCGGTAACCGGATGGACTGGAGAGGTCGGAAGTAAACGGCGTTTGAAAGATAAAGAGAAGAAAGCAGCAGTTGCGGAAGCAGCCAAGTCACTGTTCGGTTTCACCCACAAAAGCGATAACGTCACGGACGCGTACATTATCGCCAGAGCAGCGGTCAACCTTTACCGGATGCGCGAGTATATGCCGCTGCTGGACACTGAAATATACCAAGTAGAAGTCATTGAATCGATCCTGAATAAAGAATAACACCCGGGGCTTGTGTGGTCCTGCGGCGGACAGTCACGCCCAAAATACGGAACAGACGTGCTTATTTTAGTCAGAAAGGAGCGAATCACCCTTGGGAACACCAATTCCAAATCGAAGAATTGAAGCTATGTCATCGGGATCTAGTGAGGTCAGACCATACAAATTGAGCCCGGAAGAGATAGCAGCATTACCTGCTACTCAGCCAATTAAACCAAACCGTAAAAAGCAGATCGGACTCGGAAATCGAGACTATATCCCAGGTCAAAGGCAGAAAGGCCGGACGATCAAAGATGAACGGATGATCAAGCACACCCCGGTCGGCAAGGGGGTCACTGTGACGGCAAAACAGGCCAAAGCAATCATGTATCTCCTGCAACCGATTGAGGGCGGCTGGAAAGAGGATGAACTGATTGGCGAACACGCGAACGCTCCGAATGATTGGCGGGATGAAGCAACGGCGTTGAATGGAATGCCGCTCGGAGATTTAATAAATGCCTTGTACGTAGGCATGGACATTAAGGAGGAATAGCGAGTATGGATGATGATCAAAAACGTCGGACTTTCCAGAAGGTCAAAGCCATGTCAAAGGATACGTTTTGGTCGTGGATGAACCAGCTACACACCCGAGCTTATGCGCTTGGGATTGAGCACATGACCGATGCCATGAGCTGCCATAAGCGGATCACTAAACCCATGATCAATGAAGTGCTTCACAAAGCAGAAGAGATCCGGGAAGTGTGGGACGGACTCAAGATGGTCACGGTCGATGGCACCGAAGGGACAGAATACAAGACGGCTGACCAGATCGCACAAGGCTTCGATTCTACAGAAGCAGCTATTTACAAGCTGACTGAACCACACATTCTGCACATTGGAGATAAAAAATTTGTAGTCCGGCCTGCGACAGAGGCTGAGATTCAGGAGGCCGAAACGAATGAACATCGCTAAATTGTATGAAATGCAAAAGAATCTAGATGCACGAATCATCGAGGAAAAGAATCTACGAGGCCAAGACTTGCTACCGAACACGATCCTTGCACTTCAAGTTGAGCTGGGCGAGATGGCGAACGAATGGCGCGGGTTCAAACATTGGTCTAAAGATCAGGAACCAAGGGTGAAGGTACCCGCAACAGCATGGGGAGCACCTTACAGAAACTTGCTCCTTGAGGAATACGTTGATTGCGTCCACTTCTTCCTCAGCATCGCCCGGCAGCTTGGCCTGGATGAAACAGACCTTACTATCATTGACGACTACTTGGAAGGCAGCACAACGAATGTGCTCACTCGATTGATCTACCACACAAGTTGTCTAGGTATAGAGTTCGGCCCTTATTCAACAATCGCTTCATTCCGCATGGCCTTCAATATGTTTTTCGCTATTGGTCAGCAGCGGTTTGGGTTCACGCTTGAACAGATCGAGGCGGCATATTTGGATAAGAACAAAGTTAACCATGAGCGGCAGGCTAACGGATATTAAAGGGGGGCATTGGTTCATGAAACTCACTAAAGAGCAGGCAGACACGATTCAGCTTATCAAGGATGAAAGAGTAAACAGAGCATGGATCCTTGAGCAGCACGTGAAAGAACCAAGAGGTTGGGTGATTTACAGCGCACTTAATGGAATGGATCTTCACACTTTAGGCAGTGCTCTTTATGGGCTGAGTGAGGATTGGGACACATACGAATGCGAATGCGGTTTTGGTTACGCGATCCGTCAGATACCAGACGATGAAATCGAAGAACCTGCTTGCCCACATTGTGGTGGAACGAATGCCGAGTTGCAGTTGACGCCAGAAGGATACTTGTAATGGCCGCACCCAGGCAGCTTGCACTGTTTCAAATGCAGGACTACCGACAGCACAAGAAATACCTAGACGGCGTGTTCAAGACAAAATGGGAACTAATCCGAGACCTTCATTCAGAGGGAAGAACCAAGGTATACCAGATACTTTCCTTCGGAGGCGGCACGCAGTCCTCACACCTTCTTGAAATGCACTTCCGGGGTGAGATCCATTACGACTACATCATATTTTCGGACACCGGAGCCGAGCCGGAATTCATCCACGAGCAAATCTGGTGGTGGCAGCATCGTCAACGTCAGGTGGGCAACACAACGCCATTCCTAGTCACACATCACAACAGCATGGAGCGAGGCTTGGAAGAAATGCTCATGCGGTACATCTACACCGATTACCAGCGGTTTCAAATGCCTGTGTACTGCAACTCAGTGAACGAGGATGGCGAGATCAAAGCAGGCGGCATGCTGCCGAGGCAATGCACCGTGGATTTTAAAATAGTTCCCGTTAAGCAGATGGCCCGGCAGATGATTTTGAAAGAGCACGGACTTGGACCAAAACAAATGATACCAAACAATGTTGGCATCATCATGGATATTGGGTTCAGCTATGACGAGATACGCCGTATCAACACGTTCCAGTCGCCGCAATACGATTACATCAAACTGTCTTACCCACTTGTCGAAGCCGACGAGAGCACGGAGGCAAGCATTCAGTTTCTGGAGAAAAACGGATTCCCTACACGCCGAAGCCGCTGCTACCTTTGTCCGTTCAATTGTGCGGCAGAACGGGACATCGGCATGGATTGGGAAGAGATAATCGAATCAGAGCCATGGAGTTTTATAAAAGCTTGTTGGTTCGATGCTAGGCTACGAGAGGTACAGGCAACAGGGTCGAAGATCATGCGAAGTATTCCATATTTGCATTACAGCCGCAGACCGTTATCAGAGGTGTTCGTTGAAGAGTATACGATCCTTATCGATGCATATAAGTCCACGTTGTCGCAATGGGAAGAAGAGTGGAAGCAATACATTTTCGCTAAATGGTGCGAAGGAAAGGAAGGTATGAATGCAGGAAATCATCGTTGATAATTTCGCAGGAGGCGGCGGTGCCAGTACGGGAATTGAGTTGGCGACAGGCCGAAGCGTAGATATAGCAATCAACCACGACCCGGCAGCTATCGCAATGCACGAGGTAAACCATCCGGAGACAGAACACTATTGCGAATCGGTTTGGGAAGTGAATCCGGTTGAGGCTGTCAAAGGTCGTCCGGTAGGGCTCGCTTGGTTCAGTCCGGACTGCAAACACTTCTCTAAGGCCAAAGGCGGCAAGCCTGTAGCGAAAGAAATACGGGGTCTGGCATGGGTGGCAGTACGTTGGGCGGCAACGGTTAAGCCGAGAGTAATCATGTTGGAAAATGTAGAGGAATTCACGACCTGGGGACCGCTAACGGCGGACGGATATCCTGACAAGAAGCAAAAAGGACGGACGTTCCGTACATTCGTGAATGCCCTGCGGCAGCAAGGATACAAGGTTGAATGGAAAGAGCTAAGGGCATGTGATTACGGAGCCCCTACGATCCGCAAACGGTTGTTTATGGTGGCTCGAAGAGATGGCAAACCGATTGTCTGGCCCGAACCAACACACGGCGCACCGGACAGCCCGGAAGTAAAGGCAGGGAAGCGACTTCCATGGAGAACAGCAGCAGAAATCATTGATTGGTCTATCCCTTGCCCTTCAATATTTGAACGGAAAAAGCCTCTTGCTGAAAACACAAAGCGCCGTATCGCTCGGGGCATGCAAAAGTTTGTTATCGACAACCCGGAGCCGTTCGTCATGCGTGTCAACTTTTCTGGCAGTAATCATCATTACTGTGATCCTATTGAGGAACCGTTGAAGACGATCACGGCCAAGAATGGATGGAGTTTGGTAACGCCATACATTGCACGAATTGGACAGACTGGATATGCCGGGGATCGGCTGCAATACAAAGCTACCGACCCACTGACAACTATTACAACTAAGGCAGAACACTTGCTAGTAAGCCCAACCCTCATACAGATGGGTTACGGAGACCCAGAAGGACGCCGGGTGCTAGATTTGGATAAACCCCTTGGGACTGTGACGGCAGGTGGAAACAAATTCGCTATCGCTTCAGCATTTATTGCTCGGCACTTCGGCGAATCGGTTGGCAGTTCTATAGAAGATCCTATCGGTACGGTTACGGCTGGCGGGGGTGGGAAGAGCGCGCTGGTAACAAGTCACTTGGTCAAGATGCGCGGAACCAACACAGGACAGCCGGTTACAGATCCGCTTCAAACGATTACGGCAGGCGGATTGCACTTTGGAGAGGTTCGCGCCTTCTTGCTCAAGTATTACGGCAGTGCAGATAACGGTCAGACTTTGGATAAGCCGTTGCACACCATTACAACCAAGGATCGGTTCGGATTGGTCACAATCCAAGGCGTGGATTACCAAATCATCGACATAGGAATGCGAATGCTGGAGCCGCATGAATTATTCGCCGCTCAGGGATTCCCAAGTAACTACACGATTGCAGTTGATGCGAACGGTCAGAAGTATTCAAAGAGTGCTCAGGTTGCACGCTGTGGTAATGCAGTACCGCCGCCGTTTGCTCAAGCGCTGGTTCGAGCCAATCTGCCTGAACTATGCACTGGATCAGGAAACAACCTTACGCTGGAACGCTATGCAGAACAGGAAATCGGGCAGATGGCTTTCAGCATGTGATACCAAAGAGGAAGGGGCAGAGACATGATCATCACAGGAAATTGCATCGAAGTGATGCCACAGCTCGAGGCCGAGTCATTTCACACCTGCGTAACGTCTCCACCGTATTGGGGCCTGCGTGACTACGGTGTGGAGCCATCGTACTGGCCCGAGACAACGTATACGCCTATGCCCGGCCTGCCGCCGATTACGATACCAGAATGGACTGGATGCCTTGGTCTGGAGCCTACGCCGGAAATGTTTGTTGCTCATACGGTACTGGTGTTCCGCGAAGTATGGCGCGTACTGCGACCTGACGGAACGGCTTGGGTGAATTTTGGTGACAGTTACGCCAGTTCAGGCATTAAACGCGATGAAGGATTGAATGAACGTTGGCACGGTAAACAGTATTTATCCAACAAGCAAGGGGATTCAGACCGTCACCGTCCAGCCCGGCAGCAGCCAGCTGATTTAAAGGCAAAGGATCTCATTGGTATTCCGTGGCGAGTAGCCTTCGCGCTGCAGGCAGACGGTTGGTATCTCCGAATGGACAACATCTGGCACAAACCTAACCCTATGCCGGAGAGTGTGGGAGATCGGCCGACAAAGGCTCATGAATATATGTTCCTGTTGAGCAAGTCAGAGCGGTATTACTACGATAAGGAAGCCATCAAGGAACAGGGTATGCAAGATGAATGGGCGAACGGATTCCGCGGCGGAAGCTACACAGGAAATGAAACCTTTGATAATCAGGATGGTGGAAAACGTAAGACAAAAGGAAATTTCAAGGTTCCTGCTGGATGGGATACAGATCCCGGGGCGCATGGAACGATTCACAGAACCGGACGGAGTAAATCGAATTCATTTGCTCGAGCTGTGAACGAGTCACCGCCGCCAGGACAACCTCAGCAGCACCGACCGGATCGTGAAGACGTGGAATACAGCGGCATGCGTAACAAGCGAAGTGTTTGGACAGTGGCCACTCAAGCATTCCCGGAAGCTCACTATGCTACATTCCCTGAAAAACTGATTGAACCTTGCATACTAGCAGGTGCACCAGTGGGGGGGCGTGTACTTGATCCGTTTGGGGGATCTGGAACAACTCTCAAAGTCGCCATGGAGAACAACCGGGAATGCACAATCATTGAAATGGGACCACATAACGTTGAGATAGCAGAGCGGCGTACTGCAGTTGTACAGCCAACATTGATTTTTTGAGGAAGGGGCATAGCCTCTTCCCACCACATACCACATATCTGGGCTAGGCCCACCAAAGGAGAGATAACACACATGTACAAGGACATTGTAATAGAACTAACTCCTGAACAGCGTTTCTGGATTGAAAGTAAGGTAGATGGAAGTTTGTTTCTTGTGAAGTCACTAACAATAATACCTGTTGCGAACCAAATTACTTTCACGGGTAAGTCGTTCGGTATTGACTATGAAGATATGAAAGTAGAATCCGAAACAGCTGCCCACATGAGTCTCGATTACGAGGAACGCGCTCTTTACAGCGATGATGATTAATAGCGTGAGGCTACGGCCTCTTACCAAGGAGGGATATACAGATGATGGTTATTGAGGACGTCACATACCAACCTTACTTTCACGCTTTCATTCTCCATATGGGGCTAGAAATTGGTGATGAAACTAGGACGGTCGATTACATGTTGTGGAACTCGGAGAAATGGCGTGAATGGCGATTGATGAATGGTGTTGGACCTTGCGAGAATTTAACATCAGATAACCATAAATCGTTCGAAAAATGGTTGATGGATACGATTCCACAGGGACAAATAAATCTATTCTGAATTAGGGGAGGGAGAACAATTATGAGAACACCCATGGAGATTAAACGTATATTGGCAGCTGCACGTGTACCGTATCCGCACATTTTGATGGACGAATTGGAAGAGGCGCAGGTAGAAATTGAGCGTCTTAAGTCTGAAAAAGTTGAGCTGTGGGAGTGCCCGGGATGTGGTTTCACTTATGCTGCTGAACACGAGGATATTGACCCAGCAACGGGTGAGGGGAACGGTAATCACACTTGCCCAGTCTGCGAGGATGTTGATCTTGTACGGGAAAACGAGCGGCTCCGCAAGGAGCTTGAAGAGGAACGAAAGCAAGCTGAAGTGGTTCGGAAAGCTATGCAAGACGTGCTTTATTATCTCCAACGCGACTCCTACATTCCGGCTCAGGACATTCTAGAACAGTATTTAGCTATGTCGGTGGGTCAGGAAGGAGAGGGGAACCAATGAAGGCTATAACAATTATTCAACCGTGGGCGACACTGATCGCCATTGGAGCAAAACAATACGAGACACGCAGCTGGGCCACTAAACATCGGGGCGAGATTGCAATTCACGCTGGGAAGAAGATTGACGCGGAAGCATGCAAGGAGCCTGAAATCCGAAAAGTATTGGAAGAGTACGGATATAGGATAGACAACTTACCAACGGGTGCGGTTGTGGCGACAGCTCAATTAACCAACTGCCTTAAATCGGTGGATACATGGACGGACGGGTACGTGTTGGAGGGCAACAGATTGGTTTACTCTCCAGAATACGAATTTGGAGACTTTGAACCCGGTCGGTATGCGTGGGAAATGTCAGATGTAGAGATGCTTGATAAGCCTCTACCAGCTAAAGGTCGGCAAGGATTGTGGAATTTTGCGAATCAATTTAAGGATTGAGGCTTTGGGCCCCTCCCTACCAAGGAGGATACAAAGGATGGAGGAAACCAACTTGAAAAAAACTAAACTAATAACCGTCTTGCTAAGCATAATGTTACTTCTGACAGCATGCACAGACGCGGATATTGCATCGTCAAATCTATCCAAGGCGGCGGACAACTTCGAGATCGACCGCAGGATCGTATTCTATAACGGCATTACAGACAAATACATGCTTACCGTAGAGGGTCGTTGTTCATTGGGCAACGCAGATAACCGGGATCAGCAACTAACGGTCACATGCAAAGTCGGTGACGACCAGTACAAGAAACATTTCTTAGGTTTATCAGACAACGTGACGTACTTCGCAGAGCAGTTGGAGCCAGCAAAAGTAAGTGCATATCATTATCGCGTCACATTCAAACCGCAGACGATCTTGCCAGACATTGATTTTAGAAGCGGACAATAACACTGGGCAGACATAACTCATGTCCTAATTCTATTAATCTAATAAAACCAAATTGAGAGGGGAAACAACCCATGAATATCACAGTAAAAGCACATTTCAACAAGCAAACGAAAGATTCCAAGAAAGAACTTGTTCAGTTCTATGTGACAGGTGAAGATGAGCGCCGTCCGGAACTGAATCAAATGACTCGGGAGGTTGTTATACTCGCCATTGATGGTCTGGATGGAGTGGAGTTAACAGCGGAATTCAAGAAATCGGCTAAAGATTCAAAAAAGACGATTCTAGAATTTGAAGTAAAAGGTGACTCATCTGCTGCTCAGACCTTTGAATTTTACAAATTAGCTGGCACGGATGTTGAACTAAGCATCACTGAATCTCAAATGGACCTAGAAGAATTCCAAGAGCAGCAGAAGCAATACCGTGAAGGTGTCAAAGGGAATATCAACCAGGACGGCACAGTGGAAGTCGATCCGAATCAGGCTGAGATGCCACTTGATGAAAAAGGGGCAGCAGACGAAATCATCGCTTCAACACAAGATGGTGAAACAAAGCCGCCAGTAAGTGACGATGATCTGCCGTTCTAATATAGCTTCACTCCCCGGCTCCGGTCGGGGAACCATCCTTACATTGAGGTGATACAAAGGTGGGTCAACAAAGCTTTTTACCGGAGATTGACCGCAAACGGACACAGGCTGCAGTAGAGGCCGCGTTGGAGAAATACCGGATATTTAAGTACATGACGTTCGAGGCACGCGAGGCCAGCACTACAGCCGGTTATACCGAGCGGTTTCACGGACCTACAAACCAAACCAGCGACCAGACAGCGAGCATTGCCATATACAACGCGGATCAGGAAATATACCGTCAAGACTATTGCGACCGGGTGGAACGGGCTGTAAAACGCATGCCTCGAATGGAAAGGTTCTTGATCGAGGCGCGATACATGACAACTGAGCATGACTATATCACAGATCAGAAAGTATACAGTTTTGAGTTCAAACCTCCGATCAGTGCGCCGAAATACATTGAGATTCGCTGGAGGGCGTTTTATAAGTTGGCATTGGATTTACGGATTGTGGTTGAAAAACCAGCGGAAGGAGAATAAAATACCTATGAGCACTCAGACGAAGAAACGTTCATTAGATGACTATGATGAGGTCATGGAAACAAAGGATGTAAGAGAGTATTTGAACTTGAGTAGAGATAAGGCATATGAACTTATGAACTCAGGCCAATTCCATGTGGTTAAATCGGGGAGAAGTAAGCTTGTAGCAAGAGAAGTCTTTCGCTCTTGGCTTCATGGAGAGTAATGGTTAATGAAAACTAAATCTGGTGCCAAAAATGGTGCCAGATTATCAAGTTTTACTCAGAATGAGTACGGAATAGTAAGTGCACGACAATTAAAAAACCCTGCTGTATCAAAGTTTTTAAGTACGGGGCCGTATTACTAAGTAAGTAATCCCATCGCTGGCAGCGATGAGGTCAGGGGTTCGATCCCCCTAGGCTCCATACTCGTAGAGAATCCGCTAATTTAGCGGGTTTTTTCGTTTGTCTAGATGGTGACTGTTAACGTGGACAACTCGCAGATATGCGCTCCACGCATCGCAGATATACGGCTGTTCGCACTGTAGGCTACTAACGTCAAGCAGATTTCGCTGCAGGCCGAGAAGCAGTGAAATAAGTCTGCGACAGATGGCAGAACTAAGTATATATGATAAAACATCGAAAACCACTAAAATATCTAATGACATAAAAGTGGGTATATTTAATAAAGCAAAAAGCCTGATTTATAGGGCTTTTTTTTATGTTGCCAAAATTGTGTTATTAAAAAATGAACAAAAATCTCAAACTTTATAGTTTTACATAAATTGCATACAGTGTATCAAGAAAACTTTAGAGGAATTTTTAATGTTTTTAAAGATTTGAGTGCACAAAAGGAAGGTGCCACCTGAGATGTGGGCAATTAAGTAATCGATGATCATTATCATCGTGATAAAGGTTTTCTGAGTTTTCATTCGACAAACTTATTTTTCAAAGAGAAGTGACTATTCTGTTGCGACATATTATGACGTAATCATACAAATCCCCCCCCTTTACTTTGTGAAATATTCCGTGTTAAATTTTTTGGTAGATATTAATTTTTTCCATAAATATAAAATATTATGTGTATCTGTTGAGAAACGTATATGAACAATTAGTTTATAATGAAAAATTCGGACTTTTTTAAAATTATTATTGTGAATATCAAGTGGGTAATTAGTGCGTTATTATTCAGACTCTCTTATTGAAGGAGAACAATGATATCCTGCTCGGCAGGATAAAGTTATGAAAGGAGGTGAAAATCATGCAATGGAAAAATCAGGTGGAAAATCTCAAGCTAGATACGAGTAATCCGGTGGGGAGTGTATTGTCTGAATTGACAGATACTGAAATGGAGACAGTGGCTGGTGGTGACTATCCTCATCTGCCTAGCCTTACGAAGAACTGTAGTATCTTTACGATTCTATCGGGTTGCAGTTGGTAGTTCTTTATAATGCTGAAATTAGATATCAGTGCAATCACTAGGAATGATATTATTTTATAGCTAGTTGAGTCATGGTAGTAACAAAGTGATGAGTCAATTAGTCTTGACATGGATTCTATTAAGAGGGTGTTTCTTGTACTTAGGAGCATGATAGATATCATGCTTACCGAGCGTACAGTATGAAATACCCTCCGCTCCATGTAGGGAAGACTGTCATCTGTTTCTAGATTCGTTTCAGTAATTCACTTATATTATTGAAAGGGTGTTATTATACAGTGATAATTACTGGTGAAAAGGTAGATTACTGGACGAAATTTTTCTATGACAAAGAAGAGTATTTAATAAGGAGCCTTAAAGAAGTATCAAGTGTTGAAGTTGAGACCATTTTTAATTTGCAGAAAAATGACTTAATGTGGAGATGTCAGTGGGAAGAGTTATTGAATCGCTCAATGGAAGACTCCTTTTATAAACCACCTTTTTTTTCGGGATTCGTTGAACGTTTCTTTTTACTGGCTTTTGATTTATTGGAAAAGCAGGCGACACTTCGTAATGTAGATTTACATATAAATGTTGCTGTTTTCAAAAGTGCACTGCCGTCTTTGTTCGAGAGAATCATGGGTTGTAGTTATAAAACTCTGATTTTGGAAATGAATGTATTAAGGGATCAAGGGCTACTACACGGAGAAAATGAAGAAGAAAGGTATCAGTACTTTGAAGGTCTGCTGCGTGATAAAGGGTTTTTAAACCAATTGGCGTTTGAATACCCTGTGTTAATTCGTTCATTGCTTCGTACAACTGAAAAATGGGCAGTTCATATTAGTGAAGTGTTAAATAGGTTTGAGGATGACTATTCGAGGATTGTTTCACATATGCCTGAGGTCGAGCAGTTCGGCAAGCTTGTTCGACTTCATATTGGTGCAGGGGACACTCATGCTGGACGAAGTGTGACGATTTTAGAGTTTACGACGGGGGCTAAATTGGTTTATAAACCCCGTTCATTAAAGGTTGATGATGGTTACTATCGAATATTGTCGCAGATGATAGAGTTTGGTGTTCCACATATTAAAATGATAGAAATTATAGATTGTGAAAGTTACGGCTGGACAGAGTTTATAGATTTCTCTGAGTGTATCTCAATGGATCAAGTTAACAAATTCTATCATAATATGGGGGTCCAATTAGCAATCATGTATATGTTTAATGCTACAGACTTCCATTACGAGAATATTATTGCACATGGATCTAGCCCTGTTGTCATTGATCTAGAATCCCTGTTTCACCGTTCTATAAGTATTGAAATATATGAAAACAATGCAAAAGGTCGTGCCTGTGAAATGCTGGCAAGTTCTGTCATGTCTTCTGGCATGTTACCACAGTATATGTTCGAAACGAAAACATTCTCAGGTTTAGACGTTAGCGGTATTTTTGGATACGGCGGAAAAGAAATACCTGATGTTATGCGTGTCGCTCACAAAGGAACGGACCGAATGAGGTTAGAAAGAGGGATGGCTAAAGTAGGAGGAAGTAATAATCTTCCACGTTATAATGATGAAGTTATCGATAGTTATCGATATGTCAATGAAATTGAACAAGGTTTTTCTCAAGCTTACAAGATCATAATGGGGAACAAGAACAAACTGAAAGAAATGATTCGGGAGTTTGATTACGTTAGAGTTAGAATGATTGTGCGAAGTACTGAATCGTATGGTGAATTAATGCGTACACTCTATCATCCTGACTTATTGCGAGATGAATTAGATCGCAAAGTTGTTGTACATCGATTATGGTTGAAATGCCTAGCTGATCCTAAGCAACTAATATTAGTTCCTCACGAGATGCGCGATATTGAAGACGGGGATATCCCTATCTTTTATACCAGTCCGTCTGAAATAGATGTTTGGGCATCAAATGGTGAACGAATTCCTCAGTTATTCGAACAATCAGGGATAGATGTTGTAATAAACAAAATCGAAAGAATGGACGAGAAGGATCTAAGGGATCAGTTACAATTATTACATATGTCTGTCTTGGCGTCTAAGCCTGACCTTTACTCTTATCGTATTCCTGAACTTCGATTAAATGATTCAATCGATGCGTTAGACTCTAACTGGAAAGCAGAGTATGTTCGATTAGCTACTTCCATTGGAGAAAGTCTAGTTCAATCCGCAGTTGTATCTTCGAATACTGCAGTTTGCGATATAACATGGATTGGTTTAGTTTCCAGTCATGAGGAGAGGAATCTCAGGCTATCTCCAGTAGGATATGACCTATACAGTGGAAATAGTGGAATTGCTTTGTTCTTAGGCTATCTATCTGAACTGACTGCAAATAACCAATACAAATGTATGGCTCGAAGAGCATTGCAACCGTTGCTAGAAATCATGAGAGATAAGGGTAGATCAAGTAAAGTATCGTTAAGCGTTGGAGCGTTTGAAAATGGCAACATTGGTGGTGGCCTATTTGTTGCCTATCAGTTATCACGCTTATGGAATGATGAACAGTTACTACAAATGGTTAAGGAATACCTTCCTTATTATAGTCAACTCGTTAATAAGGACACTGAATTCGATTATATAAGTGGTGCAGCTGGAGCTATTGATATACTCCTGCATATATATCACGGAACGGGCTGGACAGATGCGTTGCAAGGCGCCGAGAAATGCGCGGAGCATGTGCTTCAGAATGCTCAAACACTGCCAGATGGCAGCATAGCTTGGTTGACGAAAACGCATGATGAGCCCTTTGTGGGGTATTCTCATGGTGTTTCTGGAATTATTGCTCCATTATCGGCGTTATATAGGGTAACTCAGCGTGCTGCGTACATTGAATATATCGAAAAAGGATTAAAGTATGAGCGCGCAAACTATCATGCCGAATTAAAAAATTGGATAACTCTTAACGATACACCAAAGGTGACATGGTGTCATGGAGCACCGGGCGTATTGTTATCTCGACTCCGCTTGGTGGAAAATGGATATTGGGATGATCATATAGATCAAGAGATTAATAATGCTCTTGAAACAACTATACAATTAGGGTTTGGGACAGATCCTGTTTATTGTCACGGTGATTTTGGACAATTGGAAATATTACTTTATGCTAATAAAATTCTTGATCGGTTAGATATTCGTGATACTATCAATGTAGTCAGAGCACATCTGCTTAGATTTTTAAAAGATCAACCATGGACTACCACGGGTGTCCATCGTACTTTTGATATCAAAGGACTAATGGCTGGTTTGACGGGGACTGGATTTGGTCTATTAAAGCAGGCATTTCCGAATAAAGTTCCTAACGTTTTGAATTTGGAGAATGATAAATTCTTCTCTTCCACTTATGGATAAATTGTGTAATCTTAAATCTAAGTATAAGGGAGAGAATGTAATGGCTCGTCGGCGTGTACCATATGTTGCGCAGATGCATCAGTCGGAGTGTGGACTTTGTTGCCTTGCTATGATATCAGCGTACTATCAGAAGGAAGTTTCATTATATAGTTTACGTGAACGGGCGGACTTTGGACCGGATGGTCTAACGTTATTGCAATTAAAGAAAATTGCGGAGAGTCTGGGCTTTGATGTTAAAGGTTACCGCATTGAGAGTATTAATCAATTTAAGCAGGTTACTCTACCAGCAATTTTACATTGGAAGCAAGAGCATTTTGTGGTTCTTGAAAAGATAGATAGGAATTATGCTCTTATTGTTGACCCACCCTTCGGGAGGATTAGGCTGTCATTAAAGAACTTCAGCGAGAAATTTACTGGATTTTTGATGACAGTGAGTTTAACAGAACAATTTGGCGCAGAGAAGAGTCATAATATTTAGTTAGTTTGTTCCCGCTGACGTACGAAGTAAAGTAATCTAGTTACAGTGATAATAGCAAAATGACTTTTACTGATTCTATAGAGGAAAGCTATAAAGTGTTATATGAGTTATTGACGATAGTTACTACAGATTTGTGTCAAAGGACAAGAAAAGGGTCCATTGAAAGTCGCTATTCAGCGGCTTTTTTGCATTATCGGTACAAGTTTTTATACCGAGCCAGAGACAAGAACATGACCGATTACCGATTATATAAGCACCTAACTATGTTTCCAAGCTTCTTATTTCCAATTTAACATGCAATGGGCTATTTATGTTCAGTGTAAGATACTGGTCACCGCATTGAAGGTGGTCTAAAAAAAAATATCATTTCTGCCCGACAATAAGTCCTAGGGGTAATAAGATTGCATCTGTTTACAAACATACGGCTACCGTAACGAATAACACGGACGCGACAGTAACCCTGTCGTATTCAAGTGAAATTAGTACGACAGCGCAAGCAGGCATCGTACATGGCAAAGAAAATGATCGCTTCGATCCTAAAGGCTAAAGGCAATAGGCACTCGTGCAGAATCGCTCCAGATCATTTTGAACGCACTGAGTCTTGATCCCAAGGTGAAGTCGTTGTTGGATTCACTAAGTTAATGGATTGCAGTACTTCATACTCCGTCTGAATAGATCGGAAATGAAATGGCAAAAACCTAGTCAGGACAAAGCTTCCACGGTTTTAATAGGACCACGTCGGACAGCCATTTCATCGCTGGCGGCGATGAGGTCAGGGGTTCTATTTCCTTAGGACAAAAAAAGAAGAGATGCCGTTTTTCGTTGAATCAATTGTTTTTGATGTCACAGAAGAAAAATTTGTTGTGGCTAACAACGAATGTAGGCAATTGACGCATGTGGAATTCTTATATGATGATATGGGCGAGGGTTATGTTATGCCAAAAAATGATAATATGTTAACCATTCTATGGATGTTGAATTCGGGAGGGAAATGGACTGCAAAACAAATATCCGAAAAGTTAGAAGTAAATATAAGAACAGTTTATCGCTACATTGATGCACTATGTTCTAGTGGAGTGCCTATCATATCCGATTCAGGTCATCATGGTGGCTATAGCCTGCTGAATCAATTTATCAGAGCACCACTGCTATTTGATATGGAAGAAAAAAAGACACTCCTTCATGCAACTGTTTTTGCAAAAGAAGCTGGGTACCCATTGAGTGAGACATTAGACAATGCGGCATCCAAGTTGAAAATGTATTCGAATCAGGAACAGGAAAGCACACTTAATCACCATCTGGCTGGATTTGAAGTGATTAGCCGTCTGGTCACCCCTTCGAGTCAGCTCGTATTAGCAGAATTGGAGCATGCTGTAGAAAAGGAAATCTCTGTAGAGATTGATTATCGCACAAACCATGAAGAGAGACCTAAGAACAGGACGATAGATCCGTATGGGATCGTTTACTGGAACAATAAATGGTATACGGTTGCACATTGCCACCTAAGGAATGAAATACGAAGTTTTCGGGTAGATCGGATTTTACTAATCAAGCGTACTCAAATGATATTTAAGCGTCCTGAAGCTTTCTCTAGCCGTGAATTTTTTATGAAAAACCTGTTACCTGATCTTGTAGGGAAGGAAGGGTTAGTTTCTTTAAAGATTGAAGGTAGGCCAGAGGCTTTAGATGAACTAAGCATGCACTGGTTTTTAGGGCATCATCTGCAAGAGCGAACATCGAATCAAGCTATCTTTTCATTCGAAGAAAAATCAATACATACTTCTGTTCCTTATTTTCTCCTATCCTATGGTAAATCCATTCGAATAATCGAACCCCAGAGTGTGAAAGACAAACTTGTTGCTATTGCATCAGAGTTAATGGAATATTATCAACATTAATAGCTTCACTGACAGCAGATGTCAGTGAAGCTGTTTTATAATGAGGTAAGTCAGTGATTATCGATGGATTGTAGTCTTTGATAGATAAGTAAAGGGAGAAATTCAAAATGAACAATACAGTATATCTTTATGTTTTTGACAGCATGTCCGATTGGGAAATAGGTTATTTAACGGCCGAGCTAAACTCAGGAAGATACTTTAGAAAGGGTCTGGCTCCAGCACAAATCGTTACTGTTGGGATCGACAAGACGCCAGTAACTACAATGGGCGGATTGAAAATAATGCCTGACATTACAGTGGATGAGTGCAACATTACAAGCGTAGATGCGCTGATTTTACCTGGAGGAAACACATGGACAGAGGCTGTTCACAGTCCCATATTACATATTGCAGACATGTGTTTACAGGAAGGGATCGTAGTTGGCGCAATCTGCGGCGCTTCCATAGGACTTGCTCAAGCAGGATTGTTAGATTCCCGCTTTCATACAAGCAATGATCTGTCCTACCTTAAAATGATTTGTCAGTCTTACACGGGCGAAAAATATTACAAGTTGGAATCTGCTGTTACTGATGGGAAATTGGTTACCGCATCTGGAGTAGCTCCACTAGAATTTTCTGTTTATGTTTTAAGAGCGCTAGACGTATTCACTCCAGAAACATTAGACGCATGGTATCATCTTAATAAAACGAATGAACCTAAGTATTTCTACGAGTTAATGAATTCCATCCAATAGCAGATTAGGGTAAACGTCATCATATTATGTGATGGCGTTTTTTTGTTTTGAATTGACCTCAGGGGAACACCCTGTTCTGTCCGCATTGAGGAAGTAAAGTAGAACCCGCCTTCAGCTTTGGGATCAAGGATCGGATAATTTAAAAATCTTGTAGTCATCTAAATCCTCAGACTATAATGGAGTAAATATTTGGAATTAGATCGAATGCTTTTATTTATTATGGGGAGTTGGAGATTATGGAACAGGTACGGCGTGCAAGAAATGTAGCAGTATTTATTTTCGAACAAGTTGAACCTTTGGATTTTGCAGGACCATTCGAAGTCTTCATCTCAGGAAGTAACAGGGGGCAGGACTTCAATGTGTACACTGTGGCAGAAACGGAAAATGCGATCAAAGCATTGGGTGGGCTGAGCATCAATCCAGCTTATACGATCCATAATTGCCCTAATCCTGATATATTAGTGATCCCTGGAGGGTGGGGTTCAAGAACAGAAATGAACAATGAAACGATTACCAGTTGGATTCGAGAAGTATCCAATGAAGTAGAGATCATCCTGTCGGTCTGCACTGGAGCCTTAATTTTAGCTAAAGCCCAATTATTAGATGGTTTAAAAGTAACAACAAATCGCTTGGCTGTTAAGGAATTAAAAGATGTTGTACCTGCTTCTACCGAAATAATTGAAGATATTCGTTATGTGGATAATGGGAAAATGATCTTGTCCGCGGGCATATCAGCTGGTATGGATGCTGCGTTGTACGTTGTAGAAAGATTGCTAGGCGAAGATCGAGCTCGAAAAACGGCAGAACTAATGGAATATGATTGGAAGCAGGCCTGAAAAAAAGGAGGGGCTTGTAAGTAATGCACTTCATTATCAACGGTGAGTAAAGAATAGTAGCATGTAATTTATACATATGGAGGTCATTCGTTTGAGCACACACTACTACTTCAGTTGGTTTAGTCATTTTTTTCCAGAGAAGCTGGTCCAATGGTTGCAGGGGGATATCAAAGACAGAAAATCACTTGTAATGATCAGTGGTGAACCGTCTGCTTACGAAGATGATCAAGTGAACTTTGATGATGTTACGGAATGGACATGGTTAACTCAGGCTTGTAAACGCTTCAGAAAATCGTAGACAAACAGATCAGATGGGTGATATATTGTTTCTGTAAGAAACAATATTATTTATAGTGAATACTAAAATGTGAAAAGGGATGGGATAACCTATGAGCAACAGCATCGAAACAACGATCAAATCTTTTGATGGCACACAGTTATACTTCAGTAAAAACCCAGTGGATCATGCGAAGGCAGCCGTAGTTATCGTACACGGATTAGCTGAGCATGCCAGCCGCTATGATTATTTAACGGAGAAGCTGAACGATCGTGGATTCAATGTATATCGTTTTGACCATCGGGGTCATGCCAGATCCGAAGGACAGCGCACATTTTACAGTGACTTTCATCATCTGATCGATGATGTGAACGTCGTAGTTGAGACGGCACTGCAGGAGAGCGGCGATATTCCGCTCTATATCATTGGACATAGTATGGGCGGATTTGCTTCTTCAGCATTTGGAACGAAATATCCGGGTAAAGTGAAAGGTATCATTTTATCGGGGGCGCTGACCCGCTTTAATACGAAGGTTGCAGGAGAACTTCCGATGGCTCTTCCTCCAGGTACGTATTTCCCGAATGAACTCGGCAGTGGCGTATGTAGTGTTCCTGAAGTTGTATCCGCTTACGCTAATGATCCGCTGGTAGAAAAACAGATCTCTGTCGATCTATTTAACAGTCTGGGATACGGAGTGGAATGGCTCAAAGAACGTGCGAAGCAATTCGTTGATCCGGTGCTGGTATTACATGGAGCGGATGATGGACTAGTCAGCGAAAAGGATTCCCGTGATTTTTACGGCGATATCGCCTCAACGGATAAAACGCTGAAAATCTATGCACATCTCATGCATGAAATTTTTAATGAAACGGCTCGGGATGAAGTGATTGAAGAAGCCATTTCGTGGATTGAAAAACGAATCTGATTTCAGTAAAGTTATAGAGAGAATTCGAAGACGAAAGGGATTTTACATGAAATTAGATTGGATGGGTGAACATCGAGAGCTTGTCGAAAAGATTATCAAGTACGGCAATGCTTATTCCAACACCTATAAGCTGCAACGAAGCTATGGAACGAATATGACGTTTTCCGCTTCTCAGATCCAGACACTGGAGTATATTTTGGAAGCAGAGGATCAGGAAGAGAAGATGTCCGAGATGGCTGCGCGTTTGGGCGTTAGCCGGAGTACATTTTCCAAAAACGTGAAAAATCTGACCGATAAAGGACTGCTTGAAAAATATCATTTAAGTGGTAATCGCAAAGATATTTATGTTAAACCTTCGGCGAAAGGCCGTGAGGTATACACTCAGTATACCGCTTTTGTTCGTGAGCTTTGTTTTGATGATATTTTCAAACTGGCAGATCAGATCACAGAAGCGGACAAAAAAAACTTCATTCGCATCATGGATCTGTTTGCAGATGTGCTTGTCTGGTATGGTGAAAAAGAACAAGAACCACGCAAGCTCGTCAAAATTGAGCCAGGCAGTGAGTAGTTTGCAATAAAATACACAGTATGAGCCGCACGGCTGAGCATCTTGATGCGCCAATCTCATTACACCGCGCGCCGATCACTACGCTGCACTTTTGAAAATGAATTAAAAGAAAAGGAGCCACAATATGTGGCTCCAGAACTTACTTCGATACTTTTACTCCTCAGAATTACTCCTCAATTCATGTGAGCTAATCCTTTCTTGTCTTTTCATTTTGGATGTTATTTCTTTTGATTCGCTAACCACTCCATAAGAGTGACAGCTTTGCCTTTAACCTTCACCGGTTTGCCATTAAAGTCTTTGGAAATATCATTATTCAAAACATAAATCCACGACCAGTGTGCATTGTATTCATATGGGGCATTATCTCCATTTCCTTTGGTATACAAGCCACTAGTATCCAGTACTTTGTCGAAATAGGAATAATGAGCCTGTTTGGCACCTGCCGCAATGAGTCGTTTATAAGTAGCCGTTGAGGTCTTCGATGTATCTACTGTTGGATCTTCTCCTGCAGCTGTGAACCAGATCGGAATGTTCTTCAGCTTGGCAATATCCTTTTGAGTTAACAAGGAATCCTCATAAGCTTCTGCGGAAGGATAAGCAGCTGCAAAATAATCCGGGTTCGCAAGCAACATGTTCAGCGTCATGAACCCACCATTCGAGCATCCACCGATATATATCCGGTCTGTATCAATATCGGACGAATGTTGCTTCACGTATTCTTTGATCAATGCAGTTAATGATCTGGTATACATGCTCTTTCCATCTTTTGTATACTGACCTGTTCCATCATTCATCCAAAACGTAGGTGTCTGAGGCACAAGTACGGCAGCATCTCCAAAGTGCTTTTGGATGGATTCATCCGCTAAGGCGGTTACTTTGTTACCCAGCAGCGCAATTCTCGGATCAGTTCCTCCCTCACCGGCACCGTGAAGCCATATGATCAGAGGTTTTTTCTTACCCTTTTCAGGCATATATGAGGCGTAGGTCAGGTCAATCTGACCGAACTTAGAATCTTTATAACTGAACTTTCCTGACGTATCGAACACGTCCACACCTTCTTCGATCGTGGTATATGGAGTGTCTGGTCGTGTGGTCAAATGATCAACAGCGTTCCCCGTGCTGTCCTGAAGGGACTTTTGCTGGATAATTGTATATTGAAGATCTATGTATCGATTGGTAAACGATTGCAGATCAAACATAAATGGACTGGACGTCATCAGATCTGGATGAACTTTCATCTCGATCGTAATATATTGTCCTGTGGACAGAGAGGTTTTATTACCATCTTTGTCTGAAAGATAAACTTTCTCAATGGTTCTACTACTGCTGTCCGACCCGTCATATTTTTGTTTGGTTTGGAAATTAAACATCGGGTAACTTCGTTCGGCAAGAACTTTAAACGTGTCTTTCTCAAGGGAGCTTCCTTGAATAGCCACACCTGTGTCCAGAATAATTTTGTAGATCCCGGGACCCCAATCATAACCTTTGGTGACGAGGGAATAGGATAGAGGTGATCCTGTGTCTTTAGAGTTGTTTGCGCTTACATTTGTAGATACGAGAAGAGAGGAAGTTAAAGCTAGAGCCAAAAATCCCGAAAGTAACCCTTTTTTCATATTCATAGTGGTGTATACCTCCAAACGTGTGATGTATGTAGCCAAAGTCATTGTACCATTTTTAATGATATTATGGGAAATAATGCTGAATATTCTGATCTTTTCTCTTAGGGCATTAACGAGAGTATATTTGTATGGAATGAAAAAGAACCGTTCGCTAATCATTGCTGGATGATTACCGAACGGTTCTTCTTTGTGCTAAGCGTATTATTGCTTCACAGCTTCTCCAGCAAAAACTTCAACGTTCATGGGTGCAGCCATGAATGCTGGAGCTTGTTGAACAAAGGCCTGGAAGTGAGCACTTGTGTTGTGAGCGGCCGTTGCAGCTTCATCTTTCCACAACTCGATCATCGTGTAACTGTGCTCCCGTTCTGTGCTTTTAGCCAGATCATAGCTGATGTTGCCTTCTTCCTGACGTGTTGCAGCGATCAGCTCTTTGGCAGCAGCCAGAAAAGCCTGTTCTTGAGCGGCTTGTATTTGCAGATGAGCGTGAATGATAATCATAGTGAGAACCTCCATGTTGGTGTAGTTGATATAACGAATGTATAAATAAGACAGTTATCTTCTAACCTTAAGCCCAAGTTGTAATCGTATCAACCGGCAGACGGTAGGAAGGGTGTCCCTCTTTTGCAGATTTACCAATCGAGATCAACATAACTGGCTGATACCGATCTTTATCCATACCAAACGTTTCAGCGATCTGATCTTTTTCGTAACCGCCAATTGGATTGGTGTCATAACCATGAGCACGTGCAACAAGCATCAATTGCATGGAAACGAGGCCGGCATCAATCAGGTTAACGTCACGCAGATCAGAAACAGGCATATTGTCATAGTAAGGTTTAACAAACTTTAGTTGTTGCTCAGCAATTTCTTGCGGCATAAATCCATGTTCCACAGCTTTGCCAAAAATCTCCTCCAAATACTCGGCATTGTTCATGTCGATGAATACGCCGATCACAGCAGCAGAAGTCAGCACTTGATTCTGGTTAAACTTTGCCAGTGGAGCGAGTTTTTCTTTGCCTTCCGGTGTATCTACAACCAGAAAGCGCCAAGGCTGCATGTTTACCGAAGATGGAGCACGAGAAGCTTCGGCCAAAATTTCAGTCATTTCTTCACGGCTGATTTTCACTTCAGGGTCATACAATTTGACGGAGCGGCGACCGTAAGTAATTTCGCTAAAATCATTGTTTTTTTGGAATTTGCTTTGCACGGTATTCAATGAAATCTCTCCCTTACATATCATTTAAAAATTGTTTTGCATACGTTCCAAGAAATCGGCGAGCGCATGAATCTCTTGTTCACTGAAACCATTGAGAATCTGATGGATATAATTTGTTTTCTCTGTTTTATATCCTTCAATCTGTTTGCGCCCATGATCTGTCAGACGAACAAAGGTTACCCGATTATCGTCGGGATTTTTGCGTCTTGTAACCATCTGATCGGCCTCAAGTTGTTTCAAGTGGCGAGTGATTGCAGCACTATCAATGTTAATGATTTTCTGAAGCATGGACTGGTTAATCTCATCTACCTGATCCAGCTCATGTAAAATCTCAAATCGAGAGGAACTGATCCCTGTGCAACGTTCAAACTTGGGACTGATTTTATTCCCTAGCACATTTAACAGATTAATGATCTGCTCTTCTTTGGAAAGCATACGTGTCATGATTAGACCTCCCGGGTGAATCCAAATCAACAACGGCGTATGTTAACAAATAATTAAAGTTGCCACGATACATTGCCATTGCCGCATGATTCTGTGACTGCTCTCAATCGTTGATAGATCAATAGTTGATGCGTCAATTATTGATGGCTCAAATAATATAACATGTCATTTATGATATTGCAACAGGTTAGAAAAAAAATGAAAATTAGAGTTTTTTTGTTCATTAAAGTTCAGCTTACACTTGATGATCATTGGTTATAGAAGGTCGGTTGGAGCATGCTAAGGCAGAGATTGAAGAATGAAATCAACATTGCTTGCAGCTTTTACATCGTTGAGCAGTTGGCTAAAATTCGTGGCTACTGCGGAGGTTGAATCAAACTAGTTTAGACAAAATGAGACAAATATATTAGGAGTATGAAATGTTTTGAATGTTTTTTGATTATTTTGAAGGAAAATGATTGTTTTTTGCGGATATTATGATATTATAAAAGCAGTTGGAGGTATGAATATGCTGACTGAAGAACGATATGCTGCAATTGTAGAGCGCTTACATTTACAGGGAATTGTGAAATTGCAAGAGCTGGTTGATGTGCTAGGCGTCTCTGAATCAACGATTAGAAGAGATTTAATTGATCTGGAAAGTCGTCAGATGCTCAAACGTATTCATGGTGGTGCTTCACTGGTGAATGAAAAAACACTGGAGCCAGGCATGGAAGAAAAAACGTTCAAAAACATTCAACAAAAAACAGTAATTGCCCGTTTGGCAGCCCAGGAGATTCAGAATGGTGAATGTATTTACCTGGATGCTGGCACGACAACACTGGCGATGATTCCTTTTATCGAAGCCAGAGATGTTACGGTGGTCACCAACGGACTTTCCCATGTAGAGGCACTGGTGAGCAAGCGAATTCGCAGCTACCTGCTGGGCGGTATGATGAAAATGCATACGAAAGCAGTCATCGGCAGCATTGCGTTGCAGAACATGGATAACTTCCGGTTTGATAAGTGTTTTCTGGGTAGTAACGGTGTAGATCCTGAGATGGGGTATACAACACCGGATCCGGAGGAAGCTTTAATTAAAAGGCGTGCACATCAATTGTCGGGAAAATCTTATGTACTGGCTGATTCCAGCAAAATTGGGGAAATTACGTTTGCCAAATTGTTTGATTTGGAGGAGGCGGATTTGATTACGGAACGGATGCCTGAACATTGGCGGACGGTAATCACCCAGAAAACTAAAATAATTGAGGGATAGCGATGATATATACGATTACACTCAATCCATCCATTGATTACATTGTAGAAGTGGATGATTTGAAACTTGGCGGATTAAACCGCATGAATCGGGATTTGAAACTGCCAGGAGGTAAGGGCATTAACGTTTCACGTATTCTGAATCAACTTGGAGCTGCCAATACGGCCATCGGATTTTTGGGTGGTTTCACTGGTCGCTTTATTAACGACAAGCTGTTAGAAGAGTCCATTCAAACGGATTTTGTTCATATTGCAGACGATACGCGTATTAATATCAAGCTGAAGCATGGAGATGAGACTGAGATTAACGGTCTTGGACCAGCTATAAAAGCAGAAGAGGCTGAAGAGCTGCTGAATAAATTGTCTTCACTGCAAGAAGGAAATATTGTCATTCTCTCTGGAAGCGTTCCACCATCACTCGGATCAGATTTTTATGATCGTCTCATTCGTGTATGTAAGCAGACAAAAGCTGAATTTGTTATCGATACGACGGGTCCTGCATTAATGGAAGCACTTGTGCATCAGCCATTGCTCGTGAAGCCGAACCATCATGAATTGGCCGAGTTGTTCGGCGTAACCATCGAGACACGTGAGGAACTGGTGTCGTATGGACGGAAATTGCTCGAGGCGGGTGCAAAACATGTATTAATCTCGATGGCTGGAGAGGGTGCATTGTTTATCACAGGAACAGAAGTGTATCATGCAAACGTACCTAAAGGTATGGTGAAAAACTCAGTGGGTGCGGGTGATTCCATGATTGGTGGATTTGTAGGCACGTACGTGCTGCATCAAGACCTGCTTGAGGCGTTCCGCACAGGGGTTGCGTCCGGTAGTGCGACAGCCTTCTCGGATGATCTCGCTACACGTAAGTATATTGATGAATTGCGCAATCAGGTGACGATTACGAAGCTTTGAGTAAAATGACATATGTCTCTCTCAGAACATATGTCTCTCTCAAATAAATTGAAGAATATGAGGTCTGCATTATGCAGACCGACCGAACTTAAGGGAGTGTTCTAAGATGAAAATCACTGACTTAATGATCCAGGAAACGATGATCATGGATCTGCAAGCAACAACCAAAGATGAAGCAATCGATGAATTGATTGCTAGCCTGAACCGGAGTGGACGTATTAATGATCCGATCCTGTTCAAGGAAATGATCTATAAAAGAGAAGCTGAATCCAGTACTGGTATCGGTGGTGGGATCGCTATGCCACACGCCAAAACGAAAGCGGTCAATGAACCGACGGTTGTTTTTGCAAAAAGTAAAAAAGGTTTGGATTTTGAAGCTTTGGATGATGAGCCCGCTCATATCTTTTTCATGATCGCAGCACCTGAAGGCGCAGGTAACACGCATCTTCGTACGCTGGCGGCTCTTTCGAGGCTGCTAGTTGATAGCGATTTCATCTCTGAGCTGATGAATACGAATACGCCTCAAGAAGTGAGTGCTTTATTTGATGCGAAGCAGGCAGAAGCTGCTGCGAAAGAGGCTGAAAAAGAGAAAGCCAAAGCGGAGAAAGCAAAACAGGCGTCTGCGGCTACGAGTAGCACAAACAATATAAAAAATAGCTCTGGAGTTATTGAGGGCAATGCCAATTCTGAAGATTTTGTTGTCGCTGTTACAGCATGTCCTACAGGGATTGCCCACACGTTTATGGCGGAAGATGCACTGAAGAAAAAGGCGCAGGAAATGGGCATCAATATTCGGGTGGAGACAAACGGCTCCGAAGGAGCGCAAAACGTACTAACAGCCGATGAGATTGCGCGTGCGAAAGGGGTCATCATTGCAGCAGATAAAAATGTTGAAATGGCTCGTTTTGATGGCAAACCTGTGTTACAGAGACCGGTTAGTGATGGTATCCGCAAATCCGAAGAACTGATCCGTAAGGCAGTGAGCGGAGACGCACCAATCTATCGCAGTCAAGGTAGCGCTTCGAAGGATGAGGGCGATAACGCTGGCAAAATGAGTGTAGGAAGCAAAATTTATAAGGATTTGATGAACGGTATTTCTCACATGCTGCCATTCGTTGTCGGCGGTGGTATCTTACTTGCTATCTCCTTCCTGATTGAACAGCTTGCAGGTGCTGACAATCCGATGTTCAAACTGTTGCAAACCATTGGCGGTGGGGACGGAGCGTTCCATTTCCTCATTCCTGTACTCGCTGGATTTATTGCGATGAGTATTGGTGATCGTCCAGCCCTCATGCCAGGTATGGTTGGTGGATTGATGGCTGTGAATTCCAACGCAGGTTTCCTTGGCGGTCTGGCTGCCGGTTTCCTTGCAGGTTACGTTGTTATTGGTCTGCGTAAAGCATTGAAAGGTCTGCCAAAAGCGATCGACGGGTTGAAGCCGATTCTGCTCTATCCCGTACTTGGTCTGTTAATCGTTGGTGCTATTGCTTATTACGTATTTGATCCGGTATTCGGCTCTCTGAACACATGGCTTGTAGAGGCGCTTGGTAATTTGGGTACAGGTAATAAAGTATTGCTTGGCTTGCTGCTCGGCGGCATGATGGCGATCGATATGGGTGGTCCTTTTAACAAAGCAGCATATACATTTGCTATTGGTGTATTTACATCCAGCGGCAACACAGATGGCGCATGGATGGCAGCGGTTATGGCGGGCGGTATGGCACCTCCACTGGCGATTGCACTTGCAACGACGTTCTTCAAATCCAAGTTTACGGAGCAAGAACGCAAATCGGGTGTGACGAACTATGTACTTGGTCTGTCGTTTATTACAGAAGGAGCTATTCCATTTGCAGCAGCTGACCCACTCCGGGTTCTGACATCTTGTATTATTGGTTCTGCGGTAGCAGGTGGGCTTACACAGCTCTGGAGCATTAACGTACCGGCTCCCCATGGTGGTATTTTCGTAGCTGCACTGGCTAACCATGCGTTGCTCTTCCTGCTTGCTGTTGCGATTGGTTCTGTGATCTCTGCTCTGATTCTGGGATTGTGGAAGAAGTCACCTGCGTTTGTAAAATAATAAAATATGAGAAAGGCAGACCACCTGTTAAAGGTAAGTCTGCCTTTTTCGTCTATTTGGGTTCACAGATTAAACCATCGTTTTAGGTTAATGACTCTCGGCTCAAGGTTTTAAAATAACCTTGGTGCATTCATCTTCATGGTCGTTAAAAATACGGTAAGCTTCGCTTGCGTTATCTAGTGATATCCGGTGGGAGATAATCTCGGTAGGATCGAATTCACCAGCGGTTATTTTGCGGAACAGTTCAGGCATGTAATGAATGACTGGGGCTTGTCCCATTTTCAAGTTGATGTTACGTTCAAACAGGTTACCCAGAGGAAACATATTATAGGAAGAGCCATATACACCTGTAAGCTGGAGTGTACCAAACTTCCGTATTGCTTTCATACCGATCTCAATGGCACTCAGTGATCCGCCATGAAGTTTTAGCTTCTGTCCGATCTCTTCCAGCGTTGTTTTTTTGCCATCCATGCCAACGCAGTCAATGACGATATCCGTTCCGCCGTTCGTTATTTCGCGGATGTGTTCACCCATATCATCGTATTCTTCAAAATTGAAGGTCTCTACATCATTGATGCGTTTGGCCTTCTCCAACCGATAAGGTAGACGATCCACAGCAATAACCCGCTTGGCACCTTTCATCCATGCAAACTTCTGTGTCATCAGTCCAATGGGGCCACTACCAAGCACAGTGACGGTATCGCCGGGTTTAACACCAGCATTCTCGACGCTCCAATAAGCCGTCGGCAGGACATCAGAAAGAAATAGCAGCGCCTCGTCCTCCAGCTCGCAGGATTCGGGGATGACAAACGGGGTGAAGTTGCCATAAGGGACTCGTAACAGCTCAGCCTGCCCACCCGGGTGACCACCGTATCGTTCTGTGAAGCCGAAATAGCCTCCCGTATGAATATCGGGATTACCATTCGAATTGTCGCACTGACTCTCCATATCGTGATTACAATAGAAACATTGACCGCAAGCAATGTTAAAAGGGAGAACGACACGGTCCCCTTTTTTCACCCGTGTAACTTCTGGGCCAACCTCTTCCACAATACCCATTGGCTCGTGCCCGATGACATAGTCTTTGGCGGCGGGAAGCGCTCCCTGATAAATATGCAAATCTGAACCACAGATCGCCGTCGAAGTAATTCGAACGATAATATCATCGTTTTGCTGCAGTGTTGGATCTTCGACTTCTTTCACTTGAATGTCTTTGATGCCCTGGAACGTAACGGCTTTCATCTTTAGATTCCTCCCTGCTTATTGTAGGTTTCTCTCATCTTTACCCTATTTTGGACTAAATGATATAGGTTTATATTATTTAATACGACAAGCATTTCACTTTGTTAGGGTTTTTAAACACGTAATTTATCGGTCGAGTCTGACATCTGACAAAATCATCAAGGATCAGGTGAGCTGCTTTCTATAGAAGACTTTTGTTAGCCATATAATTCTGCTCATAGATTCCATGCACTCGCTGAAGTACAGCAGAGCCATGCTCGCTAAAGCGAAGGCGTTTTGCCTTATTGTTAACCAGAAACGAACCAGTTTCATGATTCACGGTCCCGAGTGCGGCATCATGAAGCAATGAGGCCCCGCGACTTGGGGGAGAAAAGAAGAGTTTCATGACAGGTTTGATATAGAAGGGCAAACCAGAGGCTTTGTTACTTTTTAGCGTATTGTTTCCACCGGGATCCACACTAAGAAGCCGAATACCATCTGACTTACCATTCATTGCAGCCTCACGTGTCCATAACGAGAGAGCAAGTTTGGATGCTGCGTACGGGCCAAATAACTTTTTAAACGTGGTAGGTCGTTCCAGTGAATGGAGATCGAACGTCTTGATCATGCCAAAAGCGCTTGAGGAGGTGTTCACCACGGTTTTCAATCTCCCTTGACGGAGCAGATCGTACAGCTCACGATAAATGATATAAGGAACCACCGTCTGAAGCTCAAAATGCAGCTCACGTCCCTGGTCTGAATATTGCAGGGTAGGTGTGCTTCCACCCGCGTTGTTGAAGAGAACGTCGACTGTATCCGTCTGTGATCGAATCTGCTCCAGCGCAGAGCGAAGGCTTGTGTAATTCGTTAGATTGGCTTGAACGGAGCGCAGTTGACCAGTGTTTAATGCGGCCTGAATATCGGTATCATCTGCTGGAAAGGAAGAACGGTTAAGAGCGATGATCTGCCATTGATTCGATAGAAGTTTTCGGGTGAGTTCAAGGCCAATTCCTGAAGTGGAGCCTGTAATTACAGCTGTGCGAAGCGTGTTAATAGGGTTCATCATGATGACCTCCCAGTGGTTTTAGTCATATCAGAATCCATCGGCATGAGGAAATAAAACATGTGACTTTTGCCGATTCATCTGTAGGAGAGCTCATTCTACAATTTGGAGTCGACTCCAAGTCAAATGGGAGATTCCGGCTTGACTTAGAGCTGGCTCCAAGTTATATGATAGAGAGAACTATGTGACAGGGAGGGCTATTGATGAGTGAGCGAACCCTATTCTCTATCCATGAAACTTCAGAACGCTCGGGGTTATCCAAGGATACCATTCGCTACTATGAGAAGATTGGTCTGCTTCCCCGTGCGGAGCGTAAAGCCAGTCGCCATCGGGTGTATTCCGAGCAGGACATTCAGACGATGATTCTGATTACTTGTATGAAAAAAACGGGCATGTCCCTTGAGGAAATAAAGCCATTTTTGCAGATGTCGCTCGAATCGGATCTGAATGATTTTCCGGAGGAACGGAACAAGTTGATTGATTACCAGAAAAAGGTAGAAGAGCAGATTACCTCTCTGCAACAGGTTATTAATTTTATTCAGAGTAAGCTCGAGCAGCGCAGCATGTTTCCTGAACGTTGTTCGCTGGAAGGGGAGAATCTAATAACGGGGCTTGCCAAAAGGAACAAATTCTCTTAATCTAGTGCGCTATGTACGATGGAATATGGAAAAAAGGAGTAAGTCATGACATTACAACAACTTAAATATGTGATTGAGGTGGCTACACGAGGCTCTATGAATGAAGCTGCGAAGCGGCTTTTTATCTCTCAGCCAAGCTTGTCCAATGCGATTCGTGATCTGGAGCAAGAACTTGGCATTACTATTTTTGAACGAACGAACAAAGGGATCACTCTCTCTAAGGAGGGGGTAGAGTTCCTGAGCTATGCCCGGCAGGTTGTGGAGCAAGCAGAACTGCTCGAAAACAGGTACTTGAATGCCAAACCGTCCCCGCAGCATTTCTCGGTATCAACACAACACTATGCGTTTGCTGTGAATGCCTTTGTAAAGCTTGTTCAGCAGTATGGTCATGATGAATATGAGCTTGCTTTACGCGAGACTAAAACATATGAGATTATTCAGGATGTCAAAAGCCTTCGCAGTGAGATTGGCATACTGTATCTGAACGAGTTCAACTCCAAAGTTATTAATAAATTGCTAAAGGACGCCGGTCTTGTGTTTACGAGCCTGTTTACGGCTAAACCACATATCTTTATCAGTGTCAACAATCCACTCGCCAAACAAGAGTCCGTAGCCATCGAGCAGCTTCAGGATTATCCTTACCTTTCATTTGATCAAGGGGAGTATAACTCTTTTCATTTTTCTGAAGAAATTCTGAGCACATTATCCCATCCGAAAAGTATTCAAGTGAATGACCGGGCAACGTTATTTAACCTGCTTATTGGTCTCAATGGATATACAATTTCTACAGGGGTGCTCAGTGCTGATCTGAATGGTAATGAGATCATTCCTGTGCCACTTGAATGTGAGGAGTCTATTAACGTAGGGTGGATATGTCATAAAAGTACGTCACTTTCGAATCTTGGTGTTGCTTATGTACAAGCTTTATATGAAGCGATTGGGTCACCTGAATGATATATAATGTTACGTGTTATAGAGAGGGGCAAGGCGTTGAGAGTGTTATATCGTAATAAAAGTGAACAGCATGAGTTAACCGTATATGAGACAGGGAAGCTTTATGAAGAGAAGGGTCATTTCCGCGTATTACAGTTCTCCGATGAAGCTGTCCAAGGGGTAATGGATCTGGAAGAACCTTCAAGAATTGTATTGGAGTATCCCCGAGCTATGTTGCATTTGATGGAACGAAATAATCCTGATTATAACTGTGTTTTTCTAGTGGGGCATGGTATTGGTACATTGTCTTCTCATCTCTCTGATCGACAAATCAAGGTGGCCGAGCTGGATGAGGAAGTTGTAGAAATAAGTCAGCACTTCTTTGGTTATGATGGCCCTTCTGTCTTCGTGGGGGACGGTCGAGCGTTGCTGGAACGTGAAAAGAATGGAATATACGACTACATTGTCATTGATGCATTTACAGCGAAGGGAACGCCAGAACAGTTTACAAATAGCTCCTTTTTTAACGTGGTGAAACAAAAGCTGCATACAGGTGGAGCTGTGATGCTCAATGTGTTTGGACGGTCTGGAAACGATTATCTTGTTAATGCAATCTTCACCACGCTTTCGAAGGCGTTTCCTTATACACGGGCCTTTGCTCTCCCGGCAGAGCCGAATGAGATTCAGAATCGTATTTTAGTGGGGAGCCTTCACCCGATTGATGCACAGGTTAAGCAGATGGCAGGTTTCATAGAACAATTCCTGGAAGAAGGTTATATCATTCACGGTGCAGTAGACGCCTAAGGAATTGCAGATTTCATGTGCCGTTAGATTGTCATGGAATTGTCAAATCTATTAATTATATGTGAAGATATCATTTTCTTTTCATCGATTCTTAACATCTTTATTATAGAATAGAATGGATATGCCTTTTTATGAGAATCCGGGGGAAGTAAAATGATTGCAAAAGAAGAAATATCCAGATTACGTAGAAAAGTCAAGGAATTCAAGAAGATCAGTCTTACAGCACTACTGGGCGGATTCGTTACGATCTCGGTTTTGATGACATTGACTATTATGGTGATTACATCATATACCACACAGAAACAGGCACTGATTGATAACACCCTTAAGCTTAACAACGCAAGTGCAGTGCAGATGAGCCAAATGCTTGAATCCTTGTTCGAATCCATGCAAAAAAGCTTGAAATATGGAGCGGAGTATTTTGAAAATGACGATTTCAAAGACAAGGGGAAACTCAACTCTACAATGGATTTAATCCGTAATAGCAGCAATTATTTTAATACTCTGGTTCTGACTGACGAGACGGGGCTTGTACTGTCGAGGTCACCTTATTCGGAGGAGAATGTCGGAAAATATATTAGCTCTGATGCGGCCAAAGCGGCGATTCAAGCTAGAACCTCATACATATCGGATGCTTATCTGACACCGCGATCCAAGCGCAAAATCGCCTTTATCAGTGAACCGATTATTGATGCTGAGGGAGAGTTTAAAGGATTAATTAGCGGAAGCATCTACTTGCAGGAAAATAATATACTGGATTTATCATTTGGAAGTCAACTTAAAGCCAGTAATGGAACGTATTTTTATATTATTGACCATAATGGGGCGATACTCTTTCATCCAGATGTTAACCGAATTGGACAAAATTTAAGCCAGAACACAGTCGTTCAAAAAATGATGAAAAATCAGACAGGACAAGAAAAATATACGAACCTGGACGGGGTAAGCACCCTTGCAGGGTATTCCAAAGTTTCGGCTACCGATTGGGGGGTTGTTGTCGTATCCCCAACGCAAATTGTGTATGATCAATTAAATCTTCAGATCGGCATGCTGCTGCTTTACACAGCGATACCGTTTATTCTGTTGACCCTGATTGTATTGAGGGTTGCCCGCAAACTTGTGCACCCGTTTGTATTTCTAGCTGATCTTGTGCAACAAGTGGACAAAGGGCGGGTAGATCTTCCTGCCGTGAAACCACACTGGAACAGAGAAGCTGACTTGCTTACGCGTACGATGCTTGGGGCCATGGCAAGTTTCAGGAATAAGACGGATCAATTGGTGTACGATGCGAGAACAGACGTCTTAACCGGTTTGAATAATCGCAGGACCTTCGAGGAAGTTATACAGGAATGGATACATGATGAGACTCCGTTTGCCATTATTGTTCTGGATATTGACCGATTCAAGTTAATTAATGATACCTATGGTCATTCTACCGGAGATGAGGTATTAAAACAGATTGCTAAACGCATACAGGCGTCTGTTCAACCTGTAGATATTTGTTTCCGCTTTGGTGGGGAAGAGTTTGTGGTGTTGCTGCGTAATCATGATTCCAAAATGGCGTATGACGTGGCGGAGCGAATACGCATTTCCGTTGAAGAAAGTGTACTGGTTGTCGATCGTTCGATTACGATCTCGGCTGGTATAGCTGAGTTTCCAATGCACTCCCAGTCCGAATCCGAACTATTTCATTTGGCGGACAATGCGTTATATCTGGCCAAGGAAGAGGGACGCAATCGGACGGTTGTGATTCAGACGGTGGATAAACAAAATAATAGAAACAGCTTCCTATGAATAGAGGCTGTTTCTTTTTTATTGATCCAAATGCTCTGGAATTAGCTAGGCGAAGGAGGAATCAAAAGTTGTTGCATTATATATTCGAAACATGTATACTCTGAATTACGGTAAAACAAGGAATTTTTTCACCGTATACGCTTTTCATCGATGATGAGAAGATACATCATATGCGGTCGTGGCGGAATTGGCAGACGCGCACGGTTCAGGTCCGTGTGGGCTAACCCCCGTGGAGGTTCGAGTCCTCTCGACCGCATCCAATAGAAAGGCTTGTACTTGCTCCAAGTGGGCAAAAGTACAAGCCTTTTTTAAATCTCTAACTGAGCGCATAGCACCACCAGGAGATGTGACTGTAACTTCTCTGAGCCAGTGATCATATCGGGGTGTTAACGCTCCTGCATGCGGCTATGCCATGCTGAGATGACAAGCAGACCAGCCAGTATGCCACCCAAACCACACAAGGTCACGCAGAACATCAACTGGACTGGCTCCAAGCGGAACAAAAAAGAGATGCCACTACCCAAGGTTGTTCCCCCAAGAAAGCCGAGGGCGATTCCCAAATGTCTATACGAACGCATTGCTTCACCTGCTTTTTTATAAATGAAGTATCGTGCTTTCAGATTATTTCTGAATTAGTCCTACATGTTGTATAACGCTATATGTATAGATAAACACAAACGCGGTTTGTTTCTCTTCAGTTTGCCGTCCTTGCAGGTAAATTATGCATAACTCTTCTCGAATTTCAATATTATTCATAAAATGAGCAAGGATCATGTACGATCGAGGCGATAAAAAAGTCCAACATAAAAAGGCTCTCGCTCCAGTAAACGAGCGGAGAGCCTTTTTGTCTGTTCACTATTTTAAGAGTGACGACGATCTTTCAGAATGACATCTGCGAACAGAATGGTCTTTGGAATGCGGAAAAATTGCTCCGCTTGCTCTTGAAACGCGGCAGAAGGCAGCGTTCCCTGATGCAGCCATTTGCGGAAAGTGCCGGGGTGAACCCCGATCCAGTGGCTGACATCTGTCACCGACAAATCATGGACCATACACAAGCCAGTTAAAATTCGGTTACTTACTGGGGAGCGAGTAACCGTCCGCTTCATAAAGCGGGAAGGCTCAGGTTGACAGATCACAGGGCTGTTACGCACGACTTCCTCATTGAAAAGAATATGCCGTGGGTAGCCAAGCAATTGACAAGTCTTGTCCAGATTGGTACTGCCGGGTATTCGCCCTTCGTACACCCACGCACTTACACTGCGTGATGAGATGGATAAGTCTTCGGCGAGCTGAGACAATTTAATATCGTTGGCCATCAGCACGGCAAGAAGAACACGATTGCGGATTTGACAGCGTGTCGGTTTGCGGAACCGTTTAACACGGACACCTTTTCCCAAATATTTTCGGTTGATCAGAGACCACGCCTGGATGGAATGTTGTTCTGGTTGATTAGGCATATTTCCTCCGATTTTTTTTAACCAAATACTACAATAAACGATGGGGTACTTTCAAGTGCCGTGTCTATCGATTTGAAAAGGGTTAGCACTCCATGTTACATCAAAGAGGGAACTACGAACTAGACGTTTCGTTATTCACATCCTAGTATATTCCTAGATTACAATGATTCACTAAAAATCATGGAATGATTTGTATATGATGTTATTATATTTAGTTCCTTAGACCTAATACTAGTTCTTTAGAACTTTTGTGTGATTTTTGTTGATATTATGCTGTTTGTTTCCCGCAATTCCCAATCTAATTATATTTCTTGCCAGGCTAATCCACTCAAAAAGTGCACAAATCCGAAATGACAATCCGCTTGTTCAGTAAGACAACTGTGCCTGTCACATTCTCCTTTTTTTACATATATTGTAGGGTGCAAATAATAGAACACAATGGAGAGGTGAGGAACATGAGTCCAGCGGTAAGTTCGTTTACTGCCATTTCGGGAGCGATTGTGACGTTTGCTTTTGGTGGGTGGGATCAGCTGCTCAGTCTGCTTGCTATCGCTATGGCAATTGATTATATTACAGGTTTGGCGGCTGCTGTGAGAACAGGAACGGGCTTGAATAGCAATATTGGCTTTTGGGGGCTTGCACGTAAAGGGCTCATGCTGACCGTTGTTCTACTTGCTCATCGTATTGACCTGATCATGGGAACCGATATTATCAAAGGTGGTGCCATTTATTTTTATCTGGTAAATGAGCTGATCTCCATAACGGAGAACTACGCCAGGATTGGGCTACCATTACCCAACAAGCTCAGACAGGCTATCGCGGTTCTAAAGAAACAGGAAGAACAGAACCCTCTGTCCGATAAGGAGTGGACGATACCTCAGCAGAATTCTGCTAGTCCGTCTACCGTGAATGAAAGTATGCAAGCAGAAGAAAACGTTCAAGCTGGGGGCGCAGAAGAGACGCAGGAGAAGGAACAGTCCCCCTCTAAGCCGTAAAAGGTATCTAAGAGGGGATAGTGAAGTACATTCTTCACTGTTCGGGAAACGCATACAACCATCCTTTCGTAATAGCCGGTGATATGATATATTTTGGATACACGAAACATTCAAATCAATGTACTAACTAATTCAAACGAGGTGTTTACCCAGATGATTAAGCATATTGTACTGTTCAAAATGAAAGATCGTTCCGCAGAAAGCATTGAAGCTGCTGCTCAGGTTCTTCGTAATCTGGAAGGTAAAATTGACGTGCTGATTTCACTTGAGATAGGTGTCGATGTACTGCGTTCAGATCGTTCGTTCGACATTTCACTTACGGCGGAGTTCGCTTCACTGGAAGATCTTCAGGCGTATCAGGTTCACCCGCTGCATCAGGAAGTCATCAAGTATATGAATGAAGTCAGAGAACAATCCATTGCTGTTGATTATGTAATCTAAAAAGCACTCATTAAATTATGGATGTGAAGGTGAATCTTCATGAGCGATTTAAGAGACGTTATGGAATTTTCATTTATTTTTATTGTGTTCCTGATCGCCTGTCCTGTCATGATCTTTTGGCTTAAACGTAGAGGCAAGCGAAATCAATAACTCATTGAACGGGAAGTGAATTGATGTATTACGTGAACAGGGAGCAGATTGCTCGTCGGCTTGACGCAGTAACGGAAGTATCCGAAGGGCTTCGACAGGCTGTACAGAACTGGGATGGCGGCCTGATGTTAGGGATGGTTCAGGAACGCTGCTTGCATCTCGCTATTGAAATCGTGACGGATGTGGGGAGTTATCTCATCGATGGTTTCATCATGAGAGATGCGAGCAGTTATGATGATATTATTCAGATTAACTATGAAGAGAACGTGTTTGATGAATCTACGTACGAGGTATTGCGTCAACTCGTTACGTTACGTAAACCGCTTGTACAAGATTATTACAGTTGGGAACGGACAATGTTACATCCACTAAGTGCGACTTTGCCGGATATACTGGAACATTTCTCAGATCAGGTAAGTACTTATGTGGAAAAAGAACTTGGTCCTTTTCAGGGGAATGAAGGCCAAGGGACAGAGTAAGGAATGAGGTAATTAGCATGGAGAAACAACCAAAAGAGACGGATCAAGGGAGTCGCGAAAGTGGTGAGTTAACTTCAGGCTTCCATCCTGTGTATATGGTGGAGTTCCTGTTCAATGAACAGCCAGATGTGAAACAAAGCGAGTTACAGGAGGCGTTGATCCATCGAACGGGCCAAGGCCGACTGGATGTGAGGGAAGCTGAAAAGGGTCAGGGAGATCAGAATATACTGGTGTTCTACCATATGGCCCATAAGGTTGCCTTTCAGGAAGGCAGTATCCCAGCGCAGACCTGTTTCCTCCCGGTACACGAGATCGTGGAACGTGCACGATTTGCAGGGGCTATACAGCAAGCTTGGCATTGGCCTGAAGCAGGACAAGCTGTAGCTTCAGCCCGGTATTCCTTTCGGATTCATGATATGTTTACTGCGGCTATGCCGAGGAAGCAGCGTCTCGACTTGTTTCAGAAAACAGTATTGGCTGTGCTGGATACACTGGATTGTGATGCACTTTACTGGTATGGCAGCGACAAGTTGGTTGAGCCTGAAGCTTATATTCAATCTCAGGAGCGTGAAGAGCATCTGTACGCTGCAATGAATGTACGGATGTATCAGGCAGGTGGGACGGAGCAGAAACGGGAAATGGTCATGGACACCGTAGGGTTGTCTGCACTGGGCGTACCGGATGTGCAATGTCACTTCACTGGACTTGACCCTGATACGGTGGCACAGACGCTGCTCGGTGCTGCATATTACATATTTGACCAGGGAGATGTGCTGCAAGACGGTCAGACTTTGGGCTCGTCAGGGGGGCAGCGCTGGCGCTGTGAGCATCAGGCTGCCCTAATAGCGCCAGGACGATATGTTATAGATCTGAATCCGGGAGAAGAGCATACTGTATCCGCAACGCAGACGGTTCAGTAAAACAGGATTAGGATGGGTATCTTAAGCTGGAGTGGTATTTGTTAAGATTTTTTCAATCCGTTGTGTCAGGTCAAGCCCATCATGCTTATAATGCATCAAAAGAGTAGGCATTGGCCCAGATCAATAGAGTCAACCTCTGGTTCATAAACCGATGTCTAATTCAATGTGAGGGAGAGATGGATCATGAAAGATTCGAACAAAAGCTTGTTGTTGGGTGCTCTAATCGGCTCGGTGGTAGGCTCGGTTACTGCACTGCTGCTGGCTCCAAAATCGGGACGTGAACTGCGTCAGGATATCTCCGAAGGTGCTCGTCAAGTCACGGACAAAGGTCAAGAATTCGCTGCGAAAGTTGGAGAGCAAAGCTCCCAGATCGTATCCAAAGTGAAGGAAACGGCAGATGTGGTCATTAAGGATATCCAGTCCTGGCGTTGCTCTTCGGACGGCAAAGAAATCCGGATTTCTGCTGCAATCACAGACACGGATCAAGTGGATGAAGTGAAAGATCAAGTTCAGTCTGAGATTCCAGATGAAGCGCAGAATCAGGGGCTGAAATTGGTTTCAACCGAGCAAGGCAAGGAGAACATTGCAAAGCTTACTGCGGATGAGTCCA
Organism: Paenibacillus sp. JJ-100; assembly: GCF_948329825.1. Classification (GTDB taxonomy): domain Bacteria; phylum Bacillota; class Bacilli; order Paenibacillales; family Paenibacillaceae; genus Paenibacillus. The sequence goes on from NZ_CAOJCM010000001.1 coordinate 405,169, forward strand.
AAGATGAGAATTAACTAAGCGGTTGTGATGCCAGCAGGCTTTCCGTAATTAGCGGAAAGCCTGCTTTATTGTGTGTCTATACGCTGCATGAAAACTGGGGGCTTAGATTTATATTTGAACACATGGATGAAATCGGGTAAGATGTAGGTACCTTTTTGCCGGAAAATTCATAGGGTAGGTAGAAAGCTTTTTTGATATAGGGATATCAGAATGAATTTAATGAAGAAGGAAGCGGTGTGTTCGTGCAGCAAGCTATCGCTATATTAGACTCCGGTGTAGGGGGATTGACCGTTGCGAAAGAAGTGATGCGTCAGCTCCCACGGGAAAAGATCATTTATTTTGGGGACACTGCCCGGACACCGTACGGACCCCGTTCGTCCGAACAAGTGAAACAATTTACGGAGCAAATCGTTGATTTTTTGATCCAGTTCAATCCGAAGGTCATTGTTATCGCCTGCAATACTGCGACAGCCGCGGCACTGGAATATATCCGAGCCAAGGTGAATGTTCCTGTCATAGGAGTAATCCATCCCGGGGCAAGAGCAGCCATTATGGCGACACGTACCGGTCGAATCGGTGTAATTGGCACTTTGGGTACCATCGGAAGTGGTGCATATACGTCAGCACTCAAGCAGTTGTCTCCATATGTGAATGTGGTGAGTCAAGCTTGTCCTGCTCTGGTGCCGTTGGTGGAGCAAGGTGAATTTCGTTCAGAACATACAACCAAAACAGTGGATCAAGCGCTCGGAGAGATCAAAGGACAGCCTATTGACTGCCTGATTCTCGGCTGCACGCATTATCCGTTTCTAATGGACACGATTCAGGATGTCATGGGGCAGGACGTGAAGCTCATCAGTTCAGCCGATGAAACAGCAAGGGAAATCAGTACGATTCTATATGACAAGCGCAAGCTGGCAAGTGGAGATGAAACACCAGTGCATCAGTTTTTCTGTACAGGGGATCCGCGCATGTTCCAGAATATTACGAAGCAGTGGCTAGGAGAACAAATTTCCAAGACACCGGTCGTGTGGCAAGTCACTAAGTTATCATAATAATTTATTATTTTTGTATTGATCCGATTATTGCAATGATAAAAAGAGTTAAGTTGGATTCATCGTTCTTACATGTTTTCGTCAAGCCCGGACCAGAATAGGTCCGGGCTTTTTTATATTTTTCAATATAGAGTACCGTGTGGTCTGCTCTGGGGGCATTGACTAACAAAGAAGTCTGCGAACGATATCACATGAAGGACAACCGGGTTGGCATACGATTATATAGATACGATGAGATGAGATAAGCAACAATCGGGAGAATCGGTTCCTGTAGAAGGGAGAACATCATGGAATTGCAATGGATTATCGTGAAAACAGGTGACACGCTGCCGCGGATTGCTTCGGCATATCGAATGACCAAGGAACTCTTATGTGCCTTGAATCCTGAGGCTGCAGCACAGCCTTATCTGCTTACCGGGCAGATGTTACGTGTGATGCCTGGAACTGGACGCCGGTATGCGGTGCCACCAGGAGAGACCGTGCACGACACAGCAGTGCGTTTTGGATTAACGGAAGATCAGCTTCGTGCGCATAATCCAGAAATCGCCATGGTAAAAGACTGGGGAGGCTGCTATATACATATTCCTCAGGCGGGAAGAAAGACGATCGTGAACATCGAGGGTGAGTATGGATATCAAGAATTGATGAGAGATATACAGCAACTGGAATCGCGTTATTCCTGTGTTCAATCCGGTGCGATTGGTACAAGTGTGATGGGCAAAACATTACCCTATGTGCGGATTGGGCAAGGGCCACGCCATATTCATGTTAATGCATCGGTTCATGCCAATGAATGGTTGACCACTCCTGTACTGATGCGATTTATTGAAGAATACGCTGAGGCATATAGCTCAAATACACCTTGGCATACTTTTGATCCCCAGCGCTGGATGCAAGAAACGACCTTATGGGCTGTACCTATGGTGAATCCGGACGGTGTAGAGTTGGTTCAGGAAGGTGTGGTGAACCACCATACGTATGCTTCTGAATTACTAGCGTGGAATGGTGGTCGTCCGCACTTTACACACTGGAAGGCTAACATCCGAGGTGTAGATCTGAACGATCAGTTTCCAGCACATTGGGATGAGGAGATTGCACGCAGAGGCGTTCTATCTCCTGGCCCGAGGGATTACGCCGGAACGGCTCCACTGACTGAACCTGAGGCGCAGGCACTGGCACAGTGGACGCAGGAACATGCCTTTGCTGCGGTTGTGTCTCTGCATAGCCAAGGTCAAGAAATCTATTGGAATTACCGGGACCTGGAGCCGAGAGAAAGTGCACCGCTGTCGCGCAAGCTTGCCAAAGCATCAGGATATAAAGCGGTGAAGCTTGGTGGCAGTGATGCAGGTTATAAGGATTGGTTTATACAAACATTCGGAAGGCCCGGCTTCACTGTAGAGGTCGGTCTGGGCGTGAATCCGCTGCCAGTAGAGCAATTCGATGATATTTGCGTCGAAGTGGGCATGCTACTGGCAGAACTGCTATCTCACGGAGAGCGTGAGGCCGGAACGATGGGGTAGAGATGAAACAAATCGGAAGTTTAGCCGTATAACTGAAACGGGCGCTTGGAGCGGCGCTCGTTTTTTATCTTTTAATATCGAAGCTTAGTCAATAAAGGGGGTTCATATGATGAAATGGAGAAAGCTGCTGTCGTTTCAGCGGTGGGCCCATGTGTTCAAGAGACTTCCGCGTCTTTTAAGGGCTCCACAGATTCCTTTGGGTGAAAAACTGTTGTTCGTCATTCCTGCGCTGCTATATTGGGTGCTGCCTGATGTTATGCCATTCATGCCCGTGGATGATATTGGTGTAACGCTGATTCTGATGAACTGGTTTGTCAGCCGAGCTGAACGTAAATATCCTGTGATTGCGGAAAAGACAACATCCTGAGTTCTTGTCGAAAATAGAACTTCCACGCGTTTTCACATCAATGTTATTGCGATTAAGGATAACTTTCTTTACAATAGATGCTGAAGTGTTAACGAATGCTGAAATTGTTGAAACCAGCAATGATGATATAGGAGATGAATCGAATGAACTGCAAAATTACTCGTAATGCAGCGAAAGTGCTGAAGCTTGAACTCGACAAGCCAGAGAACGAAGGCAAAAAATTACGCGTTGTGATTACACATGCACATGGGGATCATGCTCATTACGGACTTGACTTGGATACACCAGGAGATAACGACACGGTTGTATCTACGGATAAAGGTATTGACGTGATTTTGGAAAATGGACAGCCTATGCTTGATGGCGTGAAAATTGATTACCTCTACTTGCCACAAGAAGGATTTGTCATCACAAATCCATCCAAAGGCAACCACGGCGACCACTAAGGGAGCGAAGAAGGGGAACTCATGGCTAACGATATCCGTATATGCGAAAAATGTAATCATATCCGATTGAAGTCGATTGTGCCCAAGTTGGAGAAGATGGCTCCAGGCACTGAAGTCAAGATCGGTTGTAAATCTTATTGCGGCCCATGTGCCAAGCGTGCTTTTGTTTTCATTAATGGCCGATATATCAGCGCTCCTACAGAGGAAGAAGTGCTAACGAAAGTGGCTAAGTTCATTAAGTAACCATACAGCAGGTGAGGTATGCTGGAGTTACGTTGTGAACAGTAATAGAGAATGTGCGAATTCCACAAAGGAGAGGCTAAAGGCCGCTCCTTTGTGCGTTGATGTCTTTGTTTCTCAGCCCAGCTCCTGTTGAACATCCTGGTCTGAATGAAGTAGAGATAGTTGAAAGGTATTCTCTTGAATTTGGATAGCAATCCGGACATCGCCTTTGTTCAGGAAGTGCACATGGCCCATGCGTTCCTCCTCCAGTTCTGTCCAACCAGCCTCATGTAGCTTCTGAAAATAATCAACGGGCGGATATAAGCCTTGTTCACCCCCGATGTTTTTCAGTTCATAGGTTTCACTTCGGGATAGCGTCGGATCATCGGAATAGGCCTTGGATTCAATAAGTTTAGCATTAGCTGGAACGGGGAGATCCTGATGAAGCGCTGATGAGGTGTATCCTGTGATCTCATAAGCTGAGCTTACAGGGCGCTGATTCCAAAAATATATGAAAGATAGTACGATTAAAACAGATAGTATTGAAACCGTCAGCAGGTGTAAACCAAAGAACTTTGTTTTCAAGTGGCATCCCTCCTTTTTATTGTAAACCGTCCCCCTCTTGTTAACGTATATTGGAGAGAAAAGGTTGAACAAAAAATTCAAAAAAAGAATAAGTCTGCTTGGTACAAACCATGCTAACAGTGTAACAGGAATAAGCTTCCGAGGAGGAATAACTCATGCCCAAGCGTTATGATTCCAGTTTGCAAGCAGATACAACCGTATCTCAGGCGCAGAATTCGGTGAACAAGCTTCATTATGCTGTTTCCCAGGCTATGTCCCACCCGAATGTACAGACCATTGTACAAGCAGAACAGCGTCTCGCACATACCGAACAGGCAATGAAGCAAGCGGAGCTGTCTCTGGGGGGACAGGGCTTTGAGTTGGCACAGGAAATGTTCATTGAGGAGAAGGAGAGACTCCATTCACTCCAGAATCAGCAGCAAGGGAAGAAATAAATTGTTCCTGTTACACTGGAACCTGTAGGCCATGATGGCCTGCAGGTTTTTTGGTGTTTTTCAGCGCTTAAAATTCTGTCAGAAGGTTAATAAACCGAGAGCAGGCAAAAATCAATACGGGAGGTACAAGATGACAAAACATATTACAGATTGTACAATTCTAAACAACGGAGTGACAATGCCATGGCTTGGAATCGGGACTTATAAAGCAAAGGGAAAAGAAGTACAACAGGCAGTAGAGACAGCTTTGGAAGTAGGATATCGCAGCATCGATACTGCGTCGATATATGGCAATGAGGAGGAAGTGGGACAAGCCATTGCCAGAAGTGGTGTAGCCCGCAACGAACTGTTTGTAACAACGAAGCTATGGAACGATGATCAAGGTTATGATTCAACGCTTAGAGCGTTTGAAGCCAGTCAGAAGGCACTTGGTTTAAATGTTATTGATCTGTATCTCATTCACTGGCCTGGCCGTGATCAATATAAAGAGACGTGGAGAGCGTTCGAACGTCTGTATAGCGAAGGAAGTGTGCGTGCGATTGGTGTGAGCAATTTTCAGGTGCATCATCTGCGCGAGATTATCAACGAAGGCGGTACAGTGCCTGCCGTGAATCAGGTGGAACTGCACCCCGGACTGATCCAGCAGGAGCTCCAGGATTTTTGCGGAGCACAGGGCATTCAGCTTGAGGCATGGAGTCCGATTATGAAAGGTAAGTTGAATCAGGATTCAACCCTCAAAGGACTAGCCCAGAAGTATGGCAAAACGCCAGCTCAAATCATTCTCCGCTGGGATATTCAAAATCAGATTGTAACGATCCCCAAATCGGTAACCCCTGAGCGGATTCGCGAGAATGCGGATATCTTTGATTTTGAACTGACACCAGATGAGCTGAGACAGATTGATGCACTGGATGCTAATAAGCGTACAGGATCGCATCCGGATCAACTATTTTGGGATTAGGGGCGAAGCTGATTTTCCAGTTCAATGATGGACGTTTCGTGAGAGCTCCGGTGACGAATCGTTCTTTCGATCGCTGTTGTTTTCGAATTTCCTTGATTGAAGTTTTTAAAGGTTTGAAATTCGAAACCAAAGGCGAACGCTACGCTTCTACAGAATCGATTTCGTCCCCTCCGCAGCATTGTTTGGTAGGAGAGTCACTGGGAAAAGGAGCTTCTTAAGGCAAGGGAAGTGACAAAACGGAGGGCTTGCTTCTCCGTTTTGTTTTGATTTTCAACTTTTCTAATATGAAGAGGAAGGCCGCGGGTTATGAATATATAGATTATAAAAAATGAGAACAGTGAAAATTGAAGGCCAGAAAAAAGTTTTAAAGGTGTTTCAAAAGTGCTACAAGGCAAATTGAAGGCCATTGAATAACGACATTAAAAAAGCAGCAAGGTCATGAGGCATAGTCATGGTCCTGCTGCTTTTTTAGTGTTAGTTTGACGGTTTGTTTTGTGGAACTTCGCAACCTTCGTCTGTACATACACCACTGCCATCTGCTGTGGCATCATTAGACTCTACGATGGTGAACGGGGAACGATCGTCCCATGCTTTTTGCAGGGCATCCATGAATACATCGTCAGCCTGTGCACCAGAGATAGCGAATTTGCGATCTAGCACGAAAAAGGGTACGCCGCGAATGCCGAGTTGTGCACCCTCGGCCTGATCAGCACGTACATTCTCCGTGAATTGGTCACTGGAGAGAACTGCAGCCGCAGCTTCACGATCCAAGCCCACGTCTTGAGCGAGTTCAGCCAGCACTTGATGATCGCCGGTATGTTTACCTTCCATGAAAATAGCTTGAAATAAACGTTCACTTAGTTCAAGTGCTTTACCCTGTGTGTCTGCCCAGTGTGTCAAACGGTGGGCAGCAAAGGAGTTTGTCGGAATCATTGCATCAATATTATATTCGAGACCTGCTGTACGAGCATTGGCATTCATCTGAGCATTCATACCGCGGGCTTGTTCTTCACTGATATTATATTTTGAAGTAAGGTACGCTGTATTTGTTTTGCCGCTGTTCACTTCAGCATTAGGGTCAAGTTCAAAACTTTTAAACTTTAGCTTCACTTCATCCCGGTGAGGGAATTTCTCTAATACGTTTTCCAGACGCCGTTTACCGATATAACAAAAAGGACACATATAGTCGGACCATATTTCGATATTCATTGGGTGATAACCTCCATCATAATGTTAAATAAATTGAAACTTTTGTAGTTACAATTATATAGCTGCTTTCTATGATTCGCAAGTTAATCGTGTGTACTTTGATATGCTCTGGACCAGTGATGGGGCTGAATTTCATTTAATGTTTTGAAAATAAGGCGTCCCGACGGATCGTATACCCCAGCTTTAACATCCCCACCCCAGTAAAAAAGGCGCTCCTGGCAGATTCCGCAAGGGGTAAGTACTTTGAATGCTGAGTTTTCGTCATCACGTGCGATGCAAAGAGAGTGGGTTACGCGCTCGTTTAATTTGTGTGCCTCGAGATAAGCCCCCGTCTCCATACATAAGTTCGTGGCATCATTAATGACTTCTGGAGCTACGCTAATGAGTAGTGAGCCGGCATCCGTATACACTACGCCTGCTCCGCCCCAACCTTGAGGATACCGCTGTTGTACAAACTCGGCAGCAGCATCAAACAGCTTTTGTTCTATATCGAATGAATCGATGTTGGATGACATGAGATGATGTTCCCCTTTTTCGCATAGTGTGATCAGACTTTATTCAAATGATTGATTTGGTTTTTCCTAACTAAGATATGACAGCTTCACGCCTGCGCTTGGTGGATTTCATTACTCCTCACGGAATTGACGAATTAGATCATGGGTAATCAACGTATCGGAAATATGCAAACGTTCGGATGCTCGATCAAAACCTGCTTTACAAGCGTTGATGTCGGTCTTGGCGTGAGTGGATAGTTCATAACAGGTTCCGTTTGCGTAAATGTAATCATCAGATGGAATATAGAACACCTGACCATCCGTAAACGATCCGTTACGCAGCACTACCATACGTTCAGAGCCATCGTACACGTTGTTGCCCATATGATAATAGGAGTCATCTGAAATTCCGAGCAAGTGCAGAACAGACGGTGTAATATCTAGCTGTCCTGATGGTTTTTCAAATGTGCCTGCTTCAGCTCCGTCTGGTAAATGTACCAGCAGTGGTACTTCGCTCATGATCTGTGCCATGTCGAGGTCGTTCAGCGGACGACCTAAAAACTTCTCATATAAAGCTGTATCGGTAATGGAGTTGTCATGGTCACCGTAGAACATAAAGATCGTTTTTTTCCATAATCCGCGATTCTTCAGGTCCTCCACCATACTTCCAAGCGCAGCATCTACATAATGAACAGACTGCAGATAGTTTCCAAACATCGTGCCTTGGAATTCGCCCACATCCAGTTGCTGTTTATCTTTGGGCAAGGAGTAAGGATGGTGGCTGGTAAGTGTGATAAGGAATGAATAGAACGGCTCGTGCACCTCACTACTCATTTTCTCTACGGATTGACGGAAAAAGGACGAATCAGACAAAGACCAACCAAGCGGGTCGTCCACTACAAAATCATTTTTGCTGTAGAACTTGTCATACTTCATATTCTGATACATCGTGTAGCGATTCCAGAAGCTACTCTCGTAGGCGTGAAATGCGTTGGTGCTATACCCTTGACTCTTCAAGATAGAAGGCAGTGAATCATACGCATGGTCCGGGTAACGCACAAATGCTGATCCTACAGGAAGAGGGTGCAACGAGATATTCGCGCCGAAGTCGGCATCTGACGTTCTGCCTTGACCGGTCTGATGGTAGAAGTGGCTGTAATACTGGCTTTCTTTCATCAATTCGTTAAAATGCGGTGTAATTTCCTGTCCGCCAATGCTTTTACCGATCATAAAATTCATAAAGGCTTCGCCTTGCACAATAATGACGTTGCTATCTTTATATTTTCCAAATAATGCTTGGTCACGCTCTACTGTATTCGACTGCTGTCGATCTGTAAAGTAAGCTTTCACCTGCTCGATATCGGCTGGATCAGCCTCGGGGCTGGAGCCAATATGATCTTTGACATAGGTATACACATCATACCCGTGAAAAGCGAGCAATCCGGTTACGTTGTACATGGATACATTCCACCAATTATTATCAAACAGTCCTTTGGCCCAGGTTTTGCTGTAATAATAAATGGGCCCTGCGGCTAGCCCCAGTCCTAGAACGAGAGCAGTGAAGCCTGCCAACAGGCGGCGACGAAGACGTTTTTTACGAGAGGTGGGGGAAGTCAAGATGTAACCTCCATCGCTTCCGTTATAGCTGCCAGTATTTGAGCTTGATGTTTGAACTGAGCGATGACGTCTGCCAAACAGCAGGATTACCGCACACGGAATGACGATTAACCAATCGGCAAAAAACCAAAAATCACGGGCATAGATCAAGGTGGCAATGCTGTCACCAAGTGCGTCTACCTGTCGTGCCTGTAACAGAACCGGAACAGTCAGGAAATCTTGAAAGTAGCGGTAATAAACCATATCAGCATAAATCAGCGCAGTAAGGAGCAGGTGAAGTAGAGCAAGTGAAGCGATCATGCCTCTACGTGGCAGCCACCAGACCCAGAAAGACAGAAGCAGCAAGGAGCCGACCGCAATCACTTTGTCGAGCAGTCCCATTGTAATGTAATTCGCGTTAAGATTGTTATGTAGCAACATGAGTTTGAGTAGAATGAGTATAGCGAAAATAACATATAGCGTTAATGGATGAAGCAGAAACCCGCGCGTTTTGGCACTTCGCCTAGGCTGAGTGAAAACCATGACGTTTTCCCCCTTATTCAGATAGTGAATGATTGTTTTGTTAATGATTAGCTAATAGGTCGCTAATGAGTCGTTGAATGATTCTTGAAAAAAGATTAACTCCATTCGCTGGTTTTGTTAACGGAATGTAAAGCAGGGCTTCATATATTATAGCGTGACCGTTTGGCATTTCAACTATGCTCGTCAAACCGGTTAGATTTACAAAAATACAAAACTGACCAACGAACAAACTAAAAACGAAAAAACGGAAAAACGAAAAAACGGAAAAACGAAAAAACGCCCTAACCATAAAGGTCAGAGCGTTTCTTATACATACATATTCTTAAGCTTGTGGTGTTTTGTTGCGCGGCGGGAGTGGCCCTAAATACTGATAATATTGGGTTTCAATCCGTCCGTTAAACAGCTTGCGGCGCTTGTCCGCTTTGTGTCCGAAGTACTCTTCGAATGCTTTGGTGGAGGTGATGGCAAAGAATGACCACGTCGGCATCTCCAGGTATGATCGTCCGAGGGAGCGGAGGAGCTTCTGCACTTCTTTTTCCTCACTCAAACGTTCGCCGTATGGCGGGTTGGTAATGATTACACCGTACTCCCCTTGGGGTCTAGCCCGGTGGGCTGGCAGTAAGCTCACTTCGATATCTTTGGCAAAACCAGCACTTTTGATTGCCGCTTGTGCAACTTCAATCGCTTCAGGATCGATGTCGCTGCCTGAAATCTGCAGAGGCACATCGTCTCGAACAGCATCGAATGCTTCCTCACGCGCTTGTTCCCAGAGTTCAGCGGGAATTACGTCCCAATTCTCGGAGTTAAACGTGCGGCGAAGCCCTGGCGCGATATTCCAGCCAATCATGGCAGCTTCGATAAGCAACGTCCCCGACCCACAGCAGGGATCGTAGAACGGACGGGAGACATTCCAGCGGCTAAGCTGAATCAGAGCAGCTGCGAGTGTTTCCTTGAGTGGTGCTTCTGTCACGAGTCTGCGATATCCACGTTTGTGGAGTCCAGGACCTGTTGTGTCAAGTGTAATAAGAGCACGATCATTCAAGAGAATCACTTCGACCACATAACGCGCTCCATTTTCAGGAAACCATTCGGTGTGATGTGTCAGCTTCAGCTTTTCAACAATCGCCTTTTTGACGATACCTTGAGACGCAGGTACGCTGCTGAGCTGTGACTTCTGTGATCTTCCTTCTACGGGGAACTCACCATCTGCAGGAATCCATTCCTCCCAAGGCAGTGCTTTGGTGCCTTCAAACAATTCATCGAAAGTGGTTGCAGGGAATTCACCCATATTAACCAATACACGATCCGAACTTCTTAACCACAGGTTACAGCGGCAGATGTCGATATAGTCTCCTGTGAAAAATACCCGTCCATTGTCGATCTTGACGTCTTCATACCCCAACTGTTTTAATTCCCGGGCAACGACGGCCTCGAGTCCCATCGCGGAGGTTGCAATCAATTGCAATCGAGCCATGTGAATTCATTCAACTCCATTTCAGGCCGCAACAAGCTTAAGCTTATTGTAGCGATATAGTAACGGTGCGGCTTGCCGCATTCCGTGAAAAAACATACAATGAGTAATGCGGTCTGAACCGCAAGACTTCTATACAAGCAATGTAGTGTTCAAAGCTATGAGCTGGACAACAAACATTCATTATAAAACATTGGCATCCATATGGAAAGCAGTTCAAGTGCATTTATATGGAACCCAGTCCAAGTATCCAAGGAGGAACTTCGTGGTGAATCTGACCCCTGAAGAATATGTAAATCAATTATTTCAAGAGGATGAGCTTCTGTTAAAAGTAAAAGAAGCTATTCGAGCGAATGGCATGCCGGAGGTTTCGGTAGCTGCGGCTTATGGACGTTTGCTGACCTTCCTGGCGAGAACTTCGAAGGCTCAAGCTGTGCTCGAAATTGGTGTGCTAGGTGGATACAGTGGGATCTGCCTGGCTCGTGGGATGAGAGATGAAGGTACGCTGACTTCCCTTGAATTAAAAGAAGAGTATGCAGCCATGGCTCGCGGGCATTTGGAGGAAGCTGGGTTCGGCAGTCAGGTAGAATACCGGATCGGGCCTGCGGCAGACAGTCTTGAGCAATTGGCAAAGGAAGGGCGAACCTTCGATTTCTTCTTTATTGACGCAGATAAGGAAAATTATCCGGTATATCTCGATTATGCGATTCGTCTTGCGCGTTCAGGCGCAGTCATCGTAGGTGATAACTGTTTCTTGCGTGGCCGCACCCTCAATCCGGACAAGCAAGGGCCAGCAGTACTCGCTATGCGTCGCTTCAACGAACAGATGGCAAGTGACCCACGTCTCGTTACGACTATGCTTCCGGACTACGATGGCTTGGCGCTGGCGTGGGTGAAATAGTTAACGTCAGATGGTATGCTACTGAGATTCGAGAAAATGGTAATCCATATATGTTAAGATTTCTTTCCCACAGTAGTCTGTTTAATTCATTATAAAGGTTGAAAATGCAGGAAAAAAGCCGAAGCAGATCGTACCACTGCTTCGGCCTTTTTACGTACACAAGCCAATCATTTTTCCTGATTATTTTATACCTCTGGTGTTCCATATGTCTCAAACCAATTTTTAATGGTATCAAAATCATCACTGAAGGAGAGTCCGAGCATCAACAGAATTCGTGCTTGTTGAGGACTGAGGTTATCCCCGGCGATGATACCTTTGCCTCCGCCGTACACGCTGCCTGAACCTGTTCGGGTGGTTGTGACGAAAATAATCCCTTCTTCAATCGCCTTCGTACGGGCCTGAACCATTGCTCTGGAGATGCCGCCTGCCCCTGTACCGGAAGTGACGATGCCTTTCACTCCGCTCTTCACAAATCCTTCAATTGCTCCACCACCAGCCTCCTGATAGGAGATGGCTATTTCTACTTTGGCAAGGTCCGCTTTAGTGATTTTGCTCAGGTCGAATACAGGCTTCGTTGTACCTTTGGGATTCATGGCCCGAGCTGGAGCGCGATAAATCCGAATGTTTTCTTCATCAATATAACCAACAGCACCTAGCATTGGCGTTTCGAAGGTATCCGTACGGTAATCATTGGTTTTGGTTACGCCGCGTGCGAGTTGGATCGTATCGTTCAGCATCAACACCGTGCCGAATGATTCAGTTCGGCCGCTACCTGCCAGCTTAATTGCATTGTACAGATTCGCTTGGGCATCAGATCCGATCACCGTCCAAGGTCGCATCGAGCCTGTGATGATGACAGGTCTATCGCTTTGAACCGTCATATCGAGGAAGTAAGCAATTTCCTCCATAGTATCTGTACCTGTGGTGACCACAACGCTGTCATATTGAGCGAGTGCTTTATCCACGGTTTGAGATAGGTCGTACAGGTCAGCCATCGTATAAGAGCCTGAACCGGAATTTCCGAATTGAAGTGTGCTCACGTCTGCAATCTTTTGTTTGTCTGGCAGATCTCTGACCATGTCATCAATAAGCAGTGTGCCTGCTTTGTAATTTTGGAAGCTGGTTGCGTCCTCGGATTGTCCCGCGATCGTTCCGCCTGTACCGATTACAAGCACATTAGGGAGCGTGGATTGTTTGGAGGATTCCGGTACAGCCGGGATCGTAGTATTGCGTTCTGGTGTCGTTGGGGTACTCTGAACAACACTCGAGGTACCTTTTACCTCTACCGTAGCCGCTTGAGCAGCATAAGTTCCCACGGGTGACAGGGAAAGGATGAGTGCGGTTAGTGCAGCAGTGCTCCATACAGCCCAAGGGCGGAGGATAGATTGTTTTTTCATGTTAACACGCTCCTTAAAGTGATGTTTGTGTTAGGTAATCTCTATTTTTATGTGTATTAGATTAGGATTATTTTATTTTGTGTTAACTAATATAACAAACTTATATTTTGGTAGGGATAACGATTACATTTTGAGTATTTAAGAGTATATTGGGTGATTAGTTTGGGAAAATGATTGATTTTAAATTAAGATAATTTAGAATGAGGCGAAGGATTTATTGATATTTGTGTTATGCAAGAAATAAATGTGTAATATTATCTAACATTGGTGTGGCGATGCTTATGAGGATAATTAGGAGTAATTAAGGGTAGATGGTAGCATTCGTTGGGTCGTGAGACTTATTTATGTTTTTTTGTATGGAAACTATATCCAGTTGTGTGTATAATGAATGAGAAATTATATGTAAATAAATATATATTATTGATTGGAGGAAACCACGATGAAACAAGCACCTCAAAAGTATGCGAATTATATTCCGATTCGAGAATTAAACAGCACGGAACAGCGGTTATTCCCCTTCCAGGTGTATGCAGAACTTCGTGATAACACTCCAGTCCGTTATGATGAGTATCGAGAGTGTTGGGATGTATTTCGATATGAAGATGTGCAGTATGTTTTGAAAAATCCAAAGTTGTTCTCATCCGAGCGCAGTTCAGGTGGTTCAAGTATGTTAACGACGGATCCTCCAAAGCACAAGCAACTTCGTGATCTGGTCAATCAGGCATTTACTCCGAAAGCGATTGAAGCACTATCCCCTCGTATTCAAGAGATTACGGATGAGTTGCTATCTGTGCATCTGCCTGATGAACGGATGAATTTGATTGATGACTTCGCAACACCGCTGCCTGTCATTGTCATTGCTGAATTAATTGGAGTGCCTGCCGTAGATCGTCTCAAATTCAAACATTGGTCTGATGTACTTGTTCAAGGCGCACGTGATGACACGGAAGAGGCTTTTCAGGAGTTGGTGAACGAGAAACGGCAGAACATGCAAGAGTTATATGCTTATTTCACAGACATTCTCGAACAGCGCCGTTCAGAACCGAAGGACGACCTGATCTCTCTGTTGTTAGGAGCGGAGATAGACGGCCAGAAGCTCACTGAAGAGGAAGTAGTGAATTTTTGTATTTTGCTGCTAGCTGCCGGGAATGAGACAACTACCAATCTGATTGCGAATGCTGTGCGCATCCTCTCTGAGCGACCTGATGTACAGAATGAATTGCGTGGAAATCCGGAGAAGATTGCAAGTGCTATAGAAGAGACGCTGCGTTACTATCCGCCCATTGTTGCGATTGGTCGTGTAGCGAGAGAGAACGTGGAGTTAAACGGCCAACTCATTATGGCTGGGGATCAGGTTATCGCTTGGGTGGGATCTGCCAACCGCGACGCCGCTCAGTTTGAGCATGCAGATGAATTTATATTGGATCGTAAGCCAAACAGGCACATGGGATTCGGTTTCGGGATTCATTTCTGTCTTGGTGCGCCTCTTGCTCGTTTGGAAGCCCGAGTTGCACTGCATACCATGCTCCAACGTATGGAAAAGATCGAACTTGTTCCGGAAACGGCGTTGGAACCGATTCAAAGCGCGTTTGTATTCGGCGTGAAAGAGTACCCGATTCAGTTTCACCATCGAAGATCATAAAAGAATAAAAGAAAGCCGCTCTCAGGCCTGAAAAGACCTGAAGCGGCTTTGGATTGTTGCATATGTTACTCTATTCCGGTGTTCTTTTATCGTATGTTACATTATTTCGGCGTCTGACTTGTGTGATTCATCTCAAGCTTTTTCTATGCGTACAGGTTTTTTGTACAACTTGAACCGCACCCATACCATATTAATGAGCAACAGACTGCCAGAGACGATAAATAGTCCTTCGATACCAATAAATCCAGCCATGAATCCACCAATGACCGCACCTAGCATGTTACCCAGTGCCAGTGTACTTGTGTTAAAACTAAATGCACGGCTGATCATATTGTCAGGTGTGTAACCTCGAATCAATGCGTTCACACTCGGGAGTAGCCCTCCCATGAATACACCCATAACAAAACGAACAAGGATCAGCTGCCAGACCGATTGAACAAAAGCTTGCGGAATTAGCATGAGGCCTGTACCAATCAGTGAAAAGGTGAGCACCTTGTGGGGGCCGATCCGGTCACTAAGCTTACCGAGTACAGGTGACATCGCCATATTGGATAGTCCTGTGACTGCCCCGACCATTCCTGCCCAGAACGCCACGTTCACTTCGGTTCCATGAAGTTTTTGTACATATAGGGGTAAAAGTGACATCGGACTGATCATCGCAAATTGCAACAGAAATGTTACAGCAAATAGTGCAGGCAGTTGTGGTGATTTGCTAAGCTCTTTCAGTCCGGATAAGACCGATTGTTCCGGGAGCTTTGCGGCTTTCTCACGGTCGAATGTTTCTCGTACCAGGAACATGGCCAGCATGGAGGCCGCGAAGATGAGTCCACCTGTAATATAGAAAATGGGACGGAAACCAACGGCATCCGCAAGTAAACCGCCGATCAATGGTCCGAGAATCGTTCCTGCTACTTGTCCGGACTGGCTGATCCCCATGGCAAAACCCATACGGTCCTTCGGTGTTGTGCCTGAGATCAGGGCAACCGCAGCCGGGTTGAACCCGGAGATTGTCCCGTTAAGCAGGCGTAATAAAAGAAGTTGCCAAGGGTTCTGTGCAAGACCCATCAGTGCAATGACAACTGCCATGCCGAATCCAGAGCGCAATAGCATGATTTTCCTGCCATATTTATCGGACAGTTTGCCCCAGAGAGGCTGAAATATAAAAGAGGTAAGGAAATTGGCTGCAAAAATAAACCCCGCCCAAATGCCAATTTCATGCTCTCCGACAACTCCAAGATCTCTGGCAAGATACAGGGAGAGAAACGGAGTAATCATGGTCATGCCCGCGTTGACCAGAAACTGTCCGAACCAAAGCACAATGAGATTAACTTTCCAAGTTTTCAAAGTGCTTTCACTTCCTTTCGAGGATTTTCTGTAATTCTCAAAAAAGTCGATTCTTTCATTATATCATAAATGGCATATGAAAAGAGCGTGTAACGAATGTCATAGTATTGTCACCTGGAACTCATCCCTCTATGGTTGTTACTGCTCTTTAAAAAGGGCATAATGGTATTTATGAGTCCATAAACAATTGGAGGCTTCTTACATGAGCTATAATGATCGTTTGATTCGGGCAAGTTTTAAACAGCAGGTTGACCGTGTGCCGGTGTGGTACATGCGTCAGGCTGGACGTTACGACCCTGAATACCGCAAAATTAAAGAAAAATATTCCTTGCTTGAAATATGTCAGCAACCAGAGCTGGCGGCTGAAGTCACTCTAATGCCTGTGCGCAAACTGGGTGTAGACGGGGCTATTTTGTATTCCGATATTATGAATCCGGTTGCTTCACTTGGTATTGACTTTGACATTGTAAAAAATATAGGTCCTGTTATCGATAATCCGATTCGTTCCGCAGCTGATGTAGAGCGTCTTCGTCCTATTGATGTGGAAGGGGACTTGTCTCATATTCTGGAAACCATTCGTATTCTGGACAAAGAACTTGATATTCCGTTAATTACATTTGCTGGTGCACCGTTTACGATTGCGAGTTATCTGATTGAAGGTCAACCATCCAAAGGATATATCCGAACCAAAACAATGATGTACAGTGAACCGGAATTATGGCACAAACTGATGCAGAAGCTTGGAGATATGGTCATTACCTATATTCGTGCCCATGTTGCCAACGGTGGTAAAGCTTTTCAGTTGTTTGACAGCTGGGTTGGAGCACTTTCTCCCAAAGACTTCAAAACGTATGTGCTACCGACGATTACTCGTATCTTTACCGAATTATCGGATTTGAATGTACCGAAGATCTATTTCCCTGGTGTAGCTTCAGGAGAACTGCTGCCAACGCTGCAAAATCTGCAAACGAATGTCATCGGGCTAGACTGGAGAATTTCCATTTCGGAGGGGCGCAGACGTCTGGGCGGTAAATTCGCGGTGCAAGGGAACCTTGATCCGTATATTTTGACTGCACCAATGGATGTAATCAAAGAACAGGCTAAAGCGATCATTGATGAGGGGATCAAGGAGCCGGGCTATATTTTCAACCTTGGACATGGTCTGTTCCCTGAAGCTTCTCTTGAGAAATTAAAAGAATTGACAGCCTATGTTCACGATTATTCAGCAGAAGCCTTGAAGATGGGAGTGACAGTAACCAATGACTAATACGGTAGGAGTACTGGTGATGTCATACGGCACGCCTGAAAATATGGAGAGCATTGAAGCGTATTATACGCACATCCGTAGAGGGCGCCCGCCTGAGCCGGAACAATTAAAAGAGCTGGTGGATCGTTATGAAGCGATTGTTGGCGGTGTGTTCCCGTTGAGAGAAAATACAGATAACCAGGTGAGAACCCTTCAGGAGACGTTACTGCAGGATGAACGACGTGGCGATGTTGATTTTCGTTGTTATCAAGGACTCAAGCATGCTTACCCGTTTATTGAAGATGGCGTGGAACTGATGGCTAAGGATGGTATTCAGAAGGCTATTGGTATCGTACTTGCACCACATTTCTCAACGATGAGTGTGGGTAGCTACATCAAACGTGCTCGGGAGAAAGCTGAGGAGCTTGGCATTGAGATGTCCTTCATCGAGAGTTATCATCTGCACCCGAAACTGATTCAGGCTCTTTCAACACGTGTGAGTGCTAAGCTGGATGCATTCGAAGAAGCAGGAGCGAAGCGTGGGGATGTGAAGGTACTGTTCAGTGCCCACAGTCTTCCGGCGCGTATTGTTGACATGGGTGATCCTTATCCGAATCAATTGCTGGAGACTTCAGAAGCGATCGCTTCCCGAGTAGGATTAACGAATTGGCAATTTACATGGCAAAGTGCTGGACGAACAGCAGAGCCATGGCTCGGTCCAGACATTCTCGATACGCTCCAGGAGCTTTCGCGAGAACAGGTAGAAGATGTGCTGGTGGCCCCGATTGGTTTCGTCTCGGATCATCTGGAGGTACTGTATGATTTGGATATTGAAGCCAAAGCGATCGCTAAGGAAATGGATATGCGTCTAATGCGTATCGACTCGCTCAATAGTGATCCTCTATACATGGAAACGTTGAGTGACTCTATTATTAGCCAATGGCAGCAAGGGTCTGATAACTAATGGAAGACAAGAAACGGCGTATTGTTATCGTCGGTGGGGGTCTGACAGGCCTCAGCGCGGCGTTTTATATCCGTAAGCATTACAGGGAAGCTGGAATTGAGCCAGCAATTACCCTGCTTGAGAAAAGCTCGTCCATGGGGGGCATGATTGAAACCCTACATAGGGACGGATTTGTGATCGAGAAAGGACCTGATTCTTTCTTGGCTCGCAAAACAGCGATGATTGACCTGGCGAAGGAATTGGAAATAGATCATGAGTTGGTCAGTCAGAATCCGGAGTCCAAGAAAACATATATTATGCAGCGTGGTAAGCTTCATCCCATGCCTGCGGGTTTAGTGCTGGGTATTCCGACAGAACTGAAGCCTTTTCTAAGAAGCGGACTTGTTTCTCCAGCAGGTAAGCTACGAGCGCTTATGGACTTTATCATTCCACCCAAACGGACAACGGAGGATGAATCCCTCGGTTATATGATTGAGCGCAGGCTCGGTTCAGAGGTGCTGGAAAATCTGACAGAGCCACTTCTGGCTGGAATCTACGCAGGGGATATGCGGAAGCTAAGTCTTCAGGCGACCTTTCCGCAGTTTGGAGAAGTGGAGCGAGATTATGGAAGTTTAATCCGAGGCATGATGACGGGGCGCAAACCAACCGAAACACACACGGGTACCAAACGCAGTGCTTTTCTGAACTTCCGTCAAGGGCTGCAAAGTTTAGTACATGCGCTTGTTCATGAGTTGCATGATGTGGATCAGCGACTGAACACGTCTGCCCAATCATTGCAACGTCTGGATGGTCAGAGTGCCAGATATCGGATTGAACTGGATAATGGACAATTCGTGGATGCAGATGACGTTGTGATCACTGTACCTACTTATGTGGCCTCACAGCTGCTGAAACCTCATGTGGATACATCGGCTCTGGATGCAATTAATTATGTTTCGGTAGCCAATGTTGTCCTAGCGTTTGAGAAAAAAGAGGTGGAACACGTCTTCGACGGTTCAGGGTTCCTTGTTCCTCGAAAAGAAGGACGTAATATTACGGCATGCACATGGACATCAACCAAATGGCTGCATACCAGCCCGGATGATAAAGTTTTGCTTCGCTGTTATGTTGGTCGTTCGGGAGATGAACAGAATGTGGAGCTTCCTGATGAGGCACTAACGAAGCTTGTTATGAAAGATCTCAGGGAAACGATGGGCATTGAAGCAACCCCTATTTTCTCCGAGATCACAAGATTGCGTAAATCGATGCCGCAATACCCTGTCGGTCATCTCCAGCAACTTGCTAACCTTCGTAAAGAGCTTGGGGATCATATTCCAGGTGTATACATTGCGGGGGCTGGCTATGAGGGTGTAGGATTACCTGACTGCATCCGACAAGCGAAGGAAATGTCTATCCAAGCAACGGCTCAAATTACGAAAGAAATGGCATGAAGTTGAATACGCGTCGTCTCCAGATGTAGTAAAATCTACAGCAGAGGCGGCGTTTTTTTATGCATGTTTTTAGTCTGTCATTATTTTAAATTTATGGACAAGCAGTTCAAAGGAAAGATGTACATCCAGAATATGCTTGATATAATGATATGCAGATGGTTTGTTTGTAAAGAAAAGGAGAGGCCTATGTATCCCCCAAGATCACAGCGAAGCTCAGAAAAAAAGAAAGCAAGACGAACACGTAATGTAAAGGTCAGAATTGTAAATGCCATACTTATTGTAGCGATTGGACTTGTCGGCTTATATTATTTTCTAAACATTCGTGAACAGCAGCCCGCTCCACCTGCTAATCCAGAGGTTGTGCAGGAACAACCGCCTTCGGAAGAGGAAAATAAGGGCGGAGATGCATTGAATCAACCAGATGAAGTTCCAACTGAAACGACGGGTGAAGAATCTAATCCTGTTGATGAGAAGCCAGATGCAGAGCCAGGCAATGCCGGAGAAAATGCTGAATCCGAATCAAGCAAAAATGATGGTAAAGGCGCTGAAAAGCCAGCAACAGACAAGAAGCCTGCTAGTTCCGGCAAAGCAACCTCGGGTAAAACAGATAACGACAAGGGAACTCCCACTACTTCTGATCCATCCAAGGATGTTATCATTCATTTTGTAGGAGATATTCAATTTTCCGGTAAAGTGGCAGAACTTCTGGAGAAGAACGGATATGATTATCCATTTGCAAAACTTGGCTCCATGTTTCAGAAAGATGATCTGACCATTGGCAATCTGGAGACGCCGGTGACCCATGGCGGTACGAGCGCATTGGACAAAACGTACGTATACAAATCTTCGCCCAAAGCTTTGCAAGCGATGGCTACCGCTGGATTTGATGCTGTAAATCTAGCAAATAATCATATTCTGGATCAGGGCGTCGAAGGTTTAGTGGATACGCTAACCTATCTGAAGGAATACGGTATCTCACATGCTGGCGCAGGTATGAATGATACGGAAGCATACGAACCTGCCTACTTTGAACGCAAAGGTATAAAGATCGCTCTGCTTGGTTTCAGTCGAGTTGTACCTGTGGCTAGCTGGAAGGCAGAGGGGAATCGAGCCGGTGTAGCGGAAGCGTATGACTCAACTAGAGCGATCAAAGCGATTCAGGCGGCCCGGAAGAAAGCAGATCTAGTTATCGTTGTAGCGCATTGGGGAGAGGAACGTGTAAGTACGCCGAATGCAGATCAAACGAGGCTTGGACACGAGTTTGTGGATGCGGGTGCAGATCTGGTTATCGGAGGTCACCCTCATGTTTTGCAAGGGCTTGAGTACTATAAAGGCAAGTGGATCGCATATAGTACGGCGAATTTTATTTTTTCTAAATCAACGAACGAAGAGACATGGAAAACAGCCGTCTTTCAAGCAAGTTGTAATCGAGATGCTGCATGCAGTATGAAGGTGATTCCATATGAGGCAGCTCTTGGGCAGGCTGTACCTATGCTTGACGATGCCAATCGGCTTCTACTGGAACAAATGGCGAAGTTGTCACCAGGCATTCGGATCAACACGGATGGAGTAGCAATACCTAAATAAGCATCATACCGCTGGGGAGAGATGATGATGAACAATCTGTGTGTAGCCCATCGTGGGTTTTCTTCTATTGCACCGGAGAACACGATGGCGGCATTTCATATGGCTATGGAGAGACCTGAGGTCCAATGGATCGAACTGGATGTGCAGTTATCCCGAGACGGCGTGCCTGTAGTGATCCATGATTTTACGTTGGAGCGCACGACGAACGGCAAGGGCTGGGTGAAGGATACGGATTGGTCTGCGTTGAAAATGCTGGATGCAGGATCATGGAAGGGCAAGAACTACACAGGTGAGCGTATCCCTTCCCTTAGTGAGGTACTGGATCGTTCATGTGGCAGAGTTCGCTTAAACATTGAACTGAAAACACAAGGGAGCATGTATCCAGGTCTGCCTGCAGCGGTGATTTATGAAATCAGAAAAAGACATATGCAGAATGATGTTGTTATTACATCTTTTGAATCAAGTGCTTTAGTTGAAGTGAAAAAGCTTGCGCCAGAATTGCAAACCGGTCTTATTATCGATGCCAAACCAGGGGATCTACTTACAGCACTGAAACAAATGCACTGCAGCTTCCTCTCACTGGGATATACCAATGTGGACAAAACATTGATGCAGCAAATGAATACTGCGGGCATTCGAGTGATGGCATGGACCGTCGATGATAAGGCTACCATGCGAAAGCTGGCTGCCATCGACTCAGGTGTGATGATCTGTACCAATCGGCCTGATGTCTGGGAGGATGCGTTTCGGGAGACGAGCAGCCGTTTCTTCAGACCTTAACCTTAGTTCAATTTGAACAGATAAACGAAGCAATGAATCCAGTGAAGGTGGTTACAGCTCTATGTTGACTAATATTCGTAATGTGTATTGTGTAGGACGAAATTATAAACTTCATGCCGAGGAACTTGGTAATGCGGTTCCAGATGAGCCGATGATTTTTATGAAACCTTCTCATGCTGTTGTACCATTCAATGGAGAATTACTGGAATTGCCAGCGAATAAGGGAGAAATCCATTATGAGGCTGAACTGGTCATTCGCATTGGCCGAGATTACGAATCGGGAGTGCGTGTAGATGAACTGGTGGATGCCTACGCGTTCGGTATTGATTTTACCTTGCGAGATGTGCAGACGGTAATCAAGAAAAAGGGACATCCGTGGACGGCTGCAAAAGGATTTAAAAACTCTGCTCCCATCACAGCGTTTCAGTCATTTCCGGGTGTTGCGGCACTCCTAGAAAAAGACTTCACCTTGAAGAAGAACGGAATCCAGGTTCAACGCGGGAATATAACCAACATGATCTTCAGCCTGCAACATATTGTGGATTATGTAGGTCATCATTACGGCTTAGGGCCGGGAGATATCATTTTTACAGGTACACCTGAGGGTGTAGGTGCCACGCAGACAGGTGATGTACTAGAGCTCTCTTGGGGCGACGAATCGTTAGGGACGTGCACAATCAAGGTGGCGGAGTAGGAATAAACACGTTATGCCTGCCTGGAATAATAGGGAATGTGAGAAGGGGCGCTTGTGCGCCCTTTTTTTGTGATATCAAATGGGAGGCTTGAAAAGATAAAAAAGAACGATTGAATAATTCTTACTTGACAGGTTGGGTTAGTTGGTTATATGATGATCTCAATTATTTCAACACTCATTTAATGAACAGTGAAATATCGTTGAATGGAATAAAGCTGAATTGAGCTGATTGGACCACCAAAGGCTCCCGGGACTACTCCACTATGGAATGTCCACGGGGGCCTTTTTATATGTAATTTCAGTTCCAGATTCAGAAGGAGGGATGGCGTGAGCGATCGAGACTGGGCAACGTTAGAGAAGACGGATTGGTTATTTCGCAAAATGGTCAGACGATTCGTAAAAGAACGAGATCGCATATCTGTGGAGGGTATCAGTTTGCCTGGTCTTCTTATCCTGCACAAAATTATCCGCGAGGGTGAACAACGACTTGGTGATCTGGCAGAACAATTAGATTTCACATCAGGCGCAATTACCGCGCTAACAGACAAGCTGGAGAAGAAAGGATTTACCGTCCGCAGACGAAAGGAAGATGATCGTCGGACTGTTTTGCTAGATATTACTTCTAGTGGGAGAGAGATGTATGCGAGAAATAGTAACATAGGTGCTCGATGTATCACGCTTCTGTTCGAAGGTTTTAAGACGGAGGAATTGGAACAGCAAAATCGATTTTACGAGCGGGTAATCTTGAATCTGGAGGGGTTCTCAGACAAAGTGCTGGAATCGACGGAGCTTAACCAAGGGAGTCATGAACAGAACCGTTCCTCCACAAGTGACCACGAACAGAAGCGATTAGAAGGTCCTAATGAGCGCAAATATCTCAGTTATTGAGAGCGTTATGAGATGTAGTGCATTTTATATAAGCAATTAAGTATCCAGATTATACAAATACGTTATAAGGAGAGATGATTCATGGGACACTCCACAATCTATCCAACGGGAGCGACGCTATACAATCCGGATAAAGCTTGGGGCGGATATACCGTTTATCAGGCTGGTGAGGAAGGTGTAGTATTGATCGATATGAATGGCAGGGAGGTTCACTTATGGAAAGGATTATTAGGATTTCCGGCCAAAATATTGCCTGGCGGTTACGTGCTGGGCAGTACAGGTCGTAGGGATCCGAAGTTTGGCATCCAGGATAACGTTGATCTAGTCCAGGTGGACTGGGAGGGGAATATCGTTTGGAAGTATAACCGTTATGAACATATCGAAGATCCGGGTTATGAGCCGTTATGGTACGCTCGCCAGCATCATGATTATCAACGTGAGGGTAATCCGGTAGGATACTATGCACCCGGGCTTGCGCCAAAGACGAACAGTGGTAAAACGCTCATCCTGGCTCACAAAAATGTAAGTAATCCGCAAATCTCAGATAAACCATTGCTGGATGATGCGATTATTGAAGTGAATTGGGAGGGAAAGGTACTTTGGGAGTGGCTGCCTAATGAGCACTTTGAAGAGTTGGGCTTTAATGAAGCGGCTCGAAATGTCCTGTTCCGTGATCCCAATACACGTTCATTTGGTCATCTAGGTGGTGGTGTGGGGGACTGGTTACATATTAACTCCGCTTCTTACGTAGGGCCCAATCGATTCTATGAAGATGGAGACGAGAGATTCCATCCTGACAATATTATATGGGATGCCAGAGAGGCTAACATTATAGCCATTACAGATCGACAGACCGGTAAGATTGTATGGAAATTGGGTCCCGATTACGTCTCTTCTGAAGTGAGACACATTGGTACGATCATCGGTCAGCATCATGCACATATTATTCCTCAAGGCTTACCTGGGGAGGGCAATCTGCTCGTGTTTGATAATGGCGGCTGGGCAGGGTACGGACTCCCCAATCCAGCTTCACCATTCGGATTAAAACATGCCATTCGTGATTACTCGCGTGTACTGGAGATTAACCCGGTCACTCTCGAGATCGTCTGGCAGTATACGTCGGCAGAAGCCGGATTTTCTGTTCCTACGGATTCCTATAAGTTTTACAGCCCTTATATCAGTTCCGCTCAACGTTTAGCTAATGGGAATACTCTCATAACAGAAGGCTCTAACGGAAGATTGTTCGAGGTCACTTCAGAGCATGAGTTGGTCTGGGAGTATGTCTCCCCATATACGGATGCACGGAATACCAATATGGTCTATCGTTCGTATCGAGTTCCTTATGATTGGGTTCCTCAGTTAGAGAAACCGGAGGAGATCGCCATTGAGGCCATCGACGTCTCTACTTTCAGAGTACCCGGAGCAGCACCCAAGGGCGCCGAATCTATTGCTAGCGTAGAGATCACTCTTCCTTATGTAGAAGGCGCAGCATGTGTGGCAACCTCTGAAGAAGGGAAGGCGGTTCGTTAGAATCAAGCGGGTACATGGACCGAAAAGGGGTGGAGTTGTTGAGTAGATCATTCATCTTACGAAATGTATTGATATTGTTTTTGGCTACGGCTCTTATTCTATCCGGTTGCAGTTCAAATGCAGTGAAATTGGGAGCGAGTGACGCTACCAGTCAACAGGGTGATATCAAAATCCGGATTGCAGATACAAGCACGAACCCGACATTCAGGGTAGCCATCGCCAAGGGATTCTTCAAAAATCGAGGGATTGACGCAGAGAGTATTACGTTTGGTACCCCGGCTGAAGGTGTGAATGCTTTATTTATCAAACAAGTGGATATTGCTTATGGAGCAGATTTTCCTGTATTGAATGCATTGGCCAAAGGGGATTACTCAGTCATTGCTTCCGCGGGTCAGGCTACAGATCAAGCGGCAGCTGCTTGGAAGCTCTATACTCGCGATGATATTCAGAGCGGAACGGATATGAAGGGGAGAAAAGTGAGCTTTATCCGTGGAACGTTTATCCCTTATCTTTGGGATGAGTATTTGAAAGATCAAGGACTGAAACTAAGCGATGTGACACAAATTGGCCAAGGATCTTTTGATGAGTCTTACATTGCCCTGAAACAGGGGGATCTTGATGCTGTGTGGGTGACAGGTTCTGCCTTAACCGATAAATTCGACACCCTTGAGGGAATACATCAACTGAGTGATATGTCACAGACCCCAATTCGTCTTGGTATGGGGCTGGTGGCAAGTGATGAGTTCATTCAAGCGAACCCCGAAGCGGTGAGTGATTTCCTGGCGGCACTAGATGAAGCGTCGACGTATACACAGGCACATCCCGAAGAGGTTGCAGATTTGATGTATAACGAGACCAAACTTCCTAAAGAAGCCACATTGAAAGACCTTCCGATCAATCCATGGTCAGTCGGATTTACGCAGGCTGCATATGACAGCTTGACGGGGCAAAAGAAATATATGGTGGATACCGGAATTATTGAACAAGATTTTGATCTCGATACGAAACTCAATCTGAATTCTCTCAAGCAGGCACTGCCTGAAAAAGTGACGTACAAGTAAATCATTACTATATTAATTGGAGGTGTCCACGATGACCTTACCTGCAACCCGGCACACGATTCATATTGAACAACTTCGGAAAACGTATCATGCCACAGCGAATGGAGATGTGCACTATATCATCAAAGATGTGGATCTGGTCATTAGAGGAGGCGAATTTTTTGTTCTGCTTGGTCCCAGCGGATGCGGTAAGTCCACGCTGCTGAATATGATCGCCGGTTTCATCTCCAAGTCGGGTGGACAGCTCAAAGTGGATAATAGAGAAATCGAAAGGCCAGGCAGGGACCGGGCAATGATATTCCAACAGGCGGATTCTTCTCTCTTCCCATGGCTCACCGTGAGAGAGAACGTTGAATTTGGGCTGCGAATGTCTAATATACCGAAGACGCAGCGACGTGAGATTTCTGAACGCTATATTCAGCTTGTAGGATTGAATGCTCATGAGGGTAAATTTCCGAAAGAGCTCTCTGGCGGCATGAAGCAACGTGTACAATTGGCGCGGGTACTTGCGAATGATTCAGCGATCTTGCTGATGGATGAACCATTTGGTGCGCTCGACGCGATGACAAGGCGAACAATGCAGAAAGAACTGGTTAATATTTGGAAGGAAACACATAAAACCGTTATATTTGTCACTCACGACATCCAGGAAGCATTGCTACTTGGTGAGAGAATAGGGATCATGTCTGTTGGCCCCTCGTCTAATATAACGGATATCTATCATAACACGTTGCCCTATCCGAGGAACATGAGCTCAGCTGAATTCAACACGCTGTATGACCGAATTCAAGCCCATTTTGAAGAATGAGTGAGGTGAGATAGAAGATGAGATGGTTGGAGAAAAAATGGGTGACTATTCCTCTCCTATGGGTCACGGTTATACTGATCTGGCAGATAGGTGCCTTCATCTACGGACCTGATGTCATCCCAGGGCCGTGGAATACCTTCATGGCGGCACGTGAACTGATTGCTGACGGTACGCTGATGCAGTATATCGGAGTCAGTTTTAGCCGAGTGCTCGCGGGTTGGGTACTAGGAAGCATCATTGCTATTCCCGTCGGACTGATTGTTGGCAAAGTGAATGTCATCCGCCTCTTTGCCGAGCCGTTCCTGAATTTTATCCGTTTCATACCTCCAATTGCCTTTATAACCTTATTCCTGGTTTGGTTCGGGATCGGAGAACAATCCAAGATCGCGCTTATCATGTATGCGACGTTTTTCATCGTTGTGCTAAACACGCTGACTGGTGTGCTCTCCATAGAAGAAGACAAAATACGTTCGGCCCGCAGTATGGGAGCGAATGAGTATCAGATTCTGTTACATGTAATTGTTCCAGCCACGATGCCATATATTTTCACGGGTGTCCGTCTGGCCATGGGGACATCATATATGGCCATCATTGGTGCAGAGATGATTGCTTCCAATGAGGGTGTAGGTTATTTGATCTGGAATTCCAGACTCTTTTTTCGGACGGATTGGATCTTTGTTGGGCTGATCTCTTTGGGACTAATGGGATTCGTTACGGATCGGTTATTCAACTGGTTTGGTCGCAGAGTTCTCTATCGGTATGGTGTTGTTGGAGGAGGGAAGCGAGTTTAAATACGACTATGAACTAATCAAGAACCTGACCTGTTTTGATGCTTCGGGAAGAAGCCAAAACAGGTTTTTTCTGTTCGCCGATCGACTGTTTCGGCATTAGCATCAAACCGTGGTATAATGAACTTTCAAAAATAACTAAACGTCATGTGGACTATATAGCTGTCACATGCAGGAGAGCTTATGGAATGGATGATTGGTGCTGCCTGCGCTTCACTGGTCGCAGGAGCTGCTTATGCAAAGAAATCGCTAACGCTGTCGGGAGGCCTTGCCGCAATCCTGATGGGTACGATATATTACGGGGCAGGCAATCTGTTCTGGTTCGGCACACTACTGTTATTTTTCATCACATCAACGTTGCTTTCCAGGTTTCGTAAAGATCGTAAGCGGGAGATGGAGAAGTCTTACGCCAAGACGGGGAATCGGGATGCAGGGCAAGTGATGGCTAATGGCGGCATGGGTATGCTGTTATGTTTGGCAAATTGGCTTATTCCTCATCCAGCATGGATGTATGCTTTTATCGGAGTGATGGCAACCGTTACTTCAGACACGTGGGCAACGGAAATTGGAAGCCTTAGCCGCAAGCCACCTCGCTCTGTACTCACCTTAAAGGTATTAACCCCTGGAGCCTCGGGAGGCGTTTCAATCTTAGGAAGTTTTGCGGCTGCGCTGGGCGGTATTGTAATTGGTCTGGGAGCATTTGTGTTTGCACAAATAAGCGGACTAGAACTTGGAAGCTGGCTCGGCTGGACTCTGGTTGGACTGATTGGTGGACTAGCAGGGGCATTCGCAGATTCTTATCTTGGAGCGACGATGCAGAACATGTATCGTTGCAAGGTATGCGGACGAGAGGTTGAAGTCCATGATCACTGTGGCCAGCCCACTGTAAGCGCTCGGGGTTGGTCGTGGATGAGTAATGATGTGGTCAATGTACTGAGCTCTGTAATAGGCGCATGTATTGCCATCGGGATAGGTAGCATTTTGGCGTTATAGGGAGGGATGCAGGATGAATACGGTACAGGGAGACAAATCGGAAGCTATTTTGGATGCCGCCTACGGTATTTTTGGGTCAAAAGGTTTCTATGAAACGAAAATGTCCGACATCGCCGATGAGGCTGGCATTGCCAAAGGTACGATTTATTTATATTTTAAAAGCAAGGAGCAATTGTTTGTCGCAGTATCCAAACGAGATTGTAATAGCTTTATCAGTCGTCTGGATTATGCATTGCAATCACAGGAGAATACTGGCGACAAGTTAGGTGCTATCGCAAAGACACATTTGACGTATTATTATGAACGCCGCAATCATACCAAGTTGTTTTTTATGGCACCAAACAATGATCCGGATCTGATGAAATTTATGAAAGCATTTATGAATGAATATATGAGCATGGTATGCAGAGTTCTTGAAAGTGCCGGGGTACCTGAGCCTGTACTGCTCGCTGAGGCATACATCGGCATTCTGGACCGTCTGAAGATGGATATTATGTTGAATCCGGAATTTAACGAGCAAGATCTGAACAAACGAATCGCTTTTGCGGCAGCATTGTTTTTGGATGGATGTCGTTCCTTCCTGCGAGTATAAGCAGGTACGAAAGGTCGCGAAGTAGAGGGCGCCCTAATGGGGATAGAGCATTTCAAATTATAGAGAAGTGTAGGTACAGTGCAATGAATATAATGACGGTAGAACAAATTTCAAAAAGTTATGGCGAGAAAATACTGTTTAAGGATGCTTCATTCGGTATGGCGGATCAGGATAAAATCGGCGTTGTTGGTGTAAACGGTACCGGTAAATCCACGTTTTTGCGCGTTATTGCAGGTTTGGAGCCGGCGGATGAGGGACAGATTTCAATTGGTAACGACGTGCGTGTGCAGTTTCTGGCGCAAAATCCGGAGTTTAATCCGAATAATACGGTGTTGCAGCAGGTGTTTGAGGGCGATAGTGCTGAGATGAAAACCGTGCGAGAATACACAGAAACGATGGAATTACTGGAGTTAAATCCTTCTGATCCAGCCCTGAATGACCGTTTGATGCGTGTGAACCAACAGATGGAACAACTTCAACTGTGGCAGATGGAGAGCGAAGCAAAGAGTATTCTGTCCAAGCTAGGTATACAGCAATTTGATGCACTTATGGGCACTTTGTCGGGTGGACAGCGAAAAAGGGTTGCACTTGCTTCCGCATTAATTCATCCTTGTGAATTGCTCATTCTCGATGAGCCGACCAACCATATTGATAATGATTCCGTTGTTTGGCTGGAGCAGTACTTACAGAAACGCCGCGGCGCACTGCTGATGATTACGCATGATCGTTATTTCCTGGATCGAGTGGCCAATGTCATGCTTGAGCTCGATCATGGGCGTTTATTCCGTTATGAGGCGAACTATACGCGTTTTCTGGAGTTAAAGGCTGAACGGGAGGAACGGGAATCCGCTTCGGAACAAAAGCGTAAAAATCTGTTGCGGACCGAACTCGCATGGATTCGTCGTGGAGCAAAAGCGCGGACGACCAAACAAAAAGCGAGAATTGATCGCTTTGAACAACTCAAAGAGCAACAGGGTGTTCAACGTTCTGGTTCTCTGGAAGTGTCTGTGGGCTCTACACGTTTAGGGAAAAAGATATTGGAGATTGAACATCTCTCCAAATCCGTCGGTGATCGCAAGCTGATTAACGATCTCAGCTACATTGCAGTACCGGGAGATCGTGTAGGTATTGTAGGTCCTAACGGTAGTGGTAAATCAACCTTGCTTCAGATGATCTCAGGCCGATTACAGCCGGATGCTGGAGAGGTCGTGCTAGGGCCAACCGTCAATCTGGGTTATTTTACCCAAGAGCATCAGGAAATGGACGAAACACTACGAGTCATCGAATACATCAAGGAAGTGGCCGAAAATGTGAAGACAGCTGACGGTTCACTGATTACCGCTTCCCAAATGCTCGAACGCTTTTTGTTTAGTCCAACAGCTCAATGGACACCGATTGCTCGGCTGTCTGGTGGAGAGAAGCGGCGGCTGTATCTGCTTCGGATTTTAATGGCAGCTCCGAACGTGCTGTTGTTGGATGAGCCGACCAATGACTTGGATATTCAGACCCTTGCCGTACTTGAAGACTATCTGGATGAATTTCCAGGCGTTGTGTTCGTCGTGTCCCATGACCGCTACTTCCTTGATCGTACAGTGGATAAAGTACTGGCATTTGAGGGGAACGGAGCGGTGCGTGTACATGTTGGTGACTATAGTGAATACGCGGAATGGATGCTCCAGAACGGTCCTGGTAATCAGGAAAACATGACAGGATCAACCAAGAAACAGGCAACGGATAAAAGTCCTGAAGCTCCCGTTGCAACTCAAGCCAAACCTAAGTTAAAGTTCAGTTTCAAAGAACAGCGTGAATACGACCAGATTGATGAAAACATTGAGAAGGCCGAAGCGAACCTAGCCCGGATCAACAAAGAGATGGAAGAAGCCTTCAGTGATTCAGCCCGTCTGCAGGAGTTAATGGCTGAGCAGGCAGAGGCGGAGCGTCATTTGGATGAATTGATGGAGCGTTGGACTGTACTGAACGAGCTGGCGGAGCAGATTGAGCAAAACAAATCTTAACCTGTCTGTGTGATATATCTGAACGATAAACTCGCCTTTCTTCATAGGGTAGCTGAATGCCCCTCTGGAGAAGGGCTTTTTTGGTTTGAATCCGGAAGTTGGAGTTGGATATCAATGATCAGAATTGTGGATATCGATGATTCATATGAAACGTTATGGCTGTCCCATACGTTGTATTTAGTAAACAATTCCATAAGAGGGAGAGGACAGCGCATTGATGAATCGAGATATTAGTGAACAACTTGCCGTACTCAAAGAGAAGGGAAGAATATATGAGAAATGGACCAAACGCCTTCATAAGCTTCAAGAGGAGGAGAAGCAATGGGAAGCGAAAGTGGAGCATTGTACCACAGTCCTTCAGAAGGAACAGAGGGATGTGGATCGTCTGTCCAGTATGAGCTTGGCCTCATTTTTCTATGATCTGATTGGCAGGAAGACGGAACGTTTGGAGAAAGAAGAATTGGAGTTGCTAGAGAGTAAGGCAGCATATGATACGGCGTATCAGATGTTACAGGATGTACGAGAGCAACGCATACAAGTCGAGCAGGAACTTCAACGACAATCACAATATCAGTTCTGGGAAAGTGACTATCAGGTATTGTGGGGGAAGAAAGAGCATCGCTTGCTTAAGCAAGATGAAGAACTGCAACAACTAGCTGAACAACAGGAACAGTTGGCGAGTACGTTACAGGAGCTGCATGAAGCTTTGAGAGAAGGTGAGTATCTGGTGTATGCGCTTGAGCGTGCGGAGAGCGCATTGGAATCGGCAGGAAATTGGGGTATCTATGATATGATGGGGGGAGGTGCAATATCTACGCATATCAAACGCCGCCGTATGGATGAAGCACAAGTCGCTATTCTGGATGCAGGCAAGCGTCTGCGACGTTTTCAGAAGGAGTTAGAAGATGTTGAGATGGCTGTTAACGCTGATTTAAACTTGGGTGGATTGCTTTCGTTTGCAGATTATTTCTTTGATAGCTTCTTTGTAGATTGGATGGTTCAAGACAAAATTCGCAGCGCTGAAAAAGAGGTTAAACATGGACTAAGCACGGTGCGCCAGACCATTCAGGTTTTACAGAGGGAAATGAAGGATCATGAATCCCGGCTAGAGATTCAGGAACGACTATATCGCGAGTATGTTGAACAGGCCTGATGAATAATCGTATCTGGTTTGACTACCATTCCTATAATAAAGGACACAACCCTTCACACATGCTGGTTCATGTGCGGAGGGAGTGTCCTTTATCATTTTAGATGGAAATATACTAACTAAACGAACTGAACTACGTGCGACCTGACATACAGACGCAGCTACTTGGTGGTAATGTATGCGGCAAGTAGCCTAGCGGTATTCATCACGGCATTTTTGTGCGTGCGTTCCATAGAGTGTGAAGCGTGAACTCCAGGGCCGATCAGAGCAGCTCGAATATTGTTGCCGCCGCGCAGGGCAGCGCTGCCATCTGAGCCATATTGGGGATAGATGTCTACCACATAATCCATGCCATCCTGTTTAGCTAGCTCGATTAGACGGCTTGTCATATCGTAGTCATAAGGGCCCGAAGAGTCTTTTGCACATATAGATACATCCGTCTCTTTGCAACTTAGATCATCACCCATAGCACCCATGTCCACAGCGATCATTTCACTGATGTCTGCTGGGATATATGACGCGCCGTGTCCGACTTCTTCGTAATTTGAGATCAGTAAGGAAACGTTATGTACTGGCTTCCAGCCTTCACGATGTGCAGATTCAAGGATACCAAACAGTGCAGCCACGCTGGCTTTGTCATCCAGATGACGTGATTTGATATAACCACTTGGTGTAATGACAGCCCGAGCATCAAAAGAAATAAAGTCACCAACTTGGATACCTAGATTTAAGACATCCTCTTTGGAGGATACGACTTCATCAATACGGACTTCCATATGATGTTCCGAGCGCTCAAACGTCCGTGCATCAGGATATACGTGTACGGACGGATGCAACGAAAGAATCGTTCCTGTATATACCTTGCCGTCTCTTGTGTGAATGGAGCAATATTCGTTCTCGATGCTGTGCATGGTAAAGCCACCCACAGAGGTCAGTTTTAACGTACCATAAGAAGTGATCGACCGAACCATAGCGCCAAGCGTATCCACATGGGCACTAAGTGCGATCGTCTTGGAAGAGTCTTCGCCGGGTAACGTAAGCATCGCACCGCCTTTATTGTTCAGCTCACAGGAGATGTTCAGAGATTCCGCTTCCTTGCGAATCATCTCCATAATGTGGTGGGTGTAGCCGCTCGGACTTGGTGTATCCAGTAGTTTTTTTAGAAAAGACAGAACGTAAGATTCATTAATACTAATGCTCATCTTCATTTTCCTCCTTCAATTGTACGGGGATTATTGCTTAAAATGAACACAGCCTGACTGGGAGAGAATGTATGTCCATTCCTGGCTCGCCAGCAGGCTGTTTCTGATCATTACAATGTTCCAGTTGGGTTGCTTTTGTGATGATTCTGGATCGAATCCTGATTCAGATGCTCATCTTTTTCTTTTTCAGGTTCATTAGAGCCGATGGAATCCATGTTATCGAATGAACCGGATGCATTAGCACTTACTGCGGAAGCTTCCAGTTCCGCTACACGCAGGTGCAGGCGTTTGTTTTCTCGCTGTAGTTGATATTGACGGTAAATACCGTATGAACCGACAATAATTCCACCAATTAGTGTACAGCCCAAAATGAGCAAAATCAATGGGATTTGAACGCTATTAAACAGCAGATTGACTTGAACGGAATCTACATTGATGACTGCAAAAATACCTGTGAGCAGTGCAAAAACAAGACCCGCAATGAGCGTCCATTGCATTTTCATGATGTTGCCTCCTTGTTGTTAACCAATTAAGAATTACAATGCATTACCCTTTTTCAAGTGGACATTATCTTGCTTGATTATAAAATCCCTTGCCCGTTAGGGCAAGGGATACAGATTACAGGGAATCATCACCTTATTTAGTTAACTGCTCCATTTGTTCGATGAGATCCTTGAATACACTCATTGCTTCACGAATCGGTTGCGGCGTCGACATATCCACACCCGCTTTTTTCAGAATATTGATGGAGTAATCACTGCCACCACTCTTCAGGAATCCGAGATAACGGTCTACCGCAGGCTGACCCTCTTCCAGAATCTGCTTAGAGAAACTGGTAGCTGCTGAAAAACCTGTAGCATATTTATAAACATAGAAACTGTTATAGAAGTGGGGGATACGTGCCCATTCCATTTCGATATCTTTGTCAACGACCATATTTTTGCCATGGTATTGTACATTCAGATCATAATAAATTTCAGACAGAAGCTGTGGAGTAAGTGCCTCACCTTGTTCTGCACGCTCATGAATTATTTTCTCGAATTCGGCGAACATGGTCTGACGGAATACCGTGGTCCGGAATTGATCTGCATAATACGTGAGTAAATACAGTTTCTCCTTCGGATCGGTAGATTTGTTAAGCATATAATCCATTAGCAGTGCCTCGTTGGTCGTTGAAGCAACCTCAGCTAAGAAGATCGTATACTGAGCATCTCGATACGGAAGTGTTGTATCTGAATAATGTGAATGCAGAGCATGGCCCATCTCATGCGCCAATGTGAACATGCTGTTCAGATTGTCCTTATGATTCAGAAGTACATAGGGGTGAGTGCCATAAGCCCCCCAAGCATAGGCGCCTGAGCGTTTATTTTCGTTTTCGTATACGTCGATCCAGCGATTGTCATATCCGGTTTGAAGCGCGTCAGCATATTCCTTGCCGAGCGGAGCAAGACCTTCCTTGACGGTCTTTTTAGCTTCCTCATACGTAATATCCATTTTGTACTCATCTACAAGGGGAGCGAATAGATCATACATGTGCAGTTCATCGACACCTAGTAGCTTTTTGCGGAGATCCATGTAACGGTGAAGTAAAGGCAGGCTTTCGTGGATCGTATCTACCAGATTCGTATATACATCCGTTGGGATATTGTCACCGTACAGGGACATCTCCATTACCGAAGGATATTTTCTAACATTGGCATAAAACATATTTTTAGTTACGTTGGCGTTTAACGCTGCAGCTATAGTGTTCTTCTGCTTCGCATAGGTTTCATATACGGCTTTGAAAGCGCGCTCCCGAACTTCGCGGTTTGGATTCTCCAGAAACTGAATATAGCTGCCGTGTGTCAATTCAACTTCATTACCATTCTCGTCTTGAATGCGTGGGAACTTGAGATCCGCATTGTTGAGCATGCTGAAGATGGTCTGAGGCGCTTGAGATAGATTCCCTACCTGTGCAAGCAGTGCTTCCTCTGCCTGAGTTAACACGTGAGCCTTTTCGCGTTTCATCTCTTCCAATGTGAATGTGTAAGCAGCGAGTTGTTCATGTTTAATGAGAGCATCAAGCTCTGAATCTGGCAAAGAAAGAATCTCAGGGGTAACAAAAGAGAGCGCTTCGCCTACTCGTACACTCAGCTTCTGAGCTTTTTGGGAGAGGCTTTGATATGTAGGGTTAGCTGTGTCTTCATCTTGATGCATGCGGGCATACACAAAAAGTCGTTCAAGCTTAAGACTGATTTCGTCTTCGTATTCGAAACAAGCTTTGAGGACTTCAGGCTGATCTAATTTACCTTGGAATTCGGAGGCTTTTTTCATCATAGAAGATACTTCTTCATACTCCTGATCCCAAGCTTTTTGATTGGCAAATAAATCTTCCAGTTTCCAAGTGTGTTCGGTTGGCACTTCGGAACGTTTTAATAGTTTACTCATGGGAATCCTCCTTTGATTATATGCTGAATATATGGGCGTAGCCGCCTTCGTCTCCTGTGCTTGTGCGGCAGGAGATGAAGGGATCAGGCTACAAGCCAGAAGAACATATAACGGTTTCCGATATTTCAACGGCCTTCCTCCTTACTCTACGAATAACGATGAAAAAATGAAATCCGGATAACAGTCGATTTCATAACATAACATCCGAATAACTTCGTATAGTATGGCCTGGGCACAGCAGAAATATTTGAGAGCTTATGATTGTTCTGCAGAAAACTTGTTCAGTCTTGTGAATTAAGCTCCCATGTTATAGAGGTAATACACAATCAGGAAAAACGCAAAACAAATGAGCAGGGTAGCAATTAAAGCCATTCCCCTTCTCAAGCGATCCGGGATGGAGTTACGTCCCAGAATAAGCACAATCCCGAGTGAAAAGGCAAGGATAATAAAGATAACGACATTGCCTGAATCCAGCTGCATGGATTAGACTCCTTTGAAGGCTGCCATTAGTGCACGCCATTCATCTTCGCGATTCTGAAAATCCTCCTTCGGAAAACGACGCTCCGCCCAATGCATCAACGCGGGACGGCTAAGAAAGGTGTGGCATTCTTCGCCCCATTCTTCGGATATTTCTCGCAATACGAGATATTTCCCTTGTACCTCTACAGTCATCATATTCCACTTGTCTGTTTTGTATATTTCGTGTTTTTTTATCATAGGTAGTCTCCAAACTAACGGTTTTGGTAAAATGATACCGTACCCTTCGATGCAAAGCAAATTTTTTCATCATTTATTAAAAAGATAAATTGCAAATTGAAAGCCCATACAGTATAATGAGGTTATTCGTCATAGATGGCGATATTTTTAGGAGGTTGTTCATTTGAAAGGTACAGTTAAATGGTTTAACGCAGAAAAAGGCTATGGCTTTATCTCAGTTGAAGGCGGCGAGGACGTATTCGTACATTTCTCCGCAATTCAAGGCGATGGATTCAAAACATTGGAAGAAGGTCAAGCGGTAGAATTCGAAATCACTGATGGAAACCGTGGTCCTCAAGCAGCTAATGTAATTAAATTGTAAGATTTTTCCGTTCTTCACGGACTTCTTATAAATGATCCATTATAGCTGAATATAACAAACACAAGCACAGTCCCCATTCGGAGACTGTGCTTTTTTTGGTTTTGTATACTATGAAGATCGGTTGGCGAGAGGTCGTAATAATTGTAAGCCAAAGCCGATTAATGCAGCGAGTGCAAAGATCATTGCCGTAATATAAAACGTTTGGCGTCCGGTATGCTCTAGCAGCAAACCACCCAAGGTACCACTCAGAAGCCCGGAAGCGCTTGACCAGACGATGGTGAACAGGGCCATACCTGTGGCGCGAAAACCATCCGGGACAAGCCGGGTGATATAGCGAACTGCAGTGACATAGAAGATACCGAAGGTGACACTGTGCATGGTCTGAATGAGAACAACGGCAGCAGGGGTGCTGGACATGGACATGAATAATAGGCGAACGGTGTACATTAGAGCAGCAAGAGTCAGAAGTGGCAGCTCTTTGTACCGGTTTCCATATTTGCTGAGTAGAAGAAAGATCGGGATTTCACTTACCGAGGAAATGAGCAGGGACCAGCCGATTAATCCTTCGCTGGCACCCAGATCTTTCAGCGTTATCGTTAGAAAGGCCTCATTCATTCGATGTCCCATATCGAGAAGGAATACACAGCCGAAAAAAGCAAGAACTTCCCTGCGCTTCAGAATGGCCCACAATCCCGATAAATCCATTTTGCTCCCGCCCCCAGACGGCTGATCCCGTAACTGAAAGCTGATCAACAGCGTCACTGCCGCAAGGCTAATGCATATCCACATCGTCCACTCGGCACCGAACGAACCCAGTACATAACCGATGCTTAATGCAAAAAAAGCGTATCCGATTGAACCGAAAACCCGAATGGACGTGAAGTTGCGGCCGTATTTGTTTGCCGTAGTGATAGCCATCGTGTCAGATAGCGGGTATACCGGATAATAGAAAAAGTAAAATAAAGTTACAAGTACAAATACTTCGCCAAAGCTTGATGCATTGGCCAGCAGGACACCCGTAATGAATTGTCCGCCAAGCAACAGGATCATCACTTTTCGCACCGTCTTGTACTTGTCGCTCGCCATACTCCAGAACATATTCGAGAATACGGAGATGAGCGGACCGATTCCGTACAAATATCCAATCTCGGCTGAACTGAAGCCAAGGTGGCTGAAATAAAGCTGGAAATAGGATACAACTAGTGCGGTGGATCCGAAGATGGTGAACATTAGTGCCCGAAGCCAGTTCTGATCTGGTCGAGCAGAATAACTTGATTTCATGATGAGGTACTCCAATCTTTCAACTGATTCAGATATCGCAAAGAGTGACTAGCCTTTCTGAGATGATGACCGACGAGAAGGTGGTGCAGACATCGATGGTTCTTTTTGCGTGCGACGGATGACCATCCAGACAATGACAAGTTCTGCAAGCAAACCGAGTGATTGAGCTGCTGCTCCGATCATGCCGTTCCACGTCGGGAAAATGCTAACCAGAATAAGCAAGACAATAACAGTGCAGATGGCATTTGCACTCTGTGAACGGAACATGGTTTTGGTCTGACCTCGTAGCAGAATCAGTCCGTTGCTGAAATCCAAAAAAGGAGAGATCAGCGGAAACAGGATAAAAGCGCGAAGTGTCCATAGACTTTGTTCCAGCAACTGTCCCTTCACACTCATCACGTGTTCAAATACCCAAGGTCCAAGAGGGGTATAAGCGATAAGGGCGGTCATAGTAAACGGAATAAAACCGGTCACCAGTGCAAATTTCCTGACGAGCTTCGCATCAATCAGATAGAAGTTGAGCACGATCTGGTGAATGTACGTGAAAAAGCTCAGCATGAGCTGCATCAGACTGCTCGCTACAGCAAACGAAGAGATAGCCAGTGCAATTCCCGTAGTTTTACCAAGCACAATGTTGATCACTGGACCAATAAATAGGGCTACAAAGCTGGAAAGCAGCAACGGTTTGTAAAAACGATATACATCACTCTTGCTCTCTACAGGATGATCCTCAAGCTTGGCTGGCATTTTCCGCATAATACTCCTGCCCTCCAAGTAGCTGACGAGTGCTTCAATCATCATACCTGCAGCAAAAATGATAGCGCCTACACGACCGCTGTTAATGCTGTCTGTGTAGATGAAATACAGGGATAGTCCATACATACCTGCCAGACGGAATATCATGCCGATCGTAAGCCATTTGGTTCGGTTATTCGTGATGATAATGCCCTGATAGATATTACGGATGACTGAAAAAATGCTAACATACATCAGGATCTCATAAACATCAATCACTTTGTCCAGCAGGTCTGGGCTTACACCGAATAAATATTTGAATACCCCTGTGCCTACAGGAGAGTAAACGATAAGAAAACCGATCAGCAACACACAGGCCAAAAATATTTTAGTCACAAACGTAAGCGCCTGAAAAGAGAGGCGGTCACGTACAAGCGCAGAACAGGTTTGACGTAGTAAAGTGGATGGACGCTCCGTGAGGGTCAACAGACTTCCTGCAATGGCGTAACTTGCAATAACCGTCTCCGGATGAGCAGAACGGGCTAGTGTACTGTTGATAATCACATGGGATATGGTCACAAGAGAGGCGGAGATGCCAAGCGGCACAAAAAAAGAAAATAACCGTCTCCACGAAAGTGGTTCACCTGACAGCATGTCAACGACTCCTTTGATGGATAGAAATATGCATAGTATATCACAAAGCTTTAGGTCGGGATGCGATTTTTTACGCGGTTTATGCGGTAGATCATTTGTACAATTAAGGGGATCATATTATAATAGGGATGGTTTAAATCGCATTAATACGTATTCAACCAAAGTGGAGGCACATTTATTTTGAGCCAATCAAATCGAAAACGTCATCAGTACCCGCGAGGTCCGCTGGCATTGATGAGAGGGGTGTACAAATACACCATTCCGGAAACGCGTAAGGCATTGAATGGATGGCGTGCCCAAGCTGAGGCAATTCCTGATGAGGAATTACGTACGCAAGCACTTGCCAGTCTAAGGGATAAACAGTTTCACTGTGAAGGTGGAACCGTCTATGCATTGGCTGATATGTCGAACAGACACATCCTCATTCCGCTGATCGTTTCATACCAAACCATAAGTGATTATTTGGACAATCTGTGTGACCGCAGCACCTCAATGGACCCGGATGACTTTCGTCTGCTCCATCAATCTATGCTTGATGCGGTAGATCCCGAAGCAACACCTGTCAATTATTATGCACTCCGTGAGGAGCAGGATGACGGTGGATACTTGCGGAATCTGGTGAAGACATGTCAGGAGCTGATTCGTCAGTTGCCGGGATATGCTTCAGCCAAGCCCCAAATACAGGATCTGGCAGGCCTATACACGGACCTGCAGGTATATAAGCACATCAAACCGGAACTGAGAGAAACGGCCTTGCTCGAATGGTGGTCGGAGCATCGCCACCGCACACCTCAGTTACGTTGGAACGAATTTTCCGCTGCTACTGGCTCTACTCTGGGTGTATTTATACTGTTCCTCGCTGCAAGTGATGAACAGTTGACCGAAGAGCAGGCGGTTTCAATCCATACGGCCTATTTCCCACACGTATGCGCATTACACATCATGCTTGATTATTTGATCGATCAGGATGAGGATCGTGTTGGAGGGGATCTCAACTTCTGTAATTATTACGAGAATGTGGAGATGATGCTGGATCGAATTGCTTTTATTGTGGAGATGGCTCGCAGTGATGTGCAGAAGATTCCGGGTAGTTCCTTTCACCGGATGATTATTGAAGGACTGATAGCCATTTACCTGTCTGATCCCAAAGTCAGCGAACAGCAGGAAGTTCGCACCGTGTCCAAACGTCTGATGAAAAACAGCCCGATTACACGTGTGTTTTTCTTCATTTTCAGCCGCTGGATACGAAAACATATGTAAGTCAGGTGTATTGTTGCGGAGCCTGAAGTGAAACTAGAGGAGGAAGAAACATCATGACAGCAGTAAAGAAAATCGCAGTGTTAACGAGTGGTGGCGACTCTCAGGGGATGAACGCGGCTGTTCGTTCGGTTGTTCGCAGCGGACTATATCACGGTTTGGAGGTATTTGGTATTCAACGTGGATATCAAGGACTTCTAAACAATGACATTTTCCCAATGGATCTGCGGAGTGTAGGGGACATTATTCAGCGCGGGGGAACCGTTCTGCAATCTGCACGTTGCAAAGAATTTTATACCGCTGAAGGTCAACAAAAAGGGGCAGATATTTTGCGCGCACGCGGTATTGATGGTTTGATCGTCATCGGGGGAGACGGTTCATATCATGGTGCGAACAAACTAAGCAAGCTGGGAATCAACGCTATGGGTCTGCCAGGAACGATTGATAATGACATCTCATTCACCGATTATACGATCGGTTTTGATACATCCGTAAGCGTTGTGGTTGACGCTGTAAACAAATTGCGTGACACGATGTCTTCACATGAACGTTCTTCCATCGTTGAAGTTATGGGGCGTCACTGCGGTGACATTGCACTGCATGCTGGGCTTGCTTCTGGAGCGGAAACCATTTTGGTGCCAGAAGTGCCATTTGATATGGACGAAGTGGCTGATCGTATGAAGGCTAATTTTGCACATGGTAAACGCCACAGTATCATCATCGTAGCTGAAGGTGTAGGTAAAGGAGAAGACGTTGCTAAAGAATTGATGGAACGTTGTCCAACGTTTGAACCGCGTGTTACTGTTCTTGGACACATTCAACGCGGTGGTACACCTACTCCGTTCGACCGTAATCTGGCAAGCCGCCTTGGCGACTTTGCTGTACGTAGTCTCATTGCTGGGGAAACAGACAAAGGCTGCGGTATTATCAAAGGTGAGCTGGTACTGACGGACATTGATAAAGTCGTAAATACGAAAAAAGTGTTCGATATGGAAACGTATGAGCTTGCACAACGCTTGTCTCAGTAATAGTGAACACAGCCAAAAGAGTAAAAAGAGCACGTTCCGATGCATCGGAATGTGCTCTTTTATTTCGTTTACTCTGAATGAGTAAAGTAACAGCGTATGATTCCCTTGGCTTAAGCCTGAAACGAAACTTGTTTCTGTACCTGGTAAAGCCTCCATAGTAGTGCTGTCGCTCCAACTGCGAGTCCGGTGATCAGACCAATCCAGTATCCAAATGCTCCTAGGGAAGTGTAGGTGGCTGTTAAGTAACCAACGGGTAGCCCGATAACCCAATAGGCGACAAATGTGATGAGCAACGCTGGATTGACGTCTTTATAACCGCGTAATGCACCTTGTGTAGGGGTTGCAATGGCATCGGAGATTTGAAAGAAAATGGCATAGATCAGAAAATGTTGAGTTAGCTTAATAACGTCAGGTTCGTTAGAGTAAACACTTGCAATCTGTTCACCGAAAATCAGTAAGATGATCGCTGTAATCAGTGAAAGTACCACAGCCCCACCAATGCCCAGCAAGCTATACTGTTTGGCATCTTTAAGGCGGCCTGCTCCATTTTCAAAACCGACCAGAATGGTGAGTGCCATACAGATACTCAAAGGCAACATGTAGAGTGTAGAGGCGAAGTTTAAGGCCGCCTGATGGGCGGCGATAGTCAAGGTGTCGAATCGGCTCATCAACAAGGTAACAGCGGCAAAGATGGACGTTTCGAAAAAGGTTGCAAATCCGATCGGAATCCCAATGCCCAGAAGTTCTTTCCATTTGCTAAGGGAGATACGTGACCATTTACGGAAAACACCATACTGGGCAAATGGCTCCATACGATGAGCGAAAAACAGACTAATCAAAAAAATAAGCCAATATGTTGAAGCTGTGGCTACGCCAGCACCGACACCGCCCAATTGAGGAAAACCCCAACGTCCGAAAATGAGCAGATAGTTCAGCAAAATGTTGACGGGCAGGGAGGCTAATGTAATAAGCATCGTGACTCGTGTCTGTCCCAGTGCATCCATAAAACTCCGCAGTACCGTGTAGCTGAACAGTGGCATGATGCCAAAAGAGAGCGCACATAAAAAATAAAATGCTACATTCGAGACATGTGGCTCCAAAGGCATGCTCTGTAGGATGGGACCTAACAGCAATGAGCCTGCGCCAAGCACAACTAAACCTACAGCAATACCAAGATAAAGTGCCTGAATGACGCTATGTCCAATCTGATCTTGCCGTCTGGAGCCAAGGAGATGAGAAACAATAGGAGTTATACCCATCAATATTCCGCTAAGTCCAGTTTGTACGGGTAACCAAAGGCTGGTGCCGATTGCGACCCCAGCGAGGTCAGCCGATGAGAATTTCCCCGACATATTCGTATCAAAAAATGACATGGCCGAGAGCGTGATCTGTGTAGTAAAGATAGGTAAAAATATAATCAGGAACTGCTTGATTTTTTGTGGAAAACTGGATGTGTTCATGTTCACTGGAGCTGCCTCGCGATCTGTTGTAGTTATCATAATGATGTCATATCAGACAGCTACTTATTGTAGAGGATTTTTACAGGTTTGAATAGTCCAGCAAGGTGAATCGTCTTGAATTGGATATTTTAGGAGCTAAGGAAATTAAAAAACCTCGTTCCCGCTAGAGAGGGACGAGGTTGAGAGTAGTAGAGCTTTAATGTTTAAGATAGCATAAGATCAATCCGAATTATAAATGATGAATAAGTTCGGTTATTTGTACTGCACACCAGGTGTATATCGATTAGATGCGTTCCATAGCAAATATTCGTCCACATCCATTTCTTTCATAGCTTTAATCTGATCTTCCACTTGTTTCTTACCGTACTTGATATAGTGACCGCTGCCCAGCCAGCTTGCGGTGAAATCTTGTATCCATGGGCGAATGATCGGTTTTCTTTCTTTGGTGGGCTCCAGTTTTTTATGTGTATCTTTCATCGATCCTTTGATCGTAGTGTAGGGATCTTTGTCAGGGTCTTTCACGCCATACCAGCCGGTTGAATAATGACTCGGGTATACCATGGGCGAGATGACATCTACATTTTCTGATATTTTCACGAAATCCTGTCCTATGCCTTCGGCTGCTGGTACTGAGGCAGCGTACCCAAAGATGTCGACTGAGACCCTAACGCCTAGTGGTGCAAGTTCTTTGCGTGCATACTGTACAAATTCTGCGACAACGTCTACGCGTGATTGATCGGTTTGGTTGTACTTCAGCTTCTCAGCACGTGTCTCAAAGCCTTCGGGAAAACGAACGTAGTCAAACTGAATTTCCTTGAATCCTAACTTCGCCGCTTCTTTGGCTATTTCAACGTTATAATCCCAGACTTCTTTGTCATATGGATTCACGAAGCTGTCTCCTTTGCCGTTAGCCCATACAGAACCGTCTTTGTTGCGGAAGGAGAGATTAGGTTTCTTTTTGGCCAGAATCGTATCCTTGAACACAACGATCCGTGCAATGGGATATACGTTATGCTTTTCAAGTCGTTTCATCAAGGCTTCGATATCTGGAATGAAAGACTTTGCTTCACCCATCTTGGTTATTGCTTTGTTTTTCGTGGGATATGTAATATATCCCAGATCATCCTTGATATCAATAACCATGGCATTC
This sequence comes from Paenibacillus sp. JJ-100, assembly GCF_948329825.1. Taxonomy (GTDB): domain Bacteria; phylum Bacillota; class Bacilli; order Paenibacillales; family Paenibacillaceae; genus Paenibacillus. Next base: position 450,151 of record NZ_CAOJCM010000001.1, read on the forward strand.
AGTTCGGTCTGATCGGTCAGTTCGAGTAACTGTTCCATTCGGGCACCACCTGCGCTGTACGCTGTGACATAAATACCTTTGACAACGGGGGCATCAGGCTGAGGATCCACTTTGACGGGCGGATTGTCCGCGCTGGGAACGATCTGGTCTTTTTGCGATTGAATAACGGCGTTGTTAAAACTGGTGCTAAATGAGGGGAGTTGCTTCGTATTTCCATGATCAGGCAATCCGGAAGATCCCCCATAGCTTCCTAGGGCCAATACCAATAAAGCCCATAGTATGTTCATGCTTTTCCACTCCTTTTTATGTACGTTCCATAACCTCGATTATACAGCAAAGCCTTTGCGCTTTTAACCATATCCATCCTTTTATGAAACATCTTGATAAAATGAAAACCGCCTCCTGACTGAGGAATCCCTCGTCAAGAAGCGGCGTAATCCATCTGAAAAAAATTATTGAATATACACATCGTTTTGATGCTCACAAATACTGTACTGAATGATTTCCATTGCATCTCCCTGTTCCAGGATCCCCAGCCCATCCCGTAGCACAATCAGCGAGTCGAGTTCATTCGGTTTCAAGAAAGGGAGCATTTCTGGGCACCATTTGTTGACAATTTCAAACAGTTTTACCGTTTCCATATCCACAATAATCACCCTTTCCTACTCGAATTCCAAAATGGTAAGTCATTCGGCGCGAATCGGAAAAGCATATGGCTTTGTGAAAAGTAAAGGTCAGAACCTGCTTACAACATATTTAAGAGCGGTGCACCAATATTATACCACAAACTTGTGAATTGTTAACGGGCAGATGTCTAACCGCGGCGAAATGAGCCCATAACGCCTACCGTTTCCACGATGTTAACAAAAGCATTGGGATCGGTTTCTTTGATGATTCGTTTGATCTCAACCAGTTCATAACGTGTAGTCACAGTCATTAACATATCCTTTTCAATGTCGGTATATGCCCCTTGGGTTTTGATTTTTGTAACACCACGCGGACGGCTGAGCAGTTTTTTCAGCATAGCTTCAGTTTCGTTCGTAATGATATACAGGGTAACCTTGACGTGACTGATATGGATAAGATCAAGTACCTTACCTGTGACGTAAATCGAAACCATGGAAGCTAAGGCGATGTTCCAATCATTATTCAGATAACCTGCTAGCAGAATGATAGCTCCGTTCATTCCTGCCATGACGGTACCGATGGGGAAGTCGCGTTTTCTTGTGAAAATAGAACCAACAATATCCAAGCCTCCGGTAGAGCCGCCGACTCTAAAGGAAAAGCCGGTGCCGATTCCAACCAATACACCGCCAAACACACAGCTTAATAACGGATCGGTTGCGACAGCAAAAACAGGCAGCAGTCCAATAAACCAAGAAGTGGCTGCTACCGAGACAATGCTTAATATAATGAAACGTCGTCCAAGGATAAACCAACCTGCAATAAGCAGGGGGATGTTAAGAACAAAATACATTATACTAAGATTCAGGTTGGTGAAATAACCCAAAAGCATGGAAATGCCTGATACTCCACCGCTTAGAAGCTGATGGGGAACCAAAAACCAGTTGAAGCCGCAGGCAATTGCCGCAGCTCCCAATGTGATCACCAAAGAGTGCCAAATTATTTTGGGCAATTTAATCACCTCATTTTTATTTAAAACCAGATTGCTGGTAATCTAGAATAGTTTTATGATATAATGATTTGTGGATATTCTTGAGTAGGAAACTTTTCCCAAATCGAAACCTAAAATTTGAAATGTTTCAAACGGATGATTGTAGTTTTAGTCTTATGTTGGGGACCCATTCATGGAATTATGTTCGTTCGTGAAAATAATTCGTCCTATTGGGATACCCTATAAATATTAACGCTACTTAAGAATACAGACAACAAAGTGGATTGTCCACCATGTCCACCATATAAAAGGAGTATGAATAATTTTGACAAATTTAAATTTCTCTGATTTCAATCTTGAACCACTGGTGCTGCAAGCCATCACTGAGCTCGGGTTTGAAGAAGCAACACCGATTCAATCCAAATCGATTCCGATTGCACTCGAAGGTAGAGATTTGATTGGTCAAGCTCAAACGGGTACAGGTAAAACCGCAGCATTCGGTATTCCTTTGATCAGCAAAATCTCCAAAACGGATGATAAAATCCGCGCCCTCATTATGGCACCTACACGTGAACTTGCGATCCAAGTCGCTGAAGAGATCGAAAAACTTACTCGCTTCAAAGGTCTGCGCTCCTTGCCTATCTACGGCGGACAAGATATCGTACGCCAGATTCGTGCATTGAAAAGAAAACCACAGATTATCATCGGTACACCAGGACGTCTCCTAGACCACATCAACCGCAAAACAATCAAACTTGATGATGTACAAACTGTTGTATTAGACGAAGCAGATGAAATGCTTGACATGGGATTCATGGAGGATATTCAATCCATCCTGAAGCAAGTTCCAGACGAACGTCAAACGATGCTATTCTCTGCTACAATGCCTCCTAACATTCAAAAATTGGCTCAACAATTCTTGACTAATCCAGAACACGTTTCTGTTATTCCTAAACAAGTCAGCGCTCCGTTGATTGACCAGGCTTATATCGAAGTTCCAGAACGTCAAAAATTCGAAGCTCTTAGCCGTTTGCTCGACATGGAGTCCCCAGAACTGGCTATCGTATTTGGACGTACGAAGCGTCGTGTAGACGAATTGGCTGAAGCTCTGCAAAAACGTGGATATTCTGCTGACGGCTTGCATGGTGACTTGTCTCAGAACCAACGTGATACTGTAATGCGTAAATTCCGTGATGGTAGCATTGATGTACTCGTTGCAACAGACGTAGCAGCACGTGGTCTCGATGTATCTGGTGTAACGCACGTCGTTAACTTTGATCTGCCGCAAGATCCTGAAAGTTACGTTCACCGTATTGGCCGTACAGGTCGTGCCGGTAAAGAGGGTGCAGCTTGGTCTTTCGTCACTCCGCGTGAGATTGATCACTTGCATTTCATCGAGCGTGTAACACGTCACCGTATCCCGCGTAAACCTTTGCCTACAATGGCAGAAGCGATTGAAGGAAAACAACGTGTAACAGCTGAACGTCTTCTTGAAATTGTTCAATCTGGTGAGTTGAACGAATACAAAGGCATTGCGATTCAAATGTTGGAACAGTATGATTCCGTACAATTGTTGTCCGCAGCTTTGAAACTTCTGACAGGCGACAAAAAAGACGCTCAGGTTGATCTGACTCCAGAAGATCCAATCCGTGCAAAACGCCGCAGACCGGATGTTCGTTCAGGCGGACGCAAACCATCGGGTTACAGTGGTAACCGTAACGGTGGCGGTGGTTATAACCGTGATCGCAACAGCGGTGGTGGTGGACGTGGCGGTTATAATCGTGACCGTAACAGTGGTGGAAGCGGAAGTAGAGAAGGCGGCTACAACCGTGATCGCAAACCGCGTCCAAGCAACAACGAAGGACGTCGTCCAGCCAGAGACACTTCTTTCGAATAAGATGTTCAATGAACTAGGATGGGGCAAGCAGTTGCTCCATCTTTTTTCTTTGCAATATTTATTTCCATATTTAGGTGAACGTTGGAGGGGTTGAAGTGGTCTTCTTTCGGGAAGTGCTGGCTTTTCCTATATATAATAAGGTATATTATTATTAGACTTTAGGCTATACGCAAGGTACGGAGGAGGAGAAATGTTTGGAATTTAAAGGAGCTATGGGCGGGCTATACCGGCTCACAGAATGGATTACGAGACTGGCTGCAAGCAATCTCTTGTGGGCCATCTGTTCGTCACCTTTTTTGTTTTTTATGATTATGAAGTTTCTGGTGATGCAGCAGAACCTCGCTAACGAGTCATTACAAATGAATTGGGCTATGGCCATTGTGGCACCGCTTACACTGTTTCCGGCAACGTCAGCTTTGTTTACGGTTGTTCGCAAGTGGAACATGGGGGACACGGATGTACCCATCTTCCGTACATTTTTCACTGGGTACAAGGAAAACTACAAACAAAGTTTAATTGGGGGAATTTTTTACACACTTCTGTTTGCTATTATGTATCTGGACTATACGGTGTATATGACACAGTTCCGTAACATGCAGCTTGTTGGCATTATCATGCTCGTACTGTTGCTGCTGTTGTTTGTATCATTGTTTAACTTCTTTTCAATGGTTGTGCACTATCATATGTCCATTGGACTTATTATTAAAAATGCAGTTCTTCTAACGCTCATTCGACCTTTCCGTGTATTCTCTACATTATTGGGAAGTGGTTTACTATTCTATATCGGATTACGGTATCCTGTATTATTTGTTTTTTTCATCATGAGTATCGTAGCCTGGTTTGCGTTCTTTAACTTCTATGCGACTTATAACAAAATGCAAGAGCAGATGCAAAAGCTTCAATTGCAAAAAGAGGAAGAAGAGGCTGCTGCGAAGGCTGAAGGTGCGGTTGAACATGATGACCAGCTCCAATCTCCTGGATCTATTAACAAATAAAAAATTTACACAGCAAAAATAAAACATGGTTGTATGGCATTTACTTTTTACACAGTTAGGGATATAATAATTGTACATCCTGCGATGTACGTTTCGGTTATTCGTTGTTTTGAACCAATGATGATGTCTTCGGGAGATTAATATTAAAATGTTGCTGAAACGCCCTGTCTATATGACATGGGGACTTCAAATGCATTTTTGCAATCACCCACCTGCCAAGCAGGTTCATAAGACAATGTAGCCGGACGGCATAGGCGGGTTTCTCCATTTTGCAATGTACAGCACCCTGACTTTCCTTTGTATAGGAAGCCGGGGTGCTTTTTTGTGGGCATAAGTGTTGTCCTGGTGAACTATCAAATCTTTTGTGTTGGTTGTTCGGCGTATTTTGTTAAATATGATGCTAACCCTTTTGTTACTTCTTGAACAATGTTACACTAGAATACATAAATGGAACGGTTTCAATTAAAGGAGGAAGGGTCTTGACCTTAAAGAGAACGCTCGTCGGTATCATCCGAAGTATGGAGGGGACCAGCGATCGAGCCAAGGATCCCAAATTAAAAACGAGGTATTACAATTTATCCAAAGAAAAAGCCTGGGAAGAAGTATCCTCGACACTCAAAAAAATTCCGGGTTATAAAGTATTGCATGAGGTGCATTCGGTAGGTGAAATTATTCTGGAGAAGCGTACTACGTTTGGGCGAACGATGGATATTACGGTTTCCATTATTTCGGTAAGTCCTGTACGAAGTGCAGTGGATATTTACTCTGCCTCTCGCGGTTCACTAGGAGATCTTGGTTCAAACTATCGAACAATTATGCACTTGTTCTCCGTATTAGATAAAAAGCTTAGCCAATATAAAGTTAACGAGTGAAATACATGATAGCAAAAAGCGAGAGAAGGTTGACCTTCCTCGCTTTTATTCTGCCACATAGAAAGCGTATTCTACAGCAAAGCTTTTACTGCAGCAATGGCTTGCTCGAAGTTAGGGGAGTCTGTCATCTCAGGCAGATACTCCACATATGTAATTTTATCTTCGGCATCCACAACGAAAATAGAGCGCATATCCAACTGGAACTCTTTGATAAGAACGCCATAGTTCTTGCCGAAAGAACGTGATTTGTAATCGGATAGTGTAACCACACGGTCAACACCTGCCGCACCACACCAGCGTTGCTGAGCGAATGGAAGATCTGCGCTGACAGTCAAAACAACAACGTTTTCCCCGAGGTCTGCTGCTTCAGTGTTGAAGCGACGTGTCTGAGCATCACATACGCCAGTATCCAGAGAAGGAACAACGCTGATTAATTTAATTTTGCCTGCGAAGTCTTTCAGAGATGCGTCTTCAATCAAGTTTTTGCTCACAGTAAAGTCAGGTGCTTGATCACCCACTTTCAATTCGGGTCCGATCAGTGTGATAGGGTTGCCTTTAAAAGTGGCTGCACCAGTACGTTCTTGTGTCATAAGTAATGTTCCTCCTTATAAATTGGTGATCCGTGCCAAAATCCATTATAATCTTTTATGAAAGGCATTGTCCAATCTGGAGATATAAGATAATGATGGATCTGAATTGACAGGTCTGATTTTTAAAAGGGTGGAGTGAGAATAAAAAGTCTATGATATTTATTCGTTATGAAAATTGGAAAAGTTATTTGAAGTACTTCCCTTTGACGTCATTATTGTTGATTGCAAATGTAATTATGTTTATTGTGTTATCTTTTAATGGAGGTTCAACGAACAGTTTGGTGTTGCTCAAATTCGGAGCATTGACGAATTATGAATTATTCGCTCAGGACTGGTGGCGTTATGTGACTTCCATCTTTTTGCATGCAGGATTTGGTCATCTCTTATTTAACAGCTTCGCACTAATTGTATTTGCTCCACCGATGGAGCGGCTGCTAGGCTCGTTGAGATACGGCGTGTTGTATCTTGGAGGAGGTGTCCTGGGTAATCTTCTGGCCGTTGCTTGGTACAACTCGGCTGGAGAGATCACGGTTTCTGTAGGAGCTTCTGGTGCCATATATGCCGTGTATGGAGCATTTCTCTATGTAGCGTTATTCCAGCGAACTTTGATGGATGAAACATCTCGTAAAACGTTGTATACACTGTTGTTGTTTGGGATCATTTTTTCCTTTGCAGCGTCAGGTATTAATTGGATGGCACATTTTGGTGGTTTGATTGGCGGATTCTTTATTTACGGTTTGATCATTCGCCTGTGGAAACCCCGTATTCTCAGGAAATAGCCGGATTAGTTCTCGAGTTGGGAAAGCGGTAAAAGACATAGTAGGGTATAACAGAATGGAGCGATCAGGCAAGTGGAATTAAGACAGTTACATTATTTTCTTAAGGTGGCGCAGAAAGAGCACGTTACACAGGCGGCAGAAGAGCTTCACGTGGCTCAATCTGCGGTGAGCAGGCAGATTCATCAGCTTGAAGAGGAACTTGGGGTTGATCTTTTTATGCAAAAAGGACGGAACTTGCAGTTAACCGCAGTGGGCCAGCTTTTTTGCAAACGAGTTGAAGGTATTTTGAAGGACCTCGACAAAGCTGTTGGTGAGGTTCATGAGTTTCTGGACCCGGAACATGGGGAGATTCGAATCGGTTTTCCGCATAGTTTGGGAATTCATCTGATCCCTTCTGTCGTGGCTGCTTTTCGTCAACGGTATCCAAACGTAAAATTCAGATTTAAACAAGGAATGTATCCAACATTGATTAGAGATGTGTTGTCGGCAGAAGTGGATTTGGCTTTTATTTCGCCGTTCCCGGAGAAACATGATCATGTAGTCGGTGATATTGTGTTGACTGAGGAGTTACATGCTATTTTACCACCAAATCATGCACTTGCTGGAGAAGAAAAGATTGCGCTTGAACAGTTGAAGGATGAAAAGTTTGTATTATTCAGCAAGGGGTACTCGTTGAGGCCAATTGTGTGGCATGCCTGTTTAGAGGCTGGATTTACACCCAAAATTGCTTTTGAGGGTGAGGAAACGGATACGATTCGTGGGTTGGTTGCTGCAGGTATGGGAGTGAGTTTGTTACCAGAAATGGCTTTATTCCAGACAAATCCTCTGCAACCTGCACATGTGGCTATTTCTCACCCCAAAGTAACGAGAACCATTGGATTGATTCACCGTGCTGATGACAAGCTTCCATTGGTTGCTCAGTCTTTCCGTACGTTTCTGCTGGATTACTTTGGTTTACAGCAAAACAATACCCCTTCCGAATAACGGGAGGGGTATTATTATTTTGGAGATGAACCTGTTATGGAAATTATTCGCGACTATTGAAGATACCGATGTAACGGATCAGTTCAAGCAGGGAGATTAATGCAGCGGCAACATAAGTCAAAGCTGCAGCGTTTAGAACTTTGGCTACACCTTTTTCTTCCTCGTTGCGAATATAACCTTCAGACACCATAATCTCGCGTGCGCGATTACTCGCGTTGAACTCCACTGGCAGTGTGATCAATTGGAATGCAACAGTAACGGAGAAGAAGATAATGCCGATTCCAACCAGATTCATGGCATTAAAGATAAAACCTGCGATCAACAAGAGTGGTGCAAGTCCAGATGCGAAATTTACAATTGGAAAAATCCGGTGACGTAATGCTAGCATTGGATAACTTTCCTTGTGCTGGATCGCGTGACCGACTTCGTGACAGGCTACGGATAAAGCGGAGATGGATTTTTCATAATATACAGGCTCTGACAAACGTACAACCCGATTGATCGGATCGTAGTGGTCAGAAAGTGTGCCTCGAACGGGCTCGATAGGTACGTCGTGAAGGCCATTGGAGTCGAGCATATGACGGGCAGCATCATAACCTGTCATTCCCTGTTGATTGGGTACATCTGACCACTGTCTAAACGTTCCTTTAACGCGGAATTGCGCCCATAGAGAGAGCAAAAAAGCGATAATGACTAACACGAACATTCCGTTGTTGAAACTCATAACAATTCCTCGCTTTCTTAGTAAGCTACATCATGGTGTTTTCAAGCAAGATTTTGAGTGCCTCCATCGTGCCAGCGCTTTTTGTGAGCAGTCCTGCCATCATTTTACGAGCTTGTACAGGTTTCATCTCCCCAAGCAATGGCTTAAGCTCATTGACTTCTCTCTCAAGCTGCTGCACGTGAAGTTCTAGTGTTGTCAGTTTGCTTGCTACTTGTTCTTCGGTGCTGACCAGACGCCACTTTTCTAGAGATTGTTTAATCTCTTCAAGACTATACTTCTCTTGTTTCATCTGTACAATACGTTCGAGTCTGGTTAAGGTTTCATGACTATAGAGACGATAGTTTTTTTCTGTACGTTCTTCTGGAGTGATTAACCCTAACTTAGTGTAGTAGTCAATTGTTCGTTCACTTACACCTGCTGTTTTGGCGAGTTCGCCAATTCGAAAAAGTTTCATATCCCCCAATGATAATCACCTCGCTTGCAAATTCTAATGTAGGGAAATGTAGTAACAAGCGCTTCAAACGAACACGCCCTTGAATTCTTACAACAAATATGATACATGAACAGGAACCGTACAGTCAAACGTTCTGCTTTAGTTCAGAGTTTATTTTATTGTTATAACTATGTGCTCGGAGTGTGAGTTTATGTACATAAGTGCAAGAAAAAGACGTAAGACTTTATTCCTATATTTTTTTTGAGAAGATGCTAGAAAAATCCTTGTCAACTTTCCTGACTCCTGCTTATAATGACATTAAGAATTTCATTATATGTTAAGAAAACTGACACAGAAAGAGGGAGTGAGGTTCATGAGAAAAGGGTTTTTTATTTATATGTTAGTATTATTTACTTTGATGGTTTTTCCAACTAGTGCTTATGCATCGGCTGAAGGCCCAACCAATATTGAGCTTCAAAGTGGCCTGAATTCCGCATTTACGTTTCTGGCTGTAGTGCTGGTGTTCTTTATGCAAGGGGGATTCGCACTTCTGGAAGCAGGCTCAACACGAATGAAAAATGCAGGACACATTGCGGGTAAAACCATTCTCACGTTAGGTATTTCAGTTATCGCTTTCTGGGCACTTGGTTTCGGCCTGGGCTTTGGTAACGGTAACGGATTTTTCGGAACGGTTGGTTTCTTCATGAGTGGGGACAACATGGCCGCTTCTTTTGAATCACTTGCTTTCTCTGATGTTCCATTAACGATAAAATTCGTATTCCACCTTGCCTTTGCAGCGGTCTCCTTAGCTATTGCCTGTGGCGGTATGGCAGAACGTGCAAAGATGAGTGTATACATTGTGTTTGGTACACTTTACACCATTATTATGTATCCGGTTGTTGCACACTGGGTATGGGGTGGTGGCTGGCTCGCAGAGCTGGGCATGCAAGATTTTGCAGGTTCAACTGTTGTTCACTTGACTGGTGCTACTGCCGCATTGGTAGCTACCATCCTGCTGAAACCTCGTATCGGTAAATATAACAAAGACGGCAAGCCTAACATCCTTCCAGGTCACAACCAAGTGTATTCTGTACTCGGGGTCATTATCCTCTGGATTGGCTGGTTTGGATTCAATCCTGGTAGCACGTTGTCTGCGATGGGCGAAGGATTCTTCGGTTATGTAGCTTTAACTACCAACGTAGCTGCTGCTGCTGGTGGAGTTGCGGCGCTGTTAATTTCTTGGGCTATTCTTGGAAAATCAGATATTCCAAGCATGTTAAACGGTGTGCTGGCGGCACTTGTCGCCATTACTGGGGCATGTGCATTCGTAGAACCTTGGGCAGCTCTAGTCATCGGTGCACTCGCAGGGATCATAACGTTCTTCACTGCTCAATATTTTGATCGTAAAGGTATTGATGATCCAATTTATGCGTTCTCCGTACACGGTATTGCTGGCATGTGGGGAGCCATCTCCACCGGTTTGTTTGCAACACCTGAACTTGCTGAAAAAGTAGGCGTAGGTCAAGCGGGTCTGTTCTATGGCGGTGGATTCCACCAATTGGGTGTACAATTGTTAGGTCTTGTTGGAGCATTTGCCTTCGTACTTGTAATGTCCTTTATCATTTTGGGTGGTATGAAAGCTGTTATGGGTATCCGTGTTACGGAAGAAGAAGAAACGATGGGTCTCGATCTCAGCGAACATGGTACGTATGGATATCCTGAGCAAATGAAACAAGTAGAATCCAAATCAGGCGGTATGTTCAACTCCTGAGGTGAATCTTGGGTTAATTGCTTCAAGGAGGCTGGGAATGATGAAACCTATCTCAATAACAAACCCTCTCTGGTCTTATCAAGGAATCGATGCTGCTGCTTCTGCACATGAATTGCGCGAGGTACGCGTCGTTATACAGAGAGAGCTCCAGGAATCACTGTTCACTTCCTTGTCGCTGGTCGAATGGTACGAAGCGGTAAATGAACTACATGACCGTATTTCACGGAAATCAGTAGAGTTATGCATTCAGGGGATGGTAGAGGATGGCTTCGGCCAGCCTCCCGTCCCCTATGCCTTTATCGTATTTGGAAGCTCCGGCAGGCGGGAAGCGACACTATGGAGTGATCAGGATCATGGCATGATTATCAGTGATGTTCCGCATGAAGGGAAAGAAGATTATTTTACGGAACTCGGAAAACGTATTGTGGATTTATTGGAAGAGTTGGGCTATGCCAAATGTGAAGGCAAGGTGATGTGTTCGGAACCGATGTGGCGACAAACGCTGTCTGCTTGGAAAAGGCAGTTGTTCAAATGGAGCACTGAATTGAATTGGGAGCCTGTGCGTAACCTGATCATCGCTTCCGATATGCGCTTTATTACGGGGGAGGTTAGTCTGGCAACTGAGTGGCTGGATAGTTTTTATGACCAGTTTAGGCGTGTGCCTGAACTCTCGGATGCAGTGTTGCGTAATACAGTGAAACATAAGGCGACATTAAATATACTGGGCCGTGTCGTTACAGAGCGTTTTGGTGAACATGCGGGTGGTTTTGATGTCAAGTATGGTGTATATATTCCGCTGGTTAACAGTGTAAGATATCTGGCTGTGCAGCATGGGATTCAGGAATCGTCAACGATAAAACGAATGGAGAAACTGACTTCGCTTGAAGCTGTTCCTTATCCGTTAATGGATGCATGCCAGCGGGCATTTATGGCCGCATTGAAACTGCGCCGAGATACACCGGTTGTGAGCCGAGGGGATCTACAGCAGAGCAGCGGTTTTCTGGATGAGAAGCAATTGAAAGAAAAGCAAAGGCTTTATGATCTGAGGGAGACGCTGGGGTTAGTCAAGCGAGTGCATCGTGCATTGCAAAGACAGTTGCGTTTTGCAGAAAGGAGACGTCCATGAGAGAGCCGGCAAGGGGCAGTACAGGATTTTGGAATTCGCTGCGTCACGGAGGGGTTCCTTCCGCCATCGCTTCCATAATGGGAGCCCCTACGGCGCAACATATGGCGTTCATCCGTTCGATGATGAGAGAACAGCGTAGACCTGAAGTTCTGCATACACCTCTGGGTGAACTGGATGTAGTTGTATTTGATCTGGAAACAACGGGGTTTGCTCCCCAGCATGGAGACGAGATTTTGTCTTTTGGGGCTGTGCGCATTCGAGGTGGTGTTTTACTCGAAGAGGAGGAGTTCTACACGGTGGTACAGTCGAAAAGGGAGGTACCCAAGCATATTACTGAACTTACTGGGATTACGCAGCAGATGACGGAAGAAGCGCCGACATTGCTCAAAGGGCTTCATGATTTCATGTCCTTTGTTGGCGGGAGCGTACTGGTTGCCCATGGGAGTGCACATGACCGAGCTTTCCTTAATGCAGCGCTATGGCGAACCTCTAAAGTTAGATTGACTCATCGCTTGATCGATACCATGATGATCGCGCGCTGGATTGAACCGACGAGAGCGGGATACGGGCTCGATGAATTGCTTGAATCCAGAGGCATACCGATCTATGGGCGACATCACGCGCTTGAGGATGCTAAAATGACAGCGCACTTATGGTGCTCTTATCTGAAAGACATGCAGAGCAAAAACGTTGAAACATTAGGAGATCTTTACGCCCGGCTAAGTCACGTTTAGCGGAATCTGTTTTAATTTATAAGTGGGTGAAGGAGACGTTGCTGCACTTCTTGACTTTTCTTCATAAGATATAATTCGATAAGCGTTAAGGAGCATAGGTCTTTCCACTTCATCTGAAGCTGAAAACGAAAGATCAGGTGCTCCGATCAGATATGTCTGTAGTATACCCGCAAAGTTTGGGAGAGCTCGCAGGTCTTCTTGTGAAGGAACCGGTAAAGTGCTCGGATGAGTGTGGAAAATACCAACGACGGTGGAATCGGATAAAAACAATTGAATCCATTCCCTTTGATCTAGTGAAAAGTGATGCAACGGGTCAGGTGCTGCGTTACGAATAGGCTGAAAACGATTAATTCGTATGCCGCTCGCTGTGGATTCACCTATCACAACCCCGCAAGCTTCCTGCGGCAGTGAAAGATACATGTGTCTCGACATTTCCAGTTCTACCGCGCGGGGGAGGCTTAATGTATTTTGCTGCCCATGAAGTACTGCCATTTGTATCACCCCTCTTTCTTTTGGCTCCTGCTCATGCGGGAGTCTTTTTCATTTTATTTTGTTTCAAGCAGATTGTAAAAAAATAAGATAAAAGGGTACAATATGATAAAGCATCTTTTTAACACAATATAGAGACACTTTCAATGAACAAGAGGTGGCAAGTCATGAAACGTAACCTATACATCTTGCTTGGGGTTTTCCTGCTCGTTGCTATAGCTCTGTTTCAGAATAAAGATAGTGGAATCGCCGCTGTTTTCAAACAGGAAGAGCCTATGCCTACAGAGACAGGGCCTAAGGCTGGTTTGCTTGCGCCGCCGTTTTCTTTATTAGGTCTAGATGGCAAAAGCTATAGTGTAGGTGGTACGAAAGAGAAAGCAACGTTTATCAGTTTTTGGGCCTCGTGGTGTGAGCCGTGCAAACAAGAAGCGCCAGAACTGAACCATTTAGCGTTAAAATACAAGGACAAGCTGGATCTCTATGGTGTGAATGTTACTTCATACGATAAGCTCAAAGATGCGAAGGCGTTTGTAGATGAGTACGGACTAACATTTCCTATCCCACTGGATGAAAAAGGGACGGTGTATGCCCAATACAACGGCGTTGCATTCCCAACAAATGTCCTTATTGATTCTCGCGGGGTGATTCAAGAGGTCGTTCTAGGCATATTGCCGGAAAAAGAGTTGGAGAAAAAGATTAAAAAACTAATTGCAAACTAAACCTTGAAAGTTTACCTTTCGTATATTTTAAAAGCTTCTGCATCCAAGTGTATGGTTGCAGAAGCTTTTTTATTTTCCGGGAAATATGAAATAAGGCAAGGATCATCGATTAGTGATTAATTAGTCCTGCGGTAGGCAACGAAAGTGATTCCGGCTCATTCTGGATACTCTCCTGAAGGAGGGCATACCGGAAACTATGAACGAGTGCTTCCCAGCTGGCTTCGATGACGTTCTCGGATACACCAACGGTATTCCAGGTATTTTCAGTGTTTTTAGATTCGATTAATACACGAACTTTGGCAGCAGTAGCATCCTTCTCATCTAGCACACGTACTTTGTAGTCAGACAGGTGCATATGACCAAGAGAAGGGAAGTACTGTACAAGTGCTTTCCGAAGTGCGTTATCCAGCGCGTTGACCGGCCCGTTTCCCTCTGCTGCGGTATAGACACTTGTTCCCGCCACATTCAGTTTAACGAAAGCTTCGGATACTACAGATTTATCTGCTGTCTTCTCCACAAGCATTTTAAAGGATTCAAACGTAAACAGTTCCTTCATGTCCCCGTTGGCTTCACGAATCAACAATTCCAGTGATGCATCAGCACCCTCGAATTGGTAGCCCTGGTGCTCCAAATCTTTGATTTTCTCAATGATTTGACGTGAGTTCGCACTGCTTGGGTCGAATTCCAGCCCCAGCTCCTGAGCTTTGGAAACGATATTGCTCTGTCCAGCCAATTCGGAGACAAGTACACGCTGCTTATTGCCGACCAGTTCAGGCACGATATGCTCATATGTCCGTGAATCCCGCAAGATGGCGGATACGTGGATGCCGCCCTTGTGAGCGAATGCAGCATTGCCGACATAAGGCTGGTTAATCGGCATATTCACATTGGCAATCTCGCTGATATAACGGGCAACGTTCGTGAGTTGTTTCATAGAATCATCTGTTACACATTCATAACCGAGTTTTAGCTGTAAATTCGGGATAATGGAGGCGAGATTAGCGTTACCGCAACGCTCACCATATCCGTTCATTGTGCCTTGCACCTGGCGTGCGCCGGCTTGTACAGCGCTAAGGGTGTTTGCGACCGCCAGTTCGCAGTCATTATGTGTATGAATGCCGAGATGAGCATGAGGCAATGTCCGATGTAGTGTCGATACGATCTCATGAACTTCATGAGGCATCGTTCCGCCGTTCGTATCACACATTACAAGCCAGTCAGCGCCCGCTTCATGAGCTCTGGTTAAGACGGCTTGAGCATATTCGGGATTATTTTTAAATCCATCGAAGAAATGTTCGGCATCAAAGATCACTTCCATGCCACTTTGTTTTAAGTAAGCGATGGAATCGTAGATCATGGACAAATTTTCTTCGAGCGTAGTTTGCAAGGCAGTATGCACATGGAAGTCCCATGATTTACCTACGAGCGTAGCTGCCTGTGCCCCAGATTCAATGATTCGCTTCAGATTAGCATCCTCACTGGCAACGCTATTTTTACGACGTGTGCTACCAAATGCAACGACCTTGGCATTTAGATTCAATTCTTGGACTCTTTTGAAAAATTCTATGTCCTTGGTATTGCTGCCGGGAATTCCGCCTTCAATATAATGAGCACCGAGGTCATCCAGTTTTTTGGCAATTTTGAGTTTATCATCTGCCGATAAGCTGACACCCTCTCCTTGCGTGCCGTCGCGTAGAGTCGTATCGAAGATGGAAATGGCCTTTGACATGAGGATCCTCCTTTAAGGGAAAGCGATTTTTATAAATTTTGATGGAGTGGTTAAAAACATAAGAACATTGATGAACAATCCTATGATGTAGCAACGCTACACTGTGTTAAACTCTTTGAATAGATTTGTCCCAAAAACGTGAATTTGTATAATGAATTATTATAGCACCATTATGGCCAAATGCCATATTGAAATTCGCAGATGAAGGTATAGAATTTAAGTTTTGATGTAAAAAAGGCCAGAATAGGACAAGTAACTATGTTACAATAGATCTTCACCTTTTGTCGGGACTCCGTAGAATTGAGGAATGATATATATGGAAGGAGAGAATATGGATGACCTTTCTGTGGGAGAATGTTGTGATTAGCGTTTTACTTCTGGTTGGTGTGGGGATTGCAGCATTTATTTTGCTTAATATTATTAGAAAAGGCCAGAATAAAAAATAGGCTCCTTACTCCAAACAGATAACTGAATTTACATATCGGTTTTGATATAATATATAGATAAGAGCATACAGGGCTTCACATCTTTTTGAAGTCTCTGATGTACTTGAACATGATGATACACCTGTATTTAACAGGTAGAACCCTTGATTTATTTTATGCGCATAGAAAGGATGGGGGGCGTGAAGTCTTCAGACAGCAATCCTCCAACGGATGTAAGTGGGTATTATCCAGCAGCTGGCAGAGTGATTCTGCATGTGGACATGAATGCTTTCTATTGTTCCGTACATGAAGCAGAGGAGCCGGAGTTATACAGAGGAAAAGCAACCGCTGTGGCAGGAAGCAGTGAGCTTCGTAAGGGTGTAATTGTAACCTGTTCATACACGGCTCGGAGCAGAGGGATTTCAACGGGGATGGTCGTACACCAGGCAATGAAAAAATGTCCCGATCTTATTGTAATTCGCCCAGACTTTCATCTATATCGCCAATATTCCAGAGCCTTTATGCAAATAGCCTATAGCTACACGCCTCTACTGGAGGCAACCTCCATTGATGAATGTTATCTGGATATTACAGGGTCTAAACAATTCGGTACCCCTATTAAAATTGCTGAACAGATTCAGCAAAGAATCAGGGAAGAACTTGGCCTGCCATGCTCCATAGGAATTGCGCCGAACAAACTTCTCGCCAAGATGGCATCGGATCTGAAAAAGCCGAACGGTATATCCATTCTTCGAATGAGGGACGTACCTCGCGTTTTGTGGCACAGACCATGTAACGAGATGTTTGGCATTGGTAAGAAGACAGCCGAGAAACTTCAGAAGCTAGGAATTGAGACGATCGGTCAACTAGCTAAATCGGATGAAAAAATGTTGACGGATCTGTTCGGCATTAACGGCACTTGGCTTAAAAATTCCGCTAATGGTATACATCACTCTCCTGTAGTGGCGGAACGGGAAGCAAATAAATCGATCGGGCATACGACGACATTGCCGGCGGATGTCTCTGCAATGAGTGATATTCACCGAGTGTTTTTGAATATCAGTGATCAGGTAGCTCGAAGATTGCGTAAGCACGAAATGCTCTCTCAGGGCATTCAGATTACCATACGTACACCTGATATGAGAACGATCACCAGATCACGGTTGATCGAGGTGCCAACAGAGGATGCAGTGGTGATCTACCGTGAAGCTTGTAAGCTCTTTGCGAAGCACTGGGGCGAGGGTAAGCCTGTACGGATGTTGGGTATTACGCTACAGAATCTGATCCCACTAGAAGAATCAGCTGTACAGATGGACCTGTTCGAATATGAGCAGAAGCCGAAAAAAGAAAGTTTGATTCGGATTATGGATCAGCTGCGTGATAAGTTTGGTGAGAATGCAGTCGTGACGGCAGGTATGCTAGGAGATGATCCTTCCGCATTATTACGCAATCATAAGGTAAGGGGCACTTCACTCCAAAAAGACAACTTGCAAAGTTTCGACTAAATAGGGATAATATAAAGTTGTGGTTGTTGCAATATGGATTTGTAATTAATCTAACTTTGTATTAATATGTTTCTAGATAAAAACATGGTTCGTGGTGAATCCTAGGAGGAGAGATTATACAATGAGTAAGTATACTTGGGTTGAAAAAGACACATGCATCGCATGTGGCGCTTGTGGAGCAACGGCTCCAGATATCTATGATTATGATGATGAAGGCTTGGCAGAAGTTATTTTCGATGGCGATGCTAACCAAGGAATTAAGGCAATTCCTGAAGATTTGTTTGACGATATGCAGGATGCATGTGATGGTTGTCCTACAGACTCCATCAAAGTAGCGGACGAGCCATTCAATAAAGAAGGCTAAGGCGTTGTTTTTATGTTCATTAAGCACATTTTTTGTCTTAAAAGACAGAGGGTGTGCTTTTTCTGTGTGCAAATTGTTAGTACCAGGTACTGAAGTCCTATGGAAAATTTGTGTTTTATTGCCGATATACATATTTATATGCCCAAGGCGGAATAGTGAGGGATTCGATGCAAAACACTGATCTGAGGTCTTATGTCAAGAAACATCCTGACAATAAAATGGCTTGGTATTTACTTGGCAAAGAGTATCTGGGAGAGGGACAGGAAGCAAAGGCGAATTATTGTTTTCAACAGGCAGGTGAAGTATATGAAGCCTTTGAACGCAGTAAAGCCCCTGCGGATATATGGATGGATTACCAGCAGAAGCTGGTAGAGATGTCTGAGCTAAAAGAGAAAAAGAAACGAAGGCGCAAGATGTGGCTCACTCTGTTAATGCTTTTGCTGTTAGCTGGTCTACCACCTGCAGATGCCCCGGGTTCTCCTTTTGAGGCAGCCGGTGCCTTGTCCTCATCTCTGGATTCGGACGATGAAGGACCGAATGAAGCTCCTGTTCGAGATGGAAGTGAAGTAGGGAATGGTTCTATGGAACCCAGCAACGTATTCACTGCTACAGCCTTCAGCAAAGGGAAAGAAGTGGGGAATGTACTCGCTGCTGCATGGTCCGGGTCGGGGGATCGCGTGAATACAGCGGCTATTCTTGGCATGCAAATGTCAGACGATTGGGCGATTTGGAAGCGAGATATGCCTGTAAAATATATTATGCGGACCAATCCAAAAGGAAAGCTTACGGCTCAAAGTTATGATGCGAACCAATGTAACTGTAAACCGCCTGAAGTACCTTCTTCGATTAAACGGATGGTGCTTGCCTGGACAGCGAAGCAGGAGACCGCAGCGGCTCTATCGAGTGCAATCATATCGTATCGCAAACAACATCAAAAATGGCCTGCGAGTGTCACCGCTCTGGCTCAGCCGTTTCCAAATAACATCTTGGGAGAAACTTCAGCTGAAATGAGTGAAATGTTTCCACAACTGTTAGCCATGCATAAAGCCCAGGCTCAAGCCGGGAAAGGGAATTCGGGCGGAGATAAGTTAGTACAGGCCAAAAACACGCTATTCGCGGATACAATGGGTGGGGGACCCTTTTTCGAGAAATCATATGAGATTATTATTGATAAAAGCAACCATAGACTGGCGCTCATTAGCGGGAGTACAATCGTTCGGATGTATGAAGTGGGCCTTGGCGGTGAGCGGACACCTGAAGGCACATATGTGATTACGGATAAAGTAGTTAATCCGAATGGCCGTTCGGATGGGGAGTTCGGAAGTCGCGGTATGCAGCTTTCAAATACGAATTATGCCATCCATGGGACTAATGAGCCTGATAGCATCGGACTGGACGAGTCCCTTGGATGTGTGAGGATGCACAAAGCGGATGTGGAGGAATTGTTCGCTCTTGCTCCGCAAGGAACTCCGGTGCGCATCGGCAATGATCTACTGCCCGAGCTTACGGTGGTGCCAAAAGCTGAACAGCGATATAAGCATAAGCTTGTTCCTCAGCAGAACAATCCAAACAAAACCTATCACTGGTTAAATTGATTGATCTGTGATCTGATTTTATATAGCGGTTTCACGACTGGCCGAATATGTAGCTCCAATGAAGGCTATCTGAAACTTCTACATATTGGCAATAATAATCAGAGCACCAATAATAATAATTAGTCCGCCAACACTAGCTGCTGTCCAAGCGATGGCTTTACGGTTGACTTCCTCTTTTTTTTGCTGTAATGCGGGTGGTTTACGTTTCTGAGCCATATTTTCTTCCTCCTTATGGTGTCGAACGGTTTATCATAGTAACTATGCTCTCATTGTAAAGAATTTGACTCGCTATTTCCAGTAGGTGGGTTGATTTCTTATACATATATCATTGTTTTGAATTTGTTTGTCTATGCGTTAATGACTTTCTTTTTGAAGAAGAAACGGCTAGACTGGTGTGTAGAGTTTTTTTACATACAGAGGAGACGGGAATCGGCCATATGTCGTACCGGATCAGAACGGAGTGAGTGATTTGTTATACAAAAGTCTTGCTAAACCATTATTGTTCAAAATGGACCCCGAAAAGGCCCATCATCTAATCATTGGTGGTCTGAGCGGTGTGGGGAGCATCCGTCCGGTTCCATCGGGGCTACGTGTAATGTACGGTGTTCGGGAAACGCCCGATCTGGCAGTAGATATGTTTGGTTGTCATTTTCCTACCCCGGTGGGTCTTGCCGCTGGTCTGGATAAAAACGGACAGGCTGTAACCGGATTTTCTTCTATCGGATTCGGATTTATGGAAGTGGGAACGGTAACACCGCTGGCACAGACCGGCAACGATCAGCCTCGATTGTTCCGTTTACCCCCTGACGAGGCGCTGGTAAATCGAATGGGATTCAACAATCTGGGTGCAGAAGCGATGGCGAAAGAACTTGCACGTCTTCCGGAGCGACGTATTCCCGTAGCAATTAATATCGGTAAGAACAAAGTTACTCCGAATGAGGAAGCTCATCTGGATTATGCGAAATGCATTCAGGCGTTATATAATTATGCAGACTTGTTCGTAGTGAATATCAGTTCACCAAATACGCCGGATTTGCGTAATCTGCAACATGGGAATGAACTAAAAGAATTGCTTGCGGCGGTTATGAGCGAGATGAATCGTCAACAGGCTGAGGCTGGCGGGGTAGCCAAATCTGTACTTGTCAAAATTGCGCCAGACGTGAATGATCAGGAACTTGAGTATATGGTTAGTACGATTGCAGCAAGCGGGGTATCAGGCATTATTGCGACGAACACAACGATTAGCCGCGAAGGGCTCTCCCATCAGCATGCGAAGGAGACAGGCGGACTAAGCGGAAAACCACTGCGTGAACGTTCTACAGAGATTATTCGTCAGGTATACAGACAAACAGAGGGTAAGCTTCCGATTATCGGCTCGGGTGGTATTTTCACAAGTGAGGATGCTTACGAGAAAATTAAAGCTGGGGCAAGTCTAGTGGAAATCTATACTGCGTTGATTTATGAAGGGCCAGAGGTTAATCGTCGCATTCATGCTGGCTTGCGCGAATTGCTGCGTAAAGATGGATATCGTCATATTTCAGAAGCGGTTGGTGCTGACCACCGTTAAAATGCAATCGAATCCCCAGAATAGGAAACATAGAAGCGTGGAAGAGAGTTTAATGGATCGGGACTCTTCCCCCCGGTGAACATCATGTATAATGGATAAGAACAGGGGAGCTATAGAGACAGGAGGCATAACCATGGACGGTAGAGACTGGGGTACATTTTTACTTCCTTATGAACAAGCGGTAGAGGAATTGAAAGTCAAGTTCAAGACGATGAGGGCCGAATTGAAAAAACGGGAAGAATATGCCCCGATTGAATTCGTTACTGGCCGTGTCAAAAAAATCTCCAGCATTTTGGAAAAATCAAGACGTCTGAATGTAGCACTTGATGATGTGGAGACAGGCATTGAGGATATCGCGGGTATCCGGATCATGTGCCAGTTCGTAGATGATATTCGCCGGGTTGCTGAATACATCCGGGCACGTAAGGACCTGACAGTTGTAATTGAAAAAGACTATATTACCAACTTCAAAGAGAGTGGTTATCGAAGCTTTCATATGATCATTGAGTATCCTGTACAAACAGCGCTGGGGCAGAAAAAAGTGCTTGCCGAAATTCAGATTCGGACACTGGCGATGAATTTCTGGGCAACCATTGAACATTCCCTGAGCTATAAATACCGGGAGAGCTTGCCAGATGATATGAGAGCGAGATTGAAGAAAACAGCGGAAGCTGCCTTTGTTCTGGATAACGAGATGTCAGCGATTCGTCTGCAGATTCTGGAAGCGCAAAAGGCGTTTGAGGATGAATCCAATATCGTATCTAGAACACTCAGCATCATTCAACAGCTGTATTTTTATCATCTCGTGCATGAAGCGATTGAAGCGCAGAAACGATTCAATGACTGCTGGGAGCGACATGATATGGATGGACTCAAAGTGCTACTGGACGATGTGAAGGGACTTCTGAACAACGCCAGAAAGGGCGAGAATCCGGATGAACAGCTATGAACCGCTTTATGTCGATTATCTGATTTATTTTAACCGGGATCAGGACTATTTCGAATGTCATGAAGTGCTTGAAGAATTATGGTTGGAACGTGACCGTGATCCATTGTACAAAGGTTTGTTGCAGGTTGCCGTTGGATTGTATCATTACAGGAACGGTAATCTTCGTGGCGGACTCCTGATGCTGCAAAGTTCATTGGACTTATTGGCACCATATCCAGAGATCATGCTTGGAATTCAACTTGAGGCATTAAAAGAGGACGTTAGTGGTCTTGTAAGGGAGCTACAGCAAAATGAACCCGAAGCACTCGAGTATCGTGATCTGTCGATAATGATTGAGGATAAGGCGTTGGCACAAATGGTGAAGCTCAGATCAGTGGAGCTGAAGCCGAACATTCCGCAACGTCGAAGTCCAACCCGGGGACGAATCTATGAAGAGAAGATGAGAGCGCTAAGTCAGAGTCAGACGCTCAAAGAATAAGAGAACCTAAATAATCATGTAAATAAATAGGACCTACTGTCCTATGTCTTGTATACAAGACACCCCAATCATTCCAATGAGGAATCGATCGGGGTGTTTTTGGTTCGTTGAAGTTAGCTTTTAGTTGGTGTTACACTCGCTTTGTACTTTTCGAAAAACTGCTTGTACTCGTCCAGAGTGTAACCTTCGTCACTTTCTTTCTCTTTCAGTCCACCAACCATGCGATCTTTCTCCACGCCATCTTGGTAGTATACCAGTGTAGGCGTGAATTCAATATTGTAATCCGTCCAACCCTCATTAAATTCACGCAGGTTATATTGAGGGAGCTCAATGCCTTCACTATCCGCGAGTGGCATCAACTGAGGTGTAGTTGCACGACAATGTGAGCAATCAGAAGCAAAGAAATAAACAAAGAAGCTCTCTTTGTTGTTCACTTTGGTTTTCAGATCAGCCGGCAGTATGATCTGTTGATAGTTAGGATCTTTAAGCAATTCTCGTGTAGCTGGATTTAGTTTGGAAGCGGCAATACCATAAGCATTTTCGACTGAATCCATCTGTTTCTTGGATTGTTGATTAACCAAAACCAATGCAGCAAGCATGACAACTAATATACCTAGAAAGATAAGGATTGCGGCGCTTTTCTTTTTCTTCTTGGAATTCATCGTTCATCCCCCATTGTTCATATCGAAATAGCGTTGCAACAAAAATAAAGGCTGGGATAATATGCATAAACAACCGTTTTTTTGCTCAACAAACAATCTATTAGCATTATACTACATTACACGCTGTAGTGGAATAGATATGATAGGATAGGCAAGCAAAATGAAGATATGATAACATAGAGCAATATGTCATTTTAATAGGATAGGATGAGTGGAAATATGGCTGTACAGTTGCCTTTTATCTTTGCGGAGCGTATGGAACGTTTGCTTGGTGAAGAATTTGAATCTTTTATGAAATCGTATGATCAATCACCACATGCAGGACTTCGTGTAAATACACTTAAAATATCAATAGAACAATTCAAAGAGATCGTCCCGTTTGAACTGAGACCTATACCTTGGTGTGAAACCGGATTTTACGTGCCTCATGGGGTAAAGCCAGGTCTACACCCTTATTATCATGCTGGTATGTATTACATACAGGAACCAAGTGCCATGGCTCCAGTGGAAAAGTTGCAAGTGCAACCGGGAGATCGTGTGCTTGATTTGTGTGCCGCCCCTGGGGGGAAATCAACTCAGATTGCTGCCAAATTACAAGGCAAAGGTGTGCTTGTTACCAATGACATTCATGCCGAGCGTACCAAAGCACTTGCTAAAAATGTGGAACTGTACGGTGTAAGGAATGCAGTTGTGCTCAATGAGTCACCTGAACGCATTGCGGATGCGTTTCCGAACTATTTTGATAGAATTTTAATCGATGCACCTTGCTCAGGGGAAGGGATGTTCCGCAAGGATGAGGACATGGTGAAATCATGGGAACACCATTCCGTTGATAAATGTGTGATCATGCAACGCGATATTTTGGAAACGGCAGCTCGATTGTTAGCTCCAGGAGGTACGATCGTTTATTCAACGTGTACCTTTGCACCGGAAGAAAATGAAGCGATGATTGCGGAGTTTTTGAGAAAAAATGGTGACTTTGTAGTTGTGAATATTGACCATACTTCAGGTTTTGCTCCTGGACGTCCGGAATGGGTTCGGCAAATGTCCCCGTTTCAGGCAGCGGAGACAGAAGGCGTGCTGGAGCAGACAAGTGGCACGGCCAGGTTGTGGCCTCACCTCTTGGAAGGAGAAGGGCATTACGTTGCTGTGTTAAAACATGTGGAGGCATATGAAGGTGATGAGGTAAGTTCGGATAAATGGATTGATGAATTTAATAGAGAGTTAGACAAAGAACTAAAAGAACTAGATGAAGAAAGGCAAAATGAGGGCCGAATTGCGGGTGAGTCTTCGTTGATTCAAGATCTAAGTGAGGATCGTTCTTTTTTACGATCGGCTTCGCTTCCTATGACCAAAGCCGATCGTAAAAAGGAACGTTTGTTACGGCTTGAATCAAGAAAAAGTAGTGAAAGTGGCACGCGTGCCAGTAAACATGAACATAAATCAAGCAAAAAGGGAAAAGAGACTGGCGGCCGTAAGTTTGAACGAGGACAAGGACGAGGTACCAATACAGGTTCAAACGACCCATTAATGGTGTATCACCAGTTTATAAAAGAAAACTTGGAGATGACACTTGAAGGAGAGACGGTATGTTACGGAGATCGAATATATCAGTCCGCGGTTGGAGCTTCCCGTCTTAAGGGATTAAAGGTCATTCGTCCTGGATGGTTTGTCGGAACAATGAAGAATGGACGATTCGTACCATCTCATCCGCTGGCGTGTGCCTTACGTGCATCGGAGGTGCAACGAAGTGTAAATCTATCTTCTGCGGATGGAGAAGCTGTCAGATACTTGAAGGGGGAGACGTTGAACGTGATGCAAGAACGAATAACACACCAAGAGGGATCCATCCCTAAAGGATATGTTCTCGTGTGTGTGGATGGATATGCTGCTGGATGGGGAAAATGGCTGGATGGTGTGCTGAAGAATGAATATCCTGCGGGCTGGAGGTGGACATCGGTATGAGTGGGAAAGGCAAACAAACCCAGCGTTTGGACAAAATTTTAAGCCATATGGGTGTTGGTACGCGAAGTGAACTGAAGAAGATGGTTAAGCAGGGACGCATTCTTGTAGATGGCAAGGCAGTGAAGGACAGCGGGGTGCAGGTTAATCCGGAGATTAACGTTATTGAAGTAGATGGTGAGCGAATCCTATATAGGGAGAATATTTATTTAATGCTGCACAAGCCGCCGGGCGTCGTCTCTGCGACAGAGGATGCCCGGGATAAAACGGTGCTGGACCTGCTACGCAAAGAAGATCGGATCTTCCAACCATTCCCGGTGGGGCGGCTGGATAAGGATACGGAAGGGCTGCTTATTCTGACCAATGATGGTCCCCTCGCTCATGATTTGTTATCTCCTCGCAAACATGTACCTAAAACGTATGAAGCTCGGGTACTGGGGAAAGTGGATCAAGAAGACGTAAAGCGTTTTGCGATCGGCGTACATCTGGATGACGGATATGAGGCGATGCCAGCAGAGCTGACGATACTGAGATACGAGGAGACACCGGAAGGGACTGTCTCATTGATCTCGCTGATTATACATGAAGGTAAGTTCCATCAAGTTAAACGTATGTTTCAGGCCGTCGATAAACGTGTGATCTACCTGAAACGAGTAGCTATGGGAGACTTGAAACTTCCTTCTGATCTGCCGATCGGACATTACCGAGAGCTAACTGAAGATGAGCTTAATGGTTTGCGGAATTATCATACACCCGACTAAACATAGATTGGAATGAAATCATATGACTTACAAATTGATTGCACTAGATGTTGATGGAACTTTATTGAATGATCATCATGAGCTGACCGAGTGGACACAAGAGACCTTAATTCAAGCGTCTCGTCAAGGGGCTGAGATTGTACTTTGTTCAGGCCGCGGGCCGGCCAACACGATTCCTTTTATGAAACAGATGGGGCTGGACGGTTATGTTATAACGCATAATGGTGCGGTTACTGCTCAAGTGGAGACACGAGAAGTGATCCATCAGTTTTCTCTGGATACCCAAGGTCTGGAGCCAATTATGGCATACTGCCGTGAAAATGGGGTGCATTTTGACATTAACACAGCTTTTGGACTGTATGTGGAACAGCCTGAAGGTTTGGAGTTGCAGGTTAGGGAGATGTACTATAATTTCCTGGCGGAGCCGCTCAAACTGCCACGATGGGCAGACATGACAGAGCCACTTGCCAAATTTACGGCTTTTGGTCCCATTGAACAGATGGACGAAGTTCAGCGTGAATGGGCATCTTGGAATCTTCCGTATTACATGACACGAAGTGGGGATTTTTTCATTGATTTGATGCATCCTGATGCATCCAAAGGAGCTGCGCTCAAAAGACTTGCTGATTCCAAAGGTATAGCCTCCTCTGAAATTATGGCGATTGGCAACTACTTTAATGATATTACGATGTTGACTTTTGCGGGAAAAGGTATTGCCATGGACAACTCTCCTGAAGAGGTGAAAGCAGCTTCCAACGAAGTTACATTATCCAATAATGATGAAGGGGTAGCGCATGCCATCCATAAGTATATTTTGTCGCCGTAAGTCCCCACTACTTCTCACTTGAATTTCAATAATAAACAGTCCTTATAAACTACTGTCCCTGAGGACATCCTAAGAGAATACGTTAGGAATGAGGAGGACTGGCAATGAATCAGATCGAACTAACTACGGATCTGCGAACAGCAAGTGGTGAAGTGCAGGATATTATGGTGGATGGCCGATATGCAGGCTCTCTTATACTGGTGTATAGGGAAGGGGAGCGCTTATCAGGCAGCCTTCAACTGGAGCAAGAGTCTATAAGAGAAGCATCTGAACAACATATTATAGATAAGGTGCATGTATATGTTCGGACACTTGCAGATGCGGTGGCTGCTACCTATTATGATGTTTTGGTGAGTGTCGGCACGTTATATTCCGTGCTGCAGCCAGACATTAATGAAGGGGCAGAATGGTCTTCTCACGATGACGAAGAGTCAACAGGCTTTCTGAAGCAGGATGAGAGCTCGTATGTCGATACATTCGTTCATGCGACGGATAGAATTCCTGCTTCTCGGGATGACTCTTTTACATATGAAGATGCGGAGCAGTTGCTCGAAATGGAGTTAGTAAGTGCTGGCCGTAACCTGTCGACCTATCTGTTTAATGATGTTGAAGGAGAAGAGGTCGCAGAAGCTACCTTGAAGCAGTACGGAGCCGATGTACAGGGAGAGATTCATTGGTATGATGAACCTGATGAATCTGTACAGGAAGCAGCGGCGGAGCTGCTTGTAAGGGAATTGGATGAAGAGATTATCGATACGATTACGATCCAGATGTGGCATCAAGGGAATAAAATAGAGACCCTGGAATGGGTGCATCGTGATTTTTCGGAAGAGTTGGAAGAGGAACAAGAGGAGGAACAATCCGATCGCCTTGAAGATTCATTGAATTCAGAAGAAGCAGAAGAAGCTTGTTATGTCATGCTTAGGAGCAGGGACCGAGAGTTCAGCATCTATGATCTGTTTGTCCAAGAGCGTGGAGGGCTTCCGGTAGGAACAGCAACGATCGATACGTCACACACGGACATTACAGGTTATATGGACTATGATGTTCCAGGCACGAGCATGCAGCGAAAAACACTGGTTGATGTGCTTATGCGAGAGCTGAACAGAGAGATCGAGTTCGACTCACTGCATCTCACCATGCTATATCGCAATCAGATTATCGATGAAGCAAGAGTCGAAGGGTAAGAGGCCGATGCCTTTTACTCTTTTTTTATGTTGAATTATATGAATTGATTTTGACGAAGAAATATATTCTCGGTATAGTACGATTAGTTATTTATGCAGTTAAAAGTTTGTAAAATGGGAGGGGCATAATGAAGCATCCATTCACAATACGGAAGAGATACATTAATGACGGCTATGAGGCGGTTCAAGCGCAATCAGGAGACACGGAAGAGGTGCTTTCATTACTGGTGGAATCAGCATCTTGGCTGAAAAGCCAAGGCTCTTCGCAATGGAGTGCACTGCTTCAAGGAGAAGATTCTCATAATACACCTGCGGCCATTCAGAGGGGTGACGTTTTCGTTTTTAAAAAAGAAGCAAAGATCGCAGGCATGGTTATTCTCATGCAGAAGCCGAGTCCGTGGGATGTCAAGCTATGGGGAGATCAGGCTCATGATGAAGATCAAGCGCTCTATCTGCACCGACTCGCCATCCGAAGAGCGTATGCTCGAACGGGCTTAGGTAAATCGATATTGCAGTGGTCTATTAATGGAATACAATTCAAGAATAAGTCGCTTGTACGCCTGGATTGTGGGGCTGACAACGCCACGTTAAATGCTTTTTATGCAGCTAATGGATTTGCTTATGCAGGCTTACAGCATGGATATTGTCTTTACGAGAAATCGGTTGAAATGTAAAGTCTCGGGAGCATGTGGTTAAAAAAATAATGAAAACAAGCCGGGAGCGATCAAAGCTTGTCCGGCTTGTTTTATGTGTTGTCCGATCGAAAGCATAGCTAAGCTTATAATGTAAACAGGGACTTCTGTATCGATCGTCCATTGAATATGTTGTATATACGAATGAAAAATCCATGTCCCAAAATGGTGGATGTTCAAGCTTTTCTGTGTCATAATGAATATTGAGTATATACATTAAAATGCATGAAAATACATATTTGATACGAATTAATACAAGACCCCTTAACTGTTGCTTTACTGAACATATGTTCTGATATATTATAATTAAATGTGAAAAAAAGAGAAATGAAGCTGGAGAGGGGGACAATGACGTTGAAATTGCTACAGGCTTTATTTTTTCCTCCGGAGCAGCCCGGAGGTGTATCCTCTATGATTCCCTATATGCAGGAAAGGTTCGCGAGCCCGCGATGGGAAATGGATCTGTTCTCCTTACCCAAACGTATTCGTAACAAAGGTCGAGAGGAAGTACAGTTTGAAACGTTCGATTGGACCGTTTATCAGGACAGTCCTGTTGTGCAAAAATATATTCAGACGTATCGTGACTATCTATGGTGGACCAGGCTTCGCATCCAGAAGTCCTATGATCTTATTCATGCTCATCATCCAATTGCAGGACTTGCTATGAAATCGGTGTTCCCCGAGATTCCGCTCATCCAGACGATTCACTCTAGTTATGAGCGCGAACTTATCCTTAATGGCCGCTCTGAGCCGAATGGACTGGAGCATCAGTTTTTGCTGGCCATATATGGAGAGTTGGAGCATCAAGCAGAACGTTTGTTAACGGTGTCGGAATCATTCCGCCGATATTTGGGCCCGCACGTCAAGCATCCGGATCGGATCGGAATCATTCCCAATGGTTTTGATGAAAAACGCTTTAAGCCCATTCCGCATGATAATGCGGTCCCACAACTGGTTACCGTCTGCCGTCTTGTACCCGCAAAAGGATTAGATATTTTATTCAAAGCTTGCGCTAAGTTGAAAGATAAAGGCCTCGATTACGTTCTACATATTATTGGCGATGGGCCGATTCGTCCTGATTTGGAAGAACTTGCACAGCGCCTTGGAATTTATAACGAGACCATTTTCTATGGGTATACACTGCATCCTGAAGAATTTATGCCATTCTTTGATGTGTTTGTACTGCCATCCCGTGCGGAAGCCTTTGGTTCTGTATTCGCTGAAGCGGCGTTAAGCTGTCTCGCTCTCGTCGGTACAGATGTAGGAGGAATACCGGAACAGATTGAAGATGGGGTTAACGGTCTGCTTGTTCCGCCGGAAGACCCATCGGCTCTGGCCGATGCTCTTGAAAAGGTAATGCTGGACCCGGCATACCGTTATGAACTGGCTCGATCTGCTTGTGAGAAGGCGAAGACACATTATTCGCTTGGTAGATCGGTGAATGAATTGAAAAAGTTGTATCTGCAGTTCCAGGCGGAAGCCTGAGGATGAACATAGCTGTGCAAGAAGCCGCTGTAGGTGATACAGCGGCTTTTTGATCAATATAGAGGAGTTAGCATATCCAATCCTTCGGATGGTTTGCGAGTTCTTGAACAGAGTTCATAAATAAACCTGCGTGGTAACCGTCACAGACGGCGTGATGAAGCTGTAATGATACTGGCAGATAGGTTGAATTATCTTTGTGATTAAATCCCCCGACAGTAATAATGGGCAGAAGATAACGACTGTTGTTATTGATATTCAAGTTAAAGCCGGTAAACGAGGTCCAGGGTATAGCGGAAAAGGAAAACGTATTTTCAGGTACAGGTGTTTTGGGAAACAACTTGCCCGAGCCATTATATTTTTGTACATCCGTAGCATAAGCAGCATGAAACGCTTGAAAATCATTGGTGACGTCGGTCCACACAACAGAGAACGATTCAGAGCTGTGATCAAAGATAGTGTAAAGGGGTTCCAGCCTGTCCCAGTAACCCAGCTCCCCTTTATCATTGTAACTTGTTCTAAAAGCGGAATGGGAATTCACTACAGTAGTAATTAGGAAGATCAAAGCTGGATTAAAACGATATTGATGTTGTTTTGTGAACGAGTATAAGACACTGACATCTATTTCTCGGGTTAAACTGAAAGACGTATTCTGGTTCATATAGTGATTAAATACTTCGGTTCTTTTCCAAACGTCAAAATCGATGCGATTAAAATTCATGGGATGTGCCTCCTAAATTTATGTTAATACCAAATTCAGGAGGCAGACTCGTCTGTTTTTTTCATCAAGAACCCACCCTTTAATTTCATTTTTGAGGTCCATTTTATTGTAACATAACGATA
Organism: Paenibacillus sp. JJ-100; assembly: GCF_948329825.1. Lineage (GTDB taxonomy): Bacteria > Bacillota > Bacilli > Paenibacillales > Paenibacillaceae > Paenibacillus. The sequence goes on from NZ_CAOJCM010000001.1 coordinate 480,906, forward strand.
AAATGGACCTCAAAAATCGGCATCATATTTAGTTTGTGTATTCTTGTGTATTCAAATGTTTAGCTGAGTAAAAGGCTCAACTGAAATGAAGGTCAGTCAAACTTCGAATGAATGAAACTTCACGTTTGCCCAAAACTTCATAGGTTTTTCCTGCCTCGAAATTTACCCCATCGATCCACAAACAATTTGCTCGCCCAGAAGAATGCCATGCAGCCGAAGATCGGATAGAGAATGGAGAGTAGAGAGCTGAAGCCGAATTGACTAAGAGAGTAGCATAATATCATAATTGTTAAAGTAATTAATTGGGGGTGCACATCAAGGTGTTGTCTGAGCTGTAAGGTCATGCCATAGATATCGGCAACAAATGTTGTGAAAATTTCCATGAATATCAGGGAGACATATACCGACTGTACAACCCAACCTAATTGAAACGCAATGCTGCCCATCGGGATTTCAAACTGTATGATTCCTGGCATCTGAGCCGACATGGCGAAATGGGCCGCCATTAGCATAAACCCTACACCTATACCGCCTATGATCCCGCCCCATTTAAGCGTATTACGATGACGAATCTGATTCCCTACAGGTACAAGTACCGCTTGAGCTAGAGCGAGATTAAATGAGGTGTACAGTAGCGGTGATAACCATACATGAATGGGATTGCTATCCGTTGTCAGAGTAAGAAAACGCATGGCGCCAGGGTGATGTACTGTACTAAAGATCATCAGTAGAGATAGCAAGAGCATCATCGGTACGACAATACTATTCATTTGTAGAATGGCCTGCATACCACGTCCCAAAAGAAGATATGTGCCAATTAAGGTAATGATTAATCCGGTTTGGTAATGCAAACCAAGATGTTCCATAAACACAGAGCCTGCACCGGCAAGCATAACACTATTGACACCAATGAGAACGATAAGTGTTACCCAAGTGATCCATTTTCCGGCCTTAGGACCGAATAAGTGTTTGTTTAAATCCTCATAGGAACGGGAACCTGTATCGTGAGCAATCAGCATCATTTTGGTGCCAAGCCAGACAAACAGCATCGTGGACAAACCGATCGTGATCGTAGCCCACTTGCCGTGCTGAGTGAAAAACTGCAAAATCTCCTGCCCTGTGGCAAAACCAGCTCCTACAACAGTTCCAATGTAAGTAAATGCAATTTGCAGTACCCGGAATGCCTGTTTCATATGCTACCCCTTTCAGGTCCCGAGATGGATTGGACATGCGGGTACCATAGTACAAGGTATGCTTGACCCATGAAAGTCATGACATTAGATGAGTTACATATCTGAATTAGAGCGGTTCGATGGAGCGACAGTGGATTTCGCTTGAACTTGTAGCGGGATATATGATACTTTAAACCTCATAGGATAGGCTTGGGAGGTCAAATCATGGATGTATTAAAACAACGAATTTTACAAGAAGGAGTCGTTATCTCGGATCAGGTATTGAAATTGGATGGGCTTTTGAATCATCAGATTGATCCGGCGTTAACGATGGATATGGGACGGGAATTTGCTGCGCGGTTTCGTGAGAGCGGGGTAACGCGAGTGATTACGGTTGAATCGTCAGGTATTCCGGTTGCTTTTGCTGCAGCACATGAACTTGGGGTACCTTTAGTTTTTGCCCGCCGCAAAAAGACGCTTCTGGCCGATCCTGATGCCTACTGCGAACGAGTACCATCCTTTACGAAAGGAATCGTGACGGATATTATGGTATCTCGTGAGTATATTCATGAGAATGACCGCATTTTATTCATTGATGATATTATTGCTAACGGAGATGCTGCCCGCGGCGTCATTAAAATTATTGAGCGTTCCGGCGCAGAACTGGTTGGATTCGGTGTTGTGGTCGAGAAATGCTTCCAGGCTGGTGCACGAACCATTCGAGAACAGGGGATTCCGGTGGAAGCTCTCGTGCGCATTCGTTCACTGAATAACGGTACGGTGCAATTTGACGATTAGAAATGTGAAATTCTGATGGAAATCAGGCCTAATTTTAGAACTATACCTTTGCATGGCCGTGGATTTGCTTTATAATGGGTTTATGCTAGGGAGAGGAGGCAACACCATGGGGAATCAACCGGCAACAGAACAATTTTTTATTGATAAGCTGACGGAATCAAAAGTTCATTTTGAACGTGCCCTGGATTGTAAACATACGGAATTCGATGACCTTTATCCCTATATGATTGAACATCCTCAATTTTTCTGGTACAAACGCTATGTTGCCTGGTCAGAATTGCTGACGATTGTAGGCTTGTGTGAAGAGTTGTCCTTCTCTTGGAAAGAACAATTTACACCGCACCAAGTGGAGTACCTTGAAGAACGTGTGATGTCCGCCAAAGTGCTAGATTTTTGGTTCGAGAAGAACGACAGCAAAGAGCACGCGCAGCGGTAACTTTCAGTCGGGAACTTTTCTTCGAATGACATGACAGTCCAATACAGTCACGTGAGGCCTAAATGACTTTTCATTTAGGCCTTTTTTTGTAAACGAAATTTGAATATAGGAGTTCTGAACATGATTAGTGATACAGAATTAGATGCTCTGCGTTTATCTGGAGAAAAGGTGAGAGTGGTGCGAGATGAGCTTGAGGCTAATGACGTAATCGGCATCGTGGTAGCATGGGATGATGAACAGGTGCTTATTCGGCGTCAGAACCGGCGCGTGGTGAAGCTGGATCGTCGTTATCGATATCAATTGTTTAGCGAGCCACGTCAAAGTGGTCTGAGCGATGAATTGAAGTGAACGATGAAATCATTCTCGTTCTTGCTATACAAAATGTTTGGAATTACCATCATGGGTTGGCATAATTGCAACACAGCCGAGAGAAGATAGGTACAGTGGAAAAATTCGCTGTATTTACAGCCGAAAGGGTGTGCTGCAAGCCATGACATTAATGAATGATAAAGTTCATGCCTACAAAGATCAGATGGGGGCATTAAGCGATGTTTTACCCGATGTGGTGAAGGCGTACCACGAGTTTACGGGTGAGTGTTTTCAACCCGGCAGTCTTGATGCCAAAACGAAACAGTTAATTGCGCTGGGGATCGGCTTGTTCGCCAATAATGAAGTATGTACACTCTATCATGTGGCAGAGGCTCGTTCCAAGGGTGCTACTAACGAGGAGATTATGGAAGCGGTAGCTGTAGCTGGTGCAGTAGGTGGTGGACATGCTTTGTCTCAAGGAGCAATGCGAGTACAAGAGGCTTTGCATTAGAGCTATACGTTCACATTGAAAAGGAGGTTCCGGTTTAACGGAGCCTCCTTTTGATGTTTTAAATTTTACCCAGCATTTTGTTATACATGAACTGACCTGTAACTCGTCTTGCTGTCACATAACGATCACTAAAATAAGGGTTGGACATCTTAGTGATGCTTACACCTTTGCTGCTCGAAGCATGTGCGAACTGGCCACCACCGATGTACACACCTGTATGTGAAATGCCTTTGCCCGATGTGTTGAAGAATACGAGATCTCCGGTACGTAAGTTTGCTTTGGATACCGGTGTTCCTGCTTTGGCTTGTTCCTGTGATGTACGAGGTAAATTAATGCTATATTTGTTGAAAATATATCTCATAAAACCGGAACAATCGAAGCCGGCCAGCGTTGTGCCGCCCCATTTGTACGGAATGCCTGTCATATTGTTAACCACTGTATTGATCGTGCTTGCTTCTGTGCTTGTTGCCCCGGATGTAAATAGTACAGCTGCTCCAAAAATGGAGATTATCAGTTTTTTCAAGATCAGTGTTCTCCCTTCGATGCCTACGGAGTTAGCTAAGGGTTCGGTAGAAGGTTCCCTATATTTCCTATGTATAAGAATAATTCACCCAAGATGGTTCCCCCGTTTTCAAACATGAAACTCGGCAATTCAATAATTAATTTTTTGTAACTATTTGAAACTATATTGCATAAATGCGTAATTGTCAAACCCGCTTGAATGGCTTCTTTTTGGTTCAATGTTAGCTGAATTATTGATTTCAGGGAGAATTTTGCTGAAAAATGAAGGGTAAAAATTACAAAATAGTAATGAGTGTTTCGGACGATGTGGGAATGGATATTAAACAACTTTGTCAAGAGCTAAAAGGATTATTCCACAAAGTTGGATTTATGAAGATATCTACGTTATATTGCATATATTGACAAATTTTTATTTATTGCATATTATGAGTTTGCTACATGAAAATTTTGTAATTTATATTGATTTATTAAGATTGCACAAAGATTGGAGGACGAGAGGCGAGAGAATAGAGATTTGGGAATCAGCAAAACTATGTAAATGGGAGCGTGTTGTCTTTGAAAGCAAAAAAATTAGTAACATTTGTCCTAGCGTGTTCTATGGTTTTCTCTGTGGCGGGAATGGCGGTTCTTCCCGTGGCGACCGTATCAGCAGCAGATGCATCAGGTACAACGGCAAGTTTGTCTGATATTTTGAAAAATCAGCGTCCTGATGGAGGCTGGAGAAAAGATTATAAGCAGACCTCAGGTGAATGGGCGAAGTCTACGATTGATAACAAAGCTACATACTCAGAAATTAGAAGACTTGCGAAGGAATTCAAAAAAACGAATGATCCTCGTTATTCTACTGCGGCGATCAAAGGTATTAATTTCTTACTTAACATGCAGTATTCTAATGGGGGATGGCCACAGGTCTATCAAAGCTCCGGTTACCACAAACATATTACCTATAACGATGATGCGATGATTAACGTCATGTATATGCTGGACGAAGTTGCAGGGCGCAAGGGAGACTTTTCTTTCATCGACAGTTCGCTTGCTGATCGCAGCAAAAATGCCGTATCCAAAGGTGTAGAAGCGATACTCAATACCCAAGTGGTGTCAGGTGGAAAGCTAACTGCATGGGGACAACAGCATGATTCCGCAACATTAAAACCGGCAGGAGCCAGAATTTATGAAGTGCCTTCGTTGTCTGCTGCTGAGAGTGTGAGCATTGTAAAGTTTCTGAAAACGAGACCTGCGAATTCGAAGATTACTGCATCGATTAAAGGTGCAGAGGCATGGTTTAACAAAGTGAAGATTACAGGATACCGGTATGAACGAGCGAATGGAGATAGCCGGATCATTGCGGACTCCAAAGCTTCACCAATCTGGGCTCGCTTCTATGAGATCGGTACGGATAAACCTATTTTTGTTGGTAGAGACGGAATTGTGAAATATAATCTGAGTGAGATCGATAAGGAAAGAAGAGGCGGCTATGCTTGGTATGGCAACTGGCCATCCAAACTGTAACTGACTTGATCGTTGTCGTTAAGTTTAGTTGATCGATATTGTTATATTTCGCTTTGCAGATCTTCATGTAGAGCTGATTGACGAGCCGAATACGTTCGAACCAGATTATGTCTGGTTTGAACGTATTCGTCATTTTAGATGTTGACTTGTTAAGTTTCCCATGTTATATTATTTTTTGTCGCCAATATTAAATTGGTAAGACACAGGTTATGCGGTCGTGGCGGAATTGGCAGACGCGCACGGTTCAGGTCCGTGTGGGCTAACCCCCGTGGAGGTTCGAGTCCTCTCGACCGCATCGAATAAAAAGGTTCCATTGGCTTAAGCCGATGGAACCTTTTTTTGGTTTGCTTTTGTTTAAAAACAAAAGCGGAATTCATCCAGTGTAGCCATTGAACTGCCACAGTTTTGAAGGCATGTCCAAATTGATTTCATAACAGAGGCTTGGCTAATTATTGCCATCACTTAAGAAAAAAAGAGTTGGCGCATTAAGATGCCGCCGTTACCGTAATATTGTCAATATTCGGTCCCTCGGAGCCAGTTGTTACGATTCGTAGTGTGTTTGTACCTGAATTCATAGGTACTTGAATGGTTTTCTCTCCCCAAGTGGTCCAGCTTCCTGTTCCAGCAAAGGCTTCGTTACTAATGACTTTCGTGCCGTTAACGTAAATATCAAGATTTCGTGTACCGCTTTCTAAGGCATAACGAAATTTCACATTTTTAGTACCGGTTATCGTATTGTTAATTCCATTCCATTGAATCGCTGAACCCGTATTCCCATTGAAATTAACATATCCTGAACCTGTGAATCCTGTATAGAGTGTTTCAATTGTGGCATCAGTAAGCGTTGTTCCCGTTTCAGCTTCATATGTGGTACCTGTGCCGACGTTCCCACCGCCACCACTCGTGATATTCGCAACAAATGTAGTCACACTCTGTGCTGGAAGCTGGGCAGTGAATGCGCCATTGGAAACGTTGATCGGTGCAAGACTAGCCAGGTTACGGCTGCTGTCTGTAACATATGAAGAGACGGTGGACGCGTTACCATTTTGAAGCACAAATCGTTGACTTGTCGCCGAAGTACCACGGTTAATTGCAACAATCACCACTTTGTTATCACCTTTGTAGGCAGAAACGAAGGTGTTGGTGTCCGGATTTTTCGTAGCATCGACTCTGACGAATCCTGGACGTACAAATTTGGAGAAATGGGCCATGTTATATCCGCGTTTACTGATCGTACCGTCTTCTTTCATTGGGCCATACTGTCTACGGATGTACCACCATACATAGGCCTGAAAGTCTCCTTCCACCATAGCGTTATGCATATGATAGGATACATCCAGAGCTTCCGGCCAGCGGTCGGCGGAATTGTTGTCACTGTTAGGATAATACACTTCAGTCATCCAAAGTTCTTTACCGGCACCCTTTTGCTTAAAGAGCGGATAAGGGAAATCTTTGAACTGCGTTCCATACGTATGAGCTCCCAGAATATCCATATTTGCAAGTGCCTGTGGATCATTCAGGATAGGATCTGATATGTTTTTCAGGTATTGGAAGGATTCGGGAGCCATAACTTTTGCACCTTGGATACTGCCTGCATTCTCCTTCATGAAACGAAGGATCTCCTGTGGTGTCCACCAGGTCCAGTCATGGGCATAATCCGGCTCGTTCTGTACCGAGATGGCATACAGATTTACGCCATTGTTTTTCATATAGGCTACAAAATCATTTAGATGTTGCGCATAGGCAGCGTACTTGTCATATCTCAGTCTCTTCGCGTTGGTATCGCCGTTGCGATTAAATGTTTCAACCATACTGCTCGGAGGGTTCCATGGTGATGCAAATACAATGGCTCCTTTCTCAATCGCGCGCTTAGCTGTAGCTACTTCACGGGACCAGTTATTAGGATCTGGATCGACGTAGATTCGAAGAACAGAGAACCCTAACTGGTTCTGATCGTTCCCGAAAGCGGTTTCACGTTGTGCTGCTGTAAGATCACCGATCCAAACGGGATGGTTAATACCGCCAAAACCTTTTATGAGTTGTTTTTCAGAGGACAAATTAATGTTTGCATCACTGGCAGCGGATACGTTCGTAGGTGTTAACATAAGCGGTAATGCGGTTAGGCACGCCAGTAGAATATTCATTGATTTTTTAAATTTGATCTTCATCCATTACCCTCCTAAAGTCAGTTTTATTTCGAAAGCCGGACAAGTAACACCATAAATGCTTGCTCGGTAGCATATTGGAATTAAACGTCACATCCTCTCCTGTCTATAGAGTATAGTTGGTGTTGATTTGAAAATTTTACCATATACATTAGACTAAAAATACCCTACAAATTGCAGGTATTTGTAACAATTTCACTTTTTTTGAATGATACGGGACTTAAATCGACATGGCATAAGCATTATCGCAGCCCTAGAATGAATTGGGAATGTGGGCTTACATAGAAATAGTGCTGAAGTCAAACAATGAAGACACTAAGTTCAGAGGAGGATGGAGCATGATCCGAAAAAAAGGGGGACCAAGCCACTCTTATGGGATGTGGTTCCGATGCTTGATCTTTTTATCCGTCGTAAGTGTTATCAGTGTATCCGGATCAACAGGGGTTAGTGCACAGCCAGAGCAGGTGAAATCTTCATCTACACCTCCGTCTAATCGCATGGCAATCATTATTGATGATGCCGGTAACGATATGAAGGGTACGAAGGAGATTCTTGATATGCCAGTGAAGCTGACTGTGGCGGTCATGCCTTTTTTGCAAACAACAAAGAAGGACGCTGAGGCGGCACACGAGAAGGGGATGGATGTCATTGTGCATATGCCGATGGAACCCATGAAGGGAAGGCCGGAATGGCTAGGTCCAGGGGCGATCACCTCCAACTTGTCGGATCAAGAAGTTCGTGACCGTGTGGAAAAAGCCATTAAGGATGTTCCCTATGCCATCGGCATGAACAATCATATGGGTTCTAAAATTACTTCCGATAAACGCATTATGTCCATTGTACTGGACGTATGTCGGGAACATGGTCTGTTCTTTGTTGATAGTCGCACTAATTTTCGTTCTGTGGTAGGTGAGCTCGCTGCTGCCAAGAGCATGCCACTCATTGGCAACGATATCTTTCTGGATGACCATAACTCAAAGGCACATATTCGCAAACAGCTTGATTTGGCTGCCCAGCGTGCAGTGAACAAGAAAAACTGTGTTGTTATTGGTCATGTTGGTCACTCGGGTCTGAATACATCGGCAGTGATTCGTGAGTCCGTCGCGCGATTGCAAAATCAGGTTCAATTTGTAGGTATCGGAGATCTGGTAAGAGATGTGTGGCACTGGAAGGCTACACCTACACTACCGACAGATAATAAATAATACCGTCTGCTATGGATTTTGCAATTCGTTTTTGTTCCTTCGGATCACTAATTCTGGCCCGATCCGCTGGATTGCTCAGAAAGCCGGTTTCTATAATCACCGCGGGGTGTTTCACATAATTCAGCATGTAAAATGGCTTACCCCAAACGACTTCTCGATGTGTGCCACATAATTGATTCATGGAATCCTGAATGGATTGTGCCAGCAGATAGCTGCGGCCCTCTTTCTGATGAAGTACTACAGGACCGTGTGTGGCTGAGCGAGAGCTCCAGTTAGCATGGATGCTGACGACAATGTCGGTGCTTACTTCTTCACTCAGGCTTTTGCGCTGTGCGAGATCTCTATAATGTCGTGAGCGGCTGTTCAACCAGCGGTTCTCATCACTTAGCGCGTAATCGCCGAGGCGGTTAATGACGACTGCGTAACCTTTACTACGGAGTAGCAGATATATTTTCTGACTGATGGCCAAATTAATGTCTTTTTCCAAAACACCTGCTTCCGTTGTGCCGCCGTCAATGCCGCCATGTCCAACATCGAGTAAAATAACAGGTGCTGCAAAAGCGTGATGGCTCGAACGGTAAGCTTCACCATCTGTAATGGGCATAAGGGATTGCTGGTGGATGGGATGTTCAGGGGAAACCGTTGAAGCGAAAGACACGCTGGTATGACCTGAAGAACAGATCAACAGGGCCCCAAAAAGGGCCAGCAGCTTATGCATAGAAACACACACTCCTTTATGATCGTGGTATCTATAGTCAACATAGGCCTTATGGATACCTTTGGCATTAGACTGTGCAATCTGAACAAAATCATACGTTGCTGCTCAAAAAAATGTTTAGTTCAATTCGGACCTGTGCACAATAGTAGTAACATTTCTTCAAGGTTATGGGGAGGAAAGGGAGGTTGTACGATGGCTAAAAGTGATGAGCTGGTAAAGTATATTACACAACGGGTTGTACATTATATCGACACGCCTAAGGATGAGCGCAAAGAACGAAGGGCACAGAGCAGAAGAAAAGAACCGTGGTCGATGAGATGGTTCGGCATGCTTCCGTTTGCGATATCTTTATGGGTAGGTAAAAAAGAGCGAAACATGAAAGAAAATAATCGTAAATAAACATCGTGCGTCAGAAAAGAAGCTGACGTCCTTAAAATAATGATCAAAAGAAGAAGACGCAGCCTTATGGTAAGGAATGCGTCTTTTTTGTGATGTTATTTATATGTTGCGCCAGTAATGGATGAGTGATGAATTCATGCATGAAATATACCTGTTTCCTTGAGTTTGAGTTATATGATTCCCCCTGTTCACTTAGCTTAATGAGTTGACCTCATGGTCTGCTCAGGTAAAATGCTCCGTCATTCATCAGTTTATTTAGCGGAACAAAACGTTGGGTTGAATTCAGCCCGCCTAATCCTACGTAAAGAATTGTATCTGAATCCAGACCTAATCCTGGTTTGTTGATTGGATCTGTGTGATCCTTGGATGTTTTTTCGGTGTGCCAGAGTTGGTATCCGCTTACAGGCAGAGGACCACCGTAGAATAGATTATGTTCTCCAGCTGAGAAGACGAGAGCACTTGCAGGACTGTGTTGAATCTCTTGCTCAACTTGAGTGGGTTGGAGTGGCTCTGAAGTAAGCCAGTTCAGTTGTAGTGAAGGATCAAAAGCTGGCCGTAAATGGACAGGGCTTGTTATAAATGCTTCCCCGGAGGATTCGAGTAGGGGTTCTTGCACCTTATCCTGCTCGGTGAAGCCCGGTTTTTGCATTCCAGAGTTCGTCTCCAAACGTTCTAATATCCCACTCGGCAGCAAATCTCCATTCGATGCATCAATGTACAAGGCAGAATGATTCGCATCTTCCACTTTCCAATAGGCTAATAGGGGAATAGTGTATTGAAGCGAAAGCTTACCGCCTGCGGCCTTAAGTGAGTCTACATTTAAATTCTGCCTTTTCAGAGCTTGTCCGAGTGTGTCGTCGCTATACAGTACATGATCCCCTAAACCATATTCGCTGAGATGGAGCTGGCCTTGTACATTAATGGAGATAATCAGATATCCAATACGTTTGTCCTGAAGGTTGGCGTGCACAAGCCAGCTATGAGTACCTGGACCCAAAGGAAAATATTCAAGCTTGGCAGCAATCCAATCCGGATTGGATGCGCCAAGTGCATCCGCCTGTTGTTGTGCAAATTGCTCTACAGCCATAGGTGTCATTCTACTGGTTGATGCAGCTACTTGGGCTGTCGGCCAGAACGAGAGGTGAGCGAAGCCAATCATCAAGAGCAGCAGGATATATATGTGGTGGCGAGTAGTTGTCCGTTTTGTTCTATGTCGTATTTTCATTATAAACACCTTCTTCCTGACTTCATTGTAGAGGAGAGCATATGCAAAGGGTGCTGCAACCTGTCGGTTCGCTGGTCATGAATAAACACTACTTTTGCCAGCATTTGCAGGAAAAGTAGTGTCTTCGTCTATCTTAAGTGAAACATGCCGCTGCTTATGGCCGTGACTTTTACCTTGGGATCATATTGCCAGATCATCTCGGTTCGTCTTGTCTCATATTGCAGCTTCATCGCTTCACGATCCATGGCAGCCTGTTTTGCCTTTTCTTGTTCCGAGTCTAGTTCCTCTTGTGTCTCATCTGCGACGGGTTCAGCGGCTAGTTCCACGTCAGCAGTAACCGGTTCGAGGGCGCCGCGAACCCGATTATGAACAGGAAGAGCAGTCGAAGAAGGTGAAGGAATCGCTTGGGCAACACCGGAAGTACGGGAAGGAGGAAGGTGTGCTGAAGACTTAGCACGGTCTGTTTTAGCTTCTGTTACTTCAGGCACATCTTCACGCAGAACAGCCTCATAATACGCATCGACAACATCCAGTTCGAGCTGTAGTCGTTCCTTCGCTTTTTCTGCCCATTCATAATTGAGCTTACTTAAGTGGTTGGTGAGGTATGACTCAAGTGCTGCCCCGGCATCGGCCAAAGATATTTTGGGTGCCTGAGCGTGCATGTTCTCAGCCAATCTTGGACTAAGATCACGCCTGTTCAGCTTCTTTCCGAATTTCTCGATAATTTCACCCGAGCGCAATGAGATGCCGAGAAAATGTAGTTCCTCTCGTTTGAGGTCACAGGCAAACTCGACTTTGAAACAAACGCCGAGCCACGGTTCATATACAGCCGGAGCTGTAGATCGAATCTGGCGTTTGGCAGCTTGTTCAAACAGGTTTACAAAAGCACCACCTTCGCGAGCTGCCTCAAAAATCTGCTGTAACCTGCGGCTACCATAGACCACATCTTCTCGCAAAATACGTCCGGGTCCAAGCTGCGGCATTGAAGGTGTAATCCCAAAATAACGGCCGAGAATCGTATCTTTGGGTGCTTCAGAATTCGTGTCAGGAGATAATGAAGAAGGCTGTACAGCTTTGGCTTGGGCTTCTGCCGCTTCGATCATTTGCTGATACGCCTCCGAGTCAAAAACAAATGTGAATGACATCGTCTCGGGCTCCACCCCCACACGCTCTACGAATCCCCAGTAATAGGGACGGTTCGTTAATGCTTTGTCTGCCTCAGGAGATAGCTTGACGGTCACATGAGCAGGGGATCGCTCCATGATCTGACAATCTAACGCTTCCAGATAAGCCAAGACATAGGCTTGAATCTCATGTGCTGACATCGTCATGGATCAGTTGCCTCCTTTGTGCAGATCGAGTTTGGGGATCAGAGGCACCTCATCAGCCACTTCGCGCTGAATCGTATTCAGTGATTGTCCAAGCGAGTCCATTTTGCGACGAATATCCTCTTCGTTTTGGGATTCTAGCATGATTTTGTATAGGCTTTTCTCAATCGACTCATTTTTCTCCAGTCGCTCCAAAATGACATCCAGTCCGCCGATGACCATCTCAAACATATTAATTTTTTCATGCAACAGGTTTAGAATATGCTCTTCAATTGTGCCTTTGGTGGACAGGTTGAAAATATTAACGTCATTCTGCTGACCAAGGCGGTGGACCCGGCCAATCCGTTGCTCTACCCGCATCGGGTTCCAGGGCAGATCAAAATTGATCATGTGATGACAGAATTGCAGGTTGATGCCCTCGCCACCAGCTTCCGTTGCAATCATAGCCTGCACACGTCCGCGAAAGAGATCCATCATCCAGTCTTTTTTGCCACGGTTCATTCCGCCTCGATAGGGAACAGCTGTCAGGCCGTTATTGCGAAAATAGTTCAGCAGATATTCCTGCGTAGCCCGGTATTCCGTGAAAATAATGACCTTTTCATTCATATCCCGAATGAGTTCCATCGTTTTCTCGGCTTTAGTATTTTCTTTAATAGCCTTGATATGGGCAACCAGTTCCCAGATTTTATCGCGTAATGGAGAATCGAGAGGTAGTTTCTTCGACAGATTCACAAGTGTCACAAATACGGCGTCCCTGCTGCTACATACTTCACGCTGTAATGTGACGAGTGATAGCATACTGCTGAGATTACCGCCCGCTTCCTGGTACTGATCTTTGACAAAAGAGGTAACCCCGTCATAGAGGGCTTGTTCTTCAGGAGAGAGCTGCAGATCCACATTAGATACGTTACGCTTCGTAAACTGTACGGGGCCTTCTCCACGCCTGTTGCGGATCATGACTTTGGATAGCTCATCCTTGAGCTGTTCCTGATTTTTGGGAACCCGTTTATCCACGACAAAATTGGCGGCAAAATCGCCTTGACGACCAAGCTGACCGGGCTTCAGCAGATTGATCAGATTGAAAAGTTCGCTCATGTCGTTCTGCACAGGCGTAGCCGTGAGCAGCAAACAATATTTTTTACGTAATTGCAGCATGAATTGATAGTTGGTTGTTTTCTTGTTTTTGAGCTTATGCGCTTCATCAATGATGATCATGTCATAGTCCATGCCCAGCAAAATATCCTTATGCGGGTCTCTCTTGGCTGTGTCCATCGAAGCAACTACAACTTCATTTTGCCACGAGTACGCCTTTTTCTGAGCGATGGCAGGAATGCCGAATTTGGAATTCAGCTCACGTACCCATTGCAAGACAAGCGATGCAGGTACAAGAATTAACACTTTAGATACTAGACCGCGAACCATGTATTCTTTGAGAATAAGACCGGCTTCAATCGTTTTGCCCAGTCCCACCTCATCGGCAAGAATGGCTCTGCCGGACATTTCAAATAATACTTTGCGGGCCGTATCCATCTGATGTGGAAGTGGAGTTAAACCCTGCAAATGTTTCAAACACTGGATTTCATCGAAATTCGGAATGAGATTCGTTTCTTCCGCCTGAATACCGAGTTGAAAGAGTCGGTAATCGCCCCAAGGGCCACCTCTGTCCAAGCGAGATTCAAGCTGGCTAAGCCAGCTGCGATCAAACTCAAGAGGCACAGGTAATTCAGCTACAGGTTGATTCAGATGATGCGGATGTTTCCAGTTCATGATGCGACCTCCCCTGCCAGTCTATTTAAATTGAGTCATCGGAGTCGTTCGTGTACATGGCTTATTCAAAACATGGATGACATGATATTCGTAGGTAATAGTATGGACGAAAGAGAGTCAGTTCATAACTTCCACAGGAATTTGATTCATTGTAGAGTTCGAATCGCCGTTTCCTCAAAATCCACAACCTTTGAACATACGAACGAGAGGTTAGGAGAGGGAGTTGTACAAAACATGCAGCAACTACGGGTATGGCAAGTGTAATGAAGTGTTTTTGGAAATCATATTCGTCGTTGATTATATAAGTGATTTATTATATGCTTATATCATTATATGAAACGGGCGAGAATAATTAGTGGGGGTGTCCAAATGGAACAAAAAATTCAGGAGATGGCTGAGGCTTATAAGTTATTAGCAGATAAAACACGTTTGACGATCATTGCACTACTTCAGGAACAAGAACTCTGTGTATGTGATATCACAGACATTATTGGTATGTCACAACCAAACGCCAGTCAGCATCTTCGAAAACTAAAGGCAGCCGGTTTCCTTAATGAGAAGAAAAAAGGACAGTGGGTGTACTACTCTCTGAATCCAGATGCAGAGGCATATGTTCAGTGTGTGTATCCTTATCTGCCGTCCATGAAAGCTAAAATAGCAGGATTGAAAAACTGCTGCGGTCCTCAGGAGGAAGCATGAGCATTATCGCGATTTTAATCTTTTTGCTGACACTGACTTTTGTGATTTGGCAACCTAAGGGGCTTAATATTGGATGGGCAGCGTCAGCTGGAGCTGTCCTTGCTCTTCTTTTTGGGGTTGTCAGTCTATCCGATGTAGGTACGGTTACAGGAATCGTATGGAACGCCACGCTTGCTTTTGTAGCCATTATTTTAATTTCACTGATTTTAGATGAAATTGGATTTTTTGAATGGGCTGCTCTACACATGGCGCAGCTCGCGAGAGGTAATGGCAAGCTGATGTTCGTTTATGTTGTGCTACTTGGTGCAGGAGTCGCAGCATTTTTTGCAAATGATGGTGCCGCACTGATCTTAACGCCCATTGTGCTTGCTATGGTCCGAGCGCTCAAATTTGATCCAAAGATGATTTTACCTTTTATCATCGCTAGTGGTTTCATTGCAGATACAACTTCACTGCCGCTCGTCGTGAGTAACCTCGTCAATATCGTTTCTGCCGATTACTTTGGTATTGGCTTTGTGGAGTATGCAAGTCGTATGATTGTTCCGAATTTCTTTTCAATATTGGCAAGTCTTTTAGTCCTGTTCTTGTTCTTTAGAAAGAGTATCCCAGGAAACTACGAAGTCAGTCAGCTCAAAAAGCCAGCCGAAGCGATTAAGGATAAGAAGCTGTTCAACATATCTTGGGTGATCTTAGCCGTACTACTGATTGCGTACTTAATGAGCGAGTTCATTCAAGTTCCGGTGTCTGTTATCGCTGGGGTTATAGCCATCTTGTTTATTTTAGCTGCAAGGCGGAGTCATGCTATTCAAACTTGGAAGCTCATTAAAGGGGCTCCATGGGCAATCGTCATTTTCTCGATTGGTATGTACGTCGTCGTTTATGGACTGCGAAATGTGGGATTGACGGATGAACTTGGTAAGGTCATTCAAGCTATTGCCGACCAGGGACTCTACATCTCGACACTTGGCATGGGCTTTCTAGCTGCAGTATTGTCTTCGGTTATGAACAATATGCCGACAGTGATGATTGATGCGCTTGCTATTGATGGAACGAGTACGCAAGGTGTCATTCGGGAATCGCTGATTTACGCCAATATTATTGGCAGTGACTTGGGTCCAAAAATTACACCGATCGGATCGCTCGCCACACTTTTGTGGCTACATGTACTGTCTCGAAAAGATGTAAAAATCACATGGGGAAGTTATTTCAAAATAGGGATTGTGCTCACCATCCCAACGCTCTTTATCACGTTAACAGGACTGTATTTATGGCTACACTTGATTCATTCAACAAACATAAACGTTTGGTTAATGATTGCCCTAATAACAGCGATGTTTGTTGTTATCGCAATGATCATAAAAGCCTGGATTAACTCGAAATCAGGCGAAGCGAAAGTACAAGTAAACCAAACCAAAGACGAAGGAGATCAATAATCATGAACAACAAACCACTTGTGTACTTTTTGTGTACAGGAAACTCTTGCAGAAGCCAAATCGCCGATGGATTTTTAAAGGCACTTGGTAGCGATAAATACGAGGTGAGAAGTGCTGGATTAGAGGCGCATGGCTTAAACCCTCGTGCTGTTCAAACGATGAAAGAAGCTGGAATCGATATTTCGAGTCATACATCAGATGTGATTGATCAAGAGATTTTAAAACAAGCAGACTATATCATCACGCTTTGTGGTCATGCCAACGATAATTGTCCAGTTGTACGTAATGACAAAGCCGAAAGATGGCACTGGGGCTTCGATGATCCAGCCAAGGCGACAGGTACAGAAGAAGAAATCACAGCTACATTCGCTGAGGTTCGTGATTCAATTAAAGCTCGAATCGAGCGGTTCTTGAAAGATGGTAAGTAGAACGAACCATGCCGAAAAGAAATCCTGTGCCTGCTCCTCGGCACCTCTAGGGTCCTAGGCAGGAAGGATCAATTATCAGTAAAGCATACAATCCGGTTACATTCCGGTTATAATGGATAGTGGCTGCCGAGCAAGTCGGCAGCTTTTTCTATTGAATGAACAGAGGTAATATTGTCCAGTCCATGAAAAGCACTATGCTAATTGTTGAATATGGAGTATGATTTTACAGCTAGTTGTGCTAGCAAAAGGTTCCATCATTATACGGTTTAGTGTATATGTTGTAAATGAAAGACGGAAGGTGCAATACGTATGTTAATAACAACCAGAATGACTGAAAGCTTGAGAATGATTATGACGCCCAGCCCCCCATGGATGTGTACTCATTGCAACAAGGAGGGGCAAGCATGTCACAATCAGTGAACCGAAAGAGGCATATGAATGGACTGGATGGCTTACGTGCCATCGCGGTAGTTGGTGTAATCGCTTATCATCTGAATTTGGATTTTATTCCGGGTGGTCTGCTCGGTGTAGGTATATTTTTTGTTCTATCTGGCTATCTGATTACGGATATTTTGTTAACTCAGTGGCACGAGCATGGACGTATCGCTCTCGGTGATTTTTGGTTAAGGCGATTTAGACGTCTGCTACCCGGTATGTTGACGTTGACAGTGGTAGTCATGCTCTGGCTACTGTGCACAGATTCCTCCCGGCTTGCTTCACTGCGAGGGGATATCGTATCCGGTATTACATACATAAGCAATTGGTGGTATATCTATCACAATGTTTCTTACTTCGAAAGTTTCGGCCCACCATCTCCTTTTGGACATTTCTGGTCGCTGGCTGTGGAAGAGCAGTTCTATCTGGTCTGGCCTATTCTGCTGATCGCAGCCATTGTATTGTTCAAAAGAAAAGGATGGCTGGTCGTTTTTATCATCGTTGCAGCTGAGCTGTCCGCTGGCGCAATGGCTATCATGTATAATCCGGATCTGGACCCCAGCCGTGTGTATTATGGAACAGATACGCGTGCATTCGCACTGCTTGCAGGTGCCGCGTTAGCAGTCATCTGGCCGAGCCGCAAGCTGTCGAGTGGATTGTCCGGGATGAGTCGAATAGTATTGGATGGATGTGGTCTCGCTGCTCTTGGTGTATTGATCTACATGATGTTGACCACCAGTGAGTACGATCCTTTTCTATATCAAGGAGGTATGCTGCTTCAGACAATTGCTGCAACCGTTCTGGTCGCTGTGCTCGCGCATCCTTCGTCCATACTGGCACATATCATTGGAGCCAAACCATTCCGGTGGATCGGTGAACGTTCGTATGGATTATATCTGTGGCATTATCCGGTTATCGTTTTGACTAGTCCAGCTGTAGATACCGGCGATGCACATCCTGTACGCATGCTTTTACAAGTAGTCGCAACAGTCTTCCTAGCGTCCATATCGCTTAAATATATTGAAAATCCGATTCGGTATAATGGATTTCGGGATTCCTTGTCCAAACTGTGGGGAAAAGGCGGGGTGTCGTTCGTTCCTCGTCATGTATGGTTGAAACGGACAGGACTGTTAATGACACTCTTGTTATTATGTTACAGCGTCTCACGAATGATGCTGCCCGTTGCCGCCAATTCAGATTCCCATTCGGTATCTCTATCAACGGTGTTAAACGGAGACAAATCGGCTGAGGAACAGGGACAAGACGTTATGCCGGCTACCACTAAACCTGTGGATTCCGAGCAAAAGAATCCTGTTGCTCAGTCAGATGCAGAATCCGAGTCGGAGGGGGGAAATGTCCAGCAAAACCAATCTGGCGACAGGGCTACACCAGGTTCGAAACCGGCCAAGCAGGATGGGAAAATCCAATATACCATTATTGGAGACTCCGTTATTCTGGATGCCAAGCCATATCTGGAACAAAATATCTCCGGTGTGTATGTCGATGGTCATGTCGGTCGTCAGATGTGGCAGGCTGGGGATGTACTGCGGGAACTGAAGAGTAATAAGCAATTGGGCAGCGAAGTGGTGCTGGAGCTGGGAACAAACGGCTCGTTTAACTCTAAAAATTTGAAATCGGTCCTTGATGGCTTGGAGGATAAAACCCGGGTGTACCTCGTTACAGTGCGTGTGCCACGTCCTTGGGAGCATACGGTCAACAAGGCATTGACTGATGCAGCCTCCAGCTATAGCAACGTTTCCCTCATTGACTGGAATCAGGCAAGTGAAGGGCATGATGAATATTTTGAGAAGGACGGAGTACATCTGACCGTCGAAGGCTCTAAGGCTTTTGCAACATTGATAAAAAACAGTCTTCAATAACGGATGGGCTGTCTATGATATGGAATTCAGTAACCATCGTTAAAGTCTCTCACTGGGAGCAATGTGATGAAGGTATTTAACTTTTTCGCATTGTTCTGGGGAGGGCTTTTTTTGATATGTAAGCAGGGAACCGATCATATTCACCCCTGCATCCGTGGATCGTCACCTTACGTTATGATAGCGTTACCATTTACAATTACAGATATCAAATGCTCAAGGGGGAGTATCAAGATGTGGAAAAAGTGGTTTTCTGGCATGCTGGCACTAACGATGTTCGCAGTGATTCTGGCAGGGTGCACAAGCGGTGATTCTTCCGAAGCCGGCAGCGGCAGTGACAAAGTCTCGGTGACCATCTGGCATAACTGGACGGGGCAAGACGCCAAAGCGGTGGCGATGCGAAAGATTATCGAGGATTTCCGCACAGCACATCCAGACATCGAGGTGGTGGATGAAGGCTTGCCTACGGACGGACTGAAGACCAGACTGCGCACAGTCGCGGCAGCCAATGAGATGCCAGATCTGTTTGTGATGTGGCCGGATGCGATGACGAAGGAGTTCGTGAAAGGAGATCTATTGCAGCCGATTAACGCAGAACTCGACGCCAAGCCGGAATGGAAAGACAATTTTATTCCGAATGCACTTGATGGATATACCGTGGACGGCAATGTTTACTCTGTACCGATGAATCTGGCGCCCAGCTCTTTCATTTATTATAACGATGCGTTATTTAAAGAACATGGCGTAAAGGTTCCTGAAACGTGGGCTGAACTGGAACAGGCGGTTGCTACTTTTAACGAAAAGGGAATTATCCCGATGGCGCTTGGCAACAAAACGAACTGGGTGGCACAGTCCACCATTTTCAGTACGCTGGCTGACCGGGTGACGGGTACAGACTGGTTTTTGAAAGCAGTAGCTCAGGATGGGGCAAGTTTCACTGATCCGCAATTCGTTGAAGCGTTGAAGAAAATGCAGGAGCTTGGCAACATCAAAGCTTTCCAGGACGGATTCAACAGCATTGATGAGACACAGATGATGCAGCTTTATTTTCAAGGTAAAACAGCGATGGTGATGAACGGCGGATGGGCGCTGGCCAACCTCGTTAACAATGCACCGGAAGAAGTGCTGAGCAACACGCATATTACAATCCTTCCCCCTGTAGAGGGCGGCAAGGGTGAACCAAGAACGACATCAGGAGTCGTTGGGACGGGTCTTGGCGTCAGTAAAAAGCTAAACGGTGCTCAAAAAGAAGCTGCGATGGAACTGTTCTACGCACTGGCTGGACCCGATGGGCAGAAAGCTACGCTGAATAGCAGTACATTAGTTAGCTACAACATTGATCTGGATAAGTCGAAAGCTCATCCATTATTTGTAGAGCTGTACGACCTGATGCAGGAAGTGAAAATTACGCCAGTATACGATTCCAAGCTGGGATCGGCTACGGTTGAGGTCATTAATAACGGGTTGCAGGAGCTGCTAATGGGCGGTAAAGCAGAGGACATAGCAGACCGAATTCAGGCAGCGCAAGCCAATGCGGTGAAGCAGTAGATTACAGGCTGATAGCTCATGAAGTAAGCGCAGTTCATTCCCCTTCCCGGCAGGGGAGGGGTTTTTAATTGACAGATTAAAGCTACTGCTGAACAGAATTGAAAGGCGATAACGAGGGGAAGTGAACCAATTGAACGCATTGCAAAGTCGGCGTTTCATTATGCTGGGACTTGCTCCAGCAGTTATTATCTATGCATTATTTGTGTTTGTGCCTGTGGTATGGTCTGCGTACTACGGTTTTTTTAACTGGTCGGGCATAGGTGCATCTACGTACATTGGCCTGAGCAACTATGTAGAAATATGGAATGATGCTATCTTTTGGCGGGCTTTGAAAAATAACGTCATTTTTGTACTGGCTTCGGTATTTGGCCAGATTCCATTGGCACTGATGCTGGCCGTTATGTTACACAAAAGCAATCCGCTTCAGCGGTTTTTGCGCTCGGCTGTCTTCCTGCCGATGGTACTGTCGACCGTTGTCATTGGCATGATCTGGCAGTACATTTATCATCCGCAGATCGGTATTTTGAATTTCCTGCTGGATGCGCTGGGGCTGGAGAGTTGGAAGCTGCAATGGCTGTCGGATGCGAAGATCGCCATATTCTCATTGGTGCCGCCCTTGCTCTGGAGCTTTGTAGGACTGTATCTGATTATTTTCATCTCCGCATTGCAGAATATTCCGGGTGAGATCCATGACGCTGCGAAAATAGATGGCGCATCGGGTATCCGCAAACTGGTTTCCATTTCTCTACCGATGATCTGGGGTACAGTTCAGGTCGCTATAATTTTGTGTATCTCAGGCAGTCTGAAATCGTTTGATCTGGTCTATATCATGACAAAAGGCGGGCCAGCTCATGCGACGGAGCTGCTTGCGACGTATATGTATAACTCCACGTTTACAACGTACCGATATGGTTTCGGTAGTGCGATCTCCACGACCATTGTTCTGATTTCATTGCTGCTCATCGGAACAAGCCAGTGGGTGACGAGCCGGAAACGCAAAGAAAACCGATAGAGAGGAGGCAAGATTATGCGAGTAACACCTGTATCCATGCCCACACCACGAAGCCACACAGGACATCCCATTCGCCGAATGCGCAGCGGAATCGTTTGGACGCTTCTCACGGTCTATGGTATTTTAACATTGTATCCGTTTTATTGGCTTGTAATTAGTGCGTTTAAAACGAATGAGGATTTCTACAGCAGACCCTTTGGTCTACCGGCTCACTGGAATGCGGCCAATTTCACGAATGCCTGGGAAAGTTCAAAACTCGGAACTGCCTTTGGCAATTCACTAACGGTATCGATTGGATCACTGATCCTGACACTGTTTATCGCGGCACTGGCTTCATTTATTCTGGCACGTTTCCAATTTCGCTGGAAAGGGCTGATTATGACGTTTTTCGTTGTAGGCATGCTCATTCCCATTCATAGCACGCTCGTTCCGTTATTTATTTTGATGAAACAGATGTCCTTGCTCAATACGTATTGGGCACTGATCCTGCCTTATACTGCGTTTGCATTGCCAACAGCGGTTTTTGTGCTTACAGCCTATCTGATCAGCATTCCGCGAGATATTGAAGAAGCGGCATTTATGGATGGAACCGGGCTTTGGGGGCTTTTCACCCGAATCATGCTTCCGATGTCCCTGCCTGCACTATCCACCGTGACCATTTTGAGTTTCTTACATGCGTGGAATGACTTTTCATTCGCCCTTGTATTTATTAATAAAACCGGATTAAAAACGTTACCGCTTGCTATTGCAAACTTTGCGGACGGATATCAGACTGATTACGGTCTAACGCTTGCTGCCATGACCCTGTCCGTTATTCCTACGATTATTGTCTATTTGATCTTCCAGGAACAGGTCATGAAGGGCATGACAGCAGGTGCAGTCAAAGGATAAGCGAAAGCGTATCCAAAGGAGGAAGAGAGTTGGTTCGCTGGCTTACATCTTCACTACAGCGAAAGCTGTCCGTGGTGGTCACAGCTTCAATGATTGTGCCGCTGCTGGCGCTTGGACTGTTTGCTTTCCTGTTCTCTTCACGTATTACGGAAGAAAAAACAAAGCTGTCAGGGATGGATACGTTGAAACAAGTAGAGGCCAATCTTCGTTACATGCTCCAGGATGCAGAGAATTTATCTATTTTCCTCATTGGCGAACGGGATATTCAACAGTACCTAAGCCGGGATGAGGATCATGAACGAGATCGCTTGGACATTTTGGGGCGAATGACAAACCTGGCTGCATCCAAAAAATACATCGCCAGCATTGCCATTTATCCCGGGCGTTTTGATGCGGCGTTGTCTACAGCCACCTGGTATGAACCTGACGGGGGTAGTCTATTTTATCCGTCTCTCCCTAGCGGTAACGCGGATAAAAGGTGGACGGGGGTCTATCCGGTTCGCAATTACGCCGGGATTCAAAATGTCATTACCTTGATTCGGCCGATCCGTAGCATCCACGATTATCGTCCCATCGGCTGGCTTACGATCAGTTTGAATGAAAGTGCGATTTCCAAAGGTTGGCCTGCACTCGGACTGGGCAGAGGCGAAGGTAGTTTGGAGTTAATTGGTAACACAGGAGAGGTGCTGTCCTCTATGGACAAATCCCGACTTGGGCTGAATGTGTCTGATCTTGAACCAGGACTTATCACGCGGATGGAGAAGGGGCTTAGTGGAACGACCACCTATGGCGAGAAAGAACGGAAACGTACGGTGCTTTATTACCCTGAGGAATTAACGGGGTGGATGCTGGTTGGCATGGTTCCTTACGAACAATATAAATCCGAGAATAGTTACCTTATTATTTTGACAGCGATTGCAGTTGCCTTGTCAGCGTTAATTAGTGGCGGCTTGGTCTGGTTCACGGTTCGCAGGGTTACAAGGCCGCTACTTGTTTTAACCAGGCATCTGTCTCGAATGGACCCGAAACGTCCCTTGCCTTTATTTCAAACAGAGAGCGATGATGAGATTGGCAAGTTGGGCGAGAGTTACAATCTGCTTGGTGCACATATTGAGATGCTGAAAGAAGAGATTATCCGCGGTGAAGCTCGTAAAAAAGAAGCAGATCTGCGAGTGCTTCAGGCACAGATTAATCCTCATTTTCTCTATAACACGCTCTCCTCTATACACTGGATCGCGCTCATGTCCAAAGAAAGCCGGATCGCAGATATGGTAGAAGGTCTGAGTGATTTTCTGCGAATCAGTCTGAACAAAGGACAGGATTACTGTCCGGTGGCCCAAGAAATTGCGCATATCCGTCATTATGTGCGTGTGCAGTCCATTCGTTTCCCGGATCAGTTCGTGCTGCATTATATTGTTGATCCGGCATTGGAGCAGCGAATGATGCTGAAGCTTCTACTGCAGCCACTGGTGGAGAATGCGATGATTCACGGGATTCAGCCTACGGGAAGCAGAGGCACCATTACGATCATGATTCAGAAGGACGCAATGGTCGAACGAATGAACATCCTGGTGTTGGACGATGGTGCAGGGATGGCTCCGGATAAGCTCGAGCAATTGCGGGCAAATCTTGTGCCCACGGATGAGCGTAGCGTATTGCCTCAAGGCAGCCATTCAAAAGAGAAGTCCAAAGGGGAGCAGCTTCAACTGGAGCATTCGTTGTCCGATGGAGGGTATGGTCTTCGGAATGTAAACGAAAGATTGCTCCTCCATTATGGAACAGATGCGTTGTTGGAAGTAGACAGCAGAGAGGGAGGAGGTACACGAATTTCGTTCTCCATTCCAATCCTGGAGGAATCACGATGAGATTATTAATTGTTGATGACGAAGTCATTATTCGCACAGGTCTTGCTAGCGTTATTGCCTGGCACGAACTTGGTATCGAACTCCTTCATCCAGCTGTTTCGGCGGAAGAAGCATTAACACGTATAGCCGAGGAACGCCCGCATATTCTGATGACCGATATTCGGATGAATGGCAAGTCGGGGCTGGAGCTGGCGGAAGAAGCGCTGCATTTACTTCCAGAGCTGGAGGTCATTATTTTATCAGGTTACGATGATTTCTCATACGCACAGCAAGCTATTCGTAATGGAGTCACGGACTATCTGCTCAAAACGAGCAAACCGGAAGAGATTATCAAAACGGTGCTGCAAGCCAAGACAAGGATTACAGAACGCTGGGCAGAGAAATCCCGAGAAGGACAATGGTTACGTGAGAATCGGGAAAGACAGTTTATCGAATGGGTGATTGAAGGCAATACGGATGCGGGGAGGTGCCCATCCTCTTTGGCATTTGGCGAGGAAAATATTTCTCCTGTTCAATCATGCATACGAGAGAGTAGCAGCACCGAACGCCCAATGAGTAGGCAAGTGGTTTTAATTCAGGCGGAGGGCTGGAGCCGTTCTTCGGATGCACTTCTCCGGTTCGCTGTGCAAAACATGCTGGAAGATGTGTTGTCTGGGGCAATCGCACAGATTGAGAAGCAGCATATAGTCTGCGTTTTACCTTTAGCTTCTGAGCTCGAAGCAAGCGTATACAGGTTGGAAGATGGGATAAGTCGAATAGAGCAATGGCTGAAATGTTCACTTCGCGCTGCGGTTGGTGAGGCTGTTCAGCACGCCTCGGAACTACACCGTAGCTATCAAACGGCAATGACTGCCTTTCGCTATCGGGGGCTGAAGGATGACAAAGTGTGGCGATATGAGGAGATCAGTAGCAGGCAAGGTGGCAAAACGGTACTGACACATGAAGAGGAAACCACGCTGGGTACGTTGCTACTGGACAATGATCCGGTTAGTCTCACGACGTGGATACGTGAGCTGATTGTGAAGCTGATTGCTGAACCTGACGTCACCCCTGGATCATATGCGGCTTGTCTGCACTCGGTGGTTATTGCAGGACACCGCTGGCTGGCGCGAACACTACAGTCAATTGGGAGAGAACAACCCACACGACTCGAGCCTTGGACACCCGAACCGGAGAAGCAAGCTACTGAGATCGGAGATGAATTGTTTCATCATCTGTATGATCTGATGCATGCCTATCACAGTCGTATGGGACAGGGGCAGGCTGCCCATGTGCAAAAAGCGATTGGTTATATTGAGACTTCGCTGACACAGGATATCAGCTTGCAGCAGGTGGCAGGACATGTGCATTTGCATCCAGGGCATCTCAGTGAATTGTTTAAAAAAGAGATGGGCGTGACCTTTGGTGACTTCGTTACGGACATACGGATCAGACGGGCGATGGATATGCTCGCGGTATCACCAGCGAAAGTAAGTGAAATCGCAGCGATTAGCGGTTATGAAGATGTGAAGTATTTTAGCAGACTGTTCAAAAAGCATACAGGCAAAACACCGAGTGAATACCGGGAACAGGCACTCGGTTTCAAATCTTCAGGCAGCCAGGGAGGAGCAAGAGTGCAATGGTAAACGTCCGTCGTTCAAGTTTGGATTTATCAGGACAGTGGAGGATACAGCATTACGAGGTTGGAGAAAGGCAGGCAATGGATGTCGCTGCTGCAACGCTGGATGACCGATTTTGGATTGGAGCAGCGGTACCAGGTGACGTTCATGGAGCACTTATCGAGCGCGGCATTATAGATCCGATTTATTTTGGACATAACGATGCCAAGAGTCGCTGGATCGAGCAGAAGGAGTGGTGGTATCGGACGACGTTTAATCTGGACTTGGATACATCAATCGAGGAACATTTTGAATTAGTGTTTGAAGGTTTGGACACCTTCGCTACGATTTACGTCAATGGACATGAGGCTGGAAAAACAGCGAATATGCTGATGTCTCACACATTGGATGTGACCCGATTGGTGCGAAGCGGCTGGAATTCGATTGCGGTGCGGTTTGATCCGCTCCATCTTCATCATAATGATAAAGAGACGTTTGACTGGTCTTCGTACACGAAAGAACGCCCATGGCTACGCAAAGCAGCGATGAATTTTGGTTGGGACTGGGGGCCGCGCATCGTTACAGTGGGGATATGGGGAGCTGTTCGACTGGAGCGCAGTACGATTGCGAAGTTGCAGCATGTGTATGCCCGAACGAAATCCTTAAGCAAGGAACAGGCTCAAGTACAAGTCACAGCAGATGTACAGTCTGTGTTATCCTTCCGCAGCAGGCAAACACGGAAGCAGGCTGACGTCATCACTTGTGATATTCGCCTTCTGGATCAACACGGAGAGGTTGTGGCTTGCGCAGTTACTTTGCCTGTAGAACAAGGGAAAGCAGATGTAACGTTAGACGTGGTTCATCCCCGACTGTGGTGGACTCATGATCTGGGAGATCCCTATCTGTATACTCTGGAGATTACGCTCTATGCAGATGACATCACATTGGATCGGTATTGCCAGCCTTATGGCATTCGGATGATTGAACTGGCGCTACATAATGGGCAGGGAGAGGGACGTTTTGCTTTTATCCTGAACGGGGTCAAAATCTATGCCAAGGGAGCAAACTGGATTCCTGCGGATCAACTGATTGGAACCATCCCGAATTCGCGTTATCGTGAGCTTGTGGAGCTGTCGGTGGAAGGGCATATGAATATGCTGCGAGTGTGGGCCGGTGGCATCTATGAGAAAGATGTCTTTTATGATGAGTGTGATCGACAGGGCGTGCTGGTTTGGCAGGATTTTGCGTTCGCTAACGCACTATTCCCGGATTTCAATCGTGACTTCATGCACAATGTACAACAGGAGATCGAAAATAACATACTTCGCCTACGTAACCGGGCTTCGCTCGCAATGTGGTGCGGCAACAACGAAATCGACTGGTTGTATGACATGAAGACAGCTAGCGGTGATATCACAAGTCCGTTCTACGGGGAACATATCTATCATGAGCTCATTCCAGAGACACTTGAGCGGCTTGATCCGTCTCGTCCGTACTGGCCATCTTCTCCTTATGGCAGTCATGATGGACAGGATGCGAATGACCCAGATACCGGGGATCGACACAACTGGCAGGTATGGCATGGTTCGGTATACCCGAGAAAACAAGGAGAAATCCCGGTGCTGGATTATAGCATTGAAGGGGTTACGTTCAAAAATTATAAAAAAGATCACGCCCTATTCAGCAGTGAATTTGGCATGCATGCTTCGGCCAATCGGTATACGCTGGAGAAAAACATGCCCGCTGGCCAGTTTTATTGGGGCAGTCCTGAGATGGCCTATCGGAACAAGGATACCAATCATCAGAAAGGTATTCTGTTGATGGAAGGATACACGGGCATTCCTCGTAATATAGAGGAATATATGAACTTTTCCATGCTGACACAGGCGGAAGGTCTACGTTATGGCATTGAACATTTCAGACGGATCAACGATCGGAATAGCGGTGCTCTGGTGTGGCAGCTCAACGACAGTTGGCCGGGAACCAGCTGGTCTATGATCGATTATGAACTGTTGCCGAAGGCTTCGTTTTATTATGCCAAAACATTTTTTCACCCCGTACTTCTGTCCCTGGAACATGAGCCGGAGCACCCGCTTGCCCTATGGGTCGTTAACGATACGCTGGAGGAGATCAGAGGACAACTTCGGCTGAATGTCTATGACCTGCACGGGGAACGATTCCACTCCAGCTTGCATGAAGTCAAGGTGCCAGCTCAGTCATCGATACGAATTACATCAGTGGAGGAAGCAGAAGTGCTTGGGAATAAACTGGCGGAGGAAGTGATGGTGGAACTACAATCGGAAGGATTTCCTGCGCCAATCAATCGGTACTTTTTGCGTGATCCCAAGGAAGTGGTGCTGCCTCAGTCCCAGCTCAGCGTTCATGTGAACGAAGAGCAACAATCAGTAACCGTAACTGCGAGTGGTGCAATCGCACGTATGGTGAAGCTGGAGTTGCCCCTGAGCCGGACTCGGTTTAGTGATAATTATTTTGATCTGATACCTGGAGAGAGCCGAACGGTAACGTTACGTCATCCGGAGATGCAAGCTCTACCCCTTACAGAATTGCGAGTGTATGCAATGAATAGCAACAAGGCTTAATGATCTTTTGATAGGTGTCACGAGGTAGGCTTCCGCATCGATTGTGGGAGCTTTTTTTGTTTGTCAAAAACGTATGTTCACTAAAGTGAGTAATAATGATAAGTAAATAGTAACATAGTAATACGGATATAAAATTTTACTTGTAATTTAGTAAATATATATTGATATTTTACTAAAAATAATGGTATAAATGGAGTGTGAACATTTGTAAACGTTCTCATATATGACCGAGGGGGTTATTTCGTGAAAAAGTCTAGATCCACTAGAAAAGTGGCAACAAAAACGATCCCAATTGCTGCATTATCAGCCGTATTGGTGTTGACGTCAGCACCGGGCCTCATTCTGGCAGACTCTCCTAATGTTGTTCAGGAGCAGAATTCTAGCGAAGTGCGAAGTACATTAGACACACAAAACTCCAGATTCTACACATCCACATATACGTCCGCAAGTATGGATCAGAAAGAGATGAGCTATCGGGTGTACCTTCCTGAAGGATATTATGACAGCACAAGAAAGTATCCGGTCGTGTATCTACTTCATGGGGAGAACCAAACTAGTGAAACCTTTGAGAAGAGCAGGATTGCAGGCCAACTTGAT
Source organism: Paenibacillus sp. JJ-100 (assembly GCF_948329825.1). GTDB lineage: Bacteria > Bacillota > Bacilli > Paenibacillales > Paenibacillaceae > Paenibacillus. The sequence goes on from NZ_CAOJCM010000001.1 coordinate 509,953, forward strand.
CAATGGATCAAAGAGGGCAAGCTGCAGAAGATGATCGTAATTATGCCGGACACAAGAAGTGAGGGCGACGTCTCTCAAAAGGCAGAGGGTGATCATGACCGATTAGAACATATGATCGTTAATGACCTGGTTCCCTTTGTTGACGGGAAGTACCGGACGATAAACCAACCACAGTACAGAGCAATCACCGGTATTTCTATGGGTGGGTTCGAATCATTTGTCATTGGGCTGAATCACCCTGAAACTTTCAGCTCTATTGGAAGCCATCGTGCACCTCTGGGGTTGACGGTTGCTGGCAAGAATCCGATGACTCTATTAAAAAACAAAACAGAGGAAGAGTTGAAAGCGTATTCGATATATCTGGATGGAGGAGTAGATGACCCGAATACATACGCAGACAACTCCACGAATGATATTCATAATTATCTGCGCTCAACATCGATCTCTCATGGATACCAGATGCGCCCTGACCATCACGAGTCTGACAATTCAATTGTTGACTTGGATCGATCACTCGGTGCATTTAGCTCCAGATTCGGAGAGGGTCTTCTTACTGGAAGCTTTACAGCCACTCCTCAAGCGTTAGGTGTAGACACGGAGACGGTTAGTGTTACTTACGCTACTTATCTAGATCGGACGGCTGCTGAAAGGTTTCAGAATGGAGAAACAGATGTTGATTTCAATCTATCCATAGCTTTAAAAGTTACAGATCCAGAAGGTAACGTCCTGTATAGTGATCGCAAAAATGTTGGGGATATCGTCACTGGTTCAACAGAAGCGAATTTTAGTGACAGTTTCACGATTCCGGTACATCAACTTGGCAATTCTAAAAGCACCACGGTATCTCTGGAAGCTTCTTTGCTTGGCAAGTCCGTATCTTTGGGCTCTAAGCCGCTAATCCGCGTTACCCCAACGGGGACACTACCTGAAGACCTTCAGATTGATCTGCTTGGGGACTGGAAATTCAAAAAGGATTCTCATCCACAACCATCGATTCAGGGCGAATCAGAACAAGTGGACACAAGTGATTGGGCAACGGTGCAGCCAGGCCTGGACTGGTGGACCGATGGATTTGGCGGATATGAAGGATTGAACAATTATTATGGTGCGGCCTGGTATCAGAGAACGTTTTTTGTTCCAGATGATTTTCCAGATGAGGATCTAACCTTGATGGCAGGCAAAATTGATGATGCCGATATGACGTATATTAATGGAGTCAAGGTTGGGGAGACCGGGTTCGTCGATGGGAAGTATCAGTCTTCGTTCTGGGCAGCTTCGCGTGAATATAAGATTCCAAGTAATCTTCTCAAACGCGGGCAAGTGAATACGATCGCCGTATATATGCTGAACGATAATGGTGGCGGCGGATGGTATGCCGGACCAATCGGAATCTATACCAAGGCTGCGATGCAAAAGGCCAAAAATTTGCCTTCGGAAGTCCCTGCTGAGAACATTGTCTCCGCTGTCAAAGAACTAGCGGCCAAACAATATCAGGCAGTGGATCAAAATAATCTGACGTCATATGCCGATACGCTGTCACCTCAATATTTTGAGAAAGGTATCGACAAGCTGAAGCTTCTGGATAAACGCCGTCAGTGGGCGAAAGAGTACAAAACGATTCAAACGAAAATAAGTAACCCTTATGTATTTGCGCTGGATAACCGTTATTTGTACACAGCCGAGGTTACCATTACAGGAACGAAGGCTGATGGCACCGAGACGGTGCTTCAGCAAGGTCCGGTATCCCAATACTACCAGCAGGAGAGTGGTAAACTGCTGGAGATTGGAGACCAGAAGCTGTTCTTCGTGACCGAGTTTTATTCGGAAAGTGCGAAGCGGTTAGTCAAATATAGAGTCTATCTACCGCAAAATTATTTAACACAGCCAGATAAGCGTTATCCGAGTGTCTATCTGCTTCATCAGTTTAACAGCGACAGTGAATCTTATGAGATTGATAAAGTAGATCAGATTTTGGATCGGGAGATCGCTGCTGGCAGATCCAAGGATATGATCGTCGTGATACCAGACTCTTCCGGATTAAGTTGGTGGGTGAATGGTACAGGTCCGGATGGCGTAAAGTGGCAGGATATGGTGGTCAAAGATCTGGTACCCCATGTAGATCAGAAATTCAGAACAATAGATGATGCACGTTACAGAGGAACCTCAGGTGTATCTATGGGGGGCTTCGGCTCATTTGTCATCGGGTTCCAGTACCCGGATCTGTTCTCTTCAGCAGCCAGTCATATGGGCGCACTAAGCTTCACTCAAGCGAATCAGAACCCGGTCAGTATTGTGCAGTCTTACCCTATTGAAGCGCTGAAAAGATACTCTATTTTCTTCGATTCGGGCAATGAGGATGTATACAAATTCGATGTGCCGGTTGCGAACCTTCATAAATACCTGAAAAATAAAGGTGTAGATCACTATGCGGAGATTCGAGATGGCTTGCATGACAGTGCATTTTATACCAAGTCCATTGACTTGTCATTTGCACAGCATAGCAGACACTTCGCAGATGCTGGAGTTGCAGATGGCGTTCTGAACGGCAATCTGGATATTCGAACGGTGGACGGAACGAAAACAGCGGTATACAAGGTGACAGCGAACGAGGGAGTAAGCGCTTATGCCGATCATATTCCGAGTTCACCTTACATCAAGAATCAGACACCAGATTTGCAGATGCCCATTATACTTGAACTGGTTCATTCGACAACGGGTGAGCGAGTTGCTGTCCAACAAGATCTCCTAGCTGCTCGTTCAGGTAACATTTCTAAAGAGGGGACTCTGGTTATCCCGTCACTTGCAAATGGGAAATACAACTTGATCTTGAAAGGTTCTATACTGGACCGTACCTTTACTTTGGCAACCGCAACCTATACGGTTGGAGGTTCAAGTAGTGACGGTTCAGGTAATGCCGGAGGCGGCTCTGGAGGAAATGGGCAATCGAATCCCCCGGTATCAACGCCTACTATTCCGGGAACCGATACATCCACTGGAATTAATGGATCTTTTACAAGTGAACAAGTCGCAACGGCAATACAGGAAGAAACCGATCTGCAGATTCAACTCTCGGGTGGAACTAAACTTACATTGCCTTATCAAGCCTTAAAACAAATTGCATCGGAGCTTGGTGCAAATTATAAATCGTTGAATGTGAAAGAAACATCTGTTTCTTCCACAGAACAAGAATCGAATCTTCGATCCGCTGGGCAGCACAAGGGCGGTCAGTTCAAGCCTGCAGGATCATTTAAGAATCTGGGAATAACTGCGACGCTTGAGGACGGTACTGTTCGTGAACTTGAACCGGTCCTGACGAAGCCAGGAAGTCTGGAACTGCAGACAGACCTTGGAACCGATCCATTGCTAGCTGGAGTGTATTACTGGAACGATAAGGGTGAAGCCGAGTTTATACGCAGTAAGTGGAATGCAGCGACAAGAACTTTCGAAATTCCACTCAGCCGCTGGGGCACTTATGGGGTTATGAATTTTACTAAATTGTTTAGTGATATTGAGCCATCCTCTTGGTATGATCGGGCGGTTGAAGTTATGGTTGCCCAGCATATTGTTACTGGAATTAGTGATACACAGTTTGCACCGAATAAGGCAGTGACGAGAGCAGAATTTGCTGCTCTGCTTGCCCGCATGCTGGATCTCAAGGAAGTATCATCTGTAGGATTTACCGATGTATCCCAAGATCGCTGGTATGCGTCGTACGTTGCGGCTGCTCACCAAGCAGGTATTGTTAATGGGATGTCAGAGAGCACATTTGGACCAGATCGACAAATTACACGTGAGCAGATGGCCGTGATGACTTATAATGCCTTACAGTTGCAACGTTCAGGTGTGAGTGAGGCAGGTAAGGAAGCGTTGAATGATTTTGTGGATGGAAACCGCACAAGTGTGTGGGCACAGTCACAGATGGGTGCCCTGGTGCAACTTGGCCTGATGAATGGTAAAGGAGCCAAATCCATTGCACCTCAGCATACAGCCAGTCGCGCTGAGGCGGTTCAAGTGCTGTATAATTTGATGCAGCTTAAGGACTAATGCTTGTATCGGACCTGTATCGGAGATAAAGCTAACTCAAAACCTCCTGCTCGCGGAATCGTGGGTGGGAGGTTTCTTGCATCGTCTTTTGCACAAGCTCGATTAGGGAGAACAGCAGAAGTGGGCATCCTGACTTACATCTGATACACTGTTTATAGAGTAGCCATTCATCCCTACGATGATGGACAATTGAATGATGATCGGAAGAAAGGGACGTTATGAACTATGGCAACAATTAAAGATATTGCAGGTCAGGCTGGTGTATCTATGGCCACCGTCTCCAGGGTGCTTAATTATGATCCAACACTGTCCGTGTCTGACGAGACACGTAAACGCATACTTGAGATTGCCCAGGAGTTAAACTACCGAACTCCAAGAGAGCGTAATGGAGGCGCTTCAGCGAATGGGGGTTCCAAAGAAACACGGCGAATCGGATTGATGAACTGGTATACGGATCAAGAGGAAATGCTCGATCCTTATTATCTCGCGATACGACTCGGCATTGAGAGGGAATGCTTCAAACATCAATTTGAACTTGTAAAAATGTACAAGCATAGCACGGGGGAAAGTATAGACTGGAATGGAGAACCTCCAGATGGAGTCATTGCGATTGGACGGTTCGAGTCACAGGATCTGGACTGTTTCCCGCTCAATCTGGATGCGGTAGTATTCGTGGATTCTTCACCAGACGATGAACGTTATGATTCGGTTGTTTTTGATATGGGACATGCCGTTCGGGGGGCACTTAATTATTTGCAGGCCCTTGGGCATACCCGGATTGGTTATATCGGAGGTCATAACGATCAGTATAGCAGAACTACACGAGATGAAAGAGAGCTGGCCTTTGGTGAGTGGTGCAAAACGCATGATTTATACGAACCATCGCATGTATTTATGGGTAGCAACTGGTACCCGGAGGATGGTTATCAGATGATGAAAAAGGCACTGGAGTCTTCTTCAAGGCCGACAGCCTTTCTGGTGCAGAATGACTCCATGGCTATTGGTGCTCTTCGTGCGCTTCACGAAGCTGACATCAAGGTTCCTGAGGAGATATCCATTATCGGTTTTAACGATATTGCAATGGCGGAGTTCATTCAGCCTCCACTCACAACGATTAAAGTACATATGGAGTACATGGGGGAGACCGCTGTAGAGCTGATCGCTGAACGACTCCTATCCAAACGAAATATTGCCAAAAAAGTAGTCCTTCCAACGAAGCTTATCGAAAGAGGAAGTTGCTCTATTTTAGATAATAGCTGAGGAATAGGATTCATACCGCTGCTGAAAAGAGGCCTCCATCTCTACTTGCCGCGCTAATTGTTGTTGCACTTTGGGACCTCGAATGGTCTGCAGCTTTTGTAGCACATCAGCGGATCTGAAATCGTCTTGTGCCATCTGTATGAGAAGCTCAGAGAGAACATCGGCATCCTCGAGCGCGGCGTTCAGACCAAAGGCTCCTGTAGGTGTCATCGTATGTGCAGCATCACCAATAAGCACCACGTTATCCTTCGTCCATTGCGAACTGTAGCTGCTCTCTACAGACAGCAGTACAAAGTCACTCCAGTTCTGGATATGTGCGGCGACGGAGTCTGCAAGACAAGGGAAGGCGGATACGAGTTTGCCAACAAACGGAGCAAAGGGCTGCTTACGCAGCTCGGCATATCCTCCCTCGGGGATGTTCCATCCGATCTGAACATAACCACCGTACTGTGAAAAAAGGGCGAGTTGCTGCCCCTCCATACTTGCCATGCGGACAGCTGGCTCCCACCCAGGGGGTGCAGGGATACGTGCCCACAACAGATCATAACCGTGTTTACGAATCTCTGGCGTAAGACTGGCATGTTTACGCACGGCCGAATATCTGCCATCGGCTCCTACAATAACGGATGCTTTAATGGAAGAAGGCACTCCATTTTGCCGCACGTTAATACCAGCGACCTTACCACTTTCGTCCCGAAGGAGACCTGTCATAACTGTGTTAAAACGAACCTGGTGCAGGGGACTCTGAATTTCAGTTTGAGCTGTGATCGCTTCAAGAAGATGATTTTGTGGTACGTGAACGCCTACATCATACTCGCCTTTTTCGGGATTGGGGTCAATTGTGTGTATAATGCGGCCTTCTTCCCAGTATTGAATCTGTTCTAAGGGGAGCAAACCCAGCTCCTGGATAGGCGAATATAGACCGTGTTTTTTTAAAACGGCCAACCCATCTGCGTTTAACAGCTCTCCTCGGAACGATTTATGAAGATGAGGCTGACGCTCTATTAATAATGTGGATATACCTTTCAGGTGAAGTAAATACGACAGCAAAACGCCTCCTGGGCCTGCCCCAACGATACAAACGTCAGCATAATGGGGATCTTCGAATTGAAAAGATTTCATTAAGTTCATATGCATTATTCCCTTGCTGTAAAATAGTGAAACTTGAATGGTAATAATTGTTTACTTTATACCAACAGATTTATTTTAATAATTAAGTAACTAAAAGTAACTATTAATTGATATACGTTATTATAAACAAAGTATCCTATATACACAATAGGCTAGACTGTAATTCTCAATACATATAAGGATTGGTCACATCAATCCTTAGGATACGTCGTTTTTTTTTCCAAACCCAAATGTGTGTAAATATGTTACAATAAAAGGCAGGTTATGATGAAAGGCAGGAGGAACGGATATGAGCCCGAATACGGAGCGAAACTCGCAATTGGCAAACGTCGATCAATTGTTAGAGGCCTTCTTCAGATATAAAAATAAAGTATTGGACCAGCAGCAGAAGTCGGAAAATAACTGCAAGCTGAATCCAACGAAAAGCCATATATTGGGTATGATTCTACGTGAAAAACGTTGCATGGCTGTCGATGTAGCGCGACAACTTAGTCTGTCATCCGGAGCAACTACAATTGTGCTCAATCAGCTGGAAAGTGAGAACTTGATACAGCGGGTTCGCAGCGAGGAGGACCGCAGAATTGTGTGGCTTTCCTTAACGGAAGAAGGTGAGCAATTGGCCAAAACCTTAAACGCTAACCGAGGACGGATGACATGGGAATTGCTACAAGCGCTTACGGAAGAAGAACAGCAGTTAATGCTGGGCATGCTCAAAAAAATAGAAATGAAGCTGCTAGAGAAAATGAAGTCTCTGGAGCAGACCTATCGTTAATGTATGAGATATCCGACAGACGTCAGTCCTCATGTATTCGTCCCTCGTTGCAGGCATGAATCGTGAAGACTGGCGTTTTTGGTGTTTCAGCAGCATCACAGACGAAAACGGGATATATGATCGCTCAGACCTTCCTGCTTCAAGATATCTTTTTGTCTGTTGCCGATTAGATCAAAGTGTGGAAAGGGTTGTCTTCGATGAATGTAACGGGGGTCTAAACCATGTTCACGACACCATTGTTCCAGACGATTCAGATCTGCGCATCCGACTTTGGTGACGCTGGTTATTCCTGGGTACCTGTTATCGATCCAAAAATGAGTAAGATAGGCAATTTCACCGCGATCCACCTGCTCTTTCCACGCTGCAAGTTCCTTTCGAGTAATCCCAAAAGCCATAGTTGAAATGTTCCTTTCTGAAAGAGTATGGTCCTTAACATATTGTACATCTTATATAACATCAATCAAAATGTTTAGGTCTTGTCCATTAAACGCAGTTCAAGCGACAGCTCTGAAGAATGATTAGCTTTATCATTCATGAGTTTGCAGGAATCGGGAAATGCTAACGGAGAGTATACCTATGAATAAAGAGAGGATACGACATGAGTCTGAGAGCTAACCGATTAACCGCAATGTTCTTACTCATTGTGATGATGCTGAGCAGTTTATCAAGTTCAGCGTATGCCAAGCCAGTGCAGAAGAATCGTCAGTATTATGAAGAGCGTGGAGAGATTGTATGGGAAGTTCCCACTCAGAACAAACTGATCGCTCTGACCTTTGATGATGGACCTGATCCTGTTCAGACACCTGAGATTTTGGCTATATTGAAGCAGTATCAAGCGAAGGCAACCTTTTTTGTACTCGGGAAATGGGCAGAGAAGTACCCTAACATCATTAAACAGGAGCAGCTCGAAGGGCATGAAATTGCCAATCATACGTTTGCACATACGTATGCGGTTCGCTCAACGGTTGCAAGTCAGTACATGAAAGACATAGAAGCAGCGGAAGCCTCGATTGTTGAGGCAGGTGTAGAGCGTCCACTCCTGTTCAGACCTCCAGGAGGGTACTATAACGAGATGGTGATTAATGCGGCTAAGCAGAAGGGGTACACTATCATATTATGGTCCTGGCATCAAGATACTCGAGATTGGGCGTTACCTGGCGTATCAGCCATTGTGAGCAAGGTTTTGAAGAATGCACATAATGGTGATATTGTTTTGTTTCATGACAAAATAGTAGGCAAATCCCACACGATCGATGCCCTGCGAAAGATTCTACCTAAGCTGCAGGAGCAAGGATATCAATTCGTGACCGTATCTGAACTGCTTGCTGTGAAAGCTCGTGAAGCAGCTAAAGATGGCATGTCGACCTCATTGCCTTAAGGGAAGCGGTCATATTAAATATGATGGATTGCTCAGCAAACCATTAACAACTGCCAACGAACCACCAACCGTTCATTTTAAAGATAGGTATGCTTATAGGCGATGTTATTAGGCTCATCTATACCGCAGCCCCGAATGGTTCGGGTGCTGCGGTTATTTTGTGTGTTAGAGTTATTTGTTAGATTTATAAGTCGCGTTGCTGTTTATTTAATGATGCTGATTCAGGTGATGCTGTGCAGAAATTTGTGCTGCTCTTTCGTTTTGCAGTTCAAACGTCTACAATAGATGAAGTCCTAAGAGTAGCTCATATTAGTCATTGATAATTTATCTGGTATATTGAAATTCGTCAAAGAGAAGGTGAAGAAATGAATGGACAAAAGAGAGCAGACATCAGGCCGGGTCTGGAGGTCGACATCGTACTGAAGCAGGATCAGTCATCGGGCAAATTGACTCGAGGGTTTGTCAAAGATCTGTTAACCAAGTCTCCGTCACATCCACATGGTATCAAAGTGCGATTGACAAACGGGCAAGTTGGACGAGTGAAACACGTCGTTTCCAATTAGATTAGAAAAATAGCAACAATTGTCGTTACAGCTAATCCAAGCATAACTGGTTTTAGATTGCGGCGCGCCAGTTCGAACGGGTTAACCCCGCAGATTGCTGCCGCCGGAATCAATGCCCAAGGAATCAACGTTCCGCCCCCAACCCAGATGGCCGCGACCTGACCCAGTGCAGTAAGTGTCGGAGCTGATTCTGTTGAGCCTGCAAACATAGCCGCAATAGAACCGACTAGGGAGATTCCTGAGAAACCTGAGCCGTCCATTCCTGTCACTGCTCCTGTGACAGTCATCATAATTGCCCCGACAGTTCCATTCAGAGGCACAAGCCCTGCAAGCGCAACCCCCAGATCATTAACAATTCCGTGTGACCCTTCAGGAAGTGGATTAGCAAATAACTGTGTAATGGCAGAATCCCCAAGATAAAAGAATGCGGCAATCGGAATGACCGGACCGAATACTTTGAATCCGAATTGAAAGCCTTCAATTAAATACTGGGTGGTTTCCTCTGACCCGTTATATCGGTGTGCTACAAGCGAGACTACGATCAGAATACTGACGGCTGTGCCACCGATTAAAGCTGTTGCATCCCCGCCTTGCAAATTCAGTACAAACATCAGGACTACATCAAGTGCGAATAACAGCGTGATGATAAGAGCGAATGCTTTTCTTAGACGTAGAGGCATGGTTTGGACTTGCGACGGCGATGCTTGGTCGGTATGTGATTCAGGTTGCTTCATATACCCAAAATCTTGTTTGAGTCCACGTGTCAACTTCATTTCATTGCATATCATCCAAAAAGCCGTAAGGGTCGATACAGCACCCATGACGAGGACAAGAGGAACACTGGCCGTCATGACCGATGTAACAGGCAGACCCGCTGCATCCGCTGTAAGCTTCGGGGCACCTTGAATAATATAATCACCCGATAGAGCAATCCCGTGTCCGAATAGGTTCATCGCTATAGCGGCTCCAATTGGAGGCAATCCCACCCTTACCGCTACGGGAAGAAGTACTGCACCAACCAATGCTACAGCAGGAGAAGGCCAGAAAAATAATGACACCACCATCATAAAGAGTCCGATGCCCCAATATGCCGCTTGAGGTGTACGAATGAATCGGGTAAGGGGAGCCACCATCACTTCATTAATGCCTGTTCTAATCAGTACACGGCTCATCGCAACGATAATTGAAATAATAAAGATCGTGCTCAACAATTCTTTTGTAGCGTATATAAAACTGTTAAAGACTCCAGCGACAGAGCCACTTAACGTTTCGGTTGCCAGCAGTCCAATGGTCATAATGCCTGCAACACAGATAATCGTTGTATCTCTGCGCCGAATCATAACAGCGATAATCAGGACGATAAACGCTAAATAAACATAATGCAACGGGACGAGTTGAATATTCATCATGATGACAACCTCCTTGCCCCCCTGGTCATTTGCCCTGGGAGTGATATATCCTATGCATGCCAACACCAGGAGTTCGTGGAGGTTGTGAGAAAATAAAGGAATGTCCTATTTTCATAAATGACGATAGAGCAGAGTGTTCGTCTTCAATTCGATTTGTGTATACAGCAGGATTTTTTTTACAACCAGAGAATTATATGAGTGGAACGAAGCAGTCAAAAATCATGGTAGACGTAGATATCAAGTCACAAGAACACACATTTGAGAGTCACCGAATCTGATAGACAACGTTAATCAGAGGTGATTACAATATACATGCCATATTAAGGTAGAAATCAGAAAAGTTCAGATCAGACTGAATATAAAGGACGGTAATCTATGAACTTGATCCGTTCATTGCGCTTTAAATTTATTGTGGGGCTAACGCTAATTATGCTGCCGCTGTTCATGTTGCTATACTACAACAATGTGTATGCCATGAAAGTGGTACGTGATAAGGTATCCCTCACGAATATGAATCATTTGGCCAAGAATGTGGAGCAAAATGAACGCGTATTACAAGAGACCAATCGATATTTATATAGTTTGGGTGAGCGAGATCCCGATATCATCTCCCTGTTCTTCCTCACATACGGAAGTGGAGACTATATTATTGCCAAGCAGCGAATCATGAACAAGTTTATGACCGATATCGGTTTTTACAATCTCATTGATTCGTTCTTTTTATATGATGCGGTGAATGATGATCTGCTTCTGGCGACTGCCGGCAATTATGATATTAAAAAATCGGTGGTGCAGCGCAATATGCCTGCTCAGATGCGGCAGCTGGAGGGTGACATTCAGAGACCGGAATGGAGCATTGTCCGCGGAGGATCGTTCAATGCACTTGTGAAGACGGTGCGGATCAATCAGCAGTTTTATGCCGGGGCACTAGTCGATATGAATGCACTGAATGACTCGCAGCAGTTTACTGGATCAGGAGATCGAGGTGGAGCCGTTATCGTAACACCTGATGGCAGAGCTTTATCTGATTCAACATTAAATACCGGACAGATCAAGCTGGTTGCCAATCATTTGAACGGTTTGGAGAGTCCATATCAGGTCATCTCTGAACCGGGCCGCACAGCTCGTCAGTATCTGATGGTAGGCATTCCCTCGGCCATGTCCGAGATGAGTTATGTTGTGTTATTGCCAGAGGAAGATATGATGCGCAATCTGCCGTTTTTCCAGCAGATCATCAGGCTGCTTCCCATTGGGGCGGCTGTTATTTTGGTTACGGCACTGTTCTTCCTAAGGCAGCTTCTGTTCCGTCCAATGAATGCCTTAATCCGGGGAATGAGGAGAGTCAGCCGCGGGGAATTGGATGTGAAATTGGAAGCGCCATCTTCGTCAGAATTGGAGTTCGTCACACGCAGCTTTAATCAGATGATTCAAGAGATTCAGCATCTGAAGATTGATGTGTATGAGGAGAAACTGCGTACTCGTGAGGCAGAGTTCAAACAGTTGCAGATGCAGATTAATCCTCACTTCTATCTGAACTCCCTGAATATTATCCATAGCCTGGCCTCCTTGCAAAAACATGAACTGGTGCAGCAGATGGCAGGTCATCTTGCTGATTATTTCAGATCGAGCTTACGAGCGGGCAAACGAGTGATCACGCTGAATGAAGAGATGGAGCATATCCGGCATTATCTTGAAATTCAGAAGCTAAGATTCCCGAGCAAGCTGGATTTTGAGCTTGATATCGATACCGATGCGGGGCATTATGTGATGCCGCCACTCACGATCCAGCCTTTTGTAGAAAATGCAATTATCCATGGTTTTCAACGCAGAACGGAGTCATTTGTGATTCATATTACTGCACGATTGGATGCAGGATGGAGAAGTCAGGATAGAGATGGGCTGCTCCAGCTTCAGATCATGGACAACGGTGTGGGGTTCAAACCAGAACTCCTGACGCAGCTGCAACGGGGAGAATATGCCAAAGATCCTGGGGGGCAGCATATTGGAATATGGAACGTTGCTCACAGACTACTGGTGAAGTATGGTCCCGATGCGGGGCTAACGTTTGAAAATGGGTTAGACGGAGGCGCTGCAGTAAGCATTAATCTGCCTGCTCAGACCGAGGAGCAAGAAGGAGGAACTTATGCGGAACCTGTTGATCGTGGATGATGAAGTGTATGCTCTGGAAGCGATGTTGGAGGGAGTTGACTGGAAGGCAGCCGGAATAGATCGGGTGTTCGGAGCGTGTGATGTCGAAGAGGCAAGGCAAGTTATTCGAACTAGTGCCATCGACATCCTGATCTGTGACATCGAGATGCCTGGGGAAACCGGACTTGACTTGCAGAGTTGGGTATTGAAGCATGATCCCGGCATATTAACAATATTTTTAACGGGTCATGCCTTATTTGACTATGCGCAGACTGCCATCAAACTGAACAGTTTCGATTATCTGTTAAAACCTGCTCCCGCAGATCAACTGCTCAAAGTGGTTACACGCGCATTGGAGAGGATCAAAGACGGGGAGCAGCGCACACGGACCAATGAAATTTACGAGAGCGTATACAAACGCTGGAAAACCCATAAACCTCTACTGACGGAACGTTTTTGGAAGGATGCCGTATCCCAGCGTAGTAAGCTTACACCACAGCGGCTGCAGGAACTAGCAGAATTGTACGGAGCCGAGATTGATTCCGAGGTGCGAGTTCTGCCGATCGTGATTTCAGTGGAGGAATGGGTCCGTGAGTTTAATCTGCGCGATGAGGAAGTACTGGAATACGCTCTTCGCAATGCAGCTAGAGAAATAGTGCTGGGCGACAAACCCGGTGAAGTGTTTCAGGATCACAGTGGACTAAACATTGTGCTGGCCTACGAACAAGACGGTAACATTCTTGCTACCAGTGAGGCGGAGCTGCGATGTCAGCGTTATATTCAAGAGTGCGGCACATACTTCTACTGTCGTCTGTCCTGCTATGTAGGTGCGCCGGTAGCCGTAACAGAGCTGCAAGGTATGTTAAATGAACTAATGCAGATGGAGAGACGCAACATTAGGGAATTGGAAGAGGTTTTTGTATATGATGAGCGGGATCGAGGTCATGAAGATCGATTCTTACCTATTCCATGGTTCTCGGAGCTATCCATCCTGTTAGAGACAGGCAAAGTGAACGATCTACGTGAGCGTGTGGACGAGATTTTTGAGTTGCTTGCGGCACAGGAGGGATTGTCTCCGGAGATGCTACAACTATACTATCATGCCATGCTGCACCTCGTTTATCCGCTGTTACACCAGAACAATGTGTCTATTCGGAGCTTATATCCTGGAGAACGGGAGCCGGAAGAAACGATGGTGACAAGGTCATTGCCGCAGTTAAAGCAGTGGACACTGGATCTCATTGATCGTGTTATTCCAGTATTGTATCCGGACGATCAGAACCCGATGTCGATTGTGGATCAGTTATGTATTTACATTGAAAATCATATCGGTGAAGAGTTAATGCGGGAGGAACTCGCTGCTTTTGCCGGATTTAACCCGGCGTATCTGTCACGTTTGTTCCGCAAGGAAAAAGGGATGTCTCTGTCCGAGTTCATCCTTCAGCGCAGAGTGGCCATGGCAAAAACCTTACTGTCCCAATCCACAGTTAAAGTTACAGATATCGCGGGCAAGGTCGGCTACTATAATTATTCTCATTTTACGAAAATGTTCAAAAAATGCACAGGCATCACTCCACAAGAGTTTCGCAAACAATCCAAAACGATGTGATCAGGCGCAGCATGCTGCGCTTTTGTTTATGTTGATTGAAGTGAAAGTCATAATTTGATCATTGAACAGGTCACCACAGCAGATAGTGGACTTGATCTCCCCGCCGTATACTTGAACCACAGGAGGCGCACGGAGCTTCATCCTGAGGAAGAATTCAAGAGGAGTGAGGGAGAACACGTTATGAAGACACAACCCCAAGCGGGTAAGGGCGTACGCATATCGGAGATACCAGAAGGCACGGTTCGAAAACGCAAGTCCGTGTTGTACAATCTGGGCAAGTACAAGGTGTTATACCTGATGTTTCTGCCAGGTATCCTATTTTTGTTGATTAACAACTATATGCCGATGTTTGGCGTTCTGATCGCATTCAAGAATGTAAACTATGCGGATGGAATATGGGGAAGCCCTTGGAGTGGCTGGGACAATTTTAAGTACCTGTTCTCAACCAGCGATGCATGGGAGATTACGCGAAATACCCTTGCCTACAACACCGTATTTATTGCACTTAATTTGTTTGTCGGTGTAGGTCTCGCTATTTTGCTTAATGAAGTCAAAAACAAAGCGATGTCCAAACTGTATCAGTCTCTGATGTTATTGCCCTATTTTCTATCGATGATCGTAGTCAGTTATCTCGTTTTGGCTTTCCTCGGCAAGGACTCGGGGTTCATGAATTCAACCATTCTGCAGATGTTCGGAGGACAGCCGATTGACTGGTACTCTGAACCAAAGTATTGGCCGTACATCTTGCCGCTTGTGAATACGTGGAAAAATATCGGTTATTATGCTGTCATTTATCTTGCGGCAGTAGTGGGCATTGACGAAGAGTATTATGAAGCCGCTGTGCTTGATGGCGCATCCAAGTGGCATCAGATTCGTTTTATTACGATCCCTTTTCTAATTCCACTCATTGTCATTATGACACTGCTTCAGATCGGACGTATCTTCTATGCAGACTTCAGCTTGTTCTATCAAGTTCCGCTGGAATCAGGCGCACTGTTCCCGGTAACCAACGTACTCGATACGTATGTGTATCGGACATTCCTTATTGGCGGTGACATCGGGATGTCCTCTGCAGCAGGTTTGTATCAAGCGATTGTCGGTTTTGTGCTTGTATTGGTATCAAATACCATCGTTCGGCGGATCGACAAAGATAATGCACTATTTTGAGAGGAGGCAAGTCAGTTGTGAAAACACGTGATCCATTAGCGGTATCCAAGCGTTCCGCAGCCGTCATTCATTTCATGTTTCTATTCTATGCCATTGCCTGTATCGTGCCGATCATACTGGTCTTCGCCATCTCTTTCTCAGACGAGACAACGGTTGTAGCGAATGGTTACAAGCTTATTCCTGAGCAATTCAGTCTGAAGGCTTATGAATTCCTGTTTAAAGATATGGATCAAATTATCCACTCGTATGGAATCTCTATCATTGTTACAGTCGTGGGTACGATTACGAGTGTAGCTCTGACCGCACTATATGCTTATCCGCTCTCGCGTAGAGATTTGCCATATCGGGGTTGGTTCGCTTTCTTCATCTTCTTCACCATGTTGTTTAACGGAGGTCTGGTCCCTTGGTATCTGGTTTACGTTAATGTGCTAGATCTGAAAAATTCGATCCTGGCACTTATTCTGCCACTGCTGTTATCTCCGTTCTTTGTGCTTGTCATGCGTACGTTCTTCGCGAACTCCATTCCGGTATCTATTCTGGAATCTGCGCGCATTGATGGAGCAGGTGAATTCAAAACATTTTGGCGAATTGTACTACCGCTCTCTTTACCAGTAATGGCTACCGTGGCACTGTTCAGTACGCTGAATTACTGGAATGACTGGTATCTCAGCATGATTTTCATTTCCGATAACCGGACGATCAGCCTTCAGTACCTTATGTACCGGACGCTGCTCGATATTCAATATCTAACAACCAACTCCAACGTCTCTTCACAGATCTCGTCACAAGGTGGAATTCTGAATTTGCCAAACAAAACGCTGCAAATGGCGATGGCTGTCGTCGGTATAGGTCCAATTGTACTGGCGTATCCATTCTTCCAGCGTTATTTCATCAAAGGACTTACAGTAGGTGCTGTGAAAGGATGACTCTCACCGGTTAGTGGAGTGGCAAGGTTTAACTGAAGATAGACGAAAGGGCATATACAGAAATGCTTTACCGTTTTATTAGGAATTGGGGCAAAACGGTAAAAGGGTCCACTATATGAACAGGAGGGGTTCAATTTGGTTCAATCGTTAAAGGTATGGTCACGCATGACAGCCGCGGCTATGGTACTGGCGTTGGTGCTTGCTGGCTGTTCGTCCGACAAAGGGGGATCAGCAACTCCAGGTGCGGAAGGTAACACACCGAATAAGGAAGGGGCTAAACCTTATGAGGTCACATTGTTCTATCCAGGTACACCTCAGAAAGATGTTGCGCTTGTAGAAGCTGAAATCAACAAAAAGATGGAGCCAAAGATCGGAGCTACGCTCAAAATCAACGCTGTTGACTGGGGCCAATGGGATAATAAGCTGAATCTGATGATCTCCTCTGGAGAAAAAGCAGATATTATTTTCACCGCTGCTTGGCAGAACTATACGGTAAACGTAGCCAAGGGCGCATTCCTGCCTTTGAATGACCTGCTTGATAAATATGGTCAGGATATTAAGAAAAACTTGGATCCTGCCTTCCTGGAAGGTTCTCAAGTAGATGGCGTGAACTATGGTGTACCAACAAACAAGGAACTTGCAGCTACACGCGGCGTACTGGTACGCAAGGATCTGGCTGACAAATACAAGATGGATCTGACCGCAGTAAAAACGTGGGCTGATCTGGAGCCATTGCTCAAAACGATTAAGGAAAACGAACCGTCTGTTACTCCATTCTATATGTCCAACACTAATGGTAACGGACTTTTGGAAAATCTGGACTGGGATTATCTCGGTGATGCATCAGTACCGGGTGTCATTTCCAAGACAGCTGGCTCCACTACTGTACTGAACGAAGTGGAAACACCGGAGTTCAAACAAGCAGCCGAGCTTGCGCGCAAATGGTATCAAGCAGGCTACATCAACAGTGATGCAGCAACATCCAATGTTTTCCCGAAAGACCAGGCGAAAGCCGGAAAAGCCTTCATGTGGACGGATGGTATGAAGCCAGGTAAAGACAAGGAAGAAGAAGGTTATGTTGGTCATCCGCTCACGCAAATTGAGATGACAAGTCCAACGATTACAACAGGGGATGCATCAGGTGCGATGCTTGCGATCTCGCGCTCTTCGGAACAGCCTGAGAAAGCGATGCAGGTGATTAACTTGCTTCACTCGGACAAAGAGATTAACAACCTGCTTAACTTCGGTATTGAAGGCAAACACTATGTAAAAGTAGAAGGCCAAGACAACATCATCAAATTGCCTGATGGTGTCGATGCGAACAGTCGTACCTACAATCCAGGTGCACAATGGCAGCTGGGTAATCAGTTCCTGAACTACCTATGGGATAACGAAGATCCACAGAAATGGGAGAAGTTCAAAGAGTTTAATGCCAAAGGGGTAAAATCGCCTGCTCTTGGTTTCACCTTCAACAGCCAATCGGTTAAAAACGAAATTGCGGCTGTTAATAACGTAAACAAACAGTTTAAGCCGGGCATGACTTCGGGTGCTGTTGATCCAAATGAAATGATTCCTAAGTATCTGGAAAAGTTAAAAGCAGCAGGTATTGATAAAATTATCGCAGCTAAACAGGAGCAGTTGGATGCATTCCTGGCTAAAAAATAAAATGAAGTAAATAGTTTTTGACAGGGCCATTCACAAATCGCCTTGATCTGGCAGGGCATTCCAAGGGAGTTATCGGTTATAACCGATAACTCCTTTTTTTTCGTCTGGGTTGTTCATCAAAAATAGGAAAAATATGATATAATAAGGTGGTTAATTAGGAGGTGTGCACATGTCGAGAACAAGGCTTGTGTTCTCAGGGGCTTTACTGTTGTTTGCCATCATCTTTACCTTTAAGCACCACCTTGGTTTTTCGGTAGGTGATTCGTTGTTATCATCCATTGGTATTTCGCCTTATACTACATCCTATTTGAGCGGTGTACATATCACGATGTTCTTTGGGCTTGGCATACTTGCTTGCGGGTATTATCTCACACGCAAGGAGATGATGCTTGAATTTCCAATACTGGCGAGAAGATTGTGGATTGCGGTTCTAGTTCTCATAATCAGTTATTCTTATGTAACGGATAAGGTCATGTATGTAGTGAAATGGGGAGCCGGGGGGATGAACGGGATAGCCTATATGCAGAATAACAGTTCCTGTGTTTATGATGTGTCGTCCAATGGAGAGACCCTGGCAATCTGTGAGTTAACTTTGAAAAATTATAGCAGCTCACCGGTAGTTGCAATGGTGAAGCCTGACTTGGCAGGAAGTTATCATAATGAGGATGATCCCCTATCCAATTCCTTGAGATCGGTTCAATTAAAGGCCATTCCAATCCAAATTGAGCCACGTACAACTTATACAGGTAAACTTGAATTCTCTGGTGTGGCAGAGTGTCCGTTGCAAGTGAGAGGCAGATTGAACGATGTCGTACTAAATGTAGCCGTGGATGGAACGAATACATCATTCGATTATCATGTTCCTTAGTTTGTGATATATGGAGTTTAGCGACAAGTACATAAAATAAAAACATGATTCATTTGTAGGATGAAAAACATAGATTGTCTGACTTGTTTATGTATAATGGCGCCGGCACATTGCCGGCTTTTTTTGTACGTGGAAGTTGAATTTAGTGCTAAGAACTTGCTTTTTTCTCCTTTTCCATCATGATGATAACGCTTACGATAATAGTAGGGTAATCTGATCTTTAAATTATCTAATGAGATCGTTACAGCGCATGTCGAAGAAAAAGATTGTATTTACAGCTTACATGATTACAATTAATGTCACGGCAAAATCTAGAAAAAGAAAACGAAAATAAAGCGAGATGAAAACTTCTATGACATATCGAACGAATCTATTTTCAAAAATGGTCATTTTGATACTGATTATGCTGATCCCCGTTGTGCTCCTCTATTGGTATTCCAATCATAAAACAACAGCTGTATTGCGAGCTGAGCTTAACCGTTCGTATAGTAATCAACTTGAATTTTTCCAAAATCAAGTCAACTCCAATATTGAATTGTTATCGTCATGGCCTAACCTGCTGATTCATGACCCCGATATTGCAAGCTTTCGGCGAATCTTTGCAGAGAGTAGTTACTTTGATCTGGACGCGATCAATCTGGTCAAGCGAATTCAAAACAAGCTGAGTATTCAGGAAAGCTCATCGAATTGGACTACTAAGTTATACCTGTACTCCCCATCCTTGGGTAGAGTTATTTCGGAACGGGATGCGCGTACATACGATAAGCAGGCATTACAAGAAAATATCGTTCCTGGCTGGGATGTTCAGAAAATGAAAGACGGGCGGTTTATGTTCAGCTGGATCACCGTATCCCCTTATGGAATAAAGGACCCTGCTGAAAATGCAGAAACCATTATCAAACTAGAGTTTGATAGCGATAACATTCGGGACATGCTCGATAAATTCAAAGGCGACGGCAGACATGACCCCTTCTATTTTCGTGAAGAAACAGGAGTGATCTATAACCGAACATCCGACCGGGCATTAACTAATCAACTAATCAAAGAGTTATCCAGTCGCACGCTTCAAGACGTGGAAAATCGAACGGTAATCATTGATAATGAACCATATATGGTCAATTCTGTAAAATCTAGCACTACAGGCTGGTACCTGGTAGATTATATGCCGCTGTCAGATATATTGAAACCTATTCACCAGTCGAATCTCCTATTTTACTCTGCGATGATCTGTCTGTTACTGATGAGCTTTACCGTTGCTTACCTGTTATACGTACAGGTTCAAGTACCGGTGAAACAACTGATTCGTGGATTTCAGCGATTAAAGCAGGAGGATTATTCGGTGCGTATCCAGCCAAAGGGTCGCAATGAGTTCAGCTTTTTGTCGGAGCGTTTCAATTCGATGGTGGAGAAAATTCAGCAGCTGTTTGAACATGTGTATCTTGAGCAGATCCACGTTCGGGAAGCCCGGTTGAAACAACTGCAATCACAGATTAATCCGCATTTCTTTTATAACTGTTTCTCGTTTATTACCAGCATGGCGAAGCTCAAACGCGTGGATGCCGTTGTAGCGATGTCGCACAATCTGTCCCGATATTACAGATATACAACAAGACAGGAACGAGATCTTGTACCACTATCGGAAGAGATTGAATTTGTGACCAACTATCTAGAGATTCAGCGTATGCGCATGGAGCGTATCCATTATACCCTTGATCTGCCGGAAGACATGGTGAGGATGGAAGTGCCGCCGTTGATCGTTCAGCCTTTGGTCGAAAATGCGGTCATCCATGGAATTGAGGCAGACGCAGAAGCGGGCCAGATTAGAGTTTCTGGTGAGAGACAGGATGACAACATGGTTTTGATTGTAGAAGACGATGGTCAAGGTATGACACTAGAACAACGAGAAGCCCTGCTGATTAAACTCACAGGTACGATGGATCAGGAGATGGGCTGCGGACTGTGGAATGTGAATCAGAGACTTCAACTCAGGTATGGGGAGAAGAGCGGTATTCATATCACTGAATCGGAGCTAGGGGGAATACGGATCAGCTTGTCATGGCCTATTGAACCTGAAGGGTTACCCGATGCCGAAGAGTAGAATAAATATACGAACTAGGGAGTGAATGATTTGATCGATATATTGCTTGTTGATGACGAAACGTATGTAACAGAAAGCTTGGAAGCAACAATTCCTTGGGGGGAGCTGGGCGTTTCAACAATACTGCGTGCATCATCTGGCAAAGAAGCGCTGCAGATGATGGAAGAGAATGCGGTGGATATTGTCGTGACAGATATTCGCATGCCTGGGATGACTGGACTTGAACTCATAGCGGAGATACATCGGCGCTGGTCCCATGTACGCTGCATTTTGCTGACGGGTCACAGTGATTTTGATTATGCCAAAAAGGCAATTCAATTGCAGGCGGCGGACTATATTTTGAAGCCTGTTAACGATGATGAGTTTATGAACTCGGTCTCCGCCACGATTGCCTCTCTGCGAGAAGAATGGGATGAATTCGATAAATATCACCGTCTCCTTTATGGTCGTAAATCGGATTACAAGATTTTAAGAGAGAACCTGATGCATGATTTGCTACTAGGGCGGGAGATTTCAACGAAAGCTCTGCGTGAGCAGTTAGCGCAATATGAACTTCATATGGAGCCGGAGCAGCCCGCGGCCATGATGTTGATTCGCCACGCTGGACGTTTTACATCCATGGATCAGCACTCGCTGGATCTGATAGATTTTGCTGTTGGTAATATAGCTGAGGAAGTGCTGGGAGAAGTATATCATGTCTGGTTTAGCCGCGGGCCGCATGATTGTTTGGTCATGTTTCTGCAAAGTCAGGAGCCAAGCGAAGCCTCCCCTATGGGTAGTGAAGCATTAAAAGCTGCTGCAGAGACCATCCGCAATCATGTGGTGCGCTTTCTGCAAGGAGATTTGTCCATGGTCATTACACCTCCATTTATGTTTAGTGAACTGACCACGGTTTATCGGAAAAGTTTGGGTTCGCTTGTTCTTTCTGGACCCAATGAACACCAGATCTATTACATGGATATGGAGCAGACACTGGCTAAGCGCCCTGACAATGATGCAGCGCAAGCTCTCGAAGAATTATACAAGCCGCCGGTACTTCCTCAGTTGCTGGAGACTAAGCAATGGGAGGCTGCAGTTGCAAAGTTAAATGCAGTATTTGATGCAGCGAAGCAGGTATGTTTATCCAGAGAGCATGTGTATGAGATGTATTTGTCCGTTACGAATGCTTTTATGTACATTGCTCATAAACAGGGCCATCTGGTACACGAGATCGATCACGCGGGGTTTGATTTGTTGATGGCTCATCAGTTAATTCAATCCCCTGAGAAACTTCGGCGATGGGCAATGGATATGCTAACGAAACTACAGGAAGAATTGTCAGACCAGGAAGGGGTACAGAGTCGCAGACATGTTATCAAGCAGGTTCAGGAGCTAGTCACAAGAGACACCGGACAGGATCTGTCGGTAAAAATGATTGCGGATAAAGTGTACTTACATCCGGTGTACCTTTCGAAAATATATAAAGCAGAAACGGGTGAGGGTCTCGGTGACTACATGATTCGTATGCGTATGGAACGTGCGCTATATCTGCTCAAAAATACGAATAAAAAAATTTACGAGATTACGAGTGAGCTTGGGTATCAAAATCCCCAATATTTTAGCAAAATGTTCAAAAAACATTACGGCATGACACCAAATGAATTCCGGGACCAGACATAAATACAACAAAGTTCGAGGATATAGTTGGTAAAGGTGCAGAAATCTTGATTTCGTATCATAGGCTGATCTGCGTAACCATTCTATAATGAAAGGGTAACCAAAACGATTTAAGGGGGAACAACATGAGAGCGCAATCAACGAAAAAGAGATTCTTGTCGCTTCTCGCTACAACGCTGTGTCTGACTGTCGTACTTGCAGGATGCTCAGGAGGCAGTGGAGACCAGGAAAGTGCAGCTTCAAGCTCAACTGGAGCTCAAAATGAATACAAAGAAAAGTATGACCCGGCGGTAACCATCACGACAGCATGGGGCATCGACCCTGAGTTGAAATTCAAAAATGGCGAGTCTATGGAAAATAACGTGGCTACAAAATGGGCAAAGGACAAGTTTGGTATTGAAATCAAATCGCTATGGTCTGTAACCGATACGAACAGTGCCTTCGCAACCAAACTTCGTTTGGCTATGTCCTCCGGTCAAGAAATGCCAGACATCGTTACGATTGGTCAGCCGGACAATCTTGTTGCTCAAGACTTGATTGACTCAGGTATGTATCAGGAAGTTGGACCGTTGTTTGATAAATACGCTTCAGATACATGGAAAAAAGCGATGGAGCAAGATCCGAACGTATGGAATCAATACAGCCGTGATGGAAAAAGAATGGGGATCCCTGTACTGGATTATGCATATAACAATGACTACTTGCTCTGGATTCGTCAAGACTGGCTAGATAAGCTAAATCTGGAGGCACCGAAAACCATTGACGAACTGGAAGTGGTTATGGATGCATTCAAAAATAAAAATCCGGATGGATTAGCTCCTGACAAGGTCACACCGCTCAGCATTGGTTTTAAGAAATCGATGAACACATGGATGGGAGATCCATCCTGGATCTTTGGCGCATATGGTACCTTACCAGAACAATGGAATGTAGGTGCAGATGGCAAGCTGGAGTACGGTTCCATCAATCCTGGTATGAAACAAGGTTTGACCAAATTGAGCGAATGGCTCAAAAAAGGATATATTCCTCAGGAAGCAGCGCTGTGGGATGAGAATAAAACAGCAGAACCAGCCGTTGCAGGTACAGCAGGTATTATCCCTGGTCCTTACTGGATGAGTGGATGGCCGCTAATTGATACCGTGAAAAACGTGCCGAGTGCGGTATGGAAGCCTATTGCTATTCCGGCAGGACCGGATGGCAAAGCCATGCGTCACGGAACGCAGTTTGTTAACGGTGTGACTTTGATTAAAAAAGATATGGCTCACCCGGAAGCGTTCTTCACATATCAGAACTACCTGTTCGACAACTATGCTGATCCATCTCCAGGAAGCGAGTATGACAACGGTTTGTTTGATGGATATGACTATCAGCTAGATGCCAATGGCAAACAGAAAAAACCGGATGAAATTGATGGTGGATATGTCAACGTTGTGCGTTACCTGCTTGTTCGTGACGGCGCGCGGATCCCTGATGCACAGATGAAAGCATTGATGAACCTGGCGGATGGCAAAGAGCCACAAACTAAGCTGGAAAAAGACGTAGCGGTGAACTATGGACCTGAAACACCTGCAGCGGCAAAAGTGTTGCTTGAGCAAAAAGATATTTCGTTCAAAAATATGTTCACAGGCCCTACGACGAAAACGATGAAATCCAAACTCGACTACCTTAACAAAATCGAGAACCAAACGTTTAATGAGATCATCTACGGTAAAAGCCCGATAGATTCATTTGATACCTTTGTTCAAACATGGAAATCGGGTGGTGGCGATCAGATCACTCAAGAAGTGAACGAGTGGTATGACGGCGTGAAGAAATAATCGGTTATTACTCCATGAAAAAGTATAGCCAAAAGAGACGCACAGACGATACAAGTCTGTGCGTTTTCTGTGTTTTTTTTAACAGTCAAAAATCATCAATAACCCTGCAAAACCGTGGCTAAATGGCTTTAGTAGTTTCTCTTTCAGGTACATGCCCAAAGTAGTTGCTTTTGTGCCATTTATATTGCTTTTATGCGCTGTTTGGGGGTCATGGAAGGTTGATATAATTTGCCTATAGAGCCACTCAAGAGTACTTGAGTAGGAAGAATTACAGGGGGAGCAATCATGAGAACTTTAAAACGAACTTGGCCATTCCACGTAATGCTGCTGCCAGCCATCATCTTTTTAATTATTTTCAGTTATGTGCCTATGGGCGGGATCGTTATGGCATTCCAAGACTACAAACCATGGATGGGTATCAGCGGCTCTGATTGGGTCGGGTTTGATAATTTTAGATATTTGTTCGAACGTGAAGACAGCTTGCAGGTTATCTTGAACACCCTGATCATCGCTGTACTCAAGCTGATTTTTAACCTGTTTGTTCCGTTTGTATTCGCCATACTGCTAAATGAGGTTCGCAAGATGGCCATTCAACGTACGATCCAAACGCTGGTCTATCTGCCTCACTTTTTATCTTGGGTCATCCTCGGTGGGATTTTACTTGACCTGTTATCGACAGGAGGACTGGTGAACCGGGTACTCGGCACATTCGGCCTGGGGCCGTACTTCTTCCTTGGAGATAACAGCTTGTTCCGACCAACGATCATTGTGACGGATGTGTGGAAGGAGTTCGGTTATAACATGATCGTCTTCCTCGCGGCCCTTGCCGGTATTAATCCAGCATTGTATGAGGCAGCGGAGATCGATGGAGCCAACCGGTGGAAGCAGACGCTTCATATTACGATTCCGTCTCTTGTACCGATGTTGATGGTCGTAGGAACGCTGGCTCTAGGTAACGTACTCAACGCGGGATTCGACCAGATCTTCAACTTGTACAATCCGCTCGTCTATCAATCAGGAGACATCATCGATACCTTCGTCTATCGCTCGGCGCTCGAAAATGGCGAGATGGGCTTTGCAACCGCGATTGGATTGTTCAAATCCGTAATCAGTATGGCTCTGATCCTCGTATCGTACAGCCTAGCCAAGAAATACGCCGGATACCGCATATTCTAATTGACCGAACAGAGAAGGAAGGGACTACGATGTATCATAAATCACGATCTTATCGCATTTTTAACGTCATCAATATCAGTTTTCTTATTCTGATTGCCATCATGTGTATTGTGCCCATGATTCACGTACTGGCAGTATCGTTCAGTAACAAGGCTGCAGCAGATGCGAATCTGGTCAGTCTCTGGCCGGTAGGGTTCTCCCTTGAAGCATACAAAAAAACGATGAATAATCCGATCTTTCTGAACTCGCTCTGGATTTCACTGCTGCGTACGGTCATCGGTACAGGCATTACACTCCTGATTACCTTCTTGGCAGCTTACCCGTTGTCCAAGGAGAGCAGTGAATTCAAAGGCAGAACCGTATACTCCTGGATTTTCGTATTCAGTATGATCTTCAATGGAGGTCTGGTTCCATTCTACATGGTTATTCAGAAGATCGGTCTGATGGATTCTTTCTGGGTACTTGTACTGCCAGGGGCAGTCAACACGTTCCTGGTTATCCTGATGCTGAACTTCTTCCGTGGTATTCCTAAGGAATTGGAAGAAGCGGCGTTAATCGACGGAGCGAACCATTTCAGAACCTTGTTCAGTATCTTCCTGCCGATCTCGCTGCCTTCTATTGCAACAATTGCTCTGTTCAGCATGGTGTTCCACTGGAATTCCTGGTTTGACGGGCTGCTCTACATGAACAATGCGAAGGATTATCCGCTAGCTACATTCATGCAGACTGTCATTATTAAACGGGACATGAGCACGATGGCGATGAATCCGAAGGAGATGGAAACCATCTCGCAAACGACTGTGCGTGCAGCTCAAATTTTTATCGGTAGTGCACCAATTCTGATTGTTTATCCGTTCCTTCAACGTTTCTTTGTAAAAGGTATGACGCTAGGCTCAGTAAAAGGCTGAGCATGAATATCTAATTTAATGGAGGCTGATATTTTGAGTCACTCAACCGAACATCCTTTCATTCTTGGCATGGACGTGTCATTCATGGACGAAATTGAGCAACATGGTGGAACTTATCGTGATGCGGACGGTAAGGAGGAAGACCTGCTTACGATTCTCAAGTTGAATGATGCCAATGCGATCCGTCTTCGTATTTGGAATGATCCTGTCGGTGGGTTCTGTAATCTGGAACGGACTGTAGAAATAGCCAAACGAATCAAATCGCAGGGACTGCAATTTCTGCTCGATTTTCACTATTCCGATCGTTGGGCCGATCCAGCTAATCAGTGGAAACCAAAGGCTTGGGAAAATTTATCGTATGAACAGCTCAGATTAGCTGTATGCACATATACTGCGGATGTACTTCGAGCGCTTAAAGAACACGATGCTTTACCAGATATGGTTCAGGTCGGTAATGAAATTACGCCAGGTATGTTATGGAATGAAGGTCGTGTTGGTGGTGAGGAGCATGACACAGATGAACAGTGGCAACGTTTCGCAGGTCTTGTGAAGTATGGCATTGCAGCAGTGAAATCGGTTGATCCTTCGATTCAGATTATGATTCATATTGACCGCGGCGGAGATAATGCCGAGAGCCGCAAATTCTTTGATCGTTTTGAAACACTTGGCGTGGAGTTTGATGTGATTGGTCTGTCTTATTACCC
The DNA here is from genome assembly GCF_948329825.1 of Paenibacillus sp. JJ-100. Taxonomy (GTDB): domain Bacteria; phylum Bacillota; class Bacilli; order Paenibacillales; family Paenibacillaceae; genus Paenibacillus. Next base: position 537,252 of record NZ_CAOJCM010000001.1, read on the forward strand.
ATGGTGGCACGGAACACTGGATGCCTTACGTAACAACCTCAATGATCTGGCGCTGCGTTATGGCAAACCAATCAACGTGGTTGAGACGGCATATCCCTGGACACTGGAGCAGCCAGAGGGTATGGAATGGATTGTGAATCAGGAAGATATGTTACTGCCAGGATATCCTGCAAGTGTGGAAGGACAGACTCAATATCTGAAGGATTTCTTACAGATTATCCGTGAAGTTCCAGGGGGTCTTGGGCATGGATTCTATTATTGGGAGCCTGCCTGGATTCCGAGCAAAGAAGAATGGTCTGTAGGACACCCCAACAATTGGGGTAATCTGACGATGTTTGATTTTAAAGGACGCAAGCTCGAATCATTTAAGGCGTTAACCGCTGTACAAGAGATGGATGCCAAAACATATGTTTGAAATAAAGGAATTATAAATAAAGGGAATTCAACGACAAGGGAGTTTTCATAAATGACATACAAATTTCCACCCGTAAGTGCCAAGGCTCCGTACATGCTGCATGGTGCTGACTATAACCCGGAACAATGGCTTCGTTATCCAGAGGTGCTTGAAGAAGATATTCGTTTGATGAAACTTGCAAAATGTAATGTCATGTCAGTCGGTATTTTCTCTTGGGTATCACTTGAGCCTGAAGAAGGAGTCTATACATTTGAATGGCTCGATCAGGTGCTGGACCGTTTTGCGGCAAACGGGATATATGCGTTTCTGGCAACACCAAGCGGTGCCAGACCGGCCTGGATGTCAGCAAAGTATCCTGAAGTTTTACGTGTATCCGAGAATCGGGTTCGAAACCTTCACGGGTTCCGTCATAATCACTGTTACACCTCTCCGGTATATCGGGAAAAAGTAACGATGATGAACAGCAAGTTGGCCGAGCGTTACTCGGATCACCCGGCTGTCATCGGATGGCATATCTCGAATGAGTTCGGTGGGGATTGCCACTGTGACTACTGCCAAGAAGCCTTCCGTGGCTGGGTTCGTAATAAGTACAACACATTGGACGAGCTGAATCATGCATGGTGGACAACGTTCTGGAGCCATACAGTAACGGACTGGAGTCAAGTGGAATCTCCGGCACCACACGGTGAAACTCAAGTTCACGCGATGAATCTGGATTGGCGTCGTTTTGTAACCGATCAGACAGCCGATTTCATCATACATGAAACGAAACCGCTTAAGGCAAAGAATCCGAATCTGCCAGTAACGACGAATCTGATGGAATTCTATGGCGGGTTAAACTATTGGAAGTTCGCAGATATTCTGGATTTCCTCTCCTGGGACAGTTATCCGACATGGCATGATGCCGAGGATGATGCAAAACAAGCATCCCGCATTGCGATGATGCACGATATTGTACGTTCCATCAAAGGCGGACAGCCTTTCCTGCTTATGGAGAGCACACCAAGCTCGACGAACTGGCAGGATGTTAGCAAGCTGAAACGTCCGGGTATGCATCTACTATCCTCTTTGCAGGCAGTAGCACACGGATCAGACAGCGTACAGTACTTCCAGTGGAGAAAAAGCCGTGGTTCAAGTGAGAAGCTGCACGGCGCAGTAGTAGACCATGTAGGCACAGAACATACCCGTGTGTTCAAGGATGTGACCGATGTTGGTACAGCACTGCAAAGCATGGAGAGTATTGTTGGAACTACAGTCCCTGCTGAAGTTGCGATTATTTTCGACTGGGAAAATCGCTGGGCGGTCAATGATTCACAAGGTCCACGTAATATTGGTGTGAAATACGAGCAGACGGTAGAAGCTCACTACGAAGCATTCTGGAAAAAGGGTGTAGCGGTTGATGTCATCGACATGGAAGCTGACCTATCTAAGTATAAAGTTCTGGTTGCACCAATGCTGTATCTCGTACGTGAAGGTGTTGGAGAACGGATCGAGAAATTTGTACAGGAAGGTGGCACATTTGTCGCAACCTACTGGTCTGGTATTGTTAATGAGAACGATCTCTGTTTCCTGGGTGGATTCCCGGGTCCACTTCGCAAAACGCTTGGCATCTGGTCTGAAGAGATCGATGGATTACATGATCGTGAACGGAATGGAATCATTCCAGTCCAAGGCAATGCGCTTGAACTTACGACAGAGTATGATGCAATTGAACTATGCGACCTGATTCATCTCGAAGGTGCAACATCTCTTGCCGTGTATCGCTCTGATTTTTATGCCGGACGTCCAGCCTTGACGGTAAACGAGTTCGGTTCAGGTAAAGCTTATTATATGGCAGCGAGAATGAAAGAACCGTTTTATGATGATTTCTACGGCAGATTGATTGCCGAGCTGGATCTGGAGCGTGGACTGAAATCGGACATGGCCGCAGGCACGACCGCACATGTACGTACTGACGGTGATTCGGATTATGTATTTGTTCAGAACTATACTGAGCACGAGAAACAAGTTCAGCTGGACAGTCAAGCGTACACGGATGTGCTTAGCGGAAAAGTGGTTGAAGCAAGCTTGAAGTTGCAGCCATATGATATTCGTGTACTGCGCAGAGCGGCGAATCGTAAATAAGTTCAGAAGATAGACAAGAATAGGGTTGCTTGAGTTCTCTGGAGACATATAGTTTAGGATGGGTCCGACGAACGAACGGAATTCCAGATATAGAGAGACATTAAAATGGATTGTCATGAGCCTTTGAACAGGGGTTCAAGGCAATCCTTTTTCTGTTATATGGGGCTTATGGGCTTTTTTTGGGCAATATAAAGGATAATCATGTCCACGTAGCGAAGACAAACACGTAACTTGTCAACTTAAGACTTTCATTGTCTGGGAGGAATTGAAATGAATCAGAGAAATCTGGACGGCAACAGCATTATTATACGGCTGGAAATGACAACGAAAGATATCAAGTTTGGCGAAGTGGCTTCGGCCATCTCGGAAGCTGGAGGAGACATCATTGCCATTGACGTCATTTCGACCAATCAGGATGTCAGCGTACGTGACTTGACTGTAGCAGTCACCGATTCACAGGATAACAGCAAAATTGTAGAAGCGGTGAGCAAGCTTAAAGGCGTGTCCATCATTAATGTGTCAGACCGTACATTCCTGTTGCATCTCGGTGGCAAAATTGAAGTTACACCGAAGACACCCATTCATAACCGGGAAGACCTCTCCCGTGTGTACACTCCCGACGTGGCTAGGGTATGTTCGGCTATATCCGAGGAGCCTGGGAAAGCTTTTTCGCTGACCATTAAACGTAATACCGTGGCGGTTGTTTCTGATGGTAGTGCGGTGCTAGGACTCGGTAATATTGGTCCGAGAGCGGCGATGCCGGTCATGGAAGGGAAGGCTATGCTGTTCAAACAATTTGCCGGCGTAGATGCGTTCCCGATCTGCCTGGATACGCAGGATACCGAAGAGATCATTCGTACAGTGAAAGCGATATCACCTGCATTTGGTGGGATTAATCTGGAGGATATCTCTTCTCCACGTTGCTTTGAGATCGAACGCCGATTAAATGAAGAATTGGATATCCCGGTATTTCATGACGACCAGCATGGAACAGCGGTTGTTTTATATGCAGGTCTAATCAATGCACTCAAGCTGGTTGGTAAGTCTATCGATGAAGTGAAAATTGTCGTATGCGGCATTGGTGCGGCTGGTGTGGCATGTAGCAATATTTTGTTGTCTGCTGGCGCGAAGCGACTCATCGGTGTGGATCGTGACGGAGCGATTGTACGCACGAATTCGTATGATAATGATGTCTGGACAGAATACGCTGCACGCACTAATCCCGAACTGGAAACGGGTTCGCTGCAAGAGGTTATTCGGGGAGCAGATGTATTTATTGGCTTGTCGAGAGGTAATCTGTTGACGCGTGAAGATGTACAGACGATGGCGGACAATCCCATCGTATTTGCGATGGCTAATCCTGTACCTGAGGTCATGCCGGCTCTGGTCGAAGATATCGTTGCCGTTATGGCGACTGGACGTTCAGATTATCCGAACCAGATTAATAATGTTCTTTGTTTCCCAGGTATGTTCAGAGCAGTTCTGGATTGCCGGGCGACTGAAATTAATGAAGAGATGAAGCTGGCTGCTGCTCAGGCGATTGCTTCTGCGATCTCGGATGAAGAACGTACACGTTATTACATTATCCCGAGTGTATTCAACGATAAAGTGGTTAAATCGATGCGTAGGCGTGTCATTGAAGCAGCAATCCGGACGGGTGTGGCCAGACGTGTACCGCGTGAACAAACACGCGAAGGCGGGGAGTCATAATGACCTCAAATTCAACTGATGAGCAGGAGCAAGTGCAACAAGATAGCTGGTCGCCTGATGCGATCCTGCGTGAAGCTCGTGCTTTTGTACAGATGGAAGCGTCCCGGCATTCCGATGGTCATGACTGGTCACACATTGAGCGTGTCACTACACTTGCGGTCAAACTAGCACGGCATATGGGCGCAGATCCATTTATATGCGAGCTATCTGCATTGCTGCATGACGTACCGGATGAGAAGCTCAATGACAGCTTGGAAGCTGGTATGGCGAAGCTACACGCCTGGTTGGACACGCAGCCGCTAGATCCTGCCACACGCGAATTAGTGGTGAATATTATTAGCACAATATCATATGCTGGTGGGCAAGGTGCTGCAGATCACTCGTTAGAAGCTCAGGTAGTGCAGGATGCAGACCGACTTGATGCGCTGGGCGCGATTGGCATCGCCCGTACGTTTGCCTTTTCAGGTGCCCGCGGGCGTGAAATGTATGATCCATCCCTACCTCCGAGAAAACAGATGACTCGGGAGGAATATCGCAATGGGCGCAGCACAACGATCAATCATTTTTACGAAAAGTTATTCAAGCTGAAGGATCTTATGAATACATCTTACGGTAAGAAACTGGCGCAGCAGCGTCACGAGTATATGGTGCAGTATGTGGAGCAATTTAAGAAAGAATGGGAAAGTGCCGATATATAAGTTAAGCTTCAACCGTTGAACTGATGGTGCGAAAATTAGATTGGAGCATTTCGTCTCTATTAATGGGGCGAGGTGCTCCAATTTAATTTTTACATTTTTCGAACGGGGAATAGCTAAGGTGGAAGCTCTCATGGTACAATAATCCTTCTCCTGAAGTCATTCGGGCAAAATTAGAATTATGGGGTAATAATCAACATGAACATTATCAATATTAAAATGAATAGGTCGGATAAATGGAGGGAGATGCCATGTCATTTGGAGCACGTGTACTTAAGACAGGTATAGCGGTCACGCTTGCTTTATATCTAAGTAGTTTATTTCTAAACCCACAATCTCCTGTGCCAGCCGCGATCGCAGCGATATTTGCCATGCAGCCTTCCATCTATCGTTCGTGGAAGTATTTCCTTGATCAGCTACAAACAACTACACTTGGTGCGATTGTAGCTTTACTGGGGGGGATGGTGCTATCGAATGAACCCATAGCAGTGGGTTTAATTATTGTGCTTGTTATTATGATCTGTCTTAAATTAAATATGGGTGAGACGGTTGGGCTGACACTGGTCACGGTTGTATCCATCATGGAAGCCTCTGGAGATTGGCACTTTGCACTTAATCGATTCTTGCTAACCCTTGTGGGCATCATATCCGCTTTTCTGATTAACATCACGGTGTTTCCACCTAAACCAAAGGTACAGTTTGTGAAGCAGATCCATAGTGTATTCAGTGGTATGTCCCTGTTACTTCGTACCTCGATCTCTGCTGAGATCAAAGAGGTAGTATTCCGCGAAGAGAAGAGTAATCTGGGTGGAGCGATCAAGTCTTTATCGGATAAATATCATCTGTTTGAAGAAGAGCAGAAGAAGATGAAACGGGCTAGATTCAGTGAGACTCGTCAAATGGTTGTATATAAACAGATGCTGCTCAGTTTGCAAAAAGGATATGATGTACTGGAATCGGTAGAACGTCATTATTTTCAGGCACAGCGGACACCAGAGATGAATATATTTTTTGATACCCATCTGGAACGAGGCATTAAATTCCATGAACATGCCTTGCTCAAATTCGAAGATAAATTAAAGCCGAACGGTGAAGAGGCCGCACAATTTGTGAGTGAGAATGACCATTTCATGGAGCAGGCTATTACGCAGTTTGATGTTGACAGGGATGGCATGTTAAGGCTGTCCATCGTGGCTGCGGCCATATATGATTATGGTTATCAGCTGGAGCGGCTGAATCGGCTGGCGGAGCATGTGCATTCTTCAAGTGAAGACAAAGATTCACAGGATCATATACTGAACTGGCTGAAATGGCCTTAGCTGTGATAATCAGTTACAATAGATTAACAACTTGCCCGGACAACAGCGTCCGGGTTGTTTCATATATTGAGGTACTCATGTGTTTTTCATCAACAGGGATGACAATGAATCTAAATGAACTGAGGGATCGAATCAATGGAGATTGCGCAGCTGGATGCAGAACTACTGGAATGGTTTAGTGGAAATGATCTGGAGAACAAACAACATGAGGCGATGCAGCTTCTTACTGTAACTGACGGACAATGGCCTCATGTGGCTATGATTAGCATGGGGGAAGTGGTATCCTTAAGCCCAAACTGCCTTCGATTGGCACTCTGGCAAGGTACCCAGACAAGTATGAATATGATGGAAACAGGTAAGGCTACGTTAGTTGCAATACATGGACAACGTTTGCTACATATTCGTCTGGAAGTACAACGGTTACCTGAGTTAACGAATGCTGTACATCCACGTGACAGGTATGAGTGTAAAATACGCCATATTCGTATAGATCAAGCACCGTATGCAGAGATTACATCGGGCATTACATTTCAATTGAAAGATGAGACGGGAACGTTGATCCGCTGGGTGGATACGATCGAAGAGTTGAAGAAATAAGACAAAGTAAAGTGACTGAGAAAGAGAATCTGGCAGACGACATACCAACTAAGAAAAGAATATAGTAAACATAGTGGAAACAACAAATAACGTCTCCGCTTGCATCGGGACGTTGTCACTGGTAAAATATAAAATGGTTTTCAGAAAAAAAGAATCAATACATTATCGAAAATTCACTTTCTAAATTATTATACTATTGATTTTCGGGATTGTCAAATAGATATTTGCGGACACACTCCGGGGAAAGAGAGGCGTACAGCATATGAGTACAGATGAGCAGTGGAATAAGGAACAGGAGCGGGTTCACATGGTGACCGACCTGATTGAGCGTAGAATCGCCACGCTGGAAGAAGAAGTGGGCTCCTTCCGGGAGGAAGTAGTCGAGATGAGAAAAGAGTTCTGGGATGAGGTTACCATGAACTTCAGTGAAGCAGATGATGTCGGGGAGACTTCAACAAGTATGCGACAGCAGTCGCAAGTATTGTCCGATCGTGAACGGAGTCATCGTAATACCACTGCCGCACTGGACAAAATGAAACGGCTACATTACTCACCTTATTTTGGACGTATTGATTTTAAAGAGGACGGCTATCCAGATGCGGAACGCATCTATCTGGGAATTGCTTCATTACTGGATGAGAAAGAAGAATCCTTCCTCATCTATGACTGGCGTGCGCCCATCTCTAACCTATATTACGATGGTGCACCAGGACCAATCTCATACCGTACGCCCAGTGGCGAAATAAGCGGTGAGATCGAGATGAAACGGCAGTTCGTGATTCGGGATGGTCGAATCCGATTTATGTTTGATACAGGGGTAACGATTGGAGATCAGTTGCTCCAGGCAGTGCTTAGCCGAACGTCTGATGCGCAGATGAAGAGTATTGTGGCAACGATTCAGAAAGAGCAGAACCGGATTATCCGCAATGATCGGACACGTATGCTTATTGTACAGGGCGCAGCTGGAAGTGGAAAAACCTCCGCCGCTCTCCAGCGTGTGGCCTATCTTCTCTATAAATACCGCGAGCATCTGCAGGCGGATCAGATGGTTCTTTTTTCACCGAACCCGATGTTTAATAGTTACGTATCAACGGTTTTGCCTGAGCTTGGAGAAGAGAATATGTTGCAGACGACGTTTCAGGAGTATTTGGAACGCCGTTTGGGTCGAGAATATCAACTGGAGGACCCGTTTATTCAGCTCGAATATGTGCTCACGGGAACAGAAGAGCCGGGTTACGACGCACGAATGTCTAGCATACGGTTTAAATCCTCTGCATCATTCCTGAAGGTCATTACACGTTACAAAGAAAGTATGCTGAGTGGAGGAATGAAATTCAAGCCGGTACGCTTCCAGGGGAAGGCTATTGTGAATGCGGATGCGATGGCAGAGAAATTCTATAGCTTCGGTTCGTCTTTCAAGCTCGTGAGTCGGCTGGAGTTGCTGCGTGACTGGTTATTGAAGGAACTATCGACTTTTGCTAAAAGTGAACTGGATGCGCCTTGGGTTGATCAGCAGCTTGACCTGATGGAGCCAGAGGATTTTCAGCGTGCGTACCAACGTTTGAAACGTAAGCAAAAAGGGAAATCTGAAACGTTTGATGATTTCCAGCAAGAAAGAGATATATTAGCCCGTATGATCGTAAGTGAACGCCTCAAGCCGTTGCGCAAATGGATCAAGGCACTGCGTTTTGTGGATATCCGCCAATTGTATGCGAATCTGTTTCAGGATCAGGCTCAGATTGTTCGACTACTAGATGGAGAGAGCCTGCCAGCTCATTGGGAAGAGGTCTGTACGACGACGTTGCGCAGATTAAAGGTTCAGGAACTGGCCTATGAGGACATTACACCGTATCTGTATTTGCGGGAACTTTTGCTCGGCTTCCATATTAACTCGAACATTCGCCATGTCATTATTGATGAAGCGCAAGATTACTCAGCATTTCAGCTGGCCTTTATGAAAAAGCTGTTTCCCCATGCCAAGATTACGGCCCTAGGTGATTTTAACCAAGCGATCTATGCGCATTCCTCTGTGCTAAGCGGCACGGGACCTCTCAGTGATCTGTACGGACCAGAGAATACGGAGGTTATTGAGCTGACACGCAGTTATCGCTCTACGATGGAGATTGTTGAATTTACGCGGGGAATGGTTCTGGGCGGGGAGGAGATCATTCCGTTTAATCGAAATGGAGAAAAGCCTAAAGTTATTGTGACTTCTGATCGGGAACAGCATCTTAATGAGATGACGACAGACCTTCATCATTTGATGGAGGAGGGGTATGAATCCGTAGCTGTAATCTGTAAGACGGCTGAGGAGAGCAAACAAGTACATGCCATCCTGAGTCAAAAGTTGAATAAAGCTCCCAAGTTGATCAAAAAAACGACACTTGCTTTTGAGCAGGGCGTTCATGTCATACCTGCCTATTTGGCGAAAGGTGTGGAGTTTGACGCAGTTCTGATCTATGACGGGTCTGCTGAAGCATACTCTCGAGAGCAAGAGCGCAAACTGTTCTATACCGCTTGTACCCGGGCGATGCACTTGCTGCACGTATACTCTTTAGGGAAACCAAGCCCATTTATTACTTCGCAGTCTCAAGACTGGTACGAGTTGAGTGATCTACCTGCAGCTCGTGTGGAATAAACCTAAAGGTCGTACAATGTAACGGTCATACAATGAGATCATTTCGGCTACATTAAATCAGGCCAGCCAGTAACTTCTGGTTGGCCTGGCCCTTTTAAGTGTCAATATCGTTACGGCAGAAAGATAATCCATATCGCCTGGTGAACCGTTTTATGTAAGTACTATGATAGATCTGGTTCGTTTTGTTGTATCTAAACCGGATGAATGTGATTTTTCTTTACACTTGAAGCGTAGACTCATATAATCGAAACAATATATTTTTTTTGGTGCTGAATCATGAAGGAGGCAGGAATTTGAACACAATAGCTTTTGAACGGCCAATACTGGCTGATTGCGTACCGGATCTCGTCGCTACAGCCCGGGGGGATATGAAGGCTACGCTAGTCATTCGTGGAGGTACACTGGTCAATGTGATATCAGGCGAAATCCTGCCGGACATGTCTGTAGCTATACAAGGGACAAGAATTGCATATGTCGGAAAAGATGTAAGTCACACCATTGGAGAACATACCCGAATTATTGAAGCGAAAGGTAAATATATTGCACCAGGCTTGCTGGATGGTCACTGTCATATCGAGAGCACGCAGATGAAAGTGTCCGAATTCGCCAGAGCTGTATTGCCTTCAGGAACGACGGGAGGTTTTTTTGACCCCCATGAAATTTCTAACGTGCTCGGGCTGCAAGGACTGCGCCTTATGTTAGACGAAGCACGCACCACGCCTATGGCGGCGTATCTCCAAGTGGCTTCCTGTGTGCCTTCTACTCATCCGGGATTGGAGACAACAGGAGCCTACATTGGTCCAAAAGAGGTTGCAGAGGCTCTCTCCTGGGGGCCGGATATGATCGGCCTTGGGGAAGTGATGAATTTTCCTGGAGTGGTGTACGGAGATGAAACGATGATTGGGGAGATCCAAGAGACGCTTCGAGCAGGTAAAGTGGTCGATGGACATTTTACCTGGGCATCCGATGACTGGCGCTTACCTGCGTATGCGGCCAGCGGTGTTACGGGCGATCATGAGTGTGTTACGAAAGAAGATGTGGTCGAGCGTTTGCGGCTGGGTATGTATGCGAAGATGCGTCAAGGTTCTGCATGGCATGATGTAGCCGAGACGATCAAAGCATGTACAGAGCTGGGGCTCGATACACGTCGAATGATGCTGGTGACAGATGATCGGAGCTCCGAATCGTTGCAAAAAGAGGGGCATATGGACTTTGTCGTTCGATTGGCCATATCCCAAGGAGTGAAGCCAGTCACCGCATTCCAGATGGCTACCATCAATACGGCGGAACGGTTTGGCGTAGCGCGTGATATCGGAGCGGTTATTCCAGGGAATTTTGCCGATATTATTCTGTTAGACGGGCGCCTTGCTGATGTGCGTATAGGGATGACCATTGCCGCGGGGCAAGTCGTAGCCGAGAATGGGAAAATGACAGCCGTCTGGGAGAACTTCACATATCCTGAGGAAGTTCTCAATACGGTGAAACTGGAGGCGAATATCCAGCCACAGGATATGGAACTTGCTGCGCCAATTCATGAAGGTGCAATAGGCGCACGTATCATTCAAGTGACAGAGAATCATGTGGAAACAAAAGAAAAGCATGTGCAAGTGAATGTGCAGAATGGCAAGGTTGTTCTGTCTACCGCAGATGATATATGTAAAATTGCCGTGTTGGAACGCCACAAACAAACTGGAAATCGTGCAGTGGCACTTGTTGGTGGCATCGGATTCACATCACCGGCTGCTATTGCGATGACGGTAGCGCATGACAGTCATAATCTGCTAATCATCGGTAACGATGATGCGCTTATGGCCGATGCTGCTAATCGTGTCATCCGTATGCAAGGCGGTGTGGCTGTTGTGACGAATTCGGGAGTAACAGAATTTCCGCTTCGTATTGCGGGACTGATGTCGGTGGAATCGTTTGAAGTCGTCGCGGAGCAATCCGCAGCAGTAAGTGAAGCATTACAATCGGCAGGGTGCATGTTGAATAATGCTTTCATGACGCTTTCCCTGTTGGCACTGGTGGTTATTCCTGAACTTCGGTTGTCTGATATTGGACTCGTTCGGATCTCTGCGGAAGGGATTGAACTGGTTTCTTTATTTGACGAACCACATACAGATCAAGTCGGGGCTTCGGAGAAGTAGGATGAAACGAAAGTAGATATGAGAGCAGATATGAGAATAAAGGAATGAGAACCGCCTTCGGGCGGTTTTTTTGTTATCCAAGAAGATGTAATTGATTAGGTCTGTGGAATCTATATTCAGAAACGGAATATAGACCGAAGTCATTGGTTTAGATGTGAATTATCCGTGAAATAACGATATTTGTGACTTTTGAACTATGTATTCAGAACTGTGAATTCCCGAAATATAGTTATATGATTCTTTCGTCGTGAGTCTAGAAGCTGGTGTTGCATATTGAAGAAGTTTAATCATCGTAATTTTATTCTTGAATGCAAAAAATGAAGAATAACGACATCTATTTTCTCGGATTTATACGTGAGAGCAGCTATAACTTCAAGGGAGTGTACAATTGTGAAAACTAGTAACGGATTGCGTTTTATGTTGTTGATGAGCTGTATCATTCTTTGTTTGAACACAGCTTGTTCTTCTAGAGCAGCAGCTGTAGGTTCTACAGAACCGGTGGAGAGTTACGCAACCATTCATGGAACGTTAGATCATCCTGTTCGGGCCACATGGGTTTGGGATACAACGCAGATTCAGAGCAATGCACAGGATGTGTTAAAGTTTGCAGCGGCGAACAACGTCAATACGATATACCTTCAGATGAACCGGGACGTCAAAATTCCTGAATACCAAAATTTCATCCGCTTGGCACGGGCTCAAAATATCGCCGTGGATATTATGGACGGGCGTGCAGCTTGGGGACTGACAGAGAGTCGGGAACAGATTGCCTCTTTTATGGACTGGATTGAAGATTATCAGAAACAGTCATTTGCTAATGAAAAATTTGCAGGCATTCATCTAGACATTGAGCCGCATGTACATCCGCTGTGGAAAACGAACCAGGCAAGCGTCATCACACAATGGCAAGGGAATGTCGATTATATCGTGGAGCGTGCTGCTCGTATGAAGATGCCAGTAGCAGCGGATCTGCCATTTTGGCTGGATAATTATAAAATTCCTGGTACTACGACGCCGGTCAGCAGCTGGATGATACGCAAATTCGATTCGATTACCATTATGGCGTATCGGGATACGGCTACCGCTATCTATAATGTGGCGAAGGATGAACTTATCGATGCGGCTTCCGTGGGCAAGAAGATATCGATTGCGGTGGAGACGAAGCAAAGTAAAGAGGGAGAGTTCATTACGTTTTATGAAGAGGGAGATGCTTACATGGAGGCACAGCTGAAACTGTTGGAGAAAATGGCGAGTGTTCACGATTCGTTTAATGGTTTCTCTATCCATGAGTATTCATCTTGGAAAACATTAAGGTAGTATGATGAAGATGAAATCATAATTTAGAAACAGAGATCTATCCCATGAAGGTGCAAGCAGTGTAGTGAACTGCTTGCACCTTTTTATGTTTTCTCATGTTAGAGCGAGGGTGTTGGTGTAAGCGTGGCGGGCTCCACTGAGATATTTTTGGAGAACATTTTGCGATAATGGGACGGGGTAGTATGCCGATGTTTCTTGAAAGTCGTAATAAAATAACTCAGATGTTCAAAACCAACATCCATGGCGATATCCACGATCTTGCGGTCCGTATTCTCTAACTGAATACAAGCCTGCTGGACACGATAATAATTGATATAATCTACAGGGCTCTTCTGCACCAGCTGTTTAAAAAAACGACAGAAATGTCCTTCGCTCATATTGGCTTGATCGGCGAGATCTTTTAACTTGAGCGGTTCAGGGTAACGTCTGTGAATATAGCCAAGTACTGATTTTAACCGTTCCATCTTGTCAGGGCTTCCGCTATTTACTGTGCCCTTAAGCGACGGCATTTTTCGCTCTTCAAACATGGAGGCAAATATGAGATAAAGATAAGCTTTCGTTGACATTTCACAGGTATCTGTCTTGGCTGCGTGATTAGCAAAAATGCGTTGCAGATATTCCAGTACCTCTCTGCCCCAGGCTTCATCTGCTGTGATATGAGAGGGGAGTATTACGTTTTTTCGTACGATCGGTCCAATAAACTTCTCCTGAACCGCATCAAAGGTATGACTCCCGAGCAGATCTGAATGAAACACAATCGAGGAAAATATACATGGTTCTTCGCTCCTTAGATACCCTGCATGAATCTCACCTCGATGGATAAAAACAGCTTCTCCTGCTTGTACTTCAACTCTGTTCATATCGATCTGAAATACAGCAGAACCTTGAGTCACCATTGTGAATTCCATCTCATCATGCCAGTGGCAGTCCAGAATGCTATCCCCGTTTAATTGTTGAATGTCAGGATATACACTGACCGGATACATCGGATTGCCGTGAATGCGATCTTCCCGTAAACGTTCACGTTCCATGATGGAACCTCCTCTAACATATGCGAATGGATGTAATCGTTTGCAATACACTCCCGAAAAAGAACAAAATATCCCCCGTATAATCAAAATACTGATATTTTTAATCAAAATATAAGAAGAAAATCGTTAAATATATCAATATCATTATAGTATAACCGAAGGAGGTAATCCAAGATGAAATTTACCGATGGCTACTGGCAGATCCGTGATGGATATCATGTTCAAAATCCGGCGGATATTCGAGATATTGTACAAAAGGGTGATTCCTTTACTGTATATGCAGCAACGAAACGCATTGAGCACAAAGGCGATACACTGAACGGAGCGTTGCTCAAGGCAACATACAGCTCTCCGATGCCTGATGTCATTCGTGTGCAGTTGAACCACCACAAGGGCAAAGTCAATCCTGGCCCTGAATTTGCACTGAATACATTCAATACCGATGTGCAGATTCATCAAGATGAGAACGGTGCGGAGCTCAAGAGCGGTAATCTCCGTGTAAGCGTGAACAAAATAAAAGGGTGGGATATTGGATTCCACTATAATGATAAACGTCTGACAGGAAGCGGCTGGAGAGGCCCGGCTTATATTGAGTCAGCGACAGAAGGCAGCTTCTTCCGGGAACAGCTGGAGCTGGGTGTGGGAGAGTATGTCTATGGTCTGGGTGAACGCTTCACCCCGTTTGTAAAAAACGGTCAGATCGTGGATATCTGGAATGAAGATGGCGGTACAAGCAGTGAGCAGGCCTACAAAAACATTCCTTTTTATCTGTCGAACAAAGGGTATGGTGTATTCGTCAATCATCCAGAGAAAGTATCCTACGAGATCGCTTCTGAAAATGTATCCAGAGTGCAGTTCAGTGTGCAGGGCGAAACGCTGGAATACTTCATTATCGGCGGTGCTAATCCCAAAGAGGTATTGGATAACTATACGAAGCTGACAGGAAAACCTGCATTGCCACCAGCATGGACATTTGGTTTATGGCTGACGACTTCGTTCACAACCGATTATGATGAAGCGACGGTGAATCACTTTGTCGATGGTATGGCTGAGCGAGACCTGCCACTTTCTGTGTTCCACTTTGATTGCTTCTGGATGAAGGAGTATCAATGGTGTGATTTCGAATGGGATAAGGACATGTTCCCTGACCCGGAAGGTATGCTGAAACGTTTGAAAGACAAAGGACTCAAAATCTGTGCCTGGATTAACCCGTATATTGCGGAGAAATCGATATTGTTTGATGAAGGAATGGAAAAAGGGTACCTCGTCAAAACAACGGATGGCAGTGTATGGCAATGGGATAAATGGCAGGCTGGCATGGGTCTTGTGGATTTCACCAATCCAGAAGCGACTGCATGGTATAAAGGCAAGCTCAAAGCCTTGATTGACCAAGGCGTGGATTGCTTCAAGACTGACTTTGGCGAAAGAATTCCGACTGACGTAGTGTACTATGACGGTTCCGATCCAGTGAAAATGCACAATTATTACACCTTCTTGTATAACAAAGCGGTTTTTGATGTGCTGGAAGAGAACCTCGGTAAAAATGAAGCAGCTTTGTTTGCACGTTCTGCAACCGTAGGTGGTCAGCAATTCCCGGTACACTGGGGAGGAGATTGTTCATCCACTTATTCCTCCATGGCAGAATCACTACGAGGCGGATTGTCCCTCGGTCTTTCTGGGTTTGGCTTCTGGAGTCATGACATCAGTGGGTTCGAAGCGACAGCCGAGCCAGACGTATACAAACGTTGGGTACAGTTCGGCTTACTCTCTTCACATAGTCGTCTCCACGGTAACGTGTCGTATCGTGTACCTTGGTTATTTGATGAAGAAGCCGTTGATGTCGTTCGTGATTTTACGAAGTTGAAACTCAGCCTGATGCCGTACCTGTTCAATTCTGCGGTGGAGTCCTCTGTACAGGGCTTACCTATGATGCGTGCAATGGTGCTGGAGTACCCGGATGATCCAACTTGTGCCACACTTGACCTGCAATATATGTTCGGAGATTCCATTCTGGTTGCGCCAATCTTCAACAAGGAAGGCGACGTTCGTTATTACCTACCTGAAGGGACATGGACCAATTACCTTACAGGAGCCAAGGTTGAAGGCGGACGCTGGATTAGTGAAAATCATGACTTCAGAACGTTGCCAATGATGATCAAACCGAATAGTTTGATCGCGGTAGGTGCCGTAGATCACAAGCCAGATTATGATTTTGCGGATAACGTATCTCTCCATTTGTTCGAACTTGCGGATGGCGAGACGACACAAGCAGTTGTTGTCAACCAAGGTGCAGAAGTTGAGTTGCAAGTGGAAGTAACACGCAGTGGATCGAAGCTGGAAGTTCGTGCTGAAGGTGCGGGTAAACCTTGGACTATCGTACTTCGAGGTATAGATTCGGTGTCCTCCGTAGATGGAGGAACACAAGATTCCGGTGCCCAAGGCGCAGTTATAACCGCGGCAACAGGGGTAAGCAAGCTTACAATAGAGCTGTAACAGGTTACAATATATAAATAAACAAACAGACGGTGCAATGATGCGCCGTCTGTTTGTTTATCCGTATAAGACAGAACAAGGAAGGATACGGGATATCCATTTTGACATATGCTGAATAATCAACCTCAGATCAACAGACAATAACGCTAATGTGTGTAAAATCTGCGAAGGTGGTTAGGGTATGTCTGATAAAAAGTGGGACCTCGTCGCACTTGCCTCTATACCTGTGATTATGACTTTGGGGAATTCCATGCTTATACCGATTCTGCCACAGATTGAACGGGAATTGAAGGTATCTTCATTTAAGATCAGTATGTTGATTACGGTGTACGCTGTAGTGGCTATTCTGTTAATTCCGCTGGCTGGATATTTATCGGATCGATTCGGCAGGAAAGTCGTGATTATTCCCAGCCTTATTATCGCAGCTGTCGGTGGGGCCGTTGCAGGAGTTGCTGCATGGATGATGAACGGTAATATCGCGTACTGGACTATCCTTTCAGGGAGATTTTTGCAAGGTATTGGCGCAGCTGGCGCATTCCCGATCGTGATTCCGCTTGTGGGAGACATGTTTAAGAATGAAGATGAAGTGAGTAAGAGTCTGGGAATTATTGAGACCTCAAACACGTTTGGCAAAGTGCTTAGTCCCATTCTTGGTGCAGCGCTTGCTGTCTGGTTATGGTATTCTCCTTTTTTGGCTATTCCGGTGCTTTGTCTCATTTCATTGATTTTGGTAATTTTTCTGGTCAAAACGCCTAAAAAGAAAGAAAAACCGCCGACATTCTCTGAATTTGTTGCCTCCATTCGTGATGTTCTAAAGGAAAAAGGACGATGGTTATATGCCTTGTTTGCAATCGGTGGCATTTGCATGTTCCTTATTTTTGGTGTACTTTATTATCTTTCTGAAACACTCGAGAGTGAGTTTGCACTTAAAGGGGTGGTCAAAGGACTTGTACTTGCCATCCCTCTGGCTGCGTTATGTCTTGCCTCATTTGTTGCAGGGAAATGGATTGGTAAAGATAAGTCCAGAATGAAATGGCTTGGTTTTGCTGGACTTGCTCTGGTGACTGTTTCGTTAGGGATCATAGGTGTATTTGATAATATTTACGTTGTAGTGGGGCTGTTCACGTTGGGAAGTGCTGGTATCGGAGCTGCGTTACCATGTCTGGATACACTGATTACAGAAGGTGTGGACAAAAAGCAGAGAGGGACAATTACAGCCCTGTTCAGCAGTATGCGGTTTATTGGGGTTTCGCTTGGTCCTCCTGTTGTGTCTTTGCTGATTGGTTCTCACCATTTTTTGCTTTTCGGTATTCTGGCTGCTTCTGGAGCCGTTGGAGGTTTGCTTACTTTACTTGCTGTTAAGCCGGAGAAGGGCGGCAAGTCGTCCTCTGGAAGTGGTTCGAAGCAGGATCAGGATCGTCAAGAATCTCTTCATACCAAGCAAAAAGAAGATCATGAAACAGGCCCGATGTTTAGACGTCGTGTTCCCTTACCTCGGAAAAAAAGTCCATATTGACTGGCATTACGGATGAGTACTCTAATTTTATCAAATGAAAACGCGTTTACGACCCAAAAGCAGATTACAGCTGCTTGTTAGGTGGTAAACGCGTTTTTGTTCATTGACGCATGATGAGCGTGATACTGAGTGTTCATTACACAAGCGGTGCTACAATAGGAAGCAGGTTAGCGTTCTGTAAAAGTCAAAGTTATGTTCTCTTTTCGGATTCTGATTCCAAGGAAACAGAGTTCTTCGACTCATCGTTCTCTGTTGCAGCAATATGAGTATGAGATAACAGAGAATACGTTTCGATATGGAAACTGCCGCTTCGTTTTCCTTGAATCAAGTAGATGACCAGAAAGACTACGATGAACAGGACGGAGTAACGATACATTTCCGTATAGCTTGTTATAGAAGCAATGGCGCCTAGCAGCAACGCCCCTATTGCAATACCCAGATCAAGTGTATTCAAGAACATGCCATTAGCCATACCACGCTGAGCTGGAGAAACAACTTGTATCATCCATGTCTGCAATGTGGATTGCATCGACCCGTAACCAATTCCATATATAAACGCAGCGATAAACAGCATTGGCATCGTAGTTGCCCATGAGAGCGTAATAAGTCCAATTGCGACACAGATCGCTCCGGGAATTAATAATGCTTTGGGTCCTTTGTTGTCATATAGTCGGCCGGCGAACGGTCTGACTAATAGAACCGCAAGTGCATTAAACAGGAAAAACAGCGCAGGGTTTGCCAAGTTAGCTTCTTTTCCATACAAAACGATAAATCCAACCACTCCACCGTACGTTATTGAAAGCAATCCGTTCAGTACACTTGGTAGAATTAGTTTACGATTAAATGGCAATTTCTCTGTAGGACGAGATTGATTACTCGCAACAGTTGCGACCGACCCCGCTTGGATAGACTGATTGGTGGCAGTCGGCTGTGTGCGAACTGCTTTTTTACGCGTCAAGCTGTAACTGAGGGGATAGATTACGGCAATCACTCCGGCGGTACATAGCATTAAGGTAACAAATCCAGCTTCTTGCAGCAGGGTTACTCCAATAATCGGTCCCATGGACATCGCAAGACTCGTAGATAATCCAAAGTATCCCATGCCTTCGCCCATGCGTTTTACGGGCACAATGTCAGAAGCCATCGTTGGAAATGCGGTACTGCTCATCCCGAATCCAACGCCGAACAACATACGGAGTAATAACAGTACAGCAATTCCCGCAGCAAAATAATAGCCAAGCGTGGCGAGCAGGGCTACGGACAGTCCCATATAAATCATTGCATTACGCAAACCCTTCTCCAGCGCTCTCGCAGAGAAAAGTCTGGCTGCAACGGCACTTAGAGCAAATAAAAAGGTGAACAGACTGACTTGAAATGCGTTCGCATGGAATCGATCTTGCACATAGGAAGGTAGCGGTGAAATAATCATGTGCAGTTGCAAAAACAATAGGAAGTTACATAACATCAGTAAAATAAAATCGGCTGTCCATAATCGGACAGGTGCAGATTGATTTTTCATTGGAGACATTCCCCCTTGTTGTAATAGTTACAGGTTGTGACTCATGAGGGAAAGAGTATGTTTAAATGCTTCCATCTGGTCTTCGGGTATACCTTCAGCAAGTTTTTTATTCATTTCTCTTTCGATTGGAACAAGCACGTCAATTAAAGCTTTCCCTTCTTTTGTAGGAAATAACAGATATGCTCTACGGTCTTGTTCGCTTGTCCGGCGTTCTACCCAGCCTTTCTTTTCCAATAAATCAATGATCCGAGCTGTTGTAGGCTGGTCTTTAAAAACACGGGCCGCCATTTCTTTCTGATTCACACCCTCCGAACGGACGACATTAAACAGCACAGAAAATTGTTCTGTGGTGATATCGTAGGGTTTAAACTGTGCTGCCAGCAAGGCAGCCATTTTTCGGTGAGTAAGTCCGAGCATGAATCCGACAGATTGCTCTAGGGAATAATCCATGAACTAGTGAACCTCGCTCTCCATAGAAATGACCTCTAAAATTTAAATACTTGTTATGACAATTATATGTGAAACAAGTATTTTTGTCAAAGGAGATCAACGACGAAGATCAGTGCTGGACGATGCAAACTGTATACAAACCTGTTAGAATAAGGATGGAAAATCCTTCGGAATCATAAATCTAATATATAAGGAGTGTTTACAATGCTTAAAAATATTCCTGCCATGCTTCCACCAGAGCTCCTCAAGCTAATGGCCGAAATGGGTCATGGTGATGAACTTGTACTCTGTGATGCCAACTTCCCGGCTGCCAGCCATGCACAGCGATTAGTACGATGTGATGGAGTGGGCACGGTGCAGTTACTAGAAGCGATATTAGAGCTATTTCCGCTGGATACTTATGTGGACCGGCCAGCTACCGTAATGCAGGTAGTCAAGGGAGATCCGGTCATTCCGATCATCTGGGAGGATTACCGAAGGTTGATCGAAGAGTATGAAGACATAAGCGATGCTCTGGAATACGAAGAACGCTTTAATTTTTATAATCGTGCGGGTAAGGCGTATGTCATCATTGCAACAGGAGAACGGGCACAATATGCCAACCTGATTTTAAAAAAAGGAGTCATTTTCCCTGAATCCAAACCTGCTCATGTGCGGGTACATTCGGAGCCCAAATAGTACATAGCTAGAGCGACGTAGCTGACGAGGCTTTCGTCGTTTTTTTACGTTGGTATGTGTGGAACATACATGGATTTCTGCAAACTTTGTTCCGTTTATTGAATGGGGTAAGGGTACATTGTCTTATACAATGAACATAGATCAGATATCTCTAACCATGGAATGGCGCGGGAGGGACTAAGAAGAATGAAAATTGTAATTAGACAAGCAAGTTTAAGTGATCTTTCTGAAGTATCAAGGCTTTTTAATGAATACCGCATGTTCTATGGCCAGCATTCAGACCTGGAGGCGTGTACTTGCTTCATACAGGAAAGGATTCGTAATAATGAGTCCCTAATTTTTATTGCCGAATGGAAGGAACAAAGACGAGAATCGTTAGCAGCAGCTACGGTCATGGATGAAAAGGAGCATGAATCAGCGATCACGGCTGTAGGTCTAGTGCAGATTTATCCAAGCTTCAGTTCAGTATCCATGGGACCAATCTGGATCATCAATGACTTATATGTGGATTCATACTATCGTCAACAAGGGATTGGACGAAAGCTGATGCAGGCTGTCATGAAGCAGGCAAAGGAGCATCAAATTGTTCGTATTACACTTTCAACGGCCTTAAGCAATGAGCGAGCACAAGCATTGTATACATCAGAAGGATATACACAGGATCTGAGCTTCATGTATTATGAATGTAACGTATAGCTTAACGTATGAATTGAATCAAAAGCTAAACATGAGGAAAGGAGGGGCTGCCGGCATGATGCAGTGGATTGCGATGCTCACGATGCTGATTGATCATATAGGCGCGGTTTTTTTTCCTTATATGATGGAACTGAGAATTATCGGGCGCATTGCGTTTCCGATCTACGCTTTTGCCGTATACATTGGCTACCAACATACAAGAAATGTACAAAAATACATATGGCGGCTGTTCTGGATCGCGGTGATGTCACAGGTGCCATTTATGGCCGCGTTTAATCATATCTCACTAAATGTGGTCTGGACCTTGTGGTCGGCATTGCTTGTTCTGCTGGTTCTGGATAAGCTTCCTTCCAAACTGCTGGGTATTCCGATCGTTATCGGGGCAGGGATAGTAATGGAATGGACACACATGGACTATGGCATGTATGGCTTGCTTTTGGTGCTGTTGTTCCGTTATTTCAAAGGTATGGGGCTAGTTATGGCACATGTCATATTAAATGTACTTTATATGTTGGTTTACTATAGCTCGTTACAGATGTATAGTGCGCTAGCAACGACGGGGATTGTTATTGCACAGTATTATCAGGCTGGATTTCGTTTGAAAGGACCGCGGTGGATATGGCGTTACTTCTATCCCGTACATCTGGCAATCATTGCAGTGATCCGCTGGATATAGAGCCTGATTACAATTATACGTGAAAATCAAAAGCCACTTTGTTGCCTGGATAGGCGACAGAGTGGCTTTTGATTTGTTACTACATATAGATACCATTAAACATCCGATCGATTCGATTAATCTGCGATCGAAGTTTTACCGTAATTCGGGCGAATCGGTGCTGGGAAATAACCGATCTGAACAGCATAGTCCAGCATGATGTTAATGAACCGATCATCGGTTTTGGCGCAGTGAATTCCGGCTGGTTCGACGTATGCGGTCGTTACTGGTGATGCATACACGTAAGCGGAATCCTTAGCCCCGTCACCTTCCAGCTGGGCGATGGCAAGTTGTAAAGCTTCAGGTTCTTTAGGAATGTCGGCATTAAACAACCAGCGGTTATAGTCTTCAAACGGCATGGTTTCCACATCATATCCAGCACGTCGCACAGCTTCAATTAATTCATCATAAGGTATTGCCTCAGGATTACAGATGTGGAACACGCGATTAGCCGTATCCTCACGCAAGGCCAGATGAACGATTGCTTGGCTGGCATAATCGATAGGTGTGAAATCCATCATCCAGTCTGCAGCAGGGGCTTTGCCCAGCAGCAGCATCGCTTTGATCATGCGATAAATGGCGTTACTGTCGATATTCGTCTGAAAGCGGCCTGTTTGAGAGTCACATGTCAGATTACCTGCACGGTAGATGCTGACAGGCACGCCTTCTTCAGCAGCGGCCATAAGCACTTTCTCCGCTTCGAGTTTGCTGTCAGAGTACAGGTTGTCCACGTGTAACTCTGCCGGGAAACGATCATATTGCAAGGTTGACTCCCATTGTCCGCTCAGGGCCAGATCTTCTGGAATACCCATCGTAGATACATGATGGAATGAAGCCCCTTTTTTATGGCGAATCAGGTCGAGTAGGGCAACCGTGCCTTCCACATTCGTTTTGGCAAATTGTGCTGCCTCACCGAAGTGACGAACATCTGCGGCGCAGTGAATAATGCGGTCAATCCTTGCTGCTACCGAAGCCTGCTGTTCTGCAGAAAGACCGAGGTTCTCTTCTTCCAGATTGCCTTCAACTATAACGACACGATTAGCAATTTGGTCTGCAAGTTGTTTGCCGAAATAACCGTGCATTACTTTGGTTAAACGTTCCATCGCTGTCGAGCCATCATTCGGACGGCGAACGAGAGCGTAGATCTGGGTAGTAGACTTTTCAATTAACTGCTGTAGCACATGTGAACCTAAATAACCAGTTGCACCGGTTAACAACACATGTTCTGGCTTGAGAATGGCCGGGTAACCGAGTTGGGATGATAGTTCCACCGGATGCTCTGCAAGCTGGGTGATGGCGCCTTTCGCTGTGGAGCTCTGGGCGGTCATTGCATCCTGTTCAGATAAAAGCTCTACCCGACGAGCTAGTGCACGAATCGTTTTTTCAGCAAAGAAATCAGCGATTTTCAACTGCGGATAATGCGGCTTCAAGATCACAAGTACGTGTATGACACGCAGCGAGTCGCCGCCGATGCTGAAAAAGCTGTCTTCCACACCAAACTCACTGTGCTGAAGAATGTCTTTCCATGCATTGTAAAGGACAGCTTCCGTTTCTGTCTCGGGCATCACTCGATCAGCTTGTACGATATGACGCTCTACATGCGGCATGGAGACCATGGCTTTTCGGTTGATTTTCCCTGTTGGAGCAATAGGCATTTCATCAAGTTGGCAGATCCACTTCGGTACGAAGTAAGAAGGAAGTTTCTCCGAAAGTGCTGCTTTGATATCTGCTGCCGAAAGAGTATTTCCATCTTTGGATGTAAAATAACCGACCAACATGTTTTGCCCATCTGCTTCCTTTTTCGGAATAACCGCAACATCTTGAATCTGATCTAACCGGGCTAAATGGTCCTCAATTTCGCCGATCTCAATCCGATGACCGCGAATCTTGAGTTGTGAATCACTACGTCCCACATATTCCAGATGCCCGCTGTCCAGCAACTTGGCGATATCCCCGGATTTATATATCTTCTCACCGATGGCGAACGGATTATCTATGAAGGACTGCTCGGTGCGCTCTGGTTGGTTCAAATAACCTTTAGCAAGCGCTGGAGTCGAGATATACACTTCACCTGGTACTCCTACAGGACACAGCTGTTGCTCTTCGTTAACGATATAAACTTTATAATTATGAATCGGTTTACCAATGGGAATGTTCACGACATGATCTGGAACTTGTTCACTGATCCGGTGTGTAGTCGTAGCAACTGTACATTCCGTTGGACCATATACGTTAACGATATCAATCTGATTGCCAAATTTTCGCTGGAATGCTCGAACTTGCTCACCATAGAGCGCTTCTCCGGCTACGGTGATGATCCGTACTTTTGCCAGCTTGTGATAGCCTTCATCCGACAGATAAGAGGCCAGCTGATTGAAGAAGATGGTTGGCAAGATGGTAATAATGGTTGTTCCTGTTCGCTCAATGGCATTGGCGAATTCTTCAATCGAAACACGTTCTTCTGCCGACAACAGATAGAGCTCCGCACCGTAGAACAGGGCACCGATTGTATCCCACACCGATGCATCGAAGCTGTATGTGGCAAATTGGGTTAATACATCACCCGGTTGAATGTCGCAGTCACGCTGCACTACACTGCCCAAGTTCGTTACACCCCGGTGGGCGATTAATGCGCCTTTCGGTTTGCCGGTAGAACCTGAAGTATAGATGATATAAGCCAGGTCATCTGGCTTGATATCCAAGTCAGGGTTGCTTGCAGCGAATCCAGCGAGCCGTCCATCCACGGAGAGAATCTGACGTACCGTAGAGATGCCGGAAAATAACGTTTTGGCTTGATCGTACGAAGCTTCGGTTGTAAGTACAAACGATGAAGCAGTATCTTCGACAATATAGCTATTCCGTTCTTGAGGATGTTCCGGGTCAATGGGTACATATGCTCCGCCTGCTTTAAGGATACCGAGCAATGAAATGATCGTTTCAAGACTTCGATCCATAAAAATACTAACGAATTCACCACGTTGAAGTCCGTTCGATATTAACACCCGGGCGACCTGGTTCGCGCGCTCATTTAATTCCCTGTATGTATATCTCGCTGAAAGAGAGGTGATCGCCGGGGAATCCGGATAAGCAGCGGCAGTTGCTTCGAACCAGCCATGAATTGTTGAATGAGTTGGCTCAAGCACCGCCGTGTCATTCATCTCCCGATACACCAAACGGTCAGAAGCAGACAGAATGTCTACCGCACCGATAGGTTTGCTATCATCGCGCAAGAGAGCAGTAAGTAATGTCTGGTAATATTCTGCGTACCGCAAGATGGTGGATTCGTTTAGTAATGAACAATCATAGAAAAGGTCAAGAATCGTCTCATTCTGTTCAAAACGAACGTTCCAGTTCATGATCTGAGGAGCCTGAGGCAATTGCACGCTATTAAGCATGAAAACCGTCTCAGGGTGACCTCCGGTCTGTTGCATGTAAGGAATTTGGAGCTGCTCTGTAATCTGTTCTAATAGTTCAGTGAACGTATTTTTACCGTGAAGCTCCAAAGAAAGGTAAGAAGCCGCCTGGTCCGGAGCAAATATTCCAATCGCAAGTTCCTGTTCAGCAGACAACCGGAATATCAAAGCCGCGTACGCTGAAAGGAAAGCAGGGTACATCCTCTGTTCCCCATACTTCGTTTTAAGTTCACGACTTAATGACGCTGGCAAAGTAATATGAGTAGACTCATAAGAAAATGTTTGCTGGCGACGTCCATAATCCAGTGGAATTTGAAGAACTGGTAAGCCGGATTCCGCGGAGCGGGATGATGATTGATTGTCAATCACTTCAGGTATCCTCCTTGATTGAAACCGAGTGTTGGTTTAATTTTTTTTATTGTTTGCTTACTTTGAAGTTAGAGATTAGTTCCTGCAACTCTTCAGACATGTCAGTCAGACGAGTTGAGGAGTCTACAAGCGTAACCAGAGATGCTTTTTGCTCATCCACAGATACTGAAATCTGCTCACTGCTGTCGGCCGTTTTGCTGACACTTCCAGACAAGTCTTCTGCAGTTGCCGTCATTTCTTCTGTACCTGCTGAAATTTCCTGGGTTGCACTCGATACTTCCTGAATTTGATGGGAAACTTTCTTCGCTGCTTCCAGAATCTCATCGAACAATTGGCCCGTTTGATTCGCAACAGATAGTCCTGTATCGACTTCAGATGTACCTTGTTCCATTGCACTAACGGCTTGTTTGATACCAGCTTGAATCTCTTGGATCAAAACGCCAACCTGACTTGTCGCTTGTTCAGACTGTTCAGCTAACTTACGTACTTCTCCAGCAACGACTGCGAAACCTCTTCCTTCTTCGCCTACACGAGCCGCTTCAATCGATGCGTTCAAGGCAAGGAGATTGGTTTGGCTGGAAATGCCGGAAATAATGTTCAGGATATCGCCGATTTCCTGGGAACGGTTCTCAAGCAATTCAATAGCAGAAGCGGTGTTTTTCACAGATTCAGTGATCAGGTTCATCTGTTTAGAGACTTGATGGACCACACTGTTACCATGCTGTGAACGGCGTTCCATTTCATATGCTTCATCTGCAACACTTGCGGAACTGCTTGCAATGGTATGAATCACGGTTGCCATCTCGGACATTGCACGTGCGCTATCACGTGTAGCCTGCTCTTGTGAACGAATGATGGAACTAATCTGACTAATGTTATTGTTAATGGACTCAGCGTTTTCACTATTGCGTTCCGAAACTTCATAGAGTTCTTTTGCAGACTGATTCACTTCCTGGGAAGTCAATTTTACTTTTACGATCGTATCGTTGATTCTGCGAACCATCGTATTGAATTTTTCGTTAACGATTCCGAGATCGTCTTTTCCTGTAGGAATGATGACATCCAGATTACCTTTGCTAACTTCATCAATTCCTTTAATCAGATGACGAATAGGAGAGAGTGTGTTTTTAACAACAAGGTATTGAATGATTAAGAACAAAAGCAGGAATGCTACCAGAATGATAATTCCATTTAACAGCAATGATTTCAGACCGGCTGGTACTGCACTTGCATCCGCATCAACAGCGAAATACGCAAAGATTTTGCCATTGCTGTCTTTGATCGGGTAAGCGATCGTAGTCCAGGTACCAAAATCATCAGAATAAAAGGTTGTGAACGTTGGACGATCTGTGCTAAGCATCTCTTTTATAGCAGTGGCCACAACGACTGGTTGTTCGTACATGTCACCGATATTTACGTTATCACTCTGAAAAGCCTCTCTCAGGTTCGTTGGCATCGCGACAAGGGAAGTTTCCTGTTTCTTGTCTCCGCCAAGCTCAACACCAAAGATATAGGCTTGTGCAATGTTAGGATAATATTTTTGCATCTCATCAAAATAAGCTCTTAGTTTCGTCTGTGCAGGACCGTCGTAGCTGCGTTCCGTTATTGCGGTTTGTACATCTGCTGGATTAATATCTTGTGCCCACTTTTTGGTGATTTGGGATACCTGTCCGTGTAGCTGATCGACTAGAACTGTTTTTTGAAAGTAGTAACTGCTTGCAATTAGAGCCACGCCAATAATGATAATGTTAGTGAATGATAGTAATAGGTTTTTGGAGAAAAAAGACATGTTTTTCCAACTGAATGATTTCACTAATTTCCACTCCTGATCTTCTTTAAATTAAGAAACTATGGGTTACGCTATTTGTTACGAGTACTAAAGCAATTCGGTCATCTCCTTTAGAAGGTAGTGTGAGACAATGGTCTTAGTTTATTAGTCCTTGCTTGCAGCTTATGTATACTAAAACCATGTGTGTCTAAATATTAAAACACATCTATATCTATTATGTCGTGTGAAATATTGCTAAATTGAATAGTTTTATTAAAACTTTTTTAATTTTTTTACGTAATTATGGATATATCTTTCATTCCATAGGTATAAAGCACTGTTTATTGTTGGTAATTACCATTTTTTAGTTTTATTTAGTATTCTATAACATAGTGAGGAAAAACAACCCCTAATTTAATAGAGCAGTCTCTGAATAGGTTCGAAGCATGGATATACATCGGATGAGGTTTTATCTATAATAACTACATATGGATTTTTACAAATTAATGAGCAGGCGGGGGTTAAATAATGAATCTGAAACAGATTGCAGCGGAGCATGCGGCATCGTTCGTCGAAGATGGAATGAAAGTAGGGTTGGGAACGGGCTCTACCGCGTATTATGCAATATGTCGCATTGGTGAGCGAGTAAAGGAAGGTCTGAATATTCAGGCAGTAGCTACCTCTGAGGCTTCAGATAAACTTGCACGCGAATGGGGTATTCCCATTATCCCTTTTGATCAAATCGGTCATCTGGACCTAACCATTGATGGGGCGGATGAAGTTGATCCGGATTTTAACCTGATCAAAGGCGGTGGCGGGGCTCTTTTGCGTGAAAAAATTGTCGCAGCCAATAGTGATAAACTGATAATTGTCGCTGACGGCAGTAAATCTGTACAGAAACTGGGCAAGTTTCCATTACCGGTTGAAGTCGTACCTTTTGCATCCGAATGGACATTTCAAGCGCTTGAAAAAATGGGTGCTAAGCCACAGTGGAGAATGCAAGGACAAGACCGGTATCTTACAGATAACGGAAATTTGATTGCAGACTGTCATCTAGGCGAAATAGCGAACGCGGCGGAACTTAATGTTCAACTGAACATGCTGCCAGGTGTGGTAGACAATGGTCTATTCGTGGATATGGCCAATATTGTTATCATCGCCAAAGAAGATGGCAGTATAGACGAATTGCACCGTCCATAGCACTTCACGTAGAAAAGGAGATGCTTAGTTCATATGAATGAACAGCCACTCAGGGATCATGATCTTGTTCTTCGTTCAGTGATGCGTGAAGATCTGTCGGAACTCTATGATCTGATCTATAGTGACGAAAATCCCGAATGGAAGCAGTGGGATGCACCTTATTATCCGCTAGAACGTGAGAGTTACGAGCGTTTTGAACTCCATACGTACACGCGGTTGGAAACAGATCAAAAGGCAGCACGTCCCGATTCTATCCGAATCATTGAGGTGGACGGAGAAATCGTTGGAATGATTAGTTATTATATTGAAGACCTGTTATCCATGTGGATTGAGATGGGGATCATCATCTACAAGCCTTCCCGATGGGGACAGGGAATCGGTACACGTTCACTGCATCTGTGGTCAAGTCATTTATTTGAGAATTTGCCGATCGTGCGGGTTGGATTGACCACTTGGTCCGGCAATGAGCGTATGATACGGAGCGCTAGAAAGATTGGTATGCAAATGGAGGGACGGCTGCGAAAGTGCAGGTTCGTCAACGGAGAGTATTACGATTCAATTCGGATGGGGATGCTCCGTGAGGAATGGGAGCAGAAGTTATCCAGCGAATAAGGTGGAAATGTATATCATTGATGGAGGATTATAGAAATGCTGAACACGGAGGATAACCGGGAACTGTCATTACAATTGTTTGTAGTTCTAATTCGAGCTTACAATTCGGTGACATCACGTTCCAATCGGGACATCCAGAGCCATGGACTCAATTCCACGGAATTTGGCGTACTGGACTTGCTTTATCATAAAGGACCACAAGCTTTGCAAAAGATCGGGGAAAAAGTGTTGATGTCCAGCGGTAATATTACGTATGTTGTGGACAAGTTACAAAATAAAAATTTGCTGTTTCGCCGCCCCTCCAAGGAGGATCGCCGAGTCATATATGCTGAATTGACGGAAGAAGGGAAGCAGTTATTTACACAAATATTTCCACAGCATCATCAGGTGATCATCGATATACTGGAAGGGCTTGAGCTTTCCGAAAAAGTCGATGCAATACGCCTGCTGAAGAAACTGGGACTTGCTGCAGAAGGCAAAACGGACCTGCGTTTATAACGTAGATCCGTTTTTTTGTGTGTCTGATCGGTAGCCTGGAACCTAACTATATGACTTGCGTCCAATAGAATAATATAGGAAGATTGATCTATCGCGCAAAAGTATATCATCTCACTTCACGTATAATAGATTCGTTGAATGGCCGCACACACTAGGAAATATAACACTTGAGGAAAAGAATTAAAAAATCTCTTTCCCGTACGGCTATATGTAAACTTTTCAATTATATAAATCAAGAAAAAACTTGGAAATAGATTTTTACGGCGGCAGGATGCAGACAAAGGGGGAATGCGTCTATGACTCATCAGGAGGCCGGAGAACGTTTACTTCAAGATATAGAGATGTTGGCTGAGAAAATAACCGAAATACAATACCAGAGGCAGCCTGATTTACTGGAGCGGTTTGGTCCTATTGGCAAAATGCGAACGAAGCAGGATTCACAGTACAGTCTGAGCTATTTGGCAGAAAGTGTACTTATGAAAAGTCCTCGTTTGTTCACTCACTATATATCATGGTTAAAAGTGCTGCTTGCCGGTTACAAGGTAACGGCGGATGATCTAGGAACGAATCTACAGTTGATCAAAGAAGCATTAAATGAAGGATTTGACGATCCTCACCGTGAGTTTCTTCTAGAATATTTAGAAATGGGGATCGATGTAACACAACAAAAAGAGGATCAGGCTAGTTTTATTCATCCATCCATGCCTTACGGACTTGAAGCGTATGATTATCTACAATATCTGCTTGATAATAAACGTAAGGAAGCTTTCGATATGATTGAAGAGGAACTGGATGCTGGAGCATCGATCCGTGATATATATCGGTATATATTTCAGCCCGTTCAATATGAAATTGGCCGGCTGTGGCAACAAGGACAGATTAGTGTAGGTCAGGAGCATTTTTGCACAGCTGCTACTCAATCGTTGATTTCACGGTTGTAC
This sequence comes from Paenibacillus sp. JJ-100, assembly GCF_948329825.1. Classification (GTDB taxonomy): domain Bacteria; phylum Bacillota; class Bacilli; order Paenibacillales; family Paenibacillaceae; genus Paenibacillus. The sequence continues at coordinate 568,113 of NZ_CAOJCM010000001.1, forward strand.
TTCAGATGGTTGACCCAGCCCAATCAAGGGAAACGGCTTGTTGCTGCTTGTGTCGGCAATGAGCAGCATGAGATTGGGTTACGCATGCTGACAGATGTATTTGAGATGGAAGGCTGGGATACGTATTACCTTGGGGCTAATGTTCCGAATGAAAGTATTGTTGAGGCGATCAAGCATCATAAATGTGACGTAGTCGCGATATCCGTGACGATGACTTATCATATTCATCTAGCTAAAGAGCTGATCGAACACATTCGGAGCGACAGCGGAACGGCCAATGTCAAGGTGATGGTAGGGGGTTATCCGTTTAATATAGACAACGAGTTGTGGAGGACCGTCGGCGCTGATGGTTATGCTCCTGGGGCAGAAGAGGCTGTCGCCGTTGCAGAGCGTTTGCTTACTCATCCGAAATCGCTTGACAGCGTAAGTAAGGCAAGTGAATAAGAAAGGGATGAAGTGATGTCTTATGATCAGGAAGAGAACGAAAGGTTACGCAGAACGATTGAGCAATTATCAGACCAGTTGATTCGAAGCAAAGAGCGGGAGGAGCAGGCACTATCCGCATTCTCAGAGATGAACAATGAACTGGTGACTCTCCAGCGGCAGCTTTCTAAAAATATTGTAAATCTTGAGGCTGCGCGACAGCAAGCGGTAGCGTCTGCTGAAGCGAAAAGTGCCTTTATGGCGATTGTTAGCCACGATTTTCGCACACCGCTAAACGGCATTTTGGGCATGGCTGAATTATTGGAGCAGTCTGGTTTATCAGATGAGCAGAAAGATTCTGTGAATGTTATACAGGAAGCGGCAAATCTCCTTCTAAGATTAATTCAGGATCTCCTCGATTTTTCCAAATTGGATGCGGGGCAGATGCGCCTTGAAAAAGGAGAGGTTAAGCTTAAGGAGATTATGGACCATATACTTCGCTTGCTTAACCCGCAGATCGAAATGAAACAAAATCAATTGTTTATTAAATGTGATTCGAAAGTTGCTGATGTTCTCGAAGGTGATCCTGCCCGAATTACACAAATTTTAATTAACCTGATTCAAAACGCGAACAAATTCACTACCAAAGGTTCAATTGAAGTACGGATTAAACTATTAAAGCAACATTTGGATTATCAGCTTGTTCGGTTCGAAGTGCAAGATACGGGGATGGGTATTTCAGAAGAAGACCAGCCTTATCTTTTCCAGCCGTATATGCAGACAAAAGAGGGGCGGTCGAAAGAGTATGAGGGTACAGGGTTGGGGCTATCGATCTGCAAGTCACTCGTTACTCTTATGGATGGACAGATAGGAATGATGAGTAAGGTAGGAGAAGGTTCCACCTTCTGGTTTGAGATTGAATTCAAACTGGACATGACAGAGCACACAGAGGTTCTTCAGGGATCAAGGTTAGATGGAGCTCCGGGACAGCTGAATATCCCTGAAATTGAATCAAATGCCCTGCCTATTCTAATAGCCGACGATAATGTAATAAACCGGCAGCTGGTCCAGCTGCAACTCAAAAAGCTGGGGTTATTAGAAGTGGAATGTGTATCTAACGGGGAAGAGGCCGTCAATGCCTTTCGTCATAACACATACAGCCTGATTCTGATGGATAGCAGGATGCCCGCATTGAATGGGATTGAAGCCACCCGTCGGATTCGTACCATGGAGCAAGATGAGATGCGTCAACCGACACCGATCATTGCAATGACTGGTAATGTAATGCAAAGTGAGAAGGATAGTTGTTATGAGGCAGGAATGAACGACTTTCTCGGTAAACCATTTACCTTAGAGCTGCTAGGCAAAACGATTCGGAAATGGCATTCAGCGTTTTCATCTGTCCAGACTCTAAATATGGATGTCGTCCGTGAAATTGCCGAACTAAACACGGATGGCAATCAGACTCTGCTCAGCATGCTGCTGGAGATATATCGTGCAGAAACCCCGGGGAAAATCGAGGATCTACGCAGACATGTTGTGTCAGCTGATCATGAAGCGGCAGCCGAGACGGCACATGGTTTGAAATCTGGGAGTCTGAGTCTGGGCATCAGTTACCTTTCAACCCTGTTCAGTCAAATTGAGGAATATGCTAAAGCAGAGCAGACACACAGGGCAGAGCCGTTGCTAGACCAGCTACTTCCTGCGTACCAGAAGGCTTGTGCGGCTCTTCAACAGGTCAACAGAACTTGAATTGTGATGAAGTAACTGCGTCATATACAGAGTCGCTTTACCTTAGTGAAAGTAGGGAGGATTTTTTTTATGATATGGTATGGGCTTGCGGCTCTGATTATTGCGATAGCTCTCCTTTTATGGGCTGGAGGGCTGTATTTCTTCAAAACGGCTATACGCCGCACGCCGAAAACGTTTATGGTCGATAATCCGAATCTGAAAACAGAAGAAGCGGATGATGAATTGATCAGTAGTGCTGCGGATCTACAATGGCTCGGCGTTCAGGATTGCAAGAACGTAACGATCCAGTCTCACGATGGGCTGAAGTTGTCTGGCACCTGGCTGGCTTCAAGTCATAAGTCTGCAAGAACAGTTATTTTAGCGCATGGTTATTCCGGAAAGGGCAGGGAAATGGCGGGGTTCGCTAGATTTTATGCCGAGACACTTGGTTATCACGTGTTAATGCCGGATGATCGTGGACATGGTCAGAGTGAAGGAGAGATCATCGGTTTTGGCTGGCTAGACCGGAAGGATTATGTCCAGTGGGTCAACTGGGTGCTCGAATATGTCGGACAGAATACTGAAATTGTTTTGCACGGGATATCGATGGGAGGCGCCACAGTGCTGATGACAGGTGGAGAAGAGCTGCCAGCTCAAGTCAGAGCCATCGTGTCAGATTGTGCCTATACTTCTGTAGAAGAAGAATTAACATTTCAGTTGAAGCAGTTGTACAAGCTGCCTGCCTTTCCATTCATACCCGTGACTAGTTGGATCACAAAATGGAAAGCCGGGTATTCTTTTAAAGAAGCATCAGCCCTTAAACAACTTGCTAGAGTTAAGTTGCCCGTGCTGTTTATTCACGGTGAGGCAGACACCTTTGTGCCTACAGAAATGGTTTATCGCCTGTACGAAGCTTGTACGATGGAGAAAGAGTTACTGATCATTCCCGGTGCAGGCCATGGCACTGCTTTTCAGGTTGACCGGAAGGGTTATGAAGCGGTACTAAAAGCTTTTTTGCAGAAACATGTGCCCGATCTGAGTGGATCTGACGAGGGATATCGGGTTCAAGTTTCAAGTAGTATATGATAAACAAACTCTGATTTACTTGAAGGAGGATGGATATGTCACGTCTTTCAAGAGAATGCTCCTATTGTCATAAACCTATGGCAGCGGATGAATTCAAATGTAAATCATGCGGGATGCTGGGAAAATACTTGTTACTTCCAGTTTGATAATGGTGATTATATATGTAATCCTTTTTTTCGTTTTCTTCTGAGCGTTATAGAAAACGTCTAAATCCATTAGCTGGAGGTATCAGAATGGGAAATCAACAATTTGAAGCTGCACGCCAAGCAGAGGCGGGTTATCATTCTAACTTCTACAAAAACAATGAGTTGTTTGAAGACGGAACGTGGATGTCCAGACCGATGCCCATGGTGATGGATATGCTGGATCGCCTGCTTGTTCATAACGAGGAATTACGCGTACTTGATCTGGGATGCGGAGTTGGCAGACATACAATATCAATAGCACAGCGTCTAGCACAGACAAACAGTCAAGTCATTGGTGTGGATCTTCTGGATGAAGCTGTAGACGGCCTTAAGAAGTATGCCAAACAATACAAGGTGGATCATATCGTTCAGGCTGAAAAAGCAGACGTTGAGCATTATCAGGTCCAGCCGAGTAGTTTTGATTTTATTGTTGCCTGTTCATGTCTGGAGCACACCTCCAGCAAAGAGGCTTTTCTTGAAACGGTTGAACGCCTAAAAGCAGGCACGCGACTTGGCGGCATTCATTGTATTACGATGAGCACCAGCGTGGAAGAAAAAGAAATCCGAACAGGCCGTTCAATCAAGCCGTTAATTGAATTGAATCTGCCCACATCCGAAGCTATAACATTACTGGAACAGGCTTATGAAGGTTGGAACATCTTGTTACAGGAGCATGTGACCCAGGCCATTAAAGAAGAGAAGTATGATGAACCAACAGAGTTCCGTTGTGAGTTGCTCCGTTTTGCTGTGCAGAGAGACTCGTAGAATCGTCCTTGAACTTTGTGTCGGTACCGTCTACAATACGATAGCGGGTTTAAAATACCTTTTTGATAATGGTTAGTAGGCGATTTGGGGCTGAAGAAGCTTTTATCCTATTCGTTGTGAAGTACGTTATATTGGAGGAATTGTTTTGCTGAAAAATTTGAAACCGCGTCTACAGGAACCGGAAGTGCAAGAACTGCTATCCTACTCCATTTTTCCGGACCCGGATCAGGTCAATCAAACGGTGCAGGAGTATATGACACATCATCATCTCTTTATAACCGGTTATGAGGACGAGGGTCAGCTGGTTGGTCTGATTGGTTACGAACATACAGGAGCAAGCGAAATTACAATTCGCCATATTGCGGTACTGCCGGAGAATCGATTGAAAAATTATGGTCGGGGCATGATCTCGCAGCTTCTTGCAGAGTACAATCCGGACACATTAATTGCAGAAACGGATCAGGAAGCGGTGGAGTTTTATCGCAACACCGGATTTATCGTATACAGCCTTGGCGAATTATATCCGGGTGTAGAACGATTCCGTTGCGTGCTGGAGAAAGATGAGGATGAAGACGACGTGTAGTCAAAAATGCACGTTTTCGAATTCGCAGTGTTATATGTTATAAGGAAATCGATAGGATGTTGGGATCGGCTGAAATGCTGAGCTCAACATCCTATTTTGTCGAGGGACAAGATCATGGTCTCATTGCCGATTAGGCGTGTATCTAATCGTCATCTTGACCTTCAGTTTATTAAACTAGCGAACAGATTTTTTTGTTCCTGTCTCTTTGTAATCTTTTTTATTTGTGAACCTGTTCCGCAGTTATAATATCATCAATTTGTTTCTTAAAGTTCTTATCCAGTGGGGATGAGGTTATATAGATTATCAAGACGTTGTTCATATGATGTATGTAAGAAAGAGGAGGATTAATATCAGAAGGGGTATTAAATAGCTCCTGCACAATTAATCCCTTTGAAGCTTCTATACGTTTATCCTCAGATTCAAAAACATAAATGTATAGGATATCATCCAATAATTCATAAACACTTGGTTTTACGTTCTTAATGGTGGGATAGTTATCCTCTGCTTGAGGTTTGAGGTGAAGATCTCCTTTTTCAAATAATTGGGTAATATCTTCTAAATTATACACTTTAGAGTGGCTGCTACAAGCAGTGAGCAGAAGGATAAACAAAATAGACAGTAGGACTGGTATTCTCTTTCTCATTAACTTCCTCCTTTTTCTAAGTTATATACTATCATACTCAAAACATTAAAGAATTAAATAGCAGTAAGAGTTAGAGTAGGAGCTATTGATAGCACTATCAATGCACAAGTTTGTTTGTTCGAAATTAATATAGAACGATCTAGGTACAAGTTTTTGATTTCCGTCATCACTAGTAGTTTTTTGTTTCAAAAATAAGGAATACATATTGCTTTATAGCATAGTTTCATTATAGAATAGTTCCGTTGATGAATAGTTCGATTGTCGAACTAGTTTGGAGGGAGAAAAGATATGAATACCCCAGATGCCAAAAGTTTAGTGAATCGTTATCTGGATGCCTCATTTCTGGTTAACAAGCGGTTTGATACTCGAATTCGTGAAAAGGTAGGCCAGACGGTCACCACGGATCAGTTCTGTGCTCTGCGTCTCATTCATGAGAAACCAGAATGCACCCCTTCGGATCTGGCAGAGCTTCTATGTGTAGGCAAGAGCAGCATTACGGCTCTCGTCAACAAATTAGCCGAAAGGAATCTGGTGCACCGTACAGGAGATGAGCGTGACCGGCGTGTCATCTATCTGACCCTAACGGATGCTGGGCATGAGCTATACAAAGAAACAGAGTTAGAGATCCAGAAGGTTCTCGAACCTTATCTGAAACATTTTACACCAGAAGAAGTTCAGAATTTCATCGATTCTTTTGAGAAGCTGGCATCGCTGTTAACCGAAGAAGAAGGGCTGGAGAAACAATGAGAGTGATTTTAAAAGCGCGTTGGTGGATTATGGGGCTGTGGATTGTCGCTGCTGCTGTATTGATGTTCACTGCGCCGAATATGAGTGAGTTAATTCGTGAAAAGGGACAATTTTCTGTTCCGGAGGGGTACTCTTCCACAAAAGCGGCAGCGATTCTGGATGAAGCTGCGGCTCAGAAGGGAGAACAGAAGGGTACCTCGATTGCACTTGTTTTTCATAATCCAGAAGGATTGGGTGAGACTGGAAAACAAGAGGCAGAAAAGGCTGTCAATCAGCTGAATGCTGATAAGGAAAAGCTCGGAATTCTGTCTATCCTGGAGCCCTTCTCACAGCCTGAATTGTCGGACAAAATGATCTCGGCAGATGGTAAAACCATTCTGACTTCACTTTCCGTTGAACTGGGTGACCGTACTGTCAAAGAAATGCGGGAAGATCTGAATGGTTCCCTGCAATCAGTGAATGTGGAGCATTATATTACAGGTAAAGGGTTAATTGATGAAGATACAATCGAGAGTTCTCAGGAAGGACTCAAGAAATCGGAATATATTACGGTTGTCTTTATTCTACTCATTCTTTTTCTTGTGTTCCGCTCTTTTGTAGCTCCATTTGTGCCGCTGCTTACCGTCGGTATGAGTTACATTGTATCGCAGCAGATCGTTGCTTATCTGGTAGATGGAGTCAACTTTCCACTCTCTACCTTTACACAGATTTTCATGGTTGCAGTTATGTTCGGGATTGGAACGGACTATTGTATCTTGTTGATCAGTCGTTTCAAGGAAGAGCTTGCACTTCATGAGAATACTTGGGATGCCATTATCGCTACATACCGTACGGCAGGTAAAACGGTGTTTTTCTCTGCCTTGGCGGTTTTGGTCGGATTCGTAGCCATTGGTTTTGCGCAGTTTATGCTGTATCGTTCTGCGGTCGCTGTTGCTGTCGGAATCGCGGTGATGATGCTTGCCCTTGTGACCATTGTGCCATTCTTTATGGCAGTGCTTGGCAGAAAGCTTTTCTGGCCATCCAAAGGTTCACTAGAACATGCAGAGAGCAAAATCTACGGGGCTGCAGGGAAATTCTCACTTAAACGTCCGTGGGCGGCCTTGCTGATTGTTGCTGCAGTTACCGTGCCGCTTCTCATGACATACGACGGGAAATTATCATTCAACAGTCTTGACGAAATCGGTGACAAATACGATTCAGTCAAAGCGTTTAATATTATTTCGGACAGTTTTGGGCCAGGTGAGTCTCTGCCAGGTCAGATCGTGATTCAGAACGACGAAACGATGGACAATGCCAAATATATGGCTGTAGCGGAGAAAATCAGCCGTGAAGTAGAAAAGGTTCCTGGTGTGGCTGGTGTTCGCAGTATGACACGCCCAACGGGGGATGAGATTCAAGATTTTGAAGTAACGAATCAGGTTGGTACTCTGTCTGATGGTCTGGGTGAAGGAAAAACGGGTCTGGACAAAATCAGCGAGGGTCTCAGTGAAGCGAGTCTGGAACTGAGCAAAAACGAACCTCAGCTCAAAGAGGCAGCGAGTGGAGCTGGAGAGTTAACTAAAGGAACAGATCAGTTGCAATCCGGGATTACCCAGCTCAGCGATGGACTGAAACAGATTGAAAAAGGTATCCGGGATGGATCCTCAGGCGCGGGAGAGCTGAAAGCAGGTCTTCAACAAGCGAAAACGAGTGCAGACCAGCTTGTTAAAGCGAATGATCAGTTATTGCAAGCTTATCGCCAGGCTGGAGCAGGTATTGCTGCGCTGGGCGAAGGAACGAAGGAACTGGAGCAGCAATTGACGGGTGTTTCTACAGCACTGACGAGTCTGTCCGAATCCTTCTCTGCACTGGAGGAACGATATCCGGAACTTGCGCAGGATGCAGACTATCAACGTATCAAAGGTACGATTGGTCAGACCGGATCGGGTACAGCCCAGCTTGCGCAAGGACTCTCTCAGATTCAGACGAATCTGAGCGCAGCTGCGGCCGGAATCAATCAGGCCAATGAAGGTTTTGCTTCCGCTGCATCTGGTCAGAAGGCACTGACTGAGGGTCTGGGTCAGATCGTAGCAGGTATTGGTCAACTGGAGTCAGGTTTGAAACAGGCTGCGGATGGTCAAGGTCAAGTGATCAAGGAGATCCCTGCGATCCAGAACGGTTTGGGTCAGCTTCAGGGAGGCCAGGAGAAGATCCAGCAGGGCTTCTCTAATCTGAGTGATCAATTAACAAAGTTGACCGATGGTTTGAACCAGAGTGTGGACGGAATCAAGAAAGTGTCGGGCGGTCTGGATTCGGCACAGGATTATTTGACACAACTGCAAAATTCACCAGATTCAGATCTCGCCGGATGGTATGTTCCTGAAGAAGCCTTGAATAACAAAGACTTCAAGAAGGTCTTTGATACGTATCTATCCGAGGATCGGAAAACGATGACGCTGGATGTTATTTTTGCAGAGAATCCGTATGGTAAAGAAGCGATTGATCGTGTGCCGGATATCGAAGCGGCAGTCAATCGAGCTGTTCAGGGCAGTGCGCTTGAAAAAGCTGATGTTGCCGTGGGCGGTGTGACGAGTACGTTTGCAGATTTGCAGTCGATCTCGAACAAAGACTATACTCGTACCGTGATGCTGATGCTGGCAGGTACATTCATCATCCTGGTGATCTTGCTTCGTTCGGTCATCATGCCAATTTATCTCATTATTTCACTGTTGCTTGCGTACTTTACATCGATGGCACTCACTGAAGTGGTCTTTGTGAATATCATGGGTTATGCCGGAATCAGCTGGGTTACGCCTTTCTTTGGATTCGTAATGCTGATTGCACTGGGCGTGGATTATAGCATTTTCCTAATGGATCGTTTCAACGAAAACAAAGGCATGAGAGTACAAGATGCGATCTTATACGCGATGAAAAACATGGGAACTGTGATCTTGTCCGCAGCGGTCATTCTAAGCGGAACATTCGCTGCGATGTACCCTTCAGGGGTGCTCTCCATGATGCAAATCGCTACTGTTGTGCTTAGTGGTCTGATTCTGTATTCCCTGTTATTCCTACCATTCTTCGTCCCTGTGATGGTGAAGATGTTCGGGCAGGCCAACTGGTGGCCATTCCGGAATAAGGAACAGTCAGAATCCAACGATTCGAATCATACGGTAGGCATGTAATAATAGTATATTGAATAGAAAGCAGGCTCTGCCGCATCATGCGGTGGGGCTTTCTTTTTATTCACAATAAAAGGTGAAAGAGAGGTGTCTGCCTAAGGACAATATCCCGCGCTCTGCTAGATGGATCGTCATAAGATATAGGGCAGTTCATTATTGATTAGGGAGATCAGATAGAGAGGGGCGGCGGGATGGTATATCGTTATGTGGCTATAGGAGATTCCTTGACAGTAGGTACGGGAGCTTTGCTCGGAACCGGTTTTGTTCCTATCTATCGCCGTATGGCGGAGATGAACCTTCGAACATTTGTATCGATGGAGAATCTAGGGGTAAACGGTCTAACAACGGGAGAAATGTTGCAGATGGTCAATGCCCACCCCCGCGTGCGTCAAGCGTTACGTGAAGCCGATATTATTACGATTTCTATTGGAGGTAACGACCTGATCCGCACATTTAAAGCTAGCGGAGGTATTCCAAGTGCCAGTAAAATGACGCAGGTGCTGGGTGAAACACGTCATCACGTATCCCAGGTAATGAGACAAATTCGGCAGTTAAAAGGAGATCATAAGTACTTTGTGCGCTCCATCGGATTGTACAACCCATACCCGCAATCAACTGAAGCAGCATATTGGGTGCGGCAGTACAATTCTTATCTGAATGGTGCGGGATCAGGTAACTATGCGTGTGTACAGGTGTATGATCGATTTGCCGGTCGTGAGAGAGAATTGCTGTTCTGGGATAGAGTTCATCCCAATGCAAGGGGATATCGAGTGATTGCAGAGCAACTGAACCGAACCGGGTATGCCCCAATGGTGTGAGGTTTGATGAAGACTAGACCCGTCATGTGACTTCCGATATGATGGAAGGGTTGAATCAAATATCATAACAGAGGGGTTAAAACGAGTGTCTAACAATCAGCACAGTTCTCTTCTTCCCTATGAGCAGCAATTGATTTCTGACGTCTTAACCTTGTACGGCTTCACATCAGCATGGCAAGGTGAGCGGAGCAAGGGTGGGATGAACAATTCTACCTTTATACTTCACACAAGCGAAGCGGATTATATTATGAGACAATACGAAACACATAATGATCAAGCGAAAATAGCTTTTGAACATGGCGTGCTTACTGCACTGTCTAATACAGACTTCGAGCTAGAATCACCTGAACCTGTCCTTCCATTATCGATTGGGGACGAGGACGAAGAAATATATCATGGATCGAAGAGGAATAAAAACTCGGTTCAAGGGAGTAAGCAGACTTACCAAACTATACGAGATGTTGGCACAGGCGCGGACAAAATCGTAGCTTTGTTTCGTTTCCTGGAAGGTGTCAATCCAGTATGGGATTCGCCCGAGCAATTATTTTTATTAGGGCGAGCAGCAGGTCAGCTGTCATCAGCACTTGCCAAGCTGGAATTGGAACTTGACCCAGTTTATCCACCCTATTACCGTATTGACGAAGCATATCCTCTCTGTACACCAGTCCGGTTGTTGGAATGGTGTGCTTCTCCGCCGGACACACTGGCAGCTTGTGCAGAGGAGTTAAGGCAACTACAGCATGAACTGCCACGTTTGTTTGAAGCGTTGCGCGGAATGGAGCAACTTCCACATCAACTCGTACATGGCGATGTGAATGCTTCGAATGTACTGGTGGATCAGGAGGGAACGATGAGTGCCATTCTTGATTTTGAGTTCGCCACTTGGGATTTGCGGGTCATGGAGTTAGCCGTTCCGATGTCTGACATGCTGACGATGGACAAGAGCGAAGAATGGATGTGGCAGGCGCAGACTTATCTGATTCGGGGATTTCGAGAGAAGGTCGAACTGACTGATGACGAGTTGAGAGCTATACCTCAGTTGATCTTGCTGCGAAGTTTGGACGTGGTGATGCACTTTATCAGCCGGATGGTGGAAGGGACAGATGAGCCGGAAGTGGCTGTGCAGCAGATTATCAAGCTGAAGCAGCGGATCGACTGGATGCACCGGAATGAGGAGCTATTACGTGAATTGTTAACGAAATAACAGGTGATTGACGTATATGAAGTGCACGGATTCTGCTTCTCGTTAGAGAGCGGAAATTCGTGCACTTTTTATTTTACATGTAATAGTATTTTAAAAAAAGAGAGTATTTCATCCTACAGCGCCCGTTTGCGGAACCAACTGCGTACAGCCCAGCGCCGTTCTTGGCGCTTTTTATATTTTGGCAGAGAACGGTACACATTCAGCGATTGATCATATGCCTGCTTGGCATCTTCATTACGCCCCAGTGAACGATAAACCGTGCCTAGCAGATAAAAAGCTTCGCTGGAAGAGGAGTGAATCTCTTGGAATTGATGCACATAACGAAGTGCTTTGTCGCGATCTGTATCCTTGAAGGCTGTAGCCAGATTCAGATAAGGCTGTCCATACTTGACTCTAGGGTTAATCTCTAGTGCATGTAAAATATGACGTTCGCCTTCCGGTACTTTGCCGAGATGCATTTCGGTTGTGCCCATAGCTTCCCAGTATTCAGCTGATTGTTCGTAAGGACGCTCCAATTCAAGTAACAAGGCGTGTGCTTCATTGTAACGTTTGCGCTCGATGAGCAGTCTGGCGAGCTCCAACTTGGAAGATACTTCATTCGGGTTCAGTGCGAGCTGCTGTTTCAGCCGCGAAATGTTACGCATGCGTTTGAGAGGTTTCATGAAGCTTGGAAATACGCCAACAAAGCGACGATCCAGAACATACAGAATGATTAGCAGAATCAGAATAGCAAGGAACGGATTGCCGATGATCTGCCATAGCAGACCAAAAAGTAGAAATTTAATAATCACAGGTTCAACTCCAGTATCATTTTGATCGTATTTCACACTCACATTCATATTCATATACTTACAAGGCTTGAACATCATACCATATCCATTTTAAGAAAAATATGTGCAACAGGGTCCATTTTAATGCTCTCGTGCCATGGTTCTTCGGTATGCTGCCGGTGTAGTGCCTGTCAGTTTTTTGAACTGTCTATAAAAATGAGGCAGACTATCAAAGCCGCAAGCATCTGCGACAGCGGCCATCGTTTCATCCCCTTGAACGAGATGCTCTTTAGCCATGATGACTCTACGAGCCAGGACATAATCTGTTAAAGTCATCCCGGTGTATCTCTTAAAAGCACGGCTAAAATGTGCCGGAGACACAGCAGCTTGTTGTGCAAGTTCGGGTAAGGATAACCCGCTTCGCAGTTTATGATCAAGATCAGACAGGATGGAGGAGAGCCATGCCGGAGCAGGTAGTGACGTTGTAGTATGAGCCGGTCCCGCAGCAGCTTCCAAACGTTCCAAGAAAATAAGCAGGAGCTGTAAACGAAGCAGTGCGGCGTGAGAACTCAGATGATGATCTGAACAGAACTCGCCATGAATATCGTCGATCAGAGCAGATATTTGTTCTCGTTCCTTATAGTTCAGTTGCCTTTTGTATACTCGTCGTTTGCGACATCGTTCGAATGGGCGCAGTAGAGAGGAAGAAATGCCTCCAGCAGTCGAAGCCAGTAACCCAGGACTGAAGAACAGAGCGGATGAGGTCACCGGATTGCCCGCATCCGGCAACGCACGGTGCACAGTGCTACCAGGAATGAGAAATAAATCTCCTTCCTGCATCTTTTCAAGTCCTGTATCGATAAAAATACTTCCCTGTCCCCGATAAACATAAATAATCTCATGCCAGTCATGCAGATGATCCGGTAGCTCATTTTGCGGAGATTTGGTATCACTATAGACAAGACGGAACGGTGCACCCGAATCGGTCTGAATGGTTGTACGTACTGGTGAATGTTTCATAGGGACTCCTTTGGAGACAAATGTCTCATGCAAGATGTCAATTCTGATCAAGAAAGAGTATATTTAACGCAATATAAGCAATTTAATTTACTTTTATTGATGATACAATGAATTTAAAGCGTTTACAATAAAAGGATGCCAGCCTTCAAGGTTTGCATTCGGAGTTGTTCAATAATCGGTGAGGTGAGTGTTCATGTCCGCAAGTACAAAGCGACCAAGATTAAAGCTGCATCTACTCGGCAATGATAGTCAGCGCAAATGCAAAGAAATGATAGAACGTCCTGTCAAAGTTCTGCAGATCGGGGAAGGCAATTTTTTACGGGGATTTGCGGATTGGATGCTTCATGAGAGTGCTCGGCAAGGGAAGTTCCATGGTAGTGTGGCAGTAACTCAGCCTCGACCTGGCGGCAAGGCCAAGTTAGAACAGATTCGTGATCAGGATGGATTATATACGATGATTACGCGTGGTCTCTCTGAAGGCAAACGTGTGGAACGTACGGAGATGATTTCTATTTTCTCTCAATGTATTAATCCGTATGAGGAGTGGCAGACGTTTCTGGAGCTTGCTGAGTTGCCTTCGCTTGAATTTGTTATTTCGAATACGACCGAATCGGGCTTGAAATATATAAGATCAGACTATATCCCAGGGGAGCCGGTTCAATCGTTTCCTGGTAAACTGACCGTTTTCCTGCACCAGCGGTATGTTCGTTTTAGCGGAGATCCTTCCAGAGGACTGATCCACCTGCCATGTGAGTTGCTGGAGGGCAATGGTGATGTTTTGCGAGAATGTGTGTTACGTCATAGTGAAGATTTCGGATACTCGGACAGTTTCCGTTCGTGGATTGAACATCATAATCTGTTTCTGAATAATCTCGTAGATCGTATTGTGACTGGGGCGCCTGCACAAGAGGAGGCGAATGCACTCGCTGAACGCTGGGGTTATGAGGATCAACTGATCAATACGGCAGAGCCTTATCATTTCTGGGCAATCCAAGGCGAGGAGTCGCTGGACAAGCGCCTTCCACTGAAACAGGCAGGACTCAATGTACACTGGGTTAAAGATTTGAAACCCTATCAGCTACGCAAAGTGCGTATTCTGAACGGTTCACACACATTGATGTCGTCCCTAGGTTTGCTGCGCGGTAAACAACATGTTAGAGAAACGATGGAAGATCCGCAGTTCAGCTCATGGATCAGGAAAGCGGTGCTGGAAGAGATCGTGCCTGCGATGGATATGCCTGAGCTAGGGCTGGAGCAATATGCGGAAGAAGTCTTTGAACGTTTCCTGAATCCATACATTGATCACAAGTTGCAGGATATTGCATTGAATACGGCTGGTAAATTCAAAGTACGTGTGCTGCCAACCCTTCTGGCTTATGAACAGAGTCAGGGAAGCTGGCCTAAGCGGTTAATTCAAGGATTTGCAGGATTCCTGTATTTATATCGTCCAGTGCAGACACAGGAAGGTTACAAGGCAGAACTTCTAAACGGTGAATTGATTTCATTAAGAGATGATCTGGATGTGCTGGCAGCGTTAGCGGCGCATTGGGACGGTTACGATCGTGATCAATCGAATCATGGGAAAGTGACGGAACTTGAGAAGAGGGTGGCTGCGGTGCTCTCCGATACCATGATCTGGGGAGAGAATCTGGATGCAAAAGAAGGGCTGAGATCAGCACTCGTCCAAGAAATCAGCAAACTGGAAGGTGAAGAGAGATGAGTACAACAAGTACAGTTCGTGATTGGATTGCCATTCAGCCTCAGGATGATGTAATCATCGCACTTCGGGACTATACGAAGGGAGAACGCATTGACCTGCCTGAAGGCAACTCGTTCGCCCTGCTTGATGATGTACCGAAAGGACATAAAATCGCTGTGCATGATGTTGCGCAGGGAGCAGATATCATGAAATATGGTTTCTCCATCGGTATAGCCCAGGAACCGATTGCCCAGGGAAGCTGGATACACAGCCATAACTTGAAGACAGGTCTCCATGGACTGCTTGAATATGAATATCAGCCGGGACAACCGATGACGATAGACATGCCGCCTGAACATTTGCAAACATTTGATGGTTATTTGCGCCCGAATGGGGAAGCAGGAATTCGTAATGAGATCTGGATTGTGAATACGGTTGGGTGTATTAACAAGGTATGTGAAGCTCTAGCTCGTATGGGGCAGGCTCAGTTCGGCAGCCGGGTTGACGGCGTCTATCATTTTCCGCATCCCTTCGGCTGTTCACAACTCGGAGATGACCTGAAATATACACAGCAGTTGCTTGCTTCCCTGGTGGAGCATCCCAATGCGGGTGGTGTTCTAGTGATTGGTCTGGGTTGTGAGAACAACCAGGTGGATCAGTTCCGTGAATGTATTGCACCACAATATCGGGAGAAGGTACGTTTTCTCAAAGCGCAGGAGACGGAGGATGAGCTGGAAGAGGGACTGCGTTTAATGGAAGAGCTGGTTGAGTTGGTCGAGCAAGAGCAACGTCAGCCACTGCCGTTGAGCAAACTGAAAATTGGCTTGAAATGTGGAGGTTCAGACGGTTTATCTGGCATTACAGCGAATCCGCTAGTAGGTGCTGTTGCCGACTTGCTCGTTGCTGCGGGCGGAACTGCAATTCTTACCGAGGTGCCGGAGATGTTTGGTGCGGAGACCATTCTGATGAATCGGGCTGCGGATGAACATGTATTTAACGATCTGGTGGACCTCGTGAATGGCTTCAAACAATATTTCGTGAACCATGGTCAAAATATCTATGAAAATCCATCGCCAGGTAATAAGGCAGGCGGAATTACAACACTGGAAGAGAAATCACTCGGATGTACGCAAAAGGGAGGACGCTCCTCGGTTGTCGATGTACTGCGGTACGGTAAACGAGTGACCAAAACGGGTCTGAACATTGTAGAGGCACCGGGGAATGATCTCGTTTCGGTTACCGCTTTATCTGCGGCAGGAGCACATATTGTACTGTTTACGACAGGACGCGGCACACCTTTTGGTGGTCCGGTTCCTACGGTCAAAATTGCCACGCAATCGGATCTGGCGAATCGTAAAAAGCACTGGATCGACTTTAACGCTGGTCAGTTGCTTGAAGGACAGACGATGGATCAGGTCAAAGAGCAGCTATTCAGTCAGATTATTGACATCGCTTCCGGTCGTGCACAGACCCTTAGTGAGCAGCACGGTTTCCGGGAGATCGCCATCTTCAAGGACGGGGTTATACTTTAAGGGGTTATTTTCAAGTTCTAAACTACGTCTTGGAAAATAAAATCAAGACCACCCTCCGGCTGTTCACCTTAGACAGCACAGCCGGAGGGTGGTCTTATTCAGATATAACCTCTCTCACGCAGAACCATGCGCTGCGATGCAGGGTGCAATGCTACGCTGTGCACTCAAGGATCTGCACCCCGCGTGCTTCAATCTCAACATGTCCGGTAACCTTCTGACCTGTTAATAGCTCAAGAAGGACTGTATCACCCAGATCATAGGATTGAGTGGAGGCATTGTGATTCATTACAAACAGATAGGTTATCCCGTCCTTGATTCGCGCACTTACCTCCACACCTTGTGGGGTCTCCAGTAAAGGTTTAATGTTTTTGGCTGCCGTAAGCTCTGTAAGCAAACTATCTATGAATATTTCATCTGGATCAGTGGCGATATACCAGGCTTCCCCTTGACCAAATGTGTTGCGTGTAATTGCAGGCATGCCTTGATAGAAATCTTCACCGTACTCGGCAATCACTTCCGCACTTTCGCTGTGCAAGAGGTCGCACAACATCCCGCATTCGTATACACCTTCTAGTGAGCCGAATCTTTCGTTTATAACAATACTATTTTTTTGTTCAGGAAGCAGGGCATCGATCTCTTCTACCCAGACGCCAAGCAGGTTGCGAAGCTCGCCCGGATAACCGCCAGTGGTCACCAGATCATGCTCATTAACGATTCCACTGAAGAAGGTAGTCAGGAAGGTACCGCCTGCTGCAACAAATTGCTCCAGTTTTGCAGCAAATCCTGGTTTGATCATGTAAAGAACAGGTGCAAGAACCAGATCATACGAGCTGAGATCGGTGTCCACACTAATAATATCCACTTGAATGTTGCGACGGAACATAGCTGCATAATATTTATGGATCTGATCCACATATTTCAGTGCAACGGTCGGCCCACTTGACTTTTCAATGGCCCACCAGTTATCCCAGTCGAACACGATCGCTACCTTGGACTGAACTCTAGCATCAAGTGTAGTGTCACCTAGGAGTTGCAGCTCCTTACCCAGCTGTGCGACCTCTCGAAAGACGCGGGTGTTTTCGTGTCCCGCATGTTCAATGACCGCACCATGGTACTTCTCGCATGCACCGATCGAACGGCGGAGCTGGAAGAACATTACCGTGTCGGCGCCATGTGCGATGGACTGATAACTCCACAGCCGCATAACACCTGGGCGCTTGAGCGAGTTATAAGGCTGCCAGTTCTGCTGGCTTGGTGTCTGTTCCATCAGCATGAATGGCTGACCGTCTTTGAGTCCACGCATGAGATCATGAGCCATAGCAGTATAGCTAATCGGTGTGGCAAGACCGGGATAACTGTCCCAAGAGACGATATCCATATATTTAGCCCATTTGAAGTAGTCCAGCTGTTTGAAAAAGCCCATCAGATTCGTGGTAACGACTGAATCGGGAATATGCTTTTTGATCGCATGATACTCGAGCAGGTAACATTCCAGCATGCTGTCTGAGTTGAAGCGGGAGTAGTCCAGCGAGATTCCTTGGAATGATGAGCTGTTGTGTCCCCAATGTTCACTCAGATTGCTTGGAAGCACAATCTCATCCCAATCGTAGAAGGTATGTCCCCAGAAGTTTGTGTTCCAAGCTTTGTTTACCTGTTCGATCGTGTGATAACGTTTCTTCAGATAGACGCGGAATGCCTTTTCGCAGTTATCACAATAACAATCGCCGCCATATTCATTGGAAATATGCCAGACAAGAACAGCAGGATGATCTTTGTAACGCTCCGCGAGCTTGTCAGCGATAATCTCGGCGTATTTGCGATAAGTTGGACTGTTCGGGCAAGAGTTATGCCGTCCGCCAAATTTACGCTTACGGCCATCTGCGTCCACGCGCAGGACATCAGGGTAATTTTTAGCCATCCAGGCTGGATGGGCAGCGGTACTTGTGGCCAGACAGATGTATACTCCGTTTTCGTACAGACGATCAATCAATTGGTCCAGATATTCAAAGTTATATGTCACTTCATCTGGCTGAATCAGTGCCCATGAGAAAACGTTAATGGTGGCCATATCAATGCCTGCCAGCTTAAACATGCGGAGGTCTTCCAGGTGGGTCTCATGATCCCATTGTTCAGGGTTGTAATCACCGCCATAGAACATTTTGGGTAGTTTGCTGCTAATCAACGTGCTCACCCCTTGTATAAGAATAATCCAATACTATATGATACATATGACATTTAAAATATAATAAAAGTAATGATACATATAAGAATATGGAACCCAATATTATTGTGTTCAAGGAGGTTGACATGCTCATCTCACCTCGACATCAACGTTATTTCATGACACCGCGAGATCAGCCGCTTCCGCTGTATATCGAGAGTATAGGATATAACGGCAATCAGGAAAAAGTCTCCAGACCAGCAGGTTATCCATATTATCATTGGATACAAACGGTTAAAGGAGCTGGGGAGTTCAAACTTTCAGGAGCTTCAGCCATTCTGGGCGAAAGCGCTGGCATATTGCTCCCCCCAAACCTGCCACACGAATATGCTCGTGTTGAAAAGGACTGGGAGACGATCTATATTACATTTGGCGGGTCTCAATGTGCTGCTATTATAGATTCGCTGGGTTTGGGTGAGGCGGATTTTCACCAATGGGATTCCAATAGTCCATTGGGAGATTACGCCCAGCATGTGCTGGATTCGATTGGGAGTGACCAAGATCTATCCGGGCTGGAAGCCTCGGCAGACATGTATCGTTTTTTGATTTTGCTCAAAAAACACGGAATGACGGGTAATCGATCTTCGATCTCACACGCTGTAGCAAGGCTTGCTCCGCTTCTTACTTTTATGGAAGAGCATTATGGCAATCCGGATATTGGACTAGAGCAGATGGCTTCAATTATCGAAATTTCGTCCAGACACTTGAACACGTTGTTTAAACAATCCTTCGGTATAACGGCTTATAGTTACTTCATCTTGCTTCGCATACGCAAGGCCAAAGAGATGCTGACAGGACGGATAGATCTTACGATCAAAGAGACTGCGGCACGGGCAGGATTCCGTGATGCCAGTCATTTTGTTGCCACCTTTCGCCGAATTGAAGGGGTTACGCCGGAGCAATTTCGTAACTTGTACTAATTAGGACAGGCTGAACAAAAAGATATGACGAAGGGTATTGATGCATCCTCTTGTTGCCGTTATGATGGTATCGAATCCTAGAATCGAAAACGATTAAACGAATCTATTCCGTACGAGCGAGAGAGGATGAGTTATAGCATGAGTTCAATGATCCCATTGTGGGAAAAACCCGCTCCATATGCGGCTACAGGACATGAAGGCGAGATGCCACATCTGATTCCCTTTCTTCAACCTGGTTCCGAGAGCGCTGTCATTGTCTGTCCAGGGGGAGGTTACGGTCATCTTGCTGACCACGAGGGGGCACCTGTTGCCGAATGGTTAAACCGTGCAGGTATCAGTGCTTTTGTGCTTCAATATCGGGTAGCACCA
The DNA here is from genome assembly GCF_948329825.1 of Paenibacillus sp. JJ-100. Classification (GTDB taxonomy): domain Bacteria; phylum Bacillota; class Bacilli; order Paenibacillales; family Paenibacillaceae; genus Paenibacillus. The sequence continues at coordinate 587,990 of NZ_CAOJCM010000001.1, forward strand.
CATCGTCATCCGGCACCTAAGGCAGATGGGCAGCGTGCAATTCGTCATGTACGAGCTTATGCGGAACAGTACGGGATTAATCCCTCCAAAATTGCAGTGCTTGGTTTTTCGGCAGGGGGACATCTCTCAGCAACCTTGGGTACGCAGTATGATGAAGGACAACCGGATCATGAGGATGTCATTGAACGGCAGAGCTCCCGCCCAGACCGTGTCATCCTGTGTTATCCGGTCATTACGATGAAATCATATGGACATGCCGGCTCGCGTATTCATTTGCTAGGAGAGAATGCAACGGAGGATCAAATTCAAGCCTTCAGTGCAGAGCACCAAGTTAGATCAGACGCTCCTCCTGCTTTCATCTGGCATACGAGTGACGATCAGGCTGTACCTGTAGAGAATAGTTTGCGATATGCGCTGGCATTAGGTACACAAGGGATTCCATATGATCTGCATGTATTCGAGAAAGGTCCACATGGTCTGGGACTGGCGGAGAACGATAGGACGGTTCGGGTATGGTCTGAACTGTGTCTTACCTGGCTTAAAAATCAAGGCTGGTAACTTTAGCACAGATTCCATTCAATAAAGAGATATAGCACTGACATTACGAGTAGAGGAGAGCAAGCCATGAAATTACAAAAGCACGACAGACTTCTTTTTATCGGGGACTCGATTACCGATTGCGGACGTTCACATCCTGTTGGAGAAGGCAGTTCAGGGTTAGGTCATGGGTATGTTGCACAGGTCTACGCACTATTACGCTCGATTTATCCCGAACTGATGTTGAGAGTACAGAATGTGGGTAATAGTGGGAATACCGTCCGTGATTTGAAGCAACGCTGGCAACAGGATGTGATCGATTTGAAGCCGGACTGGTTGACAGTCATGATTGGCATTAATGATGTATGGCGCCAGTTTGATCATCCGTTGGCTGAATCACATGTGTTCCTGGAAGAATACGAGACAACGTTACGTGAGCTTGTCTCATCCGTCCGTCCGAATCTGAAAGGACTTGTACTGATGACGCCTTATTATCTTGAAGCTAACCCGGAAGATCCAATGCGAGCGACGATGGACATCTACGGTGAGGCGGTTCGCAGAGTAGCTTCTGAATATGATGCGCTGTTTGTCGATACGCAGGCTGCATTTGCTCCGCTATGGAATCATTTTTATACATCCGTGCTTACACATGATCGAGTACATCCGGATGCTACAGGTCATATGATCTTGAGTAAGGCATTTCTGGATGTCATCGGGTTTAGTTGGACGGGGAATTCGAAATCCTAAAGGAGGAGCGATCGTATGAGTAATGTAACCGTAGTTGTGGAATCACCAGCACAATTAGGAGAAGGACCAAGCTGGGATGCGGAGAATAATCGTTTGTTGTGGGTGGATATTGAAGGATTTAAGGTACATGCATATGACCCGGTAACAGGTGAGGATCAGGCCTATGACGTGGGTGAACATGTCGGAGCCGTCGTTCCGTATCGTGGAGATGAAGTGATCATTGCACTTCGTAGCGGTTTTTATACATATCATCTGCTCACAGGGGAACGGCAAGCTATTACGGACCCTGAGCAGGATAAACCAACCAATCGGTTTAATGATGGAAAATGTGATGCATATGGACGTTTTTGGGCTGGTACGATGAGTCTGAACAACGAGGAAAAAGCCGGGTCGCTCTATTGCCTTGAGGATGGAAAGCCTGTGCGCACTATGGTAGAGCAGGTATCCACATCCAACGGTCTTGGATGGAGTCCGAATCTGGAGTTTATGTACTATATCGATACCCCGACACGTTCGATTGACCGTTTTGACTTTGATCTTGCTTCGGGTACAATCTCAAACCGGACAAGCATCATCTCGATTCCAGAAGAGATGGGGTTCCCGGATGGGATGACCGTGGATGCGGAAGGTATGTTATGGGTTGCTCACTGGGGCGGGGGGAAGGTTACGCGTTGGAATCCGGAGACATCGGAATTGTTACAGCATGTCGAGGTGCCCGCTGATGAGGTAACCTCCTGCTGTTTTGGAGGACCTGACCTGGAGGATTTATATATAACTACCGCACGCATAGGGATAAAGGAAGAACGTTTGCAGGAAACACCACAAGCGGGCTCCTTATTTGTCGTTAGACCCGGGGTTCGAGGACAGAAAACACATGCTTATGGGCAAAAAGGGTAAGCGAATGGTCTCGAAAAAATACGCTGGAGTAAAAGGTGCTGTGAAAACAGCATCTTTTTTTGCTGTCTACAAAAAATATATTTATTTTTTTCAAAAATAGCCTCTGCGGACAAAGGGGAAAAACGTTTTCCATCGAATGTTATTTATTGAAAGTATTATCCATTTTAAGCGAACGGCACGAGAGTTTTGTAAGCGCTTAATAATGGTTTAGAAAGGAGGTGCGTTCCTCTCAGGCATGTATGGATTCGTCTGGTACGCCATCATCAACAGGATGAGACAGCGGGGATAGACCGAATTGTGATTGCCGAAAAAGTGGAGATAGGAAAAGGAGGATATGTAGGGATGAAAATGCTGATGAAAAAGCTACGAATTGCGAGTTTGGGTGTAGCCATTGTCACAGCTTCTCTAGGCGGAATGGGGATGGCTGGAACTTCCGAGGCAGCTCCAAGTGAAGCCTACAACTGGAAAAACGTTGTTACAGGCGGAGGGGGCGGTTTCATCCCAGGTATTATCTTCAATGAGTCTGAAAAAGATCTGATCTATGCTCGGACGGATATTGGAGGAGCTTACCGCTGGAATCCGGCAGACCGTAGCTGGACCCCGCTTACGGACTTTGTAGGCTGGGACGACTGGAATAATAACGGTGTGGATGCACTGGCTTCAGACCCCGTTGACCCAGACCGGGTATATATGGCGGTAGGCACGTATACCAATTCTTGGGTGAAGGATAACGGTTATATTTTTCGGTCCACAGATCGGGGAGATACTTGGGAGAAAACAGAATTACCTTTTAAGGTAGGTGGCAATATGCCTGGTCGTTCCATGGGGGAGCGCCTAGTCGTGGATCCGAATGATCATCGGATTCTGTACTTCGGTGCTCGCAGTGGTAACGGACTATGGAAAAGTACGGATTATGGGGTAACCTGGACTGAAGTAACCAGCTTCCCGAATCCGGGGAACTATGTGGAGAACCCTGCTAACGAGTATACCAGTGACATTATAGGTCTGGCCTGGATCACTTTTGATGAAACAAGTGGCTCTGCTGGCCAGGCGTCCCAGACCATTTATGTCGGAGTTGCTGACAAAAGTGAGAGTATCTATCGTAGCACGGACGGCGGCCTGACCTGGGCTGCTGTTCCTGGACAACCTACGGGATATTTGCCTCATCACGGGAAAATGGACGCAGATGGAAATCTGTATATCACCTACAGCAATGGTGCTGGTCCCTATGATGGGACCAAGGGGGATGTTTGGAAGCTGAACACAGGAACAGGCGTATGGAAGAACATCAGTCCTGTATCAAGTAGCAGTTCAGATAACTACTACGGTTATGGGGGATTGGCCATTGATGCACAGGAGCCTGGCACCCTGATGGTTGCTACGCTGAATTCCTGGTGGCCTGATGCAATCCTGTTCCGAAGTAAAGATGGTGGGGACACCTGGACGCGTATCTGGGACTTTGAAGGTTACCCTGATCGTAAGCTCAGATATACCCAGGACATCTCGGCTGCGCCTTGGTTAACCTTCGGTGTTAATCCTGCGCCACCTGAGATGAGTCCTAAACTGGGCTGGATGATTGCTGCACTGGAGATAGATCCATTTGATTCGGATCGGTTGATGTATGGAACGGGTGCAACGATCTATGGTACAAACAACCTCACAGATTGGGATGAGGATAAGAAAATCAACATCTCTGTTATGGCCAAGGGCATTGAAGAAACAGCTGTTATGGAGCTGATCAGTCCGCCAAGTGGAGCCAATCTAGTCAGTGCGTTGGGAGACATTGCCGGGTTCCGTCATGATGACTTGACCCAAGCACCAGCGAAGATGTTCACCAATCCGAACTATCCTTCAACGGAAAGTATAGATTTTGCGGAATTAAGTCCAAACACGATGGTTCGAGTGGGGAAAGCGGATTACACCGCAGATCCCAATGCCAAATCAATCGGTTTATCCAGCGATGGAGGAAGCACATGGTATAAAGCAAGCGCAGAACCTTCAGGCACTGCAGGAGGCGGTACAGTTGCAATCTCGGCAAGTGGCAACCGTCTCGTATGGAGCACGTCAGATCGAGGGGTATTTCACTCTGCCAGCGGGAATTCATGGACAGCAAGTACAGGAATACCGTCAGGGGCCAAAGTCATTTCAGATCGGGTTAATCCGAACAAGTTCTATGGCTTTGCAGCAGGAAAAATCTATGTCAGTGTGAATGGCGGAGCATCGTTTACAGTGTCGCCAGCGACTGGACTTCCCATCGAAGGTAATTCGGATCTCGACGCTGTACCAGGTATAGAAGGTGAATTGTGGTTTGCCGGAGGTAATGAGGAGGAGGGGCCATATGGTTTGTGGCATTCAACGGACTCTGGAGCCACATTCACCAAACTTACCAATGTCGAGGAAGCGGACAGCATTGGATTTGGTAAACCAGCTCCTGGACAAAGTGTTGTAGCCTTATACACAGTGGCGCAGATCGATGGAACACGTGGGTTCTTCCGCTCAGACGACGGGGGAGCGAGCTGGGTTCGGATTAACGATGATCAGCATCAGTACGCCCGCGTAACCACGATTACAGGAGACCCGCGTATTTATGGCAGAGTATATCTCGGTACGAATGGACGCGGGATATTGTATGCGGATCCGGTAAACGGGAATGGTGGCACTCCAACGATACCGAATTCGACGATTACGCCGGTAACCGCTCAATTTGATCTGAACACAGATCATCAAGCAGATATTCCTGTAACGTTAACACTCAAAGGAAATACATTAACTTCCATACGTAACGGAAATACGATACTTGCAGCGGGCACTGACTATACTGTCGCTGGTGATCAGGTCGTACTTCATAAAACGTATCTGGCGACACTGCCCAAAGGGGCAGCTGCATTAACCTTTCAATTCAGTGCAGGTAACCCAGCGGTGTTGAATCTAACGATTAAAGATACAACGGTGGTCGTTCCAGATGGAACGATTCGCATTGAAATGTACAACGGGACAACGTCGGCATCCAGCAGCTCCATTAATCCCAAGTTCAGACTGACGAATACAGGAACGGTGCCACTGAATCTATCAGACGTTAAGATTCGATACTATTACACAATCAATGGTAGCCAGCCTCAGAATTTCTTCTGTGACTGGGCCGCAGTCGGTAATGACAACATCACGGGTACGTTCAGTTCATTAACACCGGGGCTGCCTGAAGCGGATCAGGTGCTAGAAATTGGATTCAAAGCTTCGGCTGGAGTACTCCACGCGGGGCAGAGCACAGAAATTCAGACACGTTTTTCCAAAGACAACTGGACCAGTTACACTCAGACAGATGATTATTCTTTTGCAGACAACCACTCATCCTATACTGACTGGTCCAAAGTTACGGGATATGTTGCTGGTCAGCTTCAATGGGGGCTGGAGCCGTAACGTGAGGTTCCTGATTATATTTATCACAATAATAAAATAGAATGTGCCCTAAGACGCCCAAATGGGTATTGGCGTTTTGGGGCTTCTTTTTTTGTCGAAATATAGTGTAAACTATAGATAGTTCCTATTGCTTAAACATAGAATATAAGATATAACAAGATATACCATTATTTTAATTATAATGTAACCGCTAACAAAGAAGGACTTCAAATATCCATATATAAAGGGTTAAAATGCATATATAGAGTTATAGATGAGACAGGGGGGTCGCGATCATGAACCGGTTGTGCAAGGTACTGATTGTTGACGATGAATTTCTGGTAAGACAGGGTATTAAGCACCATATGAACTGGGAAGCCGAAGGATTTACTATCGTTGGGGAGGCCTCCAACGGTGAAGAGGGTTTACAGCAGGTGAAGTTATTGGATCCGGATATTGTCATTACCGACATCGTTATGCCTGTTATGGACGGGGAAACATTTGTCCGCACTCTGAAGGCAGAATATCCGCACATTGAGGTCATTGTTCTGAGTAGTTTCAGTGAATTTGAATATGTTCGATCCACATTGCAGCATGGAGCCGCAGATTATATATTAAAGCCGAAGCTGGACACGAATGAACTTCTGGACGTATTAAGACGTACCGCTGGCAAAATGCCTGAGCTTCAATACGAGCCTTCACATGATGGCTGGCGGCTCGGTCAGTTGATGGAGAAAATGTTATCCGGATTTACGCTAGACGAAGATAACGAAATGCCAATCGTTCGAGAAAGCTTCCCGTTAGGGACTTTTCGAATACTTGCGTTACAGCCTGCGAATCGCGGTCTGAATCGGTTGGAGCATGAACAGATTGAGGCTCAAGTGAAAGAACGAATACCCGACATCGTATGTTCCATTTTACCTGTAGATAACCGCTTGTCGGTTATACTGTTGAACGTAGAGCCTGAACAAGACGAAGAGATGGTTGAGAAAATAAAGGAATGGTCCAGTGAAGCGGGAGCTGGACAGAGCTCTCCAGTATGGGTGCTCAGCGAACAATTCAGCTCTATTGAGAAGATAGGGGGTATTTATCGAGAACGTCTGATCAAATTAATGGAGTTTTGCTTCTATTTTACAAATCGTTCGATTCTGATTGATGGCGAGCTTCCACCGATGCATCCTGCTGGTTATCAGTTTAATGTGAATATGTTTTTGCAGCATGTGAAACGGAATCGGGTGGAGGCGGCCAGAGAGTATTTACGTGATCATGCGGCAACACTGGGACGTGATTATATTGCCGATGTATTCGAAATCAAATCATTTCTTGGCAACCTTATCTTTAATGTGACAATTACTCTTGCCGACATGGATGTTCAATCCGCCGGATTGGATGAGAGTAAGTATACGTATTTCAAAAATGTCGACAGCGCCTCAAGTTTGGGTGAAGTGATGGAAGTTCTGGACCAATTTATGACGGAAGTTCAGGAATGTGTTTCGGGTACTGCCGGAAAACGAAGTGATCCAAATATGAAGATGCTGCTTGAATATATGCACGAGCACTACGACCAACCTTTGGGACTGTCCGAAGTGGCCAAGCATTTTCATTTCAATCCGTCGTATCTGTCGAGCTATTTCTCATCACATAAAAAAGAAGGCTTTAATGAATATTTAAATAAAATTCGTATTGAAAAAGCCGAGGAATTGCTGAGGTCCGATGATGTAACCATATCAGAGATCAGTAGCATGGTCGGTTATTCAGATCATAGTTATTTTTGTAAAGTGTTCAAAAAATTTACCGGTTTATCCCCAAGCCGTTACCGGCGTAAATTCTGGGCATAAATCCAGATGAACAGCCAAGAATCTATAACACAGCATATAGAAATGGAAGAGATCAATTCATGAAAAAATGGGTAAACAATGGCTTGTCTCGTCTCGGGTTATTTCCCAAGCTTATTCTGGTTATGATTGTCAGTATTGTTCTGGTCTCAGTACTCATATTGTGGACAACGATTCATATGTCAACCAAGCTGTTTACTGAAACCTTCAGTATTACAAATTCAAAAGTGCTTAGCCAGATTAAAACGAATTTTGATGCGTTTAATGATTCCATCGCTGCGGTGACGAACAATGTGGCTCAAAGTGGTGCAATTCGAGGTTTTTTGTCTGAAGGAGACGGAAATTCTATCGCGATGTCTAAATCCTACTATAGTATGCGGGAGACGATGAAGCGAGTTCAATCCATTATTGATTTTTATGAGGCAGGCATTACCATTGCTGGGGTAAATGGGCGAAGTTTCTCGACGAATAGCTCTTACATTCAAAAGACAGGGGAGGAACTGAGACAGGACCCCATTACCAAAGCAGCAGTCGAGTCTCCGAGCCGCCTGATCTTTGATGATTACAGCAGTGATACGAACGAAGATAAAGTGCAGATGATATCTGCTACCAAGGCGCTCACAGATCGAACGAGAAGTTACATCTATGGCGTAGTTTATATTACGATGAGAGAAGAAGCCTTTCGTCAGTTTTATGCTAGCTTTACGAGCCGAGGGAATGACGTTGTCATCATGAATGAACAAGGCGAGATTGTATCTTCTAATCGGGAAGAGTGGATCGGTACAACTCAGCCTGAACTGTTGTCTTATGCACAGAAAATAAATGAAACGGCACCTAAAAACATTACAGCCCGTGTGATGGGCCAAGATAGTATCATTATATCTGAGTATTTACCATTCTATCGTTTTTACCTGGTGAACATCGTTGATAAAGAGTCTGCAATGGGGCAGCTTATCGATATGAAAACCATTGTCTTGATCTGTGCAGCGATCGTGTTCGCGGCTCTATTAGTCGTGTTTTTGATCACGAGTCAAATGACAAAGTCACTGCGCAGGCTGGTCAAACAGATGTCGAACATCACGAAGTCTGATCTTGATAACTACATCCCGGTTAGTGGTAGTTATGAGAGCAGACAATTGGGGCATGCATATAATGTGATGTTAGATGAGCTGCATGATTATGTGGATCAACTGGTGCAGACACAGCGGGAACAGCGTAATGCTGAACTTGCTGCCTTACAGAGTCAGATCAATCCTCACTTTCTATACAACACACTGGCTTCCGTGAAAGTTCTTGTGCAGCAAGGTAACAAAGATCGGGCTGCGGAGACGATTAATGCATTAATCGGGCTGCTGCAAAATACGATCAGCGATGTCAGAGAAACGGTGACAGTGGAGCAAGAGATTGAGAACCTGAAAAATTATGTCTTCATTAATCATGTGCGTTATGGCGGACGCATTAAGGCAGCCTTTTATGTGGCTCCAGATTGTACACACTATCATGTTCCCAAGTTAGTGATTCAGCCCTTTATCGAAAATGCCTTTTTCCATGGTTTTATTAAAAAGGAAACGGGTACGATTCACGTGATGGTCTCCCGTGCGGGAGAATCACTGATCTGTGAGATCATGGATAACGGAGACGGCATTGAAGGGCTAAATATGGAGGGCGTTCTGCCTAATCCTAAAAATAATCGCCAGCTATTCAGTGGCATAGGTATTCGAAATGTACATGACCGAATTGAACTTTTGTACGGATCACCGTATGGTGTGACGATCATGAGTACTGTGGGTGAGGGGACAAGAGTGACTGTAACTCTACCGCTGATTACGAGTTAAAAAGTAAACTATAGTTTGAAATCATACTTGAACCCTTCATTTCTAATGCTGGAAATGAGGGGTTTTTCATATGTAAATCTTATGAGATTTGTGATAGTTGTAAAATGTTCAGCTCGAAATATTACAAAATCAAAAGAAAGTACAAAAAACTAAATTATGTGCAACCGTTTTCTGTAAAGGTTTTCATTGAGGCAATAAGATGACAAATCTGCACAAAATTTTTACTAACCGATAGAGAAAAGGGAATGTTAAGATAAATACATCGAAAGCAACCGCTTTCAGAAAACGCAAACAAATTTACAGACAAAGAGGTCGAAGGGGAGTTGAACGATTTGAAAAAAATGTGGATTTTGATGCTTGCAACCGTACTACTGTTGTCCGCATGTTCATCTGGCGGGGATAGTAAAGATGCAGCTAGTGGCGGAGGCAACGAAAAAGCAAATGAAATTACGATCTGGGCTTGGGATAAAGCCTTCAACGTAGCTGCTCTAGAGCAAGCTAAAGAAGCTTATCAAAAAGTAAACCCTGATTTGAAAATCAACATCATTGAAAATGCGCAAGATGCGATCATTCAGAAGCTGAATACTGGATTGAACTCCGGAACAAGCAGCGGTCTGCCAAACATCGTTCTGATTGAAGACTATCGTGCACAAAGCTTCTTGAGTGCTTATCCAGATGCATTCAAAGATTTGTCTTCTGTAATTCAAGCTTCGGATTTTGCAGAATACAAAATTGGACCAACTTCTTATGAAGGTAAACAATACGGTATTCCGTTTGACTCCGGCGTAGCTGGTGTGTACTACAGAACAGACCTGCTCGAGGAAGCTGGTTACAAAGCGGATGACCTGCAAGACATCACTTGGGATGATTACATCAAAATCGGCCAAGATGTGAAAGCGAAAACAGGTAAAGATTTGCTGTCTCTGGATCCAAACGATCTGGGTATCGTTCGTATGATGATTCAAACTGCGGGTAAATGGTACACTGCTGAAGATGGTAAAACACCTGATCTGAACACGAACCCTGCGCTGAAAGAAGCGTTCGAAACATACAAAAAAATGATGGATGCTAACGTTGTTAAATTGCACTCCGACTGGAGCCAATTCGTTGCCAACGCAAATAACGGTGACGTAGCAACAATTCCTACAGGTAACTGGTTCTCACCATCCGTTCGTCAAGAAGCTTCTCAATCCGGTAAATGGGCTGTAGCTCCAATGCCGAAAATGGCTGGTCAAGCAAACTCTGTACACGCATCTAACTTGGGTGGTAGCTCTTGGTACATCATGAACGATGTTCCTGGTGCTGATCAAGCGGCTGACTTTATGGCTAAAACTTTTGGTTCTGACAAAGAATTGTATCAACAATTGTTGACAAACATCGGTGCAATCGGTACGTACACACCGGCTGTTGATGGTGAAGCATACAACAAACCAGACGAGTTCTTCAGCGGTCAAAAAATCTTCGCTGATTTCGCTAACTGGACGAATGAAATTCCAAAAGTAAACTATGGTAGCAACACTTATGCAATTGAAGATATCTTGGTTGTTGAAATGCAAGCATACCTGAACGGTAAATCGATTGATGACGTTCTAAATGATGCACAAAAACAAGCTGAGGCACAATTAAACTAATATCCTAAGGTAACTTATAGAACCTAGGAAACAACGGAGCCATCTCCCTTGTCTGGCGCAAGTCGAGCTGGGCATGGCGAGAGGCTCTGTAGGTTCTACCCATGTTGCATGGAGAGAGAGGAGCCATACTGTGAAAGCCATAAATACAGGAGACAGTCTCCAAAAGAAAAATAATTTGACTGGATGGGCTTTTGTTTTGCTGGCTGTTGTCGGAATTGTAGCATTCTACTTTTATCCGATGATTCAAGCGCTACTCTTATCATTCAAGTCAGGCAAAGGTGCCAACCTTGAGTTTTCGGGCCTAGCGAACTACAAAAGATTGCTCGTAGATACCACGTTCCGTACGGCATTATCAAACACATTCATTTACTTAATCATTCAAGTACCTTTGATGATCATTCTGGGTATGTTCATTTCTGTATTGCTGAATGACAGCACACTGCGTTTCCGCAGCTTTTTCCGTACCGCAATTTTCTTGCCTTGTGTAACTTCACTTGTTGCTTACTCGGTTGTATTCAAGTACTTGTTCTCACCGGATGGTATGGTGAACCAGGCACTAATGGGTTTACACATTATCGGCACACCAATTCAATGGATTACTGACCCGTTCTGGGCTAAAATTACGATCATAATCGCCGTTACTTGGCGTTGGACCGGATATAATATGATTTTCTATCTGTCATCCTTGCAAAACATCGATCAATCGATCTATGAAGCTGCAAAAATTGACGGAGCAAATGCATTCACTCAATTTTTCAAAATCACTGTACCATTGCTTAAACCGATTATTCTCTTTACATCCATTACATCAACGATTGGTACTTTGCAAATCTTTGATGAAATTATGAATATTACCAAAGGTGGTCCGGGTAACGCGACCATGTCGATTTCACAGTATATCTACAACCTTTCGTTCAAATATTCACCAGACTTTGGTTATGCAGCAACCGTTTCGTATTCGATCGTAATTCTGATCATTATTTTGTCCATTATCCAGTTTAAAGTGGCAGGTGATAAAAATGGCTAAAGCAAAACGTATTTTCACATATGTCTTCCTGTCCATCGTTGCTTTTATATCCATTTTCCCGTTCTTCTGGATGATTATCAGCTCGACGAACAAATCTGTAGATGTAACTAGAGGTACGTTGCTTCCAGGTTCGGCATTCATTGAAAACTTCAACAAGTTGCTCGACACTACCAATCTGATACAGGCGCTGGGGAACTCAGCGATTATCTCTATCATATCCACTGTTCTGGCTTTGTTGATTGGTTCCATGGCTGGATACGGGTTTGAGATCTACCGCACAAAATCTCGTGATATTGTGTTCACCATCCTGTTGATGTCAATGATGATCCCGTTTGCAGCAATTATGATTCCGCTCTATCGTATGTTTGCAACGATCTCTAGTGCGGCACCGGCAATCGGTATTAATACGATGGCATCGGTTATCCTTCCGACGATCACGACAGCGTTCCTGATTTTCTTCTTCCGTCAGAACACCAAAATGTTCCCGAAAGATCTGCTGGAAGCTGGACGTATTGACGGTCTGAGCGAGCTGGGCATTTTCTTGAAAATCTATATGCCTACGATGAAAACAACCTATGCAGCAGCAGCGATCATTACATTCATGAGCAGCTGGAACAACTACCTGTGGCCGCTCATCGTATTGCAAACACCCGATCAGCAAACCATCCCATTGTTGATTTCCAACTTGGGCGCAGGTTATGCTCCAGATTACGGGGTTATTATGACCGCAGTTGTTATCGCAACACTTCCTACTGCGCTTGTGTTCTTCATTATGCAGAAACACTTTGTTGCAGGTATGGTTGGTTCGGTAAAATAAGCTAAACGAATATTCTGTCCAACGGACGAATGCAGGAAAGAAAAGAAGGGGACGCCTGTAACAGGCGTACCTCTATCTTTTTATATCAATCAAGAATGGAAGTCGCTTTCGATGCAAGCCTGAATAACTCATCACGAAATTTGTTGTAGAGAGGGAGAGAGCCTTATGAAAGCTACAAAAGCAGATATCAACTGGTTAGGTGACGTAAGTGTATTTGAGGTGAATCGTCTTCACGCCTATTCCGATCACCGTTACTATCAAACGATGGAAGAGGCTGTTGCTTCCGCTGAGATGAAACTTCGTTACGATCTTAATGGTACGTGGAAATTCAACTATTCGATTCGTCCAGATTGCCGTCCAGAACTATTTTATACTTCCGAGTACTCCAGCGAAGGCTGGGATGATATTGAAGTGCCTGGACACATTCAACTGCAAGGTTATGGTCAGATTCAATATGTAAATACACAGTATCCGTGGGACGGTCTTAATGAACTTCGTCCACCGGCTCTGCCGCAGGATAAAAACGCAGTAGGTAGCTACATTCGCACATTCCATCTGCCAACAGGCTGGGAAGCTAACCCTGTATATATTTCGTTCCAAGGTGTGGAATCCGCATTTTATGTATGGCTGAACGGACAGTTCGTAGGATATGGGGAAGACAGCTTCACACCATCCGATTTTGATCTGACACCATTCCTTCAGGATGGAGAGAACAAATTGGCTGTTGAGGTTTACCAACGCAGCACGGGCAGCTGGTTAGAGGATCAGGACTTCTGGCGTTTCTCCGGCATTTTCAGAGATGTATATCTGTATACGGTTCCAGCTGCACACATTCGTGACGTTCATGTTCGTACCGATCTGGATGCTTCGTATACAAACGGTACATTGGAGCTGGACCTGAAACTTGAAGGTAGAGCGGCTACAGGTGCGCGGATCGAAGCTGAACTTCGAGATAAAGAAGGCAATGTGGTGAAAAGCTTTGACGAAAATGTAGCGGACAATGGCCTGGTACAACTTCGTCAAGAAATCGGACAAGTCAACCTCTGGAGTGCAGAGATTCCGTATCTGTATCGTTTGTATATCCGTGTATATGATGCAGCAGGTAACCTTGTGGAAGTTGTTCCTCAAGCGGTTGGTTTCCGCAAGTTCGAGATGATCGACAAAATGATGCATATCAATGGTAAACGCATTGTGTTCAAGGGCGTAAACCGTCACGAGTTCAACCCGTACCGTGGTCGTGCAATCACAAAAGAAGATATGCTGTGGGATGTGCGCACCATTAAACAAAACAATATGAACGCTGTTCGTACATCACATTACCCGAACCAAAGTTTGTGGTATGAACTGTGCGATGAATATGGACTCTATGTGATTGATGAGATGAACCTGGAAACTCACGGCTCCTGGCAGAAGCTTGGCGCAGTAGAACCTTCATGGGTCATCCCTGGCGATAAGCCGGAGTGGCATGATATTGTTATGGATCGTGCAATCTCCATGTTGGAGCGTGATAAAAACCATCCGTCCATTTTAATCTGGTCTTGTGGTAACGAATCCCATGGCGGTGAAGTGATCTACAAAGTGTCGCAATATTTTAAATCGGCAGACCCGACACGTATGGTTCATTACGAAGGTGTATTCCATGACCGTCGTTTCAACGACACAAGTGACATGGAATCCCGGATGTATGCGAAGCCGGCTGATATCGAGGAGTTCCTGAACGATAACCCGACAAAACCATATATCAGCTGTGAATATATGCACGCCATGGGTAACTCCATCGGGGGTATGCATAAATACACGGAACTGGAAGATAAGTACCCAATGTATCAAGGTGGATTCATCTGGGATTATATTGACCAAGCTATCTACAAAAAAGATCGTTATGGCAAAGAATTTTTGGCATATGGCGGAGACTTTGGAGACCGTCCATCGGACTATTCGTTCTGTGGTAACGGGATTGTTCACGCAGATCGTAAAGTGACGGCTAAAATGCAAGAGGTTAAATTCCTGTATCAGAACATTAAATTGTTCCCAAGCCGTGACAGTGTTAGAATCGTAAACCAAAATCTGTTCGCAGATACTTCATCGCTTGATCTGGTGTACAGCCTTGAGCGCGAAGGACAACAAGTATTGCGCGGCACACTTGACGTTAATGTACCTGCGGAAAGTGAAACAGTAGTTGAGTTGCCTCTGCATGCAGATGCTCTGGCAAGTGGAGAGTATGCTGTAAATGTGGCGTTTGTATTGAAAGAAGCAACGCTCTGGGCTGACAAAGGTGACGAAGTGGCATTTGGCCAGTTTATTTTCACACAAGAAGGCAGTCAAACAGCTGTTGCAGCAGACCAAAACCTGGTGAGTGATGTACAGGTGGTTGAAGGTGACGTAAACATCGGTGTTCGCGTTGGCCAAACTCATGCCTTGTTCTCCAAACAGTTTGGAACATTGGTTTCCTTGAAGTTCTCCGGACGTGAAACAATTGCGATCCCGCCTGCACCGTTGTTCTGGCGTGCGACTACGGACAATGACAAGGGTACAGCGATGGGCTTTGAGCTTGGTGCATGGTATGCTGCCAGCTTGTTGCCACGCTGTGTAGAATGGAAACAGGAGCAAAAACCGGATCAATTCCGAATTGAGTTCACCTATAAACTCAACATCTCGACGGATGTACAGGTGAAAGTAGTATATACCGTGCTTGCTGATGGAAGTGTACACGTGCATAACACGTACAAAGGAACCGAAGGATTGCCAAACCTGCCAATCCACGCTCTTTCCTTCAGAACATCTCCAGATTATGAGAATGTGGAGTGGTTAGCATTGGGGCCGGAAGAGAACTATTCCGATCGCGCATTTGGTGCACGTCTCTGCATCCATGGCAGAAAAGTAGCTGATACAGTAGCTCCATATCTTGTACCGCAGGAGTCGGGTAATCGCACAGGTGTACGTTGGGCCAAACTGACGGACAACGCAGGTCGCGGCTTCAAAATCGAGGCTTCCGGTGCGCCGGTTGAACTGAATGTGTCACCATATACAGCGTTTGAACTGGAAAATGCTCAGCATGTTTATGAGCTGCCACCAGTGCACTACACTGTCGTTACCGTAGCTGGCAAACAAATGGGCGTTGGCGGTGACGATAGCTGGGGTGCTCCGGTACACGCGGAATATCAAATTCCTTCTAATGGTGAGCTAAGCTTCGAATTCGTTATTCGTTCACTGTAAAGAAAGTTATAGCAAGAGTTTATGTTCGCATCTATTACAGATGTGAGCTAGACTGGATAAATCCAAAACAGAGGCTCCTTCCTGGAGGAGCCTCTGTTTTTTTGGTTAGAAGAAAGGATATAGAGAGGCTGGAATCAGGGAGTGAATGTTTCAGCAATTGAAACGTTCTTGCCCCATCTCCGTAATGTACAAGACAAAGAGACCGAGGAGGGGACAGAATGAGCAAAAAAGCAAAAGCTGGAGTATGGGTGACGGTGCTGGCCGTTCTGGGCATCATTGTTGGATCATTAATATGGTATTTCAATACGGCTTCCGGTGAACGTGCGCTGAAAACGATGAGATCCAACAATGCGGGTGGCTTAGAACGTGTAGTGAAGGTGTATAGCAATTCGGGTGAGCTGATTCAGACGTACGAAGGCAAGATTGATGTACAGGATACGGAGTATGGCAACAAAGTACTGTTTGACCTGAACGGCAAACGAGTTGTGATCTACAATGCAACGATTGTGACGGAAGAGAAGTAATCTGGATCGTACGACATATAGTAACAAGTTTGAAGATACATGGGCATTCATCTATAAGAGACATCGTTATCTTTTTGTAGTAAAATTAAGGAAAAAATGATGAATCGAGTGATCTAAAGATGATGATGTTGCTCGTTGCTCTGGCATTGCTAGGGATGTTAGCTATTTATAGTCTTATTGCTTATTTTCTGATTCGCATCATTTCAAAAAAAGCATTTAAAGTGACTTTAACTAAGTTGGAGATTATGGAAACTATAACTTGGCTTGCGCTAATTTTTGTTGCTTTCTCTACGATCAGATCGGGATCATCTTCTACGTTCTTGCCGTCTGTATTGCTTCTCGTACCACTGATTAATATGCGTATCTCGAATCGAAAAGAAAGAGAACGCCTTAAACGAGAATGTACTTAAAGTTGTTGTGGAGACGAGTTGCAAACTGCCGACTTATAAGTCGGTTTTCTTTATGTTTTATTAGGAAGATAATATAAAGAATTACATATCGAAGGTCATCTCTTTTCAGTATGAATAGACAAATGATAGCATTTCTGAACAAGAAGATGCTCAAGGGTTCTTTTACACTGTAGAAGAAAGGAGATGAGGGTTTCTGGAGATGTTTAAACTGCTTGACCAGTCTATTGATTACGTGGAACAACATTTACACTTACCGATTGAGGTTGATGACATTGCCAAGGCAGCAATGAGTTCGAAATATCATTTTCAGCGAATGTTTCATGCAGTAACTGGTGTGACCATAACCCAATACGTGAGAAACCGGAGGCTTACGCTAGCGGCACAGGAATTAGTGGGAACGAACTGTAAAGTCATTGATACTGCGCTGAAGTATGGTTATGACAGCCCGGCGTCTTTTACGAAAGCATTTCAAAGAATGCATGGGGTAACACCGGTTGAAGCCAGGAAAATGAATGTGAAACTAAAAGCATTCCCTCGAATCTCCTTTCAAATTCAGGTTAGAGGGGAAACAGAGATGAATTATCGAATGGTTGAGGAAAAGGGATCTATTGTGTTTGGAAAAAGCATTATCCTCCATGAGGATGCGTTCAAGGAGATCCCTGTATTTGTGGAGGGAATTTGGAAAGATGGGACTCATGATCAGATACTCGAGTTGTTAGAGAGACCGGATGGAACATTGCTATATGGTTATCATTATGATTTTGCTGAGGATGGTTCGAAGCGTTATTTAATGGGAGCAGAAGCGCCAGAGGGTATTCAGGTTCCGGATGGGTTTACCGTTCTTCATATACCTGATCAAACTTATGCGGTTTTTGACACTCGCGGAACGATGACAGATGATGTCGAGATTGATTTAAGTATTATGAATGTTTGGAAACGAATCTACACCGAGTGGTTCCCGTCAACAAGTTTTGAGCAAGTAGAGGGACCCTGTATAGAGAAATATCATTGGGTGGATGATCAGCATCAGGATTTCATCACTGAAGTTTGGATTCCAGTTCGTAAAAAAAGCAGAGGTATGCAATGATATAAGAAATGGTGCGCATTCCACGTTCCAATAACAAAAAGAAGCCCTCTTTCGAGAGCTTCTTTTTCATGGGAGAGGAGAAACCGGACGAAGAGCTTATGGGGAAACGTAAGTCTTCTCCGCGGTTGTCTACGACACTTGTGATGTCGATAATTATAGAATGGCCCAAGGGTTTCCTTTTTATACATATCCGTCAACAGTATTTTTCAAACGGAACCGGAGTGTGGTACGATAGCTATATCAAAAACTTACTTAAAGAGAAAAGGTGACACATTCGTGAGAGTGGTATCTGGGAGTGCGAAGGGCAGACCGCTGAAGGCTGTTCCCGGCACAGGTACGCGACCGACTACCGATAAGGTGAAGGAAGCGTTATTTAGTATGATTGGTCCTTATTTTGAGGGCGGAGCAGCATTGGATCTGTTCGCAGGCAGTGGAGGTCTCGGGATCGAAGCACTCAGCCGCGGCATGGACAAGGCTGTTTTTGTTGATCTGGAACCCAAAAGTATCGAAGTGATTCGCACAAATCTAAAGGCTACGAAGCTGGAGGATCAGGCGGCTGTATATCGTAATGATGCTGGTCGTGCGCTCAAAGCGCTGGCCAAGCGGAACACAACGTTTGATCTGGTGTTTCTTGATCCGCCCTATCGGTTGAAAAATGGACACGAGTTAATGTTATCGATGCACGAACTGGAACTGCTTGGAGAGGGTGCAACGATCGTGCTGGAATATGAGTCCAAACATGAATACCCTGAGCAATTTGGGCCGTTTGAGCAAACACGCAAAGCGGTGTATGGGGAGACGGCTGTATCCATTTACGATTATGTACCTGGTGCAGTAGAAGACGCAGAAGATTGCAGCAACACGGAAGAGGAGGCTCCTCATGACTGAAATGATCCAGCGGCAGGAACGCATTGCCGTATATCCAGGAAGCTTTGATCCCGTAACGATGGGACATCTTGACATTATTGCGAGAGCATCGAAGCAGTTTGATCGTGTGATTGTCGCAGTATTGAACAATATGAGTAAAAATCCGCTGTTCACGGTAGAGGAGCGCAAAGACCTGATCCATACGGTAACTAGCCACCTGCCTAACGTGGAGGTCGATAGCTTCCGTGATTTGACGGCTAATTATGTGCGGCAAAAGGAAGCGCAGGTTATCGTTCGCGGCATCCGCTCGGTCACCGATTTTGAGTATGAACTGCAGCTTGCTTCGACCAATAGCAAATTGAACCCCGATGCTGAAACGATTTTTATGATGACCAATCCGAAATACTCCTACCTCAGCTCCAGTATCGTCAAAGAAATTGCCCACTACCACGGGGATGTAACGGATCTGGTATCGCCTGAAGTTGAAGCTGCGCTTCGTCAGAAGATCAGCGAAAAAACAGGCGGTTAATCCATAAAGTAAGGCCTGAAAGACCGATCATCACTCCGAGAAGCAAAGCGAGGCTTAAGGCTGCTGCAGGGAAGGTGCTCCAGATCATTTGTAACGTACTCGTGGTGTCTAAAGAATAAAGGAATGGCCATGAGAATAAAGAGTCTGAGTGCTTCACTGCACCAGTCTGCCATGTAGTCCATACTTCTGTGGCCGTTCGGCTAAATGGTTCCCACAACCAGAGGGTAAGACCAAAGGCAGTTAACCCATGTCCTAATCGGACGGTAACGAAAAAGAGCATCGATTGCAGCCCAGGGATGGCTGTTCTTAACAACGATGAGACTTGTAAATGCGAGCATAGCCCACCCCAGCCGAGTGCCCCTGCTAGAAGCGCCATGAGTATTGCTGGAGCTAGTGTCGTGTTGCTGATGTGGTAAGTGCCCAGGTGAAGCTCCAGCACGGAAGACCAGAATGCAGCTGAAATGCCGGGAGTCAGATAGAGTGAGAGTAATCGGATAAATACAGCAAACACGATGATGTATCCTCCGATTAACAAGAGTGTCTGTACCGCTTGAGATACAGTATCCCCCAGCAATTTGCCAAAACTTCGCGCATCTCGATGATGTGCTTCTCTGGCTGCGAGCAACATCCGCGACCCGAGAGGCGGTTTTCGTGATGACAAAGGTAAGGAAGACGGTTGGTTATGTAGTCCTTGTTTATGATTTTGTGCTGTTGAATTCATTTTCTCATTGTTTAATGTGAAGTCTGACAAGAGATTTTTTTTAAGGGTCGCTGGAATCACACGAACGGCAACAGCGGCAGCAATCCAGCCGCTAATCCAGTGTATAATGAGTAGAAAATAACCTGCGGCAGGTTGATGAAGAAAAGCACCCCCAACCACGAGTAGTATCATCATAGGGTTGGCAAAATGAGCTGCAGCCGCAACGATAACCGCCTCTCTGGCGGTCATTTGTTTCTCCTGAACTAATCTAGATACAGCATCAGCAGCGGCTGGAAAGCCTCCACACATGCCTACCGCCAGGGCGAAGCCAGTATGGCCGGGCAATTTGAACACACGCTGCATTAAAGGCTCGAGCAGCACTCCCATTGCGTGGGTAAAACCAAACGCTGTCAGCATTTGGGATAGCATCAGGAATGGAAGCAATGCTGGAAAAACAATTTTCCACCAGATATCCAGTCCTTGAATTGAGGCATCAAACGCTTCTTTGGGAGATGCGACTACTGCAATAACAAGTATTAACGCACTGCTGCTCAGAAATATGGTTCGTACCATACCCGAACTTCGAACCTCACTTGTTGTGGTCATCATTTCACCTCTTATTATCTCTTGACTGATGGGCATGGGAATTATAGTGGACGGCCGAATCGCGTCCGCAGACGGTTCGGCCTTGACCAGACAGCCATTGGTGCAGCGGCCTATCCGGCCTGTACCATTGTATGCAGGACCAGTAGAAGGTTAGACTTGGATTGGAAAGATTATCAGGATTGAAGAACAATATATTACATGAAGCAAACCTTGTGAAACACCCTGGAAACTCATCTGAAGATGGGGCTGTACGAATGCGGCATTTTCAGTGAGGGGGCTTGGTTCAGCTTGAAGAGATACGAAGAACGGAGGCTCATGAGATGAATCGATTGCGAAAGTCGAGCGGTTTCAGAGCTTCGATCTATGTGATCGTAGTAGCTCTAATCGTCTATCTTACGGTATACATGCCAACGCCATATATTATATATAAGCCTGGCAGTGCGGATGAAGTGAAACCCATGGTTACCGTTAAAGATGGTGATCAAGACGAGAAAGGCGTATTCATGATGACAACGGTGTCGGCTACGTATGCGAATCTGTTTATGCTTGGAACCTCGTGGTTTGATAACAATGCGCAAGTGGATAAAAAGGAAGACCGTTTACGCGGCAAAAGCGAGGCAGAATATTCGGCTGAACAGGTCTGGTTCATGAGTGATTCTCAATCGTCCGCGATGGAGGCAGCTTATGAGAAGGCGGGTATAGCATACTCTATTGTGCCTGAACACATCTTTGTGTTTGGACTTTCGGAGAATCCGAAGCCAGATGGAGACATTGAACCGGGGGACATTATTCTAGGTGTAGACGGTACAGCTACACCAGATAATACGGTGCTTGCCAATCAGCTGGAGGGGAAAAAGGCTGGAGATACCGTGGAGATGCAGCTGGAGCGCGGCGGTGAAACGATTAGCCGGGATGTGACGCTAGTTGAGGTCAAAGACAGCAAGACAGGAAAGACGCGAACGGGACTCGGGGTAATGATTGGTGCAGTGCAAAAGGTGAAACCGGAAGATCCAAATAAACAGATCACATTCTCAAGTACGCAGGTGGGCGGGCCATCTGCTGGTCTGATGTTTACGCTGGAGATATACAATCAGTTAACTCCGGGCGATCTGACCAAAGGACACCGGATTGCGGGCACAGGCACAATTACGAAAAATGGTGAAGTAGGAGCGATCGGCGGTGTTAAGCATAAAATTGTTGCTGCCGACCGTAAAAAAGCCGAAATCTTCTTTGTGCCTGAAAATAATTACAAAGAAGCCGAGGCTAAAGCGAAAGAAATAAATACCCCAATGAAACTTGTACCTGTAAGTAATCTTGATGATGCGTTGACATATCTGAATACGTTATCTGTGAAATCATAAGATAAATGCCGCCTCTCAGATAAAAGGTGAGGAGAACGAGGGCATAGATGGTCAGGATACACGAATCTATGCCAGCAGAAATGCGGGAATGATGGAAGCAGGAAACGATAGCTCGTAAACACCAAAAAAGCAGCTGATCCATGTGATCGGCTGCTTTTTATTGAGTTAACGGGTGCTACATATGATAACCCTGTAAATCTGTATATTGTCAAAGTTAAAGTCATGGGGAGTTTTTTTTGACTTATTGCTTCACCATTGCATGCAAATATCCTCGAAATTCTTCTACATAAGCCTGTGGTTCCACAACCTTTAGGTTTGTTCCAAAACTCGCCAGAGATTGATCGTTATTTCAACTTCCTCGCTGAACAAAATTTGTCCCAGTCCGCCGAGCTCAGTCAAAGTAATTTTCAAGTCAGCGTTGCTTAAAAGACGGGTGTCCGCCTTGTGCTCATCTAGAATGCCATAACCGCCGTGAATTCCAAGGACCGAGTAGATTGGGATGTTGGATAAACTTAATGTTCTCATATCATGAAGAATAGTTCGCTTGGAAACGTTGAAAATTGTGCAAATTCTCTAGTGGATACGACGTCCTTTTTCAGAAAAATCATAATGGTGGAGATTAATCGCTTGACTTTATCCACTCGTTACCCTCTTTTTATACCTCCCTATTAAACACTGACATATAGATGTCACCTTTTCTAAATTATACTACGTATATAACAAGAAGGAGATCTTACTTAATGGCTAGCTTTTTTCCTCGATCATGCTCAAAGTTAACGTTCCCAAGTTAAAATTAGACAGAGTTCATATGAATTGAGGAATGAATAATATGATTGAGAAGGGTAATGGTGTTTAATATGAAAATAGACCATATCATTTCTGCAAAATCCAGAGAAGAATTAAGGTTTTGGCTACAGGAAAATAGTAAGACTGAAACGTTTTGCTGGGTTTTGGTGAGTATGACACCTCGATCGGATACGATTTTATATTTGGATGCAGTTGAGGAAGCTTTGTGCTTTGGATGGATTGACGGAATCAAGAAGAAACGATCCGAAACGGAACTGGCTCAAAGACTATCTCCACGAAATCCGAAAAGTTCGTGGACTGAATTGAATAAAGAACGTGTCCGTCGTCTCGAAAAGCTATCTTTGATGACAGATGAAGGAAGAAGAGTGCTTCCGGATATGGATTATGCTTCTTTTCAGATCGATCCTGTTATAGAGAAGCGGCTAAAAGAGGAAAAGAAAGTATACGATAATTTCAAGGCCTTCCCGGATCTCTATCAACGCGTTCGGATTGACACGATACAAAGCGTTAAAGATCAACCGGAATTATTCAGAAGCAGATTAGATAAATTGATTGCTAACACCAGAGAAAATAAAATCTATGGGCAATGGAATGATAACGGGCGTTTGTTAGAACGTTCATAAGAAGTCATAACAAAGAATTCAAAACAAAGAAATCAAAAAATCCCTTGTCTCGACAGCCAATCGGCTTAGGCAAGGGATTTTTGATGAGTGTCATCTATATGATTAACGAAGGATGCATATAGCGTTCAACATCAGATTCTCACGGGAGAATCATAATAATCACTGTACATATCGCGTGATATGTTGTGCTCGTAATGTGTCACATGTGCGAGTGCATATGCAGCCTGTGCCTGAATGTCTAGCTCCAGCTGTGGATGCGTATACGTTGAAGATTTCAGAATAACAGGCAGGGAAGCGGTTTGTTTCATCTGCTTCAGCAAGCTCTGGCCTTTACCCGTAAAACCCAGAACTCGCAAATATCCGGGTCCCGTGGCGAGTACTTCTGGAGCACACTCAGCCTTGGTGTGATTCAGGAGCAGGTGAGTAAGCAGGCGTTGCAGTTTGGTACGAGTGTATCGTCTTGTTTTGAGTGCATCTAGAAGAGCTTCAATGGAAGGTTCTGGAATCTTGGCAAGTACGCGCACAAGTCGGTGCTCCAACCCTTCCGTGACTTCTGCGATGCGTTCCAGCTCGCTGGCACGACGGGTAGCCGCAATGTGCAGCAGCGGCTGTGCAAAACGCTCCCAGTGCATGGGAGCGTGTCCCCTCTGCCATTCGCGCTGAAGAATGGCAAGGGTTGCCGCCGGTACATATGGAGCGGCGGCATCAGGCCCGTCCGCCAGCAGCAAGCGGCGGACGGCTGTGGCACTGGCGATCGCCCCCGGGCCGGGCGTCGCCTGGTGATAGGCGGCACCGGTACGTGCCGCCGTTAAGGGCTGGATCGCGCTGCCAATTCGTTGCAGCGCGATAAGGTAGTGCAGCCCAAGCGAATTGTTGGGCTGCTCCAGCAGTGCTGCGGCGTCGTGAGCATCGACGCCGCCGGGCGCCAGCGCTGCCGCCGCGCCTGCATACGCGGCGGGGTAGCTGGCGCCCTCCCGCAGGCGTTGCGCGATATTCTCACGCAATGCTGCGGGTTCATCAGCCAGCACGAGCGCAATGCGCTGCAGGCTGTCCAGGTCGCCAGACTCGCTGCCAAAGCAGAGCGAGTCCACAACCCCTGTGCGGTGCAGCAGCGATACCGCACCAAAAGCAAACCACTCTGCCGGTTGAACCGCATACGCGACCGGCAACTCAATCACCAGATCGGCGCCGGCATGGAGCGCCATCTCGGTGCGAGCCCTTTTACCAACGATGGCGGGTTCGCCGCGCTGGAGAAAAGGGCCACTCATCACGGCAACAACGGCGTCTGCTCCGCTAAGACGCCGGGATTCATTCAGATGATGCACATGCCCGTTATGCAGTGGATTGTATTCGACTATGACACCTACAGCTCTCATGAACAGATAGACTCCTTTCCTTCTAGTTGATGATGTGTGAACAAGCTTCATGTCCATGCTCATTTCAGATTTGTATGTAGACTACTGATTCATGCGTTCAAGATATTTTTCACGGTATCTATGGGTAAGATCACTGCAAAATTCTCTGTTAACCATATATCAATTATAACCTTTTCCATGATAGAGGAGAGCTTGAATAAGAGCAAATCATGAAAAAAAGGCACAGAAACAGTATCTCTCGATACGGTCTGCACCTTATAACTAGCGTTTTTTCACCATCTAAACTGCTTGTAATATAGGATAGACGATACTGCCGATCCCAGAATGACCGCATCCATGAGAGTGAAAAGTAATCAAACTTGATCTGAAACAGGAGTGAGGCTGGTCTTTGGTCCGAAAAATTCATAATGAATGTGTTCTGGTGTGACACCAATGGACAGAAGCTCTTCATATACTGAACGCATAAATGCCACAGAGCCGCACAGATAATAGTTCGCATCAGGTTCTTGAATAACTTCAGAGAGCCACGCAGCGTCCATATATCCTTTTTTGTATATCAGTCCATCCTTCAGATCTGAATCAACAGGTGACGTGTAACAATAATAGGCCTTGAGGTTAGGGTGCTCTTGTGACAGACGATTCACATGATCGCGAAAAGCATGAGAAGTGCCGTTCAAATTAGCGTGTAAAAAAGTGATTGGACGCTGATCTTCCGACTCGATTAGTGTATTCAACATGCTGATCATGGGTGTTAAGCCTACACCGCCGCTCACTAGCACAACAGGGCGAGAATCTTCCATATTCAATGTGAAATCACCAGCTGGAGCAGAGAGTTCGACCACACTACCTTCTGTAATGTGATCATGAAGATAGTTAGATATCACCCCGTCAGGACGTTCCAATTCTCCTGATTCACGTTTCACAGATATACGGTAATAGGGTTTGCCTGGTGCATCAGAAAGGGTATACTGACGAATCTGTGTGTAATTTTGTCCCTCTGGCTGAATTTTAATGCTGATATACTGTCCAGGTTGATAGGAAGAAATAGACTTGCCATCTTCAGGGGTCAAATAAAACGAAGTGATGACTTCGCTCTCCTTCACTTTTTTGGCAACCAGAAATGTTCTGAAGCCGTCCCATCCACCTGTTTGATTGGACGCTTTATTATACATATCTTGCTCTATACCTATGAAGGCGTTTGCAATCACCTGATAGGCGTCGCTCCATGCAGTTAAGATTTCATCTGTAGCGGCATCACCCAGCACATCTTTGATGGCTTTTAGCAGATAAGTTCCAACAATCGTATACTGCTCAGGTACAATATCGAGACTACGATGCTTATGAGCAACCTGCCGAACAGCTGGCAGAATAGCCCCAAGGTTATCAATGTGCAGGGCAGCGGTGTACACCATGTTGGCAAGAGCAGCTTGCTGACGACCTTGTTTCTGATTGGCATGGTTGAATATGTTCAGTAATTCTGGGTGAGCGGTAAACATCGTTTGATAAAAATGTCGTGTTATTGCTTCGCCGTGAACCTCTAGAACAGGGACCGTAGATTTGATAACGTCGATCGTGTGTTGATCTAACATATGATTTACCTCCTAATTATGATTCTAAATAATGTCACTGCAGGGATACTCGTGAAGATGAAAATACCTATTAGTAAATTTTGTGTATGTTACTTTTTGAATTGTTGTATTGCAAGTATATCAGCGGCTGGAACGGGATGTGTGATATAGATCACACCATTCGTTAACGATTGGTGACTGATATAAAAAGAGATTTAATGCAAAAAAAATAGACCATAGACACCGCTTGTAGTTATGCTACAGGAGGTCTATAATTGATCAGATGTGATGTCTTCGTCGTAGTTATCGTTTGTTCGATAGGGTGTAAAGTTAAAAGTGTTGACAAACCTCTTGAAAAATCGGTATAATGATTTTTGTTTGTTAAGTCGATTTCATAAATCTTTAGCGAGTGACAGTTAGCGTACATACAGTCAGGAATGAAAGCACATATTAGGATCGTCTTGAACTGTATACTGCCGCCAATTGTTGGACATCTATTTATGAAATTGGTTTCGTTTGGAGTGATTAAACATGTTAATGTCATTTCGTAAAGTGGCAACCAGTGATCGCCCTGTACGCTTCAACGAACAGTGGGATATCAAACATCTGGTTTCTAACCGACAAGATATCACAGCCGTCACCCCGCTGACCGCGGATTTATCTGCTGAGAGCAGAGAGGATGACGTTGTGGATGTTCACGGCAAATTGACGATTGGGATGGACATGTTGTGCTCCCGTTGTCTGAAGCCACTTAGTGAACATTTTCATATTGATTTTCATGAGCAATTCAAGCAGGGAAAACAGCCGGAGGAATTATCTGAAGACGACGACACTCTCTATGTGGATGAGGATAGCGTTAATCTGACAGAGTACGCCGAAGGAACTTTTCTGCTGGATCTTCCGTTCGTGCCGCTCTGTAGTGAAACATGTAAGGGGCTCTGTCCCAAGTGTGGTCACGAGCTAAACGAAGGTGACTGCGGTTGTGATAACCGGGTTATTGATCCACGGCTTGCAGGACTCAAGGATTTTTTTAAATGAGCATGATTGAAAATCGAACGTAACACTACCTGCAAAGGTTGATTTTGATAAGGAGGTGGGAATAATGGCAGTACCTCAACGGAGAACGTCCAAGACGCGTCGCGACAAACGTCGCACTCACTTTAAATTGGCTGTACCGGGCATGGTGAAATGTGAACAATGCGGCGAATTGAAGCTTGCTCACCACGTGTGCAAAGTGTGCGGAACGTACAAAGCAAGAGAGATTATCTCTCAATAATAGCTAGACAACAAGCAGCACTTCATTTTAATGGGGTGCTGCTTTTCTATTGTAAGAAATGAACGAATAGCAGGTTTAAAAGAGATTGACTGCCGCTAATACGCTTGCTTCTTCATGCTATACTGGATCGATGTGTTTTTGTTACCCCAGCCTTTCTTTTTGACAAGGGATGCGATATACTATTGTTTAGTACCAGGTTCTAAGATTTGACGTTACATACAGATCGACATAAACTTTTATAGCGTACCTTTGGGTGATCAAAGGTTGAAAATAGAGAAATGCAAGGCATGATACACTGATCTGACCGAAAGGCCGGTTCAGGAAACGATAAAGCGAGGGGGTGTCAGGCATCGAGCGTTTACCCAAGAGACAGAGACAGCAGCAGTTAACCAAAATGATTGATGAGAATCCGTTTGTGACCGATCAGGAGCTTACGCGACAATTGAAGGTGAGTATTCAGACGATTCGTCTCGACAGACTGGAACTTGGAATTCCGGAGCTTCGTGAACGGATGAAACTGATGGCAGAGCGCTCGTATGATCAGGTGCGTTCACTGCCCCTGCATGAAATTATCGGTGATATCGTGGACTTGCAACTGGATAAGAGCGGCATATCCTTGTTTGAGATCAAAGAAGAACATGTTTTTTCGAGGACGGGCATTGCTCGGGGGCATTACGTGTTCGCACAAGCGAATTCACTGGCGGTGGCTGTCATTAATGACGAAATTGCGTTAACGGCTTCGGCAGATATACGTTTTGTTCGTTCCGTTCGTTTAGGAGAAAAGTGTATTGCCAAGGCTTATGTGAAATCTATTCCCGGTCAGAAGGGAAAAGCTAAAGTTGAAGTGTTCACCTATGTTGGTGAAGAAATGGTGTTTCAAGGCAACTTTGTGATCTATCACTCCGGTGGAGAAGACAGCAAAGAAGGAGGGCATTTGGAATGAAAATCGTCATTGATGCCATGGGAGGCGATAATGCCCCTGCGTCAACTGTAGAAGGAGCTGTTGCTGCGGCACTGGAATGGGCGGATACACAGATCGTTCTCGTTGGTGATGAAGCTAAGCTTGAACCTCTCTTAAGTCAGTCTGGCACCCAACCAGCCAACCTGAGCGTTCGGCACGCTTCTGAAGTGATTGGTTCAGATGATGAGCCGGTAAAGGCAGTAAGACGTAAAAAAGATTCCTCCATGGTTGTAGCTGGTCGTATGGTTAAAGAAGGCGAAGCCCAGGCTATGATCTCAGCAGGTAATACAGGGGCCCTAATGACGGCTGGTTTGCTCGTTGTGGGTCGAATGAACGGGATTGAACGTCCTGCGCTTGCACCTATGATTCCTACAATGGATGATGTAGGCGTGCTTGCACTCGACTTGGGCGCTAACATGGATGCTAAACCGGAACATTTGGCACAATACGCGCTGATGGGTAGTTTATACAGGCAAAAAGTACAGGGAATTGCATCTCCAAGGGTAGGGTTGCTCAATGTCGGAACCGAGCCTGGCAAAGGAAATGAGCTGACCAAGCAGGCCTATCCGTTACTTGAACAGATGCCCATCCGTTTTGTGGGGAATGTAGAGGCACGTGATGTCCTGACTGGTGCCTGCGATGTCTTGGTATGTGACGGGTTTGCAGGCAACATTCTGCTTAAATCACTGGAAGGTGCAGCAGGAGCTATTTTCGGTCTACTTAAAGAAAAGTTTACTTCATCTTTCAAAAATAAACTGGCAGCAGCTGTGCTGATGCCGGAATTGCGCGGATTAAAGAGCAAGCTTGATTATACGGAGCATGGCGGCGCACCTTTGTTAGGGTTGAGTGGCCTAGTTGTGAAAAGCCATGGTTCCGCGGACGGTAATGCGATCAAAAATGCCGTGCGTCAGGCAAGAATTGCAATACAAAACCAGCTGGTGGACAGCATATCTAAGGAAATTAGCGGGAAGTGAGTGACGATATGAATAATTTGCGCCCGGTAGGGATTATTGGTACAGGTAAATATGTGCCTGAGAAAATTTTGACAAACAGTGATTTGGAAAAAATGGTCGATACGAATGACGAGTGGATCGTCAGCCGTACAGGAATTAAGGAGCGACATATTGCTGCACCGGATCAAGCCACTTCTGACTTAGCCTATGAGGCAGCATTAAAAGCGCTTGAATCTGCAGGTATGACAGGCAGCGATCTCGATTTGATTATCGTTGCTACGATTACACCGGATTCCTCTTTCCCGTCAACAGCTTGCATTCTGCAGGATAAACTGGGTGCCAAAGGCGCTGCTGCTTTTGATTTGTCCGCTGCTTGTTCAGGGTTTGTATATGGTCTTGCAACGGCAACCAGTTTCATTCAAAGCGGCATGTACAACAATGCGCTTGTTATTGGTGCAGATTGTTTGTCACGTATTACCGATTATACGGACCGAAACACCTGTGTTCTTTTTGGTGATGGAGCCGGTGCTGTCGTTGTTGGTGAAGTTCCTGAAGGTCGCGGATTCAAAGCATTTGATCTTGGCGCAGAAGGTGCAGGAGGTAGCCTGCTTCAAATCGAAGGCGGTGGTTCACGTCTGCCAGCAAGTGCGGAAACGGTTGAGAATAAAAAGCATTATATCTATATGAACGGCCGTGAAGTGTTTAAATTTGCTGTTCGTGTCATGGGTACAGCAACGATTGAAGTCCTTCGCAAAGCGGGCATGGATCGTACGGATGTTGATTTGTTCGTTCCACATCAGGCTAATGTGCGGATTATTCAATCGGCCATGCAGCGACTGGAGCTTCCTGAAGAGAAAGTGGTTGTCAATGTAGACAAGTATGCGAACACATCGGCAGCATCCATTCCACTTGCGCTGGTTGAAGCAGCGGAAGAAGGCCGTATGAAAGCTGGAGATACCGTGCTGATGGTCGGATTCGGTGGCGGTTTGACTTGGGGCGCATCCGTACTCGTATGGTAAACTAGACAGCTGGAGGATGAATGAAAATGGGTAAAATTGCTTTTGTATTCCCTGGACAGGGTTCTCAGGCCGTAGGCATGGCCAAAGATGCATATGAATCTATTCCTGCATCCAGGGACGTTTTTCGCACGGCTGATGAAGCGCTAGGCTTCTCGCTGAGCAACCTGATCTTTGAAGGTCCGGAGACCGAGTTGAAACAGACATCTAATACACAGCCGGCTCTACTCACAACAAGCACCGCGCTGCTTGAGGCTTTCAAAGAAAAAGGGATTCATGCAGATTACGTGGCAGGACATAGTCTGGGTGAGTACAGCGCACTTGTAGCTGCGGGTGTTCTTACCTTTACGGATGCTGTACAGATTGTCCGGGCACGTGGTCAATATATGGAAGAGGCTGTGCCGGGTGGACAGGGAGCGATGGCTGCTGTGCTGGGTGCGGATCGGGAAGCGCTAGGGGGGCTTTGCCGTGAAGTATCCGAGAGTGGTCATGCCGTTGAACTTGCCAACATCAACTGTCCTGGGCAGATCGTTATTTCTGGTGTAAAAGAGGGCGTAGCTGCCGTGTCAGAACGGGTAAAAGAAGCAGGCGGAAAACGCGCGATTGCACTTGAAGTGAGTGGACCGTTCCATTCTTCGCTGATGAAAGGCGCTGCGGATAAACTGGCTGATAAACTGAGCACTGTCACGTTCTCACCTGCCAGCATTCCGGTTGTAGCTAATGTCACCGCAAGACCTGCTGAAGATGGACAGTTTCAGGATTTGCTTACGACTCAGGTCTATTCTCCAGTATTATGGGAAGACAGTGTGACATGGCTCATTGCACAAGGTGTAGATACATTTATTGAGATTGGTTCAGGCAATGTATTAACCGGTTTGATTAAAAAAACAGATAAAACCGTAAAGTTATACAATGTAAACAATCTTGAAACATTGGAAGCAACCGCAGCTGCTCTGAAAAATAATAATTAAATCACATAAGTAGAACTATTAATTTACACTTTAACGGAGAAGACAGCGATTGTAAGGTTATTTTGTCATCGGAGTGCTTGTGTGAAGAACTTGGGTTCAACTGATGTAGATTCAGGGAGAGGAGGAAGAGTTATGTCTAAACCGTTAGAAGGAAAAAATGCATTAGTAACTGGAGCATCCCGCGGGATCGGCCGTAGTATTGCTCTTGCTCTGGCAGAAGCCGGAGCAAATGTTGCTGTTAACTACGCTGGTAGTCAAGCTGCTGCAGAAGCGGTAGCTGATGAGATTCGAGCGAAGGGTGTTCAGGCGATTACGATCCAGGCCAATGTAGGTCAGATGGATGAAGCGGAACAAATGGTAAAAGCGACGCTTGAAGCGTGGGGGAATGTCGATATTCTGGTGAACAACGCTGGAATCACACGAGACAACCTCATCATGCGGATGAAAGAAGAAGAGTTCGATCAAGTCATTGAAACGAATCTTAAAGGGGTGTTTAACTGTCTCAAGGCAGTAACACGTCCCATGATGAAGCAGCGTTCAGGGAGAATTATTAACATTTCCTCAGTTGTAGGTGTACTAGGTAATCCGGGTCAAGCTAACTACGTGGCAGCCAAAGCAGGAGTTATCGGTTTAACGAAAGCTTCTGCTCGTGAACTCGCTTCTCGCGGAATTACGGTGAACTGTGTTGCACCTGGTTTCATTGAAACCGATATGACCAAGGAATTGTCTCAAGAGCTGGTGGATGGTATGCTTAGTGGCATTCCGTTATCCCGCCTGGGGCAGCCGGAAGAAATTGCTGGAGTGGTTACATTCCTTGCATCAGAAGCTTCATCTTATATGACAGGTCAAACACTGCATGTCGATGGTGGCATGTACATGTAAATTTCCTGGACTTTGATTCAAAGTCGGGGAACAGGTGCTGGACGATCCGAAATGCCGGAAAAGGCCGGGTTCCCCGGCCGGGAGCCGCATATGTCTTCTATGGCATTTTGCCTGCGATTCTCGTATAATACCTAGGAGGAGGTGAACCGGATGTCCGATGTATTGGAGCGTGTAAAGCGCATCGTCGTCGACCGCTTGGGCGCAGACGAAGCTGAAGTTACACTTGAAGCATCTTTCAAAGAAGATTTGGGTGCTGATTCTTTGGATGTAGTGGAATTGGTCATGGAATTGGAAGATGAATTCGATTTGGAAATCTCTGATGAAGATGCAGAAAAAATTACGACCGTAGGTGAAGTTGTAAACTACATACAATCTCATACCTAAAGTCAATTCAGTCCCGCTCCTGTTTCTCAACAGGCGGGACTTCTCATCATTCATTGGTTTTTCACATCCCGCAGACAAGGGGCTTCTCTGATCTATGGATTGGCGTATAGCAACCGTGTCTGCGGATATTCCCACAAAAATACTTGCGTAATGCAGTCGATATAGAGGTGAGTCGGTTGAAACAAAGAGTCGTAATTACCGGAATGGGCGTAATGACATCGCTCGGAAAAGATTTAGAGACGTTCTGGGGCAGTTTAATGGCAGGAAAGTCCGGAATTTCTCAGATTGAGGCATTTGATGTTAGTGAATACACGACACAGATTGCAGCCGAGATCAAAGATTTCAACCCGGAAGAGTACATGGATCGTAAGGACGCGCGCAAAATGGACCGTTTTGTTCAATTTGCTGTAGCTGCCGGATTCAAAGCGGTGGAAGATAGTGGTCTGAAAATTAATGAAAACATTGACCCAGAGCGTTTCGGCGTATCTATAGGTTCTGGTATTGGCGGTTTGGGAACTTGGGAGGATCAGCATAATGCATTGCTGCAAAAAGGTCCTAAACGTGTCAGCCCATTCTTTATCCCAATGATGATTTCCAACATGGCCTCTGGTCAGATGTCGATTTCACTTGGTGCCAAAGGTCCGAACATAAACGTGGTTACCGCTTGCGCAACAGGAACACACTCCATTGGAGATTCGTTCAAGTTGATTGCGAATGGTGATGCGGATGCGATGATTTGCGGTGGAGCAGAAGCAACCATCAGACCTACCGGACTTGCTGGTTTTTGTGCTATGCGTGCCATGTCAACACGTAATGATGATCCTACAAAAGCAAGTCGTCCTTTTGATACAGGTCGGGATGGATTTGTAATGGGTGAAGGTGCAGGAATTCTGATTCTGGAATCTCTGGAGCATGCTCAAGCACGTGGCGCAAAAATCTATGGTGAAGTGATTGGTTATGGTTTGACTGGGGATGCGCATCACATGACTGAACCCGATCCAGATGGAGCAGCACGTTGTATGACAATGGCACTTCGGAACGCGGGCATTAAGCCGGAAGAAGTGGATTATATCAACGCGCATGGAACGTCAACACCTGTGGGTGACCGTTCCGAAACTCTAGCAATCAAAAAGGCATTTGGAGATCACGCGTACAAGCTCGCCGTTAGTTCGACGAAATCGATGACAGGTCATATGCTTGGCGCTGCGGGTGGTGTGGAGGCTGTCATCTGCGGTCTGTCTCTGACACATCAGACACTGGCTCCAACGATCAATCTGGAGGACCAAGATCCTGAATGTGATCTGGACTACGTACCTAACGTTCCACGTCAGACCAAAGTGAATGTCACAATGTCCAATTCATTTGGTTTCGGCGGTCACAACGCCACCATTATTCTCAAAAAATTTGAAGCATAAGGGGCTAGTTCGTTTGAGTGAAGATCTGAAGCAGTTACAACAAAAACTTCAAATCAAATTTGACAACAGGCAGCTTCTAAAACAAGCGTTTACCCATGCTTCTTATGTAAACGAACACCGATTCAGTCAACATCAGGATAACGAGCGTCTGGAGTTTCTCGGGGACGCTGTGCTGGAGCTGACTGTATCGGAGTACTTGTATCATCTGTATCCTAACCGTCCGGAAGGAGAACTAACAAAGATGCGGGCATCTATTGTCTGTGAACCTTCCCTCGTCAAATTTGCTGAAGCGCTAAGTTTTGGACAATATGTACTTCTTGGAAAAGGTGAGGAATTAACCGGAGGGCGTACACGTCCAGCTCTTCTGGCGGATGTGTTCGAGTCATTTATAGGTGCATTATATCTGGATCAGGGTCTTGAGCCTGTGCGAGCATTTCTGGAACGGCATGTTTTTCCGTTAATCGTTGTTGGTAGCAAACTGCAGATGAGTGACTACAAAACAGAGCTACAGGAACTCACACAGCATCATAACATGGGGGCTCTGGAATATCGGATCGTTGAAGAACGGGGCCCGGCCCATGAACGTGAGTTTGTCTCGGAGGTCCATATGGGTCAAGAACGGCTTGGCCGAGGTACTGGACGTTCCAAAAAAGAAGCGGAACAACAGGCAGCAGCTGCGGCGCTTGAACGATTGAAGCTCCCGGAAGCCTGAAAGGTACCATAAAGAGCTTAGACAAACGAAGAGCAAAGAGCAGCCCGCGGGCCCGCCCCGGCGGAATTATTCGGCCGGACTGCTTTTTGCTCTTCTTTTTGTAAAGAGACTCGGAGAATCCGTTTGGATCTTAAACGAGGTAACCAAATGCTATATTTGAAATTTGCAAGAGGAGGTGACGAGAAGCCCTATGTTTTTGAAACGTATAGAATTGGGTGGATTCAAGTCATTCGCCGACAAAACTGAAATGGAGTTCGTTCGCGGTATTACAGCTGTAGTGGGTCCAAATGGTAGTGGTAAAAGTAATATATCTGATGGTATTCGCTGGGTACTGGGGGAACAAAGTGCCAAGTCATTACGTGGCGGCAAAATGGAAGATGTTATTTTTGCAGGTAGTGATGCACGTAAAGCGGTCAACTACGGAGAGGTCTCGCTTACACTGGACAATGAAGATCAAGCATTAGCTTTGGATTTCGGTGAAGTGACTGTGACCCGACGTGTTCATCGCAGCGGGGACAGTGAATATTTTATTAATAAACAATCCTGTCGTCTGAAAGATATTACGGAACTGTTTATGGATACAGGAATTGGTAAAGAGGCTTACTCGATTATTGGACAAGGACGAATTGAAGAGATTTTGAGTACCCGCTCCGAGGATCGTCGTGGGATTTTTGAAGAGGCTTCGGGTATCGTTAAATATAAATCACGCAAACGGGATGCGACACGCAAGCTGGATGAGACGGAGCAGAATCTGCTGCGTATTCACGATCTTGTGACCGAACTGGAAGACCAGATTGGCCCGCTGAAGGAACAATCCGAGAAAGCAATGCATTACAAACAACTTCGCTCTGAACTCAAATCGAAAGAAATTTCGATGTATGTATATCAGATTGAACAGATTCATGCTTCCTGGAGTAAAGCGAATGAACGTCTGGAATCGCTCAAACAGGAAGAGGTTGGTCTGGCTGCAATTGTATCAACTCATGATGCGAAGCTGGAGAATGATCGCAATGCCCTGCGTCTGCTGGAAGCAGAAACGGAAGAGCTTCAAGCTACGTTGTTGCAGTTCAGTGAGGCAACGGAAAAAAGCGAAGGGCTTGGTGAGTTGCTTCGGGAGCGTGCCCGTCATCTGCAGGCGAATCAGGAGCAACTGAAGGAAACGCTGGCGATCAGCGAGGAAAGGCATCGGGAGCGCGAAGCAGAGTTGCTTGCGTTACGTGAGAAGTTTGGCAAAATTGAGGAAGAACTGGCGGATGTGAAAAATCGTCTATCCGAAGAAGAAGCCAAACTTATCGGTGTTACGGGTGGAATAAGTCAGCAGCAGGAGGAAAGCTTAAAAGGGAACCTGCTGGAACTGATGAATCAGATGGCACAAGCACGAAACGAAATTCGGTATGTGGATCAGCAGAAAGAAACACTGGAGCGCAGAATGAATCGTGCATCAGAGGAATCTGGTAAATGGGAAGAACAGAAAGAAACGCTGGAAATTCGCAAAGCTGAAATTCAGAAAAAAGTCGTTCAATTAGGTAAAGAAATTAGTGAACTGCGTAGTGGCTACATCTCGGAAAGTGAGCGACTGCAGTCTCTGCAAAAGCTTCTGGAAGAAAGCCGGAGCACTGTACGGAAGTGGGAGCAAAAACGTGAAGCCCAGGTATCTCGACGGGATACGATGAAAGAAATGCAGGATGACTTCGACGGTTTTATGCTGGGTGTAAAAGAAGTGCTCAAAGCTGCACGTAAAGGTACACTGAACGGTGTACACGGTGCAGTGGCAGAACTGGTCAAAGTTCCTGAAAAGGTTGAGCTTGCAGTCGAAACGGCAATGGGGGCTGCGCTGCAACATATTGTCATGGAGAATGAGGCGGTATCCAGACAGGCCATTGCATTCCTTAAGCAGCGTCAATTAGGGAGAGCAACATTCTTGCCGCTGGATGTGATCCGGCCACGGGCTATCGGTGCGAGTGAGCGTTCGATGATTGAGGGTATGGATGGTTTCGTCGGCATTGGTGCAGAACTTGTACAGTATGACGAGAAGTATTCCTCTATAATCGGTAGTTTGCTCGGCAACGTGATTATTGCAGAGACGCTGGAGTTTGCGAATAAAATTGCGGCACGCTGTCAATATCGTTTTCGGGTTGTAACTCTTGAAGGCGACGTGGTTAATGCTGGGGGCTCCATGACAGGTGGCAGTCAGCACAAAAAAAATGGCAGCTTGCTCAGTCGCAAGCGGCAACTGGATCAGCTGGATCAGGATATATTGGATACCGAGCAGCAGATCGAGAAATTGCGCCGCAGCGTGGACGATGTAAAAGAACAGTTGGAGAAGTGTCAGGACAAGCTGGATCAGCTTCGTCAGTCTGGGGATGAAACCCGTAATGCAGAACAGCAGGCTACCATGGAGATGAAGCAGGTTGAACATGAGTTGCGTCATGTTTTGGAGCAAGTTGCTGTCGCGGGCCAGGAGAAGCATGGATTTACTGAGGAAATCAACGAACTGGACAAGTCGCGGATCGAAGCAGAGAAAAAACTCGCACAGCTTGAGGAAGAGGAAAAAGCGACTCATCGAGCCATTCATGCGGCAGAGTTTGCCCGGAAGGCTAATGAGTCTGCAAAAGAAGAGTTACAGACGCAACTGACTGAACTGAAAGTACGAGAAGGCAAGCTGGATCAGGAACGTTTTTCGAATGAAGAGCAGCTGCGTAGATTAGAGCGAGAGGTTGAATCACTCGTCAAAGATCTGCGTCAGAATCGCACGTTACTGGCTTCCATGGAAGCAGATTTCAAGAAAACACAGACCGACAGTGTGAAGCAGATTGAAGATCTGAACGAATACAAGTTGAAAAAGGCAAATGCATCTCAGGAGCTGGACTTCAAACGTGCCGCGCGCAGTGAATTGTCGAAGAAGCTGGAGCTGGCAGAGAGTGAAACGAAGGAGCAACGTACTCAGCTCAAAGCTGTGGAAGAGCAGATGCGTCAGACTGAGATATCGGTTAATCGTCTGGATGTTGAGCTGGAAAATATTTTGCGCAAGCTGACAGATGAATATGAGCTGGGCTATGAGCTTGCCAAAGAGCGTTACCCGGTTCCGGAGGATGTCGAGAGTACACAGGCAGAGGTCCAGAAGCTGAAACGTTCCATCTCCGCTCTTGGTGATGTGAATCTGGGTGCAATCGAAGAATTCCAGCGAGTGAATGAGCGCTATGAATTCCTGAACGAACAGAAGAATGATTTGGTGGAAGCAAAAACAACACTTTATCAGGTGATCCGGGAAATGGAAGATGAAATGGCAAAGCGGTTCAAAGTTACGTTTGATGCCATTCGTCGTGAGTTCGGCACCGTGTTTACGAAATTATTTGGCGGAGGACGTGCGGACCTGGTTCTGATGGATCCTGAGCGCCTTCTTGAAACAGGTATTGATATCGTAGCGCAGCCACCAGGTAAGAAACTGCAAAATCTGCAGTTATTGTCCGGTGGAGAACGGGCTTTAACGGCCATGGCACTGCTATTTGCAATTCTACATGTTAAACCAGTGCCATTTTGCGTGCTGGATGAAGTCGAAGCTGCACTGGATGAGGCCAACGTTGTTCGTTTTGCCCAGTATCTGCGCGAGTTCTCTGAACAAACACAATTTATTGTTGTTACACACCGGAAGGGCACGATGGAAGAAGCTGATGTTCTATACGGGGTTACGATGGAAGAGGGCGGAGTATCCAAGCTCGTTTCGGTTAAACTGGATGATGAAGAAGCTGAAATTGCCTGATTTGCTGCAAGGTAGTGATGTTAACAGAGCATGACTCATTATATTTTCTACAAAAATATTACGATTACGATTGATTATGTACACGATGGAGGGGCTTTATGAGTTTCTTTAAAAAGCTACGAGACAGCATTGCAAGTAAAACGGAGTCAGTAACCAAACAGTTCAAGGATGGACTAGAAAAGACACGTAAAGGGCTTGTGGAGAAAGTAACGGATCTGGTCATTCGCCGCAAAAAAATAGATGAGGAATTCTACGAGGAACTCGAAGAAATTCTGATCGGAGCGGACGTTGGCGTTAATACGGTTATGCGATTAATTGAAGACCTGCGTGAAGAGGTGAAAAAACGGAGAATAGAAGATGCTGCTGAGCTACAGCCGGTGTTGTCCGAGAAATTGACAGACTTGCTTCGTGGTGAGCAAAACAATGAACTCAATATGAATCCAGATGGTATCACCGTGATTTTGTTTGTGGGTGTTAACGGTGTTGGTAAAACGACCACCATTGGCAAGCTTGCACACCGCTTCAAGCAGCAAGGGAAAAAAGTAATTATGGCTGCGGGGGATACATTCCGCGCTGGCGCGATCGAGCAACTGGAAGTATGGGGGCAGCGTGCTGGGGTAGAGGTGATCAAGCAGCAATCCGGTTCTGATCCCGCTGCGGTTATGTATGATGCGGTACAAGCCGCAAAACAACGCGGAGCAGACGTGTTGTTGTGTGATACAGCAGGACGTTTGCAAAACAAAACGAACCTGATGGACGAGCTGAACAAAATCTATCGCGTTATTCAACGGGAGATTCCAAGTGCGCCGCATGAAGTATTGATGGTGCTGGATGCAACCACAGGACAGAATGCCTTGAATCAGGCTAAACTTTTCGGAGAGAAAAGTGGCGTAACAGGTCTTGTTTTAACCAAGTTGGATGGAACAGCTAAAGGTGGAATTGTGGTAGCGATTCGTCAGGAATTGGACTTGCCTGTTAAATTGGTTGGACTCGGAGAGAAAATTGATGATCTTCAACAGTTCGACTCAGAGCAGTTTGTACATGCTTTGTTTGCAGGATTAATCCAGGAACAGCCAGCCCAAGTTAATGGAGATGAGGATCAGCAAGACTAATCCATAGTCTCAGAAACAAAGATTAAACAGAAACGCAAATAACAATAATATTTACCGTATTGCCGCTGCATCATGTGAACTCACGTGTAATGTCATCGGCAATACGTGTATAATGGAAGGTAACCGAAGTTTTATGGGATAGAAAGGAAGGTTGATATGGCCAATACTTACACCTATTCTCGCCGTGAAGAGTTCGCAAACGCAGTGACACATGGAATCGGTGCCGCACTGAGTGTAGCTGCTCTAGTATTGTTGATCGTATTCTCCAGTATGAAAGGTACAGCTTGGCATGTCGTTAGTTTTACAATCTATGGCATAACCATGCTCATGTTGTATACCAATTCAACGCTGGTTCATGCACTCAAAGAAGGAAAAGCCAAAGATTTGTTTGAGTTTTTCGACCACTCTTCGATATATTTGTTTATTGCAGGGACGTATACACCCTTTTTATTCGTTGCCGTTCGAGGAACGCTGGGGTGGACCCTGTTCGGGATCATCTGGGGCATTGCACTAGCCGGAGTGATCTTCAAAGCCTTCTTCACCAAGAAGTTCTTGTTTATGTCAACGATCTTCTACATTGCAATGGGCTGGTTAATTGTAATTGCCTGGAACCCGCTTGTGACCGCAATACCGACAGGTGGAATTGTGCTGCTAGTTGCAGGAGGTCTGATGTATACGCTTGGCACATTGTTTTATGTATGGAGAGGTTTCCCGTTTCACCATGCCATCTGGCATCTGTTTGTACTAGCCGGCAGTATTCTTCATTTCTTTGCCGTGCTCATTTATCTAACTCCGCTTCGTTAGAAGCGTTAAACGAAGCGGCTCTTACCCGGGGCGGTTTCGTTTTTTTATGGAGGGACATCGTTAACAAAACTTGTCTTCCAAGCTGAAGTAGAGCTAAAAGAATATGCTTTATAAAGATTATAATCGATGTTTTTGGATGCATTTTATCACGCGTTGTATCTCTTTTTATTGTGACAAGTATTTTTGCTTGACATCCTGATTTGTTTTAGGTATTATTAGGAACGTTGCAAGAGTGTAAAGTGTTTTTCCTTGACGAAGGGAGTGCCCTGGTATGAGTCAAGAAAACCGGCTTGAGAAAACAAACCGGATTAACTTGCTGTTTGCCTTTTATGAATCTCTGCTTACAGAGAAACAGCAAACATTTCTGAAATATTATTTTCATGATGATTTTTCACTTGGTGAAATAGCAGCTGAGTTTGAGATCAGCCGCCAGGCGGTATATGAACATATTAAACGTGCTGAACAAGTGCTTGAGAACTACGAAAGCAAGCTAAGTTTGCTGGAGAAGTATGAAAGACGCAGCCGTTGCCTTGAAGATTTACAACAAGCACTGGAACGCACTGGCGTTACCGTGGATAACAACAAACCAATACACGATCTCATTTCACAGTTGGCTGAGTAATTATTATTGTTCGCTGCGATGTGAAATGAGTCGGTCTAAAAACGTAATTGAAGCTTGAAGGAGGTGGGATCATGGCATTTGAAGGATTAACGACCCGATTGCAGAATGTGTTCAGCAAGCTGCGCGGCAAAGGTAAGGTGTCTGACGAAGACGTAGCCGAAGCGATGCGCGAAGTACGCCTGGCATTGCTTGAAGCGGATGTAAACTTCAAAGTGGTCAAGGAATTCATCGCCAAAGTGAAAGAGAAGGCTGTCGGCAAAGAAGTCATGGACAGCTTTACACCCGGAATGGTCATCATTGACATTGTTAACAAAGAGTTAACGGAGTTAATGGGCGGAAGTCAAGCCAAATTGGCTAAGGCAAACAAACCACCTACAGTCATCATGATGGTTGGTTTACAGGGTGCTGGTAAAACGACCACGTCTGGTAAATTGGCAAAAATGCTGCAAAAGCAAAACAGCAGGCCCTTGCTGATTGCGGGTGATATTTATCGTCCAGCTGCGATCAAGCAGTTGCAAGTACTGGGTGAGCAGCTGAAGGCGCCAGTGTTTACCCTTGGTGATCAGACAAGCCCGGTAGAGATTGCTCGTCAAGGTTTGCAGCACGCAAAAGACAACGGGCATGATTATGTGATCGTTGATACAGCGGGACGTCTGCACGTCGATGAAGAATTGATGGAAGAGCTTCGCCAGATTCACAGCGTCGTGAACCCAGATGAAGTATTGCTCGTTGTCGACAGTATGACGGGTCAAGATGCGGTTAACGTAGCAGAGCATTTTAATCAACAGCTTGATCTGACAGGAGTAGTCTTGACCAAACTGGATGGGGATACTCGTGGTGGTGCGGCGTTGTCTGTTAAAGCAGTTACAGGCTGTCCGATCAAGTTTGCCTCTCTCGGTGAGAAACTTGATGCACTGGAGCCGTTCCATCCGGAACGTATGGCTTCACGGATTCTCGGTATGGGTGACATGTTGTCTTTGATTGAAAAGGCACAGTCCAACATTGATACCGAGAAAGCGAAGGAAATGGAACGGAAGATGCGGAATGCAGAATTCACGTTCGAAGATTTCCTGGAGCAGATGGATCAGGTGAAAAAGCTTGGGCCAATTGACCAGATCATGGATATGATTCCGGGGATGGGCAAGATGAAGCAAGCGAAAGACCTGAAGGTCGATGACAAACAGATGGGCCGAATTGAAGCGATTGTCTATTCTATGACAACGGAAGAGAAACGTAACCCAGATATGATTAACCATAGCCGTCGGAAGCGGATTGCTACCGGAAGCGGAACATCGCTCGCTGAGGTGAATCGTCTGATCAAACAATTTGATGAGATGCGCCGTATGATGAAGCAGTTCTCGGATATGATGGGCCCTAAAGGCGGCAAAAACAAAGCAATGAAGCAGTTGAAAGGTCTCGGCAAAGGAATGAAATTTCCTTTTCGTTGATTAAATGTCAGACTGCACGAGATACAGATTTCATTGAAGGAGGTGAATTTTCAAATGGCAGTTCGTATTCGTCTGAAACGTATGGGTGCTCACAAAGCTCCTTTCTACCGCGTAGTGGTATCGGATTCCCGTTCCCCACGTGACGGTCGTTTTATCGAGGAGATCGGTTACTACAACCCGGTTGAACAACCGGCTGTTGTTAAAATCGATGAAGATAAAGCATTGCAATGGCTTCAAAACGGTGCGCAAGCATCCGACACTGTCCGCAACTTGCTGAGCAAAGCGGGCGTGATGAAGAAATTCCACGAGTCTAAATTATCTAAATAAGTTGCTGATTCGGAGGGTCATCTATGGAAGAATTAGTAAGCATAATTGCTAAGGCTTTGGTCGATCATCCGGAAGATGTGGCGGTTCGGACGGTTGAGAAAGACCGGCTTGTCGTTTATGAGTTAACGGTGCATCCCGACGATGTCGGAAAAGTGATCGGAAAACAAGGACGAATCGCAAAATCTCTTCGTACGGTCGTCACATCTGCAGCAGTTAAGATGGATAAGCGGGTTACCGTCGATATCATATCTTAAAGATATACGAAAGGGGGTTAGGATGCATGTCCTAGCCCCTTTTCGTGCATGCTGAACTTAATATGTTAGATTATATATTCAATTAAAATATTTTGGGCTATGAGTTACTTCGGAGCAGTGTAGGGACGGAATCGATTCTGGAGAAGCGTTAGCGTTCGCCTTTATCACCTCATTTTCACCTTTTAATAAGAGTTCAAAAAATGAGGGGGTAACAGCGATCGGAAGAACGAACCGTCGCCGGAACGACCGGACGAGAGTCGAAGTGACTGTTTATTTTGATTGAATTTCGTAGGAGGATTGTATGGCGGAGTTTATGAATGTAGGTAAAATTGTGAATACTCATGGTATTCGCGGCGAGTTGAAGATTATGCCATTGACTGATTTTCCAGAAGTACGTTTTGCCAAAAATGCGGAGCTGTATTTGTTTACACCGGATAATCATCCGGCACTGGCCACGGTTGAATCTGCGCGTTTGCATAAAAATATGTATATCGTACGTCTGAAAGAATACGGCAACATTAACGAAGTAGAGAAGTTTAAAGGCGGCTTGGCAAAAGTGTCTAAAGAAAATCTTGCTGATCTGGAGGAAGGTGAGTATTATTTCCATCAGATTATAGGCTGCGCGGTTATTACAGAAGAGGGAGACACCCTCGGCACAATCTCTGAAATTCTGACACCAGGGGCGAATGATGTATGGGTAGTCAAAACGCCAGCGGGAAAAGAAGTGTTGATTCCAGTAATTGATGATGTGGTTCTGGATGTTGATGTG
The DNA here is from genome assembly GCF_948329825.1 of Paenibacillus sp. JJ-100. Taxonomy (GTDB): domain Bacteria; phylum Bacillota; class Bacilli; order Paenibacillales; family Paenibacillaceae; genus Paenibacillus. The sequence continues at coordinate 632,052 of NZ_CAOJCM010000001.1, forward strand.
GAACAGAAGCTGGTCAAGATTCACCTGATGGAAGGACTGCTGTAAAATGAAGGTCGATGTATTGACGTTATTCCCGGAGATGTTTGATGGTGTGTTCGGTACAAGCATTCTGGGTAAAGCGCAGGCAAAGGGACTTGTCTCATTGGGGGCAACCAACTTCCGTAATTACGCAACCAATAAACATAACACTGTGGATGATGCTCCTTACGGTGGAGGTGGGGGGATGGTGCTTAAGCCGGATCCGATCTTTGCTGCGGTTGAAGATGTATTGGAGCAGCGTGGAGAAGCTGCGACGGAGATGAAAGCTCCTCGGATTATTCTGATGTGTCCCCAGGGAGAAACGTTCACACAGAAAAAAGCAGAAGAGTTGGTTCAAGAAGATCATCTGATCTTTATATGTGGTCATTATGAAGGTTACGATGAGCGGATCCGTGAATTTCTCGTGACAGACGAACTATCTATTGGTGACTATGTTCTAACCGGCGGCGAGCTTCCTGCAATGGTGGCGATCGATAGCATTGTACGTCTCATTCCAGGAGTTCTTGGGAACGAGACTAGTGCGGTGACGGACTCATTCAGTACTGGATTACTTGAATATCCTCATTACACGCGTCCACCTGAATTTAGAGGTATGAAAGTACCGGACATGCTTTTGTCAGGTCATCACCTGAATATTGAGGCATGGCGTAGAGAACAGTCTCTGATTCGTACGCTGGAGCGTAGACCAGAGCTGTTGGAGACGGCTGAATTAACAGACAAGGAACGGAAGTGGCTAGAGCAGTACCGGGCTGAACACCAAAAGAAATAGAACGTTTTATACCGAAATACTATGGGATAGGCGGAGAAGAGTGGATCGAACCTTATCTGGCTCTGCTCCGAATGCAGCATAACCTACATGAGAGATCAGCCCAACGTGCTGATCGTTTTGTCATAGTAAAGCGATTTAGTTCAAGGTTGAACATAGTGTAATGCTGTTAGTGACTGCTCACCAGCCCCTTCTTAGCTAGAAAAAAACCGAGAGGACAGCTCAGGCTGCGCCAATCGGTTTTTTTTGTTCTAGGTAATTTGTAAAATAAGAATAATTCATTCGTTATTAATTCTCGTCTACATGCTCTCACTATGTATAATAGAATCTGTTTGCAACAGGGTAGATAAATCGGTCTCGTTCGTAACCGTTAAGCGTGGAAGAACCATCGGTGAATCGCCTGGACGCACAAACCCTGGAATAACCGTGAAGCCCATGCGGTATCCGTGTTGCTGTAGCTTGTATATCATCTGTACACTAAAATAGCCGTATGGATAGGCGATGTATGGGGTATCGATGCCAGCGCGTTTGATCTGTTCTATATCTTTATCCAAGAGGTTGGTATCCAGCGTGATGGGCAGATCGTCTCCACATACCATGTATCCTTTATGATGAAGGTTATAAGTATGGCTGTTATACTCAAATACGTCACTTCCTGCTTCCATCTCAGGCTTGGAGATATCGCTTTTTTTACTTGAGTCGAAGGCTACGGGTTCAGGTTGAATTCGACTACCTATTACAAATAGTGAAGCGTGGAAATTATATTTTTTAAGTACTGGATAGGCTAACGTATAATTATTTTGGTATCCATCATCAAAGGTAATCACAAATGATTTCTGTGGTAGTGAGATTTCACCATTAACATATTGTTCAAGTTCGGCCAGAGTAACCGTCCGGTAGCCATTATCGTATAAAAACTTCATGTTTTGTTCAAATGTTTCCAAGTTCACAACGGACTTATTACCCGGTTCTCGATTGTCCGCCTTGGGCGTAATATAATGATACATAAGAACCGGGACTTCCGTGGCCGTTCCTTCTTTAACAACTAGCTTCGAGCGATCCAGCTTGGAATGCATGGAAAAATCAGTGTTAAATAACGTGAACATTTTACGTTCAACGATTTTCCACGATGTGCATGCTTTATGGGATAACGCGTTAGTGGGATGATTAACAGCATAAGCGTATAGTGTAATACTGCATGTGAGCAAAGCAAGCGAGGATAATATGATTTTTTTCAAGTGTTTCATAATTCAACGAGTTCTCCTTTAACATGTTCATCTAGTCTTAAAAACGATAAGCTTCTCATGATTATGAGTGCTAAGTAATATGATAGACGATCTTTAACTACGGAAAGTTACATTATTTTATCCGACATAGGGGTTGAAATGTCTAAATCTTCAATGAATGTACATTAAATGCGTAATGTAGGAGAATTTAAACGTGTTTTTTGTTTTGCTTGTGTTTTGATAGGGGACATGATACAATAATCCTGTTGTGTGGAATACGGCGGTCCTCTATGGATAATGAAAGAGACAAAGGTGATCTCTGGAAGAAGTATGAACGCCTGTACGGAAGGAGGGAGTCATAGATGAATATCGTTCAAGCGATTACACAAGAGCAACTTCGCAACGATCGTCCAAGTTTTCGTCCTGGTGACACTTTGAAAGTGCACGTTAAGGTTATCGAGGGAACTCGTGAGCGTATCCAATTGTTCGAAGGTGTTGTGATTAAGCGCCGTGGTGGTGGAATCAGTGAGACTTTTACAGTTCGTAAAATTTCTTACGGTGTAGGTGTGGAAAGAACTTTCCCGCTTCATTCCCCTAAAATCGATAAAATCGAAGTGGCTCGCCGTGGTAAAGTGCGTCGTGCGAAGCTTTATTATCTTCGTGAACTACGCGGTAAAGCAGCGAGAATTAAAGAAATTCGTTAATATAACGGATACCGGGAAGGGCTTGGAGACAAGCCCTTTTCGTTTTTGTCCGGGAAAAGTTGAACCAGAGGTACACTTCCGAGTAAAATGGTATAGCGGATATGCAGCATAAAGTCCGGGAGGAAAGTGAGTTCAGTTATCCAAGACATTGAATTAGGGTTGAATGTACTGTTCTAATGCTTGGCTGCAAGAATTACATAACTGAGTGGAGTATTTGCCTTTCTCAAGACTCATGAAGGTGTAGATAAGCTGGATGTATACTGCTATAAACATGTACTGCGAAGAGAGGAAGATCTTGAATGGAACAAGAAGTTCAACAGGACCAGGTTGTACCTGCCGAAGAGAAAAATAACAGATCGAAGAAAGCAAAAAATGAAATTGTGGAATGGCTAAAGGCTATTGTCATTGCACTTGTGCTCGTCATTCTGATTCGCTGGCTGCTCTTTAAACCATTTGTTGTGGACGGGCCATCCATGCAGCCGAATTTCTCGACGGGAGAACGTGTCATTGTCAATGAAATTCTGTACGATATTCGTGAGCCAAAACGTGGCGAAGTTATCGTCTTCCATGTGCCTTCCGAAGGACGGGATTTTATTAAAAGGGTTATTGCAGTAGCCGGAGACACAGTGCAAGTTCAGGGAGACACAGTGACGGTTAACGGACAAAAGGTTAATGAAACCTACATCCAGGACGCGATCGATGAGGCTCAAGCTAAAGGTGGAACTTATAATGTGAAGGACTTCCCAAATGAACAATTTCCGGATGGAAAGGTGCCGCCGGGTCATGTGTTTGTTATGGGAGACAATCGACCAAACAGTACGGATAGCCGGATGATCGGTTACGTATCGTTGAAAGATATTATTGGCCGTGCGGATGTTATTTTCTGGCCAATTGGAGAAATTAAGTGGATCAACCACTAAGATTCAAAGTATGTATTAAATGAGGTGAAGACAAGGTGACGATACAATGGTTTCCAGGTCATATGACCCGAGCCAGACGCCAGATTCAGGACAAGTTGAAGCTCATTGACGTGGTCATCGAACTGTTGGATGCCCGTCTTCCTGTCTCCAGCCGTAATCCGATGATTGATGAGATACTGATGGATAAACCCCGCATGATTTTGCTGAATAAGGCGGATTTGGCTGATGCTAAAGTGACGCAAGAGTGGATTGAATATTTTAAAAAAGAAGGCATTACTGCTTTCCCTGTAGATGCTTCTACAGGTACAAATGTCAAAGATATTCCTGCTCAGGCAAAACTTATCCTGAAGGAAAAGATTGATCGTCAACTGGCCAAAGGGATTAATCCTCGTGCTGTGAGGGGATTAATTGTCGGTATTCCTAACGTAGGCAAGTCTACATTAATCAATCGTCTGGCAGGAAAGAGTATTGCAGCAACCGGAGATCGTCCGGGTGTAACCAAAGGCCAGCAGTGGATTAAAGTGGGCAAGGAAATGGAGCTATTAGACACGCCAGGTATCTTATGGCCGAAGTTTGAAGATCAAAATGTAGGTTACCGCCTTGCTGTAACGGGTGCGATCAAAGAGGAAATCCTGAATGCTGAAGATATCGCATTTTTTGGGATCAGTTATCTGATGCGTTTTTACTGGGATGCGCTGGAAGAAAGATATGGTCTCCAGGAATTCTCCAGGGATGCAGACGATTCAGACAACGTTATTGCCATCATGGAGCAAATAGGACGAATCCGCGGGTGTGTGATTAGCGGAGGAAGAATCGATCTGGAGAAGGCATCAAGAGCGTTTCTACGGGAATTACGGGCAGGTAAGATGGGACGTTTCTCCATGGAAGCTCCATATTAATAATTACAGCATTATAAGAGCCGAAAGAAGCGGCCGTTACCGGGTGACCGGGAAACGGTCTTTTTTGTGTTCGAATAGCTGTACAGGGTGCGACAATGTAGATGTAGTTGGAAGAGAATTCAAGTAAAGAATAATTGGTGGAATTATGTATTCCGTATATGAGGTGTTCTAAAAACATGATATGATAAATGACGGTGTAAATTTGCAGAACATCAGTTTGTATGTATTCAATTTAGCATGATAAAGACCGATAAATGAAGAAAACAATTTTTTTTTTTCAATCCTTCGTCAGAATGAGTGATTTAAAATGGGATCAAGCAGAACAAAGGTCCGATGTTTACGTCTAAATTGATGAATACATGATATGGGATTACACAGGTGTATCAAACACATGTGGGGGAGTTGAAAAGTATGACAGCAAATCATGAAATACCAGAGTTAAAATTGTCTGAACAGTCTAGCAAGCTGAAGAAAAACAAAAAAGAAACCAGCGAACCACGTGATCTGTTACTGTATGAGCGGGAATATTGGGGTAGCGGATTTGAATATATTGCAGGAATTGATGAAGTAGGGCGTGGATGTCTGTTTGGGGATGTCGTGGCAGCAGCTGTTATCTTGCCCAAAGGGCTTATTTTGGAAGGCATTAATGATTCTAAAAAACTGTCCGAAAAGAAGCGGGAGACGCTATATGACATCATTATGGAAAACGCACTGGCCGTAAGCGTAGGGTATGCAGATGCTGAAACGATTGATCGTCTGAATATTAAGCAAGCTGCCAGACTAGCGATGAAAAGAGCTGTGGATGCGCTGGATGAAACACCTCATTTTATACTGGTAGACGCTGAAAAGGTAGATGTGAACATTCCGCAATTATCCATTATTAAAGGAGATGCGAACAGCCAATCCATCGCAGCTGCTTCGATCGTTGCCAAGGTAACGAGAGATCGGTTATGTAAGGAAGAATGGGACACGATGTACCCGGAATATGGTTTGTCAGTACATAAAGGCTATGCTACTCAATTTCACCGTGAGCAGATTATGGCGCTTGGTGCTACTCCGATGCATCGGCGAAGTTTTCTTGGTAATTTACTTGGAGAGCAGCAAACATTGTTTTGATTGAATGGGTTCGGAAAGGAGGGAGAACGAGTTGAATATTAGCTCTATGATCCGCGGGTTAATGGGAGATGGTAAACCGGGAGATGCCAAGACACTTGAGTTAAAGGAAGGACAAGTTGTTCGTGGTTCTGTAGTTAGTGTATCTGATGATGGTGGAGAGGCTGTGCTTCAGATCCAAGGAGTACAGGTGCGCGCCAAATTGGAGACCCCGCTTCGTCCAGGGGAGACAACACTTCTACAGGTTCAGCCTCCAGGAGAAAATGGGATGACCGTAATGAAACCTGTTGCTGGTTCTCTCGCAGAACTGCCGCAGGCTTCGCTGAATAATGTGTTGCAAGAAATCGGTCTAGCGGATACTAAAGACAACCGGGAACTATTGCTTGCCATGCAACGCAATGGACTGCCATTGACCAAAGATAATGTAGCCATGGTGCAAAATATGATGGCGACCAAACCTGCGAATGTCCCTGTGGAAGAATGGGTACAAGCGGCAGGGATTGCTTTTCAGCGAGGACTGCCAGTGACGACTGAAACGATGAAAGGATTACATCAAACGGTATTTGGACCTCCATTGCATCAGTTATTAAAGGGTCTAGCAGACCAGCTCGAGTCGCTGCTGTTACAATCACGAGGGGGTGCTGCTTCGGGTAAGGAGGGTGTGACCGGATTAGGAACTCAAGCGGGCACACCGGGGGGACAAGCAGGGAGTGCGGCAGCATCTCTTTCTGCACAGCCACAGGCGAGCACGGCTGAAGCAGCCAATCCCAACCTCCATCGGCAACCAGCTGGAACGCCGACAACAGGTGCATCCGTGAATGCAACCGGATCGCAAAGTGCTGTAGCGGATACAGGGCAGCAGGTGAAAAACGGCACAGGTCAAGCGAGCGCGGGACAGGCTGGGACTGAGACCGGAGCGAAAGGAATAGCCAGCAATCAAGAAACTGCTGGCAAAAGCAGTGCAGGTATTCCAGCAGGCACTGGAATACCTGGGGAAGGCCCGCGAAGCTCGGAAGCGGGCCAAGGTGTGAGCCGCCCGAGTTCGGCTGGGGCGGCAGAAGCTGCGGCCGTGCGTGCAGACGGCCGCACAGATTCGCCTGCTGCGTCGGGGACGTCATCCGCAGCAGGTCAGGGCGCGCCAGCACCTTCGGCAGTGCAACTGGCACCGAAGCTGCTGGCGCTGCTGGACGCGCTGCGCAGCGCGTCTCCTGCAGCACCGGCAATGCCGAGTGCGGCAGGACAAGCCGCCCCAGCTGCGCAGCAGGGCGGCCAGACGGCTGCGGCTGCCGCAGGCTCGCCGCAGCAGTCCTTGCCAGCCGGCGCTGATGCGCAGCCGGCTGGCGGTGTTGCCGCTGCACCTGCGGGAGCAGCGGCAGGGCACGTGCCCGTCACCCACGGGGGAGACCCGTGGGTGGGGCGCGTGCTCAAGCTGCTCGGTGCAGAGCACGAGCAGCAGGCAGTTCACGGCGCGGTGATTCAGCCGCGCGTGGGTGAAGCAGCGGGTCCAGCGAACGTGGACACGCTCAAGGGCTTGCTGCTGCAATTGGCCAGCAGCGATAGTGCCCCGGCGGCACTGAAAGATGCCGCCGCCCAAGCCGTGCAGTATCTGACCGGTCAGCAGCTTCTGCTTACCACGGATCGCAGTGCAACGTTTGCACAGATGCACTGGTTTATTCCAATTACGGGTCCGGACGGAGAACAGACCGCTTCGGTTCAGATTCAATCACGACGCGGGCGACGTGGGGAACTGGATGCCTCCAATTGCCGTCTGCTATTTGATCTGGATATGAGAAGTCTGGGGCATACCCTGGTTGATGTACATGTGGTGAATAATATTGTCAGTTTGCGTGTACTTAATGATCAGGAGGGCATGGCGGCTCTTCTGGAGAGTGGACGTGAGATGATCCATCAATCGCTTGATAAACTAGGATATCAGTTATTAACTTTCAAGGCTGAACCTTGGCCTGCTGGACAGGCGCCTGGGTCAGAACGTAAGATGACGGCAGCTGATTATAGCCCTAAGCGATACAAAGGGGTGGATTTCAAAATATGAAAGAAGATTCACCACAACCGGAACAGTTATCCAAAAAGGCAGTTGCACTGAAATATGTGCCTGGAGAAAATGAAGCGCCTGTAGTCATTGCTAAAGGCCGCGGCAAAGTAGCAGAAGCCATTTTGGAAAAAGCCAAGGAGAACGGTGTACCTGTACAGGAGGATGCGGCGCTAGTAGAGGTGCTCTCCAAACTGGATCTGGATGAACAGATCCCGGCGGAATTGTATCAACTGGTGGCCGAAGTGCTCACGTACGTGTATCAAGCAGACCGACTTGCCTCAGGCCGTCGTGAGAGTGAATCATGGTAAGCCCACGGTCAGGTCAGAATCCAAAGGGCAAGATGACTCGTCAGCAAAAAGGTCGGATTGGTGAAGAGGAAGCTTGCCGTTGGTTAGAGGAAAAGAATTATCACATCCTCGAGCGAAATTGGCGATGCCGGAGCGGCGAAGTGGATATTATCGCAACTCATGAGAATTTGTTGATTTTTGTAGAGGTTCGGAGCCGCAGTTCACATGTTATATTTGGTACTCCTCAAGAGTCAGTCGATCAGCGCAAAATGCAACAAGTTCGTTCGACGGCTGCGGTCTACATACAAAGGAGCGGTGAGCACCATCGTCAGGTTCGATTTGATGTCATTGCAGTTATGATCAACCATACAGGTGAGGTTGAATGTGTTAAACATGTAGAAAATGCATTTTAGCATTAGAATGCGTGATGAGCTTTTAGACAGAAGTTATGTCCAAGGCTCATCTTTTTTTATGGAATCCCTTCGGTTACTGCTGCATTCGCATTAGATGATTTCGGGCTATCGGAGGTTTCGAGTCTCGCAAAATAATAATAAGACAGATGACAGTAATTTTTCTAATATTTTTCTGGGCAAAGGATCTTTTGAATCTGTATAACAGAAGAGTGTATAATGAAGGCTGTAACTCGATGTGTACTATGTGGATAAGGAGGCTCACTGCCTATGAATAAAATGATAAACGCAGACAATGAAGTCCGCAATGCGATCATAAATCGCCGAACCGTCAAAAAATTTAAACAAGATCCTGTTCCAACGGAGCAAATTATCGACTTGCTGGATACAGCGGTTTGGGCACCAAATCATAAATTACGTGAACCATGGAGATTTGTGCTGTTTAATGGGAAAGGGCGGAAGAAACTCGCGGAAGCGATTGAAGCCGAGATGGGCGAAGATAACAAGTTTTCGGCCAACGTGCTACAGGTACCCGCCATTTTACTTGTTGTTCTGGATGAGGACCCAAGACAAGCAATATGGGATGAGGATTTTGCAGCAGTCAGTGCCTTGGTACAGAACTTTATGCTTGCTGCATGGAGTGAGCAGGTTGGAACGTTTTGGGTTACTAAACCATTTTTATATGCACCTAAATTCCGCAATGAACTGGGGATCGAGGGTGGAGAAAAAATCATTGGCATGATTTATATCGGGTATCCTGACGTGATACCATCTGCAAAAGAGCGTACGCCTGCTAAGGATAAGCTGACTTTGTTTGAATGACTCTTCACAGGATTAATTGAAGAGAATGCAATAAAAAAATTCTTTTTAGAAGAGAATCCAAAGGAAATCCATTAATATCATTGATTGATTAGTCGCTGTTTCAGCCAGAATCATTAATATTATTGTAAATAATCAGTTCATTTTCTTTAAAACAGCTCTTAATACGAAGAGCATCGGATACAAATCTAAGAGAGGTCACATTCTCTCAACGATTCTGGATATATCTGCTGTAATTATCAAGCCGTATAAGCTCCTTCATACACTATGAATGAAGGTGACGAATACGGCTTTTTGTGTTGTACCTGAATATCCCGTACTAAAATAAATTTAAGTCTAACTGTCGATACTGTATCGCTTCTGCCACATGTGCAGTCAAAATTTCACCTTCATGATCCAGATCCGCAATGGTTTGTGCCATCTTCATAATTCGGTCATGAGCACGCATGCTCAGATTCAGCGTGTGAAGTGTTTGGTCCAACAACTGTTCTGCTTCAAGATTGAGTTGAATCGTTTTACGCAGAAATGTGCCAGAGAGCTGACTGTTCCAACGTACCGAATGATTTGCGTAGCGTTTGGCCTGGATGGCATGAGCAGCCATCACTTTGGCTTGCATCTCAGTAGAAGTTGGAGAGGCTCCTGCTTTGCGCCAATCCCCGGGCGGGGGAACTTCGACTTGGAGATCGATTCGATCAAGCAGTGGGCCTGAAATTTTGGCTCGGTATGCTGCAACGCGAGCAGGGCTGCAGATACAGCGTTGTTCTTCTGCTTGAGCAGATAAATACCCACACGGGCAAGGGTTCATGGAACAGGCAAGCATAAACTGCGCAGGAAATGTAAATGCAGCTCTAGCTCGACTAATGGTTACGGTCTGATCCTCAAGCGGCTGTCTTAGGACTTCAAGAACTTGACGCTGAAACTCGGGCAGCTCATCCAGAAACAATATTCCACGATGAGCGAGACTGACTTCACCAGGCTTTGGAATTCCACCGCCTCCGATCAAACCAGAGGTGGATATCGTATGATGAGGCGAGCGGAAAGGTCTGTCAGCGATCAATCCAAGAGGAGCTTCTTTTAGCTGACCTGCAGCGCTCAATACTTTGGTTACTTCAAGTGCCTCTTCTTCCGATAAAGGCGGCAAAATTGTAGGTAGTCGCTTAATCAACATGGTCTTACCCGTACCAGGTGGGCCAACCAACATAATATTGTGCATTCCGGCAGCGGCAATCATCAAGGCACGCTTGACATGGTGCTGTCCCAGAACATCACTGAAATCTTCCGACAGAGAGGGAGAAGCAGTCCTCTTTTGATTCAGTTGCTCACTAGACGGTGCGGAGGTATGCAGATGGCTATAATCCGTTAGCTTGATCGTTGCAGCATTCGTTGAACCCGGAGATTCCGCTGTGGGAACAGGAGCGATCTCTTTCAAATGGCGTAGACCGTAAATTTTAATTCCACGAATAAGACGGGCTTCTTCCACATTATCATAAGGTAAAATAACGGAAGTGAAGCCTTGACGTTTGGCAAGGTCCACCATGGATAATATACCGGGTACAGGTCGAATGGAGCCATCTAGTGCCAACTCCCCCAATACTAAAGTTCTTTCTTGCGCAGGAAGAAGAAGCTGATTACTGGTTGTAAGCAAAGCGATCGCAATAGCAAGATCAAAGGAAGAGCCCTCTTTGCGCAGGTCAGCTGGGGCTAGATTGATCGTAATACGTTGCAAAGGATACTGGTATCCGCAGTTTTTGATCGCTGCACGAACCCGCTCCACAGCCTCTCGGATTGCTGAATCAGGTAGACCGATAATAGAAGTCAGAGGTAAACCGTTGGACAAATCCGTTTCCACTTCAATTAAAACACCATCAATTCCATAGAGACACGAGCTATATAATTTTCCGTACATAACAAAAAAACACCTCATTCGGGTAGTTAGCTCCACACAGGGCGGGCCAGTCTCGAATTAAGGTGCTTCCTCAGCTTCTACTAGCATTTTATATAAAAGAAATCAGAGCGTCAACCCATCCATGTTGTGAATTTGCATTGAGTTGCTGTGTATTAAATGGTTCTTTTCGGACTCGTTAATTTAAATATATTACTAGAAGATGTTAATTTCCTAAAATATATTTTATACAATTTAATTTATAATAATTAAATGAACAAGTAAAATAATTTGTGCTCAATTATTCTTTTTTTTATCTATTTTATGATAAGATAGTAGTGGGGACTTTATTATTCGTAGGGATGTTTAATAGCTAATTTCCTCGATAAGTAACATATAGTACATTAGGCAGGTGAGATAGACAACATGCAGACAGACCGTTTAAAACTGGATAATCAATTATGTTTCGCAATATACGCTTGTTCACGTGAGATTACAAAGTTGTATCAGCCTTATTTGGAAGTACTTGGTGTAACATACTCTCAGTATCTCGTGTTGATGGTATTGTGGGAGCGGGAAGAATGTACGGTGAAAGAGATCGGGGAAGCTTTATACCTTGACTCAGGCACGCTGACTCCTCTTCTGAAACGGTTGCAGACAGCCGGCCTCATTCATCGCGAGCGTTCAGCGCAAGACGAACGTAAAGTGATGATTACACTGACCGAAGAAGGTCGTGAGCTTAAGAATAAAGCGTTATCCATACCTGATGCCATCCAAGGTGATGCTTGCCTGAATAGTACGGAATTCGAAGCGCTCCTTGGTCAATTTAAGGGATTGCTAGAAAAAGTTCACGAAACAAACATAAAGACAGCGAAAAAGTAATAAAAGCATTGTTTCACGCAGAACCTTAGCCTTATGGGTTAAGGTTTTTTTCCATATATATCCAAGCATTCACTAAAAGGGATCATATCGATATCAAAAAGCTGTCTATTAATCATTACTTTTTTAAGGAAAGCGTTTTAAAAACATGGTACAATGAATTGGGTTTAAGTAAAAATAGTCAACATTTGTCTTTTGTTCGTCTACCAACCCGCCTTGTTGCAGTCATGTTGATAGGAGGATTCGAGAATGAATATCCATGAATATCAAGGAAAAGAAGTACTGAAACAGTATGGAGTTTCCGTTCCAAACGGAAAGGTTGCTTATACAGTCGATGAAGCGGTTGCAGCCGCAGAGGCACTGGGCAGTCCGGTGACTGTAGTTAAAGCACAAATTCACGCAGGGGGTCGGGGGAAAGCCGGCGGCGTGAAAGTGGCCAAAAGTTTAGAGGAAGTTCGTGCCTATGCATCCGAAATTTTGGGCAAAGTACTAGTAACCCATCAAACAGGACCAGAAGGTAAAGAAGTGAAACGTCTTCTGATTGAAGAAGGATGCGATATCCGCAAGGAGTATTATGTGGGTGTTGTTGTAGATCGTGCTACAGGACGTGTAGTCATGATGGCTTCCGAAGAAGGCGGTACAGAGATCGAAGAAGTAGCTGAAGCTACACCTGAGAAAATTTTCAAAGAGGTCGTTGACCCTGCAATCGGGCTTCAAGTGTTCCAGGCTCGCAAGCTGGCTTACAGCATTAAAATTCCGAATGAACTCGTGAACAAAGCTGTGAAATTCATGCTCGCGTTGTACAAGGCATTTGTAGAGAAAGACTGCTCCATTGCCGAGATCAACCCGCTGGTTGTTACCGGAGATGGAAACGTTATCGCGCTTGATGCCAAGCTGAACTTTGACTCCAATGCTCTATTCCGTCACAAAGATATTCAGGAGCTTCGTGACCTGGATGAGGAAGATGAAAAAGAAATCGAAGCTTCCAAATATGACCTCAGCTACATAGCGCTTGATGGCAACATTGGCTGCATGGTTAATGGTGCGGGACTTGCGATGGCGACAATGGACATCATCAAATATTATGGCGGCGACCCTGCCAACTTCCTCGATGTTGGGGGTGGTGCTACTACGGAGAAAGTTACGGAAGCATTCAAGATTATTCTGTCTGATGCCAAAGTAGCCGGAATCTTTGTGAACATCTTCGGTGGTATCATGCGTTGTGATGTCATTGCCAACGGTGTTGTTGAAGCTGCGAAGCAGCTTGGTCTGACCAAACCGCTGGTTGTTCGTCTTGAAGGAACTAACGTGGAATTGGGCAAACGCATTCTGGGAGAATCCGGTCTGAATATTGTTCCAGCCGATTCTATGGCCGATGGAGCACAGAAAATTGTTGCCCTCGTAAAATAAGTTCATTCCTTCGTACCGGAGCTGTCCGGGCATTGAAAAATAACCGTAAGGATGTGAAGCAACGTGAGTATTTTGATCGATAAAAATACAAAAGTCATTACGCAAGGCATTACGGGTTCAACGGGAATGTTCCACACGAAGGGCGCATTGGACTACGGAACCCAGATGGTAGGCGGTGTTACGCCGGGTAAAGGCGGAACGAATGTTGACATCACGCTGGAAGACGGTTCAGTAGTTAGTTTGCCAGTGTTTAACACTGTGCAGGAAGCGAAGGAAGCTACTGGCGCAACAGCGAGCGTCATCTATGTTCCACCTGCATTCGCAGCGGATTCAATCATGGAGGCTGTTGACGCAGAACTGGATCTCGTGATCTGTATTACAGAAGGTATTCCTGTTCTTGATATGGTTAAAGTTGACCGTTTCATGGAAGGCAAAAATACAGTATTGATTGGCCCTAACTGTCCGGGTGTTATTACACCAGGCGAGTGCAAAATTGGTATTATGCCTGGATATATCCATATGCCAGGACATGTCGGTGTCGTTTCCCGTAGTGGAACATTGACGTATGAAGCCGTTCATCAGCTCACAACTCGTGGCATTGGTCAATCTTCTGCCGTAGGAATCGGGGGAGACCCCGTTAAAGGCTCTGAGTTTATTGATATCCTGAAACGCTTCAATGAAGATCCTCAGACACATGCTGTCATTATGATCGGTGAGATTGGTGGTACTGCGGAAGAGGATGCAGCAGAGTGGGTAGCTGCTAACATGACGAAACCCGTAGTAGGTTTCATTGGTGGAGTTACAGCACCTCCAGGTAAACGTATGGGTCATGCTGGAGCGATTATCTCTGGTGGTAAAGGTACTGCCAAAGAGAAAATTGCAAAGCTTGAATCTTGCGGTATCAAAGTAGCCCCAACACCAGCTGAGATGGGTTCCACTTTGGTGAGCGTGCTTGAAGAACGTGGTATTTTGAATTTGTGCACGACACATTAATCCTATTCCGTTATAATAGAAGAAACAGCTCAGAAATAGATTCATTTCTGAAACCGTTGATTCTATAGCGGTAAAGGTAAGCAACCTTTTGTCCCTTAAACAGGGCGAATGGTTGCTTTTTTGCGTTTATTTTCCGAAAATGCCGTCAGATTTTGAAGGTACATGATGTAAACGCTTGCTATTTTACTTTACTTATCACACAATATGAGGGGAGTTTTCTCTCCTTAATTAAGGGAGGCCGTAACGTGGAAGATCGTTGGATTTTGTTGGGACTGTATGAAATGGAAGGGATCGGCAAGAAGAGTATTTCAAAATTAATAGATGGTGGGCATTTGTTGCAGGAGTTGTTTCTTTATGATGAGGGAGATTGGATTACGGCTGGAATGAGAAGAGATCAAGCGGCTCGTCTAGCAAAATGCTTTGATGTGAATTGGGTTGAAAGCAGAAGGCAACACGTTTATGATCGAGGGATAGAGGTTATTACTTATCTGGATTCGAATTATCCTATATTAATGAAGGAAACCGCTCAGCCTCCTTGGATTATGTATGCTCGAGGAGATATTCAGTTGTTACATCAGCCCTCGATCGCCATGGTAGGTACAAGAATGCCTACGGTTTACGGACGTAAAGTGGCGGAGAAGCTTGCAGAGCAATTATCTCAGGCTGGATTGACAGTTGTAAGTGGCCTTGCCAGGGGGATTGATCGTGTGTGTCATGAATCCGTACTGCGAGCAAACGGGAAAACGATTGCAGTATTCGGAACGGGGATCGATTGTGTTTATCCCCCTGAGAATAGAGGTCTTGCGGAGCAAATTGCTGAGAAAGGTCTGCTTTTGTCCGAATATCCCTTAGGTACCAAGGCTCGTCAGGGACTTTTTCCCGAGAGAAATCGGATAATTGCTGGATTAACGCTGGGAACCCTCGTTGTAGAAGCAGATGTAAGAAGTGGTTCGCTTATCACTGCAGATGCAGCATTGGAGGCAGGAAGGGATGTATTTGCGGTTCCAGGACCCATTACTTCTCCCAAGAGTCGAGGAGCCCATAATTTAATTCGTCAAGGAGCCAAAATGGTCACTTGTGCAGATGATTTATTGGAAGAATATCGTTTGGACTTGCAAAATGTAGAACAACTTCCTTACAATAGAGAGCGTTCACCAGAAAAGCTGGATCTGGCAGAGCGTAGTTGGTTCCCGGAAGTGGAGCGCACTTCAGATGAAAACCGTGTCATCGTGTTACTTGAACAAGAAGAACTGACTGTAGATCAACTCATTGATCGCTTAGGTTGGGATTTTGGACATTTACATTCAGTTCTGTTATCTTTAATCATAAAAAAGCAGATTAGCCAATTACCAGGAACGAAATATGCTAGGGTATGACGATGCTGCAACCTGTGCAGTATGTGGAATATATAAAAATAATAAGAATGAAATGAAAGTACATGAACACTAGTAAACACAGTTTCATGGCTGAGAGGAGGATGGACCTATGGCGGATGCACTCGTAATCGTGGAATCGCCCTCAAAGGCGAAGACGATTGGCAAGTATTTAGGCAGCAAATTCATCGTAAAAGCTTCGATGGGGCATGTTCGTGATTTGCCAAAGAGTCAGATCGGCGTTGAGGTAGAGAACGATTTTAATCCGAAATATATTACGATCCGCGGTAAAGGTTCAGTATTGAAGGAACTTAAGGATGCACGTAAGAAAGTGAAAAAAGTGTATCTCGCAGCCGACCCGGATCGTGAAGGTGAAGCCATTGCCTGGCATTTGGCACATGCGCTTGAATTGGATGATACAGCAGATTGCCGGGTTGTATTTAATGAAATTACCAAACAGGCGGTTAAGGATGCGTTCAAAACACCGCGTAAAATAAATATGGATCTGGTCAATGCACAGCAAGCTAGACGAATTCTGGATCGGCTCGTTGGATACAAGATCAGTCCACTATTATGGAAGAAAGTCAAAAAAGGGTTGTCAGCAGGACGCGTACAATCCGTGGCAGTCAAAATTATTTTGGATCGTGAAAATGAAATCGATGAATTCGAACCGGAAGAGTACTGGAGCATTACTGCCAAGCTGAGTGCAGACGGCAATCCGTTTGAAGCGAAGTTTCATAAGTTAAACGGAACCAAGACAGAGCTTGGCAGTGAGGAAGAAGTACAGGCGATTTTGAAACAGATTGAAAACGCCGACTTTACGATCAAGGAAGTGAAGGAGAAGGAGAGAACCCGTAACCCTTCTGCACCATTTACGACAAGTTCACTGCAGCAGGAAGCGGCACGTAAGCTCAATTTCCGGGCTTCCAAAACCATGTCCGTTGCACAACAACTATATGAAGGTGTAGACCTAGGAAAAGAAGGCACAGTCGGTCTGATCACGTATATGCGTACAGACTCGACTCGGATTGCAGCTTCTGCACAGGAAGAAGCCAAAGAATACATTATTGGCAAGTACGGTGAAAGCTTTGCACCTGAGAGTCCACGCAATTATTCTAAAAAGGCTTCAAATGCTCAGGATGCACACGAAGCTATTCGTCCGACATCCATATTGCGTGATCCAGATTCGATTAAATCCTTCATGAGTCGTGATCAATTCCGTTTATATAAGCTGATCTGGGAACGTTTTGTAGCAAGTCAGATGTCTTCGGCTATTTTAGATACTCTTTCAGTAGACATCGCAGCGGGAGATACGATCTTCCGTGCAGCAGGCTCAAAAGTACGCTTCCAAGGATTCATGAAAGTTTATGTTGAAGGCAACGACGATGGTACAACGGAGGAAGAGCGTTTACTGCCTCCACTTAAGAGTGGAGATGTTCTGGAGAAGCAGGAGATTGAGCCTAAACAGCACTTTACGCAGCCGCCACCACGTTACACAGAAGCGCGGCTTGTTAAGACACTTGAAGAGCTTGGCATAGGCAGACCAAGTACATATGCGCCAACACTGGAGACAATTCAGAAGCGCGGATATGTTGCAATTGAAGAGAAGAAATTTATGCCAACCGAGCTAGGTGAGCTCGTTATTGAGCAGATGGAAGAGTTTTTCCCGGAAATTTTGAATGTTGAGTTTACCGCTAACATGGAAGGTGACCTTGACCACGTAGAAGAAGGCTCGGAAGACTGGGTTAAAGTGCTAGCTGAATTCTATGAATCTTTCGAGAAACGACTGGAATTTGCTGAGGAAGAGATGAAAGAGATCGAGATCGAAGATGAGGTATCGGACGAGATCTGTGAAAAATGCGGTAAACCGCTCGTTTACAAACTGGGGCGTTTCGGAAAGTTCCTCGCGTGCTCTGGATTTCCTGATTGTCGCAATACGAAACCGATTATCAAAGATATCGGCGTAACATGTCCAAAGTGCAAGGAAGGGCATGTCGTTGAACGCCGTAGTAAAAAAGGACGTATCTTCTATGGATGTGACAAATATCCGGAATGTGATTTTGTATCCTGGGATAAACCATCGGCTAAGCCTTGTCCTAGCTGTGGGTCATTAATGATCGAGAAGCGAAACAAAAAGGGAGCCAGATTGCAATGTACTTCATGTGACCATCAGGAGACCGTGGAAGAATCAGATGATGAGTCAACGGATTAGCATATTATGGGGGTAAATGATTTTGACAAGTGAACAACAAGTAACGGTTATCGGTGCAGGTCTGGCTGGATCAGAAGCCGCGTGGCAGATTGCCAGTCGTGGAGTGCGTGTAAAACTAGTTGAGATGAGACCGGTTGTTAAAACGCCGGCTCATCATACGGATAAGTTTGCAGAACTCGTTTGCAGTAACTCTCTGCGTGCCAATGGACTAACG
Source organism: Paenibacillus sp. JJ-100 (assembly GCF_948329825.1). GTDB lineage: Bacteria > Bacillota > Bacilli > Paenibacillales > Paenibacillaceae > Paenibacillus. The sequence goes on from NZ_CAOJCM010000001.1 coordinate 650,251, forward strand.
AATGCTGTTGGGGTTCTAAAAGAAGAGATGAGAATGTTGAATTCTTTGGTGTTGGGGGCAGCCGATCGACATGCTGTTCCAGCAGGCGGAGCTCTTGCTGTTGACCGGGATGGGTTTTCTGGTGAGATTACATCGACTCTGCATCAGCATCCGCTGATTGAAGTGGTGAACGAAGAGCTTACTTCATTGCCAGAGGATGGAATTGTTGTTGTTGCCACCGGCCCACTGACTTCACCAGCATTGTCTGAGCAAATCAAGGCGTTAATGGGTGAAGAGTATTTCTATTTTTATGATGCAGCAGCACCGATCATTGAAAAAGATTCAATCGATATGAACAAGGTATATCTTGCATCCCGCTATGATAAAGGAGAGGCAGCTTATCTGAACTGTCCAATGACAGAAGAGGAGTTCGATACCTTCTATGATGCGCTCATTACTGCAGAGGTTGCACAGCTGAAAGATTTTGAAAAAGAAATCTATTTCGAAGGCTGTATGCCGATTGAAGTGATGATGAGACGGGGGAAACAAACTGCTTTGTTCGGACCAATGAAACCGGTAGGTTTGATTAACCCGCATACAGGTGAATTGCCACACGCTGTGGTTCAGCTCAGACAGGACAATGCAGCGGGGACGTTGTATAATCTGGTGGGCTTCCAAACTCACCTGAAATGGGGGGAACAGAAACGTGTTTTCTCTCTCATTCCAGGTCTGGAGAATGCAGAGTTCGTTCGTTACGGTGTTATGCACCGTAATACATTTATCAACTCGCCGAAGCTGCTTCGCCCAACATACCAATTCAAAGAACGTTCGAATTTATTCTTTGCCGGTCAGATGACAGGGGTAGAGGGATATGTAGAATCTGCAGCATCGGGTCTAATCGCGGGAATCAATGCAGCCAAAGCGGCTTTGGGACAAGAACTCGTTGTACTGCCTGTAGAAACGACATTAGGCAGCATGGCCCAGTACATTACCACGGCAGATTTCAAACACTTCCAACCAATGAATGCAAACTTCGGACTCCTGCCGAAACTCGAAACTAAAATTCGTAATAAAAAAGAAAAAAATGAAGCGCTAGCTAAGCGAGCACTGGATGAGATTGCTAGATTTGCTGCATCAGAAGGTCTAACCGTTCCAGAACGCGTATAAATTATTCGTGGGGAGGCTGATATCATGGATATGTCATTTCATGCTACTACGATCTGTGCTGTCCGTCATAATGGCAAAGCTGCAATTGCCGGTGATGGACAGGTAACGATGGGACAGAGTGTTGTCATGAAGAATACAGCCAAAAAGGTAAGACGATTGTACCGTGGACAGGTTGTTGCCGGTTTTGCCGGTTCTGTGGCAGATGCAATTACACTATTCGAAAAATTCGAAGGTAAGTTGGAGGAGCACCACGGTAATCTGCAACGGGCAGCCGTGGAACTTGCCAAGGACTGGCGCCAGGACCGGATTTTGCGCAAGTTGGAAGCTTTGCTCATTGTGATGGATAAAACGGGCATGTTACTGATCTCTGGTGGCGGTGAGATTATTGAGCCAGATGACGATGTCATTGCCATCGGTTCAGGTGGTAATTTTGCCTTGTCGGCTGCAAGAGCGCTGAAACGTCATGCGACACAGTTGGAGGCAAAAGATATCGCGCGAGAATCTCTTCAAGTTGCTTCCGAGCTGTGCGTATACACCAATAGTAATATAATTGTAGAAGAATTATAGAAACAAAGAAATCTCCCGTACACGAGAACAGTGCTGAATCTGCCTCGGTTTACGTTAAGGAGATTCTTTGTTCTTATAGCTGAATGGAGATCAACTTACCTACAGGAGGGAAGCGTATGAATACTCAAGCGTTAACACCAAGACAGATTGTTGCGGAACTGGATAAATATATCGTAGGTCAAAAACAGGCCAAGAAATCAGTGGCAGTAGCGCTTCGTAACCGCTATCGACGCAGTCTTTTACCTGAGCACACACAGGATGATATCGTACCTAAGAATATTCTGATGATCGGACCTACAGGTGTCGGTAAAACGGAGATTGCGCGTCGTCTAGCCAAACTGGTTGGAGCGCCTTTTGTCAAAGTTGAAGCAACGAAGTTCACAGAAGTGGGTTATGTCGGACGTGATGTGGAATCTATGGTCCGTGACTTAATTGAGACGTCACTGCGCATGGTCAAACTTGAGCGGACAGAAAAGGTGAAAGATAAAGCAGAAGAGGCTGCGAATGAGCGCATTGTACATATTTTGGCTCCTTCTCAATCTAAGTCGAAAAATCAACGTAATCCGTTTGAGATGATCTTTGGCAATAACGGAAACACAAACGTTGCACAGGACCAAGATGAGACTGAACCTGATGCAAATGTAGCCGAGCGCCGTCGTAAAATTAAATTTGATCTTTTATCTGGTAAATTAGAAGACGACATCATTGAGATTGATGTTGAAGATAATACACCTAACATGATGGATATGTTTGCTGGACAGGGCAATGATCAGATGGGTATGAATATGCAGGAGATGTTCGGTAGCTTACTACCGCGTCGTACGAAGAAACGTAAATTGGCTATTAAGGAAGCGCGTAAAGTGCTTATCCAGGAAGAAGCCAGTAAATTGATTGATATGGATGATGTGACGCAGGAGTCTATTAGACGTGCAGAGCAAACAGGGATAATTTTCATTGATGAAATTGATAAGGTTGCCAGTCAGGGCCGAGGGAGTGGTCCAGATGTCTCTCGTGAGGGTGTTCAGCGTGATATCCTGCCGATAGTTGAAGGTTCAACGGTGATGACCAAGTATGGACCTGTCAAAACAGACTATATTCTGTTTATGGCAGCAGGTGCGTTTCATGTAGCTAAACCTTCTGATCTGATTCCCGAGCTCCAGGGGCGCTTCCCAATTCGTGTAGAGCTGAACAGTCTTACATTGGAGGAGTTTGTGTCTATCCTGACAGAGCCTCAAAATGCATTGACCAAACAATATGTGGATCTGTTACGCACGGAAAATATTGAGATTGAATTCTCGGATGAAGCAATCAGAGAAATTGCCAAGCTGGCAGAATCCGTTAATCAGAACACAGAAAACATTGGTGCTCGTCGTTTGCATACCATTTTGGAGAAGCTTCTGGAAGACTTGTCCTTTGAGGTGCCTGAACTTACGTTGGAACGTATGGTGATAACACCAGAATATGTACGCGAGAAATTAAATGATATTGCGACTGACCGAGATTTAAGCCAGTATATCCTTTAATCAACAGAGATACGCGTTTGAGCATGTGCTCCATATAGCCGTGCCGATCGTTAGTTTCTGATAAGATCTAGGTATGGACCGAAAATGAATGGACATCCGCCAGCAAGTTCTGTCTTCTTCTACAGACATGCTGCGTTAGATGCCATGTTTATCGGGACATACCTTTTTTATTTTATTAAGAGCTAACACTTTATGCTGAATGGACCGATAAAAGAGAGATAGTACTAGTATTTTTTTGTATTATAGGACTTCTGCCGCATGTATATCGGGATGAAAATAAAGAAAATGTGTAGACAATCTCTTTGGGTTAGACCATTAATTTCCAATAAAAGAATTTTAGTTATTTAAATTATGGTCAGTCACCCCACTACTGAATTGAAACAATTTGCGCATTTGCGCAAAATGGCGTTCTGTAGAGAAGTAAGAAGGCATTAATTGATTTTTAAATTTAAAAGAGTATGAGTCTCCTTAATTGTTAAGAAAGTGTTGAGAAACAGATGTTATATTTGGTCTTTTCTTGTACGTTAGCTGTGAGGATTCACAGTATCGAACCATGTAAATGCTACACGCACGGTCAGCTTAAAACCTTAATTTGACGGTGAAATATTAAGCTTTAAAAAAGTTCATACTTCTTCAGGAATCTTCTCATGAGCACCTTTTGAAAGAAACATAGGTGAAAAAAGATAATAATATTTTTAAGAATGTATAAGATGTAAACCAAAGAACATTTAACACATTTTTGATTTGGGACTGATAATTTACGAAAAAAATCAATATTTGCAGAAAATACACAAAAAGCTCTCTCTTGAAGAAAAGATAGGGCTTTTTTCTTATTGTAATATATGCCAAACTCGAAGAAACTTATCATATACGACAACATCAGAGTTAATTCTACTTAAGTCCTAGAAAAACGTGTAAAGACGAATGTTTTTGTCGAAAACATAAGCCTATTCACGTGAAAAAAGATTCAATCATTTTCCATATATACTAAAAGAGAGGAGGGATATTATGAATCTTTTAAACGACATCAGCTTTAAAAGATTACAAGGTGCACTCGATGCCTCAAACATTAGACAACGAGCGATTGCTAACAACATCGCAAACGCCGACACCCCGTATTTTAAACGCTCAGACGTTTCGTTTGAAACGATATTACAGGGACAGCAGAACGGTGAAATACCTATACTCAAAGGTAAAATAACGGATCCAAGGCATATTGTCATAGGTCCTTCCTCTTCTGTACCGACACCAGTAGTTAATATGGACCAGTCCACTTCCATGAATAACAACCAGAATAATGTGGACATCGATAGAGAAATGAGCCTTTTGGCGGAAAATCAATTGCGATACAGCGCGTATATCCAGCAAGTAAACGAACAGATAAAAATGATGCGGATTGGCGTAGAAAGGAGATAAAAACGTTGAATATTAGCAACAGTTTTGGGATTAGTTCTTCTGCTCTTACGGCTCAACGTCTGCGTATGGATGTTATTTCCTCCAATATTGCAAATGCCGAAACAACTCGCGCAAGCATATCTAACGGAGAAGTGGTTCCTTATAAGCGGAAAGTGGTGGTGCTTGAGCCGAATAAACCATCCTTTAGTACGATCCTGCAAAATCAGATTCGTGGTGGGGGTGCAGGTGAAGGAGTCAGAGTAACTGAAATTCGTGAGGATCAATCACCACTCAAGCCGGTCTATGATCCAACGCACCCGGATGCTAACGCAGAAGGCTACGTGTTCATGCCAAATGTAGATATTGCAAAAGAGATGGTTGACATGATTTCAGCTTCACGTTCATATGAGGCTAATGTAACTGCACTGAATGCAACCAAAGCAATGATTACCAAAGCTTTAGAGATTGGAAGAGCTTAACTGCGTTACCTTTGATTACGATTAAGAGAGATAAGGGGAGGGACATTCATGATTCAGAACAACATGTTTAGCACTCAGGGAGTTCAGCAGTTACAAATGAAGAGCAATGTAGAAAATAAACCTTTCACACCAGCCGAGGGTATTCAAAGCTTCGGTACATACTTACAAAATGCACTGGGTTCTGTCGCTGCACAGGAATCTGAGGCACATGAAATGTCAAATCAATTTTTGATAGGCAAAGCGAATGTAGATCAGGTAATGATTGCTTCGGAACAAGCTCTGTTAGGTCTACAACTTACTACCCAAGTTCGCAACAAAGTAGTTGAGGCGTATCAAGAGATTATGCGCACACAGTTATAAGTTATACAAGCCAGGCAGTAGCGCTGATCAGTACGACTAGCAGCTGCTATGCTGCTCCTGACATGAGCTAATGGAACGCTAAGGCTTGTGAACGGACAGACTAAGCAAAGTTTCGGATGGGGTGACAGAGTGAATGAGAGAATTGCCCAGTACAGGGAGAAGGCAACAGAGTACTGGAATAGCTTTAGCAAGAAGCAAAAAACATTATTTATTTCAACCTTCCTTTTTCTGATTTTGGCCGCAGTGGTTCTCACGATGCAGTTGTCCAAAACAGAATATGAAGTTGCGTTCACTGATCTAAATGCAAGTGATTCAGCTGGTGTAATTGATTATCTTAACTCTTCAAATATTCCGTATAAACTTAGTTCCGACGGTAAAAGTATTTCTGTGCCTAGCACAGATGTAGCGTTGACCAAAGTGAATATCGGATCTCAAGGAATCATTCAAAGCGGTTCACTTGGTTACAGAGCTTTTGAAAATCCATCATCCGCAATTGGAATGACGGACAAAGAATTTGATGTCAGATATAACAACGCCATAAATGGAGAGGTCGAAAAACTTCTTCAACGAATGCAGGGTATTCAGGATGCAAAAGTTCTTGTCAATATGCCCAAAGATAATATCTTTGCGGGCCTGGAAGAACAGGACAAGGCTTCGGCTTCTGTAGCGTTGCAATTTAAACCTGGCTATCATCCAAATCAGGCAGCTGTTGATGGGTATTTTAATTTGGTTAAAACAGCGGTCCCGAACTTACCGATCGAAAATATCACGATTACGAATACAGATGAGGCTGAACTCATTCCAACAGCTCGTGGTGGTAGTGGCGGCTTGTCATCTGAAGTGCAAGAAAACATGGCATTACAGAAAAAGTTTGAGAGCGATGTTAGAAACAACGTTAAGCAATTCCTTTCTCAAATAGTCGGTGAGGATAAGGTTAACGTTCTCGTAGCATCCAAACTGAACTTTGATAAAGTGACCAGTAAACAAAACCTTGTCACGCCTGTTGATCAGGAGAACATGAAAGGCATTGAGATCAGTGTTCAGGAAATTCAGAAAAGTTACACTGGAGGAGGAAGTCCGACAGGTGGTGTACCTGGGACAGGCCAACAGGACGTTCCTGGTTACCCTTCTTCTGATTCCAATGGCAATGCCAATTCTGAAGAATCATCGAGCACGATCAATTATGAAGTGAATCGGATTGCAAAAGATATCATTTCAAGCCCATATACTGTTAAAGATTTAACCATAAATGTGGCTGTTGAACCACCTGCGGGACAGACTGAATTACAGCAGCCAGTTCGAGATGCAATTGAGAATATTCTTGTTAATATTGTCCGTGCTTCACTGGCAGATTCAGACACTATAATTACTGACGCAGACTTGACCAAAAAAGTTTCAGTCATATCGCAAGGGTTTGCATCTGCTACGGATACAAACACCGGCTTCCAGTTAACACCTGCAATGATGTGGGGTGGGGGAGCACTAATAGCAGTATTAATCGCTGCGGTTGTTATTTTGTTAGTACGGCGTCGTCGTAAACAAAATGAAATTGAAGAAGAGGAAGATATTCCGCTTCCAGTAGCAACGGAGTTCCCGTCCATTACATTAGACAGTGTGACGAACGAAAGTCAGGTGCGCAAACAATTGGAGAGTTTGGCCAAGAAAAAGCCAGACGAATTCGTCAATCTGCTGCGTACGTGGCTGGCTGACGAATAGAGGTGAACACATTGGCAAAAGCAGGCAGTCAAGGATTGACTGGCAGACAAAAAGCAGCAATTTTATTAATTACTTTAGGTCCGGAGGTTTCTGCACAAATCTTCAAACATTTGCGCGATGAAGAAATCGAACAACTTACGTTAGAAATTGCCAACGTGCGAAAGGTTGATTCAGCTGAAAAGGACTTGATTATGTCGGAATTCCACCAGATCTGTCTTGCACAAGAATACATTTCTCAAGGTGGAATTAACTACGCAAAAGAAATTTTGGAAAAGGCTCTAGGTTCTACCAAGGCGCTTGAGGTTATCAATCGGTTGACAGCAACGCTGCAGGTTAGACCATTTGATTTTGCTCGTAAAGCGGATCCGAATCAGATTCTGAATTTTATTCAAAACGAAAGTCCACAGACGATTGCATTGGTTCTTTCATACCTGCAATTTGAACAAGCAGCAGCTATTCTATCGTCTCTCCCTCAGGAGAAGCAGGCTGATGTCGCTCGTAGAGTAGCTGTGATGGATAGTACTTCTCCGGAAGTGATTTCACAAGTGGAACGGGTACTCGAACAGAAATTATCTTCTACAGTAACGCAGGATTATACGAATGCAGGCGGTATAGAGTCCATCGTTCAGATTCTGAATGGTGTCGATCGTGGGACAGAACGTACGATTTTGGATTCCCTCGAGATTCAAGACCCAGAGCTGGCGGAAGAAATCAAAAAACGCATGTTCGTTTTCGAAGATATCGTCAATGTGGACGACCGTTCGATTCAGCGTATTATCCGCGATATCGACAATGCCGATCTGCAACTTGCGCTCAAAGTGGCAAGCGAAGAAGTGCGGGAGGCAGTGTTCCGAAATATGTCGAAACGGATGTCCGAAACATTCAAGGAAGAAATGGAATTCATGGGACCTGTACGGTTGCGTGATGTGGAAGAAGCTCAAACACGTATCGTAGGTACAATCCGCAGATTGGAAGAAGCCGGTGAGATCATTATCGCACGTGGTGGAGGAGATGATATCATTGTCTAATTTGATTAAATCTTTCCAGTATGTTCCTGTTGAAGATCATAAAAAACTCGAAAATCATCATTATTACAGTGTTGGTGAAGAGTCTGGATTGAATGGGGACGACGTTGCTGTTTCCGAAGCAGAAGTGCTACGTGCACGAGTCGATGAAGAGACGGAACGGCTCACTGCCGAGATGCTGGAGGATGCCAAAGAGTTTGCGGAACAGCAGGTGCGTGATGCTTCGGAAGAAGCGGAACGAATGCTTCAGGAAGCCCGGGAACAGATTGATCGCTGGTGGCAGGAGCAACGAGAGCAGGATGAACACCTGACTGAAGCTCTGCGATCTCAAGGTTTCCAACAAGGGTTTGAAGAAGGTCGAGCACAAGCTGAAGTGGAGCTCCAGGTGAAGATCGAAGAGATGATGAAAGAAGCACAACAGGTGCTTCAGGAAGCGTATGTTGCCAAAGACCAGATTATTCAGGAAGCGGAGCCCTTCCTTGTTGAACTTGCGTGTGGTATTGCTGAGAAAGTGATAGACAAGCAACTAACCGTAGAGCCTGAACACACGCTGGAACTGATACGTCAGAGTTTGTCCAGAAAAAGAGAGCAAGGTCAGATCACACTTTGTGTGGCACCCGAACAGTTTTCTTTTGTACAAGCAGCGCGGGAGGAATTAGCTCTATCTATTGACTCACAAGCAGAACTTCAAATTTTACCTGATGCTACGGTTAAAGACAAAGGTTGTGTTATTCGTTCTTCATTTGGAAGTGTTGATGCACGAATCGATACACAGCTTACAGAAATCAAAAAAGAACTGATCCGTATAGCACTTGAGGATGAGGAGCGAAGAAATCAACATGAAGGTTCTTAGTTCACAGCGTTATATGGAGCATCTTCGACAATTTGATCCTGTTCGTATTAACGGAAAAGTAACTCAGGTCATTGGGCTAATGGTGGAGTCAGAAGGACCAGATGCTAGCATCGGCGACGTATGTTATATCTATCCTGGCAAATCTGCGAAGCCGCTTCAAGCTGAAGTTGTGGGCTTTCGAGATAACAAAGTATTGCTTATGCCTCTCGGAGAACTTCAATCGATCGGTCCCGGATGTGACGTGGTAGGAACAGGCAAGCCGTTAGGCGTTCAGGTGGGAGCTGAGCTGTTAGGTAAAGTTCTCGATGGGCTGGGGCAACCACTTGACGGTTCACTGTTACCTTCTAGAATGCCTACGTATTCTACCTCAAATACACCTGTGAATCCTATGGATAGACCGCGTGTACTTGAAACAATGAGTGTGGGTGTAAGAGCGATTGACGGTTTACTCACCGTGGGCAAAGGACAGCGGGTCGGTATTTTTGCAGGTTCAGGTGTAGGTAAAAGTACATTAATGGGTATGATTGCCCGGAATACAGAAGCGGATGTAAATGTGATTGCGCTTGTGGGTGAGCGTGGACGTGAGGTTCGTGACTTTATCGAGCGAGATTTAGGTCCAGAAGGGTTGGAACGGTCTGTCGTCATTGTCGCAACATCAGACCAGCCTGCGTTGATTCGAATCAAAGGAGCGGTAATAGCAACAACGATTGCTGAATATTTCAGGGATCGGGGCATGAATGTCATGTTAATGATGGATTCAGTTACCCGTTATGCTATGGCGCAGAGAGAAGTAGGCCTGGCTGTAGGAGAGCCCCCTGCCATGAGGGGGTATACACCTTCTGTTTTTGCAAGTCTACCCAAATTGCTCGAGCGTGCAGGGACAGGTCCGACAGGTTCAATTACTGCCTTTTATACCGTACTCGTCGATGGGGATGATATGAACGAACCGATTGCAGACGCAGTTCGGGGGATATTGGACGGTCACATTGTGTTGAACCGTTCGATCGCTAATAAAGGTCATTTTCCTGCAATAGATGTACTTGCAAGCATCAGCCGTGTTATGAAGGACATTGCACCTGAAGAACAGATGGATGCGGTCAATAATATGAAACGTCTGATGGCTGTGTACAAGGAATCCGAAGATTTAATAAACATTGGTGCCTATCAACGTGGGTCAAATGCAGCAATAGATGAAGCTATGGATCAGATTGATCATATCTGGGATTTTACGAAGCAAAAAGTGGATGAAAAGGTAACGTTAAGTGAAGTGCAGGAGCGTTTGATTCTTGAATTTGCAAGGAGATGAAGGGGTTAGCGATGAAATTTCGATATCATTTCCAGAAGGTTGTTGACCTGAAAAGCAATGAAAAAACACAGGCGGAGTGGATGTTATCCACAGCGATCGGTAAACTTCAGACAGAAGAAGAGCATCTATCGAAATTAATTAATGATCGCAATAATCTGATGAACATTATTCAATCCGCAATAGAAAATTGTGCATCCGCATCTAGCCTGCAGGAGATGCAGCGTTATGCATATCACCTTGAAGAGTGTATATCCCGTAAGAATAACGATGTCGAACATGCTCAGGTCAATGTACAGCGGAATCAGAGCTTTTTGAATGGCAAAATGATTGACGAAAAAGTATGGCTTGGAGCGAGAGATAAGGCCAAAATGAGATTTCAGCAGGAGATGCTCCTCCGGGAACAGAACGATCTGGACGAGATGGCTACTGTACGCTTCGCTGCCAAAGCCGGACGCGCGAACTGATGTGAGCCGGATGCGAAGTTGTCTCGTGAAGGAGGAATGAACGGTGGCTGTAAAAGACACTGATATCGAAAAAGAATCCGGGAGTGGATGGGAAAAGTTTCTCATGATCTCGATCCCGATTGTATTTACAGTAGTGCTGCTAGGTGTATTACTTACTCTATTTAATGTAGATATACGAAACAACGCCCTTGAATTTGCTCAAAAGATACCCGTAGTCAAGAACTGGGTGCCTGATCCGGTGCTGGACCCTGAGAAGGAAAAGCTAGAGAAGAGCGAAAAGCAGGTTGAAAGCGCCGAAGCAACAATTGAAAAGTTGAAATCTCAAGTAGCTGCTAAAGAAGCTGAACTGAAAACGGCTAAAGAGGCTACTACTGCTGAGACGCAGAAAACGGCTGATCTGCAAAAAAAATTGGATGAAGCCAATAGGGCGGCTGAAACAGCTGTTACAGCACAACCTGAAGCAGAGAACGACTATCAGAAACAGATTAAAAGTCTAGCTAAAATGTATGCTGATATGAGTCCGAGCAAAGCTGCACCGATTTTGCAAAATATGACGAATGAAGAAATGGTATTGCTGCTTAGCTCGATGCAGTCTACCGCACGGACGAAGGTTCTGGAAAAGATGGACCCAAAGACAGCGGCGGATGTAACAATGCTAATGAAGGATTCCAAGCCGTCAGGTGATCTTGCTTTGGATGCATTGCAGTCCAGATTGAAAAAGGAAACAGAATCTTCCACGACGGCAACTGCAACGAATAGCAAGAATCTCGACAAAAATCAGTTGAGCCAAACCTTTGCCTCCATGTCACCTTCCAGCGGTGCCAAACTGTTGCTGGAAACGTATAAATTAAGTCCGGATAAAACATTGACAATACTTAATTCAGTAGATGATGCAACTCGATCACAACTGCTTGAGAACATGTCAAAAGAAGATTCGGTTGAAACGGCGAAGGTACTAAACCGGCTTATGGGCAATAAATAACTCAATTAAATCTTAGAGAGGAGGTGAAAAAATGTCACTCGTATATCAAATGAACTCTGGGGGATCTTCAAAGGTTTCTGGTTCAGCTCAGGCTTCATCTTCAGCTCAGACTAAAGGATCAGTTGATACTAATGGCGACAAATTTAATCAGACATTAGCACAGTCATTGTCTGGGGCCGGTGTAACTGGTGAAAGCAATGAAGCAGAGGGTACTTTGACGAATCAGACGGCCAATCTACTTAGGTTTACTTTCTCTTCAGAAAGCGAGCAAAGTGACGCCTCTTTAGGCGACGTACTCAGCTCACTGTTTGCTGAGACGGATAAAACTGATTTAAGCGATAAGCTTGAGAAGCTATTCGGGGAAATGGATGGTTTAGATGAGGCTTTGGAAAATGATCCAGTACTACTTGCAAATCTTCAAACCTTGATCCAGCAAATATATACTCTTTTGAATAAGAAGTCAGATAGTGATACATCAATCCATTTGAATGAAGGTTCTGCTACTGATTCGATGAAAGTCGCGAATTCTTTACCTGTTGCAGAGTTGTCTCAACATCCAGCTACGATCCGTTTTGTACTACAGGATGCGTTGACACAAATCGCTGCTAAAGTCCAAAAATTGAATATGGCCGTGATGGAATTGGCACCCGAATTCAAACAGTTGCTTGGTGAATTGCAAGGTCAGTTGAAGAAAGCCGGAATTGAAACAGATAGCAAAAAAGGATGGTCTGAACTCAAATCAGTCCTTGATTCATTCTCTGTAATGAAGGAACAGGCTGTTCAAACTGCAGGTGCTACTTCAGTAACTGCCCATGAGGGAGAGACGGAGATTCAACCCCCAACGATCATAACTGCTGGTGAACTTTCCTTGAGAAGCTCTGGAACCACAGTTGGAAAACCAGCGGAGCCTGTTATGCAAGCATCACTGTTTGCTAAGGAAATGACACAATTTGTAGTTAATAAGCTGGATATCGTGCAACAAAAAGGATTTTCAGAAGCAACGATTTCACTCCGTCCTGAGCATCTGGGGAAATTGGACGTTCAGATTACATTACAGAACGGGCAATTGGTTGCCAGGTTTGTCACGGAACATGTGATGGCAAAAGACATGCTTGAGCAGCAAATGATGCAATTGCGTTCTTCACTGCAGGCTCAGGGTATCCAAGTCGAGCGACTGGAAGTAACCCAGAACAGTGCACTGGGATCCGAAATGTATCAGAATGGCGGCCGGCAACAAGGGAGCCAATCTCAGCAGGAACAGCGTTCAAATGAGCGTGGAGAACATACAGATGAAGCTATGACAGCAGCTGAACTACAGGAAGAGTTGCGTAACTGGCGTAGCGAACAGGTAGAAGGCATTGAAGTTCGGCGTGATTCATTCAGTGCAGAGGCTTAAATAGAAATGAGGTGAATACATGGCTAATGAAATTGTTTCTACTAATAATGTTTGGCCAAATTACTCGGCTGCGAATAAGGCAACCACCAGTCCTGCAACCAAAGAATTGGGTAAAGATCAGTTTCTCAAAATTTTGATTACCCAGTTGCAAAATCAGGATCCGATGCAGCCGATGGAAGATAAAGAATTCATCGCTCAAATGGCACAGTTCAGCTCGGTCGAACAGTTGGTTAACATTTCAACACAGCTTAAAACGTTGAATCAGTCACTTGGAGCCGTATCAAGCATGATCGGTATGGAGATCAGCTGGATTTCATCGGATAAAACGGAAAAAGGTACTCTTCGTCAAGGCATCGTAGACTCTATCATTGTAAGGGATAGCGTTCAATACGCGAAGGTAGGCAAAGATGAAATCAAGCTGGATGAGATTATTCAGGTGAATCGTGCAAAAGAGGCTGAAGAGAATGATGTGCCTCTCCAAAATGTTCAAAGTAATTCCGCAAATGTAGAACTTTCAGAGCCTTCGGGTGTTAAAGCAGATTCCAGTGAATCTAAAGATCGTGAGAAAACGCTATGAGTGACCGCATAACTGTTGGACAATTGTATACAGGGCCCGTTACTCCAAATATACTTCATAAGCCTAGATCGACAGAAACAGCGAGTGTACCTGCCAAACCTTTTGCCCAGGTTCTAGAGGATAATCTGCTGAAGCTTAGCAATCACGCAGCGAAGCGATTAGAACAGCGGGGTATTGAACTGAAATCGGAGCAGATGAAACAAATTGGTACTGCACTGGATAAAGCTGCTGCTAAGGGAGCCAAAGAGTCATTAATTTTGATGCAAGATATGGCTTTTATCGTGAATGTCAAAAATCGTACAGTAGTTACAGCGATGGATAGCGAGAGTATGAAAGATAACGTCTTCACACAAATCGATAGTGCTGTGATTATATCTTGACCGGCTGGCCCTTCTCGGGAGCCGGAAAGCCGCTGACCGACTGATGCGGCAACCAATATAATGCTGGGAGGATTTTATAAAATGTTGAAATCAATGTACTCAGGCGTTTCCGGGATGAGGGGCTTTCAAACCAAACTCGATGTCATTGGTAATAATATTGCGAACGTAAATACGGTAGGATTTAAAGGAAGCCGTGTCATGTTCAAAGACATTATGAGCCAAACAACATCAGGCGTAACTGCTCCAACGGATACACCATCGGGTGGTGTTAATGCGCAGCAGATCGGCTTAGGTGTGTCGATCGGTTCCATTGATACGCTTCACCTGGCAGGAAGTCCAATGACCACGAACAGACCTACTGACCTTCGGATTAACGGAGATGGATTTTTCCTGGTTCGACTAAGCGAGGATCAGGAAGTTCCGTACTTAACACGTGATGGTAATTTTACACTGGATGCCAATCGTAACCTCGTAACCTCTGATGGTTTATTCGTATTGGACAGTGGCGGAGGAAACATTACGGTTGGAGATGATGTTGTTTCATTCACCATTGGACAGGATGGAACCATCCAGCAAACGATGGCTGATGGAACAACTGAGGCTGGAGTGCAACTCGGTATTGGTAAAGTTGTCAATCCATCGGGTCTGGAGAAGGTTGGAGGTAACTTATATCGCATGACCGCGAACGCCAACCCTGATGGAGAACTTGAGATATTGACAGCGAACAGTACAGAAAATGGAACTGGAGCTATTATTGCGGGTCAGCTGGAAATGTCAAATGTAGACTTGACAAGTGAATTTACCGAAATGATCGTAGCTCAACGTGGATTCCAGGCTAACTCCCGGATCATTACAACATCAGACGAAGTGCTTCAAGAGGTTGTTAACCTGAAACGTTAATAACTGAGCAGTAATTTTGAAATCGTGGGGGAGCTTGCTCCTCCAATGATTGAGGGGGCTTAGCATGATTTCAGTTACGCGGTTAAATGGTTCTCCCATGTGGTTGAATGCGCTGATGGTAGAGATCGTGGAGGAGACGCCGGACACCTATATTACTTTAGTAACAGGAAAAAGACTGATCGTTCTTGAAAAAGCTGATGAAGTGATTTCCAAAATCAAAGAATACAATCGTGAAATTGGAGTTCAGGCAGCCACGATCAAAGTGCAACAAACGGAGGAGTCCTGATGAAAAAGATGATGCCCTGGATTGCAACGGCCTTGCTTGCAATCACACTCATTGTTGTCGTAGTTTTTGTATTTATGCAGGGACAGAACAAGAGCGAAAATACACATACAGCAGCAGCTGCTGAAGTAAAGAAAATGACAGCAGATGAAATTGTAGAAGTTTCATCGGAGCTCGGAGAGATCAAAACCAATCTAGCAGGTGCAGATCATATTATTATGGTTAGTTTCTCTTTCAAGTTATCCGATAAGAAAGCCAAAGAAGATTTTGAGAAAATTAAGAGTATTACCGTGAAGCCAATTATTATTCAGGCGCTTACTGACACCAAGGCTGAGGAACTGAGAACAGCCAAAGGTATGCAACAATTCAATGAGAAACTGACGAGTCTAATTAATGAGGCATTGCCTGAGCCCAAATTGATAAGCACCAGCTTTTCAGACATTGTCATAGCACCAATGTAGTGAACAGAACAAGCTGTAAACCTGTAAGGGGGTGAGAACATGGTGGATGTATTATCACAAAACGAGATTGACGCCCTATTAGCAGCCCTTTCCTCTGGCGAAATGGACGCTGAGGAACTGAAAAAGGAAGAAACTCAGAAAAAAATTAGATCTTATGACTTTAAGCGGGCAGTTCGTTTTTCCAAAGATCATATTCGAAGTCTCACCCGTATTCACGAAAATTTTGCACGTTTTCTCACCACTTATTTTTCGGCCCAGCTGCGGACGTTCGTTCAGATCAATGTCGTGCAGGTAGAGCAATTGCCTTATGATGAGTTTATTCGTTCTATTCCCAAAATGACGATTTTGAACATTTTTGAAGCAGAGCCATTGCAGGGACGAATGGTAATGGAAGTTCATCCCAACGTCGGATATGCGATGCTTGATCGTCTGCTTGGAGGAATCGGTAGTGCTCCGGCCAAAATTTCAAACATGACAGAAATTGAAACGACGATTATGGAGCGTATATTCAGTCGGGCATTCGAAAGTCTGCAAGAAGCCTGGAAGACCGTGCTGGATATTACGCCAAGATTGGAAGCACTGGAGACAAATCCGCAATTTATGCAGATTGTATCCCCCAATGAGACCATTGCCTTGATCTCGCTTAGCACTAAAATTGGCGACACCACAGGCATGATCAATTTGTGTATACCGCATGTCGTTCTTGAGCCAATCATGGCTCGGTTATCAACGCATCAGTGGTTTATTTCGGAGAAGAAAACGAAAGCTCCGGAAGAATACGAAGCGTTGAAAACCCGTGTGCATAAGGCGAAATTACCTATTATAGCCGAGCTTGGTGAGTCCAGAATTTCGATAGCCGAGTTTTTAGGATTATCGGTAGGGGACGTCATTACGCTTAATAAACCGGTGGAAGAGGGGCTTTCCATTAAAGTTGGTGACAGACTGAAGTATGTCGGCAGTCCAGGAACCATTAAGGACCGTGTGGCTGTGCAAATAGATCAAATTGTCACCGAAGGAGTTGAAGAATTTGACGAGTAAGGATTATTTATCCCAAGAAGAGATCGATGCTTTGCTGCGGCAATCGGAACCCGAATCTGATTCGGAACCCGCCCAGAAAACGGTTGATGATTTTCTGACGGAGCTTGAACAGGATGCCTTGGGAGAGATTGGAAATATTACATTTGGTAGTGCTGCGACAGCGTTGTCTACGCTGCTCGGACTTAAAGTAGATATTACAACACCTAAAGTATCGATCATAAGTCGAACCCAGTTTGAAGAAGCGTTTCCGAAACCTCACGTTGCTGTTCATGTGAATTACGTGGATGGATTTGAAGGAATTAACTCACTGGTTATTAAAAAGAGAGATGCTCAGATTATAGCTGATCTCATGCTTGGCGGCGAAGGGAATCCGGCTGACGAAGATCTGAACGAAATTCATATCAGCGCGGTTCAGGAAGCGATGAACCAAATGATGGGATCGTCTGCTACCTCCATGTCGAGTATCTTCAATCGGTTTGTAAATATTTCTCCACCTGGTATTGATATTCTCGACTTAGAAAGTGGGGAGGGTGTCACCAATCTTCCTTCAGATGAAACACTCATTCGAGTTTCGTTTCGTCTCTTAGTAGGGGATCTGATCGATTCTAATCTAATGCAATTGCTGCCGGTACCTTTTGCTAAAAACATGGTAGAAATGTTAATAGGAGGGGCTCAAGAGTCCACATCTAATGCACCTGTAGATTCGGCTCCAGAGTCACCATCGATTCCAGCTGCACCAACTGTAACACCTGAGGCAACACCAGCGCCACCATCGGTTATGGAGCAACCAGCGGCTCAACAACAGATGCCTCCACATGTTCCACAGCAGCCAGTTCAAGACTACAGTGGTTACGGACAAACGCCTATGGAGATGCCACAAGGAATGCCTCCACAGCAGCCTTATGGTATGCCTCCACAGCAACCCTACGGAGCACCTCAACACTATGGTGGTGTACCAAATAGGAATGTAAATGTACAGCCTGTTCAATTTGCCAACTTGCAAAATGGGGCTTACGGTCAGGTTGACGAGAACAATTTGAATTTATTGATGGACATTCCCCTTAAGGTCACCGTAGAATTAGGAAGGACCCAAAAGCAAATTAAAGATATATTGGAATTATCGCAAGGTTCGATTGTCGAACTGGACAAGTTGGCTGGTGAACCTGTCGATATCCTCGTTAATAACAAGTTAATTGCCAAGGGAGAAGTCGTCGTTATTGACGAAAACTTTGGTGTTCGTGTTATCGATATCGTTAGCCAATGGGACCGCATTCAGAAATTACAATAAGCACAATCTAGGGAGGATTTGAATCAACATGGCAAACCGAATTTTAGTCGTAGATGACGCTGCATTTATGAGAATGATGATCCGGGACATCTTGTCCAAAAACGGATATGAAGTCGTAGGAGAAGCACCCGATGGGGCACAGGCAGTAGAAAAGTTCAAAGAACTGCGTCCGGATCTGGTTACAATGGATATCACAATGCCTGAGATGGACGGTATTGCTGCTTTGAAAGAAATCAAAAAAATTGATGCTAACGCAAAAGTAATTATGTGCTCTGCAATGGGACAACAAGCGATGGTTATTGATGCGATTCAAGCTGGGGCTAAAGATTTCATCGTTAAACCTTTCCAATCTGATCGGGTTATCGAAGCAATCAGTAAAACACTGGGTGCTTAAGTAACATGTTGATGGCTCAGGGTAATACTCCAGAACCAGCTGGCGCAGGAATGAATTACTATCTACAGCTTGTATGGGTGATTGTTGTCCTGGCCGTCATCCTGGTCCTTATTGTCTACCTTATCCGATTCTTGAACAAACGAAATCAGCAATGGTTTCGAAGTGGCACCGTCCGCATTTTGGGAGGAGTCGGTCTAGGACAGAACAAGTCACTGCAAATTTTAGAGATTGGCGGAAACGTTTATTTGATTGGTGTGGGCGATAATATTCAGTTGCTCGATAAGGTTTCGGATCTGGAAGAAGCTCAGAGAATTATAGATTCCTTTGAAAAGGATGCTGCTTCACAGCAAGGGAGTCTATCACCTATCATTGCCAAGCTCGCTAAACGTCTTCGTAAAGAAGAACCGCCTCGGGAAATGGAAATTGAGGACACCACTTCTTTTCATGAGATGTTTGAATCCAAACTTCGGCAGATGCCAAACCGTAAAGAGAAGATGGAAAAGCTCCTGGATCAAGACAATACTACAGATCGGTCGAGGGATTCATGAAGAAAAAGATTTGGTTAGCGTGTTGTTTCATAGGACTTATGAGCCTGGCATCTGTTACGGTGGCTTTTGCCGAGCCGATTCCTAATATTGATATCCAGATTGGGAATGGTGACGGCAGCACGCCAAGTACAAGTTCGTTATCAATCATTTTATTAATTACAGTGCTGAGTATAGCACCTGCAATACTAGTATTGATGACCAGTTTTACCCGGATCGTTATTGTGCTTGGGTTTGTCCGAACTTCGCTTGGAACCCAGCAGATGCCTCCGAATCAAGTTTTGGTCGGTCTGGCTCTTTTTCTGACACTATTCATTATGTCGCCAACGCTCTCTTCTATTAATCAAGTTGCTTTGCAGCCTTATCTTAAGGGAGATCTGACACAAACGGAGGCGTTAGAGAAAGCAGCAGATCCGATTAAGAAATTTATGTTTACTCACACACGTGAGAAGGATATCCTGCTTTTCATGAAATACAATCAGGCGGAAAAACCTGAAACGTATCAAGATATTCCTATCACCGTTTTGGTACCCGCATACGCAATCAGTGAGCTCAAGACAGCATTCCAAATGGGATTTATGATATTTATTCCATTCCTGGTAATCGACATCGTTGTGGCGAGTACACTCATGGCCATGGGTATGATGATGCTTCCCCCGGTCATGATCTCATTACCATTCAAAATACTGCTCTTTGTTCTAGTAGACGGGTGGTATCTGGTAGTCAAGTCACTATTGCTGAGTTTTAACACTTGAATCGGAGCGTTAAAGGAGGACGGTCATGACTTCGGAGTTTATTATCGGTCTGGCCGGAAAAGCAGTATATACGTCTTTGCTGGCCAGTGCACCTATGCTTATACTAGCTCTGGTTGTAGGACTTATTATTAGTATTTTCCAAGCAACAACTCAAATTCAAGAGCAGACTTTAGCCTTTGTGCCTAAAATCGTCGCTGTACTCTTAGCGGTGCTTTTGTTTGGGCCTTGGATTTTGAATCTATTAGTCGATTTTACGTTTAACATATTCGATAATCTTTACAGATACATAGGGTAGGCTGTAGCGATGGAGATCTGGTTACAAAGTTTCCCTGTTGCTCTGCTCATGTTTTGTCGAATATCCTCATTTTTTGTAACTGCGCCTGTCTTTTCGGCTCGAAACGTACCTGCTTCATTTAAGATAGGAATATCTGCCTTTGTTACATTGACTGTATATATGACCTTTGGTATTCATCAGACTGTCCCAACAGACTTAAGCTACATTTTGCTGATTATTAGGGAAATCCTGATTGGTCTGCTTCTAGGATTTGTGGCTTATCTCTTAATGACGGCTGTACAGACTGCGGGTGCGTTTATTGATATCCAGATCGGTTTTGGTATAGCCAACGTGTATGACCCGATGACGGGGGCCTCTGCACCACTTACAGGTAACTTTAAATATGCTTTTGCTATGCTTTTGTTTCTAACAATGAACGGACATCATTACCTGCTGGATGGCATCGTATACAGCTATAAATGGATTCCGTTATCAAATGTATTCTTTCTGAGATTAGCGGACGGCAGCATAGCGGAATTTCTCGTACGTACATTTGCACAGTCTTTCCTGCTTGCTTTCCAGATGGCTGCTCCGGTAGTTGTCGCATTGTTCCTGACAGATGTAGGTTTAGGTTTTTTAGCCAAAACAGCTCCGCAGTTTAATGTATTTGCTGTAGGTATGCCGCTCAAGGTGCTCGTCGGAATAGCGATTTTGCTCCTGCTGGTTCCTAGCTTTGCCTTTGTGTTTGGCCAATTGTTTGAGGTCATGTTCCGTTCGATGGAAAAATTACTCGGGACGATCGGACAAAGGCCGGTATGAGTGAACGGAGGACAGGATTAAAGATGAAACTTCAACTCGACCTCCAGTTGTTTTCAGGGGAGAAGACAGAGAAAGCTACCCCGAAAAAGCGGCAGGATACACGTAAAAAGGGTCAAGTCGTTAAAAGCATGGAGTTATCGGGTGCCTCAATTCTCCTATTCACATTTCTAACCATGATGATATTTAGTTCGTTCTACAAGGATCGCATGGTTAAACTGTTTACGGATGTTTTTATCAATCGGCTCAGCATGAATGTTACTGAAGAAAATGTAATGTCACTGATGATGCGTTACGGGATTGAAGTCATGTTAGTGCTCGCTCCCGTTTTGCTAGGCGCAGTCTTGGTTGCATTAATTGTGAATTACATGCAAGTGGGTTTCCTTCTCGTAGGTGAGGGTTTGAAGCCGAAGCTCGAGAAGCTAGATCCGATCAAAGGTTTTAAAAATATCTTTTCACTTCGTTCGTTAGTTGAATTTGCAAAATCCGTTCTGAAAATGTCCATTATCGGTTATCTTGTGTACAGCACGATTACAAGTTACCAGGCTGATATTGCTTCATTATCACACTTTTCAATGGATGCTATTCTACAATTTGCAGCTTCAATTACTTTGAATCTTGGTATCAAAATTGCAGTTGCACTGCTGGTGCTTGCCATATTCGATTACATGTATCAGAAGTATGACTATGAGAAGAAGATACGGATGTCGAAGCAAGATATCAAAGATGAGTATAAAAAAATGGAAGGTGATCCGCTGATCAAGGGCAAAATTCGGGAACGTCAGCGTCGTATGGCTATGCAGCGTATGATGCAGGAAGTGCCGAACGCGGATGTCATCATAACGAACCCAACACACTTTGCTGTAGCGTTGAAGTATGAGGGATCTGAGATGGAGGCTCCACAAATTATTGCTAAAGGACAGGATTACGTCGCTCTGCGAATTAAAGAAATTGCCAAAGAACACGGTGTGATTACGATGGAAAACAAACCGCTGGCACGGGCGTTGTTCCAGAGAGCTGAGATTGGTGACGCTATACCAGCTGATTTGTTTCAAGCTGTAGCCGAAGTGCTGGCTTATGTATATAAACTAAAGGGCAGAACGAAATAAAAGGGATCGGAGGCCGTACATTCATTGAAAACAAAAGATTTAGCAATCCTTGCGGGTATTATCGGCATTGTGTTGATGATGATTCTCCCGATCCCGATCTGGCTGCTCGATTTGTTGCTTGTTATCAACATCTCTTTGGCGTTGATGATTCTGCTAGTTGCTATGAACAGCAAAGAAGCTTTACAGTTTTCCATTTTTCCGGCTTTGCTGCTTATTACAACTTTGTTCCGACTAGCCCTTAACATCTCTACCACAAAGCTGATTTTGGGTGAAGGAGATGCGGGAGCGGTTGTTGCAACCTTTGGTAGCTGGATTGCTGGAGGACAGGTTGCAATCGGGTTTGTCGTGTTTTTAATCCTGGTTGTAGTTCAGTTTATCGTAATTACCAAAGGTTCTGAGCGTGTGGCTGAAGTAGCAGCAAGGTTCACCCTCGATGCAATGCCGGGTAAACAGATGAGTATCGACGCGGACTTGAATGCAGGTCTGATCAACGAACAGCAAGCGCGTGAACGTCGTTCTAAAATCGAACGTGAAGCCGATTTTTACGGAGCAATGGATGGTGCGAGTAAATTCGTCAAAGGAGACGCAATTGCAAGTATTATCATTCTCCTGATCAATCTGATTGGCGGCTTTATCATCGGTATGACAGTGCACGGTCTGGATTTCTCAACATCACTTTCGACCTACTCGGTATTGACAATTGGAGATGGATTGGTTAGTCAGATTCCCGCACTACTTATCTCAACGGCGGCGGGGTTGATCGTTACCAGAGCTTCATCGGAAGGAAACTTGGCAGAAGATATTACGGGCCAGTTGTTTACATATCCGATACTGATTTATATTGTAGCTTTTGTTATCGCAATGCTAGGATTTTTCACACCAATTCATGTTATTACGACACTACCGCTGGCAGGCGCGCTTGCTTTTGCTGCTTGGCGAATGCAGAATAATCTGAATTTGAGACAGGAAGCGGAAGAGCAACTGGAAGAAGAACAGCAGATTGAAGAGGTCAGAAGTCCTGAGAGTGTTATTAATTTGCTTCAGGTAGATCCGATTGAGTTTGAGTTTGGATATGGGCTTATACCATTAGCAGACAATCAACAGGGCGGAGACCTGTTGGACCGGATCATCATGATTCGTAGACAGTGTGCTCTGGAATTGGGATTGGTAGTGCCCGTGATTCGTATTCGGGATAATATCCAGCTGAGACCTAATGAATATGTGATCAAAATCAAAGGTAATGCGGTTGGTGGCGGAGAGCTGCTCCTGAACCATTATCTTGCAATGAGTCCTGGATATGACGAAGAGTCTGTAACAGGAATTGAAACAACAGAACCAGCCTTTGGACTACCTGCACTGTGGATTGATGAAGTAACTAAAGATCGAGCAGAGCTCGCAGGATATACAGTTGTGGATCCTCCTTCTGTAGTTGCAACCCATTTGACAGAACTGATCAAAAAACATGCACATGAATTGATCGGGAGACAGGAGACAAAAGCGCTTGTGGACAACCTCAAAGAGAATTATTCTGCTCTTGTGGATGAAGTGATTCCATCTGTCCTTTCAATTGGTGATGTGCAAAAAGTTCTTGCCAAGCTGCTGCGTGAAAAAATATCCATAAGAGATATGGTAACCATTTTTGAGACGCTTGCAGACTATGGGACATATACAAAGGACCCTGATGTGTTGACGGAGTATGTTAGACAATCATTGTCTCGTCAGATTACACAACAATTTTCACAAAAAGGTGAAACACTTCAGGTTATTACAGTTGGACCAGGTCTTGAGAAGAAAATTGCGGAAAGTGTGCAGCAATCAGAGCAAGGCAGTTATCTGGCACTGGACCCAGTCTCTACCCAAAGTTTGTATCAAAAGCTGAGTGAACAGGTTAATCGTTTAATTCAATCAGGGCAACAGCCTATTGTGTTGACTTCTCCAACCATTCGAATGTATCTGCGTCAAGTGATTGAACGAACGATGCAGGATATTCCGGTGCTTTCCTACAGCGAGTTGGAGCCGAATGTTGAAATTCAAAGTATCGGGGTGGTGAACTTATGAGAGTAAAACAATACATTGTTGAGACCATGCCCGAAGCTATGCTTCAAATTCGCAAAGATCTGGGAAGCGACGCCGTCATTCTGTCCACCAAAGAAATTAAGGTGGGCGGAGTGCTCGGGATGTTCCGCAAGAAACGTATCGAAGTAGTTGCAGCTGTGGATAAGGAACAGACAGATAAGGTGAGAGAAGTTTCTAAGAAACAGGTCCAAAATACGCTTCAGTCTGTACCTCGTGCATTTGTACCTGAAGCTTATGCTCAAACCGCTCGTTCGTTTGTTGCTGAATCTGATGAAGGGCGAGCAGAAAATGCTGCTGCTCAACACAAACAGGAGAAGACGATGGCTATTCCATCTGTATCAGAACGAAGCGATATCGATGCAAAAATGGATTACGAATCAGGTCTTCTGCGCAGTGAGCATAAACCGCAACCGCAAGGGGCGGATTTTTCTGGTTCAACCTCTACTGTGACAGAACGTGTTACACATCAACACCAGGATCAGTTGTTGAACGAGATAAAAGATTTGAAGCAGATGATGACCAAACTATCCAAACAAGGTACAGTTGGGGACGATCTTCCTGAAGATTTAAGGGAGTTTCAGGAGCAATTGACCGAACAGGAAATTTGGCCTGAAGTATGGGAGTCCTGGTTTGATCCGATTCAGCGAGGGTTGTCTGAGGGTGAAATAAGCGAACCAGACGTCAGAGATGCACTTCGGTCAGAGGTTACGGCTTTTCTAAAAGATCGTATTCATGAGGGGATTCTACCCAGCACTCGCATTGTCTACGTGGCTGGACCAACAGGAGTTGGCAAAACCACAACTATTGCCAAGCTGGCTGCTGAACAGATGTTCAAAAATCAGCGTAAGGTAGGCTTTATCACCTCGGATACGTACCGAATATCAGCGGTTGAACAGCTTAGAACCTATGCCTCGATTCTCAATGTGCCACTCGAAGTTGTTCAGTCACCGGGAGATACGCAACGTGCAATTTCCCGCTTGGCACATTGTGACCTGATCTTTATGGATACGGCAGGCAGAAACTATAGGAATGAATTACTAGTCTCAGAGCTACAAAGTCTGCTTGCTGATGTGGAAAACAGTGAAACCTTTTTGGTTATGAGCATGACGGCGAAAAGCGCAGATATGATACAAATTACAGATCATTTCAGCAAATATGGTCTGGATAAAGTAATCTTTACCAAAATGGATGAAACAGGGACTTATGGTTCATTGTTTAATCTCCTGCATCGCTTCCCGCTCAAACTCGCTTATGTAACAAATGGTCAGAATGTGCCAGATGATTTGTTGAAACCAGATGCGAACTGGTTGTCCAAGGTGTTATTGGGAGAAGAATCACAATGAAGGATCAGGCCGATTCGCTCCGAAATTTGGTCTCCGGAATATCGGACAACAATGGGAGCAAGGTGAGCAACCGTTCCTCTAAGATTATTACCGTAGCTAGCGGCAAAGGTGGTGTAGGCAAGTCTAATTTTACATTAAACTTTGCACTGACATTACACGGTATGGGGAAGAAAGTATTGGTGTTTGATGCGGATATTGGTATGGCTAATATCGATGTTTTAATGGGAACTTCTTCTTCCTATAATCTGTATCATCTTTTATACCGACATAAAACTATAAGGGAAATCATTCAACTTGGTACAAACGGCCTACCATATATTGCCGGGGGATCGGGAATGAAGGAACTATTCTCTTTGTCTGATCAAGATCTGGAGTTTTTCGCTAGTCAGGTGGAGGACATTGCGCAGGAGATGGATTACGTCATTTTCGACACGGGGGCTGGTCTTTCTCGAGAAAATATGAGATTCATTGGTGCTGCTGATGAATGCCTGATCGTAACTACACCTGAACCGACTTCTATCACCGATGCTTATGCCTTAATCAAAGTAATGCATAGCCAGGAGAATGTAACTCCCTTTCGAATGATCGTAAATCGGGTTGAGGACGAAAGGGAGGCGGAGCGCGTAGCGGAAAAAATAGCTGGAGTGGCAAGGAAGTTTTTACAGACGGAGATTCCGCTTTTAGGGTATGTCTCCGAGGATGCCCAGGTTGTTACAGCGGTGAAGAAACAGATGCCCTATCGTCTGGCCTTTCCCAACTGCAAGGCTTCCAAAGATATACAAAAACTTGCACTTCGTTATTTAGCTCAACCTGGAGCTACGGGATCCGGAACCTTGTCAGGAATCAAAGGATTTATGAAAAAATGGCTCAGACGAACAACATGATTTCTGAATAAAGGAAACAGAGGTGACACAATATGGCGGTCTATCAAGTGTTAGTTGTCGATGATTCCGCTTTTATGCGCAAAATTGTGACCGATTTAATTGAAGTGGACCCAGAGTTTGAGGTTAAAGCTACAGCGTCAAACGGTAAAGAAGCCATTCAAAAAACGTTAGAGCTGAAACCTGATGTTATCACGATGGATGTCGAAATGCCGGAAATGAACGGACTGGATGCACTTAAAACAATTATGGAGGATTCCACCGTTCCTGTAATTATGCTTTCTGGTATCAATGAACAAGGCATGAAAGAGACCATTATGGCTCTCGAAGCTGGTGCATTCGATTTTATTCGAAAGCCTTCTGTTGTGCATGATCAGGACATAGCTCAGGTTGGGAAAGCGTTAGTTGAACGAATGCGTGCAGCTATGGAAGAAGTTAAACGAAAAGCTGAGCGCAAAGAAGCTATTAAAAAATTGGAGATCTCTCGCAATAATACGGTGAACACTCCACCACAGCTGTTAAAAAAGGATAGACCGACGAAGGACATGATTGAACCTATTAATAGAACCGTCCCACCTAAGGCTCCGACAAGCGAGGATCGTAACGCAGGAGTTCAAGGGAGAAAACAACCGATTGTACGGGCGCATCCTCCGAAAGTGGAACGTGCGATCACTGAAAAGGGGAACATTGCTAATCAAAAACCTTCTGTTCGCCCGAATGCAGATAAGGTGGGCAAGCCGCCTGAAAGTCCACTAGACTCTCGTAAAGAGATCACCCAGTCAAATGCATCTCGATCAACGATGGTAAGACCAGCAACTAGTTTTGCGTCTGCAAGTGCAACAGGTTCACCACAGCTTAACACGAGTCATAAGACTTCAGTTGGGTTGGAAGGACCATTTAACCAATTAATAGCGATCGGATCTTCAACCGGAGGACCAAGAGCACTAAAGACTTTGTTGGAAAAACTGCCAGCAGATCTGCCGGCACCTGTAATTATTGTGCAGCACATGCCGCCTAATTTTACCCGTTCACTTGCTCAACGTTTGAATACATTCAGTCCACTCCATGTGGTTGAAGCCGAAGACGGTATGATACTTAAAAAAGGAACGGCTTATATTGCACCTGGTGGTTTCCACCTGAGAGTGCACAAGACAGCAGATGGAAGATTCATGTTGAAACTGAGTGAGGATCAACAGGTGAATGGTCACAGGCCTTCAGTGGATACGCTGTTTGAATCACTTCTGCCATTTACATCTTTACAGCGACATCTTGTTCTTCTGACAGGAATGGGAAGCGACGGAGCACGTATGATGAGAAAATTATACGAAGCCGGTGTTAATTCAACATTTGCTGAAAATGAAGAGACTTGTGTTGTCTACGGTATGCCGCGTTCAGCTGTAGAGCTGCAATGCGTGCGTCATCTTCTGCCCCTGCAGGAGATAGCCCCAAGGCTTGTTCAAGCAGTGAAATAACGGAGTGTAACTTACGGAGGAGGTGCCTCACAATGGACATGAACCAATATTTATCCATGTTTATTGATGAGTCTAATGATCATCTGCAATCCCTTAACGAAAACATGCTACAACTTGAATCAAACCCGGAAGATCTAGGCATTGTGCAAGTTATTTTCCGTTCCGCTCATACGCTCAAAGGTATGGCGGCGACTATGGGATTTGAGGATTTGGCTTCACTGACACACAAAATGGAAAATGTACTGGATTTGGTTCGTAATGAGAAACTGAAAATGCAGGATTATATTTTTGACACGATGTTCAAAAGTCTGGATGCTTTGGAGAATATGGTTCAGGATATTACCGGAGGCGGGGAAGGTAAAGCGGATGTATCCTCCATTGTAGCTTCACTTCAAGCGATTGAAAGTGGTGAATGGACAGGAGGCAGTGCTCCTGTTGCACAGGCTGAAACACAATCGGATTCCTTAATCTCCAATGCTGTAGAGCTGGACGAATACCAATATTCCGTGCTCGATCAGTCTATAGCAGAAGGACACAGAGTTTTTTATATCGACGTCCTAGTAAGTGAACACAGCCAGTTAAAAGGTGTTCGGGCGTACATGGTGTTTGATATGCTCGAGCGCTCTGGTGAAGTGGTTAAAGCTTTCCCTTCCGTTCAAGATATCGAGCAAGAAAAGTTTGAGCGCAACTTCTCGTTGTACTACATAACAACTAAAGAGGCGCAAGAGCTGGAAAAAGCTATTCTGAGCATTTCCGAGATCGAAAGTGCCAAATTGATTCAATTGGATCAAGAGACGTTACAGCAGATGACCAATCAGGTTGCTGCCACTGTTGCGGTCGAGGATACACCAGCCCCTGCGGTTGAGAAGGATGCACCTGCTGCAGATTCTTCGTCTCAAGAAGAAATTAAAGCAGCTCCAGTGAAGGCAGCTGCCCCAAAACAAGCGGCCGCTCATTCACGTACAATTCGTGTCGATATTGAGCGTCTTGATGTGTTGATGAATTTATTTAGCGAATTACTGATTGACCGTTCCCGTCTTGAGCAGTTAGCTAGTGAGACCGGCAATAATGATCTGTCTGATACTGTAGCGCACTTAAGTCGTGTTAGCACGGACTTGCAAAATATTGTACTGAAGTTGCGGATGGTTCCTGTAGATACCGTATTTAATCGCTTCCCGCGCATGATTCGTGATCTGGCAAAAACGCTGGATAAAAAGATCGATCTGGTCATTACAGGTGCCGAAACAGAGCTGGACAGAACGGTTATTGACGAGATTGGTGACCCGCTGGTTCATCTGCTGCGTAATGCCGTGGACCATGGGGTAGAATCCATCTCGGAGCGTATTGCTGCTGGAAAACCTGAAATGGGTACAGTTAATTTGCGGGCCTTCCATAGTGGTAACCATGTATTTATTGAGATTGAAGATGATGGTAAAGGGATTTATCGAGACAAACTCCTGAAAACAGCGATCAAACGTGGCGTTGTAACGGAGGAGCAGGGTGCGAAAATGAGCGATGATGAAGTGAATCAATTATTGTTCGCTCCTGGTTTCAGTACAGCTGATAAAATCTCTGATATTTCCGGTCGTGGGGTAGGTTTGGACGTTGTGAAATCTAAAATCACTTCACTTGGCGGTAATGTAACCATTACATCCAAACCAGGTAAAGGTACCAACTTCTCCGTACAACTACCGTTGACGTTGTCTATTATTGCTGCAATGCTTGTGCGGCTTGGTTCAGAGAAGTATGCTGTCCCATTGTCTTCGATCGTAGAGACAGCTATCGTGCAACGTAACCAAGTTAGAAATATTCATGGGAATAAAATGATTACGTTCCGTGAGTCTTTGATTCCGTATCTTTCATTAAGTGAAGTGTTTGGCGTGCCGGATTTCAATGATGCCGACGAGCAAGAAACGGAAATTGTGGTCATTCGAAAAGGAGAGCGTCTGGCAGCTGTAGCTGTGGAAGAATTCATAGGTCAAAGCGAAATCGTACTTAAGTCTATGGGAACTTATCTTCCTGCTATTGAAGGCATTTCCGGCGCAACGATACTTGGAGATGGACAGGTAGCTCTAATTCTTGATCCTAACGCGTTTATCAAATAAACATATAGTCTGAGGGAGGTTTTTTATATGGAAGAAGAGTTGAAAGTTATTGTCTTTAAATTAGGGTCCGAAGAGTACGGTATTGAGGTAGACAAGGTTCAGACAATTGAGCGTATGATGCCGATTACTCGCGTTCCTAAGACACTTTCTTTTGTAAAAGGGGTTATCAACCTGCGTGGTGTTGTTATACCAGTTATTGATCTTCGCGGACGCTTCTCCCTTGCGGAAACGGAATATACGGATCAAACACGAATCGTGATTGTTGGCGTAGATGATATGCAGGTTGGATTTATTGTTGACTCAGCCAATGATGTGATCGACATCAAGAGCAGCTCGATTGACACGCCACCGGAAGTGGTCGGGGGTGTTAAAGCAAGATACCTGCGAGGAGTCGCCAAATTGGAAGATGGACGTTTGTTGATTATGCTCAATCTTAACGAAGTATTAAATAAAAGCGAGATTGTGCAGCTGGAAAGTGTTGAGGGCTAGCACAGTGGAGATGTTTAACCGATTTGAGGGTTTTCAAATGGATGTGCTCAAAGAGGTCGGTAATATTGGAGCAGGCAACGCCGCTACGGCGTTGTCTCAACTCCTTAATAGACCGATTGATATGGGTGTACCCACCGTTCAGATGCTCCCGTTTGAGGAGGTTGCTGAAAAAGTAGGTGGCGACGAGCGCATTGTAGTTACTGTATTTCTTCGTGTGGAGGGTGAAGCTCCGGGCAATTTATTTTTTATGATGACGCCTGAAGCTGCAAAAATGTTACTGAATCGCCTTGCTGGGTTTGAGTTGAAAGAAGGTTTGACGTTTACCGAGATGGAAAACTCTGCGCTGTCTGAGATTGGTAACATTCTGGCGGGATCTTATCTGTCTTCTCTTGCAGATTTCACGAAGCTGTCCATGTATCCAACAGTTCCTGGACTGGCCGTTGACATGGCTGGAGCGATTCTGAGTTACGGGTTATTGCAATTTGGAGAAATGGGCGATGCTGCATTATTAATTGATACTTCTTTCTTCGAGGGTGAATATCAGGTAGAGGGACAGTTTTTCCTTATTCCGGATCCAGCTTCCTTTGCTAAGATTTTTGAATCGCTAGGGGTGCCACTTGACCATGATTGAGGACAAGAGCATCGTCAAAGTTGGTATGGCAGATCTAAACATTGCTCAATTACCCGGCATAATCCGTACAACGGGCTTAGGATCGTGTGTAGGCCTAACAATGTACGATCCACAGTTGAAGATAGCTGGTATGGCGCATGTTATGCTTCCGAGTTCAGAAATTGCCCGTGAAGGTAAAATAAATACGGCGAAGTATGCAGACACAGCATTGCCCGAATTGCTTGAAAAAATGTTGAAGATGGGTGCTTCCCATTCACGTATTGTATCGAAAATGGCTGGAGGATCACAGATGTTCGCATTCTCAGGTGCAGGCGACACGATGCGTATTGGACCGCGTAATGCTGATACTTGTCGAGAGATGTTGGAAAAACTCAAAATTCCTCTATTGGCTGAAGATACAGGAGGAAATTATGGTCGGACTATCGAAATGAATTGTGAGACAGGACTTTTAACTATTCGTAGCGTACAAATGGGTGTAAAGGAACTATAATACATGATAGGAAACTACCGCATTAATCTTGGAGCAGGCATAGTCGGATTCGTTCTGACTTTTTTTGTAGCATTCAGCAGTAATGTGTTGATGACCAGTTTAATACGCGGATTCATAGGATTCGCCGCTTGGTATGTCCTAGCATATGGTCTGCGTTGGGGATTGGGAATATTGCTAAACCCTCGAGTAGAAAACGGAGCAGTTTATGATACAGAGACTGGTCATCTAAGAGGTTCACAGGTGGACATCAAAGTCGATGACGATGGACAAGAGCTGAAAGACTTGCTCAAGAATGGTCAGAGCAACGCCGCAGAAGCTGAACTTACATCATCTGAGACGAAAGCTCCAACGGGATTTGCCCCTTTGGATCCGCCTAAACTCGTTCGGACCAAAGAGCCGGAGGAGTTGGCGCAGGCCGTTCGTCACCTGACAGACAAATAAGGAGGGTGAAAGCAATTGAACGAGCGTAAAGCTTCACATTTGAACTATTCTGATCTGTGGGAAAAGTGGAAAGAACATGGCGATCTTGAAGCAAAGAAGATGTTGATTGAAAAATATCTTCATATTGTTAATTATGTTTCAGGTCGTCTGGCAGTGGGATTACCCAAAAACGTTCCAAAAGATGACCTTGAAAGTAATGGTGTAATGGGACTTATTGATGCTTTGGAAAAGTTCGACTATGAACGCGGGCTGCAATTTGAAACTTACGCCTCCTGGAGGGTTCGGGGAGCTATACTGGACGGATTACGTCAAGGAGATTGGGTTCCCCGGTCAGTGCGTGAAAAGGCGAAACGGATTGAAGACGCATACCAGCAATTGGAACAAACTTATTTGCGTTCTGTGAGCGATGAAGAAATGAGTCAATATCTAGATGTGTCAACCAAAGATTTCCAACAAATGCTTCAGGAGGTAGCAGTGATGTCGCTGTGCTCACTGGAAGATCCGATCCGGGAAGAAGAGTCAGAAACGCGTCTATCTTTAATGGTAGATGAGAAGGCCAAAAACCCGGATTATAAGGTCAATGAATTTTATCTGAAAGAAGCACTTGTTCAAGGACTTGAAAAACTGACGGTTAAAGAACGAACGGTGGTATCTCTTCTGTATTATGAAGACCTTTCACTTAGTGAAATCGCAGAAGTAATGTCCCTTTCACCGTCTCGTATCTCTCAATTACATTCCAAAGCCATATTACGGCTTCGCGGTACGTTGGACAAACAAAAAGATTTGCTGATGCGTAAAGACTAGATAGCAGAAGCTAACCATAAGTCAAGGGAGTGGACAGGCTAATAAGGAAGGAAGATGTACGTTGACTCAACGGACTGCGATGGAGAAATGTATCAACGTTGTTTTATCAGATGATAAATGTGCGGCTTATCTTGAATATTACAACGAAGAGGAAGGATTTTCCTGTACTATCGAAGAACTTGAACAATTTTTGGAGAGCAAGGGCGTTATACACGGTCTATTGCGAGAAGCAATGTTGGTTTTTGTGAGTGATCCGTTAGCTTTTCTGCAAGAGAAATGCAAAATAGCCGAAGGAATTGCACCTGTACATGGAGTCGATGGATACATTGATGTTTTGATCGGCAAGGAAGTTGGCAGCGAGCAGCGTCCATTAGAAGCAGAAGATGGGAAAGTGGATTACAAAGAGTTGATACGACTAGACAATGTACGTAGCGGCCAGATCATTGCAAAGCGCATCGACCCTGCTGAGGGTGTGCCAGGTAAAGCGGTTACTGGCGAGGAAATTCCTTATCGTTCGGGGAAAGAAGCTAGATTTAAAGTGGGGAAAAACGTTGTTGTTAATCCTGAGGGTTCTGCAATGTATGCTACAGTAGACGGCCTGGTTAGTAGAACAGAAGGAAGCAAACTTAACGTATTTCCGGTATATGAAGTCAATGGAGATGTTGATTATAAACATGGAAATATTGACTTTGTAGGTAATGTTGTCATACGTGGCAATGTACTTACCGGTTTTAAAGTAAAGGCAGCAGGTGATATTCGTGTCGCCGGAGGTGTCGAAGGAGCAGAATTGGAAGCAGGCGGCTCGATCGAAATTACTGGCGGAATCATAGGTTACAATAAAGGTTTGGTTCATGCTGAACATGATGTAAAATGCACATTTATTCAGGAAGGCAACGTTGACGCAGGTGGAGATGTGCTTGTAACCCAAAGTATTATGCATTCCAATGTACGCGCCGGTCATGCTGTAATATGCGCAGGAACGAAGGGGCTTATCGTCGGCGGCTCAATTCAAGCTGGAGAGCATGTATCTGCCCGTGTTGTGGGCAATAGCATGTCTACATTAACCTCTATTGAGGTGGGCGTGTTGCCAAGACTCCGAAATGAAATGAATGAATTGCGTAAGGAAATTAAAGAACAGACGGAGTCTTTGGACAAAACGAAGAAAGCACTGACTCTACTTGACCAAATGGCTGCAGCGGGACAGCTGACTCCAGACAAGATGGCTATGAGAATCAAATTAAACGCAACTCAAAAAACAGCTCTTATGAAGAGTGAAGAAATGAAACTACGTATCCTCGAAATTGAAAAGGTACTTGAAGATACAAGCAGAGCCCGCGTTGATATTTTGAAGGTGATTTACGGAGGCTCTAAAATAGTTATCGGCAGATACATGAAATTTATTAAAGATCCGATCAGTCGAATGTCATTTTATTATCAGGACGGGGATATCACGATGGCGCCGTTCGTTTAAAAACCAGCAACGGCTTGTAAGGGAATCCATTCGAAACCGAGAGGTGAGCGTATGAGTTTCAAAGCAGTGGAGTTGCAGATCGCGGTGCCGCGTACAAGCGAAGCGGGAAGATACCAGAATGAAGCCCAGCAGAGACCAGTTACCGACCAAAATCTGCTTGCTGAACAGATGACAAAAGAAGCGAAGGTAGCAAGTCAACGTAGTGAGGCTATGGCAGAGACGTCGCACACTTCAGTGCGAGAGGATCATTCGAGCGGCGGAAATCATCATAGCGGGGCTGACGCTCGGGATGGGGCCGAAGGTGAGGAAGAGATCAAACCAGCAGAGCATCCCTACAAAGGTAAACATATTGACCTGTCTATGTAACGGAGTATACATAGAATAGGAGTTTGTGCCCCGCTCGGGTGGTCGTTATAAAAGGAGAGAAGTCATTTGTCACCATGGATCATAATTGTCATATTAGGAGCATGTGCCATTGCATATGCATTCATTATGCCCCGAAAAGACAAGGTACAACAGCCATCGCATCAACTGGTGCAAGAGATGGAGTCGACGCTCGAACATTATATGACAGAGATTGAACAAGAGAACGACGCTCTAATTCAACGTGTGGCTGAACTTAAAGGGGAAGCCACGGCAGCAGATCAACGTTTGCAGTCACAACTGCAGGAATTACAACAGCGATTGGATCAACTGGAGCAGCAAAAAGTAAGGACGACAGAAACTGTTTTGTCAGCTCCAGTCGATAGTGTACTCGGGTACACTTCAGATGGGCTTCAGGCACAGAGGCTTTTGGAGAATATACGAGCAGACGCGAATCAACAACCTGAATCAGCTACCTCAGAATCACAGGTTAAGGAAGAAAACATAGAACCACAGCGTGAATCGATCAAAGATCGCTATAAAGAACTGTTCAGACTGCATGATAACGGTAAGTCTATGGATGCTATAGCTAAACAGACTGGGATTCAGCTTGGTGAGGTGCAATTAATACTGCAGCTGGCAGACCGGGAGGAAAACTGACCATGGACAAGCGATCTTTGTGGATTGGAATAGGAAGCGGTATGATTATTGGAGCCATTTTGCTTCAACTGGCCACCGTCGGGCAAAAAGCTCTGTCTGACAGTAATCTAGAACCAACGCAATCTGCCAATTGGACGAAAGAACAACTGGAGACTGCTGCAAAGAGTCTGGATATGAAAGTGGTTGGTGCTCAAGATGAGCTCTATACGGAATCAGAGTGGGTTGAAAAGAAAAAACAAGAAAGCAGTAAGATGCAAGGAAATACAGCAGTAGCTTCAGATCCAACTGCCTCTGCTGCACCAACAGAACCAGATAAGCCACAACAACCAAAGTCTAGTGCCGTTAAAGAACAGACCCAGCCTAAAACAAACAAACCTGAAACACCAAGCAAACCTAAGGGGACGGCTGTATCGTTTAAGGTTCGTTACGGGAACAGCTTGGTTATGGTAGCTGAAAACTTGAAGAAGGCCGGTATTGTAGATGATGCACAAGCTTTTATCAAGGCAGGCAAAGCTGAAGGCATTAACAAAAAGATTCAAGTGGGCACCTATTCTCTTGAAAAGGGCGAGAGTTTCAAGTCAATTATTTCTAAAATCACGAAGGAACCGTCAAGCTGAGCTATATGCTCGGACTGAACGGTTCTTTTTGGTCTCATGTAGCCATAAAATTTAGATTGAGATAATGTTGCAACAGGCTTTTACTTATGCTATATTAGTTAACGGTGTTAAAACACACGCTATGCTAATTTTGTTGAGGGTGCTTTCCTTATGGAGAGTCTTAGCGAAAAATGATGCTGGCGGAGGACACAATAAAAACCATATTAGGAGGTGTGTGAAGATGGCAGTAATCTCCATGAAGCAGCTTCTTGAAGCTGGGGTACACTTCGGTCACCAAACTCGTCGTTGGAACCCAAAAATGGATCGTTATATCTTCACTGAAAGAAACGGAATTTACATCATCGATTTGCAAAAAACGGTGAAAAAAGTCGAAGAGGCTTACAACTTCGTTAAAGGAATCGCAGGCGAGAATGGTACTATCCTGTTTGTAGGTACTAAGAAACAAGCTCAAGATTCCGTTAAAGAAGAAGCTGAACGCGCTGGTCAATTCTACATTAACCAACGCTGGCTCGGCGGTACCCTGACTAACTTCTCAACTATTCAAAAACGTATTGATCGTTTGAAACAGTTGGAAGCTTGGGAAGAAGACGGTACTTTCGCTGTTCTACCTAAAAAAGAAGTTATCTTGCTTCGCAAAGAAAAAGATCGTCTCGAGAAATTCTTGGGCGGTATTAAAAATATGAAAGGTCTGCCTAGTGCTCTGTTCATCATCGATCCACGCAAAGAGCGTATCGCTGTTGCTGAAGCTCGCAAATTGGGTATCCCAATCGTTGGTATCGTTGATACGAACTGTGACCCAGACGAGATCGATTATGTTATCCCAGGTAATGACGACGCGATCCGTGCCGTTAAATTGCTGACAGGTAAAATGGCTGACGCAGTTATCGAAGCTAACCAAGGCGAAGAAACTTCCGCTTAATAGTTTTCGAACATATCATTCATGAATTTAATGAAAAGGGTGGTTGGTAGGTGTATAACCTCTCACTACCCTTTTTTTAGAGTGAACATACAATACTTAATCTGGAGGGAATTTATAATGGCAGTTAATGCGAGTGCAGTAAAAGAACTTCGCGAAAAAACAGGCGCAGGTATGCTTGATTGCAAAAAAGCGCTTGAAGAAGCGAATGGTGATGTTACAAAAGCAGCAGAATTGTTGCGCGAGAAAGGACTTTCCGCAGCAGCTAGTAAAGCAGGACGTGCAGCTACTGAAGGTGTAGTTGAGTCTTACATCCACGCTGGCGGCCGTATTGGTGTCTTGGTAGAAGTTAACTGCGAAACAGACTTTGTTGGTAAAACAGACCAGTTTAAAGATTTTGTTAAAGATGTAGCAATGCAAATCGCAGCAGCTAATCCTAAATTCGTATCGCGTGAAGAGGTTCCAACAGAAGAGTTGGAAAAAGAGAAAGAAATTTTGAAGGCTCAAGCGCTGAATGAAGGTAAACCAGAAAAAATCGTTGAGAAAATGGTCGAAGGCCGTATCGGTAAATATTACGAAGAATACTGCCTGTTGGAGCAAAGCTTCGTAAAAGATCCGGATAAAACAATTTCTCAATTGCTGAACGAAAAAATCAGCCAAATCGGTGAAAACATCTCCATCCGTCGTTTCGTTCGTTACGAACTGGGTGAAGGTCTGGAGAAAAAAGTAGATAACTTCGTAGAAGAAGTTATGTCACAAGTAAACAAATAAGACGCTTACCAAACCGACAAGCTAACAATGATTTTCGAAGATATAAGAATGATGAATCTTCAAAGCGTAAACTCCCTTATATCTCAGAAAAACTTTGACTCTTCGGTTAATTGTTTTTCGCATGAATGGAACACTTCTGTGTTCCTTTCTTTTTAAGCAGGAGTCCATGCGCGAGAAGTTTTGTTGGTTGAACACTGGGAGGTGTTCAATTCAAAGTGGAGGGTGAACAATTGGAACAGCCAGTATTTAAACGTGTTGTCTTAAAAGTGAGCGGAGAGTCTCTCTCTGGTCAAAACGGCTATGGCATTGATGCAGCGACGATCTCATCCATTGCTCAGCAGGTAAAAGATGTAGTAGCTCTGGGTGTACAGGTTGCTATCGTATGTGGCGGAGGAAACATCTGGCGTGGTATAGCTGGCAGTGAAAATGGTATCGATCGTGCAACTGCTGACTATATGGGTATGCTCGCTACGGTGATGAACTCACTCGCGCTTCAAGATGCGCTTGAACAGATTGAAGTGCCAACTCGTGTACAGACTTCGATCGCGATGCAGCAAATTGCAGAGCCGTACATTCGTCGTAAAGCCATTCGTCATCTGGAGAAGGGCCGCGTCGTTATTTTTGCAGCAGGTACAGGTAATCCGTTCTTCTCCACGGATACAACAGCAGCACTGCGCGCAGCGGAGATTGAGGCAGAAGTCATCTTGATGGCTAAAAATAAAGTGGATGGTGTCTACTCGGCAGATCCATTCAAAGATAGCACAGCTGAGAAGTTTGAGCAGTTAACATACCTGGATGTACTTAACAAAAACCTTGGAGTAATGGATTCAACGGCATCCTCGCTCTGCATGGATAACAACATTCCGTTGATTGTATTTAACATTACAGAACAAGGTAACATCAAACGCGTTGTTCTGGGCGAACGAATCGGAACAATCGTTAAAGGGAGTGTAGATTAATGCCACAAGCAGTTAAACAACATGCTGAAGAGCGTATGGAAAAAGCGATTCAGGCACTGCGCCGCGACTTGGCTACTTTGCGTGCAGGGCGTGCAACACCTGCTCTTCTGGATCGTGTACAGGTTGAGTATTATGGTGCAATGACACCGTTGAATCAGTTGGCTAATATTAGTACACCGGATTCGCGCACACTGATGATCCAACCTTGGGATAAATCCTCATTGAATGACATTGAACGCGCGATTATGAAATCCGATTTGGGACTTACGCCGGCTAACGATGGTAGTATGATTCGGCTATCCATCCCGCCGCTTACAGAAGAGCGCAGAGCTGAGCTTGTCAAATTGACTAAAAAGTTTGGCGAAGAAGGTAAAGTCGCTATTCGTAATATTCGCCGTGATGCGAATGATGATATTAAGAAAATGGAAAAATCCGAGATTTCCGAGGATGAATCCCGGAGACATCAGGAAGACATCCAAAAATCGACTGATAAATATATCGCTGAAGTCGATAAGGTACTTGCTGCCAAAGAAAAAGAAATCATGGAAGTGTAAGACAAGCGCAGCCCCTCCATTCCGGTGGGGTTTTGTCTCTTTTTCTAAGCTTCAGATGAAGAAACTTCAGGGATTTTGGAGGAACAGGAATGATCAAACGGGTTCGGTCGTGGTGGAATGGGGCTGACAAGCAGGAAACGCTGACTATATCCGAGGATAATATCCCGCAGCACGTCGCTATCATCATGGACGGTAACGGACGATGGGCCAAACGTCTGGGCTTACCGCGTATAGCTGGGCACCAGAACGGCATGAAGGCAGTTAAACGTGCAACCATCGCGGCGGATGAACTAGGCATCAAATATCTGACGATGTACGCTTTTTCGACAGAAAACTGGACGCGTCCAAAAGAAGAAGTGGATTTTCTGATGAGACTTCCGCAAGAGTTTTTGGCTATTGAATTGGATGAATTGATAGAAAAGAATGTACGTATCCGTATGATGGGGCATGAGGAGCATCTACCTTCACATACGGTCAGTGCTTTGCGGGAAGCCATTCGTCTTACAGAACATAATACTGGTCTTGTATTGAATTTCGCGATGAACTATGGAAGCCGCCGAGAGATGACGGAGTGTGTGAAAGAAATAGCGGTAAAGATCCAATCAGGGGAATTAGCTGCAGAAGATATCACACCTGAACTTATCGACAAACATATGCTGACCGCAGATATGCCTGATCCGGATCTGTTGATCCGAACAAGTGGAGAGCTGCGACTGAGCAACTTTATGTTATGGCAGCTTGCATATAGTGAATTA
The DNA here is from genome assembly GCF_948329825.1 of Paenibacillus sp. JJ-100. Lineage (GTDB taxonomy): Bacteria > Bacillota > Bacilli > Paenibacillales > Paenibacillaceae > Paenibacillus. The sequence continues at coordinate 690,081 of NZ_CAOJCM010000001.1, forward strand.
TGGTTTACGAATATATACTGGCCCGAATTTGGCAAACAGCATTTGCTTGAAGCAGTAGCCGAATATCAGCGCAGAACAAGGCGTTACGGCGGTTTGAAATAGATGGAGGATGAAGCCGTTGAAACAGCGATTAACGACTGGAATTATAGCTGGTGTGGTTTTTTTAGGGTTTTGTATGCTTGGCGGACCCTGGTATCACGGGTTAGTCTTGCTAATGGCTGTCATCGGTTATTATGAGTTTGTAAAAATGACAGGGGTGAAGCCTTTCTCAGGTGTAGCCCTAATTGGATATGCAGGAATCATCTCCATTGTATTTCCTTGGGGAATGGTATGGGACGAACGACCTTTGTCCTTGTTTCAAGTAGTGTGGATAGTCATGTTGATTTTGATGACGGCCTCGGTTATTACTAAGAACAGACTGCCGATTAATGTGATTGCAATGCTCTTCATAGGGGTCCTGTACATAGGTATAGGGTTCTATTACATCGCAGAATCGAGACATTTGGTTCATGGTTTGTTCTGGACATTTCTGTTGCTCGGTTCGATCTGGGCAAGTGATGCGGGGGCTTACTTTGTAGGGAAATGGATAGGGAAAAACAAACTCTGGCCTTCAATCAGTCCGAATAAGACGATAGAAGGAGCTATGGGTGGTATAGTTATTTCCATTCTGACTTCGGTTGTATTTGCCCTCTCCTCTGATGGACTGCTCTCTTGGCAGAGAGCGATCGTGATCGGACTAGCCTGTGCAGTTGTTGGTCAGATGGGTGACCTGATCCAATCTGCCTACAAACGAGTATACAACATCAAGGATTCAGGTAACCTACTTCCTGGGCATGGTGGTATTTTGGATCGATGCGATAGTTGGATTGTGGTGTTTCCATTCGTACATATTCTGATGTTACTGCCCTATTAAGAAAACACAGTTCTAAGATTAGAGGTGTAATCGCGGCAGGTGTCGGATTCATTAGAGGTGAGGTGCAGCAATGAAAAAAATAGCGATTCTTGGTTCAACGGGATCGATTGGAACGCAGACACTAAGTGTCGTTGATATGCATCCAGAGCGGTTTAAAGTGGAGGCGTTGGCTGCTGGAAATAATGTGGACCTGATTATTGAGCAGGCGAATCGATATCAACCTAAAAAAATCTCGGTAGGAACGAAAGACCTGGCTGATAAAATCGCTGCACATGTTCCGTCAGGGACAAAAGTGTATTACGGATCTGAAGGTCTTATTGAAATTGCTGCAGGAACAGAAGCGGAAACGGTAGTTACGGCTGTTGTAGGCAGTGTTGGGTTGGAGTCTACGCTTGCTGCGATAGAGTCGGGCAAACAGATTGGCTTAGCGAATAAAGAAACTCTCGTAACCGCGGGTCATATTGTTACAGCAAGAGCAGAAGCAAAGGGAGTATCTATTCTACCTGTAGATAGCGAACACTCGGCTATTTTCCAATGTTTAAACGGAGAAAATCGGTCTAGCGTTGCAGGGATTACATTAACTGCATCCGGTGGCTCATTCCGCCACCTTACACGTGAGCAACTGAAACAGGTAACTGTAGAGGATGCACTTAAACATCCAAACTGGTCAATGGGGTCCAAAATAACGATTGATTCCGCAACGATGGTTAACAAAGGTCTTGAGGTTATTGAAGCACATTGGTTGTTTGGTCTAGATTATGAACGAATTACGGTTCTGCTTCATCCCGAAAGCATTATTCATTCATATGTGGAATATGAAGATACCAGTATCATCGCACAACTTGGTACTCCAGATATGCGTGTTGCGATCCAATACGCGTTGACCTATCCTGAGCGTGTGTCTTCTCCAGCAAACCGATTGTCACTTGCCCAAGTAGGAAAACTTCATTTCAAAGAGATGGACATGGAGCGCTTCCCTTGTTTAAGAATGGCGTATGAATGTGGTAGAATGGGAGGGACGGCAACGACGGCATTTAATGCGGCAAATGAGATTGCTGTAGCTCGTTTCTTGCAGAAGGAAATCTCATTCCTTAAAATAGAAGAGATCATTGCTTCTGTGCTGGATTCGCACCAGAATGTGGACAATCCTGATCTGGAACAAATTGCTGCCTGTGATCAGAATAGTCGCAGACTGGCGTCCTTGTTGTAATCTCTTTTTTTCAGACAATCTGGAAGAAGTGATTCTCTTGTGTGGCATTAGAGAATAATGATAATCTAGAGGGACAGACTGCGGTATTTGCCGTGAAGGAGGATGGATAGGGATTGGAAACCATACAAGTGGTATTTCTTACGGTGCTCATGTTCTTTGTCATCGTGACGGTACATGAGTGGGGGCATTATTATTTTGCCAAACGCGCCGGCATTCTTGTACGGGAATTTGCGATCGGTTTTGGTCCCAAATTATTCTCATATAAAAGAAATGAGACGCAGTTTACGCTGCGCTTACTGCCTTTTGGCGGATATGCACGGATGGCAGGAGAGGACCCAGAATTGGTCGAGATTCAGGAAGGACAGACCATTGCGGTACGCTCTTCAGATGATCATGTTAAGATGATCTATCTCGACCAATTGGATAATCGCAAAAATGTAATCCGCGGAGAAGTGATCTCCATTGATATGGAGAATACGCTTAAGCTTCAGCTCGATGTAGACGGTGAGATACAGCATTATGCAATTCACCCTAAAGCGATGCTTGTGAGCCGTGGTAAACAGACACAGATTGCGCCTAAAAATCGTCAGTTTGGAAGCAAAACGGTTGGACAGCGGGCAATGGCCATATTTGCAGGTCCACTCATGAACTTTATTCTTGCTTTTGTACTGTTTGCAGTATATGCACAGATGGCGGGCGTTCCAGTGGAAAATCCGAAAAATCTGGAGATTGGTGAGGTGCTTGAAGGCGGAGCTGCAGATCAAGCTAACTTACAAAAAGGCGATATTATTGAAACAATTAATGGTACGGTTATCGGAATCGATTCAAAAAAAATGGTGGAAATGATTGCAGATTCCAAAGACAAACCGATGGAGTGGACCTTGCGCCGTGGAAATGAGACCTTTAATATTACGATCACACCTCGAGGCATCGAAGGTCAGGAAGGTGGAAAAGTTGGGATTGTACCTACACTGCCCACACGTTCCGTAGGATTCGTTGAAACCTTTAAAGTTTCAGGCGTAGCCATGGTCGACACAACCCGAGTTATTTTTGAAGGGTTCCGACATCTGATCAACCAATTTAATATGGATGATATTGGCGGTCCAGTTCGTACGTTTGAAGTAACTGGACAAATTGCAAAACAAGGAATTGAACAACTGACAAGATGGGCAGCGATCTTGAGTCTATATCTCGGTATTTTCAACCTGCTTCCGATCCCTGCACTTGATGGCAGTCGTCTCATATTCCTGGGAATCGAAGCCCTTCGTGGCCGTCCGATTGATCCAAATCGGGAAGGGATGGTACATTTTGTCGGATTTGCGATGCTCTTTGTACTGATGTTGGCTGTAACATATAATGATATACTTCGTTTAATTAACGGATAATTACGGTTTGACTAGACGCTGAGTATTCAGTACTGGTCGTTATGGGAGGACGCTGGAGTCTTATGTCAAAGGAAAATGATAAACAGTTCGTGACTGAAATCACACCACAAGGAGAAGATTTCTCTCGCTGGTACATTGATGTTATTAAAAAAGCAGATTTGATGGACTATTCACCGGTTCGCGGCTGTATTGTGTTCAAACCGGACGGTTTTGAAATCTGGGAGCACATCAAGGATGAGATGGATCGCCGGTTCCGTGAAACGGGCCACCGCAACGCATACTTCCCTATGTTTATTCCGGAGAGTTTTTTCCAAAAAGAAAAAGAGCATGTGGAAGGTTTTAACCCTGAGCTGCCTTGGGTAACCGAAGCAGGTGGAGAAAAGCTGGAAGAGCGTTTGGCTATTCGCCCTACGTCTGAAACGATTATTGGGCATATGTACTCGAAATGGATTCAGTCCTATCGTGATCTGCCAGTTCTGATTAATCAGTGGGCAAACGTTGTTCGCTGGGAAAAAAGAACGTTACCTTTCTTGCGTACTAGTGAGTTTTTGTGGCAAGAGGGACATACAGCGCATGAAACCGAAGAGGAAGCACGCGAAGAAACGATGAAAATGCTTGAAATTTATCGTGAAGTTGTAGAAGAGTATCTTGCCATTCCTGTAATCACAGGACAGAAGACCAAATCCGAGAAGTTTGCGGGTGCTGTAGATACCTTCTCTATTGAGGCGATGATGAAAGATGGTCGTGCTGTACAGGCAGGGACTTCCCACTATATGGGTACCAACTTTGCCAAAGCATTTGAGATTCAATATTTGAGCCGCAATAACGTATTGGAACTTGCTCATACCACTTCATGGGGGACGAGTACACGTCTGATTGGAGCTTTGATTATGGTTCACGGTGATGATCGAGGTCTGGTGCTTCCACCTAAAGTTGCACCAACACAGGTTGTCATGATTCCAATCGGACCACCAAAAACTCGTGATGCAGTTGTAGGCCGAGCGGACGAGCTGTTCGCAGAGCTGAAGAAAGCTGGCATTCGTGTGAAAATGGATGATCGAAGTGACGTTCGTCCTGGCTGGAAGTTTAATGAATATGAAATGCGTGGAGTTCCTATCCGTTTGGAGATCGGCCCGCGTGATATGGAAAATGGCGTATGTGTTCTTGTATCCCGGATTACGGGTGAGAAGAAAGTGGTAGAACAGGCGAATCTGGTCGAAGAAATTCAAACCATGTTGACACAGGTACAGGCAGACATGCTTGAACGTGCACGTAAGTTCATGTCGGATAACTTCTATTCTGTGGATACGCTGGATGAAATGAAAGAACTGATGGAAAACAAACGCGGCTTTACACTGGCTGGCTGGTGTGGTTCCGAAGCTTGCGAAGATAAGGTAAGAGAAGTCACGGGTGCAACTAGCCGGAACATTCCGTTCCAGCCTGCGGAAGAAAAGCACACATGTCTGGCTTGTGGTGAACAGGCGAAACACACGGTAGTGTTTGCAAGAGCATACTAAGTCAGAACAGATTGACGAAGAAAGCTTATTCACCAACTAGGTAACGAATGAAGAGCTTCTGTCGGATAAAATGGGTCGGTGCGGGTTCGGATCGGGGACATTTTTGATTGCAGAAGCTTTTCATGTTTTAAGGGGGTATAGGAGGAACGCGATGAGTGGTTTTGAGGAGAAGAGAAAACGGTTTGAGTTGTTGATGAAACAGGCAGAGCTTCCAGCAGGTCTAACTGATCCCTATTTCGTGGATGGATGGATTGAACGGGTGGAGACGAATCGCAGTAACCGCGAATGGCACATCTTGATCTATAAAGATACATTGGTTCCTGCACCAATCTATCGGACATTTAGTCTGCATATTCAGGAAAAAATGAATCATATCGCCAAAATTACATTCGGCTTTAAATATACTGAAGAGCAAGTACAGCCAGGTGATATCGTTAAGGAATACTGGAATCTCTTTTTAGAGTGGGTTACCCGGGAGATTCCTTCGGTAAATGGTTGGATGAATCGCGCATCTTTAGAGTGTGAAGGTGACCTGTTGCAATTAACGATGAGTGATTCAACTTCGATGGAACTGGCTCGCAAGAAGCAGATTGATCAAGCAATTACCGCATTCTATGAAAAGTATTTCAATCTGCCACTACGCATTAAATTGCAGGTAGGCGAAGTGGGAAGTAACAGAGAGGCAATGGAGCAGTTCCAAGCTCAGAAAAAGGTGGAAGAGCGTCAAGTCATTGAACAAATGATGAGTGAGGTCACCGAAATGGAAGCTCCGGAGGAAGAAGAACAAGGCGATGTTCGTTTACAGATGGGTTACGAGATTAAAGAGCCAGCCGTACCTATGCAAGAAGTGCAGGACGAAGAGAAAAAGATTACATTACAGGGCTCGATTTTCGGTTTAGATCGCAAGGAGCTGCGCAATGGAAATACGCTCTTTACGTTCTACTTGACAGATTTTACGGATTCAATGCAAATGAAAATGTTTGCGAAAACAAAAGAGGATGTCAGAATACTGAGCCTACTTGCCAATGGTAAATGGGTGAAGGTCCGCGGACGCGTCGAATATGACCGGTTTATGCAAATTCCTGAACTGGCGATGATACCTTCCGATCTGACTGAAATTAAAGCACCTCCTTCTCGCAAAGATACGGCCCAGGAGAAGCGGGTTGAGTTTCACCTGCACTCTACGATGAGCACGATGGATGCAGTCACATCCATTGATAAATACGTGAAAACAGCTGCCGACTGGGGACATACAGCGATTGCAGTAACCGACCACGGTGGTGTTCAGGTCTATCCTGAAGCAGCAAAAGCGGCGAAGAAAAACGGGATTAAAATGATCTACGGTCTCGAGGCCAACGTCGTGAATGATTCTGTTGCCGTTGTGTTGCAGCCTCAGCCGATTGATCTGAAAACAGCAACATATATTGTATTTGATATCGAGACCACAGGTCTGTCCGTCACACAAAACAAAATCATCGAGATCGCCGCAGTAAAAATGCAAGAAGGCAAAGAAGTGGACCGTTTTGCCACATTTGTTAATCCACATGAACGCATCCCGTATAACATACAACAACTTACTAATATTACGGATGAAATGGTTAAAGATGCACCGGAACTAGAGCCGGTCATACGTGATTTTGTGGCTTTTGCAGGGGATGGAGTACTCGTTGCCCACAATGCACGCTTTGATATGGGCTTTATCCAGGCCTCGCTCAAAAATCTGGGTATGCCGGAGATGCCTAACCCTGTGCTGGATACTTTGGAATTGGCACGTCTTCTTTATCCTAAAATGAAAAATCATCGGTTGAACACGCTGGCAGACAAGTACAAAGTTGCGCTTGAAAGTCACCACCGTGCGATTGATGATACGATTGCTCTTGCCGGAATTTTAAATGGCCTTATCCAGGATGCTGCACAATTAAAAGGTTTAACAATGCTGGATCGATTAAACGATTTTGTTGGGGTAGACTTGTCCAATACACGTCCTTTCCACTGTGGGATTTATGCTTTAAATGATGTAGGAAAGAAAAACTTATACAAACTGGTTTCGCTATCCCATACGGAATACTTCAAGCGGGTTCCATGTATACCAAAGTCTAAGTTGGTAAGCTTACGAGAAGGACTAGTTGTCATATCTGGCTGTGAAAAAGGAGAGTTTTTCGAGGCTGTATTGAACAAATCAGTAGAAGAGGCGGAGGAAATCGCTGAATTTTATGACATTCTAGAGATTCAGCCTCTAACGATGTACATGCATCTGGTCGACAAAGGGCTTGTTGCCACACCGGAAGAACTGAAGCTCGCGATTCGTAAAGTCGTAGAGATTGGAGCCAAATTGAATAAACCAGTGATTGCTACAGGCAATGTGCATTATCTGGAACCAAGAGATAAAATATACCGCGATATCACGATTCATGGCATTACGGGGTTCAGTCCGCTGAAAGATCAGCGCAAACCAGATGCTCATTTTCGAACAACGACCGAAATGATCGAGGAGTTCCAGTTCCTTGGTCAAGATAAAGCATATGAGGTCGTTGTTACCAATACTATTGAGCTTGCAGAGCGTTTCGAGGAAATCAAGCTTTTCCCTGATAAGCTCTTTACCCCGATTTTAGAAGGTGCTGATGAAGAAATTCGGAATACCTGCTATAACACGGCAAAGTCCATTTATGGTGAAGATCTGCCTGAAGTCATCGTTGCCCGATTAGAAAAAGAGTTGCAGCCGATTATCAAATATGGGTTCTCAGCGAACTATCTGATCTCGGAGCGCCTGGTGAAAAAGTCAAACCAAGATGGATACTTGGTAGGTTCAAGGGGATCTGTTGGATCATCCGTCGTTGCAACCTTTTTAGGGATCTCGGAGGTTAACCCTCTGCCTGCACACTATATCTGTGTAAATCCCGAATGCAAGTACAGCGAATGGTTCCTGGACGGCAGTGTACCGAGTGGATTTGACCTTCCAGAGAAACCTTGTCCGAAATGTGGAGGTAAGCTGAAGGGCGAGGGGCAGGACATTCCGTTTGAAACATTCCTTGGTTTTAAGGGTGACAAAGTACCTGATATCGACTTGAACTTCTCGGGTGATTATCAGCCCCATGCGCATAACTATACCAAAGTACTATTTAGTGAAAAGAGCGTATTCCGGGCGGGGACGATTGGTACAGTTGCAGAGAAAACAGCATTTGGATTTGCTAAAAAATATGAAGAAGAACATCATAAAAAATGGCGCGGTGCAGAGCTGAATCGTTTAGCATCAGGGTGTACTGGTGTTAAGCGGAGTACCGGACAGCATCCCGGCGGTATTGTCGTTGTTCCGGATTATATTGAGGTGGAAGATGTTACGCCTGTTCAATACCCGGCAGATGACGTGACAGCTGAGTGGAAAACTACACACTTTGACTATCACGCGTTTGAAGAAAACCTACTGAAGCTCGATATTCTGGGTCACGATGATCCAACCATGATGAGGATGTTGCAGGATCTTACGGGTGTAGATCCAACGACCATTCCAATGAACGATCCCAAAGTAATGAGCATGTTTAACTCCACAGATGCTATTGGTGTAACCCCGGAGCAGATCCGCTCCCCTGTTGCCACCTTTGGTGTACCGGAGATGGGGACGAAATTTGTACGACAAATGCTTGTCGAATCACAGCCGTCGTCTTTTGCCGATTTGTTACAGATTTCAGGACTTTCGCACGGTACGGGAGTTTGGCTAGGAAATGCACAGGATTTAATCAAGAATGGGACATGTAACATCAAAACAGTGATCGGCTGTCGGGATGATATTATGTTGTTCCTGATCTATAAAGCGGGCATGGATGCGAGCTTGGCATTTAAAATTACGGAAAGTGTGCGTAAAGGACGGGGACTGCCGCAAGAATGGATTGATGAGATGAAAAAATGCAAGGTGCCACAGTGGTACATTGACTCTTGTCTCAAAATTCAGTACATGTTCCCGAAAGCCCACGCAGCGGCTTACGTTATTTCCGCAGTTCGTACCGCGTACTTCAAGCTGTATCACCCGATTGAGTATTATGCAACGTATTTTACTGTACGTGCAGACGAATTGGATATAGAGCTGGTGTGTCAGGGTTACGATGCCATCTATCGCAAAATTGTAGAGATTGAACAGCTCGGTTTCCAGGCGGCGCCAAAAGAAAAAAACATGCTTCCTGTTCTCGAAATGGCACTGGAGATGACAGCTCGCGGCTTCTCGCTCAAACCGATCGATCTGTATCGTTCAGAGGCAACCAAGTTTATCGTAGATGGAAATTCATTGATTCCTCCATTCTCTGCACTCGCAGGGATTGGGGATAACGCGGCACGCAACATCGCTGCTGCTCGTAATCACGGAGAATTTTTGTCGATTGAGGACTTCCAGCAGAAGTCTAAAGCGACTAAAACGATTGTGGAGTTGTTGACGAATATGGGATGCTTCCGTGGCTTGCCCGAGAGCAACCAGCTTTCCCTGTTCTAAGAGCTCACAGCAGCCATTTTGCATGTCTGAATCACTGAAGTCAGATTTTTCCTTCATTAGTGTAGCTTGTATGCTAAAGGGTGGGTTACTTGTCACTGTTACCAGACTATGTTATAATTTCTGGAGTGAACGAGATAGTACGAATTTCTGAAGAGTGGGGAAACCCACTCTTTAGTCTTTGGTATACATGAATCTTGGGTAATTAATTATCTGCCAGTAATGATTGCTGGTGTAACCTAAGTTGGAGGTTATCGGTTTTGAGCACAACAAATATTAAATCTACCGTGGAAGAAATGATCCAACCCTACTTGAATGAACAAGGCTTCGAGCTGGTTGACATCGAATACGTCAAAGAAGGCAGCAACTGGTTTTTACGGGTGTATGTCGACAAAGAGGGTGGAATCGACATCGACGATTGTGTCTTGATCAGTGAAAAGCTTAGCGCCAAGCTGGATGAGAACGATCCGATTCCATCTGTTTATTTTCTTGAAGTGTCTTCTCCTGGTGCGGAACGTCCACTGAAAAAAGCAGAGGATGTTGCCAAGTCTGTAGGTAAAAATGTATTTGTTACAACCTACGAACCGGTGAACGGAATGAAGGAGTTCGAAGGCAAGCTGATTTCCTTTGAAAACGAGGAGCTTGTCATTGAAGCAGGCAAGAAGCAGCATACCGTTTCTTATGAAAAGGTTGCCAGTGCGCGTTTGGCTATTGTGTTTTAAAAGCCTTGTTCACTTAATTAATGAAAAGACACATCTCACGTAAACGGCAAGGTGCTCACAAGTTTAGAGCCTTCGCCGTTTTACGTATGGGATGCTATGTTTGAAAGGGGGATCAACATTCATGAGTATGGATTTTATTGAAGCAATGAATGAATTGGAACGGGAAAAAGGGATCAGTAAAGATGTGCTGTTTGAAGCGATTGAGGCCGCACTTATCTCCAGTTACAAGCGTAATTTTAACACGGCACAGAATGTGCGAGTGGACATGAATCGTAATACGGGGGTTATTCGAGTATTTGCACGTAAGCTGATCGTGGAAGAAGTTCTCGATTCGCGGACTGAAATCTCATTGCCTGCTGCACGGGAGATTAACCCACACTTCCAGCTGGAAGATATTGCGGAGATCGAAGTTACACCACGTGACTTTGGACGTATTGCTGCACAGACGGCTAAACAAGTTGTTACCCAGCGGATCCGTGAGGCCGAGCGTGGTCTGATCTACAATGCTTTCGTGGATAAAGAAGAGGATATTGTTACGGGAGTAGTGCAGCGTCAGGATTTGCGCAATATCTACATCGATCTGGGCAAGATTGAAGCGGCACTGCCGTTAACCGAGTTAATGCCGAACGAGAAGTTTGTCCACGGTGATCGCATCAAAGCGTACATCACGAAGGTCGAAAATACGACTAAAGGACCGCAAATTATTTTATCCCGAACTCATCCGGGTCTGTTAAAACGACTCTTTGAGCTGGAAGTGCCTGAGATTTTCGATGGCGTAGTTGAAATTCGTTCTGTTGCCCGTGAGGCAGGATTTCGTTCCAAAATTGCTGTTCACTCCCGCAACGAGGAAGTCGATCCGGTTGGTTCTTGCGTAGGGCCAAAAGGAATGCGCGTGCAGACCATTGTGGGTGAGCTGCGCGGTGAGAAAATCGACATCGTTCGATATTCCGAACAAGTAGATGAATATGTGGCTAACGCATTGAGTCCTTCCAAAGTGCTGGAAGTTCACGTGTTCGAGGAGGAGAAGATGGCTCGGGTGATCGTTCCTGACTATCAACTGTCCCTTGCCATTGGTATTAAAGGCCAAAATGCCAGATTGGCAGCCAAATTGACAGGCTGGAAAATCGACATTAAGAGCGAGAGCCAGGCGGAGCAGGAATTCGGCAGAGAAAAAGATTCTTCTTCGGAAATGCATCAGGATTCTGTCTCCGTCGATTAAAGGAAAGCACGGGGAGGCGCTGACGTATGAAACCTAAAAAAGTGCCGCTGCGTAAGTGTGTGGCATGTCAGGAAATGATGCCCAAAAAGCAGTTGATTCGCATCGTGAAAACGCCTGAGGATGAAGTACTAATCGATTTAACCGGTAAAAAGTCTGGACGGGGTGCATATCTGTGCGGGAAAGAGTCCTGTTTCAAGCTTTCCCTCAAAAATCGCGCTCTTGATCGCGCGTTAAAGGGTAAAGTTTCGTCTGAGATCTATGAACAGCTAGCGGCTGATTTTATTGCAGTAGAGGATGAATTCATTGCTGCACAGGAGCGTGAAGATCATGAGTGATACGAAAGTACTCTCTTACCTCGGGCTTTCTATGCGTGCTGGTAAATTGCTCACAGGCGATGAGATTGTACACAAGGCGGTCCGTTCAGGCGAAGCCAAAATGGTTATTGTTGCAGGTGACGCCTCACCAAATACACAAAAGAAATTTCGCGACAAATGTGCTACTTACAAGGTTCCGCTTCTTATCGGATTGGATCGTGATCGTATAGGGTCAAGTATCGGTAAAGACACGCGGGTGGTTCTTGCGGTAACAGACCTTGGGTTTGCAAAAATGATCTCCAAACAAGTCGGTATAATGTCGGAGGTGGAGTATATTGAGTAAACAGGAAAACAAGGAAAAATTGCGAGTTTATGAATATGCAAAGTCCCTTAACATGAGTAGTAAGGAAATTATAACCATTCTTAAAAAACTGGATATTCCTGTTAACAATCATATGAGTGTAATGGAGAATGGTTCCGTCGGCAAAGTGGAACAATTTTTTAAAGATATTAAATCCACAGCTGCCTCGAAACAAGGGAATGAAGCCAAGCCGGTTTCAACTTCGGCGGTGCGCAGTGACAAACCAGTGGACAGCAACAAGCCGGGCGGCGGAGTGAACACGCCGAATAACAGTAATACAACCGGTAGTCCCGTACAAACAAAAATACAACAGGAAAAGCAGGTAGGTATGAACAATAGAACAAGTTCCAATAATAACAATGGCGCTCAGAGACCAAGCGGCCAAGATAGCCGTAACAGAACAACAAATTCCCAAGGCTCAAGCCAAGGGGGACAATCAGGAAATCGCCCAAGACCAGCTTCAGGTGGTCAAGGTAACGCAGGGTCCCGTCCACAAGGAGCGGGTCAACGTACCAATAATAGCAGCGGTCCTAACAGAAACGCAGGCCCGAGTGGTAGTAACGCTGGAAACAGCGGGAACCGTAGTGGCGGACAAAGCCAAGGACAAGGTGGCGGCCAACGCAGAGGTGGTCAAGGAAACACTGGAAATAACAATGGTAACCGTTCCAATAGTGGCGGTGGTGGAAGACGCTTCGACGACAATCGTGGCGGCGGTAACTTCCGTAATAACCGTGGTGGTAAGAACAATCGCAACAGAAATCAGCAACAGTATGTACAACGTGAGAAAATCGATAATACACCGAAGAAAATTATCGTTCGTGGTGACATGACTGTTGGCGAAACAGCGAAACTTCTTCATAAAGATGCTTCAGAGGTCATTAAAAAGCTTATCGGTATGGGTGTTATGGCAACCATTAACCAAGAGCTCGACATTGATACCATTCTCTTGCTTGCAGGTGAATTCGGTGTTGAAGTTGAAGTGAAGATCGTTCTTGAAGATGATCGTTTCGAAACCTTGGAAGAGAATGATGATCCTGCAGATCTTCAGTCTCGTCCTCCAGTTGTGACAATCATGGGACACGTTGACCATGGTAAAACAACATTGCTGGATGCTATTCGCTCTACGAATGTATCTGACGGAGAAGCTGGCGGAATCACTCAGCATATCGGTGCTTATCAGGTAGAGATTAACAGCAAGAAAATTACGTTTTTGGATACTCCAGGTCACGAAGCCTTTACAGCGATGCGTGCACGTGGAGCACAAGTTACAGATATGACGATTATCGTTGTAGCTGCCGATGATGGTGTAATGCCACAAACGGTTGAGGCGATTAATCATGCCAAAGCCGCTGGCCTACCGATTATCGTTGCTGTTAATAAAATTGACAAACCTAGTGCGGATCCTGACAAAGTGAAACAGGAACTGACGAACTATGAACTCGTTCCAGAAGAGTGGGGCGGGGACACCATCTTCGTGAACGTATCTGCGAAACAAAGAATGGGTCTGGAAGATTTGCTGGAAATGATTTTGCTCGTTGCTGAAGTTAATGAGTACAAAGCAAATCCTGATAAACGTGCCCGTGGTACAGTAATTGAAGCCGAGCTGGATAAAGGTCGCGGTCCTGTTGCCCGTATTCTTGTACAACACGGTACGTTGAAAGTCGGAGATGCGTTTGTTGCGGGGAACTGCTTCGGTCGTGTACGTGCAATGGTCAACGATAAAGGCCGTCGATTGAAAGAAGCAGGACCATCTACTCCTGTGGAAATTACGGGTCTGACTGAAGTTCCAGGTGCGGGAGATCCATTCATGGTGTTTGAAGATGAACGTAAAGCTCGTTCTATCGCAGACAAACGTGCGATTACACAACGTGAATCTGACCTGGGTACAAATACACGTGTAACGCTGGATGATCTGTTCCAACACATCAAAGATGGTGAGATCAAAGATTTGAACGTGATCATTAAAGGTGATGTTCAAGGTTCAGTCGAGGCGCTTAAAGGTTCCCTCGCCAAGATCGAGGTTGAAGGCGTACGAGTGAAGATTATTCACAGTGGTGCTGGTGCGATTACTGAATCCGACATTATTTTGGCAGCAGCTTCTAACGCCATCGTGATCGGTTTCAACGTACGTCCTGAAAATCAGGCGAAAATCACTGCAGATCAAGAGCAAGTAGACATTCGTCTGCACCGCGTCATCTACAGTGTTATCGAGGAGATTGAACAAGCGATGAAAGGGATGCTTGATCCGATCTACAAAGAAAAAGTGATCGGTCATGCTGAAGTTCGGAATACCTTCTCCATCAGTAAAGTGGGTACTATTGCAGGGTGTATGGTTACTTCCGGTAAAATTACCCGTTCAGCGGAAGCTCGCCTGATTCGTGATGGCATCGTGCTTTACGAAGGTAAACTGGATTCCCTGAAACGTTATAAAGATGATGCCAAGGAAGTGGCTCAAGGCTACGAGTGTGGTATTACATTGGATAACTACAACGATCTTAAGGAAGGCGACGTTATTGAAGCCTTCATTATGGAGACCGTACAACGATAAGCAAGGAAGTATGAGGTGAACAACAATGGCTAAGATTCGTACAGGTAGAGTGGGCGAGCAGATCAAGAAAGAATTAAGTCTGCTGATCCAGTCAGAACTGAAAGATCCACGTATCGGTTTTATTACCGTAACGGGAGTTGAAGTGACTGGCGACTTGTCGCAAGCCAAAGTTTATCTGAGTGTCTTTGGTGAACAGGAACAGAAGGATAACTCGCTAAAGGCACTTGCCAAAGCAAGCGGGTTTCTGCGCACGGAGCTCGGTAAACGAATCCGTTTTCGTCATGTTCCCGAGTTGATATTCAAGATCGACGAATCGATTGCATACGGCAGCCGAATCGAAAAGCTGCTTGGCGATATTGGTTCCGACAAAAACGAATCCCAGTAACAGAATAGAGGAGACGGCAATGCACACTTATGAACAGGCGCTTCAGGCAGGAAAACAATTCTTGCTGGAGCATGACGATTACCTGGTCGTGTCGCATGTACAGCCGGACGGTGACGCAGTCAGCTCGACGGTAACGGTGGGCTGGCTGCTGTCATGTCTGGGGAAAAAATTCACCATGATCAATGAAGGTGAAATTCCGCAGCGCATGCGTTTTTTGTGGCAAGCGGATACGATTGTGAACATGACCGAACACCCTCCAGAACGCAAGTATAATGCGATCATCTGTGTAGATTGCGCTGACTTTGCTAGAGTGGGGCTTACACGTCATTATTTTGAAGAAGACGCAGTTATTTTGAATATTGATCATCATCCTACTAATAACGGGTATGGAGCAGTAAACATCATTAAACCTGATGCAGCAGCAACAGCCGAAATTTTGTTTGAATTGCTGCAACGCTTCGATATTACATGGGATAAGGAAATCGCTACGGCAGTATACACAGGTCTGCTAACAGACACGGGCGGCTTCCGATATGCGAATACGAGTCCGAATGTAATGGCTGTGGCTTCCCAACTGCTGAAACATGGTGTAGATGGACCATATCTTGCACAATCGCTATTGGAAGAGTTGACTCTTCCGCAAATTCACATTTTGAATAAGGCGCTCTCATCTCTACAGATGTCGGAAGATGGTAAAATAGCTTGGGTCGTTATTACACCAGAAGATATGCAAGAATGTAAAGCAGCCAACGAAGATTTGGAAGGGATCGTCAACTATACTCGTAACATTCGTGGGGTAGAAGTTGGTATCTTTTTTAAAGTAATCAACGATAATGCAGTTAAGGTGTCTATGCGCTCAGCGGGCAAAATAGATGTGGCAGCGTTGGCGCAGACCTTTGGTGGTGGCGGACATGTTCTCGCAGCGGGATGCCGACTGGAAGGTAAATTGGAAGATATCGTGCAAAACGTTCTGAAGCAGGTGAGAGCACAATGGTAAAATCATTTGAAGGTGTGCTGCCCGTATATAAACCCGCGGGATTCACTTCTCATGATGTTGTCGCTAAAATGCGCGGGATTTTAAAGATGAAGCGTATTGGTCATACAGGTACTCTCGATCCGCAGGTTACTGGAGTTCTTCCACTCTGCCTTGGACGAGCGACAAGGGTCGTGGAGTATATGCAAGAACTGCCGAAGGAATATATGGCGACGCTAAGACTAGGTTTGGCTACGGACACAGAGGACTTGACTGGTGAAGTCATTGAGCGTACTGAATCTGCTGTAGAGGTCACACAGGATCAGGTTCAGCAAGTGTTGGAAAGGTTCCTGGGTACGATTTCGCAAGTGCCGCCGATGTATTCTGCGGTAAAAGTAGATGGAAAACGATTGTACGAGCTTGCGCGTGAAGGCAAGACCGTTGAGCGTAAGAGCCGGGAAGTGACGATTTACGAACTTGAACTTACGGGGATCGAAATTCATAATGGCATAACGGATATATCGTTCCGCGCCTTGTGCTCCAAAGGTACGTATATCCGTACCTTGTGTGTAGACATCGGCCGTGCGCTTGGATTTCCATCTACCATGGTTAAGCTGGAACGAACGATATCAGCAGGAATATCTGCCGATCGCTGTCTACGTATAGAAGAAGTGCAGCAGCTCATGAACGAAGGAACGTTGGCAGAAGCACTGATTCCTGTTGATGAAGCCATTTCTTCGATTCCCGCCCACAACGTTGGAGAGGAACAGACGAAGGGGGCTCTACAAGGCCAAAAGCTGTCTGCACGTCTGTTGGATCCACCTGTGGAGAAGCCAGGACTTCTGCGTTTGTATGCTCAGGATGGAACGTTTCTAGGGATATTTGAGCGGGATGAATTGAAACCAACCGTAAGGGCTGTTAAAGTCTTCTTACCGGAATAATAAGGTACCGGGCTTGGAGTGAGGACGAGGTTCAAGCTTGGCCCATCAAGTGAAATGCAGGTGAATGATTGTGAAAACCGTAATGCTAACCTATCCGCAGACATTACAATCAGCGGAATTGATTACACATCCCCAAGTGCTGGCAATCGGTCAATTTGACGGGTTGCATCTCGGACATGCAAGCGTCATTCTATCGGCTGTTCGCATTGCAAGGGAAACGGGTATGAAGTCAGCCGTCATGACTTTCCATCCACACCCGAAGGAAGTTATGCGTAAAGGAGATTACGAGGGTTACCTGACGCCTCTCAGGGACAAAGAAGAGATTTTGGCTGGGATGGGTGTAGACGTTCTTTATGTCGTTGAGTTCAATGAGCAATTTTCAAAGCTCACACCAGTCCAGTTTGTTCATGAATTGCTGCTTCCTCTCCAGACACGTACAGCTGTTGTCGGATTTGATTTTCGTTTTGGTCACCAAGGTGCGGGAGATGAGCAGATGCTGCGCACAATAGGGGATGGAGATATGAAGGTTGAGACAGTCCCCCCCTTCCTGCTTGGAGGAGAGAAGGTGAGCAGTTCGCTGATTCGTGCACTTTTGAAGCGGGGCGAGATGGATGAGGCAAGCCAGTGGCTCGGGCGTCCTTACAGTGTCAGAGGTACTGTGATTCACGGAGAGAAACGGGGGCGGACAATTGGTTTTCCTACCGCTAATCTTGAACTTGTTGACCATTATGTTACGCCGGCCAAAGGCGTTTATGCGGTGAAAGTATATTTTGGGGATCAAGAACTTGCAGGTGTGATGAACTTGGGTGTAAAACCGACCTTTCACGAGAACGGAATGAGACCGACCTACGAAGTGCATCTGCTTGATTTTGACGGCCAAATTTATGATCGGGAACTGAAAGTGGAATTAGTGCACTACATTCGAAACGAACAAAAATTTGGCTCAATTGATGCCTTGATTGCTCAGATTCGAGAAGATGCCTTGACTGCTGCTCACTTACTGTCCTAAAAATAATAAAGTTTATGTATACATTTACTTTGTCCAGGCAACTATGGTATAATGTACTACGTTGTCGATAGTGATGACATTAACCTTAGCTTGGTTACACGCTCTCACCGGCGGTGACGAGGCTAACGGCGATTATAATGAAGGAGGTGAATAGGATGGCATTGACTCAAGAACGTAAACAACAACTGATCGACGAGCACAAAACTCATGAGTCCGATACTGGATCACCTGAGGTGCAAGTTGCTATCCTTACGGAAAACATCAGAAGTTTGACAGATCACTTGCGTACGCACAAGAAAGACCACCACTCACGTCGTGGACTTTTGAAAATGGTAGGTCAACGTCGTAAGCTTTTGGCTTACGTGAAAAACAAAGATGTTAAACGTTACAGCGCACTGATCGAAAAACTCGGATTGCGTCGTTAATTATCGTACATGTTTTCAAAATCAACCTGGCTGTTATCCGCATTTCTTGTGCCTAACAAGACAAGCGGAGCTTACAGCCGGGTTGTTTTGTAGATGAACATGTTGCCATATATTTGTAGCTAAGGGCTCCGCAAGGAGCTTTTGTTTTGCAAGTCAGCCTGCACAACGTCTTTCTATAGTTAATGAATGATGGACAAGCAGGAAATACTGTGAATATGCAGAATCCATTGTGAATAGGAACGAATTAAAGGAGGAATCTCATGGAACAGCGTGTTGAAATGCAGCTTGGCGGAAGAAAGCTTACGCTTGAAACCGGGCGTTTGGCCAAGCAGGCGAATGCTGCCGTTAAGGTAACATACGGAGATACCGTAGTATTGTGTACCGTGACAGCATCAAGTGAACCGAAGGATCTGGACTTTTTCCCACTGACGGTGAACTATGAAGAAAGATTGTATGCAGTAGGGAAAATTCCGGGTGGATTTATCAAGCGCGAAGGTAGACCATCTGAAAAAGCGATTTTGGCAAGCCGTCTAACAGACCGTCCGATTCGCCCATTGTTCCCCGAAGGTTTCCGTAATGATGTTCAAGTGCTGAACATTGTTATGAGTGTGGATCAAGACTGCGAACCTCAGATCGCTGCAATGATTGGTACCTCAGCAGCACTGAGCATTTCGGATGTACCTTTCAGTGGTCCAATTGGTGGAGTTAAGGTTGGACGTATTGATGGTGAATTCATCATCAACCCTACCATTGCACAGCTTGAAGTCAGTGACATCGAACTGGTTGTTGCCGGAACTAGAGATGCCATCATGATGGTTGAAGCTGAAGCGAATGAAGTATCAGAAGAAGTGATGCTCGAAGCAATTATGTTTGGACATGACGAGATCAAAAATATTGTTACCGTTATCGAACAACTCGTACAGGTAGCAGGCAAAGAGAAAATGGAAGTTAAACTCCATGCCGTGAATGCAGAAGTAAATAGCAGTGTTCGTGAGTATGCAAGTGCTCGTTTGGTGGAAGCTGTTAAAATTGCTGAGAAACATGCGCGTCAGGATGCTATTGATGCAGTGAATGACGAAACGGTTGCTCACTTCGAAGAGAAGTATCTTGAAACTCCTGAATTGCTCAAAGATGTGAAAGAAGTGCTGCACGATATCGTAAAAGAAGAAGTGCGCCGTCTGATCACTCACGATAAAGTTCGTCCAGATGGACGTGGATTAGCTGAGATTCGTCCAATTGAATGTGACACGTCCCTGCTTCCACGTACACATGGTTCAGGTCTGTTCACACGTGGACAAACACAAGCACTGAGCGTTTGTACTTTGGGTGCACTTGGTGATGTTCAAATTTTGGATGGCATCAGTTTGGAAGAAACGAAACGTTTCATGCACCACTATAACTTCCCGCCGTTCAGCGTAGGTGAGGCTCGTCCGCTTCGTGCGCCAGGACGTCGTGAAATCGGGCATGGTGCGCTGGGTGAGCGTGCGTTGTCCAAAGTAATTCCTTCTGAAACGGATTTCCCGTACACGATTCGTTTGGTGTCTGAGGTGTTGGAATCCAACGGTTCTACATCCCAAGCAAGTATCTGTGCGAGTACACTTGCAATGATGGACGCAGGTGTACCAATCAAAGCTCCTGTAGCGGGTGTGGCGATGGGTCTGATTAAAGATGGAGAGCATGTATCTATTCTGAGTGATATTCAAGGTATGGAAGATCACCTGGGGGATATGGACTTCAAAGTAGCCGGAACACCGGAAGGCGTAACAGCTATTCAAATGGATATCAAAATTGATGGCATTGACCGTCAAATTTTGTCCGAAGCTTTGGCTCAAGCGAAAGAAGGACGTATGCACATTTTGGATAAAATGACCGAGGTGATGAAAACACCACGTGAGCAATTGTCCCAATATGCACCTAAGATTACAACAATGCACATCAACCCGGATAAAATCCGTGACGTGATCGGTGCTGGCGGTAAAATCATCAATAAAATCATCGAAGAAACCGGTGTTAAAATTGATATCGAGCAGGATGGACGCGTCTTTATCGCTTCTTCCAACCAGGAGATGAATGATAAAGCCAAAGCCATTATCGAAGGAATTGTACGTGAAGTACTGGTTGGTGAGATCTATGTCGGCAAAGTAAAACGCGTAGAAAAATTCGGTGCGTTTGTTGAAGTACTGCCAAACAAAGAAGGTCTGGTACACATCTCTCAACTGTCCACAGAGCGTGTAGCAAAAGTGGAAGATGTTGTAGCTATCGGTGATTCCATTACGGTGAAAGTCACTGAAATTGATCCGCAAGGTCGAATCAATTTGTCCCGTAAAGCAGTATTGACTGCTGAAGCTCCTGCGCAATCGTAGGATGCTGAAGTTTAAATCTCATAGGTAAGATTGAATGAAGAGACAGAATGCGAATTTCTGGCTCTTTTTTTAACGTTCAAAAAATCAAAATACATCTTTCCAAAAGATATAGCTTTTTAATCATATTCTTGCCCTTGTCCTCATATGATGGGGACAAAGATGGCAGGAGGATGGTGCTGTGAGAAACCAATCCAAAAAACTGGCGTTTGTTCTTGCGGGTGTGGCATCGGTCATGCTAATTGGACAAGTCGACAGTGTACGTACATACATTACGGAGATCCGTGATGGCCCCGGTACCCAAAATGCGTTTGATATGTTTAAAGAAGCAACTGGGGAAGAATCATTGTTATCTGCGATAAAAGATAAGGCAGTCGAAACTCGAATTGCTCCTGTGAATGCGAGAGTTGACCGGGTGTGGAAAGCGATTCCCGGTTATAATGGTCTAGAGATCGACGTGGAAGAAACCTACCGGAGAGCACTTGGTGGCACACTAAACACCAAAATTTCGTATGTATATCGCCAGATTGAGCCCGAAATTCAATTAAAAGATTTAGGAGCTCATCCCGTTTACCGAGGAAACGAAAGTAAACCGATGGTGTCCTTTATGATCAATGTGGCATGGGGGAATGAATTTATTGTTCCGATGTTGGACACGCTTGATGCTGAAAAAGTGAAAGCTACTTTTTTTCTGGATGGAAGCTGGCTGAGCAAAAATGCGGATCTTGCCAAAGAAATTCAGAAGCGTGGTCATGAGCTATCCAATCATGCTTACTCACATCCAAATATGAGTCGTTTGAGTGCCGAACGGGCAAGGTTGGAAATTAGCAAAACGGAAGACCTTCTACAGCAAACACTTGGGGTGAAAAATCATTGGTTTGCACCACCTTCAGGTGATTTCAATCAAAAAACAGTAGATATTGCGGCATCCATGGGACTACAAACTGTTCTATGGACGGTGGATACAGTGGACTGGCGGAAACCAAGTCCGGAATCTGTCATCGCCAAAATCGCAAGCAAAACCGAAGCAGGTTCATTAATTCTAATGCATCCTACAGCCTCTTCGGCAGGGGCGTTGAAAGGTATGATTGATTCGATTCGTGCCAAGGGACTTGAGCTTGGGACAGTGAGTGATACGTTGTCTTCGGAACGGGTAAAGATGGCTTCGGTTGAGTGAACGCCTTTTTTTTGTTAATATCAAAAAGTTGGGACCAAATGTCGATTTCGAATCTTGTATTGTAGAGATCATTGAAATCAAGGCAATTATAGAGATGTAGGAGGGCCAACCGTGAAAAAAATTCAGCTGGGCAATGGCCTCAGAGTCGTGATGGAGCAAATTCCTACCTGTCGTTCCGTGTCTTTTGGAATATGGGTCAAAACAGGTTCACGCAATGAGCAGGCCGAAAATAATGGGGTTTCCCATTTTATTGAACATATGCTTTTTAAGGGCACGGATCGTTTCGATGCCAAAGCCATTGCGGAGCAGTTTGACGCCATCGGCGGTAACGTGAACGCATTTACATCAAAGGAATATACCTGTTATTATGCAAAAGTGTTGGATGAGCATTTGCCGATTGCGGTTGATGTGTTGTCCGATATGTTTTTCCGCTCTAAAATGGATGAGGATGAATTGGTCAAAGAAAAAAACGTGATTTTGGAAGAAATCTCAATGTATGAAGATACGCCTGATGATATGGTTCATGATCTGATGGCTTTGGCGGCATATGGCGAGCATCCACTTGCATATCCAATTCTGGGTACAGAAGAACGCCTTAAAGCGATGGATTCCAGCCATTTACGTGCATATATGAAGGAGCATTACACCATCGAGAACACAGTTATCAGCATTGCGGGCAACATTGATGACAGTGTGATTGATCTGATGGAGAAACACTTTGGGGCGTTTGATGTCAAAGGGGTAACGGAGGAAGTGACAATGCCGGCGTTCCATGGCGGACAACTCTTCCATAAAAAGAAAACGGAGCAGAATCACATCTGTATCTCATTCCCAGGCTGCAAAATTGGAGATCCACTGCAATTTGCTATGGTTGTGTTGAACAATGCGATTGGTGGTGGCATGAGCTCCAGACTGTTCCAGGAAATTCGTGAAAAGCGTGGACTCGCCTATTCCGTGTACTCCTATCACAGTTCTCATGCTGACAGCGGTCTGTTCACGATTTATGCGGGTACGGCTCCGAAACAGACCAAAGAAGTGCTGGATTTGACGAAGGAAGTGCTGAGTGACCTGGCTGTTAATGGTCTATCCGAGGATGAACTGCGTAAAGGCAAGGAGCAGCTGAAAGGAAGTCTGATTCTGAGTCTGGAGAGTACTGGTAGCCGCATGAATCGTCTTGGGAAAAATGAATTGATGCTGGGCAGACACCATACGCTCGACGAAATGATCGCCAAAATTGAGCAAGTTACGATGAATGATATTGACGCTGTACTTGATCTGATGTTCGCGGAACCGTTTGCTCTCGCTATGGTAGGAGCATCAGACAAGTCGATTGCAGGACTGAGAAGGGATGATTTAGTTGCATTACGTTCAAATAAAGAAATTACCAGGTAATGAGGATATCAAGTTGCCTCAAAAAATGTCTGAATTGGCTGCAGGCTTTGATGTTGTTGCTGCACTGGAAGAAGAGGTTGTGCTACAGCCGGGACAGCGTACTTTGATCCCGACTGGACTTGCGATGGCGATGCCAGCCGGACTGGAAGCACAAATTCGTCCGCGCAGTGGACTAGCCTTCAAACATGGAATTACTTGTCTAAACTCACCAGGCACGATTGATGCCGATTATCGCGGTGAGGTCAAGGTGTTACTCATTAACTTGGGTCAAGAGCCGTTTACAATTGTGCGCGGGGAACGCATTGCTCAAATTGTATTCCAGACAGTACCAGCGATTGAACTGACAGAAGTGGCTGAACTCTCGGAGACCGTGCGCGGCGAGGGTGGATTTGGCCACACAGGCAAGTAACGCAAGGCATATCTATACTCTAATCCAATATATAGTTGTTTACTTATACAAACAGTCGTCCTTCGTAGGACGGCTTTTTTGCGTTAAATATAGATTTGGTTCAATTTTTTTTCACCCACTTGTGGGCAGTTGCATACGATAAGGCATACATGTGGTGAAAGGAGTGACGTCCCGATGCTGACTGGAGTCCGGATTGTCGTTCTAGGCGGAGATGCAAGGCAAATAGAAGTCATTCAAAAGTGCGCCGAGCTGGATGCAGCGGTTAGTGTGGTAGGCTTCGATCAACTGGAACGCTTGATTCCAGGCATCGAACACCGCGAACTTGAAGATGATGTGCTTGCTTCTGCTGATGTGCTGGTATTGCCAGTAGTGAGTTGTGATGATCAAGGGAAGATAAGCTCTTCGTTTAGCAGCAACTCCATCTATTTAAAAAAAGAACATATGGCAGCCTTGCCGGAGCATTGTACCGTTTTTACAGGCATGGCAAAACCATTTTTGCGTGAACTCTGTCAGGAAAACGGCCTTCGACTTGTGGAAGTGCTCGATCGTGATGACATCGCGCTATACAACTCCATTCCGACAGCGGAGGGAGCCATTGCCATCGCAATTAAGGAGACGGATTTCACAATACATGGGTCGGAGTGCATCGTGCTCGGCATCGGTCGAACAGGGTTTACTTTAGCCAAAACACTGCAAGGGCTCGGAGCCAATGTACGAGTGGGTGTTCGGCGAAATGAAGATGTTGCTCGCGCAGCAATCATGGGCTGGAAGCCTTTCATGACAACGGATTTAGCCACTCAAACCGGGGATGTTGACTTGATTTTTAATACGATACCGACTATGATAATCACAGCACAAATCCTGTCCAGAACGCCTCAAAAAGCAGTCATTATTGATCTCGCATCTGCCCCTGGCGGCTGTGATTTCAGATATGCCGACAAACGCGGCATCAAGGCACTGCTTGCACCAGGCCTCCCCGGTATTGTTGCTCCCAAAACGGCTGGCGGCATTATTGCCGACGCGCTTATCCGTTTGCTATTGGAAGAACAGAACGCACGGGAGGTTAAATCATGAACTGGCAGGGTAAAACGGTAGGTTACGCAATTACGGGGTCTCATTGCACGTTTGAAGAGGTTATGCCTGTCATTAGTCGTTTTGTAGCCGAAGGAGCGAACGTTGTTCCGATTATTTCGAACTCGGTACTGACGACGGATACACGCTTCGGCACAGCGCAGAATTGGCAAAAACAATTGAAGGATATAACGGGCAATGATATTATCTCTACAATTGTTGACGCGGAGCCTTTAGGCCCCTCTAAGTTGCTTGATGTGATGGTCATTGCTCCATGCACGGGAAATACGACGAGCAAGCTGGCTAATGCAATGACAGACAGCCCGGTACTTATGGCTGCGAAAGCACAGATGCGTAATCAGCGTCCGCTTGTGCTCGCTATATCGACGAATGATGGTCTTGGTCTGAACGCAGCGAATATTGCTAAACTGTTAGTGGCCAAATATTTGTATTTTGTACCATTTGGTCAAGATGATCCAATCAAAAAACCAAACTCGTTAGTTGCCAAAATGGAGCTGATTCCGGAAGCTTGCTGGAGTGCACTTGAAGGTAAGCAACTGCAACCAATGATTGTGGAGCGTGCTTCACAAGCTTAAGGATCACCGACAGGCAATAACGGCTATACGCTAGGAGAATTGATGAAGGGTTCGAGAGACAAAGAAAATCATGGGGGACGATAGTTGCTTATGCAGCTACCTCTAACCACGTTCCTGTTCATAAAGGCATTCCTGCTTGCCGACGATAATC
Organism: Paenibacillus sp. JJ-100; assembly: GCF_948329825.1. GTDB lineage: Bacteria > Bacillota > Bacilli > Paenibacillales > Paenibacillaceae > Paenibacillus. The sequence goes on from NZ_CAOJCM010000001.1 coordinate 715,633, forward strand.
TGACAGCAAGCAGGGAATGTATTTGAAATACATTCATACATGCCGTATACATTGCTGAGATTACGCATCGGAACGCGCCCAAGGGTGATCCATTTGTTGATTTGACCCGTGTCCCATCTTCTTGCGTACACAAATGGAGGAATAAAGATGCGTATTATGGTACAAAAATTCGGTGGCACCTCTCTCTCTACCGTTCAGGCAAGAGAGCATGTGCTCCGGCATGTGAAACGTGAGCTTGAAGCAGGTTTTAACCTGGTAATTGTTGTATCAGCTATGGGTCGTCGTGGCGAACCCTATGCAACAGATACGCTCTTAGACTGGGCTTCACAGAACGGTAACGCACTGTCAGCACGCGAAAAGGATTTACTGCTGTGCTGTGGTGAAATTATATCTGCAACAACATTAAGTAGTTTATTAGAAAATGAGGGCATTCCAACTTCAGTATTGACCGGTGCACAAGCGGGATTTGTGACGGATGACAATTTCGGGAATGCCCGAATATTGGATGTCCGTCCTGTTCGCGTGCTTGAACAGCTTCAATTGGGTCGTGTGGCCATTGTAACTGGATTTCAAGGACAGACGGAGAAGGGGGATTTCACCACACTGGGACGTGGAGGCAGTGATACATCCGCTACAGCTCTGGGAGCTGCACTCCAAGCCGAGATAGTGGATATCTACACGGACGTGAATGGAATTCTTACTGCTGATCCCCGGATTGTGGAGGATGCTCGTCCACTGACCGTAGTTAGTTATGCGGAGATATGCAATATGGCCCACCATGGTGCCAAAGTCATTCACCCGCGAGCGGTTGAGATTGCCATGCAGTCCCAAATACCGGTACGGGTAAGATCTACATTTGCGGATACCGAGGGAACGCTGGTCACACATCCCGAAGGATTTAAGGATGTACAGACAGGCATTATCGACCGTTATGTTACAGGTATTGCTTATGTAAGTAACGTTACGCAAATTACAGTAGATGTTCCTGGCGGTACGGATCACCTACAACTGAAAGTATTTAAATCGATGGCTGAGAATGCAATCAGCGTTGATTTTATTAATGTTACCCCTTCGGGAGTCGTCTATACGGTGTTTGATAGTGATTCCGAGAAAGCGATACGTGTATTACAGGAGATTGGTCTTAAGCCTCAAAGCTTGTCTGGCTGTGCCAAAGTATCCGTTATAGGCGGGGGAATTAACGGAGTACCCGGAATTATGGCTCGTATCGTAGAGTCATTGACACTTGCAGACATTCAGATTCTGCAATCCGCGGATTCCAATACAACGATCTGGGTGCTTGTCAAAAAAGAAGATATGGTTCAGGCCCTGAGGGCACTACACGCCTCATTTGAACTTCACTTGTAAAGACCGAACTTAGAGGAGTCAGGCCTGTTTTGAGGGAGGAAATCAAATTGGACTTTGGAAGATTGATTACAGCAATGGTCACTCCGTTCAATGCACAAGGAGAGATTCATTGGGAGGAAACGGCGCGTCTCATCGATTATCTGATCGTTGATCAAAAGTCGGATACTCTCGTGGTTTCTGGGACAACAGGAGAGTCTCCAACACTAACTGATACGGAGAAAGTTCAATTATTCGAATTTACAGTGAAACATGCGGCCGGACGGTGCAAGATTATTGCGGGAACAGGCAGCAACAACACGGCGCATTCGATTCATATGACACAAGAAGCTGAACGTGTTGGAGTAGACGGGGTATTATTAGTCGTTCCATACTATAACAAGCCAAGTCAGGAAGGCATGTACAGACACTTTGAAAAGATTGCTGCTGCTACTGCTCTGCCAGTGATGCTTTACAATGTGCCCGGGCGTACTGTTGCAAACCTATCTGCCGAAACGACCTTGCGTCTGGCACAAATTCCGAATATCGTGGCGACAAAGGAATGTGCTTCTATGGAGCAGGTGACATTGATTGCAACGAGTGCTCCAGATCATTTTAGAGTGTATTCGGGAGATGATGCAGCGGGTCTACCCGCAATCGCTGTTGGAGCTCACGGTATTGTTAGCGTGGCGAGTCATGTAGTCGGAGCAGAGATGAAGAGAATGATCGAAGCCTTTTACGGTGGTGATCCTCTTGAAGCGACACGAATACATCAGAAGTTATTTCCACTCTTTAAGGGTCTGTTTGAATGTCCACAGCCTTTGCCAAATCCGGTAGCAGTTAAGTATGCTTTGACGTTACAAGGACTGAACGTAGGTTCAGTGCGATTGCCTCTAATTCCGCCAACGGCAGAGGAACAAGATTATATTAAAAATTTACTTCAACTGTAAATATCAGGTTGATTTCCGTGATGCTTTATTCAATGTAAGCATAAACGCTTTGTTTAACGAAAGAACCGCACCTCTGAGAATGAGGCTGCGGTTCTTTTTTTTATAGAGTATCGTAAGGTTTCTTTTTTATTAGGAAGGGGAAACTACAGGTTAACGAGAGAGTGACTTGTTTTTTCTGTTTTTAATCATGTATAATGATGTCAAGTGACTGGGTGCGGTATTTTTTTGAAATTGAAAGCGACATCGTTTTGCTGATGTGGCTTTGCGGTGAAAAAGGAAGGAACGGCTAAGAGGGACAATTCAGATCCAACCTGTTGGTGAAGAGGAATAACTTCGAAGAACTTCTTCCAAATATCGTGAATAAAGGTGTTCTTTTGCATTTAATCCCAATTTTCAGGGAGTAATGCGTGAACTACTTTTCTTAACTTACAATAAATAATAAGGTACGACGTCCAACTACCATAGGAGGTTCAGATTCATTTGTCTAAGAAAAATAATAATAACGAGAAATTGATGATTTTTGCACTGGGCGGCGTAGGCGAAATTGGTAAAAACATGTATGTTATCCAATACGCAAATGACATTGTTGTCGTAGACGCTGGTCTTAAATTCCCTGAAGAAGATATGCTTGGTATTGATATTGTTATCCCTGACATTTCGTACTTGACCGAGAATCGTGATAAAGTACGAGGCATTGTTCTAACTCACGGACACGAGGATCATATTGGCGGTTTGCCATATGTTCTCAAACACTTGAATGTTCCTGTATACGGAACTAAGCTTACTTTGGGTCTCGTAGAGAACAAATTGAAAGAAGCTAATTTGCTGGGTGAGACAAAACGTATTCTCATCAATGTAGATTCAGTGATCGAATTGGGTTCAACGTTGAAAGCATCGTTCTTTGCTACTAACCATAGTATTCCGGATTCGGTCGGCGTATGCGTCGAAACACCGGAAGGTGCAGTTGTTCACACAGGTGACTTCAAATTTGATCATACGCCAGTGAATGGTCAATATGCGGATCTTCAACGTATGGCACAAATTGGGAGTAACGGCGTACTCGCGTTGTTGTCAGATAGTACCAATGCAGAGAAGCCTGGATTCACACCATCGGAGAAAAATGTAGGAATCGTACTGGAAGATATCTTCCGTAAGGCAAGCCAGCGTGTCGTTGTTGCGACATTCGCTTCCAACGTACATCGCATTCAGCAAGTGATCAATGCAGCAGAGGTAACTGGAAGAAAAGTTGCAGTTATCGGACGTAGCATGGTAAATGTGGTTGGAATTGCTTCAGATCTAGGTTATCTTGAGATTCCGGATGGCATGATCATTGAACCGGAAGAAGTAGGCAAAATGGCCGCAGATCGTGTGGTTATTCTGTGCACAGGTAGCCAGGGCGAGCCGATGTCTGCCTTAACGCGTATGGCGCGCTCTACACATCGCAAAGTGGATATCCTTCCTGGAGATACCGTTATCATTGCAGCAACCCCTGTACCAGGTAACGAAAAGTATGTTGGTCGTACGATTGATGAGTTGTTCCGTCTTGGCGCACACGTGCATTACAGCGGTGCTAATAGCGGCGTTCACGTATCGGGTCACGGTAGTCAAGAAGAATTGAAGTTAATGCTCAATCTGATGAAACCGAAATACTTCCTGCCAATTCACGGTGAATTCCGGATGCAGCGTCGTCATGCGGTTCTTGCTGAATCGGTAGGAATTGATCCAGACAACATCTTCATTACAGACATTGGTGAAGTTGTAGAGATTCAAGGTGGAGCAGCGCGCAAAGCGGGTAAAGTAACCGCAGGTAACGTGTTAATTGATGGTCTGGGTGTGGGTGACGTAGGTAACATTGTACTGCGTGATCGTAAACTGTTGTCTCAGGATGGTATCCTTGTTGTTGTGGTCACGCTCAGCAAGCAGGATGGTAAAATTGTTTCCGGTCCTGACATCATCTCTCGCGGATTCGTGTATGTGCGTGAATCTGAAGGACTACTTGATGAGGCTAACCGCATTGTTAGCAGCACATTGCAGAAGCTTATGAGTGAAAATGTGAATGAGTGGGCATCCCTCAAAACGAATGTAAAAGATGCACTGGGACGTTTCCTCTATGAGCAAACTCGTCGCAGACCGATGATTTTGCCAATCATTATGGAAGTTTAAATGAAGATTATCCAAACCTATATATAGGCACACAGTCGCCCCTTTTCTACGAGTAATATTGGACGGTTCCTCGTAGAGAAGGGGCTTTTTTGCGTTTTTAGGGAAATAAGGAACCGTTTTGAAGGAAGATCCATGGAAATGATTGTGCAGGTAAAGTATAAGCTTGTTGGTAGATTCCCCATACTAAGGTAAAGATACACCATTACATCGTTCAGGAGAAGGAGACTGCATAAATGAATAAATACATGAATAACAAGCAAACACCACAATCCAATCAGCCCGAGACAGAGGCTCCAGAGACGCCAATGCAGGAGGAAAAACAGGTTTCACCTGTCACTGAATCGATTCAGCAGTTCGGTCAAACTCAATCGCCAGCTAGTGAATCCAACATTTACTGTATGACGATTATCGGTCAGGTAGAGGGGCATTTGATTTTACCGCCGCAGAACAAAACAACCAAGTATGAACATATCATTCCACAGCTTGTAGCAGCAGAACAAAATCCAAAAATTGAAGGCATACTCATTATTCTCAATACGGTAGGTGGCGACGTGGAAGCGGGGCTGGCCATTGCGGAGATGATTGCTTCTTTGAGTAAACCAACCGTGACGGTGGTTATTGGGGGAGGACATAGTATTGGTGTGCCTATTGCTGTTGCTTCGACATATTCCCTTATTGCTGGAAGTGCCACAATGACGATTCACCCGATTCGTATGAACGGACTTGTGATCGGTGTACCACAAACATTCGAATACATGGAAAAAATGCAGGAACGAGTTGTTCGTTTTGTAACATCACACTCCAACATATCCGAAGATATGTTCAAAGAATTGATGTTTAAGACAGGAGAGTTGAACCGTGATATTGGAACAGCTGTAGGCAGTTCTGATGCAGTAAAATATGGACTGATGGATGCTGTTGGTGGCATTGGTCAAGCAATTACACAATTAAATAAACTTATGGGAGAAAAGAGACAGATGATACAAGCAGGGGGATACACGCAATGACAACGATGTATACCGTCATGCCTCCGGAGCAACTATGGTCAGGAATGTGGACGGAGGCTGAGGAGACAAAAGAGATCCGCATGAATGGTTTGTTGATGCAGGTTAGACCGTTGAATGATACGGAAGCCGTAATTGTACGTCTGCTTGACTGTCCGCTTGAGGCGTATTTGAATCCGGCCAACCTACCGGGCTCAACAGTGCCGCTCTCGGGTAACACGGGTCCAACATAACGCGACGGATTCAGACAAATGGTGCATAAAAAGAACATATGTACGGATTATATTTGTATGGTATAATATTCTTCTGGGGGTGACCTGATTTTGGCCAGAAGAAAAAAGAGGAAAAAGAAGGGTGCCGGATTTAGCGGCGTCTTAAAATATGAAATTTACGGCATTGTGCTTATCACACTGGCTGTTATAGCACTATCGGGAGAAGCCACCGTAGGACGATCGCTTTCCAAGATGTTTGGACTGATGCTTGGTAAGTTTTATTTTGCGATTCCACTGGTGGGTATTTATTACGGTTTAATGGTGATGATTCACCGAAAGTGGCCTAGTGGCTGGACTTCTCGCAAGACTGGACTGGTCTTGCTGGTTTTTGCATTATCCCTAATGAGTACAATTTCCGCAATGCATCAGAAGTTGATCCCAGTTGGGGCACTTGAGCCGGGTGCGGTTTTGACCCAAGTACATAACGATATGCAAACTGAACTTCTAACACCTGCTGCACCGGGGGAACGCGATTCCATGCTGAATAAGGACATCAGTGGAGGATACCTGGGTGCGGGTCAGTTCGCTTTGTTCTTGTGGTTGTTCGGTAGTCTTGGTGCTAGGCTCATTATGATTGTTATGTTTGTGATCAGTTTCATGCTAATTACCAGTTTGTCATATGTGGATTTGATACGGATTTTCCGAACAAAAATCTGGGACGCTGGTAGTTCCATGTACAAAAAGCTGGAGTCAAGACCAGCAAGACGTGTTTCTTCAACCTCTGCGAACGCTAAAAAAGGCAACGCTCGGAAATTGGCAACTGTCCCAGTCGACGACGAAGAGGAAGACGATGAGTACGATCTGTACGATGCCCAAGAAGGGCAACTGCCAAAACGTAAAGCTCCGATCTTCTTCCAACTTTTTGGAAAATGGGGGGCTGGGGCTGAGCGTAAGTCATCAGAATTGAAGAACCCATCTGAAAAGCTGGATGTGCTCGAGTCAGAACAAATTGTTTATCGTGCTGGACAGGAATCGTCTTCGGAGACTTGGTATGAAGAGTCTGAAACGGTAAACAAAGGAACCGCTGCGGCCACAGTAGGTGCGGTAGACCCGGTAGTTCAGTCCAGAGCTGACTCTGCACCGATCATCCGTGACTTTTTTGAACATGTTAGAGCGGAAGACTCACATAAGGATGACGATCTGGATGATGCATATCCGTTCCCGGATGACTTGAGCGATTACGGTAGCACCACGGATCAAGCTGACCGAAACGACATTAAATTTACAGATGAAGTGGTCGAAGCAGATTGGACTGGTGCGCATGGTTCAACAGAGGTGATTCAAGATGAGGCTCATCATCATATATCTGATGGAGAACCTTTGGGAGAGGGAGTTGACCCTGCATCGGAAGAGGGCATTATGGGAGCAGATTCTTTGCAACCAGTCACACCGCCCCCTCCACCACCAAAGCCGTATAAGCTGCCTTCATTCCGTCTTTTGGCCAAGCCTAATAACGGAGGGAAGGGCGGAGACCAGAAAGATTATATGCAGACCGCACGCAAGCTGGAGGCGACCTTAGAAAGCTTCGGTGTACGTGCCAAAGTGCTGGAGGTTGTCCGAGGCCCGGCAGTGACAAGGTATGAAATCCAACCTGATATTGGTGTCAAAGTTAGCCGAATTGTTAGTCTAACGGATGATATCGCTCTCGCCTTGGCTGCTAAGGATATTCGGATGGAGGCCCCGATTCCTGGGAAATCAGCTATTGGTATAGAAGTACCAAATGGTGAGGTGTCGGTAGTAACGATGCGAGAAGTCATGGAGACAGCAACCTTCCAAGAAGCTGAATCCAAAGTGACCATTGCTTTTGGCCGGGATATATCAGGTCAGACCATTATTGGTAACCTGGCTCGAATGCCCCATTTGCTCGTGGCAGGGGCTACCGGATCAGGCAAATCAGTATGTATTAACGGCATTATCACCAGCATTCTGTACAAAGCCAAACCGGATGAAGTCAAATTTCTGATGGTCGATCCCAAAATGGTCGAACTGAATGTATACAACGGAATTCCCCATCTGATGGCCCCGGTTGTGACCGATCCGAAGAGGGCATCGCTAGCACTTAAGAAAATCGTAGTGGAGATGGAGAAAAGATATGAACTTTTCTCCAAATCAGGTACACGTAACGTCGAGGGATACAATAATCTGATGAAGGATAACCCGGCAGCGGTACTTCCTTATATTGTGGTTATTGTAGACGAGCTGGCTGACTTGATGATGGTAGCGGCTGGAGATGTAGAGGATGCGATTGCCCGTCTTGCGCAGATGGCTCGTGCAGCCGGCATCCATCTTATCATTGCTACGCAGCGACCTTCTGTGGATGTTATTACGGGGGTAATCAAAGCGAATATTCCTTCACGGATTGCCTTTGGCGTATCCTCACAGGTCGATTCACGTACTATTCTGGATATGGGTGGAGCGGAGAAACTGCTGGGTCGTGGTGACATGTTATTCATGCCAATGGGTGCATCCAAACCGATTCGTGTTCAGGGTGCATTTATGAGTGATGAAGAGGTCGAGAACATCGTCAATTACGTTCGTGGTCAAGGTGAAGCGCAGTATGATGAATCGCTCGTTCCAGAAGTGGACGACTCCAATCAGGCCACCGAAGAAGTACAAGATGAGCTGTATGAGCAAGCTGTACAGATCATTTTAGAAGCAAAACAAGCTTCGGTCTCACTCTTGCAGCGACGGATGCGGGTTGGATATACGCGTGCCGCTCGATTGATTGATTCCATGGAAGCTAGAGGGATCATTGGGCCGTATGAGGGTAGCAAGCCGCGTGAAGTGCTGGTATCGCTAGAACAGTATCAACAGAACAAAATAAGCTCGTAGAGAAGCGCAGAGGGCCTTCAACCATTATGGTTGGAGGTTTTTTTTGTTGTGGAGAATCGTTGGGGTTTGCCAATTGCTCCAGAGTTCGGCTGATTTGGTGCATAGGAAGCAGGTCTGCTTGTCATAATAACGTTAGCGATTCTGTTAAATCCCACAAGAGAAAGGTAGAGCATAGTCGATGCGAAAAATGAACCTATGGCTTTTCACAGCTATTTTGCTGATCGCTGCGCTGGGAATTCGATATTTACTCCCTGAGCATACAGCACCTCAACAGGCAGTTCAGAACAACACTCCGGCAGAGGAAAAGGCAATGCCGACCTTTAGTAACAATACGGTGAAATACGGCAGTTACGGCCAGGATGTATATGAACTTCAGGGCCGCCTGAAGTATTTGGGTTTCTACAATGGCAAAATTGATAGTAATTTTGGTAGCAGAACGCTTAAATCAGTGAAATGGTTCCAATCCGAATTTGGAATGAAGGTAGACGGCGTGGTTGGAGCAAAAACAAAATTGAAGTTGTACAATGCCAGCACCAAGTGGTCACCTACAGAACCCCCTTTGCATAAAGGCGGATCTACCGGAGGAGGAAGTGGAAATACGGCTAGTAAAGAGCAGGATAATATGGGATCTGCCAATTCACTAGGTCTCACCGAAAACGAAATCAAGATTATGGCAAATGCCGTATATGGCGAAGCACGAGGGGAACCGTTTGAAGGACAGGTAGCGGTAGCTGCTGTAATTTTGAATCGCGTAAATGACCCCAATTTTCCATCTACTCCTTCAGGGGTCATTTTTCAGCCGCTCGCATTTACAGCGGTAGCAGATGGACAAATTTATTTGGAACCGAACGAGCAGGCCAAAAAAGCTGTAGAACAGGCTCTGAATGGATGGGACCCTTCCGGTGGCTGCTTGTATTATTTCAACCCTAGAACAGCTACTTCCAAATGGATTTGGACACGTCCACAGGTGAAAACCATCGGACAGCATATCTTCTGTATGTAATTGGCGGAGAAGCAACCAGAAGCCATGACTTCGGTTGCTTCTTGGCTTTTGAATGGTTTAAAATGGTGGTTACGTTTAAGCTTGATGGGATTGGTTCTAAATGACGCCGTAAAGGGGTTTTGACATTTGAATACCGCAGAATTCGAACGGGGTAGCCAGAAAAAGTTACGAATACATGTACTTCCAACCCAACGTTTCAAAACATTCGCGATTTCCTTGTATGCTGGAGTTCCTCTACGTGAGGAGACGGTTACTCCTGTGGCGTTGACACCGTTTGTACTAAGACGAGGGACCGAATCTTATCCGGAAACAACGCAGTTTCGTGAGCAATTAGAACATCTGTATGGAGCGGGATTTGGTTTTGATGTCTACAAACGTGGCGATTATCAGATTGTGCAGTTCCGCATGGATACCATTAACGATTCTTTTGTCGGCGGCGGAGAGCAGCAGCTTCTGGATCGTTCATTTGCGTTTCTAGGCGAAGTACTGACCAAGCCTGCACGCGAAAATGGGCACTTCAAAACGTCATACGTACAAGCAGAACGAGAGACGGTTCGTAAAAAGCTGGAGTCGATTATTAATGACAAAATGCGTTATGCGGCTGAGCGCTGTATTGAAGAAATGTGCAAGCATGAGCCTTACAGACTTCATCCACTAGGAGAACGAAAAGCGCTACTAGCTATTGATGCTTCCGAGCTAACCTCTTCTTATGAGAACTGGTTAAGGGAAGCGAGTATGGACTTGTATGTGGTTGGAGATACGACCCTTGAAGAAGTGGAAGAACTTGTGCAGCGTCATTTCAATCTGGAACGCACATCTTCCTCCGATTATCAGGCTCAGGCGGCGATTCGTGGGGATGAAGAGACGAATACGGTTATTGAACGGCTGAACATTGGTCAGGGCAAGCTGAATATGGGTCTACGTACGTCCATTACGTATGCAGATGACCAATACGCTGCAGCACTGATGTATAACGGGATTCTCGGCGGGTACCCTCATTCCAAGTTGTTTGTCAATGTTCGTGAAAAAGAAAGCTTGGCCTATTATGCATCTTCCAGATATGATGGGCACAAAGGTATTGCTACGATTCAATCGGGTATTGAAATTCCCAACTATGAAAAAGCAGTGACCATTATCAAGCAACAGCTTGAGGAAATGAAACATGGTCATATCACCGATCTGGAGATGTCACAGACCAAAGCGATGATTCGCAATCTGCTGAAGGAAATGCAGGATGCTGCCTTTGAAATGATTGCTTACGATTTTAACCGTCAGTTGTCTGGTAAGGAGAGAACAGCTGAGGAGTTGCTTGCTCAAATCGAGCAGATCAGTAAGCAGGATGTTCGTGAAGCCGCAGAGCAGTTCCGTCTGGATACGATCTATTTCTTGCGGGACGAGAAGGGGGAGTAATCGTGGAGAGCATTCGGTATGAACATCTTCAGGAAACATTGTATTACGAAGTGATGGATAACGGACTGCATGTTTATATTTTGCCCAAACCAGGCTTCCAGAAAACATATGCCACCTTTGCGACTAAATATGGGTCAGTGGATAACCACTTTCAAGTGGAAGGACAGGACGAAGTGAAGGTGCCTGATGGCATTGCTCATTTTCTGGAGCACAAAATGTTTGAGGAACCAACGGGTGATATTTTTGCAACGTTTGCTTCTCATGGCGCTTCGGCAAATGCATTTACGAGTTTTGATCAAACTGTATACTTGTTTTCGGCAACTGAAAATATAAACGAAAATATACAAACATTAGTTGATTTTGTGCAAAATCCGTATTTCACAGACCAAAATGTCGATAAGGAAAAAGGCATCATTGAACAAGAAATTAATATGTACGCTGATAATCCGGATTGGCGGGTCTATTTCGGGTTAATCGAAGCGATGTATCAAAAACATCCGGTGCATATTGACATTGCGGGCACTGTTGAATCCATTAACACGATTACCAAAGAAACGTTGTATACGTGTTATAACACGTTTTACCATCCCAGCAATATGCTTTTGTTTGTCGTGGGCGGTGTTGATGCTGAGCAAGTCATCGGTATGGTTCGATCTAATCAGGCACAGAAGAATTACGAGCCGCAGGGTCTGATTCAGCGCTTTTTTGAGCCTGAACCCGAGCAAGTTCGAGAGACAAGACGCGAGGCCAGGTTATCCGTTTCCCTGCCAAAATGTTTGTTTGGATTTAAGGAAACAGAAGTTGGGCTTACAGGAGAAGCGCTTTTGCGCCGGGATACAACCACACAGTTGATGATGGATCTATTGTTTGGGTCAAGCACACGGCTGTTTCAGAAGCTTTATGATGAAGATCTGATCTCCGACAGCTTCGGGCACGATTATATCAGTTCCTCACAGTATGCCTTTTCTGCAGTCGGTGGAGATACCAAGGATCCGGATCAACTGTTGAACAGGATGCGTGAAGAAGTGAACGTGTTGGTGGAAAAAGGGTTCGACGCTGCCGACTTTGAACGTGCGCGCAAAAAGAAAATCGGCGGTTATTTACGGATGCTGAATTCACCAGAGAATATCGCCAATGAATTTACGCGTATGCAATTCCGTGGCGGTGACTTTTTCAATATGCTTTCGCTCTACGAATCAATTACGCTAGAAGATGTGAATCAAAGACTAAAAGAGCATATACGCTGGGAACAACTGGCTGTATCGCTCGTTGTGAGTCCTTAACCTGGAGAGGGAACTGGACGATTTAAAAGGGCTATAAGGGCTGAAGTGAACAGCTATTGGGGGGGACGACAATGAAAGCTATTGGGGAAATGACTGTGCTCGTTACCGGCGCAAGTGGGGGAATCGGAGCAGCGATTGCAGAACGATTTGCCAGTGTAGGTATGAATGTTGTATTGCACTACATGAAATCACATGAAGCAGCTAATGAAGCAGCGAGGCGTTGCATGGAGAAGGGGAACGGACGCATTATGACGGTTTCCGCAGATCTTCGCAGCAGGGAACAGATTCAGCGTATGCGGGAGAAACTAGCGTCGCATGAGCTGTTGCCAGATATTCTTGTAAATAATGCGGGGATATCTCATTATGGTCTACTCGCGGATGTGACAGACGAAATCTGGGATGAAGTGATGGCTATTAATCTGAAAGGTACTTTTCTATGTACACAGGAGATGATGCCGCATATGATCTCCCAGCGATATGGTCGAATTATTAACGTATCGTCCATTTGGGGATTGTCAGGTGCATCCTGTGAGGTACTCTATTCGACGACCAAGGGTGGAGTCAATGCCTTTACCAAGGCACTCGCGAAAGAGCTGGCTCCGTCCGGCGTTACGGTGAACGCCGTTGCTCCTGGCGCAGTTCAGACCACGATGTTAGACCACTTGGATCAGAGTGAATTGAAGATGTTGGAAGAAGAGATTCCTGCTGGACGATTGGCGCAGCCGGACGAAATTTCGTCACTGGTTTATTTTCTTGCGTTGCCGGAATCGGGTTATATCAATGGACAGATCATCAGCCCTAATGGAGGATGGTTAACTTAAATCTGTGTTTAAAAGAACAACTTAGCTTAGGCTCCCATTGGGAAGTGAGTACAAGATTAAAGGTATAGTGTTCGTTGTTCAACACGGACCGTTAATTTATTTTAATAGCCTGTATATAAAATGCCCGGCAAGCGCATATTACAACTGTTGATTTTAAATCTCATGCGTCAGCTAAGGAGGATTTATCATGTCAACAGAAAAGACAGTAGTTTCTAACTTTGACACCTGGAAGAAGTTTTTGGGTGATCGCGTACTGCAAGCAGAGAAGATGGGGATGAGTGAAGATACCATCAACAAACTGGCATACGAGATCGGTGACTTCCTTGATGAAAAGGTTGATCCGGCGAATCATTCCAACCGGGCATTGAAGGAACTTTGGGATGTCGGCGATGCAGATGAGCGTCGTACGATTGCGCGCCTGATGGTCAAATTGGCCAAACAAAACGCATAAGTAAGAGGTGAAGAGCTCCCTTAAAGGGGGCTTTTCTCTAATGATTACAAACGGATTACAGAGCTGTTCTTGTAATTCATTTTCATTTTATATATCATTAACGTGACCCATTTTTAGAAGATGATCCAGAATGATGTTCAGTGAACGCGTTCTGACGTTGTCGAATAATGTGGAATAATGCATTACGGGGTGTAAAAATGGAAACTAAACAATGGTATATGGAATATAAAATACATAAGAACAGACCTGGTCTTCTGGGGGATATCGCCTCGATGCTGGGGATGCTTGAAGTTAATATATTGACCATAAATGGTGTGGAAGGAAAAACACGCGGCATGCTGCTTGAATCTGATGATGATGAGAAGATTCGTCTGCTTGGAGAGATGCTTCGTAAAGTAAACAGTATTACAGTATCCGCTCTGCGCCAACCTAAATTGGTGGATATTCTGGCCGTACGTCATGGAAGGTATATTGACCGTGATTCAGATGACCGTAAAACATTCCGTTTCACCCGTGATGAACTTGGGTTACTTGTTGATTTTTTGGGTGAAGTATTTAAAAGAGAAGGTAATCAGGTGATCGGCTTACGTGGAATGCCTCGAGTTGGCAAAACAGAATCCATCATTGCAGGAAGTGTATGTGCCATGAAGCGGTGGACCTTTGTATCCTCTACACTTCTTCGGCAAACGATCCGTAGCCAGATGTCCGAGGACGAATTGAATCCGAATAATGTCTTCATCATTGATGGTATTGTCAGCACCATTCGCTCTAGCGAAAGACATTATAATCTGCTGCAAGATATTATGTCGATGCCAAGCACCAAAGTGATTGAGCACCCTGATATTTTTGTGCAGGAATCCGAGTATGATTACAATAATTTTGATATTATAATTGAATTGCGTAATAATCCTAATGAAGAAATTATTTATGATACGTTTACGGCTAGCTATACAGATGAACTATAAAGCACCGTACGGAATCATGGAATAGATAATCAACAAGTATAGAGATAAACATAAGGAGGAGATGGCATGTCTGAACTGGGTCAGCAGTTAAGAGAGGCCCGGCTGCAAAAAGGGATGAGTCTCGATGACGTACAGGAAATGACTAAAATTCGCAAGAGGTATTTGGAGGCGATAGAAGCAGGGGACTACAAAGTGTTACCTGGTAGCTTCTATGTGCGCGCATTTATTAAAACCTACGCGGAAACAGTTGGACTGAATCCGGATGAGCTGCTGGAAGGGCATAAAAAAGACGTACCTGCAGAAACTGCGGAAGCAACGATGGAACCCGTAATTCAGAAACGCTCAAGCCGACCTACAGAGCGGAGTAATCGGTGGATGTCTGTTGCTCTAATGTGGACATTTCCACTTTTAATTATCGTTCTTTTGTATTTGTATATTGCATCCAATAACGGTGACGATACGGATCCACAAGGATTGGATGATACAAAAATAACAGATAGTCAGAAGCCGGCTGACGATAAGCCTGATCCCCCATCTGATAATGGACAGGTGACTCCCCCACCCGTATCAGATCCTGGAACGGATAATTCAGGTACGGGTGAAGCTGGTGGAAACGGTGGCGGTACTGACGTGAATGGTCAGACTGACGAACCAAATAACGGTCAAACCGATGGACAGACTGATGGACAAAATGGTGAGCAGACCGGTGAGGATCAAGAGGGAGTAACCCCTAGCACGCCGGGCCTAATCACTGTTTCAGAGGATGGGAAATCGGGCAATATTACAAACTTCAAAGTTAGCGGTAGTGCAGGACAGCCTGTAACGGTAACTATCACAGCTACAGGGAAAAGTTGGCTTGAAGTATATAAAGGCGAGAATTCCAGTGGTGAGAAGCTGGAATATGGCAATACAGCCGACGGAGACGTATTCACATTTACGCTGGATGAGGCGGGAATCTACATTAAATCTGGTTATGCGGCTGCAACGACTATTGATGTGGGCGGCCAAGTGGTAACCGATGGAAAAGCGACCAACCGCATTCGTCTCAAGTTGGATACCGATAGTGCTGCTTCGACTACAGGAACTGACGGAACATCTGACATCAATACTGGCGATTCCCCAGCAAGCGGAAATTCCAGTAACGAATAACCTCACTGACTGCAGGAGACAATAAGCTTGTCTTCAATTGCAGTTATCTTATGGTGAAGTGAGGTGGAAGGCCATGACAGTCAGCTGGATCGTAACCGGTTTAGGGATCATTGTCAGCCTCCTGGGTTATTATCTGACTCCAAGTGCCTGGGGTTACGGAATATTGGGCTTTGGGCTTGCACATATCGTTTTGGGTGTGCTGGATATGTTCAGACAACCTGACCGTAGTCGTTATTAGAAGTAGCTGGACTAGTAAGCATTTTTGGCGACCGGACGGTACGCCAAAAATGCTTTTTTCTATGAGCAGTAAGGCTAAAATTAGACTTTTGCTTGACGTTTACTCTATAATGTTACAGAACATATGATAAACTGAAAGGGTGACTCGGTTTGAGTTCAGAAAATTCATTTGATATTGTGTCCAAAATGGACTTGCAGGAACTGACTAATGCTGTTACACAAACGGAAAAGGAAATTGGCAATCGTTATGATTTCAAGGGTAGCAAGAGTAGCTTGAAACTTGACAAGGATGCTTTAACAATTGTTTCGGACGATGAAACCAAATTAAAGGCTGTCATTGAAGTGTTGCAATCTAAAATGGCAAAGCGGGGGCTACCGCTGAAAAACATGGAGTACTCCAAAGTAGAACCTGCTTCATCTGGCACAGTTCGTCAACGTTTGAATTTCAAACAGGGGATTGACCAGGATATAGCCAAAAAGATTAACATTCTGATCCGGGATTCCAAGCTCAAGGTAAAGAGTCAGATTCAGGGGGATCAGCTTCGGGTGACAGGGAAAAGCAAAAACGATTTGCAAGCAGTAATGCAGATGCTTAATGGAGCTAATTTGCCTCTAGACCTGCAATATACCAACTTTAAATAAGAAGTTCCGGTGCAGCAATGTCTTTTTGACACTGTATTGGCGCATATATTATACTAAATGTGCATTGCTGGCAGTCACGCATCAAGTCCAGTCTTCATCGTTTGCTGACTTTGTGAAAAGCAGTACACTTCTGAAAGTCACCGGAGCGTTTCAAAGCGGTTTTGCGTTTGAGCGGTTGACTTTATTTTTGCGTTTCTACATAGGGTTACATGTAAATACAAGTCGACGGTTCAAGCGTTCATTCCTGCTCAGATGATGAATACGGAATTAGGGTGAATGTTTGAAGTAATGGAGGATACAGAGGGAGGGCGTCTTGTGAATTTACCCAACCGGATTACGCTTGCACGAATTTGCTTAATCCCTTTTTTGATGGTGTTCCTGCTCGTGGATTTTCCGTTTTATCCGGAGCCGTTACATCT
Source organism: Paenibacillus sp. JJ-100 (assembly GCF_948329825.1). GTDB lineage: Bacteria > Bacillota > Bacilli > Paenibacillales > Paenibacillaceae > Paenibacillus. The sequence goes on from NZ_CAOJCM010000001.1 coordinate 732,575, forward strand.
TGGAAGCTTGGTGCTTCCGTATAACCAATTAATTGCTGCTTTTATTTTTATCGTTGCTGCAAGCACGGATGGAATAGACGGCTATCTTGCAAGGAAAAACAATATGGTCACCAATCTGGGAAAGTTGCTTGACCCTCTCGCAGATAAGCTGCTGGTTACCGCAGTTCTGATTTCACTGGTTCAGATGGGTAAGCTGGATTCATGGATTGCAGTAGTTATCATCAGCCGTGAATTCGCTGTGACGGGTCTACGGCAGATTGCTTTGCTTGATGGCTCGGTTGTTGCTGCGAGTGCTTGGGGTAAATTGAAGACGGTCGTGCAGATCATCGCAATTGTGTTGCTGCTGCTAAACAATTTTCCGTTTTCATACACAGGTATTCATGTTGATGTTATTGCCGTATGGGCGGCAGCTCTGATCACCATCTGGTCTGGAATCGATTACTTTATCAAAAACAAAAATTTGCTTAACCTATCAAAAGCGTAATCATTTATGCTGAAATGGGTAATGATGAAGTACTCATCGGGTTAAAGGGCAATAGGAACTGTTCCTATTGCCCTTTGATTACTCAACAAGTACACAGGAGGATACTGAAATGAAGGCAGAGATTATCGCAGTCGGGACAGAGCTATTATTAGGACAAATTGTGAATACGAATGCCAGATACCTTTCCCGGGAACTTGCTGCTATGGGGATCGACGTGTATTTCCAGACGGTGGTTGGAGATAACCTCAATAGACTCAGCGAAGCGATACGTATCGCTACGGGACGAGCAGACATTATCTTATTTTCCGGAGGCATTGGCCCCACTCAAGATGATTTGACCAAAGACGCACTAGCTGCTGTATTGAATCGAAACTTGCATATAGACCGCATGGCGATGGACAAAATTGAAGGATTTTTCCGGGATCGGAATGTGGAGATGACAGAAAATAATCGGCGTCAAGCTATTGTCATTGAAGGTGGGACACCTTTGGCGAATGAGACAGGGCTGGCTGCTGGTAATGCTATTGCTGATAATGGTAAATTTTATGTCGTTATGCCTGGACCACCCAAAGAACTGATCCCTATGTTTGAGCAAGAAGTGAAGCCTTGGTTGTTCCAGCATGCTCTTACAGAAGAAATGCCGATATATTCCCGTATGTTAAAATTCGCTGGAATTGGTGAGTCTGCGTTGGAAGATCGGTTGCTGGACCTTATTGACGGACAGACAGATCCTACAATCGCTCCCTATGCGAGTGAGGGGGAAGTGACTGTACGTGTATCCACCAAGGCCGCAACTGAAGGAGAAGCCAAGCTGAAGCTAGACACCATGGAGGCGCAGATCCGCGAACGTTTGTCCGAACATCTCTACGCTAACGAGGATGTACCTATTGAGTACACGATTGTTACTATGATGTCAGATATGGGTCTGACCTTGAGTGCAGCTGAAAGCTGCACAGGAGGACTTGTAATGCAGAGCCTTACTTCTGTGCCTGGTAGTGCATCTATGCTGAAAGGCGGCATTGTATGTTATTCCAATGAGATAAAGGAAAAGCTGTTGAATGTACCGCATAGTTATCTGGAAGGCAAAGATGCACCTGGCGCGGTTAGCCCTGAAGTCGCAAAAGTTCTTGCAGAGCAGGTACGTATGATTGGTGATGCAGATTTCGGTTTGGCTATTACGGGGGTTGCTGGTCCAGGATATTCGGAACGTAAACCGCCAGGACTTGTGTTTATCGCTTTGGCTGAACGCGGGAAAGAAACAGAGATTCACGAACTGCGCATCAATGGTAATCGGGAGACAGTCCGCATTCGTTCGGCAAAAGCAATTTTGTATCGACTGTGGAAAAAATTAGTGGCTATTGATTAATTAGAAGGTTGCTGATTGCATTTGCATGATTAAGGAAGAGGCAGTATAATGGATAGAGACGGAAGAACCGTAAAATGAGGCTTTTCAGCCTTGTTTACGGTTCTTTTTCTATTTTTATATTGATTTTCATGAGGAAGAGGCGCCTCGGCCTGAACAAAAAAAACGAATGTATGTTCGAAAAAAAGCTTGGCAAACGAGTTAAAACAAGGTATCATTACATTATAAACAGTAAAGGGTGTGAGTTTATTGTCAGACCGTCGTGCTGCGCTGGATATGGCGCTCCGTCAAATAGAGAAGCAATTTGGTAAAGGTTCCATTATGAAACTGGGTGAGTCAACTCACATGAATGTGGAAATCATCCCCAGCGGATCTTTGGCTTTGGATATTGCATTAGGAACAGGCGGCTTGCCTAAAGGCCGTATTGTTGAAATATATGGACCTGAGTCTTCAGGTAAAACAACCGTTGCATTGCATGCAATTGCAGAAGTTCAGCGTGTTGGTGGACAAGCTGCGTTTATCGATGCAGAGCACGCACTTGATCCGAATTATGCAAGCAAACTGGGCGTTAACATTGATGAATTGCTTTTGTCTCAACCGGATACAGGAGAGCAGGGATTGGAGATTGCCGAGGCTCTTGTACGCAGTGGTGCAGTAGACATTATTGTTATCGACTCTGTAGCAGCTCTCGTACCAAAAGCAGAGATTGAAGGCGAAATGGGTGATTCCCACGTAGGTTTGCAGGCACGTTTGATGTCCCAGGCATTGCGTAAATTATCCGGTGCGATTAGCAAATCCAAAACAATTGCCATCTTTATCAACCAGCTTCGTGAAAAAGTGGGTGTTATGTTTGGTAACCCGGAAACGACACCTGGCGGCCGTGCGCTGAAGTTCTATTCCACGGTTCGTCTCGACGTACGCCGTATCGAGAGTATCAAATCAGGCAATGACATTACAGGTAACCGTACTCGTATTAAAGTTGTTAAGAATAAAGTAGCACCTCCGTTTAAACAAGCAGAAGTTGATATTATGTATGGTGAGGGTATTTCCAGAGAGGGAAGTATCATTGATATCGGTACAGAGCTGGATATCGTGAATAAAAGTGGTGCTTGGTACTCATACGAAGGCGAACGTTTGGGCCAAGGCCGTGAGAATGCGAAGCAGTTTATGAAAGAACATAAAGAGATCGCGGATGTGATTGAGCAAAAAATTCGTGAAGCCAGCAATTTGACGACTGCTGTTCCCGTACCAACTAACGAAGAACAGGAAAAAGAAGCGGCTGAAGAACAAGAGTTATTCGAAATTAACGAGTAATTTTTCTCTACGTGTCAGATGATCCTGTCTTCTGACACGTACAGAGCTTGTATAAGCGAACGCTAATGCTTACCTAGTTAAATAGGAATAGTTTCTTGCGATGCTAACAGCCTCTGTCCATTTCGGACAGAGGCTGTTAGCATCTATGCCATAGGTGACCTGAAGTACAGGATACAATAGAGGGGAATCGGTTTTCTTACCCCGAGATTGCCAATAGGAGCGTGAAGATCATCGTGAAACATCCACATAACGAGTATGGAGATGATGAAAAACTTGAAGAAGATCTGCATGAACAAACACAGTTGGACGGCATTTCTCATCTTCCAGAAGATGAAGAGCTTATGATTACCCGTGTAGAGCGTACCAAAAGCAGGGAAGCACGTTATCGGATTTCATTCGGCATATATTCCATCACCGTCCTTGAAGATGTGATGATCAAATACAGAATGACACGTGGCAATATCTTCATGAAGAAAGATCTGGAGGAAATTGTCGTAGCCGATGAACGTCAACGTACGTATGTTCAGTCTTTGCGCTTTTTGGAGTTTAAGCAACGAACGCGTCATGAATTAGGCCAAAAGTTGAAGCAAAAAGAGTTTGCGCCACCGATCATTGAGGAAGTATTGGATCGATTAGAACAAGAAAAGCTCGTCGATGATGACCTGTTTGCTAAGGAATGGACAAGACAGCGTATGGAGGGACAGCGGAAGGGAAAACTGTGGATAAAGCAAGAATTGCGTCAAAAAGGCATTGCCAATGAACTTATTGCAGAAGTATTAGACGAGGTAAGTCCCGACGCAGAATTGGAAACGGCAATGGTAGCTGGCCGTAAAAAGTGGAAACAGGTTCGTGGAGATGTACAGGAGAAGAAACGTAAAACGTTCCCTTACCTGATGCGGCGTGGTTTTAGCATGGATATGGTACGTCGTGTTGTGAATCGTTTAATTGAAGAAGATGGAGCGGAAGATGCCGAAGATGATGAGGCTTTGTTATGGGACTAAACGCTAGGACTAACAATACGGCATTCTCTTGACAATTTCTTTCGTCAAATACTAAAATGGACATGAGTCTGTAAGAAATCGCAACCCTTTTTCCTTCCAAAAAAGCGGTAAGGGTTTCTGCGGATTTATACCATTCCTAATTATGGGTTCACTGGTAACAGTGAATAGTACATGTAGTCATGTACATGTGAAATGAACATCGGCGGGGGATCGCCGTGAGTATTCGTTATTCCCAAACATATGTAAGGCTTGAAAACAGCAAATTGACCCAAGGAGTGCCTTGGAGGAACCAACGAGGAGGTGAACAGTATGGACATCTTTATTACGATCATTCTCGTTGTGGCCGCGCTCGTTATTGGGTTCGGAGTCGGATATTTTATTCGCAAATCTCTTGCAGAGGCTAAAATCTCAAGTGCGGAACAAGCTGCCGTACAAATCGTGGAGAACGCGAAGAAAGAGGCAGAGGCACTCAAGAAAGAAACGGTGCTGGAAGCAAAGGATGAAATTCATCGCATTCGCGCCGAAGCTGAAAAAGACACTCGTGAACGTCGGAACGAAATTCAACGACAAGAGAGACGATTGTTGCAGAAAGAAGAGTCGCTGGATAAAAAATTGGAATCACTCGAACGTAAAGAAGAGCAAGTGGCGAACAAAGAGAAACGTATTGATGAAACACAGCAGCAGATTGAAATGATCTACAAAAACCAGGTGACGGAGCTTGAAAGAATCTCCAATCTCACCATGGAGGACGCTCGCAGTATCATACTGTCCAACGTAGAACAGGAAGTCCGTCATGAAACGGCTCAGATGATCAAGGACATTGAACAGCAAGCGAAGGAAGAGGCGGACAAGAAGTCCCGTGAGATTATCACACTCGCTATCCAGCGCTGTGCAGCTGATCATGTAGCGGAGACAACCGTATCCGTTGTAACGTTACCAAACGAAGAGATGAAGGGCCGGATTATCGGTCGAGAAGGACGTAACATTCGTGCACTTGAAACCCTTACAGGGATTGATCTCATTATCGATGATACGCCAGAAGCTGTTATCCTGTCGGGCTTTGACCCGATTCGTCGTGAAATTGCTCGCACTGCACTGGAGAAACTGGTGGCAGACGGTCGTATTCACCCAGCACGTATTGAAGAAATGGTTGAGAAATCCCGTAAAGAAGTGGACGAGCGTATCCGTGAGTACGGTGAGCAAGCTACCTTTGAAGTGGGCGTACATGGTCTGCACCCAGATCTCATTAAAATTCTGGGCCGCCTGAAGTTCCGTACAAGTTATGGTCAGAACGTCTTGAAGCATTCGATGGAAGTTGCATATTTGGCAGGACTAATGGCTGGAGAACTTGGGGAAGACGTAACTTTAGCAAGACGTGCAGGTCTATTGCATGACATTGGTAAAGCGCTGGATCACGAAGTGGAAGGATCACACGTCGAAATTGGCGTGGAGCTAGCGAAGAAATACAAAGAACACCCAGTAGTTATCAACAGTATCGCTTCTCATCACGGAGACTGTGAAGCAACATCAGTTATTGCGATGCTGGTTGGTGCAGCAGATGCGCTGTCCGCAGCACGTCCAGGTGCACGCCGTGAAACGCTGGAAACGTATATCAAACGACTGGAGAAACTGGAAGAAATTTCAGAATCTTTCGAAGGTGTCGAGAAATCGTATGCCATTCAAGCTGGACGTGAGGTACGTGTCATGGTACAGCCTGAGAAGATCGATGATGCTGAAGCCTTCCGTCTCGCACGTGACATCACGAAGATGATCGAGAATGAACTTGATTATCCAGGTCATATCAAAGTCACCGTGATCCGGGAAACCCGTGCAGTTGAATACGCAAAATAGAGAATTAAGGAAAAGTGGCCGCTTCAGTGGGCCACTTTTCCTGTTGATGAGCCATGCAGCAGCAATTGAGGAGGCAACAAATCATGAAAGTTTTATTTATTGGGGATATCGTTGGCAATGTAGGGCGTAAAGCGCTAAAAGAAAATTTACCCTACCTGAAATCGAAGTATAAACCACATGTCATTATCGTAAATGGTGAGAATGCAGCAGCAGGACGCGGCATTACAGGAGCTATTGCTAATGAATTTTTTAACTGGGGTGTCCATGGTATTACACTGGGCAACCATACTTGGGACAATAAGGATATTTTTGACTTTATAGATGATGAACCACGCATGATCAGACCTGCTAACTTTCCCCCAGGTACGCCTGGGCGCGGATATACGGTCGTTAAGGGAGAAGGCAAGGAGCTCGCTATCGTCAATCTGCAGGGGAGAACGTTCTTACCTGCTATTGATTGTCCTTTTCGTGTTGCGGATGAGATTGTGGACGAGCTGCGTAGAGATCATAAATGCATTTTGGTCGATATGCATGCAGAAGCAACATCCGAGAAGATTGCTATGGGCTGGCATCTGGATGGGCGCGCATCCTTTGTAGTAGGTACACATACCCATGTGCAGAGCAATGACGAACGCATTTTGCCTGGAGGTACGGCGTATTTGACCGATGCAGGCATGGTTGGTCCGCGTGACGGCATTCTTGGCATGGAGCGTGAAGCGGTACTGCGTAAATTTTATACCCAGCTTCCCGTACGCTTTGTCGTAGACGACGGCAAATGGCATTTTCATGGCGCAATCGTGGACATTGACGAATCAACCGGAGCGGCAACGCGAATTGAAAAGATTCGTTTGATGGAAGACGAGTGGCGTATGGAATAAAGGGCATTGTCCCTTTTTCGCTGAAACGCTACTAAAAAGAAGGAATTTTTTCGCCTCCCGCGAATAACATCTAGTAAGTGGAAACAAACTTTCAACATTCCCAGGGAGGTACTTACCATGGATGTATTAAAAGTTTCAGCAAAGTCCAACCCTAACTCTGTAGCCGGCGCTCTTGCAGGAGTTCTTCGTGAACGTGGAAATGCTGAACTGCAGGCAATTGGAGCGGGAGCACTGAACCAAGCCATTAAAGCGGTAGCGATTGCCCGGGGATTTGTAGCACCAAGTGGAGTTGACCTGATTTGTATTCCAGCTTTTACAGACATTGTGATTGACGGTGAGGACCGAACGGCCATCAAGCTGATTGTGGAGCCCAGATAATACATGAATTGAGCGTATGCATGAGCCTGTTTACGATTGGAGTAGACAGGTTTTTTTGCGTTATTTTTAGAAATTCCACAAGAGGATTGGGTAATAAATAGATAGTAGGAGGAAGAGAGATGTCGAGAACAGAGTGGCCGATTGCTGATTTTCATTGTGATGCATTAAGTAAAATGTTAATGAAACCTGAGCTGCTATTTGAGGAGGCTTCCGAGCTGGATGTGAATTTGCGACGCATGAGAGAAGGCGGTGTAGATTTACAAGCGTTTGCGATTTATCTGCCGGAAGTGCTGGGTCGAGGCAAGTTTGAACACGTCATGGGGCAACTGGAACTGTATCGTAAAAACGTAGAGTGCAGCTCAGAGCGCCCCAATGGGGTTAAGACGCTACTATGGCGTGAACAGGCAGTTCAGATGCAGACCGGGCCGAAGAGCTCTCCGTGGGGGCTAATTACGCTCGAGGGCGTCGATGGACTGGAAGGAAACCTTTTTTATCTGGAATTATGTTTTCAGATGGGAGTACGCATCGTGGGTTTAACGTGGAATCATGCGAACTGGGCCGCTGATGGGATTATGGAAAAACGCGGAGCTGGATTAACGGAAAAAGGCAAGGAACTGGTACATCTCTGCAATCGCATCGGAATGCTGTTAGATGTATCCCATTTATCAGAAAAAGGTTTTTGGGAACTGGCCGATCTCAGCGAGCGTCCTTTCATAGCTTCTCATTCAAACAGTTACAGTGTATGTCCACATGTACGTAATTTGAAGGATGATCAGATTCAGGCTATTGTGGCCAGAGAAGGACGTATTGGTTTGACATTCGTACCTTGGTTTGTGAAGGGTGAGGGTGAAGTACAGATAGAGGATTTGTTGCCTCATATTGAGCAGATTTGTTCGCTTGGCGGTGCGCATCATCTGATGATGGGGTCCGATTTTGACGGCATTTCTACAAAAATTAAAGGGTTGGAACATACGGGATGTTATCCCAAGCTGACCGAGATTTTGTTAAAATACTATGATGAATCGCTGGTATATGGCTGGCTGTGGGGGAATGCAATGCGTTATCTGGGGGAACACTTACCAGAAGGAAAACAGGTGATAATTTGAATCCATTCAATCCATGAGGATGGCGTGGATAATGGAATATATCTCACTTTTTGCAAGAAGTGTTCCTTGAAATGGAAATAAAATTGTTAAAATAAGTGAATTTCATGAATTTTCAATGGTTCGTTTTCATTTTGCAAAGAAAAGGAGTATAATACCACTTGGATTGTTAAGAGCCTGTCTACAGGCCGTAGATAAACAAGGAGTGAATTTACGATGAGTAAAACAGTACCTGTGGGCGTGTCCGCCCGTCACATTCATGTATCCCAAGAGCACGTTGATATTTTGTTCGGTAAAGGTTACGAATTAACTGAATTTAAACCACTGTCCCAGCCGGGACAATATGCTGCGAACGAGACTGTAGCAGTGATCGGTTCCAAAGGACAGTTCGATAAAGTACGTATCCTCGGGCCTGTTCGTCCGGAAACACAACTGGAAATCTCCATGACGGATTCTTTTGCTATCGGTGTAAAAGCACCTGTACGTGAGTCCGGTAGTATCGAAGGAACCCCAGGGATTACTATTAAAGGCCCAGCTGGTGAAGTGACAATCGACAAAGGTGTCATTGTTGCAGCACGTCATATTCATTTTCACACATCCGATGCAGCAAAATGGGGCATTGAAGACAAACAAATGTTGAAAGTACGTTTGGGCGGAGAGCGTGGTCTAGTTTTGGAAAATGTACTGGCACGTGTATCGGATTCCTTCGCACTGGATATGCATATTGATACAGATGAAGCGAATGCTGCAGGCGCTCGTAATGGCGACACAGCTGAAATCATCGACTAAAAAGTTCTAAGCGATCTTTGGCTACAGCGGTTGCTGTACGAAGAACGTATTTGAATTGGTAAACACCTGAGTAAACTGACGGCGGAAGTTCTTTCGAACTGTGCATCAGCGTGCTCAGGTTTTTTTATTTAGGGTTGAAGATGCGATCGGAGTCACTCGAAAGTGGCATCGTTTGCTTGTGGAACTACAGCCCAATACATGTTATAATTTGATGTAATGCTCTTTTGAAACATGAGGAACGAAATGAACACATTTAGGCATGAAACAGATGTTTTTTATGAATAGAGGCTGTAAGGAGTGACCGAAGAAAATGGTTAAAGATTTAAAAAAGGATTACTCCCAATATTTTGATTTCTCCGATGCTAAAATAATTTCACAAGATGAATTCAGCAAGAAAATAAGAATTCGTGGACGTGAAATTAATATTAAAGCGGAACCGAACCAACGCCAGGAGAAACAACGGGGCAAGGAAGATATTCAAGTTCTATATGATACTGCTGTTCCCGAGGAACTGAAAACGATCGGGAAAGGCAAACGTTATATCGTATATACGTATGGATGTCAGATGAATGAGCATGATACCGAAACGATTAAAGGTCTGCTGGAGACGATGGGGTATGAGGCTACTGAAGATCGCAAAGCTGCGGATATCATCTTGCTCAATACTTGTGCGATTCGTGAAAATGCGGAAGATAAAGTGTTTGGTGAGTTAGGTCATCTAAAAGCGTTAAAGCTGGAAAATCCGGGATTATTGCTTGGCGTATGTGGTTGTATGTCTCAAGAAGAGGTGGTTGTTAACCGGATCATGCAGAAGCATGGTTTTGTTGACATGATCTTTGGTACCCACAATATACACCGTCTGCCACACCTGATTCAGGAAGCACTCTTCAGCAAAGAGATGGTTGTTGAGGTATGGTCCAAGGAAGGCGATATCATTGAGAACCTGCCGAAGAAACGTGAAGGCATGCGTGGTTGGGTGAACATTATGTACGGCTGTGACAAATTCTGTACATACTGCATTGTACCGTTTACCCGAGGCAAGGAGCGCAGTCGCCGTCCAGAAGATGTTATTGCAGAAGTAAGGGAACTGGCTCGGCAAGGATTCAAAGAAATTACACTGCTGGGTCAAAATGTGAATGCGTACGGCAAGGACTTCACCGATTTGAAGTATAGCTTTGGTGATTTGATGGATGACATTCGCAAGATCGATATACCGCGCGTACGCTTCACAACAAGTCATCCGCGCGACTTCGATGATCATCTGATCGAAGTGCTTGCAAAAGGCGGAAATCTCGTCGAACACATTCACTTGCCAGTGCAATCGGGCAGCACGGAAGTGCTCAAACGGATGAGCCGCAAGTATACGCGGGAACATTATTTGAATCTGGCGGCCAAGATCAAAGCTGCTATACCGGACGTTGTTCTGACAACAGATTTCATTGTGGGATTCCCTGGTGAAACGGACGAGCAGTTTGAGGATACACTTTCGCTGGTTCGCGAAGTCGGTTATGATTTTGCTTATACGTATATCTATTCTCCGCGTGAAGGTACGCCAGCAGCGGTGATGGAAGATAACGTGCCGATGGAAGTGAAAAAGGAACGCTTGAAACGTCTGAATGAAACGATCAACGAGTACAGTCACCGCAGTAACGAGAAGCAGCGCGGCAAAATTGTTGAAGTGCTTGTTGAAGGCGAGAGCAAACGGAATTCCAACGTTCTGGCTGGACGTACACGCAGCAACAAGCTGGTGCATTTCGAAGGGTCTAAGGAACTGATCGGTACGTTTGTGCAGGTGGAAATTACAGATCCGATGACGTTTTATATTCGTGGGAACTTGCTCTCGGAGCCTGTAGCTGCGAATCAGTAAAATTTCACGGTTTGAATACCAACATCTCTTAATTAAAATGAATATTTTTTTGTACTTAGGTCAGGGGTGCGATAATACGTAGCGGAGGGGACGGAATCGATTCTGTAGAAACGAAGTGCTCGCCTTTATCGCCGGATTTTCCCTTTTAGAAAAGGCTCAAAAAAATCTGGAGATAACAGCGATCGAAAGAACGATCCGTACCCGAAGCGTCCATCTAAGCACTACCCTTTGACCTTAGTGCAATCCCAATATTCATCTTATATCATCTCATACGAATGGAGCGATCACAGTGGCGCAGGAAGAAGTGCAGTACAACCATTATGGAATGCCAACCTACGATACGCGCAATCTGATCATACGCGACGACATTATGGGAAAGGCCAAAGAACTGGCGGATATGCTCGGAACGAGCGAAGAAGTGAAACAATTTCAACAAGCAGAAGCTAAAATTCGAGATCATGAGCGCATTCAGCAATTGATTGCAACGATCAAGAAGAAACAGAAGGAGATTGTTGCTTTCGAAAGCTTTAACAACAGCGCAATGGTCAGCAAAATCGAACAGGAAATTGATGATTTGCAAAATGAACTGGACAGCATTCCGCTGGTGACGGAGTTCCAACAGAGTCAGAGTGACATTAATTATCTGCTTCAACTGGTTATCTCGGTCATTCGAGATACGGTATCTGAAAAAGTCAATGTCGAGGCTGGAACGGATTCACCTCCGAGCAGCTGCGGCTAAATCAACGGAAGGGTGTGGACGTAGTCCGCGCCTTTTTTGACTTGATGAAAGACACACGAAATACGAGCGGAGCACGGTGATCGCCAGTATACATGGAAACCTTAGTTCATCGCCATGCTCCACCATGTGGGGTTATTTGGCTTGGGGACGTTTGTTAGACACGTGGGTATACAATAATAAGTGGAAACGATACTATTTTTAATAAACGATAATGACAGCTTAGAATGAGTTAGACAACATGTGGAATAGAAGGAGAAATGAAACATGAGTATTTTGGACAAAATGGTGGAAGACGGAGATGGCCGGTTCTGGGGATTTCTCGGATGCCGTTATATTAAAGGAAGCAAACAAGAGGTCCAGATTGCACTGACAGCTGGAGAACATCATACTAATTCCATGGGGATCATTCATGGCGGTGTGCTAACCTCACTGATGGATCAGGCGATGGGTATGGTTGCGACAGCCGCGATGGAGGTTGATAGTTGTGTTACAACCAATTTGAATGTGCATTTCCTAGCGCCGATGCGACAGGGTGAATTAATCGTTACGTCGACTGTGCTTCATCAAGCAGGACGAAGTATTACCACTCAATCCGAGGTGCGTGATGCATCAGGAACACTGGGATGCATGGCTACAGCTACATTTCGCGTGGCAAAAGCGAGAGCCTCAGGAAGGTAGACCGAATCGAAGGTTGACAAAATTTTTTATTATGTCATAATGAAATTATCAAAATGAAATTAGTCGGTGGTGCCCATGAGCGAAAATAATAAACACGTTAACACTGAACCAGTGAACGAAGAGCTGGAAGCACGTAATTATAGCTCCAAGAATTATCGTACCCCAGACGGAGTTCCTGCGGATATCGTTATGTTCACCTTGACGAAGCGGGAACGTAAGACAGTAACAAAGACCCTCCCCATACGGGAGTTGAAGGTCATGCTAATTAAACGCAAGGGTTGGCCATTTGCAGGAAGATGGGCATTACCTGGCGGTTTTTGCCAAGAGAATGAATCCATATATGATGCAGCTAAGCGTGAACTGATGGAGGAGACAGGTGTAGACGGCGGACATCTGGAATATCTGAACGTATATAGTCAGCCAGGACGTGACCCGAGGGGATGGATCATTTCTCATGCATTCTTCGCGCTCGTAGAGGAATGGATGCTGGAACATCGGCAGGCAGCTGATGATGCAGAGGAAGTGGGACTGTTTACCATTCAGGAAGCACTGGAAGAGTTAGAACTGGCCTTTGATCACAGAACGATCATTGAAGATGCGTACAGACGAATTCAACAGCAGATGTTAGAGACTACGATTGCCAGACAATTTCTACCCCTTGATTTCACGTTAAGTGAATTATACCAGGTTATCCAGAGTGTTGTACCGGATTTTGAAGAACCTAATTTTATCCGGAAAATAACATCTACTCGCAGCCGTAAAGGGATCGTGGAAGAAGTGCGTGATGATGAGGGAAACTTAGTCAGCTCCAATCAATACTCCCAACGTCCCGCGCAGCTGTATCGGTTTACTGAGCTTGTACCGCGGCTATCCATCTATACCTAATGGCTACCATTACTTGATCCTGACCCATGTGAGGGCGGTTTATGCGTAACTCCTTTGGTCAGCTTCGTCTAATGAATTTTAAGAGTTGCCTATCAACCATATCCAAAATAGAGGAGTGTGGACGATGAAAGCGCTAGTTGTTATTGATTATACCCAGGATTTTGTTACGGGTGCTCTGCCTGTTGGACAGCCGGCTGTGGAGATTGAAGAGACGATAGCTGCAATTACAGAAGCATATTGCAATAACAATGATGAAGTCATAATGGCTGTTGACCTCCATGAGGAGAATGATCCTTACCATCCCGAAACCGCTCTTTTTCCACCACATAACATTCGTGGCACGGAAGGAAGACAACTGTACGGTCGATTGGCCGAAGTGATGGAGAAGCGCAAAAGTGAGATTCAATGGATGGATAAAACGAGATACAGTGCATTCTGCGGAACAGATCTGGAACTGAAACTTCGTGCACGAGGTATAACCGATATCGCACTGATCGGGGTATGTACTGATATATGTGTGTTGCATACGGCAGTGGAGGCCTATAACAAAGGATTCCATATTACAATCTATGAGGATGCCGTAGCAAGCTTTAACTCGGCTGGACACGATTGGGCATTAGGACATTTTCGGTCCAGTTTGGGTGCTCAGGTGGTTAAAGCAAGTGAAACAATTTTGGCCTGATTCGCCAGCTGGCGATGTGATGTAATCAGCTTTAAGCCCGTATTCTCAGGCATGGATTTGGGAATCGAGTGGAAGTCAGAGAGGATGAGACAAATGCAAACAACAAGCCTGGCTTTACATACGGATAAATATCAGATCAACATGATGTATGCGCACTGGGTGAATGGTACACATAAACGGAAGGCCGTGTTTGAGGCCTACTTCCGCAAGCTTCCTTTTGGCAATGGCTATGCTGTCTTTGCCGGGTTGGAGCGCATTGTGAATTATATTAGCCAGCTTCGCTTCACAATGGAAGACATCGAATTTTTATCCAAACAACCAGAGAACTATGATCCGGTCTTTTTGGAGGAATTGCTTCAGTTCTCTTTTGAGGGGACAATTCATTCCATGAAAGAAGGTGCAATTGTTTTTCCTGACGAACCACTCATTCGGGTCGAGGGCACCATTATGGAAACACAGCTGGTCGAGACGGCGATCCTTAATTTTATGAATTATCAAACACTAATTGCAACAAAGGCTTCACGCATTAAGCAAGTGGCGCAGCAAGATACATTGCTTGAGTTCGGCACACGCCGTGCACAAGAGGCAGATGCCGCGATATGGGGGGCTAGGGCCTCTTATGTTGCAGGCTTCCATGCGACATCAAATATGCTGGCTGGTGAACAGTTCGGCATTCCTACAGCGGGTACACATGCCCACTCTTGGGTGCAGAGCTTTATGAGCGAACAAGAGGCATTCGATGTCTACGCAAAAGTATTGCCGGATCAAGTTACATTGCTTGTGGATACATTCGATACCCTGAATAGCGGCGTTCCTCATGCCATTAAAACAGCTAAATGGCTGGAGAGTCAGGGCAAAAGAATGAATGCAATTCGTCTAGATAGCGGCGACCTTGCTTATCTATCCATTCAGGCCCGTCAGATGTTGGATGATGCTGGTCTACACTATGTGAAGATTGTAGCGTCGAATGATCTCGATGAAAACACCATCTTTAACCTGAAAGCGCAGGGAGCGCGAATTGACACATGGGGAGTTGGGACACAGCTCATTACGGCGTCGGATCAACCTTCACTGGGTGGCGTATACAAACTGGTCGAGCGTGAAGTGAACGGGGAAATGCTGCCAACGCTCAAGATCTCTGCTAATCCGGAAAAAGTGTCCACACCAGGCAAAAAAGAAGTCTACCGGATCATTGATCCGAAGCATGGTAAGGCGATTGCGGATTATATCTGTTACCCGGAAGAGGAGCAGCCGCTCCAGGGTGGTCCACTCAAGCTGTTCAATCCACTCCATCCTTATCTGAAAAAGACGGTTACCCGTTATGAAGCAGTTAATATGCTGGAGCCGATTTTCGTCAATGGGCGCAAAGTATATGATCTGCCTACACTGGATGAAATACGTGCATATCATAAGGAGCAATTAAACCTGTTTTGGCCGGAATACCAGCGGAAGCTGAATCCAGAGATTTACCGCGTGAACATCAGTCCTGCAGCATGGAATATGAAGCAGAAACTAATTGCAGAGCATGTAAAATCAACGGAAGAGTAAAATTATAATCTGTAGAATGAAGTATGAACACCATTAAGGAGGCGTGACCAGTACAATACTGGTTCTATGCCTCTTTGTTCTGTTTTTGTTGCGAAACAATGGGAAGACAGATGAATGAGAGGTGAATGTGTGCTCTGCTTCATAGAAGCTTACCAAGGCGAGGTGTATGCTCAGTTCGTAAGCAAGACTTCCATTGCATTCCGGGTCATTCTCCACACGTGACTGCGTTCAGCTCCCAGCGTAAGAAGCCCTCTTTCATGACAAGGTGGTTAGTCACAAGATGGGCATCGAATAATTATTTCTCGGGAAAGCGCAGGAAACGCCAAATCCCGCCATGTTCTAGAGCGGCTTCGACACAAGTGATCTCCTACCAGAGCTGGTATATAAGATGGGGATGAGTGTTGTTTCAAACTCATGTTAGTAGGGGATGAAAGGTAGAGGAGGGATAATGCATATGGGATACCTGCTTGGACTACTATGGATTGCATTTATAGCTTATTCCCTGTTTATGGCGCCTGGACAATCTCCAGGGAGTGATCCAATTTTCAAAGAACTACTCACATTACGCAGTGACGAGCCCTGGTTGTTAACCGTATTTTCATGGTTGGGTATTTTCCCAGCGGTGTATGCCTGCTTGTTGCTCAGAAAATCAGTAGAAGCCCGAGAGAATGAGCGTACACCAGCATGGCCTTTTGTACTGTTTTCATTCGGACTAGGCGCGTTTGCATTGCTACCTTATTATGCTTGGAACTCGAATCTTCCAAAGAGGCATACGTATAATGACGTGCCATCTGCTAAACAACAGTCAAAGCCGAGTATTTCAAGAGTCACAGCACATAAGCTGACCCATTCAGTCTTACTGGTCCTGACACTGGGAACAGCGTACTATGCAATAACTAAGGGGAATACGGAGCGTTTCGTAGAGGCGTTCAATCAATCCTCATTCGTACATATCATGACGATTGATTTTGTAGTCCTGACCTTGCTATCTACACTTGCAATTTTTCGCGATACCAGACATACAGGACGCACAGCATATTGGACATGGGCAGGCTTGGTTCCACTTGTAGGACCTATTATGTATCTGCTGACAGAACGACGAGAATAAGGAGATGATATGGATGAAAGAACATTTTCAAGCCTACGTGATTCGTAAAGATGATCAAGAGAAGGTGACTGCCAATATAGAGCTATTGAAGCAAGAAGATCTTCCTAACGGTGATGTGACTGTACAAGTACATTATTCCAGTGTGAATTATAAAGATGGATTAGCTTCAATTGAACAAGGCGGGGTCGTACGGAATTATCCCATGGTACCGGGAATCGATCTGGTCGGGACGGTTGAGGAATCGGTCAGCGGACGCTTTGCACCTGGGGATCGGGTAATCAATACAGGATTCGAATCCGGGGTCGCTCATTACGGTGGATACAGTGAATATGCTCGGCTTCGCAGTGAATGGCTTGTCGCTCTTCCACAAGGGCTGAGTGAGAAGGAAGCCATGGCGATTGGTACTGCAGGATTCACAGCAGCCCTGTCAGTGGATGCTTTGTTGCAGGCTGGTATAACACCTGAATCAGGCAAAATTCTGGTTACCGGAGCAACCGGAGGGGTTGGAAGTATGGCTATTGCTATTCTTTCAAAGCTTGGTTTCCAAGTCACAGCGAGCACGGGCAAAAAGCAGCAAGAGGAGTCGCTGCTTCGAAGTCTGGGAGCTGCAGAAGTAATTACACGTGAAGAAGCAGATGCTCCGGTCAGAGGAGCAATGGGCAAACAGGTATGGGCAGGAATTGTTGATCCGACAGCAGGGCCCGCACTGGCAGAGCGATTGAAGTTGGTACAGTATGGCGGGGCAGTTGCCGTATCTGGACTAACGGGAGGGAATGGTTTTGAATCAACGGTATTTCCGTTTATTTTGCGTGGTGTTCAGCTGATTGGTATTGATTCGGTGTATTGTCCAATGGAGCGTCGAGAACGAATCTGGAACCTGCTCGGCGGTGATTGGAAACCGGATCGTGCACTTGCTCTAGGGGTTAAAGAAATAACAATGGAGCAATTACCAGATACATTAGCTAACATTTTGCAAGGTGGAGCAGTGGGGCGTACGGTTGTGCGTGTCTCTTCCCAATTACCTCTGGAATAAGATGCTTATCTCTTAGACATGCTAATTCTACCTGTGTGAGCCATAACAGAGTGGCTTATGGAAAGGAAGGATTGACATGTTCTTAGAGAAGGTATGGTTGAGGGTTGCGAAATGGAATGGGAAACGTAACATCGTCATCGGTGGATTAGTCGTCTTGAGTGTGACAAGTCTTGGAGCTTGCTCGGCCGCATCGGTAGAACAGGAGCGTAAACTCTATAACGGTGAAGCCACTACGGAAGGTAATTTCAGAGCAAAGCAACAGGGACATGGGTTAAACGGTGCGTTAGTGAAAGAACTGACAACAGGTTTGTCTGACAGAGGTCTTAAGCTGATGCATAATATGTTTGAAGAGGACGGTCAAGGTGGTGTGTCTTATATGTTTTTATTAAATGGCAGTGCTAGACATATCGTCAAATTACACGTCTATCCTGATGCTAACGTTCGGTCTGCACAGATGGAGAATATGTATGGGGAACCTCAAGAGAATTCGGTTCTCGAGAACGCGCTAAGCAGAACGACAATCCGCAGCAAAGGTCACGTATCGCTTGTCTATTCTTCTTTCGGTGGAGAAAAAGATAAGTATGAACGAGATGTTTTGCAAGTATTCGAACACGTGCTTCATGAACTAAGAGAGTAGTGGTATATGAAAAATGGAAACGAAGAACCCGTCTGAGATTCAGACGGGTTTGTATATTTCTCGCATGACATGACGCAGCTCAGGCAAAATAATGCGTTCCATGGCCAGCTTGACTGCTCCGCGAGAGCCAGGCATAGAAAATACAGCTGTACGCCCGATCGTTCCAGCAACTGCCCGGCTGAGAATGGCTGCAGACCCGATGTCCTCGGTATAACTAAGGTAACGGAATATTTCACCGAAGCCCGGAAGTTCCTTATCCAGCAGAGAAGAAACTGCTTCATATGTAGTATCCCGAGGAGCGATGCCTGTACCCCCGCTAAGTAACACCGCTTCAATATCATCGCGGACAGAGGCATCTTGTAAAATGCTTTGAATGAGCTCTGTTTCATCTGGTGTAATAATATAATCCATCACCCGGTAACCAGATTCGAGGAGCAGTTGATGCATCAACTGACCGCTGGTATCTGTTTCTTTGGTGCGAGTGTCTGAGACAGTGACAATCATGCAGGATACCTGTCGTGGAGCTTCCTGACGGTGCTGTTCAACTGAATTGGTCAATGCGAATCCTCTCCTTAAAATAACACTGTTCTCATAGCATAGATCATCATAGTAGATCAAGCAATACAGTTTTCGTCTCGGTGAAAAACGAGCATATTGCACACCCGTTGAAGAATGGTGTACACTCGCTAGATAGACTTAGAGTTAGATTAGGTTACATGATGCGTGGAGAGGTGTGAGTAAGATGAGTAACATCAAGGACTCAAAACAAAGTATTCCTGTATATATTCTTTCCGGTTTTTTGGGAAGCGGCAAAACGACACTGCTCGTCAAGCTGATTGAACACTGGAAGCAGCAAAATCTGCGTCCAGCTGTTGTGATGAATGAGTTAGGTGAAGTGAATCTGGATGGTCAAATTCTGGATGAGGAAGTACCTATGACGGAAATGTTAGGTGGATGTATCTGCTGTACCGTACGCGGTGACCTGGGGCTGCAACTTGCTGACCTCGTTCAGGAAGAGTCACCTGATGTGATCGTTATTGAGGCAACAGGCGCAGCTAATCCGATGGAGATTTTGGATGCAGTAACGGAGACCTCTCTCTATATGCGACTGGAATTAAAAAGCCTGATTACGGTAGTGGATGCAGCCCATTTGTCGGGTTTGTACGAAGAACAGAAGGGTAAAACCTTCAAATTAATGCAAGAGCAGATTCGCTGTGCTTCGGTGCTCCTTTTGAATAAGACAGATCGTGTTCACGCGCAGCAGCTTCAGGATCTGGAACAGCTTCTGAATAAGTGGAATGGGTTCGCCCCAGTGATCCCTACAGTCAAATGCCAAGTGGATCTGGAACAATTGCTTCATAGCGGGACTGAAGTTCACGTTCAGCAGTCCATCACAACAGGTGACGATTCTAGTCAGACCGTGGAACCTCATGTGCATACGGATGCTTGCAGTACAAATGGATGCAGTCATCAACATAATCGAGGTCATCAAGACGCCCCTTCAGCTGATCACAACGGGCGCTCTTCCAATTTGCATACATCACATGAACATGTCATGGTGTATACGCATTATTTCAGCCAGCCGGTAAACAGCGAAGCCTTTGAACAGCTTATAGCGAATTTACCGCGTGACGTCTATCGGGCGAAGGGTATTCTCTCATTTAGTGACACGGCAAGCCGGTTCTGGTTTCAATATGCGTATCGTGAATCGGACTATATGAAAATAACACCACAAGGTGATGTGCCGAACGTAGCTGTGTTTATTGGTGAGCATTTTGACCAAACTGTAATTCGTGAACAATTACTGGAATTGGAAGCGATAAAGCAAGACTAAATGGTTCAAAGATCCTCCCTGGCGGGTATTAAGAGGCATAGCAAACTATGCCTGGGAGGTAACTTTAAATGACACAACAACAATACCAACAATGTATCGATGCTTGCCTGGAGTGCATGAATGCTTGTAATGTATGTTACATATCCAGTTTGAAAGAATATGATCTGGCGATGCTTCGGGATTGTATCCGTTTAAGTCGTGAATGTGCGGAGATTTGTGCTTTTGCTGCACAAGCTATGACACGTGGAAGTGATTTTGTCGGTGAAATCTGTGAATTATGTCTTAAGGCATGTGAAGCCTGTGCAGCGGAATGTGGAAAACACGGGCATGATCATTGCCAAGAATGTGCAGAGGCTTGCCGCAAATGTGCGGAAGCTTGCCGTATAATGGCCGCTGTAGCCTAATCCTTTACTTCAGAAATCACTAAACCCGATCGTTCTCATTATATACATCAGTCCATCGCAATAACGGGTTGCCAATTCATGCCAGGATATGTATAATGATCTGAAATGAACGTAATCTAGGAATATCAGTGATCGGGAGAGTAACCCAGATTCAGCCATGACAGCGAACCGGGACAGGTGTAAGCCGGTATGTGATGATCTGAGTGAACCGCACCCGTGAGATGGTTATCCGAAGCCATGTACTCATTTTTTGTTGTAGTACAACTGATGGATTTGAGGGTAATCCGGCTAGCAACCGTTACTTGCGCCGAGCGGATCAGCTAATTCTGGCATGTAGCTTATGCATATCAGTTAAGCTGTTCACTTAGAGTGGTACCGCGGGAACTGTACATCACAGCTCTCGTCTCTTGTTTGAAGAGACGAGAGCTTTTTTTGTGTTTAGAATACACGATATACCCATCGAAGAAGGAGTGTTAGATGTGTTATTGAAACATGCTGCGAGCGTCATTGCACCGTTCACCAATCTCACAGAGGAAGAAATATTGAGATTACTGGAAGTTCCTCCTAAGGAGGAGATGGGGGATGCGGCATTTCCTTGCTTTTCACTAGCGAAGTCGTTAAAGAAAGCACCAGATATGATCGCTGGCGAGATTGCTGCTGGTTTGAAGGCCTCTGGTGTAGATGCCACTGCCTCAGGAGCTTATGTGAACATTCGTTTTGATCGATATGAGTATGCACCACAACTACTTGATGAGCTGAGCAGAGAAACCTTTGGTAAACTGGAGCTGGGTCAAGGAGCACGCGTTGTGATCGACATGTCCTCGCCGAACATCGCGAAGCCTTTTGGTATTGGGCATCTGCGTTCAACTGTTATTGGAGCAGCTTTGTATCGTCTCTATAACGAGGCGGGATATAATTCGGTTAGTGTAAATCATCTGGGAGACTGGGGAACCCAGTTTGGCAAACAAATCGCGGCTTATAAGCGATGGGGAAATGAAGAAGAATTGCTGGCCGATCCGATCCGTAATTCGCTGGAGCTGTATGTTCGTTTCCATGAGGAGGCAGAGAAGGACCCGTCTTTGGAGAGCGAAGCCCGGGAATGGTTTCGTAAGCTAGAGCAGGGGGATGAAGAAGCACAGCGCTTGTGGGCCTTTTTTGTCAAAGTGAGTATGCAGGAGTTCAATCGGATGTATGCACGTTTAAATGTGGAGTTTGATCACATCCTGGGTGAAAGCTTTTACAATGATAAAATGGGTGCAGTTGTTGAGGAACTTCAAGCTAAGGGATTGCTGGAGGAAAGTGAAGGCGCACTTGTCGTACGTCTGGATGAGGAGAATATGCCGCCTTGTCTCATTATCAAGAAAGACGGTACAACCATTTATCCTACCCGTGATTTGGCGACAGCGATCTATCGTCATGATGTGATGCAGGCCGATCGCTTGGTATATGTGGTTGGCGGTGAGCAGAAGCTTCATTTCAGTCAAGTGTTTAGTGTACTGTCTAAAATGGGATATGCATGGGCAGCTGCTTGTGAACATATTCCGTTTGGCTTGATGCGATTTGAAGGGCGGAAGATGTCAACACGCCGGGGAAAGGTAGTCTTTTTACAGGAAGTGCTGGATGAAGCTGTTGCTCGAGCCCTGAACATTATAAAGGAGAAAAATCCGAATCTGGAGCAACCGGAGCAGGTGGCAGAAGCCGTTGGTGTGGGGGCCATTATTTTTGGTGATCTGCGCAATAATCGGATGAATGACATCGATTTCTCCCTTGAAGATGCAGTGAGCTTTGAAGGTGAAACGGGTCCATATGTGCAATATACTCATGCCCGGATTCAAAGTGTACTCGCCAGAGTGGCGGATACAACGCTTGAGGAACAGGATACCTCGGTGAACGTGATGGGCAATACTGTCGCAGGTAGAGAAGGGGATGAAGGGGTTCCTTTGAATGAGAAGGGTAAAGAGGAGACCGCTGCGATTCATGTCGGTGACACGTCATGGGCGCTGCTGAAATTGCTATGCGATTACCCTACTTATCTGGAAAAAGCAGTGCTCCGCAACGAACCTTCGGTTATTGCCAAGTATACGATCGATGTTGCTCAAGCATTTAATCGCTTCTACCATGCTGAGCGGATTGCTGATGCACCGTCTGACATCAAAGCTTTTCGTGTGAGACTAGCGCAGCACACCGCCACAAGATTGGCTTATAACTTGTCTCTACTGGGTGTGCAGGCCCCGGAGCGGATGTGACCTATGATTAGAATTCGTAAAAACGTCAAGCAAGGTGCCCCAACCTTCAATGCTATTGGACATAGCGGTGTGTCTTTGGATCAAGTGAGTAAATATTTTGGCAAAATCAAGGTTTTGGATCAAATTAACGTCAATATAGATGCAGGTGAGTGTGTTGTGCTGGTCGGTAAAAATGGGTCGGGCAAAAGTACATTGCTGCGTATATTAGCTGGGGTGTTACTGCCTGATAGCGGTAGAGTGGGAAAAACGAACAGTCCTCATATGTATGCCTCGGATGTTCTCCCGCGCTTGCCATTCACAGCCGAAGAGTATCTATCTCATATGGGGCGCATCCGTGGCATCGACTCCAAGCAGCTAAGCCAGCGTATACAAGAGTTGAGTAACCTCCTATCTCTGGATAGCGCAATGGATCAGAAGCTCCCATTTTTATCGAAAGGCACGCTGCAAAAGGTAAACTTGGCTCAGGCTTTGTTACCTGGTCCAGGCGGACTGTTACTGCTCGATGAGCCTCTGTCGGGTTTGGACATTTCCGCTCAGGAGGCACTTACAGCTTTGCTTGAACAGTGGAAACAAGCGGGTACAACGATCATCACGATCTGTCATGAACCTAAACTGGTAGAACGCGTCGCAGATCGTGTCCTCTTACTACGGGGAGGATGCATATCCAGGCAATGGACTCCAGAAGAATTGCTTTTGTACACCAGTCCATCCGTTGTTCACATTCAAGGGCGAAGTCTGACGGAGCAATCAACTCATGCGATCTCTAAACTGGAAGAGCAAGATGGAGTTCTATCTGTTACTTCTCATCCCGATTCTTCTCATGTACATGAGGTTTATTGGGCCTGGAAAGTTGCAAGCTATGCTTCAGACCAGATTCTTCGTGCTATTCTAGAAGCAGGGGGTTCCATCATTTCAGTACATCAGGACCAATCTTCACTTCGAATGGAAAGTCTGCTGGAGGAGGAAGCGTGATGTATTTTTTATGCCGATACTTATTACAGCATCATCTTCGTTCACAACGATTTTTTGCACCTATGGTTATATATGTGACTACTGTGCTATTGTTTTACTCTTACAAGCCTAATCCGATTGCAGACAGTTACAGTGTTACCGCCATGTTATTATTTTGGGGAGCAGCCTGGCTGGGATTGATGGTTATGAATACAGAGCCGGCAGGACAGATGCAATTACTCATTGTACATACGGGAAGCAAGCGAAAAATTGCAGCAGGTCAAATCATATGTGCCTGGATTATGGCGTTATCCCTCACTGTATTTACCGTATTGTATCCAGTTTTATTCGGAATGTTCGACCGGCGACCTACTGCCAATGAATGGATTATGACGTGGTCGGGACATTTGGTTTTATCTATGCTTGGCATCAGTATCGCGGTGTTTTTCCAAAAATCATACATATCTAAAGTTAGCCGTAGTATGCCAGCACTGATTATGGTGTTAATCATTTCGTTTATCCAGGTATCTCTGGCCGAGCAATTGCCAGAAGCGTTGCGCTGGATTACAGGTATCTTACCGCCTGCATTTTATCTTGTGCAAGAGATGATGAACTCGGAAACGATGATGCAGTCTTCATATTTTGGCATCGTAATATGGAATATGGTCTACGCTGTGGTGTTACTCCTCATTCATTTTGGATGGTTGAACCGCAGAGAGATCCGTAGTTAACCGCTCCCCTTTCCAGCAACTTGAATGTTGCTTGCGCTTTGGTTACGATAGAAGCATAATAAACAGTCAAGACGCACGGATGGAAAGGAGCGCTCGCTTATGCAAAACACGGATTTCCAGAATGGTTTCATGCTGGAGAGCGAACACTCCAAAGAATTGTTTGCCTATTATGGTTTGGCCGTATATTACGGACAGGCAATGGAGCAACAACTGGTTAATCTGATCTTGCTAACCAAAATGTCTCAGGGAAAAGCGATGTCCGAGGAAGAGTTAGAGGAGCTGTACGAACGTAAAATGAGCAGTTCACTGGGACAGCTGATCCATGAGGCACGTCACCATATTACCTTTTCAGAAGAAGACATAATTCGATTGAATGAACTATGGCAGCAGCGAAATCGGATTGTACATCATTTTTTCAAAGAACGCATTCATGAAACTTTTAGTCCGGAAGGTCGGACACGTATGATCAAAGAATTGAGTGATTTCAAAGAACGTGCGCAGGAACTGGAGGTTACGCTCCACCAGTATACGAGTGAATGGATAGCAGAACTGGGATTAAATGATGAGTCAGCTGAAGCATGGGCTGCGCTGGAACGAATGCAAGCTGCGATTTTTCAAGAACCTTATCCGGATCCGGATGAGACAAAATGAATAGTAGCCGGTCCGTTAAACGCAGCAGTATACCTCGAACCAAACGTGGAGTGCTGCTAGCTGTTCTATTTATTACTATATCCTTTATCATTTGGACAGGCATCACAGCGCAAGGCATTCTCTCGTCTATGCATGAAAGTTCAAGCAGGTCCTCGAATGCGGCTATTGTGCTAGGTGCTGCAGTGGAGGGAGAGAAGCCTTCACCGGTATTTCGTGAACGGATTGAGCAAGCTATACGATTGTATACATCGGGAACGGTACGTAACGTCATTTTTACAGGTGGCTCCAGGAATGAAGCTGTACCCGCAGAAGCCTATGTAGGAAGGAAGTACGCTATTGAGCATGGGGTGAGACCCGAGCACATTCAGATAGAGACCAAGTCTATAACAACCCAAGAAAATCTGGAATATTCGCTCGAGATCGGGAATAGGGAAGGGTATCGTACGTATACGATAGTAAGCGATCCGCTACATATGAGACGTTCTATGAAAATGGCAACAGAAATGGGCATGGACGTTGTCCCCTCACCAACACAGACCACTGCGTACAAGAGCCGGAGCACCCAAATTCCTTTTCTTCTAAGAGAAACAGTGATGTATATGGCGTACACAATGAAAGGCTGGAAATAGATACAACATGACATGTTCTATCTCAATAGAAAACCCGCCCTGACAGGAACCAGAAGGTGACTGTGTAGAGCGGGTTATTTTATTTGTTATTTTTATATCGCAAGTAACGACACCACGACTGAACTTAACTACAGGCAGAAGCTGCTAAAGGTTACAAGTTTCCTCCTGCTAGTGATGCCGAAGCAGTGCTAAAGGCATCCCCTGAACGCGTCGAACTGTCGATCATCGCTCCATCTTGAGCACCTTGCTGCAACTGATACATTTTAAAGTAACGGCCTTTCAGCCCCATCAATTCCTCATGCGCACCTTGCTCCACAATACGTCCACGATGCAGTACTAGAATCTGATCTGCCGAACGAATGGTTGATAGACGGTGAGCGATGATGAAGGTGGTACGTCCTTTTTTGAGGACTTCGAGTGCATTCTGAATCAGTGCTTCCGTTTCGGTATCAATGTTGGCGGTTGCTTCGTCCAGAATAAGGATCGCCGGATCGAAAGCGAGTGCGCGTGCAAAAGAAATCAGCTGTCGCTGTCCGGCAGACAATGTGCTGCCTTTTTCGACGACGGGTTCGTCGAAGCCTTGGGGCAGATGTGCCAAAATACGCTCTGCACCAACATCACGCAAGGCCTGCTCAATTCGTGCCCGGGAGATTTTCTCATCACCCAGACTCACATTAGAAGCAATGGTACCTGTGAACAGATACGGATCTTGCAGTACAATACCCATATGCTCCCGAATCCACTGTTTAGGTAATTCCTTGACGTTTTGTCCGTCAATCGTAATCTTACCTTTTTGCGGATCATAGAACCGGAACAGCAGATTAATGATCGAACTTTTACCGGAACCCGTGTGGCCCACGAGAGCGACAGTTTGACCCTGCGACGCTTTGAACGAAATGTTGTTCAACACATAATCTTTTTTATATGCAAAGGACACATCGTCAAAGACCACATTTCCTTTGTATCTCGGCATCGATCCGTCCGTAACCGGTTCTCCTTTTTCATCCATCAGCTCAAATACACGACCGGCGGAGACAAGAGAAGAGTCCAGATTCGCCAGCTGGTTCACCATACCGATGATCGGCTGGAACAGACGACCCAGAACATCGACAAAGGCATACAGCACACCGAGAGAAATAATACTTGTGCCTGTTATCGCTCCTGCACCGAAATACCACAGCACCACGGCAAAGGCGATATTCCGCAGTACATTCACCAGGTTATGAGAGGTAAAGGCGTTCAAGTTCAGCATCTTGTTCTGATGTTTCATATAGTCTTCATTCAGCTCTTCGAATTCTTGTCTAGTCTGTTTCTGACGGCGGAATACACGAATAATGGACATGCCCTGAATGGATTCGTTAATGATCGCATTAATCTCACTCAGTCTGGAGCGAATGATCGTGTTGTAACGGGTAGCGAACTTGCGATAGAGCACAATCCACGCAATGAGCATCGGTACAACGAACAGCGAGATCAGACCCAGACGAACATCGAGCAGGAAGAGAGCGACATACACCCCTGTAATCGTAATGATGCCTGAGAAAAAGTTGGATAGAACCGCCACGAACAAATCTTTGACGGCCTCGGTATCATTGGTCACCCGGGATACGACCTTACCTGCGGGCAGGTTATCAAAAAAGTTCACGGGCAGACGCTGAATGTGCGCATACACATCGTTGCGAAGCCGCTGAATGACCTTGTTGGCAGAGGATTGCAGCCAGAAGGTTTTACCGAACTCCATAATAACGGAGATCACCAGAAAAATCAGATAATACACAATCAATTGATAGATGCTGGGCATCTCGGGTTTGTAAAAGGCAAAGAGTTCACCGGCCGACAGCGGCACCGCCGCGTATTGTCCAACGACTTCGCCTGCACGAGTCACCGTCAAGGTTCCGTTCGCATATGACCGGTCACCGTCAGGAGCACTCACGGGCTCGTTGACGAAGTAAAAGCTTTTGCCGGCTTGCAGCACACGTACCTCGGCTCCTTTACTCTCATCCGGTGCAAATAAACCTTCACGTTTATAGTTTTTTCCTTGGTACACGGCGGCTTCTTCCGAAGCAGACGTTTCATAAAATGGCTGCTCAATTGCAAGCAAGTGATTATCAATCATGGATTTGGCGATGAAGGGTCCAGCGAGTTCAGCTGCAACACCAATCGTCAGCATGATTAAGGCAGCGATGAACGTGCCTTTTGCTTTCAAGGCATATTGAAGCAGCCTTTTACCTGTATTGGACTTCAATGCGTTGACCTCCTATGTGGACAGATTGGACTCAACCTGTTGCCGTTCATATTGTTCACGGTACCAACCATTCTTGGCTAACAACTCCTGATGAGTACCTTCTTCCGTAATTTTACCGTGCTCCAGCACGATGATCCGATCAGCATGTTCAATTGCGGACAAGCGGTGAGTCGAGATCAGTGTGGTTTTACCAGCACGTTTGTTGCGAATATTTTCAATGATTTTGGCTTCCGTTCGTGCATCCACAGCAGATAGAGCATCATCGAGAATGAGGATGTCCGGATCAGCGATAAAGGCCCGAGCCAGTGATACCCGTTGTTTTTGGCCACCTGACAAAGCAATGCCTTTCTCACCTACGAGAGTATCGAGACCGTCAGATAACGTTCCGAGATCACCGTCAAAGGCAGCGGTGCGAATCGCTTCCATAATGACTTCATCGGACGCATTCGGTTTACCGAATTGAATGTTCTGACGAACTGACTTGGAGAATAACACTTGTTCTTGTGGGACATAACCAATCCAGCTGTGAAGATCATCCTTGGCAATGTCCTCAATCGAATGTCCTGAAATGCTCAGTGTGCCTGATCCAGCAGGGTATTCGTGTAGCAACTGTTTCAGTAAGGTGGATTTACCGCTTCCGGTACGCCCTACAACACCTAGGGTCTGCCCACGCTGAAGGGTAACATTAATGTGACTGAGATTATCTACAGTAGAGGTTGGATAACGGAAGGTTAAATCGTTCATGACGATTTCATCCGGCTGCGCTATAGAAACAGGGTTTTTACTGTCCTGCACCGCAGGTTCTACGGATAACGTTTCGTTAACCCGATCCAGAGAGGCGCTACCGCGCTGCATCAGATTAATTAACTCCCCAATGGCAAACATTGGCCAGATCATCATCCCCAGATACATGTTGAACGATACGAGGTCTCCCAGGGTGATTTCATTGTGGAAAACAAGATAAATGCCATATGCCAGCGCAATTACATAACTTAGTCCAACGAATAGTCGAATGGTGGGTTCAAACAGGGCATCCATTCGGGCGACAGCCAGGTTTTTGCGATATACATCTTCGGTGACGTCAGCGAACCGTTTCTCATCCAGACGCTCCTGAACGTACGCGCGTACAACCCGGATACCTGCAATGGACTCCAGTACTTGATCGTTCATATCGCCGAAGGCATCCTGTGCCAATGTGTAACGTTGATGTACAGCCTTACCATAGATCATCATGGCGATGGCGATAAAAGGAAGGGGTAGTACAGCAGCCAAGGTTAACTTCCAGCTGACAAGGAAACCCATGGCGAACAGCACGGTTAAGAGAAATGCTGTTGAGTCTGTTAAGGTGAGCATACCGAAACCTGCGGTTGTTGCAATGGAACGAAGATCATTGGTAGCCCGGGCCATGAGATCTCCAGTTCTGTTTTTTTCAAAAAAGGGCGGCGTCATCCGCAATAAGTGATCCATAAAGCGGGAGCGCAGTAACCGTTCTACAAGGTTGGCTCCTCCAAACAATTTGTGCATCCATATGTACGTGATCAGATAGATGATAATTACTGTGCCGAGAATGAGTAAAATGTAAAACGTTAAAGAAGTGCCGGTAATGGAGCCGCGTACGATTTCGTCGATGGCGTTCCCCAAAAGGCGCGGGGGCAGCAATTCGGCAATGCCCACAAGGATGAGCAAAATGACACCAATCAGGTATCGTTTGCGTTCCAGCCTGAAGAACCAGGCTAGATTTTTAAGTACAGAGAACAAGTGTGATCCCTTCCTTTCAATTTCCCAAAAATGTAGAATTTCGTTCAAAATGACAGTAAAGCGTACCAAAACCCACTTCAGACCACAAAAAAAGACACACCGCACGCACGCGGTATGTCTTGATTCTTCATACGGCAGCATGACTCCGAGAGCAGAGCCGCCGCCGTACATAAGATATTTGTGAGCGAACTTCGCAGGAGTCTGATAAAAAAACGACACCTGAAGTATGCTGTCTTATGAACGGATGAATGATTTCGGGGATACTCCGGTATTTAATTGTGTGTGCATATGAACCAGCTTATGACTGTTAAACACCGTAATCACCCTTTCTCGTTAATGGAAATAAATGCAATGTAGACCTCGTATGTTTGCATCTTACCACCGCATTTTACAATCTGTCAAACATTTTTCACAATTTCATATGGCCCCGGGTGAATGACAAGGTTTGTATTCAAGTCGATGTAGCGATATGATGTAACATATATATAAAAGGAGCTGACATCATATGAGTACCATACATGTATCCGAACAAGCAGCTAGCTGGTACAAAAGAGAGTTGAACCTGAACGAAGGAGATAGCATCCGCTTTTTTGCTCGTTATAGCTCTGGCGGTGGTCTACATCCGGGGTTCTCGTTGGGCATCGCTGTAGAAAAGCCTAATCATCCTGCGGATCAAACCGAAGTGGCTGGCATTCAATTTTTTATGGAAGATCATGACTACTGGTATTTGAAGGGACATCAGCTTCATGTGGATGTCGTTGATGAAGGCCAAGATATTGAATATCGTTACACAGAGGTGTAATAAGATCCGCCTTTTTATAGGAGGAGGGATGAGGAGTGGATTTGCCAGCACGAGATATAGGCCAATATATTGCTAAACGTGCACATATTGTCGTCAAAGCCGCTATAATAGCCGCGAATGAACAGGGTGAGTTGCTGCTCATTAAGCATGCGGAACAAGGAGACTGGCGGTTGCTCATTGGAAATATGCGTCCTGGCGAGACGATTGAAGAGGCTGCCCATCGTGAACTCTGGGAAGAGACGGGATGGAAGGCGGAGCTGATGCATTTCGAAGCGTTGTACTCTGGTCCGGAGCTACGGCAGATACATGCCAATGGGGATGAAGAATACGATGTTATTGCCTTGTTCAAAACTCGAATTATTCAGGATCATCTCGTCCAAACTCGGGTGAATAGTGATGCCGGATTGAAGTTTTTTGACCGAAATGCATTGCCTCCTATGAATGAAATAAGCATGATGTTACTAACACAATCCGGTTTAAGATCTTAAGGTGGGAATATTAGATTCTGTAATACCACAAAGACCTCGACTACTACGATAAAGTAGAAGTCGAGGTCTTTTGGCATATGCGTTTGTTGAACTATACTTGATCCAGTGGCTCATCATCCATTGCAAAGTCAAAATCATCAATATCAAACACTTGTACAGGCGTTTCGGATTCAATGATTCGGGCAATCAATTCCACTTGATCGGTCAAGATCGGAATGCCCAGACGTTGGGATGTAAGAATGAGTTCTGTCTCAATCGGGTCAAAGTACTCTCCATATTGTGCTGTATCCATCGCGTTAACAATTGTAATCGATACTTGGTTACCAAACAAAATGGAAGGGCTTTTTGCCCACGGCACCGATAAGGCACGTTCAATTTTCTTTTTGTTCAACGGCTCCTCAAAATATGAGATCAATTCATTGATTTTAGATTTAACGTGCTGGTCATCAGCTGGATTATCCATCATGGGATCAGCACTGCTCTGAAACTCATATAGTTCAAGGATGGTGGTATAAGGAACGATATATTGCACAGGCGCCGGCGGCGCAAGTAATTGACCGTAGATAGCCACCATCACGGCTTCGGTAACAAAGGGACGTGACATGGTTCCTGAATCCTCCTGAGGACGATAAACGTCGTGAAGTACTGAATGAATTCATCTGACAAGGAGAGAAGGATATTCATTCCTGCTGCAAATGCATGTACCTGTTTGCTTGAATAGAAGTATAGCACACAACGGTGGGAAATACAGCCAGTAGCAAAAGCGAACATGCGAACATTGCTATTCAGGATTTGCCTAACAGTAAGGACAGGATGCCTGCTGCAATGAGAGGCCCTACAGGTACACCTTTAAACAATGCAACACCAAGAACCGTACCGATCAACAAACCTGCGACGACTGTAGGCTGTGTGCTCATCAGTGTAGCCCCGCGTCCACCCAGGTACGCAACAAGCAATCCAACGCCTATTGCGAGCAGTGACTTCCAGTGCAAGAACGATTCACCGATGGTCTGCAGACTCATTTTCCCACTGGCGAGAGGTGCCATAACACCAATGGTCAAAATGATGATACCCAGCGTGAGCCCGTATTTCTCTAGCCAGGGGAACGCTTCATTCAAGTTCAGCACACGGAGCAACAGTAAAAATACCATTGCAACAGTCACTGGTGTATTACTGCTGATGATACCGAGCGCCGCGAACACAAGCAACAGGAGGGAGGTCATGTCCATCGACTTCATTGCTCCTCAGACTGAGCACGCTTTTTGCTAATGATGTGTTCAGCGATGTAACGTCCGTGCCAGCGTCCTGACTCGATAAACACTTCATTGGCATTGCGCCCGGAAGCGATAACGCCTCCCACATAAATGCCGGGTACACTGCTCTCCATTGTCTGTGGATCATATAACGGTTTATCCATGTCCTCTGACATTTTTGCGCCTATGGAAGTGAGTAATTTACGATCTGGCCTGAATCCAGTCATTGCGAGCACAAAGTCATTCTCCAGTTCGCTCTCCGAACCATCTGCATGAACAATACGGATCGAATCATCCAGAATCTCATTAACACGTGAACCGAGATGCAGTGTGATGTGATTTTTCTGAACCATACTTTCGAATAATGGACGAACCCAAGGTTTGATATGCTCAGACAGACCCGTACCGCGGTAGACCATATCGATATGAGCACCCACGCGGACAAGCTCCATAGCGGCATCAACGGCTGAGTTACTTCCACCAATGATGGCTACACGTGTGTTGGTGTAAGGATGAGCCTCGCGGAAGTAATGCGTAACTTTGTCCTTGTCTTCACCTGGGATGCCCAGGTAATTCGGATGATCGAAATAGCCGGTTGCCACGATGACATGACGTCCTTGATAAACGATCGTTTCTCCGCGCCGGTTCACCGTATGTACCTCAAAGGTGCCGTCTTCTTGGCGCTGGATCTCACGGGCTTCCTCATAATTATGAATACGCAGGCCGAAATGTTCGGCTACTTTGCGATAATAGGCAAGTGCTTCATAACGAAACGGCTTGTCATTTGGGGTACTGAAAGGTACGTTTCCGATTTCAAGCAGCGCTGCTGTACTGAAGAACTGCATATGTGTCGGATAAAGGTAGATCGATTGCACGATATTGTGCTTCTCAATAATGACAGCGGACAATCCTACCCGCTCACATTCAATGGCAGCGGACAGACCGCATGGTCCTCCGCCAATAATGATGACATCTTCCATGTTCTTAATCCTCCTTCATTACAAACAATATAATCCTACCGTAAATAACACATCAATGCCAGTTCTGACGCGAAAGGCAATGTGGTAAAAATCAAAAAGGAATTGAATTGACTTCGAGAGAGTTAAAGACTAATATCAAATTAGATGTTTATCTAATTAAATGTGAGGTGTACAATGATACAGCTGGAGAAGATTGTGGCCTATCACAAAGCTTTGGCAGATCCAACCCGGCTTCGTATGCTTCTGCTACTGTCGGAAGGAGAATTACATGGACAAGCGCTGGCAGAGCGTCTCAATCTGTCGCAACCAACAGTGACACATCATGCTGCCAAGTTGAGAGAAGCTGCGCTCATTCAAGAACGACGAGAGAAGAATACGGTATATTTTACATTGAATCCTTATTTTATTCGTGAATATGCGCAGGCTTCGGTTGATTTTATATTCAAAAGAAAGGACCACTCCGATATGACAGACGTTAATGAGACGCTGAAAGCGTCCATCATGAGGAATTTTTTCTCCAAAGACGGGCGGCTCCGTCAGATTCCTGCACAGTATAAGAAAAAGCTAGTTGTGCTTGAATATTTGGTGGAGCAATTAGAGTTTGGACGCAAGTACAGCGAGAAGGAAATCAACGCGTTTATTCAGAACTATCATGAGGATTTTGCAACCCTTCGCCGGGAGTTTATTATGCATCAGTTCATGTATCGGGAAGACGGTGTATATGAGCTGAATCCGCGTGAAATGTGGACGAGATGGGATCAGGTAAAATAGAGGCAAGTACGGGTACCAATAAGAACGGGCTTGACAAACGCACAGAAGACTGTGTAACATGATGGCATATTCTACAAGGGAGGCGATGTTAATGACAAATCTAACGGCATTATACGTGGAATTGAATAAGAACAGCGTCTCCGGAACGGATCAAGGTATATCGATTTAGCTATAATTGGGTAGAGATACTCATTTTTGCTGAACGATA
Source organism: Paenibacillus sp. JJ-100 (assembly GCF_948329825.1). Lineage (GTDB taxonomy): Bacteria > Bacillota > Bacilli > Paenibacillales > Paenibacillaceae > Paenibacillus. The sequence goes on from NZ_CAOJCM010000001.1 coordinate 766,864, forward strand.
ATTAGACCTTCAGACAAAGTCACGGGTGACGTACCTGTGGCTTTTTTTGTGTACCAAAAGGGAGTTTCAGAGCCGGGATAACGGAGGAAGAGTTTGAGAACACGTTATTCACTGTGCTTGGGGGCTCTCCTTCATTCGGATAACTACGAATTGCCGCGGGTATGAAGACATGCTCGTGGCTTTTTGGTTTGGATCTGTAAACGGAGATGCAGGGTGAATTCGTGAATTTGAATGAAAAGAACAAAAAGAACAAAAAGAACAAAGTGAATTAGCAACATCTTTTAACTTGAAACGTGAACGAATTAGGAGGAGTTTTTATTTTAAATCAACGTACTGAAAAGTTTGGTATTAAACACTATGGTTGGACAGCTGATTGGGAGAAGCGGTGGTCTGATGAACAACTCGAACTGCCATCCAGACAGCCTGCTCGAATTATTGCCGATCACGGACATATGCAGCGTCTAATTACTGCAGAAGGAGAATGTTGGGGCAAGATGTCAGGAAGAATGCGGCACGATAGTGTGGAGACAGGAATTGCGCCAGCTGTGGGCGATTGGGTGGCGGTGGCCCACGAACCAGGAGAGGAAGCGATTATTCATCACCTGTTACCACGTCAGAGTCGTGTATCCAGACAGGCGGCTGGACCGGTAACCAAGGAACAACTCATTGCTGCAAATGTAGATACCCTGCTCATCGTTGCTGCGCTTAATCATGATTTTAATCTTAGGAGACTTGAAAGATATGTGTTAATGGCCTGGAATGGTGGTGTAAGACCCGTTATCGTTCTGAGTAAAAGCGACCTGTGTGACGATGTGCAAGAACGAATCGCTCAGGTGGAGGGCATTGCACCTGGAGTGGAAGTACTGGCGATCTCTGCGGTCGAAGGTAAGGGGAAGGAAAGGCTGGAGAATTATCTGAAACCCGGTCTAACCGTGGCACTCACAGGCTCTTCCGGCAGCGGAAAATCTACACTAGTCAACTGGATGATGGGTAAGGATGTGCAGATTACGCAAGCCGTTCGAGAAGGGGACAGTCGGGGTAGACACACAACAACTCACCGGGAGATCTTTGTGCTACCGCAGGGAGCTGTGTTGATCGATACGCCGGGGATGCGCGAACTTCATCTCTGGGACGAAGGAGAAGGAGGCCTTTCACAGGCTTTTGGTGAAATTGATGAACTGGCGGTTGCCTGCAGATTTATCGATTGCACTCATACGAAGGAACAAGGCTGTGCAGTGAAAGAGGCCATTGAAAGCGGTGAACTGGATCAGAAGAGATTGAATAATTTCTTGAAGATGCAGAAAGAACTGCAATTTCAGCGGCGTAAGGAAGAATTCGCGTCAAGGAAGCGAACCGCATCAAGCAAACCACCCAAAACGCGCAAGCCGAAGCATGCCCGCCGGGGTAACGATTGGGAACAAGACTGATATTGAACTGAGCCGGGGCATCGGCATCTATCTTGCATAGGATAGGGCAGGAGGGATGTCGAGATGCCGAATTACAGAATCATTGTGGACTTGTCCGACCATATGTTGTATCTCCTGGATGGAGATCAAGTGGTGAAGGGGTATCCGGTTGCCACAGGCAAAATGCTTACCAGTACGCCAAGCGGAGAGTTTACAATCATTAATAAACAAGAGAATCCTGGGGGGCCTTTTGGCGTACTCTGGATGGGTCTGTCCAAACCCCATTATGGCATTCATGGAACCAACGAACCTTCGTCCATTGGTAAATCTGCGTCGCATGGCTGCATACGTATGTATAATTCAGATGTACTGGATCTGTCCTCCGAGGTATCTGTTGGAACCCGAGTTACGATCCGGCCGTAGGCCGGATTATATTTTTCATCAAGCCACAAGTGATGGATCAACTACCCGATTAAATGTGGAAGGGTTATAACCTTAGAGAGAAAGGGAGTAGAATGCGATGAACATCAGACGGGCGCTTGATCGGGATGCACAAGGCATCGCATATGTACATACAGAGAGCTGGAAGACAACATACCGCGGAATCATGCCAAATTATGTTTTAGATCATTTGACTACAGAGTCCCGATTACCTCAGTGGGAGCGGCAATTACACGCTGGCGAAAAAGATCAGATTTTGGTCGTCGCTGAGGATGGATATGGGGAGATTGTCGGTTTTGCCTGTGGAGGTAAGGAACGTGAAGGTAAATTGCCCTATGATGGTGAACTATACGCTATTTACCTATTGCAGTCGTATCAGCAGTCTGGGATAGGAAGACAACTCGTTAAGAGAGTGGTTCATCATCTCCAGATGTGCGAGATCGGAAACATGGTCATTTGGGCTTTGGAGCGAAATCCGGCGTGCCGCTTTTATGAAAAAATGGGCGGTTTACCTGTGCATACACAATGCGTTCGTATTGGGGATAAAGATCTGGTAGAGATCGCTTATGGCTGGTCTGATCTTACTTCTTTTGACATCTAATTGAATTCAAAATTAGACTCCAAGTCGTCCAATCCAGCTATATGAATGCCATTTATCCGTTTGCCGACCTTCGAACAAGGTTAATGAATGAGACATCGTTTTTTTATGTACATTCTAATCTGAAGATCGGAGGCGTACGTAATGACATTAGTGGAAAACCAACATAAAATGGGAACCTGGACGAAGCAGTATATAGCTGGCAAGTGGGTAGAAGGTTCGGGTGAGAAAATGCTGGAGAACATAAATCCCTATACAGGTGAAGTCATCGCTACCTGGCGTTCTTCCAGTCCAGATGATATCGATCAGGCGTATGAGTCTGCTAAAAAAAGTGCAGAGGAATGGAGTGCAACCTTGCCATCCGTCAAGGAAGGCGTTTTACGTCAAGTATCGTCCCTGATGGACGAACGAAAAGAAGAGATTATTCAGCTCCTCATTACGGAATCAGGTAGCACCCGAATTAAAGCTGAAGCAGAATTTGCCGCAGCGAAGCGTATTGTGGACGAATCATCTTCTTTTCCTTTTCGAATGAAAGGGGAGTTGCTTCCGTCTAACACCCCGGGCAAAGAAAATCGGATAGTCCGTGAACCTAAAGGTGTCATCGGTGTTATAGGCCCTTGGAATTTCCCCTTGCATCTATGTTTGCGTTCCGTCGCACCAGCGATTGCGCTGGGCAACGGTGTAGTTATCAAACCGGCTTCGGATACGCCAATTACAGCAGGTTGGTTAATTGCTGATCTTTTTGAGCAAGCGGGTCTGCCTGAGGGTGTACTCAATGTTGTCGCAGGAAGTGGCAGTGAGATTGGAGATTATTTTGTGGCACATCCCATTCCTAAGGTGATCTCTTTCACAGGCTCCACGGAAGTAGGGAGAGGCATCGGAAAACTGGCAGGTGAACACCTCAAAGAAACTGCACTGGAACTTGGCGGCAACAATGCCATGATCGTTCTGGAAGATGCGGATATCGAACATGCAGCACAGGCAGCTGTATTCGGGAAGTTTTTGCATCAGGGTCAGATCTGTATGGCGCTGAACCGCATTATTGTGCATGCTGATGTATACGACGAGTTTCTGAAATCCTTTGTGAGCAAAACAAAAAACATACAAGCTGGAGATCCGTCTGATGAGAAAACACTCGTAGGGCCGCTGATCCGGAAAAAGGAAGTGGAACGCCTGCTTGAACTGGTGGAACAAGCCAAAGATGAAGGGGCGCAATTATTGCTTGGCGGGACGCATCAGGAAGGTGTGCTCATGCCAACGGTGCTTGCAGACGTGAAACCGGAACAAGATATTGTACAGCAGGAACTGTTTGGACCGGTCGCTGTCATTATGAAAGCGAAAGATGAACAAGAGGCTATTCAGCTGGTGAATGATACTCCTTATGGTCTGAGCGGTTCAGTATTTACAGGCAATCTGGAACGTGGATATCGAGTGGCACAGCGGATTGAATCTGGTATGGTGCATGTGAATGATCAATCGGTGAATGATGAGGCCCATGTCATGTTTGGCGGAGAAAAGTCGTCCGGTATCGGTCGTTTCGGAGGAGATTGGGCGATTGATAAATTCACACGAACACGTTGGATCAGTTTGCAACACCAATATCGGGAGTATCCGGGTGTAAAATAAGTCGAATATGCATGAATCAGAGATGAAGGTAGTGGCCCTTCTGAGCTGGTTCGCGATGAAGCGACAAGAGCCGCATGAAGTCCGTCTCAACTGTGTTGGGACGGGCTTTTGCATGATTTTACATCAAATAAAATATACGATCTGAATGGGGTCAAAAAGTTGTTTGGACAGGCGTGGTTATGGTTATTTATGGATACACGGAACGATGTTGCTCCGTAAATATCATGGCAAAGGGGCTTATAACTTATGTCCATTGACCGTTTTATATTAAGGAAATTAAATACCTGTCAGGAAGAGCATACACGAGCAAATTTGGTGAGATTGTTTGTCATTCGAATTCGGAAAGCAGAGATTGCGGAAGAGAGTGATCCATCCTATGTGCTGGAGAAGATGCAGTAAGCACTGGAAAGGATGGTCGCCGGTGATCGGAATTGCCACAGAAGTTGCTGGGCCTGTATTGGTGTTCAAGTATATTTTGATGGAGGATTTACCACGAAAAATGAACGAAAAAAGGAAGCTTGTCCCTAAAGGGAAGCTTCCTTTTTCATAGTTAATGTGTAAACGAAGAAATGAAGCACTCTTCTCTCCACTTTTAATATAAAGATAGAGCGAGAGAGTCGTTTTCACTGCGGCTGTGCAGAATAGCTTCGCCGCCAACAATTTCAATACTAATCAAAGAGTGCAGACATTTTTGTAAAGCGCGTTTACCGTTACTGATTTTATGCTCAAGGGCACTACTCAGCAATCTCAATGTTTTTTGCACAGGTTGTTTGTTTTCTTGATTAAAATATACTGGGATTGACTTGTTTTGAAATGTTATTAGAGTTCTCACTTGAAATCACCTCACGAGAGTTATTTCATACACGTTATATTAAATACCAATGCTTAAAATTACCTTAAAAATAGCTTATGAAAACATAAAGCTCCATAAAGTTTGAAAAGTGTTCACAATTCAATTGTGGGCAAAGGAATGAAAGTCCCAAACAACCTTTTTATTTTACTTTAAATGGTAAATAACATGAGGTTTTCGCATCTTTGCAAATTTTAAAATGAAGAATGACACGAAAGTTCTGAGTCAAATGTACGATATTTCAATATATACGTGGGTCGTATGTAACAAAATTACAGCAGGTACGTTGCAAACAAGGGTTTTATATAAGAAAATAGGATGGAATAACGTTTCATATGCTTTTTTTTGATTTAATCTGACATTAGGACAATTTACATATGAGACCTTGGGAGGGATTCACATGATTCTAACCGTGTATTCCGGCCGGGAAGAAGGCGAATGGTTCGACATTGAAGTTCCGGATGAATGCACCATTGAACATTTAAAGACGTTGCTCGGTGTACGGATATTTGGACAGGCGCCGGGAGATGGCATTCAGTATATATTAGAGGCTAAATTTCCGGAGGGGTTATGGTTTACACCTCAGAACACTCAACAGTTAATGGAGACTGGATTGCGCCAGGGAAGCTGTGTACGTGTGCAACGTGCTTTTTCAACGACTTCTGAAGAGGCCCCGATCTATGGAAGACGCTCTCTGTTTCAACAGGAGAGCAACGAATCGTGATGCGCGGCGTATCTTTCATCAAATGAATTACTAATAAAGGAGGTCTTTTCTTCGTGAATGTGTTATATCAGCGTTCTCCAAGAATGACACCGGTTCTGAAGGAGGAGACCTTAGAAATTCTAAGGCCGCCTACTGAACCGAACAAACCTACGTTTTCTATGATTTCTATTGTAGTTCCCGTTATAATGACAATGGTCAGCATCGGTTTCTACGTATACATCAATGTGACTGGCAAGATGGGTAACAGCACTTATATGATGTTTCAGATGATGACGGTGATGATGATGCTTACTTCATATACCATCCCGTTCTTTGTATATCTGAGCAACAAAAAAGCTTATCGCAAAAAAATTGAGGAACGTAAAGCGATGTATCTCGCACAGTTAGACAAACACCGTGAAGAACTGAAAGAAGCACAGGCGGAGCAGGTGAAAAGCCTTCATGAGATTCATGGTGATCCTGCAGTATGTCTGCAGGTTGTGAAGAATCGACACAGTTCCCTCTGGGAGCGATCACCGGAAGATGATGATTTTTTGCAGGTGCGTGTCGGCACTGGAGAGGTTCCGTTCCGCATCAAGCTACAGGTTCCTCGGATTGATGGATATGAAAAGGACGAATTGATTGAAGCTGCTCATGAACTCGCCGCTGAGTTCCAGACGGTTCCTGATGCCTCGATTACCTTGCCTCTATTTGAGTCCAAGGTGATGGGGCTTGTAGGTGATCGAGAGGAGGTCTTGGCTTCACTGCGAGTGATTGTCTCTCAACTCACGGTAAGGCACTCACCCGATGAACTGAAACTTGCTGCTTTTTATGAAGAAAAGGAAACGAAGGAGTGGGAATGGCTTCGCTGGTTGCCGCACATCTGGGATGAGGATCAGGCACAGCGATACATGGCCGACAGGCACAGCAGTGCGCACCAATTAGCGGACAGCTTGTTTTCCGTGCTGAATCGTCGTCGTAACAATAAGGAAGACCGCTACAAAAAAACAGTGCAAACGCCATGTTATGTGGTTATTCTGTCCGATACTCAGCTCATAGAAGAGGAGCCATTGCTTCCGTTGTTGCTGGAAGCTGCACAAGAGATTGATGTGTGCACGATTGTACTGGCGAACCGCAAACAGTCACTACCGATGCACTGTCAATTAATTATGGAGGCTTCTAAAAACAAAGGCGTTTATATCAAAAAGACGGAAGATGCGGACGTTATTACGCAGACATTCAAGCCGGATGTGATTTCGAAAGAGACAGCTGAGGCTTTATCCCGTTATATGTCGCCGATTCGTCTGAAGCGTTCTTCCGCTTCAGAGATACCGCAAGTGCTACCTTTGTTCGATATGCTTAGCACTTCACGGGTGGAGGATTTGGACGTTGTATCTCGCTGGGAACAAACCCGATATCCCGATACACTCCCTGTGCCTATGGGGGTAAGGGCCGGCGGCAAAAAGATATCAATTAACTTGCACGATAAGATTGAACGCCAAGGTCATGGTCCGCACGGGCTGATTGCAGGAACAACCGGTTCAGGTAAAAGTGAGGTTATTCAATCCATTGTTGCTTCCTTGGCCGCCGAGTTCCATCCGCATGATCTCGCCTTCATGTTAATCGACTATAAGGGTGGAGGTATGTCCAACACCTTTGTGGATCTGCCACATGTCGTAGGCACCATTACGAATCTGGATGGCAATCTGATTGAGCGTGCGAATATTTCACTTCGAGCCGAACTGGTCCGAAGGCAGAAAATATTAAATGATGCAGGTAATCTGCAACATATCGATGAGTATTACAAAATTTTACGCTCCAGACATGAACAACCGTTGCCACATCTCGTTATTATTATAGACGAGTTCGCTCAATTGAAACGCGACCAGCCAGAGTTTATGGATGAGCTGATCAGTATTGCGGCAATCGGTCGAACACTGGGCGTTCACCTTATTCTGGCAACGCAAAAGCCAGCCGGGGTTGTAGATGATAAAATATGGAGTAACTCTCGTTTTCGCATCTGTCTTCGCGTACAAAGCGAGGGAGACAGTAGAGATATGATTAAAATCCCGAACGCTGCTTGGATTACCAAGCCTGGTCGAGGTTATTTCCAGGTCGGCAGCGACGAAGTATTTGAAGAGATGCAGTTTGCTTGGAGCGGTGCACCGTACAATCAGCAAGAGGATACAACAACGGTGCTGCCTGTTATGGAAGTACGCTTGAATGGTAAACGTGAGCCCCTGTTGACGGGAGAACGAAGAGCCGTTCTTAAGGGAGAAGATGTACCGAAACAGTTGCAAGTATTTATTGATTATGTAGCTAAAGCTGCTGCTGATGCGGGAATCGAACGTTTACCAGGACCGTGGCTCCCTCCGTTGCCAGAGACGCTAGAGCTGGATAGTCTGCATGACTGGAAACAGGATACAAACAGGGACAACCTGCTGGACGGGGGAGTTAATGGTCTCAAACCATTGGTCGGTATGCTGGATGACCTGCCGAATCAAAGGCAACTGCCGTTAGCTATGCCTATGGATCAAGGTCACTTGGTGATCTATGGTATGCCTGGTCTTGGCAAAACCACCTTCGTCCAAACGTTACTGATGTCTCTTGCGCGTTCGGATCAAACCGAGCCGTGGAACGGATATATTATTGACATGGGTCGGATGATGAAGGACTTCGCCGGGCTGCCACAGGTTGGCGGGGTGATGATGGCAGAGGAGGAAGACCGGATCAAGCGGTTGTTCCGTTATATTATGAAAATCTCTGCCCAGCGCAAAGATATGATCTCCGAAGCAGGTGTTAAAACAATATCAGCTTATCGCAGAACTGCGCACGCTGTAGTTCCGCAAATTGTAGTTGTTATTGATGGATATATGTCGTTCCGTAATGCTTATCCAGATGAGAACGAATTGTTGGAAACTATTTTACGAGAGGGCGGAAGCTTAGGGATTACCTTCGTGCTTACCGCTAACCGCGTAACGGATATTTTCGAAAAATTCAGAAGTAATATACCCAATGCAGTTTCATTTGAGCTGTCTGATCCAAGTGATTATTATTATGCTGTCGGACGCCCTTCGAAAGCTCCAAGCCAGCTGCCGCCGGGAAGAGGTCTTGTAAAAGGACAAGTACCTCCACTAATGTTTCAGACTGCGCTACCAGCTTCTGGAGCTGACGAAGGCGAACGCTCATCGGCATTGCGGCGAACGATTGCAGCGATTCGCCAGGAGTGGACGGGTGAGGAAGCGCCTCAGATCGCACCTCTTCCTGAGGAAATTCAGCTCAAAGATTTATTAGTTCGTACAGGCTCTTTCGGTAAAGCGTGGGAAACTTCCACAGTAAACGTTCCGGTGGGACTGCTTACAGACGATCTGGAGCCGTTCGAGCTAAATTTACGTGAAGGGCCTCACTTCTTGGTGGCAAGTCCAATGGAAGGTGGGAAAACGACCTTTCTGCTAACATGGATGTTGTCCCTGGCTTATCATGCTTCACCTGAGGATGTGCAAATATACACCGTAGATATGAGATATGGCTCAGGTGGATTGGGTGAGATCAGCAGTTTGCCCCATGTCCGTGGACATGTGTCTAGAGAAGAACAACTTGCACCTGTCATCCAGGAGTTGTACGATGAAGTTCTGAAACGTGCTGAGATTACTGGAGGATCGGAGATCGTGCTTGTCATTGATGATGCCGACACGTTATCCAAACAACTCAATGATTTTAATGTAAAAGATCAGCTTGGTGTTATTGTTCGTCAGGGAAGAGACCGGGGGATTCATGTCATTCTATCTGGGGTTCCGGCAGATTTCCCGACGTTCGGTTCCGATTGGGTTAGCGATGTAAAAGCATCTCAAAGTGGATTACTCTTAGGGACTTTGGACCCTAATGATCTCTCGTTCTTCCGTATACCTTATTCAGAATCTGGGGGTAGTGCTGGTGGGCTGAAGGTACTGCCACCAGGTCAAGGTTATTATATAAAACGTAAATATTCCAGGGTTAAAGGTGCAGTTCCTTGTGATAGCAGCTGGAAAATGAATAATTGGATTTCAGAAATTCGTGACCGATGGCATGTTGTAGTTTGAGGGGAGGTGGCTCATAATGTTGACGGTTCATGATTCTAAGCAAAAGGTAGTCACGCTGAAGATTAAGGAACTATTTTTCCTTGCAGGTATTCTAGGTTCAGATCGCTTGCTTGGTGTGGAAGACCCGTTCCGCGGTTATATGGCAGAAGATATTGCTGTGGAGTGGGAGCGTGTCAAAACCTCCTTGCTGGAGAAAGGGTACTTGGTGCAAGATCAAGATACCCATGAGCTGATCATGACACCAACCGTTTTTTCCAGAGTAGCCATTGCCGGATTATCCGATCGAGCATGCTGGCTCCGCTATACGATTGATGGCAAATCGTATGAAAGTTATATACACTGCACCGATGAACGTGTTGTTGAAGTGACCCGTGCCGTGGATGTACCTGATTCGTTTACTCTGAGTGATCTGGGAAATGTTCGTGAAGCCGTCGCTGTTCTGATTGAACGGATGAAGTGGAGCGGCCAATCTCCGATGGAAAGACCGGCACTGATGTGTTCCAAGAAAAAGTTTTATGAAGTCATGAATGGTCTGAAAGGCTGTGAAGTGCAGACCGTGGCAGAAGAGCTCTCTCAGGAAACGAATGATCCTGAAGGCTCCCTTGCATTAGCACGTTGTCTGGTCAACAAGCAAGCTGAAGGAGAGTTCAAGTTGCTCGTATGGAGACAGGATGGATGGCAGTCACAATCGGCGGCATTTACGGCTAGCACGGTATCTAACTGGTTATTCCGAATGAGTACAAAAGCTTCGGACGATTGGCTTGTTGCTGCACTAACAACAAAAGAACAGTTTCACGAAATGCTGCTGGACTGGCTTAAACAGCCTGCAGAGGAAGAGGAAAGGTGATGGAAAATGCGCATTCGTGTGGAACCGGATGTGCTTCGGGCACTGAGCAGGCAGATTCAGTATGCAGCGGAGCGAATACAGCAAAAGATGACAGTGTTGGATCAGGCAATTCATTCGTTGGAATGGGATGTTGAATCCCGTGAAGCGGTGATGAGCGAATGGAATCGCGGCAAACGACTGGGTGAAGAAGCCCTCCGTCGTTTGATGGATTTAAGTGCACAGCTGGGACGCAAGGCCTTATTGTTCCAACAAGCAGATATGGAGTATCGATCTGTGCTGAGTCATGTCAATATGGTCTACGGTAATGCGGTCAATATGATGAATGTTTTTCAGAGTAATCATAGCGGTGAGATCCTGCCTGCACATGCTGCTGATGTAGCTGTTGTATCCGATCCTCTTTCGGCCATAGCGGCTGTGTATCGAATACAGGATGCTGCTCCGCCTGACACTTCTCCCGCTACTCTTGTTCAAGCTATGCAGCCTGAGCCAGTGGCTTGGAGATTCAGAGACCCTTCTTATCAAGAAAGAAGAGGAATTGAACCTGTAGTTTCATAAAGCATGAAATAAATGTAGGGCAGCTGAACGAAATTTCATGTGTAAATAGTCTGTTAGTTGAAGTTTCATATGCTAAAAATGGGGTAAATAGGATTAGGTCCTTCGGCTTTTGTCCGATTGATTTTTGTATAGTACAATTTGAACAAACCAAAAAACATCTACACACATCAAGGAGGAATTTAAAATGGCAGGACGTATTTTAGTCACCCCAGAACAACTCGATCAGGTATCTAATCAATTTAAACAAAGCGGAGAACAAAGTCAGCAAATCGTATCTACTTTGACTCAATCCATCACAAGTATGGAAGGACAATGGGAAGGTATGACAAAGCAACGTTTCTTCCAGGAGTTCCAAGAAGCTAGTAAACAAATGCAATCTTTCGTTCAAACATTGAACAGCATTAGTGCAGAACTGTCAGCAATCGCTACTAAATTCCGCACAGCAGACCAATCTCGTTAATCTGTATTACATAGATCAGGACGATGAATGGTTTGAATCAGCCCTGATCGTATGTGGGCAGAAAGCTAAAGATTGTAAAATTACGGCAAAAACCGGGTGGATTAACACCCGGTTTTTGCCGCAACTATGACATAAAGACAGAGAGAGGGATGAGCATGTCTTTTCAACCGAATCCCGGGGATGAAGTAGTGATTAATGATGTGGCCTATACGATTGGTCAGCATCCGGCTGCGCCGGGTCTTGCTTATGCCCAAGCTGGAAGACAAGGGATTGTGTACCAATTGATTCCCCGCGATGGCTCAGTTCATGGGGCAAAAGCACTAAAAATGTTTTTTCCGAAATTCCGTATCCCGGCGATGGTCTATCAGTCTGAGCATATGGAGCCATATAGTGAAATACCTGGTCTGCAGGTATGCAAGCGTGAAGTGCTCACTCCGGAAAGAAACGGAGCGCTTATTGGAGAACATCCTGATCTGTTATATGCGGTACTGATGCCATGGGTGCAAGGTTTAACCTGGTTCGATGTGATCAGTGATCAGAAGCAGCTGACAGCGGAGGAGAGTCTGAAACTGGCCAGAGCACTTGCCAGCACAGGTTCTGCAATGGAGCAACGTGGACTCGCGCATTGTGATATGTCCGCGCCCAATGTGATGATTCCGTTTTTTTCCGAAGTGCAGAACTCGTCCTTAACTTCTGCGGTCGAACTCGTGGATGTGGAGCAGATGTACAGCTCCAAGATGGATCGTCCAGATGCACTGCTTGCAGGATCTCCTGGTTATGCAGCCCATCGAACCGTGCATAGCGGGTTGTGGAGCTCGTATGCAGATCGATTTGCCGGAGCCGTTATTATTGCAGAGATGCTATCTTGGTCGGACCCTGTTATTGTAGAAAAAGCATGGGGAGAAAGCTATTTTGACCAGCATGAAATGCAAACGGCAAGTGAGCGATATTTTGCGATGCGCAGTTCCCTTGAGAAACGCTGGGGTTCCAAATTATCAGATCTGTTTATCCGTGCGTGGGAAAGTCACGATCTGAGCAGTTGTCCAACGTTTGGGGAGTGGTACATTGCCCTAGCTTCCGTAGATACCCAGCTAGCCGATGCCTTGTTGGCGGCTTCAGAGTCCGAAGAAGATGCAACGGCTTCGCCGGAAGAGGGTGCGAATGCAACGTCAGATCGTTCATCATCTAGTAGTGTGGAATCAAATGCTGAAGTAGTCGGGGCATCCGATTCAAAACAAGCTCCTGATCAAGAGGCTGTTGTCAATCGGTTGTTCTTACAAGCAAGAGCGCTGGAGGATGAAGATAAGCCGGCCGCTGCGCTTGAAGTGTATCGTTCACTTTTTCACTTCATTCCCAGCAATAGTGCAATGCATATGGAAGTGGAGGCAGCGATCAAAGAGCTCGATGCTAGATTGAATGCAAAACCGGAAAGCACAGAGCCAGTACCTGTCCCATTTTATCGCTCCAAAAAGTTTATGATCTCCTCTGCTGTACTTGTTGTATTACTAGCGGGGGGAGTACCTACAGTTAAAATTCTTGCGGACCAAGCTGAGGTAAAACAACAGGAAGCTGCTCGTCTCGCTGAAGCTAAAGCAGCAGAAGAGGCAGCTAGGAAGGCTGCAGCTGAGAAGCTAAAGCAAGAAGAAGCTGAAAAGCAAAAGGCTGCTGAAGCTGCAAAACTGGAAGCTGAGAAGAAGCGTAAACTCGCCGAAGCCAAACAAAAAGAAGCGGAAGCGAAGAAAAAGGAACAAGAACGTCAAGCTTTGCAGGCTAAGTATGACAAACAAGCGAAGTATGAAGCTTATCTGGCGCAACGCGAGCAACAGAAAAAGGAAGCAGAGCGCAAAGCGCTACAAGCCAAATATGAGCAACAAGCGAAGTATGAAGCTTACCTAGCTTGGAAGAAAGAAAATGACGCCAAAATTGCGAGACAGAAGGCTGAGGCTGAAGCCAAGCGTAAACAGGAGGCTGCTCAGAAGGAAGCACTTAAGAAAAAGCGTGCTCAAAATGTGGTTAAATTAATTGCTCTCTATAACAGTGCATATAACGCGCAAAAAGGTAAAAAAACATCCAGTGCTTTGTCATATGCACGTGATTTCAAAAATCTTTATAACACCGATGCTTCCTATTTCAAAGGTGTAGGTAAAGTGGCTGCACGTATGAGTGCAATCAATAAATTTTTGAGTAACTCCAAGTACACACTACCAGACCTATAATATGATAAATATTGAATAATAGGGGTGACACACTCTAAAATGAACTACACAATTCAGGCATCACAACGAACTCCTGCACTTATTATTTATTTAATTGATATCAGCGCATCTATGAATATGGTTCTGGACAATCGCCGCCGGATTGACGTCGTTTACGATGCTTTATCTCTGGCGATCCGTCAAATGGTGTTCCGTTCAACCAAAGGAAATCGATTGACGCCTCGTTATCGAGTAGCGATTTTGGCATACAGTGATGATGTATATGATGTATTGAATGGGATTAAAGGCATTGATGAGATCGCGGCTGTAGGTTCACTGCCGGATCTTACGCCTAGACGTTTCTCGGATTCAGCAAAGGCATTTTTGCAAGCAGAGAAAATATTGCAAGCCGAAATACCGAATATGCAGGACTGTCCTGCCCCCCTTGTATGTCATATGACGGATGGTGTAGCGACCGGAGAAGATCCGGAGCCGATCGCCAAACGTATTATGGGCATGAGTGTGCCTGATGGGAACGTTCTCGTTGAAAATATTTTCATAAGCGATCATCTGCTTGAAGCTCCTATAGCGGAGCCAAGACGTTGGAAAGGGATTTTACCCGAAACCAACTTACAGGACGAGCATGGGGAGAAGTTACGCAATATGTCATCCGTGCTGCCTGAAAGCTACCGGGAAATGTTAGTAGAGGCGGATTATCTGCTTGCGCCAGGTGCACTCATGATGTTACCTGGCACATGTGCAGAACTGGTATCCATCGGATTCCAGATGTCTGCTGCGACACCTGTAAGATAGGAGGGGAATCATGCGAGCAATGCGTATGGCCACGTTGTCTGCGAGTGATCTGGGAGGTCATGCCGAGTATCGGCATGACAATTTTCGCTATGTTAGTGTGCAGACTGGAGAGCAACCGCTGACTCGCCATCAGGGTAAGCTGAGTTGCCGGTACGGATACGGGCGTTCAGCTGAAACTGTCAATCAAGGTGACGCCGGACAAGACTTTGTTGCGATTCGAATGCAAGGAAATGTCTGTCATTTTGTTTTATGTGATGGAGTGGGCATGAGTTATCTGGGGGATTTTGCTGCGCGTTTTCTCGGTAGTGCATTGCTGGAATGGCTGGAAACGACGCCTTCTCTAACTGCTGAAGGGGTCGAACAGTTTCTCCATGATTTAACAGGGCCTGCCTCAGAACAGCTGAAAAATCTACAGCCTCTAGATAATTCGCCGCTTTTGCTGCGAGAGGTCTTGATGGAAAAACGAAACCAGGGTAGTCAGGCTATGTATATATGTGGACGCATTGAACTCACATCTGGGGGACGTAAAAGCCGGATGTGGTTAGCGTGGCAGGGAGATTCTCGAATCAGGCTCTGGCGAAATGATCAAGAACAGTCGGAGCAGTTTCAAAAGCACTGTAAAACCAGTGAACGCTGGTCGACGCGTGAAGGACCTGTGGGGGGCACACCTCATATTTTTGAAATGAAAGGTTCGTCTAGCGATTCATTTCGGCTTCAGTTGTATACGGATGGACTTAATGATCTGGATGCCATCGGTACTTACATTCCAGATGAACATATTCAAGTCCTGCTGGATGCCGCCCATACGGGCGGGCTTGAAGATGATGCCGCTTTCATTGAATTGGAATGGTGAAAAATAAATATAGCGCGAGGAAGTTAGCCTCTTATGAAAAGATGTTGATCGCTATAAAAGATATAAAAAAGTTTGACGTGTTGATTTAAAAGCTGCTCGTTTTGGGTAATCTTGTGAAGAATTGATTGAACTTCAAGTTGGATCGAATCTTCTACATAATTTCCAAATCGAAGGAGTGGATGAGCGATGACACAACACAGCAGTAGACCTCAGTTTCAGGGCAAGGTAGCGATCATTACAGGGGCAGGATCGGGAATTGGCAAAGCGACAGCTCTTAAACTGGCTAACGAAGGCGCTCATGTGGCGTTGTTCGATCTGGTGAATGATCGAATTTCACAGACGGAAGCGGAGATTAATGCGAAATATGAAGGGGCAGCGAGAGCATTTGATGTGGATATTTCGGATCCCGCCCGAGTTGAGAAGGCTGTATTAGAAACGGTTGAACTGTTCGGTGGTCTAGATATTGTGTTTGCCAATGCAGGTATTAACGGGGTCTCTGCACCAATTGAGGAGATTCAAGTGCAAGACTGGCAACAGATTATTACGACAAACCTTGATGGGACATTTTTCACGGTGAAATATGCCTTACCTCATCTGAAAAAGCGTGGCGGAGGCAGCATTATTATCACGAGCTCCATTAATGGTAATCAGCGCTTCTCAAGCTTCGGCATGTCAGCATACAGCACGTCGAAAGCTGGACAGGTTGCCTTTGCCAAAATGGCTGCATTAGAACTGGCAAAGTTCAAGATCAGAGTGAATGTCATCTGTCCTGGCGCAATTGCGACTAATATTGATCAGAGTACGATCAAGACGGACGATTTGCAGAACATCATCATTCCGATTGAATTCCCAGAGGGACAACAGCCTCTTGCTGAAGGTCCAGGCAAGCCTGAGCATGTAGCTGATCTGGTTAGCTTCCTCGCTTCAAATGCTTCAAAACATATCACCGGGGCAGAGATCGTTATTGATGGTGCGGAATCTTTGTTAAGTTAACCTATACGGATAAACAGTATGGCGTAATAACTAACCGAATAGCTAGTGACCTAATGAGAATAGCTAGAATCATTAAGGTCATGTAGGGTATATAGTCGTTCCTTTGGGACGGCTTTTTTTGTTATAATGCTAACATTCGACGATTGAACTTGTAGAAGATTGTGAAGTGGTAAGACATCCATTAGGAGCGATGATATGTACACTGATTTACCAATACAGACGATTATTCCGGAATTGAAACAAGCATTCCGCGAGCAGGATACAGGTGTTTTGATTGCTGAACCAGGAGCGGGGAAGACAACAGTTGTACCGCTGGCAATGCTTGAAGAACCCTGGCTTCAGGGGAAAAAGATCATCATGCTGGAGCCTCGTAGGCTTGCAGCCCGGTCTGCTGCGTCCAGAATGGCAGCTACGCTGGGCGAAAATACAGGACAGACCGTAGGCTATCGTGTTCGAATGGACACCCGTGTAAGTACAGCTACTCGAATCGAAGTGGTCACAGAGGGGGTGCTGACTCGAATGTTGCAACAGGATCAGGCACTAGAGGACACGGCAATGATTATCTTTGATGAGTTCCATGAACGCCATCTTCATGGGGATCTGGGACTAGCACTGGCACTGGAGAGCCGAGCCATGTTGCGCCCGGATCTGAAGCTGCTTGTAATGTCGGCTACGCTGGACCCGGCTCCGGTCTCGGCGCTGCTGGGTGAAGATACACGTGTGGTGTATTGTACTGGGCGCACATTTCCAGTAGAAACGAAATATGTTCCAAAACCTGCTTCTGTAGAACTGGAGAGCTGGACGGCTCGCACAATTATTCGCGCACTAAGTGAATCACAAGGAGATATTTTGGTATTTCTTCCTGGGGTACGAGAGATTCATCGTACGGAGCGAGAATTATTAGAATTCTCTCTTCCTGCACAGGTGAACATACATACGTTATACGGCAATATGTCTGCTGACAAACAGGACGAAGCGATTAGACCTGTTCTCGAAGGTGGCCGCAAGGTTGTGCTGTCTACCTCTATAGCAGAGTCGAGTCTTACGCTTCCGGGTGTAAAAGTGGTAGTGGATGCCGGGCTGAGCCGGGCGGCGATGTTCTCGCCAAGGACAGGCATGAGCCGGCTTGTCACACTGCCGGTATCCAAGGCGTCCGCTGATCAGCGACGCGGACGTGCGGGGCGTATAGCCCCAGGGGTGTGTTACCGGCTATGGAGCGAGGAGGCTCATGGTGCGCTGCCTGAATCAGCGCGCCCGGAGATCACCTCCGCGGATCTGGCGCCGCTGGCGCTGGAGCTTGCCGTCTGGGGTGTCCAGTCGCCGGCTGAGCTGAGCTGGCTGGACACCCCGCCTGATGCGGCTTACGCTCAGGCACAGGCGCTGCTGCGCCAGCTGGGCGGCCTGTGCGATGCAGGCCGCATCACGCCCTTTGGGCGGCGGATGAACACGCTCGGCGTTCATCCCCGGCTGGCCAGCATGCTGCTCCGCGCGGCGGAGCTTGGGCTGGCCAGCTACGCCAGCACGCTGGCAGCACTGCTGCAGGAGCCGTCAGGCCTCCGCAGCAGCAGCGGCAGTGCTGGCGGCGCGGGCACGGATCTGCGCCCGCGCGTGGAAGCGCTGCTGGCCGCAGGCAGCAGCGCCATGCCGCAAGCGGCAGCGGCTGTCGCAGACGTCGCTGCCGTGCGGCGCATGCTGCAGGAGAGCCGCCAGCTACGCTCGGCGCTCGGCAGCCCGGCGGCCGATCCGGTACAGCCGGATGAGGACAGCTGCGGGTTGCTGCTGTCCTTTGCCTATCCGGACCGGATCGGGCAGCGCCGGGAGGACGGCCGCTATCTGCTAAGCAGCGGCCGCGGAGTACGGCTCGCGTCAACGGAGTCGCTGAGCCGTGCCGCTTATCTGGTCGCAGCCGAGGCAGACGACCAAGGCGCGGACGCGCGTATCCTGCTGGCTGCGCCACTGCAGGAGCAGACATTGTTACGTGCAGCTCAGCATTTGCTGCAAGAAGAGGTGCAGGTCGCTTGGGATCGCAGTACCCGAAGCGTGCGTGCACACAAGCGACAACGTATCGGAGCGTTGGTGATCAAAGAAAGCGCAATTGCGCAGCCGCCGGAAGATCAAGTGCTGGAAGCGCTGTTGTCAGGGATTCGAATGGAAGGTCTGGACATCTTGCCGTGGACCAAATCCTCCCGTCAGCTTGCGGATCGCATGCGTTTTCTGCATCTGCATGTGCCAGACTGGCCGGATCTGATCGAGGATCATCTGACGGCTGAACTGGCTGAACAACTCGCACCGTATCTAACCGGCATGCGTTCTGCTGCAGATCTGAAGAGGCTGTCGATGCAGGATGTGCTTTTGGGTGGGCTCAGTTGGACCCAGCGACAACAGCTGGAGGAGGAGGCTCCTACTCATATTCAGGTTCCAAGCGGTTCTCGCATTCCGGTAGATTACAGTGTTCCGGAAGCTCCGGTTTTGGCTGTTCGATTACAAGAGATGTTTGGACAGCAAGAGACGCCTTACATCGGAGGCGGTCGTGTTCCGGTCACGCTTCATCTGTTATCACCAGCGCAGCGACCTGTTCAGGTTACACAGGATTTAGCTAATTTTTGGCGCGAGACCTATTTTGAGGTGAAGAAAGACTTGAAAGGGCGTTATCCGAAGCATTACTGGCCGGATCATCCGCTGGAAGCGATCGCAACGAATCGGGCGAAACCTAGAATGACCTGAAACGAAGATCACTCCAGGAGTGAATCACCGTTGAATGAGGGACTATTGCGGAGATATATACGATATATTACGATGCCCTACTCTCCAAGTCTTCACTTCTTTTTACCTGAATTCGCATTTATGCGTACAATAATTGGCTGTAAACGTTTAGAAGAAGTAGTGACGGGTAATAACATAGCGAACCACTCAAACTTATGAGGAGGTATTCGTGATGAAGAAGAAAATCGTAGGTGTGTTTAATACAGAACGTGAGGCATCCCAGGCTATTGAAAGCTTAAAAGCAGAAGGATTTACGTCCGATGAAATATCTGTGGTTACTCAGGACAGGGATGAATTGAAAGCCATTCGGGAAGAGACCGGTACAAAAGCACCGGAAGGTGTAGCCGCAGGGGCAGCTACCGGCGGTGTGCTTGGAGGAGTAGCCGGATTGCTTGCTGGTATCGGAGCGTTGGCGGTTCCCGGAATTGGCCCAATTTTGGCGGCTGGACCTATTGCCGCAGCGTTCACAGGAGCGGCTGTAGGTGCAGGAGCCGGCGGATTGGTTGGAGGACTTGTTGGATTAGGTATTCCGGAAGAGGATGCAAGACAGTATGAGGAATATGTGCAAAACGGTAAAATACTGTTGCTTGTGGACTCTACGGATCGAGACAGTGCCGTTTATGATGTCTTCAGCCTGAACAGTCCAGCTCAATCGAACAGAGACGTTGTCCATGGTGAGGATGTACGTGATGTTCGTCCGGATCTGGATATGGAAGAGCGCCGCATGGAAGCGCAGACCAAGGCTGCCCGCTACGGTAATAATACTTTCTTGTAGTAGGAATGCATCTACACTTTGGTAGTACAGCATCAATCTTATGGATTGAATATATGATAGAATCTATAGGATGGACGATAACCGGTCTCTGCAGAGGAGACCGGTTTTTGCCCCTATTATAACGAGGAACTATCGTTTATAAACAGGCTGCCAGACAAGTGTGAATGCTTTGTTTTTAACGAGTTCAGGCAGGGAATAACAATACATATAATAGCACGGCAAGAGCAAGTCCAATGACGAGCAACGTAAGACTTAGAAACGTGATAAGCCCGGTTGTGGCTTGGAAGGTCTGCTCATTAATCTGTGTACGCTTCCGATGGTAAGCCAGGGCTGAGAGACCAATGATAGATATACCGCCGAGAAGAGAAGTTATCCCGGTAACGATGGCAGCAACATGTGCAATGCCATCGTAGGCGGTAGCATTAAAACCAAAACCAGCAGCGAGAAAACCTATGCCAGCCATGGCAATGCCTGTTCGCACCCATGCAAGAAATGTGCGTTCGTTAGCCAAATGTTGCTGAACGGTTTTGGATTCAGGGCTGTTAGATAATTTGTTAGACACGAGTATGATCAGCCTCCAATCGATGGTTGAAAGAATCAAAATTAATATGCCAGTATGAACAAGAAAGGTAGGTTGAGTGATTTGCCTCGCAAAGAACGTATTACTGAAATTGAAACTCTAAGGGGCTTGGCCTTTGCGGCCGTAGTGCTGCAGCATTCCATTGCCCATTATTCGCTGGTTCCGCAAGCAGGACTTCAGGATGGCGTGGTGCTGGCTATATTACTGATGCTAGCTAAGTTTGCCGTGCCACTTTTTATATTTATAACCGGAATGGTTCTGTTCTACAACACCGGACATCAATTGCATTACGGCCAGTTTATGCGAAAAAGATTCATGGACGTCATATTACCCTATGTGGTCTGGTCGATCATTTATTTTATATTGGCTGAGCGCAATTGGACGAATTTCGGCTGGCACGATCTACCTGATCTTGCCCTTAAACTGGTGACAGGTAAAACGGCTTCGCACTTCTGGTACATCATTATGCTCATTCAGCTTTATGTGTTCTTTCCACTATTCTTGCGTGGAATTCGGTACGTATATCATCGATACCAGGCCAAAGGCCGAATGACTGCATTGTTGATCTCCGGTGCCGTTTTTCTAGTTCTCGCGGATCAATTGAGGAACATCGCAGATTGGATGAATGGGCTGCAAATTCCAGTGCTGACAGATGCTTTTACAACCTATGCAGACCGTAATTTTATTTATTTCTTTTTTTACTTTGTGCTTGGGGCAGCAGCGGGACTTTCCATACAGCGCTGGAGAGAATGGATAGTGCGTTTGCGCTGGGTCTATTGGATGGTGTTTATCATCTTGGGTCTGCGGTTTATTTATCTATTAATGCTGGAGTTTCAGAAGCCTGAAGGTATACGTATCACTTTTTATACCGTCAGCCTGATTCGGCCTGACATGATCCTGTTCCTGATCGCCTCCATCATGGTGATGTATCAACTCACTAGCAAGCTTCATCACCGCTTAGCGCTCTATTGGTTAGGATGGATCGGTGGAATGTCGTATGGAGGATATCTCATGCATTTGCTGGTGCTCCGTTATAGTTATATTCCTGACGAATGGTTATACGTGGCTTGGGGATGGAACCCGGCAGTTCGTATGATCGTCACCTGGATTGTGGCGCTAGGAGTATCTTGTATGCTGACTTGGCTGATCTCTCGTCTAAAATGGGGAAAATGGATCGTAGGGGCTGTGCCGAAACATGCGCCATCCACTAAAGTGACAACATCAACAACAGACTGAATATATCATCATATGAAAAATTCACAACAATTAAATCAATGGCGCCCTCCCTTACATCATCTCGCTCCCTATCTGTATCCTGCTCGCTTTCTATATCAGAACGTTATAAGGGTGAAATCAGGATCAAGATGGCAGAACCCGAACATAAGTTTTATAATGAGAAGTAGACAGGTTCTGACAGGAGGGGAACAAGCATGGCTTTTATGATTGCACAACGGGCATTTATCAAACTTTATCTGATCACGATGGTGGAGCAGCACAGAGGTTACGGCTATGAGATGCTGGAAGCCATGAAGCAGGAATTCAAAGATTACGGATATGTACCACCTCAGAGTGAGGTATACCGGGCGTTACATGAGCTAGTCCAACAGGAAATCTTTTATCGAACCAAAAAATTAAAGGGAAACGATCCAAAAGTCGATTTTCAGGAGATCGTTCTCTATCACTTCACCGATGATGGTGCGGCCAAAGCAGAGTTATACAAAAAACAGGTGAAAGCTGATCTGGATCGTTGTCTTGGTATTTTGCACAAGGCAGAAGCGGATAACTACGGTACGAAAGGAAGATGAGCATGAATAGACCTCTTCAATGGGGGATACTGGGAACTTCTACGATTGCCAAAAATGCAATAATTCCTGCGATTCAGCAATCTGAACGCGGTGAAGTGCTGGCGATTGCCAGCCGCTCGAAGGAAAAAGCGAAAGCTCTGGCTGACGAGATGGATATTGTTAGAGCTTACGGCAGTTACGAAGAGCTTATTGCAGATCCGGATATCCAGGCCGTTTATATCCCTTTGCCTAACCATTTGCATAGAGAATGGACGATTAGAGCCGCTGAAGCGGGAAAGCATGTGCTTTGTGAGAAACCGGCTGCTCTGAATGAAAAGGAATCCGTAGAGATGATTGAGGCATGTGAGCGTCATGGCGTATTATTCGCCGAAGCTATTATGTATCGATATCATCCGAAGCACAGACGAGTGCAGGAAATCATTGAGAGTGGCGAGATCGGCACGGTCAGAGCCATACATGGTAATTTTACGTGCAATACCGCCGACGACAAAGACAACGTGAGATTCAAAAAACATATGGGTGGCGGCTCCATTTTTGACCTGGGTGTATATCCGATCTCTGCTGCGAGAATGTATTTGGGAGAAGAACCAGAAGCCGTAACGGTGCATGCCTTGTTTTCCGAGGAACATGACGGTGTCGACATGATGGCTTCGGGGCTTATCGAATTCCCGAACTCGGTAGCGCTCACTTTTGACTGCGGCATGTGGGCTTCTGGAAGGGCGGAGATGGAGATTCTCGGTACTGAAGGACGCATTGAGCTGCCAAAAGTATTCGGCTGGGAGAATAGTGATATTCCGCCTCAGATTATTATTCATGCCGATTCGGTGAGCCGGGAAGAGCGGGTTTCGGTTTCCAACTCGTATGTGTTACAGGTAGAGACATTTGCAACAGCTGCCCTTGAGGGAGAGGCATTACCATTCACTCCGGATAACACCATATTGAATATGCGCGTCATTGATGCCTGTCTGGAATCTGCACGAACACGTCAGCGGGTACTAGTGGATCGCAGTCCGGTCTGAAGATATGATGAAGCCGTGTTCATGTAACGATATTATCGGAAAATTCTTAACTTTTACCAGTTAACATGATATTGTATTGGACTCCATCGATGCCGATGTGAGTCTTTTTTGTGTGTGGTTAGGGTAGCCAGGACACGTTGGAAACTACCTTTTTGATCAATCGTTAAAAATATTTTCACGTTTGTATTGCATTCAGCATAATCTTCGTTAAAATAATATTAACATGAAAAATATTTTAACGTTGAGGAGCAAAGTGATATGAGTGAAGGTGCGGTGGCTAGTAAGCAGGGACTTAGAGAATTAATTCGAATCAGACCTTACATGCAATTTATGTTAAGCAAAATGGTCTCTCGATTCGGTGATTCCATGGATTCGATTGCATATAGCTGGATGGTATACATTTTAACGGGTTCGAAGGTGCTGATGGGCACACTGCTGGCCGTTAATTTTCTGCCGAATATTTTATTAGGTCTGTTCGCTGGTGCACTGGTTGACCGACGATCCCCGAAAAAAGTAATCATCATGACGAATTCCGGACGTGGAGTTATGGTTGGCCTTACAGCTGTTTTATTTACGCTGGGTCAGCTTGAAGTCTGGCATCTCTTCGTGTTCACAATCCTGAACTCTTTACTGGAATGTTTCACATCACCAGCTGAGGTATCCAGCGTTCCGCGGTTACTGCCTCAATCCATGTTGCTTGCTGGTAATGCAATGACCTCATCGGCTACGCGATTGGCTGAACTTGCAGGACTTGCTGCGGCAGGCACCTTGATTGCAACCGTGGGCATCGCATGGACGATCTGGATTGATGCTGCTTTGTTTGCGCTGAGCGCAATTCTGATGAGCCGGGTGGACTATCCAGAATGGATGTCACCACGAGCAGCGTCAACCGGTGCCAGGAGTCTGATGTCTGAGATGGCGGATGCTTTTCATTTTCTGCGCAAACATGCTGTGTTATTAATCTCTTCCATGCTGTTTGCATGGGTTAACTTCTGTCTGATGCCATTTAATGTGCTACGTACACCTTACGTGATGGAAATACTGCAAGCGGGCGCGTGGGGATTAAGTCTGCTTAGTGGACTTTTAGTCGGAGGGATCGTGCTTGGTGGTCTATGGATGTCTCAACAGGGGGCTCATTATCGTAAAAGTGTGCTCGTCATTACAGGCATTGTGATGCTGGGTTGCGGCTACGCCATGACGGCACTTCCGGCTTATATGACGACGTTCCAGCTCCCGGCTGCAGGCATGTTCTGTCTGCTTATGGGTTTAGGCATTCCGCTCGCGACGACGCCGCTCGTCTCTTACTTAATGGAGGTGACGCCTTCCCATATGCTTGGTCGAGTATCTGCGTTGCAAAGTATGTTGGTGCTGAGTGTTTCGCCTCTTGGCAGCCTTCTATCCGGTGCTCTTGCGGACTGGTTATCCATGCCGATCTTGTTTATTCTATTTGGTGTACTTCTTGGATTGTCTGCGATCTTGCTACTTACGAGCAGAAGTTTTCGTCAGGAGATGTGATGGCAAGCATTTTTGACCGGAGTCCTCACTAAACGGTATAATATATGGAGCTAAGGGCAGCAGGGACCCCGGAAATGAGGAACCAGGTATGCAGCAGTACAAAGTGCTTTCAACGATCGAAGAGATCAAGATCTATTCTGATCCGTACCGGATACAGATTATGAATATGTTTAATCGGCAGGGCCGACCTTCCACCGTGAAGGAAATTGCGGATCTGATGGGAGAGGTGCCTGCGAAAGTGCATTATCATGTGAAAAAGCTGGAGAAAATCGGCCTTCTAAGCATGGTATCCACCCGTGAAATCAATGGCATTATTGCAAAATACTATGAACCCTTTACAGGTGAAATTCACTTACGCCACAAGGATGAAGACGATGAGAATTCACCGCTGAAGCAAGTGTTTCGCTCAGAAACCTTAAAACTGCTGAACGAAATGTTTGAGCAGAGCCGCCAGCGTTTTATGAATCATGCAGAGCATGAAGATCAGGACAAACGTTTCATCTCCGATATGACGTTATACGCCACGGCAGAGGAAATAGAAATGTTGTATCAGAATATTATGGATATTTGCAAACCATATGTAATCAAGGACGAAAAAAAGCCTGATCAGCAGGTGTTTCAGCTGTTTACAGCGTTGTCCAAAGATGTGCAGCGTGATCAGCAATCTGGGTCTAGAACGAAGAGGGAGAAGTCAGTAGGTCAGGAAAGTGCGTCTGCTCCTAACACATCCAAACGATCACAAGCATCAGGTCACTCTAAAACATCGAGTAAAGAAAAAGCATCCGAACGTCCGACAAATAGAAGGCAATTATAAAGAGGGTTTACGCATCCTTAGGCAGCCTAAAAGTGAAATTGCTGTTATAGTTAGCCGACTTAGATCTACTGAAGGATGTAAGGAAAGATGAATGATTAATGATTAGATGAATGAATAGTAGCAGGGTTAGTAACAGATCGCACTGATCGCAACAGGTAGCTAGGTAGCAAGGAGGAATAAAAAAGCCGCCAATGGCGGCTTTTTTATCATGGACCCTGTCAGAATGATTCAATCGTCGCAGGGTTTCAAGCTTATTCGAACAGGGGATAGGATCTGAACGTGTGGACGAATAGAAGAGTTTGGTTCACTTTGAAATCCGTATCACCAACATCCCTATTCCTTGCTTAATTACATGTTCTCGTCGTAATCTCGTACATCACGCTTCGCAGCCATCGCTGGAGAATTCGATGTACCGTAATCCTCGACAGCTTCCCATGCCTCTGCATGGTCGAACTTGCCAGCATTACGCTGCCTCACTTCTCCGGCGCCGCTTGGTGGCATGGTCATGACCTCTTCTTCAACAGGACGGTCATTACTTACGTCCCGGCTTGGAGTGTCATCAATACAATAGGCTGTATAGGGGATGGCTTGCAGTCGTTCAAATGGGATTTCTTTGCCACAAGTAACACAGATTCCATAGGTACCTTCTTCCATACGTTCGAGGGCATCATTGACCTGGTTAAACTCATCGGTTAATGTATCGTCGATCGCAAGGTCTCGGCTGCGTTCAAACGTTTCTGTTCCAGCATCTGCCGGGTGATTATCATAGGAGGATAGCTCGCTTGTGGAATCTTTCAAAGACTCTGCCGGTGCACCATCCTCCATGCTGGATTCGAAATGACGTTGCAGATCCTCGCGTTGTTCCAGCAGCGCTTGCTGCAGTTCTTTACGTTGATCTTGGGTTAATGTATTCATAAGGGCATGCTCCTTTCCCGGATTGAATGGGTGTAGTGACTTCTTACCCGAAAAGTAAGCGAGGCAATCATTTTGGGCGGGATACGCCCGTATCGTTTTATATCTGATGAATTATGTGTTATAAAAAATAGAGAGAGTAATTGCCGTGTGTTCTCTTCTAACGAATAGAACCGCTGCTCGCCTATAATGGAGGGTTGTCAAGATGGATGAACATATGAAACGCAGGTTGGACAAACAGAGACAATTGTTCAAACAACTGGGTGTTCAACTGGATGCTTTATCAATTCATGAGAAACAGTTTAATTATAAACTACGCGGGTATGACCCTGACGAGGTAGATGCATATCTGGATGAGGTGATCAAAGATTACGAGCGTTTTTACGCCAATATTGCGGATTTAATGGACAAATGGCAAGAACAGCAACTAACCATTCGTGATCTTAAAAATTCAGTGAAACCTGTGAATGATCCAAACAAGATTGATCGGAAACAACTGGATGATATTGTGAAGCAGTTGGAATACACCGTGCGGCAGCTCAAAGTCAGAGCACGTCCTGAACAGGATCTGTTTACAGAATAACGCGATTACATCCGAGATAATATCAAATAAAGGTGGTTAACCATGAGTACTCATTTTTCGGTCAGTGTGCATTGTTTGTTGTTACTGTCTCTCAGCGCGCCTGAACGAATGACGTCTGCCGAGATTGCGGGCAGTGTGAACACCAACCCTGTCGTTGTCAGACGTATTTTGGGGGGCTTGAAGAAGGCAGGGTTAGTCAATTCTTCACCAGGCACTAGAGGCTTTTATTTAGCAAAGCCATCTAGCGAAATTACGCTTGATATGGTCTATCAGGCTTCCAAGGATGATGGACCCTTGTTCCCGATTCATGGGAATTGTAATCCCAATTGTGAAGTAGGTATTCAGATTGATGGACTGCTGACGAATCTGTATCAGATCGCAGAATCCAAAGTAGAGCAGTTTTTTGCAACCATTACACTTGAAGATATGGAGCGTACCAGCTTGCAGCGAATTGAAGCAGTAGGATCAGAGGCTGATTAGAGTCTAATTAGAGGAAGGAGGTTGTCACATGAAAATTATAGTTATCTCCGACACGCATCTACCCAAGAAAGCAAAAAGTTTGCCGGCGCCTTTGGTTGAGGCTTTGTCAGATGCAGACCTGATTCTCCATGCGGGTGACTGGTCTGACTGGAGCGTATATGAGTTGCTTAGCCAGTACGCACCGGTGGAGGGCGTTGCTGGTAATACCGATCCATCCGAGATTGGGGAAAAGCTTGGTTTCTCCCGTATTGTTGAAGCGGAAGGACTGCGGTTCGGACTAGTGCATGGTCACCGCGGATCAAAAGGCACAGAGCAGAATGCGATCCAGACGTTTGAGGGAGAAGAGCTGGATGCGGTAATCTACGGGCATTCCCATATTCCGGTGATGCATACGGTAGATGACCTGCTTGTATTTAATCCGGGCTCACCTACGGACCGTCGTTTCCAGAAGCGGTTTTCCTTTGGTATTATGACGGCAGAGGACGGAAAATTGCAGGCAGAACATGTGTTTTTTGATCGAGAATAGATCGTACATTGAGTTTAGATCGTAATAAGAAGGACAAGCTGCCTGAACCAGGCTTGGACATCGTGTAATATGAAGAGCGTCTCTGAACAGAAATCATTTCTGACTCGGAGATGCTTTTTTGTTTTTTGACTCAATCATATTGGCTTATAACGTTATCTCTGGATGGGGAATATGTGCAGATTGTTATCTGTGATTCATCTGTTTGCGTTCTGCTCTATGGTAACGTTCAGGGGAGTGATACAATGCGTTTACGACATGAATTGAATGCGTTTACATAAAAGGGGGGTCATGAACATGAAGTTATCGATATTCACGGTAGCAGTCCCGGATTTGAATGCAAACGAGTTGGCTTCTGCAGCGGCAGCAGCAGGTATCGCTGGAATCGAGTGGAGATTTCGTGGCATACCGCAGGATGCCTTGACTGAACAGCCTTCATTTTGGAGAAATAATCGTTGCTCCATTGATCCGGACAGGTGGCAGGAACAGGTACCTATGTTTCGACAAGCAGCCGAGTCTGAAGGTAGGCAGTCTATTGCACTTGTTCCTTACCTCAATTGTGGTGACCTGCCTGCAACCGAGCAAGCATTCCAAGCCGCATCTGCACTTGGCGCTTCCATGATGCGTGTAGGTGTTCCAGGTTATGACCGAAGTACGGCTTATCCAGAGTTATACGGGAAGGCAGTTCGTTATTTAAATGAAGTACAGGAGTTGGCCAAACAATATAACATCAAAGCCATCGTTGAAACACACCATCAAACGATCGCACCGACGGCTTCTCTAGCGTATCGCTTAGTACAATCTCTGAACCCGGATTATGTTGGTGTGCTGTATGATCCAGGCAATATGGTGCACGAAGGGTACGAGAACCATCGCATGGGACTTGAACTGCTCGGACCCTATCTCGCTCATGTTCATGTGAAAAATGCTGGATGGTACAAGGCAGAAGCAGGTAATGCAGCTGATCAGATGGAGCTAAGCTCAAGTATCAGCTCGAAGGAATCTTTAAGCACATCTTGGCAATGTCATTGGGCGCCACTGACGGAAGGTATGGTGGATTGGGTGCAGATGGTACGGGATCTGAGGGCAGTGGGGTATGACGGTTATTATGGCATAGAAGATTTTAGTGGAGCTTTGGAATCCAAAGCGATGTTGCAGCATTTTGCAGACGTGTTTGCTGAGATTGAGCGGCGCGTACACGAGGAGGAGGCGAAGGGATGAGTATCGTTCGCGTAGCAGTCATTGGTGTTGGAAATATGGGAGCGGCACATGCCAGAACATTGGTGGCTGGCGATGTACCGGGTGCTGAGCTGGTAGCCGTATGTGATGTGAGAAAAGAGATGGAGAGCTGGGTAACGAGTAATCTTCCACCTAGCGTAACGTATTGGCAGGATGCGGAGCAGATGATGGCTTCGAGAACGATTGATGCCGTCATTATTGCCACACCGCACTATGATCATCCCGAACAAGCCATCCAGGCATTCCGGCATGGTCTGCATGTGATGATTGAAAAACCGGCTGGTGTGTATACGAAACAGGTAAGGGAGATGAATGAGGCAGCTGTGGCAAGTGGCAAAGTGTTCTCTATCATGTACAATCAGCGGACCAATCCGTTATACATCAAGCTGCGCGACCTAATTGCATCCGGCGAGCTTGGTGAAGTCCGGCGTACCAACTGGATCATTACGAACTGGTATCGCTCTCAGAGCTACTATGATTCTGGTGGCTGGCGTGCGACATGGGCAGGCGAAGGTGGTGGCGTGCTGATTAACCAAGACCCACACCAGCTGGACTTGTGGCAGTGGACGGTTGGCATGATGCCGGTACGTATGCGTGCCTTCTGCTCGTTTGGCAAGTATCGGAACATTGAAGTGGAAGATGACGTGACCGCATATGTGGAATATGAAAATGGAGCAACGGGTGTATTCGTAACTACCACCGGTGAAGCACCAGGAACAAATCGTTTTGAGGTCAATGGTGACCGTGGCAAAATCGTCATCGAAGACGGACAACTCACGTTCTGGCGGCTACGTGAATCGGAGCCAGAGTTCAATCAACGGTTCACTGGCGGATTCGGACAGCCGGAATGCTGGAAATGCGATGTGCCAATTACGGGCATAGAGACAGGTCATCCGGGCTTGATCCGCAACTGGGTCGATGCGATTCGTACAGGTGCACCACTTATTGCTCCAGGGCAGGATGGGATTCATGGCTTAACGTTATCTAACGCGATGCTGCTGTCTACTTGGACGGACAATTGGGTAGATCTGCCCATCAATGAAGATTTATTCTATGAACATCTGCAGGAGCGTATTGCGAATTCAACGACGAAAAAAGACAAAGCTTATGCGGGCGGTCAACCTGCTGATCTGAGTCAGACGTTCAAATGATGTGTCTTATAAGTTGAACTAGGTTCTGGGATATCAAAAAGCTTGATCAGGATGTATTTCATACAATTGAAAAGAGGATGGGATGACATGGCTAAAGACGGTATGTTCTATGCACCAAAAAGTGTGACCAAAGAGGTTGTATGTGAACCTGGTGAATTTACCATTGCAGCCGTGGCCCTGGATCACGGACATATCTATGGCATGGTTGGAGGTTTACTGGACGCTGGTGCCACGCTCAAATGGGTCTATGATCCAGACCCGGCTAAAGTGGACGCATTCCGTAAACAGTTCCCACAAGCACAGGTCGCTACATCGGAAGCGGAAGTGCTCGCCGATTCTGAGGTGTTGCTTGTAGCAAGTGCCGCCATTACATCAGATCGTGCACCACTCGGCATGAGAGTCATGGCGGCGGGTAAGGACTATTTTACGGACAAAGCTCCGTTTACCACGATGGAACAACTGGAACTAGCACGTGAAGAAGTGAAGCGAACTGGTAAGAAATACATGGTGTATTACAGTGAACGTCTGCATGTAGAAAGTGCCATCTATGCGGGGCAGCTCATTGAACAAGGCGCAATCGGCAAAGTAGTGCAGGTCATGGGCACAGGCCCTCATCGATTGAATGCTGGAGGACGACCAGAATGGTTCTTCAAGCATGAGCAATACGGTGGTATCCTCTGCGATATTGGCAGTCACCAGATCGAGCAGTTCCTGACCTTTGCATCATGCAGTGATGCACAAGTAGCTTTCAGCCGGGTCAACAATTTCAACCATCCACAGTTCCCTGAACTGGAGGATTTCGGCGAAGCTTCCCTCATCGGTGATAACGGAGCTTCCGGTTACTTCCGCGTAGACTGGTTCACACCGGATGGCCTCGGTACGTGGGGAGACGGACGTACAGTTATTCTTGGCACAGACGGATATATTGAGTTGCGTAAGTACATTGACATTGCCCGTGAGCCTGAAGGAGATCAGGTATATCTGGTCAATCATGAAGGTGAGTTCAGGTACAACGTCAAAGGCAAAGTCGGCTATCCATTCTTTGGTCAGCTCATCCGCGACTGTCTGGATCGCACCGAGACGGCAATGACACAGGAGCATGCGTTCAAAGCGGCAGAACTCTGCCTGATGGCCCAACATAAAGCGATGAGTGAGCGCGTGGTATGGAGTGTGGGTGGAAAGTAAGCTTTTGGGTGTGAGAAAGGGTTCAGATGAGTCAAAGCAGTCCCAATGTAACTGTAGGTAGATTTGTTAGTGGGTTCTAACAAATGACGCGCAGTTGTGGGACTGCTTTTCTCTATTGGTGACTTCGCAGATGGAACAAATTGGGTTATATTAGATGTAGTTGGGAAATGAGGTTGAAATGAGAGGTATATACGAAGTTCGTAGATATAATGTTAGATGAAATTATCATTGAGGTGAAGCAATAGATGAAAAACAAGAAGATGAAAAAGAGGAAAAAACAATTCTTAGATGGGCGCATACACGAAAAAAACTTTTTGGGAGCTGTCATAGATAATGAAAATAATCAAATTCGTGTATATTCCAAAGATATGCTTCAAAAGAGAATTCAAAGAGATTCATTTGGAATAGCTAAATCTTTTGATAAGGTATATTCTAGTGAACTAATTCCCATAAGTGAACTGTTCAGTAAAGCCAACTATATTATCAGCAATAGTTTTTTTAGAGCTAATAATGAGGATGATTCAGTAAAAGTTACTTGTACACAATTAATGATGAATGCTGCCGCTACAATTCAATCATCCGTAGAATTATTAAGATTAGGTTATACTTTACAACCATGTATGCTGCTTCGTTCGGTAATAGAAACGATAAGTACAGTCGCTTATTTCATAATAGAACCCGAAGGACACAAAATATATCAGGATGGAAAGCTTAATGTAAATAAAACTATAAAATACGGCAAACAGTTGATACCCAACTTAGGGAGTTTACAAGGACTGTTAAGTAATCACTTCGTACATATCAGTTCACTGCATTCAGAGCTTAACGGATTAACAAAACACACAAAGAATCACCAGCCTACAAGAATAAATTTAAATATGATAATGGTATGCACTTGGTGTTTATATGTTACCAGTGAGATAGTATTTTATGATTATTTTGATGAGCATATTTATTGGAATAAGATTGATGAAGGTCAATTTAAATTTGAACAGAGTGAGGAAGATAAAAAATGGATGAGTGAGTTTCTCAAAGAAGAATAATCTCGTCTAACATAATATTCATGCAGCGGCTCCGATGGAGCCTTGGTCTGCGGAAGGATTTCGAGGAGGACTTTCAGCAGACAATCCCTTCGGGGTTCATGAATACAGGAACGTTATCCGAAACATAAAGATCTATCAAAGAATAGAATATTGAGGTGTATTTTAGTATGTACCAAAACAACGGAAATATTGGTGTAGCAGTAACCAATCTAAAGGTTAGCCAAGATTTGGGGTGGATATTCCGTGAGCAACCAACACAAGACTTTGGAATTGATGCGCACATAGAAATCCATAGTGGACTAGAAGCTACTGGGAAATTAATAGCTTTACAAATTAAATCTGGTCCAAGTTACTTTAAGGAAGAGAAGGATGAAAATATAATCTTCCGAGGCGACATACGTCATCTTAAATATTGGAAAAAGCATTCACTTCCAGTATTAATTGTGTTAACGGATATTCAAAATCATGATTGTTATTGGCAACAAGTTACAGATGATAAAGTTGAAATTGTTTCTGATAAGTCGTGGAAAATTGAAATTCCAAAGAAAAATAAATTAAATGAACAGGCTAAATATGTTCTAGAGAGAATAGCCGACAATCTTACAGAGTATCAACGAAGGTTTAATTCTCTCGTTATTGCAAAAGCCTGGATGGAAGCAATAGATGCAGGAGATGATGTCATCTTAGAATCAGATGAGTGGATAAATAAGTCATCTGGAAAAGGATCTATGACACTAAAAATAATCAGTAGTCAAACAATGGAGGAAAAAGTTGCTTTGGATTGGCCAATGGTTTTCTTTCCTATGCAAGACTACAAAGATGTATTCAATAAAGTATTCCCTTGGGCAGATATATCAATAGATGAGGATTTCTATGAAGACTACGATCGAGATCAGTTCATGCTTGACGAATGCCCTTACGATAGTGAAGAAGGAGAGTATATTTTTGTAGAAGAATGGTATGAAGAGTGGAAGGATGCTCAAGAAGAAATCAGACCATATTCTAATTCAGCAGGGGAAGTTGATCATTATAGGCTAAAGTTTGAACTAAACGATTTAGGAATTACTTTTTTAAAATTGGACAGGTATTTGGAAAGTCAGTTTTTTTATACCCTTAGTGATAATGACGTTGACTAGTACACTACAATTCATCATTACAGAGAAAAAGAAATGCTTCGGATAACATAATATTCCTGCTGCTATGTCGCTGTCGCTCCTTGGTCTTCAGATGGTAAATCAAAGAAGTGGAACCTGGCAGACAACCCCTGACGGGGTTCATGAATACGACAACGTTAGATGAAAGATCGGCAGTATCCTAAAAACATAAAATGAAATGAAAGAGGAACAGTATGACATTGATAGGACTTATAAGACATGGAGTAACAGATTGGAATTATGAATACAGGGCACAGGGACAAGTCGATATACCTTTAAATGATGAGGGACGAAGACAAGCTGAATTACTATCTAAGAGAATGGAGAACGAGGAGTGGGATTATATTTATTCAAGTGACTTATCAAGAGCACTCGAAACAGCAGAAATTATAGGAAGGATTAAGAATGTTGAAGTGAAAACTGACCCACGATTAAGAGAAATGAACTGCGGTCTTATTGAGGGAACAACTGAACAAGATAGAGTTAGTAAGTGGGGATACGGATGGTCCAAACTAGATCTTGGTATAGAACCAAACGCTGAGATAATCACAAGAGGAATGAAATGCCTAATGGACATTTCAGAAAGACACCCCGACAAAAAAATATTGATAATAAGTCATGGAGCACTAATTGGACTGACTTTAAAGAAACTAATTCCACACATCGATACAGAAGAACACCTCCATAATACATCGGTAACAATTTTAAAAAAAGACCAATTCAGATGGGATTGTGAACTATATAATTGTATTACTCACTTAAACGTTGAATATTATGAATAGCAAATCAGAAGAAGGCCAATCAATCATCTAACATTCTATTCACGCAGCGGGGCTATCGCCCCTTGGTTGACAGATGTATAATCATGGAGGAAGCTCAGTCAACAAACGCCCAATCCTAAGATAAGAGTTATCTAAGGATTGGGCGTTTCCTGAATATCAGAACGTTATAGGAAATCAGCGTAAATTAATAAAAAATTGGAGATCTAAGAATGTCAGAATCAATACTTGTATTACGAATTAAAAATAGACTTGGTTCGAAAGATGTTAACACTGTCATTTTAAAGCAAAAGGAAATTAAGATTATAGTAAAAGAAGAATTGGGCCATCTTTTATTGATCGATGCAGATGATTGTAACGAAATGTTTCTGTTGGCTAGTTTATTCCATCATTCAATGAAGAGTCATGATGTAATTTATTTAGAACGAGAAGATACAAGGTATACAGATTTATTTATATTTAATGGAGCCATTAATCCATTAACACAGAAAGAGCTAAGAAAGATCAAATCATCAATTGAATACTGTAAACCCGTTGTATGTAAACTCCCTTTAATAAACACACATGACGAGACCGTTTGGGACACATGGAAACACTGGAAGTATGACGAAGAACTTAGAATAAAGGCAGATAAAGATATGGCAATAATCAATTCATCACAACTCGGATTTGAACTGTTAGTTAATAGTTGTGCATATCTTGCTACTTCTTATGTAGGACATTCGCATTTTGATTGTCATTCTACAAAAACTTCACCAGAATTAATTATAAGAAACATAGCGAGAAATTAAAGTAATTGTGAGTATTTCACAGTGGACACTGACGTCTTATAACTAAAAATTCATGCATCGGGGCTATCGCCCCTTGGTTGTCAGATGTATAATCATGGAAGGAGCTCAGACAACAAACGACCCAGCCTAAGATAAGAGCTATCTAAGGCCGGGTCGTTTCGTAAATACAGGAACGTTATAGGAAAAAACCTAAAATAATTAAAGAAAGGGAGTATTCTATGGAAATTCAAGAAATTAATCACAATTTGAAAGAAACAAGAGATGAATTACTAGGAATTCTTAAAGGTTTGAATCGAAATCAATTATACATGAAGAAAGACTCAGACAGTTGGAGTATTGGTCAGATATGTCAACACCTAATAAAGACAGAAGAATTATTTGTCGTAGCAATAAAAAAAGGATTAAAAAGCAATGAAGATTCATTCATAGAAAAAAAACCATTAGAATTTCTCCTTAATAGAAGTAAAAAGATTATAGCTCCTGACATAGCTAAACCAACTGATGAAGACATAGAATATAATGTGATTGAAGAAAAACTAAAAAATTCAAGAGAGAAGTTATATGAAATATTAAACACAATAGAAGACCCATCAGTGCTGAGTAGAAGACATTTTATACACCCAGTCTTTAAAGAGATGCTATTAATTGAATGGGTGAAAACACTGTACTTACATGAACAAAGACATATTAAACAAATCAATGAAATAGTAAGGCTGTTGCATGATTGATGAAGGCAGATACATCCTATAACAACATATTCATGCTTCGGGGCATTCGCCCCTCGGTCCGGCTGGAGTCCGAGGGAACTCGAAGAAGCATTTCAGTGGCAGAGAAGCGGAATCAGCCGGACGCTCCTTTAAGCCTTTCGGGTTCGCAGATACAGGAACGTTATAAGAAATCCACGCAATCATTGATGAGTATGAGGTGTATACATTGGAGAGATCAAATTCAAAAGTATACTTTAGTATGTTTGGTGATCATTTTCCGATTGATTTAATATCTGATCTTTTAGGTTTAAAGCCAACTTGTTCATATTATAAAGGTGAATTGATTCCTGAAAATCCAAATATAAGACGTATTAAAACAATGTACAGGAAAGAGACCGTATGGGAAATTGGAATAAACTATGAAGAAACCTACGATATAACTGATCAAATAAATCAAGTGATAAACCAACTGAACAATAAAGAGCACACGATAATAGAACTTTGCAAAGAGTTTAAGTTGCAATGTCTTTTTATGATTGTAATGATTATTAATGAAGGTGAAACACCGGCTACTTATATTAATAAGCAATTTATAAAGTTAGCTAATATGCTTGATGCTGAAATACATTTTGATATATATGCGAATCCTTATAAATCAAGCTTTGAAGATTAATAGTCAAGAGATTCGAAGAAGGCGGGGACAACTTATAACACAATATTCACGCATCGGCAATTCGCCCTCGTTCCGATACGTAGTCAGAAGTGGAAGCGGAGAGGCATTTCAATCTCGAGGAAGCATATTCAGACGGACACATCCGCACCGACTAACCACATCGCGGCCGGCTCCTGGCGGAGCTTTAAGTCGGTGGGACGTCGTGAATACGATAACGTTATGTGAAATCCCTACAAGGAAAAAGGAGAAAAATGAATCCAATCAATCGATTACAAACAAAACTTGCAAGTCGCTTTAATGATCTAGAACCAGATAAAGAAGGTAATAAAAATACAAAATTTGCTGATCTGATTATTGATGAGAAATCGCTTTATCAGACACTTAAACAGCATGATTTAGTACCTTCCCTTGGATGGGGAAGTGAAGAGAGGCAAAGACAAATGATTGATTACTTTTTACTTAAAGAGACTCATCCATACTTGTACTATAGATATCCAATATTAGTTTGCCCATGGTGCGGTGATGAAGAATGTGGTTTTATTTCAGTCTTTATTGAAAGAGAAGATGAATTGATTATCTGGAGGGATTTTAAACTAGAACCAGATAATAAACCAATTGATATAGGACCATTTTATTTTAAATGGGAAGACTACGGAAAAGAGATCAACAAAACATATAGAACAGCAGGAATCCAATAGTATTTCTAAGGGATCTCGAAGAAGGTAGGACATCAAACAACACAGTGTTCACGCTGCGGGAGCTGAAGCTCACTTGGTCCGGACCGAGGATTTTCACGGAAGCATATTCGGCCGGACAACCCTGCGAGCCTAAGTCTTCGACCGTTCACTTCGCTCTCTTAAGGCTCTCGAGTTCATGAATACAAGAACGTTATGTGAAAGTATTGCAAATGCATATAAAACATTAAAACCAAAGAGGTCAATTCATGGGATATTACTTTCGTGGAATCATCACTTCAATTGATATTATTGATTCATTTAAGAATAGTTATAGCAATCTAGTGATTATTCATTTATACAACGGATTGGTTACAATCCCACTTACTGATGAGCTATACGATGAGATAAACATGAATCAGGGAAAGACAATTAATAAATATGAATATTTAACAGATCAGATAGGTTTGTTCTGTTCAAAAAATTCAAATTTAAGCAAGACTGCATATGTCGAGGCTGAATATTTTGGTGGGGTTGGTTCACAGAATGGGATTGTATGGGACAGTGGAAAAGTTGTATTTGAAGAAACCATGAGTAAAGATGCAATTAACAAAGCACTTAAGATATTAGGAATTATAACAATAGATTATAAAGATGAATTTGATACAGTGCAATTAGGAAGACATAGATTTGTCGATCGTTGGGTTGATGAGGAGGCTCATTTGTAGAAATCCTTCGAAGACAATACCTTCACATAACAAAAGATTCACGCATCGGGGCATTCGCCTCTCGTCCGGAAGGGTTAGAAGCGGATTCGGGGGTGAGAATTTCAGTTGCAGAGAAGTAGATTCAGCCGGACACACCGGCATCACCTAACCGCATCGTGGTCGGTCCTAACGGAACTTAAGAGGGTGAGGCGCCGTGAATACAGCAACGTTATATGAAACCAGTGCAACCTTAATTTAAACACCATTGAATTTACAAATAACAATACACTCAAAGAGGAGAGAGAATAATATGGGATTAGATGTCGCAAAGATGGAATTAAAGATGAAAGACATTTCTGGATCCACATTTAAGGAAGTTAATGCGGAAGGACTAGATTTTGATAATGTTAATCTATCAAAGACCAAGATTAATAACGCAAACATGAGTGGGATTACAGTTAATGACATTAATGCGGCTGAACTTAGAATTACTGATGCGATCCTAACAGGAGCTTCAATACAAAATGCAAATATGAGTCATATGAAGATCGAGCATGTTCATCTTTTCGGAACGGAATTTGTCGATATTGTATTACCGCAAGAATCGGATGGGAATTATGACCCCACTGGTAACTATAAGTCCATAAAATTTAACAACTGTGACCTAACCAACATGGAGATTAATGAGTGTAATATCACTGGACTAAAGATAAACGGGATACTAATTGAAGAATTTTTAAAGAGCAAGTAAAAGTTTTGTGGGCTTCTCAAGATGTCACTGGCATCATATAACAATATATTCAAGCTGCGTCTCCTTTGAAGCCTTGGTCAGCGGGTTGGATTTCGAAGAGGGGTTTCAGCAGACAACCCCTTCGGGGTTCATGAATACAGGAACGTTATCAGAAAGTACAGCACAGGAATATAAAAAAGAATTTTAGACGTCGACTTGAGAGGAGGTTTTGAAATGAAAAAGATACTTTTTATATTCCTACTAATAACAGTGTGTTTAGTTGCATGCCAATCAAGTGATAATGTTGGTCAAGAAATAGAAGATAATTTAAGAAAGATCATTAATAACAAAGAAATTATATTTTCTAGTAATCCAATCGATTATATTGAACAAAATCAGACTGAATACGAAAACATCATAAGTAAAGGTGAAAAAGGGCTAGTATATTTAATTGAAGAACTGAAAAGTAGTAAAGAAAATGGATTAAAAGAATGGATAATGGCAAAAGCGAGCACTGATATTTTGAAAACCAATAACCCAATAAAAGAAGGGCAAACAGGGAAGGAATGGATTAACAAATATATAGAAATTGACTGAATTTGAATGTAGTTTTAAGGGGGCTGTACCATCTGATAACAATGCATTCCACTTCGTCGCTATCGCTCCTAGGTCACCAAGGAGCGATAGCGACGAAGTTGAATCAGGCGACACATCCAACCGGCTAAGTCTGACGACCCGGTGCATTGCACCTTAAGCCACTTGGACGTCAGGAATGCGGAAACGTTATGGGAATTACCACTAAATAAATTTAAAAGAGGTGAAAATGATGGAAAATGAGGAATACAAAATTGAAGTATTAGAAAAACAATATGGGTCTGTACGAGATTTTCTTCATCATTACATAACATTTAAGGAACTACAGAAAAATCATGATAAATTTAATGGTTCTGTTTTTTGGAAATTGACGAGTGATGCTCACTTACTCCAAGCCATATTATATTGGACTACCGTATTTGGATCATTTAATAATGAAATCCATTTAAATAAATTAGACGATGAAAATAGAGCGAAAAACGATTTTAATACAAAGCTACTTATACACTTGAACTTTAGTAAAGAAGAATGGGAAACATACAGGAAATCAATGATTAACTTTCGGAATAAATTTATTGCTCATCAAAATCCTAGGTTTAACAATCCCGTACCAATATTAGATGTTGCGTATAAGTGTGCACTTTTTTATGACGAGTGGATAGAGGAGTATGTTAAACCCGACTTTTTTACAGGTTTGTCTATTGCAGAAATGATAGAAGAGTATAAACAAGAAGTAGAGGGATTACTTAAGAATTTTTAATAAGCATCTCGAGGAAGTGTGGTACATCACATAACTTAATATTCACGCTGCGGGTCGCCGGACACCCGACATACGTCGGGGCGTGAATACCAGAATGTTATGTGAAATCATGTGCAGATCGGAAAGAATGTTTAACAGAGAGGTTGATTATAATGTTTTATGTGAATACACGAGCGATCATTGAAAGACAGATTGATGATCATATTGAAATTGTAATTCAGAATAGAGTGAAACCGAATGAGCCATTAACTATTGAACTTCCAGGAGGGCGTATTGAACCCTTTGAATCTTTAATACAAGCACTGAAGAGAGAAGTTAAAGAGGAAACCGGTTTAGACCTTTCTGAAATTGAAGGAGAAGAATTAAGAATTGTCACAGAAGGAAATTCCTTTGAAGTAGAATGTGTTAAACCATTTGTTGCATATCAAACTGTAAAAGGACCAGTAGATTCTCTTGGTTATTATTTTAGATGTAAAGCAATCGGTGAATTGCTTAAATCAGGAGACGAAACATCAGGAATTAGATGGATAAGAATAAAAGATTTAAGAGCCCTGTTAGAAGATAATCCTCTTCAATTTTCTGATATAGATCGGGCAGGAATACAATATTATTTAAACCAATTAAACTATAAAGAATAATGTGAGTGAATCAGAGATAACACAGTATTCACGCTGTGGGGCTTACGCCCCTTGGTTGATAGATGTATAATCATGGTAGTAGCTCAGTCAACAAACGACCCAGCCCAAGATAAGAGCTATCTAGGGCTGGGTCGTTTCGTATAAAAACGTTAGGTGAAATCATTGTTATATACGGTGTGAAACGGATCAAGGCAAGGAGAGACAGAAATCAATGGATGATTTCCCGAAAAAGCGAATATGAAGATCAGAGACAATTACACTAAAAATGTAGTACCAGAACATGTGAAAACCTAAATAAGAATCAATTATAAGATCAGAGGAGATCATGTGACATTGATCGAAGAAAGACAAGGGTACAATAGTGATCATTGGGTGCAGATGCCAGTAGCTCAGTTCAGATTAGGTGAAAACAAATGGAAAATATATCGGCAAGATAGTAAAGGGAAATGGCATTTCATAGATGATATCGAACCGAATGAAGGTTTTGAAATACAATTAAAGATATCGGACGAGGGGCATAACGGAATGTTTTGAGGGTGATTCGAAGAGGTCAATGACATCTCATAACATAATATTCAAGCAGCGGCTCCTTCGGAGCCTCGGTCTGCCGCGTGGATTTTAAGAGGCATTCCAGCAGACCACCCCTTCGGGGTTCGTGAATACAGGAACGTTAGACGAAACCTGTCCAAGAAATATTTAATCATAAAATAATAAAAGATAATTTTAAAAAGAAAAGTACAATTATTCACATTCATGGAGGTAGATATATTTATGTTGATATTAGAGAAAGCCGTAAAGAATGATGCAAAAAAGCTTGCCGAGATACAAAAGACTAGCTTTGATCAAGAATCTAAACTATTGAATAATAACGAAATCGGAGGACCCCCAGGATATGACTCCACAAGTTGGCAAGAAGATATGATGCAATATTGTGAATATTTCAAGGTGCTCTATAACGGAGAAATAATAGGCGGAGCTTTGATATTAATAGAAAGCAACCAAGTGCATAACTTAGGAAGGATTTTTATTGATCCGAACTTTCAGAATCAAGGAATCGGTATGAAAGTAATGAAAGAAATCGAACGGACTTTTCCAGATTGCAATAAATGGTGGCTTGATACTCCTGTCTGGAGTGTCAAGAATCATCACTTCTATTCAAAGTGCGGATTCACCAAAGTTAGAGAAGAAGGTGATCTATACATTTTTGAGAAGACTTTATAGACTTATAATTTGATTGCGTTTTCAAGGAAGATATTAAAACTCAGTAAAGAAAAGGGAGGAAACTTAAATGCTTTATGATCTACAAGGTGGAGCAAATTTGTCACCAATTGTTGGGATGTTATTTTCCACAGTAAAGGAAAATAATCAACGTTTAAAACTTATAACTGAGGGCATGTCTCAAGAAGAAGTTGATTATAAAGGTCCAAACGGCAACTATAACAGTACCGCTCAGTTGATTTGGCATCTGTTGTATGTAGACCTTAACTGGGTTTACAGGCTAAAGAGAGAACCTTTACCTAATAATTTGAAAGAGCAATATGGTCCTATGATAGATGAGAATAATAACCTTCCAATGATTAAGGGTAGGACTTTAAATACTCTAATGTCAGATTACCAAGATATAATTAGAATGTTAGAAGATACATGTACACAATTAACAGATTCCAATCTTGATCAAGTGGTTAATTTCGGACATCAAAATGAAAAGCAAGCGACTATTCGTTGGGGGCTATGGCATATAGCTGACCATTGCCGTTATCATCAAGCCCATATAAATCAACTTAGAAAATGGTATAACGAATAAGTGGATTCCTATAAGTATCTCGAGGACGAAGCTGACATCTTATAACACAATATTCACGCTGCGGGCATAAGGCCTAGGTCCGGCAGAGGGATTTCGGGGAAGTGGGAGCTGAAGGACACCCAGCATATGCTGGGTCGTGAATACAAGAAAGTTATATGCAACCAGCGCAGAAACAATATTCGAGTAAATCGAGGGAGTTGAATATATGAGTTTTGATAAAGCAGCAAACTTTATTTGGAATCATGGAAGACTATTGGAAAGAAGAGTCTTTGAACATTTCTTCTTTGAGGGTTCGATAGATAATATTGTAACTTCACTTAAAGCATATCAGAACAATGATGGCGGCTTTG
Organism: Paenibacillus sp. JJ-100; assembly: GCF_948329825.1. Classification (GTDB taxonomy): domain Bacteria; phylum Bacillota; class Bacilli; order Paenibacillales; family Paenibacillaceae; genus Paenibacillus. The sequence continues at coordinate 810,031 of NZ_CAOJCM010000001.1, forward strand.
GAAATGCACTTGAGCCAGACTTGCGTACACCCTATAGTCAACCACTCTACACGGAATTCGCTCTTCGTTTATTATACGATTGCAACATTAAGGATGAAGAAATATCGCTTAAAGCTTGTGAATATATCTCGAATCATGCTGATCTAGCCCAGGGGATCCCAACAATATGTACTTCATCGGAAAATTATCCTCGTGCCGGCCATTGGAACCATCCACTATCCACAGAGCCTTCATTGGACCGTATGACTGGACTGGTTGGTCTTCTCAAGTGGCAGGGTATAAATCATTCTTGGCTTGATAAGGCAACCGAGGTTTGCTTAGATTACATTTCAACGAAGAGATACGAAGATGCACACACTATCTTAACCTCATTTTGTCTCCTTGAAAGTCTTCCCCAAACAGAACATATCGTTGGACTGTTCAATAAGTTATCCAACGAACTTGTCACTGCTAAGTTTTTACGTATGGACGCATGTTCCCAGAATTATGGGCTATCACCATTAGAATTTGCACCAACGCCTACTTCATATTGTAGAAGAATTTTTTCAGAGGATATAATTGTTCAACATCTTGAGGTGTTGGAATCCCAACAAGTTGAAGATGGAGGATGGCAGATTAGTTGGGATCCCCCAGGTGAAACTGCAAAATTCGAATGGAGAGCCTATGTGACCCTTAAAAATTTATTGGTTCTCAAACGGTATGATAAATTAAAATTTTGAGAGTGACTCATAGGTGCGGCGTCGTGAATACGACAATGTTATAAGAGATCAGCGCGAAAACTAAATATAAATTTAAGAGCATAAGCAAGCTTGTCATGAAATATTTGGATTGGAGGGTGGTAAAAAATAAGGAATATTTGGCTTCGGGTTGCACGCAATATCGCTCAAAGTGGGCGAATGACAATAATATGCGGGACAATGATGCATTGGGATATTGAAAAATGTACAGACTTTTCTTTTTTTAACCATGTATATTATATAAACTTACATTGTAATGAAGAAAATCGAGAGAAACGTTACGGGAAAGAAATTGGTCAGATGAAGAAATTGAAAACCACAAGAATGGATATGCATTTCGAATAAGGGGATGAAATCTTACAACAAAGCTTTCCTACTGTGGGCTTTAGCCCTTGATCGCTAAGAAGTTATTTCCAAGAATTCATTCGATACATTCAACTAGGTAAGTCTAACTATCCGTTCTCTACGGTCACTTAAGCTGTTTGAACATCAGGAATGCAAATCGTTATATGACAGGGATGCAAAGAATATAAAAAAAGAGGTGTCATTCAAATGGATATTGAGATTGCAAAAATAACAAAAGATCAAGCGGATACTTTTTTGAATTTGTATAATTTATATTTGTATGACTTATCAGAATTTACCTGTGAAGATCCAAAAGATGATGGGAAATTTGATCCAACAAATACTTACCTGTACCTAGAGAGAGAGGAGTTGCACCCATTTTTTGTTATGTATTTAGGTAAGCCAATTGGCTTCATATTAGTTTGTTCCCCTCCGTTTGTTCCAGAAGGAATTGATTTTACAATACAGGAATTATTTTTATTAAGGAAATATCGCGGTAATCAAATTGCTTCGTTAGGAATAGAGAAAGTACTTAATCTATTAAAAGGAAAAGTTAGTATCGGTCAACTAGTGGAAAATAAACCAGCAGTGAGATTTTGGAAGAAATATTATGAAGAACATAATATTGATTACTTCGAAGAACAAGAGACTATTGAGATTGATGGCTTAGGACTACAGAAAGTGATTTCACAAACTTTTGAGATTCCGAAAAATAGTTAAGTAATTCGAAGTAGGCATCTCAATCATATAACAAGCTTGAAAGATACTTAAATGAACAGGAGAATTCTATATGTCAAACCAAGAAAGAGCATTAGTTAAACAATTATGTATCAGTTGTACTGAAAGAGGCAAAAAAACCAATAAAGAGCATATTTTTCCTCAGTGGTTATTAAAGAAAACAAACACATTTTCTAATCCAATAACAGGAACTGCAGGTAACAAAAAAATACCAGGAAAACATTGTGTAATTCCAATTTGTGAAGAATGTAATTCAGAATTAGGTAGAATCTTGGAATTACCTGTATCGAAAATCTTTGAAAGGATCGAAAATAATCAAGGTTTCAATGATTTCGAAGCTGAGTTATTAGTACGTTGGATGTGGAAGATTACGAGTATGTTTTATTGGATAGAACGATCTAAAGATGAAGATGATTACGGATTTGTATCAGTAAAGGATAGATGTCTAAAGCGCATTGAAAATCCGAGAGAAAGAATAAGTATAGCAATTTCGTTAATAGAGAATGAGAAAGACGAAAAATATGAAGATACTGCTATGGGTATTGATGTACTGCCGAAGTACTCCAATGTCCTGGCTGCTGGTGTTTTTAACAAGACTGCAATTATTGTTTACTACTCTAAATATGATCATTTAATTAGTAATAATTTTACGAAGTATCAACTCTCATCTACTCCATTTTTGATGAATCCGGAAAAAAGAATTTTACCAATAATGGGATTCAGAGAGCCTGGTGAAGCTATATCTAAAGTAATAAGTGTAGTTAATGGAAGGTTGTTACTGTCTCATGAATATGAAGCAGTAATGCAGTTAAAACAACTGACCGAAGAAGCAAAAAAGAAAAATTCATTTTTATCTAAAGAAGCACAAAAATATTTCAAGCGGATCAAGAAAAAAAACAAATAGGTATTTCGAAGAGAATGTACACATCGGCTAACTACATATTCACGCACTGGGCCATTCAATCCTCGGTCCGGCAGAAGCTAGAAGTAGATTCGACGAGGCATTTTATATGTGTAATTTGTTTACAAAACTAGTTAAGGGGTGTGATTTTTATGAAAGCAAGGGTTACTGTTATTACTTTAGGTGTAGATGATTTGGAGAAAGCTCTTAAATTTTATAGAGATGGGTTGGGTTTACGGACAGAAGGAATTATAGGTACTGAATTTGAACAAGGAGCTGTTGCATTTTTTGATTTACAGGAAGGTTTGAGGCTCGCGATTTGGCCTCGGGAAAGTATAGCATATGATACAGGACTTAATAAATCCTTGCCAAGTCCCACTAATTTTACTTTAGGTCACAACGTAAGAAGTAAAGAAGAAGTTGATTTAGTTATGGAGCTAGCACAGGTAGCTGGGGCATCTATAACAGTTCCGGCACACGATACCTTTTGGGGAGGGTATTCTGGCTACTTTCAAGATCCAGACGGGCATTTGTGGGAAGTTGTTTGGAATCCACAATGGGAAATCAAAGATTAATCTTTACGCAGTCGGCCTACGGCCTTAAGTTGATGGGACGTCGCGAATACAACAACGTTACATGCAATATATACAAGAGCATAAAGAATGAAGTTACTTCAAGGCTTATGAAATCATTAAAATGAATATAAACAAAAAAAATGGGAGTGAATGAAGTTGTCAATAGTGATAACCAATAACATAGATTCTAAAAATAAAGATTACGTAAGAAACAGAATGATAGAGTTCAATCTTATACATTTTCCTGACGATTTGAAAGGTCGATATCAAGAGTTAAATTTACATTTAGTTAATGATGATGGAGCGATAATCGGTGGTATTGTCGGAGAGTTTTGTTGGAATTGGTTGGAGATTCATTATCTATTTGTTGAGTCAGAGCATCGCAAATCAGGATACGGAAGAGCATTATTTAGAGAAGCAGAGAAGATGGCAATTGAGAAAGAATGTGAATTTATTAAGCTAGATACATTGAGTTTTCAAGCGCTAGACTTTTATTTGAAAGAAGGATTCAAGATCTATGGAACAATTGAAAATGCCGGAAGACATACACATTATTATCTGAAGAAGGATATATAGAACTGACTTTTTCGGATTGTTCGTTGAAGGCAGATACAGCGTGTAACAATATATTCACGTTTCGGGCATTCGCCCTCGGTCCGAAAAAGTGATTTCGAGAGACATTATGAGCAGTGGACAAAAAGATTCAGACGGACACATTCGCATCGACTAACCGTATCTTGGCCGGACCCTGACGGGGCTTTAAGTCGGTGTGATGTCGTGGATACCATAACGTTATATGAAGTAACTATAAAATCTGAAAGTGGTGATTTGGTGAGTGAATTATCACGCATGATATATGATTATTTGGATAGTAAAAACCTGAAACAAGAGTTTAGTGGATCTGTTTTGATATCCAAGAACAAAGAAATATTATTCAATGCGGGGATTGGATTAGCAAATAAAGAACATCTAATTAAATGTACACCCGAAACAAAATTTCGTATTGGTTCAATTACCAAACAATTTACTTCAATGGCTATTATGATGCTTTCAGAGCAGGGATTACTCAGCGAGAATGATAAATTAGTTAAGTTTTTCCCACTTTGTCCCTATGGTGAAGATGTAACAGTCCATCATCTGTTGACTCATACATCAGGAATCCCTAATATTACCCAACTCCAAGATTTCAATAAGATCATGAAGGAATACACTCCACTTAATATAAGCTCAGAATTAATAATGAAACTCTCATTGGAATTCCAACCGGGATCACATTTTAGATATTCAAATTCCGGCTATTTACTGTTAGCCTACTTAATCCAGGTAGTAACAGGACAGTCTTACGAAAATTTCTTAATGGAGAATATATTCTCTCCGCTATCAATGCATAGTTCTGGACCTGATAACTATAAGGAGATTATTTTACAAAGAGCATCCGGATATGAGTTTGATAATACAATGGGTCTTGTTAATTCTTCCTTTATTGATATGTCTATCGCATCAGGTGGAGGTAATCTTTTATCTACCACAGAAGACCTATATAAATGGGAGCTTGCTTTATCTTCAAACAAGTTAGTTTCAGAAAGCGGAATGCAGCGTCTTTTTACTGATTATGGATATGGTTACGGGTATGGTTGGTTTATTAATGACGAGCTAATTCACAACATCACTCGTAAGAGTGTTTACCATGGTGGTGGGATAGTAGGTTTTAAAAATAAGATAACAAGATACCATAATGATGAAGTATGTATTATCGTGTTGAATAATCTTTCAATTACCGATGTAGATGATATTACAAATAATCTCGCAAAACTAATATTTCAAGAAATTTAAGAACGAGAACTTGTAGATATCTCAAAGATTATTTTCATATCAACGCATTCATGCCGTGAGGGTCTTGAATGCAAGAACATTAGGCGAAAGCACAGAAATTTAGTAGAGACGAGGCAAAAATGTGATTGGCCCGATATTTCTTAGAGGTGATTTAGTTCATAGGTTTAAAGAGTATCTTGCCAGCACCGAATATCATTGTGTAATACACAATGGTGTAGCAAACATAAATTGTACACAGAAGAAATTAGAATTTAAAGAATTAAATGATGTATTCAATACATTCATCAATTCTGACTACCCTATAATATGCAAGTCAGGGAGTAAGAGCAAGATTCCGTTTTGGGATTACCATATTGCAGTAAATCGTTCCAGATATGATAAAGAGCTAGTCGTAACTGAATTGTTGATCCGAGAACCTAAGGAGCATAATTTAATAAACGCAGTTTTAATGGCTTTTTATATATTAATTAATGAGAAGTACAAGTATGAAAGACTAGTAGTGCCGATAAAAATGAATGAAATCATTGGATATGAAGATATAGAGATCCATTCGAAAAATGAAATGACTACTTTATTTAAAAAGATTGTATAAAACTAGTCGCGGAAGTTTGTGCCTTCGCCTAACGTAATATTAACGCCGGGGCATATGTCGAGTGGTGAATACAGTAACGTTAGCCGAAAGAAGTTTTTAGTTTAGGAGGAGTCTATATGATATTGGAAAAAGTAATAGATAAAGTTGTAATACAAAGTGAATATAAGGAATTTGTTAATAAGTACATAAATCATTTACTTGCGGAATTTAAAGGTAAGATTCATAGCATTTATATGTGCGGCTCGGTTCCAAAAGGAACGGCTACACCTTTTAAGTCAGATGCAGACTTTACGATTGTATGTGCAAATCCCAAAGAGATTGATTACGAAAGAATATCAAATATTAAAGATAGGCTTTTGGAAGAATATCCAGTCCTAACTAAGATCGATACGATTATTTGCTCGATTGACGATGTATTAAGTAAACCACATGAGTGGGGTTTTTGGGTTAAGATCATTTGTGTTTGCATTCATGGGGATGACATTGGTGAAAAGGTACCCCCGATCATGATTTCTCCAGCATTCATTTTAGACTTAAATATAGAGACCAAGGAAGAAGTGAATCGTGTACATCGTTCACTTTCTAATGCTAATGATGACGTATTGAAAAATAGATATATTAAAGGTTACTCTAAGAGATTGATTCGTGCATTATACTCTTTGGTTTTAGAGAATACAGGTATATGGGAAGATGACATCATTAAGATGAAGAATGCCATATTGAACTATTGCGAGATTGACTCCCATTTAGTTGAATATCTGTATGCTTGTTACTTGGATAGTAATATACCTGTTGAAGAGTTTTTGGGAACTGCAGAGGAAGTATATCGCTATTTTGAGAACGTTTTAAATGAAATGGCAGCTTCCAGAAAATCTCTTGAATGACACGATTTTGACACTCCAGATCTTTCTGAGAAGAGAGTGACCATATCAATCTCAAATAAAAAGAACACTTGTGGGAAGATGTAAACCAAGGTAAGGTTTGCTTGGTAATCAGGGCTGCGTAAGTTGAGTGATGTAATGATTTGATCAGATCTATAAGGATATATTTTCGTGTAATCGGAATTTCAAAAAGGGGCGAAGAATCCTCATGTCAAATAGAATACTCATTATAGATGATGATGTGGAATTGTGCTCATTAGTAAAAAAATGCGTATCCCAAGTAAACCTCGAAACGGATATAGCATACACTGGGCAAACCGGATTACTTCAAGTCATGAATAAAAACGATGCATATTCATTAATTATTTTAGATGTAATGTTACCTCATATGGACGGTTTTCAAGTATTATCTGAGATACGAAAATATAGTCATGTCCCCGTTCTTATGCTTACGGCTAAAGGAAGTGAGCCGGATAAAGTAACTGGTCTCAGCCTTGGAGCAGATGACTATTTAACAAAGCCTTTCAGCATCAATGAACTCATTGCTAGAGTGAAATCTTTGATTAGAAGATATACTACGTTTAATTTTGGAGATGTTGCGAGCATTCTTACCTTTAAAGGAATGGTGATTGATAAAGGACTCAGAACGGTTCATGTGGAGGACAAGCTAGTTGATGTAACAGGCAAGGAATTTGATTTATTAGTATTTTTAGCTTCGAATAAGGGGCGAGTGTTTACGAAGAAACAAATCTATACACAAGTTTGGAACGATGCTTATTCTTATGACGACAATAATATGATGTCCTTTATAAGTAAGTTGAGGAAGAAGGTAGAACCCAATTCGGAACAGCCCTTTTACATTTTGACGGTACACGGTGTAGGTTATCGTTTTAATAAGGAGGTATAATGATGGGATGGATCTCTTTTCTACTTATAGCTCTGGCTTTCTCACTCATCGTTATCTTGGGTTTGGTAACAAAACTGTATAAGGTTTCTGGGCAACTTTCAATTATTGAAAACTCTTTAGTAGATATAAAAAAGGGGAATTGGAATCGTCGTATATTGGTAGATGAAAATGATATCACTAAAACAATCTGTTATTCCATAAATGATATAGCCATGAAAAGCCAAACTCAACTTAACCAGTTGAAGCAATCTGAGCAGGCTTATAAGCGGCTTATGTCGAGTTTATCCCACGATGTGAGAACACCTTTAACTTCTTTAGTTGGCTATTTGGACGCGGTTCAAAAGAAGTTTGTGACGGGCAAAGAAAAAGAGGAATATCTTGAGATTGCTTTAAACAAAGCACATCAACTAAAGGGTTTCGTTGAAGTGTTATTCGATTGGGTCAAACTGGCCGCAAACGAGCAAGTATTTAAACTTGAACAAGAAGATATTAACGAACTTACACGTAATATTTTGGTAGATTGGATACCAACCTTTGAGGAAGAGCATTTTGAATATAATATTGATATTTTTGAAAAAGAATGCTTGATCGGATTAGATCGAAATGCTTACATAAGAATTGTTAATAATTTGCTTCAGAATGCTATTGCACACAGTGAGGGGACCAAGATTAATCTACAGATCAGTGAAGATGAACAAAGCGTTATAGTTCAGGTAAGTGATAATGGAAAAGGGATTTCTCCAAATGACCTGCCTTATATATTCGAGAGGCTGTATCAAAGCGATGAATCACGTTCGACTAACGGAAATGGTTTAGGGCTTGCTATCGCAAGAGAGCTAGTTCATCTGCATAAAGGAACAATCCATGCTGGAAATTCATGTTCAGGCGGTACAATATTTACAGTAAAACTTCCGAAGCTCTTTAAATTTTGAGAGCTTTTTTTCATGGTCAAGAAATAAACAAGATCTCGGCAAGGTTATGGCAAGATTGGTTTGATAAACTTGAATCAAAGGAGGTATTCATATGACAACGTATATCATTGAAACCAAACATCTTACCAAAATCTATAAGAATCAAACAGCTGTACATAATGTAAATATCCATGTGAAAAAGGGACGAATATATGGTTTGCTAGGTCGTAATGGCGCAGGGAAAACGACGATTATGAAAATGATATTAGGGTTAACTTCTACGTCTTCTGGTGAGGTAGACGTATTCGGTCATAACATTAAAGGAAGAGAAAAGCAGGTATATCCCAGAATTGGTGCGATGATTGAAACGCCTGGCTTCTATCCAAACCTAACTGGAACAGAGAATTTAAATATTTTTGCAAAACTGCGAGGTACAGCTGCACCTAACGCTGTGAAGAACGCATTGGAGGTTGTAAGTTTACCATATAAGGATAAGAAGCTGTTCGGTGAGTATTCTCTGGGTATGAAACAACGTTTGGGTATAGCTAATGCTATTTTGCATGACCCGGAACTCCTTATTTTAGATGAACCCACAAACGGTCTGGACCCTATAGGTATAGCAGAAGTTAGGGAGTTTATTAAAAAACTGAGCGTAGAACGTGGGAAAACAATTCTTATTTCCAGCCATATTCTTTCTGAGATTTCATTGCTCGCAGATGATATTGGAATTATCGACAAGGGTATTTTGCTCGAAGAAAATAGTATGGAAGAACTCAAGCGAAAAAATGGAAAGTACATTTTACTTCAAGTGTCTGATGCTGCTAAGGCCAGCGTGATCTTGGAACGCCAATTCAATCTGCAACATTATTCTGTGAAAGACGATCATACGCTGCAAATCTTCAATCATTCTCTGGACATGGGTTCGATTCATAAGGCATTAATATTGGAAGATGTGTCGGTTATGAGTTCTCAGCTTTGTAATGACACTTTAGAGGACTATTTCAAGAAAATTACGGGAGGAGATGGCATTGCTTAAACTTGTCCAGATTGAATTTCTGAAGTTACGGCGTAGAACATTTGTGTGGATGATGATGTTTTCAGCGCTCATTATGCCTTTTCTGGCCTTCTTATTATTTAAATATGCGTGGGATACTGGAGGTGACGCTGTACAGTATTATAAATGGTCGGCGTTCGGAGTTACACTTTTTATTATTTTACCAGTTGTTTTAGGTATATTAAGTACCATGCTCATGTACAACGAAAATCAATACGATACGCTTAAGCAACTCTGGATTGTGCCTGTCAGCAAAATGAAGTATTTCTTCAGCAAATTTATTGTGGTTTTGATCTATTCCGTTTGCTTTATGATCGTTACAGCAGTAGGTTCCCTTATCTTTAGTGCACTTCTCGGAGATATCGTATTTGATTGGCTAAACGTAATATTTTTGATAAGAAAGTGTTTGGAAATTGGTGTTATTGCAGCATTTGCTATGCTACCGATTTTGGCCATTGCTGCAACGCAAACCGGATATATTCTTCCAGTTGCTATAACACTAGTGTATGCTTTTCTTGGTTCTATTATCGTGTCAATAAATACGTACATACATCCGTTATCCAGCATGGCCGCAATCATTGCTCGAAATGGTGATATCCCAGGACTGAACGATAAAGAGGTAACCAGCGTCCCTATGGCGATTTTTAGCATGTTGGTCTGGGGAATTGGTTCTGTATTCCTAGCAAAGGTTGCATTAGTGAGAAGAAAATGAGGTGTTAATAATGGGGACACTACTTTGGGCTGAACACCAAAAGATTCGTCGATTAAGTTTTGTCTGGATTGCAATTTTCGCAACGATTATGGTAGCCGTTATTGTGTTTTTATCCGGATTCACAGACCACAATGGTATTCGAGATATCGATACCGCAGGTTGGTATATGGCTGTAGCTCAACCATTGGCAACATTTTTTGTTCTACCAGCGGTTATTGCTCTCTTGGGAAGTTACCTAATTTGTCGTGAAGAACAGGAGCGTGTCATCGATTCACTTCGACTAGTCCCTGTGAACGAAGCGAAGTTAACGATTGCAAAAATGATGGTAACTCTTGTATACAGCATTCTTTTTTACTTATTACTGTTTTTAATAACATGTTTAACTGAGGTAGCTTTACATTTTTCTGATCTATCCCTGGGGATGATCGTGAATTATTTGAAAGCTTATTTTTTGGATGGTGTATGTATATTTCTTGCAATCTCACCTATTATTGCTTTAGTATCCTATATGAAAAAAGGATATTGGATTGCATTAGTTATTACTGAATTTTATTCTTTTATTGGATTATTTACTAGTACGTCAGATACTCTAAAAGCTTTATATCCCATAACAGCTGTATTTACGATATCTGGCTATTATGACGCATCAACTACTCAGGTCATACTTAGCTGCTTCAGTCTGCTATGTTGTGTAGGTCTTGCTGTAACAATACTTGCAAGTATGAACAGATACAGATGAGATCGTGAATATTTGAATACAGAAACTTGTTGGAGTTGGTATTTATAGGAATGGATATATCAAAAAAATATATTAAAGGAACATTCCTTTATAGTGGGAGGACCTCAATGGAGATCACATTAGTTAAATCAGGATTAGATGGGGCCCATGCTATTTATGAAATGCAAAAGAAGTCTTTTACACCTTTATTAAAGAAATATCAGGATTTTGAGACAAGTCCTGCAAACCAGACTGTCGCGCAAGTCACCGCTCGTTTGAGTCAATCATTTACGGATTATTACATCATTAAATGTTCAGAAATGAGTGTAGGAGCCATTAGAATTGTCAAAAAAGAGAACAAAATATATCGTATAAGTCCAATCTTCATTTTACCTGAATTCCAGGGGCGGGGGATTGCACAGAACGTATTTTCAATAGTCGAAGATCTTTACTGTGATGCAATCATGTGGGAACTGGACACTGTACTTCAAGAGCAGAGAAATTGTTATTTATATGAGAAGTTAGGTTATAAGAGGACCAATAGGATAAAAGAAATTAATGATAAGATGACTATCGTATCCTATGAAAAACACATGAAACATTCGTAGTGAAAGATTATGACGGTTTAATTATAGTCAGCCTTCGGAATGATACGATACCATCATAGAGGGGAGATAAGCTAGTGCTGATAAAAATGATTAAATGCCAAGTAAATGAAAATTCCAGAAAACTTTTTCATCTGGCTCAAACGAAGTGGACCGAACTCCAATCATGCAGAGGATTTGTTGCCCAATTGGGTGGATGGAATCTGTTGAATAAGGAAGAGGCCGTAATTATTGGGGTATGGGAATCATCAGATGCTTATTCTAATTTTATGGATAAACATCATGATAAGTTATTGAATACCAATGAACAAATGAGTACATATCAAAAAATAGAAGTAAGTTTATGGGATACTCATGAAAACATAAATTGTATAGACGTGAAATATTATGCTTTTATAGCAATAAGTGAAACAGGTAACTGCAAACGTAGTGTTGATGACGATAATAAAGCTGAATATAGGTTACAAATAAACAATAATAACTCAACAAAAACATTAATGTTTAATGTTGCATTACAGAAGGATATCGCAGAGTTTGAAGCCGTAGTAAAACTGGAAGCGGAATGGGCCGTTTTAAGTAACTCATGAGAGTGCATGGAGAGAATAGATCGGCTACAGGTAGCATACTTTTTGAGAGAGTTGAGAGAGTAATGCCCATCAGCAATAAATAAAAACTAAGTTACGCTTAAGTTAGAGAGGTCGAATCAATGGCATTCTGTATACAATTCCAATTAATTAGTGTGAATGAAGGTACCGCCGTATATGCATATGGAGACTGCTCAGAGAATCTGGAGGGGCGGTTTGAATTGAATTTAGGACGCCTGATGTCAGGTGAAGTCAGCATGGATACAGATATGAGAGAAGTTGTCAGGGTCACGAAACCGTGTCTAAGTGACGGGGGATATCAGCACAAAGCCAACCGAGCATTCAGTAAAATCTATAAACATTATGTGAGTACATCTACGTATCTAAAAGAAGGAGGGTATTATGCCTGAATGCTAGCATTTATAATAAGGTCTGAATTCTAGTGGAAGAAGCGATCTTAGATCAAGCTTGCTTCTTTTTGATTTTTTATACTTCGCAAATGGAACAATGTGGGTTATATTGGATATAAATTGGTTCGGATGTATGAGAATCAACAGCTTCACAACAACTTGCAGACTTCAAACCAACACAAGGTTCATATGGAAGAAGGTCGTTTAAAATGAAGTCACTCTCAATGGTTTTTTCATTCATTCTTATTATTCTCGGAATCGGTATCGTGACACTTACCAAAACGATTGAACAGGTCATACCAAAATTGGGATATGCCGCATTTCAGTCTGCAGGAGCAGGAAGTTACAGTCCGGGTAATTATGAGATGGATTTGGGGCTGAATTACTGGACTGGAGGCGTTTGCATCCTGATTGGAGCGTTCTATTTCGTGAGTAAACTAGCGTTCTTCCGCAATGCTAGTATTGCAATGAAAGTGAGAGATAAAGAGTTTGAGGATAAATACAGGTGATATCAGGAGGAAAAAGGAAGCTTGTCAGACAGAGAGAGTGGTCACCTGCAAGCAGCCTCAAAATCATTATGATGTGGTCACCAAGCTTGGAACTGTCCATCAAGAAACCGGCTTTTGGAATCAGGGGTGAAAATGATGAGACAAACATAATACACCCTGTAAAATATGAATAAATTCCTATTTTTGCAAAGGAAGATAACATAATGGGAAAAGGCAGAATTATATTTTTGAATGGTGTAACGAGTTCGGGGAAAACATCTATAGTCGAGGCGATGCAGTCATATGACGATCCGTTTTTCTATGTAGTTGCGAATGATTTATTTGAAAATACGATCGGAGATCAACATCTCCAGGCGAATTACTGGAAGTATCTGAGTGAAGCCATCATCATGATGTATCACACGGCTAAAATATTCTCAGACCATGGCAAGCATGTGCTGATCGATGGAATTTTGGTGGAAAGACCAGAGCTTGCGCCGCATTATGAGAAGGTGAAAGCCATTTTTAAAGGATATCCACTGGATATTGTTGAGCTGTATTGTCCTCTCGATATCTGCCGTCAGCGCAATATTGAGCGGGGAGACCGTAGAGAAGACCAGTCGGAAGAGCAGCATCGCATCATGGCGTCTGACATTCAGTATACGTACTCGGTAGATACAAGTCAGCATGCGCCTGAAGAATGTGCAGAGATGATTATAAGTACGTTATTTAAAAAGTGAACATGGGTTCTTCCACAGTAAGTCATGTTGAGAATAATAAAAGAAGCTGGGGCGTCTATCGCATGATGTTCCAGCTTTTTGAATATTTCAGCTCCATAGCGTGAGGAGGGAAGCAAGAGGTGGGAAAAGTGATTCATCCTGAAGCGATCATACCCTTCGTCAAACGATTAGAAGAAAATAATATTGCATATTCACTGGGTAGAAGTGCAATGTTGTATTTTTTTAATCTGGTCGGATCTATTAACGATTGGGACTTAATGGTTGATTGCCCGAAATCCAAATTCATAGAAGCGATTGCTGGATATGATTGGATCGACAAAGAAAGTGGCGACAAACCTTTTGCAAGTGAATATCGGATGGAGATTGAATCATTACATGTAGATGTCATTGGCGGATTTGCGTTTGAAGTAGATGGAAAGCGACTGGAGTTACCTATATCCCATATCCCAAATGTACAATGGCACGGCATGAACGTTTCCAGTCCTGAAATATGGTACGTTGCTTATCAAATGATGGGAAGAAAAGAGAAGGCCGATTTGATTTTATTGTATTTACAAAAACAAAGCGAGGTTATAAATGTTGATGTTATCAAGGATTTGTTAGCGAACGACTATGTAACATACGAAATTAGAGAAGGATTGAACACGTTGATCAAGACTTGATATGACTGAGATCGAACAGAGGTGAAACGGATGCTCTACCATTTCAGTGAAGAAGCAGATATTGATGTGTTTGTACCCAGAGTTAAGCAGAATCGGCCCAATTTTCCGGCTGTTGTCTGGGCGATCGATGAGCAGCATGAATGTTCCTATTATTTTCCGAGAGATTGTCCTCGTATTGTCATTCGGAGAACGAAAGATATGCGTGATGAAGAACATGAGATGTTTTTTAAACATACGGATGCAGACATTATTGTGACGGTTGAGAGTGAGTGGTATCCAAAAATCGTGCAGCAAACCTTATACCGATATCATCTGGAAGATCCGTCGTTTAAGCTTTTTGATGAAACTGCGGGGTATTATATTTCAGATCAGGTGATTACACCAAGGTACATAGAGAAGATTGATCATTTGGTAGAGAGGCTTTTGGCTAAAGGCGTTGAGCTTCGACTCACGACGAACCTATATCCTTTGAGAGATGCCATACTAAGGTCAGATTTGAAGGGATTTGGGATACATCGTTTTGATCATGCGAGAAAGGATTAACCGAAGAGATCATAGAGATGAGAAAAGAGAACATCTTCAAAAAGAGAGAAGGGGGAAGTAGATTATGAACAAAGAAATGGAACAATTGCTTCAAGCGTTTGAAGAATGGACGTTGTTTGTTAAAAAGATGACTCATCTTGAAGAGAAGGTCTGGAATTCTAGCTTGGAGGAAGGAAAGTGGACGATAAAATCAATCGTAAGCCATATGATGTTATGGGATCGATATTTCTATAAGGAAGCAATTGAGAAGATTGCACTACATCAGCCCATTACGTTAAAACATATAGACTTTGATGAATTTAATCGCAAAGCTGTAGAGTATGCGAACCGTACAGAGAAGTCCGAAATCGTAGAGAAGGCGGTCACGTACCGCCACAAAATTATGAATGATATCCGAGGGTTGTCTGAGGAACAGATTCATCACACGTACATGGATGCAGAAGGAAATGTATTTTATATTCCCCAGTATCTCAAAGATTTTATTTGGCATGACCAGCATCATATGGAACCGATGAAAAAATATCTTGATGGGGAGGGATTTTTATGAGCATTCATACGGTTACATTAGCTCAGGAAAATCTAATCGGTTCATTTACCAATGAGGTAGTACCCATATTGAAAATAAAGTCAGGTGATGCCATCCGTTTTCAGACGTTAGACGCAGGGTGGGGTACGGGAAAAAGTTATGCGGAACGGATAAAACCTTTTCCACGACAAGGTGAAAAAGATGGAGGTCACGCCTTGATCGGTCCGATTTATATTGAAGAAGCGAAGCAAGGAAAGACACTCGAGATCATTTTCAATGAGATCATACCGGGCAGTTACGGGTTTACTTCCGCGGGTGGATATCCCAACTGGCAGAATCAGAAATTGCATCTAACAGAGGTCGCAGAACTGTCCCTGAATTGGACACTTGATCGTCACAGGATGAGCGGCTCCTGTGAGGTGCGGGGCAAGTCTTACAGCGTAACCTTAAATCCATTCATGGGTGTCGTGGGCATGCCGCCCGAATCAGGTGGAATTCATACGACGTGGCCGCCGCGATACTGTGGAGGAAACATTGACTGTAAGGAACTCGTACAGGGAAGTAAGTTGTATCTGCCTATTCCTTTAGATGGTGGTTATCTTGCGATTGGTGATGGTCATGCACGGCAAGGCGATGGGGAAGTCAGCTGTCAGGCAATTGAATGTGCCATGGATCTTGTAGATATCACAGTTAGTGTCGTAGATGATATGAAACTGACCAACCCTCGTGCGCATACGCCTTCTGGATGGATTACCTTTGGTTTTGATGAGGATCTGAATGAGGCAACCGTTCAAGCGTTGGACGGCATGTTAGACCTGATGGGTGAGTTATATGGCCTGGAACGGGTTGAAGCGATTGCACTGGGAAGCGCAGTGGTTGATCTGCGTATCACGCAAATTGTGAATGGTGTGAAAGGCGTGCACGCTTTTCTACCTCATGATGCTTTTAAGTAATTCAAATGATCAACAACTCTCTGGACAGATTGTTGTGTCTATCAAAGTATGTATACAAGTCTAATTTGAGTATAATTTCGGAAGTTAAACGGAGGATTGATACTATGCAGGCCAGATCACAACTCGTTTTAGATATTGCAGGTGTATTGTTGAGTAATATGTCGTTAATGTTCTGGAAAGAAATGATTCAGGAAACGAACCTGTCTGCAGAACAATTAAAAAAGCATTTTGGTGGCATCAAAAGAGATCTTTGGACTGGAAAAATGAAAGAAGAGGAGTTTTGGGAATCACTAAGGGGAACGTATCCTGAATTACCGATCAACCGAGCAAGGGACATCTTATTGGATTCAATCGTTACATTACCTGCTGCTGAG
The DNA here is from genome assembly GCF_948329825.1 of Paenibacillus sp. JJ-100. GTDB lineage: Bacteria > Bacillota > Bacilli > Paenibacillales > Paenibacillaceae > Paenibacillus. The sequence continues at coordinate 826,820 of NZ_CAOJCM010000001.1, forward strand.
TACCTTGAGCAATGGAGTGAATACGCTGACATTCATCTGCTAAGTAATCATTGTAGGGAATGGATCCAACCGAATCTGGACAACTTGAGCCGATTTGCAAAAAGTGTAACGATCTCTAACCAAGTAGGATTATGCAAACCGGACATCGAAATATATCAACTGGTCCAGACCAAACTGCCAGGTGGGGCAAAGGTATTATTCGTAGATGATCAAGAAAAAAATTTACATTCAGCTAAGCTGCTCGGCTGGAAGACGTTACTGGCCGATGAAGAGGGGAAATGGACCCGTAGAGTCATTTATCACAACATAATGACTAGTTGAAGATTGATGCAAGATTCCTCTATGATGCATAGAAATAGCACCCTCGTAATGAAGCTTCGGAGGAATAAATATGACCATTCCTGAAAGACTAGATGAAGTTCTGTTAATTAGTGTCCAATAAAGATATTCATAGCTACTTAAAACCTTGATGGAGGATTACGCCATTCAAGGTTTTATTTTGTCCGTAACGAACAGAACATTACATAACATTGTGCACTTTAAAGAATGTTGAATCGAATGTTAGAAGGCTTTGCCGATGGATTTTTAGATGTGTTTGAACTTCATTGAATTGTTCGGAATGAAACAGCCACGATCAAAATATTCTAAATAATAACAGAATATGTATTGACCCAAAGCTTTTCATGAGACTATAATGAAATGGGTTTCATGAAATCCGTTTCATAACACCGGACATCTTGGTAAGCGCTTTCTAATCAGGGTGTGATAGCAGGTTTTCAAGTTCCCATTCGTGACAGCCTTGCGGTGAGTTGAGTCATTCGAGGAAGTCATCCAAGCATTCTGCAACCTTGATTCATCTTTATCTAACTTGGAAGGGGAGCGTGTGTAAGATGAAGTTCGTGAGAAAGAAAAGGTTTACGTTGCTAGTGATGTTCACCTTACTGGTAACCTTGATTGCTGGTTGTAGCGGTGGAGGCACAACAACTGATCCTGATGCACAGAAGCTTGCGGAAGACAAGAAAGAAACGGCGATTGAACCTGTTCAGGAGAAGCAGGAGCCAGTGGTGGATCTGAACGGCAGAGCTGTCCGAATATCGAACTGGTGGGATGCGTCTCCTAAAGGAGATTCGGAGGCAGATGAGCGTGCGCGTGAACGCATCAAAAATGTAGAAGAGAAATACAACGTTAAAATCTCTTACTTGAATACAGATTATGGATCGACATCCGAGAAAATTTCCTCATCTGTGATGGCGAATGAGCCTTTTGCAGAGATTGTACGTGTGCCTGACGGATACATCTGGGGACTCATGCAGGGCGGATTTCTCACACCGCTCGACGATGATCTAAAGGAAACGCAGATTAAACCGGACGTCATCGATTCGATGCGATTCGGTACAGATAAAGTATATGGGTTGACAGGGTGGTATACGCCGAATGACAGCGGGATGTTTTACAACAAACGAATTTTTAAGGAAGCTGGTTTGAAAGACCCGCAGCAGTTGCTGGAGGAAGATAACTGGAACTGGGATACGATGCTGGATGCGGCCAAGAAGCTGACTCTGGATAAAAACGGAGATGGCAAGATGGATCAATATGGTCTGTCGGGCGCGTATTACGTACTTCATGAAATGCTGATTGGAAGTAACGGCGGCAAAATGTATGATGAGGCAACGCAGAAGGCAGCGTTTGATTCACCAGAATCTTTGGAAGCGCTTAACTTCTTATATAGCCTGTACAATGACCACAAGGTTGTGAAGGCCAATGCCGGTAACGACTAGGAGGACCCATCCAAATTTTTCTCAGAAGGTAATATAGCGATGTACCCAGGCGGATTGTGGGAAGTGGAAGGGCGTATTTTGGATAAGTTAAAAGACGACTGGGGTTATGTTTACATGCCCAAAGGTCCCAAAGCAAAAACGTACTTGGATACGGTAAACAGTACAGAAAGTTTCGTTATTCCAAAGGGCGTGAAGGATGCAGATATCATCGTCAAAATCTGGGAAGAGCTTCAGGACTTTGACAATTGGCAGGAGAATCATCGTTTATGGCTGGAGAACATTTTACCGGATGAAGCTTCGATTGCTAACGCCATGAATGACAACGGGCAGGTGGAACGGGTATACGGCGCTCGGGCTGGAGGTTTGGGTGTGAAAGAAGCGCTTGGCAGTGTAACCGAAAAGTTTGTGAAAGGTGAAGTAACTCCATCTACAGGCGTTGCTCAGATCATTGGACCTGCACAAGCAGGTATTCAAAAGGTACTGAAAGGCGAAAAAAACAAATAAGTAGTCAGCTATGGAGCATTGAACTGCATCGTGTATGGAAGACATCGGTTTTAAAGGCAGTAAAGTAAAATCACTGACTTGAGGGAGGCAGCCCATGTTGAAAAAACTGATTGCGAACCAACTTATGTTTATCGTTTTGTTTGCCGCTTTGATTACACTTTTGTCTGCATGTAGTGGTTCTAATGACAAACCAGCCGAGCCTGTAGCTAAACCAGCTGAAACAGAGACAAATACTACGCCAGCTAAGGAAGAAGAGAAGGAAGAGGCTGTACCAGCTCCGGATTTGAACGGACGGGTTATTCGGATATCTCACTGGTGGGATGCCACACCCAAAGGAGACTCGGAATCGGATGAACTGGCGCGTGAGCGGATCAAAATGGTGGAAGACAAGTACAACGTGAAGATTAAGTATTTGAACACAGAATATTGGTCTACCTCTGAAAAATTGTCTTCTTCCGTGCTGGCCAATGAACCTTTTGCAGAAATTGTACGGATTCCGGATGGTTTCATCTGGGGGCTTATGCATGGTGGCTTCTTGACACCGCTGGATGATTATCTTAAAGACACTCGGGTCGAGAAAGATGTTGTAGATTCGATGCGCTTTGGTGGAGACAAGGTATACGGCCTGGAAAGCTGGTATTCACCAAATGATACTGGGATGTTCTATAACAAACGAATTTTCAAGGAAGCGGGTTTGAAGGACCCGCAGCAGTTAATGGATGAAGATAACTGGAACTGGGATACGATGCTCGATGCAGCTAAGAAGCTGACCGTTGACCGCAATGGTGACGGTAAAATGGACCAATACGGATTGGCTGGAGCACATTACGTATTATCGGAGATGCTGATCGCGAGTAACGGCGGTAAATTATACGATGAGCAGACGGGCAAAGTCACGTTTAATTCTCCCGAATCTATGGAAGCGCTTAACTTTTTGCACAGCTTGTACACCGAGCATAAAGTGATCAAAGCAAATGGAGGCAATGACTGGGAAGATCCAGCCAAATACTTTGCAGAAGGTACCATCGCGATGTATCCAGGAGGGCTTTGGGAGATTGAAGGTCGGATCGTCGATAAGATGAAGGATGAGTGGGGTTATGTTTACATTCCGAAAGGACCTCAGGCGAAGACATATCACGAACCATTCGGTCAAACGGCAGCTTATGTCATTCCGAAGGGCGTAAAGGACGCTGATGTCATCGTGAAGATCTGGGAAGATCTGCAAGACTTCGATAACTGGCAAGATAATCGCCGGCTATCTCTCGAAAATATTCTGCCTGATGAAACTTCGATTGCGAATGCGATGAATGATGATGGTAAAGTGCAGCGCTTATTTGGCGGACGCTTCGGCGGTCTGGGAATCAAAGAACAACTGGACAGCGTAACCGAAAAGTTCGTCAAAGGGGAGATCACACCGTCCACAGGTGTTGCACAAGTCATTGCTCCTGCGCAGGCGGCGGTGAAAAAAGTGCTAAGCGGAGAGCAAGACAAGAAAAAATAATAGATCATATCGCAATGGTAACCACTGAAGCTTGGAAGAATTAATGGACTGCCCTGTTTGTTCTGGCTTCGCCAGATAACGAATAGGGGCAGTTCTTCAGATCCAGTTCATGAGAGTCAGTAGAAGGAGGGCATGGGGTGAAATTTACACTATCCCGAGTGACGATTGTCGTCGTCATACTAGTGCTCGTCGTGGTGTATATGATATCCATATCCGGTGCAAGCGGCAGTTCCAAAACCGGAATGCGAACATCAGATCCGAGCCGAGTGATGCCGATATCGGAGTCTGCCGCGGAGGGTAGCTATGACGAATATCTTAATCGTTTCCAGAACGAGAAGCGACCTTCGGGGGAGATTATCATTCGTGGAGCTGAATATACAGCTGCTGAAGGAATGAACCCGGAGATCATGACGGAGCTTGGCGGCGAGAAAGGTAAGTTTATTCGAACAGAGGAAAGTGGTTCTGTGCAATGGGAAGTGGATGTCCCAGATTCCGGAATGTATCACATGACCTTGCGCTATTACCCGATTCAAGGAAAGAGCTCTGCCATCGAACGAGAATTATGGATTGATGGAGAATTACCGTTCAACAGTGCGCGTAACCTGAGCTTTCATCGAATCTGGGTCAATGAGAAGCCTGAGATCGAACAGGACAACAGAGGCAACGACTTGCGTCCGCGTCAGGTGGAAGCACCGACGTGGCAGGAGTCTATCCTGAGAGATAAAGAAGGCTATTACGAAGAGCCGTATCAGTTTTATTTTTCAGCAGGAAAACACGCCATCAAGCTTGTATCAACTCGGGAGCCGATGGTCATTGATTCGATCAAGCTTCATCATTATAATGAACCGCCGTCCTATGCTGAACTGAAGCAGGAATACGATTCAAAAGGATACGCGGAAACAAGTGGACATTTGATTAAAGTTCAAGGAGAGCAGGCTGCTTACAAGTCATCACCGACATTGTATCCGATTACTGATCGATCCAGCACATCCACAGAGCCTTATGATGTGTCCAAGATCAGAATGAACACCATCGGTGGTAACAACTGGCGTGTGCCGGGGCAGTGGATTGCTTGGGAAATGGACGTACCAGAGGATGGTTTATACAAGATTGCGATTAAAGGCAGACAGGAACTGCTGAGGGGCATATACTCCACCCGTTCGCTACAGATTGATAACGAGGTTCCTTTCAAAGAGATGATGCAGATACCCTTCTTCTATGACTCGGATTGGCAGATGCATGTGCTGGGCAACGAAGAAGAGCCGTATTTATTTTATTTAACCAAGGGGAAACATGATTTGCGCCTGGAGGTCAGTCTGGGAGCGATTGCACCACTGATCCGTCAGGTTGAAGCAAGCGTGCTCGAGATCAATGCGATGTATCGAAAAATTCTGATGATCACAGGCAATGTACCTGACCCGTATCGTGATTATCAATTAGAGAAACAGATTCCAGATATGGTGGATGTGTTTCGAGAGCAAAGTGATATTTTGAATACGGTTTCTGAAGAGTTGATTCGTCTGACAGGGGAGAAAAGTGATAAAACGGCGATTTTGAACAAAACTGCGTATCAGTTAGCAGATCTGGCTGACAAACCGGAAACAGTTCAGAAACGCTTGTCCCAATTCAAAATCAATGTCGGCAGCGTCGGCTCCTGGCTACTAGAAGTGCGCGAGCAGCCGCTGGAAATCGATTATCTGATGCTTGCTTCACCTGATGAGAAGCTGCCCGAAGCGAATGATTCGGCGTTCCGCAAAGCCGGACATGAGGTTTCGTCATTCTTCCATTCCTTTTTCGAAGATTACGACACGATTGGCAGTACCGCAGATGAAGATCAATCCGTTACCGTATGGATTGGTACTGGCCGCGACCAGGCACAGGTATTAAAAGCGATGATTGACGACACGTTTACACCGCTAACGGGCATTAGTGTCAATCTCAAGCTGGTCAATGCCGATGTGCTACTTCGAGCTTCGCTCGCAGGTGAAGGTCCGGATGTGGCTATGCAGGTGGGCAATGATGTACCGGTCAACTTCGGGATGCGCCACGCGGCAGAGGATCTGTCTACATATCCGGGGTATGACGATTTGATCAAACAGTTCAGGGAGAGTGCAATGGTTCCTTACCAGTTTGAGGATCAGGTATTTGCACTGCCAGAACAGCAGATCTTCAACATGTTATTTTACCGCAAAGATATACTGGAGCAGCTTGATCTGGAGCCGCCGCAGACGTGGGAAGATGTGTATGCCATGATTCCGGTGTTGCAAAAACACAACATGGAAATGGCCCTGCCTCTTGCTCAAACTACAGGTGTGCCCGTATTAGAAGTGAACCGAGCGTACGCCATGCTGCTGTATCAGATGGGTGGTTCATTCTATCTTGACCATGGTGCAAGGAGTGGTATGGATACGGAAACGGGACTGGAAGCGTTCAAAGAGTGGACGAATTTCTATACCAGTTACAAGCTTCCGCTTACGTTTGATTTCCCGATGCGTTTTAGAACAGGTGAAATGCCAGTCGGTATTATGGATTACACCTTCTATAACTATCTATCCGTGTCTGCTCCAGAGATCAAAGGTCTATGGGAGTTCATTCCCGTTCCGGGTATCAAGCAGAAGGACGGAAGCATAAAACGGGACGTTGCGAGCGGAGGTACGGCGACCGTTATGCTCAAGCAATCCAAACATAAGGATGCAGCATGGGAATTCATGAAATGGTGGGTCAGCAAGGATGCGCAGGTTCGATTCGGACGAGAAATGGAAGGTCTCATGGGAGCTGCTGCGCGGTATCCAACGGCTAACATTGAAGCGTTACAGGAACTGCCTTGGCCGATCCGTGATTACCGCAGCCTGGAAGAACAATGGGAGTGGGTGCAAGGTGTTCCGGAGGTTCCTGGAGGATACTTTACTGGCCGCCATCTGGACAATGCCTTACGTGAGGTTGTCAATAACGGCACGAATTCCACCGATGCCATATACGATTATGTGCAGGAAATTAACTACGAAATTCAGCAGAAACGAAAAGAGTTTAAATTGGACGGAATGCGCTAGGGAGGGACTCTTTTGCAGAAGGCAAACATCGTGACCAAAACCGATTCTCAGCCCAAGCGCACGCCATCCGGCATGCCCGGGAAGTGGGAACTCTTTGTCAGAGATATGAAGCGGGATAAACATCTGTATGTGCTGCTATCTCCTTATATGTTGTTATTTTTGCTATTCACTGTATTTCCAGTCATCATCTCGATCTTCTTCAGTTTTACCAATTTTAATATGCTGGAGTTTCCGCAATGGGTGGGTTGGGAGAATTACTCCAAGTTGCTCTGGAATGATGATGTATTCCTGATTGGTCTCAAAAATACGATAATCTTCTCGGTGGTCACTGGCCCGATTAGCTACATTGCCTGTTTTGTATTCGCATGGCTGATCAATGAGCTGAATCCGAAGGTGAGAGCCTTTATGACCCTGATCTTTTTTGCGCCTTCCATATCGGGCAATGTGTTTTTCATTTGGCAAATCATTTTCTCAGGCGATTCGTATGGCATTATGAACGGTTTCTTGATGAAAACAGGCATTCTTTATGAGCCGATCCTATGGCTGCAAGATCCTAAATATATGCTGGCGATCATCATGCTTGTGCAACTATGGCTTAGTTTGGGAACCAGTTTCCTTGCGTTCATTGCTGGCTTGCAGACTGTGGATCGTACGCTGTATGAAGCAGGTGCAATCGACGGGGTTCAGAATCGCTGGCAGGAGCTATGGTACATTACGTTGCCTTCGATGAGGCCTCAGCTGATGTTTGGTGCGGTAATTCAGATCACTGCATCTCTGGCGGTTGCCGAAGTCGCTACGGCGCTAGCGGGTTTCCCGAGTGTGCAGTATGGTGCTCATACCATTGTCACTCACTTGATGGATTATGGAACGATCCGCTTCGAAATGGGATATGCATCTGCCATTGCAACGGTGTTATTCGGTCTGATGCTGGGCTCCAACCTGCTTGTACAAAAGCTTCTGAAGAGAGTGGGGGAATAGCGGATGAAGATAGCCTTGCGGATGAAACGAAAAATCAACCGATCCTGGCAGGTCGATATCCTGCTGTTCCTGCTGCTTGGTGGATTTGGCGCGTTTATGGCCGTTCCGCTCATCTATGTCATTAACAATGCGTTTAAACCGCTGGATGAGCTGTTCATTTTCCCGCCTACCTTGTTTGTACGGAATCCGACGTTCGAGAATTTCTCCGATTTATTTCAGGTGATGAAAAATTCATGGGTTCCCTTCTCGAGATATATCTTTAATACGGTGTTTATTACTGCGGCGGGTACATTCGGTCATATCATTCTGGCATCGGCAGCGGCATATCCACTGGCAAAACACAAATTCCGTGGTCACAAAGTTTTGTTCACCGTCATCGTATTGTCGCTCATGTTCTCGCCGCATGTGACAGCGATTCCAAACTACATGATCATGTCGACGCTCGGCTGGCTCGACTCGTATCAAGCGATCATTATCCCGGCTTTTGCCTATCCGCTCGGTCTGTATCTCATGAAGCAGTTTATGGAACAAATCCCGGATGCACTGCTGGAGGCGGCAAAAATGGATGGTGCAAGCGAATATCGGATTTTCTTCCAGGTGGTGATGCCACTCGTAAAACCGGCCTGGTTAACACTGCTCATCTTGATGATGCAGATGTTATGGGGAACGGATGGGGGCAGCTTCATCTACAGTGAGCAGCTTAAAACGATGCATTACGCCATGGGACAGATTGTCCAAGGGGGAATTGCCCGTGCAGGGGTAGGGGCTGCCGTTGCTGTCATCATGATGACGGTACCGATCGTCACGTTTGTTTTATCCCAGAGTAATGTCATTCAAACGATGGCTTCATCCGGCATGAAGGATTAAGGGAGAGGTGTTACAGATGAGATTGAAATCATGGCTAATCGTTCTGGCAGCATCCCTGCTGATTGCCGGATTCGGACATAATCAGGCTCATGCAGCACCGTATGAGGGATATACCTACAACTACTGGGGCGATGCGGTGAAGTCACCGATTGCGTTTCTTCCCTCCAGAGTCATCACAGGTGATGATGCCGGAACAGGAGCGTGGCAGTCTCCGCTAGATTTATATGCCGCGAAAGATGGATTGCTCTATATTCTGGATTCAGGCAATGGTCGGATCGTTGTCTTAAACGAGAAATGGGAGACGGTTCGTGTCATTGAAGATTTTAAACAGGATGGCAAACAGGACAGCTTTAAAAATCCCGAGGGGCTCTTCGTGACTGAAGCGGGTCAAATCTATGTAGCGGATACCGAAAACAGACGGATTGTCGAGTTAAACCAAGACGGTACGTTTGTACGTGCGATCGGTGCCCCAGAGTCGGATGTGCTGAGTGATACGTTTGAATATTTCCCTCGAAAAGTCATCGTGGATAAAGCCGGGCGCATCTATGTGGTTGGCCGCGGGGTTTTCGAAGGACTGATCGAGTTCGATAGTGACGGACGATTTACCGGATTTATGGGTACAAACCGTGTTCAGTTTGATCCGGTCGATCTATTCTGGAAAACAGTGTCTACGAAGGAACAACGGGAGAAAATGGTTCGTTTTATTCCGCTGGAGTTCAACAACGCAGATGTGGATGATGGTGGTTTTATCTACACCACAACCGCTGACAAAAATTCGCTGTCCTCCGTTAAAAGATTGAACCCATCCGGTATCGACGTGCTCCGTGTTAACGGAGAATTTGCACCGGTCGGGGACCTTAGCATCAATCGCTCTTCTTTTGTGGATATCAAAGTGTCCAGTAACGGTGTCTACCGTGCACTGGATTCAACGAGAGGACGCGTGTTCACGTATAACGAGGATGGCAATCTACTGTATGTCATTGGTCAGCTCGGCAATCAGATCGGGACATTCAAAAATCCCGTCGCCATTGAAAGCTACGGGGACGCCATCTATGTGCTGGATCGGGATCTTGGCCGGATTACAGAATTCAAGGCGACAACGTTTGGAAGCCTGGTTAATGAGGCCAACCGCTTGTACAGTTCAGGCAAACATACGGAAGCCGCGAAGTTATGGCAAGAGGTACTGCGTCTTGACGCTAACTATGAGATGGCCTATATCGGAATCGGCAAATCGATGCTGCGAGAAGGCAAGTACAAGGAAGCGATGACCTATCTGAAGCTGGGGAATGACCGCGAATATTATTCCAAAGCTTTAGCGAAATATCGCAGAGAATACATGCGGGAATATTTCGGGATGTACATGACGATAGCGATTGCATTGCTAGTTAGTGTCATCGTCTGGCGCCGGATCGTCAGAACAAGGAATGAGAGGGGGGTCAGAGATGTCACTAATTAAGGAGCTCAAATACTCTCTGCATGTCGCGGTACGCCCTTTTGACGGATACTGGGATTTGAAATATGAAAATAAAGGCAGACTGCGCGTTGCACTGCTGGTGCTTCTTGCCGTCACGGTAACGATGATCTTGAAACGTCAGTTTGCCGGATATGTTGTCAACGACAACTATCCACTTTCGCTCAACAGTATTAACGAGTTCAAATATATCGTGCTCCCTTTTTTGCTCTGGTGCATCGCCAATTGGTCGCTAACCACGCTGATGGACGGGGAAGGCAAGTTCAAAGATATTCTGATTGCGACGGGATATGCGATGCTTCCACTTATTCTGGTGAACATCCCCAATATTTTGCTCAGTAATGTCATTACGTTGCGTGAATCTTCCTTTTATTATTTGCTGGATTCGTTCGGTGTCATCTGGTTTGTGTGGCTGCTCTTTATTGGAACCAAAACGGTACATCAGTATTCAGTTATGAAAACGATTACGACCATGCTACTTACGCTGGTAGTCATGGGTGTGGTGATCTTCCTGGGTCTGCTTTTCTTTAGCCTGATCCAACAGATCATCAGTTTTGGTTACACCCTCTTTCAAGAGATCACACTGCGCGAATAGGAGAGGAAGGGAGGGAACGAAATGAGAAAAAAGCGTACCGCGTATGCAGCGATCATCCTCATTGCAAGCTTGTTCATGTCTCAAAATGTTAACTATGCGGAGTCCGCATCGGAACGAGTGGTGTCCACATCAGATGATTCACAGGAGACAGATCAGAATGCATCTGCTGAATCGGCTGAAACACAACCATCTTCACCAGTTCAAGAATCTTCGGCCGTGGATTCTGAACGTGAATCAAAGGAACAATCTGCTGTGACTAGCTCAGAACAAGAAGCAGCTTCCCCCGCAAATCAACAGAATAACGAAGCCGTAGCGATTCCAGAGGGGATGGAAGCTGTTGCAGAAAATGATACTCTGATCCTGTATCTGAAGCCGGAAACGACAGAGATTGCAGTCGAGGATAAGCAGAACGGCGCGATGTGGTTTTCCAATCCACAGGACCGCGAACAGGATGCGATTGCGACCGGTTATAACAAGTCCCAGTTGAATGTGCAGTTTGAATTGACGTATTACGATAGTACGGGCAATGCGCTCAAATACGATAATTTTACGCACAGTGTAGAGAGTGGTCAGTTTGAAGTTGAAAAGGTAGAGGATGGACTCAACATCCTGTACACGCTGGGTGAAGTCAAAAGTGATATCGAAGCGATCCCTAAATATATTAGCGAGGAACGATTTAACACATTGATTCTCGGAAAACTAGAAGAAAAAGATCAGAAAGAGATTGAGAAGCGCTTTAAGTACGACGAACAGAACAAACGTTACGAACGACGGGACTCTTCGTTGAAAGGTGTGGGATTGTCCAAAGTAACCCGGATCTTCGAGTCTATTGGTTACGATGAGGCACAGATTGCGATCGACAAAGCAGCTTACGGTGAAGAAGATAATGGGCTGGCGAGTGTCGTTGTGCCTGTTCACTATCGACTGAATGAAGGAAGCCTGCGGGTATCGATTCCCGAGAATGGTATCCAGTATCCAGATACGATGAAAATTCAATCGCTTTCCCTGCTGCCGTTTTTCGGAGCCAGTGGACCTAAAGATCAAGGATACAGTCTGGTGCCGGACGGATCGGGATCACTGATTTATTTTAATAACCAGAAAACGTTAGTATCTCCATATAGTACAGCTCTGTATGGGAGCGATCATGCCGTGAATCAACTCTCTCAGATTCAGAAAGAGCAGAAGGCAAGAATGCCGGTGTTTGGTATGAGTTACGGTAATAAAGGGTATCTGGCCATCATCGATAAAGGCGATGCCGTGGCATCTGTTGAGGCGGATATCAGCGGAAGATTGAACCAGTACAATACAGTGCATGCAAGCTATGCGCTCAGTAGTATGGAAGAGGTTACCCTTACGAATGGCTGGCGTTCCAGCACAGTCAAACGGTTTCAGGCGCAGCCTTTTCATAACGAAATGGCCGTTGTTTATCAATTTCTGGGTGCAGAAGATGCGAGTTATTCCGGTATGGCTTCGGTCTATCGGGATTATCTGATTGAGCAAAAGAAACTCACCCGTCTGGCTGAGGATACAGAACTGCCTTTCTACGTGGAGCTGATCGGTGGCATTCCGAAGAAAAAGTTTTTCCTCGGCATTCCGTACAATGCGTATGAGCCGCTCACAACGTTTGAAGAGGCACAGGAGATTTTAAAAGAAATGCAGAGCCTTGGTGTGAAGGACATCCAGCTTCGATACTCGGGATGGTTCAACGGAGGAATCCATCACAACTTGCCTAAGTCCATTGATGTGGATAAGAAGCTTGGAGGCTCCAAAGGATTGCAAGGACTGCAAACCTACATGAAAGAAAATGGCTTTGGATTATACCCGGACGTATCCTTCCTGGAGGCATTCCCGGAAGCAAAAGGGTTCAAGAAATCGTACGCTTCACGGCAAATTACAGGAAAACTAGCGCAGCAGTTCCCGTACCGGATCTCCACGTTTACACGGGATGATGAAGTTCCTCCGGGGTATGTCCTGAGTCCCAATGCGGTGCCAGGCATGGTGAGCGGATTTTTACAAGACTACAAAGAGACGGGACTAACAGGGGTTTCCCTTCGAGACTTGGGTGATCAGCTGAATTCGGATTTTAACCGGGCTAACGTAATCAATCGTGAAGAGGCTAAAAAGGTCGTAGTAGAGCAGCTTGAACAGGTACGTAGTTCGAATGCTACGCTGCTTGTAGAAGGCGGCAATAGTTATGCAAGTCCCTATGCTAGACATATCGTCGATGCACCTGTAAGCAACAGCGGTTTTAACATCACGGATGAAGCGGTACCTTTTTTCCAACTCGTCTACCACGGCTACGTGCAGTATACAGGCCAGGCCTGGAATATGGCGGATGATCAGGATTCTCATGTGCAGATGCTGCGGGCTATGGAGACAGGGTCAGCGCCGTATTACACATGGTTCCATGCCGATCCATCTGCGATCAAACTGACGAGTTTTGACGCGTTATATTCAGCCGATTATCGGCGCTGGATTCAGGAATCGGCGGAGCGGTATCAGGAGCTGAGCAACGTTCTGCATGATGTACAGAATCAAACGATCGTGAAACATGAGAAGCTGAGCAAAGGCGTGTATCAAACCACGTTTGAAAAAGGTAAGACGGTCATTGTGAATTACAACGATGAAGCTGTTGAGTTAAATGGTACACGTGTAGGTGCGAAGAGCTACTGGGTAGGAGGTGACATGCCGGAATGAAATTCAAGAAATTATCCCTAGAACAAAAAAACAGATATTACGGTTTGTATTTCATCCTGCCTTGGTTCCTCGGATTCCTGCTGCTGTTTATGGTGCCGTTAATCTCATCATTACGATATAGTTTGAGCAATCTTCAGGTGTCCAATGAAGGGTTTACGCTGGAGTTTATTGGTTTAGCCAATTTCCGTGAGGCGCTATTCTCCCATGAATCCTATGTGCGGATGTTAACGGAATCGGTGGTCAATATTGTCGTCAATACACCGTTGATCATTATTTTCAGCCTGTTTTTCGCAGTGATTTTGAATCAGAAGTTTCATGGAAGGGTGCTGGCAAGAGCGATTTTTTTCCTTCCGGTTATTTTGGCTTCGGGTATTATTGCGAGTATTGAGAACGGGGATTTGATGCAATCCGTTGTACGTAGTGCTAACGATATGACGGGTGGTGGACTGTCGGTGATGAAAAATCTGGATCTGACGATGATGCTGCTTGAATCAGGCATGAGTCCGATTCTGGTGGAATATTTGACAGGTGCGGTTAGCCGAATCTACGAGATTGTCAGCCAGTCAGGTGTCCAGATTCTGATATTCCTTGCGGGTCTGCAGTCGATCTCACCATCACTGTATGAAGCCGCCAAAATCGAAGGATCAACGGGTTATGAAGCTTTTTGGAAAATTACGTTCCCGATGTTAAGCCCATTAATTCTGACGAATCTGGTGTATACCATCGTGGACAGCTTCATCAGTGATCAGACGAGTCGGCTTGTGGTCGATACAGCTTTCAAGAGCTTTAATTTTGGACTCAGTGCGGCGATGTCCTGGATGTATTTCGGTGTGATTGCACTGATCCTGTGGGTAACGACCGCGATAGTATCCCGTAAGGTCTTTTATCAAAACTAGCTATGTTGGAATAAGAAAAAGGAGGCCTGACATGAAGACAGAAACCGCAGCAGGGCAGCCGTCTGTGAAAAAAGAATGGCTAGAGCGCCTGGGTTCTACGGCCTACTGGTTTGAAAAGATTAAGAAGTGGGCGTGGATTCTGGTTCGGTTTGTACTGATCTTTGGCATATCGTTTGTCATTCTCTATCCGATCTTACTGAAAATATCGATTTCCTTCAAAAGCATGTCCGATCTGTATGACCCAACGGTGATCTGGATTCCACGTACGTTCACGTTGGAAAATTTCAAACTGGTCTTCACAGCCATGAATTATCCGAGTGTGCTGATGAACACCTTATGGTTGTCCTCTGCGGTCATGCTGCTTCAGACGATAACCTGTGTGCTAGCAGGCTATGGATTCGCAAGAATCAAGTTCAGAGGTAGTGGTTTGTTGTTTGCTGCTGTAATCTTTACCATACTAGTGCCTTCACAGACCATCATGATCCCGCTCTATCTGAATTTCAAAAACTTTGATGTGATGGGGCTGATCGAACTGTTTCGCGGTAGTCCAGCTAATCTGATCAACACATACTGGCCGTTTCTGATCTCGGCAGCACTGGGGATGGGCGTGAAGACAGGTCTGTATGTCTACATTTTTCGTCAGTTCTTCAGAGGGATTCCGCGTGAGATTGAAGAGGCGGCTTACGTGGATGGTGCAGGATATTTCAAGACGTTCTGGCGTATTATTTTGCCCAATGCGATACCTTCAATGGTTACGGTCATGCTGTTTTCGTTTGTTTGGCAATGGAATGATTCATTCTTCACGAATATGTACCTGAATGAACCCAAAGTGATGTCGTCGATGATGTCTTCCTCGGGCTTTACGATTGCAACATACCTGACGGGCGGCGGTCAAGCAGCGGCATCTTACACGCAAGATCCGTTTTTCATGTCGATGATGATGAACACCAGTGTACTGATGGCCATTTTGCCGCTGATCATCATTTATCTGTTCGTTCAGCGTCATTTCGTCGAGAGTGTGGAGCGCTCTGGTCTTGTAGGATAAGACGATCAGTGTGGCAAACGGAAAGCTGATCTTTACTTGTTAGGCTAGCAAATGCAAGTTCATTCAACGCAGAGGCTTGTAGAGGCTGTCAAATCATAGGCAGTCTCTAACCAATTGCAATCCAGCAGTTCGCCGCTGGAATAGGTCTGCATCAATTTGGAAGCGGGGGATAAGGGATGCAAAATGATCAGTTGATAGCAAAAGTGAAGCCGGATGTACAAGTCACGATTGATGGGGGGACGATTTATCAGACCATTGACAACTTTGGAGCGTCGGATGCTTGGTCGATGGAATCTCTGGGGAAGCATTGGAGTGAGGAGAATAAGTCGAAGGTTGCGGATCTTTTATTTTCCAGGGATAAAGGCATCGGGCTCTCCGCATGGCGCTTCAACATTGGTGCAGGTTCAACCGAAACCGATCGAGATCGAATTCCTGACCCTTGGCGACGAGCAGACGCATTTAAAATGTCAGAGGAAGATGGTTATGATTGGAGTAAACAGTCCGGCCAACAGTGGTTTCTTCAAGCTGCACGTGATCGGGGCGTTGAGACACTTATCGCTTTTGTTAACAGTCCTCCGGTTTGGATGACCAAAAATGGTCATGCCCAGCCCGATCTTGAAGTGGGTTCCACCAATCTGAAGCCGGGCTATGAACAGAAATTTGCAGCTTATCTGCTGGATGTACTCACATACTTCGAGGAGAATGGGATAGCGTTCGACTATATTAGTCCGGTGAATGAACCGACTTGGGACTGGAACCAGGCTTGGCAGGAAGGTAATCGTTATAATAACGAGGATCTGAAACTGGTGATTATGGAGTTATATCGCCAGTTACAGCATACCGATCTCCAGACGCGGATCAGTGCACCGGATGGCGTAGAGATCACTTCGCTACTAGACGATGAATTTTATTGTCAGTTTGCAGGAAGTGGCACGTATTCTAGTGGAGCTAACCAGCTGGGGACAGGCAAATACCGCGAATACATAAAGGATATGATTGGTGATCCTCAGGTGAAAGAAGCTATCGGCAATAAAATTGCGTCCCATTCGTACTGGTCTGACTACAGCAATCCCGGAGACGATCGGTTGGTTCGGTTAAGGAAGCTGTTGCACACCAACATGAAGCATTACGATGAAGACAGTAAGTATTGGGTGACGGAATATTGCATTCTCGGAGATTATGGTCCTGGGCGTGATTTAGGTATGGAGCCTGCGCTTCATGTGGCGAGAACGATTCACTTTGACTTGGTGGAAGCGAATGCAGCGGCGTGGCAGTGGTGGACAGCGGTTTCTAAAGTGGATTACAAGGATGGACTGATCTACACGGATTTTAATGAAGCTGGTGATGAGCAAAATATTATGACATCGAAAATGCTGTGGGTACTCGGTAACTATAGCAGGTTTATTCGGCCTGGAGCGAAGCGAATCGAGTTGACTGGACTCGGTGAGGAAGCGGACAGCGGATTACTTGGTTCTGCTTACAGCCATGAGGGAGAGCAGACAGTAACGGTTGTTTTTGTGAATCATGGTGAACAGGACAAATGCGTTCAGATTGACCTTCATGCGTTAGCTTTGAATGGAACAGTCAAGACCATGGAGTCTTACGTAACTAACGCTGAAATGGATTTAGTTTGTCATGAGAGCGTTACAGCAATAGAATCAGCAACAGAAAATGTCCCATCTTTTGTCGTCCAAATTCCAGGGAAATCCGTGGTGACCCTCACTGGTGGTGGGCATAGGAAGTAAAAGAATAGAAGTTTAACTCGAAACGCCCATGATATAAGGAGCATGATATATGCAGATATGCAGGTGTTAAGCTAAATTATGTCATGGGCTTTTCCTGCTTCATTCCATCCGTTCTGGACCTGTGATAGACCTGTGTTAGACTCCAAATTGTCTAAGATGATGATCCAAATGTTTGTAGATGCCTATGCCCCATTGCTCAGCTGTTAATGCCCCAAAGAATGGATGTGGATGTTGGGAGCATTGCTCCGGCCCATTGACTTGAAAAGTAGCAATCTGCTGTTTGAGCTTGTCTTTCTCTACTATAAACTCTCGTTCGTCATTAATAATAATCGTTGGGATGGTAGACATATTCTGGGGTAGGGGCTTTTCATTATAAAACATGGGTTTGGCAAACCTGCCAATAAGTCTTCCAAGCAATCCTCTTGGCGGGAAGGCATTGCCCAAAGGTATATCGTGAAAAGCAGAACAGTGAGCCAGCATTTGAGCAACCTGCATGGTTCCCCATTGAGGCATGGAATCTTTTTTTAGTCGATCGATCCGTTCCGTAATTTCAACAGCATGCTGTGTATCGAAGATACTTTTCATCAGAACACCCCGATCCATTTAATAAATTATGACTAGCGACAGTATCATTCCATTATCGAGAGTTTTGTTCCCTTATGTTCAAGAATAATAAAATATGGTAAGTTTAGTCAATGAAAAAGGGAAATAACGTCATTAAAATGGGAGGCTGATTCTATGGAAAACAAGGAGACATTTAATCGTGTAGCTAATGAATATGATCGGTACAGACCTGTTTATCCAAGCCCAATGTTTGATGACATTTTTACATACGCGAAGCTTCATAAGGAAGATTCCATTCTGGAGATTGGCTGCGGAACAGGGCAGGCTACAGGTGGATTGGTGAGTAAGGATTATACCAACATTACGTGTATTGAACTAGGAAGTAATCTGGCACAGTTTACTGCTGACAAATTCAAGTCTTATCCATCCATTCAAGTCATCAACACTTCTTTTGAGGATTGGAATCATGAGGAACAGCTTTTCAAATTGTTGGTGTCAGGAACAGCCTTTCACTTTATTGCTCCGGAAATAGGTTACCGCAAAGCTTGGGAATTGCTCGATGATACAGGATGTATTGGACTTTTTTGGACGATTCATGTTCCGGGCTACGATCAGCTGCATCAAGAAATTCGTTCCCATTACATTGCATTAGCCTCTCATTTGGATGATTCTCAGTATCCTTCACCCGAAGAAGTCATTCAGGAGCGTAAAGAAATCACGGAGCGTTCTGGTTTGTTCACGGATATTAAGGTCAAGGAATACAACTGGATACAGTCCTGTTCAAGCGAAGAATATGTCGCACTATTGAATACCAATTCTAAGCATCAGCAGCTTTCGGAGGATGTTCGGAGTACGCTTTTGGAGAGAATCAAACGTTCAATAGATGATGCAGGTGGAACGATAGATAAACATCACAAGGTAGCTCTTTTTTTAGGCAGGAAAAAGGTCTAAGAATGTAGGTTTTTAATAGTCAAATTCATACGAAAACTTAAACCTTCCAGAGGATGGAGGAAGAGGATGGATATCGTTCAAGCTTTTCAGGAAACGGTAGTGCGAGGCGATCATCAGGGTATGATTAACTTATTGAAAAAATATGAACAATCCGGCCAATTACCTGTGAATAAACGCGGCTGGGTATACTGGAATATTTCAGATGGTTATGCCCAGTTAAGAGAGCCGGAACCACTTTATGCCAATCATCTGGCATTCTTCCGATGGGGGAAAGAAAACCTTAACCCAGAGCAGTACCATTGGATCGTTTCCGATTCAACACAGGCATTGTCATTATCTTTAGGAGATCTCTTCGAGCATTGGATTGACTGGTACCGATATGCTTGTGATCATGCACCAAGGTTGGATTCCAACCGAGCCGTTCGTTTTGAGAGCCACCGAGCATTGAGTGGTACCTTTTGGGCATTAGAAAGATTCAGTGAGATGCCACTTGTCCTGGAAAACATGAAACACCTTATCCAGGAAGATGAGCAGTGGGACAATAATCTTTTTGCCCGGATTACATATAACAAACAGCGTCTAGCTTATCTGAATCATTCCGGAGACAAAAGAGAGGTAGATTTACTTCTACATGAGACGATGCATTTAATAGATAACATCGATTGGTCTTCCTTAGAGCTAATGAAAAAAGAAGAAGTTCTCGGCAGTTGGGAAGATGTGAATTCATGCAGAAACTCACGGAGAGATATTCACATTGCGTTAAACAATCTGGCTTGCATTCTAGCCGATATTGAACAGTCCGAAGAATGTGCGAAGTTGTTCAGACAGCTACAAGATAGCGGGTACGCCTTGAATGGATATGCTTTCTCCAAATATATTTGTTCACTCTGGAAGTCAGAAGGTATAGGAACTGTTCGGAAAGCAATGATGGCTAACAAATCTTTTGAGTTCTCTGAACTGACTAAACATAGTCCTATTCTTGTCGAGATCGGAGATCAGATTAGGAGGGATTTTAAATGACTATTCAGGTGAGACCTGTTTCGATGAATGATTGGTTTGCTTGTACTCAATTGCAGGTAAGTGAAGAACAGAAAAAAACGTTCCCTGCACCCGTAGTATATTGGCTGGCAGAGTCCAGGTTTGTCACAGATTTTCAACCCATGGCAGTCTACAATGATTCAGATTTGGTCGGTTTTGCAGTTTACTCCGACCAAGAGCATGCCGAGGCTGATTATTGGCTACCTGCATTGATGATTGATAGCAAATATCAGGGCAGAGGATATGGAAAAGAAGCACTTCGTGCTTTGATTCAAAGGATGCAAAAGACACTAAACTGCAAACGCATCCTGATTGGACACAGACCTGATAATTACGTTGCAGGTGTCTTATACGAATCTCTCGGTTTCCAGCGGATCAGTGAGGAACTTATCGATGGTGAGGTTGTCCTAGCTTTGAAATTCGGCACACAGAGGGATTGAGTAACTGCTCTATGATGGATTGAGGCCGCTGAGCACAAGTTTTTAGAGAGGAGGTAAAGACAAAGATGAAAATATTCAAAAGGCTAACCTTTTGGTTAGTACTTTTTTCATTACTGGTGTGTTTTAACAATTTATCTGGTAATGACGATAAAAACATTTTGATATATTTAACCAATCCATTCAATCCACTATTAAACCGTTGGCTAACAGACATCAATATGAACCCGGAGACAACATATTTGTTTAAGCCTCTCATTTGTGGATTACATCTGCTTTTTTGGACAGCGTTGGGTCTGATTATTGATAAATTAATTAAGAAGGGTAAGAACAAGGAGTGAATCGGGAGGTAACGAAAATGGCTCGAATATATGGAGAACGAATTGTACTCAGAGAATATCAGGATGCTGATGTGCCATATTTGAAACAGTGGGTCAACGATCCGGACATCACAGCAAATTTATCAGATAATTTCTTATACCCTCATTCGAGTTATGAAACAGAATCCTTTTTCAAAACGATGGTTGAAGGGAAAGCTGTGAGCAAAAGCTTTGTTATTGGAGCGATAGAATCACTGGAATATATAGGTCAGATTGATCTATATAAAATCGATTGGAAGAACCGTTTTGCTTCATTAGCGATCGTAATAGGAAGAAAAGAGTACTGGGGAAAAGGATATGGCAGCGAAGCCATCCGCTTGCTTCAGAGTTTTGCTTTTGAAGAACTTAATTTCAATCGCTTGGAACTTGAAGTATATGAGTACAATCAGGCAGCTCGCAAGTGTTATCTCCAATGTGGATTTCAAGAAGAAGGTCGATATCGGAAGAAAATATACAAGAACGGGAAGTACTGGGACAGCCTCGTGATGAGTATTTTGAAAGATGAATACCAAAAGGGTGTCTAACCAACCTCATACGCAAATGCACAAGTTTTTGATAACTGGAGGATTTGAATTAGATCCTACAATAGAAAGGCAGTACATAACCATATGACCAGGAAACAAAGTTTTGGAATGGCTCTAGCAATCGCTTTATTTAGTTTACTTTTTTTGGATAACTCCATAAATGAATATACCAAGAACAAATTATTATTTGTGCTTACGGTAATGGGCTTTTTATCTCTGTCGTTTATATCCATTTCTTTGTTTATTCGAGGTTTCAAGAAGTAAGCAGGAGACACCATGCTGACGTAATGAGGGAACAACTTACGCGAAAAAACATGGTGTCCACATTTTTCGTTTATCAAAAAAATCTCAGAATCAAGGGTTGATCTCCCGTATCCCCGTATCCATGAATTCCTCAACAGGAAGTCCTTCACTTGCGCGAAGCAACGTTTCAACAATGGCAACGCCCCATAGCCGCTCATTTTGAGAAATCACGGACGAAATCTGACCATTCAGCAGACCTTTTTCACTAATTGAACTATCACCAAAAGCGAGAAGGTGGCGGTTCAATCCTTTGGCTTTCCACACGAGTGCAGAGGCTGAAACGGATACAACATCCAAACCAACGACTGCATTAAAATGGGGATGTGCATCAATCATCGTTTCAATATCGTTCACCGCTCGATCTTCATTGCCTTGATTGTATTTAACCTCCAAAATCTCGATGTCGGTTTCATTGCGAATATAATCAATGAATCCGTTCAGACGTTGCTGTAGACCGTACATCTCTTCCAAACCACTTTCGACTAGAATCATGCCTTCACGATTCAGTAACTCGGCTGTGGTCTGGGCGAATTGTCGGCCCGTCTGGTAGTTGTCCGCTCCCACATAGGCAACTCGTTCGCTGGCGGACGCATCGGATTCAAAGGTGACGACCGGAATGCCGGCAGTCCTAGCTTTGTTAATCACGGGCGTGAGTTCGACAGCATTCACTGGTGCAATAGCGATCCCGTCAACACGCTGTTTGATCATGTTCTCCATAATGCGAATTTGTTGTTCGGTACTTGCTTCGTCCGGCGCATTGACGACTAGGGTGACATGATGTTTTTCAGCAGACTGTGCCGCATCCGTGGTGATCATCTCATATGTCGGATACGTCATCGGATAGATGATTCCGAATGTTTTGTTCTCTCCCCCAGATGGTTCTACCGCTGGTGCAGGATACGAGCTTACTTCCTGAAGTTTGGGAGGTAGAGTGCCTGATTCCGAAGATGCTGTTGGACTTGAAGTGACGTTCGAGCAAGAAGTTATCAATAATGGAAGAAGTATCATAAGCAAAAGACAACCAGCCCATGTAACCTTATTCATACATTGGCTCTTTTCTCATGTCCACGAACGATTCATTGCATGCCTCCGAACCCAGCATGCGATATTCTTTTGGCGTAAACCCCGTGGTTTTTTTAAATATATTCGAAAAATAATGTGGATCATTGTAACCGACCTTGAACGCAATCTCAAAGGTCTTGTTGTTCGTTGTTTTCAGCAGTTCCTTGGCTTTGCCGATCCTCATCTGGGTCAGGTACTCTGTTATGGTCTGACCTGTCTCTTGGCTGAAAATTTTGCTGAGATGACTTGGGCTGATCCGCACATGGGCAGAAATCGTCTTCAAGGAAACTTGCTCGTTATTATATTGTTGTGACACATAGGTTTTAACCTGATCAATCACATCACTGTATTTGCCGGATGACGCTGCCCTTCGTTGCCATAGTTGGTTCAACAGAGAGCACAGATAACGGGTGCAGTCTTCCCAGCTTGTAATTCCCTGAATGATCTGTTGCAAGCTCTTAATCTTTTCATCCGAATCAGCATCCATGCGAAAGAGCTGATTCGCCAGGCGAAAGGATTCAAGCGTAAGGTCATTCAACAAATAGAACCCATAGGATGAAGAATTCCAGTCGATCGATTGTAATGGAGCAGCGAATTTCTGGACAAAGCTATCCCGCAGATGGGGGTCACCAATCTTGAGAAATTCAAGAAAGAGGTTGCGATCTAACAAAATATTCATTTTTTCATCCAGATGAGTCTCTCTTAGCGAGGCTTTGTTTTGCTGGGTCAGACGTGTAATATATTTGTCTTCATCGGCTTCCAGATAGGAGACATGGATGCCTTGCAGGCGCTGCTGATTGCTGCCAATGCCAAGAATGACACTGCAACGGAGCTCTTGCTCCAGATCTAGACGTATCGGTCCTCGAAGCTGTCCAAGATAAACAGCAATACTGTCCTCAGAACTGGATTTGAGCAGCAGCACACGTTCGGTACGGCTCCGAATATAAGAGAGAAGTTCCACATCAACGCTACAGCCTTCCACCAGAATTTGTAGTGTTTTATCTAATAAGTGCTCCGAGTTCTGAGAGTCATCATATGGTCTGATATCAACAATGACGATCGTGTAGAATTTGGCGGAAAGAGGCAGCGAAAGCTTTTTGGCTGAATCAAAAGCATCCGTTGTACCTATAAGCCCGCCGCACAGATCGGCAAGCAGTTTTTCTTTCGTCATCGTACGACTTGCTAGCAGTTGTTCCTCCTCATCGATCTTCTGGCTGACGTGACGCAAAACGTGAAGAAGATCTGCTGCGCTAACAGGTTTAAGACAATACTCGGTCACGCCAAGACGAATCGCTTCTTGGGCATAACTGAACTCATCATGACCGCTCATAATAATGATCTTGATCTCTGGTTTTTGGGCCCGGACGATGGAGGCCAGCTCCAAACCATTCATGAACGGCATTTTAATGTCGGTAATGAGAATATCCGGTGACCATTCTTCAATTAAAGGTAGAGCCAGTTCTCCATCCGGTGCATCTCCGCAGTAGTGAAATCCTTCCTTTTCCCAATGTACGCTGTTACGTATGTTCTCCCGAATACCGATCTCGTCATCGACAATCATCACCTTTCTCAATGCTGAACCTCCTTGCTTTTCGGAATGCGAATTTGAAACGTACTGCCTTCCATGTAGAAACTTTCCATCTCGACGCCATAGGACGGGCCAAAATAGAGACGAATACGGTCATGTACATTCAGCAGCCCAAACCCGCCTTCTTGATCGTTTTGTGGGAGGGTGCGGGAGCCGGTGGGTTGTTCCAATTCTTCTCTCAACTGTGTCAGCTTTTCTGGTGTCATGCCAACGCCATTGTCCTGCACACGGAGTACGATACTTGTATCGTCCGCGTAACCCTGAATGGAGATGAGTCCCAGACCCCGTTTATTTTTAATGCCATGGTAGATGGCGTTCTCAATTAGAGGCTGGAGCGTCATTTTCAAAATAGGATAGTCTTGAAGTTCATCATCTACTTTGATGTCGTATGTCAAAATATCGTGATATCTCATCTGCTGAATCACCAGATAATTGCGGGCATGTTCAAGCTCGGTTTGGATCGTTATCCAGTCAAAGCCTTTATTCAGACTCAGACGAAAGAACTTGGAGAGGGCCTGAACCAGCTGGATCACACTTTCCTTTTTTTCAGCTTCGGCCATCCAGATAATGGACTCCAGCGTATTATACAAAAAATGTGGGTTAATCTGGGCTTGTAGCGTACGTAATTCGGCAATTTTGACTTGCTCATTCTCCTTGATGCTTTGGTCGATCAGGGTTTTAATTTTCTCCAGCATGATGTTAAAGCTCTGTCCGAGATCTGCAATTTCGTCCGAGCCGGTAGGGGTGACCTTGACCTCCAAATACCCGTTCGCCGCCTTGCGCATTTTGTTCATGAGAATTTGTATTGGGTGGATCAGTCTATTATTCAGGAAAAAGTACAGAGAAATCGCAAAGAATGCACTTAACAAAACACTGATGATGATTAATTGGCGAATACTGTTAGCCTCCGTAATGATTTCTTGAAAGGGCGCAGCACCGATAATTTTCCACCCGGTCTGTTTGGAAGTGCTGTATACGACAAATTGCGGCTTGGAACCTGCGGACAGGTTAAAGCTACCTTGCTGGGCATGAATAGGTACGGAGCTGATCTGGTTGATGATATCTAGAGACGCCTGGCTTGAAGGTGGTTTGAAAAGTGTTTTT
The DNA here is from genome assembly GCF_948329825.1 of Paenibacillus sp. JJ-100. GTDB lineage: Bacteria > Bacillota > Bacilli > Paenibacillales > Paenibacillaceae > Paenibacillus. Next base: position 851,898 of record NZ_CAOJCM010000001.1, read on the forward strand.
CCATACTGATCTGTAATATAAAAGAATCCAGAATCTTTAATTTTCGTCGTGGTCAAAAAGTCATCGATGAAGGAGTCATTGATATCAATCACAATAAAGCCAATGACTTCATGTGTAATCCGTTCTTTGACGGTCGTCATAATTGAAAGCGCATTCTGTTTTGGGTAAACGAACCCGTCCAGACGGTTATATTCAGCATACGATGCAGCATGAGGGATGCGTAAGATAGCGTTTGGGTACTGTACCAGATACTGAAAATAGGGGTTTCGAAGCGGATTACGCTCCAACTTAAATACTCCTTTTCGTTCACTAAGGCCTTTGCCATAGAAATTAACAAACGAGATGTTGAGCACTTTATCGTATTTGTACGTTTCCCGATAGAGATTGAAGGTCTGCAAAATGGCCTTAGCATCGTTATAGGACTCCGATTGAGCGTACAAATACTGTAGAACCTGTGGATTCTTACCCAGTTCCAGCAGTCGTTCCGTATCTTCAAACATGATGTCGATGTTTCTGGCAAGCTGATCAGCAGCCAGCTGTGTGGAGGCTTTGTTATGTTCCGAAACAACCGTATAGGACTTGTGGTATGAGATCAATCCAACGATAATCAGCGGTACCGAGCTGAGGATGATGAACATGCTGAGCAATTTAAGTCTGAGGCTGGAAGCTATCCACCTAACAAGTTTCAACGTATTCCACTCCATCTGAAGGGATCAGGATCCAAAGGTAGCATTATTATAACACGAATTAGGAACATGAAAGCGTATCGCAAAATAGTACACCATTCACATAAAAAATTACACGTTTTTATAACATGTCCTCTATAATTACTAAATTATTACATAAAATGCGTATGACATTCCATGTCTGTCTCCATTGTAAGCGTTTTATAATGTGGACACACCACACAAGGTGAACTTAACTAGGGAGGATCACATGATGCGAACCAAAAAAAGGTGGGGACTCGCCATCACACTGGCGATGGTTATGCTTGTCAGCACAGCTTGTAACAGCGGTAATGGGGCATCCGGTACCAATCAAGCGAGTTCAGGCGGAGATAGTGGCAGTACACCTGCGACTTCCAAGACCATTACGCTTGGTTTTTCTCAAGTGGGTGCAGAGAGCGGCTGGCGTTCAGCTAACACCAAATCGATTCAGGACTCGGCAAAAGAAGCAGGGTATGATCTGAAATTCTCCGATGCACAGCAGAAACAGGAGAATCAGATTAAAGCTTTGCGCTCCTTTATTCAACAGAAGGTGACGGTGATTGCTTTTTCTCCTGTGGTGGAATCCGGTTGGGATACGGTTTTAAAAGAAGCGAAGGATGCAGGCATTCCTGTCATTCTAACGGATCGCGCTGTGGATTCAGCGGATAAATCATTGTACAAGACATTTATCGGTTCCGATTTTGTAGAAGAAGGGCGTAAAGCAGGTCAGTGGCTTAGCGATAAGTACAAAGACGCACAAGAAGAGATCAATATTGTTGAACTGCAGGGTACAACAGGTTCTGCACCAGCAAATGATCGTCAGGAAGGCTTTATGGAGGTCATTGGTTCCAATGCCAAACTGAAAGTAATTGCGTCACAATCGGGCGATTTTACCCGTGCAAAAGGGAAAGAGGTTATGCAAGCATTCCTTAAAGCTCACAAAAAGATTGATGTTCTCTATGCACATAATGACGATATGGCACTTGGTGCAATTCAAGCCATTGAAGCGGCAGGTTTGAAGCCAGGCGTGGATATCACGATTATCTCTGTGGATGCCGTGAAGGATGGGATGCAGGCGGCTGCGGATGGTAAGATCAATTTCATTGTCGAATGTAACCCGCTGCTCGGCCCTCAATTGATGGAGGCAGTTCAGGCGGTAGTCGATGGCAAAGAGATTGAGCCGCGCATTGTTACGGAAGAAACGACCTTCACATCGGAACAAGCCAAAGAAGCACTGCCAACACGTCAATATTAAAAGCAGCTGCGGTTAACACCGAAAAGTCATTTTCGACCTCGCTGTCGCTAAATGACTTTTTTCTATCCGATCAGATGGCTGAGCGGTTAAGAACAGCTTCTACCAGAAAGGAGAGATGGATATGGAAGATCATCAGACGCCCATCCTGCAGATGACGGGCATTACGAAACGTTTTCCGGGCGTTAAAGCACTCTCTAACGTCAGCTTTCGCCTGTTTCCAGGCGAGATTCACGCGTTGATGGGTGAGAATGGTGCGGGAAAATCAACGCTGATCAAAGTACTGACAGGTGTGTATTCGATTGACGAAGGCACGGTAACGATGGACAATCGGACTCTTGCCATATCGGGGCCGCTGGAGGCACAGAGAGCTGGAATCAGCACGGTGTATCAGGAGGTGAATCTTTGCCCGAATCTGACAGTAGCAGAAAATATTTATATCGGGCGGGAGCCGATGAAGTTTGGCCGAATCAACTGGAAACAGATGAACCAAGATGCAGAGAAGCTTTTGCGTGAACGATTAAATCTGGTCATCGATGTGAAAGTGCCATTGCAGACGTATTCCGTAGCGGTACAACAGCTCATCGCAATAGCAAGAGCCCTTAGTATCTCGGCCAAAGTACTTATTTTAGATGAACCCACTTCCAGTCTGGATAAAAATGAAGTACAGCAGCTCTTCCAGATTATGCGCAAGCTGAAGCATGAAGGATTAGCGATCCTGTTCGTCACTCACTTTCTCGACCAAGTGTATGAAATGTCCGACCGTCTGACTGTGCTCCGCAATGGGGAACTGGAAGGGGAGTATATTGCAGCGACGTTACCACGTATGGAACTCGTGTTGAAGATGATTGGCAAAGAGCTCGAAGTGTTGGAGGATCTTCCAAAGTCAACGAGCGAAGGGAAGTCGGAGACGGAGGATGACGCAGACGCAGGAGAGATGTTGATTACGGCAACGGGGCTCGGTCGAAAAGGAGCCATTGATCCATTCGATTTGACGATTCGTAAAGGGGAGGTCGTTGGGCTAGCTGGCTTGCTCGGATCAGGCCGTACCGAGATCGCTCGTCTGATCTTTGGTGCAGATCGTGCGGACGAAGGCAAGCTGATCGTTGCAGATACAGGCAACACGGTAAAGTCCCCGCGACATGCGATTGACCAGCATATTGCCTTCTGCTCGGAGAATCGCAAAACGGAAGGCATCATTGACGACCTGACGATCAGGGAGAACATTATTCTTGCCTATCAGGCGACACGCGGGTGGTCGAAACCCATTTCTCGTAAAAAGCAGGATGAGCTGGCGGAGAAATATATCAATATGCTACAGATCCATCCTAAAAATCCAGAGCAGTTGATCAAAAATCTGAGCGGTGGCAATCAGCAAAAAGTATTACTTGCCCGCTGGTTATTGATGAATCCCGATCTGCTGATCCTCGATGAACCTACACGCGGTATCGATATCGGGGCTAAGGCCGAAATTCAAAAATTAGTCCTTTCACTTTCGAAGCAAGGGATGGGTGTTCTGTTTATTTCGTCAGAGCTCGAAGAAGTGATTCGGGTTAGTGACAGGGTCGCAGTGCTGCGAGACCGAAAAAAAGTAAAAGAACTCCATGGAGAACAGATCAATCAACAGCAAATCATGAAAGCAATGGCAGGAGGTTGACGTACGCATGAGCAGAATGCGAAAACATCATTTGTTCTGGCCGCTATGTATGCTCGGATTACTTTTATTATTTAATTTGCTCTATTCACCCGATTTTTTCTCGCTGGTGATGCGTGAGGGGAATCTGTACGGCAGTTTGATCGATATTCTTAATTTTGGAGCACCGCTGATTCTGGTCTCAATTGGTATGACCCTGGTGATCGCTACCGGTGGCATTGATCTGTCCGTAGGTTCGATCGTTGCCATCTCAGGAGCCATGGCTTGTATGACCATCAGCAAAGGAACCGATCAAAGCTCGCTCTGGCTTGTCTTGAGTGCGCTTGCGTTATCCATCGGTCTATCATTGGTTTTGGGTGTATGGAACGGAGCACTGGTATCTGTAGCCCGAATCCAACCGATCATTGCAACCCTCATTCTGATGGTGGCTGGGCGCGGTGTTGCCCAATTGATCACGGATGGACAGATCATTACGGTGTCCAATGCACAATATCAGTACATTGGCGCAGGGTCACTCGCGACGTTGCCGTTCTCGATATTCATCGTACTGACCGTACTGCTTATTGCCGCTTTACTCACCCGAAAAACAGCACTAGGGCTGTTTATCGAGTCGGTTGGGAATAACGCGCGTGCCAGTCAACTTGCCGGTATTCGTTCCAAAACCGTCATTCTCGCCGTTTACGTGTTCTGCGGCCTCTGTGCTGGCATTGCCGGACTGATTCTTAGCTCCAATGTATCCAGTGCGGATGGGAATAACGCCGGACTCTGGTATGAGCTGGACGCTATTCTAGCTGTCGTGATTGGCGGAACTTCATTGAACGGTGGACGCTTCTATCTAATGGGAACAGTGGTCGGCGCACTGATCATCCAAACCTTAACGACAACGATCTACATGATTGGTGTACCGCCCGAGGTTACACTTGTTGTCAAAGCCTTTGTTGTACTCGCCGTATGTTTAATCCAATCCGAGGCTTTCCGCAAGTCCATGGCAGATCGCCTGAAGAAGCGGAAATTTCCAGCTGAACAAGGGGTGAATCGCCATGTATCTTAATCGAAAGCTTCTCCCGGTTCTGGTCACCTTTGGCTTACTGGCCGTCATGATTGCTATTGGCTCATTCCGTTACACCGGTTTCTTTTCCACCCAAGTTCTGTTTAATCTACTGATTGATAATGCCTTTTTGATCATTACGGCGATTGGCATGACCTTTGTGATCGTATCCGGGGGCATTGATCTGTCCGTTGGTTCGGTCATCGCACTGACCACGATTATTAGTGCGAGTCTGGTTGAAAAACAGGGCTGGTCCCCTACGGTGGTCATTCCGATGGTACTAATTATGGGTGCGGTGTTTGGCACATTGATGGGTGCGATTATTCATTATTTCAAAATACAACCCTTCATCGTTACACTCGCTGGCATGTTTCTGGCAAGAGGGCTTTGTTATGTCATCAGTACTGACACCATTACGATTACCAACGCCTTCTATACGGATGTTGCACAGGCCAAGATTCTGCTTCCTGGCGGCAGCTTCGTCTCCATTAATGTGCTCATTGCTCTAATTATATTAGTGCTTGCGATCTTCCTTGCCCACTACACCCGTTTTGGACGCAATGTGTATGCCATTGGCGGAAGTGAGCAATCGGCCATGCTGATGGGGTTACCCGTAGCCAGAACGAAAATTTTAGTATATACGTTCAGTGGTTTTTGCTCTGCACTCGCAGGTGTTGTGTTTACATTCTATATGTTATCCGGTTACGGATTACATGCGATGGGTCTGGAACTGGATACGATTGCTGCGGTTGTTATCGGTGGAACACTGCTAACGGGTGGTGTTGGTTACGTAGCGGGCACGTTCCTTGGTGTATTGATCCAAGGGGTTATCCAAACTATAATTAGTTTCGAAGGCACGCTCAGTTCGTGGTGGACGAAGATTGTTATCGGCCTGATGCTGTTTGTTTTTATTTTATTCCAACGTCTTCTCAGTGAACGGCGAATCTCCGCCAAATCCCTGCATTAACCTACTTAAGTGAATGACCCCTCAGTATTCGTTGGCATGGATGATGAGCACATATAATCGATTTGTCGTGAAAGACTGAACGGTTACGAATGATGTTAAAGAAGGGGGGAGGATTCGGTGAAAAAAGTGGCGAGCTGGTTGTGCATGCTGCTTCTGTTATGTCTTGCTGGCTGCACTGCGGAGAACCCCGAGTCCAAGCCCCTTCCCGTTCCATCGAACGTTGATTCTCTGCCCTCGATCGTGGAATGGATGCAATCACCTGAATACAACATGCCTTCCAAAGATTCGATTATATTGGGCTTTTCGCAGCTGGGTACAGAGAGTGCTTGGCGTATCGCCAATTCGACCTCGATTCAGGATGCCGCCAAGGAATCGGGAATTACCTTGATTATTAAAAATGCAGAGCAGTCTCAGAAGAAACAATTTGAGGCTGTTCGTTCTTTTATCAGGCAAAGGGTGGATGTGATCGCGATTGCACCAGTCGTGGAATCGGGCTGGGATGACATTTTGCAAGAGGCGAAGCAAGCCGGAATACCCGTCATCATCGTAGATCGATCCGTTGGTGTTCAAGATCATTCTCTTTTTGTAACAACGATCGGGTCGGACTTCTATGAAGAGGGGGTAAAAGCTGGGAAGTATATTCAGGATCGGCTGCGGAATGAGCCAGGAATCATTCGAATAGCTGAGTTGCAGGGAACAAGTGGATCTACGCCTTCCATCCAGCGGGGCGAGGGATTTAGAAGCGTCTTAAGTGACAAAGACCATATCATATTCTCGCACAGTGCGCCTGCTGATTTTACAGAGAACAAGGGCAGGCAGGTGATGAAGGATTTCCTTCAGGTGTCAGAGGATGAGAGGCCGCAGGTTCTTTTTGCTCATAATGATGAGATGGCTTTTGGTGCCATTCAGGCAATTCAGGAGGCAGGGTTAAAACCGGGCGAGGATATAGTTATTGTGTCAGTAGACGGTTCACGAAAAGCACTGGGGATACTGGCGAGTGGAAAGATTAACGCCGTAGTGGAATGTAATCCCCTTCTGGGACCGCAGCTCATGCAGGCGACCAAAGAGATTATGGCAGGGCGTACACTACCCAAACGCATGGTGCCCCGAGAGGATATTTTTACACAAGAAAGTGCGAAGCGTGAGATGGTTCATCGAAAATTTTAGCGGAGTTCATTAAGAGATCAATCATATCGTTCTAGTACGAACCAATTTTTTGAACATCATTTGTTTTGATAGAATGGCATAGAATGACCCTATTATCCTGTTGGGCAATCCCGGCGGGGTTTTGCATTTTTATTGAAGATACCGTAGTATGTTGTCAAAAAGATCCAAATTAGAGGAGTGATCGTATGATCATCATGATTAACGGTGCATTTGGTTCCGGCAAGACTTCTGCTGCTAGAGCATTACTGCCAAGAGTCGAGAACAGTATGATCTTCGATCCCGAAGAAATTGGCTATATGCTTAGAAACCTTCTACCCGAGGAACATCGGGAGGAACAGGAACGTACTGATGATTTTCAAGATATCGAGCTATGGAAAGTGTTAACGGTGAACGCGGCTCGAGAGGTGAAGTTTAAATATAATAAACATCTGATTGTTCCTATGACACTGTATAAAAAAGCGAACTTTGATTACATCTATAACGGATTGAAGGAAATCGATGAGGACTTACATCATTTTTGTCTGACGGCTGAACTAGACACGATATATAAGCGCCTTGCTAGACGCGGGGATGAATATGGCGGCTGGCAATATCAACAAGCACCGAAGTGTGTTGAAGCATTTAAGTCAGATGCATTTGATACTCGTATTGCCACAGATCATCTGGAGGCCGGTGAAGTGATTGATATCATTTTGGAAAAAGTTAAGGATTAATTATTATGCTGATGATGATAAGAAGACACAACTAATCATGTGGTGATGTGAGTGGGAAGTTTGTGAGTACTGGATCATTCTATGGTTGGATAGACCATGATATTCTTTAGGAGTACAATAGGGAAGGTGTAAGAACTTGGAATAAATGAACAGAGAATTTGTTGGATTTTTGAATGCGTTTACATATTGGGAGGTGAATTGTATTTCTGAATACTACTGGGATCAACAGATGGAGTATCTAAGAAATACGCGCTGGCTCTACTATAACGATGACTATCTTGAATTCCTTGTGCAACGAGTTTGGAAGATTGAAGAAGCAGTACATATGGTTGATTACGGATGTGGTTATGGGTACATGGGCCTGAAGCTGCTTCCATTACTGCCGGCTGGTTCACGATATACCGGTGTAGATCAAGGGTCAGAACTGATTAAACATGCGAAAGAACTCTTTGCACACACGCCTTATCAGACTGACTTTATAGAAGGTGACATTGAAACGGTGCAGGTCGAACGAACCTATGACATCGCGATAAGTCATGCTTTTTTGTTACATATGTCAGAACCACGTGTGATAGTGGAAAAGATGATTGGCAGTGTGGTGGATGGAGGTAGAGTGATTTGTTTCGAGCCACACTGGATTGCCAACATGGCGAGTTATGCAATAGATGGCATGGAGCAGTCCAGCATTATGCACCTGGGGGTACTTCAGAAGTTATATGAGCAGGCTGCTAGAGAGAGTGGCAAAGATGGAAATATAGGCATAAAGATTCCGACACTGTTGAGTCAGCTTGGTGTTAAAGGCGTGGAATGCCGAGTAAGCGATCGGGTTAACTTTCTAGATCAACAGATGGATGAGCCAGATAAACATACGTTGTATAACGCGTTGAAAGAAGAAGGCTTAGGAGCTGCCCCGGGTAACCGAGAAGAAGTCATTGCCCATCTCGTTGGACGAGGATTAACTTCTGATGAGGCGAATAGTCAGTACGAGGCAGAGGAGAGGTTTGCGAGAGAGTTAAACGAACATACGTACATGACTTATGCTCCGAATATGAAAATTACAAGCGGCATTGTAATGAGATAAATGAAACCGGACGATCTTAAATTGATTCTAAGAGCAAAGAGAGGTGTGAAGCATGGAAACAGAGCGACTTGTATTTCGTGAATATACGAAAAATGATTTTGAACATTTATATATGATGACAAGCGATCCCAATGTGATGAAATATATTCGCCATGGAAATCCATGGACGAAAGAGGAAACGATGCAGACACTGGAGAGATTTATTGAACGGAATAAGATGGGCACAGGACTTTTTCTTGCTTTTGATAAAGAAGATAAGCAGCTTATCGGTACGTCAGGACTGATACCGCAAGTGATTGAGGGCACGAATGAGCTTGAGGTCGGATACTGGGTAAGGGAGTTATATTGGGGGCAGGGTTACGGATATGAACAAGCCAAGGCCTGGAAGGATTATGGTCTGCAACTGGGCGAAAAACGTTTGATTTCTTTAATCCAACATGGAAATGAAGGCTCGATGCGAGTCGCGCAAAAGAATGGCATGATCCATGAGAAGGATGTAGACATCATTGGGAAGAATGTTGCCGTATTTTCAATTGAGGTATAGTAGACTATGAAAATTCGAATCGTCGGTGCTTGTGGAAGCGGCAAATCGACTTTGGCTCAAGAACTCTCTCGTAAGTATGACATTGCTTTCTATGAACTGGATAATCTGATCTGGGATCGGAGCGCAGAAAATATGAGATATCCCGAAGAGGCCAGGGACAAATCGCTGCAAAAGATATTGGATTCGGATGCCTGGATTATTGAAGGGGCCCAGCATAAACCGTGGACTTTTCCATCGATTCTCGAAGCAGATCTGATTCTTATACTGCATCCCCACGTGTTGGTTAGAGATTATCGGATTATTAGAAGATTTGTGCTGTCCAGAGTAGGCTTGCAGGCGTGGAATTACAGACAGTCCTTTGGCAATTTGTGCAAAATGATTGTGGAATGGAATCACCAGTATTCTGTGCAGAATGTCATCGAACTGACGAATGAACATGGCAAGGATGCAGTGATCATCACGAATATCAAGCAAGCAGTAGAGAAGATCGACGAACGTATACATTTGCAACAGAAAAGGAAAAAGAATTAATTTTTAAATGAGGAGATGACATGACTACAAACTTAATCCAGGTTAAACCTGTGACTCGACATAATTGGGAACAAGCATTACAAATTTCATTACATGAACACCAGACCCATCTGGTTCCGAGTGTTGTGGAGGGGCTTGCTTATGCTTATATCAAACCTTGGGATGAAGCTTTTGATCCGTATATTTTGCAAATGGATAGCCAAATCATTGGATTCTTTTATATAAGCTATACACCTGAGAGTACGGATAATTATTGGATCGGCGGATTCCAGATTGACAAGTTGTTTCAAGGCCAAGGCATAGGTAAGCGAGCGTTGCGGGCGATCATAGACTATATCATTCAAACTCATCCTTCATGCCAAGTCATATCATTAACGGTTGAACGAAATAATCAGATTGCTCAGCGCTTGTATACAAGTGCGTCATTTGTAAGCGAGAATCAGACCAATTCAGATGATGAGCTTATTTATCGACTGAAATTACAGTGAATCAGGGTCAACCAAGAATTTCTAAAAGGATGCATCTTAGGACGATCGATTACAACAATCCGTTGGTTTAGGAGCTGAATAGATGATTACTTACAGAATCATGAATTTGCATGATGTGAAGCAGCTGCATGAAGTTGACCGTTCTGAGTATATTGATCTTATTTATGAGGTAACTGATGAGGGCTTAGTCGAGCATAAACAAAATCACGAGTGTGCGAATTGGGATCAGCAACAGTTACAAGAGATGCAGGATCGTTACATCTATGAATTACAGCAAGGTGGTATGGCGTATGGCGCTTTTGACGGTTTGCAATTGGTTGGTTTCGGTGTGCTTGCTCATCAATTTAGGGGAAAAGAACAAAACCAGTTGCAGTTGGATCTTATGTATGTCTCCAGAGCATATAGACGACAGGGAATTGGAACACGAATTCTAACGTTTATAAGCGAAGAGGCGAAAAAGCGTGGGGCGCAGTTCTTGTATATCTCGTCCACAGAAACGAGGTCTGCTGTATCGTTTTACCAAAGCCAGGGAAGTGAAATGACGGGAGAGGTAGACGAAGAATTGTATACCAAGGAGCCCAAAGATGTCCATATGATAAAGGAGCTTAACGGAAGACTACGGTTGGATTGTTAGGGACGATTCATAATGCAGAATGATTGGCTATATCCGTTAAGTAGAAGGAGAACGTATGCGAAAGAAGATCGTCAAAGTCTGTAGATATACGCTGTTTACCCTTTTAGGCATTATAGTGGTTTTTCTCATTTTCCCTACCTGGACACCAAGGATCGAAGGAGAGAATAGCATTAGCCGACTAGAGCGAATGGTCGTTAACGGCGAGAAGCATGAAGTGATGATCAGAGGCATGGACCTGACGAACCCAGTACTGCTTTTTGTTCATGGTGGACCGGGGTATTCTGAAATTCCTTATGTAAGGAAATATCAGCGTGAGCTGGAGCAACATTTTACAATTGTACATTATGATCAACGCGGGAGCGGAAAGTCATTTCATTTTCAAGGGGATTATTCAAACCTGACTACAGATGTACTCGTTGAGGATCTAATTGCTATAACCAAGCAAATCACAGAGAAACTGCATCAAGAGCAGGTGATTTTGGTGGGTCATTCTTTTGGTACCTATATCGGGATGAAGGCGGCAGCTCAAGCACCAGAACTGTTTCAGGCGTACATCGGGATAGGCCAGATGGCTGATACTATTCAGAGTGAAGTGGAGACATTAGAGTATACAATGCAGAAGGCGAGCGCGGCAGGAAACACAGCAGACGTGCGGAAGTTGGAGCTTTTGCGAGAATCTATTGAACGCGGAGAAGGGTTGACACCTCGAACTTACGTGCAAAAGTATGGCGGATCGGCCAGACTGATTAACGAGAACTTGGATTATGTTACAGGATTTCTGTTCAATTCGGAGTACAATGGACTGGATGTTATTCGTTTTTATGCGGGGATTCTTCAATCGCAAGATCGTCTTGTAGGAGAATCATTAGATAATCCGTTGCCTGAAGTGGTAGATGAGACTCGGATTCCGACTTATTTTTTAATGGGCCAGTATGATTATATGACAACATTAAATGCAGCTAGCGATTATTTGGATACGTTAAAAGCACCAGAGAAAGAACTCGTAGTATTTCAACAATCCGCACATTATCCTCAGTTCGAAGAGAAAGAAAGGTTCGCAGCATGGCTAGTTGAACATTTCAAATCGAATTAAATAATGTTGTAAAATCAGCTCAAAACAAGAAAATTTTGGACTATATTTTCCATAAATGTGTTATTATGTTGTTGTCAGACGGCTAGTCCAAAATATAATAAGCGGAGGTTGAGTGATGATGAGAAAATGGAAGAAAATTGGAATCGCTAGTTTGGCATTGCTCTTCATGGCTACAGCGGCATTTACTGGATGGAGCTCTAAAGCATCGGCAGCAGATATGAGATCGTTAACAGCTGCGCAGATCACAGCGGAGATGGGTGCAGGCTGGAATCTGGGTAACCAACTGGAAGCTACCGTAAATGGGACACCGAATGAAACGTCATGGGGCAATCCAACGATTACACCTGAGCTGATCAAAAAGGTAAAAGCGGCAGGATTCAAAACGATTCGCATTCCGGTTTCTTATCTGAACTATATTGGAAGCGCTCCCAATTATACTGTGAATACGGCGTGGCTCAATCGGTTACAGCAAGTTGTAGATTACGCGTACAATGAAGGGCTGTATGTAGTGATCAATATGCATGGAGATGGGTTCCACTCCATACCGGGTTCGTGGTTACATGTGGACAGCAGCAATCAGAATGTGATCCGCGAAAAGTATCAAAAGGTATGGCAACAAGTGGCTACTAAGTTTAGCAACTATAATGAACGTCTTATTTTTGAATCAATGAACGAAGTATTTGATGGAAATTATAACAATCCGAATACTGCATACTATAGCAATTTGAACGCATATAATCAGATATTCGTCGATACTGTTCGCAAAACAGGCGGTAACAACAGTGCGAGATGGTTGCTCGTTCCAGGCTGGAACACAAACATAGATTACACAGTGGGCAACTATGGTTTTGTTGTTCCAAGTGATAATTTCAGATCTTCCTCCATTCCAAGCTCTCAGAAACGAATTATGATCTCGGCACATTACTATTCTCCATGGGACTTTGCGGGGGAAGAGAACGGAAACATTACACAATGGGGAGCAACATCGACGAATCCATCCAAAAAGTCGACATGGGGACAGGAGGATTATTTGGACTCCCAATTCAAATCGATGCACGATAAATTTGTAACCCAGGGTTACCCAGTTGTGATCGGTGAGTTCGGCTCCATCGACAAATCCTCTTATGATTCTAGCAATAGTACGTATCGTGCGGTGTATGCAAAGGCAGTGACAGCAACAGCTAAGAAGTATAAACTGGTTCCAGTCTACTGGGACAACGGGTTTAATGGTCAACATGGATTCGCGCTGTTCAATCGGTCGAACAACACCGTAACACAACAGAATATCATTAATGCGATCATGCAAGGCATACAATAATGAAGGCCCGTATCTAGGTGGATCATTCCCCTGTGATTGCTCGAATTTTACACAAGCTGCAAACAGAATTCATCGAACACCACACATCCTTGGTTATACTTAATTTTGCTTTGATATAGCGAACTTGAAGGATTGGGTGGTAGACACAATGTTGAAGAAGCGTGAGCTGCATGAATGTCAATCTCTGCATAGCTTAATGATGGATCCCGCAGTTTTCCCTTATGTTCGTTATGCATGTCAGTCACAAGAAGAATTCATGTTTTTAACCAGGCAGTTAATCGCAGAAGAAGAGCAGGGGGCCCTCATTTCGCGCACAATTCTAAGTGAAACCGGAACCGCGATCGGCACCATTGATCTATATCACATCGTCAACCACACTGGATTTTTGGCGACTTGGATTGGAGTCCCTTATTTCGGACAGGGGTACAGTCAGCGAGCCAAATCGGCTTTTCTGACAGAACTGTTTCTGGAACACGACATCCAGACAGTTTTTATGAAAATACGAAAGCAAAATGTACGTTCACGTAAAGCGGTGGAAAAATTGCCGTACGTCTTCTTTTCTAACGATCTGTACCCAGAGATGACGCAGGCCATTAATGTAGAGCAACCGATATACGATCTGTACCATGTTGAGCGTTCTGTTTTTCTCGAATGTCACATGGATGTACATCATAGTTTAGCTACATAGTGGTTGATGTCTGTCATCATGGATCGTTTAAAATGTAGTGAAGTCTTTTTTTCTAAAGTGCTTTTTTCAAAATTCTTATGGTCCAAGCGCCGTCGTGATGACGACGCTTTTTTGATGTGTTTACCTAATATTCCCTAATGGAAGGACATGGATTATACTGGTAATGAACGCTATTAACGAGTTCCATGGGAACAACCGGCTTGAATATGTACAGAGGAGGTTTTGTTTTGCATCAGATGAACAAAGTTTTAGGTGTTGTTTTAATGATTGCGAGTGTGTTCATATCTACCCTTGAGCGAATATCCATTCGATTATCGGCTGCCCTGGTTGAGGCGGGGAGTGGCTCGGAGCAAAGTCTGCGAGAGGTAACCCGAACGGTGGATGTGCCCACAGGGTTGCTCGTATATTTCATGTTTTTTGTTGGATTCATCCTCTTGGCCTCCGGTTTCCCAGGGACGTACAAGAACAAAAATAAACGTAATGGAATTTCAGGCGATTTATAAATAAAGGAGGAATGGATCTGTCTGAACAACAGGAAGAGAAGTTAACAGGTGGTAATGTGAATGAAGTAGTGCGTGTTGGGGAGACGGTTCGCCGGAGTGCTAGCCCAAATCGTTATGTACAGGAACTGCTATTACATTTGGAAAAAAAGGGATTCCATCAGGCGCCGCGGTATCTGGGCATCGATGAAACGGGCAGGGAAATCCTTTCTTACCTTCACGGTATTGTTCCCAGTAATGATTATCCAGAGATCGAGAGTTACATGTGGTCAGACGAATCATTAATTGCAGTCGCTAGCCTGTTGAGAAGCTATCACGATGCAACCCTTCATTTTAACAGTGTGGAACAGCCGACGAACTATTATCCAGGTAGAGATGTACTATTGGAACGTTCAATAGGGGGACGGCAAGAGGAAGAGGAAGTGGAAGTCGTATGTCATAATGATTTTGCTCTATACAATATTGTGTTCAGGGAAGGTGTGCCACAGGGTATAATTGATTTTGATCTGGTCTGTCCGGGTCCGCGAATGTGGGACATTGCCTATACCTTATACACCTGTGTTCCTCTAGCGAATTTTTCCCCTCCAGCTGGAGGTCAAGGGAAATTAGTTACCTCATATGATAGAGAAACACACGGAGCCATTCGCAAGAAACGGATCGAAATGTTTATGGCGAACTACGGACTAAGCATTCCGTCTGACCTGAAGAGTTGGGTAGTATCTCGTATTCGATTTATGTGCAAAACGTTGGAGGAACGTGCTGCTGCAGGAGATGCAGCGTTTGTGAAAATGGTTGACGAAGGACATCTGGCTCATTATGAGAGAGAAGTGATCTTTCTGGAGCAGCATTGGCAGGAATGGTCGTAATTTTTTCTGAATTAAGACTTTGGAATAGCAGAGGTGCAACAATTTTACACAGTACAACCGAACTGACTTCGTATATAATGATAGATAATAACTAACGAAATAACTACATAACTATTTGCGAGGTACATCGGACTTACTCGATGTGAATGGAGAGAACGCGCATCCGAGAGCTGATATAACAAACGATGAATTGGTCAGCAGGTCAGCGAAGCGTGAAGGTCTGATGCTGCTTTCGTTCTGGACAGGAGGTAGTGACGTGCCTAGCATGATGCAGTTTAATGCTCCACTGGCCTATACGTATAGAGCTACAAGTCTGTTTGACCCGGGTAACTCAGATGGTTTCCATTCCCATCCGCACTATGAGATTTATTATTTTCATGAAGGGGAATGCACTTATATTATTGGAGATCGGGTATATGCCTTGCAGCCGGGCGATCTGGTGTTAATGCATGGACTGACTTTGCATCGGCCGCATCCCAAAGTGGGCAAACCGTACGTTCGTACTACACTTCATTTCGATCCATCTGCTATTCGTAACAGTCTGCATCCTGAACGTATCCATGAAGTTCTGAAGCCGTTCGACGAACTGGGTAATTGCCGAGTCAACCTTACAGCTGGGATTCGTGACGAATTCGAAGAACTGTTGCATGATCTGCACCAATTATCCAATCAACCGTCCAGGTTCAGGCAGGAACGCATGAATATCAGAGTCTGTGATCTGTTATATTGTGTGGCGGACATCTGCCAGGGGCATGTGGAGGAACAACGTTCTTCATCGGAAAAAGAAAGACATGTTCAGCATATCATTCGGTATGTTGATACTCACTATATGCATGATATTGGTCTGGATGATCTCGCTCAAGAGCTGCATCTGTCGAAGCCTTATTTGGCAGGCATGTTCAAAGAGATGACTGGGCTGACTATATTCAAGTATCTGTATGACCGGCGCATCAATCAGGCCAAACTACTATTTCAGTTTCAGCCAGAGATGAGTGTGACAGAAGCAGGTCGGTTGTCTGGTTTCAAACGTCTATCCCATTTCAGCCGAATTTTTAAACAAAGTGTGGGCTGTTCACCCGATCTGTATCGAAGTCAACTTCGTCGGTAGATGTTAGACGGGGCAAGACCACAGCGCGAAGCTTAACAGCAAAGTTAAATCGTATTATTCAGAAGTCGACCTGTAGATCACATGGTCGACTTTTTTAATTGTTTTTATACACTGTCGATCTCAAGATGCCAAGAATCATCTGTGGTTCAGAAACAACTGATGTTTAGAATACGAAGCGAACAGGTAAAGAAATGGTAAAGATGAATGGAGAGCATTTACACAAGAACTTACTAAATAATATCAATTAAAAGTACAGGAGGCGAAGAATGATGGATAAGAATAGATCAGCACAGCAACGTAAAAATGAGGGAACAACGGAGCATGAAAGAAAACTGGAGCAACATGAGCAGCAACAGACTGTAGATCCCATTCCAATGCAGGATCTGAATATGGAAGCGAAGGAAGAGAAACTTAAGGATCAGACCAAAAGTAATTCGTCAACAGAAGAGAAGTACCGTGCTGATTACCGGAAGAGGAATGAATGAAATAAGGTAGATGTGGAAGCATAAGTAGTGGGATGTGAAGGAAAACTAGACCTGGCGTGATGCGAGAGATCAACACGGCGAACATAGTGCATTGTGTAATATACGGCCCAAAGTATGTCGTATCACGTATTTATTAACGCTGTGTAAATAAAACAGTTTATTGACTATTGTATGTTACTATATTATAGTTACTTTGTTGGCTTAAACAAACCAATATTTTAGGAGGCGTATACGAATGTCTACTTTTTTGGATGCATTGAAGAACAGAAGATCCTATTACGGAATCAGCAAGGAATCTACAATTTCGGATGCGAAAATTCAGGAAATCGTCGAAGAAGCAGTGAAGTATACACCAACAGCTTTTAACTCTCAAACTTCCCGTGCTGTTGTATTGCTTGGTGAACAGCATGACCGTTTGTGGAACCACACCGAAGAAATTCTGCGTGAAGTTGTGGGCAATGAAGAGGCATTTCAGTCTACAGCAGAGAAGATGGCAAGCTTCCGCAACGGCTATGGTACGGTATTGTTCTTCGAGGACAATAATGTGATTGCACAGCTCCAACAAAACTTTGCCGCATATGCAGATAACTTCCCGATTTGGGCTAACCAATCCAATGGTATGTTGCAATTGGTTATTTGGACAGCTCTGGAACAAGAGGGTCTTGGTGCATCCCTGCAACACTATAACCCGTTAATTGATGAGAAAGTGAAGCAAGAATGGAACATCCCGGAGAACTGGAGACTGATCGCTCAGATGCCATTTGGTAAACCGACAGCAACACCAGGCGAGAAGGAGTTCCAGCCGATCGAAGAGCGCGTTAAGGTACACAAGTAAATCTCGTAATTACCAACATTTAAGCACATACGGCCTCGCTTTAATTTGATACGATGATAAATATCGTAATCTATTAAAGTGAGGCCTTTTCTGTGAAAAAAATAGTTGAAAAAAAATCTGATCACCCTATATGGAAACTGCTCCTAAGCGGAGTGATGATACTGGGTGTCGTGTACGGACATAGCAATCAAATTCAAGCGGCAGCAGTTCAGAAGCCTGCTTTTCAGGATACAAAGGAAAGTTATGCGAGAGAAGCCATCGACCGTCTGGCGTACAAAGGCATTGTTGCGGGAACAACACAGCATACATTTGAGCCTAAAAAAGCGGTCACACGCGCCGAATTCGCCTCTTTCGCGGTTCGATTGCTCGGATTAAAACCGGTTAAGAATAATATTAACCCTTACGTGGATACGCCAATGAATGCTTGGTTTTATGCCGATGTTGGCGCAATGACCAATCTATCCATTATGGAGGGAAAGGGTCAGGGTATGTTCAAGCCCAACGCTTCCATTACACGTGAAGAGGCCGCGGCTATGCTCGTTCGGATGTTAAAGAAAACGCCTTACACAAATAATGGAATATCCAGTACATATACGGACTCAGGAGATATCTCGACCTGGGCTCGTTCGTATGTGCAGCAGGCGTACCAGCTTGGCTTGATGCGCGGAAGCAATGGAAAGTTCCGCCCGGGTGATCAGATCACACGTGAAGAGACTGCTACCGTTTTGGATGCAATTCTGCAGAACAAAGCTTGGGCTGCGCAAATCAACCGAAAGCAGGACTATGGGATTCAATTAGGGTGGCAGTACAACTCATCGACAACAGAATTTATTAAACAAGTGGAACAGTCACCTGTGAACACAGTGGTACCTCGCTGGTTTTTTCTAGACAAAGATATGACAATATCCAATCATGCCAATACGTCACTCATGTCGTGGGCATCCGCTACGAACCGACAACTCTGGCCCATGCTCGGGAATCGTTTTAACAAAGAGTTGACACATCAGATGTTGTCTAGTTCAGCGAACCGAGAAGCGGTCGTCAAACAAGTCAGTGCATTGGTGGAAAAATATAATCTTGACGGCATTAATGTGGATTTTGAAAATGTGGACCCTGTTGACCGTGAAGGGTTTACGGCTTTTGTGACATCACTAACTAAATCTTTGCACGCACTCGGGGCGGTCGTATCCGTAGATGTCTCCCCAAATTTGGGCACAGATTGGACGGAAGCTTTTGATTACGTGCGATTAGGTGCAATTTCGGATTATATGGTACTCATGAATTATGAAGAACACTGGAACGGCAGCCGCACACCTGGCTCTGTGGCATCCCTTCCATGGGTGCAAAGCGCCTTGACCAAGATGTTATCTGAGGTAGAACGATCTAAAATTATTATGGCACTGCCGTTATACACACGGGATTGGTCCACTGTGAATCCAGAGACGGGTTCATGGGATATTACGCTTGGAGTTCAAGGGATTCGGGCAGCCTCATCCGGATCTATCAAACACTGGGATACACGGATTCATCAATATATCATTAACTATAATTCCAACCACACGCCAAGAGCGATCTGGGCAGAGGAAAGCCGCTCACTGTCAGCTAAAGTACAGATGAGCAGTAGACAACATATTGCAGGGCTAGCCTATTGGTACATGGGCGGAGAGACGGCTGATGTATGGGACGCTATAACCAATGCTGTGCAATTTGAATCCTATCAGTTCTAACGATACCTGATCGGTATTAATTTCGTAATGACTTTCAAATGGACCTGAACTTTGCGGAGATGAAGCCGGAGGTTTGGGTCTTTTGTTTTTGGTTTAAGCTATGAGATAAGTCAGCCCGTTTAAGCCTGTTCGTACGGTTTAATGTATAGAAGGACAACTATAGTCCGGGGAATATACCATAAAATTGATGAAGTATGAAATATACAGGAGGAGGAGAAGCATGCGAGAGATGGATTGTATTATTGTGGGTGGAGGGCTCGCAGGGCTTCAGGCAGCCATTCAGCTTGGACGTTATTCTGCACATCAGGTGCTGGTAATCGATGCCGGAGAAGGGCGATCAACCCTGTGTCGAACTTACCATAATATTCTTGGATATCCGGATGGAGTGTCTGGACAAGAGCTCCGAGCTATAGGCAGGATGCAGGCCGAACAGACGGGTGTTATTTTTGAACAGGATCGTATTATAGAAGCAATACGTGTGCCAGATGAAAAAATCAGGCTAAGGGGTTCATCCGGAACTGTGTACCAGGCCAAGACAGTGTTGCTGGCAACCGGGTTATCGGATCGAGTGCCCGATATTCCCGGGCTGAAACCAACCCTTGGCAGAACCGTTTACGTATGTCCAGATTGCGACGGGTATGAAATACAGGGAAGGCGGACCATTCTGTTGGGGGCTGGTGAAGCTGGAGCTAATATGGCAATGACTCTGATTGAACGTACAGCGGAATTGTTATACATCAATCATGAACAAACTGAAATTTCGGCTGATCTTCATCGCCAGATGAAGCAAGCAGGAGTTCGTTATCTGGAAGCGGCCGTACAGGAAGTACAGCAGATCGAAGACGGGCGTATAACAGGTGTGCTGACTGAAGATGGACAGGTATACGAATCGGAGCGTGGTTTTATCGCTTTTGGCGGTAACCGAGTTCACTATGAACTGGCAGAACAGCTGGGAGCTGTCATCGCAGACAATAAACATGTGGAAGCGAATCCTCGCAGCATGCAGGCGGCACCTCAGGTATGGATAGCAGGGGACCTGGGTCTTCATGCAGAACAGGCTACAGTCGCTATGGGAGAAGGTTCGATTGCTGCGATCTGGATTCATAAGGAATTACAACAAATAGTGAGAAAATAACTGTACTGTATGGTTGAAAATAAAAAGAAGAAAGTCCTCCTTAGCGATTAAGCCATAGGGAGGACTTGTTCTGATGCCTTTATTTTTATAAGGAGAGCTGTGCTCCAGTTGGAACTCTTCATTGATCAGACTTGTCTGTTACATTTTGATCTGAAGAATGATCATCCGATTTATGTGTGAAGTCTTTGCGGATGTTATCGATGATGTCACCGACCACACCTTCGATCATATCTGTAGGTCCAGGATTTCTTTTGTCGGGTTCGATAACGGTATTCGTGCCTGGTTCAAGTTCATCATTTGTTTTTTCGTGTTTAGGATTGTTATTCATGTAAACTCCTCCTTATATTCCGTAGTAATCGATGTTTACTAACATAACCAACCATCTGCTTGTATATGTAAAACGATTAACCCAAAGATCATTTTTGAAACGGTTATTTAGCATATGATCTTGAAAAGGGGTTAAAATGCTCTCTCGCTGATTAAACTTCAGCAGGACGTTTATATTATAAGGGACACATGCTTGTGAAAGTATGGGCAAGCTCAACACTCAACATTAGTGAAGTAGATGAGTCAGCACTTAAACTGAGGAGGGAATAATTATGAATGAACAAAATCATGTGATCCACAAAAACGGACAGGTTTCCACAGATCAGGTAGACAACGCGATTGAAAAGATTGCACCAGAGGAAAGAGACCAGATTTTACAAAATTTTGATGCATTCAAAGAATACCTCGGTAAACGAATTGCCATGGGTGAATCCATCGGATTAAGTGAAGAGCAAATGGCTAAAATTGCACAGAAAGTTGCGGATCATCTGGCGGCTAACGAAGAACCGCGTAACCGTGAAGAGAAGCTCTTGCAGGAGCTATGGAACG
Organism: Paenibacillus sp. JJ-100; assembly: GCF_948329825.1. Taxonomy (GTDB): domain Bacteria; phylum Bacillota; class Bacilli; order Paenibacillales; family Paenibacillaceae; genus Paenibacillus. The sequence continues at coordinate 873,315 of NZ_CAOJCM010000001.1, forward strand.
TAGGTAAAGAAGAGGAGCGCCACATGCTCGCACATATGCTGGTTCGTTTGGCGCAAGATACTAGAACGAGTCACTAAACTTTTTTGGTATAAAGTGTGTGTACAAGCATAGATTAATATAGATGCAGGAGAAACCCCAAATGCAGCTGATTTGGGGTTTCTGCATGATCTTTCCATAGATTAAGTAGTGGACAAGCTTAAGAGATGACGTATATTGTAACTAATTTTAATCTCGATGATACTTTTGAGGAACCGGTATGGATTATGATGAGTACATAGTAAACGAACCGTTGTTCCAAGATGTGCTCGTTTGAGAAGATCAGCATACGTTTAATGATGGATAAGAAGACTTTTATAGTATTGACTAGTAACGTGAATGAAGGAGAGATGAGCATGAAGAACGCGGCGAAACGATGGAGATTACAGATGGTTGGTGCAGTAGTTGCTCTGCTTGGTATCATCGTGCTCACTACGTATTTGCTTACCCCTGCGAATGCAGCGGATCGTACGGATGTTCCGTCCTCTTCTGCCGCGAGTATGGCACAACCGGCGAATTCAGAAGTATACACTGCATATATAGATGAAATGAATGTTGTAGACGGAAAACTAATGTTAACGGTAGACAAGATCGGCTGGTATCAAGGCGAAGAAGCCGATACGATTTTCAATCAACGCAATCCCGATGCTGGCTTAGATGGAGCACCAGACGGGTACTATATTATCAATGACAATGAAGAGCATGAACAAGTTGAGGTTCATACAGACGCTAAAGTTCTAATGCAACTGTATGACCGCGATGGTACCGTTCAGGGAACAGAGATTCAGTGGAATGAACCTGTGACATTATCTAAATTTCAATCTCTGTACGGAGATAAACGGATTATGGATTTGTCCGTTTTTCCATATCATCTGACCATTCAAGATGGGAAAGTAGTTCAAATTGTACAACAGTACATTCCATAATTAGTGTCGATGTTGATGAAGATATGAGAATGAACAATATAGCAGAAAAGCATTCTTTCCGTTCGAATGAGCGGTGAAGAATGCTTTTTATTTTAACAAATAGATGAAAGCGATTGTAATTCGTTGGTGCTGCATGTATCATTATAGGAATGGCGTTTTTACATCGTTCAGGAGGCTTTCTGATGCTTAAAGACATGATTGCATTAACTAAACCCGGACTGCTAAGGCTGAATGTGTTTGCAGTAGCTGCAGGGTTCTGGGTTGCTTCAAAGTGGGATATTTCATGGGGATTGTTGCTACTGGTTGTGCTTGGCTCCACTCTGGTGATTGCTTCGGCATGTGTCATGAACAACTATTGGGATCGTGAACTGGATCAAAAGATGGAACGAACCAAAAAACGGATGGATTACATTAATCATCTGAAGCCCGGATTTGTTCTTGGGTATAGCCTGGTTCTTGGAATCGCTGGTTTAGCGGTGCTGTTTCTACTCGTGAATCCGTTATCAGGCTGGATGGCTTTGCTGGGCTGGTTTGCTTATATTGTCATCTACACGATGTGGTTGAAACGCACCTCGACGTGGAGTACGTCGTTAGGCGGGATTGCAGGAGCAATGCCACCAGTTATCGGCTATACTGCGGTAACCAATGAGATTGATGCAGGAGCTTGGTTATTATTTGCGTTCTTATTTTTGTGGCAGCCTCCACACTTCTGGTCGCTAGGTATTCGGCGCGTAGAGGAGTATCGTGCTGCAGGATTCCCGTTGCTGCCGGTGGTCAAAGGAGTGAAACGTACCAAGATTCAGATGATTCCTTATGTTTTTTTACTAATTCCCTCGGTATTCTTGTTGTACTACTTTGATTACGTTGGCCTTGTATTTCTTATTATATCTCTGATTAGCAGCATCATCTGGTTTGTACATACACTTCTTGGGTTAAAAACACAAGATGATGAGAAGTGGGCGAAGGTTAACTTTTTGATCTCTGTTAATTATCTAATGCTTGTATTCATCGTGATGGTTGCCAATACAACTTGGTCAAGTTAACCTAACAAACCCGGGATAAACAAAACATGTTTTGTTCATCCCGGGTTTTATGCTACACTGGATGGAAAATCAAGAAAATCGGGTGAGCAAGATGGGGAAAAGAGTGACCATGCAGCAGATTGCAGATGCTGCGGGCGTATCCAAGTTCGCGGTTTCCCGTGCACTTACGGGGAAGCCGGGTGTAAGTGAGTACACACGTGACATGATTGTCAGAACGGCAGGGCAATTGGGTTATTTCAAAATAGAACCAAAATATAATGCTATGGAGCCTCAGGCGTCATCAGGTATAAAACGAGGGAAAAAGAACGAAGGCACGGTTCTGATATTGTTTCCGAATATACGGTCCCAAAATTGTTCCTCCTTGTACTGGGGACCTGTATTTGAGGGGATTTCAGCGAGGTTGAATGAGAAAGGAATGGATATTTTAACGCTGACGGAGCCTTCTTCCGATCATATGTTTTCGGTACTCAATCCCGATGCGATTCGGGGTGTTATTACAGTGGGCACGATCTCCACGTCGGTATTGCTCGAAATATACCGCTTACGCATCCCACTCGTCATGGTGGATCATGAGGATTCGGCTATTCATACGGATACGGTGTTTACAGATAATGTGAAAGGGACAAAAGAATTAGTCCTTATGCTGGCTGCGAAGGGATACAAGCGATTTCAGTTTGCTGGGCAATTGCCGGATGCTGTCAGTTTCAGAGAACGATGGCTAGGATACCGGATGGGACTAGAAGAAATGCAAATACAGGTTAATCAGCATGCAGGGTTGTTGGTAGAGGAGTATGAGGAGATGCAGCAATCCATCAGAGATATGAAATTGGAAGATATTCCTGAAGTGATCGTATGTGCGAACGATCATACAGCAGTTATGATCATTGAGGCATTACGAAGTCGCGAAGTGATGGTGCCTGAACAATGTGCCGTGACTGGGTTTGATAATACGCGGATAGATGATCCGATTTTGGCTACAGCACATATTCACAAAGAACATCTCGGAGAACGGGCTGTTGATCAGCTAATCTGGCGGATGGACCATCGGGAAGCTCCATATGAACGCAAGTTAATCAATGCAGAACTCATTATGCGGGACGAGTATCATTCGTTGCGAGCGACGTAATCGACCGAAGTCTGTCAATCTTCAATGGAGCTGTTTAACTAAGGAAGAGCAATCGGTTTTTCAACATATGGAAGAGACATGGGGAAGTCATTCTCTATGTCTTTTTTTTGTAATATGAGAAAAGGATGAATTTAATTGACTAAATACATTGACTGATACGTAGCTAACATGTTATTTTTGTTTTGTAAATTGTTTGCCAATATGATAACAAAACATAACATACCATAACAAAACAAAATGCTTGAAGTACTTTAACACATGGGAGGCTGTCATGAGCATAATCCAATCGAAACTTTTGGAAAACTGGACGTTCAAGGCTTGTGAAGATCAGGAGTGGATGCCGGCTCAAGTGCCTGGATGCGTACATACTGATCTGTTGAGACTAGGTAAGATTCCGGACCCGTTCTACGGCACGAATGAGAGAGAAGTACAGTGGATCGACAAGAAAGACTGGGAATATCGTACAACGTTTGAGGTTGAGGATTCACTCTATGCACAGGAACAGCTGGAACTTGTTTTTGACGGGTTGGATACCTATGCGGATGTCTATGTGAATGATAACCATGTGTTGTCTGCGGACAACATGTTTCGAGTGTGGAAGGCAGATGTGAAAGCGCTTATCAAGAAAAAGGATAATGTACTTCGCATTCATTTTCGTTCTCCTATTCAGGAAGATGTGCCGAAGCTTGAAAAGCTGGGATATGCCTTGCCTGCAACCAATGACCAATCAGATGTAGGTGGTCTCGGGGATAAACGAGTAAGTATCTTTGCTCGTAAAGCGCCATATCACTATGGTTGGGATTGGGGGCCGCGTTTTGTCACAAGTGGCATATGGCGGGAAGTGCGGCTTGAAGGTTGGACTAATGTAAAAATCAATGACCTATTTATCCGGCAAAATGAAGTGAATACAGATTTGGCTGAGCTTACCGCCCTGGTTGAAGTAGAAACTTCGCAACCCATCGATACCGTCATTCGTATCGGTGCAGATGGTCAGCGCTGGGAGAAAACCGTATCATTGATGCCGGGTTCACATACCGTAGAGATCCCGGTGTCGATTCAAAATCCAAAGCTCTGGTGGAGCCGGGGGTTGGGCGAACCTCACCGATACACCTTTGCTGCTGAAGTGCTTCAGGGTGAGCGTGCTGTTGCAGAGTATGAGGTTAGAACAGGACTGCGTTCCATCCGCCTCGTGCGTGATCAGGACGAAGCAGGGGCTTCCTTTTATTTTGAACTGAACGGAGTTGCGGTGTTCGCCAAGGGAGCCAATCATATTCCGAATGATAGCTTTATTACTGAAGTGACAAGAGAGAGATATCTGCATGAGATTGTATCAGCTGCCCAGTCGAACATGAATATGCTGCGTGTATGGGGCGGTGGGTTCTATGAAGAAGATGTATTTTACGATCTGTGTGATGAATACGGTATCATGGTGTGGCAAGATTTTATGTTTGCATGCAGCATGTATCCGGGCGATGAGGCTTTCCTGAATAGTGTAAGACATGAAGCGATTGACAACGTGAAACGTTTGCGTAACCATCCGAGCATTGTACTGTGGTGTGGCAACAACGAGATTGATTCGGCTTGGGCGCATTATATCGAGGATGGGGGCTGGGGTTGGAAAAAGGATTACAATGCCGAACAGCGTGAACGGATCTGGGCAGATTATGAAGCCATCTTCCATGACCTTCTGCCAGAAGTAGTCGAAGCTTATGCACCAGGGATTGACTACTGGCCGTCTTCACCTCTTGTATCGCTGACAGGAGACGAGAAGCAACATGCACATCCGTCTACATCAGAAGGTGATATCCACTACTGGGGGGTCTGGCATAACGTTGAACCTTTTGAAAACTACAACGTGTATGTCGGCCGTTTCATGAGTGAATACGGATTCCAGTCATTCCCGGAATATAAGACGGTGCGCACATATGCGGAAGAAGAGGACCTGGCGCTGGAGTCAGAAGTTATGCTCGCACATCAAAAGAACGGAGCAGGCAATCGACTCATCAAGCAATACATGGATATGGTTTTACATGAACCGAAGGACTTTCCTTCTTTCCTCTATATGAGTCAGGTGTTACAAGCGGAAGCGATGAAAACAGCAATTGAAGCTCACCGCCGGCGCAAGCCATATTGTATGGGTACGCTCTATTGGCAGATGAACGACTGCTGGCCTGTAGCTTCGTGGGCAGGTATGGATTACCTTGGTCGCTGGAAGGCATTGCAATATTATGCGAAACGCAGTTTCAATGATGTATTGGTCTCTGTGGACGGTACACAGAAAGATTCAACCGACATATATGTGATCTCGGATCAGTTGAACAAGGTGCAGGGTCAGCTCCAGATTCGGATGATCGGATTCGATGGAATGGTGCACCGGAATGAGACATTGGACGTAAACGTGGCGCCAAATTCAGGAGAGAAGCTGTTGTCCTTACGTAATTCCGACTGGCTTGAGGGACTTGATCCTGCCAAGACGCTGCTTCGTTTGGATCTGCGGCAAGCCGGTGTACCGGATATTGTGCAGGAACATTATTTTGTGGCGACTAACCAATTGGCCCTGCAGCCCGCGAATATCAAAGTAAGCGGAGGATCTGATGAAGACGGTGTGCATCTGTTGCTGGAGAGCAATGTGCTTGCCAAGCAGGTCTGGCTGTCTTCAGAAGCTGAAGGCGTATTCTCGGATAACTTTTTTGACCTGATTCCGGGTCTGCCAGTGAAGGTGAAGTTTATTTCAAGAGAAGCTCTGCAACTTCCAGATGTGATCTCGAATCCAGGATCTGTTGAGGTGCGGTCTATGGTCGATTTTATACGTATGGTCTGAATGAAACGCCGTATAGGCAAGAGCATCTAAATCCAATGGGAACCGGATAATATCAACTATAATTCAAACGAATGAAACGGTCGAATTCTCTTAATAAAGGGAATATTGACCGTTTTTTTATTCCAAAACGTTCTGGCTGACATGCGACGAATTCAATGTGAACGGCTATGCAGAAGTATATTCATAGGTACATCTCGGATTGAAGTATGCATAATTTCCCTTTCATTACAAACAATACACTCAACCTTACTAGGAAAAAGGAGTGTATGACAATGTGCGAACGCTTTTCACTTGCGGCCGATCTGGACGAGGTTCGGGATCATTTCAAGATACAACGAGTCATGTATTACTATAAAAACCGCTATAATATCAGTCCGACGCAACATACGCCGATTATTCTGCATCAGGACGGAGAGCGTGTTTTGGATGAGTTTCGGTGGGGATTTATTCCGTTCTGGGGACGGGATGCGGTAAATGCGAATTTGATGACGGTGCATGAAAATCCGGCGTACTACAAACTTGTAGAGACCAAACGTTGTGTTATTCCCTGTAATGGGCTGTTCTACTGGCGTCAAGAAGGCAAGAAGCGTTATGCGGTACGTGTGGTGATGCCGGATCGCGGTCTCTTTGGCATTGCAGGATTATATGAGATATGGAGAGACACACGCAAACAACCGCTTCGAACCTGTACGATGCTCATGGCTAGTGCCAATCTGGTGACCCGTGAATTTGGCAGTAAAATGCCGGCGATTCTGATGGATGATGAGATTACGACCTGGCTTGACCCAGCCAATACACGCGTGACACAGCTGCTGCCACTGCTCAAAACGTATAACCGGACAGAAATGAATCTGTATCCCGTCACACCAATGGTGGCGAATGACGAACATGATTGTTATGAATGTGTGGAAGAAATGGATCAGAAGTTGGCGTACGTTCGCAGTTACTGAGGATATAGTTTGGAATAAATGTCGTTATGTAAGTGTAAACATGTAACGATGTATCGCTGTTTCTTGTTTTTGAACCTTAGATATGGTTAAAAGCAGGATAGAGAGTCCTAGGACTCTCTATCCTTTTCTACATTCGCTGATGATTTTTGATTCGGGGGATCGAGGAAAGAAAAAAAAGGAAATGTTGCAATTGAGCTGAAACGTAACTATAATAATTACAGTAACAGATGTATATATCCATATATCTATTTAAAGAGATATAATATCAGGAGGGAATCCAGATGAATCCAAAGTACTCGAAAATGTTTGAACAAGTTTCACTGCCTAGCGGCATTACACTGAAAAACCGGATCGTACTTGCTCCTATGACTCATATGTCTTCTAATCCAGATGGTACAGTATCCGATGCTGAGCTTGCGTACTACGCACGTCGCACAGGCGGAGCAGGGATGTCAGTGACCGCAGTAACTCATGTTACACCAAACGGCATTGGATTTCCTGCTCAATTCGGCTCCTATGATGACAGCTTCATCCCCGGACTGAAACGTTTGGCTGAGACTATTAAACAGCAAGGCTCCGTTGCTGTCCTGCAGATGTTCCATGCGGGTCGATTGACTCCGGAACAAGCTGTTCCTGCGGGCCAAGTGGTTGCACCAAGTGCCGTTGCAAGTGAACGTCCTGGTTCTCCGGAGCCAAGAGAAATGACGGATGAAGAGATCACATCAGTTATCCGTGATTTTGGTGAGGCGACTCGCCGGGCGATTGAAGCGGGTTTCGACGGTGTTGAAATTCATGGTGCTAACGGATATCTGATCCAGCAGTTTTTCTCTCCACATTCTAACCGCCGTGAAGATCGCTGGGGCGGCAGTGTTGAGAAACGTTTGACGTTCCCGCTTGCGGTAGTAGATGAAGTGCAACGCGTCGTTGCCGAACATACGAAACTTCCGTTCATTGTGGGTTATCGGTTCTCACCGGAAGAGCCTGAAACACCAGGGCTGACAATGGAAGATACGTATGCACTTATTGATGCGCTAAAAGAAAAAAATCTGGATTATCTGCATGTATCCTTGAATGAGTTCTGGTCGAAGCCAAGACGTGGCGAAGAAGATACACGATCCCGAATCGAATACATTCTGGACCGTGTTGGCGGTAAGTTGCCAGTGATCGGTGTGGGAGCGATCCACACTGCAGATGATGCTGCAAAAGCACTGGAGACTGGCGTGCCATTGCTTGCGATCGGACGTGAACTGATTGTCGAGCCGGACTGGGTCGAGAAGATCGAAAGCGGACGTGAAGAGGATATTGAGACAGTACTGACCAAATCCGATCAGGAGCGTCTGGTCATCCCTGACGGTTTGTGGAATGCGATTATTCACACACCAGGTTGGTTCCCTTTGGCAGATGATAAATAATAAATCATAGACGAGATGGAGGAGGCGAAAGCCTCCTCTTTTTCATATACGCCTATCCAAGGATTCTGCTGTCAAGGAAATTCTCCTTCCAACTGCTCTATGGTATGATGAGATGACAGGATGACTGGTATATTAACGGTTTGGAGTGAATGTACATGCTTGTTGCGGAACGTTATGAAAAAATTGTGGAATGGGTCGATGCGCAGGGAAGCATGCGTGTGACGGAACTTAGTGAGCGCTGCGGGGTGACGGAAGAAACCATACGCCGTGACCTGGACAAGCTGGAACAGGCGGGCAGGCTCAGGCGCTCGCATGGCGGAGCGGTAAGTGTGAAATATAAGGATGAACTGCAATCTGAGATTCCTTATCCCGAGCGAGCTGTAGCACATGCTGACGAGAAACGCCGTATTGCGGGAGAAGCAGTGAAGCTGGTTGAATCTGGCGACCGAATTGCATTAGATGCGAGCACAACGGCTTGGTATATGGCGGCCGGACTGCCGAATATTCCTCTTACCGTCCTGACCAACTCGATCAAGGTTGCGGCAGAGCTCAGTGCGAAGGAACAGATTCGTGTTATTGCTACAGGTGGACAGCTTGCTTCGAAGTCATTGTCTTTTGTCGGGCCGCTCGCCGAGCGTTCACTGGATGCGTATCATGTGGATAAGGTGTTTTTGTCTTGCAAGGGGGTCCATCTGACCAAAGGCATCAGTGAATCAAATGAATTGCAAGCGCTGGTGAAGCAAAAAATGATCCATATCTCGGATGAAGTGATTTTGCTTGCTGATTCAAGCAAGTTTAATATTCAGGCCTTCACAAGAGTCGCAGGCATAGAGAGCGTCGGGAGGGTTATTACCGATAAGGGTGTCCAAGATGAGCATGTTAACGCGCTGAATGAGCTTCAAATCACGTGTATACGTGTGTAAGCGACACAGTCGTAACGATATTACAATGATTAGAAGGGAATGATGACAATGAAACACCCGTTTCACTTAAAAGCGGTATGGAATGGCGGACGTAATAGTGAGGGTACGATTGATGCAGGAGGGTTGAAAACGGTCATTTCCATCCCGAAGGAGATGGGCGGTCCTGGTACAGGGACGAACCCGGACGAGATGTTGCTCGGGGCAGCAGCAACCTGTTACTTAATCACTCTTGCTGCCATGCTGGAGCGTTCAGATATCACGCCTGACGAGCTGACGCTGGAGTCAGAAGCGACGGTAGATGTAACGAATAACGTATTTACATATGAACGAATTGTGCATCGACCGCGAATTGTTCTTCCACACGATGCATCCGAGTCCGATCTGGATAAGGCTGAGCGGCTTGCGCATAAGGCTGAGGCATCCTGCATGATATCCCGTGCAGTTGCAGGTAATGTGACGATGGAGACACGTCCTGTAATTGTAACCAATGGAGCTGACAGGAATCGATCGGATTTGCATTAGGGTTCGGTCTTGAAGCGGCAGAGCCCTTCATCGGCGGCACGAATGCCGGGTGGAGAAGCGCCGCCAAGCGGCAAACGCTTCTGGTGTTCGCACGGCACCTGACCTGATCAGGAAAACATCACAATCATAATCGGCAAGAAGACCATAGACGCAGCGGTGGTCCAAAGAATGCACCGGGATACAAATTGCGGGGATGCGTTAAACTGTTCAGCTAAAATCACGGCGTTTACTGCCGTAGGCATTGAGGCAAGGATCAGCAGAACAGGGAACAATGTTCCTTCAACTTGCAGTGCTTTTAAAATAATCCAAGCTAGGACGGGGGCTCCGACAAGCCGTACGACAGTCCCTGCCCAGAAGGCCTTATGAACGTTGGGTGCCCACGGTTCTGCATCTCCTTTGGAACGAAGCATCTGTGCGCCGAGAATAGCAAGTACAATCGGAGAATATCCGGCAGCCATCATGGAGACGCCTTCATCCAGTGCTTCAGGCAGTTGAATGCCAGAACTGCGCAGGATTATAGCAACTACTGCAGCGTAGATGGTGGGCATCCGGAAAACGGACAGCAGCGCGTTTTTCACAGTGAACTCGGATCTCGCGGCAAAGAAAATACCTACCGTATTGACGATGATCATCTGTCCAATAACGTATACAGAAGCCTTGTCCAATCCAAGTTGACCAAAGGCGAGTAGTACAAGCGGGAGCCCGTAGTTCACACAGTTGGTGAATGTGGAGACGAGGGTAAGTCCTGCTTTTTCAGGTGCGCCCAGACCAAATACCCTGCTTACCAGCTCAGCTAATGCCCAGAGGGCGATCAGGTTCAGGAGGGAGAACCAGAAGGTGCTCGTTACATCCGACCAAGTGATCTCTGCATGCAGCAAAGTGTGGAAGATGAGCGCTGGACTCAAAATATAGAGTGAGAACGCAGACAGCGGCCGTGTATCCCAATCTCTGAAACGTTTTAACAGAATTCCGCCAATGACTGGCAAGGATATGGGTAAAAACACATGGTACAGCGTAATGAAAAACGAGGTAAACAATCTGTTCAGTCCTTTCTAGATGAAAAACCTATCTTATCATAGCAGGAAATACATATGAGTTGAATGTGCAACGGCATAATGACTGAGAATATACGTTAAATTGCTATAAGCAGCACTCTTTTTGGTAAAGAGTGGACAGGGGTTAGATTGCTATTTTGATATGGCAGATTTATTATAGAAGGAGTGCAACAAGACTACATACACATAGAGGAGGAAACTGTAATGAGTGAATCTAAACGCTTGCTCGTAATGGTCGGCTCTTATGCCGAAGCGGAAAATGAGGGCATTTATGCATATGAATTAAATGAGGATACAGGCAGTCTTGCGAAGCTGGACGGCATCGCAGGTGTGAAAAATCCAACATTCGTAAATGTGGATGCGCAAGCTAACAAGCTGTATGCCATTGGAGAAACGGCATCTGCTGAAGGCAATAAAATGTCAGAAGCGGTGGCGTTAAGCGTTGATCCTTCCACAGGGAAATTGACAATGCTCAATCGCCAAGACTCCATCTCTGCTCCACCATGTCACATTCAGCGTGACCCTTCCGGTAAATATTTGATCCTGTCCAGTTATCACGGCGGACTGGTAGGGCTTCAAGCGATCACAGACAATGGTGAAGTTGGAGCGCTTCTGGATGAGAAGAAACATGAAGGCCAAGGGGCACATCCTGAGCGCCAGGACAAGCCACATGTGCACTCCGCATTCTTTAGCCCGGACGGTAAATATATGATGGTACAGGATCTGGGTGCAGATAAAATCGCCATCTACTCGATTAACGAGGGCACGAATGAACTGGTGCTCCACAGTGAAACGAAAACGCATCCGGGTGCAGGACCGCGACACTTGGCGTTCCATCCGAATGGTCAGTTTGCATATGTGATTAATGAAGTGGATTCATCTATCACCTCCTACAAATATGATGCCGCTGCAGGCACACTGACGGAAATCTCCAACGTTTCAACTTTGCCTGACGGCTATGACGGCAGTGAGAACACAACCGCAGAGATTACGGTTTCGAATGATGGCCGGTTCGTGTATGGTTCTAACCGTGGACACGATAGCATTGTGGTATTCGCGGTAGATACAGACACGGGCACATTAAGCCTTGTGGAGCACGTCTCTACGGAAGGGCAGCACCCGCGTCATTTCGCATTGACGCCTAATGGTAAAATGCTGATTGTAGCCAACCGTGATACGAATAACATGGTTACCTTCACGGTGGATCAAGAGAGCGGTCGCCTGAAATATACAGGACACAGTACAGGTGTATCCAAGCCGGTATGTGTGAAACCTGTATATCTGTAATGCCATGTATGTGAATAGTTAGTGTGATCAACATCCAGCATACGCTGGGATAAAGATGGAGAAGAACCCTGCCGGAGAAGGCAGGGTTTTTCCTTTCTAATAAAAGAGAAAATGAGCCTTGAATTGAAGGGGAGCAGGGGAGGGGCGGCGGATAGAAAGATGCGTTCAGTAGGTGGTAGTGAATTTGATCTAGAGAGTGATGATGCAGTATCTCCGAAATGAAATTCAGATAACAACGAAATGATATCATTAGTTTCTTCGAAGTAACTACCAAACTTCAAAGTGCGTACTTCCTGAAAGGATAGTCAGGGCCTACAATGAACGTACAGCCAAGATACAAGAAACTCGGATACAGGAGTAAGGAACTTTGGCTGAAGAAATACAAGCAATCCTAATTTACATTCATTAACTCATAACTCAACAAGAAAAGGAGACATAAAACATGAAATTACAACTCGCACTTGATTTGGTTAACATTCCTGAAGGGATCGCACTGGTAAAAGAGGTTGAATCATACATTGATATCGTAGAGATTGGCACACCGATTATCATTAATGAAGGTTTGCATGCCGTAAAAGCAATGAAGGAAGCTTATCCTAACTTGCAAGTACTTGCAGACCTGAAAATTATGGACGCTGGTGGATATGAGATTATGAAAGCAGCTGAAGCTGGCGCAGACTTGATCACTGTTCTGGGCGCAAGCAACGATATGACCATTAAAGGCGCTGTAGAAGAGGCGAAAAAACAAAACAAAGAGGTTCTTGTAGACATGATCAACGTGCCTAACCTTGAACAACGTGCACGTGAAGTTGATGCGCTGGGCGTGGATTACATCTGTGTTCACACTGGTTATGACCTGCAAGCCGTGGGACAAAGCCCGTTTGAAGACCTGAAAACAATCAAAGCTGCCGTGAAAAATGCAAAAACCGCAGTTGCTGGTGGTATCAAACTAGACACACTACCAGAAGTAATCAAAGCACAACCTGACCTGGTTATTGTTGGCGGCGGTATTACAGGGCAAGCGGATAAAGCAGCGGTAGCATCCGAAATGCAGCGCCTTGTAAAACAAGGGTAAGCTGATGAGCAGCAGACAATACGCGGCAGACATCCTGAAGGAATTGGAACGGACGTTAAGTCAGATTAACGATGACGAGATGCAGGTTATGGCAGACCAGTTGCTAGCTGCGGAACGCATTTTTGTTGCCGGGGCTGGACGTTCAGGTCTGATGGGAAAAGCATTTGCAATGCGGTTGATGCAGATGGGACTTGTCGTTTACGTCGTGGGTGAGACGGTGACTCCGGGGATCAGCTCAGCGGATTACCTGCTGTTATGCTCCGGTTCCGGGGAGACAGGCAGTTTGGCCGCTATGGCACAAAAAGCCAATCAGGCAGGAGCACCTGTAGGCTTAATCACCATTAAGCCGGAGTCTACAATTGCGCAAATGGCACAAGCGGTTGTGCGTCTGCCTGCCTCGGCGAAAGAGGATACAGCAGCAGCCGGTGCTGATGTCACCATCCAACCTATGGGCTCCTTGTTTGAGCAAAGCCTGTTGTTATGTATGGATGCACTGATCCTCACGATGATGGAAATGAAAGGGATGACGGGTGCTGACATGTTTAGCCGGCACGCTAACCTGGAATAGATCTATCGTATCGTATGATTGTGTAAAATAAGTAATAGAAGAAGTAGACCGGAGTCCTGTGCATGTGCCAGGATTGCGGTCTTTTCTGTCAACAAGGATGAGGAACCTTGCATTCAGCCCATGCTATAGTAAAATGAAGTATTAAGGTTTGATTACGTGGCTATATTGACTTGCGGGGATGCGGCCCGGCGTCAAGATGTACCACTAACGAGATAAAGGGGGCTTGCAGCGATGGCGGCCGAAGTCAAGGAACGCATTAATTTGAAAGAAATCAACTGTGAGAAGGAACTAACGCTAGCGGTAATCGGAGGTAAGTGGAAGCTGATTATATTGTGGCATCTGGGTCTGGAGGGCACCAAACGATTCAGTGAATTGAAACGGTTGATCCCCCATATTACACAAAAAATGTTGACGAACCAGCTGCGGGAGCTCGAGGAAGATAAATTGGTGGAGCGGAAGGTGTACGCCGAGGTTCCGCCCCGAGTTGAATATTCACTGACCGATCATGGTCAGAGTCTGATGCCGGTACTACACGCGATGTACAACTGGGGCAAAAATTATGGTGAAAATGTAATCTGGCAAGCCGATTAAATGATTAAGTGAATAGATGAATCAGACGCCAAATGAGCTGGATATGTCCGGCATTTGGCGTTTTTTGTGCGTTCAAGTCCTATTGAATATGTACAATTAAACCAAAAGTCTCATAATAAGGATATGTCATGTATCGATTGGCAGATTATGATACGATGAGAGATATTGGAAATGCGAGGAGGATGACAAGCTAGATGGAAAAGATACTTACACGTGCCGAGGTTAATGTGGAATCGACTTGGGATCTAAGGGATTTGTTTGCCACCGATGTGGAATGGGAACAGGAGCTTACCTCCCTGCCCGCTGCTGCTGCGGATATCGAAACCTTTAAAGGTACACTGGGTCAAAGTGCAGAGCAATTGCTTGCTTGTCTGGATGCTCGTGAAGCTATGCAGGAACGGATTGGTAAAACGGCTGCTTATGCACGTTTGAAGCAGTCGGAGGACAGTACGAACCCGGTAAATATCGAGAACGCTGCTAAAACAGGTGAACTTCTGTCCAGACTGTCGTCCAGTCTGTCTTTCGTCAATTCCGAGATCGTTTCTCTGCCGGAAGGTAAGATCGAACAATATTTGAGAGAGCTCCCGGGTCTGGAACCTTACAAACGAAGTCTGGAGAGGCTGATCGAGGAAAAAGCTCATCGACTCACGCCTGAAACGGAGAAAGTACTTGCTTCCCTCGGTGAAGTGCTAGATTCACCTTATCGAATCTATCAGCGTGGCAAACTGGCGGATATGACTTTTGATGAAGTTCTGGATGGTGAGAATCAATCACGCCCTCTATCATGGTCTTTTTACGAAAATAATTACGAGATGTCGTCAGATACCCGATTACGTCGGTCTGCTTATGCATCCTTTAGTGAAACATTGAATAAATACAAGAATACATTTGCTGAAGGATATGCTGCTGAGGTCAAGAAACAGGTGGTGTTATCCCGCCTGCGCGGATATGAAGATGTGACGGACATGCTGCTGGCTTCGCAGGAAGTGAGCAAGGAGATGTACCATAACGTTTTGGATATTATTCAGAAGGAGCTTGCTCCGCACATGCGCAGACTGGCTGCGCTGAAAAAGCGTGAGCTTGGACTCGACAAGCTGATGTACTGTGATCTCAAGGCTCCACTTGATCCCGAGTTCAGTCCTTCCATAACATACGATGAAGCCTGCACATTGATTCGTGAGGCGCTGGAAGTACTGGGACCTGAGTATGGCGAGATTGTCGAACGTGCATTTAGTGAGCGTTGGGTTGATTACGCCGACAATGCAGGCAAATCCACAGGAGCGTTCTGTTCTTCAATCTATGGCTCGCATTCGTACATCCTAATCTCTTGGGCGAATAATATGCGCGGAGCGTTCACACTGGCTCATGAGGTGGGACATGCAGGCCACTTTATGTTGGCTGGTAAATATCAGCGAATAACGAACACGCGGCCTTCTCTCTATTTTATTGAAGCTCCCTCTACAATGAATGAAATGTTGTTGGCAGATCATTTGCTACAGCGTTCCGATCATCCGAGGATGCGGCGTTGGGTTATTTTACAGTTGCTTAATACGTATTATCACAACTTCGTTACACATCTGCTGGAGGGTGAGTTGCAGCGCAGGGTGTATGCTCTTGCCACTGACGATAAGCCGATCACGGCAAAGACGTTAAGTGAGTTGAAAGGGATGATCCTTTCCGAGTTCTGGGGTCCTGAACTAGTGGTGGACGATGGTGCTAAGCTGACGTGGATGAGACAGCCGCATTA
Organism: Paenibacillus sp. JJ-100; assembly: GCF_948329825.1. Lineage (GTDB taxonomy): Bacteria > Bacillota > Bacilli > Paenibacillales > Paenibacillaceae > Paenibacillus. The sequence continues at coordinate 889,397 of NZ_CAOJCM010000001.1, forward strand.
TTATATGGGTCTATATCCGTATACGTATGCAGCAGGTTTGACCGCATCCACAGCCGCAGCGCAGAAAATTAGAGAGGAAGGCCAGCCTGCGGTGGAGCGATGGCTTGAGGCGCTTAAATCTGGAGGCAGTCTAGCACCGCAAGAACTGATGAATCTTGCAGGTGTAGATATGTCCGGACCCGAGCCGATTCGTACTGCAGTTGCTTACGTTGGCGGTCTGATCGACGAACTTGAACGTCTGTATTCCTGATCCGGTTCATATAGTATAAGGACAAGGCAGAGCAGGTTGTCTACTCTGCATGAACCATCTGTTGAATAGGTGAGAGGTGAACTGTTATTTTTAGAGGGGAAAGGATCGATGTGTTATGGCGGTTACGAGCATATTCTCGTCAGAAACCCCATTCAGTTTGGATGGGTTCGGTGATATTGATGATACGAGCAGCGTACCAGGATTTGAAGGGAATCAAAGTGGTTTTTTTTCCGGATTCAATGAGTTAGGAGCAATGGGGACGATTGTCCCTGTTTTGGTTGGCATCGTGTTTCTGATTGTGGCGGGTGGCATTGTATATGCGATCTTCTCAGGAGTACGAACCTGGTCATCCAATAATGCTTCCCCAGTATTAACGCTGCATGCAAGAATCATTACAAAACGAACGGAAGTTAGGGGTGGAAGTGGGGATAGCAGAGCCACAACCAGTTATTATGCCACTTTTGAGTTCGATAATGGGGAACGGCTGGAACTACAGGTTAACGGTCAGACGTATGGCATGTTAGTGGAGCAGGATCGGGGGATGCTGACGTATCAGGGTACACGATTCAAACATTTTGAACGAGATATCCAACCGCAGCCTGGGCAATTCGGTGCGAAGAATGAACAGTTTTATACGTAAAAAATGAAACCGCGGCTTCTCCCGAAAGGGAAAAGTCGTTTTTTTATGGGATAGGAAAACCATTTAACGGGTATTCAAACGCTTACATTGGTGTTATACTCGTAAAATAAAACAAAACAGTATAAAACAAACACAAACAAACATATTTAATAAACTGAATTAAAGATTGAAAGGGTATTTCATGAATAACTTGCTGAAAAGGTGGGAGAACAGTGAGTGTACTGGCATATGATCTGGGGGCAGGCAGTGGTAGGGCTATACTGGGGCATTTGACTGATCGAGAGATTCAAATCCGTGAAATTCATCGATTCAAAAATGAACCAGTAAAAGCCGGTGAACGAATGCACTGGGATATTCTAAGGCTCCACCATGAAATCATTCAAGGTCTGTTACTCGTAAAACAACAAGGTGAATCACCGGTTAGTCTGGGAATCGATTCTTGGGGTGTTGATTTCGGGTTGCTCGGCAGCAACGGTGAACTGCTCGGTAATCCATATCATTATCGTGATACACAGTTCAACGGTGTGATGGATCGGATATGTCAGGAATTATCCAGGAAGAAGATCTTCGAACGAACAGGTATACAGTTTCTGCCGTTCAATACATTGTATCAACTGGCTGCACTGACTCATCGTGCTTCTCCTCTGTTGCGTGAAGCTGAACGTTTCCTGATGATACCTGATCTGCTGAGGTATTTTCTGACCGGTGAAGCAGTGAATGAGTTCACCAATGCAACAACCACCCAAATATACAATCCGGTGTTAGGACAATGGGATCACGAATTGCTTGCCCATATCGGTGCGTCTAATCATTGGTTCGGGGAGGTCGTGCTGCCGGGAACGGCTGTTGGACAGCTGCGCAGCAGCGTAAGTCAAGAACTTGGTCTTGCGTCTATTCCCGTCATCGCAGTAGCCGAGCATGATACAGGTTCAGCTGTGGTGGCAGTTCCAGCGACGGAGCGATCGTTTGCTTATCTAAGTTGCGGTACATGGTCCCTAATGGGCACGGAACTAGAGCAGCCTGTTATTAACGCGGAGAGTCTGGAGCTGAATTTTACAAATGAAGGCGGAGTCGGAGGCACGTATCGTCTGCTTAAGAACATTATGGGACTCTGGATTCTGCAAGAATGTATGCGGCAATGGGAACGTGACGGACAAGGGATCAGCTATGAGGCTTTACTAGCGGAGGCAGAGACAGCACCACCTTTTGTCAGCCTCTTTGACCCGGATGACGATTTGTTTTTGCCTGCAGGAGACATGGTGGATCGTATCCGCCAATACTGCCGCAAGACAGGTCAGCGTGTGCCTGAGGATCAGGGCAGTGTGGCCCGTGCGATTCTCGAGAGTCTCGTTTTGAAATATCGAAGGGTTCTGGAGTGGACAGAACAGCTGTCAGGGCAGTCATTCAGCGGTCTGCATATGGTAGGCGGCGGTATACAGAATCACTTGTTATGTCAGTGGACAGCGAACTCCATCGGCAGACCCGTGTGGGCTGGACCAGCGGAAGGAAGTGCGATTGGAAATATGGCTGTGCAATGGATGGCGAGCGGAACGTTCAAGGATATATGGGAGGCACGAAACGCTATTCGTCATTCATTTCCAGTGAAAGAATATGAGCCGCAAGACAGGTCTGTGTGGGCAGAAGCATATGGTCGATTTTTGCAAATTATTGCTTCTGCACCGAGTTTACACTCTGGAAGTGAGGTGTAAATATGCTTGCGGCAGAACGATATGACCGCATTATAGAGCTTGTGAACATCAAGGGGAGTATACGTGTATCTGAGCTTAGCGAACATTGCCGGGTTACGGAGGAAACGATTCGCCGTGATCTGGACCGATTGGAGCAAGCTGGCCAGTTGCGCCGGTCGCACGGCGGAGCTGTTAGCGTGAAGGAAGTTCAGCCTGAGATTCCTTATCGAATTCGTGAAACATCACAGGCGTTGGAGAAAAAACGAATTGCTGAAGCGGCGCTTGCGTTAATCGAAGCCGGAGACCGGATTTTGCTGGATGCCAGCACAACAGCAGGTTATATGGCAGTGAATATGCCGGATATGCCGCTAACCATATTAACGAATTCGATTCAGGTTGCTACCGAGTTGAGTACACGGGAACAAATAGAGGTTATCTCCACCGGAGGACATCTGGCATCTCGTTCTCTTTCCTTTGTAGGCCCTCTCGCGGAGCGTTCATTAGAAACATATCATGTCGACAAATTGTTTCTATCCTGCAAGGGAGTTCATCTAGAAAGCGGCACCATTAGTGAAACGAATGAACTGCAAGCCAGATTAAAACAAAAGATGGTAGGGATTGCAGATCAAGTAATCCTACTGGCCGATAGCAGCAAGTTCGGCATACGAGCTTTTGCTCGTGTAACCGGTCTGGAGGCAGTACACACTATTATTACTGATCAACCATGCAGTGAAGAACAATCATTCCTGTACAGCACCTATCACTTGAAGATTCAGACGGTGTAACAAGTGCTGGGTTATAAGTTGAAGAGAACTTTCATATTAAGACTTGCATCCGATGGAAGTTTCAAGAATCGAAGAGAAGAACATTTTTTCATGATAAGGTACTTTGTAAAATAGGAGCGTGTAGTGATGAAGGTCTCCTTGTTCATAACTTGTCTCAGTGATGCCATCTATCCCCGAGTGGGAGAGGCTATGGTTCGATTACTGGCCGTTCACGGTGTTCGCTTGGAATTCCCGCAGGTTCAGACCTGCTGTGGTCAGCCCTCCTACAACAGTGGTTACTGGGATGAGACCCGCACAGCGGCCAAGACGATCCTGACAGCATTCGATGACAGTGATTTTGTGGTCTGTCCCTCGGGTTCTTGCACCTATATGATTCATCATTATCCTGAACTGTTTGCAGATGAGCCGATCTGGTTGGAAAAAGCGAAACGTCTTGAAGCGAAAGCTTATGAGTTCACGCAATTTCTTGTACAGGTGCTGGGTATAACGGATATCGGCGCACATTTTCCGCATAAAGTAACGTACCACCCTTCCTGTCACGGGAGCCGCCTGCTTGGAGTGAAGGATGAACCCTTGGCCTTGCTCTCCAATGTCAAAGGATTGGAATTGATTCCGCTACCCCATGCAGAAGACTGTTGCGGGTTTGGAGGTACGTTTGCGATTAAAATGTCCGAGATCTCCGGGGCTATGGTGACCGAGAAGGTGGATCATGTCAAGGAAACACAAGCCGAGGTACTTGTTGGGCTGGACATGGCTTGTCTGATGAATATTGCTGGCAACCTTCGGTACAGAAATGAACCTGTGCGAGTGATGCATCTGGCTGAACTGTTATATGAGGGGGTGCAGACAGGGTGAGTCAACCTGGTGTTATGGCTGAAACAGTCAAATCTCGTGCGAATTTGGCATTGAATGATGATTTCCTTCGTAAAGCCGTGAAGTTCACGACAGAACGATTACGTAATGGCAAGAAAGCAGCCTCGGAAGAACATGGCAACTGGGAAGAGTGGCGAGAGCGTGGACGTCAGATTCGTCTACATACCATCGCACATCTCGATTACTACTTGAATGAGTTCGTGAACAACGCCCGTGCAAACGGAGTGCATATCCATTTTGCAGATACTTCAGCGGAAGCAGCATCCATCGCACTGGATATTGCGGTCCACAAAGAGGCTGCAACTGTGGTGAAATCCAAATCCATGGTGTCAGAGGAAGTCCATCTGAACCAGGTGCTAGAATCGGCAGGTATTGAAGCAATCGAAACGGATCTTGGCGAATATATCATACAGCTTGCGGGTGAAGCACCATCGCACATTGTCATTCCGGCCATTCACAAGAACAGGTATCAGATTGCCGAATTGTTATCTGAGGAAGCTGGAGAGGTGTTGGAGCCGGATACGACGGTGCTGGCCGGGTTTGTCCGGAAGAAGCTGCGCGAGAAATTTCTAGAAGCAGACATTGGTTTGACAGGATGCAATTTTGCCATTGCCGAGACAGGTTCGATGGTATTATTTGAAAATGAAGGGAATGCCCGAATGGTATCTACCGTTCCAAAAACACAGATTACACTCATGGGCATGGAACGGATCATCCCGTCATGGGCAGATCTGGAGGTCATGGCGACCTTGCTACCGCGTTCGGCTACCGGACAAAAGCTCACGATGTATATGTCGGGCATAACGGGTCCTCGCCGTCAGGCAGATGTCGATGGACCAGAGGAGATGCATATCATTATCGTAGATAACGGCAGGTCTTTGCAACTGGGTGATCCCGAGTTTCAGGAACTGCTGAACTGCATCCGCTGCGGAGCATGTCTGAACGCCTGTCCGGTATACAGACACATTGGGGGCCATGCTTACGGAGGAACTTACAGCGGTCCCATTGGAGCGGTGCTGACACCAGCATTAAACGGCAACATTGATGAATGGAATGATATTGCAAGTGCTTCGAGCCTGTGCGGGGCCTGTTATGAAGCGTGCCCGGTCAAAATTCCACTGCATGACATGCTGGTATACTTGCGTAGACGTAAGGTGGAGGAAGGACATGGCAACCGCTTTGAAACTATGGGCATGAAAGGTTTCGCAGCCGTTGTGGCAAGCTCCAAACGTTTTACAACTGCACTCAGGCTCGGGCAGATTGGACAGAAAGCAGTTGTACGGAACAATGGCATCTCGTTAAAGCTCGGGCCACTTAAAGGCTGGAATGCTTACAGAGTGGCTCCAGGTCTGGCCAAGAAATCTTTCCGGCAGCAATGGGAGAGCTTGGATCATGAGGTGAGCCAGCAGCATGCCGTTATGGATTCTTCCATACGTGAGCGTATGCAGCAGATTATTCGTGAGCGAGAGGAAGGGGATTGAAGCATGGCAACGCAACATCAGCAATGGCTTGCAGCGATGGAAGAGAAATCACGGCGCAGACAGGAGAAGTTTATGGACGACATCGCTGCCAGATTGAACAGACCCCGATTGCGTCATGCTCCAGTCCAGAATTTTCGCGGCGCCCCGGATTTCTGGAATGAGCTGGAATGGGACGAAGAGAAGCGAATTCAGGCTTTTACAGAGAACTTTATCAGTGTAGGTGCTCATGTTATTCGGGTGCCGGACATGGGAGAAGTGGCCCATTTCATTACCAGCAAAGTGCATGAATTGAATGCCAAATATATCATTCGACAGAATGAGAATGCTTTGAGGGATCTGGAACTGGAGGGACAGCTTCCCGATGTACAGATTTCCGTCTGGAACAGTGCGCCTGACGTAGATTGGAAATCGAGAGCGGCTGAAGCAGATATCGGCATTGTGATGGCGGATTATGCGACCGCATATACGGGCTCAGTGACCGTACTTTCCTCACCAGAGAAAGGACGTTCCGTCAGCTTGCTGCCGACTGTACTGATTCTGATTATTCCGTTGCATAGGCTGCACACGAGATTGGGGGAGACGTTAATCGACTTCGACGAAGCGGGAAGAAAACAGCTGCCGGCAGGTATTCATTTTATTTCAGGTCCTAGTCGCTCATCGGACATCGAAAATGATTTGACGATTGGCGTCCATGGACCAGGTATTGTATATGGTGTACTTGTAGGTTGATCCGTTTGTAAGGTGAAATAAATTAGGGTGAACAGTTGACTGTCCTTAAGGTGGTTCTGCCTGGGGCAGTTTTTGTATTACTGGAGATCTAGAGATCCAGTTTTAAGGTCCTATGACTTAGGACCGTTGAATCGTAGAAATGGAAATGATATGGTAAATAAGGAAATCAAGAAATACCCATTTTTTTTACGCTAAATTGACCAAATTACGATTACGGTCAATTGGTTTTGGGTATGACATATAAACAGAATAGGTTCTAAGTTTAATGGTTTGTTTGAACCAACCACTAGTCACCATGTGATGAAAGAAGGGGATTCCTACCTAGCTGGTGCTAGCCTGCTAGCAAGCCGCAGAACGGATCATTTCACATTTTGAGAATAAGAAGGAGTGAGAGTCAATGCCACCTATTTCAGTACCTCAGCCTAAAACGTATGGTCCATTAGGTAATCTGCCGCACTTGAACTTTGATGAGCCAATCCAGTCTTTGGTCAAGTTGGCTGAAGAGTATGGACCCATTTTCCGAATGGATTATCCGGGAAGAAGCGAGCTATATATTTCAAGTGAAAAATATGTAGCGGAAGTGACGAACGAGTCCAAATTTGATAAAAGAGTATGGGCGCCGCTCGCGAAAGTGCGTGCTTTTGCTGGGGATGGGCTCTTTACGAGCTGGACAGACGAGCCTAACTGGAGAAAGGCGCATAATGTGCTACTCCCAAGCTTCAGTCAGCGCGCAATGCAGGGATACCACAACAAAATGGTAGATCTTGCTGTGCAGCTTGTTCAGAAGTGGTCCAGACTTAATCCGGATGAAACGGTGAATGTGCCTGATGATATGACGCGTCTGACATTGGACACTATTGGTCTATGCGGATTTAATTATCGATTTAATAGCTTTTACCGGGAGGAGCCACATCCATTCATTACAAGCATGGTGCGGGCATTAGATGAATCGATGAGTTCTTTGCAGCGATTGCGCTTGCAAGATAAATTAATGATCAACAAAAAGAAACAGTTTGAGCAGGACATTCGTTCCATGTTTTCACTGGTGGATCACATCATTGCAGAGCGTAAGTCACAGCCGCAGGAAGGGGCAGATGATCTGCTATCTCATATGCTGAGTGGCAAAGACCCGGAGACGGGCGAAACGCTGGATGATGAAAATATTCGTTATCAGATTATTACATTTCTGATTGCGGGTCATGAGACGACCAGTGGTTTGTTGTCTTTTGCTGTGTATTACCTGATGAAAAATCCAGATAAACTAGCGAAAGCTCAAGCAGAAGCAGACGATATTCTGAAAGATCCGGTGCCAACATACAATCAGGTTCGACGTTTGAAATATATTCGTATGGTGTTGAATGAAGCTCTGCGCTTGTGGCCAACCGCGCCAGCCTTCTCGTTGTATGCGAAGGAAGATACGGTGCTTGGCGGGCAGTATCCTCTTCAGAAAGGCGACAGCGTTAGCGTGCTCATTCCTAAGCTGCATCGTGACCGTGAGGCGTGGGGAGATGACGTAGAAGAATTCAGACCGGAACGTTTTGAAGATCCAAGTAAAGTGCCACATAACGCCTATAAACCTTTTGGTAATGGCCAACGTGCATGTATTGGTCAGCAGTTTGCCCTTCAGGAAGCCACGCTAGTTCTAGGCATGGTGTTGAAACATTTTGACTTCATAGACCACACGAATTATCAGTTGAAAGTCAAAGAAACATTGACACTTAAACCTGATCAATTCATCATTCGCGTACGTCCACGCGGAGTTCAACCGCTAATGGCCGTACCTGGTATGGCTATGCAAGAGCCTGCTACAGCCGTGAAAAAGAAGGAGCAAGAAGTTGTTGATGCACACGACACTCCGATGCTTGTACTGTATGGCTCCAATCTGGGCACAGCCGAAGGCATCGCTCGTGAAATTGCAGATATGGCCAGATATCAAGGTTTTCGCAGTGAGGTAGCTACGCTGGATGATCGAGTGGGCAACCTGCCGCAAGAAGGGGCTGTTGTTATTGTCAGCGCATCCTATAATGGTCAGCCGCCAAGCAACGCCAGCAAATTCGTAGAATGGATTCAACAAGCAGGTCCAGATGAATTCAAGGGCGTGAAGTATACCGTACTTGGATGTGGTGACCACAACTGGGCAAGCACGTACCAACGCATTCCACGGTTGATTGATGAACAGCTGTCCTCACGAGGGGCGAAGCGGCTGTCGTCTCTTGGTGAGACGGACGCCAGCGGGGATTTTGAGAAGCAGGTGGAAGATTGGACGGAACAATTATGGCCTGATCTGGCACGAACACTGGAGCTGCAACTGAATACAGACGCCAAGAAGGAGCGTAGTTCCCTGTCGGTACAATTCGTTAGTGGGATGGCCGTGACTCCGCTAGTGGAAACGTATGACGCATATGTGACTTCTGTGTTGGAGAACCGAGAGCTTCATGACGAAGGTAGTGAACGCAGTACAAGACATCTGGAGATCAAACTGCCCGAGGGAATCACATACAAAGAAGGCGATCATCTAGGCGTACTGCCGCAAAATCCACCTGAACTTGTGGAGCGTGTGCTCCGCCGCTACGGATTCACCGGAACCGAGCATCTGGTACTGGATGCATCAGGGCGAAGCGCAGCCCATCTTCCGCTGCAACGTCCAGTAAACCTCTATGACCTGCTTACCCATAGTGTGGAACTGCAAGAAGCTGCAACACGTGCGCAACTTAGAGAACTTGCGGCATATACGGTATGTCCTCCACATAAGAAGGAGCTTGAGGCGCTGCTGGATGAAACGTCATATATGAAAGAAGTACGCAGCAAACGCATCTCCATGCTGGACTATCTGGAGAAATATGAAGCATGTGAACTGCCCTTTGAACGTTTTCTGGAGTTGCTGCCTTCCTTGAAGGCCAGATATTATTCCATATCCAGCTCACCACGAGTTCAGCCAGAGCAAGCTAGCATTACAGTAAGCGTCGTGAAGGAGCCTGCGTGGAGCGGACAAGGAATATATAAAGGGATCGCATCGAATTATCTATCCGGCTTGAAGTCTGGTGATGAGGTCGTGATGTTTGTCCGGACACCGGAATCCGGCTTCCAGCTGCCAGAACGTCCAGAAGTGCCGATTATTATGGTTGGTCCGGGTACAGGTGTAGCCCCGTTCCGTGGTTTCTTGCAGGCCAGACATGTAATGAAAGAGCAAGGGATGCCGGTTGGTGAAGCCCATCTATACTTCGGTTGCCGCAATCCTGAGCATGATTATCTGTATAAAAACGAGCTTGAAACTGCACAACAGGAAGGACTCGTACACCTTCATACGGCGTTTTCCCGTGTACAAGGGGAAGAAAAGTGTTATGTTCAGCATCGGATGAAAGAGGATGCACATCTGCTGATTCCTTTGCTGGAGGACGGTGCCCATCTCTATATTTGTGGGGATGGCAGTAAAATGGCTCCCGATGTTGAAGCCACGCTGAAGCAAGCCTATATAGACATCAAAGGAAAGACCTCACAAGAAGCAGAAACGTGGCTTGACCAGCTTCAGGAGCAGGGCCGTTATGCAAAGGACGTTTGGACAGGGATTTAGCAATGATCGGTATTAGCCTCGTGGTGAGAGCGGAGACAACCGCTTCTCACCATTTTTCTTTCATCGAGCTGCCGTACAAGAGTTCAATGTTCCATAGTTCTGTACGCAGTTCTTTCTATGAACGACGGACACAAGCACGTTTCCGTTGGAGCGCCCGCTTACGAGGTCGGTAAATCGACTCCACGCTGGAGAGTGGAAACAGAATACGCGAAGGAAATTTTCCTTTTCCTTGCAACTCAATATAATTGAGTCCAACGCTCACCAGTCTGATATTTCTGAATGCATTTCGTGATGGGAACGTCGTGCGAATGCCAACTCTAATCCCTCGTTGTGTGCGTGGAATGTCGAATACCCGAATGGAATTCAGGCTAAGCGGAATAAATAATTGACGATTGATTTTGATAAAATTACGAGGGAATACCCGACGAATCCGCCCAGTCTCCATACCGGAACGTGGGGCGTTAAGCTCAGCAAGATGTCCCTCGAGTTGGGCCAACCGCTGCTGGAGTGTAATGCCTGTTCGAAGATGCTGCCAGCTCATAAATCATCCTCCGTTCGTCATATAGTCCTAGTATATGAATGGAGATATGAGGAAGGTGAGTACTTGACAGCCTATGTTCAACGTTAGATTTTTAGGTACATGAAAAGTGTAGGAAGCGTCTAATTGAAATGAAACCAGAACAGGCGTAAGCTCAGAGATTCCAGATCCCTGAGCTTACGCCTTATTTATGCTAGAATTGCACCAATGTGCCGACTTTCACAGGAAGGCCTGTGGCGATAGCGCGATTGGCTGCTATACCTGTTAGGATCGAGCGGGCACCATCTACATGATTAGCTGCACGATGGAACGGATCTTCTGACGGCGCGCCGAACAGATCGTTCAGCAGCACAGGGTCACCTCCGCCGTGACCGCCTTCTTTTTCCTCCACATCTACTTCATAAGGTGCGCCGAACATTGGCAGCACGCGTAGCGTTTTGCCGATCAGAGCGCCTTCCTTGCTCTTATCGCCCAGTGAATTGACGTAGGATTGCTCCACAATACTCATCTCGATACGTCCTTTAGTACCGTTGATGGCGATGCGATAACCTTCCCACGGCTGATAAGCGACAAGGGAGTAGGTGAGGATCGCTTTGTTTTGATACTGGACTAGAACACCCATCGTATCCTCAATGTTGATGCCGTCTCCAAATACACTTTGATCACGCTGGTATCCATCTGCTGTCTCGGCATCGAGATACATGGATTTCAGATGATCATCCGAATCCAGATGCAGGGCGAATGGATCATCCTGTGCTAGCGGATTGCCTGTAGCACGGCTATAAAATTGAGTGACCCCGCGTTCTTCTGCATTTTCTCTGCCATAGAACATCAGATCTCCAAAAGCAAATACGGTATCCGGTTGTGAACCAATCCAGAAGTTCACCAGATCAAAATGATGCGTAGATTTGTGTACCAGCAATCCGCCGCTATTACGCTTGTCCCGGTGCCAACGACGGAAGTAATCCGCACCATGCCGAGTATTCAGTAGCCATTCGAAGTGTACGGACGTCACTTTGCCTATCGTATCGTTCAGAATGAGCTCCCGTATTTTCGTGTGATGTGGTGCATAACGATAATTGAATGTCACGCGTACGTTCTGTCCGGTACGTTTCACAGCATCCAGAATATCCTGACATTTCTCTTCATTGATGGTCATCGGTTTCTCGGTAACGACGTCACAACCAAGCTCCATCGCCCGTATGATATATTTATGGTGTGTCCGATCCACACTGGTCACGATCACGTAATCTGGCTTCTCGTTTTCAATCATCTGGTCGAATTGATCTGCTAGGTATGTTGGCACTTCAGTATAGTTATATTTTTCTCGCAGCAGCTTATTCGCATAATTCATACGCACCTGATTGATATCACAGAAGCCGACAAGCTCGGAAGTTTCATTAAAATCTCGGGTCAAGGCACCGTAGAAAAATTCAGCACGACCACCGGTTCCGACTAATACATAACGTTTTTTCTTACCCATGCATATCGCCTCCTCCAATATAGGTTTAGCCTATAACAAGGAAGCACTTCTTTCGCCGCATTTCATGCGAAACCGCTTTCAAACACCGCATATTTTGCTATAATTATGAAAAAGGAGAGAGGGATATGACGGAAGCCATTCGTGCGGATTATCAGGATTCAGCGGATTTATTACATATCGAATACGATCGTCGTATCGGATATTTTTCGATGACAGATGATCATTTTCATGAACACTATGAGTTATATTATTTACTTTCCGGTGACCGCATTTATTTTATCAAAGATCGTTCGTACCGGATCAAAGCAGGGGATTTGGTATTTGTAGACCGCAGCACGGTGCATAAAACATTGGAGAGCGGAGTGCCCGACCATGAGCGGATTGTACTGTACTTCCAGCCCGAACTGTTTGCCGCTATGGCCGTCACAAGTGATATGGCCGAGAAATTAACGGAGCCTTTTCGATGGGACGTACCCATTGTGAGATTTCCCTCGCATATCGTGAAGGTGACCGAGGCAATCGTCGCAGAGATGGTGAGTGAGATACGTAAGCCTGACGAGGGAAGTGGAATGGTGCTACGTCATCGTACGTTGGAGCTGCTACTCCACACCTACCGTCATCATCATCTAGGACGTATACACACTGAGGATCAGGATCCCGTTCTTCATCCCAAGATTCAAGTCGTTGTCCGCTTCCTGAATGAAAATTATCAGAATCCACTAACACTGCCTGAGGTTGCAGACCAGTTTCGCATTAGTCCACATTATTTAAGCCGGCTGTTTAAACAAACGACGGGTTTTGCCTTCAGTGACTATCTTAATCTGCTCCGAGTGAAGGAGGCTCAGCGTTTGCTACGAGAGAGTGATGAGTCCGTTACAGACATTGCCATGTTAGCAGGATTCGGCAATTTTTCGCATTTTGGCAAGATGTTCAAACGAGCTGTTCAGATGTCACCCAGGACGTACAGGCAGGAGTATAAGGGACGAAGTGAGATGAAAAAACAAAATCCTATGAAAGTATGAAATATTAGTCAGAGTGAGTAAGGGTTATGAGCATGACGAGCTTCCATTTGTCTTTCATGCATAACATATATTCCTATATAATCATTTATATATTTATGGATCTAATCTAGTCACCTCAGATGCGCTTCATATCTTGGAAAAGAAGAGAGGGGTTCTACTTATGACAAGAGTCGAAACCAGACTACAGGAATTAGGAATCAAGCTTCCGCAATCGAGCGCTCCTGCGGGCAAATATGCAAACGCCGTAATCGTGAACGGAATCATGTATGTATCAGGAAAAGGACCGGCAACGGATGAGCGCGGTAAACTGGGTGTAGAATTCACGACCGAACAAGGATATGACTTTGCCTGGAACGCAGGGCTGGAAGTACTTGCTGTCGTTCAAGATGTGCTCGGATCGCTTGATCGGGTCAAACGAGTCGTTAAAGTGCAAGGGTTCATCAACGCCTCGGTTTCCTATCAGGAACACCATAAGGTGCTGAATGGAATTTCCGATTTAATGATTGAAGTTTTCGAAGAAAAGGGCGTGCATGCCCGGTCGGTCTTGGGTGCCGCATCCGTCAGAGATAATCTGCCGCTGATTATTGATTCGATTTTCCACGTAGAGGAGTAGGATTCATGGCTGATACAGATGTGTTTAACCCTATGATGCTCGAGTTCCCCGAGAGCTTTCATACGGAACGACTTACCATTCGTGCACCCCAGTGGGGGGATGGCAAGCATGTCAATGAAGCGATTCGGGAAAGTGTGGAAGAGTTGCGCCCATGGTTACCTTTTGCCGAGAACATCCCTTCACTAGAGCAATCAGAAATAACGGCACGTAGAGCCAGACTGAAATTTTTGGAACGAAGTGATCTGATGTTGCACTTGCGCGATAAAGTGACGGACGAGTTCGTGGGCAGTAGCGGTCTTCATCGGATAGACTGGAATGCTCGCTGCTTTGAGATTGGTTATTGGGTTCGCACCTCCCGGTCGGGTGAAGGCCTGGTCACAGAAGCTGTGGCTGGGATTGAACAATTTGCGATCATGCATCTTCAGGCTAATCGGCTTGAGATTCGGTGCGATGCCCGTAATGTCCGAAGTGCCAAGGTCGCAGAACGGTCAGGCTACACCCTTGAAGGTGTACTTCGCAAAATAAAACAGGATCGAGCAGGTACGTGGGTGGATCAGATGATATTCTCCAAAGTGAGGGGGATTGAGTTCGGTTCGAGAAAGCAATGATAGAATGTTCAATTAGGAGTTCAAACTCAGAGAGGATGAACCAAATGGAGCTGATGGCACAGGGAAGAACGGCGGAAATCTACGATTATGCTGATGGTCTTATATTCAAATTATACCGGACTGGGTTCTCCGCTGAAGCGGTACGTAACGAATTTCGAATCACTCAATGGGGCTATGAGAAAGGGTTGCCCGTACCTCGAACTGTAAAACGAATGGATTATGCTACGCGCACAGGCATCGTATTTGAACGATTTGAGGGAACAACGCTGTTATCGCTCATTATGCGGCAGCCCGAATTGCTGGAGACGTTATCGTCAAACATGGCAGCGTATCATGCTAAACTGCATACTGTTCAGGATGAGGGCAATACACTGCCTTCTCAAAAAGAAATACTGAAGAACGCGATTCTGCGTGTATCTAGCTTATCCGAGGTTGAGCGGGCAAGACTGATTCACTATTTATCTGAATTGCCTGAGCATCGCGTGATCTGTCATGGTGACTATCATCCTGATAATGTGATGTTGAGCAAAGACGGAAGACAGCATTGTGTTATTGATTGGATGACGGGAATGGCCGGTGATCCTGCGGGTGATGTGGCCCGGACGTGGGTAATATTAAAGTGCGGTAAGCTGCCGGATGATACGGCTGATTCCGTTCGGGAAGGGTTTGAACAGGCTCGAAGTTATATTTTGCAGCATTACATAACGCATTACATCGAATTTTCCGGGATCACCGATGAACAGATCGATGTATGGAAGCTGCCCGTGGCGGCCGCGCGTCTAGACGAAGGTCTATCGGCTTCCGAAACAGAGCACCTGATTCAATTCGTACGGGATAGACTCCGTACACTGGATGAAACAATCTAGACAACATGATGAGATAAAAGAGGGTGAAGAGTACATGCTACACACACTGGAAGCGATCCGAATCTACAAATCAGGTGAATCACAGGAACGATTACATCAGATGCCACAATGGCTGCAATGGCTCGCAGCAGCTGAGAAACCGCGCATTAATCTGGAGCGTATCCATTCCATTGCTGAGCTTCAAGAGACCAATGCCGTATTGGATTATACGGAGCGCACACTTCAGGTACTGGACGGCCTTCAGCTTTCGTTCTGGATTCGGGAGTTGCTGGAGGAAGTTCTGGTCTGGTCGGAGACAGCAAAAGGGGGATCGTCGGATCAGCGCAGAACATGGCAGCATCAGGGCATTAACTTATTTGTACATAATATTGGCTCAGCTCAGCTTTTTAACATGTATACGGATGAAAAAAGTGGGTCGAAGTCGCCGAGACATGAGGTTACTTCTATCTTAATTGCGACGCATGGATTGATCGGACAATACATACGGGGTGAAATTCCCTTTGCGGAAAATGCACCGTTACGGTCTTTAATTACCGATGGATTCGTTACTAGCAGTGAACTGCGCACCATGCTGATGGCTTTGAATGAATGTATCATCGCTGGAGTTGATCCCGGTCTCTGGAATCAGGTACAGGGTGAAGTACAGCGAATTGTAGAGTGGATTGTGGAAGGAACGGAGTATAAGGATTGGAGCATAAAAGAGCGGTTGTCCCGTTTGAGAAGCAGCTCAATCCGGCAGGGTGAACTCATGGACGAGTCGTATGCCAAGCTTGAGCAGCAATTTGCTGTGGAACAACAGTTGGCTCCCCTCGATTCACGTACCTTGTGGTATGTCGAGTCAGCCATGAAGGATTTTTCGCTGGAAGAGATGGTGAAAGTATTTTTGCTCACACTTCACAGCCAGGAATGGAACACAGAGAAGGTGGATTCCAATCATTCTGCTATTCCGTCTTCTGTGACTGATATACGTCATATCAGCTTCGAACCATTGATGAACACGATGGTTTACGACTACAAAGGTGTCAAAAAGCTGAACATCTATAAGAAACGGATGATTGAAAAATATTTGGAGCAGTATTCCTGGGAGCAGATTATCGCCGGCCAGCGAATTCCTTATCCGCATCTAGAACATCGAATCGAACGGCATCCGGACCTGCCGGATACGTTATTTGTCACCTTTGAATTTTCGCCTGCGGCCGAGTCATTGATCGCTTTTTGTATTGAAGCTGAGAAATCTCCGCTATACGAGCAGGCAGTGCTGATGTTATTCGATCTTTTTGGTCTTCGCCGGGATGCATATGATCGGTTTCATAACGAAGAGACATATCTTTCGGATATGAACAGTTCCGGTGATTACAAAAAAGTACTACTGGATTATATGGTTGGCACGCGTGTCCTCGATATCGGCCCGGGTGGTGGTGTGCTGCTAGACTTGATCGAGCAGGAGAAGCCAGAAGTTGAAGCGATTGGCATAGATATCTCCTCCAATGTTATAGAGGCACTGGAGCGCAAAAAGCATCGGGAATCCCATCGCTGGCAAGTCATGAAGGGCGATGCTCTGCAACTTAATCAGTATATGAAGCCTGGCACAGTGGATACGGTTATTTTTTCCTCCATTCTACATGAGTTGTATTCGTATATCGAGTATGACGGACGCAGGTTCAATACAGATACCGTAGCGGCTGCGCTGCAAAGTGCTTTTCAGGTGCTCTCCCCGGGAGGAAGAATACTCATCCGGGATGGGATTATGAGCGAACCTGAGTCTCAGCAAAGGCGAATTCAATTTTTGGAACCAGACGGTATGCGTTGGTTGGAACGTTATAAGGCGGACTTCAAAGGGCGCGAGATTACTTTTGAGCGGATATCGGATCATGAAGTCATTATGCCGATTAATGATGCGATGGAATTCTTGTACACGTATACCTGGGGTGAGGAAGCCTATGTACATGAAATTCAGGAGCAGTTCGGTGTATTTACACCACGAGATTATGAGAAATGTATCCGTGAAGCGTTAGGGGAGCAGGCGGATATCACGTTGCTGCGCCACTTCTTGCAAAAGGGATATACCGAAGCGCTTGCGGAGCGAATTGTTTTTATGGATGTTACGGGTGAACCGGTATCCTTGCCTGACAGCACCTGTCTGATCGTGATTGAGAAGAAGGGAAGGTTGAATGAATGAGCGCAGAAGCTCATACAAGCTTATATTTCGTAAGACACGCAGAGTCCCAATTTATTGAAGGACAAGAACGCGAGCGCGGACTGACTGATCAGGGGCATAGAGATGCGGAGAAAATCACCAATCTTTTGCGTGCAGAGGATGTTGAGGTCTTCTATTCCAGCCCGTACCTTAGAGCCGTGCAGACCATTCAGATGTTGGCTGACGTGGTCGGTAGGCCTGTTCTCATTGAGGAAGATTTGCGTGAACGTGCGTTGTCGGGTTCTCATATCAAACATGATGATTTTTATGATGCGAAACGGCAATTATATCTCGATGCTGCGTTTGCTTTTCCAGGTGGTGAGTCGGGCAGTGATGCTCAGGCAAGAGCAGTGAGAATCATTGAACATTTGTTAAGAAAACACGCCGGAGAAAAAGTCGTGATTGGTACACACGGTGACATCATGACTCTTATTTTTCAGTATTATGATCCCTCCTTTGGTTTCGAGTTTTGGAAGAGTACCACGATGCCGGATATTTACAGGATGGATTGGAATGTGGTTGATCGTAAACTGTTGAAGATTACACGGATGTGGGAGTGAAATAGGTGATAAGTGAATGAGACGTTTTGTTATACCGGAGATGTATTTGAAGAAGGAATAAGAGGGAATAAGAAGGAGTGACCCCATGAGCAGAAGCGATGTGAACACATTATTAGCGGATTTGAAGGAAGGACGGCTGCTTCGTGAACAGAATTTCGAAGGACTGGATATAGAGGCTGTGCTGGATGAACGTGATGAAGCTCCATTTGCTGACCACTGGATGCAGGCTTTTGAACAATATGCCAGCGATTCTGCTGTTACGGAAGAAGAAGTGCTTCGACAGATTAGGGAGATAGCCTTTAAGCGCACATTAACCTTAACGGGGGAACCGGAATTAGCTGGCTATGTCAGCGATGATTTTGGACTGATCGCGAGTTATTTGCTGCAAGAAGGCGAGCAGAATTCTTTTGTGAATCAATTGCTCAATAGCTATACTCAAGGGAATATGCCCCGGTGATCATAGCGTGAATTAGAACGTCATCTGAGATTCATTTATTTAATATCATTATAGCGTTGTAGCCCGTCTAACGTTGACTCGGGCACGAAGCTCCTTCAGCCTAGCTGGAGGAGCTTTTGATGTAAATCGCTCTAATACGGTGGAGATTTAACAAAAAAACAGAATAACGATCACAAAATGCGGCAGCCATAGTCTGTGATACGGGTGTTACAACATAACATTAGAATGAGGGCAGCACTAGGATAGATAGCTGTCATTCAATCACAGCCATAGAGGGCAGATAGGAGACTGCAATGACAAAACGGGTGATGCTGTTAGAGGAAGGTATGGCAGATCAGGAAGAGTTGACTCACAGTATCGGGAATGCACTCGCGGAGCTGATGCAGGCAGGATGGTCTGTTCCGGCAGGAATGGTTGTCACGTCAGATGGCTGTGACGAACTTTGTACCCGTCTTGGATATCTTTCCAATGAGATTAGGGAAGAACTAGGCATTGCCATCCGGCGCGTGGAACAGGCGACAGGAGCAGTCTTCGGGGATCGAAATTATCCACTTCTGCTGCATGTGAGGACGAACCAGACTACGACTTCTATAGGAGTTACTATGTCAGCTGCTGAATCGTATACAATACCTTACGTTGGCTTGAACGACTATACGGTCGAAGGTTTTGCTCGTCAGACAGGTAATCGGTTATATGCGCTTCAATGTTACCTAACTGCATTACAGCATTATGGTCATATGGTTCACGGTATCTCCTATACAGCCACTGTGCATACAGGGAATGAGAAGTCGTGCACTTCAACTGAGGAACAGCTTGAATCGTTAATAGCGGACTGCAAAAGATGGATTCAAGCCGATGGGGGAGAGCCTTTTCCACAGGATGTGTATCTTCAACTACAAGCTGCGATTCGGGCGGTTTTTTGCTCCCCGCGCAAATTGGATCATAAAGCCAATTTCGATAAAGAGAAAGAACATAAGGGAGAGCCAGTTCTAATCCTGACTGCCATAGAAGAGGAGCACAGAGATAGTAAGGGAAGGGTGTATACACGCAATCCGGTAACGGGGGAAAAGGGCATGATGGGAGGCGAGCTCCCGGCAGGAAGCGATGAGGAAAAGGAGAAGAAGAAGGAGAACGCACTTTCTTTACTAAAGAAAAATGATGCTGAACGATACGCTGATCTCCAACAGATCTGCGACCTGTTAGAGAATCGCATAGGAACAGTGCTGGAAATTGCCTATGTAGTGACCGCGTCTTCCATCTGGATTCAAAGTATACAGCCTGCGAGATTAAGTCCAATCGCTGCGGTCAAGAGTGCAGTGGATTTCGTCAACGAAGGATTGATTGCCAAAGAGGATGCCATCCTCCGAATGAGATCAGGTGATCTGAAGGCTTGTATGGAACAGGATTCACCGGAACTAAAGCGTTTACTCGGATGGGCCAATGAAGTAAAAGAGCTTACTATTTTAGCAAAAGTTGAACTTGCAGCTGACGCTTGGCAGGCACGAAGCTGGGAAGCTGAGGGCATTGGTCTATTTACGACCGAGACGATGCTGTTGTCTCCGTCCAGAACGCCATTTGTACAAAAGATGGTGGCGTCACGTACGGAATCAGAACGTAGGCGGGGAATCGAAAGATTACTGCCCATGCAGCAGGCTGACATAGAATATCTCTTTGAGACAATGGACGGACGTCCGGTGACAATTCAATTATTTGATGATTCATGGCTTGAGTTAGTCTCAGATCACATGGTGTTTGAACAGCAGGGCAAGCATCTCCGTGTCGTTTTGTCCGAAATTCATGAAATGCAGGTCGAGGCGATCTTCCGTGCAGCTGTTAAAGGGATTCGTGAAGGGTATTGGGTTCGTCCCGAAATTATGATTCCACATGTAGAGCATGTGCATGAGATGCAAAAGATGCGGGACATGGTAGATCATGTGGCGAACCAGGTGCTTGGTGAAGAACGGCGGCACTGTGTATATAAGGTGGGAGCAGCGATTACATCACCAAGAGCCTCTTTAACGGCTGCACAACTTGCGCGTCATGCGGACTTTATTTCGTTTGACACGGATGAGCTGACCCAATCGATGTTTGGATATACCGGACAGGAAGCAGCCGAGCGGGAACAGATTTTTGGGAATGTTTTTGAAACGGAAACGAACCCCTTTCAATCACTTGATATTGAAGGTGTTGGTCGTTTGGTAGAGATGGCGGCTGTCCATAGCCGGACCCGGAAGCCTCATCTGAAAACAACGATATTCGGCGAACATACCGGAGACGCAGAGTCGATTGCTTTTATTCATGAGATCGGTTTATCGGCAGTCTGTTGCAGACCAGAGCAGATACCTTGGGTTCGTGTTGCGGCTGCCCAGGCAGTTATTCGATTATCGCGCACCGATGCAAACACGAAAAATGAGGATGTACCAACAATCGCATGATTCACACCTGATACGCGATGGAACAGGAAACTGAAAACTGTTATACTGAAATATGCGTTTTGTAAAATGAACGTAAAAATTTCAGATAAGGGTTGAAAGCGACCATGTTCAAATCTACGAATACAAGAAGGCAGACTTCATCGCGGGCCTTATTTATCGTTTTGTTTGTCCTCATGCTACTGAAATTATCGCTTTTGCGGTATTTCTTTTTCAATAACATGTCGAGTCTGGGGCTATTAACCGATGGACTCGCCGCGCTTACGATTGTGTGTGTGCTGGATCTCATTGTGCCCCTAAGCTGGAAGCGATGGGTATACGGGGGATTTAACATTTTGTTCTCCCTGATTTTGTTTGCAGCAACGCTTTATAATGCGCAGTTCAGTTCGGTTCCTACGTACACTGCGCTAAGTGAGCTGGGGCAGGTTGCTCAGGTGAGAGGAAGTATAGGTCCACTGATTCGGTGGCAGCACGTTTTGTTTTTTGCCGATATTATTCTTGCTGTGCCCATCTGGTTGATCAGACGCAGACGCGGCTCAGGAGGATATCGTAACCAGTATAATGAGAGTGGCTTGACGTTTGGCAGAAATCGCAGTCGTTACTGGGGTAAACTGGGCGTTGCGCTGACAGCGGCGTTCTGTATGATTTGGTCGGGCAGTTTTATCGTCAAAGGGGAAGCCATTGATAATGAATTGGTACGCGCAGAAAATATTGGTTTCCTGAACTACCAGGTGTCATCTGCGATACTAACGAGCAAAGAGAACGAAGCTATCGCGAATGGCAACATTAACGAAACGATTGCCAAGATCAATGCACTGGTAAGCCAGTATCCATACCAGAAGAAGACGGATCATGATACCCCGGTGAAGGCTAAATATTTCGGTCAGGCGAAAGGCAGTAACTTGATTGTCATTCAACTGGAGTCTTTTCAAAATTTTCCGATTCATGCTTCACTCAACGGGCAAGAATTAACTCCGGTTCTAAATAATCTTGCGAAAGAAAGCTATTATTTTTCTCATATTTTCCAACAGATCGGTCAGGGGAATACGTCGGATGCGGAGTTTATTTCGAATACATCTATTTATCCTACAGGAGTCGTACCGATGTCTGCTGGCTATAGTGACCGCGACCTTCCAAGCCTGCCCAAACTGCTGGCCAAAGAAGGATATGAGTCCGAGACATATCACGCTAACGACGTAACCTTCTGGAATCGAAACAAGATGTATCCTGCTCTCGGATTCACGCGGTATTACGATAAACCAAGCTTCACCAATGATAGATTTAACGATTTTGGGCCATCGGACGAAGAGTTATACCGGGTAGGTGTGGAAAAAATGACCGCGCATCAGGCTGCGAAGCAGCCGTTCTATGCTCAGTTCATCACAGCGTCGAGCCATTCGCCGTTTACCGTCCCAACTGATCGTGCGCGAATTGAGATTCCCGCAACAGTGACCAACAAATTGCTACATGATTATCTGCAAGCGATCAATTATACTGATTACGCAGTGGGCCAGCTAATTCACGAGTTGAAAGCAAACGGCTTATGGGATAACACCACACTAGTCCTCTATGGAGATCACTTCGGCTTACCTGAAGACAAGGAGATTACTCAGCAGATTCAGGACCATCTGGGTATTCCTTACGACGGAAAAGTGAGCCGATTCAATATTCCGTTGATCATCCATACGCCAAAACAAACCAAAGGGGAAGTCATTGAACAACCGGGGGGCCAACTGGATATGCTGCCTACCGTTATGAACCTGATGGGCGTATCCCTGGAGCAGGAAAAGTTCACAGCATTTGGGCACGACTTGCTAAATATGGATCGTAACGCATTTGGTATCCGTTACTACTTGCCAACTGGATCATTTGTGAACAATGACATCTTGTTCATTCCCGGTGCGGGATTTGACGATGGCACAGCATATTCGCTCAAAACCTATGAACCGGTGACCAATATTGAGCCTTATCGTTCCGATTACGAACATGTACTTAGCCTGATGAAACTATCTGACGAGTATGTGAAGCTTTTACCGAAAAGAGTACCGTAATGAGCATTGTAGGGAAGAAGAACATCGAACGCTGCCAGCATGAAAGCTGGTGGCGTTTTTTAGTATTCTTTTGGATAGACTCTGACTAATCATGGTTAAAGGAAGTTTGAAACTGTAATTTTTAATGTTACAATGAACAAGTAAATAGGCTGAAAATCATGTACTTCACGGATGAGAGGAATGAATATATATGAAACTGAGTGTACTGGAGCATGGACATATTAGTGAGGGGCGGAGTGTACAAGATGCCTTACAGGAAGCTGTGACCTTAGCGCAGCATGCTGAACAACTAGGGTATTCCCGGTTCTGGATGTCTGAGCATCACGGCGGCGGAGCGCTATCGTTTTCAAGTCCGGAGGTGATGATCGCTCATGTGGCTGCTCATACACAACGTATTAAGGTAGGCTCTGGAGGGGTCATGCTACCTCACTACAGCGCCTATAAAGTGGCAGAGAACTTTCGGTTATTAGAGGCTTTGCACCCCGGACGTATCGATCTCGGGATTGGGCGTGCCCCAGGGGGGATGCCTATTGCCAGCAGAGCGCTGAATGAGGGGAAATCATCGAATGTACATTTTTTCCCACAGCAGATTGCCGATCTCGGATATTACTTCCACGAACAGTTGCCTGAAGACCATCGTTTTGCTTCACTTGTAGCCGGGCCATCGATTTCAACGGTTCCCGAAGTGTGGCTGTTAGGTTCGAGTTCGGAAGGGGCGAGGATTGCCGCAGCACAAGGCACAGCGTATGCTTTTGCTCAGTTTTTTGGAACACCAGGTGGAGAAGAAGCGATGAAGCATTACCGTCGCCACTTCAAACCTTCGATTTTGAGTGACAAACCCCACTCTATGATTGCCGTATCTGCATTCTGTGCTGATACGGAAGAGGAGGCTGCTGAACTGGCTCGCAGCAATGAATTATTTTTCCTCCGACTCGGACGTGGACTGGAGCAAAGCTCCTTCCCTTCTCTAGAGACGGTGAATAACTATCCATATACAGCGATGGAATTGGAACAGATTCGTCAGCGCCGCTCCTTCTCCATTATTGGAACACCAGATCAAGTTAGGGATAAAATAATCGCTATGGCTGAACGTCATGAAGCCGATGAAGTGATCATTGCGTCAGCGATTCATTCGTATGAGGCACGCCTACGTTCCTTTAGTCTCATTGCAGAAGCGTTTGGATTACAGCAGGCCTAAAGTAGAAAGAGCTATATAGAGCGATAAAGAGCGATAATATACATGTTTAACGGAAAGATCCATGTGATTGGACTGGAGCTTTGTTCACTAAGATGTTTCGTCAAGGTGACAGAGTTCCCGTTCTTATTTTTACGTTAATCAGATCAAAACAAATCCACTTGCAAGATGTGTCATCCGTGAGCCTCACGGATGTTATGATGTACCGGATACATACGGAATTCTGAACGGTATTTTACAGTAATCGTTGCATAAACCTGGGTAAATGTGCTAATTTATGAACTGTAATTAATTCGCTGTAAAGGGATTGGAATTAAGACGTATAAGCGCTATAATCAGTTAGGTATGATTCAAAAAAGGATAAATTAACTTAAACTCGAAATTGACGGAGGGCGAAGAGTATGGAAAAAGCACTAATTTTCGGCCATAAAAACCCGGATACAGACACGATTTGTTCAGCAATTGCGTATGCAGATCTGAAAAGTAAATTGGGCCATGAAGTTGAAGCAGTGCGTCTTGGCGAAGTGAATGGCGAAACCCAATATGCACTGGATCAGTTCAAAATTGAAGCACCGCGTTTGATCAAAACAGCTGCTAACGAAGTAAACAAAGTCATTCTGGTAGACCACAACGAGCGTCAGCAAAGCGTAAGCGATATCGAAGACGTAACGGTGATTGAAGTAATCGACCATCATCGTATTGCGAATTTTGAGACAAGCCAGCCTTTGTATTTCCGTGCGGAGCCTGTAGGCTGTACTGCAACTATTTTGAATAAAATGTACAAAGAGAACGGCATCGAAATTAGCGCACCCATTGCGGGTCTGATGTTGTCTGCGATTATCTCGGATTCCTTGCTGTTTAAATCCCCAACTTGCACAGAGCAGGATGTAGCTGCAGCACGTGAGCTGGCTGCTATTGCTGGTGTAGATGCAGACAGCTATGGTCTGGACATGCTGAAAGCCGGTGCGGATTTGAGTCAGAAAACAATTGCTGAACTGATCTCCCTGGATGCTAAGGAATTTGCTATGGGAACAGCCAAAGTTGAAATCGCACAAGTGAATGCGGTTGACGTCAACGATGTGCTGGTGAAACAACCAGAACTTGAAGCAGCGATTGAAGCGATTATTTCCAGCAAAGGGCTTGACCTGTTCGTATTTGTCGTTACTGACATTCTGAACAACGACTCTGTGGCACTGGCTTATGGTGGATCTACGAAAGCAGTAGAGAAGGCATACAATGTAACGCTTGCAGATAACAAAGCTCTGCTCAAAGGCGTAGTATCCCGCAAATCACAGATCGTACCTGTTCTCACAGAAGCATTCAATTCACTGTAATTGGATTACGTGGTATCATCAGGTATAACTAGAATTCACCTGAGTTGAGACCAGGTTTCGTGAATAACGTGACTTAGAATCTTGATGTAAGAATTATGGCATTCATACTTAAGCCTGCTCTGATCTCCATTGATCAGGACAGGCTTTTCATGTCAAGGAGGAAGATGGTATGGCTCAGATCATTAAAAATGAAAAGATCAAAGCAACCGAGGTGCAACTCACCGGTCTGAATGGAGAAGATCTGGGGATTATGCCGACACGGGAAGCACTTGCACTGGCCAAACAGCATAAAGTGGACTTGGTGTGCATGTCCCTGATGATAAGCCCACCCCCTTGCAAATTGATCGGCGCAGGTGCAGCCCGTGATGAAGCACAACAAGCGAAGAAAAAGGCAAACAAATCCCCTGATAAACGTAAAATAAAGGAAATTAGACTTCATTTGCAGATGGAGGACCATGACCGGGATGTCAAGCAGTCACAAGCAGAACGCATCTTGAAGAAAGGGGATTCCGTGAAGTTTGTGATTCAAGTACACGGTTCCAAAGAGGGAGAAGCCGGCAAGAGTTGGGCTGAAGAATTATGCAAAGCATTGAAAGAATACGGTAGCAAAACAACGGGAGTACAAGTGAGTGGTAAGCAGGTAGTTGTTCAGCTTGATCCACGGGACTGAATTGCTCAAGAAAAGATGTAGCAGCGATTGTAGTTATATATGAAAGCCCAATCGGAAAAAGTCTAACGGCTGCCTCCGATTGGGCTTTTTGCAATCATCCAGCCTTCACGTACGTAGATAACGGCTACCGCCAATTCGAACGTACAATTGTCCAGGTAAAACAGGTGTAGATATATCTGGATTGCTGTCGAAATTGTTCTTGGCATAACGGGATAAGTAGAGAAAGTCTGGATATATAACCATATCCATTAAATAAGCGGAAGTGCGGCTACCCGGAAATCGGAATTGATTCAGGGTGTGAATAATCTCCTGGCTACTTGCAATGCCAATGCCGTGCCCATAGTATCTGTCCTCCTGTAGCATGAAGACATTTTCACCTTGCCATTCAGGAGTTTCCGGTGAAACATCCGGATTTTTGAAATACAGTACGTCTCCTGGTAGAGCTGTCTCTTTACCATTCTTCTCTGTTAAACGCAGATCACTGTCGTAATGCCAGTCAAACAAAAGCAGATTACGAAATAGTGAATTAAAAGCCTCCTCGCGGATGCTGCCAAGTACTCCTCCGTACAGTACAATGACAGTAGCAGTGGCACACTCAAACGCATACAATCGTCCGTTCTGCCATATATCTCTGATGCCTTCTGCCGGGGTTACATCTGGCCTTAGCTCAAATCCTCCTTCTGTATTACGGTTCCAAAAGGCAGGATTACACCTGGAAGCTTCGAATGAGGCAAAGTTGACTCCACTTCGATTCAATCCTTCGGCTGCGCTCACAAGAGATTCTCTTAAGTTCCATTCAAAATGCAGATGCTCGAGCGATTGATACACATAAGGTGTATTGCGCATCTGCAGCTGCTGTAACCAGTACCACGCAAATGGGGACCACTCAGATGGCGACAGTCGAATGGGTTGATTAGCAACAATGATCATAAGATGATAACCTCCAATCTTCAATGGATTTTCGATATAAAAACGTCGAAAATGTTAACATGTCGATTAATGTCGCTGATTTTTCGATTTGTTTTGTTTAACAACAACAGTATTTCGGGTACTAGTCTATAAGTAAAGGTATGTTCAGGCCGCACTATTCATACGAATAACATTTGGATTTAAGCTATAGTAAATTTCGACTCTAGTTATAGTAACGTTCACATTCTCATAAGGGAGGATATGTAGTGTCAAACTCCATCACACAGAGCCGATCTCTGTTCGAACAATTATATACTTATGCGCCAATCGGCATTGCAGTAGCTTCTCACGTTAACGGACTGTGGTTGCAGTTGAATCCAGCTTTTTGTGAGATGCTCGGTTCAACGGAAGAAGAACTACTGAACACTTCAGTTGTACATATGATCTATGAAGAAGACCTCAGGTACGAAGAGTTTCGCCATAACTTCTGGGAAATGACTAATGGTTCACTGCCTATGTATGAGACGGAGATCCGTTTGAACCGAAAAGACGGTACGTTAATCTGGGCGGCGATCAGATCTTGCATTGTCCGGAATGAGGTGAACGGAGAGCCGTTATACTTGCTTGTGCAAGCTGCAGATATTTCGAAACAAAAAGAAGCAGAGGAACGATTGCTTGAACAGCGTAAGCAGCTGGAGGAGAGTAGTCGTATTCCGCGTCTTCTGGCGGAATCCTCGATGGATCTGATTGCAATTCATGAAGCAGATGCGGAGCGTTCATTTAAATACGTATCAGATGCTTGTAGAAGCATGCTTGGTTACGAACCTGAAGAAATGCTAGGACGGTCAGGAATGTTTTGTATTCACCCTGAGGATATTCCTGCCGTTCGGGATTACATCTGTAGCCAGACCAAGGGACATGCATCAGAACGGCTGATTTATCGATTGCAGCACAAGGATGGGTCTGTGGTGTGGGCTGACACACTTACTCATTACGTGCGTGATGAATCGGGCAAGCTGCTGGAGATGGTCGCGGTCACGCGTGATATTACGGAGAGCAAACAGCAGCAGCTAAATTTGCAGGAGTACAAGTCGCTGTTTGACTGTAATCCGCTAGGAGTAGCCTCCATGGATCTGGATGGGAATTTGCTGAAAGCAAACGCTGTACAAGGACAATTGACAGGACATACAAGCGAGGAATTGTTAAGTCGACCTTTTGATCATCTTATTGATCCGGTAGATCTGAAGAAAACGCAGTATCACTTTGAAGAATCCGTGAAAGGCATAGCACAGAGTTATGAGATTGGTCTGATCCACAAGAACGGCCAGCGGATTGAGACAAGTGTAGTCAATGTTCCTATTTTACTGGAAGACAAGGTAGTAGGTGTCTATGGTATTACGAGCGATGTTACAGCATCCAAACGTTACGTGGAAGAGATCGAGAATCTAAGTTATGAAAGAGCTCTTATCTTGAATGGGATGTCGGAAGGTGTGATCGGGCTAGATTTGGCGGGGAATGTTAATTTTGCCAATCCTGCTGCAGCGGAGATGATGAATATCTGTCCAAGCGAGATGAATGGTAAGCCATTAGAG
Source organism: Paenibacillus sp. JJ-100 (assembly GCF_948329825.1). Classification (GTDB taxonomy): domain Bacteria; phylum Bacillota; class Bacilli; order Paenibacillales; family Paenibacillaceae; genus Paenibacillus. The sequence continues at coordinate 917,941 of NZ_CAOJCM010000001.1, forward strand.
AAGATGATCATTCAGATGGAGTGCGAAGTTCTTCCATATCCGGCCAAAAGTATGTCTATATTGCAGGCCGTACGCGAAGGAAAAGCACTGTCTCGAACAGAATCGGTATTTTGGCGTCAAGATGGGTCCAGTTTTCTAGCGGAATTCCAATTGAAGCCGATTATGGATCAGGGCACGACACGTGGTGCTGTGCTCGTATTCCGTGATATGACATCGGTAAAAGAAATCATACGTGCCAAGGAAGCTGCAGAGCATGCCGACCGAGCCAAATCAGAGTTTCTTGCCATTATGAGCCATGAGTTGCGTACACCGTTAAACGGGATTATGGGGATGGCACATCTTCTGATGGAAACCGATCTGGATGAAGAGCAACGTGGATTTGCGGAGATCATGATCGACAGCGGCGAGTCACTACTATATATTTTGAATGAAATACTGGATTTCAGCAAAATTGAAGCCGGTAAAATGGATCTGGAGCAAGGCCCAGTAGATATTCGAGACGTACTAAACAGTGTCATAGAGCTATTTTCGATTAAAGCCTCCGAGAAAAATATTGAACTATACAGTGAAGTCTCTGATCAAATCCCTGAACGTGTATGTGGAGATGAGACCAGGATTCGTCAGATTCTTATTAATTTAGTGGGCAATGCAGTTAAATTTACCGAAAAAGGAAGCGTTAAGATTAGTGCAGAGGTGGTGCACTCCGAAGAATATGGACCGGACCATCTTATGCTGTCTTTCAAAGTAAAAGATACAGGGATAGGCATCGCACTGGATAAGCAGCATCAATTGTTCCAATCCTTCTCCCAGCTAGACCCATCCATTAACCGTAAGTTTGGTGGAACCGGTCTCGGCCTTGCGATCAGCAAAAAATTGGTGGAACTGATGGGCGGAGCCATCGGCGTCCAAAGTGAGATTGGCAAAGGTGCCGAATTCCAATTCACGATCGTTCAGGAGAAGTGGAAAGAAGAGACGACTGACGCAGATCAGGAGGTTGCAGCAACCCTGGAGCCTCTGGAAATGTTAGATCGCTCCGATCTTGCACGTGATATTCGCATATTAATTGCCGAAGACCAACCTGTGAATAGTCATCTCTTGGAGGAGATGTTGCGTAGATTCGGTGGTGTATGTGATATTGTTGAAAACGGTGCGCAGGCTTTAGATTTACTCGAGAAAACACCGTATGATTTAATCTTCATGGATATTCAGATGCCCGTATTGGATGGAATTGAAGTGACTTGTGAAATTAGAAAAACCCATCCAGATATCCCTGTGATAGCTGCGATTACAGCTTTCGCGGGGGAGCGTGATCGAGAAGCTTGTCTGCAATGTGGAATGCAAGATTTTATCAGCAAACCTTTTCACTCCGCAGAGATTGTCCGGGTCCTCAATACGTGGGTGCCTTTCATTCGTTCCCGGCAGATGAATTGAGGATAAGATGGGAGTCTACGTTAGCTGTGATGTGCTGTTCTTGATCAGACTCGATAATTTCATAATAGGAATAAAAAAACCTGTGCTCCAATGGAGTACAGGTTTTTGGTAAGAATCAGGACCTCCCGTCCATGCATCCTGAGAACGTTACACGTAAGTTACCACTCCGTCGGAAGAACAGAGGTTATGAAATTTCACGACTAGTGATCGAGTTTGTGCTGCTGTCTTACTCGTCTGCGCCGAATGAAGAACCAAATGAGAAGTGTCAGAACCAATACAAGGCCAGATATGGCAACAATTAGAATGTTCCGGATATTAGGAATCTGTATGGTCAAATCCAACGTATTTTTTTCTAAAGGGGCAATGTCCCAGACGAGCGTTTTGCCACCATCCTGTACTTGATCTGCGTTGGAATCTTTAGCTTTGATCGGGAGAGACAGTTTGAAATCAAAATTCATATCTTTTAACAGAAGTCGCTTGAGAAAACCTGGAACTTGGTTGATCCGTTCTTTGATATCCCCATCCGGCATGGATTCCATAAGATCAGCTTCAACTAATATATGCATTTTCGTTGTGAAAAAACCGGGGGTTTTAGATTGTTCGATCCGAATACCCGGTGGAAGCTTGGAGGATTTGAATGCTGTTGTGTTTCTTTTTTCATAATGGGCGCTTGCTTTCAACAGGTTCTGTTCATCCTGCTTGGTTACTTCGGTCTTAAAGCTATTGCGCTCCAATGCTTGAGCTAGCATGGGCATTAGATTATCTTGTCCAATTTTGCCAAGAGCTGCATCTGACACACTCAGGTTCAGATCCAGATCGGTAGTTCCGTTCATATTTACGGTTACATGGGCTTCTCCATCCGCACAGGCGGTTAACAGAACAAGCATGATACCAAGCATGATAGAAAGCCATAATTGACGTTTGAAAATATGAGTTAACATGATGCTCCTGCCTTTCTGCGTCGCGTAAGTCTATTAAAGTTATGTCCATATCCATCCAATCCAGAAATATAGTATACAACGGAATGCCAGCAGATGCTAACCTGTTGTATAGAGTGAGGTACACAGTGATATAACAAGAATGTTCAATGTTCAGAAGAAAAATAGGGTTTCGAGTTGATTAAAATTAAAGATTTCGTATTTTTGTCAATGTTCGGTCAATTCAAACAGCCATTCCGCGTGTACACTAAGATAGAGATGAATATAGGGACAAGGGGGGTACATACATGACTTATATTATTATTCTAGCTTCAATTTTGCTTGTGGGTATGATTGGAATGGGCTGGTTCTATAAGATCGTTGACGAGGACAAACATTAATCTTAGGACCGTTTGCATTCGTAGCACTTGTAAAATAATAAGCTTACCTCGCGAATAAGAGGTAGGCTTATTTGAGTTGTGTGTTTTTTAGAGCCCACAGTGTTCATATAAACTCTTTCGAGCTCCTGTAAAACCATTTAACCAATGGACAAATATTTTTCGTAAAGTTGGGATTTTTAGGCTTCACTTTTGTATAATAGGGGATAGCTTCTCGGGTTTTCCCGAAATTTGCCAAACAGGAAAGGGTGTACATAAATGAAATTTAGTGAATATTCGTATACACGTCCCGATCTGGAACACATTAAAACCTCTTTCGGTAAACTGCTGAAGGGGTTTGAGGCAGCGGCTACTGTAGAAGAGCAAAGTGATTTTATGGACAAGATCAATGCCCTGCGTAGTGATTTCGAAACACAGGCACAGCTGGTCTATATTCGTCACTCTATTGATACCAATGATGAGTTTTACAAGGCAGAAAACGAGTTTCTGGATGAGAGTCAGCCCGTGGTTCAGGAGTATATTACCGATTATTACCGTGCGCTCGTGAATTCGAAGTTCCGTGCTGAATTGGAGCAGAAGTGGGGGACTCAATTATTCCTGCTTGCGGAGCAGGCTTTGAAAACATTCAGTCCGGAGATCATCGAAGATCTCCAGAAGGAGAATAAACTCTCCACGGAATACAATCAGCTGATTGCTTCTGCTAAAATTCCGTTCGAAGGGGAAGAGCGCACATTGCCACAGCTTCATCCGTTCGAACTGTCTACTGATCGTTCTATGCGTGAACGTGCTTCTGAAGCTCGCTATACGTTCATGGCAGAGAATGAAGCGGAATTCGACCGTATTTACGATGAACTGGTGAAGGTACGTGCACAGATTGCGAAGAAGCTGGGTTATCCTAGCTATGTGGAACTTGGTTATGACCGTATGAATCGTACAGATTATAATGCGGAGATGGTAGCGAATTTTCGTGCGCAAGTACGCGATTACATCGTACCTGTTGCGACCAAGCTCAGAGAGCGTCAGCGTAGCCGGATTGATGTCGATACGCTCTATTTTTATGATCAGGGCTTTAGCTTCAAGACAGGCAACCCAACACCAAAAGGTGATCCAGACTGGATCGTAGAGAATGGTAAACGGATGTATGCGGAGCTTTCTCCCGAAACAGACGAGTTCTTCCAGATGATGACGGAGAATGAATTAATGGATCTGGTTAGCAAAAAAGGTAAACAGGGCGGCGGATATTGTACGTTCCTGAACGATTACAAAGTGCCGTTTATTTTCTCCAACTTCAACGGTACGTCAGGTGACATCGATGTGTTGACTCATGAAGCAGGACATGCGTTCCAGGTTTATGAGAGTCGTAACTTTGCGGTGCCGGAATATAACTGGCCGACTTTTGAATCCGCAGAGATTCATTCGATGAGTATGGAATTCTTCACTTGGCCGTGGATGGAGCTGTTCTTCAAAGAAGATACGGATAAGTACAAGTTCGATCATCTGTCCTCAGCGTTGTTGTTTATTCCATATGGGGTGGCTGTAGATGAGTTCCAGCACTTTGTTTATGCGAACCCGGAGGCGACACCGACAGAACGCAAACAGGCTTGGCGCAACATTGAGAAAATCTATCTGCCGCATATCAACTACAAAGATAACACGTACTTGGAGCAAGGTGGATTCTGGCATAAACAAGGTCATATCTTCTCTTCACCTTTCTATTATATCGACTATACGCTGGCTCAAATCTGTGCCTTCCAGTTCTGGAAACGCAGTAATGAAGATATGAAGTCGGCATGGGCTGATTATTTGACACTTTGCAGAGCTGGCGGCAGCTTGTCCTTCACGGGATTGGTCGAACTTGCAGGATTGAAGTCACCATTCGAAGACGGCTGTGTATCCTCTGTCATTGGTGAGATTGAAGCATGGCTTGATGGTGTAGACGATAAGGCATTGTAATAAGTATTGTCATAAACAAAGACGACTTAGACCCTTTCGGGTATCTAGGTCGTCTTTTTTGGAGTGGAGAACGATTAGAACACGTAACCTTAGTAAGCTAAGCTTTGACAATGAAAAATGAGAATCGTCTACAAGGTACTATAGGTCTGTGTAACAATTAATGAGTAATTGTGATTTATTTCACTATAGCTGGAAACGGATTCAGTTACAATAAAAGTAGTAAATGATGGTTACAGGAGGCTGGTTCAGATGGCAACGCATGCATATGTTGTCCCACCCGTGAATTTAATGGGTATAGGGTGTTTGCAGGATGCAGCTCCAATGATTAAACAAATGGGTATACGTAAAGCGCTGGTCGTTACGGATCAGGCACTGGTTACGTCTGGTGTCGCTGAACGTGTACTGTCTACGCTGCGAAAAGCAGGGGTAGACTATGTCGTATATGATGAGGTACAGCCCAATCCAACATGTCAGCAAGTACATGAAGGGTTACAAGAATTCCAGAACCATGGCTGTGACGCCATTATATCGATAGGGGGAGGTTCACCGCAGGATGCCGCAAAAGCGATTGGGATCGTTGCTGCGAATGGTGGACACATCCGTGAATATGAAGGATTGCATCAATCGAAGACCAAATCGGTCCCGCTTGTCGCTGTGAATACAACAGCTGGCACATCAAGCGAGGTGACCATGAACTATGTCATAACAGATGAGGAGCGAAAAGTGAAAATGGTAATGGTCGATCGAAACTGTATGGTAGATCTGTCGGTAAATGACCCCGAGCTCATGCTGAGTAAACCTGCGAGCCTGACTGCAGCTACAGGTATGGATGCCTTAACTCATGCAGTTGAAGCGATGGTTACACCTGGTGGTTTTACGGTGACCAGTGCGACGGCGGCAGCGGCCGTCAAATTGATCTTTGAATATTTGCCGCGAGCGGTGAAGGATGGAACAGATCTGGAAGCCAGGGAATATATGACCTATGCATGTTTCCTGGGTGGCATTGCGTTTAATAATGCAGGTCTTGGATATGTTCATGCGATGGCACATCAACTTGGCGGGGTGTATGACTTGCCACATGGCGTGTGCAATGCGATGCTGCTGCCTTATGTCGAAGAGATGAATGCGAAGCATGTGCCGGACAAATTCCGTCATATCGCCAAGGCCATCGGTATGGATGTGAAGAAGCACACGGACGAGGAATGTGCGGAATATGTGATCACTTCGATTCGTAATCTCGCCAAAGAAATAGGTATACCTGAAAAGCTGTCCCAACTGGGCGTAGAGGACCCGGATGTGGAACTGCTTGCAAGCAATGCGATGAAAGATGCGTGTGCACCAGGCAATCCGTATCAGCCATCCAAGGAAGAGGTCATGGACCTTTTTCGGAAAATTATTTAAGACTGGATCAATTTTAAAAGATAAGTGAAGATATTTACTCCGATATAGACTATAAAGAAATAAATCATTTTACAAATGAAGTCGTTTGAAGTCGTTGAGATAATCAGCGGCTTTTTTGGCTTGAACAATTGCTGGATCGTAGAGTTGATGAGCGAGTACGCATGTGTCAAGCAACGTTGTTTTTAATCAAGTGTGCCTGAAGACATCTTCACAAATAAGACCTAATGCGTAATAATGTAGGTCGGACTATTGGCAGCATATGACATGCACATCAGGAGGCATCATGAAACTCAGCACAATCGATCTAAACCATTTTTTGAGGCAGTATCAAATTTATTTGAGTGTAGAACGTAACTTGTCCCATAAATCCATCAAAGCTTATTTGTCTGATTTAAATAGACTTGTAACATGGCTTGATTCTCAAGAAATAAACGAAGTAACTAAAGGTAATTTGCGTAAATACCTTGAACAACTAACGAGTGAACAGACACTTAAAGACTCTACAATTAAGAGGAAATACATATGCTTTAAAGCATTCTTTAACTATCTTGTGCAGAACGGAGATATTCAGGAATCACCTATCGATGGTTATGGGAAGAAGTTCAAAACGGCAAAGCGTATTCCAAAAACACTTTCCGTCAATGAGATCGAGAAGTTGTTGAATGCTCCGCAGGAGCATATGAAACAATTAAACACGATTTTTCGAAAGAGAATAAACCTGCGAAATGCCGCTATTATTGAATTGTTATATGTAATCGGAATCCGGATTGGTGAATTGGTTAGTATAGACCTTGAGCATATCGATCTTGAAGAGAGAACGGTGCTTATCTTTGGAAAAGGACGCAAGGAGAGACTGTTGTATATTTCGAGTGAAGAGGTTATTCAAAAGATTAAGAGTTGGCTTGAAGCTCGTGAACACTTTAATCCTCAGAGTGATGCTCTTTTTTTAAATAAGTATGGTCGAAGACTCTCCATATATTCCATTGAGGACATATATTCAAAATTCAGAGACATGTCTAAAGTGACTAAAAATTCAACGCCACATTATCTTCGCCATAGTTTTGCTACACATCTTTTGAATAACGGTGCAGACCTCCGTTCTGTACAGGAGATTCTTGGACATACCAATGTAAGTACGACACAAATATATACTGAAGTATCTGTAGAAAGGAAGAAAGATGTTCTATCGAGATTTAATCCACGAAACAATTTAAAAGTGTAGGGGAAAACCTCCAAATAACTATAAATTATTTGGAGGTTTTGTAGTGATTGATTACAATATAGTTCTTATTACAGATGAAAAAAAAGAATATAATTCTGCCAACTTGTCTAGGAAAGATCTTGAAGGAAATAATGCTTCTTCAACTGAAAGTATAATCGAATCTTTGAATAAAATTTGCAAAAAAGTTATTCATTACACTGATCTAGAAGAATTCACAACTAATATTAAACTACATAGGGATGATATTATATTTCCTATGAGATTTGGAGAGAATTCTCCCAATTCTAAATGCCTCTTACCGGCTATCTGTGAAGCTAACAACTTAAAATACGTAGGAGGAGATGTTTTCACACATTCATTGTGCAATGATAAACATCTATCAAAATTGTATGCACAAGAGTTTGAGATATCTGTGCCCAAAGGCTTTTTAGTTCGAAATCCTAATGATAAAATTCTTGATTACCTTCCCACTTTAAGTACTCCCCTTGTAATAAAACCAAATTATGGTGGTGGATCGACTGGTATTTCAAATAATAATGTGGTCTATTCATATAAAGAGGCAGAAGATTTAATAAATAAACTTTTTGTATTCCATAATATTCCTATTTTGGTTGAAGAGTATGTTGAGGGATACGAAGTTGAATACTCAATTTTCGGAAACAAAAACAATATCATTCTTTCAGGAGAAGCTCAGCTAGAAATAGATGGTAAAACATTTTTTAATAAAGAAATTTGGGGCTATGAAACTAAGAAAATTGATGATTCTTCTGTTGATTTTCTGACTAGTAATTTGATACCCATTAATGTAAGAAAAAAAATGATTAAACTATTTCAGTCTTTCGAGAAAATAGAATTTATGCGCGTTGATGGACGTATTAGGAATGATGAGTTCTATCTTATCGAATTATCTCCAGATTGTTTTTTGGGCAAAGATTGTGCTTTCTATCATGTTTTTTCCCAAAATAACCTCTCTTTTGAGGAAATGTTCGAGGCACTAATCATAAATGCTGCAAATTTCTGCTAACTTCAATATTCCAATATCCTAAAAAATCAAGACGATATACCGTATTTGGAGTTATATAAGGGTTCAAATTCTCAATTTTAACATTTTGCAATTCACTTATTTTTTTAAAATATATAAGATGATGGGAGTGATTTGTCTCCCGATAATAAAAAAATAAGTTTGAATATACAATGTGTAAGAACTCTTCATATTTGTAGTTTTCAAAATCTGATTCTTCAATCTCTCTGCAAAGTTCTTGAGCAATTGCGTAATCCTCGGTAACTGTGTAGAAAATCATAAGGTTACATTTAACTATTATTTTTTCATAAGAATTGGAAGTTAGAAGTAATGAATCTTTTAAATACTTTAGAACTGTTTCCGAGAAAGTTCCGGACAGCATCTCTATTACTGCATAATTATTAAATAGCATATTTTCTTTTATTTGTCCTTCGCTCAGTTTTACTGCCTTTTCAAGATCTTTTTTAGCAGTATCTAGTTCCCCTAGATATGAATGGCACATTGCTATAGATATATATATCTGCGCTTGAAGATCTTTTCTATTAAAGGATTCGAAAATCTCTATACATTTTTGATATAAGTTTAAGCTTTCTTTAGAATCAACAAGTTCAGCATAATTTCGTAAAAGAAATGCAAATTCCATATATCTACTATAACTTTCTACTGAGAGCATTTTTTGAGCGAAAACCTTAGAATCATGTAAACTTTCTGCCTCCATCATAGAAGAAAGTAACATTAGTTCCATTGTTAAGCGACATTGACTTTCAGAAGCTTCATTTTCAATCAATTTCTGAACTTCAAGCTTAGTCTCAGAATCATAATTATTCATTAGCTTCAAGCCAACATTGTAAACTCTATGGAGAGGATTAGCAGGATTATAAATGGTTTTTAATGAATCTTCAGCAAATTGTCCTAATTCCATTTGATATGAAACTTCAAGCAAAGCTAGTGAAATTTCATTACTAATCTTTATGTTTGGATTTTTTTTATCCAATAGTTTATCACGTAAGTACACTAATTTAGATAATATTCTTTGGGGATATTTTTGCTCTAATATCATTTTTTTGATATCGTTCAAAATACCAATAATAGATTCATCATGGAATTTGAGATACAACATAAATAACTTTTCAATTGCTACATTTTTATCAGGCATCTCATCTCTTAATTTATTGTAATAGTTTGTCAGGAGCCGATAGGCAGCAGCTAACGTAGGATTATGACTCTGTCTTTCCAATTCTAAAATAATTGAATCATGGGAAATTTCAATATTATTTGTTATTAAAGAGATTATGTACTTCTCCTCTAATTTTTTCAAAGTTTCAGTTACCTTTTGGTGAGTGTAAAGTAAAAATGGATACTGATCACTTGTTAAAAGTTGTACGAGAAGAGTTGAGTCAATACTACCTTCATTGAGATAGATAATATTGACGATGTATCTCTCACTGCTATTTAATTTTTCAAGTGAATATTGAATAGGACTATTTCGACTTGGTATGTCTGATGTTAATAGCTTCATCCTTTGTAAATTGCCATGTCCGTTATCATATATCTCCCTCACTTTTTCCAAATCAGAAATTAAGGCTGTTGGAGGAATTAATTTTTTTGCTTCGCTGAAATCCATTTTTTTTATTTCATAACATTCAAAAGAAGTAGTTTTGTCTAAATCTAATTGTTCCATAAATCGAACCACAGAAGTCGAAACATCTTCAAGATCTTCAATCTCGTTAGTATATTCAAAGATTAATCTTAAATTCGATACTTTCTTAAGGATGTCCGAAAGTATTTCAATTGATTGAGTATCTATGTTTTGTATATTCTCAATTGATATCAAGAAAGTTTGTGTATTAAACACGTGAATTAAATAATCTTTCTTTCTAGTAATACTTAGATCTTCAGAAAACTCGTAAAGCTTATTCTCATTTTCGATACCAACTTTATTCCTTATAAAATTATAAATGAATAAAGCTATACCTTTAAGATTTTTTAAAGCGTGGCCTTCTGGTGTAGGAATTATTTCATTTTTAGCTAATTCCGATATTTCTTTATACAGCCTATTAATATAATATAAATTCTCAATTGTATCTGGTGAACTTCTACTTACTTTTACTCTCAAGGATAAATGATCTTTAAATTCTTCACTAAATAATTTTTGAACGAGTCCGGTTTTTCCTACACCGCTCGGACTGTGTAACAAAACAATCTTGTTCCAACTTTTCTTATCTTCCATAATTTCAACTATATCTTTTGTTTCCTGTATTCTATTGTAAAAAGTCATATATCTCGCTCCAATCATTTTATATAAAGTTATCTCCAAATAATTTATAGTTATTAGTATGTAATTTCTAAATTGATTGCTAAATGAAAATTGAACTTATTTTCATACTCTCCCTTCTCATTCGACACGTTTCTATATATTCCTCTAAAAATTTACAAATTGACTGGCTTTTTCTGATTCCTAAGACCTGTTTTGTTAGTTTCATAGGAGAAAAGATTAGGTCTCCAATTTCTTTTCCATATTATTACCAAAAGGATTTTAATTCCACTTATCGAATACATTAAAATAACAGCGGCAGTTGCAGGTGCATTCACTATTCTAAATATGGATGCTCTAATTTTTTTACAAAGCCGCGGTTATCGCAAGATTCCCCGAACGAATTCCTGTTTAATGGGTACTAGATGTTTTTTTAGCCCATCTGTTCGATCGTCTTCAACCCAAGTAAAGTCATATCTACAAACCAACACGCTCTAAACCATCTGCACTCATCAACATACCGTCAACATTACCCGCACATCAAAAGAACCAAAGCACTTCGACATAAGCATGTTCCAAGTTTTGATCAGCAGCAACATTCAGTTATTGCAACGCCAAGACGTCTAGTTACATCTGAATGATGTCTTGTTTCGTTACACATCTGTACAGCATGCTCCTAATCAAGACAGCCTTGTGTTCACAACAACATATCGATTATGGGCTCTGAAATTGAATTCAGAAGGAATGCACGTGGAGGAGGCTGTAATGATGGCAAAAAAAGAGGTTGTCGCGATGTTGCTCGCCGGAGGGCAGGGCAAAAGGTTGAAAGGGTTGACGAAATCACTGGCAAAACCTGCAGTTTATTTTGGGGGAACGTATCGTATTATTGATTTTCCACTAAGTAATTGTTCGAATTCAGGCATCGACACAGTCGGGGTTTTGACGCAGTATGAACCGCTTGTTCTGCATTCGTACATCGGTATTGGCAGTGATTGGGATCTGGACCGCAAAAATGGTGGGGTCTATGTGCTTCCTCCACATGAACGTGAAGGCGGCAGTAACTGGTACCGTGGCACAGCGGATGCGATCTACCGTAACATGAATTTCATAGAACAATTCGATCCCGAACATGTGCTGATTCTATCCGGTGATCATATTTATAAGATGGACTATAGTCAGATGCTTCAGTATCACAAAGAAAAAAGTGCCGACTGCACCATATCTGTGATTGATGTACCTCTAGATGAAGCAAGTCGCTTTGGTATCCTGAACACACATGAGGATTACAGCATCTATGAATTTGAGGAAAAACCTTCTCAACCCAAAAGTACACTTGCTTCCATGGGCATCTATCTCTTCAAATGGGACGTACTGAAACGCTTCCTGATCCAGGATGAACAACTGTCATCCACCTCCTACGATTTTGGTAAGGACATCATTCCGTTGCTACTCGAACATGAAAAATCATTATTTGCCTACCCGTTCCAAGGGTACTGGAAAGACGTTGGAACCATTCGCAGCCTGTGGGAATCCAATATGGATCTGCTGGATGAAGAAACGTCCCTTAACTTGAATGACCCCAAATGGCGTATTTCCACACGTAACCCTAATCAGCCAGCTCAATATATATCTCCTCTGGCAAAGGTTCGGAACTGCATTATTAGTGAGGGTAGTATTGTGCATGGAGAGGTGAATCACTCCGTTCTGTTCTATGGAACCGAAGTGGGTGAAAGCAGTGTGGTGATGGATTCTGTCGTAATGCCGAGGGTTAGAATTGGTCGTCATGTATCTATTCGCAATGCCATTATTTCGGAAGGTCTGGTGATCCCGGATGGTGTTCGAATCGCACCTGCACCGGGGGATGAGAGCGATATTTTGCTCGTAGATCAGGACGAACTGGAACGCCAGTTGAAACAGGGGATAACCAATTAATTCAGTGGTGTCATTGTATGGGTTCACAATATGGTCGAATAGGACGGTGCGCGCGATGAAATCATTAATTGGAGTAATTAACCTTGACCATGAACTTGAGGAATTGAAGGAGCTTACGTACTTTCGCTGCGGCGCGGCAGTGCCTTATGCAGGACGTTATCGTCTGATTGATTTTGTTCTCTCCAATATGATGAATGCGGGGATTGAAAGCATTGGTGTCTTTGTACGGCGCAAATACCGTTCGCTAATGGATCATCTGGGTGACGGGAAGCCGTGGGATCTGGATCGCAGACATGGCGGCATGTTTATTCTTCCACCAGATTGGAATGATCCAACGGATACTTCACAGGGGGACTTACAACATTTTCACAATAACCTCGATTTCTTCCATAGGGGCGCTGGACAATACATCGTGCATGCAGGCAGTCGCCATGTGACCAAAGCCGATCTTCAAGATGTTTATCGCCATCACATTCGTACAGGGGCGGACGTAACCCTCGTATGCAAAAGAGTGGACCAGTTACTGCCTGAGCACGATAGTTGCATCAAAGTCGATCATGACGAAGAAGGCAATGTTGTGGACATTCACCAATGTGCTGACCACACGAATATATATACGGAGATTTTCATAATGGAAAAAGAACTGTTCCTCAAACAGGTGCAGCGCTGTATCGAATATGGTGAAACTCATTTCTTCCGTGACGCGATTATGAAAAATCCGAGCAAATTAAAGATTATGGCTTATGCGTATGAAGGGTATCATGCCGTGATCAACTCTATTGACAGCTACTACCGAAACAGCATGAATCTGCTGAATTCAAAACAGTATGAGGAGTTGTTCAAAGAAGATCCTGTGCAGACCAAGATCAAATACGAAGCACCCGCCAAATACCTGGAGTCTGCTGATGTCAAACACTCTTTGCTAGCCAATGGCTGCATTGTAGCCGGCGAAGTTCAGGATAGCATCCTGTTTCGGGGCGTGCATGTTGCGAAGGGTGCGAAGATTAAGGGTTCGATCATTATGCAGAAGTGTTACATTGGGGAAGGCACTGTGCTGGAGAATGTCATTCTGGATAAAGATGTGAAGCTAACCGGTGGACAGACGTTAATTGGTGCTCCATCGAATCCGTATATTTTGGCAAAGAGTACGATTATTTAAAATAAAGCTTATCCGATATGTTTTATAACTATATAAAATAAAATCCTGCGGTTTTGTTTTCAGGTTGGTGTCTTAGGAAACGCATGAAGGGCCACTGTCTAAGTTGCTATGTTGATGCAAACGCAAAGGGTACGAAATCAATTCTGAAGAAGCGAAGCGTTCGCCTTTGTCTCTCCATTTCAACCTTGCAAAAGGTAAATCTGGAAATGGAAGAGACAACAGCGATCGAAAGAATGATTCGTAACCGGAACGGTCACATTGCAGGATGGCCTGAGTAACTAAAATTAAAAAACCGCCCTAAACCCGCAGGATTTCACCGGGAGGACCTACTTTTGTTTGACAACAAAGAAACGTTCAAATCGATCTTTCAACGCAATCTCGTAAGCAAACTGGGCAAACCAATTGAAGAAGTTACGCAGGAAGACGTGTACCACGTGCTTGGCAGCATGATCCGAGAATATGCGGGTCAAGACTGGGCAGCCTCGAATCAAGGATTTAAGCAGCGCCAAGACAAACAGGTGTACTACTTCTCACTGGAGTTTTTGATTGGACGTCTGCTCGGTAACAATTTGCTAAACGTGAATGAACTGGAACTGGTTCGTGATAGCTTGGCGGAGCTTGGATTTTCGCTAGAGTGTATTGAGGAACAGGAGCCGGACGCAGGTCTGGGCAATGGAGGACTGGGAAGGTTGGCTGCTTGTTTTCTAGACTCACTAGCCTCGCTGGGGTATGCAGGACATGGTTGTGGCATTCGTTACAAATATGGTTTGTTTGAGCAAAAGATTATCCATGGAAACCAGGTAGAACTGCCAGATAATTGGCTGGATAAGGGCAATGAGTGGGAAGTCCGCCGCCCGGACAAAAAGGTAGAGGTTCAGTTCTGGGGCCGGGTCGAGGCCTATGAGCAGGATGGGCATTATCATTTCGTGACGAAGGATGCTGAATCAGTTGTTGCTGTACCTTATGACGTGCCTGTTATCGGTTATGGTCAACCCCATGTTAATACGTTAAGACTGTGGAGTGCAGAGCCGAAACGCGAAACATCGATGGGTACTCCTTCGAACTATTATGGATATCTGGATTACAGTCGTTCTGTGGAATCGATCTCGGAGTTCTTATATCCGGATGATTCCCAGTACGAGGGCAAGCTGCTCCGCTTGAAACAGCAATACTTTATGTGCTCGGCGGGTGTACAAAGTGCCTTGCGTACATTCCACAAGCTGGGCCTGCCTTATGATCGTCTACCGGACAAAGTAGCTTTTCATATCAATGACACCCATCCAACGTTGGTTATTCCCGAACTGATGCGAATTCTGATAGATGATAAGGGTTATGGGTGGGATGAAGCATGGGACATTACAACACGAACGGTCTCGTATACGAATCACACCACATTGAGCGAAGCTTTGGAAAAATGGCCGGTATCCATGATCAGCAAGCTGTTGCCACGGATCTATATGATTATTGAGGAGATTAATAAACGCTTCTGCGGTATGCTGCTAGATCGGTATCCAGGGGATACGAATCGCATTGAGCACATGGCCATTGTTGCTGACGATCAGGTTCGCATGGCTCACCTCGCCATCGTAGGCAGTCACAGCGTTAACGGTGTAGCCGCGTTGCATACTGAAATTCTAAAAGAACGCGAGATGGAGCCATTTTACACGCTGTATCCCGAACGGTTTAACAACAAAACCAATGGCATTACACATCGTCGTTGGTTGATGCATGCGAACCCGAAGCTGTCGACTCTCATTACCGAAACTATCGGTAATGGATGGATTACTGAGCCGAGCAGACTGGAACAGCTTGCAGATTATGCTCATCAATCCTCGTTTCAAGAGCAATTCGGTGCAATCAAGCGAGAAAACAAAAATCGTTTGGCGTCTTACATTCTGGATCATACGGGTACAATGGTTGACCCGGATTCCGTGTTTGATGTACAGGTGAAAAGGCTGCATGGGTACAAGAGACAGCTACTCAACATTTTGCATGTGATGCATCTGTATAACAGGTTGAGAAGTGATCCTTCATATGATATGGTGCCGCGAACGTTCATCTTTGGAGCCAAAGCCGCACCGAGTTACTATTTTGCGA
Organism: Paenibacillus sp. JJ-100; assembly: GCF_948329825.1. GTDB lineage: Bacteria > Bacillota > Bacilli > Paenibacillales > Paenibacillaceae > Paenibacillus. The sequence goes on from NZ_CAOJCM010000001.1 coordinate 933,726, forward strand.
AGAAAATTATTAAACTGATTACTACAGTCGCAGATACTGTGAACCGCGATAAAGCGGTGAATGATCGATTAAAGGTGTTTTTCCTGGAGAACTATTCGGTATCTCTGGCTGAGAAGATTATCCCGGCAGCTGATGTGAGTGAACAGATCTCCACTGCAGGAAAAGAAGCGTCCGGTACAGGGAATATGAAATTCATGATGAATGGTGCACTGACTATAGGTACGATGGACGGTGCTAACGTGGAGATGGCGGAGCAGGTCGGTGAGGAGAATATGTTTATCTTTGGCCTTCGTGCAAACGAAGTGTTGGAGTATTATCGTAACGGCAGTTACAGACCTAATGAAATCGTCGATCAGGATGAGCGTATCCGTGAAGTGGTGGGGCAGTTAGTACATCCAGGAGTATTTTGTTGTCGAGATGGGGAGTTCTGGGATATATATGATTCGCTGATTGCTCACGGAGACGAATATTTTGTATTACGGGACTTTGCGGCTTATGCTGATGCCCATGCAGCGATCGATCAAGCGTATCGAGATCCTTCCGGCTGGACTCGCAAGGCTGTGCTCAACACAGCACATTCAGGCATATTCTCGAGTGACCGTACGATAAGTGAGTATGCAGCCGACATATGGGGGATTCATCCTGTGTCTGGACACTGGAACGGTTAGCATATAAAAGAAGCAAGTGGAAAAGTAGTTCATAGAGATCAATTACGAAATTAACTAACGTATAGATCAGCATGGAACATCGTAAAGCGAGTATTTATTCTCTCTTGTGTGACGTCTGCGCCTGGCGATAAGCCAAAGTATGCTGCTGGGCTGCGGACAGAAACAAGGGATTTTTTGTTCTGTGCTAACTATGTTGCATTCATTCATTTATTTATAGAAGAAAAGTAATCGCTAGTTCAATCCGGTGCCTTACTAGATCCTGATATCAGTGCCTGTAGTGTTTCACGAAGCGCGGCGCAATTTAAGTTCGCATTCAGAATCAAAAAGCGCTCATGCATTTCTGTCATACTAATTGAAGATACATGCAAATGTAATCAAGGTACAAAAAGTACATATCCCACATATGAACAGGAGAGCGAGTGTCATGGATCATTATGGACGTATTCAGCTTGCCATTGAGCATCTGGAACAGCATCTGAAGGAGCCGTTTAATATCAAGGACGTGTCTGGGGCGGCAGGTTTTTCGGCTTTTCATTTTCAGCGCTTGTTTCAAGCGATTACAGGTTTTACCGTTCTGGAATATGTACGCAGACGAAGATTAACGGAGGCGGCGTCTGTTTTGCGTAACACGGCGACGGGGATTCTAGAGATTGCCCTCAATCATGGTTATCAATCGCAGGAAGCGTTTACCCGAGCTTTCGATGCTCACTTTGGAATTACACCGGCTCGGTTTCGCAAACTGGAGCAAGTACTTGTAGCGGAGGACACCTGGCAGCAGAGTATAGATTTTAATGAATATCGTTCACAGCTCGAGAACACATTCCACATGAACCCGCCACGTCTGGTGACGTTGGAGCCCATCCGAATCACGGGTTATGAATATCAGACGCAGCTAAATAACGAGCAGCATTATGCAGAGATTCCCGGGTTCTACCATGAATTCGGGCGTGCGCAGAAGTTCATGAAGATTCCAGATCGAATACGTCCGGATATGGCGTACGGTGTTGCGGCTCATTTTCAGGAGGATGGGTCATTCTCATTTATTGTTGGTGAAGAAAGCGCAGGAAGTGGTGATTCTCTGGAACCGGGATATACCTGTCTGGAGATACCTGGCGGGTTATATGCTGAGTTTGTAACGGAAGGCTCCGAGCAAGATGTACGCAGAATGATCTATGGCAGCTGGCTGCCTGCATCCAAATATGAACGCCGGGAAGGTCCGGACTTTGAAGTGACGGATGTGTGGAAGTCAACACCCGAGCGGCTGGACATGAAGATCTACATCCCTTTGAAATAAAAGTTACCACTCATTTCGAGAAAGACTCGAAGCTCATCGTTTGATGCGATGCAGGTTTCGGGTCTTTTTATATAATAACCCGGTTCTGGCGTTTACAAGGGTTTCTTTTCGGATAAAACATATTAACGGGTGAATGACTTCACAAGAGGAGAAAGGGAGGTGGATCTTATCGTTTGGTGGAAAGAAAGTGTCGTATATCAGATCTATCCGAGCAGCTTCAAGGACGCTGACGGAGACGGTTATGGAGATCTGCAGGGAATCTATGAGAAGCTGGATTATATAGAAAATCTCGGTGTTGATGTCATCTGGCTATGTCCCATCTATGATTCTCCAGGACATGATAATGGCTATGATATCCGTGATTATTACGCGATTTTACGAAAGTATGGCACAATGGAGGATTTCGACCGACTTCTTGCTGAAGCGCATAAACGTGGACTCAAGGTCATGATGGATCTTGTGCTGAATCATACGTCGGATGAACATGCCTGGTTTGCTGAGTCCCGTTCCTCCAAAACGAATGCAAGGCGTGACTATTACATCTGGCGTTCGGGTAAAAACGGACAGGTGCCGAACAACTGGGAGTCCTACTTCGGTGGTTCCGTGTGGAAGCATGATCCGGAAACGAACGAATATTACATGCATTTGTACTCAGAACAACAGCCTGATCTAAACTGGAACAATCCGGAGATGGCTGAGGAGATGTATGAAATGGTGCATTGGTGGTTGGAAAAAGGAGTGGACGGTTTTCGCTTTGATGCAGTAGCTCATATCGCTAAAGCAAATGGACTACCCAATGCTCATAATCCCGATAATCTGCCTGTGGTACAGGCTTACGAACTGTTTTCTAATTTGGAGCAGGTGCACTCCATCCTCCGCAACCTGAACAATAATGTTCTCAAACCATATGGTCCGATGACTGTTGGTGAAACCTCCGGGCTTGGACCGGAGCAAGCTTTGGCTTATGTGGGTACGGATCGGGATGAACTGAACATGGTGTTTCAGTTCGAGCACATGTTCATCGATGCCCAATCTTCAGGCATAGGGAAGTGGAATTATAAACCATGGAAGCTGACTGAACTGAAAGAAATTATGAGCCGCTGGCAGACGGTATTACATGGTCGAGGCTGGAATGCCAATTACATGGGTAATCACGATCAGCCACGTCCGGTGTCCCGTTTTGGAGATGATGGTAAGTACAGAATACGTTCTGCAAAGATGCTGGCAACATGGATGTTAACGTTAGAAGGTACACCGTACATCTATCAAGGGGAAGAGATTGGCATGACGAATGTGGCATTCCCTGATATTGACCAATACCGGGATATTGAGACTAAAAATTACTATAACCACTATATAGGTCTAGGGAAATCCAAAGATGAGGTGATGGAGGCCATTTGGCTGAAAAGTCGAGATAATGCACGTACACCGATGCAATGGGATGATTCCAAGCATGCAGGTTTTACAACAGGCGAGCCTTGGATCGAAGTGAATAGCAATTATCCGGATATCAATGTGGAAGATGCAGAGACAGACCCACATTCGATTTTGCATTATTACCGCAAATTAATAACGTTACGCAAGCAACACCATGGGCTAATCTATGGCGTGTATGAGCTTCTTTTGCCAGATGATCCGGAAATCTATGCGTATACCCGTACACTGGACGATGAGCAGTGGTTGATTCTAATGAATTTCAGTGCGAATGAGCCAGAGATGGCATGGCCAGAAGGCTGGAATGCAGAAGAAGTCAAATTAATGATGGGCAACGTAACCAAACGTTATTCTACGGATGACGGGACTATTTTGTTGCAACCCTATGAAACGAGGGTATATCGTAAGCAGCCTGTGAGAGCATGAGAAATCACTCAGAAGAGAAGAAATTATTGGAGATTGGTACTGAATACACAAAAAATACAGCGATAGTGCAGCTTGTCCAATGACAGCTTTGTACTCACAGAGCATTCTGAATTATAATTGACGTTAGAAAAATAAATCATTCAGATGTCAGGAGGAACCTGAAATGTTGAATATTACGTACCACGGACACTCTAGTGTACAACTGGGCACGGCAGAGAAGTCACTTATGATTGACCCTTTCCTGCGTGGCAATGAACTTGCGGTGACCAAGCCGGAGGATATCAAAACGGATGTAGTCCTATTGACACACGCACATATGGACCACATTTTGGATGCTGAACCGATTGCCAAAGCCAACGATGCCAAAGTGGTGGCGATTGTAGAACTAGCTACATACATGTCGTGGAAAGGGTTAGAAACCATTGGCATGAATATGGGCGGAACAGTGGATCTGGGATTTGCCAAGGCGAAAATGATTCAGGCATTCCATACGTCCGGTATTGTTTTGGAAGAAGAACAGCGTATTATGTATGCAGGTTTACCTGCTGGATTTATTATTGATATTGGTGGCAAAACCGTGCTGCATGCTGGAGATACAAGTCTATTTGGTGACATGAAAATGATCGGGGAACGTCACCATATTGATGTTGCATTCCTTCCAATTGGTGGGCATTATACCATGGGACCTGAAGATGCGTTGCAAGCTGCGGAATGGTTTAACGCCAAACTGACGATCCCCGTACATTACGACACGTTCCCTGCGATTCGTCAGGATGCGGAACAATTCGTACAACAGCTGGCTTCTAGAGGATTAGAGGGACGCGTACTGGCACCTGGTGAGTCTATCTCGCTGTAAATCCTATAGAAAATAATACCGAACTCTTAGTATATGGTGGATTAGCGTCAGCATAAAAAGAGGCACTCACGTAATTAATTATAGCTAAAAAGAGGCAAAGCGGATGTGATCCGTTTCGCCTCTTTTTTTATGTTCACCTGTTCAAAACAATACAGATATCAGCGGATTTTCGTGATTTGAGTTCAAAAATAGTTGTTACAGAGCTAACGTTTATGGGGAAGTTGTAGAAGAGAAACATATAAATTCATTTTCGTTTCAACTTGTATATACAGGTTTACTTATGTATTATAGATGATGAAGTTAACAGGGGGTTTGATGTGAGCAATCAATTTATTGGAGGCGTTAACATGAGTTTGACCAATACAGAACATTCATCGTGGTGGAAGAGATCGACGGTATATCAGGTATACCCGAAGAGCTTCAACGATACGACTGGATCGGGTACCGGAGACATTCGTGGTTTAACGGAGAAGCTGGATTATTTGCAGCATCTGGGAATCGACATTGTCTGGTTGCAGCCGGTATACGTATCTCCACAGCGGGATAACGGATACGATGTTGCGGATTATTATCAAATTAATCCGGAATATGGCACAATGGAAGATTTTGATGAATTGCTAGCCGAATTGAAAGCGCGTGATATGAAACTGATGATTGATATTGTTGTGAATCATTCCTCGACCGAACATGAATGGTTTCAGCAGTCCCGCTCATCCAAAGATAATCCTTATCGGGATTATTACATCTGGAGAGATCCTGCCCCGGATGGAGGCGTACCTAACAACTGGCAATCCAAATTCGGTGGCCCTGCCTGGCAATATGATGAACAGACTGGACAGTATTTCTTGACGTTATTTGATAAGACGCAAGCAGACCTCAACTGGGAGAATGAAGAAGTACGCAAGGCCGTTCGCGATATGATCAAGTTCTGGGCGGAAAAAGGAGTAGACGGTTTCCGTATGGATGTGATCAACCTGATCTCCAAAGATCAGCGTTTTCCAGATGACGATGGCAGCGTATCACCAGGAGATGGACGCAAGTACTACACAGATGGACCTCGCGTGCACGAGTACATTACTGAAATGTACGATGAGGTATTTGGACCTTATAACATGGTCACCGTAGGGGAGATGTCCTCCACGACGCTCGAGCACTGCATACGTTATTCCAAACCGTCTTCACGGGAATTCTCAATGACATTTAATTTTCATCACTTGAAGGTCGATTATCCTGATGGGCAGAAGTGGGAGCTGATGCCATATGATTTTGAAGCTTTGAAACAATTGTTCAGTGAATGGCAGACAGGGATGCAGGCAGGTGGTGGCTGGAATGCTCTGTTTCTGAACAATCATGATCAGCCTCGTGCGTTATCCCGTTTTGCTGATGATGGAGACTACCGTTCCGAAAGTGCCAAAATGCTGGCGACAACGCTGCATGGATTACAAGGCACTCCTTATGTCTATCAAGGGGAAGAGATTGGTATGCCTAACCCGGTCTGGAATGACATCAGTGAATTCCGCGATATCGAATCTACCAATATGTATCGGTTGTTACAGGAAGAACGAGGGAAATCAGCTGAGGAAGCTTTCCGGATCGTGAAAGAGAGATCCAGGGATAATTCCCGGACACCGATGCAGTGGGATGCGACGGCTAATGCTGGATTCACAACCGGAACCCCTTGGCTCAAGGTGGATGAGAGGTATCCTACAATTCATGTTCAACAGCAGATGGCAGATCCGGATTCCATCTATCATCATTACCGGAAGTTGATTGCTCTGCGTAAAGAGGTAGATGTTCTGACAGATGGATTGTATGAACGACTCGATGACGCTCACCCGGAAGTGTTTGCATATGCGCGAACGAATGGCAACGAGACGTTGATTGTGGTTTCAAACTTCCGTAATCAGAATACTCAATTTGATGTGCCTGTTGCGGTCTGGAACGATCATATTGCGGGCAAATCACCGGAACTACTTATCGGAAATACGGATGTAGAACCTGAGTTAACGAAGGAAATCTTGCTTAGTCCTTATGCATCTTATATGTGGTTGATCAAGCAATAACAGATATGCCAACCAACTTTTAAATAGGAAGTGACACTATGGCAATTGATAAAAAACAGGTCGAGGAGATCATCCGGGCCGTCGGCGGCAAAGAGAATATCGAAGCAGCAACACATTGCGTCACACGGTTGCGATTTGCTCTGTATGACGAGGACAAAGTCGATACGGAGTTGCTCGACCAGAATGATCTAGTCAAAGGGCAGTTCTCCTCCCAAGGCCAATTCCAAGTGGTCATCGGTCCAGGTCTCGTGGATAAAGTCTATGATGAGATGATTCAGATTACCGGCGGCGAGCGGTCTTCCAAGGATGATGTGAAGGCAGCCGCAGGTAAAAAGCAAAATCCGTTACAGCGAGCAATCAAAACGCTCTCGGACATTTTTATTCCCATCTTGCCAGCCATTATTACAGCGGGTCTGTTGCTCGGAATTAACAACATTTTGACAGGCCCCGGCATTTTCTTTGATGGAAAATCATTAGTGGATGTGTACCCAGCGTGGAAAGATCTCGCATCCATTATTAATACGATAGCGAATACTGCCTTTACGTTCCTGCCAGCCCTCATCGGTTGGTCAGCGGTGACTAGATTCGGTGGCAGTCCGCTGCTCGGGATTGTGCTAGGTCTCATTCTTGTGCATCCCGATCTACTGAGTGCGTACGGTTATGCTGATGCAGTGAACAAAGGTACAGTTCCAACTTGGAATTTGTTTGGTTGGGAGATTGAGAAGATTGGCTATCAGGGTCAGGTGCTACCTGTGCTTGTGTCAGCATATCTATTAGCGAAGATGGAGATCTTCCTTAACAAACGGGTACATGACTCGATTAAACTACTGGTTGTCGCACCCGTTACCTTGCTGGTTACCGGTTTCCTCGCATTTACGATTATAGGGCCGGTTACGTTTGCCATTGCAAACGCCATCACCTCTGGTCTGATCTATATTTATGATTCGTATGCTGCGTTGGGAGGTTTGATCTATGGTGGTCTGTATGCATTACTCGTCATTACGGGCATGCACCATACCTTCCTTGCGGTAGACGTGCAACTGATTGGTAGTCAGGGAGGTACGTTCCTCTGGCCAATGCTGGCATTATCCAATATTGCGCAGGGTTCCGCAGCACTTGCGATGATGCTGGTTCTACGTGAGAAGAAAATGAGAGGACTTGCGGCAACTTCATCCGTATCCGCTTTCTTAGGGGTTACGGAGCCAGCAATCTTCGGTGTGAATATCCGCTATCGATATCCATTTATCTTCGGTATGGTCGGTTCCGCCATTGGCGGTGTGCTGCTCACGATGAATAACGTTCAAGCTACATCTATTGGTGTAGGAGGCGTCCCTGGATTCCTGTCCATTTTCCCGAATAAATGGGGTGTATTCTTCATCGGTATGGCGATTGTGCTGATCGTTCCATTCTTGCTGACGGTTGCATTTGGCCGGGCGAAGCTGAGAAAAGAGGATCGAACCATCTCCACCGAAGCATCTTCTGTTATTTCTGCATCCTCTGCATCTTCTGAAGTAGAAGGAACGAAAACCGCTTCAGTCGAAGTGATGGCACCCTTGACAGGTCAAGCGGTTCCGTTAGAAGAAGTTCCTGACCCTGCATTTGCTGAAAAGCATATGGGCGAAGGGATAGCGATCCAGCCTTCAGGCAATCAAGTGGTTGCACCATTTGACGCGCAAGTGGCTCATGTTATCAAGAGTAAACACGCCGTTATTCTGGAACATGCGAGCGGACTGCAAGTGTTAATTCATGTCGGCATAAATACGGTGTCTCTCAAAGGCGAAGGCTTCTCAATGGTTGTAAATACAGGCGATCGTGTCAGAGCTGGACAGAAGTTGCTTGAGTTTGATCGTAAAGTCATCGAAGCGGCGGGCCACCCTCTGATTACACCCATTATTATCCCGGATGGCCAGGATATGGTCGAACGGGTTGAGGTGTTGACAGGGGATGTAACTTCCGGTCAACGTAGCGTTCTGAGAGTTCATTTTAAAGAATAAAAAAATCGAAGTAGAATCTAAGGGGCTGTATTTTATACAGCTCCTTTTGACGTTAAATGTATTATTTTCCTTAAAAATCATGGTAAAATAGTTTTATGATCAAGAAATACTAATTTTAGAGATCTAACCATTTTAAGGCATCCATATCCCGTGTTAATATTTCTCATCTGTCATGCTGATACCAATTCTTACATCATGTGTGGACGAGAATTGTTCCTAGCCAATGAGAAGGAGGAAAACCATGACTCGGATAGCGGTGATGGTCATTCACGGACTGGGTATGCAAAAAGAGAATTATGCTGACAAGCTAATCTCTTGTTTGAGCAGACAAATGGATCGCGTCATGGTGCTGCCAGGGGCTGCGGATCTGATGCTGGATATTGAACCTGTCTTCTGGGCTGACGTGTTTGAAGAGCGGGAAGATGTGTTGTTTCAACAACTGGTGCGGTCGCAGGGATTGAACTATCAGACTTTACGTCGTTTTATTATTCATTATCTCGCTGATGCGGTTGCCTATCAACCTGTGGAGAACCAGGGTCATAATTATGATGCGGTGCATCGAACATTGAACCGGGCTATGCATGAGCTATCTCGACGGAATGGACCAGAAGCTCCGCTTTGTGTGATCGCCCATAGTCTTGGTGCAGTGATTGCCAGTAATTTTTTCTATGACCTGCAATTCCCTTCTTCCAGCCGAACCCCCTACATTGTGGATACAAACTCGGCTTTGGAGCGGGGAGATACGTTGACCAATTTCTACACATTTGGAACCACTTTGCCATTATGGAGCTTACGTTATGATTATTTTAGTCGGCCGATCCATGTCCCATCCTCTACGGTTGATCGATACTTCCCGGGGCTGGAAGGAGAATGGATTAATTTTTATGAACGCAATGATATATTAGGTTACCCTTTGCGCCCTATTGACCCAGCCTATGCATCTGCGGTGAAAGAGGATATTGAGGTACATGTAGGCGGACCTGTGACGAGTTGGAACCCACTGAGTCATGGGGGGTATTTTACCAGTGAACATATGAATCGTAGAATTGCTCAAGGACTTGCGCGGACGTGGACTTGGATCAATCGTTCGGTATAACGTAGATATTGGAGGAGATCACATGGAATGCAGGGCTGGTTGTGCCGCATGTTGTATTGCCGTATCCATTTCATCACCAATTCCCGGCATGCCCGAAGGCAAAGCGGCAGGTGAGCGCTGTGTACAGCTAACCGTTGATAATCGCTGCGGTATTTTCGGGCGAGCCGACCGCCCTGCGGTATGCAGTGATTTGCAAGCCTCAGAGGAAATGTGCGGCATGAACAATCAGGAAGCTTTTCTTATTTTGACACAGTTAGAGATTCAAACGACGCCAAAAAGTGAGATGACTTGATAGGGAATATAAAGTTAATTATACTTAATATGGAATCTAATGTAGAAAAATAATGTAGATAGGAGATACGGTTGTGGACTGGATAAAACGTCTGATCAAGGTCGTTGGTAATATGATGAGTGATCTGTGGATAGGGTCTTATCGCCGCAATTCGGATTACTATGATGAACAGGCTCCAAGTTCAGAAAATAAACCGAAATATTATGCGTTTGTCATTATAGCCGCTGTAGTGACCGTGGGTATTATCGTTTTCGTCTATAATCCAAAATACTGGTAGTTTAAGAAAAATAAAGAGGGTATCCTGGTTATGCATCGCATTGTAGGATACCCTCTTTGATATACACGATGAAAGCACCTGCACACTCAACTCCTGATTATGATTACGTGCTTCCTATACTAACTGCGGTAAGCTTAGGCTCTTTGAACATATAGAAGTACATTAGAGATGAGATCACATAGAGGCTGCCTGTAATGCTGAAGGTGATCGCGTAGCCCCAATAGGTTCCATATGTGGTCACCAGATAAGACTGCACAGGTCCCATGGTGGCCCATCCAATCATAAATGCGGTTTGCATCATGGAATTGGCAATCCCACGGCGTTTGTCCGATATTCGGTCAACCAATATGGCGGAATGGATTGGGTTGGCAGCATTCATCAATGCTTGTCTAAATAAAAAACTGATCGATGCAATGATCAACAGATTCGTAAAACCTGTTAATAACAGGAAAGGTAGTGACAGGACCTGAAAAATGACAACGGCTCTTACACTACCCACTTTGGCTGCTAGAGTCGGGCCAATCAGCATGGAGACGATGGTCATAATCTGCCCAAGTGCAATGAGGAAGCTCATGCCGCTTAGAGATACTGTGAAGCGATTAGTGAAATACAGATTAAGATAAGGCACTACCAGTCCAGAGCCCAGTCCGATCAGCAGTTGTGTGACCACAAACTGACCGATGAGTTTTGTATCTCGTGTTTTAACGGATGTATCTTGATCTGTCGACATCATGGATTGTCGTTGTGTAGATGCCTCTTCCTTAACTTTCTGAAGCTTAGGATCAAGCTGAACCTGTGATTGTTCCGAGGAACTGTCGCTAATAGTCTGGGACACCGCTCTTTCAGTTACAAAAAGCAGCGGGATAAATGCAGCAAGTGTTGCTGCACCGCCCATAAACAGGACCATTTGCAATCCGCTGACTTTGGCTACTCCCAAGGAGTGAAGTAAGTCAGCCAGTATACCACCCCCAAGGCTGCCAAGAACCTGTGAGGCTAGAACCAGTGAGGAGTAGTAACTGAACATTTTGAGGCGTTCTCTTTTATTGACGTTCTCTGCGAGATAGGGAATGGCTAGCACCTGAAACACACCAGCGAACAGGCCGGAAAATACAGCAAACCAGAGCAATCCGCTGGCAGCATAGTCGAAAGAGCGACCGATGAGAAATGCTCCGCTCAATAGCGCCCCGATAATTAGCAGTTTTTTACGGCTGAACTTGTCACCGCTCAATCCAATAGGAATAAACATGATGGCTGTAGCGAGAGATTGGATACTAACAATCTGGCCATTCATCGTGTCATCGTAACCCAGGCCCTGAATGTATAGATTGTATAGGACAGAGAACATACCGTTTCCGATCTGATATAGCAGACTTGCCAGAAAGAAGAGTTGAATATTGCGAGACCATCCGCGGATTTCAACCTGTATCTGTCGTAATGCTCTCAAGTGATTCCCTCCAGTCTGCCTTTGCAGTGATACTAGTGTAACAGGAAAGGCAGATTTTCGGAAGAATTGACCAGTGTTTATTTTTAGCTAACTGCTGTGTTAAGCATCCGTTTTCCCCCAAGAAGCAAATCTTGCTTGAAGTGTAACCCCCGCGATGATGAGTACTGGAATCCAAACTGCAATGGAGGGCACATGATGAAAAAGGAGTGCAGCCAGAATCACCCCGCCCAGATAAATCATTACTGCCCCTGCCCGAAGGTAAGCGTCGGTAGGCAGTTCCTTGAATAAAGAACGGATAGTGGCATGTCTTAACCGATGCAGAATGCTTACAGTATCTTCAATGACTGCTGCTAGGTTATTGGTGAGTACGGTAGTCGAAATTCCAGCGATACCGATGCGCCGGGCAGCTGTTGTCTGCATTCCCATGGCAATCGCCAAGAGTACGATTAAGAAATAGGATATTTGATCAGCGATTGGACTGATCATCAGGATAGCAAAAACAAGCAGCAGTATGCTTTCGAGGGTGAGAACAGCGGTGACTCGTACTGACCAACCATTTTTGCTTCTGACCTGTCCAAGGATATGTGCTGCTAAGGCGTTACCTGCAATAAAACCGGCGAGTGCAAGAAGGGCCCGAAATATTACAAATTCCTGAGCACGAGCAATAGCAATGCCAAGCAGCACGATGTTGCCTGTCATGTTGGCTGTAAGTACGTGACCCAGTCCGAGATATCCGAGCACATCAACCATGCCCCCTGACATACAGAGCAGTAACGTAGCGTATTTCTGGAGGTGAGTATGCATCATCATTTCCTTTCTTTTCAAAAAAAATAGCTTCTCCAGTATACAGCTATAGTGCCACCTTCTTCAAAATCACATTCAAACTGTACAGTAATCAGCTCTGTAAATTCGTTTATTTGTGTTAGATGTTTTATAATGATATGGAAGACATGTGGCAAGACAACTGTCACTATGAAGTGATACAGTTCAATAAACAAATTCAAGACGCGTCAGAAGAAAGGAAGAAATTGATGATGAATGCCCCACATCCGATTGACCAGTTCAAGAAATTCAAATATGAAATTACACGATTTATGATGATTTATAAGTTTGCGCTGGATCAGATGGAAACGAGAATAGAGGTCTTGAAAGAGGAATTTCAGTCCCTTCATGACTATAGTCCAATCGAGCATACCAAGTCGAGATTGAAGTCTCCTGAGAGCATTATGAACAAAATGTTCCGTAAAAACCACGAGTTGACGTTTGAAAGTATCAAAGAAAATATTAAAGACATCGCCGGTGTACGGATTACATGTTCTTTTCTTTCGGATATTTATCGCATCAAGGACATGTTGTGTAATCAAAGTGATTTACGTGTGCTGGAAGTGAAAGACTATATTGAAAATCCAAAACCGAACGGTTATCAAAGCTTGCATCTGCTTGTTGAAGTTCCAGTATACATGTCTAATGGCGAGGAACGTGCCTGTGTAGAAATTCAGATTCGTACGATCGCTATGGATTTCTGGGCGAGTCTGGAACATAAAATCTTTTATAAATACAACAAAGATGTTCCGGAACATCTGACAAGAGAATTGAAGAATGCCGCGGATTCTGCCAATGCACTAGATCATCAGATGGAGCGACTGCACCGGGAAATCCAGGAAATCAAGGACGCGGATAACGAGCGGGATGAAGAGGAGCTACGCCGGATTATTATTAATAATCAACAGTTCACCTTACCTAACAACCTGCTCAGATTGCTTGGAGATGGAGAAAATTAAGGACAACGATTACAGCATGATTGGAAGAAAGAGGAACTGTTTTGATGAAAAGTAAACCAGCTTCATTACACACCACTGCGACGCCGCGAGTGAGAATGGCGCTAATTCTTGGCACACTCTCCGCCTTCGGACCACTGTCTCTGGATATGTATCTGCCAGCTCTGCCAATGCTGGCGGATGAATTTGGTTCATCCACATCGTATGCTCAGCTTAGTCTGACGGCGTGTATGATCGGACTTGCTCTTGGACAGTTGCTTGCTGGGCCATTAAGTGATGTTCGAGGTCGACGAATACCGTTGATCGCGGGACTTGTGCTCTACACGATTGCCTCTGTCCTCTGTCTCGTCAGTCCAACGATGGGCTCATTTGTGATATTGCGCTTCATTCAAGGTTTGGCTGGAGCCGCCGGGATTGTGATCTCACGTGCGATTGTCAGAGACGTGTACGAAGGACCAGAATTAACCCGTTTTTTCTCCCTGCTTATGCTCATTAACGGGGTAGCTCCCATTGCAGCACCCATTATTGGTGGACAAATACTGACGTATACTTCGTGGCGGGGCGTATTCATCTTGCTAAGTCTTATCGGTGTACTAGCGCTTCTAGCGGTCATACTTGGTCTGGGTGAGACACTTCCTATGCAAAAAAGATCAAGCGGTGGGTTGAAGCAGACGCTGATGACATTCGGCAGGATAGCCAGAGATCGACGTTTTATGGGGTATGCTCTCTCACAGGGCTTCGCAGCGGCAGGAATGTTCGCCTACATATCAGGATCACCCTTCGTGCTTCAGAAAATATATGGGGTGTCCCCGCAAGTATTCAGTATCTGTTTTGCCGTTAATGGACTAGGCATTATTCTCGCTAGTCAGATTGCAGGACGACTTGCTGGAAAAGTGTCAGAGACTCGGCTGTTAATCGCTGGATTAATTATAGCAGCTGTAGGAGGCACATCGTTGCTAATCTCCATCCTCGCAGGAGGCGGATTGATGTCAGTGCTCATTCCATTATTTCTGGTCGTTTCCAGTGTGGGTCTAATTAATACAGCTTCATTTGCGCTTGCTATGGCGAATCAGGCCCAATCGGCCGGAAGTGCATCTGCATTGATTGGCGTGATGACCTTTTTGTTCGGCGGGCTTGTTGCTCCCCTTGTTGGTCTTGGAGGAGAACATACCGCTGTGCCGATGGGGATTGTAATTGCATGTGCTGATCTAGGGGCTTTGCTTCTGTATTTCTGCATGATTGGCAGGATTAGATCAACAGAAAACCATAATATAACTGCGTGATAGTCTTGGCATAAGCGCAGATGGCCCGCACGGAAGCTTAGTTTCCAATGCGGGCTGTTTGAATTAGGAGCGGAAAAAATTTTGAAACGTAAAGCATTACGACCTATTAACAAAGAGCGAATAAAATTTGTGTATTTAACAGAATTCCTGGTGTTTGGAACGGATAGAAGTAACCCACGACGAAGCCAAACAGATTAATGGCAGGCCACATCAGAAACACATCATTATACGTAAACACCAGAGACCAGCGGTTATAACAGAAGTTCGGGAGTATACGTTGCTCTTGATCACGAGGTGAGACTGCGCCAGTTTGCGCAAACTGAACTGCTTGTGTCAAGCTCTGCGGCTGCTGCTGGAGGAAAAGTGACAGTAGACCCGGACGGCTCTTGATGAGGTTATATAAAAATATCATTTCGGCTGGTGGTTGACCAACCGGACGAGGATAGGCACTGAGCTAGGAAGGGAGATTCCCCTGAGCTAGCTGTGCTGGTACGCCTGGAGCTGGGATTGCACCAGTGCCAGCACCTGGGACACCGCCAGGGAAAAAAGGGCCTGAAGGTGTTCCGCCACCGGGAATGAACGGAGGAAACAGGCCTGGACCTCCGGGGATGTTTGGCACAGTCTGCCCCCCTGTAAAACTGCCTCCACCAGGGAAAAATGGAGGGAACTGAATTGAGC
Source organism: Paenibacillus sp. JJ-100 (assembly GCF_948329825.1). Classification (GTDB taxonomy): domain Bacteria; phylum Bacillota; class Bacilli; order Paenibacillales; family Paenibacillaceae; genus Paenibacillus. The sequence goes on from NZ_CAOJCM010000001.1 coordinate 949,309, forward strand.
GGTTTTCTCCATAACTAGTGTAACCCTCATCACTATAAGCAGCATAAGGGTAATTTCCATAGCCCACATATGAGGGGAATACATAATTCATATTCATAGACATCCTTCCTGTCAATCGTATTCTGTGACAGCATATGACGGCTCTTGCCTACGTGTGATTGTGTATAGAATGGGTGATATAATAACGATGAACGACCAAACGGAACAGACTTGCTGCCAAGAGGCAAGAGAGGGGACTTACCTATGTATTCACTTAATCCGGAAGAACTTACGGCTAAAGATAACTATAAATTGATGAGTGGTTCGATTGTACCTCGTCCAATTGCCTTTGTGACTACAAACTCAGATCATGATGGTGTTATCAACGCAGCACCATTCAGTTTTTTCAATGTAGTGAGCTCTGATCCGCCATTGTTATCCATCTCGGTTGGACGTAAAAATGGTGTCATGAAGGATACTGCGCGTAACGTACTCAATCATAATGAACTGGTCGTGCACATTTGTGATGAGAATATTATTGAAGAGGTGAATGAAACTGCGGCTATGTTGGAACCTCATGAAAGTGAGCTGAAGCGGACCCGTCTGACAACAACACCTAGTTCCATCGTCGCTGTACCCGGAATTCAGGAAGCTCTTATTCGGATGGAGTGCAAGTTGTATCAGCATATTCCAATCTCGAATGATGAAGGCATGCCTGTAAGTGACCTGTTGCTGGTACGTATTGTGCAATATCACTTTAGCGAGCAAGTCTATCTTGCTGAAAAAGGGTATCTTTTGATGGATCAGTTAAAACCAGTCAGTCGCTTGGCTGGTAATGATTATGCCAAACTGGGTGAGCGATTCACCGTGATTCGCCCGGAATAATAAGATGTGATATTAGCCTATAAGGACGAACAGCCCATGCAACAAGCGAGTGCATGAGGGTGTTCGTCTTTATTGCGTTATAAACATAATCAAGTTACTTCACGAATAGACTTGTACTATATGAAGTACGTGTCGTGATGTTGTATTCAAAGAAGGAATTCAATTTATGTGCAGAGGAGCTTAGGTATGGGGTATCGGAGCCTGGCTGCCTTCATCAGCCGATATCCTCGATTTATTATACTCTGCTGGGTATTTATCATCGGGATGTCAGCCGCCTGGGCATGGAAGCTGCCGGACATTGTTCAGGATCATGGATTGAAGTTCGTACAGGGACAAGCTCAAGCAGTAGAACGGATATTGGAGGAAGACTTTAACTCCCCTCCTGATCCGGTCGTGTTACTTTTTAATAAACATCCGGATACTTCTGGAGTCAAGTTCAACCAGTGGATTCAGGAAACACTCACGGCAATTCATACGTTGCCAGCCATATCCGCGGTCATTTCTCCTCTCGATGCGAACACACAAGGAAGAATGTTGCATGAAGATCAGGCTTATGCACTAGTTCATATGGACATTGCATCCCATCAGATGAGACTTCCATTAGAGCAACTGCGCAAACTTCTTGAAGAGGAGGACAAGCAAGCTCACCCTCCCGGAACCGTGCAGTTGACTGGAAAAACTGTTGTGCAACAGGATGTTAATCAATTAAGCTTTCGAGATTTAGAACGGGCAGAGATGGTAGGGTTGCCTATTGCGCTACTTGTTCTTTGTTTTGCGTTCAGAGGAGTATTAGCGGCAATAGTTGCTGTCACGATGGGGATCAGTGCAGTGATTACAGCGATGGGCATAACTTCGTTTCTAGGTCATTATCTGGAACTGTCCAACTTTATTATTAACGTGATTCCGATGGTGGGTATGGCGCTAAGCATTGATTTTGCACTTATTATATTAAGCAGATATAGGGAAGAGTTTCAGCAGAGTTACGTCCATAAAGCCATGCTGATGAATGAACAAACCAAAATCCAGCAACGGGAGCGATTACAAAAGACATTACGCACTGCGGGTCGTGCTGTGTTGTTCTCGGCTGCATGTGTAGTCCTCGGTCTGCTGGGGTTACTCTGGATTAGACTACCGATGTTTCTCAGTGTGTCGCTAGGAGCCATGATTGTACTGATCCTGTCGTTACTTTTAAACATAACGTTATTACCTGCCATACTTTTGCTGAGTGAAAAACGAATATTCGGTCGGATGATCTTTCCATCCAGCATTTCAGAGTTTGAATCTAAGCATAAAGATCAAGAACGCAGTTTCTGGCACCGCTGGTCGGCAATGGTGATGAAACGCCCTATATGGATGGGAATCACAGCTACAATTCTTCTATTATGGTGTGTATATCCCGTTACACGGATGGAATTGTCTGTTCCCGATGCTTCTTCGCTACCTGAAAGAATGGAATCCCGTCAAGCATCCGAGCAGATCCAGCGTAATTTTGGTCAGGAGCGCATTTCAATGATGGATATTATCATCGGGGAACAAGGAACGCCATTAACAGCCAAACAATGGGAGAAGGCTAATCAGAAAATATACATGCTTCAACAGGACCCGAAAGTGGTAAGTGCCGGCTACCCGATTAGCTTTTCCGATTCGTTTATCCGACTGATGGTGGGTGTGCAGGGGGAACCAGGTTCAGAGGAGATAACAGACTGGTTGTGGCAGACTAGAGCTGATGATTTAACAACCGGGCAAGATGGCATTCCAGTGATTTATGGCGGTGAAGCCGTTTATGAGGATGAGATCATGCACGAAATTGTACAGCAGTTACCCAAGGTACTTGTATTTGTCATTGTAAGCAATTATTTGGTGCTGCTTCTGGCATTTCGCTCCCTATTGATCCCACTAAAGGCTATTCTGATGAACCTGCTCAGTTTAGCTGCTTCGTTTGGCATACTGGTATGGGTATTTAACGAAGGACATCTGGGAATGGAGTCGTCAGCCGTCGCGATTATGATCCCTGTGTTCATTGCTGGGTTAGTATTTGGCATATCAATGGATTACGGTGTTTTTATGTTAAGCCGCATCCAGGAAGTATATCGACGAACAGGGGACAGTGATCAGGCCGTTCAACACGGTTTGGCTTCAACAGGTCGTTTAATTACGTCTGCTGCTGGTATTTTACTGGCAGTTACGATTCCTTTTGCTTTTGCTGAAGTGGAAGGCGTAAGACAGTTGGGAATCGGTATAACCTCAGCCGTATTTATTGATGTTACAGTAATCCGCCTTGTGCTTGTCCCGTCTCTAATGAAATTGATGGGGAGGTGGAACTGGTGGCTGCCAGGTCAATAACAATAAAAAGCATAGAAGAAACTTGAAGAAGATGGCTTCTATCTACACCAACAGATATGAAAATTTCAAAACCAAAAAATAAAGGATATTCCGAAGCCCTTAATGAGGGGATGGAATATCTTTTTTTTAAAATCAACCATCACCTTTTAAAGAAAACCTTATATTCAATTGAAGTGTAATCTCAATAACATCGTTCAGAAGAGAAAAATCTGTAAAATTCAGGATGGAAGTGACTTATATTACATAACTATAATAATAAATATTCTATTATTTGGTTTATTTAATGTTTTTCAATAATATAACTAGTTTTATATGAAAAATGAAGAGCCTTGGTAGTCATCCTTAGAGGAGGGAATTTATGGGGTCTCATATTATTGAAACACGCGGATTAAATCTGAACCTGCAGGGAAACCATGTACTCAAAAATATTGACATCACTACGCACTCCGGGCAAATCTGCGCTTTGATCGGGGAGAACGGAGCGGGCAAAACGTCAACGATTCGCTGCATTACAGGGCTTTACCCTCCAACGACAGGGGGATGTACCATTTTTGGCGAGCCGGCGTATAACATGGGCCAGAAGAATAGGAACCGATTTGGTATCGTGTTTGACGAGGGAGGGCTGTATAGTGAAATGTCGGCTTGGGAGAACGTCCTTTTTTTTGCAAGCCTGCGAGGAATGGAAAAAGATAAAGTTGCAGAACGCTACAACAGACTTGTGCAACATTTCGAATTAAAGACTTCTTTGAAGGTTGGGCGTTTTTCCAAAGGTATGAAACAAAAGCTTATGATTATACGTGAATTAGTGCACGAGCCTGAGCTGCTTATTCTGGACGAGCCCTTTAACGGCCTTGATCCAGACTCCAAAATTTTTTTAAGAGACAAACTTAGTGAAATCTGTTCCGAGCAGGGCACTTCGATTCTCATCAGTTCTCATGATTTATTTGATTTAGAGAAGATCGCGGATCAGGTTATTATGATACACCAAGGCCGAATTGTAGCAGATCAAGCACTTCAGGCCATCACTGGAATCACCGAACGTTACATCGTTACCTGTGACAACCCACAACTGGTGGTGAGTATTCTTCAGGATATTGAAGGAATTACGGTTGTGAATCATAATGAGCAGTCTGTGACATTTATGGTTGAATCGGAGGTTATTAAACAGCCGTTACAAGTTCTTCTGCAGCACGGCATAGAAATTCAGGAATTTTTCAAGGAAAAGAGCTCATTAGAGGACTTTTACAGAACTACCAAACAAGCGGCTGTACAAAACTGACGTATAAAGTAATCTTTTTGGGGAAGGGAGAGGCTGTACTTGCTGCCGTTATTAAGAAAAGATGTACAAACCCTCAATTGGAAAAGGTCTTTGACCATGCAAGTATTGATGTTTGGAATTTTTTTTGTGTTTACGATCGGTCAACTGGGGGAGTTGGAAGCAAGTCTGGGTTTGACGATCGATGGTGTTGTTCCACTGTTGCACAAGTTGAATGAGACCCGGGAACATCGTGTCATGTTTACCAATTCATTGATTGGTGTTGGTCTCCTGTCTTCTGCATTGGTATTTGCATTGTATGTCGGTATTCCTCACGTTCTCCAGTTTTTCACGAAAGAAAAAGCTGAGAAGAACCTGAGTTTCCTGCTGGCGGTGGTTTCAAAACCCGGTAAAATCATGCTGGCAGTATGGTTATTTGCTCTAATCCGTGTTGTAGCTATGGCTATCATTAATGGTGTTCTAATCTGGTTTATCTTTACTCTGCTTGGGTTTAGATCGGTGTGGACGACGAGTCTTTTCTCTTCGGGTCTGACCATTATTTTGTGTATAGCTGCTTTTTTGTATATGGCCAATGCTATTGTTTGGGCAACAAATGGAAGTGAAGCCGTGCTGAAAATTTTCAGAATATTCATTCTGGTGGGTATTGTCGCAGCATTTCCAGCGGTTAACTATCTTCGGATGGATTTCAGTTTTCTGGATTTTCGTTATGTTGCATACAGTGGAATGATCTGTATCGTGGCAGCGTTCGTGTCACAGTTTCTGATGAGGTTATTTAAGGTTGAAAAAATTATCTAGATCATGTCTAATGTGATTTTTAGTTAGTTAAAATGAATTCTCATCTGATCAAGAATGGGAATTCATTTTTTTTATGTGTGCAAGAGATTCCTTATTTTTACTTTTGGTTTTATAATAGACGAGAATCATATAAAAAAGGTCAATTATCTAATATAAACCAATACCGACAGGAGGGGCACAAGTTAATGCAGGACATTGATCACTACCTGTATCAACAGACCAGACTTCATGGGCGCTCGGTTTACCATCCGGATGTGGATTTTGCATCATGGCGTAAGCAATTACAAGACAGAGTTCAAGAGCGGCTTGGCGGTTTTCCTTCGGAAGTTGCTGATCTTAACCCTGTGTTGCTGGAACGTACATCTTGCGAAGGTTATACCCGTGAGCGGATTGAGATCACAACCTATTCAGGGCTGCGTATGCCTATTTATCTTTTAATACCTGATGATGTAAGCGTTATCTCAGACAGGAAGCCAGCTATTATCGCCTGTCACGGGCACGGCTATGGAAGTCGTGAGATTTGTGCTATGGAGCCGGATGGTTCACCGCGCACTGGGGAACCCGGGTTGCACAAGGACTTTGCAGTAAAGCTTGTACAGCGTGGATATGTTGTAGCTGCTCCTGAACTGCTCGGGTTTGGGGAGAGAAGGTTGGACGAGGATCTCGAGGCACCTCCAGGCACAAGTTCTTGTACGAAGATTGCTGCGCATCTCCTTATGGTAGGTCAGACCCTTGCTGGACATCGAGTCTATGAGACAAAACGTGTACTGGACTATGTACTGACTCGGTCTGAAGTGGATCCAGAGCGAATCGGAGGCATGGGCATTTCAGGCGGTGGACTGGTTATTGCTTTTACAGCGGCACTCGATGAACGCTGTAAAGCTACCGTTGTCAGTGGTTACGCAAGCACGTTCCATGGTAGCATTCTGGATCGCAACCATTGTCTCGATAATTATATCCCGGGGATTTTGCAGGAAGCAGAGTTGCCGGATATAATCGGTCTGATTGCTCCGCGCGCTCTCTTTTTGGAGATTGGAAGCAAAGATCTTGTTTTTCCGCTTCATTCTGCACGTGAGGCTCATGAACGGTTGAAAGCGATTTATATACATGCAGGTGCAGAAGGAGCGCTGGGTGCAGATTATTTTGACGGCGGGCATGAGATTAGCGGGGCAAAAGCATACGACTGGCTTGACCATGTCTTGTAGTTATTCAGCAGGAACAGGGTACGGAAGAGTAGAAAATGGTTCATGCATCATCATCTAATCCGAAAGGGGAGTTTTATGATGAAATGGTCTAGTTCTTTGCGAATGATGTTATGTGGTGTATTGGCTGCAAGTATAATTGCCGTGGGATATGGAAGTGATCGGGTAGAGGTTGCGGAGGCTGCATCCGATCAATACAAATTTGATTTTGGTGCAGGATCAGTGGAGAACGGATATATTGGAGTTTCAGCATCAACCGCCTACGCCTCTGCAAAGGGGTACGGTTTCAACACACCGGCTAATATGAGGGATGTCTCAGCATCAGGCAGCGGTGTTGGAAGCGATGCTGTGCAGTTTCTGAAATTTGGTACGAAGAGTGATAATACCTTTAATGTTGATCTGCCCAATGGACTATACGAAGTCAAAGTTACCCTGGGCAACACGTCTAGAGCGAGCGTAGCCGCAGAAGGGGTATACCAGATTATGAATATGACAGGCAACGGAGCGACTGATCAATTCCAGATTCCAGTGACGGACGGACAGCTGAATCTCCTGATTACGGAAGGCAAGGCTGGTACCGCGTTTACGCTGAGTGCTCTTGAAATTCGAAAGTTGTCCAGCCAGCCTGTTACCAATCGTACAATCTATATTGGTGGAGACTCCACGGTGTGCAATTACTACCCGCTTGATAGCAGTGTCCAAGGAGGCTGGGGACAGTTGCTTCCTTCATATGTAAATAGTTCCACCTTTCAAGTGCGGAATATGGCAACAGGTGGCCAGATCGCAAGAGGTTTCCGAGATGATGGTCAGATGGAGGCTATTCTGAAATATATTAAAGCAGGAGATTACTTTATTTTACAATTGGGAATTAACGATACTAATGCCAAAAACAATACAACGGAGGCAGAGTTCAAGGAAATCATGCGGGATATGGTACGTCAGGCGAAAAACAAAGGAGCGACGGTGATTCTCTCTACACCGCAAGGCAGAGCAACGGATTTCAATTCGGCTAATGTGCATCAAGCGGAAAGTCGCTGGTATAACGCGTCTACACGAGCACTGGCTCAGGAGGAAGGAGTAACCCTCGTAGATCTGAACAAGCTTAGTTCTGCTTATTTCACTTCCATTGGCCCGGCGGCAACCCTTAATTTGTACATGAATGGCGACAGCCTGCATCCTAACCGGCAAGGGGCTGCACAACTAGCCCGTATTGTAGCTGCCGATTTGAAACGACAAGGTTTAAACGGCTTCTGAATGGATTCTTCCAGACAGATTCTATGTAAAAAAGGATGTTAAAACACCCCCGAAGTTGAACCGCGACATGCGGACTTCATCTTCGGGGGTGTTTCCATTTTTTATTTTTAACTTATATAACCTACTCCATCATGTCCTTCTCTTCGTATTTCATCTTTTTCCCTTTTAACAACGGCTCCAGTTCGTCTTGCACACTTTGTTCCCAGAGAGGTACATCGGTACGATAGGCAGCCCGGCCATTCAGATGTCCTGCAATAGGCGCCGTGATGAACACAAACAAAATACCGAGCAACAGGCGAGCACTAATATAGTTGTCAAAATACCAAAAGAAGAAAAATGCACCGCTCAGGACACATAACACACCGAGAGTCGTACTTTTCGTCGCCGCATGTGCTCTCAAGTATACGTCGGGTAGACGGAGAAGTCCGAAGGCGCTAAAAGCACTGAACAAAGCCCCGATCAGGACGAGTAGCCCAATCACTATTTCGACGGTGCTACTAACGATCTCCATCATTTCTAAACACCGCCCCTCGTTCAATATATCGTGCAAATGCGACCGTACTTAGAAAAGCCACTATACCAATCAGCAAAATGATATCTAGATAAGCTTGCGTTTTCTGCATCATCGATAGTACAGCCACGATGGCTATAACATTGATACCAATCGTGTCGAGTGCAGTAATCCGATCAGCCATGGATGGGCCACTAAGAACGCGGTACAAGCAAGCCATAATGGCCACAGACAGAATAAGCAGGGAGATAAACAATAGTGAAGATAACATTAACGTGTCACCTCCATAATTGCTTTTTCGAATGTATTCCGAATGTCGTTTCTCAATTTTTCTTCATCCTTGATATCCAGTGCGTGGATAAAAAGCTTGCGTTTGTTGCCCGAGATTTCAAGTGGAAGTGAACCAGGGGTTAAGGAAATTAACATACACAGCAGGGTAACCTCCCAATCCGAGGACAACTGTGTACGATAACTGAATATACCTGGGCGAATATGGAGCTTGGGTCTAATAATCTCTCGAATCATCTCGAGGCTTGCTCGAACGAGCTCTTTTAAAAAGAGCAGGATTAGCTTGACTATAGCCCACACCCGAACAATGTATAAGCGCTGCGGGAAAAAACGCCGCATGGCTCCAATTAAGAGAAGACCAAGTATATATCCAGTAAGAAAAGCAATACCGTTCCATGTAGTGTTCAGAAACATCCAGACAAAGGCAATGATTAGATTGAGTACAATCTGAAAGGCCATAGACATCTACTCCTTCAATACGGCATCTATATAAATATTGGGATGCAGCAGAATATCGCCTGCTCGGGAAGTAAGCTGGAACATACCTTCAGCGCCCAAGCCAATTACGATGATAAATACTAACAGAATTCCTGCAGGGACCAGCAGACCATTCACCGCGTAAGGACGTCTAGCCATGCCTGCAGGGGCCTCACCCCAGAACGCCTGAATGAAGATGCGCAATACCGAATACAACATGAGTAGACTGGATAGCACGGCTACCCCGGTCAGACCATATAATCCGGCCTCAAAGCCCCCTTCAAAAAGCATTAGTTTTCCTGGAAATCCACTGAATGGAGGCAGACCAGCAAGTGCAAGTGCGCTGATGAAGAACATCCAACCAAGTACCGGATATCGTTGAATCAGTCCGCCCATATTATCGAGTCGGGATGTACCGGCTACGGCGATTAATGCACCACCGAGCAGGAACAGCAGTGTTTTGATCAGCATGTCATGTAACATATAGAACAGTAATCCTTCTAGGGCAGTACGGCTTGCAGCAGCCATCCCGAAGGCAACAAACCCAACGCCTGCAACTACGTTATAGACCAGAATTTTATTCACATCACGATAGGAGATGGCTCCAATCACTCCTAGAATCATCGTCGCACCAGCCATCCATCCAATTAAGGAATTGAAGAAGTCAGGGTCATGATAGAAGATCAAAGTGAATGTTCGCACAATCGCATACAGGCCAACCTTCGTTAGCAAACCTGCGAACAGCGCTGTAACGACAGCAGGCGGAGCCGCATAAGAGCCGGATAACCAGAAAAATAGAAACAAGCCGGCTTTGATACTGAATACGATCAGGAAAAGAACCCCAATCAATGTGATAACTCCACTTTGTCCCACTTCAGCAATTCGTACAGACAAGTCAGCCATATTCAACGTACCTGTAACGGAATATAAAAAACCGATGGAAGCTACGAATAAAGCGGAAGACACAATGTTAATCAATACATATTTGATGGTCTCACGTAACTGTCTTTCTGTACCACCAAGCACGATGAGGGCGTAAGAAGAGATCAGCATCAATTCAAAACTGACGAACAGATTAAACAAATCACCTGTTAGAAATGATGCGTTCACGCCGGCAATCAGAAAATGAAAGAAGGGATAAAAGTGATGCTGCTCCCTTTCTTTATTGATGCTTCGAAAAGCGTAAAACAGACATGTCAGCGCTATAATGGAGGCAGTCACCACAAGCAGTGCAGCTACCATGTCGGCAACAAGAACAATTCCGTAAGGAGCTGACCAACCACCCATATTCAAGGTCAAAACGCCAGATTGTGCGACACGTGTAATAAGAATCGTAGAGGCGGTCGCTGTTGCCAAAAGGCCAATGACACTCATTAAACGCTGTATATTTATACTACGGAAGAACAAGATGGTGACCACACCGGTTATCAACGGGAGCAAGATCGGCAGAACAACAAGGTTATTCATATGGGCGCCTCCTCACTTCTTCCAAATCGGCGGTTTTCAGCTTGAGATAAGAACGATAAGAAAGAACGCAGAAGAACGCAGTCAGTCCAAAATTGATGACGATGGACGTCAGAATTAAGGCTTGAGGGAGCGGATCAACGTAGCTTTCAGCCATTTCTCCAAGAAGCGGAGGCGCCCCAGTTTTGAGCCGGGACATTGTAATTAACAGCAAATGTACCCCATGTGTCAAAATAGACATGCCGAGTACGATACGGAGCATGCTCCGTGACAAGATTAAAAAGACGGCAACCGCAAAAAAAACGCCTACGGCTACACACATCAATATTTCCATATCATCGATCCTCCCCGATCTGTAGAATGATAGTCATGGTGACGCCTAGCACTGCGAGGAATACGCCAAGATCAAACAACATGGCTGTAGCAAGCTCCGTTTCACCCAGCAGAGGAAGCTCGAAGTATCCAAACGTTTGGGTGAGGAATGGAACACCGAACAGAAATGAACCTGCACCGGTGAGCAAGGCAATACCTAAACCGATAGCTGTCATGCTTCGGAAGTCGATGGGGAGAGCTTTGCGTATTGTATCTGTGCTGAACGCCAGTGCGAGTAGTACCAGGGCTGCTGCTGTCACGAGACCCCCGATAAACCCACCACCAGGATTATGATGCCCTGCAAAGAACAGGTGCATTGCGAAAGTCAAAATGATAAACACAACAACTTTTGTCGTCGTTTTCAACAAAACGTCATTACTTTGTAACGGCACCGTATCCCAAGATAAACTGCTGCGTTCGGAGTTTCCGTATTTCTTCGTATTGTCTTCATCATCATCCAACTCGGGTTCTTCATCTGTTTTCTCTTCTTTGCGAAATTTCAGTCTCGCTCCGAGATCCTTCGCTTCGAGATTCAGATTAATCATGGAGTAGATGGATAGAGATGCTACGCCAAGGACCATGATTTCCAGTAATGTATCATAGCCACGGAAATCAACAAGCAATACATTCACGACATTTTTACCACCTGCTGAATTGTATGCTTCCTGTAGAAAGTAACCAGAGATGCTATCCAGAGATACTGTTCCACTTGCAGCAAGAGCAACGAATGTCATGACGACACCCACAGAGATCGCCACAATCAAATTCACTGTGAGATAACGTCGACTTGACTTACCACGTTGTAGCTCGGGAAGATGATAGAAGCAGAGCAGGAATAGCGCAACGGATACCGTCTCTACAATCATCTGTGTTAGCGCCAGGTCAGGCGCCCGGAACAGTACGAACAACAAGGTAACGAGGAAACCAACAGCTCCGGTCATGATAACAGCGGACAAGCGGTTTTTGGCAAATGGAATGGACACCGCAGCTGCAATCAAAGTGACCAGCAACACGACCTCATAGAGAGAGAATGGTGCGTTTTCTTGTACATTCCAGTTAATATGCTCACCAGTACGGAAGAAAGCGTAAACCAATAAAGCAACCGTGAACGAGAGAATATAAACCAGATAATTACGGACCGAGCCATTCATGTATGCTTCTGTCCATTTACGTGCATAGTGCTGCAAGTTGTCCAGTACAACATGATAGATGTTGTTAATCGTTAAACCTTGTGGATAATGCTCATAAATATTCCTCCATCGTGGCAGTAACTTGTAGAGTATGACACCGAGTGCAACTACACCGATTGTCATAAACAGTTCAGGAGTCCAGCCATGCCATAAGGAGAAATGTACATCGAAGCGTTCGTTCCCATTCAACAGGGAGGGAAGAACAGCAGCCATTGCCGGTTCAATTAGTGAGCCAGACAGGAGGTCTGGAAAGAGTCCAAAACCGATAACCAGCACACCCAAAATGATCGGTGGAATAAGCAACCCGGCAGGCGCTTCATGTAATTTCTCGGCAGGTAGCTCACTTCGGCTACGACCGAGGAATGTTTTGAACACGAATATTAGAGCATAAATCAATGTGAACACACTGGCTAGCCAAGCAACAATAGGCAACAGGATGCTCCAGGAACCCATTCCAAAGATACGGAGATCAGTGATCTGTACCATCGCTTGGAAAAACAATTCCTTACTGAGGAATCCGTTAAAAGGCGGGATACCTGCCATAGCGAGTGAACCAATGAGAGCGAGACTGAATGTGATCGGCATGAATGTTGCCAATCCGCCAAGCTTTCGAATATCACGTGTGCCTGTCTCATGATCAACAATGCCGGCTACCATAAACAGTGCGGCTTTGAAGGTCCCGTGATTAAACAGATGGAGCAGTGCAGCCGTAATTGCTACGGTGTACATTGCAGAGGATTCGCCATATCCGAAATATAAAGCAGCAGATCCAATTCCTAAGAGGGACATAATCAGACCCAGTTGTGAGATAGTCGAATAGGCGAGAATTGCTTTGAGATCGTTTTTCTTAACAGCCAGAAACGATCCATAACATAACGTGAGTAATCCTACACCAGTCACGAGCCAGAACCAAAGTCCCTGTCCACCGAAAATCGGTGTGAAACGGGCAACAACGTAAATACCGGCTTTAACCATCGTGGCTGAGTGCAAATAGGCACTGACAGGTGTTGGGGCTTCCATGGCATCCGGTAACCAGATGTGAAATGGGAATTGCGCGGATTTCGTAAACGCTCCAATCAGAATGAGAACAAGAGCGGGCAGGAATAGCGAACTCTCCTGAATCTGACTCAACTCAGTAATAGTGGCACGAATACTGAATGTACCTGTCATTAGATACATTAACATGAATCCGGCAAGCATGGCGAAACCGCCAAAGACCGTAATCAGGAACGATTTCTGTGCACCAGATGTGGAAGCTTTGCGCTTGTAATGAAACGCAATTAACAGAAAGGACGTAATGCTAGTAAGTTCCCAGAATGCATACAGTACAATCATGTTGTCTGACAATACAACGCCAAGCATGGCTCCCATGAACATTAACAAATAGAGATAGAAGCGGTTCAACGCTTCAGTCTTACTCATATAGAAAATGGAGTAAAAGACGACAAGTACGCCAATGCCGCTAATAAGAAGCGTTAATAGTAAACTTAGTCCGTCCAAATAAAGATTAAATCCGATGTCCAGAGACGGAATCCAAGGAATCTGTCCGGATACCGGATTACGTTGGGACACCGCAGAAATCAGGCTTGCAAAATAGACGAACAATGACGCTGGAACAAGTAGTACCAGCCATCCTAGGTGAATTTTACTGAATAGTCTGTGCATCAGGGCAAGAAGGATCCCTGCTGCGAAAGGCAAAATTACAGCAATGTGAAGCAGGCTCAACATAACACCCCCAATATTTGTTTTTCTAGTCTTTTCTTTATGTGACATACAGGCGGCGCGATCATCTCAAGAATATGCTTACTCTCTCTCTATTCTTAACCCAAGTTTATATATGCAGAATCGTAACAATTCTTTGAATAGAAGAAACTCGGTGTTATGTTCGATCCATTTTGTATAGGCACATATAAACTATATACGGATGAAACCCGATATAGATTCAAAAATAATGAATAAATATTAATATCCTTTTATTTACAATAGGATTATTAATATTTACAACCGAAATTTCGATTCGCAGGAGGCGACCATGTCATTTAAAATAAGGACGGTGCTTACCGTCATCTTTGCTCTAATATCTTTACTAGTAATATTGACAATTGGAGCTATTTTCAGCCAAAAATCATCTAAAGTTGTAGAAAGTGAGATTGGTCAATCCCTGGAATCCACAGCTGTGCAGGCAGCAGACAAGTTGGATTGGTTCATGTACTCTCGTTCGGGAGAAATGAACCTTTTGGGAAGTATGGCCTCAATGGATGATAACTATAACCCTGCTCATATCCAAATATTGCTGGATCAATTGCAAAATAGCTTTCCCTCATTTTCCTGGGTAGGATTCATGGATCCGGAAGGGAAAGTATTAGCGGCAACAGACGGAATTCTTTTGGGAAACGATTTATCGGAACGACCTGTATTTCAAGAGGGGATCAAGGGTAAGTTTATTGGAGATGTACATAACGCAGTCCTACTTGCCAAATTACTGCCGAATCCTTCTGGAGAGCCATTACAATTTGTAGATATCAGCTTCCCGCTCAAAGATAGCCTGGGTCAGACTCGAGGTGTACTAGCTGCACACCTTAGCTGGGCATGGGCGAAAGAAGTGGAGGATTCTGTACTTGGCCCGTTGAAGCAGGAGGAGAAAGATCTTGAATTTTTTATCGTCAGTCAAAAAGAACACACCGTCTTGCTCGGTCCCAAAGAATGGCTGGGCAAGCAACTCCCACTAGAAGGGATTACCAAAGATGGAGGCCATAGGAGTAGCGGTTGGTCCAGTGAAAGATGGCCAGATGGCAAGGATTACGTTACGGGTCTTGCTTATAGTCAGGGCTATGAAGATTATCCCGGGCTTGGATGGAAGGTCGTTATCCGACAAGTCAAATCAACGGCTTTTGCATCTGTAGTTGATTTAATGTGGTTTAACATCTATGCTGGCCTTGCTGTTACACTACTTTTTGCCTTGATTGGCTGGCTTCTATCCAGAATGATCACGTCACCTTTAGTTCGGTTAACCAGAGTTGCGGACCGTCTCGGCGCGGGTGAGAATGTCAACATCCCTGAGAACAAAGGGGTTAAAGAGATTGAAGCATTGTCACGGTCACTTCGTAATATGGTATCTTCCATAACGGATAAAGATTCTGAACTGGTTGTGATGCAGAATCTGGCACACTATGACCAACTGACCGGATTAAGGAATCGTACAGCGCTTGAGATCTACCTTGAGGAAACATTGCAAATGGAAAGCGAGGACCATACGCTAACCTTCCTTTATCTGGATTTGGACGGCTTCAAAAGTGTGAATGATACGCTAGGACACCAGACCGGGGATGTATTACTCCAAAAGGTTGCTCAACGTCTTAATGTGCTTAGCCATGAGAAAGGTATAACGGTACGACTAGGAGGAGACGAGTTTCTAATTGTTCTTCGCTCTGTTGGAGATCAGCCGCGGCTAGAAGCGACCCAGTACGCGAATGACATTATTCAAAGTATAAATAAACCGTTTATTATTGATTACGAGCGGGTTCATATTGGATGCAGTATTGGCGGGGCTGAATATCCAACAAACAGCGACAATCCAAGTGATATCATACGAATGGCAGATGAGGCATTATATCGTTCCAAACGTGCTGGCAAAAATAGAGTAACCTTTTATTCCGATTTAGATGAGGCACTTTAGCATATAATAGTTCCATGATTAATGCGTGATGATATTCAATTTCGGTAGAGTATATGACTTAAGGGAGGAGGGGGAGAATGTCTGGAAAATACACTAATGTACCCTTTGGCTATGAACCTCCTGTGCCTAGTCGCAAGGGAACATTGATCTTCTATGACTCGTTTGAACATGTGACGGACGAACAGCTTGAACGTGCAGCTTCGATGATGGATGCAAGAGGCTTTAAACAGCTGGTGCTTTACCCTCTACATGAGAGCACAGTGAGGCGAATGAGCCGAGATGCAGTGCAGTCTTATTACAAGAGGGAAGATCGCCTTCATGCATGGCGGCGTGATCATGCCTCATCAACCGTACGAGTAGAGGGTTTGGAAGGGAAAAGGAAAAAATATACCCCGATCGATACAGCGCTGCGACATATTCAAGCTGAATACCCGGCGCCTCTTTTTCTTTATATGACCTCTGAGATGGCTAATCTATTTGCCTCTTTTGACTCTTTTACGGATTGGATTAAGGAGCTACGGCTCATCATTGATGGTCATTCCGTAGATATGCATCCTAGATTGGAGCAATTTCAACACCGCTGGGAAATGGCAGAGAACGGAGTGTGAGATGTAACCAAAGTTACATCGTCATGAAAGTAAAAAAGTTGTGTAGTACTCCGAATGATCGGTGTACACACAACTTTTTTGTATTACCTGCGCCTGATTTAAGCAGGGCTGATCGAGGTAACGGTTTTATTTTTACCCGTACGTTTGGCGGTATACAAGCAGGCATCCACTTCTTCAAATAATTTGTCTTTGCTCAGATCTCTGCTGTAGCTTCTTAAACCAATGCTTACTGTAATCGAAGCGCCCCCAAGTTCAAGATGACGCATCAATGAAATCTTTTGGCGAATAAGCTCTACCAGATCATACGTTTGTTCGGAAGATTGTTCAAACATTAACAAAGCGAATTCCTCGCCACCATACCGCGCAGCAATATCACTTGCCGTAATATTCTCCTGAATAACAAGAGATACTTTCTCCAAAATGATATCACCCACACGGTGACCATACGTATCATTGATATATTTAAAATCATCAATGTCAATTAAGGCCAAATGCAGACTCATCCCAAGATTGGCATACTCGAATGCATTCTCATAAAAGTCTTTAAACGAGCTCTGGTTATAGAGGTTCGTTAAACCATCTGTTTTGGACTGTTTCGCCATAATAGCATTTCTCACAATCAATTCCTTCTTCGCGATCATGCTGGCTTGCAGGTCGTCCAGCACTTCGACACCACTGGTCACAATAATCTGGGCGACATAGGTTGCCAGGATCAGGAAGAATGGAATAGATATCATGTCAAACGTGCTAAGGTATGTGCGATAAGCCGGATCAATGAGAAGAAGACCATAACCTGCCAATTGTAAAATGCTAATGAACCATACACGCCTGCTGTTAAAAAACAGCACAGAGGCAAAAATCGGTAACAGACATATGGCTGGCATAATCCGTATGTCATAATTGACATGGATCATGCTCCAGGCAATCACTGTACTGGTTATGGACATCGTATAGAACGAACAAGTAGGAAATTTTCGATCCACATAACTGGTGAGTAAAATACAAAAAACAGCTATAGCCGTTGGCCAAAACAGGACGTTTACGATGAAATCCAGGGGAGTACGATCATAATTTAGAAAAAGATAACAACCAATTTGAATAAAAAAATGTACAGCAACAACTACCGAATAAGCAAGAAGCATTTTACGGATCCACTTGGAATGCTTCATCATATATTCACGTGGAATGTGGCTACTATGTTCTGATGGACTATTCATATATCACCGCTGACTGCATCAAAATGAAACGACAGACTTCTCTCGTATAAGTAGATTATAAGATACAATCGGCAAAACGCAAGTGATTAAATGATAAGCACAACGATGTAACTAACATTAAATTCCATATTGTGTTTTAAATTATTGAAAGAGGACATACAAATTCTCTTGTCTTGCGTCATAGACTCATAACAGGCACTGTTGCAGAATTATTATTTTTGCTGAAGGGGAGGTGAAATCCATTCCTCTTGTCGTGCGTTCAACCGTTAACGCTACAGGTGCAATTACGTTTACAGGCAATACACTTGGATTAAGCCGTTCTGATACAGCTGGAGTACCTGGAACACAGGACAGTATCGGCGGATTTACAACCATTAATACAGCATCAACTTATGGGACGTATCCACCAGGTACAACCAGTCTATACCAGAGCAATAGTTCAGCGGCAATTTTGGTTCTACCAGCAGGGAGTACGGTTCTTTATGCGGAGTTGATCTGGGGCGGAAGTTATATTAATGGAACGGTCAACCTCAGCGCATCGATAAACAATCCGGTTACATTCACTACTCCCGCGGGTACGTTCAGTGTTACGCCAGACCCAGTCACATACAATCAGTTCGATCTTGGCAACAATGCAGCCGGGTACGTACGCTCAGCTAATGTCACCACCCTTGTTCAAAATGGAGGAGCAGGTACATATGTCACTGGTGGAGTTGTGGGAACGATTGTCATTACGAATGATTCCACAGCTAACCATGCAGGCTGGACATTAGGCGTCATCTATCAAAATGGCAATCTGCCTTTTCGAAACATGTCATTACGTGCAGGAGGAGTACTGGTTCAAGCCTCTTCAGCTCCTGTAGTTACGACGCTGACTGGCTTTGCAACCCCTCTATCTGGAGCATTGGGTGGCAGAGCGCTATTCAGCGCACAGGAGGGGGATGCGAATCGGACTGGAGATCAGGCTTTGTTTGGAGCAACTTCTGCAACCTCGGTTGCACTGTCCGGGCCAAACAATTTAGCAGCCAATTTTTTTGCGTCACAAATTAATGGCGACACCGGTGCGCTGAATACAACAGGTACCTTCGGAACCCGCAATCAGACGAATGGAGCACCCGGAACGAATATTATCGGAGGACGTCAGGGCTGGGATATCACGAATGTGGATGTGTCTGCACGGCTCATCAATAATCAGTCCTCGGCGGTATTAACACTAACCACTTCTGGTGATGCGTATATTGTTAATGGCAACGCTATACAGGTGGACATTAATGCACCAAGGATTACCGTGGCCAAGTCTTTTACTTCAACGGGAGCTGTCGCAGGGGATATTGTCACGTATACAGCCACGATCACGAATGGAGGGTCGGCTAGTGCAGCCAGTGTCGTATTGACGGATACCTTGCCAACAGGTCTGACATTTGTTCCTGGCAGCATTACGGTTGGCGGAGTGGCAAGACCTACATTAGATGTAACATCGGGTATCCCGCTAGGTTCTTTGAATCTGAACAGCAGCGTTGTGGTCACTTATCGTGCACAAATCACTAACGACACAGGTATTCTACAACTTGTTAATTCCGCGAATGCAGCTTTTACATTTCAAAGTGTAGCGGGTGGTTCCATCATTAGTGGAGTGGTTCCTTCAAATAATGCAACACTTCCTGTATATTCTCCGAATCTTTCCATTGTGAAATCTGCTAATTCAACCAATGCCACGGTGGGCGATCAAGTAACGTACACGCTTCAGGTGACCAACGGAGGAAATATAGGAGCAACTGTAACCATTGCTGATAATATTCCGGCTGGCAGTTCGTTTGTAGCTGGCAGTTTTCGTATCAATGGAACAGTCGTTCCAGGAGCGAATCCTTCTGCAGGTGTGAGTTTGGGTACACTGGCTGCAGGAAGTGTGACTACGATTACATTTCAGGTACTGGTGACCAGTCTTCCGACTCCGCCGACATTGGTTGACCAAGCTACTGCAACGTATTCCTTTAACTCTCCAGACGGACGGACCATCACGGGATCGGTAGCATCCAATGCACTTACCATTCCAGTAACTTTGCCCAATGTTACGGCTATTAAGACAGCAACGGTTACAGATGTTGCAGTGGGAGAGACTTTCACTTATTCCGTGGTTACAACCAACGGTGGCATTCAATCAATCAGCAATGCTATTCTGTCAGATAACCTTCCAACGGGCCTGAGCTTTGTGCCTGGAAGTGTGACGGTTCGGGGTACAAGTGTACCATCGGCCAACCCGGCCAGCGGAATCTCCCTGGGAACATTAAATGCGTCAGCATCAGCAACGGTGACTTTTCAGGTGAGTGTGCAATCCGTGCCAGCAGGCGGGGTACTTGTCAACCGGGCTTCAGTTTCGTACAGCTCAGGCGCATTTACCGGTATTTCGAATTCAAATTCAATAACAACTCCTGTATATCAGCCTATAGTCAACATTGTTAAATCAGCAAGTCAAACGAATGCAACACTGGGGGATCAGATTGCCTATACACTCGTGGTCAGCAATACCGGAAATATTGCCGCGCAAGTGAATGTAACAGATACGATCCCTGCTGGACTGACCTTTGTTCCCGATTCGGTGACAGTTAACGGTACAGCAAGACCGGGAACGAGCCCATTAACCGGCATTACCGTTGGAAATCTTGTTCCTTCTGGAAGTGCAACGGTGGTGTTCCGTGCGTCACTCGTGTCATTACCTTCGCCCCCTGTTCTGGAGAACCAGGGTACGGCTACGTATACGTATCAGCTTCCAAGTGGACGGAACCTGTCGGGCAATGCACTCTCGAATGTAGTGCGCATTCCAGCTTCAGCGCCGAATATCAGTATATCTAAGACGGTAAATACGCCGGATGCTACCGTCGGGGATGCTTTAACTTATACGGTTGTACTCACGAACGCAGGAACAAGTGCTGTGCAAAATCTCGTGCTTTCGGATACGCCATCAACGGGTTCAGAATTTATAGCAGGGAGTGTCACGATTAACGGAACAGCGCAGCGAAATGCAAGTCTCGTTACAGGGATTACGATCGGAACCTTGAATAGTTCGTCAAGTGTAACGGTGACATATCAGACGAGGGTCACTGCTGTCCCCGTATCCGGAGTGGTGAGCAACAGGGCGAGTGCCGCTTTTTCCTCAGGTAGCTTTAACGGTGTATCTTCATCAGTGACGGTAAGAACACCTATCTATCAACCGGTCATTCAAGTGTTGAAATCGGCAAGTACGTCGAGTCTGACCGTCGGAGATACTTTCACTTATAATGTTCAAATTACAAATACAGGCAACATCGCTTCACTGGTTACTTTGACTGATCCGGTACCTGCCGGAGCCATATTTGTTACGAATAGCGTTCTGATTAACGGGAATCCGACTCCAGGAGTTAGTCCCAACTCTGGAATCAGTCTCGGGACACTGGCTGCTGGAGCAACCGTAACGGTGTCATTCCTTGCTACGGTCACAAGCCTGCCAGACCCAAGACAGTTGATCAACCAAGCGGTTGCCTCGTACAGTTACACATTACCGAGCGGAAGAGTTATTGCAGGCTTTGTTTCTTCGAATACGGTCTCCATTCCAGTCTCCTTACCCAACGTCAGTATTGTTAAAGGTGTTAACGCGGACTACGTGGTATCGGGGGATGTAATCCGTTATAGTTCTTTGATTCGAAATAATGGAACAACCGCTGTCAATAATGTCATTTTTATTGATCCACTACTTTCGTACACCCCATTTATACCCGGAAGTGTCCTGGTGAACGGCATTGCATCACCGCTCTCCAATCCGACCGCCGGCATTCCAATCGGTACTTTGGCCTCGGGAGCTGAAGTTACCGTAACTTTTGAGGTGAGGATAACTATGGCGATTCCTTCCCAGATCAACAATCAGTCGACGGTCAGCTTTACTTCCGGTTCTTTTTCGGGATCATCATCTTCTAATACAACGCAGACCCCAGTTATACAGCCGCAGATTGCTCTTGTCAAAACGGCAAACACTATCAATGCAACCGTAGGCGATACAGTTGTTTATACCGTAACAGTGAGCAATACAGGCAACCTTCAAGCGAATGTTACTGTAACAGATACGATCCCGGCTGCTACAACTTTAGTGCCAAACAGTGTTGTTGTCTCAGGTTTGCCTCAACCAGGTGTTAATCCAGGCACTGGTATCCCCGTAGGTAATGTAGCTGCGGGTGCAACGGCTATTATCACGTTTGCGGTTGTTGTGGATTCTTTACCATCTCCGCAGCAACTTAGTAATTTTGCATCATCGACGTATACATTTACACCACCTGATGGACGAACACTGACTGGAACAGCAACGTCCAACACACTTACGTTCCCTGTGTCATCACCCAATGTAAGTGTCGTTAAAAGTACAACATCTACAGCAGCAACGGTTGGAGACACCGTCGTTTATTCCGTATTGGTGACGAATAGTGGTATTGCACCCGTGAACAGCGTTCAGTTCTCAGACCCTATTCCATCCGGAGCTTCTTTTGTTACAGGCAGTGTAACGGTGAACGGTGTTACACAACCGGCTGCAAGTCCATCAGGTGGAATACCGCTAGGTACTCTCGCGCCAGGCGGAACCGCAACCGTTACGTTTAGCGTGAATGTTACTGATATTCCTCCGAACAATCAGCTGAGCAATCGTTCAACGATTACCTTTACCTCAGGCACATTCTCGGGTACAACGTTCTCGAATACAGTCATAACCCCAGTGTTTCAGCCAGTATTAACGGCACAGAAGACGGCCAGTACACAAAATGCGACTGTAGGAGATACCGTTAGTTACACCATCACTGTAAACAACCAAGGTAATTTCGGTGCACAGATTAACTTGACTGACAATTTGCCGGCAGGTACCGTGCTTGTGCCGAACAGTGTAATCGTGAGCGGGCAGCCCCTACCAGCAGCAAGTCCGACAACTGGTATTCCTGCTGGGACTGTTGCAGCTGGAGCTACAGCGACGATTACTTTTTCCGTTGTCGTTGAGACGCTTCCCAGCCCGCAACAATTGGTAAATCAGGCTTCCGTTGCATTATCGTTCACCTTGCCAGACGGTAGAATTATCACCAGATCGGTACTTTCGAATGTTTTAACGATACCAGTGTCTGCCCCTGACGTTGATGTTGTCAAATCAACAACTTCTACCGCCGCTTCTGTTGGGGATATAGTGACATACAGCATTGCAATCACGAACAACGGTATTGCTAACGTCAGTAATGTTATATTTACGGATGCTCTTCCAGCAAGTACGGTGCTTGCACCAACTGGTGTCTTTGTGGACGGTGTGCTGCGCCCCAATGCCAATCCTTCGACAGGAATTACGCTGGGCTCTATAGCACCGGGAGTCACTGTAACGGTTGTGTTTAGTGTGAGAGTTACCAGTCTGCCGTTAACGGCTGTATTGAACAATCAATCTACAGTAAGCTTTACTTCTGGAGCGTTTTCGGCGACTACCTTCTCCAACACAGTTACAACTCCGGTATTTCAACCTATTTTCACTGCAGTCAAAACGGGGGATCAAGCGATAGCCACGGTAGGGGACACCGTGATCTACAGTATTGCCGTCACGAATAGCGGAAATTATGGTGCAACGGTAACGCTGACCGATACCATCCCTGCAGGTACAGAGTTTGTACCGAATAGTGTCATTATTAACGGGGCTTCGGCACCAGGTGCTGATCCTGCTTCAGGTATCTCCCTTGGCGTGGTATCTGCCACGACTATCGTTACATTCTCAATTGTCATTACAACGCTACCGGTAAGCCAGTCGATCACGAATCAGGCATCTGCTACTTATACCTATACACTACCCGATGGAAGAACGCTCGGGGGAAGTCTTACATCTAACTCACTTATTATTCAGGTCTCTGCACCGAATGTCACTGTCGTGAAAACAACGACATCGACAGATGCAGTCGTAGGCGACACCATTGTGTATGAAATGGTCGTGACGAACAGTGGTATTGATCCGGTAAACAATATCGTGCTGACGGACCCCATAGATCCAGCGACTAGTTTTGTTACTGGAAGTGTGCTGGTTAATGGCACACCTCGTGCTTCGGCGAATCCTGCACTCGGTATAGCGCTAGGTACACTAGCACCCGGAGAGTCTATTGCAGTATCCTACGCGGTTCGCGTCAACTCTTTACCAACGCCGCCACAAGTCAGCAGTCAATCTTCTGTCAGCTTTACTTCCGGAGTATTCTCTGGTGCAGCGTATTCCAATACGATTGTCACTCCGATCTACCAACCGATTATTACTGTGTCCAAAACAGCCAATACATCTAATGTTACGATAGGTGATGATTTAGTTTATTCCTTCTCCATCAACAATAGCGGCAACCTTGCTGCCAATCTGACATTAGTCGATGATATTCCTACAGGTGTAGTGCTGCTTCCGAACAGTGTGCTCATTGATGGTATACCTCAGCCAGGAGCCAATCCTGAAGCGGGTATTGTTATAGGCGTCATTCCTCCTGGTGGAACCGTTAATGTGAACGTTACTTTAGGAGTTACGGTGGATTCTCTGCCTCAGAATCAACAATTGAGTAACCAGGCTATTGCGAACTATTCATACAGTCCGCCGGATGGACGTGTTTTAACTGGAACCGTATTGTCTAACGTACTCATTATTCCTGTCTCGGCTCCGAATGTAGTTGTTGTAAAGAGCACAAGTGCCATCGATGCAGTGGTGGGTGACGTTATTACGTATACGGTGGTTGTGACCAACAGCGGTATAGAAACGGTCAATAATGTTGTCATGGTTGACCCTGTACCAGCCGGAACGGTGTTTGTGCCGGGAAGTGTAGTGGTGAATGGGGTCGCGAGACCAACGGGTAACCCGAATACCGGAATCACACTAGGTTCCATCGCCGCTGGAGCTTCTACCACGGTGACATTCAATGTAGAGGTTGTGACCATATGAGTAAGCTTCCAGGACCGTTGTCCCACTGGTTAAAGAATCAGTCCCTGGTTCGATTCAGCTCGGGTACGACTGAACTGGAACAGGTGGCTTATTCCAACACCGTTGTTACGCCATGGGTTGGTCCTCGAATCAAAGTAAACAAAAGATGTAGTGAAACAACAGCAGTTTTAGGACAGTTTTTAACGTACCAGATTGAGATCCTTAATACGGGAAACCGCACGGCAATTGTCCGTGTGGTGGACCCGATCTCATCGGATACTTCTCTTTTGCCTAACAGTGTGTTACGGGATGGTATCCCGTTGCCAGGAGTGTCACCAGAACAGGGGTTGCCACCGTCAGAAATTGCACCGGGAGCAGTGCTAACCTATCACTTTCAGGTTGTCATTGTACGGGTACCCTCTGATCTCAAGCTACTGAATCAGGCAGAAGTGAATTATACATTTATGACTACAGAGGATAGAAGGGTCAACGGATCGGAGAAATCCAACGTTGTAGAAGTGCGGATCGAGACGTCACAGCTTGAAGTGAGCTTGCAAGTTGATCGAAGTCATACTTTCGCTGGAGATATCCTGATGTACACGGTTGTAGTCAACAATCCGGGTTTTGTCGCAGCGACAGCTGCTGTGTTATCTGTGAAGTTTCCTCAAGGTGTTCTGTTTATTCCGGCTAGCGTAACGATTAACGATATGTTCTCACCACAGGTCACACCAGATACTGGAATTGAACTTGGAGAGATTGAACCAGGAAATGTTGTTCGGGTGCAATATCGGGTACAGGTAACCGGGGGGCCAGGGGTAGATCAACTATCAAGTATAGCCGTCCTGAAGTATATGAGTGCAGGCAGACAAGAAGTTGTGTATTCCAACGAAGTTACACTGATTATTGTTGAACCTCAGATCTCCATTGTCAAAAAAGTATCAGCAACGGTAACGACACCCGGAGAGAGGGTGCAGTATCATCTAACGATATCAAATCATAGTAATTATGCAGTGGATGCCAAACTACAGGATGCTCTTCCTTCAGGGTTGTTCTTTGTTGAAGGCAGTCTTAGCTGGAATGGAGTCAAACGTCCGGGAACAAACCCTACTACAGGAGTAGATTTGGCTACTTTAACCGCCCGCTCCGAGCTACATATTCAATTTGAGGCTCAAGTTGAAGGGGAGTTGGGTGGTCCAGCGGGAGCGAGCTTCGCACAACGCAGTTATGTAAATCGTGCAGTATTGTTGTACACATTCCGTTTGCCGGATTCACGTACTGTTCAGCGAAGACTTGTATCCAATGAAGCTGTACTAGAGCTCCGTGCGCCTGTAATTCAGGTATATGTGGAAGTCTTTCCCGCCAGTGTCGAGCAAGGTGGAACAGTAACCTTCCAGGTGAAAATCACAAATGTCGGTTCACTGCCTGCACGCGTACAATTGGGGAATATTCTACCTCCAGGAGCCAAATGGGTAGGGCAAAACTCTGGTCAGATGCAGTTACATGTTCCGGAGTATTCAACTCCAAGGTACCTCCACATCGGTGAGCTGGGTGCAGAATCGGAAAAAGATCTAGTGTACCTTGTGCAGCTGGCTCCTGATCAAACGGGAATATTGCGGGGGGATCTCACGGCTATCTATACCTATGAATGGAATGGACATAAGCGGTCAGGAGAAGCAAGATCGAACGAATACAGGATCCTGATCGAGGAGAGAGAGGAATAGAAGCTTGGAATTTGGAGTGAGTCACCGTATTTTGCTGAAAAAGGTGTAATGACATTACACAAACGTAAATGAATGGTATACTAATTGAATATGCGCTCGGCAAACTACCGTGGAATCGGGACGATGAAGTAGAGGAGGCAGCCGCATTGGCCAAAGCAAAAGTCGCAAAAAGACCTACACGGGATGAGTTTGAGCTGGAGGAACTGGGGAATCAGCTGGTAGAAGCTTTTCACGAACGTTCAGAAGTTCTTCTGACGGTTTGGGGGAGAGAAGAGCAGGTGCAGGGCATTATTGTAAAAATGGATTCTCGCACCAGACTTGTTCATGTAGAGCATGTGGAAGAAGAAATTACGGCGAAAGTGCCATTTATGGATATTATGCAGGTACAGTCGCCACGATACTGATTCAAAAATAAGTAAACCACTTTTGAACAATAGGGCATTCGCCCTGTCAAAGTTTCGTTCTCTGCATAAGATACTCTATACCTGTTGCAGAGGAGGTACAGTCAATGAGCGAAGTATTAGGTGGAGAAACAAGAGGTTATGGCTACGGTGGTTTCACTTCCGTAGGCGCAATTTTGGTTCTGTTCATCTTGTTGGTGATCATCTCCAAAGCGTTCGTGGTATAATCATCTCTTATTATGAAGATGAAGAAAGAAGTTCTGCCGTTACGGCAGAACTTCTTTTCTTTGTCTGTGCGTATATTCAGACCTTGAGATAGAACGCAGTAAATCGAGTGCAAGTCGCTTTCGTATTATGTTAAAATGGAACTATTCCCACAGAAAGAGGTGCTTACAATGAGCCAAGAATTAACTGCGTCTTTGAACGAGCAGATGAACTTTGAGTTTTATTCCGCTCATGTATACATGGCAATGGCTGCGTATTGTTCCAGCAAAAGTCTGGACGGCTTCGCTAATTTCTTCCTTGTACAAGCTGAAGAAGAACGTTTCCATGGTATGAAAATCTATAAATTCCTGAATGACCGGGGACATCGTGCTACACTGGCTGCGATGCCTGAACCGAAGAATGAATACACTTCCATGCTAGATGTGTTTGAACATGGATATGCACATGAGCAGCAAAACACGAAAAAATTCTATGCTCTGGCAGATATCGCGATGAACGAGCGTGAGCACGCTACAATGTATTTCCTGAAATGGTTTATCGATGAGCAGGTCGAAGAGGAAGCTTTGTTCGATAACATCATTCAGAAGCTGCGCCGGATTGAAAATGATAGCAACGCCTTCTACATGTTGGACGCAGAGTTCAGCAAACGGTCATTTACGGCTCCAGTGGAGTAAGTAGGCAGCACGTGTATGTAGGTTTTTTGCTGCGAGTTAGACATGAAGAATGCCACTGAATTAGTACATACCGTATAAAATGTTCTTAACCTGCACGTAGGGTTATTCGTTATTTTGCGAACTGACCAGTCTAAGGTTTGCACATATACGGAAAAGAAGCTTGCACATGTGCAAGCTTTTTTGCTGTGGGAAATCGGAGTAAATATGAATAGATGTCTATCAAAACGTGAAGATCGGGTAATAAGTATATGTCAACTTTGATCTATTCTAACGGGCGTATGTCAGAAATCAAATCTATCAAAATCACTTTCAATCATAGTTTATCTGACAAAAGTGTAACTCTACCGTAGCCTTTGAAGCGAGAATATCAGGTGGTGTCTCTGATACTATTAAACTTAATCGCCAAGGGATACGCGTAAAATTGCTTTACACACCCGGGGAAAAACACACACGTAAGGGAGACAGTTATTATGCCGCATATTCGTAAATCATTCATCACCGCACTTGCTATTTTACTTTTATCTCCATTATTATTCATGCCTCAGTCTAATTTGGCTTCCGCATCATCTATCGAAAAACAAACAAGCAAGACGAATACAAAAATAATATATTTAACATTTGATGATGGTCCCACAGCACATACAGGTCAGCTCCTTGATATTTTGGATCAATACAACGTTAAAGCTACTTTTTTCATGCTGGGGCCTCATATGGAACAATATCAGCAATCCACGAAGCGGATCGTGAACGAAGGGCATGGGCTCGGATTGCATGGAGTAACCCATGTACCAAACCAATTTTACAATTCGGCATACAGTGGACTAAAAGAGATGAAGCAAGCGAATGAAAGTTTAAATAAAGTTGCTGGTGTTAAAACGAGTCTTGTACGTACACCATATGGTAGCAAGCCTTATCTCAAACCGGCTTATCGTGATGTGTTGCTCGGTCAGGGAGGGTTTCATCTGTGGGATTGGAATGTCGATTCATTAGACTGGAAATACAAGAAAGATCACCAGAAAGTATACGATAATGTAATGTCTCAAGTTCACAAGGTGAAAAATAAGGGTGTGACTCCAGTTGTGCTAATGCACGACCAAGAAGCCACATTGAAAGTATTGCCGCGAGTATTGAAAACGTTGAAGGCAGAAGGGTATCAGTTCAAAATTTTGAATAAGAACGTACAACCTGTGAATTTTTGGAAGGACAAACGTTAAGATTGAGTCAAAAAACTAGTCTAGTTTAATCTTGAGGAGGTGCACATCATGAGAAGACAAACGATCTGGATGGCAATCTCACTCACAATTCTGCTCACTTTAAGTGGATGCGGGGAAACACAGTCGCAATCACAATCCAATCAGTCAATGACGGGGAACACAACATCAATATCGCCTGGAGATCAACCCTCCTCAAGTACGATGTCTAAAGATGGAGCAGCGTCAGATTCATCAACAGGTGATGATTCACATCCGAGGTTATCCAATAAGAATGAAGTTATGAAGGCGATTCGCACGGAGGTAAAGATGAAAAATGTGGTTCTGCCATCATCTTTTCCGTTAGCTAAAGATCGATATTTAGGTGCAGTAATCACTAAAAACACTTCGGATGCTTTGTATGTAAATTTCTACTCGACAGATCAGCCCGTATCTTTAAATGACCCATCACTCAAAAAGTCAGACGGTGAAAACTCTTGGCTAGCCAGCTATGAAGTCAAAACCGATGCTGATCCAAATTCAACGGATATCTTTCCCGAGACGGATCTGCAAAATATACCGAAAGATATGAGCGTTGAACTAGGCTATGGAATTAAAGGGTTGGCGGAAGGTGCTGCTGGAAGTCAGTACCTGACGTGGCAGGAGGGCCGATGGACACTACAGATTCGTTCTCGTTCTGAGGATCAGATGAACAATCCTGGAATTGCGAAGAAAATGGTTAAGTATCTGGAGTCACATAGGTTACCTGCTCCTAAAGATAAAGGATTGGTCCATGTGCAGTATACAAACGGGGGAGATCAGGTTCGTGTGACAATTTCCTGGCAGGACGGCGAACGAATTCATCAGTTGAAAACAGATCATATACCGCTGGACGCACTCCGTATGGTCGTATCGGTAAAATGATGAATCATCTGCTGAGTGTTCATGATAGGACAGTGATCGGCGGTTTGCCTTTAGCAAATATAGCAAGCAAAAAAGCTTCACTCAGAGGTAAAGCTCTTGAGCGAAGCTTTTTCATTGTTGTACATCGATCAGAGATGAGGTTCGCTGTTTTGGCTATACCTTCTGTTATCGGCTCTTTCACTTGAACCAACCTTTTTCTTTGGAGCGGGTGATCGCTTCGATGCGATTACTTGCATTCAATTTATTAAGAATAATCGAAATGTAATTCCGAACCGTTCCGGTCGTGATGAACAAATGTCCGGCAATTTCCTTCGTATTCTTCCCGTCTGCCATAAGGCCGAGTACAGCGTGTTCTCGTTCGGTTAACGGGTTTTCCTCGACATAAGCTTCATCCACCAGATCAGGAGCAAAGATGCGTCTTCCATTCATCACCTGTCGAATAGTTTCGGCGAGCTCTTCAATGGGGCTGTCTTTAAGCAGATACCCACGCACTCCGCCTTTGAGCGCACGTTCAAAGTAACCAGTTCTGGCGAATGTTGTGAGGATGATGACTTTGCAATTCATGCCTTTCAGTTCTTCGGCAGCTTCAAGCCCGCTTTTCACAGGCATCTCGATATCCATTAAACAAATATCAGGTGTTAGTTGCTTTACCAATGCAATGGCTTCCTGGCCATTGCTCGCTTGTCCAACAACCTCCATATCCTCCTCCAGATTGAGCAGAGAAGATAATGCCCCTAACATCATCCGCTGATCTTCAGCTATGACAATTCTGATCATTCTTCAGCCTCCTTCATCGGTTTGCGTACCATCTTAGGGATGTGGATGACTATGGCAGTGCCTATCTTTCCCATACCTGTCTGAATATCTATGCATCCGTTCACGAACTCCAGTCGTTCTTTCATACCAAGGATGCCGGTTCCGCGCTCATTCTGCTTACGCGTTTGTTCAATCCCCGTTCCATTATCATATACGGTTAAAACATTATGCGAAGGTGTCTCCTCAATGCTAACCGTACATTGGGTTGCCTGACTATGTTTAACCACATTGGTCACCGCTTCCTTCAAACACATCCCCAGCACATTTTCATTCAATTGCGATGTGTCTTGCAGCTTCGGGTTGCCGTTTAAAATAAATTCGATTGAAGCAGCTTTCAAAATCTGCTCCGCACGAAACAGTTCGTCGACCAGTTGCGTTCCTCGCATCGTCGTGACCATCTCCCGAACTTCCTTCAAGGCGGTGCTTGCCGTCTGTCTCAGCTCATTCAATTCAACGATCGCTTGATCAGGATTTTTACGGAGCAAGCGTTTGGCTAGATCGGTTTTGAGACCAATCAGTGAGAGCTTTTGTCCAAGGGTATCGTGCAAATCACGTGCAATCCGTTGCCGTTCTTCCATTTTCACAAGCTCGTCAAGTCTTTTGTTGGCACTTTCGAGCTCACCCTCAAGCTGTTCACGCTTGTTTTTATTGTATGTGCTGATTGGAAGAAGGATCGAGGCCATCAGCGTGATAAAGACGAATGGAAACTGACTAAGCAGGAGCGAGCTTTGATTGATAAATCCATAATTGACCGTCAGGAAGCTTGCGCCGAGATTTACCGAGTAAAGGGTAAAAAATCCGGCTTTATTTTTAATATTACCTATAAAAAAAGCGAGAAACAACGAGAAGTAGGCATAATCGTATGCAATCGTCATCGTGATGGAGATCGCGATCAGCAGTCCGATCCACATGTAGACCTGCCAGCCCTTGGTGATGAAGGCGAGTAAATAACAGACGAAAAATACAAGAATGATGATAATACCAGTCACCATTGTCCACAATTGCGAATACTGAGAGATGTAGTAGAAGGGCAGGATGAAAAAGACGAGCCATACATACGGATTCAAGCCAGTATTTTTATAAAAGAGTTGCGACCACTTCTGAATATCATTCTCCCCCTTGAAAAGGTGTTACTCAACTTTAGCCTGACTGTAGCACGACTGACGTCTGAATACAAGAAAACGAACCTGACAGAGTTAAGGCTTCTCTGTCAGACTCGCTTGATTGGTTACCCGAATAGAATTCGGAACGTAGTTTTTGCGGGAAGATTGCTTCAGTTCTCTGAAACTGATAAATTGTTTGCTTTTTTCATCCCACAGACGGAAGCGCAGTGCAACCAGACTGGAACGTAGTGTTATGGTGGTAGCCTTCTGCAAAGGCGGCGTTGCGTTATGTGCCTCTTCCAGATAGTAGTTCGGTACACGCGGACTCAGGTGATGCACATGATGGAACCCAATGTTTCCGCTAATCCATTGAAGCAGCTTTGGTAATTTGTAATAGGAACTTCCTTCTACAGCCGCTTTTACATAGCTCCATTCGTCTTCGTGTTCGAAATACGTTTCTTCGAATTGATGCTGTACGTAGAACAGCCAGATGCCGAAGAAACCGGAGAAGAAAAATACGGGTGCTTGCACCATGACAAAGGCCTGCCATCCAATGAGCCAGCACATCAAGCTGTATAGAGCGATGATCAAAACGGTTGTTAAATGAGTGTTCAATCGTTCCTTGCGTCTTGCAGCCTTGCGATTAAAACGGTAGGCGAGCAAAAATACATAGATTGGTCCGATGCCAAACATGATCACCGGGTTGCGATATACGCGATAGAAGAGACGCATCCAAGGAGTAGCAGCCTTATATTCATCTACGGTCATAACCCAAATGTCACCTACACCGCGTTTGTCCAGATTGCTGCTTGTCGCATGATGGATCGAGTGCTCAGCTTTCCATTGTTGGTACGGAGTCAGGGTTAATACCCCCGTGATGGTGCCTAGGATATCGTTGGCCCGTTTGCTTTTGAAGAATGAGCCATGACAACAGTCATGAAAAATAATAAACGTTCGCAGGACGAATCCCGATGCGACTAGTGCGATGGGAAACGTGAGCCAGTAGGAGATTGATAAGCTGTAGTATGCAGCTGCCCATAATAGAAAGAGAGGGAGTAATGTATTAATTAATTGACGGATACTAAGTTTGAGATCATTTTTTTCAAAAGGTGTGACTTCTTTTTTTAGCGCCATTTCTTTGCTTCTACTCATGCATGTTCCTCCTTCATGCGTACAACCATGACCGGCTGTACCTTTACGATCCCGGTGATCCTTTTTTGGGAAGCGTTTTTATCATTGTAAAAGAATATGCCCATGACAGTAAGTCATAAACGTCAGCCTGTTGTAATGATAAATATCAAGGATGAACCATGACATTTGTCATGTTGACATAAGCATAAGCAGGGAAGCAGAGCCTCAAGAAGAGGATATTGTACATTCTCTTTGGATTTATCATAAACAATTTGTATTATGTATACAAAATTTGTGAAGAGCATGGTAAAATCTAACCTTGAGTGTGCATGACGGATGTATCAGATTAGATTATCTATGTTAATTTTGGATAGATTGGGTGGAGCGCTGAATGAAAAAAAGAATTACGGATGTTTTATTTCTTATGGCTGGTGCGTTCTTGTTTGCACTGGCGGTGAACTTGTTTGTTATTCCTAACGACCTCGCAGAGGGCGGCGTGACAGGTATTACGATCATTCTATATTACGTGTTTCAATGGTCTCCGGGACTGATGAACTTGATTCTGAATGGTATTTTATTAATTATTGGCTATAAGTTTCTTGATAAAACGACGACAGTGTATACGATCATTGCAGTCATCTTTAACTCGCTGTTCCTTCATCTCACGGAGAGCTGGAGCATTGCTTCAGACGAGCTGTGGGTTAACACCATTTTTGCAGGTGTATTTGCAGGTCTTGGGATAGGTCTAATTGTCAAAGTGGGTGGAACTACAGCGGGAACAGTCATTCTTGCCCGGCTAGCTAACAAATATCTGGACTGGAATATCAGCTATGGCTTGCTGTTCTTTGATCTGATTGTGGCGTTCTCATCCTATTTCATCATTGGACCACAGGGACTGATGTGTACGATTGTGTTGCTGTTTGTTGGAACGAAAACGATGGAGTTTATCATTGAGGGATTGAACCCGAAAAAAGCAGTGATGATTATTTCTTCCAAACAGGATGAAATTGCGAAGCAAGTTATTGAGAAGATGGATCGCGGAGTAACGGTTCTCTCGGGTCATGGATACTATACGAAAAATAAGAAAGAAATTTTATATATTGTGATCAGCAAGCAAGAAGTGTCTATGCTCAAGAAAATCGTGCGGACAGAGGATGAGATTGCATTTATCACTATTCATGATGTACGCGACGTATTCGGGGAAGGGTTTATTGAGCTTTCAAAGTCCTAAGGTCAGGACGCATAGATCAGCTTAAAAATTAAGACGTAAAGGACGAGGTAGAATTCAATTCTGCTTCGTCCTTTTTGTGTATTTCAACGGAAATATCTAGCACATACTCCGAGACGGAGCATAGTCGGCCCGTAAACAATACGAAGGAGGTTATGAAAAAGTTACGGAACTATGAAGATGCAGAGCAAGAGAAGTCCAAACGATTAGTAGATTCAAACATAAGATAATTAAGAGTATCTCTTATCACAATAAATGTGTTTGCCAAGTATCCCAATAGCAATATTTTCAAGGTTAAGTCTATTATGATGATAGAAAGAAGGGGTGTACTTTGACAGTTTTATCAACCGGTCCAGTTGAGAATCGCCCTGTGGGTGGGGTTAGACCAAGCCAACAAGTGAGAGTTAAGATTATCAATGGAGATTCTGACAACTCTTCCGAGGTCCTTGTACAAGGTTATTACTTAAATGGATCCAGAACATTGTATGTGTTAGAATCCTTATCTTTAATTCCCGGTGAAGTGCTGACCAGGGATTATTTCGCGGATTTGGATGCATTTCAATTTGTTTTTACAACAGATGGTCTGGCAGAACCGAGTACTGATATTTCATTTTGGGGGACCGATGCTTCTGGACAACTGGTCACTGCTCATCGTTTTGTATCTGATGAACTTCTGGGATCAGGAGTGCCTGGACCACAAGGTGAAGAGGGTCCTCAAGGAATTCAGGGTCCTCAGGGGATACAAGGGCCGCCAACACTCATTGATACCAGAAGGGTAATTGATAATAGTGTACTTGCTATTCCGGGAGGAGACGGAAATTTAATTACATTTAATCTTCCAGAGATAACCTTAACAAGTAATAAAACGATAGAACTTACTGCTTTTTGCAGGATGGATTTTATTTCTGATGCTGTAGCCAACTTTTATAGTTATGTGGGGGTTGTTAGTTTAGTAGAACCTACTCTAGGTACACTTGTGCAATCTGTATTCGGGGAGGAGATATTCAAACGGAACACGGATTCGAAACAAACCGTAATCAGTCCTTCAGTTAGTTACCTGCTTCCTAATCTGGATCCAGGAACATACAATTTCAGTTTAAATATTTCAACAGGAGGGGAGCAGATCGAAAGTCGAGTACTCTATGTGCGTTATATCTATGCTAAAGTATTTGAACAATAGATGAACAATACTTTCGAGTGTAATTCCAAATAGTGCATAGATTTCGTTATTCATATTATTTTAAAACACCTTCAAGAAGAAGAACTAAGTCCTTAGACATAGGTAAGTTCTTGAAGGTGTTTTTCAGCTGCGCTACATAGCAATTTGGATTAACTATGGGTGATTTCACACGAAATTACCATCTTCTTTCTACTCATACATCCGTTGTTCTAATTCAGCAAAAGCGATGGACGGATCATCATGAGAATTGTCAATATAAGCAACAGATCTCGCTGGAAGCGGCCAAGCGACTTTTCTGCGGGCAAGAGATGTGCGAAACGTATCCCAATGAGACAGTTTCCATTCATCCAGCGGAGATTGTCTTGCTGTAATTCGCTGATGATGCATTGTTTCGTCCTGAAGATAAATGTAAGCTACTCGAACATCGGTGTCATCCAGGGAGCGCCCAATTCGTTCCAGTTCTTGTTTGATCCAGTCGGGATTTTCGATTTCTTTGGTAAAAGGGCCTACGACTACCGTGTCAATATCGAGCTGCACATTATCGAGCGCCGCATCCATGGTGATGCGATAACCCAGATCCCGGCAGAGCCGCTTGTACTCCGTCGAATCCCGATCAGAAGGATCTAGACCGTGTGATGTCATAATAGCCTCTGCAGCAGGACGGAGGAGGATATCCATGTCAAGAAAAACCGCTTTATATTTACGGGAAAGTGCTTTGGCAAGTGTAGTCTTGCCGCTTCCAGCACCGCCGAGAAAGAAAATGAGTTTACTTTTGCTCATGCCAATAAGTCTCCTTTTATTCGTGATATAAAGTAAGGTCGGATGCACATATCATGTGAAACTATAGGGACGAACACGAAAACAGATCATAATTATTTTAACATAAACTAAAGCTGCGATGTTTGGACACAACAAGACCAGGGACAAGCTTGCCTGCTATCATATCGGTTGAGCGCACGAGGCACTGAATGAAACGCGAAGACTTTGGATTAGCTGGGATTGTATTTATGCAAACGTCATATGTAAGTGTTATAATGTAAAAATGAACGTATGAAGGGGGTGGATCTCTTGTTTGAATTTCATGAGCTTTTACCATATATATTTTCCATCGGTCTAATCTTCACTGTCAGTTATGCCTATATTGCCCATCTTCACTGCGGTATGACGGAATACTGGATGGAAGGTGGAATAGGTGACGGGATTGAGCCTGTGTTTCCAGCGTTAGGCTTCAGACAGCATAGGCCAGAGAACCGGAGCCGCATGGTCAGACGAAAAGAAGCACCAGATGAAGATGAACCGGACTGTTATTCCTCGTTGAGAATGGAATCGACCAATCAACGAGGAGGATCTATATGGAACATAAGACAAACAAGAGATATGCACTTACCTCACACAAGGGACGAACCTTTGCCCTCACTGGAATCTTAATCGCTGTTATGCTGCTCGCCGGCTGCAGTAATAATCTATCAGAGATTAATTCATCCACACCGGGTTTCTTTAATCATTACATCGTATTTCCATTGTCGTACCTGATTCAGTATATTGCCAGTGCTTTTCATGGAAGCTACGGTGTTTCGATCATCGCTATTACGTTGGTCATTCGTCTTGGTTTGTTACCGCTTATGATGCGTCAGGCGAAGTCCCAGCAAGGAACACGGGTGATTATGAATGCGATGAAACCGGAAATGGACGCACTCAAGAAAAAGTATGAAGGTAAAAATGATCCGACTGACCGGCAGAAAATGTCCGAAGAAACGATGGCTTTATATAAGAAGCACAAGTTTAATCCGCTCAATATCGGTTGTTTGCCTTTGCTTATTCAACTTCCTATTCTGTCAGGTATCTACACAGCAATTCGTCTTACGCCGGAAATCTCGTCCCATTCATTTCTGTGGTTTAAGCTGGGTGCGCCTGACTATGTGCTTGCCGTGATCGTTGCGGTCATCTATCTAATCCAAGCGAAGGTATCACAAGCGAATATGGCTCCTGAGCAACGTAAACAATTTGCAATTGTAGGGTACATCTCCCCACTGATGATGGCATTATTCTCACTATCGGCTCCAGCAGCTATGCCATTGTACTGGACTGTAAGTGGTTCGTTCTTGATCCTGCAGACATTGCTGTTCCGTAAGCTGTATCCAGTG
The DNA here is from genome assembly GCF_948329825.1 of Paenibacillus sp. JJ-100. Classification (GTDB taxonomy): domain Bacteria; phylum Bacillota; class Bacilli; order Paenibacillales; family Paenibacillaceae; genus Paenibacillus. The sequence goes on from NZ_CAOJCM010000001.1 coordinate 986,508, forward strand.
GAGTACCCGCAGGAAACAGCCTCTAAATCAAAGAAAAATGCCAGCAGTGACAAAAATACAACTTCTGCCAAACGAGCTGTCAAACCAGCCAAGTCCTAAATAAGCTTTCCCATGCTTTAAAATGAGAAGATGGGAAAAGAGAGCCGAAGCTTTCGCTCCTGTTTGTAAAATTTGTATTTGTAAAATAGTTTAAACCAAAGAGCCTATCCTTCGGGATAGGTTTCTTTGGTCTAGACGTCTACAGTTTCATTCCTATATTTCTTCTGATAATTGAAAGCGGGATACGAACTGCCAGATTAATTCACGGCGCGAGGATACCTCTGTTTTGGCAAAGATGGACTTGAGATGATCCTGAACGGTGTACACTGAGATATGCATAGCCTCTGCAATCTCCTTCGAAGAGAAGCTACGCAGTACGTAAGCGAGCAACTCACGTTCACGTGCGGATAATCCGTAACGTTCAGATAGCAGAGGGAGTACATCCTGAGGCAGGGCCTGTTCCAGCCAAACCGCAATATGATCCGGTTGAATGACGGATGGAGTGTCTTCCGGATGCTGCATCCGACTTGCATGAAGCATAAGATAACGTCCGTCCAACAGCTGGACACAGACTTTGGACAGAGGATTAAGCGCATGATCCGGTGATGGAAAAGAACTAGCGCCCGCTCCAGTATCTTTTCCAGTATCGTTACCGGTACCATTTCCTGCATCAGCTTCAGCAACAATCTTTGTCTCCGTATGAGTGGATTGCAGTAGATGAGAGCATACCGCTCGAATAGGTCTTGGAAGCACAGCGTGTCCCACCTGCTCCAGTCTGTGTAGCTCAGATAACCAGTAACGTGCAGCAGCATTGTTCATCACAGGTTCAAGTGACGTATTCAAAAGCATAATCCCCGGCTCTTCTGGGCTTTTAACTGTCAGCTCTTCCGTAAGGGACAGGCGAGTGGTACGAAGCATGAGTGCGATCGAGGCTGTCCAGTGCTGCATGAGCAAACGTTCTTCCTCTGAAAATGCAGGGGCATCCTGTTTGCGATATAAGGTGAGATGTCCCCAGCAAGCATTCTGATCAACGAAAACAGCGCGCATCTCATCATAAATCCCGGCAGGTCGCAAAATATTCGCATAACGTGAACTGCTTTCAGGATGTGAGTGAAGAGGAAGCGAAGCCTGTAAAATCGCTGTATATTGGCCGGATTGAATTAAATCCGCATATTTATGAACATCATCTTCCATATATTCATTGAGGAATAGCTGTTTATGAATGGCTTCGATACCATCCTCGGTAACTGCTCCTGTCGAGAGAAGTGTCGAAGGATCTACGGTGTTGAAGCAGTAAGCATCGAAGGGGATGATCGTCTTCATTTGTTTTAAAACAGCTTCCCGGTAGGTGCGGGAGGTCCAGCTTCCTTTTTCAAGTGAAGCCATCCGGTTAAGATTATGGTGAGTAAGCAGGCTTGCCAAGTGGATACGCTCCTTTCCGAGGTCATATACAGCGCAACTTTACGCACAAGATATGATATATCCCATACTTCTGGGATGGTGGTCTGTTCGCTTCCTTTTATAATGAAATTAGACGAATGTTCGGTCAAGTCTAACTTCAATTCAGAGGAGTGCAATCATGATGAAAGACCATATACATGACAACGTTACAAAGGTGGGCGAAGAATCGACTATGAGCTGGGATACAGCAGATTCATATCGATATGAACAATCGATAACGCTCAAAATACCGGGTTACGAGCATATGCACGACATGATGGAAAAACTGCTTGCCGCTTCGATTACGGATAACAACGACACTCATATCCTCGTAACGGGTGCTGGAGGCGGCAAGGAAATTACGCTGCTTGGTACAAGTCATCGGGAGTGGCGGCTGACAGGCATGGATACGTCTTTCCAGATGTTACAGCTGGCGCAGCAAAAAGCACAAGAAGCAGGTATCACGGGCCGGACTATACTGATTGAGGGCACGATTGAGCAGCTGCCCGAGGAGGCCTTGTATGATGGTGCAACTTGTATGCTTATGCTGCATTTTATTGAGGGGATAGAGGCAAAAAGGTCATTTTTGAGGCAATTGGCCCTAAGGCTCAAGCCCGGCGCACCTCTAATCATTGCGGCTGTCAATGCGGACCTTGCATCTCCGGCCTATCCAGTCATGATGCAGGCCTGGAGGGAGCATATGCTGCAAGCAGGTATTTTGGCTGAGGAATGGGATCGATTTGCCGCTTCGCTTGGTCAGCAGTCTGATCCAGTATCCGGTGAACTCATGGTCCAGTTGCTTGCGGAATGCGGGTTTTCCCAGATGACACGATATTATGGAGCGTTCTGGGTGGAGGCATATTATGCGAGCAGAGACTGAACATAACTCCCTGAATATGAAGGATCAGATATGGGTCATCGGTGGGTACGGTCAAGTCGGACAGATGATCTGTCAGCAGCTCGCACTTGCATATCCAGGCAAGGTATGGGCAGCAGGTACGAGATGGCAACGAGCCGAACAATTCAGCCGAGAAACGGGCGGTGCCGTTAAACCGTTGCAACTGGATATTACGAAACCGATCGATTCTGGCATGTTGCAAAACGTTAAACTGGTCATCATGTGTGTGGATCAGTATGATACCCGGTTTGTTGAAAGCTGCGCCAAAGCCGGAACGGACTATATCGATATTTCGGCCAAAGCTGATTTTTTGACACAGGTGGAACATCTGCACTCGACACTCCACTCATCAGGCTCAACCGCTATTCTCAGTGTTGGATTGTCTCCAGGCATCACGAATTTGCTTGTACGAGAAGCGGCAGTACATCTAGATCAGATACAGGAAGCGGATATCACAGTGATGCTGGGTCTCGGAGAGAAACATGGCAAAGCAGCGGTTGAATGGACTGTGGATCAGATGAGCACCACTTATGACGTCATGAGGCAAGGAGAGTTTGTCTCCGTCCAGAGTCTCAGCGGCGGGAAATACATTGATTTTGGCGATGGACTGGGACGGCGAATGGCGTATCTATTTCCTTTTTCCGATCAACAGGCTGTCGCTCGAACGCTGCATATACCCAACGTTTCAACCAGATTGTGTCTGGATTCACGCTGGATCACAAGATTGTTGTCGATGTCAAGACGAATGGGGCTGCTGAAACTGTTGCGCTTGCGCCGGATACGTCAGGCGATAGTCAATGCATTGGTTTGGATTCCGGGTGGGGAGCCCATGTATGCAGTAAAGGTGGACGTTACCGGCTGGAAAAATGGACAGTACACCCGTGTGGAACAACGTATCGTTGGCAATAAGGAAGCCGTGGTAACCGCTGAAGTCGCTGCAGCTGTGGCCAAAAGAGTGTATGATACCCCACAGCAGCCGGGCGTTTATCATGTGGAGCAGTGTTTCACTTTGCTTGATCTACAAGATGAACTTGCTGAGAAATTAAAGGTCGTTACGAAGATCAAATAGACGACGTTGAGAAGGATAACGGATTTTTGCCCACGAGCTTCAATCTGCTATGATGGAACTATGACATCTTGCACGATAGGAGGGGGAAAATGGACCATATCGCCGTATTGCCCTATTACAAAGTACAGCGAGAAGTAACTGGCCTTACACAAGAGATCGAGATGAACGCCCGTACCATGACCCTTTATTCGGATCGAATCGTGACCAAGTTTAGGGAATTCCTAATCACGGAAGTGTTTGATATGTCTTTCCGTCGGATGGGAGATGAAGGTGGTTTCTTCTATTTGCATACAAGCACAGGTGTATACCCTTATATGGTGGAGATTGATCCCCGGCCTTTTATCCGAACCTTTCGTCAAGTCGCAAGTTCCCGATTAAAATGATTGACCTTGCCGCTGCGTTAAGCCTTACGCTGGATTGGAATTAAATACATCCAATTCAGAGGAGCAGTGTATACCATGAGTATTTTGATTCGACAAGCAACGATCTTAACGATGCAAGACGGCCAATCCCCCTTTACCGGAGATATTCGTATTGTAGGAAATCGAATTGCAGAGATAGCCAGCCACATTGCCCCCGAGCCTGAAGACGACGTAATCAATGGTCAAAACAAATTAGCTATGCCTGGTCTGGTGAATGCTCACCAGCACTCCCCGATGAGCTTGCTTCGAGGATTTTCCGATGACTTGAAGCTTATGGATTGGCTGGAACGTAAGATGCTACCCGCTGAAGCTCGAATGACGCCTGAGGATATCTATTGGGGATCCAAATTGGCTATTGCAGAGATGATTCGTTCAGGAACGACGGCCTTTGCCGATATGTACATTCACATGAATGAGATCGCGGAAGCCGTCACAGAAACAGGAATTCGTGCATCGTTGACACGTGGCATGGTTTTTATGGAGGATGATGGGGGACGCAGACTTCAGGAAGCCGTTGATCTGGTACAAGGCTGGTCCGGTAAAGCGAATGGGCGAATTACAACGATGTATGGACCGCACTCTCCCTATACCTGTCCCATGGAACCGCTACGTGAAGTGATTACGATGGCCGTTCAGGATGATATCCCACTGCATATTCATCTTGCGGAAACGAAGGAAGAAGTAGAGAAAATCCGAAACCGATATCACATGACACCGACCGAATATTTGGAAGAAGCAGGCATGTTCGAACGAGCACATGTGTTACTTGCCCACGCTGTGCATCTGAATTCAAGTGATATTAGCAGACTTAAGCAGATGAACGGTGGAATAGCTCATAATCCAGTGAGTAACCTGAAGCTTGGATGTGGCATTGCGCCGGTTGAAGCAATGATGGCCGAAGGGATTACGGTGGGCATTGGTACAGACGGAGCGGGGAGCGCAACCACACTGGATATGTTTGAAGAGATGAAGGCGGCGTGCTGGCTGCAAAAATTAGATTACGAAGATCCAACTCGTCTGCCGGCGCGTAAAGTCCTCCATATGGCAACCCGTGGAAGCGCAGAATTGCTGGACATTCAAGATGATGTTGGTATATTAGCTGCTGGATATAAGGCTGATGTTATTTTGGTTGATCTCGCTAAACCACATCTGCAACCGATCCATGATGTAGAAGCGTTGCTAGCCTACGGTGTGAATGGCTCAGATGTACATACCACCATTGTAGATGGACAGATTCTAATGAGAGATCGAACACTCCTGACGATGAACGAAGAAGAGATATACCGTGAGGTGAACGCGCGAACGAAGCGAATAGTGAAGGGGATATAACGTATTTTAGTAAATCAATGAGGTGGAACGGTTTAGAACATTCTAACGCTATGAGAATTTATCTCGTGGCGTTTTTTTGTTGAACCATTTTTGTAAATAAATCTATTTGCTATTTGGTTGAATCTTAATCAAATTGCTATCATTAACGTGGAATTGTAGACACAAACTATGAATTTACGCTTATGTCATAGTTTCATACAGATGGGTCTCTGGTTATACGGCAGATCATTTGATAATATAGAAGAGACACCCGAGTGAACGTTTTTTAGCAGGATAAAAGGTAACGTTCGATTCAGTTTTGTATACTGGGGTGCATGTTGAGAGTGTATGTGAATATATGAACATAATGCAATTATTTTATTATACACAGAATGGAGCTATCCGATGAGATATCGCAATATGGAAGATTGTATTAACGATTTGGAGCAGCATGGTCATTTGATCCGGGTTAAGGAAGAAGTCGATCCGGATTTGGAGATGGCTGCCATCCATATGAAGGTGCATGAGGCCAAGGGCCCGGCGCTGTTATTTGAAAATGTTAAAGGTAGTAAGTTCCAAGCCGTTTCGAATCTGTTCGGCACGATTGAACGCAGCAAGTTCATGTTCCGGGAAACACTGGAAGGCGTGCAACGGGTGATGACAGTCCGAGGCGACCCAATGAAGGCACTCAAGACACCATTCAAGCATATTCGTACTGGACTTGCCGCATGGCAGGCGCTGCCTAAGCAAAAATCCATCAGTCTTCCTGTCTCTGCGCAGGAGATTCAGATTTCTGACCTGCCACTCATCAAACACTGGCCGATGGATGGAGGAGCGTTTGTCACTTTGCCGCAAGTGTATACCGAAGACCCGGACAAGCCGGGCATTATGAATTCCAATCTGGGGATGTATCGTGTACAGCTTAGCGGCAACGAGTATGAGATGAACAAAGAGATTGGCATGCACTATCAAATCCATCGTGGAATCGGAATCCATCAGGCCAAAGCGGTGAAAAAAGGAGAACCATTGAAGGTCAGTATTTTCATCGGCGGTCCACCTTCACATACATTGTCTGCCGTGATGCCGCTGCCGGAAGGCATGAGTGAGATGACCTTTGCCGGGCTACTTGCTGGTCGACGTTTCCGTTACAGTTATAAGGATGGCTATTGCATCAGTAATGACGCGGATTTTGTCATTACGGGTGAGATTTATCCTGGGGAAACGAAGCCCGAAGGCCCGTTTGGAGATCATCTGGGTTATTACAGCCTGACGCATGAGTTCCCGCTTATGCGTGTTCATAAAGTATATGCTAAGCCGAATGCGATCTGGCCGTTTACAGTTGTAGGACGTCCGCCGCAAGAGGATACCGCATTTGGTGATCTCATTCATGAGATTACGGGAGATGCCATCAAGCAGGAGATTCCGGGAGTGAAAGAAGTGCACGCCGTGGATGCTGCAGGGGTTCATCCGTTGTTGTTCGCCATTGGCAGTGAGCGTTATACACCTTATACCGACGTGAAGAAACCAACGGAGCTACTGACCATTGCTAACCGAATCTTGGGTACGGGTCAACTCAGCTTGGCGAAATATCTGTTCATCACGGCGGAGGACAAGCAACCACTTGATACACATCAAGAAGTAGAGTTTCTCACTTATATGATGGAACGAATGGATCTGCAGAGAGATATTCATTTTCAAACCCAAACCACGATAGATACACTGGATTACTCAGGTACGGGACTGAACAGCGGCAGCAAAGTTGTTATGGCCGCTTACGGAGACAAGATCCGTGAGCTCTGCAGGGAAGTGCCGGAAGCGTTGAAGAATATTCGAGGTTATGATAATCCTCAACTGATCATGCCAGGGATGGTTTCCATTCAGACGTCTGCCTTCACCAATTATGAAGATACGGATCGGGAGATGAAAGAGTTTACAGATCTTCTGCATAAGCGTGGAGGATTGGAAGCTTGTCCAATGATTATTGTGTGCGATGACAGCTCGTTCATGAGTGCGAATCTCAGCAATTTCTTATGGGCTACCTTTACGCGGAGTAATCCGTCTCATGATATGTATGGAGTGAATAGTGGCTATCATCACAAGCACTGGGGTTGTGATCAGCTCATTATTGACGCTCGAGTGAAACCACATCAGGCCCCGCCGCTGATTCCCGATCCATCGGTGGAGAAGCGCATTGAGCGCTTTTTTGCGAAAGGCGCAAGCCTGGAATCCATTAAACTGTAGCGAAAAAATGTGAGCAGGAAGTCCAAATATATTTTTGGTCTTCCTTTTTTAGTGGAATTCAGAGAGTTTATTCTTTTGATTAGAATGCGCAAATGTACGAGTAAACTCATAACTACGAAATCTCAATCGGGATAATCCTGATTTTATTATGAGAATAAAGTCTTAGATGTTCATTTTTATCTAAATCATTAAGGTCATTTGGACTATGTAAAAAAAGTAGAATTGAAACGATATAAAGTATAGGTATGTCTTGGCCCCGATCCATCCGGGAGCTATTAACTATAATCATTTGTCCAGGGGGAGTTCCGATTGAGAATCCATATTATGAACCTGCAAGACGGGGACCGTTTAACAGCGGATACGTTTAGTGATGCAGGGCTGCACATTCTCGGAAAGGGGACTGTCATTCGAAGCGAGGATATCGCCTTGCTCATGCAGCATCGAGTAGATTACGTAGAAATTGAATTGCGTGAAGAAGGTATTACAGAAGCGGAGTTTTTTGCAGCTTCCTTAAAACATGCATCGGAATCAAACAGTGCAGATCATAAAGAACAACGTCCTGAAGAAGAGATGAAATCTCAATTTCTTCAAACTGTACATAATTATCAAAATGCATTTCTAGAAGCTCTCACTGTAGGCAAGTTTAATGCGACCATGGTAGATGATGCCTTGCAGCCTATGGTTGAAGGTCTTGATGATCAAAAGGATGTAGTGCATCTCCTGATGATGCTGGAACGGGATGACGTGAATAACTACACCCATTCCATTCAGGTAGGTTTATTATCATTCTACATTGCAAGCTGGCTCGGCTATTCTCAGAAAGAATGTTATAAGATTAGCCGTGGAGGTTACTTACACGATATTGGCAAGTGTAAAGTTTCGCTCCGCATTCGGAATAAAACAGAGCCATTGACGGCAGAAGAACAGCTTGAATTGCAACGTCATACCATCTACGGGCATGAAATTATTAAAAATTCGATGACGGATGAGGTCACTGCCCTCGTTGCATTGCAGCATCATGAACGGGAAGATGGCTCAGGGTATCCAATGCAGATCGGAAAAGGTGAGATTCATCCATACACTCAAATTGTATCTGTAGCGGATATTTATATTGGTATGCGATCCGGTAAACACGGAGCGAGCAATCCGAATCTGATCAATAATCTTAGGGATATCTATGCCATGGGATTCGGTAAATTAAATGAGAAGGTCGTTCAGGCGTTAATGCAACATCTGCTGCCTAACTTTATTGGCAAACAAGTGCTCCTTAGCAATGGAGAGAAGGGTGTTATTGTCATGAACAATGCATCCGACATTTTCAAACCGCTAATTCGAGTGGAGTCGGAACAATACCGCGATCTGTCCAAAGAGCGTACACTTTCTATTAATGAACTGTTGATCTAAGTTTCTTCCAAAAGAAAACACTGAAACGAGCCTCTTGTCATTGGACGAGAAGCTCGTTTTTTTGTGCAAATGATCCATGATACTTCTAAAGACGGACTTCCAGATATCTGTTTCTAGATTACACTTGTATACTTGACTTTAGTTCAGATCCGAAATCCATCCAAATCAAGTTTTCTTCTTATGTTGTTAGTTCCTTTTTTGTTTGGTGAGACGAGCCGAAACGCTTTGGTATCTATCTTTTTAAAAGGGAGATAAGGGGCTATTTTTAATAAATAGCTTTTTAAATCTTCAATCTGTTCAAAAGGGAACCAGAATTCGGGCATCACACTGCTGTTTTTTTGCAGAAACACGGCAAGCAGTGATGTATTGCTTTGGTCGTCCAGCTCATGTTGTGATGCAGGATCGATAAAACAAAATCTATAAACTATTCTTAATTGAATGTAAGGCCTAACTGCCGTCGGATAAGGTTGATGATCAATCATGAATTGAATAGCTTGATTTAAATTGGATTGAGTTAACTGCCAACGGCTTAGATCGAAGATTCCATCGAAATGAGTTTCACATGTACCAAAAGCTTTGGTTGCTGCTTGCAACAACTTACTCACGTCTCGATCCTTATGTCCGTGGATGATCAGGTCGAATCTCTCGGGGGAGTCTACTTTTGCTGTTGTGCAGTGGGTGAGAAACTGCTGAATTACCGGCCAACAATGTTCTATTTTATGATTACTTTTAATGGCTTGAACGACTTTGGATAATGGTAGCTCATAGGTGATCTGAGGTTTGGATAACACGTTTTCTTCATGAGTTACCATGATGCATCTCCCTTATGTATCACTTTTTGAAGTGGTTTATTATTCCAATTTCTAACATATCATTTCATAGCATAAAATACATCTGGTATATGAGTCAAACAGTGAAAATCGTTTATTGGAACTCATCACTAGCTAGACTCACGTCTTTGGAATGGAATGTCTACTTTTTTTGATAAAAAAGGGCGAAATTTGTTGCAGTGATTGTACCGTTTACATACTATAAAAAGATACAAAATGTATCGTTTCTGGATGTATGAAATTTATCATGTTGAAGGAGGAAGCGGACATGCAGAGGAAAGCAACATGGACAGCCATTGTGCTGGCCCTAGTTACCGGAGCAGGATGGTTGCTCATGGGGAACTCCAAACCCAAGGAGAACACACCGTCAACAAGGCCTGTAACTACAGAGCGAGGTCATGTTCAGGTGTCGAATGCCCCGATTCAATCCGTTGATGTAACAAGCAAACTGGAATTGTTGGGGAGACCGTTTAACAAGTCACCATACGCCAACAATGTCTGGGACATGCAACTCTACAACGGTAAAATTTATCTAGGTCATGGCAATAGCAGCAATATGGGACCAGCACAGAATGCAGGCCCCATACCAGTCATCTATTTTGATATACTGAATGCTCAATTTCAGACGCAGACGGTAACGAACAGTAGCCCGAGCGCAATACCTTCGTCAAGGATGTTTGTGGATGAAGAACAGATTGATATTTATAAGGTATTAAATGGAAAACTGTATATCCCCGGTCATGATTCTGATGGTGAGAGCTGGGAATGGGGGGATTTTTATCGATTGGATGGGGATGAGTGGATCAAGTATCGGAACTTGCCAAAGGGCGTGCATGTCTATGATCTTGCATATTATCAAGGTAAACTGTTCGCCGCACTAGGTACGGAAACCAAACCAACTGTTTTAATCTCGCATAATGAAGGGGAGACCTGGCAGTTCTTTGGTACCATCAACTCCATGGGATTCAGAGCATATACGCTGTTTCAGATCAATGGGAAATTATATGCGTCTGCTATGATGTATCCTGCCAATAATATATGGAATGACAAGACGAATCTACTTGAGATCAATGAGCGTCTCGAGAAGAGAGATGTGGTCGTATATGGAAGTAAAATGTTACCAGGGTTAACTTATCAGCAAGGGACTGTCCCTTATAACAAAATAGGAAAGAACATTAATTTTAACAATAAACTCGTCTATATTGCGGGTGGTGTCTTTAATGATAGTCAATTATTACCCAAATCATTAAATGTCATGACCGATATTAACCAGGTAAGACGTGTTAATCTGACGGACTCAAATGCGTTGCCGACAGATCTGCTCGTTCGTGGTGATAAGGTTTACGTGTTAACGTACACTCGTAAGCAGGCCAATGTTTACTTGAACAGAGTATATCAAACTACTGATTTGACAACGTGGGACGAAGTTTTGCGCTTTACACAGGATACCTACGCCAAGTCCTTTGAGGAACTGGATGGTGATTTTTATTTTGGACTGGGTACTGACCCGGATGTCCTGTCGCCTTCATCTGGAAAATTATTACGCGTGAATCGGGCTGACATTCCAGTGAATTCAAATTAAAGTAGAAGGAAGATTATGGATTATATATTATGCTGCATCCACATTATTGGTGACTGGGCGAGGTGCTGATGATGTTCATTGCGGAGAGCAGTTTGCAACGTCGAGGTCAACGGACAGCAGCTCTTTCGAAGCTGTTCTTTTTTTTTGTCTTCCATTATGTGAGAATTTTGTTTGAAAATAAAAAAGAGAATCTATAAAATAAATAAAGAGAACTATTCATGACAGTCCACAGACGTATGGCATCTGTTGATTCATCACAGCATGTCAGAGCCAAGGTAAGTGCGAAATATATCATTTCCATTGCAAAGGAGACTAAATCATGAACGTACCTTCATCTTTATTTAAACCATTCACATCAGACAAACTTACCTTGCCCAATCGAATTGTTATGGCACCGATGACGCGTGGATTCTCACCGAACGGGATTCCTGGACCCGATGTAGCCGACTATTACCGCCGCAGAGCGGCTGGGGGCGTGGGGCTTATTATTACAGAGGGCACAGGTATAAACCATCCGTCCTCCGTAAGTGGTGAAAGCATTCCACTTTTCTATGGTGAGGAAGCACTGCAAGGTTGGGCGAATGTGGTCAAGGCTGTCCATGATGTTGGTGGGAAAATAATGCCTCAACTCTGGCATGTCGGGACAGCACGGCGCTCTGGAGATCTACCTAATGTAAGTGCTCAGCCCGTTAGTCCATCGGGGATCAGTATGGCAGGTGAAGCTGCATATGAACCGTTAACGGAAAAAGAGATTCAAGAGCTTGTGCAGGCTTATGCTCAGGCAGCAGCGGATGCGAAACGAATTGGATTCGATGGCATCGAACTGCATGGTGCACATGGATATTTAATCGACCAATTTTTCTGGGCACAGACAAATCGCAGAACGGACAAGTACGGTGGAGATTTGGTACGCCGAACACAGTTTGCAGTCGAAGTGATTGAGGCTTGTCGAGCTGCAGTGGGCCCTGATTTTCCGATTGTTCTGCGCTTCTCTCAATGGAAGATGGGCAGTTATGAGGCAAAACTGGTCGAATCGCCGGAGGAACTAAAACAATTTTTGGAACCGCTCAGTGCAGCTGGTGTAGATATTTTCCACTGTTCTACTCGTCGCTTCTGGATTCCGGAATTCGAAGGTTCTGACCTCAATCTCGCGGGTTGGACTCGAAAAATAACAGGTAAACCTGCCATTTCGGTTGGTTCTGTAGGGCTTGAGGCAGAGTTCGTGGAACGAGCCGCTGAGGCGAAAGGGACAGGAGATGCACATCTCGATTCGTTGAATGAGAAGCTGGAACAAGGAGAATTTGATCTCATTGCTCTAGGACGTGTGTTGCTGAGTGATCCGGAATGGCCGATGAAAGTACAGCAAGGACGTAACGAAGAGATTATACCTTTTTCCAATGAAGTATTATCGAAATTACATTAATAGTAGGTCGAAATTTCAACATATGAAAAATTCACAATAGATATTTTGCTATCTTGTTTTATTTTTCAAACGGGTATCAAGACGAAAGCCGCCGCAAGGCGGTTTTTTTGGTGTGTTTAAGATTGTTAAACTTTATTGAACTTTATTAATTTTATTTAACTGTATTGAACTTTATTCAACTGTATTGAACTGAAAGCACGGCTGTTAGTTCGAAATGTTTCCTAATGCAATGCAAGTACTTACTTGCTCAATAGATGAATATTTCAACATATGAAAAATTCACAATAAAAGAAATCGAGTTTCGCGCCTACTTTTTACTCATCCATTTCTTCAGCGCCCGTTCACGTTTTAAACACCTATTCATGCCATACCTCACTTCAAAAGGAAAGAGTTGTTTTTACATCGAAGGGCTATTTTGATAATCATTCACCTTATGGTAAGGTTAGGCCTGAACAAGCTCCATACCCTACATAATGGACAAATAGAAGGAGGAAGTACATCTCTTGAAAGAGTATACGAAACTGCGCTCACACCGAAAGATCACATTAATACGGGTCCTGTGTCTGCTCGCAGTAAGCATCCTGATCTTATCAGCATGTGGAGAAGCATCGAACCCATCTACGTCAGAAGGCGATAATGGTGGATCAGCTACAATTCCAAGCGGCTCACCTTCCGGGAATAAAGAAACGCCGTCTCAAGATAAAGGGCACGAGGATGCTCAGGCTCAAACGAAAAACGAGAGAGATCTGGTGCAGGAGCAGCTTCAGCAGCTAACGCTGGAAGAAAAGATAGGTCAGATGATCCTGGCTGGTGTGCAAGGAACAACACTGGATGATCAAGCGAAACAAATGATTGCTAACCAGAAGATCGGCGGCATTATTTTTTATGCCAACAATGTAACCACACTTCAGGGAACGGCTGCATTTGTGCAGTCGATCAAAGAGGAGAATCAACAAAATCCGGTTCCGATCCTGATGAGTGTGGATCAAGAAGGCGGCAAGGTGAATCGTATGCCAGACACAGTTGAGTCGATTCCTTCCAATCGTATCGTAGGCAAAACTAACGATCCTGAGCTTGCAGAGGAAATGGGTGCATTGCTAGCCAGACAGATCAAGCTTGCGGGTTTTAATGTCGATTTCGCCCCAGTGCTGGACATTAACAGTAATCCGAAAAACCCGGTTATTGGGGATCGCTCATTCGGCACTTCACCAGATTTGGTAACACGTATGGGGATTGCCGAGATGAAAGGGCTACGTAATGAAGGCGTGATTCCGGTGGTGAAACATTTCCCTGGTCACGGTGATACATCTGTAGACTCTCATCTGGACTTGCCTGTGGTGAACAAATCGGAGAAACAGCTTGCAGAACTGGAGTGGATTCCGTTTCAGGCTGCTGTGAAGGAACAGGCGGAGGCAGTGATGGTGGCCCATATTTTGTTTCCTGAACTTGATCCGAAGTACCCCGCATCCTTATCGGATGTGATCATCGGGGATCATCTTCGGGGAAAACTCAAGTATGACGGGGTAGTCATTACCGATGATCTGAGTATGGGAGCGATTTCGAAAAATTATCCTTTAGAAGAAGCTGCTGTCGCAACCGTGCACGCAGGAAGTGATATTTTGTTAGTGGCTCATAGTTACGAGAGTGCAAAAACGATATTCGATACACTGATCAGTGCCGTGAAGTCAGGTGAAATTAAGGAATCCCGTATTGATGAAAGTGTGTATCGTATTCTTTCATTGAAGCAACAATTCAAGTTATCGGATGAACAACAAGCTACCGGAGATGTGAAGCGATTGAACACAGATATTCGAAAGTGGCGCAAGCAAGTCGATGTCCGATGATCTATCCTGTGTTATGATTTGGCTAAGGAATCATGGAATATGCCATCATAACAGGTTAGAGGAGAGAGTCTTTCATGTATACGATTATGATTATCGAAGATGATCCCAAGATCGCGGGATTGTTGAAATCACATATTGAGCGTTATGGTGACCGTGCTGTGTTGGTTGAGGATTTTGAGCAGGTCACAGAACAGTTCAAACAGATACAGCCACATGTTGTATTACTGGATATCAACTTGCCAAGTTATGACGGGTTTTATTGGTGTAGGCAGATTCGAACGATATCCACGTGTCCGATTTTGTTTATTTCCGCAAGAAGCGGCAAAATGGATCAGGTTATGGCACTCGAGAATGGAGCGGATGATTATATTACTAAACCGTTTGAACACGAGATTGTTATGGCCAAGATTCGCAGTCAGCTGCGCCGGGTGTATGGAGATTATGCAGCCCGGGATGAAGAACGGAAGGTCGAGCTGAATGGACTCGTAGTGTATTTAGAACGGCTTGAGATCCAACTCGGCGATCAGAAAGTGCAACTCACCAAGAAGGAAACGATTTTACTGGAAACGCTAATGCGCCGCAGTCCCAAGCTAGTCAGCCGGGAAACAATCCTGGAAAAGCTGTGGGACGACTCGTTTGTGGACGATAACACACTGAGCGTCAATATTACGCGTGTACGCAAACGTCTAGCCGAGTTGGGCATTACCGATTCATTGGAGACGGTAAGAGGTTCAGGGTACAGACTGATCAACAATTGGATGGAGACTTCCTCGTTATGAGGCTGTTTATTCGGGAACATCTTGTTCTGACATGCTGGGTGCTTGTGATGATGCTGACTGTGGTAGCCGTGTTCTGGTACGATGGATACGATCATTGGAAGACCGCTCTATATGCTGTAGGGCTGGGATTCTTCTGGTATGCGGGATATCTCGTATACCGTTATATGTCACATCGAGCATTCTACCAACGCATGACACGGCCAGTAAATTCGCTAGATGAATTGGTTGCCCTCCACGAAACTGTACCACTGTCTGTAGCGCTGGAGAAGCTGCTGGATTCGCAGTACGGACGATATCATGCACATCTGAATCGTCTGGAGCAAAAACAGCAGGAATATCTCACGTTTATGAATCAGTGGGTGCATCAGATGAAGACACCGTTATCTGTCATTGAACTGACAGTGGAAGAGCAGGAGGACGACGATCCTCGATTTCGCAGCATACGTGAGGAGACCGATCAGATGCGAAGGGGACTGGAGACCGTCCTCTACGTGGCAAGGCTGGATACGTTTGAGCAAGACTTCAGTGTTGAACCCGTGGAACTCCGAATAGTAGGCGAAGAAGCGATTCATGAACTGAAACGATTCTTCATTCGTAACCACGTGTATCCCGAGATGCAGATTGATGCTTCACTGGTTGTACAATCCGATGCGAAATGGATTCGATTCGTGCTCGTACAGCTCTTATCCAATGCCATCAAATATGCCGCAGGCAGTGAAAAGAAGATACACCTTCAAGCATATGAATCCGAGCATCAGATTGTACTGGAAGTTCAGGATCATGGCATTGGAATACCCAAGTCAGACCTGAACCGGGTATTTAGACCTTTTTTCACCGGGGAGAACGGAAGGCATTTCAAGGAATCTACGGGCATGGGGCTGTATATTGCGAAAGAAGTGCTGACACGCATGAATCATCAGATTGAGATTGAATCGGTGTATGGTGAAGGGACAACGGTGAGGATTACATTTTCGGTTTGAATGAAGTCATGAACAGAAGATGAGTTGAAAGGGACGCCTTTTTGCCCTGCTGCGAGGAAGGCGTCTTTTTCTTGTCTATACATAAGCAAGCTTAATCTTACAATATTGTCATGTTGGTGAAAGGTTAACCCATAGGAGAATATAGGAAACATCGGGTAGACTGTAGTCAGAAGGTTAGAATAAGAAGAAAAGAATAAGAGAGTAAGTTAAGACATTAAGCGTTAAAGGAGTTGTACTTATGGAGATATGTTCCGTCCAACAGATCAGTAAAATCTATAAAGGTGTTGTTTCATACGAGGCTTTGTCAGGTATTGATCTCAGCATTCAGGAAGGGGAATTCGTGGGTATCATGGGGCCGTCAGGAAGTGGAAAAACAACGCTGCTGAACATGATTTCAACCATTGATCATCCCACTTCAGGTGAATTACGAATCGCAGGCCAGAACCCGTTCGAGTTGAACTCGGATCAGCTTGCCTTGTTTCGACGGAGAGAATTGGGCTTTGTCTTTCAATCGTTCAATTTGCTTAATACCCTAACGGTGAAAGAAAATATTGTGCTGCCCTTAACTTTAGACGGTGTTTCTGTTCGGGACATGAATGCCCGAGTATCTGAGCTAGCAAGCAAGCTTGGCATTGAAGCTATTTTGAATAAACGAACATATGAGATTTCGGGAGGGCAGGCGCAACGTACAGCAATAGCCAGAGCATTAATTCATTCTCCCAAGCTGATTTTGGCAGATGAGCCGACAGGTAATCTGGATTCGAAGGCAGCCAAAGATGTCATGGAGATTCTTGAAAAACGCAATCGAGAGGATCAGGCGACGATGCTGCTGGTAACCCATGATGCTGTTGCTGCTAGTTATTGCAGCCGAGTGGTATTCATTAAGGATGGCAAGTTATATAACGAGATTCATTACGGTGATAACCGCGCAGCCTTCTACCAAAAAATTATTAATGTATTATCCCTGATGGGAGGCTCTGGACATGAATTTTCGCCAGTTCGCCATTAATAATGTTGTTCGAAATAAACGGATTTATCTGGCTCATTTTCTAAGCAGTACGTTTTCGGTAATGATCTTTTTTATCTATGCACTGCTTCTGTTTCATCCCGATTTGAAGGATGGTTTGAAGGGATCTTCCACGACCGTGACCATCCTTGCTAATCAGGGTTTGATGATTGCCGAAATCATCATTTTCATCTTTTCTTTTCTGTTCTTGTTATATTCAGTAGGTTCATTCTTGAAGACACGCAAGAAGGAATTCGGTATATTCCTGATCATCGGCATGACTCGAAAACAGATGAACCGACTTTTGTTTATGGAAAATATGTGTATTGGTATCGCTGCCATCGTGGCGGGGATCGGGCTTGGACTGATATTTGGTAAATTAGTTTTGCTCATCTGCGGTTCTATGCTTGCGGTGGAGAACAGTCTGAGATTTTATTTTCCACTCAAAGGAATTCTACTGACAGCCGGAGCGTTTCTGTTGCTCTTTGTGGTCATTGCCTTGTCGTCGTCATTGCTGATTCGTAAGGGAACGCTGATTGATCTCGTGAAGTCAGAGGAGAAACCGAAGCCTGAACCTAAAGCCTCGCGCTTGCTCTCGCTGCTCTCGGTTGTATTGATTGGCGGCGGGTATACAGGTGTATTTATCTTTGCATGGGGGTTATATCTGTTTCCGTTACTGTTTGGCAGCGTGATGAGTGTCATTGCAGGGACGTATCTATTGTTTACGCAGCTTAGCGTATATGTCATTCGTGCACTCAAAAAGAATGAAGGATTGTTTTTTCGCAAAACCAATCTGCTCTTCCTGTCCGAGCTTACGTATCGGATGAAAGATAATGCGGTTATGTTCTTTATGGTAAGTGTGATATCGGCTTCGGCCTTCACAGGCATAGGCAGTATGTTAACTATAGGGGACCCAAGGCTCTCGTCTCTGGCGAATCCATACGCGTTCACTTATATGAATTCAGGAGATACGGATTCAGCAGTCGTTGATCGGCATCTCCGAAAGATTGAAGAGACGCTCGTCGACAATGAAGTCCCTTATGTGAAGGGGAGTTACCAATATTTATATGAGAACGACAGCAATTATATCATCAAACTCAGTGAGTATAATCGTCTGGCCAAAGCGCTGGGCTATGAAGAACGGGTGCTGGATCGCGATGATCTTGCGTTTAATACACCACCCAATATTGCGGCTCGCAAAAAATTGTTAGATATGAAAGAGGACAGCTATCCATACACTGTTGATTTATATGTAGGTGAACAGCATGCACAGATGCAGATGTTGCCGCCAGCGACCGATTTGGTCATTCCAATTGATAGTGAGATCGGCATCTACGTTATCTCGGATGATATGTATAAGAAGATTCGGGAAGCCTATATTGCAGAGATTGAGATGGAAGTTGATTTTTACTCTAGTCAGACGACCTTTTTTGTAGTCAAAGATTGGATGGCTACGCGCAGTTTTGCTCCAGATTTGCTGGATTCCATTGAAAAGGATCGCCCGGATCAAGGGTATATCGATTTCGGTTCTCTTGTCGTAGACTGGCTGGACAATAAACAAACCAACGGGATTATTCTAATCCTGAGCGGGTTGATTGGTATTGTATTCTTTACCTTTGCAGCGAGCTTCACGTATTTCAGGCTGTATGCTGATCTCGAGCGGGATGAGGCGCAATATCGCATGATTGGTAAAATGGGACTTAGTCGTCTAGAGCTACGCAAAATTGTAACAAGGCAGCTTGTACTGATGTTTTTCCTGCCGCTGCTGATCGCATTAATTCACAGCTCGGTTGCTTTTGCAGCGCTGTATCAGCTAGTGCAGTTCTCGGTTCTGGATCATAGCCTCCGCGTCTTTATGGTGTTTGTCTCGATGCAGGTGGTATTCTTTGCACTGGTACGCTGGCGTTATCTGCGCCATATGTATTCAAAGCTGGTGTAACAACGAGTTTACCTTGTACTGTTCACTGTTTTTATCAGCCTTGACCGCAGGTCAGGGCTTCTTCTTTTTTTAGCAAAAGCAAGAAAGAATAGCATGAATGAAGGGACTTCATATATAGTAAAATAAGTAGAGAGGACTACAAATAAGATTACATATGAAGATGAGGATATGGAGGGGAAATTTTTGTTCAAAGGCAATTCATTTGTAAGGTTCAGTATTGCACTGGCCCTGATTTTGGTTAATATCTATTTATTATCTCGTGTGAGCTTTATCTTTCAGCCGCTTGTCACGATGATTACGGTAATCACTGTACCCATGATGCTGTCCGTATTTTTTTATTACCTGTTACGGCCGCTCGTAAAGTACATGGAATCGCTGAAATATCTGAACCGTACGCTTAGCATTTTGCTGATTTATATTGTAGCCATTATGTTAGGAGTAGCGTTTATTGTGGGATTGTGGCCGTCTCTGCGGGAGCAGTTAGAGAATCTGGTGAACAATGCTCCTGATCTGATCCATTCACTGAGTCTGCAATTAAAAGAGTTAGAGCAGAACGGAGCGATTCAAGCGCTGTTTCCTAATGACTCCACTCCTTTATCGCAAGTGACCGATTACGTGAATAAAGGTTTTACGTTTGTGACCAACTATATGAGCGGTTTGATCTCGTTAATTTCCAGTTTTGCGATTATTCTATTCACCTTCCCGATTATTCTATTCTACATGCTGAAGCAGGACAAGCTGTTTGGGCGTAAACTGGTGAACATTGCTCCAAATCGCTTTAAGAAGGATAGCCGTGCAGTGGTACTTGAGATTGATCAAGCTCTGAGCGGATTTATCGTGGGCAGAGTGCTCGTTAATGTGGCATTGGGTGTGCTGATGTACATTGGTTTTCTACTGATTGGTCTTCCGTATGCACTTCTGTTAACGGTGGTGGCGGTGATTATGAACTTTGTGCCGTTTATCGGAGCCATTGTGTCCTCCATACCGATCGTGATTATGGGTCTGGTTGTATCACCGTCCGTTGCCATCTGGTCACTTGTTATTATTCTGGTATCTCAGCAGATTCAGGATAATCTCGTTGCCCCATACGTGTTTGGTAAAAAACTGGATATCCACCCGCTGACGACTATCATTCTTGTCTTGGGAGCAGGAGATCTGGGAGGCATCATTGCCATTCTGATTATTATTCCGGTGTATATGATTGTGAAAATACTGCTCGTTCGAATCTACCAGATGTTCTTCAAAGAAAAGTGGCAAAATGCCTAACTATCAATGCATATAATGCCTAGCTGCCAGTGCGGACATATTCTCTGGCAGAGCAGAAATGTAACTGTCCGTAAACCATGATAGAATAGGAGAGACAGCATCCATTGTGACTACACCAAAAAAAAGATCATAAGGAGAGGAACTTATGTCTGAAATCATTGAACAACCTACAAAAGAAGCGGAATATATTGCACCTCCAGCAGCTCAGCTAGGGACCATACATATCTCCAATGATGTTGTGTCCAAAATTGTTGGCATGGCTGCGCAAACGACGCCGGGAGTGTCTTCGATGTCTGTTGGATTGACAGAGGGACTCGCCAAGAGTATCAGTGGCAAAAGCTTGCAAAAAGGAATAGACGTTTCAATTGAGAATGACGAAGCTTCGATTCAACTGCGTATTAATGTGCACTATGGTCTCAACATGCAAGAAGTCTGTCAGAATCTGCAACACAACGTCCAACAAGCCGTTGAACAGCTAACAGGTGTGATCGTGAAAGAGGTCAGAGTACAAGTTGTGGGTGTTACCATGCCTGAGAATGTGTGAATCTTAAATTAAATCTGGAAGATCGACAGCACCTTTCTGTAGATAATTACAGAGAAGGTGCTGTTTTGTGTTTTCGATAATAGGTGGGAGCTTCGCCCATCACTTTTTTGAACATTTTGGAAAAGAGAAGCTGATCGGAATAACCCACGGAACGCGCAATATCTCCAATGCTTAAGTGAAGATCCAAGGTCAACTCGGCAGCTCTACGCATCCGGTAATGGACTAGATAGGATTGAATGCTGCTGCCCATCTGGTCTTTGAATAACGAACACAAATAACTGCGCTGCAAGCCGATGTGTGAGGCAATGGATTGAACCGTAATCGCGTTGGCATAGTTCATTTCAATAAAATCAATCACCTGAGTTACATACGTTTCCTTGCCAGAATGGGTGGTAGGCTGCAAGCTGTCGGCGTGAGCACGATCCATAAGGATAGCAAAAAATTGATATAACCATCCCGTCACGCTGATTTCCCAGCCTTTGTGTGATGTGCGAGCATGAACAATTCGGTGCAGACAGGATCGCATCTCATCGTCTTCATCACCAAGATCAAAGATCGGTTGTTGTTCAGACAAGCAGGCTTGCTGCAAAAAGGAAGCGCTATGTGTGCCCTGAAAAGCAACCCAGCTATACTCCCATGGATCATCTGAATCCGCTTTGTAATGGACAACCGAGTGGGGTACGATGAGGAAGCCTTGGCCTTTTTGCAGATGGTACGTCTTCCCGGACACTTCGAACGTGCCCTTACCGCTCAATACATAGTGAATTTTGTAGTAGTCCCGCATCGCGGGGCCAAAATGGTGTCCGGGTGTACAGGCTTCATTGCCATAATGAAGGAGTTGCAACTCCTGAAAATGAGAGTTTTTGAACAAATACGTAATCACAATATTCACTCCTGTGTTCTTTCGATGTTTCTTCTGTTTCTTGCATTTTAACATATTCAAGTGGCGAATGAGCTAAAAATTTATAGACTTAATGGGAAGTATAACAATCATTTTGCTATATCAATGTAGCGATAAACCATATCGGATCAGCTTGCAAAAGGACTAAGATATAAAGGCACTGACGGATCGAACAACCTGATAGAAATGAGGGAAGGTACGAGATGCCTTATATTGCAAATGAACAACGATATGATGATATGAGCTATGCGCGCTCAGGGAGATCGGGTATCCAACTGCCGCAGATTGCACTCGGGTTATGGCAGAATTTTGGCGGCAATCGCACGCTGGATGTTCAAGAAGACATGATTTTACGTGCGTTTGATCTCGGGATTAACCATTTTGATCTGGCGAATAACTATGGTCCTCCACCAGGATCAGCAGAAGAGAACTTCGGCATGATCTATCACAAGCATCTGCGCCCCTACCGGGATGAATTGTTGATCTCGTCAAAGGCAGGCTATCATATGTGGAGTGGCCCTTACGGTGAGTGGGGTTCCCGTAAAAATTTGATTGCTAGTCTTGATCAGAGCTTGCGCCGAATGGGACTGGACTATGTAGACATTTTCTATCATCATCGCCCAGATCCGAACACGCCACTAGAAGAAACGATGACGGCACTTGATCACATCGTACGTCAAGGGAAAGCGCTGTATGTGGGCTTGTCCAACTATAATGCAGAGCAGACCCAAGAAGCGGTGACGATTCTACGCCGCCTTGGTACACCGTGTCTTGTGCACCAGCCGAATTATTCGATGTTGAACCGCTGGATTGAAGAGGGTCTGCAAGAGGTGCTGGATGAACAGGGGGTAGGCTCCATCGCATTCTGCCCGCTTGGTCGGGGTCAGTTGACGAACAAATATGTAGATAAAATCAAAGCGGAACGTAATAATCCAACAGGAACGCTGAAAAAAGAATCGTACACGGACGAACGCATTGCCAGATTCGAAGCTCTGCAAGCCGTAGCGGAGCGAAGAGAACAGACGATCTCTCAGCTTGCGCTCAACTGGGTATTACGTAGTAACCGCGTAACGTCTGCATTGATTGGGGCCAGTCGTGTCTCTCAGATTGAAGAGAATGTTGCTGCACTTAAGGCTGCCGAGCTCACAGCCGCAGAGCTGAGTGAGATTGAAACGATTCTGGATGGAATCGGCAACTATCCTTGGTAAATCGTTAGTGAACAAAATTACGTTAACAATGAGTACCTTTTCTCTACCAGAGGAGAGGTGCTTTTTGTGTTGTGAAAGGGAGGAACTGGCGAATCGGATGCCATAAGGTTTATACTGGGATGATTCGTTATTAGAGCAAAAAGGGGATTTGAAGGAGTGGGAGAAAAGAAATCTAAAAATTCAAATAATGAATCAGCTTGTCTGGTTCTTAGCAGAATCAGTATAAAAAGTATCTTGTTCATAGTACCTGGTCTTAGGATTTGATGTATAATATAAAGACGCTATAAATTAGAATGATAAAGGAGAGGCTCCATTTGAATTTTGAACAGTGGATTTCGCCCGAAACCTATAACCTGACATCCGAGATGGAGAATCACCCGCCAGACCGGATTGCACTTAGATGGCTCAGCGATCAGAATGAAGTGGAAGAGATTACGTACGGTGAGCTTTTGAAACAAGCCAACCGCTTGGCCGGAGGTCTACGTGAGCTTGGATTAGTGAAAGGAGATCGGGTGCTGGTCATGGTACCACGCCGGATTATTGCATATGTGATATACATCGCCTGTCTGAAACTTGGCCTTGCCGTCATCCCTTCCTCGGAGATGTTGCGTGCAAAAGATCTGGAATATCGTCTGCGGCATTCATCTGCGCGGGCAGTGATCGTATGGTCTGAGACAACTTCGGAAGTGGAAAAAATGGACTCCGATCTGTCAGCACTTGCGCATCGTATCGTAGCATCCCCTAAAGGGGATCACATGGTTCCTGGTGAAGACTGGGTTAACGTACATCAATTGATGCAAAATCAACCGGATGAGATGACTGCTGTGCAGACCCATCGTGATGATATGGCTATTCTAGCCTATACATCGGGAACAACGGGTAATCCCAAAGGTGTCGTTCACAGTCATGGCTGGGGTTACGCACATCTGCGAATTGCATCGACACTGTGGCTGGATATCCAACCTTCCGATACCGTATGGGCAACAGCAGCACCTGGATGGCAAAAATGGATCTGGAGCCCGTTCCTGTCTGTACTCGGCAGAGGCGCCACCGGGCTGGTATACAACGGATCATTCCAGCCCAAGCGTTATTTGGAGTTGATGCAGGAGCACCGGATTAACGTACTCTGCTGTACGCCAACAGAATATCGCCTGATGGCTAAAACCGATGATCTCGGACATTTTGACTTATCTCATCTGCGTAGTGCTGTATCCGCGGGCGAGCCGCTGAATCAGGAAGTGATTGAAATCTTCCAGCGTCATTTTGACCTTACGATCCGAGATGGTTATGGACAGACCGAAAGCACACTCTTGATCGGCAGTCTAAAGGACGCACCGATTCGTATTGGTTCCATGGGGCAGTCGATTAGTCCTGGATTAATTGAAATCATTGGTGAAGATGGACAACCTCTGTCAGCGGGAGAGGTTGGAGATATTGCTGTGCATAAGGACATGCCAGCATTGTTCCGTGCTTATTACCAGGACGAGGGCCGCAAGGAAGCGAACCAACGCGGTGATTATTTTGTCACAGGAGATCGGGCAAGCAAAGATGAAGAAGGTTATTTTTGGTTTGAAGGCCGCAGTGATGATATCATCATCAGCTCCGGATATACCATTGGTCCATTCGAGGTGGAAGAAGCGCTCATGAAACATGTGAGTGTGAAGGAATGTGCTGTCGTTGCTAGCCCGGATGAAATACGGGGTAATGTCGTGAAAGCTTTTATTGTGCTGAGAGATGCCTCGCAGGCTTCAACGGAACTCGCACATGAGCTGCAAAGACATGTGAAGGAATGGACTGCACCTTATAAGTACCCTCGTAAAATTGAATTTGTGGCTGATCTGCCAAAGACCAACTCAGGTAAAATTAGACGGATTGAACTGCGTGAGCAGGAAAAGCGTAACGTATAACTTCTAGTATGAAGGATGCAACGTAGATGCTTAGAGCGAAGCATGTTGAGAAGTTATGAATACTTGGAAAACAGCTAATGAATCTAATTGAAGCAGGAGTGAATGAATATGAATTCGTTTGAGCAGTCATTTGCAAAATCATTGGAACAATATGCAGAGCTTGTAGTCAAAGTGGGCGTGAATATTCAAAAGGGCCAAGACTTGCTGGTGACAGCACCTATTGAAACTCTGGAATTCACTCGTCTGATCGTCGAAAAGGCATATGCTGCTGGAGCGCATTATGTGCAAGTCGATTTCGAAGACGATCACATTACACGCAGTCGTTTCGAACATGGGTCTGACGATAGTTTTGACTATTACCCGGCGTGGAAGGGCGATATGATGGAAAAGTTCGCAGAAGCTGGTGGTGCTACGCTAACAATCAAAGTGCCTGACCCGGATCTATACAACGGCATCGAAGCGTCCAAAGTATCCCGTGCAACCAAAGCCGCAGCAGAGGCTCGCAAAGGATATGCAAAATACACGCGTAACCATGAAATTAGCTGGTGTCTGATTAAAGCACCAACGAAAGCATGGGCGGATAAAGTTTTTGCCGATATTCCGGAGCAAGATCGTATTAACGTGATGTGGGATACGATATTCAAAATGAATCGTGTAGATGGTGGAGATGCGGTACAGAACTGGAAAGAGCATATCGAAACACTGAACAATATGAGTGAATTGTTGAACAAGAAAAATTATAAGAGTCTGCACTATCGTGCGCCAGGTACGGATCTCAAGATTGAACTGGTCCCTAACCATATCTGGGGCGGCGGTGGCAGCGAAAACAAACAAGGGGTCTACACTGTAGCCAATATGCCTACAGAAGAAGTGTTCACCATGCCTAAGCGGAGCGGAGTGAACGGTTATGTGAGCAGCACGATGCCGCTGAACCTGAATGGACAGCTGGTAGACCAGATACGCATCACCTTTAAGGATGGTCAGGTCGTTGCTTACTCAGCGGCTTCTGGCGAAGAGCACTTGAAGAATCTTTTCGCGACGGATGAAGGTGCTCGTTATCTTGGCGAGGTTGCGCTGGTACCACATGATTCTCCCATTTCGAATCTGAATCGTATTTTTTACAATACGGGCATTGATGAGAATGCATCCTGCCATCTGGCTGTCGGAAGTGCATATCCGTTCAATATGAAGAATGGCACAAGCATGTCGAATGAAGAACTGTTAAAACATGAATGCAATGTAAGTCTTACACATGTTGATTTTATGATTGGTTCCGCAGAACTGGACATCGATGGAGAGTTACAGGATGGCACAGTGGAGCCGGTATTCCGTAAAGGAAACTGGGCATTCTAAAATGTTGAATAGGTAAGATGATGCTTGGATTCACAGATTGTAAAATAGATCCATGAGATTAGGGTCAGCCGGATGAAATCTGGTTGGCCCTTTTTTGCGCTCTGGTGAGTTCATTAGAACGAAGTAACAGGCACACAAAGTTCACATAGATGCTGATCAAGCAGTTGAGGTCGATATCTTTCAATAACGGGTTTGTGATCCATACGATAGCCTTCCGCCTGTAACTGCGGGATCATCTCGTTCCAAGCTTTCTGAATACCCTCGGCGGTATGCGGAATCGTGAAAATGAGGTAGCTTCCACCGGGGAAGGTTCCTCTATGAATATCAAAGCCAGATTCGGTATCGAAGTCAAAATCATCAGGAATAACGATACATGCGTCGTATCGACAATGCTCCGGTAGTGTTGTGGCAGGATTATCTTGAGGAATACCAATCAAAACGGCATCTTCATTCAACAGCTGCTTCTGATTCGCCCATTGTTTCAGTTCTTCCATTGCTCGAATGTTGGATGGCCCATAAGGTCCGGTTTGGCGCACATAAGCAATTCTGGCGGGTGGAAGCTGCTCGAAATACATGTTTTTCATCTCCATGATCAACATCTCCTTTTGGAAAATAATGCTTACCTCAGCATGCTAACATGGTATAAAAAAAATTGCATAATCATTTTTCTCCAAAGTAGACGCAAAATGAATGGGAATTATAGAAACGAATAGCCAATGAGGCGGTAATATACCAAAAAAAGCCACGAATCCGTGGCTTTTCATGTTTATATGTTGGAATATGTTGGAGAAGGTTAAATAGATGATACCAAAGATAAATTATTCGGCGTGCATTTTATTAAAGCTGACATATTCATGGATGGGCTTACGATATCCGCGTGGACGCTGTTTCGATTCGGATTTTTTGCCGATTGTGATCAGCATAGCTGGTACGTAGTGGCCTGGAATGTTGAGGCTCTGCTGCAGCTCCTCCGCATTAAATCCAATCATCGGGCATGTATCCCAACCGCGGTCTTGTGCAATCAACATGAATTGCATCGCGGACAGGCTGGCATTACGAATTGCGTCCTCACGCTGAAAGAATCTGCCGCGTGTTTCGTAAAATTCGGTAACACTTTGCGATTCCTGCTCGTATTGGAACGGAGTCAGTACACCGAGATTGAGCAATCCTTCGTTAATTGTACGGATATGATGATGAGCGTTAACATCGCCAAGGACAACGATAACTGCGGATGCCGTCTTGACTTTGTATTGCTGTGAAGCCTCATATACTTTCTCTTTCTGCGCATCATCTGTTAATACAAGATAGTGGGTATGCTGCAAGTTAAATGCGGATGGAGCGAATTTGTTCAAGGCAAACATTTCTTCTAATTCCGACTCCGATATTTCAATGCCTTCTTCAAAAAGAACAGTAGATCTGCGGTTTTTTATCAAATTGTCTAGTTCACTCATGGTGGCTAACCTCGCTTATGTATGATTTTCTTCCTAAAGTGAATATAACACACTTAATTACTTTATGTAAGTATTATTTTTGAATAAGACAAGATATGCTCGCCATAGGCTAAAAATAAAAAACAGAGGTGAGTTATGCGATCATTCATCCTCAGATTGAAGTCAGCCTGGCAGCATCGTGAATTCCGTGTGTACGTCTTTGAATCCTCCGCCCTTAAGCGCTTTGTGGTAGTAGAGATCATTTTGGGTTATCTTGTATACGAAGTTGCCTTGTATCTTTGCCATAATGATTTCTGGGCTGGAGCAAGCACTTGGGCGGGAACTGAAGGTGTGAAACGGTTGCCGATCTTGATTCGCCGAATTGCCGGCGTTTAAAAGGGTTCTATTCGATTGTTAATTCGCGCGTTCCAGATACTGCTCTAGTGTAAGTTTTTGACTCGTAATCTCACCAGCAATGTACACACCTACGTAACGAACATGCCAAGGTTCATAAGCATATCCTGTCGATTTCTCCTGATCCTTGCCATAACGGATGATGAAACCATACTTGTGGGCATTGTCTTTTAACCACTTGCCCTCTTTGGTATCGCCAAAGCTCTGCTGAAGATCATAACCTGCGGAAGCGCTGGAAATATCCATGGCGAGTCCGGTCTGATGCTCACTCTGTCCTGGCCGAGCACTGGTTTTGTTAGCGACAGTCTCACCTTTAATGCTGGCATTGCGTTCGAAAATTGATTTTTGGGTCGCGTATGAACGATAGCCGGAAACCGCTTTGAGATCGATCCCGTCTTTTTTGGCAGCAGCAAACAACTTCTCAATAGCAGTGGCAGCAACTTTACGCATTTGCTTTTTCGGACTGGAGCCTGAGAAGCTGAAGGGGATGTTAGGAACAACCAGGTCTGTAGGTTTGTACGTGGACGGCAAATTTCTTTTTTTATTAACAAGCACGACTGTACTCGAAAGATTGGTGATGGTGGCAACACCTTTACTACTGGTTGTAATCGTGCGGCTTGGCGCATTGTCTTTCAAAAATTGTGAGAAACTTGAAGTGGCGGCTGAAGCCGTTGGATGAAGCACTTGGTTGATTGGAAGGGGAGTAAAAGCTGTGCCTGTAAGCACTGAACCGAGCAGGAATATGGATATGATAGATTTACGTGTAAACGATGGCATGATGAAATCCTCCTTGGAATATATCAATCTATAAACCAAGTATACTAGAGGATTCGATCCTAATGTTCTTCAATTGTTCCGACTTGTAAAAAAATTGCAAGAAGCGTCGAATAAGGGGGGATCTCCCCCCTATAACATGCAAGTATCAGAAGAATTAGATGTTCCTGCAGCGGCGGAACGTGCATCACGGAGCCGGAGATTACTGCTGATTACACCGGAGTCACTGCTTAACGTAAAGGCAGGATAGTTTTTTTGTGCATCCAGTTTCATACTGGATTCTAGGTTGAGCTGATGTTTGGGATCTACATAAAACGGCACGAGGTTCGTTTCAATCTGCTCATCCAGAGCCGCCAGTTCATCCACAATCAGCAGCACGACAACACCGTTACAGCCACAGCCTTCCATATCGTAAAATACTTTGAAGTAACCTGGTCGATCATTCAGACTTTCTGTTAAACGCTGGGCTGCCAGATCAGTAATTTGAATATGCATATCGCTTCACTCCTCTATATATTGACATCATTATAAATGGTTAAGGAACATTCAGCCTGTATTGCCATTATACCACTTTGTCGAAAATTAAATCATTCTTGTTCTTGACTGATCAGTCCGGAATGTATATGATAGGCATTAACGAAAGGGAGGTGGACACTACACTTGGCAAGAGCGAAAGAATTTGACACAGAACAAGTTTTACGTAAAGCAACCTCGGTTTTTGGAGCTTACGGTTATGAAGGAACTTCGTTATCGATATTACTTAAAGAGCTGGGAATTGCCAGACAAAGTCTCTATGACACTTACGGAACGAAACATGATTTGTTTGTCTCTGCTCTGAAGTTTTATGTACAGCAGAAGACAGAAGCATCCGTGCTATTGTTAGAACGAAGCACCAGTGTACGTGAAGGTATTCAGCACTTGTTTGACGAAGCAGTAAACGTGTTAACAGACCCGCATCGGCGCAACGAATGTTTCATTATTAACAGCGCAGTCGAACAGGCACCTCAGCAGCATGAGATCGCTTCTTTTATCCAGACGAACAATCGCTGGATGGAAAACATATTGTACACTGCACTTCTACGAGGATGTGCAGCTGGAGA
Source organism: Paenibacillus sp. JJ-100 (assembly GCF_948329825.1). GTDB lineage: Bacteria > Bacillota > Bacilli > Paenibacillales > Paenibacillaceae > Paenibacillus. The sequence continues at coordinate 1,016,609 of NZ_CAOJCM010000001.1, forward strand.
GTTACAATTCCAAGAACAGGAACTACGCCGTATTTCACGTTTTCTAAACTATACCAGGCTCTCGTTGACATATGCAGCTAAGAGTGGCGCTACTGAGGAAGAGTTACGAGAACTTGTGCTAACGACTTTGATGGTATTGGATTAAACGTTGTGATCGTTTTTTCATAAATGAACGCATTAAGCGTTTATTTTTTCGCTAATTCCAGACTGATCGGTCTGAAAAAGGAGAGGTTTATATGACAACTCAACCACAAAAGGGCAATCAGCAAGATGTACCTCAGCATATCATGCAACAATTCACTGGACTTCTACTGGATGGCAAATTCGATCAATGGACAGAGTTGTTTGACACCAACGCAATTTTTGAATTTCCTTATTCTCCTCCAGGTTATCCTCGGCGCTTGGAAGGCAAAACAGCCATTGCCAACCATGTGAATACACTCTTTACACTTCTAGAGATTCAACATTTTAGCGAGCCCGTCATTTTGCTAGATACCAATCAACAGCGGTTTGTGGCGGAGTTCACTTGTGAAGGCGTGTTTCTGAGTACAGGCAAACCATACAATCAGACTTATATTTCTGTCGTTAGCTATGAGGGTAGCAAAATCACACATTACAGAGACTATTGGAATCCGCTTGTCCTATTGGAATCAGAGAATAGAGGTCATACACATGAACAATGAGAGACCGTTAACACTTATCACAGGAGCGAGTGGCAAGACCGGAAGTCGCCTTGCTGCACAGCTACAGAAACATAAATATCCAGTACGTTTGGCTGGTAGAAAGCAGTTTTCGTCTGTGGATTCCAGAGGGGATTATGTCTATTTTGACTGGTACGATCCAGGCACATATGGAGCTGCATTAAAGCATGTAACCCAAATATATCTTGTTGTGCCGGGGCCCCATCGGCAGACGATAGCTGATTCAGGTAAAATATACAGTGCAACGGGAGAAGGTAAAATTGGTTTTGTCAGTGCGGACGATATCGCAGCGGTTGCCTTCCATACCCTAACTGATGCTGTGCCTCACAATACAGACCACATCATAACCGGTCCGGATTCGTTATCCTATGCAGAAGTAGCAGAGACGGTTAGTGAATTGTGGAACCAACCTATCCAGCATGAATCGATATCAGAAGAAATTTTGAGAAACCAGATGGTTGAAGCAGGAATGCCAGAAGAGTATGCGACTTTACTTGCAGGTTTGGATACTTTTATTAAAGAGCAGGGAAGTGAAGATCAGGTAACCGATACGGTTCAACGCATAACGGGCAATCCTCCCTTATCCCTCCATTCGTTTTTCTCAGCACAGACGAACACTCAGTTGCATGAATGAAGAACATTCTAAGGTGACATTAGTTAGAGCTCCTGCCGGCGTAATGAACCTCTCATGAAGCACATGATAACGTTTCAAGGTAAATGTGCATTACATGTCGAAAGGTACTAGTAGCAGTGGGAGTTTCAAAAATGTACTTTGCAAAAGGGGAAGCCTCAGGCAACAGGTTCTCTCCTCTCCATAAACTTGTAGGGAGGGGCATTGTCTGGGGTACATCCAACTTCTGCAAGGAATGGCAGAGAGGATGAATATGAATATGACAATGTCAGCCCAAGGAATGCACCTTGAACGAGGACAATGGACAACCGAGCCTGTCCACACCCGTATAGACGGGGAAAAGCTTATTGTTCAGGCGGAGGAAGGCAGTGATTTTTGGGAGGAGACCTTTTATAGTTTTTGCCATCGCAATGGACACGCATTACTTGAACCGTGGGATGGATTACAGGCTGTCGAAGTTTCGTTCGATCTAGCTTCGTTTACGGAATTATATGATCAGGCAGGGTTAATGTTATGGCATGGAGAGCGCGAATGGATTAAAGCCGGTGTTGAGGTTAACGATGGTATTGTACATGTCGGCGCGGTTGTCACAGATCAGTTCTCGGATTGGTCCCTGTCACCTGTACCGGAATGGAAAGGCCGGATGGTTACCATTCGTGCATCCTACCATCAGGAGTCCGTTGTTATACGTGCTCGTACAGACGAACATCCATGGAGAACGATTCGGGTAGCCCGCTTCGCTTATCCTCAAGACAAACAAGCCGGACCGTTCCTATGCTCGCCCAAACGCGCAGGGTTCGAGGTGGCTTTTACGAGATGGACTTGCACGCCATCCGACGTGGATTTGCATACCGATCCACCAAATCATGAATAAAGGGCATGTTTCACAATAGGGCAAATTCCTGCAAAAATATGTTAATTGGATAGGTGTGGGGATGAGCATAAACTCTCCATTCCCAGCTCTGATCAAAAGAAGCAAGTTTCTCCGGCTGGAAACTTGCTTCTTTTGATCATTCCTCATTCTTTTTCTTCATTGTCGTTCATTTCACGCATACGTTCCTCATAATCCTCCAGAAACCATAATGGGTCCATGTTGTTTTCTTCGCCATTATAGTTGATGAGAATCTCTTCACCGGCTTTGATGTCCTTATACGCGTAAAAATCAAAGGTGTGATTCTCAAAGTTGATATCGTACGTAGCATTAGGTTCGTAGGAATGATTAATCAGGCTGCCATATCCCAGCAGGATCGCCGTATGATTAGCTCCATATTCGAAGACGTAATCCTCCAGAATCGTTTTTTCAATATGTTCATGATCTTCATTCGGATAAGGCACAACGGGTGCCTGATGGATGAGCTGGCCTTTGGGTATATCCACCGTTGCAAATACCCCTCGGTTAAACTCGCCGCCGTCACCCAGTTTGGACTGTTTTACTTCAATCATAAGATTCACCTGATGCTCTCTGTGAGAGCTCCGTTCTATTAAAATAGTTGTATTTGTTTAAGGCAAAATTTTAACCCATCCGCAGCGATAAGGCAAATGGAACATCCATAATATAGCTGTAGGTTTACAATGCAGGGGTTAAACGAGATCCATTTTGAAATAGGGCGTTGAGTTGTGTGGGAGATAACGCTTATAATATACAAAGAATTAAGTCTATATAGAAAAGGTGTCATGAATGAGTATATTAAATGTAGAAAAATTAAGTCACGGTTTTGGTGACCGGGCTATCTTTAACGACGTTTCATTCCGCCTGCTCAAGGGCGAGCACATTGGTCTGATCGGGGCGAATGGAGAAGGTAAATCCACCTTCATGAATATTATTACGGGTAAGCTTCAGCCTGACGAAGGCAAAGTGGAATGGTCCAAACGCATGCGTGTAGGTTACCTTGACCAGCATGCTGTACTTAGCAAAGGACAATCGATCCGCGATGTGCTACGCAGTGCGTTTCAGTACCTGTTTGACATGGAGCAGGAAATGAACGATATGTATGGCAAAATGGGTGATGTTACACCCGAAGAACTGGAGCAGCTTCTTGAAGATGTAGGTACAATCCAGGATACACTGACGAACCAGGACTTTTACATGATTGATGCAAAAGTGGATGAGACTGCACGTGGTCTGGGCTTGACCGATATCGGTCTGGACAAAGACGTTAACGATTTGAGTGGAGGACAACGGACCAAAGTTCTGCTTGCGAAACTTTTGCTCGAAAAACCGGACATCCTGCTTCTCGATGAGCCGACGAACTATCTGGACGAACAGCATATTGAATGGCTCAAACGTTATCTACAGGAGTATGAGAATGCCTTTATTTTGATTTCTCACGATATTCCGTTCTTGAACAGTGTAATCAACCTCATTTACCACATGGAAAATCAGGAACTCACTCGTTACGTGGGTGATTACGACCACTTCCAGGAAGTATATGAGATGAAGAAGCAGCAACTTGAGTCTGCGTATAAGCGTCAACAGCAGGAGATTGCGGACCTGAAAGACTTTGTTGCGCGCAACAAAGCCAGCGTGGCAACACGTAATATGGCTATGTCCAGACAGAAAAAACTCGATAAGATGGACGTTATTGAACTGGCAAAAGAAAAACCGAAGCCGCAATTCAATTTCCGTGATGCTAGAACATCCGGCAAGCTCATTTTTGAAACCCAGGGGCTGGTTATTGGATATAACGAACCTTTATCCAGACCACTTGACCTGCGTATGGAGCGGGGACAGAAAATTGCGTTGGTCGGTGCAAACGGGATCGGGAAAACAACCTTGATGCGCAGCATTTTGGGTGAAATCCAGCCGCTCGAAGGTAGTGTTCAGCGCGGCGAAAATCTGGAGATTGGATATTTCCAGCAAGAGATGAAAGAAGCCAATTACAATACGTGTATTGAAGAAATTTGGCAAGAGTTCCCTTCCTATACTCAATTTGAAGTCCGTGCGGCACTAGCTAAATGCGGGCTTACGACGAAACATATTGAGAGCAAGGTTGCTGTCCTCAGTGGGGGAGAAAAAGCAAAAGTACGTCTCTGCAAGCTGATCAACAATGAAACGAACCTGCTCGTGCTCGACGAACCGACGAACCACTTGGATGTGGATGCGAAGGATGAGTTGAAACGTGCACTTCAAGCATACAAGGGCAGCATCTTGCTGATCTCGCACGAACCCGAATTTTATCGTGATATCGTGACAGACACATGGAACTGTGAGTCCTGGACAACGAAAGTATTCTAATAACGAAAGTATTCTAAAAAGGCACTGGGATAGTAAGCCGTTTAACAAAGGAAACCAAGTTCCGATTAGGCTTACAGGTAAAGGCGCGTATTTCACTTGCATAGAGCATGTGAAATACGCGTTTTTTGTCATATTAGAGAGAGGATGGAATAGGACCAATGAATGGTTGACAGCCTTAAAAGCAAGTTATATTCTAATGCTAGAAAACGTTTACATTTAATGCTTAAGAAACCTGTTTATGACATGGGTGAGAAAGAAACGGTTCTCGGTAACGTTGGATGATTTGCACATGCCTGAGTAAACGGGTCTTTTTTCGTTCTCTAATGAAACCGATTTCATTTATTGAGGAGGTGTGATCAGCGGAAGATGTATAGTCTGTGGCCTGATTGCCTGAATGATGTGAACTGAAGTTCAACTACTACGTTGGGTGTGTATGGAACCTGTTTATATTTTCTGATGCAAAGGAGCGAATTGAGATTGAATAAACGGAGAAAACCGATTGCAATCCTGTTATCCGCCGCACTGATATTATCTTCAGGACCGTTGATGTACCCGAACAAGGCTCAAGCAGATGGAAACCTTATTCCTGAATTGTGGATTCAAGACGATTTTTCCGATGGAGACTATACCGTTTCACCTGAATGGCATGTGATCTCAGGGGAGTGGCAAGTGACATCCGATCCCGTGGATGCATCCAATCAGGTTCTTTTTCAAAATGGTACCGATGAAGGCTTTATCACAACGGGGGAGTCCATACCGGATAAGACGGTGTCAATGCGTTTTTATACAGGGGCGGGCGAAGGATTTCCCGGCATTTTGCCGCGATTTCAAGATAAGAGCAACTACTACTATTTCCAAATGCAGGTGCCGGCCAACAAACTCGTTTTTAGTAAAAGAGTAAATGGCGCAGATACCACACTAAAATCGGTTGACTATACATTCAACAAAAATACATGGTATACGCTTAAAATGGTGCTTTCAGGCACGTCCATTCGTGGTTACATCGTGCAAAATGGGATGGATCGATTGGTTTTTGATCTGAACGATGCATCCATTCCAACCGGCAGAGTTGGCGTTCGGAACAAGTGGCAGACCGTACATATTGATGATGTCATCATCGCGGATCTGCCTCGAATGAATGACGCTGTGCTTGCAAAGGATGGAGAGACGGCATCTTCGATTTCATTGCATTGGCCAGAGATTGAAGGAGCAACAGGTTATCGTCTGTATCGTTCGAACACGCAAGAAGGCGGATACTCGTTGGTGAGTCAGATGTCATCAACAAGTTATGTAGATGAAGGGCTAAGCTCGGATACAACTTATTACTACAGACTTGCCTATAACTACGGAGCGTTAACCGAGTCACAGTTGTCTGCTCCGCTTGAAGCAAAAACGGCTGCCGAGGTTCCACAGGCTCCGGGTGATCTGAGAGCGACAGCGCTCACTACGACAAGTGTCAAATTGACCTGGAATACGGTAAATAAGGCGAGCGGTTATCGTGTCGTTCGCGCTGAGCAAGGAACGGAACAATATGAGCAGGTATACGACGGCAATAATTTAACATTTACAGATCAGGCACTTGAGCCAGGAAAGAGCTACAGCTATCGGGTGACCGCGTACAACACTGCGGGTGAATCGGCATACAGTACAGCGGAAGTGCGGACGTACGCTGTTGATTCTCCTTCAGGATTTGCCGTTACTGCTGCAACGGATACGTCCATTTCCTTGAGGTGGGATGCACTGCCTGGATCAGAAGTCACCTACACGGTATCGAAGGCGACCAGTGCTTCAGGGACGTATCAGCAAGTCTATGCAGGGAGTGCGAATTCGTTAGACGACACAGGTCTAACGATGGGTACGGGTTACTTTTACACGATTCAGGCCAAAGTGGACGGAATAGATACACCTGTCTCTGCACCGCTTGGTGTATCGACGGTGCGCACAAGTATTACGCCAGGGCAATTGTGGCCGGATCAGAACGGCAGACCGATTGATGCTCATGGCGCGGGTTTCTTTTACGATGAAAAAACAGAAAAATACTTCTGGTATGGTGAATATCATACGGGTGGTTGGCCTGCTGCGGGTGTGCGTGCTTACTCCTCCAAAGACCTGATGAACTGGACGGACGAAGGCATAGCACTGACCATGCTACAATCGATGGATGATTTTGACACGAACCCGCTAATAAAGGAACTGTATGCTGGTCGCGAAGATCGTGTGGACATCTGGGCAGATATACGCAAAGGACGGATCATCGAACGGCCAAAGGTCATTTACAATGATAAAACGAAAAAATACGTCATGTGGGCCCATATGGATGGAGACAAGGACCCTTACAACAATAATGCCAATTACGGTAAAGCAAAGGCTGGTTATGCAATCAGTGACTCCCCTGCTGGACCTTTTGTATATCAGAAAAGTTATCGTATGGACATGGCCCCTGAAGGCGAGAAGGACTATTTCCCAAGTGATCGAGGCATGGCTCGTGATATGACGCTGTTTAAGGATGATGATGGCACGGGTTACCTGATTTACTCCAGCGAAGAAAATCTGACGTTATACATTTCCAAGCTCACCGAGGATTACAGTGACGTCACAGGCTGGCACAAGCAAGGCCTTAAGGATGATAAAGGCAATCCTGTTCGTGATAGCGTGTATCAGGCGGAGTACGGTGTAGACTATGTTAGAGTATTTCCTGGTGGGCAGCGTGAAGCACCGGCCATGTTCAAGTATCAGGGTAAATATTATATTTTAACATCAGGTGCAACAGGCTGGGCTCCTAATGAGAACAAAGTTACGGTGGCGGATCATATCTTCGGACCTTGGTCGGCGATGACAAACCCGTTTGTCCGCACACTGCCGAGTGATCCAGATCCCGGGAAGGCTTTTGGTACGCAGACAACTTCAGTCATCCCGGTTGATCCGGAAAAGGGCAAGTTTATTTATGTAGGCGATATGTGGAACGGAGGCAATTTCGCCAATGATGCAGCCAAGTACGTCTTTTTGCCGATTGAATTCGGCATAGGCTCAGACATTGCGATCAAGTGGTATAACAGCTGGACACCCGATCTGCTGGATTCAATGGGGAAGGTAGATATCGTAGATAAGCTGCCAGAAGCGGTAAAACTTGGCGAAGTGCCGACCTTGCCTTCCACTGTGAAGGTGCGTGATGGTAATGAAGTGGTGTCAACGCTAGCCGTATGGACGATTAATGGTCGAGTGATGACAGCAGAGGATTTCGACAAGCCTGGGCCGCTCACGTTACAGATCACAACACCTGAGTTTAACAATAAAACACAGGCAGTCCGTGTGTTTATCGTTCCGGAGAATACATTATACTTTGTGAACAGCGGTGGTTATGATACGGCAGATTACAAGCTGATGACTAGTTATATGAAAGATACGCTCTTGCATCCGGGAAGGGTGGATCAGATGTACGCTCCGGCTAAAGGCCAATCATGGGGATATGTTAGTGCCGATGCGCTGCCTTCCGGTTCGAACGGCGGTGATATATTTTCAACCGTGCGTTACTTGAATGGCGGTAATGTAAGCAACTCGCCCAAAGGCAAAGATTTGACGTATAGCTTTGATATACCAAACGGTGAGTATGATGTGTATGCGGGATTCAATGACCCGTGGACGAATACTTCACGTCGTGCGGATTTTATCATTAACGGTACAAACACCGGGGTGGTTACTTATATACCTGCTAGTGTTCGGGCCCACAAGGGCATTAAGGTATCTAACGGTAAACTGGATGTCACAGTTCGTAATACGGCATCCCAGGATCCACTGATCAGCTGGATTATGATTGTAAAACCTAAAAGCTGATACTACATCACCGGGTGGATTTTAAACATAGAAGAAAGCTTACTTAAACCTGAATTCAGGTTTAAGTAAGCTTTTTTTTGCTTTTCTGTCCAATGCTACTGGCAAAGTAAAAACCGTAGATTCGGACGTTTTATTCCTTTATCAGAGAAACTGATAAATGGTATAAAATCATTGAAATTGACCCCTAACCCCCAGTGTGTTAGGTTCTAGAGAGAAGAAATTAATAAGATCAATTTAGTAGGAATTAAAATTGAAGCATGGCGTGAGGTGGCAGATGGTGGAACTTCAAGTGACAAATAGTCCTTTTAATCAAGAGCAAGTAGAATTGCTCAATCGTCTTATTCCTACATTAACGGACGGACAACGAATCTGGCTTAGCGGATATATTGCAGCGTTTCAGTCAGGTACGGCGACAGCAGTCCAAACAGGCCTGGCCCAACAGACTGGAGAAATTCCGGCTTCTGTACCTGTTAATACTCCTGCAATATCCCGTGAGGTTACGGTATTGTATGGTTCACAGACGGGCAACTCCATTGGATTGTCGAAAAAGCTCGCTAAAAAACTGGAAGAACAAGGACTGCAGGTGACCTTGTCCTCCATGGGTGATTTTAAACCGAACGGACTCAAAAAAATTGAGAATCTTCTGATCGTGGTCAGCACACATGGAGAAGGTGAGCCGCCGGATAATGCGATTCCGCTTCATGAGTTTCTGAATAGCAAACGAGCACCAAAGCTGGACGGACTTCGATATTCTGTACTTGCTTTGGGAGATACGTCTTATGAATTCTTTTGCCAGACAGGTAAGGATTTTGATAAACGCCTTCAGGAATTAGGCGGAACGCCACTGGTTCCAAGAGTGGACTGTGATGTGGACTTTGACGAGCCAGCTGCAGAATGGATGAATGATGTCCTGGCTTCACTTAGCAGCACAACAGCAGCTGCGGGGACGGTAAGCAGTGAAGCGATTACGGCTGCGGTAAGCAGCGGAGAATCCCAGTTCAACCGCACGAATCCGTTCAAGGCGGAAGTGCTTGAAAATCTCAACCTGAATGGTCGCGGATCGGACCGTGAGACACGGCATATTGAACTGTCTCTGGAAGGCTCCAATCTGGATTATGAACCAGGTGACAGTCTAGGTGTCTTCCCCGAGAACCACCCGCGTCTTGTCGATGAATTGATTGCAGCTATGGGCTGGAATGCAGATGAACGTGTTACGGTGAACAAAAACGGAGATCAGGTATCGGTCTATGAAGCTCTGTTACGTCATTATGAAATTACGGCAGTAACCAAACCGGTGGCAGAGCAGCTTGCCAAGCTGAGTCCAGAGAGCGGATTAGCGGCATTGATCGCCAATGATGCAGAATTCCGTAACGTTATGAACAGCTGCGATCTGCTTGATGTAGCTCAGGATTATGCATTGAAAGGTATTCCAGCCGCGGATTTCCTGGCGGTTCTTCGAAAAATACCAGCACGCCTGTATTCCATTGCGAGCAGTTCGAAATCCTACCCGGACGAGGTTCATCTGACGGTACGAACCGTACGTTATGAAGCGCGTGGAAGAGAGCGTTATGGGGTATGCTCCGTCCATCTTGCTGAACGAATCGAACCTGGGGATACCTTGCCAGTGTATATTCAGCATAATCCCAACTTCAAATTACCGGAGAATCCAGACACACCAATTATTATGGTCGGTCCTGGGACAGGTGTAGCCCCATTCCGAGCATTCCTTGGCGAACGGGAAGAAACGGGTGCTGAAGGGAAAACGTGGTTGTTCTATGGAGATCAGCACTTCGCTACCGATTTCCTGTACCAGACGGAGTGGCAACGTTGGCTCAAGGATGGAGTTCTTACAAAAATGGATGTAGCCTTCTCCCGTGATACGGAGCAGAAAGTATATGTTCAGCATCGGATGCTGGAACACAGCAAGGAATTGTATCAATGGCTTCAGGAAGGAGCGGCCGTGTACATCTGCGGTGATGAGAAAAAAATGGCTCATGATGTGCATGCTGCGCTGATTACGATTCTAGAGCAGGAAGGCGGCTTGTCGTCTGAGCAGGCTGCGGAATACATGACAAGGTTGCAACAGGAGAAACGTTATCAGCGGGATGTGTATTAATCTGAGGCTGAGCCGAAAGGTTATATCCCGCAGAGACGAGAGGAGAAAGCGGCATGGCTTATAATAATTTACTTAATCCGCAACGTACGAACAGCGATGTGGAAGATATTAAGATCAAGAGTAATTATCTGCGCGGAAGTCTTACCGAAACACTGGCGGATCGGATTACCGGCTCGATTCCTGAAGATGATAACCGCCTGATGAAACATCATGGCAGCTACATGCAGGATGATCGTGACTTGCGCAACGAGCGTAACAAATCCAAGTTGGAGCCGGCGTATCAGTTCATGCTGCGGGTGCGTGCTTCCGGCGGTATCGTAACACCCGAGCAGTGGCTGATGATGGATCGTGTTGCTCATAAATATGCGAATCAGACTATCCGACTGACTACTCGCCAATCGTTTCAATTGCATGGAGTATTAAAATGGGATCTCAAAAATACAATTCGTGAGGTCAACGATTCTTTGCTTAGTACACTGGCCGCTTGCGGAGACGTGAACCGTAACGTGATGTGCAACCCGAATCCATACCAGTCCGAAGTGCATGCTGAAGTGTATGAATGGGCTTGCCAAGTAAGTAATCATCTGGACCCTCGTACACGCGCTTATCATGAGCTGTGGTTGGATGGGGAGAAAGTGATTGACTCTCAGGAGTCGGATGAAGAAGTTGAACCAATCTACGGCAAAGTGTACTTGCCGCGTAAGTTCAAAATTGGTATCGCGGTACCACCGTCCAATGATGTGGATGTATTTTCACAGGATCTCGGTTTTATCGCGATTGTAGAGAACGGCAAACTGCAAGGCTTCAACGTATCTGTCGGTGGAGGAATGGGGATGTCTCATGGTGATCCGAAGACGTACCCTCAGGTGTCCAAAGTCATTGGCTTCTGCACGCCGGAGCAGATGATCGATGTTGCTGAGAAAACTGTTATGATCCAGCGTGACTACGGGGATCGTGCGGTACGTAAACATGCGCGGTTCAAATATACCATTGATGATCGCGGACTCGAATGGTTTACAGAAGAGTTAACCAGCCGTCTGGGCTGGAGCTTGGAAGCTGCGCGTCCATATCATTTTGAACATAATGGAGATCGGTATGGTTGGGTGAAGGGCAGTGATGGCAAATGGCACTACACCTTGTTCATTCAGAACGGACGGGTAAAAGATGTAGACGGATACCCGCTTATGACGGGTTTGCGTGAAATTGCTAAAATACACACGGGTGATTTCCGTCTGACGGCCAACCAAAACCTGATTATCGGCAACATCAGTAGCAAGAAAAAGAAAAAGATTGAAGCGTTGATGCAGGAATACAATCTGACAGATGGGGCTCACTATTCAGCACTTCGCCGAAGTTCTATGGCTTGTGTTGCGCTCCCAACGTGTGGTCTGGCCATGGCTGAGTCTGAACGTTATCTGCCTTCATTAATCGATAAACTGGAGCCTGTACTCGATGAAGCGGGTTTGCGAGACGAAGAGATCGTTATTCGTATGACAGGCTGCCCGAATGGGTGTGCTAGACCGATGCTTGCAGAGATTGCTTTTATCGGCAAGGCACCAGGCAAGTATAATTTCTACTTGGGCGGTAGCTTTACAGGTCATCGTCTGAATAAATTGTACCGTGAAAATATCGGTGAGGATGAGATTCTGAATATACTGACACCGATGATTAATCAATATGCAAAAGAGCGCAACGAAGGTGAGCATTTCGGTGACTTTGTTATTCGTGCGGGGTATGTACCTGAAGTGCTGGATGGACGACAGTTCCACGCCTAAGCTCATCGTTTACGAAAAAGCATTCCTTTCATGGAGTGCTTTTTTTGTCTCATTGGTTTGAGTTAAGACAGAATAAATCTAATGACTTTTCCCATTTTTACGTAGCTAGAAACTTGTTGAACCAGACGCAACAAGATATAATGACAAAGTAGAAAGCAGATTAAATGTTGAAAGTGAGCGGAAATAATATGGGTCGTAAGTGGAATAACATTAAGGAAAAGAAAGCTTCGAAAGATGCAAACACAAGTCGGATCTACGCCAAATTCGGCGTTGAGATCTATGTAGCAGCGAAGAAGGGCGAACCGGACCCGGAAGCAAACCGTGCGCTCAAGGTCGTTTTGGAACGTGCCAAAACGTATAATGTTCCCAAAGCCATTATTGACCGTGCGATGGAAAAAGCAAAAGGCAGCGGAGATGAAAACTATGAGGAACTGCGCTACGAAGGTTTTGGACCAAACGGTGCTATGGTGATCGTAGATGCCCTCACGAATAACGTAAATCGCACAGCGCCTGAAGTCCGCTCGGCATTCAACAAAAACGGTGGCAACATGGGTGTCAGTGGCTCCGTAGCTTACATGTTTGATCCTACAGCCGTAATCGGTGTTGAAGGTAAAAATGCGGAAGAAGTACTGGAAATTATGCTGGAAGCAGATGTGGATGTACGTGATATCGTGGACGAAGACGATACAGTCATCGTATACGCAGAGCCAGACCAATTCCATGCCGTTCAGGAAGCATTCAAAGCTGCTGGAGTGACTGAGTTCACGGTTGCCGAGCTGACGATGCTGGCGCAAAACCACATTGAACTGCCTGCGGATGCACAAGTTCAATTCGAGAAACTGATCGACGCGCTCGAAGATCTCGAAGATGTGCAGCAGGTGTACCACAACGTGGAGTTTGCAGAGTAACCGAGAATAAGCTTTTTGTTATTCTTGATTATTAAAATGTAAAAGAGTGTCTAAACAATCGATCGGGATTGAATAGACACTCTTTTTTGTGGTTTTTATGGTTGGCTAGGTGTGCTGCGTGGTGACTTGTCTGATGATTCAGATGTATCTTTGTTCAATCCGCCAAACTTGAAAAGAATGATACCGCCAACAATGACAAGTACCCCCAAAAGCTGGTTCCATGAGAACGGAATTTGTTCCAGACCGAGCCAGCCCATGGAATCAAACAATAGAGCAAAACTCAACTGAGACGTCAACACGATGGAGATCGCATAGGTTGGACCGAGCAGCTTCATCCCCTGAACAAGACAGAAGACGACACCGACCCCAATTGCTCCGCTCAGCCAATACCAGGGTTTCATGTCCTGAAAGCTAAATGTGTTGGTACCTTCAACCAGCAGGGAGATTAGAAATGAAGCGATGAATCCGGTAAACAGCACCATGGTTGTCGTGGACCACGAGCCTGTGCGTTCATTGACTTTACTATTGAAAATCGTTTGCAGACTCACGAGTGAACCAGCCAGCAGCGCGAGTAAAATACCTGTAATTATCATGTGAGTCTTAACTCCTTATTCATATATATTGTATTCAGCGATGTTCCGAAGTCCTTCGCGATTGGTAATACGCAGCAATCCCTGGTGACGCTCGATATAACCATCTGAACATAGTTTCTGGATGACTCGGTTTAAATGGCGATAACTGGTACCGATCAGATTGGCAATGTCCGTCAGATTAAAGGCATCCAGCTCCTCATGCATGACTGTGCCACCCTCATCAGTTGAGATGGAGAGCAAATAGCTGGCTAAACGAACTTCCACCGGATACATCAGATTAAAATTGGAAAAGTTCGAATCAATATAGAATTTGTGTGAGATAATTTGTAGCAAAAATTTTAGCAAAGGCGCATAGTCACTGGCCAGCTCAGTGAGCCAGCGGTAATGAATGCGAATCATCATAACAGGGGAGACCGCCTGAACCGTGTTAACGGTATGACTTTCGCGAACATACTCGATGTCTCCGACCACTTCAAGCGGTGTTTTGAAACAGAGTACCAGTGTTTTATCCTGAGGAGAGGTGGTGAAGATTTTAATTTTCCCCTCAACCAGTACATATAAGTATTCAGAAGCTTCGCCTTCTCGGCAGATCAGCTCACATTTTTCAAACAGACATAATGTCATATGTGGACGCAGGTTCTCATGAAAGACCTTCTCGAGTTGGTACTTTTCCAAGTAATGCATCATCTGCTGAGTATTATGAATCTCTTCCATGTGGTTCTCACCTCTGCGTTCGTTCTTTCGAAATTACACTGAAAGCTACAGCTTCATAATAATAACGCCAGCGATCATGAGGGCAATGCCTAGAAATTGCGGCAATTTCATCTTTTGTTTAAGCACCCCGAACCATCCATTGCTGTCGATCAAAAAGGTTAAACACAATTGTGCAATCAGCAGGGCCGAGATCGTAAAGGTCACACCAATCTGCTGAATCGCAGTGACTTCGCTGAATATAATAACAGCACCAAACGCCCCGCCAGCAAGATACATTGGTTTTACTTGCTTAATTCCCTGAAGATTGGCATCTCGTACAAACACTAGAATAAGCGCTGCGAGTATAAATCCGGTTAATTGCGTGATCGTCGCGGCTTGCCATGTGCCTATGTCTGTACTGATTCGAGTGTTGGCAACCCCTTGTAGTGTAATGCAGGCTCCACCTAGTAGAGCAAAAATAATTCCTCGCATACTTCTATTGCAGCTCCTTTATTCCATGACTTCGACCTCTATTAAATGATAAAACTACCATTATTGCCAAGGACAAATGTCCTGAGCAAGAAATTTCATCACATGTGGCTTACGTTAAGATCGGGTGAAACCTAGATATAGTCTTCCCAATTGGTGAAGAAAAGTGTTATCCGTTCGAGGTCGCTTCATATGTACAGCCAAAGCACTCTAATGCAACATCAAAGTACTCTAAATACAGGTTGTTCCTTCACATAACGAACGGGAATCCCCCTGAAAAATTCGGCCAATCGATGTGTAAGAAATTCCATTCCTGGACTCTCACTCTCGGCATGACCAATCATGATGAGCGCCTTGGAATGGCCTTGTTGTACGGCGTCGCGAATGTACTCAGGCGTCTCCCATTCGAATCCCTCTCCGGCAATAATCAGATCAACTTGCTCGTTCTGGACAAGAGGAATAGTATTGTTGCCGTTACCCCGGAATCCGACTAGAACAGCTACACGTCTGCACACCGTCTCCATATCGCCCGCGAATCGAACATATTCCAGACCAAGCTGTTCTTTCAACTTCTCAGTGATAGATCGAACGCTGACTCCCTCTGCAAAGGTAATCACATCTGCTTCTGCTGTACGTTGACTCACGTACGTGTTCCATCCCAGGCTCTGGATCAGACCGTCAGTGATGCCATCCGGCTCGAAACGATGTATGATATCATGGCACCGGAATATGGCAATGCCTTTTCGATCAATCAAATTTCTTTTATATGTATATATCGGGTCATTCTCAAGCCAATCGGTCGCACTGTGATGGTTATAGAAAGGAGATTCATGAGCAATAATCAGATTAGCTCCTAGCTGAACGGCCTGTTCAATGACATATTGTGTGGGCATAAAAGCAATAACAATCCCAGTCACGACCTGGTCCATGGAACCAGTAATCAGTTGATCCACAGTATGTTCTGGTAACGTTACACCATGACGAAGATGGTGGATAATATCTTGCACTTTCAGGTTTTTGAATTCGGTCAAGTCCTTGAATTTCATCCAATGTTTCCCCCTGAGTCTAAGCATTTAGTGTTAGTTTACCATGTCTAAGCTTAAAAACCATCAAGGCAGACCATACTTCATCACCTATGTCTATATGAAATAGAGAGCAATGTGACTGTACTAATGATGTTGGCTTATCACATATCTGTGATTAGCTCTGGTGAATTCATGGTGTTTTCTGGTAGGATAAAATGTACACCCATATAAAAGGTTTTCATTAGTGATAATAAACAGACATCGTATAGGACGAGCTTGATCATACGAAAGGGGATAACGACTTGACAGCAGCAAATATTATGGAACGTCTGAAAAGTGAGACGGCACATTACCATAGACAAGTGGAACAGAATCCTTATGCGAAAGCAATTATGGATAAAACCATAACGATGGATCAGTATATAGCGTATTTGAAAAAATTCTACGGTTTCCTAAAACCGTTGGAGGATCAAGCGGTAAAGCTGCCTTTTTGGGAAAAAACAGGACTGGATATCGCTGTTAGGGGCAAGGCAAATTTATTAGAGCAGGATCTGATGGACCTTGGATTAAGCAGAGAGCACATCGAGCAGATACCACTTTGCGACCAGTTACCTGATATTTCTACGTCTGCAGGACTATTTGGATATCTCTATGTTATTGAAGGTTCGACCAATGGCGGGCAAATTATGACGAAACGTTTGTCTCAATTTCTGCCAATTGATGCGGATCATGGGCTGCAATATTTCAACGCATACGGTACGGAGACGCGTACTCGATGGAGCGAGTTTATGCAAATGTTGCAAAAGTCCATAAATACACAGCAAGATCATGATATTATGGTCGATACTGCCTCAGAGACATTCCGGTTGCTGGACCACTGGATTAACGGATCTGATTAAAGCAAATACATCCCGAATCACTGGTGTTCAGGTCTATAACTGATCCAGGGTCGCGGCAAGGAATTAGCATAATATGAACGGTACATTACCGAATATCAGAGGAAAATAGATTGAATAAAAAGAAGGCAGTTATGCCTTCTTTTTGTGTTGAAAGAAAGTGTCACTTTGCCGCCCACAGAACCTGGACAAGTGTTATAATGATCCATATGGATACACGTGTTCGTATTTTGTTATGGAAGGG
Organism: Paenibacillus sp. JJ-100; assembly: GCF_948329825.1. Taxonomy (GTDB): domain Bacteria; phylum Bacillota; class Bacilli; order Paenibacillales; family Paenibacillaceae; genus Paenibacillus. Next base: position 1,033,746 of record NZ_CAOJCM010000001.1, read on the forward strand.
GTACATTTTATTCCGATGAGGGATGATTCTGAACAGCTAGAATTTATAGAGATTGATCTGAGTGAAGAGACCGAGACGACACGCATTCGAATACCCGATCGTTCATCCTTAATGGAGAAAGGTCGGCGATCACCTGTATCACAGGGAACTGTGTTGTCTTCGGAGAAAAGGTTTGTGGAGGAAGCCGTGAGTCTGGCAGAAATGACGGGAGAATGGGCAGCGCCTGTTCCATTTATGAGTTACTGGCCGACCTATGGAGTGATGAATGATGCGCAGCTGAAATGGTATTTGTACTGGAGAACGGAAGTGCGTCAGGAGACATACCTGGATGTTGATCTCTCGTATCTGTTTGTTCATATCTACGAATTGATTAACGGCATCGGTTGGCAACACCCTCAGGAGGGGTATGACCAATTAAAACGATTGTGGTTGAACTACCGCGAGCGACTTCCTCAATTGAACGTATACATGCAGGAATGGATGGTTGATTATATTCTTGTCCATAACCTTCATTCGTTACTTCATGACGTGATGCAGCTCTCCGGTGGTTATTTGCCTGCACCGTTCATGGACAAGGAGTTACAACGGATATTACAGGGGAATGCTGCTGATCTCACACTGGATCTGCTGCAAAGATATTATGATTATGATATTACACTGAACACCTTTTACCGGGATGGCGGCAAAGAAATCATGGAACGGTATATCCCCAAAGTTATGGCAGTGGCAGATTCATATCTGAAGCGGATCGGACAAGAGGGGCTCCTGCCAGAACTGAAACCGGAAACTGAGGAGATCGTGGAACGCACCCTTTTTCGTAAAGCGGTGTATGACGAATCCTTATATGGCAGGTCCGTTTCGTTTGCATATTTTCCAATCGGAATGCATGCAGATTTTGTACAGAGGTTAACACGAATTTATCGCTGTACGGAAAATAAACTTCGTGAACTGCTCGGAGTTCGAGGTCGTCTCCGCGGTAAAACGCTAGAACCAGAGCTGGCTGGTGTGATTGAACGTTATCTTGAGAAAATCTATGCTTTGGAACAGAAAGAAAACGTAACTAAGCCAGTCATTCATATTGATACGGCCAAGCTGGCTTCATTGCAGCAGGATAGCGAGTATGTGCGTATGGCACTCACCATTGAAGAAGAAAATACAGCACCGAACTCTGTTGAAGCCGAAGTGAAAATAGAAGCTGAAATAGAAGAGGATGTAGAAGACGAAGTAGAAGTAAATTCTATTGTTATTGTATCCAATAGAGATGAATATGATCGAAATCAAACGAATCGAACAGACGATGTAGCCAATCCGAATGCTCAGTTGCAATGGGACGAGGCTGCGGCAGCTGGACTGCAGGAAGAATGGCGGGAATTTGCTGAACAACTGGAGGCCCGTCATGTAGTGGCTATTCACGCTCTGCTGGGTGACCAACCAGATGAAGATTTGAACCGAATAGCGAATGAAACAGGAACAATGCCTGCACTTTTGCTGGACGAAATTAATGATGTAGCCATGGAAACTGTTGGAGATCTGTTGATTGATGGTGATCGGATCGTTCCTGAATATATAGACATATTTGAACATGTGAAGAGGTGATGTGTTATGACAGAGCATAAAGTGACTGAAGCACATACAAGAGAAGTTACAATGAATGAACTTAAAATCCCTAAGCGATTGACCACTGCGATTGTGAATTCATTAACAGCAGGGGTCGTTCCGCGAATCGGTCTGGAGCAGATTGCTGTAGGGCGAAAGCCAGAGGTGGAGGCGATTCTCCGGGATTTGGATAACATCGCTGAAGGCGGTGCTGCTTTTAAGTTGATTACAGGTAGATATGGTAGTGGTAAAAGCTTTCTTTTACAAATGATTCGTAACTATGCGATGGATCGTGAATTTGTTGTTGCGGATGCAGACCTTTCCCCAGAGCGCAGACTGGTGGGAACGAAAGGACAAGGCCAAGCCACGTATCGTGAACTGATGACACGATTATCCACAAGAACACGGCCGGATGGCGGGGCACTGGAGCCTATTTTGCAAAAATGGATCGCAGGAATACAGCAAACGATCATCAAGAACTCCAATATGCGTCCGGATGACCCCGCTATATCGCTAGAAGTAGAGAAGGAGATTTACAAAGTGACAGGTGAGATGCAGAATCTGGTACACGGTTTTGATTTTGCTAAAGTGCTCGCGTCTTACTGGAATGGTTACAAACTTGCGGATGATAATCTGAAGCAGTCAGCACTTCGCTGGCTTCGGGGGGAGTATGCAACCAAAACGGAGGCGAAAAAAGAACTGTCCGTCGGCGTCATTATTAATGATGATAACTGGTATGACTATTTCAAATTGTGGTCTGAGTTTACAGCACGCATCGGGTACAAAGGACTTCTGCTCTTTATCGACGAAGCGGTGAATCTGTACAAAATTACAAATAGCGTCTCACGCCAAAGCAACTATGAGAAGTTGCTGACCATGTTTAACGACACCATGCAGGGGAAGGCGGAACATCTGGGTGTTTTTGTCGGAGGAACTCCTCAGTTTGTGGAGGATGAACGTCGGGGACTATACAGCTATGAAGCGCTTCGCTCCAGACTTATTGACGGTCGTTATGCAGCGAGTGGATATGCGAATTATACCGGGCCAATTTTGAAGCTGGCGATGCTGTCGCATGAAGAGATTTTGATTTTGCTGCAAAAACTGCGTCAGATCCATGCGCTTCATTTTGGATATACGCCAAGCTTGAGCGATGAACAATTAGTTGATTTTATGCAAATGGCTGTCAATCGTTTGGGAGCCGATGAGCTTCTGACAACACGAGAAGTGGTGCGTGACTTCATGGATGTGCTGCATACCTTGCATCAAAATACCGAGGTTACTTACGAGCAGCTGCTCGGTGAGCGTGGAGCGCAGGGGGCTGGATCTGCTGATCGTGCAGCTGGTTCCAACCAGGACTCCGATGAGCTGGATGATTTCCTGGCGGAGTTTGAATTATGAGTGACAATCCATTTTATAGGCTGGCCCCATTTGTACAAGAATTTATTTATAAAAAGAGATGGGAATCGCTGAGGCCTGCCCAGATCGAAGCATGTAACATTTGCTTTCACACCCCACACCATATGCTAATTGCAGCGGGGACGGCCTCAGGCAAGACGGAGGCTGCGTTTTTTCCTGCGTTGACCGAACTGTATGATCAGCCAGCCAAGTCGGTAGGTATTCTCTATATTGGACCGCTGAAAGCACTAATTAATGATCAATTTGAACGTCTTAAAGACTTGTTGTCCGAAGGCAATATTCCGGTCTGGCATTGGCATGGCGATGTGCCGCAGGCTGAGAAAACCAAGCTGATGAAACATCCGTCAGGTGTGCTGCAGATTACGCCCGAATCGCTGGAAGGGTTGTTGATGAACAGGCCCAATGCAATCCCTGCACTTTTTCATGATTTACGTTATGTCATTATTGATGAGGTTCATGCGTTTATGGGAGCAGATCGGGGCATTCAAGTTCTGAGCCAGCTTGCACGGATCGAACGTATGGCTGGCTGTGTTCCTCGAAGAGTCGGACTATCGGCGACGCTCAGCGATTATGATGCAGCAACAGCATGGCTTGCAGCGGGAACAAGTCAAGGTGTGGATGTGGTTTCTTCACCGGGCGGGCGCAAGCTGCGACTGCGGGTGGAGCATTTTTCATTCCCGGATGCACAGAACGAGGAACAAGCGGAGCAACTTCATCATGCACGTAAAGCCTATTACGACTTTATTTATGAGAGCACTCATCGTAAAAAAGCACTTATTTTCACGAACAGCCGCACCGATGCCGAAGTTACGATTCTGGAGATGCGCCGAGTTGCGGCGCGCAGACAGGAGCGTGATGTGTTTCATGTGCACCATGGAAGCATTTCGGCCATGCTGAGAGAAGAGACGGAAGCAGCTCTGCGAACGGGTTCAGGTCCTGCCGTCGCTGCGGCAACGGTTACTCTTGAGCTCGGCATTGATCTTGGAGAATTGGAGCGGGTTGTGCAGCTCGGCGCACCTTACAGTGCTTCAAGTTTCGTTCAACGTCTTGGGCGTTCGGGCAGACGTGATGATATGGCATCGGAGATGCTTTTTGTATGCCCTGAGGAAGAGGATGAGGAAGCACAGTTACCTGCCCGTATGCCATGGACGTTAATGCGTGCGATAGCAGTCATCGAGTTGTATGTTAAAACCAAATGGGTAGAGCCGCTGGAGGCCCGCAAAATGCCTATCGGCGTACTCTATCATCAGACCATGAGCATGCTGAAAAGCATGGGTGAAGCGGAGCCAAGAGAACTTGCAGATGCCATTCTTACATTGGCGCCTTTTTCAGAGATTACACCTGACCAGTATCGAGTTTTCCTGAATTATCTGATTGAAACGGACCATCTGCAATGGACGGAAGAACGGACGCTCATTATTGGACTGACGGGTGAGAAGATTGTAAACAACTACCGCTTCTATGCGGTGTTTAAGGATGATGAAGAACATAAAGTGTTGAATGGCTCAGAAGAGATCGGCTCTATAACCACCGTCCCGCCACCAGGTTATTGTTTCTCCCTGGCAGGTAAGTTGTGGAAGGTTGAAGAAGTGGATCACAAGCATAAGGCTGTGTACGTGAAGTCTGCAAAAGGCAAAGTCGATACGCTGTGGCTTGGGGCAGGAGGAGATATTCATACAGCCGTTGTGCAGAAAATGCGTGAAGTGCTTTCCGAATCGGTGATCTACCCGTACCTGTCACCACAAGCTGTTAATCGGTTGGAGCGTGCACGTCGTCTGGCCCGAGAGAGCGGATTGCTCAAGCAGATTGTGATTCCTGCCGGTGGAGATTCCATGTATGTATTACCTTGGGTGGGAAGCAAAGCCTTCCGAACCTTGGAGCGATTGATGAAACATAATTTGTCAGACAAGCTGGCATTACGTTCGGTTGTACCCATGGAGCCTTATTACTTCGTGGTGTCTGGTAAAGCTGACGAACGAACCTTGTTAGCTGAGATGATGAGTGAGTGTCGGATGGCTCAGCATGCATCTGCGCTCCTTGCCGAGGATGAGGCGCCTTATCTTGGTAAATATGACGAGTTTGTGGCACCGACATTGGTTCGGGAAGCTTTTTCGATGGATGGACTGGACTTGGAAGGGTTGAAATCAGGGCTTCAGCAAACATTGGAGTGGGAGACAGGCAAGGATAATACTCTGTATTCGAATGGAAAAGAATAGAGGGTTGACACTATCTCACCCCCCATGTAATATATGAAAAGTCGCCACACATAAACGATATTTAAATTGCATACTTTTAATTCGTATAACCTCGCAAGCCAAAAGTACACAGGGCGAGGGTCTCTACGAGAAGCCTATACTTCTCAACTACGATGCCAAGGAATTCGGTTATTCCTGGTTCGGAGTTGGGATTTTTTGCATTTTAGATACGTGGTTGTGACCTAGAATGGACCCAGATCGGGACATAATTATTAATCATCAGGAGGTTTTTTACATCATGAAGTATTATTTGTCTGTCCTTGCAGGAGCGATGAGTTACGGCATTCTATCGACAATTGTTGTACTAGCTTATGGTCAAGGATACCAACTTGGTGAGGTTGTGGGTACACAGCTCATCATTGGTTTTATTTTATCTTGGATGCTGGCACTATATACTAAATTCAGAGCTAAACGGAGATCAGGGAATCATAATCATGGCAAATCTGAATCCGTTTCCAAAATGTTTACACGTTTGACCTGGAAGCAACGTTTGATACTGATGGCGGCTGGAACGCCAACCGTTATTACAGGTCTGGTTTATTATCAATCCTTACGTTACATTCCGGCATCACTTGCGATTATTCTGCTCTTTCAATTCACATGGATTAGCGTATTGATTCAGGCAATAGGTAAAAGGCAGCGTCCGAATAAGATTATGTTCCTGACCTTGATTATTTTGTTTGGCGGAACATTGCTCGCAGCCGGTTTCTTAGAACAGGGACTTAATGAATTCAGCGGATTAGGTATCGCTCTAGGTTTAATGGCTGCGGTTAGTTATTCTTTGTTTGTACTATTTAGCGGTAAAGCCGTACCTAATGCACATCCAGCTTTTCGAAGTGCCTGGATGGTAACGGGCGGATTGATCCTTCTATGTATTTTGTTCCCGCCAACATTCTTGTTTACCGGTCTACTATGGAGTCAGCTTCTTGTCTTTGGTGCCTTGCTTGGATTCTTCGGCGCATTTATCCCACCAGTTCTATTTGCCATCGGCGTGCCTCATATCGGTGGAGATATGGCAGGTATTTTAGGTGCGATCGAGCTTCCGATCGCCGTGTTGTTATCCTCTATTGTGCTGCATGAGCATGTCAGCGGTTTACAATGGATGGGGGTAGTGATCGTATTGATTGGTGTTGCTCTGCCTGAGCTATACAAATTGCGGCAAAGACGAAGTCAGAGCACACCCTCATATTCCTGATCGCATGACGCGAGGATGGATGAATGCGTTCCATGTTTTTTCGACAGTTAGACTTATGTAGTTTTCTATAGCTATAACTTATATGTTATGAAGCCTGAGAGATCAGGCTTTTCTCATTGTGTTCACAGTTTAGTCAGGAATAGCTAAGGAATAGCCCAGAGGGGTCATTTTCATTAAGCTGAGAATCAGGTATGCTTGTATTATAGAGCCATCCATTCAAAGACGAAGATGGACATCGGAATGAGGAGTGTTTATATGAACAGCTGGTTTAAAAAAATGTGGCCTTTCTTAACTTTGGGCGTGGCTGTAGTTGCTCTGCTTGGAGGATTTTTTGTTTATTTTATGGGTAAAGATGTATCCCCGGGATCAGGCAACGCAGTAACTGCACAAGTTGAAACACCGGAGGATTTGCAAGGATATGAGGTCATTAATGTTAATGTGAGCAACGATGGGTTCGAGCCTAATGTCATTGAGGTGAAATCTGGAGTGCCTACGAAAATTAATTTCAATTTGACCCGAAGCGTGACACACGTCAAATCAGTCGCTGCAGAGAAGATGGGCATGGATCTGTATATGCAAAAGGGAGATAACTACTACACCGTTGATCCGAACATTGCACCAGGTGAATACGAAATTCACTGCGGAATGTACATGATCTACGGTACCATTAAAGTTGTCTAGGATTGTCTATAGATAAGAATACAATATCCTGAAGGAGCTGAGTTCAATCTTTCGAACTTTGCTCCTTTTTCTATGGCATGATATCATGAACGGGGAAGCAAAAATGATCTGGAGGTGCAAACATGAAAGCGCTTTTTATTGGAGGGACAGGCACCATAAGCACGGCGATTACGGAGATGCTCGCGAAGCAGGATTGTGAACTTTATTTGATTAATCGTGGTAACCATAACGAAGAGTTGCCTGCACAAGTCAGGGTCCTTCAAGCAGACATTAATGACGAGAACCGGGTATCCGAGCTGATCGCCGATCTGGAATTTGATGTTGTTGCAGACTTTATTGCTTTTGTACCGTCACAGTTGGAGAGAGATTATCGTTTGTTCAAAGGTAAGACGAAACAGTTCATTTTTATAAGCTCGGCATCCGCATATCAGACACCGCTGTCCGATTACAGAATCACGGAAGGAACTCCATTATCTAATCCATATTGGGAATACTCTCGTAACAAAATTGCATGTGAAGATTATTTAATGAAACTATATAGGGAAGAGGGATTCCCCGTAACCATTGTTCGTCCAAGCCATACCTATGGTAATCGTTCCGTACCGCTTGGGGTACATGGCGAGAAAGGAAGCTGGCAGGTACTTAAGCGCATGCTTGAAAATAAACCGGTCATCATTCACGGTGACGGTACCTCGTTATGGACAATCACACACAATACCGATTTTGCCAAGGGCTTTATCGGGCTCATGGGCAACCTTCATGCCATCGGTGAAGCTGTACATATCACATCGGATGAATCTGTTACATGGAATCAGATTCATGAGATTATTGCAGATGTGCTTGGGGTCAAGTTGCAAGCGGTACATGTACCGTCAGAATTTTTGGCAGCCAGCAGTAGTCTGGATTTCAGAGGTGGCCTGCTTGGAGACAAAGCCAATACAGTTGTTTTTGACAACAGCAAACTGAAACGGTTGGTTCCTGACTTTGTTGCAACGACTAGGGCAGATCAAGGAATTCGAAGTACGATTCATCATATTTTGGAGCATCCCGAACTACAGATTGAAGATCCAGAGTTTGATGAATGGTGCGATAGAGTTATAAACACCTTGGACGAGGCATTAATTAAAATCAGGGATGGAAAGTAGATTGGAAAAATTACCCATTGTAAGTAGTGGCATACCATCTAGTTACATTCTTCCTTTAAATCATTATATTCTATAAAAAATGAAACAGTAGGGGAGGTCTCCCAACTCAGGACATTGTTCCTTAGTTGTGAAGCCTCCTTTTTGTGTCCACAGAAAGGAGAGCAGATATTGAAAACGCAACACGTGCTGGGTTCATCGTTCTTAATTGTTTGTTTAAGCATAGATTCACTATGAATTGGTTTAATGATACTATATATGAATTGGACTAGTTGTATGCACCGAATCGGATAGGACAGGAACACTTCAAAGTATTCTTGTAATATGTATAGTTCAATCTATTATAGGAAGCCAATATGATGAAAAAGGGTAATGAGCTATGGTGATGAAAAATGAATAATAAATTTATCCGAATATATGAAGATATTGCTGGACGTATTCGGAGTGGAGACATTGAGGCAGGTTCACTGTTACAATCTGAACTGGATCTTTCAGAGCGGTATCAAACCTCCAGAGAAACGATCCGGAAAGCACTGAAAATGCTGTATGAAGAAGGTTATATTCAGAAGATTCAAGGCAAGGGTTCGATTGTATTGGACATACGTAAAATTGACTTTCCCGTGTCCGGTCTAATCAGTTTCAAAGAATTGGCACAGAAAATGGGACACCGCGCACAAACGGTTGTGAAGCTGTTTGAAGAACAAGTCGTAGATCAGACGTTGAGCCAAAAAACAAGCTTTGGTCTGAATGAACAGCTATGGCAGATTAACCGAGTCCGCAAAGTGGATGGTGAACATGTTATTCTGGATAAGGACTATATCAGTCAGCGATTAATTCCAGGCCTGAACAGAGAAATCTGTCAAGATTCCATCTATGAGTATGTTGAACAGAAGCTTGGACTCTCCATATCATACGCCAAGAAGGAAATTTTGGTGGAGGAGCCTACAGACGAGGATCGACACTTGTTAGATCTTGAAGGATTTCATAATGTAGTTGTCGTGAGAAGCCAGGTCTATCTGGAAGATACTAGCCAGTTTCAGTACACGGAATCACGGCATCGACCAGACAAGTTTATCTTTGTGGATTTTGCAAGACGGAAATAAGTGAATGAAATGAGTAAGGTGAGTTAGAATCAGGAACCACTAATCAACAAACAAAATCCAACACTCAACAACCAGCAACTAAATGACAAGAGTACTCGGTCACGCATACCTATTGTGACTGGAGTGCTCTTTTTGTCATGCAGCAAAGCATACGTAATCCGAAGATCGTCCATCAAGAACCTTTTAATGTCAATGTTACTCTGCTTCACCTCCGCGTATGATCATCATATTACGAGGCAAGGAGTGAGTGCATTTGAAGGAAGTTAGCCGGGACGCGAAAGTTCGCATATGGGAAGAGAATAGAGAGATTCCAACATACGGCACAGGTCAACCCGATAAGAATCCAATGTTTTTGGAAAAACGAATCTATCAGGGCAGCTCTGGCAAGGTGTATCCTTATCCTGTCATTGACCGTATTGAAAATGAAGCGAAGCTGCAAACGTATCGTTTGATTATTCTAGAAAACGAATATGTTCGGATTGAGATGATGCCAGAACTTGGAGGTCGAATCTACCGTGCGCTGGATCTAACGAATCAATATGATTTCGTCTATTACAACCGTGTCATCAAACCCTCCCTAGTTGGACTTGCAGGTCCATGGATCGCTGGGGGAATCGAATTCAACTGGCCGCAGCACCATCGGCCCAACACATATGGTCCCGTGGATTGCACGTACTCAAACAATGAAGATGGAAGCGCGACGGTATGGGTAGGCGAAATTGATCGGATGTATGGCACCAAGATGACAGCCGGGTTTACTTTGCATCCGGGCAAAGCCTATTTGGAAATCAAAGCACAAGTCTTCAATCGTACCAATGAACCTCAGACGTTTCTATGGTGGGCGAATCCAGCGTTGGCCGTTAACGAAGATAGTCAATCGGTGTTTCCACCAGATGTAACGGCAGTGCTGGATCATGGAAAAAGGGATGTTTCCGGTTTTCCAATGGCGACGGGTACATATTATAAAACGGATTATTCCAGAGGCGTAGACATTTCGAGGTACAACAATATTCCTGTCCCTACATCCTATATGGCGTATAAATCGGAATACAATTTCGTAGGCGGATACGATCACCGGGCACAGGCGGGAATGTTGCATGTTGCTAATCATCACATCTCTCCAGGCAAGAAGCAATGGACATGGGGCAATGGGGATTTCGGGAAAGCCTGGGAGAGGCAGTTGACGGACGAAGATGGACCTTATATTGAACTGATGACGGGCGTCTTTACCGATAACCAGCCTGATTTCACTTGGCTTCAGCCCTATGAAACGAAGTGTTTTACGCAGTATTTCATGCCCTATAAAGACGTAGGTATGGTGAAAAATGCGTCCATAGATGCAGCAATTAATCTTGAACTTGATGATCTAACAGGCATGATTAACATCCGAATCTATACAACATCCAACTATGAGGATTTGTCCATCGATGTTAAGGGTGCTGTGGCGACTTATTTTGAAGACATAAGTGATGTCTCACCAGCACGTTCTTACACAGTCTCATTCCCTTGGGAGGGACAGGAGCCGTGGCATGATATCAAACTCAGTGTTCGGACGAGAGAAGGAAGGGTGCTTGTGGAGTATCAGCCGGAACCGCCCAGTAATCAAGACATTCCTGATCCTGCGGAGCCCCTGCCTCTACCCTCCCAGATCAGCAGCATCGAACAACTTTACTTGGCAGGACTTCACCTGGAGCAGTACCGGCACGCTACCTATGAACCTGAATCGTATTACTTGGAAGGAATGCGACGCGAACCTGCCGATATTCGCCTAAATATAGCATACGGGACATTACTACTTCGCAGGGGACAATATCAGGAGGCGGAACCCCATTTCAATCAGGCAGTTCAGTCACTTACGTGGAAAAATACGAATCCCTATGATAGTGAAGCTTACTATCAGCTTGGTCTATGTCTGAAACTGCAAGGGAGGCTGAAAGAGGCCTATGATGCATTATATAAAGCCGTCTGGTCTGCGCAATATCAGGATGTCGGATATTATACTCTCGCTCAGATTGATACTGGCCGGCATATGTATGCAGAAGCTCTTGAACATGTTGAATCTGCACTGATTCGGAATAGTAGAAATTATAAAGCACGTCACTTGAAAACAGCGCTGCTCCGTAAATTGAAGCGTTACTCCCTGGCGAGTTCATGTGCACGTGAAACGTTGGATTTGGACCCGGTGGAATACGGTTCAGCTTATGAATGGATGTTATTATCTCATAATGATCTTACTGATTCGCAGCAGTCCACACAGGCAAGGGACTATTTTATGCGGATTATGCGGGGAGACGTCCACAATTACTTGCACTTGGCAGCAGATTATACGGAGAGCGGCATGTGGGAGGAAGCATTGAATGTGCTTGCTATTATAGATGCACAGCTGGCTGAACCGTACCCTATGCTTAGATATGCTCAGGCATACCTGCATCGGCAGTTGAGTCAGCAGGAACAGGCCATCACGCGTCAGAAGCAGGCGAACGTTGCTGGGACCCCGTATTGTTTTCCGAACACTCCATTCGAACTGATGATTCTTCTGGATGCCCTTGATGCTGACCCGGACGATGCACGCGCTCATTATTATGTGGGCAACTGGTTCTACGATCACAAACGATACGAGGATGCGATATATCATTGGGAGAGATCAAGTAAACTAGACCCGTTCTTTCCTACAGTTCATCGCAATTTAGGTCTGGCTTATTACAACAAGTTACGGCGGCCTGTTCAGGCTTTGGAATCAATGAAGGAAGCCTTCCGATTAGATCCGCAGGATGCGCGTGTATTTTATGAGCTGGATCAACTGGAGAAGAAGATGGGGTGCTCTCCAGAAGAACGTTTGCGCCGACTGGAAGCTCAGATGCAACTCGTAGAACAGCGGGATGATCTATATATCGAATGGATAACGTTATTGAACATGCTAAGTTATCATCAGGAGGCATACACCGCACTTCAATCGAGACAATTTCACCCTTGGGAGGGTGGGGAAGGCAAAGTTACTGGGCAGTACGTTACGGCTCTGTTGGAGCCTGCAAAGGAAAAACTTAGAGAGGGTCAGACAGAGGACGCTGTTAAACTGTTGCTTCAGGCGCTGAGGTTTCCAGAGAATCTCGGAGAAGGTAAGCTGGAAGGCAGTGCTGACAATGCCATATATTATGCGCTTGGTTGTGCATATGAACAGTTGCAACAGACTGCTGCTGCTGAGGAGAGTTTCCGTAAGGCATCAATCGGTCTGGATGAACCTGCTAGTGCGATGTTTTATAACGACCAGCCCCCAGAAGGAATTTACTTTCAAGGACTTGCCTGGCAGAAGCTTAACCATACGGAAGAAGCGAACAAGCGGTTTAACAAACTGATTGATTATGCTGATCAACATTTTCATGACCACATACAGATCGATTATTTTGCTGTATCCTTGCCGGATTTTCTCGTATTTGACGATGATCTGGATCAGCGAAATCGAGAGCATTGTCATTACATGCGGGCATTAGGACTTCTCGGACTAGGTAAGACACAAGAAGCTTCCCAAGAGTTGCAACGAGTGCTGGAAAATAATAAAAATCATCAGCAGGCTTTCCTGCTTCAAGCAAAAGGGTTCTGAATTCAAGTGCGTCGATCGAAACATCGTTCAATCTTTTCATTCTACCAAAGAAAGAGTTGATCAAGTTCTATGAAAGATAACACAAAGATTCACTTTACACTGGACGCCATTGATAAACGGATTCGTCCGGGACGCATGAAGGGCTATGGAGGCTCCAATACTCGGGGAGAATCGTACGATTTCACCAGTTTTTATATGACGCATAACGATAAACCACATATTCCTGTCGTTGGGGAATTTCACTTCTCCAGATTTGCCTATCTTCAGTGGGAGGAAGAATTGTTGAAGATGAAAGCAGGGGGTGTGAACATTGTGGCATCCTATGTATTTTGGAACTTCCATGAGGAAAAAGAGGGAGTGTTTAATTGGTCAGGGCAATTGAACTTGCGGCATTTTGTGGATCTATGTGGTAAACATCAGCTGGCGTTAATTGTTCGGATCGGTCCGTTCTGTCACGGTGAAGTACGTAATGGCGGGTTACCTGATTGGCTATTTAACTACGCTTTCGAGGTCCGATCCAATGATGAAGGTTATTTGTACTACGCGGAGCGGCTATACCGGGAGATTGCACGTCAGATTCAAGGTTGTTTCTATCAAGAGGGGGGGCCGATCATCGCTATACAGCTTGAGAATGAATATATGCATGCAGGTGCACCTCTGGACGTATGGGGTTATTCCCAGGATAAATACATCTCTTCGGGACGTGATGGTAAAGAACATATGGATCGACTTCGTCATATTGCGATAAAAGCAGGTATGAATCCGATGTTTTATACAGCCACCGCATGGGGCAGAGCAGCAGTCCCTGAACAGGGTACGCTGCCAATGCTCGCCGGATATGCATATACTCCATGGATTCCGAACCAACCTCCAAGCAGGGAGTATCTGTTCCGAGACTTACACAAAAATCCTATGGAAGAATTGGATTATGACAGCCTGGAATACCCAGCAGCCTATTGTGAACTTGCTGGTGGTATGCAAGTCAGCTACCAAGCTCGTCCTGTGGTCGATGCAGATAGTGTGGAGGCAATGACCGTGGTTAAGCTAGCTAATGGCAGCAATCTGGTGGGGTACTACATGTATCATGGAGGTTCCAATCCAATAGGCCAACATACGTATTTTAACGAACGTGGGCTACCCCGAATTACGTATGATTACCAAGCGCCTCTTGGGGAGTTTGGTCGTATCGGGGAATCGTATGATCGAATCCGTAGTTTGGCAATGTTCCTGGATGCATATGGTGAGCTATTAGCTCCGATGGGAACTGTTATTGGCGAGGAACAGTTGTCCATTACACCGGAAAATATATCGGATGTCCGCTGGGCTGTCCGGCAGAGAGCAGGGTCAGGATTTGTCTTTATCAATAATTATCAGGATCACGTAGATATGCCAGCGCGTGATGTACAACTTGAACTTGTAACACCTCAAGGTGATGTGAAACTTCCCCAATGTGGAACGATTCAAGTGAAACCTGGTAAGGCAATGATCTTGCCTTTTCATCTAAGTGTAGGTGAGATGAAACTCATAAGTGCCACGGTTCAGCCGCTAACCAGATTTACGGTCGATGAAGAACTTACAGCCGTATTTTATGCCCATGAAGGGATGGTGCCGGAATATGTAATTGATGCGGCAGGTATTAGCGAAGTGTACCAGAACGAAGACAAAATCCAGGAGCAGGACGGGATGTATGTGCTTCATCCGAAGGCTGGAAAACAACATAATCTCCGTGTGACCATGATGGATGGAACCGTGATTTGCTTGTTGACGCTGACACGAGAGGAAGCGTTACAATCGTACCTTTTTGAATTAGATGGAGAAAAAAGATTAGTGATCAGCCCGAGTCATCTATATGTTCACAATGAGCAGTTGGTATGTACTTCCGTTCAGCACAATGAGTTCGAGGTATCGTTCTATCCTCCACCTAAGAGTGTTAGAGCTCCCGAATTTGCAACGTTAAACAAGTCAGGGCATCCGCTGTTCGTTACCTATACTCTACAACTACCGCTCTATGAGCCGCTTATGCAAGTGGAATATCCCAAAGAGAATGCAGCTACTTTAAAAATAGGTATGTGTTGGCCTGAACAGGTGAATGACCTGTTTGTCGAGATCGACTACGATGGGGATGTTGCAGCGGCTTATATTCATCAGCAGTTATTAACCGATCATATCCAGTACGGGGAACCGTGGAAAATCGGATTAAAGCAATCTCGACATCTGTTGGTTGATCATGATCTGCGGCTATTAATAACACCTCTTCGTAAAGGGACGACAGAACATTTTGTGAATCAGGCATATGTGGAGCGATTCCAGGGAATAGAAGTGGGCAGGTTCCAACAGATCTCCATTATCCCACACTACCGAGTTGCCTTAATGGTTTTCTTTTGAATTTATTTGTTTGTTTTTAAAATCTTTTGTTTTCAAAACAAAACAAAGATGATAAACTCAAATCAGGAAGAAAACAAACATTATCGGAGGGGAACCCATGGTACAGAGTTTATGGAATGCAGAGCAGGCATCACAAAAGACAACAGGGCTTGAGCAGCTCGTTTACCGCTCCAATCTGATCGGCACGGATCGCAGAGTATGCAATATTTATGGTGGTAACACGTCTGCCAAAACAATCGTGAAGGATTTCCGTGGCCGTGATGTCGAAGTGATGTATGTGAAGGGAAGCGGTTCAGATCTCGGTTCTATGGAAGCGAAGCATTTTACAGGACTGGCACTTGAAGATATTATCCCACTGCTGGAACGTGACTCGATGTCAGATGAAGAGATGGTGGAGTACCTCGGGCACTGCATGATTGATGCGAAACATCCACGAGCTTCGATTGAAACGCTGCTACACGCGTTCCTTCCATTCAAACATGTTGATCATACGCACCCGGATGCGATTATCAGCCTCTGCTGTGCGGATAACGGGAAAGAGCTGGCGAAGGAAATATACGGTGATCGTTTTGTGTGGGTTCCTTATGTGCGCCCGGGTTTTACACTGTCCAAAATGATTGCTGAAAGCGTATTCGCCAATCCGAAAGCCGAGCTTGTACTAATGGAGAAGCATGGGTTGGTAACTTGGGGAGAAACTTCCGAGGCATGTTACGCACAGACGATCAAAATCATTAATGAAGCGGAAGCCTATATTGAAGCACGTGTGAATGAAGCTAATCTGTTTGGCGGCGTAAAACATCCTGCACTTCCTGCGGAAGTACGTCGCCAGATTGCTGCGCGTGTGATGCCTGTTATTCGCGGAGCGGTGTCTGACAGCAAAAAAATGATTTTGTCTTTTGATGATCAGGAGGATGTACTCACATTTGTAGGTGGCGCTGATTCTCCGCAGCTGTCTCAGGTTGGCGCGGCATGCCCGGATCATCTGGTACATACCAAAGTGGTGCCGCTCTTCATTGATTGGACGCCGAATGCGGATGATATTGACGGACTGAAAGCGAAGCTGGCGGAGTCTATTGCCACTTACAAAGATCAATATCAGCAATATTTTGAGGATAACAAAAACGAAGGCGATGTTATGTTCGAAGCGGCTCCTCGCGTTATTCTCATCCCGGGCGTAGGCATGATTAATACCGGGAAAAGCTGGGCGCTGTCTCAGGTAAGCGGTGCACTGTATCACCGGGCGATAGCGGTTATGCGCGGAGCAACTAGTCTCGGTACATTCGTTTCACTCAGTGCAAATGAATCTTACAATGTGGAGTATTGGCCGCTGGAACTATATAAACTGTCGCTTGCCCCTGCGGAAACAGAGTTTTCTCGCAAAGTGGCGTTTATTACAGGTGGCGCAGGCGGTATTGGCAGTGAAACAGCACGCAGATTGGTTTCGGAAGGCGCACATGTTGTGCTTGCGGACCTTAATCTGGAAGGTGCTCAGAAGGTTGCACAGGAAATCAACGATCAGTATGGGGCGAACCGTGCATATGCACTCAAGATGGATGTGACAGACGAGGAAGCGGTGCAAGCAGCATATACCGAAACAGCTCTGCAATACGGTGGGGTGGATATCATCGTTAACAACGCTGGACTCGCAACATCTAGCCCATTTGACGAAACATCATTGAAAGAATGGAATTTGAATATCAGTGTGCTGGGCACTGGGTATTTCCTGGTCGCACGTGAGGCATTCAAATTGATGAAAGAGCAGGGCATCGGTGGAAGCATGGTCTTCATCGGTTCCAAAAACTCGGTGTATGCAGGTAAGAGCGCATCCGCTTACAGCTCGGCAAAGGCACTCGAAGCACATCTTGCTCGCTGTATTGCAGCAGAAGGTGGCGAATACGGCATTCGTGTTAACACGATTTTACCCGATGCTATTCTGCAAGGCTCAGCGATCTGGAACGGTTCTTGGAGAAATGAGCGTGCTGCGGCATACGGCATTGAACCGGATCAGTTGGAGGAATATTATCGCAAACGCACAACACTGCTCGTGAATATCTATCCGAAGGATATTGCGGAAGGTATCGCCTTCTTTGCCTCATCCAAATCGGAGAAAACGACAGGTTGCATGTTGACTATTGATGGCGGTGTCCCGGCAGCGTTCACACGTTAATAAGGAGGTTAGACGGATGGATAACCAAGTGAAACAAGCTTATGAAGCGGCAAAGGCACTTTATGTACAGCACGGAATCGACACCGATGAAATGCTAAGCAAGATGGCAGAGATCAAAGTATCCGTGCACTGTTGGCAAGGAGACGATGTCAAAGGTTTTCTGAATCAGGATGGTGAACTGACAGGCGGCATATCGGTAACGGGTCAATATCCTGGAGCAGCAACAAACCCTGCCGAACTTCGTGCTGATCTGGAACAGGCTTTTGCACTCATTCCAGGTAAACATAAGGTGAATCTGCATGCAATCTATGCCGATACTGACGAACAGGTGGAGCTGGATCAGATCGAACCGAGGCACTATGAGAATTGGGTAAAGTGGGCGAAAGAGCATGGCCTGGGACTGGATTTTAACCCTACTTGCTTCTCGCACGAAAAATCAAGTGACGGCTTCACACTCAGTCATCCTGACCCTGAGATCCGACAGTTCTGGATCGATCATTGCAAAGCTTCACGGCGAATCGGCGCTTATTTCGGTGAACAACTGGGTCAGACTTGTGTAACGAATGTGTGGATACCTGATGGATTCAAAGATAACCCTGTGGATCGGATGTCCCCGCGTAAACGTCTAAAAGAATCACTGGACGAAGTGTTTGCCGAGCCGCTGAATAAGGAGCACAATTTGGATGCGGTTGAGAGCAAGCTGTTTGGTCTGGGTTCAGAGGCCTACGTCGTCGGTTCGCATGAATTTTATATGGGATATGGTTTGCAAAATGATACGCTGATTTGTCTGGACGCAGGACATTTCCATCCCACAGAAGTGATATCGGGCAAGTTGTCCTCACTAGCCTTGTTCACAAGCGGTATTCTTCTACATGTCAGCCGTCCCATGCGCTGGGATAGCGACCATGTCGTAATTATGGATGATGAATTGCTTGAAATAGCCCGTGAATTGGTACGTCATGAGCTGCTCGGCACAACACACATCGGGCTGGACTTCTTTGACGCCAGCATTAATCGTGTGGCTGCTTGGGTAGTTGGTACACGCAATACGATCAAAGCACTTCTTCGAGCTATGCTTGAGCCGGTAGACGCGCTGAAACAGGCGGAGCTGGAAGGAGATTATACGACACGCCTCGCACTGACAGAGGAGTTCAAGTCTTATCCGTTTGGCGCGGTGTGGGATTACTACTGTGCCCAGCAGGGCGTGCCTGTTCGGGAACAGTGGATTAAGGAAGTTAAATCCTATGAGCAGGATGTCTTGCTGCAAAGAACAGAATCTTTATATAAATTGGCCTGAAATACATTGAGCAAAATTATAGTTGATCTCATAAACCACGGCGGAATGAAAGTTCCGTACGTGGTTTTTTAGTGTATATCGGCTGTTATGCATAACCAAGGCGATTCTTTCCATACTAGGAATACGCAAGGAATTGAGGATCGTTATGCAGAGGAGGAAGGATTTTGAAGTTCGCTCATAATAAACTGTATATTGCTGCACTGGGTGGCGTGAACGAAATCGGGAAAAACATGTACTTAATCCAGTACGATCAAGACATTATCGTGATCGATTGCGGTTCCAAGTTCCCAGATGAAACGTTGCCGGGTATTGATCTCATCGTGCCGGATGTAACGTATCTGCTCGAGAATCAGGATCGAGTGAAGGCACTTGTTGTCACGCATGGGCATGAAGATCATATTGGCGGGATACCTTATTTCCTGAAACAGATGAATATCCCCGTGTACGCGTCCAGGCTGACACGGGGTCTGATTGAGCTGAAACTAAGAGAGCATAATTTGCTACGTCAGACAGATCTTCACACGGTAGATGCGGACTCCCGCTTGACGCTGGGCAGCATCGACGTCTCTTTTTTTGCAACGAGTCATAGCATCCCGGACTGCCTGGGGATTTTCTTTCAAACGCCTGCCGGTAATGTTGTACATACGGGGGATTTTAAATTCGACATGTCTCCTGTGAATGGTCCCTTCCCTGACTTACACCGTATGGCTGAGATTGGTAAACAGGGCGTACATCTGCTACTCTCCGAGAGTACAAACGCTGAAAGACCGGGATTTACGCCTTCGGAGCGTGTTGTCGGGGATCACATTCTCGATGCGTTTATTCGCGCCAAACAAAAAGTGTTTATCTCTACCTTTGCATCCAATATCAGCCGAGTGCAGCAGATCGTGAATGCCTCATTTCAGACTGGACGCAAGCTCGCACTTCTGGGACGAAGCATGATAAACGTAGTCAAAGTGGCATCTGAACTCGGATATCTCGATGTACCGGAGGGATTGTTGATTGAGGCCGCTGATTCAGGTCAGTTCCCGCGTGAACAAGTGGTGGTGTTGTGTACGGGAAGTCAGGGAGAGGCTATGGCTGCTCTGTCCAGATTAGCTTCCGGCAAACATCCTCAGGTGAGTATTGATTCAGGTGATACGGTCATTATTGCAGCAGGAGCGATCCCTGGCAATGAAAGAAACCTTGCTCATGTAATCGACAATCTGTATGTTTTAGGAGCGCGGGTTATTTATGGCTCTAGTGGGGCTGCGGGTATGCATGTATCGGGACACGGAAGCCAGGAGGAGCTGAAACTCATGCTTACGTTGATGAAACCGGATTATTTAATACCCATTCATGGCGAATTCCGTATGTTGTATCAGCACAGGTTGCTTGCTGAATCTGTTGGAATTGAGCAGAGTCATGTGTTTATTGTTAATAATGGAGACATGGTGGAATATAAAGATGGCGTTGCTTCCATGGGACCAACAATTGCTTCGGGCAACAGTCTGGTTGATGGACTGATTGTCGGTGATGTGGGTAATATTGTGCTTCGGGATCGCAGACAGCTATCGTCTGACGGTATGCTGGTCATTGTAACAACACTGAGTAAAACAGAGAAACAGATGGTGTCTTCCCCGGAGATTATTTCTAGAGGTTTTGTGTTTGTGAAGGATTCGGAGCAATTCATGAAAAATCTTCATGAACAGGTAGTAGGCCGGATGGAAGAGTTAACAGCATCTGGGGTGAATCAATGGAATGTCATCAAACGAAAATTGAAGGATGAGATCAGTCATTACATATATGCCGAGACCAAGCGCAGACCGATGATCTTGCCGATTATTATTGAGGTTTAATCGAAATGCTGTTATTATGCCCTCTGAGCGATCAGTGGGCTTTTCTCTTTTCCTATACCACCAAACAATGTATTCACATGTGATTTGTCTCTTAAAAACGCTATAATAGATTCTAAGATGAGACAGTAAGCTACAAAACGATTGGGTGGTCAAGACTACCTTTTCACATGAAGTGATGATCAGAACGAGCAACATATGTATATTTTTCTGTGAAGTATATTGATAAAGGTTAGATGCAATCAAATTGACACATCGAATACCCGTAAGTATAAGGGGAAGGAAGGATCGGTAATATTAGGGTGAATCGTAGTCGTTGAGATCTACGTTTCGCGTTATAATATACGGATGATCATTGGAAAGACAAGAGGAGTTACATGATGAATAAAACAATTACAGATATCGCTCAAATGGCTGGTGTAGCGAAGAGCACCGTATCTCGTTTCCTCAACGGCGGCTCTGTCAGCGAGGAAACACGTCAGAAGATTGAGCGTATTATTAAAGAACATAACTATGTTCCCAATACCTTTGCACAGAGTCTCAAAGCGAAGAAGACCAGTATAATTGGTACTGTTGTTCCTCGGCTTGATTCCTATGCGACTTCACAGACCTTAATCGGCATTGATGAGGAATTAAGAGGACTTCATTATCAGATGCTTATTGCCAATACGAGTCAGGATATGCAGCGTGAGATCGATGCTATTTATGATTTTGCTAGACAGAAGGTGTCAGGAATCATTTTGCTTGCTGCTGAAGTAACGGATGCTCACTTAAAAGCCATCGAAGATATTAGAATACCTGTATTACTTGTAGGACAGCAACATGAGCTGCTAAATAGTTTGATTCATAACGATGATCAGGCGGGATATCTCTTGGGGAAATATGTCGTTGAACAAGGACATCGAGACATCGTCTATTTGGGTGTTAGTGAGAGAGACCAGGCTGTGGGTGTTCATCGTAAACAGGGATTTAAACGTGCGGTTGATGAATGCAGTGAGTGTAACGTCAAATATTACGAAACGAGCTTCAAAATGTCAGAAGCAGTGATCACGGCGGAGGCGATTTTGGATAAAAGCAGACCATCCCTGATCGTTGCAGCCACGGATAATATAGCGATGGGCGTGATGAAGACTGCCTTCTTCCGAAAAATCCGGATTCCGCAGGAATTGTCGGTAACAGGGTTTGGTGGGTACGATATTACCGAGATGATTCATCCGACGCTGACCACGGTCAAATATCATTATTTACAGGCAGGCAAACTCGCGGCGAAGCATATTAGCCGATTGGTAGAAGGAGAGAGTGTGAGACAGCAAACGATTGTAGATGTCGAACTTATTCCGCGAGAAAGCGTTGACAAAATATAAATAGATCCTTTATTATAATTCCATAGAACCGGTTCCATTGGTGCTAAAACAGCAACAATCAGGAACGTGGGGAGACAGCAATTGCTGCATGGAATTATTTTTTTGTTCAGATTGGAACCGGTTCCTCAGTAGGTTTCTTTTGAATATGCAGTATGAATGGAGATTGATATACGTATGAAAATGACAAGAGAGCAGCTCTACCGGCGGATTGAGCAAGCTGAACCCGGAGAGATCGCCAAGCTGGAAGCCCAGGTTAATGCATGTTCTTGGAGGCAACATTATCACATTCAGCCCGTAACCGGTCTACTTAACGATCCGAACGGCTTTTCCTTTTATCAAGGCTATTACCATCTGTTCTATCAATGGTTTCCTCTTGGAACAGAGCACGGCATGAAGTATTGGTATCACACCCGTTCCAGCGATCTGGTACATTGGGAGAATGTTGGTATTGGTATTGAACCAGGAAGCCCTTACGATTCGCATGGCGCTTATTCAGGAAGTGCGATCGAGAAAGATGGAGTATTAAATCTGCTCTATACAGGGAATACGCGGGATGAAAACTGGATCAGACATCCGTATCAGTGTTTAGCTATGATGGATGAAAATAATGTCGTTACGAAATATGAACAACCCGTCGTATCCAATGTTCCTTCTGGATACACTGAACATTTCCGTGATCCCAAGGTGTGGCAACACGATAATGAATATTATTTTATCATTGGAGCACAGCGTACGGATGAGACAGGATGTGCAGTACTCTATCGCTCAGCAGATCTGAAGCAATGGGAATTTCTTGGTGAGATCGGTACAGCGTTGTCTTCGTTTGGATACATGTGGGAATGTCCAGACTATCTGGAGTTGGATGGTAAAGGCGTGCTGATCTTCTCGCCACAAGGCATTCAAGCTGAAGAAGATCGTTACGAGAACATTTATCAATCCGGTTATCTAATAGGTGAACGCCTGGATCTGGAATCACGAGCGTTTGAACACGGACCGTTTCATGAGCTGGACCGCGGTTTTGATTTTTATGCTCCGCAAACCATGGAGTCACCGGACGGGAGAAGAATTATGGTTGCTTGGATGGGATTGCCTGAACAGGGATATCCCACAGATAACAACGGGTGGGCTCATTGTTTAACGATTCCGAGGCAACTATCCATCCATGGCGACAAACTCATACAACAGCCTGTGCAGGAGATGGTTAAGCTCCGTAAGCAAGAACAACATGCAGAAGCTCGAGCCACGCTCAACAACGAAAGCAGAGCGTTTGAAGGATTTAATGGTATCGCCTACGAACTCGAATGTGAGATTAGTGCGAGCGATGCAGATATCGTAGGTATTGAGTTCCGAGCGAGTGATACGGAGAAAACGGTTATTCAGTATGATCGTCTGCAGCGTAAAGTTGTACTGGATAGAAGCCATTCTGGTACAGAATTATCACAAGTGAATGGAACGACTCGCAAGTGCACATTGGATTCAGATGTAATCAAGCTGCGTATGTTCGTTGATTCATCTTCGGTTGAGATTTTTGTCAACGATGGGCAAGAAGTCTTTACCAGTCGGATTTTCCCGAGCCAGGATAGTCAAGGTATTCGTTTTTTTGCGCATGGTGGTAAGGCAGATTTCAAAGCGGACATATGGAACTATTAGATTAGTGAGAGGAATGAGACAACATGTCAGACAATCAACGCATTGCTGAACAGGTGATTCAAGCTATAGGGGGAAAAGAAAATATTTCCTCCTTTGCACACTGTGCAACGCGACTTCGCATTATGGTGAAGGATAAGGAGCAAATTGATCAGAAACAGGTCGAGAATATTGACAAAGTCAAAGGTGCTTTTTTTAATTCAGGCCAGTATCAGATCATCTTCGGTACAGGTACGGTTAATCGAATCTTTGAAGAGGTTGAGAAGCTCGGTATTGAAGGAACATCGAAGGAAGATGTGAAGAGTCAAGGGAAAAAGGAAGGCAATGCATTCCAGCGGGCAATTCGCACGTTTGGTGACGTATTTGTTCCGATCATCCCCGTATTGGTTGCTACAGGTCTGTTCATGGGTCTGCGTGGCCTGCTTACACAAAATGAGATTTTGGCATGGTTTGGTGCGACAGCTGACGATATCTCTCCGAACTTCCTGTTGTTCACGCAGATTCTGACGGATACAGCATTTGCTTTCCTTCCTGCACTCGTAGCTTGGTCAGCATTCCGGGTGTTTGGTGGAAGTCCGATATTGGGAATTGTGCTCGGTCTGATGCTGGTGAACCCGGCTCTGCCGAATGCTTATGCCGTAGCTGATGGATCGGCACAGCCTCTGCAAATGTTCGGATTCATCCCTGTCGTGGGATATCAGGGGTCGGTATTACCGGCGTTTTTCGTAGGTTTAATTGGTGCCAAATTCGAAAAAGTATTACGCAGACGTGTGCCTGAAGCACTCGATCTCATTCTGACTCCATTCATTACGCTTACGGTGATGATTACTTTAGGACTATTTGTCATCGGTCCCGTATTTCATTCCCTCGAAGAATGGGTATTGTATGGAACAACAGTTGTTCTGGATCTGCCATTTGGTATCGCAGGTATCATTATTGGGTTCTTCAATCAGATCATCGTTGTTACCGGTGTGCATCATATCTTCAACTTTTTGGAAATTCAATTACTGGAAAAAACGGGATTCAATCCGTTTAACGCTATTGTCACAAGCGCTATGGCTGCACAAGGAGCGGCATGTCTTGCTGTAGGTATGAAAACAAAAAATCTGAAGCTTAAAGCACTTGCATTGCCTTCATCGTTGTCCGCATTCTTGGGGATTACAGAACCAGCCATTTTCGGTGTGAATCTGCGTTACATGAAACCGTTTGTAATGGGTCTCATCGGTGGTGCAGTTGGTGGATTTATTGCATCCGTGTTCGAGCTTCAGGCTACAGGTATGGCAATCACCGTCATCCCAGGAACACTCTTGTATCTAAACAGTCAGTTGCCACTATATATTTTGTCCAACGTAGTTGCAATGGCGATTGCGTTTGCACTCACTTGGTTTTTCGGGTACAAAGATCAGCCTGCAGTAGCAGACACGTCCGGTAATTCGTATAGCGGAAACGAGAACAACGCTTCTGACGTGGAAGCGGTGAGCACAGTTTCCAATAACCAATCATCTATTGCAACAACAACTTCAACATCTACACCAGTCAGCTCACCGGCTCGCTCTAAGGTGACACTGCTAGAGATTGCATCGCCAATTCATGGTACAGTTGTAGATCTGGAACAGGTACCTGATCCCGCTTTCTCCGAAAAACATATGGGGGAAGGGATTGCTATTGAGCCATCCGAAGGCAAAGTATATGCTCCGTTCGATGGAGTAGTCGCCCACGTGATGGATAAGAGTAAGCATGCTGTTATTTTGGAACATGCTACAGGTGTTCAGTTGCTTGTACATGTCGGCATTAATACCGTTGGGCTGAAGGGCAATGGCTTTGTCACCCATGTGAAAAGTGGAGAACCTGTGGTTGCCGGACAGTTACTCATTGAATTCGATATGGATACGATTCGGGAAGCGGGTCTGCCGCTGATTACACCTGTCTTGATTCCAAGTGGTATCGAAACCATTGCTTCAGTTACAGCACTATCAAGTGGACCTGTACAAGCGAATGGGGAAAAGGTACTGAAGGTGGAATTCACAGAGCCGCAATAAACGAATCATACGCTTTAATTACAGCGATAAATTCACATAGTCGGTCAGCATCATAACGCAAATAAGAAAGGGAAACCGCTGGAGATGGAACTCCACTGGTTTCCCTTTTTTTTGATGTTACTAGAGTCCAGCACTACGTTTGAGCCGTTCTGCAATCTGCAAGAAGTCTTCTGGGGATATTCCAGGGGCGAACTCTTCCGGCAGGTCAGGAAGTTCAGGGATCGGCCCTCCATACCCAGGTAAACCTGCAAAGGCTTCCAGCTTGCCGCCATCAGTCGGGTGAACACCTTTCCATATCTGAGCAATCTGTTGATAATCCTTGTCGCTGAACGTGTACAGTCTTCGTTGCTCGCCCATGGCCTCCCATTTACGTGTGGTTTCGAATGCCTTGTTATCCAGGGAGGGGATGGGAATTAACTTCGTTATATCTACGCCAGTTGCGATCTCCAACGCTTTGGCATAGGCCAGAATGTGTACACCGCCCCGTACAAGCAGATAACCTGTCATCTCGCGAGCAGTATTGTTATCCGTCATTTCATACACTCTCATCTTATGTGTTCTTGCCCCACATTCCAGAAAGAAATTATGCAGTAGATCTAAAATAAGATTGCCACTGCTAAAGACGTTTGAGCCGTCCCACGGTCTTCCCATGGAGTCGTAGGGCAATGCCGTTTGTGCAGATTCAATAAAATGAGAGGTCATGCGTGCATCCTTACCAATGTGGAGCGGAGTTGTGTCAGGTGCCCCGGGAGAGGTTGATCCGACAAGCATCAGGTTAATCGTATTCGCGACAAGCTCGACGTGGCCGAACTCTTCTGCGGTAATGCTGGCAACGATGTCATAAAAGGGGCGGAGCTTGGATTTTCCTCTAAAGTTAAATGATTGATACATATAATTGTTCAGCGTTGACATCTCGCCGAATTTTCCGCCCAGCAATTCCTGTACTGCACTGGCTCCGTTCGGATCTGGATTTTTGGATATAGGAAGTTCAATGGCAAGACGATCTACACGTTTAAACATGTCAATTCCTCCTCGATCTTCATTACAGTAAAGGTATGAAGGTTGACTTGTACGTTATTCTATTTTTAATCGTATAGTTGGAAGGAAGGGAATGCCAGTGTAATTGGAATAAAATTCATTCAATAATGAGTGCTTAACGTCTCAATTTGAATTATATTTAAATGAATCGTAGTACATTGAACTAATGTGACAACATAGGAGGGCACATACCATGAAACTCGATGCACATCAACATTTCTGGCAATATAATACCCGTGATTATGGCTGGATCAGTGAAGAGATGAATGTGATTCAGCGTTCGTTCCTGCCGGAAGATCTTCACCCGATCCTCACAGCTTCAGGAATATCAGGTTGTATAGTTGTACAGGCCCGTCAAAGTCTTGAAGAAACCGAGTGGCTGCTGGAACTTGCAGACAAGCACGAATTTATTAAAGGCGTTGTGGGCTGGGTGGATCTATGTTCTGAGAATGCAGCCTTACAACTGGAAAAATACGCGGCGAGTCCATGGCTGAAAGGAGTACGGCATGTTATACAGGATGAACCGGATGTGAAATTTGTGCTGCGTAAGGACTTTCAACGAGGAATTGCTCTATTGAAACAGTACAATCTGGCCTATGACTTACTCGTATCTAAGGAGCAGCTACCTTATGCCGTAGAATTGGTTCAAGCGTTTCCACAGCAACGTTTCGTCATTGATCATTTAGCCAAACCAGACATTAAGGCCGGTATCTTATCACCATGGAAAGAGGCAATCATCGCGATATCCGCTTATCCTAATGTCCATTGCAAATTGTCTGGAATGGTCACCGAAGCAGATTGGAATAACTGGACACAGGAAGACTTCACACCTTATCTGGATACTGTACTTCAGGCATTTGGCCCAGAGCGAGTGATGTACGGTTCCGATTGGCCTGTAAGCAATGTAGCTGGTACATATCGTCAGGTGTTTAACTTGCTGCAAACGCATGTTCATAGCCTGTCACAAGCAGAGCAGCAGATGATTTTCGGTGATAACTGTAGGATATTTTATAACCTGTGAAGTTGACATATTTCCTGTTTCTTGGTAAGGTCTTACTTAATCCGCATAATGATTTTGGGAATGTTACCGAATACGGGCATAACCTGAGCTGGCTTGTGATACACGATAATGTGTATACAGGCTGGTTCGGGTTTTTTCTATTTGCCTGGTGGCAATGTCTGGACGGCTGGAGTAGGGCGGATCACTGAACTACATTTTGAAAGGAGAATATGAATGACAACTTTTAAATTTCCTGAGAACTTTTTGTGGGGTGGAGCTATTGCGGCTAATCAGGCAGAGGGAGCATACCTTGAAGATGGTAAAGGTCTGAGCATTGTGGATCTGCTCCCAACAGGAGAAAATCGGAGAAGTATTATGAAAGGAAATGTCCCTGCATTTACACCGCTTTCCAGCGAGTTTTACCCATCACATGAAGCGATTGATTTCTACCATAGATATCCTCAAGACATCGCTCTTTTTGCTGAAATGGGTTTTAAAGCGTTACGTGTATCGATTGCCTGGGCACGCATATTCCCGACAGGAGAGGATGCACAGCCGAACGAAGCGGGCTTGCAATTTTACGATGATCTGTTCGATGAACTCTTGAAATATGGTATTCAACCAGTAGTTACGCTGGCTCACTTCGATGTGCCTGTACATCTGATCGAGCAGTATGGTAGCTGGAGAAGCCGCAAGCTCGTGAACTTGTTTGAAACCTATGCCAAAACTGTATTTACACGTTACAAAGATAAGGTGAAGTACTGGATGACATTTAACGAGATTAATATGTTGCTCCATCTTCCTTTCCTTGGAGCCGGACTTGCTTTCAACGAAGGCGATAACGTCAAAGAGATCCAATATCAAGCAGCACATCACCAACTCGTGGCAAGTGCGCTTGCCGTTAAAGCTTGCCATGAGATCATCCCTGACGCCATGATCGGTTGTATGCTCGCCGCAGGTAGTTTCTACCCTTACACATGTAATCCGGAAGATGTGTTCCAAGGTATGGAGAAGGATAGAGAATCCTACTTCTTCATCGATGTACAGTCACGTGGAGAGTATCCAGGATACGCTAAACGATTCTTCAAGGATCATAATCTGAACATTGTGATGGAGCCGCAGGATGCAGATATTTTGCGAAACCATACGGTAGATTACATCGGCTTCAGCTATTATTCCAGCCGGACAACAAGTACAGACCCAGAAGTCATCAAAAATATGACCAGTGGTAATGTATTTGGCTCGGTAGCCAATCCATATCTGGCAAAATCCGAATGGGGATGGACGATTGATCCTAAAGGTTTCCGCATTACGGCCAACCAACTTCATGACCGTTACCAGAAGCCGTTGTTTGTGGTGGAGAACGGATTTGGTGCACACGATGAGGTTACTCCTGAAGGTGTGATCGATGACTCGTACCGGATTGATTATCTGAAACGCCATGTGGCTGAAATGGCCGAAGCGATCCAGGATGGCTGTAACATCATCGGTTATACGAGCTGGGGACCTATTGACATTGTTAGCGCCTCTTCCGGCGAAATGAGAAAGCGTTACGGCTACATTTATGTGGATCGTGACAATGAAGGCAAGGGTGAACTGACCCGAATCAAAAAGAAAAGCTTTGAATGGTACAAAAATGTGATCGCATCAGGCGGCACAGATCTGGGAGACAAGTAATTTCAGGTTTTTCAAAAAAAGGGATTACCAACATCAGGAGGTTGCATGATTTCATGTGACTCCTGATGACCGTTCACTGAAAGCGTTGACATGCAGCGCAGTTCAAGCTATACTTGACGCAAATATATCATTATTGGGATTGTTACTACATCATATGTAGGCAAAACCTGAGCACCAGAAAAGCAGACCGCGATGTCTTGTTTATTTTGTGTTGCTCTAGGTTTTTTTTGTATGCCCATATTTGGATATATCAATTGCGACTAGAGAGTGGAACGTGACGGGGGGATTGAAGTGAAAATAGCAAAGGTTATCAACAATAACGTCATTAGCATTTACCAGGCCGATGGGGCAGAGCTTGTGGTAATGGGACGTGGGATTGCCTTTAAGAAAAAACCGGGAGATAAAGTAGATGAGACCCGCATCCAGAAAGTATTTGCCTTGAAAAACAAACAGACGTCTGACAACTTCAAAACATTACTTCGGGAGGTCCCGATGGAATTGGTTGAAATTGTAGAGGAGCTGATCGCCCATGCGCGAGACAACTTGGGGCGCAACCTGAACGAGAACATCTATGTTTCTCTTACAGATCATATTTATTTTGCTATTGAGCGTTATCATGAGGGAATCGAGATTAAAAACGCCTTGATGTGGGAGATTAAGCAATTGTACAAGGTTGAATTCGGACTGGGATTGCGAATGCTGGATCAGATCAACAGCCGGATGAACATTGAGCTTCCGACAGATGAAGCCGCGTTTATTGCACTTCACATCGTCAATGCCGAAATGAATGAAGAAGTCATTACAACGATGAATATTACGAAGTTTATCCAGCAGATTATTAATATTGCGAAGTATCACTTTAAAATGGAGTTTGACGAGGACTCTCTCAGTTATTTCCGATTTATTACCCATTTGAAGTTTTTCTCTCAGCGTGTGTTCAGTGGGACGCATTATGATAACAACTATGATCATTTGTACGACATGATTCAGGAGAAACATCCCGAGGCGTCGGCGTGTGTAGAGAAAATCGCGTTGTTTGTCCAAAAGGAGTATGATCATGCTCTGACCAATGAGGAAAAGTTATATCTGACGGTACACATTGAACGTGTTGTGAATCGCTAACATTTATTTATTGACATTAATGGTTATATTATATTATTATGTTGATAACAGGAATTGAATACGATTTAACTGGGATTGTTACTGGTTATGCAGGCAAAACCTAAGTCATGAGAAGTGGAACCCGTGCGTTCACTTGCTCAAGGCTTAGGTTTTTTGTGTGCAAAAAAATCGGTAGAGAGCCTGTGATATCAATTGAACGATCATATACACCTTATTCTGTCTCAGAGTGTTTGTGTTAATGATCTTCAGTTCAGACAAACGTAGGGAGGGTATATCATGAGTCAAGAGAAACTGGCCAGAGAGATTGTGGAACGCGTTGGCGGTGAGAAAAACGTACAATCACTGGTTCACTGTGCAACACGATTACGATTTGTATTGAAGGATGATTCCAAGGCCGACAAAGCAGGTTTAGAGAAAACGGAAGGTGTCATTGCCGTTAAGGAAAACGGTGGCCAATTCCAGGTCGTTGTAGGGAACAAGGTTCCCGAAGTGTACCAGGCAATTGGTCAAATCAGCAATATTCTGGACGATTCATCGAGTAAAGAAAAGGGCGGTAAAAAAGTCAAAGGGCTGGGCGGCATTATTGACGTGATCTCCAGCATTTTTGCACCACTACTCGGTGTTATGGCAGGAGCGGGTATTTTAAAAGGTTTATTGCTAATTGCAAACAATTTAGAGTGGCTGGATAAGGCAGATACAACTTATATCATTCTGTATGCTGCAGCAGATAGTTTGTTCTACTTCCTGCCACTACTGTTAGCGGTTACAACGGCACGTAAGTTCCAAGGGAATGTGTTTGTCGCATTGACCATAGCTGGAGCACTCATCTATCCAACCATCATTCAGTTGAAAACGGATGGTACAGCAACAGACTTTTTCGGTATCCCCGTAGTATTGATGAGTTATTCTTCGACTGTCATTCCGATTATTCTAGCAGTCATTGTGATGAGCAAACTGGAGAAGTTCTTTAATAAGCTACTTCATGACAGTATTAAGAATTTCGTTACACCTTTATTTTTGCTAGTTATAATGGTGCCGCTTACCTTAATTGTCTTTGGACCATTTGGCGTATATGTTGGTGATGGAATTGCGTCCGCGATGGTCGCTGCCTTTGGATTCAGCCCGTTACTTGCAGGAGCTGTGTTGGGAGCAAGCTGGCAGTTGCTCGTTATCTTCGGTGTACACTGGGGTCTGGTGCCTGTATTCATTAATAACATTGCCGTACACGGTCAGGATGGTGTGAAACCGGCAGCGACAGCTTCTGTCTTTGCTCAAACAGGTGCAGCGTTCGGTGTCATGCTCAAAACCAAGAACAAAAAATTAAAAACTCTCGCAGGATCATCTACTCTTACAGCGCTATTCGGAATTACTGAACCAGCCATCTACGGTGTAACACTGCCGCTGAAACGTCCGTTTATTGCGGGAGTTATCGGTGGAGCTGTCGGTGGTGCCATTATTGGTCAGGCAGGTACACAAGCTTTTGCTTCCGGTGCACCCGGATTGCTCACTTTACCGATCTTCTACGGACCAGGTGGTCAAGGATTCCCAGGTTTGATTATGGGGATCACGGCATCTTTCGTTGTATCCGCTGTATTAACGTATATCATGGGTTTCAAAGATCCTGTTGAGGATGAAGAAACGAAGACAGCATCTACGTCTTCCGTTGACGTTGAAGCTGGCCAAAGTAAAAATGCTTCTCAGCCATCTACACGTGTCCATGCTACTTCAGATCAAACAGTATGGAGCCCGATTGAAGGTGAAATTGTTGAATTGGCGGAAGTTCCAGATCCAGCGTTTGCTTCAGGAGCGATGGGTAAAGGCATTGCGATTGAGCCATCGAAAGGCCGTGTTGTTGCTCCTTTTGATGGTACGGTAACCGTTGCTTTCAAAAAGAAACATGCTCTTGCTGTTGTTTCGGATACAGGTGCAGAGATTTTGGTGCATGTGGGCGTGGATACGGTTAAACTTGATGGCCAACATTTTAAATCGTACATTGAAGAAGGCGACCGGGTGAAGGCAGGGGATCTGTTATTAGAATTCGATATTGAGCAGATCAAAGCTGCCGGCTACCACACTGTAACGCCGATTATTGTAACGAATTCAGCAGATTACGCGGAAGTTATTCCGCAAGCTACAGGTCAGGTTAGTAACAAGGATATGCTTTTGAAAATCGTAGGAACTGAAGGAGAGAAGGCATAGCCTATCAAAATGAGGGGTATGCGGGAAGAAGGACAGATGTAGGAACGAACAGTTTAGTCTGTACATCAGCTATATAAAATATAATCAAACAACACCCCATTCGTTAACCACACTAACGATTGGGGTGTTGTGCATAGGAACGGGAAAAGTAGTGAGGATTGGAATGAAAGCAGGTGTTGTTCGGGATATTTTGTGATCGTTGGTTTAAGATTTTTAGCTTTTACCTGTTGTGCCACTTAAAGAATGTGTCTTCAGTTGACGAATATCTCCAATCGGTGGTTTACCGAACATTCGCGCGTATTCGCGATTGAACTGTGAAGGACTTTCATAACCAACACGAAAAGCTACTTCTGCAGCTTGAACTGGTTCGTTCAGCAGCATCTGGCGTGCCTCTTGTAGCCGAATTTGTTTCTGGAATTGAAGTGGGCTCATGGCCGTTACATCGCGGAATCGTCGATGTAATGAAGATGAGCTCATCCCGACTTCTCTTGCAAGATCGTCGATGCGTAGCGGTTGATTGTAGCTCTCACGAATCCGGCGAATCACTTCAGCGATGAGAGCGGCATATCCAGCACCCGGTGCCATTTGCCGAAGTGCATTCCCTTGACGATCTTGGAGTGCACGATACAAGATTTCTCGCGAAATCAAAGGAGCGAGCACAGCCAGATCATTCGGTGTTTCTAAGAGACGCACAAGCCGCAAAAACGCATCCAGCATATCTGTAGTAGCACAGCTTACATACAGCCCTCGTGAGCTTTTGTCTTGAGCGGTACCTTCATAATCGGTTACCTCAATGAATTCGAGTACCTGCTGCGGATTGATTTGTAGCCGAATGGCAAGGTATGGATGTTCTGACGAAGCGTCAGTCACCTGGCCAGAAATAGGTAGATCAACCGACACGGCAAAATATTGCGAAGGTCCATAACGATAAGTTTCATTAGCAAGTAGTACAAGCTTGCTTCCTTGAGCAACGAGACATATAGAAGGTTCATAGACCGTATAGACTGGAACAGCATTTTCAGAGTTGCGAATCAGTGATAATGCTGGAAACGGAGTTTGATAAGTGCCATCGCTTGTAGAGAATCGGGTAATCCACTTCGCAAGCTCGGCGAGCTTCTCATTCATGAGTCCTTCTGATAAAGGCTTCGAAATCATAGGATTCCTCCTTAATCTCTATATGTGAATGATTACCCTCATTATACAATGCTGATCATTGTACACCAATATTCATGGGCCGATTAGGCAATTTTTTGGGCCGATTGTTCTACCTCTCCCTGCTTCACATGTCTCATACTGAAGAAGAACCAGAACGAGAGGAGGACGAATCATGAATACAAACAAGCAACACACGAAAGGTATTGAAGGAAAAGTTGTTCTGATCACAGGAGCCAGCAGTGGAATTGGTGAAGGAGCAGCGCGTTTGCTCGCTGAACGTGGAGCTAAAGTAATGCTTGGCGCAAGACGTACTGAACGTTTGCAGACTCTGGCTAATGAGATTCGTGATACAGGAGGTGTGGCTGAGTACCGCAAGCTTGACGTGACCAGTTGTGAAGAGATGGATGCTTTTGTAAACGAAGCTGTTGATAAATTCGGCCGTGTCGATGTAATCGTCAATAATGCTGGTGTTATGCCTCTATCCAATCTGGAAGAACGAAAAATCGATGAATGGAATCGCATGATCGATGTCAATATACGTGGAGTATTGCATGGTATCGCTGCAGGTCTTCCAGTTATGCGAAGCCAGGGAGGTGGGCATTTCGTCAATGTCGCCTCCATTGGCGCCTACGAAGTGACACCAACTGCGTCTGTCTATTGTGCGACCAAATATGCTGTTCGAGCGATTTCAGAAGGACTGCGTATGGAAACAGAACGCGAAATCCGTGTGACTCTTGTTTCGCCAGGCGTGACCGAATCCGAGCTCGCGGATAGTATCTCTGATGAGCATGCCCGAGCCGCAATGAAAGAATACCGACGAATCGCGCTATCATCTAAGGCGATTGCTGAAGCCATTGGTTACGCGATTGCCCAGCCAGAGGGCGTCGATGTGAACGAGTTGACTGTGCGCCCAGCCAAGGGTATAAACTGAGGGATGCATACAACGGATACCTAAATAGAGTAGCAGAGGTGACAACATAGAAAAAGCACGGACGAGATTAATTCGTTCGTGCTTTTTAAATGCAATATGATCCAGTATCTGTAGAATGGTTAAGCCGTCGCGAGAGCCATCTTATAGTGAGGTGTTTTTTCAGTGACTCGGCTTGCAGTACTTCATTAGCTTGCTTTGATCACATTAGAGTGCACAAGACCCGTCAACCGCGAAGGTGGATAAACCATACGAACCGGAGCTATGATGATTGCAGCAAATACCGCCTTGATCAGGTCACCAATAATATATGGATAGAATCCTTGAATCATCGCATTAGTCAAGGTCATGCTGTATCGATAAGCGAGCCAAGGAACCCCTGATACATAAATCAACAGAGATCCAAATACCTCAAGGACGATAAAAGCGAGAACATAGCCCCTGAATCCCCGGAATTGCACTTTAGATAACAGCAATCCAATCAGCAGTGCGGCAAATGGCCACATCATCACATACCCTCCAGTTGGACCCACCAGATGGCCAATACCGCCTGTGCCATGCAGTAGAGGAAAACCAAGGGCAGTCAGCAGAACGACAAGAAAGATACTAAGAAAACCGTAGAGTGGACCAAGTAATCCTCCGGCTAACATTACAGCTAACGTCTGCAAGGTAATTGGCACAGGTGAGAAGCCAATAGGGATGCTTATGTATCCGAAAAGAACGAGAATGGCCGCCATAAGCGCGCTGAATACGATACCTCGTAAAGTTAATTTCATGTTTGTACAATCCTTTCAATTTTGATAGAATTATTGTCAACCTAATTATTATAGTAGGTTAACGATTAGCATAATATCATATAAAAGCAGATTGTGAAAGGACAAATTATAAATATGCAAGACACGTTTTCTATCATTTCATTACAAGATATCCGTGTGTACTATGGAGCCGAAGATAATGTTGTAAAAAAAGCGCTCGATGGTGTTTCATTTACCCTTAAGCGAGGTGAGTGGTTAAGCATCGTAGGTGCTAATGGTAGTGGGAAAAGCACCTTGGCCGGGGTGATATTAGGATATATCCCTTTATCCGGCGGAGAGAGAGAGGGTTCAGACGATCTGACTATTCGGGGTGTACTACAGCAACCAGAAACTCAGGTGCTGGGTGATACAATCGAAGAGGAGTTTCATTTTGCCTTGTCTCAATTACATATATCCGAAGTCGAAAAAAAGATACGTATGCAGGAGGCTTTGCAGACGGTGGGGCTTAATCAGCTAAAGGAGAGGACTATCGCTCCATTGTCTGGTGGCCAAAAACAGTTACTTAACATCGCGACAGCTCTCGCAGCCAAGCCAGATGTACTCATCATGGACGAACCTACAGCAATGCTTGATCCTGATGCAAGAGACCGAATAGAAGAAATCGTCCAACATATCACAAGCCAAGGTACAGCAGTGATCTGGATTACTCATCATCTGGAAGAAGCGACGTTATCCGACCGTATACTGGCAATGCATAACGGGAAGTGCGTCTATGACGGCACTCCACAGTCTTTCTTTTATTCAACGGCAATTGTAACCGAAGACAGAGCGGAAGAGACAAATCAGGAAATCTCCCCATCTCTGTTACATTCTCTATCTCCCTGTGAGCAGCTGGGACTGGAACCCCCTTTTACGGTCCAAACGGCACAGATTTTGAAAAGAAAAGGGATGTTGCCTAATGCTATGCCGCTTAGACCTGAACAGCTTGCCGAGGAGGTGGCGTGCAGGTGATTCAACTAAAAGATGTTTGTGTTCGAGCTCCTGATGTGGGCAAACGGATTTTGATCGATCAGCTGAATGTGACGTTGAGGCGTGGTGAGATTACGATGTTACTAGGCTGTACAGGTTCCGGTAAAACAACGCTATTGCAGACCATAGCCGGCCTGAGAAAGCCGAAATCAGGGGATATACAACTATCAGGAGAGTCGATGTGGGTTGATGGCAAAGTCCCTACGTCCATACTGCTCCAAGCAAGTCTTGTGTTCCAGTTTCCAGAACAGCAGTTGTTCGCACGACATATCAAGCGAGAGTTCCAGTACTCCCTTCGCCCTTATCGTTTGAATGAAACCGATCAGGAAAGGTACATCGAAGAAACGCTAGCGCATTGGGACCCCCCTCGTGGCGCGGATCTGGAGCGAGGTTTTCAGCTGGACCGATCTCCCTTTGCTCTTAGTGGTGGTGAGAAACGCAGGCTAGGACTTGCGCTTGGTCAGGTGACTAAGCCGGAGTGGTTTTTGCTCGATGAGCCGAGCGCGGGTCTTGAAGCCCAAAGTGTCACATTGCTTCTGGAATCCCTTCATAAGCACCGTGTGGGGGGTGGTGGAGTGGTGATTGCGACTCACGATCTGGATACGTTTTTACCGCACGCAGATCGTGTACTTCTGTTAAAGGAAGGTCGACTGGTTGCGGATATTACTCCGCCCGAATTGCACAACCAACCCGAGTTACTGGTGAAGGCCGGGATCGGTCTACCACCATCCATGCGGCTAGCCGAGCAGCTGCGGGCGGCAGGCGTGCAGATGAGTTCTCCAGCGATGACGCCGGAAGAGATGGCCGAATCTATCATAAAATCTAGAGAAGATAGGTTATCTGTTTCTTTCAGTAAGGACAGGGAGAATGGAAGAATTGTACAAGCGAATGGGGAACCAACTTGGAGTTCAGATTCAGTTACACCGACATCCGGTGAGACTCTAGGTCCGATGTTACCAAACTTCGGTTCGAAGAATAGAGGCAGCGAAACTACTTCCAGAAACTCTTCGAGCGGCCTGTACAAGATGATGGATCCTAGATTGAAATGGGTATTGTATATGTTGCTTGTTACAGCTACAATGCTTCAGCAGCGATGGGGTGGATTATCGTTAACCTTGGTTCCTGTTATAGGTGCACTGGCTGTGCTGCCTCGTCAGATGCTGATCGGATGTATCAAATTGTTGAAGCCGTTATTGATCTTTTTCCTTTTATCAACGGCGTTATCTGGCAGTACCCTTACCACAGTTGAAGGTGGATTTCGGGTGGGATTTTCACTGACTCAGGCTGAGGGAACTTTACTGAATCTGTACCGCTTGTTCATCGTGACTCTTGCGAGTATATGGTTCTCATTGACGACACCGTACGGCCGTATGGTCGAAGGACTGAACTGGGTACTGGCTTACGGTCAGAAAATCAGGCTGCCTGTGGCTTCATTCGCACTTGCTGTATCGCTGGTTTTCCGGTTTATTCCGATGTTATGGGCAGAATGGCAGCGTTTTTCTCTGATCGTGCGTGCACGGGGAAAAGCTGCTCTAAAACCGAACTCAGTGCGTATTCGTGACCTTGGGCCGATGGTGATCCCGTTACTGATGGCTCTGTTTCAGCGTGCAGAAGATATGACCATTGCGATGGAGATGCGAAAAATAAGAGAGAATAATGTGCTGGGCACTCGTTCTTCGCTTCTGGTCTGGAGCAGGCGGGATACCCGGATTGGCATGGCCGGACTGCTCCTGTTCGCAGTGTTAGTATCGATGCGCCATTGGTGATGGCGGAATTAAGGTGCTGAAGCCGTATTGGCATCAGCACTTGAAACGCAGTGTTTTCCAATGATAATGCATAAAATCATCACGTTCCGTTTACTATAAATGTGCGTTGATCATCTCAAGAGGATCAGGAGGGACGAGTGATGGAGGAGAAGTTTTTGCAGGAAGACAGACGGGAGTATACGGACGTGTCCACCGTTGAGTCGCAGCGGAATGACATTACCCTTGAAGAATTCCCGGAGGGGCCTTATGGTTCATCCTTGCTGTCTGAGTCGCTTGGGAAAAGCTCCCCTTGGCGAGCAGATCAAAGGACTGCACACCGTTTTGATTATGAGAATCATGAGCTGCATGAGGGTGAGGAACGGGACTATCCTGGTCAGGATGTGTTTGATGAAACCGTGCCGGATGATGTTCATGAACCTCAGTATCCTGGCAAAATGTAATGATGTTTCTGCATATTTAAATCAAGCATTATCGATACACAGCCTTCGGTATGGAAATATTCCGTGCGGAGGCTATTTTGATTTTGTTTTTTTGGTTATAATTGGATGAGGTATTCAATTGTTGTTAAGTTACGTTGAACGTTATGCATCAGAATGGGGGATGGGGCGTCAGGTTGTGTTTATGGATGGAAAATATCATGATCTCATTTTATTTGGTTTAACAAAATAAAAGTTTTTGATTAAGGAGGGACTGGCTTGAATCCGATCTTAAATCAAATCGGCACGGTGTTTATTCCGGTTCGTGATATCGAGAAGGCTATGAAGTGGTACCGTGACATATTAAATCTGCCTGAGGATCAGGAGATTTTATTTGGACATCTGCACATCCTGCCAATGAATGGAACTGGAATTGTGTTGGATAGCAAAATCTATGCTGAAGAGAACACGTTTAAAACCCCTGCATTTCATTTCAATACAAGCAATATTCAAGAAGCGTATACTTATATGTTGTCCAAAAATGTTAAGATTACCTCTACAATTGAACACGAAAAATGGTTTAATTTTGAAGATCCGGACGGTAATATGTTAATGGTGTGCCAGTGTTAAGAGCTTGACTCTATCCATCGTGGAAGGTAAAGATTTAGGTGAACAAGCCCAATAAGTGGTGACTGAGATGGAATGAACGTGTTTATTTGAAATGTGTTATAAAAAAGATGTTTACTTTCGTACTGGAACTTTGATATTATAATCGCAATATCAAATGCGTTGACGAGACGAGTAGATAAAAAACATTCTTTCATCAGAGAGCTCCGGTAGCTGAAAAGGAGCAAAGAACTTTTTATTGAAGAAAGACTCTGAGCAGCACATCGGAATCCGCTTACGTTGGAGGATGGTGTGACAGGTGCTCCTGTTATAGAGCTAAAGTATAAATGAATGAAGTTAGCACCACCTTATGCTATCATTAGGTGAACAGGTCTCATTCTGCGTATACTTGAAGAGGTGAATATGGCGACATATTTACGAATCTGGGTGGTACCACGAGTGTTCAATCTCGTCCCTGAGACATTTGTCTTGGGGATGGGATTTTTTGGTTTTCCAGAGCAGTGATTACACGCTTTGGATTGGCCTGAATAGTGTGAATGATAGGGAATTAAGCTTCCAGTATCCCATGTATGATGATAACAACAGATGAGCTAATTAAAACCGAAAGGAAATGATGATTCCATGTCAGCAAAATTAAAAGTCGGTATTGTCGGAGGAACAGGAATGGTAGGTCAGCGCTTTGTAGACCTGCTGGATCAACATCCATGGTTTGAAGTAACAGCGATTTCAGCAAGTGCCAACTCGGCTGGTAAAACGTACGAAGAGTCCGTACGAGGGAGATGGAAGCTTGAGGTTCCGATTCCTGAGCCAGTGAAAAACATTATGGTGCAGGATGCATCCCAAGTGGAGGCTTTCGCGAGCCAGGTTGATTTTATTTTCTGTGCAGTGGACATGAAAAAGGATGAAATCCAGGCACTGGAAGAGGCTTATGCCAAAACAGGCACCCCGGTCGTGTCCAATAACTCGGCTCATCGCTGGACTGCTGACGTGCCGATGGTCATTCCTGAGATTAACCCAGGTCATCTGGCGGTCATTGAAGCACAAAGAAAACGTCTGGGTACGACAACAGGTTTTATTGCTGTAAAACCGAACTGCTCCATCCAGAGTTATGTGCCGGCATTACATGCGCTGCGTGAGTTTAATCCGACCCAAGTGGTTGCTTCAACGTACCAAGCGATTTCTGGAGCGGGAAAA
Organism: Paenibacillus sp. JJ-100; assembly: GCF_948329825.1. Taxonomy (GTDB): domain Bacteria; phylum Bacillota; class Bacilli; order Paenibacillales; family Paenibacillaceae; genus Paenibacillus. The sequence continues at coordinate 1,074,372 of NZ_CAOJCM010000001.1, forward strand.
AACTTCACGGACTGGCCTGAAATGCTCGATAACGTGATTCCTTACATCGGTGGCGAGGAAGAGAAAAGTGAGCAGGAACCGCTGCGCATCTGGGGTAGTGTAGAGAACAACCAGATTGTTAAAGCATCTGCACCGCTGATTACGACTCAATGTATTCGTGTACCGGTAACAGACGGACACTTGGCTACTGTTTTTGTAAACTTTGAGAAAAAACCAAGTAAAGATGAAATACTGGAGCGCTGGTCTCAGTTCAAAGGGCGTCCGCAAGAGCTGGCCCTGCCAAGTGCACCAAAACAGTTCATTACGTATTTTGAGGAAGAGAACAGACCACAGACCAAGCTGGATCGTGATATTGAGCGTGGTATGGGTGTATCTACTGGACGTTTGCGTGAAGACTCTTTGTATGATTATAAATTCGTGGGACTGTCTCACAACACACTTCGCGGAGCAGCTGGCGGTGCGGTTCTGATTGCTGAATTGCTCAAAGCAGAAGGATATATTCAGCCGAAATAATAAGTATTACTGGAAAATAAGCACGAAAAACGTCGACATGAGATGTCGGCGTTTTTTTGTGTTTAGTTGACTATTTTATGATATGTGTCCTAGTTAACGGTGATGGTGCATCTATTGAACTCCAACTGGGGGACACCCGTTATTATTAACGAGAAGTTGCCCACTGAGCAGGATTCGTGATGTCGGGGATGCCTTTTTCTAAAATCTCCTGGTAATGGAGTGTTTTTTCTTCCAGATGTGCGACACGTTGTTTTGCTTCTTCCAGTTGAGCGAGTGCAGCTTCCTTGAATCGCATCATGAGAGCTAAGCGCTGTGGGACGGTTGAATCACCTTCAAGGCAGAGATCTACGTAAGTTTTGATATCTTCAATTGGCAACCCCGTTTGCTTAAGGCATCGGACGCCACGTAACCAGTTGATCGCTTCGTCGTTAAACAATCTTACATTGTTTTTGTTGCGCTGCACGCTTGGAATCAGGCCTTTATCGGTATAAAAACGAACTGCATGCTCTGAAAGTCCTGTAATCAAGGCAGCTTCATGAACCGTAAACATAGATTTTCATCTCCTTAAAAAAATGATATAAACCGCTTGACTTCGTGTTACACGAAGGTACTAGGGTTATTGTAACGCAAGCTGATTCAAAGCGAAATAACAGAGTGTTGTTAGAAACAAATCCGCTTGATTGCTTGAGTTAAACCATAAAACCTTAGGAGGAAATCAAATGATGCAAAGTGTAACATTAAACAATGGTGTGAAGATGCCGATAATCGGATTTGGTGTATATCAAGTCCCAGATCCGCAACAATGTGAGAATACCGTCTATGAGGCGCTTCGTGCGGGTTATCGTCTAATTGATACGGCAGCGGGTTATATGAATGAGGAAGCGGTAGGGCGCGCAATCCAACGCAGCGGTGTCTCGCGTGAAGAACTATTCATTACCACTAAATTATGGATACAAGATGCCGGATATGAAAGCACCAAAAAGGCATTCGCTAAATCATTAAAGAAGATGCAGCTTGAACAGTTGGATATGTATCTTATCCATATGCCTTTTGGTGATTATTATGGCGCTTGGCGAGCGATGGAGGAACTGTATCGAGACGGTTATATTCGTGCCATTGGTGTCAGTAACTTTTTACCTGATCGGCTAATGGATCTCATCGTTCATAACGAAATCGTGCCGGCGATCAATCAGATCGAGACACATCCTTTTCAGCAGCAGATCATTAGCCGAGCCTTTCTAAAAGAACAGGGGATACAGCATCAATCGTGGTCACCGTTCGCAGAAGGCCGTAATCATTTATTTACGAATGCAACACTTTCTGCTATTGCAGAAAAGTATAATAAGTCCGTGGCACAGATTGTACTTCGCTGGCTTACGCAGCAAAATATTGTAGTTATTCCCAAATCGGTACGAAAAGAGAGGCTTGTGGAGAACTTTGACATCTTTGATGTCACGCTAAGTTCGGAGGATATGAAAGCCATAGCGACATTGGATACAGGAGAGAGCCTATTTATGAAAATCGATGATCCCGAAGTAGCCAAAATGCTGGGTCAGCTGAAGGTGGACATATAATCGTTCATCTCTCATAGTCTCATCATCTATTCTCTTGAAGCGGATGGACCTGTGTGGCTTCTAGTTCAATCATGATTTAAGATGTGAATAGGCTCCTGAACTGCTCTGTGTGAAGAGAGTTAGGAGCCTTTTGCATTTTGTCATTCGAGCAATTTAAGCTGCGGAGGTTTTATCCGAGTTACGCAAGAACTGGGAACGTCGGCCCAGCAAGTACCCCGATAGGGATGCCAGCATTTGTTGGAATACCATGCCAAGAACTACAGGAACCGCAACAGGCGGCGGAAAATAAGTAACCGCAAGGACTGCGCCAGCACTAATGTTTCGCATTCCACCATTGAAGACGAGCGCCACTTGATCAGCTTCATTCCATCCCAGCCATCTCGCAATGAAATAACTGAGTGCATACCCGAAGGAGGCTAGAAAAACAATAATGACTGCAAGCCCGGCCAAACGCCAGTTGAAGTCGGCTAGATAGGGTGCGACAACCGAGCCATTAATGGCAACGACTGAAGCCATAAATAACTTGGATAATGGATTGAGCCTAGGGCCCCATACAGGAACGATCCGCCCTTTAGTCCATTCATTGAGGAGCATGCCCAGCAGAGAAGGAAACACGATCATCCAGAACAAGCTGCTCATCATAGCCGCCGTATCCAGACTGACACTTGTGCCTACCAACAGAGATAACACTCCAGGCACAACGAACGGAGCCAGCAACGTATCAATGAGAATAATAGAAAGCGTAAGCGCGATATTCCCCCGGTAGATGCTGACCCATATAAAGCTGCTAATGCCTGTCGGAATGACCGCAGCAAGAACAAGTCCTGTAATGGTATAAGCATCGGTGGGAAACACGAGATGACCTGTTCCTAGTGCAACAAGAGGCATTGCCAAGTGCAAGATCAGCAAACAGACAAACAGTGGGAAAGGTTTCTTTAATACATTCACAAAGTCTCGCACGCTTAAACTGATACTGCCTGCAAACGTCATAAAGGCAAAAAGCCAAGGTGACAAATACGTGTAAGAAGACAAAAACTGGCCACATAATACACCGATAATTATACTGCTGGGGGTAATCAGTGGCATGATGCGGTTCAAGCGTTCATTCAAGGCCTGAAGCATAATGATGACATCCCTTTATTGTATGATTCTCCCATTATACAACGTAATGCTGTTGCATGCAGGCTCATTTGCAATATAGCATCGCGAACAAGTATCATTAAATACAAACTAACATGGTGAGATGAAGAAAGGGAGATGATCATGACGAGGCGAAAAAGAACATATAAAATGATGTTAACCTCAATTATCGGTTCCAGTATGCTGATATTATCGGCCTGTTCTATTGTAGAGCAAGCGAATCAAAGTCTAAATTATGTAAGCGGTGCAACGGATTATATAGAACAAATATCGAGAGCTGGAACAGAGCTCCAGCAACTTGCAGCAGATGCTGTTAACAACCCTGATGTTACGGGGCAGGTTCAAGAAAAAATTGATTTGATTCAAGCGGAAGCTGCAGAATTCGCCGAGATGAATGCGCCTGCAATTGGCGAAAGTATTCACGAGAATCTCGTTAGTTATAATAATCAACTGACAGAGGTCATCAATCAATTCGAGACATCGATTGCCGAGCAAGGGATCACTGCTGAGAATTGGGAGCAAACAGGTATTCCTGAATTGATCAACAATATCAATAGTCTGAAGGATCCGCTGAGCGGATTGCAAAATGAATAATACGTTGAATTACGTTAATATTTTAATGTTCACTCATGATGGATTCTAGCGAATCCAAGCAGAATAATGATTCATATACATGAAAGGCACAGGACGAAGTAATCGCCCTGCGCCTTTTTTTATATTCAACTTTTGCAGTGAAATCATATAATAATGTCGAATCTCCCCGAAGTTTGGGCGTTCGTGATACAATAAAATCGCTGACTCTTTTTATCCATTTGTGGTGTCGTACACGATACGGACGCCAAGTGAACCATAACTTTCTTCTTTATAATGACAATGAGTGCAGGTTTTGACTGAGCATAATGGTTCATGATGTGTTTGTAATTTTTCGTTACAGCGAGGACATGTATTCACAAAAAGTGTCTTCAACACACTAAACATGCTTAATCACTCATTTCTGATTAATTTACTTGGTTTTAATGTATTATAACCGAAATCAATTGGTGTGTATACGTTTTTTGTTGATTGTTTTAGCTCATATTCTAATTTTGTATTGTCGTATTATCCTTTGAAAGGAAGCGTATAATCGATGGATCTGTTGTTATTTTTCATCATGTTTATACTGGGTCTCATCGGTTCGTTTTTTTCCGGATTGTTGGGCATTGGCGGTGCCATTATTAATTTCCCGCTATTGCTGTACGTACCTGAAATGGCAGGTCTCTCTCCGTTCAGCGCTCATCAGGTGTCTGCTATTAGTATGTTTCAGGTTTTCTTTGCTTCACTTGCCGGAGTTGTTGCATTTCGCAGAAGGACAAAAGCAGGGAATACAAACAACGCTGTCATTAATTCCAAACTGGTACTGTATATGGGCTCCAGTATTCTCATTGGTAGTTTGATTGGCGCTTTTATCTCAGGTTTGCTTGATGAACGCATGATTCATCTCGTTTACGGAGTTCTTGCTGTGATTGCCATTGTTTTAATGCTGGTTCCGAGCAAGGGACGATTAGATACAGATGAACCGTTAACATTCAATAAAATGATCGCTTCGAGCACAGCGTTGATCGTTGGCATCGTTTCAGGCATCGTTGGAGCTGGTGGTGCTTTTGTGCTAATCCCTGTTATGCTGACCATCCTGAAGATTCCAGTGCGGACTACTATTGCCTCATCTCTTGCGATTGTGTTTATTTCTGCAACAGGAGGTGTCATTGGGAAGCTGATCGCTGGAGATATTCCGGTGGAGCCGATTATATACACCGTAGTTGGTAGCTTGATTGGCGCTTCGATTGGCTCCCGAGTAAGTTCGATGATCAATGTGCGGCTGCTTCGATATGGGCTACTTGTTCTCATTGCGATTACGGCGTTCAAAGTCTGGTCTTCCATATTTTGAACTATACCGTTCCGCCCAACACATTTTCGATTTCGTAACCAAACGGCTGAACTGCCGTATATAGGGTATGAACATGAACGGACCATGTTTAACTTTAACCGAAGTTGAGGGATCAACCGATGAACAACTTACTTATAAACCAAACTAAGGATGAAGCGAATGTTGGTGAAGCGTACCGTCTCGCGGAGCAGAAAGCATCTCAGTATTTTTCCAAGCTCACTCAGCAGCTCTTAAATCATTCACACGTAGATGAACTTAAAGAAGATTTCAGGATTTGGCAAAAAAAACACATTCATCGATTTAGCTGGTTATCATGGTTCGCTGGCAAGAGAAAACCTGATACCCGAAATATTCAGAAATATATACACTGGCTCAATGCGACGAGCAAGCTGGATGATTATCTGGATCGTAGCATCTCCTATATTTACATGCGAGATCTGGGGCAAGCGCTGGATAACCCGAAAACCCAAAATCACATTCGCCGTATTGCTGAAGATACCAAAACATATTTTATGCGTACTGCGAGTAAACAACAGGGGCAGGCTGACTACATTAGCCCAGCGGCTTTATACCGGTGGGGGCAGCGGGAACAGATCGAAGAAGCTGTCATCTGGGTGTTGGACAAATTAAAACATGTTGCAGCAAACATTCCTAAAGAACTGGATGCAGCGCAGGCGCAGCGAAAATTGATCAAAATTATTCTGGGTGTTGTTCTTCATGTGCATGATGAATTCACGGAGGAAACGCCACAGAAGGAACGAAGTGAACGACTGGACGCAGCGATACGGCTCGGTTACTCTTACGGTCTGACGTACCCTTTCGTTGATGATCTTCTTGATTCTCAGGCACTGACCATACAGGAAAAAGAACAATATTCAGCGATGATACAACAAGCGCTACTTACAGGCATCGTGCCTGAACTTGGTGAGTGGAAGGGGCCAAAGCTTGAAGTCATCCGGTATGTACATTCCGAACTTCGAGAGGCCTTTGATTATATTCGAAATTATCAGCGTGAAGAGATGCGGCGCACTTTTTTTGAACAGTCCTATGTGTTCTTTCAATCTCAGGAGACGGATCGCAGTAAGAATTTGTCGAATGCGCATTATACCAATGAGGAGCTCTACATTCCGATTATTATCAAATCAGCATCTTCCAGGTTAATTGTACGTTCCGTTCTCAGTGCGCCTGAAGATGAGGGGTTTGATCTGCGTACGTTCCATTATGGAATATATAATCAGCTCGCCGATGATTTTGCAGATATGTTCGACGATTTGCAAGACGAGGCCGTGACACCGTATACGTATTATTTGAAATATCGTGACCTTCGTCCGGATCTGATTAATCCGTATGAGTTATATTGGGCAGTCATCTCCTATCTGATCCATGATGTCTACTATTCGAACGAGAAGGCACGGGAGGTTATACTGGATCGTGCAATTAACGGTTTGAAGCGATGCAGAGAACGGCTGGGACAGGTGAAATATGATGAAGTCATGAGTATCTTCGCATCCGGGCAGCCAGAACTTAATGATGTGGTGCAGCAGATGGTACGTAAAGCAGATGATGTTGATTTTCTGGACAAATTGTTACGAGATCAGGTCGTGCTGCAGCTGAGCAATGATAAAGAGGAGAAGGATTCGTTTAGACAGACGCTTCAAACGGTGCGTGAACGGATCAATGTAGAGCTGCAAATCAACAAGTCCGCAGAAGAGCTCGATATGAAGACAAGACTGATGGATGCGGCAAACTATAGCCTTCAAGGGGACGGCAAACGTCTACGCCCCATCCTGACATGGGTCATGGGTGTACAGGAATATGGACTCACTGAGTCGGCCATAATGCCTTTGTTACGATCCATGGAATATATGCATACCGCTTCACTCATCTTTGATGACCTTCCTACACAGGATAATGCTTCAACAAGGCGAGGTCGTTCCACACTTCATCAGGTTCATAATAGTGCAACCGCAGAACTTACGGGCTTGTTCCTCATCCAGCGGGCCATTCGTGAGCAGTCTACACTGCATCAGTTCGATGCACAAACGGTGTTGAAGCTGATACAATATTCTGCTGTAAAGGCAGAAGATATGTGCATGGGTCAGGCGATGGATCTGGGTTCAAAAGGAAAAACGCTGTCGCTAGAGGAGCTAAATACGATCTGTTTCTACAAAACAGGTATTGCTTTTGAAGCGGCGCTGGTCATGCCAGCTATTCTGGCACAAGTGAAAGAAGAAGAGATCGACGCGTTAAAATCATTTGCCTATCATGCAGGCATTGCCTTTCAGATCCGGGACGATCTGCTGGACTATGGTGGAGATCACCGGGTTCTTGGGAAGCCAGCCGGGCAGGATGAACGAAATAACAATTCCACTTTTGTATCCATTCTAGGGGAGAACGGTGCCCAAAAGGCAATGTGGGAGCATTATTGTTTCGCCACTGATGCACTAGGTCAAATGCCGAAACCCATTCCTTTTTTGAAACATCTACTGGATTACCTGATTGCTCGTGAACGTTGATGATATACAAAAACCCTCATTCTGTATTCATTCAGAGTGGAGGGTTTTTGCTTTTTTTCATTATGTAAGATGTTCTGGAGGTTGGAGATCATGGATTTTTGATCCACAGCTTGGAGAGATCCAAAAAGCCAAACTCTGAAGTTTGCATACCGTATATACTCTGATGGAGTTCAGATTTTCTGTTCATATGACATCCGTGTAACAGCCAACCATTCTCACGCAACAGACCTTCGGCCTGTTCCAAAAGTTCCATTCGTCCAGAGTCTGGAAGCTGTGGAAAGACGTCCAGCAAATCGTCAAACGCAGACTGAATCTCGGGGGTCATATACTCATGGAAAGAGTTCGCTTGGTTTTTGAAAAAATGAATCATGCCATACTGCCAATCATCCTCCAGAATTTCTTCCCTCAAAATCAAGGGGGCAGTAGACTTCTTCACAACATCTACATAATCATCAAAAGGCTCCAATTCAATCTTAAGACCGATATGGCTTGCGCGCTGTTGCAACCATTCGGCCACATCCGAATCTTTGTTCTTCTTATAAGATAACAGGAGGGGCTCGCCTTGATAATCGGACTGTTCTAGCAAACTCTTGGCATCCTCTAATGATACGGAACTCCAGTTCTCAGCAGCACTTCGCCAAGGCAGGAAACTACAGGCAGGTGTAATTCGATTTTTGCCCAAGTCGTTCACGAGTGTCAATGGATCATAGATGATGCGCATTGCTTGACGAAAAGGAAGTTGATGATGACAGCCTTCCATATGAAAATTAAACAACATATACTGACAACCAAGTGAGGGATAGTCAATGAAATTCAGCTTCTCTTGGCTATTTCCAGGCATACTAAGCTGATAAGTTCCTGGCAACTCATAATACCTGTCATTTAAAGTTGGTTCGGGAAGGAACCAGATATGAACCTGATCAAGGTGAGGGCGAATGCCGTAATAGCCGTCAAAAGCGCTTAATTTGATCACATCTTCATTCTTCTCGGTGATCTGAAAAGGACCTGTACCAATCAATGTCTGATTCTGATCGTGATCGGCTGGCAGTACAATCATTCGTATACAGCTAAACAGATGTAAGAGAAACCTGTTCGAACGACGCAGAATAAACCGGATACAATAATCGCCTATGATATCCGTATGTTCGATGTCCCGATAGAACCATAGTGAGGAGGAATTCATCTCAAACAACCGATTCAAGGATGCTTGAACATCTTGGGCGGTCATCCATCGTCCGTCATGAAAGCGAACGCCTTTTCGCAAATAAAATATCCATTCCCGGTGATCATTGCTAGACTCCCATGTGTGTGCAAGGGCAGGCAGGAAGCTATCGGTGTGAGCATCGTATGAGATCAATGTGTTGCATATTTGACCCAGTAAATACGTTTCGAAGGCGGTATACACAGAGGCAGGGTCCAGATCACCAAGCTGACGGGATCTTAGCATGCGAAGTGTATCTTGTCCCGATGCTGTTTCAGTATGACTGCGGAATCCCATCTGCTGGTGGAGGGTATGCATAAGCTTATCCCTTAGCACATCATCCATTCTAACGCTACCAATCAGTTCAATGGCCTCTTTGAGTTTCCCTTTGCATAGAAGTTCGGAGAAGTGCATCTCCAAAACATCGTTGAATCCTCGCAACAGTGTCAGTGTGGAATAGTTACCTCGACCACGCCCAGGTTTCCAATGAACAAAACGTTGCTCTTCCAGCTTCCGCACAATAAATTTGACATTACGAGGGGTGCAACAAAGGATAGAAGAGAGGTGTTCGATCGTTACTTGTACAGGCTCTTTCATTTTCAATGAGAGCTGCTCATCGGCAGCCAGTCTTAGAAAGTGAGTATATATCGTATCCATCTGACTTCTCCTTCATAAAGGTGAAAAGTGCCAACGAATAATTACACTTTTACTTCCCCCTTTTATCTATACAATTATACATATCAGGATGACAGAATGCATCCACTTTGATAACTATAGAATACATAGAGAAGAGTAGCAGGATAGGAGAACCAAGATGAATCAATTTGTAAAGCAAATTCACCCTCTGGCTTGGACCATTATTATCGGAACGATGTTTGGGCGCCTTGTAACATCCATGAGTATACCGTTCCTGTCCATCTATTTGACACGTGTGCTTGAAGCCACACCGACTCAAACGGGAATCACAGTTGCGGTGAGCTCGCTGGCAGGAGTCATGGTCAGCTTTTACGGAGGGTATATCTCTGACCGGATTGGACGCAAAATCGTGATGATGGTCTCGGTATTTAGTTGGGCCGCTGTATTTTTCATTTTTTCAGCAGCAGAGCATCTATGGGTATTTTTCGTAGCGAATACGTTAAATGGGTTATGCCGGGCAGTGTTTGAACCCACGTCAAGAGCCCTTTTATCTGACATTACTTCACCGCAGAACAAGCTGCTGGTTTTTAATCTGAGATATGCAGCAATTAATCTGGGTGTGGTGTTCGGACCGATTATAGGATTTCAATTGGGATCATCTGAATCGACATTTCCTTTTGTGATATCTGGACTGGTGTATATTGTTTATGGTCTGATTTTGTATATGCAATTCAGATTGCAACATGCGAATCTTCCTGGACGGATCGAGGTTAGTGCACCTCGTCTGCGAGAAGCTTTTCTGACAACCAGTCGAGATCGAGTGTTTTTGCCGGTACTGATTGGTACCACATTCTGTGTATTGGGTTACGGCCATTTTAGTTCTACATTAGCGCAGTATTTGGCAAGGAGTCCTATTTTCGAGAATGGAAGTGAGATGTTCTCTTATATGCTCTCATTGAATGCGATCACCGTACTGGTTATTCAATATCCGCTCGTTCGCACCTTCCGAAATGCACCGCCGCTTGTACCGCTTATTCTTGGTAATCTGCTTGTTGCAGCGAGTTTGTTGTTATTTGGTATAGCTGAAGGGATCGTCTTGATGATGGTCAGCGTCATTCTGTTTACCGTAGGAGAGGTGCTCCTGTTTACAATGATGGATATGCTGATTGATCGAATTGCTAAGCCCGAGTGGAAAGGAACGTATTTCGGAACGATTGGTTTTAACAATCTTGGAAATGTATTAGCTCCGGTTATGGGAGGACTGCTGCTAAGCCAGTTTGGTCCCGCAAACGGACCGTTAGTATTCATCCCGATTGCATTGACAACGGCACTAGGAATTCCTTTTCTCTTCATCGCACACCAACGTCTTGTTGTAAGGGAAAAGAAACAAGTGGAAACGCTGCACGTTGGAGTATAGCGGATGAATTAAATTACAATTCAGTATAATTATGTTGACGTATAAAGAATGAGCGAATACAATAAACAACAAATATGTGAAACTGGTGGGATAAACGATGATGGACCAGACAGCGCAGCTACTTCAACCAATAATTGAATATGCAGAGTTCTGTGACATTATCCAGGTAGAGTATTGAGTATGTTTTGGAGAGTCCAGCTAACTGCAATCTTGTCTGGACGCTCATGTATACTGCGAAATTAGAGAAGAAGCTGAAATCTTATCATTATTTTCTGGCTGACTTTTCCATCGAATTAAGCTGTAGATGAACTTCATTCATCTATGGCTTTTTTTATTTCGCCCCTCTCACATGGAAAGGAGTCAAGCGTCATCAACACATTAAAAAAAAAAAAGGAGAATGGATCTTGATGAACTATCGTAAACCGAGTAAACAACGTAAACAGCTTATTTCTTCGGGAGGCATTGCTGATTACACTAAGCTTCTGCATGATTCTTCATAGCGAAGTGGAGAACAAGATAATAATCCAAACGAAGGTTCAATTGAAAATTAAAGGGGTGGGCAGGTGTCTACAACAGAGAAACAATCCATGTCGTGGTTGCTGAAATATTTAAAGCCTGTCAAAGGCAAATTGGTTGTACTACTGGTTATGTTGTTAACGTCAACAGGGCTTCAGCTTCTCAACCCACAGATCATTCAACGGTTTATTGATACGGCGGCAAGTGGGGGGATCCTGGCCGATTTGTTGAAACTTGCGGGACTATTTCTGCTGATCGCCGTCATGAATCAACTTATTACGATTGGCGTCAGTTACTTGGGGAATGACGTAGCTTGGCGGGCAACGAACCGGATGCGGGGAGATTTACTCAAACATTGTCTACGTCTGGATATGCGTTTTCATAACGTCAAAACACCTGGCGAGATGATTGAACGGGTGGATGGAGATGTGACGAGCATCTCGAATTTTTTTGCGATGTTTATCGTGCAGGTTATCGGAAGTTTCGTTCTGCTTGCAGGGATTCTGGGATTTATGTTTACGATTAATGTGCCGATTGCATTGGTCATGACAGTATTCACATTGATATCCATTCTATTCATGGTCGTTATTCGTAATCTAGGAGTAGAGTCTTCTAAAAATGAGCGAGCTGCCAGTGCTTCCTTGTTCAGCTTAATTGAGGAGAGAATTGCCGGCATTGAGGATGTGCAAGCGAATGGACACGTTCCTTATGTGATGAACCGCTTCTATCGCACCATGCGAACGGTCTTCCTTAGAGGTCGAAAGGCATGGATGCTGAGGGTGATCCCTTGGAACACCACAGTAATGATGTTTATTATATCGGTTACGGTTGTTCTGCTGCTTGGTGTGCATTACTATATCGAGGGCATGATCAGTATTGGTACTTTGTTTTTGATTTATCAATACAGTCAGATGTTAAATGAACCCATTGAGTTGCTTGGTGACCAGGTTCAGGAATTTCAAAAGGCAAAATCGGGTATGCTCCGTTCGCGCGAATTATTATCTTTACGAAGTGAGATTCAGGACGGAATTGAAGAGAAGCTGCCGGATGGTCCGCTCGGACTAGAGTTTCATCAAGTGTACTTCAGTTATAATGAGGATAAACCGGTCCTTCAGAATATTACGTTTGAAGTGAAACCTGGAGAACGTCTGGGGATTATAGGCCGAACGGGGAGCGGAAAATCAAGTCTTAGCCGTGTGCTCCTGCGTCTATATAATCTGGATCAGGGAACGATTCGCATCGGTGGAACGGACATTACGAAGTTGTCTTTGCAGGCACTCTATCGCAGAGTCGGTATGGTAACACAGGACGTACAGTTGTTTGATGGTACACTTCGTGACAATCTGACCCTGTTTAATTCCGATGTGTCAGATGACATCATCAGGCAGACTACGGAACGGTTAGGACTGAGTCAATGGATAGATACGCAGTCTGAAGGGCTGGATACACACTTGACCGCTGGCGGTGCTTCACTGTCAGCAGGAGAAGCTCAACTTTTCGCATTAACTCGTGTATTTTTGACAGAGCCTAGTCTGGTGATATTGGATGAGCCCTCATCAAGGCTTGATGCAGCAACGGAGAGTGTACTACAGTCTGCCATTGATGAATTAATGAAGCGATCGACTGGGATTATTATTGCCCACCGCCTAGCTACGCTGGAGAAAGTAGATAAAATTATGGTTTTGGGCGGAGGAAGGTTGCTGGAATTCGGATTCAGAGAAGAGCTGGCAAGTGATCCGTCCTCGCACTATGCACGACTTCTAGTTACAGGGCGAGAGGAGGAATTGGCATGAATATCACCGGATTTATTGGGCGCTTATTTCGCTTTAAGCCGTACCTGTTTCTGATGAACGGTGTGTTATGGTGTATATTTCATTCTCTTCCGCTGGCTATGGGTCTTGGCATGCAGTGGTTCTTTGACCGGACAGCGACGGGAAGTGCTGACTACATGTGGCTTGCCGTACCACTGATTGTAATTGCACTGTTTCGCTTGACACGAATTGGCACGTTCTTTGTCGCATTCCATGCTTGGGTCACATATATGTATCATATTCAAGCCATTCTACGAACGAACATGCTGGCAGGTATTATGCGGTGGCCGGGACGTAATCTTCCTGCTTCACCAGGAGAGGCGATGAGCCGTTTTCGAGATGATGTTGATGAAGTGGTTGAATATATTGAATCTTGGGTAGATTTCTGGGGCCGGCTGGTTTTCGCCGTGGTATCGATTCTCATTATGGCTAACATTAACTGGCAGATTACACTTGTTGCGGTTTTACCGCTGTTGGTCGTAACACTGCTGAATAATCTGTCAGGGAATCGTGCAAGAAAGTATGCTCAGGTTAACCGGGAAGCGACAGGTCGTATCACCAGTTTTATCGCAGAGACATTTGGGGCTGTTCAAGCCCTGAAGCTTGGTCAGGCAGAAGATCATGTCTCCACACGTTTTAATCAGTTAAATGAAGAACGTCGTCAGGCGGCTCTGCGAGATAATCTGTTCAAGCAATGGATGAAATCGCTGAACCAGCATGTACTGAGTATATGCACTGGACTTATTCTGTTAATGTGTGCTGCCGAGATGAAGGCAGGTAACTTTACCGTGGGTGATTTCGCTCTATTCACCAGTTATCTGATCAATATCGGATTTAGCATATCCCTGTTTGGATACATGGTATTTCAGCATAAAAGACTCCAAGTTTCCTATGATCGAATGCGTACACTCTTTCGCCCTGGTGAAGAGGATCAGATTATGGAGAAACGGGAAATTTATCTGTATGAAGATCCGCCAGAAGTAATGGATGAACCAAGAAATGTGAATGATAAGCTGCGTGAGCTTGAAGTGAACCATCTTAGCTATCAGTACGGTCAATCATCCAGCGGCATACACGATATACATTTCAAGTTAAAACAGGGACAGTTTCTTGTGATCACAGGCCGGATCGGATCGGGGAAATCGACACTTGTTCGTACACTTCTTGGGCTGTTGCCTAAGCAACAGGGGGAGATACTCTGGAATGGAAAGAAGGTAGACCCGGCAACATTCCTTATGCCACCTAGGGCTGCATATACTCCGCAAGTCCCGAGGTTATTTAGTGACACACTTCGAGAGAACATCATTCAAGGTAAGCAGGGAAATACGGATCAGGCCATGGAAAAAGCCATTCGACTGGCTGTCTTGCATAAAGACATCCAGCAGTTAAATCAAGGTTTAGAAACACCTGTCGGCCCTCGAGGTGTCATGTTATCGGGTGGTCAGATCCAGCGGTCAGCGACTGCACGAATGCTGATGACTGAGGCTGATCTGTTTATTTTTGATGATCTGTCCAGTGCACTGGATGTGGAGACAGAGCAGCAGGTGTGGGAGGGGCTCTTTCAGGAGAAACAAGTGACCTGTATTGCGGTATCTCACCGCAAAGCAGCACTCACCAAAGCAGATCACATTATTGTTATGAAAGATGGACGGATTGAAGCCGAAGGGAAACTTGCAGATCTGCTTGAAACAAGTGAAGAAATGCAGTTGTTATGGCAAGGGGAGCAGATTCCTGTTAAGAGTGGAGCTGGATAAGCAAAGCAAAGAGCTTCATTTCCTACTACCATTTTGTTTAAAGATTAGAGGCGAAAAAAAACCGTACAGATACCATGCCTGCACTTCAGGGCATAGTATCTGTACGGTTTGTTCGTTATCACTCATCTAATAAGGATAGATTATCTCATCAATTGAGCAATCAAAGAATAAGCAATGATAACCAAGAAGATAATGGTAATATGGTTAATCGAATAAATAAACATACGTTGTGACCATTTTTTTGTTTCTTTTGCGTCAAAAGTAGTCACACTAAGAATGAGCCAAGCCAGACTTACTACAAAAGCTACAATGGCAATGAATGGACTCATCGGCCAGAACAAGAAGCTAGAAAGTAGCAGTAATACCAGGTACACGTTCGTTTGTACATAAGTACGTCCAATGCCCTTCACAACAGGCAACATCGGTACACCTGCTGCTTTATACTCGTCGAAGCGACGAATAGCAATGCCGTAGAAGTGAGGCATCTGCCATAACAGCATGGTTACAACCAGTGCCCAGATTTCGAAGTGTCCGAGTTCTGGAGAAATCGCAGCCCATCCAATGAGCGGTGGAACTGCACCTGACAGACTACCTACCTCAGTGTTATAAACCGTTGTACGTTTGGTCCACATGGTATAAGGAAACACATAAAGCAGTAAGCCTAAAATACCAAAAACAGCGGCTGATGGGGAAGCGATATACAACATTACAGCACCGATCAATGTAATCGTAATTCCGAGAATCAGACCCGCTTTGGTATCTACCCGTCCTGTGACCGTAGGGCGTGTCTTCGTACGCTCCATGATCGCATCGATGTCCCGGTCATATAAATTGTTAAATACGCCCGCTGCACCAATAATAAAAGAAGAACCTAAAAAAGAGAGAATGATTGGAATAATATTAGCCGTTACAGATGCATCAAAAACATATAGAGCAAGACTTAAACCTGCAAACATGGCGATCAAGTTGGACTTGATGATTCCAATTTTGATCGTATCGAAAAATACTTTTGGAATTGAGCTGTACTCTAGGCTGATATTGGTTTGTGACTCATTATTGATCGTTTTCAAATACTCACTTCCTATATTTATACTTATAATATGCGCCTATTATACCATCCAACTCACAATGTGATTGAAATAACATTTTAGGTTTTATAATAATGTCATTTGATTGTGAACAATTTAAAAACAAGAACTTTTTTAATTGTTAAAACAACAGTTCTGTGCTACGGGAGTGTTTTCATTAGATTGTCATACGTTAGATCGATGAAAGGAAATAAAAACATTGCATTTTTTAAAAGATAAATGTATTGTGTTATATTGTAGATATAAAATGTCTCTAATAGATTCGATTGACGGAATTAAGTAAGATGTTTATCTATTGATTAGTTGCGTTTGCTATAAGAAAACTCACATGTTTTCCCGCTTTTCCAACTCGATGCAGCTTTTCTCATTATAAGAGTTGAGGAGAATTTGTGAAAAATTAAGGATATTAAATATCTGGAAAGGGTGTTTAGAGTGAGGAAAAATGATCTTCAATTCGATGTCGTTATTATTGGGGGAGGACCTGCTGGTCTAAATGCATCGCTGGTACTTGGCAGAGCCCGGAAACGTGTGCTCATTATCGATAACCAAAAGCCGCGCAACAGGGTTACTCAAGCAACACACGGTTTCTTAACTCGAGATGGAGTGAGCCCTTCTGAATTTCGCCAATTGGCAAAAGAAGAGATTGCTGCGTATCCTTCGGTTCAATTTGCGGCAGAAACCGTTACGGACATAACCGGACGTGAGGGCGAGTTTGTTATTACTACAGAGAATAGCGGACAATATGATGCGAAAAAGATCTTGTTTGCTGTAGGCAAGAAAGACAAGCACTTAGAGATTGACGGTTTAGCAGAAGTGTATGGAAAGAGTGCTTTTGTATGTCCTTATTGTGATGGATGGGAACTCAAGGATCAGGAACTGGTCATTATTGTAAGAGCGGAACATGCACTACGTATGGCAAAATTGATATCTGGCTGGACAGCACATTATACCCTTTGCATTCATGGTGATGATTCTCTACAGCAAGATCATATGCAAGAACTGACACGTCATCATGTTAAAGTGTATGACACTCCCATTCACCGCATTGTGTCTGAGGAGGGGATGGTCAGTACAGTAGAGCTTACGGATGGAACCTGTATTTCTTGTACGGGGATTTTCTTCCAACCCACCCTACAGACGGGTTCAGATCTGCCAAGAATGTTGGGATGTGAGGTGATGGAGACGGGTACCATTGTCGTTGATGCACAAGGTAAAACGACAGTACCTGGAGTTTTTAGTGCCGGTGATGCAGCATCTGAAATGTATCAAGCCATCACAGCTGCTTCACAAGGAGCGTTAACCGCCGTAAGCATTAACTATGAGTTGAACTTTGAATCGTGGAACATGAAATAGAAAATTGAGTTATATATTGAAGTAACCAGCAGCTCATTCAAAGAAAGTCTTGAAAAAGCTGCTGGTTTTTCTTTGTATCGCACAGGTTTAAGAGTGTAATTTTTCTGTAAAATTTTAAATAATAGGATTGACATGAAGCCTGCGAGCGATTTTAATTATATAGACCGATTGTTATAATTTATTGAAGGAAGTGGCTTTTTTGAGTGAAAAGTCGAATGCCAAAGATCTTATTGTTGGCACAGCAGCGAGACTTTTTTTTTCACAAGGGTATCATGCGACCGGTCTGAGTCAGATCATTAAGGAGAGTAACACACCAAAAGGCTCATTATACCATTATTTTCCACAGGGGAAGGAAGAGCTGGCTCTCGAATGTATTCAAACCGTTGATGCATTTATTATGCAAAAGTTTGAAGAGATTTTTGCTGCCCATAAAACGACCGCAGAAGCGATTCGGGCATTTATTTATGAGACGGCCGATGAAGCTGAAAAGTCTGGTTTCACGGGATTTTATCCATTCAGCTTCTGGGCAGCTGTGGAGACTTCATGTATCAGTCAGCAGTTACGAACCGCTTCTCAGAATGTTTTTGCCGGCTGGCAGGATATCATAGCAAGACATCTCATGATGGATGGTGTTCAAGAGACGAAAGCTCGAGAGACAGCCTTGCTGGTTATTTCCCTGATGGAAGGCGCCATGATTATCAGTCTGACCAACCAGGATAAACAGCCGCTGGTAACGGCTGCTGATTATTTGTCAGTTGCAACGAAGAATGCCAAACATAATCAATAGGTTGTACCAAGAGTAGAAAGAAAAGAAAACGTTGGATAAGTTTGAGGGGGATGGAATTTTGGAAGCTTCCATAAAGGCTGATACAGCCAAGAATCAACAAGAAACACAACAATATAAGGTGTTCCCAATTTTGTTCGCCATGCTGCTGAGCGGGTTTATCGGTTTATTTGGCGAAACCGCTCTGAATGTTGCACTGACACCATTAATGGATCTGTTAGAGGTGGGACCAACGACCATTCAATGGTTAACGACAGGATATCTGCTCGTACTAGGTATTTTGGTACCTGTTTCAGGCTTGCTGCTGCAATGGTTTACAACTAGACAGTTGTTTACAACATCATTAGTATTCTCGATCGCAGGAACGCTGGTTGCAGCGCTTGCACCTAACTTTGAGATGTTGCTAGTAGCCCGGGTACTGCAGGCAATAGGTACCGCGTTGCTGTTACCGCTCATGTTTAATACGATTTTGGTCATTTTCCCGATCGAAAAACGTGGAGCTGCCATGGGATTGATTGGTCTGGTTATTATGTTCGCACCTGCAAGTGGTCCGAGTATTTCCGGTCTGATTTTGGCCAAATTGACTTGGCACTGGATTTTCTGGATCTCCTTGCCGTTTTTCCTGATTTCCCTGGTGTGCGGACTATTATTCCTGCCGAACATTTCCAAGTTGACCAAGCCCAAAATTGATGTACTTTCGATTGTGTTGTCCACACTTGGATTTGGAGGTATCGTATACGGCTTCAGTAGTGCTGGAGGACACGGTGAAACCGGTGGGGGCTGGACCAGTCCGATCGTTATTGCCACACTGGTTATTGGTCTCGTCTCACTGCTCTTGTTCAGTATCCGTCAATTAAGAATGAAGGAACCGATGATGGACCTGAGAGCATTCAGATACCCGATGTTCACGATTGGTCTATTGTTAGTTTTCATCTGCATGATGATGATTCTGTCATCTATGTTAATTCTGCCGATGTATCTACAGCAGGGGATGGCGGTTACCGCACTTACTGCCGGATTGGTATTATTGCCAGGTAGTTTGCTGAATGGATTTTTGTCTCCTGTCATGGGACGATTGTTTGACAAGTTCGGCCCGAAATGGCTTGTAATTATCGGTATGTCCACCGTTGCGGTTGTCCTGTACTTGTACACGGGTATCGAAGCAACAACACCACTCATTCAGATTATTATGCTGCACGTCTTCATGATGATTGGAATCTCCATGGTGATGATGCCTGCGCAGACTAACGGGTTGAATCAGTTGCCGCGTGAATATTATCCACATGGTACAGCCATTATGAACACACTTCAGCAAGTATCCGGTGCTATTGGTACAGCTGTCGCAGTTAGTATTTTGAGTGCTGGGCAGACTCGGTTCCTGAGCCGTGTAGAGGATCCGCAAAGCCCTGAAAATATGCTTGCTGGCTTCACATCAGGGATACAGAGTGCATTTGTCTTTGCCCTAATTTTGGCTCTTGTTGGTTTCGTCATTGCACTATTTGTAAAACGAGTGAAGGTTGGCTCGGCTGATAAACAACAGAGCCCGATGCATTAAAATCAAGGATTAAAAAGAGCGATGTCTCCTACGTTGTAAGGGGATATCGCTCTTTGTTTAGTTTATGGGGCAATGCAAGCCTTTCCAATTACTACGGTTGAATCACCGAAATGATAACAAAATTGAATATCCGTAAGCGATGAATTACTATGAGAATATAAACTATTATTTATCCGCAAGTTTGAACGGTGAACCTCGAAGAATAGATCGGAGAATAGAAGGGTGAACGATGACGAAATACGAAAATCAAATTCCAACAACCGCCGGAATGAGTATAAAGTCTCTGACAAGTATATTGAGGGATTCCATGCGCAGACAAGTGGAGCGAAGACCGTTAAGTAACATCCCGATGGAATATGTTCAACCAGCTTCCACAATGGATGTGTCTCATTCAAAGGTGACATGGTTCGGGCATTCGGCTTTTCTGCTTGAGATGGAGGGTCATAGACTACTTTTTGACCCGATGTTGGGTGATCGGCCGTCACCTGTATCTTGGGCGGGTACCAAGCGTTTCAGCAAAGAACTGCCGATTCAGCCCGATGATTTCCCTACGCTGGATGCCATCGTGATCTCTCATGATCATTATGATCATCTGGATGCCTCTTCGATTCGCAAATTAAAAAGCAAAACGAATCGTTTTATTGTTCCACTTGGGGTACGTAAACGGCTAGTAAAATGGGGTGTTCCTGCCGACCAGATCACGGAGCATCAATGGGGGGATGAATTTTCCTTCAAAGGTTTAACATTCGCTTGTACGCCTGCTCGTCACTTTTCAGGAAGAGGTTTGTTTGATCGAAATTCGACTTTATGGTGCTCATGGGTCATTGGTGGAGAACATACGAAAGTATTTTTTAGCGGCGACAGTGGTTACGGTCCCCATTTCAAAGAAATTGGAAGAAAGTACGGGCCATTTGATCTGACGTTGATGGAGTGCGGTCAATATGATGAACGCTGGTCGAACATTCATATGATGCCTGAGGAGACGGTTCAAGCCCATCTGGATGTGGGAGGTAATCTATTATTCCCGATTCATTGGGGTGCATTTACGCTCGCCTATCATGCATGGAATGATCCAGCAGAGCGAGTAACCCGTGCCGCACGAACTTTGAATGTATCTGTTGTTATTCCAGTTATAGGGGAGACCGTCATGCTGAATGATGAATCTTATGCGAACCAGACATGGTGGAGAAGGAATCAGGAATAATACATCTAACCAAGCAAGCGTTCTACTCAGACGATGGGAGGACGCTTTTGCTTTATTTAATAAAAGAAATGGCGGTACAGATCAACAACACGCCCATACTAATATAAAAAGGACGTTCGTATTTGATCAGGAATCGCTGAAATAAACGTCCGCCCAATGCCCAGGTCAGATTCGCACTTATGCCGATCAGGGTGAGTAGCAACGAATATAGGATGAGTTCTTGCTGCGACTGCGTATGGGGTAGAATGAACACCGACAGAGCTGTAAGTCCGTACAAAATAACTTTGGGATTGATGAATTGCAGGGTGAATCCGAATAGAAATGAATAGTGATTGACCTTGTTTTCTTGCGAATCTGCAGGTTTACTCCCCATGATTTTGATAGCAAGATAGAGCATGTACACACATCCGATCAGGTTCAAGACCGGGGTGATCCTGGGGATATATTGATGAAGAATCAAGTTGAAATAACTGGACAGAACCATAATAAGCAGACAGCCGGCTGCAACTCCCCCAATAAGATGAAGAGTCTTCTTTGAGTGCTGAACCGCACATCGAAGGGACCGAAGAATTTATTACTGTTTATGAAGGGCAAGTCACGATTCGGGTTGGGACGGAAGAATATACGGTGAGTTCAGGGGAGTCTATCCGTTTTCGAGCGGATAAGTCTCATGCCTATGTTAACGCTGGAGCTACGGCAAACAAGCTAAGTATGGTCATTCATTATATGAAGTGAAATGCATTAGAATATAACATCAATAAAGCAGCCTGATAAAGAACTGCACCTCGATTGTTCGTCGTATCCAACAATGGAGGTGCAGTTCAATAAATGGCTGCTTTATTAGGCTTGTTCGCTATGAACTCCAGCGACTATGATATGACTCTGGATTAAAGTTTATCTTTGGCCTGACGCTCAATTTCCTTTGCCGTTAGTGCTTTGTCATACACATTTACGTTATCCAAGCTACCTTTAAGGAAAGGATCAGTCGCATATCGGCTCTTGCCCACATAAGCTTCCGTTGCTTGCAGATCCTTCGGATTAAATGTGATCTCGTTGCTGCTTGCTACGGATTGCCCATTCACATACAAAGTGCCTGTATCTCCCTGGAGTGTAACAGCCACATGAACCCATTGATTGGAAGGTAGCGGTTCTGCTGCAATCAAGCTCTGATCTCGTCCCTCATTATGAATGGTGAACTGTAATGCTCCATTATGCTGGGAGGGTGTAAGGAACATGTGCCTGGTCAAGCCATTCCCAAAGTCGAAAATACGTTGCCAGGACCCACCGCCATCCCAATTAACCCAGGCGCTAAACGTAAAATCCGTTGTATCCGTAACGAGTCCAGGCAACTGAATGTAACTGTCTGTCCCATTAAAGGTGGCAGCTTGATTCTTACCACCTGCATCAGAACTGATCACGTTAAATGCCTGACCATGGTATCCGTTTTTACTGTAATCCTGAGCGACTTTTGCAAGTTTCTTGTGCTCAAAAGTGTACTCTCCAAGCAATGGACTTACCGCTTGCTGTGGAATAATAACATTAAACGTTTTGGAATTTACCGCATCTCCCTTACGAATCGTCGCAGTTAATTTTACTTTGGCATCGCCTTTACCAGCGCGTGGTCGCTGCACTTCGCCTGTAGCGGATAGAGCCGAAGTATTGGAACTTTTCCACGTAATGTCTGCATCACTTGCCTTTGTAGGCAGAGACAGATTGAAGAACACATGATCCGTATGACCAATGTTCAAATCCTTCTTAATGGCCTCAACAATGTCCTGATCACTCCGCACAACACCTTGACTTCCCCAGATGGCTATCCCAGAGGAGGAGAGCGCGCTAAAGGTCAGAACCGTACCTTGAGATTCCGAATTCCATTCAGGAGTAAAGACACCTTTGTACACAACTTGATCTGATGTGATCTGAACTGTGTTGTCTGCCCCAAGACTCCATGTTCCTGTCACGGCACCACGAATCTGCCCATCTGCTGTGAACTGAACTGTCCGGGAAGGCTTGATCTCCGCCGTGATGTCTTTACCATGATTCACCCATTGGTACTGACCAGCGATATCCTGAGTTGTCAGTTGGGCAGTATTCTCTCCTAAGGCAGCATAGCGATAAGGAGAAACGACAGGCCAATCATCCTCATTCATATGCATTTCATGTACGCGAACTTCGTGTTCCTCACCGCGCTCTGGAAAGCGGGAATGGAATATAAGGAATTGTTTTCCGGTTTCAGCATCAATATAAGCAGAGTTATGTCCGGGGGATACATAGCCGATTCCCACACCTGTGCCCGGATCACCGATCTGTCTCTGGAACAGGAAATTCCCCATTAATTTGACACCATAAGGCTCGATAGAACGATCGTCAAACAATGGTTTATCCTTATCCGCTTTAACATTAATCATGTCGTTTCCTTCGGCATCGAGGAAAGGACCGTCCGGCGTTTTGGAGCGAGCTACACGAATGTTATATCCCCCGTCCGCACCCAGTCCGCCGAAAGACAGATACAGATAATAATAGTCGGTTTCGGGGCTGTACAGCATATAAGGTGCTTCAATACGACTATGGTTGCCTCCCATAAGTTTCTTTCCATAACCTTGATTCGGCAGCGGTTTGCCAGTCGTCTCATCCATCTCCAGAATGAAAATCCCCCCGGAATAGGAACCATACACCATCCACAGCTTTCCGTCTTTGTCATAAAAGACATCAGGATCTACGACATTGGGGTGAATCGTTGCATCGTAAATGGTACCATCTTCACTGATCTGATCCCACATGCCGGATTTCAGCAGAATGCCCTGATCTTTATAGGGACCTTCGATATTGTCAGCGACAGCAATTCCGAGTGCTGATCGGGGAGAGTCTCCTTTGCATGCATTGTAGTACATATAAAATTTGCCGTCTGCCAGTTGTATGACATCTGCTGCCCATAGCGTATCCGTCTGTGCCCACTGCAGAGCTTCGGAGAATTCCTTGGTCACATTGGGAATAACGGGGTTGTCATCCCTAACACCCGAAGCGACTAAATCCCAGTTCAGAAAGTCTTTGGACTTAGCGACTTGGAGATGTGAACCAAAAATATAAAATGTATCATCCACCTTAATAACGGAAGGGTCATGAACGGAAACATTTTTAAATGCTGGTACAGGATCTGCAATGGATGTAGATATTGACGAGTTGCCAACCGCTGTTCCTGATCCATTGGCTAACACGGAGACAGGCGCCAAAGTAGTTGCAGTAAGTAATGCGGTACTTAGTAAAGAAATGTGAAGTGCACTAATCCAATAACGTTTCATAGGTTTCCCCTTTCCTAATACCTGGAATGAAAATCAACCGATACATAACACAAACAATATAAGGATCGGCAAACCTCCTTCTAGCTTCCAATTTTTATCAAGCGCTTTCATTTGTTATAATATAAAACAGTTTATATATTTGTAAACCATAAATATGATACCAATATGATTTGATGGAAGCTGAATAGAGGGAAAAAAGGGATGAGAAAGCTTCAGGTATTTCAATAAAACCGCAATTATTCTCAAATTTAGGATTGAAGTCAGGAACTGTGATGCGATATTATAACGATTAGGTCAGTTGTTTATATAGTTATCAATCATTTTACAATTATACGAACTAAATTGATGAACAAAGATTACAAAAGACATAGGAGGTCAGATCATGACTACATATCAAAACCAATTAATCGCACAGTACACGTTCGAAGATGCCCTAGAGATTGGGAAGGATAGCTCCGGGAACGGACACGATGGCCTAGCCAAAGGGGAGATACCTCCTGCGGTATCCGAGGTGAAAGGCAGATCGGCTGTGACTTTCAACGGGGGAGCGAATGGAACTTCTTACCTGCAATTGCCTCCGGATCTACTTCGGAATGTAAGCGATAACACAGGAATTACTATTGCGACTTGGGTGTTTCTGGGCAGAGGGGTCAATGTGTGGGAACGAATTTTTGACTTTGGCAAAGGAGAAAAGGGACCCTATTTGTTTCTGACACGTTACCTCCGGGGCACGTTATATGCCGGAGATGATCTTGTTGTAGACCCGGGCCGAGGATTTCCAAGCGGAGAATGGATGCACATCGCACTCTCTGTAACAGGCAGTCAAGGTGGCACGCTAAGTAGTGCTGGTCCGATCGTATATGTGAATGGGGAGAAGGTAGCGGACGGTTCCATTAGTCAGACCTCCAGTGGCAATTATGCCAAACTGCGCAGATGGTTTGATTCGTTCACGAATTTTGACAATTATAGCCGAAATTATATTGGACGCTCCCAGTATGCTGCTGATGTAGATTTTACAGGTTCTTTATCTGACTTTCGGATCTATCGGGCAGCGCTTACCATGGATGACGTCATTGAAGTCATGTGTGAATCATTGACAGATGAAGCGATTGTGAAGCTTGCTGCGGACAAATATCTTTCCTTCCCGCACCGCATTATCACCAAAGATGTATCACTGCCGGCAGACTTGTTGGGTGGTAAAGTGACGGTTAATTGGAGTTCCAGTGAGCCGGAAGTCTTATCCGAGAACGGAGAGGTTCGGGCAATCACTACGGCACAAGCGGTTACACTCCGTGCACTTTTGACAAAAGGTGAAAGTAAGCTGAACCAAAGCTTTGACGTGTCTGTTGTGCCAGCACATGTACCTCCTTATACCGTCACAATCCATGGGGATCAGAAGGTAGCTGACATCAGTGAAGTCATGTATGGCCTTTTCTACGAGGATATTAACAATGCAGCAGATGGTGGAATCTATGCGGAGCTTGTTCAGAATCGGTCATTCGAATCATTTGCATTCGATACGTACTCCCATGACTCGGGGGAATGTGGTTGCTCTACAGGCCGGAACCGTGATCCTCTATACGCCTGGTCAGGAGATACCGGGAACATGCTGGTGCAGCATACGGAAGGATTGAATGCTCACTTTAACGTGGAAGATCCTGAGGTCAATGCTTATTATGTAACGGTTCAAGATGGGGCGACGATTCGTAATCGAGGATTCTCGGATTCCAATCAGCATTGTGCCATGTCGATCAAACAAGGAGAACGGTATGACTTTACCCTATGGGCAAAAGCAGAATCGGCTGGTACGATCACTGTTCAATTACAGGATGGGAGTGAGGCTTCCATCAGTGAGTCGGTAACGCTGCATGTTGAAGGCGGTAACACATGGAAGAAGTACGGCTTGACCCTCAGCGGAACGGAGACTGTGCTAGGCCAACTGGCACTCACTTTTGCAGGTGACATCTCCATTGATATGGTGTCCTTAATTCCCCAGAATGTATGGGGAGCTGATCCGACAGAAGAGGGAATATCCCCTTCAGCACACGCCAATTACGCCGGTAATCCGAACTATCGATTGCGCAAGGATCTCATTCAGGCACTTGCCGATCTGCATCCGAAGTTCTTGCGTTTTCCAGGGGGATGTATATCGGAGGGCTCCTTTATCTGGGACAATGTGTATGACTGGAAGGATTCTGTGGGTGCGGTTGAGCTGCGCAAAGAGAATTATAATGTGTGGGGTTATATGATGACGATGGGGCTTGGTTATATGGAGTACTTCCAGTTGGCAGAAGATCTGAATGCAGCCCCGGTACCAGTTATGGCTTGCGGTGTATTATGTCAGGCACGCTCGGATTATGCTCATCCTGCGGGTGGCGCTTTAAGGGATTATTATATCCGGAACTTTACAGACCTGATTGATTTTGCGCTCAGTACAGACATTGAACACAACGAATGGGCGGCGGTACGAAGCCAGATGGGACATCCTGAACCGTTCGATCTTCGTTATCTGGGTGTAGGCAATGAGAACTGGGGTACTGAATTTTTTGCCAACTTTGAAGTATTCAAAAGCTCGATCGATGATTACATGAAACGGAACTATCCTGATCATGAGTTGCACATTATCTCGACGGTCGGTGCACAGGCGGATGATGATGCGTACCAGGAAGGATGGAAATTCCTCAGCGGGAACCTCACCGGATCAGCTCAGGTTGCTTTTGCAGATGGGACAGAGGTGATCGAGGAGACGGTAACCTGGTATGAGAACCAGGACAATTATATGGATACCATTGCGGACGAGCACTACTATCGATCTAATGAATATTTGCTGAATAACGTGGACCGATACAACTATTATGACCGTGCTTATCATGAAGACGGAAGTATTGATTGGAAAGAGACATCCAAAGTATTTGTGGGTGAATATGCTTCTACAGACAAAAACACGCTGGCAGGAGCGGTCTCAGAAGCAGCGGTTATGACCGGATTTGAAAATAATGCGGACGTTGTTCGCTTGGCTGCGTATGCACCATTATTCAACAAAGTATTGACGGATGGTACGTACCGCTGGACGCCGGACTGCATCTGGTTTGATGACGAAACCGTGTGGTATACACCGAACTACTATGTACAGCAGCTTTTTGCAAAATATGTAGGGGATCAAGTGCTCGAGACTTCGTTCTCTACGTACAGCAAAGGTAAACCGCTGAATCTTATTCCGCGTGGCGGCATCGAAATTGCAACAGGTCATGCAGAGATCGTGGTGAAACGAGTCACGGTCACGTCCAATGTCGATGGCAGCATACTATTAGATGAAGATTTCAGGGAACGTACAGAACCTAGTGAGGCATGGAGTCAGATTCCGGGATCGGTAGGGTACACGTTAACCAAAGGGAAAGGGCTCATCTTGAGCGCACAATCAAGCGGATTGAATGGATTGTACTTGCTGAATGACGAATGGACCAACTACAAGGTGCACGTTGAGGCTGAAAGAATTTCAGGTGAGGATGGTTTCTACATCGGCGTCGGATTGACGGATATCTCATCCGAGAATAAGGATGTCATAGAGTACGCAATCAGCTACGGGGGAAATGCCACGGGCGTGAAGGTGTACAAACAAGGGATCGAGGGTTACACATTGGGAGACTATTCTTCCAGTTCGGCAGCAGGTAACCTGAGAGCGTCCAACTATGAACCACTGGAGAATGGAACCGAGTATACGATCACGGTTAACTATGGTGGGGAGACAGGAAAGAACTTGATCTGTTCCTACACGGATGGTAGCCATACCAGCAAGGTTCTGGATTACAAGTTGGAAGCCTACAATCGGGAAGTATTCCACTCCGTTACGAGAGACGCACAGCATGTATATGTGAAACTCGTGAATGCAGATGGTGTGGATAAATCAACCCAAATTTGCCTTCAGGATCTGATGGTCATATCTTCAGCAAGATTGATCACGCTTACCGGAGACGAGACATTGGTGCACATGCCGAATGTGAATCAGAAGAATGATGAGAAAGTGGTGCCGCAGGAACGTGAGATTGAGCTGAATGGGCAATCGGTTGTCATTGAGCTCCCAGCGCATTCGGTGAACGTCCTTGTCATGCAGTGTCACTCATAACAAATGATTAAAATGCCCCCTTCTCGTAGACGTTATCCCGTCTGGAGAAGGGGGCATTATGAATTGAACATGTATCAAGAGTCAGCTCATTCGGTATCCACCCTGGAGTTACAGTTAACAGTACTCTTGCTTAACCAATGAGAACATGATCTTCGGCGTAACCGATTTTGGACGTGCGTTTCTTCTGAGCTAATGCAAAAGCCAGAGTTAGCGGTCCCAATCGACCTGCAAACATGGTGAAGATGATAATAATTTTGCCGGAAACACTGAGCTCACTTGTCAGACCCATTGACAGCCCCGTGGTGCTGAAAGCAGATGTGGCTTCGAACAGAACATCGAGAAAATGGTTCTCAAGGATACCTTCGGAGATGGACAACAGTATAGCAATTCCAAGTACAAACGCCAGAGAACTCAAGACAACAGCAAGTGCACGCATAACGGTTTCCTCTGTTATTTTCCGCTCAAAAGCGTGTATTTGCCCACCGCCCCGGAAAGTTTGAATGGTTGCCAGAACAAGTACGACAAAAGTATTGACCTTTATTCCTCCACCCGTCCCACCGGAAGAGGCTCCAATGAACATCAGGATGATCATGAAAAATTGGGATGTTGCAAGCATGCTTCCAATGTCAATTGTATTAAATCCCGAGCTTCGAGGGGTTGTACCCTGGAATAGTGCGGCCCATATGCGCTCACCGAAAGTTAAATCAGCAAATGTAGACGGATTCCAATTTTCGAGTAGAAAGATAGTGACGAATCCAGCCAAGTACAGAGAAGAACTACCGATTAATACAATTTTGGAATGCAGGGATAGCTTTTTCCATGATCTTTTGCGAAATAGATCGACAATCACAATGTAACCCAATCCGCCAATGATAAAGAGCGTAATGACTGTGAGATTGACCACCGGGTCGCCAACAAAAGGAGAAAGACTGTCAGACCATAAAGAGAAACCTGCATAGTTAAAAGCAGAGACGGAGTGGAATACCGCGTAATAGAGAGCTTGCCCCCATCCCAATTCATTATGCCATCGTAACGTAAGAACCAGTGTAGCCAACGCTTCAAAAGCAATAAGGACGATATACAACGAAAGCCTTACCAAACCTTGAGCAGAGGAGCTATTGGTGGCTTGTTGAATAAGAAGCGGTTGCTTCAATCCAATCCGTTTTCCGAGAATAATGGCCACCATTACACCAAGGGTCATGAATCCCAATCCGCCAACTTGAATTAGAATCATGATAATGTCTTGTCCGAATGTGGAGAACACACTTCCCGTATCCAGTACAATCAGTCCGTTTACACATATTGCGGAAGTGGCTGTAAACAGGGCATCAGCCGATGGGATCGTAGCCAATATCTATATTAATACATATCTCAAAAGAATACATTCTAACGGCTTATGTATAGTATTGCAACCAATTCAAGCCTTTATCGGGTTGTACTCAGCTATTCCCTCTATGGCTGGTCAACAAAAGATACCCAAAGTAAATAGCCCACACTATTGGAGTGATCGGACCCCTCCTATAATTAACGTTGAAGGAGGAGTCAGCTTATGCGATCCAACTACAAACAATTTATACGAAACGTTCCGCTTCATCTCATGATTCTGCCTGGACTGCTCATTATTATTGTATTCGGTTACATTCCGATGGCGGGACTATCCATTGCTTTTCAAAATTTTTCGCCCATTGCCGGATTCAAAAATATGAACTGGGTGGGATTGGACAATTTTAGGTATCTATTTGATTTACCTGGTTTCTCACAGGTTGTATGGAATACAGTATTTATCTCGTCGATGAAAATTGTGTCCGGCCTTGTGATTCCTGTATTTGTCGCCTTATTGCTTAATGAGGTGCGCAAGACAGGTTTTAAACGAACGATTCAGACTATAATCTATATGCCTCACTTCTTCTCCTGGGTTATTCTCGCGGGAATCATCGTGGATGTATTATCTCCAAGCAGTGGTATCGTTAATATGTTGCTTACATCCGTGGGAATTGATCCGATTCAATTCCTGGCCAGTAACGAGTGGTTTCCTTACATACTCGTCATCACAGATCAATGGAAAGAATTTGGGTTTGGTACGATTATCTATCTGGCCGCCCTAACTAATATTGATAAGTCACTCTACGAGGCCTCTGTTATGGATGGAGCGGGTAGATGGAAACAGACATGGCATATCACATTGCCAGGCATACGTCCGATCGTCATTTTGATGGTGACCCTTAGTTTGGGGAATGTACTTAATGGTGGCTTTGACCAAGTGTTCAATCTTTACAATCCACTGGTCTATGAATCCGGAGATATTTTGGATACGATGATCTATCGCATCGGATTGCAGGATGCACAGTACTCTGTATCGACAGCATTGGGTCTAATTAAATCCGTCGTTTCTTTCATATTTATCGGACTTGGTTATTTCTTGGCCTATCGGTTCGCGAATTATCGGATATTCTAGAAGGGAGGCAAGATCATGCACCACGCTTCAAGAGCCTATCGATGGTTTCTAGTTTTTAACTACGTCATCCTGACGATTCTTGCCTTGTTATGTCTGTTCCCAATTGTGAATATATTAGCGATTTCATTTAGTTCGAGTGATGCGGTAAAAGCGGGCAACGTCACATTCTGGCCTGTGGATTTCACGTGGTCCTCCTATCAATATATTCTGGAAAACCAGCAGTTCCTGAACTCATTCGGCACAAGCCTTCTTCGTGTAGTTCTGGGAGTTACAACCAATCTAGTCTTCACGATTCTGGTCGCTTATCCGCTCTCCAAAGAGGCGGTGAAATTTCGTTCAAGAACATTCTATGCGTGGATTTTTGTATTCACGATGCTGTTCAGTGGAGGGTTAATACCGGGTTATCTGGTGGTTAAGGAAGCAGGCCTGTTGGATTCCATCTGGGCTTTGATTCTACCGGGGGCCGTTCCCATTTTTAATGTGCTCCTGATGCTTAATTTCTTCCGAGGTCTGCCGAAGGAGCTTGAAGAGGCTTCATGGATGGACGGGGCAGGACATTTTCGCACATTATGGAGTATTTATCTTCCCATCTCACTTCCAAGTATCGCAACCATTACGCTGTTCGCCATGGTGGGACATTGGAACGCCTGGTTCGATGGCATGATCTACATGAAAAGCCCGGAAGGATATCCGCTTGCTACATATCTTCAATCCATGTTACAGCAGGTGACGATGATTCAGAGTGAAATGATGACGTTGGAGGATGCAACACTGTTAAGTCAGGTATCCGACAGAACGACCCAAGCTTCCCAGATCTTTTTATCTGTTATTCCTATTCTGCTTGTGTATCCGTTCCTGCAGAGGTATTTTGTCCATGGTCTTGTTGTTGGAAGTGTAAAGGGATAAGATCAAAAGGAAGAAAACCGATGGATGGAAGGAGCCGATTTCTGGCTCCTTTTTTGCTATTGAAGAAAGTTGAGGAGAGGGGGGAGATGGGACATTGAGATTCATCCGGGGGAGATGGAGAGAGACATCCATTGTCGTCAAATTGATGATTGCTTTTGTACTGGTCATTCTGCCCTTGTATGGGATAAGCATTATGATTACGCAAGTTAGCTCCAAGCAGATGCAGACTGAGGTGGAGAAGGCACATGAGTCGAAATTGTACTTCTACCATAATCATCTGCAATTCGAATTGGAGCGAATGAGTGCGCTGGTTACCGAATTTTCATTTGATGAGCCCATGTCCACACTAAGTACACGAGCAGCGATTATGAGCAGGTATGAAGTCACGTCCAGCCTGAACAACATTCACAACAAGCTGGGTCAGATCATGGTAACGAGTCCCTACATCAACGATGTGGTGTATTACGTTCCTGCTTTGGACAAACGGGTTAGCGCCGTGGATGGGATTCGGGACGCAGAGGATAGCGAGTGGCAGAATCTGCTCGCCACGATGGGGAATCTGAATGGCGAATTATCCCATTCCAACAATGACCTCTATTTTCTGAAAAGTAATCCGTATAACATGAACCCTGAGGAGCCCCCCAATTTTATATTAGGCATACGCTTGTCTGCTGAAGAACTGAAACACCGATTGCAGCAGTTATCGGAAACGGGTGAAAGTGAGATAACCCTGAGTTTCGGAGAACAGCATAATGTAGTAATTTCTTCTTCCGAGCAGTCAGTATCTGTGAAACCGATCCAAGCCGTTTCGCCTGAAGCGACCGAATCCATGCAAGTTACGAAGTTCCAGTCAGGTCCATATCTCTTCTATTCACTTCATGATAAGGCTCATTCATTCACGTTGACAGCCAGCATCCCGCAATATGTCCTGAGTGCACCACTGAAACAATACAACATATGGCTATGGATGGTGACCTTCATGTCCGTTGTCATTATTATCATCTTCTCGTTATCGATCTATAGATCGATTCACCAACCCTTATCGGTGCTCATGAGGGGATTCAGAATGGCAGAGCAGGGTGAGACAAGCATTGAGATTCCTACATCCAGAAGGGATGAATTCGGTTATTTGTACTCCAGATTCAATTACATGATAGAACGCTTACATATCTTGATCGATGAGAATTATGTTGCACGGATTCGATCAAGTGAGGCAGAGCTCAAACATCTGCAATCCCAGATTCAACCTCACTTTCTATACAACAGTCTGTTCAGCATCAAGCAGATGGCTGAAGTGGAGAATGTGGAATTAATTCAGGAATTCACGGACTATCTGGGGCAATATTTCAGGTACATGTCCAGGGACTCCCACTCCGAGGTATCGTTGGGGGCTGAGGTTGATCATGCGTTGGTCTATGCATCCATTCAGAAAATTCGATTTGGTCCGAGAATTCAATTGAAATTGGAGGATCTCGATGCGAGGTACAGAGTCATATCTGTTCCCAGAGTCATGATCCAGCCGATCGTGGAGAATGTGTTTGAGCATGCACTTGCCAAACGTAGCCAAGGTGGAATTCTACAGGTTTCATACGAACAGAATCAGGATAACCTGTCTATTCGCATTGAGGATGATGGGGATCAGTTATCCGATGATACCTTGAATTTTCTGCAATCCGCCTTTGAAGAGACGGAGCGAGGACATAGGAATGAAGAGATAACCGGGCTCATGAATGTGAATCAGCGATTGCGAATCAAGTTCGGGCCTGCCTTTGGTCTTACAGCACAGCGAAGTGAGCTAGGTGGTTTGTGCATTGTAGTGAATATTCCATGGAAAGGGGAGTAGCGTAATGCAGCGGATGCTTATTGTAGATGATGAACCTGTTATTCTGGACGGACTGTACGCTTTCT
This sequence comes from Paenibacillus sp. JJ-100, assembly GCF_948329825.1. Classification (GTDB taxonomy): domain Bacteria; phylum Bacillota; class Bacilli; order Paenibacillales; family Paenibacillaceae; genus Paenibacillus. Next base: position 1,108,049 of record NZ_CAOJCM010000001.1, read on the forward strand.
TTCAAAAAGCAAATCTTCAGGACATGGAGATTATTAAGGCATACTCTGCCTTTGAAGCCATCGATTGGCTGAACTCGGTGAAGATTGATATTGTACTTAGCGACATCTGTATGCCTGGCATGGATGGCATGCAATTGATTGAGCAGATTATGGATCGGTGGCCACGATGCAAGGTTCTGTTGCTGACCGGTCATAACGAATTCGATTATGCACACCAAGCCATTCGAAACCCTTGCGTTGTTGATTACCTGTTAAAGACAGAGGGCATGAATCACATTCGAGCTGCGGTAGAGCGGGCGTTGACACAGATCTCGGAAGAGAATGATTTTCGCTACCAAGCTGCCTGGTTCCGCAGTAAATTGCCACGAGCACTGCCTCAGTTACAGCGTCAATTGCTACTGGATGTGCTGAAGCGAACGGAGATACACGATATTGCTTCACTTCAGGAAGAATTGGATGCTGTACAACTGCCTTTTGAATCTGATCAACTTGTTATCCCTGTGATTATACGAGTAGAGGAGTGGAACAACGATCAGACTCAGGCGGATCGCAGTCTCATCCGTTATGCCGTTGCCAATGTTGCGGAGGAGCTGTTGCAGGACAAGGCCAAGGTGAAAGCGATTGATCTGGATGCCCAGGTCATCGCGTGCTTAATTCAACCGCAAGAAGAGTATCATTCCCACGTTATGCATGGAGATCGAGGGAGTCAGCTGGACACGTGGAAACGGACTCTTCGTTTTGTCTATGGAACGCTGGAGTCCGTCCAGCAATCCTGTGCGGACTGTCTGAACTTGTCTGTATCCATTATGGTTAGTGAGCAGGCGGTAGATTGGAACGGGATTAATCAGGCGATCGCACAGCTGCGTCTGTCGATCCATGAGAGCCCCGGGCTTGGGATGGAGAAGCTCTTGCGTGTAAATATTCAGAATGATATATCTTACACCCCCAGCATGATGAATCAACAGGGTGTTGTCGTACTCCACCTCGATCAGATCAAACAGCGAATAATCGCCGGCGACCGGGAGTGGATGGAGTCCTTCCAGAAATGGGCAGAGACTGCGAAAGAGGGACTTCAAGATCCGTTCTTTCGAATGAAAACCTATACCGGAGCAGCGAATGTACTCATTGAAGTTCTACACGAACTGGGATTGTATGAATCGGCAATGGAAGAGATATTATTGTCTCGAATGTTGCATTTTGATATCCATACGCCATGGTCCGATCTGCTTCTCTTTTATCAATCGGCATACGAATGGATGATCTCCAAACGAAGCAATGCTCGTCTGAACGACCAATCCCAGATTCTGATTACGATCCATCATTACATCAAGCATCATCTGGAGGACGACCTTTCACTCACACGGATCGCACAGGAAGTCTCGCTTAATCCTTCTTATCTGTCGCGCTGGTACAAACGGATTACAGGCAAAGGCATATCTGATTATATCCATGAACGCAGACTGGAGCGCAGCAAAGAGTTGCTTCTGGGTTCTGCTTGCAAGATGCATGAAATATCCGCCAAGGTTGGATTTAGCGACCAGCACTATTTTTATCGTTTCTTCAAAAAAGCGACCGGCTGTACTCCTCAGGAGTATCGGGATCAGAAAAGTTGAATGAGGTCACAATTGGTAAATCAAAGATACCAGATGTCAACGGGGTACACTCGAAGTGATAGCGCTTACTTAATAGAATGAAATTATACCTCACGGGAGGAGAAAAAGGGGGATTCGTATGAATATGTCATTCAAGAAGTTCTCAATGTTAACATTAACCATGGTGCTGACCACCACGCTTGCAGCCTGTTCTACTGGTGCGGAGAGCACCAAAAATGAAGCTGAGCCGAACAAACAGCAGGATGCTGGAGGACCACTTACGAAATATGACCCACCCATTAAATTGACTTCCACCATGAATGAAACGGGAAAGGAATCACTCGCCCAAGGAGATACGCATGCCAATAACATATGGACCAGAGGGTACAGGGATGAACTTGGTATTGACGTAACGTATGAATGGATTGTTCCCGATGCCAACTATAACGATAAGATGAATGTCACATTGGCAAGTGGTGATCTGCCGGATGTATTGAAAGTAAGCGCAGTTCAATTCGAACAACTGCATGAAGCGGGGATGCTGGAAGATCTAACAGAAGTATACGACAAGTATGCATCGGATCTGGTTAAAGGGTTCATGTCCGCTGAAGATGGAGCAGGCTTAAAGCCGGTAACCAAGGATGGCAAAGTATACGCTATGGTGAGCTTCCCAGGCTCGCTCGATTCTTCGGATATGATCTGGATACGCCAGGATTGGCTGAGCAAGGTCGGTCTTGAAGCACCCAAGTCCATGCAGGATGTCATCCAGATTGCAGAGGCCTTTACCTTTAATGATCCTGATGGAAATGGAAAAGATGATACGTACGGCATTGCTTTAAACAAGGATCTGCCAATAAATGCTTTCTTGCTCGGGTATCATGGTTATCTTGAGACCTGGATCAAGGATGCATCAGGCCAAGTCGTGAATGGAACGATTCAACCGGAAGTCAAAGAAGGTTTGCGTGAACTTCAAAATTTGTATCAGAAGGGTGTACTTGATTCCGAATTTGGGGTGAAGGATTTTGCTAAAATGATGGAGGATGTGAATGCAGGCAAGTCAGGCATGTTCTTCCTGCCACAGTGGGCACCTTTTCAGGTTAGCAGCATGATTAAGAAAGATAAGAACATCGATTGGATGCCTTACCCGGTTCAATCCATCGACGATCAGCCAGCCAAAACACAGAATCATCTTAGCCTGGGCGGTATTTTTGCCGTTCGCAAAGGCTATGAGCATCCGGAAGCGTTAATCAAGTTACTCAATTTTCAGGCTGAAAAAATGTTCGGTGAATCTGCCAAGAAAGAACGGGCTGCATATTTGAACGGACTGACGGGACTTGGTTTTCATAATGCGACAGTCTCGAACCTGCCTGCCAACAAAAATGTGAAGGCACAGGACGAAGTGGAGGAAGCGCTCAAAACAGGAGATACATCCGGCTTGGAACTTGAAGCGAAGCTGTTCTACGATGATATTATGGATTATCGGAATGGAAATCTGGACAAGTGGCATATGGAGCGCATCTTTGGCCCAGAGAGCTCACAGGGTGTGATTAAATATTATCGAGATCATGACCTGATTGTCATGAATGAATTCATCTACGCACCAACGAGAACGATGAATACCAAACAGGCTACATTGGATAAATTGAGAGCCGAGACGTTTCTGAAAATCATCTATGGCAACTTATCGATTGATGAGTTCGATAACTTCGTAACGAATTGGAAGAAACTCGGTGGAGATCAGATCACACAGGAAGTGAATGATACCATTGCTGCTAACCAATAGAATGGTCGGACCCGTGTGATAAATGGATGAAAATGGTGCGTTCCCGAAAGGGGAGGCACCATTTTTAATAAGTCTGATTATTTGCGCGTTTGATTATTTATTGGTAGAGTGCTGTTTCGATGACAACTTGTCTGCGGGAGTTCCCTTGCCGTTGTTTTTGTTATGACGTGCTTTTTCGGCATTATCATTAAATTTCTTCACAAAATCCTTCGTGCTTTCCATCTGTACTCACAGCTCCTTCCAAAAGCGAAATGTGTATTCCGGTTCTTAATATAACCAATGGAAGATGATTTTATTAAAGCAGATCTGGCTAGTAATCCTCGATAGGACATTCATCAGGGTCAGCGCGGACATACTGGACAGGGGAAGTGTAGCCGTCTAAACTGTATAGACTAACCAGACTCAATAAGAAGGGATGCGGCGACTCAGACATGTTGCAGAAATTCGGTTTTACACAATATGAAAGTCAGGTTTATGAAGCTATACTTGCTCAGGATGAGCCACTGGATGCTACTACGATCGTGAACGCGTCCAATGTGCCAAAGGCTAAAATTTATGAAGTGCTCAATCGCATGATTGATAAAGGTATCGTGTTAACAACGATGGATGGCAAGAAAAAACTGTATATGGCGGTAGATCTCCAAACGGTTATTCATAAGATCAAGCTTGATTTTGAGAAGGATATTGAATCGTTGAAAGAGTATAAAATCAAACGTACATTTACCGATGAGCACATCTGGACTTTAAAGGACGAGTCATCCATCGCCTCGAATATTGAGCAGTTGATTAAAGAGGCAGATTCGTCTATTCTTTTTCTGGCCTGGAACGAACGAATGGAGAGATACCGTGGTTTGTTGGAGCAGAAGGAGGAGCAAGGTGTGTATGTGGAAGTGCTTGCTGTCGGTGGTTTGGAAAGCTCTCTAAGCCGCATATATTCACTCATTCCACTGCTCGATGCACCAGAACCATCACAGCTCGTGATTGTGGATCATACGTATTTGCTGTTCGCTGGTCTGGAGAACGATTCCTGGAAAGCGATCAAGACGATGTCTAAACCGATCGTTAAAGCGATGACTGATTATTTCTATCATGATGTGGCCCTGACACAGATCACAAAAAAATATGGGGAGCAACTTTTGCAAGATGAAGAAATAGAGCGTTTGCTCACGAGGTTGATCTATTAAGAAACTATTCTTTCGAAGAATAGTTTTTTTATGCTCTTGAAAATAGTGTGAAATAACATTGAAATTTTTCATTGAACTTTTTTTCTGAATAAGTTACTATCGTAGTTGTAACTTGCAAGGAGGATATGTAACGATGAATAAAAAAGTATATGTTTTGACCATTGCTGCTTTCGTGGTCGGAACGGTTGAATTAATTTTAGGTGGTATATTGGACCTGATTGCCACAGATCTTCATCTTTCCTTGGCGAAAGCCGGGTACTTGATTTCAATTTTTTCACTGGTATATGCAGTTTCTGCGCCGATCCTGCTCAATCTGACAGCCCGATTTGAGCGTAAAAAGGTCTACATGGCTTCGTTACTTGTATTTTTGATTAGCAACTTGATCTCTGCATTTAGCGTTAACTTTTACATGCTGATGGCAGGACGCATGCTTGGAGCTGCTACAGGTTCCCTTATTTTTGTGCTGTCTTTGACGCTGGCCTCTCGTATCGTTAAACCTGAGTATAAAGGTCGCGCAGTAGGTACAATTACGATGGGAGGTAGTGCATCACTGATTCTCGGTGTACCTATTGGTATCTATGTGGGTAACGCCCTTGGATGGCGTGAAGTATTTATGTTGATTGCCATACTGACTGTATTGGTGATGGTGGCGATCGGTTTTGCCATGGACCGTGTACAGCCTGCACCCGCAGTGAGTCTGAAAAATCAGCTAAAAGCACTATGGAATCCAAAAATGCTGGCCATTCACACCACGACACTGCTTGTACTTGCAGGACATTTAACGTTATACGCCTACTTCACACCATTTCTACAGGAGACCATTGGTGCGAGTGCAACGGCGATCACCCTGATCTATATGATGTTTGGGCTTGCGGCTGTTGCAGGTGGAGGGATTGGTGGAGTATTGTCCGATCGGTTGCATCCTGCCAAAGCCATTGTCATCGTGCTGATTCCGTTTATTATCAGTATGGCTGTTATCCCTTTCAGTACCGGATTGCCTCTGATTGCTTTTCTGCTGTTGTTAAGTATCTGGGGGGCCCTCAGCTGGACCGTTACACCCGTGCAGAATAGCCTGATTATCAAGACTGCACCTGAAACATCTGAAATTCTGATTAGCACCAACTCCGGTATTGCTCACGCGGGTATTGCGCTGGGAACTTATATTGGTGGGCTTGTAATTGATCATTCATCGATTATGAACACTGGCTGGGTCGGCTCTATCCTTGTGTGTGCCGGACTCGGTACTGCAGTTCTCGCCATTAGTATGAAAGAAAAACATGCTCATGCCGTTGCCTAACGGTAACGTCTGCCTGATAAAGTTCGCCTTGTTTATATAAGACCTTTGCATTTCCACTGTTATCATGGAAGTGCAGAGGTTTTTTTATAACTCTAACGAGTGTTATCTGAAAAATAGAACAGGTACATACGGTGCTAAAGGAGTTGCTTTTCCGGCGTGAATTCATATAATTTAGTATATAATTAAAACAGTTTTAAAAAGTATAATAATATATGGTCGTACCTGAATGAATTTACGAAGTGCGCATAATAAAACAAGGATGCCACGACGTTGAACTGTTGCGGCATCCTTGATACATTTTACCTTGATAAGGTTATATGTTACACCTTGAAACTTAACGCTTCAGGCTTTTTCCATTGCTGGCAATAATCTCTTTGTACCAGTGGAAGGATTTTTTGCGATAACGTTCCAATGTACCTGAACCATCATCGTGACGGTCAACATAGATAAAGCCATAGCGTTTCTTCAACTGAGCGGTGGAGGCACTTACGAGATCAATACAACCCCAAGAGGTGTATCCCATAATGTCTACTCCATCTTCCAACGCTTCGCCAACCTGAACGAGGTGATCATTCAAATATTGGATACGATAGTCATCTTCCACCGTTTTCTCGCCATCCGGACCTGTGACTAACTCATCTACTGCGCCGAGACCATTTTCTACGATAAAGAGCGGTTTCTGGTAACGATCATAGAACATGTTCAGCACGTAGCGCAGTCCTTGCGGGTCAATCTGCCAGCCCCATTCACTTGCAGGCAAGTATGGGTTAGGGATACCACCAATTAGATTTCCTTCACCAGCCACTTGTTTGGCAGGATCGGCCGTCTGACATGTGCTCATGTAATAGCTGAACGAGATGAAATCGACGGTGTTAAGCAGCATCTCTTGATCGCCGTCTTCCATATGAATTTCGATTCCATTTTCACGGAAGTAACGTTTCATGTATCCAGGGTAGCGTCCACGCACGTGCATATCACCGAAGAAATAGTTACTATGTTCATACTCCATAACCTTGATCACGTCATCCGGGTTCGGGGTCAGTGGATAGGTTGGCATACTTAAAATCATGCATCCAATCTGAGCATCCGGGATGATCTCATGACACAACTTCACCGCAGATGCACTGGCCACAAGTTCGTGGTGGATGGCCTGATATAAGTCTTGTTTGCTCAGTTGCTCCTTAGGTGTGAAGATACCTCCACTCATGAATGGGAATTCTAGAATCGAGTTAATCTCGTTGAAGGTAAGCCAGTACTTCACTTTGTTCTTGTAGCGATTAAAGACAGTTGTTGCATAACGCTCATAGAAGCCAATCATCTTGCGGTTCACCCAGCCGTCGTATTCTTTGGCTAGGTGCAGAGGCGTCTCGTAGTGTGATAAAGTGACCAATGGCTCAATGCCGTATTTGAGGCACTCATCAAACAGATCATCATAAAATTGCAAGCCTTCTTCATTTGGCTCAAGCTCGTCCCCTTTAGGGAAAATGCGAGACCATGCGATAGATGTACGGAATACTTTGAAACCCATCTCGGCGAAGAGCTTCACATCTTCCTTGTATCGGTGGTACAGATCGATACCGACCAGTTTCATATTGTCTGGAGTTGGCTCATCCGTGATCGGACCCATGACACCTCGGGGTGCTACGTCTTGAGTGGACAACCCTTTGCCGCTCAGATTGTATGCACCTTCAGCCTGGTTAGCCGCAATGGCACCACCCCACAGAAAGTTTTCGGGAAATGAATACGGTTGATTCAGAGATTTGCTCATATATATCGCTCCATTCAATTCATTTATTGTGAACGTCTAGCGTTCATACATATTCTCTTTCAAAAAAAGCTTACACGTTGTAACGGGTTACACGTCAAGTTTTACTTTTCAATCAAGAGATTAGACATATTATAATTGGCATTTATCCGCAGGAAAGGAGTGAAGGGATGTCTAAATTTGATGAGATTATGAAACGTTCTGGCTATTCACGAGCCACAGTATCCCGGGTAATCAACCGGTCGCGACATGTTAGTGATGAAGCGAGACGAATTATCACCGATATTATGAATGAACTGGATTATATACCGAATCGAAACGCAGTCTCCTTGTCCACTGGACAGACAAAACAGATCGGTATTGTCACTGCGATGATCGATGAGCTAAGTTTGACTTTTATTAACCAATTCATGGATACCGCGATGGACTATGGATTTCAGACCATTGTGTACATGTCTCGCAGTGACAAACAAATTGAGCTGCAGGCTTTCGAAGATCTGCGGAGTAAACGTGTGGATGGTCTGCTAATTGTGACTTGCGTTAATGATCCAATTGAGTTAAAAGCATACATGCAATATGGACCGATCGTATCATGGCAGCGAATGGGGAACGACGAAATTCCCTCCATTGCGATGGATCAGGCTCAAGGATACCGATTGGCGTTGGACCATCTGGTGTCAAAGGGCTACACACGTATTGCCAATATCTTTGGCAGAAAAAGCAGTCTGAATACGAGAAGTCGCCGCGAAGCGTATGAGACGTTCATGTCTAGCAAGGGATTGCCTGTGTGGCGTGAAGCTTATCAATATTCTGTATTCACTTCTTCCGATGGGGAAGTAGCCATGCGCCGAATGCTTGAAGCAGGCGAGATGCCGCAAGCGGTGCTTTGTTCTAACGATTACGCGGCGATCGGTATATTGAGTGAGGCGCGCAGACAACATATAAGGGTTCCCGAGCAGCTCGCAATTGTTGGTTTTGATGATATCGAGTTGTCTCGTGTGCTCGAACTAACGACGATTCATAATCCAATTGCTGAACAAGCCAAGCAGGCATTTTATCATTTGTGGAAAGTGCTGGGGAAGGAAGAGCTTCCGACAGAATCACTGGAGTACCATTTCATTGAACGATCAACGACTTGAGGAAGTATAACATGAGATGTGGTGAATGTTAGGGAGTTGTCGAGCTGAATGGAGCTGGGTCGATAAGGTTCGTATTTGTTCCAGCTCATTTCAATAATTATTCAAATTTGAAGTAAGTGTAAATGGATCGAATGCCTTATACTGAATAAGAGCTTACACACGTTGTATCAGCAAGTAATACAACGTTGTACAGCATCATGAATTAAGTTACATATTTCACAAACAATCTTGCGGAAAGGTGAGAGCGAGCGGAATGAACACGGTCACAGGTCGATTCAGAATTGCGGGCATATGGGAGGGGATTTCTCTTCTGCTGCTTGTTTTTATTGCAATGCCATTAAAGTATTTTGCCGATATCTCGTCAGCTGTAGCTGTACTGGGAATGATTCATGGTATTTTATTTCCATTGTATCTCATTGCACTGGTACATCTGGGCATCGTCAGAAAATGGAAGGTATCGCTATGGCTGATGGGTTTTTTGGCGGGTCTGCTTCCTTTTGGAACATTTGTATTCGAGTCTTATCTCAAAAAAAGAGATTGGCAATAAACGCACGATAGCGCGTGATAGCACCAACTAACGTTTAATTAACGTTAAGTAACCTCGGCTAACGGTACCGAAGACGAACTAACGTTAACTATCGCAAACTAAAACTAAGTAACGTAAGCAACCTCCTGTATGAATACAGAAGGTTGTTTTTGTATAGGCGTTCGTTTCAGGATCTCGTACAACATTATGTATGTCTAGGTGTGCCAGCATGAAGCACTGAATCATTATTAGGGTTTAACTGTGCCGGTTTGTCGATCCGATAGAACACCATACTCATGGTCTGACGGTGCAGCCGATGCGAAAGCAGAGAAAGATGAGACAACAAACAGAGCAGCAAGTAGCAGGAGCGTCTTCTTAGTCATATTTTCACCTCCGTATTTCAAAAATGCGTTACACATCCATTTTAATCCATAATTGAAACTTGTGGGATGTTATTGAGAAATAATTTTATTGATTTTTTGTTGCAAAGTTAACAGTCATCTGCTTCCGATATTCCGTCGGATTCAAACCAGTATGTTTCTTGAACTGTCTTGAAAAATAATAGGAATCGTTGAATCCAAGATGATCAGCAATCTGGGTCATCGCAAGGGAGGTGTGACTTAGCATCTCCTTGGCCTTGTCAATTTTTCTGCTGGTCAGGTATTGAATAGGCGGCATACCCATCTGTTGTTTGAAAAAACGAATAAAATAATTAGGATGCATATGTAGCATCTGAGCTAAATACGGAACAGACATATTCTCTTCAATATGTGCATCGATATAGGTAAGCAGGGTGGACAATTTTTCAACGACAGGTACGTTTACGTAGGTAATCTGGTTCATATCCAGGTTTTTGATGTAGTGGGACAGCAGTTCCGTCAGTTTACTCCTAGCCATCAGATGCGCGTATACTTCATTGGAGTTGGCATAGGTCAGCATGCTATTAAAAATATCTTGGAATATCTCAGGCTGGCTCACGTGGACCATGTGAGGGAATTGGAGAATCTCAAATAGATTGATGCCTCCGACTTTGGCCGAGAAGTGACACCAGTATTTAAGAAAAGGTTGATCACTAATGGAGGAGTATGATTGCTGTACCCCTTCTGGCATCAAAAAGAGTTGTCCTGGCTTGGGGTAATATTCTTGATCCCCGATTTTAAGCCAGCCTTCACCCTCGCAAATCCAGTATAGTTTGCTATAGTCCGGCGTGTAATCCAGATCTCTCCAATCTGGGCCGCAACGGTTGTAATTGACCATGAACAAATCCACTTGCAGGTTGGACAAATAGGTAGTTAGCAATGTTTGATGATCCATAGACACACTCCCTGTAGGTTATTATCGTCCATCTAATAGTTAATGTTCTGCATGGGCAACCGACTCTCGTCACACTACAATACGAATGTAGGTTACCAGGGAAGGAAGGGAACAGCGTATGAACAAAATCGAATATTTGCAGCAGATTGATGCGAAGATTGCTAGCGGGAAATTCAAGGATAACTGGACTTCACTTCGTGAATTTGTCGTTCCCGCATGGTATCAACAAGCCAAATTCGGTATTTTCATTCATTGGGGCGTGTATTCGGTTCCGGCATATGATAGTGAGTGGTACCCACGTAATATGTACATTCAAGGCTCCAAAGCCTATGAACATCATCTGAAGGTGTACGGAGATCATAAAGAATTCGGATATAAGGATTTCATCCCGATGTTTAAGGCAGAGAAGTTTGATGCAGACGAATGGGCTACTCTGTTCAAGCAAGCAGGCGCAAGATATGTAATGCCTGTTGCAGAGCATCATGATGGCTTTCAGATGTATAAGAGTTCTATCTCTCACTATAACACATATGAAATGGGGCCCAAACGTGATCTGCTCGGAGAGATGAAAGCTGCCTACGAGAAGCAGGGGTTAACCTTCTGTGTATCATCCCACCGTGCAGAGCATTGGTTTTTCATGTCACATGGTAGACAATTTGATTCCGATATCCAAGATCCGATGCAGTACGGGGATTTTTATTGGCCCGCTATGCCAGAACCAGATCATCAAGACCTGAACGGATCGCCGCCTTCAGTAGAATATCTGGAAGATTGGCTTATTCGATGCTGTGAACTCGTGGATGAGTATCAGCCTAGCGTGTTCTATTTTGATTGGTGGATTCATACTGCTGCATTCAAGCCCTATCTGAAAAAGTTCGCTGCATATTATTACAACAAAGGGGAGGAATGGGGCATCCCGGTTGCGATCAATTACAAGCATGATGCGTTCATGTTTGGGGCAGCAGTTCCTGATGTGGAGCGTGGACAATTTGCGGAGCTTAAGCCTTATTTTTGGCAAACGGATACGGCTGTTGCGAGAAATTCATGGTGTTACACAGAAAATAACCATTACAAAAGTGCAGAAGAGATCATTCGCGATCTTGTAGATATTGTAAGTAAAAATGGGAGTCTGCTGCTAAATATCGGGCCCCGTGCAGATGGAACCATTCCGGATGAAGATCGGAATATCCTGCTGCAGATTGGAAAGTGGCTCGAAGTGAACGGAGAGGCGATCTACGATACATCGTTCTGGCGGACGTATGGTGAAGGGCCTACAGTGGTGAAGGAAGGGCAGTTCACAGACGGCGACACAAAGGCTTTTACCCAGGAGGATATACGATTTACGGTAAAAGGCAGCAGTCTGTACGCCGCTGTAATGGTTTACCCGGATCATGGCGTTGTGCGTATTCGATCGCTGAGAGAAGGTTCACCGCATTTTCATGGCATAATTAAAAAAATTCAGGTTCTGGGATTTGAAGAGCAGCCCGATTGGGAGAGAAATGAAAATGCTTTGTCCATTACCACAACACGTGTAAAAAGTGACGCACCTGTCGTATTCAAAATTGATCTGGATTAAAGTTGAAACGACACAAACGTAGGTATAATGAGAAGAAGAACTGGCGAAGGAGCTGGTTCTTTTTTGTGTGCTTTATTAAAAATAAATACGAGTTAAGAGGGGAAGGGGGTTGAAAGTCCTTAATGTTAGATTCTCAATCATTTGAAAATTGCGCGAATACGAAAGGTTGGGCGTTAAAGTTAGAGGCGATAGACACATAAAAGCATGATATAGACTTATTTTCTATTTTTTTCAAATAAAGGACTTGTGCATACTGGATTTTGAATCTATACTATACCAATAAAATCCAATTAAGACTTAAATTGAACTTTACTATGTGATTTAATACGCATTTTTTCTTCCGACCCGTACGAATTACCCGAATTCATTGACCACTTCAAGGCAAACTTTCTGCTAACGCTTCTGAATATCCTCCACATGAATGCTTACGAACATTCCAGTCCTATTCGAACTAACAGTCACAACCACACTTACACTCGACCTATTTAAGGAAGACTTCATACGCAGGGTTTCGTCTCATCGAATGCACATTTCTTCACACGCATTTATTTTTTTGACCTATGGCCGATTCTTATTGAACCAGTGCTCTATGTTCATCTAACCAGACCTGTAAAGGAGGTGAGGCTGTATCTGAAATGAACAAAAAGTAAGGTAGAGCGGCGTCTACGCATTCGAACTTCATTGCACTACTCGCACCGCCACAGGACTAATGATTGGATTCATTCACAGAGAAGGGTACTTGAACTAAGACAAACCAAAAAACCGGGTAAAAGGAGTGGAAAAGTTTGATTAAATTAAAGCCTTTACGAAAACCCGTCTCCATGGGGCTCTCGCTCCTCCTTGCATTTTCACTGGCAATTCCGGTTTCTGCACAACATTCTAATTCATCCACAATTGATATGAAGTCCGGCCTGGCCGAGGTAACAACATCCAAAGTGAATGCCAAATTGACGAAAGAATTCGAAGGCAGCGAATATGTAACCTATCTTGTCAAAATGAAGGAACAGGTAGACACCGCAGCCGTCTCCAAGCAAGCTATGGAAAAGGCAACGATTGCCAAAGAAACACCTTCAGCAACCAAGTTGTCTGTTCGCAACTCTGTGGTGAGTTCACTTCGCGAAACAGCCTCGCGAACCCAATATGCCATTGAGCATTATCTTGAAAAGGAAATTGACCTGGGCAAGGTCAAAGAATATAAAAGCTATTTTATCGTGAATTCACTCGCGGTAACCAGTACAAAAGAAGTGATGGAGCAGATTGCGTCGCTGCCTGAGGTAGAGAAAATTTTACCGAACGAGACGAGGTACCTGCAAAAGGCGGAAACGAGCAAGCAGTCTGCTACACTGGCACCAGCAAAGGATGCTACCCAATCTCCAGCGAAACAGCAGGCTGTGAATGGGCCTTCAACGAAAGAAGCAGATTCAAAGGTGAAGAAGCAGACCGAGAATGTGGAATGGAACATTGATTACATTAATGCACCTGCAGTATGGGAACGAGGTATTGATGGCACAGGCATCGTAGTAGCCAATCTGGACAGTGGAGTAGACTACACCCACCCAGCACTTCGCAGTAAATGGCGGGGGCTGGACGCTTCAGGCAACGTTGCTGATCCGGAACTTAGCTGGTACGATCCGCATAGTGGTGCGGCCCTTCCCGCTGATGAAGATGGACACGGTACCCACACAATGGGAACGATGGTGGGTTCCGAAGCGGATGGTAGCAATCAAATTGGCGTGGCGCCGGGTGCTAAGTGGATTGGCGTGCGTATCTTCAATCCGGAGACAACCGATGCCATTATTCTGGATGGTGGACAATGGCTCATTGCTCCAGTGGATGCCGAGGGTAATCTCCATCCTGAACTTGCTCCAGATGTGGTTAACAATTCATGGGGTGGTGGCGCAGGTCTGGATGAATGGTTTAGACCGATGGTTCAGGCTTGGCGGGATGCTCAGATTTTCCCTGAATTCTCAGCAGGGAATGTCCGTTTGACGAATCCGGGCGGTCCTGGTTCAGTTGCAAACCCGGCCAATTACCCGGAGAGCTTTGCTACTGGAGCAACAGACATCAATGGTAATCTGGCTTCCTTCTCGTTGCTTGGTCCATCCCCATACGATGAGATCAAACCCGAAGTATCTGCCCCTGGTGTGAACATTCGTTCAGCCGTGCCGGGAGGTACATATGAAGGTGGATGGAACGGCACTTCTATGGCAGGTCCGCATACAACGGCTCTTGCTGCACTGCTGCTTCAAGCCAACCACTCGCTGAACGTGGATCAACTGGAGCAGATCATTATGGATACAGCTACCCCGAGAACTGACAGCCAGTATCCTGTCTCGCCAAACAATGGGTACGGCCATGGAATCATTAACGCGCTGGATGCTGTTGGATCGGTTCTTGAAGGAGTCGGTACCGTCTCCGGAAGAGTAGTTACGGCCGGAGATGATCTGGAAGAACCGGTGTTAGAGCATGCGCCAGTCAATACAGCTTTTACCGGATTGGATATTCCTTTAACGGCACATGTGACGGATAATGTTGCAGTAGTTTCCGTTGAAGCTTTTGCTAGAACGAAGGGCACGAAGGAGTACGTCTACCTGCCGATGAGTCGAATCGAAGGAGACAGCAAAGCGGGTACGTACACGGCAACAATTCCAGCATTCTTGATTGAACCAGCTGGTGTGGAGTATTACATTCGTGTCAACGATTACGGCAACAATGGGTTCGAGAGCAAAGTATATAGCATTGCTGTATCCAATGGAGTGAAGCCTGGTTATCTTCAGGACTTTGAAGCGGATCAACTCGGATTCACAACCGGTGGCACGGGAAGTATCTGGAGCTGGGGAGCACCTGTGAGTGGACCGAAGGCAGCATATTCCGGGGAGAAAGTTATTGCTACTAACCTTCAAGGCACCTATCTGCCGAACAGCAATGCCTATCTTCTTGCTCCACCTATCGATCTGACAGAAAGTCCTGAGGGCGCATTGTTGACCTTCAAGCACTGGTATGATCTTGAGAATAATCTTGATTTTGGCAAGGTGTACATTGCTTCAGAGGATAGTGACTATGTGTTTGAAGAACTGCTCAGTTACACGGGAACAAGCGGTGAATGGAAAACACAGTACGTGGACCTGCGTGAATATGCCGGACAACAGGTGTTCATCCAGTTTAATCTGAACAGTGATGGAACAGTGCAGAAATCAGGCTGGTACATTGATGACTTTGCTGTACAGGAACTGGATGATATCGCTCCAGAAACACCTTCAGCATTGTCTGCAACCGCCGATGTTCTAGGGAATGTGACTCTGAACTGGACGGGATCAGCCGATGAGGATCTTGACTCTTATGTTGTGTATCGTTCCGAGACTGCAGGTTCCGGTTATGAGTCTCTGGGCACGGTGAAGGCTACGTCCTATACGGATACGACGACGGAGTCCAATACGACGTATTATTACACGGTAGCAGCAGTGGATTACAGTGGCAATGAGAGTGAGAAATCCAATGAAGTTTCCATCACAGTAGAAGTTCCAGAAGATATCTACATCGATCCGTTTGATGGAAACAATGATAATGGCTGGACGCATGCTGGAACTAAGGATGAATGGGAGAGAGGCATCCCGTTGACCGGTCCTTTGAGTGCGGTGTCACCGCCAAATGTATGGGCGACGGATCTCGACAATACGTATGAAAATGGCTCCAACTATTCCCTGATCTCTCCCGTGATTGATTTGAAGGATGTATCCGAGGCTACGTTAACCTTTAATCACTGGTATGAGATCGAGGGTGGATATGATTTTGGATATGTTGAAGTAACCCGAGATGGAGGAACCACCTGGACGGAACTTGGCAAATTCTCGCATAGCACCAACGGGAAACAGTGGACACCTGTCTTCTATGATTTGGATGAACTGACTGGCCAAGAAGTTCAATTCCGTTTCCGGTTAACCTCAGATAACAGTGTTGCGAGAGCAGGCTGGTTTTTGGATGATTTCCGTGTGCTGGGTGTTGCTACAGACGCGGTAACGGAAAATGATGCCGTGGTTATGGCTAGTGACAAACCAAAACCGAACTATGATAATCCGTGGTACAAAGTTACGCGTACAGACAAAGCCGAATTCAACAAAACCAAATCACAGGAACCAGCTGTTGAAAAACCCGGTACAGATGCGGTAGAGCCACTGAGCCTACCTGCTAGTGCAACCGTTACGGTGCTGGAAACCGGAAGATCTGTAAAAACAGATTCGTCTACAGGCAAGTACAGCTTCACTCATGTTGCAGGAGATTACACTTTAAAGGCTGAGGCGTATGGTTATTATCCGCAAACCAAAACGGTGACCATCTCTGATGGAGGCGGAGCCAAAGCTAATTTCAATCTCGAAACAATCCCTACAGGTCAGATTAAAGGGGTAGTTAAGGATGAACGCACAGGCCAGCCGATTGCAGATGCCTCGGTGCTGGTGGTGGAAGATGCCAAGGTAGCAGAAGTGCATACAGGAGCAGATGGAAGCTTCACACTTCAGGTGCTGGAAGGAAGTTATACCCTGTCGGTTCGGGCAGCCGACTATTACAGCAACAAAGTGACGGTGACTGTGCCAGGCAACGGCACGGTAGAGAGCACAGTCACGTTGAAACCATTCATCGGTTTCCCTGGTGAAATTGCTTATGATGATGGTTCAGCCGAGAATGCAAGAGCATTTAATGCAGCTGATAACGCATGGGCTGTCCGAATGACTCCAGAGCTTGAAACAGCACAGGTTACCGGGGCTTCGTTCCGATTCTGGAATACCGAATGGCCTGTACCTGGAGGGACAGCATTTAAATATGCGGTTTATGATGCGACAGGAACTGGTGGTGCACCAGGAAAATTGTTGGCGGGACCATTCGATGGTACTGCTCTGCGGAATGATCAATGGACATCCGTAGAGTTTCCGGAACCGATCATTGTGACAGGTGATTTCTACATTGTATATATTCAGAGCTTAGCAGGTACAAGTGCCCCTGGTTTGGCTACGGATGAGAACGGAACTAATGCTGAACGGAGTTGGCAGCGCGTAAGTGGGGCGTGGGGTCTATCCCCTGCTGAAGAGGGAAATTATATGATTCGTGCAGTCGTTAAACACCCTGTTAATGCACCGGTGCTTACGCCGCCAGCGAACACGTATACCAATCAATCTACCTTTACGATATCCGGAACATCTCCTGCTTCTGGAGCACAGATTAAGTTCTACAATGGTAAGGATGTTGCAGGAACAACAACCGTTAATAACGGAAAATTCTCACATGGAGTGAAACTGCGGACGGGTGTTAACGTGATCACCGCTGAGGCCATCATTGATGGTAAAACGACGGATCGTTCGCTTCCGGTAATTATCATTCTAGACCAGACCAAACCCCAACTGAACATTGTCAGCCCGGTAGAAGGAAGTCGGATCAATACCGAGGTGGTTCATGTGACGGGGAATGTGGTGGAACAATTCCTCGACAAACTTGTCGTGAATGGTCAGAAGGTGCAAGTCGACAAGGAAAGTAAGTTCAGTCATCGTGTGCTGGTAAACGAGGGTGAAAATAATATTACCATTGAGGCAACCGATCTTGCAGGAAATAAAACAACAGTAACGCGTGCGGTTTACGTTGAAACGGGATTGCCGCAAATTACGGATATCACGCCAGCGGAAGACGTAGTGATTACGTCAGGTGAGAGTGTTCCTGTTTCTTTCAAAAGTAAACCGGGATTGCAAGCCTCTTTCCGCATCCAGCTGCCGCTCAATCTCAATGCTGGTGGTGCTGGAGAGGTACCTCTGGTGGAGACGGAGCCTGGTCTATACACAGGGACATACACAACACCTACTTCTCTTGTTCTTGAAGGTGGAGTTATTGTGATCCGGGCACAGGATGTTGCAGGTAATAAGGCAGAGGCTCAAGCCGCTGGACGATTGTTTGTTCGTGCTGCCCAACAAGGAGAAGAAAAAGAAGAACAGCCTGCTGCTGAAAAAGAGGTGCAAGCAGGAAAGGATACGGAATCGGAACCTGCTAATTCAGGTGGCACGCCAACAGAGTCTTGAACCTGACTTGATTAGCAGAGACATGTAACCGACCGATAATTTAAAACGAGAGATTGGATCTGAATCAGTATCTGTATCTGGATCTGTATCTGATCCGCGCATTGAAAAAACGGCAAGCCTGAAACTCGAGGCTTGTCGTTTTTTTAGACGTTCTTCATCAGTTTATCAAGAGGATATATATGTCGTGATTTTATATATGAATTGTCGTGACTTCCGATTAAAAATAGATGAATCCTGTGATACCTTATAGATATCTTATAGATACATTAAAGGCACATTGTAGATATCTTACAGATAATTTGTCAGAATATTATATACTACGGAGGGAAGGTATTCGTGACCATTCGAATTGGCAAAATCAGTTTGTGGCATGTTCATGCATGGGACTACATTAAGCAAGCGCAGGAACATGAGGATACGGTGATGGCAGCCGTATGGGACGAAGAGCCAGAGCGCGGACAGGAAGCGGCAGATCGCTTGAACGTGCCTTTCTATGCCTCACTTGAAGATATGCTGGCTCAAGAGGACATCGATGCAGTAATTGTGGATGCACCTACACGTCTCCATCAAGAGGTGATCACGTCTGCTGCCAGAGCAGGAAAGCATATTTTTACCGAAAAAGTCATTGCCGCTACACAAGCAGAATCGGATGTTATTCTGAAAGAGGTTCAGGCAAACCAAGTCAAAATGACCGTCTCCCTTCCACGTCTCTATACCGGGTATACGGCGACCATTCAAGAGGTGCTTCAACAACAATTACTCGGTCAAATTACATACGTCAGGGCAAGATTATCCCATGATGGAGCCATCACAAACTGGCTGCCGCAGCATTTTTATAATCTGCAAGACTGCCAGGGCGGGGCACTGATTGATCTGGGTTGTCACCCGATGTACTTAACGCGATTGTTTTTAAATCAGGAAGTGACCGATGTGAACGCCAATTTTGGTTATGTCACAGGCAAAGACGTTGAGGATAACGCAGTGGCAACACTCTTCACAGCATCAGGAGCCGTTGGGGTGGTGGAAGCTGGATTTGTGAACAGTCACTCGCCTTTTACAATCGAAGTTCATGGCACAGAGGGTACATTGTTGTATGGTACGCCAGAGCCGAAATTGTTGATTCGCACAAAAGCAGCACAAGGGCAGTATACCGATTGGACGGAGCTCTCTGTTGCTGAAAATGTAGAAAGCGCATTCAATCAATGGGTGTCCCACATCCAGCATGATACGGAAGACAGCGCGAATATGGCTATGGCCATTGAATTAACTCGATTGATGGAGGCGGCTAATCGCTCAGCCAAAGAAGGTCGCCGAATCCGTCTCAGAGAACTGACTAGATCAGGTGAATAAGATTAGATTCGCTCAGTAAGGCACTAAGGAGGAAGTCATCTTGAGTCTGTATCCGTACGGGAAAATGCTTGATCGGCAAGATCTCCTCGAGCGGCTTGATATTACCGTAAACTGGGGGCAATACGAGATTCGTGTGCTGCGATTTCATCTGACAACGTTTCCGGCGGGTCGGATCGTGGATTTTCATAACCATGCGGAATATGAATTTCATTTCATACCTAAAGGCAAGGGAAAAGTAATTATGGATGATCAATCCCATACGCTATCGGAAGGCATGCTCTACCTTACCGGGCCAGGTGTGATTCATTATCAGGAGGCTGATGCCGAAGAGGACATGGATGAGTTATGTCTTCACGTAGATATTGTGCATAAACCGAGAGAACAAGTCGACCCTTGGGAAGCGGCGGAATCGGAGGAAACGATTGAAAAATTGAAGACACTTCCGCTTGTTCCGGTACAGGATTACCATCGGGCGATGTCCTGTTTTCTCGAAGCGTATGAAGCATGTGACCACAAGATGGTGGGCTACTATACCTCCATTAAACAGCTTGTGATCAGCATTTTACTCAAAGTGGTTCGGGCTTACGATACTGGAGGGATTCGAGTGGAAGTTCCTGCACGGGATATGACGGTGTACCGATATGATTATGCCGTTCAATATATGCAGGCCAATCATGCTTCGGCAGTGACGCTGGAGCATGTTGCTGAGAAGTTGCATATCAGTAGCCGCCAGTTGCAGCGTATCTTCTATCAAGTCCAGCCTGATATGCCGTTCAGCCGTGTACTCGAAGACATTCGCCTGCGTGCGGTATGTCGTCATCTACAAGAGAGCAAGGTGTCCATTGAGCAGATCGCACAGGCCTCCGGGTTTAACAACGCCAATTATTTACATGCTGTGTTTCGCAAACGCCTCGGGATGACCCCGTCGGCTTTTCGCAAATTAAAACAACCAATACTAAAGTGAGGGTGACGTATATGACTAAAATGTATCGTATTGGAATTATTGGCTGCGGCGGGATCGCAAATGGCAAACATCTGCCAAGTCTGAGTAAGCTTGCGAACGTTGAACTGGCGGCGTTCTGCGATATTGTCGAGGAGCGCGCCACAGAAGCGAAGAAGCAATACGGTTCTGCTGATGCGGAGATCTATACGAATTATGAAGAACTGCTAAAGGATGAGTCACTTGATATTGTACATGTGCTTACACCGAACATCTCTCACGCGGAGATTTCGATTGCGGCATTGGAGGCAGGCAAACACGTCATGTGTGAAAAGCCGATGGCGAAGACGGCGGCTGAAGCCCAGCTTATGTTGGAAGCTGGGGAACGTACAGGCAAAAAATTAACGATCGGATATAACAACCGTTTCCGTCAGGACAGTATGGTTCTGAAGCAACTGTGTGAAGCGGGTGTGCTAGGTTCGATTTATTTTGCTAAAGCCCATGCCATTCGAAGAAGAGCCGTGCCCACTTGGGGTGTGTTTCTGGATGAAGAGAAACAGGGTGGCGGCCCACTGATTGATATCGGAACACATGCACTCGATCTGACGTTATGGATGATGGACAATTATCAGCCGAGAGTCGTATTAGGAACGACACATCATGAACTCTCTCAGAGGGAAAATGCAGCCAATGCTTGGGGACCATGGGACCCGCAGAAGTTCTCGGTAGAGGATTCGGCCTTCGGTATGATCGTGATGGAAAACGGAGCGACCATCATACTCGAATCCAGTTGGGCGCTGAACTCATTGGATGTAGACGAGGCGAAGTGCAGCTTGAGTGGTACCGAAGCTGGTGCCGATATGAAAAATGGACTACGTATCAATGGTGAGAAGTTCAGCCGTTTATATACTCAAGAGATTGAACTTAGCTCCGGTGGCGTGGACTTCTATGAAGGTCAATCCGAAGATGCCCCTGATGTCGAGATGCGAAAATGGATTGAAGCCATCGATCAGGACCTGGAACCTGTAGTCACACCTAAGCAAGCGCTGGTCGTATCGCAGATTTTGGAAGCCATCTATGAATCGGCACGTACGGGCAAAGCCGTCTATTTCAACAATTAAGATTAGACCAAACAAAAATGTTATTCAGCAAAAACCTTTGTCCCTATTTATCAGGGCGGAGGTTTTTTGTGTTATTTTCCAGAACCAGAGGGAGCTGTCTATACCTGTTATGAATCCAGCACATAGGATGATAGATCATGATCTGAAAAGAGGGGAATGTTTTGACTAAAAATCGTACGCCTCTGGGTGTATCCATCGTTGTCTGCACCAACCGCCCACAATTTCTGGACAATATACTGCAAAATTATAGTCGTCAGCGATACAAGTGGAAAGAACTCATTATAATTCTGAATCTGGACAGCATGAACATGCGTTTAGTTCGGAAAAAGATAAAGAAATACCCGAATGTCCACGTATACCGGGTACCTGAGCGTATATCCCTAGGACAATGCTTGAACGCCGGCATCACAAGAGCCCGCTTCTCACTCATTGCCAAGATGGATGACGATGACTATTACTCTCCTTATTATCTAGAAGAACAAGTGCGCGCACTTCGGAAGACCGGAAGTGATATTGTGGGTAAACACTCTTGTCTAGTTTATTTGGAAGGCTCCCGAACCTTATTGATGAGGTCTCCTGCAGAGAAGAATAAACCTTCGGAATTTGTGCAAGGAGGTACGCTGTTATTTAGAAAAAAGGTATTAAAAAGAGTGCGATTCACCGATCGTTCCGTTGGAGAGGATGTTACATTTCTGAGACAATGCAGGAAAAGAGGCTACAAAACGTACGCGACCTCACCTTACAATTATGTGTATCTTCGCCGTCAGAACAAAAATAGTCATACCTGGAGAGCGGAGGATCAGTTCTATCTCGAAGGAAGTGAACGTCTTGCCGTGACTGAGAATTTCAGACCTTTTGCCAATAAAGAACGCTAGTGTATGACATCAAAATTCCCCTTAATGAAAGAGGTTCTCGCTATCAGCGGAGCGTCTTTTTTTCTTTGTTTCTCAATGCTCTTCGATATGTGAGAGGGATGTCTCAATCCAACATTAAAATTAAATCTGGCATTTTATTAAAAAAAGTATTGCATATAAGTTTAGTCGGAATTATATTAATGGTATAAGGTCTAGACCATTTACAGATCGGAGTGTTCTGATGTCTAATCCATTCTCCTTTCGATTCGAGAAAGTATCCACTAAGAAGGTTAGTGAATTTATTCGAGAACAGCTGGAGGAAGCCATTATTTTAAAAGAGTTAATGAGTGAGGAGCAGCTTCCCACAGAGCGGGATTTAGCCGAGATGTTTGACGTGAGCCGCATAACGGTTCGTGAAGCACTCTCCGCTCTGGAAAATAAAGGGCTAATTGAAAAAAGAGTAGGTGCTAAAGGTGGAACTTTTGTTCTACCGCTGACAGCCAATTCTCATAAACGCACCAAAGAAGAGATTAAGCAGGATTGGGCTAAGATGCTCAGGGTATTTGAATACCGAACGATTATCGAGCCGGAGTCAGCTTTCCTCGCTGCTGAGCGAATCACCGCTGACGAACTGGAACTGCTCTACAACTATATGGAGCAAAGCATTGAGCCGGACTGCACGAGGGAATGGTTCCGGGCACTGGATGTGAAATTTCATCTGACCATAGCCAAAGCGTCTGGCAATCCTTACTGCGAAAGAGCTGTCAGACAAATTCGTACCAAGATTAATCCGGCACTGGATCTGATGCCATATAACGAGCGAATTCGTTCTGTGAACTACGAAGTACATATGGAGATTCTTGAAGCTCTGAAGGCGAGAGACAGCGTAAGATCACGGGATACGATGAAAAGGCATATTGCATTTTCGGCCGATGCGATCTATGCCCGGCTGGTGTCCGAATCCGAGTAACATGAAGGGAATGACATTCAATGAAACAATCTGAGTTAATACAGAAGGCTCAGCCATTACAAGCCAAGTTAAGTGCTTGGCGCAGGGACTTGCATCGCCATCCGGAGATTGGTTATGAGGAACATCGAACCTCGACCATTGTAGCCGAGCATCTGGAGAGCCTTGGACTTGAGGTTACACGCCATGTTGGACAGACCGGTGTAACGGGCCTTCTTCGTGGAGAGACAGATGGACCTACCTTTGCCCTTCGAGCTGATATGGACGCTCTACCTATTGAAGATCTGAAATCGGTGGAATATCGTTCAACCGTGAAGGGCAAGGCACATCTATGTGGTCATGATGCGCACACATCCATTCTGATGGGAGCGGCCGAACTGCTTACAGGGCTTGGCAGACCCAAATCAGGCAACATCAAATTTATTTTTCAGCCCGCCGAAGAAGGACTAGCCGGCGCAAGATCCATGATCCAGGATGGAGTACTTGAAAACCCAAAAGTAGATGCCATTGCCGGTTTACATATGACGCCTGGCCAGGATACGGGGACTGTCGGTGTCAGCCAAGGGGTTGCCTTTGCATCGGCTGATCCGCTTGTTATTAAGATTCATGGTAAGGGTGGGCACGCGGCTCGTCCGCATGAAGGTGTTGATGCCATTGCCGTATCAGCTCAGGTCATTACCGCACTCCAGAACATCGTCAGTCGCATGGTTGATCCACTTGAGCCAGTAGTCGTCACGATTGGTAAAATTACCGGGGGTTACATGGGCACCGCCATTGCACCTGAAGTGGAGATGATTGGAACGGTTCGCACCTTATCTCCTGCTGTGAGGGAACGGATGCCAGCTCTGATCCAACAAGTGGTGAGCGGTATCTGCGGTTCATTCGGGGCTGAATGTGAAGTCGTCTATGGTGACGGTTATCCGGTGGTCGTGAACGACCTGGGTATGGTTGATCTCCTGACGGATGTTTGTGAAGAGGTGAACGCGCAGAAGGGGTGGAGTTATATTAAACCTTCAACAGGCGGCGAAGATTTCGCTTTTTATTGCGAGCATGTGCCTGGTGTGTTTTTTCGGTTGGGATCGGGCAACGAAGAGGAGCGTACACGATATCCGCTTCATCACCCGAAATTTGATCTTGACGAAACGGTTATGCCTTACGGCGTAGGCTTGTTGTCAGCAATTGCACTTGAATATCTGGCAAGAAATACAACTTCCAAGGGGGAAGAATGACAATGAAAAAGAAACAATGGACAGGCTTGTGGATTACATTACTGGCAATCGTGATGGTGTTAAGTGCATGCAGCGGAGGTAGCCAAGGTACGGCAACAACATCCGAGGGAAGCGGAAGCGAAGGTGCAACTGCAAGCAGCACGTTAACCATAGCGGCAGCAACAGACATTGAGAGTTTTGATCCTCATAACAATAACAACACAGCTAGTGAAGCTGTAATCGTTAACGTGTTTGATTATTTGATCAAAAATGACAGTGAGCAGAAAAAAGTACCTGGACTCGCTACATCATGGGAGCAAGTGAATGATACCACATGGAGATTCAAGCTGCGTGAAGGGGTGACGTTCCATAATGGAGATCCGTTCACATCGGCAGATGTGAAGTACACCCTCGAGCGTGTAGCCAAAGACAATACACTTAAACAAAACAGTTATTTTAAAAACATTGTTGAAGTGAAAGAGGTAGATGAGCTAACGGTAGACATTATTACCGATGGACCGGACCCGCTGCTTCTTAACCGTTTATCCAAAATGGGAGCTGGCATTCTGCCTGCCAAATATATTGCAGACAAGGGTATGGACACGTTCCTGAAAGAGCCAGTAGGTACAGGACCATACAAGTTCAGTAAATGGACCAAAGACGACCGTGTAGAGCTTGTGAAAAATGAAAGCTATTTCGGTGATGAACCGAAGTGGAATACCGTGGTGTTCCGCGTCATCCCTGAAGCTTCCACGCGTGTATCCGAGTTGTTAGCTGGCGGAGTTGACGTTGCAGCATCGATCCCGTCGACGGACATTGCTAGAATTGAAGGCGAAGCGGATAAAAAGATTGTGAAAGCGCCGATTCAACGTGTTCTTCAACTGATCTTCAGACAAACCGAAGGCAGCATTACAGCTGATCCAAAAGTTCGTGAGGCAATTGATTTAGCCATTGACAAACAAGGGATTGTAGATAGCATAGCGGGCGGAGCAGGTATCGTTACAAGAACATCCGTAACACCTGGCAACTTTGGGGCAGATCCATCCTTGTACAAGGCATCTCTGTACGACCTGGAGAAAGCAAAGCAACTTCTGAAAGAAGCAGGTTACGCTGAAGGGGAAGCAGAGATGACCATCTCCGTTTCTTCCCAGTACAAGGAACAGGCTGAAGTGGTTGCTGCGATGCTAGACCAAGCCGGATTCAAAATTAATCTGGACGTACTTGAGCCGAGTGCATTCAGCGAGCGTTATAGCTCCAAATCGTTCAAGGAAATTTTCATGATTGGTATCGGAAACTCCCTATTTGATGCTTCAAATAACTATAACCGATACATGAAGGAAGAAGCTAAAGGAGAATCCGACTACAACAATCCGGAAGTAGAGAAACTGCTGCAATCTGCACTTGTGAACATGGATCCTGAATCCCGTGAAAAAGAATATCAACAAGTACAGCAGATTTTTGCAGAAGAGCGCCCAGCCGTATATTTGTATCAGATGGAAGGCGTTTATGGAACCAATGACAAAGTGAACTTTGCACCGCGCAGTGACGAAATGTTCTATGCGGACGAGATTACACCTGCTGCAAAGTAACATCAGGCTAAACCACCTGTCATTGCAAGGATGAGCTGTGAACGGCAGGGACCGAATGAAACAGGTTCCTGCCGTTCTTTTTTTAAAAGGGGAGGTGAATCGGAAGTGGTAAAATATGTTTTCAGATCTCTGTTACAGATTATTCCAGTGCTTTTTATCGTTTCTTTAATCGTATTTGTTCTGGTCCGCGTAACAGGAGATCCTGTTGCTCTGATGCTACCTGAAACTGCAACAGCAGAAGATCGGGCAGTGTTAACACAGGCACTGGGCCTGGACCAGCCGCTGTACACACAATATATCAAGTTTTTGGGCAATGCCATTCAAGGGGATTTCGGCCAATCCTTCCGCTACGGTCAGCCCGCACTTGAACTGGTACTTGAACGATTGCCTGCCAGCTTCGAGCTTGCTGCTGCAGCGATGATATTTGCAATAATGATGGCTGTGCCGCTGGGCGTTATTTCTGCGGTGAAACGAAACTCGTTTACCGACCTCCTCATTTCAGGTATTTCCGTTGTTGGCAAGGCGATGCCTAACTTCTGGATGGGAATTATGCTGATTCTTTTGTTTTCGGTCATCCTTGGGGTGTTGCCCGTATCGGGACGCGGTGGCTTGTCACACCTGATTCTACCGGCATTTACCCTTGGAGTCGGGTTGGCTGCACAGATGACACGTCTCATTCGATCAAGCATGTTGGAAATATTGAATCAGGATTACATTCGCACAGCACGCAGCAAAGGACTTGGCCGATTAACCGTAATTGTAAAACATGCATTTCGCAATGGTTTGATTCCGGTTGTCACGATTATGAGCCTTCAGTTTACAAGTTTGATCGGGGGCACCCTGATTACCGAAACGGTATTTTCCTGGCCTGGTTTGGGTCAGTTGCTGGTTGTAGCCGTGAATACGCATGACATGGCCATTGTGCAAGCCGCGGTGTTTGTAATTGCCATTATTGTTGTTGTTGTTAATATTCTAACGGACGTGTCTTATAGACTGCTGGACCCGCGTATCAAATATGACTAGAAGGAGGTGCGATCTATGAGAGACAGCAATGACATATCGGTCCTGGATCAGAAACAGGGAAACAACGAGAAACACACGCTTGCCGGAATTCGTTCTATATGGCAGCAACTAATCCACAGCAAAACCGGGCTGCTTGGTGCTGTGATTGTATGTATTGTTTCGCTGATTGCTATAGCCGCACCTCTGCTAACAAGTCATGACCCAGCTGCGGTGAATCCGCTGAACCGTCTTAAACCGCCTGTATGGCTTGAAGGTGGAACAGCTGAATACTGGCTAGGTACCGACAATCTGGGTAGAGATATGTGGAGCCGTATCGTATATGGCGCTCGTGTATCGTTGATTGTCGGTATGGGGGCCGTGATAGTCTCGGGAATTCTGGGAGCGATTCTGGGCTTGATCTCGGGATTTTACGGAAAATGGCTGGATGCTGTTATTATGCGTGTAGGTGATGCATTCTTGGCTATTCCGACCATTCTGTTTATGTTAGTGGTGATGGCTATTGTTGGCCCAGGTCTGACAACTCTGATCTTTGTTATCGGTGTAACGAAT
Source organism: Paenibacillus sp. JJ-100 (assembly GCF_948329825.1). Lineage (GTDB taxonomy): Bacteria > Bacillota > Bacilli > Paenibacillales > Paenibacillaceae > Paenibacillus. Next base: position 1,135,882 of record NZ_CAOJCM010000001.1, read on the forward strand.
TGGGTTCCATTCACACGTGTAGTCCGAAGTGAGGTGCTCAGCCTTAAAGAACGAGATTTCGTATTTGCCGCCAAGTCTATCGGTGCTAAGAACAATCGGTTAATTCTGAAACATATTCTACCGAACATCCTTTCCTCTTTTATTGTCATATGCGGTATGAATGTAGGTACAACGATCATTATGGAAGCTTCACTGAGTTTCCTGGGACTAGGAATCAAACCTCCAGATGTATCTTGGGGTGGTATGTTGAGTGACGGACGACAGTATGTAGCAACAAGCTGGTGGGTCGCTACATTCCCCGGACTTGCAATTACATTTACCGTACTGGGGGTTATTTTCCTAGGGGATTGGCTCAGGGATGTCCTTGATCCTCGTACAGAAACGACTCATAAATAAGAGCGGAAGGGAGATAGAGTTTAATGAAAAAAAGTCGGATTATTCCAGAGGATTTGGTTCACTATCGCTGGATCAGTCAACCTGTGATCAGTGCAAAAGGTCAGGTTGCATATGTGGAACAGACAATAGATCAGGTGAAGAACGAATATAACACTCAGATTCGTGGAATCTCGCTCGATGGTACAGAGGATGTAGCGCTGACCCATGGAACAAAAGATTCCTCCCCTGCATGGTCGCCGGACGGAAACGAGCTGACGTTTATACGCTCCACGCAGGCTGGAAGAGGACTTTGGTCTCTTCAGACGGAGGGCGCGGAACCGACCATGCTCATATCTCCTGAATACAAGATCATAAGTTATATCTGGTCACCCGATGGGAAATATATTGCCTTTACCAGTAAAGTTCAGCTCAACACAGATGAATGCTTGAACGATGAGAAGCCAAGTACAGAAAGTACTGAACTAGCAGCTCTGTCAACAGCTGTATTACGTGGAAAGGTGTATGAACGGACTACGCCCAAGGAAGAAGGTTCAGGGTGGTGGGATGGTCAATACAGCCATCTTTTCCTTTACGAGTTTCATAGTGGACAGATCACACAGATGACGCCTGAATTATGGAATATTACGACACCGGTTTGGTCACCGGATAGCCTGAAGCTTGCATTTATCTCCAAACAAGCAAAAGAAGAGGGTATGGACCCGGATCTTCAATATCACACAGATGTATATATGGTGCATATTGAGGAGAAGGGGGAAGCAGAACCTGTCAAAATTACGGATTCCAGCCTTCAGATTGGCCAGTTCTCGTTCACTCCTGACGGCAAACAGCTGATCCTCATTGCAAGTGATCGCAAATTTGGCAGTGGAAGTCATCATCGACTGTATACCATTCCCGCTCAGCGGGGGATGCCCAGGCTATTCGCACCGGAACTAGACATGCAGATCGGCAATGCTGCACTGGGAGACATGAAGTCGGCCAGTGCTTCGCCTTCACCTGTAATTAGCCGTTCATTCCCGCAGCAGGGGGTGTACGTTCTGGGCACGCATCATGGAAGTGTCGATGTATACCAGATTCAGTCGGACGGGAGCTGTGAGGCTATCACACCAGCGGGAGAAAAAGATGTGTATCAGTATACGTTATCCGCAGACGAGAAAACGCTGGTCGTTGCTGCTCTGACCGACACGCATCCAGGGGAGTTATACATTGTTGAGATGGGAAGCCGTACTATGTCCAGACTTACGCGCCGGAATGATGAGTTTATGAATAAGCGGATTGTGAACGTACCTAAAAGAATTCAGTTCTCCTCTTCGGACGGACGTCTGATTCACGGGTGGTTGGCTATGCCGGATATTTCCTCGGAAGAGAGATTGCCGCTGATTTTACAGATTCATGGTGGTCCTCACGCCATGTACTCCGGGTCTTATAGTCATGAGATACAGACACTTATCGCAGAGGGTTATGCGGTATTGTGGGTTAATCCTCGGGGAAGTATGGGATATGGGCAGGAGTTTGCTCAAGCTTGTCGAGGTGATTTTGGTGGTGGGGATTATCGAGATTTAATGGAAGCTGTAGATTATGTCCTGGCCTCCTATTCGATACTGGATGAATCCCGCTTGGGTGTTGCGGGCGGAAGTTATGGCGGGGTAATGACGAACTGGATTGTTGCTCATTCCAATCGCTTCCGGGCAGCTGTGACACAGCGTTGTATTTCCAACTGGTTGTCTATGTATGGCACGAGTGATATTGGTATATCGTACGTAGAAGGTGTAGTTGGGGGCAATCCAGCGGAGCACGCAGAATTTCTGTGGTCTCGTTCACCGCTTGCCCATGCGCATAAGATCGATACCCCGCTGCTGATCATGCACGGAGAGCAGGATTTTCGGACGCCGATTGCGCAAGCGGAAGAGTTGTATACTACGCTGAAGCGTTATGGTAAAACAACCAAGCTGATTCGCTATCCTGGCTCGAACCATTCTTTGCTCAAAAGTGGCAAACCGTCACTGCGTGTTGATAGCTTCGAACAGGTGAACACATGGTTCAAGCAGTATTTATAGTCTGTCACCATACCCAACATCCAGAAAACCGCTATTGCAGCGGTTTTTTTGCATTTTTGGTTTATGTAAAGGAAGTTGAAGAATTTGAATTTCTTAATAGGATGATATATAGTTTATTCATGTGATAGTATTATCTATCAAAAATACAATTTGGACTATCAAAAGAGTTGTATTGAGCACCATTTTTATACCCCAGATAGTAGATCAGATTCAAATCACATTGTAAGGAGTGAGGTTATGAGCGCAGTATCTATTGTAAAAGCAAGCCCCCACACTACTGTTGGAGGAAGACTAACCGAAATGGCACTTGATTACATGAAATTCTCTCTGGCTGGATCCAAAGAACCCGCAGTAATTAATAGAACGTTTCAAAAACTCTGGCGAGCTCGTAACAATCGATTTAGTCACGAATATGCCTACGAAGCCGTGCAGGATGGTATTACATTGGGAATGATAATGTGTTATCCAACAAGACTGATGAATAAGCTGGCGCTGCCTACGTTCTCGCAACTATTTAAGCTTCACCAATGGAAGCTGATCGGATACAACCTGCGTAACTGGAAAGAGTTCTATACCATGGTGACTTTAAAAGAAGGAGAACTGGATGAATATCATATTGGAACGATTGCTACGCTACCGGAAAGCAGAGGGCTTGGGTTGGGTACGAAGTTGATCCTGCATGCCGAGAAGCAGGCTATCCTGCAAGGGTTCGCGAAGTCATCATTAACAGTCAAGCAAGAGAATGCAGGTGCAATTAAACTGTATGAACGTCTGGGATATAGAAAGGTCGGAGAAATCAGAAAACCTGCTGTATCGATGTACAGAATGTGCAAAAACCTATTGTAAAACTTCTATAGAAGTCGTTATGGTATAGTAGAATCAGCGTTGTTTTTTAAATCGGTAAATGTACCACTTAACCCAAACGAGGTGTACTATGTATCAATACAGGGATCAAGAATATGAAGCCGTTCATTTTGAAGGACGCGATCTGCGCTATGGTGAATTGACGAGCTGTGTATTCAGGCAATGTACATTCATGAATGCTTCTATGGAAGAAATCGAGACGAGCCATTGTCGTTTTATAGAATGTGATTTCAAGGGCGCATTGATGAACGGATCGATGCACACGGAGTCAGCGTTTGAAAATTGCATGTTTGGCGGAGCGAACTTATTCGCCTCTAAATTCACAGCTTGTAAAATGACAGGATCTGATTTCGCGGGTGCCCAGATGGACGGAGTTTCACTTGTAAAAGGAGACTGGTCTTATACCAATCTGAGACATACTCGGCTGGGAAAACAGGATTTGCGAGGGATTCGTTTCTTCGAAGCCGATCTCAGTGAATGTGATCTGACCAAAGCAGACTTGCGTGATTGTGACCTCACCAGAGTATCCATGAGCCGGGTGAAGCTCGAGGGTGCCGACTTGCGAGGGGCCATTTTGGAAGGAATTGATCTAAAATCATTGGATTTCAAAAAGGTACGCATTGATCGTGAACAGGCAGTTCTTATAGCCCGCTCACTTGGAGCGAAGGTCGATTAATTTGGAGCAAGAGTGAGGTGTAGTTCTTACTATGAAAACAGAAAAATTAACCTTCAAGCAGAACCGAATGAACACGATATTAGATGAAGCAACGAAGCTGCTTATAGACAAGCCAAATGCGTCTATGAATGACATAGCTGAGGCTGCTAACATTGGCATCGCAACGTTACATAGATATGTGGAAAGCCGTGAACAGCTCATGATTCATCTAGCTATGCGAGCCATCGAGGTTGTTGATGAGACGTTGGAGCATATTAAGCTGGATGAGAGTCGTGTTGAGCAATATATCCCCGATCTGATTGAAGCACTCATACCTTTGGGGGACAAAATTTATTTTCTGGCTCATGATACTACCGTCCATTATAACGCCGAGATTGAAGGAGCAGACCAGAAGCTGAGGGAACCCGTGCTGAACGCCATTGGCGTGCTCCAAAAGAAAGGATTCTTTCGATCCGATGTGGAGACAACGTGGATTGTGGAAGTGCTGTATTCGGTCCTCTTTCTGACATGGCAGCAAGTGATCCGTGGCAATATCGCCCAGAAAGCTGCTCCCGCCCTTGTCGTAGAAACATTCTATCATGGTTTTGTTGCGAAATAATCTAAATAAGAGATGTGTGTGGAAAAAGAAGTGCATAACAAAAGCCGCAGAAGAAACTGCGGCTTTTTGATATTCCGATGAATGATGTTACGATAATTTGTGCGTTTTATTTATAGTGCAAACTTTGCTATTAGCTGTTCCGATGCTGGCATCAAAGGCAACCGCAACTGGTCCGAAGAGATAATACCTTCTTTAGCAAGCAGATGTTTTAACATTGCCGGAGCAGGCTCCTCAAATAGATGTCGAATAAACGGCAGTAACTCCGTATAGATCTGGTAAGCCTCTTCTTTTTCGCCGGCAACAAAACGGGTATACACCTCGAGGAAACGCTTCGGACTCACTCCAGCAGATGCCATCATACCGCCGGTCGCGCCTTTCGTTAACATATCATAGAAGAATGTATCATCTCCGCACAAAATCGGCTTGGAGCCGGTGCGTACCAATTCAGTCATCAGTTCAAGGTCGTTTGTGCTGTCCTTAAGACCAATAACACCGTCCAGGTTCATGATTTTTTTCATCATCTCTATGGAAACCTTCACGCCAGTACGTGCTGGGATTTCATATACCATTACAGGTACGCCTACTTCAGCGGCCATACGGAAGTGTTCATAAATGCCGGCTTCGGTAGGTCTATTATAGTATGGAGTTACGACAAGAACCGCATCAGCGCCGAGGTCTGCGGCCATCTTGGTTCTTTTCACGGTTGAAGCAGTATCATTGGTTCCAGTGCCAACCACAATAGGTACGGAGGAATTGATGCTGCTCAGTGTTTCCTTCGCGGCCTTCACAAGCTGTTCCACTTCGTCCCATGTCACGGTAGGTGATTCTCCTGTCGTGCCATTAATCACCAAGCCATGAATACCGCTCTCTGCCATAACTTTGATGTAATTGCGGAACGAAGGAAGATCGAGTTCGCGCTCCTTGGTAAAAGGTGTGATTACAGGTATATAGATACCATGAACCTGTTGTTCGGTTAACATTGTATGACCCCCATATGTATGTTGGAATTCCATTACATTCACTTTACCATAGGAAAAGGTATCATAGTTAGCTATAATAGATGATGGGTCTTATCAATAATTTCGATGACGTGAGGGAATAGATATGGATTTGAATTATTTTCAAACCTTTCGTGAGGTTGCTTTGAGGCAAAGCTTTACCAAGGCGGCCGAAGAGCTTGGCTACGCACAGTCCAGTGTGACAACCCAGATTCAAAAACTGGAAAAAATCTATCAAGTCAAATTATTCGAACGATATAATAACAACAAAATTAGGCTGACTTCAGCGGGGGAAGAGTTATACAAGCTTTCCGGACAGATACTGGAGATATTTGAACATTCACAGGAGAAGCTGACCAAGCAGGGTGGGGGTTCACTAACCATCGCTACGATGGATTCACTTGCCTCATATTATCTGCCAGCACCTATTCAAACCACACGCACACAATATCCTGAGCTTAGTATACGACTGCAGACTGATCGTGAAGATCTGATTTTACAAAAAGTTAGAGAGGGAGAGGCGGATGTCGGCCTGATTCTAGCCAATGCTTCGTCTGATTCGGGATTACAGTGGATCACCATTCGGGAGGAACCACTGGTACTCATTGTGAATTCAGACCATCCCCTTGCGGCTCAATCCGAGGTCACATTGAATCATCTTGCGAATGAAGAATGGATCATGCCAGAGGATTCGTGTAATTACAGACAACTACTGGAAAAGATACTCAGAAAGAATGGAATTCCTTATAAAGTAGCATTGGAGCTAGGGAGTCCTGAGGCAATTAAGCGAAGTATTATGGCTGGCCCAGGTATCTCGCTATTGCCACAGATGATTGCGATGGACGAGATTCAGAGACAGGAGCTTACCGTACTGCCTTTGGTTCATACTGATTTCACAATGGAGATTCAGCTTGTAATTCATGCTCGGAAATGGATCTCTCATGCGTTAAGACAATTCATTATTAATCTGGGGGCCAAAGAATCAGATTGGCTACCTGTAGAGGCAGAAAGCTAAGCAGCTTATGTGAGTTATTTTTTCAATATAAAGTAATAGATATTAAGAGTTTTATGAATGAAAGGAATATTGGCATGAAAAAAGTTATCGTCATCGGAGCAGGCATATTAGGGGCATCTACCGCCTATCATTTAGCCAAATCAGGTGCTGAAGTATTGCTTGTTGACCGGAAAGATACGGGGCAGGCAACTGATGCGGCGGCTGGTATTATCTGCCCATGGTTGTCCCAGCGCCGGAATCAGGACTGGTATCAGCTGGCTAAGGCGGGAGCGCGTTATTATCCTGGCCTTATTGCTGAATTGGAACGTGATGGGGAGACGGAGACTGGGTATGCGCAGACGGGCGCACTCAGTATTCATACCGATCATGACAAATTGAATAAGTTGGTCGAACGAGCCAAGTTGCGTAGAGAAGATGCACCAGAGATGGGCAACATTACATGGCTGGATGAAAAAGAAACACGGGAACGTTTTCCGATCCTTCGGGAAGGTTACTCATCTGTACATGTTAGTGGCGCTGCCCGTGTGGATGGAAGAGCACTCCGTGATGCGTTGATTCGTTCTGCACAGCGGCAGGGTGCTAGGCTTTTGGAGGGCGAAGCTCGGCTGCTCTGTGAGGACGAACAGGTGACGGGCGTTGAAGTAAATTCAGAGCGTTACGGGGCCGATATGGTTGTGGTGTGTGCAGGTGCTTGGGCAAATGAATTGATGGAGCCACTTGGCATTCATTTTAAAGTTCATTATCAGAAGGCTCAGATTATTCATTTACGAATTTCTCATCAACAAAATACAGGTCATTGGCCCGTCATTATGCCGCCTACAGACCAGTATCTACTCGCCTTTGCAGAACAGAAGATGGTCATTGGGGCAACCCATGAAAATGATGTTGAGGGTTATGATACACGAATTACTGCCGGAGGTATGCAGGAGGTGTTGAACAAAGGATTGGAGCTGGCTCCTGAGCTTGCTAACAGTACTCTTGATGAGGTAAGGGTTGGTTTTCGTCCGTTCACACCTGGATTTCTGCCGGTTATGGGAACGGTGCCTGGATGGTCCGGTCTGATTACAGCCAATGGTTTGGGAGCTTCCGGTCTAACGATGGGACCGTACATCGGCAGTCAGCTTGCCAAACTGGCGATGGATATAGAGCCGGATATCAATATGGATGCATACGACGTAAGTAAAGCAATTGAGTTGAAGGAAGAATAAAAATAAGCATAGAAGTTGTATAAAGAGGTGAGCAAATGACGTATTCTCAGCGTATGTCAGGCGGAGCAAGCCTGTCCGATCTGTTGTACCTGGAACAGCAGATTGAGCAAATAAAAGAAGAGCGGAGTGCGGCTGTAGATCAACTGAAGCAATATGAACAAGAATGGAGACGTATTCAGTCTGGCGTGGGAGAAGGAAAAGAAGGCGCAGAGACTGGAGACGAACAGTCCATTTCAAAAAAGCTAAAGGATACGCAAACTCAAGTGAGTTCACTTACAAGACAACTGGATGAGTTAGAGGCCGCCCTTGATGAACTTGTAGATTAGGAATATTTAGATAAACGAAAATGACTTTACATGTTCTGGAAGACTATATAGAATGGTATGCACTGTACAATTGAATATGAAAGTGGAGAGTGAGCGTGAATCGAAATGCTTCGTCGTTTTTTTTCGTACTACCGACCGTATAAAAAATTGTTTCTCATCGATTTCGGCTGTGCTGTGTTTGCCGGTTTATTGGAACTGGCATTCCCGCTTGCCGTTAGCAAGTTCATTAATGAACTGCTGCCTGGTCAGGACTGGCCGCTTATTCTACTCGCGTGTATTGTGCTGTTGTCCATCTATGCACTTAATACCGTGTTAAACTACGTCGTTACATACTGGGGACATATGCTGGGAATTAACATTGAAACCAATATGCGTGAAAAAATGTTCGCCCACCTGCAGAAGCTTTCATTCCGGTTTTTTGATAATCGCAAAACAGGCCATCTGATCGGTCATCTCACGAATGATCTCAATGATATTGGTGAAGTAGCTCACCATGGGCCGGAGGATGTGTTCATCGCAGTGATGACGCTAATTGGATCATTCTGGCTGATGGCTAACATTAATCTGGAGCTGGCTTTGCTGACGTTTATTATCATTCCGATTATGGCGTGGGTTATTATTGTATTCGGTGGTCGCATGACCAAGACATATCGGCGATTGTTCGGCGATGTGGGTAACTTCAATGCGCGTATTGAAGATAACGTAGGTGGTATGCGTGTTGTGCAGTCATTTGCCAACGAGGAGCATGAGAAAAAGCTGTTTGCCGTAGATAACGCAAATTTCCGTCTAACCAAACTGCTTGCGTATAAAACGATGGCCAAAAGCATCTCAGTCAGTTATATGATGATGCGTCTGGTCACCGTATTTGTGATGATCAGCGGAGCATGGTTCTACATCGACGGCAGAATTAACATGGGGGATTTCATGGCTTTCCTGCTCTTGTCTAATATTTTCTTCCGACCAATCGAGAAGATTAATGCGGTGATTGAGAGCTATCCGAAGGGAATTGCTGGGTTCAAACGGTATCTTGAGATCATTGACACGGAACCTGAGATTGCAGATCGCAAAGATGCGGTTGAGTTACGTGAGGTGAAGGGGGACATCCGCTTCGAGAATGTCTCATTCGGCTATGAGTCAAGCCGTCGCATCCTAAATAACATTAGCTTGTCGATTCGTCCTGGCGAAACGGTTGCATTTGTTGGTCCTTCCGGAGCAGGTAAAACGACGATATGCAGCTTGCTGCCGCGGTTTTATGAAGTTGAGGAAGGGCGTATCACAGTTGATGGTGTCGATATTCGTGACATTAAGCTGCAATCACTGCGTAAACAGATCGGAATCGTGCAGCAGGATGTGTTCCTATTCTCGGGTACAATCAAGGAGAATATCGCCTACGGTGATCTAACAGCTACAGAGGATCAGATCTGGGAGGCAGCTCGTCGTGCCTCATTGGAGGAGCTGATTAAGAGCTTGCCGGAGGGAATGGATACCATCATTGGAGAACGTGGGGTTAAGCTATCTGGCGGGCAAAAACAACGGTTGTCCATTGCACGCATGTTCCTCAAAAATCCTCCGATTTTGATTCTGGATGAGGCCACTTCTGCGTTAGATACAGAAACGGAAGCGCTCATTCAGCAATCTCTTGCCGAATTGTCAGTCGGCAGAACAACGCTCGTCATTGCACACCGGCTGACCACAATTAAAAATGCAGATCGCATTATAGTTGTGAATACCGATGGTATAGCTGAACAAGGCAACCATGAAGAACTGGTTGCTGCTGGAGGCATCTACAGTCGCCTGCATCAAGTTCAACATAATCACTCCTAGGATTAGCAGGAACATCAAAATGCTCAATTAGTAAAGCCGCGCAATGCGCGGCTTTTTGCTATTCAATGAACGTATCGTTATAAACATCATATGGAAGAATAATGTTGACAGTGTCCACAATCCTCATTAATATAATGTTGACAATGTCCACTAAAAGGGAGGTTAACTTTAACTGATGAACTCTCAGCATATTCAACCGGAAGTTTTAGCAGACATGCGGCGCTTTAACCGTTTTTATACGAATATTCTCGGGGTGCTTGATAAACATATTCTCGGGACAGGGTATTCATTTGCCGAAGTACGAGTTGTGATCGAAATTGGAATGCGTGGTGAAAGTATTGCGAACAATCTGGTCGATACCCTTACCATTGATCGCAGTTATATGAGCCGGATCGTGAACAAGCTAACGAAGGAAGGACTGCTCAATAAGGTAGATTCCACGGAAGACAGCCGGGTTAGCCTGATTCGTCTGACGGATAAAGGACAGGAACTGTTTGCGGAACTGAATGATCGATCTGATCAACAGATTTTGAAATTAATGCAAAACTTGAGTGAAGAAGAAATTCAAGAGGTCTATGCCTCCATGATGAACATCCAAGAAAAGCTGACCAAGAAGGCAGGAGAGAGGGCACGATGATACGATTTGAATGTGATTATAACGAAGGTGCACACGAGCGGATATTGCAACGGTTGTTAGAGACCAATATGGAGCAAACCAGTGGTTATGGTACAGACACTCACTGTGAGCGTGCTCGTATGCTGATCCGGCAGGCCTGTGGGAACGAAGAGGCGGATGTACATTTTCTAGTGGGTGGTACGCAGACCAACACAACGGTGATTGCGTCCATTCTTCGACCACATCAAGGCGTCATCGCGGCGGTATCCGGTCATATTGCCGTTCATGAGACAGGGGCGATCGAGTCGACTGGGCATAAGGTGCTGACCGTACCGAGCCTGGATGGCAAAATTACCGCTGAGCAAGTGAAAGCTGTCTGTGATGCGCATGCCAAGGAATCGTCACCGGAGCATAGCGTTCAACCTGGCATGGTATACATATCTCAACCAACCGAGAATGGTACGATGTACAGCAAAGCTGAACTTGAGGCATTGTATGCGATAAGCCAAGCTTACGGTTTGCCATTTTTTATCGATGGAGCACGTCTTGGCTACGCTCTTGCATCCAAAGATTGTGATATGACGATGCGTGATCTTGCACGCATGTGTGATGTCTTTTACATTGGTGGAACCAAAATTGGCGCGCTGATGGGTGAGGCAGTTGTCATTTTGAATGATGCGCTGAAACGGGATTTCCGTTATATAATCAAGCAAAAAGGCGGCCTGTTAGCTAAGGGCAGATTGCTGGGTATCCAGTTTGAAACGTTGTTTGAAGATGGTTTGTATCTGGAGATTTCCCGTCATGCCGTGGATATGGCACTAAAAATCCATGACTCCCTTGAGCAGCATGGTGTGGAATTCCTCTATGATTCTCCGACTAATCAGCAGTTCCCGATTCTGCCGAATTCCTTGCTGGAACAGCTGCGTGAACACTATACGTTTACATTTTGGGAAAAGGTGGATGAGTCTCGTAGTGCCGTTCGCTTCTGTACCAGTTGGGCGACACGCAGTGAAAATGTGGACGCTCTGACTCGCGATATTGTAAGGATGATACAAGAGAACGTGGTTCAGGTAGAACCGTTTGCCGAATTACAAACAGCGGCGATGGTATAGAGGTTAAGACTATTTTATGATTATTTAAGTATGTGGCTGAGGTTGTAATTGTTTGATAGGGGTAATTATGCCGCGGATCAGTGAATAGAGGTGCGCTACAGATGAATGTCAATTTATTCTGTACAGCGCTTCTTTTTGTTTTCGGTTTAGGTTGCTCCCAGATGAGGTGCTGAAGATATGAAACATTCGATCAATGGAGAGAACATTGACATTTTTCTTACACTGATATAGGTTATTAGAGATACCTTATATCCTTAATGTGAAGGAGAGATGTTATACAACATGGAACAAGATTCCTTTTCAATGAATAAATCAGCCTTTTCACAACCCCATTCTTATAGCCAGAACGTGCATTCTTTACTTGGTACACCGCCCATACCGCTATTGTCCTTCCTTCAACCATCTCCAGGAGAGCGAATCCTGGATGTAGGATGCGGTAATGGTGTATTAACGGCACAGATTGCAGCAACCGGAGCTCTTACCACAGGCATTGATCTTTCAGAAGAGAGCATAGCTCAAGCCAAAGCCAAATATCCGGAACTGGATGTACAGATTGCAGATGCTGCTTGTTATCGGACACAGGAACGATATGACGCTATATTTTCTCATGCTGCATTACACTGGATGGCTGATGCTCCTGCTGTTGTGAAGACTATGCAATTAGCATTAAAGCAAGGAGGGCGTCTCGTCACGGAATTTGCGGGCAAAGGTAATACCAAAATCTTACTTGATGCGGTTCGGGAGGAGCTCGTTGTGCGAGGATACACATGGGAGGGACGTAATCCGTGGTATCATCCCAGTGTTGGAGAGTTTGCAGGTTTGTTGGAACAGCATGAATTCCAAGTGTTATTTATACAGCAGACGGATAGCCTTAGACCGTTGAAACAAGGGGTACGTAAGTGGCTCTGCAGCTTTGCACATCATCTGTTTCGGGATATTGAGGCTGATGAGCAGGAGAATATTATGGAAGTTGTCGAAAAGAAAGTAGAACCCCAGCTCTGCCTTGAAGGACAGTGGCACTTGGATATTTCCAGACTGCGAGTTGTTGCAATCAAAGTTTAATTAGCCTATAAGGAGGCTGACATGAAGATAGAGAAACCCAAACGGTTCGAACACTTGCTCGAATCGGAACCGATATATGCACTAGAATCAAAAGCAGAATACAAAGACAGGCTGTTTGAAAATGTTACGCTGGATCTGCAAGAAGTAAGAAAGGCATCGTTTGAACGAGTCGTATTCCGCCACGTTACTCTTCTGGAATCATCCCTTGAACATTGTGAATTCACAGATGTCAAGTTCGAGCACTGTGACTTTTCCAATGTGAATCTGCAAGATACGTTTATGCATCGAACGGAATGGAAGAACTGTAAATTGGTCGGTGCGGACTTTTCCGGGAGCCGATGGCAGAATGTAAGTGTTGTGCAGAGTATAGGTGACTATAGCAATTTCCGTTTTGCCCATCTCAAACAGGTCCAATACGCTGAATGTAGCTTGATTGGTGCAGACTTCGCCTATCTGAAATTACAGAAGATTGGATTCAACGCATGCAATCTGGATCAGGTCACGTTCACCGGAACAGCAATGAGGGGGTTGGATCTTAGTGATTGTGAATTCGATACTCTTAATCTTACACTAGAGGATCTGACCGGATGTGTGATTGCGCCGCATCAAGCTGCAACATTTGCCGGGTTAATGGGACTTATCATTAAATAACGTTCAAAAATGATATACAGAACTCATTTTTAATGTTATCCTTAACTGTTACGTGTGACATAAAGATTCGTTTTATGTAGAGAAGTGCGTAAATGAAGGAGATAACATGACATTTCAGGAATTAAACATCATCCCTCCGATTCTGGAAGGATTAAAAAAAGCTAATTACACGAAGCCGACTCCGATTCAGGAGCAGTCTATACCAGCAGTGCTTGCAGGCCGAGATTTACTCGGTTGTGCTCAGACCGGAACAGGGAAGACCGCTGCGTTTTCGGTACCCATTATTCAGTTGTTGAGTGAAGGGGGCCGAAGTAAACAAGGGACTTCAACACATCCAAAGGGCAAGTCCGTCCGTGCGATTCGCTCACTTATTTTGTCCCCTACTCGGGAGCTCGCCATTCAAATATCCGACAATATTAAAATGTATAGCAGATACACCGACATTCGCTCCGTTGCGATTGTGGGCGGCGTATCTCAACGAGTGCAGGAGCGTGCGTTGCAACAAGGAGCAGATATTATCATCGCTACGCCTGGGCGCTTAATGGATCTGGTGAATCAGAAGCAAATCGATCTGAGCCTCGTGGAGATTCTTGTTCTTGATGAAGCGGACCGTATGCTGGATATGGGATTTATCCACGATGTGAAACGGATCATTGCCAAGATGCCAAACAAAAAACAGACATTGTTCTTCTCAGCAACGATGCCACCAGAGATTGTGAAGATGGTGCAAACGTTGTTAGTGAACCCGGTTAAAGTGGAGATTACGCCGGTATCTTCAACGGTAGACCGCATTAAACAATCTGTATATTTGTTAGAACAAGGCAAGAAACAGAGTATGTTGAATGACATTTTGCAGGATAAGTCCATTGCTACTGCATTGGTGTTTACCCGTACGAAACGCGGAGCAGACCGGGTTACGCGAGACTTGGCCAAAATCAATGTGACGGCCCAGGCCATTCATGGCAACAAATCGCAGAACGAACGTCAGCGGGCGTTGAACAATTTTAAAAGCGGTGCTACTCGTGTTCTGGTTGCTACCGACATTGCGGCTAGAGGTATTGATGTGGAAGAATTGACGCATGTCATTAATTTCAATCTGCCAAATATTCCAGAGACATACGTTCACCGTATTGGACGGACAGGCCGAGCGGGGAAAAGTGGAATGGCAATCTCATTCTGTGAGAAAGATGAGCTTCCGTTCCTGAAAGACATTGAGAAAGTCATTAAGAAATCCATTCCAGAGGTCAAGGATCATCCGTATCCAATGACCCATGCTCCTGTATACACTCCAATGAATCAAACGAGCCAAAAGAAACGGACCAAACCGACGTCCAGAACTTCCGACAGTTCATCTGGATATAATCGCACGAATGCGAATAAACCAGCTAAATCCAAATCTAATCCAGCACGCAAGCCCAAGTCCGAATGGTTTGCTAAACGGGATAAAACGGCATCCCGAAGTGATTCGGAAGAACGTTCGACGAGTGGTTCACGTTTCTCACGAAGTGATCGACCTCAAGCTAAAGGTAAGCAGTCATCGGGGACTGCACGTAAAGCGGATCACAGCAACACAAATTATAAATTAAACAATCGATAAACCAAAATACTGCAAGCCTTCTCCGATGGATATACGGGGGAGGCTTTTTTTATAGATAAATAAGTCGCATTTACAGGCAAACATACATTCGATTAAAATGGAAGATATATGATTCAATTTTAAAGGGGGAGGTAGTGGGATGGAGACGGTGATCAATTATTGTCTTGCTAAAAAAGGAGCGGTTAAGGAATATCCATTCGGACCGGAGACGACCGTGATTAAGGTGGCGGACAAAATGTTTGCCCTTTTGTTTGAAGGAAATGGAGAGAACAGGCGTTTGAATCTGAAGTGTGACCCAATCATTGCGGAGAATCTGAAAGAGCAGCATGAGGCTGTCAAGCCAGGTTACCATATGAACAAGAAGCATTGGAATACCGTGATGCTGGATGACTCCTTATCCCATGAAGACCTTTATGCCATGATTGATCACTCCTATGACATGGTGGTGCAGAAGCTACCGAAAAGGATTCAGGAGACGCTAGTCGAATAGGGTAAAAGAAGCCTTTTGAGTAACCTCAGGTTGCCTCAGGTTGCGAGGTGTAGAACAAAGACGAAGGAGTGAATGGAATGGATCTACAGCAGCAGATTGCCATGGTTCAACAGATGCGTCAGCATAGCTCGGGAAATGATCAGAGCCTTCAACCAAGTCATACATATGATGTAAAAGTTAAAGAATTCATGATTCCTACTTCCGCTGGAGAAACACGGGTGCTGATCTACACGCCAGGTCAGGAAAACGCAGAACGTTCAACATTTCCTATTTTCTTCAACATGCATGGCGGAGGATTTGTATTAGGACAAGCCGATGGAGACGACGCCTGGTGTCGTTTAATTGCAGGTCGTGCTGGATGTATTGTTGTTAATATCGATTACAAGCTAGCCCCGGAACATAAATTCCCAACGGCCGTCTTGGAGTGTTACGACGTGGTGAAATGGGTGCATGCTAATGCAGCTCAGATCTCAGCAAATGCATCTTTACTTGCTATTGGTGGTCATAGTGCAGGAGGTAATTTGGCTGCAGCCGTATGTTTGCTCAATCGTGAGCGTGGAGATGAGTTCCCAATCTTACTTCAGATCATTGATTATGCTGTACTGGATCTGGCTACAGATCCGGGAGAGAAGCCTGATTTTCCGGAAGCCATTCCAGCAGATGTTGCAAGGACGTTTAATGCTATGTATCTAACGAAAACGGAGGATGCTGTTAACCCACTAGCTTCTCCTGTACTCGCGAATTCGTTTTCCCATCTGCCGGAAGCTCTGATTATAACTGCAGAGAGAGATTCTCTTGCCCAAGAAGCACGTAACTACGCATCGAAGCTGGAAGCAGGCGGTGTAAAGGTAACTCATAAAGAGTACGAGGGCGCTGTTCACGGTTTTACACATCATGGCGATATTCAGATGGCTGAAGATGCATGGTATCTGATGAGTGATACGTTGAGGGATGTATTTAGTCGAGCAGACGTTTGATATGGATTGATCATTTCATGGGATGAAATGGAATGCGTATGTTGAAGCCACCTTTAGGTGGCTTTTTTAGTATGGATAACAAGCAATATGCAGCGAGAGCGATTTTTTTTTCAATCTAAATTCATAAAGTACCGCAGAGGGGACTTCTGAGTCCACAGTCAACTTAATAAAATATACAACCGAGGAGCGAACATGGAGTAGCTATTATATGGACCAATATCAAAAAGGGATTACAACTTGTTCATTAGGGGTAAAAGGTGTTAATTACAGGTGATTAAAACCAAATTCAGGAGGTTACTATGAATCCAAACAACCCGAGTGATATTGCGATCCTTGGCATGGGAACTGCTCTCCCTGCACATCGAGTAGCTCAGCCCGAAATTGCAGGCCTGATTGCTGCTTCACTGCATGATCGACCGGATCTTGCCCGTTTTGCCAAACGTATTTTCAGATCCTGTGGTGTAGAGACAAGATATACCGTAGAACCGAGTTATCTTGGCCCATTGGAAGAATGTCGTTATATCCCTTCGGGTGAACAGTCTGATATCCCGACGACTAAGGAGAGAATGGATACATACCAGCGGGAAGCGCTGCCCCTGGCGATTCAAGCAGCCGAGGAAGCGATGCGCGACGCGCAGATCTCACCTGAGGCAATTACACACTTAATAACGGTCAGTTGTACCGGGCAGTATTTGCCAGGACTTGATGTACAGTTAATACAACATATGGGGCTATCTGCTCGTGTTAATCGCTTACCGCTCATTTTTCAAGGCTGCGCAGCTGGATTAAAAGCAATCCAGATGGCACGTGATGTCGTGCAAGGTGCTCCAAGCTCCCAAGTGTTGATCGTATGCGTGGAACTATGCACACTTCACTTCCAGCCTGTACAGGATCGGGAGGCGCTGTTTGCGGCATCGTTCTTTGGAGATGCAGCTTCTGCATCCATCGTGGGCATGCCTGAGATCGGGCATAGAGACTACTTGAGTCTGGGAACTGGATATTCAGTCCTGCTGCCGGATTCGACAGCGGATATGACGTGGAAAGTATCCGATTACGGCTATGATCTATATCTATCTCCCCGAATTCCGAAGCTGCTGGGGGTACATCTCGAAGAAGAGCTCGGTTTATTGTTGCATAATGAAGCGCCTCCTGAACTATGGGCGATACACCCTGGCGGTCGAGGCATTGTTGATTCTGTCCAGGAAGTCATGCACTTGAGACCAGAGCAAACGAAATACAGCAGGGATATTTTAAAAGATTATGGCAATCTGTCATCCAATACGATTTTGTTTGTGCTTCAGGCGATGCGTGAGGACATGAAAATACGAGAAGAGTTGTCTACGGAAGGTATAGCAATGGCTTTTGGTCCCGGACTTACGGCTGAATTAATGAAATTCACTTATGTCCCGGCTGTCACATCGTTGATGGAGGAGCAGGATCATGTCCTTCTTTAGAAGATTAGGCATTCGTGCCAAGGAAGATGAATTAATGGATGACTTCTCGATGGGTGGAGAAGAATTACGTGAAGCACTTCGGCACTTGCGAAGGTTAAATAAAATATTTGCTGCGCCTGGCCCGACTGTGTCTGGTGTAGAGAAGTTATGGAACTCCATGGGCAGCCCCGGTAGGCTGACCATTCTGGATGTTGGCGCCGGTTCGGGAGATGTGAATCAAAAGCTGTTGCAATGGGCGAAGAAACAAGGAATTGATATGCAAATTACGCTGGTCGATCTGACGGAAGAAGCTTGTGAAGAGGCCCGACAGCTATTCCAAGACGAACCGCGTGTTCGAGTACAATGTTCCGATCTAACCGCACTGCCCGATGCTGCGGCAGATATTGTGACAGGCTCACAGTTTATCCATCACTTCGAAGGAGATCAGCTTGTCGACATGGTTAACCATATGCTGCGGGCTTCCCGATATGGGGTAGTCATTAACGATATTCACCGTCACACCGTGTCTTACAAGGCGGTATGGATTACGACTAGACTCATTTCGCGTAACCGTTACATTCGTCATGATGGGCCGTTGTCTGTAGCGAAGGGATTCACAGATCAAGATTGGCTAGATCTCAAACAGCGATTGAACCACGACACGATGACCTATGAGTGGAGACCATTATTCCGCTATTCTGTGGTGATTCCTCAAAAGAGAGGTGTAATATCGTGACGAAACAAGTAGATGTAATCATCATCGGGGCAGGCATAGCGGGCTGTAGTAGTGCAATCGAACTGGCTCGGCAGGGACATCGCACGCTGTTACTGGATCGACAGCAGTTTCCGCGTCATAAAACATGCGGAGAGTTCATGTCACCTGAGACGAAGGAGATGCTAGAACATCTGAGCATTCATCTGCTAGAGATGGAGAAGATGCCTAGTAGTATGGATCATGCGAGAATTACGATGCCAGATGGGGGAAAGATTGAAGCACCTTTGCCTGGGTTCGCATACGGGATCAGTCGGTACGAGCTGGATCAACAGCTGCATCAGCAAGCGCGTGCAGTTGGAGCCGAAATTATGACGAAAGCGACCATTATATCTATCCAGCAGCTTGAGAGTCAGGATTATGAAGTTGAGGTCAAGCAGGGCAACGAGCGTACACGTTACCAAGCCAAAGCGGTCATCGGGGCGAACGGTAGTAAAAAGCTGCGAGGAACCAGCAGTGAGGAAGGTCTTCGAGATGAGACTATATATGTCGGTGTGAAATCTCATTACAAAGGTATCGACATACCGGCCAGGGTGGAGTTATATTTTTGCGATGGCGGATATGTTGGAATCTCCCCAATTGAGAATGAAACGGTTAATGTTGCGGCGCTACTAACTCTGGATTCCGTGCAGGGAAGCGGCAAATCGGTGACAGAAATTTTGCAGGCAGCAGCCATGAGCAACCCGAATCTTGCGGCCCGTATAGCAGAAGGAGAGGCTGTTGAGGGAACCCAAGTATCAGTTGCGCCGCTACAACTTTCAAATCTTCCAGAGCCTTGGTCTGACTATCCGCATATTGGAGACGCGATGATGGTGATTCCGCCCCTATGTGGAGACGGGATGAGCATTGCACTACGCTCTTCGATCCTCTGCGCGCGATGGACAGACGTTTACCTTAAGGGGGAGATAGACTATGCTACTTGGCAAAGTGAGTACACGCTCGAGGCTCATCGTGAATTTGCTCAGTTACTGCGAAGAGCGAGGACCATTCAAAATCTTGCTTTTGCCAAGACCAACCGTTTCTATCCGGCTCTGGCTCGAATGTTCCCCGGGTTAGCCAACTATGTTGTTAAGGCTACGAGACTGTCTGAAATGAGATAAAGCTGCCTGTGGCAGCTTTTTTGTTTTGTTTATGGCGGCATGGATATCAAGCTGGCTCCACTGAATATCTTGTTCCTGCATCATATTTTTAATCTAACATGTACATACTTTTAGAGAATTAAAATCTATTTTGAAATGAAAGGGTGCTCGGCTTGATTGATCATTTCATTATTTTAGTCCGAAGTATTTCTGCATTTTTATTGCTACTCATCATCACGAGAATACTTGGAAAACAAACCTTATCTAATATGAACTTTCATGAATTCGTAACGGCTGTAATTATGGGGGCAATCGCTGCGAATTTGGCATTTAATGAAAAAATGGAAGTGATACATCTCTTAATCTCACTTGTTGTTTTTACTGGAACTTCTTATTTGTTATCGAAATGGAATCTAAAAAGCAGAAAGGTGCGTCTGCTAGCGGAGGGTTCACCTACGGTATTAATAGAGGGTGGCAAAGTTCTAGAGGGGAATTTGAAGAAGAATAAAATGACCTTAGATTCACTTAACCAAGCACTTAGACAAAAGGATGTTTTTGATATTAATGAAGTAGAATACGCTTTGCTTGAGGTGAATGGTCAAATTTCAGTTATGAAGAAAAAGCCATTCCGAACGGTAACGATGCAAGATATCAGTAAAGAGGATCAACCAAAAGAGCGTTTGCCTATCGAAATGATTATGGATGGTCAGCTGTTGAAAGAAAATATACGTTTAAATCACGGTTCTGAGGATCAGTTATTGAAACAGCTCTCGTCTCATCGAAAGCAAGTTAGTGATGTGTTCTATGCCGTTCTAGGGAGCAATGGTAAGCTGTACATCGATTATTATACGGATCAACTGCAACATCCGATTGACGTAGAATAAAATCGTGCAAGAATATGAATACAATTTTCAATAGAAATATGTAAACATTGCAGTCGTCTCTTTGGCAAATCGAGAATTACTCGTATAATAGAATCTAATGTATCATTGGAGATAGAGTTCAGATAGATTAGATGCCGAGAGGATGTTATTGAAGATGAATTATACCTTTTCCAACCGGATTGCATCACTGCAGCCGTCGATCATTCGTGAAATACTGAAAGCTTCATCAGGTCAAAATGTAATCCCATTCTCCGCGGGCAATCCCGCGCCAGAAACATTCCCGATTGAAGCGATTCGTACCTTCACCCAATCCATTCTGGAGCAAGACCCGGTTACCGCACTGCAATATGGCATCACGGAAGGGTACCTACCCCTTCGCGAAGCGCTTCAGCAGCACCTTAAACAAAATTTTAATACAGGTAAGCCGTCCGACCAGCTCTTTATTGTGTCCGGAGCGCAACAAGGGATTGAGCTGGCTTGTAAAGTACTCTGTAATGAGGGAGATACAATTATCTGCGAAAGTCCAAGCTTTATCGGTTCCTTGAATTCCTTCCGGGCTTCGGGTGCGAAGCTTGCAGGAGTACCGATGGAGATGGACGGTATGAATATAGAGAAGCTTGAGCACGCGCTGCAAACCGAGCCGAACGTCAAAATGATCTATGTCATTCCGAGCTTCCAGAACCCAACCGGTGCTACGACCAGTTTGGAGAAACGCCAAGCGATCTATGCGTTGGCAAAAAAGTATGGAGTAATGATTCTGGAGGACAATCCTTATGGCGAACTTCGATTCAGTGGACAGGATGTGCCTACCATTAAATCCCTGGATGAAGATGGACTGGTTATCTATGTCGGTTCGTTTTCTAAAATTTTGTCTGCTGGTTTGCGTGTGGGATATGTACAGGCTCCCCATGAAGTCGTGGAGAAGATGGTTGTCGCTAAACAGGGGGAAGACGTACATACTGCGATGCTTCCGCAGATTCTGGCTCATCGCTTTATGACTGAATATGATTATGCGGGACATATCAATCACATTCGTGAGGTTTATCGAAGAAAGGCTACATTGATGATGGACAAGATGCAGGAACATCTGGGCGACACTGTGACCTATACTCGTCCTGATGGCGGATTATTCTTGTGGTGTGATCTGCCTGTTCACGTTCCGATGGTGGAGTATGCCAAGACGGCTGCTGCTCAAGGTGTAGCTGTGGTACCGGGGAATGCGTTCCTCGTGAATGAACAAGACCCTTGTAATGCGATTCGATTGAACTTCTCGACACCATCCGATGAGCAGATCACCAAAGGTGTGGAAATACTTGGACAAGTGTTAAGAAGCTCGTTCTCGTAACAATAGATAATAAATCAAATGTAAAGCCGCCCTATGGGCGGCTTTTTCTTATAATCCTATAACGTCTAAATCTATATCGTCTCCAGGTCTAATTATCAACCAGTGCACTCAGCTCTGCCCGAAGTACGTTCTGGCCCTTTTGATTATAGGTGCTGAGCAGCACGGTCACCGTACCGTTTCCCGTTCGACGCGGACGAAGCTCGGTGACTTCAGCGACGACGCGAAGCTCGTCCCCCGGGTAGACAGGTTTCATAAATTGAATATGATTGATACCTGTTCCAGCGATCATATGGTCACCATAGACGCCCACATCGATCCACAGTTTGAATGAAATATTCAATGTCTGCATTCCGGATGCGATTAGCCCTCCGAAACGTCCTTGTTTCGCTTTCTCCTCGTCGAGATGCATATACTGCGGATCGTATACTTCGGCAAACCGAATGATGTCGTCCCTTGTTAACACGGCTGACTTAGTTTCGTAACGTTGTCCTATTTTAAAATCGCTAAATCTCATATCCAACCACTCCGATTTCATTGAATTTCCTTAGCTTATATTAACATGTTTGATCCAATGTCTCTAACGGACGAGAAATACGGATTTGGATGTTTGCTTCCAGATTAGATAGAATATGAGAAAAGGAAGAATGCATACTGGCATAAGATATAGATACAAGAGGCAGGGCTGGGCTGTGTGGTAAATATGAGGAGGCGAATCATATGGGCGTACCTACTTTTCTGGAAACAGGTCATATGGCCGACGGTTTTCCGATCCGGTTAATCTATACAGGTGCACAGTTCGATTATGCTGCACATTGGCATGATGAGGTTGAACTTGTTGTTGTGAATGGACAGCATGCGCGGATCGGTGTCAATGAGCAGATGTTTGATCTACAGCAAGGGGATATGATTCTGATCAAGCCGGGGGATGTGCACTATTTCATGCCGGGGACCGAACGGTTGACGATTCTGCTGTTTCGGCTTGAATTGCTTACAGGGAGCTTCGCAAGTGAAGCTGAAATGCAGGAAATGGGGAGACTGTTCAATCAATCCATGATCATTCCATTCAGTAGTGTGAATAATCCAACACCTTACGTTGAGGCCATTGCTGCTGAGAAAAAAAACCAGAAACCCGGTTACCGCTGGCTCATGGTATCTCGGTTATATGATCTGATCGTTCTGCTACTGCGTACAGCACCTCCGGTTTCAGAGAAGGATGCCAAGCCAAGTTGGCCATGTGTATCTTCCAAAAAGTTCGAGTTTCTTGAATCGGTCTGTGAGTTTTTGGAAGACCATTATGCTGAATCGATCAAGCTGGAACAGGTAGCAGAGCACATGAAATTCAGCAAATTCCATATTTGCAAACTGTTTAAAGAGATCAAGGGGATCACATTGATGGAATATTTGAATCATTTTCGCATTATCAAGTCGGAGTGGGCGTTGCTCTTTCGTCAGGACTCAATTTTGGAGATTGCGATCAGCCATGGGTTCAACAATGTGAACTCGTATAATCGTCTTTTTAAGAAATATAATCAATGCACGCCGACTGAATTTCGCAAACGTCACCGCTCCGATATCACAAAATATCAAGGATGATTGACAATATATGAGGAGAAAGCTTCCGTTCAAATTCTTATACTCAAATAAATTGTAAGCGTTTCCTTTTTGGGGAGGGTACTTTATGAAGAGAGGATTTAGACGGATCGTTGTACCAATGATGGTGTTAGCAGGCTCCATATTATTGATGACGGGCTGCCAGACAGGTGCATCCAACCAAGGGAAGCAGCAAGAAATCACGGTCTGGAGTTTCACGGATGAGGCAGGTTATGCCATTGAGAAATTCGAAGAGAAGTATCCAGATATCAAAGTGAACTTCGTTAATATCCCGGGCAACTTTTACCTCACCAAGCTCAAATCAGCACTCCAGACCAGTTCGAAAGCACCCGATGTGTTCATGATTGAAAATGCGAACATAAGGGAACTCATTGATGTGCCATATTTGGAAAATCTATCACCTCCGCCGTATAACGCCGCCGAGCTAATCCAGGAGCAGTACCCTTTTGTGCAGGCGAATGAGAAGGATAGTGAGGGGAATGTCAGGGCCATCGGTTATCAAGGTACGCCTGGAGGCATCTATTATCGCCGTGATCTGGCGAAGGAATATCTGGGTACGGATGATCCGGAGAAAGTCAGTGCTCAGATCGATACATGGGAGAAAATTTTTGCAATCGGGGAAAAAGTACAAGAACAAAGTGGTAACAAGGTACATGCACTCGCTAACTGGAATGGCATATCCAACTCGTACGACGGAATTCCTTGGGTGAAGGATGGAAAACTTGTCATTGATCCCACCTACATGAAGGTGCTTGATCTGGTACGTGAGGCTCGAGAACGGCATGTGCTTGCCGAGTATGAAGATGGAAGTGCAGGTTATGCGGCCTCAATGCAAAAGGGGGAAGTGATGTTTTACCCCGCAGCGACTTGGGGGTTGCAGTTTACGTTCAAAGCGAACGCACCAGATACCGAAGGGTTATGGGGCCTCGCACATGGGCCATCCTCCTTCAGTTCAGGAGGAACCTATATTGCGATGTATAACAAGAGTGACCAGAAGGATGCCGCTTGGAAATTCATTGAATTTTACAACTTCGATCACGAGTTTCTGACCGGACTTGCCAAAGAGCAGGATTATTTCACGAGCAACATGGTTGTGAATGACCAGCTTGCCGACTCGCTGACGTCGGACTATCTGGGAGGGCAAAAACACTTTGAGTTCTTCTCGGAGGCTGCCAAGCAGGTACCGGTGTATGAACGAACCAAATATGATGGCATTATCAACAACGATATTTACAAAAACTTGCTACAGCTCTATCTGAATGGTGATATCCAGACCAAGGAAGATGTGGTAAAACGCATTAAACGTGACGTGCGTCTAAGGTTCCCGGAATTAGAAGTAGAGTAAGTTTACAACTCCAGAACCTATGAAGTTAACTAAGCGTTTACCAAATAACGGAGAGGACAGAAGAGCTTGTGTAACCTCGTTGTTTGCTTTAGGTCATATTGATGATTGGAGGACAGCACATGTTTGCCAAAACGATTCGCAAGGACCATTACGGGTACTACTTTATCGCACCATTTTTTATCGTGTTTGCCATCTTTGGACTGTATCCGATTCTGTACTCGCTGTACATCAGCTTCACCAATTTTGACGGAATCACAACACCTGAGTTTGTCGGGATCGGTAACTATGTTGCCGTGCTTCAGGACCCGCTTTTCTACAAAACGTTGTTCAATACACTCTTCATCTGGGGGGTGTCGGTTGTACCGCAACTGACGATATCCCTTGTCCTGGCTTTTATTTTGAACGACAAGCTGTTAAAAGGGCGGGATATTTTCCGTGCGGTCTACTTTTTCCCGAATATCGTCACAGCGGCTTCGCTCGGTTTGCTTGTCAGTCTGATCTTTGATTGGCAATCAGGTGGACTTAATCATTTTCTCGTGCAGACAGGGTTGATTCAAGATCCGATCAATTGGAAAAATGATCCCTGGTTTATGCGGCTAATTGTGTCGTCAATCCTCTTCTTTCAGTACTTTGGCTACTCCAT
Source organism: Paenibacillus sp. JJ-100 (assembly GCF_948329825.1). Taxonomy (GTDB): domain Bacteria; phylum Bacillota; class Bacilli; order Paenibacillales; family Paenibacillaceae; genus Paenibacillus. The sequence goes on from NZ_CAOJCM010000001.1 coordinate 1,161,458, forward strand.
GGTCATCTACCTGGCAGGTCTGCAAGGCATTGATCCGGCACTGCAAGAGGCAGCCCAGATCGACGGTGCCAAGAAAAAACACATCTTCATGCATATCATCGTGCCGATGCTTAAACCGATTATTCTATTCCAGGTCATTACGTCCATCATCGGTGGCATTCAGATTTTCGACCAGCCGTTTACACTGACTAACGGCAACGGTGGACCAGACCGTGCGGCCATGACCAGCATTATGTACCTGTATAATGTGGCGTTCCAGAGTACACGTTTTGGTTACGGAGCTGCGATTGCATTTTGTCTGTTCGTCATTATCATTCTGTTATCGGTTGCATCCTTCATCATGACCAAACGGAAGAGCCGTTCATAGGGAGGGAGAGATTGTATGCAAACTGCTAAGGTTGCCGCGCAGCGAGAGGCCGTAGTTCAACATCATGCGCTTCGTCAGCGGCTGACATTGGGGAAAATCCTCATTTATCTATTTCTGATCGCCCTCGCTGTATTGTGTGTGATTCCGTTTTATCTGATGCTGATCTATTCCACCCATAACAACGCATCGATTGCTTCGAGTTTTACGTTCCTTCCGGGTACATTTCTGGTGGACAATTATGTGAACATGGCTTCCAAAATCAACATCTGGCGCGGCTTCGCCAACAGCTTTTTTATCGCTGGCAGTTCCACGGTGTTGTCGTTGTATATCGGTGCGTTAACGGCCTATGGCTTTGCCAAGTTTAATTTTAAAGGGCGCACCGGACTGTTCCTGTTTCTGCTCGCAACAATGATGGTTCCAGGCCAATTGGCGCTGATTGGGGTCTACCGTTTGTTCAGTACACTTGGCCTGCTGGACAGTTATGCGGCCATTATTTTACCTGCGGCGGCGAACGCCTTTAACGTATTTTTTATTAAACAGTTTATGGAGAGCAGTATTCCGGATGAGATCATTGAGTCGTCTCGAGTAGACGGCGCGAATGAATTCAGGACGTTCAATCAGATCGTACTGCCCATTCTTGGGCCAGCCATCTCGGCACTAGGTATCTTCACATTCATTGGATCATGGAATAACTTTTTGACACCGCTCGTGTTGTTCTTCTCCCTGGATAAATATCCACTCCCCGTGCTGGTTGCCCTGGTTCAAGGCTATTATGGCATGGACTACGGATTATTGTATCTGGGCGTAGCGATCTCCATCCTCCCGATCATTGTAGTGTTTGCCGTATTCTCCAAACAAATTATCGGAAGTGTTGCTCTAGGTGCTGTAAAAGGATAGTCGACTATATTCATAGATATCGAAAATGAAAACATAAAAAAACACGTTCCTTAGCATAAAGGAACGTGTTTTTTGCGGTAATTCTCCGCTTTCACACAATATAACTTATGAGTCAGGCTGGGCGCTATTCCTTGATCACTGATGCTTCCACAGCAGATTCCATCTCCGTGTTGTACGTACGGAACAGACCCAGACGCCAGAAGGCTGCGCCTTTAAGGTCATATCGTTTAGCAAGCCCTAGCTTGTCCCCGACGGATGCAGGTGTTTCACTATTGATGCTTATGCCAAGCAACAACTTCTCCTTAGGTACACCTGCCTGAAGTGCAAGCTCGATCGCCTCATTGACCAGACTGTTCGGTTCTGGGACCTGGGCTTCGGTTCCTACCGGGTTATACTGGTAAGCCATAATGATCAGGTCATCCGCTAACGTAGCGAGCGTTTTGTAATCATATCCTTTATACGCACTATTCAGCGGCGGAAGTGCCAGAGAGATCGCTATGTTTTGAGGCAGGGATTGCTTGAGTTCCTTCACGTACTCATTCAGTAATTGTTGCTGTTGTTTCGCGTCCAGCTTGAAGCCAAGTCCCTCAAAATCTAGGACTACACCGCCAAAGCCGTAATCCTGTACGGCTGCTTTAATGCCTTCAATGGACTTTTGGCGTAAGCTGCTGTCACTCAGTACTTTGGTTAATTCGCCATTTCCATCCAATGCATAAACCATCAGACTCGGCAGGATTTGTTGACTAGCCGCGTCAGCCACGATCGATTGAGCGGTTACTTCACCAGCAGGAGCTGGAATCTGGTACTCTTTTCCTTCGAGTGTAAACTGACCATCACGTTCAATCCGGCTCCAGCCAAAAGCAACCGAATTCATCGAAGGCAACAGATCGATCTCGTGGTAGGCCCTTATAGCATAGAACCCTCGGAGATGCATCTCACGTTGAGGTGAAATCATAGAAACGGTTCGTGTCTTTTGATCCCAGCTAGTCTTTACGCCGAATTGGCTACTGAAGGAACTAAGAGGAATGAGTACACGTCCTTCGCGCTGTACGGGTGCTGCGGCAAGTTTCACTTTGGCACCATTCACAGTGGCTGTCTTGCTACCTACCTGAAGGACGACTTTGGTCGTTTTTCCTTTGGAGGTATTCTCTGCGGTTACAGTCTGTGTCTTGCTGTTCCACTTAATATCAATGCCGAGTGCTTCTCCGACCGTTCGGAATGGAACATAGGTCACCCCCTGATCGATCCGAGGCGATGCATCAAACTTCAAAAGCACATGATCCAGTTGAACGGAGATCGCAGGAGCGGCATGAAGGCTGTGGCTTAAATTAGCAGGGATACTGCTCATAATTGATAGGGCCATAACGGCTGCGACAGCTATTTTTCCAGTACGTTGCATGAGCATGGTCAGGTTACCTCCAGGTGTTAGTTTTACTTTTGAGGTAAAGTCTACTGGATTAGAATCTATTATTTTCTAATCCATCCAACAAAAGATTTGGTAAGACTCGAACATATCATAACTCTATGAGAAAGGACTCGTAGATTATGATATGAATGGGCCAATCTATCATAACAAAATCTTCATATTGTTCCAATATGAAGATTTAAAAGGGTCATAACCCAAGCTTTATTAGCAATATAGTGGGTTAGAGGTAATGGAAGGGGGGATATCATGCCAAACTCTACAGGCCTTGTTTATAATCCGACAGCAGGAGCGACGCAGTCCACTCAATTAATTGTAACGTGTATTAATGATTCGTTGAATGCTCCAGTCAATGTTGAATTGGAGGTTTTCAGATGGGATACGACCCAATTGACTCGGACTCCCCTAGCTCATGATTTAGTTGAGATTTTGCCGCAAGCAACCAGAACCTTTATATATCCGCTGATCAACGCAGCGTTTTTTGAAGTGCAAAGTGATTTCTTCAGTGCGACTAGCACCATTATTCATGTGTATGGCGTGGATTCCACTGGCCAGATTATTCAGCGTGTCCTTCAATCAGAAATGACTTTAATTGACCGTTTCACCAATATTCCTTAATAGAAAAGAGATGATGAAAGTGGTTGTTGTAAATATTACGGGTGCTCTGGCAGGCAATCAGTTTGAGCCTTCCATTGCGGTCAACACACTAAATCCCGATATTTTGTGTGTTGTTGCTGTAGATACCAGTACCGGGCCAACACTTACCGGATTTTATCGCTCCATCGATGGAGGGAATACCTGGTCTACTACCGTTCTTCCTCAACCCGCAGGTTATGCAGGGGCAGAAGCACCGACGATTGACTATACATTTCCAAGTACCTTTATCGTCACAGTGCACTTATTTAACGGAATTAACGACGGAACAATTGTAAGCTATACCTCTTTCGATGATGGTGCCACATGGCAGCCGCCTGTCATTGTACAGTTAGGGTTTGGAACAATCGTCCATAACGATGAGCCTTTCATTGCTGTAGATCGTTCACCTGGCAGCCCATATCGAGGTCATGCATATGTAGGGTATACTCCTCTGGCTACAACTTCTTCTGCTATTTTTACTCAGAGATCTATAACACAAGGAGTGTCTTGGGAACCACCTGATCGGCAATCGAGTCCTCGTGGTATTCATGACCGCGCAGCGTTGGCGGTTGGTTTCTCCGGAGAAGTCTATGCAGGTTATATCATTACAGGACCAGCCAGCCCTTCCGCATTACTGCGTATATCATACGATGGGGGAATCAATTATCAACCACCTATTGAACGACAATCCACATTTATATCTTCGGTAGTGCCGTCTCCATCTCCACTACCCGTACCGAACTATTCGTTCCGAGTGCAGACCAATCTGAGTTTAGCTGCAGACATATCCAATGGTCCGAACAGTGGAACCCTGTATGCCGTTTGGAATGATGCCCGCGCCGGGTACACGGACGTTCTACTTTGCTCTTCTCCCGATGGGCTCCTTTGGTCTGACCCAATAAGCATTACCGCAGCACCCCCAGGTACGCAGAACTTTTTTCCTTCCATCACGGTTTCTCCATTTGCGGGAACGATACGGGTAATTTATTATACGAACCGAATCGACGGATTTTTGCTGGATGTATTTGTTGCCGAATCTTTCGATGGTGGATTGACCTTCAGCAATCGCCGTCTAACGACAACGTCCTTTAATCCCAATGGCATTTCTCCTACGCCGACCGTTCTAATCGGAGACTATATTACAGCGGCTACATATGCCCCGGATAATCTGGCTGCTGTGTGGATGGCCACCACGCCACCAACAGGTAAACTCGATGTTTATTTCGGGAATTAGTTGTACAATCCATATCATAATTTTACCCATACCTGTTTTCCAGAGCTCAGGTTGCAGGTATGGGTTTTTCTTGCTATACACCGTGTTTAATCGGAAACGATAAATCCGTCCAGACTTTCGGGTCCTACCCGTATGGTATTTAACAGATTGGTACTGATAAATGCAGTATACGTTATCTGGGGAGTTACAGGCGGATTATAGTCATTCGCAGAAAAAGTGATAACTTCCGGTACAAGTAGTCCGCCTAAGCCGTACGTGTGATTGGCGGAATATACGAGTGGATCAGTAGGAGCCGTGCCTCGTACAATAGTAATCCGTACTTGAAATAGGGCGAGTGGAAGCTGAACTGTAATCGTACCTTTCAGAAATACTCTCGGATTAGGACCTGCGCCGGCAGTTATTAATCCGATTTGTGCAAATAATTGAGGTGTATTAATAATTGGAATAGGAATGGCGATGGAATTGAAAAGTGTTGCATTCACTGATACTCTTGCATCAAGAAGTTTGGTCAATATAAATCCCTCCTAATTTATCGGATAGGATACTATATTCAATATTGTCACGTTCGCATGGACGAGCGCTCAGAATGAGCTAAATTAGGAGGGTGAGCTTACATCGAATAGGAATGAAGGGAGCGATGACCTTGTTCTTTGACACAGATAGAACAACATGAGAAAATACGTAGTTATGTGTATGAAATTGATTTATGGTTTGAAACGATGAATAAGATGAACTTGGAGGCATTCGAAGATGAATCAACGCTTTAAAATAACCAGATCGATGCAGCAGAATAACGCGGAACAACCTATTTTATTGGAGGAGTGCAAAGCCTATTTTTCTTCCAAACCGGATTTCACCTATTCCACGGTGCTTGATATCATTGGGGCTGAGAGTACGATGACCATTGAAGGAGACTTCTTTATGTGGCGCCATGAAGAGCGGCAATATCCATTTCGCTTGTACATGGGGGAGCTTTACGTAGCTATCTCGAATGAGGCTATTGTTCCAGTCATGATGGAGGCAGCATCCCATCTGCAGGCCGATATCGTTGAAGGGTAACCAGTGGGGGAGAACTGATCAGCGAAAGCTGTCATAATAACAAAAGGACAAGACAGAGTAGTAACTGTTTTGTCCTTTTTGGGTTGAATTGAGATATCATCTTAATGAGTTCTACGGATCTTCATTTGCATTTCAGGGTGGTGTGAATGCATTTCAACCCATTTCAATGCTCCAATACATGATAAAGTAGTATATAGAGAATAAAGGAGCATAGCTTGCTTAAACGGAAGGCGGGAGCGTGAATGTATCATATAGCTATATGTGACGACGACGGACAACAGAGAGAGCTTGTAAGACATCTGCTGGCTGCGTTTTCGCTCAAAACGAATATGGAATTCCATATCACCATGTTCAGCTCGGGTGAAGAATTGTTGGAACATTATGTGAATCAGAAAGATTCATTTCATCTGCTTATTTTGGATGTAGAAATGGGAGGAATGAATGGCATTCAGACTGCCAACGAGATTAGAAGAATGAAGAACATGGATGTGCAGATCATGTTTCTGACGAGCTATCCAGAGTATATGGTTCAAAGTTTCGATGTCATGACTTTTCAATATTTGATTAAGCCGATCCAAGCTCATGTACTGGAAGAGAAAATGATCAAACTTCACCATTATTTTCAGGCGATGGATAAAAAGTACGTGGTTATAAAATCGGATTACGATGATTTGATGTTGAAATATGAAGATATCCTGTGGATTGAGGTCGTTAAGAGCCTAACAATCAAAAACAAGCTAAAAATAATGACACGTGACCATACGTATGAAACGAAAGGCATTCTGTCAGCATATGCGTCTACAATGAAAGATCACGGTTTTATGCAGATTCATCGTTCGGTTCTCATCAATTTGATGTATGTACATAAGTTTACAGGCGCACAGGTCACCATGCTGGACGGAACATCATTGCCCATAGGTCGCACCAAAATCAAAGAAGTCAAAGATACGTATACTAAATATATGATTATGACGGTTCAATAAGATGATTATCTTTCAGTTGATGTCCGTCGTTTTTATGACTCTGCTAATGACCTTTCAGACTAATTTTTATTTCAATTCTGTGCTCGGCAAGTCCAGACGCAAACCTCGCAGAGCTATATATTTTATCGTGTTTATCCTGTTGAACTTTTTGTATTTGGCAATCCGGTTACCTGGAGCTCTTTCTACGATCATCGCATTGGTCTTTATCTTTAGTTTGGCGCAATCTTATCAGGTTGAGTTAAAAATAAAGATTATGTATACCGTCATGTACGCAGCGTTGCTGACAACAGTCAATTTAATTTCAATTTATATTGTTAGTGCAATTGAAGGAACCGACTACTTTGTAGAAGCTATTTATGGTCCCGAGTATTTTTGGTTATTTACTAAAATTCTCTTATTAGGGTGCAGTATTATGTTTGCTGTGATCCCCATTGTGAACCTTATTGTTAAGCGCAAAAGTGTTAAGATCCACTATCGATCTTATTTTTTATTTTTGATCGTGACGGTTATTACGGTCTATCAGATTAATGTTATTTCGATATACAGTGAGAAAAATATCTATTATATTTTTTCAGTCATCGGTTCTCTTTTTCTCAATGTATTTATCGTGTACGTATTTGATAATGTGGTAGAGAAGACGCAGCTTGCTCATGAAAACGCACAGCTACAGCAACAGATGGATTACCAGGATGCGAACTATGAAAAGACGGTGCACAGCTTCAAAAATATAAAAAGCATTATTCATGATATTAATCAGCAGTTTCTATATATCGAAGAGTGTATGAAACGGAATGAATTAAGTGCAGCACGGGATCATATCCGATTCACCATGAACACGATAGAGCATGAGTATCAGCGCGTGAATACAGGGAACCTCGTCATTGATGCGCTAGTTACAAATACACTGGCCGTCGGACAAGCAAATGGAATTCGGGTGGATACACGCATACAGTTGCATTCCCAAGATGTACACATTGAGCGTTATGACTTATGTGTCGTGCTCGGGAACATGCTGGATAATGCTGTTGAAGCCTCTAAGAAAGTACGAGTTGCTGAAGACCGTTATATGTTAATCGCTATTCATTCTACAGCTTCAACGCTAGTAGTCCAGATTATGAACCACACCACCCAGCAAGCGGCAGACTTGAAAACGAATAAATCGGATTTGGAATTCCATGGTTTCGGTCTGACGAACATATCTAGAATATGTACGAAATACGGAGGACATATGACGATTGAACAGAAGCAAGGGTCATTTAATAATATGGTTGTTCTTCCTTACAACTCCTGAACTGTCGTTCAGGGGTTCTTTTTTTCCATTCAGGGTTCTTTTTCGTTCAGCTCTCTTGTGGCGAATATGATGAATTTATGCATATATATCCAACGAAGGAGGAAGTTCGAATGAAAAGGATAATTACGATTTTGTGTATGATCATGCTTGTCATTATGCCCGTATCGGGAGTCCACGCTAAGGCAGATCAGGAGCAGACGATCGAAGGGAAAGCAAAGAAGATTGCGGAGTTCATGATTCAAAATTATGGTGTTACGAGTTTGCAATATACGATTATGGATAAAGGTGAAATTATTTTATCGGATGCGGCGGGATTCCATGATAAAGCGAGTCAGAAAATGGTCGGTCAGGACACCATGTACGGCATAGGCTCAGTGAGCAAAATGTACGTCACATCTGCAGTCATGATGCTGGTGGATTCCGGGAAGGTAGACCTGGATAAGCCCCTAACTACTTACATTACCGATTTTAAGATGGCTGATCCCCGTTACACAGAGATCACACCGCGTATGTTAATGAATCACTCATCCGGCTTATACGGTACTCACTATGGTAACAGTATGCTTTTTGATGATAATGATACACGTAATAAAGATGAGCTGTTGCTTAAGCTTCAAACAGAACGGCTCAAGTCGAAGCCGGGGGAATACTCAGTCTACGCGAATGATGGATTTCAATTGCTGGAGATTCTGGTGGAACGGATGAGTGGACAGAGTTACAGTCAATATGTAGATCAGTTCATCAGCAAGCCGTTGCAGCTACATTCAACCAAAACGCCATTGGACACATTCAATAGAGACAACTTAGCTGGAGCGTATTGGCCCACACTTCAGCACAAAATGCCTATAGAAAATGCGAATATTCTTGGTACGGGTGGTTTGTATTCAACTTCGGAGGAACTAACTCAATTTGCCGAAGTGCTGATGGGGAATCGCTCAGATATTCTGTCTGAAGCTTCAGCCAAGTCGATGCAAAGTTCGGAGTATCGAAAAGGGATTTGGGTGTCGGATGAAGTGAATTCGTTCAACTATGGTCTCGGCTGGGATGCGGTTGAACTTGCCCCCTTCAGTGAGTATGGAATCAAGGCACTTGCCAAGGGCGGAGACACAATGATGTATCATGGTATATTAATCACGATCCCCGAGCATGACATATCTATGGCTGTCTTGTCTTCAGGTGGTTCTTCCATATTCAATCAGATGTTCGCCAGTAAAGTGTTGCTGGAGTTGTTGAATGAACAAGGTGTTATAGATCACATCAAACCGGATAAAACGTTCTCCACTCCTGTTAAGAAAGCTATGCCTGCTGAGCTTGAGAACTACTCGGGATTGTATGGAATGGTAGGTACAACACTGGAGATTAATATTCAGGACGGAGCATTTACATTACCCGGATTACTGGGCGGAATTATCCCCGAACAACAGTATGTGTTCACAGGTGATGATTATTTTACCAGTGAAGATGGAAGTGTTAAAGTCAGTTTTGTGAAGGAGAGTAACGCAAAGATATATGTGAAGGTTCAAGGCTATCTAAGCTTGCCGGGGCTGGGACAGGTGGCTATGAGCTCGTACGATTATCAAAAGCTGGAACATAATAAGCTGGATAAGGGCACAATGGAGAATTGGGCTGCCCGAAATGGTTCGAAATATTTTGCACTGGACGAAAAAATCACATCCATTTTTTATCTCGTTCCATCGATTCTCATTAAAAATCTCCAAGTCGATCTGGAGCATGGCTATGTGAACGGGACACGGATTACAGATGAAAATAATACAGAGAATGTGGCAGAAATCCCTGTTATGAACGGTCGGGATGCATTTGATCTAAATATGATGAACAAACAGGGTGCGGAAATTCTTATACAGAATGGACAGGAATACATTTCCGAACAAGCTATTCAGCCGATCTTTGGTGGGAGCTCAGGAATGACAACCATTCCGGCTAATGGTCAAGCGCGGTGGTATGCCATTAGTGGCAAAACTGCAGAAAAAACGATAACAGTGGAATCGCCAGATCAAGGCGGTTATGCCGTCTATAATGAGCAAGGAGAAGTGCTGCATTTCTCCATAGCGACTGGGGAGAAAACAACTAAACTGCCTCAAAAAGGATTTATCGTTTTTGGTGGTAACGCCGGTGATATTTTCCGTATCCATGTGAAATGAATGTGATGGTAAACGTGTGAATTCATGTGCTATTGATTCAGAGATGTCTGAACAAAAGGAAAATTCAATTATCATTCTTAAAACGCTGCGAGCATAGACTCCAGCGTTTTTCATTTTTTGTCATGTTTTAATCATCGATTAAAGAGCACTCATTTAGATTATTCAATCCACTGACGATAATAAAACATCTTGTTCTTTTTTAGTTTTTATCTCGTATCGCACGAATTTTCGTCAAACAACTGTAATTACTGTACAAGTCCAGCGAATACTATCTAGATATAGAGGTGAATGTACTCGGTTTATGCAGGGAATTATGAGGATAGATTGTCATCGGAGTGTGTTTCGATTTACAATGTAGGAATCATGTTCTTTTTGAAGAACGCAGGGAGAGAAAATCATGAATATTTTTGAGAACCACATACCTGAAGAAAAAGTGAAATTTAATGAACCCCTAAAAAATCATACGTTTATTCAAATTGGAGGAAAAGCTGATATTCTCGTTCATCCGACGACGGTGGAAGAGATCACCAAAGTAGTGGAAATCGCGAACAGCCATCAGCTGCCATTGACCGTCATCGGCAAAGGCTCTAACGTCATTATTAAGGATGGAGGCATCCGCGGCGTCACGATTTCACTTAGCCGCTTCGATCAGATTGAAGTGAATGGCACACGGATCAAGGCGCAAAGCGGTTCTGATATTATTGATGTGTCCAGAACCGCACTTCAACATACGCTAACTGGACTGGAATTCGCCTGCGGCATTCCTGGTAGTACAGGAGGCGCTCTATATATGAACGCTGGTGCCTATGGAGGACAAATTGCCGATGTGATTGAAAAGGCGACGGTCATCACTCGTGAAGGCAAAGTTGTCGTTATCCCACGTGAAGAGATGAAGCTGAGCTACCGCAACAGTCTCTTTAAGATGGATCATTATATTATTCTAGATGCCGAATTTCAGCTTAACGAAGGTGACCCGGAGGAGATTTCCAGCAAGATGAAGGAGTTAACGTTCCTGAGGGAATCGAAGCAACCTTTAGAATACCCTTCCTGCGGAAGTGTGTTCAAACGTCCAGAAGGATATTTTGCTGGCAAACTGATTCAGGATTGTCAACTGCAGGGTATGCGCATCGGGGGTGCTGAAATCTCCACCAAGCATGCAGGATTTATCGTCAATGTGGATCATGCTACGGCCAAGGATTACGAAGATCTGATTCAATTTATTCAGAAAAAGGTGTGGGATACGTTCCAGGTTGAATTGGAAACGGAAGTAATTTTCTTGGGAGAGTACTAGATAGAATTTTGAAAGACGGAGTAGGGGTACATGTGTATTGCCTGCCCCGAGGCTAAACGTGATCAATAGGATGAGAAGCCGCCAATTGGCGGCTTCTTTATGGTCTATCTGTGCAACGAGGAGAACAATACGTGAATTGTGCTCATGTTTGAAGTGTGGGTGAGTTAGAAAAGGATATTGTCGTTATGCGCGCATGTAAGATGTAAGTTGTAAGTTTGGGTTCTGCTGTTATTTGGCTGTACGATTGGCTTTGACATATTTGAGCTGAGCCACAATGATCACACTGATAATAACTAATAGAAACCAGGAGCTGATCTTGCTAAAGCTCACCAATTGCCAGCTCTCATGCTGATCAGGGTATTTCCAGGCGTTAAAGAAGGTAGCTATATTTTCAGCCAGCCAGATGAAAAATCCTACAATAATAAAGGCAAGAGACAGGGGCATACGGTATGTTGTGAGTCGGACTCGGTAGATGATCCACGTTTTCCAGAACACCACAAATACGAGTGCTGTCAACCACCAGCGAAAGTCAGGAATGAAGTGATGGGTGAAAAAATTAAGATAGATTGCTCCGCCTAGCATCATCGAAGGAATCATACCAGGCCAGCTGGTCATATCCATACGTAGTCTTCGCCAGATCTGACACATGAAGCTGGCTACACTGGCGTACATAAACCCGCTGTAGAGGGGGACGCCAAATACCTTCGTATATGCCGGTTCAGGATAAGACCATGATCCCATATGGACTTTGTAGATCTCGAGCATCAGCCCGATCAAGTGAAACACACAAATTACCTTGATTTCATCCAGCGTTTCGAGCCCGCTGCGCACCATGAGATACTGGACGGCAAGCAAGATAAGCAGGATGGCATCATAGCGGTAGATATAAGGAAAAGGGATAATACTTGAAAGTGCCAGCGTACCAAAAATGGCTACGGGAAAGATACAGCTCATGGCTTGATGATAGCCAAAATGTAATAGCTGAATGATCGATTTCATCGGGAGTAACTCCTTTTAAATTTCTGATCTGGATTCAAAATTGCCATGGTTCTATATAATAATCTAATCGATCTTGTAGCATTTGAAAAATAAAACAAGAAAAGCCTTCATTTTATGCATCAGATTATGCATTAGAGCAGTTTAAATGTATATTCTTTGTTGCATATGGTAAAATGGAGTTCATACTTTACATGAAACAGGGAGGCCGTCATGCAACTGATACAACCACAAGATATCCAGCTTCGGCTCGATCGCCTTGTTAATCAGGATGTATACATGCATCTTGAAATGACAACAGGCGCTTACGCTCAACATTATGATAGTTCACGGCATCCAGCCTCGGCCTTTATTTCTAACGCAGCCATTCGATATACTCAGGGCTCCATTTCAGGTGAGGGACCTTACCGTGTAGGTCTGAAAACAACAGAAGGCTGGGTTTACGCTGAAGGGCTTACTCACATAGATGAGCAGGAACAAGATAGACTGATTATGGCCGGCCATGACAGCCAAGGCAAACTGGTTGTCGCTCTGCAGCTGAGCCTTGAGAAGTTCTAAATGGAAGTGGAGGAACAACATTATGACAAAGAATGCACATGATGAGCATCAACGCATCCTGGTGGTTTATCCCCATCCAGACGACGAAGCATTCTCCGTATCGGGTACGTTAGCTAAATACATTGATCGTGGAGCACACGTTACATATGCTTGTTTAACTTTGGGTGAGATGGGACGTAACATGGGTATTCCGCCGTTCGCGAATCGCTTGACTCTGCCATCCATTCGCAAAGAGGAGCTTATTGAAGCAGCTAGTGCGATTGGAATTCAAGATTTAAGGATGCTTGGCTTTCACGATAAAATGGTAGAGTTTGAAGATCCTCAATTGCTGGATGGCAGTATTATGGCTCTCCTTGAGGAAATCAAACCTTCCCTGGTATTTACATTTTATCCCGGATACAGTGTTCACCCGGATCATGATGCGACAGGAGCCGCAGTCATTAGAGCCATCGGCCGTCTGCCACAGGAGCAGCGCCCAGTCGTTCACTGTGTTGCTTTCTCTAATAATCATGAGCAGCATATTGGTAAGCCTGATGTAACCGTAGATGTCTCTGAATTTTTGGCGCAAAAGCTGGCCTCGATTCGTGCTCACCGTTCACAATTTCAGGCTGCGGAGTTGCTTGGTAACCGCAAGCTGAACGATGAAGAACTTCAAGCCCGCTTTGGGCGTGAACGTTTTTGGACCTATCCATTCGCATAAGCTGAATGAAAGAAAGTCGCCAATACGGCGGCTTTCTTTCATTCAATCACAAATTGGACACAAAAGAGCACAACGTATAGCCTGATGGGGCTATATGTGGAATTTATCATTTTCGATAAACTGTATTGTGGGAAGGACGGGCTTAAGTCTTAGCTGTAACACCTTGGAAAAGGAATGGAGGGAAGTGGTAATGCAATGGATGAACAATGCAGTAGAATCGGAGGCTTACCTATCCTGAAAGTGAGGGGCCAACGGAATTTCAAGAACCGTAAAGTTAAACGATTACGCTCGGGCAGGATGGTTCTTATGGGTATCATCGTAGTCCTTAGTATGTTTGCCTCATTTACAGTTGTGGCTGCAACGGGATTAACTGGAGACACGGAATCGATTCCGCTTCAGTCGATTATAGATCAAGCGGAGGCCGGAGACGTAATCGAGCTTGAACCGGGTCTATACACGGGTCCCGTTGTGATCTCGAAACCCCTCACACTGATTGGGGATGCAGGGGTCACGATGAACAATGAACAGGATCAAGCTGCAATATCGATCCAAGCCAAAGATGTGAAATTGAAAGGGTTCACGATCGAGCATCATGGTCGTCAGCCTGCCGCAGCCGTAGAGATTACAGGCAGCAATCATGAGATTACGGAGCTTATGATTCGCACCAAAGGGGCTGGCTTGCTTCTGCGTGATGCAGCTTCTGCCGTGGTCCGAAATAATACGATTGAATGGGCCGGGCCAAGCACGGCTTCGAGCAGTCAAAAAGGCAATGGAATCGATCTCTACAATTCTGATCACAGCCGAATTGAAGGTAACAAGATTCAAGGAGTGCTTGACGGAATTTATCTGGAGAATAGTCGGAACGCAGCCGTACATGACAACCGTTTTATCCAAACGAGGTACGGCATTCATTGCATGTATATTAATGGATCATCGGTTACGAATAATATAGGAGAAGGAAATATGACAGGTGCCATGATCATGGGTGTGAAAAATACGGTGGTATCGGGCAATGCTTTTCGCAAGCAAAGCACGAATGTTCATTCCCAAGGTATTTTACTCTATGACGTGCATCAGTCTAAGATCCACAGCAATACCGTAGAGGGCAATCGAGTGGGTATGAATATCGCTGAGTCCTCCAACAATGAGATCTATGATAACGGTTTGATCCGTAATTTTGTAGGCATTCAGATGGTGTTGGCGGAAGACAATGCATTTACGCAAAACCGATTTATTTCGAACGTCATTGATGCATCTGCCATGGACAGTCAAAATAACGTTATGAAGCAAAACTATTGGGATTCCTTTCAGGGACTGGATCTGAATCAAGACGGCATCAGCGAGCTATCGTATGCAATCAATCCGTTCTATGAACAATTAATAAGTCGGAATGCTGCGTATCAGCTCTTTTTTCAATCACCAGGAATGGTTTTTCTGAGTGAGCTTCATTCGGAAGGAAAGAGCCAATGGACAACGGACGAATCACCGCAGATGAGTATCCAGAAAACGAGTGTAGTAGGTTCTGGAACACCCGGCAATGAAGGAGAAACCTCTTCAAGATGGGTTTGGATAATCGGGTTACTGTTGCTCGGTTTGTCTACAAGTACGATGATCTATATGGGGGTATGGAGAAAATGAACAAACGATGGATTTTGGCGATGGTGCTGCTTCTAGGTACCGTGATATTAACGGCATGCGGACAGAAATATGCAGCCGTGCCGATCAATGAGGACGTAGATATCTGTGCGATCTGTAATATGCAAGTGAAGGATGATGCATTTGCGACGCAGCTTACAACAAAAGATGGGAAGAATCTGAAGTTCGATGACCTTGGTTGTATGAATGAGTGGAAAAAGGAAAACGGCACAGATAACATCGGGATGGATTATGTGCGGGATTATAACGACAAAGAATGGATCGAATTTAACAAAGCGACCTATGTATACGATCCTTCGCTCAGAACACCCATGGCCTATGGCATTATTAACTTCAAGGATAAAGCTTCTGCCGAGGCATTTGTAGCAGAGCAGGGCGTAGGCAAGATTATGAGTGCGGATGAACTCGCTTCTCATGATTGGACTCAAAACACGGATAACATGAATATGGACGGACATGGACATAGTCACGACGAGGACGGAACGGATCAGGAGCACGAGCATCATTCGGATGAAGATAAGAGTACAAATGTACACCAAGAGACAGAATCGAACGAAGGGACAGGCAGTCACTGATGCTGATAAGCAAGGGTGAATCCGATGTCTGATATGATCCAGATCGCCAAGCGAGAGTTGAAAACGGGGTTTCGCAACCCCTGGTCATATTCGTTCTTGATCCTTTTTTGCACATTTAGCTTAAGTTTATTACTTCTTAATGCACAGAATCCGGTACAAGGATACTCCGGTGCAACAGGTTCCATGTTAAACCTTATTCTGTATCTTTTGCCACTGATGACGCTGTTTCTGGGCTCTTTTTCGTTGACGTCAGAGAAAGAGGACGGTAGTTGGCAGTTATTGTCCACCTATCCCATCGGCACCCTGTCTTTTATTACCGGAAAATATGTTGGGTTAGCCGCCGTATTATTAATCATTGTAAGTTTTGGGTACGGTTTGATGGGACTAGTCAGCGGTTTGCTTGGCAATCCGATCGATCTGTTGACGTATCTATTGTTTCTGGCATTTTCCTGTGGACTTATTTTGTTGTTTCTAAGCATTGCTCTATTGATCGGCTCATTGTCTCGCAATCGCTGGCAGGCTTTAACGATTTCCGTCTCGATCTGGTTCTTCGCCGTTATTGGCTGGCCAGCATTATTGCTTGCAGTGTTAGGGCTAATGCCGTACCTCTGGATTAAACCATTACTAGTGTTGCTCACTTTTCTGAATCCGGCTGAACTAGTCCGTTTATACATTGTAATTAAGCTCGGTGGCGGTTCTATACTGGGGCCCGAGTATTATCAATGGGTGACATGGGTGCAACAGCCAAGCGGGAGTCTAATCTTTATCGGAATATGTCTGTTATGGGTGAGCTGCTCCATCCTGGTTGTGTACACCATATGGGAAAGGGGGCGCTCTCGTGCTTGAAGCAGAAGTTATCGTAAAAGGACTTGTCAAACGCATCAAAACTCAAACCATCGTCGACGATGTCTCCTTTCATCTCGGTTCAGGTCAAGTGCTTGCCGTATGCGGCGGTAATGGAGCAGGCAAAAGTACCTTGCTGCGAATGCTTGCAGGGATACTGCGCCCAACATCAGGTGAGATTGCGGTGAATAACGTCCGCTGGGTACAGGATCGCAAACGGTATGCCCACCAGATCGGTTATATGCCAGATGACTATCAGTTCAGCCAAGGGCTAACCGCGGAGGAAGCTTTATTATTCTGGGCAAGTCTCCGTAAACTTCCCCGTACGAGAGTGGAAGAAGTGTTAGGGATGGTTGGGCTCAGGGACCAAAAAAACAAACGGGTTACCACCTTTTCCAAAGGGATGAGGCAGCGTGTATTGTTCGCTCAAGCGATGCTGGCGAAGCCTGCGCTGCTGATCATGGATGAGCCAACCAATGGACTTGACCCCTTCTGGATGCAAGAGTTCGTGCACTTGGTGCAAGAGATCAAACAGGAAGGGCATATGGTTGTATTCTCTACGCATCAGCTTGAAGTGGCGGATGACATTGCTGATCAGGTAATGTTTATGAATCAAGGTCGTGTTGTTGGAGAAGGCACAGCAGAAGATATTCGAGATCAGTATGGCTCGCTTCACGCCGCTTTTCATCAGAGTCTGGGATTAAAGTGAAGGTGATGTATGCAGAATCAATCACAGAGGGATAACATGAAGAGCAAGCAGGGAAAAGGTATAAATGCAAGGCGGATCATTACCATGTTGATTGTCTTTGCAGCGTTAGCCGCTGGAATATGGGCCGTTGTGTCGAATGGGCGGAATACCGAGATGAAACGTAATCACCCCATTCGGGTGGGAGCGGAGGCTCCTGATTTTACAGCAGTGAATTCCAAAGGGGAGCAAGTCCAGCTTTTGCAATACCGAGGTAAAGCTGTGATGATAAACTTCTGGGCATCTTGGTGCGAGCCTTGTGTGCGTGAAATGCCGTTCATTCAAGAGCTGGCACAGCAAAACAAGAACAACGTGGAGATGTTATTCGTTAATGTAGGGGAGAGCAAGGGAACCATTAACGAGTTTATGAAAAGTCATCAGTTTGATTTTCCGGTGATGGTTGATGTGACAGGAAAAATATCCAACTTGTATCGCATTTCAGGTCTACCTGCAACCATGATGATTGATCAATCGGGGAAGTTCAGTCATATTATACTCGGCGAACTGACGGAGGATATGCCTTTGCAGCAGTGGCTGGAGGAGAGTATGTAAACATTTGATCTTGAAATATAGAACTTAATGAATAAAGCCGAAGTCTTGGAACATGCAAGACTTCGGCTTTTTGGGTATTGTCGTTTATCGTATTTAGTTCAGGACGGAAGCGGAAGCATGTTTGGCTCGTGCAATACGAGTAGCATCCACCATGTTTTTCAAGGAAGCCACCGTTTCTTCCTGTCCGCGCGTTTTCAAACCACAGTCTGGATTGATCCAGAACAGCTTCGGATCGAGTACACGCAAAGCGCGATCAATCATGTTGCTCATTTCTTCGACACTTGGCACACGCGGGCTATGAATATCGTACACGCCAAGTCCAATCCCTAATTCGTACGTATTTTCTTCAAAACTGTGAATCAGCTCTCCATGGCTGCGTGATGTCTCGATCGAGATTACATCGGCATCCATCTCTTTAATGGAATCAATCATATCGTGGAATTCGCAATAGCACATATGGGTATGGATTTGAGTTGTTTCTTGTACAGTGCATGTTGTGATACGGAACGCCTTGACAGCCCAATCTAGATAGTCCGCCTGTTTATGTTCCTTGAGTGGTAAGCCTTCACGGACGGCAGGTTCGTCTACTTGGATCATACCAATGCCCGCCTTTTCGAGAGCCTCAACCTCTTGTCTTAACGCATATGCTAATTGATAAGCGATAGTTTCTCGTTCAATATCTTCACGCACAAAAGACCAGTTCATGATGGTAATAGGGCCTGTCAGCATGCCTTTCACAGGACGATCCGTCTTCGATTGCGCATACTTCGTTTCCTCCACAGTCATCTCACCTATGAATGCAACATCGCCATATATAACAGGTGGTTTTACGCAACGCGAACCGTAGGATTGTACCCACCCGTATTGTGTAAAAGCAAAGCCCGCAAGCTTCTCCCCAAAAAATTCAACCATGTCGGTGCGTTCGAACTCACCATGTACAAGTACGTCAATGCCGATCTCCTCTTGAATATGAATCCAGTTATCAATCTGATCTCGGATAAAGGAAGCATACTGATCGTTGCTCAGCTCATTTTTGCGCCATTGTTGACGGGCTTTTCGAACCTCCGAGGATTGCGGGAAACTACCGATCGTAGTCGTCGGGAACAATGGCAGCTGCCACTTCTTCTGCTGGGCAACATGCCGTTCAGCAAACGGATGTGAACGATTCGGTTCTTGTACTCGGATGGAAGCAACAGCTTCCTGTACCGCTGAGCGGTTACGATCACTAGAACGCTGCAAAGTTTGCAGTTTCAGCTCAGCGTCGTTAATTTTAGCAGTGATGTCTGCATCCGTATGCTGGAGTGCTTTGGTCAAAATCACGATCTCGTCCAGCTTTTCATCTGCAAATGCGAGTGCGTCCTTAAGTTCAGTAGCAAGTTTCGTTTCTCGCTCGGTTGTCACAGGCACATGCAGTAAGCTGCAGGACGTTTGCACGATTAGCCTTTCAGGTGTAACGAGTGAAGTAAGGGTATGGAGTAGTGTCAGCTTGTCCTGAAGGGAAGCTCTCCAGATGCCCCGACCATCTATAATACCGGCCCCGAGTACTTTGTCCGCTGGAAAACCGTTCGTTTGAACGGATTGTAGGTTGCCCTCCAGTCCATGTACGAAGTCAAGACCGATGCCTTGAACGGGCAATGAGATGATTTCGTTATAATTTTCAATGGATTCAAAGTACGTCTGAAGCAAAATATTTAGATTCGGAACTGCTGAGGTAAAAGCGGTATAAATGTTGTTCAAACGCTGCACATCCGCGTCATTCAATTTGGTCACGAGCACCGGTTCATCGATCTGTACCCACTGTACGCCAGCGTCTGCAAGTTCTTGCAGTACCTGAATATAGAGAGGCAGCAACCGATCTAACCAAGCGTCCGACTCAGATGCATCATAACCTTTGGATAACTTCAGGAAAGTCAGTGGACCCACGATGACTGGCTTGCCTTCGATGCCCAGTTTTTCTTTGGCTTCGAGGTATGCGATCAGTGGTTTATTCTCTGTTAATACCGGAGAAGCATCGTTCAGCTCAGGTACAATATAGTGATAGTTGGTATTGAACCATTTGGTCATTTCACTAGCTGCGGCATCTTTCGTACCCCGTGCGATGCCGTAATAGGTGGAGAGGGGCACAGCTCCTCCAGTATAAGCGAAGCGTTTTGGCACAATACCAAACATCACGGCTGTATCCAGAATATGATCATAATAGCTGAAGTCGTTCACTGGAATCAGATCAATGCCCTTCGCTTGTTGCTTGCGCAAATGTTCCAAACGAATCTCTTGTAATCTGGTGTGAAACTCATTTTCTTCTAATTTTCCGGACCAGAATGCCTCCAGTGCCTTTTTCCATTCCCGATCTACTCCGATCCGCGGATATCCTAATACGCTACTTTGTGTCATTCGTCATTACCCCTCTGCAATGTGTTAACAACAAGGTATCATACCAGCACGGTTATTAAGTAATTCCATTAACTTATATCTAGCTATAGCTTGTGGCTATAACTATAGGCTGAGTTAAACAGGAGAGAACCGATCAGAGAGAATCACGTCGAAGATAGACATGGCGACCCGATCAATGGTTTACTATGTTTAAGTATGGATGAAGGGAAGGCGGCATCTGTGAAGCTGTTCTATATTCAATCAACTGTTGATGGGGTTAGTAAAGTTAAGAGCTTTCTAGAGGATAATTATGTGGGGATTCCTTGGTCAGCACTCGGTGATCTGGAGCAGGTGTCACTTGAGGAAGTTGCTGAACTATTGAAGCATCGCTACGGACTTGTAGATGATAAATTAAGCGAAATTTTGGAGGCGGCTTCGTTATTTGCAGACGGAATAAATGATGGAGATTATGTGGTCATAAAGGATGAAGACTGGATGTATGTGGGCGACATCGGAGATTATTATTATGATGATTCCGTTGGCACAAGTGACGACTTGATCTGCCACCGTAGAGGTGTAACGTGGCTCGGGCAAGTACCGCTTGAGGAGATCAATGAGCATATGCAGAGTTTGCTGAATGCACCTAAAGTTGTTGCTCCATTCCAGTTACCAGTAACGAAGGCTCGGCTGGATCAGGTTCTTCGCTGGAAAAACGATGTAGCTGGCCCAGGACAAGCCGAACCGTCAGAACATGCAGCACTCACAGCACTATTCGATATTCAATCAGGGCAAGTCGATCAGGCAACAATAGAGGAAGCACTGGCAGTACTTAAAGAAGCATTGCGGAGTAAAGATGAACAGGTGAGAGTAACGGCAGCAACATCCATTTTGCAATATGCGAAATTATAAAGCAGTATAGTCTGATAAGTGCGGTTAAGACGAATGCATGAATAAAGGGACAACCCTGTGTGGTTGTCCCTTTTTGTAGATAGAGAGTATGCTATAAAAAGATGAGTAATAAAGTTCCTACAACGAAGCAATAATATGAAAAGTACTTCAGATTGCCTCGGGCCATAATGCCCATAAACCATCTCATAGAGAAATAGGTAACGACCAGCGTGGTGATAAACGCGATCAGGTAAGGGATGGCCAACTGAGCACGGTTTGGATCATGTGCAATATCCGAAGCTCCCAGGATTAATCCACCGACACTGATCGGAATATAGAGCATAAAAGAGAACTTTAACGCGGTTTCTTGTTTCATGCCGACCGCAATGGACGCAATGACGGTAGCACCAGAACGGCTGATGCCTGGAATCAGAGCAACTGCCTGAGCGAGTCCGACCAGCACAGCATCCTTCGTCTTCAGATCCCCATCCTGTTTGCGACCGCGCAGGTTCCGGATTAGCCAGAGCGCTACACCCGTAACTAACAATGCAACAGCAACAGTGTACACGGATGAGAAGATCTCTTCAATCGGATCTTTAAACAGTACAGCAGCTAGAGCAGCTGGAATCGTACCAATCACAATATATAAGCAAAACATAAAGTCAGCGCGATATTCCGGTTTGCGGGTTCGAAGGTAACCCCAACCACCGGTAATCAGCTTCATGATGTCTTCCCGAAAAATAAAAACAATTGCGATTAACGAGGCGGTATTTGTCAGAATTTCAAACGAAAGTCCGTTTTGTTTTAATCCCATTAGTCGCTGGGCAATGATCAAATGGCCGCTAGAGGATACCGGAATTGGCTCCGTTGCGCCTTGAACAATGCCTAACAAAAAGTACTTCAACCACAGTATAATCTGATCCATCTTGTCCTCCTCAAACCATTTCTTTGCGTTTTCTACGTACATTATCTGATTGGAAATGTAGTTAGCATTCTCTCTACACTCTAATGATGATAGTCTTTTAACCTCCTAGCTGGCAAGTCTGGAATGAAAATGTCAGGAAAAATGTAGTCTACAGCGCTATTAATGGAAGTAAAGAGGACGTGAAGAACTAATATATTAAACTTGTATTGTCAAAAGGCGAGAGTCATGGTATCGTTGATAACGATTATCAATATCATCTATTGAATCAAACTCAATACATCAAAGGTGGGGTTATTTTGCGTACAAAAAGAAATTCAATGTGGATCATGATGATGATGCTTGTGCTGGTGCTTATCTTAAGTGCATGTGGTTCATCAACGTCGAATACAGGTCAAGCTGCTGATGACAAGACCAACGTATCATCAGGTGCAGAGGATGAGACGGTAACATACCAGTCTGATGCAGGAGAAGTACAAGTGCCGAAAAATCCAAAACGGGTTGTGGATCTGACGGCATTCTCCACAGGGTACTTTGTCGCATTGGATGTTCCAGTGGTTGGGGCAACTTCAGGTGCAATGAACAACAAGTATATCAAGGATCAGCTTACTGCACAGGGCACAACGGATCTGGGTGAACAGCCACCTACTCCAGAGCAACTTCTTGCCTTGAAGCCTGATCTGATCTTGGTGTATACAGGTACAGAAGGTACCGATAAGCTTGCACAGATTGCTCCTGTAGTTCAGATTGAGTACGGTAAACGCAATTACAAAGATTTAATGCTAGAGATGGGAAAACTTACGA
Organism: Paenibacillus sp. JJ-100; assembly: GCF_948329825.1. Taxonomy (GTDB): domain Bacteria; phylum Bacillota; class Bacilli; order Paenibacillales; family Paenibacillaceae; genus Paenibacillus. The sequence continues at coordinate 1,184,410 of NZ_CAOJCM010000001.1, forward strand.
ACAGAGAAGATGCGGCAAAAGCATGGGTAACGAAGTGGGAATCCCAAATTAATGAAATAAAACCAAAGATCGAAGCTGCTGTCGGTGAACGTACGGTATCGATTTTGAATCCGTATGATAAAGGGTTATATGTTTTTGGACATAACTATGGCCGCGGGGGAGAGATCATCTACGGCGAGTTGGGACTGAAGGCACCTGCCAAAGCACAAGCTGAAGCGATTGACAGTGGTACAGGCTGGGCTTCCATATCCATTGAAGTGTTGCCTGATTACGCTGGGGATATTATTTTTACCAGCCCTTGGTCTGGAGACAAGAGTGATGCCAAAAAAGTTTATGAAAATAGCCTGTGGAAGAATCTGCCGGCTGTAAAAGCTAATCATGTATTTGAACTTGATCCATCCTCGGATACGTATAACGATCCGGTATCTCTGGAAGGACAGCTCCAATTCATTACAGATAGCTTACTGTCAGCTTCCAAGTGATTCTAAGACAGAATCATATGAAAAGAATATGGCGAATAAAAAGAGACTTCCACCCTTTTTTGGGTGGAAGTCTCTTTGCATGCAAGCAAATGATTTCTAGAATGAAATCAACGACTGATGTTACCTTGGCTCAGAACGCTTATGGTAAGCGCTGTTGGTTAGTCCTTTACTCGAGTCCCTTTAATCGTTTAATATCTTCCATCGGCGGGCTTCCAAACAAGCGGGAATACTCGCGGCTGAATTGCGATGCACTTTCATAACCAACCTGATAGGCAGCTTCTGATGCATCCATGGACTGAGACATTAACAGACGCCTTGCTTCTTGTAACCGTAGCTGTTTTATGAACTGAAGCGGGCTCATCGCAGTAACAGCTTTGAAATGGCGGTGGAATGAAGCCTGGCTCATATGTGCCCGTTCAGCCAGTTCTTCCATCCGAATGTGTTGATGAACATGGGTAAGGATGTATTCAATGACAGTACGTATGCGATATGTGTGTGATCCTTCCCGTGCAATTTGTTCCAATGCACTTCCTTGAGGCCCTTTGAGCACTCTATACAGAATTTCTTTTTTGATCAACGGGTACAGCATGAGTAGATCTTCTTCATTACTTTCAAGCAGCCGGACTAATCTGATTACGGCATCCATCAGTTCTGGAGAGATATCGCTGACATACATCGCTCGTTTCGTATCTTTATGCAATGGAGAAGAGACACGGATATGCTGAACGACCTCCAGGATCTCGCTAAAAGTGAATTCGAGCTTTACAGCGAGATAAGGAATGGCAGACGAAGCCTGAGTGACTTGACCACTTACAGGCAGGTCTACCGTAGCTACAATATAATTGCCTGGTCCATATCGGAAACGTTCCGGTCCCAGCAGCATTTCTTTTTCACCCTGTACAATGACACAAAAAGAGGCTTCATTCAGCCTGAAGATTGGCTCTGTAATCTTGGATTCACGAATGAGAGATAAAGAGGGGAGTCTGGTTGTACTTACACCCTCATTCACTGTGAGCAGCTGAATAAGTCTAGCAAGCTCATTTAGCTGCTGCCTAATCGGATTAGTCATAGACGAGCTCCTTTCTCTTGCTCTACGAGCTTGTTGCGTGCTCTCGGTCAGGAGCCAGTGTAATTTTATGAATGTTCTCCGTGCCGGCTTCGAGAGCCTTCTCGTAGTAACTGCGTTTATGTTCGATAACTTCCATTGTTCTTCGGAGTTCTTCCATCTGAGCCTCGACACGGGCTTTGCGTTCGGTAAACATGTTATATCTCTGCTTCAGGGTTGAGTCACCTTCAGAGCACCAAGCAATAAATTCTCTGATATCTTTGATGGGCATCCCTGTCGCTTTCAAGCATTGAATGATTTTGAGGAAATCAATATCGGAGTCTTTGAATTGTCTGGTTCCAGTTGAATCTCTTTTGACGAAAGGCATGAGACCCTCTTTGTCATAGTAGCGTAATGTATACACCGTCAGATCTAATTTCTTGGCCACTTCACTAATAGAATAAGTCATATAGGGTTTGTTCCTTTCAGTTCTGGTCAGATTGAAATAAAAAAACCGGTATGGCACAGATCGTTCATTGATGCGAGTGAATTCTATCACGGGGTGTGGAATGATGTCAAAATGACTATTTTATAAAAAAATAACCTCAAAACATTTGACCTAGAGTTAACTATAGGGCTTAAGATAAAGTGGATTCCAAATTCATGAGGAGGTTATCACATTGATTACAGCTAGAGCCAGAGCCGTGGACGGACCGGATCAAGCTTTTCGTTCCACAGAGATTAAACGCCGTGATTTGGATACCACGGATGTATTAATTGAGATCAAATTCGCTGGCATATGTCACTCGGATATTCATACAGCTCATGGTGAGTGGGGACCTGTCAATTATCCTCTTGTACCAGGTCACGAAATTGCCGGGATCGTTACTGACGTAGGCAGTGGTGTATCCAAGTACAAAGTAGGTGACCGTGTGGGTGTTGGATGTATGGTGGATTCCTGCGGTGAATGTGAGAATTGCCGTAAAGGTGAAGAGCAGTACTGTCTGAAAGGTAACATTCCCACTTATGCTGGGGTAGACAAGTATGGTGAGCCCACCCAAGGTGGATACTCTACACATATCGTTGTAACCGAAGATTTTGTTGTCCGTATTCCAGACAATATAGAACTTGATGCAGCTGCACCGTTGCTCTGTGCCGGAATTACCACGTACTCACCACTGCGCCACTGGGGTGCCGGTCCAGGTAAAAAAGTTGCTGTTGTTGGTATGGGTGGTCTGGGTCATATGGCGGTCAAAATCGCACATGCCATGGGAGCCGAAGTTACGGTTCTATCCCAATCACTAAGTAAAAAACAAGATGGTTTGCAGTTTGGTGCAGATCATTATTACGCCACAAGTGAACCCGAAACGTTTGATAGATTAGCTGGAACCTTTGATCTAATTATTAATACGGTTAGTGCCAGCATTGACATCAATGCGTATTTCTCGCTGCTCACCTTGGATGGTACACTTGTTAATGTAGGGGCTCCACCTGAACCGCTTGCTGTGAATGTGTTCTCATTAATCGGCCATCGCCGTTCTTTTGCCGGTTCTATGATTGGCGGTATTCGTGAAACACAGGAAATGTTAGATTTCTGTGCAAAACATGATATTGCACCTCGTATTGAAGTGATATCTGCAGATCAGATTGATGAAGCATACAAGCGCGTTCTCGCTTCAGATGTGAAGTATCGATTTGTTATTGATACAAGCACGATTTAAGAAGTCATAACGTAAGGATTATCCGAACATTAGTTCAATTGTTGTCATGTCATTCTCAAAAAAAGCACGTGAATATAAAGCCCTTTTTTCCGTAGAAGGAAAGAAGGGCTCTCTTGGTTTATTGAGCTATGAATTTCAGAAAACTATAACGGTTACTGAGCGCCCACAACCGCGTGAGGAATATAAGGTTCCTCCAAGTAAGTGATATCTTCTGAGGTCAGCTTCAGAGACAGTGCAGCGGTAGCGGTATCCAGATGTGTCTGCTTCGTTGCACCGATAATTGGAGCAGTCACGGTCTCTTTTTGCAGTAACCACGCAAGCGCAACATGCGTACGAGGTACCTGGTACTTTTCCGCTACTTCGGCTACCCGTTCCACGATAATACGATCAGCATCACTTGTAGCATCGTATTTGGACTTTTGTATTTCATCCGTTTCTGACCGATGAGTCGTTATCGACCAGTCTCTTGTTAATCTGCCTGAAGCGAGCGGGCTGTAAGGAGTGACACCGATTTTTTCTTCTTTGCAGAGAGGGAGCATCTCACGTTCCTCTTCACGGTAAATCAGATTCAAGTGATTCTGCATGGAGACAAACTTGGTCCAACCGTTCTTCTCGGCTACATGTAGCGCCTTCTGAAACTGCCAAGCAAACATGGCGGAGGCGCCAATATATCTTGCTTTACCGGATTTCACAACATCGTGTAGTGCTTCCATCGTTTCTTCTATAGGCGTGTTGTAATCCCATCTGTGAATGATATAGAGGTCAACATAATCGGTTTCAAGCCGTTTAAGACTCTTATCAATTTCACTCATAATTGCTTTTCGAGATAAGCCTGAACCATTCGGACCTTCATGCATCTTGCCATGAACTTTGGTTGCGATTACAACTTCATCCCGGTTAGCGTAGTCTTTTAATGCCCGTCCCAGATATTCTTCACTCGTACCGAGAGAGTAGACATTAGCTGTGTCAAAGAAGTTAATGCCAAGCTCCAGTGCACTTTTAATAATGGAACGAGAGTCTTCTTCGTTGAGAACCCACTGGTGAATCCATTTGCTGGCGTCTCCAAAGCCCATACATCCTAAACATAATCGAGATACATCGAGTCCTGTGTTTCCAAGTTTTACATATTCCATCGTGATCACATTTCCTTTCTTTTGAAAAGTACGTAGAGGTAAGATCAAATGGTTGTCCTGTGTTCTATTATGTCATGGGTTTGAAGTGAAGCTGTAGTTTAATTCAATCAAAAGATTGCCTGATCCGATCAAAACTAAAAATTGAAGGTTACTTTTTAGAAGAATCCATAGTCCTTTCGTAAGTGAAATTGTGTAATATTCTGCAAACGTATGAGGCGAATGATTATTCAAATAAATGATATCAATATTCATTATATTACACTGTATTACATTGAGAATTGCATTCAATGAGGGCCTTTGATGTTTAAAAAGTGATGATTCTTCACAATTAAACGATGTACATTCTAAGATCTGCTAATGTGGAGTTAATATTCAACTTTAGTTGAAGAACATATGACCAAGCCTTAAGTAAAATAGTATATGGTCTGTTCAATTTAGTTCGAATAAGTTCTAAATAAAATTAAAAATTAATTTTAGAATATCCCTTGATTTTTCAAGAAAGAGCTGATAGTGTAATACCTGTGATTTTGGAAAGTTGATTTATCAATATGAATTAGAGCTTTCCAGCAGATAATTTTGACCACTTCAACCATGGAGTTAAGGCCATACGGACAGCCGGGTCAAATGCCGATTGGCAACTCATGTTGCCTTATTGATTGAGTTCAAAGCTCAAATTTTATAAGTTGGTTACTTTACAACCAGTGCATCTGCACATCAACTTGTGAAACGGTCAATAAGAGTGGTAAAGGCGAATTATTTGCTATATAGACTCTGATCCAGTATTGATATACATGAAGAAGCTTTCCGCCGAAGGAGTTATTGTGGACTTTTTTGGTCATGGAGTCTTCACGTCTTTTTTATGATGTATATCGACAAGCAAGTGTGATGGTGTGCGCAAATGCGACATTTTTCACCTTGCTTTTTTTATTTTTTCGGAGTGGGTGGGCGTTGCATAATGAAACATTTCAAAGCGCTTTTGATATCGGAATTTTAGAACAAAACAAAAAATCCTAATTATGGGGATAGGAGAATGAGTACATGGGAAAAGCACTAATCATCGGCGCCGGCGGCGTCGCTTCTGTAGCAGTACACAAATGCGTTCAAAACAGCGAGGTTTTTGAAGAAATTTGTATCGCAAGCCGTACAAAATCCAAATGTGACGATCTGAAAGCAAAATTGGATGGCGGCAAAACGAAGATTTCCACAGCACAAGTGGACGCGGATAATGTTGAAGAGCTGATCGCATTGATTAATGAGTTCAAGCCAGATATCGTTATGAACCTGGCGCTGCCATATCAGGATCTTACGATCATGGATGCATGCTTGGCTACAAAAACTCACTATATGGATACAGCAAACTATGAGCCGGAAGATACGGCGAAATTTGAATATAGCTGGCAATGGGACTACAAAGAGCGTTTTGAAAAAGCAGGTATTACTGCACTGCTGGGTAGCGGATTTGACCCGGGTGTAACTGGCGTATTTTCTGCATACGCGTTGAAGCACTATTTTGACGAAATTGAATATATCGATATTCTGGACTGCAATGGTGGCGACCACGGTTACCCGTTTGCAACAAACTTCAACCCTGAGATCAACATTCGTGAAGTCTCCGCGAACGGAAGATACTGGGAGAACGGTGAATGGATCGAAACCAAGCCGATGGAAATCAAACGTGTCTACAACTTCAAAGAAGTCGGCGAAAAAGATATGTACCTGTTGTACCATGAAGAGCTGGAGTCCCTGGCGAAAAATATCCCTGGCTTGAAACGTATCCGTTTCTTTATGACTTTTGGTCAAAGCTATCTGACTCACCTGAAAGCTCTGGAAAACGTAGGCATGACTTCGATTGAGCCAATTGAGTTCGAAGGTAAACAAATCATTCCTTTGCAATTCCTGAAAGCAGTTCTGCCTGATCCAGCATCTCTTGGACCTCGTACGGTAGGTAAAACGAACATCGGTTGTATCTTCAAAGGTAAAAAAGATGGTCAAGACAAAACGTACTATGTATACAACATCTGTGATCACCAAGAGTGCTACAGAGAAGTAGGTTCCCAAGCGATCTCCTACACGACAGGTGTTCCTGCCATGATCGGTGCAGCAATGGTGATGACAGGCAAATGGAACAAACCAGGCGTATACAACGTGGAAGAGTTCGATCCGGATCCATTCATGGAAGAACTGAACAAATGGGGCCTTCCTTGGGTAGAAGACTTCAACCCAGTTCTGGTGGATGAGCTGCCAGAAGAGTCCAAGTCCAAAGAATCGGAGCTTGTTCGCTAAGATGCGATTTGAGCAATTACCGACACCCTGTTTCGTTGTTGACGAAGGTCTGATTGAAAAAAATCTGAAAATCCTGAACGGTGTAATGCAACGTACAGGTGCGAAAATCATACTCGCGCAAAAGGCATTCTCCATGACCGCGATGTATCCGCTCATTGGTGAATATCTCAGCGGTGCAACCGCGAGTGGATTGTACGAAGCTCGCCTGGGACACGAAGAGATGGGCAAAGAGAATCATGTCTTTGCTCCAGCGTATCGTGAGGAAGAGATGGATGAGATTATTTCGATCTGTGATCATATCATCTTCAACTCTTTCTCCCAACTGGCAAAATTCAAGGATAAAGCACTGCAAGCTGGTCGCAAAGTTGGCTTGCGTGTCAATCCGGAGTGCTCGACACAGGAAGGACACGAGATCTATGATCCGTGTTCTCCAGGCTCACGCTTTGGCGCCAAGCAGGAAGACTTCCGTGCAGAACTGCTCGAAGGTGTATCTGGACTGCATTTTCATACCCTGTGTCAGCAAAACTCGGACGATCTGGAAACAACACTGAATGCAGTGGTTGAGAAGTTCGGACAGTGGTTGCCACAGATGGAATGGATCAACTTCGGCGGAGGACATCATATTACCCGTGAAGATTATGATATCCCAAGACTGGAAGCATGTATTAAACGGATGCAAAATGAGTATGGTCTGGAAGTATATCTGGAGCCGGGTGAAGCAGTTGCCCTGAATGCAGGTTACTTGGTAACTTCCGTACTGGATTTCCATAAGAATGGCATAGATATCGCTATTCTGGACACTTCCGCAACTTGCCATATGCCAGATGTTCTGGAGATGCCATATCGTCCGCCGTTGATCGGATCTGGAGAAGCGGGCGAGAAAGCATATCTCTATCGACTGGGCGGCCAAACATGTCTGTCTGGTGACGTGATTGGCGATTACTCCTTCGATGAGCCTCTGAAAGAAGGTGACCGTCTTGTGTTTGAAGACATGGCGATTTACTCCATGGTCAAAACAAACACGTTCAACGGTATGCCACTGCCAGCCATTGCGGTAAAACGCAAAGATGGCGATTGTGAAATTGTGCGGGAATTCGGATATCAGGATTTCAAAATGCGTTTGGCTTAATACTGTAGTCTTAACAAAAGATATTACAGTTATTATAATAGATATGAATTCGATATAAGCATACAGTCAGATACAAGATCAGAGCTGTTCCAGGTCACAACGATGTGACTAGGAACAGCTTTTTTTGAATTTTGAGGCTCTTCTAGGTGAAGTGAAGTAAGATCTCACTGCTTTTGAGGAATAATGCTATAGAGTAGGTGGTTTGCACAGCTAATAACAGCTATTGAGAAAGAAACTCTATTGCCAAATATGTGATATTTGTTATAGACTATTTTATGTTTGTTCATTTTAATGTTGTTCAACGCTTATCTAGGGGGAAATGGAATGCATCAAAAAAAAGTGAAAAAGTCAAACCAACTTAAAGTCCTCTCCAAAGTTTTGCTGATCATTATCGGAGGATTCATTACAGCATATGGCCTGGATGCCATATTGATTCCAAATCAGGTGTCTGATGGTGGGGTTACAGGTCTGAGTATCGTAGGCTCAACTCTGTTCGGTCTTCCGCTGGGCTTGCTGATCGGATTATTGAACATCCCGTTTGTATGGCTTGGTTACAAGCAGATTGGTAAAAGCTTTGCGTTTTACTCCATCATTGGTATTACCTCACTCGCCATTAGCGCAAGTCTGATGCACCATGTGCCGACCATTATTAAAGGAGATACGCTGCTGGTTACCGTTGTAGGCGGGATCATCATCGGTTTTGGTATGGGTCTTGCTTTGCGTAACGGTGGAGCATTGGACGGGATCGATATGCTGGCCGTGTTGTTATCTCGTAAGCTACCCTTCGGAACGAGTGATTTGATTCTCTTTTTGAATATGTTTGTATTTATCATCGTTTCGACCATATTTGGTCTGCAAGGAGCGATATTGTCAGGGTTAGCCTATTTTATTGCTTCCAAAGTGATACATATTGTTGAAGAAGGATTGAGTGGATCTAAGACATTTAAAATCATTACGACACAACCCGAGATTATGGTGGAGACCATTCGTGATCGTCTTGGACGTGGTGCAACGTATACCGAAGCGTATGGAGGATACTCCAACGAGCAGTTTAAGGAAATCACATGTATAATTAACCGTTTGGAAGAAAGTAAAATTAAAGATATTATTAGCGAGATTGATCCGACAGCTTTTGTAGTTGTTTACGATGTGGCGGAAGTAAGAGGCGGCAACTTCAAGAAAAGGGATATCCACTAATAAAAGCGTTGATAAGATAATCTCTTGTCAGCGCTTTTTCCTTTCTCTGGTTGAAGAATGAGACCGTGCATAAGTGCTGCTTGCTTATGGAAAACTTATGTAGTATCAAGAAATACATGATCTATAATGAGGAGGTTAGTGTAATGACGAAGCAGGATCCGCAGGAACTACTGAAGCAAAAGCATGAACAAGACGAACACAAAAGACAGTTCACCAATTTCTCCCGTGCTGTATCCGGTCATAGTGAGATGGAGGCGGGCCAGGAATTTAGTCAGGATCATGTGACGGATGACCAAAACCGAATGAAATCGGTTGAGAATAAAAGAGCATGAATTCAGTTTAACCCTCACTGCAAGCTGATCCGGCAACGGATTAGCTTTTTTTATTTTTTATCAACTTCATCAAGCTAGTCAACAGGTTCAAAAGGCCGTATAGTATTATATGTAAAACGGAAAAAAGTATATTTCACTCGTGCCATAGCGCACACGGATAAAAATCGATATAAAAAGGATGGGGAAACATGGACTTTAAACCGGTTGCTTCTCTCATTGACCGATTAACCTCATGGAGAATTCCATGGGCAGAAGTACTTGTTATGCATCAAAATGAAATCGTTTTCCAGTATCGAAGTGGATATGAAAATGTAGAAGAGCAGACACCGATTCGAGAAGGCGCCATCTTTAATCTGTACTCTATGACTAAGATTATGACTTGTGTAGCAGCGCTACAACTAGTTGAAAAGGGGGACATATTATTACTTGATCCATTGTCTCAGTATTTGCCTGAATATGAAGATATGCAGGTGAAAAAAACACTTCCTAATGGTGAAGTTTATTATGAGAAAGCGGCAAAACCGATAACGATACGAGATCTGTTTACGATGACGGCAGGCTTTTCTTATGATATAAATGCACCGAGTATTAAGGAAGCCGTCAAGAGCACGAATGGAACGTTGCCAACAAGAGAATTGGCTCGTGCCATTGCAAAAGAACCGCTCCTATTTGAGCCAGGCACACACTGGAATTACAGTATGTGCCATGATGTACTTGGTGCGCTGGTTGAAGTCGTAAGCGGGAAGCGATTCGGTACTTATTTGCAAGATGAGATAATTAATCCACTCGGAATGCATGATACAACCTTTGATCTGAACGATGAACAGCAGTCTCGCTTGATCCCTCAATATCTCTTTGATGAAGAACAAGGGAAAGCCGTACGAATGGATGGTAACGGTTTTCGAGTGGGTACAGAACTGGAAAGTGGCGGGGCGGGTTTGTTGTCTACTGTAGATGATTACGCTAAATTTCTAAATGCGCTGACTGGTTATGGTACAAGTCCCGAAGGCGTGCGCATCTTATCTCGTGCTTCCGTCGAGTTGATGAGAACGGATCATCTGAACGATATGACACGTCCTGATTTCTCGTGGGATCATATGTATGGATACGGATATGGTCTTGGGGTTCGTACACACATTTCCAAGGCGCGCAGTGGATCACTAAGTCCAATTGGAGAATTTGGATGGAGCGGAGCAGCAGGATGTATGGCTATTATAGACCCGGATTCCAGACTCACCGTGATGTATGCACAGCATCTACTTAATAGTCAGGAGCACTATGTGCAGCGGCGTTTGCGGAATACCCTGTATTCTTGTTTGTAACCTAAACAAAATCAATTGAGGATGGATGCTTCTGTATTCATGTGTTCACATGTGATCTGATGAATTCATAGAAAAAGCCGCTAATTCGCGGCTTTTTTTCTTTGTAGTGAACTTACTCGGTTCACCAAGTATATACCTATGGATACGAATACTAATGCTACAAGGTTCTTTAATTCCCATATCGTTTCTCCAAGAAACAATGCAGATAAGAAAGCACCAAAGATCGGTATTAAAAAGTTATAGACCGATACTTTACCTACTTTGTTGTATTTCAGTAAAAGATTCCATAAGCAGAAAGCGACCGATGACAATAAAGCTAGATATACGAGATTCAATGTGGATTCCCATGTAAAATGGGTAACCTCTCCTCCAAGTGATAAGCCCAGTATGGTCAGTACAATTCCGCCAACGAGAAGACTGACACCTGTGATCATCATGACATCGATCGTAGCTGTTAATCGTTTTGCATATATAGCTGTGATCGAGAAGACCAGTGCAGCAATAATGATAAAACCTTCACCTGTCAAAGCGAAAGAGAACGTAAGCAAGTCGGTATGAAAGTTTACAATAATCACACCGATGAAACCGAGCACACAACCAACGATTTTGTTAGGGCTTAATTTATCATTTTTATAGATGAAATGCGCCAATACAACGCTGAAAAATGTCGTAGTTGCATTCATGATAGAGCCTTTCACACCGGTTGTATTGGCTACTCCTACGTAGAAAAACATATATTGCAATCCCGTTTGAAGTATTCCAAGTGCACTCAAGCTGGCCCATTCACGTCCGCTCAGTTTGAATTTACGTTTGAAAGCAAACCTGTATAAAGCCAAAAGCAACAATCCGGCCAAGCTGAATCGATATCCGGCAAAAACGTATTTTGAAGCAATATCTTCGGGTAGAATATTAAAAGCTATATATCCAAGTTTGATGGAAGGGTAAGCACTACCCCATAACAGGCAACACAGCGCTGCAATCAACATTACGATCAATGGATCATTCCATCGTGACGGTTGTTCAGTCTTTCCCTTTTGGTTCATAGCTCCTGTTTGCAATACTGGCTTAGGAATGTGACTATGAACCCGTTTATTTCTTTCGATCACGCTAAATCTTCTCCTCGCTTGTTCTGCACATCGATATGTACTGATCTAATATAACGTCTGTATAGACCATATCATAAAATTCATGAATTGTGTGTTTAGAAAAATTGCATTGGCTTCTTCTTATTACAGACAGAGCCAGTAGTTTGAGAAAAAGGTTTAAGTGACTTCCCACATTTTCCAATTAAATATGACTTGTCAAACGGAATAGAATATGATAATTTATGTGTGTAACCGGTTACACATAAGGAGATCATATCAATGACAACGATTAAAGATGTAGCGAATTTGGCCGGTGTTTCCGTGGCTACCGTGTCCAGAGTGATAAATGACAGGGGTTATGTGCATGCTGACACTCGCAAAAAAGTTGAAGATGCAGTGAAGGCACTCCACTTTTCTCCGAATGAAGTAGCTCGATCACTCTATACACGCAAGTCAAAACTGATTGGACTATTGTTGCCCGACATTGCGAATCCCTATTTTCCTCAGCTCGCTCGAGGTGTAGAGGATCAGATGCAGGAGCAGGACTATAGATTAATATTTGGAAATAGCGATGAGGATGAACGGAAGGAGCAGGATTACATTCAGACGTTTATCCAGAATAACGTGGTGGGTGTGATCTCCTCCACGAACTATCCTCACTCTTCAATATATGAAAAGCTGAAAATTCCTGTCGTATTTCTAGACAGAACTTCACTGGATCGACCTTCGGTATATGCAGATGGCAGAGAAGGCGGCAGATTGGCTGCCAAGGAAATGATTGAACGTGGCAGTAAACGTATTACCGTTATGCAAGGGCCGTCTCACATTCGGCCGGCACAAGACCGGTTTGAAGGTGCAATCGAAGTTATCCGTGAAGCTGGGCTGGCTTATGAGATCATTCAAACAACCTCATTTTCCTTTAATGAGGCGGGTGTATGGGCGGAAGAGCTGTTCAGAAAATATCCAGATACAGATGGCGTGATAGCCAGCAATGACATCGCGGCAATGGCAGTACTGCATGAAGCTTATCGGATTGGAAAAAGTGTTCCTCATGACGTACAAGTCATTGGCTTTGACGATATTCCGATGAGTGGATTATTATCACCCGCACTGTCTACCATTCATCAGCCAGCATATGAAATGGGGAGAGAAGCAGCAGGATTACTTATTCAATTAGTTGAGCAGAGTAACATAAATCAAAGGAATATTCAGTTACCCGTATCCTTTGTCGAACGGGGAACAACAAGAAAGGTGAGAATAAATGGCTAACATATGTGTAATTGGCAGCAGTTCAATGGATTTGGTCGTGACCTCTTCCAGAAGACCAGGCGCCGGAGAAACCGTCCTTGGCGAAAGCTTCAAAACAGTACCTGGTGGAAAAGGTGCTAATCAGGCCGTGGCAGCGGCTCGGTTAGGAGCCGAAGTCGTAATGATCGGCCGAGTGGGGGACGATACATTTGGCACAGATATTTTAGAAAACTTTAGGTCCAATCGTGTAAATACAAGCAATGTGAAACCGGTTACACATTCCGAAAGTGGTACGGCTCATATCATATTGGCTGAGGGTGATAATAGTATTGTGGTAGTCGAAGCGGCCAATCGTGAAGTGACGCCTGCTTATGTGGATGAAGCAGCTGATGCGATTCGTGATGCAGATATCGTATTAATTCAGCAGGAGATTCCTGAAGAAACAGTTGTACATGTCAGCCGGCTGTGTGCCAAATACAAAACGCCACTGTTACTCAATCCTGCTCCAGCAAGAGCGGTCCCGCAAGAAGTAATTGACAATGCATCTTACATGACTCCGAATGAGCATGAAGCTGAAATTCTGTTCAATGGCATGAAGCCTGCGGAAGCTTTACGTCAACATCCGAACAAGCTGTTTATTACAGAAGGTAGTAAAGGGGTCCGGTATTTCGACGGGAAGGAAGAGGTGCTTGTTCCAACCTATAAAGTCGAAGCTGTAGATACAACGGGAGCTGGTGACACGTTTAATGCAGCATTTGCAGTAGCTCTTGCTGAAGGCAAATCCATTCAGGACAGTGTGCGTTTTGCCAATCGGGCGGCGTCGTTGTCCGTAACCAAGTTTGGTGCACAAGGCGGCATGCCAACACGGGATGAAGTCGAAAAGAATCTCTAAAAAAGAGTAGTAGGAAGTCTGCTCGATGTAATAAAGGGATAAAGGTTAAAAAGGTAAAGGGGAATTTCAAATGAAGAGAAACGGCATCTTGAACAGTCACATTTCTAAATTATTATCCGATCTCGGTCACACAGATCAAATTGCTATTGCGGATGCGGGCTTGCCCGTTCCCGATGGAGTGGTCAAGATTGATCTGGCACTCAAGTTCGGCACACCAAGCTTCAGTGAAGTGCTGGACGTTATTGCGGAAGATATGGTCATCGAAAAAGTGATCATAGCGAGTGAGATTCATGAAGGCAATCCGCAGACATTTGCTTACTTGAAAGAGAAGTTTGCTGCCGAGATCATCGACGACAGTCAGAATCATGAACATTTCAAAGCTTTAACCCGACAGGTGAAGGCCGTTATTCGTACAGGCGAGTCTACGCCGTATGCCAATTGTATTTTACAATCGGGAGTTCATTTCGGTTAATAAGGAGGCTGCACCATGCACATTCAGATGCATAACATCCATAAAGCGTTTGGTACGAACCAAGTGTTAAGCGGTGTGGAGTTTGAACTTAAAGAAGGCGAGGTTCATGCCCTGATGGGTGAGAATGGCGCTGGAAAATCAACGCTGATGAACATTCTGATTGGTCTCCATCAACGAGATCAGGGAACGATTAAGATAGACGGCAAGGAGACGTATTTTGATAGCCCGAAAGAAGCGGAGCAGCTTGGACTTACGTTTATTCACCAAGAACTGAATGTCTGGCCGGAGATGACGGTGCTGGATAACCTGTTCATTGGCAAGGAGATATCCTCTTCAATCGGTTTGCTGAATACGAAACAAATGAAAGCGCTTGCCAGTGAGCAGTTCGCAAAACTGTCAGTGGATATTCCGCTGGAACGTCCCGCAGGAGAATGTTCTGTCGGACAGCAGCAGATGATTGAAATCGCCAAAGCGCTCATGACCGATGCCAAAGTCATTATCATGGACGAGCCAACTGCTGCTTTGACCGAACGTGAGATTCAGAAATTATTCGGTGTCATTCGCTCTTTGCAGAAGAACGGTGTCTCCATTGTGTACATTTCGCACCGCATGGAAGAGATATTCACGATCTGTGATCGCATTACGATTATGCGAGATGGGCGAACGGTGGATACCAAAGCAATCCCTGAAACTAACTTTGATGAAGTAGTTCGCAAGATGGTTGGACGCGAGCTCACCGAGCGTTATCCATCTCGCAATCCTAAGTATGGTGAAATCGTACTTGAAGTACGGGAAGCGAATCGTAAGGGATGGTTTGAAAATGTCAGCTTTGATGTAAAAGCCGGTGAAGTACTCGGATTTTCGGGCCTGATGGGATCAGGACGCACAGAGATCATGAGAGCGATCTTTGGCTTGGATCGATTGGACAGCGGAGAGGTCAAGATCCGTGGTAAAAAAGTAAATATTAATAAACCAGCGGATGCGGTGAAACACGGCATTGGTTTTATCACGGAAGACCGGAAGGATGAAGGGCTGGTGCTCGATTTTTCCATCCGTGAAAATATGGCTCTGACGAATCTGTTCAGCTTCTCAAGTAAAGGTTTTATCTCGAATGCGAAAGAACAGGAATTTGTGGATACGCTCATCAAACGATTGCAGATCAAAACCCAATCCTCCGAGACAGCAGCTCGCAACTTGTCCGGGGGGAACCAGCAGAAGGTTGTCATCGCCAAATGGGTAGGTATTGGTCCAAGCGTTCTCATTCTGGACGAACCCACACGAGGTGTGGACGTAGGTGCGAAGCGAGAAATATATCAGCTCATGAATGAACTGACTGACCGCGGTGTGGCGATTATTATGGTTTCGTCCGAACTACCTGAAGTACTTGGAATGAGTGACCGTATTGCGGTTGTACATGAAGGCCACATTACCGGCATAGTGCCGAAAGAAGAAGCGACCCAGGAACACATTATGACTTTAGCTACAGGGGGACAGTAACATGACAACGATGCAGGAAAATAAAACAGCCAGAAGCGGATTCCGTTTGTCAGGCATAACTCAGAAACTTGGACCATTACTCGGATTAATCATCCTGATTGCTATTGTTTCAGTTCTCAATCCCAGCTTCTTGGAACCGCTTAATATTCTGAACCTGCTGCGCCAGGTTTCCATTAATGCCTTGATTGCGTTTGGGATGACGTTTGTTATTCTCACTGGTGGTATTGACCTATCGGTTGGTTCTATTCTCGCGCTATCTAGTGCTTTTGTAGCCAATATGATGTTATCTGGTCTAGATCCGATTCTGTCGATCATTATTGGGGTTGCACTCGGAGGAGTTATGGGTATGGTGAATGGTCTCATGATTACCAAGGGGAACATGGCGCCATTTATCGCCACCTTGGCAACAATGACCATTTTCAGAGGTTTAACGCTAGTGTATACCAATGGTAATCCAATCACTGGTCTGGGTGACAGTCTGCTGTTCCAACTATTTGGACGTGGATACCTGTTCGGCATTCCGGTTCCAGCAATTACGATGCTGATTACGTTTGTAATTCTGTGGATCATTTTGCATAAAACGGCCTTCGGCCGCAAAACGTACGCCATCGGCGGTAATGAAAAAGCTTCAATTATTTCGGGAATCAAAGTATCCCGTGTCAAAATTATGATCTACTCCCTTGCAGGTATGCTGGCTGCGCTGGCTGGTGCCATTCTGACATCCCGTCTGAATTCCGCTCAACCGACAGCAGGTACTTCGTATGAGCTGGATGCCATCGCAGCCGTAGTATTAGGTGGAACAAGCCTTTCGGGCGGTCGGGGACGCATTGTAGGTACATTGATTGGTGTGCTAATCATTGGTGTACTGAATAACGGTCTGAACTTGCTAGGTGTGAACTCCTTCTACCAGATGGTTGTTAAGGGTGTCGTCATTGCTATCGCTGTCCTGCTGGACCGCAAGAAAACAGCTTAAGGGAGAGAAGACAACATGAAAAAATGGACATTAACGTTTGTAAGTATAATGCTCATCACCGTTCTCGCTGGATGTTCACTGGAACCACCAGGGTGGGCCAAACCGAGTGCTTCCGGCAACAAAGAGCAGAAAAAAATTGGTTTGTCGATCTCTACACTGAATAATCCGTTTTTCGTATCATTGAAAGATGGCGTTGTAGCAGAGGCACAAAAACAGGGCATACAGGTTGTGGTGGTTGATGCGCAGAACGATTCTGCGAAACAGACCAATGATGTGGACGACTTGATCCAGCAAGGTGTTGATGCTTTGCTAATCAATCCGGCTGATTCTGCGGCAATCTCTACAGCCGTTCAATCCGCTAATAGTGTAGGCATTCCGGTGATTACGCTGGATCGTTCTGCTGATAAAGGTGAAGTTGCTGCTCTCGTAGCTTCCGATAATGCGAAGGGTGGACAGATGGCTGCGGCGTATATCGTGGAGCAGCTTGGCGAAGGTGCTAAGGTCATTGAGCTTGAAGGTGTACCGGGTGCTTCCGCAACAAGGGAACGCGGTAAAGGATTTCACGAGATTGCTGATCAGAAGCTCGATGTCATTGCCAAACAATCCGCTGATTTTGACCGTTCCAAAGGTCTGAATGTCATGGAGAACTTGTTGCAAGGAAACCCGGAAGTACAAGCGGTGTTTGCCCATAATGACGAGATGGCACTGGGTGCCATTGAAGCAATCCAAAGCTCAGGTAAAGATATCCCTGTTATTGGATTCGACGGCAATGATGATGCCATTAAATCGATCCAGGATGGTAAACTGACAGCAACTGTAGCTCAACAACCTCAGTTGATTGGACAGCTTGCACTGCAAGCAGCACTTGATGTGTTGAGCGGCGAACAAGTAGAGAAATCCATTCCGGCTGAATTGAAACTGGTAACGAAAGATAATGTGAATCAATAATTCAATATTTAAAAGGTAAGACACGAATCCCGCTCTGGCTGAAAAAGCCGGAACGGGATTTTTTATCGTGGTCTTCATAGTTGATTGAACTCGAAATCAGACTCGTACCTTACTTCAATTGTGTATTACATCGTTTTGGACTGCACAAAAATCATATCTTTGGATATACATATTCAGTCCATAGATTGTTATACTGTCATTCAAATGGTGACTAGAAAGGGGGATCCTTGCTTGGATCATCCAGTTGAAGAAAATTTGAAGATGGTTAGAAAACAAATGGCATTGGCTTGCAAGACTTCTGGACGAAATGTTAACGATGTAAAGCTGCTTTTAGCCACGAAAACGGTACCGCTTGAGAAGTTACAGGTCGCTGTGCAGGCAGGTGAACAGCTGTTTGGAGAAAACAAGGTGCAGGAACTGCGAGATAAATATCCTCTTTTGGAGCAGTCCAAAACGGTGGAATGGCATTTTATCGGACACCTGCAGACGAATAAAGTAAAGGAGGTTGTTAAGTATGTGACACTGATTCATTCGGTGGATCGTCTGAAGCTAGGGCAGGTCTTACATGATCAGCTTGTAAAAGAACAGCGGACCATGGACATTCTCGTACAAATTAATACGTCCTATGAGGAAAGTAAATTCGGAGCTTCTCCAGAGGATGCAGTGGAGCTTGTTGAACAATTATCTCTCTTTGAAACACTCCATGTAAAAGGACTAATGACGATTGGGAAACTGCATGCATCAACGGATGAGACCCGTCAATGTTTTCGGTTGTTGAAACAGCTCAGCATACAGATCAGGGAGAGAAACATCCCACGCGTCGAAATGGAAATGTTATCGATGGGCATGTCTGGTGATTTCAGTATGGCGATTGAAGAGGGAGCGACCATCGTTCGTGTGGGAACTAATGTATTTGGCCCACGTTATGTACCCGATGAATACTACTGGAACGAACATACAAAGATAGAAGATTAGTTGAGGGGCAGGGGTTTACATTGGAAAAAACATCTCATAGAATTAGCGGGCGCGATTTGATATCGCCAGTGACCGCTGCTTTAATTTCTGTAATTGTCAATTATGGAGGGACCTTCATTCTTGTGTTTCAAGCGGCCAAAGCAGCAGGGTTAAGCCCGGAAATGACTGCTTCCTGGATATGGTCCATTTCGATTGGGGTCGGGATCACAGGAATTTGGCTTAGTTATCGCTTCAAAGAACCTATCATTACAGCATGGTCTACTCCAGCTGCAGCCTTCCTTGTCTCTATGCTCGCTGTAACTCCTTATTCTGAAGCCGTAGGTGCTTATATGATATCTGCCGTTGGTTTTGTCATTCTGGGCATGTCTGGCTTGTTCGAACGGTTCGTCCGATTAATCCCGCCTGGGATCGCTTCTGGTTTACTTGCAGGCATTTTACTTCAGTTTGGTATCTCGGCATTTGAAGGGGCCAAGGTCGAACCTGTACTTGTGATTCTGTTGTTCACCGCCTATATCGTGTTAAAACGGTTTACATCTCGCTATGCAATCGTTGGTATATTGATTCTCGGCCTGATCTACCTGGTGATCATGGGGAAAACCGATTTCAGCTCCATTCAGCTCACGGTCGCTTTGCCTGTATTCACAGCGCCCGAATTTTCAATTCAGGCGCTGCTCGGTGTGGCCCTGCCGTTATTTATTATTACGCTGACGGGGCAGTACATGCCAGGTATGCTGGTTCTTCGCAACGATGGTTTTCGAACGAGTGCCAACCCTATATTAACGGTAACCGGACTGGGTTCACTTATCGCTGCACTATTCGGCTCACATGCATTTAACGTGGCAGCCATTACCGCAGCCATATGCACAGGGAAAGATTCGCATGAAGATGCATCCAAGCGTTATATTGCGGGCATTGCCTGCGGAGTCTTCTACATAACTGTCGGAATTTTTGGCGTAACCTTAGCGGCATTATTTTTAATTCTTCCAGCAGCTTTTATCGCCACCTTAGCAGGGCTGGCTTTACTTGGAACGATCGGCGGCAGCCTGGCTAACGCTCTGGCAGACCCGAATGGACGGGAGACGGCATTAATTACATTTTTAGCAACAGCGGCTAATGTAACTTTGTTTGGTATCGGCGGTGCATTTTGGGGACTTGTGGCTGGAGTCATGGCGCATCTTCTAATTCATCATAAATTTGCCAAAAAACAACTTGGAACGAATGGTTAAGAAACCAGGAAGGGATGATGATCAGGATGTTAAAGCATATAGAGAATCAAGATAAAACTGTGGCAGCAGCAGCCCGTAACGAGCTTGCAAGACAGCGGGATACAATAGAACTGATTGCTTCAGAGAATTTTGTGAGTCAAGCCGTAATGGAGGCAACGGCCAGCGTATTAACCAACAAATATGCAGAGGGTTATTCGGGCAGAAGATATTATGGTGGTTGCGAGCATGTTGATACGGTAGAGGATATTGCTAATCATCGCCTGAAACAAATATTTGGTGCTGAACATGTGAATGTGCAGCCGCATTCCGGTTCACAGGCGAATATGGCTGTATATCTTGCCTCAGCCCAGATGGGGGATACGATTCTTGGGATGAATCTTGCTCATGGAGGTCATCTGACACATGGAAGTCTTGTTAATTTTTCAGGAAGATTTTATCACTTTGTTCCCTATGGTGTCGATCCAGAAACAGGTCTTATTGACTTTGACGAAGTTCGAAAACTGGCTCACAAACATCGTCCACGAATGATCGTTGCAGGCGGAAGTGCATACCCGAGGCGCATTGAATTTGAGCTTTTTGCTCAAATTGCTTCTGAAGTAGGGGCTTTGCTGTTTGTTGATATGGCACACATCGCGGGAATTGTTGCAGCAGGATTACACCCTAACCCTGTACCGCATGCACATATTGTATCAACCACGACACACAAGACGCTGCGAGGTCCACGTGGAGGTGCTATTTTGTGTAAAGAATCCTGGGCACAGACTATTGATAAAGCTGTTTTTCCGGGAACGCAGGGTGGGCCATTTATGCACATTATTGCGGGGAAAGCAGTCGCTTTTGGGGAAGCAATGCAATCTGATTTCACTGTTTATATGAGAAACGTTCTTAATAATGCCAAAGTAATGGCGGACACGCTAATAAATGAAGGGCTTTCTCTAGTTTCTGGAGGGACCGATAATCATCTCATTCTTGTTGATCTGCGCAACGTTGGCCTTACGGGTAAAGACGCTCAGATTATGCTGGATGAAGCAGGCATCACAGCAAATAAAAATTCGATTCCTCATGATACAGCAAGTCCATTAGTTACAAGCGGTATTCGGTTTGGAACTCCTGCTATGACAACCAGAGGACTTGGTGCCGGGGAGATGAAAGAAATTGCCGAGCTGATCGCACTTGCTTTTAAAAATCCAGCGAACACTACAGTAAGGCAGCACATATCAGGTTGTGTGCGCGAGATTACATCACGATTTCCTCTGTACGAAGCAGGGACATCGTTCACCTCATAAATAGATACAGCCCGTCTGCAATCTTCTTCGCGATTTTGCATTGCCGGCGGGCTCTATTCCATTATTATAATACGGTTCGGGCAAATCGGGAGATGCCTTCTTCGATTCGTTCCTCATCTACTTTTGCAAAACCTAATACCCACCCCTTACGATCACTTTCCAGACAGTATCTACTCAGCGGATAAACACAGACACCCTGTCTGCGTGCGGCAGAGGTTATGGCTGCTTCATCACATGACGCATCTGCTTCAAGAAGCATATGTAATCCCGTTTCTACTCCGCTTAATCTAAAACGCGAACTAAGACCGGAAGAATGGATGGCTCTGGTCATGACCTCATGTCTACGGCGATAAATGTTACGAACCCTTCTCATATGGCGCATAAATTGCCCCCGCTCAATAAAATGATTCAGCGTTAGCTGCTCCATTATGGGAAGATGGCGATAGGTCAATTCATGAACCTGTGTAAGCCGATCCATGGCTGCTTTTGGGCCTATAATCGCGGACAACCGAATACCTGGTGCGATCATTTTGGAAAAGCTCATCATATAAAGCGTATTCTGGGGCAGGTGACTGAACAGGGTTGGAAGCGGATCTCCACGGTATCTGAATTCACTGTCGTAATCGTCCTCAATGATCCACATTCCTCGTTGTCCTGCCAACGTCATTAATTGCTGCCTGCGCGGCTCTGACATAATAACACCAGCGGCGCATTGATGCGAAGGGGTGACAAATACAAGCTTTGCTTGAGAGTGAATCTGTTCTACACACAGTCCGTGCTCATCTACGGGTACGGCATCCACCTGCATTCGTCTGTATTGCATCGTTGTCCAAGCGGCAGGAAAACCGGGGTCCTCCACAGATACTCTGTCTCCTTCAGTCAGAAGTGCCTGAGCAATCAAATCAATGCTGTGCTGTGCACCTGAAGTTAACAAAATCTGATCAACGTCAATATGAATGCCTCGTTCCAGTGATAAATAACGCTGAATCTGCTCGCGTAACGGCAGAAAGCCTCTGGCATCGCCATAAGACCAAATATCAAGATTGGGCTCAGCGGACACTTGCAAAAATGATTTTCTCCAGGATTGCGTGAACGTTTCATCGATGTAAGGCTCGTGCGGGTTGAAATCAATGTCCACCTGCATTGTATCATGATCTCCAAACCAACTCTGCAGTTTGGCAATGGATTCGTGTACTAAAGGCAGTACGGGAGGCACAGGCCCGGACTGCGGCTCCTCTTCTAAAGAACGGAGCACTTGGATCGAGCTACTGACTCTGGTTCCACCGCGACGTGAAGTTACTGTATAACCCCGGCTGAATAATTCTTCGTAAACGATCTGAATTGTGGATCGTGAAACACCGATTCGCCCGGCTAACTCACGTGACGGAAGCAGCAGTTCACCTGGAGGCCAGTTCCCAGTTGTAATGTTGTGAATAGCCTGGTCAAGCAGCTGCTGCCAGATCGGACGGTCATCATTTCGGTTCACTTTTAACATCATAACAACTCCGTTGTTGTTGAAATTATGGATTGCATATTACTTGAACATGATAAAAATTCGGGCCTTCCATTGTAGGGAATATTATCATGACAATGGTTCAAGCTGCAATGATGAATCACGATGAATATATTTTTTCCTGTTCATCCCCAGTTCATATTCAGGACGTGGTCAGTTCATTTTCTTCTTTTATACTGCGTTAGGTAACTGCACTATTACTACAACCACAGAGCAGATAGGAGAAGATGAATTTGAGACGAAAAAAAAGAACGACCATTGTTGCCATGACCTTGGCATTTGCGATGTTAACTCCAACAGCTGTATATGCAGCCGAGCTTCCAGGTAAACTAGACTACGGATTGACTCAAAAAGCAGTCACGGCAAAAACGAAAACACTGACCGAAACCTACGGTGTCACGAGTGTACAGTACGCACTTATCGATGGAGGAGAGATCGTTCTCTCTGGACAGACAGGAATTAATGACCCAGAGAATCGTGTGCCACTCACGTCAAATACCATGTATGGCATAGGATCGACAAGTAAAATGTTTCTCACAACCGCTGTCATGAAGTTAGTTGATGAGGGCAAAGTGAAATTGGACGATCCTTTAGTTAACTATATTCCTGAATTTAAAATGAAGGACAAACGTTATACTCAGATTACAGTACGTATGCTGTTAAATCATTCATCGGGATTGCTTGGCACATCCAGTAACAGTGCTATTTTATTTGAAGATCCAGATACGCATGCACATGATACATTATTGGAACAGCTAGCCTCACAGCATCTGAAGGCTGATCCTGGCGCCTATTCGGTGTATAGCAATGACGGGTTTTCATTAGCAGAGATTCTCGTAGAGCGAGTCAGCGCGTTGAGTTTTACGGAATTCTTGCACCGTCATATTACAACACCTCTTGGCATGAATCATACCAAGACGCCACAAGATCCGCTCGATTTGGAACAAATGGCAACGACGTACTCCGCCAAGAAGGAAAGGCAGCCTTTGGAAACTACCAATATGATTGCTTCAGGTGGTATCTATTCCACAGCCGAAGATTTGGTGAAGCTGTCACAAGTATTCACGAATGAGAAGAATGGTATTCTATCGAAAGAATCAGCGAAAGCTACCGGACAGGAAGAGTACAAACGAGGAATGTGGCCGGAGGACGGCGATTCGTCTATTGCTTACGGATTGGGATGGGATAGTGTGAACTTGTTTCCATTCAATCAATACGGCATCAAGGCATGGACTAAAGGTGGTAATACGATAGCCTATCATGCCTCTCTGATTGTACTTCCTGAGTATAATATGGCTGCAGCTGTTACATCTTCGGGAGGTTCAAGTTCAACGAATCAATTGATTGCAACAGAGTTGTTGCTAAGTAGCCTGGAAGAAAAGAAGCTGATTCCGGAGCGTAAAGCGGAGAAGTCACATGGAGTACCTGTAAAAGCAGAGATGCCGAAGGAAGAAATGAATCATTCGGGAATCTATGGTGGTGGAGCCAACATGTTGATGAAACTGGATGTGCAGGAGAATGGGCAACTCATCATGTCGATGTTAGCGGCTACCAATAGCCCCAAACAGACATACACCTACATTGCTGACGGTTCTTTTGTGAATGAAACAGGTACGGAGAAAGTGAAGTTTGTTAAGGAAAATAACGGAAATACGTATCTTTGGACACGTTCGTACCAATCGGCATCTGGACTTGGGCAGATTGCTTCTTCGGAGTATAAGGCTGAAAAGCTTCAAGCCAATCCATTGTCGGACGAAGCTAAAGCTGCATGGCAAGCACGTGTAGGTAAAGCGTATGTGCTCGTAAATGAGAAACACACCTCGACTCTATATAATACAGCAATGCCGCTGATCCCTATTCAGTTGATGAGCGAGTTGCCAGGTTTTATTTATACCAATGCTATCACAGGTGCGGATCAAGCTTTGAATCAATTGCAGATTCCGGGTGTAGCAGGTCGTGACACAATGGAATTCACCTTTTTCAAGCAAAGTGGTGTCGAGTATGTTTCACAAGGAGGCAATGTATATGCCAGCCAGGATATCGTGAAACCAATCTATGCAGGTCAGCAATCAAAAACGACGATCCAGTCGAATGGTTACGCCAAATGGTTCTCGATTCCGGCTGCGGCTGGAGGGAAAGAAATGAAAGTGAACTTACCCTCCGATGGTTCATATGTTGTGTATGATGCATCTGGTGCCAGTCTGAATCATAGCGTAGTCAGTGGTCAAACGACAATGGTATTACCAGAGCGAGGCAGCATTGTCTTTGCTGGTGAAGCAGGATCGGTCTTTGAGATTACGTTGAAATAAAGCTTGAACCCACGATTTAAATGAATAGATATCGTTTTCAAAACATAGCTGATTGATCTTAAGAATTAATGTTTATCAATTGAGAATTAATGTTTATCCATCAGATAGCTAAAAAGTCGCATTTTGCGGCTTTTTTTGCGTTTTTAGTTTCAAATTTAAATTTTAGGTTTCGCGAGCCGCTACTCCAGGGTAAGTATAAGAGGAATTTTATAAGCTTGTTGATGTCATGGAAACAAATAATGAAGGTGGGTAGGAAGAGCATTGATTAAGGAAGAGCTGAGAATAATACATGTAGCAAGTTTGGAAACATAAGTATGGCATGACGTCATGACGAGGAGGACATATGAAGAACAACAGGATTACATTACTTATACTTACGATGGTGCTGCTTCTCGTGTCTGGCTTTGCGGGTTGGGCAGGAGATGTGCAAGCAAAATCTGAAACACAAAAAACATATATCATTGGTACAGATGTTACCTTTGCACCATTTGAGTTCCAGGATATCAACGGTGATTTTGTCGGTATTGATATGGATATCTTGGCAGCCATCGCCAAGGATCAGAATTTCAAATATGAGATCAAAGCGTTAGGTTTTAACGCAGCCGTTCAGGCACTCGAAGCCAATCAGGTCGATGGTGTCATCGCAGGGATGAGCATTACTAATGAACGGAAGGCGAAATTCGACTTTTCCGATACTTATTTTGAATCAGGCGTAGTTATGGGCGTCAGTGTTAACAATGATTCAGTCAAAAGTTACGAGGATCTTCGTGGTAAAAAGGTAGCCGTGAAAACGGGTACCGAAGGATATCGTTTTGCTGAGGCGAATGCTTCCAAGTACGGCTTTACCATTGTACCTTTCGATGATTCCGTACAGATGTATGATGAAGTAAAAACAGGTAACTCGGTTGCTTGTTTTGATGATTATCCGGTATTGAAGTATGGCGAGAATCAAAACAACGGACTGAAGGTTGTTACAGACCCCGAAAAAGGTGCACCGTACGGCTTTGCTGTAAGTAAAGGCAAAAATTCGGAGCTACTTCAAATGTTTAATGCAGGTCTAGCAAACATCAAGGCAAGCGGTGAATATCAGAATATCCGCGATAAATATCTGGGGGAAAGTGCGGAGTCCGCAGAAAGTTTGGGACGGATGGAACTGATTATCAAGTCTCTCCCAGCATTGCTTAACGGATTAGGTAAAACACTGCTGTATACAGTGGTGTCTCTATTTTTTGCATTTATTATTGGTATGATCTTTGCCTTCATGAAGGTAGGACGCAATAAAATTCTACGTGGTATAGCTACGGTCTTCGTAGATTTTTTCCGGGGCATACCGCTGTTGGTTCTCGCATATTTCATATACTTTGGTATTCCTCAGGCGTTCGGATTCACGATGCCACTGTTTCTTGCGGCGATTCTGACGCTCAGCTTGAATGCCGGAGCGTATGTAACGGAGATCATTCGTGGCGGTATTCAGTCGATTGATCCTGGTCAGATGGAGGCAGCTCGCTCTCTGGGTCTGCCATACCGTAAAGCGATGATGAAAATCGTTGTTCCACAGGCCATTCGTGTGATGATTCCATCGTTTATTAACCAGATGGTTATTACGCTGAAGGATACGTCGATCTTATCCGTAATCGGGCTAGTTGAGCTTACACAGTCGGGTAAAATCATTATCGCTAGAACGTTTGCTTCTTTCGACATTTGGTTAACCGTTGCGGTAATGTACTTAATCGTTATTATTACACTGACCAAAATTGCCGATTATATGGAGGTGAAAATCCGTCGTGGGTAAAATAAAAGTAGAAGGATTGAAAAAAAGTTTTGGTTCAAATCAAGTGTTAAAAGGCATTGATGTTGCAGTAAATGAAGGAGAAGTTGTATGTGTAATTGGTCCCTCCGGTTCGGGGAAAAGTACATTTCTGCGTTGCATCAATCGCTTGGAGGACATCACAGCAGGTCATGTTATCGTTGATGATCAGGACTTGAACAGCAGTGAAACCAATATCAATAAGGCTCGTGAGAACATCGGAATGGTGTTCCAGCACTTTAATCTGTTTCCGCATTTCAGTGTGCTCAAAAATATTATGTTTGCACCAATGGAACTCGGCAAATTGAACGAAGCACAAGCTAGAGAGACAGCGATTCGCTTGCTTGATCGTGTTGGCCTTGCGGACAAAGCAGACAGTTTCCCGAGTCAACTATCCGGCGGACAGAAGCAGCGCGTTGCCATTGCACGGGCGCTCGCGATGAATCCGGATGTAATGTTGTTCGATGAACCTACGTCTGCTCTTGACCCCGAGATGGTTGGAGAAGTGCTGGGCGTTATGAAAGATCTTGCGCGGGAAGGAATGACGATGATCATTGTGACGCATGAGATGGGTTTTGCCCGTGAAGTTGCGGATCGGGTTATTTTTATGGATGGCGGATACATTGTTGAGGAAGGCAATCCTGAGCAGATCTTTGGTAAACCGCAGAATGAACGGACGATTAGTTTCCTGGAGAAAGTACTATAAATTTATTATTATAATTATGAATCAACGAAAAGTCGCGATAAGCGGCTTTTTTGTTTTGAACATCGAAGGGGTCAAAGTATATAATAGGATTCCAATAGACGCTGAACATCATGTATAAACGTGTCATATCACGATATAAAAAAGGAGGATGGCCCGTGCCCGAACCTGTACCCGAGATTGTGCAGTTGCAATCCATTGAGGCCTTTCAATCTGCAATTCGCAAATCACAGAGTGCTCTGGTCAATATGATCAGGAAAGGTGCTAATACGTCTGTTATAGAGAAACGACTTCATGCGCTGGCTGTGTCTCTGCATATGCTGGAATATACCTGGCAGAAGAGAGGGGACCAACCATACAGCAATCTGGAAATGATAGAAACACGTCAAGTGATCCAGAACCTTCTTGTTTCGCTTGAAGGAATGAAAGAGAAGATAGCGGCAGGCACACCCCAATATACTTTAATCGAGCGAAGAATTCGAGCTTTTCAACTTGCTATACAAGCGATGAATATTGCGTGAACTCGGATATGACATAGATCAGATGATTCTATACGATCCACATATTCAAAGACAATTCATATAGTCTTCAAGCCTCCTAAAGGACGAGAAGAGGTCTGTCATCGAGACAGGCCTCTTCTTTATAAAGCTTTTAAGCGAAATGATACAGGCGTACACCATGTGAAGACACATCTGTACGTAAAATGTTCCCCTCCATGCGAGCCGCTTGACCGCTCCATAGCTCAGTGCCTCCGCTGAGAACGTTAGGTGAGAAACCGATAGTCTCAAGCTTGAGTTCAACCGGAAGCTCTTGCTCTTCGCCAACATTAAACACAGCTACATAAGCTGATCCATCCGCATGTGAAGCCGTCCAGACAATTAAATCACCTTGTCTAAGAGCTTCTCTGGCACCATAGCTCTCACGGTGCATACGTAGAACTTCCCGATTGGTTAGCAAGGAGAGCGTCCAGTCATCGTTATCTCGCAGTTCCCCGCCTAAGATCAGAGGTGAGCGGAAGATACTCCACAATGACATCATCGTTAATTGCTCATTCTTGGTGAACCTTGTCCACCGATCAGCTCCACCACCGTCGACGGAGCGAATACCAATATGCCCCAAGGGCAGCATGTCGCAATCCGGCCAGCATCCCTCCTTAGGCATACCTTGCCATGTGCGGCACCGGTCAAACATATCAAGTAGAAGAGGCCAGCGATCCCAGAAATCGTCAGTGATACGCCACATGTTGGCCTGTTCCGCGAAGAATTCAGCATATTCTACGGGGGCAGGACCAGGAGAAAGGCTTAGTACCATAGGACGTCCAGCACGTTGGATAGCCTTTGAGATCATTTGAATCTCAGGTTGGTGCGTGTCATATAAACGAGAGGCAGCGATATCATCCACCTTTACCAGATCAACGCCCCATGAAGCATACAATTCAAACAAGGAATCATAATAGGCCTGGGCGCCTTCTTTATTATGATCCACACCATACATATCCGTATTCCATGGGCAGATCGAGTTGGTATGCGCGATATCACGAGCAGTGGCGTCGGTACCTAACAAGGCAGTACCCGCATGTGCTGCTTGTCGTGGAATGCCGCGCATAATATGGATACCGAATTTCAGTCCCAGACTGTGCACATAATCAGCAAGCGGTTTAAATCCCTGGCCGTCTGCAGCTGACGGAAAACGATTCTCAGCGGGCATTAGACGTGAATATTCATCCATGATCAGAGGAACGAATGGTCGGTATTGTGAGGAGATTGCGAAAGGTTCGTACCACTGAATATCAACGGTGATGTAACTCCAGCCGTATTCTTTCAGATGTGCGGCCATGTACTCGGCATTCCCTCGAATTTCGCTTTCAGTGACGGCAGCGCCGTAGCAGTCCCAGCTGTTCCAGCCCAGAGGAGGTGTTGGTGCTACAAGGATATGATTCATCTAAAGGCTCCTTTACATGAACTTAATCTAAATTTATTGGTCTTGACTTATTCATCATACTTAAACAAAAGGCTAGATTCTCCTCTCTTTCCAGGATGATGTTACAACGCATTGTTAGTAAAATGCGGGCGTAAAATGGTATCATACTAGCATTTAATCCCAAACATTGCAAGCGTTTTCGAAGTGTCACGAGAGAGAGGTTAGCTTTGTGAAGTTTTAGGTTAGTATTATTCATTCTGGATAGTGTCTAGACAAGCTAAACTGATAGGATGAATAGCTCTGCAGTCATATGTGCCCCCTTACTTCAGACCGATGCTGCAGGACGCAAGCATGCTGAATACTCGATGGAGGTGTAGTATGGATAGGAACAAAATCTGGTTTGATCATGCTTCCGAGCGATGGGAAGAAGCTTTTCCGATAGGGAATGGAACCCTCGGAGGAATGGTTTTTGGAAGACCTGATCTGGAGAGAGTGCAACTAAATGAAGACAGTTTATGGTACGGCGGACCGATGGAGCGGAATAACCCTCAGGCACTCCAATCCTTGGATCGAATACGACAACTTCTATTTCATGGACAGATTAAAGAAGCAGAGGAACTAGCACTTACATCTTTGGTTGGTGTGCCCGACGGACAACGGCATTACGAGCCACTAGGTGATCTCTACCTGTCAATGCATCATGTGGAAGATGACACAGCAGCGTATCGGAGATATCTCGATCTGAAACAAGGTGTAGTCGGCGTGCAGTATACATCTGGCGATACAACGTACAAACGTGAATACTTTTCAAGTTATCCCGATCAGGTACTGGCTGTTCATCTGTCAAGCAGCGAGCAGGGGGAATTGTCATTTACAGCATTATTCGGCAGAGGTTCGGTGCTCGGCTGGTCGCCATTATCTGGTGCCCTAAGACATCCTGTGGGTTTTCAGTCTTTAATAGATCGAATCGAACAACGTAGTACCAATGATATCATCATACGTGGAAGAAGCGGTGGGGAAGAGGGGGTTCGTTTCTGCTGTGTGATGCGGATTATGCACGAAGCCGGAGAGCTGAAGTATTCGAGTGGACAACTATCTCTTCTCAACGGTGACTCGGCTACCGTGCTTATAGCCGCTTGTACAGATTTTCGCTACCCCAATGAAGAACTCGAGACGGAATGCTTGCGAAGGTTAAACGCCGCATCTTTGAAGTCATATGAGCAGTTGCAGCAGGATCATATACACGACTATCAAGCGCTGTTCACACGTATGGATCTGCATCTGGAAGGAGAAGACACGGACACGAGCAATTTGGATCTACCGATGAATCAGCGACTCGCTCGAATGAGATCAGGGTATGATGACCCTGATCTCGTCCGTCTGTATTTCCAATTTGGTCGTTATCTGCTGATCTCCAGCAGTCGTCCAGGTTCTCTGCCTGCCAATCTTCAGGGCATATGGAACAAAGACATGCTTCCGGTGTGGGACAGCAAATACACCATTAACATCAATACGCAAATGAACTACTGGTTTGCGGAGAGCTGTAATCTGTCAGAGTGCCATACTCCGTTGTTTGATTTTATTGAGCGATTACAGGTGCGTGGCCGGGAGACGGCAAGTCTGATGTATGGATGTAGAGGATTCGTAGCACATCATAACTCAGATGTATGGGCCGATGCTGCTCCTCAGGATGTATGTCTCACATCTACCTTTTGGACGATGGGAGGAGCATGGCTGTGCTTACATTTGTGGGATCATTATGATTATGGCAGGGATAAGATGTTTTTGGAAAAAGCGTACTTTACGATGAAAGAGGCTGCGTTGTTTATTCTGGATTTTCTCGTGGAAGACCCTGAGGGGAATCTGACTATTTGTCCTTCATCTTCACCGGAGAATATCTACATACTGGATAGTGGCGAATCGGGTTCCCTCTGTTACGGAGCATCCATGGACAATCAAATTATCCGAGAACTGTTCACGCGTTGTATGGAGAGTGCTCACATTCTACAACAAGATCAGGCGTTTGCGACTAAGCTGCGTGAAGCATTGGCTCGAATTCCAGACATGGCAGTGGGGAAACATGGACAGATTCAAGAGTGGAACAAAGATTATGATGAGCTTGAACCTGGTCACAGACATATATCACACTTGTTTGCACTGCATCCCGGATCACAGATTAATCCGAAAACAACACCAGCCTTAGCAAAAGCAGCTCGTGTTACGTTAGATCGCAGACTTCAACATGGTGGTGGCCACACAGGGTGGAGCCGAGCATGGATTTTGAACATGCGGGCCAGACTGGAGCAGGCTGAACAAGCGTACGACAACGTTATGGAGCTCATACGATCTTCAACCTTGCCCAATTTGTTCTGTGATCATCCACCGTTTCAGATCGATGGCAACTTTGGCGGTACAGCCGGCATCGCCGAAATGTTGCTCCAAAGTCACGGTCGTGAGATTCGATTGCTTCCTGCACTCCCCAAAGCATGGTCAAAAGGTTCCGTGCGAGGACTGCGAGCGCGTGGTGGATGGGAAGTGGATATCGAGTGGAGCGATGGAGAGCTACTCTACACGAACATCCGTGCCAATCAATTCTGCAGCGAATCTGGATGCGAATCAAGCAAAGTTATCGTTTCATATCTTGAGCAACAGTTGGAACTGGATTTCGCGGATGCAAAAGATAGATCTATTCGTTTGAAGCAAAAAGACTGGATGGTGTGAAAAGGCAAAAAATGAATTGAACTAAATGAATATGGAGTATAGAGCGAAACGACCGGATTCAGCTTCGGTGCGGTTTCGCTTTTTTTAATCTTCGACTATTTTCGCGCAATAAATCTGGCATTTCGTGCAATGAATTTGCAAACCGCAGTATATAAAATGAAAACAATCACTTGTAATTAGATCTATAAATGTAAGCGTTTACTATTTAAAATTAGTATTTATATAGAAAGGGGTAGTGTACATGTTAAAAGTATTGTTGGTCGATGATGAGATGTATATCCGCAGAGGGATGTATGAGCTGATTGATTGGCACAGTATGGGCATGGAAATTACGGGAGAAGCAGAGAACGGACTGGAGGCACTGGACAAGGCGGAATGTCTGAAACCCGATATCATCATTACTGATATTCGAATGCCTATTCTGGATGGATTAGATCTCATTCGTGCTGTAGAGCATTCGGGTACGCTTGAGCCCGTATTTATCATTATTAGTGGATATCATGACTTCAAATATGCCCAGCAAGCGATACGATACGGTGTCCAGGATTACATTCTCAAGCCGATTGATGACGAGGAAATGACTGCAACGCTACAAAAGGCTGCTGACCTGATCCGCAGCAAACGAAAGCATTCTTTTTTGGCAGAAGAGGAGGCCAGCCGTATTATGCTGAAAGATTTGCTCAAAGGTCAGATTCAAAAAGAAGATGAGATTCGATATGCCGAAATGATCGGTATTGGCCATCAGACGAGAATGATGATTGCACTTGTTGAATTGCAGACAGGTTTGAAACGAAGAAATATAACTGTCCATCAGGTTAATGATATTCTTCACAAAATTAAAGATGATCGCTGCGAACTTTATGTATTAGAGGAACAACGGAATAGAATGGTATTAATTCTCTTATGGAAACATCCGTATCCATATGGATCTGTAGAAGAGAAGATTCAGACGATTCAGAAAATGCTGAGCGACCATTTAGAGATCGATATAGCACTTTATGCAGGAACAGTGGTAGACCATATGACAGAAGTAGCTCGATCATATGCAGAAGCAGAGGAGGCATACAGACATAAATTTGCCGAGTCTGAACGCATTGTATATTTTGCAGCCGTAAAAGATAAAACGTTATACGTATTCAATGTGAATCAGGAACTGATTGACCAATTGATCCTATGTCTGGAGGAACGAAATCGTACCGCTTGTCATACCATTGTGGACGATATGTTCCACCTGTTTCAGTCCCGTCGCTTTTCTCCTCAAGCGGTTACAGGTTCTCTATTACGTTGTATAACGGGAATTCTGGCTGTCGTTCATGAGATGGGAGGTACGGATACGGGTTTACAGCAGCTAAGGTTATTGGCAGAACAAGGTCAAGAGGGATGGAATTTGCGGTTGTTAAAAGAAGCGTTCTTGAAGGCAATTGAGGAAGCTGAAGAATATATGGCGCAACTGCGAACACAGCAATCGAAGGGAGAGATCCACAAAATTAAACGATATATTGATTCCCATTATACGGAGAATATCAGTCTCAAAAGTATTGCCGCCCAATTTTATATGAATCCGGTCTATCTTGGTCGGCTTTTTCGTAAAAGTTACAATCAATATTTTAATGAATATCTGCTTCATCTCCGCATTCAACAGGCACAGAAGCTTCTTCGTCAAACCGATCTCCGCATGTATGAGGTAGCCGCTCGAATCGGATTTCAGAATGCGGATTATTTTGTGACGCAGTTTGAGAAAATTGTGCACATGACTCCCACCGCTTACCGTAATCTTCTGAAAGAGGATGGACAACGAGGTGCCCAATGATCCGAATGAATCTGAATTACATCAAGCTTCGGGACAAACTGCTGTTCATGTATATTTTGTCCGTGTTCATTCCCATTGTTGTGACTAACGTAGTGTTTTATCAAGTGACTACCGCTAATATCCGTAGCCAGAAAACACGTGATGCAGGGGTAGCTTTGAACAATCTGAAGAACGAATTGCGTGTGACGATTGATCAGGGGGTGGGCTTATCTTACTCACTCTATGCGGATCCCGTATTTAATGACACGTTGTCTCGATCATTCGCTAATCATTCGGAGTACATCCGGGCTTACAATTCATATCTCATAGGGGAGTTTTCGGGTCAGCTCAGTCAGGGGATTCGCTGGTACCAGGTGTATACCGATAATCCAACCATATTGTCTTCTGGATACATTGAACATTTAACCGAAGACGTGCGCAAATCAAGCTGGTACAAGCAATTACAGCATAAGATGGTGCCTTATCCAACGTTGATTGCAACAGATCAGACCCTGAGTCTCGTTCAACGCTTAAACAATCAAGACACTGGAGGCATTGAACAGCTGCTCAAAATTGACTTTAATATGGATCTGCTCAAAGAACAATTTCGTAACAGCGGCTTTGACGGCAAAGTGTACTTGGTGGACCCAGGTGGACATATTCGATTCTCGAATTACCCCAAGTCGGAAGAGCCTCCGAACGGAAAGCTATACGGTGACATCGAGTTTCCAAACCAAACGATTCGATTTGATCGTGTATATGAAGGCATTAATTATTTGGAAGGCTGGTCGTTACAAGGGGTCATGGATGAAGAGATTGTTTTGCAGGAGGTTCGCAAATCCCGTTCATTTGTCATTTGGTTGGCTTGTATCAATGTTGTGTTGCCCACAATGATTATCGCAGCGATATCTCGATCCATTCATGTCAGACTGGTGCGTATTCTGAAGCACATGAAAAAAGTGAAAACTCAAAATTTTCAGACCATTCCTCCGGAAGATGCAAGAGATGAGATTGGTCAGCTCACAACTGAATTTAACCGGATGACCGAGACGATTCGGAACTTGATTGATGAAGTATACCTTGCGGACATTCAGAAAAAAGATCTGGAGCTTAAACAGCAGCAAGCTCAGCTTCACGCGTTACATAGTCAGATTAATCCGCATTTTCTATTTAACACCCTTGAATCTGTGCGGATGCGAAGTCTGATCAAGGGGGAGAGAGAAACTGCCAAAATCGTGCATCATATGGCGAAAATGTTCCGTAAGTCCATTAGCTGGAATCAGCAAGATGTAACCGTCAAGGAGGAACTGGAACTGATCGACAGCTTCTTACAAATTCAGAAATATCGCTTTGGTGAAAAGCTACAGTACTTCATTGAAGCAGACCCGTCTGTGTTAGTGTACCGGATTCCCAAAATGGTCATCTTGCCATTTGTAGAGAATGCCAGCATTCACGGTATTGAATCCACAGCGGGAGTTGGAATCATTCGACTGAGCGTTCGAACGGACGGCTCGGAACTTCATATTCGGCTGGAGGATAACGGTATTGGCATGTCTACGGCCCGATTGGATGAGT
Source organism: Paenibacillus sp. JJ-100 (assembly GCF_948329825.1). Taxonomy (GTDB): domain Bacteria; phylum Bacillota; class Bacilli; order Paenibacillales; family Paenibacillaceae; genus Paenibacillus. Next base: position 1,219,993 of record NZ_CAOJCM010000001.1, read on the forward strand.
TGATGCAATATCTGGAACAGAATATGGATATCGGAGAGCATGTGGGTATGAAAAATGCGTATAGCAGGTTGAAACTTTGCTATGGGGATCGATTCTCTTTTTCCATCCAGACAGAGGTAGAGAAAGGAACGCATGTACAAATCCGGCTTCCGTTGGATGATAAGCACCACGAAGGTTAACGATAGCCAATATACTTTTTGAAGCACAAGGTACAGTTTAGTGGGTAATTATGAAAGCGTTATCTTGATAATATGGAGAAGGCTTACAGATACCGTTTAACGAAAAGGGGGAACAAAACACATGTTAAAACCGCTTTTGAAAACGACAGGATTAGCCTTCATACTGGCATCCCTTCTGGCTGGATGCACTTCAGGCAGCTCCTCTCCAGGAGCTTCATCTTCGACAGAGAAAGAGGATAACAGCCCTGTTACCTTCTCGTATTACATGTTTTCTTCAGGTAAGAAAGATACGCTGGCTAGTGAAACCACTATTGGTAAAGAGCTGCAAAAGCAGACAGGCGTGGATTGGAAAATGGAATACCTGGTTGGTGATAGTGCGACCAAAGCGGGCGTTATGATTGCGTCCGGAGATTACCCCGATGTCATTGCCTCCAGTGGAGAGATGTCCAAGCTGCTGGATGCGGGGGCTTATATTCCGCTTGACGACCTGATCGAGAAATATGGTCCTAATATCAAGAAAGCCTACGGTCCGTACTTCGACAAAATGAGAAATCCGGAAGACGGTAAAATTTACGCTTTACCATACACGGCTAACCAAGGTGAATATTCGGGTAGCCCTAACATTGGCGGGGGAGCATTCTGGATCCAACGTTCCGTATTGAAGGAATTTAACTATCCTAAAATTACGACCTTGGATCAATATTTCGATCTCATCGAGGATTACAAGAAGAAACATCCCACAGTGGATGGAGCCGAAACGATCGGCTTTGTATCCCTCGCTGGCGTAGCCAATAACTTTTTCACGTTGCAGAACCCGGCTATGCACCTTGCAGGGTATCCAAACGATGGCGGCGTTATGGTGGATATGAAAACTCATGTGGCAAGGACGGTCGCAGGTACAGAAGAACAGAAGCGATGGATTAAAAAGCTGAATGAAATTAACTCGAAAGGTTTGCTTGATCCGGAATCGTTCACGATGAATAAGGACCAATATTTGGCGAAATTAACCTCTGGTCGTGTTCTAGGCTACTTTAACTACGCATGGCAAGTCGGGGATGCAACCAAGAACCTGCTCGCAGCAGGCATTGATGAGAAGCGTTATGCACCTCTTCCCATCGTATTTGATGAAAGCATCAAGGATCAATACATTGATCCTCCAGGCTTCGTAAACAACTATGCAACAGGGATCACGGTCAATGCCAAAGATCCCGTAAGGATCATCAAGTATTTTGATAATTTGCTCAAAGAAGAGAATCAAATTTTGGTGCAGTGGGGGATCAAGGATCAGACATACAGTGTGGATGAAAAAGGACGCTTCTACTATGCCAATGATGAGCAACGGAAAATACATGACGATGTTGAGTTGGGCCGTAAATTCGGATTCACCTACTTCAGCAATGACTGGCCGCGTTATGGTGGAGAATCAACGCTGTCTGATGGCAACGCTTATAATCCAGGCAATCAGCCGGAAGTGGTCGCTGCAACCTACACGGAAGGGGATAAAAAATTCCTGGATGCCTATGGCGTCAAGACCTTTAGTGATTTGTTCAACAAACCAGAAGAGCGTCCGTGGTTCCCGGCGTGGTCCATTGCACTTGAACAAGGTTCGCCTGAACAGATTTTCACGACTAAATCCGATGATATACAGCGCAAATACTTGCCTGAGATGATATTGAGCGCACCATCCAATTTCGACAATCTGTGGAATACGTACATGACGGAGTTCAGCAAACTGGATCGAGCGGGATACGAGAAAAAGATAACCGAGGTTATTCAAAATCGAGTTGCAGGGAAATGGTAAATGGATTCATACCAACTTAACTAGATGGTTTATGTGCGCTGGAGAACATATGAAGGCTACATACTATATGTTTCTCCACGCACACGAATAACAGAATGGGAAAGGAGCATCTGCATCGTGAAGGAACCTCATGTATCCCTTCAATCGATCCCGCCCGCTTCCCGTCATAAGGGGAAACGGGAAACTCATTTTTTCAAACGATTGTTGCAACAGCGAACATTAGCTTTGATGTGTATTCCCTTTGTGGTTTGGGCGTTTGTGTTTAAATATTTACCGTTATGGGGCTGGACCATGGCGTTCCAGAACTTCAAACCGGCAAGAGCTTTTGCTGATCAGCAGTGGGTGGGAATGAAGCATTTTCAGACACTGTTTGAAGATAATACCTTCTATCGGGTGCTGCGCAATACGCTGGTTATGAGTTCGATCAAGCTGGTACTTGGGTTTGTTACCGCGATCACACTCGCACTCCTGTTAAACGAGCTGAAGAATATTATTTTTAAACGTTTTGTGCAAACCGTCAGTTATTTGCCTCACTTCATCTCCTGGGTTGTGGCTTCAAGTATTGTGCTTACGGTGCTCTCACCTGACGGGATTATTAACCTGATTCTAATGAAACTTCATCTCATTGATAGTCCGGTGCTATGGATGGGGAAAGGGGAGTATTTCTGGGGTATACTGGGAGCGACCGAGGTATGGAAGGATGTCGGTTGGAACACGATCATCTATCTGGTAGCGATTACAGCCATCGATCCAGCTCAATATGAAGCGGCGGAGATTGATGGAGCCAGTCGTTTCAAACGTATGTTGTATATCACTTTACCGGGCTTGAAGCCTGTTATCGTTATTTTGCTCATCATGAATATGGGAAATATCTTGGAATCCGGATTTGAACCTCAATATTTGTTAGGCAACGGAATGAATATGGATTATTCAGAGAATCTGGATATCTTTGTACTGAAATATGGATTGGGGATGGGGAACTTCTCTTTGGGAACAGCGGCAGGTATATTCAAGACGGTGGTCAGCTTCATCTTCCTCTTCACAGCCAACTACATCGCCAAAAAAATGGGAGAAAGCAGACTATTCTAAGAGGAGGCCTGAGCCATGCCAAAAGCAAAATCATCTCGCTCGAGGAGTAGCAGCACCGGGGATCGGGCGTTTGATGCCATAAACATTACTTTTATGATCTGTTTGATGATCGTTACGATCTATCCGTTTATCAATATGATTGCTGTATCACTAAATGATGCGAATGATGCTATTCGCGGGGGCATATATCTGTGGCCTCGGGAATGGACACTGGATAATTATAAATATATTTTTGGAGAATCCGATATTTATCATGCCACGCTGATCTCGGCGCTTCGCACGATTGTTGGAACGATTGTGTCCGTTTTCTGTACGGCGATGCTTGCTTATACCCTCAGTCGGCAGGAATTTGTTCTTCGGAAGTTTGTAACGATGTTTTTTGTCTTCACCATGTATTTCAGCGGAGGACTAATTCCAGGCTATCTATTAATTCGTGATCTGGGGCTAATTGGATCTTTCTGGGTCTATATCATTCCTGGGATAATCGGTGTATTCAATATGATTGTCATTCGTTCGTTTATCGAAGGGTTACCTGAAGGGATTCTGGAATCCGCTCGAATGGACGGAGCAGGTGAATTTACAACGTTTATTCGAGTCGTGCTGCCGTTAACGATTCCAGCGATGGCAACCGTTTCTCTTTTCGTAGCAGTAGGGCAGTGGAACTCCTGGTTTGATGTCTTTCTATATAACTCATCTAACAAGGAGTTAAGTACACTTCAATATGAACTGATGAAAATATTACAAACCTCAACAACGGCGGCAACATCATCGGCAAGTGACGTGTACCAATCTGCAGAGAACAGTGGTATTGCGGTGACGCCTACCTCAATACGGGCAACGATGACGATTATAGCAAGTGTGCCCATCCTGATGGTGTATCCGTTCTTACAGAAATATTTCGTACAAGGTATGACTATTGGAGGAGTGAAAGGGTAAAGGAGAGAACAACAAATTTGTTATTTGCATAAACAGGCAGCCGGGTGGCTGCCTGTTCGTCATGATAATAATTCCAGTGTGAATCCGTCAACCTCTTGCTGAGCTTCCTGCATGACTTCGACCACTTGATCTGCATAATCACCAAGCACGTTTTTGCATGATTCAAAATGTAACCAGCGAATCGTTAGTGGCAGGTGGACTTCACCAGTCAGCGCATCCCATAGCGCATCCAGATTGTGTCCGTAATGTTCATCCAATTGAAGTTTGTCCTGTAACACCAGATGAAGTGTTTCACGGTCATGAAGGGAACGACCATCGATCTGAACGATATTCATGTGTACCCCCTTTATTTGATCTGTTGAAAGGTTTTATAGTGATCGGTGGTTTGATAGATTAAACCGTCATTAGAATATACAATCCGGTCACTTCCCCGTGTTCCTCCTTTATAATGTATATCTGCTTCGTACCAGACCCGGCCCTTTTTGCTAGGGAGGAGGCCTTCGCGATTCCGAAATACATCACCACCGATGCTTTTGCCGGGGGCGACTTGGTGAAGATTGCCCTTGCTTGGCTCCCATCCCAGCGCACGTGCTTCATTCTTCGTAATATAGTTGGGCGGAAGTTCGTGATGCTCTTGAATATAATCGGCGACTTCTTGAAAACCCATCTCTTGTGAGATATCGGTCGTCTGAGAGCCCGAATCCGTCATCGTTAGCGAAGCGCAGCCAGCCAACATCAATGCCGAGAGCAAGATGAACAGGGGATATAACCATTTTCGTAGTAAAAGCATGTTCTGATCTCCTTTTAATTATAACAATGCTTTTTATGTTAATCCGTTTTAGATAACAAATCAATTCTTTGGAGCAGTCTGGATTACGAGCTGTTGGCTGAGCGTGGGAACGGTAGCTTCTCGTCGTTGTTTCTTGTATTTCCCTGGTGAAATCCCTACAATTTTAGTAAAGCTGCGAATGAAATTGGCATAGTCACTAAATCCGGACTGGAAACAGGCATCTGTAATGCTCATACCATCGGTGAGAAGTAATTTGGCAAGTTCAATGCGCCGACTAAGAATATAGGAACGAAGCGTAAGTCCGGTATGCTTTTTAAACTGTCGGCTCACAGAAGTACTATTCATATAGAACTCCTCGGCCAGTTTGCCAAGTGTAATATGCTGTGTGATGTGTTTGTCGATATACGCCATCGTTTTGCACACCAGTTCAGGCATGATGTCTTGAGGGACATAGGAGTTGTGCTGAAACCACTGGTTGATCAGAACAAGCAATTGTGCCATGGCAGCATTCGTTTGTACGTCAGCTCCGTAAGCACGGCTATCAGCAAATTTCTCAATCTGATCGGTCCAATACAACAGTTGTTTTAATTGATCGTCATGCAGATGAATGATATTACCTTTTCCTTCTGGGCGATAGTCAAAACAGGATAACAAATCCGTCAAAACCGTGGACAATTGGCTCACATATTCTTTTTTGAGGTTAATCGTGATCCGCTCATATTCTGACTCATCCAGAATAAGTGCCCGGTGCATCTCTTCAGGAGAGATGACAAGCAGATCACCACGCTGCATCGGGTAGCATCGATGATCGACATAGAAATGCACATGCCCCCGGAGGAAGAGGTAAATCTCATACCCATTGTGTCGGTGATAACGGGATTCGTACTTGTAAGTGGTTAGAGGATGGCGGTACAAAAGCTCTGGCTTGATCGGATCATAAAAGTAGTCAGAAGACATATATGGGAGTACCTCCTGTCATTTGGCGCAATAAATCAAGCAAAAAACGCAAAGAAATTGGACTTGTGTTCATTTAAAATGTAATCATCCTATCATGAAAACGTTTGTATTGCAAACGCTTTCTATTTGGTGTGCCCAAATGTTTTGGGTAACGAACCTGAACGTGTGTGTGCTAGACATATCGGTAAGCTAAACTCTATTTCTGGGAGGAAACGAGATGAATAACGAAACGATGTCACAGTCTGATGAGCTTAGGGGTGGAAGTAATTGCACTGTCCATTCACAGGAGATTTGCAAGATTCGTCCCAACGCCAATCCTTTAATGGCTCACAAATTCGGAGCAGATCCTTATGCGCTTGTCTTTAATAACCGGGTTTATCTGTATATGACCAGCGATAAATTGGAGTATGATGCAGATGGGACTCCTCAGAAAAACAGTTATCAATCGATCCGTAAAATTACCGTGATCTCTTCCGATGACCTGATCAATTGGACCGATCATGGCGAGATCAAGGTCGCAGGTCCAGAAGGGGCAGCCACATGGGCTTCTCAGTCGTGGGCTCCAGCTGCCGCTCATCGCAATGTAGAGGGAGAGGATCGTTTCTATTTATATTTTGCCAATAACGCTAGTGGGATTGGTGTATTGAGTGCGCCAACACCCATTGGTCCCTGGACTGACCCGATTGGAAAAGCGCTGGTGACAAGAGAGACGCCGGGGGTAGAAGGGGTAACGTGGTTATTTGATCCGGCTGTACTTGTGGATGATGACCAGCAAGCTTATCTCTATTTTGGAGGAGGCGTGCCCGAAGGGAAACCGGAGAGACCCGATACAGCGCGAGTGATGAGACTTGGAGATGATATGATTACTGTCACCGGCACAGCCAAAACCATTCCTGCTCCATTTATGTTTGAAAATTCAGGAATACATAAGTACGATAACATCTACTACTATACCTATTGCTCGAACTTCTTCCAGGTGGAACGTGATGCAGACAGTCCGCCGCCAGGAGAAATTGCTTACATGACAAGCACACAACCTATGGGTCCATGGACGTATCAGGGAACGATTCTCAAAAATCCGGGGCACTTCTTTGGAATTGGCGGTAACAATCATCATGCGATCTTTCCTCTTGCGAATCAGTGGTATATTGCCTACCATGCACAAACGCTCTGCCAAGCTATGGATATCCCTGAAGGATACCGTTCTACACATCTGAATCGGGTCGAGTATGAGAAGTCCTCTGGTAGAATCCGAGCCATTCAAGCGGACTATGCAGGGGTGGACCAATTAAAGTCGTTTAATCCCTATCAAACCGTCAGCGGTTCAACCATCGGTTGGAGTGCAGGCGTGACTACGCGTCAAATAACCGAATCGGAGCAAGAGGGATCTTCGAAGCGAGAAGAGGTTGTTAGTCTGATGCATGGCGGAAGCTGGCTTGCTCTTTCACGAGTGAACTTTGGAGAAAAAGGGGCAGCATCTTTTACTGCATCCTTATGCAGCCAAGGCGGCGCTTGTACTCTTGAACTTCGATTAGGTCGTGAAGACGGAGTTTTAGTAGGCCAGCTTTATATCCCCGCATCAGCGGAAGATCAAGAATGGATGGAAGGTACGACGTCCATATCGGGCGCACAGTATGAACAAGATCTATACATGGTGTTACAGCCAGCAGATCAGAGTTCCAGTATTCTACTAAGACACTGGATGTTTGAAGAAGCATAGCTTCAAGCTGAGACTTATTCATGACATGGAAACTGAGATTTAGATGTATAGGTTGACGAATTCCATGCAGAACCCAAAAATGAGGTGTTTTATAAAATGTACTCCAATCCAATGATATGGGCTGATTATCCAGATGTGGACGTCATCCGAGTTGAAGATACGTATTATATGGTGAGCACGACCATGCATATGATGCCTGGTTGTGTTATCCTACGCTCGTATGATTTGATGCAGTGGGAGACTGCAACTTACGTGTATGACCGTTTAGATCATACGCCAGCGCAACGTCTAGAGAACGGCGAACAGATCTATGGCAAGGGAATGTGGGCTGCTACACTGCGATATCATCAAGGGAAATTCTACGTTATCTTTGTAGCCAATGACACGCGTAAAACGTATCTATACACGTCTACGACGATAACGGGACCATGGAATAAACAGATTATAGAGGGGTTCTATCACGATTGTTCGCTGTTTTTTGATGATGACGAACGGGTCTATCTGGTGCATGGGAATCGAGAGATTCACTTAACCGAACTAGAACCGGATCTTTCCGGACCGAAGCAGGATGGACGGCATCGTGTCATTGTGACAGATCATCAGCCTCATTATCTGGGGTATGAAGGTGCACATTTTTATAAAATTGAAGGTATCTATTATGTCTTCCTGATTCACATCACGAAGGCAGCTGGACGAAGAACACAAGCTTGTTACAGAGCCGATACGCTGGATGGAACATTTGTTGGCGGAGATGTATTCAATGATGATATGGGATATTTCAATTCAGGAGTCGCTCAAGGAGGGATCGTTGATACGCCGGACGGCGACTGGTACGCTATACTTTTCCAGGATCATGGGGCAGTTGGGCGAATTCCAGTACTGGTACCGATGCGTTTTGAGGATGGTGTACCCGTATTTGCAAAAAAGGCTCCAAAATATATTGATATTGCTAGCACAAGGCCTGGATACCGTTATAAACCGCTGGTTGCCAGTGATCGTTTTGAATACACAGTTGACGATCAAGGGAACGTACGTCTGCAAGACGTATGGCAGTGGAATCATACACCGCATGACGAGCTGTGGTCTGTGACGGAGAAGCCGGGAGTATATCGAATTCGAACAGGCCAGCTTAGCCCGAATCTGACGTTTGCAGTTAATACACTCACTCAGCGTGCCATGGGGCCGGCTTGTTCAGCTACAGTAACGTTGGATGGTAGCAAGCTGAACGATGGAGATTATGCCGGCTTATGTTTTCTGATAGGCACCTATGGTCTAATCGCTATGACGAAGGATGACGGTCAATACCACCTTGTGATGCAGGCCAGGAAGGCTCCCGACACCAGTATTTTTGGCAGTTTGGTTGATCAAGAGCCAGCTACAGAATACGCTCGAATCCCCGTAACAGGGCCTGTGGTTACGCTACGAGCTTTCGCCCATTTCGTTGATAATCAAGATGAATGTCGCTTTGCTTATCTGGATGGAACAGACTGGAAGGAGCTTGGTATACCCCACAAAATGGTTTATAAATTGGATCATTTCATGGGCTGCCGAGTTGGATTGTTTCTGTTCTCTACACAGGAGATCGGGGGCGAGGCTGATTTCTCGGATTTTGAATACCAGATTATGTAGCGCAATCTGACCCAGCTTATTGAAATAAAAGTCGCCCATCGGCGGCTTTTTCATATTCATGACTGCACAGATGTTGTACAATAATAACAATTCTGGAAATGAAAAAGAATATGTTCATTCAATCAAACTGGGGGCATGTCACCATGCATAAGAGATGGATGTACAAAACAAGATGGACGATGATTATTTTTCTAGCACTATGTATGCCTGCTGGACATACTCAAGGGGACTACGGGCATTTCAACACATCATCATCTTTAGATCATCAAGAGCTGTCTTCACAGGCATATTCTCCGCCGATTAAAGTTTCGTTTGTGAGGGAAACAGGGGAAGATCTTCAGCGGATGATTGAGCAGCTACCAGGTGAGACGCTGGTGGATAATCGCTGGACTCGCCTCTATGAAAAAGAACTCGGCATACAAATTCGGTATGACTGGATTGCGCCGGGCGACGTATATAATCAAAAGCTCGGTGTTTCCCTAGCTGCGGGGCTCTTTCCGGATGTAGTCAGGGTTAATCCTTACCAGCTTAGGCAGCTAAGCAATGCAAATTTAATTGCCGATTTGACGGAAGTATATCGTGATTATGCCTCACCGCTCACCAAGAAAATTCTGGAGGCTGAGGGTAAAGGGGCATTTGATGCAGCCACTATTGATGGCAAGTTAATGGCTATTCCCGAATCATCGTCTTCTATTGAAACAGCACAGTACTTGTGGATCAGAACGGATTGGCTACATAAATTGGGTCTACAAGCACCTGAAACGATAGAAGATGTACTGAATATATCGAAAGCGTTTACATTCAATGATCCTGATGGAAATCATGAACAGGATACGTATGGTCTTGCACTGACCAGTTATCTATGGGACCCCGTTATGGGGGTAGCCGGCTTCATGGCGGGTTACGGTGCTTATCCGAACATCTGGATTCAGAATCAAGAGGGCGAACTTACCTATGGGGGCATACAGCCCGAAGTACGTAAGGCTTTGAAAGTGTTACAGCAGATGTATCTTGAGGGTCAGTTGGACCCGGACTTTGGATACAAAAATGGAAGCAAGGAGTACCGTCTGATCCAACAGGGTAAAATTGGCATGCTCTACGGTGAGCAGTGGACGCCGTTTGTTATCCAATCTACTCGGGAACATGATCCTGAAGCAGAATGGCAGGCTTATCCTATTGTGGCGGAGAAGGGACGCAACAAGATGGTTCCACTACGTTCCAATACAGGGCATTACTTTGCCGTAAGAAAAGGATTTGCCCATCCGGAAGTTGTCGTCAAACTGATGAATCTGCACTTGGACAAAAACTGGGGACAGAACGCGGAGTATGAAACGTATTATAATGACGATTCTCGTGCTGTATGGATGCTCTCACCGGTGACACCTTTCCCTGGAACCAAAAATATAGATGCGTACCGGGACATTCGTGATGCCCGCAAGACAGGTAATTTCTCCGTCTTGGAGAACGAAGCGCTGGCGATACACAAACGAATCGCGGCTTACGAGTCCGAAGGCTTAAGTAGCGGATGGGGATGGAAACAGACCTATGGTCCAACAGGGGCATTTAGCATTGCAGATGAGTATGAGGTGAACGGACAGTTGCTGTATGATCAGTTTACAGGTGGAATCACGGAAACGATGGTGGACAGACAGATCATTCTTCGGGATTTGCAGCTCGAAGCCTATATGAATATCATACATGGATCACCAATTGAAGAATTCGATCAATTTGTAGAGGAGTGGCTTGAACTGGGCGGAAAAGAGATCACAGCGGAAGTCAATGAGTGGTATCACATCAATGCAATTCAGAGACAGCAGGCGATTGCTATAACCAAATAGCTAGACAGGTATCCTTGATCCGAAATCAGGAGGGGAGTGCGTTTGTTCAAGATACCGGCACAGTCGTGGTCCAACAGTATTTTTGCGCGGCTGATTATGACTTACCTTGTTTTTGTTATACCTCTAATTCTTCTGGGTGTATACCTGTATCACTGGAGTTATGATACGGCGAGTCAGGAGATCTCCTTATCGACAGAGAGGCGGTTAAGTCAATATGCAACAGAACTGAACCGGGAGATCGAATGGATGGAGCTGCAACAATTTGATATAGCAGAGGATCGCAAGCTGAATCGACTGGCGATCCTCTGGAACAATATGGAACAGATTGAAAGACGGGAAATATTGAATTATTTATCCGAGCGACTTGCCTCATTCAAAAACAGCAGTGCGTACATCAAAAATGTTCATGTACATATCCCTACGGTCAACAAGAGTATATCCGCAGTGCAGGGCATCGATGAATTCAATGTAGCCTCTTACGATTATTTCACTTCGTCGACACAGGACGAAAGCATTCGATTTAGAGTAAAAGATAATGCACTCAACCTGAGTGCTGTACGCTTAACGGGTAAACTGGGCGAAGCACCGTTATTTGTCGTCCAGGTGGAGTTAGATAATATGACTTTTCAAAATGAATTAACCCAGCTTAATCTATATCCGGAGAGTGCCTCTCTTCTCATGGACGAGAGAACAGGTTTTGCTATCCTGGATCAGGAAGAACACCATATCATACTTGAAAATTATCTCGAATATAGCCAAAAGAATGTGCAGGACAGCTTCGAAGTCAACGTGGGAGACACGAAGTATGAAGTAAACCAGCATCGTATGGAACCGCTTGGTTTGTCGATTGCTACGTATCTGCCGGAGAAGATGGTCACCAAGCCATTAAGTAAATTTGTGAAGTGGGCATGGATTTTTGCGATTACTTCATTTATTGCAATTACAGCCTATCTCTACTCAACGTATAAGCTGATCCACATTCCGTTGCTTTTATTGATCAAGAGGTTCAAGAAGATGGAAGGAGGCGTGCTGGATATTCCAATCGTTCACCACCGAAAAGACGAGTTCGGGTTCCTGTACGCCCGTTTTAACCATATGATTGAAAATTTGCAGTTGCTGATTGACCGTGATTTCAAAAAAACAATGATGATGCAACGAGCAGAATTAAAACAGCTCCAATCGCAGATTAATCCACATTTTCTATATAACAGTTTCTTTATTCTGAACTCGCTTGCGAGGACAGGTGAGACAGATCGTATTGAGCAATTTACGAATATGCTAGGAGAATATTTCCGTTTTATTACACGTAATGGAACCGATCATGTGCCTCTGAAGGAAGAGGTGCACCATTCTCGAATTTATACTGAAATTCAACAATTGCGATTTTCCAGACGAATCCAGGTTGAATTCGGAGAAGTTCCACAGGAGATGCAGCATATTCAGGTCCCGAGGCTTGTGATTCAGCCTATTATCGAGAATGCTTATGAGCACAGTCTGGAAAAGAACACCAACACCGGTCTGTTACGTGTTGAATTTCGTATGGAATCATCCTATGCGGAGATCATTGTGGAAGATAACGGGCAAGAGCTTCTGACGGAAGATATAGAGAAACTTCAGCTTCTCTTGCAGAGTGAGTCGACGACGGATGACATCACGGGACTGATGAATATTCACCGGCGACTAGTTCTGACGTTTGGAGGAGGAAGCGGTTTGTTTCTATCACGTAGTGAACTGCAAGGATTAAAGGTTGTCATTCGAATCCAGAGGAAAGAGGGGGAACACGAATGTATCGACTTCTAATTGTGGATGATGAGGAGATCATCACAGACAGTTTATATGAAACATTTTCTAGACACATGCCGGATCAGCTCGATGTGTGCAAAGCATACTCCGCCGAAGAAGCACTCTCCTGGATGCGTCGTTCCAGAATTGATATGGTTCTGACCGACATTCGTATGCCGGGTATGAGTGGTCTGGAACTGACAGAAGAGATTCAGCGCCGCTGGCCGCAATGCCGCGTTATTTTCCTGACAGGACATAGTGATTTCGATTACGCTTATAGAGCGTTTCAGATGAACAATGTTCGTTATCTGCTCAAAACAGAAGGTTACGACAAAGTGTTGTCCATGGTAGAGCAGCTCATGGATGAGATCAGACAGAGCCATGATTTGCACAACTTGCTGGAACAACAACGTGAGATTTCATCTCGGCTCACCGCATTCAGACAGGATGAATACATTCGAAAGCTTCTGCAAGAGAGCACATCTCCTGTTTCATCCGATGAGATTCAAAGAGAGTTGTTGGACAAGGATATACATTTGAAAGCTGATTCTCCCGTGTATCTGGTGCTAGGGCGCCTGAATAAAACACATGAAGTTGTAGATGATGAACAAGGCTGCACTTACGCGTCAGTACGAATTATTGGAACATCGTTAATGAAAGAATACACTGAATGCACCAGTGTTATGGATCACTATGGCGATGTAGTTTGGCTTGTGCAACCGAAGGATGAGCAAGGCGAGACGGATCAGCACTTTGCCAGATATATTGAAGGTACATTGGAGCTTGTACAAAAATCATGTCTTGCATCGCTTGATGAGTCGATTGCGTTCACGTTTAGTGGACGAGGGTGCGAATGGTTTCATATTCCACAGCAGTACGAGCGCCTACGGTTGCTGCAGTGGATGAAATTTGGTGACGGCGTGTCTATGGTATTAAGGGACCATTATGAGAAGCCTCCAGTGGGCTCGCCGAAGGAATCCGTTAGGATCTCGAGTCGGGTAGAAGCGATGTCGGGATTTCTTGAGACAGGTCGCTTCCAATCTTTCTATGATATTTTTGAAGAGCTTGTGGGAGAACTCCTTCAACAGGATATGACGATGGAGCGTGCGATCGAGACGTATTATCATCTAGCGCTGGCCCTGAACGCTGCCTTTAATCGCTGGGGACTACAGCAGAAAACGCCGGATCAACGAAGCTTGCTTCACTTGAACCATTTTCCAAACATGAAAGATGCCGTTCAATACTTGTATCTGGCCGCAGACGAACTGGTTAATTTTAAACGTTCCAATGAAGAGGAGCGGGCGAATCTGGTTGTACAGAGCATCTGCAACTATATTAAGCACAATCTGGACAAAGACCTTACATTAGTCCGTCTAGCGGAGCTGCATCATTTTAATCCTTCATATTTGTCCAGATTTTTCAAACAAGAGATGGGTATTAATTTATCGGAGTTCATTGATGACTGTAGAATTCGGAGGGCGAAAGAATTGCTGCTGAATCAGGAGTTGATGGTGCGAGAAGTTGCACTTCAAGTTGGTTATGAATCTCCACATTCATTTACCCGCCTGTTCAAAAAACTCACGGGCAAGACCCCGCAAGAGTTTCGCGAATCAGTACTAACTCGACCCTCATAATGGTAAAAAGAAAAACGCAGGAGACTCAGCTCCTGCGTTTTTGTGTTCTTGCGCTATGGTTAACCAATGACCCTGTCATTTAAGCAGAATTGGCTTTTTGTCTACGGTAGGCATTAGGGCTTGAGCCTGCGTATGCTTTAAACTTTTTGTAAAACCAATCAATATCACGGTAACCTACCTCCAGCGCGATTTCGTATATTCGCATGTCGGTGGACAGGAGGAGCTGTTTTGCTTTTTTCATTCGCTCCTGGAGCAGATAGTTATTAAATGACACGTTCTCTTCCATTTTGAATTTTTGTCCAAGATAGGCACAGTTAAAATGCAGCATGTCAGCCATCTTTTTTAATGTTATTTCTTCGCGAAGATGATCTCGTACATACCCTTTTATAATCCGAATCACATGTCCCGAATCTATTGCTTTGCCGTTAAGCTGTAACGTGGGCTGTATGGGAGAGCTTTTTTTTACAGGTACAGGCATAGAGTCAAGTCGGTTCAGCAGTTCATGCAGGCTATGCAAAAGCGCCGAAGGCCTGACAGGTGAGGGCAAATAATCATTTACCTGATAGGTTAATGCTTTGCGGACCAGCCGGAACTGATCCCTACCGCCAAGTAGGAGGATGGGGATATTGCTCGTTTTTCGAATGTGGTGGCACAACCATAATCCAGCAGAATCACACTGCTCGGTGTGTACGATGATCACGTTGAAGTCACCTTCAGATAATGTAACAAGGGCAGAGCTTGGAGAAGTGACACAATTTTTGATTGTTAATGGAAATTTGTACGCTTGTAAAATCTGTTCCAGTTCTTTACAAAAACGGTGGCTATAATCAATAAGTAAAATATTGTACATTGCGCATGACCTCACCTTCTCCTGTTATTCCGATCAACTGTTCGACTGAAATAAGGCTTATATCTATTATGGGAAGAAAAGAAAGCGCATACAATGTGCATTATTTTGCAGATAGTGCATTTCTTTACCAATTTCTATGGAAACTTCATGCTTCGCTCCCTCAAAGAGCCGGATCTATAATTACTCCGGGTAAAGACCTGCATTTAAGCGGGTTGTTTACGCTTACATCTGAACGATACACTTTGGTGGCACACGATAACCAGGGGGGAAGACGATGAAAAAAAACAAGTTTATGTTGCTCAGTCTTTTGTTTGCGATCATGTTGATGATCAACGCATGTAGTTCTGCACCTGCTGCGGAGCCAGCACCGGAAAAACCTGCACCACAAGAAGAGCAAAAACCTACCGAAACAGAACCTAAAAATGAAAATTCTACACCAGAGATGGATTTTGACATGGGTGGCAGAACAATCAAGGTTGTCGCATGGTGGGACATGACAATTACAGATAACAATCCAGATAACATCAAAAGACTGGAAAACCTCGAAGCGTTGAAGAAGAAACATAACTTCAATATCGAGTATGTGTCCATTGATTTTGGTGAATATCAGGAAAAAGTCGTAGCTTCCCTGATGGCAGGTGAACCCCTTGGGGACTTTGTCAGACTCGGTAAAAACTATGCGATTCCAGCGCTGACCAGTCAAGATCTGTTATGGCCAGTGGATGACTATATCAAGAACGATCAAGTGTTCAATCAAAAAACAACCAAGGAATACATGCAATATGAAGGTAAAGGTTACGGATTTACGGAAGATCAGTCTTCCTTCATCAATGGCATATTCTACAACCGCACACTGATGCAGGAACTTGGCATGAAGCCGTTACAGGAATATGTCGATGCAGATGAATGGAATTGGGATAATTTTCTGAAAGTCGCGAAGCAAGCGAACAAGGACAGGAACAACGACGGCAAACTGGATACGTGGGGACTTGCCCAAACCGGCTTGCTTGAACCAATCCTGTATTCAAACGAAGCTTCATTGACCAAAGATGATAAACAAAACCTTGAGGATCCTAAAACAAAAGAAGCGTTGAATTTCTTATCTAAATTGGCAACAGAAAAAGTCGGCAGACCGACAGAAGGTGGAGACTGGACGGAGCCATCGACCTTCTTCCGCCAGGGAAATACTTTAATGTACTCTGGTGCAATGTACGAGATTGAAGGCATCAAGACAGATATGCCAGACTATGATATTGGCTTCCTGCCGTATCCTAAAGGGCCGAGTGCATCTGCGTATCATTCTGGTGAATCTCGTTATCAGGCGATCACCATTCCTAAAGCGGTAGAGAATCCTGAGCAACTAATGTATATCTGGGAAAAAATTAATGAAATTGATTCTATCTACGATTACCCGGAGCAATCCACATTGGAGAGACATCTGACGGATGAAGCAGATATCAACAACGCCAGAGAAGTGGCAGCAGGCATGCTTGTTCTTGACCACAACACCTTCCCCTCCTTGCCGTTTTGGGATTTTGATGGAGAGCTGAAGGAAGGCGTATCTGTATCTACGTTAATCGAAAAATATAAGGCTCCTTTCCAGGCCGCCATCGATGAGGTATACAAATAAGCACTACTAAATACGGGCAGAACGCGGGAGTGAAAGTTGCGGTCTGCCCGGGTTAGTCAATCATTCAATTGTCGATACGCTTACAGGAAAGGGGATACTTTCAAACATGCGGTCACGTAAGAAAAAGGTACTGATTCTGGCACTTGTACTGGCTTTGGTGTTCTCAATCATCGTGATCTATCCATCCAAGAATCAGAGCCCCGGGACAGTACATGCACTTGAGGATTTTGAAGCTGTAGCGGGTACCAGAGATTCACGAAGCTATGAACATTATCAGGAAACGTATGCGAGTACGGCCAAACCGGACACGACCTTAAGGGTTGAAGGCGAAGATTACGTTAAGGTGGATAACGGGGAGTTCGAAGTCGTGCAAGGATATGAAGGACTGGATGGCAGTGCTGTGATTACACCCGAATCCGGAACCATTCGCTGGGATGTTCCCGTTCAAGTGAGTGGTTTATATCACGTTCGCATTCATTATTATCCCGTCGAAGGCAAAAGCTCCGGGATCGAGCGCAAGCTGGAATTAAACGGGGAGGTTCCTTTCCGAGAAGCAGATGTACTTCTCTTCGACAGGGTATGGGGCAATCGCGAAGATCACGTCCGTCAGGATGATCGCGGTAACGATCTCAGGCCAAGACAGGTGGAGAAGCCGGAATGGCAACTCGCTTCGTTTAGAGACAGTGCCGGGTATTTCGAGGAACCGTTCCAGTTTTATTTTGAAAAAGGAAGCCAGAAATTATCGCTGACCTCGTTAAGAGAGAGCATGGCGATTGATTACATCGAACTGTATCAGGAAGAGGCTGTGCCTACGTACGCTGAGTTAAAGAAAACATATGATTCTTCAGGTGTAAAGGCAGCCAGCCCCGTCATGTTGAAGGTTCAGGGCGAAGAAGCCATAACCAAATCATCTCCTACACTTGCGCCCATCTCGGATCGATCCAGTCCCTCACTGGAGCCCTACGACGTATCCAAAATTCGGATGAATGCGATCGGAGGCGTGAACTGGAAATTGCCTGGGGAATGGGTGGAATGGGAGATCGATGTACCTGAAGATGGATTGTACCAGATTGCGTTAAAAGTGAAGCAGGATCAGCTTCGGGGCATCTATGCCACGCGAAGTCTTACGATTAATGGCAAAGTTCCGTTTGAAGAAATGAAGCGAATTCGCTTTAACTATAGTCCATCCTGGCAGACGCAAGTGCTTGGTCATGGTGAAGAGCCTTATCAGTTTCATCTCGAGAAGGGAAAGCACCGCTTGCGAATGACAGTCACACTCGGCGATATTGCACCCTTACTGCGAACCGTTGAATCCAGTGTACTCGAATTGAATGAGATGTATCGCAAAATATTGATGATTACCTCGAACAAACCGGATCCACTTCGTGACTATCAGCTAGAGAAGCGGATTCCCGAGATGACAGAAGTTTTCGAGAAGCAGGCTGTCATCCTGACTTCTGTCGCTGACTATCTCGAAAAGGCAACCGGAGAACAGAGCGATAAGGTAGCCATACTGAATGCGATGGTTGTACAGCTCAAGGATATGGCAGCAAGACCAGAGACCGTACCGAAACGGCTGGATTCGTTCAAAATTAATGTTGGCGGTCTGGGTACGTGGATTCTGACGGTACGGGAGCAACCGATTACGATGGATTACCTGATTGTATCCCCTCCAGGTCAGGAGTTACCCAAAGCTGAAGCGTCTGCACTCCAGCAGATGAAGCACGAAATGGGTGCTTATGTTGCATCATATACCGAAGACTATGACAGCATCGGCAATGTGGAGAAGAAGAAGGACTCCATCACCGTCTGGATTACCACTGGACGAGATCAGGCTCAAGTTCTTAAAGGCATGATCGACGATACCTTTACACCAGATACCGATGTGTCCGTACAGCTACGACTCGTACCCCCGAATATTTTGCTGCCTGCAACGCTCGCTGGGGAAGGACCGGATGTCGCGATGCAAATGGGCGAAGATATCCCCGTGAACTATGCGATGAGAAATGCAGCAGCCGATCTGAGCAAGTTCCCGGATTTCAATGAGGTGGCAGAACGATTCCGTGCCAGCGGTTTAACACCATATGAGTATAACGGTGGAGTGTACGCGCTCCCGGAGCAACAGCATTTCCCAATGCTTTTTTATCGGAAGGATATTCTGAATGAACTTGGTTTGGAGCCGCCAAAAACTTGGCAGGACGTGTATAATGCGATCGCTGTATTGCAGAAGCACAATATGGAGTTCTATCTGCCGATTGAGGATACGTTGAATAACGCCAACATGGTTCCTAATGCAACGTTTGCGATGCTCTTATACCAAAACGATGGAACGTTTTATACCGAAGATGGGAAAAAGAGTGCGCTGGATTCGGAAATCTCCATGGAGGCATTCAAACGATGGACGCAATTTTATACCAATTACAAGTTCCCGCTGAAAGCCGATTTTCCGAACCGTTTCCGTACAGGAGAGATGCCCATTGGAATCGCTGATTACACGACCTATAACATGCTGACTGTACTTGCGCCAGAGATTCGCAACTTGTGGGACTTCACGATTGTACCCGGTACACAGCTTCCGGATGGTTCCGTCAGACACGAAGTGGCCAGCGCGAGCAGTGCAGTCATGATGCTCGAAAATGCGGGCAACAAAGAAGCGGCGTGGAAGTTCATGAAGTGGTGGACGGATGAGTCTACTCAGATTGAGTATGGACGGGAGATGGAAGGTCTGATGGGGGCGGCTGCTCGTTATCCTACAGCGAACATCGAGGCGTTGGAGCAATTACCTTGGCCCGTGAAGGATTATCAGAACCTGGAGAAGCAGTGGGAATGGGTGAAGGGCATTCCGCAGATGCCGGGAGGATATTTTACAGGACGACATCTGGATAACGCCTTCCGTAAAGTGGTTAACGCAAATGAAAATCCACGTGAGGCCTTGTCAGACTATGTACTTTACATAGATGACGAGATCGAACTGAAACGCAAGGAATTCAATCTGAAATAAAGGAAAGGGAGGGTAACGGTTGCAAGCAAAAACATCCAAGACAGCCGCCGCTCCTGTCATGCACACACGCCAGGTCGGCTGGTGGTCCTTACTGAAAAGAAACCTGTATCTTAGCAGGCATTATTACGTTTTGATGGCACCATTTATGTTGATCTTTTTCATGTTTACGGTCATTCCGGTCGGCATCTCGCTTGGTCTAAGCTTTTTTCACTTTAACATGCTGGAACTGCCTCGTTTTGTCGGCTGGCAGAACTATTCCAGATTGTTCCTGAACGACGACGTATTTTTAATTGCACTTAAAAACACTTTGCTATTTGCTGTCATTACCGGCCCGGTCAGTTACATCGCCTGTTTTTTGTTTGCGTGGATCATCAATGAGCTGTCACCTAAGGTCAGAGCCGTTATGACATTGGTGTTCTATGCACCTTCGATCTCAGGCAATGTCTTTTTCATTTGGCTGATTATTTTCTCTGGTGACAGCTACGGTTATATGAACGGTTTTCTCATGCGTCTTGGCGTTATTCTCGAGCCGATCCAGTGGCTTGCTAATGAGAAATATGTGCTCGGTATCGTCATCTTGGTACAGCTATGGCTAAGCCTTGGAACGAGCTTTCTAGCCTTTATCGCAGGTTTGCAGACCGTTGACCGCTCGCTCGTAGAAGCCGGAACAGTGGACGGAATCAAAAATCGCTGGCAGGAGCTTTGGTATATTACGTTGCCATCCATGAGACCTCAATTGATGTTTGGTGCGGTGATGCAGATTACAGCCTCGTTTGCTGTAGCCGAAATCTCGATTGCACTGGCTGGCTTCCCAAGTGTGAACTATGCCGCGCATACGGTAGTCACCCATTTGATGGACTTTGGAACGATTCGATTTGAGATGGGCTATGCTTCGGCGATTGCAACGGTTCTATTTGCTTTGATGCTTGGAACGAACGTGTTTACGCAAAAAATGCTGAGAAAGATAGGTGAATGACGATGACCAGCAAAGTACGTGCCATCTTCGGTATGCCGAAGAGACTCAACCGGTCATTTACCGTCAGTTTCATGTTATTTGCGCTGCTGGCCGTGTTCGGATCATTTATGGTACTTCCGTTGATTTATGCGGTCAATAATGCCTTCAAGCCGCTGGATGAGCTGTTTATTTTCCCGCCGCGCTTCTGGGTGAACAATCCGACAACGGAGAATTTTGCAGACCTCATTAACCTGATGGGAAATTCCTGGGTACCGCTGTCCCGCTATATTGCTAATACACTGCTCATTACGCTGCTGGGCACGGCTGGACATATTCTTCTAGCGTCTGCAGCAGCTTACCCGCTTGCCAAGTACCGATTTCCGGGATCGAAGATTCTGTTCACCATCGTCATTCTGTCCTTGATGTTCTCGCCGCATGTGACGGCGATTCCGAACTACATGGTGATGTCCTGGCTTGGCTGGATCAATACACATGTATCTATTATTGTACCATCGCTCGCCTTCTCATTAGGCCTGTTCTTGATGAAACAGTTCATGGAACAAATACCTGATGCGTTGCTGGAGGCAGCCAAGATCGATGGGGCTAACGAGTATCGAATTTTCTGGAGTATTGTGATGCCAAATGTAAAACCAGCATGGCTTACGCTCATGATTCTGCAATTCCCTGCGCTGTGGGGAACAGACGGTGGAAATTTTATCTACAGTGAAAATCTCAAAACGCTGCATTATGCACTAAGTCAGATCGTACAGGGGGGGATCGCCAGAGCAGGGGTAGGTGCGGCGGTAGCTCTGCTGCTTATGATCGTACCCATCACACTGTTTGTCATCTCCCAGAGTAGTGTCATGCAGACGATGGCAACTTCAGGCATGAAAGAATAGAAAGGAGGCAGCAAAGTGCAGCATAGCACGCGAAAAAGCACATGGAATCAACGTAAATGGGTCATCATGGGCATCGTCTGCCTCCTGTGGTTCACCTCCGTGACAGGACCTGCGAGTGCAGATGGTGAAGCAGATGCGTATCAATATTCTTACTACGGTGATACCGTACCTTCTCCGGCTGCTTATGAAGCTACGACGATTATTACAGGTAAAACGCTGGGGATACCCGCTTTGAAAGAACCAAGTGACATGCATGTTACCGCAGATGAACGTGTTTACGTGCTTGATTCGGGCAATGGGCGAATTGTAGAGATGGATCGTGACTTCCAGCTTGTGAGGACGATTGAATTGTTCCAGAACGAAGGCAAAGAAGATCATTTTAAAAATCCCCAAGGGCTTTTTGTAACGGAAAAAGGGGATATCCTTGTCGCCGATTCGGATAATCATCGGGTTGTGCATCTGGATGACAAAGGACAGCTCGTCAAGATTGTATCAGAACCGAAGTCTGATTTGTTAAAAGAGGACTTTCAATTCAAACCTATTCGGATCGTGATGGATCAAGGGGAACGAATCTATGTGATGGCTGAAGGCGTATTTGACGGATTCATGGAATTCAGCGCCGATGGCGAGTTCTCTTCCTTCATTGGTGCGAACCGCGTTCAGGTTGATCCCGTTGAATATCTTTGGAAGCAACTCGCTACAAGGGAGCAGCGCAGTCAGATGGTGATGTTCACACCCACCGAATTCACCAATCTGGATATGGACGAAGAAGGCTTTATCTATGCCACCAGTGGGGATCGCGGCAAAGAGCCTATCAAAAAGCTAAATGCTCAGGGAACAGACATTTTGCGAAGGGAAGGATACTCTGCACCTCAAGGCGATCTGCGGTATACGAAGGAGGCAGGACCATCGCGGCTGATTGATGTGGACGTGGGGGACAGCGATATGTATTCTGTACTCGATTCCAATAGAGGCCGCATCTTTACCTATAATGGCGACGGTTATTTGCTCCATATTTTTGGAGGCATAGGTAACCGGATCGGGACGTTCAATACCCCTGTAGCACTAGAGCGAGCGGGTGAACGGATGCTTGTTCTGGACAAAGCGCTTGGGGAGATTACCGTGTTCCAAACGACAGAGTACGGTCGAACACTACATGATGCTGTACGCAGTTATTATAACGGAGAAGAAGATCAGTCCTCGGAACTGTTTGCCAAGGCAGCGGAGATGAATGCCAATCTGGAATATGCCTATGCGGGTATCGGCAAAGCGTTGCTTCGCCAGAAAGATTATGCCGAGTCGGCACAATACTTCAAACAGAGCATGGAACGTGCAGGGTACTCTAAGGCTTTTCTACTCTATCGAAAAGAACTATTGCGTGAGCATTTTTCATGGGTGATGTCCGGTATATTCCTGGCTGTGGCTGCGTTCGTCACCGTCGTCATCGTTCGCAGACAGAAAAGGAGGACAACGAATGCAGGCATCAAGTAAACAGTTGTACCAGGTTCCGCTGCATCTGATTTTTCATCCCTTTAACGGATATTGGGATTTGAAATATGAAAGGAATCAAAAAACGACACTAATGATCTCATTGATGATTATGGTGCTGCTCGTATTCACTAAAATTTTGCAAGCCCAGTACAGTGGTTTCCTCATTAACTTCAACAATCCCAAGTATCTGAACAGCTTGCTTGAGATGATATACGTGGTCATACCTGTCTTGTTCTGGTGTATAGCCAACTGGTCATTAACTACGTTGATGGACGGGGAGGGCAAGTTCTCAGAGATTTTTATGTCTACGTGTTTTGCACTGGTACCGATGTTTCTGGTGCATTTCCCGTGGATCTGGCTGAGTCTGGTTATTTCCGCGCAGGAAACGGCATTCTATTACTTTTCTAACGCCATTGCGGTGTGCTGGACCGTGTACCTCTTGTTTGTAGGTAACATGACCGTGCATCAATACACGCCTGCCAAAACGATTCTTACGATGCTGCTCACGCTTGTAGCGATGGCCTTTATGGCATTTTTATGCTTGTTGTTCTTTAGCTTGGTACAGCAAATCGTATCGTTTGTCTACACAATCTATCAGGAATTAGTGCTTCGGGGCTAGGAAGGAGGTAATCACAATGAAATACACCGCAGTTAAAAAAATAACCGGAATCCTGCTGGTCAGCAGCTTACTTCTAAGCGGTTGTCAGTTCTCGCCATCGACGGCGACTCGCGAGACGGCAGCAGATGTTAGTCAAGTGGAGACTCCTTCCCTGCCTCCTGGAGAAAAGCTGAAATCTGCATTTAGCGATGCTCACGTTCCTGACATGATCGGCATTGCACGTAACGATGCCCTGCAGTTGTTTATCAATGAAGAAACTGCCGAGATTGCCGTGATTCATAGCGAGAGCGGACAAATCTGGCGCAGCAATCCGGCAGATCGGGAGAAGGATGGCATTGCAGCAGGGATTAACAAGGATCTTCTGTCCTCCCAATCCAGACTCAGTTTTTTCAACAGTTCAGGCCAGAGCAGTATGGTCAATTCGTACACGGACAGTGTACGACATAAGCAAGTTAGCTATGAAGCATTGCCAAACGGAGTACGGGTTCACTACCAATTTGGTAGTACGGAACGATCCATCGAAGACCTCCCGGTGAAGATCAGCAAGGAACGTTTTGAACAATATGTGTTATCCAAGCTTGATAAATCTGGGGAACGGGCGTTGAAAGTCGGATATGCGGAAGATAAAAATGAAGGTGTCTACAATCGGATTGACAAGGCGATGCAAGGTCTGCAGTTGACTCGTGCACTCAAAGCTTTTGAAGATGCCGGGTACACCGAGGAAGACTTGGCGCAGGACCACGCTGAACATGGAATTGATCAAGAACGAAGCGGACCACGTTTGTTTATGCTCACGATGGAGTATGAACTGGACGGAGAGCAGCTACGGGTTCGAGTGCCGGCATCCGGTATTCACTTTCCAGAAGAATATCCAATCAACACATTATCGGTACTGGAGTATTTCGGAGCTGGGGGTGCGAAAGAAGATGGATCGATTCTCGTTCCGGACGGTTCAGGAGCGCTGATTCATTTTAACAACGGTAAATTGCAGTATCCATCCTACCAGCAGGATATTTACGGTCCAGACTTGACGATGAAGCTACGGGAAGCTAGTTCGAGTGAAAGCAAGGCAAGATTGCCTGTCTTTGGCGTAATTCGACCGGAAGGCGCTTTCCTGGGCATCATTGAGGAAGGGGATGCAGTAGCTACGGTGAATGCGGATATCAGCGGTAAGCTGAATAGCTACAATAACGTATACCCAAGCTTTTATGTCGTGAATAAAAGCGATATTACGCTTCAGTCTAGTGACATGGTTCGTACACTGCCGAAATTCCAGAACAAACCAACGTCATCTGACTTCGTAGTTCGTTACGCTTTTGTGGGAGCAGAGCAGGCTTCATATGCCGGTCTAGCCTCAATGTATCGGGAATATCTGCTGCAAACGCAAGGACTGCCTGAGCTGAAAGCATCCCAAGAGCAATCAACTGTCCCGTTTTACCTCAAGTTGTTTGGTGGAATGACAACGAGGCAGCATATGCTCGGCATACCGTATAATTCCACGGAAGCGCTCACTACTTTTGATGAAGGGAAAACGATCCTATCCAAGCTGATGGAGAAAGACATATCGAACATTGAAGTTCGCTATGCCGGATGGTTCAACGACGGTTTGCACCACCGATTGCCGGATTCCATTAAGGTAGATGGAGTCATCGGTGGGAAAAAGGGAATGAAGGAGTTCAGCGCTTTTACAAGTGAAGCGGGAATCGGATTTTATCCCGATATATCGATATTGAACGTTCAATCAAAAAAAGGATTCAGTCTATCAAGTGAGGCATCACGGTCTTTGACACAGGAACCCGCGATCCTGTATCCAATGGATCTGGCGCTTGGAAGGCGGGCAAAAGACCTATCTGCCACCTATGTTCTCTCACCTAATGAGATTGACGATGTGACAACAGATATGCTGAAAGATATGGAATCGCTTCCGACGGGGGGCATCTCCCTGAAAGATATGGCGGACCAATTGAACAGCGATATGAATCCTAAGAAATTGCTAGACCGTACGCAGGCACTGGATACGGTTCGAAAAGCTTTTGATCAGATTAAGCAACAAGCAGGTTCCATCGTTGCTGAAGGTGGTAATGCTTACGCGCTTCCTTACGTTACAGGGCTTACAGATGCTCCGATGCGTAGCAGTCGATTCAAACTCGAGGATGAAGAAGTACCGTTCTTCCAACTTGTCGTTCATGGCAGTATTTCGTATACCGGTTCTCCTTACAATCTGTCAACGTATACCGATGCAAGACAGTATGTATTGAAGTTGATTGAATATGGAGCCAGTCCGTATTTTGCCTGGTTCAATGCTCCCAACGATGTGGTCAAAGACACGGATTACAATAATCTCTATGCCGCGAATTACGAACAGTGGATCGATCTTGCAGCCGAGATCTATAACGAAGTTAGCCAAGTCAACGCCTCGTTCGCTGGACGTCCGATGATTGCACATGAATCTCTGAGTGAAGGTGTATTTCGAACAACGTATGAGGGCGGAGGATATGTCATTGTGAATTACAATGACCATCCTGTCGAAGTGGAGACTCATACCGTAGATGCACGAAGTTATGTGACGGGTGGTGAGCAGCTCTGAAGACACTCCTGAAATTCAAGTGGGGAAGCCGTACTTATGCTCAGCAAAAAGCAATGTGGGGAGTGCTATACGTACTTCCATGGCTCGTAGGATTTATCCTATTTTTCTTCGTTCCGCTGCTGGCGTCTCTGCGATATAGCATGAGCACAATCCAGGCTAATGCAGAGGGGATCGCCATACAGTTTACTGGACTGACCAACTATATTCAAGCACTCACCGTAAATACAAGCTTTAACCGGGCTCTGATTGAGTCGATCACAGACGTCCTTGTTAATGTACCTCTTATTGTCATATTCAGTTTGTTCCTTGCGGTCCTTCTGAATCAGAAGTTCAGAGGCCGTGCTATAGCGAGATCCATCTTTTTCTTACCAGTCATTCTGGCATCTGGCGTGATTATGTCACTCGAGAGCACAAGCCTAATTGAAGCTGTGAATCAAAACAGTTCAGGCGGAAGTTCTTTTGGCACATTAGAACTGGAAGGCCTGATGCTGAATGCGGGCGTGAGTGATTGGATTGTAACGTATTTAAGCGGAGCGGTAGATCGAATCTATCAGATTGTCAGTCAATCGGGTGTACAGATCTTGATTTTCCTAGCAGGTATTCAGACGATCTCCCCGCAGTTATATGAGGCCTCCAAGATGGAAGGGGCAACAGGGTACGAGGCTTTCTGGAAAATCACTTTTCCGATGGTCAGCCCACTCATTTTTGTGAACGCGATCTACACCATTATTGATTCATTTGCGAATAACGCGATGACGGAACTAATTCGTGATACGGGATTTGTCAAATTTGATTTTGGCCTTAGCTCCGCGATGGCATGGGTATATTTTGTAGCCATTGCTGTCATTCTTGTGATCGTATCGATCATTTTCTCTAAACGAGTCTTCTATCAAGATTAAGAAAGGAGGGCATTCCGCGTGACGACATCACGATTATTATCGCTCGAGCAGTGGAAGAGCTGGCTATGGGCTGTTATAAGGTTCGTTCTGATCACCGGACTTTCCTTTGTTATTTTATTTCCGATATTTCAAAAAATTTCAACCTCGATTAAGGCCAAGGGAGACCTCTACTCGGCAGTGGTCGTATGGATTCCTCAGAACTTCTCGATCGATAATTTTAAACAGGCCATTCGTGTCATGGATTACTGGGTAACGCTCTTGAATACATTTGCGTTGTCTGCCACTACAACACTGCTCACGACGGCTTCCTGTGCCCTTGCAGGTTACGGATTCGCCAGACTGAAGTTCAAGGGAAGCAATTGGTTGTTTGCAGGAGTTATTCTGACGATTCTGGTGCCACCGACAACCATTCTCATTCCGGTCTACTTGAATCTGAAAAGCTTCGATCTCATGGGCCTCATGACATTGTTCTCGGGGAAGCCGGTTAACTTGCTGAATACGTATTGGCCATTTATTTTGACAGCGATCACTGCGAATTCCCTCAAGGCCGGATTATATATTTTTATTTTCCGTCAGTTCTTCAGAGGTATTCCGAAAGAAGTGGAGGAGGCTGCGTACGTGGACGGCGCAGGGATAAGTCGTACATTCACCCGCATCATGCTGCCTAATGCTATACCATCCATGGTCACCGTTATGCTGTTTTCTTTCGTGTGGCAATGGAATGACAGCTTCTACACTACGACGTATCTGACTTCGAGCAAAGTCATGTCTACTCAGCTCTCGTCACTTCCATACAATCTGGCTCAACAGGTTACAGACGGTGCTGCCTCTCAGGCCGATCCGTTCTATCTTAGTATGATTCAGGATACAGGCATATTGCTTGCGATCCTGCCGTTGATCATCATTTATCTGTTCGTCCAGCGATATTTCGTAGAGAGCGTAGAACGCACGGGGATCGTAGGTTAGGATGCGAAAACAAGAATGTTTGCTTATGGAAAGGAGGCGAGTCTCCTGAGTAGTTCATCATATCCGAGAAATAGTTCTGGCAACGGCGTATATCGTTCGGTATGGCAGAAGCATAATTCTATGCGAAATAACAGCAACCTTTGCTGGATATGGAATGGTTTGCGAGAGCGTGCTCCAACGAAAATGGTCGATTGACCATATATCGGTTGTTCTACACGGCTTGTTGTTAGCTTTTTATCGCAGTAATTGATGCAAATTCATTAGATCAGGAGGAGTAGCAATGAAAAAGATAATTACGTCTTGCAAGCTTTTACTCGTATTAGCACTACTGATCACATTTATTCCCTGGGGAGGCAGCCGGGCTGAAGCTTGGGTTGGTATGCCTATGGGGAAACTACACGTTAGCGGCAAACATCTGGTAAATAGCAACAATCAGCCCGTACTGCTGAATGGATGGCATCAACCATCCGGTGCGTACTGGACCTATCAGGACAGCAATTATTATCTCAATCTTCATGGTAATAATCGTCATGCGGCTACATTAGCTTATCTGAAAGACATTACAGACACGTTTGCGGATACCAGCCCGAAATACGGCAGCAATCATGGTTGGAAAATGAATCAGGTGCGTCTATTCATCGATCGTCAAGATATGGGCGATGTGGCAGCTGGTACATATAACTTTGCCGGTGTGCAGACCGTAACCCAGAACGTCATCATTCCGTATATCCAGTACGCTAAAACCAAAGGTGTATATGTGGTTCTTGGTCTAGACTTCACATTGAAGGATGATCAGGCTACGACATCTGCCAACCTGCAAAAATTCAATCAAATCTGGGGTTATCTTGCCTCCCGTCCTGAGATTAAAAGTGCAGACAACGTTCACTTCGAGCTGATTAACGAGCCGGTGAAGTCTTATGCTAATGGACACTGGGGCGGATATAATGGGGAAAATGACTTTGTGGATCACTGGAATGATCTGCGTAACTTCCAGAATTCCATCATCTCCACTATTCGTAATCAGGGAGCAGACAATGTCATCTGGGCTGCGGGTCTGGGGTACAATCAGTTCTACAGTCTCTCCGCCAGTCATCCGCTCACGGACCCTCTGAACAACTATGGTTATGCGGTTCACTGGTATCCAGGTTACGGAGCATATGACAACTTCAACATTTTACAAGACCAGTGGAATACAAACGTGAAGGCGGCAGCAGATAAATATCCAATTAACATCACAGAAGTAACCTGGTTTAAAAACAAACCTGGAGATTCGGCTTACTGGAATCTGTTTAATGGTAGCAACGAAGGTTTCGGTACAAACACGAAAACCATCTTCAACGCCGCTGGTAATGTCAGCATTGCTGCACATATGAATGGTTTCATTTTGGAACCCGGAGCACGCAGTTCTTTTGCTGACCCTACAGCAGGATTGAAGTGGGACGGTGATGCATCACGCAGTGCCATGGGACGGTTCCTGTTCAACTGGTACAATGAACGTTCTCAAAACTATGGTAGCGGTGGTAATCCAACCAATCCTACGAATCCGACGACAGGTCTTGTTTCGGGAGCAACGTACAAGATCGTAGCACGTCATTCCAATAAGGTGATTGATGTTCCAGGCGGGCAAAATCAGGATAACCTCCAACTTCAGCAGTGGAGTGATCTGGGTGGCAACCCACAGAAGTGGGTGCTGACATCCATTGGAAGTGGCAACTATACGTTGACGAGTGTCAATTCGCCAGATAAAGTGATTGACATTCGCAATGGAACTCAAACGAATGGCGAAGTCGTGCAACTCATGACGAATCTGAACACGACTGCGCAGCATTTCAAGGTTAATGATCTGGGCAATGGATATTGGAGCATTATTAACGTCAACAGTAACAAAGCGATTGAAGTTCAGGGCGCATCTACGTCGGATGGAGCCAAGTTACAACAGAACACCTATACAGGTGCAACGAACCAACAATGGAAATTTGTACTCGTAAGTAATTAACAAGGAGTACGTCGTTGATTTTGGTTCACAGATAAAAATAACCTTTTCGAGTCCATCGATGACTTGGGAAGGTTATTTTGTTGTCTGTCAGTACATTTTAGAAAACAGGTATTATAGGTAGGAGGGTGTAAATGTACCTTAGGGAAGAAGTTGTACCTTCACCCGTCGGAAAAGCCCGTTGTATCATGAAATGACCATTATATACTATTTAATGTAAGCGCTTGATTTGAGAGGA
This sequence comes from Paenibacillus sp. JJ-100, assembly GCF_948329825.1. Lineage (GTDB taxonomy): Bacteria > Bacillota > Bacilli > Paenibacillales > Paenibacillaceae > Paenibacillus. The sequence continues at coordinate 1,250,476 of NZ_CAOJCM010000001.1, forward strand.
GGGGGAGTACAATTGAAGCAACTATGGTCCAAATCTTCACCGATGTTCCGCCGTTATCTGATATCGTATCTCATCATACTGATGATTCCGCAAATTGCGGGATATGCCTCTTACAGGGCCTCCATTGAAGCTGCTCGGGCCAGTTCGATTGAGAATAGCCTGAAATCCCTGAATCTGGGTAAAGAAATCATTGAACGGAATCTGCTTCAGGTAGAAGCCTTCACAAGACAACTTGCCATTAATCAGGATTTGTCTCGTTTAATTGCAGATCCGAAACCACTTGATGTCTACAATGTTTATGGTATCGGCAAAATGCAAAGTAGTTTATCCATGTACAGCAGTACAAATGAATACCTATCTCATTTTTTTATTCACATACCGAACTACAATGTCATTATTACCCCCACCACGGTCTACTACAGACCAGAACATTATTATGAGGCCAATGCGATGGACGGGATTACTTTTGAACAGTGGAACGAGAATATTCTGAAAAAACCACACTTTAATGAAATTATTCCGCTCCAGAACTACAAGCGTGAAAAAAGCAGCAATGTGCTTGTGACTGCACCGGCCATTACCTTTTTGCAATCTTTGCCGCTGAATAGCTTCAACAAACCGCAGGCGACGATTGGTGTTTTGATTGATGAGGATAAAATGGCCAATCTGACTCAGCACATTGTAGACCAGTACGGCGGTTGGACATTGGTCAGTGATGCCCAAGGCGAGGTTATCTTCTCACGAGGGATAGAGCAGACGGAAGCACAACGTTTGGCACAAAGGCAAGGGGACGATTGGAATGAGGTGCAGCCCACAGCAGATGGACGTCTGCTTATATCCATTCAATCGGATCAGAACGGCTGGAGTTATATGGCAGGCATTCCCGAGGAAGCGTTGATGACCAATGCTGCTCGGATCAAAGAAGTGACGTTAGCGTTTACGCTGGCGGCTCTAACCATTGGATTAGCTGTTGGACTGGTGTTAGCCTACCGAAATAGTGCACCGATCTACAAACTGTTATCTGCCTTTCGGGAACATATCAGTGAACCTTCCGATAAAAGACGTAATGAGTATGACTTCTTGGCAAGCCATATCCATCATTTGATCGCCAACAACCATTCGCTGGAAAATGCACTGAATGAACAGATCCCGCTGTTACGAGATGGATTCATCAAACGACTGCTTACCGGTGAGTTTTATACAACACGAGAACTGGAGGCGATCTCTTCCCAGACCCTTATTTCCATTCATAGCAGTCAAGGAATTACAGGTCTGCTCAAAGTCAACGGTTATGCCAGTCTGGATAGTGAAGAGATGATTCAGGAGCTTGGTGTGGCGAAGTTGATGATTCGACAGACGATCACCGAATGGAACGCTGACATACTGATTACGGACTGGGGTACAGACCAGATTGCTTTTATATGTCCAGTAACCGATACGCCTCTTGATGCAGCAATACATCATTGTGAGTCTGAGCTGGGCAGGTTGAGAGAAGTTATATACCAGGATTACCGAATATCAACAACGATAGGTATAGGAGCTGCCTACGAAGTCTGGAATGATGTGGGGCGTTCGTTTGATGAGGCAAAACAAGCCATGGATTATGCGATCCATATGGGAGGGGACCAGCTTGTTAAATTCAAAGATACGTTGAAGGAAAATGAAATGTATTATTACCCTATTGAGTCAGAGCAGCGGCTGCTGAACACGATCAAGGCTGGGGAAGTGGAGGAAGCTCTTCGTATTCTAGAGCAACTGTTTGCACGAAACTTTGCAGAACGTGACCTCTCTTATGAGATGGTGCAGCAATTCATTATGGAATTGAAAGGAACGTATCTGAAACTGGATGAATCCAAACTTAAACATGATCATTCGTTCACGGGAGAATACAAACACGGCGTCGCAGATATTCAGGTTACTGATTCTATAGCTGCACTGCGGAGCAAATTCAGACGGTTAACTGAAGAGATGTGCCATCAAGTGCTACAAAAAAGATCATCCACACATGCAGATACCGTACAAGATATGATGCGTTACATTGAGAAACATTATAGTGATGCGAACTTGACGATCTGCCGAATCTCCGAACATATGGGAAAATCCGAAAAATTCATCTCCCAGCTATTCAAAGAACACACAGGAGATCATCTTTCCGATTATGTAGAGCGGGTGAGAATTAATGCAGCGTCGGTTCTCTTGCTAGAAAGTGGCCAGACCATTGATGAGATTGCCTTTTCTACCGGATATAACAGTGCGCATTCTTTCCGCAGAGCATTCAAGCGTGTACGTGGTATATCCCCCAGTGCATTTCGGAAAATGGATAAACAGAGCGGGTAATGTACGCTTCGCCTGTTGAACTCATGCGTATATTGTACGTTAATTATCGAGATGTACCTTTACGATTCCTGGAGCTCAAACTTATGATATGAACACAAAGAAAGCGCTACCAATGTAGCTGCTATCTTCAATCATAGAGAAGACGCACTGGGGGGATGATTCTGAGAACAGCTACGACAACAGAACGCAAGTCGGATGTGACACTACGCAGACAATCCACATTACAGCACGCGCTGGCCAGAAGTTTCAGGAGGCACTGGCAGCTTTATCTACTCATTTTGCCTCCGGTGGTATACTTTATTGTTTTCAAATATGTACCGATGGTGAATACAGTTCTCGCGTTTAAGGATTACAACGTCATCAAAGGAATCTGGGGTAGCCCGTGGGCAGGTACCAAGTATTTTGAATTGCTTTTTCAGAACCCGGCATTTCCTATGCTAATCCAAAATACGCTGCTGATCTCGTTCTATAGTTTGATTGTCGGATTTCCAATTCCGATTTTGCTGGCGCTAGCTTTGAACGAAATCAAGAACATGAGGTTCAAGAAAACCGTGCAAATGGTGACTTACGCACCTTATTTCATATCTACAGTCGTCATGGTCTCCATTATCATGCTTTTTCTCTCGCCAAGACTGGGTATTGTGAATACAATTGCGAGCGCACTCGGTTTCGAATCGGTGAATTTTCTAGGGAATCCAGACATGTTTCGCTCGATCTATGTTTTTTCTGACGTGTGGCAGAGCATGGGATATTCAGCAGTCATTTACTTGGCTGCGCTTGCAGGCATCGATCCTTCATTATATGAGGCGGCGAAGGTGGATGGAGCGAATCGACTACAGAAGATCATTAATGTAGATTTGCCCGGCTTGCTGCCAGCGGCTGTTATTATTTTGATTCTGAGCGTTGGTAATATTATGGCTGTGGGCTTCGAAAAAATATATCTGCTGCAAAATCCGCTTAACTTGTCGGCTTCAGAGATCATCTCCACGTACGTATACAAAATGGGACTACTTAATGCGAACTATAGCTTCGCTACAGCCGTTGGATTGTTCAATTCAGTCATCAATTTAATCCTGTTATTGGTTGTCAATGCAGCTGCCAAACGGCTGTCCAACACAAGCTTATGGTAACCAAGCCGAGGGGAGGAGACTCGAAGGATGTCTAATTTACACTCGCAGGCGAGTCGTTCAGGAGCGCACAGAAGCGCCGTTATCCGAGAATCATTAGGCGATCGCCTGTTTATCACGGCCGTTTACATCATTCTGTCACTTGTGCTGGTAGTCGTATTGTATCCCTTAATCTACATTGTAAGTTCGTCCCTCAGCAGTCCAACAGCCGTTTCATCAGGCAAAGTCTGGTTGTGGCCCGTTGATCTATCATTTGAAGGTTACAAAGCGGTATTGCGAAACGATCAAGTGTTGATGGGCTATGCGAACTCGTTGTTTTATACGGCTTGCGGCACGTTTATAAGTGTGGCTATGACCATTATGATTGCTTATCCTCTGTCCAAAAAGACCTTTGTCGGACGCAGCACGTTAATGATTTTTATTACATTCACAATGTTATTTGCCGGCGGGTTGATCCCAACGTATCTGGTTGTCAAATCCCTGGGACTCATTGACACACGCTGGGCGCTATTAATTCCGAATGCGATCTGGGTGTGGCAAGTCATTATCGCACGAACCTTTTTCCAGAATTCCATACCGGATGAGCTATCCGAAGCGGCGGATATTGATGGATGTAGTGATATTCGATTCATTTTCAGTGTGATTCTGCCGCTAGCCAAGCCCATTATAGCCGTATTGGCACTCATGTATGCGGTGGGTCAATGGAACGCTTATTTCGACGCACTGATCTATCTGAAATCACAGTCGCTATACCCGCTACAGCTGATATTACGAAGTATTCTTATTTTAGGCAGCTCAGGGAATATGGATGCTTCCGAAATGATCAAGCAACAGCAGATGGCTGAGCTGATGAAATATTCTTTGATCGTTATGGCCAGCTTACCGGTTTTGATTATTTATCCATTTGTACAACGCTATTTCGTTCAAGGGATGCTGATCGGTTCAGTCAAGGGATAAGTTCAATTACAACACATGAGGGAGAGGATTTTATTGAGGAAAACAAGTGCATTGGTGCTCGCTTGCGTGCTGCTTTTTACATTAGTACTTGCTGGCTGTTCGTCTTCTGAAAAAGGAAGCGGTGAGGTGGATGCGAACGGTAAAGTCTCAATGAATGTGTTCGTGCACCAGGGTTCGGATATGAATCTTGCGACCAACAAGTTCACCAAGAAAATGGAGGAGAAGTTCAACATCCAGTTTAATTGGACGACAGTTCCATTTGATGGGGCTGCTGAAAAAAGACAGATATCCCTTGCTTCCGGGGACTATCCAGATCTCTATCTTCTAATCCCATGGGTGGATCGTTTCTCACAGACAGACTTATTGAAATTTGGACAACAAGGTGTTATCTTACCGCTTAATGATCTCATTGAACAGCACGCACCGAATATTAAGAAAGTACTTGATAGCAACGAATACTATAAAGCGATGAATACAGCTCCAGACGGCAAAATCTATGGATTGACTGGCCTCAATGAATGTTTTCACTGTTCGTACCCCAACAAAATGTGGGTGAACACCAAGTGGATGGAGCAGCTCAACATTAAAGAGCCAACAACGACAGAAGAGTTCCGGGAAATGCTGAGAGCATTCAAAACAAAAGATCCGAACGGAAATGGAAAGGCAGATGAAGTGCCACTAAGTGGTTCTACCGAGAACTTCGGTGTACACATTATTCCGTATCTGATGAATGGTTTCATCTATGACGATGACCGGAATTATCTCATCCTGAATCAAGGCAAAGTCGAAACCGTGGCTAATAAACCCGAATGGAAAGAAGGTCTTACGTATATCAAGTCTCTATATGATGAAGGGCTGATTGACCCGGGAGCTTTTACCCAAAATGTAGGAGCCTTCAAGAAAATAGGAGATAACGCTGATGTACAACTACTAGGTGCAGGTGCGGCCATGCATCCCTCTTTATTCGTAACTACAGCTGAGGGCTCACCGTACGGCAATGACTACAATCCAATTCCACCTCTTAAAGGACCGCATACTGAATATGCATCGTACAATTACCCCATAGATCCAGGTGCAACTTTTGTATTGACGAACAAAGCTAGTGAGCCAACGCAGATCGCAGCAATCAAGATGCTGGACTACTTTTATACGCAAGAAGGGGCCATGGCTTCTTATCTCGGAGAAGAGAATGTAAGTTGGCGCAAACCGAAAGAGGGTGAAGTAGCTCTTAATGATCAGGTTCAGCCGCTCTATAAAGCCATTCCACTTCCTTCGGGAGAAGAACCCCGTAATGACAGCTGGTCTGCACTGAGCCAGTACAATCATCACCGGGCATATCGTGATGCAGAAGTGCAAGGGACGGACATCTATGCGAACGATGGATATGAACGTCGTTTATACGAAGCAACATTGATCATGGAAGGCAAGGAACCGAAAGAGGTATTCCCGCACTGGGCATTATGGGTTGATCCAACACTTGCGGATGAAACCAGCATGATGCAAACCAATATCAAGGATTATATTGACCAGAACGCCTTACAATTCATCACAGGGGCGAAGAGCTTGGATAAAGACTGGGATGAGTACGTGAAAGGACTGGAAGGCTTGAATATGAATCGTTATCTGGAAATTATGCAATCCGCTTATGATGCATCATCTGTGTCATCCAAGTAAAGCACACAAAAAGACGTGTCGGTCGCATCTCCGCGGCCCACACGTCTTTAATGTTGTTCACTTAATACATCCGATACTTCCCGCTTAAGGCGAGCATCGTAAAAAAGTAAAGACAGTTATCATAATAGCGTCGTTTTCCCTGACGGAGTGGTGTCTCCCAGAACAGATGAACGAAGAAATCGGAATGAGGACCATCCGCTGCAAGTGAAGCCATCGCATTGGTTGCCAGCAAACCTATAGGGTGCAGAGCTGGCTCATCAAAAGGCACACCTTCAATCGTATATCTACGGTAATCTGATACGTCGATGTCACTGAAAAAAGCTTGAATTCGATTGGATTGTTGCACTTGCCAAGGATCTTTGCGGAACCAAGACCAGTCTAGTGCAATATTAGCTGCTACACGATAAGCATCACTGTAAAAATGCCTGAAATCACCATGCGGCTGAATGGGGGCTGGAGTCCCATCATAATTGGCATATTCGGGCGAAAGCCCGGTTACGGGATGACAGGCTGTACGCAGATAAGCGCGACTTGACTCGGCAGCTTCTTTCCAAAATGTCTGATCTGCTTCGTTGGCGTATTCCGCAAACAGTTCATAGAAATGGGGGAGATGATAGGATGGATCACTAAAAGGTGACTCTGGAATGAACTTGATTAACCGATTGCTCGGTTCCCACATGGGGTCTCCCTCACCTTGTTCTCCTTGATGCAGACAGGCATGAAGAATCTTCCGGGCTTGAGTTTTGTAGTCATAAGGTGGGGGGCCGTCTCCCCAGCGATTGGAGGCAAAAAACAAAGCCATAGCAAAAAATTCTTCACCGTCAGGAGCAGGTCCTGGAGACAACCGAGTTCCGTCGGGCTTGCAATGCCATGCAAAATAATCTTTGTATCGTCCTTCGGAATGCTGCATGTAGGTAAGTGCATAATTCCATAGACGGTCAAATTCCTCCTTTTTATCCATCTGCACAGCCATCATCATGCCGTAGGACATACCTTCGGAACGAACATCGTCGTTACCTGTGTCTAGCATATACCCTTTATCTTCGCCTACAGGATAGTAGATTCGAGTATCTTCATCCCCATAGAATAGTTCATTCCACGTCTGGTTTAGTCTTGCGTTGATTTCTTCCTCACTATATCCCACTTGTAAAAACCGATTGACATAAGCACCTGTATCATAAGCACTTTTTTGGATTGAATTCATGGGCTCCTCCTTGTGATAATGCCTTATATTTTGCAAGTATACCATTCATGATACTACTCAAAATAAAGCGTTTACATGGAAAATTATAGGTGTATTATACCATCTATTTCCATTTAGTGTTACGCATGATATATTTAGTCAAGTCCTATAGTTTATCAGGTTGCTGTTAAATTATGTAAGGGCTACACTCGAAGAGAAGAACCGCCTGATTTCGACATCATTCAAGCTTAGGTTCTTCACAAGCAACACTTTGAGTGTCATTTTTGACTGAAAGGTGGTGAGGATGTAGTATGATTGACGATTCAGGAGATGTAGATCAGATTCAAGGAATCCATGCACCGCGTGACCCTGATCGTGTTGCGACTTCACCCAGTGAGGATGACCTCGATTACGCTTCACCTGCTTATCTTGACATGATCGACAGATCACTCCTGAGTTCAGGGAACAATGTCAGATTGAAGCAAGCGATCGAGAAGGCCAAACGAGGTGAACATGTAACTATTGCATTTATCGGGGGATCTATTACTCATGGCGCTGGTGCAACACCGATTCATCTCCAAAATTATGCCTATCATACCTATGAACATTTCAAAAAAATGTTCACTCCTTTGAACAGCAATGCAATTCAGCTGATTAAGGCAGGTGTAGGCGGGACGCCCTCAGAATTAGGCGTCATACGTTATGAGCGGGATGTGCTTCGTGATGGTAGCGTGAAGCCGGACATTGTCATTGTTGAGTTTGCGGTAAACGATGCTGATGATGAGACACGTGGAAATTGTTACGAGAGCTTAGTATTGAAAGCGCTTGCTTCGGATAACGATCCAGCGGTCATCCTGCTTTTCAGTGTATTTAAAAACGATTGGAATCTTCAGGATCGTCTTACACCAGTAGGGTTTCATTATGATCTGCCCATGGTGAGTATGAAGGATGCCCTTGTTGAGCAATTTCAGAAGACGAAAGACGAGGGTCGCGTTATAACCAAAGAACAGTACTTTCATGACATCTATCATCCCACCAATACAGGCCATCGAATTATGGCTGATGCACTGGCTAATCTGTTCCGTGTTACAGACTGTTCAGATCTGGACCAAGAAGTGAATGAACTCAAAAAGTTGCCGATCATCGGGAACGATTATATGAATGTTAAACTGTTGGATCGGAAGAACGCAGAACAGATTGCCCATATTCACACAGGCAACTTCTGTCACACGGATACTGATCTGCAGATGGCAGAGATGGACGATCATGCAAATGCTACGGCGCTTTTTCCAAATAATTGGATGTACATCGGTGACGAAACAGCAGGTGACAATGGGTTTAAACTACATTTACGCTGTAGTCGTCTCATTTTAATCTTCAAAGACTCAGGCGACGAAATATTCGGCACAGCCCATATTAAGGTGGATGGCAAAATGGCCAAAGAGGCTGATCCACATCAGGTGAACTGGACACATTGCCATGTCATGATCCTTCTTAGTCATGAAGAAGTCGATGAACATGTTATCGAGATTGACATGGCTCTAGGCCATGAGGACAAGCGGTTCACTATCTTGGGTTTTGGATACGTTGATTAACAGAACTGGTATGAAGTCTAGAGGACCATGCTAACCGTGAAGGGAGTAGGATCAATGATAGCTTCAGCATCGGCTGGTTTTGACCAGTATCGTGATAACATAACACATGGTGTGGTAGAGACGATAGAGTACAATTCCACAACGGTTGGCAACGTGCGTAAAGCGATGGTATATCTGCCACCATGTTTTTCTTCGGAAATGACTTATCCTGTACTCTATCTGCTGCACGGAATTGGAGGGGATGAGAAGGAGTGGCATACCCATGGCTCTCCAGCAATCATCCTGGACAACCTCTACGCTGATGACCTCATTCAGCCCATGATTGTCGTTTGCCCGAATGGGCGTGCAATGTCTAATGATCGGGCAGAGGGCGATTTATTTGAATCAGAGAAAATTCGTGCTTTTGAACGGTTTGAATCGGATCTCATGCAGGATCTTATCCCACATATAGAGTCCTGCTACCCAGTAGCTCAAACGAGGGATAGGAGAGCCATTGCAGGCTTGTCTATGGGAGGAGGTCAGTCCTTAAATATTGGCCTTCGTAACCTGGACCATTTTACATGGATCGGTGCTTTTTCCGCAGCACCCAATACTAAATCGCCAGAGTTTCTTGTACCCGATCCTGCTGAAACATCGTCACTTCTATCCTTGTTGTGGCTGTCTTGTGGAGATCAAGATAATCTTATTCAGATTAGTGCTGATGTTCATGAGTATCTGAAACAACAAGGTATACCTCATATTTGGTATGAAGAGAGCGGAGGGCATGATTGGCCTGTGTGGAAGAATGATCTATATCTCTTCTCACAGCGTCTCTTCAAATGAGAAGACAAATAAAATATATTATTGGGAGGTTTCTCACTATGTTCAAATTCGGCAAAAAATTGTTGACTGTTGTTCTTGCAGCTTCTATGAGTTTAGGTGTGTTCGCAGCTACTACAGGTGCTACTGATTACTGGCAGAACTGGACAGATGGTGGGGGTTACGTCAATGCCGTGAACGGTTCTGGTGGTAATTACAGCGTAAACTGGCAAAACACAGGGAATTTTGTCGTTGGTAAAGGCTGGACTTACGGCACACCTAATCGTGTGGTTAACTACAACGCGGGTGTATTTTCACCTTCCGGCAATGGCTATCTGACGTTTTATGGCTGGACCCGGAATGCACTTATTGAATACTACGTAGTAGATAACTGGGGCACATACCGCCCGACTGGAACTTATAAAGGGACGGTAAACAGTGACGGTGGTACGTATGACATCTATACTACGATGAGATACAATCAGCCATCCATTGATGGGTATTCAACATTCCCGCAATACTGGAGTGTTAGACAATCCAAACGTCCAATCGGTGTAAACTCCCAAATTACGTTCCAGAACCACGTAAATGCGTGGGCGAGCAAAGGAATGTACTTGGGTAACAGCTGGTCCTATCAAGTTATGGCAACCGAAGGATACCAAAGTAGCGGTAGCTCAAACGTGACTGTTTGGTAAGCGCTACCAATTTAATTGGCTAAGGCAAACTCAAGCAAGGCAGGTCGTTGGATCTGTCTTGCTCTCAATTTCCGTTTTAAAGGAGACTTCCAGATGAGAAAGTGGATGGTATTTCTACTCATCGCAGCTGTTGTTGGATTAAGTGCATGTTCGGCAGCCAGCAGTTCCACCGTGAGCGATGATCTTGTGTTGGTAGAGGGTGGGGCATTCAAAAGCAGTAAAACCAGTTATAGCGGCAAAGGTATTACATTGTCTGACTTTTACATTGGAAAATATGAAGTGACCCAGAAGCAATGGGCTGACGTTATGGGGGACAATCCCTCCGCTTTCAAGGGTGAAGAACGACCCGTTGAACGGGTGAGCTGGTACGATGCAATCGAGTACTGTAATGCACGTAGCATTAAGGAAAACCTGAAACCTTATTACACGATTGATAAAGAAACCATGGATACGAATAATAAGAATGAAAATGATAATGTCAAATGGACTGTAACCATCAATGAAGATGCGAATGGATATCGTCTGCCTACGGCAGAAGAATGGGAATATGCCGCAAGTGGCGGACAAAAGAGTGAGAATTTTACTTATAGCGGAAGCAACAATCCAGATGAAGTGGCATGGTACTGGATGAATGCCGGAGAAAAACCATTAACAGGAGACTGGAACTGGCCTGCAATCGAAAATAATCGGAATCAAACGAAGCCAGTCGGTCAGCAAAAGGCAAACGAGTTAGGGATTTTTGATATGTCCGGCAATGTGAGAGAGTGGTGCTGGGACTGGCACAAACATCCGGAAACCCCGGACAACACCTGGAGAGTCAGCAAGGGAGGCGGCTGGGTCAGTAGTGTAAATACAGAAGAGATTTCATATCCAGGAAAATTTGATGCGAATGGGATTGGTCCCGATCAGGGATTGCGAATCGTACGTACTAAATAACGGGGCCTTTCATAACGAAAGGTCTTTTTTGAACAACATATTCTTTAGAAGGGAGTTATCTTTAAATGTGAATATGAAATCTTTAAACTTTTCTATAGTTGGCTCATTATCAACTAGATAAAATGGAAATACCAACCATGTAAGCGTTTTATAAATAGTGACAAACTCATCACTGATCGTTCAATTTAAGGAGTGATGGTGTTGTTCGTTCGTTTACACGGTTGGAATCATTGATGGAGGTGTAGGATGAAAAGGAAAACATGTTTTACATTAATGGTATCAGGTGTGGTTTCGTTATTTATTTCGGTAAGCGCTTTCGCCGGGTGGGTGTTTTGGGAACCACTGACGTATCACAATGCAAGTACTTGGCAGAAGGCGGACGGTTATTCTAACGGTTCCATGTTTAACTGTACATGGCGAGCAAACAATGCTAATTTCACGAATGATGGCAAGCTGCGGTTGAGCCTGACCAGTCCTTCGAACAACAAATTTGATTGCGGAGAGTACCGGTCTACGAATAAATATAGTTATGGGCTGTATGAAGTAAGCATGAAACCAGCCAAGAACACAGGAATTGTATCCTCATTCTTCACATACACAGGTCCTAGTGATGGTACACAATGGGATGAGATTGATATTGAATTCCTCGGCAAAGATACGACAAAAGTGCAATTTAACTATTACACGAATGGCGTGGGAGGGCATGAAAAAATTATAAATCTAGGCTTTGATGCTTCCCAGGGATTCCATACGTATGCATTTGATTGGCAACCTGGACATATCAAGTGGTATGTAGATGGTGTGCTGAAACATACAGCTACAACGAATATTCCTAAGACACCAGGAAAAATTATGATGAACATCTGGAATGGAATCGGTGTCGATAGTTGGCTTGGATCATATAACGGAGCTAATCCACTACACGCAGAGTATGATTGGGTGAGGTATACAAGTAATTAAAAAAACTTCATGATCCGATCTGCGAAAATGGAATACATGTATGAACAGGGGGAGCTTGATCTAAGCTCCTCTGTTTTTTATTTTTTTCATACTTTACAGAACGGACATGACGTAAGATGATGAGTTGAAAGAGGAGTTAAAATGATATGCAGAGAGGATATGGATAGGTGAAGAGAAACATGGATCATAAACAAAATCAATCATCCGAACAGTTAATTGAACTTTTAGGTCAATTATATGATGCCAAACAGGTACAAGCCTTAATGGAGCCTTTTGGAGTGAAGAGAATGACGAAACCAGAGGGACCTTTTCATGATGATATCATCTGGTCTGTCAAAGCATCGGTTCGAATTGACGTTTATCGCTCTCCCAAAATCAATACGTTAACGGGGCGTGATGATTTCCCTACCGATGAGTGGATCGTTGGAGCCATTCATTTCCTTGCACCGGGATCGGACGATCGGATCAAGAAAACGTTCCCCGGACAACTGCCCAAAGGGTTAACGATGAATGCAACACCTGACGATTGGATCGATGTATATGGTCAACCGGATATCTATGAACAAGGTGACTGGCTTGGAGGAAGTGGGCCTTATCTGGCATGGCGCAAGTCCAGTATGAATATATCCGTTGAATATGAAACCGATGAGAACAGCAGTGTGATGATTTGTGTTAAGTTCTGTCTGATTGGCTGCATGAGTGCTTGGAAAAGTGATTACCCGGAAGTTTTTGCCCCCTGATCCATACAAGTGATAAATGTGAACAGCGAGATTGTACTAATCCAACATCCGTATTCACTTTTTAATATCCTAAATTATTGCAATAAATGTTGTAATATTAGTATGGGCATGCTTGTGAGCATTCATTATGATGGACTCTGTAGACAACAACACTACATAGACAGGGGGACACACAAGTTGAGAACAAGTAAGAAAAGAAAGGTTGGCGGCTTCGCCTTAGCAGGAATGTTGGCGCTTACAGCAGTGTTAAGCGGTTGTAACAGTGGGTCAAGTCAAGAAGCTGCGCCAAGCACTCCAAGTACAGCACTCGAAATGAAAGATGGGAAGTATGATCCACCGGTGAGTGTCACCTATTTACGCCCATGGGGACCAGAAATAAAGTTTAAATCGGGAGAAGATCAGGATAACAACGTCCATACCAAATGGGCTAAAGACAAACTCGGTATCGAATTAAAAAATCAGTGGGTATCACCGTCCACTAACAATGCGTTTGAAACGAAACTGCGCTTGTCGCTTGCTTCCAATGCAGATATGCCGGATATTATCTCGTATCGCGGCGACTTCAATCTGGCACGTGAGTTAATTGAAACTGGCAAGTTCATTGATGCTGGCGAATTATTCGATAAATATGCAAGTGATACGTGGAAAGCCGCTGTGAATGAAGATCCTGCTGTATGGTATCCGTACATGCAGGATGGTAAACGGATCGGTATTCCGATTCTGGATTACTCCTACAATAGTGATCCAGTGATGTGGATTCGCGAGGATTGGATGAAGAAGTTTAATTTGAAAGCGCCTGAAACGATGGCTGATCTTGAAGTGATTATGGAAACGTTTACGAATAAAGACCCGGACGGCAATGGTAAAAAAGACACATACGGTCTGACCATCGGATTCAAAAACTGGTTGAGCACATGGATGTCTGACGCTGGCTGGATCTTCGGAGCCTACGGCACGATGCCAAATCAGTGGAATCTGAACGCAGAAGGAAAACTGGAGTACGGCTCTGTAAACCCTGGAGCAAAACAAGCTTTGGCAACACTTGCTGACTGGATGAGCAAAGGTTATATCCCGGAGGAAGCCGGTGTATATGATGAAACCAAAGCGGCAGAAGAGTTCACAGCAGGTAAAGCGGGGATTGTTGTCGGCCCTCACTGGATGCCGTCATGGCCGCTCGAAGATGTGAAGAAAAACAATCCGGAAGCGGAGTACAAAGCTTACCCGATTCCATCTGGACCTGATGGCAAGGCAGGCAGACGTGGTACCGCGAATGACAACGGTGTAATTCTGATCAGCAAAGATATGAAGAACCCAGAAGTCTTTTTCACATATCAAAACTATCTATTTGATCACTTTGCCAATCCAAAAGCAGGTGATGAATTCGAATATGGCTTCGCTGAAGGATATGACTGGGCAATGAAAGACGGCACACCAACAACCGATGCTAGTGTGACAGGCGGTTATGCACCTGAGAAATACACATTAACGTTTGATGGTGCACGTATCCCGAGTCTGAACATGGCTACGCTTGCGAAGTTTGCTAACGGTGAAGAAGCAACAACACCTTTCGAGAAAAAACTCAAGTCTGGCGTACCGACACCAATGGTGGAAGCGGCCAAGATTGTTCTGGATCAAAAAGATATCGCATTAAAACAGATGTTCACAGGTGCTCCAACCATGTCTATGCAGATGAATAACGACATCTTGACCAAAATGGAAAAAGATACATTCTCTCAGATCATCTATGGTAAAGCTTCAATCGACGCATTCGATACGTTCGTAGAGAAATGGAAGTCTTCTGGTGGAGATCAAAATACGCAAGAAGTTAATGAGTGGTATCAATCCGTAACTAGTGGCAAGTAGTGTAAGCAGGAATACAGGCATATAATAACATGAATAGCAAAAGCCTCGCTGGAGTAAAGTCCAGTGAGGCTTTTGTTACGTTAACCATTTGATATAACTCAATTGAATTCAATAGATATAAAAGCTAGTGATTTGCTATCAGACATTGATAACGTTGTTCATTTAAACAGGTAAATTCTCTCTGTATTCTTGTGGTGTCAGGTCGTAGAACTTCTTGAATACTCGAATAAAATAGGCTGTGTTGTTGTAGCCGACAAGCTCGGCTATTTCAAACACTTTGGCGCTGGTTGAGCGCAAATAGTAAGCTGCTTTTTCCATCCGCAATCGATAGACATAGGCTGTCAGCGCCTCTCCAGTCTCTGCCTTGTACACTTTCGACAAGTATACGGGGTGCAAGTGTACATGCTCTGCGATTGCTGGCAAGGAGACATCTGATGCGAGATGCAGGTCCACAAAACTTTTTACACTTCGAACGATTGTACTGTGATTGTCTTTAAGCTCCTGTTCTGCGTCTTCACTGATTGAATGCAGTGTGCGGAGCGACCAGTCTTTCAACTGCTGTGCGGTAGCGTAGTTTGGAGCCTGAAAGTATTTATACGTTTCGGCAGGCAGGACCGAAGAAATCTGTTTACCGTTCTTATGAATGATATAAGCAAAGGCTCCAGCCAGAGCATGATAGACCTCAATAATTGTTTCAGCAATATCATGATGTTGTCCTGATTCGAGCAGTTCATTGAAGATGACCTCAATTTTCTGTTCCACATCATCAAAGCGTCCGGCTTCGAGCAAACTGATCAGTGTTGGCGGCTTATAAAGAGACCGAATAGCTGGTAACGGGTGAACATCCTTATCATCTGAAGCGGTGATAAACAGACCCTGTGCCTGTCCCATATGCTTACGCATCGACCGGACAGCACTCTCATACATCACACCAATCTCATTCGGGAACTTGCCCCAGTGAGAGACGGAGATGGAGATGGCCCCTTTCAAATATAACTGAACGTTCGTCTGAATCTGCGCTGCATACTGCTCCAGCAGGGCTTGAGGCTTCTCCTCTTTGTTCGTGCTGTACGTGTTACCCGTTTTGACACTGACCAGTACAACCAGATAATCATGGACGTCCCGCGTGTGCCAGATATGAAAATGATGCTGCATGACTTCACTAATAATATTGCAGATTGCGTACTGAATCAGCGACAGATCATAATCGGCCATCTCGGTCAGATGTTCTTCCATACGGATCACGAGCATCCCCATTTCTTCACCAACCAAGTAGGGAAGTTCCAGTAACTCCAGCTTATCAGCAAGAGCAGAAGGGGAGTAGGTTTTGCCTGTAAGCAATTCATGGAGCATGGTAGACTGCAGTAGAGGCAAGTTGTCTTGAAACGCATGTAAAGCTCGTTGATATGAAGCGGCTGTTTCCCATTTTTGCTTGATCCGGTCCACAAGTCGTTGTACCGTTTCAATCAGATCTTCATCACTCACAGGTTTAAGCAAATAGTCAAAGCTCTCCTGAGCCATCGCTTGTTTGGCATATTCGAAGTCGGCAAATCCGGACAGGAGTATCGTTTGCACATGCGGCCATTTCTCGTGAATTGTCGTAATCAGATCAATGCCGGACATCTCCGGCATACGAATGTCGGTAATCACAATATCAATATCGTGATTCTCCATAATCTCAAGCGCCACGGCGCCGGATAATGCCTCATGTACCGTACCGATTCCACAGCTTTCCCACGGAATGGTCTCCGCTAGCGTTTCCACAACAGAACGTTCATCATCGACTAACAAAATTTGTAACATGTACTTCACCTACTTGTTGATATTGTTGTACCAGGTAATGCTCACTTTAACTCCACCGCTAGGCGAATGCTCGTAACTCAGACCCGCATCTTCACCATACAAAAAATACAAACGCTGATGAACATTCCAAGTTCCACATCCCATGTTGCCATCGAGCGGTTTGTGAAGATTATGGATTAATTCTTGCATCTGATCCTCACTCATACCTCGTCCGCTGTCTTCAACCGATATCGTGCATATTTCTCCTTCATGATGGCCTGTTATGGTAATATGTCCATCTTCGGTCCGAGGCTCAATGCCGTGAATGATAGCGTTCTCAACGATGGGTTGTAAGGTTAGACGCGGTAACGTTTTATGCAGCATATCATCGGGTACCTCAATCGTAAAATGCATTCGTTCCAGCCGAAGGGCCTGAATTTCCAAGTAATTTTGGACCATCGTCAGCTCTTCTTTTAACGTAGCTTCATCATTCTCCGATCTGGTTATGTATCGATAATATTCACCCAAATTAAGCGCCATCGCCACAACGGCTTTTTCGTTTTTCATTCTTGCCATATTTTTGATGTAGAAGAGGCAATTGTACAGGAAGTGCGGATTAATCTGGGACTGCAGTTGCTTCAGTGTGGCTTCACGTCTTCTCAGTTGCTCCTCATATACGTTCTCGATCAACTCTTGAATCCGCTGTGCCATGATGTTGAATCGTGCAAATAATAAACTAAACTCATTACGTGAGGTATAGTTCAAACGAACAGAAAAATCACCAGTAGACAGACGATTAGTTCCTTTCACAAGTTGAAGCAATGGAAGCTGAACGCTGCGATACAGAACATATAATACAACGACGCTCATAGCGATCAGAACTGCGATGGAGGCGTAGAAAAGATTCCGACTGCTCGTGATTGGCCCTAAAATTTGCTGCATAGGTACATAGTCCACATAGTACCATCCAAGACTGGGAGACTGAATGTACGAGACATAATATTCAGTATGGTCTAGCGTTGTCGTGAAACCGCCTTTTTCCTGTAAGTTCAACTCTCTCAGTTTGGAGAGAATGGATGTAAGAGTTTCATTCCCGCTAGTGTTACTGATTAAACCCATCTCGGGGTGGAACATAAACGGGTCACCTTTATTATTTAATTTGTTCTGATCCAGCATGGTCGTCAGATGATGTACAGGGAAGCTAATCTTGGTGATCAGTCTGGACTTGTCGGGTGCATCCATGGCTGTCGTTGGTTCTGTAGTGTACCACTCAAATTGATTCTGCGTATATGTCCAAGATTTCGAGAGTGGTTTGGAGAAATCATCCTCCCTATACGGGATATAAGCATAATAATCTGTGGAAATAGCTTTTTGCAACCTTGGAAAATAAAGTGTGATTGTTGAATGCCATTTGCTGGCCGCATTATACAGATTCATTTTCTCTAGAATGGCGCTTCCCACTTTGACACGTTCGTAGGGTACATCTTTGTAATCAGGCCGCTGATATTCCTGAATGCTAGAATCTTGACCAATGGACATCCCATAGAGAGACAATTGGTAAATGTTGGATTCGACGGAGTCGGCAAAGGTTGACAGATGATTCATGGTGTTGTTCTGAATTTCGTGTTCAATGACACGCACGCTTTCTCTGTTCGAATAGGTGTAGAGGAACAAAACCAGGACAAGCAGCGCTACAAACAGCAGCGTAATTTTGGTAAAGACATTCAGACGAGCGAACAAGACTCAACCTCCTCAACTCATTAAAATATTGTTATCGTTGTTGCAATATTAGGATATAGATCGCTATTAACCGTTGCTATAATTTTAATATACAAGTTCAGATCCACTTGTAAAATACAAATTTTAGAACATGGGGGATGTAGGGGTGAAGGAACATACGTTAGAGACGCCTCGCAAGCGGCGAGCCACCAAGGTGAAACAACGCTGGAATATGCAACGGAATTGGTCCTTGCATATGATGCTCGTACCCGCAGTTTTGCTGGCTATTGTATTTCAGTACATACCAATGGGCGGAATTGTGATTGCTTTTCAGGACTTTAAACCGTATCTCGGATTTAGCGAATCCAAATGGGTAGGTTGGGATAACTTCAAGTATTTATTTTTATATCCTGACGTAGGCCAGGTCATCTGGAACACGTTGGTCATTGCATTTTTCAAAATTATCGCGGGATTAATAGCGCCATTTCTGTTCGCTATTTTGTTGAACGAGGTTCGTTTAACCGCTTTTAAAAGGGTCAGTCAAACCCTTGTATATCTTCCGCACTTTCTATCATGGGTAATTTTGGGCGGGATATTGCTTGATATTCTTTCGCCGCAGGGCGGTATGGTTAATAAACTGATTGTTGCACTTGGCGGTGACCCGATCTTTTTCTTAGGAGATGGAACATGGTTTCGGATAACACTGATAGTTAGTGATGTGTGGAAAGAATTCGGCTTCGGAACCATTGTATTCTTGGCTTCTCTGTCCGGCATTAACCCGGCGCTGTACGAAGCAGCTGAAGTGGATGGAGCGAATCGATTCAAACAAACGCTGCATATTACAATTCCTGCACTGATGCCGATTACGATTGTACTCATGACACTTTCCATCGGAAATATTTTGAATGCAGGGTTTGATCAGGTATTCAACCTGTACAATCCGCTTGTATACGATAAAGGCGACATTATCGACACTTTCGTATATCGACTTGGTATCCTGAACGGTAAGATGAGCTTTGCAACGGCTGTAGGATTGTTTAAATCCGTTGTAGCAACGATTCTGATCGTGATCTCATATCGCATGGCTTACAAATTAGCGAACTATCGCGTGTTCTAGAGAGGAGAAAAGGGCTTGTATTACAAAACAAAAGGTTATCGGATATTCAGCGTTGCTAACTATATTTTCCTTGGCGTGTTATCATTGCTTTGCATTTTGCCTATTATTCATATCCTGGCCGTTTCCTTCAGCAGCATGGCACCAGCCTCATCGAATCTCGTAGGTTTCTGGCCTATTGGTTTTACGACAGATGCGTATGTCAAAACGTTTGGTAATTCAAACTTTATCAATTCTTTGCTCGTTTCGTTCAAACGAACGGTGATCGCAACCGTCATTGGTATGGTCATTATGCTGATTACGGCATTTCCATTATCGAAGGAAGACATTAACTTCAAAGGCCGTTCAATCTACACCTGGTTCTTTGTATTCACGATTCTGTTTAGTGGCGGTCTGATCCCGAGTTATATCCTGATCCAAAAGCTTGGTCTGATGGATACGATCTGGGCACTGGTGCTGCCGGGAGCATTGTCTGTATGGAATGTCATCTTGATGATGAACTTCTTTCGTGGACTGCCTAAGGAACTTGAAGAAGCGGCTTATCTGGATGGTGCAGGTCATATCAAAACGTTGGCGCTGGTTTACATACCGCTGTCCATGCCAGCGATTGCTACATTATCCTTGTTTACGATGGTAGGTCAGTGGAACTCTTGGTTCGACGGCATGATCTACATGTCCGATGTCAAAAATTATCCGCTTGCATCCTTATTGCAAACCATTATCGTTCAGCAAGATCTTAGTAAAATCAATGTGGACCCATCCATGTTGGAGAATGTATCCCAACGTACGGTTCGCGCAGCTCAGATTTTCATCGGGGCATTGCCGATCTTGGTAATATATCCATTCTTACAACGCTTTTTCGTTAAAGGTATCGTCATTGGGGCAGTAAAAGAGTAGTACTGCCCTGCAAGTGACCACACATTCTAGGGAGGAATATGAGTGAAAAAAGGGTTGGCTTGTCTCGTAGCAGGAAGCATGATCATTTCACTGGCAGCTCCGGCCGTAGTCGGGGCAGAACAGATGAAGCAGCAAACAGTAACGGAGCAGGAGCAGGCGTCAAGCCTGCTTCGGGCACCGTACAAAGATTTGCAGGGACATTGGGCTGAACATGCAGTGATGCGTATGCAGGATATGGCGCTCATTAAAGGTTATGCAGACGGCACATTCAGACCGAGTGAACGTATCAGCCGTGCCGAATTTGTTGTAATGCTTGATCGGGTATTCGGATTTGCAGGAGGCCCTGGATCGGCGTCATACACAGATATTAGTGAAAAAAACTGGTACTATGATGCAATCTCAAGAGCAAGCGGATCAGGCATTATTCAAGGAACGGATGAAACAGACCTGTCACCAATGATTCCGATTACGAGGCAGGATGCTCTAGTCATGGCAGATCGTGCATTTCAGCTGTCAAGAGCCAGTGAGAATGAAACGTCGGATCTCACGTTCAAAGACGAGAAAGACGTAGATGACTATGCTCGGCAAGCAATCAAATACTTCATAGACAACAAAATTGTAAACGGATACAATGGTAAACTTACACCGAGGTCCAACATCACGCGAGCAGAAGCGGCTACGATTCTATCGTCTCTAGTAGCGGGTATTCAGAACAAACCGGGCACATATCAATCCAACGTAGAAGGGAATCTGATTGTACGGTCAGCAGATGTGACGCTGAAAAATACAACGGTCCATGGCAACTTGTTGCTCGCTGAAGGTATTGGGGAAGGGACAGTGACACTCGACGGCGTAACTGTGACCGGAAGTGTCATCGTCAAGGGTGGAGGAAGTCATTCGATTCAGATCCATAACTCCAAGTTGAATCGGATGGTAGTAGACAAAAGATCCAGTCCAGTGCATGTACAGATGACGGGACCAACACAGGTTGAAGAATTGATCGTTGAACGTCAGGCTACTATGGACTTGTCCTCAGATAGTACAATTCAAATCTTACAAGTGAACAGCAAAGCCGCTCAAACGTCTATTACGTCCAAAGGTAAAATCAGACTGCTAGACGTGAATGCGGCAAACGTGTCGCTTAATGGGAAAGCGGTTACACCTGGTCGTCATAGTGATGACACGGCTTCGGAGACCGGGCAACCCGAGCAGCCACAATCTACTCTTCCGAGTAATAACAGTGGGAGCCATGGTTCCAATACAGATGGTGGCGGATCTTCGAATCCAGGTGGTCAGACGCCATCCGTACCGGGAACACCGTCAGGCGAGAAACCAATCCCGGCAACTACGATTCCAGATGAGCAGTGGGAAATGGTTTGGAATGATGAATTCGATGGACCTTCTGTAGATACAGCTAAATGGACGGTTCAAGATACGGAACTTGTCTATAATAACGAATTGCAATATTACAGCCCGAATAACACACGAATCGTGAAAGACGACGATCGAAATGTATTGCAGATTGAAGCGAAGAGGGAGCAGAGAGGTAATCAAAATTATACTTCTGGCAAACTGATTTCCAAGGAGAAAGGTGACTGGACCTACGGAAAAGTGGTCGTAAGAGCTAAGCTTCCCGTGCAACAGGGGATGTGGCCAGCGATTTGGATGATGCCTACCGATGAAGCCCATTACGGAGGCTGGCCCGCGTCTGGTGAGATAGACATTATGGAGCTGATCGGCGGTGAAAATAGAGATCACGAGGTCTACAGCACGATTCACTATGATTCCAAGAAAGCGGATGGCTCTCACGGTCATGATCAAGGTAAGTTTTCATTGCCTCAAGGTGAATCTTTTGCCGATGAATATCACGATTTTCAGGTGGAATGGTTACCTGGCATGATTCGCTTTTATGTGGATGGCAAGCTGCACCATCAGGTGAACAACTGGCAAACAACGGCCGTAGGACAGCCTGAGAGTTATACGTTCCCTGCACCGTTCGATCGTCCATTCTATCTCATCCTCAACCTTGCGGTGGGTGGAGACTGGCCGGGATCGCCCGAGAACGAATTTGTTTCTGATAAGATGAATGTTGATTTTGTACGCGTGTATTCATATAAAAATATGGACCAATGGCCAGATGTGACTACTCATCCAATAGAGCCGGAAAGACAGCGTGCCCCTCAATCAGATGGTAACCAGATCTATAATGAACAATTCACCCAAGGGGTGGATGCAAGTGGTGTTCCTACTGATTGGGACTTCATTACAAATGCTGGTGGAGAGGGTAAGGTTGAAGTTGTAGAAGATGCTGCAAAAGGAAAAGTTGCTAAAGTAACCATTACTAAGGCAGGAACGGAAACCTATGCAGTGCAGTTAACTCAGATGCCAATGTATATCCAGAAGAACAAGAAATATAAAGTTCAGTTTGATGCCAAAGCTTCTGCTAATCGGGATATCCGCTCTAAAGTCACTCAATTTGAGAAAAGCTGGACCAATTACTCTGAAGAGAAAGCTTTTGCGGTGACAACAGATTGGCAGCCGTACGAATACGAATTCAACATGCGGAGTGGTACAGACAACAATGCAAGGTTTGAATTTAATCTGGGATTGAATGAAGGCGAAGTTTTGTTGGCCAATGTGAGGTTGACGGAGATCGGTGAAGCTGATCCGCTTCCTGTTGAGCGCAAAGCACTGCCAGATGGCAATTATGTATTTAACGGTACATTTGATCAAGGAAAACAACGACTGGGTTTCTGGAACACAGAGATTCAACCTGGAGCAGAAGCACAGGTATCAGTCAACAACTTCTTGAAGTTCCCGATTATGGAGAGACAGCTCGTTGTAGACGTGAAGAAAACGAATGCACAGCCGGAACAAGTTGCTGTTGTTCAGTCTGGCATGAAGCTGGAAGGGAATACGACTTACGGGTTCTCTTTTGATGCCAAGGCAGATCACACAGGGATCATGGATATCGGGTTATCTACTGATGAGGGGCACAACGTACAGGTTCATCAAGGGCAGCAGATTCAATTAGGAAAAGAAATGAGAACGTACACCGGTGAGATTATGATCGGTGAAGGTGAAGCGGTAGCAACATCCGAATTAAAGCTTTTATTCGGGGCCACTTCAGGTAAGGTTTTTGTTGACAATGTGCGTCTGACGAAACGTGGGAAACCGGTATCCATCCAAAATTATGCTCATATCCCTGCTCCTGATGCGTATGTAATGCAGGGACTACAGCTCGAAAACTCGGATGAAGGCGGTAAACATGTCAGCTACATGGATGAAGGCGACCTGCTTCAATTCAAAATCAACGTAGCACAGGATGGGCTGTATGCTTTCTCTACACGAATGGCAAGTGCACAAGAGCAATCCAAAGTACGATTTACGATCCGGGATGAGGGAAATGAAGTCGTTGCAAGCTCTAATCTTTTGCTCGGAGATACGGGCGGCTGGCAAACATACAAAACAGTATATCTTCCAGCGGTTTCCTTACAAGCTGGTAAGATCTATTATGTGAATTTTGAGGGGAACGAGTATAATACACGCTGGCTCGACATCTCCAAGAGTAAAGTGAATAATGGTGGACTCAGCACCGATGCTACGAACTGGACACTGATCCCGGATGTAATCGCGGCAACGTACAGCAATGACCATGGAATCAGCGTAACTCTACCGGAAATCACCGGGAACGGGCGGGAAGCCATTTTACAGCAAGGACCGCTTGACCTTGAACCTGGCAAGACGTATCGTATGAGCTTTGACGCATCATCATCGATACCCAAATCTATACAAGTAGAAGTCACGAAGGCAGGTAATGATACAGAGATATACATGGACGATACAGCAGAACTGACAACAACGAAGCAGCAATATGCTTATACGTTTACCATGGGAGAGACAGCTAATAATGCAGCTATGCTAAAATTCGTTCTGGGCAATTCAGCTGAGCCAGCAGCTGAGCATCTAGTATCTATTCAGAATGTGATGCTGTTTGAAGTGAATCCGGGGGCAAACGAGGGTGGTCAGCCCGTACATGTCAACTTGATTAAAAATGGTGACTTTGCGCAAGGAACAGAAGGTTGGTTCTCTCATTCAGCGAGTAATAAACCAGAAGATCTGATGATTCGTGCCGAGAACCAGCAGTTGCATGTAAAGATTGGTCAAGTCGGAGATCAAGCATGGGACCGGCAGGTGATTCAGGAAGGGTTTTCCATGCAAAAGGACTACACCTATAAGCTAACGTTTAAAGCGAAAGCGACTAAGGCACGCAAGCTCGGTGTTGGCATTGGCTGGGTGGACATTCCGGCAAACTATAAGTGGACGGGATTTTATGGTAATCAAATGGATCTGACGACAGAAGAACAACAATATACATTTACATTTCAAGCAACTGAGCCGAGTTATGCGAACAGCCGAATCGTATTCGATATGGGTAACATTACAGGTAATGAACAAGTAGATACAATAATTACGTTGTCAGATGTGAATTTGGTGAATCTGGGTAAAGTGCAATGAGGCTTTTGGATAATCTTATTCCCCTATGAATAGACGGCAGAGAGGATGAAGATACATGACGGCTGAGTTAGACATGGAGGAACTGTTCACCGTGCATGTGAAGATTGAAAATTCAATCGAACTGCAGAATACGGATGGTGAGTCGGTTGTGATGATTACATTTGGAGGGCGAGTCTCCGGTACCTATTTTGAGGGGAACTTGCTTGAGGGTGGAGTGGATACACAAATTATTGCAAAAAGTGGAGGCCGTCACAGTCTCTCAGCGAGATATATGATGCAGGGAGTGGATCACATGGGACAGTCCTGTGAGATCTATATTGAGAATAATGGTTACATCGGGGAGAGTGATGGTGGTAGACTGTTTCGCACCTCTCCTCGGATGATCACAAACAGCAAGGCGTTGTCTTTTCTGAACACGGATGCCTTCATTGGTGAGGGATATTCCACTGCGGACGGGGTAGATATTAGAATCTTCAAGGTAAAAGCATGACTTACTGAAGGGAAGGCACACTCCCACAAATACTCCAATGATCCCTACAATCCTACAATATAATAAGAAAGAGCGTTGTTAACGAACAACGCTCTTTCTTATTCTTATACATATTTATGTATATTATAAGGTTAGAGCCACAGGATGGTAGCTCCAATCATAGGTGTTATAACCATGCTTACTTTTAGCCAGAATGCAGGCACACGTTTGGTGAACTTCGCTCCGACATATGAACCGGACATCGTACCTATGACAACCAGCAGTAGCAATTGAACATCGAGATAACCGATCTTCATATATCCCGCTCCCCCAGCTAAAGCGATAGGGATGATCACCAGCATGGTGGTTCCGGCAGCATAGAGCATTGGCATATTCAACAGCAGCATTAGGCCCAACTGAATAAACGGAGTGGAGCCGATACCGAACAGACCGGATAACATACCTGTGCAGACCCCAATGAGTAACGCGTATACCCAATAACGAAAGCTGTTCTCAAGCATAACTTTCTCAATGCGCGAGTCCGTATGGTGACGTGATACAAGGATTAAACGCAGCCACAAAGCAAGTCCTGACGCAAAAAGCATCAGTGAAGTCAGCATGCCCAGCCGCTCTTCCGGAATATAGGAGGACCAGCCTGAGCTTACCCAAGCACCAGCTGCTCCAGAAAGTCCAACGATAACCCCAGTTTTAAGGACAGCATTGCCTTCACGGTAATGGCTGATCGAACCCGAGAGCGAGGAGAAAAACATGGCAGCAAGCGCTGTTCCCAGAGCTACGTGAATCGGATATCCAAACGCAACCGTGAGGATTGAGATAATGAAACCTGAACCGCCCGCACCAACAAAACCGAGCAGGAGACCCAACAAAAACATGACTAGCACGATATTAATCATTAACATTAGACTTCTCCAAATTCTTATTTATCCGAAAATGATGTCAGATATTTTTTAGGTACACCAAAAAATGAATGTGAATTCGATTATATCATGTATGATCTAAGCCCTCTATACATTACATAGGTAACGCTTCCAAATAATGAACGAGCAACTAAGTGGAAAAGTTTGCGTCTAATCCTACATGGATGAACTTGAACAGGAGTGAACAGAATTGCATATCAAGTATAAAAAGGTGCTCACGGCAGCTATGGGCTTCATGTTGATCTGGGTGGGGAGCGCCAAGGCCGAAAGTACATTTAATGACCTTCAGTATTCGAAATGGGCCGTAGATGGCATCGAATATATGGCACAAAGGGGAACTGTAGCAGGTTACGGGAATAAGAAGTTCCAACCACAAACCTCAGTAACCCGAGGACAGGCCATTACCTTCTTGGTACGTGAGCTCTATCCTGACCAGCTTCAGAAGCCGGTAAAAAATATGAAATATGTCGATGTGCCAGCAACGCATCCTTTTTATCGTGAGATAGCGATCGCGGAGCAAAACGGATTAGCGGGTGGTTTTCCGGATGGAACATTTCGACCGAATACTCCGATTAGCCGGGCCGAAACCGCAGCTTTTCTAACACGAGCGTATCCGCTGGAACAGGGTTCTCAGCATGCGAACTGGAAAGACACAGACAAACATTGGGCATCCGCTCCAATTCAGATCATGAGTTCGAACGGGTTAGTCGGAGGTTATGTCGATGGCACATATCGACCAGATCGCAAGGTGACTCGAGCAGAGTATGCTGTATTTATGGCACGTGTTATTCGTTTCGAACGTGAAATCGCGATTCAGGCCAAGGATTGGGACAAGCTTATCTCCTACATGACGGTTAGTGAGCAAGTGGGACAGATGCTGATGCCCGATATCAGACAATGGAACGGCAATGCGACCACCACCTTGAATGAAGGTTTGAAAAATAGAATCCAGAACCATAATTTGGGTGGACTTATTCTTTTCGAAAAAAATATTGTGGATGCGCAACAGCTCGCCACTCTCACGCATCATATCCAGAACCAGAGTGGTGACATCCCACTCTTTCTAGGGATTGACCAGGAAGGTGGAGTAGTCCGTCGCATACCTGGCGGTACGAATCTTCCGGGACAGATGGCACTTGGCGCAACCAAAGATCCCGCTCTGGCAGAACAAGCGGGACAACTTACGGGGGAAGAGTTAAAAGCACTTGGCATACAAGTTAATTTTGCGCCTGTGCTGGACATCAATAGTAATCCCGACAACCCAATTATAGGGATTCGTTCATTTGGCTCAAGTGCAGACTTGGTAACACGACTGGGTATACCCTTAATGAAGGGATTACAGCAATCGGGCGTCATTGCGGGAGTGAAACATTTTCCAGGCCATGGAGATACTGCTGTAGATTCACATCTTGGTCTACCTGTGCTCAACCATACTCGTGAACAGCTGGACGCGGTTGAATTGGCTCCTTTCAGAGCTGCTATTGAACATGGTGTGGATATGATCATGACGGCACATATTGCGTTCCCGACGATCGACAAAGAGCAGGTGATCTCTCGCAAGGACGGTACTCAGGTACCAATTCCGGCCACGTTATCTCGTAAGGTGCTGACCGGATTGCTTCGAGAAGAATTGAATTATCAAGGTCTGATCATTTCCGATGCTTTCACGATGAAAGGTATTGCCGATCATTTTGGTGAAGCCGAGGCAGTACAACGTGCTGCGGCGGCGGGTGTAGACATTATTCTCATGCCGCAAGATGTGACTACTGCCCATCAGGCATTAATCGATGCTGTGAACAGTGGTCAGCTTTCCAAGGAGAGAGTGCACGATTCGGTAAAACGTATTCTGACAATAAAATCGAAGTACAATTTGTTCGAACCGAGCCCATCGCTTCCTCAGAAGTTACGTGAGCTGAAAGACATCATCGGCTCCAAAGGCCATCTTGAGATTGAACGTACGATCGCGGAGCGTGCCGTTACTGTTCTGGCCGGGAAGGATGGGAAAAGCGTGGATACCATTCGTACTGGTGATCGGGTGATGATTGTGGCATCGGATGCCGGGCAGGCGGAGCAACTTGAGAGACAGTTGAAGCAATCGAGAGGTAACGTATCCATACAAACGGAGACGTTCATCTTGAATTCAAACAATATGAAGAGCATTATTCAAGCGCTAAACAAAACAGATTATGTACTCCTTGCTTCATATCAATTCCGCAATGTGGGGAGCGAGGTGCGTTGGAACGAATTCCAGCAGTTAATCAACGGAATGAATGAGAGGAAGCTTCGTTATACACTGTTATCCCTTGGCAATCCGTATGAGATGCTTCATGTGGAAAATGTACGATCAGCCCTAGCAGTGTATGGTAAACAAGAGCCCAACACACTTGCTGCCATCCAGGTACTGTTAGGTCAACTTGAGGCGAAAGGCAAGATTCCAATCGAATTAGAATCATCTGAACAATAAAGACAAAACATGTATGTGATGTGATGTGATGTGATGTGATGTGATGTGATGATGCCAAAAAGTATTATGTAGATCGGTACTTCAAAAAACCTTGCTAGCGATAACGCAGCAAGGTTTTTCATTGGCTTTTCGTATAGAATTGTCTCTACCAGCTTGAACTATAGCGTTCATAGAAGCAACTTAACTTAGATATATTCCATGTTACTCTTTTTCGCGTACTATTGGATTTTCCAGCTCGACATGGCCCATCAGACTCTCGGTTTCTTTGCCGTCCACAAGCAACTGAATGCTCTGAACTTCTTCAAACTGGAACAGAGTTTGTTGTAGCACATCCAAGAAGAGAAGTTCCCCGCCTGAACCTAATCTCGCTTCATCCGGGATATGAATGTTTAACGTAAGCTTCCCGTCTTGATACTCCAGCGATTCAAGCCCAATGTCACTCCATAACGAAATATAATTCGGGTCATCCGAGTGCTGTAACACATCAAACGCTTGTGTATATTTTTCGTCATTATCCGAAAAGGTAATCTCGGATTTTTTGGTCTTAACCTGTGTTAATTCAGGGTCCACATAAGCCACTTCAATCTCATACGTCTCTTTTTTCTCCGTGTTTGGCACGGAGGGGGAGGAGGCGTTGGAAGAAGGCGGATCAGATACAGGTTTCGTGTTACCAGAATCGGTCACCTGTTTATTGCCGCATCCAGCAAGTATAATCACCGCGGTTAATATGCAGGTCATCATCATGTGATTCGACTTTTTCTTCATATATAAGCACATCCTCATCTTTCACATTCAATTTGTGGTCTGCTGATATTGTTCATTGCGGTTGATTCAGAAATTCTTTGATTCCGTTGACGATGGCCTGAGCTGCTTTGTCCTGAACACTCTCGGAGAGCATAGCCTGTTCTTCAGCAAGGTTACTCAGAAATCCGATCTCAAGAAGCACCGCAGGCATTGTAGTATCTCGAATGACTTCCAGATTACCGTTCTTAACACCACGATCTTTGAAGCCTAACGCTTCGATCAGATGTCTGTGTATGATATCTGCCAGTTCTTTACTATTACTTCGTTTGTAATAAAACGTTTCCGTCCCGGATGATTGAGGGGAAGCTTTGACGCTATTCCCATGAATCGATACAAATACATCTGCGTTTAACGTATTGGCGAGTTGCACGCGCTCTGGACGAGTAGGGTAAACATCCGTTTCACGCGTCATCACGACTTCAATATCCGGCTCCTGAAGCAAGAGGGCTTGAACCTTAAGCCCAAGCGGCAGAGTGAAGTTTTTTTCCTGTGTATTCGATATGCCGATGGTACCGGGATCTTTACCTCCATGGCCGGGATCAATAACAACGATGCTTTTTCCACTGTTCGAAGGCTGAGTCGGTACTCCTACGATTCCCGTGAGAGCCAAGTCCACAATCAGCTTGCCGCTGACATATTGTGTATTGACCTGTACATCGTCGCTCAGATTGTCGAGTTCGATCACGACCCGGACTTGGGCCGGATCTTTTTTGAATAGAGCGTACCGCACCTCTTTCACATGATCAATACCGCTAACATCTACTTTACCCATCGTTCCCTGTTGAAGAGCTGACCCGATATTATCCCCGAAGGTTGTACTCGGCAGATCGACCACAATACGATTCGGATTGGTCAATCTTGTAATCTGAGGTGTAACTTCTGTATCCATGGATACAACAAGCTGTTCATTAGTAAAGCTGATATCATCGACTTTGCTCCATCGTGTTTCCAGACCTGGAACATCGGAGGAAGGTTCAACTGGAGGAGTAACTGAGCTTGTCAGGCCTACAATCTTCTCTTTGTTATTCCAGCTTACCGACAGTCCCATTTCTTCGCTTACAAAACGAAGGGGAACGACAACTGTGTTTTTAATCAATTGAGGCGCAGTGTTGAGTTTTACTTTTTCATTCTGAACACTGGCTTCCGTTTTGCCAACATTTAACGAAAGTACCTTCGAATTCTGTTCAATACTTACATTCTGAGTTTTCTGATTCCATGACACCTTAAATTTAAGGTTCTCGGCAACGACGCGGATCGGGATCATCACATTTTTGTTGATGTTAACAACCTCGACGTCTGAAGGCATGACAAGCTCTTGACCATCCAGAATAATTTTAGTTTGTGGAGCAGCGGCATGTCCCATATGGGGCAGAACGAGCAAAAGAAACAAACTGAACAACAATGCACAACCGATTTTTCTCATTTTACACCTCTGTTAAATTCTATGATTCGGAGTGGGGAATAACCATCAATCTATGAAACTAGTACGTAATGACAATATTCTACATGTGCGCGATGTGTTCCTGCCTGTATCAAACTTCTTCTACAATTAAATTGAATATATTTCAATATATAGCATTTACTTCTATGTATTCGTCGTTTATACTAGATTCAACTTGAGACAAACACTACATGAAAAGAGAAAATTGACTTGTTTCTTTACATTTTGTAAGCGCTTTATCTTAAGAGTTGTGATTGATCGAGAGGGGAGGGATTGGAGAAAGTGTAATTGAACATTTTAACAAAATAAATATTATGTAAACTATTCTAGTGGAGGTGTATTCATGTTTAAATCCAAGCTCATGAAAGCCGCAATGTCTTTTGCTCTTTTAGGTACATTAATTGCCATTCCCCCTATATCCCCGGTTAGTGCAGCTGATGCCAGTTGCCCTAATGGTTATGTAGCCCTGACCTTTGATGATGGTCCTACCAACAATACAAATAATATTCTAAATGCATTAAAACAGGCAGGCTTGCGTGCGACTATGTTCAATATCGGACAAAACTCTCAAAATAATCAGTCTTTAGTTCGTGCCCAGGTATCAGC
This sequence comes from Paenibacillus sp. JJ-100, assembly GCF_948329825.1. GTDB lineage: Bacteria > Bacillota > Bacilli > Paenibacillales > Paenibacillaceae > Paenibacillus. The sequence continues at coordinate 1,282,093 of NZ_CAOJCM010000001.1, forward strand.
AGGCATGTGGATTGGTAATCATTCCTATACCCATCCGGATATGACCAAACTGAATAGTTCACAGATGGCATCAGAGATTTCACGTACCCAGGATACCATTCGTTCGATCACAGGTTCCTCACCTAAACTTTTTAGGCCGCCATATGGTGCCACCAACGCAACGTTGAAATCAGTTATAAGTCAGAATGGGTTGAGAGAAGTATTGTGGAACGTAGACTCACAGGATTGGAACGGTGCGAGTGCTTCACAGATTGTAGCAGCCGTTAATCGTATGGCAAGCGGTGACGTTATTTTGATGCATGATCAGTACCAGACCACATTACAGGCCATTCCTCAGATTGCACAAAATTTGAAGAACCGTGGCCTCTGTGCAGGAATGATCTCCCCATCGACAGGACGAGCTGTAGCACCGGATGGCGGAACAACGAATCCGCCGGCAGCATCCGTTAAAGTCGAGGCGGAGAATATGACTAAAAGCGGTCAGTATGCCTCCAACATCAGCTCTCCGTTCAACGGCGTTGCTCTCTATGCTAACAATGACGCTGTTCGGACGACAACTAACTTTACTAGCGGAACACACTCATTTGCCCTGCGAGCTGCTTCGAGCAACGCCAATATGGCTAGAGTGGAGCTAAGGATCGGAGGGCAAACGAAAGGAACGTTTTATTATGGAGGCAGCAGCCCTGCTGTGTACACACTGAACAATATTAGTCACGGTACGGGCAATCAGGTGATTGAGCTGATTGTCACAGCAGACGACGGTACTTGGGACGCTTATCTGGATTATTTAGAAATAAGTTAGTGAATTCATTAACGGATATAAATATCCCTCTTTAAATAGATGTAAGGCTATTTCAATAACGGGCACCATACAAGGTGGATCGTCTACGAGATAGCCTTTTTGTGCTTTCGGGCGCGGATGAAATCCATGTAGAATCGATGGTTTAAACCATCACATTTAGACGACTTATCAAGAGATTAGCTCAATCCCCGTTGCATATTTTTCTGACCCCATAACACCATGGATTCAATTAAAGGAACCAGCTCTTTGCCTGATGCTGTCAGCGAGTATTCGACTCTTGGCGGAATTTCATTATACTGCTCCCGATGAACAATACCATATTGAATCAAGTCTTTCAGACAGTTCGACAACATCGTTGGTGTAATTCCAGGAAGCCTTCTTTTCAACTCATTATAACGAATCATGTCAGCTTCACTCAAAATCGCCAGAATGGGCAAGTTCCACTTACCACCAATCACCTGAAAAGCATACGTCGCTGGACAAAGTTGATCGAAATTAAGGTCGTATTTCATGCGGATCCTCCCAATAGTATACTTTTTGATACTTAGTCAGAAAAAGAATCGTACTTGTTCTAAATATTGTAACTCTTATACTTATACTAACACATATTCAATCAATCAGACGAAATTAAAAAGGCGGGATAACGATGAGTAATGACTCCATGGTATGTGATCTGGAAACAGGCGTGTGCGGTATAAGTGATGATGAAGAAATGCAAATAATTGATCTGAAGAAGGAAGAGAAAAAAAGTACATTGTACTATGTAACAGACCCCATTTGTTCACACTGCTGGGCACTGGAGCCTGTACTTAATCGCTTCATCGAAGAGTATGGTCATTATTTTAATGTAGAGATTAAAATGGGAGGTCTATTAGCAAGCTGGCAGGGATTCTCCGATGGAGCAAATGGTATTCAGAAGCCATCAGATGTAGCTGAACATTGGAGAGAAGTCGGTGTGTATTCACGGATGCCGATTGATGGTTCTTTGTGGGTTGATCATCCGATCCAGTCTTCCTATCCACCGTCTCGCGTATTTAAGGTGATTCAACGTGAGTATCCTGGGAAAGAACAAGCGTTTTTGAGACGAGCACGTGAAGCTGTCTTCGTATTCAATCAAAATATTGCAGAAGATGAGGTGCTTGTTGCGATTGTAGATCAACTGGGTCTGAATGGAAAAGAAATAGTGGACGCAGCTGCACAACAATCTGCACAAGATTTATTGGAAGAGGATTTTGAGATGACTGCTCGGCTTGGCGTTCGAGGTTTTCCTTCTATTATTATCGTCAACAAGGAGGAGCAGGGAATTAAAGTAACAGGGGCCCGCCCTCTGGAAACGTATGTTCAAGCGTTGCAACAGATATTGGGTGAAACGCCGAAACCGAAGAAAATCACTACGCTGACGGACAAAATGAAAGAAGGAAACCTTTTGTTCTCCAAAGAAATAGAGGTGCTGTACGACATAGAAAAAGCCAATGTGAAAAAGTATGTACAATCGCAACTACAAGAAGACACTTATCATGTAAGGCATATCTTAGATGAGATGGCAATTCAGCGTGTATGACTCAACGAGGAGTAATCAAATATGTAATTAGCACATTTATCCATGTGTTATTACAAATTCCTCGAGGCCTGTATTCGAATAAAGTCACATGAATACATGTAAATCAGCCAGGTAATATGAACAACAATGTACGACGTGACGAGAGCTCTTACGTTCAAGTTTTTATCTTCATTTTATAATCTGAAAATGTGGAATAGAAGTAGACCGTATGCAGACGCCAGAAAGAGTAACGGGTTCCCCTTTGAGGTGCAAAGCACTTGATTGACTATAAAAGAGACATTCAAACTGCCCATAGTTTGGATGTCTCTTTTTCCTTATGTAATAAAGCTTTTCGTCGGTTTCCTTCGCATTTTTGGGCTATATATTTCATTCTAATATGATATTGTTGAAAGATATTGCATCTCACAAAATTTTTACAGTGAAAATGAAATTCAGGGAGGCTGATTAAGTGATTAGATATCCGTCTTTAAACGAAGGAACAACAATTGGTGTAACAGCACCCTCGTCAGGAGTAAAAGTCGAATTTCACGATTTGCTCAGACTTTCTTTCAATCGTATGGAGATGCAAGAATTCAAAGTTGTTTGTGGAGAAACGATTTGGACTCAAAATAAAGCTAAGTCTTCTCCAGCCAAAGTACGTGCTATTGAATTGAATAAAATGATGAAAGATGATCAGATCGGTATAATCATCCCACCTTGGGGTGGTGAACTTTTAATCGAAATCCTTGAATACCTTGATTACGATAATTTTAAGAGTAAATGGATTTTAGGTTATTCAGATACAAGTGTATTATTGTTAGCAATAACCTTAAAAACAGGCATAGCAACTGCTCATGGTACAAATCTTATTGATTTACGTGGAGATTATTCTGATAACACAACTGCAATGTGGCAAACTGTCTTATCAACTAAAACTGGCGAATCGATCATCCAATATTCATCGAAGAAATATCAAAAGGAATGGAAACACTCTGATCCTTCGCCATGTGTCTTTCATTTAACAGAGCAAACATATTGGAAGACTATTCAAGATACTAATGTTAAAATACACGGTCGCTTACTCGGTGGATGTGTCGATGTGATAAGACATTTAATTGGCACACCGTTTGGTGATGTAACACATTTTCAAAAGAATTATGTAAATAATGAACCCATCTTATGGTATTTAGAGAATTGCGAACTATCGACAACTGATTTACGCAGATCGTTGGTTCAGATGAAATTAGCAGGTTGGTTTGATAATTGTTCGGGTATTCTGTTTGGAAGAAGTGATGCAAATCAACCTATTGACAATTATACAGCAGAGGATATTTACAACGAGCTGTATGAGGAATTGCAGATTCCAATCATCTACGATATTGATTGTGGTCATGTTCCACCACAAATAACGTTTATAAACGGGGCATATGCTGTGATAGAAGTAGGAGATGGTAAAGGTTCCGTAAAGCAATCCTTTAATCAATAATTACTCGATTCTCAAAAAACGATAAATAGACAGCCGTTAGACTGTCCATTTATCGTTTTTTTCATTAACATCTAGGCTCGGACCATTATAACAGTATTGATTCAAGCTCACTTATCATGGATAAATTACACAAAGCAATAGCCCCTATGGGGGATTGTTCTATTTTTCACTAAGTTGTCAGAAAGACTTGATTCTTTCTTGAACGTTTTGAGGCGAAGCCGTGTCATCCGTTGAATTGCTTTAAATTGAGGATATAATAATTTTAAATATAGGACCTCGCCTTTGAACTAGAGCGTATCGATTCAAGATATAGCGAATTGTTACTTGCTTATGAAATCATCTTGAATATAGTGATAGGTGATATAGAGGTGCTACTAAATAATTGGCGATCTATCCGTACACTCTATTTTGTGATTTTTTTCTCATAGTGTAGAGGTTATCCAATCAATGAATGGAGTTTGAGAGGGGGCAGTTTTACAATGGCCGTTGATACGGTGTTATGGAGCAGACTCATAACGGGTCTAACACTTGCTTTTCACGTTATTTTCGCAACGCTCGGTGTAGGTATACCGTTGATGATCTCGATCGCTGAGTTTATGGGGATCCGGAAGAAGGACCACCATTACATACTCATGGCGAAGAGATGGTCAAGAGGATTTGTCATTTCGGTAGCGGTGGGTGTGGTGACGGGTACAGCGATATCACTGCAGCTTGCTCTAGTGTGGCCAAACTTTATGAAGCTGGCTGGTAATGTCATCGCATTGCCGCTTTTTATGGAAGTATTCGCGTTCTTTTTTGAAGCTATCTTCCTGGGAATCTATCTTTACACTTGGGATCGGTTCAAAAACCCGTATATTCACTGGTTGTTAACGATTCCCGTTGTCGCCGGTGCAGGTATGTCCGCAGTTTTCATCACTACCGTGAACGGATTCATGAACCAGCCTGAAGGGTTTGTGATGCAGGCAGGGCAATTCACGGCGGTGAATCCTGTACAAGCCATGTTGAATACAGCTACATTCTCCAAGGTGTTCCATGTATTGAGCTCGGCTTATTTAACAGGAGCGGCTTTGCTAGCCGGGATTGCGGCTCTGGCACTGTTGAGAAGAGGGATGTCCGCTTATCACAAAAAAGGCCTGAATCTAATGATGGCAGTTGTTTTGGTATTCAGCTTATTAAATACACTCGCTGGTGATGTATCTGCCAAATTTTTGGCTGAACATCAGCCGGAGAAACTAGCTGCCGCAGAATGGCACTTTGAGACAGAAAGCGGCGCTGACTTGATTTTGCTCGGATGGTTGAACGCGGAGCATGAAATAATAGGGGCGTTGCATCTTCCTAAGTTACTTAGCTTCCTGGCGTTTGGAGACTTTAATGCCGAAGTCACTGGGCTGAACGAATTTCCACTAGATGAACGACCGCCCTTACTCGTGCATTATCTATTCGACCTGATGGCTGGGATCGGATTCGCCTTGCTCGCCATCTCCAGTCTTTACTTTCTGTTTGTGTTATGGAAGAAACGTAATCAATTCAACAAATGGATGCTTCGCCTTGTAGCACTTAGCGCACCACTTGCTTTCCTGGCTGTCGAGATGGGTTGGTTCTATGCTGAAATTGGGCGACAGCCGTGGATTATACGAGGATACATGCGAGTTGAAGAGGCCGCAACTACGTCACCAAGTGTTCGTATTTTATTCTTTGTTTTCTTGTTCTTGTATATCGTACTTGGTGTGATCTGTGCGCTCGTCTTAAAACGATTATTCAATAACAACCCTGCGGAGACAGAGATGGAACAGTGGTTAAAAACGCAGGAGCAAGCGGCATTAGGCACAGAGAAAGGAGAGCAAATTAAATGAGTTATGAATTGATAGGCATCTCCGTGCTCTGGCTCTTCTTATATGGATATCTGATCATTGCTTCAATTGATTTTGGAGCCGGATTCTTTGCCTTTTATGCACGTCTGACGAAACAGGATCACCTGATTAATCGTTTAATCTCTCGATATCTATCACCCGTGTGGGAGATTACGAATGTATTTTTCGTCTTTTTCTATATTGGTATTATCGGATTTTTCCCGGATACGGCATCCTATTATGGCGCTGCACTTATTGTACCAGGAAGCATAGCCCTCATTCTGCTTGCCATTCGAGGTTCGTTCTATGCCTTTGAGAACTATGGTTCCAAGAACAATATCGTATACCTGTTTTTATACGGAGCTACAGGTTTGCTGATTCCAGCATCTCTATCTGTGGCGCTGACCTTATCGGAGGGCGGGTTTATTCTGAAACAGGGAGAGGCGGTTTCGCTTGATTACTGGGCCTTATTAACCAATCCGTTATCCTGGAGTATCGTCGGACTGGCTGTTGTCTCAGTGCTTTTTATCAGTGGATCGTTTCTAACCTTCTACGCTTCCAGAGCTGAAGACGAGGGTGCTTTGAAGCTAATGCGGAATTACTCCCTGTTTTGGAGCACACCAACAATTATATTAGCATTGACAGCATTTATATATCTGGGACAGCACAACGAACGCCACTTTCAAAATATGATGGATCTGTGGTGGATGCTCGCTCTATCCGTAGCGTTTTTTATGGCTGCGATGTGGCTGCTGTTTAACGGGCGCCGTTACGGTCTTGCATTTATTTTTGTCATGCTACAGTTTTTCAGTGCTTTTTTCGCATACGGTATCGGTCAGTATCCATACATTCTGGATCCGTACATTACGATTCAAAACAGTGCCACACCGCCAGCGATGGGAATCGCACTCGTTGTTGTATTTATCGGGGGGCTATGCCTACTAATTCCATCACTGATTCTGGTATTCAAACTGTTCCTGTTTGATGCGGATTACGTCAAAGGTAAGAAATAAAAAGGAGGGTTACGTTGTGAAAAGGCAGAGGAGAGAGCAATCCAAACAGCAACGAAAACAGTCCGGTGGGAGAAAATCGGTGCTGATCAAGCAGCAGATGTCTTTACTTCGGAAAAGCAGGCTGATCCTTATGGCCTTTTCACTGGCCCTTGGTGCTGCGATTATAGGCCAGGCTGTCTTTATGGCTGAAGCCGTGCAGCGAATATTTGTAGAAAAGGCATCCTTTTCATCTATCATGCTCATTCTCGGCATTTTGCTGGCGGTTATGGCTCTACGTACATGGTTAACTTACGGCAATGGAAAAGTCGGCTTGCATATGGCTGCACGAGCTAAAACAGCGATGCGAGGTAAAGTGTTGCAAAATCTTACCCAAGCATCTATGTTCTCTTCATTGCAAGGACAAACTGGCGGAAAGGTCAGTGTTGCACTGGACGCCGTGGATGAGGCCGACAGCTATTTCAGTCAGTACATGCCGCGCATGATGGAAGCATCGATTATTCCTATTCTGATTCTGGTCGTTGCATTCACACTACATGCCAACACAGGATGGATTCTGCTGTGTACAGCGCCATTTATACCGTTATTCATGATTCTCGTCGGCTTGCAAACAAAGAACAAATCCGAAGAAAAATATGAACAACTCGCTGCGTTTTCCGGTACTTTCCTGGATTCGCTTCAAGGCCTGGTCACGTTGAAAATATTCGGACGGGCTAGCCGTCAGCAACAGGAGATCGAACGCAGCAGCCTCGGCTATCGGGATAGCACGATGAGCATTCTGAAGATTGCGTTTACGAACACATTTATGCTCGAGGCAATTGTTATGTTAAGTATCGGGATTGTTGCCCTTGAACTTGCCATTCAGCTTCTGGTGTATAAATCAATGACATTCCATACAGCCTTTCTGCTGTTGCTGCTGGTGCCCGAGTTCTATAGCCTGTTAAAAAATACAGGGACTGCATTTCACAGCGGTCGAACCAGCATGGGAGCTATTCGCAAGGTTGAACAGATGCTCGAGGAAACGGAACGAACGAAGGAAAAAGGCTCAGATCAGGGCCTTCAACCGGCAGGCATTTCATCACTACAAGAGAATGATGAGGCGTTGCATCCATCGTTTTCGACTGTACCACCATTCATTGAACTGAAAAATATCCAGTTTCATTATGCACCCGGTTCATTTGAACTTGAATCGGGACATGTGTCTATTCAACCCGGAGAGAAAATCGCAATAGTTGGCAAAAGCGGTTCAGGTAAAACGACGTTGCTCAATCTCATCTCCGGGCTGTTACAGCCTACATCGGGAGAAGTACACATGAACGGAAGGCCGCTTATGCAAATGCCGGAGGCGGATTGGTTTAAACAGGTAAGTTATATTACACAGCATCCCTATATTTTTGCAGGCACATTGGCTGAAAATATAGCGATTGGTGCAGGCAATGATGTATCCATTGCTGATATCGAAAAGGCGGCTGAACGCGCAGGACTTGCTTCACTGATTGCTCAGCTCGATGAAGGTTTGGATACCCCTGTTGGGGAAGGGGGGCGGGGACTTTCCGGAGGAGAAAAACAAAGATTGGCTCTGGCTCGCGCTTTTCTAAAACAGCCGTCCATTATTTTGTTTGATGAACCAACGGTTGGACTCGACCTCCGCACCGAACAAATCTTGCAACGCTCTATCGCATCATTGTCACAAGACGCAACGATGATCACGGTGGCTCATCGATTATATACGATTCAACAGGCCGACCAGATTTGGTTCATGTCAGATGGTGTACTGGCAGATTCGGGAACACATCAGGAGCTGCTGGAACGAGTGCCTGCGTATGCCGAGATGGTACAAATTCAAAGAACAGGAGGGATTGCATGAAAGAGTTAGCCGTTCTATCCAAAGCTATGATGCAGGAACGAAAAGACATTTTGCTTTCCATTCTATGCGGATTTATCGCTGGATCAGCGGGTGTAGCCCTTTTCTCCGCTAGTGGATATATGATCTCACAAACGGTATTTGCACCACCCCTGTACACCTTGATTGTACTAACATCGATGGTCAAACTGCTTGGATTTGTGCGTGCAGCGAGCCGCTACGGAGAGCGGCTGGCTTCGCACCGGGCAACGTTCTCCATCCTCAGCCGTCTACGAACTTCGTTTTTTGCCAAGCTGATTCCGGTTACCCCTGGGATTCTAAATAAAAACCGGAGCGGTGATCTTCTTGCACGGATCGTTGGTGATGTAGAGAGTTTGCAGCATTATTTTCTACGTGTTGCTTATCCACCCGTTATGGTTGTCATGGTATTTCTGAGCACCGTCCTGTTTACGGCGTTTTTTTCCTTCTGGATTGCGTGCTTACTTATCGTTGGTATGTTGGTTACCGCATTTGTAGTCCCAAGCTTGGTACTGATCGGTCAACGTAAAATCAATGGACATGTGCGTCAGCAACGAGCGAAGTTATCTACTGAGGTAACCGAGGTATTATATGGTTTTCGTGATTTGAAAGTATATGGACAATTAGCTCAACGTGAGCAGCAGCTTCAAGAGGAGTCGGCTGCACTCGCAACCACGCAACAAAAAGCTGCTGGCCAATTGTTGCGTGGGCAATCCATGCATATTTTTGTTACCTATCTAGTCACATGGGGGGTGCTGGTGCTAAGTGCGTTTCTCATTGCAGATGGCGTCTTTGCTGGCGTATTTCTCGCCATGTTAATTCTGGCATCCCAAACGGTGTTCGAAGAATCGGCCGCTATGGCAGTATTGCCTTCATATAAGCTGGACAGTGAGCATGCTGCGAAACGATTGGCAGAGACGGTGCCTGAACCGACAAACAAAGAACACGATGATCCAGCTCAAGCTACTGCTCAAGGTCTGTTGTCACTGGGTGTGGATGAAGGAGCGGTATCCATCGAGATGTCCCATGTTACTTTTCAATATCAAGGAGAATGGAGAACTGCACTCGATGACGTCTCTCTGGTTCTCGCACCTGGCTCCAAAACGGCGATTGTCGGGCCGAGCGGGTCTGGAAAGTCAACGATCTTGGAGTTACTTCTCAAGTTACGGCACCCTACTTCCGGAGACCTGAAATTCAACAACATCTCAGTGGATAAACTGGATGAAACAAGCATATGGCAGAACACCCATGTGGTTTTACAGCAGAGTCATTTTTTCCGGGGAACGATTCGGGACAACCTGTTACTCAGCGGAGAACAGCACTCTGATCAAGAATTACAAGATGTTCTCCATCAGGTTCAACTGTTTAATGTAAATTTAGACGACATGGTATATGAAAAAGGAGAAAATCTGTCCGATGGGGAGAAGCAGCGGCTGGCTCTGGCTCGAGCGATGTTGCGCACAGGAACGTTATGGTTGCTCGATGAACCAACCTCTTCACTGGATTACGTGACAGAATCACGCGTATTACAGCACTTGTTGGCACAGGCGGCTGAAGATACATTACTCTTGGTCTGCCACCGTCTAACAGGACTCGAACAGATGGATCAGATTGTGGTCATGGAACAAGGCCAGATTGTAGAAACCGGCTCATTTGATGAGCTGATGGAACAGAAGGGTTATTTTTATGAGATGAAAAAGATTGAGTTACAGATGGTGGGAGAGTTTGGAGCGTAAGTTTACAATTGGAATTTATGAATTAAGCAGCTTGCGTATGAACAGGTTAACCAGTTATTGCTGGTTAGCCTTTTTTGTATTTATTTTGGTTCAGTCATTTTACTCCGTCTGCCGTAGTAACAAAAGCTGAATCATTACAAGGAAGCCGAAGAGTTTGCTGCGCAAGCCGTATAAGCTAGTAAAGGACTAATCGATACGCAATGACTAAAGAATATGAAAGATATGACATCAAGGAACAGTCAGTACATGGATAGACCAGCTTTCAAGGAGAAATGATTCGTATCACAGCGAGGACGATGTCAGCATCGTCTTTTTTTCGTTTTATTGAGCAATAGTTAACCATTGAGATTTTAGGGACTTTACAATAACGTATACGTTATTGTTTATAATGTGTTCAGGAAGGAGAGGTAAGCATGATCCTGATCGGTGAATTAGCCAAAAAAACAAATATCAGCAAAAGAACACTTCATTATTACGAACAGATTGAACTGTTAGAACCGACACTAATTACGGAAAATGGGTATCGATACTATGATGAAAATGCTATCTTTCGCTTGCAAAAAATTCTTCTATTGAAGTCCATCGGCTATACATTAGAACAGATTAAAGAACTGTTTCAGAACCAAGAAAATCAGGGGGAACATGAAAACTGGATCACGTCTTTGAACGAACAAATAGAGCTTATTGAACAGAAAAAAGAAGAGTTAAGCCGGATGCAATATTATCTCAGATCAACGATTCATACGTTGCAAATGAACGGAATGAACAATCTGGAACAATTATTGCAGATTATTCCCAAAATGAAAGATCGACCGCTCACGGAAGGAATCATTCGCCCCGAATTCGGTGATGAATTACAGTTATCATCAAGGGAAATGGATATATTGAATCATCTACCTATTCTCGGGAGTAACGATCCGCGAATGGATGAACTTTTAACTATTTTCCAACGTGTACGATGTTTAATGCCTTCGTCTCCTTATTCTGAAGCGGCCCAAGTCATTGCCAGGCAATTGTATGAAACGGCATTAGAGCTATTTAATGGCGATGAAAAGCTACTCAACAAATATTGGGAACTTATTCATCCAAACGATGCGTCTGAGCCTGTAGTGATGGGCATGGATGACGAATTCATGTCCTATGTGGATGAGATGATCAGCTTTTTTCTAAAACAAAGAGAGCACGATGCTGATGAAGGAGATTAAACTAAACAGGATTCAAAGTAAAAATACGTGGCTTCTGTTATTGCTCTCCGGTCTACTTTTAATCTTATCCGCTTGTGGAATGCCAGCAGAAGATACCGTGAATGATGAACTGCATCGTGAAGAGTCAAAACAAAACACAGCGAATGACTCGGATGTCATCACCGTGGAGGTGCTTGTTGAAAGTGATCTTGAATCGGTAGCTGATCTGGAGATCGAGATCAATGCACGAAAGAATCCGGAGAGTGTATATTGGGATACGACGGAAGTTCCATACAAAGAGAGATTTGTAATTCCAAAAGATACGTTTATTCCTCTAATATCCACTCATGTTAAGGCAAGAGCCAATGACAGCGCCAGTTGGGTAAGCTGTTCCATTTGGTATGATGGGGAGTTGGTTTCATCTCATAAGTCCCGAGGGAGCGGTGCAAAGGCTGTCTGTGAGAAGAAGTTCCAGCTGGGACCAGGATAAATTGGACTTACAGAGCATTTTTCTGACAGGTGGTTAAAACGACAAAGAGAGCGAGGAACACAATGACGTTGACAGCACTGCTATCTACTCTTGTACTACTGGCATTAATTGATTCAACAAGTGTGGGTACTCTTTTAATTCCTGTCTGGTTACTAATGACACCCGAGCGTGTTCGAGTAGATCGGTATTTCATCTATTTATTCACGGTGTCTGGTTGCTACTTTGTTATAGGCCTCATCATCATGTTTGGAACGGATGCATTTCTGAACCAATATGCACCCCTAATGGAATCCAAACCCTTCCTGTTAGGACAACTGGTGATAGGCATATTGTTAATGATTATAAGCCAACTCATGGATACAAAAAAATCTCGTGCTCGTGCTGCGGAACGTGCAAGAAGTGGGGAAGGCTATATTTTAAAATGGAGGGCTCGTGTTACGGGGGAAACGGTTTCCAACAGAATCTCTATTACTATACTTATTGGGCTTGCCCTGGCCGCGGTTGGACTTGAACTTGGAACAATGTTGCCTTATCTAGCAGCCATTGGAGTGTTAGTTCGTGAAGGACCTGCTTGGCCTATGTCGGGGATTCTATTACTGGGATATTGCTTCGTTATGATATTACCTGCGCTTATTTTGCTAGCAGGGAGATTGCTAGCTTACCCTATTTTAAAACAACCTTTAGCTAAAATGGATAGCTGGCTGGTGAACAATGCACAGAATGCTGCAGCCTGGATTATAGGTATCGTTGGTTTTTTGCTGACGGTTAATGCAGTTTATGATTTAGGTTGGGTATCGTGAGACATGTGAGGGGGAATGTCAGTAATCTTTAGTAGTCTATAGTAGTCTTCGTATCTTCCTGCTTTCGGCATACGAATGAGCTATTCGCACAGGCAAGTCGTCCACCCAGAGCGTAGACTGAAGTAGATCAAGTCAAGTGAGGTGAATTCCATGGTTAAGACCAATGAAATACACGTCAAAGCAAAACGATTGAAGGATCGTCCCGTCTGTGTAACTCTTTATAATGGCGAAACGTACATCGGGTATATCTCTGGTGTGAACAACGAAGGTGTAGAGCTTACCGGAGGCGGAAAAGCAACAAGTATCTCAACGCCCCAAAAAACAGTCGTAAAAGGAAAGCGGCCACGTCGGATGAGATCTAACTCATTGATATCAAGTAGAACCGCTTCTTCCCGTAGCCGAAAAAAAGGGAAAGTCATTCCAAAGTCTTCTGTAAGATCGCGGACGACCTCTCGTGTATCTACGCGTCAAGCTAACGTGTCGTCCTTTATGCCAATGATGGGCTCATTATTGGGGGGCTTGGGCGGAGCAGGGTCATTCGGAGGTATGCTCGGAGGCGGCATGCGATTGTTCGGGATGATACAGCGTTTCGTACCTGTAGTCAAGATGGGATACGGTATGATCAAACAGATCCAGCCTTTTATGGGAGCTGTGCAAGGGTTGATGACACCAGCAAGTCAAGCTCAAGCAAGCCAGGCGGAAGCTGAAACGGAAGGTCCAAGAGGGATCATATCTTAGGGAGTTGGGTTACAGAAATGTGGAGTGCTTAAGATGATGTCGGAGCGCTAACTTGTTTCCTTTAAAGTCGCTATTCATAGCGGCTTTTTTAGTGCGCTCATTATGGTCGCTATCTAACCTGACTCAATCCTTTTCATCCTTTCAATCCACGCGTGACTAAATTTACAATATGTTGTATAGTTCACATTGTATTTTTTGAATTATATGGATGATACGTCATTACTTCTGGATTTATAGTGTTCGTAACCAGCGGAAATTGAGAAAATCATAGCAAGTAATCGCGAGGAGTCACTATACGCAAGATGTTTATTAGATCGTAAACAGGAAAAGGAGAAATCTATGGCTACTATACTCGTTGCTGACGACGATCCGAACATTCGCGAACTCGTCTGTCTCTTTCTAAAAAACGATGGATTCACGACAGTGGAAGCTGCGGACGGTAAGGAAGCTCTCACCGTGTATGGCGAAACGCAAGTGGATCTGGTCGTGCTTGATATTATGATGCCTGTTATGGACGGTTGGGCATTGTGCAAGGAACTCCGAAGAGCCAATCCTGACCTACCGTTACTCATGTTGACCGCGAGAGGAGAGACTTGGGAGAAGGTGAAAGGATTCGAATTGGGTACGGATGACTATTTGACCAAACCGTTTGATCCATTGGAACTGACTGCGCGTGTTCGAGCATTGCTGAAACGATATAAAATTGGCTCCATACACACAATCCAGTTTGGCAACATCATTCTGGATCGTCAGACGTATAAGGTGATGAGAGGTACGGAGTCCCTTACATTACCACTGAAGGAGTTCGAGTTACTGTATAAGCTTGCTGGAACACCAGGCCAAGTCTATACACGTGAGCAGTTGATCGATCAGATATGGGGTATTGATTACGCCGGAGATGATCGAACGATAGACGTACATATTAAGCGCCTGCGCGAACGATTCGGGACGACACCTGATTTTCGGATTGAAACGGTACGTGGGCTAGGATACCGGCTTGAGGTTTACGAATGATTAGATCAATATATATCCGAGTGGTCCTAACTTTTCTGGTGTCTGTCATCGCAGGTACAATCATTTCATTTTTCGCGTCAACCTGGATATTTAAGGACAAATTGAACGAGAATGCTCAAATTAACTTACGGAACTTTGGCCAAGACGTTGTGCAGATCTATAAGATCCTCCCATTGCGTGAAGCAGACTTGTTTGTGAGTGGAATGAAGCAGCTCAATTCTTATCACATTCGAATATACGAACCCACGGGTCAGTTCGAAACTTACGGGAATCTTAACGGACATAAGTCTGCTCCTGTGACAAGCGAGCAACTTAAGAAAGTATTGGATGGGGGCGTCGTTCAGGACACGACGAATGGGATTGCTACGGTGCTTCTAGGGTTACCACTGAAAACGGAAATGGGAACGAAAGCGATGTTCTTGGAGACACTCTCACCGCCTTCAGCCACTTTTGTGGTCAAGTGGGGGGTGATCTTTGCAACTTGCTCGTTAATTGCAGGAAGCTTGATCATTTTGGTTGCCTCTGTGTATCTAGTAAGACCGATCAAGAAATTGACCAAAGCGACCAAACGGATTGCAGCTGGAGATTTCAATGTCAAGCTGAACATTAAACAAACGACAGAGATTGGTACATTGGCTCGCAGTTTTGAAGAAATGATGCACGATCTGCAGCAATTGGAACAGATGCGCAGGGAATTCGTTACGAATGTGTCGCATGAAGTTCAGTCACCGCTCACCTCGATATCCGGCTACGCTTCGGCGCTCAAACAAGTTAATCTCACAGATGACGAACGAAGCCGTTATCTCGATATCATTATCGCTGAAGCGAGACGAATGTCCAAAATGAGCGATAGCCTGCTCAAGCTGAGTTTGCTTGAATCGCAATCTCAGCAACTGAGGCTCACCACATTAAGGCTTGATGAGCAGATCAGGCGGGTCATCGTGGCGCTTCAGCCGCAATGGTCTGCTCGAAACATTCATTTTGAGCTTGATTTAGATAATGTTAAGATAATGGCTGATCACGACCAGTTAAATCAGGTATGGACGAACATCCTCGGTAATAGTATTAAGTTTTCTAAGGATGGCGATATAATTACCGTCAGTATGGAACAGGATATCAGAAGTGTGATCGTCCGAATATCCGACACGGGCATTGGTATTGCCCTTGAAGACCAGAAGCGTATATTCGAGCGTTTTTTCAAAGCAGATCGTTCCCACAGTCGTAAATATGACGGGAGTGGTATGGGACTTGCTATCGTTAAACAGATCGTATCGCTTCATCAGGGTGACATCCGAGTGGAAAGTGAACCTGGTCAAGGTACGACCTTCATCATCACGTTGCCAATTCATCCACCAATGGATAGTTAGTCTTTCCGGATAATCTGAGGTATAGAATATTCATTCAAGTGTCTAAACAGTGTTTTCATGCCATGTATAACATGCAAGTTTCCTTGTATGCTATACATGGCTTTTTTTGCTTGTTCATATTCAGTTCATATTGACGTCACGGAGAGTACATTTTCATTGGGTAAGATTTCATTAGCAGCCAATAAGAATACCCAACTAACAGTTCAGGACAGGAGAAGATCAGCGTGACACAACCAGAAGGAAAAAAAGCCAAGAATAGAACCAGGGTCAAGAAGGTACGAAATATTATACTTAAAATACTAGGAGCAATCTTAATTGCTATTGTTCTATTTCTAGGTATTGTTTATATCACAAATGTGATTAGTAATAATTTAGAGGCGAAAAGGATAGTGCCCTACGGTCAGCATGTATCTGTAGACGGGAAAAATATGAATGTGTTCATTCAAGGCGAAGGCGAGGAAACGATTGTGCTTCTGCCGGGTTTTGGAACAGCGTCACCTGCACTTGATTTTAAGCCGCTTATCTCGGAGCTAGCCCCATATTATAAAGTCGTCGTGGTTGAACCTTTTGGTTATGGATTAAGTGATCAGACCGAAAGGGAACGCAGTACGGCAAATATCGTCAGTGAAATCCACGAGGCGCTACAGAGTCTACATATTGATCGTTATATCTTGATGGGTCATTCCATCTCGGGCATCTATAGTCTGAATTATGTGAACAAATATGCAGATGAAGTAAGTGCATATGTTGGGCTGGACACCAGTGTTCCAGCGATTAGTGAACAGAAGGTTGAAGCATCAGAAATCGTACCGATTAAATGGTACCGTAACTTGGGTTTCCCACGTTTGCAATTGAAAATGAGTGATGATCCATATGCTGGGCTTCCGTATGATGAACAAACCAAAGAACAATTGAACATTTTGATACAAAAGCACATGTTTAATTCAACTCAGTTAAACGAGATTGTAAGCATGTATTCCAATTTTAAAGCAGCTGAACAGTTAACGTTCCCAGTTGATCTCCCGGTTCTTTTTTTTGTTCAAAAGAATCATCCTGCAGTGGACAATTGGGTTCCCGAACACGAGAAGTTAATGGAGCACTCTGCGCGTGGTGAAATGGTGCTGCTGGAAGCAAATCATTATTTATACCGTTCCCATGCCAAAGAAATCGCTGAAAAATTCATGAGTTTTATGACGCAACGGTAAATATGAATTAGCTTGTTCATATTCAGTTCATATTGACGTCACGTAGAGTACATTTTCATTGGATAAGATTTCATTAGCAGCCAATAAGAATACCCAACTAACAGTTCAGGACAGGAGAAGATCAGCGTGAAACAACCAGAAGGAAAGAAAGCCAAGAATAGAACCAGGATCAAGAAGGTACGAAATATTATACTTAAAATACTAGGAGCAATCTTAATTGCCATTGTTCTATTTCTGGGTGTTGTTTATATCACACATGTGATTAGTAGTAATTCTGAGGCGAAAAAGATAGAGCCCTACGGTCAGCATGTATCCGTGGATGGGAAAAATATGAATGTGCTCATTCAAGGTGAAGGCAAGGAAACGATTGTGCTTCTGCCCGGTTATGGAACAGCAACACCAGTGCTTGATTTCAAGTTACTTATTGACGAATTATCTCCATATTACAAAGTGGTTGCTGTTGAGCCATTCGGTTATGGATTAAGTGATGAAACTGAAAAAGAAAGAACCACAGAGAATATAGTAAATGAAGTTCATGAAGCTTTGCAGCAACTGGATATTCATCAGTACATGCTCATGGGTCACTCTATTGCAGGTATTTATGGCATTCATTATGTGAACAAATATCCGGATGAGGTGACTGCTTTTGTCGGTATTGACAGTAGTGTTTCCACCCAACCAAGTATTACAGATGCGAAGTTCCCATTAAAAACGTTTGCTCTTCTTAGAAATACAGGTCTCTTAAGATTAATGATGAAAATGAGTGCAGACCCCTATGAGGGACTGGCATTTGATGATCAGACGGTCGAGCAAATGAGAATGATCTCGAATAAAAACATGTATAATCCAACGACATTAAACGAGATGGAACATATTTATTCCAATTTTAAAGTTGCTCAAGGTTTAACCTTCCCTAAAGACCTTTCACTTCTACTCTTTGTACAAGCGAATAATGAAGGTGTAGAGGGATGGATACCGCTGCATGAAGGACAGATCAAAGATTCGGTACATGGGAAAGTAATCACAATGGATGGTTCACATTATTTACATCATACTCAATTCAAAACAATTGCTGAAAACGTTAGAGCTTTTATGAACGAAGCGAAGTAAATATGGTGTAGACGTACACTCTTTAACTTAACAGGTTTACGTGAGCGAATATGAGAAACCGTCCTGCGGGGCAGCTTTTCCATAATATATCTAAATCTTATCATGTCCGTGATGAAAGAGAGAGAGGCATTCAAAATGAGATTATTTGAGATACTTTTAGCTCTATCCTGCTTCGCTTTACTCGTAGACCTACTATTAATTAAAAGAAGTGCAAAGAAAACAGGCTTGGGTGTAGGTATAGGAAGCAGCGTCATACTCGTAGCTCATTTATTGGTTGAGGGATACAGATGGCAGTTGCTCTTGGTATATATCATGACGGCTCTATTCATAATCATCGTTTTACTCAGGCATTCCGAAAAAATGGTGAATCTAAAAATAGGAAAGGTGTTGAAGTATAGTTTATCTTCCCTGATCGTCATTCTGCTTCTTGCTTCTACCCTCTTGTCGGTATACTTACCTGTCTTTGATTTGCCGAAGCCGGAGGGTCCAGAGAAAGTGGGTACTCAAACCTTCCATTTTACAGATCAGAACAGAGATGAAATCTTGACTGAAGATCAAAGTGATAAGAGGGAATTAATGGTTCAAGTATGGTACCCAACTGAAAATATTAATAACAAGAAGCGTGACACGCTGTTTCCAAATAATAAAGAAATGTTCAAAACGTATATTCAGAGCTTCTCTTCTTCTTTAAAACTGCCCGAATTTGTGCTCGACTACTGGAAGTATAGTCATAGCAACTCTTATGAAAATGTAGAAATATTATCTTCAACTACTCCTTATCCAGTGGTGCTCCTATCTCATGGTATGGGAACCAGTAGAGTTCTACAAGCATCACAAGCCGAGAATCTGGCCAGTCATGGGTTTATCGTAGTGACAATAGATCATACGTACAGCACGTTTGCTACCCTTTTTCCAGATGGCCGTGTAACTGGCTATACAACAAAGATGACAACCATAGATGACCGCAGAGAAATTGGGAATATATGGACAAAAGACGTGGAGTTTGTAATTGATCAAATTGAAAATCTTAATTCAGGTGCAATCGATAGTCAGTTTAAAGGAAAAATCGATGTAGATAACATCGGTGCGATGGGCCATTCTTTTGGGGGTGCAACGGCGTTTAATGCAACGTATCTGGATCATAGAATCAAGGCCGGAATTAATATGGATGGGTCACTATATGAAGTGGAAAATAGAGATGATATAAACAAGCCGTTTATGTTCATCAGATCGGGAAGTTTTGAAGATTGGTTAGCCCATTTTGAAAATGATAGAAATTCGGATGACGAAATAAATAAATTTCTTTCAGATGAGCTGCACATTATTAAAAATGTTATACAGAATAGGGGAAGTGCGATTTATGTAAAAGGAACGGAGCACTTTAATTTCACGGACCTTCAATTTTATTCGGAGTTGATTAAACTGACGGGGATAACAGGAGACATCAATGGTAAAAGAGGAACAAGCATCGTAAACCAATATGTACTCGATTTCTTTAACAAGCAACTGAAAGGAAAAGGTGGAAATCTGATTGAAGGGCCGAACACCTTGTATCCAGAGGTGAAAATTATAGATCCGGAAGAACTTTAACTGTTGATGTCCAAGCAGTACGAAAGCTAACGAGTCCGTGCCGTGTCATTTATCGACCAAAAAGTCGCCAAAATGCGACTTTTTTTGGTATGAAGGAATTAACATATGTTCATTGGAAAATTAAGATTTACATCATTTGGAAGTGTGTATACAATCGTATACGCGTAATGGAGGTGTTGAGTATGAGAGAGCGTCATATGGATGAAACGGATAGAAGTACACGTCAAGGTGAGCGTCCAAGACGAGATATGAGGGACAATGAGCAACGCGGTGAACGTTCCAGACGTGGAAGAGGGAATGAAGAACATGAGGGAAAACGGGGCCGTGGTGCGCAAACATTCCGCCGCGACCGAATTCTTGTATTTTTGGAACAGATGCAGAATCGAAGAACGACGCTTGCGAGACAACTTAGACAGGAAGAGTACGAGCATATTCGCCCTGTGATCAGTGGGTAGTTGAAAGCTATTGATCAGGTTATTGACGAGTATATTCACCTGTTCGAGTTACAAAATGAAGGTGTAAGCCCCAATAAGGATATGGAGAGTGAGATTGAATAAGTATGATTCGTCGTTTTTTTTTCGTATTACCGTCCTTATAAAAAAACTGTTTTTAATTGATTTTGGATGCGCCGTACTTGCAGGACTACTGGAGTTAGCATTCCCCCTAGCCGTAAGCAAATTCATTAATGAATTGTTGCCAGGTCAGGATTGGCCGCTCATTCTGCTTGCCTGTGTGGTGCTGTTATCCATCTATGCCCTTAATACTGTGTTGAACTATGTGGTTACATATTGGGGACATATGCTGGGCATTAACATTGAGACCAACATGCGTGAGAAGATGTTCGCTCACTTGCAGAAGCTATCCTTCCGGTTCTTCGATAATCGTAAGACGGGACATCTAAACGGTCATCTTACGAATGACCTGAATGATATCGGTGAAGTTCCTCACTATGGGTCTGAAGATGTATTCATAGCAGTGATGACATTGAACTGGTTGTCTCTGGAGGAGTATATAGCCGTCTTCATCAGGTACAATACAGTCACTCTTAATCAAGGATCTTGATTAAGTCCAACCTTGCCGCGCATACGCGCGGCTTTTGATATTACTTTTAAAAATGCGGTTATGAAGCGACAAGGAAAATATACGATTGACATCGTACACAAACCTTATGAAAGTTAACTCTGTGGCTGGCAGGCGAATTAGTCTGATTCGTTTGACTGCCAAGGTTGAAACTGTATCCCGAATTGGATGATCGATCGGTCCGATCAACAGAACCTGAAGTAGAAGCATTGGTGTAATCTTCATACTTGATTACTCACTCATGGCGTAGTCATATTTCTCTTTCAACTGCCTTACATCAGCTTTTGGAGGTGCACCGAACATGCGTGTATATTCCCGGCTAAACTGGGAAGCACTCTCGTATCCAACTCGGAAAGCTACATCTGCCGCATCAGCAGATTCGGCCATCAGGAGTCGCCGGGCCTCCTGTAATCTTAACTGTTTCTGGAATCGCAAAGGGCTCATGGCTGTGATCTCTTTGAAGTGACGATGGAATGAAGATACGCTCATATTCGCGGTCTCGGCCAGATCTTCAACTCGAAAGGGTTGTTCCCAATGGTGAACGATGTACTCAATCGCTTCTCTGATCCGATACGTGTGGCTACCTTCCACCGCAATCTGTGCCAATTTTGCTATGGTAGCAAAACAATGATGGAATCGCCGTTTCTATCGCACCGTTAAGAAGGGAATGGCGCTTTATCAACTCACTCAGTTCCTGCTTTTGTTGAGAAAGTTCTTCGGTCATACGAATTCTCCTTACGGGTTGGTTTTGCTATATTATATGGCTTCACGCTTAGGAGCAAAAGGGGGTGTGAGAGGATCGAGCAATCAATTAAGAGTAATGATATATCACTTGATGTCTGTATCTCGGCATAATAAGAGTACACTCACGGATTAAGTATTAGAATATATTCGAAGAGTTGGGTGAACATATTGAGGGAGAAAGTATCAAGATGTGTGAGACGAATGTTGATAGAGAGGCTGGAATCTCAGATCAAATTAGAAGAGAATCCCGTATTTAAAGAGATATACATCAAAAGCTGGTTTGATTTAAAACTGGAAGAGATGAAGAGAAACTCCTCATAACTGGTTGCAACATGAAGCTGAAGAAAGAATCAGAGTTGATCCGATGTATTCATCAATTGAATATGTATGGGAAGAGGTTGCGGAGCGGCCTCTTTTTGATATACAACGATCCTGAGGAGAGCTAGTTCACTTTAGAAGAAAGTTTCGTATGAAAAATGCTAAAGTTTATACCTAGCGTCTCCTAAGATCGTTAGAGTCATTGAGTAATTTAGTAAGCTAGCCAGTAGGCCAGCAGGTTAGTTCTAAGAAGTTTAGATTACGCTTGTTTGATTTTCAAACGAATCACGTTCCACGATGCTTTGTTCAGCACAGCTTGCACTTTGCCTTGATCCACTGTCGTATGTCCGCCGTTGTGAGGCAATACGTTACGTGGGTTTTCTTTGGTGTTGCTTGCTTTCAGATCGTCATTTTCCAGTACGATATGCTCTACAAATGTCGTTTCTCCGAAGGAGCGCAGGTCAACATTCAGTTCCATTGCCTCATCCAGATGTCTATTCACCGCAAAGATGGTGATTGTGCCGTTCTCTTCATCATGTACACTAATCGATTCGAGATAAGGTACGTCTGTGAAGTCTTTGGAATCATATTTCGGTGAAGATGTGATTGACCGAAGCACAGTTCCTCGTCCGAAATTGGATGCATGCAGGAACGGGTAATACGTCGTCTGGAACCAGATCGCTCCGTTATTTTCGGTCATAATAGGTGCAATCGTATTAATTAGCTGCGCAAGACAAGCCATTTTAACACGGTCGGCATGTTTGAGAATTGTAATCAGGTAACAACCTACTGCGAGTGCATCTTCATGTGTGTATACATCCTCGAATTCAGGAGGTGCAATCTGCCAGCGTTCTTCCATACGGCTTGTACCAATGGATTTCCACACATTCCATTCATCCAGAGATAACATCAGTTTCTTTTTGCTGCGTTTCTTGGCTTGTACAAAATCACAGATCGAAGCAACACTATCGATAAATTGATCCAGATCCAGCGAAGTCGCCAGGAAGTCATACGTATTGTCTTTGTTGTTGTTGTAATACTGATGCAGAGACAAGTAGTCCACATTTTCATAGGTCAGATCCAGCACGGTTGCTTCCCAATCTGCAAAGGTACTCATATCACGACTGGAGCTACCACAAGCAACGAGTTCGATCTCAGGATCAACCCATTTCATAGCTTTAGCCGTCTCGTTAGCAATACGTCCGTATTCATATGCAGTCATAGCACCAATCTGCCAAGGACCGTCCATTTCATTGCCGAGGCACCATGTCTTGAATTTGTGTGGGTCTTTGTATCCGTGAGAGATACGAAGATCACTCCAGTATGTACCGGATGGATGGTTGCAGTATTCAACCAGGTTTCTGGCTGCATCAATGCCGCGCGTTCCGAGGTTAACAGCCATCATTACTTCAGTGCCCACCTGTTTGGCCCAGTCTGCAAATTCGTTTGTTCCTACTGCATTCGTTTCAATTGTCCACCATGCCAACTCAAGTCTACGTTTACGTTCAGCTACGGGTCCAACACCGTCTTCCCAGTTGTAACCGGATACGAAATTACCACCGGGATATCGAACAATCGGCACGTTCAATTCTTTAACCGCTTCGATAACATCTTGACGAAAACCTTGTGCATCAGCGGTTGGATGGCCTGGATCATATACGCCGCCATAGACGGCACGTCCCAGATGTTCTACAAACGAACCGTATACACGCGGATCTACCTCCGCAATTTGAAAGTCTTTATCGATCAGCATTTTAGATTTAAGCATGTTGAATACCTCCATAAGATTCATAAGATTGAAATATCAATTAAATAGAATTGTTGGGTAGTAACATATTATCTGTTAGCCTTGAGATGAATTCGCCTTAAAGCAAAATCAAAACATTGATTTGTTATCTAATATGTATCATAATGCGATTATATAGAGCAAGATCAATATGCACAGTTCGCAAAATAGCGAATCCTGTGTAGCGAATATAACTTTTTTGATACTAATATAAAATGATAAAAATCAAGGATGTGGGTCGTATGATGCTTGGAACAGATGCATCTTCGTTGCTTGTCTATGAGGCGCTGGCAAGTGAAGCTCGTTTAAATATCGTGCAGCTTCTGCTGCACAACAGAGAGATGCATATCAATGCGCTCGCTCAAGAGCTGTATCTGAGCAAAGCCATTGTGAGTACACATGTCAGCAAGCTACAGAAGGCAGGAATTGTGGGCAGTCGAATGAAAAGGGAGAATGGTGGCACCTATAAATATTGTTTTATCGTTCAGGAGTTCATGACCATACATCTATCGCCGCGCGAGCCCGTCAACACGTCTTACCATGAAGTATCTATTCCGGTTGGGCAGTATACGGATTATGAAGCATGGCCAACTTGTGGAATTGCTACGACAACTCGGATGATTGGACAATATGACATGCCAGCTTGCTTCATGGACCCGGAGCGGGTAAATGCCGGAATTCTTTGGATGGCAAGAGGTTTTCTTGAATATAAAATTCCCAACTATCTGAATACCGATCAGCCTCTTCGGGAGATTGAAATCTCACTTGAACTCAGCTCCGAAGCGCCTAAGGTCAACGAAAACTGGCCCTCCGATATTCGTTTTACACTGAATGGTCATGACCTCGGGACGTGGACAAGCCCGGGAGATTTTGGAGATCGAAAGGGTAAGCATACTCCGCTTTGGTGGAAGTTAGACGTCAACCAGTATGGTGTGCTGAAGGTGCTTCGCATTAACCAGCAAGGTACGTTCATTGATGGACAGCAAATCTCGCCTGTTTCAATCGCGGACCTGAGTCTGCAAGCAGCCACCTATTGGACGTTTGGATTGAAGCCTGAGGAAGGAGCAGCAGGAAGAGGAGGGCTAACTCTGTTTGGCAAAGGTTTTGGCAACTATGATCAGGATATTCTAATCCGATATTACTATGATGATCTTGGAAATAGAGAAAAAAGAGACCGCTCGTAAGAGCGGTTTCTTCATTTTAATTTACGGAATTCAGTTGGACTCATCTGGGTCCATTTTTTGAATTGCCTGCTAAAATGCGAAAGGTTTTTATACCCTAGACGGAGTGCAATTTCAGTTAACGATATCTCGGGTTGGTGCAGCAGCACCTTTGCCTCTTGTAGCTTCAGATCAGACAAGTATTTTCTTGGAGACATATGATAAATTTTCTGAAAGATCTCCAGTCCATAATTGGGACTGATCCCTAAAGATGCAATGATCGGCTGAATATGAACAGTATCATCTACATCAGAGTCAGTGTTACCATGCCTTTCCCGAACCTGCTGTCTGAAATGGCTTTTGATGGCTTCGGCTATTTCTTTGGCATGCTTGGCTGTGGTCATAGACTGATTAGCATGTGATTCTGTGTTCATAGGCTGCAGGTCAATTAAGATTTCCAATAATTCAAATAGAACGATTTGTGCTCTAAGTTTTGCTTTGGATACGGTCATATCCGGATCATTGAAGATATCAAGCCATTGCTGGATACAAGCCCTTAATCGGCTATGTGATGGATTGGAAGGGGTGTATACCCAGTCGCAATTTTTCATGATTTTCATACGAAGCGCAGGTTCATCTACATCGAAATGTGCACAGAAATACGTCATGGAGTCATTTGCAATGTTCTTATTTTTGTGTTCGAATCCAGGAGGGATCAGAAGAATATCATTCTGATGCACTTCAAAAGATTCGTTCTCCAGTCTTGTTTCCTGTACACCCTCCAGTACAATCAAAATTTCAAATGCATGGTGATATTCCTTCGTCATGGACCAGCCAGGATGCACAGTTTGTTTATGAGCGCCAAAAAAACGGATATTCCAGTCAATCCGGGGAAGTAGGTCCATTCTGTAGCCAATATAATTTTGAATATTAATTTCCATTTAATTGAACCCACCTTTGATAAGGGTAAATTAATCTGTAATGACACAATCGAATTGTTCGATTTATTGAGATTATAATATGAATCAAGTGATGGGAAACCGCTTTCCTGACAAGGGATTGCCCGTGAACTAGCTAATGCCACTGTTATTATAGCCAAAGCTGGTTGCTTGATCAATGTAATATAAACCGGAGTCTCCCAGATTGAAAAGGGTAAAATCACATGTCAATAAAAAGAAAGCGCTTATTTGGAATCGCTTTAGTCTGATCGTATGTACTGCTATTTTTAAAAAATTGAAGGGGGTATAGATATGAATCACATCATCAATCCAGTTATACCAGGTATGGCTCCTGATCCGTCTATTATTCGTGTTGGAGAAATGTATTACATCGCTACATCTACGTTTCATTGGAATCCTGGAATTCAACTGTTTCAGTCCCGGGATCTGGCTCACTGGGAGCAGATCGGGTCGGCTTTGAATAAAGGTGAGATCAATCTGCGTGGAACGAATACGCCAGCCGGTATCTGGGCACCACATTTATCTTATGATGCTGATACACAAAAATATTGGTTAACCTTTTCCCATATGGTCAATATGGCTGGACGTGAATTTAATGCGGATTCGTATATCATGTGGGCAGAGGATATCACAGGACCATGGTCAGAACCCGTCTATCTCACTTCCATCGGTTTCGATCCAGCTCTATATCACGACGATGATGGTAAACATTATGTATCGATTCTCGAATGGGAGATTCGCACAGGGTACCAAGCTCCAGGACATATCGTCATTGCAGAGGTAGATCTGGATCGCGGAAAAATTATCGGATCTTGGCATCGGGTAACCCAAGGTTTCACAACTAGGGGATGTGCTGAGGCACCACAACTATACAAGCATAACGATTATTATTATTTAATTCTGGCAGCGGGCGGTACCGGGTATGCACACGGTGTGGAGATTGGTCGGTCGAAACATGTCTTTGGACCGTACGAACCGCATCCGTCGGGAGAACCGATCATCACATCTTCGCCGCGGCATTTGTTCTCACTTGGTGATCCGGACGCAGGGCATTTTGAGATGTATAATCCTCATTCCATTATGCAGAAGGCGGGTCATGGCTCTTTAGTGGAAACGCATACCGGCGAGTGGTATATTGCACACTTGATGTCGCGTCCATTAGAGGACAAGCTTCTGAATCCGCTGGGCCGAGAGACTTCTATTCAGAAGATGGAGTGGACCGAAGATGGATGGCTGCAAATGAAAGACGGTTCCAATCTGGCTAAGATGGAAACGGAGGGGATGTCAGGTATAACCATCTCCGGCGCGTTCTCCCATGACTTGTTTGATAACTTTGATGAGAAGAAACACAAGTTACACTTCATGACTCCTTATCGGGAGCAGACGGAGGAATGGGTCAATACAACAGAACGCCCAGGATACTTACGCATATACGGACAAAACTCTCTGTTTTCACAAGTAAATCCAGCTATTATGGCGACACGGGCTACCTCTTTCCAATATGAACTGCATACTCATGTGCAATTTCATGCTGATCATTATTCGGAAACGGCAGGTATGGGATTGTATTACGATTCGAATAACTGGCTATATGCTCATCTGACATATTCTGAATCCGCTAAAGGTATGATTCTTACGGTCCTTCAGGCGAAACTTGGAGAACGCATTGAATACGTTCATCATCAGGTGAATGTGCCTGATCATCGAGCCGAGCTGAAGCTGACTTACCATAGTGGTACTGCCAATATTTCATATCGTTTTGAGAAAAATCTGGACTGGCAGGTGCTGGTGGAAGGTGTCGACGTCTCGTATCTGTCAGATGAAGGCGTTAACGGTGAACCAGGCGAGATTGGCGGCTTTACAGGACTATTCAACTTCATCGGCTCAGTCGATGCCCATCAGCATGATTCCTATGCAGATTTTGATTTTTATTCCGTAAAAAATGATTAGAAACTAGAGAGGACGTAAGACATGAGTACCCGTACAATTCCATTGAAACGTTTAATTCCAGGTTTAATTATCGGACCTGCTACTTGGCTTGGGCCATACATTGCCACTTCGAGCTTATTTTTGCCAGCTCTGATTCAGCATCTCGATGCGGCTAACAAAATTAATATTCTAGCGCTATTCTCAGCGCTCGGTATGATTGTAGCCGCGTTATCCAATATGGCGGCCGGTTATTTATCAGATCGTACAAGATCACGTTTTGGTAAAAGAACACCTTGGCTTGTAGCTGGATCATTCGTATTTATGTTAGCCATGATCTTTGCCTCCATGAGCCCGAATATACCGATGTTGCTCCTTAGCTGGATGATTGGTCAAGTTGCATTGAACTTTATCGTCGCACCAATGGTTGCGTGGATTGATCTGGCACCAGAAGGGGGAAGAGGGTCTGCCTCATCTGCTTACGGCGGTCTAGGTATGGCATTAGGTAATAACGGCTTTACCATTCTGGCAGCCCTATTTTTGGGTCAATTTCGATTGGGTTTTATCATTTTTGGTATCATTACGTTTGTAGGTACGATTATTGCAGCTGTTATCGCTCGCGAACCGTCCAATTTGCATGAAAACACAGACATACAGGAATCTCAGACTCGCCAAAAACTGTCTATAAAAGAGGCAATGACCGTTTTTCCAAAATGGTCTGTAGGCCGTGACTATTACTTGGCGCTAATCGGCAAGCTGTCACAAGGGATCGGAAACTTTGCAGTCACGGGATATCTCCTGTTCATTATGACGGACTTTCTGCATAAAGATAATACCTCCACACAACAGTCCATTCAATTAATCAATATCATTATGCTGATTTTTGGTATATTGATGGGATTTATAGCAGGACCGTTGTCGGACAAATTCAACGTATTGAAGTATCCTGTTGGATTGTCTACCATATCTCTCGGTATTGGTGCACTCAGTTTGTACTTTTTGCAAAATGATACAGGAATTATTATTTATGCATTTCTGGCTGGTCTAGGCATGGGGATATGGAACTCCTTGGACAACTTGTTGAATCTGAATGTTATTCCTGACAAAAATCGTGTTGGTTTATTTCTGGGTATATATAACCTGGGTAATACGTTGACACAGGCGATTGCGCCAGTCATCGCTGCATTTATGATCTCCCAGATTGGGTTCTCATCTATATTTATGCTGTCATTTATACTGTCGATCTTTGGTGGGATTTGTATCCTAATGATCAAGTCGGTATCTAGATAATGCCCTAGGGGAACCACAGAAACCGACCGGATAATCATTTTAGCGTAGAAGGTCTATTAAGATCTGGTTAGAATTGAGAATTAATCATAGATCACGTTTTTTCCTTCATCACTTAATTTTTTCAGAGATGAAGTCATATGATGAATCTCTTCATCGGTGTGCCTTTCCCACGAAGCCAGTTCAGCTACAATTTTTAACGGTGATTTAGATCGATATGAACGGGTCGGATTCCCAGGGAATCTTTTATCTGTAACGTTTGGGTCATTTTCAAAATCTCCTAAAGGTTCTACGATATAAATTCTTTCCTTTGAATCCGATCCGTCTCTGTCTTTGGCTAATTCAGCACCCCATTTGGCAGCATTTAATGTAGCAGTGAAGTAGATGTGATTCGATTTTTTGTCTTGGTAATTGGATAAAAATTGTGGTTCTAATAAATCGCCAATGTTCAGTTTAGCTTTTGTCCCGTGAAAAAAAGGACCCGGATCTAAAATTTGTTTATTGTCATCCATAGGGATACACCTCTTCTTATTTCAATTTGTATTTAGCAGTATAGTGTAAGCATTGGCGAAAAAACAGTCTGTTATAAAATTTAAAAAGCGTTATAATTAAAGTAGAGAGAAGGATATCGGACAGAAACGAATATAAAATGTTTGCTTATAAAGTCGCTAACTAGCGGCTTTATTTTATCTCAATACGAATATAGCCATCAGCATAAGCTGATCACTTCTTTGAATAAGAAAGAAGCCAATCCTCTTCATGAATTTACTTTTGTTCCTAAGCAATCATGAGGTGGAAGGCTTCTTTTCATTTTTTATGATGAAGATTTCTGATGTCCTGTATTTTCACTACTTGCATATTGCAGCAACATATCAACAAGCTGCTCCGACATCTGATGATCCAAAGGATGCAGGTCATGGGAGCTATGGGTAACCATCTTCTGAAGCATGCCCATCATGACCGTAAAAATGAACTGTGCCAGTTTAAGCGGTGGGGTGGCGTTCTGGATACTGCCATCGGCAATTCCAGTAGTTAATGCGTTCAGCAGAAAATGTTTTTCCTTACCGACTCGGATAAAGTGCTCATACGTATCTCTGAGATCCGGCTGAAAATGATAAGCTTCAAAATTAATATCAAACAGTTGTATAAAACGGATGTGATCAGGATGCAATTTGGAAAAATGGACCCAGGCATGCAGCATCGATTCAAGCTGCTCATAGCCACTAACAACAGGATTGGCAGCCTGACTGACGGATAGCGTCAATGTCTCGACCAACTGCATCTGAATCGTGAGCAGCAACTCATCGAGAGAGTGGAAGTGTTTATAAAAGGTCACTCGGCTAAGATTAGCCTCTTCACAGACATCTTTAATCTTCACTTGATGTAGTCCGTGCCTGAGAAAAAGCATCTGGCCTGATTCTAACAGTTGATCACGGTGCTGACTTTTTAACTGCTGATGCCAATTTTCATTCACTTGCATATCGGTTTCCTTTCTTGAGACGTTGTGCTTGTATCGTAAGTGATAATGCTGCAAGTAGCATGATAGCGCCAAAAATATAAGGGAAGTTCACGTTCTTGTCAAACAGCAGACCAGCAACCAGCGGACCGAAGACGGTTCCCAAGCTGGAATATGTCGTGTTCAGGCCGGATGCGTAGCCTTGACGGTCCCCAGCACTTTTAGATATCAGTGAGCTAACGGTAGGTCGCAAAAATGCATTAAAAGCAAAGTACAATGCAGATGCAAACAAAAGGAATACCAGATTAACCTTGATTAACATGAGCATAAGAGCAATCGGGGTCATGACTAAGGACAAGCGAATAAGCTTGATCTCACCCCATCGTTTCACGAAAATGTCCAATAGCCAGATCTGGATCACAATACCGATCAAAGCTCCCATTGTAATAATAATCGAGATGGTTGAAGCATCAAAGCCGTATTTATATTCAGCAAAAAGGGAGAATACCGTCTCATAACTCATCAGACCAAAGGTCATGACAAGAATAATCAACAAATAACCAAAATAGGGGACCTTGAATGAACTCCAGATTTGTCCGCCTATGCTAAAGCCTTTTTTCTTCGTAGTAGAGATTGCTCTTTTCTCAGGTGGAAGAGTTTCCGGCAACAGAAGAGTAAGCAGGGCCGCAACCAGCCCCAAACCGGAAGCAACGAAATATGGCATACGCACACCCATCTCGGCAATGAACCCCCCAAGCCCAGGTCCAAGCACCATTCCCAGATTCATTGAAGCTCCGAAATAACCCATACCCTTGGCACGAGTCTCCGGGGTAGTAATATCGGCAACATAAGCTAGATTAGCTGGAACCATCAGACCTAGACTAATCCCCCCGATGAAACGAGCGACATAGAGGAGCGGCAACGATTCCGAGACTGCAAAAATCAGATCAGAGACGACAACAAGAAACATTCCTGCCAAGATCAGCTTTTTACGTCCGAAGCGGTCAGCCCATTGTCCTCCCAGCGGCGAAAATAAAAATTGCGCTGCACCAAAGGCGGCGACCAAAAAGCCCGCAACTGTGCCTCCAGCATGAAACAACTTTAGATACTCCGGCAAAATGGGTATGAGCATTCCTTGTCCTAATAAAGCTATGAACAGATTCAACATAAGAATAAACATCGGTAGGCGGGACGATTTAGGCAGTGAACTCATAGGACTATATTTATCTCTCCTTCTTCAACATTACACAAAATAACAGTTTACAGTGTGTTAACCTTTACGCGATGTAAACTATTATAGTGTGTTATACTCTTTGTTGTAAATACACTTTTTGGGAATAAGGTGAGATATAATGATTGATCACAATAATCAAGAAGAGTATCGGGACCCGATGAACTATGATTTGGAATTTGGCGGGGAAACGGACAAATATGAATTCTTTCTTGAAATGGCGAAAAAGCATTCAGGACAAGTATTGGAACTGGCTTGTGGTACAGGATTAGTTGCATTGTATCTGGCGGAACGTGGAATTCCTGTTACAGGTGTAGATATTATGGAACCTATGCTAGCGTATGCTCGCGTCAAAGCGAAGGACTTGCCCGTGACATTTATTCAAGCGGATGCCCGCACATTTGAATCGGAACAGCGTTTTTCCATGATTTTTCTGACAGGTAATGCATTTCAGGCTTTTCTAAGTGATGAGGATCAGAGGGCTTTGTTACAAACGGTGTATAGTCATCTGGAGCCAGGTGGAGTGTTTGTATTTGAAATGCGGAATCCCGACGGCAATGATCTAACGGATGAGGAAGAAGAGAGCTGGGGAACGTTTGTTGATATAGATGGTGTTACTGTCAAAGTTTCTGGAACCCAGACTTATGATGCTTCCAAGCAGATCATGCACTGGGTTACCATTAGAGATTGGGGACATCGCCAAACAACATCGCGAATCGCTTGTCGATTTACGGATGTGAAGACACTTCAGCAGTTGCTGAAGAAACAAGGTTTTATTCTAGAGAACCAATATGCGAACTGGGATCAGACTGCGTTTCAATCGTCCAGTCCGTTAGTCATTAGTGTGTGTAAGAAAGGTTAATTAGGAATACATAGTTTTGTTGTAAAAAAATATCTCTCTGTTCTTAGCATGTCGATACGATCTGTTTTAACTTTGGTGAAGTGCTTTCCATCAAAAGTGAAGAATCCGAATCATCAGTTTAATTCGTAATAGGCTGATCGCTTAGGATAAGCCAAAACTAAGCCAAAAACCCTCTATTAACGTGCAGGGGGTTTTTGGTGAGGAAAATGAATGACTAGGATAATTAATGACCGTACGTTATCCAATGCGTACACCTTCGATAAAAACGCGTACAATCTTCTCCGCCAAGACGCGATGAGATTCATATTTCTGGCAATCATATTCACGATTCCCCATTAACATTAAGGTTGAGAACGCTTCTGCCAGAAACAACGGATCTTCTTCACGAAATAACTGCTGATCCATAGCTTGTTTGAAATGGGAGGCCAATACTTCATGGATCTGATGCTCCGCTTCACGAATGGCTTGGATTTGCTCTTCTTCCAACAAAGGCTCTGCTTCGCGCATCATGGTTTCAATTTCTCCGTGCGGATTCGCCAATCGAGTCTCGGCTAATCGAATTAATCCTTCTTGCAGATGTTCAGCCTCATCTAGCATGTGTGCAGTAATCTTTCTAACATTCTGTAGCATCGTCGTCATCGCTGCTCTGAATAGATCCGATTTTCCCGCGAAATGATAATATATGGTCGGTTTGGACACACCGCATTTTTTGCCAATCTGTTGCAGTGTCACCATCTCATAACCGAATTCTTTAAAAAGAGTAGATGCGGTATAAACAATCGTCTGTTGTATGGAAATGTCATTGTTCGTCTGCTTCGGTCTACCACGCGAACGTTTGGGTGCTTGCTCTGACATAGAATCGGACACTCTCCTTCACCCATATTCTATGTCAAACGATAAATATAAGCAAAGTATCTTGTAATATTACTAACGGCTTGCGGAAGGGACATAACGCGCCTACGACTACTGAAAAGAGCAGCTCCAGCAGGTTATTCAGGCATTGGAACAGTGGTTTAAAAAATGGAATAAATAAAACAACATATAGATGTTGCTTCGTTTCAAATAAAAAGACTAAAAGCGATAAACCGATCAAAATGGTTTATCGCTTTTAGTCTTTTCTAACCATTTAACGTCTTCGAATTAACGTTTTCGGAATGCACCGCCACGCGCCAGAGCGAAAAAGATCAGAAGCGCAATAATGGCTCCCACAATCGCAGGAATGATATGAAACCCACCGACGACAGGCCCCCTTGCACCAAGCAGCTCCGTCCCTAGCCAAGAACCGATAAAACCTGCGACAATATTTCCAATTACGCCTCCCGGCACGTCACGCCCAATCAGACTCCCACTTAACCAACCGATAAGACCACCAACGATAAGTACCCAGATAAGATCCATGTATTTGTCTCCTTTCTGTTGAATTCTTTATGTTATGTTCAGACCGAGCAACTTGAACCTAGAAGACATGTTTTTTTTTGCCAAAGCATTGTTTATAGTAGATACATTGAGTCATTCCGCGACAATTGATTTAAAAAGGAATGTGCGGATATGCCGAACGGGAGGGATTCCCTTTGAAGAAAATACTCGTTATTGATGATGAAGTCGCCATTCGAGATTTGATTGAGCTGGTACTCAGACGAGAAAGCTACAATGTGCAGACGGCGGGAGATGGCAGAACCGGCCTGAAACAGTTGGAAACGTTTGAGCCTGATCTGGTGGTACTTGACTTGATGCTGCCTGACTGCTCTGGATATGACTTATGCAAGGAAATTACCGGGAAACGTACTATTCCTGTGATCATGCTCTCTGCTAAAAATGAAGTGATCGACAAGGTGCTGGGCCTAGAGCTAGGCGCCGAGGATTATATGACCAAACCTTTTGATAATCGGGAATTACTCGCACGAATCAAGGTGATTTTGAGAAGAAACGAGAGCAGGAAGGAAACAAGTGAAGCGACAGTAGCGCAACCTACACGTATCATGCATGAAGAACTGACATTTGACCTGGAAAACAGAAGAGTGCTAAAGAACGACATGCCTGTCTCGTTGACGGCCAAAGAATTTAAAATTCTGGAAACGCTGCTCAAACGGCCTGACAAAATTTTCACTCGAGATGAACTGCTGCAGATTGGTTGGGGATATGATTTTATGGGAGACAGTCGCAGTGTGGATATGACTATTATGCGATTACGGAAGAAGCTGGAGGACAATGCGGACGAACCGAAGTATGTTAGAACCATCTATGGATTTGGCTATCAGCTTGGAGGTGGCGAGACCTGAAATACGCAACGCGCTTGCTACTGAATTATTTGTTTTTCTCTGTACTGTCCTTTGGCATCATCATATTTCTAGTTAATAAAGCGATTGATTACTACAGTTTCATAACCATCGAAAAACAGATGATGGAGAAAGCGGATCTGTCTGAGCTATCCTTTCGTGAAGTGTTATCACAGCATAGGTCTTCGTCAGGAGAGCCTGAGACCAAGGTGATTGTCAGACTTGCGCTGGAGAAGCTGAAAGCTTCAGGCAAGGAAGTACGTATCTATGATAGCTCCAAGCAGTTACTGGGCTTAGCTGTGGATGGCATCATCATTCATGATGGCAAACCTCTTGTTTTTGATAAAAATATTGAAAAAGCTCTTAGTGGTAGCTATGCCTACACCGTAACGGAAGATCATTTTTTATATTTTGCCACGCCGATTCAGGATCAGTACTATCAAAATGCATATGTGTATGAGTTCGTGGAGGATATATCGTACTTTTATGTCATGATGGATCAGATTCGTTATATTCTGTTTGTAGGTGCCGGCGGATTCATTGTGCTCATTACGTTATCCAGTCTGTGGATTGCAAGAAATACTACAAAGCCGATCAAGATGTTACTCGGGGCTGCACAAAGCTTCTCCAAACGAGAGTTTAGGCGGGTTCATCTGAAGCGTAACGATGAGTTAGGCATGCTCGCGGATGGATTGGATCAAATGGGTCGGCAGCTTCATGATTATATCCAGTACCAGAAACAATTTGTCTCCAATGTATCTCACGAGTTAAAAACACCACTGGCAGCTATTCGTGGCTTCTCTCAATATTTATATGAAGGGGAGAACGAGAATCAGGAACTGCAAAAAATATATGCTCATCTGATGCAAGAATCGGATCGGCTCACCCGCTTGATTAATGAACTCTTATTATTATCCCGATTCGATAAGGCTGATTCCAAGGAATTGGAAGTCGAGAAGACAGAAATTTACGAACTGATTCAGCAAGTCGCCACGAATATGAGAGCCAAGGCTGAGGATAAAGGGATCGAGATTATCACCAGAAGAACGGAGTCGGAAGCGGAAGATGGGCGTACTATGTCAAGAGTCTACGCTAACGTGAATGTAATGCTGATGTCTCATGCGTTCGCCAATCTTGTGGATAATGCGATCAAATACTCAGGAGATCTGTCGCAGATTGAAGTGGAGATGGAACATACTTCGAGCGAGGTGGTTATTCGGGTATGTGATCAGGGCATCGGTATTGCGAGTGATGAGCTGGAGCGAGTGCAGGAACGTTTTTATCGGGCGAAAAATGCTAGCACAGCGAACGGTTCAGGTCTTGGACTTTCCATTTGCAAAGAGATAGTGGAGCGGTTTAATGGATATATTGACATCGAAAGCGAGCTGGGAAAAGGGACGACCGTTACGATTGTTCTGCCCCGTTCATAAGCATGTGCGGATATCGTTAACGTTACAAGATTGATACAATTCTGTTATAAGACTAACAAATGCTTTTTTTATAATCACTTCATAAGAACAAATCACACTTTTATGGAGGGATCATGATGAAATTAATAAATAAAACGGCGGTTTTTATTCTACTCAGTCTCATACTTACGACGGCACTAACGGGCTGCCAGTCCAGTAATGCCACATCTCCGGAGCCTGCGCAGAAGTCGGCTGAACAAAACACATCAGATAAACAGAACATGGGTGAAGAAGCAACAAACTCGGGTAAGCCAACTACTCAAATCTCTGAGGGAGAAGAGGGTGCTGAAGTCATTAAGGAAGGTTCGATGGAGAAAGAAGGCAATGTGGTGCTGAAGGAGCTTGCATTTGTATATAATGGACATACGATTGCCATCTCGGATATTGCGAATGAGGAGCAAATGGAACAGATGCTGGGCAAACCCGATAACCTGAAAACTCATACGTACACTGCTGATGACGGAACCAATATGGACACGTTAATCGGTTTTACGGAAAAAGTGTATACGTATCCCGGTCTGGAGATTAAAACGATTAGCATACCGGAGGGAAAACAGGACTCCATTTTTCATATCGAAATAACAGATCCCAAGTATGTGACAGCTCGGAACATTAAAACAGGCGACAGCCTGGAGACGCTCAAAAGTACGTACCCTGAGGGGAAACTACTCGGTGACGGTGCACCTGACGAGGAGGATGACTTCCGTTACGAACCATCTAATTACGTAGATGTCATGTCGTTTCATATCAAAGATGCGAAGGTAGAGAGCATTCAAATTTACAGCCTTCTGGATTAACGTAATGCAAGATAGCTGACTTATACGTTGTACCTTTCAAACCTGCCATTTCGGCAGGTTTGATCTCGTTTATGGAAGGCTATTTCATAGTTAGATGTACCTTTTGTACATATGAAAAGTACGAGTTTGCCATACACAACTTTGTTGGACTATTATTAAACTCTTGCCGCTCTCAGACTATGTTTGCTTATACTCAAAACGTTTCTCTAGACCCACACAAATGTCCAATGATACCATCATACAAGTGTTTAGAGAGTCAGAGATTGCAGGAGGAACGGAACGTGGATCAACAAAGATATGATAATCTAAAGCTAGGGGAACGCGGGGCGATCATCAGTATCATTGCTTATATCTGTTTGACTGCACTGAAACTGGTCATTGGTACAATGGCTGGCTCTGAAGCACTCAAAGCGGACGGTTTAAATAATGCGACGGACATTGTTGCATCTATTGCGGTATTCATTGGATTAAGGTTTGCGCAACGTCCAGCAGACAAAGATCATACATATGGACACTGGAGAGCGGAAACCGTGGCGTCGCTCGTAGCTTCATTTATTATGATGGCGGTGGGACTGCAAGTCTTGTTCGAAGCTTTCGGTTCTGTATTTCAAGACAAGCATGAATCCCCTGATCTGATTGCTGCGTATACAGGAGTGTTCTGTGCAGGTATCATGGTTCTGGTTTATCGATACAACAAAAGACTGGCCACTCGCATTAAAAGTCAGGCTGTAATGGCTGCCGCACGTGACAATATCTCGGACGCATGGGTGAGTATTGGTGCTGTCATCGGAATTATTGGTTCTCAGTTCGGTTTACCGTGGCTGGACCCTGTAACGGCGATTATCGTTGGTTTGCTCATTTGCAAAACGGCATGGGACATTTTCAGAGAAGCCACGCACCATCTTACCGATGGTTTCGACGTGGATCTAATTCAAGAATATCGGGACACGATTGCTGGGATCGCTGGTGTAGAGACAGTGAAAGAGGTAAGAGCTCGCAATTACGGAAGTAATGCTGTCGTTGATGTGGTTATCACGGTCAAAGCAGATCTGGATTTGCAGCAAGCACATGATATCTGTACCGATGTGGAGAATGAACTTCTGGAGGAACATCAAGTGTATACCGTACATGTTCACGTTGAGCCGGAGCCCGAGCAAGAGAGCAGAATGATAAAAGAATGTATGTAATACTACTTTCTTCAGAAGGATAAAGATAACGTCAAAAAACCAGTAAACAGTATCCTGTTTACTGGTTTTTTGACGTTGTTTATGAAGTTGACGTTGGTTTAACAAACGATTAGACGCAACCTTCAATCATTTGGGCATATTATATATGATCAGATTATTGTACTTATCTGCATGTTTTTGTTCATCCAAAATAATACCCCACACCGTGTCTTTGTAGATTCCGTAGGGTAGACCAAACCAAATTCTTCTGTACTTCTCAACCGCAGCAAGTTCGCCTTGGAATGCCTTTTGTAGGCCAGCAAGATAAGAAGTGACATTTTCGGGAGCTTCACTGCTCACACCTATAATCTCTTGCCCCGAGAGATCCTTGTACATTTCTCTGAACATTTGATTATGTCCGCGTTCATCATTACGAATACCTGTAATGATAGCAGCTTGATAAGGATCAGGAGCCATGCGAATAAGCGCATCATAAAACATTTCATCGTTTCGTTCGCCTTGAACAGCCGATTTCATTAATTCCAACGCTTCAGCAGTGGATGTTGCCCATACAGGTGTAAAAGGTTTTCTGTAGAAATAAGGATACTCTGCGTACATGTTAATTCCCTCCATAACCATGATGAGTTAGAGTATGCACATACGCCTAGGCATGTTAACCTACTAATTATTTTTCATTGAGCCAGACCGAATCTTCATTCCCTTAATAATTAGAACCAGGAGCCGAATGGTCCGGGGACGTTATCCTCAACAGTTTACTGTAACCGTAGGCAAGTACAAACGGCAGAAAATAGGACCAGTACGTCCAGAAGATATTCCAACCGTTGAAATAAACAACATGTCCCATCATTTTGCCGATCCACTCGATTACTGTTAATAAGAGTGCGGCAACAACAATAGACAGCCACGGCCTGGCTTGTTTGACCAGAATCATGTACATCATCACACAGCCTGCAATCGGATATATCCCAAGATCCATCGGAAGGGCAGCATAAGACTGATTGCGTGTGTTCGGGAGGATGTTCCAGAAAAAATTAAAACCGACACTGTTAATACAAGCAGATAGAGCTACACCAAGAGGATAATAGATAACGATGAGTCTATAATGCCCTCGTAAGATCCATAAACCTAACAGTAGGGGGATAATCATTCCTATAATCACGTTAACCAGCATATTGTTTTCCTCCAAATTCTAGCTGCCGTTCTGACTCTGAGCTCTACGTGTGTAGAAATTACCCTAATCCGTCGTTTTTTTCTGTTCAAGCAGACGGTTCACCTTATCTGTTAGAGCATCCAATTTTCGATCATAGTGTCTGTAGGTGTACCATCCGATAACCGCTTTGACTGCAAAAAAGAGCACTGCTGCGATGATCACCAAAATATAGTTATGGGCAATATGTTTTAACCAATCATTAATGTGCTGCATTGTTTACAACCCCCGTCGCATACGTGTGTCATTTGGTTAAGATGCCCATTAAATCTTAAGATAATTCATAAAAGCTAATAAGATCCTTTTGCGTAGAAAGTGTTGCTTTTTGTCGAAATCCATGCTACAGTAGCCATGTAAACGTTTATATTTGCTTTAAACAACATCATATATGATTCAATTTGGCGTGTTACTGTTCGGCAGGCAAGGCTTAAATTGGGTGGTTTGTATATTTATTATACCCGCCCAATTTAGGCCTTTTTTTATGCACAATTTCAGGGTGAGGTGTTTAGATGAATTACAAAGAGACCGCTAAGACGATACTTGAAAAGATAGGCGGACAAGAAAATATCAATGATTTTCTCCACTGTTCCACCCGGTTAAGAATTCATTTGAAAGATCCAAAACAAGCAAAGACCGAAGAAATTAAAGCCATGGACGCAGTTATGGGCGCGGTATACAGCGGAGGACAATATCAGATTATTATCGGCAATGATGTAAGCTATGTATATAATGAGCTCAAGCAAATGATCAACATAACTACGAATGAAAATCCGGAGCCAAATAAGAAAAGAGATATGAGTTTCAAAGGCTTGTTTGAGAGCTTTGCCGGATTGATTACGGGAATTTTCCAGCCGATCATTCCAGCAATCGCAGCGGCGGGGATGTTTAAAGCTTTGCTTTTACTGTGCACATCGCTTGGTATACTCTCTAAAGAAAGTCAGATATACGCATTATTGCTTAATATCGCTGATTCAGCGTTTTATTTTCTGCCTGTATTGCTGGCATACTCAAGTGCACAGAAATTCAAAACTAACCCTTATATTGCTGCTACACTAGCCGGGGTTCTACTACATCCTAAAATGATTGCATTACTTGGAGGAGAAGTACCCGTACAAATCGCTGGTATTCCTGTACCGAATATCAGCTATGCGTCCAGCGTTTTACCCATCATTCTGACCGTATGGCTCATGTCTTATGTCGAGAAATTCGCTGATCGGATCTCTCCAGGACCAGTGAAGATCTTCCTTAAACCTCTTATTGTTATTCTTGTCATGGCACCACTGGCACTCACGGTTCTGGGGCCAATTGGTAACTATTTAGGTATAGGGTTGTCTGACGGGTTATTCTGGATCCAAGGTAAAATCGGTTGGTTAACCGTTGTAATATTGGCTGTATTCCTTCCATTTATCGTGATGTTCGGCATGCACAAAGTGTTTTATCCCGTTATTTTCGCAGCCATGGTTTCACCAGGATATGAAACATTGATTCATAGTGCGATGCTTTCTTCTAATATGGCGCAAGGAGCTGGAGCACTTGCTGTCTGGTACTTGGCTAAAGATAAAAAATTAAAACAAGTTGCTTTACCGGCCGGTATATCTGGATTGTTCGGTATTACCGAACCAGCCCTGTACGGAGTACATTTACGTCTCAAACGCACTCTGGTAGCTTGTATGATTGGTGCAGGGTCAGCGGGACTTTTTGCTGGTATTGTCAACTTGAAAGCTTATGCAGCAGTAGGGCCGGGGCTTGCTTCCTTACCGATGTTTATCGGGGCTGAAAATAACTTTACCTATGCGCTCATTACCGCAGCTATTTCGATCGTTGTTACTCCAATTGCCGTTTATTTCATTGGCTTTAATGATCCTGCAACAGCAGATACGGCAATCGATCCATCTGGTAAACATCCTGAATCTGGTGATTCTAATAAAGTAGAGACTATATTAGCAGCGCCAAAGAAAGAGAAACTTCATTCAAGACGGGTTGTTTTCTCCCCGATTGAAGGAGAGGTGATACCGTTAAAAGCGGTGAACGATGAAGCGTTTTCCCAAGAAGCGATGGGGAAAGGTATGGCGATTAAACCTGCCAAGGGGCAAGTCGTTGCTCCCTTCGATGGAACAGTGCAAACCGTATTTCGAACAAAACATTCCATCGGCTTGAAATCACTAGATGGCATTGAACTTCTAATTCACATCGGAATTGATACCGTCAAATTAAAAGGGCAACATTTCAATGTTATTGTCGAAGAAGGAGACACTGTGAAA
This sequence comes from Paenibacillus sp. JJ-100, assembly GCF_948329825.1. GTDB lineage: Bacteria > Bacillota > Bacilli > Paenibacillales > Paenibacillaceae > Paenibacillus. The sequence goes on from NZ_CAOJCM010000001.1 coordinate 1,323,903, forward strand.
CATGGTCAACTTCTGATTGAATTCGATATGGAAGCCATTGAAAAAGCAGGCTTTGACACAACAACACCGATTATTGTAACAAACAGTGGTGATTATCTTGAAATCCTTGGACATGAGAAATCCGAACAAATAGGACATGAGACGCCACTTATAACCATTTTGTAATAATATGGGGTGAAATTCACCCTGAACGTAGAGGAGCATGGATATGAGAGTAGTTAAGGTTCTCAATACTAGTATTGTTTTGGCCAAACGTAATGACAGTAAAGAGGTTATTGCCATGGGCAAGGGAATCGGATTCAGGAGCAGGCCAGGGGACATCATTAACGAAAGTGAAATTGAAAAAGTTTACGTCGTTGAGAATGAAGGGATGTCCTCCGATATGACTGCGCTGATGAAAGAGACGCCGAAAGAGTATTTAATTTTGGCAGACGAAATCATATCCTATGCGAAACAAGTATTATCGCGGGATCTCAGTGATAATCTATACTTTTCGTTAACAGACCACCTTCATATGGCTGCCAAACGTTTCAAATCGAATATTACGATACAAAATCGAATGTTATGGGAAGTGCAGAAATTTTACCCACAAGAATTTCTCATTGGGAAGCAGGCACTGAAATTTATAAAAGATAGACTGGAACTTGATCTTCCTGAAGAAGAGGCAGCTAACATCGCCTTCCACCTGGTCAATGCACAGCAGACGGAGCAGAACATGAGCCAGGTCATGATGATGACAAACACCGTGAAGGATATTCTTAACATTATTCGTATTCATTATGGAATTGAACTGGACACCTTAAGCATTAACTATTCTCGCTTTTTAACCCATTTACAGTTTTTTGTTCAGCGATTACTGGAGAACACGATGCTTGAATCCAAAGATGATGAATTGCTTGAGCGAATCTCTAACAAATATCCAGAAGAAAGTAACTGTGTTTCCAAGATCAATAATTATATCGGCGCGAAATTTGAACGCTATATGTCTAAGGAAGAGAGATTGTATCTCATCATTCACATTAGCCGTGTGATGGACAGAGCGCATTAACAGGAGGATAATGATATGAAGACCACCAGAACTTTTCCCGAAGGATTTCTATGGGGCGGAGCTATAGCAGCGAATCAGGCTGAAGGTGCCTGGAACTTAGCAGGGAAAGGTGTTTCCACAGCTGATCTCGCTATGAATAAGAAGAATATAAGCAAGGGTGACTATAAAAAGCAAAACGCTGTGAGTTCTGAGGAGTTGGAAGTCGCTCTTCAGGATCAGTCTACCGTGAATTATCCGAAACGAAGAGGAATTGACTTCTATCATCGTTATCCAGAGGATCTTGCTTTAATGGGTGAGATGGGCATTAAAACGTTACGCACGTCCATTGCGTGGACACGGATTTTCCCGAATGGCAATGAAACGAATGCAAACGAAGAAGGTTTGCTTTTCTACGATCGCCTTTTTGATGAGATGATTAAAAATGGCATTGAACCTCTGGTTACCTTGTCTCACTATGAGATGCCGATGTATCTGGTCGATCATTATGGTGGATGGACATCCAGAGAGGTTGTTGATTTCTTTGTACGCTTCAGTACAACAGTATTCAATCGTTATAAAGATAAAGTAAAATATTGGATCACTTTTAATGAAATTGATGGCATCGTGCGTCATCCGTTTACCAATGGTGGTATTGTTCCAGATCGGTTCGAGAATGTTGAGCAAGCAGTATACCAATCGCTGCATCACCAATTCATTGCGAGTGCTTATGCGGTAAAGCTATGTCATGAGATAATTCCAGATGCCCAAATCGGTTGTATGCTGACAAGCCTGTTGCACTATCCTCACACATGTAATCCGCTGGATGTACTGGCTGCACATAAAAATAATCAATTTAATCTGTTCTTTACCGATGTGCAGGTGCGTGGTGCTTACCCAGGTTACATCGAGAGATATTTTAGAGAGCAAGGAATCATTATTGAAAAAGCTGAAGGCGACAGTGAGTTGCTAAAAGAGTATACCGCTGACTTCATATCATTCAGTTACTATAACTCCTTTGTGGCGAGTGCAGATAGTGAGGGGCTGGAAACGGTTAGCGGCAATACGATGGGCGGAGTGAAAAACCCTTACCTGCCTGTCAGTGATTGGGGATGGCAGATCGATCCGATTGGTCTAAGACTTGTGCTTAACAATCTGTACAGCCGTTATCAGATACCTTTGTTTATCGTTGAAAATGGCATTGGTGCTTATGATACCATTGAAGAGGACGGTACAATCAGCGATCCTTATCGCATTGAATACCTGCGTTCTCATATCGAACAAATGCATGAGGCTTTACTGGACGGTGTTGAAATTATGGGGTATACCGTCTGGGGAATCATCGATCTGATCAGCTATTCCTCTTCCGAAATGGAAAAACGCTACGGTCTGATCTACGTCGACCAGGATAATGACGGAAACGGCACGCTGGAGCGAAGACGGAAAGAAAGTTTCTTCTGGTACCAAAATTTGATTTCTAATAACGGATTATAACTAACGACAGAAGGGTGAACAACGGTTCACCCTTTTTATTAATAAATAATAGAATGTATGATTGCTTTTTCGACGCAAAATGTTGCAAAGTGAATGTATTTATGTTGGAATGAGATGAACGTTGACAATGAAGAAGGATCGTGAGGTAACTAGTTATGATTGCAAAAACTGAAGAAGATTTTAATGGGTTGAAAGAAATTGGAAGAATTGTAGCTTATATTCGAGATACGTTGGTTGAACGTACGGTTCCGGGTGTAACGACGAAAGAGCTGGATGATTTGGCTGGAGAACTGTTTGAGAAGGAGGGTGCAGTATCTGCTCCCATAAGTGAATATAACTTTCCTGGTTATACGTGCATTAGTGTGAATGAAGAAGTCGCTCACGGGATTCCGGGGGATCGGGTAATCCAGGAAGGGGATATCGTCAACATCGACGTTTCGGGCTCCAAAAACGATTACTTCGCGGATACAGGTATCTCATTTGTTGTTGGTCAAGGGGAGGAAATATTGACCAAAGTATGCAACGTAGCGAAACTGGCTTTTGAAGCAGGACTGAAAAAGGCTAATCCCGGCTCCAAAAAAAGTGGTATCGGCAAAGCCGTTTTCTTGACAGCTCGCCAGCACGGGTTGACGGTTATTCGCAATCTTACAGGCCACGGAGTAGGTCGTGCAATTCACGAAGCACCGGACCACATCTACAATTACAATGATACTTCGGATGATGAGTTGCTCAAAGAAGGCATGGTCATTGCCTTCGAACCCTTCATTTCTACTTCTGAAGAAGAAGTGTATCAAAAGGGAGATGGATGGACGTTTGCTACTAAAAACAGCCATGTCGCTCAGATTGAACATACGATCATCCTGTCGAAACAAGGGCCGATCATCATTACGCTGTAATTTCATGGTCCGATAAATAATTGAAAAGATTAACTGAAAAGCCGATTCCACATCAGGAATCGGCTTTTGACTTGTAGAACCGTTAAGCATAATACCACTTTGGTGCAAACTCTTTGCATTATTAAAGTTTCCATATTCGTGAAACGAATTAAGAAGTAGTTTTTTATACAAGCGGTCTGGTCTGCAAATACATATCCATATCCGGGCTGGAGCCGTGCAATATGTGATCCGTTACAATCTTGGCCAGCACGCCGTTATATACTGTTCCGTTGTCACCGTATGCCATAATCACATAACAATGCGGATATGACTCATATTGACCAATTACCGGCAGGCCGTCATGTGTCCCACCGTAGAATGCACCTAAGTAATATTCTGGTTCCACTTGAATCGTCGGAAATAGCTTGGTAAACTCGTTAATCAGTTTATCTTTACTTGCCAGAATTTTGGAATCCCTTGTTTCGGCGTAGGCTGTATCTTTATCCATGCCACCTATGATAATACGGTTATCTGGGGTCGTGCGCATGTAAACATATGGACGTGCTGTTTCCCATATTAATGTACGTTGGTACCACTGATCCAAGTCGGATACGGGTTTGGTAATAACAGCATAGGAGCTGGATAGTGTCGCATTTTTCTCCACCTTAAAATCTTGATCTTCGTACCCTGCGGCGATAATGACATGTTTGGCACGAATTTCTCTGCGTTCTTTCGTGTAGAAAATAGCTGAATCTGGTTCAAAACGTTTACCCGATATTTCAGTTTCCTCGTAGATTCGTACGCCTTCTGCTTTGGCTTTTTCCAAAAGTCCATATACAAATTTTAACGGGTTCATCTCCGCATCATTATAATAATAAAGCGCAGCTGATTTAGAGAAGGGGTATGCTCTAGATATACGCTGTTCATCCCACAATTCTACGTTAAATCCATGTTTCTGTAGAAGCGCATATTCTTCCTGTAATGATGGGATATCTTCTTTGTAACTAGCATAGTACAGACTGTCACGCCGAATAAAATCAGGTTCAATCGGAAGTTGACTGCTTATTTGCTCAATATGATTGATCGATTGCTCACACAGCTTCAGATGACGGGCGGCTATATCTTCACCGAATGTATGTTTCAAAGATACAAAGCTTTTCTCTCCAGCATACTGAATTAATGCAGTATTAGAGCTTGTGCTGCCTTCTCCAACCTTGCGCTTGTCCACCACAACAACGGATAATCCTTGATTACATAAAAAATGAGCACACTGTGCACCCGAACTGCCCGCACCGATAATCAGAACATCACAGACAATATTCTCCTCCAGCTTCGGGTAAGAAGGAGGGGATGCTACTGTGGTTGGCCAATATAATTTTCCGCTCTGCAGATCCATCTCGATCTCTCCTTAGATATATTCGGTACGTAGTATGGGCACTTTACTGGAAGTCAATACAATAAACCCCCTTTCTTTCAATTGAAAGAATAGGGGGCTGCATGAAAATAGATGAGATTTGATGAGTTATTTCACACATCTATTTATCTTTTACTTTGCTTTTTTCAAAATGTCGAAAATGACTTTAGCGTTATCCGTATTATCAATCAATCCAGAGAAGCGGTCACTTCCCGGACCATAAGCGTACACAGGTACATCTTCACCTGTATGGCCGCCCGTTGTCCACCCTGTGAAAGAACGGTTATTAATAATAGCTTCGATTGCATTGTCAATTTCGGTAACATCTGTACTTTGAGCAGCATCCTTCACGGATTGGATCTCTTCAGTTGTCAACTTGAGTTTGAGATATTTTTTCAGAGTTTCTTCAACAGAAGCTCCTTTGGCAATCTGAGCAGCCATGAAGTCAGGGGTACGTGTTGCGGCCTTGATTGGATCAACGAAGAAATTATATTCACCATCTTTGCCGAGTGTAAGGCCACCAGTAGAGTGGTCAGCAGTAGCTACTACAAGGGTATGACCATCTTTTTTCGCGAAGTCGATCGCTGCCTTGAAAGCTTTGGCGAAATCCTCCATTTCACTCATAGCTCCAACGATATCATTATCATGACCTGCCCAGTCAATCTGACTACCTTCTACCATAAGGAAGAAACCATTTTTGTTTGTTTTCAGGCGATCGATAGCCGAATTCGTCATCTCTGCTAGGGAAGGCGTTGCATTCGTACGATCAATATATTTATCCAGACCGCCATCTGCAAACAGACCGAGGACTTGTTTGTTTTTGTTCGCAAGCAAAGATGCACGGTCGGTTACATAACTATAACCTGCTTTTTGGAACTCTTTTGTAAGATCACGGTCTTTGCGAACAAAATTGGTTTTTCCTCCGCCCAAAAGGACATCAACCTTGTGTTTTCCATTAATCATTTCGTCGAAATAGTCGTTTGCAATAGCATCCATGTTTTTGCGGCTGATATCATGAGCACCAAAGGCAGCTGGGGTTGCGTGAGTGATCTCCGACGTGGCTACCAGACCTGTGGATTTACCGATTTGTTTAGCTTGCTCCAATACCGTTTTCACGGACTTTTGATGCGTGTCCACTGCGATTGCTGCATTATATGTTTTCACACCAGATGACATGGCAGTTGCTGCAGAAGCGGAATCGGTAACATTTTGCTTGTCATCATCAGGGTAGGTCATTTGAGCACCTACTAGATAAGGGTCAAACACCGTTTTTTCCATCATTTTGGTCGAAGGGTTATCTTTCATGTAACGGTAAGCAGAGGTATATGTAGTTCCCATACCATCTCCGATCAGAAAAATAATATTTTTGATTTCTTTTTTCTCTGGGCCTGCGGCATAAGCGGTACTTGCTTGTCCAACAGACAAGAGGGAAGAGGCTGATACAGCCAAGGTAAGGGCTAATGCTGGCCATGCTTTTTTGGTTAATTTCAAAATAATTCCTCCTTAGAATATATCAATATGAATGCATGAAGCTTTATTCATTTGTTGGTCCTTATGAAGATTAGCATCCATCTGTAAAAAAAAACCACTACAATTGTAAGATAATTGTAAAATAACATATGTCATAAATAGAGTATAATCACAAAATAAACGAATAAAATTAGTATTCAATCCGTAAATAGTTCGTAAATAATGTGAACAAGGACGTATTTTCATTGACAATGGGGCTCATATTTAATAAAATTCGAAATGGACATCAGGTTAGAAATAGAAAAGGTTATCCTATCTTTAATTCGGAGTTATACAGATCCTAATGACGAATATAGGAGCTTTAGAGATCAATTCCTATATGTGATTGGGATTTTTTGTTTTTCCTTTAAGGATTCGGGAAGAAAACTATGAAAGTTGGAGGCTGGCTTTAAGATGGACAACTGGTTCAAGCTCAAAGAAAGAGGCACCACCGTATCAACCGAAATTATTGCAGGTATTACTACATTTTTCACGATGGTATACATTGTAATTGTGAATCCTGGTATTCTCAGTGGCACAGGAATGAGCTTTAACGGGGTGTTTATTGCTACCATTCTGGCCAGTATCGTCGCAACACTAATTATGGGACTGTGGTCGAACTACCCGATTGTCATCGCACCGGGTATGGGGTTAAATGCGTTTTTCGCTTTTAGTGTCGTTCAGGGGTATGGGGTAACCTGGCAAACGGCATTGGGGGCTGTATTTATTGCCGGTATTTTGTTTATCATTCTTTCTCTCACTTCATTTCGTTACATGCTGCTTGATGCCATTCCTGCAAGCCTCAAACATGCGATCACAGCTGGGATTGGTTTGTTTATTACGACAGTAGGGTTGCAGAACGCAGGAATTATTGCAGATTCCGAATCGAATCTGATTACACTCGGAGATCTGTCCCAGCCTATGACTTATCTCACGATTATCGGTTTAATTATAACGGTTACACTTATGGCCTACAATGTGAAAGGGTATTTGTTCATAGGCATGGTGATTACCGCAATCATTGCCTGGTTCATGGGACTATTTGAAATGCCAGCATCGATCGTAGCTATGCCGTCAGGACTTGGTGAAACGGCGTTCCAGATGGATTTGGCGAGTGTCTTCTCCAATGGACTGTACACCATTATTTTCACATTTTTATTAATTACACTGTTTGATACAACAGGCACCATGCTTGGTGTAGCGGAGCAAGCGGGACTATTGAAAGATGGGAGATTTCCTCGTTCCCGCGGTGCACTCCTGGCAGATGCTGTCGGTACTACGACTGGTGCAATGCTTGGTACAAGCCCAACGTCGGCTTATATTGAGTCCAGTACGGGTGTTGCAGCAGGGGGAAGAACAGGATTGACGGCGGTAACGGTAAGTATACTGCTCGCAGTAACGTTGTTCTTCAGTCCGATCGTGAGTGTGATTTCGAGTATCCCGGCAATTACATCTCCGGCTTTGATTATTGTAGGTTTCTTCATGATCAGTGTGATCGGCAAGATGAACTGGAGCGATCTTGAGGAGGCATTCCCAGCTTTCCTGATTATTATTCTGATGCCGCTGACGCACAGTATTGCAACAGGAATCGGAATTGGTTTTATCTTCTACCCGGTGCTGAAGCTGCTTCGGGGTAAAGGAAAAGATGTTCATCCGATATTTTATATTTTTGCGATACTGTTCTTCATTCAACTTGTATTCCTTGACCACTAAGAGATGAGTTGGGGTAGCTGAACTATTGGCAAAGAGAACGGCTTCTTAAGAAGCGGTTCTCTTTTTTAAATGGTCTTACGAATTGAACGAAGATAATTCACCATACAAGTACCCCAGGCCTAGAAAACCCTCTAAATAGATAGACAGATAGATAGACACCCTCATTTTAGAAGAATGTTGAAAAGATATTTCGGCATAAAGAGAATGATATGGAATATTATGGATTACATGTCATTCGTTCAACCTTTTCAAATCATTTTTTGTTAAATATATATCTTCCCTTCACATTGAAAGATATAATGATTTTTGAACAAGTAAAACTAAAGTTTTTCTAAAAAATGAGTGCATTCGGAGGTAACGATCGCATGAATATTCAGTTTGGCTCTCCAGCCACCTATTGGGTTGAAGCACTGCCTATCGGCAACGGCAAGTTGGGCGGAATGGTCTTTGGCGGTATTGAAAAAGAACGGATTGCATTAAATGAAGATACGTTATGGTCTGGTTATGCCCAGGACTGGAACAATCCAGAAGCACGAGAAGTATTGCCTCAAATTAGGGAACTAATCGCCCGTAAACAATATGTAGAGGCAGATCTGCTCAGTAAAAAAATGATGGGGCCGTTCACACAGTCTTACCTGCCGTTTGGTGATCTAGAGCTTGTGATGGAGCATGGGCAGTCATATGAACGCAAATCTTATCAGCGTAAGCTCGATTTGTCCACTGGTATTGTAAGCGTTTCCTATGTGGTTGGCGGCGTGCGTTATGATCGAGAGATGTTTGCTTCCCACCCGGATCAAGCTATCGTCATTCGTTTGACTTCTAGCAAGGAGGGAAGATTGAACTTTCGCACTCGACTGAGCAGTCCGTTGAGACACGACACCGTAGCTGCGAATGATCAATACGAACTTTTTGGAACGGCTCCTGAGTATGTATCGCCCAATTATCATGATGTTGAAGTGCCAGTCCGGTACGGAGACGCCGCATCTAATCGTGGAATGTCTTTCCATGGCAGACTGGCTGTATCACATACGGGAGGTACGCTGCATACAGGCAACAGTGGACTGCAAATCATCGGTGCAACGGAAGCGGTCATTTATTTTACGGGAGCTACAAGCTATATTTCAACGCCGCAAGCCAGCGATACGATCATCTCGCCTGAAGCTAAAACTGTGGACGTCATTCAACAGATCACAGCACACAAGTATGCTGACTTGCGTAACCGTCATGTGCAAGATCATCAGGCGTTATTCAATCGTATGCAATTGCATCTCGGCGACAGTGTTGCTCCTCAGGACATGCCTACGGATGAGCGCATCGAGAAGTACGGCAGCAGTGATCCAGGCCTGGTCGAGCTTTTGTTCAACTACGGCCGTTATTTGATGATCGCTAGCTCCAGACCTGGCTCACTGCCAGCCAACTTGCAGGGCATTTGGAACCAGGAGATACGCGCACCGTGGAGTAGCAATTATACATTGAATATTAATGCTGAGATGAATTATTGGCCTGCAGAGACATGTAATATGGCTGAATTACACGAACCATTGCTTGATTTTATTGGCAAACTTGCAGAGAACGGACGGAAAACAGCTGAAGTGAACTATGGCGCTCGAGGTTGGGTAGCTCATCATAATGCGGATATCTGGGGACAAACAGCTCCGGTTGGTGATTATGGTGCTGGTGATCCGGTATGGGCACTGTGGATGATGGGCGGCGTATGGCTGACGCAGCATCTGTGGGAGCATTATGCTTTCTCAGAAGATAAAGATTTTTTGCAAGAAACGGGTTATCCACTGATGAAGGAGGCCGCTTTGTTCTGCTTGGACTGGCTCATTGAGAATAAAGAAGGCTATTTGATCACTTCACCATCCACATCACCGGAGATGAAATTTGTTGTGAACGGTGAACATGCGGCTGTCAGTGAGGCGACTACGATGGATCTATCACTCATTGCCGAGCTATTTGATAACTGCATCGAAGCAGCAGAAGTGTTGCAGACGGATGCCGAATTCGCAGAACTTCTTCGAGCGAAGAGAGAGCAGATTCTTCCTCTCCAGGTTGACGCAAAAGGGCGCCTTCAGGAGTGGAGCGAGGATTTCACGGAGGAAGACCCGCAGCACCGCCATGTATCTCACCTCGTAGGTGTATTCCCGGGACGACTGATTACACACAAAAAATCGCCTGATCTGATGAAGGCTGCTCGCACGTCACTGGAGATTCGCGGCGATGGGGGCACAGGTTGGAGTCTTGGCTGGAAAATTGGTTTATGGGCTCGTTTTGGAGAGGGCAATCGTGCAGAGCAGCTCATCTCTAATCTGCTAACCCTCGTTAAAGCCTCTGAGCCGGGCAAACATGAGCAAGGCGGCGTATATGCCAACCTGTTTGATGCTCATCCACCGTTCCAGATCGATGGGAACTTTGCAGCAACTGCGGGGATCGCCGAGATGCTGCTGCAATCTCATCAGGGATATCTGGAGTTCCTTCCAGCATTACCTGAACGTTGGTCTACAGGTTCGGTCAAAGGATTGAGAGCAAGAGGCGGATTCGAAGTCAGCCTACGCTGGGAGAACGGCAAGCTGATCGAAGCAGAAATCCTCTCGCATACAGGCAAGACATGTTATTTGCAGTCTGAACCTGGTCTAATAGTTCACCAAGGCGATACAGTTGTGCAAACCACCCCGGAAAAAGACGATCAAGTAAGCCTGTCCACACAAAAAGGACAAACGTATACCCTTCAATATGATTAGACTGGATAAAAACCCTGTACCACCGCTGATCTTTATGGGTCAGCGGTTTTCATTTTTAAAGGTGGAGCAGATAAGTGTTGTGTTGAAAACGGTTTTATGGTATTTTGAATTTACAATAAAAACGTTTTAATAGTAAAGGAATCTGATCAATGGGAAAAATCACAATCAAAGATGTAGCAAGAGAAGCTGGTGTTTCGATCTCTACTGTTTCAAACGCCTTAAACGGTGTCGATGTCCTGAATCCAGAAACGAAGTCTCATGTGCTCAAGGTGGCGCAGCGTTTGAATTACATTCCGAATCTGAATGGCAAACTGTTGAAATCAGGTCAGACGAAAATGCTTGGTTTTTTCACTACGAGTGTGTCAGGTCCTTATTTCTACAAGCTGGTTGAAGCCATGTCGCGTGAATGTGACCGTCTAGGTTATGGGCTGAATGTGTTTGTGACAAAAGATAAACATGTCATTATGAGCAATATTCTCGGTAGACGAGTCGATGGAGTGATCATCTATGAAGAGCTCCGAATAGATGAACAGGACATTCTATCGATGAAAAAAGACAAGATTAAAGCGGTCTTTCTGGACCGCATCTACGAGAGTGAAGGGATGGGAAGTATCATCTTTGACTCTTATGTAGCGAGCTATGAAGCAACGAAATATCTGATTGGGCTCGGTCACCAAAAGATTGCCTATATATCCGGCGTAGATGAGATGTTTGACAGCGCACAGCGTAGAGAAGGGTATCTGGCCGCCCTGCGTGAATATGAGCTTCCAATGGATGAAGACTACATCATCCAGGGATATTTCGAGGAAGAGGCTACCTACAACGCAATCAAATCATTCATTCATCTGCATGCAGGCAAGCTCCCTGATGCTTTTCTAGCTGGTAATGACCTGAGTGCAATAGGATGTATTCAAGCATTGAAATCCCACGGGTATGAGGTGCCAAGTGACATTAGTGTGGTCGGATTTGACGATATTGATATCGCAGCATATTATTCTCCACCGCTAACAACGGTACGCAATCAAATCGCTAGACAAGGTATTTTAGCGGTGACACAATTAGTCAATATGATTAAGGGAGAGGAACGGGGATCAGCGCATAAGCTGGCAGGAGAACTTGTCGTGCGTGGTTCAAGTCATGTGAGAATCAACCGGAGAGAGGCCCGCAAATAATGAATGAAGGACACTACTCCTCGGTTTATTTTTAATTCAGAGACAAGAGAAGGGAGTTTTTGGTCAGAAATAAAAACGTTTTTATGATTTTGAACCTAATCAGAGAGGAGCAACGCAATATGAGTCAGCTCACGACCAGTGCATCCCGTGAACAGAAGCCTCCTACGCCCGGCAGCAAAAAGTCATTCAAACTTCGTTTCAGAACGTTTTGGCTCGATTTCGCCAGACAGTGGGAGATTCAGTCCATGGTTCTACCTGGGATCCTGTTCATGATTGTTTTCTGTTACATACCGATCTACGGATTAACGATTGCGTTCAAAAATTACACCGTCATTGATACCTTGTCTAGTGCCCCTTGGGTGGGTCTGGATAACTTCAGAATCATCATGTCAGATAAATACTTCTGGGATGCTGTGGTGAATACACTTGGCATCAGCTTTTTGAAACTGGGGATCGGCTTTGTTATTCCGATTATTCTAGCGATCATGATCTATGAGTTAAACAGCGGACGATTCAAGAAATTCGTGCAAACGGTTTCATATTTGCCTCACTTTCTCTCTTGGATTGTACTAGGTGGCATGCTGATCACCTGGTTCTCCACAACCGGATTGTTCAACGAATTGCTCCTTGGGCTAGGAATCATTTCACAGCCGCAAAATATTTTACTGGATGCAGGGAAATACTGGTGGATCGCCACGTTATCCGATATCTGGAAAGAAGCCGGCTGGGGAACGATCTTGTACCTCGCCATCATGTCAAAGATCGATCCTACGTATTACGAGGCCGCCAAAATCGATGGAGCCAGCCGGATACGTCAGATATGGAACATAACCTTACCGAATATGAAATCGATCATCAGCCTGAATCTAATCCTGACCGTTAGTGGACTGCTCGGCTCCAATCTCGACCAGACACTTGTACTGATGAACTCGCAGAACCGTGAAAAGGCTGAAGTCATTAATTCCTATGTCTATCGTATGGGGATGTCACAGGGTGACTTTTCGTATGCTACAGCGGTAGGTCTGGGTGTTTCTATCGTCTCTGTAATCCTGCTCGTCACAGCAAACAAAATTACGAGCAAACTGAATGATAACCAGTCTGTGCTGTAGAAGGAGGTCTCCCTTGTGAATGGAAAAGTAGCCAAAGAAGATCTGGACAGCCGGATCTTTGATACTGTCAATATGATCCTGTTGCTGATCTGTACCATCGTCATTGTTGTGCCGCTCTGGAATGTAATCATCTCCTCCTTTAGCTCTGGCAAAGCACTTGCAGAAGGTGGATTCATCTTCTGGTCACCGGAGTTCTCACTAGAAAACTATCGGGCCGTATTCAATGATTCAAACATCTGGCAGGCATTCTTCATCTCTGTCTCCAAAACCACGATCGGTGTCGTAACACACGTATTCTTCTGTGCTATGGTCGGATATGGTTTGAGTAAAAAGTACTTGAAAGGCCGTAAGTTGTACGTAGCTATGGGCGTTATTACGATGTTTTTCTCCGGGGGGATGATTCCAACCTATCTCCTGATCAAGTCACTAGGTCTTTTGAACAGCTTTTGGGTGTACATTATTCCGGCTTTGTTCAGCTTTTTCGATGTTGTTATCCTGATGAATTTCTTTCGAAATGTACCAGAATCACTCGAAGAGTCCGCCAAGATAGACGGGGCTGGGGACTGGCATATTTTTCTCAAAATCTTCATTCCGCTGTCTATGCCGGCGATGGCAACGATCGCTTTGTTTAACGGGGTAGGACAGTGGAACGACTTTATGACAACCAAGCTTTATATTACAGACCAGTCTCTATACCCATTACAGATGATGTTATATGAAATTATCGTGCAATCCCAGACACAGTCCATGCAAAATATTGGCGGGTCTGTTGTGATCGAAACGACAACCAAAGGAGTGCAGCTTGCCACTATTGTGATTACGACATTGCCAATTGTGCTGATCTATCCTTTGCTACAACGATATTTCATTTCAGGAATGATGCTTGGGGCCGTTAAGGAATAACATGATGCTTATTGAAATCAACCATTTTCAACCCATGACAAGGAGGAGATTACATGTTTAATGTTCGCAGGCTGTTAGGCAAAAAAGGAGTTAAAGGATGTGCAGCTTTACTATGTGCTGTATTAATGGTTACGGGATGCAGTGGAGGTTCAGATGGTTCAGGGGAAGGAAACTGGGTTTCTATTGAGAACCGCTATACCGTTGATCCGGAGAAACCCGCATGGCAACTGGATCAGAAAGAAGAAGTGACGGATCTGACCTGGTATGTTAATGCAGATTGGTGGAATACCGATTTTGGCAAAGACGTCGTCACGAAAAAGATCAAGGAAGATCTAAATATTAACATCAAATTCATCACAGGAGATGATACCAAATTAAATACGTTTTTCGCCGGTGGAGATATGCCTGACATGCTGACAGTGTTTGATTCTAATTCCCCGGTTGTGAACAAGGCGTCTACCTGGGCAATGCCTCTGAATGATTTGGCTGAAAAGTATGATCCCTACTTTAACAAGGTTGCTGCTGCCGACACGATGAAATGGTTCCAACAGGCGGATGGCAAAACCTATGGATATCCTAATTATTCGAACACACAAGATGATTATGATAGCGGTAACATCCCAGCCAAAACAGCTTTTATCATCCGTAAGGATGTGTATGAAACATTGGGTAGCCCGGACGTGGGAACTCCGGAGCAATTCCAAAGTGTGATGAAGCAGATCAAAGATAAATTCCCGTCGCTCATTCCGTTTGGCTTCAACGCCATCGGTGAGGGCACAGGTTCACTTGGGGATGCATTACAGGATTTCATTGGCGTTCCACTCGAAACGGAAAACGGTGAATTCTATGATCGTAATCTGGATGAAGATTATCTGACTTGGTTGAAGACGTTAAACGCTGTGTACAGGGATGGCAACATTAGTGATGACAGTTTTGCAGATGACGGTACAGCTTTTGAGGAAAAAGTGAAATCAGGTAAATATGCTACATTGCTGCTGGACGGTACTCCTCAACAGGGCGGTAACCTACAAATTTTCATGAGTGACAATGAAGGCAAAGAGTACATGGCCATTGATGGGCCGCAGAGTACGAAAGGGAATGCACCAACGCTGAATCAGTCCGGCATTACAGGCTGGATGATTAATTTTATTTCCAAAGATGCTAAAGACCCGGCCAAAGCGATGCAGCTTTTCACCTATTTGCTCAGCGAAGAAGGGCAGATACTGATGAACTACGGTATTGAAGGAGAGACGTTTAAGAAAAAAGCTGACGGAACCGTGCAATTGCTTCCTGAGGTAAAAGACATGCAATTGCATAACGCGGATCAATTCAAGAAGGATTATCGTCTAGGCGAGTTTATGTTCTTCGGTCATGACCGTCATAAAGCGCTGAGTGCGGATGCCTTCCCGGAATCCATCAAACAGATGCAGGAGTGGGGCAAAGGCAAGCTGACACCTCATTTTATACTCGAAAATGTGAATCCGAACTTGGGCACACCGGAAGCTCGTGCGTTGTCCGCGATTAATACGAAATGGAACTCAACCCTGGTGAGCATGTTACGTTCGAAGGATGATGCTTCGTTTGATAACGCTCTTGCAGCATATCAATCATTCCTAGAAGAAAACCGCTGGTCTGACATTGTAAAGATCCGTAGTGAGAAGATGAAGCAGAACAAAGAGAAGCTAAGCATTGAATAAATAGGAGGCCCTCGCGATGAAAACCTTTACCATATTTAAAACAACGGGTGAGAATGAATTATTCCAGTCCATAAGTCTGGATCAATGCCGTCCAATCTCATCTACGAATACAGACCCTTTAACCGTAACTGTGCGATTGGATGATCGCCAAACGTACCAGGAGATGGATGGGTTTGGAGCATCGTTTACAGATGCTTCAGCATATCTCATGCATCAGAAGTTAACAGAGGAACAGCGTACGGAAGCGATGACACGTCTATTTCATCCTACAGAAGGCATTGGATTGTCGGTGATTCGCAACCCGATGGGTGCTTCTGATTACGCCCGTACGGTTTATAGTTACAATGATCTGCCTGACGATCTTACAGATCCGGAACTAGCCAAATTTAGCATTGCGCATGATGAAGCGGATATCATTCCGTTAACTCAGCAGGCACTTGAACTCAATCCCGAGTTGAAACTGTTCGCTTCCCCATGGAGTGCACCTGGCTGGATGAAAACCAGTGGCTCCATGATGACTGGAGAACTAAAGCCTGAATGGTATTCGGTATATGCTCATTATTTTGTAAAATATATTCAGTCATACGCAGCACATGGTCTACCAATCTATGCGATTACACCGCAGAATGAGGCTTTGTACGAACCTACGCATTATCCCAGCATGTTGATGCCAGCTGAAGCACAAGCTGATTTTATTCTGCATCATCTCAAGCCAGCATTCGTGCGTAACAACGTGTTCACGAAAATTCTCTGTTATGACCATAACTGGGATCGTCCAGATTATCCACTAACGGTGCTTGAGAAAGCTGGTGAAGCAGTAGATGGAGTAGCCTGGCATTGGTATGGAGGCGATGCGTCAGCGCAATCGACCGTATACGAGGCTTTTGCTGGAAAAGAAGTTCATTTCACTGAAGGTTCCGGCGGAGAGTGGATTCCACCCTTTGAACAGGCATTCTCCAATGTCATCCGAACCGGGATTCAGATCCTGCGTAACTATAGTAAGTCGATGATTCTGTGGAATATGGCGCTGGATGAACACAATGGCCCTACTGTACCCGGATTTGGTCGGAGCACCTGTCGCGGTATTGTACAGATTAATCAGCAGACAGGAGAACTCATCTACACGCTGGATTATTACGCGCTGGCCCATTTCAGTGCAGTAATTCGTCCAAGAGCAGTTCAGATTCAATCAGTCTCCAGCGATACTTCCGTATACTCTGTAGCCTTTCGCAACACGGATGGAAGTACAGCTCTTGTACTGTTCAATGATGGGCAGGAAGCCAGACCGATCCAGATCGAGTTGCAAGGTCAAGAGTTGCTATGTGTAAACATGGAGTCGAAATGCGCTATATCCATCATCATACGAAATGACTAATAATATCTTCCATGAAGATCGCCAAATCTGGCGATCTTTTATCTTTTTTATGACGCTTGGAAGGGGATTTCATGGATAAAGTCCGAATAAATTAGAAGACGGAAAACACACGCCTATGAATACCTGGAATGATGGCTCATAGATCAAAACTAACGTTGGAGGATATTCATGTATAAACTGCTGATTGTAGAGGACGAACTGCTGATGCGGGTTGGTATTCGTTCTATGTTGAACTGGGAAGAGTACGGCTTTTACGTGTCGGGTGAGGCCTGTAACGGGAAAGAAGCATTAGAGATTGCTTTAGAAAAAGTTCCAGATCTGATTATTACGGACATTCGGATGCCGGTCATGGACGGTTTACAATTTATCAAAGAAGCATCACAGTCGTTAAAGTACTGTAAATACGTCATACTGAGTAATTTTGATGAACTGCAATATGTGAAAAAGGCTCTAAAGCTAGGGGCTACGGATTACCTGATTAAAAGTGAAATCAATGAGCAATCACTCATCCAGCTTCTGAGGAGTGTTCGGAGCAAGCTTGAAAGTGAACAAAATCTACATCGTGATTCACCACATGTAAATTCGGATTATTATAAGAGCATCCGTTACCTCAAGGACAGCTTTTTCCAAGATATTGTAAGCGGATTCACGAATGAAAAAGAATTGAATAGCCAAGTGGCAGAATTACAATTTCGTATTCAATCCGAACGTCTGGTGGCTATCAAATTCATCGTTAATCATTATGAACAGCTCAAGCGAAAATACATTGAGAAAGGAGAAAAGTTGCTCCGCTTCTCGATCCTTAACATCATGGAAGAAGTCATTCCATCCCGCTGGGCAAAGGAAATCTTTGTGGAGAGCTCTTCTGAGTACTGGGTGGTTGTCAACGTAAATTCGGATATGGATTCGGATGTATATGGTGACCTGAATAAGCTGATCCGCAAAATCATGGCCTCGATGAAGGATTTTATGAATCTGTCCATTACAGCAGGTGTGAGCTCGGTAGTGTCCGGTTTCACCTCGTTACGGAGTGCGTGTCGGGAAGCAGAGTCTGCTCTTAAGGAGAGATTTTTTACTGGTGGCAATCAGATTCTACATGTTAAAGATGTACGTGAAGCACCGAGTAGGGAAGAAGTGGTGATCCTCTTAAACCCTGAGCAAGAACAGCATTTCATGAAGTGTTGTATCAGCAAGAATAGGGAAAGCGCCGAGTTGTTTCTGGAGGACATACGCACGAACCTGAAGAACATCCGAGCAGACGAGAATAGTATTCGCAAGCAATACATTACAGTGCTCGAAACGATGCATGCCCACTTGCTGAACACTACGTCACGGAAGAAAATTTTGATGACGGAGAAATCCCCCTATGAAATTGTACTGAATGGGGAGCATTGGAATGAAATACATCGAGATGTGATGATGCATATCACGGAAACGTTTAACGCCAGTGCTCCAGCTACGCACGAACTCAAATACACCGATCTCGCCACTGACATCATCAACACATATTATGCAGAGGATCTCTCGCTGCAGAGTGTGGCAGGCCAGATTAATGTTCACCCCTCGTATCTAAGTCGATTGTTCAAACAGCAAAAGGGAGAAAATTTCATCTCTTATTTAACCAGGACTCGCATTGAACACGCGAAGGCCTATTTACTGAGTAAAGAGCTGAAAGTATATGAAATCGCGGACAAAGTAGGTTATCACAACTACACATATTTCAGCAAAATTTTCAAAAAAACGACGGGCCTTACACCAGAAGAATATCGAGAACAACAGCACTCCCATATAACCCGCGAATAGAGGTGCACTCGGTGATGTTCAAGCGTCCTTTCCAGATCAGGCATAAGATTATTATCATCTGTATAACAGTCATTATATTTCCGGTATTTGTGATGACTATTAATTCTTATTATTCTTCGGAGCGATTGTTATCGCAAAATTACACCACATTGCTCAGTGACTTGACCAAACAGACGAATATTCGTATCGACGAGTTTCTGAAGGAAATTGAAAAAATCACTCTGCTAGCGAGCAATGGATTAAGTGATAGTTTATCGGCAACCCACGAGGGCAGTTTTCCAATCCAGGATTTTCTACGCATAAGTAATGAAAAAAACGAGATCGCCGCATATAACATTCTAATGAATTACATTATGATGAAGGATCGTGTGTTTTCGATCTATCTATACAATATGAACGGCGGACAAGATCTGTTTGTCAGTCCACATCAGCCAATAGACGCTACCTTCAACGTCAGAAATGAGCTATGGTTCAAGAAGTTTATGCATGACGATGAACGCACGATCACGTTGACGACCCGTATAGATAAACAATTAGAAAACAAAGTACTTGCCGTCTCCCACGCACGAAAAATTCATGATGTGACGAATGGAAAATTGCTTGGCGTGATTGTGGTCAGCATTGATATCAAGTTTATTGAGATCGTCAACCGTAACTTGCAGGAAGGTCTTCGATCTCGCTTCATGATTATTGATGAGGATGAAAAAATCGTATACAACGTAAACGACCAGTTGATCGGCACGTTGTTTCGGGATAACGTCCGCCCATCTGAGGCATACAATGTGGTGGTAAAAAGCCCGCTTAGTCAGCAAAAGTGGACCACGTATGTCTATATGCCGCTAGAAGAGCTGACTGCTGATGGAAAAATATTAGGCAGGAATCTGGTGACGCTGGCGATTGTGATGTCTCTTTTTGCTGCCGTCATTTCCATTTTTCTATCGCATGTGATCACTCGTCCCATTAAAAAACTGCTAAATAATATACGACTCGTCGAAAAGGGGCAGTTTGAACATGTGCAGGACATCCGGTCCCAGGATGAGATTGGTCATCTCTCCACCCGGTTTAATCGCATGTCTCATGAATTGAAACGAATGGTGGAACGAATGCAGCAGGAAGAGATCGAGAAAGCCGCGGCGGAGATGCGGGCACTGCATGATCAGATTAATCCTCATTTTCTGTACAATACGTTAGGCTCTGTGAAATGGATTGCATCCATGCAGCAGGCAGACAAAATTGTAGATATGACGGATGCACTCATCTCTATGCTGCGATATGCAACCAGATCGGATGGTAGTCTCGTTATGATTCGGGAGGAGTTGAATCACATTGGGCATTATGCGACCATTCAAAACGTCCGATATTACGGCAGTATTCAGATGAAGTATGAGATGGAAGAGAAGCTGCTAGATTATGTCATGCCTAAGATGATCCTGCAACCTATTGTGGAAAATGCATTCTTTCATGGTCTGGCAGAGATTGAAGAAGATGGGCTCATCACGATCCGGATTCGGGCTCAGCAAAAAGATATTTGTATTGAAGTCAGTGATAACGGGACAGGTATGGATCAGAGGACTGTATGCAGCCTGATGGAGGAAAGACAGGAAACAGGTAGTAGCAACCGGGGAATTGGATTATATAACGTGCAGCGCCGCATCCAACTTCACTTTGGTAAACCATATGGAATTCAGGTGAAGAGCGAGATCGGGAGAGGAACAACGTTTACGATTCTGCTGCCTGCGATAGCCAGTTCACCAACGAAAAAGTGAAGTGATGTAGGCTAGACTTTATGGATGATGAAAAAGGGCTAAGGAATCATGATGAAAATGATCCACAAAAACAAAGTAAAACCAGAGGACCTGCATGCAGCTTATTAGCTACAGATCCTTTGGTTTTTGTTTTTTCGAAGATCGATACTGGATTCAAACACTTCATCTAACTACATATCAGCTTGATTTCACCCTTTAACACTTCCTAATACCAGCCCTTTGGTGAAATACTTCTGAAGGAACGGATAGATGAGAAGAATCGGGATGGCACCCAGGAACATCTGAGCTGCACGTCCTGTTCTGGCATTCATCATGGATAACAGCTGGGTATAATCTGATCCTGATTTTAACATCATCTGCTCGAAGCTTTGAAGCAATGTCTGCAAATAACTCTGTAACGGATAATTAGCGGGATTGTTCATATAGATAATGCCATCAAACCAGGAGTTCCAATGACCCACAATGCTGAATAATCCGACTGTCGCGAGTGCAGGTTTCAGAAGTGGTAGCATAATTCGAATCAATACTTGTAAAGGTCCAGCACCATCAATAATAGCTGATTCTTCAATCTCTTCAGGGAGCCCTCGAATAAAGTTCATTAGAATAATCATGCTGAACACGGGAAGCGCTCCTGGAAGAATCAGAGACCAGATCGAATCGATCAATCCCATTTTCACCACAACCAGATAGGTAGGAATCAAACCTCCGCTAAACAACATCGTGACAATAAAAAAACCCATGTAGACATTACGACCCATAACCTTCTGTTTCGTTTTGGAGAGTGGATAGGCTGTCAGCACGATTAACAGCAAATTAACGGCCGTACCGAGAACCGTTCGCTGGATCGCAACCCACAAGGAAGAATAGAAAGCACCACCAGAAAGAGCAAACTCGTATGCTTTGGTTGTGAATTCGACAGGCCAGAACGTCACACTTCCCGCTGAGACCGCTGAACTGCTGCTAAAAGAGACGGCGAGCAAATTCACAAATGGCAGAACACAGAGCAGCGAGATGCTCAGCAGTATCGTATAATTCAGAATATGAAAGAGACGCCTGCTTATACTTTTGTCATGAATCATCCGAATACGCCCTCCTTAAAAGATACGGTAACCTGCCACGCGGTAAGCTAGAATGTAAGAGACAGCAACCAGGATGCAGGAGATGACTGATTTGAATAAACCGACAGCGGTGGCAATAGAGTATTGCGCCTGCTGTATACCTAAACGGTACACATAAGTATCAATAATATCCCCCGTCTGATAAACCACAGGAGAGTAGAGGTTGTAGATCTGATCAAAACCTGCATTAAGTACGTTTCCTAGTGACAACACAGTCATTAAAACAATCGTTGGCATGAGGAGCGGTAGGGTAATATAGAGCGTTTGCTTCCAGCGTTTGGCGCCATCAATGACAGCTGCTTCGTACAGTCCAGGATCGATGCTCGTTAGAGCAGCCAGATATACAACCGTACCAAAACCAAATCCTTTCCAAATATCGCTTACGATCATCGTCCACGGGAAAATAGAAGGGGTGCCGAGAAAAGAGATTGGCTTAACGCCAAACACACTTAAGAACGTATTAATGATGCCATTTGCACTTAGAATATCCAGCATAATCCCCGCCATAATGACCCATGAAAGAAAGTTGGGAATGTATACGAGGGTCTGGAAGGTTCGCTTAATCCCGTTGTGCATCACTTCGTTCAGTAACAGAGCGAAAATGACCGGCACCACAATGCCTCCAATCATTTTAAAAACCGACATATATAGCGTGTTCCAGATCGTTCTTACGAAGTTAGGCTGGTTAAATACGTGTGTGAAATTATCCCATCCGACCCATGGCGAGTTGAAGCCGAGACCGGGGTTGTATTTTTGAAACGCAATAATCAGTCCATAGAACGGAATGTAACTAAAGATAAATACCAGCACCACACTAGGGATTAACATGAGATGATAAGGACTTTGCTGCTTCCATTTTTTCAGCATTGCATTTCCTCCGTTCGGTTATCAAAAAGAGGGGTGAGAACAGGCTCACCCCCTTCAGGTCCCGGCAATCATTTATTTGCCGTATGCCTCGTTCACCGCTTCAATGGCTGTATCTCCACCAGCTGCGCGCCAGTTCTGTACCACCACGTCAAAGTAATCGATACTTTCGCTGCCCATAATGATTTTGGTAAAACCTTCGGTCAGAATATCATCCAGCGTTGTGCCGTAACTGGAGAGTGCTTCCGGGGTAACACCCCATAATGCAGTTTTGATGTAATTGCCGCTATCAAGCACTTTTTTGGCCAGACCGTAAGCATTTTTCGGAGCACCTTGTTGCAAATAATCACCCGTTGCTCCTGGTGTTGAATTCTTGATGAATTCAACGCTGTTGTTATATTTCTGCCACATTCCCGAAGTCGTCAGTCCGCTGGTATCCTTGGTTTCAAGAGCTTTGGACACCGCTTCGAATTGCTCATAATCCGAATTCGGATTAAGTACACGGAACGCACCAACCACATGGGCAATGTCATTGTCCAGCAGGGCGGACAACGTCTCTGGTTTTTCCTTGCCGTTACCTTCATCTACGATGTAGGCGTAGTCGTTTAAGATTTCAATGACCGCTTGCGGGTTGGCAGCATCCTTTTTCATAACAATATAATTGTTGTTAGCAAAAAAGATGGACTGTTTCGCTTCCTTGCCATCCACCGTTGGAATCAGATAGGGATAGAAGATCGCGTCTTTACCAAGATTCGCAATGGTATCTACGCCAGGGTTATAACCCCACCACTGATAATATGGCTGAATGCCCACTTTACCAGCAACGATGTCGGCATTCATGGCATTAAAGTCTTTAATGGCGAATTCCGGATCAATAATACCCCGCTTGTACCACTCCGCCCACTCTGCAAGTGCGTTTTTCATCTCAGGCTGAATGGAACCATAGGTCAGTTTTCCCGTGCTGTCTTCAATCCACATATCGGGATGTGCATTCCATGCAACGGCGAGCAGGTTGAGATAATCCAGAGACTGATCCACAGCGATGCCGTATCCGCCGTGTTTTTCCATGAATTTGAGCGCCATATTTTTGATATCTTCTACGGATTTTGGATCTTGCAGTTTAAGCTCTTCTTTCCAGTCGTTGCGGATCCAGATAAAGTCAGGCTGGTCAATTAACCCCCAGTGCATCTGCGGTATACCGTAGAGCTTGCCATCTTTTTTACCTGATTCGTAGCTGTCTGCATCCGCTTTCATATATCCTTTGAGACGGTCCGAGGCATGTTGCTCAAAAGCTTCAGTCAAGTCCATAACCATATCGGCCTCGATCAATTGGCGTAGCTGAGAAGGGTTTACGCGGAAAACATCGGGAAGTTCATTCGAAGAGATGGCGAGATTGAGCTTGGTTTCATATTCATCACTGACCCAGTCCGTCTTGACGTTAATGTTTAATTTCTCCTTGTATCTACGGGTCCAGACATTATTGGTAATGTCATCGCCCTTTGGATATTTCGCTGAACTGTATTCGGATGTGACCGTATGAATGGTAACTGCACCTGTGCCATCATCGTCCGCATCCGTCTGTGTTGTACCTTTACCGGTGTCATTACAGGCCGTAATTAACAATGCAGACATACTCATGGACAAGATCAGAAGCTTCATCTTTTTGTTCATTACCGTTCCCCCTCAAGTTCAAGTCATGGTTTAGGAATGTGTTACTTGAAGATATTGTAATGGAGAACGAGTGAAGGGGATATAAACGTTATTGACCAGATTCTGTATGATTTTTTACTCTAGAGGAAAACGGGGAAGCCAAAAGAGCATGTATCTTGCACTTATTTGAACTATGCTGCACTTTTTTGATCTGCGTGGAACACAAAAAAATATACATATATTTTCAGCGCACTTTGTGGCTATTCGATGTGCTGTGGTGTCTAATCTATTGTAATCCTGCATTCAGGAGCAATTGATGGATTAACTTTCCTTTTACTTATTTCATGTACCCCGCTAACAAATTCCTAATATCATAAATAATGTTTGTTTTTAGAACATTAAATTAGATAAAAAGGAGATGCGGGTATAATTGAGTAAACGAAACTTATTTCAACGCAGTGTTTCTATTGCCGTCCTTAGCAGTATGGTTATGGCAACGGGACTACCTTCCATCACAACGATTCCTGCTACTCATGCGGAAGCGCCATCATTTGCAGAGCAGAGTAATACTCTGACTAACCCGCCTTCCAACACTTCTGAAGTAGGTCAGATCGCAACGGATTCAACACCTGCAACGGAGCCATATGCCGTTCCTGAAACGGTATATGGCCCGAATACATCATTAACGCAGCAATCCACAGGGCCGGACCTCCTAATTACAGAGATGGTACCGGATACATCGAACCTGCCTAATTCAAGCACAGATGCGTATGAATATGTTGAGGTCTATAATAACACCGATCATGAGATCAATTTTAAAGACTATGTATTCTTCTATAACAATAAAGATACTTGGAAGCTTGATGCTGGGAAAGATGTCATTATTCCCGCCCGCAGTCCAATCGTATTCTGGATTATGAATGGCAGCAATCAAGGGTTGACTGCTGAACAATTTAACAGTAATTTTGGCACAACGCTGGTAGAGGATCAACATCTGTTCCGTATTCAGGGCGGGGGCGGAATGGCCAATGGAAACGCACGCTCAATTGTCATCCGAGACGTTGCTAATGAAAGCATCGTTTCCGCAGCCTATGAACCAGCTCACGTAAAAGCGAATATGGGTATCTTTTTCAAGCATCCTGCTAGTGGAACTACACAAATGACGGTTATGGACGACTCTGGGAAGCAACCTGGTACACCTGGAATAATCGATCCGCAACAAGCCGTTCCGCCTGTCGTAGACGAAGGTTCGCAAACCATTATAGAGCACTCTACACCCGTTGATGCATTACAGGTTCAAGATTTCGTGGTCAAAGCCCGAATCAAAAATTTGTCTACTGAAGCAGACGGGAGCAAAGCAGCAGTGAAGCTGTTATATAAAACACCATCTCAGAACAGATATACGGTTCTAACGATGTCTTCGGTCAATAACTCGGATGAGTATGCAGCCACGATCCCTGCATCGATGCTTGTTGAGCCACAGCTTTTATACCGAATTCAGACAGGCAGTGTAGAACAGTCTTATTCGGCATCCATTCAGATGGAATCGTATGACTCGTCGAAGACACCAACACTGCTCATTACAGAAGTTGTGCCCAACACAACGAATATGCCAGGGACATCCTCTGACGCTTACGAGTATATTGAGGTCTATAACAATACGGATCAGCCCATCCATTTTAAAAATTACAGCTTGTATTACCGTTACCCGGATAAAGGACCGACGGGAGATGTAGCATGGCGATCAGAAAATCCTGATTTTGTCATACCTGCTCAGGAGCCTGTCGTATTCTGGATCAAAAATAGCGCAAATGCCACGTACGACGAAACGGATTTCAATCAGTTCTATCAGACCAGCCTGGTTCCTAATGTTACGCTACATTCCATCCAAAGTGACGGTATGGCCAACTCAGGTCGCAGAGCTCTCGTCATCAAAAGCAACACAGGCAAAGAAGTTTCTTCCGCTTATTATGATGCAGATCAGGCGTATGAGACGGGTACAAAAGGGGATGAAACCAAAGAGAACAAAGCAATCACGTATACTTATCCTCTTAATGGCTCCGGCGTCATGATTAAATCGGGTTCAGGAGTTGCAGCGCCTACTCCGGGTAAGATTGATTTAAGTCAAAAGCCTTCTCAGCCGGTGCACGTGGAGCAGGATCTTGTTCCGCCAACGGTCACGGATATGACCAAAACTACATCAGTAGACCAGTCAAAAACATTGGAACTCATTGCCGATGCCAGAGACAATCGCGAAGTGACCTCCGTTGACGTATATGTTCGTTCGGACAAGGACACCGAGTTCTTACGTCGTCGTCTAACAGAGGATTTCAATGATACGATGTACCATTATACGTTATCGTCAGCTGAGCTTATCGGACGTAAACGAATTGAGTATTATTTTGTAGTCTCGGACGGCCTAAATGAAACTCAATCTGATACAATGAGTATCTCCATTACCGGAGGGGCAAGTGATGATCCACTTCGACTCAATGTTAAAGATCAAGACATCCTGCATGGAACTCACATCCTCAAAGGCACATCGCAGTCTAAGAGTACACCTGTTAAACTCCGGATTAATAATAAGCTCGTTCCCGAAAATTCAACCTCGGGTGCGCTGGAACATGATGCTTACTTTGTATTTGAAGCTGTGAATGTAGATTATTACTTTAAGAATTCAGTTACGATGGGACCACCTGAACTGGAGGACAAGACGATCCTCTATACCTTCATGAATCCTATTCCAACGTACACTACGTTATCATTCCCCATCGCTTCCGAGAAGCTGGTGCAGGGTGACAATGTAATCTACATCCGGGCAGGCTCCAAAACTTCGCCTTTTGATAAACGTCCGGAAGAAAATAAAGACGATTTCGAAATCAAAAACGTTAGACTTCTTCTAGCTGACGGGACGGAGATCTGGGATCCCGCGTATGCCGAAAAAGAAAAACAGATGAAAATGGGAGATTCTGTAGGTAAGAGCGAATCCATCGGTTTTCATTTTGAACTGAAAGCTGAGCAGATGAAAGCAACAGCTTATGCGTGGGACACAACTTCTGTACCTGACGGAACACATCAAGTCACGGTATCAGACGGCGGGGATGAGGTTACTGCCGAGGTGTTAGTCGATAATACGGCACCAGTAATTAAACCAACCTTGGAGGAAAATAAAACCTATCGTGGACCATTCGTCATCAATGCTCAAATAGAGGATGAGATCGCCGGTGTAGATCAGGTCACAGTGAAGCTGGATGGGAAAACTATTGATCTACCGTTACACACTTCCTCTGGAAAAATGTCTGCCGGCAAACATATTTTGCAGATTCAGGCGACAGACCGGGCGCAGAACACATCAGAGAAAACGGTTCAGTTTAATGTACCGGATGAAAACCCGCTTAAGCCTGAACTCATCAGTCCGAATCAGAATCAGACCAATGTCGGGACAAATGCGAATCTAACCGTTAGAGTCCAGGACCCCGATGCTGATTCAATGAATGTCACGTTTTACAAGGGATACCTCTATGACAGTCATCAGACTGACAGGTTCGCAGGTTACCTGAACACTTCCGATACAGAGCCTCCTAAACAGAAGATCCCTGTGGGAGAAAAGGCAATGGAAGCGGAAGATTATAAGAAAATTTCGGCGGTGGATGGGAATTATCTGGTGAACGACTCCATTGAGCAATTTCCTTATCAACGCTTTGAAGTCAAACTTGACCCATCCATCCGTAACACAGATCGTGTGGAGATTGAATGGCAAGGTAAATCTCTTGAAGGGCGTAAAGTCAGCTTGTACGCGTGGAGTGAGAAAGAAAGTAAGTGGAAACAGTTGGATCAGGTGATTGCAGGTGAAGAGGATTTCGGATTAAACAGCGTTGTTCAGGCAGGAGATTATGCTCATGATGGTACAATTCAGGTTATGGTACAAGATGAACTTGCAGAGCAGGTAAATATGGCAAGCAGTTCATCGCAACCTGAGTCGCAAGATGATTATGATTTCTCCTTTATCTGGATGTCAGACACTCAGTACTACTCTGAAAGTTATCCACACATCTATCAGAAAATGGTGAAGTGGATCACCGAACAAAAAGAAAAAATGAACATTAAATACGTCATTCATACCGGTGATGTGGTGGATGAAGCAGATCAGGAGTATCAATGGATCGAAGCTGATGAGAACATGAAAGTGCTTGAAGATGCTTCCATTCCGTATGGACTTCTTGCTGGTAATCATGATGTTGGACATCAGGATAATGATTACAGCAAGTTCCAGGAATATTTCGGCGCTCATCGTTTTGCTAACCAATCGGTATATGGTGATTCATACGAGAACAATCGCGGACATTATGATCTCGTTTCCGCTGGCGGGAATGATTTTATCATCGTATACATGGGTTGGGGGCTTGGAGAGAAAGAGATTGATTGGATGAACGAGGTTGTCTCCAGATATCCGGAACGGAAGGCAATTCTCTGTCTGCACGAATATTTGCTAGTCTCCAATAATCGTTCGCCGATCGCAGATCAAATTTTCGAGAAAGTGGTTAAACCCAATAAAAATGTGATAGCTGCCCTTTCAGGTCATTACCATGATTCTGAACTAAAAGTGGACCCGATTGACGATGATGGTGATGGCATTCCTGATCGTAATGTGTATCAAATGCTGGCAGATTACCAAGGTGCTCCTGAGGGCGGATTAGGTTATATGCGACTGATGCAGTTTGATATGAAAAACAACAAACTTCACATCAAAACATATTCGCCTTATCTGGATGACTATAACTATTATGATCCAGCCATCGATAAAGGAAAAGATGAGTTCAGTCTGGATCTTGGCTTGGCGCCAGCTACGAAACGCGTTGCAACAGACTATATCGGTGTCAAGGTCTATAGCGATGAGAAGATTGGGTCCAAAAATGATGTTGCAAGCGGAGCTCAGGCGACAGTCTCTTGGAGAGGCCTTCCAAGCAACAGCCAGCAACAGTGGTATGTCAAAGTGGAGGACGAGAACAGCGGTTCAGTATTATCTGATATATGGAGTTTCTATACGGGAACTCGTTCACCAGAAGAACCAGCACCAGGTCATGGGGGAGGAAACAACAACGCTCCTAATCCAGGAACGTCTATTGGAACACCAAGCAATGGTACGGCCGGAAGCAATAATCCAACACCGCCTCATCCAGATCAAGGCAAGCTCACACTAATCCGAAGCGAAGATGGAACTTACCGTGTTGAATCGTCATTGCTTGAGCAAGCTGTTGCTTCAGCTGCTGATGCGAACGTTACAATTAGCCTTGAAGTCAGTGACTCTAATCCTGGAGCTTCCTTTGATCTTTATCTCCCTGCAAAAGCAGTGAAGAAGGCAAAATCCAGTGGAAAGTCCATCCGAATTATCACACCAGCGATGCAGGTTACAATCTCTCCAAAAGCTATACCACAGCGCTTGGAAGATGAACAACAGCTGATCATTCGCCTAAACAGTTTGAAGGATGTAGACAACGTTAAAGCGAACTTAGATCTTCTGTCGACCCGTGCGTCGTACGTACAAACCGGCATTATGCACTCACTGCGTATGTTCATTCTCGAAGGTGATCGTGAAAGTGACATCCCAACCTTCGATCATGCCATTCTCGTTAAACTAATGTTAACCGCAGAACAATGGAAGAAGTTCCAATCCGAATATGCGGGAGTATATCGAGTTTCAGAGAATGGACAGAACGTCCAGTACCATGGTGGTACATTTAAGGACAATAGCGTAACTTTCGAAGCGGAACAACCAGGTGTATACACCATTATGGAGTACCGCAAAATGTTCGCTGATATGAAGACGTCCTGGGCAGCATCATATGTTGGCATGTTAACTGCGAAACATCTGATTCAGGGGATGGACAATCAAAATTATGGACCGGCCCTAAAAGTAAATCGTGGTGATTTTATCACATTGATTATGCGAGCGGCTGGAGTATCCTCAGATACGCAGTCATCAGCATATACAGATGTCCCGGCGGATGCGTATTTTGGATCAGCCATTGCAGAAGCAACTAAGCTTGGAATCGTGCAAGGATATGGAAATCTATTCAAGCCGAAGAAGTCCATTACCCGAGAAGAAGCGGCTGTAATATTAATGAAAGCCTCGAAGCTATTCCATATTCAAGATGCTGGTTCAGGAAAGACGACTACCCCATTCTCCGATAGGGATCAAGTATCCTCATGGGCAAAAGAAGCTGTAGAACGTGTAAATGAGCTGGGCATTATGACAGGAAAAGCCGGTCTTCGCTTTGATCCAAAAGCAGAAGTTACACGGGCAGAACTGGCTAAAATGGTGTATGAACTGATTCATCTCCAGAAGTAGAAGATATCGAATCGTAGAGCCATAGATACATCTCGCAAGTACATCAAAAGCCGCTGAAAAGCGGCTTTTTTTGTTCATACTCCATTGATTCAGCATTCTTGAGGATATCGTAAAGTTCCGGTATAGTACAAGTACATGTAACAGTAAGAGATATACTAAGGCGGATCGAGTGATTACAACATCAGGAGGTACATGAATGCACATTTTAATACTAGGAGCGACGGGAAGAGTCGGGAGTAAGGTTCTAACAACCGCTCTTCAAGAAGGTCATCACGTCACTGCATTGGTCCGTACACCGGACAAAATAAAACATCAGCATGAGCATCTGACGATTATTCAGGGAAATGTGCTGGAACTTCAAGATCTTCGCCGCGCCATACGTGGAGCAGAAGCGGTAATCAGTGCGTTGAATACGGATGGAGGAACTACACTTTCGGAGTACGTCCCTCTACTCATTGATGCCATGATGGAAGAAGGTGTACAGCGTATCATTACGGTGGGAACAGCGGGTATCCTGCAGAGTCGAACCGAGCCTGAAAAATTTCGGTATCAATCTAATGAATCCAAGCGCAAATCGACTCGTGCAGCCGAGGAACATGAACGAGTGTATCAACTGTTACAACAATCCACTCTGGATTGGACGATTGTGTGCCCGACATATTTACCAGACGGGGAACGAGTGGGAAACTACCGGGTAGAGCGTGATGTATTACCCGAGGGTGGCTCTAAAATTTCTGTTGGGGATACTGCGGAGTTTACCTATCGTCAACTCACCGATCACCAATTCGTGAACTCACGTGTGGGCATATCCTATTGAGATGGCTACGTTAGCCAGTAAGGCGACTACGAACTCTTGCAAACGATAACAGCTGGCGTGCTGCCGGATGTAGCTGTAGTTGTGAATGTCTACTTAAAATTTAATAGATAGAGGTGTAACGATGACTCCTGTTATAAGAAAGGTTGCAATCATCACGGGTGCCAGTGACACAAGAGATATGGGAAGTGCTTTTTGTCGCAAGTTAGCTTCTAGAGGAGTGGATGTTTTTTTTACACACTGGAAGGCTGATCCTGATTATATCATTGCATTACACAATGAAATCGAGGACCTGGGTGTCTGCTGCGCGTCAATCGAGATCGATCTATCCGACCGCCATGCTGCGCGTCACGTGTATGAAAGTGCCACAGAAAAGCTGGGGCAGCCTTCCATATTGATAAATAATGCGGCTTATGGTGTGAACACAGATTACAGCTCTTTTGATGCTGAATTAATGGACAATCATTATGCTGTTAATATGAGATCCACTTTCCTATTGTGTACGGAATTCGCTCGTGGTTTCGAAAAATCCAATCTGACATCAGGCAGAATTATTAACATGACGTCTGGACAAGACCTAGCACCGATGCCCGGTGAATTGGCATATGTTGCGACCAAGGGGGCGATCTCAGCCTTTACCAAGTCTTTATCCAGCGAGCTTGCCCCACTAGGAATAACCGTTAATGCTGTAAATCCGGGTCCGACCGATACCACTTGGATGGATGACTCCATTCGTCATTCCCTACTGCCTCAATTTCCACTGGGACGGATTGGAACACCTGAAGATGCAGCCAACATCATTGATTTTCTGGTCAGTGAGGCTGGAGCTTGGATTACTGGTCAGGTCATTCATTCAGAAGGTGGGTTTATGCGAGGGTAATTCATCTTCATTAACATGAAAGATTGGTGAGCTAAAATGAGTACATATATGATTGGGATTGACCTGGGCGGTACCAGCATTAAATCAGCAATTTTCAATATGGAATTCGAAAAAATCCACGAACGAAGCGATCCTACAGAAGCAATCAAAGGTCCTGACTATGTTCTGAATAAAATAGTAAAGATCTCACAAGAGATGATGTTATATGAGGGTAAAAAGGTAATTGATCATAATGCTAAAAAAGGAGGCAGCCACTAACGTTATTGTTTAGCTACCTCCTCGTTGTAGATCAGCAATGAATCGGCAATCAGCGGGGCTTCAGTCTGAATTCTTTAGTCCGCCTCAGATTCATCAAACAACTGCTGAATCATCTTATCCTTATTGTTCAGAAACTCCTTCATAATCAGATAATGATCTGTATCTTCCAATGTCTGAACCTCAATGCCATCAGAACTCAGGTTATATATTGTTGAATCTGGATACGCCATTAGAATGGGGGAATGAGTCGCAATGATGAATTGCGATTTCTGCTGCACAAGCTCATGAATTCGAGCAAGCATGGCCATCTGTCGAAGCGGTGATAGTGCTGCCTCAGGCTCATCTAGAATATATAGTCCTTGACCTCCGAACCGATGTACAAACGTAGCAAAAAAGGATTCCCCATGAGATTGCTCATGCAGCGATTTTCCTCCGTATGAATCTTTAATAGGACGTCCAAACGAGGGCCCACTATCGAGTTCATCAATCGTTGTCGCAAGATTATAATAACTTTCGGCTCTGAAGAAGAATCCATCCCTGGGTCGCTGAGTGCCTTTTACCAATTGAATATAATCATACAAGTCTGAATGTGTGGCCTTTGTAGAAAATGAAAAATTCATGGTCCCACCTTCGGGATTAAATCCCCATGAAACAGCGATCGATTCCATTAGCGTAGACTTCCCCATGCCGTTTTCACCAACAATATAAGTAACCTTAGGATGGAGATCCAGGCTATTCAGGTTTCGGACTACCGACAGGTCAAAAGGGTATCTATCAAAGGCTGGAATTCGATCACGCTTGAGCCTGATTTGTCTTAAGTAAAACGGTGATACGTTCAATTAAGTCACTCCCGATACATGTGTTTCTTATATTTAGCTTGGGCTTGCATCGTCTCACCACTATACGCTTACTTCATATCGATCTCGAAGTACAGATACGTGATGTAGTTCATGTCCTGTGATTACCCATGCGATAGAACGAGTAGAAGCTGGATAATTATTGGCAATCCCTCTACGCAGCCAGGCTTCCGGGCTAATCTGACGAAGCATCACGATAGTGGAGCGTCTGACCGCTGCATATTCTTCAGCAAGATGGTCAACAGTGTATAGATCAAAAGGGCGACCTGCCATAAATATATCCTGATCATATCCCGGAAGAGGTGTGGTATCCCCTCTAGCGATGCGAAGGAGGCGGGTGCTCATAATACGTTCATTATCAATAAGGTGACCGAAGACCTCTTTGATACTCCATTTTCCCTCAGCATATCGGTAGTTCGCTTGTTCCTCTGTTAATGATTGAATTGCTTTATGTACCTGCTGGCCTTGCTGTTCCAGTAGCTCAATCACGTTACCTTCGGGAGTAAGTTTGATATATCCTTCATAGAAGGAAGCATATTCATCTTTACCAGGTTTTTCGTTCATATCCAATCTCCTTTTTCTCCATTGAATTTTTAGTTTATTTTACCATTAATCATCATGGAACCGTAGAAGAAAATCAAAATATAGATTAATCAATGTGACTGCCCCCATAGCCCCATACAGGTCTCAACTTATTAGGATTGATCAATAAAGAGACAGCATACATCATTGTTTCCATCGAACCCAAACCTTAAATTTATTAGAAAGATATACGCTAATTCATCTCAAGCTGCATCACATCTTAGATTATTTCGAAAAATGAATCTGTTGCTTATATCGCTTAGGTGATACTCCAGTGATTTTCTTGAACTGCCGGCAAAAATGCTCCACATTGCGGTATCCGCATCTGTCAGCAATTTCAACGACCGTATAGTGATAATGCCTAAGATATTCCTGTGCCAAACGAATTCGACTGTCGATCACATCATCCATGCACGACACACCAAAGGACCGCTTATAAATGGATTGCAAGTACCCCGGACTGATATTCAACGTCTTTGCCATTTCAGCAACAGTCCATGGGTTACTCGGATCATTATGGATTGCTGTCCGGAGTTTCATGAGAGGATAATGCTGTGGGCTGATACTTTCTCGGACACAAGATTCTAGCATCTTATTGAAAAGGGTTCGAAGTAAATAATCGATCGATGATTCATAGTATTCGTTTTGAAAAGAATGCTCCGTGACAAGTAATTGAAACAGCTTGTGACAGTATTCTGGATCGTTTAGGGCGAATGGCTCGCCCAGCGGTAAGGAAGTTGCCGTAATATATAACTCGTCCGTTTGAAAACGAATCCAATCATTCACATATCGATCCGCACAAGCGCGGTAATATATTTTGTGATGAGGCGGATAGAGTACAGCACAATATGGCGGATATTCTTTCAGTTCACCATCGATCCAGAATAGAGCAGGACTCTGTGTAATCACTAACAACCAGCAGTCATGACCTTCTGGAATATCAAAAACAAAGGAACTGTGATGAGCGGCATCATACTCAACGTAGAATATGGTATTCATTGTTTATCACCTACTAGAATGTCATCGATTGTAAACGCTCTTATCAAGGCGCAACTCTTCTATATTATACGAGAGTTATTATCAGCACAACAGCACAAACTGTCTTCCGAATTAGATAAAACACTACATAAGGGGTGCTTAAAGAATGAAAAAACAAGGTCTAAATCCTTATCTACCTTCATGGGAGTACGTACCCGATGGGGAGCCGTATGTATTTAACGACAGAGTGTACGTCTATGGTTCACATGATCGTTTTAACGGACATGTGTTTTGCTTGAACGACTATGTATGTTGGTCTGCTCCGGTGGATGACCTTGGGAATTGGCGGAATGAGGGTGTAATTTACCGCAAAACGGGTGATCCGTTGAACCCGGATGGAGATATGTGTCTCTATGCTCCCGATGTCACTTTGGGGCCAGATGGTCGTTATTATCTATACTACGTGCTGGATAAAGTCCCAGTGGTATCGGTAGCCGTGTGTGATCAGCCTGCTGGTAAATATGAATTCTATGGTTATGTAAAATACACAGACGGTACCCGGCTTGGAGAACGAGAAGGGGATGAGCCGCAATTTGATCCCGGTGTGATGACAGAAGGTCAGCTTACTTATCTGTATACCGGATTTTGCGCACCAGGCGACCGCTCCAGACATGGTGCGATGGTAACCGTACTCGACGCTGACATGCTGACCATTCTGGAAGAACCCGCGTTTGTAGCACCAAGTCAGCCATATAGTGATGGCAGCGGATTTGAGGGACATGAATTTTTTGAAGCCCCGTCCATTCGTAAAAGAGGAGAAATGTACTATCTAATCTATTCCTCCGTCGTGATGCATGAATTATGTTACGCTACCAGCACATCTCCAACTCGAGGATTTGAATATCGAGGTGTTATTGTAAGCAACTGTGATATGCATATGGATACGTACAAACCTGCAGACAAACCCATGTATTATGGTGGCAATAACCATGGCAGCATCGTTGAGATCAACCGGGACTGGTATATATTTTATCATCGACATACGAATGGAGATGCATTTAACCGTCAGGGGTGCATGGAAATGATCTCATTTCATAAAGACGGATCAATTCCTCAGGTAGAAATGACTTCCTGCGGACCGAATGGTCAACCTCTTGAAGGAAAAGGAGAGCACCCTGCTTATCTGGCATGTAATCTTTTCACCTCAGAAGACCAACAGTACACGGGTGGCTTCGGTGCAGGTACATGGTTGGACAGCCGTTTTCCGATAATCACTCAGGACGGCAGGGACGGCGACGAAGAAACCGGATATATTGCCAATATGGTTGAATCTGCCACTGCCGGTTTTAAATACTTCGATTGTAACG
The DNA here is from genome assembly GCF_948329825.1 of Paenibacillus sp. JJ-100. GTDB lineage: Bacteria > Bacillota > Bacilli > Paenibacillales > Paenibacillaceae > Paenibacillus. The sequence goes on from NZ_CAOJCM010000001.1 coordinate 1,360,218, forward strand.
GCATTCAACGGGTCACAATTAAGGTACGTGGATACTGTAACGGGTACTTTGAGGTGAAAACTTCTTGGGATGGTCCCGTTCTGGGAACAATACCAGTACACTTCACCAATGTATGGAAAACGTATACCTCATCAATAAGCATACCGGACGGTAAACAGGCTTTGTATTTCACATACCAGGGAATGGGTAGCGCAAGCCTGGCTTCCTTTATACTGGAATAACTAACAGAAGCAGCCACGAGTGATATTAATCACCTCTGAGCTGCTTTTTTACGTGAAATAGTGCTCATCGCAAAACATCCGTTTGCTCCACATCATGTCAATTACGGGTTACGGGATGCTGGGCACCCAATCGAAACTCACTTGGCGCGATTCCTGTCCAACGTTTGAATTGACGGCTGAAATGAGCATTGGTCTTATAGCCGAGCATCATGGCAATATGATCAACGTTCAGATCGGTCTGTTGTAACAAACGCTGCGCTTCGTTCAGAAGAGTTTCAGATAAATATTTTCGCGGTGCCCGACCATAAACTTCTCGAAAGATTCGGTTAACTTGGGACGTACTCATACACAGCGATTTGGCAATATCCTGAATCCAGGTTCGGTTACTTTCTTGAATCTCACCATGAAGATGGATATATCTTACCGAATCCTCAATGTGCTCAGCGATTTGGTGAGCAATTTCTTCTTTTCTGGACAATGGAATAGATGCATTCTGGGATAACTGTCCAACCAGAGAACCGAGCAACTCAAATACAGCGGCATGCACCTTCATCTGCTTGGAAGAGGATAAGGAATCGGACAAGTGCTCCGTAGCCAAGTCATATAAAGTAGACAAAACAGGGGATATTGCACTTACCATGCTTGAGTCAGCCGGGTAATAGGGATCTTTGGAGCGATTGAGTTCCCTACAGAAGGAGGTATCATGTACGCTGAAGTGAACCGAAAAATAGGTGAACCCTTTCGGACCCGCGCCCGTGCAGGAATGCGTCATCCCTGGCCGGATGAACAGAAGATCCCCCTTGGACTGATGGTATAGCTTACCATTAATCAACATGCTCATCTGACCTTCCATCATCCAGTGAATTTCATACATGGAATGTTCGTGGGATGGATACGTCCAGTTCGAATCTGCTTTTCTGGCATGCAATCCCATTAATTGAAACGACATGCGAACATCCGGTAGTCGGCCTACATATACGGCTTCTGAATGCTTGGTCACGGCAATTCAACTCCTTGTCATGTTTCGTTATGAACGATTCGTTGAACTTATACCCTCATCTTAACAGAAAAACAATGCGTGAAAAGGGTAAATCATCAGAGTGATTAGCACATCGTCATGAGGCATACACTCATGCTAAGGTAAACTTATCAACCCGAAGGGGAAAACAGGGGGCAAGCTTATATGCGAATTATTCGATTTCTGGATCGAGGACAGAAATGGCTGGCAGCCGTAACGGATGATGAACAAGTCTATCGTTTGCCGCAGGCCGATTTCATGACTTTAATCTATCAAGCAAGAGAGCAGGGATTAACTCCGCTAGAACTTGTTGAAAGCGCTTTTAAATCAGCAAACAAACTGACGAATGATTGGACAACTCTGCATATTGTGAATCCAATTGAAGCACCGGAAGTCTGGGCAGCAGGTGTGACTTACCAACGGAGCCGGGAAGCACGCAACTATGAAGCTACGGATGGCAAACTGGATGCAAGTACCTTTTACGATAAAGTGTACGATGCAGAGCGTCCGGAGATTTTCTTCAAATCCACAGCAGCACGAACGATCGGTCCGAATGAACCCGTCACGCTCCGTACGGATTCCCGTTGGCAGATTCCAGAACCTGAGCTTGGGCTAGTGCTTGCCGCCGATGCGAGCATTGTGGGGTATATTGTGGGCAATGACATGAGTTGCCGGGACATTGAAGGGGAGAACCCACTGTATCTGCCACAAGCCAAAATATGGCGCAATTCGTGCTCCATCGGTCCAGCGATTCGACTGGCGGAAACGGTACATAACCCATATGACCTCAACATCGTATGTGAGATCTACCGTGATGGGGAAGTGGTTGTAAAAAGTGAGGCCAGTACGGGGGAGTTAAACCGGAAGCTGGATGAACTGGTTTCCTTTTTGGCAAGAGATAATGATCTGTTTGACGGCACGGTACTGCTGACAGGCACCAATATTGTACCCCCCAATGATTTTACACTGGCCCCGGGAGACCGAATTGAAATATCAATCAGCAGCATTGGTACACTTGTGAATCCGGTCATTTCAAACTAGTTTCTTACTATTTGAATCTTACCGATTCAAGCTGAAATTCAATAATAGAGAGGATGAAAGCGATGAGCGCTTTTCAGTTAGAGCAGACCTATAACAATTATATTAACGGCGAATGGGTGAAAGCAGCGTCCGACAAAACAGAACCCAGCCTCAATCCCGCGAATCGAAATGAGATCGTAGGTCACGTGCCTGCCTCTGGCGTGGAGGACCTGAATCATGCTGTAGCAGCTGCCAAAACAGCAGCAAAGTCTTGGCGGAGTTTAACGGGTGCAGAACGTGGCAACTATCTTTTTCAAGCGGCAAATGCACTCGAACGCCGAGCGGATGAAGTAGCTGAAGCGATGACAAGAGAGATGGGTAAAACTTTCCCGGAAGCCAAAGGAGAAACGATGCGCGGCGTGGCAATCTTGAGATACTACGCTGGAGAAGGCATGCGCAAAACGGGTGATGTCATTCCGTCCACGGATCGCGAAGCATTGATGTTCACCACTCGTGTACCGCTTGGTGTTGTAGGCGTTATTGCACCTTGGAATTTCCCGGTCGCCATTCCGATCTGGAAGACAGCACCTGCACTGATCTATGGGAATACGGTTGTTCTGAAGCCGGCTCAGGAAACAGCTGTTACAGCAGCGAAAGTATTAGAATGTTTCGAAGAAGCGGGTCTCCCGGCAGGGGTCCTTAATCTGGTATGCGGCAAAGGCTCAGTCATCGGTTCCGCACTGGCTGAACATCCAGATGTGAACGGAATTACGTTTACAGGCTCGAATGAAGTTGGCAAACGAGTGGGAGCTGCTGCACTTGCACGCGGAGCCAAATATCAGCTTGAAATGGGCGGCAAAAACCCGGTTATCATCGCAGCAGACGCTGATCTGGATCTGGCTGTAGAGGGGACCATCAGCGGCGGTCTGAAATCAACGGGTCAAAAATGTACGGCCACTAGCCGCGTTATTATTGAAAGAAAAGTATATGATGCATTCAAAGAAAAACTCCTGTCGCAAATTGAGGGAATTCGGTTGGGTGACGGCATGTCTGCTGGAAGCTGGATGGGTCCATGTGCAAGTGAAGCTCAGCTTGACACGGTACTCAGCTATATCCAAAAAGGATTGGATGAAGGTGCAGTACTGCTGGCTGGAGGAAACAGACCGGACAATCCTGAGCTTGCAGAAGGCTTTTATGTACAGCCAACGGTATTTGAAGGTGTGGAATCCCATATGTCGATAGCTAGGGAAGAAATATTTGGCCCAGTACTCGCCTTAATGCCTGTAGATTCCATTGAAGAAGCGATAGCGCTGGCTAATGATAGTGACTATGGATTAAGTGCCTCCATCTATACGCAAAATGTCGGGTCCATGCTTACGTTTATCAAGGACATGGATGCCGGACTTGTGAGAATTAATGCAGAAACAGCTGGTGTTGAGCTACAGGCTCCATTCGGTGGGATGAAAATGTCCAGTTCCCATTCCAGAGAGCAGGGACAAGCGGCTGTTGAATTTTTCACCGCGATCAAAACAGTCTTTGTCAAGTCTTAAACTGCAGGGAGGGTCTCATGTACGAACAGATCGAGTCGATTATGGGAGAAAATGAGTCTGTATCAGGGGGAAAAACATCCGATTCGGGTGAAAAGGCTTCGGATCTGAGTCAGAAGCAGTCTGACCTTTTCAAAATTACAGCTCATGCTCCAGGAGTATCAGGACGTCTGCCTTTAACGGATGATTTACTACGAAACGCTCCGAGCGGTGACTTGTTCGGCATGTCTCAGAATGTGGGTATGGGCTGGAAGCCAGGAGATTTGAACGGAAAACAGTATCTGATCCTAAGTACGCAGGGCGGAATCCGGAATGAAGATGGCAGTCCTGCAGCGCTTGGTTATCACACAGGTCATTGGGAAGTAGGACTTCTGATGAAGGCAGCAGCAGAAGAGTTCTCCAGCCGAGGAGGCATCCCGTTTGCCGGTTATGTCAGCGATCCTTGCGATGGTCGGTCACAAGGAACGACAGGCATGTTCGACTCACTTCCGTACCGAAATGATGCTGCAATGGTCTTTCGCAGATTGATTCGATCCCTGCCTACACGAAAAGGTGTACTCGGTGTAGCCACATGTGATAAGGGGCTGCCCGCCATGATGATTGCCCTCGCAGGTATGCCGCATCTGCCAGGCGTGATCGTTCCGGGCGGTGTGACACTTCCGCCTACCGATGGGGAGGACGCAGGTAAAATTCAGACCATCGGTGCCAGATACGCCAATGGAGAGTTGTCCCTTGAAATGGCTTCAGAGTTAGGATGCAGGGCTTGCGCTACACCAGGCGGGGGATGCCAGTTTCTCGGGACTGCGGCAACCGCCCAAGTTGTGGCTGAGGCCTTGGGCATGACAGTGCCTCATGCCGCGCTGGCCCCTTCGGGGCAGCCCATCTGGATGGAGATGGCAAGGCAATCTGCACGGGCACTGATTAGCATGGAGAGCCAAGGTATGAGTATGGCCGACATTGTTACCGATGCCTCCATACGGAATGCTATGGTCGTGCATGCGGCCTTCGGCGGATCGACCAATCTGCTGCTCCATATCCCTGCGATTGCTCATGCGGCTGGTTTGACACTACCTGATGTGCAGGACTGGATTGAGGTCAATAAACATGTTCCAAGACTGGTCAGTGCATTGCCGAACGGTCCTATCTATTACCCGACCATTCGGGTTTTCCAAGCTGGGGGTGTACCCGAGGTCATGCTTCATCTTAGACGCCTTGGCTTGTTGGATGAATCTGTAATGACAGTAACAGGCGCGTCTTTGGGTCACGTACTGGATTGGTGGGAGTCGTCCGAACGTCGTCAAATGATGCGGAAGCAGCTTCAGGAAAAGGACGGAATTGATCCGGACAGCGTCATTATGAATGCAGAGCAGTCCCAGCGTCTCGGAATCTCTTCGACGGTGACATTTCCTACAGGAAATATTGCTCCAGAAGGCTCCGTTATCAAATCCACATCAATTGACCCGGATGTTCTGGATGCAGATGGTGTATACCGTCATCGGGGAACAGCGAAGGTGTTTACTACCGAACGTGAAGCCATCCGTGCAATCAAGACAGGCGTAATCGTAGCAGGTGACATCATCGTGCTGCTTGGGCGCGGTCCTTCGGGAACCGGTATGGAGGAGACGTATCAGCTTACTTCTGCACTCAAACATCTTTCATTTGGAAAATACGTTTCACTCATCACCGATGCCCGATTCTCTGGTGTCTCTACCGGAGCATGTATTGGTCATGTTGGTCCAGAAGGGCTGGCAGGAGGGCCGATCGGCAAGCTGCGAGACGGTGATCTGATTGACATCGTCGTGGATCGAAACACGCTGGATGGAAGCATTAACTTTGTGGGTGAGGTAGGGATGGAGGTTTCCCCTGAGGAAGGTGCCTTTATTCTGGCCCAGAGGCCGTTTCACCCAGATATGCAGCCAGATGAAGCATTGCCAGATGATACACGCTTATGGGCGGCGCTGCAATCTGTTAGTGGAGGCACGTGGAGAGGCAACGTGTACGATGTTGAACGGATTATCACTGCGCTGGAAGCTGGTAAAAAAGCGCTCGGTTGGTTATGAAAAGAGACACTTGGAATACTGGCACCAAATTCGCTGACTCATCTGTACCGATGTACGTTTATTACTTTTTACCGGAGGTTTCTTTACATGACTACGATCAATCACATGATCACGAATCCTGTTCTCCCCGGTTTTCATCCCGATCCCTCCATATGCCGGGCAGGGGAGGATTATTATATCGCCACATCCACCTTCGAGTGGTTCCCTGGTGTACGCATTCACCACTCCAGAGATCTGGTTCACTGGCGGGCGCTGCCTTCACCGCTGACTCGAATCTCTCAGTTAAACATGAAGGGAAATATTAATTCAGGTGGCGTATGGGCTCCTTGTCTCAGTTATGATGACGGTTTGTTTTATCTCATATATACCGATGTGAAGAGCAGGGTAGGGGCTTTCAAAGATACTCACAATTATCTTGTGACAGCAACGGATATCGAAGGGCCTTGGTCCGATCCGATCTATTTGAACAGCAGCGGTTTTGATCCATCCTTGTTCCACGATGAAGATGGGCGCAAATGGTTGGTCAACATGATCTGGGACCACCGCAAAGGCAAAAATCGCTTTGCAGGCATTGTTCTGCAGGAATTTTCGGTTCAGGAACAAAAGCTGGTCGGACCCGCAATTAACATTTTCAAAGGAACGGAACTTGGGCTGACCGAAGCGCCGCATCTATATAAACACAATGGCTACTACTATCTGGTTACAGCTGAAGGCGGAACCGGTTATGAGCATGCCGTTACGGTTGCCCGTTCTCGTACGTTACAAGGTCCCTATGAAGTTGATCCGAGCAATCCGATACTCACTTCACAAGGGAGGGCGGATTTGGACCTGCAAAAAGCTGGACACGGAAGTCTCGTTATGACGCACACGGGCGAATGGTACATGGCACACCTGGTGGGAAGACCCGTTCAGGGCAAACATTGCATCCTGGGGCGTGAGACAGCACTACAACGCTGTGCTTGGAGTGAAGACGGTTGGCTGAGACTTGCGAGTGGGGATCGATATCCAGAATTACAGGTGGAAGGCCCAAAGCTTGAATTACATCCATTCGAACCACCAATGGAGATGGATCATTTTGAAGAGACAGAGCTTCGGCACGACTGGAATACCCTTCGTATCCCGCCTGACCCGACCTGGGTTACTCTGACGGAACGCCCCGGTTACCTACGTCTGTATGGATTGGAGTCGATGAGTTCAACACACCACCAAAGCATGCTTGCTCGCAGACTACAGGCTTTCGAGTGTGAAGCTGAGACGTGTCTGGAATTCGAGCCAGATCATCCCCAGCAGATGGCAGGACTGATTCTCTATTACGACACTCAGGACTATCTGTACCTTAGAGTGACGTATCATGAAGAAAAAGGACTGTGCCTAGGCATCATTCAGTCTAGATATGGGGTGTATGATGAGCTCTTGGAAGAAGATATTCCATTGCAGCAGGGTAATCGGATTCATCTCAAAGCGGTTATTGATCATGATCGTGCGTGCTTTTACTATACGTTAAAAGATAACCTATCATCGTGGATTCAGGTTGGTGAGTGGACGGATATTACGCATCTATGTGATGAATCGCCCGAATACATTCGGTTTACGGGAACCTACATTGGTCTTTGTGTTCAGGATCTCGGTGGAAGCCGCAAACATGCCGATTTTGATTATTTTCGTTATACACTGTCGTAAAGAATGAAGAAGATGGCTCCTGATTGTCGGGGGCCATCTTTAGGTTGAGCATTAGGAGCTTGCACCGGATAACTTGCTAATAAATTAGTTCGTATGATAAATAGAGTTGAGGTACTGCATAATCCATGCGCTGTCCTCCATGGGAATGCGTAGTGCGATGTAACCGTCGGGACGAATTAATATAAGCGTTTCGCGTGTAACATCGTAGATCCGATAGGCATTTCCTGCCGTGTCGATTATGCTCTCTGTCCCCTCCGCATGTGATGGCATAATGCAATGCACATGGAGTTCGTCTGAGATGAATTCCTGCAAAGACGGGTGATCTGTGCGGTCTACAAAGGCCAGAAGAGTCCAGTGCGTGCCGCGTAACAGGTCAAAAAGACTCCCGTTGAATTCTGCACCTTGCAGGCCCTTGGCATCCGGAGCACGATCTCCGGGTAGTGAACGAGTAGAGCTGGTTTGAACAGAAGGACGCGTAAGAGAACTGGACCGATAGGAAACAAGCAGCCCACTCGTCAGATCATCGGATATGGTGCTTAAGGATTGAGATAAGGCAGCATGTTCGGTTGCAGTCCCTATAATCGTTCCCATCTTGTTTGTGCTGTCCTCAAGTACGGCTTGAGCCACGAGACGACGTTCTTCATCATAGGTGTCAAGCAAGGCGGTATTCGCTCCGCGTAGAACAGATGCTAGCTTCCATCCCAGGTTGTATGCATCCTGTATCCCCGTATTCATGCCTTGCCCGCCTGCAGGCGAGTGAACATGAGCGGCATCGCCAGCGAGGAAAACCCGGCCTACACGGTAAGATTCCACCATGCGAACGTTGATACGGTAGATGGACAGCCAGGAGGCTTCTATGAGCTGAACATATCCAGCACCTGCCCGCCTTTCAAACATGGTCTGGTACACTTCTAGCGACGGAATTTCCGGTTCAATGATATGTGGTGGAATGGTAGCTTGCAGTTGCCAAATATTAGAATTCGGTAATGGTGTTACCCCGAGCATCCCCTCAGGAGAAGTCCAGATATGGATATGATCACGATCCAATCCTTCCAATCGTACGTCACCAAGATACCACCGCTCCTGGTCGTGTGTCTTCCCAACCAGTGGCAGATGAATAAACTTACGGATATTACTCTTGCCACCATCAGCACCAACTACATAACGAGCACGAATTAGCTCTTCTCCTTGTGGTGTATGAACGGTTACTTGTACATCTTCCAAGTCCTGAACAAGTCCTATGGCTTCCACCCCTAGGTCAATTTTACCGCCAAGCATCACATATCGGTCACGTAGAGCCTTCTCCACATCGAATTGAGCAATCCAGACCGGATCCGGGTAAGATGATCCAAGTTCAGCACTAGCTGTGACGGTAATAGAAGGCTTATCTAGACTTCTGCCATCCTCTGTATAGTAACGAACAGGTAAATCTACGACACCTATGTCCATAATGTAACGAATTGCCTCCAAATCATCGACTACTTCAAGTGAACGAGGCTGAATTCCTTTGGCACGAGATGCTGTGTTATACAAGGTGCTTCGTTCAATAATGCGATGGTTTACGTTTCGGCGAGCAAGATCGCAGGCAAGTGTAAGCCCTGTTGGTCCTGCCCCAACAATAAGAACATCAACATAGGACTCCGGCGTTTTCATGAATAGATTCCTCCTTGAACATGGGAAGATGTAGGTTACAATAACTACACTACACCGTACAGTGTAGTTTGTAAAGTGGAACTCATTTTTGATAGTATACCTATAGGGGGGGAAGCTTAGGATGGATAAGATGGATAATACAGAAGACAAAAAAATCCGCAAAGGCTCTTCTGAAAAAAGAGCTAGCATTATTGCGGCAGCACGAGAATTATTTCTAACAGATGGGTTTGATCGTTCTAGCGTTGATGCGGTCGCAGCAAAAGCAGGAGTTTCCAAAAGGACCGTTTATGATTATTTTGGTGAAAAACAGAACTTACTGGTTACTGTTGTGGAAGAAACCAGCCGGGCAGTTCTAGACATGATCGATCAGGCGATATCAGATTACCTCTGGGAATTCGAGGACCTAGAGCAGGCTCTTATCATGTTCTGTGAACAATTCGCAGCTTCTGCGAACGGTTCTTCTGATTACAGTGCTCTGATCCGTTTAACTACGGTAGAAGCCGCCAATTTGCCTGTCTCGTTTTTAGAAAAGCTCGACAGCGCAACGGAAGAGGGGATCATCAAGAGGTTTACCGAGTTTGGTCAAGCCGGACTGCTGGATGTGCCCAATCCTGAAATGGCTGCAAAACACTTCGCTGCATTAACGTTCTTATTGGTATTTAATCAGCGCACTTCGCAGAATGAACAAATCAAACAGATCATCTCTGGAGGGGTACAAGTCTTCCTTCGTGCTTACGGACACCCCAACATACATACCAGAAAAAATGTTGATACGGAGGGTTAACTTTGTATCAACATTTTGTTGAAGGGCATGTAGAGTACACTGTATAACAGTTCGATATAAGTTAAGGAATTACATTTGCGAGCAAGCGTGGTGGAATGCCGAATAAAATAATTATCCCATTAGAAACAGAATTAATTAGACTCGCAGACTTGGCTAAGGCTAAAGCTAATGCTATCGCGTATTGAAACCACGTCCCAGCTGATCAGGGGAATGCAGCATCTCATTCTGCTCTGGATTTGAAAAATTCAATCAGCCAGGCTGACAACTGTTGCTGTGCTTTGCTGATAAATCGGTCTGCATAGTATGTCAGTTCCATGTGGCGAACAGGTACAGGTCCGGCAATCGGTATCGTTACGATATCTTCCCATCCCGGATGCTGCTTCAACAACCCTCTCGGCTGTATAGTGACACCTATGCCAGCAGCAACAAGCTGCAGCAGCGAGGAGGCGGACCCTGCCTCCATAACGGTCGCTAATTCCAAGCCCTGTTCCCGGAATACTTCATCTACCAAGTCTCTGCCGATATATCCTTTCGGATACATAACCAGAGCAAGCTGTGTCAATTCTTCGAGGGTGATTTCTCGTCTCTTCGCCAGCTCACTTGATGAGTGAACAAACACTTCATAAGGCTCACTTCCCAGTGGAATCTGAACTAGCCGTTTATCTACAGGACCACGCAGCCCAACACCAAGATCCACTTTATGGGCCAGAACTTCGTCTCTCACATAGATCGTTGAGAATGCCTGTAGTTTGGTGTCAGGGTACAACGTTTTGAATTCAACAAAGAGCGGAACGAGCTGAAAATCAAGATCAGAGGGCAGTACAGCCAGCCGAACCGTTCCACGCTTTTCCGATAACAACTCTTTAATCGCATTTTTTGCATCTAGTTCAGCTTGAAGCATTTTCATACCATATTGATGAAGTAGTCTCCCAGCTTCAGTTGCCACGACTTTTTTGCCAATCCGGTCGAACAGGGGCATACCCACTTCTGCCTCAAGAAGACGAATCTGCTGGCTCAGCGTGGGCTGGGAAATGCCCAAATTCTCGGCAGCCTTCGTGAAATGAAGATACTCATAAACAGCCATGAAATAGGTGATATTCCGGGTATCCATTTTTTCTCCTTCATAAACGATAGTATTTTACTATCATAATAATATTAATTATTGGATTGATCAATGAATAGGGCAAATGTATACTCGAAGTTACTTCAATAAGAATGAGGAGGGGGAGAATGGTGAAAAAATCATTCTATGCATTGGCTCTATTTCTCGCGGCATTGAACTTGCGTCCGATCATTACCTCCGCGGCATCCATGATCGGTGTAATACAATCCGAGTTAGGTATAAGCGCATTGACAGCCAGTCTTTTAACAACACTGCCTGTCCTGTGTATGGGAGTTTTTGCGCCTGTAGCCACGAGGCTCAATCAGCGGTTAGGTCTGGAAAGAACTCTTTTCATATCGCTGCTTCTCATCACGTTGGCCACTGCACTTCGCGCTGTCGATGTGACGGTTACCATACTGCTTGCTACAGCTTTGGTAGGTGGAATCGGCATCAGTTTTGCTGGCCCACTGTTATCCAGCTTTATCAAAAAGTATTTTCCAGGTAGTCCCGGTATGGTTAGTATCTACTCTGTCTCCATGACAGTTGGAGCCGCACTGGCTTCAGGATTGACCGTTCCCATCTATAATCAGAGTAAACATAATTTTTTACTCGCTCTATCCTGCTGGGCTGTGCTGGGAGTTGTGGCTCTGATCTTCTGGATCGCGTTCATTCGAAAAAGACAAACTTCTGGGAGTACAACCCAACGTCTCCGATTGCCGCTGGGGAACAAAAAGGCAATTCAAATCACTTTATTCTTTGGCTTTATGTCCAGCATGTTTTACAGCTTGACTGCCTGGATATCCCCAATTGCTCTAAGCTTTGGTTATAGTTCGCAATATTCAGCGATGCTTCTTACTCTGTTTACACTGATTCAAGTACCTGTCGCGCTGCTTATTCCGAACCTAGTCAATCGATCAGGGAAGCTTAAAATGTGGCTGGTTTTGTGCAGTGTGTCTGAACTTATAGGTCTCGCATTACTGTTGTCACCTGTTCCAATGCTGCCAGCTGTACTTTTTCTGGGTATAGGTGCAGGTGGATTATTTCCTCTGGCTCTAATGCTGCCTATAGTGGAAACAGATACGGTTGAGGAGGCGGGGACCTGGGCCGCAATGTCACAGATGGGGGGATACACCATGGGGGCTTTCGGGCCGCTAGTCATCGGGTGGATCTTCGATCTCAGTGGACATTTTAACGCTTCGATTATTGCGATGCTGGTGATTGTTGTACTTATGATCAGTGTCCAGCTATCGATATCTATGGGAAGAAAAGCTGCAGAAGGATCTTAAGAAACGTAAAAGAAGCAAGAAATTACAATGCGCGGTATTCGGCTTTAATCTGCATAACAGCCTGAATCACCGCAGGTTATCGTAAGGGAATGACTTGCGGTGTACAGGTTAACCAAAGGGCAGCTGCTGCCTAAACTAAACCATTATCGTTATATAGACATGTATAATATAGTCTCTTATTTATGTAATTATTTACTCGAAACTTGTAACAATTCTATTGTTTTCTGGCCTTCATAATTGCTTTCCCTATCGTAAATACGAAGAAAATAAGAACGTACAAAAAGATGAGAGAACTTCCTATCACGCCTACCCCTGCCCAGACTCCAGCTTCAAATATTTCTATTAAAGAAGTCGGATTAGAAATAAGCTTAATCAAAATATTCAATACATAGATAACTGCTGTTGTTATCGCAGCGTCTTTTAAAGTTTTTTTAAACATGATAATTCCCCTCTACTATGGATTCTATTAATTATTACACTAATCTGCTATCCCTTAAATCCGTTCTGGAAAACAAACGTATAGTCAGTCTACAACAGGTTGTGGTGAGAATTCCACTTCATCAGAGTTTTTCGAGAGATTACGAGTCATAAACAAAGTTCGATTACAAAGATATCGTTTTGAACAAGTGGATTGGTAAAAAAAGTAGAAAATAACCTTTATCTTACCCCGCATTTGAAGTAGGATATATAATCATGTTCTTCAATGTTCTGTGTTTTAAGAAAGGAAAGTTACAATGATGACAATCATTTATTCAACTATTACACTAGTCTTACTGTATTTCATTATTAACACAATCGTTCATTCAAGCTTTACCCACCGAACAGCACATCGAATGAAAAAACAATTCGAGAAAAACATAGATGAAAGTAACTATCATAATGATTATTATATCGATTAAAACGTTTCGTATAGAAAGCTTGTTTAGCAGGGAACAAAGCACAGATAGTGTCCATTCAAGTGTGAAAAAGGCAATGAACGAGAGGGTGCTACCATAGCTGGAGTCTTGCTTCCAGTATTTTTTTCATCTGCTCAACCATCTCTTCAAGTGTATAAGGCATCGATTCAGCGATCCACCACTCAATCAAGCCGGTAATGGAAATAGACAGAAACTGTACAAGCACATCCCTGTGAATCTCGTTGTCCAGTTTCATCTGGTTTACTACAATAGTGATGTTACCTTTAATCATTTGTGTCATACGGTATCTGAACGTTGGAGTGCCTTTACTCGTAATCAACACACGATAAATGGCCGCATGCTCCTTTAGGTAAGCGAAGGCCCGAATAAGTAACTCGGGGGACAGTTCGGCGGTTAGCCCTTCCTCTGGTATACAGCTTTCAATAAGCTGCATTAGATATGTCTCCACGCTCTGTTCGAGCAGATCATACTTGTCAGTAAAATGCAAATAAATTGTGCCGCGATTGACATTCGCTCTGTCGGCGATCCCTTGAATGGTGATCTTCTCAAACTCCTGCTCTTCCAGAAGCCTGATGAAGGCTTGCATAATCATATGTCTCGTTCGTACGATGCGTCGATCCACATTTCACCTTCTTTCTGAACAAATTCAATGTTCGTTGTTCATTTCTCAACAATAACCAAAGCAATTAACCATTGTTCTTATATGAGCCTCAATGATAACTTGATTGTAGTGTACAGTTGTTAGATATTCAACATCTGTTCATTATAAGAGGAGGAGACCATATTGAACATACTTGTGTACGGTGCAGGTGTGCAGGGAAGTTATCTGGCACATGTGTTGATAAGAGGTGGCCACGATGTGACCGTGTTAGCAAGAGGAGAGCGAGCCAGGCTATTGGAAAATAAGGGTATCGTTATTCGGCACTATCTTCAGCGTAAAACAACAATCGACCGGGTTCGTGTAATTCGTTCTCTAGAACCAAGTGACGTGTATGATTTGATTTTCGTCGTTATGAAATACTCAGACTTCGAAGCGGTTCTGCCGATACTCGCTGCCAATAACAGCCGCCATATTGTACTGATTGGTAATAATATGGAGACTTACGCGATGCAAGATTATCTGAGCAAAAATGGACGCTCACCTAAGCAAGTCGCGTTCGGGTTTCAGACTACCGCAGGTACACGTACTGACGAGCACGTCATTTGCATCCGCAGTGGTCATGGACAGATGGTTATCGGGGGGTTAGATGGTACGATTCCTTTTCGTCCTCTGTTAGAGCAGGCTTTTATCGGAACGAAATACAAGCTTAATGAGAATGATCAGATCGATGCTTGGTTAAAAAACCACATGGTTATGATTGTGCCTCTGACCATGGTTATTCTGTTCCACCAATTTCAGATGAAGCAGGTTGTTCGTGACGATAAGCGATTGCGCCAGTTGGTAGCTGCAATGGGGGAGGGTTTCCAAGTACTCGAATCGTTAGGATACCCACTGATACCTGCTAAGCAAGCTTCCTGGATTATAGGTTATCCTAACGTCATCCGCAGGGCACTGAAGATTTTTTTCTCACTCCCAGTTAGCCGGCTCATTGATGGAACGCCCGTGGAACTGAACGCGTTAAATAATACGTTTGCCGAGTGGAGGGCAATGTCGAATGTTCCTACACCGCACTGGGATGCATTGGAGGCGGAATGGCAAGCAGGGATTAGTTAAAGACTGAAGAGGCAATTCAACGTTAAGGCATTGATGTACCCATGTGAATTATCTTTGTAGTGTTGAGTCTCACTCCTACTAGAACCTATGAAATAAAAGAGGGAGGAGATTCAACGCTTGCTTTTTTGATGAAGGAGGAGGACAACTAGATGAGATTTTTAAGTAATGAACACGTACGCCAAGGATTACATATACCACAAGTTATTGATCTCGTAGAAACGGTCTACAGAGCTAGAAGTGAACATAATACGGAGACATGGCCTACGATCTTTTATGATTTTGTTCCAGGTGCAGCAGATATGGACATCAAATCCGGATATGTAAAGAGTGCGAAGATATTCGGACATAAAACAGTCACATGGTTTGCTGAGAACGAAGCGAAGCAAATGCCTACCCTCATGGGTCTTATCAATGTTTTTGATGCAGAAACAGGTAAACCTATAGGGATGACCGAGGCTTCATTTATTACAGGCATTCGTACAGGAGCATCGGGTGCGATTGGAGCAAAGTATTTAGCTAGAAAGGATTCGGAAACTCTTCTTATCGTAGGATCAGGTAATCAAGCCATTTTCCAAATAGCTTCTGCTTTATGTGCATTTCCGAGCTTGAAAGTGGTTCGTGTTGCCGCTAGAGACTTGGAAAAGCTGAGGACTTTTGTTGATACGATACCAACTCGGCTTCAAGCTGAATTTGGAGTGAACACGGAAGAAGTTACTTTTCAAGCAGCTGATTCTCTTGAACAAGCTGTTAAAGCAAGTGATATCATTATCACCGTGACACCATCAAGAACGCCAATCTTGAAGAGAGAATGGGTGAAACAAGGCACACATATCTCTTGTATGGGGGCAGATATGGAGGGAAAACAAGAGATTGATTCCAGTCTTGTGTCAGAAGCCAAGGTTTTCGTAGATGATAAAGAGCACTGTATGCAAGCGGGTGAAATTGAAATCCCACTGAAAGAAGGCAAGGTTCTAGAGAGTCATATTTGCGGTGAGATCGGAGATTTAATTGCAGGGAACATAGAGGGAAGAACCTCGGACGAACAAATCACTATTTTTGATGCTACAGGCATGGCGATTCTGGATATTTATGCTGCGAATATAGCCCTACAAATGGCAGAAGAAAAAGGTTTCGGAGTCAAAATTGAAATGTAAGATAGAAGAAGGATGTAGTGTAATCTCGATTGCAACATTTCTAGCCTTTATTCCGTTAGTTTAAGTATAAAATATAAATATTTTGGAACTTAATCCCTTAATATTTATATTAATTTTATAATAGGTATAGAAAATAGTATTTAGCAAAGGATGAGATTACATTGGTTACGAAGCAAAAAACGGTCCCATTTTTCAAGAGGTACTGGGTATACTCTATTGGTGTGTTTTTGTTGTCACAGCTATTCTTTATTAGTTCTGAAGCGACCGGTTGGATCCTGAACTACAGAGATTTTAGTGGAACCGTTTTGGGAAGAATTCAGGACTCCACGTTGTTTACAACATGGTTTAATTTCTACGAAACACCTCACTATAACCTGCTTACCGTCTTCTTTGGCATCTTTTTTCTTGTTCCAGGAGTGGTGAGCGCGGTCACAAAGGGGTTATCTCGCTAATTGAGAAAGACTAACTATTAGGACCAAATGTAGTACTAGAATTCATAACAGATTTCGTAACAGATTTCCACACCAGGCAGACCCATATGTCTTGAACAAGGTTCGACTGAAGTCTGACGAGATACATACGTTTCACCCTTCAAAGAAGATTACAGGACGACTGTAATCTTCTTTTTTAGTGGGCGACACCTCTGAACGAGCACACTGCTGAGACAACATCAGTTTACGGGCTTTTGCTGTCGGTTCATTTCAATCAAATGCTGTTTTCGGTAGGCGCCCGGTGTTAAACCCGTCGTTTTTTTGAAAATGCGATTGAATGAAGTAATGTTATGATATCCCACCTGGATACTAACTTCATTAATGGTCCAGTTCGTTGTCGCTAGAAGTTCACAGGCTTTATTCAATCGGATTTTTTGCAAATGTTCGCTAAAATTAACCCCCGTCTTTTCTTTGATATAAACGGAGAGATATGTCGTCGATAGATTCAGCCGCTCCGATAGATACTCCAGCGAAATATCCTCCATATAATGAGTCTGAATGATCTGGTAAAACATAGCGATGACGGGTTCCCCCAGAGAAGGAGTGTTACGATCACGCATAATTGCAGTATAGGCGTATAAGATGTGTCTGAAAGCCATCTCATAATCTGCAAGCGAATGACAATCCCTCAGCATGTCCTCCCAATCTTTCGATGGTATCTCCGATCCCTTGAAAGGCAGCTGTTGCTCCATACATTTCACAATATGATGCTTAATGGATAGACCCAATTGTCTGAATTGGAGTACGCTTGCATCTTTATTTCTGTAGTTAACGAGTAATTGATATATCCACTCCAGGCAGGCCTCTTCATCCAGTGCTTGCAGAATCTGGTCTAGTTCGCGTCCGCGTTTTAATAAAGGCTGATCCAATTCAGGCAGGCGACGTGCTTCGCTGATGAGTTGAGTTTCGTCCAGCAAGCGAGCTTCTGAAGCCAAATCTCGGAGTTGCTGATAGGATTCGCTGAATCTGGTCGGTTGATCCGTAGCAGGAAGGGTGCATATCGTCACGACATAGTATTCTTTTTCCTCATCCAAAGTTGCTTTAAGCTGTTCAAGAAGTTCTCGCAGCTCCGGGATGGAAGGTTCTTTTAATACGGAGACGATCTCGTTTTTTTCCATTTGAAATGTATGATTGGCACGAAATCTCTCTTTTGTTTGAAGATGAATGTAATCCAGCAATTGACGCACCGCTCGTTCCCGATCAAGAGGCATCGTGCCATCTTCAGATATGCGAAAACGAATATCATAATACACGATCTGATAACTTCCTCCGTCTGCCAGAAAATCGTTCCACTCACTAAGGTCAGTATTAATATTTTTCAGCTGGTTCATATAAGAGTAGTTAGTGAGAATGGTGTTCTGACGATTAAGCTTGGTAACAATGATTTCTTTTTCTTTTTTTAGCTCAGCCATCTTGCTCTGAATAAGATCAAATTCCCAGATTTCGGTCTTTTCCGAAGAGACGTCAACCTTCTCTTGCAGGGAGGTACGATCCAGCAGTGAAGACAACATATGTTTGACAGGCGTGTGCAATCGGCGGCTTAGATATAGAGAGACAAGTGTAGCTATTAAGAGTGAAGAAATACAGATAAGAACCATGTAACTAGTCAAGCGTTGTAATTGATCGGCAATGCGGTTATCTGTCAGCGATGTAATATATGTAAGCCCGTCAGAACCGTTTGATTTGAAATAATATCTTCCATTTTGCTTGTGGACCATCTTTCCTTCCTGAAAAACGGGAACCGTTACACCTTCTGCATGTGAACCAGGACCAGCCGAATGATACAGAACATTCCCCTTTGGATCGGTGATCGTCAAGCTGTGTACTTCCGTAGAACCGAAAAAAGACTGAACCGCTTTCTGGATATCGATCATAGCGATAATCTGATAGGAAGCATTCGGATTCTTGAATGTATAAGGAATCAGTTGTCCACTTTCGGGAGAACCAGCCTTCATCTGGAAAGAAGCCGCAGGCGAGATCAGAAATGTATCTGGCTTCTCTATGAGTCTGTTCCAGTACTCTAATGGGTAGGTTTTACTGTAGTAGGATGTGTTGAACATGTAATCTGAGCTGCCACTGCCTGATTTACCGAATGCCAGTCGTTCTGAGGGGAAATGCACAATAACATCTTCTAGTAGAAACAACGAATTGTACACATAGCCCCGAATGTCCGATATAACCTCTTTCGCTTTCAGGTAGTCTGCCTCTTGAAATCCTACACGATGGAGCTGCCGATTAAAGGTGACGAGATCTGGATTATTGTACAAATGAAACAGCATAATCTGAATTTGCTCCATATGATTCGAGAAGCGTTCCGCAGTGTTATTCGTCTCATTACGACTGTTTTGAACGATTTCTTCCTGAAGGCCCGTTTTGAATACATAATAAATCAGAATATAAAACAAACAGAACAATGAAATAATTGCCAAAAAACTAACAAATATTTTGAAAAACAGCGTCCGTTTTTTATTCCTCATCCAGTTCATAAGACAATCCCTCATTTTCACTCTTCTAGTAAAACAAAGATCATCTGGCCCATTTTACGCGCGAAATGTTAAAACGCAAGAGTTGATATATGATCGTAATGTAAAAAGAGAATATCCCTTTTTTGCGAAAATAGATGCTTTTTCAGGGAAAATCACGATATAGGTAAAAATCACAAGGAAAGACTAGGTTCTCAAAAACGGTTTATACCCAAAAGCGCCGAAGATCTGTAACATTCGATGTGCAGCCGAGCCGATCATGATCAGGCTGGAGAGAAGGGGGGATTACTAGTTTTGGAACAGACGACGTCCGTCAATGTACAGGGACACGGGGGTCGGGAGAGTAGAATGCGTGCCCAAAAATCCCGGTTCCATTCCATTCGTAAAAACTGGGATTTGTATCTGTTATTTTTACCGGTCATCATTTACTTCGTTCTATTTCATTATGTGCCCTTATATGGCGTTCAGATTGCCTTCAAGGATTTTATCGCGAACAAAGGCATCACCGGAAGCGCATGGGTGGGTTTCAAACATTTTGAACGGTTCTTTGACAGCTTTTATTTTTGGCGAATCATGAAAAACACACTTGGTATCGGTATGTACGAATTAATTGTAAGCTTTCCCATTCCCATTCTTCTTGCGTTAATGATCCACGAAGTCAGATCGAGTAACTTCAGGAGATTTGTACAGACCGTGACCTACATGCCTCACTTTTTATCGACTGTCGTGATGGTAGGTATGATTATGATTTTCTTGTCTCCTGTCAGCGGATTAGTCAATCAAGTCATTACTGCTTGGGGTGGAGAAGCAATTTCATTCATGACGGAACCCGGCTGGTTCAAGAGTATATTTGTGTGGTCAGGGGTATGGCAGACGATGGGGTGGAGCTCAATCATCTATTTGGCAGCACTTGCCGGGGTAGATCCTCAGCTCCATGATGCAGCTAAAGTAGATGGCGCAACCCGACTTCAACGCATCTGGCATGTTAATATTCCAGGCATTGCTCCAACAATGGTCGTGCTATTAATTCTTAATGTAGGGTCCGTCATGGGCGTGGGGTTCGAAAAAGTGTTCCTTATGCAAAATGCATTAAACATGGAAACATCCGATGTTATTGCGACCAACGTATATCGTAGCGGTATTTTGGGAGCGCAGTACAGTTATTCCGCTGCAGTTGGTCTGTTTAATTCAGTCATTAATTTTATTTTGCTGCTAACCGTTAACCGGATCGCTCGTAAAGTCAGTTCAAACAGCCTATGGTAAGGGAGGTGATAGAGTGGCACAGAGTCGTGGAGACCGGGTTGTTGAATGGGTGATTTATACCATCCTCGCACTGGTTTCAATTGTCGTGCTGTACCCTGTTTTTTTTGTGGGGATTGCATCGATCAGTAATCCTGAGAGCGTCATACGTGGTGAAGTATGGCTGTGGCCTCGAAACCTCTCGCTGTTTGGTTATGAGCGTTTGTTCGCAAATAGCGAACTGATGAAGGGTTATGGTAACACCTTGTTATATACGGTTGCCGGAACCCTGCTTAATTTGATGATGACTATTGCGGCAGCATACCCGTTGTCTAGGCCCGATTTTAGAGGTAGAACCATTTTTACCGTTCTGATCGTGTTTACGATGTTTTTTAGTGGGGGGATGATTCCAACCTATCTGCTCATCAAGGATCTCGGGATGCTGGACACCTTCTGGGTCATGATTATCCCGTCGGCGTTATCCGTATGGAATATGCTGATCATGAAGACATTCTTCCAGAGTTCCATTCCGAACGAGATTCAGGAAGCTGCTTTTATGGATGGATGTTCGAACTTAAAGGTGTTGGTACGGATCGTTTTGCCTTTGTCGGGCCCGGTACTTGCGGTCATGGTTCTCTTTTACGCAGTAGGGCACTGGAACAGTTATTTTAATGCCTTGATCTATTTGTCAGACCGTGACAAGTATCCGCTGCAGTTATTTTTACGTGAAATACTGGTTCAGGGGCAGATGCAAGAGATGGTAGACATTAGTAACGATTCCCTGGCCAGAAGCATGATGGATGCCGAAGCGATCAAGTATGCTGCTGTCATTATCACCAATCTTCCCATGTTCATTTTGTATCCGTTTCTACAGAAATATTTCATAAAAGGAGTCATGATTGGTGCAGTAAAAGGGTAGATTCTACATCATTTTATAAAGGGAGTGCGTGAGGATGTTGTTTAAAAAATGGGGCAGTTTGACCTTATCCATTGTAATTACAGCAGGGTTACTGGCTGGATGTAGTCAAGAAAATGCGCCTGCAGAGGAAGGGCCTGATAGACTGGCCAATCTTAATGCGACAGGCATGCCGGTCGTGAAGGAACCCATCGAGCTAGATTTTTTCACAGGCAAATCAACTACGAACGGGAGCAAATTTGAAGAAACATTGATCTGGAAAACGTATAGAGACCTGTCCAACGTTAACGTGAAATTCAATCTCGTTCCGTTTGAGACACTCACCGAGAAGCGTAATCTGGCTCTCGCCGGCGGAGATTATCCGGATGTATTCTATTCGGCTCGTGTGACTTCCGATGAATTAACACGTTACGGTGCGCAGGGTGTATTTATTCCGCTGAATGATCTGATCGACCGATATGCCCCCAATTTTAAACGATTGATGGAGCAGTACCCTGATATTCGTAAAGGCTTGACGATGCCAGATGGCAACATCTATTCTATGCCGTCATTCTATGATCCTGCCCTGTTGTCTATGTTAATTGGTGCACCGCTTTGGATTAATGAAGATTGGTTGAAGCAATTAAATATGGAAGAACCGGATTCTATAGAAAGTTTCTATGCCTATCTGAAAGCGGTCAAAACGACCGATCTGAATGGAAACGGTAAAAATGATGAAATTCCATTTAGCGCAACAGGCATTACTGGCATTATTGACCATGTTAAAGGCGCATGGGGGCTAGGCAACCGCGGGCTTGGACACAAGCTTGTTGATGTGGAACCAGGCACGGGTGAGCTACGCTTCACTAAGACGTTACCTCAGTACAAGGAAGTGCTGCAATACGTGAACAAGCTCCATCAGGAAGGACTGCTGGATCCGGAAATATTCACGTTGGATGGCGGAGCACTGAATGCCAAAGGTCAGGCTGGAACACTCGGTGCGACAACCGTTCCTAATCCAGAAACGGTGATGGGACAGAAGAACTTTATCGGTCTCGGAGCCCTCAAAGGACCTGATGGAGAACAACTCTATTCTCATGTGAAAGTGCCTATGGTACATGTCGGAGCCTTCGCTATTACAGATAAAAATGAGAATCCGGAAGCAACGATTCGCTGGATGGATCATTTCTACAGTGATGAAGGAGCGCTGCTCTACTTTATGGGAAAAGAAGGAGAGACGTATGAGAAGGATGCGGAAGGCAATCTGCAATATACGCAGGATATTACAGCGAATCCGGACGGACTGACTCAGGATCAGGCTCTAGCAAAATATTTCACCTGGCTGGGCGGAAGCTATCCGGGCCTGGTGAAGGAAGATTATTTTAAAGGTTCAGAAACATTGCCGAGCTCTCTCCAAGCTGCAGACAAGGCGAAAGATCACGCTGTAGAAGACATTTGGTATAACTTTAACTTCACACAGGAAGAATCGGAGTTCATGTCTTCGATCGGCAAAGACATCCAAGATTACGTGACCGAAATGGAGGCAAAATTTGTGAATGGCAGTGCAAGTTTTGATCAGTGGGATGAGTACGTAACCGTTCTAAACAAGATGGGGCTGGAAGAGTATATGAAGGTATATCAGGCAGCCTATGAGAGATATAAGACGGAATAATGAAATAACTGGACTACATGAAGGAGGGACAAGCTGTGAGAGTTGCCGTTCTGGGATGCGGAACGATGGGATGGGTCCATGCAAGAAGTTATGCGAAGCTGAAAGAGATTCAACTAGTTGGCGTATGTGATGTGGATAAGGAGGAAGCAGACAAGCTTGCCGCTGCGTGCGGAACTACGGCATACGAGCGTTTCGAGGAAATGCTGAGCGAAGTCTGTCCAGATGTAGTGAGCATCTGTCTACCAACGCCTTTGCACTGTAAGTATACGGTTATAGCTGCTGAAGCGGGGGTTCATGTCATTTGTGAGAAACCGGTTAGTTCAACGGCTAAAGAAGCCGAGATCATGGATGTCGTTTGTCGCTCCAATCAGGTTCGTTTGTTGATTGCTCATGTCGGTCGCTTTTTCCCAGCCTACGCTGATGTAGCTCAGCAGGTGACCGCAGGGGTCATAGGTAAGCCCGGAGTGGCTCATTCCAGACGGATCGGTCCCCATCCAGGACTGCTAAAGAACTGGTACAACGATGAGCGTGAGAGCGGTGGCGTCATCATGGATCTAATGATCCATGACATCGATTATATGCGCAGTGTACTTGGAGAGGTGCTTACCGTATATGCTCAGCGAAGAACCTTTACCCATCTGGATTATGCTTGGGTAACCTTGAAATTCGATCAAGGGGCGATTGCCAATCTGGAAGGCATGTGGGGATATCCGGGTCCTTTCCAGACCGCAATGGAATTTGCAGGAGACCAGGGAGTCATTCGTGCGAATTCAGACGAAACCAATTCCGTAATCATCCGTCAATCCGGGTTGTCAACAGATTGTAATTTATTGGATATCCTCGACGTTACCCGAAAGCATGAACCTCTTCATCTACGTAAGAGCCCTGAGCTTCAATCTGCGTATGTTCGGGAATTGTCTCATTTCATCGAATGCATACAGTCGGGGTCTCAGCCGGATGTCACATTCCATGATGCTTGTATGGCCTTCAAGATAGCACAAGCTGCTATCGAATCTGCTCATACCGGAATACCTGTAAACGTTAAGGAATATGAAAAAAAGGGGGGATTCCCCGTATGAAACGCTTGCGTATTGGTATGATCAGCTTCGCTCATCCTCATGCCTCTAGTTATTATAGGGAGCTAGCCAAGATTCCCCATGCAGAAGTGGTCGCGATTGCCGACGATAACCAGGAGCGGGTTAAGAGTCTGCTGGAACAAGAACCTCTCTCGTATTACGAAAACTATCGCGAGATGCTTCAGCTTCCAGATATCGACGCCGTCATTATCTGTTCAGAAAATGTGAATCATGCAAGCATGGTCATGGAAAGCGCCAGAGCCGGCAAACATATACTATGTGAAAAACCGCTAGGTGTCAGTATGGATGAAATGAAGATTATGATCGAGCTCTGTTCGAAATATGGGGTAGAATTGATGACGGCCTTCCCTTGTCGATATTTACCTGCTGTAATGGAGACGAAAAGAGCACTTGAACGAGGCGATATTGGACAAGTTGTTGCCGTGAAGGGCTATAATCGTGGAACAGCACCAACAGGGTGGTTTGTGGAACCTGGCTTATCCGGAGGCGGTGCCATTTTGGATCATACCGTTCATATCGCTGATCTACTTCATTGGTTGTTTAACACTGAACCGTTAGCAGTCTATGCGGAACAAGGGCAGATGCGTGGCGATCTGGAAGTAGAAGATTCGGGCATGGTGCATATTGAATTCGATCAAGGGATGATGGCCTTAATTGATACAAGCTGGTCGAGAAACAGAAGCTATCCATTCTGGGGAGATGTGAAACTGGATATCATCGGTACAGCGGGCGTGATACATATGGATGCTTTTGCACAGACGAATGAAGTATACAGCGATCACGAGGTCAAAAGTAGATGGAGCTACTGGGGAGAGCGTATGAATTACTACATGCTGGAGGATTTTGTGGATGCAATTATCGCTAAAAGCGTTGTTCCAGTGACTGGAGAAGATGGTCTGCGAGCTACTTCCATTGCCTTAGCTGCGTACGAATCCATCAAGAGTAAGGGCAAAGTGGTGCTACAGAGATAAGAGAAACTAAATCTAAACTACTGTAGGTACCCACTTCAGAAGTGTAGTGATATCTGAAACAAAATCTATTCTAAGAAGTCGCTATTAGCGGCTTTTTTACTTTTGTAGGACCAAGCACTTCTTAATGAAACAGCTAACGAGTAAGGTTAGGACGGGTTTTGAGAAAATACACCGGGTGAATGACTTATACATTGCTGTCCCAAGTTGAATAGAATACTGGATAAGCCGAAACAAAAGGAAGTGATCCGGTTGAGAATTGACTTGGGAAATGGAATGAATAAACACCACAATTGTATTGGCATCGACCGCGTTCTGTATGAATCTACAGATATAGTTCACGACTATAATTTGCCGATTCCTTTGAAAAACAACTCTGTTGATATGGTCATGTGCTCTCACAGTTTGCAGTATGTAAACGATCTGGCTCAGGTGATGCAGGACATCTACCGAATATGCAAACATCGAGCCATTATCTGTATTGTTGCACCTTATGCACATGCCACTGTTCATATGGCCAATCCTCAATTTAAACAATTTTTCAATGAACACTCACCCAAATTTTGGACGAATTGTCGTGATGTGAATGTGCCCGTGGATGGTGAACTGCCGTTTGACCCCGGCGGATACTTGACTGAACGACAGGTTTTTGAACCTTGTCCGGTCGATTTTCGTCTGCTCCGGATGGAGTTTTTTTATTTTCCTGCATACCAGGGCTTATACAATGAAGTGGAGCTGAGTCTACTGAGACAATCACAGCTTAACGTTGCTTATCAGATTATGTACCATCTGGTGGCGATCAAAGAGCCGGTGTCCGATCAAGAGTTCGCTGAAATATCCAAAGCTGCTATTCTGGAAGAGCCTGATTATATCAAGAACCAGCGACCCATACTTGGTGAGGATGATGAAACAGATGATCAACGGGAGCAACCTTTCAACCTAGATCATTTGCCTTCTTTTTCCTATGAAAATAACGATGAACATGTAGTACCTACCAAACAATCTTCAGAGCAAGAAGATGGCCCGATTGAACAACAAATCCCCTCGCCGACTAAAGCCAGCAAGGGGAAGAGACGCTCAATTTCCATCACCAAAACACGATTAGCTAAACGGAAATTGGATCGCAGAAAAAAGAAGAAGCGGAGAAATTTACGTATAAAGTGAGCTTACTCATCATCATCAGCGATAATTCTGACAGATATATTAATTGTGTAAACCGCTCCCGTTTCCGTAGTAACGACGATAGTAAAGGTAATCGTTCCCGTAAAGTTCGTATTCGGCAGCAGGCTGAATGAACCGTCTTCATTGAGTGATAACCTTCCGTTCTGCGGTGCTCTAAGAACTCTTGCTCGAATGATTCGCCCGATACGCAGTGAATCCAGATTGGAGAATAGTGTACGATTTTCTTCACTTCTCAGATTTAAGGTGAGGGTTGAATCGCTTCCGATATCTGTTCCTGTATCCGTTCCAGCTAGCGTACCGCCTGGCAATGTTCCCGAACCCGGCAAGCTGGAGGAAGCTTTGACGTTTACCGTTACGTTATAGAGCACAATCGTCCCTTGTGAATCCCTATAACGGATAACAAATCGATCAGTTCCCACATAATCTCCGTTAGGTGTATAAACAAACGACCCATCTGCTCCAAGCGAGATAACGCCGTGATTAGGTCCAGTACCCAAAGCGTAAAAACTTCCCGAACCAGGAGCTGCACTTCTTACAGGAACACCTGATACCGTTTCAATCTGTGCATTAATCGTTAATGGGGCATTCGGAATACCAGGAGCTAATGGATTAACAGGTGTTACCAGGGGAACTGGCGAACCTGCATACACAACGACTGAAATAGTAGATGTTGAACTGCGGCCGAGAGTGTCGGATACAACCACGGTGAACGTTTCCGTTCCAGAGAAATTCAGGTTCGGCGTATAGGTGAACTCGCCCGATAGTGTAAGAGACACTGTACCGTTAGCTGGTGATGTTCCCAGTGCATAGACAAGCGGCAATTGATCTGGGCTCGTTGCCAAAACCTGGCCCGTTACCGACTGACCTTGAATGGTTCCGATACCGATATCCGTAGTTTCAGGTCCACCTCCGGTACCAGATAAAACAGTCACATTAACCGGAACAAGTGTCATCTGACCTCCGGTATTCATTGCGATAACCGTGAATGAATCTTCCCCTACGTAACCCGGGTTCGGCGTGTAGGTAAATGTTCCATCAGGGGCGACAACAGCTGTCCCATGATTCGGCGAAGCACCTAGTGAGTATGTCACCGCCAGGCCCGAAGGATCGGTTACCGTTACAGTACTTGTTACACTCTGTCCGGATACCGTAACCACATTGACTGGGGGCCCGACAGGTGTATCTGCAATGACTGTCACCGTAACAAGCGCGATATCGTTAAGTCCGTAAGCATCAGTGACAATGATCGGGAAAGAGTCTGTACCCAGAAATCCTGGATTAGGCGTATATGTGAACGTACCATCCGAATTCACAATAGCCGTTCCATTTGTTGGAACAGGTACATACAAGGTGTAAATGAGTGCCGTGGTGTCCGGATCGACAGCCGTAACTCGACTTGTAACTACCGTGTTAATTGGCGTGATTACTGAGACATCCGAAGCAACCGGTGGAACGGCAATAACCAGAATTGTGACTGTCCCTGTCGTTGAAGCTCCGTTCGAATCTGTTGCAACAACAGAGAATGTATCCGTACCAACGAAGGCCAAATTAGGTTGATACGTAAACGTGCCATCTGGATTGACGGTTACCGTTCCGTTTACCGGAAGTAAACTTCCGAGTGCAGTCGTCACCGGAATTCCCTCAGGACTTGTTGCATTGAGTTGGCCGCTGATTGGTGCATCTGCATTGGTTGTAAATTGCGTACTGCTAATCACTGGCGGTAGAGCCGGGATCGAGATTCTAATAGTAGATACTGCACTTCCGCCATTGTTATCGAATACCCAGACCGTAAATGAATCCACACCAGCAAAGTTCGGATTAGGAGTGTATATGAATGAACCATCCGGATTAAGATCAATCGTCCCATTGGTTGGCAACGATCCGAGTACATACGAGAGTGTATTACCGCTAGGGTGGGTAGCAATAATCTGACCATTCAGCGGTGTATTCAGCGTGCCGATCAAATCCTGATCCTGAGTCACTGGCGGCTGATTGATAACATTAACTAGAACTGTAGCTATAGCCGTTCCACCAAAACTATCGCTAACGATTACAGTAAACGTATCTTGCCCCACATATCCTGGACTCGGGGTATACGTGAAGGTCCCTTCCGTGTTCACGATAACTGATCCATTGGCTGGCGGAGAATTCAAGTTGAATGTTAACGGATTACCAATCGGGCTTGTTGCTGTCACCGCGCCGGATACCGGAACATCCTCCAATGTTGTCACGATTGCACCTACAGCAACCGGTGGAGGATTGTTTACAAGAATAGTTACTGCCCCAGTTCCGATACTGCCTACGATGTCCGTGGCTTGCACGGTGAAACTGTCTGTACCCACAAATCCTGGATTCGGGGTATAGGTGTAAGCCCCATCGGGGTTAACTGAAACTGTGCCATTTCCAGGAGGTGACAGTAAAGTTGTCGTTACCGGATTACCTACCGGATCAGAAGCTGCAACTTGGCCTGAAACTGGTGTATCCGGGTTGGTACTTACCGTTTGATCAGTGACAACTGGGACAATTGCAGCCACATATACGGTGATGACGGACGTGGATACACCACCCCGTGGATCTGTTACGGTCACCGTGAAGAAATCGGTACCGACGAATCCGTTGTTTGGCGTGTACGTGTAACTCCCATCTGCATTGAGCCCAACTGAGCCGTTAACAGGTGAAATCCCGAGCACATAGGTTAGTGGATCACCATCGGGATCGATTGCGATGACAGTACTGTTAATAGGAGTGGATTGGGTGGTGTTTAGTGTTTCATTTTGTGCAACTGGTGGCTGATTCACAACTTGAATGGTTACCGTAGATACGGCTGTACCGCCTCTTCCATCGCTGACTAGTACGGTAAAGGCATCCTGACCTCCAAATCCAGCAGCTGGTGTGTACGTGAATGTACCGTCCGGATTCACCACTGCGGTACCATTAGCAGGAGGAGAGAGCAGACTGAATGTGAGTGGGTCACCGGCAGGATCGATGGCGAGTACTTGACCGAAAACCAAAATGTTGATATTGGTGGTCAAGTCGATATTGTTGGTGACTGGAGGATCATTGGTGACCGTAACAAGAACAGGCGCTGCGTCTGAGCCTCCAAGACTATCGGTTGCCAGAACCGTAAATGAATCAGCCCCAACATACCCGGAATTCGGTGTGTACGTAAACGTACCATCGGTATTAAGCACAACGCTACCGTTAACAGGCAGGCTCAGCAAGGTGAAGGAAACAGACAATCCTTCGGGGTCAGTAGCCGTGACAGCTCCGCTTGCAGGTGTGTTCTGCGGTGTAGTTACTGTTGTGCCCGTAGCCACTGGCGGTTCGTTGAATACATTGACGGATACTGTGGAGAGTGCGGTTCCTCCTTTACCATCATTGACAAGTACGGTAAAGCTATCCGGGCCGACATAACCGCCGTAAGGTGCGTACGTAAAGGTACCGTCTGCATTAATAACAACTGACCCGTTTGCCGGAATTGAATTCAACGTGAATGTAAGCGAGTTGCCATCTGGGTCGGTAGCAGTCACTGCACCTGCTACAGGAATGTTAGCTGGTGTGCTGAGCAGAACATCCTGGGTCACTGGCGGCTGATCAATAATGTTTACTGTGACGATAGATGTTGCCGTACCACCGAGGCCATCACTCACAAGTACTCGGAATGTGTCAGCTCCTACAATGCCAGCATTTGGTGTATAGGTGAACGAACCATCCGGATTCAGAGTAACTGTACCGAGGCTCGGTGCTGATGTAACGGTATACGTCAGCGGGTTACCATCTGGATCGGTAGCTGGAATCTGTCCACTGACCAGCGTATTTTGTAAAGTCTCAACAGTAAGATTTTGAACAACTGGCGGCTGATTATCCACGTTAACTGAAACGGTGCTTGTCACCGGAATACCGCTACTATTGGTGATGGTCACAACGAATGTATCTGTGCCTACGAATCCAGCATTTGGTGTGTACGTAAAGGCACCTGATGTAGCAACGAGTACGACGGTTCCGTTAAGCGGTGGCGTCGTTAAGGTATAGGTGAGCGTTTCACCTTGAGGATCCGTAGCCGAAATCTGTCCTGCAACAGGTACATTGGTATTGGTGTCCACCGTTATATCTGACGTTACTGGTGGAGAAGCAGGCACACCGATTTGCACGTTTGATGTCGCAGTACCACCTTTACCATCACTCACCAATACGGAGAAATTGTCTACACCGAGAAATCCGGCATTCGGCGAATAGGTAAATGTTCCGGTTGCCGGATCAAGCACTAGCGTACCGTTGGCAGGTGGAACAGACACTGTATACGTTAGTGTATTTCCATCCGGATCGGTAGCCGGAATCTGTCCATTCAATGGTACATTAAAATTGGTGGACAATTGTAAATCTTGCGTAACTGGCGGCTGGTTGATGATATTGACAGCTACAGATCCAGCGGCTGTGCCGCCTTTTCCATCGCTAACCAGTACGGTGAACGAATCAAGACCTACAAATCCGGTTACTGGCGTATAAGTGAAACTTCCATCTGCATTGACTGTAGCTGTGCCGTTGCTTGGCGGGGATTGTAATGTATATGTGAGCGGATCCCCATCAGGGTCTGTGGCCTCGACTTGCCCACTGACCGGAACATTCTGCAGTGTTGAGAGCGTTTGATTGTTTACGACAGGTGGACGGTTGGCTACAGCAACCGTAACGACAGACACAGCTGTTCCACTGCGATCATCACTGACAAGTACAGAGAATGTATCGGTTCCAACATATCCTGCAGCAGGCTGGTAGGAAAAGCTTCCGTCTGGATTCAGCGTAACCGTTCCATTCGTTGGCAGCGACAACAAACTGTAGGTAAGTGGGTCAGCATTCGGATCGGTTGCGATTATCTGACCAGTTACTGGTGTGTTTTGCAAGGTAGAGAGTGACTGGTTACTAGTTATAGGAGGCTGATTGAGTACGTTCACAGTTACAGTTGCAATAGCAGAAGCGCCTGATGGGTCTCTCACAATCGCAGTAAAGGAATCTGTACCTACGAATCCTGTATTCGGGCTATAGGTGAACGTACCGTCCGGGTTAACTATGGCAGTGCCGTTCGTTGGTGCGGAGTTTAGAACATAGGTCAATGGATCGGCATTCGGATCCGTGGCTACAATCTGTCCAGATACCGGAGTGTTACCTGGTGTGGTCAACGTTTGATTTTGAGCAACAGGTGGCTGGTTGATGACCTGAATCGTAACGTTACTCAGAGCCGTTCCACCGCGGCCATCACTGACCAGTACAGTGAACGAATCTGTACCTACAAAGGTAGCATTTGGTGTGTAGGTGAAGGTGCCATCCGGGTTGACTACGACCGTGCCATTCGTTGATGCTGTATTTAAAGTAAAAGTTAACGGGTCGCTATTGGGGTCCGTCGCAACAACTTGACCTGATACAGGCACGTTTTCAGGTGTAGTCAGATTGACGTTTTGGGTTGTTGGTGGCAAGTTCACTACAGTAATGGTGACAGTTGATACTACAGTTCCACCGCTCGGATCACTGACGAGCACAGTGAATGCATCTACTCCGATAAAACCGTTAATTGGTGTATAAGTGAATGTACCATTTGAATTTAAAGTTGCAGTACCATTCGTTGGTTGAGAATTCAAGGTATACGTTAACGGGTCGCCATCTGGATCTACACCTATAACTTGACCAAATACAGCAATATTTTCAGGAGTCGCAAGATTCACATTTTGCGTTGTAGGCGGACGATTCACGACCTGAACGGTTACTGTGGAGATGGCCGTTCCTCCGTTTGGATCACTTACAATGACTGTAAATGAATCTGTTCCGGCAAACCCCGGATTCGGTGTATAGGTGAGTGAACCATCCGAATTCACCGTAACGGAACCATTGGCTGGTGGAGAATTCAGAGTATAGGTTAACGGGCTGCCATCTGGATCTGAAGCTGTAATCTGGCCGTTAACGGCTGTGTTTTTATTCGTGGTCAGATTCAGATTCTGAGCTACTGGTGGACGATTAGTAATAGTAATGGCTACTGTGGATACTGCTGTACCCCCCAAGCCATCGCTAACAAGTACGGTGAAGGAATCTGGACCGACGTAACCTGAATTCGGAGAATAGGTAAACGTTCCGTCGGCATTTACAATAACAGTTCCGCTTGTTGGAATAGAATTCAGGGAGTAGGTGAGTGGATCGCCATCTGGATCGGTTCCCGTGACTTGATTCGATACAGGTACATTTACATTGGTTGTATACGAATAGTTCGGAACGGTTGGTGGACGGTTGTTAATCGTTACATTGTTACCATTAGATTGGGACCTCCCCTGGAATGTTGGCCCGCCGGGAAGGCTCTGGAAGGTGTAAGTCAGATTGGCTACATTGGACTGTGTTGAACCTGAAGGGCGTGAGACAATCTGTACTGAATATACAATTGTCACTGTCTGACCTGGAGCAATCACACCCAAATTCAGTCCAGTCACTGGACTTGCCCCTGGTTGCGGTACATTGTCCACGGACAGACTGTTGGGAACGAAGCTCCCCGAGCTGGGAAAACTGTCTTGTAAAAAGACGAGTGTAGCTGCGGCAGTACCTTGATTCGCTGCCGTGATGGTATAACGAATAGTCTCACCGACCAAAGCAGAAGTGACATTAGATGTTTTATTAAAGACAAACAACGGAGCATTTACATCCACTTGTAATCCTAGACTGTTCACCAAATATTGGTCTCCGGTTGACAAGAGTCTGATTACTGCAGAAGTTTGAGAATTAATAAGTTGAGGAGTTACATCCACATTCGTAATGTCCCATCCTTGTCTAGCGCCAATGACTGATGTTCCCGGGCTGCTATTCAGGTTACCAAACGTTCCGTTAGTATTAAGCACACCCTGGTCATTGTTGATCTGAGATGCAAAAAAGTTGTTTACTGGATTGTTAGGACCCGATATAGGCACAAGTGTATTGACAGTAGGACCAAAGAGGGCCTGGTCACCAACAATCTGAGGATCACCTTCACAGGCGCTCACCATCAGACGCCCCGTAACGTTCCCTGTAATTGGTGTGGCAAAACCGCTGATGGAAGCTGTTGCAGCACCAATCGTAGCATTGACAATCTCTCCACCGACAAAAATACTCATATTTCTCGAGGGGAGAGAGGGATTGGAATAAGCGACGGCGAGAGTCCATCCGGCAAAGTTGGTATTATTTTCAGTGGCTGCAACCGTACCCGGAATTCTTGCCGCTATATAAGTACCTGCACCTGCTTGTTGGACAAGTGTTGTAACATTCGCAGAATTGACATAAAAATTGGCTATTGGTGCTGTGTTCACAGCAGTTGCTGGATCTGGAGCTACTGAAAACGTACCAGCTGGAGTCGTGAATGTAATCGGATTGGGGATGGCTCCGCTGACGTTCTGATTGCCATAGTTGTAACTTCCCGCCCAGATCAGTTCGGCATACAATACCGTTGATTCTGGGGGTAAACTCAGAATAGCAGCAGAAGAATTCTGTGTGTAATTTAATGTTGTTCCTAGGGGGAAGTTACCTGCTTGAGAAGATGTATTTAAAGTGATGAAGGCACCAATAGAACCTACATTTCCCTGATTATTTTGGTTTGCTACTTTGTTCAATCCCACGGTGTTACCTGTAAATGTAATAGCTCCATTCATAGTTGTGTTATATCTCAAAATAAAAGCCAAAGATGAATTCACCTCCAAAAGAAAATATCTATCGCGGAAGTGTATTCAAAGCCCAGATTGTACCATTACATATTTTTGGAAACGATTTGTGATGCCCAAACGATTGGTTGCTGATATGTTCGGAAAGAATTAGCTAGAAGACTAGAATAGGATATACAAGAAAAACCTTTTACAAAACTTTACAGTCCGTTATAATACAATCATCTAGTGGATTAGCCAGCAAAAAAGGCGAAATGCTGTAATTACGATTCGTCAAATATTCACCTGCTTCTTACATCATAAATATCGGAGGTATGATCATGGTCAAAAAGAAAGTTTCCAAAGCCCTTAGTGCAGTTTTAATCGTTTCAATGCTGGCTACTGGCTTGGTAGTATCTATCCAAGGTAAAACAACGTTAGAAGTAGCGAAGTCAGCTGGAGAGAAAAAGGTCGAAGTAATTAAAGCTATTCAGAGCGCTTGATGCTCAATTGTATGGAGTTATACGACTCCAAAAGTGGTAGCTATGAAAGAAAAAACAAATAGAGCAATTCATGAACTTCAGCTTGGTTAACCTAGCTGAGGTTTTTTATTATTTGAAAATACAATGATACATCATTTAAGGATTCATTTGCTCTGGAATAATAGATGCTAGATAGACGGGTAAGAAAGAGAAAGGGTAGGTTCCTGTTCATCTTTAAGCCGAAATCAAGACAAATGGTTTTGTGCAGGTGGGTATCTTAGCCGCAACCTTTCAAGGGAGAGTGCGTTAATAGTATGTAGACATACAATCAGACAACTAGAATAAGGTGAGGATGGGGTAGAATGAATAAGTACTTATCAGGTGTAATTTTATCCATTGTCGTTGGATCTAGCCTGACTGGATACGCACCAGTAGTGCAGGCGGAACAGACAGCAATAGTGCAAGCACCGACGGAAGTCAGTTTTCAGGACGAGCAGCTGAAGAAAGCAATTCAAAAGGTATTAAACAAAAATGAGAACGAAGTGATACTTCAAAAGGATATGGAAGGGTTAACTTCAGTTAACCTATATGGAAAAGAAATTAAGAGTCTTGATGGCTTGCAATATGCTTCGAATCTAAAATATGTGAGTTTAAATCATAATAAAATCGCGGATCTATCGCCTCTCAGCACATTAACGAAGCTTAAAGGAATCAATCTTAATCATAATCAGATCACGTCAATTGAAGCTTTGTCTTCTTTGACAGCGTTGGAGGAATTGCAGCTTTCGGGGAATCAAATTGATTCTATTGAGGTGGTGAAGCAGTTACCGATGCTGAGATTTTTGGAGGTGAATGATAATAAAATCACCGATATTTCAGCGTTGTCATCAGCAAAACATTTAGAAGTGCTGGAACTTAGCAACAACCGAATCGCAGAGGTCGACTCTATCGTCAAATTACCTAAATTGATCTATCTGAACATTGCTAACACTAAGATCTCTGACTTAAGCTTGTTGAAGCCACTTTCCAATAACCTTCGCGTACTAAATGTTAGTGGGAATCAAATTACAGATCTTCGTGATTTAGAAGGAATGACGAAACTCACGGCCCTGTACGCGGAAAATAATTATATCAAGGATATAACTCCTCTAAAGAAGATGAAAAATCTATCATCGTTAAATCTTCGTTCCAACTTGATATACGATCTTGATCCATTAAGATCTCTTACAATGATTAATAACTTGTATTTGGATAATAATCGGATTTGGAATATTGATGCTCTTAAAAACCATAAATTCGATACCCATTATGACACAGGTGCATTACTATACGGACTTACTTTAAAAGGAAATTATTTAGATTTGCGGTCTACAACCAAATCGTATCAGTTGCTCCAGAAGCTTGCCGGAGACGGACATCAACTTAATCAATCCAAAGCTCAACGTCTGGTGATAGGAAGCACTACCGCCTATGTAGGAGAGAGCAGCTATAAGATGGATACTGCACCGTTCTTTCATAACAATCGCACCTACGTACCCGTTCGTTTTGTGGCCGAGCGCCTCGGAGCAAAAGTAACTTGGGACAAGAGTAAGCAAGAAGTGATGATCACAAAGGAGAATACAACGATCCGTTGGGGAATAAATCAGAAGAAGGCCATTGTAAATGGAAAAGCCGTCATGTTTGACACTACACCATTGTTGAAGAAACAAAGAACGTTTGTTCCTGTTCGGTTTGTGTCAGAACTGCTTGCAACCGACGTCGAATATGTGCCGAGTTCCAGATCCGTACTTATCTTTGAGAAGAAATAAACCGTTCGATAGAAGGTCATGCCGCAGCGCGGCATGGCTTTTTTACTATTGAAAGTATAGCTTCATGACAGGAAAACAAATTCAGATCATTCATCATTTTTGAGCTATGAAATCATCTAATGATTCAGTCACATGAACTCTTGTCAAAAGAAAGACCGCTTCCCAGAATACGTTGAGAAACGGTCTTTAATTCTGTTTTTTCAAATTACTCATTGCCTTTCAGGCATTTCATTCAGTAGGTTTTCTTGTGTCGCCAGCAGTCGTTTCAGCTTTTGGCGCTGTCGTTTTTCTTTCTGACGACGATCTCTGTCCTCCGCTTGCAGAGCTTTGAGAAGAGAGATACACATGCCTATAAGGACAACAGCGAAGGGAAGTGCAGCCACAATGGATGCTGTCTGAAGGCCGTTTAACCCCCCGCTGATCAGCAGTACGACCGCGATAGCAGACTGCAGAATTCCCCAAGTTAATTTTAC
This sequence comes from Paenibacillus sp. JJ-100, assembly GCF_948329825.1. Classification (GTDB taxonomy): domain Bacteria; phylum Bacillota; class Bacilli; order Paenibacillales; family Paenibacillaceae; genus Paenibacillus. Next base: position 1,396,804 of record NZ_CAOJCM010000001.1, read on the forward strand.
TTTATTACTTGGGTCCAGCTTACCATCTGAAGTCAGCATACCCAGCACAAAGGTAGCCGAATCAGCGGACGTAATAAAGAAGATCATGATCAAAATTGTGGCAATGAATGCAACGATCGTACTCAGAGGTAGCTGCTCCAGCATTAGGAATAAAGCAGTAGTCGCATCTTCCTTGACTGCCTCTGCCAGATTGACTGCATTAAACAACTCCATGTGAAGTCCTGTCCCGCCGAAGACGGAAAACCAGATAAATCCGAAAAGGCTAGGGATAAGCATGACGTAAATAACAAACTCTTTTACAGTTCTTCCTTTGGATACCCTAGCGATAAACGTACCAACAAAGGGAGCCCAAGCGATCCACCAAGCCCAGTAAAATAATGTCCATGCCCCAATCCAGGTTTCTTTCGAGAATGGCGTCAGTCTTAAACTCATGTTCATAATATTCTGCAGGTAGTTACCCAAGGTTGTTGTGAATGTGTCAAAAATAAACGTAGTCGGTCCAGTGACCAATACAAACATCATCAATAACAGAGCGATCACGAGGTTGGTGTTGCTCAGAATTTTAATTCCTTTATCCAGTCCCGAGGTTGCCGAGATCAAAAAAAGTACGGTTACTACTGTAATAATGACAACCTGAACCATCGTAGAGTTAGGAATACCGAATATGTGATTCAGCCCGCCCCCGATCTGAAGTGCGCCTAATCCAAGGGAGGTCGCCACGCCAAAGACCGTGGAGATGACTGCGAGAATATCAATAGCCTTACCAAGCCAGCCTGCGGCAAGACGCTCACCAATCAGAGGAATGAAGGTGGAACTGATTAATCCTTTATATCCTTTCCTGAATTGGAAGTAAGCCAGCGCCAACCCGATGACGGTATATATTGCCCAGGGATGGAGCCCCCAGTGGAAAAAGGAATAACGCAACGAAAGTCTTGCTGCTTGTGCCGTTCCGGCTTCTGCTCCTTCGGGTGCAGATAGATAGTGGGACAACGGTTCAGCAACCCCCCAGAAAACCAGCCCAATGCCCATACCGGCACTAAATAGCATGGACAGCCAAGAAACCGTTGAATATTCCGGTTCATCATCGTCATCCCCCAGCCGGATACTCCCGAATCGACTGAATGCTACATAAAAAGAAAAGATGAGAAAGAACAATGTAGCAAGCAAGTAAAACCAGCCAAAATTGTGGATGGAAAAGTTGTATGCAACGTTAGCTACATCCGATAGCTGGTTAGGAGCGACGGCTCCCCATATTGCAAATAGTGCAACGATAATAATTGTGATTGTAAATACCATGATGAAACCCCCATTATGTAAGCTTTAGCTAACTATCCCTTATTATGTGCTAGTCCAGCTTGAAACCATGCGAAACACCAGCTGTTGATAAAATAAAACAAACCGACGTATCTTGAAACATTTGTCGGTTTGATTGATTTTTTCAGTGTATTATATAATACGAGAAATATTCGAATGTAAGTCGAAGACATCGGTCAATTGTGTTTTGTGCTAAACAGAAGGGCTCAGAAGAGAAATGATACAATATTTGCAAAGATCATTTAGACTTTAAAACCTTGGTATAAGGAAGTTAAATATGAAAAACAAAAACAATCATGCTTCAGGCAAGGGCAGCATATGGTCAAGAGCTTTCATTAGCATTTTCATTATCAACTTGATTCTGAATCTAAGTCAGTTTATGACAACTGCTCTGATTCCAAAATATGCTGCTCACTTAGGTGCAACCGCTACCATTATAGGAATGGTAACCAGTATGTTCGCGATCACCGCTCTTGGTGTTCGACCAATCGTTGGTCCGACCACTAGTTATTTTAAAAAGAATCAATTGTTAGCTGTATCTACAGGCATAATTATTCTTGCGTTTATCTGTTATGGATTAGCAAACCATATTACCGTAGTTGTAGTGGGGCGTTTGCTACATGGAATCGGTATGGGATTTCTGGCTCCGCTTAGTCTAGCCTTAGCAAGTGATGCCTTGCCAGAAAGCCGAATTGCTTCGGGTATAGGTGTGTTCTCAATGGGTCAGGCCATTGCTACTGCTATAGGTCCATTGCTTGGCTTAGAATTAGTTCAAACTTACGGATACAGTGCTACATTCTTTATCAGTGCAATAGGGACGAGCAGTGTACTTATACTATCCCTAAGACTGAAAACAAAAGCCCCAGAACGGAACAAAACATTCAAGATTTCACTCTATAACATCATTGCACCCGAAGTAATTGTTCCTACGGTTATCATGTTTTTTTTGGCAGGTGCCTTTTCCTGTATTAATTCATTTATTTTGATATATGGGGCCGCACTTGATGTTGATGAGATCGGTTTATTTTTCACCTCTTATGCAATAGGTTTGTTATTTACCAGACCCATAAGTGGGAAACTTAGTGAAAAATATGGACTAAGCACAACCATTATTCCTGGAATTATCATATTTGCTTTGTCATTTATAGTGATTAGTTACTCCAGGTCGCTTCCTATGTTTATCGTTGCGGGAGCAATCTCTGCGTGTGGTTATGGAATATGCCAGCCTTCCATTCAGACCCTCTGCATGAAGCTTGTATCCAGCGATAGACGTGGAGTAGCCGGTAATACGAACTATATAGGCGTAGATACGGGTTATTTGATCACGCCGTCCCTCGCAGGCTTCATCGTATCTGTAGTACAAAGTAATGGAGGAAGTGAAGTTGCTGGCTATGCCATAATGTATCAGGTGATGACCATTCCGATCCTTATAGCTCTGGCCATTTTCTTGCTGAAGAGAAAGTCTTTGAAAGAGAAGGAAGCTAGTAGCAATCTATCCTCAATATGAGGGCGTAGGACCGCATGGAAGATGGAACGTGAACATCTTCCATTAGAAGTCGCTAATTTAGCGGCTTTTTTCATCTATACATAACGTGAGTGAATTATCTTATTGGTCATTAAACTCTATAGCTGTGCAACTTGCTGAGTCATAGGTGCTTCAGAAAGAGGTGTGCTAATCATGCTTCGGAAGTAGTCAACTAAAAATAACAATAGTTATATGTTTATGCGACTATAGACTTCTTTCTAACAACGTACCCACTTGCTTTGCCATAACTTTCGGAGGAAATGGCATTTCATTTTTAATCCACCACTCAATGATCCCAACATATGCTTTTCCGGCATACTGCAACATAATATCTTCATTTAATTCGTTATTCTTCCCACTTTCTCTATCAATCTCATCTTTAAATCCTTCCATGAAAGAAGCAAGTAACCGAGTTCTAAAAGAGGATGGTGCCCCTTTATTCTCTTTGCTAGCTAACATAGTCGAGAAAAATAAATAGTTAGCCTCAAAATATTCGAAATAGGGTACGAGAGCATCGGTCCATTCCATCTCACATGCCCATTGATCCATAGCATCTAATTCGTTAAGATGTGATTCAATCAGTTTATCTAATAAATCATACTTATCGTGATAATGAAGATAGAGGGTCCCGCGATTTACATTTGCCTGATCCGCAATATCTTGAATCGTAATGTCGTCGAACTTCTTTATAGACATCAGTTCAATAACAGCCTTTTTCAATGATGCCTGCGTTTTTAAAACTCTACGATCAATATTCGTCATTTTGATATTCACCTAACTTCCTGAGATGATCCACACTATGAAAATGATTAAAACGATTAAATACACTGTCCATATTCAACAGTTGTGCTTAAGGTATTATTGTCCAATTTTAATTTTATAATAATAGACATCCGTTGAATAAACAATCCGTTTTGCTTATTTTATGAGTATATAATTGTAAAACAACTGAGAACCAAGAGGTGCGCTAGAATTAGAAAAAGAGAGTACCCATTTGATTGCTAAAAGGGCACTCTCTTTTTTGGTAACATCAGGGGGACACAATCTATTGAGCTGCGGAATCCGTTCTTTTCACGAAAATTACATAACAGATTACAGCCAATATGCTTGACATAAAAATTGTAACTCCGAATGGCACTGCCGAATGTTCTCCTGCAATTCCTACCAGGGGCGAAGAGATTGCACCTAGTGCATATTGTAACGAGCCTAACACCGCAGCAGCACTCCCCGCAATATGACCTTGTGAAGACATTGCAAGCGTAAATGAAACTGGACCGATAATTCCAATAGAAGATGCAAACAAGAAGATCGAGATAAAAAGAATAATGAATGGCCCTTTAGCCAAAACCACAATCAGAATGCCTGCTGTCGTTATTAACGCTAATTTTAATCCAATACGAAAAATAAAACGTTCGTCCACACGACCGGCCGATCTTTTAACAAACTGGGATCCTAATATGATAGCCAGGCCATTTAAAGCAAAGAGAATAGAAAACAGTTGGGGTGAAATACCGTACATATTCTGGTAAATGAATGGAGTGCCTGCAACATATGCAAAAACACCAGAAAACAATATACCGTTAACAAGCGCGTATCCCATAAAACTTCGATCTCGAAGTAAAGAACCATAGTTTCTCAATACTTCCTTGAAGTTGCCAGGAAGACGCTGCTCTAAAGGCAGGCTTTCTTTAATCCCCCAAAAGGTCATACCTGTTATAAGCAGTCCGATAAACCCTAGAAAAATAAATACGCCGACCCAAGAGGTATATGTAGTCACTGCACTGCCGACCGTAGGTGAGATCAAAGGTGCAATGTTACTGATCATCGTCAAGAGGGACATGAATTTTACCATCTCGACTCCGCTATACCGGTCACGAACGATTGCACGAGAGATTACGATTCCAGCAGAAGCGACAAATCCCTGGATGAACCGTAAGACAATAAAAATGCCGATACTTGGGGAAAAAGCACATGCTAGAGAAGTCAAAAGATAAAGCATCATAAAAACGAGTAAAGGTTTACGTCTCCCGTGAACATCACTTAAAGGTCCTGTAACAAGCTGTCCTAAACCTAATCCTAACAAACTAGCCGTCAAACTCGTTTGAATCATGGATGCGCTTGTATCATAATAATCCGTCATTTGTGGTAGCGATGAAAGGTACATATCAACTGTAAATGGTCCTAACGCTGAAAAAGCGGATAACATCAAGGCGAATAGTACAGGGTGGGTATTGAATTTTATATTCATCTCGCAAACTCCTCTTATTCTTAATTGGCAGAAATATTAACTTATAAATTCAATTTGTTGAACATATTGATAAAATCCTCCATAAGGTTATATAGAAAAGACATCTGTTTCTTTATCAACAGATGTCTATAAATCTAAAATATATGATCCATTAATACAAGATATATAAATCGTTAATTTGTTCGGAATTGTTGTCTTAACGACAATCCTGTCGAAATTGTTCATTATCAGACAGAGTGAAGTGAGAAAAGAGTGCTTCGAATGCAGAGGGCTTAGTGCGTTTGAAGCTTAAATAGTAAGTTTAGCAAAACATAACTGACCAGTCCGTAAACAGCTGACACTGGTAAAACGTGTTTAGAACCAACACTTTCAATAACGTTTAATAATGGGGACCATTAAGAATAAAATGGTACACTTCTAACTTCTTTATCTGACGGGTTAGGATTTGGATAGTGATCGGATCTTGATTATCTTGAATTCAATTGATGGATGAGGCTATGGGGCCAAACAGACTGTTTGAGTACAATAGGATTGAAACCATTGAATACCTCCTTCGTATAAACCATCATACATAATTGGGGGAATAAGGAATTAGTCTATGAGGGGGATTATTTTACGAAAGAGCATATAGTGGGTATCATTGACTTTGCTTTGCAGGAAACAGCACTATTAATGAACCTACAGCGTACATTCAAAACCTGATGTTACATTGAAGATAGAGGTGATTTATTGAACACATTAAATGCACGCGTTCGATTCATTGACGGATTGCGCGGATTCAGTCTGGCCGGTATTGTGCTAGCGAATATGCTGGCTTTTCAATATGGGCTATTTGGCCAAAGTGAGCCTCAACTGTTTGGGATTTCTGGAGCAGATCTTGCTTTTCACTCGTTCCTGTCAATCGCAGTTGTAGGGAGTTTTATGCCTATCTTTGCATTTATGTTCGGCTTCGGAATGATTAAGTTGTCAGAAAGTCTCCAGTCAAAAGAATTACGACCGAAGTGCCATCTGGCTCGCCGTTTTCTACTCCTACTAGGTATTGGCATGTTGCACTTAACCTTTCTATGGGAAGGTGACATTTTGGCGTTTTACGGCGTACTTGGATTCTTCCTGCTAATATTTCTAAACCGGAAACCAAAAACACTGCTAGTCTGGGCGACACTTTTACTCGCAGGAGCAGGATTGCTTGGACTCCCAGCTACAAATCCATCTGACCCACTCACTAACATGTCAACGCAAATGGAGAATTATATCATCCAGAGCAAGGACGTGTACACCAACGGCAGCTACTCCGAGATTATAAATTTCAGTAGTAATGTCAGTCCCTTTGGTGATGATTTAAGCGGAATGTTCGTTCTGCTGATCATTCTATTAGCCCCGCTCGTTACGGTGCCAATGTTCTTGCTAGGTATGCGCGCAGCAAGAATCGGAACCTTTAATGATCTCCAATCCATGAAGCGTACTTATTCCCGCCGTGCAGCTATTTTGATCCCAATTGGGTTACTGCTGAAAGGTTTCAGTGTATTAGCGCCCCAATACGGTGCGGAAGGGTGGTTCGGTATCGGATTAGGCAGTACCCTAGGAGGAACATTACTCGCCCTTGGATATATTTACGGCAGTGCTCTACTATATGTGAGGATAAGCCGTTCAAACCTTGTGCGTAGATTTGAAGCAGTCGGCCGTCTATCGCTGACGAATTACTTAATGCAAAGTGTAATCTGCACTACGATATATTATGGTTATGGCCTTGGGCTGTTTGGTCGTGTTGGGGTGTTCTTAGGAGCAGTCATTGCAATCGCTGTCTACAGTATTCAATTGTGGCTGAGTCCGTTGTATTTAAAGAAATTTCGCAATGGACCGGTCGAATACCTTTTACGGATCTGGACATATCTTTCATGGAAAGGGCAGCCAAGAACCAAGAAAAGAAAGCATCAAAGTTTAGAAGATAATGTGTCCGGTATAAACGGATTATGAAATGCTGTCGAAATGGAATAAAGCTGTCGAAGAATAACAACACGCATGCATCGAAGTCGCTACTTTAGCGGCTTTTTTATTTATCGTTATCAGTTCCTGTCCCGAGCCAAAGACATGAGCCTGTAACGATTACTGATTAGGTACATATCTAATCCGTTATTGTCTGTTAGTTCATTAAGCTAATATGCAGGATAGTTTCATAATGCTAGTTAATTTTTTTCTAATACAATTCGTTATCTATTTTTACACTAAAAACACAATTAGGAAGTACAATTATGCAATTGTAGTCACTTTTCGTATCGATTGGAAGTTAATGTTCATCAAGCATCCTCCATCGCTAAGCCTTGCACCCATTTTGATAGATTAACGAGAAACCCACCTTTTGGTCAATTAACATAACGCTATAAATGAGATATAGATAACGCTATATATCAAAAGGGAGATTATCAGATGAGCCGTGCAGTTGCTATTTGGATTGGAGTCTTTGTTACTTTTCTTTGGTCATCGTCGTATATATTGAACAAATTAGCTTTTGATGAAGGAATTAGTCCTTTTATGCTGGCAGGTTTGCGTTATGCTATTGCCGTGATCGTGATATTTCTTCTTTCATTCTTCTTACAACGAAGTAAGAAGAGGAGAGATCAACACTATACAGCAACTAAGGGTCCTGACACGAAATTGAAAATGCCGCACTTTATCTTACTAGGTATAACCGGGTATTTAATGGCCCAAGGGTTACAATATGCCGGTCAATATTTTATCTCTCCCACCCAAACCAGTATGATGCTTAGCATAGGTAATAATTTATTCATTATTCTTTTAGATATATTGTGGTTGCGTGAAGTTAAAAGTCGAGGAATTTTCATTGGCGTTTTCGGTTTAATCGTTGGTATTACTTTGTATTATTACCCTTGGAATTTTGAGACAGGAGCTTTAATTGGCATTGGTCTAGTCCTGTTATCATCCATTGGTTATTCTATACATTTGATGGCGAATCGTTATTTTATCTCACACAGTATGGCTCAAGCAAAACATCTTGTTTTACGGCCAATGCTTATAGGGGCTTTTTTCATGGTATTTATAGGTTTTTTGCAGGCCGGTATCCCAACAATATCTCTTAAACTCTTGACTCTTTTATTGTGGCTTGGAATTATCAATGGTGCCTTTGCTTTCTATTTATGGACTTCGATTCAAAAAACATTACGAGCATATGAAAGCAGTGTTCTTAATAACTTAGTCTTGGTTCAAGTTGCTGCTCTTGATGTGATCGTTCTTAATCAGAGGTTGAGTATTCTTCAAATTTTTGCTTTGATTTTGTTATTAGCTTCTGTTTGTTATATATCGCTTGAACCAAATTTGAAAAAGCTTCGGACTAAGAACGAGACATTATCGTCGTCATAGATTTTTATGAGTTTTTTCAAATAGAAAGCTACTAACAGGTAAGGGAAGGGAAGATAAGTAAGAAAATTAGCGGTCCAAGTGGCTGCCTTTTTTTCGTTAAGACAATTGCAACAGTAGCTTTAGTACCCATAAGAAATATAAAGCCAGCGTGATGTGTCCGTTATGGGAACCCCGGATCAAACTTCACAAAGTCCAAAATGTTTCGTAAAACAAAGCTTTACATATATTAGTTGTTGTATAATCGTGGTAGACATAGATATGTGAGGAGAGAGAGAGTTTGCATAAAAAGATAAAAAGTAACTTATTCTACCTAGCTGCGGGTATTTATCTCGGCATTGCAGTAGTAGCATTTATTCCATGGATTGAAATGAACTCAAAAATAACTGCATTTACAAGTATCATTGCACTGTTAATAACCATCTATGACTCTTCCAAGGTCAGCTTTAGTATATCCTTAACAGAGGGAAATGCACGAAAACAAAAAGTCCATTATGGGTTTATGACATTCATGAGAGTATTGATGATAATCTCGCCATTCGCCCTGTTGTTTTGGATTAATTATGAGAATGATGAAGAAGTTCTTGCAAGAATAAGTAATTATGTCACTTTTGCCGCCATTGGGATCGTATTTTTTACTAGAGGAATGGAAGTCAAAAGTCAAAGCGATCAATAAATGAAGCAATAAATGCTCTTTAGATAAGATTAGGCGTAGCCCAACTCCATAAAGATACATCGCACGCTCTGGAGCACAAGCAAAAAGAGTCAAAGCAGCATGCAACTCTGCTTTGACTCTTTTTGCACCTATAGTTAAGGTAAATGCGTCACATGAACATGTCCAAAATCAGGACACCTGCGAGTCCAACCAAGGAGATAATCGTTACCATAACGGACCAGGTTTTTATCGTTTTACCTATGCTTAGATTAAAATACTCTTTGTAAATCCAGAAACCTGCATCATTCACATGAGAGAACGTCACACTACCTGCACCAGCTGCCAGAACCATGAGTTCCGGACTTACCCCCGTAGCAGCAACCAACGGTGCAGCAATACCAGCTGCTGTCATACCAGCGACAGTTGCTGAACCTACAGCAATTCTCAAGATGGCTGCGATTAACCAAGTCAGTATGAGAGGAGAAAGAGTGGAGCCTGCCATAAGATCAGAGATATATTTGTCAATATGACTGTCGATCAAGACTTGCTTGAACGCACCACCACCAGCAATAATGAGAAGGATCATTCCGATTCCGCTTACAGAATCACTCAAAGATTTCATGATTTCTGGCATTTTTTTGCCGAGATTCAATCCAAACGTGAAAATGGCAACAATGACAGAAATCAATAAAGCCACATTCGCATTACCAATGAAATCAGTCACTGGTGAGATAGCTGAACCAGGTGCAAGGATTTGTACAAACGTTTGGAGCGCTATCAAAATGACAGGTAGAAGTGCCGTGAAAAGACTGATTCCGAATTTAGGAAGCTCTTCTTCCTTGAATTCTTTCGGATCAAACAGCCCTTTGGGGATGTCGATCTCCAAAGCTTCTTTTTTGAAAAATTTAGTATACACTGGACCTGCAAGAATAAATGCCGGGATACCAATAAGAATACCTAGAATCATCGTTAATCCGATATTGGCTCCAAAAACATTAGCAACAGCTGTCGGACCAGGGTGCGGAGGCACGAATCCATGCATCGTGATAAGTGCTGCAATAACTGGCATTCCTAGATACAGCACGGGCACACGTGCAGCTCTGGCGATGGTAAACACCAATGGAATTAAAACCACGACTCCAGTTTCGAAAAATAAAGCGATTCCAACAATAGCAGCTGTAATAACGGCTGCCAGCTGCGTTCGTTTCTGGCCAAAAGCGCTGATCATCGTTGTAGCAATGCGCTGTGCACCGCCGGAATCGGTCATCAATTTCCCGAGAATACCTCCAAAGATGATAATCATCGTTAAATGACCAAGTGTTCCACCTAAACCGGATTGGATGGACTCAATAGCCTGGATCGGTGTCATTCCTTCCAGTACTCCAACAGCCAAGGACACAATAATTAATGATATGAAAGCGTTTAACTTAAAGGCCATCATTAAGATGAGTAGTAGAACAACTCCAATGGTAACGGAGATAATAGGCATATGTTTTCCTCATTTCTGAATGATCTTGATTCTAAGACCAAATGCAGGGAGCGCACGGTTGTTACATTTATGGATCAATCCAGTGCTACTCCTTACGTTCTGGTCTTACTAAACCTGTACTTCAATTACTTCGTGCTTAACATTTCAACGACTTCTCTAAGATCCGTTTTGGTACCCACGTTACCCGGAAAGATGACATAAGAGATGCCCGGGAACTTACTTTCATTACCCGTGGTCCACACGGGAATACCTGGCCGAATCTGTCCGGCAACAGTAGCTCTTTTGACTTCAAGACCGTTGGTTCCAATATCGCTTGAGGTAATGCCGCCTTTTGCAATAATATAGGCTGGTTGTACTTTCAAACGTTTCACAATACTCGTAACTGCATCGGAAATTTGAACGGACAGCTTTAACTCATCTTCTTTTCTGTCCTCTCCAAGATCTAATCGCTCCCGTTTGGTATAGACTGCCACATTTTTACCCTCAAGAATCAGTTTATTAGTCGTTTCAACAACTCTGTTCAGTTCGCGCTCGAATTGATCAGGTTCCAGAACAAGGTGCACATTAAACTCGACAAACTCAACTGCACTTGACTTCTTCAGCTCTTCGAGCTGTTCCGTTGTTTTTTTGACGTGTGATCCAATGATAACTAATCCGCCATGATTGTTGTCGCCACTCATCATTTCTGCACGCGTAAGCAGACTTCTGTCGCTAATGCCTCCCATGACCTTGGTCAATGCAGCAGCACTTCTAAACATAAAATGTTTACCTTTGTGGATAGCTCGAATCAAAGCGATAGTGAAGAGCTGTACATCGGTATAATCAACTGCATTAACAATGACTTTATTAAAATTCTCAACATTCAACAACTGCTGTTCAATCAGATCAATGTTCATGCTGCGCAGGCTTTCAAGCGAGATATAAGTCATATGTTCGGCCTGATATTGACCGTTCGACTTTTCTTCAGCCCATTCGCCTAAATGTGATCGAGTGTAACCGAAGGTGCGGTCCTTCGCAAATTCAGTCTCTCCAGCAGGCACGAGTTCCGTATCATATTGAACATAGTGAACATTATCAATAGTGAAGCGTCCGCCTTCTTTGAAAAAGGGGAGAATGATCTCACCATCAAACTGGTTATCCGACTTCTCTTCAATTGTATCTTTCAACACTTCCGTCTCTAACGGATAGTGACCTCTTAACGTAGAATCTCCACGGCTAATAATCGTAAACTTGCGATTATTTTTCTTTGCAGCCTCTACAATATTTGCAGCAATCTCCTCATGGGCCTTAGATGTCTCAGCGGCGGTAAATCCACGTGAGTTCGTAAGAATGAAAAACATCGAATGCTCTTCTTTGAAACCTCTGTCGATGCTTTCCAGCGACCAATCCGTGTAGACCGATACACCGTGTACCGTCTGCACACCCGTTGGATCATCATCGAGTACGATAATTTTGTGATCCAATCCGTTAAGCTCTTTTTCAAGCATTTGCTGAACAAGGGAAGTATCTACAGAAGGAATGTTATTAAAGACTTCTTCAACAGATCGATTATTATTTTGCATGATCAAGACCCCTTACTTCAACATTCGCTAATTTTTCATAATACTGCACGATCCCACCGTGGTCATCCATCAGTTTTCCGTCAACCTTCAGTGCATGGAACATCTCTAACAGATGACTGGATAGGGGAAGAGGCACGCCAATCTCATGTGCTGTCTCCATGACATTCGTGATATCTTTCATGTTTATCGCAATCGTGCCACCTGGAGCAAAGTTTCGTTCCAAAATCAGCGGAACTTTGGCGTCCAGAACCGCACTTCCTGCTAAGCCGCCTCGAATAGCTTGGTACATTTTCTCAATATCTATACCCGCTTTCGCTGCCAGAACAAGTGCTTCGGACATAGCAGCAATATTCAAGTTAACGATGATCTGGTTCGCGAGCTTCGCTGTAACTCCGCATCCACTATCCCCTACAAGAGTGACTGCTGTTCCCATATCAAACAACACCGATTTGGCTTGCTCGAATACGCTTTCTTTTCCGCCCACCATAATGGCCAGAGTACCATCAATAGCTTTGGGTTCCCCGCCACTAACCGGTGCATCCAGAAAGCCAACTCCTTTTTTGGCAGCTTCTTCTGCCAGAGCGATGGAAACAGCAGGAGTGATGGAGCTCATATCGATAATAATCGATCCTTCTTTGGCTCCGGATAGAATGCCATGTTCACCTAAAACAACAGCCTGCACATGCTGAGAAGCAGGAAGCATCGTGATAATAATGTCCGAGTTCTCAGCGACTTCTCTTGGTGAGGAAGCTGCCGTAGCACCGGAGTCTATCAATATCTGAACCGCTTCCTGATTGAGATCATTCACGGTTAATTCATGTCCTGCTTTTCTGAGATTTAGAGCCATCGGTTTGCCCATAATCCCCAGTCCAATAAAACCTACTTTTTTAGCCATGATGTTGTCCTCCTAAACTTTTTTAAAACTAAACTATGTTTATGTCCATGAAAGGATATTGTTCTGCAAGCTGTATCACACAACATTAAAGCAGCTTGACGAACAAATATAATAATGAATCCTTACAGCAACCGCTTACATCGTTGTTTGCGTTATCATTGTATACTAAAAATATAAAATTGTATACATTAAAATCTTATTTTGTATACAATTTTTGAGTTTTAGTATATTTTTATCGAGGAGTATCTTATATTGGAATGCTTTTATGAACATTATTTGGTACTATATTGATATTAGAAATAAAACTGAGGTGAAGTTAGTGCATGAAAATAGTAGTTCACGACCGGCGTATCATCAGTGTTATGAAATTCTCCGAGACAAGATATTGAATGGTGAGCTTCCTAGCGGTCAGAAGATCGTTGAAGAAAAGCTGGCTGCAGAGCTTGGTGTTAGCAGAACACCCATCAGGGATTCGATTCGCAAGCTTGAGAACGAGGGGTTAATTCATCAGAAGAAAGTAGTTAAACCTACTGAAAAGGACCTACGTAATTTATTTAATGTTCGAATCTTACTTGAAGGGTACTCGGCCAGATGCGCGGCTAATTTCCTGAAAGATAATGAGATAGAAGAACTATACAAGTATGTAGAGATCGGAAGATCAGGAACGAAAGATGAGATCATGGCGGCCAATGAAAGTTTCCATAACGATATTGTAAAAGCGAGTAACAATCCACTCATGATCGATATTATTGATCGGATGCAGGCTATTATATATCTGTTCCGAAAAACAGTTGTGATCTATAATCGTCCGCATCTTATTGATGAGCATGAGGAAATTTATAATGCAATAAAGTCCAGAGACGGAGAAAAAGCAGATACTTTGATGAAAAAACATCTAGAAAACGATCTGAACTTTTATTTGCACGTCATGAGCAATCAATAAGGTTCAATGGCTTCAACTCATTATGATGAGGTATATCGAAATATTGGAATAAAGAATGATACTCGGAGGGAGAATATGGAGAGAAAAGGGGGATTCTATTTACCATTTATGGTGTTATCCCCTCATCGTAGACATTAAAAAAAGAGGACATGCCAATGTTGAGGTACACATATTCAACATATTCCTATTGGAGCCGCTAATTTAGCGGCTTTTTTTTATTTTATCGGTGTAAGTTATAATCCTTCTATTCCGCTGTAAAGTTGAGTTAAATTATAAAAATATTAAATTAAATACAATGATTTGTCGATAAACTTTATTGGAGAATTAATAAAACCAAATATTGGGGGAATATGTTTGCAAAATGTAGTAACGAACAGAGTAGATCAGGAAGAAATACAGAACGAACGAGTAGAAAAAGTAGAATGGAATAAAAAAGTTCATGGACCTAGAGGAATTGGTGGTTGGTTACTTGTCGTCTTTATAGGATTGCTTCTTTCATTACTGACAGTAGCGATTCATTTATTTAACATAACACTACCAGCATTATTTTCAGACTCTACGATTGTACGGTTTGAGACAAGTTACAATGCCGATTGGACGATCTATTTGACTTTCGATGCTGTGTTTAAGGGGGGCTTCGCCCTTTACTGTTGCTATGTTATTTTTAGATTTTTGCAAAAAAATCCGATTGTACCGCGTTTAATGATCATTTTATATTACGTGAATCTGATAGGTGTAATCATCGAAACATGCTTACTCTTAACGACTGTCGAGGCTGTTAGCGATAATTTCAATTTTTCATATTGGTCAATTGCTCAAGCTCTTGCCATATGTATAATATGGATTCCTTATTTTAAATTGTCTGATCGTGTAGATAACACATTTTCGGATTGTTGGAAATCCTAGAAAGAGAATACATAAGAATGCCTTGCGTCAGATACTTAATATAGTTGGTAGCCATTATTTACTCTTATTAATCCAGAGTTTACGTTGTCTAACAACTTGCCCACCGGCAATCGGGTCAGCAGTCTCCAAAAGGTCGATGTTCAAAATCTAATTTACTTAGAAGCAATAAACTGCTATATTTTAAGTAATTGCATATTAAGAACGGCGAGGAAGCACCTCGAACATAGGTACAGTCTATGTTCGAGGTGCTTTTTTTCGTTCTAGCCGAAGTAGTGTGCAACCGCTATACAGTGTTCTTTGACAATTTTATATATGGAGGTTAAATTCATGTTTCAGAAAAAAGGAACTCGATTACTGAGCGTTTTGCTTTGTACAACATTGATTACATCAATGCTTTCTATTGGAACGAAGACGGCATTTGCCGCTGCAGCTACGCCTTCTCTAAACGCTTACCATTCGGGAAATCATGTGAAACTGGAGTGGGGCGTAACGATGCAACCTCCAGACATCTTAAGTCAGACCTCCTTTGAGTCGGGTCAAGAGATCCCAAATCTGCATTGGTCGGGTATAGGGAATCAGTCAGTAGTTGCAGCCCCTGGTGGAGGTAATGCGCTTAGAGTAACAGACACCATGTCAAATCACACTGGTAACCTCATTAACTTTCCTGTAACACAGTCAGACTGGAGTGTTAGCCAATTCAAAGGTAAAAGTTTGCCAGGGGGCTCAGCTATTAGTATTACATTCCGAGCCATGGCAACCGGGGGAAACTTCTCGCAATTCTATTTCACTGCCGCTACTGGTTGGTACAAGAGGGGATACAACCTCACCGATACTAACGGAAAATTCGTAAAATTTGGACAGACCGTTGATTGGCGTAACCCACCAGACACAATTGCTGCATATGTTGATGGGGGTATAATTTCCTTAGTTGATGGTGATGTGGTAGTAATGGTTTCATCTCGCGATCAGAATTACAGTTATGGAGTGATGCTGTATCAATGGGATGATACAAATAAAATTTTTAGAAAGGCTCCTACTAACAACGCTCCATGGGGGCAAGTCCTTCCTAATGGACAGACATTTGCATTTAAGAATGAGATATTCAACTATGGAGATCAAATTCTGCGATACAACGAAGGGGGCGTTGGCTTTCCGGTCAGGCAAATCGCAAGCGATGGTGTTTGGACTACCTACAGTTTAAACACAGTATTACCAACCAATGATGAGTATGATTATATGACATACGGCATTAAACCGATGCTGTTCTGGCAGACCAACGGAAGTTTGTTTGTCGATGACATTACTTTTGGCTATGCGTCCCAAGTTAATTTATATAGGGACGGGGAGATGATCTATAGCGGTTATTTGTCTGACTTTGATGACACCACTGCCGTAGATTTGGAGGGGCCGAAACCTGTGACACTTTTGAATACCGTTGTATCAAATCGTTATCCTCAGATAACATGGTCGCCGTCTTCAGGGGATAACGGTACAACATACAACTATCAAATTCGAGCTGTCGCTCCAAGTGGGTCGTCACCCCTGTCAGCAAACAAACCTGTTACCGTTACCTCAGGAGTTAAGGGGTACTCCATCGTTGTCGATACTCATCCAACAACCGTACCAGATAATACAATTGAGACAACGGGTACGATCTACTCATGGCCGAATCAAGTGTCGAGCAACTTCTATGTTCACATTGCTGCGGTAGACAACCAAGGGAATATCTCTTCGATCGTGCACAAGCAATACACGGACACCATTGCACCTTCCCTCTCTGTTACTCCAAGTACGACCTCTTGGACTTCAGGTAACGTGACGTTGACAGCGAGTGGATCAGATAGCGAAACAGGGATTCATTCGTTGCAGCAGCCTGATGGAACGTGGACGGAGGGAGGTACGGCTTCGGTTGTAGCTACGGACAACGGGGCATATACCTTCGTAGCGAAAGATAACGCGGGGAACACCAAGAGCCAGAGCTACACGATAACGAACATTGACAAAACGGCACCTGCACAGCCGACCCTTACGCTGAATCCATCCGGATGGAGCAATAACATTGTTACAGCGACCCTGACTCCAGGAACGGATACGCAGAGCGGCGTGAAGAAGAGCCAGTACAAAATCGGTAATGGGGCCTGGACGGACTATGTTGGACCCTTCTTAGTCCGCACCGAAGGGCAAAACGTCATCTCGGCACAGACCATCGACAACGTGGGTAACGTGAGCACGATGGCGACCGCCACGGCATCGATAGACAAAACCGCTCCAAACGTCCCAACCTTGACGATGAGCAACGCGACATGGACGAATCAGGACGTAACCTTCACGATAGCCGATGGGAATGATACTGGCTCTGGTACAGCGAAAAGCCAGTATAAGGTAGGTACGGGAGGGGTCTGGACGGACTATGTTGGAGCGGTGTCCCTCTCTCAAGAAGGCGTAACGGATATCTACGCTCGTTCAGTTGATCGGGTCGGTAATGAAAGTTCGACGGTACAGGGAACAGCCCGGATCGACAAAACGCCGCCAAGTGATCCGAGCATCACGCTCAGTGATTCGACGTGGACTCCGACCCCCGTTACGTTCAACATTGGCGGTAGCAAGGACGTCAACTCGGTGTCGTACGAATACAAGCTAAACGATGGGGCATACACGGTTGGCACGAGCGGTACCGTGACAGCTAAGGGGAAGACAACCCTGACTGTACGGGCCAAAGATGCCGTGGGGAATGAAAGCAACGAGATCACGAGGACCATCTGGATCGACAACGCAGCTCCGACGATTACAATCACCCCGAACGCACAGGACTGGACGGCTAACGATGTGCCGGTAACCATCGCCTATGCTGATACTGAATCGGACATTAATCCGAATAAGCGGTTTTATAAGTTGACTAGTAGCGCGGAAACCCCTAGCAGCTGGAACGCAGCTACAAGTGATAACTTATCGATGACGATCCAGGAGGAGGGCACTTGGTACGTTCATGCGAAAGCAGAGGACTACGCTGGCAATACCTTCGACACCGTTTCACAGGCAATCCGGTTACAACGAAGTGCCAGCATTCCCGGCAACGTACGGGTAACGCAGGTGACGGAAAAGACAGCACAAGTTGCTTTCGATTTACCGGAATCCGTCTACCCGGACGGCTATAGTTATGATGTGACCAACGAAACGACAGGACAGACCTGGACACTTCAGCATCCGAATCATACGATCACGGACACGGCGCTGGAGGGGGGCAGGGTCTATACCTACACGGTACGAGCCAGCAACCATGTGGGTCAGAGCGCCAAGAGTGCTCCGGTCACGGCGCTAACGCTGCCAAAGGCTCCGGAGAACATCCACATCGATGTGGTGGGAACCCACTACGGCATAGCGGCCGTGAGCTTTGATCCGGTGGAGAGTGCAACAGGCTACCGAATTGTAGTGAAGGAAACGGGCCATACCGAGGTCTATAACCAGTCGGTGACCGATACAGTCTACCAACCCATCGGCAATCTGAGTTCCGGGACCTTGTACCATATTTCGGTGAGTGCCATCAACGCTTCGGGCGAAGGGGCAAGTAAGAATGTGAGTTTCAAGTCGCTGCCGTCCGCGCCAGGGAACTTCAAAACGGCGCAGGTGGGAGAACGCGACATCCTCCTCTCGTGGGATACGGTGACTTCGGCTACGTACTATAACCTATCGAGAGGCGGGGTGCCCATCTATGGAGGGGAGCCGCGGACCAGCTACCACGACACATTATTGGAACCTGGAACGTTCTATCCCTATGAGCTGTATGCAGCTAATGAAACCGGGGTAGGCGGCGCGAGTCAGTTTAGCACGATCACGCTACCAGCACAGGTCACGAGCTTGCAGGTGTCGAGCCCAACCGCTTCAACGCTCTCCCTCCACTGGGATGATATGAAGGGCGCTACCCAATATGTCGTTGATCTCAACGGGCAGCGGTATCAAACTGTGCCGAGCGACACTACAATGCTGCGAGTGAACGGACTGACACCGGGAACGCCGTACACCTTTGAAGTTCATGCCGAAAATGCAAGTGGTTCGGGAGCGAACGCTACCGCAAGTGGCCTCACGATCCCCGAACAAGCTACCGGATTGCATACGACAGGTACTCATGAAACAGGTACCACCTTAAGCTGGGACCCGATTACCGGAGCTGATCAGTATCGCGTGACAATCAACGGCAAGACCGTTGAAGTGGCCGGGACCTCCTACAATGTAAATGATCTGGAGGGTAGCAAGACTTACAGCTTTTCCGTAGAGGCAGGTAATGCATCCGGATATGGGGAGAAGGCAGAAGCAAGCTTCTTGACCGCTCCGTATGCTCCCGGCAACTTCCAGGTGACCACGACAACCGAACATACAGTCGGCCTGAAATGGGATGCTGTGCAAACAGCGAGATTCTATGAAGTGAGCATCGACGGCCAAGTCGTAGGTAACCCCACTGCACCTGAATTCCAAGCAATGGATCTGGAGGCTGGAACAACGTATGAGTTGACAGTAAAAGCCGTGAATGCCACAGGGACCAGTAAGGCAACCCCGGTAACCTGGATGACCAAGCCGTCTGCACCGACAGGTGTAAAGTCGGTACTCGATGCGTACAAAGCGGAAGTCACTTGGGATTCAATGCAGGGAGCCGTAGAGTATGTGATTGAGGACGGAAGCACGGTGTTATACCGTGGAACTGACACCAAGACCACACTGACGGGACTCTCGGACGGAACGATGTATCATTATACGGTCCGTTCGTTGAATGTAAACGGCATCTCATCGGAGAAGACGAGCTTTGACCTCCTGACCTTGCCAAGGAAGCCCGTAGAGCTTGGAACGACAGATATTCAGACGAAGCAACTGACGCTGGATCTGAGCAAAACGCAAGTGGTGGGCGCCGATCAGTATCTGATCGAGCGTGACGGAAAGCGACTGGCTTCCATCGCCACAACCAAACGAGCGTACACGGATAAGAACCTTTTGCCGGGAACGAAGTATACATATGCTGTCCAAGCGAAGAACGCTTCAGGTGTAGGTGAGACAGCGACGTATGTAGTGACAACTAAAACGTTAGCAGTAACTGGATCAGGCATCAAGGTGATGCCAGAAACCCATGCAATAGGGGTGACGTGGAATACCGTACCTGGTGCAGTCTCCTACCAAATCAGGAACACAGTGACCGATGAGGTGTACAGCACATCTAGCAGCAATGCCGTTCTGATGAATTTGCCAGATGGTGCAAAGGCAACCTTTGAACTGATTGCCATCAATGAAAGTGGCGTAGAATCGGAGGCTACGATATTCGGAGCTATGACCAAGCCGGTAGCACCGGCAACGGCGAAGGTAAGCAGGGTCACGGATACGACCATTACACTGGACCTGTCAGGAAGCGCAGTTCGCGGTGCAACAGAATTCATCATCGAGCGTGATGGAAAAGAAATTGGCAGAACAGCAGCCGACCAGATTTCATTCCAAGACCACAGACTTTCTCCGGGCAAGACGTACACCTACGTAGTTAAAGCTGCGAATGAATCGGGGAGTAGTGATGAAGGATTCTCAGTGAAGGTACAGACCCTGCCCGCCACGGTGAAGAGCTCAGCCAAGCCAGGAGAAGTAACCGAATCCAGCATCAGTATTTCATGGCAAGCTGCTGAAGGAGCAGACGGGTACCGCATCTTGATCGGGAACCAGGTCTATACCGTAACAGACCAAACCTCGATCACGATAGCAGGGCTGGAGAGCGCGAAGACGTACGACACTGTACGTGTAGTGCCGTACAATGAAGCCGGAGACGGCGAAACGATTGCGGTTCAGAAAGCTGAAACGCTACCCAGCGGCGAATTCACGGTCGAAGCTATGGCGAAAAGCACGCACGAGCTGGAGTTCAAATGGATACTTGCATCCCCGAATGAAATCTTTGTCCTGGCCAAGGAAGGCAAGGAAGTCTACCGCGGGAAGGATCGATACTTTGTGCTCGGTAAGCTGCTGGCATCGACTGACGTAGCGATCCAAATTTGGACCGAAAATGCAGGTGGTGCAAAAAGTAAAGTGGAAACCGTTCGTGGACGAACGAAGGCAGAAACATTTTCGCCAAGCAGTGGTAGCGGTACAACGACACCAAAATCAGTCCCAACGGTGCCGCCAAATGAGCCGCAGCCGACGCTAGAACCGAAATCGACACCCGAGCCCAATCCAGCGAAGCAAGTACGCTTCATAGATATCTCATCCACGTTTAACAAAGAGCAGATTATGTACCTCGCTCAGCAGGGAATCGTGTCTGGGGTGAGCCCAACAAAGTTTGAACCTAAACGTCCGATTACCCGAGCGGAATTCACCGCCCTGATTGTACGGATGATGGGCATCCAATTAGAAGCATACGAAGGGACGTTTAAGGATGTACATGCAGAGGATTGGTATGCACCGTATGTGGGGACGGGCTTGTCACAAAAGGTGATTACGGGCATGGGTCAGAGTATCTTTGCGCCAAACCAAAATATTACCCGAGAGCAAGCCTCGGTCATTCTGGCCAACGTAACGAAGTCCATCAAAGGAATCCGCCCGGAGGACAGTCAGATCTTTACGGATCACGAGCGGATTTCATACTGGGCAACGGAGAAGGTGGAATATCTGTCTGGTCTACAGATGATTAATGGTTATGAGGATGGAACGTTTCGTCCGCTGAATGATCTGACACGAGCGGAAGCCGCAGCGTTGATTTATCGCCTGAAGAATTTCCTCGAAGTGAAGTAAGATGATCTAGATGAGGGAGGTTGCTAAAAAAGCAGCCTTCTTTTTTTTGCAATAACATGCAAGCAGAACTAAACGTCCACCAGATTCCCAAGATGATGATCATCCATAAGTCTTAAAAATCATATTGCAAAACACATTAGGTTTACTTTTCAGCCTGTCGACGTCTTCGGAACGCTCACCACGGGCCCCCTTGGCCTCCCAGTTCGTACCCTAACCATGATCCAAGAAAGCCAGCAATGATAATTCAGAGTATGCCTCCAGGCACGTCCAGTCCAGTCAGATTTACACTCAACCAGCCAATTAGCCCACCGACAATAAGTATCCAGATTTAGATAAACGAATTGGTCTCCCTTCCATTGATTTATTACAAGTGATGTTTCGTTAGAGGGAATGTTGCGGATCATCTCAGAATCGATTGCTATGCCATTTCCATTTTAATACAAGGGTAGTAAAATCGGTTGTAATACCACTAGTATGAATACTGGTGCAGATGGGAATTGGAGATGGCCAGTATAGAAGGGAGGCGCTTAGGTGTACATGTTTCGAAGTCCTTTTATTTTAGCCTTGTTGTTGATATGTCTGATGTCAGGCTTGACTGCTTGTTCTGAGTCAGAGCAATCGGAAGATAATGGTGCTTCGACAAAGGCTGACTTCACGGAAAAGAGACAGAACCTTAATCTGAATCTGGAAGAACCGTCATGGAAGCTGGATACCAGCCCCGTAAATCTGACGTGGTTCGTTGGAGCCGAATGGTATGGGCACACTTGGGGCGAGAGCCTGACTTCCAAATATGTCACACAAAAAACAGGGGTCAATATTGAATTTGAAGTATCAACTGGTGAACCAAGCGAGATGTTATCACGGATGTTGACGACCGGAAGTCTACCGGATTTGATAACCATCGGCTCCTGGGAGAGTGCGGTTAACAAACTTCGGGAGGCTAATCTCATCTATGCCCTGGATGAGCTAGCCAACCAGTATGATCCTTACTTTTTCAAGGTAGCAGGTGATGGTGCTCTACAATGGCATAGGCAGGAAGACGGCCATACCTATGTCATTCCCAATGATGCGTACAGTCCCGAACAGATGCGTTCAACCGGCTTGACAGGAGCGAACCAAACCTTTCTCGTACGTAAAGATCTGTATGAGTCGATGGGCAAGCCGGACCTTAGCACACCGAAAGGTTTTCTAAATGCATTGCAATTGCTGAAGAATCAATATTCTGTTTATAAAGGCCAGCTGATCAGTCCGTTTTGGGCACAGGGGAATACATCCTATGGGATGACCGAATATTTGCAAAATCTACTTGCGATCCCCCATGAACAGAACGGTAAAGTATACGACCGAATGACAGATCCCGATTATATACAGTGGCTGAAAACATTTCGTACCGCTTACGAGCAGGGCCTGATTAATGTTGATTTTATGGTCGACTCCAGTGCACAGGTGCACGAAAAAACCAAACATGCCCAATATTTTATGATGATTCGGGAATGGACAGACATATCGGAGCTAAATTCGAAATTGGAAGTCCTTACGAATCAGAGTTCATACTATATTGCTGTAGATGGACCCCGGAGCAGCAGGGGAGAATCCGCCAAACTGTTCCCCGGCAGCATGGATGGCTGGATGGTTACGATGATTAGCAAATCCACGAAAAACCCTGAACGAGCCATCCGATTTTTGACCTATCTGGCCAGCGAAGAAGGCCAAAGGGATTTATTTTTGGGCAAAGAAGGCGAAACCTGGGTGATGGAGAACGGCAAACCGCAGTTGACGGCGGCAATGATCCAGTTGCATGATACGGATCGGGAGCGGCTGGAAAAGGAATATGGCATTATGGATACCTACTGGATGCTACGAAACCCTGCTTTCGTTAACCAGTGGAGACCAGAGAATGCCCCATCCATTAAACAAATGGAGGAGTTCGCCAACCAACAGGCCGATCTGGACAGCGGCATCTATAAGGGACTAGATCCTGTGGGTGATTCCGATATAGCGTTAGCCTGGTCACGTATTTCTCAGAATTGGGAAGAAGTGCTGCCAGAACTGATTACAGCGAAGGATGAAGCTGCCTTTGACAAAATTTTCGAAAATTTTTTGATACGTCGTGTGAACTACGGCTTTAATCAGGTGATGGAATATCGCCAGGCTGAACTGGAACTGCGGAAAGCCAAGGTAGCCAGATAACCATTCTCTAATACATTGTTACCTATTAGATAACTAGTAATATATGGTATAACAAAGGTGGTGAATACATCAGAATGAAATACCTACTGACGAGATTGAGGAAGCTTTATCGCAATGCCCGTATATCCCAAAAGCTGTTTTTGGCATTTAGCCTGATGATTGCCATACCTGTTATTTTGATATCCTTTGTGTATATCCGCATGCAAGAAACCCAGCTCTATAAGGACGCTATGGCAACGGGCAACAGCCACGTTTCATGGCTGAATGAACAATTACGCAGAAGAATGGACATGATTGAGAACGTTTCCAATACGGCCCTCACTCAAAAGTCATTTGTGGATTTTATTCATTCCAATATGCTTGTGGATGGACTGCGTCTGGTGAAGTTTAAGCAAAACCAGTTTGAGCAAATGCTCAATATCATTCAAAGCAATGCGATGATCAGTGAGCTTAGCTTTTACGTCGATAACCCAAACTTGTATGAAATCTGGCCTGAAATCTATCATTATAAGAAATTTTGGCCTCAGGATTATTGGGTAAAGCTTCGGGATGAAGGTGGTGCGGCTTACCGTTTATTTTCTTTTAGGGATGGTGAACACACATTATCCTACTATCGTCTGGTTCGCCTTCAAGGGCAGGAGCAGAAACGCCCTAGTATTATGGAAGTGCGTGTCCCGCACAGTATGTTTTTCAGCGACCTGCTTCAGGAGAGCAAGGGGGACTTCTTTTCGGTGTTGATGAACGCAAGCGATCCTCCCCAATATGTCTACAATCCCCAGCATGAGTTTTCTGAGAAGTACGGGCAGGGGCTGGAGGAGATTCTTGGCAGTATTCATCGCCAGTTGGATATATTGCCGCAGGAAA
Source organism: Paenibacillus sp. JJ-100 (assembly GCF_948329825.1). GTDB lineage: Bacteria > Bacillota > Bacilli > Paenibacillales > Paenibacillaceae > Paenibacillus. The sequence goes on from NZ_CAOJCM010000001.1 coordinate 1,421,517, forward strand.
GCCCGCTTCAGGTTAAGGTGGGAGATCAGAGCTTCTATGCATTGTATCGATACATCGCTCCATTGAACACTTATGTGGTCGATATTTCTTCCCATCAGGCATTGATGGAGGGGCCGCGCAGTTGGTATGCATTTGTGGTAACGATTACATTATGTGTATTGCTGCTGATTATGCTACTCGTATCCCAAACGACGCGGCGTATTTTCCGGCGATTGGACAGCGTACTGGTTTCCATGCGTCAGGTACGGAAAGGCGAGCTGGATGCAATGATAGATACAGGCCTTGATGAAAACGAAAGAGGAGATGAAATCGATGAGGTGGCAATGAATTACAATAAAATGTTACATGAGGTCAAACGTCTAATGACACAGGTCGTGGATAAGCAGTTAGTTGCCAAAAACGCACAGTTGCACTCCCTGCATTCGCAGATTAACTCCCATTTTTTATATAACGCCCTGGAATCGATCCGTATGGTGGCAGAGGTACAGAGGCAGCCTGCTATAGCCAAATCATTAGTGTCGCTCGGCTCCCAGCTACGTTACAGCATGCAATGGCGTAGCGATACCGTTGCTCTTCGTGAGGAGCTTGCCAATATCCAAAGTTATATTGAATTTATCAACTTTATGGAAGGCGGCAGTATCGTTATGACGGCGAATCTTCCTCAGGAGATCCTTCGCTACGCCATTCCCAAGATGTGTATGCAGCCCATCGTTGAAAATGCAGTTCATCACGGGGCACCTTCAGGCGGCAGGGTATCTATAGAGATCACCTTTTCTGTGGAGAATGACAGTCTGCTTTTCATTAACATAAGAGATGACGGAGAAGGGTTAGAGCCTGAGATGTTACACCATCTTCAGGCAGTAATGCGGAGGGAATCGGATACGCCGATGGTTACTAGCAGGAACGGACTTGGTTTGGAAAACGTGAATAAGCGGTTGCAGCTTCATTATGGCAAAAATTGCGGTCTTTGGATTGATAGTGTGCAAGGTGCATATACCTGTGTAACGATACGCTTGCCTTGGGAACATGTAAATCTTGGAGGGTGGTAGGGTATGATTAATATCCTGATTGTGGACGATCAAAAACACATTCGTGACGGCCTGCAGGCCATGCTACATCAATTTCCTCTGGAACTGAACAACATATACTGTGCCGCAAGCGGGATTGAGGCGCTGTGCCTATTGCGGCAGCATTGCATTCACATCGTTATTACCGATATTATGATGCCGGATATGGATGGGTTGGCACTCATGGCTCAAACCAAAGAGGAAAACTTGGATGTGGAATACCTCATTATCAGCGGTTATAGTGATTTTACATATGCCCAAAAAGCGATCGGGCTTGGGGCAAAGGGCTACTTGCTAAAACCTTTAAAGCGAGAGGATCTGCAAAATTCCCTGGAGCATGTATGGAAAGAGATCCAGACACGGCAGGCACTCACGCATAATATGCAGCATGTAACCCGTCTCGCCCAAGAGACCGATCGGAAAGAATTAAGAATGTTTATGCAAGGTGCGTTAAGTGATCACGCATGGATTCTTCAGATTGAGGAACAAAATGATGCGTTATGGCGTAATTATCGCCTAGTCCTGATGCGGGAAGAAGTTTGCCTTAACCAGCCCGGAGCCAGCAGCGCCCATAGCATGGAAGCCATTGCTTATCGTGTGTTTGGCAGACAAGGTTGTATTTGCCTGCAACATCGCCCATACCTGATCCTTGCGGTGGATGCGTCCATAGATCCAAGTGTTTTACCTGCAGCGATCAAGGAAGGAAAGATCAATGCCATAACGGCCATGACTAACCCGATTCAGGGGTTAAAAGAACTACCAGACAGCTATACCCAAGTGCTTGAGCTCTATCGCCACAGTTACCTGTTTCCTGATCAATACAGTATCTTACCAGCACATATTGAGCACATGGAGCAGCAGTGGCAACTTCCCTATGAGGACTTATATGAACTGTTCCAGTCGGTTGGAACAGATAACAGTGGAACAATTACTCAGGGTATTTCTGCACTATTTCACAAAAAGGTGCTGCAACGCTATTCTATTCGCTATACGCAACAGCTCTGTGCTGCGACCGTTCAGATGATGGAGGAATACGAACGAGTTATCCGCCCTTATATGGGGGAAGAAGAGCTGAACCTTGAATCATTGCGTAATCTCTTTGATTATCAAGGGATGCGTGATTATATACAAGCACTGCAACAGCAGCTGCTTCGGCTGAATCAGTTATATTATGACTATAAGTGCAGCTATCGCCATTCGCAGGATCTAAATGAAGCCATTCGTTTTATCCACGAGAGTTACCACAAACCGCTGGACCTCGCGATGGTATCCAATCATGTATCGCTTAATTATGCTTATTTTTCTAATCTGTTTAAGAAGAATATTGGTAAAGGTTTTGCTGAATACCTACGAGATGTGCGTCTGGATAAAGCGCGGAAGCTTCTCGCCGAAACCGATCATAAAATTGTTGAGGTGGCTGCTATGGTTGGCTATGATAGCTACAAAAGCTTTACACGCGCGTTCCGACTTGTAATGCAGATCCAACCCACAGAGTACCGACAGATGATGCGGCAGAAGGCAGAGCACGAAGCTCATTACAACAACGCTATACCATGAAATAGTATAATCAAACGGACAATCTCCCATGTTAAATATGCCAATTGAATCAAAAGCCAAAAAAATGGGATACCACAAAAACAATTGTACCTTTTCAGCAAATTAACCTATTCGATAGAATAGAGATATCCCCCATGTAAGCGATTTCCTTAATACACATGGATTGGGAGAAGCTATTATTCTATTATAGGAGGGCAATTATGAAACGATCTCGCTTTACGGAGAAACAGTTTATGAAAAAGGTACTCGGTATGTTCCTTGTGGTTGTAATGCTGGCTAGCATTGGCATACTGCCAGCTTCAAAGGTTCACGCAGCGGAAACTACCGTAACCTCTATGGAGTACTTCTCACCAGCAGACGGGCCTGTTATTTCAAAATCAGGGGTTGGCAAGGCCAGCTACGGATTTGTTATGCCTAAGTTCAATGGAGGCTCCGCGACATGGAATGATGTTTACAATGATGTGGGTGTTAATGTGAAAGTAGGCAACAACTGGGTTGATATCGACCAGGCAGGCGGATATATCTATAACCAAAACTGGGGACACTGGAGCGATGGCGGGTTCAATGGCTATTGGTTCACCCTCTCGGCAACAACCGAGATTCAACTGTACTCCAAAGCGAATGGTGTTAAGCTGGAGTATCAACTTGTATTCCAAAACATCAACAAAACAACCATCACAGCGATGAATGCAACACAAGGTCCACAAATCACAGCAAGTTTCACAGGCGGTGCAGGCTTTACATATCCAACGTTCAACAATAATCCTGCGGTCACTTATGAAGCTGTTGCGGATGATTTGAAGGTGTATGTCAAACCTGTTAACAGCAGTACTTGGATCGATATTGACAATAACGCAGCCAGCGGCTGGATCTACGATCAAAATTTTGGCCAATTCACTGATGGCGGCGGCGGGTACTGGTTTAACGTGACGGAGTCGATCAATGTCAAATTGGAATCAAAGACTTCTTCGGCTAACCTTGTTTATACCATTACGTTTAATGAACCTACAAGAAATTCATATGTCATTACGCCATACGAAGGAACAACCTTCACAGCAGATGCAAATGGTTCCATTGGGGTTCCGCTTCCGAAAATTGATGGGGGAGCGCCAATTGCCAAAGAACTGGGTAATTTTGTATATCAAATTAACATCAATGGGCAATGGGTTGATTTGAGTAACTCCAGCCAGAGCAAATTTGCTTACTCCGGTAATGGGTACAACAATATGTCCGATGCCAATCAGTGGGGATACTGGGCCGATTACGTCTATGGCCTTTGGTTCCAGCCAATCCAAGAAAATATGCAGATCCGTATTGGATATCCGCTGAACGGACAGGCGGGTGGAAATATTGGCAACAATTTCGTCAACTATACCTTCATCGGCAATCCAAACGCCCCGCGTCCTGATGTATCCGATCAAGAGGATATCTCAATCGGAACACCAACCGACCCGGCAATCGCGGGCATGAATCTCATCTGGCAGGATGAGTTTAACGGAACTACGCTGGATACAAGTAAATGGAATTATGAAACAGGCTATTATCTCAACAATGATCCTGCTACTTGGGGATGGGGGAATGCAGAGCTTCAGCACTACACAAACAGCACCCAAAATGTATATGTACAGGACGGAAAGCTGAATATCAAAGCCATGAACGACAGCAAATCTTTCCCTCAAGACCCAAATCGGTATGCACAATATTCTTCAGGAAAGATTAACACCAAGGATAAACTGTCCTTGAAGTACGGCAGAGTCGATTTTCGTGCCAAGCTTCCTACAGGTGATGGTGTATGGCCAGCACTGTGGATGCTTCCAAAAGATTCGGTGTACGGCACTTGGGCTGCATCAGGTGAAATTGATGTTATGGAAGCGAGAGGCCGTCTGCCTGGATCAGTAAGTGGTACCATACACTTTGGTGGACAATGGCCTGGGAACCAGTACTCGGGCGGCGATTATCACTTCCCGGAGGGGCAAACGTTTGCCAATGATTATCATGTATACTCGGTAGTCTGGGAAGAAGACAATATTAAATGGTATGTGGACGGCAAGTTTTACTATAAAGTCACTAACCAGCAGTGGTATTCCGCAGCTGCACCGAATAATCCGAATGCGCCTTTCGATGAGCCGTTCTACCTCATTATGAACTTGGCAGTCGGCGGAAACTTTGACGGCGGCCGTACTCCGAACGCTTCCGATATCCCCGCGACGATGCAAGTGGATTATGTACGCGTGTATAAAGAACAGTAATGAAACAGCTGTTTCCGCGATTAACAAGCCGTTAATCTGATTAGGGAGGCTGAACAGGGGAATTTATGATAATTAAAACATTGTTGTTAAAGCGGCAGATTTAAATAACATTTGTTTCTTCATAATAAGGTACGCGGAGATATAAAGAGATGATTTATTAAAAAAACTCGCTATGCATAATTGTCGAGGGACAAGAACAGATTCCCATTGAAGTCGCTATTTAAGCGGCTTTTTTTATTTCATCGGTACAAGTTCGTGTCCCAAGCCAATGAAAGAACATGTTCCTATTTACATACGAAAACTAATCTAAATTCGTTAAAAGTTCTTGTCCTGGGCTGGGGTTAATTACACTGTTTCATTAAATGGTGTAAACAATGAACTGGTTTAAAAAGTATTTACGAAGTTCACATCATAAATAACATATTATTTTTCCAAAAAGCAAACTATTTTACCATATATTTAGGAGCATTTAATCTACTCTTATAAAGTAATCAATTTCATTATCTATAGTTACCAACGGAGGAGAGCGAATGGATCCTAATTTGAAAGAAATGATCAAGCAAATGACATTAGAAGAAAAAGCAGAACTCTGCTCAGGTAGAGATTTCACGAATACCAATGCCATTGACCGTCTTGGGGTTCCCTCTATTATGATGTCAGATGGGCCTCACGGACTTAGAAAACAAGACGGGACTGCGGACCACCTAGGTATAAACAAAAGTTTACCAGCTACCTGCTTCCCATCCGGAAGTGGAGTTGCCTCATCGTGGAATCGTGAACTTGCCCATACGATGGGGACAGCACTCGGACAAGAAGCACAAGCAGCTGATATTTCGATTGTTTTGGGGCCTGCTGTGAATATCAAGCGTTCCCCGCTGTGTGGCCGAAATTTTGAATATTTTTCTGAAGACCCTTATTTATCGGGGACTTTGGCAGCTAGCTATATTTCAGGCGTACAAAGCCAAGGCGTGGGTACTTCTATCAAACATTTTGCTGTAAACAACCAGGAATATAAGCGTATGTCTGTCGATGCAGTGGTGGATGAACGGACTCTACGGGAAATTTATCTTGCAAGCTTTGAACATGCAGTGAAAGAGGCAGAGCCATGGACCGTCATGGCCGCTTATAACAAAGTAAATGGTGAATTTTGTTCCGAAAACAGCCGGTTACTGACTGAAATTCTCCGGGATGAATGGGGATTTTCGGGCGTAGTGGTCTCGGATTGGGGAGCTGTCAATGAACGGGATCAGGGACTAGCTGCCGGTCTGGAACTGGAAATGCCCTCCAGTCATGGTGCGGGAAGCAAGAAAATTATTGAAGCTGTTCAATCGGGAAAGCTGAGCGAAGAGGTGCTGGATCAGTCTGTTGAGAGATTGTTGTCACTTGTATTCAAAGCTGTAGATAGCCAGCGGAAGTCAGTATCGGTTGATGTAGAGGCACAGCACCAATTGGCCAGAAAAATGGCAAGCGAATGCATGGTCCTGCTCAAGAATGAGGAGAGCATTCTACCTCTAAACACCGAAGATTCCATTGCAGTTATCGGAGCATTTGCGCAGCACCCGCGCTACCAGGGCGGCGGTAGTTCACATGTTATACCAACGAAGCTGGATAACATCTATGAAGAAATCCTTAAAACAGCCACTGACAGTGCAAACCTCTCGTATGCGGCCGGTTATACATTGGACGAAGATGTTGTAAACGAAGAACTGATCCAAGAAGCAGTAGCTGCCGCAAAGAATGCACAGGTTGCAGTTGTTTTTGCCGGGCTGCCTGAACGTTATGAGTCCGAAGGTTTCGACCGGAAACATCTTCAATTGCCCGAAAGTCACAGAACTTTAATTGAAGCAGTCGCGGAGGTTCAAGAGAACATTGTTGTTGTATTGAGCAATGGAGGTCCCATTGAAATGCCTTGGCTGGATAAAGTTAAGGGTGTATTGGAGGCATACCTTGGAGGTCAGGCTTTGGGCGGTGCGATCGCTGATATTCTCTTTGGAAGCGTAAATCCAAGCGGGAAACTGGCTGAGACATTTCCTAAAAAACTGATCCACAATCCGTCGTACTTGAATTTCCCCGGAGACGGCGAGACTGTCGAATATCGAGAAGGTGTTTTTACTGGCTACCGTCATTACGATACAAGAGATGTTGAGCCTTTGTTTCCATTTGGCTTCGGTTTAAGCTACACCCAATTTGAATATAATGATCTACAGGTCAGTCATAAACAGATCAAAGATACCGACAGTGTAGCGGTTTCAGTAACAATTAAAAACACGGGTGAAACAGAGGGAAAAGAGGCCGTTCAGCTATATGTACGTGATGTGGAATCAACGGTCCCACGTCCACTTCAGGAATTGAAGGGGTACGCCAAAGTTTCACTTCAGCCTGGTGAAGAGACCACTGTACATTTTGAACTGGGCAAAAGAGCCTTTGCTTTCTACGATGTTAAGCTGAAAGACTGGCATGTGGAGACAGGGAAATTCGACATTATGGTCGGAAAATCTTCAAGAGAGATTGAACTCACTGAAACGATCGAGGTAGAATCGAGCGTAATAGTTACCAAACCAATTACTAGGCATTCCACATTCGGTGAATTACTGCAGCATCCCGTTGGAGCTGAAATTATGGCTGCGATGGGGCAATATGACGGGAATGGAGCAGGATTGGGTGAGGGAATGCAGGAATTAATTATGGGTACCACATTGCACAATGCAGCACTTATGAGCAACGGTCTGTTCACAGAAGAAACACTTCAAAGTATCTTATCCGCTGTTAACCGTTGAATGAATGCATCGTTAGAATAAGCCCGCCATCGGGCTTATTCCTCTAACATATGATGCGTTTGTTGATACTGCTTAGGGGTTCTACCTGTGTGTTTTTTAAAAATCTTGGTGAAATAACTTTGATCCGTAAAACTCAAAAGAGATCCGACTTCAGAAAGCGGAGTTCTTGTAAATTGAATCATATGTTTAGCTTCCTCAATTTTGATCTGTTGAATATATTCATTCACGGGAACCCCCACTTCTTTTTTAAATAGTACAGACAGATAGTTTGGGCTAATATCGGCATGTTCAGCAATTTCGTCGTGTGTAATTTTGGAATAACGGTGGTTATATATATAATTTTTGCAGAGTGTTACGATTTTAGAATGCTGTGATTCTTTAACCTTAGAGACTTTCTCGGTTAACGAAAAAAATGCTTCCAAACAACATTGATCGATTTCTTTATCGGTCCGTAGTTCCTCGAGTCGCTGTATGTAGAGATCACTTACCGAAAAAGCAATCTCCGAATAGAGACCCCCGTCGATTGCTGCTCTGGCTGCAAGAGCTATTCCGATGATGCCAAGATTCTTTTTAGAACGGATATGACTTGATTTGGACAGGACTCCTGTATTTTCATGACCAAGTTGTGTAAAGTCTTTAAGCATGTCCAATTTACCTTCCTTGACAATCGTCAACAGTTTTTTTTCATTCAGTGGGTTGTGATGGAGCATCTCATCATAGCCATTTGAAGAATTTATGGGACCTTGTATTTCTTTTTCTATGATGAGCGTACCACGCAAATAGTCCTGTAATACATCTTCAGCCTTGATCAATTCATGATTAAACATTTGATTAATCAAAATCGTGATGTTGATTAGCCTCTCATGGTTTATCACAGGAACAGATTGATAATAACGATATACTTGTTCCCGGTTCGCAAAGAGATGTGTGTCATTGATAAGCCCATTTATTTTATGTTCAATCAAAGTAAATGGAAGGGAAGGTCCTAAAATGATGGTTCCTTCATCGTTCAGATCGTTACCAATACGAATGAGAATGTAGTTCTCAAAAAACATTGTTCTTACAACAGATGGATCTTCTTTACATATGGATGGATCAAAACCCAACACTGAAAAAAAGAATTGTTTATCATTTTTGTACAGCGGATTAAGTATTCGATTACCCAGCAGTTCGAATTGAACCTCTCCGGTGGAACTTACATAGAAAATGGACATATCAAAGAGTTCTGCAATAAGTTTACATTGACGTTTTAGATCCATTTTGTGTTTGGCTCCTTTTAATCATCTAATCACATCAAAATTATAAAATTACAATGATATTACCATATTGTATGAGGAGAATTCATTATGATAATTTAGTAAGCGTTAACATTTTGGTGTGAGATCTATGTTGAAAGGTGGGTTATCTCATGGAATTAAAGGATTTCCGGATTGAATACATGCAAAACCCGATTGGGCTAGACACAATAAACCCAAGATTCTCATGGAAATTAGGTTCGACTGATCAGGACGTTATGCAATCCGCTTACCGAATAAAAGTGACACAAGATCTGCAGAAAGTCTGGGATTCTGGAAAGAGGGATGAAGACGTCTCCGTTTTAGTGGAATATGCTGGCCCTCGTTTAGAGGCCTCGACTGTGTACCAAGTTCAAGTCGATGTTTGGGATAACAAAGGTAATCACGCAGCCATGGAAGGACATTTTGAGACCGGCTTGCTGGAAGGCAGCAACTTTCAGGCCGAGTGGATCACACATCCATTCCAGAGCGAAGAAAGTGCCCCACCCGTTTTTTACAAAGAATTCACCGTCGAAAAGGAGATTCAGCAAGCCCGAATTTATACGACATCCCTCGGAGTTTATGAAATTACTCTCAATGGGACGAGAGTAGGAGAAAACTACTTTGCACCTGGATGGACGAATTACAACGAGCGCTTGCAGTATCAGACTTACCGTTTGGACGGCATGTTAGAGAGTCAGAATAAAATAGAGATTACGGTGGGGAATGGCTGGTATAAAGGCATATTTGGTTTTACTTGCGCTCCGAACCATTACGGGGATAGAGTCGCTGCACTTGCGGAAATCCACATTGTCTATACGGATGGGTCAAAAGACATCATTGCAACCGACAAAAGTTGGCAGGTGACTACCGGACCTATACGTTCAAGTGAAATTTACATGGGCGAGACTTACGATTCTTGTTTTGATGAAAGTCAGTCCTTCCAAGTGGAGACGATCTCATTCGATAAAAATCGCCTTGTTGCTCAGGAAAGTGAACCTGTCAAAATCACAAAAAGGCTTCCTGCACTTCAATTGATTACTACTCCTAAAGGAGAATGTGTCATTGATTTCGGACAAATCCTTACGGGGTTTGTAGAGCTTCGAACAAAAGGGCGAAAAGGTCAAACGATAACGATACGGCATGCTGAAGTCCTTGATAAGGAGGGAAATTTCTATCCAGATACGTTAAGGCAGGCGGTATCCATTGATCGATTGATCTGTAACGGTAAAGATCAAATTTTCCGTCCTCATTTCACTTTCCACGGATTTCGCTATATCGCCATTGAAGGGATAGATGAGATCCAGCTTGATCAATTCACAGCTTGCGTATTGCACTCACATCTGGATGAAACAGGCAGTTTCGTGACCTCCAATGCGATGGTGAACCAATTGCAAAGCAACATTCAGTGGAGCCAAAGAGGCAACTTTCTTGATATACCGACGGATTGCCCTCAACGAGACGAGCGCCTAGGGTGGACAGGAGATGCACAAGTATTTGCTGGGACAGCTGCGTTCAATATGAACGTTGCCTCCTTCTTCAAGAAATGGCTGCGCGACCTTGCCTCTGAACAGACGGAGGAATATGGGGTTCCCCATGTTATTCCTAACATTCTTGGGAATCAGGAAGGTGCTGCCGCTTGGAGTGATGCCGCTGTTATTGTCCCTTGGGTCATGTACCAAACCTATGGAGACCTTCGCTTGCTGCGAGAACAATACGACAGCATGAAGGGGTGGATTGATTATATTACTGCACGTTGTGGAGCCAATGGATTATGGCAGACTGGTTATCAATACGGGGACTGGTTAGGGTTGGACAAAGAGGAGATTAGTAACGATAGAACAGGGGCTACAGATATTTATCTGGTGGCAAACGCTTATTATGCCTATTCGACCGAACTTGTTGCCAGAACGGCCAAACTTCTGAACAAAACCGAAGATGCTTTACGTTACGAAAAATTGTATAGCGAAATCAAACAAGCCTTCAATGTAGAATATATCTCTTCAACCGGCAGAATGGTCAGCGAAACACAAACGGCTTGCGTGTTAGCTCTACACTTCGATCTTGCCGAGGAAAGATACAAGGATCGGATCCGAAAGACGCTTGAAAACAATATTGCAAAACATAAGAACCATCTCACGACAGGATTTGTTGGTACTCCATATCTGTGTCATGCCTTATCGGACAATGACTTGCATGACCTTGCCGGCACTTTGTTTTTAAAGGAAGATTTTCCATCCTGGCTATACGCCGTGAAAAAAGGGGCTACCACGATATGGGAACGGTGGAATTCAATTCTACCCAATGGTGATTTCGATACATCTGGTATGAACTCCTTAAATCATTACGCCTATGGTTCGATTGGTGAATGGATGTATAGAAAACTCGCAGGAATTAATTCAATTGAAGCAGGTTATAAGAAGATTCTAATAAAACCTCAATTCATCCAAGGAATCAGTTCGGTAGATGCTACTTTTGATTCAGTCTACGGAGAGATTAAAAGCTCTTGGTCATGCAGAGCAGGCAAAATTATTGTAAATGTAACTATACCAGCAAATACAACAGCAATTATTGTGCTGCCTGAGAAAACAGTGCCTGTGGAGGTTGGTTCCGGATCTTACAGCTTCGAATATGCGACGGAAACGAGTCTCGAAAGAGAACGGTTTACGATGGATTCCACTCTCAAAGAGATTGTGGAAGAGCCCACAGCAGTTCGAATGTTAAACGAGCACGCTCCCGGTATGCTGGATCACCCGATGATCCAATATGCATATGATTTTTCTGTAAGCGAACTGCTGGCCAATACCCCTGAGGAGACTGAACAGTTATTTAGAAGAGTCATTCAAATGCTCAATGCGTCCTAGGTTTAAAGGAAAAAGGTTTGAATATAGAAGGCGCTGCCGAAAACGAGCAGCGCCTTTTCCTATTACAGAAATTCTTTTTTTGAAGAATGAAATATTAGTGCATAAAAAATGCAGAGTCCCGACATGAAAATACTAAAAAGATAATCAATCTACCATATTTATGAATTGATGAGGACTAAAATATTATTTGAAAGCGTTACCATTCAGTGCATGAATTAAGGGGGAACAGCAGTGAAAGTAGAGCGGGAAAACTATAATCCACCAGTTGTAAAGGGAGTTAAAAAGTCCAAAGCATTAGGTCTTGATGCCCAAGGAATCCAGAAAACAATGCGCCCTTACCATTACTTAGGTGACGGAGTAGCGCAAGTTGCCTTAAACTCCATTAGCGGACTGATCGGGATGTTAACTTATTTTTATACAGACAAGGTAGGTATTGCAGCTGCCACAGTAGGTACGATAATGCTCATCACCAAACTAATCAATGCAATAGCGGACTTGTTGATGGGTAGAATCGTTGATGCGACAAAATCCAAATATGGAAAAGCTAGACCTTGGATTCTATGGATGGCTCTACCCACAATGGCATCTATCATATTACTGTTCACAGTGCCGGCGGAGGCATCTTCAACTGTAAAAAGCATCTATGCTTTGTCTACAGTTGCCTTCGCTTCGGCCATTGTGTATACGGGAATTGCGATCCCTTTCGGAAGTTTGATGGCGATGCGTACCAGAAGTGTAGAAGAACGCGGTAAAATGGGCCTTACCCGCACAATCTTTGGATATATTATAGGGATGATTATCTCTATCGCATTAATTCCAATAACCAATATGCTTGGTGGGAGCCAAAAAGCATGGATTATCGTTGCAGTTGTATTGGGTATTCTATCTTTCATTTCCTTAATCCTGACCTTCTTAGCATCCAAAGAAAATAATATTGGCGTAAGTATTGTTGAAAGCGATAACATTCCTTTCTGGGAAAGCATCAAGCTCTTATTCCAGAACAAATACTGGGTCATCATGCTGTTTGCTCAGTTATTGATCAACATGTTGTATACACTTAACGGTTCAACAGGAATCTATTACACCAAGTATATCCTCGGAAATGAAGACCTGATCGGAATCATGGGGGCAGTTGGATTAGTTCCAGTTTTTTTGGGATTTGTTATGGTGGGACCCATGATCAAGAAGTTCGGACTTACTAGAACAGCACGGATAGGTATGATTCTTGGCATTGCTTCATCACTTATTCGTTGCTTCATGCCATATAACTTTATTGCAGCTTTAGTACTTGGCGGTATTGCTACACTGGCAACCATTCCAATGATGGCTGTGGGCGGAGTGTTGGTGAACAACACCGTGGAATACGGTGAATGGAAGACAGGTAAACGGTTAGTTGGGATGGTTAATAGTGCGAACAGCTTTGGCATTAAAATCGGTACGGGTCTGGCCGCCGCGATGATCGGCTGGATTCTTGCAATGGGCAGCTACGACGGAGCGTTAGTAACGCAGGCAGATTCAGCGATTACCAGTATTCTGATTCTGACAGTATATCTTCCTTTGGTGATATTCGTTCTTACGTATATCTGTTTGCGCAAGTACGACTTGGATGAGAAGTATCCTCAAATTGTTAAAGAGTTGGAAGAACGCTTGAATCCTTAGGATGATAGAGGTTATTGCGTATTACTGGAATTAAATGAACTTATTTGAAAATGAATTACTATATATATAGTTTTAATATTGTATTGATATTATTACTATCATTTAAGGAGTGATGTTATGTTTACTAATGAAAATCAAGGTCGTTCCAAGTCCAAAGTAGATTTCTTGGACCATTCTTTCATTCAGCAACCTTTCCCAGTCTACGAAAAACTTCGTACCGAAGAGCCTGTTCATCGATTACTACTGCCTAGTGGACATGTTGCCTGGATGGTTACCCGATATGAGGATGCTGTCAAAATTTTGCAGGATGGTCGCTTTGTAACCGGAGTTCTCGATGACAGTTACGATGCAATGGAGGAGACACTTCCTCCGCATAAGACGATTATTTCAAGGAATCTGATCAGTGTTGGCCCAGAAGATCATCGTCGACTGCGGCGCTTGATTCAGAAGGCCTTCACTCCCCGAATGATTGAGAGGTTGCGGGGGAGAATCGTGGAAATAAGTGATGAATTACTAGACAAGATTCAGGCAAGAAATACTCGGGAGTTTGATTTGATCGAGGACTATGCCTTCCCGCTGCCCATTATCGTTATTTGTGAAATGCTAGGTGTTCCGCTGAAGGATCAAGACAAATTCAGAACCTGGTCCAACACCATTATGGAGGGTGTCAGCAATCCGCAGATGAACCTGGAGAGCGATGAAGTGATGAAGGCTTTTGTGAATTACTTACAAGAACTGATCTCGGAGCGGCGCAACCATATTCAACAGGACCTCATCAGCGATCTCATCAGCATAGAGGAAGAAGGCGACAAACTAACAGAGCAGGAGTTATATGCACTTGTGTTCGTACTCATAATTGCAGGACATGAAACCACAGTGAATCTGATTGGGAACGGCATGCTGGCTTTGCTGGAACATCCACAGCAAAAGCAACTACTTATGGATCATCCGGATCTGATTCAAGCGGCTGTCGAGGAAGTGCTACGATTTAATGGGCCAGCTGAAATAAGCAATGTACGCTGGACTACAGAAAATGTTGATTTTCAAGGAAAACACATTCGCCAAGGAGATATGGTGCTTGTTGCTTTATCGTCAGCGAATCGGGATTCCAGTCAATATGAAGAACCCGATACGTTTGACATTACTCGCAAAGTCAATGACCACATTGCTTTTGGTAAAGGGGTTCATTATTGTCTTGGCGCTCCACTTGCGAGACTTGAAGGCGAGATTGCGATCAACGCTTTACTGCACCGGTTGCCGGAGATTCGCTTGAATACGGATGCGGAACTGCTGGAGTGGAGGCCAGGCATGATCATCCGGGGACTCAAAGCTTTTCCGGTCGCATACTAATTTCTACTTGTGCGATTGATTTTCTGTCATTTAAATGCTTAGAACAATGCCCAGATGGATGATACAGATAGAAATAATAGAAATGACCCAAAATTTTTTAATATATTGGAGAGATGAACCTAATGAGCTTTGATGAGAATACCCGAATTGGTGAATTATTGAACAACGCAGAATCGTTTGCTGTACTGGAAAAGCATTTGCCGGAATTCGTGAAGGAACCAACGTTCAAGATGGCCACTAATTTTACGTTGGATCAACTAGCTGCATTGCCTCAAGTAGATATTCCTTTGCCTACACTTCAGATTGTGAAGCAGGAACTGGCAGCCATTGAGTTTGAAGCAACAGTACAGAAGCAAGACTTTGGTGCACCGACAGGAAATAAAGAAGGTATTTCTCTGGAAGGTAAAGTGATCGTTGTTACGGGAGCTGGCAGTGGAATTGGAAGAGCCAGCGCGGTGATTATGGGATCACGCGGAGCGAAGCTTGTATTGGTTGATTACAATGAGCAGACAGGGGAAGAAACGTTAGCACTGGTTCGCGAAAATGGCGGAGAGGCTACTTTTATACAGGCTGACGTATCCAAAGAAAGCGATGTTCAAAACTATATTCAAAAAGCAGTAGAGGCCTATGGAAAAATTGACGTGGCATTCAACAATGCGGGCATACTCCAGAAATTCCAACGCTTTCAGGATATCTCCGAGGAAGAATATACACGGATCATGGATGTGAATGTAAAAGGGATCTTTTTAGGCATGAAATATGCCTTGCAGCTTATGGATAAGCAGGGATACGGACATGTCATCAATACTGCGTCCACTACGGCTATTCGTGCCGAACACAGTCTGGCTGCATACACCGCAAGCAAGCATGCCGTTGCAGGTTTGACCAAAGCGGCGGCCATTGAATATGTACGAAAGGGTATTCGTGTCAATGCCATCTGTCCAGGGGGTGTAGCTACAACATTGACGGCTGCGGTTCCGCAATCGCTGCAGGAGAGCGGCTACGTTCCTGAAGAGTTTCCGAATATGCGGATCGGACGTTATGCAGAACCTGATGAACTCGCCCAGATCGTTACGTTTCTTGCATCTGATTATTCAAGTTACATGACAGGGTCGATCATCATGGCAGATGGTGGCATCACACTCTAATCATTCACTATAGGAACTGTCTGGAGAGAGTACCCTTTGGAAAGTTTCGCATAATTCTTCAAAGTTATCGTCCATAAGTCTAACTTGTGGACGATTTTCATTACAAAAAGGGATGTACGAAAGGGCATGTACGATCGTACATCTTTTTGGTCGTGATTTGGACTATAATGACTTATACAAGAGGTGATTCCATGAAAATAGTACGGAAGAAGACCAAGCTGTCCGGATTAAATGAAGAAACGGAACCGATTGCGTCTTCACGTATTCCGATAATGATTTGGCTTTGGCTTGTTGCCACGGCTACTTTGATCTTACAAACCATGTCAACCCCTATATTAGTACCCAGTATTTTCTTTGTAGCTGCAATGTTAACTCATACCATGGTGTACTGGGAAGTAAACAAAATTATACAACGATCCAAATTGCTCTATATCCTTCTTCAAGCAGGGTTAATTTACGGAAGTGCAATGTTAATGCCAGATGGAATGCCTGCTGTGTTGATCGGTTTAATTCCGGTGTTGATAGGACAGACCTTTGCCATTTACTATGAAACGACAAAAATAGTGCTAGTTGCGTTTGTATTATATTTATTATTCTGCACGGTAACCCTGTTTACACGATCTGGTACGGATGTTGCCTTGTTAATTCTATTACTTTTAATGATGATCGTTGTAGTGGTATCCTATGCGGTGCTTTTCTATCGTCAGGTCAATGCCCGTGTTAGAACATTAACGTTTCTGCATGAGCTGGAGAAGGCTCATCAAAAAGTAGAGGAATTAACACTAACAAGTGAGAGACAACGTATGGCAAGAGATCTGCATGATACATTAGCTCAAGGACTCGCCGGCATTATAATGCAGCTAGAGGCCATCGATGAGCACATGAATCGAGGAAGCTTTCCTCGCGCGCACGAGATTATTCGCAGTTCAATGGGCCAAGCACGCAAAACATTGGCTGATGCACGCAAAGCCATTGATGATCTTCGAACCAAGGCAACACCGGCTATTACCTTCGGAGAGGCAGTCCAGGAACAAATTCAACGTTTCCAACAGGCGACCGGAATCGAGATCATTTTGGAGGGGAATGCTCCTAGTCTCATATCCAAAGTAGGAATGGAGCACGTATTGCACATTTTAAGTGAATCGCTTATGAACATAGCCAGGCATGCCCAGGCAACGAGCGTAACCATTCACATGGCTATAGAGAAAGAAGATTTCCATCTTATAATACGAGATAACGGAAAGGGCTTTAGTGTAGACCGAATCGGAAAACAATCCGGACACTATGGCTTGATCGGGATGAATGAACGTGCCAGATTGATAGGTGGCAACATTGAAATTGAAAGCGGAAAACAAGGAACGACTATTTTGTTCCGCGTTCCACTTGAAAAAGGAGAAGTCTGAATGAAATATAACATACTCATCGTAGATGATCATTGGGTGGTGCGTGAAGGACTTAAATTAATATTGGAGACCAGTGACAACTATCTAATTGTCGGAGAGGCTGAGGAAGGAAAAGAAGCTATACGAATTATGTTAGACAAACAGCCTGATGTCATTCTCCTGGACTTAAATATGCCGGGGGGACTCAGTGGCTTGGATACCTTGAAACGTATGAACGAACAACACATTCGTATACCTGTCATTATTCTTACGACATACAACGAAGATGACTTGATGATCGAGGGACTTTCCCTTGGAGCCAAAGGGTACTTGCTCAAGGATACCAGCCGAGAACAATTATTTCGAACATTGGATTCTGCCATTCGTGGAGAAACACTACTTCAACCTGAAATAACGTCAAGAATCTTTGCGTTTCATGCGATGTCTGCTCAAGAGCCTAAAACACAGCCACAACTATTAATTGACAAGGAGTCACCCCTAATTAGTGAGAGAGAGTTACTCGTTTTACAAGCAGTGGCTCGTGGTTTACGTAGCAGAGATATTGCTTTTGATATGGGTATTGCCGAGAGAACAGTAAAAGCATACCTTACCAACATTTACAACAAACTTGGAGTGAATTCGCGATCAGAAGCTGTTGCAGTAGCTGTCGAGAAGGGGATCTTACACTTGTAACTTGTTAAGGCATCCTTTCTAATCCCGAGATAAAAAATGGTAGGCCCGTTATGACATATTGCTTCTATGCCCCATCGTACATGAAAGGCTTGCCCTTTCGTACGATTTTTTTTTGCTTTTATTTCGTTAATATGGCTGTACAGAGCATCCTTAGGTAGCTCTAGGATTCTTGTGGAAGTGAAAGGGGAAGAAATAAGCTATGGCAAAATGGTTATATCGTCTCGGGGTTTGGTCAACGAGAAAACGAAAAATGGTAATTACAATGGGGCTAGCACTTCTTATCGTGCTTGCATCTTTCGGACTTGGTATGGGTACTTCGTTTACCGGTGAGATGACTATACCGGGAACGAAGTCGGATCAGGCAGCGAAAGTACTAAACTCAGAGTTTCCATCATCAGATGACGGTGGACAGATTAGGCTCATTTTCAGAGCGGAAGATGAACCATTGACTTCCGTAGTAAACAAAAATTACATCCGGCAAGCCCTGAAAGATATAAAAACGGATTTGTCAGTCAAATTTGTAGCTAGCCCATTTGAGGCAATGACTCTAAGCGCGGATAAAAAGATCGGTTATGCGGACATTACGTATTCTAAACCCGCTAGTGAAGTGGATGAGAGCTCGAAGGAGCATGTGTTGAACATTGCAGAGTGGCTTGGTAAGGAAGGGATTCAAACAGAGATAGGAGGCAGCGTTGCTTTTTCTGAAATAGAAGTTGGGGGCATATCCGAAGTCATTGGTATCCTTATTGCCTTCATGATTCTAGCGTTCACGTTCACTTCGTTTCTAGCAGCAGGACTTCCCATTCTAACAGCGGTCATAGGACTCGGAATTGGACTGATGACTGTAATTATTGGTTCTAATTTCGTATCAATGTCATCATTTTCTATTACGTTAGCAGTCATGCTTGCTTTAGCAGTCGGTATTGATTATGCACTATTTATCATGTCACGGTACCGTCAGCAATTGGCAGAAGGATTTGACAGAGAAACAGCCATCGCTCAGGCTAATGCAACAGCAGGAGGCTCGGTTGTATTTGCAGGACTGACTGTAATTATCGCACTAGTGGGTTTATCGGTCGTACAAATCCCCTTCATTACAATGATGGGACTAGCGGCTGCTATTAGTGTATTTGTAGCTGTTCTCATTGCAATCATTCTCGTACCAGCCATACTAGCTGCAGCAGGGGACCGCATAAGTCCGTCTCGCGAAAATCGTTGGCTGAGAAAATGGTCTGGGAGTAAAAAGGAGAAAACAAACGAAAACGCATGGAGTCGAGTTGCCACTAGAAAGCCTTGGCTTACTACCATTCTATGTATTGCCGTCTTAATCATGTGTACCTTGCCTTTTCTGCATATGCAGTTGGGCTTGCCGGACAATGGCCTGAAATCGACTGAAACGACTGAGCGTCGTGGATATGATCTAATGGCTGAAGGATTCGGTGAGGGGTTCAATGGTCCACTCGTTGTTGTAGCTAAAGCCAATAATAGTGAGGACCCACAATCAGCAATCGCCCAAGCGGCCGCTTACATCAACGATCTACCGAATGTCTCTAGTGTAACACCCGCTATACCGAGTCCATCGGGAGATGCAGCCATCATTACAGTGTTACCTAAGACAGGCCCGCACGACATTCGAACGACTGAACTGGTGAAGACTATACGCGAAAAAGCCGATCAACAAAACAATAAACAGGTCGACATTATGGTTACCGGTGGGACTGCGGTTAACATTGATATTTCGGAGAAATTGCAACAGGCATTACCTAAGTTCGCTTTATTGATTGTTGGTCTGGCCTTTGTACTACTCATGCTCGTTTTCCGATCTCTGCTTGTACCGATTAAGGCTGTACTTGGTTTTCTGTTTACACTAGGTTCAACACTCGGTTTTATTGTCTTGGTCATTCAAGATGGTTATCTGGCAAGTATGTTCGGTATACCTGAACCTGGTCCGGTACTTAGTTTTCTTCCCATTCTCGTCACGGGAATTCTCTTTGGACTTGCCATGGACTACGAGGTGTTCCTTGTCAGCCGAATGCGTGAAGATTTCACGCATACTGGAGATGCACGACAATCGGTAAAAAGCGGGATAAACCATAGTGGGCCAGTCGTTACTGCTGCGGGCTTGATTATGATTGCCGTGTTTGCCAGCTTTATTTTTGCCGAAGATACCATTATCAAATCCATGGGATTAGCCCTGGCATTTGGCATACTTGTCGATGCCTTCATCGTGCGTATGACACTTGTGCCAGCTGTAATGACCATTCTTGGAAAAAGCGCTTGGTATATCCCTGCATGGCTTGATCGCTTGTTACCTAACATCGATGTAGAAGGCGAATCAGTTATGAGAGGAGACCATAAAGCCGCCATTGGTCTTGATCGAACTATCACTAGAGAGACGATCTCTGCTGAAAAACATGGCTAAGTTACGACTACTCACCAGATGTAAAAAGGCAGAGAATGAGGGGGGCTGCCCAAAACTGCAGCGCCTTCTCCGTCGGATGTCATGAATCAGTTTACAGCGTTCATACGAAATGAAGTCATGGTTTCAAAGACTCTAGAAAAAGAGATTTAAGTAAGTTGAATTGCTCGGATGGGTCTACACGAGTATTGAATGCATCGATACCTTCTAGCATGGACATTTTCTTGGAAAATGTTCCGTATACATTCATCATCGTAAGTAGAATGTTGACGGAATTTGAACTGGCACGTACAGAACGATCCTGTTCTCCTAACGCCGCCAATTCGGTAAATAATTCAATGATTTTGTTATATTCCGTTTGATACAATTCCAAATGCTCTACAGGTTCTTTGGAAAGCGCCACGTAACATTCAAAGGCTTCAATCAACTTGGAGTTCTGTTGGTGCTCAGCTTGCTGAAAGAAAATCAGGGTGTCGAATATTACGTTTAATTTCTCGTAACATGTTCCATCTCCACGTACAATCTTTTCAAAGATAACCACTTCGGACTGAACAATATGTGAAGCAACGGCAACAATCAAATGCTCTTTCTTGGGAAAATAGCGGAATACTGTAGCTACGCCAAGGCTTGCAGCCTTGGCAATTTCCTGCATGGTAGCCTTTTCGAATCCTTGCTGTGTGAAAATAGAAGTGGCAGCTTGAATGATGCTTAAACGGCGTTTCTCTCGCAGCTCGCTTCGCTCATTCTCCTGACGTTGTCGGGGTTGAATAGGGATAACCTCCTTGTCTCTGTAACTCAAGTTATGCTAACAATTGCAATTCTATTTGTCAACGAAGCGAGGTATTAAACGATTTTGTTCTCAGACAACTCTAGTAAGATCACTAGCCAAGATAAGCTATAAAGGGAGACTTCATTAATAATGAACAAATTAAAATATGTATTACAACGTATGAAAACAAGAACAAAGATCATGATCTCTGTACTTTTCATACTTCTAATCGTAGCTTGCGTTATTGTAAGAAATTTGTCAGTGTATGTTGAAGATGAAAATTACGTACCTGCTGTTAGTACTGAGAACTTTCGCGTAGCGCTTTCGGTGAGTCCATTTTCAGGGGATGCATTTCAGAAAGGTTACACCTACACTGCCGGAGATCTTACTGCGAATAACAGAGAGGATTTAGAAAGAATGTACATTTCGTCAGGTGCTACGGAAATGTACGCACGAATTGCAACAAAAAGATATCCTACTGAAGATAACATGGTTAACGGTGAAGAAGATTCAAATGCTAATTACCATACCTTAGAGCAAGGATTAGAGTTGGCCCGAATGGCAGCCGAATTGAATATACCGTTGAACCCTGAAATTATGCTTGCTTATACTTATATGGATATGGACCGGCAACAAGCTCCTAATTTCGAACAATATCCCGAGATCTACGCCTTGCAAAAAGAGAAACCATGGGAAGAATTAACATTGGAAGAAATGAACGTTGTTCTGGAGGCATACGGTAAGTTTGTCGCTACAGAAATTTTGAAAACGGGTGCTACAGTAGAGAACTGGAACATTGGCAATGAAGCTAACTATGGTTTCGCAGGAGTAAGCCTCGGGTTGAAAACCGCAGTAAACGAAAAGCTAGAGAAAGTTCCGGAATTTATGAGACATGTCTATTCTGTCATGGGTACCAAGTGGCTCAAGAACAATATATGGAAGTACAATGCAGTACAGATGGCTTCAGTAGCTAAAGGAATTAAAAGTGCATATGAGGATTTGGGACTTGATTCAAGTAATGTTAAGTTTTCAACGCATATCGCAACCGTAGTGACAACGGTGCATACAGCAGTCACTTATTTTAAGACGTTAAAGGAAAATGGATTTCCTGTTGATACTGCTGGAATTAGTTTTTATCCTAGCGCCCCAGGCGTGTACATCGATAAAATGGTTATGTATAAAAAAATCGTTACTGCCATAAACAAGCAGGTGGGTATTCCAGTATTTATTGCCGAGTTTTCTTATCCATCAGGTGAGGTGCAAGGTGCGTACGCTGGATGGTCAAATACCGCTAAGGGCTACCCACATAATGAAGAGGGACAAGCTGCTATCTATCATGATGTAATCGAGTGGGGAAAAACACACGGTCTTATAGGCATCCGGTATTGGGCTCCTGATTACAGTGGGTGGGGAAGTATGTCCATGTTTGATTACTCGGAGAATAATGCCAAAGCTAAAAAAATCTTAATGGATGCTATTTCCAAAGAGACAAATTAAAATACCATACTAATCAGGTTAATTTCGTTCGTATACGAATCATTATAAAAAAAGTCGCTTCTAGCGGCTTTTTTTGTTATGGCTTTAGCCAGTTGAGTGCGTGAAACGCGCGAAACAAATAACCATCCTCTATGCGGGTGGAGGGCCTAAGCATGCTTCAATGAGTCAAACATGTAAAAAGATAGCAAGTTACTCAAAACACGGCCAGACTGGGTTGAAGCCCAAGCAACTGCCCCAGAGATGAATAAGATGTGACAACTATATAAAAATGTGCTCATGGTTAGGAGACAAACATGTTAATATATCGCATCTTGTTTTTAGAGACACATCCCATGTGGATTTATGGATTGCCCAAAGGATTTGAAAAATTAGGACATAAGGTGAAAATTTGTGCTACAGATCAACATGCTGCCCGAACCATTCGTCGATTTAAACCTGATCTGATCTTTGTCATGGGTTGGACGCCTTCCAATAGTACACCTGAGAAACAACGACTTATTGCCCAATTGGTCCAACATTCTAAGGTTCCTCTCATATATTGGTCAACAGAAGATCCGGGTTACACAGACGTATTCTCACTACCTCTCATCCGTAGAACGCGTCCCGCTTTTGTATTTTCCATTCATCGTACAACCGTACAACGATTCAAAAAACAAGCCATTCCTGCTGCTCATTTGGATTTTGGAAGTGATCCGGATACACATCGTAGATTGAAACGGATGAAAAAATATAAAGGGAACGCGGCTCTAGTTGCGAACGGATACTCAAAATTGTATAGAGAGAAGCCAAAACATTACCGGTTCAAGTCTGTACGGCGACTTGTCAATCCGTTTTTGGAAAAAGGGTTAAAGGTGGATATCTACGGACGGGATTGGAGCAAGATGAAGAAGCTGTTCAAAACAAGTGTTCCCGTTAAACAGATTCATGGATATCTACCGTATAAGGAAGCGGTAAAAGTATACAATTCCGTTGATTTTGTAATTGGTCCTCAGAATGCGGAAGATCGTCTCACCCAAAGAACATATGAAATTCTTGCTTCTGGAGGATTGCTTATAACAGATGACACGCCAGAGGTACGCAGATGGTTCCGTCCAGGCAAGGACCTGCTCGTTTCTTCATCTGAACGTGAGACGAGGAATCTGATTGCAAAATATTTGCGCTCTCCCCAGAAACGGGAGCAGATCAAACGCAATGCAGTAAAGGCAGCAGCTCAACATTCCTACAAGAAGAGAGCAGCTTACATTCTCCGGATCTTGACGAGAAAAGGTATTATTTAGTACGCATACGCAGTAGTTCAGACACAGTGACGAACACATATCCCTGACGCCGAAGCTTGCGAATGATGAATGGTAAAGCACGAGCGGTCTGACGAGCCGAATCGCTTGCGTGTAGCAGCAGAATATCACCCGGTTTTACACCAGTAGTCGAATTACGAATAATGGTACGTACTCCTGGATTCGTCCAATCCATAGAATCTTTGCTCCAGTGAATGGTTGAATATCCAAGGGAGCCGAGTAATTGAATTACACGTTCGTTCATATCGCCATTAGGTGTACGAATGAGCTTACATTTAACTCCCGTAGCTTTTCGGATGGTGTTTTCTGCAGCTTTGACTTCCCGGGTGATCCAACGGTTACTATGTTCAGTGTAATTTTGATGAAGACGTCCATGCGAGCCAATTTCATAGCCTTGGTTTTTAATTTTGCGTGCTAACATCGGGCGTTCCGCTACCCAGGTACTGGACAGAAAAAAGGTCGCTTTCTTCACTCGACTGGCTGATAGAGCATCGAGGACAGGGGTCGGCATTTTACCTCCCCAACCAATATCAAAAGTCAAAGCTATACATTTTTTGTGAGTACTCACGCGGTATACCGCTTCGAATTGTGGATTCATCGTATGCCCCCTTCTCAAACCATATATATGTCAATCGGATTGAATTGATTATGCACTTGTCATTGTGATTACAGGACGGTGATATCGAAATGAGAATTTTATTTTTAGAGAGAGGCAAGTTGTGGTCATATGGACTGCCTGACGGGTTACGAGATCTTGGACACCAAGTTCGAGCGTCGGGACCGGTTCGAGAGCAATCACTCCGTCGACAATTACGCTCTTATAAGCCGGATATGTTGGTGTCCGTCGGATGGGGACCTGATCATAGCCGGAAGCAACAACGGTTAGTGAGAAAGCTGGCAACAGAGTATCGTATTCCACTCATTTATTGGTCAACGGAGGATCCGAATTTTACTGATGTGTTCACGCTGCCTCTTCTTAAACGTATGAAGCCTGACTATACATTCACCATTTCTGAAAAAACGGCTAACAGATTTAGAAAGTTAGGATATGCTGCAGCCTATCTGGATTACGCCTATCATCCTCGGGTGCATTATCGAACCCGTGTGAAAAAGAAATATAAGACAGATATTGCGTTAGTAGCCAATGCCTATCCTGATGTTCTCAAGAAATATCCAAAACTTTATCGGAATCAATCCCTACGTATTCTTGTGCGTCCATTGCTGAAGAACGGTTATCGCATTCATTTTTACGGACGCAACTGGTCGCGGATGAAGTCCATACTAGGTTTCTCTATTCCTCCAGAGTGGATCAAAGGGCATATTACCTATAAAAAAGCCAATCAAGTATTCAGTTCGGCGAAAATCATGATTGGGTTACAAAACTACACCGACATGCTAACTCAGCGAACGTATGAAACCTTGGGCTCATCTGGCTTTTTCCTAACTTGTGATACACCTGCAGTCAGAGGCATGTTAAAGCCGGGAAGAGATGTGGCTGTAAGTTCAACTCCACAGGAGACGTTGAGAAAAGTTCGGTATTATTTGAAACATGAGGGTGAAAGAGAGAAGATCAGACGTAATGGACGGTCAGCGATTGCTCGTCATAATTATACTGCCCGTGCCAGGTTCATGTTGTCGACTCTGAGGAAGAAGGGAGTGATAAGGTGATCACCACCGGTCCAACAAATAGAAGACACGGTAAAATTGCATATCTTACATTTGATGATGGTCCATCCAAGTACACAAATCAAATACTAGACATTTTGAAGAAGCACAACATCCAAGCCACATTTTTTGTAGTGGGTAACCCAACCCCTTATGGTTTGAGAATGTACAGAAAACTGAAGAGATTAGGCCACGGGATAGGAAATCACACGTACTCACATCATTTTGAACGCATCTACCGCAGCTCAACCGATTTTTTTAATGATTTTTACAGATTGGAACGATTTATACAACGTGTTATTGGGGTACGTACACGCTTGTTTCGTTTTCCGGGTGGTTCGAATACTCAGCTTGGGTACAACATTGGTGGACGTAGAACTATGGAATCCATTAAAAGGAAACTTGGTGCTAGAGGCTATCGATACTGTGATTGGACAATTGATTCCCAAGATTCTTTATTACCTCGGCCTACTCCCAGAGAAATTACTGCCAAAGTGCTGCGTGAGAGTAAATATCAGCAACATTGCATTATATTGTGCCACGATTTCTCTGAACGCAGTTTGTTGGCATTACCCGCAATTATTCTTGGACTGAAGAAGCAAGGGTATCGATTCGAAAAGCTTTCTACACGTTCTTATAACTATCAAATAAAGGAGGGATAGTTATGAAAGTATTATTCCTTGAAAATCATCCCATGTGGATTCACGGTCTACCCAATGGATTTCGGGATGCAGGTCATACAGTTAAAATCTCCGGTTCTCTTACCAAAAACAAGCTCTCAAAATTGCTTAAGGATTTTAAGCCTGATTTAGTCATAAGCATGGGCTGGACACCCGAGCACGCTGTTTATAAACAGAAATGGATGAGACGTTTTATTGGGGATACGCATATTCCTCACGTGTACTGGGCAACAGAG
Organism: Paenibacillus sp. JJ-100; assembly: GCF_948329825.1. Lineage (GTDB taxonomy): Bacteria > Bacillota > Bacilli > Paenibacillales > Paenibacillaceae > Paenibacillus. Next base: position 1,448,098 of record NZ_CAOJCM010000001.1, read on the forward strand.
GACCCCACTCATCATGAATCATTCTCTCTTCCCTATGTTCGTGTAGTCAAACCCGATTTTGTCTTTACCATCTGTCGATCCATGGTAAAAACATATAAACGTATGGGCATACAAGCAGCGCATATGGACTTTGGATATCATCGTAAAGTGCATCGCAGAGGACGTATCGTTCCTCATTTAAAAAGTAACATTGCCGTGGTAGCCAATGGTTATTCCCGGATTCTCAAACTGTATCCGAAGCATTATCGCATTAAATCAATACATCATTTAATTCGTCCTTTGATAAAGGACGGTACTAGAATTGATTTTTGGGGACGGCAGTGGGAAGAGATGAAGCCTGTTTTGGGTGTGAAAATTCCCCGTAGTTGGATACACGGTTATTTGGATTATCCCGATGCACGTAAAGTATATAGTTCGGCTAAGATTGTCATCGGACCACAGAATCAACTGACTCAGGTGACTCAGCGAACTTATGAAATTTTGGGTTCAGGAGGGTTCCTCATCACCAGCAATACACCGGAGATACGTCGATTGTTCAAACCTGGCCGTGATCTAGTTGTTTCCGCTTCTGCTGAGCAGACACGAAAACTTGTCCGGTACTATCTCAAGCATCCTAAAGCAAGAGAAGCCATACGCAGACAAGGTCAACGTACCGTTCGGAAACATAATTATAAGTCACGTGCTCAATACATGATCCGGCAATTGAAGAAACATAAAATCCTATAAATATGTTCATTAGGAAAGAGAGGATGCCTGCGTGACGAAGACGATACAGGTTCTAAGCCGGATTCCAACAAATCAAAAGATCGTTGCTTTAACCTTTGATATTGCTAACGGTCACGATGTACCCCAGCGGATGTTGTCCCTTTTGCGGAAGCTTGAGGTCAACAAGGCGACTTTTTTTATAACAGGAATCTGGGCCAAAGAGCATCCTCGTATCGCTAAACGTCTTAGGCAAAGGGGATACGAGATTGCATCGCATGGATATCGGCATCAGGACTACAGGAAACATAATAATACATGGATAGAGAATGAAGTGAAATTGGCGCAGAAGGCGATAATGCGATCGACGGGGGTATGGCCCCGTTTGTTCCGTACGCCTGGCGGTGATATGAATCAACGCGTCATCCACAAACTTCATTCGATGAATCAGACCATTGTGCACTGGGACGTAGATTCGCTGGATTGGAAGCTAACCCGGATTAATACCATTGTGAATCGGGTTGTTCCCTATACTCGTCCAGGTTCCATCATTTTGTTGCATGCGAATGATCCTTGGGATCAAAGTCTGCAGGCTGTATCTATGATCGTTGGCAAACTAAGGCGTAAAGGATACCGATTTGTAACGGTGTCTGAACTGTTGCGTCAGTAGCAAACTTTGTGAAATTCAGGAGCCGATTTCAATGAAGATAACCCAAAAGGAAAAGCATGCAAGGCAATTTCAATCGGAACATGTGACTGTTATTGCCTGCACAAACCGTCCGGAGCATTTTGACCGATTGCTTGCGAACTTCAAACGGCAGAAATATCTTGCCAAAGAATTGCTAATTATACTGAACAACGACTCAATGAAGTTAAAACAATACATGGAAAAAAGCAAAAATAAAGGAGACATCCGGCTGTATCAAATTCCTGAAAAAAAATCATTGGGCCATTGTCTCAACTATGCGGTGACCCGGGCTACACATAAAGTTATCGCCAGATTTGATGATGACGATTATTACTCGCCCTATTATCTGAACACTATGATGTATGCGCTGAACCAATCCAAAGCGGACATTGTGGGGAAAAGGGCTTGTCTTGTATACCTTGAATCCAGTTCTAAACTCATATTGCGTCATCCTAAGGATCAGAACTGTCATGTGGATCAAGTCGCCGGAGCAACATTGATGTGCCGAAAAAAGGTGTTTAGTAAAGTTCGGTTCCAACCGGTGTCGCTTGGAGAAAGTGTAGGATTCCTGATCCGCTGCAGGCGGAAAGGTTACAAGGTATACGCAACGGATTGTTTACATTATGTGATTCGACGTCGTGCCAACAAATCAAGCCACACATGGAAAATCAGTGACCGCAAGTTACGTGCCCAGAGTATTGAGTATAAGGGAAGTGGTGCGAATTACAGAAGCTACGCTTTAGCTCAATTTTGCGCGAATACATGACGCCCGATTCGCAATTTGATTCGGAGTCTTTTCACCCAGGTGGAGGTGGATTTATCAGGATTAAAGAAAAAAAGGGATCCACCTGTGGGATCGTTTCCCTTCATTGCTTCTCTTGCAGCTCGATAGGCCCGTCGATTGGGTTTTAGCCAGAACTGCCCATTGCTGACTACGGTAAATGCAAGAGGTTCGGTAATGACTTTTACGAGGGTATTTGGGAATTGAGGAGACTTTAACCGGTTCAACACGACAGCACCTACGGCTACCATACCTCGGTAGGGCTCTCCTCTGGATTCACTGTAAATCGTTCTAGCTAATAGATTCAGTGAAGTATTTCCTGATGTAAGTTCTTTCAGACGAGGTATAGTCCGATGATGCAGCTTTATTTCTGCACTTATTTTGAAATCATTCTGAAATCTAATCAAATTTTCATGTAGTGATTTTTTTTTGTATCCCAACAACAGCAATCGTTCTTTAAGCGACATCAGTTTCCCTCCCTATGATTACAGACAAGTACGTATAGTAATATTGGAATCTCGTATAAATAATCTATGAAAGTGAGATGGAGTGTGAACCTCTGTATACCCAGTGTTAGTCCAAAGGAGGGAAGAACATGCGCAGGCCTATTGTCGCGATTACAGGCAGTTCGGGCAAAACCACGACAAAAGAGATGATCGCGTCCATTTTGCAAACACGCTGGAGAACATTCAAGTCCATAGAAAATGGGAACGATACCTGGTTTACTTCTCAATATAAAAAGCAAATTAAATCTTTCCATAAATCTGTTGTTCTAGAGTATGGGATGAGAAAGAAGGGGGATATCAAGCGCCATTGTGAGCTGATTCAACCGAAAATTGGAGTCATAACTAATGTGGGTCGCGCTCATATCGGCCATTTTCAAAATGGATTGATTGGGATTGCCGCGGCCAAATCAGAGCTTATTGCTGGAATGAACAGCAAGGGAGTATTATTTCTCAACAAAGATGACCCTCATTCCAAACGGCTGAACCTCACATCATTCCAAGGCAAAATTAAAACAATAGGTATACGAAATAGGGCGGATTACAGTGCGCAGCACATTCGATATAGCTCTACAGGTATGACCTTTAATGTTCGGTTGGACAATGAAGTGCATACTTTCCATATTCCCTGTTTTGGAAAATGTAATGTATATAATGCGTTGTTTGCCATAGGCGTTTCACATTATCTTGGTTGTACGGTTGCAGATATAAGAAGTGGTTTCCGTAAAATGAAAAAGCCATATGGTCGACTGAGCGTCACAAAGAATCGATCTAAAATAGTCGTAATCAATGATAGCTTTAATACCAAGCCCGAGCTTGATTCTGCGCTTGATGTTTTAAATCATGTAGGCTTAGCCAAAGGAAGAAAAATCGCGGTTCTGGGGGATATACAGGACCTAGGTAAACATGCTAAAACGATTCATTTGGCTCAAGGCCGAAAGTTGGGGAAAAAGAAGTTAGACTTATTATATACGTATGGTCACCACTCCAAATATCTAGGTATCGGAGCGCTTCAATCTGGGATGGCTTCCTATCAGGTGAAGCATTTTACCAACATTGCTGAATTAAAAAGAACGCTAGCCATGCAAAGAAAAGCCGGAGATACGTTTTTGCTGAAAGGTTCAACGAATGGCCATCCTGTCAAATTGATGCATCTAGCTGAATGGCTTATCTGCTGTCAGAGCATCTCGAATCGATCCATAAAAAAGAGCGACGACCATTAGGTGGTTTGTCGCTTTTGTTTTATTTCGCCTCTACTCATATCAAGTTACATTGACCCGGGAATCTACATTCTTGTAGACAAGGCTAGCGGTAATAACTTAATCGAACAGAATATCCGTTATTGAAGCAAATCATGCAGTTGAAGCTGCTATTTTTAGCGGCATTTATATATTGATATCAATTAACCGATTTGCAATTCTTCAACAAATGAACGGAGGGTATTGGTTAATAATGATTCTTTTCTACGTATAAAAACAGTCGTTACCTCATTATAAGGTTTAGGTATGCTAAAACCATGGACCACTTTTTCATTGATAAGTCGTTGAACAGATGATTGAGGAACAATGGTGATGCCGATTCCAGCCGTAATGCTTCCAATAATGGTTTCAAACGAACCGAATTGCATAATTTGCCTTGGAATGAGTCCTTCGTCCTTTAACCAGCGTTCCAGTCTTTCTCGGTAACCGCATCCTTTATTGAACAATAATAGCGGTTTTTTTGTGATGTCTTCCAAAGAAAAATGGTCACTTTTGGATACAAGAATTAGTTCCTCGCGAAATACCTCATGACAATCAATTAAAGGGTGCTTTACAGGACCAGTAACAAATGCTCCGTCTAGCTTCATGCTGATCACATCCTCCAGCAATTGCTCGGTCACACTAACCGTCAGCGACAAATCTACATTGGGATGTTTTTCAAGATAGGATGACAAAATAGCAGGTAAGCTCATGACTGTCTCTACAATACCGATATTAAGGATTCCCGAAGGAGCTTCTCCCCCTTGAAAAACACGCTCGATCTCTTCCAATTTCCCTAAAATTTCTTCCACATAACTAATTAGTCTTTTTCCTTCTGCGTTTAGAGTCATCCCACGCTTATGCCGATAGAATAATTCTGTATTAAGTTCTTTTTCAAGTCGTTTAATTCTAGCGGTTACATTGGACTGAACATAACTTAATTCAGCTGCAGCTTGGCTAACACTGCCTAAATCAGCAACACGTTTGAAAATTTTCAAGTCATTGAGCTCCATATTATCTTCCCCCATGTACACTTGCGAGTCATATGTCATACAGTAATTTCTGAATAAATATCATTATAAATGATATTAAAGATGATTTTCAATCATTTTACTGCCAATTATTAATCCCTTATGATTAATAATGTGACATTTATCATACATAATTAATATTGGAGATGAAGAAATTGTCAAGAAAGCACGTTTTATTAGGTTCGGCACTGTGCCTAACCGCTAGCGTTTCATGGGGAGCTATGTTTCCAGTTGCGCATATCGCACTACAACACATGGACCCCTTTTATTTTTCAATGATTCGATACTTTATTGTAACTGTGATTCTCATCTGTCTCCTGTGGCTGAAAGAGGGAAAGTCCGCTTTTCGTCTAGAAGGAAAAGGAGGGAAACTCCTATTTTACGGAACTATGGCTTTCACCGTATATAATTTTTTGGTCTTTTGGGGCCAGCATTTACTAGGAGAATCGGGCACAATCACTGCTTCTATTATGGAGGTCCTTATGCCCTTAATTTCAATCGTCATCATTTGGTACAAAACTAAAAACAAACCTACGAGAGCTACGATGACCACCATATACATTGCTTTAATCGGAGCCCTACTTGTTATTACGAATGGTAGCCTATCCTTCTTTACAATGGTTACGCAAAATCTAGTTCCTGTGCTCCTCATTTTCTTCGGGGTCGTAGGATGGGTCATTTATTCATTAGGAGGAAGTGAATTTAAAGAGTGGTCAACACTCAGATACTCGACATTGACATGCATGTTGGGAACAGCTGTCTCTGTGATTATCGTTTTGTTCTTATCTATATTCGATCTCATTCAAATTCCAGACTGGAATACAATGGTTTCTGTTAAATATGAGATGGCTTTCATGGCAATTATGCCAGGGCTAGTAGCCTTACTCAGCTGGAATGCTGGTCTTAGGATCTTAACTCCTGTGAACGGAATCTTGTTTATCAGCTTGGTGCCTATAACAACGTTTATAATTATGGCTTTCCAAGGTTATTCAATAAGTTTGTACGAATTTTATGGGGCACTACTCGTAATTTTCGCCTTAATTCAGAACAACATCAATCAACGTAAAAATGCAAATTCAAGCATGCAAGTGGAGTTAAAGACAACTCAGGATAGTTTATAGAAATATCACTAGTAAGGTGAATAATAAGAACAGGGCACAGAATCTACATTCTGTGCCCTGTTTCGTATTCGAACACAGCCGGCAGTGGATGATCACCATAATCAAAACTGCCTTTATTTGTTGTAACTATAGCATAATTATATATAAACCTATACTATTTGTGGTAAATTTGAAGAGTAGAATATAAACCAATATTTTAAAAACGAGTTATCACATGTTCATTCGATGTACAAAGAATTATGTTTTAGGAAAATGACTCTATATCATAAAATTAAGTGTAGGGGAGAGCTCTCAATGCAGGTTCAGCAGGTTAATCATCATGAATGCTTCGAGCAACTATACAATCAAACACCGATTGGAGTTGCTCTGATAGCTCCAGCAGGAAATTGGCTGAAAGTGAATCCTGCTTTTTGCCGTATGACCGGTTTCACTTGTGAAGAACTGATGGAGATCCGCTGTGAGGATTTAACGCATCCGGAGAACTCCTCGAAGAATAATGTTGAAGAAGCTGGACTTTTGGATAACAAAGTAAAAGACAACATATATGAAAGACGCTGCATTAAAAAGAATGGCGAAGAATTATGGTGTTCATTTCATGTAACTCCAGTTAGGGATGAAACAGCTTCTGAACCCCATTACTTCATTTGCTTTATTGTAGATATCACTGATCGTATCCGATCTGAACGGAAACTTTCGCACCGTGAAGGCATAAGCAGAAATGCAGAACGATTGGCGAAGATTGGAACTTGGAAATGGGATGTCGTTCATGATCAGATCACCATTTCTGAACAGGTACTGGAAATCTTTGAACTTGACCGCACAGATAAATATTATTGTTCAAAAGATATCTATAAGGTAATGAGTAGTGTGGATGTAACATCTTTGCGAGAAAAAATAAGAGACGCAGAACAAAGAGATCCATTTGTTTTTGAATTTAAATGCGCTCGGACCAAAGGCAGAGAAAAATATATCCAATTACGTGGGTTAATCATTGATGACGAACATCAACAGCCTATAGAGTTAAACGGTGTACTTCAGGATATTACCGAACAGAAACAAATCGAATTCAGGCTTCAAGAAACCATTGAACGTTACACCTCGCTCAAAAAGTATAATCATGATGCTATTATTTCATTCGACATGAGTGGAAACATTATTAACGCTAATCCTGCAGCAGTAAAAATGACAGGTTATGCAGTAAACGAGATGAATGGGAAAAGTATAGGAAGATTTATTGGGGCTAGTAATCTAGGCCTCATTCTACGGAGTCACTATGGTTTGGCTGAAAAGAAAATGAATACTATTTTGCACAGGGACGGCCGCGAAACGGAAGTATTGGCAACACTTGCTCCAATTATTATTAACAATGTCAATGTCGGTTTCTATTTAATCGCCAAGGATATTACAGAACAGAAAAAGCTTCTCATTGCCAAAGAAACAGCTGAGAGGATGAATCAGGCGAAAAGCGATTTTTTGGCGATGATGAGCCATGAAATACGAACACCTATGAATGGTGTGATCGGAATGACAGATCTTCTTCTGGATACCCCAGGACTGAGCGGAGAACAAAAGGAATATATTCAGATTATCCAAAAGAGTGGCGACTCCCTGCTTACTATTATCAATGATATCCTTGATTTTTCTAAGATCGAGTCTGGGAAAACCGATTTAGCAGTTGATCCTTTTGATCTTCGGGAAATCGTGACAGAAACGGTCCAAATTGTAAAACCTTTGATCCGAGAAAAGGAGTTAGATATTCAGATTTGTTTGGATGAGAGGCTTCCAGTTCCGCTGTATGGTGATGCCTCTCGTTTAAAACAAGTACTTACTAATATCATCGGTAATGCTGTGAAGTTTACTCTCGAAGGCAGTATAGAAATTGAAGTACTTGTTAAAGAGCAATGTGAGGAAAACGTGTATCTCAAGTTTAAAGTCAAAGATACAGGTGTGGGGATTCCAGCAGAGAAAAGGCCGCAATTATTTGAGCCATTCTACCAATTGGACAACTTTATGACTCGCAAAACGCAAGGAACGGGATTAGGACTGGCTATCAGCAAAAAATTGATAGAACTCATGCATGGAGATATATGGATTGAGGATTCAGATGAAATCGGCACAACGTTTATATTCACAGCATGCTTTAAAATAAACAATGAAGAAGTTGGCCAACGCATAGAGTTTTCTCAGAATAATAACAGAGACACCCATCTCCATATCCTGATTGCAGAGGATAATGAAATGAATCAGCTTGTCCTTAGTAAAATGATTGAAAAAAAGGGACACATCGTAGATCATGCAGTGGACGGAAAAGAAGCTTTAGAGGCTGTCAAGAGAAATGCATACGATATTGTGTTTATGGATGTGCACATGCCAAAATTGAATGGGTTTGAAGTGACTCAAGCAATCAAAGAGAGTCTATCTTCTGAAGACTGCCCATATATTGTTGCAGTGACTGCAAATGCTCTAAGAGGGGATAGAGAACGATGCCTGAAGGCAGGAATGGATGATTACATTAGTAAACCTATCAAAAGCGAATCTATTTATCAAGTGATGGAGACGTATTATAACAAGAAACAGAAGAATCATTCTTAATGTTAAGTTGAGTGGAGATGCGCAATGCATTAAATAACATGGTGTTATTGCGGACTAGTTTATTATTGCAAAATTGCAGGATGAGTCAACGAACCTATATTCGCTGACTCATCCATAATGAAGAAGCAATGTCGAGGACAAGAACATGGTCCCATTGAAGTCGCTATTTTAGCGGCTTTTTTGTTTTATCGGTAAAAGTTTCTTGTCCCGAGTCAAGGACAATAACTTGTTCCTAGTGGTCACTACTGGCTGAACCTTGATCCAAATGAAGCGACTGAATTCGAGGGAAAATATCGACTTTCTTTCATTTATAGTACATAAATTGTATAGCTCCGTTCCGCACGGCTGTTTTAATAGGAGAAAGCGAAGTATTTAATGCTGCACAGCCGATACATCGATAAAGACGTTAAAATAGCGTATCAGTTCTGTTAAAGGAAGATCCTAGCTAATGAAAAGAGTTTTCTTATGCGATAATTCAAAAAATGATTATTTTGTCCAAGCCAAAATCTATCAATCTCATACCATATAGTATCTTACAAGAAAAGGAGATGAAAGAATCATGGTAAATCAAATCGAAAGTTACTCTGGTCTTACAGTTACGCCCGTTACAGATGGGGTGCAAATTCCTGTCCCATTAACTCCGGCAGGAGTAGGACTTGCGGAAGTCAGAGTGAATGTTCCAGCCACATATCCTCAAGTTGTAGAGTTGAAAGCAACTATTGGATTAAGAGGAGATGTAGGTACAGGAAGTGTATTATTCCGAATTTTCCGCGATGGTCAAGTCATTTACTATTCACGACTTGGTCTTGAATCTGGCTTTGAGAAATACTATCTTCCGACTATTCAAGCAATCGATGTTAACCCACCAGCAGGATCTCATGGCTATACCTTATCTATTGAGTCCTTGACACCAGGATTAACAGCTACTGTAATAGGCCCTATCACATTGAGTGCTTTAGTTATTAACGCAGTCTAATCAAGAAGCCTCCGGCCCCAAAGCGCTAAGGGTTGGAGGCTTTTTTTTGACCTACCAGGTTTTCCGTTCTTTGCGATAAACCGAAGATGCTGCTCCACTCCATTTGTGTAACTGCAGCTCAATATTACCAAGAAAGCAGCTGATCTACGTGATCGGCTGCTTTTGTTTAGCTAACGGGCATTTTAATTGAATCACTGACTGAAACGCTTTCTAATATTTTTTGACTATGTCGATCCTTCTAAGCTTGACAAGGCTAACACATTTATATATAACTAAATAAGTTATAACCATTACGGTTATAAATAAAATATAAATTGGAGGTTAACATGAAAATCATAAATCATTTTATTCCGGTTTTTACCGAGCAACTGGAATTAACCATTGCATATTATGAAGCTCTTGCTAACCGATCTATGGATCGCACGTGGAATATTCCCGAAGCTGGCTTATCTTTAGCCACAGTATATCCTTACGTCATTGTATCTGGAAGTCCAGAGGCCTTGGAGCCTGCTAGATCACTCCGTGCCGTGGTGTATGTTGATTCCATGAACGAATTGAAGGTAGAATTAAAAAAACAAAATACCCTTATAGTAAGAGATCAGCATGGTCCTATTGGTCCAAGCGTTTTTGTTCAACATCCTGATGGTAGTTTTATTGAATATGTTGAGCCTGCACAAGCTTTTTTTTGACTTGGTGCCAAATCAAAAAAATGTAAAATAAAGCTACTCCATTAGAGGAGTAGCTTTATTTTACATTTGCCTTTGTACGTAATTGCTCTACAATCTGAGCTAGGGTAACAGATGCTAGTTCATGCTCCATAGCCTTCTGTGCATTAGAGAGTTGGGGTAATAGAATGGATTCAATGTTCATTCCTACAGAACAATTTGGGTCAGTATCCTTGTGAATTTTAAAAAGCTGATTTCCATCCACAGATTCGACTGCTTGGAAGATATTCAGTAGGGTTAATCTTTCAGGAGAAATCAAAAGAGAGGCCCCCGCAACTCCTGGTTTTGTATCAATATAACCTGCTTTTTTGAGCTGGGCCATAATCCTTCTAATTACTACAGGGTTACTATTGATGCTACGGGCAATTCGATCGCCTGTGCTATAGAGGGGGTCCAGCGAGATCATGGAAAGGATATGCACTGCCATCGAAAAGCGACTACTTATTTGTTTCAATCTACTCACCTTCTTTGCTAAATAGTATAGTTTCATTTAAAGAACAGGTCAATTGACGTCATCATCAGCAAGTAAACAGGTAGGTCAAAAATCACCTCCAAACACATGATGATTCTCATCAGATAAGAAGTTAACACGAAAAAAAACATGATCATTCATCCAGAGAATAGTAGATGGAGCTAATGGAGAACAGTCAGAATGGATTACATCATAACAATGGTTGAAAGTGATTAAGTTTTCTGGTTACATTGAATCTGAGATCTACATGGCTCTAGCACGGGCAGGTGATGAGCGGGAATTGTACATTTTTTCGGGGGAAGATCTTTATTATGTGTATAGGAAAGAATAAGCGGGGGTTATATAATAACATTAGATATTGTAAGCGCTTGCTTTTAATTCTGTGGATGCCATCAAGGAATTACCGTAATCGCCGGATATTTGAGTGCTATTCTTGGACCGAGCGCGGGAATACCTACATGCTGGACGATGAAGCACTTCACGTGTTCGCTGCCACAGCCAGCGGCTTCACCAGCGTCTACCTGGGGCTGCGCGCCTTGGGCAACGGTACAGAGAACGCAAGACCTGCTTATTATGAAGGATTCTATTATTCCAAGACCGAAGGAGATGCCTTATGAATCAACAACAACCACCTAAGCCCCACCAGCCGCTCGTAACCCACATCTTCACTGCGGACCCATCCGCCCATGTCTACGAGGGTAAAATCTACATCTATCCTTCCCATGACCTCGATCATGACGAGCCGAGTAATGATAACGGCGACCAGTACAAAATGGAAGACTATCATGTCCTCTCGATGGACAACTTCGATTCCCCGGTGGTCGATCACGGCGAAGCGCTGCATCTGAGAGATATTCCGTGGGCCTCCAAGCAGCTCTGGGCACCCGATGCCGCTTATAAGAACAATACCTATTACCTGTTCTTCCCGGCACGGGACCATGACGGCATCTTCCGTTTGGGTGTGGCAACATCAGAGTCTCCGGCAGGCCCGTTCACGCCGCAGCCAAATTATATGGAAGGTAGCTTCAGTATCGATCCGGCCGTACTGGTGGATGACGACAATCAGTCATACATCTATTTCGGCGGACTCTGGGGCGGCCAGTTGGAGAAATGGCAGACCGGCAGCTTCGTGCCAGATGCAGAAGGACCTGCTCCTGACCAACCGGCGCTTGGACCTCAAGTTGCACTGCTTAGCGACGACATGCTGTCCTTTCAGGGCAAGCCTGCCGAGATATCGATTGTCGATGAAGACGGGAATCCGATTCTGGCCGGGGATGAAGACCGGAGATATTTTGAAGGACCCTGGATGCATAAATATAACGGCGATTACTACCTTTCCTATTCTACAGGAACCACGCATAAGCTCGTATATGCGATCGGCAAGAACCCAATGGGACCATTCACGTTCAAGGGTGAGATTCTCTCTCCGGTTATCGGCTGGACAACCCACCACTCCATTGTGCAATTTGAAGACAAGTGGTATTTGTTCTATCACGACAGTTCCCTGTCGGAAGGCGTCAACCACAAGCGCTGTGTTAAATATTCCGAGCTGAAATACAACGAAGACGGAACGATTCAGAAGATCAATCCATATCCGGATACTAAGTAAGCTGGCGGTTAGCGTAAACTGATAAGATTAATAGATAAGACATAACATGAGGCAGCTTCTGACGGGGCTGCTTTTTTGATAGGAGGATCAGTCATCAAAAGAGAAATGAAGGGAGATTAATGAGGACACCATGTTCGCACCTAATGTCGGCATTTAAACGGCAGGTCATAACGCTCAGTGTATTACCAACGTGGGACAGTAGAACTTCGAAAAAAGCTTACGAGCTCAAAAAAAATGGTGAAGACAGCGGATGTTCAAATCTCGGTGTTGTCCAAATACATGGTACATAATGAGATTATGAGCAGGAAGGAAACCGAAGAATAATTAAGGAGTGTATTGTGATGTCAACAACCACCAATCAAGTAATTCTCAATATCCGCTTCAAAATTAAACCTGGAAAGAAAGAAATTTTCCGTGACAGTCTGTTTGCGATGATTAACAACTTCAAAAGCGAACCTGCTTTTGTCAATGCGATCGTCTCCGATGATCTTGATCATGCTGATGATCTTGTCATCTATGAGATTTGGCAGGGAACAAGAGAAAGTTGGATTCAACACGAACTTACTAAACCTTATCGTGCTGAGTATGAAGGTGCGCTTACCAATCTTATTGATGATAGAATCGTAAGCTGGCTTGAACCAGTCGGTGAATGGGGAAGTACACTGACCAATGTGAGACGATAAGTTTTTGGGTTTAGTTTAGTTTAGGTTTCGTTATAGTTTGGTAAAAACGCTGCATGAGAATCGAATCAAGCCGTTATGCCGAGGGACGAGAACATGATCCATTGAAGTCGCTATTTTAGCGGCTTTTTTATTATGGCTTTAGCCAGTTGAGTGCGTGAAACGCGCGAAACAAAAAACCACCCGCTATGCGGGTGGAGGGATTAGAGGTTTGACCACCATGACCATTCCAATACAATTGAGATGTTCAG
>NZ_CAOJCM010000002.1:0-1051676 GCF_948329825.1 Paenibacillus sp. JJ-100
AAGAGACAAATAACACTGAGCCTGAACAGCCCTGCTGTCAGGCTAGCGTCTTTAGGCGCAGTTTGGCAACAGGGGGTTATACCCCAAGAGCAAACCACCCGTTGGACGGGTGGTCCTGATTTTATCGGTACAAGTTCTTGTCCCGAGCTAAGGACAAGAACTTGTACCGATAACCGTATTGGACTCCTTTTGCCGATTAGGCGTGTATCTAATCTTCATCTTGCCCTTCAAATGATTTTGCCACCATTCGAATACAAGAGTCGGACGAAGAATCTGCACAGGTGATCTATAAAAATTATTCTGAATATATTGAGTCCATGATATGAATAATAACCACTGACTGCGAATGTAGGGAATCATTATTTGCAGGAAACAACACATAGGAGGACATACGAAATGCAGCAGCAAAACCATCAAAACATTGAGACAGGCATTGTTCCACCCCAATTGAACCATGGCGGGCATGAGATGTTTGATGTCCATGAAGTATTGGCAGGAAGTATCAATACAATGAACACGTACACCATGCTGAGTGAGCACGTACAAGATCCAGAACTTCGGGATATCTTACAGCGTCAGAAGCAATTTATGGCTGATGAATATAACATTACATTGGAAAGTTTCAAAACCGGACAAGATCCCTCAAAACGGACCCAGAGCTATAAAATGAAACAGGGTAATGATTTTACTTATGGGATGAGACCAAGTCAACCGACAAAGCCAATTCAAGCTGCAAGTGAGATATGTGATCAATCCATCTCCCTTAGTATGCTAAATTCAGTAAAATCAGGGGCTGTAATGAAAACAACAGCAGCATTGGAAACAACGAATCCGGTTGTACGCCGCGTACTTGCAGACTCCTTACCAAACTGTATTGAGATGGCTTATGAGATCTCGATTTATCAAAATAAAAATGGCTTTTACCAAGTGCCGCAGCTTACCCAGCAAGACATGCAGCAAATGCAAAATGGTTACGCTCCTGCACCGGTTCAGCCACAAAACCCTGGTAATCTTCCACACTAAAAATCAAACGCCGTATCTCGACATGAGATACGGCGTTTGATTTGTTGCCACTTTGAAACAGGTCTGTAATGAAGCGAGCTTACAAACTAGGGATGCTCAGTTAAACTGGACAAAGGTACTGTCATTTCCTGCTCCGAGTTTCCGATCGGATAGATTCGAGCAGTTTCATCCTCATTAACATGCTGGATAAAGATCGGTGCATCCTGATAAGTTACATTTTTCATAATGGTCGATTCCGAAATTTCAATCGCTCTTTGTTTGTTCAACATAATTCCTCCTCATTTTTGATTACTTTACTTTTAGCTGATAACGATTCCTTCATCGCTGTCTTCCACTTTTATGATCTCCCATCTTATGCAAAATATTTGTCGATCAATGGATCAGCTGTCTTTGCTAAACCAATGAGCAGAACATAATATCAGAGAACAGCATTGAAGAAGAGCTTGTTGAATGTTTGCGGAAACATTTAGGAGAAGAAGTAGCTTCATTGTTACTCTCTGCACCGACTGCTATGGATATTATCCTCAGCTAGGCTTTGAAAAAACATAGTAGCAATGTTGAGGAACAAGAACATATCCCAAATTCGTAAAATTCCTATCAGAAAGTATTTACTCTGCCGATAATGAAGGAGCATATATTTTTTTACTTCAGGAGGAATCGTCAATGAAAAAAACAGTCATCTTGCTAACCAGTTTGGCGCTAATGCTTGGTACCGCCGCAGGCACAACCTCAGCCAAACCGGGAAACACGCCAGCCGGACAATCAGGTAAAAAGGTATCGTCAAAAGCACCCAAAGACAAAGAAACTCAAATTGAGGAGAAACAGACCGAGAAAGTCGAGTCTGCTAACACGGTCAGCACTGGAGAAGACAAAGTTAAGGATCCCTCAACATCGGAGACAGAGAATACAACCAACAATACAACGGATCCAACCGAACCCAAGAAAAAAGGCTCCAAAGGATACAAAGGTTTGCTAAATGCTATTCAAAATGTGAAAGATAAACCGGCAGGTGCTGTACTAGCAGATATTTTGCTTACAAAATATGCGACTGAGCTGACGGATGAACAAATCAAAGAACTTGAAGCCATCCTTGAAAAGGACAGGGCGTTGGAAACTGCAGCAGAAATGCTCGAAAAAAACGGAAGTGTGACTGACGCGGTGTATTTGCAGGAAGAGGCCATTAAAGCCAATTTTAAAAACCTGGACCTGTACAAAACCATGGGAAAACTCAATGAAAAGGCGGGTAAAAAGAATGGGGTGAAGCTATATGTGAACGGGGAAGCTTCTAACTCCGAACCTTTTGTCAAAAAAGGTAATACGTTTGTTCCTTTTCGCGCCATAGCTGAGTCTTTGAAAGCCGAAGTGGCATGGAATCCCGAAGAACGCTCCATCATTGTCACGAAGGATGGGGTAAGGATTAAACTTGTGGTTGACAGTAAGACTGCAACAGTTAATGGCAAAAACGTCTCTTTGGATGCGCCAGCCACTATTACAAAAGGCAGTACTTATGTACCCGTACGTTTCATAAGTGAGGCATTGGATGCAACCGTGCAATGGGAAGAAGAAAGTAAAACCGTCGTTGTTTATGAAGAAGAATAATATTGGATGATTGTATTAAAATTCAACCAAAGAATCATATACGGTTAAAAAGCCGCCAAATTGGTATTATTCCCTTTATGTAGACAAGAGAAAAAAGACATCTGTTAGGATGGACTTAATCTTGCCAAACGAAGTTGGGTTTTTTCATGGCTAAGAAAGGAAATTTGTCTAGGGACAGAACATGGTCCCATTGAAGTCGCTATTATAGCGGCTTTTTTATTTTATCGGTACAAGTTCTTGTCCAAAGCCTAGGACAAGAACTTGTTCCTTTTGCCGATTAGGCGTGTATCTAATCGGCATCGTACCCTTCAATTCATTAAGCTAACGGGCAGTTTAGTTGAACAAGGGATTATAAATTATGGATAATTATTCTTTACTGCAAATCATTGTTCAATAAAATATTGAAAAACAGATTTTTCATTTTTGAAAGTTAGGTGCACCTAACTCGGTTAAGAAATGATTTGAAAGTAAAAGATATTAAGTGTAATTGGATACGGCGGCAATAACGAGGGAGATGAGGGAGGAATTGGTGGCGGAGATGGTGGATTTACTTCTATCAGTTAAATACTTTTCCAAGCTGAGAATCAAACCCTAAAACCAAAACCTTCTGGATAGTTGATCCAGAAGGTTTTTTGTCTCTCGCTTTATTAATTCTTAAATAAGCCCTGTCCATTTTAAGCCATGCCAAATGCCATCCTGATCTGCACTTAATGTTACGTGGGAGGCCAACCGTCGTAAAGCTTCGGGAGCATTACCCATAGCAATACTACAACCTGCGTATTGAAACATCTCCATATCGTTATAGTTGTCGCCGAATGCATAAATGTCTTCCGGTTCAAATCCCAACCGAGCAGCTAGTCGAGTCACACCTTCTGCTTTGGAACCACCAGCTGGCAGAACATCCATCGAGAGAGGGTGCCACCGTACAAAATGCAGCCCATCAAATTGTTCACGATATGATGTTTCCTCCTCAGGAGTACAAAATAACATAGTTTGATAGATCGCCCGGCCTTCACAAAATGAAGCATGGTGGTTAGGGTGTGTCACACCAAGTGAATTCAGACAAAGCTCTACATAAGGGTGATAATATTGGCTGCAGCTCATCTGTGCATGATCCAGGAACACTAGAGCATGTTCTTGTGTGGCTGCAAAGGCGGATAGTTGGTCCACGGCGTCTGAGTGAATCGGATTGCTATGAATCACAGTTCCTTGATCAACGACGTATTGACCGTTAAAGCTGACATACGAATCGAGCTGCAGTTCCTGCCTTACCTGCTTGAGCATAAAAGGAGAACGCCCGGAGGCCAAGGCAACTGTATGCCCGGCAGTTTTTAGAGCCATAACGGCTTCTTTTGCAGAAGCTGGAATCCGATTGTAGCGATCTAGTAATGTGCCATCAACATCAAAGAGTACGAGTTTGTTTGTAGAAGTCAACGGCTCACGCTCCTTCGCTGCCCAAGGATGATATGTTCAGGCTGACTTGCTCGTTGATAGAGAAGGGCAGCGGGGAGATGACCTCCCACCGACCGGCATCGCCTTGAATGTCATAATGGAACTCTTTCCCTTGGAACTGTACATTCACGATTTTACCCCCGAGGCCTGGTTGTAGATCTGGTTGCAATTGAAACTGATCAGGTCTGACGGGATAGATACCGTTCAGCTTGAAAAAGTCGGCAACGTTGACCCCGGACCAAGACACATTTTCGCTACCTTTCGGCTTAAATCGGTTCGCTTCCCAGTGACCAGAGACTAAGTTGGATTTCGATACAAATTTCGCTACAAACTCGGTCTGAGGCTTTAAGTAGATATCTTGCGGTGTACCAGCCTGCTCAATCCGACCATCTTTCATGACAATGATGCGGTCAGCCATAGCAAGGGCCTCAGCTTGATCATGCGTTACATAAACGATAGCGGATCTTGTATTGCGATGGACTTGCTGAATTTCCCGTCTCATATCCATGCGCAGCATGGCATCCAAGCTACTAAGTGGTTCATCCATTAGAAGTAGTGACGGTTCAGGTGCAATAGCCCGCGCAATCGCGACCCTTTGTTTTTGTCCTCCAGATAATTCATGGGGCATCCGATCCGCCAAATGCGACAAGCCGGACATGTTCAGAACTTCCTGGATACGGGACTGCTCATTTTTTTTGATATGTGGCGGGGTGGACTTATGCGTTCGAATCGGGAAGCGCACGTGTTCAGCTACATTCATGTGGGGCCAGAGTGCGAAAGATTGAAAGACCATGCCGATCCGACGTTTTTCTGGAGGAAGCAGTGTACCTGCCCCGGCTACAACCCTTCCGTCCATCGATACTTCGCCGCTAGTGGGCTGTTCGAATCCGGCGAGGATTCGTAGTAGAGTTGTTTTTCCGCAGCCTGATGGTCCGAGGATCGCCACGAATTCACCATCCTCAATCGTTAAATCAATGGTATGCAGCGCTTGAAAGCTGCCGAAGGATTTGCTTACCTGTTTAATGTGAATGCTCATGATTTTTTCACTCCCTTGCGCGAGGCCCAGCGCTGAACGAGCAAAAGAAGGACGCCTCCTACTGCCATGAGTGCAACGATCAGACTGGACAATGCGGTAGAATACAGGGTGTCCCCTGCCTGTTCAAAACTGAAGATTGTTACTCCAATGGTTTGAGAGCCGGAGGAATACAGTAGGGCGGACACGGTAAGTTCGGTCAGCGCGGTCAAAAATACCAGCATGCCTCCAGTCAACATGCTCGGCAACAGCAATGGTAGTAAGACAGCGCTCCATTTGCGCCAAAACCCAGCACCAGAAATCCGAGCAGCCTCTTCCATGGAGGAATCGAGCTGCATGAACGACGTAACACTAGAGCGAATCTGCAAAATCAAGAACCGGCAAATGTACGCAATAAACAAGATTGACATGGAGCCGTAGATACCTGGATTCCAACCGGGGATCGGTTCCATCCAAACTAAGATGATGGAGAGAGCAAAGACAATACCTGGCAACGTATAGGGAACGGCAGTAGCAAGTTCAGCCATTTTGTTGAATGAATTTGGCCTGCGAACCCTCACATAAGCGAATCCTGAGCCGATGACCAGGCAAACCAGCATCGTAACCAGGGACAGCACTAAGCTGTTTTGGATGGATTGCCATACACGCTCGTTCTCAAAAAGGATGTACCGATAATTATCCAACGTCAAATTGGCACGGGTTAGGCCTAATCCATAAGCTCTTTTCAAAGACATTGAAATCATCGATGAAAGAGGAACGACGGTGATTAATAGCAAGCCTGTCCAAATGACCCACGTCAGCGGTTTGCGTATGCGTCCCAAAGCGTATCTCGGTGTAAGGTCGGGTTGCATCGTATCCGAAGCGTGGCTTTTGCGCAAAGAAACCCATTGCAGCAAACTGCCCACTATGGCGATTGCTCCAAGTAGAACGGAGAGAGAGGCACCACGGGCAAAGGCGGATGGTCCGAATCCGATAATTTCCTCGTAAATCAGCGTGCTGAGCACCGATATATTGACAGGTGTGCCCAGAAACGCCGGAATGCCGAAGTTGTCGAGCGAAGCCAGAAAAACCAATAAACCCCCAGCGGTCAAACCCGGAAGGGCAAGCGGCAGCGTAATTTTACGAAACACTTCGACTCTACTAGCCCCACTCGCTCTGGCGGCCCACTCCAAGTCGCGCGGAATCTTCCGCAGTACATCCAGCGTGAACATGTAAACGAGTGGAAAATGGTGAATGCCCATGACGAAAATAATGCCGCCTAAGCTGTACATGCTCCACGGGGCCAGATCTGGGTGGATCCATTGAAGTAAACCGGCAAGCCAGCCTTGGGATCCAGTAAAAGAAGACCAGGACAAAGTCAGTACATAAGAAGGCAGAATGAAACAAAGCATGATGCCCATATGTAATGCCGATTTATTCCGAATATCCGTATAGGCAACGACCCAAGCCAGCACTATGCCAAGAACAAGTGCGAACAGGGTAGATCCCGCTACAATATAAAAGGTATTGCGGATAGTCGACCAAAAGCGCTCTTGCTGCAGCATCTCGCCGTAATGAGCCAGCGTCCAACCGTGTTCTCCCTGAAAACTAAGCAAAATCAATTTCAAGATGGGATAGACAAAAAAGACAAGTACAGCAGCCCCGCCCAGCAGAGCACCCAAGCGACTCCAGCGAAGCTGTCCAAGCCAGGCGGAAAAGGGCTTACGCCCTTTTCGTGCTGCTTTCCACGAGATCGTGTTCGTCTTCGATTTTTCCATATCTAACAGCTTTTCCATATCTAACAGCTCCAATCATTACTCGCCGAATACTTGAATGAATTGTTGCTTGTCCGCTTCACGATCAGCAGAAAGTTTAACGGGGTCACCAGATAAAATCTTCATTTCGGAGACGCTTTTGAGTCCTTCAGGAGGAGAGATACCTTCCCGGATCGGGGAATAACCAATCTCAGCCGACAATTGTTGTCCTTCTTCCGATAAGAGGAAGTCCACAAAGGCTTTGGCAGCGGGTACATTAGCGGCATCTTTCATGATTCCAACCGGCTCAGTGATGATCGGCACGCCTTCTTCTGGATAGGTCAACTCAACCGGGGAGCCTTTGGCCTTTTCTCGTGCTACGAGGTAATCCACAACAACACCGTATGATTTTTCACCACTGGCTACAGCTTTCATAACAGCGCCGTTTCCCTTGATAACGGAAATACCATTATCCTTGGTTTGCTGCAGAAAATCCCAACCAAATCCATCTGTGCGGCTGAATACGCCAATGTTGTACGCCGCTGCACCGGAATAGAGTGGGCTTGGCATAATCGATGCGTCTTTACTATCTGCTGCAGTCAGTACATTCCACGACGTCGGCGGGGAGGCCACTTTTTGCGTGTTGGTCGCGAGTACAGTAGCCATGACCTTGGTTCCCGCATACATGCCGTCAGGATCGACAAGATCGGCGGGGATTTTGCTTAATTCTTGAGATTTATATGAGAGCAGAAGGTCTTCTTGCTTCAGATTTTCAAAGGTTACCGCGTCGGCAAGTAGCAAGACGTCAGCTTGTGTTTTACCAGCCTGGCGTTCGGCTTGAATTTTAGCGGTGACTTCTTCTGTCCCGGAGCGGAAGACGCTGACATCGACATCCGGATATTGATCGTTAAAAGCGGAGATCAGCTTTGTGGCGTCCTCTTCTGGCTGAGAGGTATAGAAGGACAACTTCCCTGATACCGTATTTGATCCGGCGTTGACATTGTTCGTTTCTGAAGCGCCCTGTCCTTGTGTAGAGCAACCGCTAAAAATGATCATGCCTGCAAGAACGGGCAGTAGTAACGACTTTTTGAATGGAATCACGAAAGATCTCTCCTTTATAAGCCACTTATGGCCTCTTATATTTAAGTTGATTTTATGAAGTGCAACCAAGGCGATTGAAATGACTATTTAAGCAGGTAATTGCGAATCGCCATAGCGACGCCATCCTGTTCGTTCGTACCTGTAATGACGTTTGCGATCGCTTTGACATGGGGCTCAGCATTGCCCATTGCAATACCCAATCCAGCCCATTGCAGCATGTCCAGATCATTGTCATAATCACCTGCTACAGCGACCTCTTGTCGATCGATACCTTGCTCGCGGCACAGACGCTCAAGTGCATCGCGCTTGCTGATTCCGACCGCGTTTACGTCAAATCGCAAGTTGCCTGTTTTAGTGCATTGGAACAACCCCGATGCTTCAAGCCGCTTATAGATCCGTTCGCGGGCGACAAGGTCTGTGCAAATGACGGCTGCTTTGTAGATCATGCTAGGGATGCTGTTTACGAACGTTCTGAAATCGTGACCGACTTCAACCAACTGGATCAGCTCGGTTTGTTCTTTATAATGATCTTCCGTCCATGGCAGTTCTGGTCGCACAACAACATTATTCAATGCCCAGTTCCGATTCGTATCATTGATGTGCCGTACATATAGAACGTTGTAGCCATAGAAATGAACATAGGCGCCTTCTTCCTCAATCGCATCAAGCATGTATAAAAGCGATGTTGTCTCCAGCGGGAAACCTTCAATCATTTGTCCTGTTTTTGCATCAACGGTCACGGCACCATTCAGCGCGATCAGGGTAGAATTCAATGGGATTTCCTTCGCATGAAGCCACACCGAAGCGGGAAACCGCCCGGATGCGATGGTGACAGCTACTTCATTTGCCATTAATTGCTGGATGGAGCTTCGCGTTTCTGACGTAATGACTTTATTCGGATTTAACATGGTTCCATCCAAATCAAGAGCAAGCAATCTATGCAACTCAACCATTCCTTCCTGTTCTATGTATCATAGGGTATACATGCGCAGTGGCTCAGGGATGTCCACCGGTCCGTGGAAGGTCCGACTTGCTTGATCTCGCATGAACTCCAAATTACCGTCTCCGGGCAGATGCACGAGTACCAGCTGTTTCACATTGGCTTGTCCAGCAATCATACCTGCTTGCATCGCATTCATGTGACCTTTGCCAGTGGTGTGCACGCTTCCCTCGCAGATTGTTGCTTCGCAAAGGAAAATGTCTGCATCACGTGCAAGCTCGATCAAGGCATCACAATAGGAGGTATCCCCTGAATACACCAGCACCTTACCTTTGTAAGAAATCTTGATTGCATAACAAGTAATTGTATGTTCCACATGCACGAATTCGATGTCCGCTCCTGCAAGCCGAACTTTAGTGGAAGGGTCAATCGGAATCACGTTGGTATGTTCACTGTATAAGGCGTGCAACATGTCGGCAGGTTCATCTGGGGCGTAGAGTTTTAGTTTCTCTTTCATACGACCATTGCGAATGGCGCCTGCTGCCGCATATTGAAGAACGCCTAGGTCTGCCATGTGATCATAATGCAAGTGAGACAGAATCACGCCGGATAAAGCTTCTACCCTGGTTTCGGAAGGGAGCTTACTCATCACGCCGCTGCCACAATCCAGTAAAATTTGTCCCTCGTCGGTGGTTACCAGATATCCAGCTGTTGCCCCGCCTGCTGCGGGGTAGCCTCCCCAATAACCTAGAATCTTTACATTCATCGTTTGCACCTCGGTCTGGTCTTGATCTGCAGTCAATTACAAATGTTCTGTGTTGTTACAAATGTTCTGAACAGTTCTCATTGTAAGGATGCTTTATTACTCGGATGTCAAATGAATGTCAAACTTATGTAAAAACGATTTGGAAAGATATTCCTCGCTTGACTCGAGCGTGGCGCCATTTTATATTGGGTCATGTGTACGCACTATAAAGAAAAAGGCGGACTTGTATGTGAATATAGAAGAGCGAAAAAATTTAGTCAGGGTATGTAAGATGTATTATTACGAATCGTGGACTCAAGAGAAGATTGCGGAGAAACTGGGCGTATCCAGGCCGGTCATCTCCAAAATGCTGCAGCGGGCTAAGGACGAAGGCATCATTGAAATTGTGATTCATGATGATGATCGTGAAATTTCAAATCTGGAAAAAGAGCTTGAGCAAGCTTTTCATTTGAAGCAAGTTCTGGTGGTTCCGACCAAAGATTTAAACAAGGAATTAGTGTCAAGTGCAGTTGGAAGAGCGGCTGCTCAATTTGTGCAACGCTTGATCAAAAACGGGGATCGTGTAGGTGTTTCCTGGGGTAACACGTTGTATCAGATGGTTAGAGAATTTCCGTTAGAGAAAAAGGAAAACGTCAAAATCATTCCGCTGGTCGGTGGAACGGGGAATTATCGCAACGAAATGCACTCCAATCAGATTGCATATGAGCTATCCAAGAAAATGGGAGTCTCATGCGAGAGTTTATATGCCCCTGCTGTGGTAGAGACCGAAGAACTACGTAAACAGATTGTGGGCATGGCTAACATTGCAGCGGTTCTGCAAGAGGCGGAACAAATCGATTTAGCACTGGTCGGCATCGGCAATCCATTTTCGATGTCCACCATGGAACGTTCAGGATACCTCAATGAGCAATCGTTATCTGAACTTAAAGCGATGAATGCGGTTGCAGATATTAACTCCGTGTTTATCACACGAGACGGATCCATCGCGAATCATTCTATTAACCGCAAAGTCATTGGACTTGGACTCGAGCAGTTGAAAAAGGCAAAGACGGTCGTCGGGATGGCCTTTGGCCTGCACAAAATTGAGTGTATACTGGCTTCCTTACACGGCAAGTACATTAATATGCTTATAACGGATGAGTCGACGGCGAGACGTATCCTGGACGGTCAACTTGTTCCAAATAGCTAATAGAATAATGACAAAAGAAGCAGAAAGTAGAATAAATAATCATTTATTTTGAGTTGTCTAAACAATCTCAAAGCAAAAAAATAGGTAGCTGAACGATTATCGCTACCTATTTTTCTTATTAGAGTAATCAAAATTGACCATACATTAATAATCGATTGCTTTTCAACGAGGATTTGGAGTTCCTTTAGTAATGAGTTGAAAACAGTAAACAACGAAAGCTAGATTATTAGTATCGTTATTTTCTGTTTTCTAATCCCTATAGATCACTTCTCTATTTCATTTAATACCAACTGATTGATCAATAAGTGGGAGGTAATATGGTGGAAAAGGCGAAGCTTCTTAGTCGCGCAAAAGATTTTTTGTACAAAAATGCGCGGTTGTTGGATCGCAAACGCTTCAAGTATCACTTCGAAGGGATCAAATACTGAGATTGTCAACATTCTTCGTGCTTACCAAAATCTAGACGGTGGTTTCGGAATGCACTTGAACCTGACATTCGTTGCCCCCAAAGTCAACCTGTATCCACGGAAATGGCTTTGACTATCATGGAAGAAATCGATTATTTCGATCCGCATGCTGTCAAAGGGTCGCAAAATATATACAAAGCATTACTTTAGCAGGTGGAGGTATGCCATTCGTTTTTAAAAATGCCAGCGACTATCCTCATGCTCCATGGTGGAGGACTGAAGAAGACAGCCGCCCTTCAATTAATCCCTCGGGCAGAATTGTGGGCCTGTTGTATAAACAAAAGGCGCCATACGGATTAACAGATCGTTGTTTCGTAATTCCAGAACTCTCCTTCAAATTAAGGATTTTGCAAAGTAACATTGCTCAGATCCCGTACGATAGTTTCCATGTTGATTTCCTGTTTTCCTTTCAGGTATTTATCAAAGAAGGCCGTCGACAATTCGTTAATACTTTTCTGTACAAGCTTTGGCTCGGCACCTCTCGGCGACAGTAATGGGGAGAATAGATAAAAGTCCGTGAAACTCATATGGTTGGCATGGTCAAAAACGCCAAGGTAAGAATCTTTTCCTATACCTGCTTTTTTCCGTCTTTCCTGGGACTCGGCCCAAAATCGCTCATAATGGTCCCGGTCATGATCGGAATCTTCAACGGCTTGATCCAGAGATTGCGCAAACCATTCGTTGTCGATGCTTTGAGCTGCATTCATCTGCAAATACGGTTTATCGAAGCCATGCTCGGGAACGGGCTCGCCGTAAAGGACTCCGTCCATATTCAGAGCCGCTTGGATTCGAGAATCCTTCATCAGCATCTGGGCTGCTGTTGCACCACCGAATGAATGGCCGAACACCCCGATTCGCTTCATATCCACTTTTCCCGAGAGAGTCCCAGACTGTGCTGACGAGGACATGGCCTCGATATGATCGAGAACAAATTTGGTGTCATCAACCCAATAGCGGATCTTCGCTTTATAATCTTCAAAGCCCGATAAATCTTCCAATTTGAGCAGAGCCGTTGATTGATCAGGATATATAACGGCTGTCGCATCGTAAGGATGATCAATGCCGACCACGATGTATCCCTGGCTGGCCAGTTCCTCCACCTGAAATGTGTTTTGGTTACGAAAACCGGTTAGTCCTGGAGAAAATAACAGCAGCGGAAAGCGTTCCTGCGCAGATGATATTTTGGCATCTGTATAAGCATGTGTTTTTACATAGCGAAGTTGAGAAAGTAAAAAAGGCGGCATAGACACGGCTTCCCGAAGACCAGATAATAGAACAGGCACATTCTCAATATAATTTGCATTTGGTGCCTCCGAAGCACTTTCAGCAGGGTACCATATCTGAACCATGAGCTTCCGGTGATCACCGGGGTTGTCTGTTGCTGGTTCGCTTCTCGTTACGTCTTCCATGAAGAGCGTTGTCGTTCCTACTGGAAAGGAGCCAGTTGGTTCTGAGAAGGAAAATACCGGCAAGATGATTGGCAAGAGGGCTGCAATGCCGGTATAGACTGCCAGGAGCAGAATGACCACAGCTTGTTTCAACCGCGTTTTAGTCTTAGAGACAGAGGTTTTTAGGATCGATTGATCTGATCTTCCAGCTCTATACGACTGTAAAGCCATTAAACCGATAATGAGAGCCGATCCGTACAGGAGAATATTTTGCCAGCGGTAGCCTTCAAGAAGGATCTGAATTCCTGAACATAACAATAAAATTCCGGCACCAGTCGTTTGCAGCAGGGCTCTTTTGGGGAGACGAAGGAATGCACAAACGAAGAGCAGAATCGTATTCACAATGAGAAGTAGCATTTCAATATTTCGCATAAAGCCTCCTAAAGCATGTAGTATAATTTAAAGATTACTACATGTAACTGTATAGATCCTGTAGCCAATCTTACATAATCCTTACAAATGAATTGTAGAAAATCGCAACCAATTATAAGCATGTACAGTATTGATAGGAGAAATTGCTAGCTTGGAGGTAAGACAGAAATGAATCATAACCCAAACCTAAACATGACACGCACGATCTTGATCGTAGACGACGAAGAAGAGATTGTGGAACTGCTGAGGATTTTCCTTGAAAAGGAGAATTATGCTGTGAGGGAAGCCGGCAATGGGGAAGACGCCTGGGTCCTCCTTCAGCGGGAACATATAGACCTTGCACTAATCGATATTATGATGCCTGGAATGGATGGCTATCAGTTAATTAGCCGTATTCGCGAGAAGCTGAGGCTGCCAGTCATCATCGTTTCGGCCAAAACCGGGGATGTAGACAAAGTTACAGGACTTGGACTTGGCGCGGATGATTTTATAGCGAAGCCTTTCAGTCCGATTGAAGTCATGGCGCGTATCCAAGCACAGCTGCGGAGATATTATGACCTCCTTGGCGCTCAACCGGTTGTTGAAATAAAGCCTGCGCGAAGTATATGCGGTTCATTACAGTTGGATCATGAGTCCTGCATGCTGTACCGAGAGAATCAGAGCATTGTGCTCGGGCCGCTGGAATATAAGCTGTTAAACCTGTTCATGAATGCTCCGGGACGAATCTATACCAAGAAACAAATCTATGAAGCGGTATGGAACGAGCCTTACCTTGAGGATAGCAATACCGTTATGGTACAGATCAGCAGACTTAGGGACAAGCTTGAGGATGATCCCAAGCATCCACGCTATCTTCGGACCATTAAGGGATTGGGATACAAATTGGTCCGCCAGGAGAGCGGCGAATGAAAACACGCAGCATGCATTCGAGCCTAATGATCAATTATGTCTGGTTTACCATCATTTTTGCTTTTATCTGTTATCTGGTGTATGGCGCTATGTACGGTGTCCGGGATGAATACATGAACCGAACTTTGCCTTTGGTGGAGGCGGACAATTTGGTTCGAGAGCAATGGGAGGACATTCCCTATGAAACTGTAGCGTCTTTTGGTGGTTATGTGCAGGTTCTGGATGAAAATAACCGTGTTGTTTTTTATCGGGGACGCACAGATGCAGAATATCCAAAAAGTTATACGGAAAAAGAACTGCTAAGTCTGTTCTATGAATCTCCCGATTCAGGTTATTACTCCATTGCACCTCAATTAACGAAAACGGGAGCAAAGTATCATTTGCTAGTGGCCATACCCGGGGGAATGATCATAAAGCAAAGCAAAATGGTCAGAACAGATCAGGAACAGACCGCGTATTTTGTCAAACTTATTGTGACTGGATTGGTAGTGTTTGCTGCAGCGTTTTCTCTCATTCTCTGGTTATACAGCTGGATTACCGCCAGAAAGATAACCTTCCCACTCCAAGCGGTCTCGAATAGACTGGCGGAATTTTCAGATGAGGAACAAGGGGAGCACCTTCAAATCAAGGCCAATAGGGAACTGATGGAAATTCAGCTGAATTTCAACCGGATGACAACCAGGCTGAAGAAAGCGCACGAGGACAAGCGGCGGCTGGAAAGTGACCGTACACGTATGTTTATGGACATTTCGCACGACTTGAAGACACCCGTTACCACCATTCAGGGATATGCGGAGGTCTTACGTTTAGGACTGGAACAGGACGATCTTCAGCGCAAAAAATATGCGGAGCACATTCACCGGAAAGCCCTTTTTATTGGTTCTCTCGTTAATGACCTGTTGGAGCTGCCCAAGCTCGAAAATGCCTCGTTCTCTTTTGAACGTGTGAGAGGTGATCTCGCGGAGATCTGCCGTACGGAAGCGGCCGATCTGTATGACTCCTTTGAGCGGAAAGGCATTCATTTGGATGTTACGATACCTGATAAGCCGGTCATATTTCATTTTCATGAAGGCTTAATAAGAAGAATTATTCATAATTTGCTCGCGAATGCGTTGAAGTACAATACTCATGGAGCTCATGCCTCGCTTACCTTGGAAGAAAGAACGGAAGGTTTGCTTCTGACCGTAGGGGATGATGGTCCAGGGATATCGGCAGACTTACTGGAAACGGTTTTCGATCCGTTTGTACGCGGAGACCGAGCGCGCCGCAATGACGGGGGGGCCGGATTGGGACTTTCCATCGTGAAAGGCTCGGTTGAAAGGCACAACGGAGTCGTCTGGGTGAATCGTAAGGCTAAGGGTACACTGATTTCCATTTACTTTCCTTTCTAAGAATGCTAGCACATTGAAATAAGCCCTAAAGCTAAAACAGTTTTATAGCTTACGGGCTTATCATTTGGCTTGATTATCTTGGTTTATTCTCTTGGCGAATTTCACCTAAACATAAAAAAACTTATTGTCCAAGGACAAGAACTTGGTTCCATTGCCCTAATGGACAAGAACATCATCGTTGAAACGATTAAGAACTTAGTGCCAATGTCGTTAAAAATCTTTATTTGTTTCATTAAGCTTTCGGGCAGCAGGATAGTGTAAAGAAGATGAAGTTGTATATCACAACGATTCTGCACGTTATAATATGGTGTACAAGGGTGGTCGGCCGCAAGGAATTATTGATTTCGATATGGCGGGTCCGGGTTCACGTCTATGGGATATCGCCTATGCCTTGTATACATCCGTTCCTCTCGCAGATTTCTCACCAAAGATGGACGAGAAGGGTGTTATGCCATACGCTAGCCAGGCACATGGATCTGTTCGAAAACACCGGATTGCCTTAATGGTAGAAGAAGGTCATCTGGCGCATTATGAGAAAGAGAGCTTATATTTCTTGAAAACCATTTTGATGACTGGACATAACTAAGGAGTGATTTCTTCAGTGTATAAACTAAAAACAACCGTAACAGACCAAAGCGTCATTGAATTTATTGAACAGATCGAGCAGCCCAAGAAACGTGAAGACGCGTATCAATTATTGGATATCTTCACAGAGACATCAGGTTATGAAGCGAAGATGTGGGGACCGAGTATTATCGGATTCGGTGCATACCATTACAAATATGAATCAGGTCACGAAGGGGTTGCACCACTAGTGGGCTTCTCGCCTCGGAAGGCTAAGATCAGTTTATATTTTGCCACAGGTGATAGCGAGCGAGAGGATCTGCTAAAAGACTTTGGAAAACATACGACAGGGAAAGCCTGCGTATACATCAACAAGGTAGCGGATATTCATGTCGATGTTTTGAAAGCGCTAATCGTGCAGTCCATCCGGTTTCTTCAAGAAACCTATCCTGATCATCCTGAGCAATAACTCCACATGTTATGACTCCGTCGGTATAACGTTCAAACAGGCTACCTTTTAGTTAAAAAAGACAACCTGTTTTTTGCTTGCAGATCGCGTTCATGAACGGAGTCCCTTTAGAACATGACACGCGGTTCATTCTCTCGGTTCGCAAAAGATTAGGAAAGGAGAAGTGAACATAAATGTTAATCAAAGATCGCCCAAAGTTGGTAATCAAGAAAACTGGAGTAGAAAGAGTTTTAGACGTCACAACCTGTATGTTGTTTATTATCTTTACGTTATTCTTCACGCATCAATGGATGACTTTACCGTATGAGATACCGATACATTTTAATATGAAAGGAGAACCCGATGGATGGGGAGGAAAATGGATCGTGTGGATCCCTTTACTAATCGCCCTTATCTTATGGATTGGATTATCGATTCTTGAAAAATATCCACATACCTATAATTACCTCAATTTAAATGTAGACAATGCAGAAAGACAATATAAAAATGCTCGGTTCATGGTTAATATAATGAAAGCTGAAATAACCATATTTCTCATGTATACCACTTGGATGATCCTTGATTTTTCCAGTCAAAAAGGGGCTGATACTCATCAGGCTTGGTTACCCATTGTACTATTTATTATAGTTTTGTTTGGATCAATTGGATTTTTTATATACAGATCATTTAAGCTGAAATAACCTTTTAAAATCTCTGGTGTGCCCCCTAGAATTCATGAGAAATCCCAGGGGGTTATTCCGATGCTTTTTGCGTTCAGCTCTTGTGTGTCAGTGTGCCTCCGCATACGCCCGAATCTCGATCAACTCCGCGTACCTGCTGCCATTGGTGGCATCGATGATTGCCCTAAGCGCCTGTGTGTACACAGGTGTATCCAGGGAATGAATGAATTTTCTTCTGCGAGAATGATGGAGGGTCGATCAATTTGTGTATAAGTCATCACATGGAATGATAAAGCCGCACCATTAGGTGGTAAATCATGAGGTTGGACAGGTGTCCATTACCATCAGTATTGGGGTCCTGTCTATTGAGGATTTCGAATGTGATGATGTACCGTATAATCCGGAAGGGTACTTGACCCAACTGTTTGCAGCAGTAGACAAGGAACTGTATCAGGAGAAGCAGAACGGACGGTATCGGGTTGAGTTTGCGGAACTGGAGCAAGGTGTTTCAAGATGCTGAAACGTCGGGCGGGAGTGACTATTGGAGACGGATTGCTGACGGACCTCATGACAAAATTTGATTTTATGTGGACTGCATATAACAGATTCAAATGAACATAATAATGTCCGAAATAAAAAAATGCAGGTAAATAAATGCCAAGCCTAAGAGAAGTAAGTGAAAATGTTATATTGTTAATTTTTTTTTAGTGCCTTTAAACACTTTTAATTCTCTAACAGCGGAAACTGCCCAAGCTGCATTCGGTTTAAGCGGAAATGGAATCCAAAATTGTCGAGGGACAAGAACATGTTCCCATTAAAGTCGCTATATTAGCGGCTTTTTTATTTTATCGGTACAAGTTCTTGTCCCGAGCCAAGGACAAGAACTTGTACCGAGCCAAGGACAAGAACTTGTACCGATTACCGAAATGGACAAGAACATAGTCCGTTTGCCGATTAGATGTACATCTAAACATTGATCACATAATTCACGAAGCAGTGACCTTAGTAGTAGTTGCTCCATTTTTATTACTTTATGTAATCCTTTGTCCACCGAATTCTTTACCGAAGTTCTCCATCTTTTCAAGGATTGGGAGTAACTTCATTCCCTTTTCTGTCAACGAGTACTCGACTCGCGGAGGTACTTCCGGATAAACATCACGTTGAATAACGCCATCATTCTCTAATTCCTTAAGTTGCTTGGTAAGCGAGCCTTGAGAGAGATCTCCAAGAAATTTTTTAATGTCCGAATAACGACGTGTTTCATATTTTAGATACCATAATATAAAATACTTCCAGCGTCCAGAAAGAACATTCTGTGTAAAGGCTATCGCATACATATCACTATTTTCATCTATGAACTCTTGTTCAAATCCCTCATTACAAACCCTCATTGATATCACTCCTATTTTATAGGTACAGAAAAATGTACTATGTTCATTTAAATTGCCCTCTTTGCAAACCTAACGACTGCACTTATGATTGGATCAACAACCACCAAAACAAACCCAGTAGATATTAATTTAAAAGAATTTATTAGTTATATATTTAGCATGCTAAGTAATCATTATATTTTTTAATGTCATGGTTAGCAAGCTAAACTACTAACTAATTGTATTGCAAATCTACTAATTGTTTATATGAAATGAAGGGAAAGAAAGATATGCAAACAAAGAAGAAGATGCAATTGGCTCTACAGATGGTTTCAGGATACGGAGGTGAATTCAGCGCTTGGAGAGTGCCTGGCACTGACCCAGCAGCTTATACAAATATAGATAGTTATGTCGAACGGGCGAAAATAGCCGAACAAGGGAAGTTTCAAATGATTTTCATTGCCGATACTCCTTCATTAACTGTGAACTTAGGCCCTCAAACGCCTATGTTCCCAATGGATCCGATGTTGGCACTAATGGCAGTAGCCCGAGAAACGAAACACATTGGACTTGTTGCTACACTCTCCACGACATTCAACTATCCATACAACATTGCGCGTCAGTTCAAAGCACTGGATGTAATTAGTCAAGGACGTGTAGGCTGGAATGCGGTTACTACATCTGACCCTTCAGCAGCTGCAAATTTTGGTGCAAAAGTTGCCAACCGTGAAGAACGGTATGACAAAGCACACGAAAGCATACAAATTGTTCAGGCTTTGTGGGGAAGTTGGGAATCCGATGCTTGGACACTTGATGTAGAAGGAGGAAAATTCGCTGATATGGACAAAATCAAGCCAATAAACCTTCAAGGTCAATATTATGCATCTCGTGGTCCTTTGCCAATTCCCCCTTCTGAACAAGGCCAACCTGTTATTTTCCAAGCGGGAGGAGGGGGTGAGGGATTAGAATTAGCTGGGAGATATGCTTCTGGCGTGTACGCGAATCCATATGATATTGAATCTGCGCGTGAACAAAGACAAGCGATTCGACAAAGTGCCGTTCGTTTCGGCCGAAAACCTGATGATATCAAAATGTTTGCTGGTTTTATGTTTTCGCTGGCATCAACCGAAGAAGAAGCCTTGAACCGTCGAAAACAGCTTATGAGCTTTAATCCTCAAGAAATTCCGAGTCGGGTTAGTTATCTGGGTTCAATGATCGGTTTACCCTTGTCGGTAAACTCGATAGATATTGATAAGCCTTTACCTGCTGACTTGTTGAAAAATGCATATGCCCAGCCAATGGATCCACGTTCACCAAAAGCCTTGAATTTATTGCTACAAGGGCTATCCGTTCGCGATGTTCTTGCCCATGGGGTCATTAATTATCATCCCGTCGTTGCAGGAACACCCATGCAAGTTGCTGATTTTTTGGAAGAATGGTTTTTGGCTGAAGCGTGTGACGGTTTCTCTGTCGTCCCCGATATAGCTTTTGATGGCGTTGCGGATTTTGTAGAGCAGGTTGTACCAATCTTACAGGAACGCGGTTTGTTTCATACCGAATACGAAGGAAAAACCCTTCGAGAGAATATGGATGTTCCATACGAATATGGGATGAGGGAATTAGAATAAACCAATAAAGGAGAGATTTTAGTGAATCATACACTGGAGTTGCTTCATAATCACACATCATTTCGTTCGTACACCTCGCAACCTCTGGCTGAGGAACAAGTCGATGCGATCTTTAAGGCCGCCAGTCAAACTTCATCGTTCAGTCTTCTACAGGCCGTATCCATTATTCGTATCACTGATCCGACTCTGAGAAAAAAGGTGAGAAAGCTTTGTGTTGACCAACCTTATATTGAAGAAGCGGCAGAATTTTGGATTTTCTGTGCCGATTTTAACCGAAACCATCAAATTGCTCCGGATGTAGATATCGAATATATTGAATTCCTCCTGATTGGTTCATTTGATGCCGGGCTCATGGCACAAAATGCATTAACTGCGGCTGAATCTATGGGACTAGGCGGTGTTTTCATTGGTGGGGTTAGAGCTAACATTGAAGAATTATCAGACTTGTTGGACTTACCGAAGTATGTGATTCCTTTGGTTGGATTATGTATAGGTAGTCCCACGGGGAATAAACCTGAACTGAAACCTCGTTTGCCTCAATCTATGGTATTACTTGAAAATCAGTACCAGGAACTCGATCAAGATAAATTGGCTATGTATGACAAAACCATGTTGAAGTACTATGAAAATCGTCCGATAAGAGCTCCTTTCACAGTGAAAAAAGTAACAGGATGGAGTGATCACATTCAGGATCATCTACAAAGAAGTATCTTACCTCAAATGTTGGACTATTTGAACAAGCAAGGATTTGCTAAAAAGTAACTTTGAAAACCTCATAGCTGCACTTCGTTCTTTTCAGAATATTATGATACTATTTTGGTTCTTAAATCATGAGTTCATACATTAAGAGCTGTGCATTAAATTTACATGTTTAAGTTAAACATGAATCACAGAATAGAATATCGAATAGGAGTGAAGAAATAATGAGATTCGGAATAATTGGCGCAGGACCTATTGCGTTATCAATTTCAAAAAAGTTAGTAAATAATAACCATGATGTGAAAATTGCAGATGCTCGTGGTATGGAGCGATTGGAAGGGAAACCACTTATCGCAACGCCTGTCAAGGTAGAAGATGTAGTTTTAAATATTGATGTTCTCATCATATCTATTCCTCTTCATGCACTACCTAATATTCGTAGTATAGTTGGAAAAACGGCGGATGAAGTTATTATCGTCGACACTTCCAATTATTATCCTCAAATGGGAGTGAAAATCGATGAGATCGAGAATGGGATGGTTGAAAGTGTCTGGGTTACAAAACAATTAGGCAGATCAATTATCAAAGCTTTTAACAATTTGTTAGCCTATACTTTAGAACATGAGGGTACACCGGAAGGTAGCAGTCGTCGCATTGCCGCAGCTATTGCCGGTGAAGATCTTCAGCAAAAGCAAACAATTATGAGCATAGTCAGCGAATTAGGTTTCGATACGGTCGATAGTGGTAATTTAAATGATTCATGGAGACAGCAGCCAGGAACACCAGCATATTGCACAGAACTAACCAAAGAGGAATTAACTGAAGCACTTCAAAAGGCAAATAAAGAACAAGCCCCATTTCTGCGGGACAAAGTTATGGAAAAGCTGATCACGGCTTCTGGTGAATATTCGCATAACGAAATCGTCAACCTAAATAGAGAAATATATAATTCCTAAATCAACGACTCTGATACTAATTTAGAAGAAACGGCAGATGAGGACACGTAATAATGTCTATCTGGCGTTTTTTTAAAATTTGGGTCACATACAGTACAATTCTCAGTAGAGAAATTTGCTAAAAATGATGGCTTAAGCACCAGGGTGGTTTAGACTTGAAAGTACATTGACTACTAAAATAACGTCGTGATACATTTAGTTTACTAAATATTAATCAGCATAAAAGAGGGATACTACATGACAGATAAAGTAGACTGTGACATTCGCCAGTCTTTAGATCGGATTTCCTCCCAAATGCGTCGTAATTATAGTGAATCACTGAGGGAACTTAATCTTTATGTAGGGCAAGATAATTTGCTGTATCGTCTGTGGATGGGTGACGGGGTTACACAGATGCAGCTATGTGAACACTTAAAATGTGAGCCTCCAACAGTAACAAATATGGTTAAATCACTGGAGCATAACGGATTTATATATCGTAAACGTGATGTACAAGATGCGCGAGTCATGCGTATTTATCTGACCGAAAAAGGAAAAGAATTAGAAAAACCAGTTGATAAAAAGTGGAGGGAGCAACAAGAGAAATTGCTTCGATCCATTTCTGAGGAAGAACGTCTGACATTAAGAAAGCTAATGCAACAAATGGAGAGGAATATAATATAACTCTCTGTAGGAAGAGAAGTATATTTATTATTATCTGTTTCTGTTCATTCACAGGACAGATAAGATTCCAAAAAATTCATCTCAACAATTATTTGTCCAGTTATCAATCTTTGTGAATTGGAAATACCATTTTTGAGCCGCAATTTCGCGGCTTTTTAAACTATAATAAGACCGGTTGGAAACGTTTCAAAAAAGTATTGAAACGTTTCCAACATGATGCTATTATATATTTCATAACAAAGCTTAAGCGGGAGGTTAAATGTCTAGTATTAAAGATGTGGCCAGTTTAGCTGGCGTAGCTGTGGGTACCGTGTCCCGTGTAATTAACAATTCGGGAGCAGTAAAACCTGAAACACGTAGAAAAGTTGAGAAAGCTATTCAAGAGCTGAACTATTTTCCTAATGAAGTCGCTCGCAATTTCAAGATGCAGAAATCAAAGACCGTAGCATTATTACTCCCAAGTATCTGGAATCCCTTTTTTTCTGAGATGGCTTATTACATAGAAGATGAGCTGGATCAAGAAGGCTTTAAACTTATGCTGTGCAATAGCGGCGGTAAGCCCGAAAAAGAGTTGTATTACCTGGATATGCTACGACAAAATAAGGTTGCTGGTATTGTCGGTATAACGTATAACGATATCGAAAGCAGTATAAGCAATACCATTCCAATTGTAAGTATCGACAGACATTTCAATAAGAAGATCACGTGTGTAACATCAGACAATTATGAAGGAGGGCGAATGGCTTTAAGAAAACTGGTTGAAGCAGGTGCAACAAGGCCCGCTTTTATTGGAAGCGTTACTTCTGTCTTTAGTGAAACGATGAATCGAAGAAAAGGGTTTGTTGATGAAGCTAAAAAAATGAACGTTGACTATGTGGTATACGAAAAGCCAGATCCCATTATTGACGATAACAGCTTTTTTAACGAGTTTTTCAATACACATCATAATGTGGACGGTATCTTTGCCATAACGGATCTTTTAGCTGCTAATTATATCGATAGGGCAAGCAGACAGGGTATTCGTGTGCCAGAGGATGTTAAAGTCATTGGATATGATGGAATTCAGGACCACCCTTATTTCCATCCCATATTGTCGACCATCAGGCAACCTGTAGAAGAGATGGCACGTACAACGATTAGGCTCTTATATCAAAAATTCGAAGGTGCGGCGCTCGAAAAGGATGTATATCATCTACCTGTACAATTTAGACAAGGTGAAACGACTTAACGCAGAATACTGATCGTTAGCTTTTATTTTTGCTAACGATCTAAGAAATATAAACACTATCTGTTCTCTATGAGTGGACGGAAGAACTGAAAGGGGGCTTTTTTCAGACAAAAGTGGAAACGTTTCAATTAATTTGGAAACGTTTCAATGGACTACAATTCTACAACGAAGAGGGGAATACACGGGTGAATCCAAAAGACTCTACAAGCTATAAACCCACATTTAAATCTACACATCCATTATGGACTCGGGTTAAACGCGACTATGAGCTGTATCTATTTTTGCTACCCATTATACTCATATATCTCGTTTTCAAGTACTACCCAATGTACGGTGTACAAATTGCATTTAAAGATTTCTCGCCAAGCCAGGGAATCTGGGGAAGTGAATGGGTAGGACTCAAGCATTTCATTGATTTCTTTGATTCCTTTGATTCCTATAACTTCTGGTCAATTATGACTAATACGTTAACACTCAGTTTTCTGTCGCTCCTATTCGGTTTCCCAGTCCCGATCATCATCGCAATAATGCTGAATCAGATGTTAGGCAAACGCTACAAGAAATTTATCCAGACTGTTATTTATGCCCCGCACTTTATTTCTACCGTCGTGCTTGTTGGGATGCTTCATGTTTTCTTGTCGCCAAACAGTGGGATCGTTAACCATCTTATCACTTGGTTTGGAGGTGACCCTGTTCTGTTCATGGCTGACGAAGGCTGGTTTCGTCCATTGTACATTCTGTCTGGAATATGGCAGGAGACTGGGTTCTCAACGATTATTTATCTCGCAGCACTAGCGGGAGTGAATCCAGAACTGCATGAGGCAGCCATAATGGATGGAGCAAGTAAATGGAAACGAGTTTGGTATGTAGATATTCCAAGTATTCTACCGACGATTGTTATCTTACTGATATTAGCCTTAGGTAACATAATGAGTATCGGTTTTGAGAAAGCATTCCTCATGCAAAATGATTTAAACTACGCTACTTCTAATATCCTCCCAACCTATGTTTATGAGATGGGGATTCAGAAGGCACAATACAGTTTCTCAACGGCAGTCGGGCTGTTTAATTCCGTCATCAATATTATCCTGATTGTCACCGTCAACCGAATTGCCAAAAGATTGACGGAAACCAGCCTTTGGTAAAGGAGAGTATGCAATGAATCATTTATTAAAAAGAAAAAGTCGTGGAGATGTTTGGTTTGATGTGATCAACCTCTTCATGTTGAGTGTGGTTATGCTACTCGTTTTATTTCCGTTGTACTTTGTGTTGATTGCCTCTTTCAGTGATCCGAATCATATTTACTCTGGAGATGTGTGGCTTTTTTCAAAAGGTTTTACATTGGATGGATATGAGCGAATTTTTAGTGACTCAACAATCTGGATTGGGTATGCTAATTCCATTTTGTATGCCGGGCTAGGAACATTAATCGGCGTAGCTGTAACTGTATTTGCTGCCTACCCTTTAGCTCGAAAAAACCTGGCTGGGAAATCCGCAATCATGTGGTTTTTAATGATTACCATGTTCTTTAGCGGTGGACTTATTCCTACGTATCTATTGATTAAAGATCTCCATATGTTGAACACCATCTGGGCTCTGGTTATTCCTGGTGCCGGCAGTGTGTTTAACGTCATCATCGTAAGAACATTTTTCCAATCGTCTATCCCTGATGAACTTTGGGAAGCTGCGTCAATTGATGGTTGTTCCAACACCCGATTTTTCTGGAGTATCGTATTGCCCTTGTCAAAATCCATCATTGCCGTCATGGTGCTATATCATGTGGTTGGATTCTGGAACGGTTTCTTCGATGCATTGATCTACATGAACGACGAGAGCAAGTATCCACTTCAATTGGTGCTGCGCAATATCCTTGTACAGAATCAAGTGAATTCCGGCATGATGATGGATGTTGAATCTTACGCAGCCAAGATGCGTGTGACGGAGCTTATTAAATATGGTGCCATCATTGTATCGAGCTTGCCGCTGCTCATTTTATATCCTTTCTTACAAAAGTACTTTGTCAAAGGTGTAATGATCGGTTCAATCAAAGGTTAGGTTGAAATTAACAATACTTGAGAGGAGGGATGTACGGCAAAGTTCAGATAAAGTCATGTTCTAGATGTACTTGATGAGAGAAAAGTTCTTAGGGAGGTTCATACGATGAAATTAGTATTTAAAGGTGCGGGGATTTTAATCATATCTGGTGCCATTGTCATAAGCGGATGCTCAGGAAACAATGGCAGCACCAATCATTCCAATCAGGCTATCTCTTTTAACAAAACGGGACTTCCGATTGTTGAAGAAGAAATTTCTTTGAAAATGATATCTCCAAAAGCCGCACTGGCACCGGAGTATTCGCAAATGGAGATCTTCAAACGGCTCGAAGAGCAAACCAACGTGAAGATCGAATGGGAGAATATCCCTGATACCGACTTTACAGAGAAAAAGAATTTGTTACTGGCCAGTGGAAATTTACCGGATGCATTTTACGGGGCGGGATTTACGGATTATGAACTAATTAATTACGGTAAAGATGGAACCATCATTCCGTTGGAAGATTTAATAAATCAATATGCACCTAATCTGAAAGCGCTTTTAGAAAATCGGCCTGATATCAGGTCTGCAATCACAGCACCGGATGGACATATTTACGGGTTACCTTCTTGGGAAGAGAATAATCTGGGGACCAATCCCTTCTTCCACGTAATCAATAAAAAATGGCTCGATAAATTAGGATTGGATATGCCACAGACTTTGGATGAATACACGGAAGCACTGGTTGCTTTTAAGAGCCAGGATCCAAACGGAAACGGTAAAGCCGATGAGATTCCTTTAAGTTTTATGCATATGCAGTGGTGCATGGATATAGCGGGAATTTTCGGAGCGTTTGGACTTCCGGATAACCTGGAGCACCGTGTTGTACGGGATGGTAAAGTCATTTTTACAGCAACTCAGCCAGAATACAAGGAAGCGCTTAAATACTTCAATGAAAAATGGTATAAGCAGGGCCTGATTGACCCTGAGTCCTTCACTCAGGACGCGGCGCAGTATCTGGCCAAGGGGAAAACAACGGAGGAAACGCTCGGTTCCTACATCTGGTGGGAGAAGGAAGAGGTTGTGGGAACAGAACGAGGTCAGGATTATGCGTTGCTGTCACCATTAAAAGGACCTGATGGTGCACAAACGATCGGGCGGAGCAATGGCGGTGGTCCCGGTCGTGGTGCATTCGTAATTACAAAAGAAAACCAAAATCCTGAGATTACGATGCGATGGATCGATCAGCAGTATGAACCCTATATGGCAGCACAAATTCACTGGGGACCACTGGATGTAGTGTTTAAAAAGGACGAGAATGGAAAATTGGTAAACTTGCCGCTACCTGAAGGAATCTCTGCAGGAGAATATCGTCAAAAAGTGGCTCCAGGCACAGGAGGACCCGGTATCATAACCATTGATGACTTCGGAAAAGTGGTGGATATGGAACCTCGTGCCCAGCAGCGTGCTAAAGATTTAGAAACCTATTACGATCCTTACATGGAAAAGGAAAACTACCCTAGCATCTTCTTTGAACCTGACGAGCTAGACAAAATCAATCGGATTGAATCGGAACTCATAAAATATGTGAACACTCAACGCGGTAAATTCATTGTTGATGGCGGCGTGGAAGAACAGTGGGACAGATATGTGAAAACGCTGGAGAAAATGGGCCTGAACGAACTGATGGAAATCTATCAAAATGGGCTCGATCGTTATAATGCAAATTTAAATAAGTAGATTATCATACGATGGGTGGAGAGAACTGTGCTTGATGTCATTGCCATTGGAGAAGTATTGATAGACTTTACTCCTGCTGAACCTTCAGCAGGAGGCAACGAACAGTTTGAATGCAATCCTGGAGGAGCCCCCGCTAACGTAGCCGTGGCGTTATCTGAATTGGGAGTTAAAACGGCATTCATTAGCAAGGTGGGAGAGGATCGTTTCGGCTCGCTACTGCATGAAACTTTACTGAACAAGGGAGTGGACGTATCAGGACTGTCCTTTACTAGCCAAGCCAATACAACGCTTGCATTTGTTCATTTAGATGAAAAAGGAGACCGATCGTTCAGTTTCTACCGGAAGCCAGGAGCGGATACGTTTTTGAGCTTGCAAGATGTCCCTCTAAAGCAAGTTGAACATTGTAGATTATTGCATTTTGGATCCTTGTCGATGACCCATGAGCCTGCACGTACTGCAACAAGAACTGCTGTGGTGAAGGCCAAAGAGGCTGGCGCATTGCTTTCTTACGATCCGAACATTCGGTTCTCGCTATGGGAGACTAAAGAGGAAGCAAAACAAAATATCCTTTGGGGAATGAAATATACGGACATCCTGAAGATATCGGAAGAAGAACTTTCTTTTATTACGGGTACAACTAACATTGAAAAAGGAGCTTTAGAACTGCAGCAGCAATTTGGTATCACCGTCATTGTCGTCACCTTAGCCGAAAAAGGTTGCTACTACAGACTGCCTGCACACGAAGGATATATACCAGGTTTCTCAGTGCAAGCCGTCGACACAACAGGTGCTGGTGATGCTTTTATGGGTTGTTTGCTATTTAAGTTACTCGAAAGTGAAATGCCATTAAGTCAGATAACACAGGACCAAATCTACAGCACTTTGATATTTGCTAATGCCGGTGGGGCATTAGTAACCACACGGAAGGGAGCTCTTCAATCAATGCCGACGACAAATGAGATAAATAAAATGGTGGAATCTAAACAGCTCAATCATGATAGTTGGAGACCCGGATTTCATTTTTCGCCTCCTTCCCACTGGTTAAATGACCCGAACGGATTAGTTTATTACGAAGGAGAGTATCATCTATTTTATCAATACCACCCCTACAGTAATCATTGGGGACCGATGCATTGGGGGCATGCCATAAGCCAAGATCTGATTCACTGGCAACATGAACCTATCGCATTATTCCCAGATGAACATGGAGCTATTTTTTCTGGTTGCTGTGTCGTGGATTGGAATAATAGTAGCGGTCTCTTCAACGGTTCTCACGGATTAGTAGCCATTTTTACGCATGCAGACACAAATCCAGAAAGTGGGCAGCCCAGGCAGAGGCAAAGCTTGGCATACAGTAGCGATAAAGGCCGTACTTGGCATAAGTATGCAGAGAATCCGGTTCTCGCTGAACCTGATCTGATTGATTTTCGCGACCCTAAAGTGTTCTGGCATGCCGAAAGTGAGCGGTGGGTTATGGCTATTGTTGCGGGAGACCATGTTCGCTTCTACTGCTCGGAGAATTTGCTTGAATGGTCACTGACAGGGGAATTCGGACATGAAGAAGGCTCGCACGATGGGGTATGGGAGTGCCCAGATCTATTTGAATTACAAATCGATGACACCGGGCACACCAAATGGGTGCTTATCATAAGCATTGGAGACAATCCTGCATGTCCGGAAGGTTCACGCACCCAATACTTTATTGGAGAATTTGATGGGTATACATTCATCAATGACAATTCAGCTGATCATATTCTGTGGTTAGATTATGGTCGGGACAATTATGCAGGGGTTACCTGGTCAGATATACCGGAACAAGACGGACGACGAGTAATGATCGGCTGGATGAGTAATTGGAAATATGCCAACGACACACCGACCGATTCCTGGCGAGGGTCCATGACTCTTCCTCGAGCGTTGTCTTTGACCAGCAGGGATGAAGGCGTGGTTTTAATCCAAATGCCTGTCCGGGAAATAGAGCAGTTACGAAATGATTCCTTGAACTGGTCTGATCTTAAAATTACACCGGAGACGCCGTTCAGCCAAAAGACTAGCCATGATTTAATGGAGATAATAGCGGACATGGGTATGGGGTCTAGTGGCGAGGTTCATATCGTTATGAAATCCGCCGGGGGAAATGAAACGATTA
Source organism: Paenibacillus sp. JJ-100 (assembly GCF_948329825.1). Classification (GTDB taxonomy): domain Bacteria; phylum Bacillota; class Bacilli; order Paenibacillales; family Paenibacillaceae; genus Paenibacillus. The sequence goes on from NZ_CAOJCM010000002.1 coordinate 29,583, forward strand.
TTGGATATGATCCTGTACGCCAATGGTTATTTATCGACCGCTCGAAGTCGGGCCTGACTGACTTCCACTCCGCATTTCCAATCAAGCATGGTGCCAGCATGAAACCGGAGAATGGAAAGATTAAGCTGCATTTTTGGCTGGATCGAAACGCGATTGAAGTATACGGGAACGAAGGCCTGGTTGTATTAACCGACCAGATTTTCCCGGATGCTTCGATGGATACGATTTCAATTCATGTAAAATCAGGACAAGTGATACTAGACTCTCTTCATATAGTTACTCTCCAATCCATTCACCTTCGAGAGCAGCTTAAAGAGCAGGTATCAGGGAGGAGGGACGTATGAGCAAAACATCTGATAATCAAGGTTTATTGATGTCCTGGGCCTTCGATGAAGGTTCAGGGATTAATACTCTAGAGAGCGTTTCGCAAGCAAACGATGAGATCGAGTATGTTCTTCGACAAGCGGAGTTTTCTGAATCCCGTGATCCCCAATGGAGACAAGGAGTGAGGGGAAAAGGGCTCCTTTTCGATGGATACTCGACTTATATTTCCCATTCCTTCAAAGGTGAATCTTCATATGGAAATTTAGAAAGTGGAGGGGCTCTCAGTTTAGGAGTTTGGGTAGCGCCACGCTCTTATGAATGGGGCTCTGATGGTAAGCTGGCTGCCATTGTGAATCACCACAATAAAGATCGTAACCAAGGTTTTCTACTCGGGATGTATCGTCACGGCTCCTGGTCCTTTCAAGTCGGTCTTGAAGGAGGATGTTGGAAGGAAGTTTGGTCACCGGACGGTTATGAGTTGCCCAAGAACGAGTGGTCTTACGTGAATGCTGTATTTGATGGGAACCAAGGAAAGATGAAGCTATATTTAAACGGCAGTGAAATCGCTTCTACAGAAATTCCTTGTGGTTCCCGTATAGCCCAAGCGATGGACACGGAACTGCTCATTGGTAAGAATAATCACAGCAGCCTGTTGGCTGAGAGATTCAGCCTTCACATGTTTAGCGGTATCCTTGACGAACTCAACATCTATAACCGGGCATTAAGCGAGGAAGAAGTGGCGAAATCTTATCGAGATGTGTTGAATACCAGCCATGGAGGAGAACACCCTGAATTATCGTATGAAGAAATCAAACTAGATCGGACACCGCTGCTATCGGATCGACATAGACCGCAGTACCATGTCAGTCCACCAGCTCATTGGATGAATGAGCCTCATGCACCGATCTATTTTGCCGGGCAATATCACTTATTCTATCAGCATAACCCCCTTGGGCCATATTTTCATCAGATTCACTGGGGACATTGGGTTAGTAAGGATCTCGTTCATTGGCGGGATCTTCCTGTGGCCCTTGCCCCTGAAAAAGATCCACTCGCCCCGGACGGGATTTGGTCGGGGAGTGCAGCATATGATGCAGACGGTCTGCCTGTCTTATTTTTTACGGCGGGAAATGATAGCGCTTCGCCGAATCAGAGTGTAGCACTTGCACGAAGCACTTATCTTCAGGATAGGGAACCGGATCTGGTTCATTGGGTTAAACATCCGGAGCCGTTAATTGTGCAAAAAGAAGGCATGGGTGCATTCGGTGATTTCCGGGATCCGTACGTATGGCAGGAAGACAACCACTGGTTTGCTTTGGTGGGGTCGGGAATGGAAGGCGAAGGTGGAGCAGCCCTGGCCTTTGTCTCACATGATATGTTGAATTGGACGTACAAAGGGCCATTATTTAAAGCAGACATTCAGAAGTTTCCTTATCTTGGTCCGATCTGGGAGCTTCCTGTGCTTCTTCCACTCGGTAGTAACAAGCAAGGGGAGAACAAACACCTCCTGCTCGTGAGTCCTGTAGGACAAGGAGCCGATGTCGAGGTGTTCTATTGGATCGGTCAGTTTAACAAGCAAAATTTATCGTTCACTCCCGACCAAGAGGAGCCTCAGTTGATTGATGTGGGTGACTTCCATTTCACGGGTCCGAGCGGAATGGTTGATCCGAAGACAGGAAGGAAGATCATATTCACAATAGCTCAGGGTGATCGAACGTCCGACTTGGAATTTAAATCGGGATGGGCTCATAATGGCGGCTTACCTTTAAGCGTATATTTGCGGGATGACGGACGGCTTGGAATCGAGCCGATTGAGGAGCTTCGACTATTGCGGGGTGCGAAGTTAATTTCGTTTAATGATAAATCACTGACTGAAGCAAATGATTTCCTTCAAGGTGTTCAAGGCGACATGCTTGAAATTCAATTGGAAATGGAACCGAGGAGTGCCAAAAAATTCGGAATTAAGATCCGCCGTACACCGGATGGAGAAGAAGAAACGCTGCTATTTTATGATAAAAATGAGTTTATATTTGCTGTAGATCGTACAAAAACCACAATTCATCCAGGGGAAAAATGTAACGGAGTTCAGGGTGGTAAGCTGGACCTTCTGGAGGAGAATTTGAAACTACACATTTATTTGGACCGCTCGATGGTTGAAGCTTATGCCAACGGCTTAAAGAGTCTGACGACCCGGGTGTATCCGAGTCGTAAGGATGCTGTGGGCCTTGAAATCTGGGGAGATGGAGAACTGTTCGTTAAATCGCTGGACATATGGGAGATGAATTCGATTTGGTAAAACGAGTGCTTTTGTGAAGTATTTCCTTTGTACTCCTTTCTTACATTATGGCTATTCATCCTTGTTATAAGAGGAGCTGTCGAATGTTATAGAGATTCCAAATGATATAGGAGGCTCTTATATGAGAAATAACAATACAAGGACAAAGTGGACCATTCGATTCGTTATATGGACACTTCTTCTCCAGCTTATTGCTCCTGAAATATCTTTTGCAGCAGAAGAAGCAGAACAAGCACTCTCCACAAAAAAAGACGTGAACATATCAGTTACGGATTCGGTTTACCAAATTGAAAATCCTGGTTTTGAGACTGGAGATATGGCAGGGTGGACCATAGTCAAAGGAAATGCTTTCGGTGCAAACAGCGTATCCAATGAAACCACATGGTGGGCAGAACAAATACCGTATAACCAGGAAGGTGAGTACCATTTAAATGGTTGGAGAGTGGACGAAGCGGAGACCGGTGTACTTCGTTCCAGTACCTTTGAACTAAGCGGAAGTGGCTGGATCAGCTTCAAGCTTGGCGGAGGTGAAAATTCCAACAAGATATATGTGAATATCGTGGAAGCTGACACAGGGCAAGTTATTGCCAGATACGGTAACAGTGCTTTCGCCGATATGGGCTTCCCAGATCCTGACCAGGGCATGAGACTTGCTAATATGGAGCAGTATAAGGCGGATCTATCCGAACATTTGGGCAAGAATTTGTATGTGGAGATTGTCGATCAGGCAACCGCAGACTGGGGAGTGGTATTTGCGGATGCTTTCTTTATGTACCATGAAGCAGAGCCGGCAGAAGGTATTCCAGCCCAAGATATCAAGCCTGACTTCGAGCGCTATCAGATTCAAAATCCCGGTTTTGAAACCGGGAACTTAACAGGTTGGACGATTGTAGAAGGCGAAGCATTTGGTCCGGATAGCATATCCGACGAAACAACCTATTGGACGGAACAAATCCCGTATAATCAGGAAGACACGTATCATTTAAATGGTTTGAAGTATAACGAGACTGCGACAGGTAAGCTTCGTTCCAGCACATTTGAGCTGGGTGGAACAGGCTGGATTACCTTCAGAATGGGCGGAGGTAAGCATCCGGATCAAGTATACGTGAGCGTGATCGATGCGGACACAGGGGATTTAATAGCCAGGTACGGAAACACCGAATTCAACGAATCCGGGTTTCCTGATCCGGCCCAGGGACTGAGGCTTGCGAATATGGAACAATATAAAGCCGATCTCTCTAAGTATATAGGCAAAGATCTGTATGTGGAGATCGTCGATAATGGGCAATCCGATTGGGGAGTCATATTCGCGGATGCCTTTCACACCTTTCACGAAATTGTACCTACAGAAGGTGTCATGGCAGAGAACATTATGCCGACCGAAATTGAGAATCCCAGTTTTGAAACTGGAAATTTGGAAGGTTGGAGTGTGGAAGGCGATGCTTTTCAAGTGACTGACGAAGCGCTCACTGGCAAGGAAGGGGATTTCTATGCCAAGTCATCTGTGGAAGAACAGGGTAACATTACCTCCAATCCATTTACGCTGCAGGGCACGGGAACCATTACATTCACTATTTTGAATATCGAAGGCAGCTCTGAAGACGCTTACGTCGGACTCTATGATGCAAGCAATGATGCATTACTCATGAAAACAGGTAATTTGAACAATAACGAGAAAGTTTCTTGGAAAGCGCATGAGTATTATAATAAAAAGCTCTATATCAAGGTTGTAGATCAATCTAGTGAAGCGAGTATAGCCGTCGATGCTTTCCAAGCTCGTGCTAAGGGCGTCATTTTCTACATGAACTTTGATGAGGGCTCAGGAATCAAGGCGCGTGAGGAAGTGACCAACCTTGAGCATGAGGTGCGCTATGTATTTAACGATGCCAGATATTTGTCCTCCAAGGATCCGAGATGGACTCCGCGTGGAGTTAAGGGCAGTGCTCTATTGTTTGATGGTTATTCAAATGAAATCGAGGTTGACGCAAAGGATGTCGTTTCAGTAGGCGATGCATTAACAATTGAAGCTTGGGTAGCACCACGCAGTTACGAATGGGGAGACGGAAACAAGCTGTCCGCCATTGTAAACCAGTCCAACCAAGACAAAGCGGAAGGTTTTGCCCTAGGCATGTACCGACATGGTTCATGGTCCATGCAGCTCGGAATAGGTGGCCAGTGGATTCAGGTATGGGTCAAAGATCATCCACTCGAGAAATTCAAGTGGAATTATGTAGCAACCACGTTCGACAAAAAGGATGGAAAGATAAAGCTGTACCTGAACGGTGAGGAGGTTGCTTCCCAAACTACCCCTGTCAACCTTCCGATTACACCATCGTCAGAAAGTTTGATCATCGGTAAGAATAATAAACCCGTAGAGCTGGCAGGACTGTTTTCTTATAACATGTTTTCCGGACTTATTGATGAGGTGAAACTGCAAAATAAAGCTCTTTCCCAACAAGAGATTCTTGCTGAATATGAGAGTGTTAAGACTCTTCATAGCAATTTGATCCCGGAAATTCCAAATGGTGATATTGACGAGGACCCAAGTGTGTTTGACGGTGATCAGCATCGCCCACAGTATCATGCGATGCCTCCGCAAAACTGGATGAATGAAGCGCATGCACCAATTTACTATAACGGAAAATACCATTTATTTTATCAACACAACCCGCAAGGTCCATACTGGCATCAGATTCACTGGGGGCATTGGGTGAGTGACGATATGGTACATTGGGAAAATGTAAGGCCAGCTCTTGCTCCCGAAGCGGGTACACTTGATCCGGATGGCGCATGGTCAGGTAGTGCATCGTATGATCGAGACGGCAATCCAGTTCTTTTTTATACCGCTGGCAATGACTCCTTGTCACCGAACCAAAGAACAGGCCTGGCAACGCCTGTTGATTTGTCCGACCCCAATCTGGAACAATGGGCAAAGCATCCCGTACCAGTTACAGAGCAGAATGGAAATGGCATCCACAATGAGTTTCGGGATCCATTTGTATGGTACGACGAAGAGGTAGATAAGTGGTATCAGTTAGTGACCTCCGGTCTAGAAGACTTCAGCAGCGGTACTGCTTTAGTGTATGTGTCCGACGATATGTACAACTGGGAGTATAAGGGACCTTTATACGTTAGTGACAGAAGCCTCTATCCGGAGCTGGGCACGGTATGGGAATTACCGGTATTACTGCCGGTAGGTAAGGATAGTACGGGCAAGCAAAAACATATATTCATGATTAATCCTCATGAAAAACCTGAGCACGTTGCACCTGCAAACGATGTTCAAAGAGATGTAGAGGTATTCTACTGGATTGGCACTTGGGATCGAGAAAACTTCAAGTTTATCCCTGATCAGGAGTCTCCCTCTAAAATGGATGTCGGCGATGGCTATTTAACAGCCGAAAGTGGTATGGTTACACCTGATGGAAGAACCGTGATTTACTCCATGGTTCAAAATGTGAGAACACCGCAAGCAGAATATCAGGCTGGATGGGCACATAATCTGGCATTGCCGGTTTCGCTAAGCCTGGATGAGCACGATGACTTGCTTATTGAGCCAATTCAGGAATTGCAAAGTCTTCGGGGAGAAAAGGTCGTTAACTTTTCAGACAAAAATATGGATGCCGCTAATCAATTGATTGAGAATGTAAAAGGCGACATGCTAGAAATTATCATGGAAATTGAGCCTGAAGATGCTCAAAAATTCGGGCTTAAGGTACGAAGATCTGAAAATGGCCAGGAAGAAACACTGATTTACTACAACAAATCTAATGGGACTTTTAATGTAGATCGGACAAAGAGCAGCATAGATCCGGATGTACGTGTGGATGGCATTCAAGGTGGATATGTCGATCTGGACGGAGAGAATTTGAAACTTCATATTTTCCTTGACCGTTCGGTTGTAGAAGCATTTGCCAATTACAAGAAAAAGCTTACAACTCGTGTTTATGTTGGACGATATGACTCGTTGGGGTTGCAGTTATGGGCTGATAAGAATATCACGATCAAATCCATGGAAGTATGGAATATGAACGCCTTAACTGGGGAGCCGGCTGCTCCGGTGGATGTACCAGACAACTGGGACAACTCCGTGTATACCGATATTACAGATCTGCCTAACCATGACTTTGCTACAGGTGATTTGACAGGCTGGATCACAGAAGGAGATGCTTTCCAGGATGCCCATGTAACCGATACTAAGTTTTTCTGGGATACAATCTATTTCAATCCATCACAAAAAACCCCAGGCAGGTATCACTTATGGGGATTTAATGAGGCAGCCGGTGGTGATATCTTGACGGGTATGCTGAAAACGGAGAACTTTGTTCTTGGTGGGAATGGTAAAATCAACTTTCTAGTCAGTGGAGGTCGTGATATTGACAAGCTTTATGTAGCGCTTGTTCGAGTATCTGACGGCAAAATGTTATTTAAAGAAACAGCAACTAACTATGAAGAATATCAAAGGAAAATCTGGGATGCTTCAGAATATATAGGGGAAGAGCTATATATTAAGGTCGTAGATGAATCGACAGGTGGTTTTGGACATATAAATGTTGATGATTTTAATGTGCCTGTTAAGATCACACAATGATTTTTTTAATAAAAGGGTGTAGTTATTAAGAGTAGTTTATCATGAGCAGCTTGCCATCAGGCAGCTGCTCAATTTTGGTTTTATCACTAGACTTTAGGTCAGGGATGTAGAGAGCGGAACTAACTGCTGAGGTCGTCCAAGTAAACGCTCATATCGTTAAAAAAGTGGTTTTTTTACCGTCTCCATCTCCATTTAGTTCGCCTCCTTTTTACCGATGATTGCGAGGAATATATCTTCCAATTTAACTTTATTGAAAATTCAGAACTATGATGAAATGTTTTAAAGTATAATATATCCAGTAGTTGGTCTTTACTTCGTATCGGTAATCGTGCCTAATCATCGTAGGGACAAATAAGATCAGGAATAAACGATAAAGAATTGAAAGGCTAGCGTCGTACTACAATTAAAAATGTTTAAGAACAGGAGTGTGAATAAATTGATCATTAACAGTAGTGTTTCTGGAACAATTATTGTTCGCCAAGCTCAAACTGCTGGGGGACTGTCGTATCGTGAAGTAGCACCCTTTAAAGAAGAATGTGTATACGACTTGTCTGAACACAGTTTTAATGTCCATCGCAAAGATGATAATGGTATAAATATTAACTATGGTAATGAGCCTCACGGCATGGTCCATCTCAATCTACCTCAAGGGTTAAATGTTGATACAATAAGGTTGAGTGGTCAAGCTAAAGTCCTACTTGAGCTACCTTGTGATTACGTAAATATTTCTTCTTCCGGTCAAGGATCAGTTGTATTTGTGAAAAAAGTAAACCATATTCAAAGCGCTTTAAGTGGGCAATCCACGCTGATGGTAGCAAATGGAACAGCCATAGTAGGAAATATTTCGGGACAATCATGGATTACAGCTGTCCATACTCAATTTATAGAAGCTAATATCTCGGGGCAATCCTCTCTATCGGTAATTGGAGATGCGAAGAGAGTTTATTTAAGTCTCTCTGGTCAATCGAATGCAGTTATCACTGGAGATGTAGAATTGATTTCGGGTACGATTAACAGTGGTTGTACTTTAATGCACAAAGGCAAGGCTACTAATCATACTGACTTAAAAGGTACGGGATATATTAATTTGGAATAATTATCTGTATTGTCGTACTTGCAATCGGGCTACGGCTGTTCAGCCGATTGTACATTTTGAAAAAAGTAGCTCGTTTTATGCAGGTTAGTCATAATACATGAATAAAACGAGCTTTTCATTTGATACAGGGTGATGCATTTATTATCCAGAATAACAGTCGGGGGAATGCTTTTTTCTTACTAATGTCTATGCACAATATAATATTTCTGGCGCAGCTTCTCGAATATACGACCAGCGAGCTTTGGCAGCTTAAACCGTAGCAACGGTTGGCGCATTTACCACTCTATACCGTATTCAGAGAATACAGTTTTTTTAGGCGTATAAACATTACTAATAATTGAAGCCTCAATTGTCTAAATGAAATATAAGATGTATAATCTAAGCAAACGTTTGTTCCTAAAAAGAGGATTTATGGAGGCTATCACATGAAGTTTACCGAGACCATGCTCAATAATTTTTCTCAACCACTCAGTAATACAGAGGATCAACAATGTAAGAATGCAATTAACATGGTAGTTAATTCAATAAAGCCATTAGGATTTCAAGAAAAGAGTTTAAGCTTAGAACCGATGTATGCTGATACATATTCGTATTACCAAGTATTAGAATCCACTTCAAGCAATAGAAGGATAAAAATATTTTTGCAAGGTTCCTATGCAAATAACACAAATGTCCGTACTCAAAGTGATGTAGATATAGCAGTTGTGGAAGAGGACATATTTATTACTAATTATCGGCAGGGTGTCAATGACGCGAACTATAGATTTGTAACTGCTCAACCTCGCCCTCAATCTTTTAAAGATGAGATTGAGATTGCGCTAACAAACACATTCGGAACCGATGTAAGTAGAGAGAATAAATCAATAAAAATCAATGGCAATTCTTATAGGAAAGATGCAGATGCAGTACCATGTCGTAGATATAAAGATTTCAGCTTAGATTATCGCGATGATCCCACTAATTATATCGGTGGTATTGTTATATCTGCAGATTCTGGAGAACAAGTCATAAATTATCCAGAGCAACACATCAAGAATGGTAAAGAAAAGAACGTTTCGACAAATCATTATTATAAAAAAATGGTCCGTATCATGAAAAAAATGCGTTATCTGATGAAAGAAAATGGGATTTCTTCTGCGAACGGAGTTAGTTCATTTGCTTTAGAATCCTTATTATGGAATGTACCAAACGAGTATTATTTGGAGTACAAAGATTATCGTAAAGTGTTTATGTTCTCTAAGTTAATAGATTACTTGAATAGCCGTTGGTGTACACTAAATACATTTAAAGAAGCAAATGGCATAAAACTATTGTGTCCCAATTCCGATATTGAAGAAAAAATGAGATCATTCATCAATGCTCTCACAATTTTTTATGAGTATGAGTAGGGGGATCTTGATATATGTATAACTCGAGGGTATATTGGAGGATATGGATTATTTTGGGTATATTGATATTCTTAACAATTGTTTTGTTTAAAGGTCCACCTTACAACTTCTTTATAATTGCTTCGGCTGCAAGTGCTGCGGGCTTTTCGTTATTAATAGAGGCTCTGTTGTTTAAACGAATAATATGGATGAAATTCCCACATTTATTCCATCCCTGGTTGTGCACAGTACCTTACATCGGAGGAAGGTGGGAAGGGACAATTCAATCAGACTACATTGATAAAGAAACAGGAGAAAAGGTAGAGCCCATACGTACGAGTATGGAAATAAGACATGAATTTGACAGAATCAAGGTAACGCTTGAGACAGATAAAAGCTTCAGTAGTAGTTATACAAGCGATATATGGATTGATGAGGCTGGCCGTAAGTATCTGTGTTACACATATTATAATGACGCAGATGAGAATAGAGATACTAACCCAAATCATGATGGAACAGCAAAGTTAAGGATTAGTTTAAACGATGATGAACAACCCCTTTTGAAGGGGCATTATTTTACTGGTAGAAAGACAACAGGAAAAATGGAGTTTAGAAGAGTAGATAAAAAAAATTCGAAAATATAAAAGTTACGGTGATCATACTTTGATTATATGTATGAAAACTAGTGAGATATACTATGTGCTTCTATTGAAGGGGAACGATAATTCAATAAAACCAAGGTAGCAGCCGACAAATAAAACTGCACCCCAATCGTTAGACACTATAACCGAGTTATATGCGACCACTGTGCTGGTCGTATTTTTTATTATTGAAGCAAACAAATGTCGAGGGATAAGAACATTTTTCCATTCAAATAATATGTAGTAATGAATAGGAACTTTTTGGAGACATATACATATGTACAAAATACGAGTTTTGTGAAACAGTCGTAAAGATTACGAAGCTTAACTGAGGTTCTAAACCTATTTACACATGTTCGTTCTTTGATTTCATGTTTTCTCGTTTATCTCTTTTTATCTTTTTCTCTATGCAGTTTGTTTATTAAATCGCTAATACACTCTAATTCATTGCATTTCTTATTTAATGTCATCATTCCCAGACGATTTGTGACTTAAACTCAAACTTTAAAATTTGAACATATCAGATCTCATTCAATAATATCACGACTTTTAGAAACGATATCTTATCTGTGAACCCATTTTGTCATATTGGTGCAATTAATATTTACATTAATAAATCATATCTTCGATCTATATTTAACTCAAATCGTTTCTTCTGACTGACTTTCTCCAACAACACTTTGTGATTTTTTTAACAATCCTCTTCCTAAAACAAATTCATATCTCTTAATATCTACTACTCATTGATCCATTCTAATTCAACGACAATTGTTTTACTTTACATTTTTATGGTGCTCTTCCCCCTCCAAATCCCAAATATAGAAGCCATACTGCACATATGGCCTCTATATGTGTTTCGTCTTTCCCTAGTTACATTTACATATGAAATGCTCTCCAGAAAGACCCTTCTGTATTAATGATATCTATAATCTGGCTAAACGGAATTGTAAATGTCGGAAATCCTGCAGCATAGGGTGCAATATCGTAAGGATTGAAATAAAGATGCAGTGCATCAGCTGTCACAAAAAAGGGCTGGTTCGCACTTATGCCCGTGTACGTATCTGGGAAAACATAAGAATACTGCGGATCATTTTTGATCTGCTCCCCTACAATCTGGCTTAACACCCTCACATAGTTACTGTTGGGCTTGAACAAATCCTTCAGCTCATACAACTGGCCATTCGACAGATTAATAATGGCATAGATCATCGTTGGCATACCGTGCGCTGCACCAGCTGGATAGTTATAACCAGTCAATTGCAGTTGAAGCAGTTGTTGCTGATAGAACGTAATATCAAAATCCCCCGTATACGTATAATCCAGCTGCTGATCCGGGGGGATCGGTTTAACCTGGGAAAGTTCCTTGAGCCTAGCATTCAACGTATCCTGCTCTGCCGGATTGGCTAATCCTCCAACTTGGGGATAATAGACCAGATAGTCTCGGTTAGGCTTGTATTTCTCCTCACGTACCAGGTAAGGCGGATGCAGAGGTACGATTGTATTTTGCTGCCAGATGATCTGTCCAGCCCGGTTCACATAGGATAAACGTTGATCTACAAATACTCTAATCAGATCAGGAGCCACTACTTCCATGGATCCTGCCCCTGTCACACGTGGATATCCTGGAGCAGGTCTACCGCTCAAATCCAGCAGATAGGTCTGAATACCATCTGAAGCAGAAGCAAGACCGTGTTTGTAATTTTCTACATTCCGATACATAAAGTCCGTTAATATCCTGCCATTCATTTCAGCAATTGCATACATCGATCCAATATATGGCTGCTGGGGATCAATTTCTTTTCCAAGTGCATACCTATGCTCGCCAAGCTCGCGAATGTCGTTATAGATGGGTTGAATTACAAACGATCCCTGCATATCGATGACACCGTAGTTTGATCTATAATCATCTGACGTATTAACAATAGCCTGCCCACCGTTAAAAGGGAGTGCATAAGTAAACTTCGGCTGAATACGAATATTGCCCCGTTCATCAATGTATCCATATTTGCCTGAGGATTCTTTTTGAAAAGCCAGCAAACCATCCCCTAGCGGCCCTACATAGGCAAATGGATACGTTGCAAGTCGATTTCCGTTCCGGTCAATGAGAGCATATTCCTGATCTTTAATCTGTACAACGGCTTTACCATGCTGAAAATCATAAGCCGACACGAATTGTGCTCGGATCACTTCATTTCCCGAGGCATCCAGATAACCATAGAGACTTGATGAACCATTGGTTGGATTGGGGTTATCATCGTAAAATAATGCTCTACCCTCATGCATATCTGCAATAAATGGGTAAGCTCGTTTGGTCAGAACTGTGCCTTGCTCGTTAATCATGTTAAACCCTTGAGAATTAATGGCCATCGCCCGCTCTTCGGAAAAAGAATTAATGGAATCGTACACAGGTTGAACCACGTACTGTCCTTGAAGATTAATGACACCAGCCCGGCCGTTCTTCACAACGACCGCCAATCCATTCGGCTGAAACGCCTGTGCCTCCTCCAGGACCGGCTCTAGACGGATATGTCCTTGTGCATCCATATAACCCCAGCGAATCCCGCTTGTTGTTCGAACGGAGATTGGATATAACCATGTCGTGACTCTGACATGACCCCTGGTAGTTGCAGGCAGTGCCTGCTTTATCTTTTTCTCCAGTTCAAGCAACTTCTCTCTCGAAGGATACGCTTCTGGAAAGCTCAGCGCTTTCTGAACCGAAGTGAGCGCTGCTGGGTAAAACCCGGCATGATATTGAGCATCCGCAAGGTAATACCAGTAAAATACATAGTCGGGATAATGCTTAGTTAATTGTTCGTAGTATTTTACCACCTTAGGATAGTAAGCATGGTATACATCCGTGGCTGGAACCCACTGTCCTTGCTGCCACCGAATAATCTCCACCCGATAGGCTTCCCCGGTATCATGTATCCATAGTGCAATCTCGACTTTGCCATCTCGTCCTTGTGTACCAGGTATATCAATAATGTCGGCATAACTGTAATACAAATCATCTGGAGCAATATCCGTGAGCCCGGATTCTGTCCATTCATACACTGCAAGTTTGGACCAAATCGCTCCAATCTGCCAGCCCACAATAAGATTATTTCTTGCCGTTGAAGTTACTGGCGATGCTGTTAACAGAGTAACACCATAACCCATCCCTTTTGTCAGAGCCATCTTGATCCAATACCCTTGTACAAATTTTAAAATAAGCAGATACAGCTCACTATTTAACTGGTAAACTGCTGCAATCTCAGGCATGCCATCGCCTGTAAGATCAGCCGCATACACAGCCGGATGTTGAACCGGCTTATCAATGGTAATAACCGTTGCACCCACCGGAATATGTTGATTCACAATTTGTAGTAATAGCGGTTCACTCATCGACATCTCCGCTTCCTCCCTTATGACCGCATTCGCCTAATGGTATGCTTCATAACTAGAGATATGACACGAAAATGCTTCCTATACTGCTCTACAAGAGTCACTTAGATGGTTAACCTCTGAGGAATCCTATATAGAGTATGAGAGAACTCAATTATCTCTAATGAACGCATCCATTTTAATGGACACTTAATCACACTTTCTGTAATATTATGGATATGTTATCAAACGATTTTTACATAAGACTGTCCCGTCCCTTTTGTAAAAGTGGGTATAATCAATTGAAATTTGTATAGATTCTCGTCAGTAAATGATATACACAAATCTATAACCATATGTATCGCCATATGTATCGCCTACTTGCCCATCTGACAAGTTCACCAGCTAGTTCAGTTTTGTCTTATCTTGTACGAGTGAGAAATCTCAATATCCAATGTTATAAATGTTATAATGGAGGAATTTTTTGTGAAAAGAGGATTTACTCTTATACTGACTTTCATGTTATTCCTTGTGGCCTGCTCAAACTCGGGTCATAATGAACTTCAAAGTTGGGCATTCGATGTTGTAACGTGGGATCATGGCGTTTACAAAGTGACCAATGAAAAGGTTAGTGAAACTGAAGTGGAGATCGAAATAGGAATAATTAAAAAACATTCTACAGATGAAAGTGATGAATTACCGAATCTCTTCTCCAACAAGTACAAAAAAGGGACCAGATTATTTAAAGTAAAAAATATCGACACAACCGAGTATATTTCAGTACAAGATAATGACACGTACTATCAAGCAGTCAAGATGGATGGAATGAAAACAGCGGCCAACTAGGGCCGCTACATTCATTTCATTATACATTTACATTTCTTGAAATAGAAAGAAAGCACATTCTGACTTCAGCTTTTTAGTATGAAAAGTATACTTATTGCTTCATCTCATTCTGATAATCAGGGCTAAACTTCATTTTAAGACTACAGTTAGGAGTAATACCCCGCTTGTTTAACCCTGTGTTTTCACACTGATCTGTACATATTGAGCCAGGCGGCAATACTGATCCAGTAGTCGTTCCTCATGATCTTGTCCTTCCCCAAGCGCAACGCGTCGTCCCGCCTCCAGCACACTACTGATTAATTCGTGCAGGAAATGCATCTGCAATCGTTGTGCATCACGGATGAGCTGCTCCAGCAGTTGAACATCACGAATGGTGAACTGAGAGACGCCCCGAAGCATCATTTCCTCTGACCATGCTGATAACTGTTGGATTAATGCATTATTTTCTTCCAAGTCGTCCCATCCTTCCACTACCGGAATCCAGCTTCAAACTGAGCAGTGCTTCACCTTTCAAGAAGCTGATCGGACTGAAGCGTTTCGCTTCTACTCGGACAAACGCATAGAACTGCTCAAGCTTCTGAGTACCCCATCCCGACTCCAGTCTGTTGATCATAGACTGCCAATCGGATGAGTAAGGAAGTGTAAGGGGCAACTGCTGCCCCTCTGTATTTTCAACTGTAAGAATCAGATCCTGCGTTTGCTTATTATAGGAATGTTCTACAATTCGGGCTACTTCAATTAAAGCCAACCGTTCTTTCGGTTCTGCGAATAAGCCTAAGACATCGAGCTGCTGCTGAAGTGCGGACGATATATCCATCTGATACGTTCCAAAATTAATCTCAGTCACATTCGTCCGCGGCAGAATGGTCAGTTTCGCTCCATCGCTAGATGATATACGTCGCTCTTCATTCACTTTGACCGACCGAAACAAAACCTCTTCTCCCGTAAATTGATTAAACGTCAGACTTGGCAGCCATGGCGTAAACGCGGCATAATGCTCTGCAAACGAGAACTCTTGATCTTCATAGTAGATCGCACGCACATCACTGTACGTATAGATTTCTCCATCATCGAAGCAATAGAAATAATACGTGATACCGCGGTAGCCTGATCGGGTTTCCCACGAATCGGCACCCAGCCCGTAGAGATGAAGAGATGGAACGGTAAAATACTTGCTTCGAAAACTACCAATCAACTGACTCTGCTGTCTACCAGTTACTTCGCCTTGAACAAGCACCTCTAATGCAAGATAGAGCTTACTGATCCGATCCAGCATTGTCTGCATAGAGAAACGCACATGCCGCTTGAAAAAAAGCTCCAGCTCTCCCTGTATCCCGCGCAAACTACGTTCAATATCTGGAAGGTTACCGCCATGTGCAGCAATCGCCAGCGTTTCCAGCTGCGCGCTATAGGATTGTGGCAGTCTGGCAAGCCCTGTCTTGAGCATTCCTGCCAAGAGTGCACGACATTCGCGCACGGTTTGTAGCGAGAATTTCGGCTCGTACGCACGTACACCTAAAGCTTCCATGTCGTCCAAACCATGCAACATTCGATACCGCAGCAACGTTTCAAGCTTGGCCATTTTTCCGGCAGTCTGCTTTAACTTGCATAAAGCTTTGCTTAGATTAGGTTCTTCCGTGAAGGATACCTCAGTATCCTGACTTTTCAGATGAACAGTTAGAAGCGTGTCCTCCGTAATATGAATCTTTTCCGGATAGCGCAACCGGAAAACAACTTCTTCAATCATCGTTGAAGTATAAGATTTAATGATTGGCGTAAGATCCGCTTCCAGCATCCAGCGAAAACGTACATCTTCTTCAAGCGGACGATGGTTCCGTCCATAGCCAGAATGAGTATAGCGAGTATGAGTTGACTCTGTAGCCTCATGAATGGACTCTCTATCCTGAGGAAGATGTTTCTCCTCGTCAACTTTATCCCCTTCGCAATCCTCAGACGTTACATAGACAACAGCCGATGCATCTTCATTCTTAGGCGGTAACGAAGACGCAGGAATATCTAGAGAGATAGCTACATCATTAGCATGTTCAGGATCAGTGATATCATGAAGAGCAGGATTAACATCACTTTCAATGGATTGCTGTCGCTGGTCATAGAGAATGGCAATCAGTACATGCTTGCAGATGTTGTCCGATGGGCAAGAACACTGCCATTCATCCAGCGTGGTATAGAGGGTACATTCCGTACCCTCACTTAGTTGGCAACTCACAGATGCTTCATCCCAGATATACTGAACAATCACACCTTGATCGAGCTCTTTGAGCGCTCTTTTATATAATCCCTTATTGGCATAACGAATGAGATAATCCTCTGTACATCGCTTGGAAAAATGCCTGAATTTCTGCTTAAATTCATTAACCTCGTTCATACCCACGGCATCAGCGCCCCGTTGCTCTCAAAATATCATAGATCGTTTCACTGAATACTCGGCCCTGAATCTTGCCAAGTGGGATGGATTTGTTATCCGAGTAATAATATTGCTTGCCGTTTGGTTTGAAGAAATGTAAGGATTCCAGCGTCACATCTTCCATCCCTTCGTAATACGTAATACTTGTACCGCTGAATCGAAGCTCGGCAACCAGTTCACCATACTCTTTGTAAAACTCATGGAACCACCCAGCGTCCTGCGCAGGACCTTTGATCCATCCGTATTTCTCTAGCGCTTTCGGAAGAGAAGTTGGTGAGAACTCATCTTCTGGAAGACGGTCATATTCTGTTTTGGTCTGATCTTCATCTTCGATCAAGTGGATTTGGCGCTTCAATTGCTCAAACGGCTGGTTAACCTCATAATCTTCAAGCTGAGTAGTCCAGCCCTCAAGAGTCGCCTGATCAAGTTCAAGCGGATGCACCAAACCAATCTTAGCTCCGGATGGCAACTCCATTTCATCCTCGTCCACCGTATTAAACGTACCATCTTCCATATATCGGAATGTGCTGATCAACTCACCACGCTCATATATTCCCCAGATTAATCCAACAGCGAATTTCTGCATGATCACATTATCCACAAATAGGGATGTCCATTCCTCAGCAGTCCATAGACGCTGTTTGGACAGCGATTCTTCCAGACGTTGTTTCTGAATCGTAACCATCGTTTTGAGATCTTTCTTCAACTGAGTGAAACGTGCTTTGGATTCTGCAGCAAGCTCAGGATCATCCTTTTGTGCCGGAGCAGGCAGACTTTTGACCGTTTTACCTGTTTCTTCATTCACGACAACAACCTGCAAATCTGCATTCACTTTAACCTGGAAGGAGCGTTCACCATAACTAAGCTGTAGTGTGCCTTTTTCATCAAAACCAAGGGATGTGACGAGTCGATCCTCAAGCTGTTCTGACGTCAGCCCCATGTTCTCTGCAGCAAGCTGCAAAGCTTCTTCTGCAGCACCTTTCACCTGACGATTCTTCACGCTGCGTTTAATTTTGTCGATGGCCATAAGTGCAGCAGGTTCCTTCAAGTATGCCAGTACCTTCACGGCTTCTGCTGCGATGGCACCTCGACTGTTCTCGGTCCATTCTTTGATCTGTGGAGTCAGAATATGAACAACCTGAAGGTCCCCGAAGAGTGCGGCAACATACATCACCCACTTCTCCTTCGCAGGTGCACCATCCTGAAGCCATAGTTGCAGCAGTTCTTTCGCGAAACGGATCAGCGAATCTTCGCTCACATATTCTCTTAATTCGTTTAAACGTTCATTCGGGCCAGACCCATGATCAATGGATTGCAGTAATACATATTGTTTGATCCGATCATCCAAAGGCTGACCGTCCGCTGATCGAATCAAGGCAGGGAGTTCCTTGAGAGGTAACCAGCTGATACGAGACTTCTTCTTGGCATCGGCCAGTTCAGCAAGGGCTGCGTGTGCGTGCTCAGGACTTAGGTCAGCTGTATCGAGCAAAATCTGAATCAGGTTTTTCCAATCCTCGGATTTCTCATTCTGCAAGAGTTCAGTATATAATTCCTTACTATTATCGAGACTGCGAATCGCAGTCAGTGCCATTTCTTTAATCGCTGCCTTTTTCTCGGCACGGTAGATCATCATATACAATTCTTCATCTGGAAGCCGGTTGAACTCCGCTAAGGCAACACTGTTAGCTCTTTTGGAAGTATCCTGTAAACCTGCCTGGATCGCTACCAACAATTGCTTCTTAGGCAGTGTCTCTCGCTGCTCAAATGCCAACTCCAGCGTTAAAATACGAGTATCCGTTGGCAGTTTTTTGTACTGCTTCAATGCATATTCCAGGTTCTGCTGCAAAATACGCCGATACTCATCTTGTGGCATCGATAGATACATATAGTCCATCATGCCATTCAGCGAGATCAGACTGGTTAGCAATTGTTCCCGTTTGACCTCAGGATCATCACCGTATGCATTCAAGATCTGCTCACCACTAAATGCATAAGAATGATACATGTCTGACACAATATCGATCGTCCATTCCGGATAAGTAAGCAG
This sequence comes from Paenibacillus sp. JJ-100, assembly GCF_948329825.1. Lineage (GTDB taxonomy): Bacteria > Bacillota > Bacilli > Paenibacillales > Paenibacillaceae > Paenibacillus. Next base: position 48,579 of record NZ_CAOJCM010000002.1, read on the forward strand.
AATCGCGAAGCGACGCATCGGCTCTGAATCAAGAGGCAGGAAACTGATACTAATTAGATTGTTAATCCGCTTTCGATCCCGATTGATTTGATTAAACAAGCCTCTGCTGTCCTTATCTTCCCAATACTCTTCAAGTGTGTACTCCCCATTCAAATATCTCGCAATGACAAGTCCCTGTCTTCCACCTTCTAACGGGTGACGCAACACACGGAATACGGCCTCTTCTAACGTGTTTTCGGGTTCAAATGTAGTGATCCCTTGATCGAGCATGATCTTGTGAAGACATAACTTCAGAAAAGGTGCTTTGACAATCTCATACGCTCGCTTAGACTGCTCAGGCTGACTGGCAATGGCTGCTTTGATCGTGTTCCACGATACCCGGTAGGAGTTTAGTTCAAGCTGCATCGTTTCGATTAACTGATATGGCTCATCCAGTGACACTAGCCCGGCTAGCAGATCATCTTCATTTCTTGAGCGTGAATTCATACTCAACAGAGACTTACGAACTTCCAACGGATACAATTCATGCAGATGTTGAACGACTTCGAGAAGTATGTTGCCAACTTCGTTAAGATTCTCAAGGAAACGTTGCTTGCCTCCGCTAATATTCGTCAGATACAATGTAGCACTGCAGATCAGCACTAAGGACTGATGGAATACGGCGTTTGAAATATAATGTTTCGGAGAATAGGTAATCTCAGGATAGTGTTTAGCAATCAGTTCATTGCGTTTTTCCTTCAGGAACTCTTCTTCCAGCAGTTGCGTTGAACTATTTTGTTTACCTTGTACATTGCCTGTAATCAAAGGTTCAATCAAGGCATATAGTTCTTTCTGGAGCTTCGCCGCATCATTAGCCATTACATGCTGGAACAGTTCAGGGAGCTTGAGGCTGATTTCCTTAATCTCGTCCTTATTCTCAAACTCACCATCAGGCTGCATACACAAATGAACAAGCATCAGCGCATTGAGCACGTCTCTATAATCCCCGTGACCGTCTGCCTTTTTGGTATCAAAGAGCCATTGTGCGCGTTTCACGCGGCGTCTTAGCTCATTAAGAATCTCTTCTTCACCCGAATATTGTTTCATTTTCTTCAATCGAGTTAACAAGCTTCCCATTCGGTCAGCTTCCTTACTTTTTCCGTTTAATCCGTAAGCCTCCGAATCCTCGCCAAGACATGTTACAAACGCACTCACACCCCAAGGGCTTCTACGGAAGTAACTGGATTCCAGATGCATTGCAACAGCTCCAGCTCGAAAGAAAATATCTCCATCGTCCTTCTTGCGCAGCTTCTCTAGTGCATCTACTGTCCGATATACATAATGACTTGTTTTTCCCATCATTTCAGGGAACTTATCCGTTGTACCCATGACATAATCAATAATCTCGGAACTGCGATCCGTCGTGAGTGAGTAATCATCTGAACAGATCGTAGCGAACTTTTCAACCAAACTCTCTACTGCACGGTCTGCGGTAAGCATAATTTATTCCTCCTCTATGAACTCAAGTAATAATATCGCCAATCCATTCAGCAAGCTCGTTTGGTGTAATAGCGGCTACATGTGCCCCCATATTGGCCAGCGTCTGTGCGGCATGTTTGTTGTATACGGAATCTCCATTGAAATCGAGGGCTGTGAGCACAAGCAGCTTACATCCAGCATCGATAATATCCTTACAGGCTTGATACATTTGATTGATCGGATATCCTTCCTCAAGATCACTCACCAAGATGTAGATCGTTTTTCCGGGATTCTCAATCAGTGTCTCGCCATAACGGAGTGCTTTAGCAATATGGGTCCCCCCACCGAGCTGCACATTCATCAGCACATCTACAGGATCTTCCAAACGATCACTCAGATCCACAACCTGGGTATCGAAAATAAACAATTTTGTGCGGAGCGCATTCAAACGATAAAAAATACTCGCCATGACAGAACTGTAAATTACCGAATCCATCATACTGCCGCTCTCATCCACACCGATAATGATGTTCCACTTGTTGTACTGCTGTACATTCCCGTCAAAATAAAGACGATCGATGACAAACCTTCGTTTTTGTTTATCGTAATTTTTCAAATTCCGGGTAATCGTCCGTTTAAAATTCAAGTTGCGCAGGGAGCGCACCGAACTGGTTGCATATCGACTCCGTTTTCCCATGATGCTCGCCCGAGCATGAGACTCCAGCTTTTTGCGCAGATCCTCGACGATGGTTCGTACGATATCCTTGGCACTTCGCAGTACGTCCCCTTTCATGCGCCCTTTGAATTGCATAATATTTTTCAGAAGATTCATATTGGGTTCAAGCGACTCTAGCAGCTTTTTGTCGGTTAACAGTTCCGTCAGGCCATAGCGATCCAGTGCTTGTTTCTCTAAAATTTCAACCGTTGATTTGGGAAAAAGATCTCTGACCTTGTGTAACCAATTCGGAACGGTTAGATCCGATGAACCACGTCCGCCTTTTTTACGATAACCTTGCTCTTCACCGTACTCACGGTTATACAGATAACCGAGAATCTCGTCTAGTTCCCTATATTGAAATTCGTCCGATGAATATCGGCCTGACTCATATAGACCTGCCTCGGCAGATTCGCCAAGAATCAGACGCCATCGGTTCAACGTTTCAATAGCACTTCGTTCTTCCGTAGTGGTAACGCCTGTCAACCTTTCGTTCTGATCACGCTGATCACGACGGGCTTCATTCATATTAACTTCCATGCAGCAAACTCCTTTCGAAGCGCCTCATCCTGCGTTTTGTACTGCACAAGTAGCTGCTCATCTAACGCAGGGATCAACATTTCATTCGAATTTACGTGATGCAGCTTCGCCACACGCTCAGCAATCAGATTCGTTTCCATCGGTGTAAAATACGTGAACGCCAGACGTAATTCTGGGACCATTGCAATAAAATCGTCATAGGATAATTGCTCAATTAACCCGTTTAGCTCAAACAACAGTTGATCTTCATATAAGAAAGCATCTCGTGCTACCGTAAATACACCCTGGAGAAATAGAGCCGTTTGCCGCATCTGCACAGGCCCCCCTCGAATGTATCCACGAGCGCGCTCCACAATCTCCTCGCGTCGTCGATCTCCAAGGCCTGAAGCAATAGCAATACAGACCCCTTCAAGCTGCGCAGGAAGCTTTGGATCAGATAAGAGCTCATTCAGATGCGTTCGAAACGATGTATTCTGGAATCGTTCCTCAGATGATTCGGCCAACATCGCAAGCAATTTTAACCCCTGAACAATCCCTTCATGTTCATCCGCATGGGTCCTCGAAAGCTGCTGCAGTTTGTCCACCGCATTACTGTACGCTTCCGACACAAGTTCAGGGAGGTATGGATCGTCTGATAATCCTAGCAATCGACGGTGCTGATGAATCCGGTTCAGAATCGTTAGGCTGTTGCATAAAGACAAAAAATGACCATCTGTCCGCAGGGCAGCCCGTACCTTGGCATACAAATGCAAAGCGGTCTCCTGGAGACCCATTAACAGGGCCTGAAGCATTAGCTGAGCAAGATCACCGCTATGATGATCAGGGATATCTTGCATCTGCTCTTCCATTTTGCGAGTAGCTGCTGTTGCAAGCGTACCGCCATAGAGAGAATTTTCGATGAGCCTCGCTTCAATCCTTGAGGAATACATATACTCCCACGTTTCACGAACCAGATTCATATCCCGCTGTGCAATCCAATCCGGGCCTGCCTGACGTTTGGCGAACTCGGGAACCAGGTAGGAGATACATTGAAAGAGCTGACTAATCAAGCGGTGTTCTGGTTTCGCATACAGGTCAAGCACCTTTTTATGCTGACCCGTTGTGCGGATCTGGAGCTTGAATGCTGTACAGCGAGATTTAAAATCTTCTACGATCGGAATATGAAAAGCATGGGGTGCGACGCTCCCAATGGCATCCCCCGTCAACAGAAGCTGCAGTTCTTGCAGCGGCTTGTCGGTGGCAATTGTAAGCTCACCTTTCACCAATGAAGAAAGTGCGGCGTCCATTAGCTCGTAGACTCCACCTTCTTGCTTGCCGCGAAGCTCGGCCAGACCCTGGATCAACCTGTACGCTTCAATTGCGTCACTTGTAGATACATGTTCTTCTCGGTCCCGCAGTTTACGCATGAGTCTGGAGATCACGTTCAGTGTAGTTACTCGGTAAGGAGATTTTGCAGAATGAACAAGTTGATCCCAGATTTGATCGTAAAAATTCACATAAGGCATACCGCTAGCATAACCGTTCAGGCGATCAGCTTCCGCAAACGTATATACCATCGGATACATCTGTTGTTGAGCTTCTCCTGAATCTGCTTTAACCTGCGGAGTTGACTTTTCTTTCTCTTGTTCCACTTCTTGGCCTGTTGAAGTCACTAAACCATAAGTATGGAAGCCCCCCGTAATTACAAGTACACGTTGATACTGCTCTTCAGCTTCTTTAATCCGCCTAGCCATATGTGCTTCCCTTAACAAGTCACCACTTGCAATAAGGCGTTCTTGGGTGTAACACATTCTGGATAATGTACAATACATGAAAACATCCTGCACAAATTCGGAGGTCGTCTTCTCCAGACCACCAATTTCAAATACCTTTTCCCACAATTCATCGAAACTCCGGCAGTTTGTTTTCTGACATAATCGGCTAATAAACGCCGAGCCGGCAAGTAACGTTTCATCCTGAATGGAGATTTCTTTCTGTTCCTGTTCCGCAGAGCTTCCGGCACGTCTAGATACATGGCGATAATCCAAGTCGATGAACTGTGCCGGGATACCCAGCCGATGAGCTTCTTTTAATGCTACATATTCGGGTGAATACCGAAGCATTGGATAATAACAAGCCTCTCTGCCATATTCATCTTCATAGGTATAATAGAGGCTGACTGGCGGTAGGGTCTTTTCATCCGTGAGTACAGGTATAAGCGAATTGCCGCTCTCAGGACCTTCAATCAGAATGAGATCAGGCTTGTACTCCCTAATGACACGCAGCAGATGATGAGAACAGGCCGGGCTATGATGTCGTATCGGGAAATAAACCGTTCGTTGATCCAGATTGTATACACGTGATTCAAAGATCGCTCGAAGTTGACTCATATCCGTTACATCCAATAGACTGACAGCGTCTGCTGGCTGTATGTGGTCTAACCGATCCATTTTCTTGCCTCATAATAATTTTTCCAGATTTCCTCTTCCGCGGAGCGGGCCTTCACAATTTTGGAAAAGTAGCTTTTGAGGATACTCAGATCCTTGTCATTTTCCTTCGCAATTGTTCCCAGCATATTTTGAACCAGTCGATCCATTGCAATGGATTTTCCTTCGTAATAATACGATGTCATCGCACTTTGAACGTATACGGACACTGCTTCTGCAGTACTCATGGACGCTTGCGGCGTATCCAGTTTATAACCTTCACGCGACATCCCCGTACGCAGTTCCATGAACGTAGTCGCCAGCAGCTCCACCACATCCGTTTGAATTTCGGTATCAATTCCACTATGTAATAACAGGTTTTTCGCCTGCGATTCAATAATTTTGGCTTCCATCTTCACATTCTGGATCGGTTTGATCGTTTCAAAATTAAAACGCCGTTTGAGTGCTCCACTCATCTCGTTTACACCTTTATCCCGAATGTTGGCGGTAGCAATGACATTGAAGCCCGGTTTGGCAAAAAGCACACCTCCATCAAGTTCTGGGATGCTCATCACTTTATCGCTCAAAATACTGATCAAGCTGTCCTGCGCTTCGGCTGGACAACGTGTAATCTCCTCAAATCGCGTAAGAATGCCCTTTTTCATGCCATTGTATAGCGGTGAAGGCACAAGTGCTGCTTCCGAGGGTCCTTTGTCCAGCAGCATCGCGTAATTCCACGAATACTTAATCATATCCTCCGTTGTACCAGCAGTACCCTGAATCGTATTTAGACTCGTACCGGAGATGGCAGCCGTGAGGAGCTCACTTAGCATTGTTTTGGCTGTACCAGGCTCACCAACAAGCATCAGGCCACGATTTCCTGCGAGGGTAACGACTGCACGCTCAATTAACACATCATTTCCATAGAATTTACGTGTGATGGTGATCTTCTCTCCATCCAGCGTAGCCGGCTGGTCTCGGCCAATAATAAAATCCCGCACATAAGCTGGGGATAATAACCAGTTAGGCGGACGATGGCCTTGATCTTCCTGTTGTAATGCCCGTAACTCTCTCTCGTATAATGTCTCGGCTGGGGGTTTAAGCATCTCCATGATTCAAGATGTCTCCTCTCATATCAAACAGATCGTATGTTCTTATTTTTTTGTATTTTATCATAGCAATGAGCCGTCAAGCCTGAAAACGAGCAAAAATGGTTGAAACGTCCTTCTTATCCGCACTTTAGTCTATGTCTAAGGGCTCATTACATGGTATAAATATGAACAATGTTTACGATCACCAGCGTCCCGTTTCATCACAGCTGAAGCAAATGAAAAAAAGCACAAGTCCGTAGCCACCCGTGCTTCATCCGTTACTTGGTTTAGAATACTACATTCTTCGTCCGCACGAAGAGGAATACAGTTCGTACCATTCATATCGTGTCAGTTCCACCTGCGATGCATCACGACAAGCCAGAATACGTTCGGGACGAATCGATCCAATCACTGGTTGAATGCCTGCTGGGTGTTTCATGAGCCAAGCAAGTACTACGGCTTCCGACGTGACACCTCGTTCTCTAGCAATGCGGGCTACGAGTTCTGCTGTGGGTTCAATTTCCGGCCGTTGTCCGTCCACGACTCTACCTGTAAACCTTCCCTGAGCGAGAGGCCCCCAAGCTTGTAGCTGGATATGCTCTGCCTGGCAGTACTCCATCGTACCATATGGAAAAACATTCTCTTTTGCCTGAGCGCGGTTCACGGTTACACCCGCTTCCACAAACCCGATTTTATCCAAACTCATCTCAAGTTGATTCACGATGAATGGCACACGACTATACATCTGTAACAAGCGGATCTGTTCAGAGCCCATATTGGATACGCCAAAATGTCTTACTTTACCCGACTGATGAAGTTTAGCCAGTGCTTCTCCGATCTCCTGAGGGTGGGCAAGAGGGTCAGGACGATGCAACAGCAGGATATCCAAGTAATCCGTACCGAGCCGGGATAAAATTCCGTCAACGCTCTCCATAATATGTGCTCCTGATGTATCGTAGCGCTGTGGGCCGTCATCATCTCCTACCAGCCGAATGCCACATTTCGATTGAATAATAATCTGCTCTCGCAGACATTGGTTTTCAGATAATATTCGCCCAAATACATGTTCCGCCTTACCACGTGTATAGATGTCCGCAAGATCAAAGTGATTAATTCCGATCTCCAATGCAGCCTCCACTGCTTGACGTCCTTCAACCACCAAATCTTCGGTAATGGGTTGTCCATCCCACGCTCCTCCAAAACGCATACAACCGAGCACAATAGGACTTGCTGGAATCTGATGGTGGTGCAAGGGCAGCTGCCTATAAGACATGTCTCTACTCACCTCTTTAACATTTTTGTAAACGCATTCTTGAGTCATTACCTTGTTTTCTGGATTCTGCCATGAAATCCCTGCAATAATTGTATTTTTATTTGATGAAACAAGGTTTTACCTCCTAATGTATGGAATAAATATAAGGTGAGGAGTCCTTCAGCCATAAGAGAGGAGATTACACATTTGAATCAGAATGAACCTAATGAGTCTAACCATATCTCAAGCTCTAATTTTTTCACAGCATCCTTTACTCAAAATCCTTATCCGGTATATGAAAAATTAAGAAAAAGTGACCCTGTCTTCAAAGTCATGTTCCCTCAAGGAGAGTTTGGCTGGATCATTTCAAGATATGAAGATGCTGTTCAGATTTTAAAAGATTCCCGCTTTAGCAAAGACATTATTAAACGATATGGACCAGAAAACACAAGTATTTTTACCAATAACATGCTGTTCTCCGATCCGCCAGATCATCGCCGTTTGCGAGGTTTGGTACAAAAGGCTTTTACGCCGAAACTTGTCGCTGATATGAGAGATCATGTACAGAGGATTGCAGATGATCTTCTGGACAACCTGCCTTCGCAGGAGACGATGAATCTCATTGATGATTTTGCCTTCCCGCTACCTATTATTGTTATCAGTGAAATTCTGGGTGTACCAGGGGAGGATCGTGACAAATTCCGCATGTGGTCGAACACAGTTATTGATGCATCGACTGCAGAGAGTCCAGAATTGTTCCATCAGCATCAACGGGAGTTCACCGAGTATCTGACAGACTGGTTCGCCAAAGTACGCAAAGAGCCAGGACAGGATCTAATCAGCCAACTCGTCATTGCCGAAGAATCCGGAGAGCAGTTGACCGAAAAAGAATTACTCAGTGTTGTTGCACTTCTTATTATTGCTGGACATGAAACGACTGTAAATCTGATCGGTAACGGGATTCTGGCGCTGCTAGAGCATCCGGAACAACGAGATTTGTTAATTCAGCAGCCTGAGCTGATCCATCAAGCGATTGAAGAAATGCTGCGTTACAACGGTCCCGTTGAATTCAGCACATCACGCTGGGCTTCAGAGGATATTGAATTTCGCGGACATCAGATTGCTAAGGGTGAACTCGTGATTGTTGCGCTGGACTCAGCGAATCGAGATGAAGAGCAATTCAGCGACCCGGATGTGTTCGACATCAGACGCGAAAAAAGTTCACACTTGGCTTTTGGTAAAGGCATTCATCTCTGCTTGGGTGCCCCGCTGGCCCGTCTCGAAGGTGAGATTGCTGTGAGTACACTGTTGAAGCGGTTTCCAAACCTGAGGCTGCAAAAGGATATCGATACACTGGAATGGAGACCAGGCCTTATCGTTCGTGGTGTTAAAGAAATCCCGGTTCAACTGAAATAAACGGCTTCGTCATCGTTGAGTTTTTATTGAAGCGCTGCTCAACGAGCCTTACAAACAAACCATTCTAGTGGATCGTTTTCTCTCGTTTGTACCCTGCCCGGCAAACATGTAGACAAATCAAAAAGGAACTGCAGCGAAATTTCTCTGACAGTTCCTCTTTGGTCATGCTTTACTTTTTTAAAATACGTAGATCTATGTCTTATTGAGCAGTAACAGCACCATCAATTGGATATACCGCTCCGTTAATGTAAGGCGCATCATCTCCGAGCAGGAAGGATACCAGATTGGCGATCTCTTCGGGTTTGCCCAGACGTCCAGATGGTATGCTGTCCACCGTAGCCTTGAAAACCTCTGGATTGTCTTTCCCGAATTGAACGACCATTGGCGTCTCAATCGTTCCTGGAGCAATGGCATTAACGCGAATGTTATCCTTACCATATTCAATTGCCGCTGTACGTGTTAGGCCCACAACACCGTGTTTGGTCGCCGCATAAGGAGCAACCGCGGAAACACCAACAATACCTGCAGTTGAAGCCGTGTTGAGAATGGAGCCGCCACCTGTTTTGAGCATTTCTGTAATAACATATTTCAGTCCGTAAAACACACTTCTGAGATTAATGTCAATGATTTGATCAAATTGCTCAATCGTATGTTCAATTAGTTTGATTCCTGGTCCAGCAATCCCCGCGTTGTTGAAAAACATATCAATACGTCCGAATTCTTCGACCGTTTTCTTCACATAGTTCTCTACTTGGTCAGCTTTACTTACATCCGCTTGCACAAAAATAGCCTTGCTTCCAAGTTGCTCAATCTTCTTGACTGTTTCTAGTCCTGTCTCTTCCACAAGATCAACTACAACGATAGAAGCGCCCTGCTCAGCCAGCTTTAGCGCTGCGGCCTGACCTAATCCACTTCCTGCTCCTGTAATGATGGCTACTTTTCCTGTGTGACTCATGATGATCTCCTCCAAAAGTGTCATTTGTGATGGTAACAATTCATTCCGCTTAACTTCAAGAGCATGAACTATGTATGTCAGCAAGGACACTTATCCTTCCTGACCTTATCTATTCTAATGAACATTCGATTTAAAAACAAATTATAATCTATTAAACTCAGTCACACATCTCAACATGTAATCTGTAAAAAACCAAAATATATAAATCCGCCCACCTCTTATGAGAGGTAAACGGATTTATATTGAAAAACGTATTTTGTTTGCTCCTCTTGTTTGCACAAATTGTATGGCTCCCTGACCTAAAGTCTGCTTTAGATTGCAGGCATGACATTGCCACCGCTTACAGGTATATACGCCCCGGTAATAAATGAGGACAGATCTGAAGCCAAGAAAGCAACAGCATTCGCAATCTCCTGATCTTCTCCTCTACGTTTCAACGGTACAGTACGGGTATAGGCTTCATCCTGTGCAGGTTCATTGCCGCGATCTCTTTCACTGATCGTCCAACCAGGCGCTACCTGATTGACCGTAATCTGATATTCGCCAACTTCTTTGGCTAGTACACGGTATAGACCGTCCATGCCGCGTTTACCCGCAGTATAAGCCGACTGGTGAGCAAAATTTTGCATCGCACATTCCGTATTGATTCCAATGAAACGACCTGATCTCATGTGTTGCATGTAAGGGATAAAAGCTTTAGCAAGAAACACACTCTGCATCACACAAGATTCAAATTGACTTAGGTAATCTGCTGGATCCTGATCCAGCACAGTTGTCCATTCGTATTGAATGACCGCATTAGCCACAACAATATCAACGCCGCCCAGCTTATGCTGAATCTCATCGCGAATCTGAAATGCTGTATCCTGTTTTGTAATATCACCTTGTACAATAACCGCCTGACGACCTAGCGTTTCAATTTCATCCTTTAGTTCTTCGGCCTTCTTTTCATTGTTTATGTAATGCAACGCAAGATTAGCACCGCACGCGGCAAGTGTACGAGCCATGACTCTTCCCAATTGTCCAGTTGCCCCCGTAACGAGTGCAGTTTTTCCCGATAGATCCAGTTGCATGAACGAAATGACCTCCTCCAAATAGTATTGCTCCTATGAGAAAACGATTTCGAGATAACAAGTCATTTGATTCATCTATTTATAAATATAATGATGTGTATTCCTGCATTCATCTTTTATCTTTCATCACTGCTGTATTGCATAAGATCAATCTCCTGGAAACGGCTGACTTCTTTCTCCCAACGTTCCGTTACATATTGACGGTGCACCGGATGATCATTGTAAGCATCGTATGCAGCCTGATCAGCAAACTCCATTGAGAAGCAATAATCGAACTCATTCTTGATACTCACCTGACGTAACACCTGAAAATTCTCTACGCCTGGAATGGTCGCGAGCGCTTCCTTGCTTTCTTGCAAAAAAGCTTCGGCTTCTGTATTATCCTTACCCGCATAAAGTGTAAATGTTACCATATGTGTAATTCTGTTCATCTTGGTTTCCTCCCCACTACGTTTAGACTCTGCTCTCTAGTTTACAACCGAATGCATTGAAAGCGCAATATTTGGTTTTAATCTTCTCGAATACAACATACGCTACTTATATTAGAAAAACAAAAAAACCCCGGAATCATATTCCAGGGGTTTAGTCTCAACTATAGAAGAACTAGTTTTTGAGGTTGTATTTGCGGTTGAACTTGTCAACACGTCCACCGATATCCACGTTTCTTTGTTTACCAGTGAAGAACGGGTGGGATGCAGAGCTAGTATCTACACGGATCACAGGATATGTGTTACCGTCTTCCCATTCCATAGTTTCGTTCGAGGACTTCGTGGAAGAAGCCAGGAATTTGAAGTCAGCACTTGCATCGTAGAAAATAACGAGCTGTGTCTTTGGATGGATGTCAACTTTTGCCATAATCTATTTACACTCCTTTAATTTGGGTACTCCCAGAATAACACTAAATTTTATTATACTCTTTTTTTGCACGAAGTACCAGCAAGAATTGATGAAAAGACAGAAAATTTATAATCCATGCGATTCGGCATGTAATCGGTTTTTAGGCTGGGCCTTTCTCCAGTACATGTAGCATGTACTCCAACGCCTCTAATTCGTCCCTTCCTTTGGTCTGTAATCGGACAATACTACCATTTCGAAGCGGCAGCAGCGCCATACCAAGTAAGCTCTTCACATCTACACGATGCTCGTGATCAGACTCCGTATAAGACAAGGAAATCTCCGAGGCAAAACGTGACGCTTGAGAGGATACCGACAACAGCTCATCCCGATGGAAATCCGCGTGAATCATAAATTCATGTGTTCTCACAACCTTCAGTTCCTTTCGCTAAATTATGAACACCTGTAACCACGTGTTTACATTTATATATTAAAATCAACATGAATTATACCATGTGCCGGCAAGTTGTCCATGTTTTCATGCGGAAAAAGAAAAAAAGGGAATCTTACTATCGAAAAAGAGCCCTATACACATTCGTGTACAGGACTCCTTTCGATTTATTTTACATACCGTTCGGGTAAACCATCACTTTCAGACTTCCACTCTTGTTATGCAGCGCTCGCTCCATTGCTTGCTGTGTCTCTTCGAGTGGATATCGATCTGTAATCAGAGACATCACGTCATGTTGACCTGAGCTTAAGAAGGTAATCCCCGCAGGATACGTGTTGGCATAACGGAAGATGCCATAGATATCCACTTCATTGTCCGCAATAAACGGGATGTTAATGGCAATCTCGTCCTGTGCAGGCAATCCCACAATGGCAAGTGTACCACCCCTACGTAGAGAGTAAAGGGCTGATTGCAGTGCTTGGGGATTACCTGCTGTCTCCCATGCTGTATCCACACCGGTCCCACCCGTAATCTCTCGAATGAGAGCAAGTGCATCTTCATGACGTACATTTATAGTATGTGTTGCCCCCATCCGTCTCGCGGCTTCAAGACGAACCTCTTCCAGGTCCGTAACGATAATCGTCTGAACACCGAAAGATTTCGCAGCCGCAACAGCCATCAGTCCAACAGGTCCCATGCCCATAATAGCCAGTGTAGAGCCTGGGGCCAGTTTACTGCGCCTCGCTGCATGAATGCCAACAGAGAAAGGTTCATTCATGGCTGCTTCTTCATACGTCAGATGATCCGGAATCGGAAATACCATATCTTCACGCATAACCATGTACTGCACAAAAGCGCCGTCCACCGGAGGTGTTGCTAGAAACTGCACATCCGGGCACAGATTGTAGCGCCCTGTCTTACAAGCTGCACAATGACCGCATGTTACTCCAGGTTCAATGGCTACCCGATCTCCAGATTTCAAACGTGTGACGTCTTCTCCGACCGCTACAACAACACCTGCACATTCATGACCAAGAATGATCGGCTTCTCTACAACAAATCTACCAATCCGCCCATGTTCGAAATAGTGTACATCCGATCCGCAGACGCCCACAGCCATCACCTTGATCAGTACTTCATTGGCTGAAGGTCGAGGAACAGGTTGTTCCTCAATTACAATATGTCCTGGCTCTGTCATAACAGCAGCCTTCATCATCTCAGGTAATCGATGTTGACTCATACGTATTCTCCCCCTTATGCATGTCACTGCTGTATCCTGGTTTAAAGAAAACGTTTAGTACACTGTGCGTTAGCCGTATGCTTATACATTATGAATAGATCTTTCGTGCCTGTTCATCCGCAATTCCGCTCTTGCGATAAAAATACGTATTAATCATATCCCGCCATTCCTTCGCATGTTCGGCCTGTCCTTCTTGCAGAGCAGCAACCTTATCAAAGATAACTGGATCTACTTTTCCCTCCAGCTCTCTCCATGTCTCGGCTAGAGCTTCGGCTTGTGCGGCACCTTCGAAGTGAGTATCGTAAATGTGCTGAATGACCGTTTTACCAGAGTGCAACACATGCGTATACGGAACATGATGGAAAAAGAGAATTAATTCATCGGGACAAGTCTCCAATGATTCGTATTTAGCCTCATTTTCAGGATGATATTGGGAAGTATACCCTGTACCACTCTTCACCGTCCGATCAACCCCAATTCCATGACAGTCGGCAAAGTGATACGTTCCCCATTTGGAATACTCATACCCATCTACATTAGGTCCGTAGTGATGATCCGGGTTCACCATCCAACCCACACCCAGAGGTGCAGTATAGTTTTCGTAGATATCCAAGGAAGATAGCAGCATACCCGTAATCCGCTGAACAACTTGTTCATCATGTCCAAACGTTAATCTTACCCACTCTTCCGCAATGTCTTCCGCTGAAAGTTCGGGATTCCACCCCAGTCTGCCATATCCGTACAGATTCGCTTGAGCCAAAGGATGTCCCGTCCAACTCGCATCCGCACCAATGTTGGATACAGCAGCGAACCCGCTATAAGGACGCTGATAGAGCGAACCATCTGCAATACGTTTGATCTCTGAACCCTTACCCTTAGCGTAGGTCTCGAAATCCAAAACGTCTTTCCACTGGGGCACAAGATAAGCCAGATGTCGCTGCTGCCCCGTGTATTCCTGTGTAATCTGGAACTCAATGACTTGATTCGTCTTCTCCATCGCTCCAAATAGAGGTGATACCGCTTCTCTGACCTGAAAATCCATCGGCCCATTTTTGATCTGCAAAATAACATTGTCCGCAAATCGTCCATCCAGCGGTTTAAAGTGATCATACGCCGCACGAGCCCTGTCTGTAGATCGATCTCGCCAGTCTTGTTTACAGTTGTAAACGAAACAGCGCCAGATTACCAGCCCGCCAAACGGACGGAGTGCTTCAGCTAACATGTTCGCGCCATCTGCATGATCTCGGTTATATGTGAACGGCCCAGGACGATTTTCAGAATCAGCCTTAATCAGGTATCCACCAAAATCCGGAATCGCAGCGTATACCTTCGCCGTTTGAATGTTCCACCACTCTCGCACCTGTTGATCCAGTGGATCAGCGGTTGGCAGACCACCAACTTCGATTGGACTCGCATAATTGGCACTAAGAAACAAGCGAATACCGTAAGCTCTGAACTCAGCGGCTACCTTCGCAACGTCTCCCAGGTAACGTTCTGTCAGAAACAGACTCTCTTGCTTGTGCACATTAACGTTGTTTATAGATATCGCATTAATACCGGTTGAAGCTAGTAATCGGGCATAATCTCGAATCCGTCCTAAATCTTGTGAGAACTCGCCATTTTCATAAAAAATAGAACGCCCGGCATATCCCCGCTCGATACTGCCATCCACATTATCCCACTGATTAATCATGCGCAGCTGGTTTACAGGCTGCTCTTGAAATGCAATTGGCCTTTTCTCCACATTTAATGTGGAATCGGCCTTACCACTCGTAACCCCTGGATTTAACGTCAGTTCACGAAGTAAGTGAAACACAGCATACAGAATACCTTGCGGTGTTTCAGAACCAATCACCAGCTCATGGAGAGACTCATCTTCACGAATAAGGTAACCCTCACCGTGCACAGCAGAACGTTCCGCGTCTGTGAACGCATTGACCACAGATTCGCTCCCGGCCCAAGTGCCGAGTCGAATGGCAGGATTACGTTCCTTCTGCTCAGCATTCTGTTCCTCTGCATTGCAGAGTACAGGCTCTTCCCCGTATAACTTGCGAAGCCCCAGCTTGAGCTCAGTAAGTGCAGTGTCAATGATTGGATGATGTTCCTGTACATCAATCAGCCTGCTCCAGAGAGGAGCTGCCGTTCTTGTAGCCCCGTTCGTTCCTGGTAATGCAGCATGATAACCTAACCAAGCATCATACTGGGGACCGGACAGACTGGAGTGAATGGTCGTCTGACTCATTGCACAACCTCCTTTTTGGCATAGATCTCTGTAAGAGCATTACCTTTACCTTCAAGCAGCCACAGGATTGACGTTACGCCGCGTGGATAATACTTGCTGCCCACTGCAACACCGGATAAAATCTGGTCACTCCAGCACCAATAGGATTCCTCCGGATGAAGCAGCCACTTCACGTGAGCTGCGTCTGCTGCTTTTCCAGTCTCATCCCACTCCACACCCAGAATCTCACGGGTAATAAATTGGGACAAGTAAATCTTACTCAACCAGGAATTGTTGCTTGTGGAAGACAGCTTCCAGCCTCCATCTTCAAACAGGCATGTTCCAGGAACAAGTACAGTTTGAAGATGCGTGTACAGCGCCTTGATATAAGATCCGAATCGACCATTCAGATCAAGTGCCGCTACGCAACCTGTAAAATAAGGGAATACCAGACCTTCAATCGCTGGAATGATACGTGAATCATTATTTTCCGCAATAACTGCTGGAATGTATCCTCCATCGGTCAACTGAGCGGCAACACTTGCTGCACAGCGATCGGCTTGTTTTCCTGCCTGATGAGACAGTTCTAACAGCTTCTCGGCAGCAAACAGTTTCTCCAGTGCAACATACACGGCCCAGCATTTACCAGCAGGGTAAATATTATTACGCGACTGCCCGAGGGATACGTCCAGACTATCATACGTAGTAATCTCTGCCCCGCCCTGTGTACGGCTGCTATCCAGGCCCATCAAACCGTTACGTTGATCCTCTTCAGGATGGTCGCGGTTAAGCATACTTTGGAAGCATTCCTGAATAACCGGCAGCATCGCTTGGACAAACTCCCGATCCTGCGTCTGCTCAATGTATACTGTTGCGCAGCAGAGCCAGTTCACCAGCTCTTCATGACTCATCTGGGAGAAGCAATCGTCGATACCGACCAGTTCATATGCAGAGTGACCCGGACGAGAGAATACATTGGCAATGCCGATATCATGCGTAAACGTAATTCCGCCAGGATATAACTTCTCTTCTCCCGGGAAACGAACCTGATCTGTATAGCTGTAACGCTTCACGAACCACTCCAGCTCGTTACGTACCGTCCAAGGATTGAGGGCAAGCTCAAAGTACAACTGGTCTGCAGTCAGGTCCAGCGTATTCATCATCCGGTATTCCCCTTCATTCACAATCCAGAGCGGTTCTCCATCTGCATCCAGCAACTGAGTACTCGCATAGTAGCTATGAATAGAATGGGCAAGCATAAAGGACTGATCCTCACTCAATGCTGCCGTTCCAAGACGTTGATCAACTTCAGCACATGAAGCAGTCAGGGCATCAAAGCGATTCAACGCATACTCACCCGCCTCTAAAATATCAGCAAAGTAGCGTGTGTACCAATACGTCGTATCCATTCCAGTGGTTACAATCCCACCGCGGTAGAAACATACAGCGAATTGGAATGTGCGTTTCTCACCAGCCGGCACTTCCATCAGCAATACAGAGGTAGCCCCCAAGCCAAAGGCCAGATTATCCCGATGTTTTTCCTCCAGAATCTTCTCAAGCGTAAATCCACGCGCAGGCCACAGTCCCTCGTTTTTGGACACGATAGCTGTCAACCGGCCTTGTCCAACCCCTGTCAACGTTCCACCCTCTGGTCCGCCGATCAAACGCATTGCAGAATACGGATCGCTACCTTGATAACCAAAGTAAGCATTGCGTGTTTTCTCACCTTGACTGTTGTCTATCGTCATTTCAACCAATACAGCAGGCACGAGGGCATCCATAAGCGCTTCACGGTCAGAACTCTTCGGGTGCGGAACTGGACGTACAGGTGAATAGATGCGGAATTCAAGATCCCCTGCTGTCCACGTATCTGTACTTGAGGTGAACTCCCGAGTAATGTCTTCATCCCGAAAAGCCGAGATTAGCGGCTGGGCCCCTGCACCGTCCGCCTGATTTTCGTTGCCCAGCTTCTCCACATCATAACGGCTGCTCTCATCCTCACTTGCCTCATAAAAAGGCAACGCCTGATAATGCTCTTCATCACGAGCCTGTAATCCAATATATACGTTCTGGTCAGCTGGCTTGCCAAGTTCGAGACCCAGTCCGCCTTTAGCCCCTTTATAACCTAGCGTGAAACTGGCAAATGCACCAATTGGCGCGTGATGCGCGTTATAAAAAATAGATCTGGATGTGCTCAATCTTCATAGCCCCTCTCGGAATAAGATATGCATGCGTTTTCATTAGCCTCATCCTATCATGCACTGCCCGTCCAGACCATGAACAAATCAATCGGATATTTACCCAAATCAAGCTGAAACATGATAAAATATAAAGCGGTTACAATCTTAAATTGTAAAGGATCTCTTCTCTACATACACATAACATGAACTAACGTAAGGAGGAAATCATATGTCTTCCACCTACTTACCTCCCAATCTAGGAGAAAGTGTGCATGAAATTTTTTACCCCGATGTGCAAACGACTGTCAATCTGTTCGCCATCCATCTGCGCAGTGTCGGAACCGATTGGGACTATCCGGCGCATGAGCATCCTCAGTATGAGCTTAATTACGTCACAGAGGGTGTGCAGTATATGACGATCAACGGTACTTTATATGTTCAGAACGCCGGTGAACTGCTGTTGATCCCTCCGGGAAGCGTGCATTCCAGTCAAAGCCGGAACGGAAAAGACTTCACCTATTTCTGTATGCATTTTGATATTGATGATCAGCTGTTTCTCTCCCTTCTGGCTCGAATCAAACAAGTGTTATTCAGTGCGGACAGTCTGGTTACTCAGCAGATTGAACCGGTGCTACATAAGCTGATGTCCTCTGCACCAGATCAATCACCCAATGCGATGGTCCAACGTATGCAGCTGCAATCGGCTGTATTTGAGCTATTTGGTCATCTGTGGGAGACTGTCTCTCAGGAAGCAGCACAGACGTTCACCAATGGTTACGAGCGAATGGAACTGGCGCATCAGATTCGGAACCGTCTGCAAGGGCTAATGAGCCAGCAATTCAAACAAGGAGATGAAACGGGCAGTCACTATGGTATTGATGACATCGCCGCAGAGCTGGGTATCAGTCCTTCCCATTGCAATCGGGTATTCAAGCAGGTGTTTGGCCAGTCGCCTCGTACATTCCTATCCCAAATGGTGCTGCATGAGGCCAAAGTTCTACTGGGCAATCCGCAGCTTTCTGTGCAAAATATAGCGGTAATGCTCGGGTATAAAGATATCGCTCATTTCAGCCGTCAATTCAAGCGATGGTCCGGCAAGTCCCCTTCGCAATACAGACAGGAACAGCCTGCCCTGGATTAAACTCCAGTGACAGGCTGTTTTTAGTTATTGAATGTTGAATGTATGTTCATCATTTCAGCAAACGTTTGATCAGCTTCAGCTTATTATTATAAGGAGGATATAAGATGGGCGGATTAACTTTAGTGCTCTTTTTCAAAATACTTTTCATATGGGAAAAGGTCTCGAAGCTATACCGTCCGTGGTACGAACCAATTCCAGAATGGCCTACGCCTCCAAATGGCAATCGCGAATTAGCCACATGAGTAATCGTATCGTTAATGCATCCTCCGCCAAAAGAAACTTCATTTAACACTTTGTCCTGAACGGTTGAATCGGAGGTGAATAAATACAGAGCAAGCGGCTTAGGACGTTTAATGATTTCTCCAATTGCTTCATCCAAGTCACTATAGCTGATAATCGGTAAAATGGGCCCAAAAATCTCATCTTCCATCGTAGCTGCATTCCACGACTCAGCATCGATTAATGTAGGCTCAATATAACGATCCTTCTCATCGGAGGCTCCTCCAAAGATCAACTTATCCTGATCTCGCTCGATGAGTGTAGTCAAACGTTTAAAGTGTGATTTGTTCACGATACGCCCATAATCCTTATTATTTTGAATGTCTGTTCCGAAGAAGGCCACAATAGCTGTTTTCATAGCTTCAATCAAAGGCTGTTTCACACGCTCATGTACGAGCAAGTAATCAGGTGCAATACAAGTCTGCCCTGTGTTAAGCAATTTGCCCCACATAATACGTTCAGCAGCGACTTGGATATCAGCCTGCTCATCGACGATGACAGGACTTTTCCCTCCAAGTTCTAACGTAACAGGAACGAGATTTTTGGCCGCGGCCTCCATCACGATCTTACCTACGGGTACACTACCTGTAAAAAAGATATAGTCGAAGGGTGCATGAATAAGTGCTGTCGTTGTGTCTTTTGCCCCTTCAACCACTTGTACGTATTCTGGCTCGAATACTTCACCAATCAGCTCCCGGACAACAGCCGATACGGCTGGAGTGTTTTCTGAAGCTTTGAGCACCGCCGTATTACCTGCCGCAATTGCGCCGACAAGAGGTTCAATGAGGAGTTGAAATGGATAATTAAATGGGCCAATAATTAACACCGTTCCATAAGGCTCAGGGAGGATATAACTTTTGGAGCCCAGAAGTGCTGCTTGTGTCTTGACTTTGACAGGTTTTACCCATTTTTTAATTTTGCGAATAGTGTGTTTGATGCTGTCCATCATAAATCCGATCTCTGTCGTGTAGGATTCGAATTCACTTTTCCCTAAATCTTGATACAGTGCTTGGGTCAGCTTAGGTTCATATCTCTGTATGGCTTCCTTTAAACGGGTTAGACGTTCGATTCTCGTATCTGCTGAACGGGTAATCCCTGTTCGATAAAATGTCCGTTGTTTCTCAAGAATAACATGCACATCTTCTGTGGTAAGTTCCTGAAACGTGGTCATAGAGGCCGTGCTCCCTTTTCTCGTTATTGATGAAACGTTTAAACTGACGAACCAATAAAACACATGCCTGGGCATGTTGTTGTTTTTAGTAGATGGATATTCACACCAATTATTTCAGACATTCTTCTTCCAACGCAGCGACAAGTTCTTTCAACAAATCGACTGAAGCGCGGAGTGAAGCAGAATAGTAACGCTGTGTGCCCTTCTGTTCCACTGAAATCAGACCTTTTTCAAGTAGCAGCTTCAGATGGTGGGATATTGCGGGACGAGACAGCGTGGATTGCTCCGTAATTTCATTCACTGTCATTTTGCCTTTTTCACTGAGCATCAGCAAAATAGATTGACGATGGTTGTCGCTCAGCACCTGAAAGAGTGGAATACAATCCTGAAAAATGCTTAGTGCCTTATGACTCATAACTACACCTCAATTGTCTTTCGTTTAGTCCATTGTTCTCAATAATTTCAATTCGTTTAAACATACGAACCTAATAAGTGGATTTTACATCTTTTTGAATTCCTCCGCAAGTCATATTCACCTAACCCAACTCTTTCATCTTAAGATAATTATAAAAATAAAACGCTTCCACACTGACATACTTGTATGGTAGTATGGCAATGAAGGGGTTGAAGTTGTGGATCATATTCCTAAATTATCATCCAAAGCCGGCTTATCACCACCGTCAAGTCCTCACTCTGCGCTAATTAAGCAATCCTACTCGGTACGTGATTTGGTCTATGACACGCTGAAGCAACAGATTTTGAGTCTCAAGCTACCTCCAGGCACAGCCATATCGGAGAAAGAAATCGCTCTGGATTTTCAGGTTAGCCGGACTCCTGTGCGTGAGAGTTTTGTCAGATTGGCTCAGGAAGGTCTGCTGGAAGTGTATCCGCAGCGTGGGACGTATGTCTCCCTCATTCAAGTTGATCTGGTTGAAGAAGCTCGATTTATGCGTGAGCAACTTGAACGGGCCGTCATTCGTTTGGCATGCTCACACTTTCCAGCTGAACAGTTCACCACTCTCGAACAAAATTTAACGCAACAACAGCAATGTCAGCACGAACCGGATGATGGGCGTATGTTTCAATTGGATGAGGAGTTCCATAGCACTCTATTTGCAGGCTGTAATAAGAGCAAAACCTGGACTGTGATTGAACAGATGAGTGTGCATTTGAATCGAAGCCGGATGCTTCGCCTCTCTTCGAATCATCATTGGGATCACCTGATTGAGCAGCACAGATCAATGGTCCAGGCGATTCAGCAGCAAAATGCAGAGAAAGCAGAACATCTGATGCAGGAGCATCTTCGCCAAACCGTAACGGACTTGGCTGTTCTGCGGAGTACATATCCTTCTTATTTTCAATAAGTTACGTTCTAATGCTTCTACATCACAAGCTATGCTGCTTCCACTAATCATGATGAGGTGAATGGAATGAAGATGGTTTTTCGCTGGTTTGGTGAAGGCAACGATACAGTGTCACTGGATCATATCCGGCAAATCCCTGGAGTTGAAGGTATTGTATGGGCGCTGCACGATGTTCCTGCAGGTGAAGAGTGGCCTATGGAAAAAATACTTGCTGTAAAGGCAGCTGCGGACAAAGCAGGGCTTCACCTGGATGTCGTAGAGAGCGTAAACATCCATGAAGACATCAAGCTCGGATTACCTTCACGGGACAAATACATTACCAATTACATTCGAACAATGGAAAAGCTCGCTCAGGTAGGCGTGAAAGTAATCTGTTATAACTTCATGCCGATCTTTGACTGGTTACGTACCGATATGCACAAAGAAATGGAAGATGGATCAACAGCCCTCTTCTATGAGAGTAGCAGATTGCATAACATTGAACCGCTCGAGTTGGTTCGCAAAATCACCGAAAATACGGACCTCACAATGCCAGGTTGGGAACCAGAGCGGTTGCAATATCTGTCAGGCTTATTCGAAGCCTATAAAGATGTGACCGAAGAAGACATGTGGGAGAATGCACGTTACTTCTTACAAGAAATCATCCCTGCTGCGGAGCGTCTTGGCATTCGAATGGCGATCCATCCCGATGATCCACCATGGCCGATATTTGGTTTACCTAAGATCATTATCAGTCAAGATAATCTTCGCAGATACCTGAATCTGTATGATAGTCCGGCGAACAGTGTAACCTTGTGCAGTGGGTCTCTAGGAGCGAATCCCGACAATGATATCATTGGTATGATTCACGAGTTCAAAGATCGAATTCCATTTGCGCACATTCGTAATGTGAAGGTCTATGATAATGGTGACTTTATTGAGACCTCTCACCGTAGTCAAGACGGTAGTGTGGATATCGCGGGTGTTGTCGAAGCCTATCATGATATTGGTTTTGAAGGTTACGCAAGACCCGACCATGGCCGACATCTATGGGGTGAACAATGCAGACCAGGATATGGGCTGTATGATCGAGCTCTTGGAATTATGTATCTCTGGGGTGTGTGGGATTCATTGCAAAGGAGGGCTAAAGCATGAGCGATCACAACGTGAACCTTAATCTGGAGCGAACTACTCGCCTTGAAGGCAAAACGGCTGTTATCACCGGAGGTGCAGGTGTCTTATGCCGCTCGATGGCCGTAGAACTCGCAAGACATGGCGCTAAGGTAGCTATTTTGAACCGGACGGCATCTAAAGGTCAGGAGGTTGCGTCTGCAATTGAACAAGCAGGCGGCCGAGCCATTGCCGTTGCCTGTGACGTCACCCAAGCAGAAAGTGTACAAACTGCGGCCGATATCGTCCGTGAAGAGCTTGGTCCATGTGACTTATTAATTAATGGTGCAGGCGGTAATCATGCTAGTGCCAATACAACGAATGAAATTTTCAGATTGGAAGATCTCGACAATCCCGAAGTGACCACTTTTTTTGATGTTAGCGTCGAGGGATTTCGGCAGGTGATGGATCTGAATTTTATCGGGTCCCTCATCCCTACTCAAATATTTGCCAAACATATGATTGAGCGTGATGCACCTGCTACCGTTATCAATATATCGTCTATGAGTGCCCCATCTCCTATGACAAAAGTGCCTGCGTATAGTGCTGCCAAGGCAGCAATAAACAATTTTACACAGTGGCTCGCCGTTCATCTTGCGGAATCCGGAATTCGGGTCAATGCAATTGCGCCAGGCTTCTTCTTGACCGAACAGAACCGCAACTTGCTCCTGAATTCAGACGGCTCACCTACAGAGCGTTCCAGCAAAATTATTGCGCATACACCCATGCGTCGTTTTGGTAAACCGGAGGATCTACTCGGTACGTTAATGTGGCTTGCAGATGAAAAACAGTCGAGCTTCGTGACGGGTATCGTTGTGCCTGTTGATGGCGGATTCATGGCTTATTCCGGCGTGTAGACTCACCAACCGAACCTTGTGATCTGATCACGGGGTTCGGTTTTTTACATTCAACCAATGAAGAATAAGTTCGTATTTAATGGGCAAGGATTGTGGATGTAGAGGATGGTGATCTGTACATGATGGAGGAAACTACGGTCGTTGCTGTTCGAGCAATAATCGCTTTTCTTACTTTGATTATCTATACACGGGTCTTAGGAAAGCAACAAATGGGCAACCTGACCTATTTCGATTATATTAACGGTATTACCATCGGTTCCATAGCCGGTACGTTTGCAACGAATTTGTCGTCCAAAGCATGGATTCATTTTGTGGCACTTACCATCTTCACCTTAATCACGATCCTATTTCAATACATTACGCTGAAAAGCCCAGCCTTCTCCCTCATTATGGATTCCAATCCCACGCTGGTTATTCAGAACGGCAAAATTCTGGAGCAAAATCTGAATAAAATGAGAGTGAAATTCGACGAACTCACGATGATGCTGCGGCAAAAAGATGTATTCGATATAACAACGGTCGACTACGGCATTCTGGAACCCGATGGTACCCTCTCCATTGCGCTAAAACCAGAGAATCAGCCTGTAACCGCAAGTGATATGCATATGCACCCGCCCACTCAGAAGCTCATGACCGAGCTTATTATTGACGGTGTCCTGATGAAAGAAAAACTAGCAGAGCGGAATAAGGACAATCGATGGTTAACAGAGCAATTGAAGAAACAAAACCTGTCGATTCAGGACATTGCATTTGCTGCTATTTTACCAAACGACAAGTTATATATTGATTTGTACAAAGATCATGTAACTGATAAGTCCGTAACAGATCAAAATAAGGTTCATAAATAATGCTCTTCGTTGATCAGAACATTCTCCAGACCTGTGCCGGGAGGTTAGCAAATGAAAAAGAAGACATGGCTGCTCTATGCGATCCCGATCCTCATGCTGCTACTGTTCATTTCGATCATGGTTAGCGGCCCGATGCTCAAAAAACCTCTTGGCAAACACGATCGATTACTTGAATCAGTACACTTGCTGGAGAAGCAGGTACAAGAAAAACAGTGGACTCAAGCCAAAGCTCAGGTGGATTATGCGATGCACGCTTGGGATCGGATCGTCAATCGTATACAATTCAGCGTGGAGCGAGAAAGTATCTATGACATTTTGGGCGCACTTGCACGGATGAAAGGTGGCATTGCAGCCAAAGATGATCAGGCGATCTTGGAGGAAATATATTACTTTTATGCGTTATGGGACAATCTTGGAAATTAGTTTGATGTAGTAGTTGATGTAGTTCACACTGCTGCAAAGGGATAAATATAACATATAAAAAAGCACCTTCTTTTGGAGAAAGAAAGTGCTTTTTATTCGTCCGACAAACTATTTCCATCATTCTATGCTCTGTTTAAACTACGAGATTTCGGCGCTCTTGCCGTACCCTCTTTGCGGAAGAAAAGAGTGAGAGCTCCCTTTGCACACCATAAGGCAAACAAAGCAAACAACGTGCCCCAGAATAGAGAAGGCAGAAATGTCTGTTGTGCCAGATTGGCAGCGTCTCCAGCCTGAGATGGACGAGTCCAAGACATCCAGCCGACATATAACGCACTGAGGACCGACTCTTCGAGTGTAATAAAGGCCAGTAGCAGATAGTAATACTTTGCGATTTTGACTCCAAAAATCATAATAACGACATTCAAGGCGATAAATCCGGTCAACCACAACATGCCGAATTCCCCTCTGACATACAATAACAGAGACACGAGGGCCACAGCTGTCATTATTCCCAATCCCCACATGTGCTGGCCTTTACGGTACAGATAAAATAACAACCATGCAAAAAGTGATGCACCAATGTAACCTGCCAGTGAAACAAATATCGCTCTCCCCGATGTCAGCATAGACGAATATGTTACACCGCTATGGTCTGCATACAATTCGATTCGCAACACCTTCCCCGATAAAACTAGCGTCATTAGAGCATGAGCGAATTCATGAATCATTGTATCCAGATTACGAAACAAAGACGAGAACGGGATAAATCGGGTCAGGAATACAGAGGCCATGAGAAAAAGTATCGTTTTGAGCCACTTATTCATACTACGGTCAGACCTCCTTACCTTCAATATAAGAGCCTATCCCATGTACTACGTCAGGTTTCCCTGCTTCGTTCCGCTTTTAAAGTCTGAAGCACACTGCTCGATCCACCAACAGAAACTCCGATTATGTCCAATGAAAAATGAAGACAGATCATATCGTCCACGCCCTGTCTCCAATGTAACCAGTAATCGATTTCGCATTCGCAGAAGTGCATAGCGTACAAACTGCTCGGCTGCTCGGCTCTGGATCAGTGTTACATATGCATATAGTGAATGATCGACAGGTTCATCCAGCGGACTAACACCAGCACAGGAAAACTCGGTCTCCACCCCTGCTTCCTCCAGCAGGCTCAGTGTGCGAACCAGTTCTACATCGACCTCTATCCCATTCCATATCGCAGTCCGTTTGGGCAACACAGTTCGTTTATCCCGTTCTGTCCAGTGCAGGAGTTCCTGTTTTCGCCTTCTCCACAGATGAGCAGGCTGTTCACTCAACAACAGTTCCTGCTCCTCAAATTCTTCATGTACGTTCATCATGTTCCTCCAGATCTGCATATCCGATATTCTCCTTCAACAAAAGAACACAGTCCTGTACTCTCTGCATTGCAAGAGACAAACGGATCTTCGTGTTCGTTCATTGGCACGTTGTTATATTGTACCTTTTTCAGTACCAAGCATCAAATAAGATGAAGGAAGCAGATCGATGTATGTTGTGACAAGTACAAGCATATATTTTAGCAATGTTGTAATAACGGAGGTCTTTATTCATGAGAATGGCAGCTAGTCTGAAGCTCCTAACCTTCATCGTTCCGTTTGCGTTTCTGGTTCCGGTAACCATTGCATTGGCCCCTGATCTGAACAAGATCTGGAATAGCGAAGCGCTACAGAATATAAAAACGGTATTTGTCAGCATTTTTCTGGAAGCGGCCCCCTTTTTGTTAATGGGTGTTCTGTTGTCCTCTCTTATGCAGTGGTTCGTATCCGAAGAGATGGTACGTAGACTCACTCCTAAACATCCTGTTGGCGGTGTACTCGTGGCCGGATTGCTCGGATTGATCTTTCCGATCTGTGAATGCGGAATGATCCCCGTTGTGCGGCGTCTTATGCATAAAGGCATGCCCGCGTACATTGCAGTGACATTCATATTAAGCGGACCTGTCGTGAACCCGATTGTGTTTACTGCAACGTTGCTGGCTTTTCCTAATCATCCAGAGATCACTGTTGCTCGCATGGGATTGGCTTTTGCTGTAGCAGCTGCTGTTGGAGGGCTAGTGTATTTGTTCGTTAAACATAATCCTCTGCGCATACCCAACGTTGCGGCAGTCGAAGTAAAGACACACCCTGGTTTCAGGATGGCTTCTTCTCCGTCCCAACAAACTACAGATGCTCATCAGCATCATCACACACATCCCAAGAGCTGGCGTAGCTTTTTCATTCATGCTGGAGACGAGTTTGTGGATATGAGTAAATATCTGGTGATTGGTGCCTTGATTACAGCTTGTATCCAGACCTTTGTCAGCCGAAGTGACTTGATTTCACTGGGTAACGGTCCTGTAGCGTCTTATGTTTTTATGATGGGCTTTGCTTATGTATTGTCTTTATGTTCCACCTCAGATGCTTTTGTTGCTTCCGCTTTCTCCCATACGTTTGCTTTAGGTCCACTGATTTCCTTCCTTGTACTCGGACCGATGTTGGATCTCAAGAGCACATTGATGCTGCTCTCTACCTTCCGCACCCGCTTCGTCATCGGAGTATGCCTGGCCATCGTATTCTTCGTATTTGCGGGGTCATGGCTTGTGAACTTTTTAGGATAATAGATCCAAAATATATTAATCCCATGAATCATTCATATCATTAACTACTTTATACCCGTAATTTCATCCACTCATTAAATTGCTTAAGAGAAAGGAGTGAAGTGAGGATCATGAGTCACACAACAAGTCCAACATATCGCACGGCGACTAAAAATTTCTTCTCAAATTCAGCTTCGATTCGTTTCCATACCCTGATCCGAGCAACTTGGATTGGCAGTATGGCTGTCTATATTATGCACCTCCAATCAACGAACTCATTGCATTATTATTTAGCTCCCACGATGCAGAAGCTATTACTCGGTTGTGTTATCCCTTTCATATTTATTGCGATCGTTATGGCCTGTCATGCTTTATTTGGTCGAAATGAATTCGATTGTGGTTGTGAACATCCCCCTCCTTCGGGAATCATACGAAGCACGCTGATTTATGGCCTCATTGCTTTGCCTTTAATTCTGGGATTTCTTCTGCCCGATCAAGCCTTAGGCAGTTCTATGGCGAGTCAGAAAGGCATGTCTTTAACGTATGCTCCACCTGAAATAAGGCGTAAAGAGCCTTTGCCAAATTCCACCCCTCGCTTAGATGTACAAGACATTACAGTACCACAAGATGTGAACCTTTCAGATACACCTGCTAGCGTGAAGTTTGTTCCGCCAGATGAATACAGCCGCGAATTCGCGGAACTGGCAGAAAAATTATATGAACAGCCTGTCATTGAAGTACATCAAGAGATATTTTCTGAGACACTCGGTACCCTGGATATGTTTCAGCGCCAGTTCTCTGGTAAAAAGATTACACTAACCGGCTTTGTATACCGAGATGAAGGTATGAAACATGATTCTCATTTTGCACTCGGGCGTTTTCTCGTCATGTGTTGTCCAGCAGACGCAGCTCCCTTTGGTGTGATGATACACATCCCCGATGCTAACAATTTAAAGAAAGATAGCTGGGTTCAGGTTACCGGAACGATTGGCTCCGCTCAAGTTGATGGTCGAGATACGATGGAGATTCAGGCAGCGCAAGTGACAGCGATTGATCAACCAGCCACCCCTTACATCTACACCAACGCAGACTCGGTTAAGGCATATGATGCGATTATGAGTAAGCAGAGATAATCCTTAGAAAGTTTTAGAATCCTAGGAGATATCATCCCCCTCCTGCTACCTTATGGATACGATAATGAATACACAAAAAAGGACGGGCAGAAAAGTTCTGCTCCGTCCTAAACGTGATGATATGATTATTTTATTCTGTTACGATATCATGAACCAATACAGGTGCATTAGCTTGATCTGCAATCGTAATGTTTTCCTTGATTTTCGCAATAACATCAGCCACATCTTCACGATTAGCGTGAATTGTTACCAAAGATTCGCCCGCTTTTACAGGATCGCCCACTTTTTTGTTCAGCATGAGTCCCACGGCCAGATCAATCTCAGATTCTTTGGTTGCGCGTCCAGCACCGAGAAGCATAGCAGCTGTTCCGATCTCGTCTGCAACGATTCCTGCAACATACCCGTCGCGATCTGCAGGCACTTCAATCAGGTATTGAGCCTGTGGCAAACGTTCTGGATGATCCACTACGGAAGCGTCCCCGCCTTGGTTCGCCAAGAAATGTTTGAACTTCTCCAGAGCTTTACCATTCTGAATGACTTCTCTGAGCTTTTGTTCAGCCTGCTCCAGTGAATCTGCTTTGCCTGCAAGGAATACCATCTGACGTCCGAGTGCCAGACACAGCTCTTCCAGATCTTTCGGACCTTTACCTTGTAGCGTCAGAATCGCTTCTTTGACTTCCAGAGCATTACCGATAGCAAAACCTAGTGGCTGGGACATGTCGGAGATGACCGCCATCGTCTTACGGCCCACATTGTTACCTATGCTAACCATAGCATGTGCCAATTCTTTAGCATCTTCGGTTGTTTTCATGAACGCGCCTGCGCCTGTTTTTACATCCAGTACAATGGCATCTGCACCGGCTGCAATTTTCTTACTCATGATGGAACTTGCAATCAGTGGAATCGAGTTCACGGTTGCCGTTACGTCACGCAGAGCATACAGCTTTTTGTCAGCAGGCGTGAGATTCCCACTTTGACCAATAACCGCTACTTTGTGTTCGTTCACGAGACGAATAAATTCTTCTTTTTCAAGCTCCACGTGGAATCCCGCAACGGATTCCAGCTTGTCCGTTGTGCCCCCTGTGTGACCCAAACCACGACCAGACATCTTCGCTACAGGTACATCAAGCGCAGCCACGAGCGGTGCCAGCACTAGAGTTGTCGTGTCACCTACGCCACCAGTGGAGTGTTTATCTACTTTGACGCCTTCAATCGCAGACAGATCAATGGTTTCACCCGAGTTTACCATCGACATGGTCAAGTCTGCACGCTCTTTATCTGTCATATCGTTAAAAAATACAGCCATTGCCCATGCGCTAACCTGATAATCTGGAATATCTCCTTTTGTATAGCCTTGGACGACAAAATCGATTTCCTCTGTTGTCAGTTCTTTTCTGTCACGCTTTTTCTCAATAATATCTACCATTCTCATGATGATCTCTCCCTTGTGTAAAATCGATTATATAGAACACGCGTTTCGCATTAACGTTCCGGTTCCGGATCTTCTTATCCGGTTCCTCCACTCCGTGCTTCAGTATCAAATTCGATGTTTACAAAGTAATTGCTGTATCCAACGCCACAACCATCATGTCGTTGAATGTCTTCTGGCGCTCTTCAGCAGAAGTTTCTTCGCCTGTGAGCAGGTGATCACTTACAGTCAAGATCGTCAATGCATTCACACCGAACTTGGCAGCAATAGTATACAGTGCAGTCGTCTCCATCTCCACGCCAAGAACACCATGTTTCATCAATTTTTCAGTAATGGAGCGATCGTCGCGATAGAATGTATCCGAACTGAACACGTTACCTACATGGATTTTCATGCCTTTTGCTGTTGCACGGTCATAAGCTTCCTTCAATAGCGAGAATGTAGCAATTGGTGAAAAATCGTATCCGCCAAAAACATGTTTGTTCATACTGGAATCCGTACAAGCCGCTTGAGCAAGAATGATATCACGCACATGAACATGCTCCTGCATTCCGCCGCACGTACCTACACGGATCAGGTTTTTCACGCCGTATTCACTAATAAGCTCATTCGCATAGATAGCAAAGGAAGGAATCCCCATACCTGAACCTTGGACCGAAATCCGGTGACCTTGATATGTGCCTGTGAATCCAAGCATGCCACGAACCTCGTTATAACATACAACGTCATCCAGATACGTATCAGCGATATACTTCGCACGCAGTGGATCTCCTGGTAAAAGGATTGTTTCTGCAATATCTCCTGGTTTTGCTCCGATATGTGTGCTCATTTAATCTCCTCCGAATATATGTGATCTTATTTATCGATGTTGAGAATACCGTGGTGTATTCCTGATGTGACGCAACCGTTTCTCTATTTCAGTTCACTCAAGAAGCTTTTCCCATACTCTGGCAATTTCACACCAAAATTATCGGCTACCGTTGCACCAATGTCAGCAAAAGTACTGCGAAGATCCAACTGTTTACCCTCTTCAAAACGAGGAGAGTACGCAAGCAGTGGTACATATTCACGTGTGTGATCTGTACCACGGTATGTTGGATCGTTACCATGGTCAGCTGTAATCAGCAGCAGGTCATCGTTTGTCATTTTCGCAAAAATCTCGGGTAGACGTGCATCATAATCTTCAAGAGCTTGCGCATATCCTTGCGGATCACGGCGGTGTCCGTACAGTGCATCAAAATCAACCAGGTTCAGGAAGCTGAGTCCAGTGAACTCTTCATCCAATGTTTCAGACAACTTGTCCATACCATCCATATTAGAAACGGTACGTACCGCTTTCGTTACACCCTCACCGTCATAAATGTCGGAGATTTTTCCCAAGGCAATAACATCCAGTCCGCCATCTTTTAGTTCATTCATCACTGTACGACCAAATGGTTTGAGTGCATAGTCATGACGATTCGCTGTACGTTTCCAGTTCCCCGCTTCACCTACGAAAGGACGGGCAATAATGCGACCCAGCATGTATGGATCTTCAAGTGTAATTTCACGGCAGAATTCACAGATCTCATATAGTTCTTTCAAAGGAACAACATCTTCATGCGCTGCAATTTGCAGCACCGAGTCGGCTGAAGTGTATACGATCAGCGCGCCTGTTTCCACATGTTCCGCACCCAGCTCATCCAAAATCTCCGTGCCGCTGGCTGGTTTATTCCCGATCACCTTACGGCCTGTCTTCTCCTCGATGCGATGAATCAGCTCATCTGGAAAGCCGTTCTCGAATACACGGAAAGGTGTATCGATGTACAGACCCATGATCTCCCAGTGACCTGTCATCGTGTCTTTGCCCCGGGAGGCCTCCTGCATTTTGGTGTAATATGCCTTAGGTTTATCCGCAACGGGAATCCCTTGAATTTCTTTAATATTGGATAGTCCAAGACTCGCCATATTCGGCATCTTCAGACCTCCTCGTTCACGTGCAATATGACCTAACGTATCCACGTCAAAATCATCGAATTCTGCTGCATCTGGCGCTTCACCAATTCCCACAGAATCCATTACGATTAGATGTACTCTTTTGAATGTTGACATAACTCACAGCACTCCTTCCAATAATCCAGCTTACAAGAACAGTCCAGTAATGATCGCTGACAGTACGCTGACAAGCGATGCACCGTAAAGCAACTTCAGACCGAAGCGGGCAACTACGTTCCCTTGTTTCTCATGAAGTCCTTTTACCGCACCGGCAATAATACCGATGGAAGAGAAGTTGGCGAAGGATACGAGGAAGACCGATACGATCCCTGTTGTTCTGGCAGTCAACTCGGTTTGTTGGCTCAGATCCAGCATCGCTACGAATTCGTTGGATACCATTTTGGTAGCCATAATACTTCCCGCTTGAATCGCTTCTTGCCAAGGGACACCCATAATAAAAGCAAAAGGTGCAAACACATACCCAAGCAGTTGCTGAAATGAAATACCAATCAATGAACTGAAAATGCCGTTAACCAAGGCAATCAAGGCAACAAAACCAATCAACATCGCTGCCACGATAATAGCGACCTTGAAACCGTCCATAATGTATTCACCCAGCATTTCGAAAAACGATTGTTTCTCATCTTCCTGCACTTCCAATATATCTTCTTCCGCCGTCACCCGATACGGGTTCACAATGGAAGCAATGATAAAACCGCCGAAAAGGTTAAGCACCAACGCTGTAACGACATATTTCGGATCAATCATTGTCATATATGCACCCACGATGGACATGGATACTGTGGACATAGCTGAGGCACAAAGGGTGTAAAGTCGATGCTTTGGCAGTAATCCAATTTGCTTTTTCACCGAGATAAACACTTCGGATTGGCCCAGAATAGCCGAAGCAACCGCGTTATAAGACTCCAACTTGCCCATTCCATTGATTTTACTTAGTACCAGACCAATATATCTTATAACAAAAGGCAAAATTCGGATATACTGCAATATCCCAATCAAGGCAGAAATGACCACGATCGGCATCAGTACACTCAGGAAAAACGGCGCGCCGCCTTCTATGTTCAATAATCCCCCGAAAACAAAACCAATACCTTCATTGGCATAAGCCAGCAATGCGTTAAACGCACTCGAGAATTTAGAAACAAGGTACGTTCCAGCCACCGTATTCAGCAAGAAATAGGCAAGAACAATTTGTAAAACAATCATTACCGCAAGCGGTCGATATCGAATCTGTTTCTTCCCGTTACTGGCAATGTACGCCAGTCCAAAAACAACGATTAAGCCCAAAATGGCAATAAGATATTTCATGTGATTTCTCCTTTGAAAGATAGTTAATCCCGTTGTGTAAACACTCAAAGGGTTACTAAATGTTATTTTAGACAATTTCGACAATTATAATTTCAGAAATTTTATTAAGCGCTTACAAACCATAGAAAACATCTTTTCGTCTATTATTTTGATAAAAATTTCCTGAACCTTGTCATTTTTTTTTAAAACAAGGTTCAGGACAAACGACTCTTGGTGTCTTAGTAAGAAGACGTAGACTGACCGCCTTGCATAATTTTCACACCGGAGCTCGCTCCAATTCGAGTAGCACCTGCTTCGATCATTTTCTGCATATCTTCGAGGCTGCGAACGCCGCCGGAAGCTTTGACACCGACATCTGGACCAACTGTACGGCGCATTAATGCGATATCTTCCGGTGTCGCCCCACCTGTAGAGAACCCTGTCGATGTTTTAACAAAATCAGCACCGGCTCTGACAGCCGCTTGACAGGCACGTACTTTTTCCTCATCTGTCAACAGACAAGTCTCAATAATTACTTTCACCAGTGTACCTGCTGCTGCTTCAACAACAGCACGAATGTCTTGTTCAACGACGTCATCATTGCCGTCTTTCAATGCGCTGATGTTAATTACCATATCCACTTCGGTTGCGCCTTTAGCAATCGCATCTTTCGTTTCAAATGCCTTTACTTCGGAAGTTGATGCTCCCAGCGGGAAACCGATCACTGTGCAAATGTCAACGCCCGTGCCTTGGAGTTGCTCTGAAGCGTAAGACACCCAGCCTGGATTAACACATACTGATGCGAATTGATACTGTTTCGCTTCTTCAATCAGTTTCGTAATCTCATTACGGGTTGCGTCTGCACGAAGCAATGTATGATCGATCATTTTTGCTAGTTGTGATGTAGTCAATTGAATCTCTCCCTTTTCTGAACTATGAACTTGATACCCCTACACTATCATGAACATATGTAAAAATCAACTTGAACTTTTGTTCATATGTAAAATGATAAACTAATCACACGGGGTGAAGTGCTACCTGTTTATTTTCTGCTTAACATAACAAAACATCCACCTAATAACTTGGCAGATGTTGTCAATGTCGAAATGCTTATTATTCTTAGAGATGAATATAACGGGCATTATATCCTTACATACGAAGCAAAGCTTGAGCTGTGTACTGATCTGTTACAAGAGTGTTGGCGTACTGGCCTTTCAGGGCAGCATGAATAGCTTTAATTTTACGTTTGCCGCCGGCGACGAGAATAGATTTTTCCTTATTTCTCAATTCTGCCAAGTCAATGCCGACTGTTCTGTTGTTAATCTCCTGACTGATCAGATGTCCTTCAGCATCAAAAAAGCGTGAACAAATATCACCTGCACCAGACTCCATTAGCAACTGCTGTTCCTGCTCATTAAAATACCCCAGCTTGAACAAAAGTGCATCTTCCTGCACGGTTCCAACGGTAAAAATGGCGATGTTTGCCTGTCTTCCCAGCTCGACAATTCGTCCAATGTGGCGATCTGCCTCTACCATTTTTTTCACTTCAATATTATCGAAGATCACGGGAAGCGGCAAATATCGTGGAACGGTGTGAAACGCTTCCGCAAACAGATGTACAATGTCGGCAGCGTAGGTGTTCACATGAGAGTGGCTTACGCCTCCCTTAAGCTGTACTACTTCTACGCCCCTAACCTGTTTGGGCCTCAGCTGACGTGCAACCGCATACATGGTCGTTCCCCATGTCACTCCGATTATGTCTGCGTCTTGCACGGTGTCCTGTATATAATCTGCCGCTCTTTTGCTAATGTGCTTCTGGATCTCCTCATCGCTTTTCAGTGGTGAAAAACATACTAATGCTGTTTCAAGATTATATTTCGCTTTGAGGTCCCCTGCAATGATATCAATATCCTCCAGCGGGTCCATGATTTCAATACGTACATATCCACGATCTTTGGCATATTGAAGAAGCCTGGATACAGTCGGGCGAGATACACCCAATCTTGAGGCGATATCCTGCTGGCTGTAATCGGATTGATAATACAATTTTGCCGCTTCAATGCTTAATCGTTGTTTCTCCAGATCCATCCCCATGTGCATTCATCTCACTCATCATATTATCGTTAGTAAATGAAACTTCACGTACTCGTAACAGCTTGCTGAACGCTTCATCACTTATACGTAGGTCGTTCGCACCTTAATAAGGCTTATCTTCTTATTATACATATATATAGTGACGTTCCCCATTATATATTTTGCCAATTATTCGAATACATACGGCCACAACCTTCTCGGCCGATTAGAGTTACCTTCACCCTGTTTGCCATACTTCTGAATAAAATAACCGTTTATTTCTCATACTACCCCAGTCACTGGAGCTGTCCCGAAGGCGATTGTTAGTATTACATTTCACATTGGTAAGATGATCCAAATCACCCAAACTTGAAAGTGAGGATACCAAAAGATGTCAACGTTACTTTACATTACTGCCCACCCACATGACCACCAAACCTCGTACAGTATGGCTGCTGGCAAAGCTTTTATTGATGCATACAAGGAAAGTCATAGTTCAGACGAAATTATCCATCTTGATCTATACCGCTCCAACATACCGCATATCGATGCAGATGTATTCAGTGGCTGGGGCAAGCTGCAAAGCGGTGGTGACCTCACCTCGGAAGAACAGTCCAAAGTTCAACGTCTCAATGAACTATCTGATCAGTTCGCCCAAGCAGACAAGTATGTATTCGTTACACCCCTTTGGAATTTCTCATTTCCACCTGTACTGAAAGCATATATCGACTCAATCTGTGTAGTTGGCAAAACATTTCGTTACACAGAACAAGGACCAGTAGGACTTCTGACGAACAAAAAAGCATTGCATATTCAAGCGCGTGGTGGAATCTACTCCGAAGGCCCTGCAGCTGAGATGGAATCCGGACACCGCTATTTAAGTATAATCATGTCATTTTTGGGTGTACCCAAGCTGGATGGCATCTTTGTAGAAGGACATAACCAGTTTAAGGATCGTGCAGAAGAGATCAAACAAAAAGGCATTGAAGATGCACAGCGTTTCGCTAAGCAGTTCTAAGCATAAAATCCTATTGAAGAAATAGCGAAAATAACAAAACCCGCATCATGATCTGGAGACTAATCTCTCAAGGTAGATGCGGGTCTTACTGTATTGTAAATTGGGTACATCCTATATTTAACCTAGCACTGATGTGTTCCAGTACTTGCACGGCTCATTGTCTCAAGTTTACGAGTAATCGCATGGCGGTCAATTTTCAGTCCCCAGATCATCTCAATAATCTGTTCTTTTTCCTCAGGTTCATCAACTTGTTTCAATTGCAGCAATAGCTCATGCATCTGCTCGTTAATGTCTTCGAATTGATTCCAGAGGTCCTGCCGGACTTCAGTCGAATCCATGTGATGGTTGGCATCAACTTCTTCTTTCAGTGCTTGCAGAATAGCGTCTTTCCATTCATCATCACCAAGGTGTTTTGCAATATTCAGGAGATCCAGATAATCGTCAACAAGAAGAGAGTTCAATTCAGCATATGTTTTCATCGTCTATTGCATCCCCTTTTCACTCTATTTACCGAGTATTATACTCGGTATTTCATGTATTGCAATAGTTGTCGAGGAAAAGGAAAATATCTCACTTTTTTATGTCAAATTTTGACGAATTTCATATATTAGAAATTCGTCTTCACAGCCTGAGCCTCTCTATCAATACGCTGATTCTATCAAGGGTACACAGCAAAAAACAGGATGACCTCAAAGAACATCTCTATGGTTCATCCTGTTTTTCAATATTTAAGCTGTTTATCGCTCGGACTGTAAAGCGAGGGCAATCTCTCGCACAAGGCCTGGGAACCAATCCATAAGAGCTTCAAATGTATATCCTGCCTGCTCCGCTTTGGATGTATCCATGGTCCATGATTGTTCTACACCAAAGGGGGACATACTCTCTTCCACCGTCTGTCTCAAAATCTGAGACTGCATTCCCGTCACCGTTTCGATCAAGTTCATCATGGCCTTAAGTGTTATCGAACCCTTAGAAGAAGCATTGACGGGTCCAGTTAAAGACACGTGTCCAAGCCAAGCAAGGAATCTTGCAGCCTCAGTGGAATGAATAAATCCAATCTCCGCTTCAGGATTTGGCATGCCGATCGGCTTCCCCTGCTGCACATGTTTGATATGAAAATGAAGTCTTCTTGTATAATCATCCATTCCTAGTACAATTGGAATCCGCATCGCTGCCACCGGGAAGGAGGCCGTTTGGAAAAAAACAGCTTCTGCAAGCTTTTTACCCTCACCGTATGTGAAATCTTCCTTGTTACCATACTGCAGCGGGTAAGTGTACGGATCAAAATCTGTCTCCTTGAATCCAGGTCTTGGTTCCCCGTACACGGACAGCGTAGATGTTAATACATAACGCTGGGTCTGTCCCGCGAATGCTTCACAGGCTGCCTTCGCCTCATTCGGTGAGTAACAGATATTATCGTATACAATATCCCACTGATCCGAATGTGCAACTTCTGAAAGGGACTGCGGATCTTCACGATCCAGTCGAATTCGTTTGACTTCTGTCCCGAAATCAACTTCCGTCTGTCCTCGTGTTGCTATCGTAATTTCCGATT
Organism: Paenibacillus sp. JJ-100; assembly: GCF_948329825.1. Classification (GTDB taxonomy): domain Bacteria; phylum Bacillota; class Bacilli; order Paenibacillales; family Paenibacillaceae; genus Paenibacillus. The sequence goes on from NZ_CAOJCM010000002.1 coordinate 86,749, forward strand.
TGCCTTCCCATAACAAATGATCCACAAGTCGTTTCCCGAAAAAACGTGTACCTCCAAGGATAAGCACCTTTTTCATCCTGTTCCCTCCAATCTGAATTTATTATGACGGCTTGATTATCCGAAGCATCGTATGGGCATTACGCTGGAATTCATAAGACGTTTGAATTTCAGAGACCTTACATCCCATCTTTTCCAAAAACATCTTCAGTTCATCCATGTCGTTATAACGTTTGCCTGAAAGATCCACTGTCGGAAAAATACGAACTTCATGTCTTGTCACACGAAGCATCTCCGAGACCGTCTGAACATGAAATTCAAAATTCAACCGATCAGCATAGGTGAACAGGAAATGTGCGGACAAAGTGAGATCAAATTGGTCATCATTAAAACATAATTCAGGTAATACGGTATTCACATAGCATTCAGGATGAGATTTCATATCCGCTACAAAATCCGTAATCGCTAGCAATCGTTCTTCCTTTAACCCTTGAATCGATCCAAATTGATCCCAGACATACTTATCTTGGACTGTCTGCATTTGTTTCATCGTATGTTCAATATCCTGTAGCCCCTTGGTCTTAAGCTCTTGGATACCATACTGATATACAATATCTGCTGCCATAGGATGAGCCCCATGCTTTCGAGCCTGACTACTGAACGAACACGCACCTCCAGGACAATCCAGGATTGCCTTGCCAGCAAGCTCATCCGTGGTCAGATCAAACATACGAATGTATTCCTCAAACGTTCTTCCGACAAAAATGATTTGTTCCAGTTCCAGACTATTCTGATGATCGCTCACGATCCTCTGCTCTTCTTGTCTCTTCTCTTCTCGGCTCATCTCTTTTGCTTCCTCCCTAGTAGAACAACTTGTTTTTAATCGTTGGGAAAAACAAGACCAATTTGCTTCCTGATCTGATCCATCACCAGCATGGTTTGATAGGAGCGTTCATGCGAGTTCATCGTAGATTCTCTTTTTCCTTGTTGAACCAGACTCACGAACTCCTCAACCTCATAATACATCGCCGGATACGGTTGCTCCACTGTCAGAGGTTCTACCGTCCCATCGTTGTATCGAATCTCTGCGTGTTCCGGTGAACCAATCTTATCAATGATAATACTTCCTCGCTCCCCCATAATTTCACTAGGTACATGAGAGTTAGCAATTTTGGAATACGTGACAACGGCATCCATCCCGTCATAATTCAGTAAAACAGATCCCTGTCCATCCACACCGGATTCCAGCATCAGGGCTTGGGACTGAACTTGCTTAGGTGCCCCAAATAGCGTAATGAGTGGATATAAACAGTACACCCCCAGATCCATCAAGGCTCCATTTGCTAGTTCTGGCTTGAATGCGTTCAGAACAATGCCTTCCTTATATTTGTCGTAGCGCGAGGAATATTGCGAATAACCCGCTATGTACTTGCGAATTGGACCGATTTTGGATAGGTGCTGCTCTACACTTTTGAACACGGGTACAAGCGTTGACTTCATCGCTTCCATCAGTAGCACATCATGCTTCCGCGCCGTCTCAATCATGCTGTGTACTTCTGCCGCGTTAGCTGCGAGAGGTTTTTCGCACAATACATGCTTGCCGTTTCTCAGGAAAAGCTCTGCCTGCTGTGCGTGCAGCGTATTGGGGGTAGCAATGTATACCGCGTCCAGCGCATCACTTGCCGCCATCTCTTCCAAATCCGTAAAACGGTAGGCTGCATCATACCGGTCTGCAAATGCATTAGCCTTTTCTTCTGTCCGGGAATATACCGCTGTTAGTTGAAAACCTTGCACTTGAACCGCAGATTCCAGCAGTCTTTCCGTAATCCAGTTCGTACCTACTACACCGAATCGAACCATGTCTATCTACCTCTTTCGTCTATGTCTGATGTTGTAATGTTGTTAATTTGGGCGAATGCCCGTTCATGTCTATCCCTATACATTGTATCGTATATTTCGGCTGGAATGAAGTTTGAGCAGTTAAGATGTTGATATCTTGCGATTCAATTCTAAAATTCGTGATTTCTCACCTTTCGAGAGTATAATTGAAAGAGAGGTGAATCTATGAAACGTGCTGAGCAAAATCTTTTGCACAACGTTATTCCTGCTGATTACTGGAATGCGATTATTCATAATGATAATACGTACGATGGGACGTTTTTTTATGCGGTACAGACCACAGGTATTTTTTGCCGGCCTTCGTGTAAATCCAGACCACCCAACTACGATAATGTTCTCATTTTTCAGAATGTGGATCAAGCCTTGGCACAGCATTTCAGACCGTGTAAGCGTTGCAAGCCAACAGGAGAACGAGTGCCGGATCAGGAGTGGATTTACAGTGTCACCGAGTATATTGAGAAGCATTACACCGAACCATTGACGCTGGAGGTACTTGCTACTGCAAGTCACGGGAGCCCATACCATCTGCATCGGGTGTTCAAACGTATTACGGGTCAAACCCCGGTTCAATATATCCAGACCAAACGGATCAACAAAGCACAAACACTTCTTACCCATACACAGATGACCGTTGCCGAGATCGGGCGTCAGGTTGGCATATCGAACCCGGCTTATTTCATTTCTGTTTTTCGTAAGCACACCCGGTGTACTCCTGCACATTACAGGGAAAGGCATGAGAACGCATGACAACACAAGTGGCTTATAAGCTCCCCAAAACGTTATTAAACAAAGGTACAGGTTTTCTTAATGGATATACGCACACGCTCAACCCTTACACGGGTTGTACTTTCGGATGCTCTTACTGCTACGTCAGGCAGATGCCTGTTTCCTTGTTTCGCAAGGAGGACTGGGGAAGCTGGGTTGATGTGAAAAAAGAAGCCTCCGGCATTCTCGCCAAGGAATTGCAGCGTGCCCGTAAAAAAGGGAAGATAACGATTTTCATGTCATCCAGCACTGATCCCTATCAACCCGTTGAAGCTCAGGAACAAATAACACGTTCGTTGCTGGAAACAATGCTGATGTGTCCGCCGGATTTTGTACTATTGCAGACCCGTAGCCCACTTGTTACTCGTGATATCGATGTTCTACAGAAGCTTGGTGAACGTGTAAGGGTTAGCATGACCGTTGAGACAGATCAAGACGATATCAGGAAGCACTTTACCCCCTCTGCGCCGCCCATTGCAGGTCGCTTGCATGCACTTAAGCAGCTACGAGACGCCGGTATTCCAACACAGGTAGCCATTGCGCCCGTGCTGCCTAGCAGTGAACAGTTTGCTGCTAAGCTTAGACCGCTTGTTCAGCGGGTATGCATTGATGATTATTTTATGGGCGATGGCAGTCAAGGGAAGCGAACGAGAAGACTTGGGATGGAGCAACGTTATCAAGAGATTGGTTTAGAGCACTGGTATGCGCCTGATGCGTATAAAACTATTGTAAAACGCATGCAGGACTGTTTTGAAGAGCATGAAATATATATTAGTCAGGCCGGATTCGAACCTTGATGTTATACACAGAACATGAATTCATAATGGCAATCGATATGGACCCGTCAAACAAGCAAGCAAACAGCCAAGCAACCCTTTGTAGCTAACTTGCAGTCTACAACAAACAGCCTCATCCTAATTCGTTAGGAGAGGCTGTTTGTTCAATATTTTTCAACTTAATAACTATAAAATGATCTTCCATGCACTTGATTTTACTGATCCAACGTGTAGAGCGGCAGATTCACTGGCAATGCTGCCGGACGCTGACATGAGCTCTTCATCTTGTAAAAAGTCTGCTCATCCGATGAGTCATGGAATGCCCACATCGCTTCAAGTACGTGATAGGCCAATTCCCCACTCGCTCGGTGTGCACGACCACTGCGAACCGCATACGCTATATCTGCCACGCCAATGCCACGAGTATTCTCCTGATATCCTGGAAGCAGCGGAGCTTCCGTCCACTCGCGTTCACCCATCAAACGATAACGCACAGGCCCACCGAAGGTGTTCGGATCAGGGACTTGCAGCGTGCCGTGAGTTCCGTATATCTCAATCGGTGGCAATGCACTTCCGCCAAATACATCAAAGCTTGTAATCAGCGTTCCGATGGCCCCCTGTTCAAATTGCAGCAGACCGGTGACATGGGTTGGAATGTCAACGGGAATGATCTGGCCTCTCTTTTTCTCACTCGTAATTGTTCGTTCATTCATCGCTTTACCCGTCATTCCTGCAATGGACTTAATTGGACCTAGCAACTGCACAAGTGCGGTTAGATAATAAGGTCCCATGTCAAACATTGGTCCGCCGCCGCTCGCATAATAGAACTCCGGATCGGGATGCCAGAACTCATGTCCTCGGCTCATCATAAAAGCGGTTGCAGCAACCGGTTTACCAATGATACCATCCTCTACGAGCTGCAATGCTGTCTGGATGCCTGAGCCGAAGAAAGTTTCAGGTGCACATCCTACGAGGAGCCCTTTTCGCTTGGCCGTCTCAAGAACAGCCTGCCCTTCTTCTCGTGTAACCGCAAGTGGTTTTTCGACATACACGTGTTTGCCAGACTCCAACGCACGGATACATACCTCTGCATGTACTGCAGGAATTGTGAGGTTAATGATCAGCTCAATCTCGGGATTGGCGAACATTTCATCCACGGTGTATACGTTAGGTACGTTATAAGCCGCCGCCTGCTCCTCTGCACGCTTCCGATCCAGGTCGGCAACAGCAACAAGCTCAAGCACCTCGAAACGGTGACAGTTCTCCATGTAGATCCCGCTGATTTTTCCACAGCCGATAATACCAACTTTCATTGTTTTCATGCCCTTGCTCCCTTCGACATGGCTCTAATATATGGTTGAAGCTCTCTTATGCGTATATATGAGTACGAACTTACAACTTACTTCACCGTAAATGCACCGTAAAAATTAGGTTTGGTTATCTGCCATCCCCGTGTACACCTCAGTCACTCCTGTTTTGCGGCTCTTCGCCAGTTCTTTACCTGCAGCTGTCCAGAGGAAACCACTGCGCATCATCTCAGTCACGGGTTTCATATCCACGATGTCTGCATGGTGTCCCAGCGAGTTGTAAAAGACACGTCCTGCCCCCCAGCGTTTCGTCCATGCTACAGGCATATCGACAGGCCCATTAGCAGCGTGAGGACCAGATACAATGGGGAAACGAGTCGTGGCCAGCACTTCTACAGCCGGGTCAACGTGCAGGTAGTACTGCTCACTTTTCACCTGAAAATCATCAATATGTTCAAAGAGCGGACTGGAGCCGCGTTTGATATTTACCATGTATTCCACACCATCATTGCCTGGATGAGCCACCCATTGTCCGCCCGTCATAAACTGCCAGTCTACGTTGTTACGGAACGCGTCACACATCCCGCCATGCAGACCTGCAAGACCTACGCCGCTCTGTACAGCGGCCGAAACGTTATTCACCAGTTCCTGTTCGATTTGTCCCATCGTCCATAGCGGCACGATTAAATCCAGACCCAACAGCTTCTCTGCATCTGCGTATGACTCCAGTGTATTGGAGACTTCGACCTCGAACTGCTCTTCCTTCAAAATACGCTCAAAAATTGCTGCTACCTGCTCCGGTTCATGTCCATCCCAGCCGCCCCATACAATTAGTGCTTTACTCATCGCTAGTTCACTCACTTTCCCATTCGTTGATTTTGGTCCTTCCTTGACTCCGAATAGCTGACGATATCTTTGACTGTACTTAGAAACTATTGTGTTCTCTATATTGCACGATTACATCTCTTCAAGGGATACCCAGCGGCGTTCGGATACCGAGCGTTCTACGGCTTCCAATACAGCTTGGCATGCTACCCCGTCATGGAAGTTAGGCGATGGTTGACGCCCCTCAGAAATAGCGGTAACCAGTTCCAACATCTCATGTGTGAATGTGTGTTCAAAGCCAATCGTATGACCAGCAGGCCACCATGCTTCGGCATATTTATGCGCTGGATCGGTAGCCAGCACACGTCGGAAGCCCTGCACATCTTCATCGTCCGTAGTGAAATACACTTCCAGTTCATTCATCCGCTCAAAATCAAAACGCACACTACCCAAGCTGCCGTTAATCTCAAAAGAATTCGTGCTGCGATGTCCGGCTGCGAATCGTGTTGCTTCAAAACTACCCAGCGCCCCACCGGCAAAGCGTGCCAGGAACAGCGTAGCGTCATCCACGGTCACTTCGCCTTTCGGCGCATCTGCACTCGTACTGCCTTTTGCACTAAGACCCGTCATCTCGGAAGCAAGAGGGCGTTCTTTGATAAAAGTTTCGCTCATGCCGATTACCTCCTGGAACTCCCCAACGAGGAAACGAGCCAAGTCAATTAAGTGTGCACCGAGATCACCATGTGAGCCGGAGCCAGCGACTTCTTTTTGCAGACGCCATACGAGCGGGAAGTTCGGGTCAAGAATCCAGTCTTGAAGAAAAAACGCACGGAAATGATAGATTTTGCCTAGACGCCCACTCTCGATGAGATCCTTCGCAAGTTGAACTGCGGGTGAGAAACGATAGTTGAAACCAACCATATGGGTTATACCAGCTTCTTCAGCAGCCTGAAGCATCTCACGGGAATCAGCTAGCGAGAGGGCGAGTGGTTTTTCACAGAACAAATGCTTGCCTTGACGAGCCGCCTCCAGCGCAATCTCTTTATGAGCATCACTCGGAGCATTAATATCGATGAGATCGATGTCATCCCGTTTGACCAGCTCTCGCCAATCTGTCACACTCTCAGACCATCCGAACTGGTTTGCCGCCGCCTGAACACCTTGTTCATTACGACCGCAGATCACGGACATCTCGGGCTGAAGCGGAGCAGATGGGAAGAACATTGGCAGACTACGGTATGCGTTGCTATGGGCCTTCCCCATAAATTTGTATCCAACCATTCCTACACGAAGACGTTTTGACATGATCATTTCCTCCTTAAATAGAATGTGGCTAACCCTTTATTGTGGCCTTTATGTTACGTTTAACTCGATATATATCTAACATCTCAGCATCAACATCAGTTCAAATGCGACCCTGACGCTGTGAAGAAGCTCGAACAATCAACTCCGTCGGCAAAAGCGTTCTTGGTGAGTCAAAGATTACATTGGGATGATAGTCGGTTGCAGAAGCTGCAGTTTTGGCATCCACTGCACCATGCGAACCTTGAATCAGTTTGGATACAGCAAGCTCACCCATTTCGAAAAAGGGAACCCTGACGCTGCTCAATGCTGGAACCGCCATTTCGGCCGCATCGGAGTCATCGTAACCGACAAAAGCCGGGAAATCCTCGATCCGCACACCTCGTTCTCTCAAACCGTGCATAACCCCAATTGCCATCCGGTCATTCGCTGCAAAGACTGCATCAATCTCATGCAATCGTTCCGCAATCGAGCTAGCCGCATCAATGCCGCTTCGCCTGCTATAATTCCCTTCAAACAGCAGACTTGGCTCCAGCTCCATTCCCGCCTCATGTAGCCCCATTCGTACACCCTCCAACCGATCTTGACTGTTAGAATAGATGTCTGGTCCGTTCAAAAAGGCGATGTTGCGATATCCTTGATCCGTAAGGTGACGTATAGCAAGTCTGCTTCCTTCCACATGATCTGCATCCACTTCTGTGAATGACTCGCCTGCAAAATGCTGATTCATGATACAGAACGGATGACCTTCCCGATCCAGCTGTTGTATGGCTGCCAGCTCATCCTGGTCATGTCTTGCACCAAGAATGATGCAGGCATCAATCTTCTGTCTTCGAAACAGATCGGTATAATTCATGGTCTCACCTGCGGTCTGGAACATGACTAACAGATCAAGACCGTTGTCTCTCGCTTTGCTTCCAATACCGCTTAACATTTCTGAGAAAAAGTAGGCTGAGAACAGATGTGCTTTCGGAACATAAGGCAGCACAACGCCAAGATTGCCACTCTTGCTCCTGGCAAAGCTACGGGCAAGCGCACTGGGCACATAGCCTAACCGCTCGGAAGCTTCAAGTACCTTGCGGCGAGTCTCTTCCCTGATCGGGCCAACCCCATTCAGAACTCTGGATACTGTCGCTTCGGACACGCCGGCAAGCTCAGCGACTTCTCTGCGAGAAGCCATGTGATTCACCTCGTTTCAGATGGACTGTACAAGTTAAAATCATTTCCAACACTTTTATGTACGCGCGTACATTTTCTCACGCAATGTAACCGTTGTCAATCCTAAAACAACAAAAAGAATGAGGAATTCAGGATTCACCTTTTTTCCTCATTCTGATGATTGATAACACAACATCCTATGAATGTTCTTTCATTATATGTTGTATCCAGTTAAAGCTCTATCGTCAGCAGTACTGCGATTCGAGGTCCCACTGCGGAACTATAATATTCTGCTGTTGCCTTGCTCTGATTCTATTGTTGTCTTGCTCTGGTTGTAGTCTTCCGATTGGCTGACAAAGAAGTGTCTCATGCATTCGTTGTTCCAATTGGTTCTATGGCAGACTGGATGAATTCGGCTTGTTCCATCGCTTTAGTCAATTTGCGAACAGGATTCGATGGCTCAGAAGACGCTTGGAGCTTGCGAACCTTATGCAGTACTTCCTTGTTTGGTAGAAAATGCTGGGAACGGATATAACGAATGGTTTTGGTTTTGGCGCGCATGACAATCGAATCGGTCTCGGCCCGGTCATCTGCAAGATAACGTACACCACCCAGAATTTCACCAGGCGTAACGCCCGTTGCAGCGAAAATAACATCCTCCGTACCGATCATGTCCTCCATCGTTAACACTTTGTAAGGGTTATCAATTCCCATCTGCAAGCAGCGTTGGAACTCATCTGCATTGGCAGGCATCAAACGCCCTTGAATCTCGCCTCCGAGGCATGACAGCGCTGCTGCCGCTAGTACACCTTCCGGTGCTCCGCCTGAGCCAACATACAGGTCGATACCTGCTTCCGGGAAGGCTGGAGCCATTGCTCCAGCAACATCGCCATCACTCAGGAATTTAATCCGTACGCCAACGTTACGCAGAGCCTTGATGGTACTCTCATGCCGCACGCGATCAAGAATCATCACCGTAAGATCAGATATATTTTTGTTTAGAGCAGCAGCAGCCTTTTGCAGCGTCACCTCAACCGGATCTTCGATGCTGACTTTGCCTACTAGTGCTGGCCCGACTGCCAGCTTCTCCATATACATGTCGGGAGCATGGAGTAGATTTCCTTTTACAGCCACTGCTATGACCGACAAGGCATTGTTCAGTCCTTTGGCTACAATCTCTGTACCTTCTAATGGATCAACAGCAACGTCAACCTCTGGTCCTTCTGCATTTCCGACTTCTTCGCCGATGTACAACATTGGGGCTTCATCCATCTCACCTTCCCCAATCACGACCGTGCCTCGAATGGACACGGAATCGAACATGGCACGCATGGCCAGTGTAGCGGCTTCATCTGCACTATTCTTGTCGCCTCTTCCCATCCAAGGGGCTGAAGCCAAAGCTGCCAATTCTGTTACTCGGACAATTTCCAACGCCAGTTCGCGTTCCATGGTTGTCACTTCCCTTCTGGTTTTCCACAGCATAACGTGAAGATCAGCTGAAATCTATCGCAAATCCATATCGAATTGATCTAAAAATGGCTTAGCAGCAGCCTTCACTCGATTTTTTTACTTATTTTACTATTTATTAATAATCTGATTTCTATCGTTTTAGACTCTTCATTTGAGCTTGGATGACTTCCTTTTTCTCGTTCAAACATTAATATTTTTTCCAATTATCAATATCCTGTCCTCTTCGTTTACATGATCCGAGGATGGTGCCATTTTGCTGCACAGTTTGGTTATTATAAACCTAGGCCTGAGCTTGGCTTTGAACAAAAACCGACCCTGGAAAGAGCTTTTATTCTCTAAAAATCGATAACGATTTCGGATGTATAACTTCCAAACTTAAATTTCTATATAATGGAATTCAATATCCATGGTTAAGGTATAAATTCAGTATCTCAATGATTTCAAAAGAGTTAGTTTTAAATATTAATCAGGTCTTTAGACTTTAACAAAGTCATAGATACAGTCTATAAAGGATATCGAAAAATATGAGTTTACATAACTTTATTTATGGTAACTAAGTTCCTTTTCAATAATCATTGATATAAAACTTTTAACATATAATCTCTTTCCCGTTTTCAAAAAATTTTCTTCCTAAGACCTGTTTCTAAACTTGAAATATAAAAAAAGGCTGAATCAGTCCAAAAAGAACTTAACCCAGCCTTGTTATTTGTACCGTTTAAGGTTCCATTCCCCATACTAATTGATTGTTTATATATCCAGTAACTTTGTTCTGATTGGCATATTGATTGCCCGTTGCCATAAAAGAATAATCATCCGTCTGATTGTAATTAGACCAGTTATTTTTGGAAAAGCGTCCCTGAATCTCAGCACTTTCACCTGGATTCAATGTGCCAGCACTATTTTTGAATCCCACCTCAACATAATAGTCAGCCCCACTCACAGGAGTCGTCAGCTTAACGAACTGACTAGTTACGTTAGCACTTCCAATGCTCGCCCAGTCTGACCAGAAAGTCTGTGCTTCCTCTCCATTGACCGTATAATAATATCGCACTTTCACATCATTCAGGTTAATAGCTGTATTTCCGGAATTGATTAGCTTGAACTTGGGGGCAATACCATTAGTCGAAGCACTTGTATTCCCGTTATAAGCCTGGATCGTTAAGTTACTGTCAGGTGGTACAACAACAACTGAACTATCCACCACATTCAACTTAAGTATGGCATCATTACCACCATTAAAATGAAAGGTTAGACTCACTTGACCCAAAGGTAGTGTAGTCAGGTAGTTTTTCTTTAGCACTACTGTTGCTCCAGACACCGTATAATGCTCATTTGATACAAGACTCACTCCTCCATTCGAAATGCCTGTAAGTTGATGTCCGTTCAAGGTGAGTGAGATTGGGATATCCTGTGCGCTATTTGCTTCCTTATCAAAATTTGCACTTCCAGGTGAGATGACTGCACTTGGATTGGGATTAGGCTGGTTCACCTTAAGATCCGGTAACTCATCCAGAGTGATGACATAATCGCTCTGATAGAGTGTTTTTAACGTGGCGGGATAATTAAATGCATCGCTCATCAGATGTTCGCCGTACCACGGACAGAAGTAGAGCCAGCCAGCCTTTTCCTCCGTCAGATTCTTCACACTTGGAATCGTATCGTTCTCCGTCATTGCGACCATCTTTTTCCCCTTCGTCAGGTTCACTAGCTGATAGAAAATGGAGGTGATGGCATCCTCGTTCGGCACTCCCGACAATCCATCGTAACGGTTATAGATCGTATTGTATTTGTCGTAACCTATCAGATCCACCTGATCGTCTCCCGGATACCAGGCTGGCGAAGTACTATACACATAGCTATTGTACGTCCAGATCAGATTATGCAGATCATAGGTTTCGGTCAGCTCGGTATAGAGCATATCCCACAACTTTTTATACACATCTGCTCCACCTGAAGCCCACCAGAACCATGCACCCTCGCCATTCAATCCTCCGTTCCCCTCGGCTTCATGGTAAGGACGGAAAATGACTGGGACGTTGTTGTCCTGTAAAATCTGGAGCTGCTCTGCAAGATCCGCAATCGTCATCATCACATACTGATATTCTTTTGTACCCGGAATTACGGCTTTCGCTGTATCAAAATTCGTTTCGGTTGGTTTGTAGGTCGCCTCTTTCCAATCCACAAAGTCACCAAGCTGATACGTATTGAAGTTACGAGGCACATTGATATGCCAAGATGCAGTAGCAATGCCTCCGCGGTTATTCACCCAATCCATCATTCGAGCGGTTGTACCATCCTCCCAGCCATAGAGCGGGTTATAGTTCATCAAATCAAAACCGCGAATGGCCGGATATTTTCCTGTCAAATCATGAATCCACTCAAACTCCAGCTCGGAATCTCCATCATTTCCTCCTCCATAAATCTCCTGTTGACCCGAAATAATTTTTTCTCCATATACCTCCGTTAAATAGTTCATCAGTTTTTGAGTTTCTGGTGTGGCCTGAGAATCCGTAAGCACAGGTTGTACATTAAGGGGGTCAAGATCGGCATAATCAACTGTGAACATATCAAAGTAAGCATACCCCCAGCCAGCTTTTAACTGAATCTTGTTGATTCCCTTATTTAGTTTGTGAAAACCAAAATCATAGTCGGACCATGTCGTCGTATACGGAAGCATATAAGAACCTTTGGTCACTCCGTTAACCGCTAAATATTGAAGTCTGCCATCTGGGCTAAGCTCCTGCATATAACGAGTGGAGATGCTGTACATTCCCGTTTCGGGGACTGTCACTTCGAATGTGATCGTACCTGAGCCTTGCATCCAGACAAAACCGCTGCCTGAATAACCAGGCTTAGGCTGCCCGTAAATTTGGGTAACGACCTGCAACTCCGAGCTTAATTCTGCATTCTCACCCTCCATGGTAAACAGTGGTGCATCAGCATGAGCAGTTAAAGATGTGGGCACTGCGAACGTTCCAATCAGTAATGTATTCATCAGCATGACTACAAACACTTGTTGAACCTTTCTTCTCCAATCCATTTTCATTCCGATCCTCATTTCCATCTCCCTTTCCAACTGAAATATGAGAGCGAAATGTGCACATTTCTAATCATGATGACGCTTTCAAAACAAACATATCACGAGTTTCAAATGTTGTAAATATATGGTTATTCCGAGTGAATAATATCCCCGTCTAAAAGGTGTAATGATCTAATCCGAGTAAGAGTACTATTTTTCCATAAATGTTCGAAAACGATTCAATTTATGGTATGAAATACGATTTTTTTAAGAAGATCATGACTTTTTAAGTCTTGTAATTGTACCTAAAATTTAAATAAAAAAACCTATCTCCTATGACAACATCATCATGCTCTCATCGGAAAATAGGTCCAAATCAAATTATCAAATGCCCATCTTTTCGTGATTCATCCATAATTTCATACGGGAGATGACATCTTTAATATTGAGCGGTTTGCTGAGATAGTCTGTTGCTCCGGCGGCAATACATTTCTCCCGATCTTCTTTCATCGCTTTTGCCGTCAATGCAATGATCGGAATCTCCTTCAAGCCGAGACGATTACGAATGTGGCGAGTTGTTTCATACCCGTCCAGCTCCGGCATCATGATATCCATCAGAATGATGTCCGGCTTAAGTCCTCCTTGCTCCAGTAACTGCAGACATTCGGTTCCATCCTGAGCAGAGATTACATTCATCCCATAGTGCTCCAGTGCATTCGCTAGCGCATAAACGTTACGAATATCATCATCCACAACAAGAACCTGTCGTCCCTTAAGTAGCGATTCCTCCAGAGGTGTTAGCCACTGTTCCAACTCTTTCATTTCCATCTCCATTTGAGGTGCTGAAGGAATATTCTCATTCACTGAATCCGTATTATGTGCCTCATCAATGAATAACCTGGAGCCTTGCTCAGGATGGATTGCAACATCCTCTTGACGTAGGGGCAGAAACAATGTAAACACACTACCTTGTCCTACTCGACTTGCTGCCGAGATTGAGCCGCCCAGCAATGTAGCCAGTGATTGAGAGATCGATAGTCCCAGTCCCGTGCCGCCGTATTTCCGCGCAGTTGCACCATCAGCCTGTTTAAATGCCTCAAAAATCTGCAGCAACTTTTCTTCTTCGATGCCAATCCCGGTATCACTAATGGAAAATGCAATGACGTCTGTTTCCTGACCCATATGAGCGGGGTCTGCCAGGCGCATTTGAGAAATCGTCAGCGCAACTTCACCCTCGTTAGTGAATTTGAAGGCGTTCGACAGCAGATTTCTAAGAATCTGATGCAACCTCATCTCATCTGTTTCAATCGTAGCTGGAAGCGGGCTTTGTAATTGAATACGGAAGTCTATTTTTTTCTGCTCCGCCGTTTTCAAAAAGTACTGATTCATGATTTCGGGCAATGTGTTCAGATGAACATCGCTAAATTCCACTTCCATCTGCCCTGCCTCCACCTTAGACAGGTCAAGAATATCGTTAATCAGGTTCAGCAAGTCTTTACCAGATCTATAGATGACAGCTGCATAGTTCTGTTCTTCGGCACTTAAATGATGATGCTTGTTTTCAGCCAGAATTTCTGACAGAATCAGCATGCTGTTGAGAGGGGTACGCAGTTCATGCGACATGTTCGCCAGAAATTCGGATTTGTATCCCGAACTGATTCGCAGCTGATCTGCGGCTACCGCAAGCTCTTGCGCGGCGCTCTCCGCTGCGCCCTTCTGAGACTCCAAACGTTCGTTCAAGATATATAGCTCTTCCGCTTGCAGCTGTAATTTCTCTGATTGTGCTTGTAACTCTTCGTTCATGGCCTGTGATTCATCATAAAGATGCTGAAGCTCCATTCGGGTAACGGTGGAATGAAGCGACACACCAAAGATCACAGTTAATTCCTTGATGACTTCCAGTGCCTTCTCCGATAAAGGCTTCATTGAAGCGAGTTCCATAACACCAACTGTTCTCCCCTCGAAGAGAATAGGCACAACCGTCAGTGAACTCGCTGAAGTATGCCCTAGCCCGGAAGAAATTCGGATGTAATTCTGAGGTAGATCATTCATACGCAGGACCCGCTGCTCCATTGCACTCTGACCGACCAATCCTTCGCCGGGTGCAATCGATATTTTCCCGAGAGAACGTTCCTTCTCTCCTTCCCCTGCATAAGCAGCAACACGCACTAAACGGTTGTCTCTCCAGCTGCTAACTCGCTCAAGAAACAACGAGACAACTCATCAAGGTTCATTGGGTTCTGCAAAACCTTGGCAATTCCCGTGAGTTGATCCTTCACACGGTTTTGTTCCTGTACTTCGTCCAGTAATTGATTTGTCTCATGTCCGAGGTCGCTCGCTTTTTTTGCAACAGATCCCGGGAAAATCGAAATGGATCTGCTTCGTTCCCAGCTCGCCGCCTTCCGCAACACGGAGACCATGCTAACAGATGCAAGGGTACAGGTTTTGGCGAAACGTAGCTCTACTTTGCTCACAATTATGTATACGCTATGGGGTGTAATCTCGGCGCTATCCATTGCTGCCGCATTGATTGTGTCCGGCACCATCGTGAGAACTATTCAAGAGGTGAAGCAAACGATCAGCGATATCTCCAAAGGCGGCAATCTGAAGCAACGTATACGTGTTCGAACAAGAGATGAGATGGCCTTATCCTGATCCCCTTCTTGTTTCATCTGTATGGATCGTTTGCCGGCAATGTCAATCCAGCGGGTGATATGGGATTTCACATTTTGTAAACTCTGCTGCTGATCCGGATTATCACTAATCAGTGCGTATAACTGATCATAATTCGATTTCCACTCGGATAGTCCTTGATCATAAGGCTCAAGATAGCTCTCCTTCCCAGTAAGCATGAATCCTCGCTGTCCCGTCTCCATATCTAGCACGTTTTTTTCAATGGCGTTGGTTAGATTATGTACGTTTAGATCATGGTGGCTGATAAAATCATTCTCTTTTTGTAATACATTAATTTGGGCTGAAAGTACCACCAGCACTACGCCAAATAAGAGTACAACTACAAGATAGCCCAAAACAATTTTGGAGCGTATCGTAAATCTTCTCGTTTTAGACAACGTGGAACCCTCCAAATATATTCAAGCTATGAAATCAGTTGCATATGTATTTTATCCGCATAGGTATCTTATGACAAGCAAAATCTATGTCCCATGAGAAAAACGACCTGCTTCCGCAGATCGTTTTTTCGGGACTTTCTTCGTATTTTCTTCCTAAGAAGATATGATTAATAAGTTAGGCCTTTGGTGCAATCATTTTGGCTGGGTCTACATATTGATCGAATTGCTCCTCTGTAAGAAGTCCCGTCTGTAATGCGGCTTCCTTCAGAGACAAACCTTCTTTATGTGCAAGCTTTGCAATTTTGGCTGCATTCTCATATCCGATATGAGGATTCAGAGCAGTCACCAACATGAGCGAGTTATCCAGATTATGTTTGATCTGATCCAGATTCGGCTCAATGCCTACTGCGCACTTGTCATTAAACGCAACGATTGAGTCAGCAAGCAACTGTACAGATTGTAAGAAGTTATAGATGATAACTGGCTTGAATACGTTAAGCTCAAAGTTACCTTGACTCGCCGCAAACCCGATCGCTGCATCGTTACCCATGACTTGTGTCACAACCATTGTGATTGCTTCGCTCTGTGTTGGGTTCACTTTACCTGGCATAATCGAGCTGCCTGGCTCGTTCTCAGGGATACGAATCTCACCGAGACCGCTGCGTGGACCACTTGCAAGCCAGCGCACGTCGTTGGCAATTTTCATCAAATCCGCTGCAAGCGCTTTTACTGCACCGTGAGCATAAACTACTTCGTCATGGCTGGTCAGTGCATGGAATTTATTCGGCGCAGATACGAAATCTTTGCCTGTATGTTTACCAATCTCCTTGGCTGTGAGATCACCAAAGTCAGGATGTGCGTTGATTCCGGTTCCTACCGCCGTACCACCAATGGCAAGCTCCTTCATGTACTGGACACTTTCACGAATCATGCGTTCACTTTTCCCTAGCATGGCTTCCCATCCGCTGATCTCTTGACCTAGCGTAATCGGCGTCGCATCCTGAAGGTGAGTACGTCCAATTTTGATGATATCCTTAAATGCTTCAGCTTTTTCAGTGAAAGTCGCTTTTAATACCGCAATTGCAGGCAGTAACTGATCTTCCACAGCAAGAACACCCGCGACGTGCAACGCTGTTGGGAATGTGTCGTTAGAGCTTTGCGACATATTTACATCATCATTTGGATGAAGGCGCTCTTCCTTACCTTTTTGCTCCAGCAGCTGATTACCAAGATTTGCGATGACTTCATTCACGTTCATGTTGGACTGTGTACCACTACCCGTCTGCCATACAACCAATGGGAAGTGATCATCAATACGTCCTGCAATTATCTCATCTGCCGCATAAGCAATAGCATCTGCTTTCGCCGCTGATAACTTTCCTAATTTATGGTTACTGGCCGCAGCACTTTTCTTCAAAATGGCTAGAGCGCGAACCACTTCCATCGGCATATGCTCGCGTCCAATCGGGAAATTCTCCTTACTGCGCTGCGTCTGAGCGCCCCACAGCCTGTCGGCTGGTACTTTCATCTCGCCTAACGTATCTCTCTCAATGCGGTATTCCACTTGCTTGTCCTCCTCCAAAATGTGATCTGGGTCTCTAGAAAGCTTGTGTATCTCGTCATATTATACATGATTCACGAGCAAGTTTTCACCTTTTCGACAAAATTGTAAGCGTTACGCAAAATAGACTGATTGTACGTGAATTTAAAACTGCTTCCGTTCTATTTTTGAGCTGCAATTGGATAGAGACGGCTGGTCTGTTCAAACAGTTCCCCTGGCTGCAATCCAATAAGACCACTCTCCTCTGCAGATATCCCTTCCACGTTCGGAGCATTGACCAGATTCATCTGTGGTTCTGGACAGAAAAATTCATTGCAAGCATTATTGTTCCAGATCATCCAATGTTTATAAGACGTACCTACATCGTACACCAGCTTGTCTCCTGTACGATGATCGGTCAGTTCCATGAAATTACGGCCATTCTGTGGCTCAGCAGTATAGTGATTATCCATCGCTGCAAAAAACGGATTAACTCCGCGCTGTTTGAGCTGTTCTTCTTCCGGTGTAAGCGGTTGAAATTGTCCTGTCGGCAGAGAACGCTCGTTTAATTCACGGCGCTGACCAATGGTTACTTTGGCCGTATAATCCGAAGATTTGCTATCCGGTGCAAAAGGAACTTTGATCGCAGTATGGAAAGCGAACAGGTTCGGCATATATTCTGAACCCGTATTATTTACGATCAACTGTTGTTGCAGACCATGGCTACTCAACGAATAACGAAGCGTTACAATAAAATTAAACGGCAAGTATTTGTAAAAAGGATGGCCTTCTCCGACAATTTGGCTGAGTGTGACATAACTCTCAAGTTCATTCGATCCATATCCTTCTACCGTCCACGCCACATCATGTAAAAATCCATGCAAGTGGTTTCCCGTTGCAGGTTCATTGATGGGAAGCTGATAGACTTTGCCATTCCATGGGAAACGACCGTCTTCATAGCGATTTGGCGGTGATAGAATCGGAATACCATACACAGCAGGAGCGGCCAGAAATTCATCCATCTGATCCTGATCTGGCTCTCTCAGGTAGCTGTACCCTTTTTCTGTATCCCGAAAAGCAACCAAATTTGCACCTACGCTAGGAATCACTGCTGCCTCGAATGAACTATAGCGCAGCCACACCGCAGGAATGCCGCCAAATTGTTCTTCAAAAGCTGTATTCTGATGTGTCATCGTTATATGTACCTCCTGCATACTAAGGTTATATATTATACGGCTCGACTATATCATGATTACGTATAAAATAACAATCTGAGATCAAGAACAAATTAAACAAGAATACAAAATAAAAAGACAGCTCTTCGCATGAAGGCTGTCTTGATTTAATTTAAAACTCTTCAGTAACAACTTCTTCATAAGGAGAAGGTGAACGTCTTTATCTCATTCCACGTATTTCCCATGATCCGGTACTACGTCTTCTTCAAAATGCTGATCAAGTGCTCTGAGCGATTCATGCAGCATCTCCCCGCTCAGCGCATGCCCATGTCCCGTTACAGCCATCTTGGGGTCGAGCGTCCGGATATAGTGCACAGATCGATGAGCGGCTTGCCAGTCCGTTGTAAAATACGCAGGAGGGCCATGTAGCTGTTTGTCCTGAAGCAGAACACTCCAGAGCGACTCTTGCTTCACTGTGACAATTGCATCACCGGCAACCAGCAGCCGATCTGATTCACGAAATAGAGAGATATGCCCAGGCGTATGACCAGGTGTATGTAACCATCTCCATCCCGTCAAACCAGGTACAGAGTGATCTTGGGGTAGACTGAACACCCGATCATCTAGATTAATCGCCTCGTTAGGATACGCAAATGACAAACGCGCCATGAGACCTCCCCCTACGGATGGGTCTGCCGGGGGATAATTTTTCAAACCCGTCAGATATGGGATTTCAAATGGATGTGCATACACGGGTACTCCCCAGAATTGTTCCAGTTCAATGACCGTCCCCACATGATCAAAATGACCATGAGTTAAAATAATGGCAGACGGTGGACCTTGAAAACGCTCGGTTGCCACATCAACAATATGATTGGTGAATTTCGGCATACCTGTGTCCACAAGAACCCAGTTTCTGCTACCCGGATCTCCAATGAACACAACATTCACAAAAAGGGTACGCAAGCTCAAAATATCAGGAGCAATATTCTCGACGCTAGTCATTCCTGATGTAATCAGATTGTCAAATGCCATTCACGGTTACCTCCCATCAGGCGAATTGTCTCTCTGGTTTTGTTCATTCCGTAGACTTCCCTTTTCTGAATCATCTATTCGGGATGAGAAAAATAAAATAAAACGGCGCATTACCTTTTCAGGGAATACACCGTCTAGTATAATCACGTATTTCATACTATAGAACAAAAATCTAGCCAATAATCAAGCCGGATAAGCATCCAGAGCCGCATCCAGTAATTGATTGTAAAGATCGTCATCGTTCTCCAAAAGCTCGTCCATTTTGAGCAATTCTTCTTCGTCACCAGATTGTTCGGTGAAGTGCAAACTGTAGTCCCAATCCTTCCCGTTCTTGCTCATGAACGTAACTTCATATACAGACTTATTACCGTCTGCCTTGAATACAGTACTTCCTACGAAACTTTTTTCATCCTCACGATGCATCTCTGCTCGCATAATTTCGATTTTCACTTTCATACTCTCCTTTTAATCTTTCATTCAAAGCTTTTCTCCAAAAATCATTCCCTAAGAGGGTCCAAATCAAAAATTGGGGTTTTTCTCTAAATTTCTGGCAAAGCTGTTTGGTAATTATTATTGGTTAATTGTACAATATATATCGTAGTAACGTATACATTATTCATATGAAGGCCCTATGCCAAATCCTCATAATACTTCAAAGAGGACGATATAGACAGCCAGCTACGATATTTATATCACATTGGAGGTAAATTTAGCATGAACAATTTTGAATCAAACCTGCAGCAATATGCTGAACTCGCTGTCAAAGTAGGGGTCAATATACACCCTGGTCAGACCCTTGTGGTGAATGCGCCGATTACGGCGGCTCACTTTGTACGATTAATTGTTAAAGCCGCATACAATACAGGTGCGAAATTAGTTAAAGTCAACTGGAGCGACGAGACGGTTACCCGTCTTCACTATGATTTGGCTCCAGATGAAGCGTTCTCTATTGAGCCCAAATGGTTTGCAGGTGAGATGACTGAACTCGTTGAGCAAGGTGCGGCCGTTCTGCATGTCATCGCTGAAAATCCTGATTTGCTGAACGGTGTTGCTCAGGAGCGTATCGTAACTAGCCAGAAAGTACGTGGTAAAGCGCTGGAGAAATATCGCGCGTATCAAATGGCAGACAAATTCAGTTGGTCAATTGTCGCCGTTCCTTCCCCTGAGTGGGCCGCAAAAGTATTCCCTGATCTCCCTGAAGAACAGCAAGTAGATCGACTATGGGATGTTATTTTCAAAACAGTACGGATTGGAGAAAAAGACGCTGTCGCAGAATGGAAAACTCACCTGCATAACCTTGATTCACGTGCAGACCTGCTGAACAGCAAAAAATATAAAAAGCTTCACTATACCGCCCCAGATACAGATTTGACTATTGAGCTTCCAGAGGGTCATATTTGGGTATCTGGCGGCAGCGTGAATGAGCAAGGACATGTCTTTATTGCGAATATGCCTACTGAAGAAGTATTTACTGCACCGCTTAAAACAGGCGTTAATGGTACAGTTCGGAGCACGAAACCGCTCAGTTACGGTGGTAATCTGATTGACGGTTTCTCTCTCACCTTCGAGAACGGACGCATTGTTGATTACACAGCTGAACAAGGACTGGATGCGCTGAAAAATCTCATCGAAATGGATGAAGGTTCACATTATCTGGGTGAGGTTGCCCTTGTGCCGCACAAATCTCCGATTTCGGACACGAACATTCTGTTCTACAATACATTGTTTGATGAAAATGCATCCAATCACTTGGCGATCGGAAATGCCTATGCTTTCTGTCTGGAAGGCGGCAAATCGATGTCGAAGGAAGAACTGATTGAACACGGGATGAACTCCAGTTTGACCCACGTCGATTTCATGATTGGTTCCGGCGAGATGAACATCTATGGTGTAACTTCGGATGGTACCGAAGAACCAATCTTCCTGAATGGGAACTGGGCGTTCTAAATCATTCAACACATTAAGTTTTTTTATCTATATCTCAACGAACAGACGGTTTTGCTGCTATGGATTCCATGGTTTGCAAGACCGCCTGTTTTTTGTTTTTCAGCAAACTTTAGACTGGAGTTGAACTCTCTCATTTCAGGACGCTAAACAGGTCTAACGGACATTGTAAGGTTTCCATATTCTGTTGTAAAATGTAATGATACCAATGTTTGTGGACTGTTGACCAGAAAGGAGAGCACCATGGCCAATCGGCTCCAGCTTTTACTCGCCTCAGATTTCCATCAATTAGGATCGGGACTTCAGGAAGAGGTATATTATGAATATTATAATATGGTGTATGGACTGATCGTCTATATTATCAAGGAACGCGCAGCTGCTGAAGATATCATTCAAGAGGCTTTTATCAAAATCATTAAAAATAAACCCCTCTTCGAAGATGAGGTTAAACTCAGAGCTTGGCTCAAAGTTGTCACACGCAATACGGCAATTAATTATTTGCGAAAAAATAAAAATAACCGTAACCAACTGGATACAGATAGTGTTTTTACAGATATAGAGACACGTAATCAAACATCTGCCTCGGTTGAAAGCATTGTTGAGACACAGATGATGCAAGAGTCTATTGAGCACTACCTTTCACAGTTGAAGCCCGAATACCGCGTGTTGATTGAGATGCGTTGGAAGGAAGGCTTATCCTATCGAGAAATCGCTGAATGTTTAGATACGACAGAGGACATTGTGAAGCAGCGTTTATTCCGAGCCCGTGGCAGTATCAAGAAGAAATTACATAAAGAATGGGGTGGAAGTATTGAACAGAGGCAAGCCAAATAAGCTTGAAGAACACTTGGACTCAGGCCTATACAATGAGTATTTTGATGCGGCGTTTGAGCAGGCTTTTGATGAAGCATTCGAGCAAGCTGCCTCCTCCCCTTCTGCCTCTCCTACCAGATCTATGCAACAATCCTGGCAAAAGGTACAGAAAGAGATTGAAAGACTTGGTGCCCATAAACGAAGAATGCGTACTTTCAAGCTTTCGGCCGTTGTTGCTGCTTCCGTAGCGATTGGTGCTGTTATTTTCAGTCTGCCATCTGGTACACAAGCGATATCCCCTCTTGTTCAGTCCATCAAAGAATGGGGCAATGGCATGAAATCCATCATGGTTGAGGAGCGATCTGTCGATCTTAGTCCTGATCCTTCTACCGCCAAAACGCCTCCGCCACCCGATCGTGAGTCTAGCCATGTTATTACTGATGAGGCGGCAGGCATTCCAGCTTTTGAACTCGATAGTCATTTTTATCGTCCAGTTGCTGTCACTGAAGAGATCGCTCGAGATGGATTTCTGGGGAAATTCATTTTATCCAAAGCCATCCCTGCTCGTTTTAATAAGGTAAAATACGAACTCATGCTGGACACGGATAATCCAGAAAATCCAGACAACTTTTACGAGTCCGATATGATGAGAGTGAAATATTCCATCCAGGGCAAAAACGATTCGGAAGAGCTTATACAGTTTGATTATGAATATGTTAAGCCGGGACAGTCGATCGAGAAGACGCCACTACAGAAAAGTGAAACTGTGAAGCTCATCGATGATAGTGAAGCGCTGGTGTATGTTGGTCCCCCTTTCAATTCCATTCAGTGGGTGACGGGTTCTCTAAGTATGAGCCTGTTTGGAAGTGTGACTGAAGAAGAAATGATTGCTATTGCTAATGATTTTGTGGAGCAGAACTCTCCTGCAAAACAAAATTAAATTAAAACAACACGCTAGGTGAAGTTTGGATGGACTGACCGGACGTCGTTCCATCATTAGCTGTATGAATACTAACGACACGATAATAATAACCAGTAATGACCTCCCAATCCGAACTTGATCGAAGGACATTTGTTTTTGTATCCGTTGAGGAGCTGCCTATAAAGGTTACCCAGGCTGTTCCTGTCCAACGCTCCAAACGATAATTCACAGACAGCTTTTTCATCTCTTTATAAGTCATTGTTGTTGTTTTTACAATCGCATGGAGACCCTCTCCACGTGTTAACGAATTTGTGGCCTGATAAATATGTACGGGTTGGGCAGCCTTCGATTGAAGCGAGTGCCTGTGAGGTTCGAGCGGCGGCGGAGCTGTTCGGGCACCAGACGTCACGTTCATAATTGGACTTGCAGCTGCGGACAAACTTGTAGGCAAGACAAGAAGGATCGGTGTTGCCAAAACAAGAACAACGGCTATTTTCAAGAGTGGAGTACGAATTATTTTTTTGTCCCATCTTCGGGCATTCGTCATCATCATTCCTCCTCCATTTTTTTGTATTCATCTAATAAACGAACTTAACGGATGACTGGTTTCAAAAAAACAGGACGCTCCGATTCACGATCGGAAGCGTCCTTTATATTTCCAATAAAATTGCGTATGAATCCAACAGTATAATTGCCCGAATCTTAGACCCTGAATAGGTCACTGTTCTCTTAAGTGAATTCCAAGCTAGTAGAGGAATAGAGGAACTACGCTCCTTCTTCTTCAACCAGCATCTCAAGCTTCACCACTTGTACACGCGAGATTCGCTTTTGTTCCGTCTCCTCAATCACAAACAGATATCCATTATGTTCAACGGTTTGCCCCACTTCAGGCGGAATCGCATCCACTCTGGAATATAACCATCCACCGATCGTATCGTAATCCGTTCGATCCATCTCGATGCCGAATCGTTCACTGACTTCTTCGATTAACATTAATCCATCAATCGAATATTCCATCTCATTCACTTGTTCAATCATTGGACGCTCTTGGTCGAATTCATCCTGAATTTCACCAACAATCTCTTCCATGATATCCTCAAGCGTAACCATACCCGAAGTTCCTCCGTATTCGTCGATAAGAATAGCAATCTGTGTTTTACTGCGCTGCATGCGCTTCAGTAGATCGCTAATCAGCGTCGTGTCCGGCACGGCCAAAATCGGACGAATCACAGATATGGTATCCGTTAGCTGAGATCGCATCAGGTCCTTAATGTGGATAAAGCCGATAATATGATCCTTATCTCCGTTATATACCGGATATCGGGTTCGCATGCTTTCACTTGCGATCTCCATATTTTCCAGCATGGACTGATTGGCATTAAGACAGATCATTTCCGTCCGCGGAATCATAATTTCACGGGCGGTTGTATCCGTAAAATCAAATATATTATCAACAAGTGCTAATTCAGTATTATCAATTAAACCGCTCTTATTGCTTTCTTTCATAAGAATACGTATTTCATCTTCACTGTGTGCATCGTCGATCTCCGAGGCAGGCGCCATGCGAAATAGTCTGAGTAATCCATTAGCCATGCCGTTCAGCACCCAGATGAACGGGTACATTAATTTGTAAAAATACGTCAGCAGAGCCGCAGACCACAGTGTGATCGTTTCCGACTTGCGAATGGCCATCGTTTTGGGCGCCAATTCTCCCAGAACAATATGCAAAATTGTAATAATAACAAATGCAATGACAATCGAAATGCCATGTACATATACCGGACCCAGTCCAATAGCGGAAAATACAGGCTCCAACAGTCGTGCAATGACAGGCTCTCCTAGCCAACCAAGCCCCAGGGAAGCCAAAGTAATGCCGAGTTGACAAGCGGACAAGTAAGCATCCAGATTACGTATAATGTTAGATGCATATTTTGCATTTCGATTGCCTGCTTCTACCAAAGCCTCAATTCGACTGCTTCGAACCTTCACCATTGCAAATTCTGCTGAGACAAAGAAACCATTCATTAATACCAGTAAACCAATTAAGACCAAACTCATAATGCTCGGTAAGGGGTCACCCAACTGTTCTTCCTATTCGCCGGAATTGTTCGGCAAATAGGTCCACCTCCTTCGAAAATGTAGGATATTAGCTATTCTGCCGTTCATAAGTAATCTCAACTTCCCAATGCTACCACCTCCTGCTGTTTGAGTCGAATAACAAGGATATGCTTCTTTTATTATATAATTCTAAACTACACAGTCAAACCGTGTCCTATGACACCTAAACGAGCAAATCGCTACAAATCGTTTACAAAAGTAACGATTACGCTGTTTTTATTACATTTACTAAATAAAAGAAAACAAGAGAAAGGACTATTCTTAACCGAGTTCCCTTACCCTTGTTCCCAATCTATATAACCTATTTCATTTTTCATTTATATAAGATGCATATTTTAGACGATACCTTTTCTAACATGTAGTCCACCGACCCAGTATTCATCTTCTCTCAGCGTTCTCCAGTTCACTTCATCCCTCAACACCCGAACCCCCAGATCCGTCAAGGACAGAACAGCATTCCGAAAAGCCTGATCATACTGAGAATACTTGGGAAAACTTGAAGCTCCACTCATTCGGATCAGTGGAGAGGGCCCTTCTGCGATCCTCTTCAGATGTGCCCAGTATTCGAGATCACCTAACCCGAGAATATGCAATTTGTCTCCTACTTCACGAAACAGGTCATGTGGATGCTGCACTCCAGCACTGATTGCTTGCAATGTAGCTTGTTCAATGCTACCTAGCCCATTGGTTACGGATGGCAATCGAGATAGATGAGCCTCAAATGCAGCTTTTGCAAATGGAAGCTCATTCGTTCCGGACTGTAAGTATTGTTGATGCTGCCAAATATCAGATGAAGTGTACGCTTCCCAGAACTGTTTACCTGCGCGTAGTTCTTGTTCTTCAATGACATGCCAGCTTCCTGACAAACTTCCAATCTGCTTGGGAGTGAGCTGTCCTAGCCCTCTGAAATGCTCTACTTCGGGATACGAATCGATACAAAGGAGATTCAGACGTATATTCTGCAGATCCTGTCCACTGAAATAGTACAGGAAGTAAGATAACATCGTTTGGTCATATAGGTCATATTCAAACCAAAGCACAATCTCTTTGTATTGTTGCAACGATCGAAGCTTCTTTTCTAATGCTTCAATCTGCAAATATTCCTTTTGCGGTATGCCTAGTTCGGCTTCCAGTACAGCTGCACGATGTTGACGAGCTGTGCTTTTTTCCATATCGCTGGTAACAGGTCCATACGTATACAATTCTCTCCAGACTAGAATATCCCCTTGAATTCCGCTCTCACGCAAACGATTGGCCGCATGGTCCCCATTCATAATATGCAACATACCTACTCCTCCTTCGTGAAGTTCCTTGAACATGGTCGCCAGATTCCGAACAGGCAAGGAACGTTTTAGTTTTGCCCGAGCATCAAACAGTCTTTTCTTTAACGCAGACACGTTAACCTCAAGGAAATCCGATATTTCTTTCAACGAGTAGCCTTGAAAATAAAACAGATCAATCACGATTTGCATTGATGATGGTAATTGGTCAATTGAACTACGTAGCGTCTGCTGCAGCTCTTTCTGTATCGCCTGAGCTTCTGGATCACGGCTCTGATCTTCTTCACGGAATACAGTCTCTATTTCTTCTATGGGAACCACCGAATGCCTCTTGCGTCTCAACCAGCGGTAACATTGCCGCTCTACAATCGTTTTGAACCACCCTGGAAAAGCTTCCGGCTTGTCCAACTTGACCAGATTGGCAAAAGCTTCGGTAAAAGCCTCTTGTACAACGTCCTCTGCTCCATAGGTATCCTTTAGCTGCTGATAAGCCACAGCAAGTGCCATTCCGTAAAATTGGTTCACCAGTTGCTCATAGGCTTCTGGCTCTCCATGCAATGCTCCTTCAATCCATGATTTCAATACTGGGACTCCTCTCATCCGTCTTACTTCACTGACCGATCTATTATTTTATAATGATACAACTCTCTCTACTCTGCTTTTCATATGTATGTGCCGTGAACTCTTGATTAGGTTACTTTATTTCCACATAAAATTGCAAAAGCCGTCCTGGTTGCAGATTATCACTGCAATCAGGACAGCCGATGTTTACCCTAGGTGTCAATGGAGTTCATGAATGAATATATTAAAATCTGCTTGGTGCTTGTGGGAAGTTGCCCACAACGCCCGGATATTGATACAGCAATGGCTCATCAAATGTTGCATAATCGAAATTCACCATCAACAGCATAATTCTTCTGCCGGTTTTAGGGTCACTAATGATAATGTGGTCACGTCCAGCAGCTTCGATCACTCCTTGGAAAATGCGAGCATTCCATTCTTTATTTCCTTCGTATGTCATGTAAAATGTACCGAATTTACCCAGATTCAAACGCAGAATGTTCTCGATGTATGACTGCTCAAATTGTGGAGCTGTTGTGGAGACCACTGTTCCCGTTGGTGTCATTGGGCTACCGCTGGACACGAGCGGTGGTACACTTGTGGAGCTTGGTGATACCATTCCTGGGGTTGGTGACATTGCAGGCATACCATTTCCGATTTTATAAGAAGTACCCATGACCTGAGAATTCGCTTGTTGACCCAATGCTGTATTCGCTTGCTGACCCATTGTTTGAGTTGGTTGGTAAGGTTGATTAATCATTTTAATTCCTCCCTGGTTATCAAAAGATAAATTGGTTAATAGACTTCTGGACAGTCTTCACCTGTCGGACTAAAGAAACAGTGCGCTTTGAAACGTCCCGTATTGGCCTGGTTATACCATGTCGCTGGACAATCTCCTGCAGGTCTAAAAAACCATAGCGAGTTACTCGCCGGCCAGAAACGCTCCCCATTGATGACACGTTGCGCCAAACGAATCTCGGATTGTCTCGCCCGCTGATAGAAGTATCCCTTTTGCGTGGCCTCAAAGCCCCCTGGATTCTGAAAGACCATCCGATTGATATCCCGGATGTCACCAAAATCCAGACAATCCGCAAGAACACGATTCACACCAACATTGCCTACCAGCAACATCCCTTGCTGTCCGTCACCCTCGGCTTCTGCCCTCATCAGTCTAGCCAACAGCCTGACGTCTTCCGTGTTGGCCCTAATTACGCCCATCGCCTGCTCCCTCCCTTGTTGTTGCTCTTCATCACCGTACATCGTATTGTGCAGGAGCCTATTCGGTGACACAATTCCAAGATTTTTTTGCATAAAAAAAAAGCCCGGAACCTCACACATGGTGATTTCCGAACCTTTTTCTGATAACTGTCGAACTTGTCTAACCGTCTAAATAACGTTAAGGTTTGGCTTCAATCCAGTAATCATAAGCATGTACCAGATTGCCTTTGTATGCCTTGTATGAAGAGAGCAAATCAGGCAGTTTATTAAGCTGACTCTCCATCTCCTGTGCCCCTAATTCGTGAAATGAAATATGTTTACCTTCGAAATTTTCCTTCATCTCCACAGAAATGAGTAGCGGTTTACCTAGACGATCAGCAATCTCCATCTCCTGGCTCACAACTGCTGCAATGCCGTTGGATCCTTCTGCAATATTGCGAAATGCCATCAGAGATATATGATCAAGCGTATCAATCATGAATTCGGTCACAGAGACATCCCTGCCTGGTAACTGAAAAGTATCCAGCCATACGGCAAGATCTGCACTTGTTTCCAGATTACTGTCTTTCTTTGTTTCTTCCTGGAAAAATGCAATGTTGGATGCCCACTCGGCCAGCAGTGTATCTCGATTGGCGTCCCAATCCGGCAGAGTATACGGTTCTATGTCCAGATGGATACCTTCGAACCGCTCATCTGGCTCAACTTCGGCATTATAGTTCTTCACATAATCAATCAGGCGTTTGATTCGAGGCCGATTCTCCATTTTCCCCCAGATCGGATGCCCACCCATAGCATGAATTTCGATTCCTTGGGCTTTTGCCCTTTTTACAAAACTACGGTAACTGGAGTACGGCTGATCCAGATCAAGACGCACGTATAACCAATTGATGTTCTGCTGCTTCGCAAAAGTCAAAATGTGATCTCCCCCATCATCCGTCACTTGCGAAGCCTCCCAAATATAGGTACCCCGAATTTCAGGGGCACTTGCAGGCGGATTTGCAGGTTTTTCAGGAGAAGGCAGATCATTCGGTTCCAGCGCACCCCAATACGTCAGATCATGTACAGCAGAACCCGCATAGGACTTGTGCTCTCGGAATGCAGCGGCGACCTCTTGAAGAGTATTCTCCAGCTGTAAGGAGCCTTTGCCAGCAAAACTCGTAAACTCTTCACCAGGCATTGGCTTCGTGTTTACCCCTACGGTAACACTCGTACCATTCGCGTCTGCCCACAGCATTTCCTGTTCGATCAGACGTATAATACCATTATTACCTTGCGCATTATCGCGGTAAGCGAGTAAAGTCACATGATCAACATTTTGAATAAACCAGTGTGACAGCGCTTCGTTATCTGCATCCTCATCTGCTCTGCTCCCTTTGACGGTATAAGAATCTAGCCAAAAAGGCAGATCCACATGTACAGCGATTCCACCATCCTGCTCAACCTGTTCCAGTAACAGCTTCATATTACCAATCCAGGATTCTATCAGCGGCGTGGCGTCTACTTTCCATGTAGGAAGCACGTAGGGTTTAACATCCAGATGGATCGCATCAAAGCGTTCATTTGGCTCTACAGCCTGATTGTAGTTATTAACCCACGAAGCTAATCGCAGCATAGGAGCCTCTCGTCCTTGAACCCCCCATGATGGGTCACCACCCAATGCCTCGATGGCAATACCTTTACGACTAGCATTGGCAATAAATGATCGGTATTCCTCTTTGGATATGGTCATATCAACGTTCACATATAGTCTGTTTATCTTATGTCTTGCCGCATTCGATAGCAGCTCATCTCCTGCACTCTTCACAGATTGCGCCTGCCATACCCAAGCTGCGCGTATATCCGCATCATCGGCTTCGGCAGGTGTCTTGATCCCGATCATTATCATTCCTCCGATCAGTAAACACAGCCAAAATACTTTCCGGGAAGTTTTCCCGAACATACACTCCCTCCATTCCTGTTCTGTTGTAAAATCACATTCATTATAGCAACCGACCTACCAAAAACAAATAAGCCCAAGTGCTTAACTTGGGCTTATGGTTATTCAATTGAGACCCTATGGAGCTACTCCGAGTCTATATCCCGGATCTAGTCCTCATATATCATTTTTCGGGTCATACCGCCATCAATTACGAGATTAGTCCCAGTGACAAATGTATTAGCAGGGTCGGTTAAATATAAGCAGGCTCTGGATATATCCGAAGGTACACCGACTCGGCCGGATGGATGCTGTTGATGGTCTTCCGTGCTGAGTTTGGACAAGTCTCCAGTCTCAATCCAACCGGGACTGATACAATTGACCCGAATTCGGTCTTTACCAAGTGAGACTGCCATCGCATGGGTCAGCGCAGTAATTGCACCTTTGGAAGCGGCATATGCTTCGCTATCCGGCTCAGACATGAAGGCACGAGTAGAAGCCATGTTCACAATGGCGCCACCATGTTCATTTTTTTTCATATATCGCGCAGCCTCCCGACTTGCCAGAAAGCAACTCCTCACGTTGGTGTTCATTACATCGTCCCATTCGTCAACCGACAGCTCGTAGGGTGATTTCCATCTGGAGACGCCAGCGTTGTTTACCAGTACATCAATCTGGTTGAATTCCTTCACTGTTGTGCCAAACAGGTGCTGAATATCATGCTCTTTGCGCACATCGCACTGTATAAATATGGCCTCTCCGCCTTCATTACGTATGGATGCCGCTGCTGCCGCACCTTCGGCTTCCTGAACATCTGCAAGTACAACCTTGGCACCAGCAACGGCATAGGCCTCAGCAACGCTTCGCCCGATCCCCTGAGCAGCTCCGGTAACAACAACAACTTGATCTGTGAATGACATCATGATTCCTCCTCTGGTATGATATCTGTTTAATCTCTGGTTAGAATATAATCGCTATTGTTTAGTTCACTTCCTATCGGTCTTCCATTAACCCTATATCTATATACAAACACGTTCACCCCATTAAGAAACGCTTGTCTCCAACTACGTCAAAAAAACTCACGCCGCTTGGGCGTAAGCTGTTCCGTTTCTAACCACGCAGACGTTCGGTATAGAGTCGACTTGTTCGTTCAAATCCAATATACCGGGTTCCTTTGAACGAAAGCCTCCCTTCGTCTCCTTCCGCACACATGCCATACTCTTCGCCATTCACTTTGAATTCCATCCGATCTCCGCTCTCCACCTCAAAAGTGACGTAATACATCGTTCGTGCAGCAACCGCGCTGCCAGATTCCGAAGAAGGCTGGCTCATCTTCACCCGTCTGCTGGTGATGCGAGAGTGTACGGTTAGCAGAGGCTCTGCATTATTACGCCCCCACCTCCATACTTCTTTGCCCATCGATAACACCACGATTGCCAGAATCAGGACAAAAGCAACTGGAAAGACCGTTCCAAACAAATCAAACATCCAGGACGATTCAATGCCCATATCTCTCCCCTCCGTTCATTCACTTCGGACAGCCGGAGTCTTGACCCGTCTTCTGTACATGTATATGCGGACGAACACAGAACTTGTTAACCTGATGAAATATTTACATCGTATTGCTTAGTTAGATATCATATTTTGAAGTGCCTCCTACCAAGTCGCCTTAATATATTGATAACTCACTTCCAATTCCTCTTCACCCACTGCTCAATCTGTTTCGCGGCTTCTTCTGAAGATAAATTCGTTGTATCAATCGTAGGCATCGCCGGATTAAAAGCAGTATCCGCATTCTGGACCAACCAGTTCGCAAAATTACGATGATCTTCAATCGCATTCTTGTTCCAGCCGCGTGCTTTTAAGCGAGTCTCACGCGTGGTATCATCACAATGAAGATTAATGAATAGAATACGCTCAAATCGCTCGATGTAATTGGAGGATGCGATATTCTCGGGTACCATGGTGCCACACAAAACGGTGCCTCTTCCGCTTAATGAAATACTATAAGCAACACGCAACCAGTTCTCTTTCGCAATCTGCCAATCAACGTTGTCGATAATATCCATATCAAAAACGTCAAATTCAGGTAAAAGCTCGCGAACATGCGAAGATACGGTGGTTTTCCCTGTACCGCTCGCACCTGTGACTACAAATAAAGGTAGTTTAGTCATTCTGCTTCTCCTCCGCTGTTACGCTAAATTAGTTTTAATCTGGTTCAATACAAACTCTTTCAATAGAGGCGTATCGTGAGTCTGATCTCTCTTGCCCTCCCATTACTACGATCTCGCCATTACAACAGCTTCTTTTTCAGATCCATTCGTATGTACTCTTTCTCGTAACTTGAACCATCTTCATTGTAATAAACAGCCTTTTTAGGGTAAGGTTCCGAGATCGCTTGATAACCATGTTTCGAGATTAACTTAATCATTTTAGGATTCTCGACCGGATCAACACTAACAAACTTCTCGATATACCCTAACTCTATAGCACATTCCTCCCGGTACCTTATTGTTGCTGATCCAACTCCTCGACCACGAAACTCCTTCTTCACATAAAGATCACTTAGCTTGGGGATGTGTATGCCGTGAAGTTTGAGAACACCAAACCCCAGAATAAGATGATGCATGTCATCAGTTACTGCTACCGTGAATATGACTTGATTGCTCTCCTGCTGATTCAAATACGATCGAAATAATGCCTCATTATTGCGGATAGAACAGAGTCCGGAGATATCCTTTTCCACCGCTTTCCTTACAATATAATCCATGCCAGCAATCCCCCATGTATATAATTAAGAACACAGTCTTTCCAAAACGATTGCAACTCCATCTCGTTCATTCGTATCTGTAATCTCTTTGGCTCTGTTTCTCAAGTCTTCAATGGCATTTCCCATCGCAACAGGCCAGCCACACTGATCAAACAACCCGATATCATTCGCATCATCTCCAAACACCATGACATCTTGCAAGGTCTTTCCCATGGCTTCACAGATCATCGAAACGGCGTGTTCTTTGGAAGCATTTAGTGCTGAAATCTGGGTTAACTCACCTTCATCTGTGATCAAGATATTTAGTCTGGTTTCGAATTTTTCCAAAAAAGCTTGTCTATCTATGCTACCTGAGAAGATAATTTTGGAGGCAGCTTGTTGCTTCAGATCGCTCAGTGATCTGACCACGGGGTGTCCTTTGACTTTCATTAACGTCTCTGCATCATAGGGCTTCAAACTCATCCATTCGTCCTTCACTTCTAAGCTGATGTCCAGATCCGGGTTACATGTGAGACAATAATCCAACACCTCAGCTGTTAACTCCGGCGTAATGGACACATGATTGTTATTTCCGGTATGCTTACAGTCGATCAATGCGCCATTATAATAGACAAAGGAACCTAACTCGAGTAGCTCTTCAGGTAAAAAAGTCCTCACTGCCCTGGGCGGACGAGCCGTAGCAAAAATGAATTTTATGCCGCGACTGGCACATTGCAAGATCGACTTTAAGCTGCGCTCAGACACTTTTTTATTCACATTCAGCAGTGTTCCATCCAGATCCACAACGATTATCGAAAAATTCATAAGTCCCCCCTGTCCAACTTCTGTACATGTCTAGAAAAAGTTGTATAATCCTTCTTCGAAATATCGATATTCTTCTTCAGTCAATCTCCCTCTACCATACGCCTCATAAAAGATGCTTTTGTCTCGTTCATCCTCGAATGTATTCGCTTTCGGCCGAATGGCTAAGGCCACATCATATCTCGGGTCGCCGCAGGCAGCTCCGGCCCAGTCGATGATTCCAACAATCTCGCCATTACGGACAATGACATTATCCATAGTGAAATCTCCGTGAATTAAGGTGGGTTTGACGAAACTGGGCCTGTTCTCTTTGAGATATGTAAGCAATTCTTCATTCCCGTCAACATCGTAATGAACTAGGTTATGTTGCGCTTTTGTTAGCATGCGATCGAGCCAAGTATAGCCCGCATGTTGCCATTCGATAGGACAAGGGTACTCATGAATTTGCTTAAGACAACGGCCGAAACTGGAAACTGCTTGTTCTTTCTTCAAGCGTCCTGGTTGACTGGCGAGAAATCCCCTCAATGTGACTCCATCTACATAATCCATCAACAACCACCTGGATTGATGATCTTCATAAAATGAATATGTTTTGGGAACAGGCAACCCTGTGTCTTGCAAAATTTGTAAGGCTTTATACTCATCCGACAACCAATTATTATAGAGTTCATGCTCCGTTTTTTTAATCACATATCTCTGTTCTGCTGTATCCAGTATAGCTACCGTAGATGTGTGTCCTTGCCGAGGTAACATGATTTGCTTGATAT
This sequence comes from Paenibacillus sp. JJ-100, assembly GCF_948329825.1. GTDB lineage: Bacteria > Bacillota > Bacilli > Paenibacillales > Paenibacillaceae > Paenibacillus. The sequence continues at coordinate 121,197 of NZ_CAOJCM010000002.1, forward strand.
GGCCGATACGCGCCAGTATTTCTTGCGGAATATCTGCAAGTTGCATTCAATGACATCCTCCCTCATGCTAAAAACCAGGCTTTATCCACTTCTCACTTTAACATGTCTTCTTCTTCCATTAACCAGGAAACTATCACAATTCATATTGCTTCGTCAATGTCGCCATAGACATGGCATATAAACGATTAATATCAAGTGGCGTAATTAATTTTCTATAATCAATTTAAACTCTATGCTCAAAGACGGAGTTCTCAAATAAAATAGTTGTCCAGCTTTAGTAGTCTCTCAGAGAATACGATCAGATCAATTGAAGGAAGGACTTAATGTGATATGTATGATGTTAGTGTTACGTCCTAAATGCATTCGCCCATGTTGTTCCTACAGAATCTCCTTTAGACAAATTATAAAATTTGTCTCCATCTATAACAACTTATCTCCTGTATAGGCACTTAGCCATTTTGCAGTTGCTTGAGCCCTTTATTTGAAATATTTGATACAAGGACATCTCATACCAAAATATGCTATAATTCAACCAAATATATACAAAAGGAGATTTTAATTTGAAAAACAGAGTTCCTTTTGGTCTATTAATCCTTGCTATTGCAATTGGTGTTTTTTTTTGTGACTCGACTTGAGAATGATACGTTCAAGATCGTTTATTCAGTTTTAGGCATCCTGGTTATTGTGCTTCTTTACTTTTTATTTTCTAAAAAGAAAGTATAGCTAAAAATCTAGCTTTTAAGGGATCGGTAAAAGTGAGAAAAGGAACGTCCCAGTCATATGCCATGTTCTACGGGTCTTCGCTTCATTCTCGCCCGATTTTAACATTTACAAATATTCACCTAAAAACGTCAAAGAATTACCCTTCTTCATTTAAAAATAGACTATTAATCATTCACTGATTTAATAGTGAGTTGTTCATTTTTGTAAAATAAATGTAAATATATATGACAATATACCTATATTTTGCAAATATAGATTCCTAATGTTATAATATTCCTGTATCAACTAAATTCTATGAAAAGAGGTATGGTTCTATGAAAAAACTTAAGCAACTGGGAATCGCATCATTATCCGCACTCTTATTGTCCTCATTCACTTTACCCGCTTTTGCCAGCGCTCAAGTTGCGAATGGAAATTCTACTAATTCGGGAACACAAATCGAATTACCGTCTGGCACAATCAACCTAGACAAAAGAATTGAACTGGAACTTAGACAAGTAGATTACAATACTCTCTTTAGAACTGTTGGCGCTGAACTTGGTATTACATCCACTGCAGGCGATGTTACTACACAGGGTTGGAAAACCAAACTAGCAAAAGAAGTAGCACAAGAATTGATTAAAAAACTCAAAAATGTTGGTTCACGTGCTTGGAATGAACAAATTAAAGTGTATGTAGATAAATTGCCATTAACAAATGGTGCAAAAACTACTCTTAAAACTTATTTGAGTTATCAGGTACTTATGGAGGCGTTGGACATCATGGTAGACTTTACAGGTACCGCAGAGGATGGCCTCTCCAATGCTTTAAAAGCCGTTGGTGTTCCATCATGGTTAAGCGATCCAGCCGCTAGAGCTATTGTCTTCTTCCTGCTGTAAAGCCCAATATTTAAGGGGGACTAAACGTGTATATACTATCACTGACCATACTGATAATTACAGGTTTGGTGTCCGTAATTGATATCTTATTCGGTATAAAAGAATCAAGCGAAAGTATTAGAATATTTGTCAACGTCTCGCAAGCTCTATTCTTCTTGTCGTTACTATTCTTTGTAATAAAGATGCCTACCCGAAAGAAGTAAGCATCAATAAAGGAGAGCTGTTTATTCAGCTCTTCTTTTTCTTTCCGCTAACAAACGAATTCCTGTCTAAACTCAACACTTTCCTTTACTTCCAATCCTAAAGCAGCCGTTGAATATAAATGTGTTGCAGGATATGTGATTTTTCTGTGATTTTTCACAAAAAGAAACCCCCTTTCGGGGGGAGTTCGTTGATATAACAACTTTTTTAGTTCCAATCTGTTTACTAAGCATACATCATGTCCATAAACTCGCGAGTTACATCAACACCTGCCGCTTGTTTCGGCTCGTCGGTTTCTGTGTGGGCAGCCATACAAGCCTTCACTGCTTCTTCGGTTGTGCACCGATTGGCATCGTCACATGTGTAGCATAAGTGAAGCATGTATCTGGTTAATTCATCTGCCTGCGTGAATTGAGTTTGACCGTTGGTTCTCATCTTCATCACTCCTTTTCTTGTTGAGTTAAATATAACATCATATGCGTTAAGTATTTGTGATTTAATTCACAATGTATCAAAAAAATAAAATAAAAATAAAGGGAAAATCTCATTCGAGACTTCCCCTTCCCCCTTGTGCTTGTTCTATGTTACCCCAAATGACTTAGAGTACGCTCGAACTTAACCCCTACTAACGCTATAAACAAGAAGCCGTAGGTTAGAGCACTTCCCAGTGTTTTCCCCCATCTAACGTCTGCAACAGGAGTGATCGTTTAGCATCTGTATTCTCGACCAAAATCCAGCCAAGCTTTGGTGATATCATCTGCATCTTCACAATTTCCGGATAATCTTCAGAGATCTTTTTTAAAACACTGCTTTCAGGATGTTTTTTCCATGTTTTCCCTGTGTCCGTAGTGTAATACATAATACCTTTCTGCATAGCCCAGCCATCGGTTGAGCTACGAAAAACAGGTGCCATATTACGGTTTATTCCGGTTTGCTTGTCCAGTGTAAACGAGTGATGTTTCCAGGTTCGTCCACCATCTGCTGTGAAGAAACCGCTAAAAGAGGTGGTCTCTCCGCTAGAACATGATAAGGCCATCCAGGCCGATTTCGCTTCGCGCCCAAAGAACTCAGGAGCACTAATATTAAAATTACCACACCGACTGAATTTGTCCCGTTCAAAAAAAGACGTACCTGCCCGCCACTGTTCTCCCCCATCTGTCGTTACATACAGTTTAGGTGTACCAAACTCAATAGCGGTCAGGAAGCCGTGTTTCGCGTCTGAGAACGTCATGCCTGTCGTATAACCGCGTTTTGAAATTTCGCCCGTTGTCGTTGTTTCTCCATTTCCACTTGAGGTCATTTTCTCCCAGGTCATTCCTCCATCCTGCGTGCGATAGAGGCTTTTATCCTGTTTACCTATACCTGTGTTTAACGTTGTTAGAATCCAACCTCTCTCTGGAGAGACAAAAGAGATGGCTGAGATCTTATCCGTCTTGGAGAGTGATGACAGACTCCAACTTATTCCCCCATTATTGGTGCGAAGTACTATTGTATCTGTTCCTCCCATACCCTCTCGAACAATCCAGCCGTGCATACGGTCCACAAAATAAATACTCTCTCCATACTTCGGATTAGCGGGGAATTGTACGTTTTCTGCAGGTGAAATATTGGTCCATGTCTTACCCTGATCTTCAGTGTAATAGAGCCGAAGTGCATTACGGGTGACCCCCCAGGCCAAGCCTCCACTCTCGTTAATCAACTGAAAATCCGTCAAACGAGTTTGAATTTGATATTTAGCCATCTCCGCTGATTGCGTATTGTTGATTGCCGGAGGCACTACAGTAAGAGTCTGACCAATGTTACCGCCATCCTCCTGCTGATCTGGAGGTTCGTTAGCGGCCGGTTGTTCCGTTTTCGTACAAGCTGTAAGCAAAATAATGATACCTATAGACAGTAAAACTGTCTGAACGAGTTTTTTCCATTGCGATTGCAAGTGGGCTCCACCTCTCTTACCCACCAGTAAGACGCCCTTGCGTCAGTGATGGCTTATATTTACGATTCATTAGAATCCACTGCTCCTATTCTATCACAAACCAAGGTCTAAAGGCTCGTACGCTTGGAATCTTGCCGATCGACAAAACATAATGTCGTTTATTGTTCTCCCATGTTATATGTATGACAAATTATTATTTTTATTGCTGTATTTCCACAACACTAACCGTCATATTTTATGCAATATGGATCAAGTGTGAGATAAGTTATAGACAAAGACTCGCTTTATACGACCAAATACCTTAATATGGAGGGTAGTATACCCTAAAAGGAGTGGATAAGATTATGACAACTAGTGCAGTATTGAAGCCCAGTCGCGTCGTTATTATCGGTATGGGTGCAGTAGGGACAACAACCGGATACACGCTTATGCTTAGACAGCGTTGTTCCGAGTTGGTATTCATGGATGTTAATCATGATAAAGCAACCGGCGAAATGCTGGATATGAACCATGGTTTGCCATTTACCGGAGGCGTAAAAGTATGGGCTGGTGACTACTCGGACTGCAAAGATGCTGATATTATCATCATTACTGCGGGAGCTTCTCAGAAACCAGGCGAGACTCGAATTGATTTGTTGAAGAAAAATGCAAGCATTTTCGAAGATATTATTCATCGGGTTACTGAAGTCAACTCTCATGGTATTCTACTGATCGCTACGAATCCAGTTGATATCTTATCCTATACTTCTTGGAAACAAAGTGGCTGGCCGTCTTCCCGTGTCATCGGCTCTGGCACATTGCTGGATAGCGCACGGTTTCGTTATTTGATTGGTAAAAATAAGGGGATCGATCCTCGCAGTATCCATGCTCATATTATCGGTGAACATGGGGATTCCGAGGTACCTGTATGGAGTCTTGCCAACGTTGCAGGAACTGACCTTGAACTCGATGAAAAAACGCAGGAAGAGATCTTTGAGAGCACCAAAAATGCAGCATACGAAATAATAAATGCTAAAGGAGCCACTTCCTATGCAATTGCTCTTGCTCTGGACCGTATTGTCGCAGCAATCTTGGGCAATGAAGGATCTGTCTTGAACGTATCTACGTTGCTTGAAGACTATAATGGCGTTTCCGATGTATATCTGGGCGTTCCTTGCGTTGTAGATCGTCATGGTGTTCGTGAAATTCTGCCACTCCCTTTAAATGAAACAGAGAAATTAGCGTTCCAGGCATCTGCAAATAAATTAAAAGAAGAGATTAATAAACTTGTGTAGATTGAAATAAGCTTACTTGATGCAAAATAAGAGACCATTCAAAACACTATATAGCGTTTTGAATGGTCTCTTTTATCTTGAAGGATTTGATCTTACCTTGTAACCCTGCAAATACACTTTTTTAGTTTACATAATAATAATGGCGTAAATTTTAGTTTGCAATAATACCACCGATGATGCCTAATGAGACGATGACCCAAGGTGGACACTTCCAAAAATTAAGCAGTACAAATAACACACTTACCATCGCAAAATCCACTGGCGAGAGTACAGCTGTTGTCCACAACGGCTGGTAAAGGGCAGCGAGCAAAAGACCTACGACTGCTGCGTTGATTCCAGCGAGTGCACCTTGCATATGCGGATTACTGCGAATGGCATTCCAGAATGGCAGCGCACCGATAATGAGTAAGAAAGCCGGCAAAAATATAGCAATCGTAGCGACGATTGCCCCTACTCCGCCCATGGAGACAGCTCCGAGATAGGAGGCAAACGTAAACAGAGGACCAGGAACCGCTTGTGTTGCACCATACCCTGCCAAAAAATCATCTTTACTCACAAACCCATGAGGTACCAGTTCTTGCTCTAGCAGAGGTAACACCACATGACCACCGCCAAATACCATCGAGCCTGCTCGATACATGGAATCGAATAAAGCCACCCATTCCATGTTTGTCGTTTGGCGCAGAATTGGCAGTATTCCGAGCAACGCTGCAAAGAGAATTAAACAGATCACAGCCAAGCCGCGATGGATTGGCACATTTAATTTGGTTGTTGGGATAGCTGGTAGGTTACGATACATCCTCCAACCGATCAAACCTGCCAATACGATCAGAATGATCTGAATGTAAGGTCCAGTCCATAATAATGCTGTCGCAGCCACCAATACAGCGATGGTAATCCTGCCCTTGTCAGGTGTAAGCTTCTGAGCCATTCCCAGAATGGCATGTGCTACGATGACTACAGCTACGATTTTCAATCCGCTAATCCAACCGGCAGAACCTACATCGTATCCTTTTAACACAAATGCAAATAGAATTAAAGCGAGCACGGATGGAAGTGTGAATCCGATCCAGGCCATGATTCCACCAAGCAATCCTGCACGCATGACACCAATTCCAATCCCTACTTGGCTACTGGCTGGTCCAGGGAGGAATTGACACAGACCAACAAGGTCAGCATAACTTTGTTCATCCATCCATTTCCGTTTACGTATATACTCGTTATGAAAATAACCCAAGTGTGCTGTTGGACCTCCAAAAGACGTCAGTCCCAATTTTCCAGCAACGATCAGCACTTCCCAGAGAGCCATCCACCGATTGGGTGGAACGCTCTGATCTTGATGGTCCGAAGTTTTTTTACCTTCATTCATGCTCACTCATCTCTCCTACAAGATCATTTGCTGCTGTGCATCTATATTCATTTGTCTGTAGATAACCGCGACGTGGAAGAGCCTTTATTATTGTTTACATTATGTCTCAACTAACGGGGAGTTTTACATCCAGCAAAGCCATCGCCTCTTCTTTCTCACGGCTGGTAACATGAGTGTACACCGTTGTCGTCTGAATGGACGCGTGTCCAAGCAACTCTTGCACGGTACGCAGGTCCGCTCCTCGCCGTAACATCATGGTGGCGAATGAGTGACGTAACTTATGACTGGAATAGTTCTGACGCTGATGTGCTGGCGCTTCTTGCTGGAAGCGTTCAAACGTTTCTGTAGAAATGAGCTGAATACTGCGAATAGATAGACGCTTTCCTTTTTGCGATATAAACAAAGCTTCTTCTTTCTCCCCGCGCCATGGGACTAATCGCTCCTCAAGAGCCTGAGATAATACTTCTGCCACTGTTTCAGGAACTGGAATTGAACGCCATTTACGTCCCTTACCGAACACATCCAGCGTGCGCCGCTCAGGGTTATAATCTTTGCAATTGAGTGCATGAACTTCTCCAACCCGTAGACCCATATAACCCATGAGTAAAAACACCGCTAGATTACGCGTACGGTACTTGCCTTCAACCGATGCCAGAAAACGTGTTAAACCACTTTCATCGAGAAAGACAGGAGCTCTGTTTTTATCCGTTTTAGACTTTTTAATGCCAGAAGCCGGATTATTCGTCAATACTTCAAGTTCAATGAGAGATTTGTAGAAGCAGTTGACTGCTGCATGTTTGCGATTACGAGTAGCATCACTCACGCCACGCTCACGTGCACGAGACAGATAAGCAAGTACATGTAGCTTCTTCACCTGCTCCAGTGATTTCCCCTGAATGGAGATCAGGAATTCCACCACGTCTCCCGTGTAGGATTTGACGGTATGTCCAGTATATCCAGCGTCCTTCATCCAGATATGAAAAGCTTCCAATTCATCAGCGTACTGTTCCCGTATTTCTTCCATGATCATCTGCTGTCTTCACCTCCATTGAATTCTCTTAATTGAACCTCTAATTTATCTATCCATGCTAGAAAATCATTACCTAACTCATTGGAAAATCGACTTCTTCCACAATAGCGACATCCGACATGAGCAAAATCGTCTCGGGTTTGCCGACACTGCGCTTCATGACAAACGTTGGGATTGGACTTTCATGAAGATCATTTACCGATTCGGCGATTTGAACGTATAGATCCAAGTGCAATGTTTCACCTTCACCAGAAATATCAATAACAGGCCATTCTTTTCGGATACAATTAGCCCATAACGCCAGTTCGTTCGCCGGAATGATGCTTAACTGCTGTACATCGGGGTCAATGTAGTAGATAGCTTGCCGCTCCGGTCCATCCCCAAGCTTGTCCAATGCCAGCACGTGAGCAGCCTGCTCATGTGGCGGTGAGTAAAGGGAATAACACCACGGGGTCACCCCCCATACGACGACCATTAATCCTTCTTCCAGCAATACATCCATTCGGCCTTCTGAGAAATATTCAATTAGGTTATGATTGCCTGGCCCAAACAGTTCCTCCACACGCTTGCTGAGACGATCCAGGTCGGCAAGGATGAAACCTCTTCTACCATAAGAGTCAAAGACATGATGATTTCGGGTCCAAGACGCGGCGGATTCCGACTCAAGCAATGGAGCTTCTGCCGGAAATATGGTTATGTGTACTGTATTAACTTGCGCGTATTTGACCATCGCCAATTGCTCCGGTTCTAACGGACCTTCCGCAATTCGAGGTGTCTTGCGATGCAAGGCAATTCGAATCTCATACTCTCCCTTTTCGTAGGGGGCTAGATCAAGTTCAATAGACTGACTTATTCCTTGCATTGAATCTATCGAAATGCTACTGTTCTCTGTCAGTTGAACGGAATATTGAACGTAAGATAACTCCTGTCCATATAATATCTGTGTATCTTCGCGCTGAATCGGCATTTTTAATTGCTGTGCAATAACGGATACTTTGCGGCCATCCTCCAGATGCCGCTGTGGATCGATGTCCAGTTGGATATCATCCTCACGCCCGTCATGTGATATGACAAGCTTCGCTTTTGAGAGAACGGTTGAATCCGCGAGTGCAAATCCGAAATGTGACGACTGTTCATCTAAATTATTGTTATGTAATAGTACGTTCATAAGTAAGCCCCTCTCTTTGGTTCTCGTGACATATCACACCTTCCAAATATATTTCATATTCCGTTTAGCCGCAACCCTTGGCCTGGTGATCTGTCGAAGCAGACTCGTATTCTATCGGATCAGATTCTTATCATGGGGACGATTTAAGCAGTAAACATTGGGGAGGAAAAGGCATACGATGTGCTTTCAACTCGAAATTGTTCATGATATGTCGCCTGTGACTCATAATGAAAATGGATTTAAATCAAAACTGCGTATAATTTATATTATGCGCAGTTTTTTTAATGGTTTTTATAAGGTATAATGTGCTATTTATAGTTGTTAGATGAACTGTTGTGAATGACGAAGTTTTTCGTCTTTTTTCGCTGTCGTCTCTTTCGTTAATTCGTCTAAGCCCGCCTTCAGCAAGCCATCAATCAATCAGAAATTCCACTTAAATCTCACTTATGTGGTTCGAAAATAAAAAGCCGCTAAATTTAGCGGCTCCATTCTTTGCATCATGTTATACAACATGATAAGTTGCTCAATCTATATTTCTGGGAAAATGATTCAAAATAGACGTGAATTATTTTAAAGAACTCTAATTCCTAATTATAGATCTTCTCCGTTCGATTCAATCACTTTTTGATACCAGTAGAAACTGTTCTTTTTACTTCTCTTCAACGTGCCTTTGCCCTCGTTATCCTTATCGACATATATGAATCCGTAACGTTTGGCCATTTCACCGGTAGACGCACTGACGATATCGATACAACCCCAGGCTGTATAGCCGATTAGATTAACCCCATCTCGAACGGCTTCTTTCATTTGTTCAATGTGCGCACGCAAAAACTCAATTCGGTACGTATCGTTAATGGTCCCGTCCTCTTCAACAACATCTACTGCACCCAGACCATTCTCTACAACCATCATCGGGATGCGATACCTGTCATATACATGGTTCAGAACGTACCGAAGTCCAACAGGATCAATCTGCCATCCCCAATCCGTAGCTTTCAGATATGGATTTTTGTATCCACCAAAAACATTACCTTGCGTCTCATCCCCTTCTGGTCGCGTACCCACCACATGAGACTTATAGTAACTAAAGCTATAAAAATCAACACAACCTTGTTTAAGAACTCCTTCATCGTCTTCAGCCATTTGAATGTGAATATTGTTTTCTTCAAAGTATCTCTTGGCAAACTCAGGATATTCTCCTCTAACTTGAACGTCACTACTCATCATATTATTAATCTGATCCATTCTCAGCGCTTGTAACATATCTTCAGGCTTACATGTGCTCCCATAACCATGACTGTAGTTAATCATGCAGCCAACTTTGAAGTCTGGATTGATCTCATTTGCAAGCTTGACCGCTTTGGCACTCGCCACAAATTGATGATGCAACGCTTGAAATCTTAACTCCGTGCTGTCGACTGCTGTATTGTTAAATACGCCACCTTGCTTATCAACCAGAAGTCCTCCTGCCAGATAAGCTCCTGCTGGAACAATCAGACTATTAATTTCATTAAAGGTAATCCAATACTTCACTATATCTTTGTAACGATTGAAAATCACTTCGCAATATCTCACATAACAATCAATCATTTCCCTAGAAGCCCAAGCATTGAATTTTTGTGTTAAAGCAAACGGCGGTTCGTAATGTGAGATCGTAACAATAGGTTCAATATTATATTTTTTCAATTCATGAAATACATTGTCGTAAAATTGAAGTCCTGCTTCATTCGGCGCCGCATCATCCCCATTAGGAAAAATTCTGGACCATGCAATAGACATTCGATAGCATCGGAATCCCATCTCTGCAAACAAACGGATATCTTCCTTGTAATGTTGGTAAAAGTCTACGGCTTCATGAGAAGGATAGTGAACTCCCTCTTCAATCTCTATCGTAATGCGCCGGGGAACGGTATGGGTACCGCCCGTCATCATATCTGCGGTACTTGCCTTTTTACCATCTAGATTCCAGGCACCTTCGTACTGATTCGCTGCGGTTGCGCCGCCCCACATAAAAGTATCTGGGAAACCTTTTTTATTACTCATGTGTAGTTCCTCCTTAAAATGCTTAAATAATTTGGGCCAATTTTTCACCGATTGTAATCGATGTTTTGTCAGTAGTAATTACATCAACAAAATCATCCGTGTTCGTAACAATAATCGGTGTCGTCAGATCAAAGCCTTTTGATGCAATTGCATCCGTATCGAACTCAATAAGCAAATCCCCAGCTTTTACTTCATCCCCTTCTTGGACATGAACCTTAAAATGCTCCCCTTTGAGCTTTACGGTATTCATACCAATGTGAATGAGAAGCTCAGCACCTTTCTTCGTGCTTATCCCAATCGCGTGGGAAGTGGGAAATACCGCAGTTACCACACCATCTGCTGGCGCAACGAGTTTTCCAACCGTAGGTTCAATAGCAATCCCTTTTCCCATAGCTCCAGTTGCAAAAGCTTCGTCCTTAATCGTTGATAACTCCAAAACTTTACCCGACATTGGAGCAATGAGGACATGTTCAGAAACGTCAGCAACAGGTGTACGGTCGCTATTCGAAGAGGATTTTTCTTTTGTTTCTTGATTTTTTCCATCCTCAGGTACATCTTCAAATCCTAAAATAAGCGTCATTACGAACGTAACGATAAATGCAATCACACAACCAATCGCGGCATGAACCAAATTCCATGGATGATCCGTAATAAATGCCGGTAGCGTAGCTATACCTGCAATCCCTAGAGCTGAGCGAGCTACACCAAACAATCCGACATATATACCTGCTACAGCTCCACCTACGATTACAGCGATCAGTGGTTTTTTCAGACGTAAATTCACACCAAACAAAGCGGGCTCGGTAATTCCAAGCAGGGCGGTTACGCTAGTCGAATATGCGACTTGTTTAAATGCTTTATTCTTGGTTCGTAGAGCAACCGCAAGGGCAGCTGCACCTTGAGAAATATTATGCACGAGCATACCTGGACCAACGATGCTATCGGTCTTCGTCTGTGCATAAGCAGTAAGTACAACAGGACCTAAACTATAGTGCATGCCTGTCATAATCAGGAACGGGAATGCTCCACCGATAATACCAGATACTAACCATCCTGCATGTGTATTGACAAAAGAAACAGCTGACGCAAGGTAGTTACCCGCAATGGCACCGATCGGACCGAGTACAATCAGCGTTAGTGGAGCCATAACAAGAATAACAATCAACGGTTTAAGAATAGATTTAATAACCGAGGGAGAATACTTATCGGCAAAGCGTTCAACATACGACAAAATCCATACCGCTAAAATAATTGGGATAACCGACGAAGTGTACGTCGCCGGAGTGATAGGCAGTCCCAAAAACGAAACCGGCTCACCTGCTGTCATCAAAGCTGCAAAGGTAGGATGCAGCAAAACACCCGCGATCGTTAAAGCAAAGCCCACGTTAGCTTTAAGCTTGACTGCCGCACTCCAAGCAAGCAGCATCGGCAAGAAGTAATAAGCAGCATCACCGATAAAGGTCATTATTGTATTAAATTGTCCATCCAGATCAACGAGATCAAACGTTTTTAAAATAAGAAGAACGGCTTTGATCATGGCACAACCAATCATGGCTGGCAGGATCGGCGTAAAGATCCCCGAGATAGTATCCAGAAGCGTACTAACTTTACCTTTTTTCACAGTTTGCGCATCATTTTTGCCTGCAAAGTTCCCCTGTTGTGTGAGCGCTTTATACACGTTATTTACATCGTTACCGATGATGACCTGATACTGGCCACCACTGCTAGTAACACCAACAACACCTTGTACATTTTTTAATGCCTCACCGTTCGCGACTTTCTCATCTTTAAGATTAAATCGCAGTCTCGTAGCACAGTGTGTTACACTGTCTACATTCTTTTCTCCACCGACCAGTTTTAAAATCTCGGCGGCTGTGCTCTCATGTTTCATGTACAATTCCCCCTTAACAAATTTTTGTATAAAAAAAGACCTAGAATTCTATCGAATATAGATCAGCTCTATACACGATGGAACTCTAGGTCTTGCCTGCCTCACCAGTAACAATCCTAGTATACTCATTATATGGCTTGATGAATCAATCGTTCTCTTCATCAATAACCCTTTTAATGTGAACTGTTAAATACACCAATTCATCTTCTGTTAACTCTTTACCATAGTCTACTCGAATCAGCTGTGCAATTCGAAGGCTACATTGATACTCTTTAGCATACTTTTCTTTAATGATGTGGAGAAAATCACTATCGCCGCTTTTCACAACCGTATTGTTGAATAAGCGATAAGCGAAAAACTTCAAATGGGTGACAAGTCTGGAATAATGAAGCGAACTTTCATTAAAATGAATATTAAACTGATATCGTATAATATTCAAGACTTTATGAATCAACTGCGTGATCTTCATGGTTTCTTCCATTTCGGATCCCAGTTCTGCATTAACAATGTGAAGCGCTATGAACCCAGCCTCATCTTCCGGTAATGCAATGTTAAATTCCTCATTAATCATATCTCGGGCTTTCATCGCCACGCGAAATTCATTGGAATAAAACGCTTTAATTTCAGACAATAAAGCATTATTGAAATTCATACCCTGTTTATAACGCGCCACTGCAAAATTAATGTGGTCGGTTAATGTTAGATATATATTTTCATTTAGCTCCTTATTCAGGGACTGCTTGGCGTATTGTATAATGCTGTCCGACACACGAATATATTCCATTGGGATTTGCGCCAGCAGGGCGTATAACTTGCCTGTTACATTTTTGGATTTCAGAAAAAATTCCTTTTCAATCTTACTTCTGTCCACATCGTCTCCTTTTTTTTTCTGAAAACCAATGCCACTGCCTAAGAGCATCATCTCCTGACGTCTATCATTCACTGCACAGACGACATTATTGTTAATAATCCGTGTGATCTTCATTGGAGTCTCCTTTTAAAATGAAACGTTACCAGAATTTAGAAACAAAAAAAAGACCATTAATTATGCATACATGAAGTCTCGTTCTACATGTGTGCATCATCAATCGGTCTTGCCTGCTGATCAGTAACAATCCTGATTAAATTCATTATTAACTTATAAGGCTATCTTAGTAGAAAGCGTTATATTTGTCAACATGTCTTATTCTAACTTTGATTCTTTACGGTTAGACTTCGCAATTAGCTGATTAGAGTCCAATTTGCGTTGAGCTCGATAACGTCTCACCTTCATAAGATTGCCGCACATTTTATCATCACAGTATTTCTGTGTCCTGCTGCGAGTCGCGTCATAGAATATCCAGCGGCAGTCTGGATTTTCACAGCTTCGAATTCTCTTTCCTTCACCTTCTACCAGAGTTATCGTAAAATCAGCTGCGACCTCTGCCATGACTTGAGTCCAGTGAGAATGGATGGGAACGTGTATAACTTCCAGTCCTTTTTCCTTTGATATCAATTGTCTGATTACTCCGCCTACTTGCATAATGCCGTTTAACCAGGCTTTCTCCTTATCCGTTAAGGGCGTTCCAGCAGACAAACGTATCGCTAAAGAGTGTAAATCATCTCTGAACCTTCTCATGATAACTTCGTCTTCAGTTGATGCCGGTATCGGGGCTCTTAATTGCCAACGATCCAAAAATTGTTGCTGCCAGCTCACCTTTCCGATCCTGTCTTCTGACCGCTCACCGCCACGCCAATCGTTATAATCACTATTTACAAAATCTGTCCATAATCTATCCATTAAATACCAAAATGGACAAAAATGCTTGCTCAATGGATTTTGCACGATGCTTACCATGCCGGTCAAATTGTGTTGCTCCGCCGACAGCAAGGAAGCTGGAGTATTGTTTTCTAAAAACACTTGAACTGCTAGCGCTTACAAGGATAAGATGGAATTCATAAGGTTACAACTTGTTTAATACACATCCACTAATTAATTGAATAGGATCTTCGGGGTAGGGTGCAATTCCCAACCGGCGGTGATGTTCTAGTAGAACCAGCCCGCGACTCGCTGTTTGTGCTTCTTTGGCTCTTACAGCGACTGACTTGGTGAGATTCCAAGGCCGACGGTATAGTCCGGATGAGAGAAGATCAACACAATGGCAGGCCGTATTCGGGAAGTCTTCTTCCCCATCGTCTTGTCTTTGAATGGTCCCCCGTTTATTTGGCGTACGCCAGTACGGGGGATTTTGTCGATTTTACCAACTGAAGATTCCGTGTTCTGACGAAGGAGTCCTGAATATGGAAAACACATCATCATCAACGATCTATCGCAAGGAGCGTGGTAGCACCGGTTTTTGGCTAGTAGTCATTGGTGCTGCCCTCTGGGGTGTAGATCCGTTATTTCGCATCCTTTTGCTAGAAACGATGACATCTACACAGATTGTACTTATTGAACACATTATCGTCAGCCTGATTGCCATTCCAGTCTTATGGAAATTTCGTGATGATCTGAAGCAGTTACGACTGCGGCACTGGATCGCCGTCATCTTTATATCTTGGGGTGGATCGGCACTAGCGACCGTACTATTCACATTGGCGCTGACACATAACGATCCCAATACAGTATTGTTATTGCAAAAAATGCAGCCACTCTTCGCTATCGTACTGGCGAAGTTCTTGTTAAAAGAAACCCTACCACGCCATTTTGGAGGACTGTTCATTATTGCGCTGGTAGGAACATATCTGCTTACCTTTGGCTTCACACTACCGATAGGTAGTTGGAACAACTGGATTCATGCTGGCAGTCTTTTATCTCTAGGTGCCGCAGCTTTGTGGGGCGGATCTACCGTTATGGGACGACTGATGCTGGGGCAGGCACGATACGAAACGGTCACCTCCCTCCGATTCGTCGTTGCGCTTCCACTGCTGTTCTTCATGACATGGAATGAAGGTGCTCCGTGGACACTTCCAGCAGGTACAGGAGCCCAAGCTGCCGTTATTCTGAATATTCTCGGGCAGGCACTACTCCCAGGTTTGCTCAGTCTGCTTCTATACTATAAAGGCTTGTCGTCCACGAAAGCTTCTGTTGCAACGCTCGCAGAACTTAGTTTCCCGATGGCGGGTGTGCTTGTGAACTGGATTGCTTTCCGAACATTAATTACATGGGAGCAACTGCTGGGCTTTATCTTAATCTGGATCGCACTGTTTGCGATCTCCAAACAACAGGAACGTACTACACCCATTTCGGATACTGCTCCTAAACTTCGCACAGAGTAACCATTTTTATTTATCAACTGGTTTAATCACTCAAGCACTGTTACACCTTCGAGGTGAGCAGTGCTTTTCTATTCTTAATAAGACCTGTTTTGTCTTTTGTCCTTAGAGGTGATACATTTGAAGTGGTACGATGCGTCAAACTTGCATTGTACATGAACTATTTATAGAGAGGAACGATAATCGATGTCTTCATTCTCATATACCTCCTATGATGCCATAGGACTTGCCGAGTTGATTCGCGCCCGGGAAGTATCTCCGGTTGAATTGCTCGAAGCCGCTTTCGCCCGTCTGGAAGAAGTCAACCCCCAACTTAACGCCGTCATTCGTACATATGAATCCCGTGCTCTGCAGGAAGCTGGCACAGTTCGACCTGGAGAACAACCTTTCGCGGGTGTACCCTTACTTTTAAAAGATATTTCTCAGTCTCTGGAAGGTGAAAAGCTTACCTCAGGTTCGCGTCTATTCAGCGAGCATCGTGCTCTAAGGAACTCGAATTTCGTAACACGCTTGCAAGAAGCAGGCTTTATTGTAATCGGTCACACGAATACACCGGAATTCGGACTGAAAAATATTACTGAGCCCCAACTTCATGGTCCTACACGCAATCCATGGAATGTGAACCATTCTCCAGGCGGTTCAAGTGGTGGCGCTGCCGCTGCTGTAGCTTCAGGAATTGTCCCCCTAGCCGGAGCAAGTGATGGCGGAGGTTCCATTCGAATCCCAGCCTCCTTCAGCGGATTGTTTGGACTTAAACCAACTCGTGGGCGCACACCGGTGGGGCCCGGTGTAGGTCGGCAATGGCAAGGTGCTTCCATTGACTTTGTGTTGTCCCGCTCGGTAAGGGATAGTGCTGCCCTGCTCGATACCTTGCAAGTCATTCAGCCTGAAGCAGCATTCCAAGCTCCATTATTCCCAGGGAGTTATCTTGCTGATATGAATTATCCGCATCAGCGAAAACTGAAGATTGCGTACACAACCGATTCACCTGTCGGTACACCTGTCAGCGAAGATGCCAAAGAGGCCGTGATGAGACTCGTTCGTTTCTTGGAAGCTCAGGGCCATCATGTGGAGGAAAAACTAAGTCCAGTCAATGGCGTACGCCTGATGGAAAACTATTATATGATGAACAGCGGTGAGATGGCCGCGATGATCTCATCGATGGAACATAGCTTAGGTCGTTTACTCACCGCAGATGATATGGAGATTGAATCGTGGGTACTCGCTGAAGCTGGCAAAAAAGTATCCGCTGCTGAATTTGTACATAGTTTGGCGGAATGGGATGTAGCAGCAGCTCAGATGTCCACACTGTTCGAGCGCTATGACTTCTATGTTACACCTGTCAATGCTTTTGCTGCGCCAAAAATCGGAGAGTTGACACCTCATGACGAACAGATTCGTAACCTGATGCGGGTTAGCGAGTTGGACAAGACCCAGCAGCAACGGCTCATCTATGATATGTTTGAACCGAGCCTTACGTATACTCCTTTTACACAGTTGGCGAATCTGACAGGTCAACCAGCGATGAGTGTGCCAGTACATATCACTCCCGAAGGTTTGCCAATGGGCGTTCAAGTTATGGCTACGAAGGGACACGAAGATTGGCTATTACATTTGGCTGGTCAGCTTGAAAAATCAGATCTTTGGATCGGAATGAATGGGAATCCGCTGTTTCCGTTATAAGATACATTAGGTTAAAGACCAGCAGAACGAAATTGCTGGTCTTTTTCATCTTTATTTTTACAACCACTCCTCATTCATTTGATTTAGTTTACATAATAAATATGATGTTGTCTTCGGAAATTAATTATCCATCCCTTCCTCTGATGCATAAACTTGTTGCTCGACGGAGAACATAATTTTTGTTGACAACGATCTTCTGGGAGGGAATACAAATGGGTATTTTAGGTGGTAACCCCAAAAATGAACCAATGCATTATGGTGAGATCTTTAGTGTATGGCAATGCTCGACGATAGCCAAAGGTGCTGTGTCTTGCTATCAAGCCTACTTAAACCATGCAGGAGATAAAGATCTGAAGAAAATTCTTAATGACTTGTTGGATCAAGCCAAGCTTGAAGTGAAAGAATGCGACACATTGCTAACTGAAAATGGTATTGCCCCTGCACCAACGCTTCCGGAAAGACCACATGTAGAGCTTGAGGATATTCCGGTTGGTGCCAGATTCACTGATCCCGAAATTGCTGCCAAAGTGACTGCTGATACATCCCTAGGCCTGGTTGCGGCGAGCCAAACAATTGGACAATCGATCCGAGAAGATATCGGTGCTCTGTTTGCCAAATATCACGCGACCAAAGTGGCTATAGGCCTCCGGATTCTTCAAATGAATAAAGAAAAAGGTTGGCTTATCCCACCTCCGCTTCAAGTCAAAAGACCGGATTCGGAGTAGATATAACCTGAAAAGCTAACAAAATTCTGTAATGAAATGTTGAGACAAAGAAGGAGAAGCTTTCATTCTCCTTCTTTGTCTT
This sequence comes from Paenibacillus sp. JJ-100, assembly GCF_948329825.1. Lineage (GTDB taxonomy): Bacteria > Bacillota > Bacilli > Paenibacillales > Paenibacillaceae > Paenibacillus. The sequence goes on from NZ_CAOJCM010000002.1 coordinate 139,452, forward strand.
TTGTTATCCTATTGATTTTGTTAACAAAAAAACGGCCCAGTCCTAGCCTGAGTCGTTATGGACATGTCATGGAAAAAATCAATCTGGCTTTATTTTTTGTTCACATTCGTTTTTTTCTTCACTAGAATAACTATGAATAATAATATCGGGAGGATCATTTGAAATACTGGAGATGAATAAATCAAGGCAGCACCTAGCCCCACCTCTATATGTTCTGTATAAGTCGGTGATATGAAAGACAGACCATACATAATGATCCCCAGTGGCAATACCCATTTCTTATAATTCGCTCCGGTCACTCTCTCCAACCCAATAACGGCCCCAAGTAGAAATGCAACCATTTTGATACCTAATCCTTGAAAAAGAAGCAACGTAAATAATGCATCCATCCGTTCAAACACCTCGCCCAGCTCAATTAATTGAACGGTTTCCAGAAGCGGAAGCGTACTATATGTAGCAATCTGAGGACCGAGTACGAAAATAATAAGTTGATTGATAAATGTTAATCCTATAGCAACCAGGATATAAGAAGTCACCACTACCTTATTTAAATTCTTATCTTTACGCACATAAGGATAGAAAACTAAAAATAACACAACTTGCCCAAAGGGAAAAGAAATAATCTCCGGAAATGCAGCCTTGAAAATAGGAGTCAAACCATTCTCCAAGATCGGCAAACTGAATTCCGGGTGAAAAAGGCCAGTTGAAGGAATCAAAATGATGATCAACGCATATCCCAGAACAATAAGGGGGAAAAGAATCATACAAATTAGAAACAACACACGATAGCCATATCTTACAGCGTTGGAAACAATCATAATCGTAATGAGGCTGATCAACCACATGGGTGTCCGAAGCAGCAGCGTCATTTGAGTAACTTCACTGAAATCACGCAAATTTCGAGAAGCTTCATAGGCAAAATAACCTATAAATGAAAGGTTTAATACGGTCCCCAATACCTTTCCCATATAACGGCGAAATAATAAAAACAGATCCAGTTCAGGGTCTTGGTGGTGAATAGCCAAGTGAAGAATTAATAACAACAAGCCACCAACAGCTCCTGCAAGCATGGCAATCCAAGCATCCTGCTTGGCTTCCCCCCCAATCAGGAATAATGTAGTACTTCCAACTTCGAACAAGGCAAGACAAACTGCTAATTCGGATACGCGAAGAGTTCGAGTTGACATCCATGTACATCTCCTTGATATTAGTCTTGTTCTGAACTGTCCGATTGAAGCATTTTACTAAACGAGTCCTGAAGTAAACCTACTTTTTTCAGACTAACATCCACGTTAATCTGAATGTCCATTTGTGCCAGTTCTTGTGGCCAATGGTCTTTCATTTTTTTCCAATCTTGTGGATCTCTTTGATGTATTCTATTGGCAATCCCCAACATATCGACATGTAGCCGTTGATTTGCTTGCCAACCAAGTAGGATCTGTGCTTTGATGGTTTGTTCCGCTTGTTGCTCCAATTCACTGATCGTATGCGAGCTAGTCAAATCTTTCTTCGAGGTGCTCTCGTCCAGCTCAGCTTCAACTTTTGCATTCACCTGAACGTTATAATGCCGTCCTGACTTTATTGGTATAACTTTGATATTTGCTTTTCTCACATTGAATGAGTTAATCTCTCCATTTTCCCCGACATAGCTTAGGTTCGTTCGTTTAACACGATCCGTTAACCATGAAATCCCCAAACTTTCCTTCTGATTGAGCACTCCGACTATTTTGTCCCTCTTAAACACACTTAGTCCATCGATTCTTAATTTTCCAGTTGTTGACGTCTGCTTAAAACTGTCGATTGAATTCATATTATTAGCTGGTCTTGGCATTGTTAGAGTGGGAATCCCGGCAGAACCGCTATCTGAAGTGATTTTCAAACCAATCTCATGAAGATTCATCACAGGATAGAACGCCCCTTCCTCTTGGTTCCGTTCCAAAATTTCCGATAGGGCACGACCCGGATGTTTTTCTGGAGGAATCAATTTTTCAAGATACTCTTTGGCTTCTCCATCTGCAATGATAACCTTTACTGTTTCGCGCAATCCAATATTCCGGAAGTAGTGGTCCATGATCTCTGCAATCCCGTATTTTGCAGCACCTTCACCGATCAAAATGACGCTGGAATGAGCAAAATATAACTTTTTGGAGTTCTTAACGCTACTGCGGGCCAGCGCTTCCGGTATCGTCTTGCCTTCCGATGAGAAGGTATCAACGGGTGCTTGAGAACCACCAGTTGAAGTACCATTCGCACTGCTCGCTGGAGGTGTAATTATTTGGTAAGTAATATTCCACTTTCCGTTCTGTCTGTCAAACCCGGTTGCGGTCGTAATGCCCAAGTCATTCAATTCGATGTGATTACTACAACCGCTCATGGACATTACTGAGACCAGCACTATGGATATGAAATTACGTCGATTCACGAATGTCCTCCTTCATTGTCCCGGCTCGGAATCATTGATACGATCTATAATATTATCAGACCCTGATGGGTATTGATGTGCAGCCTGTCTCGTTATATTAGTTGAATCTGCTGTTTCGTTCGGCCTACTCTTCATTGCCCACCAGGGGACTCTCAGTATCACGTCTTTCATGTTCGATTTGTAATATGGACTGTATGGTGTGAGATAATCCATCCCAAATGACTTCAGCGACACCAAGTGACACAACAATGGTATTGCTCCCGCGAGTATGCCAAACAACCCAAGCGTGCCTGCCATCACCATAAATAGGAAACGCATTAATCGTATTGCTGTAGCCATACTGATATAAGGAAAAGCAAAGTTGGATATCGCTGTGAAGGATACCACGATCACCATTGCCCCTGAAACCAAACCAGCTTCCACAGCAGCTTGGCCTATAACCAATGCTCCAACAATGGAAATTGCCGGTCCAATTGCTCTTGGCATTCGTACCCCTGCTTCACGAATTACCTCGAACGTAACTTCCATAAGTAATGCTTCAATCAAAGCTGGAAAAGGAACACCTTCACGCTGTGCTGCCAAATTAATCAATAAGGTAGTAGGGATCATCTCCTGTTGAAATGTGGTGAGTGCAATATAAGTGGAAGGCAGCAATAAAGATACCAGAAAACAGATTAATCGAAGAGCCCTGAGAAAGGTTGAAATATCATATCTCTGGTAATAATCCTCAGGAGCGTGAAAGAAATTAAAAAAGTTAACTGGGGCAATCAGCGCAAATGGTGTTCCATCCACAAGAATCGCAAACTGTCCATCTAAAAGACTACCTGCAACCGTATCAGGCCTTTCTGTATTAATTAGAGTAGGAAATGGAGTAATAGGCGCGTCCTGTATGAATTCTTCTATGTAACCACTCTCAAGTATGCTGTCCGTGTCAATAGCTTTTAACCTTCTCGTGACTTCCTCTATGATTTCAGGTTTGGCTATGCCTTGAATGTATGCTAATACGACTGAGGTTTGTGTGTACTTACCAATCGTGTGCTTTTCAAACTTGAGGTCCGGTGTCCGTAACTTTCTTCGAACCAGTGTGATATTGGTTGAGATCTCTTCTGTAAACCCTTCTTTGGGACCTCTGACCACTGTTTGGGATGTGGGCTCCTCTACTGATCTTCTTGCACCTCCAGAGATTGCTACTGACATTACAGTCTGTACACCCTCCATAAAAATAACGACATGACCTGTCAGTATAGCTTCATACACAAGAAAGAAGGTATCCAGACTTTGGATGCCACCCGAAGATAATCCTTTTTTCATTAAGGCATCCACCGGCTGTTCTGATTCTTCGAATAAAGTATTACTATTCACCATTTGGATTACGTTATCCATTAGCTCCACTAGAAGTGATGGATCTGTCAATCCCTGCATATAACACACAGCAAGGGATGCGGTTTTTGTATCAGGCTGCATGAACTCACGAACCACAAAATCAGGACTATACTCAAATGCCTTGGTAATGGTATTTAGGTTATTGTCTAGTGAACCATTTATACTTTCGGAATGCTGTGTTCGTATATTGGATGGTTCTTCTTTTTTCTGTGATGTTAATACCTTTTCCATCCAACGTATGAGCATACAATCACCCTCTTTGTGTTTTCTGAATAATATGGATCTTTTGTCCAAAAAATATTCACTGCCTATTTTAATCTTGTCCTACAAAAACACCTTGAAGAATATACTGATACAGTATGGAAAGGAGGGCATTCTTATTTATATACTACTAGGTTATGTTTTCTTAGGACTCACACTCTCGGCACCTATGGGTCCCATTAATGCAGCACAATTGGACAAGGGGGTCCGAGGTGGTTTTATGCCGGCCTGGTTTGTGGGACTAGGTGCAATCGCAGCGGATATCATTTACATGCTGCTCGTGTATTTTGGCGTTGTGCATTTGCTTGAACTTCCATTTGTGAAGGTGTTTTTGTGGCTGTTTGGTTGCTTTGTATTGGTCTATACGGGTGTGGATAGTATTAAAAGTTCAGGAGCACATGCTCCCTCTCAGATGAGAGGGGATCATTCTCAACTTTCCAAGTCTTTCACTCAAGGATTCCTGATGTCACTATTCAACCCCCTTTCCATCATGTTCTGGCTAGGAATTTACGGCTCTGTACTCGCCAAAGCAGTGGATGATTCTCCTATGGATCAATTGTTAATCTATAGTGGGGCGATTATTTTTGGCGTCCTCTTATGGGATGTGTTCATGGCAACTGCAGTAAGTGTATTTCGCAAATATCTAACACCTAATGTCCTTAAAGGAATATCTATAATCTCCGGACTCTCTTTAGTCTGTTTTGGATGTTACTTTGGATATAAAGCCATACAATTTCTATTCTTTATTTAAGTTTTCTTTTTTTGCGTAGACGAATACCAGTAATGTGAAAACTGCTCGTCTCTGTCGCACTCTGCTCATGTTCTTCATCTTCTTCTTTCTGGGAGTTGGATGTTTTTGTTGAGGACTTTTTTTTACGAATTCGCTGTACAATGATGTCGCTAATGACAATCAATGAGACAAGCAGCAAGCTGATATAGAATCCTGGTCTGCTGAGTGTATGAAAAAGCGTCCCGGTTACCGCTGTAGCAATAAGCAACAAACCTAACCATCGTTTCACTTTATCGAACTTCCCTGACTTCAAAAGTTTGCCGGCGGACAGCAAAATCAACGACCAGTTATACAGAAGCATCAGTCCTGCTGCAGTCGTAATGTATTCATATACTTTTCCGGGAAGCAAAAGAGACATAATGATCGTTCCAATTAACCCACAGCCAATGATGGAAAGAGCGAAAAAAGGGTATTTTTCCTTCCATTTTCTAGAGAACAACTTCGGAGCATCACCCTCCTGTGCCAAAGTAATAATCATAGATGTAACAGCATAGAGAGACGCTGTCATGGTTGAAAATCCTGCCACAATCAAAACGCCATTAAAAAGATGTGGAACAAACGCCAGATGATCACTGCTTAGAGCTAGAACAAATGGGCTCTCTTTGGGGTTGAATGCATTCAGCGGAACCATAATCAACGCCAGTCCAATAGAAACAACGTATACAGTTGATAGTGCAATGAGCATGACTTTCCCCGCTTTGGGTGCCTCCTCGGGTTTTTGCAGCCGGTATGACATGATTCCAAGCACTTCAATACCTCCATAGGCATAGAACGCAAACAAAAACGCAGACCACAGGCCTACTCCACCCTTTGGAAAAATCGTAGCCATATCCATCGGTACTTTATGTTCATACTTGGTTCCTCCAATCCATCCTGCGAGAAGACCAATGGCAAGCACCAAGAACATTATGATGGCTGCAATCTTAATGATTGCCAATACATTCTCAACGCGGTCAAACCCTTTATTGCCAAAAAACACAATGCAAATCCCCACAATTCCGAATCCGGCAGCAAAGATCCATAGGGGTACCGATGGAAGCCAGAACCGTGAGAAAATGGATAATGCGGTTAATTGACTCCCCATAATGAGTAATTCAGAGAACCAATAGAACCATCCACTGGCGAAGCCAGCCCAGCTTCCAAAAGCATTCTTCGCATAGGAACGGAATGACCCTTGCTCCGGGTGATCTGCCGTCATTTTTGCGAGCGCATCAAAAACTAAATATGTACCCAAAGCCGCGAAGATATAAGCTATCAACACAGCAGGACCACCAATAGAAATGGCAAGGCTGGAACCCAGAAAATATCCGGTCCCAATCGTTCCTGCTACACCAAGCAAACTTAATTGCCACCACTTTAGTTTCTTCTCTTCTGATGAATTACTTGATGCTTTACTCATTTTGTCATTCCTTTTCTGTATCAATTTGATGTTGCTTTCGTTTAGCCTACCCAATTTCCAGTGAAAATGTTCATACAAAAGATCCGGTAGATATCTAGTGGATGGCACCAGGAAATGAATTGATTTCAGAGAATGCAGGTTGAATATTTCCTAGAACCTCTTTACATACTACTCAGGTAAATCAAATCACATAGGAGGTTTTAAACATGAATCAATTCTCGCAGACTCAACAAATCACTCAGCTTGCTCAACAGCTCACGCAGCAAACACAACAGGCATCCATGCAATATCAACAACTTTTGAGACAAGAACAAAGCAATGCTCAACAACTTGAACAGTTGGCACAACGTGAGCAACAAGCAGCTCATATTATTCAAACCGCTCTGCAAGGACATCAAACGGCTATCCAACAATTGCAACAGATCTCTAGCCTTGCACAACAACTTGCCAATACATCATCTCAGCATGTATCTTACCTGGAGCAGCCGTACAACACCCCTAACATTTCAGCCAACGGTCAATCTTTTGGCACGTATTCAAACCAAAATCGCCAACAATAACATAGAAAGCAATAATGTAAAAAGGAGCCATTATATTGGCTCCTTTTTTGGGATTGTATCTTCTTATGCATTAAGATCATGTAAGCCTGGACTATGTTCATTCGGAAGTTCCGGCATATAAGGAAGTGGATATCCTTGTGGCGGATCGATCACTTGCAGTTCGCCGCCATTTCGACTCGGCGTTTGACCACTGAAAATCTCAGCGATACGTGTGCTGTCCAATCGGAAATTGAACTGAGCATTATGGAAACCCAGATCAACATATTTCCGACACTCCGGATACTTGTTGATATCGTAATTAGGGATTGGGAATATATTTCCCCAACTCACGCCTAAGGTCTCCAGGGCTTTAGCAAATGCATTTTGGTGAGCATTATCTCGAACAATCAGGAAAGCTAACGTTTCCCGAAACGCCTTGTTGCTGCTCATCTCGTAAATACGTGATTTTTGTAGCACACCTGTAGATTCTAAAACCACATTATCCAGCAGGTTACTTACCAGATTTCCGTGATCATATACATAATTCCCAAGCCATGGATTGCCGGCTGCATCTACGGGCAGAGAGCTCTGAGCTCCCATAATGTAATGATGTGGGTTAGCATGTTTAATAGCTTCATCGAGCGGAGCACCATCCACACCTGCATCTCCCGCTCCTTCTGCTCCTGCTCCGGTTAACAATTGATTAATCGTTTGTTGAACAAGTTCAATATGACTTAACTCCTCCAGAAAAACACCTCGTAACAGATCTCTATACTGTGTGGCATTTCCTCTAAAATTACTACTTTGAAAGAAAAACTGCATCATCGTCCGCATTTCGCCAAACTGACCACCAAGGGTTTCTTGCAGAACTTTTGCTGCTGCTGGGTCAGGCTTATCCGGAACGATCAGGTTAATCAGATCCTCACGATAGAAAAACATGGGTGTCCTCCATTCTAAGTTAGTTTACTGTTCTAGTTTCTACGAACTTTCTATTTGTATGTAGTCGCTAAGTTAACAATCTTTGGGTGTTCATCATTTGTATAGCGGATTTTAAAAGAAAAGCTGTAGTAGACAGTCACCATTTTAGCTCTGGGTTATATCCTATAGGTAAAGGAGGACTGTTCATGTCGTTGTTGTTTTCATCTTCAGAATTAGAGAGCGAAGAGCTTCCTCTCGAAGCCTGGAAGAGGGATGCTCACCAATTGTTTTCTTCCAAAATGAGTGACCGTGAAGCCCGGTTTCCCTGCATTCCAGCGACTCAAGCCTTTGCCTTGGGTCACCTTCGATTTGGTTTTGTGCCAAATTCGGAAAACGAAACAGCCGAATATCATCTGTCGCGCATTCTTACGGAATATGGAGAATCTTCACGTTCTTTCGGAGAATATTCTTCACTCGTTATCTTTTTTGAGAAGGAAAACGAGATAAGGGATGTATTGGGCTATGAGAAAGTGTTCTGGAACTTATTAAGCAAAACCAGAGGTTTGGATAACAAGCCTTGGCCGAGCGATATTCCTGAAGATCCTGAACATCCTATGTGGGAATTTTGCTACAACGACGAACGGTACTTTGTCTACTGTGGTACGCCAGCACACAGATCACGACAAAGTCGGAACTTCCCCTATTTCATGCTCGCTTTAACACCACGCTGGGTATTGGATCTATGGAACGCACAACCTCAAAGAGCAGCAGCGATCTCTCCACGAATTCGTACTCGATTGGCTGCTTATGACACTGTCCCAGCACATCCTGAATTAAAGCAGTACGGAGCGGAAGGAAATCTGGAGTATAAACAATATTTTCTGCGAGATGATGATACCGCTCCATCTAAATGTCCTTTTTTACACTCATTGCGGGAACAAAACGCAAAACAATAAAATCAGTCGCATTCTAAACAAGCTCTCCTCTGAATAAGCTGTATACCAGCCGATAATTTGAGGAGAGCGATTTTTTTTATTTTCACTCCAGGTGTAGACGTACGTAAACTGCTAGAGCAAGCAGATGAATGAATGGACAAGCAAGACAAGTAGACAAGCTATAATTTCCCTGTAACCCATCCTTTTAGAAAGGAAATGACTATGGAGATTTATGTGAAATTTATCCTGATTGGACTTGCTATAGCCATGCCTGTAGGAGCAATCACGGTAGAGATGACCAAGCAGGGGCTACGCAACGGATTCCTTCATGGCTGGGCAGTTGGCTTGGGAGGAATGACACTGGATATGGCTTTGATTGTTGCAATGTATTTTGGATTCGCTGCGCTGCTGTCCATTCCATGGGTTCAGATTCCATTATGGCTGGCTGGTGCTGGATTTTTGGCTTATTTAGGTTATGACTCTATACGCAATTCAAATGTAAACCTCACTACCTCGGTTGGAAAAGCAGCTCAAACTCCTCCTTCTTTTTGGCGGACTTATCGTAATGGTTTACTGGTTGCGATCTCCCCAGGTAATCTGATGTTTTGGGTTTCTGTCTTTGGGGTCGTGTTATCGGACTCGTATCAATCCACAGGCAAGCTAAGTTTCATCTTCGCAGCAATGGGAATACTATGCGGTATTCTCCTGCATGATCTAGGTCTACTTTCTATCGTTTCCATCACACGTAAAATGATGAGTGCGAAGACAATTCAATTCGTTTCCAGTCTCGCAGGAGTACTTCTGCTTGGATTTGCATTCTACTTTTTGTACAAGTTTGTCATCGCACTATGGCAATATATCATATAGAAATGACCCACATTAGAACAGGCTTCTATTGAAGCGATGTACCACTCATTTCAAGCAAATACGTATTGAAAAAGCTGCTCTTTCGCAGAAAGAGTAGCTTTTTTTGTTGACTTCTAGAGCAGCTTGTGGAAGTTCCTTTTTACAGTGTTTTTGTAAATAAGGAGTACGATTGTATGATGTATGTAGATGAGTAACAAAGGTGCGAATTATTTCTTTCTATTGTGAATTTTTCATATGTTGAATCTTTAATATATACTAATAAATCTGGATCATTTCGCAACCGATCGTTGAACTTTCACATTGAATGCATCGAGTTTTCTTGATTTGATGCTTCCTTTTATGAATTTTTCATATATTGAAAATAATACTATCTTACTGCTTTGGATATCGGTCCATCAGTATTATTTTCATTTCAGATTTTTGAGCACAAAAAAACTGCCGATCAAGGCAGTTTTTTGGTCGTTATAACTTGTGAAAGGTATGAGCTCGTAGACTTTTACTGATTATTCAGGTTAGATACAACCTGTCCAGTCAGTTCGCGATACTTTTCTCCAGCGTTCACGAATGGCATCATATAGCTCCTGCTCAAGCGGTCCTTTCGCTACCAAATCGGCATTCTGCTTCCAACGATCAGGCTTGGCGGTACCCACAATGGCGGTATGCACCCCTTCGGTACTTAATGTAAACCGCAATGCAAATTCCACCGCTCGCTGAGATTCTTCGGTCAAAAAGTCATATTTCAATTCATTTAAACGCTTCCAATAGTCATAAGCATAGTTATCTTCTGTCACCGTATCATACATCCATGCCACATTGGCAATCGGTCTTTTGGCGATGATCCCCATGTTTCTTTTACGTGCCTCAGGCAAAGTCAGTTCAATCGCTTCCTGGTCAGCAATATTCAACGATGTCTCCAAACTGTCAAATACACCTGTACGAATAGCATATAATGCATCTGTTGTATCTCCGCTATACCCGATAAAACGAGTTTTTCCTGCCTCTTTTGCTCGTTGCAACACTTCGATCACATCGCCTTGCCTGAGCACCTCTTCCGAACAACTGTGCAGATGCACAACATCGACATAGTCTGTTTTCAAACGCTTGAGACTCCGATCAATGGTCTGTTCCAGCACCTTGGCGTCCCAGTCCGGGCCGTTCACACCTGCTGCATGTCCACATTTGGTAAAAAGATAGTACTCATCTCGGCGATGTGCCAGCACGTCACCGATCTTTTCCTCACTGTCTCCATAACATTCTGCTGTATCGATCATATTCAGACCTGCATCCAATGCACGATTAAGCAACTTTTCGACGTCCGTTTTGGATGCGTCCCGAATCTCAGAGCCACCAAAACCAAGGGTACTGACTTTCATTCCGGTATTTCCATAAGTCCGAAGTTCCATGATAATCCTCCTCCAACATTCAGAAAATTAGAAACCGTAAATAGACATACCACCATCGACTAACAAAGTCTGACCTGTGATATAACCAGCTGCATCTGAAGCAAGAAAAGCAACGGGACCAACAACTTCTGGTAATTCCCCTACACGTCCAAGCGGTGTACGGCTAACAATCTCCTGCAAATATTGTGGATCATCCAGCAGCTTTTCAGTTAGCGGTGTTCGGAAATACCATGGTCCGACCGAGTTCACCCGAATCCCGTACTTTCCCCACTCCATAGCAAGAACCTTCGTCATGTGGATTAATGCTGCTTTGGTAGATCCATATACGACTCCAGTACGTAGTGCTGTTTGGCCGCCTACTGATGAAATATTAATAATTTTACCATCACCATATTGCTTCATATGCTCACCCGCGAGTTGCGAAGCGAAAAAAGCTGATTTCAGATTCGTTTGCATGATCGTTTCCCACTGTTCTTCCGTCACTTCCAGCGCTGGCGTCCGAATGTTCATCCCCGCATTGTTTACGAGAATATGAATACGTCCCATCTCAGCAATGGCCATTTGAAAAGTCTCTTCTAGTTGCTCTTTTGAAGTTACATCTGCACACAGTGCCAAAGTACGGCGACCCGTCTGCTCAGCAATAGTTGCTGCTGTCTCTTCAATCTCCTTCATTGTACGGGATACAAGCACAACATTGCTACCTGATTCTGCTAATCCCATAGCAATTGCTTTGCCAATGCCTCTGCCTGCGCCTGTAACTAATGCAGTTTGACCATCCAGATGAAATGCCGGTCTCATCATCTTAAGCCCCCTTGTCCAAATTCCACTTTTGTTTAATTTGCTACGTTATATAAGTGCAGCGCAGATGCCATTTATAATAGGGTAGATTTTACTGCTACTTCATGTCATAAAATACTGGCTGGGATTACCCAGTTCCGGATGAAATTTTTCCCTAAACCGTCCTCCGGTGTAATCTCCAATAATTTTACGCCAAAATGCCTGTGCAATCACATTGTTTCTAACCTGGGTCACCTTCCATCTCCCTGGGAAACGCCTAAACAATTCATATGCGGCTCTCGTTCCAACTCCGCTACGCCTATATTTTTGCATCACAAAGAACTCGGTCAAATAGTAGTCATTGTCTTTGCTCCCAGGTTCCAACTTCTCAACAAGTGCAAAACCCGCTGGCGAACCATCACTTGTAATCAAAAAAGGAAATTTGCGCTCTTTCTCCGTCCAGAATGCATCCAGACCAGGATACTCTGGGAAAATACCATCCTGATCTACATCAATATTCAGATATTTCGTAAAATCATAAAGATAAAATTGCATCAGATGCCGAATGACCTGACTACGTTCGCGGGGAACCAGCTCAATCTGCATATTCATTTGGTTCGCCTCCTCTGGTCTGCATATTCTGCATGTATATCATACTGTAAACCTTTATATAATGAAGGGCAACAACCTGGTACAACGAACTCAGCACAACCGTTATGTAAATCTTCATTCACACCACACCATTTACTAGAATCAAATCAGATGATTGGATGTAAATTATGGTACACTAAATATACTTTATTAAAAAATTCATTTCCATGGAGGTGCCGAACTTGACCAACGTGCAAAAAGAGATCGACCGCCGCAAACTCGATGAAAAACTGCCATCCATGCCCTGGTTTGTTCAGCAATTCATTGACTATAAACTGCCTGACTTATCCCCGTCTACTCTGCTGGAGTACTTAAGAGATTATGATACATTTTTCAGTTGGTTACGAGCAGAAGGGCTGTCTCAAGCTGAGTCTAACCAAGGGGTTACTTTAACAGAACTTGAAGTCCTCCGCATGGATTCTGTGACAGCGTACCGCTTATTTCTCACCACCCGACGCGAAGGAACGAATTCGAGAATTACGGTATCACGCAAACTCTCCTCTCTCCGCTCATTATTTCATTATTTGAGCCAAATTGCTGAAGACGAGGATTTCTATCCATTGCTTAAACGTAACATTATGGCCAAGATCGAAATCAAGCGCACTCATAAGCCGAAAGATACCGCCGCCAAGCTTAAGGGTAAGATTTTGGAAGAAAACGAGTTACTTGAATTTATAGGTTACATTCTTGAGGGATATGCAGTAGATATGCAGAAGAACAAACAGGCTCTCTACTCACATGAGCTGAACAAAGAAAGAGATGCTTGTATTGCCAGCTTGATTCTAAATTCAGGGCTTCGTGTATCAGAAGTCGTCAACCTTAACGTGGATGACATCGATCTAGGTAACAAAATGCTATATGTTTATCGCAAAGGTAATAATGATGAAACGTTTAAAACCCCGGTTTACTTCAGAGAACAGGCCAAAGATGAATTAGCAATCTATATGAACCTGCGGCAATTACGTTATCGTACACCTAAACGAGAAAAAGCTCTCTTTATCGCTCTGCGTAACGGAGAATCCGAAGGTAGTCGGATGACCAAACGTGCCATTCAGGCGATGATTATGAAATATGCCAAATGTTTCGGCAAACCATATCTCACCGTGCATAAATTACGACATTCATTTGCCACTGACTATTATTTGCAGAATGATATTTATAAAACAAAAGAGCAGCTTGGTCACGCTTCTACCGAAACAACTGAGATTTATGCACATCTGACCGACAAAACGATGTCGGAAGCGATTGAACGCCGCGTAGCAGACGACGCATAAGTGTAACTACTCGTTAGATATTTTAAGTATTTTATATAGATGGATATATTAAGATACTATAGACATTTTAGTATTTTGCATAGAAGACGTAACTTTTTCATCGGACGAGACAGTAGGTTGTTAAACGGATCATGTTACGTATTACTGCATTAGGTATTACTGTATATGAACTAAAAGCTCATGGAGCTTAAGTATATTTGATCACTTCGTTAACAGCCTGCTGTTTAACTCGTACGATGTATAGATAACTATAATTCCACAGCAGTTCTAAGCCGTTCTCTGCAATATTACTATTTGGCATTACTATAGCATCTATAGAAGTACTATAGCTGTTCTACAGTTTTGCTAACTTGATCCCTTCAACATCCGAAATTCCAAAAATTTATCTGAAATAATTACCTTTTCTGTTGTACTAAAATAGACAATGGAATTTTGGTTTACATAACTTTAATTACGTTATACACGTGTTATTAACCTCTATTATCGTGAAACTCTATGAATTCGTTGAGTTTATTCGAAGCACAGCCTCTACAATCGTTTCCCATTCATTGAACAGAAATTTTGCTTTGTCATGGGTGGTTAGAGAATTCTTCCCTTCTGCTCCTACGTTTACTTCGTCTAGCAACTCTTGAGACCCGAATACAATGCCAACAACATGTTGCAGCTCGTTTGCCAGAGTCAGATCATGGGTTTCCCGTACCATCACTAATTTGGGATATGTGGCCTCCTTATAACCTTCAATTACAATCCAGTCATAGTCGGAGAGCTGGCCTAACATATCCTCAAGTCCAGTGGTGTGTTGCTTTAGAATTGCTGTTCTCTTATGAGATACAACTACCACTGCTGATGCTCCAGCCTTACCAAATTGATAAGAATCCGTTCCTTCCTGATCCATCTCAAAATGGTCATGTCCATCATGTTTAATGGCGGCAACCTTTAAGCCTTTGGCAGCAAGGCCAGCAATTAACGCAGAAGTCATCGTTGTTTTACCCGTATTTTTGTACCCTACCACTTGGATGATTTTTGGCTTTACGGTACTCTTTTTATTCATACCCAGCTACCTGGTTTGCCCGGTTGGAATCTTGAGAATGGTGACCTGTTCGCCTGCTGCAATGCCCTTTTTCTCAGGTGGAATAACAATCAGACAATCACTATCCTTAATCGTAATCATGACACTGGATTCATCCACACGGGAAGCTGCCGGAGCCGCGTATACTCTTCCATCACGAATGATCGTACGTCCGCGTACAAAACGTGTAAAATTGTTCACTTTGGCGTATTCGTCTTCCAAGATGACATTCCACTCTTCTAAATAGGGATGGGCATCAGCCTGCATAGATCGAAGTGTTGGACGCACAAACAGATTAAATCCTACAAAACATGCTCCCGGGTTTCCAGATAATGCAAATAAAAGTTTGTCCTTGTACACCGCAGCTGTAGTCACACTACCTGGACGCATAGTGACTTTGTTAAAAAGAAGCTGCATTTGATTCTCCAGCACAAGATCGCCCATTATATCATAGTCTCCAACGGACACACCGCCTGTCGTGACAACGATATCATTATCTCGAATCGCTTCATCCAATTTGGCTCTTGCAGTATCCACATCGTCAGCAATTGCTCCATACATGACTGGCTCTCCCCCGGCTTCAATCACCAAGGACCGAAGCATATAGCTGTTGCTATTTCGAATTCTGCCCGGCTGTAACGGTTCATGGACTTCAAGCAACTCCGTACCTGTAGCAAAAATAGCCACCTTAGGCCGTTCAAAGACCGGTACTTCTGCTACACCAAACGTCGCCAGTACAGATTGTTCACCTGCTCCAATCACTGTACCTGCTTCGATTAATTGCTCTCCTTCCTGTACTTCAAGTCCAATGGGTGTTATGTTCGCTCCCTCCTGGATCTGACGTTTCAACGCTATCCAGTGCTCACCTTGTTCCTGCTTGCTTTCCGTCATCTCCATCATCACAACTGCGTCCGCGCCATCCGGAACCTGAGCACCAGTCATGATTCTTGCTGTCGTCCCTGGTGTAATATAATGTTCTGAAGCATAGCCGCAAGGAATTTCATCAATCACCCGAAACCATACTTGTTGTTCACTTGTAGCCTTATTCGTGTCTGCACTTTGAATCGCAAAACCATCCATACCTGATCTACGAAAAAAAGGATATGCATGTGGCGCTGTAATGGACTTCGCTAGTGTGCGGCCATGCGCTTCCGCAAGTGACACATGTTCAACTCGCCCTGCAGATACATGGGTTGCAATTCTGGCTTGTGCTTCAGGTACTTGAACAGCTGTACGATGAAATTTGGGAGTGTTCATATCATAAGAATGGGAACCTTGTTTCACAGTAACTTACCTCCTGAGCTTTTCTCATTTAAAAAAGTGTAGCCCGAATGCCGCAGGATGACAAGTATATCGCTCACTGACTCATCGATGAGGACAGGTCTTTCTATTTTAAAGTTCATATGTAATCGTCTGCATCCAACATGAAACCTATATGATCTGCTCATACTACAAGTGACAAGAGGAGGCCAAGGACATGAATGAACAATGCGAGTTATGCGGAAGAAAACCTGTGGAAACTACGATTCATCATTTGACACCCAAAGAAATTGGCGGAACATTTTTGCCAACAGCCAACCTATGTATACCTTGTCACAAACAAATTCATTCATTATATACCAATCGCGATATTGTAACCCTTGGCCTAACTGATCTTCAGTCCCTGAGAGAAGATGAACGAATGATCCCATTTATCCGGTGGATTCGGAAGCAGCCTGCCTCCACGATTCCCCGAGTACGCAAATCCAATCATGTTCGCAAATCGTGAGACGATTTCTTGCGTATTTTCTTTAGTTAAGAAGTTGTTCATTTGGTTAAACTTAACTTTCTACATATTTTAAAAGAGACCTTTCATCTTTAAGTAGAGGCTTTTGATATGTCCGGTTTTCATGACATCCTTTTGTGCTATGGGGTGGTATTAGGTATTACCTATTTGTCCGAACTAAAAGTTGTTGACAAGTGTGAATCCAGCGAAATGGGTATCAGCGTTAGAAAATCGACGAAAACCTCTGATTCTGACGATAATTCCGTCACTATAACATTTAATATTCTATTCATCCAAGCGACTTTGTAATATTAGTCTTCCAGAAATGTCGTTTATACTGGTCATAGCTAATTAATTGCAGACAATTTATAGATAATTCCTTAAGTCGGGCTATCCTGCCTTTTTGTTAGGACGTCTTCAGACAGCTTATTTCGAGGTGACACATCTTTATACTCAAGTACATTTCCAAACGCCTGTATGAAAAAGAGAATAACTAAAAACAGGTCAATCATGGTAATAACTTACCATAATCGACCCGTTTGATGTATCTGCAGAGCTTTGTTTAACTTTAAATTATTTGATATGTCACAACATAAATAAAGAAATCCTTAAACGGGTATTACATGGGTTAACTATGCTCTTGATGAATGATGAATTCATTCGACATAGGTAGCTCCTATAAAAACTTATTAATGTTTATTCATCATCATCCTCATTAAAAATGGCTTCAAACTCCTCATCAGTGTACTCTCTATTACTAGATAAATGGTAGCGATGAGGAATCCCATTATGATCCAGTATATGGTCAACCTCCCCCGCTTCATCAGAAATCACAAAAGTAATTTCATCATCACCTTCATATACCTTCGGTGTTATGTCGGCCAAAACAAGCCATGCACTTCCTTTAACTCTATAGAATTCATTATAGAACTTCACAGATCTCTCTATATCATCATGAATGACACCATATAAATTATACCTTTTCTGATATTCCATTGCTATTTGTATCGCTTGACTTGCTTTTAGATTTGTTTTCATTTCTTCGCTCACTATTCCTCAAATCCTTTCCAACTTGGTAGAGGCCATTGTCCATTTCTTACTTTAAAGATATATCTTTGTACTTCGCATACTCTTCAGCACTAAACTTACTCTTATTTTCATGATTTCATATTAAACATATTCTTCTCTCTCTAATGTAGTTAACTTGAGATAATTTTCTTTTCCGAGCTGCTGAATTGTTTGACGTGATAAGATTCATGAAGGGCACTTAACAAGGAAGCATCAGGTCTTAATACTATTTGTCCAGTATAAGGGTCAAAGCCTCCTGCGGCTTTGACTGGTAATACATTTTCCTCTTAAATTGTTTCATATCTCGTACGCTCACTATTCTTAATCCATCTACCGTTAAACGAGGTTGACCACTTACGGGCATATCTGCCCATTCTATATAATCAAGATTAGTCGTCCCATCAGTACGTGTGCTTGTCCGTCCCTTACTAGCCTCATCATATAGATGCGAGTCATCAAACTCATCCATAGGCTGATTCTTACCAGGACCACCCAAAGCTCCTTTAAAAGGGTTGGTTTTGGCTGTAATCTTCGGCCCAGTCTTACTGCTAGCTATAGCTGGAACATGAGGAACCTGCTGCTGCTTCCAAGCTTCCCATGTATCACTCAGAGCCGAATTGTTCTGGTTGTTTACCAGCTTGTCCGCCGTCTTATTGGATTCCGTTCTTTAAATTTTTCAACTTCTCCACGTTTTCCGCAATAGTCCCCTACCCGATAAATTAACTGATTGTCATTAGAGTTACTTTCTTCACAGCTAAACAGTTAACACAACCGCTCTTACTACTAATTGACGTGCTATATATCCTAAAAAGGATTGAGTATATCTTCTCTACCCTATCTCGAGCGTATTTTAGAGTTGCGATTGATTTCACAAAACTGCGAGAATGCTGACATAACATAAAAAACAGGTCGATTGTGGTGGTATCTGACCATAATCGACCTGTTTTTTGTAACAGAATAGCGTTGATCCATAACGAGAATTGCCTAAATTCACGCCAACGCGGTCATATTTTTTCATAATCTAGAAATGCTGTAAGCTAGGTTTCGAGTAGATGATTCATAGCAGACTCATGTGACTAGAGCCTAAACTAAATTATTGTAAAATGATTCATAGGGAAGACCTCTGTCTGAATTGCTGTGTGGTAACTCAATTCTACTAGAAAAGGTTTTACTTTTTTTCTTTACACAATATATTTTATGCTCTCGTGTAATTCAAAGCACTGTAATTTTATGTTTAACTATTCCACACCGTATTTTTCTTTAATTTGAATCAAATATTTGTTTGCTTCCTCTGCCTTTTCTTTATTTCTTTCAATAAAAAAATCACATGCTACTTGTAAGTAATTACATAATTCATCATATGTAACAATATCGTACCAATCGTCATCAATTCCATAATAAAATAAAACTTTATTTTCCCCAAAATAACCTTCATCGCCAACTTCAAATTCATCTGAATAAACTACACCAATAGTGTCCCTTCTCAGTAAATATTCATTCAGAAATCCTTTTAAAATTTCAATAAAATCATAGTCAAATACAAACTGTACTAAAACGGTTGTAATGTAGCTCTTTTCTAATTTGTGATATTTAAATGAATTTCTTAACATTTGACGTTCTTCCGTATAATTACTCAATGTATAATCACATCCCATTACTAAATTTTAAAACAGGCCAAAAATTTTCTATTTCACCTGTTTCTATATTTCTTATCGCTTCAAATTTTAATCCATTACTTGAGGTTCCGCGAATCATTTCTTTATTCTGAGCCTCTAGTTTTTCGATCTGTAGTCTACTGATTCCTTCTTCCATTGCCTCTTTTCCTAATCGTATAATTTCGTCATTAGAAATAACATTAGGATCATATATAGTTTTTTTATGTGGTGGTTTATCTTCCTTGGGTATATATTTAAATTTACCAGTACCTTTCCCTGTATAATCTTTTATTTCAACCATCATTCTATATTCCAAATCATAAATGCCAGGAACGTCGGGATGTTCTAATTTCTTCACCACTTGTAATGAATACTTCCCATTTTCGCTAAAAAACTTCTTAAATTCTTCGTAGTTATGACCACCGCTAACACCCTTCCATTCTGTAACCTTTTCTATCTCTCCAGTTAAGTGTTCTAAATAATACCCCTCTTTGTATTTAACATCACCCGTCCCATCAGTACGTGTGCTTGTCCGTCCCTTACTAGCCCCATCATACAGATGCGAGTCATCAAACTCATCCATAGGCTGATTCTTACCCGGACCGCCTAATGTACCTTTAGAAGGTTTCGTTTTAGCTGCAATCTTCGGTCCAGTCTTACGGCTAGGTATGGTCGGAACATGAGAAACCTGCTGCTTCCATGCCGCCCAAGTATCACTCAGAGCCAGATTATTCTGGTTGTTTACCAGCTTATCCGCCGTCTTATTCAGCCCATGCTTGGCCAGTATGGCCAGGTTTATCACCATCAACGTGATGCCCAACTTATCCAATAGATCCTGATCCATGCCTAGAAACGTTGGATTCGTATTGGGATTTCCGTTCTTCAGGTCATTCAACTTCTCTACGTTCACCACGATCGTGGAGACGCCTAGCGCAATATCCGCTGCAGCCAGCAAATACAGAGATGCCCCACCGGTCGGGATCGCGGCTATAATGGCGACCACACCAAACATGATGTTGAATTCTGCGATCAATATTTTTGGACCAATGATTAGCTTTTCGAATGTGTACCTAGAGAAGTATACCGTTTTTTGAGATTGTTTGCTCAAATAATCCGGCTTTTGTGGGATACCATAGGCAAGTTCCATCTCTGCCAGCCAAGGACTGATCTTCTCGAATACGTCCCCGATTCCAGTAGATTCCACGAACTTCTGGATGATCCCTGGCTGTCCGCTCGGCTCCGCCGTTGCAGAAGCCCCCTGACTCTTCAGCACCGGAGGAGCAGGCAACATCGCATAGATCTCCTCGTCTGACTTGCCTGCTTTCTTCCCGTTTTCCATCACTTTCATGGATTGCTGCTTCCAATGATAGATCGCCGTTCGATCCTGATCCATCTGATCGTAGGCCTTCTGCTGCTTCGCCAGTTCGGCTTGTTTTTCAGCTTCTATTTCATCATCGCTTCTTTTGTCCGGCTCTGGAGCGGGTTGCTTAATATACTTTTGTTGATACGTGGTTTTTATTTCTTCGGAAGACTTACCGCTTAGCCACTTCTTGGATTGATCCTTCAATCCAGGATCATTCTTAGCCGTCTCAGCTACCTGCTTACGAATGCCGGCTCGTTGCTCATCCGTCAGCTGAACTGGAACTTTTAATGTTTTAAATAGTTCGACCTCTTCATTCCAAATTTCCCCTTCAGCGAGTGAATCTATATACAACTCTTCCAGCTCTTTGTCCGTTAACAGATCTTCAAACGCCACTTCGATCTTCTGGAAGTCAATCTTGGCTAGGGAAGGCGGCTAGCCTGACACGTATCCATATCTACCTAGGTCAACTGGTCGTCACCGGATTGTTCGTTCACGATAACCATCGTGGCTTACGTCCAGATTGTTGTAGACAATTTGTAGAAAATTCCTGACAATAATAATAGTCGGGCTATCCTGCCTTTTTGTTGCGATGGCTTCAGACAGCATATATCGGGGTGACGCATCTCTACAGTCACGTACATTTTCAAAAACCTGTGGGAAAACGAAGATAACAAAAAACAGGTCAATTACGGTGGTATCTGACCATAATCGACCTGTTCTGTGTCACACTGAAGCGTTATTTAAGCTATATTTTTCAAGTGAAATGACAAAATCTTTATACGGGTATTATATGGGCTAAGCGCGTTATTGGTTGAATGATTGATTCATTTGGTACTAGGTAGCCCGAAACATATCTACTAAAGTATGAAAGATAACCAGCAATCTCAAGAAAACATAGGTCGTTCTTAGCGTTAGATAATCATAAATTTATTTTTAATTACATCCAAACAAGCTTCCACTTGAACTGTATCATTCGGATTACGAGTTAAATAATCCTCACTTGCTTCAATTAAATACTTAAAAAATGTCTCGTAGTCTACAATTGCATTTTCTTCAATTTCAGCCATTGGAGGTTGCAAACTAAAACAAACACCCCGTTCCCCAAAATATCCTTCTTCTCCTGGATGATATTTATGGGCAAAAGTGCAACACACTGGATCAATCCCAAAACCTTCACCATTTTTAAAATGGTTCATAGTTTGAATAAATTTACCTTCACCTATTATTTTATAAAATAATCTCATAAGTTCTACCTTTTCCGAAAAATCTTCAATTATAAAAATCTCATCTTCCATATAAATCCCCCTATAAATATTAATCAAGTACAGGAAAAAAGTTGGTGATCTCAGCTGTAATCTTATCTTTAAAACCCATAAACTTAAGTTTTCCCCATTTATATTAACATAACCCTCGACCATATTACTTGGAGACCTTGGATTGTCAACATTAAATCAGACAACTTTTTTAAGGGCTTCTTGGCGATACTGAACAGGCGTCATGTACCCCAATAGTCCATGAAGTCGGTGCCTGTTAAAGCAGTTGATGTAGTCGTACAATTCAGTGACGGAGGTTTCGGAATTCCATCTGGTAAATAAACTCCGTTTTCATGATTTTGTAGGTGGCTTCAGCCACGGCGTTATCGTAGGGACATCCTTTCTTGCTGAGGGATCGGCCGATATCAAACGTGTCTAGAAGCTGATCCATCGTGTGGTTTTTGAACTCACTCCCACGATCGGTATGAAACCACTGGATTTGGCTTAAGTCGCTTTCTACCGTTGCAAAGGCTCGTGAAACCAGAGCAGCGTCCTTATGCGGACCTACACTGTGGCCAATAATTTCTCGATTGAACAGGTCAATGAGCACACAAATGTAATGCCACCGATGACCGACCTTCACATACGTGAGATCGCTGACAACGAAACGTTTGGTTTCCTTCTGTTCAAACGCACGATCCAGTACAATTGCCGTCGTTGCCTCATTACAAGCCGTTTTGTGGGGCTTAAACTGGGCAATGGTATACGTGGAAACGAGGCCCTGTTCTCGCATGATTCGGCCGATACGGCGTCTAGAGACGATGAATCCTCGTTCTTGAAGTGCTACTTTCAGCTTTCGCGTACCGTAGGCCTTTCGATTCTTTTGGAAGATCTCCACGATGGCTTTTGTACATTCATCTTCTTTGGGCTGTTCCTTTGCTTCATAATAGAACGTACTTTTGGCGATTTCGAGAACGCTGCACATTGCTGATACCAGTATTTATCACGGTTATTCTGGATGATAGCTACTTTCGTCCCATGATCAGCGCGGCTTGCTTTAAATGTCATTCTCCATCCGTAGACGCTCTAGTTCTTTACGCATAGCGATTAATTGTTTTCTTCAGGTGAACGGTTGTCTTTCTCTTTGAAAGATCCCGTGCCCTGGGATTGCTTAATCCAGCGATCCAGAGCCGAAGCGGTGAGATCGTATTCATCAACAATAGCAGCTCTGGGCTTGCCGTTTTCATAGAGCTGCACCATTTGTTTTTTGAACTCGGTTGTGAATGTGCGTCGTTGTTGTTTAGGCATTGTAGAGATCCGCTCCTTTATTTGATAGATTTATTCTACAAGCCCTTATTTTTTCTGTCCAACTAAGTGTAGCCGATCCATTTGAAAAATGTATCAATAGTCGGCACAACCATTATCTAGCGAATCCAAGGTTTCATCACTAATATCTAGTGGTTCCCTTTCAACTCGAGTTGCTAGCGAAAGAAGATCAGTAGCACCAGCTACATTCAAATAACCTGCCCTTATAAAGAAATGGCCTCCTCTTTCATATAGCTTTATTGCTGGCTCAAACAAATCTTTATAATCAATAGCAATCTTATTTCCTTCATCAATGAGTGCGTTTAACTCTAAATAACTGGTAGCAATTTCTTTAACATAACTATTGTCAATCTCATTTATTATTTGTAATTCATCAACACTCACTTGTGACTTAGTTATCGAATTTGAAATGATAATAAAAGGATACCTACAAGGACCAGGATAATATCGGAAAAATATTGATGCTCTTCTTAAGTATTCTTTACTCAAATGAACATGCGATCTTGCTTGCTTGTTTCCAATACAACTCCAATCTATTGCAGAAATACGCTTAATTGCCTGATTAAAATTTTCCATCAATTGTTTCGCTCCATCCTCTCTATTTTTATTGCCCAAAAACTTTTTCCGAATAATAGTCATATGCTCCAGGGAGTTCAAATGAAGGTTGATCAGAAGCTACATCATGTGCACCAGGTGGATCTGAACCAAAATCATCACTATCTTTTTGATACGAACCAGGATTTTTATAAGGGTAGCCTTGTTTCATTTTTTCACTTTCAGTTAGTTCGTGTTTAGCTAACTCTTGAAACCACTTTTTTTGTTTTGGATCCAGCTCACCTTTTTGTGCTTCTTTCCATATAAACCCAACCTCTAAATCAGGAGTAAAGTGGCCAACTCTATAACTTTGATTATCTAAAGGAATGTTATGTGTATCAAAAAACATGTGTTGTTTCATAGCCCTAATTTCTTCTATTGTCATACCAGTATTTTTTGCAACCTGCTCAATATCAGTCATACCAACACTTCTAATATCATCATAATCCTTTGATGCAACTTTATATTCTTTTTCTTGAAATTCATCCATAAATGTGGGTTTATAATCATCTACACGCTTGTATTCATTCCAATCAACCTTTTTAAGGGTAGGTATTGATACAGGACCTTTCCCCGTCCCCTCAATCTTAGGAGGGGGTTCCACCTTACTAACCGTACTTGTCCGTCCCTTACTAGCCTCATCATATAGATGCGAATCATTAAACTCATCGATGGGCTGATTCTTACCAGGACCACCTAAATCCCCTTTAGAAGGTTTCGTTTTAGCTGCAATCGTCGGTCCAGTCTTACGGCTAGGTATGGTCGGAACATGAGAAACCTGCTGCTTCCAAGCCGCCCACGTATCACTCAAAGCCAGATTATTCTGGTTATTTACCAGCTTGTCCGCGGCCTTATTTAGCCCATGCTTGGCCAGCACGGCCAGGTTCACAACCGTCAACGCAATGTTCAACTTATCCAACAGATCCTGATCCATGCCTAGAAACGTTGGATTCGTATTGGGATTTCCGTTCTTCAGGTCAATCAATTTCTCTACGTTCACCACAATGGTGGAGACGCCTAGCGCAAGATCCGCTGCAGCTAGCAAATACAGCAATGGCCCACTTATCGGGTACGTGGCTATAATGACGACCACACCAAATATAATGTTCAATTCTGCGATCACTATTTGTGGATCAATGATTAGCTTTTCGAATGTGTACCTAGAGAAGTATACCGTTTTTTGTGTTTGTTTGCTCAAATAATCCGGCTTTTGTGGGATACCATAGGCAAGTTCCATCTCTGCCAGCCAAGGACTGATCTTCTCGAATACGTCCCCGATTCCGCTAGATTCCACGAACTTTTGGATGATCCCTGGCTGTCCGCTCGGCTCCGCCGTTGCAGAAGCCCCTTGGCTCCTCAGCACCGGAGGAGTAGGCAACATCCCATGGATCTCGTCGTATGACTTGCCTGCTTTCTTCCCGTCTTCCATCACTTTCATCGATTGCTGCTTCCAATGATAGATCGCCGTTCGATCCTGGTCCATCTGATCGTAGACCTTCTGTTGCTTCACCAGTTCGGCTTGTTTTTCAGCTTCTCTTTCTTTATTATTTCTCTTGTCCGGCTCTGGGGCGGGCTGCTTGTTATACTTTTGTTGATACGTGGTTTTTATGTCTTCGGAAGACTTACCACTTAGCCACTTTTTGGTCTGATCCTTCAATCCAGGATCAGTCTTCGCCGTCTCAGCTACTTGCTTACGAACATTAGCTCGTTCGCCTTCGGTTAAGTAAGAAGCCGTCTTAAGTTGTAACGATCGATCAATCTCTTGTTTTAAAATTTCCCCTTCAGCGAGTGAATCTATATACATCTCTTCCAGCTCTTTGTCCGTTAACAGATCTTCAAACGCCACTTCAATCTTCTGGAAGTCAATCTTGGCACTCTGGATCCCCATCCGATTACCATTAAGGGTAACATACTGATCCGTATTCGTCTGGAATAATATTTGCTGTTCAGCACGGATCCGAAGAGATTCGAGAACGCTCGCTTCACCACCACTGCCAACTTCAATCCGGCTTCCGGCCACAACGAGAAGATCCTCACTCGCATTGAGGGTAATATTCCCTCCATCCAGATGCAGGCTAACGGTCCCCTTTTCAAATAATACCCCGTCATCTCCCAACTGCATTTTGGCCTCACCAGGCATCTCAAATACTTTGGTCGAAGGTTTCTGGAACACCGTCCGACTCTTCATTTCCTCGCCGCCGCCGCGAACAGAATTAATAGCCATCGCTTTTTTCTCAGTACCACTGGGGAAATAGACTTTAATGCGGGCCCCCTCATCCGGCAAACAGTGAAAGATATTGTTGCCCTCTCCCGAATAAGGAAACCACCAGTTTCCCTGATCATCATGGTCATCATCGATATCTAAATGTACCTTCACCATGTTGTTGGCCCGTTTGATCACGCGACCCTCCAAAGACATGCCTTGAAGTCGATCATTACGGCGGGATTTCCGACGCAAGCTCTGGCGTTTAACCAGAACGTATTCATATTGCAATACACCTGCGGAGTAGCTTATCACCGACTCCGAGACCACCCACATCTGTTTCTTAAATGATACATCATCGCCAACCTGACAATATTGATCACTGATAACCTGGTAACTAACAAAATCGGCCTCGACGAGCCGTTCGGCATCTTTACCCTCCGCATTAGCTCGAAGCTCCTCATATACAGCGCGATCTTTCATTGCCTTGTACCGGCGGACATGAAGCTCCTTACCCCAGGATAAATCCGGGACCCCAAAGTACACACGGGGTGCATCCATAGAGACATCCGGTAATATGACTGTTCCCACCCTGGAAGCCAATCGCTTCAGAAAATCCCAATCTGTTTCTTCATATTGAACCAACAGAGCACCAATAGTAGCCTGATCACTTGTCGCCATATTCTGGGCGTCTCCAGAAGCATAATTCCGAACCAGCTGGCGAATCGCTTCAGTATAGGTTAGATGTTTGTTTTGATACGAACGACTTCTCCGCTGCATATCCATGCTATACGTACGGGACAGGGCCTCAACTTCTAAATGGGGGATTCCGTCTTCCATCTGTACATCGACTCTGATAATCCCTCCGGCGAACCAGTCCTCGGGTCTGGAATCCGTTGGTTTCTGCAGAACGAGGCTGTCGTTAAAAGAACTATGTAAGAGGCAATGTTCTGCCTCTTCTTCGCTCATACGGGCTGTAAAAACACATCGCGTATGTGCATTGAACCCTCGTTCAATTCGAAAACTATTCAGATCCTTAATCTTGTAGGGCCATCGTAATTCAAATCCGTCTCCTTGATAAATTACATCCACTTAATATCCTCCTCCGTTATGCCAGTCTTACCTCACAGCAAATTCCGGAGGAGCCGGATCCATGCCATTCGTTAACAAACGTATCTGCCCTCCACAAGAACAGAACAAGCAAGACTTACTCGTCAGTGCCGGTACTCCCTGAATGGACACATTCGAGCTCCCATTCGTCCACTGTTGTTTTGCCCCAGCCAATGCCTCTACGAATGAACTTAACGAAGGCTTAGACATCAATTTGTTTTGAGCAGAAGCAGAGATGGTGGGCATAATTACAGGTGCACAAGGATAGATGGGTTGTCCAGCTGTTGGTTCTGTTGGATCGGGATCAATAATAAACGAAGGATCCGATTGGGGTCCTGTAATACGTTCAGCTAGCTTCATCGGATGCAGTTCACTCCGGCAATACCCGAAGGAATAGAAATTCCCATCGATTTCCTCTCCCATTTTCGTATAAGGTATTCCGTGAATCGTATCTGGCTCGGATGTGGACGTAGCACAATCCTCTACCGTTAACATCGGACTACCATTAATGTACACCCCATTCGGCTCTAGTTTATTCAATACCTCTTCATGGGTTCCAAACGTACAGTACATATAAGCTCCTGCTGTAACATATGTATCTTCACTCCTCCATGGGGAGCTAAGCAGTTTATTTAGCGTATCCTTTGTTAAGATTGTTTCTCTAGCATCCATCTACATGTCTCCTTCTGTGATCTGAATTGGTCTGACATTCAACCCATATATACCGGCTCGCAGCAGTCGTTCTGCCAGTTCAAGACGAACAATCATCAACTGTGTCCGATAATACGGAATGGTGAATGCAGGTGTACGTTCAAGTCCGCTCAGATCAGCCATTATGCTCATAACCTGCCCGCTCTGGATCAAGGCTTGATCGGGCGAGATACACGTTGCCTTGGGCAGATCCATCCAGTGGTAGAACGACTGGTTATACTTCTCCGTGTCCATGACCACAACTCTTTTGGAAGTGATCTCAGGTGCAAACTTCATGACGATCTTAGATAACTCCTCACTGAGCAATAGCAAAGGATATTGCGCAAGCAAACTGGAAGAAGAAAAAGACTGACCACTTTTCACATAAACGATCTCCTCCTCAGCAGCATGATCATAACCTTGAAGCATCCGCTCTGGCCATTGAAGGCTGGCTCCGTTAGAAGGTAATCGTCTGTCATGTTCGATTACGTAGAGGTTTACTTCTCTCATCAATCTGTCCCTACCCATTCAATAGCAGTGCGCTGTTCTGCAGTTAACTGCACCCGGAAACGATCTTGTTTAAGCATTCGACTCCCAGCCAAATCTGCTCCGGTAAAATCTACATTGTCCAGATGTGCACCTATAAAGTCACCCGCAATTTTCGCATACCGAAAGCTTGCATGACTCAGGTTCGCTCCCTGAAACTGGACTCCGTTCATACCATAGAACAGACTATATGTTTCCACGAATGTATTACGACCGCCTAGAGCACCATCGAACCTAGCCGCCCTCAGATCACACTCCCGAAAGTCAGCATCATACAAAAGCGTCTTTGCAAAATTGACATGATCACATTCACAACCCATAAATCGAGTGCCCAATAGGCTCGTCTCCGCCATGTGGCTCCTACTGAGTTTCACTTCTTCGAATCGAGCGTAATTGAAATCCAGTTGCTCATATTCCCCCTGCGAAAGATCTACACCTTTGATATGTTCATAGATGTATTCACTGGGTAGCTTGCTCTCCAACCATCCTCTACAAGTTATGGAGCTGCGCTGTTTCCCACTCATTCGGTAGACTGATTCAGTCACCTCATGATCCTGATATTCGCCAACACGAACTTCAAACTCTATGTACTTGTCTACATTTTGGAATGAATCCAGTTTACGAATGTCATCCATCGCCAAGCGGACTGCGTGTACCATATAGACATGGAATGGATACAACTGTCCTGCCTGCCACGCATGAAGAGCAGCCTGATCAATCCGGTTCATATATCTCTTGCGACTGTTCTCACATTCCTCAAACCACTGTTCCATGTAACGATAAATCCAGCTTGCATCATATATCATTCCTCTCGCAGAAACCTCACCCTCACGGTGCAGGTCACTTGCGTGAATCATATAAGCAGGATCTCTCTGGTTCAATCTGGTCCGCATCAATGATACATGAATCGTACTGCACGCCTGTAGCTCACCCAGTTCTTGTTGGAGCCTCACTTGTTCACAGAACGCGTCGAATAGAGAGACGATGCCCTGTAGTATCTCTTGCCTGTGCCTAATATAATAGGCATTCAATTCCTGTATCTTGCTATTCCGAAGTGGCAGCACTTCCTGCTCTAAAAATTGCTGCCATAGCTCCACCTGATGCATGATCTAGCTCCTCACTATCTTTATTGGTTCATTAATATCTCAATCCCCTTAATAACGACCTGACCTTGGTCAATAGTTAAGCTGCCGTTTCCATCCTTCGTTGAGAGATCAATCTGGTTCGCTAGCATGACGACGGATTCAGATGCCAATTCAATTTGTTTACTTGCCTGAAGAGTAATTTTGTTTTCACAGTTCAGGATAATGGTTCCCGCACTGGTCAACGTCAGAGTCGCTCCTCCTGTCGCCCCAGTAATGGTGATTTTATCTTCCTCAAACGTAATCTTCTGACCCGTCGGTGTAAGCAGGAATTTGGTGTTGGGATTGGCCATCAGGTCTTCTTTTAGGTCCTTGTCAAATTGCATAACGGGCTGCAATTGCTCTTGCTGAACAATTGTTGTGGTGGTCCCTCTTCCACCACCTCCCGCTTGGGTAGTCTGGGTCTGGGCTTTTGCTGGCGACGTAGCCGATGGGGACATGGCCTCCTCTGGTATTTTCTTGCGAACAGAGCTCAGTGCGATCCCCTCTGCCTCCCTTGCATTTGGAAAGTATAGGCGGATGCTATCTCCTTTTTCAGGCATACAGTACCACCCGGTCTGATCATCTGAAGCATACATCGTAGAGTAAGGGAACAGATTGGCCGTTGCCAAACTCCATTCCTGATCGCAGTCTAACTGGACTTTAACCTCATCTCTGACAACGTCCATAATATTTCCCGAAATGGATGCACCAACAAGGCGAGAGTTATATCGCTTCCGTTGATAAGCTGACTTCATATGCCCGAGGACATAATGGTGGATAAGCAGTCCCTGCTGCATTTCAGTCCGAATTTCAAAAACGTTGAGCCTGTGCCCTTTGAACTGAACCTCATCCCCTAATTGCAACACTCGGTCATGGACCTTCACTTCATACCGGATATAGTCCTGTTCACTAAGAGCACTAGCGTCTTGCGCTTCTTGTTGATACGTCAGCATGTCCTTATACATACGGTAATGCGTCGCTTCCAACTTACCTGCATCCCGTTGCTCGGGTATACCTAGATAGATGCGAACACGTTTCTCTGTTGATACAGGAATCAACACGGTATGATAATGGGATGCTAGTCGCTTCATGAATTCCCAGTCCGTCTCCTGGTATTGAAGCGTGTAGGCTCCAAGTTTTTTCTTTTCCATGAACGTATTGAAAGTCTGACCGTCTGGATAGCGTGCACTAATCTTCTGCATGACATCTGGAATCAAACTGGATGCATTCTGAAAAGAACGTGTCTCGCGCTTGATATCCATGGCATATGTATGAGAGATCGCTTCCGCTTCCAGCCAGTACACCTGATTCTCCACCTTAACCTGAAGCTTCAGAATGACCCCGTGAAATAACCGCTGCTTTTGTCCATGTTCATCCCTATAGAACAGTTCAACCGGAGTACTCTCATCGGCCATACGTACGTACTGCTCTTCCTTTTCCTCCGGAATCACCCCGGTAAAACGTAACTTCCCGTGGTCATGAACTTTCATGTGTAAGGAAACTTGATGTATGCGAATCTCGAATGGATGTATCTGCAATTGCTCGTAACTGATTGTCGCGAGTGTCATGACCTCACCTACTTACTATTTTTTTATTCTGATGCTTTAATTTACTATTTATCGACTTATAACACGTGTTTATTAATACATATTCCTTAAATTGTTTAAAAAAGGATATAAATTAAGACTTTGCTCATATTCCATAAATTCCTATATGCGCACAAAAAAAGAGAAGCAAATTTGCTTCTCCTTCTTTATTCCTACCCTTCACATTCTTACTTGAGCATAAGTTCAATCAGAAATCAGTGCTTTTATACCTACATCAAAAAAGAACAGCTACAAGGTATATGTACTGGCAGAGATAAATCCACCTTACCTTTTCACTGTTCTTACATTGAACTATGGTTTAGCAGCCAAACTATTATTCGCTTGCTATCTACGCCTCATAATTCGGCCGCCGCCAACTCGGGTTTTTGGCTTCTTATAGGATTTTTTCGGTGAATCAAACAACCCGCCGCTGCTTTTGTTGCGATCAATGCTTCCTCTGCTCTGTTCCTTTTTACGGTCAAACAACCCGCCACCAGAACCAACACTTGTGTCCTTGTTACTGCCGCGACGTGTAATGGAACCCTTCCGCTCAACCGTAAGGGGCGGGGCCAATTTTTTGTCATTACTCGTTGGCGCTCGGTAAGATCCAGCTTTCGGTTTGTACGTATCCCGTTCCGTGTATCCCCGATAGTTACCAGATCCGCCTCCACCCAAGGAATCGAACAAACTACCAATTAAAGTAGCTGTCAGATACCCTTGCAAGAACGAAGAGCTGTAGTTCTGACGAACATATTCCTTGGAATCTACTTCCACCAAAGTATCTTCTGGCTTATCGGGATCTTGCTGAAGATGATAATATTGGTCCTGATACACCAAGAACATACGCTCCGTACTTTCAGCCGAAATCTGATCCGGTTTTCGTTGATCAGACAGTTCCGTTGCCACTTCTGGAACTGTTCGATCTGCCGCCCGATACACATAAGACGTGGATTGACCGCTGCCGCTTACCGATTCGAGTGGATATGTATCCTGAACCGAAGGAGCGACACCACACGCAGACAATAGAGACATCACAAGGCTGAGGACCAGCATTAATTTTAATCCATGTGCCAAGCGTTTTTTCATTGGAACCTCTCCTAGTTCGAACGAATCACTTTGATATCCGCAGGAAGAATGGACTCACCTTCGTAGAGGTTAAACCTTCTGTCTTGCCATTCCACACGAAGAAGTTTGTTATCATCCGATTGATACTGCCACACAAGCTGCTCTCCAGCCTGACCATAAGGTGTTCTGCCAATGGTCTGCACCATTCCTCCATACTCTTCCTCCAAGTGATACACATGATCATCTAGTTCGAGAATAGTAGGCACCTCGTCAGGGGCGTCAAGTCTTCCGTCAATAGGTGTATACAGGGCATAACGCGTGATCTCACGCTCTTCCACATGTAAGTATCGGAAAGAACTTCCGTCCTGCAGCGTTAATACGACTGCATTACGAGCCCGATTCTGTACCCTGCCAACGACTTCATAGGTGACCAGAGACACTTCACATATATCACCAGGAGCAAGTTGAAGCATTGTTTTCTCAGCTTTAGGAGGCTCCGGCTTCGTTAGTATTCCTTTAATACGTTTCCATACACTCATGCCAATTACTCCTGTTCCTAATCTTATCGGTTTACAGGCAAGCTGCAATGATCAATGCACCTACAATATGCAGAGCGCCCGAGAACAATCCATACCCTGTTTTTCCTTGCTGTATTCCCGTGTCCAAATCCAAAGTCGCCCATTTGCGAATCATAAAGTGAACTACACTTTCCAGAACTAATAAAATAACAAATGATACAACGGAAACGAGTAGCGCTTCTCCAAGATGTCCAGCAGTGGAGATCGACGTTGCAAGCACGTATCCTTGGGCAAATAACTTCATTACCATACGTGTCGTAACGGCCATATTTCCAGCCTTGACTTCAGCAAAATCCTTGTATTTCGTAAAAAGTGAATCTACATACATCAGTACAAACAGCAAAACCGAACCTGAAACAGTCCAGACCAGCATCGCTAAAATATTCAAATCCATTTACACAGCCCCCACTTATCAACATGATCCGCATTTAAAAACGAAGGAGAAACGCTGTTCTCCTCCGCTAGTTAACCCTGCTGAACGCCAAGGTGTTAGTTTTTATTTTCGTACTGTTTCATGAGTGCAGCAAGTTCATCCTCAACAGCCGCATCCTTGCCAAGTTTCTCGAACTCTTCATCGAGCGACTTGCCTTTGGAAGACATCTCGTTGCTGGCTTCAGCTTGAGCTTCCATCTGCATCATCTTTTCTTCCATGCGTTTCATGCCTGCGCTTGCTGTGTCGGAGCTAAAGCCATTGAGGGCTTTGTTAATTTCCGTTTGTGCTTTGGCTGCATTATAACGAGCAACCAATGTCTCGCGTTTGTTTTTCATTTCCGTTAATTGTTTACGCATCTCATCGAGCTTACCACGAAGATTGTCTGCGGACGCTTTGTTTTGATCGTAGCTGGTTTTGTATTCCACCATTTTCTGTTCAGCTGCTTTTTTCTCTTCCAGAGCACGACGCGCAAGGTCCATATTCTGTGCACGAGCTGCAGTGTGTGCTTGCTCTTCACGTTTCTTCACAAGAGCTTCCTGTTCCTCGAACAATTGCTTGAACTTCTTCTCGATAGCAATCTGAGCAGCAACAGCTTTCTCGGCATCTTCAAGATCTTCTTGCATATCACGGATATATTGATCCGTCATCTTGATTGGGTCTTCAGCTTTGTCAATAATCGCGTTAATGTTAGACATCGTCAGGTCACGTAATCTTTTAAAAATGGACATTAGGTTATTCCTCCCAGTGGATAGTGCATTGTATATAGAGATACATACGTAGCAATCTGCAACTCGTTTCATTTTTACAAAAAAAAACTAAAACTTGATCGTTGCTCTTAGTATAAGATAGATCACTGTTAAACATTCTGTATATCGCAAAGTCATCCCTAAGAAGAACACGTTGAATTTTCACACTAATTTTGATTCAAATGTTCATTCATTAGCCTCTCCGCAGTCTGCACGATTTCATCAATTTGCATTCGTGTAATATGATCAAAATGAATACCCATGATGACTGTTACCGTAACATTTAATTGTAAAGCCGCTTTACGGGCAAGACGCTCACACAGTTCTTGCTCTTTATGACCTGGAATTTGTACTGTCGTTCCGCTAACTCGTTCCTGATCAATATAAAATGTGGCCACGGCGCCAACATGAGCCTTTCCACCAGTGATCAGAAATATCTTGTCCCTTCCAGCCTCAAGCACCTCTAATCGAATCGACATCGGATCATATGTACTCATCTACTTCACCTATCCTTCTCTGTATTTGCTATATGGTGGAATTATGACTTTTGCGGGCCAGTTCGTGCAATGAGACTTCTCACAGGAGAATAAGGTTAACTCACAACGGGCATACCATAAGAGAACGTCATTATACCGATTTCCACTCAAAGGAGGCTGTCAAAATGCGCATACGCCTCATCATGCTCGCAATCGTTATCTTTCTCTGCTCAGGAATCTATTCGATTTCTGCTGTTCCGTCTTCTCAGAATATAACAAATAAGCCTAACACGATTCCGTCCAGCACAGATGTTAGAGAAGAGCAACTGACTTTAGGGCAACTTCGTCAGAAATATGCGGATACGTTCAAGACGAATGGACCTTCTACCAAGCAGGTCGCGTTAACCTTTGATGATGTTCCTGATCCGAGGTTCACTCCTCAAGTCTTGGATATTTTGAAAAAGTATAAAGTTCACGCCACTTTTTTTGTGGTAGGTAGCCGTGCAGAGAAACACCCGCAGCTCGTAAAACGTATGGTCAGAGAGGGACATGTTGTTGGGAATCACAGCTATAACCATCCTGAATTCAGCAAACTATCGATGACGGCATTTCGCCGACAAATTTTACATACTGGGGATATTATCAATCGTTTGACAGGTTATACGCCAAAAATGATTCGTCCACCTTATGGTGACATTAATGAGGAGCAACTACGCTGGGCGGCTAGGCAGCATTATAGCATCGTAAACTGGAATGTTGATTCTCTGGATTGGAAGGGGCTTTCTAAGGAGGAAGTCAAACAGAATATTCTTTCAGCAGTGAAACCAGGCTCAATCGTACTGCAGCATGCTGGAGGAGGAACAGGCTCGAATCTGCAAGGCACGATTGACGCTTTGCCAGAAGTTATTGAGGAATTACGTAATAGGGGATATGAATTAGTTACACTGGATAAAATGCTGAAACTTCCTAAAGAAAAGTGATGAATTAAACAGGGTGTTCTTCATGCTTGTAATGAAATGAATGAAGATCCTTATCATTACAACGTTGAAGAACACCCTGTTTATGATGAACATATGTTGATTTATAACTTATTCTAAAATATACAATTCGATATCCTGAAAACCAAACGTACTTACAAACTGTTGGCTACCCGGAATAAAGATGTCTATACGATTCCCCTTGATGGCTCCACCAGTATCCAGAGCTGTTGCGACGAAAGCCTGTTTCGGCAATCCTGGATGAGTATGTCCTGTCACAAGCACCTTGGTACCAAAAGGAATTACCTTGGGATCTACTGCAATAGTCCCCAGTTTTAGCGGGTTTCCAAAATAATCAACCGGTCCCCATCCGCCATTCTCTGAAGGATGAGCGGAATAAGCTGTTGCCTTAACGTTAAGCGTTTTCTTGTAATCAAACGTTTTTCCCCAAGCCT
This sequence comes from Paenibacillus sp. JJ-100, assembly GCF_948329825.1. Classification (GTDB taxonomy): domain Bacteria; phylum Bacillota; class Bacilli; order Paenibacillales; family Paenibacillaceae; genus Paenibacillus. Next base: position 175,153 of record NZ_CAOJCM010000002.1, read on the forward strand.
GTACAACTTTGTTATCGGTGTTTACATTCAAACTTGCGGCTGTAACTGCTTTTTTCTGCGATTTCGTTTGAGTAGGAGCCGTTTTGGATTTGTTTTCGTTATTTGGAATTGTAATTTTCAGACCACCATAAATGTTATAGGGTGAAATGTTTTGGTTGGCTTTCATGATTGTATTCATTGCAATGCCATATTGTTTGGATAAGGTGTAGAAGGTGTCCCCTTCTTTGGCCACATGAACGGAATCCGCGTGAGCCGGAACGGCTTGAATGAATAGAGCTGATGTCATAAGTGCAATCACTGTTTTGGCTATACGTTTCTTGTTATACATGGTCTTCCTCCCTCATTATGCCTGCGAGGTTAGTTGTCGGATTCGGATGTAGGAAACCACCCTATAGGTCTTACTTGTCATGCTTAAGCATTATGTATTCCTAATTCACCCCAAGCAGTGTGTAATCGAAAATCACACGATCTGCATCATTACATCCCCCGCACTTCCACTTCAGAAGTTTCGGCAGCATTCAATATATCACAAGTTTGTAACCTATTGATGTAGTAAATGTTGGTAATTGTTATTTTAACTCCATATAAAGATAACAAATTTGTTACTTTTTTATCCATATCCTTTATCTGTATACACACAAAAAAAACGTTAGCAGATTGTGAAATCCGCTAACGCTTTATCGTACTTTTTCGGAATAACAGACATGGAATGATCAGAGGACTTTTGCAAGAAAATCACGTGTACGTGGATGTTTTGGCGCTCCAAACACCTCATCAGGTGTACCTTCTTCTACAATAACTCCGCCATCCATAAACAGAATACGGTCTCCTACCTCGCGAGCAAAACCCATCTCATGAGTTACAATAACCATGGTCATTCCGCCTTCAGCAAGACGCTTCATAACTTCAAGTACCTCTCCGACCATCTCCGGGTCAAGTGCAGATGTAGGCTCATCAAACAGCATAACATGCGGCTGCATGGCTAGCGCTCTTGCGATGGCAATCCGTTGCTTTTGTCCACCAGACAACTGATTAGGATATACATCTTTTTTATCTGCCAAACCAACTGTGTTCAGCAAATCCTCGGCTATTTTGTTGGCTTCATCCGTAGATTGCTTTCTCACCTTGATCGGAGCAATTGTGATGTTTTGTTGCACGGTTTTATGTGGAAACAGGTTGAAGTGCTGAAACACCATTCCCATTTTTTCACGCGTTGCATTGATGTTATGTTTCGGGTCGGTAATCGAAACTCCCTCAAAATCGATCTGTCCCGATGTAGGCTGCTCCAGCAGGTTCAGACAGCGCAGGAACGTACTTTTTCCCGAACCCGAAGGGCCGATGACCACAACGACCTCCCCTTTAGCAATTGACACGTCAATGCCTTTCAGAACATCATTTTTACCATATGATTTGTGTAATTGTCTAACGTCTATCACTTGCACCCAACTTCCTTTCCAATCGTCCGAGCAGCTTGGACAGAATAAATGTCATAACAAAGTAAATCGCTGCCGCAATAATGAACGGGTTCAGACCCTGGAATGTGAGATTTTTAACTACACTTGCCTGATACATAATATCCACCATACCGATAATGGAGATAATGGAAGATTCTTTAATGATCGTTACGAACTCGTTACCGATGGCTGGCAAAACGGCCTTAAAGGCCTGGGGCAAAATGATATAGCGCATCGCCGCGCCTCTGCCCATACCCAGTGAACGAGCTGCTTCCAGTTGACCACGATCTACGCCTTGGATACCCGCCCGGAAAATCTCGGCAAGATACGCACCACTGTTAATAGAAAGCGTCATAATCCCTGCCTGAAGTGCCGAGAAGTTAATACCAAACGTTAACGATACTCCGTAATAGATAATCATGAGTTGTACCAGCATCGGCGTACCCCGGATCACCTCAACATAAGTTGTACCGATCAAGCGCAGAATCGCCATGTTATGAAGACGGAACAAGCAGATAATCAGACCGATAATGACCCCGAAAAATACACCCAGAGCCGATAATAGAAGCGTGTAACCGATACCTGTTGCGTATAAGCCTTTATATTCCCAGAAGAGTTGGAAAATGTTTTGAGATTTGTTGACTTTATCCGCCATCAAGAGACTTGCTTCTTTTACCATTTCATTAATTTTATCTTCACTTTTCAGTCGCTCAAGCGTTTTGTTCACTGCAGTAAGCAGCTCTGTGTTACCTTTACGGATTCCGACAGCTGCCTCAGCCTGTTCCTCGTCCGGAACTGCTGCGGCAAGACCGATCATATCATCCAGATAACCAGCGGCTACGGTATCCTCAACAATTGCTGCATCGACACGATTCGTTTGCAGCTGAAGCACGATGTCAGAAATTTTGTCCAAAGAAGTCAACTTCGCGCCTGGAATCTTCTGTCCAATGGTTTCCTGGATTGAGCCCTTCTGGACACCAATTTTGACATTTTCCAATGACTTCATATCCGGATATTTGTCCTTGTCAGCATTACGAACCATAATGACTTGTTTGGACTTATAATACGTATCCGAGAAATCAATGCTTTTCTTACGTTCATCTGTAGGTGTCATACCGGACACGACCAAATCAACTCGACCACTTTGTAGTGCGGGCAGAAGCCCGTCAAAGCCCATATCTTCAATAACGAGTTCAGCGCCGAGATCCTTCGCAATTTCCTTCGCAATCTCAATATCGAACCCGACGATTTCATCTTTACCATTAATTACTTTGTGGAATTCGTAGGGTGCAAAATCAGCACTCGTTCCTAGCACCAATTTTTTACCGCTCGAGCTGTCTGTTCCGCTTGCCAGTGCTGCAGGTGCAACCGCCGTCAGAAAAAGAAGGAACGTTAACAGCATTACGGTGTAACGACTTATTAATTTCAACCTTGTTCTCCCCTTACAATGCTATTATTACTTTACATATGATTGTGCCATTTCTATTGATGACTGAGTCATTATAAAGTACAATGCATGAATATGCAATGGATTTTCGAAACCAATTTACTCAGTTGCTTCTGAAAAATCATCGCAAACATGTTATAATTTTATGACTTATTCTCAATTCTCTAAGGAGTTCACCTATGACACCAAATAAAACACATATTTTTAACGTTATTGATCAATATGCTTCCCGCTTCAAAGACATTTCATCATACATCGGAGCGCATCCTGAACTTGGAAACGAGGAGTATCTGGCCTCTGCCCGTTTGAAGGAAGAATTGAATTTTCATGGATTCGAAGTAGAAGCTCCAATTCTTGGACTCGATACGGCTTTCATCGGGACATACGCTTCCAAAAAAGCAGGCCCCACCATCGCCCTTTTATGTGAATATGATGCTTTACCGGAGATTGGACATGCTTGCGGGCACCACTTGATCTGCATGATGAGCCTGGGCGCTGCCGTAGGTTTGAAAGCTGTTGTGGACGAAGTAGGTGGAACCATTAAAGTTTTTGGTACACCTGCGGAAGAAACACGCGGGGCCAAAGTGCCAATGGCAGAAGCGGGTCTATTTGACAATTGTGATGTTGCACTTATGGCTCACCCGCTCTATGCCTATGAAAAATCAGGGACTTCCCTGGCCATTGACGCGGTACAATTTGAGTTTCATGGCAAATCCTCACATGCGGCTGCCAGTCCACATGAGGGCATTAACGCACTTGACGCCGTCATTCAAACGTTCAACGGCATTAACGCGTTTAGACAGCAAGTGAAAAGTACTGTCCGTATTCACGGAATCATTAATAGTGGCGGACAAGCCGCTAACATTATTCCAGATTATGCTTCAGCACAATTTTATGTACGTGCAGCCACACGTAAAGAACTTAACATCCTGACGGAACGTGTCATTCATATTGCACAAGGTGCCGCTCTTCAAACCGGATGTAAACTCGTGACATCCAACTATGAAACATCTTATGATGAGATGGTTACGAATGAGACCTTTTCAGACGCATTCAGTCAAAATTTGATCGAACTGGGTATTCCACAGAATGAGATCGTCCGTGGTAATGATCACGGTTCGATGGATATCGGTAACGTTTCCCTGAGATGTCCAGCTATTCATCCTTATATTCGTGTTGTTGATGAAGTTCATACGCTGCACTCCATTGAATTCCGTGATCTCGCACTGCAAGAACGTGCATTGGACGGCATGATTCTGGGTGCCAAAGCACTGGCTGCAACGGCGTTCGATGTATTGAGCAAGCCTGAACTTCTGCAGGCTATACGAGCAGAATTTGAGCAAGCTGTCCGTTAAACCGGACACCCCTCATGCATTAAGTAATCAATGAATTTCCCATACAAACCAGGGTTAGCTTGAACTGACTTGATGATTCAATCAAGTTTATCTTCAGGCTGGCCCTTTTCTTATTGTAAAAGAAACCACAGTTCAATGAACTGCGGTTTCTAAAAGATGTAAGACACTATACCCTAAATTCGACGATAGATGCTCATATACTCTTCTGCTGATACATCCCAGCTATATTCTCCGTTCATTGCATTGTTAACGATCTTCTTCCAATGATCCGGCTGACGATAGAACTCCTCTGCACGCCGAATGGTGTTCATCATGTCATGTGCATTAAAATTCGTGAACGAGAAACCGTTACCTTCCTTCGTGAACTCATTGTAAGCTTGTACGGTGTCATTTAATCCACCAGTCTCTCTTACGAGAGGCACGCTCCCATAGCGAAGAGCCAGCAATTGGCTGATTCCACAGGGTTCGAATTTGGAAGGCATCAGAAAAATATCGCTTCCTGCATAAAAACGTCGGGATAATCCATCGTTAAATGTGATTTGAGCTGACATTTTCAGCGGATAACGATTCGCAGCTTCTCTAAACCAATGTTCATATGCGGAATCTCCGGTACCCAATACGGCAAATTGAATATCATCATAATAGAGCAACTCGTCAAGAACGCGGCACACCAGATCCAGTCCCTTGGAATCGACCAGTCTTGTTACCATAACCATTAAAGGTGCGTCTGGACGAACGGGCAACCCCAATTCCTTCTGCAATTCAATTTTATTTTCAATTTTCTTGGCCAGGCTTGTTCTGTATTTCACAGCGATTTTGCTATCTGTGGCCGGATTGTAACTTTTGGTGTCAATTCCGTTTACAATGCCGCTGAAACGTTCTCCCAAAGAACGAAGTAATCCATCCAGTCCGTAACCATAATAGGAAGTCTGTACTTCTTTAGCATACGTAGGACTTACTGTTGTCACGTGGTCGGAATATACAATGCCAGCCTTCATGAAGTTAACGTTTCCGTAGTATTCTACACCATCCATCGTAAAGTAGCGATCATCTAGCTCCAGAATCTCACTGAATAACTCGTATGGATATACTCCCTGATACAACAAGTTATGTATCGTGAACACTGTACGGATCTCACTATAGAATGTATCGTGCGCATAGTGAGCTTTCAGAAGCAGCGGAATCATGCCAGCATGCCAGTCGTGCGTGTGTAAAACGTCAGGCTTGAATCCGATCTGCGGGAGCACTTCGAGTACAGCACGGTTGAAAAATGCGAATCGTTCGCCATCATCCATGTAGCCATAGACTCCGTCCCGAGCAAAATAATATTCATTATCGATAAAATATACGGGAATGCCATCATGCTCCAACATTTCAATACCACAATAAGGTTTACGCCACCCCAGAGGCACTTCTGTAACAGCGACTGGCTTCATTGCGTCTTTGTACTCTTTTGGAATTCCTTTATATTTAGGCAAGATCACTCGTACATCTGCGCCATTTTTTTTCAATGCCTGTGGTAGTGCCCCTATGACATCAGCCAGCCCTCCTGTTTTGATAAACGGATGAGCCTCTGCGGCTGCAAATAAGATTTTCATGCTTGATTCCCCCTTCTTGATTTAAGCGAAATACTCTCTTTTTTGTTAACTTTTTTTTTCGATTTTACGGAAGCGCTACCTTCAGCGATGGGCTTCGTTTTACGTCGTGTATTTTTCTTCAAAATAACGATACTCAAAGGGGGTAAATCCACTTCCAGGCTGTTCGGATGGCCATGAAATGGAATCTTTTCCGTATGAATCTGCATATCATTAGTTATCCCTGAACCGCCGTAATCTGAATGGTCACTGTTCAGAATTTCGGTATACATACCGGGACGCATGACGCCAATCCGGTAACGCTCCCTTCTGACAGGTTGGAAGTTAATAAGCACAAGGAGTGTATCCGCAGGTTTTTTTCCTTTGCGCACAAATGAAATGACACTTTGGCTATGATCATCTGGAGTGATCCATTCATAACCGTCAAAGGAATGATCAAGCTCCCATAAAGCTTTTTCACGGACGTACAGTTCCGACAGTTTTCGTTCAAACGTGTGCAGACTGCGGTGACTGTCATAATCCAGTAAAAACCAGTCCAGCTGATCTTCATCTTTCCATTCGATGAATTGGCCGAACTCTCCACCCATGAACAATAGTTTTTTGCCCGGAAATGTCATGAAATAACCAAGGAACGCGCGCATACCTGCAAATTTCTGCTCATAACTTCCTGGCATTTTGTTCAACAGTGACTTTTTACCATGTACCACCTCGTCATGGGACAGAGGAAGCACGTAATTTTCAGAAAAGGAGTATACAACCGGGAATGTAAGCAAATGATGTTTGGAAGGACGCTCATGAAAATCAGATTCTATGTAATCCAGGGTATCATTCATCCAGCCCATATTCCATTTGTAGTTAAAACCCAGACCACCTTTATCAACCGGCATAGTGACCATTGGCCAGGCACTGGATTCTTCAGCCATCATTAACGCATAAGGAAAGTATTCAAAAATAGTCTTGTTTAACTGTTGTAAAAAAACAATAGCTTCTTTATTTTCCAGACCACCTTCATGATTCGTTCGATATTGGCCTGGTTGCTTCTCAAAATCAAGACGAAGCATGCTTGTAACAGCATCAATACGTAGTCCGTCAAAATGATACATTTCCATCCAGTACATCGCATTGGAAATAAGGAATGAGCGAACCTCTGGTTTGGAATAGTCAAAGCTGAGTGTGCCCCAGCCTGGTTTCTCGGCTAACATCGGATCAGCGTACTCGAACAAAGGAGTTCCATCAAACAGACGCAGACCATGTTCATCTTTTGCAAAATGAGCAGGCACCCAATCCAGCAATACACCAATACCCGCCTGATGTAGCTTGTCCACAAGATACATGAGATCTTTCGGCTGCCCATAACGGCTTGTCGGTGCGTAGAAACCTGTGTTTTGATACCCCCATGACAGGTCATAAGGATGCTCACTAAGGGGCATCATTTCAACATGGGTATAATTCATGTCCAATAAATAAGGAATAAGCAAGTCGGCCATCTCACGGTAATTATATAAACTGTCATCATCTTTGCGTTTCCACGTTCCCAGATGCATTTCATAAATATGTAAAGGTTTATTATACATCGCCCGCTGCTTGCGTCTCCACGCACCATCATTCCATTTGTAACCTTCAATCGAACTTGTGACAGAAGCTGTTTGAGGGCGAACCTCTGCATGAAATGCGTAAGGATCTGCTTTAAGGATTTCGGTACCATCTTCCGTTAAAATGCGAAATTTGTATAAAGTACCTTCTTCAATTCCCGGAAAAAAACGAGTCCAAAATCCAGATTCGGGTATCTTATATAAAGGTTCCTTTTCACCTTTCCATCCATTGCGGTCTAATGCCAGTCCAACTTCGACAGCATTCGGGGCCCATACGGTAAAGCGGAACCCTTGACGGTGATCGCGAGTCTCAGGATGCGCGCCTAATATACGATAACTGTGATGAAGATTACCTTCATGAAATAAATAAATGTCCTCAGATAAAATTTCCGGTTGTGTTAACGGTTCGATAGCCAAGGAATCACCTTCTTTTCTTCAGGAAATAGATATAACGTTAATCATTACCCCATTCTAGCCAAATTGAAAAGAAAAATGCGTTGTTTTAAAAATGATGTATTTTTTCAGAATTTTTACAATAACTATCGTTTCAGAAGCTTAGCTTTCGTTTACTAATGTACTACACTGCACAAATATTTTGGGAGGGAAACGATCATGTTTAATAAAGATTGCATCGCTATGCTGTTGGCGGGAGGAGAAGGAAAACGACTGGCTCCTTTAACCTCAAGGATCGCTAAACCCGCTGTACCGTTTGGCGGGCACTACCGGATTATCGATTTTCCTCTCAGTAACTGCGTCAACTCGGGAATCGATACGGTAGGAGTTCTGACACAATATCAGGCGGAATCGCTACACGAACATATTGGTCAAGGAGAACCATGGACACATGGTAATTCAAGTGAGAGCGGCATCTCCTTGCTCCCATCTTATCATACAGGAAATGACGAATACTCGGGAACTGCGGATGCCATATATAAAAATATAGACTATATTGACCAACAGAATCCCGAAAATGTTCTCATTTTGTCGGGCGATCACATCTACCATATGAATTATCGTGAAATGCTTGAAGCACATAAGGCAAATAACGCGGCTGCCACGATTTCCGTTATGGAAGTACCTTGGGATGAAGCGCATCGCTTTGGGATTATGGCTGCAGATGAAAATCTGCGTGTGACTGAATTCGCTGAAAAGCCGGCTGAACCCAAAAGCAACCTCGCCTCGATGGGAATATACATGTTTAAATGGCAATATCTGAAACGTCATCTACTCGAAGATGCTGCGAATCCAGATTCCAGCCATGACTTCGGAAAAGATGTCATTCCTCAGATGTTAAAGGAAAACAACTCACTTTTCGTGTATAATTTTGATGGTTACTGGAAAGATGTCGGTACGGTTAAAAGCCTTTGGGATGCCCATATGGATCTGCTGTATAACGATGAGAATTGGAGCTTGCAAAGAGAAGACTGGCCTATGTTTACCCGCGAATGGCGCTTCAAGCCTAGTGCGATCAAAACAAGACAAACGCAAATGGAACATCTCTCTTCCATGGTTCATGACTCTTGCGCCATCGAAGGTCGTGCAGAACGTTCTGTCATCTTCTGCGGAGCTGAGGTGGGTAAAGGATCTGAAGTGCTGGACAGTGTCATTATGCCAAATGCACGCGTAGGCCGTGGTGTTCACATTGAACGCGCAATTATTGGCGAAGGAGCCATCATTAAGGATGGCGCTATTGTGAAAGGTACCAGTGATGAAATTGTTGTTGTTGGCCCGAACGAGATCGTGGCACCTAAACCAGCCGTTCGTAGCCAACCTGTACGCATCCTTAAAGAGGTCTATGAGAAAAGCGGACGTCTCCGTACTGGAGAACTATCCTCATAATTTCAATTTAACATATTAAAAAAGCGAGCCTTCTCAGGCTCGCTTTTTCGTTTCCCCTTAATCCACTCATGTTTGTCCTCACGGATGCTCAATACAAAAATTTATAGCTTCTCTTTATCAGAAGTTTGATGAGGATCTGATGATTTCTCAGGCTCCACTTCTATACTCGTTGTATCTTCTTGAATGGGCAGATCTTCTTGTTCGAGCATGGGTAACGAGATCGTTACTGTCGTACCGGACCCTAGCTCACTTTGTATCGTGATTGTACCCTCATGTAACTCTACAAGTTCTTGTGTAATCGCAAGACCTAGGCCAGTTCCTCCATTCTGGTGATTTACCTGGAAGAAGCGATCCCTTACTTTGATCAGATGTTCTTCACTGATCCCAATCCCAGTATCCTGCACAGCAGTTACAATCTGACCGTTCTCTTCTTTCACAGATATGAAGATCCATGAGTTTTCGTGTGAGAATTTGATGGCATTATCTACGATATTTAGGAATACCTGCTTCAGTCGATTGCCATCACCATGAACATTGTAGGCATGAGTCTCATCCGTATCCAGCTTCAAATGAACTTGTTTCTGTTCGGCTTTGGCCCATACGTTTAACATCGTTTCCTGTACAATCTCACGAATATTAACTGTACCCTTAACCAGCTTCATCTGATTCTGTTGCAGCTTGGAAAAGTCGAGCATCTCCTCCACCAATCCGATTAAACGCTCCGTTTCCTTCGCAATGATCCCCATACCAATTCGAGTTTCTTCCGGATCATATCCACCAGAATCCAACGTTTCACTCCAGCCTTTGATACTGGTCAGCGGCGTTCGCAATTCATGAGAAATAGAAGAAATAAAATCGTCTTTGATCTGATTACTACGTACAATTTCATGAGCCATGAAGTTTAATGTTGAAGCAAGTTCACCCAACTCATGTTTGTAATTTCCTTTGACCCTTACGTCGAGACGCCCTTTCGCCATTTGAGCAGATACCGCTGTAATGTTGTTAAGAGGGCGCACGATTGAATTGGCCATACCAATACTAATGATCAATACGATCGCCAGTACACCTACTCCTACAGCGATAGCCAGCATTCCCATAACGAGTAATTTGGAGTTTACCGATTCGAGGGACGTCAGATAACGTACAATGTACGTATTTTCACCGCCCAGATCGAATTTATTAGCAACTGCCATGACTGATTCGCCTGTAACGGGCTGTCTACCAATCCATCTTCCCATGTCACCGTTTAATGCCTGCATAATGTCACTTGTTTGCAACACAGCCCTGTCGGATTCAAATGCTGTCGAACTCGCAAGTACACGACCATTCAGATCCAGGATTTCCAGTTCCGTATTATCTAGTGCTAGACGAACAAGAAGCCTGGACAAATTATTATTGCCCTCTTCCCCATTACTAACTCTGGCAATCGGTTCGAAGAAGTCTCTGTTATTGGTAATATGTGTGCTGATTGTATTGTAGATACTCTCGTAATAATACCGCTGCACAGCTAGCATAAACACAAATTCAAGCAGTACCAAAGCGAGGAATACGACAATAAAGTAATGTAGTACGATTTGCCGTGTGATCCCTTTTTTTATCATTGATCCCGGCCCTTCCATTTGTACCCGTGACCCCATACAGTTTGCAGGTATTCAGGCTCGGAAGGATTGTTCTCAATTTTTTGACGCAGACGACGGATGTTTACATCAACAATTTTGGGATCACCCATATACTCTTTCCCCCAAACGTGATCCAGTAGCAAGTCACGGCTTAGTGGTGTATTTTCTTTTTCCAAGAAGAACTGAATTAATGAAAACTCTGTTGGGGTTAATTCAATCGCTTCATTATTCTTTTTAAACTGTTTAGAGATCAAATCAAGTGAAAATGGTCCGGATTGGAATGTGACTTTGGCGGCTGTTTCACGATGTACGTTAACTCGGCGCAACAGAGATTGAATCCGTGCAATCAGTTCAGTGGGGCTGAACGGTTTGCTTACGTGGTCGTCCGCTCCAACCGAAAGGGCATATACTTTGTCCTGTTCCTGAACTTTTGCCGTGAGGAAAATAATGCCAAGCCGTTCATTCGTTTCACGAATCCGTCTACACACTTCAAATCCGTCAATACCAGGAACCATAACGTCCAGTAGTGCAAGATCAATATCTGGAACGGATTGCAAAATACGCAGTGCTTCATGGCCGTCCCCAGCTTCCAGCACTTCAAATCCGTTTCGCTTTAAGTTAATAACGATAAAACTGCGAATGGATTCTTCATCTTCAAGAATAAGTACTTTACTCATCAAGTTCTTCCTTTCTATTCAGCTGAGAAGTTTTTGTTTAATGCATCTTTGGCCGCCTCAGATGATGCAACACGTGATGCAATTACCCGATCTCTCGTTCGCGTAATCTCCTTCCAGCTTTTTCCCTTTTCAAGATCCCACTGAGAAAACGTAAAATATTTGATCTCGGCTACGGTTTCATCCGTTTTGATCATTTTAAACCGAATATATTTTTCCTTCTCCGATTTGGTGTCAATCGTGATCTTGCCATACCATTCAGGCTTCAGGTTAAGATGGAACAAATCCGCATCATCCCGGAACTGGAAGGATACAAACTTCTTATCATCTTCGCCATCCCATTGATAGAACGTATAAAACCACATTCTTGAATCAAATACGTAGTGTTCCCAGCCTTTTGGTGTTTCTTTTAATCCAAACTCAATAATACCATCATTATTCACATCACCGCTTAAAATTTTGTCATCTCTATAGGTTTGATCTGGTGATTTGAAAGCACTGATGAGTTTATCGTCTTTTACATACATGATCTCTGTAAAGGAACTTCGATCATCCAGATTTGCGTCGAGCACAATTCCTACTCTATCCTGAGCGATCTCTCCGCCCAGCGCATTGTATATCTCTTTGACGGTATAATCCGTTACCAAACGATCCATTTCTTTAAAACTGTCTTCCTGATACTGATAGAGCGCAATAGTAGCGAAACCGTTCATATTGATAGAAACAACAACAAAATCACTTTTACCGTCTCCGTTTAAGTCCAGTGATTTACCTTGCATATCATCAATAATCATCTGATTATAAGGTAGGCCACCAAGCACTTGTTCCAATATCCCACCCTTATAGGAATATGCAGTTAAGGCTTTCTGATCCTGTAGACTAACACCAACGACAATGTCCGGATTTCCATCATTCGTTACATCCATGACTTTGAATGATTCAAGATCATTGCCTGGCACATCAAAGGTAAGCTTTTTGACCCAAGAACCTTCCTGTTCTTCTAAAATCATACCATGAATACGCACATCTTCATTGGGTGTTTCATAAAAAACACTAGCTTCCCGTATGCCATCGCCGTTCAAGTCTTCCACACGAATCATACTTGTATTGCTCATATCTTTAGGCCGGATCAGTTTACTCTCAGCCGGTGTTTCCTTTTGAACAATATTATACAGTTTTTCCTTGTCCGTAGACATCATTGGCGGTTTCATCAGAAGCTTGGGGTCACTGATAAAGGTACAGCCGCTCAACATCGCTCCAAGCAGAATAGCCATCGTGCCTGCAGTCATGTAGCGACCCCATCGCGATTTAAGCAATCTCATCACTCTTTTCATTAAATAACTCATATTCGTTTTCCATTCAAAACTATCCCACTATTCTTCCTATATAAACGTTCCTGACCACTCACAAAAGTCATCTAAATTTGATTTTTTTCCTGCTGGGTTAATCGTCGTCCTCGTATATCAAAAACGATTCGACCTTCCGCGATTCCCCAAATTCGGGAAGCATGCTTCTCCGCTAGTTCAATCGGCAGGACGGCAATGACCGTCGCTCGTTCCTCTTCACACAATTTACGCAGTGTTTCCAGGACAGCATCAGCCGTGTGTGGGTCCAGCCCTATAACAGGCTCATCCGCGAGAACCACTTTCGCACCATGAGCAAGTGCTCTGGCAATGGCTACACGTTGTTTCTCACCGCCGCTCATTTTTTCAGCAATCTGATGTGCTTTATCGAGTAATCCCAAGCTTTCGAGGTGATCCATCGCTCCCATGTAGTCATCGGATCGTACCATGCCTGTCGCCATTCTCCATAAAGGTGTTTGGCCAAAACGTCCAATAAGTACGTTTTTTAGCGCGGTTTTTCTGGGATACAATTGCGGATTCTGCTCCAAGTATGCCCATTCTCGCCTAATCTTCTGTTTACCTGACCAGCCTTCTTTCAAGATATCAACGCCGTCTACTGTAAAACGTCCTGTATCCCATTTCTCTTTCATCGCCAGACATTTCAGCAGCATACTTTTACCACTCCCGCTGGAGCCGACCACCGCAATCATTTCCCCTTGTTGCATATCAAAACGAATATCACGCAGAATCGGAATACGATCCGCTCCCACGGATTTGCTTAAATTCTCCACTCTGATCATCGCGATGTCTCCTCTTGTCCATTTTTTTCCCTACTATATAGTGTACTCGGAAATGGACATCAATTTCCATGCGAACACCAGCTTCTATTTTAACACAAATTTCTCTTCGCCGTTACGCCGAAATAACAACCCTGTAACACCAAAAATCAAATACATCAAGCCGAGCATGATAAACATGCTTCCAGGCGACAACCAGTTAATCAACTGTCCCCCAAGATTAGGTCCCATAATACTTCCAATGGTGAAATGGAATGAGGCTACAACATTAGCTGCTGGAAGCAGAACTTTGGGTAAAATATCTGCGGCATAAGCTAAACCCAAGGAAAAGAAGGAACCCACAAGACCGCCTGCAATGAGCAATAACATAAGTGTTAACCAGAAATGTGTCCCTGCAATGGGAACCAGCATAAATGCAATACCGCCACCCACGCCGGCGAGCATGAGAATTTTTTTTCGGCCATAACGATCACTTAACATCCCGAGTGGAAGCTGAAGGAACAATCCTCCAATCCCTATAAAAGGAAGCAACGCAGCAATCTCACTGGTTTCATATCCGATTCGAAGTCCGTAAACCGGGAAATTACTGTTCATTCCCGCCTCCATATAACCGTACAGAAGAGCGGGTAGCAAGGCATACCATGCCCAAGTAAAACTGCTGCGGAAGCGCCGCTCCGGCAGATGAGTATTCTCCGCTTTTTCCGGCTTGGTATCCGGAAGTTTGAAGAGTACCAGCAAAAGTACAGCCGCCATGGCAGCAAACAGCACTAGAAACGGAACAGCATCACCGAACGCGAGTAACTGGATTCCGAGTGGCCCAATGCTGAAACCAAGTCCATAAGACATGCCATATAGTGATATATAACGCCCTCGTTTCTCTGGCGTAGTAACCAGTAAAACCCACAGCTGTGCTGCATAATGCAAAGCGCTGTCTCCGATCCCGACAATGATGCGCAGCACAAACCATATTTTAATATCAGGCCAAGCCGGAAACAGAATCAATGGAATCATAACTAGAATAAGTCCACCAACAATCAGTTTTTTAAAACCAAGCACGCCCAGTAGTCTTTCAGCTATCAATGTCATGGCGAATGATCCAATGTAGAGCGCAGCAGCATTCAGTCCGTTTAATCCGGGTGATACCCCTTGCTGTTCCAGAAAGATCGATAGTACAGGAAGCAATAGTCCTTGACTGATACCAGCTGCCACAATCACGGTTATTAGAATTAGATAGTTTAAGGTTGATGGTGATATTTTGGATTTGAACATGGACACGACGTTTCATTCCTCCTGCAAGCGCAAACAAAGAAAAATCGTCATCGCTGACGATCTTTAGTTTGTCATTTATATCGATGTGTACTTCTGTCTTTAAACAGGGC
The DNA here is from genome assembly GCF_948329825.1 of Paenibacillus sp. JJ-100. Taxonomy (GTDB): domain Bacteria; phylum Bacillota; class Bacilli; order Paenibacillales; family Paenibacillaceae; genus Paenibacillus. The sequence goes on from NZ_CAOJCM010000002.1 coordinate 190,247, forward strand.
ACAGCCCCAGACTTGAACATTATAGTGGACAACGCCCAGTAAAACAAGCCATAATAGTACATAAGTCGCTGTGTATATCTAGATGTGACGGGAGGATTCTGCATCATTATGACTTATCATGTTAAAATTGATGTCTCACCGATATATGAAATGCTAAACAGCTTTCTGGTTTATGTCACGAAAAAGTGGATTCAGCATCTGGACATTGGTCCTGAATGGATTCTGGACGTTGAAGGCAAGCTAAGTTCCAACGTGCGAGCTGCTTTAGCACCCGCTGCAACTTGGCCATTTGACGATTTTGATGTCCTGTTCGCTTGGGCAGCATATCAGAACCCCACTTCAGAGAATCAAGAATTTCTGGACATGCTCGCTGAGCTTTCAGCTGACGAATTGTTTGCGCGCATATCACCATTAATGCCTACACTTACTATAGAAGAATCAACGCGTATTCGGAACAGCTATGTCCCTTTATTGCGACTATGGGATCAGCACTATTGCCGAACTATTAGCGAAGATCATCGTGTATGGCTTGAAGAAGATGCTGAAGAAAAACGCATTTTACTTGAAAAAATGGGCCCTGAACTGTTAATTGAATATGCGACTGCAGGTGTCATTGTGGAACCAACTCTTGGATTAAACGAAGTGATTCTGTTCCCAACCGTTCACAACCGTCCAATTAACATGTATTGCTTTTATGAAGGCATGATGATCATACAGTATCCGGTAGATACACCTGAAGCAAGTGAAGATGAACCGCCAACATGTTTGCTTCGCTTTACGCATGCTTTGGCTGATCCCGAAAGACTCCGACTGTTAAGATATGTATCAGATGAACCCAAATCACTCTCGGAGATGTGTGAAGAGCTTGGCAAAGACGAAGACCCTGTAAAGGATCAGGTCATGGCCCTTCGCGTTGCAGGATTGTTACGCACCCATCTGCTGGGAAGCAACCGTAAAGAAAAATACAGCATTCGGCCAGATGGCGTATCTGAATTAAATATGTTTCTGGAATCCTACATTCGCATTTAAGTCAATTAATCGTATTGGATTCCTGTAGCAAGGAGTGAGTAGCTTTGACTTTAATGAAACAACATATTTTGTTTGACCTGGATGACACTCTAGTGTACTGCAACAAATACTTCAATCTTGTATTAGGTGAATTCTTTGAGAACATGCAGGAATGGTTTGACGGACATGCCCTGACTACACAATCGATCCGGGAGAAACAGCTCGAAATAGATGTGACCGGCGTGAACAAAGTCGGGTTTGCAAGTCACCATTTTCCACAGTCACTGATTGATACGTATCGATATTTTTCGAAAAAATACGCTCGTCCAACTTCTACTAAAGAAGAAACGTATCTCAGCAAACTGGGTATGAGTGTATATACCCAAGAAGTTGAGCCCTATCCGCATATGGTCGAAACGTTGGAAGAGCTGAAATCTGCTGGACACTCTCTTTATTTGTATACAGGGGGAGAGACCGTCATTCAACAGCGAAAAATTGATCAGATGAAGCTCTCGAGCTATTTTGATGATCGAATCTATATTCGTCAGCACAAAAACATCGAGGCACTCGAAGGCATTTTGTCGAATGGGCCATTTGAACGTCGTTCAACGTGGATGGTTGGCAACTCGCTTCGCACAGACATTATGCCTGCCGTAAAAGCAGGTATTCACAGCATCTACATTAAGCAGCCCAATGAATGGCAATATAACATTGTGGAGCTGCAGCCGAATCCAGAAACCTCATTATATACAATCACTGCATTGGAAGAGGTTCCTACAGTCATTCATGAGGATCTACAACTGCAAAAACAGCAAAGAACCCTTGGTTAAGGGCTCTTTGCAATTCAGAAACCCGGTCTTTTTTGAATACCAGGGTTTCTTTTTTTATAATAAAGTAACGTGAGCTTAAGATGAAGCTTCCTGCTTCTCCCCGGATAGTTGTCCCGTGACAGCATCCTTTAAAATAATACGTGCCTTCACTGTACTACCGTCTTTACGTTTGAATGAAAGCACTTGGGTACTCCCCTTTTCTACCAAGGATTTCAGCATCGTCGTTGTTATTTTTTTGCCTGCGTATTCTTTCCAGACGACAAAGGTACATCCTTCTTTGAAGCGAGAACAACCATATCCCTTCTTACCTTCAATAATATTACCGCCACAACCTGGCGAAGGACACGAAGCAAGAATCTCCCGCGTTCCCGAGCGTGCAGTACTGGTGTTCCCTGATGGACGTGTACTCGAGGCTACTTTTACAGTTGATGTTTTGGTAGCACTCCCACCATTGGTCGTATTATTCCCTGCTTTACCTTGAGTTCTGGCCTTTCCTTTACCTCTACGTGTGTCTTCACCAAAAGCATCTGCAGCAGCCGGGGTCTGCACTCGAACCTTTTCGATTATGGACAACGTGAATTTCTTGACGTTTTCCATGAACTTGTCCTGTGCTGCCTCACCTTTAGAAATTTGGTGTAATCGGCGCTCCCATTGTCCGGTCATCTCAGGCGAGGTAAGCAAGTCTACACCGGCACGACGGATTAATTCAATCGCAGTTCGTCCTTTAAGCGTCAACTGCATTTTCTTACCTTGCATTGTGATATAACCTACGTTTTTGAGACGTTCAATTGTAGCCGCTCGTGTAGCAGGAGTTCCCAGACCGCTGTCCTTCATCGCATCACGTAGCTCTTCATTCTCAATCTGTTTGCCAGCGCTCTCCATTGCCTTAAGCAGCGTACCCTCGGTATAACTTTTGGGTGGTTGAGTAGCTTTCTCTTTAAACTCGCTCTTTGTACATTGAACGGGCAGGTCAGGCTGCACAGCAAAAGATTTATCCGTCCACTCTTCCGGTTCCTCTTCTTCACTGCTATTTTTCTTCGCCTTTTTCTTCTTTGAATCACTTTGATTCTGCTCACTCGAACCCAGTACAACCTTCCAACCGAGGGACAATAGCTCTTTTACAGACGTTTTGAATTGATGTTTTTCTACTTCGGTAAGTACAGTATGTTGCTTATACTCAGCTGGTGGATAGAAATGAGATAGAAAACGTCTCACAATCAGATCATAAATATTTTGCTCATCTTTGGACAACGTTCCAGGTCTCTTCAGTGTTGGCAAAATCGCATGGTGATCCTCCACACGGCTCGGATTGCAAACCCCTTTATTGTTTTTATGCACTAGTTCAGGCTTGGCATTCAAGGCTAATTCGCTGTACGTACCGTTCTTGAGCAAATTTAGCGTTTTATGCATTCCTTCAATATTTTGTTCCGTTACATAATTTGAATTCGTCCGCGGGTAAGAGATCACCTTATGTTTTTCGTACAAAGCTTGCGCGATATCTAACGTTTTTTTGGCTCCATAACCGAACTTGGCATTCGCCTCACGCTGTAAAAGCGTAAGATCATACAACCGGTAAGGATACTCCTTCGTTTGTTTCGCCTCATATTTAATAATCTGGCCAGTCTTACCCTTAACACTTGTCGCAATGGCCTCTGCTGCTTCGGCATCCGTCAATTTATCGCCTTGACGTAGCCCACGGTACTCTACACCTTCCTGCTTGAACCAGGCCGCTACTTCATAGAACGTCTGTGACTGGAACGCCTCAATCTCGATCTCCCGATCATAAATAAGCGCTAATACAGGTGTCTGTACACGCCCTACTGACAAAAGTGCATTATGCCTTGTCGTGAACGCTCGGGAGGCATTCATTCCAATTAACCAGTCCGCTTCACTGCGTGCCCGGGCAGCACGAGTCAGATTCTCGAATTCAGCAGCATCTTTCAATCCATCAAATCCACGCCGAATACTTTCAGCAGTCAAATCCGATATCCACAGACGTTTAACCGGCTGACGTAGCTTCAATTGCTGCTGGATCAGGGCAAAAATATACTGCCCCTCTCGCCCAGCATCACAAGCATTTACAATGCCTGAAGCTCGTTTTGCCAGTTCACCAATGGTTTTAAGCTGGTCCTTTGTTCTCGGATTCGGAACAATTTTGAATTGATCAGGAATAATCGGTAAATCCGCAATATTCCAGCGTTTGTATTTAGAATCATAGGCGTCCGGTTCAGCCAGCCCAAGCAAATGCCCAATCGCCCAAGTGATGATGTATTGCTCACCTTCCAAATACGTGCGATTATTTTTGGCTTTTGGTTCTATGACGGCGGCAATGGTTCTCCCCATATCGGGTTTCTCCGCTATAACCAGAGTCTTCATCCGTCCATCTCTCCTTCTATACCGACCGCAATGACAGCAAAAAGGGCCTTCCGCCGACGGAAGCCCCTTGCTTCTATAGTTCATTATATCAGATTTTGAATTCAAGAGCACCTGTCCAGCATGATTTATCCGACCGCTTGCTCACTAAGTTTGTGTTTTTGTCTACATTCTCTGCATACACCTTGAAAATCTAATCGGTGGTCTGTAACAGCAAATCCGTATTGATGTAAAACCTGTTGCTCCAACCGAAGCAGCCCATCTTCCATGATTTCTTCAACACTTCCGCACTCCGTACAGATCAAGTGATGGTGATGATGAGAGCCATCGGTACTGCGGAGATCAAAGCGAGCCGCTCCATCACCAAAGTTAATCTTTTCTACAACCTGCAGATCACTAAGTAGTTCTAGTGTGCGGTATACGGTAGCCAGTCCGATCTCTGGGAATTTCTCCTTTACAAGTAGAAATACCTCTTCCGCACTAAAATGATCTTTCTCATGTTCCAACAAGACACGTACTGTCACTTCACGTTGTTGGGTTAGTTTATATCCTTTATCAACCAATTGACGTTTGATTAGATCAATCTGCTCTGAAATAGAATTCCGGCTATTCACCATACCGGTGCACCTCCGTTTTAAATCTGGAACCCGATTATTCATCTTCATTTTACTCCAGATTCCGTTTCCAAGTTCCTAATATTCCATCATCTAATTTATAATAATTATAATTTAATAATAAGTCTTTATCTTACAAAATGCAATGCTTTACATCACAGTTTCATAAGAAATGAACGAAGCTGATAATTAATTGATAAGGAATCCAATCACAAAGAACAAAGAACCCTCACTATGTGAGGGTTCTTCTATCATACTCTCTTCTTCATTCAAACCATATGTTTAGTAGAAGTCATAAGGACATACACTACAAGCTTACTAACAAAATTTAAGCTAAGACTGTTGCACCCATCAAATACTTATCCACTTCACGGGCAGCTTCACGGCCTTCATTAATCGCCCATACGACAAGACTTTGACCGCGGCGCATATCACCAGCTGCAAACACTTTTTCCACATTGGTGTTGTATCTGCCATAACGCGCCTTAACGTTCGTACGACGATCCGTTTCAAGTCCTAATTGCTCAACAAGCGTTTGTTCCGGTCCGTCAAAGCCAATAGCAATCATCGCCATCTGTGCAGGAAATACTCGCTCTGTGCCAGGGATTGGTTGATAAATTTTCCGGCCGGTCTCGTCAACGATACGCTCTATTTGAATCGTGTGAAGTTCTTTGAGATTGCCCTCTTCATCCCCCACAAATTTGGTCGTCATGATGGAGAATTCACGCGGATCTTGGCCAAACAATGCTTTAGCTTCTTCTTGAGCATAGTCCAGTGTATATACATTTGGAAATTGAGGCCAAGGGTTGTTAATCGGATCGCGTTCCATTGGTGCCTGAGTATGGGTCCCAAATTGTGTAATCGTACGGCAGCCGTGTCGTAATGATGTGGCTACACAGTCAGAACCCGTATCCCCGCCACCAATTACAATTACATCTTTATCTTTCGCGGAAATATAGTTACCATCTTCCAAGTTTGAATCCAAATAACTTTTAATGCTGCCATTGAGGAAGTCCATTGCATAGTGCACACCTTTGAGGTCCGCACCCTCGATGTTAAATTCACGTGGTTTAGTTGCTCCACCACACAAAACAACAGCATCATATTCGTCAACAAGCTCTTGCGCCATAATATCCTTGCCAATCTCTGTATTCGTAATAAACTGAATCCCTTCGGCTTCTAAGAGGTCTACACGACGCTGAACCACTTTTTTATCCAGCTTCATCGTTGGAATTCCGTACACCAGCAATCCACCGATACGATCCGAACGCTCATACACGGTTACCGTATGTCCAGCCTTGTTCAGTTGGGCCGCTGTTGCAAGTCCCGCCGGACCCGAGCCTACTACAGCTACACGTTTGCCAGTGCGTTTCTCCGGCGGCTGTGGGACAACCCAGCCTTCTTCAAATCCTTTTTCAATAATAGCCTCTTCGATCGTTTTAATCGTTACAGGTTGACCAATCAGACCAACTGTACACGATCCTTCACATGGAGCAGGACAGATCCGACCCGTAAACTCCGGAAAATTGTTTGTTTTGTGAAGGCGTTCCAGCGCTTCCTTCCACAAACCACGATAGACAAGATTATTCCACTCCGGAATCAGGTTATGAACCGGACATCCTGACGTACCGCCAGTCATATCTATACCTGTATGGCAGTAAGGGGTACCACAATCCATGCACCTAGCACCTTGTGTTCTAAGCTCTTCTTCAGCCATATGTTTATGAAACTCTTCCCAATCCTTGATGCGCTCCATTGGCGCTCGATCCGCAGGGAGCTGCCGTCTGTATTCCATAAATCCAGTAGGTGTAGACATCTTACGTTTCCCCCATCCGTTCTTGTCTTAATCCCTTCATTCTCATTGCTTTATATGAAACGGATTACGCATTTACCTAATTTTTTTGTCTATTGTATCACAAAATTTAATCAAAGATATTTTCAATTATAGTAGCATTTTCGTTATCGAATATTAAATGGATAATTCGCATAATTATTTGTGTTTTGTTCATCATAGCGTTTATGTAGGTTAGATTACCGTACTAATATTGAATGGATCAATCTACCTCTTGCATCACAACTCTGTCGGCTAAACTGCTTTCGGTAACATAAAAAAGACACCGTTCACGAGTAATTCGCTAGCTGGTGTCTTTTAATTTCTTACTTTTTCCGATCGTAAAACTCAAAGGTGAACGGGTATATGTTTTTCTCGTCCTGCTCCCCTACGACTTGTTTCTTCAGTTCCCACTCCGACCAATCCACTTCTGGAAAAAAGGTATCTCCTTCGAATGTCTCATGAATTTTGGTTACAACAAGTCGATCTGCAAACGGTAAAAACTCTTGATATACCTGAGAACCTCCGATAACACAAACCTCCTCGCCCTCCGTAACCTTCAACCCTTCTTCAATCGTATGTACGATTTCAGCCTGATCAGCTTGGTAGTTCAAATCCCGGGTGACAATAATGTTACGCCGCTGGGGAAGGGGTTTGCCGCCAAACGATTCCCACGTATTCCGTCCCATAATTATCGTTTTATTCATAGTTTGCTGCTTAAAAAAAGCCATATCTTTGGGCAAACGCCAAGGAAGAGCGTTATTCCGTCCGATGACACCATTCTCCCCCATTGCCCATACCAATTCAATACTCAAAGGTTATAACACTCCTTTCATGGAATAGGTGAATTCATAATTGCTTTTAAGCTCAACATTTAAAGTAAAATGACTCTGCATCAGGTGCTTAAACTGCAATTGGAGCCTTAATGCCAGGATGGTGCTCATAATTTTCAAATTCGAAATCCTCAAACTTGTAATCAAAAATAGAATCGGGTTTTCGCTTGATAATCAGCTTAGGCAGAGGAAATGGCTCGCGCTCTAGCTGTGTTTTCACCTGCTCCACATGATTAGAATAGATGTGCACATCTCCACCAGACCATATGAACTCCCCAACTTCTAAATCACATTGTTGTGCAATCATATGCGTCAAAAGCGCATAACTGGCAATGTTAAACGGTAAACCTAGGAACGTATCCACGGATCTCATCGTTAACATACAGGATAATTTACCCTCAGCCACGTAAAATTGAAACGCAAAATGGCATGGTGGCAACTTCATATTGTTAATTTCGGCCACATTCCAAGCACTCACGAGATGACGGCGGGAATCCGGATTATTTTTAATCGAATCAACAACAGCTGCAATTTGATCTATTTTTTCTCCGTTTGGCGCTTCCCATGTCCGCCATTGTGAGCCGTATACTGGACCAAGATCACCGTTTTCGTCTGCCCAATCGTCCCAGATTTTCACGCCATTCTCTTTCAGATAGGCAATGTTCGTATCACCACTCAAAAACCACAATAACTCATGAATAACCGATTTCAAGTGAATTCGTTTGGTCGTTACAAGCGGAAAGCCTTCAGACAAATCGTAACGGAGCTGTCTACCGAAGACAGATTGTGTCCCTGTTCCAGTACGATCGCCTTTGTGCACGCCGTGATCTAATATATCTTGTAATAAATCGAGATAGTTTTTCATGATGGTATCTCCTCGCAATCGTATTTCATACTTACTCTATCCTATAGACACATACACAGGCTTCAATTGACTTCATTCCATATCATGCCTGATCATTATATCAGTTTAACACAACCACTGTGCCTCGGCATAGAATGATATTTGATCGTCGACAATTCAAGGTATGTAACCTTACCATTTTGTCCAATCTTCCGTTTCTTCAATCTTTACACTAAAAAAGAGGCGAACAACGCGTTAGCGCCATTCGCCTCTTTGAATTTACATATGATGCCGGACGAATCCGATGCTTCAATGAACTTAGCGGGAGATGATGTGGATCGGGTGACCCATTACCAATTCCGCTGCTTCCATCACAATTTCGCCCAATGTTGGGTGAGCGTGAATTGTCAGCGCCAGATCTTCCAAAGTTGCACCCATTTCGATTGCAAGACCCAGCTCAGCAATCAAGTTGGAAGCTTCCAAACCAACGATTTGGCAACCCAATACTAGGCCGCTTTCTTCGTCAGCAACGATTTTCACGAAGCCTTCAGCATGGTTCAAAGATACGGCACGGCCGTTACCCGCATAAGGGAATTTACCTGCTTTTACTTTGTAGCCTTTTTCTTTAGCTTCTTTTTCAGTGTAACCTACGCTGGAGCACTCTGGATCTGTGAATACAACAGCTGGCATACATTTGTAGTCTACTACAGACGGTTGTCCTGCGATTGCTTCAGCAGCCACTTTACCTTCATAAGAAGCTTTGTGTGCCAGAGCAAGACCAGATACGATATCACCAATAGCAAAGATGTGCGGGATGCTAGTGCGGCCTTGGTGATCGACTTTAACGAATCCACGCTCGTCAACATCTACACCAATCAGGTCAAGACCAAGCTCTCCATCTGTGTTTGGACGACGTCCAACAGTAACCAGCAGGTAATCTGCAGTTACTTCTTTGGACTCACCATTTACAGAATATTTAACAGTTACATCTTTATCTGTTTGCTCAGCACTTTCAGCTTTTGCACCTGTTACGATATCGATGCCTGTTTTCTTCATGTTTTTAGCAACCAGGCTAGTCATGTCTTTATCGAATCCTGGCAATACCGTATCCATACCTTCGATGATTGTTACTTTTGCACCAAATTTGGAGTACATTTGACCAAGCTCGGCACCGATATATCCGCCACCGATTACAATCAAACTTTTTGGTACTTCAGGCAAGTTCAATGCTTCTGTCGAAGACAGAATGCGTCCGCCAAACGGGAATGGTTTCAGTTCGATTGGACGGGAACCTGTTGCAATAATTGCATTTTTGAATTTGTAACGTGGTGATTCGTGATCGTTAAATACACGAGCTTCGTTTTCATTGATGAACATGCACTCACCGCTGAAAACTTCAATTTTGTTGCCTTTGAGCAAACCAGCTACGCCGCCAGTCATTTTCTTAACAACGCCATTTTTGAATTCTTGAGTTTTAGCAAAGTCTACTTTTACGTTTTCAGCGGAGATACCAAAAGCATCGCCGTGAAGTGCAGCCTCATATTGGTGTGCAGCGGAGATCAGAGCTTTAGATGGAATACATCCACGGTTCAAACATACGCCGCCGAGCTCGGATTTGTCTACGATCAATACGCTTTGGCCCAGTTGTGCAGCGCGGATGGCAGCTACATAGCCGCCAGGTCCCGCACCAATTACTAATGTGTCGATATTGAGAGAAGCGTCGCCTACTACCATATCTTACACCTCCATAACAAGCAGCTCAGGGTTAGCGAGCAGCTGTTTAATGTAATTCATAAAGTTCTGTGCTGTTGCGCCATCGATAATACGGTGGTCGAAGCTCAAGGAAAGAGCCATTACTGGTGCTGCAACAACTTCGCCGTCTTTAATAACCGCTTTTTCGCTGATGCGTCCAGTTCCGAGGATTGCAACTTCAGGGAAGTTGATGATCGGAGTGAAGAACATACCACCAGCAGAACCGATGTTACTGATGGAGATCGTGCTTCCTTTCATTTCGTTCGCGCTCAGTTTACCTTCACGACCACGAGCTGCCAGATCACGGATGGAATCAGCGATCATCCAGATGGATTTACGGTCAGCATCTTTGATTACAGGAACGATCAGACCGTTTTCTGTATCTGTTGCGATACCTATGTTGTAGTATTTTTTGTATACAATTTCGTTTGCTTCTTCATCGATCATTGCGTTCAGAGCAGGGAATTGGCGGGAAGCCGCAACCAATGCTTTAACAATGAATGGCAAGTAAGTAACTTTTGTACCTTTTTTCTCTGCAATTGGTTTCATGCGAGTACGGAATGCAACCAGTTCAGTTACGTCAACTTCGTCCATGATCGTAACGTGTGGTGCAGTGTAAGCAGATTTAACCATTGCGTTAGAGATCGCTTTACGAATACCTTTGAACGGTACGCGCTCTTCTTCAAGGCGTTGATCAGCTGCTGCTGCAGGTGCTGCGGATTTTTTCTCTTCTTGAGCCGGAGCTGTGGAAGATGCCGCTGCGGAAGAACCGCCACCGTTTTTGAAGGATTCAACATCTTCTTTGGTTACTTTACCGTTGTTACCAGTGCCGTTAACCTGAGCGATGTCTACACCTTGCTCACGAGCAAATTTGCGTACGCTTGGCGTAGCCAGAACGTCTTTTGCAGGGACTGCAGGAACGCTATTGTTGCCACCTTCTTGAGCTGCATTGGAGCTGGAAGCTGCTGCAGATGAACCGCTAGTATCAGCTCCGCCTTGTGCTGCGTCTTTTTCTTGTTCAGCAGGAGCGTCATCTTGCTCAGGCAATTCGCCTTCTGCATCGATTACCGCAACCACTTCACCAACGCGGCAGATTTGACCATCTTTAGCGAAAACTTCAGTTACTGTTCCGTTAACCGGACAAGGAACTTCAACAACCGCTTTGTCGTTCTGTACTTCCATGATGATATCATCGTCGGTTACTTTGTCCCCAACTTTGATGTGCATCTTGATAATTTCGCCTTCGTGTAGGCCTTCGCCTAGTTCAGGGAATTTGTATTCAAATTTAGCCAACTGAAAAACCTCCTTGATTATGTGCTCAATCCTGAAAACAACCCTTAACTCCAAGAACCAACGGTTACTGCTACTGCAAATAACGGTTACTCAAGGGGCTAATGGCTGTTTACAGTGCAGTGTGAGCTGCGATGTGAATCACCATACTGCGCCTTGCGGCATGTCAGATGATTGAATTAGAAGTTCATGACTTTATTAACCGCAGCAACGATACGTGCCGGGTTAGGCAACCATGTATCTTCGATTTGTGCAAATGGATATACTGTATCCGGACCAGCTACACGCAGAACCGGTGCTTCCAGATGCAGGATTGCTTTTTCATTGATTTGTGCAATGACTTCAGCAGCAACACCAGCACTCTTTTGAGCTTCTTGTACTACAATTGCACGATTTGTTTTCTTAATGGAAGCAATGACAGTATCGATATCGATCGGGCTGATCGTACGAAGGTCGATAACTTCAACTTTGATACCTTGTTTTTCGAGTTCTTCAGCAGCTTTTACAGAAGTATGAACCATCATACCGTAAGTAATAATCGTAACATCAGAACCTTCACGAACTACGTTCGCTTTACCCAGTTCCACTACATAATCCTCTTCAGGAACTTCTGCACGGAAAGCGTGGTACAGATTCAAGTGCTCCATGAAGAATACAGGGTCGTTGTCGCGGATCGAAGCGATCATCAGACCTTTTGCATCGTAAGGATTAGAAGGAACTACTACTTTAATACCCGGAGTTTGCGTCAGCAAACCTTCCAGAGAGTCTGTATGCAACTCAGCCGCTTTTACGCCACCACCGAATGGTGTACGGAAAACAATCGGAGAATTGTATTTACCGCCGGAGCGGAAACGCATACGAGCAGCCTGAACAACCATTTGGTCAAGGGCTTCGAAGATAAAACCTACGAATTGGATCTCAGCTACCGGACGGAAGCCTTGAATACCCAGACCTACAGCCAAACCGCCGATTGCGGACTCAGCCAGCGGTGTATCAAACACACGCTCTTCGCCAAATTCTTTTTGCAAACCTTCCGTTACACGGAAAACGCCGCCGACATTACCTACGTCTTCACCGAAAAGGATAACGTTAGGATCACGTTTCAGCTCTACGCGAAGCGCATCACGGATTGCTTCTTTCATGTTCAATTGTGCCATTTGCTTCATTTCCTCCTTAAACATTGACGATTCACATTCAAATTCATACATGTATACCGAGACACCTTATGGGTGCCGGAAGTTTATGCTTTATCGGAAAAAACTTATTGGAAATCTGCTTTTTGCTCTTCCAAGTGCTTAGGCGTTTGTTCGAACATGCTGTCGATCAAGCCTGAAATCGTCATTTTCTCGGTTTTTTCCGCTTTTTTAATTTCTTCATTTACTTTAGCTTTTGCTTCTTCTTTCACACGTGCTGTATCTTCTTCAGTCCAAAGACCTTTTTTCTCCAGATATTTAGCAAAACGTGCGATTGGATCTTTTTCGCTCCACTCAGCTTCTTCTTCTTTTGTACGATACTTGGAAGCATCATCAGAAAGAGAGTGAGGACGGAAACGATAAGTTACTGCTTCAATCAATGTTGCGCCTTCTCCGTTACGTCCACGCTCAGCAGCTTCCTGAACCGCTTTGATAACAGCGAAGATGTCCATACCGTCAACTTTAACACCTTTGATACCTGCTGCTACCGCTTTGTGAGCGATGGACAGCGCTGCTGTTTGTTTAGCAAAAGGTGTAGTGATGGCATAGCCGTTGTTTTGTACGAAGAAGATTACTGGCAATTTATATACACCAGCGAAGTTCAGGCCTTCATAGAAGTCACCTTCTGAAGAACCGCCGTCACCTGTGTATGTGATAACAACTTGCTTTTGTTTCTTCAATTTGTAACCCATAGCGATACCCATTGCGTGCAGAATTTGTGCACCAATGATGATTTGTGGCATCAATACATTAACGCCATCTGGAATTTGTCCACCATGTTGGTGTCCACGGGAGTACAAGAATGCTTGATAAAGAGGAAGTCCGTGCCACACGAGTTGCGGAATGTCGCGATAGCCTGGAGCAATAAAGTCTTCTTTTTCAAGGGCAAACTCACTACCAACCATTGTAGCTTCTTGACCAGATACTGGAGCATAGAAACCAAGTCGACCTTGACGGCCGAGGTTTACTGCACGGTCATCCCAAGTACGGGTAAATACCATGCGGTACATAATTTCTTTTAATTGATCGTCGGAAAGCTTAGGCATCATGTCTTTATTAACGATTTCACCGTCAGGAGACAGCACGGACAGAGCTTCTACATCCTCCGTGTATACTTCATAAGGAACCTTGCTCATTTTTTTCTTCACCTCAACAAAAAATTTGAATATCAAGTTCCGCTGTTATATTATTATTATACACCTGTTTCACTGCATACGTCAAAGAAATCCGTAATTTTTTTATGTTTCCTTTCGGATTGTATGTATAACAGGCGCTTGATATTGGTATAACAGCATAATACATGCTTGCATGTTTGACCCATTGCCCGCACCAGGTTAATCTTACCGTATTGCGCTGGCGAATGCAAAAAATTACCCGGAAAGGTGACGTTTTATGACGGATTCCCGCTATTTGAAACGTACAATTGTGAAGGAAGAGATCGAAAGTCGTTATCTCGGCGAGAAACGAACTCTCCGTATTTATCTTCCCCCAGGCTACAATGAGCTACTAAGTTATCCCGTGGTTTATTGTCAGGACGGCGAAGAGTTTTTCAATTTTGGTCGAATTGCCACCACTGCGAATCGTATAATCCTCGATGAAGGAGCAGAACCTTTCATTATTGTTGGAGTTCAGGTCGATGTGTCTGTGAGAACTCAAGAATACGCTCCGTTTGGCAATCGATTCAAAAATTACACGAAGTGCTTTGCAGAAGAGATTATTCCCTATGTAGAAGAGAAATATCCTGTGAGACGTTCTCCGCAGGAACGTGTCCTTGCCGGTGACTCATTGGGTGGCAGTGTTTCACTACATTTGGCGCTAATGTATCCCGAATTGTTCACCCGCGTCATCAGCATGTCCGGCGCATTTTACTCCGCTTCTCAGGAGATCTACGCAGCAGCCGAAGATTTATCCTGGCTGTCCATCTGGATGATCGTTGGTCTGCAGGAGACTGCCTTTGAAGCAGACACAGGTACGTATGATTTTGTACAATTGAGCCGAGATACTCGGGATTTGCTGGAGAAGCGTGGTGCTCTCGTCTCCTATCAGGAGAAGGACGGGAATCACCAATGGGGCTTCTGGCAAAAGGAACTACCAGATGCATTGTTATACTTTTTAAAGGAAAGTTAGGTATCAATGTTCCTTATTTTTTTAACTTGCGGCTAATCAGCCGCTCTTTTTTTACTTTCTAATTACTCAAATCAATTGTCAACGCTTACATTAGTGATCTGAAAAAGAAGCAGGAATATTCAGATCACTTTTACTCCTGCTTCTTTGCCATTTCATTAACCATAGAAGAACGCTTTACAATTTGAACTGTTAAAATCCATTGTGAGCTTTCAACAAAACTTATTCCTTGTTCTGTTCTTTTGTATTTCTCTTATTACCCTCAGGATAATGAGTTCTCTTCTATAATACGGTCCAATAATACATCACAACCCGCATTCACCAGCTCGTACACCTCTTCAAAGTTCCCTGTGAAATACGGATCTGGTACTTCTCGCAGCTTTTCGTTCGGAAGCAAGTCCATGAACTTGATAATCTCTGCCTCTTCTCCACCTGGTAAGCTTCTCACATTATCGGCATTGGAATTATCCATACATATAATGTAATCGAACTGAACAAAATCTTCACTCGCAAACTGTCTTGCCGTCATGTTAGCATACGAGATTTTATAGGAATCGAGCAGATTCCGGGTTCCTTCATGCGGAGGTTTGCCCACGTGCCAGTCGCTTGTACCTGCTGAATCAATACGAATTTGTTCATCAAACCCCTTCTCAAGAACTTTATGACGCATAACAGCTTCTGCCATTGGTGACCGGCAAATGTTACCTAGACACACAAATACAACGTTAATCATACTATTAATCCCCCTTGTTTAAGATTTTTTGAATTACCCAAGGTACATGCTGCGGAATAAGTTTTTCAGTCTTTAAACTGACATTTCCGTTATATGTTAGCGAACGACGCGGAAGCTTCCATTTATAATGTACCGAACACATCCGTAAGAAGACAACGGTCACGAAACAGATCAGCAGACCGATGTTTGTTGTAAACCAGCCCGTCCCGATTGCAAACCCTGCAGTCATCGCCCACACGGCATAAATCTCGTCACGAAGAACGAAGGGTTTACGTCCAGCTAGGAGATCCCGAATGATTCCTCCGCCGATCCCGGTCATTACAGCAGCCACAGTTTAAATCCAACTTGCTCAAACCTAACTTTTTAAGTCATCTGCATGTGGCTCTTCCATTGTATCCGTGAGTACAGAAATTGTGCAACCACATTTTGTCGATTATACTGGTTTGGTGTAACGTTTTATACCTCAGTTCAGTTCGTGGTGAACTACCCTTTTAAAAACAATATGTGTTCCCTCTATAATAAGGAAGGATGAAATAATATGGATTACAAACGTATCATTATATTCACAGGTGGCCAGCTCGCCAAAGAATTCCTTCGGGAAATTCAGCCCGATGACATTATTATTGCAGCAGACCGCGGTGCGTTATATTTGATTCAGCATGGGATCAAGCCACACATTGCTGTAGGAGACTTCGATTCGATTACAGAAGAAGAACGAGAGATTGTAAGCAGCAACAGTGTTGAGTTTATTACTTGTGATCCGATTCATAAAGACCTTACAGATACTGAAATGGCATTTGAAACGGCCCTGGATCACGAACCTACCCACATTCTTATATTTGGAGCGACAGGCACACGAATGGATCATACTCTTGCGAATGTTCATATTATGGTTCGTGCGATGCAGCATCATATTTCCTGTGCACTACAGGACGAGCATAACTATATGACCTTAACCACTTCACACGCTGTTGTTGAGCAGCGCGGCTATACTTATGTCTCACTACTTCCACTAACGCATGAGGTTACAGGTATATGTCTGGAGGGTTTTATGTATCCTTTGGATCAAGCAACCATTCGTTTGGGACAATCTCTGGGAATCAGCAACAAGTTGCTGGAGGAATCAGGCACTGTTACCATTGATAGCGGCCTGTTGCTCATTATTCAGAGCAAAGACTGAACATTCGAAACAATCGGAGACATTAACTTCATCGATTCAATATCAATTCAATCCAGTCCGATACGTTCGGTTAGTTCGATTTATTTGGATGCGATCGGTTTGGTCTGGACTTGAAGCTTCGGTGCGGAATGATTACATTTTTGTAACTTGAATGAAAGAGCAAAAATAGGTTTAAACGAAGAAATCCCCTTGATTATCAAGGGGATTTTTGTTTTGAGCGCATGATGGTATTCGTCAACAATTAATTTTTTGACATTTTTAATCGTATTTTAATAATCATAACCAAATTACTGATCTATCAGTCTTTTTGCTAAGACATCCAATTTCTAGGGTGTTACAAACCTGTTATACTCGCTCTAGCAACTTAACGAAAACGAATTTTGGAGGTACAAACAACATGAAAAACAACTTCTTCGTCCAAAAGGCCGTAACCGTCGGGTTGTGCGCTACACTAGGTTTCGGAGCTGTACTAATGACGCATGTACCTGTTGCAGAAGCGGCAACGGTATCTGTATCCAAAGGTCAGAAAATTGTAAACTATGGCAAAAAATTCACTGGAACTCCATATAAATTTGGTGCTTCAACGAAAACAACCAAATACTTTGACTGTTCTTCTTTTATGAAGTATATTTTCAAAAAGTATGGTGTAGACCTTCCGCGCACTTCCGCAAAACAATCCAAGGAAGGTAAATACGTTTCCAAATCTAATCTGCGTGTTGGTGATTTAGTATTCTTCTCAAGTGGCAGCCGCTCCACTGGATCAAATGTCACACACGTTGGGGTGTATGCAGGTAAAGGGAAGTTTCTTCATACCTATGGTTCACCAGGTGTAACCCTGTCTGATTTGAACTCTGGCACGTGGAAAAGAACGTATGTTACTGCTCGTCGCGTACTATAAAGTCTCCATTTTATAACGGATATACGAAAGACCGGGTCTATAGGATCCGGTCTTTTTATATGATCTTGAATTTTCATATATACCATATACTCGTAATAACCCTCTCACTCCAAGCTGAAGTATACCTCGAAAATGGATGGAATTAACCGTGAAGCATGTAACCTATTCCTCGTACGGTCTGAATTAGCTTTACATCCCTCCCTTTATCGACTTTGACCCGTAAATGTTTAATGTACACGTCAACTACATTGGTATCCATGGCGAACTCGTAGCCCCAGACCTCTCGCAAAATATCACTTCTCGTACAGGCTTCGTTCAAATGCATTGCTAAGAATTCCAACAATTCATATTCTTTTGGGGTCAAATTAAGGTATTGCCCTTCTCGGCTTACCCTTCTCGAACGCAAATTTATTCTCAAGTCTTGAACAATGACTGTTTCTTCGCCATCAGGCTTGACCTTTGCAAACAACCGAAGTATGTTGCGAATTTTGGCTAGGAAAACCTTCCAATGCACAGGTTCCTCCATCACATCATAAGCACCGAAGTCCAGCCAATCAATCACCCACTGAGGGGAGGTCTCAGGAATGATAACCATTAAAGGTATAGGTGTACCCTGATTCATCCAATTTTTCAAAGCTGCTTTATTTTGTATATTCTGATACATCTGCTTAGACTTCTGCTCCACCAATAAGATCAATTTCGGACGATCAAACTGCATAACTACATCTTCATTTAATTCAACCCACTCTATGTGCTGTACCTCATATCCTTCTTCTTGCAAAATACATTCTATCTGGTTAACTAACTCCCCTGTACCTACTAGAAAGATGACTGTTGTCATATTTTTCACCCGGCCCGTCTGTATTCCGCTGCTTCTTAGCATGGACTGTACAGATAGGATGCCTTAAAAAGAAAAAGTCCATTCCCGCCGGGAACAGACTGTCAATCTTAATGATTCGTATTAGCCGAAATAGCGATGCACTAGTGAACGTGCTTCGGCGGTATCATTCGTTCCATGAACAAGAACACGGCCATCTTGAAAAATGACCAGTCGATGATCACCCGTTGTGAATGACACCAAAAAAGGATTAATCTCCACTTTCCCTTCCTCAAGCCTCTGTAATCGTTCCGCTGTCAATTGCAAATCTAACTGTTGCCGACGCGCAGGACGGATCTGGACAGTATCTCTGCCACACAATACATCCGTTTTCTCCAGATTAGATGAAGAAAGAAACGGATACGTTGCCACTGGGCTACATGAAGCACAATCTTGCTTTTTCGCCCCATCAACGTTAATTGAAATGTATTCGTTCCGCCACACATCAAATGACAACAATTTACGTCTAAGAGCAGCCGAGTTACCGCTTAACAACTTCATCGCTTCCGCTGTCTGATTTGCCGTTACCATTTGCACCGCTTGAGGTATAATCCCTGAAGTATCACAAGTATCCCCACCAAGTGGCACTTCCCCTAGAAGGCAATTCAAACAAGGCGTATCCCCAGGCAAAAACGTATATGTAATGCCATAGCTGCCAACACATCCTCCGTAAATCCAAGGGATTTGATGTTTCTGAGCCATATCATTAATAAGTAATCTGGTATCAAAATTATCCGTTGCGTCCATAATTAAATCGGTATTTCCGATAAGTTCTTCCAGTTCGTCCACTCGCACATCCATTACTTTGGCTTCGATCTGAACAGTTGAATTAATGGCCGACAAACGCTTAGCCGCCGCCATTGCTTTGGGTATACGCTCAATCGCATCCTGTTCAACGTAAAGTTGCTGCCGTTGCAGATTGCTCCATTCTACATAGTCCCGGTCTACTATAGTAATCTGTCCAACACCGGAACGAACCAACGTTTCGGCAATGCCTGTTCCGAGTGCTCCAGCTCCAATAATTAACACCTTGCTGTCACTCAGTTTTGCTTGACCTTCTCTGCCGAGCGGCGCATATCGTTCCTGCCGAGAGTATCGATCAGCTTGTTCGGTATGATGTAACTGATCTATCATGTATGAATCATTCCTTCCACCGGACTGCTTGCTGCAGCATAACGCTTTACAGGAATCATACCTGCCGTATATGCTAACCTGCCTGCTTCTACACCGAGACGCATCGCCTTAGCCATGGCAACCGGATCATTTGACCCTGAAACAGCCGTATTAAGCAGTACGCCGTCAGCCCCGAGTTCCATTGCATATGCCGCATCTTTCGGAGAGCGCAAACCGGCATCTACAATTACAGGCACGGCAGCTTGTTCTATAATGATCTCCAGATTATATGGGTTAATGATGCCTCTACCTGCACCAATCGGAGAGGCGCCTGGCATAACAGCATGCACTCCCAGCAACTGGAGTCGTTTGGCTAAGATAACGTCGTCTGAAATATAAGGCAAGACGGTAAATCCTTTTTCCAGCAAAATGCTGCAAGCCTTGTACGTTTCAATCGGGTCAGGAAGCAGCGTCACTCCGTCTCCGATGACTTCAACTTTTATCATATCACAAAGTCCGGAAGCTCGCGCAAGCTCTGCAATTCTCACCGCTTCTTCAGCCGTCGAAGCTCCGGCAGTGTTAGGTAGCAACGTATATTTGCTCAGATCGAGTGTGTCCAAAAAGTGTTGCTTACCACTCTCCTCCAGATTCAGACGCCGTACAGCAAAGGTCAGTACTTCAGTACCTGAAGCCTCAACAGCTTGGCTCTGAACTTCCATGTCCGAGAATTTCCCTGTCCCAAGCAGCAACCTCGATCCAAACGAATATTGACCAATCGTTAACATCATTAAGCGCCTCCCAGCATTCAATTTAAAAGATTAAACTCCTCTAACCTAATGAACAAGATCACCCGCCTCCGACAAAGTGGACAATTTCGAGTCGATCTCCTTCTCTTAACGGTGTCGTTTCATGATGGTCTTTAGTTAAAATATTGCGATTCAACTCTACAACCACTGTCTTTACTTGCAAGTTGAATGATTGTAGCAATTTGTCAACACGATTTAACTCGTCCCCAATCTCCATCTTTTGTCCGTTTACAACAATGTTCACATCATAACCCCCTTTTTATTTATACGATCAGGCGACAAGGCCTCAATCCCGATCTCTTCGGCACTCTTGCCCTCCAACATGTCTGCGATCCAGCGTCCTGTTATCGCACTTAACAATATTCCATTGCGAAAATGCCCGTAAGCTGCATATAAGCCAGGAATTTGTTCACATTTGCCCACATACGGCAGTTTGTCTGGGGTGGATGGTCTTATGCCTGCCCAAGCTCGTAAAAATACGGCATCCTTCATTCCCGGAACCCAATAACTGGCCGCGCCCAGTAATCGTTGCACACTATTCGCAGATACGCTGTGATCTTTTCTTCCTGGAAAACTGGTTGCTCCGATCCATACCTCTCCATTGGCTTTCGGAACGATATAGGCATCTTCTGCATATACGGTGCGATCAGGACGGTATGTTGCTTGATCTGCGGGAAAACGAATCGCAACAATTTCTCCTTTTACCGGAATTGAAGGCAATGTTACACCCACTTGAGCCATGAGTTGTTCTCCGTGCAAACCTGCTGCTATGATGACATGTTTGCAAGATATTTCTCCCTGAGCAGTTGACACCCCCTGCACTCCATCCTTATTCACGATCAGACGAACATCCCGAACACCCTCACAGATCCGCGCACCCATCATTTGAGCTGACCTTGCATAAGCTCTGCTCAATGACACTGGTAGCAGCTCACTCTCCATGGGTCTGTAATAAGCCCCATACGTATCCCGATTCAGCCATGTCACTTCTCGTTGCACTGTACTACGATCCCACCATGTTTTCTCCCCACTCGATGAACTACTGCGTTTGTTCTTGTATGCACTTAAATCCATATATGAGCGAAACGGTGTGATAAATCCACTGCGCCTCAAACCAAAATCCATACCCGTTAATGCAGATATCTGATCTTTGTGCTTCATTAATAGTTCTCTGCTTTCATAAGCGGCTTGTGCAATGAACGGATGAGCAAAATCTTCACTATCTGCTGCAAGCATGCCGGCAGCTGCACTGGAAGTTCCACTGGCTATCTCGGATTGCTCAACAAGAAGTACCTCCCGTCCTCGGGATGCCAGTTCAAAAGCAATCGCGCACCCTATAACTCCTCCGCCAACAATGATTGTTTCTGCATGCATAGCTTCCAATGATTCAGATGATCGTTCAAGTGATGATATCGTAAATTTACCTTGTTCTTCTGATGGAGCGACAGCTTTCATAGTTTGGTTCGGTTCTATCGGTTCCATAGTTCTCAATAGTTCTCATCTCCTTGATTGTTTGCACCTTTCATGTCTCTGCTCGCACAGCCTGTTGAAATAGAACCGCAGCGTGGGCAGGGTCTTTTTGCCCCAGGACACTTGAGATCACAGCGGCTCCGCTGGCCCCCGCAGACTGGACAGCCTGGATGTTGCCTGGCTGAATGCCTCCAATGGCAATAACAGGTATTTTCACACCAGAGCACACTTCCGCCAATGCTTCTAATCCCCTGGCTGTTAGATCAGGCTTGCTCGTACTCGCATATACGTGACCGAAAAAGAGATAGTCTACTCCATATTCTTCTGCGTTTCTTGCTTCATCAATGGAATGTATTGAAACTCCCCATCTCATTTGCCGATCATTATTCATTTCGCTCGCTAACGTTTTCTTTTGCTTTTGTAGCATATCTTGGCTCCAATGCACTCCTTGGTAAAAATCACTGGACGAAAAAGGATTTGCACCGTTGATTACAATGCGAGAAGCGGGAACGCCTGAATCTGCCATCCATTTAGCCCAATTCATTCGATCGTGCAGCGAAAGCTGCTTTTCTCGAATATGAATGTAGTGAACCCATGGCCAAATCTCCTTGGCCGCCGTTACCATCGCTGCTTGTTCCCCTCTATTTGTAGATACAACATGAAGCTCAAATGAAGGAAGGTCTTCTTCTCCATATTGTTGTTCATCTTTTTGTGCATTTTCTTCTCGATCTTGTTTCCACCTATCCGCTATTCTCTCAGTCTGCTGTTTCAACGGATATTTGGATTGATCCGTTGATTCTGGCATCTCATCTTCAATCTCTATGATATGCAACCTTGCTTTCCCTCCCTTCAGTTCCAGGCTTGAAAACAACGTAACGACTATACAACCAAAAAACGTATACAACCAAAAAAGCCACTCCCGTAGGGGAGTGGCTGCGTTTAAAAATTGATTCAGTCTAATGACCGCATAATCTTACCTGCTGAACAGTTATAGTTATAACTGTTCATCCAGTAAAGAAATACATGCATCACTGTGTAGTAAATATGCTTCAATGATTAAAGCATTATTTACTCATTTTACTGAAACGCGCCACTTCCCTACGCTGGTATGATCCAGATCAGGTGCGAAGGGTCCGGAATCGTATTCTTCCATCTCAGCCGCAACGTGCGGCCCCCCTAGTGTTCGTATGAAGTTCTAGCCTATATTATCACAATCGGTATTTTTTGTCATCGTACATTTTCGGACCATTCTTCAACATTCCATGTTTTGGTGACCCAGCCTTCATAGAAATCCGGTTCGTGTGATACCAGCAAAACGGTCCCCTTATATTCCTTCAATGCACGCTGAAGTTCGGCTTTTGCAGTCACATCCAGGTGGTTTGTTGGCTCATCAAACAACACCCAATTGCTCTCACGCATGAGCAACTTGCACAATCGAACTTTGGCTTGTTCTCCTCCGCTCAACATATTGAGAGGACGAGTAATATGCTCATTTTTGAGGCCGCACCGTGCAAGGTGCCCCCGCACTTCGTTCTGTGTCAAGTGTGAAAACTCATTCCATACATCGTCGATCGGTGTAATATTTCCAGCACGCACTTCCTGTTCGAAGTAGGCTGTTTCGAGATAATCCCCCAAAAAGGTTTTACCGCTAATTGGTGGGATTTTGCCAAGGATGGTCTTAAGCAACGTAGATTTACCTACACCGTTACATCCAACAATCGCGATCTTTTCGCCACGTTCAATCGTCATGGTCATCTTGGGTAGCAACGGATACGTATAACCGATTTCAAAATCTATCCCTTCAAAAACAGTCTTACTGCTCGCACGGGCATCCTTAAACTTAAACGTTGGTTTCAATGCTTCGTCTGGGCGGTCAATTCTCTCGATCTTGCCCAGTTGCTTTTCACGGCTTTTCGCCCGACCCGAAGTTGAAGCCCTTGCCTTGTTACGCTGAATGAAATCTTCCTGTTTTTTAATATATTCCTGCTGCTTCTCATAGGCATCAATATGCTGTGCTTTCTGCATATCCGCCATCTCCAGAAATTTCTCATAGTTAGCTGCATATCGAGTCAATTTTGCGAACTCCAGATGATAAATGACGTTAACAACTTCATTCATAAACTCTGTATCATGAGAGATCAATAGAAATGCATATGGATAGTCTTTCAAATATCTGGTCAACCATTCAATATGCTCTACATCCAAATAGTTGGTCGGCTCATCCAATAATAGGGCAGTAGGTTTTTCTAACAATAACTTCGCAAGTAGTACCTTTGTGCGTTGTCCACCACTAAGCGCTGCAACATCACGATCAAGTCCAATGGCATTCAATCCCAGACCATTAGCCATTTCTTCCACTTTCACATCAATCAGATAAAAGTCACCTTGTTCCAGTTGTTCCTGAATGTCTCCCATTTCTTCAAGTAGCTGCTCCAGCTTATCCGGATCAGCGTCAGCCATCTGTTCAGTGATTTGCATCATTTGCTTTTCCAGTTCCAACAATGGTAAAAAAGCATCTTTAAGGACATCACGAATCGTCTTGCCTGGCGTTAACTTTGTATGTTGATCCAAGTATCCGTAACGAACTTTTGGCGTCCATTCTACCTTTCCACTGTCTTTAAGTAGTTTTCCCGTCAAAATATTCATTAATGTTGATTTCCCGGCACCATTGGCTCCAACCAACCCTACCCGTTCCCCGGCAAGCAGTCGAAAAGAAACATTTTTAAATAACGTACGGTCTCCGAAATTGTGACTTACGTTCTCTACTGACAATAAACTCATAAGATGAGACTGCTCCTATCTAATTACATTACTTTAGTTTCAAGTTTACAAACCCCTATCTTAGCACAGGTTCTGTCTATTCTGAAAGTATGTACCTTAAGAAGAGCAATCAAATTCAAAATATCCTTTAGCTGCTGCCTGCCTTGGATGCGTAAACACCTCATCAGCACGAAATCCAGGGTTACATGTGGCAGGATAATGATATTTAATATTTGTTACAGGATCAACGCCACCAACAACTGCTGTTTTTTTGACCAGTCGGCCTCCGCCAATGGCATAATTGTTAACCTTCTGATCCCCTACAGCAATCCCCTGTACAAATGCCATAATACCAATATCATTAATCGAATTGTACCAATCTTCCTGTGAGATTAGCGGCATCGTAAACAAATAAGACACTCCATTTTTTCTTGCAAATTCGTTGTGATTATTGATTACATCTGCCAGCTCATTCTGAACACCGGTTACGATTCGGCTTCGTCTCACCTGCTCAAAGATTGTTGAATCCTGAAACAAAGAAATGGTTGAAGTGGCTGCTAATTCATGCTGAAACCCTTCAATCCACCTCCCTGCACCAGCGTCAAACGCATGTACATAACCGTCTAGGGTAAAATTAATACTGTTTCCATCTGAATCTGAATATGTATAAGGTTTTTTCGGGCTCCACACATGTTTATAAGAGTTTTCGATTTTCCCTGTCAGTTCAGTTTCCTTGGCAAAAATATAATATCCGTCGTAATCAAGGATCACGATTGCCGGAATATAGTCAAACATATGTTGAATAGCTGTCTGATCATCCTGTATTCCCATGTTTAGTGCCATCGTTTGGGTGAACGTAGACAAAGCTAGCTCTTTATCCGCTTTAACAAACTTGGCAGAATCATATCCTGCTTCTGCATATTGTTTCTCATTTTGGTGCATGACCGCGCCAGCATCAATCACAGCGGTTTGAAGGGCTGTTTTGTAGCGATAAGCCATTTCATTAGCCTTTTGCGCATCATCGGAATGAATTGTAAGGATATAAAAGAACGGAAAAAAAATCAATACAAATACAATAGAAAGCTCAGTAATCTTCATTCAATACCATGCCCCCATATGAAGCAAAAACCGCAGAAGCCTGGGCTGTGCCTTGTAACCATTCGCGTATCATCATCGAAGGTGTGCGGTTGGTGCTTTTTAAACTTACAGTGAAGTAATCACCTACAGTTAGCTTGTATCTGCGCCCGGGGTCATCTATCGATAACGAGCTGGACATGGGGAAAAGACGTTCCTGAATCTGAGACAAGTAGTATCCATCATGAACAACCTCATATGCACCCGTAAAGCTACTCTGATCCATTGGATCTGAATAGTGAGGCACATACTTTTTATGCAAATGTTCCATGGAGATATCATATGTGTTACCCGTTTGAGCTAGCTGCTCTTGAAACTCAGCCAGCATACGAGGTGAGATATATCCTTTAGTACGAACAGCATCCACAAAACGTGTGACATTCTGTGCTGCTGTCAAACGTGCGATATCATCCTGACGTTCAGCAGTCTCAGCCGCTGGATACACATAGAGCAGGAGAACGGCAAGTAATACGGCAAACAATCTGGATGCAGCATTAATCACTGTCTTTGTACCTCCTTCCAAAATGAGAGCTTTACCAATTCTCCCGATTCATTTCGATAGTAGTCGGGTCGATAGTTCCCGTCTAACTCAACTGGTATCATGGCTGATGGATCTATAAGCGGATCGATCACATACCCATAACCATTCACCTCAACTTGTACGCCTGTACCTGTCATTTGTCGCACGGTATGGAGCACTTCATCTCCGGTATATCTGATTATCTCACTTGTGAGATGTGTATTATGTATTCTGCCTTCCATAGCTGCATTTGTTTTCACCCTGTCGTTCAAAGCACCCCTGAGCATCTTTACGTTCGCTTGTCCGTACAGGCAGGCTGTCACAAAAAGGACAACCGCCGTACAGAAAAGCATCATCTGCTGTGTGTTCCGGAACATGTTCTACCAGCTCCAGTCAGGATTGTTGAAAGATCAGACCCCTAACAACATTAGATCGGTCTTTAACGATAACCGCCTTGAACTTACCGCTTGGATTAACGTATTGATTGTCCTTTTCGCTCATGGTCTGATTGATACTACCCACCTTGTCATCAGGCGCAATGACTGAACCATAATCGGCGTTATTCAGATCCTGAGAAATGTTGAGTTGATTGCCATACCATTGGCCAGCTTTGTTTTTCCCTGTAATTACCTTAATGCCAAATTGATCCTTGTCCGCATATTTACGTAAAGCATTTGTCACTTGTGACCCACTAATTGTCGTGCCGTCATACACCGTAAATGCAGCCTGAGACAGCTCTGTCTGAATGTCCGCGAAATTATTTTGCGCTGTTTTGGTTGCCTCCTGAGCCGAAATAAACAACAAAACCACAATCGTAATCAAAGCAATTGTCAAAAATATTCCCGCTGCCACCTTCAAAGCACTTGATGCATTATTCATAGTAATAACCTCCTGTAATGATATGAATGATTAATTCTTGAATCCACTTTACAAGCCATGAACTACAGTCTCTGTATTTGCTCGTAATACATGTTCATCTGTACAAAGCTCATTCCAACCAGCGGTATGACCAAGTACAGGAAAATCAAAGCGTACATTGGTGTAAAGCCGATCGTTCTTCCCCAGCCTGCTTTAACATCAATGATTTTGTTGTACTCCTGTTTACGTTGTTCGAAGTAAAAAGTCATCATGCTCTCCAGATCATCAAAAGCTTCTCGAATGGATATTTTACCCAGAGCGAGATGCAGCTTATCAATTAAACGTTGGAATTCCGGTAAGGCTACTTCCTCTTTTAATTGTTCAAGAGCTTGTTCCGGTCCATGTTCGAAGTGCAACAGGCATTTTTGCAGTGGTCTTTTAAAAATAACGGCGAATCGATTGAGCCATTCCACAATCTCCTCCACAGACATACGGTCCATCTCCCTCAAAATGGAGATTACGGTTTGGAATTGATAGATTTCGTGCCGCATATCCAAACCTCTCATTTTACGCTGGAACATCATCAGCCATAGCGGCAGATAATAGCCTCCCAAACCAAACGCGAGTGCCAAAACAAGATGCCACCATCGCAAATATTGGTTGTTATATGACTCTATCTTCTCCGTAATCCGCTGAATCGTGGCGTTTTGTGTATCCTGATCTAACTGGCTTGGAGCGAGATATCGCAGTGCATCAGCAATATCTTCGTACGTAACTCCACGCTTCATGTCAACATACGCCATGATGGCTTCATCAAGCGTTGTCTTCTGTCTGGCTATTTCCAAATCATTCTCGGACATTGCACCAAACATACGATCATCCCTAATTGGATCCTGTAATATGTGATTTCGCTCAACCTGATGCAGAAGCAGAATGAATCCAATAGTTAGAACCACACAACTTATGAATGACGTCAACCTTCGAATAGCCAGCCATTCATATTTTATCTCTGTATTACTCTCTCTCATTAACCTGATGGTCTGATTGTACGAAACGGTCCCGGGTTTGGGGGCAAAAAGCATAGCCATCTTCCGCAAAAACACCTGCTTGTACAATATACGATCCAGTCTGGATTGCTTCTGTCCAGAGCGATAGCGGGTTTCATCGTATTGTTGAAGACGCTGTAACAGCAAATAAGCGACAATAATGATAACGTAGATCGATATTTTGGTTACAAACCCCAGTTTGCTGCGATAAAATTCATCCATCGTAGGAAAGCTAACTCTTGCCCATCGTTCAATCGGACCTGTGAATAGCACAGGTGCAAGAGCAATGACATTTAACCCTTGCAACAAGTAATCAAGCCGGTCACGTCTGAGAATTTCCAGATGAATCTCCTGAGTCAGATTGCCTAATCCTTGAAGGTATATGGAACCCTGCTTTTTATCCTTGTCACCAAACTCCATAACCATATAAGAAACACCAGCAAATCCTTTAAGAAAACGATTTGGGGCTATTTCATAATATCGCTCGAGAGCTTCATCCGGATCGGGAGAAGTCAGCGCCTCATAGATTAGTCTCACCTGCTCTGCTGCTTCTCCTGAAGCCGCTTCGGATGCTTCATACAGCGCTTCCTCAACCATTCCATGTTGATGATATCGGTGTCTTACATCGGCAAACAGATCCAGCATCTGAACCAACAGTTTTTTCTCCATTCGACTCAAACACATATCCAGCACAAGACTGTTCAACACAACCGCACACAGGATAGCGAGAATGATAAACGTTAGCCCGGGTTGCAGCCAAAACAATACAACACTGACACTTCCGTAACCACCCATAATGATAAGAACAACGGTCATCGTCACTCTGCGCAATGCTGGTTCATCTCTGGCATAACGATATGAGATTCTTTTTTGCACCTGTAATATATAGACTGACAGCAAGGGCACTTTCATACCAAACTGATACGCCCGTAACAGGAATGATCCCCAATCTCTATACTTTCTACCCTGAATGTGAATGATATTCGAGGTAGTATATTCGGAACTACTCACTCTTCGCCGCAACAAATGAAGAATGAGTAGAGTGAGGATGAATCCTACTGCACATATGCCTATCACAAGCAATAAGACCCATTTAAGGTTCATATGTCTCACCCCAATGTTGTCCGATGAACTGTGCGAACTTTTCGGCATCTTGCAGCGTCATTTGATCCTGCATATCTGCGATGCTTGTAGCAGAGATCGGGGCAGTAGCTACATAATTTCCTTGCTGATACTCCACAACATTTCGAAAGGTGAACCCGCTGTTCTCTTGATTATACTCTTCATTGCGGGAGCGAGGGATACATTCCGTAATTCTCTCAATATATCTACGGCCCTCCGCATCTTTTTTCATGTGAACATCAAAGTTAATGACACTGACAACCTGTTCTTCTGCGATATGCTCATGCTGAAACATGCCCGTTTTAAGGAGTGAATTTCGTAGTGAGAATACCAGATCACGAAATGTTTTAGCATGATGTGTGAACAGTGTAAAAAGACTCGCTACTTGCGACATCTGAATCATCCAGGCAGCCACTTCGTCACTGGCAACCTCACCGAGAATGTTTACCGTTCCATCTGTTTTCTTCTGCAAATCGAGGCCTTGTTGCCCAGATATATGTTCTGTCTCTCGAAAACTCAGAATGTTACGACGACTATAGATCCGTCTTAATTGCAATTCAAATGCCATCTCCTGTACACGCAGGGTATACGAAGCGTAGATATGCTTCACCATAGCCATTAGCAATGTCGTTTTACCAGAACCCTGTGCCCCTGTCACTGCTGTAATCCGACTTCCTTTCATTAAATATCGAAGCAACTCGATTGGTAACTGTGCGTTGTTACCTGTAATCAACTGATCAAGAGAAGCATTAGGAATATCAAATTTACGAACAAAAAATGCCCATGATTCCGCAAAGGGAGGACGTACAACGACGACACGTGAACCGTCCTTCATTTCATTTACTTTATAACCGCTTGCTTCAGACAGCTGACCCGGATAATTATATTTATATATGTTCTGGCACACCCGCTTCAACTCTCGTATGCTACCGAAGCTCAAAAAAGATAAATGAATGGACTTCCCTTTATAAAAGATCCACACACTCTCCATGCCGCTTAGGGGTTCTTCTTTATGCTCATCTTCAAAAGCATGGTCAACAAGATCATTCCAGCTAGTTGAGATAGGGTTACGCAGATCTGGAAGCGTTCCAAGAACGCCACTTACACCTCCGCTGACACCATCAATTCGTTGATCCCTGATTTCATCGACAACCGAGAACCCTTTGTAGTGCTGGTATACACGCTGCACAATAATTTCTACCTTTTCTCTGAATCCCAGCTCTCGGTATTCACAATCAAAGACATACCGAATATCTTGCTCTGAGATGTAATAACTACCGCCATCCTCCGAGCCTTCTTCCGTTCTAAGTTTACCTAAATCATAGGTATCAATCATTCTGGAGAGTGCATCTGTTCCAAATTGTTGGCGGTACAAATAGAACACAATCTCAAATCGATCCTGAACAGTTAGTCGTTCGGGTTCAGCGAACATAATTACTTCGTCCACATTGGATTTGTTCAGACCAATACTCCGTGTCAACAGGTCACCTATCAAATTTTTTACATACGTTTTGTCACTGATGCTTCCAGACACACATCCTTTTAACGCTTTTCTCATCTCTGCACGCTGATTCACTCTACGACGATATTCTTCCTCATGCAGTCCCGCGTCGGCAAGCTGGCTGTGGCTTATTGCATGCAATGAATTCTTGACTTCTTCAATTAATGTCTCAATCGTAAATGACTGTCGTTCAGGTACACGCTCGTTCTTCTCTCGAAGAAATCCCCGATACTTGTACCAGACATAATACATACCTGCAATCAATATCAATGTAATTACAATTGCGTTCCATACCATTGGAGAATCAGGCTCCCCTTTCCAGCCTCTTCAGCACAGTACGCATACCCGCACCATCCATGACCAGACGAGCGAGTTCACCCATGCCGTCGGAAAAACTTCCTTTGCGGACATCCTTCTTCTCACTCCAATTTTCAAGTTGCAGATATCTGGCTACATCCCTGCGGTTCATAGCATCCAGAAATCCTGTCTGATAAGGGATAGCGGACAGACTCTCTTTGTACCTGAAGCTGCGTTTAATATTGGAGAGACTGGCGCGAGAATGTGAATCATACTTGTTGATGAGAATGTGTAGATTATTTCCACTCAATTGTTCAGGTAGAATCTGTTTAAAAAACATGTCCAAATGTCTCATATCTTGATTCAGAACAACAACAACATAGTCTGAATGCTGCACCATATATAGTGAATCCACACTAGTGGATCCTGCATCGAGAAGAACCAGATCATAACATTGATTGGCGGCCTCTAACAGCGTTTTCAACAACCTCCTATTCTCATTTGTAGTGCGCTCGCCCCTGTTCATGCTTCCGGTCAGAAGATCGAGTCTATCCTTCACAAGCGGTTTCGTGTAATCCCTTAAGTTGTGCTTACTCAGACTACCGCTCAGAAAAAGCCGTTCAACAGCGTCCCAACCGTTCTCTTCGAAAGAATACACAACATCATTCGAAACTTTCTCTTCCTGATGTAATCCTGCTTCTATACCGCTGTTCGCCAATCCGGTATTAACTAGGAGAACTCTGGTTCTATACTGAATTGCCATCGCGTAAGCACCGATCAAAGCACTCGATGAGCAGCCCATTTCAGAAAACGGACTCCAAAACGTAACCGTACTCATGCTCTCTTCCTCCCTGCTTCTTTAATTGCATGTCGGCTGCGAACCTTCTCCCAACCAGTTAACTGCTCCACAATACGACTTAAAGACTTTTTGTAGTTTCTAGACAGCGGGCTCAGTTCCAATCGACGATGGTGTTCATTTTCAAGCTTGACCGCAGCGCTCAGTTCATCCCAAGGGAGGATCAAGGACTCCCCAGACCATTGAAATGGACCACCCTCTAGATAAGCCCATAAATAATGAGCTTCAAGTCTACAATCTACACCATTGATCAGCATCCGCTGGAAGAGCAACTCTGCAGGAAGTTCCTGCTCCGATATTAGCTGTTCCAACCACCCTTTTCCTCGCTCCAGATTGTACCTTTCATAATTACTCACCCAAACTCGGATGTCTGCCGTTAGCCATAGATTCCGCGAAGCAAAGTGCAGCGTCTCCACGTCATATAACACATAATCATAATTGTCCAACGCCTCACCGTTTATCTGTAAATGATGTTCAACTGCTGTGGAGGTGACAAAATGACAGGCAATGTCGAATCCCTCAAACTCCGCAATCCGTAAAGATAACTGATGATCTCCAATGCTGTATCCATATTTTTGCTGTAGTGTACCATCCACTAGCAAAACTCGCTTTCCTGTAGACGCAAGTATTTTGCACAGATATAACATCAGATCATTTTTCTCACACAAACCTGCAAAAATCCATATGTGCACTGATCAGCGCTCCCTAATCTCGTTTTAATGTTGTTATCTGAATATATTATTGAATGGTTTTACTTATTTCCCATAAGAAGTTGTTGCTGTTCATTCATTGTGGCGGATTGGGTGACGTCTGTCCCATCTCCAACTTGATCTGCTATCTTATTTCCGTCACCGTCACTCCAGATTGTTCCGTCTGCCTCTGATGAATCGTGTGGTGTGGGCCTCTGGTTATACGTAACCGAGGATTGCGCCACATCCTGCTCAACACCTTTGGATGGTGCTGTCATGGAAGCAGCCAGCGAGCTTTCAAGTGAGCTTCTAACTTGTCGTGATAATTCTTGTTCGGCGTGACGAACAATATTAGGATCACTTTCCAGCAACTTCAATACTTCGGAATTGGCCGGATATGTTGGAATCGCCGCTGTCTGAAATTGTGGTTCTACATAAGTTAAAGCGTAGATTGAAGCTTTATGTAAATAGGCATCTACAATGGCACTGGATAGCGACAAAATCTCTTCTTCAGTCATCGTAATCCAAAGTGTTGCAGCATTTAACTGTTCCACTTTTTTCTTGGATAAAAGAATATAGTCCTGACCTGTGGGAAACTGAATTCGGACGTCTATGATATCGCCCTTTGCAAGTGAGGAAGGCAGTAATACAACTTGCAGTTCCCGATTTCTTAGGTCTGGTGGTGCCGGTGTATCTTCATATACCATCTCTGTTGTAATCGCTGTTCCTTTTTTTAATTCAATCTTGGCTGAATGCCCTTCGAGCTTCTTCGTACTTGACCATAAATTCCGAGGAGCTTGCGCATCAGGTATAGCCATCAGCTTCATGTCATTGGGCAGTATAGGTTCTCCTGCTTCAATATCTCTTAGCGTGACCCAACCTTGGGCACCAGAATTCCACTGCTGTAACAGTGCAGCTTCTTTCTCCTCATAGGCTGATAAATAACGAGTCTCTATAGCAGATCGAACATCATCTGATGTTTTGAACTGGTATATTACGTATCCGCCAAAAATTATACCCACAGCTCCTGCTCCAATCAGCCCTGCAAAAATCAACTGACGACTTTGTTTTCTTAACTTGGACAAAAAAGGCTCTCCTTTCGTTATCTCCTCTACTGGTGTATTTTTCTACGTGAAAAAAATGAACGCTTCTGGGGCTGTTTGGCCATTAAATGTCCCAAAATTTGTGAAAACACTTTATCCATCTGTGACTCCTTGTCAAAAGGATCGAGTTGTAGAGGCAACCCGTACACATTGGAGGTATCGAGCGTTTTACGTATACGATTCACAGCATCTGCAGCAGCAAGAGGGAGACAGTATATCCATTTTTCCCGGGGATAGCGATGGTGTGTACGCACAAAAGCACTAATCTCTGCTTGCTTCCATTCTGCGCCTGAACCGATAACGATAGGCAGATCTGCACGTAGAAATTCCTCAAAACGGTTCTGATCCTGACCGCTTCCGAGGTCCATCACGATGAACTGATAGCTCCCCCCTAGCAATGATAAAATATCTGCTCGGCCCGACTGCTTCCAATAATGCACCCCATCCACTACAAACTTCCTACTGGATGCTACTGGTGTACTGCCTAGCACTATATGCTGGATTCGTGTAAAGGATTGAGAGCGAGGTGACATTTCAATAACGGCAACTTTGAAGTTCTGTCTCTCCAGATAATGGCTTATGGCAATGGCTGTATGCGTTACACCCGCACCAGCTGATGCACCCATAAGTGCGATCACCCGCGTCCCTCCACTAAGTGTCATGTGACGATCTGAATCGGGTGCTGTTAATCCTGGTATGCGAAGAAGCTCTTTTCTGACCTCATCAGCCGATTGAAACCGTTCCTCAGCATCATATCGCAACAGCCGCCTAGCAACAGGGATGTAAGTTCGCGGAATATCACTCCGTATAGAACTTTCTACCCCTTGAATCCATTCGGTATAAGCTCCGCTTGTCATCAGATATAACATCAGAGCACCAAGACCATACAGATCTGAGCGGGCATCTGTTTGCCCCGAACCGTACTGTTCCGGAGCCGCAAATCCAGCGGTCCCTAGTTTAACTGTGTCTTCCACATGCTGCTTTTTATAATTACGAGCAATACCAAAATCAATTAAGCATACTTCATGCTCCGGTGTAATCATAATGTTAGACGGTTTTAAATCCCTGTAAATGACTGGAGGATTCAGATTATGTAGATAACTGAACACATCCAACAATTGATGTAGAAATCCTGTGAATTGCGCTATCGGAATTTTCCCACGGTGCTGCTTGAAATAGTCACTTAGAGTGAGCCCTTCAATGTATTCCATGACCAAGTAGGTATATCCCTCTTCATCAGGTGCAAAAAAATCAACAATCTGCGGAAGTCTCGGATGGCGCAGTGATGTTAGCAGAGCTGCTTCCCTCTCCATGCTACCTTCATAGGGCATCTTCGTAACACTTTCTTTCACAGCCCATATTTTCCCTGGTAGCTTCAGGTCCTCAGCCTCATACACATGGCTCATTCCTCCTGTACCAAGAATGGATAGGATACGATATCTCCCTCCCAGCAGGCTTCCTCGTTCCAGCCTGGCCGGATGTCTCATAGATTTACCTCCTCTCACACAGCACAAAAAAGGGAAAGCTTCTCCGAAAATAAACAAAACTGGGATTCCAGTCTTGTTCTTTTCGGGATGCTTTCCCTTGGATTTCGCACTGTGATGGTTAATATTGGTATCATTATAGTACACATCATCATATATTGTAAAGCAGAAATTCCACAATAAAAATGCTTAATATTTAACCATATACAATGTGATCTCTTCACGATTATGAAACAGCTGTTTTGAACGTTGAATCTGCATACGAGATCGTTCGAACGTATCAATCACTTCTTTGATAAGCGCAAGTGGTTTTTTATGCATCAATTTTACCGTTACAATTGCGGTTCCACCGGATTGAAGACTATACAAGAGATCGGATACAAGCTTGCTCATCAGCTTGGGACTCCAACTCATATCACATACAAGCAGGTCAAACTCACCTTCACGAAAACGAACATCACCTGCATTTTTCTTCAGAAAGGTTAATTTAGGTGACGTCAGTAAAGATGCATCCATTTTCGCTGGGTCAACTGCTGTTACCTCTAGACCACGCTCAAGCAAAAACGATGTCCATCCACCGGGTGCTGCGCCGATATCCAAAGCTCTGTGAAAAGAAGTAAAATCAATACCAAACGTCTGCTCGGCTTCAAGTAACTTAAACTTGGCTCGCGAAATTTGCCCCTCTTCCTTTTGAAATCGAATTGCTCCGCCGCTCCAGTCTGACAGGTTCTGTTCCGGTCTAGACACACCGGCATACAACATGTCATCCGCCGCAAATACCGAAATGACATAATCAGCATCACGAGTGACCCACTCACATCCTAGATCAACCAGCTTTTCAGTTAATGTTTGTTTTAAAGATGCGGCATTCTCATGCCAAAAAGAACCTTCCGTTTTGCGAGTCTGTATGACGACCTGAGCACCCGACAATTCTTTATGGTTCGTAATAAATGCAATTAGCTTTTCGAAAGACTGTTCCACATCTTCTGCATTCTCTTGAAATTGAACGGGCTGGATGTGACGTAAAAACGTTGGGGATTGTTGTAGCAATCTAACCGAGACCTCTTCCTCTGCTGCTGGCAATCCTGCAAGTAAAATTTCTCCTGGAACGAGCACGGAACTCTTAACTGCCCCAAAGGTACGGCGTAGCTCTTCCTGCGCATAAGGCGCGAAACCATGATTGGCAGTGCATATAAAGCGGGAAAAATCTGATTCTCCCTTAGACGATTGTATACTCAACTTGTGTTACCCTCCAGAACGTACGTGTATCCACGGTCGATCTTCATGCCACTGAAGTTCTACCGGAATATCATACGTAAGCTTAATTGTATCTTCTGTTAATATCTCATGTTTCGGTCCAGCCGACGCAATGCGTCCATCTCGGATTAAAGCGACATGAGTAAATAATGGCACGATCTCTTCCACATGGTGAGTGACGTATACCACCGTTATATTTCGCTGGCGCAAACGATCGATCTCGATCAGCATTTTCTCGCGTTCATATAAATCTAGTCCTGCACAAGGCTCGTCCATAATAAGCAATTTAGGTTCAGCCATCAACGAACGTGCCAGCATGACTTTTTTACGTTCTCCTTGAGATAATGATCCAAGCGGTTGATTTGCCA
This sequence comes from Paenibacillus sp. JJ-100, assembly GCF_948329825.1. Classification (GTDB taxonomy): domain Bacteria; phylum Bacillota; class Bacilli; order Paenibacillales; family Paenibacillaceae; genus Paenibacillus. The sequence goes on from NZ_CAOJCM010000002.1 coordinate 227,011, forward strand.
ATTTCGCGAAACCCATTTCATCAAGCAGTTGAATCGCTTTGGCTTTCACTTCATCGGGGATTGTCTGATAAAAGCGTAAAAAGGCATAGGCACCTGTAGCGACAACTTCCCACACCGGATCGCGTAATGTCAGTTTCTCAATCAGTGTTTGACTAATATAACCGATTTCCTTGCGAACCTCCCGCACATCGCACTGACCATACACATTACCGAGCACCTCGATACGTCCTGTACTTGGAAACATATAGCCATTCATCATCTCAAGCAACGTAGTTTTACCTGATCCGTTACGACCCAAGATAACCCAGTGTTCTCCTGGTTGAATATGTAAATGAACGTCATCCAGGATCTGATTTTCTTCACGGCGAAGCGAAACATGCTCCATCATAACGATACTCATTTCAACACCGCTTTCCGAATTTCATTGAGCAGATGTTCAACCGAATTCATACGGTACACCATTGAAGGCACATCCACCTCTCCATCAAACAGCATTAACGCTGGGACACTCGAAATCTGAAACTGCTGTATAAGTTCAGGAATATCATGAATGTTCATTTCATATAAAACACCTTCAGGTAACATATGCTCAGCAACCTCCAACATACGGCGTGCTGCCACACACGTTCCGCATAACGGGGTATAGATAAACACAGCCTGTGGTACACCTTCCCATACACCACGCATCAACATCTTAGACGTGATTGGCTTCATAGTTCCTCAGCCTCCGCAGCCACTCGAAGCATGACTTCACCTGTCATCGGGCCGTTATGGATAACAACGGACTCAGGTTTATTACTATACAGAATCTCGTACATTTGACGTTTTCCATACATGCTCGATGTATGCAAATAGATTTCACGTGGATACAGCCCTTCCCTTACAATCGCAGCAGCAATCTCGCCACCGTTCATGGAATCGGGACCAAGCTCATAATCGAGTGATAAAATGTCTACTTCGCCTTCTCTCAACAATAAAAGGCATTCCTCTGCGTTGGTAGCCAGAACAAACCCTTTTGGACAAGCACGATAATCATCCAGAAAAACATGCATCGTCTTGCACCTCCCAACTTATAACCAGGAACGCATGAGCTGTATATCTTCACGGTACGTTCCATCTTCTCCAGTTTCTGTCTCCAATACAACAACGGCTTGTTGAATTTCGGGCGATTGCAGCAGTCTCTGCATCGATTCATAGCCGATATACCCTTGGCCAATCCTCGCATGTCTATCCTTGTTCAGACCTGAAGCGTATTTGGAATCATTAAAGTGAACAGCAGCTAGAACATTCCAATATCCAAGCTTCCGACCCTTATCTAACAAAGCCGCCTCATCTCCGGTGGTCCACATCCCTGAAGCAAAAGCATGACATGTGTCGAAGCAAAAAGCAATATGTTCCGGGTACCGACTTAGCTTGCGAATCTGGATCATCTCCTCCATAGTTGTTCCCATAGGGCCATGATCACCTGCCTGATTTTCAAGCAAAATCTTAGATTCACCCTGCCACCCTTCCAGCGCGGTATCCAGACATTGAATCAAATTGTGGTATCCTTCCAGTGGGTCCTTCGTTTGAACGTGGCCAAAATGAACAACCGTTCCAACAGACCCGCATGCATCCGAGATCTCCAGATCATTACGAATGGAAGAAACAATCGCATGAAACCCCGCCTCTCCACGGGTCATGCCAAGTGCCGGATTCGTGGGATAGGGAGAGTGAGCAATGGATGCTAACCCCTGCTCCTCGCACCACTCCCTGCACAGTGCAGCATCCTTCAGATCCAGACGTTTCAAATTGAGACTGCGTGGGTTTTTCGGAAAATATTGAAAAGCCGTTGCTCCCATCTCATAGGCACGCTTGGCCGCCTGCAAAAATCCACCTCTAGTGCTGACATGTGCGCCGATGCCGGTTTTAGGCTTCATGCTGACATTTCGGACAGAAAAATGCCTTTTTGCCCGTAATTTCAACTCGCTCGATCGTTCCCCCACAGCGTGGACAAGCCTCTCCTTCTCGGTCGTAGACCCGGCACTGCTCATCAAATTTCCCTGTTTTGGTATCTCCCTGCATCAGTGGCATTTCCATATATCCACCCTCAGATGCAGCTTCTCGAAGCACCGATTGCATGGAATGATACAAGCGCTCTACCAATTCAGGTGAGTTCGCAATATTTTGAGTTTTCGAGCTTGGTCTTAGCCCAGCAGCAAAGGCAATCTCATCCGAGTAACAATTGCCAATGCCCGCAATGATATGTTGATTTACAAGCGTTGTTTTAAGTGTACCTCTGCGCCCTTTAAGCAACCCAGCAAAACGCTCCTTATTCATTCGGCGATCCAGCGGCTCTGGACCAAGATCAGACATTGCCGCTTCCGTTTCCTTCGAAGTCATCAGATGTAAGTAACCTAGACGTAGGCCGATAAAGAATAAAATATGTTCTCCGAATTGTATTTCCACTTGTGTAGAGCGGTCAGGACGCTCGTTCTCTGTGCCCCAGAACAGCATGCCACCTAGCATAAGGTGTAACACAAGTCGTTTTCCGTTTGCGAGATGAAAGATCAGATGTTTGGCACGGCGCTCCACGAAAACAATGCGATTGCCTGTTAACTCCTGTATGAAGACATCAGGAGGTGTATTAATCGTTTTTTCGCGGTTCACAATTACACCAGTAATCGGCAAATCAAGTATATGCTCAGACAATAATGTCCGGTAATTTTCCATTTCAGGTAACTCTGGCATTCTTTATCTACTCCTTTTTGGAAGCCTGGTCTGCCTGTTTGGCTAACCATGCAGTCAGTGTATGTAAATCTTCAAATACATGATCTGGACGTGCTTTCACCGCCTGAATATGCCCATCCATATTTTCATGAGTTGTCACGCCCGTTAATACAAGCAATGTTTCACAACCCGCAGCCACGCCTGCAGCAATATCTGTACGCATATTATCTCCGATGACAGCCACTTCTTCAGCTTTCTTATTCAACCTGCGAATGGCTGATTTCATAATAATGCTTGAAGGTTTGCCAATCACCGTTGGCTGTACGCCGGTTGCCGCCTCAATAGCAGCCCCTATCGTTCCGGCACCAGGCATTAATCCATCATCACCCGGTAGCTGAAGATCTGGATTTGTCAAAATATATTGAGCTCCTCCATTAATCCAGCGAAGTGCTTTCGTTAACTTTTGATAGGAAAATTCGCGGTCTATACCTTGAATCACGACTTCGGGCTGATCCTCCGTCAGAATTAAACCAGCTTCCTCTATAGCCTGAATCAGTCCTGTTTCCCCGATACACGCTACTCTCGCCCCTGGAGATTGCGCCGCAACGTATTCAGCAGCAGCCACCGCTGAAGTACATACTTCTGATGCATCGGCTTCAATCCCCATCCCGTTCAGATGATCGGCTACACCTTGAGGTGTACGGGATGAATTGTTCGTTACGAACAAAAATGGTACCCCCTGCTCTTTCAGCGTCTGGATGAGCCGATCAGCTCCATCAATACGATGCCTTCCATGATAGAGCGTACCATCCAGATCAATCAAATAGGCTTTAATCATACATAGCACGTCCTTCCTTCATTGCGTTAACATTTTATGCTATTAATAAAAATTAGGTAACGAACAACACCTGCAATCTATGTATTCAAGCATGTAAAATATTCAATCTCGGAGAAACACACAACCAGTCGAACCAGATCGAACTCAGACGGTTTGACTCACGCGTCTTCTGTACAAGCTTGTCATTTCCTGCGCTTTCCCGGAAAATAATTCAGAATATTTCCCTGCTCATATTGCCCATCCTACACGCTTTCAGACAAGATTGCAAAAGGGACCTTGGGAACATTCTCCCTCAGTCCCGCTGCACTTTACCGGTAGTTGATTAAGGCCTGCTCCATCTTTAGGCCCTTCAGCTATTGCGATGTATTTTGCTTGCCATGAATAATAGGAATAAGCTGGTGCTCGTTCGCAAGTCGTGTATTTGGAAAAATGGATTTCGCTTCTTCTAAAAGAGGTTCAAGTTGTTCCTCATCCTTATAACGTGAGCTGAAGTGAGTCATAATGAGCAGACCTACATTCGCTGCCCTTGCCGCTTCCGCTGCCTGTTTGGAAGTACTATGATAATACTCATGTGCCGTATCGGCTAGATCTTGCATGAAAGTCGCTTCATGAATTAGTACATCTGCATCTTGGGCTAGCGGCACAACGTTATCACACGGTCGCGTATCCCCCAGAATGGTGATAACCATCCCTCGTTTTGGGGCACCCAGAACATCCTCTGGACGTACCGTTTCGCCACTATCCAGTGTAATCATTTCGCCACGCTTTAATCTTCCGAATAAAGGGCCTGGTTTCAGACCGTATTCTGCCAATTTGGCTGGGTCGAGACTGCCTGGTCGATCTTTCTCCGTAATTCGATACCCATAGCTGTCAATCCGATGTTCCAGCAGAGCTGATTCCACGATAAAACTGTCATCTTCAAATACGATCCCACCCGTATGCTCCACAATATTTAATTCATAATTTAACCGGGATTGACTTAGCTCCAAAGTTGTTAGAATCATCCGTTCCGTTCCTGGCGGACCATACACCGTAAGCGGTGTTGTTCCACCCTGATAAGCTCTGCTGGACAACAAGCCTGGTAATCCGAAAACATGATCGCCATGCAGATGGGTAATAAATATTTTTTCTAATTTACTTAATTTGAGTGGTGAACTTAAAATCTGATGCTGCGTTCCTTCCCCGCAGTCGAATAACCACAACGCTCTGCGTTCATCCAACAAACGAAGTCCAATGGACGTTACATTCCGTTGGAGCGTTGGTACACCAGCATTGGTTCCCAGGAAATATAGTTCCATTCTGGATCGCACCTCTTTCTGTTGCCAGCAAAAAACCCCCGACCATGCGGAGGGCTTGCTGACAACTTACCAATTTATGCTTTTTCGACGTTAAAATATTTGGCCTGTGGATGGCTGAACACCATCGCTGACACAGACGCTTCCGGTTCCATCATGAACCCTTCCGTCAATTCTACTCCAATATCTTCAGGCTGCATCAGCTTGAATAACGGCCCCTGATCTTCCAAATCAGGACAGGCTGGATAACCGAAGGAAACTCGAATCCCCTGATAGCGTGCGCCATGACGTTGCTTCATGGTCATATCAGCCGGATCCGGGAAGCCCCATATATCTCTCATCATATGATGCACACGTTCCGCCAATCCTTCTGCTACTTCCAGTGCCACCGACTGCAATGCATGGGATCGTAGGTAGTCCCCTTGCTCCTTCCATCTCGTTGAGAGCTCACGTACACCATGTCCCGCAGTAACCACCAGGAAGCCCACATAGTCCATTTCACCTGATTCAACAGGCTTTAGGAAGTCAGACAGACACAAGAATGGTTCCACCTTTTGACGTGGGAACGTAAAGGTATGGAGGATATTGCTCGTGTCTTGCGGATCATAAATGATGATGCTATTGCCGCTCGACTGTGCAGGGAAAAAGCGATACATCGCATGAGCCTGAATGATTCCATCACGAACCGCTTCCTGCATAATACCGTCTACGACTGCTTTCAGATCAGTTGCTTTAGGATCACCGGCAGCGAGTAACTGCTCAACAGAGCCGCGCAGCCCCAGATGATGACCAAGAAGCATTTGCATATTCACATATGGCAGGATATGTGATAACGGATAATTCCGCAATGTGTGACGCTCCAGATCAGGTGGTACAAGAACCGGATGATCAGCGGAAATGGCTGAACGTTCTACACGAGTAAGCTCAGGAAGCGCCTGAACTTCTCCTGCGTTTGAAGCATCCGCTTCTTTTTCTGCTTCCATATCAGCTTGCATCGCTTCACGCGTAACAGGATTCATCAACTTATTCGCCAGATCCAAGCCATCCATAGCATCCTTCGCATAGACAACCATTCCATTATATTCTGGACGAATGCGGTTCTTCGTGAACTTACGTGTTAACGCTGCGCCACCTACCATAATAGGTACATCGATTCCAGCAGTACGCAAATCTTGAGCGGTGAGGATCATCTGCTGGGCAGACTTTACGAGCAGACCGGAAAGGCCGATCGCATCCACCTTTTCTTCTCTGTACGCCTCAATAATACGCTCAGGTGGTACTTTTATACCCAAATTTATGATACGGTAACCGTTATTGGATAAGATGATCTCCACAAGGTTTTTACCGATGTCATGTACATCTCCCTTAACCGTGGCAAGAATAATCTTCCCTTTAACAGAAGTTTCGTTTTTCTCCATAAACTGTTCGAGATAAGCAACAGATGCTTTCATAACTTCCGCGCTCTGAAGCACCTCAGCCACAATTAACTCATTGTTGTTGAAGAGCCGTCCAACTTCCTCCATACCCTGCATCAACGGACCATTAATGACTTCAAGCGCTGAATATTTGGTGAGAGCTTGCTCGAGGTCAGGTAGAAGTCCCTCTTTGCTCCCTTCAACGACATAAGATGCAAGACGCTCTTCTAATGAAAGGTTGGATATTTTTTCTTTCTTCTCCACCTTTTTATTCCGGAAAGCTGCTACAAACGCAGCGAGTGTGTCATCATTTGTATTATACAAAAGCTCTTCAGAGAGCCTGCGCTCTTCTTCTGGAATAGATGCATAGCGCTCGAGCTTTTCAGTATTCACAATGGCATAATCCAGTCCAGCTTTGGTACACTCATACAGAAAAACAGAGTTTAGCACCTCACGGCCAGCTTCAGGCAACCCGAAGGAAATGTTACTGATTCCTAGAATTGTATGACATTCCGGCATCGCTTCCTTAATGATACGAATTCCTTCAATGGTTTCCTTGGCTGAGCCGATATACTGTTCATCACCCGTACCTACCGGAAACACTAGAGTATCAAAAATAATATCTTCAGGCTTCAAGCCGTATTTGTTCACCAGTAAATCATACGAACGTTTGGCCACTTCAAGCTTGTCTTCACGACTGATCGCCTGACCTCGCTCGTCAATCGTACCAACCACCACGGCACCGCCGTATTTATGCAACAGTGGTGTTACCAATTCAAATTTCTCTTCGCCATCCTCAAGGTTAATGGAGTTAATGATCGCCTTCCCTTGACAATATTGTAAAGCTGTATTAATAACCGCGGCGTCTGTAGTATCTATCATTAACGGGACCTTGACCTTTTTGACAACCAGTTCGAGGAACTTGATCATGTCTTCCGTTTCTTCGCGGTCAGGGTCTTGTACACATACGTCAACGATGTGTGCTCCGTTTTTCACTTGAGCCCGGGCAATTTCTGAAGCTTCTTCGTATTTTCCTTCGACAATGAGTCGTTTGAATTTTCTTGAACCTAATACATTGGTACGCTCACCAACCATGTAAGGACGATTGTCCTGCTCAACATACACTGGGTCGATCCCAGACAAAGCTGGTGGATGTGTACCGTTCAATTCCCTTGGGGGGTATTGGGCGAGCATATCCCGCATTGCCTTGATATGTGCTGGCGTTGTCCCACAACATCCTCCAGCAATATTCAACCATCCTTGTTCTGCAAAGGCTCCAATTTTCAGAGCTAGCGAATCTGGTGATTCGTGATAGTTACCATTTTCATCAGGTAAGCCAGCATTAGGATAACAACTCACAGCTACTGATGCCATACTAGACAGGGAACGAATGTGATCACGCATGAATTCCGGACCGGTCGCACAGTTTAGTCCCACTGAAATTGGGTTAAGGTGTTCTAAGGATATATAAAATGATTCAATGTTCTGGCCCGCCAGGGTCGTACCCATTGGTTCGATTGTTCCTGAGATCATCAAAGGCAGCTTCGTTCCACTCTGGTCAAAAGCCTGCTGAATGCCAATGCTTCCTGCTTTGACATTGAGGGTATCCTGTGAAGTTTCAAGCAGTAGCGCATCAACGCCTCCCTCTATTAAAGCAAGGGCTTGCTCGAAATAGCTGTCGACCAACTCTTGGAATGTCACTCCGCCAGTTACAGAAAGTGTTTTGGTTGTCGGCCCCATCGCACCGACCACATATCTGGGTGACTCAGGTGTGGAAAAGCGGTCAACCGCTGCCTTAGCAATTCTAGCTGCTTCCAGATTTATTTCCCGTGCACGATCTTGAATATCATATTCAGCAAGCACGACTGAAGTCGCACCGAATGTATTGGTCTCTATTAAATCGGCCCCTGCTTCCAGATACTCTTCATGAATACGCTGGATTAGGTCTGGACGGGTAAGCACCAACATTTCATTACATCCATCCAGATCTTCACCGCCGAAATCCTCGCTGGTCAGATCAACTTGTTGAATCATTGTCCCCATTGCGCCGTCGAGGATCAATATTCGTTGTTTTAATGCATCATGTAGACTAAGCTTATCCAATACCTTCACCCCCGCAAAACGTTAAATCTTAGTTTAACAGAAACTTACTTAATGTGAAAGATCGGTTTTTCTCCCGAAAAGTCCCGGTTTTACGGGAATGTAAGTAGAATTGTGAATCGACAAAATTTGAGCAATCCGCTATAATATCAATTAATCCAAGTGGAAAAGAGGGAAAGAACATGGCTGAAATTGTTATCCGAAATACGAACGAACGCATCACTGGAGACGAGAACGTTCGAAATTTTTTGAACAAATATGATGTTTTATTTGAAAAGTGGGACGCTTCCAAATTAAGCCCTGATCTGCAAAATAACTTTGGTCTGACCGACGACCAGAAGCAAGAAGTATTGGAAACCTTTGATTATGAGATCAAAGATCTAGCGGCTCGTCGTGGTTACCAGATCTGGGATGTGATCACTCTCTCCGAACAAACACCTGATATTGAAGAAAAACTCGCTAAATTCGAGGAGATCCATACTCACGCCGAGGATGAGATTCGGGCCATTGTTGCCGGTAAAGGGATCTTTGTCATCAAGGCAACAGATGATACAGGTTATTTTAATGTCGAGTTGTCTCCTGGAGACGTTATTTCCGTTCCCGAGAATACCCCGCACTTCTTCACATTAATGGAGAACAAACAAATCATTGCGGTACGCCTGTTCATCGAAAAAGACGGCTGGATTGCCGATCCCTATCCGGACCCAACCTTTATCAAGAATGCATAAACTTTAGGTTCAAGGTTAAATGCAATATCAATCAAACCCCTAACTCATATGAGTCAGGGGTTGACTTGGTTCTGGATATATTATGTCTTGTCTTGTTCGCTCCGGTGACTAAAAGTATGGTAAACAAGAGCATGAACAACAACTCCACTCTGGCAGACCTTAAATAAAATAATGAGGATACTTATCTTTTAACATTTCCTGTTCTACCACTACCAGTCTGAGATGTGCTTCCATGACCTGTACAGCTTGTTCCGGCCGGCGCTCTGTCACCAATCTCAAGATCTCTTTGTGTTGAGAGATAATGACTTCGAGATTCGAATCTTCGGCGAGTCGTAGCAATCGCAGTCGATTAAACGGCATGTTTAACTGTTGCAACATCTTCCACGTTCGTAGCTTTCCGGTACCTTGAAACAATATCTGATGAAACTCCTCGTCCAGCTCGAACAAGCGGTAAAAGTTCTTTTTGCCCATACACACTTCCTGCATCGCAATATTGGTTTCTAATCTGAAAGCATACTCGTCCGGAAATGAGGCACAGGCTAACATGACGATCTCCTTCTCCATCTTTTCTCTCGTAAACCTGCCTTCTTCAACATGCTCCAGGTTAATATGAGAAACGATCGTTCCACTCTGTGGGATAATATCCAGCAATTCTTCCTCTGCCAGCTTCATGAAAGCCTCTCGCACAGGCGTGCGACTTACCTGTAATTCATCTGCAATCTCTTTCTCAGATATTTTGGTGCCCGGCTTCAGTTCCAAATGAAGAATTCGTTCTTTTAACAAATTATAAGAATAGGCTCGGGTAGAGCCCCTCGTTTTCTGATTAAATGCCATGCTTTGACCTCTTTCTCTCAGCCATATTCCCTTATCTTAGCACAAACTACCGTTCCACTTAAATATCTTCAGCGAAACGGTAGCTGGGCTTCTTTCTAATACATTTTATTGTTTGTTTTCTTTGTATACCTTGTACGTGTCATTTGCCATCTTCACATAGTTGGACAACCCTTGACTCTCCAGCTCTTTAATGAAAGTATCGTAATCCGATAACTTACGTTCACCTAGTATAAACTTCAATGTATTCTGATCTGTGTAGTCTTTCAGCGGTGTGCTAAGAAGCGTTACTCGTTCACGATCCTCCGAAGAATACGGAATTGGCGGCTCTGCCGGAATAACTTCTTTGATTTCTTTCATATTTTTCTGAAACACAAGTTCCTCTTCGCTGAACATGGATTGTAGCAAATCAGTTGTTCCTCCGTATGCAAAAACACCGCCAGAGAATCCGAAGTCAATACGTAGGTCTTTCGTGCCCTTAGGATTCAATCCATTGTAATTGATGTCTTCTGCCAATTTGCGTTTACCGCCTTCTTTGGTGTACGTTTCGTTCTCTACACCCCACTTCGCGAATTCCTGACCTTCGTCACTGTAATACAACCAGTCAATAAATTGAATAATGGCTTTGAAGTTGTCAGAATCTTTAATTTCCCCCGAAATCATTACACCATTTTCGAGCCTTGATCCCGACATTAACTGTCCTTTTGGCCCTCCTGGAACTGTAATTTTGGTAATCGAGAACTTTCCTTCACCCAACGTTTTATTCATATCATTCCGATGAAGCACGAGTGTCTGTGAGTTTCCATTAATCATAAATGATTTGCCCGAAACAAATTTTTGTGTAGCTTGATCATCGTCTTGTGTGAGACTTTCCTTATCGAGTAGTCCTTCTTCAACCATTTTGTTAAAGAACGTAAGCAACTCTTTGTACTCCGGTGTTGTCGCTGTATAGACAAATTCATCCTGATCGGCTTTATAAGTCAATCCGTTTCCATAACCCCATCCAGCCTTAGTGCCATATCCGACAGCTGCAATGCTGAGTGTGCTTTTGAACTCGAAGCGATCCGAGAATGGAATGGAATCCGGATAAATTTCTTTTAATTTCTTCGCAGCAGTGTAGACTTCATCCCAAGTAGTAGGAATAGCGATGTTGTTCTTTTCGAAAAGGTCATTCCTTACGATTAAGGTGTAATCCGGCCACACTTCCTCATGTAATCCAGGTAAGACGTAATACTTGCCATCTTCCTGCTTAAGCCCTTCAAGTTCAGGTTCGAGCTTCCATTTTTCTACCTTATCTTTGAAGTGAGGCATGAGATCGATGTAATCACTGATCGGCAGAATCGCTCCCGAGGATACAAATGGAGCCTCTTCACCTGGATAAGTCTTAGGAATAACAAGCGGTGCATCTCCGGAACTGATTAATAGCGATCTTTTTTGCGGATAATCACTCATCGGCACAATTGTTGGCTCCAGGGTAACTCCTGTCATCTCGGTGATCTTTTTGAAAAGCAGCCAATCTTTTTTGTATGGATACGTCGGTTGGTCACTATATAAAATAGAAAGATTAAACGGTTCTGTTGCTTTAAAGGTATCACCCACTTTGTAGTTCTCCATCGCTGATTTCGTGCCTACCTCCGAAATATCTGGGCCCGTTCCAGCTCCACCACTGCTACAAGCAGCGAGAACAGCTGACATCGTCATAGCCAAAATCATCTTTCCAATCAGTTTACGCGGCTTCCTTTTCAACACGTTCATCCCCTTTGTTTTAAAATCTAACACCATGTGTGCAATGATTACTGCTTAACAGACCCTAACATGATACCGGTTACAAAGTAACGCTGTACAAATGGATAGATGGTTAAGATCGGAAGGATCGTTAAGACCATAGTTACCGATTTGATATTAGCTGCAATCTGCGTCAGGTTATCCGCAGAGGTCGCACCAGCAGATGCTCCGCTAGTTGCTCCGGCAATCATGTTGCGCAAATAGATTGTGACCGGAAACAGCTCTTTTTTGTCCATATACAAGAAGGCCGGAAACCATGAGTTCCAATGACCAACCGCGTAGAACAGCACCATCGTAGCCATGACCGCTTTACTTAGAGGCAAAATGATGCGCAACAGAATACCGTACGTATTCAAACCGTCGATTGCTGCAGCTTCCTCGAGCTCTTCCGGCATGTTCTCAAAAAAAGATTTCATGATGAGCATGTTATATATGCTTATTGCACCCGGGACAACGAGAGCCCACATGGTGTTATTGAAACCAAGAGAATTGATCAGAACGTAGTTAGGAATCAGACCTCCGCTAAAGAACATTGTAAACACGGCAAACATCGTCAGAAATTTACGTCCCATCAGTCTTTTTTTAGATAATGCGTAAGCAAAAATGGTTGTCATGAACATGGAGATCAACGTACCTACGACCGTATAAATAATGGTATTTTTATAATTCAACCAGAACATGTTGTCTTTGGATATGGTTTTATACGTGTCTACATTGAAGCCCCGAGGGAACAAACTTACCTTGCCTGAGTTAATATATGCCTCACTGCTGAAGGATTGGGCGACCACATTAAGGAAGGGATACAGGGTAATAAAAACAATAAACAGCAAGAACATGACATTGAACACTTTAAAAACCTTGTATGATCTGGATTCCTGCATGATGCTCCTCCTTTACCATAAACTTCGTTGTGTCAATTTGCGTGAGATTGCGTTCACTGAGAAAACCAGAGTCAGCCCAATTACGGATTCGAACAAACCAATGGCTGTGGCATAACTGAAATTGCTGGACTCAAGACCCACACGATACAAATAAGTTGAAATTACATCAGAAGTCTCATAAATAAGTGGATTATACAAAAGCAAGATTTTTTCGAAGCCTACGGCCAGGAAGTTCCCCATATTTAAAATCAGTAGCGTTACAATCGTTGGCAGGATGCCTGGAATCGTTACATGGATCGTTTGTTTCCACCGATTTGCTCCATCGATGCGAGCCGCTTCATACAAAGAATCATCAATTGTGGTCAATGCAGCCAGATATAAAATCGCTCCCCAACCCATACCTTGCCAGATTTCAGAAGAGATATATATGGTTCTGAACCATTCTGCACGCTGCATGAAAGGAATGTTATCACCTGTAAAAAAAGCGACAAGTCCGTTGATTGATCCATTCACTGCAGTTAATTGAAGAATCATACCTGCTACAATAACGATGGACAGGAAGTGAGGTAGATATGAGGCTGTCTGAACGAACTTCTTGAATCGTTTGCTCTTCACCTCGTTGAGCATTAATGCAAAAATAATCGGCATCGGAAACGTAAATAGTAATGCAAGTCCGCCGAGCATGAGGGTGTTACTGAACACGCGCCAGAATGTCGGGTCCTCAATGAACATTTTAAAATAACGAAAACCTACCCATGTTTCTCCAAAAATACTTCCGCCCGGTACAAATCGCCTGAAAGCAATGATATTTCCTAACATAGGACCATATTTGAAAATAATCAGATAAATGATGGGAAGAACTAACAACGAGTACAATTGCCAATCTTTACGAATTAACGCAGCTGCTGTCCGCAGCCTGTTTTCTTTGCGTACAGATATTACAGGAATTGCTGCCTTTGCTGTTTCTGACTCCATGTGTTATTCACTCCAATCCATAACTTGATTAACAAATACATCGTTTTATTGGATTCAAATTCTCTTTTTTCTAGTTGAAAAGCCTTTATACACTGTCCAATTCACAATTCACAATTCACATTCACCCCCACTGCAAAGTAAAAATATCGTTTTGAATTAGTTGTTATGTAAAATAACCATTCAGTCGAGTAGAGTTTCATTGCAATCGAGCACTCACTTTAGATGGTTCTTTAAGAGAAAAGTTCGGGAATGAAGCGCTTACAATATAAACGATAAAAATGAAGTCTTTCTTCTGGTTCTTCTGAAGGGAGATATATCATTTTTAATCATAATTAAGATACAAATTCGAATAACTAACGCTTGGAGTTAATATGATTGAAATTGATGACTTACCAGTTACATTAAATACTAGTCATACTAGTATGTTAGTTGTATTCTAAAGCAGTCATTTATTTATTTCAATATCTTTTTCGTAAAAAATAAAAACTCACTTGTAACAATGTACTAATAACACAGTTACAAGCGAGGTTAAAAACAAAAAATGGGTTGCGACACATGATAGAAAACATCATCCATGCCACAACCCATACTAGATCACAATGAAAAAGCAGATATTAGTTTTTTTACATTAATCGATATTTAGAAATTAGCGATTAGGCCCTCTAACTCTGATAAATGTTTAATTTCATGATCTGGCGAGTAGGATTCATTATTTACTTTATTCTCACGGTTGATCCAAACTGCTCGAATACCCGAAGATAACGCTCCACGAATATCCGTTGTTAATTTGTCGCCTACCATCATACTTTCTTCTGGTTTGACACCCAGTTTATTTAAAGCATGTTCGAAAATAGATGGGTCCGGCTTACCTTTCCCAAAGCTTCCCGAGATAATGATCTCATCGAAGAATGGAGATAACTCAGGTACACCGTCTAACTTCTCTTGTTGCAAAGCAGGACAACCATTGGTCAATAGCAACAGTTTGTACTTTCCTTGTAAATGACGTAATGTATCCATCGTTTCTTCATAAACATGGGGTCTAGATCTGCGTTCTGTGCCGAACTGTGAGGCCAATCTTTCAGCTAATTCTTCCCGATCAACACCAAGCTTTAATAAGCCACGTCGCCAGGATTCCTTCCGGTAGATAGGAGCCAACTGTTCAAGCTGACGAAATTCCGGTTGCTCCCCTCCCGTGAAGTTCGCCCATAATCCTTCAAAAGGATTGATTCCAATCATTTTGGTAAAAGGAAATGTTTCGTAGGATTCATATAGTTCACGTGCTTCGTTACGAACAGCCTCTTCGAGTGCTTCAGCATCAATGCCCGTTTCTGCTGCTGCAATTACACAAGTTTCATGAAAAGCCTCTCGAACACTGCGCTCGTCCCACAATAAAGTATCATCCAGGTCGAACATAATTGCTTTCAATGCCATTCCGATCATCTTCCCCTTTATACATTAATTACTTATCAATGGTTTCTACGGTGATCTGGTGTGCTTTTGCAAATTGCATCAAACGTTCTGTAATGGCTTCCGTATCGTAACGATTTAACAACTTGGTGAAAACCCATCTTTTCCCACGGCTGTTATGCTCGATTACAACAGTACCTGGTTCAAATCTGAACTTGATAATATCATCAACGCCAATGGAGCGTTCACGGTTCCCTTTGGTCGTAATAATCCGGTTGCTGCTGATTTTAATGTAAGGACGGCGAAGCATAAAAATAACTGCCAACAAGACATACAGTAGCATCGTGACCCAATCCCAGGTTGTCATCGGAGCTTGCACTAAAAAGGTGCTCATGAATAGATATAAAAAAGCCAGTCCAATTAGAAAGATCGGGAATAACAAGCTTCTTCCTTTGTAAATATTTTCACCTGGATTTCCCACCACTGATTGACCGCTTTTTTTACGTTGCTGGTTTAATTGTTTCGAATTTTTTCTAACCGCTCTCTCGAACGAACGCCGCGACATGTGAATCCCCCTTATGTGTCATGTATCGGTTTATATGCTTAATAACAAACCGATTTTCCCCCTTATTGTAAGCATTCTCAACTAACATGAAGAAACCTAAATATCATAATGATATGTTTAGGTTTCAATAAGGTTAATGTTTGAGTTTGCCTTGGTGGCCTTGGCCTCTTGGATCATCAACAATTTCGATCGAATCTAACTGTTGTCTGAAATTGTTACGAATATTACCCAAATAGATTTCTCTCAATTTAGCACGCTCAGTAAGTTCTTCCTCTGACAGTCCAGTGGATTTTTGCTTGCGAGCCAATTCGTTAATACGTGCTACCAGACTATCTATATCCAAGCTTGTCCCCTCCAAAAATACAAAGTCATATTAACTTTGACATGATCAAGGCAGCTTGTCAAGTTGGCGCGCGTCAAATTAAGTATACATGAATTTTATTTAACAAACTGAGGTAGAATCAGAACTTGTCCAGTCTGGATTGTCGTTGATGCAAGTTGATTCACTTTTATGATTGCTTCTATATATACACGTGTATCCATCGTCGCTGGTTTATGCTCTAGAGAAATACTCCATAACGTCTCACCTTGGGAAACAGCAATTTTCCCTCCAGGAAGCAAATCATTTTCATTACCTGCAAAAACCGTTAGCACAGTGCTACAGCCTATAAATACAATTAATGAAGCAATGACTAATTTGATTAGCCCTTTAGAAAGTTTAAAACGTGTTAATATTGTTTTCATTTGCCCTATGTTAGAATTCACAACCTCTGAATTTACTGGTTCATAAATGCTCTGATAAGTTGAATATCTCATTATGTATCCCGCCTCCAAACGTTTGTTCCTATCTCTTGGAAACAATATAACACGAACACTTGTTTTGTTCAAGAACTTTTTTAGAACAATTGTTCGCTCTTTTTCCCACTATAAAAATTCCTTTTTCCGAAAATTTTCATCTGTTTAAACTCAAATTTAAGCTATCTATGCTACAATCCATGATCAATTGACAAAAAATATTTAAATTTTGCAAATTATTTAGAACTTACGTTTGTACGAACGGAGGTTCTATGTTATAATTTTCCCAAACGTTACTAAAATGGGGTTGATACGGTATGTCGAAGATATCCAGCAGGCAACAGGCTATTCTGGAGTTTATACGTAATGAAGTCCGGTTGAAGGGGTATCCTCCTTCCGTACGAGAAATTGGTGAAGCGGTTGGACTGGCTTCCAGTTCCACGGTTCATGGACACTTGGATCGTTTAGAGAAAAAAGGTCTGATCAGACGTGACCCTACCAAGCCAAGGGCAATTGAGCTGTTAAGTCAGGAAGAGTCAGAGCATTCTCATCAATTTGCCCACAGCGTTGCACGAATTCCAGTCGTGGGTAAAGTAACCGCTGGGGTTCCAATTACAGCAACTGAAAACATCGAAGATTACTTCCCGCTCCCTACTCATTATGTAGGCGATCAAAAAGTGTTTATGCTTTCCGTTGTTGGGGACAGTATGATTGAAGCCGGTATCGTGAATGGGGATTATGTCATTGTTCGACAGCAACAAACCGCAGATAATGGAGACATTGTTGTGGCCATGACTGAGGATGATGAGGCAACGGTTAAGACATTTTATAAGGAGAAGGATCATATTCGTCTCCAACCTGAGAATGCAACATTTGAGCCATTGCGTTTGAAACATGTGAGTATTTTAGGCAAAGTGATCGGTCTTTTCCGTGACATTCATTAATTCACTTGGATTACTAATTCATAAAACATCGTTAATATGTTTTTACTGATGCAATACAGAAGAGGTTGCCCTAATTTATAGGACAACCTCTTTTTGTCTCACTCGTTCACTTTTGCAGTCATACTCTTGAATGTGTTATGGGAGCTAATCGCTTCACCTTCTGATCTATTAAGATCTGACTTGATGTTATCTTCTCTTCTTTCCGACAATCATAGACATCATCAGGGACAACTAGTTTTATACCATTTATGGAAACGACCTCATTACTTTCCCAGCTAATAAAAGCTTTTTCAGCCTTATATTGAAAATATATTGTTTTATTTGGATTTGAACCCTCATTGTACTGGAGCTCACATAGAATAGATAATGAAGTGGTTGCTCCAGCGTTAGAATGCATTACCTTTATCGTATATTTACCATCTGGTGAAACTGACTCTGAAATAATTTCCCCTCTAGGGATCCTCTCTAAATCGTAGTACCAGTTCCACAACGATACACTTCCAATAACTATTATGAAGACTAGAATCCCACTTATCCAAAAAGCCTTATTCTTCTTGTTTCTCACTCGATCCCTGTGCCTCCAGTCTCTACAGTCTCTACTTGTATTGATATTCGCTACTTTTTAATATAATTGCAGGTACAATTCTTCAACATTCTTTTAATTTACTTGAAAACCTTTTTTCGTCATTGAGACTGGACATGAAAGAATATTTGTACTTTAGAACATACTTGTTTACTACAGAACTGTTTCGTTCCATCCCATTTATTAAACCACAAAAATAAGGCTACAAAAGGAACGCTCAATCATATGACGCATGTGCAATGCAGCTGTGCGTTCCATTCGTGCCTTTTTCTATGCTTTTACTATTCCAGTCTTTAATTGAAAACCACGATTTAGTTAACAAACAGTTGTGGCAACAACTTGTCGAATTTAACTTTATGTTTATTTAATATTTTATCAACCTCTTCTGCTATCTTCTTCGCCCCTACTTCATATTCTTTAATGGCTTTCTCTTCAACAATATTACCATTTTTCCTTTTATTAGTTTTGTACTCATTTACTTGCGGCAGTACGTCCATGTTATATTCATGTCCAATCATTTTTTCATTCCCTTTAGCATCTCGTGTGGTAACTGTGAGGTACTGATACTCTTTATTCTCAATCATCTTGGAGAAAGTCCCTGATTGAAAATTGAACTTATCTGTTTGGACAATAATCTCACTTACTGAACTATTATAACTAAACACAATATCTTTGTTGGAGTACATACCCACAGTGTAACCTGATACAAAATTGTTATTTTTAAATGTACCTTCATTAATTTCATCAAATTGATTCCCATCATGGAATGCTCTCACGTTGTCACGGTAAAACCCTTCACCGTTCATCTTGTCATTAGACCATTTTCCGATGTACGTAGTCGTTCTCACATTATCTAGTTCTCCCATGATGCTATCCATGTAGCTCTCACTATAGTCCTTGACTATATACTTACCTATTCCTGATCGTTTACCATTAACCCAATCTCCTGAATAGGTCTTGTTCTTACCCCATTGGGCTGTTCCTTTTCCATGAGGCTTACCATTTTTGACTTCTCCATAGTAATTGCCTCCGTTTGAAATCTTTAAAGACACCTTTTTTGATGCCGCTTGAGTTTCATTAGTACTTAAAGTAAAACCTAGTGCTAGGATCAGCATCAAACACAATACACTTTTAAACCATCTCAATTTACTGCAACTCCTCTATGTATATTATGGGTAAATTGTCCCATATCATTATATCGACAATATATTAATTTTCAATAGAAGAATTAGAAAAGGTGAGAAGAGGTTGCTTGAAGCTGAAGCTGATATAAAATTCGTAAAAAGCAATTGGGTATAGCAGCATTCAAATTACATCGGATGTATATGCCCAGCTTTGTTCTAAAATCCAGAAAAATAGCATGGATAAGTTCGATGTTTACAATAAACCAATCCTTCAAGATTAGAATTTTTGTGAGCATTTTGATCGCACTCTCGTATTATTTCAACTAGTAATGATTTTTTCCCAAAAAGAAAAACCCCTCACGCCAGGTGGCGCAAGGGATTCAGCTATTAGTACAAAGTAATATATTGATCGCGTTCCCATTGGTGAACTTGTGTACGATACATATCCCACTCGATTTCTTTCAATTCGTAGAAGTGAGCCAATGCGTGGTCGCCGAGAGCGTCGCAGATTACTTCGTTGCGAATTAATTCGTTCAGCGCTTCTTTCAAGTCTGCTGGCAAACTTGGGATACCTTCTTCCACACGCTCTTCTTCAGACATAATGTAGATGTTGCGATCGATCGGAGCTGGCAAGGAAAGCTCACGCTTGATGCCATCCAATCCCGCTTTCAACAGAACAGCCAAAGTCAGATAAGGGTTAGCCGCTGGATCCGGGTTACGAACTTCAACACGTGTACTTAAACCACGGGAAGCCGGTATGCGAATCATCGGACTACGGTTACTCGCAGACCATGCCACATAGCAAGGCGCTTCATAACCAGGAACGAGACGTTTGTAAGAATTCACAGTTGGGTTAGTAATTGCTGCAAATGCACGTGCATGCTTCAGGATACCTGCCATGTAGTGACGTGCCGCTTTACTAAGTCCCAGTTCGTCTGACTCATCAACAAACGCATTAGTGCTGCCTTCAAACAAAGATTGGTTACAGTGCATACCGGATCCGTTCATCCCAAACAACGGTTTAGGCATAAAGGTAGCATGTAAACCATGCTGACGTGCAATTGTTTTTACAACGAGTTTGAATGTTTGAATCTGGTCCGCAGCTTTTAAAGCATCTGCATATTTGAAGTCGATCTCGTGCTGACCAGGAGCAACTTCGTGGTGGGAAGCTTCGATCTCAAAGCCCATCTCTTCAAGCGTGATGACGATATCACGACGACAGTTTTCACCAAGATCTGTTGGCGCTAGATCAAAGTAACCACCTTGGTCATTCAGTTCGGTTGTTGGAATACCTTTTTCATCTGTTTTAAACAAAAAGAATTCCGGTTCTGGTCCAACATTAAAGGAGGTATATCCCATATCTTCCGCTTCCTTCAATGCACGTTTCAGAACATTGCGCGGATCTCCAGGGAACGGATTCCCGTCTGGCAAATACACGTCACAGATCAAACGAGCTACGCGATTTTCGGAAACCCATGGGAAAATAAGCCACGAGTCAAGATCCGGATAGAGGTACATGTCGGATTCTTCAATGCGTACATAACCTTCGATGGAAGATCCGTCAAACATCATTTTGTTATCCAAAGCCTTAGTTAACTGGCTAACAGGAATCTCAACGTTTTTGATTGCTCCCAACAAGTCAGTAAATTGTAGTCGAACGAATCGTACGTTTTCTTCTTTGGAAATGCGGAGAATATCTTCTTTTGTATAACTCATGATTCCTCTCCCTTTCTTATCTGTTTATTTGGCTTGCATGTTATATTTGTACATTAGAATATACTACGGGTCAAGGAGTCTGACATCAGAAGTATGAAAACTACTTACCCGTCTTGATTAGGACGAAACAACTATTATTTGTTAAAAAAACGAGAAAGTTCACCTTGAATAAGTGAAACCTGACCAGGTCTTTTACCGGAGACAAGTTGTTGCTTCAGCAAACGATGCAGTTGCGTATCGGACAACTCTCTGCGTTTAACTTCCGTATCTGGTGTAATTACCGTTGCTTCTTCAGATTCTTTTGATACAGGATTCATTACTTGCTTGATCCCTGCGATATTAACTCCTTTTTCGATCAGAGCTTTAATCTCTAGCAGTCTCTCAACATCATTAAATGAGAATAAGCGCTGATTACCTGAAGTTCTGGCAGGAACAATAAGGTTGTGCTGCTCATAATAACGAATCTGTCTTGCGGACAGGTCAGTGAGCTTCATAACAATACCAATCGGGAATAAGGCCATATTTCTACGAATTTCGTCGCCCATCTTCATCAACCTTCCAGTCATCTATTCTTGACCCTATTGTACATTTAGTTTTTGCACTGTGTCAATGATGTGTTAGATAAACTCACAGTAAATTGCGATCTTTCATCGCTTGTAATGCCATCAAAACTCCATATTTAACATGGGAGTAAGTTAAGCCACCTTGCATATATCCGATAAAAGGCTCACGAACAGGTGCATCTGCTGATAATTCCAAACTTCCTCCCTGAATAAACGTACCTGCTGCCATAATAACAGGATGCTCATATCCTGGCATGTCCCATGGCTCAGGAACTACGTGGCTGTCCACAGCTGCTGCCTGCTGAATACCCTGTACAAATGCGATCAAATGCTCCGCAGAACTGAATTGTACTGCCTGTATTAGATCTGTACGCGGCTCGTTCCATGCAGGCTTGGTTACAAATCCGGAGGCCGCAAACATCGCTGCAGCAAAAACACTTCCTTTAACGGCTTGTCCAACGATCGTTGGAGCCATGTAAAGCCCTTGGTATATACCACGAGTTGTTCCAAGCATGGCACCCACTTCGCCCCCAATGCCGGGTGCAGTCAGACGATATGCCGCAAGCTGGACGTATTTGTCCTTACCGCATATGTACCCTCCTGTTTCGGCGAGCCCACCACCTGGATTTTTGATCAGCGAACCTGCCATTAGATCTACACCCACCTCAGTAGGCTCACGTTCCTCTGTAAATTCACCATAACAATTATCCACAAACACGATAACGTCTGATTTCAGTGCCTTGACACGTGTCACCATATCCGCAATTTCAGCGATCGTAAAAGAAGAACGCCAGTCATAACCACGTGAACGTTGAATACCTATAACCTTTGTCGCCGGAGTGATCTGCTTCTCGACCGCTTCCCAATCAATTTCCCCTGCCGATGTTAGTTCTGTTTCAGCATACCCGATACCAAAATCACGAAGCGAACCTGTACCGTCTCCAGGATGGCCAATTACTTTATGTAATGTATCATAAGGCTTACCTGTGATGTATAACAGTTCGTCACCAGGACGCAGTACACCAAACAGAGCTGTGCTGATGGTGTGTGTCCCCGACGCAAAATGAGGACGCACCAGCGCAGATTCTGCACCAAATACATCCGCATATACTTCATCCAGCACTTCTCGTCCACGATCGTTATAGCCATAACCTGTAGACCCTGCAAAATGAAAATCACTTACCTTTTTCCGCTGAAATGCATCAATGACCTTCCATTGATTGTGATCCACAATACGATCAATCTCTTTCAAACGCCCTTCAATTTGATGTTCTACCTGTTGTTGAAGTTCTACAATAGTTGAATCAAAACTTGCCAATTGCTTCATTCCCCTTTACTACACGAAACTGAGGTGAATTAATCAGTTTCGTGTCAACTTATCACATTTATATGTCATGAATATTACAACTCAATGAAATCTTCAAGTAAATAATTAAACTTTTCATACTCCCCTTTTTGCAGCTCAACTTGGTAAATGACATCATTCTCATCGTATTCTGTACCAACAACGTCACCAATTTTGTAAAGTACCGATGTTAGATCGCCACGCTCGGCTGGTATACGGAATTTTTTTGTATCTCCTGTCAGTTCAGCTTGTATCAATTCACGTACCTTGATCAAATCTACTTCATCCAGCGCACTTATTTTGATATGTTTTTTATCCAATGGAAGCATCTCCAGCTGCTCTGGTGAACAAGCATCTTTCTTGTTATAAAGCACAAGCTGAGGCTTGTCTCCGGCACCAAGCTGTTGCAAAATCTCATTAACCGTGTGCATTTGATCTTCTCGCATCTCGGATGATGCGTCTACAACGTGCAAAATTAAATCTGCCTCATTGACTTCTTCCAGTGTGGCACGAAAAGCAGCAACCAGATCATGAGGTAGATTCTGAATGAACCCTACAGTATCTGTGAGCACAATTTCTTTACCGCTTGGAAGTTCCATCGTACGTGATGTCGGGTCCAGTGTAGCAAACAGCTGATCCTGGATGTATACATCGGCTGACGTTAACTGCTTGAGCAGTGTTGATTTACCCGCATTCGTGTAACCTACGAGAGCCACCTGAATAATGCCTGTTTTTTTACGACGTTCTCTGTGCAGTTTTCGATGACGTGTGACTTCTTCAAGATGACGTTTCAAATCATCAATACGCCCGCGGATATGCCGACGATCAGTCTCCAGTTTGCTCTCACCAGGACCTCTAGTACCGATGCCGCCGCCGAGTCTTGACAAGTTTTTTCCATGACCGGACAAACGCGGAAGCAAGTAGCTATGCTGCGCCAGCTCTACCTGTATAATCCCTTCTCGTGTGCTAGCACGTTGAGCAAAGATATCGAGAATCAATTGTGTACGATCTATAATTTTCAAATCCAAAGCCTCTTCAAGATTTCGAACCTGTGCCCCCGACAATTCTTGATCAAAAATAGCTGTCGTTGCCCCGAGTTCATCAGAGACTAGACGCAATTCTTCAACCTTACCTTTACCAATAAACCACTTCGTATCCCGCGTTTCTCTGTTCTGGGTTAGTACACTTAGTACTTCAACTCCTGCAGTTTCAGCAAGCTTCACAAGCTCTTGCAATGAATATTCGTGATTAATACCTGAACGCTTTACCTCATCAGTGACCAGGCTGACCAGTATGGCACGATCTTTCTTCGTTGTATCAGTGACGTGTGTTCCATTTGTCATCTATGCATTCGCTCCTTTTTTCATATCATTTTAGCCTTAAAACCTAAATTTTCCAATAGCATGGCTAAAGCCGAACCGGTTAAACCGGTCGGCTTTGTTGAAAGGTTTTCCTCGTTTACTTTCGTTCAAACTTCAAATCCTCAGTACGAATGGTCATCAGCTCCAGCTTCCCAGGACTTCCATCCGAGTACTGCTCTAACAAACGAACAGCCTGATGCCTGATCGATCTCTCAATAGCATTCCTTACGTACCTAGCGTTACTGAATGCGTGCAACGAATCATTCTTTTCCTGTAGAAGATGCTGCTTTAATTTGAGTATGGTCTGTGGCATCAAAATATAATCACGCTCTTTGGCCATCATTTCAGAGATTTGAATCAACTGGTCAATCGTATAGTCTGGAAATTCAACCTGGATTGGAAAGCGAGATGGTAATCCCGGATTCGTCTGTAGAAAGAAATCAATCTCTTCCGAGTACCCCGCCAAGATCAGAATAAACTGGTTTTTATGATCTTCCATCGATTTTACCAGTGTATCAATGGCTTCCTTACCAAAATCCTTTTCCCCACCACGAGCCAGACTATAAGCTTCATCAATAAATAAAATGCCACCGAGTGCTTTCTTGACCAAATCTCTGGTCTTCTGTGCGGTATGCCCAATGTATTCGCCTACAAGGTCGGCACGCTCTACTTCAATAAGATGACCTTTGTTGAGCACACCCATCTTCTGAAACATTTTGGCAACAATTCGGGCTACTGTCGTTTTTCCCGTTCCAGGGTTGCCTTTGAAGATCATATGATACACGTGAGCACCACTAAGCAGACCTGCCTCAGAGCGCATCTGTGCAATCTGAAGAAAAGCATAAATTTCAAACACGAGTTCTTTAATATTTTCGAGTCCAACCAGTTGTTCGAGCTCACCTTGAATCTCTTGAAAGTGGGCATGCTTCGTTATACTTTTGGCCGTTTGTACCGAGAGTGCTTCTTCTTTTGTAAGTATTTGAGGCTCCTGGTTACGCAATACCACATTAATTTGTCTGGATGGTCTGCCTCCCGATTGCCCTCCTGCAGCCATGACCCGTCCGTTCATTCGCCATCACCTCTATTTTATCGGGCTGTTCTCTCCTGATTATTAATGTATTCTATCAGGTGTCCAGATATTAGAAGGATGTACATGAAAAGTTTTAGTTCGAAATACTTATTTTTAGACTTGAATATTCTTTCGAAATTCACCATTCTCGAATAACGTCTGTCTATGTTTCAGAGATAGTTGAAAGTATGGAAACACATGAGCATCAATTGCGTGCAGCAATTCCTTCGCTGTTTTGTTCGCGAGATCATAGTCTCCTGTCGTAATATGCTTCCGAGACAAGGCATCCTCAAGCTCATCCTCATCTAGCAAAAAGATCTCTCCATCTTTGAGTACAACGACATCCAGGTACAGATCGTCAAACCATGGAACCCCCTGATCTGTAATACCCTGGCTACGGCATGTATCAATATACCACTCGACAATCCGCTGGTGATCATCGAACATGGCTGTGACGACAAAGTGCTCTCCCTTCGGATAATACTGAAGCCAAGAATACCCTTTGTCCGCAATACAAAATGTGGTACCTCCATAGGTTTTCCACAAAGGTTCTTTCAAATCCTGTATGGTGTATAACGTAATGTAACCTGTAAAAATTTTGGATTGAACGAACCGGCATGTAAACTGTCGGTTCGTAATCCGGCGCCAGTTTGCGCGATCCCCGAATTTCCGTTTCATACGAACCCCTCTTTGCCGACTGCAGATCCGTGATCTGCATTTAGATTGGTGAACAATTATACGCCTGTTAGAGAGCCGCTCCAAGCAAGTCTGCTCTACAAAACGTATTACGAATAGCTACAGCTTACCATATTTAATCAATACACTCAAAACCAAGCCCTTTATATTTCCCTTTATGGTTACATATGTGTCACATCGGATTATTCTCGGATTACTTGTCACCCTTATGTACATAAAAAAGCTGCTTCACCGGAGAACCGGGGAAGCAGCTTCAAGAAATATATAACTTATATTTTATTTATAGGGTATTTACTCTTTTCAACCTCCTGGTGGCGTGGACTGAACCTCCGTTCCTCCGTTCTCTGGACTGGTTCCTGTTTCCGGTGGAACGATCTGCCCTGGCGTTGTTATCGTATCATCACTCGAGCCTTCGCTACCGGGATCTGTCGTTCCTTGATCAGGCGGACTAAGGCCTCCATCTGGCTGTCCTCCATCGCCAGAACCGGCTCCTCCATTATTTCCGTTGCCGTTGCCATTGCCGTTGTTTCCATTATTTCCGTTGCCGCTATTCCCGTTTCCATTTCCGTTATTACCATTCTCGCTTCCATTGCCGTTGTTACCATTTGGATCACCGTTATCCACTCCGCCATTATCCGGATTATCCATATCTGGCATTTCAGGATCTGTGCCTATATCCGGATCTGGTTGCTGCGGATCGACCTCCTGTGCTTCAATCATCAGCGAGATTGTATTCGTCGGGCTGGTCTCTTGTCCAGTTGCCGCATCATAAGCTGTTACATAATATTCATAGGTGAGACCAGGTAATGCACTTAAATCCTGCGCACTTGTTGATCCGACAGAATCAATTAGATGTGTGAATTGAGCTTCCGAAGTTTCCTTCCGATACACACGATACGTTGTGTTCGCATCTCCTGTTCCCGTCCAGCTGAGTGATACGGTTTGCGAAGCAGGATCATAGGACCCATTCAATCCACTAACTGAAAGTGAAGGCTGTTGCGGCTCTTGTACCGGAGGAGGTTTCTGTCCGCCAGCAGGCGCTTTGAAATCTTTCACAGGTACACCTTTTAACGCATCCCCCATCACTCTGGCAAAAAACAATGCTGACAGCTTACTGCTGTTTTTCAACATGTGATTCGCATCAGGATTGTCATACCCCATCCAGACTGCGGCCGTCCATTCTGGCGTATATCCAACGAACCAAACGTCTCGGTTGGATCGGTTACCCGCAATACCGCTCTGTACTGTTCCAGTCTTCCCTGCCACTGGTCGATCCAGACGAGCGGAACGTCCTGTACCATCATTCACTACATTTTGCAGCATTTTGGTCAGGTCGTACGCATTCTGTTCACTCATCACTCGTTTGGTATCAGATTTATCGTGTTTATAGATCGTTTTACCCGTACTATCCTTAATCTCTTTGATAGAGTAAGCCTGCCGGTACTCACCTAGATTAGCGAATGCGCTGAACGCCTGAGCCATTTCAAGTGTATTCGTACCTTTGCTCAGCCCTCCAAGAGCGATGGCCAGGTTTTTATCCTCTTCTGTCATCTGAATGCCTACACTTTTGGCAAAGTTAAAACCTGCATTCACACCGATTTGATCGAGCAACCAAACCGCCGGAATATTTTCCGATTTTTTAACCGCATCGGTCATGCTGATTGTGGATGAGTATCCATGCAGGTTACTTGGACAATAGTCACCAAAACATTGTTTGGCATTACTGAGCTGTGAGTTCGGATTGAACTTCCCACTCTCAAGCGCAGGAGCAAAAGATACAATCGGCTTGAACGCTGAACCTGGTTGTCTACGGCTCTGCGTAACACGGCTATACCCTTTGGTTTGATAATCACGTCCGCCGAGCAAGGCAACAAGACTGCCATTCTCATGATTCATAATGACCATTGAACCCTGAACCTGCTGTTCTCCGCTGCTCGCTTCAAACATACTGTCATCCGCGAACGCATTCTCCATAGCGGTTTGAGCCTGTGCATCCATCGTTGTATAAATTTTGTATCCGCCAATGTTAAGATCGTCTTCTGTCATGCCTGTTACACGTTCCGCTTCACGTAAAACATAATCGATGAAGGCTTGATATTTTCTCTCTTTCTTCGGCGGGGTATAGTTGTAATCCACAGCTTTCGCTTTGTTCATCTCAGCTTCACTAATGTAACCCTGCTCATACATCAATTGAAGAACAACTGCACGACGTGCTTTCGAATCATTCGGGTTGCTGAGCGGGTTGTATGCTGACGGTCCTTTAGGCATAGCAGCCAGTGTAGCAATCTCCCATAACTCCAGATCATTCAAATCTTTCTTTCCAAAGTAAAACTCCGATGCAGCCTTGATCCCATAACGCTGGTGACCAAAGAAAATTCGATTCAGATACATCGTCAAAATTTCATCCTTGGAAAATTTACGTTCCAGCGCCATCGCAATCGATACTTCGGTCGCTTTTCGGAAGAAGGTTTTATCACGTGATAGAAACATATTTTTGGCCAATTGTTGGGTTAACGTACTGCCGCCCTCAACCATGGAACGAGCCATAATATCTTTCACGGCCGCACGACCGATGGCCCAGATATCCACGCCCTGATGTTCATAGAAACGTTTATCCTCAGTTGCAATAAATGCTTCCTTGACCAGTTCTGGAATATCATCGGATTCTACAGGTTCCAATTTTTGAATGGACAGCTCACCTATAATATTGTTGTTACGGTCATATACTTTGGATGTCTCATTAATTGTCGTTTTATCCATATTGGCTGTGAGCAGACGTTCTCCGCTAATTAAGATAAACAAATATCCGCCCAGCGCACAGAATATGGCCACCGCCATAGTGAAAAACAAAGTCCATCCAACGCGTCTCCCCGTAATTTTTTTCTTTTTAGATTTCTTGGGTTTCCCTTTTGGGTTGGATTTGTTATTGGTGTTTCGGTTATTAGACCTGGATAACGGATCGTTTGGCATGTTACCTCCTGACTCCCTTTCAGTTGCATGTTTTCTATTTCTCTGGTTAGCACAAACTTATAAAAGCCTAATTTGCCCGGAATGAAAAGAACAACCCTTATTAGGTTGCTCTGTTTCAATACCTATACATGTAGACGAAATGTTTGATGAAAAGGTTTCGGATTTTTTAAGCTTCGCCGCCGTTGTCTTGCTGCATCAGCGATACGCTGCGTTGCGGCGTGAACGTGGAGATCGCGTGCTTGTATACCATTTGCTGGCGTCCGTCGCTATCAATGACGATCGTGAAATTGTCAAAAGCCTTGATTGTCCCACGGATTTGAAAGCCATTAGTCAAATAGACCGTAGCCGGAATGTTTTCTTTCCGCAGTTGGTTCAAGAACGTATCTTGGATGTTAATGGACTTGTTCATTAGCCGTACCCCCATTGGTTCATTTGAATTCTTAGTTTAAGTCATATTCAATATCGCTGAGTAGCTTTCGTGCTATTATATCATGAATAGTTTCATATAATCCACAAAAACCCCATGTCCCTGTTTGGCCATCCTTATCGGTGAGGCATTTCAAGCAGGAGACTCATACATTATACACTGCCTTTCAAATTTGCAAAAGAGGAACAAATTCTACGAAAAGCACAGGTGACCAAACAAACTCTCATAAGTTTTATGTAACATAACCTAGTCATATCACATAAATCAAGTAGAATATACTTCCAAAAACAGCTTAAACCATAGAGCAATAAGGATGGCTCATCTTGCTATATTTAGAATTCACTGTTTGGAAATCTCCTTCTCTAGTTACTCTAAAAATATATATTTTAAAGGCTTATCACTTAAATCTTATCCTGAAACAACCTTTTTGAATCAGACCGGAGACTTATTTTCCTTTTGTACCCCTAGTTATTATTACCCAACAAGAAAAAACCCCTATCTTTTCGTTGAAAAGATAGGGGTTTTCATCTAACTTTATTCAGTTAAATTTAGATGTAATCCATTCGCTTACTTGTTGATAATGACCTTCAAAATTCTCAGTATCCGTTACATCCAACCACTGAATATCCTTCATGTGACGGAACCAGGACAGTTGACGTTTGGCAAAACGGCGTGTGTCTCTTTTAAGCCACTCCACCGCAGCCTCCCAACTGACTTCACCCTGCAAATACGCAGCAATTTCCTTATACCCCAGGCCCTGCATAGAAATGTGCCCCCGTGAGACTCCTCTTTCAAGTAGTGCTTTCACCTCATCTACAAGCCCTTGCTCGATCATGAGATCAATACGCTCTTCGACTCGTGCATATAACTTTTGGCGATCCATCGTTAGGCCTACAATAAGCAGATCGTATGGAGACTCTTTTTTCTGCACAGCTAGCTGCTCCGACCATTTTTCTCCTGTTAGATGGAAGATTTCGAGTGCACGTACAATACGTCGCTGATCATTCGGATGTAGACGATCCGCACTCACTGGGTCAACTTCTCTTAGACGATCATGAAGAGCCTTAGCCCCATGTTGCTCAGCATATTGGAACTGTTCTTCTCTAAATGCTTCATCCGATCCGCTGTCTGAGAATTGAAATCCGTAACAAACCGACTCCACGTATAAACCCGTACCACCAACGATAAAAGGCAACCTGCCACGATCATGGATCTCCGGGATTAAATGAGTACAGCTCTCCTGGAACTCGGCAACGGAATATGGATATTCAGGTTCATGAATGTCAATGAGATGATGGGGTACACCCTTCATTTCTTCGGGTAAGATTTTGGCAGTTCCAATATCCATTTGACGGTAAACCTGCATGGAATCTCCAGAGATCACTTCACAGTTGAACGCTTGTGCCAGCTCGATGCTTAATCTCGTTTTACCTACAGCTGTCGGTCCGACCAGGACCAGTAGCTGCGGTTTTGCATTAACTTCCGATCTCAACATTAATCACTCCGTACAATGTTTTTGCATTGGCCCGATCCAGCACTTGGAATCCAAGTCTGTCAAACTCTGCGCTGCCGCGTTTTTCTTTCATAACCACTCGCTTGCGGGCGACTCTTCTCGCCTCTATGATACTCTCTTCTGCCAAAGCATGAGCATTGGCGTAGTCCCGTAAAGGTCGGATTGCACTCGAATCCATCATCGGCTCACGGAACATCGGATCAAAGTATACCGTATCACAGCTCCGGTCAGGTAAGGAGCGCAGCAGTTCCAAATGATCCATATTCCGCAGTTCAATCCGTCGGAACGCCTCATCAATCGAAGGTTCGTTACTCTCATAATGTGACATACCATCGAGGAGAAGTGTATAGAGCGGTTCAGAGCTTTCACATGCAATAACACGTCCTTGAACAGCTGTTGCAACGGCAAACACAAGTGAATCCGATCCTAATCCTGCCGTACAGTCCACAACCGTATCACCTTTCAGTACAGCACCCGCTTCCAGCATCGGATCAGACTCTCCCCTTAACACACGCTTGGCGCGCACAAATCCCATACTCGGATGAAATTCAAGCTCCGACTCATCCTTCCGGAACAAACGTGCTCTCCCTTTTAACACTACCAAAATCTCCTGAATCCCATATTTATCCAGCAAATTAGGCAGTGACGTTCTGTTTCGCGGTATATAGGTGCCCCCAGTCTCTGCAGCAAGCGCGCGTGCACGATCTACCAGAGAAGCTGCCTCCTTGTCACCCGTTGTTATATACATAATATCCCCCTAAAATACTACATCACTCGTTTAAATAATTTCTCCAAATCATATGTTGAAAATGAAATTACAATCGGCCGACCGTGTGGACACGTATAAGGCTGCCGACATGAACCCAGACGCTGTATCAACACTTCAGCCTCTTGATCCGTAAGCTTCTGATTCGCTTTAATCGAAGCTTTACAGGAACACATAATCGAAGCAGCTTCACGTAACTTGGCCACATCTATACTGCGTTCGCTGAGAACCCATTCCGACATCTCTTCAATAATGTCCTTTTCTTCACCTTTGGGGAACCAGTATGGATGAGAACGTACGCGGAAGGTCTGTCCACCGAAATGCTCCAAATAGACCCCAGCCTGTTCGAACCAAGTAAGTCTTGCTTTCAGCTTTTCAGCCTCTGAAGGTGTGAATTCAAGCGTAATAGGGAGCAGTAACTCCTGTGAAGCCTGAGTCGGATTACCGAATTTCTCATAAAAGTATTCGTAGTTCACTCGTTCATGGGCAGCATGTTGATCTATTAAATATAAACCTTCATCGTTCTGTGCAATTAGGTACGTTCCGTGATGCTGACCAATCAGACTAAGTTCAGGGAACGCAGGCATGGAAGTATCTGACTGAATTGCAGCGGCCAGTTTGGATGGGTCAGGCATGGATGCCTGTTTCCAGCTTCGTTCAGTTCTTTGCCCTGTGCCTGAAGAGTATGCCGTGCGGCTTTCACTAACTGGAGAATTGTATGAAGCTGATTGATATGTTTCTGTCTCATTTCTTCCAGCATGGTTGGTTCTGCTGAACTGAGCATCACTCAATAGATCAGTGGGTCCATATACCGGAACGGATTCTGGCGGTGCTTCGGGAAGAGGAGGCGTTTGCACCGGATCAGAAGCCATCTGCTCTGCTGCTGTGTCCGTTTTTCCATGACCAGTGCCTGCGCCTGTTCCTGTATCCAACTCCGCAGGTGCATCCAGATCCGCATGTTCGTCTTCTATAACTTTAGATGATGAGAAGGAGGATGAAGAATAGCCAGCATGGTGAATTTGAGTCCCTTTCATCTCTTTGGTCTCTTTGGTCTCTTTGATCTCTTTGATCTCTTTGGCCTCTTCCATTTCTTTTAGTCCTTTACCAAGAGGGCCTTGTTGACTATATCCTTCACTTGCGTCCTGCTCTTTCACCGGTCCACGCGGGAACAAAAATTGTTCCTGGATAAATGAACTGTCATCTCCTCGTCTGATTTGCTGCTTCCGTACTTGTGGAATTAATACTTCCTGCCGCAAAATACCGCGCAATGTGTTTTCCACAAATTCATACAGCTCCGCCTCTTTACTGAACCGAACTTCCAGTTTCGCCGGATGTACGTTCACGTCCACAAGCGAAGGATGCATCTCGAGTTTCACGACGACAAGGGGGAAACGATTAATAGGCAGCAGCGTATGATAAGCTTTCAAAATTGCCTGGTTCAGACCGTAGTTACGAATGTACCGACCATTCACAATCGTTGACATTCCCGCACGATTCGCACGTGTCCACTCAGGGAGACTAATCAGACCACTAAGCTTGTAATCCAGGTTTTCCCCCTGAATGGGCAACATCGCTTTGGCTGCACTCGTCCCATAAATTGCTGCAACCACTTGTAACAGGTCTCCATTCCCTAGCGTTTGCAGCAACGTATTTTCATTGTGACGAAGAGTGAACGAAATATGCGGATGCGACATTGCCATACGATATAACACATCCGAGATATGCCCCAGCTCAGTTTGGATGGTTTTCATATATTTTAATCTCGCAGGCGTATTGTAGAATAACTCCTTCACCACAAACTCCGTTCCTTGTGGTGATGTGGCATCTTCGTGCGCACAGAGCTTGCCCCCTTCAATAACGATACGTCGTCCTCGTCCGTCGTCTCCACTAGCTGTGAGCACTTCAACCTTAGAGACAGCTGCAATACTGGGCAGTGCCTCACCGCGAAACCCGAGGCTAGTGATCTGAAACAGATCCCGGCCATGGGCTATTTTGCTAGTCGCATGACGGTAGAAAGCTGTTTCGAGATCATCTGGCTCGATGCCTGATCCGTTATCCTTTACCCGGATACGAAGCAGACCACCTTCCTCTACAGCGACTTCAATTTTCGAGGCTCCCGCATCCACCGCATTTTCAAGCAGCTCTTTCACGACGGATGCAGGCCGCTCAACCACCTCACCCGCTGCGATCTGGTTGGCAATATGTTCATCAAGCACATGAATGTTCGCCACAGATTCTCCTCCTCTCCGTTACTCAGGATAATTGCTGTGCTTTCATTTTAAGATCATTTAATATTTGCATCGCCTGCAAAGGCGTCATGTTCATCACATCGATCTCTTTCATATGTCGAATCAATTCACGGGCAGGTTTATCCTCCACGATGACCGTTCGTGTAGAATGATTAATCTCCGGTTCTTCATCATCGAATATCGAGAGTTGTACAACCTCAGGCTGGCTATCATTATGATCATTATACGTACTGTATTTGTTACTCCCGTTGACGTGTTCTGGTACGTTATCCTGAGAAGTAGACACACCAGCTTGTTTTGTCGTCTCTATCCCCATAACTTGTTCATTCTTAAGTTGTTCTCGAACTACTGGATCTTCCTCAGAAGCAGACGACATGAAGTCGCTCTTCTCCATCGATGACTGCTGTGTGGACAAGGATCTGCTATCAGGCACAAATTCACTGCCGACAGCCACCTGTGATGCCGCTTGTTCAAAGCCATGCAGAAGTCCATTCGCACGTTCAATGATACTGTCAGGTAGACCCGCAAGCCGAGCACAATAGATGCCATAACTACTGCTTGCCGCTCCCGCAATTAACTTACGCAGGAAGTTCACCTTGTCTCCGCTCTCCTGAACTGCCATAGAATAGTTAGCCAGCTTGTCCAAACTTTCCTCCAGATGAGCCAGTTCATGGAAATGTGTGGATACGAGCGCTTTACATCCAATCACATCATGTACATACTCAATCACCGACTGTGCAATCGCCATACCTTCACTGGTGGAAGTTCCACGACCCAGCTCATCAATAATGATGAGACTACGCGGCGTTGCTTTTTCGGTCATAACCTGAATATCTGCCATCTCCACCATAAACGTACTCTGTCCACCAATGAGATCGTCCGCAGCACCAATCCGTGTAAAAATCCGATCCATAATAGGTACTTCCGCTTGACTTGCAGGCACAAAACAACCAATCTGCGCCAAAATGGAGATGAGTGCGACTTGTCTCATATACGTACTTTTCCCAGCCATATTCGGCCCAGTAATCAGCAGAATACGCGCCTCTTCCTCGGTCATCGCAGTCTGGTTGGCAATAAAAGCCCCATCCCGCATAACAGCCTCCACGACTGGATGACGTCCTTGCTCTACGACCAGGTTATATCCATCTGTCAGGATGGGACGTACAAAATTACGCTCTGCGCTAATTACCGCAAACGATTGATACACATCAATCTCGGCCACCTGCTCAGCGAGCTTCTGCAGCCTTGCGATCTCCTGATTCAGGCGATCACGCAGCTCTGCAAAGAGGCTGTACTCGATATCCACCATTTTGTCCTGAGCTTCAAGAATCAGTGTCTCCTTCTCTTTCAATTCAGGTGTAATATAACGCTCGGCATTAGCAAGGGTTTGTTTGCGCTCATACCGTCCTTCAGGTAGTGAAGCCAGATTGGATTTGGTAATTTCAATATAATAACCGAACACTTTGTTGTATCCAATTTTCAGCGAGCGAATACCCGTAGCTTCACGTTCTCTTGCTTCCAACTCGGCAATCCACTGCTTACCGTTCACCGAAGCCTCGCGCAGTTCATCCAGTCTCGCATGGTATCCCTCACGGATAAGTCCACCTTCTCTAACCGATGCAGGAGGTTCATCCACGATAGCCTGTCCAATGGCATCTCGCAGATCAGTGCATTCATCCATCGTTTCAGCGATATGTCGAAGGGTTGACGAAGAGGAACTTGCACAGTGTTGTCGCAGACTCGGAATTTTGTCCAGTGAGGATTTAAGTGCGTTCAGATCCCGACCATTTGCATTACCAAAAGCAATCCGTCCTACCAGACGCTCTAGATCATAGATGTCTTTTAACTCAGACCGCAGATCCTCACGCAGAATAAACTGGTTATAGAGAGTGTCTACCGCTTCCAGGCGTTCATTGATCTTTCCTTTTTGCAAAAGGGGTTTATCCACCCAGCGCCTCATCATTCGGGCCCCCATAGACGTCTCCGTGCGATCCAACAGCCACAGCAGCGAACCTTTCTTGGAACGCTCGCGCACCGTTTCGACTAGTTCCAGATTACGCCGTGTAAATGGATCCAGAATCATATAATGGTCCGGCTCATACGTAGAAATTTGCGTCAACTGTCCAAGCGATCGCTTCTGTGTCTCACTCAGGTACGAAAACAGGCGAGCAACACATGCCTGACGTTCAGGCTCCAATCTTGCCCATACCGATTCGCCGAACTGCTGACGCACAAGGTCTTCTTTGCTTTTGTTCCATGCCGTATAGACGACTGGCCGTCCAATCGGAGATGATTCGGATTCTACAAGCTCCAGCAGAGCTGCGTCTCCCACTAATTCAGACGGCTCATAGATGCCAATCTCGTCTTTGAGCCACTCTTTGGAATAGGGAACAGATGTTACGTAGAGTTCTCCCGTAGAGAGGTCACACGCGGCAAGAGCGAGCGTATTCTGATTCCCCGTCAGACACACCATGTAATTGTTCGACTTGTCCCCCAGCGTTTTACCTTCCATTACCGTTCCGGGTGTGACTACACGAACGATCTCGCGGCGGACCATGCCTTTGGTTGTTGCGGGATCATCCATCTGTTCACAGATCGCTACTTTGTACCCTTTCTCGATCAGACGCTGTATGTAATTTTCAGCGGAATGATAGGGCACACCGCACATTGGAATCTTATCGTCCGTGCCCCCGTTGCGTGCGGTTAACGTGATCTCCAGTTCCCTTGCAGCATTGATGGCGTCATCGAAAAACATTTCGTAGAAATCACCTAGTCTGAAAAAAAGAAACGCATCTTGCGCTTGGGCTTTCACTTGCAAATATTGTTGAATCATTGGCGTGTACTGAGCCATGATATCTATCCACCGTCCGTTCCTATGATGTCTGGAAGAAGTATCCTTGGAAGGCAATAAGGCGGTCAGGTACCAAGAACGCACCTCCGCCTTATGTTTGGGCTATTCGCCCTGTTCCTTTAAGGGATTAACTGCTTCATATCTTCCGTATCGTAACGTATTCAAAATTCATATTTTTCATTATAACAAAAAAATGCCGCTTCTTCATGAGCCTGGCCGAATATTCCAAAGTTTGCGGATATCCCTGCTTTCATCCCAGGTATGCCCCAGTTGGAACTGTCGTATCAGTGGATTCGCGTAGCGTTCATAACGTGCGTATCCGCTTAATTGCTTCAGTTCTTCCATCAATGAGGGGATACACGCCATCATGACCTCTCGCTGCCCCTCATAAAATGCAGTATGAACCTTTGTTTTCGATAGAGGGCGCTGCATTAACTGATCATAGCTGCTGGCAATCAGCCCTGCAAGAGCAACGACACCTTTGGCCACAACCGGAGAAACGAGAAAACTCGGCAATGTGCGATATTCGAATCCACCGTAGGATTTCAGGCGAAAATCCCCCAGGGTTCCATACCTTGGGCGCCTGCCTGATCCACGCGGGTCCTGAAGCACCGCCAAGGGCAGTGCCAAATAATTATCCAGTGCACGAAGCAATCCACCAGTCAGTTGTATACCGCTCAGATGGATATGCCCGCCCAGCGGCAGTCCTCGCTGGGGCATGCCGCCCGCCTGCCAGATCAGGGACGAGTCACTTATGCTTCGAGAAGCTGCAGCGAAGGCCCGCATCAGATGGGACAATAACTCACGCGGTTCCGTGCTCGGAGCAGGACGCAGCTCCGCAACAGGGTATACACGTCTGCCGCCAATCGTAACGGAATCACAACCCGCAACACCCGTACGTTCAAGAAACCTGGAAGCAGGTACAATTTTGGACTCGGGCATCTGTACCAACAGAAACTCAGGGTCCATGCCCAGTACAGGAATTCGGTTCGCTTGCCTCTCCTCATTCAACAAAGCCTGATGCTGGTTCCAGCTCTCCCTGTAAAGTGCAGCAAGGTTCGTTACACCTTTCCAAGGGCTTGGATCAACCGAAATGACGGCACATCCGCCATTACCCGAAGCTTCCAAACGAACCGCTCCATGATTCAGTCCCAATGTGTATAGGGTTTTGATCGCAAGACGCTCTACACGTCTATACACGGATGAAGCTGCTTCACGATCCAGCTCTCTTTCCTGCCTCGCCCCCATACCGCTTGTATCCCTGCTCCTGATCCGAATCGCTTGAAGACAACTGATATCAACATCATAGCGTACACGCAGCCCAGGTTCTCGCCTGCGCTGATCCTTCGTAGATAACACTTCAATACCCACTTGCTTCAACCGCATAATCCGTTCTTCCGAACTAAGCCTCTTATAAGCATGGACAGCATCTTCCGCTTCTTCCTTGACGTTCATACCATCCCCCCTCTTGCCATGTCAAATGCTCTATGCTTATCAAAAAAAGACCCCGCAGCAGCGAAGCCTTCCCGTTAACAAACTTCAGGTACATCATCAGGCTCGTCACAACCCATTTTTAATATTTTATGAAAGAAAGAGGGCTTTCGCCCTCTTCATCGCACCTATTGGCGCATATGATACTCTAGGTTATGATACATTCGCTTTTCCGTTTCAATGAGTGATTTACAACTCATCATCCAGCAGGTCTGGATCGAGATCATCATAGTCTCCATCCACGCTGCCATAGTCATAATCCTTGTCTTCGTAATCACCACAGCCATCCGTGCACACCTTTACACAGACTTTGGTTTCAGCCACGAGTTCTACAGCGAATTCCCGCTCCACCCGGATAATTACGCTGCCCCCACCTGTGGACACTGTGGCTTCCACACAGCTCGGTTCCTGCGTTGCATCCGCAGATACCTCCACTGTGGAAGTCCGGTGTTTCGGGTCCAGATAAGACAAAGGTACATGTTCTACATACGATACGGTTTCTTTAGCGACATCCGTTTGCGAATTTTTGTCATAGGAATACCAAATGTTGATATCGTAAGTACCAATAACTTCAATTCCGTCCCCCGCTGATACGGCTTCATACTGGTGGTTGATAATCCAAGCCCCCAAAATACTGGTCGGACCATTTGGCGGAGTCACGGTATGTGTTACGGTAGAGAACTTACGACCTTTGCCGCAGATCGCCTTCGTGATAATCTCTCTACATTGATGTTTATGACTCAATGACATCTTTAAACCTCCTCCATACAATCATTCACTACAAGTGTATGCAGGACATCCGTCTAGGGTGACAACTATTTTCTATTATTTTCTATGATTCGTTTACAGATTGGGAGCGATCCGAGATTGGAGACGGAGCTTTGTCCTTCTTGGCGATTTTCAGATACATGGAAAGCTCGTGGCACAACTGGAGAATAGCCGAACGCATCTCGAATTCTTCTCTTGTGTCTGGCAGCTCCATTTGTCTGAATTTTTCCTGTACTTCTGCCAGCAGTTTTTCCGTTCGCCCGGTGTAAGATTCCCTCAACACGTCTTGACTGAGCTGATCGAACAACTCGGACACCATCTCCGCATGAGGCATCTTTTCATAGACCTGTGACACAAGATGCATCATGTGTTGTATGGAATCAAGCTGTGTTTTTCGCATATAAAAATATACACTCCATCCTTCATTCGGATGAATGACCTGGTTCTCTAGTGAACGTTTGGCTGCTTCAATTCCACCGAGTACTGCTTGATCCGCTTCAATTAATTCTTTGCCTGCCCATACTTCATTGGGATTACGCAAGGTTGCTGCGAACTCCTGGAAAATCTTCGAGAACAGTTCATCAATTCGTTTACGGATCTGCAGCATTTGCGGATCCGCTGCGGGCATATATGCCAGATTCACAACCATCGCTGAACCTAAACCAATCAAGAGCAAAGCAATCTGAACTAGTACAACTTGCAAACTCATTTCCCCACCGCTAAATACCCGAAACACTACAACTGAACCTGTAACAATGCCTTCCTTAAAGCCAGCCCGTACAATGACGGGAAAAGCCGTTAGTATGTATACTGCGAGCACCCAGTAATGGAAGCCGAGGAACTGAAAAAGCACACTTGCAAACAGGAGACCGACTACGGATGCAAAAAATCGTGCCGATATCGTTCGAATACTCCTTTTTCTCGTTACATCTACACCGAGAATCGCAAGCAATCCGGCTGAAGTCGGTCCTGGCAAGCGACACCAGTCCGCAATCAGTACAGCCATCAATGCTGCGATTGCCGTTTTAATGACTCTAAACCCCATTTAACATTCCATCTCCTCTA
Organism: Paenibacillus sp. JJ-100; assembly: GCF_948329825.1. Lineage (GTDB taxonomy): Bacteria > Bacillota > Bacilli > Paenibacillales > Paenibacillaceae > Paenibacillus. Next base: position 266,836 of record NZ_CAOJCM010000002.1, read on the forward strand.
AGCTGTACAAAAGTTCGCGGCCTATATATCACCAGTTTCCATATGTATTCCCCTGCCGAAAGTCGTTATAAACATTCATTAATAGTATGACTCAACCTATTACAAACTAGACGACATCAACCGGCATGCACACCAAACATGCCGGTTGCAGAAACATAGCCCGAAGTACTTCCTCCATCAAATATCCTACTTGATTTTACAATTGGGGGCAACGTTATAACTCATGTAGAAGAGTTTACATATGATGCAACACAATTTAATTACGATCTTCGGCCAGCTAACAGTTTCCGCTCTGCATATACAACCAGTTGGTACATTGCTGTAGCTACGGCTGCGATAATAAGCAAACTTGATAATACCAGCGTAAAATTGAATACCTGAAAACCGTAAATGATCAGATATCCCAGCCCTTGCTTCGCCACTAGAAACTCGCCTACAATCACCCCAACCCAAGCCATACCTACGTTTACTTTCAAGGTAGATACGATTGTAGGGAATGAAGCAGGAAATACAACTTTTGCAAAAATCTCAGCGCGTTCTCCACCAAACGTTCGAATCACCTTAACATAATTCGGATCAACCTCGTTGAAGCTGTTGTATACAACGAGTGTAGTAATGATTACTGTAATGGACAGAGTTGTCATCACAATGGCTGTAAATCCCGCCCCGAACATGACAATAAAAATTGGTCCCAGAGCTACCTTTGGCATACTATTAAACACAACCATATAAGGGTCCAGCACTTTGGACAAAAAAGGAGACCACCAAATCAGAACAGCAAGCAGCGTTCCAACAAGTGTCCCCAGCAAAAAACCGACTACCGTCTCACCCACAGTCACCCCGACATGTACCCATATCTCGCCACCCGCAATGTCCTTGCTAATCTGCGCAAAGACTTTACTTGGATAACTAAAAAGGAGTACATCAATCCACCGCAATCTGCCCGCCAGCTCCCAGAGTAAAAACATACATACTAATAAGGACAGTTGAACTGCTAAGATATGGTTCCTCCATCGTGACATTTTACGTTTATGGTTATGATGGAGAGTCTGGAGCCAACGATCACGTACTTCCTGCTTCTCTTGCTCTGGAGGAATGGTCTGACTCATATATTCTTCTCACCTCCCCCAGACTGAACGAGCTCACTCCACAGTGACTGGAATAACTCATTGAAGCCCGCCTGCTCCCTAGCATGAAAAGGCTGTGCCAGCCGAATATGTTCTGGAACCTCGAACTCGCGTCGAATTCGTCCCGGATTACGATCCAGTACAATAACCCGGTCACTAACCGCAATCGCTTCTGACAGATCGTGTGTGACCAGCACAGAGGTTTTGCCGAACTCTTTTAACGTATCCGAGACAAGATCTTCAAGTTGTAACTTCGTTTGATAATCTAGTGCAGAGAAAGGTTCATCTAACAGAAGGATCGCGGGGTCTGTGGCAAGTGTTCGAACGAGAGCTACCCGCTGTCTCATGCCCCCGGACAGTTCAGAGGGATATTGCTGCTCTGTCCCGCCAAGCCCCATGCTGCCTAGAAGTTCACGTGTACGTTCCCTGCTCTTCGCGTCCAGATTACCTGTTAATTCAAGTCCAATGAGTGCATTATCCAGAATGGTGCGCCAGGGGAACAAGTAATCTTGCTGTAACATGTAGCCCACTCGGGCAGAGGGGCCTTGAACAAGTTTTCCTTCAACTTCAACCTCTCCCCGAGTCGGGCTCAGTAGACCGGCGATAATGGACAACAACGTTGTTTTGCCGCATCCACTCGGCCCAACCAGACTCACGAATTCCCCTTGGTTTATCCCCAAACTTAAATCCTCGATGACTAGTGACGCTTCACGTTCACTGACATAGACTTGGGAGATATTCTCCAGTCGAATCACGTTCCTGGAATCAGGCATTACTGTTCACTCCCTTCCCCTGAATTCCTTCCCCGATTTCATCAACTTGCTTTCGACGTTTTAATTGTTCATCTTACTTGTTTTCCTTCTTCATTTTAAGGCGTAAGTGTCTTTGCCTGTTCTGCAAATGATGAATCTACGATGGGCCCCAGCTCAACGCGTTGTTTTAATTCACCGGCAGCACTCATGACATCCAGTAGATTGTTCCATTCTTGCTCATCTATGATCGGATCTGTCGCATACGTGCCTTGTTCCTTATACCGACTCACACTACTTGTGAGAATGGCTGGATCAATATCTTTGAAAAATGGAGTAATCACCTGGGCAATCTCCTCGGCCGTATGAGAATCTACCCAACGTTGAGCTTTATGCAGGGCATTCGTGAATTTTTGTACGATTTCCGGGTTGTCGTTCAGATAACTTTGTTTGGTCATGAACACGGTATATGGCAGATGCCCACTCTCTGTGCCGAAAGACGCTACCACTTTCCCACGGCCTTCCTGTTCGAAAATGGATGCCTGTGGCTCAAACAGTTGTACAAAATCCCCCGTGCCTGAAGCAAAAGCAGATGCAATATTAGCAAAATCCACATTCTGAATCAGTTCGAGATCAGTTGACGGGTTAATGCCATGTTTGTTCAAAACAAACTCTCCGGCCATTTGTGGCATGCCACCTTTGCGTTGACCAAGAAAAACATGTTGTTTCAATTGATCCCAATCAAAGGGATCCTGTGCATCTCGCGCGAACAAAAACGTTCCATCCGTCTGCGTGAGCTGAGCAAAGTTAATGACGGGGTCTTCCGCCCCTTGTTGATAAACATAGATGGACGTTTCTGCGCCCACCAACGCGATATCGACGGAACCCGCAAGCAATGCCGCCATCGTCTTATCTCCGCCAGCCGTTGTTTGTATATCGACTTCTAGCCCCTCTTGAGCAAAAAAACCTTGAGCCGCAGCCACATATTCCGGTGCGTAAAATACAGAGCGCGTCACTTCACCGATGGTAACCTTTGTTTCGTTCTCATCTTTATTGCAGCTCGTCAGTGCCACAATGAGAATCAACAGAATCACAATGCCCCGCACAAACCATGGCGTATGCTTCATTTGATTTCCCTCCTTTACTGGGTTTAGCAGTTTCTCTCTATTATGGATATGCCGAGGCCTATCAAAAGGTTAAGAACTTGAACACAAAAAAAAGAGCCAACCAGAATGTTCTGGTTGGCCCCTATTCGAGCGTTTTACAAATTATAAATTTCAGCATACTTGGCTTCCAAATAGTCCGCCAAGTAATCCGGATTCAGTTCTTCACCGGTCACAGCAACGATTAGTTCAGAAGGTGTACGGCTCTTACCGTAACGATAAATCTTCTCTGTGAGCCACTCTTTGATTGGAATCAGATTCCCTTCGGCAATTAGACTGTCGAACTCAGGCAATTCTTGACGCAATGTGTGCATGATCTGAGCAGCATACATATTACCCAGAGAGTAAGACGCAAAATAACCGAAATCCCCTCCCGACCAGTGCACGTCCTGAAGTACACCTTCACCATCGTTAGTTGGCATTATGCCGAGGTATTCCTTGTATTTAGCATTCCATGTTTGTGGCAGATCTTTCACTTCTAGCCCTTCATTAAAGAGCATTTTCTCTATCTCATAACGAATAATAATATGCAGATTGTAAGTAAGCTCGTCCGCCTCAATTCGGATGAGTGAGCTCTCCACCCGGTTGATCGCACGATAGAAATCTTCCAGTTTCACTTCATTTAGTTGTGGGAAATGCTGTTGTAGATCAGAGTAGTACCTTGTCCAGAACGACAGACTACGTCCAATCATATTTTCCCACAGTCGGGACTGGGACTCATGAATTCCCATCGATGTGCCTTCGGCAAGCAATGTGCCAGCCAGACCTTCATCAATATTTTGCTCATATAGAGCATGTCCACCTTCGTGCAGGGAGCTAAATATTGCACTTGTTACATCATTCTGCAGATAGTTCGTTGTGATTCGGACATCACCTGGGTTCAGGCCAGTTGCGAACGGATGCACACTTTCGTCAAGACGCCCCGCTTCAAAGTCATATCCCATCTGTTCCAGGATGAACAGACTGAATTTCTTCTGCTGTTCGACATCAAAGATCTGGTTCAGGAAATCGGTATTCGGCTTGTTCTCTGCCGCATTGATTTTTTCCTGTAATGGGACGAGGCGAGCTTTGAGGCGAGCGAATACAGCATCAACCTTTTCCACAGTCAGTCCCGGTTCGTACATATCCAGCAATGTATCATATCTCGTATCTTTGACACCCCAATAGTCAATAAATTCCTGTTTGAGCTTTACGATCTCTGTGAGATATGGTGAGAATCCATCATAATCGCTACTATGTTTGGCATCTTCCCATGCCGTTTCTGACTTCGCAGTAAGTATGGTATATTCTTGTACCTTTTCCGGCGGAACGGATTGACTACGGTCGTATTCCTTTTTGCATTCGTCCACCAGACGACGGTCGATATCTTCAAGCTGGTCCAGTACGTTCGGCTGGGTCAAAATATCCAAGTAAGCCTTCATCTCAGATGAGGTTTGTAATTTAAATACTTCTGTGGAGAGCATGCCAAGGGTTTCTGAACGGGTCGGAACGCCTTTTTTGGGCGCACCTGTACGCAAATCCCAGTGAAGTAGACCAATGGCTTCGTGATAACTTTTAATTTTACGAACAAGAATTAGGAAAGATTGCAGTTGCTGCTGGGTTTGTTTATCCATTGTTACCGCCCACCTTTTCAAAAAAAATTTTGTACACCCTATTGATGATACTTTTTGCATTGCGTATAATCAACTTTTGACAGAAGCAATTCTTCTAGAAAAAGGAATGAAGCGGTCTGTTGACCACGATATTCAAACTACTCAAAGGCGTGTAGGACAAGCTGCATCTCATGCAAGTGACACCGTGCTCGTCGTATTGGATAACAGGAGGCAATGAACATGAACAACATTCAAGAGATTATGGCTTACAACAAATCATTTGTCGAGACTAAAGAATACGAGCAGTATACGACTAGCAAGTTTCCAACCAAAAAGATGGTCATCATAACATGTATGGATACTCGTCTCGTAGAATTGTTGCCTAAAGCAATGAATCTAAAGAATGGTGATGTAAAAATCATCAAAAACGCAGGTGCAATTATCTCCCAACCTTTTGGTAGTGTTATGCGTTCCGTTCTGGTTGCCATCTATGAATTGGAAGCACACGAGGTGCTGGTAGTAGGTCATACGGAGTGTGGTATGGCATCACTACATGCTGAGACAATGATAGGTCATATGGTTGAGCGTGGTATTTCTGAAGAAGTTTTGTCCACACTAGAAAATTCCGGGATTCGTCTGCAAAAATGGCTACGAGGGTTTGATAGTGTTCACGAAGGGGTAAAAGGAACTGTGGAAGTTATTAAGAAACACCCGTTACTTCCTCCGAATATCCCTGTTCACGGCATGGTCATTGACTCTGCTACAGGCGAGTTAGACCTTGTTTCTGACGGGTATGAACAACAGACATCTCTCTAAATGGTTTGGAGTGCGGGCCTTCATGGTTCGCACTTTTTTTGTCTAAATTAAGGCAGTTATCCTGTCAGGTTGTCAAACCATACAGTTTCAGTGTACACTTTTATGAAAGCGGTCAACGAATGCAAAATGTTTGTTTTCGTTGACCCAGCCCTAATATTAAGGAGACATGTGCATGAACATACTTTCCTACGGATTGCTCGGGCTGCTTACCCGCGAGGAGTCTTCTGGTTATGATCTAATGCTGAAGATTCAGCCGCATTGGCAGGCCAAACACAGCCAGATCTATCCACTCCTGTCCAAGATGGAAAACGATGAGTTACTCGCCTCCCGCTGGGTACAACAGTCCGACAAACCGGACAAAAAAATGTATGCAGTTACGGAAAAAGGCATTCAGAAGTTGCTGGAGTGGATGATTACTCCGGTCACTGCACCCGTGACGCGCGATGAATTCAATCTTCGCATTCTCTGCGTCGGTATCGCCGAAGACGGCAGTATGAGACGTATTCTAAACGAGCGCAAAAACTGGTTTATGGAGCGCATACGTTATTTTGAAGAGTTGAAGTCACGTATACCGCAGGATAATCTTCGGGTAGGCAACCGGGATTTTGGAAGCTACATTCTGGTTCAAAAAGGTATAATGCATGCCCAGACCGGCTTGGATTGGTGCAACTGGGTAACCCAGCTTCTCGATGGTCAGACGGTGATCCACGACCCGAGTCCGAGCAATTCAAAAGTTTAATTAAATTTTGAAACGTAGTAGCAGTTTGACCGTATTACATGAGTAAGGCCCATTTTGGGTAATACACTAATTTTAATCAGGGGGTTTCGATCTATACAATGAAGAAAAAATTCGGAATTAAACATCTAATGATGGTTTTCATGGCATTCACACTACTGTTCGCATCGGTTGGCGTTGCGAACCCAGACAGTGCTGATGCAAGACGAGGCGGCGGTTTTAAATCCGGTACGAAAAGCTACACCAACACACCTAAGAAATCAGACAGTAACGTAAGTCAGTCCAACTCCAGTAAAACTTCCAACAATGGCTCAACTGCAAATAAAAGTGGTGGCTTCTTTGGCGGTGGGGGCGGATTTATGAAAGGCATGATGCTTGGTGGTCTGGCAGGTATGTTGTTCGGTGGACTGTTTGGTGGCATGGGAGCACTGGGTAACATTCTGGGATTGCTCGTTAACGTAGCAGCTATTATGCTGGTCGTTATGCTGGCTATGGCACTGTTCAGAGCGATTACAAACCGTCGTAAACCTGCAGCGGATGGCCGTTACGATCGTCGTGATGATCGTGATGACCACAACAGAAACGGTCGGTACTAAGATTTATGGTACTGAGCATGGATGAGATTGTGAATGCGATATGCATTCACATGGCAGAACGTAAAGGTGTACGCCCTACGGACGTGAATGTGGAACTAAGCTGGGAAGAAGATACGGGGTATTCCGCAGAAGTGTGGGTTCAGGGACGCAGTCAGTTCCTAGTGGAATCCAACATGATTGAAGCGATTCTTCGTTATTTGCACAGCGAGTATAACATACGTGCGTACCGTGAAGATGTTACCTTGGATCTGGATGAGGAAATTACCGCGATTGTCAATCAACATTAGAGTGTTAAATCACTTATATGAAGAACAGCCCCCTTTGTTATCCAAAGGGGGCTGTTTTATTTCATTATTTGTATTAGTTTATTTCAATTTTACCAAGCTGTAGTTCTTTTTACCTTTACGGATAATGATGAATTTCCCGCCGATTGCGTGCTCTGCCGATACCGTGAATTCAAGTTCTGTGATCTTTTCACCATTCATGGAGATGGCTCCTTTGGTCACGTCCTCGCGAGCTTGGCGTTTCGATGGCTCCAAACCAAGATCGACAAGCCAGTCTACGATATTTTTGGATTCACCGTCAGTTTCATACGTTGGCATCTCCTTGAACCCTTGCTCGATCTCGTCTGCTGTCAAGGAACGAATATCTCCACTGAACAGCGCTGCAGTAATCCGCTTCGCCTGCTCCAACATCTCTTCCCCGTGAACAAACTTGGTCATTTCCTCAGCCAGTGCTTTCTGTGCTTCCCGTTTATGCGGCTCCGTTTCCACTTTCACAGCCAAAGCCTCGATCTCTTCTTTGCTCAGGAATGTGAAGTATTTCAGGTATTTAACCACATCCCGGTCATCGGTGTTCGCCCAGAACTGGTAGAATTCAAACGGCGTTGTTTTGTTCGGATCAAGCCAGATCGCTCCGCCTGCCGTTTTACCAAACTTCGTACCGTCCGACTTCAGCATCAACGGAATCGTTAAGCCGTATGCTTTTGCTTCTGAACCTTCTTTTTTGCGAATCAGATCTAGACCGCTGGTAATGTTCCCCCACTGGTCAGAGCCCCCGATCTGCAGCTGTACATCCTCCGTTTGGAACAGGTGCAGGTAGTCCAGAGACTGCAAAATCTGGTAGGAGAATTCGGTGAATGAGATTCCACCTTCAAGACGGCTTGCTACAACATCTTTTGCCAGCATCGTGTTCAAGTTGAAGTTTTTCCCGTAGTCTCTCAGGAATTCGATCACATTGATCTTATGTGTCCAGTCGTAGTTGTTGACCATACGAACCTGATTGTCTCCTTCAGTCACAAACAGTTTTTTCATCTGTGCTGTCAGTGCATCCACATTCGCCTGTACTTGCTCCAGTGTCTGCAAGGAACGCTCGGACTGACGACCACTCGGGTCACCAATGGTACCTGTTGCGCCTCCAATGAGTATTACCGGACGATGACCAGCCAGTTGGAAACGTTTCAGCATCATAAACGGAATCAAGTGTCCAATGTGCATGCTGTCACCAGTAGGGTCCACACCACAGTATAGTGAAATGGCTTTTGACTCCGTCAGTTCACGCAGCCCTTCCGCGTCCGTTTGTTGATTGATGGCATCGCGCCATTGTAGTTCGTCAATAATGTTCATTTCCATCTACCCCTTTTCTATCATAAAAATTCAATCATGATTTACGTCTTGCTACGCGTTCACACGGTAAAGGCTATTTTTGGACACAAAAAAATCGTCGCCTTGTCTTCATAGACACAGGGACGATTAGAATAACCGTGGTACCACCCAGTTTGCATGGACAACTTCTCCGAACGTTCAGACGCTCGAATACTGTGGTCCATACCACTCTCGGCAAGTTATCGTTTGCCCATCCGCTTGGCATTACCCAAGTACTCCAGAGTGTAATTCGCAGCCCTTGTATGTATCAGGTTCCATCAACCCCTGACTTTCTGTAACAGGGACAAAGCCGCTACTGCGCTCTATCAACGTAATTCATGTATTTAATTATAGCCAGTATAGCGGAACGTTATGAGCATTGCAAGCACAAGTCCTTTCAGACTGTTGATAACTGAATCCCAAGCTGGTCATGATAATAGGTGTAAGCCTTATAAGCAACCTCATCTTCGTTATTCCATAGTAGCTGATCCAGCTCATCAAGACGTTCTACCTGCTCCTCATCTAGATATTTGGGGATGTCCCATAGCGCATTCAACCTGGGGTCATTTTCCAAATGTTCAAAACAAGCAAACTGCTGCTTCATATTGTCCAGAACCTCATTGGCGCCAATGACTTGTAAGGCTCTGCAAATGCAAACATATGCCTCTTCTCCCCAGTTACAAAAGAACTGAATAAAACCTCCATTGTAGACATCAGCCTCAAACAGCCATAACGCGGCAATCTCTTGTTCAGTCTCAGAAAGCGCGGCCCACCCCTGTTCAGACTTGTTTTTTTTATCGACGAAAGCCACCGCGTAATCGTACCAGATATCCTGAATAACTTGTTCACTCATATCGAAAATTTCCCCTTTTTTTGGTTAATACCTTTCTAATTCCCTGCGCTTACCCTCTTGATGCCAGGTTAAATAGGGTTCACCGATCATTTCAAATGCCGCCTGCACGTTCTCTTCCAGTTCCCTCCACACCTCATTCGTATACTTGAGATGGGTAGTCAAGTTATCTACACCATACTTGTTAAGCAAGGTTACATGTGCGGTTGTAAAAATCATATCTTCCAACAGCCAGTAGAGCACCTCTTCTACCTGCTCCAGCTTTTTTGTCAACGAAGGTACACCACGTTCATATATGGTGACGATATAACAGGTTTCACCTAGTTCTACATAAGGCACACCTTCCCATTTGAATGACTCACCTAGCCGGTTCACATAACTCTCCATCTGTTCTTTTGAATAGACAGTCTTCGAGAGCAATTGAAGAAGTCTTTCGGTTAATTCGTGCATCGTTAATACTTTGGACATGAAAGCAACCTTCTCTCAGTAACATCCACGTGTTCTTTTAAGACGTATGCATATACGTTCTATCGAACTTTCTCTCTACTTCCTCTCTACTTTTCTTTACTTCTTCTTTACTTCCTCATACGCTGTAAAATTCCCTGCACCGGTTCATTCTAACTGCAATGAAAAAGCTGCCGGTTGGCAGCTCATCCTTTTCTTCTCTGGCTATAAGCATTCTCTAAGTCCCACAGAATGTTCGATACGATGGATCACAAGCTACGGGCATAGCCCCGTATGTCTCCTGTTCTGGCGTATACGCATAAGGATCTTGGAGAATATCAAGCAAAGGTTGAATTAAGCTGTAATCCCCATCCTGCTCTGCTCGTTCCAGTACTTCCTCTACCTTCGCATTACGCGGAACAACGGCTGGATTATTTCGTTTCATCTGCTGCATTACTTCATCGCGTGATTGTGTCTGTCTGTCTAATCGATCTTCCCAACGTGAATGCCACGCCTGAAAATCTGGCTTATCATTCAGATTGGATGTTCCCAGTTTATTTAATGTCAGCGCCACGAAAGTATTGGTGTAGTCTGCCGCGTAGTTTTCCATCAGTTCAAGAAGTTCCTTGATCAGAATCTCGTCTTCCACTTCTTCTGTGAACAAACCTAGCTTTGCGCGCATCCCCGTGATCCAGTGTTGATGATACTGCTCCGAGAACTGAGCGATCGCATCCTGTGCAATTTGAACTGCTACTTCTTCATCTTCATGTAATAAAGGCAACAGCGTTTCAGCAAATCGTGCCAGATTCCAGCCAGCAATATACGGTTGATTGCCATAAGCATAACGGCCCTGCCTGTCAATGGAACTGAACACTGTTGCTGGATTGTACGTATCCATGAAGGCACAAGGGCCATAGTCAATCGTTTCCCCGCTAATGGCCATATTATCTGTGTTCATTACCCCATGGATGAAACCTACTCGTTGCCACTTCGCAACAAGCTCCGCTTGTAGTTTGATCACTTCCGATAGTAAATTCAGATAAGGCTGTTCTTTCTCCTGAACCTGTGGAAAATGACGAAGTATCGTATAGTCAGCTAACGCACGCAAGTCATCGATTGAACCCCAGTGGGCTGCATATTGAAACGTAGCTACTCGAATATGACTGGATGCAACACGTGTAAGGATAGCTCCCGGACGTGCCGTTTCACGATAGATGTTCTCCCCTGTAGTGACAACCGCCAAACTTCGTGTCGTCGGAATACCTAGACCATGCATTGCTTCACTTATAATATATTCCCGAAGCATCGGACCTACGGCAGCACGTCCATCTCCTCCTCGGGAATATGGCGTCCTTCCGGAACCTTTTAACTGAATATCAACTCGGTCCCCTTGCGGAGTAATCTGTTCACCCAGCAGCAGAGCACGTCCATCTCCGAGCATATTAAAGTTGCCGAATTGATGACCCGCGTAAGCTTGGGCAAGAGGCTGAGCATCATCAGGCAGTTCGTTCCCAGCGAAAATAGCAGCCCCTTCAGAATTTTGTAGCAATTCAGCATTCAATCCAAGGCGATCCGCTAGGGTTGTATTAAAAATGATCCATTCTGGTGATTGTACAGGTACGGCGTTCTGTCTTGTGTAAAATATTTGAGGCAGTTCTGCATAGCTGTGTTCGAGATTCCAGCCTGCCATTGAATCACTCTTTTTCATGGGTTACGCTCCTTCTCCTAACCAAGGAAATCCTAATATTCTCCGTCTATCTTCGTGTAGCATGTGTGAACCCATACTCATTTATGTGGTCGCATGAAATTAATATGTTCAGAACCTCTCTTTTCCGATATGATCATCCCGAGAGTTTGACCGAACCGAATTATACTCCATGGATTTGCTCACTTGCAGGGGATTGGATAATCACTTACGATCACATTGTCAATCCAACCATCCAAAGAAGAAACAAACGCTTGATGTGCAGGGTGCGGACCATATGCTCGCAATGCTTCCTGATCTTCAAATGTGACCCTTAATCCAAGAGTGTATCCCTGAATACGATCGGTTTCCCCCGTCACATTCACTCCCGCTGTCAGATCGATCTGTCAGATCGATAATACCCGGAATTTGATCCTTCAATGCGAGCAGTTGAGCTAAGAACTCCTGTTGTTTGGCCAGAGTGATTTTATCGTTAAATTTAAAAATAACCAAGTGTTCAAACACTCATCTCATCTCCTCACCCTTCACGATTGAAGGGAAATATTACAAGCAACAGCTGTCTAGCTTATTGTAGATTAAACCAGCACTGATCTCAAATAGAGGCTGACCTTGAACATTTACATAAAAACGCGCACACCGAAAGAACACGATTTCCCCCGAACCGATCGTGTTCTCCCTTTCTATCCCGTTGAACCATCATCGAATTGAGACATGAGCAGTTCCAGCTCTTCATGATCCAGATGTCTCCACTCTCCTCTTTTCAACCGTTCATCCAGTGTAATGTTCATAATCCGAATGCGCTCCAGCTTTAATACCTTGTATCCCAGTGCTTTGCACATTCGGCGTATTTGCAGATTAAGCCCCTGTGTCAAAATAATTCGAAAAACGTTCTCGCTCTGCCTGTATACCTCACACGGTTTGGTCACTACGTTAAGAATCTCTACACCTTGTGACATAGAGCTTATAAACTCATCTGTAACTGGCTTGTCTACCGTGACAAGATACTCTTTCTCATGGTGATGCTCCGAACGCATCATTTTGTTCACGATGTCCCCGTTATTAGTTAGCAGGATCAATCCCTCTGAAGCTTTATCCAGCCGGCCGACTGCAAAAATACGATAAGGATAATTAACATACTGAATGATATTACTCTCAACATGTTCAGCTGCCGTGCAAGTAATGCCAGTAGGTTTGTTCAGAACGATATACACGGCCTCCGGATTCCGGTCTGGAATCTTCTCCCCATCCATCAGCACAATGTCTTCTGGTGCAACCGTATCTCCTTTTACACATACCCTGCCATTGATCGTAATTCTTCCAGCTGCAATTCGTCGGTTTGTTTCCCTGCGGGACCAGTGTCCAGTTTCACTTATGTATTTATTAATTAACATATTTCACCACTTCTCATCGTTTAATCTGTATATTCATATGTTCTTTCATCCTTTATCTCAATCATCTGTTCACAGTTAGAGCACTGAATCTCATCTTCTCATGAAATGAATAGCCAAGCAATAGAGTCACTTTCGACAACAAATTTATATTTGGACAAGATGACTCAAAAAAAGATCTTCCAGCTAAGTTTTAACATAATTTTACAATAAAAAGCTTGTACAATTTGAAAATTATGGTATAAGTTATATATAAAATAAACAATTATTTCTATTTATAAAAATGTTATCCACTTAGGAGGTAGACATTTGAAAAGAATATTCGTTTTAAGCTGCGGCTTCTATCTGTTGATCGGCATAACTAGCGTGGTACTTGGTGCGCTTCTGCCTGTTTTATTACCTCATTATGAACGCAACTATAGTGACGGCGGCTTTTTACTATTTTTGCAGTTTCTCGGATTCCTTGTCGGTGTGATTGTATCACCCTCATTGACAGCCAAAATTGGTCGAAAATGGATGCTTACCCTCGCGTTGATCTGCATTGTTGCAGCTTATTTGGTGCTCGGATGGTTGCCTGCGTGGAACGTCCTGCTTCTGTTAACTATTATTGTGGGCTTTGGCTCAGGCATCATTGAACCTTCCGTTGGTGCCTTCACGATTGAATTTACAGAAAATCAAAAAGCGGTTGCGATGTCCAAACTGGATGTATTTTTCGCCCTCGGCGCACTTCTCATCCCCGCGGCAGCTGCTCTGTTCATCTGGCTGGGTCAATGGCAGCTGACGTTCTTTACGGTTGCTGCATGTGCACTGATCCTCATGGTCCCATGGGTCACCATGCCTCGCCCTGCTGCAAAATATCTCGAACAGGCTGGAGAAAACACGACACAACAAGGGACCAACAAAGTCAGTTATTCCAAAAAACATCTGGGCTTGCTCTTCCTCTTCGTTGTCTTTTTCTTTGTTTATATGGGACTGGAGCTGGGATTGATGAATTTCCTGCCGTCTATTCTAGTTGAACGTTTGGAATTGAAAGAATCTATCGCCTCCCTAAGTGTATCCATTCTGTGGATTGCCATGATTGTAGGACGCCTTTTCTCTGGCAAAATCGCTGAAGCCGTCAATTATATGCCCTTCTTGATCTGGAGCACAATAGGTACACTTCTGTTTACGGTATCCATGGTATTTGTATCCGGTCAATGGATAACGTATGGGCTGATCTTTGGAACAGGATTATTTATGTCTGGTTTATTCTGCATCGCACTCGTCTATGCGAATGTGCTAATTCCTGGCATGACGGAAAGAACAACGAGTATATTGATCGCCTCTGGCGGAATTGGTGGTGCAACGTTACAGTACCTCACGGGATGGAGTATGAGCGCATGGCCGATTGTCGGCACCATTATGATATTAGCGGGATTTTGCTTGCTATTATTGCTGACACTGATCCTCTCCCACCTGTGGAACGCACGAAATGAAACACTGAGCTCTACATTCCCACAACAAACCAAAGAAATATAACTTGTCCTACTTACAGACTTCAACACTTGAAAGGGGGGATGCCCAAACCATCCGGTATACATCATATTGTTCATCTAGCTAGTACACTAAATTTATTGGAGGAATCGGAATGCAAACTTTAACCAATAACCGCTTTATAGTCGGAAAAGGGATTAAGTTGATTGACGATTCAGGTGTGGAATATCTAGACGGCGTCTCAGGTACGTTTAATCTGTCCTTGGGATATAATCATCCACATGTAGTCAATAAAATTCAGGAACAAGTCGGCAATCTTACACATATGTCTTCCTCCTTCACCGAACCTTACGTCAATGAAGTATTGGAACACTTGATTGAGTATGCTCCGAACAATATCAATACCGGATGGATGCGGGATATTACCGGGTCTACGGCCAATGAGTGTGCGACTAAAATTGCCCAGAAGTATACAGGATCAACGGACATTTTCAGCTTGTACCTTTCTCACCATGGACAAACCCAATTCGCAACGGGCATCTCAGGCAATGCTTTTAGACGCAAGCGTTTTCCTAATTCGTCAGCTCCTAATGCGGTTCATGTACCCGCACCATATTGTTATCGTTGTCCGTTCAAAAGCGCAAATAGCGAATGCGGTTATCAATGTGTTGAAGCGATATCTGATGCAATAGAGTATGCCAGCTCAGGCTCGGTTGCTTGTATGATCATTGAGCCCATTCTCGGAAATGGTGGCAACATCGTTCCGCCGCTAGGATATTTCAAGCGTCTTCGCAAATTATGTGATGAGAACAATATACTTCTCATTGCCGACGAAGTCCAAACGGGTGTTGGACGAACAGGTACGATGTTTGCTAGCGAGTTATTTGATATTCAGCCCGACATGATTACGCTAGCCAAAGGGCTTGGCGGGATCGGTGTACCTGTAGCTGCAGTACTGATGCAATCCCGATTGAATGTACTGGAAAAACATGAGCATTCTTTCACCTCAGGCAGTAATCTCATCTCAATCACCGCTGCCAAATCCACACTGGAAGTGGTCTCAGAACCGGGATTTCTGGATGCGGTCAAGCGAAAAGGAATTCTGCTTGGCGGACTGCTGCAGGAACTCGCTTTGAAATACCCTAGCATCGGTGAAGCCCGCGGCGTTGGACTCATGTGGGGACTTGAAATCGTAGGTGATCACAACGAGCCCGATACTCCTAAAACCAACGCAATCATCGACCGTGCTTTTGATGATCAACATTTGATTCTGCGCAGTTCACGGTACGGCTTCGGAAACGTCGTTAAAGTACGTCCTTCTCTAACAACGACCGAAGATGAACTGGTCGAGATTGTTGGTCGATTGGATTCAGTGCTGGCCAGCGTTCATTAATTAAAGAAATTCAGTCCTTTTAAGCTAGAAAATGTAGTGTGAAACAATGTAGGTTCTAAAAATTTAAGGGAGGTCCTATCATGCTTGCTTTAGTATATAAATCTGCATGGGATGTCGCACTCGAGGAACGGCCTATTCCCGAAATTAGCAGAGATAATCAGGTACTTGTACGTATACGAGCAACCGGGGTCTGTGGAACAGATCTAGGCATTGTCAGCGGAAAATATCACGCGATTCCTTCCGTCATTCTTGGACATGAATCAGCCGGTGAAGTGATTGCTGTCGGCTCCGCAGTCAGCACGTTACGGCCAGGAGACCGCGTTGTCATTGATCCTACTTATTACTGCGGTCAATGTGAGATGTGCAGAACCGGCAGACAGAATCACTGTACTCACAAGTCCGTTACGGAAACGGGAGTAAGTGCAGATGGCACGTTCACGGATTATTACGTGACAGAAGATCGCTTTTTGTATCATTTAAAAGATCATGTTAGCTATGAAGAAGCTACCCTAACCGAGCCGCTAAGCTGTATGTTAACAGGCATTAACCAGATTCATTTGTTGCCGAATTTCAGAACGATTATACTTGGAGCAGGCCCTATTGGCATCCTCTACAGCTACGCACTTGCTTCCAAAGGCGTAACTGGAAGTCTTGTCGACATCTCGGAAGAACGTTTAGCCATTGCAGGCTCCATAGCACCAGACCGCTGGCAAGTTCATTCGTCCTTTGAACAGGCGATTGCAGACATCGCTCCGACAACCGGACAAGTCGATATGATTGTGGATACCACTGGTGTGGTAGGCACTCAAGTATTGTCACAGCTCGCTAGTGGTGGCTATTTGATGCTGGTTGGTTTACGGGATGGGAATACGTGTTTTAACCCGAAGGAAGTTGTGGATCGCAGCCTGAAAATTATTGGCTCTATTGACTCCCTTGGAACGTTTGCCACCGCACATTATATGATTGAACAACAGATTATTCCTGCCAAAAAAATTATAACCCACTCCTTTCCGCTGGAAGATTATGAAGAAGCGTTCCGTACACTGGGATGTGATATTCCAGGACGTACCTTACAGGCCTCATCTCACGCCATTAAGGTTGTGCTGCAATCCAATTAGTTCGTTTTTTGTAGCATGCTGGAATGCTGAACAAAAAGTAGTTACACTAGAACGGATGGGACATCATTCAGAGGAGGTATGCAGCATGACAGCAAACCAGGAAGCTGGACGTCAGGATATGAATCAAATGGAGAATGAGCATCACCATTTGCCTATTCAAGGAGTCATTTTTGATATGGATGGCGTTCTGATCGACAGTGAACCGATTTATTTTGAGATAGAGCGGAGTTCATTTGATCATTTTGGGGCAGCGGTTACTGTGGAAGAACATCATTCTTTTGTAGGTGTCACACTAGAATCCATGTGGCAACAAGTCATCAACAAGTATCAGGTTAAGGTACCACTGGAAGAGATTCTTGTGTATCATCAGCAGCATGTCATGGAACAGATGTTAGCTCATACCGAACTCGTTGGCATGCCTGGCGTGGAGCGGTGGGTTCAATGGCTGCATGAACAGCAAATTCCCATTGCCGTCGCCTCCTCATCCCCCCGAGCACTCATTGATCTGATTATGGAGAAAACGGGATTAGGGTCGTACTTTGAAGTGCGCATGACTGGTGAAGAGGTTGAACATGGTAAGCCTGCACCGGATATTTTCCTCGCGGCAGCTGAACGGATCGGCATTTCTCCGGAACACTGTCTCGTTATTGAGGATTCACGTAACGGAGTTCAAGCCGCCAAAAGCGCAGGTATGCGCTGTATTGGATACCGCAATCCAGGCTCGGGGGATCAAAATCTCTCCAAAGCTGATGTGCAAATTTCCAGTTATGATGAGCTATGGGCATTAAAGAATACGCTACCTTTTAAAAGCTCTACACCGGACTTATCCAGATCAGTTTAATATAGATCTGGTTTAAGAAGCCATTTTTCATTCAAGCTTAGTGACTTTATCAGGAAACACAAACGTGAAGCAGCTTCAATTCCCAAGAATTGAAGTTGCTTCACGTTTTGCATGCTACATATTCTGTGAAACAAAATCATATGGATCTTCGGTCGAAATAGGTTACACCGAAATATCAAGACTTCTGCCCAGATTGGTGTATTGAAAATGTATAAGGATTATGTCTCTATTAACCCATACTTCACAAAGCTGTGATACAAGCCGTCTTCTTCCACGGAGCCCGTAATGTCGTCGGCGATGGCTTTCAACCCCGGCTTCGCATTGCCCATCGCAATGCCTATAGCACAGTACTCCAGCATCTCGGCATCATTCATTCCATCGCCAATGGCGAGCGTATCTTCTCGTGACATCCCGAGATGCGCTAACAGATCAGCAATTGCAATCGCTTTGTGAATTCCCGGGATCATCAGCTCCCCGCTACCTTCTCCAAAAACAGGAACGGTACACTGGATCACTTCGAATTTCCCCTCGAACTCCTGTTTGATTCGTTCAAACGGAACCACTGGACTTTCTAGAAAACAGACTTTGTTGACGTCCTCTTTATATAAGTCTGTTTCACCATACGTTAGCCCCGTAATAAACGGGTGAGGTTTCGTTTCCTTTTTCTCCCGTGCAATAGGATCATTCTCCACATCTCCATAGATGCGACGCTCTAGATGAGCTTGAAGATTGCTGCTTGCATATAATGCTGAATTGGATTCAAGATAGAAATCAATACCGTGCTCATTAAAGAAGTCGACCATATGGCGAACATCTTCGGCCGTTACTTTTTTATGATATAACACCTCAGAACCATACTCTACGTATCCCCCGCCTGCTCCAATTATACCGTCAAAGCCAATCTCCCAGATCGAATCATAGATCTCAGCCTTGGAGCGACCTGTGCACAAATATAGTAGGTGTCCATTCTTGCGAGCTTGTTTACAAGCTTCTTGCGCAGACACAGGAATGTTGCCGTCATCGTCTACTAATGTGCCGTCAACATCAATAAATACGATTTTTGGTTTAATGTTGCTCATCTGTTATTCCCCCAGTTGTATAATTTTCTCCACCAGACTTGTGTACATTCTTATATCTCCCCGGTCTAGATTTGGATAGGTTTATCCATATGTACAATTTGCCATTCATTCTGCTCTTCCGCAACATATGCGAATCCCTGACGTTCCCAGAAACCCACGGCTCCAGGCAAAAAACGATGGGTGTGCAAATATAACGTGGTATATTCCATTTGAGTTACAATCCGCTCCAGTTCTGTTACCAACAGTGAACCGATACCGTATCTGCGGTAGGCAGGGTCAACATAACATTTTACAATCTCAGCAGCAGCGTTCACGGGATACCGCCCTTTAATAGCCTGAATTCGATCATCATAAGGAATTACACCGATGGAGCCGATAATACCTGCTTCGTCCAACCGTGCAACTACAAATGTCGTATCCTTCCGATTCATATAATGTTCGTTAAACTGCTGAAAGTCTTTAGTTAATACCGTGTGATCGATCATAGGAAACACTTCATTACGCACACGCATAGCAAAATCGATTGCTTCTGATATTTCGTGGGATTGAACAGGTCTTACATGCGGTTTCATCTGAGGTTCTGTCAAGCATATCACATTCCTTATTTCGTTATGATGTCTCCTCATCTTAACGAATTCCAGTCATTGGATCAATGAACGTCTTCTTTCAAAGAACTCTATGAATCTAGCTGTGCTTCCAACCAATTTGGAAGAAAGCCCGCGCATTTTGATAGAGTCCGCATAGGATAAGGCGTGTCAGAATCCAAATCCGGAAAGGGGTAAAGCCAATGTGGTTATGGTTTGTCATCTTGGCATCTCTCATTATGATCTCCACCTGGTTCGCCCTTCGTTATGCAGACCAAAAGGCAGCTAGTAAGTTTCACCCCCACGTACCCAATCAGCTATTGCTTAAGTTCAAAGAAGACACAACCCCTGATCAGATGCACTCTCTTCACCGAAAAAACAAAAGCAAAGTCGCTGAAACGTATGAAGACCTAGGATGGTATCGAGTCGAATCTCGCCAAAAAATGCACCGGTTGCTCAAAAAGTATAAGGACCATGACCTCATTGAACATGCACATCCCAACTATCTGGTTGAAGCTTCATTTATACCCAACGATCCATTCTTCCCTTACCAGTATAATCTGACCAAAATTAATGCGCCGGCTGCATGGGATCTGAACCAGAGTAACCCTTCCATTCAAATTGCCATTATTGATACAGGAGTACAGTTGAACCATCCTGAACTTTCATCCAAGCTTTTACCAGGATACGATTACGTCGATTACGATAACATCCCTGAGGACGGAAACGGTCATGGCACACACGTTGCTGGCATCGCAGCATCCATTACCAACAACGGTGTTGGCATTGCAGGTACAGCACCTCTTGCTTCCATCGTGCCGATTCGTGTACTGGATAACAACGGCCAAGGAACGATTGGTAACGTGGGCAATGGGCTTGTTTTTGCAGCCAATAATGGAGTTCAAGTGGTCAACCTGAGTCTGGGTGGACCAACAGGAGATGCCTTCCTTCAGGCTGCTGTTCAGTATGCATGGGATCGAGGAGCCGTCATTATTGCAGCAGCAGGTAATGATAATACCTCATTCCCGATCGTTCCTGCATCATACCCTAACGTCATCGCCGTTGCATCCACCAACTCTTCTGACCTGAAATCCAACTTTTCCAACTATGGCCCCTGGGTAGATATGGCTGCACCGGGTGATGTTATTCTCTCCACATATCTTAGTGGCTCCTACGCTTACCTTAGCGGAACATCAATGGCCGCACCGCAGGTGGCTGGCGTAGCTGCATTACTTGCAGCCCAAGGTAAGACGAATGTTCAAATCCGGGATGCATTATGTTTCGCTTCTGATCCCGTTTCCGGTTCAGGCATCTATTGGACATATGGAAGGCTGAATGCCTATCAAAGTTTGCAAGTTCCCTAATGCTACATCGACTCATGTATCACTCAAAAATAAATAAAGAATGGTCCTTTCTTTCACCGCATAGAAACAAGTAATACAAAACTATGGAGCGTCCATACGCCTACCATAGACACTCCATAGTTTAACGTTTATGTTTTCCACCAAACAAAAAGCAATCCCGAAATACGAGACTGCTCTCTGTCTTCTTAACATATACGAACACGAAATCCCTAATCAGAAGTATTGTGCTCCGTTACTTGCAATAACGTCTTTATACCAATGGAAGCTCTTCTTACGTACGCGGCGAAGCGTTCCACTTCCATCGTTATTTCGGTCTACATAAATGTAACCATACCGTTTCTTCATCTCTCCCGTACCTGCGCTAACCAGATCAATCGGGCCCCAGCTCGTGTAACCAATCAGCTCGACACCGTCCTGAATGGCTTCAGCCATCTCGGCAAAGTGGCTATTCAGATACTCAATGCGATAATCATCCTCAACCGTATCATTATCTAGCAATACATCAGTTGCACCCAGTCCATTTTCAACAATAAACAAGGGTTTACCGTAACGATCATGAAGCTGGTTACACGTAATGCGGAGACCCTTAGGATCAATGGTCCAGCCCCATTCTGACGCTTGAAGATACGGGTTCTTCACGGAACCAAATACGTTACCTTCAGTAGAGTTTTTTAATACTTCAGGATCAGCGCTCGTACAGCGGCTTGCATAGTAGCTGAAACCGATATAATCTACTGTATGCTGCTTCAAAATATCTACATCTTCTGGCTCCATCTCAATTCGGATGTTGTTTTCTCTGAAAAAACGCTTGGTGTAACCCGGATACTCTCCCTTAGACTGTACATCAATAAAGAAGAATGATTCCCGATCTTTATCCATCGCTTTCCACACATCTTCCGGATGGGAGCTATAAGGGTATACCGTACCCGCAGCTAACATACATCCAATCTGTGCACCTGGAATGATCTCGTGACAAGCCTTAACTGCGAGCGCACTTGCAACCAACTCATGGTGAGCCGCCTGATACAACACCTGATTTTTATCTTCACCTTCCTCAAGCACAATCCCTGCGCCAATAAAAGGCAGATGCAATAGCATGTTGATCTCATTAAATGTCATCCAATATTTCACTTTGTTTTTATAGCGATTGAACAGTGTTTTGGCATAGGTTTCGAAAAGGCCAACCATCTTGCGGTTTTTCCAGCCCCCATAGGTTTTCACCAAATTCACAGGTACATCAAAGTGACAGATCGTTACTACAGGTTCAATGTTGTATTTTAACAGCTCATCGAAGACATCATCATAAAATTGAAGTCCCGCTTCATTCGGCTCTGAATCATCGCCATTCGGGAAAATCCGTGCCCAGGCTACCGAAAGCCTGAGGCACTTAAATCCCATTTCTGCAAACAATGCAATATCTTCCTTGTACCGATGGTAGAAATCAATTGCTTCATGTGAAGGATAGAACTCCCCTTCTTTGGGTTCAAACGAATCGAGGTTGCCTAGCGCAATCGGAAAACGATTGGCTCCGATCGGAATCAAGTCAACGGTCGTTAACCCTTTACCTCCTTCGAGGTAAGCACCTTCCAGTTGATTCGCTGCAGTTGCCCCTCCCCAGAGGAAATTGTCTGGGAAAGCTTTCATTTGTTCATACATTGAAGTCTTCCTCCTCCTATCACATGTGTTTATGATTGCACATGATCTGATCTAGTTCACTTTAGTTGAGAACGGTCAGCAATTTATCCTTTTCGTTCACACTTGTGTTTTTAGTAGCGACAACGTCCAGATAATTAGAAGTATTCGTGATAATGACTGGAGTAACTGTCTCATAACCCGCATCTTTAATGGCTTGAAGATCGAACTCCATAATCAGATCACCTGCATTAACACGGTCCCCATCTTTGACATGAGCTGTAAAGTGTTGACCTTTCAATTGCACCGTATCCTGACCAATATGGATTAACATCTCTACACCATCGTCAGATACAAGACCAATCGCATGTTTGGTGCGATACACGGTTTGAACAACTCCCGTAATTGGGGATACAACTTTGCCGCTCGAAGGGCGAATGGCAATTCCTTTACCCATATGCTCTCCTGCAAATGTAACGTCATTGATTTCTTTCAGTTCAACGACTTCTCCAGCCATTGGGCTTACAATTTCATAACGGTTGTTTGGGTTAGGATCAAGAACTGGCGCCGGAGCAGCTGTTTTTTCAACTGGATCTTTGAAACCAACAACATACGTCAAGATGAAACCGAGAATGAATGCGATAATTGTTGCGGCAACAGTCCAGAAGAATATGGAGTCCATTCCCTCTGTCGGATTAACATAGCTCGGATAACCGAAGATTCCAAGACCACCGATGATATAACCTTTCGTTCCGACAAAACCAAGGATACCTCCACCGATACCACCAGCGATACAGCTCATAATAAATGGTTTTTTGAGCGGCAGTGTCACACCGTAAATCGCTGGTTCAGTTACACCGAATATACCGGAAATAAAAGCAGGTGCACCGAGTGTTTTTATCTTTTGACTCTTGGTTTTAAGTATTACCGCGAGAACTGCACCGATTTGAGCAAAGGAGGCTGCAAAAGACAACGCCAGAATCGAATCATAACCAAGGGTTGCGAGGTTAACGAACACCAATGGTACAAGCCCCCAGTGAAGTCCAAACAAAACGAACACTTGCCACAAACCGCCAATTACAAGTCCTGTAAGTAAAGGACTCAGTCCGTAAATAGTAGATGTAAATGCACCTAACAGTTGACCTGCCCATGTTGCAACCGGACCAATAACCAAAAACGTAAGTGGTACAATAACGAGCAACGTACAAAACGGAACCAGGAAATTGCTAACGACTTTAGGCATAACCTGTTTAAAGAATCGTTCAATTTTTACTGCGAAGAACGTTGCTACGATAATCGGAATAACAGACGAAGCATAATCCATCAAAATAACAGGTATACCTAGAAACTCAATTCGAATAGGTGATTCAAACAAAGTGCCTGTGAACAATGTATACAACGGTTCACCCTCACGGATTCCCGCAAGTGTCGGGTAGACTAGCGAAGCACCAATGGCCATACCGAGGAATGGGCTTCCACCGAATTTTTTAATAGCTGTGTATCCTAGGAAGATCGGGAAGAAGTAAAATAAACAATCCCCAATGGCATTTAACAATGCATACGTGCCTTCAGTGTTATTAATCCATCCCAAGGATACGAACATAGCCGTGAAACCTTTAATCATTCCCGTCGCTGCAAGAAGTCCGAGAACTGGAGTAAACACTCCTGAAATCATATCTACAAAGCGGTTAAACAAACTACCTTTAGGACCCGATTCTTCCTTAACGTCCACCTGACCTTCAGCAGACAAGTTCCCTGCTTTAACCACTGCTTTATATACATCAGGCACTTCGTTACCGATGACGACCTGATACTGTCCTCCGCTCTGCATAACGGTAATGACTCCAGGCATATTTTTAAGCTCTTCTGTTTTGGCTACGCTTTCATCTTTCAGTTTAAACCGCAGTCTGGTTACACAATGGAATACACTGTTTACGTTCTCTGGTCCACCGACCCGTGACAAAATGTCTTTTGCTAATTGATCATAGTTGCTCATTGTCATTCTTCCTCTCTAAGTAGACTCCCCATGCTTGTGAAACAAAGAAAACCTGAACCACTGAACAACCACAACGTCTCGGAAATAACCGGAGATCAGTCATGTTATTCAGCAATTCAGGTTTTGCCCTTAACGGTTGCAACCCTGTAAGGCTGTACACATAGATATTTGATTAGCATTTCAAGGTAAGCATAACGATTTACCTTAAGCCTTAGGGCTTCGGAATTGCCTGATTCAACAGTCACAATCCGTTGGTTCTTGTATACGCTTACTTCTTGAGATCATCATAGTACATCTGGACTATGTTTGCAAGCTCTTTTTTCAAAAATTAATTTATCATGTCGCATGGTTATTCTGAAGTTGCATTGACGACTCGCTCAATATGAATGCTTAAATACATCATTTCTTCGTCAGTTAGTTGATAGGTGTAGTTATTTTCGATAAACTTTTTGATCTTCACTGAACACTTATGCGCATCAGGGTACTTCTTCTGAATCATCTGAAACAATTCCTCATCATTGTTACTTCTGTAATGCTTTCCCTTAACCAACCGCTGGGCAAAGAATTTCAGATGCGTAACAAATCGGTTATAGTTTAGTGAATTCTCATCAAAGTCCATTTTGAAATGATATTTGATAATCGTCAGAATCTCCTGCATCACTTGAGTCATGTTGCGAATGTTAGGCATCTCTTCGTTCAGTGCCGCATTCACAAAGTGAAGAGCCATAAATCCAGCTTCATCCTCTGGTAATAGCACACCAAATTGATCACAAATCATGTTTAATGCCTCGAGCCCCACTTCATACTCTTCCTTGTACAATTGCTTGGTTTCCCATAACAACCCATTACGAATGGGCAGATTGTTGCGATAACGCTCAATAGCAAAATGAATATGATCCGTTAGGTGGAGGTATATGCTCTCGTTCAACTTCTTGCCGAGTTTCATTTTCGCATACGCAATAATTTCCTCAGATACCTTCATGTACTCCAGCGGAATACTTGCAATTAATGCCTTAAAGTTCTCCTGCATATCTTCATTCTGTAAAGTAAAGATCTTGTCAACATGCTGATCCGAGATCATATCACCTGCCTTCTTTTGGAAAGCAATTCCCCGACCAATAACAATAACTTCTTGTTCATCTTTGATAGCAACTACTGCATTATTGTTTAACACCTTCTCGATTTTCACTTCATCACTCCAATATACAGAAAAAGGCAAACCAAACCTTCGTCTTGAGGTTACTGGACATGCCCTTATCTCTTCAATGTAAAGATATATGTGCGTTCATGGTATTACATTTCACTGGTTTATGCAACAAAAAATCGCTCAAAGCAAAAAACGCTCAGAGCTTTGTTCGATATACACACATTCCCCTGAAAATATACAAAACATTGTCAATTGTCTCGATTTTTTCTGTCTCGATCCAATTCTGCCTCAATCTTACGATTAATAACCTCCATTCTCTCGGATGAGATTCGATCTATGTCCTTGTATGTCTGATCTGCCTCGTAATTTTCTGACTCTTCCTTGGTCATTAATTTCATATGATTCTTGATCGCCTGAATATCTTCACGCATATACATCGTCTGTCTGTATTGATCAATAACCACAGCAAAGACGATACCTCCAACGATGATGGGGCCATATGGGAATAATAAACACAATACAACACCTACCAATAAAAGCATTAAAAAGTACATGCGCATCCTCCTGTCTAGTAGAGTATTTTAATCTGATCCTGAATACTTTTAAACAAGCTGGTCAGCTGTATTTAACTACAAATTAAAATGCTGCCGAATCCATTGTATAGCAGCGTAACATAATTTCAGTATCAATATATTTCACGCCCTACTTATTCCATTAATTCCTTGTTGTGAGATTCTATAATCATACCTTCCTTGAGCCGAATAAAAAAGAGATTTCATAACCTGCTCTGAAAAGGCTTGAAATCTCTTTGTACTTATTTGCCTATTTTGTTGTTGAATGAAGCCCTCTCTTGTGCCTACCTTTTCACTCAAAACCAAGAGCAGGAGACAAGCAGAAAGTATAAATAACTTCTTGTTCGTTCGATGTGAAACTTCAAATATAATACGTAAAACATCGCTAATATTTTCTAAACTATGGCTTATTTATTAAATATAACATCCAAGGAAAACGTATTAAATTGAAGAATAATCAAAAAAAGTACAAATGCGTTTTCATATTGGTTGTAAGAATCTAAACTCATTCACCTTCAATATTCATTATACTGAATGTGAATCGATAGCTTCCAGAGCCTAATGTCAGCTCAACATCCGCACCCCGTTTGTTCATAATTTGGATCTCGGCACGTTGATATAGAGGTCTGCCACTCTCCAGAACCGTGTGAAGATCCGCATTGGGCAGACGAACCGTACCTCTCGTATTAGGGGGGAGCTGAATGCAAATTTCCATGTTACTGCTCTTCTGCCGATGCCAGCTGGACGCAATACAACCGTACATCGTCTCATAACTCCCCTCCGCCCATTCCAGTCCAGGACCTGGCTGCGGCCTGATATGTACCATCCGAAATCCAGGTTGCAATTCGTCAGGCTGAATGCCTGCCACGCATCGATACAACCATTCTCCAATAGCCCCATAGGCATAATGGTTGAACGAGTTCATGTCTGCACTCCAAAGACTGCCATCCCCCCTCATCCCGTCCCAGTGTTCCCATACCGTTGTTGCTCCCTGTGTCACTTGATAAAGCCAAGACGGATAATCCTCCTGAAATAATAACGTATAGGCAAGATCATTCTGACCTGTGTCACTTAATACTGGATTGATATAAGGTGTTCCTACAAAGCCTGTTGTCAGATGATTACCCGCCTCTTTCAGCAGCTTTACCAATTGAGTTACAGCACGAGAGCGAGACGGTGCGTCAAGCAGATCAAATTGCAAGGCGAGCACATGAGCCGTTTGTGTCCGAACCGTGAGATCTCCTGCCGGAGTGACATATTCATGTCGAAACGCCTCCACAATATGTTGATGAAGCTCATCATAGTAGTCTACATCATACAAATGACCAAGAGCAGCCGCTGCTTTACGGGTTAAGGATACTGAGTACGCATAAAATGCTGTCGCCACATAATGAGGGTCCGTCGCCCCTACATAACTTCCTGGTTTCGAGTCTAATGCAAGCCAGTCTCCGAAGTGAAAGCCTGTATTCCACAAGAAAGGATTGTCTCCCTGATTATAAATATAATCAACCCAGTTCTTCATACTTTCATATTGTTCCTTGAGTAACCTCGTGTCTCCATACATTTCGTATATGGTCCAGGGACAGATGACAGCCGCATCCCCCCAGGCAGCTGAAGAATGATTTGTTTCTCCCCAACCTTCAGAGGCAGAGCTTCTCAAATCTGGGACAAAAAACGGAATTCGTCCATCTTCCCCCTGCTCCGCGCGTAAATCCCGCAGCCACTTGGTGAAAAAGGGGGCCGTGTTCATGAGATACGCGGACGTTCTAATAAACATTTGCGCATCTCCTGTCCATCCCAGCCGCTCATCTCGCTGCGGGCAATCCGTCGGTACGTCCAGAAAATTCCCTTTTTGCCCCCATAAAATGTTATGATGCAGTTGATTGACAAGCGGACTGGAACACGAAAAGTGTCCTGTACGTTCCATACTCGAATGTAGTACAACTCCTGTGAATTGCTCCAAACCAAGTTCTTCTGGAAAACCAATCAGCTTCACATAACGGAATCCCTGGAATGTAAAATGAGGTTCATATGTCTCCATCCCCTGCCCTTTAAGGGTGTACCGGACACATTGCTTTGCTGCACGAAGATTATCGGTATAAAAGCCTCCTTCGTGATCCAAAATTTCTGCATGGTATAACTCTACAGTCTGCCCTGCTTTTCCTTCAATGCTGAATCTCACCCAACCTACCATGTTTTGTCCCATATCCAGTACCCGATCTCCTTGCGGCGTTGTCAGCAAAGCCACCGGTTGAAGCTGCTCCATCTGCATAACAGGCACATTCTCCTGCGCAATGATCATCTCCTTCGGATACGGTAGAATCTCAACAGGTGTCCAATCGCCCTCTGATTTATCCGACCACCCACTCTCCATACGTGCATCATAGGTTTCCCCCATATAAATATCTGACATGCGAATGGCACTAGGTGCAGCGGACCACTCCGCGTTGGAGCAGATCACTTCTTCAGATCCGTCTACATATCGGATATGAAGCTCCAGCAACAATGCAGTTGTGGAACCAAATATCTCTCGCTCTTTGTTCCAGCCAAGATATCCACGGTACCAGCCATCCCCCAGATAGGCTCCCAGCACGTTTTCACCAACCTGAAGTTGGCGTGTCACATCATATGTCTGATATTGCAAACGCTTGCTATAAGTAGTCCATCCTGGCGTGAAATAAGCTTCGCCTACCCGGTTATCATTCAGGTGTAATTCATACAGTCCAAGTGCTGTCGCATAAATTCTTGCAGATACAACTGGCTTCATAATCTGAAACCATCTGCGCATGCGCGGACATGACGAATCCTGTTCACCAGATGTAGCAGCTTTGATCCACTCCCCAGTCCAATGGGTACTGTATTCCATACGCCCCATCTCGAAATAAGCGGTATCTGACCATCCTGACGACTCTCCTGCATCATCCCGGATCTGAACCCGGTAATAATACCTGGTATATGCCGATGGCTGAAAACTGTCCAGTTCAACATGAACAGACTTATCCGATTTCAACGCTTGTGTATCCCATACGATAATTGCAAAATCGGGTGTATGAGATAGTTGAATCTGATAAAAGGACTGCATACAATTCCTGCGATCCGATTCTAATTTCCAACTTAATCGCGGTGACTCTACATCCAGACCGATCGGATTGATTCGATATTCGCAGCGAAGGTCTTTAACCTTTAACATGCTGTACTCATCCTCTCCCTCATGGTTTTCCTTGGCGGGTTACGATATAATTATATCGATTCCAGGGCATGAAATATCCGGTAAAACGGACTTTTTCATCAGCCATTACAGCCATCTGTGCAAGGAGGATCTGTTGATGAATATGTCAGTGGAACATTTTAAAAGCCAATCCTTTCTCAGTCATACGCGGCAGCTGTTCGTCAATCGTTGCGCGGAAGACTTTGTACTGCCTCTTCATACCCATGATTTCATTGAATACAGTTACGTTGCTGAAGGCAGAGGTTTTCACCACATAGGCGAAGATATTGTGCCTGTAAACAAGGGCATGTTATTTGTTATTCCAATCGGCATTCCTCATGTCTTTCGTCCTGCGACCACTAATGCAACGAAAGCACCTCTAATTATCTACAATTGCTTGTTTGATGCAGATTTAATACACAACCTGAAGAGCATTCTTCGGGAAGAAGAAATCGTGCAACATCTGATCGATTTGGAGCAAAATCGACAACCTTATATCTCGATTACAGACCCTTCCAGTAGAATAGAAGAGTTGATGGTACAGTTATACCGTGAATTCTCTGTTCCCGGACTAGGTTCTCTTACCCTCTTGGACACACTGGTTATCCAATTAATTATCTCAACATACAGACGGCTTCAACAGGAGATTCGCCAGGACTCACCGTACAACCAGCAAATTCCGCCCGACTTTGAAGTCATCCTTAACTATCTCCAGCAGCATATCGCCGAACGCATTTATATGAAGGACTTGGTGCAGATGTCCAGGTGGAGTGAAAAGCAGATTGGAAGGATGTTTGTGCGTCATACAGGACAGACATTCGGGTCATATTTACAACATCTGCGTATTCGAACAAGTCGTGAACTGTTAAAACATTCTGGTCACAAAGTGAGTATAATTGCAGAAATGGTCGGCTACCGGGACATGGATTCTTTCCATGCCGCCTTCAGAAAAATAACAGGCGAGACCCCTTTGGCCTATCGCAAAAAATCCAGAGCATGAGACTCTGGATCATCGTGACTATTTTTAGCAACGTCAACTTCTTACAGCAGCACGTTGTAAAATTTTATCAATAATGGCCTTCGCATTTTTCCAAGAAGACATTTGAGGGATATCGTATTGCTCAAGCTGTTGTCTGTTCCACGGATGCGGGATGCAGATTACTTTTCGCCCACTCTCCAAAGCGGGAATCAGATTATGCGGACCATCATCAATCAAAAGATCGAAGGTCAGCAGCTGTTTACGTTTGCACGTAATAAACTGTTCTATTGTAATGAAAGGCACGTGCATCTGCAACCAGTTCCATTTCTCCATGACGGTGCTCGGCTCTGCTGCCGTGACTATGATAAGATCATAAACTTCATTCAGCTTCCGTAACTCTTCTACAACATATTCATCATAAAGCTCAAGTTCCTCAAACAGACCTGGTCGCCCGTAAAACACCTCATGTGTACAGTCTGGGTGACGCAAATGCCTTGTGTCCCAGTGCACCATATCTTCATATTGAAGCGGATGGGTCGGGAAATTTATATTGTTATAATAAATAGCGCGCTTAACCAGATGACAGATCGTGTCATCCATATCCACGGCAATAATCGGTTTTTTCATCGTTATTCCTCCCTGATTCCAACACAGTATATCATTTCATCTATGAATGAGTCATTCTTTTTACACGACCTTTTTTATAACTTTGTGCAACATTCCCGTTTTTATCCACGTTAATAGTAATAACAGTCAATCTTATGGTTTATATTTACACTTACTTAACAGGAGGAATTACCTTGAAAAAATTTTTTTCTATGACCGCAGCGATCACATCCATGACACTATTGTTATCCTCAGCACCTGCTGTTTTGGCAGCATCACCCTCATCTTCTACGGTTCAAGAGGTGCAAAACACACTGAACCTTGATCAAAAAGTAACGAAAAAATTAACTGATGCCATCACAGCGGTTGCTGGGAAACAAACCATTCAATTCACTTCTGCAGATACCGCCTTTGATGATAATTGGATAATTAATGCTACGTTGACAGGCACTGCGGAGGCTGATGTCAGTCTACACTATGATTCCAAAAAGGGCATAGTTACTTCCACAATGATCTCTTACAAAGCCGATGATCTTGATAAGATCATGGGTCAAGCTTTGAGCAAGAAAGTAGACTCTTTTCTGAAATCTTTTGATAAAGACAACAAATTCGAAACTGAAGCTTTTTGGCGGGTAAAACAAGACGTGAACGACGGTGGACTCAAGAACTATTGGGTCATCTGGGGTCCTAAACAAAGTCTATACATTGATGTAGATCGTAACAACCAAATATCTGCAAGTATTCAATACAAAATAAAGGACACTCAGGCGGCGCTGACCAATAAAGCCCGTAACTCCCTTAAAACACTAGGTATTTCAGAATTGAAATCTTTTGACTATGCAAATCTTACTCAAAAAGACAAAGACACACTATGGAAATATCAAGATGACAGCGATCTGAATTATGTACTTATAGGAAGCAAAAGCGGGAAAGTATGGAAAGTTGCTAACGAGCTTGGTAAGGACTGGAACAATGATGTGGATTTCAAAAAGTCTTTTGCCAAACCAAAACTGACTAAAAGCAAAGCTCTCTCTGTTGCAGCACCTAAAGTTAAATCTATATTCGGTCTTCAACTAAAAGGATATAGCGTGGATATCAAAGATAATGAATACACTTTCAAGAAAAAAGGTGCCGCTACACTGATTGGTAAGATCAACAAAAAGGGTGCATTCTATTCATTCGAAGCTTTCTCAGCAAACGGCGTACGGAATTAAATGAAAATTTACGTGGCTAGATCCCCAGTTTTTCTAACCATCTGAGCCAAACAAAAAAGCCCCCTTCCTAACAACAGGTTTGCTTGCAAACCTGTGTTAGATGGGAGCTTTTCTTCATATTGTGTACCTCAAAGATAGCTTATAGCTTATGAGTGAGTCTCTTCTCTCCTGAAGGGACTGTTTTATTGTTCAAAGGTTACGATAATCTGTACAATCTCGGAACGGCTACTTGTCCGGATTGGCGGTCCCCAGAAACCGAAACCTGAAGTAACAATGGAATGCATCGAGCCCTTCTGAAGGTAGCCCCAATCATTCTCATAGATGGCTTGCGTGATAAACTGAGCAGGCGCAATCTGACCCCGATGGGTATGACCAGATACGACCAAATCGACTTTGTTCTGCTCCGCAATATCCAGATCATACGGTTGATGATCCATCATAATCACCGGCTTACTCAGATCGGCATTTTGCATTAGCGTGGATACATCTGCCCGATCCTTTTCCGTCCGATCCTTACGTCCGATCAAGGTGATTTTGTTATCTAGCTCAATTTGGTCATCATACAGCACCTGCATATTACTTTTCTCCAATGCAGCAATGATCTCCTCGACAGGTCCATCAAACTTGTCATGGTTACCTAGTGAAGCATATACGCCATAAGTAGCTTTGATTTCACGGATAATATCCGCAATACCGCTCTCTTCATACATGGCCAGATTGTCATCAATCAGGTCACCGGGATATAAAACAAGATCCGGCTTGAGGGCATTAATCTCCGCTACCATACGTTCGGCATGGTTCGGTCCAGACAAGAGTCCGAAATGCATATCCGCAGCCATGACAATGTTCAGTTTGTCAATCCCTTCTACTTTTTTATCAATCTGGATGTTATATTGTCTGACTACTGGACTATACGCATTAAAAATTCCATATCCCATTGTAGATATGAGCACCACTAGTGTAACTACACCCGCCCATTTGTGGGCGTGATGTCTAGGAATGCGGGTCAAGCGCAACAACCACAGCGTCAGGTGTACAACTGGCAATATGAGCAATAATAGAGAAAACACTGCTAGCCAGTAGGATCCGATGACACCGAGAAACGATATACTGCCAAACATTCGCGCCAAAATAAAGGAAACAGCCAGAAATACAAGGGCAACAATATATAACCAGCGAAATCTGGCCGCCACAACGGGCTTCATCCAGCTCCAACCACTCCAGCCTATGTAGAATACTAATAGTCCATATACAAGCAAAAACAGGATCCCTATGAATACAAACATGCCTAGCTTAACCCCACCTTCAAAAAGTTATGTACTGCAATTTTAACGGATTCAAATCCGTCTGAATTAGTATAACGTAAATCCAGGGAACCCAGCATCTTTTGTGGGCTTCAGATACGTCCATTTTATAACAATTTGATGATATTTAATTTTAAATTAATTAGTTGAAGACCCGTTACTTCGTTTCCTCACAAAAAAAGCATATAATCTATAAACAAAATCGAAAACACCCCTGTACTTATTCCTTGAGTGTATTCAAGGAATAGGTTACAGAGGTGTCTTATTTCTTTCTTAATTACTCATTGTTCTCCATCCATTGGAAGTGGAATGAACCTTCTTTGTCTACACGTTGGAACGTGTGTGCACCAAAGTAGTCACGTTGTGCTTGCAGCAAGTTTGCTGGCAAACGCTCTGTGCGATAGCTGTCGTAGTAGGACAACGCGCTGGAGAAGCCTGGTACCGGAATACCTTGTTTCACCGCAGCAGCTACCACTTCACGCCATGCATCCTGGTAGGATTCCACGATGTTTTGGAAGTATGGATCAAGCAGCAGGTTTTTCAATTCTGCATCTTTGTCGTATGCTTCCTTGATGTTTTGCAGGAACTGTGAGCGGATAATGCAACCACCACGGAAGATCATCGCAATGTTACCGTATTTCAGATCCCAGCCATATTCGTCAGATGCGGCACGCATCTGCGCGAAGCCTTGAGCGTAGGATACGATTTTACTTGCGAACAGCGCTTTGCGAACATTCTCAATGAACGCTTTTTTGTCACCCGAGAATGCTTCTGTTTTAGGTCCGTTCAGGATTTTACTTGCAGCGATACGTTCCTCTTTCATGGCAGACAAGAAACGGGAGAATACCGATTCCGTAATCATGGACAATGGTACGCCGAGATCCAGTGCGCTTTGACTTGTCCATTTACCTGTTCCTTTTTGTCCAGCAGCATCCAGAATCACATCAACCATCGGTTTACCTGTTTCTGGATCATACTTAGAGAAGATGTCTGCCGTGATCTCGATCAGATAACTGTCGAGTTCCCCTTTATTCCAATCTGAGAAGATTTCATGTAGTTCTTCTACAGATACGTTCAATACGGATTTGAGCAAGTGGTACGCTTCACCAATCAACTGCATATCCCCGTATTCGATACCATTATGCACCATTTTCACGTAATGCCCCGCACCGTCAGGTCCGATATACGTACTGCACGCATCATCGCCAACTTTGGCAGAAATCGCCGTCAGAATTGGTTCAACCAACTCATATGCACTTTTCTGACCACCAGGCATAATCGCTGGACCTTTCAGAGCACCTTCTTCGCCACCGGATACACCTGCTCCAATGAAGCGGAAACCTTTGGCTTCCAGCTCCTTGCTACGACGCTGTGTATCAGGGAAGTATGCATTACCACCATCGATGATGATATCACCTTGATCCAGATGAGGAAGCAATTGCTCAATCGTTGCGTCAGTTGCTTTACCTGCTTGTACCATGATCAGAATTTTGCGCGGGGATTCCAGTGACGCTACGAATTCTTCAATAGAAAACGTACCAATGAGGTTTTTACCCTCTGCTTCTTTCAGAAGATCATGTGTTTTTTCAGGTGAACGGTTAAATACCGACACCGAGAAGCCCTTGCTCTCAATATTAAAAGCCAGATTTTTCCCCATTACTGCTAGTCCAATAACACCAATTTGCTGTTTACTCATTTTGTCCTCCATTACGTCATAAATTATGTTTACTTCTTATTTATATCTAAATATACAGCTGCTTATTGCACCGTTTTCTTCCAATCAGCAGCGAATTTTTCCATCCCTTGATCTGTTAACGGGTGTTTGGAAATTTGTTCGATCACAGCAAATGGTACTGTTGCGATATGTGCCCCAGCCATAGCTACACGTGTAACGTGATCCGGATGTCTTACAGATGCAGCAATGATCTGAGCATCCAGTTGATGTATGCGGAACAACTCAGCTACTTTGGATACCAATTGTACACCATCCTCTGAGATATCGTCCAAGCGTCCAAGGAACGGAGATACATAGGTTGCTCCAGCACGAGCTGCAAGCAAAGCCTGATTCACAGTGAAGATCAGTGTAACGTTTGTTTTAACACCTTTTTTAGTCAAATAACGGCAAGCTTCCAGACCTGCCAGTGTCATTGGCAGTTTAATGGTGATGTTTTTGTCGTTGTTGTTGATTTTAATCAATTCATTTGCTTGTGCAATCATTTCTTCAGCAGTCAGCGCGTCTGGTGTAACTTCTGCGGACACAGACTCCACATCAGGCACAAGACGAAGAATTTCTTCAATGCGGTCTTCAAACTTCACGCCTTCTTTAGCTACCAGAGAAGGGTTTGTTGTTACCCCAGATAATACCCCAATTTTATATGCTTTCTGAATGTCTTCCACGTTAGCTGTATCAATAAAAAATTTCATGATTAAATAACCTCCTGAATTTTTTTTATTTTCACATGTTGCCATTAACGGCTAATGGAACATCACTAGAAATCTCGGAAGATTGGTCCAATGGCTCATCAAACCACCAGTGGTGACCTTCCGCTTCAAGCATGGCATCCGACTCCGCTGGTCCATAGCTTCCTGCAGGGTATAAGTGAAGAGGCAGCAGATTTTCATTAAATGCATCCAAGATTGGCTGCACCCAAGCCCAGGATAACTCAACTTCATCCCAGTGTGCAAAGAATGTTGGATCACCATGCAACGCATCGCGAATCAAGTTCTCATAAGCCTCTGCCAGATCTCCCTGATTTGGAGCAAGATCAATATGAACCGGTTTGAATTCACCTTTGTTATCAGGATCACTCGCGTTCAGCTGCAGTGTCATCGTTTGATCTGGGCTCATTTCAATGACAAGCAAGTTTGGCTTCGAACCGTTGTTCTTGATCAAGTTCCCCTGCCCTGAAGGTTCTTTGAACTCAATCACGATTCTTGTGGATTTCTCCTTCATTCTTTTACCCGTACGGATGTAAAACGGAACACCTCTCCAGAAAAAATCATCAATTTGCAGCTTGGCAGCAATAAACGTGTCATTCATGGTGTTCTCAGCAACGCCAGGTTCATCTCTATAGGCGTGCACCGGTTTTCCTTGAATGCTACCTGCAGCATACTGTCCGCGAATAATACTTGCACCAACAGTCTGCTTTTGCAATGGCTGAATAGATTCCATAATGTGTTTTTTCTTCTGTCCCACATTTTCGGAAGTGCTGTTATATGGAAGCTGAATCGCCATCATCATAAGCAATTGCAGCATATGATTCTGAAACATATCACGCACAGCACCTACATGATCATAATAGG
Source organism: Paenibacillus sp. JJ-100 (assembly GCF_948329825.1). Taxonomy (GTDB): domain Bacteria; phylum Bacillota; class Bacilli; order Paenibacillales; family Paenibacillaceae; genus Paenibacillus. Next base: position 303,458 of record NZ_CAOJCM010000002.1, read on the forward strand.
ATGCGCGCTCTTCGACGCCAACAGTCTCATTCGCCGTAATTTGCACATTAGAGATGTAACGGTTGTTCCAGAGAGCCTTCATAATCGGGTTGCTCTGATGAAGCGTCTCCAGCTTCTGCACCATTGGTTTGCCCAGGTAATGGTCTATGCGATAGATCTCTTCCTCTGTGAACGACTCACTCAGTTTGCGGTTAAGATCACGGGCAGATTGTAAATCATGACCAAACGGTTTCTCGATGACAAGACGTTTCCACCCTTGTGTAGTGCCTAGTCCACTCGCCTGGATATTCTCGGCAATAGGTTCGAAGAATTCTGGACCAACGGAGAGGTAGAACAAACGATTGGATGGAATGCCCAGTTCAGCCTCTCTTTGTTCCACCAACTGCAGCAACTTTATATAATCTTCCTTATGTGTGATATTCAATACACTATAGCGGAAAGCTTTTACAAATGATTTAACGGATTCATGGTCTCCTTGACGTCTGGAAAACTCATGTAAAGATTTTTCCACTTGTGCTTGGAAAAATTCATCCGACCACTCTCTGCGGCCCATGCCGATCAGGGAGAAAGTTTGTGGAAGCTTTTGCTCAATATATAAATTATATAGGGCTGGATATATTTTTCTTTTAGCTAAATCACCAGTAGCACCAAATAAAACAATCGTTGTTGGTTCCATCTTTCCATGCTCCTTCCAAGTAACTCTGGTTTCTTTGTTGTAGTTACACTATAATACGTTTTATAGCTATACAAGTAATTAATATATTTCACAGGAGCTATAGACGATATCTATGACAACAAATTATGAACTATATAAAGTCTTTTATTGGGCCGCCAAAACAGGCAGCCTGACTCAAGCCGCCAAAGCCCTTTACATCACACAACCAAGCGTCAGCCATGCCATTAAACAGTTGGAAGATAATTTTGGTCTCACCCTGTTTTATCGAAATTCCAAAGGAGTCTCGTTGACTCAGGAAGGCGCCAGTCTGTATTCCTATATTGAACAATCCCAGATTTTGATATCCCTCGCAGAGGAAAAGATGGCTGCACTGAAAAATCTGGACAACGGGGAACTCCGCATCGGTGGTAGCGACTCCCTATTCAAACACTACATGTTATCGTATTTAGAGGAGTTTCATAATCAGTACCCTCACATCAAATTGCATCTAAGCCATGGAACGACACCAGAGGTCATTACGTTTCTGAAGGAAGGCAAAATTGATCTCGGGGTTGTTCGCATGCCCATCGTTGATCCGCAATTGGAAGTGCGGGAGAGCATTCAGCTGAAGGATTGTTTTGTTGCTGGTGAACGGTATGCCCAACTAAAAGGAAAAGTGCTCACCCTTGAGATGCTGCTTGAACACAAACTCATTCTGTTCTCCCGGAACAGCCGGGTACGGATGGCAATTACAGAACTATTCAACAGTTATAATTACACGTTAAAACCAGAGATTGAAGTCGGCAGTGTTGATCTGCTCATTGAATTTGCTCGTCGTGGTCTGGGCATCTCGTATGTCACGCGCGAATTTATTTCCAAAGAACTAGAAGAAGGTTCCCTTTTCGAAATACAACTAGATGTTCCTCTTCCCCCTTCTCATGTCGGGATTATGACCAAAAGGAACATGCCTATCTCTTCTGCAGCCAATCGCTTCATGGAACTTATTTTCAAAGGATAACACGTTGTCTGAAACATGATAAATAGCCTCAGGGTGCCTTGAAGTCCCTTGAGGCTGTTGGTATTTTCGCTTCCTATTGACAAATCGATCACTCACCACTGACTACATGTGTTTTAGAGTTTAAGATTCCTCCATTTGCTCCAGCTCTTTCAATCGATCTTTAATTCGTTGTGGAATAAGCTCAAAGAGCTTGTCCCATGTCATAAACATCTCTGGTTGAAGCAAGTACTCTTCAAACTGCATCGATGGTACAAACGCCTTGGTTTGCAAATATCTCTTAACCCGTGCATCGATCTGTTCGCTTGTCTGGAAAAAAGGCGCAAACATTTCATTTACAAGCAAGCCGTCACAGCCCGCTTCGACTCCTGTTGCACTATACAAATTCGGTAACAACTCAAACACAACTGGTAGCGGCGAGAAAGCGTGTTTGCCAGGCTGTGAGTATAGACATACATGCTCTCCAACCAGATTAACCCTTTCTTTTAACATCCCTCTCAATACCCTGCCATGAAAGCTGGCTTCACAGTCCACAACCTCCCCATCGTGTCCCACATATACCCATACATGCTCCATTTCATAAAGATGTCCAATCTCATAATCCCACCAAATCGCATACTCAATAACATACTGTACCATCTCAGAAGGAAAGATTATCTCTCTTCGAAAGGATGGGGACGGTCCAGGATGATCAAGCAGAGATACACCAACGAGATCCGGATAAAATGGTTCATTTTGATCAAACATGAGGATCGGTGCATAACTCATTGCTACTTCCAACCAGTTTTCTTCTGTTATAGTCATGAATCATATCCCCCATTCTTCTTGTGATACTTCTATAGTAACAGAGAGGAGGTAGATCGGGTGTACGCAAAGGCAGATAAAAAAAACCTGTAACCAAAATACTTCAGATACAGGTTTTCTAGTCCGGTTTGAATTACGATAAAGTATCGGAACTTTAGAGTTGATACAGATTTACGGAGTGATGAAGTTAGCTCTTGGAAGCTTGAGTGGAGGCGTCAGAAACGGAGGAATCACATCCAATATTCGGGCCTAGGATCTTATCATTTTGGATAGAAGCAACCGCTCTGGCATAGGCTTCTTCATCCAAGCAGTAAGCGCGGTGAGCCACCTCCGGAGGTGTCACTGCCAGGAAATCTGCTCCAAATACAATATCCGGTGTCGGTTGATCAAATATAGTGAGCACATAAACACCATCAGTCTCCGCAACAAACCAGTGGAACCAGCCTTTAGGAAAAACAACCACCTGTCCGGGTTTCAGCCGATATGTGATTCGTTCACGTGTGAATGGATTGAATACCGATGCTGTAATCTCACCGCTGATCACCACAACCGTTTCTGTAACATTGGTGTGCCAATGGGGCTGCACAATAATGCCTTTGCTCAGGTATACATTAAAAAATCCATTCTTAATGGTTGGCAGCTGCTCTCCAAATAGCTGTGTTACGAAGTTGTTCTCGTCTCTCCTGTAATTCACCACAGCATTCGAATCTGCAGCAAGCGGAACGTTTGGAGCTTGCAGGAACGGATTCATCATCAGTTTAATTCTCCTCCTTAGGTAAACATCTCGTTGTTGTAATGTATGCTTAGACTTGAGGAGATAATACTGTACCCGTTCCTTCATACGGAATGTTGCGATCCGCAAAGGAGTCTTGTTCTTCATTTGAATAAAAAGATTATCAGACTGTTACAGTTATTAATGTGTAACATACCATGGATTAAGACTCGACTGTCGTACCGCAGTAATCACAATCCGTGAACTGATTCCGGTACAAATTTACTTTTGCTCCACACCCCGGACAAGTCATTGTCACTTTTCTTGGTGGCTCTTCAACCTTTGCTTCAGCCTTTTTGTCAGGCTCTTCCTCATGATAGGTATTATTGTTAATATTAATCTCTGTATAACTGACTGAATTATTATTTGTATAGACCACTGTGTTACTGCTGTAATTCGAGTAGTTACTTGTACTCGGGTAATCATTAGAATAGTTATTGGAGAAGTCATTTGAGTAGTCATCTGCATGACCAAGCTCCTCACCTAAATCAATTCGTGAGTACCCTCCGTAATACTTTTGTTGAGAAACCTTCTTTTTCCTGAGTAATTTATTTGCAAAGAATATAAAAACAAACTCTAAGATGACGAGCCCTATAAATGTAATCGGATCACTTTTGATCTGTTTGTGATTACCCGCATTAAAAAAGGCAATAGGCATTCCGATTGCGTAAATCAAAAATATCAGTCCAAAAAACTTTCTTACCATGTTGTCTCCCCCAAATAAACACCTTCTAAGTGGTTTACATCATTGTGGAGAATGGCTGCACTTGGCGGCATACCCACAACTACGAGATTCTCATCGTTGTCCCGCAATACTCACAATCGGAAGCCAAATTAGGATATACCTTAACTTTGGCCCCGCAACCCGAGCAATTAACCGAGATCGGTTCCTGTGGCTCGTCATCATAATCATCCTCATACTCGTACTCGTAATATTCTTCATCTTGATCATAATGTTGATAATATCGATCCAATTCTGGACGAGGTTTAGGGCGAGCACACATTTTTATTCCGGTAACAAACACAACAAGACCGGGGATAAAAAATACCACGACACTAAAAACAGCTAAATCAGTACCCTCAGATATCATTAATATTGACATTAAAATCGTTATAGATGAAATGATGATTAAAATAATCCCAAAAAAACGTTTCACTTTTCTCCCCCTAATCAGTTCAAGATTTCATCGCAAGAATTTGTTGATTTCTCTCTAATAGACGAGATTTTATGCTAGATATTTGCGCAGCCAAACGTTCTTTATTTAGATGCTCTCCAGCAGCAAACTGTGATTGCACCTCATCGTTCAACAATTCAATCTCAATCAAAATCTGATGATCTGTATATTCCATTGAAGCTGGAATAACCGGATCACTATACTTTACCAGCTCAATAATGGATTCAACGGATTTCCTCTCCTGAATGGACTGGTTCCCCAAACTATTTAGCAATTGTTGTAAAGCTTTCTGAATGGAGTACAGACCGGCTGCGTTCAATTGTTGACTGGTTTCATGCTGTCTTGCCGACCGAATATAGATCCATACGATAGCACACAACATAAAAGTCAAAGCCGCCGTTACTGCATGTAACAAAATAAACCAGCGTAATACATGATCAGCAAAACCTACAAAAAGCGCATAGAAAATCACACATAGCAAATATATGGCTAAGATGACTCCAATTGCAGTGTAACCCGGAACAAATTGTTTAAAGCGTTCCATATTTCGCATGACATAACGTACAAAGATCCACAGACTCGTAATCGCTACATAAGTCGCAATAAGGCTGATCCAGAAGGCGATGGATTGATAGCCGTCACTATACACCGTAAAAGAAATCATCGAGCTGATGACCAAACACACGACATAGATTATATCTGCAATAAGAAGATTGCTTCGTTTCATAATCACGAATTATTGTCCTCCTTCTTGCAGATTGTTTCCGCAATCCAGACAGAACTTCTGCCCCGGTTTTACTTCATGTTGGCACTGACTGCATTTTAACGTAAGAGCTGTGCCGCAGTTACCGCAAAACTTCGTGTTAGGTAAGTTCATATGATTGCACTCTGCACACGGTCTCGGCAGTGGTTCATTACATACCATGCATACGGACGCATTCTCCGCATTATCGGCTCCACATGAAGGACACGCATGATACTTATCACCACAATTCGGGCAGAACCTGGTGCCTTTTTGCATCGTATGTCCACATTTATTACATGCCGTCGTTACTGTTTTTCCACCTAATGACTTCCCACATTTGCTGCAAAAGGAACTCTGTTCCTGATTCGGATGATGGCAATGCTCACATAGACGGACAGATGGGGTCTCGGTTGTAGACATCACTTGGGAGATCTGCGACATCCCGCTGCTGAACGAACCCCCTAGACCAACCCCCATGCCCATACCAAGACCTGCGCCCATAATATCGGATTGCATGCTTCCTTCATTTTTGGCTGCACCCTCAAGAGTGTCGAATGAACGTTCCTGCTGATACGTGTATCCAATGATATCCATCTCTGCTTTGCGAGCAAGTGCTTCTCTTAATCGGATGACGGATGGATCTTCTTCCGGAAGATTGACATTGTGTATGTACAGATTAATGAGTTCGATTCCAAATTCTTCGAACGTAGAAGCGATGGTGTCTGCAAAATGTTGGGATATTTCAGCGATATACGCATTGATCTCTAACACGCTTACTTTTCTATGTATTAAATAGGAAGATAGCATAGAGTTAATATTCATAATGATTAATCCACGGAAATAATTTACCATATTGACCTGATTAAACTCCGGAAGGGTTCCTACTAATTTAATTAGAAATTTTCTAGAGTCCGCAATTTTTAGGCCCATCTGTCCAAAGGCTCTCACAGGAACGATAATATTATATTTCGGGTCCTGAATCTGAATCGGATTCGCGGTTCCCCACTTGACGTCCATTGCACTTACTTGATTGACATACCATACTTCTGCAGCAAATGGAGACTTTCCGCCGAATGGGAGGTTAATAAGTCGGTTCAAAATCGGGATGTTTGCAGTGCTTAATGTATGTCTCCCAGGCCCGAACAGGTCAAGGGCTCTTCCATCCTTGAAAAGGATAGCTTCTTGAGACTGATTTACGATCAACTGAGTCCATGTTCCTAGCTCACTTTCCGGGTGTTTCCAGGCAAATACATCAGGCGAACCATCATACTTGATTACATCAATTATAGCCATAGTTCTATTCCTCACTTCAGATTAAAATACTGGATTCAGCAGTTTTCTTACTATCACCAAAAAATCATCACGTCGTATTATATTCGTCAACTATCGCTCATTTTCGCACATAAGCACTGCTATTTTACCATTTCTAACCTCCATTCGCACTAGTATAGTTCATATTTCATGAGATATTTTTCCTATTTAGGCATCTCTGTGAGAAAACCTGAATAAACCTCACGCATTTCGCCACGGCGATATATGCATGAGGTTCTATAAATGACAAAACCATCTGATCTAATTCAGAAGCTGATCGATGTAAATCTCAGGTTGACTCATAAATTGTTCAAACGTACCTAATATGCCGTGTTCCTGATGTTCGACGTCGACATAACCTATCCTCTTTTTGCTTGGATTCCATACGATCTGGATATGAGAGTACTGATCCAACTCACAAGATAGACGCAGCAACTTCTGTCTCCCCATCTTCATCTCGATCGTATCAATCAGCGAAAAGAATTCAATATATTGAGCACCCGCCGGTCGGCTCGGCAATTCAATTTTAAGCGAACCTTCGGTTAGAAAATGGATTAATGTTTTTGGAAGCTTGTATGATTTTAACGCATATAGCTTATTACTTAAATTATGAAACGCTTCAGGCTCCTGTGCTCGCAGATAATCAGCCATTTCCGTATTTTTCTGACTGACCGCTATGGTATACGCCCTCTCTCCGTCGTTCTCCTTTAATGTCACATCCGCACCTTGTTCAACCAAGTATTGGACCATACGCATGTTATTCAGTCGCACTGCGACGGTGAGTGGTGTTGCTTGGTACGGATATACCATATCCGGTTCGTTGTAGTTGATGTTCACACCCTTGTCCAGCAAGAATTGAATCATCTTCATATCATGATCCGCTACTGCTTTCCTTAACGTTTTCCCACCATATTTTCGAATGTCCAGCCCTAGCTCGTGCAACACCGCAATATTCTTTTTGTTTCCGTAATACGCTTCATCATACGCACTGGATTTCAAACGACTTAATCCATCTAATTGGGCTCCATGCTCAACCAAATAACGAATCATATCAGCTCCACAGTAGCGGGCAGCATAAAGTATAGCGGGGTTGTCTTTGCCATTAAGTTCAACTCCTCGTTCCACGAGCAGTCTGACCACCTTTGGCTGATTACAGATCAGGGCCAGATCAAGCGGGCTTAACATAATATGTTTACTCAACACTATTTTTTCTTCCATGTCGATCCCCTGCTCTATCCATGTTTCTACGCTGGCAACATTCCCTTGATAGATTGCAAGCGCTTGATCAGGTATCGTTTTGAATGTTCCTTGATTACCGATTTTGTACAAAATATCACCTCCTATGCAACCATTAACAGCGAAGTCCTCGTTTGTTGAGCTGTGCAGATGAATATGCTAACATAATGGGCAATGATTTTGATAACACACACCAAAATATATGGACAAGCACAGAAAGGACACTATGAACTTCTCAAACCTTCACCATACATTAGAACATTTCATCCCGCCGCTTGATCTTAGAAGTTGTCTGGTCAGTGTACGTGGAGACATCATGTACAAGCATTATCGAGATGCACAGGCCGAGACACATATAGCTAAAATCAATTCCTGTACCAAGAGCATCATCTCTGCGCTCATTTGTATGGCCATGGATCAAGGGCTCCTACCCGATTCAAGTACGCCTATATCGACTTTTTTTCCACACCTCGCATCGGATCCCGATCCTCGTAAACCAGCAATAACACTGGAGCAACTGCTTACCATGACTGCGGGGTTTAATTGGGATGAATTCGGAGGTCAGAATTCGTTTCCGCGTATGACACGAACAGATCACTGGGTCAACTTTGCACTGGAGCAGCGCTTGCGTCATGAACCCGGAACACACATGGAATACAATTCGGGAGTATCCCAGATTCTATCGGCTATCTTGATGCAGCATACAGACATGAGTGTCGCAGCTTATGCGGAGCGTCATTTATTTGGTCCACTGGACATTCACGACTATGAATGGGAGCAAGATCCACAAGGTGTACACACGGGTGGATTCGGACTTCGATTACTGCCAGCTGACTTATTGAAATTCGGTTATCTCTATCTCCAGGAAGGGGTATGGGAAGGCAAACAGCTCATATCTAGTCAACTTGTCCAACGTTCCACAGAGCCGTTTATTACAGTCAGTCCTCCGAACCACGGAAGTTACGGTTGGCACTGGTGGGTGGATAAATATGGAGGTCAGAATCCGGATGCAGACTCGGCATCTCCGTCTACCGATTCAGCAAGTCACAAGCCACTGAAATACTACTATGCCCGAGGATTTGGAGGCCAATATGTATATGTTGTTCCTGAGCTTGAGCTGGTGACTGTACTGACCAATGATAAACGCAAAAAGGAAAAACCCCCGATTGATGTATTCCCTAGATTAATTGCGCCTGAACTGTGGAAACTGACTCGGATCGGCGACTAGGTTCTCTTTCATTTTCACTTTTATTCCAAACTCTGATCTCACCATTCCTCGTAGCCTTAACTCATACTTTCAGGGCATTAGTTAAGGCTACGCCACCTGTATTCCATGGTAATAGATATTGAAGCCCCAGCTACATTTGTTTATCAAAAGATTCCGTATTCCGCGGAGTAACCCCTCTCGCATTCAGTAAATAATAGAACGTGAGATAGACTGTCAGAAGAAAAGTTCCAAAAAACACACAGAAAGCCAAAGAGGGGCGCCTTACACTTTCTTGCATTAAACTGATTAACAGATCACTATTAGTAAATGCATCCCAGCTATTTAATCGATACACACGCCCAAGCAAAACACCATAACTTGCAAGTGCTGTTCCACCAATTACAAAAATCCATGATAACGCCCGTCCCCACCGTTCATAGATCACTTGCTGTATTTGATACATTGATACGAATCCGACCAATAGTCCTGCCCAAACAAACATTAACACTACCATCAGATCATACCAGTACTTATACTCCGTAGTGTTTTGAGAGAAATATCTTGAACTTCTTGTCGTTAAATGAAGCAAATCGGTAATGATATAAGAAGAGTTTGGAAAAAATAACAACCACATCATTGCACTAGGTATGGCGAGCAACAAGGCTCCTTTCCACTTCAATCGACTTAAACCATACGTTATCGATGAGAACAGGAATGGGATCCACCCCAAAAACAGATTCCAGATCAGAAAGTTGAAATATGTTTGGTTCAGCCAATCCGCTGCTGCATAGTGTAAAACAAGCGTTACACCTGTAACCGCACTAAGAAAAATAAACATGTACATATAATTCAGTTTTTTCAAAGCATATAACCTCACTTGTATTAAATTCCATATCCAATATTACATATATTTACTACTCTTCAAACCTATTAGCATCATACCATGTTCGAAAGTAGAATCAAATTTGGGGAAATCCATTAGGTGCTTCTCCTTCGATCCACTTCGCATTGTTTCCTCTATTACTCTGTGTACTAGTAAAACAAATAACAGGTACAATTTGTGACATCACGTTTTTGATAATGTACATCAACGTAAAAAAGCGTTCTGCTACGAACGCCTTTTCATTGTTATATGTTATCGATAATAACCTGAATGATACATAGAATAACCGTTTTGAATGGGAGCCCACGCTCTTATACTTTATAATTCGCTGTGATAGAGAAAGACGAATTCGCATAGGCTGGTATCATCAATCCAGATAATGGAGGCTTGTGATATGTCTTATGTTCCCGGTTCCACATTCACGCAACAACCTTTAGGTTATCCCTATCCTTATTATCCGCCGGCACCTCCACCACCTTACCCATACCCATACCCTTACCCGTATCCCTATCCATCAGTTGTACCTGTTCCTCTCCCTTTTCCTTATCCCATTGGAGGTCCAGGACCATGGTGGCATGGTGGCTATCCCGGGCATTTCTCTGGGTACCCCGGAGGGCCACACGTCGGCGGACCTGGTGGCACCGGAGGATTTCATGGTCACCGTTTTTTCCAGTGGTAAAGCCTGAAGAGTCCACATTATGATCAAATGATGAGTATAATTGCAGGAACTGCTAAGGCAGATTTCTGCCTTTTTTTATTTCTGCTGTTATTTATTTTCTGTTATCGTTGTCATTTATATCGAATATCTAGTATACAATTTCATCCATCCGTTTCAGATTGCGGTTAGACATGCGAAGTAACTCTGTAAACGAGGGTGCAACGTAATATACAAAATCCGGATCATGCACATACATAATAATCTGACCGTATGTCCCTGTATCTGTTGGATCGAAATCCAACATCAAATATAGCGAACCTCCGGCCATGGTTCCGAATGGAATCCATGGTTTATGAAACAAATAAGGTTTGATTTCAGGATCTAATTGACGAAGCTCTTCTTCCCCATAATGCTCCTCCAGCTTCTCATCTACATCACAGAAGTATTGTTTCGTCTCCCGAATCTCATCTAGCGACATTAAATAGAATGGAGGGCATGAGGCTTGATCCGCATCCCCTGGGTACAACATATGCAGACCATAACCACTACCATCTTTATGATAGTAAAATTTACGGAAATCATCCGGCAAGCGAACTCCATATTGCTTCTCGAACTGGTCCAGTTCTTCCTCAGACGCCCCCGGCAGTTGAAGATAGGTGTTATATAGCGACCGAATCTCTTCATCTTGTATTTTATGATCTAATAACTGGTTCAATTCTTGCCTTAACTCGTTGATGTCAGCCTGCGCTTCTGCCTCAGAACTCATATCCCTTCACCTCTGTCTGCACTTCTGTTCGCTAGATATTGTTGGTATTCCCAAAATGCCTCTTGCTCTCCGCCATCTTCAATCAGGATCATAATTGCATAGGAAAACAGATTAAGCCACTCTTCCATTAGCTGAACTTGCTCATCAGAGATCAGATGATTACTTCGAAGCATACCCTCAGGCTCAACTGCCCATGCCCTCGCCAGATGAGTAATACTCCATAAGCAAGCCATGATTTCTCGATCCAATGCTGAATTCGAAAGCTCCGGAGCGAGCACACGTAATATAGTCATCAGTTCATGGAAGTTCTCTTCAATCAACTGACCACGGAAAGGTCGCAGACTACCGAGAAAACCATGTTCCATTTTAGGATGCTTAATATCATCGTGAGCAAAGGCATGATATTTTAACAACTGTATCGCCTCATAACGTTCCATCTCATCACCCTTTAACAAATTCATCTATCCCTATCTACCAACGCAGCGGGTCTTGTTCACGCCACATGATATAACGCTCCTGTTCACGCAAAGTACCTGTTCCAATTCCATACTCATCCATACTTTCCGAATGTAGATCGAGTATATGTAACATACCACCATATGTTCCTACAGCTAGCTTGGACTTCCCAGCTGATACGGCGAGAGAGTAGATGGTTGAGCCTACAAAATGACGCCACAGCTCTTGCCCTTCACGATTGATGCAATACAAATAACCGTACGCATCGCCAATCACCATACCTTCTTCCGTCTCAACCATGGCATAGACACGCGCATTCTCATCCATAATCGGCCATTGTTCTTCCTGTTCACTGCTCACAATGTTGGCAAGATGAACTTGAATGGTAACCCCATTGTAGAAATGACAGGCATTAAACCATACCACTTCACTGTCTCCGCTAAAAGTCACACAATGCGGATAGCTGGATTCTGGCTGCACTTCGTACATCGTATTGGTCTCACGATCCAGCACGATATGGCTACTCATCTGGCTTCCCCATGCGATCCAGCGATCGTCGACTGATACCGCAGCATGACCCATTGAGATCAGTGTAACTTCGAACCCGTGCTCCACAATCTCAGCCACATCAGGATGAAGAATCGTCACTTTCTCTTGTTCAATCAGATAGATTCCGTACTGAGATTGAAGAAGCAGCTTTTGCCCCTGATCCAATGGAATGAGCTTTTCAAGCTTCCATTCAGGATGGACAGAATCTACGAGGGACTCGACTTCCGGTAGCACTGCTTTGATCTGATTCTGAATTCCTTCCCAGCGATAAAATGCCACTTGTTCACCTTCTAATCTTCGACCAGGCTTACGAAGGACTCTCACACCTTCCCCATTGGCCAGAGCAACATAATCACCATTGGAGGAACAACCTGCAAACGTATCGTCTGGACTTCGCCACCATCCACGCTGATCCAGCGTATACACCTGCCCAAGATTCGAGAATAATCCTGTATTACAGAGTACAGTATCTTCGTTCAGATAACATACGGCCTGTACAGGCTGCATGGAGTCCTGAAAATGGTTACTCAGCGGCCAGGTAGCCGCGGGTAATTCTACACGAAGCCGTTCCACATCGTCTTGAAGATTAGCCTGTTGCACCATATTTATCACTTTATGACTAATGGAATCCCTTGCATCATCTGTCAGTTCAGATTCATCCGGATGCTCTCCCTGAAGCATTTGATGTACGAATGCATTAATCTGACTGGCATAGCGCTTGCCCTCACTCCGCCACTTCTCCGCAACTTCTGTATTTAGCCAATCCATACCATCCCACTCCCCTCTTTCATGTGTTCTAGCCCAGTGTAGTGCAATAATGTGTCTGCAAATAGTGTTGTAACTTCTGCACGAATCTGTCTACTTCTTGCGCCTCCGTCGGATGATTATTCTCATAAAATAGGGCAATCTCACGCCCATTCGCGATATTAAAACGAATATAGCCACCAATCGACTCCTTGAAGAGCTTGCATGTGTATTCATTCTCTATAACCAAGTCCCAAGTAAAGTCCGTCTTGCACAGATGAGCCATCTCTCTCATCGTGATACCGTTCTCTTTTCCCGTAAAATGATAAAATACAGGATGCCGCTCCCCATTCCAAGGTTCATAGTATGCGGGGCTGTAAGGCTCGTCCCTACCGTAATATCCGCAGTAGATCTGATCAAGAGTGGCAGCAAAAGACCTATCATTAGAAGGCCATACTGTAATCTGTTCATCATGCCGTGGAAGCCAGATCAATCCATCTACACCCGCATGAACTGCCAGGAAATCTCCATCGACTGAACTACCAATGCTGACACACTCTTGCAACTGGTGCTGGCTAATGACCGTTTGCTCTGTGTGCTCCCAGAGATCGTATTCTGCAAATGGTTGTAGCACCTCCGCATCGGGCCGCTGAATATTTATCCAACCCGAATACGTCCCTTCCCCGTATTGCTGCATCCAATGCTGATAAGTAGGCGGCAGACGGATGGCGTGTTCTTGTTCCACATCTTGTAACTCCTGATGCGTGGCAGGCTTTAACACACGAGACACTATATACAACCGTCCTCACTCCTCATCGTAGTTCAATACTTAAACGTTCAATCACTTGAATTCGTCCGATTAACGTGACATTACTCGGCCAATTGCTCTATGCCAGCTCATCATGCATAAGCTCGGTATCTACACCTTTACAATTTCGAATGCGAATCGCAAATGCATCAAAACCATTACGCTTGACCTCATTAAAATGCACACGCTCACCTGTAATGAGCTCATACATGCCATCTTCCTCTACATCTTCGCCGAATTCTTCATCCCATGGCACGTTGTAAAATGCAGACAGATACACTTCAAAGGTATCCTCACCCTCGATGTCAAGATATGGACGAAGAGGCCGGTTATTTACATCCTCCTCGGGATACGTCTCACATAACATCGCATCGTAACCGTGCTTAGCCGAATCAATGAGCAGATATCGTTCCCCCGTAATCGTATGTTCGGCATATACCAACAATGGTGTCAGATCGTGCCACATGATCATATCGTCTTCATCCAAGTCACCATAATAAAAAATATGAAACTGATCATGTCCATCACGCGTTTGTAATTTACCCTGCCATTCCACCTCATGTTTCTTACTCTCGGTCACACTACTGGTTAGTCCTTCCAAATACAAAGGTCCGTGATACACGCCATACATATTCATCATTTTTCCTCCATTTTGTCCATTCGGATTGTAACAATTTTATGTTCTTCATCCACCTCGAGTTTCACATTAATGCCCAACTTCTCCCGAAATAAAGCCGTAATATTCAAGTAGGGATCACGAGCGGCTTCTGTGCCTCGATTACTTGTCCGGCTCATGCCCTGATGAATGATCGACTTTATCAGATTTTTGTCACCTTTGCCGGTTTGTTCGTAGGTATAGATGATATTCCCCGCCCGGTCCACGAGCGTTAATACTGTAACGAAATCTTTGGCATTGGTGTATTTGTTTTCACTCCGCACGTACTGATGATCGGTATACATGTAGTTGACTTGACCGGCCAAAAACGGATTATCTCCTCCGGGTTCTACCTCATACTCCTTGTAAGCCAGTTGAAACAAATATTCAAGACCACTCATGTCGATGCGGTAGTAGAACTGACGATCTTCATCTTGTTTATCCATCGCTGCAAAACCATTGATTAGCGGCCATGTCTGATAAGATTTACCATCGACGTCTACAGCAATGGCATAATCGGATAACACCTTTTCTTTTTGAAATAAGCCATACGTCTGCATAATAAAAAATCCAGGAATACAGAGCATAGCTAAAACAAGCATAACAATCCCAAACGCACCGCGTTTATTCATCTTTTCTTCCCCTGTTCATGTTGGTTATCATAAATCTACCTTGCGTTAGACTGCATTTGCATTTTGGACAAAATACGTGTCACAGCCTCCCTATTCTTGGCTTCTTTAATATAAGCAGGTATGCTGTGCGAGGCCGTCTTGATCATTGATCCACCATACTTCACCCGCAAATCAGCCGAGACATAAGCTATCAGATAATTCAGATGCTCACGATTCACTGCCCAAATCTGCTTGCCTCGGATGTAGTCCAGAAAGTATAATTCCAGATCAAAGATCGGATCTCTACCACGGCGAATATCTAGATAATACCCTCGCCCGACTGCTTGTTTATGCAATTTAGCCTGATTGCCTGCCCCACAATGAGGACATGTAATATGTACTAACGAATGGGATTTCATCTTCTCATTCGTCACCTCGACATTGAACCAACGTTCACATACGGAACAATATCCTTTGGCTTTATACTCATATTCTTCTTCTTTGACCGCTTGTGCGTAACACTCACTACATTTCCATCGCAATTCTCTATTTCGATATTCAATATAAGCATGCCCGCCACATGTTGGACATCTGACATCAACTCGTTCTCCGCGCTTAAGCACGGCATAATAGCTGTATTTAAATGCAGGCTCGTCTTCGAAACGTTTCATGCGCAACATCTCCCTTCTTCTCCTAATCCCACAATGTTCCATATTAACCTTCTTTAAAATTATATGAAACTCTTGATTTAAGCACAACAAATGCAAGCACTATCTCTCAAAATAACGCCGATAGTCCTACACAAATGTGTTCTTCATCACACCTAGCACCGCATGCATATCGTAAGCTGAGTTTAGGTTATTCTTGAACATATCATTTCTCACATCTATCGTTGTGAAATTCATCACTTGTATGCAAAGGTTGTGACTCTATGCTCTTGTTATCTAACATTTATAAATACATTCTGATCCTGACCATTTTCACCGCTGCACTCTCTCATTGCAATTCCACAAGTCCCGTTCAGCCTATCCAAAATGAAGAAACCTTCTCAAAGACTGCACCTAGTCAGCCTCCTGTTGATCCGGTTATTCGAAGAGAAGGCCAAACGGTGTATATCGAAATGACATCCCAAGTGACTGATATAGAAATTTCAAAAGGCGTCATCTATAATGCCTGGACGTTTAATGGAACTTCTCCGGGTCCGGTCCTTCGTGTCAAAGAGGGGGATACCATCGTTTTCACATTAAAAAATATAGATAGCCGCATGAATCACTCAATGGACATGCATGCCGTTCATGCCTCCCCGAGTAATAAATTTATCGATGTCAAGCCGGGTGAAGAAGATACTTTCACTTATCCAGCTACGTCGCCCGGCGTTTTTATGTATCACTGCGGGAGTAAACCAACTCTTGCCCACATTGCCAACGGTATGTACGGCATGATTATTGTTGAACCTGAAGCAGGATACCCTTCGGATCATCTCGTTGACCGTTCATATACCCTGGTACAGAGCGAATGGTACAAAGAGCATGACTATGATTCCTTTTTAAACGGTGAACCGGAGTATGTCGTTTTTAATGGAAATACTTATGGCCTGAAAGAACATCCACTGCTGGCAAAAGTAGGAGACACCGTACGTATCTATGTGAGCAACGCCGGTCCGAATGAAGTCTCTTCCTTTCATGTGGTAGGTACGATTATGGATCGCGTGTACACAGACGGTAATTCAAGAAACCTGGAGTATGGTATCCAGACTGTAATGCTTCCGGCCAGCGGAGGCGCGGTCGTGGAGTTCACCGTTACAGAGGAAGGAGACTACCCGATCGTAACCCATCAATTCAAACACGTAGATAAAGGTGCTTCTGCCGTACTTCGTGTTACGGAAGATGGCAAGGATCATGGTGGTGAAACCATGTCACATTAATGAGGGAAGATCATGACTTAGTGTGATACAATACACAGCCTGCAACTTTGCAAACGACCAACATTCAATTGACATTTAAAGAGGTGACTCAGAGATGATCTGTGAACACGAAGGAAACACTGCCTGCTTCTCCAAAGTTTCGCTCTTTCAACATCTGGAGACTGCAGAAGCTGCATTACTGACTTCTCTTCTCCATACTCGCAAATATAACAAAGGCGAATATGTCGTTCAGGAAGGTGAGCATTCGGATACCCTGTTTGTGATTCATCAAGGCAGTGTGAAACTGACCAAATATAATGAAAATGGCAAGGAGCATATCATCCGATTTCTGTTCTTAGGTGATTTTTTTGGACAGGATTCGTTATTACATCAGGCACCACATCCCTGCAACGCAGAGGTCCTTGAGGAGTCGATTATATGCTCCATACGTAAGCAGGACTTTGATCAGTTACTTGAGCGTGACCCCAAACTTGCTTATCACTTCCTGCTCGTCATAACCCGTATGCTTAGTGAAGCCGACGAATGGAACAGTTCCCTCAGTTCCATGACGACGGAGCAAAAAATCGCGAAGCTGCTTCTCGATTTCCATAGCCGAAATCATGCAACGCATGAGATACGTTTGCCTGTTTTCAAAAAGGATATGGCTCTGCTTCTGGGGATCACCCCCGAGACATTCAGCAGAAAGCTCAATATCCTCCAGCACCAGAGACTGCTTCAAGTCAACGGGAATGAGATTCGAATTCTGCAGCTGCAACAATTAAAAGATATGATCTCATAATGTTTTGAGCATTCACTAACATATGTAAACCATTTCACCTAGGTTGTGAGGATGGTCACAGTGCACGTGCCTTTAACCATATAAAGTGAATAACAACAAAAGAACTTTCAGGAGGCTGACAAGATGACAGCGGTAGTGAAAATGGATAAACAAATCATTATGCATAAAATGCAGGAGCTATGCTCTTTACTTTTACAGGATGAAGGCTACCAAGAAATGCGTAAGATGATTGATCAGTTTGCCGCAGACGAGGATGCAACAGCACAATATGAACGCTTTATGGAGAAACACCAGGCACTCGAAGAGAAAGAACATCAGAATATTGAATTGCTTGAATCAGAGATCCAAGTCTATGAAGAGGAAGAACGTGCGCTTTATGATCATCCGCTGATTCGCAGATTTATCTATGCACAGCGTGAATTTAGCCAATTACATCAGCAGATTAGCAACTACTTTACGAAATCCATTGAATTAAATCGTCTGCCCGAGCCCCAGGAATGGGGTAAAGAATCATGTGGTTGCGGTGGAAGCTGCTCCAAACACTAACTCTCGTATAACTTTATATGGCATTACAAAAAGAGTATCCGGTCTCCTAATGGAGCCTAAGAGGATACTCTTTTCTCTATTTTTCTCTTAAACATGGTAAACGGTCAAATCTTTATGGATGGTATCCGTACCCTACTTAAAGCGGCGAATGCACCGATGACGGACTTGGATTTACAACAATATTGGCTAATCGAGATGTACCATTCGTTACCATTCAGTATTCATGTCAATCCGATGACGTTGTGACCTTTATCACCTGACGTGCAGTTAAATCACGTTATGATAAAACGATGTGATTCACAGCAGCATGAACCAGGTTAGGAACTGCACTGCTCCAATAATCTCAATAATGCCGACCTTCATTGGACGCAACGTTTGACCTGCATATCGAAATGCACGTGCTGCGGAGTATACATATGCCAGCCCCATCCACGGATATCCAACGGCCGCTGGAATGAGCAGTAGAGCCATATGGACTAAACGTGTTAATGGGACCCAGCGTGGATTATTCCGTTCCCGAAAGACGGATTTCACAAAGAACGTACTTCCTGTAAAATGTAAAAAGGAGAATAACACAACGATGGCCATCCCATAGTCCCATTTACCGCTGCCCATCAGATAAGCGGCCGCTCCGCCAAGGGAGAAGACCAGCATTGCACACAGATCATTGGTCAGTGACCTTTCGGCTTTATGTTTTACATGCCAGATGTTCACCAGAAGCAGTCCAATTAACATAGGGCCAAACCATAATAGCGATAATTGACCAATGACGGCCGGAATCAGACAGATTAGAGCAATCGATCCGTAAATGGCAGCCCATTTATATAAGTGCTGACGATTGGCATTTCGTTTGAGCGATTGTAGCAAAGGATATGCCGTCAGATAAAGGCCAAGCCAAGCCATAAACAGAGGTACGTGTAACCACTGTGGACTGCTTGCCACCACACCTACGAGAAAGGGTACGCTTACCATGGCCCACCCACCATGTTCATGGGGGATAACGATTGGTTTTGCGAGGGTACTCCCATTGTTTTTCAAATGATCACAACCTCCGATCAGGTTTAACAGTACAAAAGGTTCAATGAACAATATGAAGAGGAAATAACAATATATAGAATAAGTGATCCAGAGAGGATGAACCCGTGTGACTCGAGTGAATAAAGATAACGCCGCTGACTTTCTACAACAATTCCCTATTTTTCAGGATCTAAGTCCTGAAGAATTGAAGCAGATTGAAGAAATCGCCATATCGCGAAGCATTAACAAGAAAACAGTCATTTTTAGTGAGGGCAGCGAAAAAGAAGCGGTCTTCTTCATACGTACTGGTATCGTGAAGGCATACAAAACGGATGAGAATGGACATGAACAGATCGTCTCTTTTCTCAAAACAGGGGATATGTTTCCCCATACCGGATTTTTCAACGCACACCCCTACCCTGCGACCGCTGTCGCGATCACACCAACAAGCCTGCTTGCGATTCCAGTCAAGTCATTCGAACGACTTATGCTCTGCACACCTGCGATTGCCATCAAAATCATGCGTGTATTAGGCGATAAAATTCGCGAATTACAAGACAAATTACAAGTGTTGTCCGGTCAGGATGTTCGGAATCGGGTGCTATCCTTCCTTCTCATGCTCGCGGAGCAGCATGGTCAGCAACAAGAGGATAAGATCGTCATTAATCTGCCCATGACACACCAGGAGTTCGCGAATTCCATCGGAACGACACGCGAGACTGCCAATCGGCTATTGAACCAACTCGCGAAAGATGAGCTTCTTGAGGTCGATCGCAGTCGCATCATCATTCACAACCTGCAGGCATTAAAGGAACAACGGGACGGTTAAATCATTGACGCCATTTCTTCAACATGTTGCTCCTTTCTATCTTTTTCTTCCTCACTCTCAGCATCACATCCCAGTTAGACCTGTTAATTGAGCAAAACTGAGGTGATTATAATCAGACATTCGGTGAATGTTTGATCATCCCTTATTCAAAAAGAGACCTTAACTACTGTAAATGAAGTTAAGGTCTTCTACTGTATGTTGGATCACTTTTCCGATAATTCTCTCGGTTTACATCACTACTCAGGCAATGGTCAAGTCAGGTTTACCCATATCACTGAACATACCTGCATAATATTTAACTTCTCCTGCTTCATTACGAATCGCTGTGATGCTAAGCCATTCCTGGTAGACCTCACCGTTCTTCTTCCGGTTCCAGATCTCACCCTGCCAGTATCCTTTTTCTCGTAGTTCCTGCCACAACTGATCATAGAACTTCTTATCCTGCTTGCCTGATTTCAGCATACTCGGCTTCTGTCCTATCGCTTCTTCAGCCGTGTACCCAGTAACCGCCGTAAAGGCTGGGTTCACAGAACGAATAATACTGTTGGTGTCCGTCACTAGAATCGCTTCAACCGTATTCTCCAGAATGCTGGCAGATAGTTGAAGTTTCTCTTGATAGAACATCCAGATGACAAGCACCAGACTTACAAGCGCGATCTGGGATAATGCCATGAAGCCAATTGCATAATGACCTGTCATGCTGAAGAGCAGCGTTAGCATCAATGGTGGGAAGAAACCGCCCAACCCCCCCATCGCCGAGATCATTCCATTAGCGATACCTGCTTGTTTAACGAAATACATAGGTACCAATTTGAAAATCGTACCGTTACCTGTCCCTGCGCAAAGCGCAACCGTCAGACAGCCCACCGTATAGATATAGAAGGAAGGTGCGAAAGATAGCACAATCGCCGCAACCGTCAGTCCGCCGAACACAAACATCAATATTTTGAATGGATTAAATCGGTCGCCCAGCCATCCGCCCACCGGACGCATAATAGTTGCCACTAGTATGAACCCTGCGGTGCGAAGTCCTGCATCAACTTTATCCATCTGAAAATGAGTGACCAGAAAGTTCGGCAAATAGACTGTGAATGCCACGAATGAACCAAATGTCAGGAAGTAGAACAAACATAGCAGCCATAGCTTGTTATTCCGAGATACATCTTTTAACTGCTGCATCAGAGGCACCGTAACACGTGTTTCTTTTTTATCTCCCAGAACAAAATTAAGTACTGCCATACCTATTAAAAGAATGCTGTACAGTAATACTGTCTTCGACCAGCCTACCTGAGCAGCAATCAAAGGAGCTCCGAATGCGGATAGCGCCGTACCTAGGTTACCGATTCCATAGATCCCGTTCACAAAACCGTGACGTTCTTTGGGATAATACTTCGGCAAAGACGTCACTCCAACAGAAAACACTGCTCCTCCAATTCCTAGAAAAAAACCACCAATGACCAGATCACTGAAGGACGTTGCACGGCTTACCCACCATACAGGAGCCAGTAACAACACAAAGCTGATCATGAAAATGTTACGCGCTCCGTATCGGTTCGTCCAATACCCTATCGGAATACGAGCAACCGAACCGATCAATACCGGAATGGCTGTCGCCCAAGCGAGCTGCGAAGACGTAAGCGTGATATCCTCCTTGATGAAAGGCATCAGAGAAGACAAAATCACCCATACCATGAAACCAAGAATGAGACTTGCGGTTTGCAAGGGCAGTTGAACCTTACCTTTTTGCTGCATTTACATCGCCCTTTCCTTTTGTTGTTCTTGATTCGGATACACTGCACCATCTCTTCTGCGATACAGTACATAGCTGCGTCTAAGATATCCGAGCGGCATGCTTAGCATGTGAACGAGACGTGTGAATGGAAACACACAGTACAGCACAAAGGAAAGCAGAATATGAACTTTAAAATTCATGGGCACCGTCTGCATCAGAGCCGGATCAGGCTGGAAAACCAGCAGTCCGCGTAGCCATGGATTGATCGTCGTACGATAGTCAAATCCATTATGGTTTACCGCATTGGCCGATGTTGCCACAATTCCCGTCACAATGACAATGATCAACATGGCCAGTGCTACCCAATCCCCAACGCTACTTGTTGCCCGCACTCTGCGAGCCGTATAGCGACGTACTAACAGAATAACCAAACCAGCAAAAGCAATAATCCCTGCCGGTAATCCACCGAACACAGCGCCCATATGATACGCTTCATCACTTAGACCGATCCAGCGATAGAATTCAACCGGTACTAGCAATCCTGCAATATGTCCACAGATGACGGCGAAAATGCCGATGTGAAAGAGTAAGCTTCCCCAACGCAACAACCGTTTTTCCAGCATCTCACTCGACTTCGATGTCCAGCTAAATGGATTGGTTACATACCTCCGGATGGTCGCGGTGATACAGAACACAATAACCATATATGGAAGAGCCCCCCATAACATCAATTCCAGTGTACTCACCGACTGCCCCTCCTCATCAGTTCAACGATCTCGTTCAGACCGCCAAACGCTTGTTTCTGCTGTGCTTCACTTGGTCCAGGTGCGTCTGAAACAGACGGCTCGGGCACCACCTGTAACATTAAATTAAGGAGCGGTCCGTATGGACTGTTTTGCTCTGCGATACTTTCCGTCATCGTGACCAGTGCTTTGTAGCAGGTATGAATTACGCCGATTGCATCCATCTCGGGAGCTTCGGCAATAAATTCAAGCACCATAGGCAAATAATCCGGGAGCTCGCTGGCTTCCATATAGAAACCAGCCGCTTCATATCTCCGTTTCAACTCAATCAGTGCCGGCCCGCGATCCCGCTCATCACCGTGGGCGATATACGTGAGATACAGATTTGATTTTTTATCAAAGTCAAATGAACGTACATAAGCATCCTGCCACAGAATAGCATCGGTAGCTTGTGCATCTCTGATGAAGGTTAATACCGTCTGTTTCACTTGTTCATCAGAGACAGAAAGAACGGCTTCCTGCACACCTTGCAATCCTTCTCTCCACTCGGTGTCCGGATATTGCAGCAGATAGGAGATCAGCTTGCAGACGATTCGCCTTGTGTCCGTGTCATCACCCGGCTTCACGATGAGTTCTGAATCGATATCGATTGTCATCATTGTTGTCTCCTTTCCTATGAGAATACACCGCAAGAACCTGGACCGCCTGTAAAATCAAGACCGCAGCTACCTTGTTCACTGAAGAGATCTGCCACTTCTTCACGGTGAGCTGGCGGGATTACAAAACGATCATCGTATTTCGCTATAGCGAGCAGGCGATACATATCTTCAACTTCCTGCGCACTCATGCCTACCATATCCAGCAAGTCAGACTCACTCGTTTTGCCGGTTTGCTGGTTACGCATATGAATCCGCATGACCGCCATTTTGCGCAATACTTCACGAATACGCCCTGTATCTCCAACAGTAAGCAGGTTAGCCAGGTATTCAACCGGAATACGCATGTTATCAATCGCTGGGAAAATATCGTTCACTTCCAACGAACTACCCTGACCTTCTACCCGGTTCGTGATCGGGCTGAGGGGTGGAATGTACCATACCATCGGCATTGTGCGGTATTCAGGGTGAAGGGGAAGGGCGATCTTCCAGTCAATCACCATTTTGTAGATCGGAGAATGCTGGGCAGCAACAATCCAGTCTTCCGGAATGCCTGCAGCACGTGCTTCACGGATGACTTCAGGATCATTTGGATCAAGGAATACATCCATCTGGGACTCATACAGATCCTTTTCATTTTCCACCGAAGCTGCTGCTTCAATGCGGTCTGCATCATAGAGCATCAGACCGATATAACGTATACGTCCCACGCAAGTTTCGGAGCAGATCGTGGGTAGACCCGCTTCAATCCGCGGGAAGCACAGTGTACATTTTTCGGCTTTGTTCGTCTGCCAATTGAAATACACTTTTTTGTAAGGGCAGCTGGACACACAGAATCTCCATGCACGGCAAGCATTCTGATCCACCAGCACGATGCCGTCTTCTTCCCGTTTATACATCGCTCCTGATGGACAAGAGGACACACAGGCCGGGTTGAGACAGTGTTCACAGATTCGGGGAAGGTACATCATAAATACCTGTTCAAAGTCCATTTTGATTGATTCCTCGACACCTTTCATGTTCGGGTCTTCTAAGCCCGTTACATGCGCTCCTGCGAGATCATCTTCCCAGTTCGGACCCCACTCGAGATTCATATACTCACCCGTGATCTGAGATTTCGGTCTTGCTACGGGCTGGTGCTTTTTCATCGGACTATTCGTCAACTTTTCGTAATCATAAGTCCACGGCTCATAATAATCGTCTATCGTGGGTTGATCCGGATTGTGGAAAATGTTGAGCAAACGTCTTGCACGTGTACCGGATTTCAGTTCCAGCTTGCCATTTTTTATCTCCCAACCACCACGATAACGTTCCTGATCTTCCCATTGTTTCGGATAACCTACACCTGGTTTCGTTTCGACATTGTTAAAATACATGTACTCTGCACCTGGACGATTCGTCCAGGTGTTTTTGCATGTTACGCTGCAAGTATGGCATCCGATACATTTGTCCAGGTTCATGACCATACTGACTTGTGCTTTAATCTTCAAGCCAATCCACCTCCTGCAGTTTTCTAATGATGACATTCAGGTCACGCTGGTTACCTGTCGGGCCATAATAGTTGAAACCATAACTTAACTGGGCATAACCGCCGATCATATGTGTTGGTTTCACGTGAATGCGAGTCGGGCTGTTATGTGTACCCCCGCGTGTCTGTGAAATTTTCGTACCCGGAACATTAATGTGACGATCCTGGGCGTGGTACATAAAGGCCACTCCGCGAGGAATACGGTGTGTGACGACAGCTCTTGCCACGACGACCCCATTACGGTTAAAACACTCAATCCAGTCGTTATCCACCAGACCGGCATCCTCTGCATCCTCATGGTTCATCCAGATCGTTGGACCTCCTCGGAACAAGGTCAACATCGGCTGAGCATCATAGTACATACTGTGAATAGACCATTTATTATGTGGTGTCATGTAATTCAGCACGATTTCCTTGCCGCCTTCAATCGGACGTTTACTGTTTGGATGGAACGGTGTATGTTTCAGAATGGGCTTGAAGGTCGCCAGTGTCTCTCCAAATTCACGCAGTAAGGCATGATCGATATAGAACTGCTGTCTGCCTGTCAGGGTGCGCCAAGGGATCAGACGTTCCACGTTGGTTGTAAACGGTGAATACCGCCGTCCCCCTTTTTCCGATCCGCTGAATGCGGGTGATGTGATGACCGTTTTGGGTTTCGATGTGATCTCATCGAAGGTAAAACATTCTTCGGAGCGCTCTTCTGCCAGATCCTTCAGATGTAGTGCCGTTTTCTTCTCCAGCGACTCCCACGCACGTACAGCCATTTTGCCGTTTGTCGTTGTAGATAGCGTCAGAATTGCTTCAGCGACGTTACGATCTGAACTTAGATCTGGACATCCTTGTCCGATACCATCTTTGCGGTTCACTCCCAAAATGCCCTTCAGCTTTTCGTACTCTTCACTTGCGGACCAAGACATTCCCTTCGTACCGATCGGTTTATCCTTCACATTCGGTCCGAGACTGATCATTTTGTTATAGACCGCAGCATAGTCACGTTCAACCACCTGAATATGCGGCATTGTTTTGCCCGGAATTGCATCGCATTCGCCTGCACTCCAGTCTTTAACCTCCCCATAAGGTTGAGCGAGTTCATCCGGTGAATCATGCAGTAATGGGGTAGCCAAAATCTCCTTCTGCGGACCATCGAACTGCTGGGCGGCCATTTCAGAGAACACACGCGCAATTTCCTTGAACGTATCCCAGTCGGAACGGGATTCCCACTGCGTCGCTACCGCCGGATTGAACGGATGTACAAACGGATGCATATCCGTGCTGCTCAAATCGCTTTTTTCATACCATGTTGCTGCTGGCAGTACGATATCGGAATACATCGCTGTACCTGCCATACGAAAATCCATATTGACCATGAGATCCAGCTTGCCTTCCGGCGCATCCTCTACCCACTCCACATGCTCTGGACGAAGTCCATGATCATCATCATTGAGCAATCCATTCGTTGCACCGAGCAAATGCTTGAGGAAGTATTCATGTCCTTTGCCTGAGCTTGAGATCAGATTTGCTCTCCAGACAAATAGAACACGCGGGAAGTTCGCCGGATCATCCGGTTGTTCGATTGAAAATTTCAGATTTTTATTTTGCAATTCGGATGCCACATAAGCTCCGATCTCTTCCTTTGTCGTTGCCCCCGCATCTATTGCATCCTGATGCAAATCTATCGAGTTGCGATTAAATTGCGGATAGGATGGAAGCCAGCCCATGCGTGCAGCCATGACATTGTAGTCAGCAACGTGCTGGAAGCGCGGATCCCCCTCAAGTGCCGAGGTCAGTTCTCCAACTGGGGTCTCCTCATATCTCCATTGATCTGTTGCAAAATAGAAAAATGATGTTCCGTTCTGCAGACGGGCAGGTCCGCTCCAGTCACGTGCAAATGCAATCGTCTGCCAGCCTTCTGCCGGACGCAGTTTCTCCTGACCAACATAGTGAGCCCATCCTCCACCGTTAACTCCCTGGCAGCCCGTCATGAGAAGCAGATTGATAATGGCACGATAGATGACATCGGAGTTATACCAGTGGTTGATCCCGGCACCCATAATAATCATGGAGCGACCTTGGGTGTCTACAGCATTTTGAGCAAACTCACGTGCGATCTGAATAACCGTATCCCGATCAACTCGGGTAATTTTCTCCTGCCAAGCTGGTGTAAATGGTTTATCCTCTTCCGTCTCTACGACGGTTCCTGTGATGATTTCAGTAGAGTCTGCTGAAATCGTCATCTCACGATCAACACCATATTTCGCAAGCACGAGATCATAAACCGACGTAACAGTAATCCAGCGATCCTCGGCCCAGATGCGGCGTACCGGGATCTGACGCTCCATCACGTGTTTCCCCTCATCATCGAAGTAAGGCAGTTGAATTGTTATAAGATCATGATGCACTCCTAGCATGGAGAGTCTAGGATCAATGGCTTCACCGGTGTCCACCTGTTCCATTTTGAGATTCCACGTACCTTCTTCACCCCAGCGGAAGCCCATACTACCTTTTGGAATGGCATATGTCCCTGTGTTCTCATCGAATACTAGTGTTTTCCATGCCATGTTGTTGCCCTGTATACCCAGGTCTTCCCCCAGCAGGAATCGGCCAGCAATATGTACGCCGTCCTTTTCTTCAACAATTAACAGATTAGGGAAGTCTGTGTATTGTTTCGCGTAGGACATGAAATAGTCTGTAGGATGCTCAAGATAAAATTCTTTCAGAATGATATGTCCCATAGCCATCGCTAGAGCACCATCTGTTCCTTGTTTTACGGACATCCAGGTGTCTGCAAACTTCACATATTCTGCATAATCTGGGCTGATGGATACGACTTTGGTCCCTCGATAACGTGCTTCTGCGAGAAAGTGCGCATCCGGCGTTCGTGTCATCGGCAGGTTGGAACCCCAGACCAAAATGTATCCTGAGTTGTACCAATCGCTGCTCTCCGGCACATCTGTCTGATCTCCCCAAATCTGCGGAGATGCCGGAGGAAGATCTGCATACCAGTCATAGAAGCTAAGCAATGGTGAACCTACCAGAGACAAGAAGCGAGAACCCGCAGCATAACTGACCATTGACATCGCAGGAATCGGTGAGAAACCAATGATCCGATCGGGACCATAATCTTTGATTGTATGAATCATGGAAGCTGCAATAATCTGTGTCACTTCATCCCATGACGCACGAACCAATCCACCTTTACCTCGCACCGATTTGTATCTTTTCACTTGGACCGGATCATTCGCGATGCTTGACCAGGCCTTTACAGGGTCTCCATAAGATTTCAGAGCCTCACGCCACATCTCCAGAAGCGCACCACGCACATACGGATGCTTCACACGTAATGGACTGTACAGATACCACGAAAAGCTTGCACCACGTGGACATCCACGAGGTTCGAAATCAGGCATATTCGGACCAGTGGACGGATAATCTGTTGCCTGAGTTTCCCATGTCACGATTCCATCTTTCACATAAATCTGCCAACTGCATGAGCCGGTACAGTTTACACCGTGTGTCGAACGAACCACTTTATCATGCTGCCAACGGCGGCGGTAAACGTCTTCCCAGTCCCGATTAACTGGGGACATCTCACTCCAGCCTTCTGCGCTTTTTTCCCGTTTGGCAAAATATTTCAGTTTACCCATCCAAGGCATGCTTTTACTGCTCATTGTTGTCCTCCCACATTTGTGACCTGTAGAGATGCGATGTCGCACCTGAAACTTAAGTTCGTGATTTAAACTGCTAACGAAGCTGTACTGGTAGCACACGTTTGTTTTTCCAGACCTGCCATCCTTGACTTACTATGGTTCTCTTGCCACCCTTGTCTTGCTACTCTTGTCCTGCTACTCTTGCCCTGCTACTCTTCCTATCCTCCGATCTGCGACATATGCCGCAGGGTAGGTGTTCCGTTAATCAGTTGCCCCTTTAAGGCTTTTCCCATGTCATGAGTTTCGGGTTTGGAGCCGAGCGCTTTGTAAAACAAATCCTGTACCGCTTGGTCATTGCCAACAAGGGGACGAACATTGTATTCATCAGACCAGTACAGACATGGCTTAATATTGCCGTCGGCCGTTAACCGAAGCCTATTGCAGCTTCCGCAGAAATGATTACTGACCGGATGGATCAACCCAAAAGTTCCAGCTGCTCCTACGATCCGGTAACTATCTGCTGGACCATTGCCATACACATTACTGCATCTTTCGAATTTCCACTTGTCGCCACAAGTCTTCAGCACATGTTCAAGTGACAGATAGCCCGACTTCCAACCATCCCCACAATCTCCGATCGGCATGTATTCAATAAAACGAATATCAATCGGATCATCCAGCGTCAAGCGTAGAAAATCGTTTACCTCATCGTCATTTACGCCTTTCATAAGTACAACATTTAACTTGATCGGCTGAAATCCAGCCTTTTGACTGGCTTTGATGCCTTCTAACACACGATGTAGGTTGCCGCCCCTTGTAATGTAAGCGAATCGTTCCGGTTTGAGCGAGTCAAAACTAATGTTCACACGTGTCAGACCTGCGTCCTTCAGCATCTCTGCATGGGCTGCCAGATATATGCCATTGGTCGTCAACGCAATGTCTTCAATCCCTGGAATTGCAGATAACATCCCTACCAGTTGATCTAACCCCTTGCGGACTAGTGGTTCACCGCCAGTCAAACGTATTTTCCGTATACCTAGCGGAGCAAGTGCCTGGACAATGGATGTAATCTCTTCAAAGGACAGGATACGTTCTGTCGGTTCAAACTGCATCCCTTCTTCTGGCATGCAATACACACAGCGCAGATTGCAACGATCCGTAACCGATATCCGCAAATAATCATGTACACGTCCAAACGGGTCTACTAGCTTTGAATCCATACAAATACCTCCTTTCTCTTGGGTGCTTTTCAGGAGATTGGATGAAGGAGAACAATTGCTTTCTCACATGTCTGTGAATCATGACGCTAAGCATAAAGATGTCTAACCCAGCTAACTGTGCAAAATATCACAATAACTGGAACATAGCGCACAGTTTCATATTTATGGAAGCTTCTTAATCCTTCTGGTAACTGGACTCTGATTTAAATAAGGCGAGATTATGACAAAATTAAAGGTGTGAGCGAGGTCACACAGCCTTACTTCCTACTTTTCTATAATCAAGTTGCAACACCACACTAATCCCAGGTTCGGAGGAATGACGCATGAACACTTACGCTGCAACCATTAATGCCACGGAGTATCCGCCACATTTGAAACATAAGATTATTTTCGAAACGTTTGATGCCCTTCAGTCTGAAGAATCCATGTTGTTGGTCAATGATCATGATCCAAAACCACTTCGTTTCCAGTTTCAATCGACACATGCTGACGGGTTTGAGTGGGAATATATCGAACAGGGTCCTATAACATTTCAGGTCAAAATTACGAAACGATAGATTGGGGATGCAAAGGAATGGTAAACATTGTGGAACTGGACGTACGTCCTCACCTGAGCAAAAAGATAGAGCCTTTCCAGCTCATTATGGATACCATTAAAGAACTCAAACATGAAGACATATTCGTCCTGCATGCACCGTTCAAGCCGACCCCACTGCTTGGTATTCTTAAACTAAAAGGATATTCCAGTACATCAGAGCGTCAGGAATCCAATCATTGGGTGACTACATTTGTGCATAAAAAAAATAAAATCACTGCTGAGAAAGTCTCTGCGGTGATTCAATCCAACACGACACGTCGGCATGAATTAGCTTCAACATCGTTGAATAACTCTGACTTAGATGATGCCACATCTTCCTGTGAGGGCTATCCCCCAGAGATGACTGTCATCTCGGAATCCGATCTTCTTTCAACACCAGACAAAACATGGACAATGCAGGAGCCGACCATCACTCTGGACAATCGTGGTCTGGAACCGCCTCAGCCTATGATGCGCACACTAGCCGCACTGGAACGCTGTCAACCGGGAGAAGTTATCCTCATACACAACGACCGAGTGCCTGTTTTTTTAATTGAAGAATTGAACCAACACGGTTGTCTCTATGCGGTTGAGGATCAAGCCGATGGTACAGCCAAAGTCAGAATTGAAAAGGGATAAGGGGGGGGCAAGCCATGTCCCGGCTACCGTTTCTTTTTATAAGCACGGGCATCGTTGGATTTGTAATGTATCACGCCTTCTCTCTTCTGTCCCTGACAGGCTGGCTCGGTGATGAATTAAGAGGACCCGAAGGCTGGTTTCATGCTCATCTGTTTGTCCTTGGGTGGGCTACCATGCTGGCGATGGGTGCTGTGTACCAGTTGATACACGTCATTTTGCAAACGAATATTTACAGTACAACACTTGGATACAGTCACTATGTTCTATTTACCATCGGTGCTGTAGGCATGTTCGTCGGCTTTATTCGGGCAGATGTGATCTGGATTGCTGGTTCAGCAACGCTTGCACTATCTGGCATCTTGTTATTTGGCCTGAATATGGCGATCACTCTATTCCAGGCTTCACAATGGAATCCGGTGACGATCAGTGCAGCATGTGCTTGTCTATATCTCGTTCTTACCGGAGTATCCGGCATGCTGATGGGACTGAACTTTGCTGTGGGTGATTGGAATGATCTGCATGAACGATTGTTCGGTGCACATATTTGGATGGGTACCCTCGGGTGGTTTGGCATGTTGATTACCGGATTCAGCTACAAAATGCTGCCGATGTTTTACTTGTCTCATAATTTCTCTATCCGATTGCAAAAGATTGTCCTTCTGCTATGGAATGCCGCTGTCATTACAGGTGTGTTCGCCTTCCTGACAGGAATTAAAGGTGTCTTACTCTGGCTTGCCCTGTTGTTTTTGACAGCTGCATTGATCTGTTATGTATATCATCTGGAACAAATTCAGGAGAAACGGCACAAAAACAATCCAGGACCTGGAATACGCTGGACAGTCTACGTAAGTCGTGCTTTGGCTGTGTATGCTATGGCTCTTTTAATCTATAGTGCGCAGGGGTTGGAACTGCTGCTGGATTCGAGAGTGGTGCTTCTGTCAGGCTGGGTCTACCTTGGTGGTTGGGTTTCTCTGACGATACTCGGGTATGCTTCAAAAATCGTCCCTTTTCTATGGTGGACCTACAAATACGGCAAGTTGGCAGGACGTCCTGGCACCCCGCTCATGGCAAGCATGTTAAGTGAACAAAGGATTCATTGGGGAATTCTAGCGATGGTTGCAGCCAGCCTGCTGCTGGTTAGCGGTATATTGATCAATTTGGCTGAAGTAATGATGGTTGGCGGAACCTTATTATCCATGATTTCGATTGTCTATATAGCCAATATTGCCTTCGTATTCAGACGTTAACAAGATGGATGGAGAGTGAAAAAGGTGGAACAAACATCGCAATTGCTAGAATATTTAAAAGAAGTATATGACCCTGAGCTTGGCGTCAACATCGTTGACCTCGGCCTTGTATATGAAGTGAAAGAGGAGCATGAACGCATACAGGTGCGCATGACGCTCACTACACCAGGCTGTCCGCTCCATGATACGATTGTTGGTGCAGTCAAATGGGTTTTACAACAAAAAATGGACAAAACTGATATTGACGTTCAAGTGGTCTGGGAACCGCAATGGTCTCCGCAGCTGATGTCTAGAGAAGCTAAAGAAATGCTTGGATATTTTTAAACGGTGCTTATCCTTAACGATGTTAGCAGTAATAAGGACGTCAACACCATCCAATTCAATCGGATGAACGACCCATAAAACGTACTCAAGCTCTGATTCATTCAGATCAGGCCGAGGTGCGTTTTTGTGTTTATTCCCTTCCAGCACTTAAAAAAGGAACCCCAATCGGAGTTCCCTCTTATCCTCATTCTTTCAGTTCTTGTTTATATCAAATATCCTTAGCATAGGAAGCTTCCGGCACTTTACTTAGTACCACAAACAACCGAACCTCCGCATCACTGGTGTTATGGAACGCGAATTCAGACTCCCCACCGCAGGACACCACATCTTCTCGTCGTATCTCATGCTCTATTCCGTCCAGAATCAGTGTACCTTCACCTTCTACAACGAGTAACGTAAGTTCTGCACCAGGATGTTTGTGAACTGGAAGCTGTTGACCTGGCAGGAAATGAAGCACGAAGGAGACTCCGCCTCCTTGTTGAAACAATACCCTTTTTGTGAACCGTTCTGTACTGTATGCTTTGACTTCTTGCAACGATGTGATACTCATGTTTATCATCCTCCTGGATTCGTTCTGGTAATGTATACATCTTAACGCCAAAAAGCCTGCATCTCCTTGATTCAAATCAAGTTAACACAGGCTAAAATGTAAGGATTGAAGCATAGCTTCTGTACTCTACGTATCGATATAATATACACAACTATTATAATAGAAGAAACACGTTCAAATAACCAGACGACCTCTCTTCTCTGCAAGCCCAATCGTTGCATGTACACCCGAATTAAACTCCAGAAAATCCTGCTCTACACCGTCACTGAAAATGACTCCATCTTCCGGCATCTGCGAAACAATATGCAGTGGTTGCTTGGCATGAATCTTTCCAAAGACAAGATTCGCTGCAGTCGTTCGGCTCGGAAACGGTTCACGGACCGTAAAATATAAATACGGAGAGTCCCACGTAAAGTCAGTTCTGCCTGCTGTTCCTCTTGACTCGGCTGCTGCTACAGAAGCCATTCCCTCCTCACTGCTCATATGCTGCCACGCTGCCGAACTGACAATGCCTGAAGCACCAGCCATCACGCTCTTGAACCATCCCGTCGATCCCATGCCTGTAGACACGATAATCCCACTGGACGATTGATTTTCAATGGAGTTCCCTAAACGCACTTCGTAACGGGCAGATACATGTGTTTTCCGACCAATAAACAGATCATTAACACCGTACAAATACTGTCCGTCATTCAGCTCAACCTTGGCAAGTGTGACCTCCTTCAGTGCACGTTGCTTACGTATCACATCCGGGACGATGAAGCTTAGATCCTCGACTGTAAATGGCAATAACACCCCATCCCACCGCATTGGGTCTGGATTCACACCAATTAGCGGTTGTTCGGTAACATATTTCAATGTGTTCGCAACTAGACCATCTTGTCCGACCACCACAACGATATCCTGTTCACCAAATATAAAATTCGGTACATGCTCCCGATCAATGACCTGAACACGTCCAAGCTGGCTAAGTTGCTGCTGGGCAAGCTGTATAGATTGCCGATAACGCTGATCTTCCTGAATGTAATCACTGAAATCAGCACCCAGACGTTCAATGTAGAACTGGGCCTGCTGGACCGTATTGTAACGGACAATCAATTCCTCCAACCGAGTTCTTCGTTTGACCAGGATCAGTTTGCGCTCAGTCATGGGACTATCTGGATTGGCCTGCCCTTTCTGACTATCTCGACTTGAGCGATCAGGCTTTGCCTTAGAAGCAGATAATTTGGTTTCTTTTCCCCATCCAAGAATCATCGTGTCACCCCTCCCTTACCTCTTCCTTCTGCAGGTGTCATAAGCCCTTGTAACAGATCAGGTGAAATGTTTAGCTGCCCGATTTTGCCAGCATTCTCAGCCAACTCCTGGAACGCGAGTGCAATCAGTTTGTCTGAATTCATGCCCATATTCGCCATCGCTTGCAAAACATTCGGCTGAACATGTTGGAGCGAATTCATGACAGCTGCAATCTCATACGCCTTCGCGTCCGCTTCAGCATTCTGATTCGCAATCGTCAGTTCAATTAACTGTTGTTTACGCTCCTCCATCGCTGTATTAAACTGCAGCTGCTCTTGCTCCATCTCGTTCTGCTTCTGTCTCACCGAACGCTCAGCCTGCAATTGAGTTTCACGAATTTGCTGTTTCTTTGCCTCCACCGCAATTTCGGTATTCAGTTCGTTTTCTTTCACTCGCCGTTCCTGCTCAATCGAAGCGTTGCGGCGCACATATAAAGCTTCATCCGCCTGTCTTAAAATTTCTTCTCTCGCCTGTGCCTCCAACGCTCGCATCGTTTCCTTATTTGGGAGAATCGCTAGAATGGACAGATTCATCAGCTCTATACCCAGCTTCTCCAGTTCTTCATGCTGCGCGACTTCCCTTTTCATACTACTGGCGAGCCGTTCGCTGGATTGAATGGCTTCTCTTAGCGGCAACTGCTCCAAATATTTCTTGGTGAGCACTTTTGCAATGGTGATCACCCGTTGATCCAGTTTGCCGGGGTCGTCGGACATATATTGATTTTTGCGCAAATTGTATGTGTAATTCAGGCTCTGGGTAATTTTGCGGTAATCCATAATGCGATAGCTGAGTTGTCCTTGTACAGTAACCGTCTGATAATCCGATGTGATCTCCTCGAACATAAACGGTACATCCACTGAAGATACAGGCAATACCACGACCGAAGTCGTCGGTTCATAATAATAAAAAGAAAGACCCACGCCTTCGCGCTGCACCCTGCCGTTCTTCACCTTCATCACATATTCACTCGGTTGAAACTTCACAAATTGGAATCCAAACATGAATCATTCCTCATTTCACAATAATGTCGTTTTGATATTATCGAAATGATAACAAACACTCTTGATATTGTCAATACGACATTAACGTTTTTATCTAAAAAAAGAGACCGAATTCTGAATTCGATCTCTTTCTCATTTAGATCTCAATTTGCTTTTTGTGAAATACGCTGCCGTTTCTAATACAACTGCTCCAGCAATCGCGCTATTGCAACTGCACCTTGGGCCCGATTGGCCGTTTGTTTAGGAGCAAATCTGCTATCAGGCATGCCGTTCAGGACGCCCCGTTGCATCATGGATGTCACAGCCTCTAGTGCATAGTTAGCTATATCTGCTTGATCTTTGAACTGGATCTGATCAGCGTGCACAGTGGTCGAGTTACTCTCATGATTAGCCACTTGCATCGCACGATACAGCA
Organism: Paenibacillus sp. JJ-100; assembly: GCF_948329825.1. Taxonomy (GTDB): domain Bacteria; phylum Bacillota; class Bacilli; order Paenibacillales; family Paenibacillaceae; genus Paenibacillus. The sequence goes on from NZ_CAOJCM010000002.1 coordinate 339,174, forward strand.
TCAATGCCATCTCTTCTCGAGAGATACGATCATTCGCGCCGAATGTTCCATCAGCTCTGCCCTGAACAATGTTCATCGCAAGGCCAGTGCGAACCGCCTCTGCATACCATTGATTGGACTTCACATCCGTCGGCAGCTCTGTCGAAGGGTGAATCTGATTCGCTTTTCCAATCACTTTAACAATCATCTGCAAAAATTGCGCACGGGTCAGCTCACCATGCGGATCAAATCGTGTTGCACTCATTCCTGAAATGATACCTTTACTGTAGAGACTTTGCACTTCTCGAACAGCCCAGGCATGACGCTGCAAGTCTGTTAGAGGTACTTCTGTATTGGTAATCACATAACTGCCAAGTTGAGACGGCTTGAATACCATCGTTGCTGTCACTTGGTCATACTTGGAGTATATTACAGGCTGCAACTCCCCACTTGTAGAGATCAAGTTCACAACCATCACTGTATCTGCGGTTGTCACAGGTTCTATATCGGATAGAACAACTTCAATCGCTCTGTCGCCCCACGGGAATGACTTGTTATTTAAGAGCATATCCACTTGAATAACTGAATGATTAGCCATACTTGATCGCTGTTCAGAAGACACTCTCTCTGCTGAACCTTGCGCAACAACGACATCCAGCGTGTCAGCTGAGTCCGCAATCGTCAACGGCAGTGAACGAAGCGAGATACGGATCGTTGTTTTGCCCACGACTAGATCGACGAACAGCACCTTCTCTGAACGAATCCATGAAGAGAGCTGGCTTGCTGACACTTGGAATGTTACTGCTTTTGAACTGTCAGGTACATCGGCGATCAGCTTCAAGGTACGTTTCTCGGAGTCCATCGATTTCAAAGCCTCAGCAAGATCTACTGTGCTTGGACGCACCATATATCCATCTCCTGTCGCTGTTCCTTTTACACGAATGGAACCGCTCGCTGTTTCATGATCAGGTGATGGTTGAGTCGGAATTACTGCATTGTTAGGATTCGTTGATGGTGAGGATGGCCCCGACGAATGACCTGGCTGAGATGACTGTCCCGTACCTGGGTTAGTAGTCTGGCGTACTAGTTGTGCAATTGCTTCCTTCAGTTTTTGATCAACACTGCTTAAATCTTGTATAGTAGCTTCTACATCTGGGACCAACTGCTGTGCCTGAATCAACACGTTGTTGAATGCACTCCAGCTTGAAGCCGTGTAGTCCGCTTGTTGTAACGCTTCAGCAGAATCAACAGTTGATTTTAATTGGGTTTTGTCAGCCGGGAAGGTCCCGTAAGCCTCAAATTCCATGAACCCCACCCATGTCGGGCCTGTTTTAATCGTCACACGAATATATCGTGCTTCCGTTCCCTCTGGGAGAACATGACTCGGGGATGTGGATACGACAACATCACTTGTGGTATCTACCACTGTCTTGAAATGCTCATTATCAGTGGACGTATCGATTCTATATTTGATACCGCCGCTCCACATCGACATTTCGATTTTCCGCAGATTCGCTATTCGTCCAAGATCTACAGTCCACCACGTATTGTCACCCGGCCCCTGATCTGTCCCCCATGAAGTGTTGGGATTGTCATCAATTGCACCTCCCGGAGAATTGTCTTTCCCCCCGCCATTTCCCGCACTTGTTGAAGATGTGGCGGTTTTACCCGTCGTCAACGCTTCCAGCTTGACCAGATCCGTAAAGGTTTGTTTTAATGTGTCAAGTGCTGAGTTAACCTCGGATTGCAGTGCAGCACCATTGTCTCTGACCCGAATAGCTTCCTGCAAAGCTTGTTGTAAGATCGTCCAGCTTCGGCGTGTGTATGCGGATGCATTTTCCTGTTGCATGAGCTGAATGTACTGATGCAGCTGTGTTTTGTCCACGTCTGACAAAGCCCGAGCGGCTGCTTCAAGGCGTTCTACTGCTTTATTCGCATCTGTCTGTGTAGCTCTCGGGTCAGCCACTACCCCTTTCGCATGCTCCAGCGCTTTACTGAACGTTGTCCATGTAGCAGATGACCAGTCCTTCTGCTGGTACGCTTTTGCTTTTTCAATAGCAGCTTCAAGATCTTCAAGGTTCGGTTTGATCACACCAAGCTGTGACATCACACTTTCGAGTGATGCTGTCGCTGCATTTGTAGTATCTTGAGTTACACCGACCGGTGTATATGCCTGAGCATATACGCTCTCCGCAGCTTGGATCGCTGGTTCCAGCGCACCCCAAGTTTCTGATGTGAAATCACTTTCTACCAGTGATCTCGCCCGTGTCAGTGCTGCTGCCAGATGTTGCCGGTCTGCCGGCATCTGCTCCATCCCTCTTTTGTACACATCAAGAGACGGCAGCGCTCTACCTTCATATGAATGTCCACCATTCGCTGGAAACTCATCGTAATCAAACATGCCCTGGTTCTCCCAGGCATCGCCTTCGGACGCAATCCAGCCTACACCTGCCGGAATCCATGCGGGTTCCCAGTAAAAGAAACCTGCACCACGATGATTTGGTACGTTGGCAATCATGTCCATAATCCCTGCGATCGCATCATGTTGACCTTGGACGGTTGCCGGGAACGTTGCCCCTCCAGTAAGGAGCGCTTGATCGGATCCAATAATATTTCCGTGTGCGTCCCCATTCTTATAGGTGAACGGATAGGACGTTTCGGCAATAATCACGTCTTTTCCAAACATGTCAGACACTTCGTTCATCGTTCTCTGTACATCAGCAAATGTTCCATGCCAGAACGGATAATACGAAAGTCCGATGATGTCATAATCAGAATGAAGACCTTCTTCCTTCAGCTTCTCGAAATACCATTTGAATGTCTCGACCTTACCGCCTTCGGCCAGATGGATCATGATCTTTGCCCGGTCGGCTTCGTTGATGTTGTTCCCTTCTACTGCACGAACCCCAGCAATCCCCTGCTTTAGCAAAGCTGCATTTTCCTTAAAATTCACATCGCTGCTTAATCCATTGAGGAGACCACTGTTGATCTCGTTACCAATCTGCACCATATCCGGCATGGCGCCTGCCTTCTTCATATCTCCAACCACTTCAACAGTGTAATCGTACACCGCTTTTTTCAGCTCTTCAAAATTTAACGTTTCCCAAGCTTTTGGCCTGAGCTGTTGACCGGGGTGGGCCCATTCATCCGAATAATGGAAGTCAAGCAGCACCTTGTATCCTTTTTGCTTCGCCCGTACAGCCATTCGGATCACATCAGCCTTATCGTTGTAACCACCTGATTTTTGTGGATCATTCCACAGACGCAAACGCACATAATTGACACCGCGATCTTTGAGAATATCGAGCAAATCCCGTTCTGTCCCGTTGCGATCGATATACTTTCCGCCCTTATCTTCAATCGCTGTAAGAGTGGAAATATCGACGCCCCTCACATAATCTGATCGATACCCTTGTACGATGACCTTGGCTTCAGGTCTATTCACGGTACCGTATACGGAACCTGTAACAGAAAATTCACCTGTCTTTTCATATTGCGACTCCATTATATGGTCCCAAGTCACAGAAACCATACCCGATTTGCCATTAATATAGTTGGCTTCCACTTCTGTGGGCAGAACCGGGGCATTTCTCGGGAACGTGTTTACTTGAACCGGATTATAATTCACGATGTCGGCTGGGTCCATCCCCTCTGATTCTCCCCAAACATTGAACTCCAATATTTGAGGCCACGCTCCTGCTTCCTTGTAAAAAAATAATTGAAGTCTGATATAACGTACATCGTTTTGCTTAAACGTCAGATTGGCTATCTGTTGTGAATTCGTATTATTTCGTTGATTCGCAACCGTTGTCCATTGCTGCTGGTCGGCTGACGTTTCGACTAAATAGTGTACTAGCGTGTCCTCTCTCCATTTGATTTCCGCTCCGGAAAGATTGTACATCTCTCCCAGATCAATCATAACCCACTCCGGTTTTTCTGTAGTTACTCCCGCTTGTGCACTCCAATGGGTATCTGCTTTCCCATCCACCAAATGCTCTTTGCTACTCTCCCATTCTTTATATTCCGAACTCACCGTTACCGTCTTGTTCAGTGCCACATTAGATATTGCTGCCGCAGCTGGTCTCGCAATCAGACTCAGATCACAGAATAGCAACAACAAAACAAGACAACCGCATATGTACTTCTTTATCACCCTTGATCTCCCCTTCTCGTGTTTGTTTTGTGCTTGGATCAATGAATGTCATGAATCCTTCCCATTGTAAGCGCTTCATGAATGCAAGCAACACGGTATTTTTGAAAGGAACCAGCAGTTATTTTAACCATGTAGACTTTCCTGATCATAATCTGTTACATTGCAATCCATTTATCTGTAGATCTGTAGATTCCAGCAAAACTAAAAAATCTGTTGGTCCGCCCATAGGCGAAGCACAACAGATTTAGCAAAGTCACACGTTATGATTCATTTCATTCGAGATATGATTATTTTTATTTGGCTAGCTTCAATTCCAGACGCACTTCGATATCATTTTCAGTTGAGAGCACAACGGAGTGGGGATTCTCCATCCCAAAATCTTCAAATGTAACCATGGTGGTGCCTGATAGCAACAATTCATTATTATCGTAAACCGCTTTGGCGTCAAACGTGACTTCTTTTTCGATACCTTTTACCGTCAGGTTGCCTTTCATATTCAGATCGATCGGCTCACCCTCTGTCCATTCGGTAGGCATACCTTCAAATGATGTTGCTTTAAATGTAGCTTGCGGATATTGAGCCATATCGAAAAAGTCCGCATCCTTCACATGTTCGTCCCGCTGACCATTGCCAGAATCAATGCCGTTCATCTCAATCTTTCCTTCAGCTTCTGACTGAGTAGGGTCATTCACGTTGATTGTCCATTTTCCATTAACCTGTTCGTTTACAAAATTTACTGTTTCCCGCGAAGTAGTGACTGAGAAATATACTTTGGAGCCCTGACTGATATTCCAATCTCCGTTCAACTGCTCTGCTCCAACCTTTTGTTGATCCACTGTTGTTCCTGTGCTGCTATCCGCGCTAGTAGTAGAAGCTGCCGTGCTTGCCGGGATGACCTGTTCGATCTCCACGTTGTTTCCCAAGTAACTATTCGTAAAGTAGTAACCGCCCCCACCAATGATGGCTACTGCAGCGATCCCTGTGATAATCCATGTATTCGTCTTTTTACTCATCTCTATAATTCCTCCAGTACAGTATGGTTTAACCTAGCCCATGGATTGCATCATAACAGCCCAATGTGTCAGGAAGAAGTCAAGATCAGATTGATTTCTTTCTTTTTCAAAACCTCAAATCAGGATTGGCTTTATACCTCGCCTCATGTAAAATCAGTAAACAAGCTTGTCTGTGAAAGGAGAACACCTGGTTTGAAATCTGTACTTATCGTAGAAGACGAGCAAGCAATTGCACGTGTTTTGGCTGCTTATCTAAAAAAAGCTGAATTTGAAGTATATCTTGCAGGAGATGGACCGACGGCCTTAACGGTTTTTGATTCTGTGAATCCTTCCATTGTACTGCTGGACGTCTTGCTACCTGAAATGGATGGATGGGATCTGTTACGAATTATCCGGGAAAAGAGCACTTGTCCCGTTATTATGTTAACTGCACTAGACGATATATCAGATCGCCTTAACGGGTTAAATGCAGGTGCTGATGATTATATGAGCAAACCGTTTGTACCCGAGGAAGTCGTTGCTCGCGTAAATGCTGTATTGCGACGGAATCCGCACTGGACTTCTGGGGGCGAGGACAGACGTTCTTTCGGCAATCTGGTCATTGATCTTGCGGCGAAGCAAGTACTGCTGAATGGTGCTGAAGTTGCACTGACGCCGCGTGACTTGTCTCTGCTTCTTTTTCTCTCCGAGCATCCTAACCGCACGTTCACTAGAGATCATCTGATTGAACAAGTATGGGGATTAGATTACGAGGGTAGTGATCGTGCCGTAGATTTATCGATTAAACGACTGCGTCAGGCCCTCTCCCACTGGACCACCGAAACGGGAGAAATCCGAACGCTACGAGGAATGGGGTATCAATTTTGGATCGCCAACTGACATCATCAAGGCGTAAGCGTTCGACCTCCATTTTGTCACATTGGACGCTGCGATATTTCCTGATTCTATGTATTGGGTTCACCGTTATTGCTGCGGGTGCGCTTTATTGGATACGAACCACTTCGATAGAGAAAGGTCTAAAGACGGCTGAGTTGCTCGGTTTGGAGATTGCTGACCGGGTAACCGTCAAGGATCATCAACTTCAGGTTCCGCCTAATTTGAACATGATTGTTAGCAAACGCGAAAAACTGTTTAATACTGATCACTATTTTTGCGTTATGGTACTGGATCAGAACAATAAACTGGTCTTTTCTCAGCCTGAAATGCAACAAAAAGACGTCTATTACCGGCTCTCGGATGATTTCCTCGAACCACGAAATAACAAATATGCTGGTGTGATGGTGGATATCGCTGATGGGAATCAAGTTATGGGTAAAGTATGGGTTATGCAATCCAAACAATCTATCACGTTCGGGCCTGAGACGATATGGCTTGTTGCGCTGATTTTTGGAGGTCTTATTCTCTGCGGCTGGCTTACGATCTACTTGCTATCCCGTAAATTATCACGACCAATACGTCAGGTGGCCTATGCTGCACAACAAATCCGCAGTGGCAATTACGATGTAAGTCTGACGCTCAACACACGAGAGCGTGAGATCAACGAGCTTGTCAGCTCTTTTGGTGATATGGCAACACGTCTACATCAACTCGAAGAATGGCGCACACTTTCTCTCGCCGGAGTCAGTCATGAACTCAAAACACCTGTTACTTCGATCAAAGGCCTGGTTATGGCTGTGCGGGACGACGTGGTCAATCCACAAGAGGGTAAAGAGTTTCTAGATATCGCCTTGAAAGAGTCCGAACGTATGGAGCGTATGATTGCAGATTTATTGGATTATAATGCCATGACTGCTGGAAGTGTTACGGTTCGCAAAGAACGAACCGATCTGAAACTGTTGGTTGGAGAAATTGTTCACCAATGGAAGATTGCATATGAAGAACACATGCCAGAGGTTCAGCTACATGTACCGCAAGGCTCACTGTATGTGATGGGTGATGCGCTTCGAATACAGCAGATTATCGTAAACTTGCTTAACAATGGCTTGCACGCAACTCCTCCTGGGCAACAAGCTCAGTTCCATATACATGTGCGTGCGGCAAAGAACATGCTACATGTGGATGTGCAAGATAATGGTACAGGTATTTCGTTAGAAGATCAGCCAAAGATTTTCGAACGCTTCTACCGGGGAGAGCTAAAAAAACGTCGTAATCGTGGTCTGGGTCTCGGACTAACTTACAGCCGCCTCTTGGCACATGAACAAGGTGGTGAGTTAACTCTGGTCTCCAGCAGTCCGGAGGGAAGCTTGTTCAGGTTAAGTTTGCCGCGCTGGGTTTCGCAGGAGGAAATGCAGATTTCGGAGAAAGCCTATCGTTCAACTGTTCAAGCTTAGTTGCTATATTCAAGGAGCCCCGATGGGCTCCTTTTCTTTATGTATTTTACCAATAATGATAATTATAGTTAAAACTTTAATGCAAGTTTTCATCTCTGGTCGTTAGCACACCAGACAGTACTTTCACGTAGAATAGGGTTAGAAACGAGAGTGCTCATGAACCAAGAACCCAGAGGTGAAGATGAATGCCCGCTAAAAATGGCATACAGTATTGTGAACGAATTGATGCTCAGACCGTGCCATGCTGGTACAAAGGAGAACTGCTTCCTGGCAAACGCTCGGAGCATATCGCCTTTTCTGGCTTAATGAAAACACAGATGAACATGTACGATCTCCAGTTTGATCCCGAAGTGACAGACCGGATGTTGTACGACTCCCCAGCGGATGGCAAACCTGTAGGCATGTCCTTCCTGCCTCCAACACATGCCAACGATCTTCGCAGGCGACGTGAGGCTATGACGATATGGGCTCAGACCCATCACGGTTTTCTGGGACGTTCACCCGATTACATGAACACAGCAATCATGGCCTTTTATACTGCTGCCGATCTATTAAATGAGCTGTCACCTCAATACGCCGATAATCTAAAAAATTATTATGCGTATTGCCGTGATAACGACATTACGTTATCCCACGCCTTCATTCAACCGTATGCGAGCAAACTTTCAGGACAATTGGATACGACAGAAGATGCTATAGCAGCCAAAGTTGTGGATCGGACAGATGAGGGACTTATTATTAATGGTGCGTTCATGATGGCAACTCAGGCCGCTACATCTGACGAAATTTTTGTGTATCCTTCTCCATCGCCTGCGCCTTTTGATGATGAAAACCCTTTTTCTTTTTCTTTTGCCGTTCCCAATGATCTGCCAGGCATCAGTCTGATCTCTAGAGATACGTATGCAGATGAATCCAAATATAACTATCCCTTAAGCTCACGCTATGAAGAAATGGATAACATCGTCATCTTTGACCATGTGCTTGTGCCACATGATCGTATCTTTTTTGCCGGTGATGAGCAAATGTCGTCAACACTTTTTAAAGAAAGTCATTTCCACATCCATGCTGGACACCAGGTGCTAAGCCGTTATATTGCCAAAACTGAATTTGTACTCGGAACGATTCAATTACTTATCGATACGCTTGATTTGAATTACGAAACCCATGTTGTAGAAAAAACAGCGCGTGCTCTCGCGGGGCTCGAATCATTAAAAGCTCTGGCTATTGCTGCTGAAGCAGGTGCTATACCGGACGGAAGAGGATTTATTCTGCCCGCACCCAAACCACTGATGGCTGCCAATCTGATCTACCCCAAACTGTATCCAGAGATGATTGAGATTTTACAGTTACTTAGTTCCAGCGGTATGATCATGGTTCCTCAGGAAGAGGATTTTCATTCCGGATCGGCTGAGTCTCTGAATCTCTATCTCAAAGGCTCGGACATGGAATCCAAGGAACGTAACGCGTTGTTCCGTCTGATCTGGGAACTTGGGGCAGGTTCGTTTGGGGGCAGACAGACACAGTTTGAACGATTTTTCTTTGGTAATACCATTACGGTCTCAAACCGCTTATATTCAGCCGGTTCTTATGATGCATCACAACGAGAACGGGTTCGTCAATTCCTAGCAAACCATGTACGATAGCATATAAAATTCCGGTAAGTTAGCGGGCAACGAATTCAGAGACTCGTTGCCCTTCAGACCAGATGGTCGTATACCGTCATGAGTTCAGAGGCTGGTTTCCCTACCTCCACACCGGAAGATAATCCACACCGATCTCCATAACCGATGTGAAATACGCCCAGAACCCTTTCTTTGGAATTGAGTCCCATCAAGTTCATGAATACCGGGTGCTGCTGATAATCATTCATTTTCCAGATTGCATGTAAACCTTGTTCCGCAGCCAGAATGCAGAATCGTTTGCTCCATGCCTTCGCGGACAGGACATGATCCTCTTGGGTATTGCTCGGTGCAACGACGACCAGGTGGGCTGGGATCGCTTCGGTATATTGATATGCGGCCCAGCCTCCGTGGCGATCTGCCAGATGAGGTGGATAACTCTGTCTGACAGCTTCCATATATAGCTGTCTTCCTTCACCGGAAAACAGCATAAAACGCCAGGGTACGGGACTCGTAACATATAAAGAGGGATCAGCTTCATCCAGAAGATTTCTAATGATCGATGGAGGTACAGGCATGGAGCTGAATTCACATGTTCCTGCTTTTCTTTTTCCGCTGCTGCTATCTTGTCTATATAACATTTTCACCTGCGTTCCCTCCCCGTATAACGGTTATTCTAATGTATTCAACGATTACATTAACCATGTTTTATGAGGCTTAGACCCTTCCGTTCTCCATCGATCTACTTCTTCATGAACTCGCATTCTGTCTTTAGCAGTAAAGTGCCTCGACACTTGCTCTTCTGCCTTAGGCATACTGTCTCGAACAAGACGGATATAATCCATAGAACGCTGTAACGATTGGCGACCTGGAATATACCTGATCTTACGTCCTTCCAACAAACAATAAACTTCAATCATCCCTGGCAACTTGCCAAACGCTTCCCAGCAAAAGACGCTAACCATATGTTGAAAGGCTTCCACAACGTTGGCATCATGAACAACTAAATACTTCTGAATCAATAGATTGTCCCAACCATCTGGCTGCCAGGCCGCGTGAAAGATCATGGACAAACTCATCTGTAGAGAAGGCACTTCTGTTTTCCATTGTTCAAACAAAATGGCGGGGTGCTTCAAATCATCATTAGCCGCAACGACGAGTGATAGCTCGTCGATCAATTTTTGCTTGACATCCCAGTAATGAAGAATGGAATCGAAACCATCTGTCTTTCTTGGCCACCATTTTTCGAGTACATATTGAATCGGGATTTCTTTACGAACGTCGGGGGATACACTGTAAAAATAATTGATTGCATGGCTCACCGCATATTGCACACGATGTCTCCACTGGAGTACCGGACGCTGCTCAGCAGAAGGTTCAGGGCGGATGAACCGATGCGGACTGCGCAGCATTTCTTCCAGCTTGTAGTCTTCAAGCAAACGTTCAGGAAACTCATTGTTCCTCTGTGCCGTTACGGTAGAACCATCTGGCTGCAGCATTTCCATCAGGATACCTGTACGTCTGTCGCAGTAAAACGTCTGCCGAAATCCCGGCACATCTCTTTCTCCTGCTCCAGCGGACTATATTCAATTTTCAACATTTCTGATGATACTTCCGCCCCACGCTCTAGCAGCTTCTTGGCTGTAAGATCAACCGCCCCGCAAAATTGTTCGTAGGAAGTATCACCGCTTCCGAAAACTGCCGCTCTCTTGCCACTAAGATCAAGCTCATCCAGTTCTTCGTAAAAGTCTAAAAATTCATCCGGTAATTCACCATCTCCCCATGTGTAGACACCAATCATAAATCCGTCATATTTCAGAACTTCCGCGGCATTAAAATCTGTTACAGACTTCAGATCAACTTCATAACCGCTTTGTGTGATGCCTTCCACAATGAGTTCCGCAATCTCTTCGGTATTCCCTGTCATACTTGCATAAGCCACTAACCATTTAGCCATCTATTGTCCCTCACTTTGGTTTCGTTATGTTATAGGAGTTGCCGAACTAATTCATATGCAACGTTAAAATATTCCTGCATCAAAATCATAAATGATAATGATTATCATTGTCAAATTTAATTTTATGTTATTTTGATTGAATTCTAATTTTGCTATTCTTTCGAAATGGCTTAAGACACTTTCAGAATACTAGACGGCCAGCTGGCGTAGAGCCCCTAATTTGTTGTACAATAGTATCCAAATGAAATTTGAAGGATGGATAAACGATAATGTACGTAGCTAAGAACTGGAAAGACTATGAAGTGATCGATACGGGAGGCGGCGAGAAGCTGGAACGCTGGGGAGATGTCATCCTGCGTAGACCCGATCCACAGATCATCTGGCCCCTCGAAAATGAAACCCATGAATGGCGTCAAGCTCACGGCCACTACCATCGCAGCTCTTCTGGCGGCGGAAGCTGGGATATGAAAAAACCGATTCCTGAGCGCTGGACAATCGGATACGAAAATCTGAAATTCCATATTAAACCGACCAGCTTCAAACATACAGGCTTGTTCCCTGAACAAGCGGCCAATTGGAGCTGGATGATGGATAAAATTGCTAACGCTGGTCGTCCCATCTCTGTTCTGAACCTGTTCGCTTATACGGGTGGAGCTACGGTAGCGGCGGCATACGCAGGCGCTTCGGTTGTACACTGTGATGCAGCTAAAGGTATGGTTCAATGGGCCAAAGAAAATGTGCAGCTATCGGGACTTGGGGACCGACCTGTTCGTTTCATTACGGATGATGTGTTCAAGTTCGTACAACGCGAGCAGCGCCGTGGTAACAAGTACGATGCGATTATTATGGACCCTCCATCCTATGGACGTGGCCCGAACGGTGAAACATGGAAGCTGGAAGAGAACCTCTATCCGTTCTTGAAGTCCTGTATGACGATTCTTTCGGACAACCCGTTGTTTATGCTTGTGAACTCATATACAACCGGGATTTCTTCCACTGTTCTGCGCAACATGCTGACGATGACGATGTCTGCCAAGTATGGCGGCAAGATTACAGCTGGAGAGATTGGATTGCCGATTACACGCAGCGGCTTGGATCTGCCATGCGGTATTCTGGGCCGCTGGGAGTCTTAATCATGTCTCATGATATACAAAAAGGCGGAGATATTGAGATTCTGTTTGAAGATAATCACTTGTTAGGGATAACCAAGCCAGTGAATGTTCCCACTCAGGAAGATGCATCGGGTGACCCTGATCTGCTCTCTTTACTCAAACAAGATTTGAAAGAACGATATAACAAACCGGGCAATGTTTATCTGGGCCTAGTACATCGCCTGGATCGCCCGGTTGGAGGAGCAATGATTTTTGCCAAAACCTCCAAAGCGGCCTCTCGTTTGTCGGAAACAGTGCGTGGTCGACACTTCCGTAAAATTTACGGCGCGGTTGTTCATGGCAAAATGCCATCAAGTCAGGGGACGCTGAAGCACACCCTCTTGAAAGACAGTAAGACAAACACGGTCACAGCAGTACCCAAAGGTACACCAGGCGGAAAAGATGCTGTCTTGGACTACCAGGTCATCGGGGAAACGGATCGCTACAGTCTTGTTCATATTGAGCTTCATACAGGCAGATCTCATCAGATACGTGTGCAGATGAAAGAAGCCGGTTGTCCGTTATTCGGAGATCAGAAATATGGCGCTAAAATGAACAAGCCGGGGCAGCAAATTGCATTATGGTCTGTTATCGCATCGTTCCCTCATCCAGTGACTAAACAGGAAGTTACGCTTCAGTCCCTGCCTGTACGAGAATTCCCTTGGGCTGAATGGCCTTCACAGGTATACGAAGAAGCTTTTGCTATGAACCGTCTATAAGCAATTCAATTCCACAGACGCAGCACTCGTCTGCAACTGTAACTTGTCGTTCGGATGCTCATCCGGGCGGCATTTTTTGTGGGAATACATGTAACTGCAATTCTAGTACACGGTTCATTCTAATTTAAAGTTAGGAGCCAAGCGTCATGACCCCATTTACGAAACAGGTTATTGCGATTATCGCGGCGATTCCAGAAGGAAAAGTAATGACTTATGGACAGATTGCGGCATGTGCTGGAAGTCCGAGAGCAGCAAGACAAGTGGTGCGTATTTTACACTCCATGAGTCGTAAAGAACGTCTGCCATGGCATCGGGTCGTCAATGCGAAGGGACAGATCGCTATATCCGACGAACAATTGCGCTCCATACAGGAGATCGAGCTTGGTAGTGAAGGAGTCGAATTCCAGTTGGATGGCAGTATTGATCTGAAGCAATTTGGACATGATCCTGATCCAGATTGGTTGTTGCATAAGTTGGCCTCTATCCAGAACGAAGATTAGGGAATCGTAACGGATTCATTTAAATGCCGAAGCGTATCATTAAAATAAAACAAAAAAGAGAACTCTCATCTACAGTAGGTGTATCCTACTACAGATAAGAGTTCTCTTTGCTTTTAGCTTTTTCGTCAAACTTTCAGTTCATGTCTGATTATGCTGTCGCCACCGTTTTTGCCTTTTCTTTCTCAGCGTTAATCGGCTCTGTCGCCGGTTTCGTTTTCTGGATGAAGAAGGCCAAAATCAGGGCTGCAATTGTCATATAGGTTGCCACTGTAAAGGCATAGTTAACCCCATAAATAGTCGCATCTGCTGTAGCTGCCAGCATCGCTGATTTATTATTCGGGTCAATTGTACCCGTAGCCATTATATCTCCCAGATGAGACTTGAGCTTACTACTCATAATGGTGACGAGGATCGCTGTACCAATCGCCCCAGCCACTGTTCGCAAGGTGTTCGACATCGCAGTACCATGCGCATTAAGACGTTGAGGCAACTGATTCAGACCTGCCGTCTGAATTGGCATCATCAGCATGGACATCCCGAACATACGGGCAGTGTAGATAAACATCATGTATCCATACGTGGTGTCAATCGCCAATCGGCTAAGACCCCATGTTGTAATGGCTGTAATCGCTAAACCTGCAACCGACAGCCAACGTGCGCCCACTTTATCGAAGATACGACCCGTGATCGGGGACATAATCCCCATGAGGATGGCACCAGGCATCATGAGCAAGCCGGATTCGATTGCAGAAAATCCACGGATATTTTGCAAGAAAATCGGAAGCAGGATCATCCCCGCAAACATCGCCATTGTAACGAGCATGTTAATGATCGTTGTTAAGGTGTACATGTTGTATTTAAATATACGGAATTCCAGGAGTGGATGATCTGTCGTCAACTGACGAATAACGAACAGAATGAGTGAGATGGTACCCACAACCAGGCAACCGATAACGATTGCGCTACCCCATCCGTCTGTACCGGCATCGCTGAAGCCATATAGCAAACTACCGAATCCGAGTGTAGATAAAATAACACCAATGGAGTCCAGTTTCGGTTTGGACTGACGTGTTACATTTTTAACAAAAGCTATACCGATCCCTGTTGCAATGATAGAGAATGGCAAAATGATGTAAAATAACAATCTCCAGGAATAGTGCTCAACGATATAACCGGACAACGTCGGCCCAATCGCTGGTGCGAGGATCATCGCAATCCCCATCGTCCCCATTGCCTGACCACGCTTCTCGATCGGAAAGATCGTCAGGAACACAACGGTCATAAGCGGCATCAAAATGCCGGCACCTGCGGCTTGAATAACACGACCAACCATAAGTATGGAAAAGTTCGGACTAAGACCACAGACTAGCGTACCAATGGTAAACAGGGTCATAGCTGTTATAAAAATCTGTCGTGTTGAAAACTTGGCAATCAAGTAAGCTGTCACCGGAATTAATACCCCGTTGACAAGCATGTAACCCGTGGTCAGCCACTGGGCTTTGTTCGGCCCAATGCCGAGGTCATCCATAATTTTAGGAAGAGCCACGTTCATCAGGGTCTGATTCAAAAATGCCACAAAGGCACCAATCAACAAGGCCGCTACGATCGGGCCTTTCTTGATGTTCTCCATCGCACTGGACGGAGCTGTAGCAGTTGTTGTGCTCATAGATTGTTCATCTCTCTTCCTGTAACTTTTCAATCATCAGACTATGAATCCGAAGCAGATTCTCCAGGTCTTCCTTCGAAATCTCCAATATAGGTGATACACGCTCCATCCATAGCTGCTGTGTCTCCTGTTGTGCCTTTTCCCCTTTGGCTGTAACTTGTAACACCACAGAGCGACGATCTGCATCAGAACGAGTCCGCACAATATATTCTCCTTTGACGAGACGTTCTACCACAGCGCTCATGGAGCTACTGCCCATGTGACACAGATCAGCGATTTCGTTTATACCGAGTGCAGGTCGCTCCTTAAGGATGGATAACACCATAAACTGAATCGAAGTTAACTCGATCTCTTTGTTTTCGTTCCAGAAAGCTCGGAAGAGCATCTGATTCACTTGTCGAAATGAGTTGATAATATAAAATACTTCATGCGTATCCGTCATTGTTTCACCCTTTTACTTATGGAATATAATATTTCGTACACGAAATATCAGGGGAACAATTAATTATTATAACAAAAATATTTACATAGTCAACTCTTTACATATAAAAAAAGAAAACAATATGAGTACATACGAAATGTAATCTATATACTATATAAGCAAGCATAATAACAGCTAATCAGTACGTTTGTATCTTTACCCTGAACGATGAAATTATGCAATTAGTCACAGACAGTTAAAAAAACCTCCATCCCACGCATACAGATACAGTGGAATAGGAGGTTGAATTGTCATTTAGTTAAGTTAATTATTGAACTTTAAATTTTAGATAAACAAATTATGATTCGCTTGGTCCGCTTGTCCGAGATAATATCCAACGCCGCCAATGACAGCCTGATCGATCAATTCCTCACGTTGTATGCCCATCAGATCCATCGACATCTGGCATGCCACGATCTCAACCCCCTGTTCGATAGCGGATTGCATCAGTTGCTCCAGTGAAGCGACGTTATTTTTTTTCATTAGACCTCGAATCATCTTGGCACCCACACCAAACATATTCATGTTGGAAAGCTTGAGCTTGAGGCTGTTGCTTGGCAACATCAGATCAAACATGCGAGCGATACCCGTTTTGACTGGTGCCTGCAACATTTCTTGTTTGCGAATGACATTTAAACCCCAGAAGGTGAAAAACATCGTTACTTTGCGCCCACTAGCCGCTGCTCCATTGGCAATAATAAACGAGGCAATAGCCTTATCCAGCTCACCGCTGAATACAACCATGGTGCTGCCTTTTTCCAGTTGCTGTGGTTGGCTTGTGACAGGTGAAGTATTTTTGGTTAAAACTGCCTCGATTACCCCGCCCTTTTCCCGCTCCAGCTTAAGGACTTCAGACCCCGACATGGATGCCCAAGCTTTAACATCCTCATAGAATCCTGGATCGGAAGCCTTCACTCGCAGCGTTTGCCCATCTGTGAGCTGATCCATTTGTTGTTTCACCTGAATCAGAGGACCGGGGCAACTTAAACCACATACGTTCAATTCGTTATCAATGTGAAGCTCTTTTGAGATACCATTAATGTCGCTATTGTCATTACTCTGATCACTAGGGTTGCCACCATTGCTGCTTCCACTTAATACCACTGCAGGTTTGAATTGTGCCTGACGGTACGTCTTGTAGCCCCCACTCAAATTTTTCGTACGATAGCCGTGCTGACGAAGTATTTGAGAAGCGGTGTAACCACGAAGGCCTACCTGACAATAAACCCAGATTTCCTTGGAAGCATCCAGTTCACCCAGACGTTGACGAAGCTCATCGACCGGAATTGACAGTGAGCCAGGAATGTTCCCGTTACGGTGCTCCAGATCACTGCGAACGTCCAGCAATAAAGACTCAGCAGGGTTACGTTCCGATAGCTGATCGTAGGTGAACGATTCTACTCGGCCTTCAATCATGTTCTCAGCAGCATATCCGACCATATTTACCGGATCTTTCGCTGATGAATATGGAGGAGCGTAGCTAAGTTCTAATTCCGTCAGATCTCGTACATTTCCTCCGAAATGAATCGCTACCGCAATATCATCAATCCGTTTATCCACACCTTCATAACCAACGGCCTGTGCACCTAGAATTTTACCCTCTGGAGTGAAGAGCAATTTCAATGTAACTGCACTTGAACCCGGATAGTAGGATGCATGAGATGCAGGATGAACGGTAACCGTACGATACTCTTTCTGCATACGTTTGAGCGTTCTCTCATTGGTCCCCGTCGTTGCCCCCGTCATTCCAAAAACTTTGATGATCGACGTTCCCTGAGTCCCTTTATATGTGGTAGGAAGACCCGCAATTTGATCTGCCACGATGCGTCCTTGTTTGTTTGCAGGACCCGCCAGTGGAATTGCTGTTTGCGTCCCGTGAATGTAGTCCTTCACTTCAATGGCATCGCCCACGGCATAGATATGCGGAACACTGCTCTCCATCTTCTCGTTGACCAGGATATGTCCTCGTGAACCGAGAGCCACACCGCTGTCCTTCAAGAACGAGGTATCTGGTGTAACCCCTATAGCCAGAATAACCAGATCAGCAGACAACATATTGCCATCCGATAATTCTACCCCAATGCCTTGATCTAAGGTCCTGAACCCTTGAACACGTTGCGAAAATAAAAGTTTTACTCCATTCTGCTCCATCTCCTGAGCCAGTACAGCAGCCAATTCAGGATCGAACGGTGTTAACAATTGATCATTACCTTCAATCAAAGTTACATCAAGTCCAGCTTCCTTCAAGTTCTCAGCCATTTCTACACCAATGAACCCGCCACCAATTACGATCGAATTTTTGTTGTTATGCGAACTTACCTGTTCTTTGATTCGATCGATATCCGGAATATTCCGGACAGTGTATATCAGTTGGTTTTCTTTGCCTGGCAGATCAGGTACAACCGGACGAGCGCCAGGCGACAAAATCAATTCATCATAGCTTTCTTCGTACAGACCACGTTCGACACTACGTACTTGTACAGTCCGTTTAGCAGAATCAACAGCGATAACCTCACTCTGCGTGCGAACATCGATATTGAAACGATCCTCCATTCCTTTCGGTGTCTGGACAAGCAATCGTGCACGTTCTTCAATCGTACCCCCAATGTAATAAGGCAAGCCACAGTTGGCAAAGGAGATATACGGTCCCTTTTCAAACATAATAATTTCGGCATGTTCATCCAGACGCCGGAGGCGCGCAGCAGCAGATGCACCTCCTGCGACACCTCCCACGATTAAGACCTTTTTACGTTTATTCATCTTCGCATTCATCCTTTTCAAATAAGATCATGACCAACTTTTCCACGCGAGGATCAGCTAGTACGTAATTCACTTCCAGACCATTTCGCTCCGTAGCAACAATGCCTGCACTGCGAAGCCTTTGCAAATGCTGAGACACCGTAGATTGTGGTAGATCCAAACATTCCTGCATATATGAAACATTACATTTCTTTTTGCGCATCAACCCACGAACAATACATAAACGCACGGGGTGAGAAAGTGCCTTAAGAAATTCTGCTGGTTCATCAAACATATTTAATTGATTCTTATCAAAAGCAGGTAACTCCATAGTAATCCTCCTAAATTGTTATATTGTAATATTACGATATAGCGATTTTGTTGTCAAATGTATTTTGATGTAAGAAAAAACTACCAAGCATTCATTGTTTACTTATAGATGTTTATACATGACCCTTTAGTCCACACAAATATACTCCCAGCTTGCTGAAGCCAGGAGTATGTTGCAATGATCTGCTTATTCTATTGCCAGTATAGACAGAATATTTACTCATTCGCTGAAGTCCTATCTTCTAATCCCTTAGACACATCACTTTAGATTAGCCTGAGCTGGTTAAGGCAGGCTCTTGCACGTTCGTTTTGGGTGTTGTCATTTTTCCGAGTAGATATATGAGTAATTGTTGATTGTGCATGGAAATATTGCTCAGTACGGAATTCATAAACTCATTACGAATCGTAATACCGCGCTTCGTTTCCATTCTGCCTTTTTCGGACAGTGAAACCCATACAATTCTTCGATCTTGACTGTCACGGTCTCTACGAATGAGGCCGTTTTTCTCCATACGATCAAGAAGCATCGTTACAGCAGCAGGCGTAGTTGCCAGAAATGGAATCAGATCGGATGGCTTCATCTTCTCGTGATCCGCTAGCACCTCCAGTACAGCAAGCTGTGCCTCTGTCAACGAAGGGGCTAATTCTTGATCCATATGCAATTTATAATCTTTGGTTAATTTGAACCAGCACTTAGCAAAATCGGAATTATACATCAAACATCACTCCTCCCAGCAACGAATAGTTAATTCATTTGCTTAAGTTTTCGCGCTCTGAAGCCGCATTCCTGCTATGTTTTTTCAATTTCCTAGCGATCGACTGTAATCGACGAAGGTTGTTATACTTCGTTTGAAGTCGCACTCTTCATCCGCCCAGGAACAACAAAAAAAGACTCTTCACACGACAGAATCAGCGATCTGTGCGAAGAGTCTTTTTTATTCGATCTATACTGAGGATTCCGGCTGATTTTCGTTAAAATCCGGAATCAAATCCGTAATTTCGTCTTGTTTGTCTACATGAACAAGTAATTTCCCTATATGTTTGCGTTCAGTAATCGGCAGGCTTTCAGAAGAAAGGAGATGCGCTTGTCCCTCTTTGGTCATCACCGTGAACTGACGCTTCTCTCTACAGTAGAATGCTGCTGCGATGCGACTTCCATTGGGTTTAACTCGTTTACCTTCCTTGAATTCAAAGGTAGCCAGCCCTTTGCCCCCACGGCTCTGCAAGGCGTAATCCAGGAGCAAGGATCGTTTACCGTAACCGAGGTCAGACAAAATGGCTACCTCACCCTCTTCGCCTTCCACCCATAGTGCAGAGACAATCTCATCCTTATCTTTTAACTGAATACCGCGAACACCGCCGGATACGCGTCCCATCGGGTTAACCTCATCCTCACGGAAACGAATGGCCATCGCTTCTTTGGTAATCAGCATGATATCTTTACCGCCTGTACTCAAATGCACGGACAGAACTTCATCATCTTTACCGACCTTACATGCTGCCACTGCACCGGACCGTTTCGTAATATATTCCTTTAACTCGGTTCGTTTAACTTGCCCTTTGCGTGTCACAAATACAAGGCTATGATTCGGTTCCTCAAACGATTTGATCGCAAGCACACTGGCGATCCGATCGTCCTTCGCCAAAGGAATCACATTAACAATGGCGGTACCTGGGTCTTTCCACTTGAATTCTGGCACTTGGTGTACAGGAAGAAGGAAGTATTGTCCTTTTTGTGTGAAGACAAGCAGGTTCTCTAATGTGTTCACATTGAACACCTGTGAGATATAATCTCCTTCTTTTACTCCACTAGCACTACGTTCACCACCGGACCGCGTAAAAGATTGCATGCTCGAGCGTTTGATGTACCCTTCTCTGGACAGCGTTACTAATACATCTTCTGCATTGACCAGCACTTCAAGATTTACCTTGAGTTCTTCTACTTCACCCTGAATCGCGGAACGACGCTCGATACCGTACTTCTCTTTAATCTCCAACAGTTCTTTACGGATAACCCCAATCAGCTTGCGATCACTCTCCAGAATAGATCGAAGCTGTGAAATTTTCTTCATCAGATCATCCAGTTCTTTTTGCAGTGCATTGATTTCGAGATTGGTCAAACGGTACAACTGTAATGTCAAAATAGAATCCGCTTGACGCTCTGTAAAACCAAACATCCAGACCAGATTATTTTGCGCGTCCTGACGATTCTTCGATGCTTTGATCGCTGCAATCACTTCATCTAGAATGTTAAGGGCTTTCACTAGCCCCTCCAGGACGTGAGCACGATCTTCGGCTTTCTCCAATTCATACTTCGTCCTGAATGTCACAACTTCGCGCTGGTGAGCGATATATGCCTCGAGAATGGATTTCAGTCCTAGTTGTTGCGGAGCTTTGTTCACAATCGCAACCATATTGAAGTTGTATGTGACTTGGAGGTCTGTTTTCTTCAGCAAATAAGCCAAAATACCTTGTGCATCCGCATCTTTTTTTAACTCAACGACAATACGAAGCCCTTCGCGTCCACTTTCATCCCGGACTTCAGCAATGCCCTCCACTTTCTTCTCCAGACGGATATTCTCCATTGCTGTAACCAGACGAGATTTAACGACCTGATAAGGAATCTCGGTAATGACAATTTGCTGCTTACCGCCACGCATATTCTCGATTTCGGTTTTGGAACGTATGTAGATTCGTCCTTTTCCTGTTCGATATGCATCTAGAATACCGTCGCCGCCCATAATTAATCCGCCTGTCGGAAAATC
This sequence comes from Paenibacillus sp. JJ-100, assembly GCF_948329825.1. Classification (GTDB taxonomy): domain Bacteria; phylum Bacillota; class Bacilli; order Paenibacillales; family Paenibacillaceae; genus Paenibacillus. The sequence goes on from NZ_CAOJCM010000002.1 coordinate 360,576, forward strand.
CGGGCCTTTCATGAACATCATAATCTCGTCAAGCTCGATGGACGGCTTCTCCATCACAGCAATACAAGCATCTATCGTTTCGCGCAGATTATGAGGAGGAATTTCGGTTGCAAAACCTGAAGAGATTCCACTTACGCCATTCACCAACAAGTTAGGATAACGAGAAGGCAAAACGACTGGCTCTTTGGCTGTGTTGTCAAAGTTGTCCTTAAACAGAACAGTGCGTTTCTCAATATCACGAAGCATTTCCATCGCAATCGATGACAAACGCGCCTCGGTATACCGCATTGCAGCAGCTGGATCATCGTCCTGCGAACCCCAGTTTCCGTGGCCGTCCACAAGCATATGCCCCATCTTCCAAGGTTGTGCCATTCGCACCATACCTTCATAGATCGAGGAATCGCCGTGAGGATGATAATTCCCCATGACGTCCCCTACGGTTTTGGCAGATTTCCGGTATGGCTTCTCTGGGTTGTTCCCCGAGTCGTACATAGCGTATAGAATACGACGTTGTACTGGCTTTAATCCATCCCGTACATCCGGAATTGCGCGATCCTGAATAATATATTTGGAGTAGCGACCGAAACGGTCACCTACGACCTCTTCGAGAAAGGCCGGCATAAATTGTTCTGATAGACTCATTCCAAGCACCTTCTATTCTTCGTACTCTGTAAAGTCGACATTCTCTACGATCCAGCGTTTGCGTGGGTCTACCTTGTCTCCCATCAACGTAGAAACGCGACGTTCTGCTTTGGCGGCATCAACAATCTCCACTTTCAGCATAGCTCTTGTCTCCGGATTCATCGTCGTTTCCCACAGTTGATCCGGATTCATCTCACCGAGCCCTTTATAGCGTTGTAACTCAACATTGTTGCCGAATTCTTTCATGTAATTCGCAAGTTCCTCATCTGTCCAAGCATATCTTACCGTTGACATCTTGCCGGATTTGCGTGTGAGTTTGTACAAAGGTGGCTGAGCAATATATACTTTACCCGCATCAATTAACGGTTTCATATACCGGTAGAAGAACGTAAGAAGCAACACCTGAATATGTGCACCATCCGTATCGGCATCTGTCATAATGATGATTTTAGAATAATTGCTGTCTTCCACCGCAAATTCAGTTCCAATCCCTGCTCCAATCGCTGCTGTTATTGCACGATACTCCTCATTTTTGAGGATATCCGCCAACTTTGATTTTTCCGGATTAAGCGGTTTTCCCTTTAACGGCAAAATCGCCTGTATCTTGGAATCCCTTCCTTGCTTCGCAGAACCGCCCGCAGAGTCACCTTCCACAATAAACAACTCATTGCGCGTAAAATCTTTCGATTGCGCTGGCGTCAATTTGCCATTCAGATTAGAACTTTCACTGCGTTTTTTACCTGTACGCATCTCATCACGGGCTTTGCGCGCAGCTTCCCTTGCTTTGGATGCTTGCACTGCTTTGCGAATCAAGGTCTGTGCCACCTGCGGGTTCTCTTCCAAAAATCGCTGAATGTTCTCCGAAACGACAGAATCCACTGCGCTTCGAGCACTAGCACTTCCAAGTTGATCTTTGGTCTGACCGACAAATTCCACCTCTGACATTTTGACACTGATGACAGCCATCATGCCTTCCCGCAGATCGTTACCTTCCAGGTTTTTATCTTTTTCCTTGATCATGCTGGTGCGGCGAGCGTAGTCATTCATCACACGAGTATATGCTGCTCTGAATCCAGTCTCATGTGTACCGCCACCGCGAGTCGGGATCGAGTTAACAAAAGAGGCTAAGGTCTCGGTATATCCCGCGTTGTATTGAATCGCAATCTCCACTTCAATGTCATCTTTCTCCGCATAGAAATGAATGACATCATGTAACACATCTTTGTTTTCGTTCAAATATTCTACAAACTGGCTTGCTCCACCCTCGTACATATACTCATCCTGATGACCTGAACGCTCATCCTTCAGAACGATTTTCAGACCCGAGTTCAGGAAAGCAATTTCCTGTAGACGCTCTGCCAGTGTATCATAATTTAACTGAATGCCATTAGGGAATACGCGAATATCCGGTTTGAACGTAACTTTAGTACCTGTGCGATTCGTATTACCAACCACTTCAAGACTCGTCACGGGTTCCCCTACATGTTCTACCCCTTTTTTATCCTGCCAATATTCAAAACGTTGACGATGAATTTTACCATCCCGGAAGATCTCAACTTCAAGCCATTCTGACAGAGCGTTTGTAACCGAAGCACCTACGCCGTGCAGACCACCTGATTTCTTGTATCCCGATCCACCGAACTTACCGCCTGCGTGCAAAATCGTAAACACGACCTGGGGAGTGGGAACCCCTGTTTTATGTATTCCTGTCGGAATTCCCCTTCCGTTATCCTGAACTGTAATAGAACCGTCCTTATGCAGCGTGATATCGATTTTGGAGCAGAATTTGGCAAGGTGCTCGTCGACAGCGTTATCTACGATCTCCCATACCAAATGATGTAGACCTGAAGTACTGGTGCTGCCGATGTACATCCCGGGCCGTTTCCGAACCGCTACCAGTCCTTCAAGTACTTGAATGTCGTCTGCTTCGTACGAGGCACCTTGTCCACCGCCTGTCGAACTTGCCGACATATCGATTTGCTCGACCATTCATGCTCCCCCTTCTCTAACTTGAAACTACAATATTGCCTAAAATGCAAACAGATGTTTTCTTATCCTTGTCCATTTTAATTCAAGATATCCCGTTTCGTAAAGACAAGGAATGAGACAACGAGTGATGCAGCCCCCCAAACACTAAGCACAATAAGGGAAAAACCAAGATTCATGCCTTCAATTGGCGGTAGTCCACCCGATAAATAGTCAGGCAGTTCAAGGTTGACCATAAACAAATATTTGGCCGACTCCCATGAAGCTGCCATATTCGTCAGGATTGTTCCTGCAATGAGGGCAGCCATCATAATAACAATACTTGCTGCTGTACTGCGAACAAGAACCGACACCATAAATGCCAACATTGCGACAATAATACTTACGAACCAGATCAAACCTGCTTGCATCAACATGTACTGCCATTGACTTACCGCATGTACAGCAGACATATCTACATCGGTGCCAACCACTTTGAACCCAGTAAAAACAGGCATGCCGAACCCTTTGTATCCAAATACAGCGCCAGATATGCCATAACAAATCACATAGGCAGATACAACAATGATGGAAACAAACATGATCAGTGTTACAAGCTTGCTTAGAAGCACTTTCCATCGTCTAACAGGGCGAGTCAGCAACATTTTGATCGTACCGGTCGTCCGCTCACCTGATACCAAGTCCGAAGCAATCGCCATAATCAAAAGAGGAATAAAAAGCCCTACGGCATTATTCATAAACTCCCTTGTAAACGTGACTCCTCCTGGCTCTTTAGGATTGATATCATTTTCCAGATAATATTGCATTTGCTGGATATACACAGTCCTATATTTTTTGTATTCCTCGGGTACCCTGTCGCTGCCAAGCGAGTTCTGATTATCGGTAATGGCCTGCTGCAATTCGAGCCTCCAGTCACCACCGAATTTGTCCTGATTATTTTGAGCTGATTTCATCTGTGCATACGTGAACATCGGTACAAGGATGGCCAGAACGATGAAAATAATATAAAGACGTTTCTTCTTAACCATTTTGATGGTCTCATTACGAATGAGCGGCATAATATTATTCAATAGATTCACCTTCTGTCATTTTTAAAAATAGCTGTTCAAGTGTAGGCTGAATCCGTTGTACACCTTCAACCTGAATACCAGCCTGTACCATCTGTGTCACCAACTCGGGGATCATCTCCTCGTGCATCTCTGCAACAACCGCATTTGTTCCGAGCCCTGCAATAATGGTGTCATCCATAAAATCAGCAGGGCGAGTGACGAGTGTAATACCATGATCGATTAACATCTGACGCCCTGCTTCTAACGGTGTGAGATGCCATATAGCCACCTTGGAATGGTCTTCAATCAGTTCGTTTACACCGCCCACCGCGAGCACACGGCCAGCACTGATGATCGCAACCCGATCACAGAGAAGCTGAATCTCACTTAACAAGTGACTGCTAACAAAAACGGCCATGCCTTCACTGGCAAGCTGTTTGATAAATTCCCGCAGTTCCTTAATCCCTTTTGGATCAAGACCGTTTGTCGGTTCATCCAGAATGAGGAGACGCGGCTTCCCAAGCAGTGCTTGAGCTATTCCAAGTCGCTGACGCATACCGAGAGAATATGTTCTGACTTTATCATGAATCCGTTGATCCAGACGAACGATATTTACCACTTCCTGAATACGATCCTGATCCACACCTGGCTGCATTCGAGCAAAATGCTCGAGGTTCTCCCACCCGGTTAAATATGTATATACTTCTGGGTTTTCAACGATGGATCCGACATATTTCAGTGCTCGCTCGGGGTCCCGATTCACATCATAACCACAGACGCTAATCTTTCCTTCTGTAGGTTTGATTAGATCAACCAGCATACGAATCGTTGTTGTTTTGCCCGCCCCATTAGGTCCCAAAAATCCGAATATTTCACCAGGTTTGACATCAAAAGTGACATCTTTAATGATCCACTTTCGCCCAATTTTTTTCTTCAAATGTTGTACGGACAAGACGGAATCATATTGCTTCTCCGCTTTCTCTGCCATTTATTTCACGCTCCCCTCTGCCGGTGTATTCCCTTGATATTCCTGTGCAATGCGAACCGCGATCTGCTGATAACCTTGACCATTAGGATGAAAGTGATCGGATGAAAGATATTCGTCGAGATGATTCTCAAACAGATCAAAGGTCGGCACAAGTGTCATTTTATCTTCATTGTTTAAAATGGACAGGGCCGCATCATTCCACGCAGCAACAACTGCATTACCCGGCTTCTCGAGCTCTTTCACATTACCAAAGGGATTATATAATCCGATGTACGCAATGTGAGCATTCGGATTAATTTCTTTTACTTTTTTTAAAATTTCCTGCAGTCGTTTTGACGTCTCAGGCAAGGCAGCAGCCAGTTTCTCAGCCGTTGGTGGATCCTCACCTTGAAGAACCTGTCCCCCCTGAAACAGGTCATTTGCACCAATGGAGAGCATAATAAAGTTGGATTGCTGCAAGACGTATTTAACTCCTTGTTCATCCAGCTTGCTTAACAAAGCGTCTGTTCGGAGGCCGTTCACTCCCAAATTGTTAAGTACTTGTACATCATAACCCTTATCCTTAAGCAGATTGCCGGCTCTTCGAACAAAACCAAGTCCCTCATCATCACCCGTTCCTCTGGCTAGAGAATCACCGATGACTGCCATCCGGATCTTTCCATCTTCTACTATCGCTTGATTACTGCCTTTTTGAGCTTCTTGCGATGATCCCGCACTATTTTGTCTATCGTTTAATGTGGAGTCTCCCTGAGGAAAGATAACATCTTTTATGGCGTAACCAAATCCAAATAATAGTAGCAAAGTTGATAAAATAGCTATGGTGCTAACACTTCTCCAGATCCAAGGTGCTGAATCAAGATTTTTGTTCTTTTTCATCCATCACATCTCCAGTCAAGTGCGTAAAATTTATAATGGCTTTCGAATACTGCTTATTCTAAATAACATAAGTCTTCTGACGTTAATTTGCAAATTTTGTTCCTGTATTCGATAACAGCCGTTTACCCGAACTGAAAAAAAATAAAAAGTCATATCATCCACAACCTTACGGCGGTGGATGTATGACTTTTCATTATAAAATAAATGATCGATTATTCATTCTCAGCTCTTATTTACCGATAAACTCTTGAGCCCAATATCCGTTATAGTAACCTACACCGATATGCGTGAAGTTTTTGCTCAGGATATTTGCTCTGTGACCCGCACTGTTCATCCAAGCTGTTACAACTTCCTGTGGCGTTTTCTGGCCTTTAGCGATATTTTCACCAGCATAGTTGTAAGTAACTCCGAATTGTTTCATCATATCAAATGGAGAACCGTAAGTCGGAGACTGGTGAGCAAAGTAGTTATTGTCACTCATATCTTTCGCTTTGGCTACTGCAACCTTGTCCAAGAGTGCATCTGATGCAAGCGCACTAAGTCCTGCTTTGGCACGTTCTGCATTCACCAGTTTTACGACTTGTGTAGCAAAATCGGATTGTGTGCTTTGAGAACCACCATTGTTACCTGTGTTTGTAGGTTTTTTGTCTGGTGTTGTCGTTACTGGCTTCTCTTCTTGTACTGGCTTAGCAGGTGTGCTTGGTTTTGGTTCAGGCTTAGCTTCAGGCTGAGTTGCTGGTTTTTCAACAACTTGTCCTTCGGATAAAGTATATCCGTTTTGTTTAAGCCATTGCTCAATATAAGATTTAAGGTTATCTGCATTCAGCACTTTGTATGTCGTTACCGTAGATGCTTTATATGTTGAATCTGCAGCAGACACGGAGGCAGGCAGCATAATCCCTACGGCGAGTGCAGCTGTCAGACTGCCAGTCACAACTTTTTTCATCCAGTTCTTCTTCAAATTCATTCATCTCCTTAGAATTAATTATTACAATTTTGTAATCACTACTCTAGGAGTATATCAATTACTCAGGAGATTGTGAACCTATAAAATAATGGAAAAGTGACTCTTTTGTCATCATTGGATGTTTCCAAATACTAAGGAACGGGTAATATATTTGGTCTTGTTTCTATATTCTTTTCAACTCCTATTAAGCTGCTTACGAAGTGTTACAAATAAAAAAATGGCACTCAGTCAAGTTCTCACCTGCTGAATGCCTTTCATCTATTTTTCATCCACATGATCTCACATACATCCGAGATCCCGTGAAAAATGCTTTTAATTGATACGTTCTATATAAGAACCTTGCTGAAGCGATAGCCTTTTTTATGAAAACCAATGTGCTCATAGAAGGAATAAGCTGATGAAGTCACTTCGCGATTGGGGCCCGTGACGAACAATTGCTTACTACCTTTCTTTTTGCCCCAGTCTTCAGCACGAGCCATAAGACGACGGCCAATGCCACTTCCCCGATGCTCCTGACCAACAATTAAAGATGTAATTTGGGCAGCAGGTTCCGGGTACGCATGATTTTGAACACATTGCAAGCCAATCACACCAATAATCTGATCATCCACTTCGGCAACAAGCATGCACGCGTTCGGATTGCTCTCCAAAATTTCAATGCGTTCTTTCATAACATTGGTCGTTGTCGGATAGCTGACCTCTCGCATCAATCCCGTTACTGCTTCAGCATCTCGCAGTTCACACTCTCGGATCATCAGTACAGGGGCCTCCACATTATTGGACATGATTTACCTCCACTTTCAGCATATTTGCGGCTTGAACCGCTGTTTTACGAGCTTCTTCCACATCTGTTCCAGCACTAAGGGCTACAGCCATACGTCGTCCTTGTTTCGTTTCAGGTTTACCAAACACACGAACCTGAGTACGAGGCAAGGCCAACGCATCTTCAATCCCACTTATGGTGAACTCAGATGTTTCAACATCGGCCTTCAGCGTTGCTGAAGCACCCGGTGTCAGCAAATGTACTTCTGTGACGGGAAAACCAAGAATAGCCCGGACATGAAGAGCGAACTCCGAACTGTCTTGCGTGACCATCGTGACCATCCCCGTATCGTGCGGACGTGGTGAAATTTCGCTAAACACCACACCATCGGACGTTAGGAAGAGTTCAACACCAAATAGACCGTACCCTCCCAGCTCATCCGTAACCTTCTTCGCAATGTGACATGCCTGTTTCCATTGTTCCGAAGTCATCGCATGAGGCTGCCACGATTCGATATAATCTCCATCTTTTTGGATGTGGCCAATCGGCGGACAAAATACAGTACCTGATACCGATCGAACAGTCAGTAACGTGATCTCACTCTCAAACTTTACAAAACTCTCCACAATAACGCGTACCGATTTGCCTCTCGCTCCAGAGAGTGCAATGTCCCAACAGTTCGCTGCGTCTTCTGGTGTATGACATACACTCTGACCTTTACCAGACGAACTCATCAGTGGTTTGATAACACAAGGTGTACCTAGTTCACGAACAGCTTCTTGCAACTGTTCTAAACTATCCGCAAAGAGATAAGCGGCTGTGGGAAGATTCAATTGTTCAGCAGCCAGACGACGAATGCCTTCTCGATCCATAGTCAAACGAGCAGCACGAGCCGTTGGCACGACACAAAATCCTTCTTCCTCAAGTTCCAGCAATGCCTCAGTTGCAATGGCTTCAATCTCCGGTACGATGTAATGCGGTTGTTCCTTACGGATCAATTGTTTCAATGCTTCGCCATCTAACATGTCGATGCAGTAAGATCGATGTGCGACCTGCATGGCCGGTGCGTTCTCGTAACGATCAACAGCGATCGTTTCTACGCCCAGACGTGCGGCCTCTATCACGACCTCTTTACCCAATTCTCCGCTGCCAAGCAGCAGCATTTTTTTGGCTTGAGCCGAAAAAGGAGCACCCCACATAGTTCTTTCCAATCCTCCCAAAGAGAAATCTTCTATATCTATCTCTCTATTCTCGGGGTTTTGGTTAAAGATTGCAAGAGTACTCCCTATTTTTCTTGTGAATTTTACAAGATTTTTTGTGTTTTTTCGATCATTTTTTACAAATCTCATTTCTGGATTCGATACTCTTTCCACCACTCCCAATTTCAAGGAAATAAATATTTCGAAACACTACCAATCGAGTTAGCATCCTTCCTGTTCGCTCTCGAGTCTCATAACAAAAAAACACTTCACCATCTTGTCCCCGTATTTACCATCCGATGCTTCTGATAGCAAGTCAGTGGGAACAAAATAGGTAGAAGTGTTTGTCATTTCTTGTCATTCCATGATGTTCTTTTATAAAAACCGATATTGTGCTTCAATCAGTCCATTGTATACGCCTTGTTTCTGAATCAGTTGTTCGTGATTCCCCTCTTCCTTGATCTCTCCGTGATCCAGCACTATGATGTTATCCGCATTACGTATCGTGGAGAGACGATGAGCTACCATGAAGGATGTGCGACCTTTAAGCAACACCTTAAGTGCTTCCTGTATCTTCAGTTCAGTCTCGGTATCAATGCTGGCTGTAGCTTCATCCAGGATTAATATTAGCGGATCAGCAAGCAATGCACGTGCAAAGGATAATAACTGCCGTTGTCCCATAGATAGTACGTTACCACGTTCTTCAACCTCAGTATCATATCCACCCGGAAGCTTCATAATAAACTCGTGTGCATTAACAGCCTTGGCTGCTTCCTCTATCTCTTCGTTGGTCGCATCCAATCGACCAAACCGGATATTGTCGCGGATCGTTCCTGAGAAAATAAATGTATCTTGAAGAACGATGCTAATCTGGCTTCTCAAGCTTTCCACAGTAACATCGCGCACATCATATCCGTCGATGGTTAGACGGCCTCCCGTAATATCATAGAAACGACTAATGAGATTAATAATCGTACTTTTACCAGAGCCCGTATGTCCGACAAGCGCAATCGATTGTCCGGCCGCTACTGAAAAACTAATTCCTTTTAGCGCCTGTCTTCCTTTTTCATATTCAAACACGACATGATCAAACTCAATATCCCCTTTAATAGAAGGAAGAGGTTTAGCTCCTTCTTTATCGGCGATATTAGGCTGCTCATCCATGAATTCGAAGATCCGTTCAGATGAAGCCATGGCAACAAGTAACTGATTATACATCTGCCCGAGACGATTGATCGGGTCCCAGAAATTGCCCACATAGTTAGCAAAGGCAACAAGCAGACCTACGGTTAACATTTCATTCTGAATAAGATGGGCACCGTACCAGAATAATATTAACGTCCCGAAGCCACCTGTGATCTCAATTAAAGGACCGAATCCTTGGTTCATCGCAGAAGCTTTATCCCATGACTTTTTGCTGGACATGTTCATATTGTCAAAGTATCTCATGTTCTCTTTTTCCTGTGTGAACGCTTGTGTTACCCGGATTCCTTGAATCGATTCATTTAAGTGTGAGTTAATCCGAGAGTTCTTCATCCGTACATCTTGCCAAGCCCGACGAATTAAAACCCGCAGCTTGGTAGATATGATAAACATAATCGGCACCGTTATAATTACGGCCAATCCAAGTTTCCAATTAATTAATAGTAAGATCACTATGATACCAAGCAGTTGCACACAGTCAATCATGACGTTTACAGCACCATTGGTAAACAGATCTTGCAAGGAGTTAATATCATTGGTCACCCGTACTAGCACAGAGCCTGCCGGTCTTTTGTCGAAAAAGTTAAATGACAGCTTCTGAATATGTTTAAACAAGTCTGAACGTAAATCGTAGATCACTCGCTGACCAATAATATTGGTCAGTTTAATTCGATAGGTGTTTGCCGCCCACTGAATGAGATACAAGAGCAAGATCGAACCTGCAATCAGATACAGTAGTGTTATGCTAGGTAGTCCGCTCTGTGGTGCAATGGCTCTATCAATAGCCAGACTGATCAGAAAAGGTACCGACAATTTCGTAATCGTTCCGAGAATCATCATCAAAATAACGAGCGGCAAGAGCTGCCTTGCATACGGTTTCATGTACGCAAACAGTCGACCGAATTCTTGCCAATTAAATGGTTTTTCAATGATTTCATCATCCTGGTAAACAAATCGTTCATTCAGTTTTGCATCCGAGGTCTCTTGGACCCCACGCCTGTCTGTTACCGTTTCGGCACTCATGAGTTCACCTGCTCCCCAGCCTCCCGCTTACCGCGGGCAATGTAGTCTGCGTATTGAATATTGTAAACGTCCTGGTATGGTCCAGGCACTTGAATGAGTTCCGTATGTTTGCCACGTTGTACAACACGGCCCTCATCTAACACCAAAATTTCGTCGGCATGACGCAGAGAGGAGATTCGGTGCGCAATGATAAAGGTGGTTCTTCCACGCATAACTTCCTGAAATCCTGATTGAATCTCATGTTCCGTTTCCATGTCGACGGCACTCGTTGCATCGTCCAGCACAAGAATTTTTGGATTTTTGAGCAGCGCCCGTGCAATGGCGATCCGCTGTTTCTGGCCCCCCGATAACCCCATACCACGTTCGCCAACGACCGTATCATACCCTTCGGGAAACTCCATAATAAAATCATGTGCTTTAGCCAACTTGGCGGCGCGGATAATCTCATCCATGGTCACGTTCTTCAATCCATAAGAGATGTTATTCCGGATACTGGACGAGAACAAAAACGTTTCCTGGAACACTGAAGCAATCTGGCTCCGCAAGTTTCGAATACCGATCTCCTTAATATTGATTCCATCCAGCTTGATCGAACCGGAATTCACATTATAAGCCCGCATCAAGAGCTGGATGATCGTCGATTTCCCTGATCCTGTTCCACCAAGGAAACCGATTACAGAACCAGGCGGTGCATCAAAATTAATATCCGTCACAGCAGGCATTTTGTTTCCGTAGGCGAAGGTTACCGATTCAAAAGTCACATGACCTTTAACCTCATCTGACTCCACGATCACCGGTTCTTCCGTCTCTTGCACGTCAACAGGCGTATTCAACAGTTCGAGCACCCGTTCACCTGAAGCTTTGGACTGTGTATAGTTATTGATGTGGAAGCCAAGACCCCACATCGGACCAATTATGTACCAGATCAAACTGAAGAAGGCAACGAGTTGACCCAAAGTTAACGTCTGCTGGATAACCATTCTTCCACCAATGACGAGCAGAAGTACAACACTCACCGAAGCCAAAATCTCCATAATCGGAAAATAACGGCTCCATAATGTGGCGGCATGTATTTGATTTGTTTTATAGCGTTCATTTCTTGTAGAAAACTTCTCTACTTCATACGGTTCTCTTGCAAACGATTTAACCGTTCGCACACCTGTTATGTTTTCTTGTACTGCCGTAGTCAAAGAGCTTAAAGCAAGTCTCATTTCCTGAAACGCAGGATGAATTCTGGATTCGAATCGAAGCGCAACGAAGGCAAGAAGTGGGATACAAACGAGTGTCAGCAACGTTAATTGCCAGCTCATCGTCATCATCATAATTGCGCCGAATACAACCATTAGTACCATGTTGAGAATCTGGGCGAAACCAAATCCGATAAAGTTACGGATGGCCTCCAAATCTCCCGTGAGGCGGGACATCAGGTCACCTGTTTTGGCCGTATCATAATAACGGAAGGATAAAAATTGAAGCTTTTCATAACATGCATTACGGAGCCTGTAAGCTAGATGGTTACCAAGACGTCCGCCAAAGAAACCGTGTAAAAATTGCAATCCCGCTTTCAAAATAACGACTCCTAACACCGTTAGAGCAAGTATGGGAACGTCTTCAAAATTTCGAGCGACAATGACATCATCGATCAAAATTCGCAGTAGGTTGGGATAGACCAATCCAAGTGCGGTCGCTAAGGCGAGGAACAAGATTGATACCAATAAATACGTTCGCCTCTCCCTATAATAGGTTTGCAGTTGCCTAAGAACATCCATGTTTCTCCTCCTCTAAAGTTGCCTAAAATGATATGAACATTTATGAAGTTTATCACCGTCCCTCATTCGCGGCAAAGCGAATAAAAGCCCATATTCAGGCTACTTTCAGCTTATTATCGCGTTAACAGAGACCAATACCTAAGTTTCAATCAAATGTTTGAATATTCTCTTTATTTCAGGTTGTTCATACCAAAAAAAGGCTCCCCGTATGCCTTTACAACGGGAGCCTTTTCTGATGCTTTTTTGCAACATTTTCAGTGGATTGCAAAAAATCAAATATTTTTACAAACGTTTCCAACATTTAATCACATATCAATGGATCTGCTTACTTAGAAAGCGAGGCCATACTTGCCACGAACGATTCACCTTAATGCGAACTGAACCATCGGCTGAACCTTCAGCTAATTCAACATTTGTTCCAGTTTTACGGACACAGCTGCCCATTGCTCGGCAGGAATGCCGCTTTCAAGTGTATCTTGTATGCCACGAATGGCCTCATCCAGTCTTTCAATAAGCTGGCCTGCTTGATGTTGAACAGACTGACGAACCTGCATATCGTAGAACTGTACCAGCTTATGCTCTGAATCCGGGAGCACTTCAATGATCATCTGTTTAAGAACAGGCTCAAGTGCACTCTGGAGACGCTGACGGCCATCCCCTTCAAAAAACTGTTTCGGATTACGGAAATAACTCCAGTAGTTTCTCCAGTCCGACGGTTCTTCAAGCCGAATAGCGTCCAGTACCGGCGTACTCCACTTGTCATCCAGTGTTAAAGACAACACTATGCCACCTGTCAGCTGCTTCACCTCATCGATACATTCGGTAACTTGCTTGGCAATCCAAGCATGACCCGCTTGCTCCAATCGAAGGGTTGTAGCAAGTAATTCCTGTTCTAGTTCAATACTGATCATGCGAAGTAGCTCCCGGCCACAGGCCGCGAAAGCTGCTTTCAGATTACCCTGATCTTCTCTCAATACCGATGGATGGAATGCTTCTGCCATAAACTGACCCAGTCTGAAGGCAAGACGCTGTCTAACATGGAAAAGTAATTCGCTTGTTTCTTGTGACAACTCTTCCTTCATCGAGCGCTGTGCCAGTCGTTCCATACGTTTGAGTGACTGACCCGAAATCGTCTCTAGTTCATCACGCCGCTGACGCAGTGTTTCTTCGCCTTGCGCCGCATCCTCTGCACGCTGCTTCAGCCGCTGGATGACGCGCCCCATCTCCTCGGAGGCTCCGCCCACTGCCAGATCAGCCAGCTCTTTGCCCGCGAATTGATTAAACGCTTCTTCAAACCGGATAAAACCGGATTGTTGTAACCGATCGCTGTTTCCGTCCATTTTGCCTTCCATGGCTAGCATACTGGATACCGGGAAAAGACGCGGTGAACGAATGCCATTTTTCCGCAGTTCTGTCCCTACATGATCAAGCACCTGTTCCAATTCTTCTTCCGAAGAAGATAAATCACTGGCGTTCACCACAAAAAACATCTGATCCATCGCGGAGCTATCTTTCACCCGCCCAAGCTGGTTCAGGAACTGCCGATCTCCCTGAGAGAAAGCGTGATTGTAATATGTCACAAATATAAGCGCGTCTGCATTTTTCATATAATTAAATGTTACACCTGTATGCCGCGCATTAACCGAATCAGCTCCAGGTGTATCCACCAGTACGATTCCCTGTTCAGTCACATCACAGCTGTAATACAGATCAATCGAATCCACAAAACAAGACTTCTTCTCATTCGCTACAAAATGGCGATAACCGTTCAAATCCACCAGCACATCTTGCCCAAGCTGATCTGCTGTTTCCTCCCAGCCAGCCGCCGCAGCCTGCAAGAAGCTGTAGTGTGGGCGCCCTGCCGGATGTACATCCTGGGGCGTAAGGGATTTCACACGATTCTGCCATTCCGTTCCTGGCTCTCCAAGTCCAAGTAGGCGGAAGGAGTATGCCAGATCCTCCTGGAAGGCGTCCCGGGTCTTCATGCGGACCCGGGCAGTCCCATGCTCCATGCCGCCGGCTGGAGCCATAATGCGGTTGATCGCCGCTGTCGTTGGATGCGGCGATACCGGTAAGACAGCTTCGCCCAGCAATGCATTGGCGAAGGAGGATTTGCCCGCGCTGAACGCACCGAACAGCGCGAGGGTAAACGTGCCGCCCGCAAGCGAAGCCGCGCGTGCACGCAGATCCCGTACCGCCGACCCCATGGCGGGGTACGGCTCCACCAGCGCAGCCGCGGCTTCCAGCCGTGCCGCTGCTGCGTCCAGGCGCCGGCGGCGTTCCGCGCCAGCCGCCGCCGGGGCGCCCTGCGCAGCTGCTTTGCGCGGCGGCGCAGGGGCCTCCGTCTGTGGCTGCGCCGCCACAGACGCAGACGTGCCCGCCTGCGAACCGGGAGCTTTGCCCGGTTCAGGCGCGGGCACGTGCGGGCCCTTCACCTCCGGCAATAGCCCGGAGGGGAGGGGGCCCGCAGGAGGCAGCAGGCTGCGCAGCGCTGCTGCCTCCTCGGCGGCGGCGCGCTGGAGCGCCGTGTAGCGTGCCGCCGCCGCGGATTGCGCCAGCAGCGCTGCGCGGCTGGCGTCAAGCGCCTGGAGCTCGGCTTCGCCTTGCGCTGCCAGCGCTTCCAGAATGCGGTCGGCCAGCATCATGGCCGACCTGCGATACCGGGCCTCAATCTCGCCCCGGACATCTTTGCTATATTGCAGAACATATTCAGGCGACAGCTCTGCACTCACACTGCGTTTCAGTTCAAGCAATGCTTCGTCAATTGCAGGCAGTTCTGTGTTAAGTACCTGTTCCCATGATGAATCCCATACTTGATACGCTTCACCCAACTGTCTTAACATCGTTCGGATATGTACCTCTACTTGACTGGAGGCCTGATCTTGGAGCAAACGAACTAGCTCGGAAGCACGTCGCTGCTTCTCCTGCTCCGTCTTTCCACCAGAAAACAGCAGTCCTACCCGGAAACCCGGCTTACGACTCTCCAAATAAAGAGCTGCCGACGTTCGAATATCGGCTGGGGTCAAATTCGCATTGGCAAGCAGTGAGTCAAGTTCTGCCCTGAACTTCTCACGCACTTGCGAAGGCTTGGTTCGAAGCTCAGCTGCTTTTTCATCCAAAAGGGTAAGCTCTCGTTCTAATCGTTCAATACCTTCTTGTCCGCCAATCTCCTCTAGTAGTTCCTTTTCTTCCTCTTCTCTTTTCCCTGCCTCACGTTTCAAATGCTGATCCGTGATATGACTTGCCGAACGAACCAAACTGTGCGAGATCAGTTCAATCTTTCTTTTCATCAACTGAGTAATGAGTTCTGGCAACTGCTCCCATTGATTATACCGATGCTGCTGGTCACGCAAAGAAGTGAACATCAGACCGTCATAACGAACCTCCCATGCTGCAAAGGTCGCTTCTACACCCTCCACGTATTGGTCAAACGAAAGCTCTCGCTCCCGATGTTTATCAATCTGATTGACAATCAGAAACAGCGGTTTCCCCCAGTCAGATAAACTTTTGGCAAAAGAAAGATTCGTTTCCGACTGGACATGATTGTAGTCCATGACATAGAACACAACATCAGCCAGATGCAGTGCGGAGTGCGTTGCCAGACTATGTCCCCGGTCTGTGGAATCCACACCTGGAGTATCCAGAAGCATAGCATCGTCTTGTAGCAACGGAATATGATCCCATACCTCGATCGAGCTGTATGCCCCACCATTCTTACAATACGCCTCTAATTCATCTGGAGACACTTCCAGTGTGCTTGTTTTATTGTCAGCGCTTACGTTAGGTGACATATAAATAAGTGCCTTCGGCTGTCCGTTGCGTATTGCCACGACATTGGCACTGGTAGGCACGGGACTTGATGGCAGTACACGCTTACCGCACAAGCTGTTGATCAAGCTCGACTTGCCTGCCGAGAAATGCCCACAGAACGCAATCGTCAGATGTTTCGTTTCTGCCTTACGGATTAAATCGGTTAGTGCTTCTACAGCAGTATGATCCCCCGTTTGTTTCATTGCATCACACAGTGATAACAAAGGTATGGCCATTTCTGCTGGGTAATCGGTTCTGGACATGACTGGCCTTCCTCCTGGCTCCTCTTATTTGACGTCCATTACGACGTCAATCTCTGTTATATCTCATCTAGTTTAACATTATCATGTTTGAATTTGAACGATTTCGCCGGAATCTCCATGTAGATGTATTCCAGATCATTATAAGTTCATGAAGAGATCATTGATCCAAAGATGGCGTTCATACGTTTCTAACATCTATGTATAAAAAAATAAAACCGATCGTGTCGGTTTTATGCGTAATTCATACGTATTAGTCCATATCTTCGTATCATTAAAGAATGTTTATCATCAAGTAACTGGATGCATGACATACCAGACAAATTACCTTACGATAGCTTGTGGCGATGTCATTGCAGCCAGGTTCTTGATCATAGTCCATTCAAACTAACTTAAGATACTACGTTCTCCAATGTAGGCAACAGAATTTCGAAAACTTGTCCATGCTGCAAAATAGTAATGCCTCTGCCTTTGTCTCTCATCACAACCACCTCAGGCTTGGTGGACATACGCTCAAGATAATGCTCGGGCACATCACCTGAGTGACTTACGGTAATGCCTTCAACTTCTTTTTCTTCATTTTCAGCCATATCCTGCTCAACGATCTGTTCGAAAATATCGGAGAATGCTTCAAAATTGTCAGTGTACACGGAAATGCATTTCATTGTTATTCATCCTTTTCTGCTTATGAGTTTAATTTTGGTTTTCGGGTAGTCACACGTTCCTTATCTTTCCTGATTTGGGACGTTTTCATACGTTTTTTCCCTTCTCTGCATATGTCCAGCAACGGACAGATATGACATTGGGGGTTTTGAGCCTTGCAATGGTAGCGTCCAAAAAATATTAACCGGTGATGAGTCAAAGTCCACTCATCCCGAGGTACGCGCTTCATAAGTTTTTTCTCGACTTCAAGTACAGTGTCATCCCAACCAGCGAGTCCGAGTCTCTTTGACACACGTTCTACATGAGTATCTACAGCGATTGCTGGCACGCCAAACGCATTGGAAACGACGACATTAGCGGTTTTACGACCGACACCTGGAAGAGTAACCAGCTGATCATGTTCCTGCGGTACATCACCGCCATACTGCTCTATTAAAATTCGGCACATGTTCTGAATATGCTTGGCCTTGTTTCGGTACAATCCGATTCGACGAATATCCTGCTCCAGCTCTTCGAGAGGAACTTCTAGATAATCCGCCGGGCTTTTGTACTTTTGAAACAAATCTGCAGTGACTTTGTTCACTGTTTCATCTGTGCACTGCGCAGACAAAAGGACCGCTACTGTTAATTCAAATGCATTGCTGTGATTTAATTCGCAATGTGCATCTGGAAACATGGCTTCCATTGTATCGAGTATATGTCTTACTGTCGCTGCATTCATGAAAAGCTACCTCCCACAAGTTCGCTCCACCTGCGGAGCCGTACTTCAAGCTTCAGCCAAGTAGCTTGGCGGGGATCCGAAAAGCTTGCAAAAAAAACGTCCTGATACGGAAAAGATCCCGTATCAAGACGGTCATTCTTTTGATCCTCTTAAAGAAACGATTACTGTTTTTGAATCTCCATAACCACATTGTTCAAGAGATACAATACAATATTATCATTATCTCTAAGAGATTGCACGCTTAAAGTATTGTCACCCTGGTGAACAAATACATTAGAACCGAGTGTAAAACGATAGTTCGTATCCGACGTCGTTTCACGTTTAACCAAAATTTGGTTCCCTACTCCATCATAAGACCAGAACTGTTTATTCATAACAGTGAGCACTCTGAAACGCGTAGAGTTATCGGTATCTTTTGTCATTTCCACACGTTCACCAACAACTAAATTGGTCAGATCCGTTAATGTGGAACCTGATTTCACAACTTTTACCGGACCGCTTATAGCGACCTTTTCTGTGGCACCATTGAACTGCTTCAGTGTAACAGATGTGGCGTCTACGGCAGTAACTTCAGCCAGTGTTCGTTTCACAACCTGAACCACCTTCGGCGTTGTTCCTTCAAGCGTAATGTTAACCAAATTGCCTGCCATCAGTTGGGACGTGGTAATCGATTGACCGCTCTCTCCGGTGATTACTGCCTGATCCAAGTAGAACTGGCTTGTTACGGCATCTGATTTGGCGCGAATCCGACCATTCGACTCCACCGATTCCAATTCGAATTGAGCTACTGTTTTTAATGCAATCTTTTGCACCGCATCCTGATTTACTCCGAGTGTAACCGCAACGTTATCACCAATCTTCAGATCTGACAGACCCGCATTAGATTTATTGTAGATTTCAACCGAAGGTACCGTAGTGTATGGAACAGTAATGGTCTGGTTGCCAGACAACAGACTGATTTTCTTATTCGAAGTATCAATACTGCGGATGGTCCCTTCATACTTATAGATGACCTTTACAGACAACGCACGAGTTCCTACATGTGTAAGATCCACTTTGCGTCCATCACTTAAAAGTGACTCCAGCCCAGATAGTGTTGGCTTAGATGCGTTGTAATCCAATTTTGTTTTTTCATCAAGTGTAAATACGTATGGCTTTTTATTTGCATCCAGTACAGTAAGCACTTTAGTTTTATTATTGTAAGATACGACCGAAGCGCCATTTAGAGGTTCCATCTGACGACCAACAACCTCAATACGGGTGATCTGATCATCACTATTTAGTGTAAGCTCAACCTTATCTCCATTATTGGCATCTGAAATGAGGTCATTGAGTTTCGCTTCCTGAATACCATTAATAATGACTTCTGGTTTATCACTAAGTAATTTTACTTCTAGTGATCCGCCATCACGCTTGAATGTCAACGTTGACTGGTTACTGCCAATCTCAACCAGTGTACCGCGAATCGACTGTTCAACCCCTTGAGACAATTCAATCGTTTGTAACACACTGTCATTTACGGTGTACTTGACAGCACTTCCAGCCTTCAATTCAGAAAGTGGAAGAATTCGATTTTGATAACGAACAATCAGGCTATCACTATATGTGTATTGTTCTGCTGCACCGGTAGCATTGACCAGTTTTATGGTTTTTCCAGAAGTATTCACTTCCTGCACCACTCCGCTGTCGCTTTTATTAACAATTCCGGATTTCACCCGGATCATAACCGTTTTTTTGTCAGCAGAGAACGTCTCGCGTTGCACTTCAATCGTGCTATTCGCTGTTATGTCAGAGAGTTGAATGGCTTGGCCATTCTGATCCGTGAATGCTGTGTTCTCATCATAAGAATACGTTTCATAATTCTCGCCCACAAACAATCCGATTTTATTACCGGACAATGAACGTGCAAACGTACCTTCAATGCTTTCCACCTGAGGTTTGGCATCTACTACCTCCACATAAGAGGCTTTACCTGCTGTACCCACAATAAGGACTTTAGTATACAGTTTCACATCCGATGCAGACACCCGTGTCTCGCTTTCCTTCGTAAAATAAGGCGTGTTGCTGTTCACCGTGTAGTTTATGGCTTTGCCATCAGCAACCAATGTGATCTGCCCGTCCTTCAATCCAGTTACATAACCGGTTGTCGTATTCGGATACTGCGTATCTGTCAGTGATTCTCCGCGGCTAAAAAACGTTGCGAGCTGCGCACGTGTAACGGAACCTGTTGGATTGAACTTGTTACCTTCAAGCCCTTTAGCCAGATCCAAACTAACAGCGAGGTTAATATAGCCCTTAGCACTATCAGAGATACTTGCATTATCAGCAAAACCTGTAGATTGATTATTTTGACTCTTCGCTTCAGCATCTTTGTTCAGTGAGCGGATCAACAATTTAGTAATCCATTCGCGTGTTGCCGGTTTTTGGCCCCATGTTGATTTGGACACATCTGCTGTTGCTTCCTCTGTTTTATCTATAAGTCCCAGTTGAAGTGCAAGCGCAACATATGGCTTGAAATAGTTCCCCACTTCCATATTTGTCGGTAATGCCGCGGCTGTGTCAGTGTTCAATTGGGATTCCATATTCATAAAACGAATTGCCATTGTTACCGCTTCTTGCTGTGTAACCGCGTCTCCTGGGCGGAACAGACCATTATTACCGAGAAGAATGCCTTGGTTCGCCAGTTTATACACATGTTTCTCAGCCCAGTATCCGGCTTTGATGTCGGTGAACAAACCAGTCGGTACAGCCGTATTACTTGCTGCCGAAGTCTGACCTTGTTCCGTTTGTGTTGAGTCTGCCGCCATAACAGCTCCACCGGAGCTCAAGGCCATCATGCCTGCAAGTACGGCTGATACTACTTTTTTAGAGTGCGATGGTTGATTATATTTATAAGTCACCTATGATTCCCCTCTCTCATGTAAAACAACCTAATTCCGTGAGACCACGGTCCACGCATGAAGCATAACTTAATTGGATCTTGTCATTGGATGCTCAAGCTCCACATGTCCCATCAAACTTTCGGATGATTGACCATCGACCAACAGATCGAGTGTTTTTACTTCATCAAACTGGAAGAAAGTTTGTTTCAGTGCGTCCAGTGCAAACACTTCGCCACCTGCCCCAAGACGAGCTGTATCCGGCATATGAATATCCAGCGTTAACGCACCGTCATTAAACTGTACCGATTTCAACTCAATATCTTTGGACCACAGCGGGACAAGTTTTTCATCTTTGTTTTGCTGCAAGGATGCAAAAGCAGCTTTATATTTGTCCTCTTCCGATGCATAGCTGATTTCAGCTGACGCTTTATGCAGCTCAAGCTCTTCCGGATCGGTATAGAACACTTCAATCGTCTTCTTCTCTTTACTTTCTGTAGAAGGCTTGTCCGTGGATGTTTCACCAGAACTTGGTGTTCCTTCCGTGCTTCCGTTCGCCGAGTTGGATGGTGTTGTAGTTTCCTCGGAACCAGCTGTTGCAGGTTCGGTAATTACTTCATCCTGCACCTCTGTATCGCCGTTCCCTGTTTGTGTCTCTGATCCTTCACTTTGTGTCTGTACTGGTGCAGCTGTCGGTTTACTTCCACATCCAGCAGCTACAGCCATTACCGTTACCAGCAAAGCTGCGATCCATATTTTTTTGTTCATTCTAACTCAGCCTCCTCAGCATAACGAATGTTTCCTATTGAATTCCCAGATACTCTTTGATTCCAGCAACAATGCCTTTGGCTACGTTGTTCTGGAAAGTTTCCGTAAAGAGTACAGCCTCATCACTCTTGTTGCTCAGGAATCCTCCTTCCAGCAATACTGCTGGCATTGTTGTTTCACGGGTCACATGGAGGCTGGCCATTTTAACTCCTCTGTCTTTCAGACCGGAAGACTTCACGAGATATTTGTGCATAACATTAGCCAGTTCCTTGCTGACCGAGCGAGAGTAAAACGTTTCTACACCCGTTGCTGCAGCAGGCCCGCTGTTCGCGTGAATGGAGATGAAAATATCTGCATTTATGTCTTGTGCAACTTTCACACGCTCTTTCAATGCAAGAAATGTATCATCGCTACGTGTTAAAATGGTGTCGATTTTTGATTCTTTTTTCAGCAGTGCCTCCACTTTCAGCGCCATGGCAAGATTGAAATCTTTTTCTCTTTTGCCAGTAACACCAATTGCGCCAGGGTCCTGGTTGCCGTGCCCAGCATCGATGACTACAACCTTCTTACCATTTCCACCGACTGGTGGAGCAGGTGTGCCAGATTGATTGTTCAGATCAATGAGAACTACTCCTGAGTCATTCTGTACACTGTATCCCTTAGCACTTGACAGATCAATGACAAATCGAATCGTCGAAGAGCTATTGTCAAATAAGGAATAACGAACGCGAGACACGTCAGGATAGCCATCCACTACAAGTTGACCATTCTGATTGTTGTCCAGCGCATGACCCTGACTAAATGAGTCAGCAAAAGCAGTGTTTGGCAAGTCAATTACAATTCGATCAGGTCCTGTCATCGTGAAGACGTTCGGCTTCGTCAACCCGCTAGTGGCAATAATAAAACGATTGTCACTGAAGCTGATGCCGTTCACCAGTACAAGACCTTCCTGTTCCGTATCTCCGTCTTGATTACCAGAACTTGGAGGAGTGGTTGTCCCGTTTCCAGAGCCTGAGTTCTGGGTAACTAATGTTACCGTCTTGGTGGTGTTGTTCCAACCCACCTTAAGACCCATTTGCTCTCCGATGAAACGGAGAGGCACTAGTGTTGTACCTTTTTTGACAAGGGGCGGGGCATCCAGGTCTACGTTACTGCCGTTCACAGTTGCCTTCTTTTTTCCGACAATCATCTGTATGGCAGTGTTGTCTTTGCTAATCGTCACCGTTTGAGACTGTTGCTTCCAGTCCACGGAGTATCCCAAACTTTCGGACACTACACGAATCGGCACCATCACTTTACTGTCGATGTTTTCCGCTTTCGCTCCCGATGGCTGCACAATCTCTTTCCCGTCTAGGATTATATGCGTGTCTGCTGCTGCATGACTGTAGCCCGGCAAAACGAAACCAAAGACAAATAACAGTACCAAAAAACCGAACTTCTTCATCCTTCACCCCTACCAATCTCATATTTTTTTGCTGCATGTTGCTATCTCGCAACATTCTGAACACATGGGCATTACCAGACACCTATTAGACGCCTCCCAATCTCAAAAGTTGCGAATATATTCCAACATAACAGAAAAAAAACGTTGGCAGATCAAGCTTTTTTACATTTTAATGTCTAACTTTTTCCTTTTTTATCAAACATACATCTTGAAACAACGAACAGGCCAGATATGCATAATTACGAAATTCTGTTCTATAAGCTTAAATATTCTTTGATTCCATTTACAATTGCTTGCGCGCATTGGTCTTGATAGGATTCCGTTAACATTAATGCTTCGTCGGTCGGATTACTCAAAAATCCCAATTCAAGTAAAACAGCCGGCATTACCGTTTCTCTTGTCACATGCAGGCTTGCCACTTTCACGCCACGGTCCTTTAGACCTGTAGCGGGTAATACGTGTTTGTGAAGGATTACTGCTAAACTCTCGCTCTCTTTCCGTGTGTACAACGTCTCAATTCCATTTGGAACAGCCGTCGTAAAATTATTTCCATGAATAGATACAAAGAGGTCTGCCTGATTTAGCTTGGCTATATCCACCCGCTGTTGCAACGAGAGCTCCGAATCATCCTGACGTGTAGTAACAACTTGAATGTCAGCATTCTTTTCCAAGAT
Organism: Paenibacillus sp. JJ-100; assembly: GCF_948329825.1. GTDB lineage: Bacteria > Bacillota > Bacilli > Paenibacillales > Paenibacillaceae > Paenibacillus. The sequence continues at coordinate 384,260 of NZ_CAOJCM010000002.1, forward strand.
CGTCTTTACTTTAAGTCCTACAGCTAGATTAAAATCTTTTTCATAGGCGCCCGTTATGCTGACCGCACCGGACTGACGTCCACCATGTCCAGGGTCAATAACAACCACCTTTTTACCTTCTTTTTCTGGTAACGCGGGTTTAGTGGCAGAAGTGTCATTTGTACTAGGTGTAAGATCAATAAGCAGCACATTGTTTTCTCCTAGTGACCATTTTGCCGATGCACTCTGCGTCAGATCCAGAACTACTCGCACAGTTGAGGGTGACTGACTGAACGTGGCATACCGGATTTTAGAAACTAGGGAAGAATCCTGAACGGCGATTGACCCGCTACCATCGGAATTTGCCGACTGCCCTTGCAAGAATGCTTGCGCAAAAGTGGTATTCGGCAGATCTACAATGATTCGCTCAGGCCCACTTATATTCGATACTTTCGGACTGATGGTCCCATTCGTTGTCAGGATTAAACGGTCCCCACTGTAATTAATACTTTGCAGTTCTGTCAGACCGACTGGGGTAGGCTTCTCTTCAGAATCACTGCCAGGCTCTTGATCTACTACAGGTGGGATGCTGAACAGACTGACCGTTTTGGTCCCATTGTCCCAGCCAACACGCAATCCCATGCCCTCACCTATAAAACGTAATGGGACAAGAGTAGTACCCTGTTTAATCAGTGGAGGAGCGTCCAGATTGACCACATTGCCGTTTACTAAGGCTGCGTCTTTTCCAGCAGTCATTTCAATGGAGTTCGTCCCTCGCTGAACATACACAGTTTGTGCGGCCTGATCCCACTTCACGTCATAACCCAAATTCTCGGACACAATGCGAATGGGAACCATCACCGTTTTGCCCGTGTTCTCAGCAGTTGCTCCCGCCTTCTGATGAATGGCGGTTCCATCAAGCACAATCGAAGGCGCGCGGTCTGCATAAGCCATTACCGGAAAAAGACATAGAAACAGAACAAATAAGACTGCTGTCTCCCATTTTTTCATTCGACATCCACCATTCTTATGAAGTTTTAAAATTTCGACTTACTTTTCATGCTGAAGTCCGCAAAACGTTATGTACCTATCCATAATCTACTAACCAGTCTATCAGATAATATCTCGTGAACCGATTACAACCTTGTCATAATTAGTCGTAAAGTACACACTCACTTCTATAGATTAATAGAGAAATGAATTACATAAATCGCTATCCGCCCTTAAGCAAAAAAACCTCTAGTCTGATAAGGAATATAAATATCCCTTACTCGACTAGAGGCTTAGCATGCTAACTTCAATTAACCAAAGAGTTTGGCTGCATGGCGCTGTTCATAAGCAGTAATCGCATCATCGTGCTGAAGTGTCAGACCGATATCATCCAGTCCTTGCAGGAGGAATTGACGACGGTGTTCATCCAGATCAAAATCGATATGCAACCCATGTGCATCCTTAATTGTTTTGTTTTCCAGATCCACATTAAGCTCGTAGTTTTCATGATTCGCTGTACGTTGGAACAAGTCTTCCACCTGCTCTTCGGACAGTTTTATTGGCAAAATGCCATTCTTGAAACAGTTATTATAGAAGATATCCGCAAAAGATGGTGCGATGACACAACGGAATCCATAGTCCATGATCGCCCATGGCGCATGCTCACGTGAAGATCCGCAGCCAAAGTTTGCACGGGAAATCAGAATAGATGCTCCTTGATAACGAGGTTTGTTCATCTCGAAGGAAGGATTGTTGTTCCCCTCTTCATCAAAACGCCATTCGTAGAACAAAAATTGTCCAAATCCCGTGCGTTCAATGCGCTTCAAAAATTGTTTTGGAATAATTGCGTCTGTGTCTACATTAACCCGGTCTACCGGTGCAACAATGCCTTGCAGTGTTTTAAATGCTTCCATATATTCCGTTCTCCCTTCTGGCCGTTATTCCTTAGATAACCGCTTCTGTTTTGAAATTCCAGTCACGCACGTCTACAAAGTGTCCTTTAATCGCTGCTGCTGCCGCCATTGCCGGCGAAACCAGATGCGTCCGTCCACCGCGTCCTTGACGTCCTTCAAAGTTACGGTTAGAAGTTGATGCACAACGTTGTCCTGGTTGCAGTACGTCCGGATTCATCGCAAGACACATACTGCATCCCGCATCCCGCCACTCAAAACCGGCTTCCGTGAAAATTTTGTCCAAACCTTCTTTTTCAGCCTGAATTTTAACACGTCCAGAGCCTGGTACAACAATTGCAGTCACATTGCTAGAAACTGTGTGCCCTTTAGCCACTTTTGCTGCTGCACGCAGATCCTCAATCCGTCCGTTCGTACAAGAACCGATAAATACATAATCAATCGGAATTTCGGACATCGGTGTTCCTGGGGTAAGCCCCATATACTCAAGCGCTTTTTCAGCTGCTTTACGTTCGTTTTCAGTAGGAAGCTCTGCTGGTACAGGGACCTTCGAAGAAATATCTGTACCCATGCCTGGACTTGTGCCCCAGGTTACTTGCGGGATCAGTGATTCTACATCAATTTCAACAACACGGTCAAACTCAGCACCTTCATCCGTTACAAGCTCTTTCCAAGCTGCAACTGCTTCGTCAAACTTCGCTCCTGCTGGAACGTATTCACGTCCACGCAGATATTCAAAAGTCGTTTCATCCGGTGCGATCATTCCTGCTCTTGCTCCGCCTTCAATAGACATGTTACATACAGTCATGCGCTCTTCCATGCTCAGTTCCCGGATAGATTCACCTGTGTACTCGATAACATAACCTGTTGCAAAATCTGTGCCATATTTGGCAATAACCGCGAGGATCATATCTTTTGCTGTAACACCTGGGTTCCGTTTACCGACAAATCGAACTTCCATCGTTTTAGCTTTCGCTTGTTGTAAACATTGTGTTGCCATAACGTGTTCCACTTCGCTTGTTCCGATACCAAATGCAAGGGCACCGAATGCGCCGTGAGTGGATGTGTGACTATCGCCGCAAACAATCGTTTTACCCGGGTGAGTCAGGCCCAGTTCAGGCCCCATGACGTGAACCACCCCTTGGTCGATCGTATCCAGGTCATATAGTTTAACACCGAAATCCCGGCAGTTCTGAGACAGTGTGTCAATTTGCTGTTTGGAGATAGGGTCCGTAATATTGAAACGATCCTTTGTAGGTACGTTGTGGTCCATCGTTGCAAAGGTCAGCTCTGGGCGGCGAACTTTGCGGCCACTTAGTCGAAGTCCTTCAAATGCTTGCGGGGATGTTACTTCATGCACCAAATGCAGGTCAATATACAGGATGCTTGGTTTTCCTTCTTCCTGATGAATCACGTGGTTTTCCCAAATCTTTTCAAACATCGTTTTTTTAGTCATCATCTTCACCTCATCATAAGTTCGGTCCTTGGAAGAGCCTCGTGCATGCTCGTATAAAAAGAGAAGCTCTTGAATGAGATAAATATATCACCCCTTCCTTCATTGTTCCAAGATATAATAACTATAGATGTAATAGGTTTATCCTATAAAAAAACAAACGACAATAAACCTCTGTTGTAAGCAGAGGTTTCAAATGATAACAATTATCATTATCATATAACTCTTATATTACGTCCACCTACAGCCCCTGTCAACACTTCCGTTTGCTCCACATCATCTTTAACGATTGAAGCAAGTTTAATGATATAATAACGACATTAATGAAAGGGATGACATGTACGTATGGAATTCAGACAACTCCAATATACGCTGCAGATTGCAGCTGAACGAAATTTTTCAAGAGCTGCGGAGAAATTACATATAGCCCAGCCTTCACTAAGCCAACAACTGTCCAAGCTGGAAAAGGAACTTGGCGTACTCCTGTTTCAACGCAATACAAGTACGGTAGAACTCACTCATGCGGGAGTCACTTTTGTAGAACAAGCACAGAAAATTGTGGATGCCGTAGAACTGCTACGTCAGGAGATGTCGGACATTTCGCAGCTTCGTAAGGGCAAAGTTGTTGTCGGCAGCATGCCGATTACGGGTTCTCACCTGTTACCACATGTGCTCCCGGCGTTTCAACAAGCTTACCCCGATATTGAAGTTACACTGCTGGAGGACTCCGGAATTACCCTCGAAAAATTAACAGCAAGTGGAAAAGCGGATCTCAGCCTCCTCTCTCTACCGTTGCAGGAGCCGACCTTGTCTTATGTTACAATCGGTGAGGAGCGAATTGATTTAGCTGTCCCGCCTGATCACCCCCTAGCTCAACGAGGAGCCTCTGGTCAGCTGCAACCGGTTCGAATAGACGAACTGCGGGATGAGCCATTTGTTGTTTTAAAAAAGGGGCAAGGCTTTCGCAAATTGACATTTGATCTTTGTGAACAGGCCGGTTTCAACCCCCAAGTCGTGTTTGAGAGCACCAATATTGAAACGTTGCAATCACTCGTAGCCACAGGCATGGGGATTACTTTGGTCCCTCGTTTTATTGCTCGTGCGCCTCGAAGTGAATTTGTGCCGGTCTATGTTCCGCTTGCTGATCCAACGCCGAGCCGGACTCTTGTAGTTGCTTATCGTCAAGGACGCGTGCTTTCCAAGGCAGCCGAGGCTTTTATACAGACCTTTCAACAAACCGTTTCGGAGCTTTCTAAGACCAATTAAACCGGTAAGTGAAGCAGGAGCGTGAATTTTTTTTGACCCGTGACCCGTTTAGCCACTAGCTACCTGAGATTCCGAACCCATACTAAAAAGCTGTCCACGTCGTATCACAACGACAGGACAGCTTCAGCGATGTACAGGACAGTCGATACAACTGACCTGTACATCAATAAAGTATTTTTTTACAGTACAATGTTGCTTGTTAACGTATTGAACTATGGCAATTAAGCAACCACTACTCATCTGCTAACCTTCATTTTACTGTATTTATGCTTCTTTTTTGATTCATACAATGTTCATCTTACCCGACTATATATATACGAATAGCCTTGATCTATCCTGTTACATATCATTACGACTCACAACCTTCAACTAATTTGCTCAAGCCTAGTCTTAAACCTTACTTTCGCAAATTCCGATCACTTGTCAGCCTGTTCTGTTGATCCATGGTACGGTCTTCTTTCTCCGAAAACTCCGGGGGTGATAAGTCTCCTGCACCATTCTCTAAGAATGCTCTTAAGTGATCTACCCTTCTGTTGCCTTGTTCCAGTCTCCTGAGCGTATCTTTCACATGGTTGTCCATTGATTGATCATCCTCCTTGGTGACGGGATATTAATAATTACCCTTTTCCTGGAGCGATAAACAGCATTTCACCTTTTTTTAGATCAAACTTACTTTGCGTTAAAATAAATACTCGGCCTGCGATCCTCAAACACAGGAATACGTCCGCGCACTTCGTCAACTAAACCAGGGCGAATGACTCCAGATACGATCTCTTCATCTTCACCGCCTTCAGCTACAATCTCGCCCCATGGGTCGATGATCATCGAGTGACCAAAAAATTCGGTGTCTCCCTCTTTCCCGACACGGTTACATGCAATCACGTACATCTGGTTCTCAATTGCACGAGCGGTTAACAATGTGCGCCAGTGATGCAGACGGGGATTCGGCCATTCGGCAGGTACAATGAGCGCACGCGCACCATTTAGCGCGAGAGTTCGAGCTAATTCAGGAAAACGAATATCATAACAGATTAACGCTCCGGCGGTAAGACCGTTGCCGATTTCAAACATTTCAGGCTCTGCTCCAGGTTGGAGATATTTCTCCTCATTCATCAGCCGGAACAAGTGAAGTTTATCGTAACGTGATAATTCTGTTCCTTCTTCATTGTAAGCATACATTGTATTGTAAATCTGTCCCTCACGCTTTTCGGCTATAGAGCCGCCAACGATCGAAATTTGATGTTTTTTTGCAAAAGCAGACAGCCATTCTCTAGATCTCTGACCTTCCGGATCTGCTAATTCATGAATTTGCGGCAAAGCATATCCTGTGTTCCACAGTTCAGGAAGCACAGCCAGCTTCAGATCCGGATGTAGCTCCAGTGCACGTTCCAATAGATACTTCATATGTTCATGGTTAGCTTCCGGATCTCCTAGCTTAATATCTCCTTGAATCAAAGCAACCCGTATTTCCCTTTGTTGTTCAGTCATGACCCAACACTCCTCCGAACCGTAATACTTGATATCATAGCTTGATCCCTGCAAAATCCGCAACCTGTATTACAACAAATGCTCACCTCACTCCATGGACAAACTCGAATTCTCTACTTCCCTTTTGTACATAAACGTTGCTCCGTATTATCATTTCCCTCTATACAGCTCGGGATTGACGTGATAAATTAATGAGAACGTTTTGCCATATTTGAACATCCGGAGTGATAAATACGATGACGAATTCTGAAAATAAATCTTCTTCAGCCTTTCCAATCCCGACTGCCCATGTCATGTCACAGCTACCTACGCAATTTTTTGCGACCCTGGTTCAAAATGTTAACCGCGAGATTGCGAACGGTCATGACGTGATCAATTTGGGCCAGGGTAACCCTGACACCCCTACACCGCCGCATATTGTGCAATCCTTACAGCAATCGGCAGAGAATCCGCTTTATCATAAATACTCTCCGTTTCGCGGGCATTCCTTCCTGAAGGAAGCTGTCGCCCAGCGTTACAGAGAAGATTACCATGTCGAGCTCGATCCTGAGACCGAGGTGGCTATTCTTTTTGGAGGTAAAACCGGACTCGTGCAATTACCTCAGGTATTATTGAACCCTGGAGACGTATGTCTTGTTCCTGATCCAGGATATCCTGACTATTGGTCAGGCGTTGCTCTTGCACAGGCTCGTATGAGCTTCATGCCTTTGTTGCAATCCAACTCGTTTTTACCTGATTACGAAGCGATCTCCGCCGAAGATCGTCACAAGGCGAAGCTCATGTTCCTGAACTATCCTAACAATCCGACCTCAGCAACAGCTCCGTTATCCTTCTACGAGGATACCGTCGAGTTTGCGTTGAAGAATCAGATTGTTGTAGCAAGTGATTTTGCATATGGTGCGATTGGATTCGATGGACATCGTCCTGTCAGCTTTTTACAAGCTCCGGGAGCCAAAGAGGTAGGCATTGAATTCTATACGTTATCTAAAACGTATAACATGGCCGGATGGCGCGTTGGATTCGCGCTGGGGAATGCAGAGATCATTTCCAAAATCAATCTGCTGCAAGATCATATTTATGTCAGTCTATTTGGAGGGATCCAGGCTGCCGCAGCAGAAGCTCTAACTGGTCCGCAAGACTGCGTCACTTCACTTGTGGCACGCTATGAATCCCGTCGTAATACATTTTTCGAGGCTCTCTCAACCATTGGATGGCAAGCTCCCAAACCGAAAGGATCTTTTTTTGGATGGCTGCCCGTGCCGGAAGGTTATACTTCTGCGGCTTTCGCTGACATCCTGCTGAGAGAAGCGAAAGTTGCTGTTGCACCAGGGATCGGCTTTGGCTCTCATGGGGAAGGTTATATACGTATAGGTCTTCTGAGTGGTGAAGAGCGACTACGGGAAGCAGCAGAACGGATAGGTACACTTAATCTATTCAAGTAAGTTTCAATGGATTGCAAGCTTCTAACCCTTTGCATATGCTAAGTTTCCATGGTATCTTATAAGAAATAGTGAACGAAACGTGATGACGGGACCAGTACGAGAGAACCAGCTGCGCACAGAGAGTAAATTCCATCAGGCTGCAAGAATTTACCGTAGCTTCTCTCCGAAACCTACCCCTGAGCGGCCTGTTGCGTACAGGACAGTGCCTTCTGTTACAGGGCATGAAGCCGGATGATATAATCATCAATAAAGGTGGTACCGCGGAAGCTACGAACTTTCGTCCTTTTTAACCAAAGGACGAGAGTTTTTTTTGTACCTAAACAGACTGCTTCGCCGTCACTGATCAATTATGTTTAAGGAAGTGAAATCATGACTTCACGTATTGTCGTTAAAATCGGAAGCAGTTCATTGACCACTGAGGAAGGCGGTCTGGATCGCCAGGCGATATCCTTTTTTGTAGATGAAATTGCCTCGCTTGCGTCCCAGGGTCACGAAGTGTTACTCGTCACCTCGGGTGCAGTCGCTGCTGGATTTCGTGAGATTGGTTACCCGCAGCGGCCCAAGATGTTACATGAGAAACAAGCAGCGGCTGCTGTAGGTCAGGCTTTGTTGATGCAAGCATATCAACAGGCTTTTGCAGCGCACCGCGTTACTACAGCGCAAATTTTATTGACTCGCACCGACTTCCATAACCGCAAGCGCATGGGTAATGCCGGTATGACTGTGGAAGAACTGCTCAAACAGCGTGTGATTCCGATTTTTAACGAAAATGATACCGTATCGGTCGACGAATTGAAATTCGGAGATAACGATCTGTTATCTGCACTCGTGGCCAACCTAGTCAAGGCGCAACATCTTATCATTTTGACGGATACCAATGGGTTGTACACCGCAGATCCACGCAAAGATCCTGAGGCCAAACGTTATGATCGCATTCCTGAAATCACCGCTGAAATATATGCTTATGCTGGCGGTTCAGGATCAGCTGTAGGTACAGGTGGTATGCGTTCCAAAGTGGATGCGGCCAAGGTGGCTACACGTGGAGGTGTACCTGTTTTTGTAGGGAGTGTGAAAGAGCCTGGCGATCTGCAGCTTGCGGTCGATGGATCAGGTAAAGGAACTTATTTTGAGACGAAATTGGCTTCTCTCTCCCGTAAAAAACAATGGCTCGGCTTTATGTCAACACCTCTAGGAACAGTCGTTGTCGATGATGGAGCCGAAGAAGCACTTGTTCATGGTGGACATAGTCTGCTTCCCGTAGGAGTGAAACGCGTTCTGGGAACATTCCATGCTGGCGATGTCGTCGAAGTTCTCGGTCCAGATGAATCGTTGCTAGGGCGTGGAATTGTAAACTATGACGATGATCAGCTACGTCAAATCTCCGGACTACCTAGCGGTGAAGTCATGGAACAAATCAATACCATCCATAGACTTGAAGTCATTCATCGAGATGAATGGATTACGTTAAAATAACATGAGCTTAACTTATGAGGAGGAATTTATAATGAGTGAAGTCCGCGAAAAAGCAAGTAAAGCTAAATCTGTCGTTACCAAATTGAATCAACTGACTACGGAACAGAAGAACGCTGCACTGCGCGTCATGGCTGACGCCTTGATTGCCGCATCCGATGCGATCATCACCGCGAATGCTGAGGATCTGAACCGTGGCAGGGAACAGGGTACTCCTGAATCCATGTTGGATCGACTAGCACTGAACAAAGAGCGTATAGCAGGCATTGCGGAAGGGTTGCGTCAGATTGCAGAACTGCCTGATCCGGTTGGAGAAGTGCTGGAAACTTTCACACGCCCAAATGGTCTGCACATTGAAAAATTAAGAGTGCCTATCGGTCTGATTGGCATTATCTATGAAGCTCGCCCTAACGTAACGGTTGACGCAGCAGGCCTATGTCTCAAAACAGGTAATGCCGTACTACTTCGCGGCGGTTCCTCTGCCCTCTCCTCCAACCGAAAAATTGTTGAGGTGCTTCACCAAGCGCTGACGACAACAGCTATGCCTGCTGATGCACTGCAACTGGTAGAAGACGCGGACCGAGCTTCGGTGGATGAAATGCTCAAATTGAACGGTTTGCTGGATGTCATCATTCCGCGCGGCGGCGCCTCTCTCATCCGTACAGTCGTTGCGAATGCAACCGTGCCTGTCATTGAGACCGGAGCTGGGATCTGTCATACCTATGTGGATGATTCAGCGGATGAAGATATGGCGACAGACATCGCTTTGAATGCTAAAGTACAGCGTCCATCCGTATGCAACTCGATGGAAACGTTACTGTTGCATGCGAATTATGCTGAGAAACATCTTGCCTCTCTGGCTGAACGCTTCCGTGAAGCAAATGTCGTACTCAAAGGTTGTGAAACCGTTCGTCGCCTTGTGCCGACAGCACTTGAAGCAACAGAAGAAGATTATGCAACTGAGTATAACGACTATATTTTAAACATTCGTGTTGTGAAAAATTTGGATGAAGCGCTGCAACATATCGCACACTATGGTACTAAACATTCGGAATGTATTGTGACTCGCGATACTGCTCATGCAGAACGCTTCATGCATGAAGTGGATGCCGCTGCGGTATATCATAATGCCTCCACTCGATTCACAGACGGATTCGAATTCGGATACGGTGCTGAGATTGGAATCAGTACACAGAAACTTCACGCCCGGGGACCGATGGGACTGCCTGCTCTTACGTCAAGCAAATACCGGATTACAGGCAGCGGTCAGATTCGCCAATAATATTTGAGTAACCCAGTTATATAGGAGGAACGAAATACATGAGCCAAGAGCAACAGACACTGTTACAACAAAAGATTACTTTCCACGGTGCAGGCGCGATGGCTGAAGCCATCGTGCGTGGGCTCATATCCCGTCATGTCGTTCGTTCTCAGGATATTACGATGCTGAATCGAAGCAACCTGAAGCGGCAGGAGGAACTGCGCACCCGTTATGCTGTTCATACTGGAACCGCCTCACAGTCGCTCGACCTTCTTGCTTCTTCTCCAGTGATCGTACTGTGTATGAAGCCCAAGGATGCCGCTGCTGCGCTACGTGAACTTGGACCTCTGTTGTGTCCGGATCAACTGATTGTATCCGTCATTGCCGGACTTTCGATCCGTACGATGCAGACGCTGCTCGGTCGTAAACAGCCGATTGCGAGAACGATGCCTAATACGTCCAGTACGATTGGACTCGGTGCTACCGGACTTGCCTTTTCTGCAGAGATTTCAGACGAACAGCGCAGTACGGTCATGACTCTTTTCGAAGCCGTAGGCATCGTAACCATCGTTCCAGAAGACAAACTCGAAGTGCTCACCGGAATCTCCGGTAGTGGGCCAGCCTATGTATACTATCTTATGGAAGCTATGATTGCAGCCGGAATCCGCGGTGGTTTGTCTAGCCAGCAATCTCGTGATCTAACGGTTCAGACAGTCCTCGGTGCAGCTCGTATGGTCCAGTCCACAGGTATGGAACCAATGAAACTACGGAGTGATGTGACGTCCCCTGGAGGTGCTACTCAGGCAGCACTAAAAACACTGGATGAAGGAGACTTCTTTGAAAACGTCATTGCAGCAGTCAACCGCTGTGCAGAGCGATCTCGTGAGATGGGTGCTGCATTGGAAGGAGAATTAAAACATGAATAACATGTGTACTGCGACATATCGTCTGCATGATGATCATGCAGATTTTCACAAAAAGGCTCAATCCATTGCCATCGGAATGACTGTCGGCAGTTGGACTGAGCTGCCTCAAGCTCAACGAGAAGCGATGCAAAAGCATCTTGGCGAAGTGATCAAGGTAGAGGTGCATGAATCCGAAGGATTAGTAGCAGGAGAACGTTATGCCGATATCACGATTGGATATCCGGATATTAACTTTAGTCGAGACATCCCGGCTTTACTTGTAACCGTCTTTGGTAAAATCTCTATGGATGGACGAATCAAATTGATGCGCCTCGGATTCTCTGACAACTTCTTGCGCGCATTCCCAGGACCGAAGTTTGGACTTACAGGTGTGCGGGATCTGCTCGGCGTGCAAGACCGTCCTTTACTCATGAGTATTTTCAAATCGGTTATTGGACTCAATGCGAATGAACTGAGAGAACAGTTTATTCGTCAGGCTCTTGGCGGTGTGGACCTGATCAAAGATGATGAAATCTTATTTGAGAACAAGCTGACGCCGATTGAAAAAAGAGTTGAAGTCTGTATGAAGGCTGCCGAACAGGCTCGCCAAGAGACAGGCAAAAAACTGCTGTACGCCGCTAATCTGACCGGACCTACTTCAAGGTTAAAACAGCAGGCTGAACGCGCCATCGGTGCAGGAGCTAATGCTCTACTCTTTAATGTATTGTCCTATGGTTACGATGTGCTGCACGAATTAAGCAGTGATCCCGATATCAACGTACCCATCATGGCTCACCCGGCTCTGGCCGGTGCATTGTATCCATCTCCACATTACGGTATTTCCGCGTCTGTGGTATTGGGACAACTGATGCGCCTGGCCGGTGCTGACTTGGTACTGTTCCCTTCACCTTATGGTTCCGTTACGATGCCAAAGGAAGAAAACATGGCAATCACTGAGCAATTACTTACATCGGAATTGCCTGTAAGAACAAGTATGCCAGTACCTTCTGCGGGTATTCATCCCGGACTAGTTCCGATGATTCTGAGGGACTTTGGCAAAGATGTTATTGTCAATGCCGGCGGCGGTATTCACGGACATCCGATGGGAACCGAAGCAGGTGGACGTGCGTTCCTGCAGGCAATCGAAGCTGCTGGACGCTCCATCCCTCTTGCGCAATATGCTACGGACCATCCCGAGCTGAAAGCCGCACTCGATTTGTGGGGTGGCGAACGATGAGAAGCGACAAGAAAACCGCCATTTTCTGTGATTTTGACGGCACGATTACACTGTCCGACAACATTGTTGCCATTATGAAACATTTCAAACCAGAAGGCATCGATGCCATCATGAAAGATACGGTTGAACAAAAAGTAGCGCTGCGCGACGGCGTTGGCGCTATGTTTGCTCTTCTACCTTCCTCCCAAAAAGACGAAATTGTTGAATTTGTCCTGGGACAAGCAGGCATTCGGGAAGGATTCAAACAATTCCTGGAGTATGTCCGCAGCGAAGGCATTGAATTCAATGTGACCAGCGGGGGTATGGACTTTTTCATAGAGCCATTACTTGAGCCTTTCAATATTCCTCAGGATCATGTGTACTGTAACGGTGCAGATTTTTCGGGTGAATATATTCGCATTGAATGGCCGCATCCCTGCCAGCCCCCTTGTAACAACGGCTGCGGGATGTGTAAAACGACCGTCATTCGCACGTTCCCCGAAGAACAGTATAACCGGATTCTGATTGGGGACAGTCTAACGGACTTTGAAGGAGCTAAAATCGCGGATCTGGTCTACTCCCGCTCCATTCTCACGGATAAATGTGTTGAACTTGGAGTAGATCATGTTCCGTTTACGACCTTTTATGACATCATTGAAGATATGAAGCAGAAGCAATCACAAGGAGTGCTGTAGACATGGGGTTTGAAAAGATTACACTTGAACATAAACGCCAGGTTCTCGATGAACTGGCTGATGTCAAAGCTTTGTTCGCAAGCCGGAACTGGTTTCCAGGCACAAGCGGTAACTTGTCCATGCGGGTGGGTGACTTTGACCCGGAACAATTTTATTTTGCGGTAACGGCTTCAGGAAAAGACAAGTCTCTGCGCACGCCGGAAGATTTTCTTTTTGTCGATAAGGAAGGCAAAGCGGTTGAAGCTACTACGTTGAAGCCGAGTGCCGAAACGTTGATCCACTGTGAAATCTATCGTTTGACTGGCTGTGGCGCAGTATTCCATGTGCACACGGTGTATAACAACTTGATCAGCGAATACTTTGGTGAGGAAGGACATGTACCCATTCAAGGCATTGAACTGATCAAAGCTTTTAACATTTGGGAGGAAAATGCAGCCATTCGTGTGCCGGTTCTGCCAAACTTCGCACATATTCCTTCGATCGCCGAGCTGGTGCCAGGTGCCCTGGATACTAGTGTTCCAGGAATTCTGCTACGTAACCATGGAATCTATGCTTGGGGTAAGGATGCTTTTGAAGCGAAACGTCATCTAGAAGCCTTCGAATTTTTATTCGAAGTGATGTATCGTCAGCTCTTGCTGAAAGGTGCACAGAAATAACCGTTTGGCATGCCCGTTCCAACTTTTCCTTTAACTTTCTAAGGTCTAATTCAATCATTATAAAAAAATAGAAAAACACACCAACGGCTCCGAATGCAGCCCTGGTGTGTTTTTCGTTTACTCTTACAATCGATTATTCCGATCATTGAACAAAAAGAGACTCTCCAATTCGTCATCCTTCGTCCGACTCGTACTGCTAATACCTGATTCTGCAGCAGTCTCGCGCTGTTTTCCAAATAACAACTTTAGACCCCCAAAGATTAGTAACAATGAAACAATAACCGTATTCAAATACGAACGTATCTCGTACGTTAGGAACACATTCGGGAACATCTCGCTCAGTTGCGGAATAATCAGACGAATCGTTAAATAATACAAACCAAGCGCCGCAATCCCCAATCCAATTAAACGCTGATGTCGCACCCAGTCCTTGATGACCGGCTGGTCGCTTAGCGGCTCACGTCCATAACGACTGGAGCACTGAAGTCCATCAAAGAAACTGTAGAACCAAATCAGTGGAATCATAAACAGAAACACAGATAAGTGAAGTAAATCGAGAATATAGATGCTGCCAAGGAACAGAAACATCAGCTGTAGTCCTCTTTTTTGCAAACCGAGATACATATGTCCAGCTCCCGGAAAAGCTGAAAGAAGAGTCGCTAACACTTTACTGCGTCGGCCCATGATTCTGCCTGTCTCCAGTTCTTCGAATAACGTCCGATCTTGCAACATTTCACCGGCCTGCTTGCGATGTACATGCTGAACTGCGTCAAACATACAATAAACCCAGATCACAGGCAATATGAGCAAAAACATTAAAAATACAGATTCATTCGTAATGACTGATACAAAAACCATCATAGCCAATGATCCAAAAAACGCCATCAAAAAGGACAAACCGCGATGAAGTAACCCGAGATGCATATGTCCCAGACCAGGAACAAAAGAAAGCAAAATGGTAAAGAATCGTTCCCCTTCACTACCTTTTCGGTACATTGGCTGAGACTGAGCATACGTCTCGCCAGAATATCCTGTGTATTCTTGCTGCCCGTGGTCTCCTTGATGATGCATATTCTCCTCATTTGGAGGTCCAGTTGATTCGTGTTGTCTAACATAACCCTCCGGATAAGTAGAACCCTGATGATGTGCAGGATGTCCATAATACATACCTTGTCCGTTGTGATACGTTTCTCGAACTGGGGGGGCTGAGAGCAATACAATGATCATGTCAAGCATGCTGAGACACCAGACAAAGATTACCCCTAATAAGCCAACAATTAATAGATCCTTTTCACTGAGCAAAAAGGCTAGCATGAAAAATCCAATGCCCGTACCGAAAAATAACAACGGGTAGACTACAGCTCGGACATTTCGCCGCCAATACAAAAAACCGAGCCCTGGAAACAGGTTTAATAAAAATGCAAGTAGTTTATTACGATCTGAATGCACAGTCGTCATCCTTTCTATTCAGGCCATGGGAAACCCTTAAGGTTTGGGCTTAAATCGATCAAGCCATGAGGTAGCTGCTTCGGTCCATTTTTCAGTAAAAGTACCTGCAGTGTTATCTTCCTGGAATTGATGATAAGGCACTACCTTATCAAACAATCCGGATGAGAGAAAAATCAAGGTTAGACAGGCTGCTACGGCGTAATGAAACACTCTATGTTCGAACCAGCGGCGTTTTCGTTCACGACGAGTACTACGCACTTGCCCAGAGGAAGGCAAACTCACAATCCGGCTCATTACGGTATCAGTAAATTCTTTCGGATTAGGTAATACAGGATAATCTCGTTCTGCGCTCAATGCTGTCAGGTATTCTTCCATCGCGTCGGGTTCATTCTGTAGAAACCGCTCCATCAGAATCGCCTGATTCCCGTTCACTCGACCTTCGATATAGTCCGTCCAATCTTGAACGGTAAATATCTTTTCTTTACTCACGCCACTCCTCCTCCTTCCAATGTTTTCGAATCCACTGTCTGGCCCGATATAGTCTAGATTCTACCGTTTTTACTGCCACCTGAGCCTCATGAGCAATTTGCTCATAATTTTTTTCACTCAGATAATACGCAGTGATAATATCACGATGCTGGGCAGGTAACTGGTTAATTCGTTTACGAAGTTTATCCTGCCGTTCTTTATATATAATACGGCTAAGCACATCTTCATCTCTTCCTGGCAGATTGACTATTTTTTCTTCCCCGCCGAGATCTTCAGCACTTCTTCTGTCCAGCTTGCGTTTGGCATCAATTGCCTTGTGAAAAGCAATCCGTGTTATCCAAGTCTTGAACCCTTCGGATCGGTAATCGGGGAGAGATTTATAAATCTGGATGAACGCCTCCTGAGCGGCATCCTGCGCATCCTGATCATTGCGTAAGACAGAATATGCAACATGATAGACATGCTGACTGTATTTGTCGATCAGGACACGCATCTGTGATGCATCGCCTTGACGGATTTGTTCAATTACAAGCGCTTCTTCAATGACTCTCCCCTCCTCTCCATATCAATAGACGACGACTAGTTATTCGACCCCTGCAAGTTTTATTAAAATTTTTATACCCTGAAGTCTGCAATTCCAAAAATAGTAGAATCGTTCGTTGCCACTCTTATCTATGCATTCAAAAAACAGGCCCAGAATCACTGGGCCTGTTACTTGATCAACGTCCACCATTACGAAAACGTTGCGTATATGCTTTGGCATCTTGCACATTTTTTACGCGATTTCTACTCCACTCCAACAATATTCGATCAATGTACCTGAAATGCACTTTTCCTGCAAAAACAGCTTCCTTCAAAGCCATCAGAATCAGCTCTTCCTGATATCGATCCTGATCCAGCCAGCCTGATATCGTTTCACACTCCATTGGGGAGAGTGGCCGACCAAATTCCTTTTCAAAAATAGAGAACATATTCCGCTCTTCCTCTTCTTTTTGAACAGTGTTCGAATCTGAACGTGAGGCATGGCTTTTTATTAATTCAGACCGGACTTGATCTGCTTCTTCCGCTGTACACATTGCAAGCTTGGCATACAGACCATGCAGGTCGTATCGTTCATACTGGATATCCCGTTCTTCATCCCGATGCTCATCAATGGTGATATAACCGTCTCTAATCAGGCGCTGCAGCATTCTGGCAATACCTTCGGGAGCAAGTCCCATCCGTGTAGCCAGCTCTTCAAGGGTGGGAAATTCTTTAAACTCCGCTTGACGGAACCCTAGTAATTGTATAAGAAGCAGCACCTCTGCATCAGACAAACCAAGCTGATGATAAAAACGCAATAAGGAATAGGGTAATTGAGCTGTCCCTGAGGCCATACCGTAAGCTGCTCCGCTTAACCAAGCTTTGGAGGACATGTCTTCTATATACTCTTTTCCGTTAAACATTAAGGATATAGACGATAGAGCATACGAGGGAATGCGATGGTCTCCCGAACATGGTCGAGTCCGCAAATCCATGCTACCGTCCGCTCCAATCCCAGACCGAAACCGGAGTGAGGAACCGATCCGTATTTACGCAGATCCAGATACCACTGGTACGCTTCATCCGAAAGGTTATGCTCTTCGAAGCGTTGTTGCATTAATTCTGGATCATCGATACGCTGCGATCCGCCAATGATCTCACCATAACCTTCAGGCGCAATCATATCCGCACACAGAACAACTTCTGGGCGATTTGGATCTGGTTTCATGTAAAATGCTTTGATGCCAGCCGGATAATGCGTAATAAATACAGGGGTATTGTACTTTTCAGCAATCGCTGTTTCGTGAGGCGCACCGAAGTCTTCACCCCAAGGAATGTCAAAGCCTTGTCCATTCAAAAACTCAATGGCTTCATCATACGTAATACGTGGGAATGGAGCCTTGATTCCTTCCAATTTGGAAACATCACGTCCAATAGATTCTAGTTCTGCACGGCAATTTTTCACCACAGATTGCACGACATGTGCGATAAATTTCTCTTGTACGCGCAAGCTTTCCTCGTGATCCACAAAGGCCATCTCCGGCTCGATCATCCAGAACTCAATCAAGTGACGACGTGTTTTGGATTTCTCCGCACGGAACGTTGGACCGAATGAGTATACTTTACCCAATGCCATTGCAGCGGCTTCCATATACAGTTGTCCACTTTGCGTGAGATATGCATCTTCATCAAAATATTTGATATGGAATAAGTTGGTCGTTCCTTCAGCAGAAGATGGCGTCAAGATTGGCGGGTCTACCTGCGTGAATCCGTTACCATCAAAAAACTCCTGAACGGCACGAATAATCTCTGCACGAATGATCATTACGGCACGTTGCTTAGTCGAACGAAGCCACAGATGACGGTGATCCATCAAGAAGTCCACACCGTGCTCTTTTGGTGTAATCGGATAGTTTTCCGTTAAATGAATGATCTTTACTCCTGTAACAGTCATTTCATATCCAGACGCACTGCGTGGTTCTTCACGGATAATGCCTGTCACGTAGACAGAGCTTTCCTGTGTCAGGCTTTTGGCATCATTCCAGATGTCTTCGCTGACTTCACTCTTAACCACTACACCCTGAATATATCCGGTTCCATCACGTAACTGCAAAAACTGGATTTTACCGCTAGAGCGTTTGTTATTAATCCAGGCGCCGATCGTTACGGTCTCGCCCACATGCTCGTTCACATTACGAATTACACAATTCGTATCCATGCCATATCTCCCCTTGGTTCCCTAAATTTGAAAATGCAGCGGACAGGTTCGATCCTGTCCTCTGCACTCCCTAGTCATCCTGTATTTACTTTACCGTTAGATTACTTAGAATTCAATACGATTCGATGTGTATCCCGTGCAATTACCAATTCTTCGTTTGTCGGTACCACAAGAACGTCCACTTTTGAATTCTCGGTTGTAATTCGGCGAGGTTCACCGGAACGGATAGCATTCAGAGCTTCGTCCAGTTCAACACCAAGATAAGTCAATTGCTCACATACTTTTTGGCGAAGAACTACGGAGTTTTCACCTACACCTGCTGTAAATACGATCACATCTACACCGTTCATTGCCGCAGCATAGGAACCAATATATTTACGTAAACGGTATTCATACATTTCAAATGCAAGCGTAGAGTTTGGCTCGCCTTTCTCCATACCTTCTGTAATTTCACGCATATCACTGCTGATACCCGATATCGCTAGAAGTCCGCTGTGTTTGTTCAACATAGAGCTCACTTCGCTGACACTAAGCTCTTCTTTGTTCATTACATAAGGTACGATCGCAGGATCGAGGTCACCACTGCGTGTTCCCATCATCAGACCTTCAAGTGGAGTCATCCCCATCGACGTATCGACCGATACACCGCCTTTAACTGCCGTTACACTACCACCGTTACCAACGTGACAAGTGATGATCTTCAAGTCTTCTAACGGACGGTCTAGGTACTCAGCTGCCGCTTTGCTTACATAATCATGAGATGTACCATGTGCGCCGTAGCGACGTACTTTATATTTTTTGTACAGTACGCGCGGAATAGCATACAGATATGCATGCTCAGGCATCGTTTGGTGGAATGCCGTATCAAATACCATAACCTGTGGTACACCAGGCATGTTGGCCTCAGCCGCACGGATCCCCATCATTGCTGCAGGGTTATGCAGTGGAGCTAGGTCGAACAATCGACGGATTTCTGCTTTTGCAGCTTCATCAACCAATGCCGATTCCTTAAATGCTTCACCACCATGTACGACACGGTGTCCAACTGCTTGAATTTCGGTAACAGCATCCAACACACCGTTCTCTTTATCTGTCAAAATGTCGATGACTTTACGAATAGCGGTCGTATGTTCCAGAATTTCGCTAACTTCCGTGACTTCTTCACGGCCTGTTGGTTTATGCGTCAGAATGGAAGAATCCATTCCGATCCGTTCTACCAAACCTTTTGCCAGAACAGATTCATCTTCCATGTTATACAATTGATATTTGAGCGAGGAACTCCCCGCATTAATTACGAGTACTTTCACAATCTGTCACCATCCTTGTCGTACTTGAAGAATCCTTCTCCTGTTTTTACGCCCAGATGACCTGCACGTACCATTTTCTTCAGGACAGTTGAAGGACGATATTTCAGTTCTCCAAATTCACGGAACATTCTTTCGAGAGCAGCTTCTACAGAATCGAGTCCGAAGCGGTCAGCCATTTCAAGCGGCCCGTGCTGGAAGTTATAACCGATACGCATTGCTTCATCAATGTCCTCAGCAGAAGCGACGCCCTCTTGTAATACATGCAGAGCCTCGTTAATTAGCAGACAGATCAGACGGGAAGTTACAAATCCAGGGGATTCATAAATCATAACCCCTTTTTTGTCTACAACTTCTTCAACAAAACGGCGAGTCTCTTCGAATGTGTTATCTGATGTTTTAAGTCCGCGAATAATTTCCACAAGATCAACCCGGGATACCGGGTGAATAAAGTGCATACCAATAACACGCTCTGGATATTTGGTTGAGCTTGCAAGCTCAGTCAAACTCAGCGTGGACGTATTACTTGCCAGAATAACATTGCTTGGACATACTTGATCCAGTTGGTTAAATACTGCTTTTTTGGCTTCCAGATCTTCTGAGATCGTCTCAATGACCATATCGCAAGAACCTAGTTCAGCCAAATGCCCAACTTTGGTGATTCGGGAGAGAATCAATTTCTTCTCTGCTTTGGTAATCGCCCATTTCTCGAGCTGTTTATCCAAATTTGTTTCAATCATGTTATATGCATGATCAAGCTTTTGCGTGGTATGTTCCACTAGAAGTACATCAAGTCCTTTGGCTGCGAGCATCTGGGAAATACCTTGCCCCATCGTACCGCCGCCGACAACTCCTATTTTTTTAAAAAACATGGTTATGCTCTCCATCCTTTCGGTTTCTCTATTTCTCTATTGTACCCTGTTCGCCGAAAATTACAAATTTCGACCCAACAACTAATAATATCTTAGCACGACTGAAATGTAAAAAAAAATAACCAGCATAAAGAATTTATGCTGGTAAACGTGCGCTGTCACGAAATTGACAACGAAATTGCTCTCCCGACAAAACTTCCTCTTGCATCAGAATGTCAAGGGAATTGTCGAATATTGTCCGTTGCTCCTCAAGCCGGCGTTTGGTCTGTTCCATCAAGTCTTGCAGAATCACTTTATTTTCACGCATCAGTTCTTCCGTAGTCACCATGTCCATATTCACGATCCCGAGAGAGGTTAGTCCAGATGCCATCATGGTCTGAACCACATTGGTCGCCTGCTCAAAGTCATTGCGTGAACCCGTGGAACGCCCTCCGTAGTACATCTCTTCTGCTGCTGCACCACCCAGAGCAATCATAATCTGCTCCTCCAGGAACCTTTTAGTGTACAAAAATTGCTCCTGCTGAGGGTTATGACGTACATAACCAAGAGCCTGTCCACGTGGACTAAGAGCTACCTGGCTCACACTTCCCGGGCGTACAAGCTCAGCCATAATGGCATGGCCAAGCTCATGAATAGCTACTCGTTTCTTTTCTTCTACGCTCGACTCACGATCGGTTTTCTCACCCATCATTACTTTATCAATCGCAAGTGACAGATGACGCTGTTCGATGTGAAGCAGACCTTCACGCATTGCATAAATAGCTGCCTCATTCATGACACTCTCCAACTGTGCACCTGAGAATCCATAAGACTCTTCCGCTGTTTTTTCCAGATCCACATCCTGCGTCAGCGGCTTGTTCACCGCGTGCAGCTCCAGAATATGTTTTCTACCCTTTTTGTCTGGCAAATCCACCTGAATATGACGGTCGAAGCGACCAGGACGTGTCAACGCACTATCCAGCATTTCTTTGCGGTTGGTAGCAGCGATAAGCAAAATCCGTGGGGTGTCAGATGTATAAATCCCGTCCATTTCCGTGAGCAACTGATTCAATGTTTGATCATACTCACGCTGCTGACCGCCTTCACGTTTACCACCGATGACATCAATCTCGTCGATAAAAATAATGGCATTTTCCTTATTTTCCTTGGCTGCACGTGTTCTAGCATCTTTGAACAAATCCCGGATTCTGCTGGCTCCCACACCCACATACATTTCAACAAACTCACTGCCGGAAGCCGCTACGAAAACGGAATCGGTATAATGGGCAGCCGCTTTAGCCATCAGCGTTTTCCCTGTCCCTGGAGGACCCGTAAGCAAAATACCTTTCAATGGTCGAATTCCGAACTTTTGTATTTCTTCATGACGGATCAAGAAATCAAGTGCTTCCCTTAATTCCTGTTTGGCACTGTCTTGACCTCCGATTTCTTCGAACGTTAGTTTGGAAGGTCCTTTTTTCTTCCGTTTACGTTCTTGTCCAGCGCCTACCGTAATTCCACCGCGCATCTGCATCATGAATAACAGACCACCCACAAGCAATGCAGCGATCAGGATCGGAGCCACATTCACACCAATAAAAGCAAGAAAAATAATTAAAACAGGAATAAATCCTATGGCTGCTTCTTTTGTCCATTTAGGCATTAGGCCACACTCCTATCTGGCCGGGCACACGCGGCAGTATAATGTGCTTGCTAGCATCTCCATCTCGCAGACTCACATAAACATTGTTATCATCCATTGCTGTATTGACTTGAATCCCTCCTGTTGCCATCTTGGACAACGTAGGCGTGATCTCGGCATATTGTTTGTTCTCCATGGCCTGAGCTACCGTAAACATCGCATCCCCCCACCAGTTTTCCAGCGCTTCATTGGAATGGTCTACAACGTCCAATTTAAGGGTACGCGAGCCGATCAGGTCTTGTCCTTCTTTATAAAGGTATTGAACCAGTCTGCCTAAATCCACATTTGGCTTCAAATCGAGTTTCATTTGTATATCATTGCGGTTAATAGATAATTGTACATCATTGACTCCTTCGTACTGAGTAACCATCTTTTCAATCGGACTCTGTACGGCTACTTGACGATATATGAACCAACCTCCAAACAACAGGACGGCAGAAACAACGGCAGTTAGAACAATAGGCAATACTTTCAGCTTCAAATGAATTACCCCTCCCAAAATGAGCCCATCCTTTAATCTATAGGCTTATATATTTAGCTGTACATGATGATCTGCAAAAACATTTGCAGATTTGTTTGCGTTAATCATTAACTTAAGTACATATCTGAGTATATCACATCGTATATACAATATCGAAGGTGAAAATATGAATAAATTATTAATTTTAACTATTTAAATCAAACTAACTTCTTAGAAAAGCCAAAAAACCGGTTCAAACGAGTGTGTCGTCTGCCGGTTTTTGCTCATTCTTCGTCAGGCATGCAGATTACTTATATTCAGTAAAGGGAAACCCGAACTAGCTGTTTGGTAACGTATATACCAGATCCACTTGCTCCCCATTGCTGAACCGATAAAAACGATAATAGTTATGGCTTCCATCCTTGTAATACACTTGCCATACGTAAATATTATTAACGACTCCAGGCATGATCCGTTTGATCTCCCCGCCTGGAATCTCGGAGCTGAAGCGGGTGCGAATCTGCTCTTCGGTCATCCCGTTTTGCAGTAACTCGCTATGCACCCCTCCTTTTCCTTGGACAGGCTGATTATTGTTATCAAACTTTACCCAGACCATTACATCCTGATTATCTTTATTTTTGGCAATCATCGTCCAATAGATGTTGTCAGAACCATTCTTATCGCCCCATACGTACTTTCTGAGTTCATCGGGTGATGTAATCCCCAGCTGCTCCTGAGCGACCTGGATGGCTAACGCCTCTTCCTTACGCTGGTCCTGTGTAACGTAGACGTAATACCGCTGAAGTCCAAACAAGATCAGAACCAGAATGAGTAGCGATATCCATATCCACTTCTTTTTTTTCTTCAAGAGTCGAACTTCCTTTCCCTAAATACTGCCGTTGAAGTTGCTATTAGCGCGCGAGCAACTGATCAAAGGCCAACTGGGATTCTCGCAAAATGCGCTCTTCATCCAGTGTCAGACATTCACCATGTTTCACTACTTGTTTTCCGTCGACCCATACATGCTCCACATCTTTTGCAGACGCCGAGTAAATCGAATGCGAGATCAGATCTGTATGTGGATAGAAATGAGCCTGCTCAATATTCAGAGCAATAAAGTCTGCCTTTTTGCCTACTTGCAGTGCTCCGGTCTCATTCAGGAAGACCGATTTCGCACCATATGTTGTTCCAAGTAACAGCGCTTCCCCAGCAGGTACGGCAGTCGGATCACCAGACACCCCTTTATGAATCAAGGCGGCAAGTCTCATCTCCTCAAACATGTCCAGATTGTTATTGCTTGCAGGTCCGTCTGTTCCCAAAGAAACCGTAACACCTGCTTTTAACAGAGCAGGGACACGAGCCACACCGGATGCAAGCTTGAGGTTACTACCTGGATTGTGAGATACAGCAACATCATGACGAGCCAAAATCTCAATCTCTTCATCGTTCAGATGCACAGCATGTGCTACAAGTGAAGGACGTGAGAAAAATCCAAGTTTCTCCAAATGTTCTACCGGACGCAAGCCATAATCAGTCACATTCTGCTCCACTTCACGTGAGGTTTCCGACATGTGAGTATGAAGGGGAAGATTTAGATCATGTGCGACCTGTACAAGCTTCTCTATGTAATCAGGAGGGCATGTATAAGGTGCGTGAGGAGAGATGACCGTTGTTATCCGTCCATTCGCCTGACCATTCCATTCACGTGCAAACGCAGCCGACTCTTCCAGCTTACGCATCTGTTCTTCTTCCGAGCACAGACCAATTACGCCTCGAGCCAATACAGCTCTCGCTCCGGATTCTTCAACCACTTTTGCTACTTGATCCATATGGTCGTACATATCCAGGAATGCTGTCGTTCCACCTTTTAACATTTCAAGCACGGAGAGTGATGCTCCCCAATAGACATCTTTTGAAGTCATTTTCGCTTCCATAGGCCACATTTTTTCTTGCAACCAAACTTGCAATGCTAGATCGTCTCCATGCCCTCGAAGGAGAGACATTGCTGCATGACCATGCGTATTGATCAGACCCGGCAGGAAGAGAAGTCCCTTACCATCTACTTTGGTCAAATGTTCATCTCCATCCGGGAGCGTCTCACCAATATGCACAATCTTGTCATCTTCAATAACCATATACCCTTGAACAACCGTCCAGTCTGCCCCTTCATTGGTCGCGAACTTACCGTTGTGAATTACCCATCTATTCGTTGTTGTCATCCTCTTCTTCCTTCCCGTTCTCCAGATAATAGGCCAGACTCAGCAAGTCTGTTGTAAAGTCTGCATGATGTATACGAACATGCGGGGGCGTTTTCAAAATCGTTGGTGCAAAATTCAAAATTGCCTCAATGCCTGATTCGATCAATTGATCAGCAACGTTCTGTGCTTCCGTATCAGGTACAGTAATAATCCCGATACGAATGTTATCTTTTTGTACCGCTTCTGTAAGATCTTCCATCGGTTGCACTGTCAAATTGTTGATTTTACTGCCAATCTTTGGGCCGTATGCATCAAAAATAGCAACAATTTTCATATTGTCTTTGAGATAAGCATTGTAATTGGACAAGGCTTGTCCAAGATTACCCGCCCCTACTAGAGCGACATTAATCTGTTGATCAATTTTGAGAATGTGACGAATCTTCTCAATCAGGTAAGAAACGTCATAGCCGATTCCTTTACGACCAAAATCTCCGAAGTATGCCAGGTCCTTACGAATCTGAGCAGGATTCAGATCCAGTCGTTGTCCAAGCTCCTGTGAGGAGACCGTTGATACCTCCCTCTGAACCAACTCATTCAAATAACGCAAATATACAGGCAGACGCCGCACGACTGCTTCTGATATTTTATCCGATTTCATTTTTGCTCCCCCTAACCAGTGCCACAATAAAATAAAAAACATTGAAAAGATGAGCATTCTGTACACATGCAAAACATGCTATTTCCATACAGAATGCTCTCGTATTCTCGGGATTATAAGTCCATAAATAAATTGCTTATCGCAGTCTTCTTCGAGTTTAACGCCTGAACAGAGTACATTGCAATGCCATTGCTTACAATGATGATTAATTTTGTTCAACGACTGGACGATCCAGCCATTCGGCAATGCGTGGTACCATCTGTTCTGTAAGCATATGCTCCATCTTTGGTCCGGGCAAGGAGTACAGG
Organism: Paenibacillus sp. JJ-100; assembly: GCF_948329825.1. Lineage (GTDB taxonomy): Bacteria > Bacillota > Bacilli > Paenibacillales > Paenibacillaceae > Paenibacillus. The sequence continues at coordinate 410,148 of NZ_CAOJCM010000002.1, forward strand.
AAGTATTTCCCGTAATAAGCTTCGATTACCCGTGTATCGTACACGATGACAATCCCTCGATCTTTGCCTGTTCGAACCAATCGACCGAAGCCTTGCTTGAAACGGATGACCGCCTGTGGCACAGACAATTTCATAAACGGATTCTTTTTCTGCTCTTGTAACAATTCACTTTTCGCTTCGAGCAGCGGATGATTAGGCGGCTGAAACGGCAAACGCACAATAGCGAGACAAGTCAGTGCTTCACCTGGAATATCTACGCCTTCCCAGAAGCTACTCGTACCTAGCAGAACTGCTGCTTTGGCTTCCTGGAATCTTCGCGTCAGCTTGGATCGATTGCCACTGTCAACTCCTTGACCGAGCAAGGAGATGTCTTTGCCAGATAGAGCCTCCTTCAGTGGTTCGTAGACTTGGCGAAGCATTTTATAGGAGGTGAACAGCACCATCATGCGCCCTTGGGTTGCAATCGCCGTCTCGGCAAGAGACTGTACGAGCATCTGTACGAAATGCGCATCTCCTACGCTGCCTTTCAGACTTGGGAAGTCACGTGGAATAACGAGCAAAGCCTGATCCCGATAATTGAACGGTGAAGGCAGCATCGATGTCAGAAGCCGATTATTGTCGGCAGCTTCCTGCAGGCCGAGCTGTTCAATCATGAATTGGAATGACTTATCCACGGATAGCGTAGCCGATGTAAGTACAACGCTTTTCTTTTTGTCAAAAAACATCTCTTTCAGTTGCGCACTCACATCCACTGGCACAGCGTACAACTGAAGTGACTTGCTGCGGAATTGACCGCTAGCTTCCATCCAGTACACCGTCTTGGCGTCATCCATACGCATGAAGAATCTAAGATTTTCCTTGATTGTTGTTAAATCTTTGAGAAGCCCGGTAATATCCGTAATGAGACTATCAGACTGATAATCGTCCTGATCTTCTTTGACTTCTAACAGCAACTTATCACCCTTGCGAACCAAGTCCCCTAGGGTTACATAAATTTGGTTCTCCAGGTCCTGCAATTCCTGCCATTTGGCAGGCTTCTGCGATGCTTTAATCCGAAGTGAGAACTGTCCCGTCTCTCCCGGAGAGGCATCACTTCGTTCGGGCAGCAGGCCAAACAGAGCGTCGCTCAGTCGATCCCACATCTCCTTCACCTCAACAGCGAGCGGAAACATCTGATCAACCATAGAACCCCAGTGTACAGCATTTTCATGCCCTGACAGCTGGGAGCGTAGCATCGGAAGCTGACCATTACGACTGTCTTTAAACAAACGAGTCAGCGTATGCACAAGGGTAAAGTATTTCATATGAAGCCCCAAATGTTTACCTGCTACATCCTCCAGATGATGTGCCTCATCAATCACCAGACTTTCGTATGCTGGCAGTAGCTGATGAGCAGCCTTCACATCCGTGAACAGCTTCGAGTGATTCGTAATCACGATGTCAGAAAGTCCCGCCTCATGCTTCGCACGATGGTAAAAGCACTTGCGGAACCACGGACAGGATCTGCCGAGACAAGACTCGGATTCGCTCTGTACCGTCTCCCAGAAATCCCCTCCGCGTGCGCTGAGGTTTAATTCTTCATCATCACCCGTCTCGGTTTGGGTAAGCCATACGATCATTTGTGCCGCGGTGAAGTAATCTTCTTTTGGCGTTGCAAATTCACGTTTGTTAATCTTGTGTTCGAATTTACGCAGACACAAGTAATGTCCTCTGCCTTTGAATACAGCAGCCTTGAACGGAAATGGAACCACCTGTGTGAGCATTGGAATATCCCGTTCTCGCAGTTGCTCCTGCAAATTAATCGTGTGGGTACTTACCATCACCTTCTGCTCTTGTCTTACACTTTCATAAATGGCGGGTAATAAGTACCCCAGTGATTTTCCTGTTCCCGTCCCTGCTTCGATCAAAAGGTGCTTCTCTTCGTCCAGAGCCTGTCGTACGCTGCTAAACATCTGAGTCTGTGCTTCGCGCTCTTCGTAATGATCCAGTGTATCTTGGAGATTGGCTCTCACTTGATCCATAAACTGATCAAAGCTAACCCCCTCAAGCGGGTTCCTATCTTTCTCATCACGCGGTGCGCCAATTTCTGTCCAGTCACTGACGTTAAGTGCAAGCTGACGGAAATACGTATGTCCGTCAAGGTCTTGAATAGGTTGTGCCTCTTTCTCTTGGCGCAGTCCGTCAAAAAACCAGCCAAGATCACTATCCTCTGGAGCAAACAAATCACTTAACCGTTGAATTGTAATTAACGGCAGTTCTCTAAGCTCCTCCAGACATTTGAGTAATACGTGTGCTGTCGCTAGTGCATCACTGTCTGCCTGATGGGGACGGTCATGCTCAAAACCAAATTCCGAAGAAACATACCCGAGCTGATACGAACCCAGCGACGGAAACGTGATTTTCAAAAAATCAATGGTATCCAGAATACGGCCTGTAAACGGCAAATATCCGCACCGATCAAGCGCATTCTGTAAGAAATGAAAATCAAAGGCAACATTGTGACCTACCAACACCACGTCATCAAGAAGCGGCACCATCTCCATCATCATCTCTTCGAGTGAAGGAGCATCCGCTACGTCTTCATCTGTAATTCCAGTTAGCCCCGTAATAAAAGGCGGTATTGGCACTCCCGGATTTACATAAGAACTATATATTTGAGTTATGCTGTAGTCATGATCTATGATGGCAAGTCCGGCCTGTATAATCTCACCGTCGGACTGCGTGCCGGTTGTTTCGAAATCCAAAACGGCAAATTTCATTGCAATATACGGTCCCTTCCATTCCAGTCTATGTTACAGCATAGCAAAAAAAAGGACATTTGAAAATTAACCGACAAAAAAGCGGTGTTCCCGCCGCTATGCTAAAGGAGGAAACACCGTTCTTTATGCCGACAAAAGTCCTTCTCAATTTAGTCCAATCAGCTGATTGGCATATTGAAGTTTACCTCTATTCAGCCTGCAAACTTCCATGTTATATAGAGGTTCGGTCAACGTTGGGTCATATTGAAGGGCCTGAGCGAACAAGGAGCTTGCTGCTTCCAGATTGGAAAGTTTAGCTTGAATACACCCTAGAACATTACATACCAGTCCCTTGAGTCTAGGGGAGCCATTAAGCATCATGATGGTTTGCAAATGGAGTTCTGACTCATACATCTGCTCCAAACTTAAGTGAGCGAGTGCCAGATAAAAATGAGCTAAAGCACTGTCCGGGTAATCCCCCACGACACGTGAGAATTGATCAATAGCTTGCGTATACATCTGTAGCTTAAAGTATCCCTGTCCACGGCTAAAACATTCCAGATGAACCTCAGGGAGAGCTGTAACGGCCTGCTGCTCTGGTTCTAGAGAAGCTGGCTTTTCAAGCTCTTGCTCCCGAAGATGACTCATCTTTTCTTCAAACATCAGCCATTCATCCAGCACCCCGTCACTCATGCGTTTAAGCAGATTCCATTTCTGTTGCAATTCCTGTTTGTCCAGACCTTCAGCGGAAGGATAGCGCTTGATAATTTCATCTAACATGTCGTTCATTTCGGCGAAAACATGCTGGAACATCGATGCATCCCCACCCTTGGAAAAATGGATTAGTGCTGTGACCTGTATTCATTTTTTGCTGGATGCACCGATTTCATTCCCCTTCCCAGCCGATTACAAAATCGTAGCGTGCACTTCCTTTTTCATCGTCTGAACCGGTTTGTTCTGCCCATCTACGAACACCACCGTTGGTTTGTGGGCATTCGCTTCCTCTTGTGACATCATGGCATAAGAAATAATAATGACCGTATCTCCAGGCTGGACAAGGCGAGCAGCAGCTCCATTCAGACAAATGACACCACTGCCGCGTGGCCCAGGAATCACATAAGTTTCAAGCCGAGCACCGTTATTGTTGTTCACGATTTGTACTTTTTCATTTTCCATCAAGTCTGATGTTTCCATCAGGTCTTCATCAATGGTAATGCTACCCACATAGTTCAAGTTGGCCTCCGTTACTGTTGCACGGTGGATTTTGGATTTCATCAGGGTTCTAAACACGGGACAGCACCTCCATTTTTTGAATGCGTATATTGTCAATCAATCTTGTTTTACCGAATTTTACAGCCAGTGCGATGAGAAGATCGCCATATGCCTTCAATTCCTCATCGTCTGCAAGAGGTTCCAGACTTGGGAAAGACTGAATTTCAGCATAATCAATGACAGCATGCACGGATTGGCTAATATGTTCTCGAAGAATATGACGAATGTCTTTCGCTGTGATGGCTGTATTGCTCGCTACAGCTTCCTGTACCGCGCGTAATGCCTGAGACAACACCAGCGCCTCCTGACGCAATTCTGAGCTCAAATAGACATTGCGAGAACTCAGGGCCAGGCCATCCTCTTCACGAACAATAGGACAAGGCACAACATCAACAGGCATATTCAAATCATGAACCATTTGTTGAATAACGGCGACCTGCTGGGCATCCTTCATACCAAAAAAAGCTTTCTGTGGCTGTACAATATTGAACAATTTGGATACCACAGTAGTCACTCCATTAAAATGCCCCGGACGGGATGCTCCACATAAACGTTCTGTAATCCCAGATACGGTTATCGTTGTTTGGGTTGGTTGTGGATACATCTCTTCCACCGAGGGACTAAATACGATATCCACTCCTTCCGCACGAGCAACCGCTAAATCCCGTTCTTCGTCGCGTGGATAACTGTCAAAATCTTCATTCGGGCCGAACTGAATCGGGTTAACAAAGATGCTTAACACTACAATATCACTCTGCTGCCTGGCAGCTTGCATCAAGCTGGCATGACCTCGGTGAAGGTATCCCATTGTTGGTACGAGCCCGACAACGACTCCTCTAGAGTCTGAAGTGTCGTTATTATGGTTTTTGCGCATAATGTTCAGTTCTTGTCTTAACTCTGCGATCGTCCGTATGACTTTCATTTGTGAGTTTCCACCTTTTCTTTACGTTGTCCGTACAGTCCGTCTACAACACCATCTGCCGCACTGAACACATGTTCCTCCGCAGGGAAAGAACGATTTTTGACTTCTTTTACGTACGATTCGATACTACTGCGGATCAGACTGCCTACGTCGCCATAGGTTTTAACAAATCGTTTGGGCGTATATGGTGAGGCATATTGAACCACATCATGGAAAACGAGCACTTGTCCGTCGCATCCACGACCTGCACCGATGCCAATCGTCGGGATCGACAATTCGTTCGAGATCGCCTCAGCCACTTGTTCTGTCACAAGTTCAAGTACGATGCCGAAGGCTCCTGCCGCTTCAAGTGCTTTGGCTTCATCCATCAGACGTTTAGCATCTGCTGCGTCCTTGCCTTGAATACGGTAACCTCCAATTTGATTCACCGATTGAGGTGTGAGTCCAATATGTCCTAGCACAGGCACACCTGCTTGCACAACGGCTTTGACCGTCTCTGCAATTTCAATGCCACCCTCCATTTTGACTGCATGAGCATGACCTTCCTGCATTAGACGACGTACACCTTTCAACGTTTCATCTACGCTGCCGTGATACGTCATAAAAGGCATATCTGCCACGATAAACGTATTTTCCGCACCACGCACAACGGAACGAGTATGGTACACCATATCATCAATCGTCACGGGTAAGGTAGAATTGTAACCTAGGACGACATTACCCAGGGAGTCTCCCACCAGAATCATGTCAATGCCAGCTTCTTCGGCGAGCAGAGCAGTTGGATAGTCGTAAGCTGTAATCATGCTCAGCGGGATGCCATCCTGCTTGTATTTTTTCATTTTCACAATGTTTAATGGTTGTTTATTGGCCATATTATCCTGTGCCCCTCTCACCTTTTCAAATTAAACGCAACAAAAAAACCTTTTAGTTTTCCACTAAAAAGTCCCGAAAAGTCAAAAAAGAGTCACTTGCGATCGTCCCTTCTGTCTCGGTCCTCTTCGGCTCAGAGCAGAATCCAACAATACATTTGAACTTATTCCATTGTTTTTCTTGCCATTGCTGTCTTACCAATACAATAAAACGCATCAAGCAGAACAAAGGTTACTGCTCCACGGAGTGCAGCTCGGTCTAAATCGTCCGATACCGCCTCACGAAAAACAGTATACCAAAGTTCTGCTCGAACTTCACGTTTTATGTTAAATTACCAGTAAAGATTCGACAAATTGTCAGCTTTGCCAATTCACTTCTCCAGAGACTATAAGTTCACGTTCTCCATCCGGTCCTTCCACGATTAGTGCACCAGAAGGATCCAATCCTACAGCCGTACCTTCTATTACACCGTGAGGATTCGTAACCGTAATCTTTCGGTTCAACGACACCGACAGAGCCTCCCATAGGGATGAGATAACTCCAAAGCCTTCTTTTTGATATAGAAAATAGAGATGTTCAAGCTCTGTCAGAATGGCTGCCGCAAGCTCGGTTCGATTCACTGTCTGTCCTGTTTCAATCTTGATCGATGTTGCGATCTGCCTCAAGTCTTCAGGATAATCCTGGGGATCAAAGTTTGCATCAACCCCAATACCCGCAATACAATACCGAACCTCATGGTCCTCCAACGCTGATTCCAGCAAAATTCCACACATTTTGCGTCCATCGATCAACAGATCATTGGGCCATTTAATCCCCGCTTCTGCGCCAGTACAAGCTCGAACAGCTCGGCATACGGCAACTCCGGTCAGAAGAGTTAGTTGGGGGGTATGATGCAGAGGGAGTTCCGGCCTTAACAACACACTCATCCAGATCCCTTTTCCAGGAGGAGAAAACCACTTTCTACCAAACCGTCCTCGGCCTCCAGTCTGTTCTTCCGCAAAAACGACTGCACCTTCGGCCTCTCCTTCTTCAGCAAGCTTCTGGATATCTCCCTGTGTTGACAAGGTTGAACCTAGCATCACTGCTTTACGACCAAAAACCTTTGTACCTAGAGATAGCTGGAGCCCAGTTGCATCGATACTCTCAGGTTTGGTGACCAAACGATATCCCTTACGCGAAACAGCCTCAAACTCATATCCCATGTCCCGCAATTTATTCACATGTTTCCATACTGCCGTTCGGCTGATGGACAGATGCCGGCTGATCTCTTCACCAGACACGAATTGTCCACTCGCCTCTTGTAACATATGTAACAAATCCTCAGACTTGGTCATTTGCAGTCACCCGTTTCACTTCAGTACACAATGCTTCATACTGATTCATTATATTTCCGATGGCTGTTTCCTTAAGCAAATGTTTCATGAGCTGGCCGAGCCAAGGCCCACCCTTACGCTCTACCAATTGCAACACCTGTTCACCCGTGATTTGCAGTTCTTTTATTTCGTGAACGGGCATGGATTTACTCCAGCTGGCCGCATGAGTTTGAACTTTCGCCATCTGTTCATGCGCCCGCTCCGAACTGTCACGCCACTTTTGGGGAAGTTGCTTTTGCAAAATTAACCAGTCGTTCGCGGCTTGAGCACCACAAGAGAGCACCGTAACAATCCAGTTTTCCCGTAGCAGGTTATCATCTACACGCTGCTCCACAAAAGTAGTCACCAACTCTTCCACCTGAAGCACACCTGTGATTCGAACTCGATGCTCATTTGAAAATGTCCACTGTCTTAGCAGCTTGTCTGCCTCTTCTCGGGTATATCGGCCAGCTAATAACACACACGACCATCGCAGCAAGACATGTTCCCCTGTCAAATGCTCCAACCCAACTAACAGCTCTTTGTTGAATCTGTTGGAATCTACCGGAGCTTTAACATACTCTAATGCCTTGCTCCGGAATAACAATTCCAGACCCTTCTGAGGATGAGGACCCGCCATCATTTTCACCATCTCAGTGCGGACCCGCTCCATGGCAATATGCTGAAGCAATTCGCGTTGATTGACGAGCCCTTTCCAGGTATTGTAGGCTATGCTAAAATCAAAGACCGATGCAAATCGTATACAACGAAGCATCCGCAGTGCATCCTCACCGAAACGTTCAACCGCTAGACCTACACATCGCACAAGCCCTTGCTTGATATCCAGCTGCCCACCAAATGGATCCACGATCGTTCCATCAACATGCATGGCTAGAGCATTCATTGTAAAATCCCGCCGTTGTAAATCTTCTTGGATATTTTGAACAAATTGTACCGCAGAAGGTCTACGATTATCCTGATACTCTGACTCTGTACGAAATGTGGTGACTTCAAAATAATAACCGCCTGATCGGACAGTTACTGTGCCATGCTGTAATCCTGTAGGAATACAGTCGTCGAATATGCCCATGACTTGTTCCGGTGAAGCCGAAGTTGTAATGTCCATATCATCAACAGCTCGCCCTAACAATTCATCACGGACACAACCGCCAACCCAATAGGCTTTGAACCCTTCTTCATTTAATCGCTGGAGTACCTTTTCACTTTGTTTTGCCATTTCATCATCTGCTTGTGTCCAATGAACCACCACATCTCACCTCTTCTCTTGCCTGCTGTGGTCTCCCCCTAGCCGCAAACGGGGTTTAGACTAGGGATTTCTCTTCCAAGCACACGATAGTATATCTGTTCATATTGCTGACGAATTGAATCATTGCAGAAATCATGATGCGCACGTTGAAGACATGCTTCCCGGATATCTGCAGCCAATTTTTCGCTAGTCAGCAGACGTATTGCGTTCTCAGCCATAGACTTGGTATCTCCGATTGGCGAGAGAAATCCAGTTTTCCCATGTAAAACGAGTTCCGGAATACCGCCAGCTAGTGAACCAATCGTAGGTACGCCGCATGCCATCGCTTCAAGTGCTACCAAACCGAAGCTTTCCTTCTCGGAGGGAAGCATTAAAATATCAGCCATCGATATGACATGGGCAATATCGTCTTGTCTGCCAAGGAAATGAACCTTGTCACTCAGACCCAGTTCTTGAATTCTGCATTGAATTTTAGGCAAATCCGGGCCCTCACCCACAAACAACAGTTTCGCAGGAACCTGTTCTTGAACCTGACGGAAGACTTCCACCACGTCTTGTGTTCGCTTGACCGGGCGGAAATTCGAAATGTGCATCAATATTTTTTCATTGGGTGCAGCATAATCGCGACGCAGACTCGCTGCATCTCTAGGATAATACACACGTTTATCTATAAAATTATAAGTCAGGTCAATCGGACGCTGGATATCTAGCAATTCAACGGTTTCACGAATCAAATCCTGGGAGACGGCTGTTACCGCATCACTTTCATTGATCGCAAGGCGAATCAAGTCTTTCAAGGACTCATCCTGAGCAAGGACCGTAATATCTGTTCCATGAAGCGTCGTGACCACTTTCAGATTGTCTCCGACCATCTGCTTGGCTAGAAATGCGCACACGGCATGAGGTACCGCATAATGCACATGGAGCAAGTCGAGTTGCTGCGTTTTCGCTACCTGTGCCATTTTGGTCGCCAATGACAGGTCATACGGAGGATACCGAAATACGTAATAATCATTAACCTCTACTTCATGATAAAAAATATTTTTCTGAAACTTTCCTAATCGAAAAGGAATGCTGTTCGCAATAAAATGAACCTGATGTCCCTGTTCGGCCAATAATTTGCCGAGTTCCGTTGCGACCACCCCAGATCCTCCGAGGGACGGATAACAGGTAATTCCGATTTTTAGCTTTTGATCCATCCGGTTGGACTCCTTTGATCTCCTACGTTATGTAGGTTGATATCATGCAACGGAAATGTTTAACATGTCATGATTTGTTTTATGATTAGCTTTCAATCAGAGAGCTTTCAGACAACGTGTAAACGTTATTCTATATTATATATACATAAGTTGCATTAGTTTAGACGCCAAACTGCTTGACCACATAAGGTGTTATCGTTGCAAACCCTTCCGCAAATGGGATTAAGCTTCGTTGCCCAAGCAAGGAATCACGCGCTTTTACCCGTTCGATATAACCTTGATTCAGCGGTGTAGATACGATGCCTTCCCCTTGCTCAAATTGAGATCGATAACAACGAAGAGACGCTTCCTTCTGATCGTAGTGTTCCGAAATATCCACAATTAAATCCGTAGGACCGATATCATTAATAAAGTAAAAATAGCTTTCCTTCACTTGCACGGCAGGCATATCTGGCATATAGTTTCGAAGCTTTGCGTTAAATATCGCTTCTTGCACGAGTTTACTGCACATGATGTGATCGGGGTGCCGATCCTCCCAATAAGGCGCAAAAACGATACGCGGTGCATGTCTGCGTATCTCTGCGGTAACCGCTTGTACATGTTCTGGTGTGATATAGAGCCCACGATCGGGTAAACCGAGATTTGTTCGACACGAAAGACCGAGGACGCGTGAGGCTTGCTCCGCTTCCTCGGTTCTGCGTTCTACGGTACCATTGGAGGACATCTCTGCACGAGTCAGATCACATACGCCTACCTTCAACCCAGCAGCCGTATGTTTAGCGATCGTTCCAGCCATTCCAATCTCAGCATCATCCGCATGCGCTCCGAAGACTAGTATATCCAGACTCATTGAGAGTCCCCCGTATTCAATCCCGCTTCCGGCTTGTACTTATGTACGAGCTCTCTCCAACCAAAATCACCACGATCCAACGCTTTGACAAGAATCTCAGCCGTAGCAATGTTAGTTGCCAGTGGTATTCCCTGTACATCGCACAGGCGGAGCAGTGCATTGATGTCTGGCTCGTGTGGTTGTGCCATTAACGGGTCACGCAGAAATATGATCAGGTCCATCTCATTTTGCGCAACCAAAGCTCCAATCTGTTGGTCGCCTCCCAGTGGCCCTGATTCAAAACGATGAATCTTTAGAGATGTGCCTTCCATAATGCGAAGACCTGTTGTACCTGTTGAATAAAGCTCATGTTCTGTAAACACAGGTTCATAAGCTGTAACGAAGTTTACCATTTCTTCTTTTTTACGATCATGGGCAATAAATGCAATTTTCAACATGACAATCTTAATCTCCTTTAGTCAATAAAGTGGTCAAAGCCGTAGATGAGTCCTGTATATTCCAGCACCTTCTGTATACCGATCTTGACTCCTGGCATATAACCAGCACGCTCATATGAATCATGCCGAATCTTCAGCGACTGTCCGTAATCACCGAATACAACTTCCTGTTGCGCAAATACTCCTGGTAAACGCACACTGTGGATGCGGAATCCGTTGTAATAGCCCCCGCGTGCTCCCTCAATCGTTTCTTCCTCATTCGGATTTCCTTGACGGATCTCCTCACGATTGGCTGCGATCAGTTCTGCTGTTTTGATTGCAGTACCTGATGGAGCGTCCAGCTTCTGATCGCCATGATATTCAATAATCTCCACGTTAGGCATATGTTTGGCAGCCTGTGCTGCAAAACGCATCATCAAGATTGCGCCAATTGAAAAGTTCGGTGCGATCAGCCCGCCAATCCCTTTCTCCTGACATTGCTTGTCCAATTGCTCAATCTGCTCCGGCGTGAAGCCGGTAACCCCCATGACAGGTCTTACACCATGGCGGATTGCAATCTCCGTATGAGCATACGCGAATTGAGGCACTGTAAAATCAACCATGACCTGCGGTTTGGTTTCGGCAAAAGCCATCTCAATATCATCCGTTACCAGCACACCACACTCTGGCAATCCTACAAGTGTTCCTGCATCCGTGCCAACACCGGAGCGGTTGACAGCGGCTGAAAGCTCCAGTTCTGGATCCTGTAATACCAGCTTTACCACTTCACGGCCCATTCGGCCAGCCGCTCCGATCACGGCAACTCTTATCACTTCACTCATCTTAGCTGCATCTCCTCACAAAAATTAGTTCATCTAATGTATTCAACCTATGCTGCTCTCCCCCATCCAATCGCTTGAATGTGAAGATCAATATTATTGCATGGATCTCATACGTTGCTTCGTTTCCTGTAACATCTGTTGCAACTGCCCATTCTGCGGATCAAGCAATATGGCATCTTGCAGCACCTGCAGCGCACTTCTATATTCATTCAGATCACTGTAGGCCAACGCCAGCATCACATAAGCTTCCACAGAAAGTGGATCTAACCTAATCGCTTCTTGCAAAAGCATAGACGCTTCAACATACGGCTTGGATGTTTCTTTTGCAGACTGTTCTAGCAACAATTTCGCCTTGATGATCAGCTGCTTTGCCTCAAGTGTCTGCAGATGAAGCCTATATTCTTCAGTGCCTTCAGACAGTTCTACCGCCTTGCGAGCATATTCCAGCGCAGGAAGTAGATGTTTACTGCGGGCGTGCGTAATAGAACAGCGATAATACAACTCGGCATGTTCCGGGTGAGCATGAATGGCCGCTTCGAACCAGCGAATGGCCTGCTCAAAATCATTTTGTAAAATACAGCGATATGCCTGCTGCATATAATCTTCCGGTTTCATCATCAAGCTGACCCTCCCCGTGCGGGTGATGGTACAGCATATGTAATTTACGCCTAATCGGTGTGTTTTGGAGTCCACCGATTTGCGTCGCGGGTATTAAATTTATGCATGACCTTATCATGAGCCTCGGCCAGATCAATACCAAGCGAGTTTGCAAAGCAAATGGTAATAAATAAAATATCGCCAAGTTCAAGTTCGATGGAATTCTCAGCTTCAGAAGCCTTCTTCGGTTTCTCACCGAACTCGTGATTCACTTCACGGGCAAGCTCCCCAACCTCTTCAGACATCCGGGCCAGCATGGCCAAAGGACTGAAATACCCCTCTTTGAACTGGGAAATATAGAGATCAACCTCACGCTGCATTTCCGCCATACTTTTTTCCATGAGAGCAGGTTCCCCTTCTATCTGGTGTCGTGTTTGTTCATAATAATATCAGTTATTTAGGTTCACTTCCACCATCATCCGGCACAAATTCGTTTTTAATGACCATAGAAATAGGTATACTAAGGATGGGAAGGATTGCTTCCACATTCTAATCCAATTACAGAGAGGGATCTTATGAGCACTGCCAAAACGTGGTTTCAATTAAAGCTCGTGTTACCTATTCTACTGGGTACAGCCCTGTATGCCTTCGGGCTACTTTATTTCATTATACCGAATCAACTGATGGAAGGCGGACTTACCGGTGTCACCGTATTGATTAACTATGCCTTCGGTGTTTCTCCTTCACTGACCACATTGATCCTTAATGTTCCGCTGTTTCTCATTGGCCTTAAAGTTCTGGGCGGCAGACAGATGATCTACACTGGCATCGGGGTTGGGGCACTGACGGCATTTTTATGGCTGTTCGAGAAACTGATCATTCAGGGCTGGATTGAACCTTTACATACGGAGAACGACCTTCTTTTGGCCGCTTTGTACGCAGGTGTGACCCTTGGAGCTGGCCTTGGTATCGTTTTCCGCTGGGGTGGAACGACAGGTGGCTCAGACATTATCGCACGGATCCTGAACCGTAAATATGGCTGGAGTATGGGGCGTGTGCTGTTAGGCATCGACTTTGTCATTATCGGACTTTCACTCATCTACATTCCCAAGGAAAAAATTCTTTATACGCTTGTAGCCGTATTTATCGCATCCAAAGTGATTGACTTCATTCAGGAAGGTGCTTATTCTGCTCGTGCTTTCATGATTATCAGTGACCATGCTCCCGAAATAGCGGATCAAATCACGAAGGATATGGATCGAGGCGTTACGCTCATCCCAGCCATCGGTGCATACTCCAAACAAGCAAAACATATGGCCTACTGTGTCATCTCCAGACAAGAATTTCGTAGGCTCCAGACCATCGTGCGCTCCATTGATCCTAGAGCGTTTGTCATAATTAACGATGTGCACGATGTTCATGGTGAAGGGTTCAAAGAAAGCTGAAGCCTGCTCTGGTTCATAAAACATAACAAAAAACCTCTTCCAGCATTCCAGGCCAAGATGGGCTACTGTGTGCGGCAAGAGGCTTTTCCAGATTCACAGACGTTTGTCTAGAATACGAACTGATCCCTAGTGACGATATGTAAAAATATCATTCTGCTGGGCATGATATTTCCGATACCCCGCATAACTGAGAACAGCTACAATTACTGAACTGATCACTAGTCCAGCCACACGGCGGTCCGGACCCTGAACAAATGGTACAAACGCACTCTCATCCTTCTCTCGTCCGAACAATTGATTCACCAGCTCTTCTCCATGAGCAATCATACTCCTGAGCTGCGTTGTATCAGATACCTTTGCATTCGACAGACCTTTGAGATGGGATAACCACGCATCCATTTGTACGATCTGATATGGCTCAAGCCGAATAATGGCTGCCGGACGTATCGTTTCATAATGCTCCTCAAGTACAGCGTATCGATTGGCCAGAATTGTTGAACTCTGGTTCTCATTAGCTGCCAGCGAGAACGCGTCCAGATCGCTCTTCACAATCTTATAATATTGGAGCCAGAGCGGTTTGGCCGAATTCGCTAGACTATCGGCTGCAAGTCTGAGCTTGGCCGAAGCCTGCTGAAGGAAATCTTTATCCCATTTGAATTTGACTGCCGCCTCCTTGACTTCCACCACTGTTTCTGACAGCGCATGAATACCCTCTACCGAAGTTTGACCCTCGAATGAGATGTGCTGCAGACTGTTACTGATCCGTGTAATACTTGCGCGTACTTCCTCCATATTATTTTCGAGCACTCGGCGATATAGTACAGCAGCTTCTTCATTTAATTGTGCAATGGTATAACTTGAGGACACTTTCTTGTTCACATTTGGAATAGATTCATCACTTTGCGCTGACACCCCGTATGAAGTATTTGTCCAAAGCAGCAGAGCCATGAGTGATACCGCCAGCCATCCCGTTATACTCCTGAATGTTCTCGTCATGGACATCCCTCCCATCATCAATGTATGGCGAGGGATAGTCGGTTAGAACAAGCTAAACGTGTAAGCTTATGCTCTTTTGGCCTGTTTTAGCGCAAGCCACGCAGCGAGAATACTGGCGATGGTTAATGTAAATGTAAAATTACGAACAGCATCTACATGCTGATACATCGTTGCAGGCAGCCACGGGTAGATGTCATATGTATAATCCATTGTATCGTTCAGCAGTGTCCATAGACCTGCCACGATTAATGCCAACCAACGGAACCCAAAGAACCGTACAAAGATCAGCGCTTCAATCGCCATTGCACTGTGGGAAGCAATTAACATCCAGTCTTGCCAATGCTGCGTGCCTCCTTGAGCCCAGCCTGCAAAAATAATGGATACGGCCCATACCCCATATTTCACAGAGGTTACAACCGCAAGAGCCTGAATGACATGTCCGATCCGCTGAAGAACTACCGACTTGACCGGATACAACACCCACAAAAGAGCTAAAGTAAAAAACAGACTTGCTGTCGGACTGTCTGGTACAAATACGATCTGCCATGCAGGCTGCTGCGCTAGCGTCAGTTTCATCTGCTCGCCATACCAGATATAGCCGTATACTGTGCCTAGCGCATTACACCAGAATAAAAGCCATAGGAAGTACCGATTGGTCAGAAATTCCTTGCTCCAAAAAAACGATAAAGCCACGTGCACTGCACCTTCTTTCTTCTTGCTTCACTCATTCTTAAATTCTTAAATCCTCAATTGCTAACTCAATACCACGTTTTCTCCAAAAGACTTCAAAAAAACCTGACCGCATTACGATCAGGTTTTCTCATTAATTCGATTTTACTGTTCCGCTTTCTGTTTCGCAAGCCATTCAGCCAGATGAGTAATCTCCTCATCCGTTACACCTTGGGCTATGGCTTGCTCATACATTGGAGGCATTCCATTATAACCGTCTTTAATAATCGTCACAATCTCCTCTTGGCTATGCTTATCGCCGACGCCTCGAAGTGAAGGTGCGTTCCCTTGGCCTTTCATATCAGCTGCGTGACAGCCAATACAGCCGGCCTTTTTGTACGTTTCCATTGCAGGATTATCCTTGTCAACAATCGCAACTTCTTCCTTCTGTCCTGGTGCATTTGAAGTAGGTAACCCTTGTTCATGTTTCTCCAAGGCTTCCTCTTCCCGCTGAATATGCTCTGGCTTCTGACCCGTCGCTTCAAGCTCATGCTTATAGTGAGTCCAGGCTACGTTTGTCAGATAGAACACTGAAATTATGGACAGCATCATTAAAGAAGAAGCAATAGGACGTTTGTAGAATCGACGTTCTTTTCCCGTATCCAGGAAGGGAGCCAGAAGCAAAGCTCCAAATGCAACGCCGCTAACACCCAATACGCCGAGTAGAACATAATCTCCGGATGCATATGGGTATTTCAGATACTGATAGAGAAAAAGAAAGTACCAGTCCGGCATCGGAATAACTGATGCACTTGGATTGGCCGGATAACCGAGAGGTGCAGGTTCAGAGATGGTCAACACTAGAATGCCGACCAATACAACGACACCAACCATCCACTCCTTCAGCAAGAAGTTAGGAATAAAAGCTTCTGATTTGCCGGGGTAAGCCGTATAGTCGGGCGGAGTAATAAACCCCGAACCTTTGCGAACCCGTGAATCACCGACAAAGATAATCTTTTCCTCATCCTTATTCTTGTGCCCGTGAGCCATTACGTTTCCTCCCTTCTTTGGTTTATAGTGGTCCGGAAATGCCTTGTCTGCGGATCATAATAAAGTGTCCGACCAGAAGCACCAGAAGTACCGCAGGGAGGAAGAAAACGTGCAATGCGAAGAACCTTGTTAGTGTCTGAGCGCCAACGATTGTTCCCCCTTGCAGGAATTCTTTGATAATCGGTCCAAGCCAAGGTACGGTGTTGGCAATCTCCAGTGTTACTTTTGTCGCAAAATAAGCTTTGTTATCCCAAGGCAACAAATATCCTGTCAGACCCAGACCCAGCATGACGAAGAAAATCAGCATGCCGACAACCCAGTTCATCTCACGCGGAGCCTTGTAAGAGCCTGTAAAGAAAACACGCATCGTATGTAAAAACATCATGACGATAACCAGACTGGCTCCCCAATGGTGCATACCACGTACTATCTGACCGAAAGCTACTTTCGTTTGCAAATACTCAACACTTGCATAAGCATTAATAATATCGGGTACATAATACATCGTCAGGAACATGCCTGACAAAATCTGAATTACCGTGATAAAGAACGTCAATCCGCCAAAACAGTATACGAATGCGGAAAAATGATGAGCCGGGTTAACGTGCTCTGGCACCTCATGATCCGCAACGTCCCGCCAGATTGGCGTGATGTCAAGACGTTCATCAATCCAGTCATAGACATTTTTAAACATCTACATTCACGCCTCCTATTTCACTCGGGTGTTCGGAACAATCTCGCCAAGATAAACCCAACCTTGTTCTTCCTTGACCACATATTCATCCAGCGGTTTCGGGGCTACGGCAAGATTCTTCCCTTCCTTGTCATAGTGCGCGCCGTGGCAAGGGCAATGATACTCATTCGGGTAATTCTTGTCGCTATTCCAGCCCACTGTACATCCCAAATGTTTACAGATAGGTGAAAGCGCATAAATTTTACCTTGTTCATCCTTGCGAATCCAGGCCACAAGCGAGGCATTACTCAAATACCAGCCGTCTTGCTGTTTCAATTCAAACGTAAATTCTTGAGGTTCATTTGTAATTTTGCTGATTTCAGCTACTTTGACAGAGGCTCCTTCTCCCTTATGCTGTAAAATGGGGTCCACCGCAAAACGGACCATAGGAAGAATTGCACCGGCGGCCATGTAGGCTGTAGCTCCACCAAGCGTGTACGTCAAAAACTGCCTGCGAGACATTTCCATTCTGCTTGGCGGTTTAATCGAGGCTTCGTGCTGGTCATGCTCACTGCTCATACTGTCTCCAACCCCCTTTTTCAGCCAACTCTCTCAATCGGTTTCATTTTCAGAAATTCCACGACTTACTAGAACATACATAATCATATAGTAGCCCTAGAACACCGTCAAGAATTTGTCACACATTTTTAAGCTTCTGGTGTAAGCGTTATTAAAAACTGTTGGAAATTTGTCACATTTGTCATCAAGACGTCACTTTTTCCATAGATTTCGTATACATTCCCCAACATATTGAGCAATATCCTTGTTTTCCATGTTCTGAAGGAGATCTTTGTGACTTAAAATCAAGTCCGCATTGGAAACTTCTACGCCTTCAAATGACCCATCTGCTGTCATAATAACCACATATTTGAATCCCGAAGCTTTAAGTTCAGCTGATAAGGTATTTAATGTCATTGACATTTCCGTACTACTATAATGATATGCTGGGTAGGTCATAATCCTTCCTTTAAAAGGAATCTCGACCATATCCAAAAAATCTCGCAACCGCTCCAGCGCTTCCGTTGCTTCAACCGGTGATAGCTTACCACTCATAGCCGTGAATGGAACGAGGCATGTATCCAGATAGAGTTGCAGTTCAGCCCAGCTGTCTTGATTCATCTCACTGAATTTCAATTCCCTATATCCCCTTCCTATCCATTTTATGCCTATATTATATATGAGCATGTGGTATAAAGCCAGATTTCATTTTGTTTTTTGGAAACGTATATTAAAAAAAGGAACACGCGGCAGCGCATTCCTTCTTCATCAAGCTTTAATTCTATATGATCCGTCATTGATCTGTTAATTAATCGTCCTCAGTTCATCCGTAAGACTCCGGAAAGCTACTTCGTCTCCGGTCGCCAACGCTTTGTCGATCTCCAAATAAAGCTTCTCACTCCGCTGTTTGCGAAGCGCCTCGTCCCAAACCATCTCAGCTGCCAGCCCCAACATGACTTCATACGTAACTTTCATTTTATCCAATAGGATGCACCTCCAAAACGGATTTAAGAGCTCCTATATTCTCTTCCTTTGTCCACATAACCCAGTGCAGTTCTGGACATCCGCTGCAGATCAGCTTCAGTCAGTTCACGAATCACTCTTGCGGGCGTACCCAAAGCGAGAGTATAGGGCGGAATTTTACTATTCTCAGTCACCACAGAACCGGCTCCAATCAGTGAATACTCACCAATTTCAGCGCCATTAAGTATAATGGCTCCCATGCCAATCAGCGCTCCCGTTCCAATGATACAACCATGAATGATTGCAGCATGTCCTACAGAGACCTCATCTCCCAGTATGAGAGGTTGATTGGTGTTCACATGTCCTACAGCATTATCTTGAATATTGCAGCGCTTTCCAATCTTAATAGGTGCCAAATCAGCTCGAAGGACTGCATTGAACCAAACAGAAGACTCTTCCCCCATCTGCAGATCACCTATCAATTTCGAACCTTCAGCTATATATATTGAAGGATGTAACTGTGGTTTTATACCATTGTATGGAATTATCATTCATATCACTCCTTCATTTTGGGAGTGATTGTAGCAACTTGTCCTTCACTTGTCAAACGCAATTGGTATAACCTCAGTTGAGAGAGATCGACAAGATGCGGCAAGCCTGGAACCCCAAGTCGTCATCTGCACTGTCTTGCCTTGGTCATGCTCACCTGTTCGTATTAACCCTAGATGAAGCATCATTTTGATGATCCGCTTGTTATAAATGTCTTCTGGATCATCATAGTAGAAAGGCTGAATAAAAGGACCTATTTGCTCGAACAGTGATTCCATCGTCGACCACTCGCCGGCACATTCACCTGTCCAATACACAATCGAGGTCAGATTTGGAACAGCACCTTTATACAGTCTTAACCAAAACCGAAACAACTGCATCATTTCGGCTGCATTCTCGGCATTCAGCTTGTCTTCACCAGCCGCCGTCAGTCTGAGCAAGTTCTGCTCTTCACGAATGAACCGGTGATGATAGGCGTAATCATACAACAATGCAAAACGGTCAGGGTAATCCTTGAAAGAGCGACCATACCCAAAGCGCCATCCGGCTCTGCCTACCAGTTCCTCAGAAATATACAGATGCTCCATCAGCTGTTGCTGAGATCGACGGTACATCATGCCTTCCGCATTCACCGCTATCTCATGTTGCTGTACAAACTTCAGGAACAACTTCAGATCGTCCGCCATCAGATGATATTCCTCCCGATACATGGAAGGCTCTGTTGTTTTGACAATACCTGCTCGTAAATGAGTTGATAGTACATCTCTAAACCTTAGCTTCAAATCTTCTGGAACCCGGTAGAGATATCTTGTTTGCTGTGTAGTACCATTGAAGAGCCAACCGCTCTTGGTAAAGCGAATGATCAGATCTCGTGGATTCGTACCTGTCTCACTCTCCTTTTTATCCATCGATTGGCGGGCTATGGCGATGAGCTCCTCCATGCCAAAATATTGGCGTGGATCAAATAACAAGTTGTTCAGAAAACGTTGATCTGCTCGATCCAATTGTCGCACTTGCTGCTCAAAGAAAGGTTTACTGCCCAATGTCGTGAGGATGCTCTGGATGAGTTCATGTTTGGAGTTGGGCTTGCATTCGCATTGATAGTAGTCTGCAATTCGGTTAAGCTGACCAATATCAGCAAAAGTCAGCATATCTGCTAGATTCATGGGTTCATCGCCTCGCCCGTTCACAGTTTACAGGCTGCTGATTAAGGCCTGAAACCATGTGGTTTTGTATACAGGGTTGACGGATTCTGCACAATCTAAACCTTATTTTTGCATTTTTTTTGTTTTACACCATCATATGCTTCCAATTATTCAAACAGAAGAAAAAGAGTACGATAGAGTCTCTACCCGCCATTCATTCTCGTAGATCAAGGCAAATAGTATAAAAAAAAACAACCTGAGTATTGTTCACTCAGATTGTTCGGCAGCTTCCATAGACAGATGTTGTGTGCAGTTGTATAAAATCGGAATCCAGTCACCTTGTTCTTTTTCCAAAACGGTCAGCGACAGGTTCCCTATTCTTTCGTTGTATTGGTCTTGAAATAACGCAGCTAACAGGTTAGCAAGAAAAGCACCGTGCGTCACGATAAGTACATTTTGCTCAGCGTATGCAGACCATAGGTCCTTCAAAAAAGCTAGTGCTCGCACTTGAATGTCCTTGATTTGCTCTTGCCCCAGATCAAGTGTATCCCAAGATTCCCCCCAGCGAGCAACTCTCTCATCTGAAGTGAGGCCCTCTACCTGACCAAAACCTCTTTCTTTCAGTCGTGCGTCTGGCTCAAGCATAGGTACATGAAGCATCCGTGAAAGAATCTCACCTGTCTCTTGTGCCCTAGATAAACCACTCGTCACAATATAATCCCAATGGTAATCGTCAGACTGCAGTCGTATACCAAGCCGCTCCGCTTGATTTCGACCTACCTCATTCAACGGAATATCAGTCTGACCCTGTATACGGCCAGCCGCGTTCCAATCTGTGAGACCATGACGAACAAGTCCAATTCGCACGTCTATCCCTCATTTCTCCTTAGGCAAACGCAGGTTGTCTACCCTACGCACGCACACCTTGTTTCCGTTTATTCGTTGACCTATGCATGCGTCCAAGTGAAAATAAAGCCATCCCGATGGCAAGCAGTGATAGAGCCATCCAGTACTGCGGATAAGCTGGACTCATACTTACAACAAAAGGTTCAATGATGCTCCCTTGGTCTGCCTGCGGAATGTTGTACTTGTATAATCCTGAGGATGACGATGTACTTCCGGCAACCCCAGTTTCAAGTATGCCCGTTGTCATGGCATTGGATTTTTCAGCCTCAGATACCTCTGGCTTAAACATCGCCATGTACAAGAAACTGCATAAAAAAATGGCCAGGAACGCCGCAATCCACAAAGACATATGTTTACGGATCACGGCAGAGAAACGATTAACCTTCGCCTCTTCAGGCAATAACCATGGGGACTCCATGTAAATCCGGTCCATCACGTTTCGGTTGACTCTCTCTGCCTGCTGTTCTGTCACTGGAACCGGAATACTATGCAGTAATATCTGGGCTTCCTCCCAGACGTCAAACTGCTCAGAACACTCTTCACAACCAGCGAGATGTGCTTTAAACGCAATTCGCTGCGGATGAGAGTCCGGCAAATCCCAGACCAGTGCAAACAGTTCCTGGGCTTCATTGCAATTCATCGGTTCTTCATCCCTTCATATGGCTCGTACATCGGCTCGAAGAAATAAGGCTCCAACTGTGTTTTCACGCTTGATCTTGCCCTGAATAACAGTGATTTTACAGAACTGACGCTCTGTCCTAATATACCCGCAATTTCCTGGTAGTCTAGCTGGTCATACTCACGAAGTATAATCGCAGAGCGTTGCTTCTCTGGCAGATTGTTAATCGCATCCCTTACAAGCATGACACGCTCGCTGCGTAGTACAGCATGTTCCGGTGCATTCTCCATAGGAGCCACCGGAACTACACCGCTCTCTTCGAGCGGAACATTTCCACTACGCTGTTTGCGGAGCTCACTCAATACTGTATTTCTCGCAATCGTGTATAACCACGTGGAGAATGAAGCGTCCACCTCACGGAAAGAATGTAAACTTCGGAACGCCTTGTAGAATGTCTCAGAACAAAGATCCTCTGCCAGCAGCTCCATATTGGAACTTTTCAACATATGATATACGAAAGCCAGTATTTTACGCTGATAACGACTCATCAGCTCGGAATATAACTCCACGTTACCTTCCTTGATCTCTCGAATCAACTGGGAATCCGTCATTTGAGTGCGACCCCTCCTCGCCCATCCATGTGCTTCTCCCCGTTCGACTCTATGCATATATTACCGAACAGGCATTAAAAAGTTGCGGTTTTGACCGCATAAAAAAGGCGTACAGCGCCAATAAAGGCCCTTCCGCCAAATTCCCCTATGTAATGGCAATTTCCCCAACGTTTTTACATAACAGTAACATTGTACAACGGTCTGCATCCTCCTGGCAAATCCATTGCTATCCACTTTTACCCGATTTGACATTCATATGCGACTAGATTCGTTGTCATGACTTCTTGAAAGAGCTTATTAAAAAGCCTTATATCCTATAGACGTAACAAGTCTCAAAAAGGTTACAAAAATGATATGATTTTTTTATAAAAATTTTATTTTTGTAACTTTATAAGCTCGTTTAACAAATATATTTTCTTTTTAGACAAAAAAAAAGACCGCTTTCATAAGCGGCCATTGCTCACGTGGAGCAATACAGTTATTGGATAGGAGTGGAGAGAAACCATACTGTACTTTTATTATATGTATCCGTTTTCATTTTGTCAACACTTTGATTACATTTATTTGTAATGTTAGATTACGCCGTACGCCGTGCGCATGATCTCCATCTTTTTTATGATCTGATTAAAACAATTTATACTGAATTAACACAAAAAAAAGAGGGCAACCGCCCTCTTTCCTTGCCTAAACCCAGACTTGATATCCGAGAGAATCCAGCAATGTCTTCGCCCGTTCCATGTCCTCTTCCTGACGAAATGACAAACGCATGATCCCCGGCACATCTACCCGATTTTCGATAATTTCCAGGTTGCTCAAGTTGATGTCGTTCGCTCCAAGCTCTGTTGCAATTTTGCCAATCATACCCGGAGCATCCTGCACATCTGTATAGAGATCGAATAAAGGTGAGATCATACCCTTGCGTCGCTCAGGCAGAACGCTACGGAACTCGCGTGCTTGACGGAACACCTTCTCAATGCCTTCACCATTTTGTTGTTCCAACATAGCGGTAAATGACATCATCTGATCGTTCCAATCCTTCAGCAGTTCCAGCAAAACTCCCCGGTTGCTAAGCAAAATGTCTCTCCATACAATAGCGTCACTGGATGCAATCCGTGTAATATCTCGAAAACCGCCTGCTGCTAGCATCTTATAGAGTGGATTCGTTTCATTGTACTCACGTACCTGGTTCACGAGAGCAACGGCGATAACATGAGGCAGATGACTGATTGCCCCAACAATATCGTCATGGAGCAAAGGCTCTACTCGAACAATCTGGGCACGGGTATGTGCCAACAGATCGGACAAGCGACGGTAAGCCTCCTCAGGCACTTGCGCGGACGGAGTAAGGACATAATAGGCATTTTCAAATAATACGGCAGAGGCTGCGTCCACACCTGCCCGTTCCGAGCCTGCCATCGGATGTCCACCTATAAAATAGGCATCGGTAAGTTGCACATGCTCTGCACAAGCTGCAATCGTTGCTTTTGTACTGCCAACATCTGTAATGATACAGCCTTTTTTCAGTGGCAATCGGGATAATTGTTTCAAATAAGATTCAAGTAGACCAACAGGCACACACAAAAAAATGAAGTCGGCATCCTGCACCGCTTCTTCCAGAGAGAGGGTCGCAGCATCCACAACCCCGCTGGCTATGTACTTGTCCTTTAATTCTTCCAAATGTGCGTAACCCACCACGGTGATCCCTGGCTTGCCTTTAAAGCAAAGCGCAAGTGAACCGCCGATGAGCCCGACACCAATCATAGCAATTTTTAATGTCATTGATCCTCACTCTTTCCATCGCCAGTATTAAGGGCGGGCTGACTCACTCTCTGCCAGTGTGTTCTCCAGTGCTGCTATAAAAGCACGATTCTGCTCCGCCGTCCCCACAGACACACGAATATAAGTTGGATAGACGTGAAAGCCCGAGCGCACGATAATGCCCTGTTTAAGCAAGGACTGAAACGCTGTGAGGGAAGGCATATTTACATCAACCAAAATGAAATTCCCTTGTGATGAGAAATAACGTAAGCCAAGTCGGGAAAATTCATTCTGCAGCCATTCCCGATCTGCGGCATTACGCTGAGAACACTCCTGTACAAATGCCTGATCCTGGAGAGCAGCTTTGGCCGCAACTTGCCCAAAACGGGAGGTATTAAACGGTTCACGTACACGGTTAATCAGATCAATGACCTCTGGACGGGCAATACCGTATCCAATACGAAGAGATGCCAAACCGTAAATTTTAGAAAACGTGCGCAACACGACCAGATTCGGGTAACGATCAATCAGTGGAATGCTTTGTGGATAAGCTTCATCCGTGACGAATTCATAATAAGCCTCATCCAGTACAACCATCACTTGGGAAGGCACCTGATCCATAAAAGTGATCAGATCCTGTTCAGTAACAATCGTACCTGTAGGGTTATTCGGATTGCATATCCAGACAGCTTTGGTTTTGTCATTGATTTCCGCCAGCATGGCTGGAAGATCATGGGTTCCATTTTTCAAAGGCACCTCAATCGTTACTGCACCTTCAATGTCTGCATTGCTCTTATATACGGAGAAGGTCTGATCCGCCATAATGGTTTCATCCCCAGGGAGGAAAAAAGCTCGAGTAATCAGCGCTATAATCTCATCGGACCCACATCCAAAAATCAGATTGCTTCGCTCTACTCCCAAATGTTCAGCAAGTACTTCCGTCAGTTCAACAGAACTTCCATCAGGATAGACGCTGACGTTAGCCATTTCCTTCGTAATTGCTTCAAGTGCAGCAGGCGAACTGCCGTACGGATTCTCATTGGAGGCCAGCTTGATGACTTGCTCCAGCCCCAGCTCTCGTTTCACTTCTTCTATCGGTTTGCCCGGCTTATACACGGGGAGATCAACAATCTGGGATTTCGGTTTCAACTTGACCGCCTCCTATTGTTCAAAATTACAGTTCGTCTGAACTTGGTTATCCTTTTAATTGTGCCACAAAGTTACGAATTTGCAACAGTCCCGCTTCACGAGTAGCCTCATTTTCAAGGAGCGGAAGGGCCTCTTCGACCTGCCGTACAATGGCACTTCCAACGATAACACCGTCACAGATACGGGAGAAACGAGCGACCTGTTCGTGACTGGAGATACCAAATCCTATGGCAACAGGCAGGTCAGTCAAGCTTTTTACCGTTTCAATAAATTTTTCTACTCCATCAAAAAATGATGCACGTTCGCCGGTTACACCGAGGGATGAAACACAGTAGATAAACCCGCGCGCTCCGGAGAGAATCTGCTCCATTCTTGCGTTCGATGTAGGAGCAACGAGCGGCACTAAATGAACTCCAGCCTCATCGCAACGGCGACGTATATCTGCTGCCTCCTCAATCGGCAAGTCCGGGATAATTATACCGCTGATATCGTGTTTGACCAACTCGTCAAAGAAAACATCGAGCCCCGTTTGGAGTACCGGATTGTAATACGTGAACAGAACAAAAGGTATTTTCACACCTTCCTCACGCGCTTTGACTGCAATATCCATCACGGTATGAATGGTAATTTGACTTTTTAATGCGCGCTCAGAAGCACGTTGAATGACAGGACCGTCGGCCAAGGGATCAGAGTAGGGGACACCCAGTTCCAGGATGTCGGCTCCGGCCTGTTCAAGTGTCTTGATGATATCAATGGTGGTATCCACATCCGGATCACCAGCAGTAAGAAAAGGCATGAGTGCCGTGCGATTTTGTTCCTTTAGTCGCTGGAAGGTTTGGTCCATCAGATTCATTACAAGTTCCCTCCCGTATATTTCATAATCGATTCCACATCTTTATCTCCACGTCCAGAAAGACAGATGACAACAACATCATCCGCTGTCAGTTCAGGTGCCAGCTTTACGACCTGAGCAACCGCGTGAGCGGACTCCAGCGCTGGTATTATGCCTTCTGTGCGGCTTAATAGTTGCAGAGCATCCAGTGCTTCCTGATCCGTAATCGGAACATATTGCGCTCGTTTAATATCTTTCAGATAAGAATGCTCTGGTCCCACTCCCGGGTAATCCAGACCTGCAGAGATGGAATGTGCCGGTTGCACCTGTCCGTATTCATCTTGCAACAGATAACTCATAGAACCTTGAAACACACCATGTGTACCTTTGGTCATCGTTGCCGCATGGTAATCGGTATCCACACCTTTACCTGCCGCTTCAACACCGACCAATTTTACATCCTGATCACCGATAAAAGGATAGAACATACCAATCGCATTACTTCCGCCACCAACAGCCGCTACAATAACATCCGGCAATCGTCCTTCGATCTCCTGAATCTGACGGCGTGTCTCATCCCCAATCACACGTTGGAAATTTCGCACCATCATTGGATATGGGTGTGGCCCAACAACAGATCCCAGTACATAAAATGTATCTTCTACGTTGCTAACCCAGTAACGAAGTGCTTCGTTACCCGCATCCTTCAATGTACGGGTTCCTGATGTCACCGGAATGACTTCTGCTCCGAGCAATTTCATTCGAAAAACGTTTAGTTGCTGACGCTCGGTATCTTCCTCGCCCATAAACACTTTGCACTCCAGCCCGAGTAACGCGGCTACTGTCGCTGTCGCAACACCATGTTGCCCGGCACCAGTTTCCGCAATCACTTTCTTTTTGCCCATCCGTTTGGCAAGTAGTCCTTGTCCAATCGCATTGTTAATTTTATGTGCACCGGTATGATTCAAGTCTTCGCGTTTTAAATAGATTTTGGGTCCACCCAGATGACGGGACAATTGCTCTGCGTGATAAAGCGGTGTCTCCCGTCCAGAATATTCACTCAGCAAGTAATTCAGTTCCTTGTTAAACTCTTCATCTACAGAGAAGCGGCTGTATGCTTCTTCTAGTTCAATTAGTGCGTTCATTAATGTTTCAGGAACAAAACGGCCTCCAAAGGTACCGAAACGTCCATGTTGGTCTGGCAATTGATGCGTCATGCCTGCTTCACCCTTTCTACAAATGCTTTGATTTTAGTGATATCTTTAAGACCCTCTGTCTCAACGCCGCTTGATACATCTACACCATAAGGTCTGTATGTTTGTAGTAATTCCTGTACATTATCGACTGCAAGCCCGCCTGCAACAAACATCGAAATACGATGTTGATGAGCCCATTCAGCATAGGCAGGTATACGATCCCAGGCAAATGTTTTGCCTGAACCCCCACCATATAACGGATCAAACGTATCGAGCAATATTGTATCTACGCATCCCACGTAGGTATCCAACTTCTGCAATGCAATTTCGTCCTGATTGTGCGCCGTTTCGTCTTTCGAGAAAGAAACCGCCTTGAATACATCCACATTCCATTTTTCTTTCACCTGTTGGCAAAATTCAGCACGTTCCTGACCATGCAGTTGGATGACATCCAGATACACGGTTTCCATCACATGCTCCAGTTCTTCCATCGTCGGATTCACGAACACACCTGCAAGCTTCGGACGCTCATTCACTGACCACTCGAACAACACCGATTTCAATTCAGCTGCCTGTTCAGGAGTAATACGGCGGCGAGAGTTAGCAAATACAACACCAATATAATCCACAGGCAAGTTTATCATAGATTTTAGCACTTCAACGTCCTGAAGTCCACATATTTTTACGGCCGCTGGCTGTACAGTTCCTTGTTCAAAGGAACCATTGCCTGAATCATCATATTTAGCATTGCTCATTGTTTAGGCCCCATCAGATCATAGACAGCAGCTTCAACATCGTCTTTGCGCATCAGATGTTCACCAACCAAAATGCCGTGTACACCTGCTTCTATCAAGGGTTTCGTAGACTCCGCACCATTGATTCCACTCTCGCTGATCAGTGTTACGCCAGATGGGATTAACGCCATTAGATCCAGGGTCGTGTTTAGACTGGTTTCGAATGTTTTGAGATTCCGGTTATTAATACCAACCAGTGTCGCCTCCGGAATCTCCAGCACCGTTTCCAGTTCAGTACGATCATGAACTTCGATCAACGCATCCAGTCCGATGCTTTTAGCAAAATCCAGATATTGCCGAATCTGCTGTGGTGTGAGAATGCTAGCTATTAACAAAACAGCATCGGCCCCGAGCAATCTAGCTTCAGCGATCTGTTTCTCGTCAATAATAAAATCCTTACGCAACAGTGGGATGTTAACGGCTTGATGAACAGCCTTCAAATATTCGTTACTGCCTTGAAAATAGGAGACATCCGTCAGGACGGAGATGCAGTCAGCTCCCGCGCGCTCATATGCAGAAGCAATATCGACGGGGTGAAAATCAGGACGGATCAACCCTTTCGACGGGGAAGCCTTCTTCACTTCGGCAATCAACCCCAATCTCCGATTACGTCTACTCGATAATGCCTGTTCAAATCCCCGTGTACCTGGTAATTGTTCAATTTTTTCCATGGCTTCTTTCATGTTAAAAGACTCTGCTAGAACCTGCATTTCTTTATGTTTTGTTGCTACAATTCGATCAAGATACATGATTGTACGCCTCCGTTGTATGAATTAACTGCTCGAGTTTACTCGCCGCTTTACCTGAGTCTACTGCTTCAGCAGCAAGTTTGACACCTTCTGCAATGCTGTCTGCCAGCCCGGATACATAAATGCATGCTCCTGCATTCAACAGCACGACTTCCCGATAAGCACTGCGCTCGCCCTGGAAGATTCGATGTATAATTTCGGCGTTCTGTGCTGCATCTCCTCCAAGCACTGCTTCAAGTGGATGTAGAGACAGGCCCACATCTCGCGGATCTAGATCATAGGTCTGTACTTCACCATTACGCAGCTCAGAAACTTGAGTAGGCGCAGAGATACTAATTTCATCCAGTCCATCATGACTGGCAACGACCAGCGCTCGTTTCAAACCAAGACGGCTAAGCACTTCTGCAATAACTGGTGTTCGTGATCGGTCATACAGACCGAGGAGCTGTCGATCTGCTCCCGCAGGATTCGTTAATGGGCCGAGCATGTTGAAAATGGTTCGTACGCCAAGTTCCTTTCTAGGTGCAGCTGCATGGCGCATGGAGGGATGATAGACCTGGGCAAAGCAGAAGCAGATGCCGATCTCATCCAGACACTGTCTGGCCTGCTCTCCATTCAAGTGAATATTAACCCCAAGCGCCTCCAATACATCTGCGCTGCCTGCTTTACCTGAGGCGGAACGATTGCCGTGTTTAGCGACTCGCACGGATACAGCTGACGCAATAATTGCGGATGCCGTACTAATGTTAAATTTGTGAATACCTGATCCGCCAGTTCCGCACGTATCCAGCAAACCTCTGCCATCTGTCAGAATTCGTCCGCCCTGCCCGCGCATAGCCTGAGCGAAACCAGTAATCTCTTCTACCGTTTCCCCTTTCATACGTAGCCCCATCAACAACCCACCGATTTGAGCAGGAGTAGCTTCACCCTTCATGATTGAATACATGAGTTCACGCGCCTCTTCCTGCTCCAAATGACGGCCTTCTAAAATTTTTGCAAGCCCTTGCTTCATTCCTTCTTGATGCGAAATCAGCGGTTTAGTCAGTACGCTTTCGTTATTTATGCTTGGATTCAAGTTCATGTTCAGTCTCTCCTCTCTCTCAGTTCGTTGCCGTTGTAGGTGTGACGAAATAATCAGCGTTAGCCAGACTTATTTTGCGATCATCTACTTTTGAAGGAAACATCGCTTCAGCTGTCCGTATAGCCTTTAACAAGGCTTTCGCTTTGTTTACTGTCTCTTCATATTCCTTCTCAGGTACGGAATCCCATACAATGCCGGCTCCCGCCTGCACATATGCTTTTCCTTTTTTGAAAATAATGGTACGAATGGTGATACACGCATCCATGTTTCCAGAGAAACCAAGGTAACCAATCGCTCCTGCGTAGGCACCACGTGCTTCCTTTTCCAACTCTGCAATAATCTCCATCGCACGCAGCTTCGGGGCACCAGATACTGTTCCAGCTGGTAAGCATGAAAGGAACGCATCGAAGAAATCCTTGTCTTCTCTTAGCTCACCTGTCACGTTCGAAACCATATGCATGACGTGAGAGTATCGCTCAATTTCCATAAACATGTCACATTTCACACTGCCAAAAGTGGATACACGGCCCAAATCATTTCTTCCAAGATCCACCAACATCAGATGCTCCGCTCGTTCCTTCTCGTCTTGCAGCAAATCTGCCGCAAGTGCACGATCTTCCGCTTCTGTGGCTCCCCTTGGACGTGTACCTGCAATGGGACGAGTTTCTACACGATTGCCGTCCACCTTGACCAGTGCCTCAGGAGAGGTGCCTACGATGATCTCATCATCCATTTTCAAATAATACATATAAGGTGAAGGGTTCAATGTCCGTAGAACGCGATACACATGTAAAGGCGATATTTCCGTATCAATGTGAAAACGTTGGGACAGTACAACCTGAAAAATGTCTCCGGAACGGATGTATTCTTTGGCTTGCTCTACATTGCCGATAAATTGCTCTTTCGTCACATTGGAACGAACGTCTCCAAGCTCCACATCGCCAGGGATGGAACGCGGGTTCAGGTTTTCCCCTGGCCCTTGTTGCTGCAAACGCTCTGCTGCCTGTTCAAGCTTCTCACAGGTGGCTGCGTATGCCTGACGAATCTCTTCATCTGTAGCACCGTCCTTGACGTGTACATTGCCTACAAGCAACATATGCTGCTTCACATGGTCAAACACAATGATCTGATCACAGAACATAAACCGAATGTCATCCATTTTCAGATCGTCCAGTGCATGAGCTGGAAGCTTCTCATAATATTGCAACAAGTCATATCCAAAAAATCCTATCGCACCACCCGTAAAAGGGGGAAGTTCATCCAGTTTCGGGCTCCGATATTTGCGAAGCAATGCTTTGAGCTCTTCAATCGGTTTGCCCGGCAATTCACGGGTCTTTCCTGCTTCCTCGACCACAATACGTCCTTTCTTTGCCGAAATCATCAAGAACGGATCTGTACCGATGAAGGAATATCTAGCCCATTGAATGCCACCCTCTACACTTTCAAGCAGAAACGCACGATCATTATCCGCATAACGGCGGAAGATTCGAATTGGTGTTTCCATATCAGCCAAAATCCGCTTAACAACGGGAATCAGATTATACTCATTTGACATTTTCAATACTTGGTTAACGTTTGGCGTTATCATCAGATCACGTCCTTTCAGATTTAGGTAGAAGAAAGTTTATGACGACAAAAAACCTCTACCATGAGGTAGAGGTTTGGTTATAAGCTGTATTCAGGCATGCTGCTTCATAAATAACAAGTCCCTATACACTTACGTAAGATGAATGAAAGGTTGTTAATCCATACTATTCCATGGTTTCACCTATTCATGAAAGATCATACATACTTGGTAACATCTCGTGGACATTGGCACCTTATTCCTTGAGAAATGAATCAACGCCCAAGAATTGATGACTTGAAATGTCCCTTCCTTCGTATGCGAATATACGATGTCCGTAGACACCTATTCTCTCTTTCCTGTACTTCATCTTAGCAAGACATACCGTGAATGCGTTGACCGATTTCAGAAGCATCGGCTACCAATCACTGGACTCTGCTATATACTCAACTAAACTCAGCTGCTCTCAGCTCAATCTTAGCTCTACTCAACTAACTTTCACTATACAAGATAATCATCAGTTTGACAACTATCTCCATTCAAATGTCTTATTTCCCTGCCAGATCAGGACGCAGTGTCTGCGCTCCATTCAGGTACACATGATGAATTTCACTTTGTGCTTTTGTCGTGTTCACATGTACCATGAAACGGATACACTTTGCCAAGGCACCTTGTACAGGCACTTCCAGTGCACACATGAGAGGCACAAGTTCCCATCCGTCCAATTGGCGGATAACTTTCGCCGGAAAAGCCGCATCCAGATCACCAGTCATCGTAATCCATACACTACAGATATCTTCCGGTACAATCTTATTCCGGTCAACGATCTCCTGAAGCAGTACGGCAGTTTCTTTCAAAATTTCTTCTTCATTGTTCTGTTCAACCGTGGTCGCCCCACGAATCCCCCGTGTAACCATTGCTATTATTCTCCCTTCCTGAGCAGTTCGATAACCTCACGAACAACCGTGATCGGCACATCTTTCACGATTCTGGCAGCACCAATCCGATCAGGAACAATAAAAACCATGTGCCCTTCACGGAATTTCTTATCATGCATCATTGCTTCCATTAGATCATCCGTGGCAAGGTGCGCAGGCAATGTAACTGGAAGGCGAAGAGCACGCAGCATACGAACAGTATCTTCATATAGCCCTGCTGGCGCTCCAAGTTTCTCGCCTAGGAGTGCAGAACCAGCCATGCCGATAGATATCGCTTCTCCATGAAGAAACTCGCCGTAGCCAGCAATGGCTTCAATGGCATGACCAATTGTATGTCCCAAGTTCAGCAGTGCACGTTCTCCATTCTCACGTTCGTCATTGGAGACGATCTCAGCTTTGATGCTGCATCCACGTTCCAGTCCGTATCCGAGTGTGTCCGGGTCAAGGGAGAGTAGCGCTTCGGCATGTTCTTCACACCAGTGTGCGAAGGATTCATCCCGAATTAGTCCATGCTTCAGCATCTCGGATAAACCAGCTGACACATCTCTCGGTGGCAAGGATTGTAGCGTGTCCACATCATATAGAACAAGCTCCGGCTGGTGAAACGCACCAATCATGTTTTTAGCCAGCGGATGGTTAACGGCTACTTTACCCCCAACACTACTGTCATGAGCTAGAATCGTCGTTGGAATCTGAACAAACTTGATTCCTCGCATATATGTTGCTGCAACGAAACCAGCCAGATCACCGACGACTCCTCCCCCAAGAGCGAGGATCGCTGAACTGCGATCGAGTTTGCCTTCTATTGCTGCTGTCATCATATCCTGATAAACGGCAAGCGATTTGGAAGTTTCACCCGAAGGCACTACAGCGGATACGACAACATATCCTGCTGCACGCAACGTTTGCTCTAATGTTGGCAAGTATTTCGGAGCCACATGATCATCTGTAATGATCAGGAGTGGACTTTTTTTGGTTAAGCCCACCTGTTCAAAATATCGGGGAGCTTCAGCCAGTAGACCACTGCCAATCATTATTGGATATGAACGTTCCCCAAGCTGCACTGTCAACTGACGCATATTAGTAATTCTCCAGTTGTGCTTGGTAGCTAGCAACGTTCGCCCGAATCTCCTCCATGGAATCCCCGCCAAATTTCTCTAGGAATGCCTTGGCGATTTCCCATGCAACGACATGTTCCATCACGACGCTGGCAGCCGGAACTGCACACGCATCCGAACGTTCAACCTGAGCTGTAAAAGCTTCTTTCGTATCAATATCCACACTTTGCAGCGGTTTGTACAATGTTGGGATAGGTTTCATTACTCCGCGTACAACAACCGGCATACCGTTTGTCATACCGCCTTCGAATCCGCCCAGACGGTTCGTTGCACGGTGGTATCCACGATCTTCACTATGCAGTATCTCATCGTGAACCTGTGACCCGCGGATCGTACCTGCTTCGAAACCGATGCCGATCTCCACACCCTTAAATGCGTTGATTGACATTACACCTTGAGCGATACGGGCATCCAGCTTGCGATCATACTGTACGTGGCTTCCAAGACCAACAGGAACACCTTCAACGATACATTCTACGATCCCACCGATCGAGTCGCCTTCCTGCTTGATCTGATCGATGTATGCTTCCATTTTCTTCTCTGTTTCAGCATCAGTGACACGAACCGAGGAAGCCTCCGTCACCGCGATCAATTCATCAATCGGAAGGTCTTGGTATGGAGCTTCAATCTCTCCGATGCGAATAACACGTCCCGCAACCTTAATGCCAAACTCAGCCAAGAACTGACGTGCAATAGCACCGCATGCCACACGCACGGTTGTCTCACGGGCGCTAGAGCGTTCCAAGACATTACGCAAGTCTTTGAGATTGTACTTCAAACCACCGTTCAGATCAGCATGTCCAGGGCGTGGACGGTGAACTCGGCGTTTCTCTTCATCACTGCCTTCAATCGGCTCAATATTCATAATATTCTGCCAGTGCTTCCAGTCATTATTCTGAACAACGAGCGCTACTGGAGCACCTGTCGTATATCCGTGACGAATTCCACCAACAAAAGTAGCCTGATCCTTCTCAATCTGCATCCGGCGTCCACGGCCATACCCTTTCTGGCGGCGATGAAGTTGGAAGTTTAATTCTTCAAAGTCAATATTCAAATTACTTGGCAGTCCTTCAATAATTGCGGTCAATTGGGGTCCGTGCGTTTCCCCTGCAGTTAAATAACGTAAACTCATAATACGTTCCCCCTTTAAACTGTTAAACTTCACATTGCTAAAATCCCATAATTTCTTTGCTTATTATAGTATAGCTGATCCGCTTTGACAAGAAAGCCACCTTTTCTTATACAAACAACCGCCTGAGCACATCTATGTGCACCTCAGGCGGTTGTATATTATGCCGATTTATTTTTTCCGATAGAAGAACGTCTCCGCAGTCTCCAGCCCGTACTGTCCAGGAGAGAAAATCTGCTCCGTACTGCCTACGAATAGCATCCCACCCGGGCGCAGACTGGCTGCAAATTTATGATACAACAGGTTTTTGGCTTCCTCGGTAAAATAAATCATGACATTCCGGCAGACGATCAAATCATAGCCTTCATCAAAACGGTCTAGCAGCAAGTTTTGTTTGCCGAAGTTTATAGCACTTTTAAGCTTCTCATCGATATGATACATCATACCGTTCTGCTTAAAGTATCGGCTCGCAATTTCAGGAGGTACATCTTTCAGAGAACGCTCCATATAACGGCCTTCCTTCGCTTTCGCGAGAGCACCTTCATCCAGATCGGTTGCCGAAATGGAACTTTCTTTCAGAATACCCATCGTATCCAGAATCATTGCAATGGTATATGGCTCCTCACCTGTTGAACAGGCAGCACTCCACACTTTAACTTTGCGTTTGGAACCGATCAACTCAGGTAGAATCTCATCGCGCAACACTTCCCAACGATTCGGGTTACGCCAAAATTCCGATACGTTAATGGTCATGCGATCCAAAAACTCATAGAATAAAGACTTGTCCTTCTGCATGGCATCAAAAAACATGGAAAATGTATCAAAGCCATTTTTATTCCGAAGTGTGGTCAGCCTTCTTTTCATCTGGCCTTCCTTGTATTGAGCAAGATCAATGCCTGTGCTCTCTTTAACTTTACGAATGAATCCCGCATAATCCGGGTCTAGTTGTTCTTGCTCCAGCATCGTATATCACCCTTTGGCTAATAATTACAACCAGGCTCCGATGCTCTTCTCATAACTGACCAGCTCGTCAGGCTCAAAGAAATTGGCTGCTTCACGAGATGCACTTTCCGGTGAATCCGCCCCGTGAATGAGATTATGTGGTGTGTGGCTAGCGAAGTCTCCACGAATTGTCCCCGGAGCAGCTTCCCTCACATTTGTTTTACCGATAACCATACGAGCAAGTGCCACAATATCGTCACCTTCCCAGACCATAGCAAATACGGGCCCAGATGTGATAAAACGAACCAGATCATCAAAGAAAGGCTTGCCTTCATGTTCGGCATAGTGGCGCTTGGCCTGTTCTTCCGACATCTGCACCAATTTACCTGCTACGAGCTTGAATCCTTTGTCCTCCAGACGGCTGATAATACGGCCAATCAAACCACGCTGCACACCATCCGGTTTAACCATTAAAAATGTACGATCCATTGCCATTCACTCCTCACTCACGGTTCAAAGTTAATCACTATGTAAACGCAATCCCTTTGATTGTAACATACAAGTTTATATCCTCCCAATGAGGAATTTCACATCAGTACCTTACATTCCCGTGAATTGTGAGTCAGGTTGGCGAGATCTTTTTGAAGCTCGACTAGATTCTGAGTGTCAAACAATATCCCCTTAATGGGTACGTTTAACTACAAAATGAGCAATATCCCGCAGATTTTTGGTTGTCTTGATATTTGGCAGCTGGTCAAGAGCATCGAGCGCTTTCTTCATATATCGGTCAGCCAGGGCTTCTGCTTTAGCTATTCCTTGACTTTGGCGAATCATTCCAATGGCATCAGATGCACTTGCACGACCTTCTTCATGTTGTACACGTGAAATCTCCTTCAGGAGCGGCTCACGCAGATGCTCTTCTCTTAGCGCATACAGTACAGGCAGCGTGATATTCCCCTGCTTCATGTCGCTTCCCGGTGGCTTGCCGAGCTGCTTCTCCGTGCCTATTAAGTCCAGAACATCATCCTGAATCTGAAAAGCCATGCCTATATTATATCCATAGGTATAAAGAAGAGAAGAGATATGCTCAGGTGCACGTGTAGCAAGTGCCCCAAGTTGACAGCTGACGGCAATCAGAAGTGCGGTTTTGCGACGAATACGCAGCAGATAGTTACGCACACTCTGACTTGTATTAAAAAAGTCTCGAATCTGTTCCATCTCTCCGATGGACATCTGTACCATGGCTTTGGCTAGAATACGGTGAATAGCTGGTTCGGCTAATCCAGCCGTCAGTTCCAGTGCTTTGCCATAAATATAGTCTCCCGTGTACATCGCGATCCGATTGTCCCATTTAGACTTGACCGTAGGTTTTCCTCTACGGGTTCCAGCGTTATCAATCACATCATCATGAACGAGTGATGCAGAATGAATGAGTTCCAATGGAACAGCTACGAGCTTCAAACGCTCAATATCATATGTACCAAACTTTCCGCCCAAGAGCACAAAAACAGGACGTAGTCGTTTCCCTCCTGCTTTAAGCAGATGGAGTGAAGTTTCACTCAGCAGTTGTTGCTCACCCTGTACACTACGATAGAGTTCTTTTTCAATATAATCCATGTCCTTTTTTAACAATCCGAAAATGTCCAATAGTTTCATTCGTTCACCCGTGTCAGCGTATTGTCAGTCCTAAATTCCATGCTTACCTTCCCCTCCAGCAAGCCCGAGCCAAAAGGCAGAAATGATCACCCATGGCTTGCCGTTCCTGCTTGTGTTCTTCTACAGCGTCCTACCAGTCCAATTCGAATGCCATATTCGGGAAATAAACGCTGCGACTAGTTCTGAATCAAAAGTACAGAAGTTGCCGGTGCATGGGTCAAGACTGTGGACATCTTTGCGCTACCATCAGCACTCACCGATACCCCGGGAGTCAGGGGGACATGTCAAGAAGGCATACATCTCTGAACTAGTTATCCAGAAAAGTACTGCTTGACCATATCATCCCCGTTCATCCGGTTCTCCCCATCTTGTAAACAGTTGATGCGGGATACGCAAACTATCCAGCACTTTCCCAACTAAAAATAATATTAAATCATCCATACTCTGAGGTTTGTAATAAAAAGCAGGCATGGCCGGTATTATTCGAACACCAAGGCGAGAGAGCTTAAGCATGTTTTCCAAATGAATGGCATGAAGAGGCGTCTCTCGCGGCACTAGAATCAAAGTCCTGCCCTCTTTCATCATAACATCGGCTGCACGTGACATCAGATTGTCCGAAGAACCGTTTGCGATTGATGAGAGAGTTCCCATGGAACAGGGCATGATAATCATGCCCTCAGCCAGATAAGATCCGCTCGCGATCGAGGCACCAATATCACTCACAGGATGATAGATTAACACCCCATCGCGATGGCCGAACTTTTCTTGAAGTATGTTCTCCCGGTTTGTAACATCCCAGTCCATCTCTTCTTTTAACACACGCCATCCTGCATTAGAGACGACCAAATGAACGGTGTAACCCAGATCAAGCAGCGTTTCAATCAATCGGATGCCATATATGCTGCCACTCGCTCCGGTAATCCCAACAACAAGTCGTTGTTTCTCCGGTTGCTGCATCTTTAATTCACCGCCAGATCAATAAGTGTAAACGTAAATACGACCAGACTCAGCACACTGTTCATGGTAAAAAATGCCGTCTGTACACGACTCATATCATTAGGTGAAACGATGTAATGCTCATAGAGCAAAATTCCATACGTGATCAACATTCCTGCACCGTACCACCAGCTCAGATCGGTCATTAACAGGATTGCAAGGAAACCAATTGCCGTAATCACATGAAAAAACTTAGCAATCTGAAGCGATTTAACAAGACCAAAGCGCGAAGGAATGGAGTGCAACCCTTCGTCTTGGTCAAACTCCAGATCTTGACAAGCATAAATAATGTCAAAACCAGCAGTCCAGAATACAATCGTAACGTACAGCACCATCGCTGTCCAATCGATCGTACCCGTTACGGCCACCCATCCTCCTAGAGGAGCCAGTCCAATTGTCATGCCAAGCACGACGTGACAGAGCCATGTGAAGCGTTTAGTGTATGAATAGAGCACTAGCATGAATACCGCAATGGGCAACAGCTGCATGGATAGGACATTAAGATTGGATGATGCCCAGAACAATAATATAAACGAGACAATGACGAAAATAATAACTTCACCATTCTTCAGCAAACCTGCTGGAATGGCTCTCATCGCAGTACGCGGGTTTTTGGCATCAATTGCCTGGTCAATGATGCGATTCAGACCAAATGCAGCACTCCGTGCACCAACCAAGGCGAGTAATACCCACATGATCTGTATCCAGCTTGGGAACGTGTTGTTGACAACCATAGATCCCAATATAGCGCCCATAAACGCAAAAGGTAAAGCAAAAAGAGTGTGTTCAATCTTGATCATTTCTAAAAAAATACGAATTTTCCTAAGCATTCTGATTCTCCTTGGTTCCAATATGCAGTGCCGCGATGCCTCCGGTCAAAGGATAGGCCTGCACTTGTTGCAATCCTGTTTCAACAAAAATGTCCGCCAGTTCCTTTCTTCCCGGGAAAAGTGCCAGAGAATCTGGCAGCCATTTGTATTGCTCATAGCGTTTGGCAAACAATTTAGCCATATTAGGCAACATGTGCTCAAAATAAAAATAATAAATCCCCTTAAACGGCTGCCAAGTCGGTTTTGACAATTCCAGACAGACTACCATACCGCCCGGCTTAACAACACGTTTCATTTCGGAAAGAACCTGTCTAAGATCCGGTACGTTTCGCAATCCGAACCCAATCGTCACATAGTCGAACGTATCGTCTTCAAAAGGCAATGACATGGCATTGCCCTGAATTAACGTGATCTGCTGCGAACGGTTCACAGCATCAATCTTTGTCTGACCTACTTCTAACATATTACTGCTGAAATCCAGCCCATGCATGTGCCCCGTTTCACTTGCTTCTGCCATGGCAAGGGTCCAGTCACATGTCCCGCAACACAAATCCAGTCCGGTATCGCCTTTGGACATATTCATCTTCTTCATTGTGAATTTACGCCAAGCCTTATGCCTGCGGAAACTCAGAATATCGTTCATGACGTCATACTTGCCGGCTATACTCTGAAAAACCGAATGGACAAATTCTTCTTTCGGTTTAGTCTCTCCGCTACCCATTCGTTCGTCTCCCCCCAATCTTCCGTTACTCCGCATGTGAAGTCTGCACATAAGACAGATACGGCTCAAGAATTGCTTCGATCTCATGCAAATCCTGAAGACTTTCCTCATCTTGCAGCAAAAGCTGAATGCGGTGTGTGCATTCACGAAGCTTGTCCAGAAGTATTTTCCTTACGCTATATTTCAGCACCAAAGAACCCCATACATGCGGTTCGATCTCCATTTCACGTAGATACTTGCGTTCCCCGTCATTGCCATGTTCATAAATATGCCAGAATGCATAACTATGAAGCGCTTGTTGATTATCACGCATGCGATTCATCTCTTCTGTGAGCGTTTCGCAAATGCTGAACTCCTTCAACAAGCTGGTCCACAATGACTTCTCCTCATCACGCATCATGTCCGAAAAAGAAAGAAACAGCTGCATTCTCAGCTGTACCGTTTCACGCAAGTATTCATCAGCAGAAATGAGGAGCTTCTTCATCCGATCATACAGCGTCATCTTACGAGCGTTTACTTCGGAAACTGCACCACTGAGCTTGCCGATCATTTCAATTTTGCCTGCATGAGCAAGCAATTGGTAAAATCGGCTGCTTAGATAATCTCCAGCGAGAACATTTAACTGACGTGAACGCATCTCTTGTTCTCCCCGATCACCGGATCTTGTATCAATTCGATCATGCGTATCCATAGCCAACTGAACGAGCGATGTGGCCAGTGCGTACAACTCTTGATCCATCTTCTCATCTGTACGGGCGACAAATGCCTGTAACAGACGGGCCCGACTATCCGGAAATGAAGGGATTTCCGTATGTTGTCGAATCATGTCGTAATCCGTGTATTTCTTTGCTAGTTGGGGTACGCGATATGAATTCATTCTCATCCTCCGAGACTTTGCTTTGTTAGACCATTTCTGCACTACAATCCTATATATTATAGCATATGTTTATCGGACACGCACTGAATCCTGCTATTTGATTACCCCTAACTTGTCATTTCAAACTGCTTCTTCCACAGTTCCGTCTGCATGAGGTGAAACCAATCCTTCAATTCCTCTGAAAACGTGGTACTTTTCCAAGTTCGAAGCATATCGATCGCATACAATGGCCACTCACCACGCCGAATATCCGCAGCAAGTAGCAGGTGACGCTTATGTATCCATTCATCTTCAGCCATGATTCGAAGCAGCACCTGATCAACATTGTCTACCGTTCGAAAACTTAGATCGGCTAGAGCAGCCATATTTTCATAAATTTCAGTATAGCTGGTGTCCTTCCCTTTCACTTTGAGGTCGAGTGTCAAAATGGATTGTTTCCATTCCACTCTGGCGATTGGCGTGGACATATGAAGGGAACTCAGTACATCCACCAGATTCTCGTTTGTCAACTGGATTGGCTGATGAGTTGCCGTAACTGGCTCTGCCCTTTCTCCGCCCCATGTACGTGTATGCAAGCTCTGAAAAACCACGAGCAAGATGACTGCCGTAATCGTTGTCACAATGGATGCAGCCACAATCATTCCCGGTTTCATATGCGCCTCCCTGCCTTTACCTGTTAGTGTAGTCTGTCCAGTAAAGGCTCATACCTCATTGTACAATGAAAAAAAGCAGGCTATGCCTGCAATTTTTATTTGTTGGGCTCAATCTGATTACGAACGCCAATTTCACTAAGCCTAGTCAGAGTCTCTCAATACTCTTCTTATTCCTGTTTTAGGATCGTACAGTCTACTCTGATTCAATCTCACCATGCTTGGTGATCAGCTTAGCTTTTCCACGGATTTTGATAGCCGAGGTATGTGTCGTAAACTGGGCAATCATCACTTCGCCCTTGTCAAGCTTCTCGGTATGGTGAAAACGTGTGTCCTGTCCACGGGTTAATCCGATTACCTGAACACCATTTTCTTCTGCTTTGATAACGATATAGTCATTGCCCGTAGAATGATCCATCGTGCACGTCCCCTTTTCTAGTTTCCTTAGCGTTAATGATGATTAAGATTGTTTCATTTGTCAACAATGTACCGATGAGTGTGCTGCAAGAAATAATCGTCACAGGATTACACGAATACAGAAAGACGGGAAAGGTTTCGAAAGAGAACGAAAACCCTACGCAGCAGTGTCAACCTCTCGTTAGTAGGCAAAAGAAAAGGCCGTGAACAAGTCACGGTCTTTTTGTTTTGTTAACATATGGAATATGTAGAAATCTTATTTAATTCCGTCTTTGAGAGCTTTACCTGGTTTGAATGCAGGAATTTTGCTCGCAGGAATTTCGATTTCTTCACCTGTTTGCGGATTGCGTCCTTTACGTGCAGAGCGCTCGCGAACTTCGAAGTTCCCAAAACCAACCAATTGT
Source organism: Paenibacillus sp. JJ-100 (assembly GCF_948329825.1). GTDB lineage: Bacteria > Bacillota > Bacilli > Paenibacillales > Paenibacillaceae > Paenibacillus. The sequence goes on from NZ_CAOJCM010000002.1 coordinate 452,458, forward strand.
ACTTTGTCTCCGTTTTGAAGAGCCTCAGCGATTGCTTCGAATACGGCATCAACCGCTTTCGTTACATCCTTTTTGGACAATTCAGTAGCTTCGGATACATGTGTAATCAAGTCTGATTTGTTCATTTTGTTTTTCACCTCCTGAATCAATGTCCTGAATGTTATACTGTGTTTCCGTTTTATAGGGAAATATACGTTCATACACGAAAAACGGTGACCGTTTTGAGTGATGAACCTCAATCTCCATCTGCGGTTGACAGTCATTTCCGGCAGAAGTCGCCTGAAACCACGGGGGTTTCTGACGCCGAACAAATTTTATACTAATACAGACAGCCCACAATTTCAAGTGCGGCTACGGTTTAAAACATAAAATGTAACGGCCAAAGCCAGTACAAGTACCCCGCCTTTGACAATATCATGTGTAAAATACTGAACGTTCATCATGGTCAAACCATTGACCAATACGCCAATTAGAACCGAACCAATAAAGGTACCGATCACGTTCGGCTTGCCTGCGCCAAAAACGGAGAAACCAACAAACACAGCGGCCACAGATTCCATTAACAACGGAGAACCAGCATCAATCTGCCCCGATCCTACTTTGGACGCGTAGATGATACCTCCAATAGCCGCAAACACTCCAGCTGCTACATAAGCAAGCGTACGTACCTTCTTTACTTTGATCCCCGAAAGCCGGGCTGCTTCTTCATTACCGCCTGTAATATACATCTGCCGCCCATATTTCGTATATGTCAAAAAGATATGAACACCAATAACAGCAATGAGGAGCAGTATAACCGAGATGGGCATACCGAGCCATTTCCCTTGTCCAATCAAAAGAAACGTTGCATCCATTTCTCCAGCAGCTTTGCTTCCATCCGGAAACTGCATGTGATTGTAGATGGTGTATCCCTGTGCATACGTTTTATGAATTCCTCCAATGATGTACATCGTTGCAAGTGTTGCCAGCAAATCCGGAATTCGAAGTTTAACGATCAGTAATGCGTTCAGTAGGCCAATGACTGCCCCAATGATGAGCGGTACAATAATGACGACAGCCAAAGGCTGTTGATACCAGATCATTAATGATGCTGTAACCACAGTTGTAAGCGAGACCGTCGCCCCTACAGAGAGGTCAAAACCATCTACAATAAGGGATAGCGTTACACCGATCGCCACAAAGGTTACGATGGAGATTGAACCTAAAATATCCGTCAGATTGCTATAAGTAAAGAAATACGGCAGCTTAATGCCGAAAAATGCAATAACACCTATAATGACTATAATGGCTCCGTACCGGAACGCAAAATCTAATGATTTGTCCTTCATTCTTCCACCTCTACTCCACCGCTTGCATAATAAAGCAGCTGTTCTTGGTTCGTCTCGCCGCGCTTAAATTCTTTTACGATAGTCCCTTCACACATGACCGCAATCCGATCTCCGATGCCCATACCTTCGTCCAATTCGCAGGTGAAATAAATGACTGCCTTTCCGGCCAGCGCCAATTCATTGATGATCCGAAAAATATCACTTTTCGCTCCGATATCCACGCCCTTTGTTGGTTCGTCAAAGATAAACACATCCGCATCGGTATGCAGCCATTTTCCGATAGCAACCTTTTGCTGATTACCACCGCTCAAATATTTCACTTCCTGTTTCACAGACGAGGTTTTTATGCCTAGCTGCTCTACTAGAGAATCGGCGTGCTGACGCTCGCGTTTGCGGTTAATGAACCCGAATGTGCTCAGCCTGGAAAGTATGGGCAAACTCAGATTACGCTCCACATTCTCATGAATAAGAATGCCTTGTTTGCGTCGTTCCTCTGGTACAGATACAATTCCTAGAGCCGCGGCATCTGCAGGCTGAGAGAGACATACATTACGTCCAAGAAGCCGAATCTCTCCCGACTCCAGCTGATCTGCACCAATCAACAAGCGTGAGCATTCCGTTTTGCCCGCACCTACGAGACCCACCACTGCCAGCACTTCACCACGGCGGACCTCAAGATTCACCCCTCTTACCTTCAACCCTCGCCGGAGCTCTCGCGCTTCCAGAATCACATCACCTACAGGTACCTCAGTCTTTGGAAATTCCTCTTCAAAAGGTTTGCCCAACATTTGCGTAACCAGATTATTTATCGTTAGTCCGCTTGTCTCACCTGTAAACACATGACTCCCATCCCTCATGATGGTCACCCGGTCACAATGATTCGTTACTTCAGCAAGGCGATGCGTAATGAAAATGCAGGCTGCACCACGATCCTTCAGCAGATGTACAATGCGAAAAAAAGCGTCCGTTTCTTCTTGGCTCAGGGGAGCGGTAGGTTCGTCAAAAATAATAACTTTAGCCTCCTGAATCAGGATACGTGCAAGCAGAATCATCTGTTTCTCTGCCAGTGTCAGCTCAGCTACTTTTCGGTGAATCGATATGTTGTCTGCACCTAATTGTTTCAGAGCATCCTTGGCGCGTTGCTGCAATACTTTTGGACTTTTCCACCACCCACCCTGAGATGAAGCCAACTGATCAAGCATAATGTTCTCGGCAGCCGTCAGCTGCGGCACTAGTGCAGCATCGACTTCCTGATATACGCAGTGTATCCCGCTTGCCTTCGCATCTCTTGGCGAATTGAGATTGAGCTTACGGCCGTCAAGACGAATTGTACCTTCGTCCAGTCGGTATGCACCCGACAGTATTTTCATCAATGTACTTTTGCCAGCTCCGTTCGCTCCAAGAAGCGCATGAATCTCTCCACCCTTGACTGAGAAATGCACATCCTTCAACGCGGCTATACCTGAAAACTTCTTATGAATATGTTCCATTTCCAGAGATATCGGGTCTTTCATAATGTTGCCTCCAATCAGCTGTATGACCTGTTATCGCCTAAAAAAAAGCGCGCCTCGCGGCGCGCTTCTAACGCTGCTTACTTTGCAGTAATTCCGTATTCGCTCATCCAGTCCTTGATCCCCTGGGTACTTCCTCCCCAGCCTTCTACATACTCAGACAATTCGGAAGTGGAGATTTGTTTGTCAGGTAATGCCTCACGCTGTACATACACCGGAGTAAGCACGACAGAATCTTCAGTTGGATCTCCATTCAGCTTCTGGTAAGCGTAACGAACTTGTACGCGTCCAATATCGGTAGGATCCACTGCGGCGGAAGCAATCCAAGGATTCTTCGGATCTTGAATCATCTGCAAATCTTCATCGCTCATATCAATTCCATATACCTTGATCTCATCACGCCCAGCTTGCTGAATCGCACGGGCAGCGCCCTTTGCGAATTCATCCCACGCAGTCCATACGGCTGTAATCTCACCTTTTGGATATTGTTTCAGGATAGCTTCCATCTTCGCTTGCGTATCCAGCGCCGGGTTTTGAGCTGATCCGAATGAAGCGATTTCTTTAATATCAGGATTCGCTTTCATAAACGCATCATAAGCAATCTGACGACGTTCCATTGGTGCAAAACCTGCTACCCATACTTTCACGATATTTCCTTTACCGTTGATATCTTTTTTCATCTGTTCGAGTGTCAGCTCGGCCATTTTCTGATCGTCTTGGGACAATACAGTAGCCCCTGGCACACTAATCGCTGCATCAAAAACAACGACGGGGATGTTTTGCTCTACTGCTTTTTTTACTCCTGGCTCCAGAAGTGAATCACCGTGATCCGTCAGAATAACATCAAATTTCTGATTAATGGCACTATCAAGCAACGATACCATTTTGGCTTTGTCATTATCTGCAACAAAGGTAGTAAGCTCACCACCGAATTTGGCGATTTCCTCTTTTACCCCTTGTACATACTGCTGTGAGAAGGTTCCTGTGTTAAATTCCATAATCAGCGCAACCCGTTTACCGCTTAGAGGCCCAGTGACCACTTCTGTCTTCGGTGTCTCATCTGCTGATCCTGATGCAGGAGTTGCAGCGGGTTCTTTCTTGATTCCGCAGGCCGATAACACTAATGTTAATACCAATACTACGCTCAGCCATATCCATTTTGAACTTGTTGTCTTCATCTCGTTCTCCCCCTGTTTCACTCGCTGTGACTTCCATCACAATATAGTTGAATATTAATATAACGGCTAATCCCTAGTATGTAAATAGGTTTTAATGATTTAAAGCTTAAATTCACTAAGTTTTTTTCATAAGACAGATCGATCGCTTTTCTATTTCTTTTCAATTCCCCGTAAAAAGCAGAGAAAACAAGAAAAAGACCATGAGATGTCTCACGGTCTTTGGATTAACTTAAAGGATTATGGCGATCAATCCGCCTGAACCTTCATTAATAATTCGCCCTAACGTTTCTTGCAGTTTATATCTAGCGTTGTCTGGCATCATGGCGATTTTCCCTTGAATACCTTCACGCACTATGGAATGCAGCGAACGGCCAAACATATCTGAATCCCATACCTTGATCGGATCGTTCTCGAAGTCCTGCATGAGATATCTCACCAGTTCCTCACTCTGCTTCTCGGTACCGATGATCGGTGCAAACTCCGACTCCACATCTACACGAATCATGTGTATCGAAGGAGCTGTCGCTTTCAGGCGAACCCCGAATTTCGTACCCTGACGGATCAATTCTGGTTCATCCAGAGCCATCTCGGCCAGCGAAGGAGCAGCAATCCCATAGCCCGTCGTTTTAACCATCTCCAGCGCCTCTGCGAAGCGGTCGTATTCTTTCTTCGCATGAGAGAACTCCTGCATCAGTTGCAACAGGTGATCTTTGCCTCTGATTTCAATACCGACAACTTCTACGAGAATCTGGTCATATAGTTCATCCGGTGCATAGAGATCAATCTCCGCCACACCCTGGCCCATATTCATGCCGCTAAGACCAGCACGATCAATGAACTCATATTCCATGAACTGTGACACCACTCGATCCACGTCGCGCAGTCTGCGAATATCTTTTACCGTATCCCGCACTGAATTCTCATAGTTGTTACGAAGCCAGTGTGTATCATTCAGCACCATTACCCAGCTCGGCAGGTTCACATTCACCTCATGTACAGGGAACTCATACAATACTTCGCGAAGCACACCTGTGACATCATCTTCTGTCATGGTAGCTGCACTAAGCGTCATTACTGGAATATCGTACTTGGCAGCCAGCTCGCTCCGAAGCTGTAGAGCTTCCTCACTACGTGGGCGGGTTGAATTAATGACAAGGACAAATGGTTTACCCACTTCCTTTAATTCAGCAATCACTCGTTCTTCCGATTCCACATAGGAACTACGTGCAATCTCAGCAATCGTTCCGTCCGTTGTGACCACAACACCGAGTGTGGAATGCTCCTGTATGACTTTACGCGTACCAATCTCGGCTGCTTCCTGGAACGGAATCGGCTCTTCAAACCAAGGTGTAGAGATCATGCGTGGACCATTCTCATCCTCGTATCCCTTCGCACCTTCCACGGCGTAACCTACACAATCGACCAAACGAACATTGACATCCAGCCCTTCAGCTACTTTGATCTGGACTGCATTATTCGGTACAAACTTGGGTTCGGTTGTCATAATCGTTTTACCTGCTGCACTCTGTGGAAGTTCATCCACTGCACGGGCACGATCTGCTTCACTTGCGATGTTAGGCAGTACGATCGTTTCCATGAATCGTTTAATAAATGTTGATTTTCCCGTCCGGACTGCGCCGACAACCCCGAGATAGATATCCCCTCCGGTCCGCTCAGCTATGTCCTTAAAAATGTCCACTTTCTCCAATGAAATCCCCTCCTTAAATTACTCCGAAGGAAAAATGCTAAAGAGCATCCGCTTCGTTTTTTCAATCAGAAGACTGAAATCCCTGCAACGGTAGAGCCGCCTTTGTGAGTGCCCGGAAGTCGTCCGCCGCCGAACGTTGCATTCTGATGAAACCGGCGAGAGCGGCGTTAACTCGTACATGCAATTGGACTAGTATCATCTTATGTATCCGCATGCGGCAATATGACGTGTTTTTTTGTTTTTTTATCTCATGATGGTGACATTAGAAGCATCCTCCGATCCCGGACTGCGCGTCTTTATTTCAATCTACTTTATGAACGTCCGCCGTTGAATATGACATCTTATCTCGCCCTGATTCCTCTTGCCACATCACGAAAAAAGAGACACTCGCATCATTGCGGCATCTCTATCGGCACTTCTATATATGACGGATTAAATTAAGATCGTATGATTACTTTTGTTTTCTGTTGCCTCTCTTTGTTGCTTTAGTTTGAGGCTAAATATGCGACAGGTGTGTTATTCTCCAGCTTATATGGCACGGATTTCACAGGGACAAAATACGAGTGTGTGAGCAAATGATCACGCAAATCTGAGACATCGCCGGAATCCGCGGCATCGGAAGAACCATCTTCTTTTTCCAACGCTTGCATAATATCGAATGCATAGTCCACGTATACGGTTCCTTGTGTATCCATCATAAAGGGCAGCTCCTGACCCGAATAGACACTGTTCAATGTGATCGAAGGAGTTCCTGCTTGCGCTGCTTTATCCATATCCACCGCATGGAATCCCGGATACAGCTCTTCACCCGCAGGTAGTTCTTGATTATGGTTGGATTTATATTGATTCACCATGCGCTGAACATCATTCACCTTCTGCATCGTCTGGAGATCCATCACTTTCACGGTGGGCTCCACTTCTTCGTTTTGCACCAAAAAGTAAGCGCTACCACCACTTTCAAAGGCCGTTCCCGGTATGTCATCCAGATATCCATGTTGCTTCAATTTGGGCAAATCTATTCTGAATTTCTCATACTTTGGTGTATCCGCATCGGCGTTCAAAATTGGTAAAATCCCCTCGTCCTTCTGAAAAGCATCCATCGCACTCTGAATTCGATTAACACTTTCCCGATAAGCCGTTTTGGGGTCGGAGTTGCTCTGAGCCGGATACAAGCAACCGCTCGTCAACATCATCAACAGCAGAAGGAAAGACACCTGCTGTGCTTGCCGCAGGCGAAGTCTTCCTTGCGTTTCTTTTCTCTTTTTAATAAGCATTTGCACCCTCCTTGAGAAAATCAAGATGTTAATAGGAGCTATTATGAATTTCAACCTATTCATGCAAACCAGTCATCTTCTTGCTGTTGTCTTTCCAGTTGTTTTCGTATGGCTGCTTTCAGTGGGTCTTCCGGAATATGTACCGATAGTTGTCCGCATACTTTCGCTTGACATGATAGCCTCATTCCTTCCTCCAGCGATTGCCCCAATTTCCGCTTTTCTGCTTCTGTAGGAGGTAGCAGTGCATGCAGATCATCCTGTCCCACCTTTACTTTACACATCAAACATGCTGCTTTTCCATCACATCGGGTTGGTATTCGAACGCCAACCCGACGCGCTGCTTGCAGAATGGTTGTGCCTGACTGGACACTGATGGACTTATTCATCGGTAAAAATGTAATAACTTTTTGCATTATCGCGCCTCCCCAGCTTCCCCGGAGCAAGTAAAACCGACCAGCTCTTCAACTTCTGATCTTAAGCGGGGGGTCCATATATTCTGTTGGATTAATGCATTCATTACTGGTTGATGAACCTCAGGCTCTTCACGAATTCGCAATGAGATGGGGACATACCGATCTTTACGTCCACGGAGCAGATTAAATAACAATTCATGCGCAAGTGGCATCAATCGCAACCGATAGGAGTCAATATGAGTCTCATATGCATTGGGAGCAAGTACATGCTCAATCTGTGTACGATACCAGCTCTCACGCGCCCATACCTCAAAGCCACCAACCAGTTCCAGTGTGCATGCACCAACTTGGTAATGGCTGAGCAGTGAGGCGTAAGGACCTGTTTTGTCTACCGCTGGCTCGTCCAGTTTTCTTCCAGGAGCACAGTAATGCAGTGCTTTGGCCGCAGCAATATCTGCGTACACATCGATATCTCGCGGTGCTTGCTGTAATTCTACTCCTTGAAGCATAAGGCCGCAGCTACCTCCTAGCAGCCAAGTGTGGGGCTGACGATGCCAAGCCTCAACCATTTCTAGCAAAGCCGTATGTAATACTGGGTAACGCATCGCCCACCCCTCTATTTCATGCTGTGCCATAGATCACACTCCTCCCATCCGTCTTTTCATTGTGTCCGTTCTTATGATGCGCTTATGCGGATGTTCTGTCCTATATGGAAAATCAAGTCAGAGAAGCGATTCCACCAAAAAAACCGATAAGCATAATTAAAAATGCAATGATTGAAAGGATGCCTCGCACGAACCCTTTCGTTTTGGCACGAGCAAAAGTAATTAAAAATACGGATAACCCCATAATGAGGATGGCAACCAATGATAGCCACATCTTGTCCATAGCGCTCATAAACCAGCAGTCTCCCTTTCAGTCCGATATTCATCATCGAGAATGTGACAATTGCAACTATTATAACATGAAATAGCGTGTATTTTTCCAATAAAAAGACAAAAAAAGCAAGCCAGCGATTGCGGGCTTGCTCTCGATATGCCTTTGCTCTTTGTGAGCAGACATCATTTATTATTTTTTCATCATCATCTTCATTAACGATTCCATATTGCTTGGGTTCAGCCCGCTTTTCTTGACTGCACTCACAATATCCTGAACTGTATCCTCAGATACCGGTATTTTCGCCATAGCGGATACTTGTTTAATCAACTGGCGCAGCTGAGCCTCATTGTGCATCGTCGATGGTTTCACTGTGCTTGCCAGCTTTTTGACAGCTCCTTCAGTGATGGTTTTACCTGTTTTTTTGTTGATGGCTTTCAGCGCTTCTTTCGAAATGTTGTTGCTCATTCGTCTCCCCTCCTCCGGCAATACTCATGTGTATCATATGAGTCTGTCGTGGAAAAGGTGAATAAGCTTCATCATTTATGCGCAAACGATTTGAAACGATTAACTCAGGAATGCCACTGCTCCCAAGTCTCCAGCTTCATCACTTCCATCTCCGTTTTTGGGTCCCTGCCCATCAAGGCTTCAACCGCATCCCTTGGCTGTCTGTTTTGGAATAACACATGATACAATTGATCGGCAATTGGCATCTGGACACCATATTTTTGAGAAATAAAATAGGCGGCCTGTGTTGTTCGAATACCTTCAACTACCATCCCCATGGACTGTAACACATCGTCCAGCTTCTGACCCTGGCCTAACATGGAACCCGCTCTCCAGTTCCGACTATGCTGACTCGTAGCCGTTACAACTAGATCTCCAATCCCGGCCAGTCCAGAGAAGGTTAATGGATTAGCGCCCATCTCTACGCCAATGCGTGTAATTTCAGCAAGGCCACGAGTTAACAGAGCCGCTTTGGCATTATCTCCGAACTGAAGTCCATCCGACATTCCGGCCCCAAGCGCGATAATATTCTTGAATGCTCCAGCCAGTTCAACACCCAGCATATCCCGGTTAGTGTACACACGGAAATAAGCATTCATAAATAATCCTTGGACTGCCTCAGCAGATGCTTTATCCAGTGCGGCCACAACTACGGTTGTTGGACAGCGTTTCACAACTTCTTCAGCGTGACTTGGGCCAGACAATACGACAATTCGTCCTTCTTCACATTCAAGCTCTTCGGAGATCACTGTGGACATCCGTTTCAGGCTTTCTGTCTCAAACCCTTTAGTTGCATGAATAATCAACATGTCTGGTTTATAGAAAGGTTTAAACTGATGTGTTACCGCACGCATTGCAGACGAAGGGGCAACAATTAACACAGCCGTTGCACCTGAAACTGCTGCCTCCATATTATTGGTCGCCCGAATACGTGGAGACAGCTCTACACCAGGTAAATATCTTGTATTGGTATGTTGTATGTTGATTTCGGCTGCCTGTTCTTCACTACGTGTCCACATCACCACATCCAATTCGTTTGAGGCGAGTACACTGGCTAGAGCAGTTCCCCAACTGCCAGCAACCAGTACAGCAACTTTTTTAGACAACGCGCTTTCCACCTCCAGGCTTCTTCGATCCCAATTTATTTTCCTGTCCTTTGGCGAGCTTCACAATGTTCGTGCGATGTCTCCAGAATGCAAACAGACAAATAATCAGACTGCCCCAGAATATACTCATGGAGTAACCGGGCAAGATCAGGATGAAAACAGGAGTTAATGCTACAAAAATTAAAGAACCAAGTGAAACATAACGAGTCAGAACGATGGACAGAATCGCAATGATCCCAGCATATAATGCAGGTAAGAAGGCCAGGCTAGCCATTACACCAATCGCTGTAGCAATGCCTTTTCCTCCACGGAAATGGAAATAAAGCGGCCAGTTATGACCTGCAATGGCAGCGATACCGCTGAATGCAGCAATCCACGGAGACCCATCACCTAACCATATGCCTATCCATACTGCTGCAATACCTTTGATCACATCAAGCAGCAGAACCGCGATAGCCGGCCCTTTGCCCAGAATACGCAGTGTATTCGTTGCCCCGGCATTTCCGCTACCGTGCTGACGTATATCAATCCCCCGTATTGCTTTTGCAAGAAGTACACTAAAGCTGATTGAACCAAGCAGATAACTCAGCACAATCGCTGCGATTGATAAAATCACAAACTTCTCCCCTAACCTTCGTCGGACTTCCTCCGAGTAAATATGCGAATAGGTGTTCCTTCGAAATCGAACGCTGCTCGGATTTTATTCTCCAGGTAACGCTCATATGAGAAATGCATTAACTCTGGGTCGTTCACAAAAATAACCATTGTCGGTGGTTTGACCGCGACCTGAGTCACATAGTTGATTCTCATTCTACGTCCTTTGTCAGTTGGAGGCGGATTAATTGCCACGGCATCCGATACCACGTCATTAAGTAAATGAGTCTGAACACGCAAAGAGTGCTGTTCTGCTACGCGTTGTACCACAGGCAGCAACTTTTGTAAGCGTTGTTTTGTCAGTGCGGACAAAAAGACAACCGGTGCATATGTCATAAAGAGGAAGTGGTCTCGAATCTTCGTTTCGAATTCCTTCATCGTTTTATCCGTTTTATCCACGACATCCCATTTGTTTACTACAAACAAAGAGGCTTTACCCGCTTCGTACGCATAACCTGCAATGTGCTTGTCCTGTTCGATAATGCCTTCTTCGCCATTAATGACAATCAGAACGACATCGGCACGTTCAATGGCTCGCATTGCACGCATTACGCTATATTTTTCTGTCGTCTCGTATACTTTACCGCGCTTACGCATACCTGCTGTGTCAATCAGCACATAGCGCTGGCCGTCTTTTTCAAAAGGAGTGTCAATCGCATCACGGGTTGTTCCAGCAACGTCGCTGACAATAACACGCTCTTCACCAAGAATGGCGTTCACTAGTGAGGATTTACCCACGTTCGGTCGACCAATAAGGGCTACACGAATTACGTCTTCATCGTATGTCTCTTCTTCAAGTTCAGGCAATTTCTCCACAATGGCATCAAGCAAATCACCAATTCCCGTACCGTGACTGCCCGATACCCCGATTGGATCACCGAAACCGAAACCGTAAAATTCATAAATCAGCTCACTGCGTCCAATGTTGTCCACTTTGTTAACGGCCACAACAATGGGTTTACCTGATCGGTATAACATCTCAGCGACTTCTTCGTCAGACTGTGTAATACCCGCTTTGGCATCACACATAAATACAATGACATCGGCTTCCTCAATCGCTAGTTCTGCCTGCATACGGATGGATTTCATGATGACGTCCTCGCCATCTATCTCGATACCACCTGTATCAATAATACTGAATGCTTTTCCGTTCCATTCACCGATTCCATAGATCCGGTCACGGGTAATGCCCGGTTTGTCTTCCACAATGGCCAGTCTGTCGCCGATAATCCGATTAAAAACGGTGGATTTACCCACATTCGGTCGGCCGACAATTGCCACAACTGGTCTTGCCATACATTCCACTCCTCCTGTCCATACTTACGTTAATCATCATAGCAAAAAAGCTATCTCTTGGCTAACGTTTCGTAACGAAACTCTCGCAATAACAACAATCGGCGAACCCGCTAGGGCTCGCCGATCTTGCTTTTATTATTCAGCAAAATATGCAGTATATAACTAAGAACCATGCATGTTTAACTTATTTGAATTTGCTGAGTTTGTCACCAAACAGTTCGCCGAGCGTAGTGCTCATGCCTTGATTGTTCAAGGAAACGTTCGGATTGTTGATCTCTTCGCGTGGAGCGTTGTTTCTTGCTGGACGCTCTGATTTTTGTGGTTGAGCAGGAGCTTCTTCTGTTTCTTTGATGCTCAAGCTTACACGTTGCTCCGAAGGATTCATGTCCAAGATTTTCACTTGAACTTCTTGACCTTCTTTCAGCACTTCATGCGGAGTGCCGATGTGTTTGTGAGAAATTTGTGAGATATGCACAAGACCTTCAACACCAGGAGCGATTTCAACAAATGCACCGAAATCAACAAGACGTTTTACAACACCTGTTACGATGTCACTTGTGTTGAATTTGTCACCAGCTGTTTCCCAAGGACCTGGTTGAACAGCTTTCATGCTCAGGCTGATTTTGCCTTTCTCAGGATCAACTTTCAGCACTTTCACATTGACTTTGTCACCTTCGGACAATACATCGGATGGTTTGTCAACGTGAGTCCAAGCCAGCTCGGATACGTGTACCAATCCGTCAACTCCGCCTACATCAACGAAAGCACCGAATTGAGTCAAGCGTTGAACTGTACCTTCAATAACTTGACCTTCTTGCAAACCAGCCATGACTTGTGCTTTGTTTGCTTCGAATTCTTGCTCCAGAACGTCTTTTTGGGAAAGGATCACTTTGTTGTTCTCACGATCGATCTCTTTCACTTTAACACGCAGTGTGCGGCCTTTGTAGTCACTGAAGTCTTCAACGAAATGACGCTCAACCATGGAAGCCGGGATAAATCCACGAACGCCCACGTCTGCAACCAAACCGCCTTTAACAACATCGCCTACAACAACTTCGAACACGTCTTGGTCTTCAAAATGCTTTTGCAATTGCTCCCAAGCGTTTTCACTGTCGATCGCACGTTTGGACAAAACGAGTTTTTCTTTCTCGTCGTCAATGCTAAGTACTTTAGCTTCAACTTCTTGTCCAACTTCTACTGCATCGGACGCGCTGTCTACGTGGAGTGAAGACAGTTCACGAACTGGAATAACACCGTCATATTTATATCCAATGCTTACATAAGCTTGGTTATCTTCCAATTTGACGATGGTTCCTTTTACAGTATCTCCTTTTTTCAAGGAAACGAATTGATCCAACTCATCTTGGGTTGCTTCTTGATTTTTAATTTCTTCCGACATGTCAAATACCCTCCTCAATTCAAAAACCCCATTATATTCAAACCTGCCTTAGCAGAGTTCAAAACACTTTCATGCGAATGCACTGGATATAGCTTTCCACAAAAATATGGAAACATGCATTCTCTGCAGACTGCCTTATTTGCTAGGCACGCCTGTTTTCACCATTTCATTAATTTTGGACATAATCTTCTCGGTCGCTCGTTCCAGAGCATCTCCAGAAGTGTCTTCCTTGAACTCGTCCAAATTCACCGGTGCTCCGTATACTACTTTCATCTTACGAAACAGCTTGTAGTTGCCGATAATAGCAGTAGGGATTACAGTGGCACCGCTGCGGAGAGCAAAACTCGCTGCTCCTTTTTTACCAATTCCCCCATCATTGTGTCGGCTACCCGAAGGGAATATGCCAAGCACTTCACCGTCACGCAAAATATTAAGTGAGGTTTTGATGGATTCTTTGCTCACCCCTCCTCGTTTAACAGGGAAGGCACCTACAGCTTTGATAATCGGTCCTAATACCGGAACATCAAACAACTCGCTTTTAGCCATGAATCTCACTTGGCGATGAATTTTGATGCCAACGGTTGGCGGATCAAAGTTACTGATATGATTGGAGCATAGAAGTACGCCGCCGTCTTTCGGGATATTTTCCCGTCCAACTGCCTCCAGGCGAAAAAGAATGGTGTACATGATCCGCAGTACTGTTTTGCAAAAAGTGTAAATCATAGACTGCTCTCTCCTCTGACCATTGTGCAATAAGATACGATTTTGTCAACCACTTCACGGATATTCATCTTCGTTGTATCTAGGACAATTGCGTCCTCTGCACAACGCAGTGGGGAAACTTCCCTGTTCTCATCCAGTTTATCACGGGTGGCAATGTCTCGTTCCAGTTGCTCCAACGTCAGGTCATCGGATGGTTCCAGTTCCTTGAAACGGCGAAGCGCACGCTCCTGTACACTGGCAGTCATGAAAATTTTCACTTCAGCATCGGGCAATACAGTTGTTCCGATATCGCGCCCATCCATAACGACGCCCTTGCGCAAAGCCATTTGCCGCTGAGTATTCACTAATTGCGTACGCAGCCCCTCGATTTGCGCATATCGAGACACGATCCCAGTTACTTCACGGGAGCGAATTGCTGAAGTTACATCCTTCCCATTACAGAACACTTTCTGTCCACCCCGGTCTGGTTGTAATTCTATAACCAAGTCCTGGGCTTCTTGAAGTACCTGAATCATATCATCCGGAGGTATATTCTCCCGAATCATATGTAAGGATACTGCACGGTACATTGCGCCTGTATCAACGTAAATGTAGCCGAGTTCCTCTGCAACCAATCGGGCCACCGTGCTTTTTCCGGCACCAGCAGGTCCGTCAATTGCAACGTTCATCTTCCCGTTATCTGATGTGTTCTGGCTTGCCAACGGGGCATTCCTCCCTCAAACGATAAACCTCAATAAAAAAACAGGCATTGCCTGTCATCGTGAAAATTATACCACACTCTACACATGGATGCAAAAACAGACAAATCAGCCAACCCGGTCCTTGTATATATTCTGCATGTGAATCGGAGTACCTTCAAGCCGATCAATCGTTGTCATCACTTTCTTCAAATCAGGAACAAGCAGTAACAGCTGGTAAATGACAGCCAGGACCAGAAGCGTCGCAATCAGAGCAAGCGCTCTCCCTTCTACACGTTGCGAAATCGTGTAATAAAATTGCTCATGCTTTCGTGTACCAGGACGTTTTTTCATAGAACCAATCTCCATTTTTGGTTTAGATTGTCCATAACGCGTACAGTCTATGCGTAATTTCGATTATTTCATACGATAGTCCAGTTGCCGTTCAAAACAAAATTTAATCACTTTCTGACGTTCCGAATCCGTGATTTGTGAAAATTTCAACATACCCAGCTCACGTCCTGATTCCAGCTTTTTAACGCGCACCACTTCAGCCTCAAATTGTACATGATCAATTGCACCATTACGGTAAGGTACCAACAGCCAACATTTCAATTTTTGTTCTTCCTGAACTTTTATTTCAGGATCAATGTATATAGATAACCCACCGCCTCCAATGTCTTCAGTCAAGGCCACTGCTCGCGTATGATCTTCACACTGAAGTGCAAGTTCAAGACTGGCGTGTACGCGAAGAAAGCTGCGCCGCTGAATTTTGGATATCTCTTCTGGAAGGGGTTTTCGTATGCGAACAAGACGCACAACATCTTCTTCAAACCCAGTCACGTAAGTGTTAAAATAATGCCGGACCCCGTCCTCGTTTATATAAAATATGGATAGTTCTTCTCCTAAAAACAGTCTTTTCAAAGAGCCCATATTCCCTTGTTGCATCGGAACTTCAATTAAAAAGCTGTTATGATCCATATCTGCAATACGCGATTTGTATTCTTTTTGTTCTTCCTTTTCATCAGCTGATGCGATTTGAATATGTAATACTTCATTTATTTTAGGAAACAATCCATTCACCGCCGCTTATGTATTTAACTTCTTCATCACTAGGACTATTATACCATGACCTCATTCACATGGAACAAAGAAAAAACAGACCTATAGAATGGCCTGTTTTTAAATGTTCTTATAGAATTCACATAATGTTGAACCTAAGAGGAGGCGTTAACCGGTTTAATTTCTTCAACGGCTTCTTCCATTCCTGTATCCGCATTAATATAGATCCGGTAACGAGAACCATTGATTCGTCCCCCGAATTCATAGCAAAGCACTTCTTTGCTATAGTCATTCTTAATTAACGATTTACGGACATAATTCTCTTTAAAATCGGAATTAAGTTTTTTACGTGCCTGCTCGGCCGTAAGCTTCGGTTTGGGAATCTGACGTTTCGTGCTATGCTCATAGACGTAGTCACTTGCCTGGAATCCCGTAACTTCACCCGTATCCAGACCAACACGCACAGACATTTTCTCTGGGTATATTAATGTATCTCCTTGTTTCCGCACATAAGTAAGGTTGGCTAAATTACCGAACTCATCGTAGTTGACAGCTTTCATATCTTTATAACCTTTATTCACAAGAAACTGATCCGCTTGCTTCATTGCCTCTTGTCGGGACACTTTTTTGGATCCAACTGTTCGTGTGTCACTATATGAAATAAGCATTCCACCATTGCGAGTGAAGTCCATCATTAATTTACCGTTTCTGTCATGTTGGACTGTCGCAGTATAGGATTCCCAATCTGTTCCTTTACCGTTCTCCTGAACCTCAATTATGCTGCTGTCTACACCCGAAAATTTGGCTGCTTTCTGCTGAATTTGTTCTTTGGATACAGGCAGACCGCTTAGTTGCTTCACAGAACGCTTGGCAAAGACATTCGACACCGAAGGACCCCAATCCAGTTCAGGATATTCCTGTACCTTTTTGTTTACCGTACGGAAACCGTCAACAATCGAGTTATCATTCGTCTGTTCTTGAGCCGCCATTGCGGTCTCGGCATCCATCCAGCGAAGACGGTCAGACAATACTTTCTGCTGCACTTCCTTCAGATTTTTATTAATTTCCGAAGAATTTTGATACAACGTCTTTAGATTGCTCATTTCTTTTTCATTAAGCGGCTCTTTGGTCAAGTCACGCATCGAAGCATGATAGGCAAATTTTGAGATCCGAGAGAGAAACTCCTCTGTCTCGTTAAACGGGAGCATGGTCAGTGGCAATTGATTAATTTCATTCTGTGCTTCGCTCGTAAGCCTCCAAACATTCATGAGCCCTTTGCGATGCATGCCTTGTGAACTTGAATGGACAGCCAGTGTGTTACCAATCTCTGAATGCAATTTGTCCATGTGAAATGAAAGATCGTGAAATGCACGCTGATATTGGTTCTCCGCTTTAATCAATATCGCATTTTTCTCCTGATTCTCCTGATAGCCCCACACTAGTGCACCAATTAGGAGAACTGCAAATATTGGAAACATTACTGAACTTAATCGTTTATACACGGTTGATTCTCCTTTCTTCTGATCACTGCTCTTATTGTGGATCGAAGAAAGACCTCTTATGCATGCGATTTCCAGTCAGTACGAATTTTGCCTTTCGAAGTCGGTATCAAACTCAATAACTAAGTACTGCCTTCTATCACTTAGTTCAATGGAAAGCCTGAGGCCATGCCCTCTTCTTCAATATCAAATTGATCTTTGTTATCACAAAGGCATTGTTTGAATCCAGTCTCAATCCTCCCTCTCTCTTTCTTGCCTCTTAACGTAAAACGTTCACCACATTGCTTGCATCTGATTTTAATTTTGATTCTTGTCATCCGTTATCCCCGTTTCATGTCTTGTTACCCCCGGGTTTATGTACACAGCAAAAAAACACACCGGGGCATGCGTTATAAACGCTCTATATTCCCCAGTGTGTCCCTATTTTTATAATTTAACCTCTTCCTCCCGTTTCACGAAACGGAATGGCGAACGGTTGTTAGCCCGCGTGATTTTACCAATTGCTCCATACCACAGTCCGGCCATCAAAGGCGCAATGAACCATATCCAGTGATTCACCATCATGTTCATAATGACATCGTACAAAGCATGCCAGAAAAATGGCAGAATCAGAGACAAACTGAGATACCAGCGTTTTTTCTTCGTATCCGCAATAAATTTCGCTTTGCCCATATAATATCCCATGATTACGGCAAACATGGCATGGCCTGATACAGGAAGAAGCGCCCGAAGAAACATGGTCGATACCGATGCATTACCCGCAATAGCATACAATACATTCTCCACCGTAGCAAAACCCAAAGATACGGCAACGGAATATAAAATTCCATCATAAGGCTCATCAAATTCGGTGTGGTTATATATGATATGGTAAATCACAAACCATTTAACAAACTCCTCAACCCCACCTGAGATCAAAATTGATTCCAGAAGTGGATTGTCACCGAGCCACAACATCATGCCACGTTGAATAATCATAACGGGTAGAACAATCAGAATGCCCATTAGGAATACTCTTAGTATCAAGTGAAGTGGCTCATAATCATACCGATCTTTAAGATAAAAGTATGTTAACAAGGCGAGACCCGGAGCTACTGCTGCAGCTAGAACCGAAAACAAAAGCACCGAAATTCCCTCCTCCTGACTAGTGACGCGTTTGAACTCGGAGTTTATTTAGTCCTGACGTTTGAAGTGAGTGCAAATCACATCAATCGCTTGTTCAGGAATAACTACTTTTCCGTACTCTTCCATCATTGCCGGAGTGACAGAAGAACCTTCCCCGAACTCAGCGAGCAGAGCAATTAATGCCGCATGTTTCGAGGTATCCACATCTTCCGGTTCGAAATGTAAGAACCATTTATTTTTATAAGAATACAGTTTTCCCGCATCCGTAACATGTTCACGTAACATATGAGCGGCTTCAATCAGCACCTCAAAATCCTTAAATACGTATACGATGGAGTCACTTTGCTCCAATGTAACTTCCATTTCATATACTTCTTCAGGAAGATCATCTTCATGACCTGAACCATATTGCTGCGGATCGTATTTTCCACGAGTAACAATGACAACCATCCCTTGAGCGGGAAGTGCGAATACTTCAACAGCCAGTGGACCTGTAGCATCAAAGCCAAGTTCAGAATAAGCTTGGTCCATCATTTCAGTGAACAGTTCATGTACCTTCGGTAACTCCTGCCACATATCTTCTTTTTGTATTCCGCGCTCGCTCAGATCGTCAAAGGTCAGGAAAATCCGTATCTTATCGTGACTTAGTCGTTCTATTTTCATACAGGATCTCCCCTTTATAAGCAAGTCTTATAACAGATTATGAAGCACAAAACAATATGTGCTGAAAATAAATCTATGTAGTTATGTTATCATTTTATACCTGTAAATGCACGCAGTAAAATCAACAAAAAAAAGAATCGATCCACATCAAATCAAGATGTGGATGATTCTTAATGGATACTTCGGTTTATAGACCCGGTATTGTTGTATTCGTTTGGGTCAAAATTTGCTCTACCTCATGTTTCACATCTGGATTGGAACGTATAAAGTCTTTGAGCATATTCATGTTCTCTTCTTTTTCTTTTGGCGAAATCGGTTTGCTGACTTTGGATACCGCTTGTTGATGTTCGCTCTGATGATCCGCTTTACCGCTGAAACTATCCATGCCGGGGAAAGTCATCTCCATCATTTTATGTTTAGCTTGGTCAACAACGTTCCGCGAAGAATTCGAAGACAACATGGGCAGTTTGCCTTTTGCTAGCCAAGAACTGGCTGCAACGCCAACGACAATCCCCCAAAAAAAGGATGACGCCTTCATTACACCAACCTCCTTTAAGTGTTAGAATCAAACGTAGTGTTTGCTAAGGAACTCGATATCATTCCGTATAAATACAGGAAAGTGAGTTGAAGTAATGTTGAAACCAATCGTATCACTATTGCTAATGCTAAGTTTTCTCTTGTCTGCTTGCAGTCCCCAGAATCCGTCTGCATATGATTCAATATCACAGGAAGAATCGGTATCTAAACCAAGTGCTGAAGAGACCAATCCAGAATCAAAATCTATTTCAGTTACACAAACTTTGGATGAACCTGTTTCGGAAGAAATTGTCGATAAGGCGTTCTATATGAACTCCAATTATGTAATAAAACCTATCGATGCATCCCGGCCCAAAAAAGTCGTTTTACTTACCTTCGATGACGGACCTAAGGAAGAAAAATTGATTACATCGATTATCAACACCTTGGACAAACATCATGCTAAAGCGATTTTTTTTGTGAATGGAGATCGTGTTAAAAAACAACCTGATTTATTAAAAATGATCCATGATCGGGGGCAAATCATTGGCAATCACGCTTGGAATCATGATGATTTGAAGAAAATGCCAATCTCCGAAGCTACTAAACAGATAATTGACGTTCAAAAAATTGTGAAAGAAACGATAGGAGTCGAACCTCAATTTTTCCGACCTCCTTACGGCTCCGGAAATGACAAACTTAAGGATGCTGTCGAACAAGCAGGTTTATTATATATGACTTGGTCAAACGGATCACTTGACTGGGATATGAGCACTAAAAACAAACCCGATAAAGTAATCCAGAACGTTTTAGATCAGCTTCATCCTGGAAGCAATATTTTAATGCATGAACTACCTTGGACTGCCGAAGCTTTGGACGATTTATTAACGCAGCTTGAGCAGAAAGGGTATTCCTTTGTAGATCCGCGTGAAATCGAGCTGAAGACCCGTTAATTCACTCGTACTAAACTTCGCTAATGTGAAGAGTGCAGAGGATAGTAAAAAGCCCGGATCTATAAGTGATCCGGGCTTTTGGCTGTGGGCATACGTAATGTAATGAGATGAATCTCTGCGGGACAACATAGCCTCAGTGGAAGGTGATTCGTTCCATATCCTCGGCTAACGAGCATTTTGCCATCCCTTTTATCTTCCATACTGCGTTTCAAGGAAAACCAGCCGCTTGATACGGCACGATAAGCTTTGTTCAGGAAAATTGGCCCTAACAATGGCAAGACCATTTGCCCTCCATGAGTATGTCCACTTAATACCAAATCCACATCAAGATCTAATCTCAATGCGTCCAAAGGATCGTGGACCAACACAATTGTGGAATTTCCCTCTTTCGTTCGCCGCCCTTGTTCTCTATTTTTCTGGAACAGTAGTTGTCCCTGTTTTGAACGATAGTCTAGTCCAACCAGCTGAACTTGTTCTTTTCCCTTGTGCAAAAAAACTGACTTGTCTTGAAGAAGCTGTATGTTAGAATTTTCTAGAAGTTTTGACAGGTAAGCCGTGCCCGCTTTTTTATCATGATTTCCGTATACTACAAATGCAGGTGCCAGACTCGACAAAAGACTCATATTTTGTCTAACGATTGACCAGGAAATCCCCTCTTGGGCTACATCACCCCCGATAAGCACCCAATCAACCTTGCCTCTAAATTTCTCTACATCGTTGATTTTTAGCAGTCGCTCATGTGTATCGGACAAGTATAGAATCGTGGCTCCGTCAAATGATGTAGGAAGATGTACCAGCTCTACCTCATCCTCTGATACTACATAAGTATGAGCCTCACGCCACATATGTAACAGGAGCATTACAGCCCCGGCCAACATAGTTAAACCAATGATAACAAACATTACCACGGTACAGGCAGGAATGTATTTAAAGGAGGCGCACCTTTAATTCCCCACCACACCAAACCAACCGTTAGCATAATAAAGATAAAAATGAGTGAATTTACAAACTTTTTACTCAATCTCAAACGCCTTGAAGGATGTAACTCGGTTCGAGTTGGTAATGAACTGGCCACGGAAACTGAACTTTCATTGTGATTAGTGGTTTTTTTAGAGCGGCTTGGTGCTCGCTGCGGTAAAACTGGGCTTTCCAGAGCCGCTGTGTTGGATTTCCCTCGTGACTTCGGTACCGTAACTGAAGTAATCGTTGGAAGACCAACGCTCTCGGCAGTCGCTGCCACTTCAGGAACTAGACTCGACTGAGAAACTGTCCGTCTCCCGTTTTTCTCTTTTTTGTCCAGGTGACGTTGACGCTGACTGCCATATGTTTTCATCCTGCTTAATGGCTGATTCATGATCCCCTCCGAAAACGTATCGCTAACCCGGATATCAGGTCGATGATAAAATGACACAAAATAGGTGCCCAAAGTGTCCCGGACTGAATATAAATAAAGCCCAGGCCATAACTCGATAAAAACACCCATCCTGTTGGAATCCAGTGGCGAAGATAACGAATGTGAATAGCTGCAAATAAAATACTAGTCCAATAGGGACCAATCGCATG
The DNA here is from genome assembly GCF_948329825.1 of Paenibacillus sp. JJ-100. GTDB lineage: Bacteria > Bacillota > Bacilli > Paenibacillales > Paenibacillaceae > Paenibacillus. The sequence goes on from NZ_CAOJCM010000002.1 coordinate 474,489, forward strand.
TTGTATAGCACCACGGAAGAGCAACTCTTCACATACAGCTACCATAGCCGCTATACATACAATATGCCAGATTGGGCGACCGCGAAACAGCAGTTCGTTAATACCTCCATCATCCATGCTTTCCTGAGGAATGACATAAGACATTACCAAATCCATGACTAGCATAATACCTGCAAGTCCAAGGGCCCACCATAAAAATTGATAATGTTCTGGCCAGGCCAGAACTTCAAATACATTTCTTTTCTGCAACAAAACCCATACAATCCCTATAATCAACGTCAGGCCTTGGGTAAAGTAGAGGTTGATTAATAGCAATCGTTCGGTTAATTGCTGAGGTTCGGCCTTTTGGATTTTAAACTTCGGAATTTTTTTGTTTTTCATTGCATGCGTCTATCCTCTTAAGTTATTTGATGAAGATATTTAGTTCATTGACCAATCCGTTATTATACTAAATGATAGCCAAAAAACCAATGCTGTTCAAGGCCTGTCCTAAGTCCCGCATTAAACCCAAAATCATTACTTAATTACAATGGTGAAGGTCGTTTCATGAAACAACATGGATAAACCGTTTTATAAGGTCACAGATGGTTTGAAGAAAGAGAATGAAGTCTCTTCACCAAACGCTGAGAGCTTATTCGTTACATTCAAATTAAAACAATTAAGCCTATTGACATGCCCGTGTAAGCCATGATACATTATGAAAAAAATTAGTCACGTAAAACACGATGATGGAAATAAGACGTTGCTTAGTCTTTCAGAGAGCCGATGGTTGGTGAGAATCGGTGGCAAGCAGATGATCTTTAGCGCTCCTGAGTTATTGCATTGAAATTGGAGTAGGTGCAATCGGTTTAGACCCGTTATCCTCTTCGGTCTTCATTGACCGCTAAGACTGTCGTTGTGAAATGGCAGTGAATTAGGGTGGTACCACGATAGCTCTCGTCCCTTATTGCGCAAGCAGTATGTGGATTGAGAGTTTTTTGATTGTTTTTGATCCAAGAAAACGGTGGAATCACCCTATCTTTTCACCCTTCTCCTCTGCTACGATAACGCGTTGTTGGAGGGAAGAATTATCGGTTCTAAGGATATGTCTCCTGCGGGAGATCAGACCTTGACGAAAATAGATATACAAACCTAAGGAGGAAGAAACCATGTACAAAGTTTTAGTGTCGGACCCAATCAGTGATCTGGGAATTCAGCAGCTGGTGGATGCAAATGATGTCGTTGTCGAGAAGAAAACCGGACTTAGTGAAGATGAACTTGTAGCCATTATCGGTGATTATGATGCACTTTTAGTTCGTAGCCAAACACGTGTTACTGAACGTATTATGAAGGCTGGCACCAAACTTAAAGTCATTGGACGCGCAGGCGTTGGTGTGGATAACATTGAGCTAGAACCTGCAACACAACGTGGTATCATTGTAATTAATGCACCAGATGGCAATACAATTACAACCTGTGAGCATACTTTTGCCATGATGATGGCACTGGCACGTCACATTCCGCAGGCGTACGCGAAAACCGTTCAAGGTACATGGGATCGAAAAACATTCCTCGGTGTCGAGTTAAGAAATAAAACACTGGGTGTACTAGGTATGGGTAGAATCGGTAGTGAGGTTGCTAAGCGTGCCAAAGCATTTGGAATGGACATTCTCGCTTACGACCCGTTCCTCACTGAAGAGCGTGCTGAAAAACTTCAAGTCAAGCTAGCAAGTGTTGACGATATTATCCGAAATGCAGATTTTATGACGGTGCACACTCCACTTACTCCGGAAACGCGTCATATGATTTCCCGCCCGCAATTCGAAGTGATGAAAAAAGGCATGCGCATCATTAACTGTGCACGCGGCGGCGTAGTTGACGAGATGGCACTTGTGGAGGCTATTGATGAAGGAATCGTTGCTGGGGCTGCATTTGACGTATTCGAGAGTGAGCCGCCAGCAGCAGACCACCCGTTTCTGAACCATCCAAGTATCATTGTCACACCTCACCTGGGTGCATCAACTGTAGAAGCTCAAGAGAACGTGGCGATTGACGTATCTGAACAGGTTCTTCACATTCTTCGTAACGAACCGTTCAAAAATGCCGTGAATATGCCTGCCGTTGCACCGACTGTCATGAACAAATTGCAACCTTATTTCAAATTGGGGGAAACTTTGGGAAGTTTCGCTTCACAGATCACTCAAAATGCAGTACAAGAGATTCGTATCGACTATGCAGGTGATCTGTCCGAAGTTGATACATCACCATTGACACGTTACATTGTAAAAGGCGTTCTGGCGAGACATTTGGGCGGTGAAGCTAATATTGTTAACTCCATGCATTTGGCTAAAATTCGTGATTTAAATGTCGTTGTGAGCCAAACCTCAGCTACAAAAGGCTTCACAAACCTGATTACTGTAACTCTCGTGACCGCTCAAGATGCTGAAGAGCGCCGTGTCGCAGGTACGCTTCTTGCAGGATATGGCGAGCGAATTGTTCGTCTAGACAAGTTCCCGGTAGATATCGCTCCGGAAAACCACCAAATTTTGATCTCTCACAACGATAAACCAGGTATTATTGGGCGTGTAGGTACCCTGCTTGGTCAAAACGATGTGAATATTGCGTCGATGCAGGTTGGTCGTAAAATTATTGGCGGTGCTGCGATTATGATTTTGACTGTTGATAAAGCTGTTCCTAAAGACGTGCTGGTTCAGCTAACGGACCTGCCTGAATTGAATCGTGCGGTAGAAATTGTACTTGATTAGTCGATCAGTTGATATCATCATTTAATCATCATTATCATCATTGTTACATGTAAACAAAGACGGGATCCGATTAGGATCCCGCTTTTTATTTGCCTGCATGTTCCTATTTTAGATACCCGCTACCACTATCATTTCACCAATATAAGAGCTGGAACATTTTTAAGAATAAAAGAATGAATAGCTTGTTCCACGTTGAACAAGATTAAACGAAATACTTCAACAAAAAAACACCCTCCATGAGAGGGTGTTTCAGCAGTTTTTGTTTGAAATTAACCTATTTCGAAGAATCCACGGGAAATTGCAAAATAAATTCCGTGCCTTCACCAAGTAAACTATTGACATGAATCGTACCTTGATGAGCATCTACGATATTTTTAACAATAGCCAGACCGAGTCCTGTTCCCACGCTTTCTCCCCTGACTCTAGCTTTATCTGCCTTATAAAAGCGCTCAAAAATATAAGGAACGTCTGATGAAGGAATACCAACCCCTTCATCTTTTATACATACCTTTGCATAAGAAGATCGCAGGTAAGTAACAATCTCAACAGTAATCTTCACATGTTTACCTGCAGGCGTGTGTCTAAATGCATTATCCAAAAGATTCGTGAACACTTGTTCCAACCTGTCTTCGTCTGCCTGTTGAAGTGTAATGACCTCCTGTTTGCATTCAAACTGAAGCTGAATGCCTTGCTCCTTCGAGCGCACGATAAACTTTCGGTAAATGCGTTCAAGAAGCTCTCCGAGCTCTACTTCTCCCATATTCATATCTGTATGTCCTGCATCCATGCGGGCAAGATCAAGCAAGTCCTTAACGAGTCTGCCCATTCGCAATGACTCATCATGAATGACCTGAATCAGTTCCTCACTCTCTTCCTGTGAAGTTGCCATACCGTCAAGTAGAGCCTCACTGTATCCTTGCATCATCGATAACGGGGTACGGATCTCATGAGATACATTGGCGACGAAGTCATTACGCATTTTCTCCATCTTCACTTCTTCGGTCACATCTCTTAAAACGGCTACTGCGCCCCGCACCACACTATCCGCATATAAGGGAGCCATCTGAACAGACCATACTCCTTGCTGGACATGAACATTGGCGTTCTGGTCGCCCCCGTGCTCCATCACTAACCTGAATAAGGGAATGAGTGGTTCTGGAACATCACGCGATGGATTTGCAGCAGGATAGCCATCCAGCCCTTCATCCTCTTGACCCCAGTCGAGGGCGTACCATGCCTGCATAATTTTCTCACCTGGTGGATTCGTCAGAATGACCTTCCCTTGACCATCAAAGGTGATTACAGCATCTGTCATGCTTCGCAGTACACTGGCCAAATGTTCTTTCTCATGATTCAGATTTCGAATCGTATCTTCCAGTTGAGCCGCCATGTGATTGAAGGTGATTGCAAGTTCACCAATTTCGTCATTCGTACGGAGTGAAAGCCTTGTTCCATAATTCCCCTTACGGATGGCATTGGCTGCCTGAATCAATTGCTGCATAGGCTGTGTAATTTTCGTAAACAGAAATAATGCAAAAAACGTAGTTAAACTGAATCCGATGATGCAGATATAAGTAAACAGCCTTTTGATGTCTCTAGATTCCGATTCAGCAAAGTTAGTGTCTATATAGGGCAACAGAAAAAGACCTAGTGCTATAAGTACACAACCCACGAGACATATAATCGTTATCCATAGTTTCCCTACTAATGATCTCCAGAAAGCAAAGTTATTTCGGAACTTCGAGTTTATAACCGACACCCCACACGGTGGTTATCATCGCTGCCGATTCAGGTGATACTTTGTTTAGCTTCTCACGGAGACGCTTCACATGTGTATCGACGGTACGAAGATCACCAAAAAATTCATAGTTCCATACGTCCTTTAGCAGCTCTTCTCTAGAGAAAACTTTGTCAGGCGAAGTTGCAAGATAGTGTAACAACTCGTACTCTTTAGGCGTTAAACTGATCTCTTCACCACCTGCTGTCACTCGGTGAGCATCATGTTCAATAACCAGATGCGGAAACACAATGTTATTACTAGAGTTACTTTCTTTGGAAAGATATGCCGTTGCAGAAGAACGACGCAAAATGGCCTTCACCCGGTAAATCACTTCACGAGGACTAAATGGCTTTACTACATAATCATCTGCACCTACTTCAAAACCTTGTACTCGATTAATCTCTTCCCCTTTTGCCGTGAGCATAAGAACAGGGGTAGACTTCACCTGACGGAGACGAGTACACACTTCAACGCCATCCATTCCTGGAAGCATGACATCTAGCAAGATCAAACCATAATCTCCAGCCGTCGCTTTACGAAGTGCCGTTTCTCCATCCTCCGCTTCATCAATTTCAAAACCTTCTTTTTCAAGATACATTTTAAGTAGTCTGCGGATTCTCTCTTCATCATCCACAACCAATATGCGATTTTCATGTTCTGACATGCCACTCAAGCCCCTTTACAATACTCCTCATCATTCTATTATGTTCCTTTTTTACGAACAATATTTGAATCCCCCCGTTGTAAAAGGGAAATCTCATAAATTTATCGTTATTTTGCCTGCCAATTACACCGAATTCCTTAATCATTCTACTCCAGCATAGGAATGTAATCCCGAGATAATCAAATTCACACCAACCAGTGTAAACATGACAACTAAGAAGCCCAGTACAGCGAGCCAAGCAGACTTCTGACCCTTCCATTCTTTAGATAAACGCAGGTGCAGGTACACACTATAATACAACCATGTAATCAATGCCCACACTTCTTTGGGATCCCAGCCCCAGAAACGGCTCCAAGCAATCTGTGCCCAAACCATAGCGAAAATGAGAGCTCCTAGTGTAAATATAGGGAATCCGATCGCAATGGCCCGATAACTGATCTCATCAAGGTCATCAGCATCTATGCCATTCATCATAGGCTGTAATACTTGTCCAAGCGGTCTGCGTACAATTAAACGAATTATTCCATATAGAATCATACCTGTGATGATTGACCAGACCACCGTATTTAGCTTGCGCCCGGCATTAACTCCGTTCATCCAAGAAGGCGTTTCAAGTAAAGGTTCTTTCATTCCGAGAAATGGTTTCATGCTCTCCACTTCGCTATTATATGGAGCAAAAATAGGAGGCATACGATAAATCACTTTCTCTATTGTACTATTTTCCTCTCCCTTTGTGTCAATGCTAACTGTTTTCTGCACGAAAACGGCTTCATATCCAGCAGAACGGAAGGCAAACACAGTTCCGAGGAATGCGATCACCACGACAATCGTAATCAATGTGAATTCCACCCATCCACGTTGACGACGAGAGGACTTATCTTTTCCACTGAAGTCTACCGTACGAAGAAGATACATAAATCCAGCTGCAAAACCAACAGCGAAAAACGCTTCACCCAATGCTGCTAGTGTAACGTGAATTTTCAACCAAATGGAGCGTAACGCTGACGTTAACGGTTGAACTTCCTGGGGAAACACGGCCGCATAAGCCATAATTATAATCGTCAATGGGAGTGCAAACAAGCCTAGAAGAGATTTTCGATAAATGGCGTAGACGACAATAAATGCAACCATAATCATCATGGACAAAAAGGACATAAACTCGTACATATTACTTACCGGAATATGGCCTGCTCCTACCCAACGGGTTATGAAGAAAACAAAATGTGCAATTAATGCAATTGTCGAAGCGATGAAGGCAAACTTACCCCAACGATTCATATGGTCAATCGGATCACGGTTACTCCATTTCTTGCCCATTACAGCAATGGCATATAACACAAACGAAGCACAATACAGAAAAAAAGATACTATAAATGCATCTCCACTGAAATCCAGTATATTCATGCTTGATTCCCCCCGTTATCCAACGACTTCTCATCCACTTCAAGATCCATTTGTTTCAAAATGCTAGCAACTTCACGTCTGAAACCAAACCAGTTTTTGTTGGTATGTCCGCCGAGTGCGATCTGCTCATCATCAAATCGAATCCATACGCGGCGATGATGCCAATAGAAACCCATCACAAGACCCAACATGACAATGCCAGCACCTACCCAGACAAAAGGCATTGCTTTATCTACGCGTATATTCAGGTAACTTACTGATTGAATAAGGTCTACCTTATCCATACTATCTACCTCTAGCTGCAAAGGAAGATCCCCACCAACAAGTTGGCGGTTGATTTCATCCTGCTGAAAGTGCTGTTTGTCGATTTGTTTGGCAAAATACAAATATTGAATCCCTTGTTCAGGTAGATCTGGACCTTCTATATGAAAGAGAAATGCAGGAGCATTGGGTGAGGGCGATTTAGATTTCGGCTTTCCCTCATCGTCCAGCGCAAAATCCATAAATTTTTCCTTAACTGTTAGTTGATAAGGCCCTGCTTCAAAGGAACGCTGCGTATCCATCATATCGATCTTGATAGATCCATATACTTCTCCTGTCTTTGTATTGACTAGATCCGGTGTAACCGAGCGAATGGTCGGCGTGAGATCATAATCAAATTGATATGCCTTCAGACCTTCGTAATTAAGCGGATGATTCACCTGAACATCGTGTCTTGCAACCTCAGCAAGTTGAGGTTTTTTCGAGGGATCCGAGCAATCAGCCTTACATTCGTACAAAACAACCTTGGTTTCAAACAGTTTGGGAATAGTTTTATTCAAGTCTTTGAAGTGCTCTGGCACTTCATCTTGACTATAAAACTCCACAGTAAACTTCTCGTTTTTTAAATACATGGAAGTGTTCGGAATTTTCTTAATTTCCCCTTCTGGAAAAGCAACGTGTTCGTCAAGGTTCAAACCTGGAAGTCCGCGGGCCAGTACAGCTAATAGAAAAATAATGAGTCCAATATGAATCACATAGGGGCCCCAACGGCTGAAACGCTGCTTCTCGGCAAACAATGCATCCCCCTGCGTATAAACACGATAATGCTTTTTTCGAAATGGCGTAACCGCTTTCTTAATCCACTCTTCTGGTGCCTCGTTCACAGATCCTTGATAGACAAGACGCTGCCTCGTCAGGAATTGCAGATGTTTTCGTATGCGCACTTTATGTAGTGCTTTATACAGCGGAAGGACACGATCCAGACTACAAATTACAAGCGAAGCCCCGATCATCACTAGCAGTAGAATAAACCACCAGGATTCATATGTATGGGACAGTCCGAGAAGATAATAAATATGGCCAAATTGACCGTAGGTTTCTTTGTAATAAACGGAAGGATCAATGTTCAGAAACGTACTCTCTTGAGGGTAAATCGTACCCAGTATTGAACCAATGAGAGTAATAACGATCATATAAACTGCAATTTTCACGGATGAGAAAAAGTTCCATATCCGATCAATGATATTGGGATTACTGCGTTGTGAACGCCGTGCCATCCCATCATAACGCATCTCCAGCACTTCGTTTGACTGAGCATCATTCTCCAGCAGCGGCTTGCCACAGGCTTCACATAATACCGTTCCTACGGGATTTTGATGACCACACTCACATTTCGTATTTTGAAACACGAATAGACCTCCTGTCAGGGCTGCTTCGCCAGTTGTGAGATTTGAGTGTCAAGTGTGTCTAAATCCAATTGTCCGATATGAATTGTGGAGATCTTACCCGTTTCAGATACAAAAAACGTGGTTGGCATTGGAGAAATTCCATACTCTCGAACTGAGTTTTTCTCCCGGTCTAGCATAATCGGGAACGTTACACCCACCTGCCGCACAAAATTCTCTACCGTCATCTGATCTTCTCCAACGTTAATTCCAACAAATTGGACACCTTTATCTTTCCATTTGTCAGCCTGCGCCTGAAGTGCAGGCATCTCTTTCACACAAGGCTCACACCATGTGCCCCAGAAATTGATAACCATCGCTTTGCCTTTATACTCATCAGCCGTGTGAACTTGCCCATCCAGGCCCAGCAGTTCAAAAGAAGGGGCTTGATCCCCTTCTTTTGGCTTGCCATTTGATCCGGATACCGATGTCGTTATCGCGTATCCGCCCAACACCAGGATCAAACACAAAATAACGATTTGCACCGTTCTTCTTGATTTCCCCATTGTGCTGCTCCCCTTTTATGTGACGATTTCATTTGTTTCCTGTTTGTCACAGATAACTGTGAACAACCTATGAACAATTATAGCGAATTTCGTCACAAAATTGCGGCGGTTTTATGAAAATTATGTGTCCTCACATTACCTTTTTTTCATTTTTTTGGCGGGTTCCGATTTCGCAAGTGTAATCAGATTGTTAACTTCCTCTTTGGTTAGGTGACGCGTCAGTCCACGCTTCAGATTTTGTAGCAAAATGCCACCAAACGAAATCCGTTTCAGTCGTGTTACTGGATGGTTGATTGCCTCAAACATACGTCTTACCTGACGGTTCCGTCCCTCATAGATCGTAATGGAAATCACAGCCTCATTGCCTGCAGTATCCACATCTTTGTATTCAATTTCCGCTGGCGCTGTCATACCATCCTCAAGCATAATTCCATTTTTGAGTTTGTCCAGTTCCGTACCATGGGGTATCCCTTTAACGGTCGCTAAATACGTTTTCGGTACGTGATGCTTCGGGTGGGTCAGCAGATGGGCGAATTCACCATCATTGGTCAGAATGAGCAGCCCTTCTGTATCATAATCGAGACGCCCTACCGGATAGACACGTTCCTTAACACCCTTCAAATAATCGGAAACAATTTTTCGACCTTCCGGGTCGGATGCACTTGTGATAACCCCTTTGGGTTTGTTCAGCATCAAATACACTTTCTTCTCACTACGGACCGGTTTTCCATTGACCGTAATCATATCCTCTTCGGGGTTTGCTTTCGTACCCAGTTCGGTTACGACCTCCCCGTTAACTTCCACTTTGCCGGACAGGATCAGTTCCTCACTCTTGCGGCGGGATGCAATACCTGCCTGTGCAATAATTTTTTGTAATCTTTCCATGTTTGTCATGTCACCTCACACTAATGATACCCATCCGACCAGGAAATCACAAGGATTATCCAATGTTTTTATGAACAGGCAGTCATGATTGCCGAATTATCTGTTTGAGGCATAGGTACTGGATCGCTTAGAGACAAAAAAAGCTTACCGATGCCACGTCCATTTTCGTTCGGACCACGCAAAGGTAAACTTTCTTTGTATACATCGTTTATAAAGATTACATTAGCTTGAAACTTTGCCTTCAACTGCAATCGGTTTTTTCTGCGGAGACCCAGCTTCTTTCACAAAATCCTGCAATGTTTTAGAAGTAATGAAATAGGTCCGTCCATTGTATACAAACGTCATCATACCAATTACCTGATAATTTTGATCAAGTACTGGTCCTCCTGAATTGCCTTGTGCCACTGCTTTTACAATGTTGCCTACGCCTGCTTTCCCATGAACATCTACTGCGTGTGAGCTATACACTCTGCTTTTTGCTATCGTATTGTATGTCTCAGGTAGATCATCATCCAAAATTAATAGATTTCCAGATGGATTTTTGGGAAAACCAATTGTGTAGACCGGTTGATTATCTCTAGCATTAGCGAATTTCACAGGTTTAGCGTCAATCGGCTTGTCCAGCTTGAGCAAGGCCATATCCGTTACGGGATCTGTTTTGATAATTTTCGCTTTGACAACCTGATTGAGTGCACCTGGACTCGCCACAGTCAATGTTCCTTTATCACCGTCAGAAATCTCGGCGTAACTTTGAACAACATGGTAATTGGTCAGCACTTCATCAGGGGATATTAAGATCGATGTCCCTACATCATAAAAAATTTTATCCGGCTCATCTGCTTTAATCAAACGTACATTCACAACTGGGAAAGAATCCGCAGTAATCGCCATCTGAGCACGTAATGTCTTGTCAAAATTACCAGTGAAGTGTATCGTCTGTTCAGCCTGAGCAGCCGCTAGTCCTGACGAACCTGTTATTAAAGTCAGGGCAAGTATACCTGTTAATCCGTAACGGAGTATCTGTTTGCAATTCATCTTCATGTTTTAACTCTCCTCCCGGTTACCATTCTAGCATAACTGATATATCGGAAGGAAAGGCGCTTTTATTTAACCAAAAACGATCAAACAAATAGCTAGTGCAGCAATGAATCCAACAACGTCTGAAAACAACCCGACTTTGAGTGCATAACGGCCATTCCGTATACCTACTGCTCCAAAATAAACCGTCAAGACATATAACGTTGTGTCTGTACTGCCCTGAATCGTTGAAGCCATACGACCAATCATAGAATCAGGACCATATGTTTTTATTAGATCGGTGGTAAAAGCTAATGAGCCTGTGCCGGTTAACGGACGTAGGATGCCCAGGGGGAGAACTTCTCCTGGAACTCCCATCCAGGAGACAAGGGGAGCGATCAGACTTATAACATAATCCAAAGCTCCCGATGCACGGAAGACACTAATAGCAACCATCATCCCGACAAGATGTGGAATGATGCTGATTGCGGTGGAGAAGCCATCCTTGGCCCCATCAACAAAAGATTCGTAGACTGGAACCTTTTTGGTAAACGCATATAATGGAACAAACGCGATAATAACCGGTATGGCCCAGACGGAAATCCAGTTAATGAAGGTTAACAAGGTTACTCATCCTTTCATGCTAGGATTACCGCTCTGGTTTTATTTGCGGTCATCTGCGGAGGGTTCTGCTTCGATACCAGCGATCTGCCATAATGGCAGCAAGTGTAGCAATAATAGTAGCCATTAGCGTTGTCCCTACAATCTCTGTGGCGTTCGCAGAGTGATAGTTCAACCTGATTGCAATCAGCGTTGTTGGAATAATCGTTATACTGGCTGTATTCAATGCCAGCAGAGTACACATCGCTGGCGAAGCTGTTTGTTTGTCAGGATTCAGCTCTTGCAGCTGTTGCATAGCCTTGATCCCCATTGGTGTAGCTGCGTTCCCTAGTCCGAGCAAATTTGCACTCATGTTGGACAAGATATACCCCATGGCTGGGTGATTTTTCGGAACGTCGGGAAACAGAAATCCAACAACAGGTCCCAGTAACTTCGCAATCCGTCCAAGTAAACCGGCATCTTCCGCCACTTTCATCATTCCCATCCAGAATACGAGCACACTGATCAGACCAAAACATACCGTCACACCCGTCGCCGCACCATCGAATGCTGCCTGGGTGACGACTTCAATTTTCCCGTTAAATGCTGCAAAAGCAAACCCGCTCAAGATCATCATGAGCCAGATCAGATTAATCATTGCATCATTCCTCCTCACACCTTGACAGCACTCAAGTCTTTGCCCTTCTATTTCGAATTAAGGAGATAATAACCGACTCAACACTGTTTTCCATGCTGAAAGCCAAGTTGTCACATCACCGATGCTTCCCAATGCAGCATCTTCAAGTTTAGGCTCCGGTGGAATATAGCTGCCTTTGTAATACACAGGAATGGAACCGATAGGTTCGTTTCTCAGCTGCATATCAATTCGGCCTGCCAGTCCAAATGAAGGGTCAGTAGACTGATTAGCCTCCGCCTTTTTAGTGACATCCTGGTTCTTCGTACGATTATCAATTAAAACCAGCTTCTTGGTTAAAGCGTCCTCTTCTCCTTTGGCGAGAGGGTACTTAAATCCACGTCCCGTTACGAGTTCCATATTCTGCACAGGCTGTTCTCGCCTAGCAATTTCAACCAGTGGAAAATTGTTAAATCCAAAATCAAGCATCCTTGCGTGATCATTCCAATCATCGCCATCATTAAGGGTCACTGCTGCGAGTTGTTGTCCGTTCCGAGTCGCTGAACTAACAAGGCATCTGAATGCTTTTTTTGTATATCCGGTTTTCACCCCGTCAGCACCTTCATACAGACCCAGCATTTTATTTTTGTTATGCCAGGAATATTCCCAGCTTTCATTGGGATTCGGAGCTGATTTATTCTCCGTCGCAACGATGCGTTTGAAAACCGGGTTATGGAGTGCGTAGGCTGTTAACTTTGCCATATCATTAGCTGTAGAATAATGGCCGTCTGCATCAAGTCCATGAGGATTCATAAAATGGGAGTGTGTCAAACCGATCTGCTCTGCCTTTTTATTCATAAGAAGAACAAAGCCTTCCTCGGAGCCCCCTATATGCTCAGCGATGGCTGAGGCAGCATCATTACCAGAGCGTAACATCAAACCGTATAGCATATTTTCCAGCGTCATTTCCTCACCTAGTTTGAGATAGAGCGAAGATCCCTCTTTGGCAAAAGCGGTTGGGGAAACCTTGACTTTTGCATCTAACTTTCCTTCCTCAATCGCAACGATAGCAGTCATGATTTTAGTCAAACTTGCGATCCGCAACTCCTTGTCCCCATCCTTGCTATACAGAATTCTCCCTGATGTCACGTCGATAAGGGCTGCACTTTGTGCATGCGTAGATGGTCCTACAACCGTTGCTTGAACAGTCGGTGTCCCCACGGTAGACAGCAATAATACAGGTAAAATCATTCCTACAATAGCCTTCATTAATTTTCCCATCCACATTCCTCCGGGTCCTTGGAATCTTGTACTATCCTATGTTCGGACAATCTGGAGTATGTCCTTCTCCGTTAAAAACATCAAAAATCCCTCTTGCACCGTAGTGCCAGAGGGATTAGCAATTTAACCATATATCTTAGCTATACGTTGTACGATCCGTCGTCACTCGAACATCATGTTCATGTTCCGTTGTACCATGATTACGCTGACGGAACATTTCCTGAATACGATCAAGGACATAAGGTGTAGAATCAATCAATTTTTCAAACAAGTGCGTGGAATTATCAAGCGGCACGATGTGCACACCTTGCTTGCCAACGACTAGAAAAGCGATTGGACGGATGGATACACCACCGCCACTACCGCCACCAAAGGGAGAAGCGACCTTCGCGGAATGAGCATGTTCCGTTGTGCTCGATGTGCCACTTCCTTTTCCATCACTTACATTAAAATCACTTCCGCCTGCCGCAAAGCCAAATCCAACTTTACTGATCGGCAAAATGACGGTACCATCCGGTGTCTCTACAGCATCGCCAACGATTGTATTGACATCCACCATGGCCTTGATATTTTCCATTGCTGTTTCCATTAAGCCTTGAATTGGATGATCTGACATCTGCATTCCCTCCAGTTTCAATGTAAGCTACGTAAGTAGAACTAACTCAAATGATTTGTTCAACTTATATAGGTTTTTGATCTAAACATATCATCCCCAAACTTACATGGAGTTATGTAATCAAAACAGGGGACCGTATGATGTGGTTTGGGAGTTAACAAAAAATTGAATTCACGGACCGGCTATGTTCCGGATTTATGATCTTCTTTATCCACAATATGCTTATATTTTTTCTTTTCTTTAAACTTCTGACGTTCCTGTTTGAGGAGCTTAAGCCACATTCGCCAGCCTCCTTCAACGTGCAGCACACGGGTAAGCAACCTTCCCCCTGCAATAAAGATCGACAACATACGAATCTGAAGTTTAAAATCCAATTCCATTCTGAACTCCATCTCATCTGACCAAACGGGAAGCACTTCAAGGTCAGGGACCGTCCTGAATCTCATCTGATACGTTAAAAAACCAATAATCATCGATTTTACACTCCATAGCCAGCCCGATAACATCGCCGTATAAGCGGCATCACCTACTCCAAAGGCAGTAGACCAGAACAGATTCGTAATATGGACTCGTTTGAGTGTTTGCTTAAACCAAATCTTCAGAGCTTCCGTTGCTTTGAGCATGACTTTTACTTCATTTGCCCAATTTTCCACTTTGCGTTTGTTCACCCGCTGACTCCCGAGCACTTCTCCTCTGGAATGATTCATGGAGTGTTCGGTTTTAAACAGGAAGCCTTCTTTCATATTTCGAAAAATAATGCTCGGAATCTCGTAATTCATCCGCACGAGGCCGTACATCATTCGAACATTGATTTTGGCATAGTCATCGCTCTTATGTTTACGGAATACTACATGCACATGAACATTTGAGATGAGGACCGCGGCAATCAGCAGTGCGACGAACAAACCGATTCCTCCAAACCAGATCCACACAGGCCTTACCTCCAAGCCCTCAATTCTTTTCATGTCTAGTATGGCATTCTATACTGGAAAAAATTCACGCTTCAATGAATTTGACCAATTTCTTCCGAACACACCGACGTGGACATAAGACCTTTTTTATGCAGATGACATCTAAATAGGAACAAAAAAAAACAAAGCAGATTTACCTCCACTTTGTCCCTATATGTGTACTATTCTCTTATCAAGACGATGAATCTTCAGAATCATCATTTGGATCAAATACGTTGTCTTCTTCCGGCATCACGGTTCCTTCTTCAAATTCAAACTCACTCTGCACATCAGTATTCTCAGCGCCAGGCTGTTGCATATCTAGTTTATCAAATAATAATTGCGTTTCTTCTTCCAAATTTTCAGAATCTTCAAACAATCCTGGTTCCGGAAGATCTTTAATCGAGGCGAGTCCAAAATAATCCAGAAACGACTTGGTCGTTCCGTACAAAATGGGGCGTCCGATCGCTTCTGCTCTCCCCACTTCAACAATCAGATCTTTGTTCACAAGCGTATGAATTGCACGTTCGGATTTCACACCGCGGATTTCTTCAATCTCCACTCGTGTAATAGGCTGACGGTAAGCTACAATGGCCAACGTCTCCAAAGCCGCCTGAGATAATGACGTGCGTGCAGGGGAATAGGCTAGCTTCTCAAAATATGCTGCGTGTTCCGGCAATGTCCCGAGTTGCACGACACCAGCAATCTTCATAATCTGTACGCCCCGACCTTGCCGGGAAAAATCGAGAGCCATTTCCTCAATTGCATCCGTAACCAGCTCGACTCTTTGGTCAACGATCTCAGCAATTTGTTTTACACTCAGGCCTTCTTCTCCGGACAAAAACAGCAGACCCTCAATAATCGACTTCAATTTCGGAAAATCCATGATTCGTTGTTTCCCCTCTCCACTCCATAACAATATCCTCAAACAACCGTTCCTGATAACAAACAATCTGCTTCATCTTCATTAGCTCCAGCACCGCGAGAAAGGTCACCACAATCTCATGCCGATACATCTGGTCATCCATGAGCTTAGAAAATAATATGCGTCCTCCAGGGCCGACACCCTGCAAGGCACCGATCACTTCGCGTATACGGTCTTTGACCGATATCTCATCTCGTTTGATCCGAGTGACTGTTGTACGTTTCTCAGCCTTGCGTAGAGCCTTCTGAAACGCCGCAATGAGATCTGAAGTGTGCAGACCTTGCACCGGATTAGATTGTTCCTCCACAGGCATATAAGGGCGAAGATCTTCGGGTTCTTTGGAAAAAATAAGACTGCGCTCCCATTCTCGTTCATGCAGATGCCGCGCAATTCCTTTATATTTGCGATATTCGATAAGACGTGCAATCAATTCGGCACGCGGATCATAATCTTCATCTTCCATATAGTCATAATCCTCGAAATCCTCGATTACCGGTGGTTTGGGCAGTAAAAGTTTACTCTTGATCGACAGCAGTGTAGCTGCCATCACCAAAAATTCACTTGTAATATCCAGTTCCAGCTCCTGCATGGAATGCAGATACGCCATGTACTGATCGGTAATATCGCTGATGGGAATATCCTGGATGTCAATCTCAGCCTTGTCAATCAGATGAAGCAGCAGATCCAAAGGCCCTTCAAAAGTCTCCAGTTTGTATGTAACTACCGTCACTAGACGAATCCTCCCGCCAGAAAAATACAAAACCCTGCCAGCCATTCGAAGCCGGTCACCCGTTTTCGATCTGCGCTAAGCAGGGCACTACTATTAAATAAGCACTATTTTAGCTGTTTCGTCAAGTTCGCCATTTCAATAGCAGCTGTAGCTGCATCCCAACCTTTGTTCCCTGCCTTCGTTCCAGCACGCTCAATCGCTTGCTCGATGTTCTCGGTAGTAACCAATCCGAAGATGGTAGGCACGCCAGTTTTCAGATTGATCGCCGCTACCCCTTTAGCCATCTCGTTGCAGACATAATCATAATGTGTCGTGGAGCCACGGATAACAGTGCCCAGTGTAATAATCGCATCATATTTGCCGCTTTCAGCCATTTTCTGTGCAATTAGCGGGATTTCAAATGCCCCTGGAACCCAAGCCACATCCACTTCATTGTCCTGCACACCGTGACGTTTGAACGCATCCAGCGCCCCACTCAACAGTTTGCTCGTAATAAATTCATTAAAACGTCCAACAACCACACCGTATTTTAAACCTTCTGATACTAAATGTCCTTCAAAATAGTTAGGCATTTTCGTCATCTCCCTGTCAATATGTTCATGTTATAGGTGCTACAATTACTAACTGAAATATCCAATATTTACATACAGTGAAACCCAACATTCAAACCCTAGGTTCATTCAAAATTAATGCTCGTTCTGCTCCATGTCGTCAAACTCTAGCATATGACCGAGTTTCGATTGTTTGGTGTGAAGATAAGCTGTATTGTCCACATTCTCCTTCATCTGAATGGGAACTCGCTCAACAACTTCCAATCCATAGCCTTCCAGACCTTTAATCTTGCGCGGATTATTGGTTAACAATCGAATCTGACGCACACCGAGATCTTTCAGAATTTGAGCACCAATTCCATAATCACGAAGATCAGCAGCAAAACCAAGCTTCAGATTGGCATCCACGGTGTCCAGCCCTTCTTCTTGCAACTTATACGCTTTGAGTTTGTTGATCAGACCAATCCCGCGGCCTTCCTGTCTCATATAGAGAAGTACGCCGTTACCTTCATCATGAATCTGTTTCAAGGCTGCATCAAACTGCGGACCACAATCACAACGGTGAGAGTGGAATACATCTCCAGTCAGGCACTCTGAGTGAACACGTACAAGGACTGGCTTGGAACTGTCAATTTCACCTTTAACCAGAGCAACATGTTCTTTGTGGTCTACTGCGTTCGTATAAGCCACTGCCTGGAATTCTCCAAAATCCGTTGGCATACGTACAGACACTTCACGTTTTACCAGCTGTTCCTTTTCATTCCGGTAACGAATCATGTCTTGTATGCTAATCAGCTTCAGGTCATGTTTGCGTGCAATCTCTTGCAGATCAGGAAGTCGTGCCATCGTGCCATCTTCTTTGATCACTTCACAGATCACACCTGCGGGATAGGACCCGCACATGATTGCAAGATCAACCGCTGCTTCTGTATGTCCAGCACGGCGGAGTACACCCCCGTCCTTCGCAATCAGAGGAAACATGTGACCCGGTTTGCGAAAATCACTGCTTTTGGCATTCGCATCAATTAGACCTTTGACCGTAATCGAACGCTCGTGCGCTGAAATGCCTGTTGTTGTGTCCATATGATCTACCGAAACGGTGAAAGCTGTGCCATGGAAATCCGTATTTTGCTGCACCATCGGTTTCAAATTCAGTTCGTCGGCACGCTGCTGTGTAATCGGTACACAAACCAGTCCTCTGCCTTCAGTGATCATGAAATTGATTACCTCTGGGGTCGCCTTTTCCGCCAAAGCGATAAAGTCACCTTCATTCTCACGATCTTCATCATCGACCACAATCACCGGTTTACCACGCATCAGATCGTTAAGAGCTTCTTCAATTGAATCAAGGACGGATGGTTGAGATTGTTCTGACATCAGTGCACCCCCTGTTAACAGTTTGTTTTTTTATTTTTTGGTCGGTTAAGGAACTAAGTTCCCCATTTTATTCTGTTTCATTTTTGTATGGACGGATTAAGCGAATCCGTGATTGGATAGGAACTCCTCACTGATGCTACGCGGTTTTTTTGCAGGCGTTTCTGCATGCCCCTTGCCATACTGCAACAGATGATCCACATATTTGCCCAAAATATCACATTCGATATTGACGGTATCGCCGGGCTTCTTCACATGTAATACAGTCTCTCCAATCGTATGAGGAATGATTGAAACGGTGAAGGAACCCGAGGTCGCCTGCACGACCGTTAGACTTATCCCATCCACAGTGACCGAGCCTTTGGGGATTAAAAATTTAAACAGCTCACTGTCATCTGGCCTGATCTCGAACACAACTGCATTCTGATCTCGCGTGATTCTGACGATAACTCCTGTCCCATCCACATGCCCCTGCACGATATGACCACCAAATCGTCCGCCGGACAACATGGCTCGTTCCAGATTGACCTTACTGCCGGATTGAAGCTGGCTGAGATTCGTATGACGATACGTTTCGGGCATGACATCTGCAGTGAAACCTCCGCCTTCCAGCGTGGTTGCAGTCAGACAGACCCCGTTCACCGCTACGCTGTCACCAATCTTGAGATCTTCCATTACGACAGAGGCACCGATGTTCAGAACTAAAGCCTCGCCTTTACGTCCAATGCGCCGGATCTGACCAACTTCTTCTACCAAACCCGTAAACATTCTATCGTCCTCCTATTCTGGCCAAACTGGAATGCCGCCAATGCTGATATTATCTCCAACTTGCTCAATTTCCAGCTGATGCAATTGGATCGCCTGACTCATCCGCTCGACACCTTCAAAACGGAAACTTCCAGGGGTATCATATCCACCCACAATTTTCGGAGCAATAAACATGAGCAGACGGTCTACCAGCCGCGCTTCTAACATCGCGCCGTTCAATGTACCACCGCCCTCAAGGAGAATGGAGCCAATCTCACGCTCTCCCAGCTTGCTCAGCCCATGCAATAAATCCACGCGCGGCCCAGGCCCGCAACGGATCACTTCAACGCCGTATGCTTCAAGACGTTCAGCCGCTTCCTGGCTGGCCTCGTCGGTCGTGAGCACCCATGTTGGTGCAAGGCCGTCCTTGACCATCTTGGAGCCTACAGGCAGACGCAACTTGGAGTCCACAACGATTCTTACCGGGCTGATGCCCTCTACTTGCAGACGGGTCGTTAACTCCGGATTATCGGCGATAACCGTGTCTACACCAACCATGATACCTTGATGACGATGACGAAGTGCATGCACAATCTCCCGTGCTGGCTCATTGGAGATCCATTTGCTATCTCCGCTGCGCGTAGCGATTTTTCCATCCAGTGTAGATGCTGTTTTAAGGGTAACGAAAGGAAGACCTGTCGTAATAAACTTGATAAATTTTTCATTCATCCGACGTCCGCGTTCGCGCAAAACACCTACTTCCACCTCGATGCCCTGTTGACGCAACATGCCGATGCCTGTACCCGAGACCTGCGGATTCGGGTCTTCACAACAGACGACCACACGTTTGACCTTCTCATGGATCAATCGTTCACTACAGGGTGGTGTTTTACCATAGTGACTGCAAGGTTCAAGAGTCACATAGACGGTGCTTCCCTCCGCCTCACTTCCAGCCATATTAAGTGCATGTACTTCTGCGTGGCCTGTACCTCGTTTCAGATGACTTCCCAAGCCAACGACCCTTCCATCTTTAACAACGACACATCCTACGACGGGATTAATGCCCGTCTGCCCTTGAGCCCGTTCTGCCATATCCAGTGCTAACGCCATATAAAATTCATCATTGATCATTTCCATATCCGTTCACCCCGCGGTTATAATCTTGTACTAAAAAATCCCCGCCGAACGATCCGTTCGATGGGGATGATGGAAGACTAATGTCATCTGTAGGAGAGATGAAACACAACAATACCGACACTCAATCCAACCTTATAGCAGGTAAGTGAAAACAAACACATACCTTATTGCATGCAAAATCAGACCTAAAGAGTTGCATGCAACAACAGGGTAAAGAGTTTCTATTAAACGGTATTATGCATCGGAAAACTCGTTAACCGCGAGCATTCCCCGCACAACATCATTTGTTGCTGAATGTTGTACGACATCACTCCTGCGGAGTGCAGCCTAACTGGCATACACCCACTCCTTCTCCCATCCAGACTATACTGTCGGTTCTGGAATTACACCAGATCAGCCATCTGCCGCAGGCAGACAGGTCACGGACTTTGTTATGTTGATGCAAAATTTTGAATACAAACGCTGCTTCAACATGACATCACCGCCGGTAGGGAATTTCACCCTGCCCTGAAGGATTCGCTTTCGTTATTAATTGGATGTTAGCACTTTAATGTCAAAAAATCAATTTATTTTTGTTTCTTTTTATCATATACTAACTTTTAATAAGCATTTATGTATTATTTTATCCGCATCTCGCACGAGACACGGATCTTGTTCCGGAAGTCAGGGATACATTTTCTATAGATCAGGAAAACACCAGCTAGCCATGTGCCTTAGATCCTTTGCAGGATGGAACGGAATACCTGTTGGTGCTGGCTGGTCAGCATCAGGAGATGGCATATCCCGGGCTACTCTCCTAACCCAGCTTGTAGAGTCCATTCCAATAGCTGAACACTGCCAGCGTTCATCGGGCCTTGGTCGAACAGTCAGAATTAGTTCTTCTTTGCCCGGCATATCTTTAAACACACCATCCAAGTATTCAACTATGGCACGTTTATCCTTCACCTCATGGCAGTACACGGTGACCCAAGCCCCACTAAGCACTTTCACAGCATATACATCTCCTGGCTGAACCTCACCTGTGCCAGCATCTGGAGACTTTTTAGGTACTTTGGCCTTGGTGGCAACACCTCGTCTGCTTTCGAATGCACCGATAACCGTCTTACTCACGGGTGGATTCGGTTCGGGTTTATCCTTATCCTCAATCGAAACATCACTGCAATCGAGGTCACCGAAAATCCGCGACAGATTCTTTTCATTAATCCCGACAGATGAATCCCACCATGCGAGTGGAGCTTGTACCTCAACACGAGTATTCGGTCGTTTGTCACGTTCAGCATAACTAGTGAACGCAGTGATCATACCCGGTTGCTCCGGTGTATCCAGAATACCTGCAAGTGCCAGTGTCTCGAGCAAGTCACGGTATACATATATCTTTTTGGAAGCCAGCAGTTGTGCTTTTTTGAGCGCCTCCGCAGCCTTACTGTAACGCGTTTTGGGAGGCAGATTGCGCAGTACAGTCAGCAATGCACGGAGCGTCCAGCGATCATATTCAGTCGGAGCAGGTATCTCCGGCGAAGCAGCCATCTCCCTCAGAGCCAATACATGTCCATGAATATTTCCATCCAGTGGCGTGCCATTTGTCATCCGCCAGTACCACTGAAGCGATACATCCACTCCGTCATTTACATCCAAACCACAAATCTGACACTTATGACTGGAAGGATACGGTTTATATTCATGATCCGGTAAGCTGGCTGCTATCAGTTTTCCTGTAAGGAGTGAACGCCAGATCATTGGGGCAGACCATAAAGAAGCCACAAAAGCCTGAGCAGCATTCTGAAGTGTCCAACGCTCGGCCAGAGCTCTCAGCTCTCGGATCGTATCCTCATGCTGCGGTCTTTCGAAGCGATTAGGTTCATGTCCAGCAGCCTCTAAAGCCTGTAATTGCTCTGTAGAAACATCCTCAGGCACCGTCTGTCTTGCAGCTCGCAGCTCTTCGTCCCAAATTGTACGCTCACTATAAATGTGTTGAAGTAATTTAAGTTGCTGAACCATATCCATGCTCAAAGTCAACAACATCCTTTCCAGTTAGGTTGCTACATATGTACTTCTCATTTATGGTGCAAATCCCCATGTCATTCGATGCTTAATATGATGGAGATTCGCAGCTTAAATTAGAGTAACCCAGGTTTTACGTACTCGCCAGTTCCTATAAGCTTATTTTTAACAAGATCAAACCGTATGTTTCTGTCAAAAATGCACAAAACCCCTGGTACTTCTGTAACAGAAGATATCAGGGGTTCCGAAGTAAACTCATGGTCATTCAGAAGATTGAATTAAACTTCTACAACCTCAACCGTTTCCATTTTGTCGCGGCCTTCAAAAGCATCAACAAACTCCATACCTTTCGTTACTTTACCGAAAACAGTATGTTGTCCATCCAGATGCGGCTGTGGCTGATAGCAGATGTAAAATTGGCTTCCACCTGTGTTGCGACCAGCATGTGCCATTGCTAGGGTTCCACGCTCATGCTTGTTCGGGTTAATCTCACAGTTGATTGTGTAACCAGGGCCACCAGTACCTGTACCGCTAGGGCATCCGCCTTGAGCTACAAAACCCGGGATAACACGGTGGAACACAAGTCCGTTATAGAAACCGGAGTTTGCCAGCTTTTCGAAGTTTGCTACTGTGTTTGGAGCTTCTTGATCGAAGAGGTCAATCAATACTTCTCCGCCGTTTGCCATTTTAATTTTCGCTTGTTTCGCCATATGTAAATGACTCCTTTCAAATTTGAGCAAGGTTAGTTGTGACGTAACACTATACTTATGGTCAAGCATTACAGCACTTTTATTAGTGTACACCGAAAAGGGATGAATCGCAAAAGGATAAGAGAAATTTTTGAAATTCATGAAAGATGCTGTTTAATCTAAATCACTCCAATTAATATTTCTGCTAGATAGAGACAGAAAAAAGGTGACTGGTTTCAGTCACCTTCTTCTTCTGTCTATTTAAGTTTCTTTAAAGCGTAACTGTCTGTTTGCCAATACGGGCTGGAACAAGGTCATTCTGAATAATGTCCTGATACGACTCACGGCGTACAACCACATCACCTTGACCATCTTTTACAAATACAACCGCTGGACGACGAATCCGGTTATAGTTGCTCGCCATGGAGTAGTTATATGCCCCTGTGCAAGCTACGGCAAGCAAATCGCCACTTTCCACTTTAGGTAAGTCGAGATCCCAGATCAGCATATCACCACTCTCGCAGCATTTACCTGCGACAGATACGGTTTCTGTTGCTGTTTCATTTGCACGATTCGCCAGCACAGCTTCATACTTGGATTCGTACAATGCAGGGCGTGGGTTATCCGTCATACCGCCGTCTACAGCTACATATTTACGTACGCCTGGGATGTCTTTGCTAGTACCAACAGTGTAGAGCGTTGTCCCTGCTTCACCTACGATGCTGCGGCCTGGCTCAACCCAGATTTCAGGTACAGCATAACCAATTTGTGCAAAATGATTTTTCACGGCATCCGTAATAGCCTTCACGTACTGAGCCACTTCAAGCGGTGTATCTCCGTCGATATAACGAATGCCGAACCCGCCACCCAGGTTCACCACTTTGAATGCCACATTCAAGCGCTCATATACACTTGATGCAAATGCAGCGACACGTTGTACCGCCATCTGGAACCCTTCAACTTCAAAGATCTGGGAACCGATGTGAGAGTGAACACCCAGCAGTACCAGATTTGGCTGTTTGGATGCCAGTTCAATCGCTTCAAAGGCTGCACCATTACCAATATCAAAACCGAACTTGGAGTCCGTCTGTCCTGTTGAAATATATTCATGAGTATGGGCTTCAACGCCAGGAGTTACTCGAAGAAGAATGTTCACTTTACAATTTTTGTCGGCTGCGACCGCTTGAAGCAGATGCAACTCGTTAAAATTGTCAACTACGAAACATCCGATCTCCGCATCTATAGCCATCTCAATCTCTTCCAGCGTCTTGTTATTGCCATGGAAATGAATACGCTCGGCCGGGAACCCTGCCTGCAGAGCTGTAAATAACTCTCCGTCCGATACGACATCCAGAGAAAGTCCTTCCTCCGCTACAAGGGCGCACATCGCCATTACACAGAATGCTTTGCTTGCATAAGCAACCTGGAAACCTAAACCTGAAGCGCGGAATGCTTCCATATATTCTCTACAGCGCTCACGAACCAATTGCTCATCCACAACATAGAGCGGTGTTCCGAATTGCTTCTTCATATCCGTAACGTCTACTCCACCAATCTCCAGGTGGCCGTGCTCATTTATTCTACTTGTACCGTGTAAATACATCGTCTGCATTCCTCACTTTTTATATACTGGAACAGCTATTATTCCATTGATTTTATACCAGTATATCAAATAAAGTGAAGAGATAAATGGATTTTTAGGAACATCATTTGTGTTTTTTACTTTTTCACAGTTCGCCATCAGGATTATCGGACATCTTGGTATTGTCACGTGGTTTGTTGAACGACGGCCGTTTCTTGCTGACAAGCAAGGGTAACCTGAACAGGAAGTTGCCAAATGCCTTTGCATTAAACGGAATAAATGGCCACAGATATGACGAGTTGTAAGAACGGTGAATCGTCATGGCCACAATGAGTAACGTCGTTCCTACGACCAGACCCGGCACCTTAAATATCGCAACCGCCACGAGTAATAACAACCTGACTAATCGATTGGCTAGTCCTAGCTCATAACTCGGTGTAGCAAACATTCCAATCGCTGCAATAGCCATGTATAGCACAACCTCATTAACAAAATACCCTGTTTTCACCGCGATATCTCCAACCAGAATCGCTGCAATCAAACCCATGGCCGAAGCCAATGGTGTTGGTGTATGAACCGCAGCCATCCGCAACAGGTCTACCCCAAGCTCAATGAGCAGAAACTGCAAAATAATCGGTAATTTCACATTTTCCTGAGGGCCAATGAAATCCAGTCCCATCGGTTTGAGCGAGGGCTCGATGACCATTAGCATCCACAACGGAAGCAGGAACAGCGAGATCAGAATTCCAGCAAATCGTACCCAACGCAGGTAGGTTCCCATCAAAGCCGTCTGCCTGTTTTCTTCCTCATGCTCACACAGATCAAAAAAGGTTGTAGGCAGGATCATCACACTGGGAGATGTGTCTACAAAAATAACAACTCGTCCTTCCAGCAAGTGTGACGCTGTAACGTCAGGACGTTCAGAATAGCGGACCAGAGGGAACGGATTCCACCCTTTGTTAATGATTGCTTCTTCCAATTGTTTATCGGCAGCCGGAATGCCATCAATATCAATACGCTTTATTTTTTCGCGTACCGTATCCACTTCAACCTTATCCACGATATCGTCAATGTATACAACACATACGTCGGTTTGCGTTCTCCGTCCAACCTGCATAATCTCGAACTTTAACCCGGGGTCTCGTATTCTACGCCTCACTAGAGTCACATTGGTCAGCAATGTCTCTGTAAAGCCATCCCGTGATCCACGAACTACTCGCTCAAGGGAAGGCTCTTCAGGTGACCGGACTGGATAACTCCGAGTATCCATAATGATGGCAGCACGATCTCCTTCGACAAAAAAAGCACTCATTCCGGTCAGCACCTTGTTGATGACGGCACTCATCTTCTCCACACGCTCCACTTGAATATGGGGAATGTAACATTCAAAATAGGACTTGAGCGCATGTTCAGATATTTGATCCGGCGACAAATACGTCAACCTATTTAATACTTCCAGCAGAATTTCATCCTTGGCAAAGCCGCTTAACATCAGCAGCCCTACGTGTTTGCCACCGAGCACCATCTCCCTAAGCGTAACATCAAAGGACTCACCTAGCCCAAGTACTTGTTTAAGCGTATTTTTGTTATCATTCATGCGTGGAGAGATGCCATCGTTCTGTTGCCAGTACTGAATGGATTCCTCAATACTATCGGACATCTCGTTTTGCTTTTTTTTCTGGTATGCTCTCTCCTCTTCTTCCTTCTGTATCTCATAGGGAGACTTGTGGGTTGTCTCTCCGGTATTTCCTTCACCTTGCTCTTCGTGCTTCATTTGATCTTTGCGTTCGTCCATTTTCTTCCTCCTTTAACCTGTCATACCCCTTCACTTCTGATATATTAAAAAGTCAAACAATGAACCTGTTACTTTTCCCAGTATCATTGCGAGCAAAAATCCAAACAAATATGACCTCATCCCCAGCCTTTTGGCCAATACAGGTAATACATTCAATACTTCAGTCAGCGCCGCTGCGAGCAGGCCGATAAATACACCACAAAACAACCCGACAATTGGACTGAGCAATATAACCCCATGCATCTTCCAATGCCAAAAATCCGCTACCGTTCCCAGCAGTGAACCTCCGATCAGAGCTCCTTCATACCAATGCGTCTTGTCATAGGACTGTGTAACTTGGGCCAGTCTCGGAATCATGTCCAGTACAAGGATGAGGGCAATCACTCCACTCCCCACAGCAACGCCTCCGGCGATACCAAGCACAATGCTGATCGCTCCGTTAAGCACGCCCATCGTCATTCAGCTCCCTGTGATGCTTCTCATGCATGCGTTCGCTCTCTTCGATCACGACATATTGATCCACATTTTGCTGATACAGGAACATCTCTACTTCAAGCGGTGTAGGTTCTTCATTCCACTTCTTCTTGAACAGATGGTTAAAAAAAACAGCCATACCGAAGCCAATACCAAGGGAATAGGCGAGCTGAAACAAATACGGGTGTTCGTCCCGGTGTCCCGTGAGCATCTCCACGATACGAATCTGCACTTCCTGCATATTGACGTCAGCATGGAAGTTCATAATGGTCAGCGCTGAGCCGAAGAACAGCAGCAACCATACCAAAATAAACAGTGATTTGGACGGCTTTCCATTCCCTGCCATCACTTCAACTAGTGTATGACCCGCCCCCATCAACTCCACGTTTGCATTCGGCAACAACTGCCGAATACGGGGAATAATCTGCAAGATGTCTATGAGGATCAGGTTGCCGTCCTCGGGTCCGGGACGCAATAGTACCAGCTCCAGCAGCCTGTCTTCCTGATCCTCGGATGAGGCCAGTACGTGGGCAATATCTCGCAATTTGACCGCTCGCCCTCTCTGGATGCGAATTCGGCTGCGCATGCGAACGTAGACCGTTGGAGTGGGTGTCTGTGACATCCAAAGCACTCCTTTACTGCGTAATTTAGGTTAGTATTTGAAGATTGTGCAAATTTATTACATTTTAGTTGGAAAAGAGTGTAGAGGGCGGTGGGGCGCTACGGGATGGATCGGTATCGGGCACTGGTTATCCCCAGATTTCTGGTTTTCTCCTTTTCAAGGAGGAAATCCGGTGATAAACGTGCACGCTTCGCTCCTTTACCGATTCCATCCCTCCGCTGGTCTGCCGCCCTCTCTTTTCCAAACGAAATGAATCAAACTTGCGGGTGGGGGCAGGGGAAAGAAAGCTCGTGCATCGAAGAAAAAACATAGGGGCGGTGGAGCGCTTCGGAATGGATCGGTATCGGTCACTGGTTATCCCCGGATTTCTGATTCTCTCCTTTTCAAGGAGGAAATCCGGTGATAAACGTGCACGCTTCGCTCCTTTACCGATTCCATCCCTCCGCTGGTCTGCCGCCCTCTCTTTTCCAAACGAAATGAATCAAACTTGCGAGTGGGGGCAGGGGAAAGAAAGCTCGTGCATCGAAGAAAAAACATAGGGAGGTGAGGCGCTTCGGGATGGATCGGTATCGGTCACTGGTTATCCCCGGATTTCTGATTCTCTCCTTTTCAAGGAGGAAATCCCGTGATAAACGTGCACGCTTCGCTCCTTTACCGATTCCGTCCCTCCGCTGGTCTGCCGCCCTCTCTTTTCCAAACGAAATGAATCAAACTTGCGAGTGGGGGCAGGGGAAAGAAAGCTCGTGCATCGAAGAAAAAACATAGGGGCGGTGAGGCGCTACGGGATGGATCGGTATCGGTCACTGGTTATCCCCGGATTTCTGATTCTCTCCTTTTCAAGGAGGAAATCCCGTGATAAACGTGCACGCTTCGCTCCTTTACCGATTCCATCCCTCCGCTGCTTCGTAAATTTACAGTACATGCAGGAAACCGCCGATTATTCTAGAAAGTTATTTAAAACGGTTTTTGAAAGTGAGGTCTGAAATGATGAGTAAGCGTCCCGCATGCTCCATGCAAAGTCTTGATCTATAAACAACGGCGGTTGTTTGTATGGAGCTTTAGGTAATAACCGTCTTAATATCCAAATCGGTAATTTGTTTATAGGATAGGCTTTGCAACCTTGAATTTTATATTTTAAGGAGCAGAGCGATCATGAAATATGTAAACGCCGATGTCATTTTACCAGAAGAACTATTAACAGAAATACAAAAATATATCCAAGGAAGCATGGTTTACATTCCAATACCTGAAGGCCACAGAAAGAAGTGGGGAGAAAATTCGGGAAGTCGCACATATTTAAGCCAAAGAAACGAGGCAATACGTCAACAATATTCCGATGGATTAACGATTACTGCACTCTCTGAAGAATATTGTCTTTCCAGCGATAGTATCAAAAAAATTATCTATTCAAAAAAGTAAGGCATAAAAAATCACATCATATTTTTATGGTGTGATTTTTTGTGTGCAATAAATTTTTCTAATTATCTTTTATATATTTTTTAAGATGCGCCTTTGCTACGCTTGAAGAAATAACTTTATAGGAGGAGCGGCTTGTGATTCTAATTACAAAAGCTGAACAACAAGATAAATCTATTCTAAAAAATGTAATGACATTATTCCTTCATGATTTGTCCGAATTTAATCAAGACATCGAGATGAATCCCCAAAATGGTCTATTCGAATTAGATGTACTGGATTGGTTCTTTGAAAAGGAAGGATTAACACCGTACTTTATACGCTTGCACGATCAAAAAATTATAGGTTTCATTTTGGTTCAAAGCGGCCCCTTCTCCAATCAAGAATTTGCTGATTATGTTTTGAATTCATTTTTCATCACGAAAAACTATCGCCGGCAGGGTTTAGGCAGGGCTGCATGTAAAGCGTTGTTCAAACATCTTCCTGGGAGATATGCTGTTGGTCAACTTATAACCAACATGCCTGCAATTCAATTTTGGAAAAATGTATACACATCATTCGATATAGATTTTTATGAACAAGAGGAGAAAGAAGACAGTCAAACGCTCATCTATCAATACTTTAAAGTTTTAAAATAAACATTTAACAACTGAGGCTTTTTTCAGAATTTTAGAATTCAAGAACGAAGGAGTCATCATAATGAAGATCATTGCGGCAGATCAATCACACTACGAATATATTAAAGAGCAAGACCACCATATTATAGAGAACCTGATCCTACCGAAAATTTTGGCTAATGAGATCTATATCATGCAAGATGAAGAACAGAACAATATTGGATGGATTCGGTACAGCTTTTTTTGGGACAACACACCTTTTATGAATATGCTTTGGATTGAAGATGCACATCGAAATGAAGGAATAGGTACGAAAGCGCTTCTTTTCTGGGAAAATGAAATGAAGAAGCAAGGTTTTCCTTTGGTCATGACGTCTACATTAGCAAATGAAGGGGCGCAACATTTTTATAGAAAATTAGGCTATCGAGATTCAGGATGTTTGATTCTTGAGGACGAACCTTTGGAAATCTTTTTCACCAAGAAACTGAAGTAACTTTCTCCAAACAAATATTAAAACGACAAATAACCTCATCGCTAAATAACGCGAATTGAGGTTGTTAGTTGTCGTATTATGATGATTCTTCACCCATACCGATGAATAGGTCAGCCCTGAATCACTGCGCGATCTGATCGCGAATGGATTGCAATATTTTTTTCTCCAACCGTGAGACCTGCACCTGGGATATTCCCAGCCTGCTGGCCACTTCAGATTGTGTTTGATCTCGATAGTATCGCAGATACACGATGAGTCGTTCTCGCTCACTGAGACCGCCAATCGCTTCATTCAGCGCCAGCTTGTCAAACCATTTCTCCTGAGATTCGTCTGCGATCTGATCCATTAGTGTTATCGGATCACCATCATTCTCAAATACGGTCTCATGAATGGAGGTCGGTGGTTTGTTCGCTTCCTGGGCGAATACCACTTCCTCGGGAGTAACCCCGAGTTCAGCAGCAACTTCCTTAATGGTTGGCAGTCGATCCAGATGTTTGGACAGCTCGTCCCGCTTCTTGCGAACTTTGTTCGCCATCTCTTTGAGCGAACGACTAACCTTCAAGGTTCCGTCATCTCTCAGGAAACGCTGAATCTCACCAATGATCATCGGTACCGCATACGTCGAGAACTTTACGTCATAACTGAGATCAAATTTGTCCACTGACTTGAGCAGACCGATACAACCAATCTGGAACAGATCCTCTGGTTCATATCCCCTGTTCATAAAACGCTGCACGACGGACCAGACGAGTCTGATGTTGCAGTTCACCAGCGTATCCCGTGATTCATGGTCACCCGACTGACTGAGCGCAATCAGCCGTTTGACCTCGGCATCGTCCAAATAGGTCTGTGAAGATGGTTTCACTTCAGCATCCATAAGAATACCAACCCCTAATTATACAATGCTTTCTTGGATTCAATCCTTTTTTTCATCTTGATGGAGGTGCCTCTGCCGGGCTCGCTGCTGACTTCGAATTCATCCATGAAATTTTCCATAATCGTGAAGCCCATACCCGACCGCTCAAGTTCGGGCTTGGACGTATAGAGCGGCTGTTTGGCGAGATCCAGATCCTCGATGCCTTCACCGCGATCCTCTACGATGATTGTAATCATATCTTCGCGAATCTCGGCCTGAATCGTCACAACGCCTTCCGGATCGTTATTGTATCCATGGATGATGCTGTTGGTCACCGCTTCGGAGACGACCGTTTTCAGATCGCTGAGCTCGTCCATCGTGGGATCAAGCTGCGAGATAAAGGCCGCCACGGTCACCCGTGCAAACGATTCATTCTCCGACTTGGCTGCAAATTGCAGATTCATGAAATTTGTTCCTGTCCCTTCATTCATGAGACGACCTCCAGACCTGAGAGAGCAGTTCCCTCATTTTCGTATATCGGCATGATCTTGAACAATCCCGACATTTCCAGCAAACGGTATACTGACGGATTCACATCACAGATAACCATTTTTCCGCCTTTATTTTTGATCAATTTGTATCTTCCCAAAATAACACCCAGACCAGAGCTGTCCATAAATTGCAGGTCTTTCAAGCTCAGCACAAGATGCTCACATTGTCTGCGCTGGATGGCTTCATCCATCTGCATCCGTACCATATCCGCTGTATGGTGATCCAGCTCCCCGGATAATCGTACAATCAAAATCCCGCGGTGATGCTCCATGTTCACATTCAGATTCACGTTTGCCCACTCTCCTCCCTGTCTTGAACAAGGATTTCTACGTTGCCAAAAGCTTTTCCTGCCCCCCGACAAAACTAGAAGAAAACCCCTATTTAACTACAAAAACTGTTCAAGTGACAGGGTGAAGGGCATTTCCTGCCGTTTAATCGAACAAATTGGAGGTTGTACGCTTGAACAGCTTCCACCAGCCAGCTTTACCCACATCCTGTGGGGCCTGAATGTCGAATTCTTTAATCACTTCGTTTCCTTGGTAAACGACGAGCTTACCTACGCTTTGACCTGCCTTGACCGGAGCTTTTACTTCGGTGGGCACAATTAATTCATGCCGGATATCCGTTGACTTAGCTCCTTTACGCATCAGAACACTGTAGTTCTGAGAAGCATTCAGCGGCAGCTCAGCAACATCACCTTTTTCAATCTTCAGACTGCCCAGCAGATCACCTGTTTTGTATAGTGCCTTCATCGTGTATTGTGCAAACGCATAATCAAACATGGCGGAGACTTCACTGTTCCGGGTTTTCGTATTCGGTTCGCCAAGAACAACGGCAACTACACGCAGTCCATCTTTGGACGCCGTAGCCGACAGACAGAATTTTGCCTCGGATGTATAACCTGTTTTCAAACCGTCTGCTCCCTGATAAAAGCGCACCAGTTTGTTTGTATTCACGAGCCAGAACGGCTTCTCGGAGTCTTTACGTAAGTAGTCCTGGTAAGCCCCCGTATACTTTGTAATGCCTTGATGCTTCAACAATTCACGGCTCATCACTGCGATATCGTGTGCAGAGGAATAATGATTAGCCACAGGCAGACCGTTCGCATTAGCAAAACGTGTATCCTTCATGCCCAGCTCCTGTGCGCGCTCATTCATCATCTGTACAAAGGCTTCTTCCGAGCCAGCCAGCTTCTCGGCCATGGCTACAGACGCATCATTACCTGAAGCCATGGCGATACCTTTTAACATGTCATCCACGCTCATCTCTTCACCAGGCTCCAGGAAGATCTGTGAACCGCCCATTGAAGCCGCATACTCACTTGTTCTAACCTTATCCGTTAATTTCAACTCACCTGAACCAATCGCTTCCATCGTAAGCAACATGGTCATGATTTTCGTAATACTTGCCGGAGGCAGCTGATCATGGCTGTTTTTCTCATAAATAACGGTCCCCGTATCTGCATCCATCAAAATAGCCGAAGTTGCCGATGGAGCCAACTCCGCACCTCCAGCAGCCTTTGGTGCTTCTTCAGCAAGAGCTGATGATGTCATTAGGGGCAGCAGAATACAAAGGGTCATGAACGATGCCATTATTCTTTTTTTCACTAGTTTCCCTCCTCAAATGAATAGCGCGGTGGTTAGGCCTCGCATGTACTGCTAATCATTGTCGGCGTGTTTAAAGTAAATTATTCCATTAAAAGAAGGTTTTACTTAACTTTTTTTCAACAAAAAGATAACGCAAAAAAACGTGCCCCTCCAGACCTTGGAGTTGTAGCACGTTTAATTGATATCTAGCTAATGTTGTCCTGCTTACCTGTTCATCTTGTTACATCTTAGGGATAACTGCCAACACAAGCGCCAGGAAAGCTTCACGAACACGTTCCGTCGTTTCCATCACTTCTTCATGGGACAAAGGCTGATCTAGTATGCCAGCAGCCATGTTGCTGATGCAAGAAATACCAAGCACTTCAAGACCCGCATGCCGAGCTACGATCACTTCGGAAACGGTAGACATCCCCACAGCATCTGCACCTAGCGTACGCAGCATTCTGATCTCTGCCGGTGTTTCATAGTTGGGTCCGAGCATGCCGGCATATACACCCTCTTGCACATTAAAACCTTGTGTTGCTGCCGTATCCTTGGCTAGTGCACGCAGACGGCGGCTATATGCTTCAGACAGATCAGGGAAACGTACCCCAAGTGCAGCGTCATTTGGCCCCATTAACGGGTTTTTGCCAGTCAGGTTCAAGTGATCGGAGATGAGCATCAAATCGCCCGCCTGATAGGATGTGTTGACACCGCCAGCAGCATTCGTTACCAGCAAGCTGGTTACTCCCAATTCTTTCATTACGCGTACCGGGAATGCGGTCAGTTCCGGGCCATAGCCCTCATACATGTGAAAACGGCCTTTCATCATCACGACTGGACGTCCTTGAATGGTGCCGATCAGCAATTCCCCCTCATGTCCCTCTACAGTGGACACAGGGAAATGTGGAATATCCTGATATGCAATGCTCACGCCGTCTTCAATCAGTTCAGCAAGAACGCCAAGACCTGAGCCGAGAATCAAGCCGACTTCCGGCTTGATGGAGCTTTTACTTTGAATATAAGATGCTGCTTCTGAAATCATCTGTTGGTTTAATGCTGTCATCCGATGTTGTTCCTCCTTAAAGTAGAAACGATCCGTTTATGAATCGGCAGGTACACCCTGTGCTTGTCATGGTGTCATGAAACCATTCCAATCATGGAACCTGCGTATGTATAACGGCGTTTTGTTGGTTTCCAATATAGTTTAACTTAAAAAGGGCCATTCATCCTCTATTAATTGTGAAGAGTGTGCGCCAAAAATTATTTTGCTCGCGGATGATGGGTTTCATAAATTTCTTTCATCGTTTTACGTCCATGCTGGCTATATTGTTGCCCTGGTTGTTCAACATGACCAAGCATGTCCTGCACTGCACGAGTATCCGCCCCATTAGCGATCAAGTGGGCTGCGAATGAATGTCGTAGCGTGTGCGGCGTAATCTCTCCTGAAATGCCTGCGTCTACTGCTGATTTTTTCAGCAGCTTCCAAAATCCCTGCCGAGTCAGACGCCTTCCGGATACGTTCACAAAAAGGGCCTGCTCGTCTGTTCCAGCCTTAAGCAAAAGCTCACGAAACTCTTCGATATACACTTTGGCCCAATGCGCAGCCGGTGCACCGATGGGGAGAATTCGTTCTTTACCCGCTCCACCGCAGCGTATAAAGCGCATCTCCGGCTGTACGTCCCGTACATCAAGTGCAATTAGCTCCGACACCCGAATGCCAGTAGCATACAGCAACTCCAGCATGGCGCGATCTCGAACACCTTGAGGAGAGCTAACATCAGGGGAGGCCAACAATAATTCAATCTCTTGAAGAGTAAGAACCTGAGGAGGTGTTTTGTCAGCCTTGGGAGCCTCCACGTCAAACGTAGGGTCTTGTACAATCTCGCCGCGCCGCATCAAAAAATGAAAATAGGATCGTAAGGATACGATGCTACGGGCAATCGTTGCATTCGCCCGACCATCCTGTTTGAGTCGACCTACAAACAACACAACATGGGTTCGTCTAACTTCTTCTGGCCTGCGAATATCGTATTCCTTTTTCACGAATTCCACGAACTTGTCCACATCTCGGAGATAAGATTCTAGCGTGCTGCTAGACATTCCCTTATCTTCTTCCAGGTATAAAGCATAGGCGTGTATGGTCTGATTCATGTACGACACTCCTCATCTGACAGCAATGCCGATTGGCAGGCTGCTTTCGTATTTGCATCCCTGGCTGCCGGAGTCTCTTTCCCCTTGCAGCTATTCCCCGTACCAATAGAATAGTCTTAGGCGCTCCGCCATCGTAGGACGTGCTTCTCCAGTGCCTGGCCAATCCGTTTCCTGAAATACCTTAACTGCATTACCAGATGGTATCTGATAGTGATCTACGGGTGAGATCCAGCCGTTGAAGAAATCCATAATGTGATAGAACAAATACACAAGCGCAGCAAAAAACACAATAAATCGTATAAAACGGAGCCCTCTCCGTAAAGATATAATCATTGGATATTCCCCTTCCCTCATCAAGTCCAATATGCCCTTGAAACAGGGTATGACATGTCAGACGGGAATATGCCACAGCGACAGACCTCACACGAGGTACGGGACCAAAAAAGCTCCCCCGTCAAAACCGCCGGTGAGAGCTTGAAGATAGGCTATGTTATTCTTCATCTTTGGGCTTTTGTTCATTTTTAGCTTTGCAACGATAACAAACTCCATGAAAGTCCAATCGGTGATCTACTACCGAGAAATTAAATTCCCGCTCCAGTCGTTCTTCAAGCGGCCCTAACCAGTCCTCACGAATTTCATCCATACTTCCGCATTGCACGCAGATTAAGTGATGATGGTGATGCTTGGATGTATCTCCGCGCAGATCATAACGCGCTACACCGTCGCCGAAGTTGATTTTCTCTACAACATGCAGCTCACTCAGTAGTTCGAGGGTACGGTACACGGTTGCCAGACCGATTTCGGGAGCTTTTTCTTTAACGAGCATGAATACATCCTCTGCACTCAGATGATCTTCTTCATTCTCTAAAAGTACTCTGACGGTGGCTTCCCGCTGGGGCGTTAATTTATAACCTTGGGACTGTAGTTGCTGCTTAATTTTATCAATCCGTGCTTCCATTTTCTCCCTCCCCCTAGGAAATCACTGCACACTGCAACTTAACCCACTCTTTCCATTATAGGGGGAGTCTAATATTAAAGTCAATATTTTAGGACATCTCATAGAAGCTAGACAGGAAGCAGCATTGGAGTGACCCAGCGCATCATAGCGGGCGTAACCCAGGTTTCAAAAGACGCTACACCAAGAAGCAACACTGCCATAAAGACTGTTAAAATAATATAAGAAGCAAATGGTTTTTGGCGGCCTGGTGCTCGTTTCATTAAGAGGCGATTACGGATGATATATAATGAGAATGTCATGGCAGCCACACTACAGATGATCAGGATTGGAATGACGAACAGATTATGTGGTGCTACGGATACAAGTGCAAACAGCAAGCCTTTCCATGAATACTGTCCCACAAGATAACCCACAGTAAACCCGATCAATACGCCTTTTAGAAAATCTAAAATGAGTATGCCTGGCAACCCCACAACGGACAAACCAAGAATGAAGATAAGTCCGATCCACTTGAGATGAAGCATCGCAATGTCCCAGTAAGCTGTACTCTCCATCCCCTGAGAACTATGTTGCACGGTCATGAAGAAGTTACCAAGATACCCTTCAAGATCCTGTCGTTGTTCTAGTGAGAGAGCGTTAACCATTAATGCACCAAAGATAACACCGACCAGAAACAAGACAGCTACAAATACATATAACGAGGTTTGCCCCTTGAACGTAAAATAAGAAGAACGCATACAGGTACGGGTCTCCTTTCCAGTTATCCTGCTGCAAGGAATGATTTCGGTCTTGATTATCCCTTACGATTCAGCATATGAACCGGAACTCGCCTGTATGCCTCTTGTCCATATCGTTACACGCTGCCTGTTTTAGATTTTACGTTTTCCGTAGGTTCTCTGTCACCTTCCCGTACGTGCCTCCCCCTCCAGAAGACAATGCCAACTGTCCATTGCGAGCGGCCACGATTAGTTCAGCAAGTATGGGACCCACGACTTCAGCTAGTTGAACTTCATCGGTCCGGTGCAGCACATCCATCTCTGTGCCGAAACGATCCAGTAGCTGACGAAGCTTGGCTTTGCCAAGTCCAGGGATGAATTCTAGTGGAACCTGATAATAGTAAGGCGGGCGGTCTGCTGGTACCTCCGGTTGTTCCCGATCCGCAATGGCTAGAATACGATCCAGCACCCCTTGAACAAGCTTTGGGCTTCCACAAAGCGGACATCGGTCTGCGGACAGATCTTTCTCGTCCATTACGCTGCCACATGCTGCACAATACGTCCGGTGGTATTTACCTAATCTTGGATTCAACCCATAATTGGCTGTAATGCTCCTCCCCTCTTCCCCTCGCAGCGCCATTCGGAACTCGTCGAAGGAAGGGGACGCAATGTGAAGCTCATTATATTCCCGTCCGATTTTACCCAGTGAATGCGCATCCGAGTTGGTCAGAAAAGGAAGATGATCCATTTCACGGATGTAACTCGCCATGGAGGAGTCTGAGCTTAGTCCGAGCTCGACCGCATCTATAAGGCTGGTATCCAGCACATCTGCCATACGTGGCGCTGTGCTTCCATAGATACCCTTATGCGGTGTAAATACATGTGCAGGGACAATTAGGCCCCCACGAGCCTTAATCTCTGCTTGCATCTCAGTTACAGGGACATATACACGTTGAGAGCTTAGGTTTACATTTTTCATATAACGCATCATCCATGTGGTAAAAGACTTCATCGTATTCAGATCTCGGAAGTAGGCCAGCATATGGAATTCTTTCATTTCAGGTTCGCGGAGCTCAATCTCCGTTCCCAGTAGAATTGTAGTATCTTGATACGCAATCCCGCCCCCCTCTATCTCCGACATTGTACCTTTATGGAGTAACTCCTCAATATCTTTTTGCACAACAGGAGAATGGCAATCAATAACTCCCAAGAGATGAATTCCTTTGCGTGTGGATGCCTCCAGGGCAATATTCTCAAAGGTCAGGTCGCGGCTGCCGCTAATTTTAACTGCCTCACCGCGGGACGTACGTCCAATATGAATATGCAGGTCCGAATAACAGGGATTCCATCGTCTCGTCATTCCCTCTTGATGTTGCATCATTACAACCGTCCTGTCGTTCTGTAAATCTCCCAAGCATACACAGCCATCATCGTTTTGGCATCACTTATCCGATTCTCGTCCATCAGTCTGTATGCCTCCTCTAGCGTAATCTCCGCCACTTCAAGAAATTCATCTTCGTCGAGTGCCATCTCTCCAGCTTCAAGCTCTTCCGCCATATAGAGGTGAATGATCTCGTCCGCAAAACCCGGTGACGTGTAGAAAGACCTCAAGTGCCGCAGCGATTTCGCTTCATAGCCCGTCTCTTCCTTCAGCTCACGCGCAGCTGCCACCTCGGGTTGTTCTCCCGGGTCCAGTTTACCCGCAGGTATTTCTACTTCCGTACGCCCCATGGCTTGGCGATACTGATCCACGACGAGCATACGATCTCCCTTGATCGCCAGTACTGCTACTGCTCCTGGATGTTTAATGATTTCTCTGGTCGCCGTTTGCCCATTAGGCAACTGTACAGTATCTACCTGAAGTGAAATTACTTTACCTTCAAAGATCGCCTTAGAGGATACCGTTACTTCATCAAGCTTGGGATTCGCCGGTTGCGGCGCATAAATGGATTCAGCAGATGTTCTGGATTTCATGTATAGTTCAACTCCGTTTCATTTGTGATGAGTTCAATCGAACTGAGATGTATAAAGTGATAATTTCAGGCATATGGTGAGCTTATAAGAATCTAAACTTACGTACTATCTCAAGTGTAATGCGAGAAATAAGGGGGACTCACTGAATGAAAAGTTATCTCACGCCTCAATCTGCACATGTAGTCGGACAAGCCAGACAAGTACAGCTTATTCTTAAACAATGGATGCGGGAATGGGGCCCCGAAACCAAATTAAGTGACATGCTGGCTGGACGAAAGAGCTAGTCTAGTGTTGTTCAAAAAGTCCGAACCCGGGTTGAACCGAATTCGGACTTTTAAATTCTGTGTAATCAAATCGGCAGTTTACTGTCCTTACTTGTTAGCAACCGTTTCCTGTACAATCGCGATCACGACTTGAGACAGCTTCACAATATCCGCCGCTCGTATGCGCTCTTTAGTTGTATGGATGTCTTCATACCCTACAGCCAAGTTCACCGTTGGGATACCAAATCCGTTAAAAATATTAGCGTCACTTCCTCCACCAGAAGCAAACGTGCTTGTTTCCAGGCCAATACTACGAATCGCCCGCTGTGCCAGTTGCACGACTTCGTGGTCGTCATGGAAACCGAATGCAGGATACTTGATTTCACTACGGAACTCTGTTGTTGCACCGAATTTCCGGCATGTCGTCTCCAGTGCCTCGCGCATTTGGGCGACCTGCTGTTCGATTTTCTCCTGCACAATACTACGGGCCTCCGCTTCAATCTGAACGAAGTCACATACCACATTCAGAGCAGACCCACCTTGGAATTTGCCAATATTAGCTGTCGTCTCGTTATCAATGCGTCCAAGCTTCATTGCAGCAATTGCTTTGGCTGCAACCTGAATTGCACTAATTCCATCTTCCGGGTTCACACCGGCATGTGCTGACTTCCCATAAATTTTCATTTGAATCTCAGCTCTTGCTGGAGCAGCTACGCAGATCGTACCCACAGCTCCATTCGAATCCAGTGCATATCCAAATTTAGCATCAATATCCTTCGGATCCATCGCACGAGCTCCTACAAGGCCAGACTCTTCACCGACGGTAATCACGAACTGAATTTTGCCATGCGGAATGTTATTCTCCTGAATGACACGAATCGCTTCAAATAGAGCTGCAATGCCCGCTTTGTCATCCGCTCCAAGTATAGTTGTACCATCACTGCGGATCCATCCGTCCTCGCCCAGCTCCGGTTTGATCCCCTGTCCAGGGGTCACGGTGTCCATGTGACAAGTGAAGAACATCGGCTCAACACCTTCCACGCCAGCAGCTTCCATCGTAACGACCAGATTGCCCGCCCCGTGACCCGTCTCATTCATCGTATCGTCCTCGTAAACATGAAGACCAAGACCTTCGAATTGTTCCTTTAACACCTTCGATATATTTTGTTCATTTTTTGTCTCACTATCAATCTGAACCAATTCCATAAATTGCTTTATTACACGTTGTTCATTAATCATTAGACTTTCCTCCCTATCGTAGATACGATACAATACAGGTACTATGGCTTGTTTAAAAGGTCTGAAAGGAGTTCTCTCTTCATGCAAAACAAGAAATGGTTCAAAATTGTGATCTATCTCATGCTGGCGGCCATGATTGGCTCCACTCTTTTCATCGCGCTGGAACCGCTATTGTTTGGATAGTCACCCACCCTGAAGCTCTTCCGATGTTCTGTTCTACAGACGCTGGAGGGCTTCTTTTTCCGTTACCCAACTCAGATCATACGGGAATAAACGCTGAAAATAAGGCACAATGTCATAGGCTACTTGCTCAACCGAGTATGACTTACCCGTGATATCCTCGAGCGACGTCACCCCATACTGTTGAATTCCACATGGAACGATTCCTTGAAACCCGGCAAGCTGAATACCTGAGGTAATGTTGAAAGCAAAACCGTGACTCGTCACAAAACCACGTCCATGCTTGCAGCGATTGAACTTGATGCCGATCGCAGCAATCTTCAGATCACCGATCCATACGCCTGTGTAACCCTCTTTACGACCAGATTGAATTCCCTGATCCGCAAGATAATCGATCATTACCTGTTCCAATGTACGCAAGTAATGATGCAGATCCAGTTTCTCATCTCGTCCCAGTACCAATAATGGGTAACCTACCAGTTGACCCGGCCCATGATAAGTAATATCACCGCCGCGATCAATTTGAAACAAGGAAATACCTTGTGCTTTTAACTCTTCCTCACTCCAGAGCAGATGCTCCGGATGATTCTGCGTTCCAATCGTATACGTTGGCGGATGCTGTAAAAGTAGCATGTGTTCGGGGCCTTCACCTTTATCCAGCTGTCGAACAATTGATTTTTGAAGATTCCATGCCGCTTCATAATCAAGCATTGGTATGTATGCCACATTCAGCGGTTTGCCCATGTTTTCCCCACATCCTTCTGCCCATGGTTTACTATATGATGAAATAATGATCTCTAGACAGTCAGAAAAGTGCACGGCCTGTGGCACATACACTTTCCCTTAGTTCTATCATAAACTTAATACACTTTCGTTTCCATATTGTACCCTTCCAGGTTCTCTTTGACACGTTGCAAGAACCGTCCACAGATCACACCGTCCAGAATTCGGTGATCCAGAGAAAGACACAAGTTAGCCATCGACCGCACAGCGATCATATCGTTGATGACAACCGGTTTTTTCACAATAGACTCAAATGTAAGAATAGCAGCCTGTGGATAGTTGATGATCGGTTGTGACAGGATGGAACCAAAAGAGCCTGTATTGTTCACTGTAAATGTACCGCCCTGCATATGATCCAGCTTCAGGGTACCTTCACGCGTTTTACGAGCCAGCTCATCAATCTCGCGAGCAAGACCCGCGATATTACGCTGATCTGCCTGTTTGATCACCGGTGTCAGCACAGAATCTTCTGTACCTACAGCCATGGACAGGTTAATATCTCGCTTCACGATAATTTTATCAACCGCCCATACCGAGTTCATGATCGGGTAATCTTTAATTGCATTGACAACACCCTTCATCATAAACGAAAGATAGGTCAGGTTAATGCCTTCTTTCCGTTTGAACTCATCCTTGAGTTTATTGCGCAGCATGACGAGGTTAGTTACATCCACCTCAATCATCGTCCACGCATGTGGGATTTCGGATACACTTTGACGCATATTCCGGGCTATCGCGTTACGTACAGGGGTAACATCGATAAAGTATTCCGATCTCCCCTGTCCGCCACCTTCCACTTCAATCTGAGGTATTTTCGGACTTTCCGTCAGGTGAATTCCCGAATGACGCACAGGAACTCCCGCATCGGATGCAAGAATGGATTGTCCGGAACCACTATTAGAAGCTGCAGTCCCTGTAGTTACACTTGTATCCCTGATTCCGCTGAAAGGCGAAGAAGTCGATTGAGTGACTTGATTGGATGCTACTGAAGACTGAGCAGACGTAGTAGGTGCATTCCCCTGCCCTCCTTGTGCAACATAGGCAAGTACGTCCTTACGAGTAATCCTTCCGCCCGCTCCTGTTCCCTGAATGTGCTGCAGATTCAATCCGTGTTCAGCTGCCAGAGACTGAACTGCTGGTGAGTAACGATTACGCATAGGCTGATTCGGATCAAATGTAGCAGCGTTTGAAGCGGTGACAGGAGATTGAATGACCTCACGCTGTCCTTGGGTTTGCTGCACCTGATGCTCCTGACTCGCAGGAGGTGTTACTTGCTCTGCAGTGTCTTCATCGGAAGCAGCGACTTGCATACGACAGATGGCCTCTCCTACAGCAATAGTTGTTCCCTCTTCTACCAGAAGGTCACCCATGATCCCCTCCACAGTAGATGGGATCTCGGCATTGACTTTATCGGTAATGACTTCACAGATCGGCTCGTATTGCTCCACACGGTCACCTGGTTTTTTCAACCATTTGCCGATGGTAGCCGAAACCAGAG
This sequence comes from Paenibacillus sp. JJ-100, assembly GCF_948329825.1. Taxonomy (GTDB): domain Bacteria; phylum Bacillota; class Bacilli; order Paenibacillales; family Paenibacillaceae; genus Paenibacillus. The sequence continues at coordinate 517,188 of NZ_CAOJCM010000002.1, forward strand.
ATTCTGCGAGCTGCGGCATGATGACGTCGATCCATTTCATACGTTCAGCCATTTATTTATCACTCCAAACTTTACTTTTAACCTTCATATGGGTTTTTAATCCATTAATAGTTATTATTGTACCTTCTCGGATCAATACTCGGCAAGCTCACGCATAGCTGCTTTAGCCTTATCTTTGCTCAACATGAAAAACTTCTCCATAGGAGGGCTAATTGGCATAGCCGGTACATCAGGACCACATAGACGCTGAATAGGTGCATCCAGATCAAATAGACATTCCTCACTGATGATGGCTGCAACTTCTGCACCTACACCACCCGTTTTGTTATCTTCGTGTACGATCAGCACCTTCCCTGTCAACCGAGCGGAAGCGATAATGGCTTCACGATCGAGCGGCTGCAGTGTACGCAGATCTAGTACATGTGCCGTAATGCCCTCTTCGCGTTCCAATTCCTCAGCGGCCTGCATCACAAAATGCAAAGGCTGACTATAACCAATAACCGTAATATCTGCACCTTCACGAAGTACGTTCGCCTTACCGATTGGAACGATGTAATCATCCTCAGGAACATCTTCCTTGATCAGCTTGTAACATTTTTTGTTTTCAAAAAAGAGTACAGGGTCTGGATCACGAACAGCCGCTTTAAGCAGTCCTTTAGCATCATACGCCGAGTAAGGGGCGATAATTTTGAGACCCGGTGTACCGAAGAAGATCGATTCTGGACACTGGGAATGGTACAGCCCACCAAAGATCCCGCCGCCAATTGGCGCACGGATAACGATTGGACAGCTCCAGTCATTGTTCGAACGATAGCGGATTTTTGCCGCTTCACTAATAATCTGATTCGTCGCAGGCAACATAAAGTCAGAATACTGCATTTCAGCAATCGGCTTCATCCCGTACATTGCTGCACCGATAGCCACACCCGCAATGGCCGATTCTGACAGCGGTGTATCCATTACACGCATCTCACCGAACTGATCCTGTAATCCCTTGGTCGTTGTGAACACGCCGCCTTTGACTCCGACGTCCTCTCCAAGAACAAACACGTTCTCGTCGCGCTCCATCTCTTCTTTCATTGCAAGACGGATTGCATCAATATATTCCATCATAGCCATGATTACCGTCCCCCTTCTTCGCTGTCCGCATAGACATGCGTCAGAGTGTCCTCAGGTTTCGGATATGGCGCGTTGTCTGCATATTCAGTCGCTTCCTTCATTTCCAGCGCTAGCTGGGAAGCCAGATCCGCATCCTGGGCTTCGTCCCAGATACCGCATTCAATCAAATAATTTTTCATCCGAAGCACGCCGTCTTTCTTCCAGTTCTCCTCAACCTCTTCTTTGGTCCGGTAGGCCAGATCATTATCTGAAGTGGAGTGAGGAGATAGACGATACATCATTGCCTCAATCAGTGTTGGTCCTTCACCTGCGATGGCACGCTGGCGTGCTTCCTTCACGGCAGCATACACTTCGAGTGCATCATTGCCATCTACGCGCAATCCAGGGAAACCATAGCCTAGTGCACGATCAGAGACCTTGCCGCTAAGCTGCTTGTGAACAGGAACCGAAATTGCATATTGATTGTTCTCACACATGATGATGACAGGGAGCTTGTGCACACCTGCAAAATTGGCACCTTCGTGGAAGTCTCCCTGGTTGCTTGAACCTTCACCAAATGTGACAAAAGAAACAAACTTCTCCTTTTTCATCTTGGCTGCAAGCGCGAATCCAACTGCGTGAGGAACTTGCGTTGTAACCGGACTGGAGCCTGTGACGATACGCAGCTTTTTGTGACCAAAGTGGCCTGGCATCTGTCGTCCACCACTATTCGGATCTTCCGCTTTGGCAAATGCAGACAGCATCAGCTCACGCGGTGTCATGCCCACAGCCAGAACAAAACCATAATCGCGGTAATAAGGTAAAAAATAATCATGATCCCGGTCCAGACCAAAAGCAGCACCCACTTGTGCAGCTTCCTGTCCTACTCCGGATACGTGAAAGTTAATTTTTCCAGCCCGCTGCAAAAGCAAGCAGCGCTCGTCAAACTTGCGTGCAAGCAACATGTATTTGTACATATCCAATACTTCTCCATCGCTAAGTCCAAGCTGTTGATGGCGATGGACCGCACCTGCAGTACCTTGTGAACTCATATGAGGTACCTCCTTTTATTCAGAGCCTTAATTCAATCTTACTACCCGATCTTATAACCTGGTACTAAGACTTGGCTTAACCCTATTATAATCCCTTTTCCCCCAAAAAGAAAAGGACCATTCTCAATCCTCTGTGCGGCTCACATCCCAATTGCTTTTCCGTCCACCGCCAGCATGGCTTCACCCATGATTTCCGACAGAGAAGGGTGCGGATGAATCGTTTGTCCAACTTCCCACGGTGTCGCATCCAGCATCTGCGCGAGTGAAGCTTCCGCGATCAATTCGGTAACATGAGTTCCAATCATATGTACCCCCAAAATATCATTCGTTTTGGCGTCCGCAATCACCTTCACGAAGCCATCACGACTTCCGTGGATCAACGCTTTGCCAATTGCCTGAAAAGGAAACTTGCCTGTTTTGATCTCGTATCCACGTTCCTTGGCTTCCTTCTCCGTAAAACCAATGCTTGCCGCTTCCGGACGTGTATATACACACCGCGGGATCCGATGAGCTTCAACCGGATGCACAGGCTCTCCAGCCATATGATTCACGGCTAATATCCCCTCGTGACTAGCCGCATGTGCAAGCTGCAATCCGCCGATGCAATCACCAATGGCATAAATATGACCTTCGCCAGTCTGCAAGTTTTTGTTAACTGCAATAAAACCGCCCTCGACTTTGATATCTGTATTCTCAAGCCCGATATTTTCAACGTTAGCTTGACGTCCGATCGACACGAGCATTTTTTCAGCAGTCAGCGTTTCCAGCTTATCTCCCGCGAATTGCACATCGATGTTCACGTTCTGATCTTCGATTCGGTAGCTGTCCGTGATCAGTTTGGCGCCGGTAAGGAAACGCACACCCCGCTTGCCCAGCAAACGTTGCATTTCTTTAGCCACATCCTCGTCTTCTGCAGGTAGCACATGAGCTGCTGTCTCGACTACCGTTACATTCACGCCAAAATCATTCAACATCGAGGCCCATTCAAGCCCAATCACTCCACCGCCTACAATGATCATAGAAGCTGGTAGCTCGTCCATACGAAGTGCATCATCACTGCTCATAATGTATCTTCCATCGGATTCAAGCCCAGTTAATACTCGGGGACGTGATCCCGTAGCAATAATTAGATTGGTTGGAACAACTGTATCCATCTCGCCATCTTCAAATTCGACAGCTACAGCACCACTTTGCGGCGAGAAAATGGAAGGTCCGATGACACGTCCCTTGCCGTGAACCACTTCAATTTTATTCTTTTTCATCAGATACTGAACACCTTTGTACAACTGCTCGACAATGGCATCCTTTCGTCCCTGAACTTTAGGGAACACAAGTGTAGCTCCACTGGTTTCAATACCATAACTTTCGCTGTCTTGGATTTCGGCGTACATCTCCGCACTTTTCAGCAATGCCTTACTTGGAATACAGCCCCGATGCAGACATGTACCGCCCAGCTTGTCCTTCTCGATAATAACAACTTTTTTTCCCAACTGCGCGGCACGGATTGCAGCGACATATCCACCCGTACCTCCACCCAGTATCGCAACATCACACGGTATTGGCATCTCTAAATTCTCCTCTATACCTCGTTTTTAGTAGCATATATATTAATATATTGATTCTTGCTGTCTTAGCTATGACTGTCCCTCTATATAACTCATTGTACTCTCCTTGCGCAGTCAACTCAAAATTTGACCATTCTCACATGGACAGCCTGCGTTTTCCAAGCTATGATATAGACAGGAATTCTCTGTAAGCGTAACCTTTAAATTATGTTGACTCTGCCAGAAAGGGTATAATGCTTATGAATACGAAAATAGTCTTTTCGCGATTTATCGCAATTATTGTTCTCGTCATCCCCGGTTTAATGGCGATGAAAGGTTTCCTTATGATGAAAGATGCCTTATTTTTATATTATGCAGAGCATGGAAACGACATGATTTCTCCCGGATTTCAGTGGCTTTCCTTCCTGGGCGGACTTCTGCTTTTTGTCGCAGGCATGAGCTTTCTAGGCGGCTGGATTTTGTTTCGCGACCGCAAACGCAATTATGTTGGTCCACGTTTTCGCTCAAAAAAACAGACGGAACAGCTCGAAACACCCGGAAGCAGTTCATAATTCCGGGCTTTTTGTTTTTTTCGGACTTTTCGGCAATGTAGTTACGAAGCAACCACGGAATAGCTCCCACAATGATCAACTAATCTCATTCATATAAAGCATCTCGCAATTTGGTGGACATACGCGACTCCTTGGAAGAGGATTTTAGAATTGTTCTGCGCAGTGTCAGATTGCTGGCCTGCAGTCGCTCTGCCTCTGCGAGCAGTTCTGTAAATAAAGCCTGCGCGGGCTCGTCCAGTTTACCCTGTCTATTTAGATCTTCATAACGCTGTTTTAGTGAAGTTAATGCTTCATTCATTCGTAACACCTCTTTTCAAATCTCCAAAGCTCAAACTTTCGGAACTCACATGGTAACCATACATATAGTAACACAAACTGATTCATATTAGCTCTGGCTCTTTGCGAAGGAGATGTGGTAATCTGTAATGGTCGCTTTTTTTGAATACCGTATGCGAGAGGGGTAGCAGCATCGTGCAAACTGGACGTATTACTGTAATTACTGGACCCATGTTCAGCGAAAAATCTGGTGAACTAATTCGCCGTTGTCAGAAGCTTATTCAATTTGGCCGTAAAAAGGTCGTTGCCTACAAACCTGCTGAGGATGATCGGTTCGCTCAGGACGAAATCGTAAGCCGGATCGGATATAGACTGCCTGCTCATTCCATTCCCCGGCAATTAACGCCGGAATCCATAGAGTCGATTTTGAATCAGACGATTGATGCCGATGTTGTTGCCTTCGATGAAGTGCAATTTTTTAGCAGTGCCATCATGGAGCTTGTCTCTGAACTAGCCTACTGCGGGAAACATGTCATCGTCGATGGACTTAATATGGATTATCGTGGAAAAGAATTTGGATATATCGGTGGCCTTCTGGCGATGGCCGATGATATCGAAAAACTGTCTGCATTTTGCGCCGTTTGTGGCAGCCCTGATGCCGCTTTTACACAGCGGATCGTCAATGGGGAACCTGTCACCTTGGGTCCAGTCGTCATGATTGGTGACTCTGAGGCTTACGAGCCCCGCTGTCGCTGCTGCTTTATTCCGCCTCACAAAGTGGAATGCACTTCATAAGGAACGCTTAACTAAAAGCCCAATCGGGCTTTTTTTTATTACAATCCCATCCTCCATATTTACAAAATACAACTTTTATAACAAAATGGCACGAAAAAAGCACCGCTGTAAGCGATGCCTCAGTTATCACTTCCCATTAATCTCGGGAAACAAAGTATTTGTTGGTCATGTAGTATGCATCGCCGCGCGATGTTTCTACCATTCCTTTTTTAGAATCCAGGAATACAATCTCTTTACACTTCGTGCAATACCATTTGGTTCGCTTGTAAGGAGATTCAGTTACGTAAGCCGTGCCGCATTTGCAATCAATCTTCATTAATAACTCAGTTGATTTATAAGCACTGGACAGACGCTCCAAGTTATCCTGCTGCTGAGAGGGCATAATCGTCTGCTGATAATCGGATAAATGATTTTGAACTTTAAAATCTGCAACCAATCCTGCATTTAATCCAAAAAATTCCTTGCCGATCTCAGTTACAAAGCGTTTCTCATTTCTATAACAATCGAGCCACTCAACAATTTGCTTATTAGACAGTGGAACCGTACCCTTGATACCGCTATTTAAGGTGTAGGTCATGATGTATAAAGTATCGTCTTGTCTCCCTGAGTACATTAGAATCCTCCTTCGAATACATTTGCTAATGTACTACAAAAACGCGCATAAATCAAAATATTCTTGTTTCGAAAGCGCATTATTTCTTATCATATAGGGATCATATCTCTTGCTTCCGCCACAGTCCTACAAGAACTGCATACACCTGTAACATTTCCCTGTGGAGCTGCATAATACATAATGCTTTTTACGTATGTTCTGCAAATGGAACAGTAGTTCCTCCTCTCCTTTTTTGGAGTATAGTCCGATAGCTTCACTACGTTTGTTTTACCTCGAAACTTTCGTAAGAAGCCCTGCCATTTCATATTGGAATTCACTCTTTCTTGTTCGCCTGCTTTCTAGACGTTTTTTTGTTCACTTGTTCTTAAACATCGTGCCTAACTTTATGTATACGATTCCAAGTTGTGCTTGCCTACCACGTATTTCTATTCGACGTTTTGGGTGTTTTTCCTGTTTTTATCTCAGTACATATTAAAAAAAACTCATAAAACGGTCCATCCCTCAAGGTGAGGAATGAGCCATTTTATGAGTGTTTTACCTTATTACTTGTTTTATTTATAAAATGTACCAAGCACATCTAGATCCGATGAGCGTTCAATACGAAACGGATAGATGAACCCCTGCTTCATCTTAGTAAACTTTCGTCCCCACAGATCCAGCCCAGAAGTGAATTTATACGCCTGGTATATAAATTTAGAGCAATAATTCCGCTCGATACTAAGAAGGTTCGTCTGCAAACGGTAAAACTTCACCTGTTTATAATGCTCCTGAACCCATTCTGCTGCACCAATTCCCACTTGACGAAGTTTGGAACGAAACACAATGAAACGGTCTCCTTCATAAAAACGTGTAAGATACCAGTCCAACGTGTCAGCAAAAACCGGTCCATATGGATGTACATGATATACTTTTCCATCTAAACCGATAATCCCCATATGCCCAGCATAGTATGTAGATTCAGAACTTGGTGTGTACACAATATCTCCTGGCTCGAGCTTCATGGATTTTAATGCACTAAGGGGCATGTCCTGCTGTTTTCTTCTCGCTGCTGCACGGTTACGCCGCCCCTCAACGAATAAACGATGAAGCGCACCAGCCGTGGCAAGATAAATTTTAGACCACGCAATTGGTTTTTTATTCATATGATTAAGCAAGCGCTGAATGAATGTAATACTTTGGCCAGATGGCGAACTTTTTTTCATTTGCTGCACTCCACTCTTGTTGATTTGTAATCTGGTTACCAAGTCTACAATTAGGTGATACATGCATGCCGATATTTCCTACAAAAACATAAAAACGTGTCGACAATTAATTAAATTAGATTATATTCTTTTTAAATCTGCTCTTCAATTCGTAGCTGTTCTATTTTGCGCATTCTTGCTCACTTCATACCCCATAAACAAAAATAATAACCTCGGGATCTTCCCGAAGTTATTATGTATTTCCACCATTATTACTCCTCCACAACACCTAGCGCTTTATTTTTCTCTTTGAAACGGCTGTTATGGGAAGAAACGTACGCGACTTTCTCTGCTCCTGGGTCCATATACAGCTTAGCGCTATTAACCGCAAGGGCTGCATCCGTGAAAGTTCCAGCAATTAAATACAACTTGCTTCCATATTCCACAAAATCACCTGCTGCAAATACGCCGGGGAGATTCGTCTGAAGTCTCTCCGTTGTGCTGACATGCCACTCCCCTAGATCTAATCCCCAATGACGGATTGAACCGAAATCACTCTTCATCCCATGATTGACGATCACTGCATCGACTTCAAGTCTCTCCGTTTCCCCGTTTTCTGTATGCTTAATCGTTACCTCTTCAATCCTATCGCCACTTAAGCTATGCAGTTTCTCAAGCGCGTAAGGCGTTCGCACGTCTACGGAAGACTCTTTCATGCGTAGAACGTTGCGTTCCAAACCACCAAAGTGATCCCGTCGATGTACAACTGTAACCTGCTCTGCCAAACTCTCCAACTCATTAGCCCAATCAACAGCCGAATCGCCCCCGCCTGAGATCAGGACACGTTTGCCGCGAAAAGGCTCCAGTTCTTGTACCGTATAGTGAAGATTAGATACTTCATAACGGTCCGCACCTTCAAGTTCCAGCTTGGCCATTTTATATATGCCATACCCGATTGCAAGGATGACTGTGCGTGTCCAATGTTGTTCACCATTAGCAGCTGTTAACAGAATTGTTCCGTCAGACTGGCGCTCAAACCCTTCAATTTGCTGTTCAAATACGAATGTAGGATCGAATGTACGTGCTTGCTGCTCAAGCTGTTTGATCAGATCTTCACAGAGAATCGGAGTCACCCCGCCAACATCCCAGATCATCTTTTCCGGATAAAAAAGCATCCGTCCTCCCAGTCTGTCGCGTGCTTCGATCAATTTAGTCTTCATATCACGCATGCCGCTATAAAATGCAGAGTACATACCCGCAGGGCCGCCTCCAATGATCGTTACATCATAAAGCTCCAATTCTTGATTCATCTGTATAGGACCTCCATCTTTCATTTCATGTCTCTTCTATATGATATTGATTCTCATTATCGTTTAATCTTTATTTAGTTTAATGGAAATCTGTTCAAATTACAATGACTATATTATCTTACATTGTTAGCGTTCTGCTCTGAACGAGCAATCGAAGGTGCGATGAAGAAACTAGATGTGGACTTCGAGATGTATTTGAAAACAACTGAGTTATCCAGGTTTTAACTACCTACTGCATTTTACAACGAAAATGACACACTTTCCTTAACATGAAGAGTTAGAGAAATATTCACTTATCTCCCTACCTTTCCGATATATAACTATGACTATATAAAAAAGGAGAAAGGCATATGAACCCAATTTCACCTACCAGTAAGAGTACAATCACTTCTGCTAGTTTAATGTCTAATCGAGACAAAGAAATTCAGAGGTTGATGGAGCAGAAAGTAAAATTGAATGATCAAGTGCAAGCTATTAAATCTAATGATGAGTTAGATACTACAACAAAAGCAGAACGAATTAAAAACCTAACCACTTCCATCGGTCAGCTGGATAGTCAGATTGCACAGATTAAAGCGGAAGAGCTGGAAGAAAAGAACAAATCAAGACAACTTCCTGAAAAGCCTCAACAGCAGACAACTAAATCCGATGATCAATCGTCACCTTCACTTGATCATCTCATCAAAAATAGTCAGACATATAACCAGATGGGAAAGCTTGTTGGTATGCGAGACAGAATGCAAAATTCGATTCATACAATCGAGGGAGAAACTCGGTTTGATCGATTTGTGCTAGAGGACACTAACCGCACTGATCTTGGAAAATCCATGATGCTGGAAAATGCTGAACAAACCGTTTTTCAGAACAGAAGAGAAGCAGTAGCGGATATCCACTCTCAAATAAGCACAGTAAGTAACAAAATTGGTGAATTGGCAGCGGAAATTCACGAATCCGCACCGAAAAATTCAGAACAGTTCCCATCATCTTCAGCCTTATCCAAGGATGAAGTAAATGAGTTTAACTCCAAAGCATCCAATCCATCAGAGAAAAAGGAACAAACTATAGAAGACAACAAACCTGGACAGTTACCAGTAAGTCCTATAGGTAGCAGTACTAGTGCTCCTACGGCTTCGACTTATTCATCTGTAGATATTCGAATATAAAGAGCCCAATTTCGTTTTACATAGTTCAAAGTAATTTTTGTTGTCAACAACTTATATTTCTCACTCAACGTTTCTTTTTGGTTTCTCAAGTATCTACCTTGATCAACGGATCAAAAAAGCACCCCTCCAATACTCGCTTGTGGCGAGATGTCGGAGAGGTGCTTATTGTTTATTCCGGATCCTTTCAGCTAACCTTATGCTCAATTCTCAGCTTGTCAGCAACCATCGCGATGAACTCGCTATTGGTTGGTTTCGACTTGCTGATGTTAATGGTGTAACCAAAGAGGTGGCTGATGCTGTCGATGTTGCCGCGAGTCCATGCCACTTCAATCGCGTGACGGATGGCACGTTCGACGCGAGACGGGGTTGTTTTGAATTTTTCAGCAATGGCCGGATACAATGTTTTAGTGATAGCGCCCAAAATTTCGATATTGTTGTATACCATCGTGATGGCTTCGCGCAAATACTGATATCCTTTAATATGCGCAGGAACTCCGATTTCATGTATGATTGACGTAATGCTGGCATCCAAATTTTTGTGTTTGCCCATTGGCACAACGTTAGACTTGTTCATGAACATGGAGGATGAAGATGAGCTGTTGCTCGTTGACATTGTCGTTTGCGTTCCAACAAGTTGACGCACCCGATTTGCCAATACTTCCATGTCAAACGGCTTAAGAATGTAGTAGGAAGCTCCGAGTTGCACGGCACGCTGTGTGATATTCTCCTGGCCGAATGCGGTGAGCATAATCACTTTAGGCTGTGGAGACAGGTTCAGACCGCGCAGGCGTTCCAGTACACCGAGTCCATCCAGATGAGGCATGATAATATCAAGAATTAGCACATCCGGTACATCCCGAGTTTGTTCCAATAATTGCAGCACTTCCTCACCGTTGTATGCAATACCGGTTACTTCCATATCTTCCTGCTCGGATATATATTCGGCGAGCAAATTCGTAAATTCACGGTTATCATCGGCCAGCAATACCTCAATTTTTTGCAAAACGGTATCCTCCTTTTATTTGAACCTCGTCTTTTACAATTTCGTACATTTCCTTACACGTTTAATTTTCGACACACCAATTGAAATTCCTCATGTCGAAAATTATTTTTCTTTATTTTTTTTTCTTAATCCTTTATAATAAATATTTTATTTCAACTTATGATATAATATGTTCACTTTCGACAAAAAAACCTTAAAGCTGTTATCCAGCCTTAAGGTTTTTCTCTTGTTCTTTTTTCATCATCACACCTGCATCTTGAAGCATCCATTCGATAAAGCATCCGTAACCGGATTTTGGATCATTCACAAAGACATGTGTTACTGCACCAATCAGCTTACCATCCTGAACGATCGGACTGCCACTCATCCCTTGCACGATGCCACCTGTTTTATCAATTAGCTTGGGATCGGTAATACGTAGTACAAGTCCTTTGGTTGCTGGTTCCGATTGATTGGCTACGTGAACAATATCAACCGAGTATCTCTCCACCTGCTGCCCCTCCACCACAGTTAAAATCTCAGCTTTCCCTTCCTTGATCTCATGAGAAAAAGCAACGGGAATACCTTGCGAATACAAACTGTGATCTGGATTTTGAGACATCTTGCCGAAGATTCCAAACGCTGTATTACGCTCAATGTTTCCTAGAATTTTACTTTCTTTGAGAAAATGAGCTCTTTTCTCACCTGGATCACCGGTTTCACTTTTGGAAATGGATGTTACATTGGACTGTACAATCTGTCCGCTTCCAACAACAATAGACGTTTGTGTATTCATATCTGTAATGACATGACCCAACGCCCCATATACCCCTTGATCTGGTGCATAGAAGGTTAGCGTTCCTACCCCAGCTGCTGAGTCGCGAATGTACAACCCAAGTCTCCAGGCCTTATCTTCCGAATCATACGCCGGAGTCAACTTGGTTTTAATGGTCTCGTTACCTCGTTTCAGAACAACGTCAATACTTTGATTGCTCTTACCTGCAAGTTCAACAGCCTCAGACACACCTGATACACCATCCAACTTATGGCCATTCATATGGGTAATTAAATCACCTAATTTGATTCCTGCGGCTTCACCTGGTGATTTTTGTTCATCTGGACTGGAATGCACAAGATGATGTCCAACAACGAGAATACCTGCAGATTTAACCTTGACGCCAATCGTTTGACCCCCGGGTACAACGCGCAGATCAGGAATGACTTTAACATTAACCGTCTTGACAGGAATTTTACCCCATAATTTCAAGGTTAGTTTTGCGTGCCCCGTCTGTTGAGGATGAAGATGCAAAGGTTGCTGACCAGAGACCTTCAATCCAGACGAATGATCCAACCCAACGATATCCGGCCGATCAACGACTGCACTAGAAGCAGCAGGTACAGCCAGTCTAACGTCTGTTTTTCGGCCAGCAAACACCTGCACTTCATCTGGCAGGGAAGCATAACTTTGCATCGGCTGAATGACCTGGCTAATTACACATAGAAAGAAAGCAAATAAAAGGCCTAGCAATTTTGTCCTGAGGGGCGAATTCAATGGCTGTCACACTCCCTTTGCTTCTTTCGCTTGACGAAAGGTGGTCGCCAATTGCGTACCTATAAGATAACCTTGCCCCCAGGCTTTTATTACTGTCAATCATTACGCCAGCCGTACGTTTCACCCTTTTTTGGCTTCCGCCAGATTCAGCATTTCCTGCGCATGATGCAGCGTTTTTTCTGTAATTTCCACACCACCGAGCATACGCGCCAATTCTTTCACACGTCCTTCCTCTGACAAGGATTCCACCTGAGTCATCGTACGACCATCATAAACATGTTTCTCAATTAAATATTGATGATCAGCCATACAAGCAACTTGCGGTAGATGTGTGATGGAGAACACCTGACATGTAGCTGACAAACGATGAAGCTTCTCAGCGATGGATTGGGCTGCACGCCCGCTGACCCCTGTATCCACTTCGTCAAAAATCAAGACTGGAATCCGGTCGTGACGAGCAAATATACTCTTCATCGCCAGCATAATTCTAGACAGCTCTCCGCCCGAAGCGATCTTACCTAATGGACGTAGTGGCTCTCCAGGGTTCGGCGAGATCAGAAATTCTGCACTATCTGCTCCTTGACGACTCAATCGAATACGTCGTCCATTCCATTCGATGCCTTTTGGATCTTCAGCCGGTACAATCTGAACACGTAACGACGTTCGTTCCATCTGCAAGTCCTTTAACTCACTTTCCACCTGAGCAGCCAATTCCTCCGCACATTGCTTGCGCACTTTACTTAGCTCTTCAGCCGATTCCATCACAAGTAGTAACAATTGGTCACGCTCCGTACGAAGCTTCTCCAAACGCTCATCTTTGTTTTCAAGCTGGTCGGTTTCATGACTAATCTGGTCATAATAATTTAAAATGAGCTCTACACTATCTCCATACTTACGTCTAAGTCCAGAAATCAGGTTCAAACGCTGCTCGACTTCTTCCAATCTGCCAGGATTGAATTCGATTCGTTCCCGATAGTCACGAAGCTGAAATGTGACATCCTCCAGTTGATAAAAAGCGGATTGCAATTGCTCCACAATAGGTTGCAATCCTTTACTGTCATAACCGGAAATATCCTCAATTCGGGATAAAGCTATGCTTACCGCTTCTAATCCTCGTTGTCCACTGAGCAGTTCATAAGCGCCAGCGACACTGTCCATCATTTTCTCGCTATGGGATAGTTTGACCCGTTCTTCGCTGAGTAATTCATCTTCCCCGCGGGTAAGGCCTGCAGCAGCAATCTCTTCAAGCTGAAAACGATACATATCAAGCAGCTGATAAGCCCGCTGACTCGACTCCTGAAGTGCACGAAGTTCCTTCTCCGCCGCAATAAATTTGCTGTATCGCTCCTGATACTTCGCTTTTACCGGGCCGATCGTCTCAGAGCCGTACGTATCCAGTAGCCCGAGATGGCTTTCTGCACGCAGCAGACTCTGATGCTCATGCTGGCCATGAATGTTAATCAGCTTCTCGCCCACTTCGCGCAGCATCGTTAGATTCACAAGTTGTCCGTTAATCCGTGACGTACTTTTGCCCTGTGTGTTCAATTCGCGCCGAATCACAAGATGCTCCTCTGGTTCACAGTGAATACCTAGCTGCTCTAGCGTACTCCACACCGGATGACTTGGCTCCATTTCAAACAGCGCTTCCATCTCTGCTTTGTCACATCCGTAACGTATGAGATCCGCTGAACTTCGTCCTCCGGCAATCAAGCCGAGCGCATCAATAATGATGGATTTACCTGCACCAGTTTCCCCCGACAATACATGAAATCCCGGATGAAAGACGACATCCACTTCTTCCACCACGGCGAGATTGCGAATCGATAATGTAACTAACATCTGCAAAAACACCTCCGGCTGATTTAGGCAATATATCCCATGATGCGCTCAATGACAGTAACACTGTTAGCTTCTGTACGACAGATAATAAGGATCGTATCATCTCCGCAGATTGTGCCCATCACTTCAGTCCACTCGATATTGTCAAGTAAAGCGGCTATGGAATTCGCAGTTCCCGGCAAACATTTCATTACCACAAGGTTGTTGGTGTGATCAATGTGTAAAAAATTATCCACGAGCGCACGTTTGAGCTTCTGGATCGGATTATAACGCTGATCGGTTGGCAGAGAATATTTGTAGCGACCATCATCCATCGGAATTTTGATCAACAGAAGCTCCTTGATATCACGCGATACCGTCGCCTGTGTAACTTGAAATCCCGCTTGACGCAATGCTTCGACTAGATCGTCCTGGGTCTCTATTTCATTTTGACTAATGATTTCACGGATCTTGATATGTCGTTGTCCTTTCATACATGCCTCCAGTTAAAATGTATTGCAATGATGTGGTCATGACCTCCACCACTATGCTGTTTTATTCCATATTTAACACTTACTATATATTAGTCCAGATCCTCTCCATCATACACGTCTTCTTGATATTCCATAAGTCTGATTACCATTATATCGGAATCTTCCAGATCTACATAAAGCAGCCCTTCACATCCTGGATACATTAATAAAAGGGGCAGGAAGCGATCCCTTATAACAGGTCCGCTTCGTTCAAGCGGTTGTCTGCGACGGGATGTTTTGACTAAATATCGGCTATCCTCCCGCTCTGCAACATAATCAATAAATAACCTGCTATATAAAATAGAATCATCCGCCTCAAAGGCTAGAGGTATTTTCATTTTCCCGCCGATTACCTCATAGCCATTCGCTTCAAGTAATTGCAAAGCAGGAGAATCTTGAATATTCTCATTAAGTTTTAATTCAGCCAGGTTTACCGGAATGGGCCGATTCATCCAACTGCGCAATGCCAGAAACAACCATACGATTAAACAGACAGCTAATACACCAATAACCATTGTGTCATATTGACCATCCATCACCGCTCACCTCAAGAAAACATATTCGAGATCGAACACCCGTTTTCCTTTTTCTCAAAACATCTTTCCAGCGAAAAGAAACTCATCCTATGATGAGTTTCCCGTAAAAGTATGAGCGGCTTCCTTGGCCACCTGATCTGCAAGAGCATCTAGTGAAGCCTCGTCGTTCTCTGGTTGTGCGGCCTCTGGTACTTCCAGACGCCAGTGAGCGAGAAATTCAATATTGCCCTCTCCGCCTGTTATGGGGGAGAAGGTCAGTCCCTTCAGGTGCAACCCGAGTTGACTGGCAAAATGAAGCATCGTTTGCAAAACATCCTTGTGCACTTTCGGGTCACGGACAACACCGGATTTTCCCACTTTATCTCGCCCTGCCTCAAATTGCGGTTTGATTAGAGCTACAATATCCGCTGGTCTCTGCAATAAAGCTAACAATGGGGGAAGTATGATTCGCAATGAAATAAACGACACATCAATACTTGCAAAGTTAGGCACAGGCCCATGCAGATCCTCGGGTGTAACATAGCGAAAATTCGTACGTTCCATGACGGTAACCCGTTCATCATTACGCAGTGACCAGTCTAGCTGGTTATACCCGACATCAATAGCATATACATGAGATGTGCCATGTTGAAGAGCACAGTCGGTAAAACCACCGGTGGATGAACCGATATCCAGCATGACAAGTTGATTCATATCGAGGCTAAAGTGACGAATTGCTTTTTCAAGTTTTAGTCCGCCCCTGCCTACATAAGGATGCACTGAACCTTTAACCTTCAGTTCAGCATCTCTCGGAATTTTCATGCCTGCTTTTTCAATACGTTCATTATTGGCGTACACAAGTCCAGCCATGATCGCAGCCTTGGCTTTTTCACGGCTTTCGTAGTATCCCTGCTCCACCAGCAGTACATCAATTCGTTCTTTCGGGAGTGACATGTATTTCTCCTTATCGCATCATTCTGTTTCTAAGAAGGAAAACGTGTTTTGGACATTCCATATGAAGATTGAACTGCCATTTTTCGGAGTTCTGCACATACATTCTCCACAGTAAGACCCACTTCTTCACGTTGCTCCTTGATACTGCCATGTTCAATAAAACGATCCGGGATGCCCATCAGATGCACATGAACATCATGCATACCTTGCTCGGCGTAGAATTCCAATACAGCACTTCCCATACTGCCCGCTTGGGAGGTTTCTTCAAGCACAATCAGCTTTGTACCCCGGACTGCCAAATCACGCAGCATTTGTTCATCCAAAGGTTTGAGGAAACGAGCATTAATAACGCCGGCATTCATCCCTTCTCGTTTCACCGTATCCGCAGCTTCCTCTGCCAGCTGAACCATGGAACCAGAGGCGATAATAGCATATCCTTCTGCTGGACGTAACTGCTCCCAAGATCCAATAGGTATTGGAACCAATACATCGTCCAGAGGAACACCAACCACATTGTTACGCGGGTAACGATATGCAATCGGACCTTCATTATAATCAAGCGCGGTTTTCATCAT
Organism: Paenibacillus sp. JJ-100; assembly: GCF_948329825.1. Lineage (GTDB taxonomy): Bacteria > Bacillota > Bacilli > Paenibacillales > Paenibacillaceae > Paenibacillus. The sequence goes on from NZ_CAOJCM010000002.1 coordinate 533,721, forward strand.
ATGGCGCAGTTCATTCTCGTCTTTTGGCATCATCAGTACGATATTCGGAATATGACGCATAAACGCAACATCATATACACCTTGATGCGTCTCTCCGTCTGGTCCAACAAAACCTGCACGGTCAATAGCAAATATTACATTGGCATTGTGACGGCAGATATCGTGAACAATCTGGTCATAAGCACGCTGCATAAACGTAGAATACACCGCATAGACCGGTTTCAGACCTTCCATTGCTAATGCCGCACACATCGTGGCAGCATGTTGCTCTGCGATTCCAACATCGATCATACGATCTGGAAATTCCTTACTGAACGGAATAAGTCCTGAACCTGTAGGCATGGCAGGGGTAACGGCAACTATGCGTTCATCTTCTTTGGCAAGTTCTACGAGCGTCTGACCAAACACTTCGGTATACATCGGTTTGCCAACCGCCTTCAGCACTTGACCAGATTCAATTTTGTACGGAGAGATACCGTGCCATTTATGAGAATCGGCCTCCGCAGGCTGATAGCCTTTTCCTTTCGTCGTAAGCACATGGACCAGTACAGGTCCTTCTACGTTATCCGCTTGTTTGAACGCTTCAATCAGTTGTGGAATGTCATGCCCATCGATCGGACCTAAATACGTGAAGCCCAGTTCTTCAAAAAGAACACCTGGAACCATCATATATTTGACACTGTCTTTAATCCAGCTGGCTGATTTTGCCAAACGATCACCAATGGCCGGAATCTTTTTGAGAATTCCTTCTACATCATCTTTAGCTTTCAAGTAATGACGATCCGAACGAATTTTGCTCAAATATTTATGCATGGCTCCTACATTGGGTGCTATAGACATTTCATTATCATTCAGTATAACCATCAACTTCCGTTGTTCATGACCGATATGATTGAGTGCCTCAAAAGCCATACCACCCGTAAGTGCTCCGTCGCCAATTATGGCAATGACTTGATTATCTTCACCTTTTAAATCTCGAGCCATAGCCATACCCATCGCAGCAGATAGAGAAGTACTGCTGTGACCAGCTTCCCACACGTCATGTTCACTTTCGTTACGTTTAACGAATCCACATAAGCCGTTGTGTTGACGAAGTGTGTCGAAGCGATCCATCCGGCCCGTCAAAACTTTATGCACATATGCCTGATGCCCTACATCAAAAATCATTTTGTCCGACGGACTATTGTAACAGTAGTGCAGGGCCACCGTGAGCTCAACCACTCCTAAGTTCGGTGCTAGATGCCCCCCTGTAACAGACAGCTTCTCAATCAGAAACTGCCGGATTTCCGCCGATAAAAGAGCAAGATCATCCTGGGACATCGCCTTTAGATCACTGGGTTGTTTAATTTGTGGAAGCAGCACGAGAATCTCCCCGCTTTCCTAGAATGTTTGTTTATTAGATGTGTATCATTTCATATGTTAATGGATTGAATAACATTGAACCATTATACCATAAACGAACAAGAATCATAATTTGCAGCCCATTGAACCTGATCACGAGGTGATTCGCTTCCCGTTCATATCTATAGCTCTGAATTATGTATTCTTGAATAATGAGTACTGGTTTGTTTTAGGCACTAAAAAGCCATTAAAGTTATTACACCACACATTTTACTTTGAATCAGCGGGATAGGCAAAATTTAATGATCCCGCCTCATCAGGTAATCAGCGATCTCCATTAACCTTGAAGCATCTGGCAATTGGGCTCGCTCAAGTGCATCCTTGGCAGATTGCGTGAGCGATTTCACTTCAGCCAATGAAGCTTCCATTCCGATGAAATACGGATAGGTCACCTTCTGTTGATGGACGTCACTCTGTGTTTTTTTGCCCATTTTCTGCTCGTCACCCGTCAGATCCAAAATATCATCCTGAATCTGAAACGCGAGCCCTAGATCTCGGCCGAATACGCGTAGCGCCTCCAGCTGTCCTTCTGTTGCTCCACCGATCCGAGCTCCTGCCATGAGCGAAAATACAATTAGATCACCTGTTTTGTGCAAATGGATATATTGGAGCTGAGATAAATCAGTCATTCCTTGTTCGCCTTCCATATCAGCGACTTGGCCTCCAACCATGCCTCTAGCTCCCGCAAGTTCAGCTAAATCTTCAACAATGGACAACAGCGCATCAGCACCTACCCCACTTTGACGACCAGCCTGAACAATGCTATAGAAAGCATGAGTCAGCAGTGCATCTCCCGCAAGGATAGCTGTAGCTTCACCATAAACTTTGTGATTCGTTAGTTTTCCCCTACGATAGTCATCATTATCCATTGCCGGCAGGTCGTCGTGGATCAAAGAATATGTATGAACCATCTCCACGGCGCAGGCTGCCGGCATCGCAGCTGTCCGCTCCGCACCGAAGGCTTCCGCCGCAGCAACGACCAGAAGTGGACGAAGCCGTTTGCCGCCGGCCATTAACGAATACTGCATGGCTTCCACCAAAGAAAGCGGCACATCCCAGTGTTTGGGAAGGATATGCCGCAAAGCTTCAGTAATTTCACCAGTTACTTCTTGAAGGTAGACTTCGAATGAAGGACGGTTACTCATGAATTTCACCACTCTCATCATCCGTCGTACCAAAAGGCTTCTTGCGAAGTTCTCCATCTTCTTCTACGATCATCTCGATCTTACGTTCCACTTGTTCCAGCTTCAGACCACATAACTGGGAAAGTTTCATGCCGCGCTGAAACAAATCAATTGCTTGCTCCAAAGGAACATCTCCATGTTCCAGTTGACTAACAATATCCTCCAATGCCGCCATTGCCTCTTCAAAATTCAGTTCCGGTTCATTCGCCATGGATAGTATTGTCCTCCTTCATTCCCCAGACCTGACAGTCAAGCTGTCCGTCCGCTAATTTGATCTTTACCGAATCTCCCGGTTGTACATCTTTTAAGGATTTAATTAGCCGTTGTTCATGCTCGTCATAGACGAGACTGTACCCCCGTGACATCACCTTTAGCGGACTCAGTGCATCGAGGTGTCGTACGAGTGACTTCCATTGCTGTTGTTTGCTACGTGTGATGGATCGCATCGCAATCTCAAGTTGCTTACGAGCTGCGGCATTGTCCCGATGAGCTGCATTCACCTGCTCACGGGGATTGAAACGTTGCAAAGCTGCCCGTAACCGTTCCTGCTTCTCTACCGTCCATTTCATACGTGTATCCACACTTCGTTGCAAGCGTTGATGCAGCATATCCAGACGTTCCGCATGCTGCATCAACGTTCTGCGCGGATGCACCAGTACCGGGGAGCGTTGCAGACGAGTCAGCCGTTCACGGTGATAAACAGCACGCTGTTTCAGACTGTTCTGTAACTGACGCTGTCTTCGTGCAATCTGTTCCAACAGTTCAGCGCGATTGGGTACAGCGAGTTCCGCAGCTGCAGTCGGGGTCGCAGCACGCAAATCAGCAGCAAAGTCTGCGATGGTGAAGTCTGTCTCATGACCAACCGCAGAGATCACTGGAATCGTTGAATCTGCAATCGTACGAGCAACCATTTCCTCGTTAAAAGCCCACAGTTCCTCTAGTGATCCACCGCCTCGGCCTACAATTAGCACATCCGCTTCACCCATACGATTGAGATTGTTAATCGCTTTGACAATGGATGGTGCAGCCCCCTTGCCTTGTACAAGTACTGGGTACAAGACAACGCTAGCCGAAGGATATCTTCGGCGGAGTGTGATCATGATATCACGAACAGCAGCTCCTGTAGGTGAAGTTACCACACCAATCGTTTGTGGATAACGAGGGATGGGTCTTTTGCGAGCTGGAGAGAACAGCCCTTCGTCCTCCAACTTCTTCTTCAGCTGTTCATAGGCCAGATAGAGACTACCAATTCCGTCTGGCTGCATATGTGTCGCATAAAATTGATACTGCCCGTCTCGTTCATAGACCGATACGTTGCCACGCGCAATAACCCTTGCCCCCTCCTTCGGTACAAAGGGTAAACGCTGATTATGTGACGCAAACATGATGGATTTAATCCGACTGTCCTTGTCCTTTAAAGTAAAATACATATGGCCGCTGGAGTGATGCGTGAAATTAGATATCTCTCCGCGCAACCAGACGTCCGACAGAACCTGATCCGATTCCAGCTTCATCCGGATATATCGGTTCAGGTCTTTAATAGAATAGATTTTCTGTTCTTCCACAGACAGATCCCTAGGCCAATCCGTGAGCGCGTTTTGCCGCGATCAGCGTATTTTGCATCAGCATCGTGATGGTCATCGGGCCAACACCACCAGGAACAGGTGTGATCGGTCCAGAAACCTCTTTTACACTTTCAAAATCCACGTCCCCTGCGAGTTTACCGTTATCCAGGCGATTCATGCCGACATCGATGACAACTGCGCCGGGTTTGACATAGTCCGCATCCACAAAGTTTGCACGACCGATCGCTACAACCAGAATATCCGCCTGACGTGTAATTTCTTTCATATTAGCAGTACGAGAGTGACACATCGTTACCGTCGCATTTTCACGCTGAAGCAGCAAGGATACCGGCTTGCCTACAATGTTGCTACGACCGATAACTACAGCATGTTTACCGGACATTTCCAGTCCTGTACGTTTGATTAGTTCAATAACACCGGCAGGTGTACATGGCAGCAAGCTATCATCACCAATAACAAGATTCCCAACATTCACAGGGTGAAATCCATCTACATCCTTTTCTACAGCAATTGCATCAATTACCGCTTTCTCTTCGATGTGATTTGGAAGCGGCAGCTGCACAAGAATGCCATGAATGGATTCCTGATTGTTCAGCTTGTCCACGAGCGCAAGCAGATCCGCTTGTGATGTACTTGCATCCAAACGATGTACTTCAGAGTAAAAACCGAGGTCATGACATGCTTTTTCCTTATTACGCACATAAACTTGAGAAGCTGGATCTTCCCCGACGAGCACCACAGCCAGACCTGGCACTACTCCTTGTTCACGAAGCTGTTTTACTTCTGCGGTCATGCTTGCGCGGAGCTCTTGGGATACTTCTTTACCGTTAATAATAGATGCTGTCATTATTCTCTCTCCCTTATATGAACATATATTAGATAAAACGATCTGAATGTGATCTCAAAAGAAAAGTTGGCTTATCTACTCTATTCTGGATTGATCTCAGGATAATTTTTGCTTAATGCTGTCCACTTCCTGAATCATTCGACCCAGCACGCCGTTAACAAACTTCCCAGACTCATCCGTACCGAAATACTTCGAAAGCTCAATCGCCTCGTTGACCGAAACTTTCGCTGGAACATCATCACGGAACACCATCTCATACGTGGATAAACGTAAAATTTGGCGATCTACACGGGACAAACGACTAAGTTGCCATCCTTTCAAATAATCCACTAGCAACCCATCAATGGCTTCCTTATGACTCCATGCACCTTGCACCATCTCGGTAACATAGCTGCGCATGACATCCTCATCACGAATTTCAACTTCCGTCTCATTCTCTTCCGCCGCTTCATTAATCAACATGTCAACCGCTTCAGCTGCACTTACTTCGTTCATTTCCATTTGATACAGACTTTGTACTGCAATTTCCCTCGCTAAACGTCTTTTCATATCCTGCCTCCTGCAGCGCTCTCTTCGAGCGTCATCATGCTATTTTAAATGAAGAACCATTTCACTATCCTATAACAGGATACCCAAGGGTCTTCTTTGATATCGGGATCTCTTCTCACAAAAAAACCTGCAAAACGTTTCCTCCGAAAATCGGGCAACTCAAACTACAGTTCTATTTTCGGAAGAAACATATTGCAGGGTTCTTATAGGTTTATTTAAACAAACGCCAGCGATCTCCAAGCCATTGTCGTAACTCCCCCCAGGGAATAAACGAGCCAAGCTTCGCATCACTTCGTCTGCCAAACGTATAACCGATGAACACCAAGAGTGCAAAGAACAACATATCCCAGAAACCGATCCACACATAAAGAAATCCCAATAAGATACCAAAAGCAACACCAAGAATACGTCCCTTATAGCTGTCCCAAATCTCTTTCCACAACATCAGTGAAACTCACCTCATTCCACGCGACTCTTGTAGTTAGGCGATTGGGTCACATTCGCAATATACACGGTTACAAAAGAAACCGGAATCCCTGTAATCTCTTGTACATGATCGTGTATCGCCTTTTGTAGATCCGTGGTCAGCACCGGAATAGGTGTCTCACCATCCACTACTGCTCGAATCTTGATCTCCAATCCTGACTCTACTACGCGAATGCGCGCTTTGACGTCACGTACTTCACGAAAACGGGAAGTTGCCTTCAGACAGAGATTTTCAATGGTCTCCATCGAAATCTGTACCTCCCCGAACTCGGTACGTTGATCCACAGATGGCAATGACCCACGTTCACGCCGAATCGAGATGTAGAAAAAACGTAAACTCAGGACAAACAAAATCGCAGCTGCGACAATGGAAGCCACAATGATATTTTGTTCCTGCTGATAATTCAATTCGTATGGCAGCACACCGCTAATCAGTAAAATGACAGCTGCCGATATTGCTCCTACGCTTATGCTGTATATAAACAACAGAAGCCGATCCAGTATTTTAGCCACGAACTGCACAGCCTCCCTGCTCACTCACATTACTTATCGTGCGGAGAAGGTATATCACGAACTACCTTGTCCAGCTAGTCGAATTACCAATGACCTGTCCAAGACGGGATAACCCCCGACAGAAGTGCCGGGGGAAATCGCTCTTTTTTATTTTACACGTTGCGTGTTCAGGTCGATCTCTTCCACTTTTTCAGCGCTCTTGAACTGAACATCGTGGATGTGTACGTTCACTTCATTCACGTTAAGTCCAGTCATGTTCTCAATCGAACGCTTGACGTTTTGTTGGATTTCAGTAGCAACCTGCGGCAAACGGTATCCATACTCAATAATAACAGAAACGTCTACTGCAGCTTCGCGTTGACCTACTTCAACCTTAACCCCTTTTGAAAGGTTTTTTCGGCCGAGCAGTTCTGCAAATCCGCCAGCGAATCCGCCGCTCATGCCTGCTACCCCTTTAACTTCAACTGTAGCGAGTCCAGCTATCACTTCGATAACTTCAGGTGCGATCTGGATTTCACCGATATCCGTACGTTCAAATTCTGTCGGTAGTGTACTCATAAATGTTTAACACACCTTTCGCGAGATAAGTTTGCGGCCATCCGTCAGGACTGCGGTTTAGCAAAAAGTCGTAGCCCTCCCGGTCCGGCTTTGCCGGAACTCCTGCATACTCCGCTAGGTGTGCGGGCTTATCCAATGCAGGAGACATGCGCTCTTATTATTACATACTATATCATTTGGGCTAGTTTATGACAAACAAGCCCAATATGACGATTAAATCTCGTTTTCTTCGAGAAATTTGATATCAAAATCCCCGCGAATAAACGTTGGATGATCCAGCAGTTTTTGATGGAAAGGGATTGTAGTAGAGATACCCTCTATAGCAAACTCTGCTAAAGCACGCTTCATTTTGGCGATCGCTTCATCACGGGTTGCCCCCCAAACGATCAACTTTGCAATCATGGAGTCATAAAACGGTGAAATCGTATAACCAGGATACGCCGCACTGTCCACACGCACTCCAGGACCACCCGGCGCAAGATAAAAACCAATCTTACCCGGCGCAGGCATGAAGTTACGATTAGGGTCTTCAGCATTAATCCGGCACTCGATTGACCATCCATTGATAACTACATCTTCTTGACGGAAAGAGAGCGGGTTACCTTCTGCCACGGAGATCATTTCACGGATTAGATCGACACCCGTTACCATCTCGGTTACTGGATGTTCAACCTGAATTCGTGTGTTCATCTCCATAAAGTAGAACTCACCGTTCGGGCTAAGCAAAAATTCCAGCGTACCTGCTCCAGAGTAATTCACCGCAAGTGCAGCTCGAACCGCAGCCTCTCCCATCAGAGTACGCACTTCTTCATTCAATACAGGGCACGGCGCTTCCTCAACGAGCTTTTGACGACGGCGCTGAACCGAGCAGTCACGCTCACCAAGATGCACGGCATTGCCGTGCTTGTCAGCCATAATTTGAATTTCAACGTGTTTCATGCCTGTCAGGAATTTTTCCAGATATACACCTGCATTACCGAACGCTTTCTGAGCCTCTTGCTGTGCAGCTGTGATCTGTTTGACCAATTGCTCTTCGTCTTCAGCGATCCGAATCCCTTTACCTCCGCCACCTGCGGTAGCTTTGATGATAACAGGATACCCGATATCACGACCGATCATAATCGCTTCTTCCGTTGTTTCCACAAGACCGTCTGATCCCGGGATGACTGGAACACCTGCATCCTTCATCGTCTGTTTGGCTACAGCCTTATCACCCATTTTGGTGATGGCGTCAGGTGAAGGGCCAATGAATGTAATGTTGCAGGAATCACAAATTTCTGCAAAATCAGCATTTTCGGCTAAAAAGCCGTATCCCGGATGGATTGCATCACATTCAGTCAACGTGGCTATACTCATCAGGTTTGTAAAATTAAGGTAGCTGTCCTTGGACAGTGTTGGTCCGATACAATAAGCCTCGTCTGCAAGACGGACATGCAGTGAATCTTTGTCTGCTTCCGAATATACAGCTACTGACGATATACCAAGCTCGCGGCATGCACGAATAATACGCACGGCAATCTCTCCACGATTGGCAATCAATATTTTTTGGAATTTCATTTCGTTATTGTCCTCCTTCGAAGCTCATGCGACTACTGTTAACGAGTAGAACCGTTTATTCCGGTTTTACCAGGAAGAGAGGTTGTCCATATTCGACAAGCTGTCCATTTTCAACCAGCACTTCAACGATTTCTCCCTTGATGTCAGCATCAAGTTCGTTCATCAACTTCATGGCTTCGATGATGCATACCGTTGTTTTCTCAACAACTTTATCACCCACATTGACGAAAGGACCCGCTTCCGGGGAGGAAGCTCTGTAAAACGTACCTACCATTGGAGATACAATTTTATGTAAATGACTAGTTGTATCGGCTTGCGGAGCAGCCTCATTCACAACTGCGGCAGCAGCAGGTTGAACCTGCGGAGCAGCAATCATCTGTGGTTGTACGGCAGTAGCCTGTACGAATTCCGTTTTAACCGGTTTGCGGATCGATAGACGTGATCCTTCATTTTCAATTTCCAATTCTTGAAGGGAACTTTCATCAACCAATTTAATCAGTTCCTTGATTTCGCTTAGTTTAAACATTTCCATCATTCACTCCTTCGGCATCATGCCAGTCTCACTAGGACGGTCATATGGCTTTTAGTATTATATCATAATCATTAAAAATGGAAAGAGCCCGAGAGTCTAACCAGCTCTCGAGCCTCCATATCATATTCTTAATTACTTTTCTGTGACGTATTGCACACTGATTTTGTTCTGTGATACAGACAGTTCTTTCATGACCAGATCAACGATGGATACCGCCTGCTTAACGTCCAGTTTATCGCTCAGAACCACGACTTTATACATATCCGACTCTTCCTCCACAATTGCGTTGGAGTATTGTTGAGATAGGGTTTCTTCGATGCTTGTAATTTTCGCCTCTTTATCTTCCAGTGCTCGTAGCTGTTCGGTTGCTTTCGCATTTTCTTCCGGTGTCTTACTTAAATCACCTGCAATAGTCATCAGTTCCTCATACTTGCGATTGTTGCTTTCCTCACGTTGCCACTGGTAATTCTGGAACTGACTGCTAGCTGATGCGGCTGTATTTTGCTGTTCCATCTCTTTGAGAACTTCTTCGTCCGTTTTAGCAGCTTCGCCCTCTGTTTTATTCTCGGTATCAGGTGTAGCCGCTGCTCCTTTTTCCGAGCCTTGTTCTGTCTCTTTTGGGGTCTCTCCTTCTTTTGTGCCCGACTCCGTTGCAGGTGCTTTCTCTGCATTTCCTACTTCCTGTCCCTCGACATCTGCCGGGCTTCCAGCCGGGTCTAATGCGCCAGAATCATCGGTAATTTCACCGCTATTTACAACCTCGTTAACCACCAGTCCCTCTGTTGGATCAAGAATACCTGCTGTTTCCTTTGCTTCGCCCTGTTTCATACCGTCCACTTGTTGACTATCCGCGACTGGTGGATTCACTGGCCCCGAATCTTCAGTAAACAGATAATATGCGGACAAAATAACCATCAGACTCAGCATAGAGACGAGCCATATTGTTTGACGTTTGTTATTCATTTAGAATATCCTCCTCAAAATAGGGTTGATTCTGACAACATATTTCTTGTGAGTTTAGGATCCTTGCGAGTATAGGGAACAGTTAATCTTGCTTGCGTGGAACAACCGAGATGCGGTACGCCGCTACGTTTAACCCCTTTTCAACAGCATCTGTAATCAGATCTTTAACAACCTTGTTCTCTGCACCTCTCGCCACAACGAGCACACCGCGAATTTGCGGTTTCAGCTTTTTCGTTACAATGGGTGTCTGATCTCCTGATAATTCATAGGTAATAATCTCTCCGTCTCGGGTATATTGCGTCATATGTCGTTTACCGCCATTGGCATCCGTCTCTTCGGTGAGCTGCTGTGAATCTTTTACGTTCCGCTGCACCACCAGTTCTTCCGTGGAATCGACAGTGACCATCACATCAACCGTGCCTACGCCAACAATATTTTCCAGCACGCCTTTGATCTTGTCTTCGAATGCAATCTCGATGGCCTGAAAAGGGTTCTCTTCCAGCACGTCACTCTGGATGGCTGACAGGGATGTAGCTTGTTCCGGTGGTTCCCGACCGATGTTTTCAGAATCAATCTTTTTAACGTTGACAAAAGAATTAAACAGCATAATGCCTACACCGATCAGTCCCAGAATGATTAGCCAACGTAAGGTTTGACTACGCTTCGCACCACCTTCACCGCCACCAAACCAGGTTTCTAGCTTTTTGAACCATTGTTTCATCGGCTTCCCTCCTTCTCAGAGAACTTCTGCGTTTTCCATCTGGGTCACTCGAACCTGACTCGCATCGACTTTCCACTTTTCTTTTAACAGCGTAATAATCTGTACAGCGTGTTCAGACGGAGAAGCACTCGCTTGCTCATGATCAGAACCTGCACTAGAGTCGCGGGTGATCGATGAATCGGTTGCCTGGGTATCAGGGAGAGACTTGCTACTCGATTCTCCACCTCTTGACTCTATCTGCACATTTGTAATTTCTATCGGATCAATCTGAATCGGCCGAGTACCCTGCTCACGTTCATTATCCTCGGATGAAACCGTCGTCCCTGTCATGGGCTGACTGTTTACGGGCTCTGCCCGTTCCGAATCTGGAGTTGAGCCTGTAGCCTCAGGAGCCAGCTGGACGATGACTTGTTGAATGACGGGCAGTTCCGTAGAAGCTGCTACTTCCGTATCAAGCTCCTGTTTTTTCATCACCAGTTGTACATCAACAGACTGAACTTTCACACCAGTCGTTTCTTCAATTTGTCCTTTCATGGCGTTAGCCAGTTCCTTGGCCGTCCACTTTAGTGATTCCTTTTGCTCACTCGCTTGCATTCGCTTTCCCTGAGCCAGTATTTTCTCTAGTGTTTGCTCATCTTGCGGAGCCTCCATTGCTGTCATGGCTCGTTTCAGTTCGCCTACAGGATCACTTCGCAGCAGCTTGGTTATGGGAGACAATAGAGTGAGCAAGATGAGGAGGCTCAGCACAAGCTTGACGTAACGTTCCATGGAACGATTCGGAAGCAACATATCCACGAACGTTGCCAGCAAAACGATCATGATCAGATCCTGCAGCCAGTTGCTCAGCCACCCCATCTTCTTCAGCCCCTTTCCCTGTATGCAGAAAATTAACGCATCATAACGGTTAAATTACCTGCAGTCAGCAGAATCGTAATTGCCAGGAAAAACATGAGTCCAACCGCGGCCAGGGAAGCAAATACATAAATCATGCTTTTACCAATCGCTTGCAGACAACCTACAATCGGCGTATCCCCTAGTGGCTGCATAATCGCTCCCGTCACGTTGTAGATCAGTGCCAGTGCCAGAATCTTGATAGCCGGAAAAGCACAAAGGAACAAGATAATAATGACTCCCGTCAGCCCAATTGCATTTTTGACCAGCAGTGATGCGGTGATGACCGTATCTGTTGCATCAGCGAAAGTTCTACCTACAACAGGCACAAAGTTTCCTGCAATATATTTGGCTGCCTTGAGGCTGACACCATCTGCCACCGAACCTGAAGCTCCTTGTACTGAAATGACACCGAGAAACATCGTTAGCAGGATACCAAGTAAGGCTACGCTTATGTTTCTCAAAAGGTCTGCCATTTGTGTCAGTTTGTATTTATCCGAAACCGAACTGACCAAGTGTAGTACAGCCGAGAAAAAAAGAAGCGGGAAAACCAGCAGATGGATCAGTGTACTCACGAGATGAATCATAAAAATAATCAGCGGGTGAGTCATAGAAACCGTTACGACATTCCCCATGGAAGCCAGCAGTGTGAACAAAAGGGGCACCATCGCCATCATAAAGTTAATCATGCTGGCTATAGCCTCTTTTGCATAACCGATAGCCACACTGAAGCTGTTGATTGCCAGAATAATAATGACTAGATAACAGATCGCATAGGCAATTTTACTGATATTGTTCTTTTCAAATGCGGTCTGCAATGTCTCCAGAATCATGCTCAGTACGGTTAACATCACGATGGTGACGAGCAGTTTGCCATTATATAGAACTTCATGTAGCGCGAACGTACCCACGGCAGCAAATATTGACTTCATGCTGAATCCCTCATTACCGGGAATCAACATATCCATGAAGGATGGTGTCTTTCCTTCTGGAAAAAGGCCACCATATTGTTTCATTAGCTGATCCCAATATTTCTCCACCTGGTCCTTCGGCAGTTGATCAGCTTGCTGCTGCATCCATTCGGTAGATGGCGTGCTGGCAGCAACATGTCCGATCAGGCCGAACATCAAGCAGAGCATCAGCACAATCATTAGGCGCCACTGCGGCTTGTGATGCAAGATTTTCATATGCTCCGCACGCCCTTTCTACACCGGCATCAGTTTCATAACGGTTTCGATAATAATGCTAATGATTGGGATGGCGAGTACGAGAATCAACACTTTGCCGGCCAATTCAATCTTGGATGCGATGCTCTCCTGACCTGCGTCCCTAACAATCTGAGCACCGAATTCAGCAATATAAGCAATACCTATTATCTTCAATACCGTTTTCAGATAAATGCTCTCCATGCCGGAATTTTCAGCAAGGCGCTTTAACACTTCAATCACCGCACCGATCTTGCCGATCAGCAGCATAAAGATAACAACACCCGTTGCTGCTGCTATGAGAAAGGCAAACATCGGCTTTTGTTCTTTGATGACTAGAATCAGAACAGTAGCGATAAGTGCCAGACCAACAACTTGAATAATTTCCACGGGTCACCACCATCCGGCTTTATGACCGTTTTCATTGAAAAAGAAATATGGATTTAATCTCTTGCAGCAAGCTGTCCAACATTCGGACGACCATGAACAGTACAACGACAAATCCGATTACGGTCACCCAGTGAGCCATATCTTCCTTCCCCATTTGTTTCAACACGGTATGAATCATCGCTATAATGATTCCAATGCCCGCAATTTGAAAGATTGCGTTCACTTCTAAATTCATGACCTTGGCACCTCGCTATCCCGGCTATTTCAGAAGATCAGAATGACGATTAACGCTCCGACAAGCATCCCCAGGCTGCGGCTCATTCGTTCATACTTAATTTGATCGGCCTGTGCGCGGGATTCCTCATGCATAAGTTGCTGAATGGCTAACGAAATATGTTTGGTCTGATCTTGACGATCACTGGTGCCAAGGCTGAAACTCAACTGCATCATGACTTCCCGTTCGTCTGACTTCATGGCGGATCTTCCCCACGCTTGCTCTACACCATTCTGAAGACTCTCCCGGGCTGTAAGACCGTGTGGGGGCTCCATCTGTGCAGCTGCGTGTAAAAAAAGAGTCTTTATCGGTTCTTTCGTCTGAGCCCCCATCTTGTTCATTGCATCAGGAAGCGGTGTTAAGCCATAATTGATCTCTGTCATCAGCCGTTGTAGCGCTGCGATCAACTCACGTAATTGCCTTGGTCGCAACGCATATTGCCTTGCTTTGTAGAAACCGGCGAGCGTACTGGCTAGTAAAATCAATATGGCACCAAGCATGTTAACCAAAGGCTTCACCTCCTGCTTCGGTATGCTGAAGACCTCTCATCTTGCCATCAGCCAACCGAAAGCTCATGCCTCTGCTCGTCCGCTGCAACTGCACATAACGCTGAAACATCTGCTCTGTTATCAATGTCCTCAAAGCGGGTCTTGCAGATAGTTCAGCCAGATCTCTTCCATGCGCAGTCGCAATGACGGAAACACCTGCATGGAGGGCTTCCATAACCGCTTCGGCATCTTCTGGACGGCCAATCTCGTCCACAATTAGAACGTCCGGCGACATGGAGCGAAGCATCATCATCATACCTTCTGCCTTGGGGCATCCATCCATCACATCTGTCCGAGGGCCTACATCAAAGTTGGGTACACCTCTGTAACTTCCAGCAATCTCAGAACGTTCATCTACAATTCCAACTTTGAGCCGTGAACGTACGCCCTGTCTCAGCTCATCACCAACGTTCAGCTTGGATCCGTTGCTGATTTGTCTTGCCAAATCTCGTAGTAATGTGGTCTTGCCTTGCTGTGGTGGAGACATAATCAAGGTGTGGAATACCTGTCCACTCTTCATATCCAGCAGATAAGGAAGAATCGGATCAGCAATTCCTTGCACTTCGCGGGCAACACGGACGTTAAATCCGTTGATATCCCGTAAATATTCTACACGCCCGCCACTCAGCACCGTCCGACCAGCAAGTCCGATTCGATGTCCTCCGGGGATCGTGATGAATCCTTTGCGCAGTTCTTCTTCCAACGTATAGAGCGAATGGTTGCTTATAAGATCAAGTAGCCTGTGGGTGACTTCTTTTTGAGGAATATAAGCTTCCTCTGGTTTTCCCGTTGGTAAACCTTCCGAGGTAAGGAAGTGGTACGTGTTCCCTGCATTGACTTCCAACGGTCTACCTTCTCGAATACGGATTTCTTCCACTTGTTCCATTAGAGTGGGCGGCATTCTGCCCAGCATCGTTCGGATGGGTTCCGGAAAAAGATCCCTCCATTTCACGTTCATGAGTAGGCTCCTCCAACTGTATATTTCATATTGCATCTCTGATGCTTGTTCATATCTCAAGTTTATGCCTGTACATTCATTTTATGACGCTGAAATCTATCATTTCTTCGTAATGGTTGATGAGAGCCAGAATTCATAGACCTCTTTGGTCTAGGCACCTGTCTAGGCACGAATGCATATAGTGCTTCCAGAAAGAATGGACTGTTCCAGTTGAGAAGCAGATGCTTGATTCTTGGAACAGAAAGGAGTTGTAGGGAGTGCGTGTCGACGTTGTAGGAAATGTAAATGAAGTGCGTACGGTAGATCTGGAAGGTCGGAGTGTGGTCGTCATTGATGTTTTACGGACAACAAGCACGATTGTGACCGCTCTGGCTCATCATGCTGCAGGTGTTATCGCTACAGAGACCGTTCCGCAAGCCAAGCAGATGATAGTGGGGAACAGCATTCGTGGTGGGGAACGTTTTGACAAAAGAATAAACGGATTCGAGGTGGGGAATTCCCCCTATGAATATATGAGTAGCGACATTGCCCACAAAGTCATCATTCTTACTACGACGGATGGTACTAGAGCTCTCATCAAAGCATCCCGAGCGAGACATATTCTCGCAGGAGCTATGTTAAACGTTAGAGCCGTTGCTGCTGCTCTGTTAGAGCTGCAACGAAATGTACTATTACTGTGCGCTGGAGAGCAAGATGAATTTGCTCTGGAGGATGGCTTATGTGCTGGATATATTATTGAAGAATTGTACCGTCAGTCCAACTCTCCGCTTGAATTAAATGATCTTGGCATCATTCTGCATCAAGCTGTGTCTTCATGTCATGATCATATAGCCGATCTAATCCGAACATCATCCAGTGCAAGGAGACTGGATAAACTGGGGAAAATGCATGATGTTACCTACTGCTCTCAATTAAATCTGCTGGATTGTGTGCCAGAGATGAGAGAAGGCTGTGAGTTAAAACCTTATCGTAAATTTCATAGAAGGCAGTATGTGTAAACGGTCATGGTAGAACAGAAGAGGTGTACCGTTGCCCAGTGGCAACGATACACCTCTTCTAATTTAGAACCTATTCGTTATCTGCGAACTTGCGGTCCACCAATTACTGCTTGCTCTGTCGCATCAAGATCATACGCTGTGTGTAAAGCTCTAATTACATCTTGAAGTTTCTCTCCATCAATAACGCAGGACACCTTGATCTCGGATGTGCTGACCATCTTGATGCTTACGCCTTCACCGGAGATTACTTTGAACATTTTAGCAGCTACACCTGGATGACTCACCATACCTGCACCAACGATTGAAATTTTAACCAGGTTTTCCTCGGAGGTCACTTCACGGTAAGGTAAACGGCTGTGCAAACCTTCAATGACATGTAGAGCTTTCTCACGATCAGACAGCGCAACCGAGAACGAAAAGTCTGCTTTGCCATCCTTCACTCCACTTTGTACGATGATATCTACATCTAGCTGCTCAGACGCCAATTCTCCAAATACTTCGGCGAGAACACCTGGAGCATCCGGTACTCCCAAAATACTGATACGAGCGACGTTCTTATCATAAGCAATACCACTTACTACTACGCCTTGTTCCATTGCTGCTTCCTCCTTCACTACCGTTCCTTCATTATGGTTAAAGCTAGATCTTACAATTAGAGGTACACCGGAATGCTTCGCGTACTCAACCGCACGCGGGTGCAATACCGCCGCTCCCAAATTCGCAAGCTCCAGCATTTCGTCGTATGATATTTCTTTAAGTTTGCGTGCCACTTTCACGATCCTCGGATCTGTGGAATAGATCCCGTCCACATCCGTATAGATTTCACAAGCATCAGCTTGAATGGCTGCTGCTAACGCTACAGCTGTTGTATCTGAACCGCCGCGCCCCAGGGTGGTAATCTCGCCCTCTTCCGTCATGCCTTGGAATCCCGCAACAATAACAATATTCCCTTCATCCAGAGCTGCTTTGACACGCTCAGGACGAATATCCTGAATCCGGGCTTTTCCATGCACTGGTTCTGTTCGGAAACCAGCTTGCCATCCTGTAAAGGACACAGCTTTGCGTCCAATAGCCTGAATTGCCATGGATAACAATGAGATGGAAATCTGTTCTCCAGTCGTAAGGAGCATATCCATTTCACGAGCAGGCAGATCACTGTTCAGTACTTTCGCCTGATCAATCAATTCATCCGTTGTATCTCCCATGGCCGAAACTACAACAACACATTGATGTCCTTCATCCGCTTTTTCCACAACACGTCCGGCTACACGTTTCATACGTTCCGTATCGCCGACCGAGCTGCCCCCAAATTTCATGACGTACAATGACAACGCAAATCCACTCCCTACCTTGTGCAGTATGCATCAATTGATATCTTTCGTCATTATTCTCTGCGAGAAATGACTTTAACCCAGTATATTACGAAAGCGCCTGATAGGCTAATCTTTTTTCAAAAAAACCCTTTGCCAACTAGTCGGCAAAGGGTTTTCCTCAAACGTTAGAGCTTACGTTTAGTTACAAATTACGCACGGGAAGAGTATTTACCTTCGCGCGTATCGATCAGAAGCACATCGCCCTCATTAATAAACAAAGGAACTTGTACATTCAATCCTGTTTCCAGTTTTGCGTTTTTCGTAGCACCTTGTGCAGTATTCCCTTTAACCCCTGGCTCAGTCTCTACCACTTTCAGTTCAACACTGGTAGGTAGATCAACACCCAGGATTTCACCTTGGTAGCTAACGATTTTCACGTTCATGTTCTCTTTCAGGAAGTTCAATTCCCACTCCAGCTGATCACTTGATAGCGTAAATTGATCGTAAGTCTCGTTATCCATAAACGTGTGCTCCGAACCGCTTGCATACAGGTAAGATACTCCACGGTTTTCGATAATTGCACGGCCAATCGTTTCACCTGCACGGAATGTACGCTCAACGGTGTTCCCGTTACGCAGGTTTTTCAATTTGGAACGTACGAATGCAGCACCTTTACCTGGTTTAACGTGTTGGAAATCAAGTACGGTAAAGATATCTCCATCTACTTCTACGGTCAAGCCTGTTTTAAAATCGTTAACTGAAATCACAAAAAATCCCTCCTGATATAATTAAAAATGTGTGGTATGTTAGCCAATAACGGTGAATTTCTTGTCAGATTTCGTTAAAATATGGATACCTGTCTCGGTAATCACAACGTCATCCTCAATTCGTACGCCGCCAAGTCCATCAATGTAAATTCCCGGTTCAACCGTAACAACCATCCCAGGTTTCAATACATCATCGCTAAGCTTGGACAGTCGCGGAGCTTCATGAACTTCCATACCGAGGCCGTGGCCCGTGCTGTGTCCAAACTGTTCTCCATATCCATAGCCTGCAATGATATCCCGTGCAAGTGCATCCGCTTCCCGACCGGTCATACCTGGTTTCAAGTTCTCCAGCGTATGTAACTGTGCTTCCAAGACGATGTCATAAATCTTACGCAGTTCTGGTACAGGATTACCTGTTGCAATCGTACGTGTCAGATCGGAACAGTAACCATCCAGCAACGCACCGAAGTCAAATGTAATCAGTTCATCCTGACCGATCACCTTGCTGCTTGCTACACCATGTGGCATTGCAGAACGTTCACCTGAAGCGACAATCGTGTCAAAGGAAGAGCTTGTTGCTCCATGCTTGCGCATGAAAAATTCCATTTCTAGATCGACTTCACGTTCAGTCATGCCCGGTTTGACAAATTGCAAGACATGGCTAAACGTAGCGTCTGCCAAATCTGCAGCACGTTGCATCACTGCAATCTCTTCTGCATCCTTGAACATACGAAGCTGCTCCACAATGCCTGATACAGCTTTCAGTTTAACTGATTGCAACGTTTCTGCATAAGCAGCATGCGTACCAAACGTAACCGAATCCTGTTCAAAACCAACTTCATTAATATTCGCCGCTACCAGCAAATCACGAACAGAATCCATCGGTTTTACACCGTGCTCCACAACGTTAAAACCTTGGGCTTGCGAGGAAGCCTGTGCCATGTAACGGAAATCAGTAAGCAAATAAGCTTCCTGTTCAGTAATGAGCACATATCCTGCTGAGCCCGTAAATCCCGTCATATAGCGACGATTAATCGGATTCGTAATCAGCATTGCTTTGAGTTCACGCCCGGCCATCGCCTCGCGTAACTTGTGTACTCGTTTGTTTTCCATCGGTAACCCTTCTTTCTCTCACATTCCCGGGTTCCCGGCTCAGGTTAGTTTGTCCAGATGACGCACGAGAGCCAGCAATCCCAGTTCATAGCTTACTTCGCCAAATCCGGCAATCTGCCCGATCGTTTCTGCTGCAAGCACTGAATGATGTCTGAACGCTTCGCGTGCATGAATGTTGGATAGATGAACCTCCACGGTAGGAATTTTCACGGCGTTGATTGCATCACGTATAGCATAGCTATAATGAGTAAACGCCCCGGCATTAAGCATAATTCCGTCTGCCTCACCCATTGCCGCATGAATGCGGTCAATAATGTCCCCTTCGTGGTTGGATTGATAAAAAGCGATGGAGACTCCCAGTTTCTCAGCCTGTCTGCGAATGTTGTCTTCAATATCCTTCAGACTAAGCGTTCCATAGATGCCAGGTTCACGAACACCAAGCATGTTCAGGTTCGGGCCATTGATCACAATAATTCGTTTCACTGCTGCTCCACCCTCTCTGCAAATAACCAACTGCTATTTTAACACAGCCATCACTGGATTGAGAAGCTTTTTTGCGTCTAGGCCCCTGCATGCTCCGGTTCCCGTTTCCGTTCGTCCGTATACTCCATTGCTACAGTGTACCCAATGAACAGCCCCCAGAGTAGAAAGAAACAAATTTCTGTAAAAATTGAATCCCATGTTAACCGGTTCAACGGTTTCATCATACCTAGTTTGGGGCCTATCAGAACAAAGAGAATTATCCACCAGACAATCCCATACACCATACCGGGGAATGGTCCTTTTAATTTTCGAATGGTATAGGTATATAGCAGCGAAGCCAAGATGGAAAATACGATGAAACAAAGCCAGCCTGTCAAATGTCCTGCAGGAGTATATATAAACTTATGTTTAAAAAAAGGCTCTGCCAAAAAACCAACAGGTACAACGGTAAAATGCAGAAGATGGAACAGCCAGTGGATACCACCCCAGATCAGCCCGGCAAAGAACCCCAGCTCCAGCGCAAAAGAAAACCGGTTCGTATAATAGTGAGCATCCCCTTGCCTAGGAACGGAACGCCGTTCCATAGTTCCCTTATCACGTTCGTCCTTCCCCTTGCGCTGTTTATGACCATCAGTTTGTGCTTCGTGATTTTGATTTTTGATTACATCTTCATGGTTATTAGCCATTATCCATATCCCCTTCTTGGCAAGATCATTTCCTTCAACAATGCTAGATATTTCTTCACAGTTCTAGGGCGTAGTATGTTCAAAATAGGACAATCTTAACAGCAACACTTGGCGATTCTCTCGAAAACTAGAAATTGCTCTCAAAATTCGATACAATAAGGTTATAAACTGCCTTTCATTGTAGAGGCTTAGAACAGAATAGGAAGGTGAATAATTTGCCTCAACAATCCAAGCCTGTCAGCTACGGGGGGCAAGCTGTCATCGAAGGCGTAATGTTTGGCGGTAAACACGTCAATGTTACTGCAGTTCGCAGAAAAGACGGCGAAATTACGTATCTGGAAGTTCCCAAGCAAGACAAGACCTGGGTCATGAAATTGCGGCGGATTCCTTTATTACGCGGAATTGTCAGCATTATAGATTCAAGTGTCAAGGGCAGTAAACATCTGAACTACTCTGCTGACGCTTATGCTGATGATGAACTGGAACCGGAAGAAAAAGCAAAACAACAAGAAAAACAAGGGTCCGGCTGGAGCCTTAGCATGATTATTGGTGTGACTGCTGTTGCGATTCTGTCCTTCCTTTTTGGTAAGGTTGTTCTGACACTGCTTCCTGTCGTGATCGAGGACTTCTTGTTTAAAAATGTATTCGAGAATCAATTCCTGCATAATGTATTGGAAGGTGTCATCAAGCTGATTTTGTTACTTGCCTATCTATGGTTAATCTCTCAGACACCTATGATCAAACGTCTGTTCCAATATCATGGGGCGGAGCATAAAGTGATTAGCGCATATGAAGCAGGAGAAGAACTGACACCTGAGAATGTACAGAAGTACAGCAGGCTCCATTACCGTTGTGGAAGCAGCTTCATCATGCTTACTGTTATTATCGGTATATTCCTATACTCCGTTTTCACATATGATAACCTGTGGGAACGAATGGGACAGCGTCTGCTCTTATTGCCAGCCGTGCTGGGTATCTCTTTCGAGTTGCTGAAAATTACGAACTCACTTCGAGATATTCCTGTACTTCGCTATCTGGGATATCCAGGTCTGTGGCTACAGTTGCTCACGACCAAAGAGCCTACCAATGCTCAAGTGGAAGTTTCCATCGCTTCATTTAACCGGATGCGTGAACTGGATGCCAAGCTCGCTAACGTGTCGACTGCAACTGAAGTTCCTGTAGCAACATTTGATCCTGTGAAAGGGTGAATGATATGAATAAGCAGGGTATTTTATTTTGGGCGTTGATTATTTTGGCTGCTTTTGGGCTGATCGGATTATTAGGCAGGCTGTCTTTGGCCAATATTCTCATCCCACTAATCGTGTTCGGAGTTGTGTTCCTGCTGTACAAATATCCACCTGCTCGCTGGTCACGAAAAGCAAAAACACCGAAGATCAAACCTTCGGCGAAAACAATGGCTAAAATCAATGCGCAGCATAATGCTGCCACCAGAAAAAGCAGTTCGTCCAAAAAACGTAAGGAATACCCCTTCCAGGTTATTCAAGGACAAAAAGGTAAAAACAACGAAGAGGACATTCCCAAGTATCACTAAGTACCGATTCGTTGGTCAATCCACACGTTTATGATCAAAAAAAGTACCTTGTAAGCAATTCTCCATCAATAGGAGAATTGCTTATTTTGTTTATACAAGAACCGGCGGTGGTGAATCCGCCAGTTTCTTATGGTCTTCTTTTCGCTGCTTCTCTAGCTGCTCTTTATACATCTTCATATTCCATTCGTTAAAGAACTCCAACCCGGCCGACAAGCCCGCATGATATAAGTTCGTACTTTCTTGCATGGAAAGATTAAACTGGGTTGGTTTAATACCACGTGTTGGAATCTTTACGGTACGAAACCGGTTGATCTGCTCAATGTAACGTTCGTCATGTGCCGTCAGCATGGTCTCCACGAGTGCTTGTAGCATGGTTAGAGGCCCTTTGATTCGCGGGGGGTCCACTTCAGTCTTGCCTACCATCTTGAAACCGACTACCGGAATGATATCTCCTCCTGATTCAGAGCGCTCTCCATCAAACAACCAGAGTGGGAAATTGCTGAGCAACCCACCATCTACCACATAAACAAACTGATCTTGGAAGGATAATCCACGGGACATGTTCGGTGATTTTCGAATAATGACGGGATCGAAGAAATAAGGGATACTGCAACTCATACGTACCGCTTTGGCAACTTCCAGTTTAGTAGGCTCGATGCCAAATCGCCGGATATCATCGGGCAGCACTAGAATGTTTCCATTGGATATATCGGAGGCTGTAATGAGCAACTTCCCCTGCGGCAAATCCCCAAACGTTCGTATTCCTTTCTGTGCAAGCATCTCGCGAATCCATGCTTCCAGCGCTTCGCCTGAATATAGTCCTTTTTTAAGAAATAGCCTTGCTGCTGGTCCAATCCAGCGTGTATTAAAAATGGGTGACCGTTGCAGCAACGAAGCAAAGGGTGTACTCTCAATAATCACTCTCATTTCTTCTGCTCGATAACCAGCTGCTAGAAGCGCAGCAACAATCGAACCGGATGATGTCCCAGCGACCCGATTGAACTTCATTCCGCAGTCTTGCGCTCCCTGTACAGCACCAGCAAGTGAGATCCCCTTAACCCCTCCACCTTCAAACACTCCATTAATTAACACAAAAAAAACCCCCGTTCTCCCAGGCAGACGTGCTTCTATTGCCACTGTATGAGAACGAGGGTTGTTTATATAACCATGATATGATGGAAAAGAGATTGAGATTGTATTTATATCATTTCTTGTTGAAGTCTACAGCCCATAGTAGGCTTTTAAACGCTCGATGATGCCCAGTGGGTTTTTCGTAAGATATTGTGAACTAAAGTAAATATCCCCACTGATTGACGGGTATTTTTTATTGTAATTTAATTGATCAATAATTTCTTGAGACGACTGCCATCCAATCTCTGGTGTTCCCAGTTTATATGGAGAATGGCCAATGTACAGTTTTACATTGGTATTCGCTACCTCATTCACCCACCAATCGACGACTTTGTCATATCTCGCTGCACTCAGAGTCATGCTCCAGTACACTTGAGGTGCAACGTAATCGATCCATTCCTGTTTGATCCATGTTCTGACATCCGCATTCATGCTGTCATATGCGGTGACGCCCGCCTTGGTGTCCGATCCCGTTAGATCATTCGCTTTGTTCCGCCAAACCCCAAATGGACTAATGCCATATTCAACATTCGCTTTTACCCGGTCAATGCTCTGACCAAGCTGTTTCACAAATTGATTAATGTTGTCACGGCGCCACGCTGCGCGGTCGGCTGTACCTAGCGTATTGTACGCTTTGAACGCAGCATCATCATTAAAGGTTACATTGGATGGATAGAAATAATCGTCTAGATGAACGCCATCTACATTATAATTGTTCACAACTTCCATAATGGCATCAATAATATGCTGCCTTGCTTCTGGAATACCTGGGTTAATGTATAATTTACCAGATGCATTCACAATCCATTCTGGATGAAGTTTGGAAACATGATTAGCTGCCAGATTAGCAGTCGATGCTGAATTGGTTGCACGGAACGGGTTAAACCAGGCGTGAAATTCTAGACCACGTTTGTGTGCTTCCTCAACCATGAAAGCCAGCGGGTCATATCCCGGATCTTTGCCTTGTGTCCCTGTCAGGACACTGTTCCAAGGCACTAGCTTGGAGGGATAGACGGCATCTGCATTGGCTCTGACTTGCACAAATACTGCGTTGATCCCCATTGCTTTTAATTGATCAAGTTGACTTGTGTACTCCTGCTTTTGTTTTTCTACATTACCTCTGGCTCCAGATGATGGCCAGTCTCCATTCACTGTTGAGATCCAAGCTCCACGCATCTCATCGTTCACTGGCGGCTTGACCTCTTCCCCAGGCTGTGCAGGAGTTACTGGCGGCAGTTCTGGTGTTGGCTTCATGACATCTCCACTGTACAGATCAATCGTCTGGGCAGTCTGATTCCAGTTGACCTGAATGCCCAAATTCTCACTTACAAAACGAATCGGGACCATCACACGACCTTGCTTTAGTTGCACTGAAGCATCTAAATTGACCACCGCATTATCTACTGTGGCTTGCTGACGCCCACTCGTCATCTTGATAATCGAGTCCGATTTCTGAATCGTCACCGTCCGGTTTGCCTGAGACCATAAAACAGTAGCACCTAGTCCTTCACTGATAACACGCAGCGGGACCATCGTTACGTTCACCTTGGGCATGATGTAAGGTGATACATCCGTTTCCAGACGTTGACCATCCAGAAAAATTGCAATCTCTTTCTTGGCCGCTGCCTGAGCAGTGAAACCGGTTGTCTGTAATGCAAGTACGAAAATAAGTAAAAACATGAGTCCTTTACGAAACTTCATTTAATCCAACCCTCCAGCATCTTTATAATTTGCGGTAAATTCTACTAGTTTAATAGACGCATAGCAGAGTGGTTTAGTTGCGAAATTGGTAAAATGACGGGTGGCCTCAAAATATCGTATACAATCCATAAACATAAAAAATGCTCCTCGCCATATACCTACCTTTGGCGAGAAGCATTTCTTACGTGTTACCATATAAATTCAAGGTTCAAGAGTCCGTGTTACTCATGATTTCCTGAATGTTTCTCAGATCTTGCAGGCGACTCTCATCCTGACGGAAATATTCCACCAAAGATTCTATACACGTAATGGAATCCCAACTTAAATGATGCTCAATACCTTCCACATCGTTATAAATATTCTCCTCCTGCACACCTATGGTCGATAGAAACTCCTCGAGCAGATGATGGCGCTCCATCAATCTTTTGCCCATCTTTTTTCCTTTGGGTGTCAGTACCAGCCCGCGGTACTTCTCATAGATCAGGTACTCGTCCTTGTCCAGCTTTTGGATCATCTTCGTCACGGATGAAGGATGTACTTCTAGTCCTTCAGCTATATCAGACACACGAGCATAGCCCTTTTCTTCAATTAATTTGTATATACGCTCCAAATAATCTTCCATACTGGGCGTTGGCATCTGCTTCCCTCTCTTCTCTCTGACCGGTTCTTCGTACCAGGTCCCTATCCTCTAATGATACATGTTATCAATGTGCATTGGCAAGTCCTACCCATTTCAGTCCGTTTCATTCCACAAGGATTTGGCAGGCGTGACTTTTCTTTTGTAGAGGCAAACTAAGTTCAGTTCCGTACTGAAAGGAGTGATTTTGTGAGCACAAGTGTGGCCCAGCCCCCTGTTCGAAAAGCAAAGGGCACTAAACCTTTTATTCCCGATTTGGTGTACTTTGAACCCGGTGCATTAGAATATGAAAAAGGCAAACGCATTATGGAATGGGTGACTTCTCGAAATATTCCTTATCAGATGACAACTTCTCACAATCGAATCACCAATCTGCCCGGTGAGACGGAGCAGGAGAAGTATCGAATGGCCAAGCGAACGTTGGTTGTCGGTGTTCGTAAAACGCTAAAATTTGACCAGTCGAAACCATCAGCGGAGTACGCTATTCCAATCTCTACAGGATGTATGGGGCATTGTCATTATTGTTATCTTCAAACAACACTGGGCGCCAAACCTTATGTACGCGTATATGTAAATACCGAAGAAATCATTGAGGCAGCCAAGGGATATATCGAGGAGCGAAAACCTGAAATCACTCGCTTTGAAGCTGCTTGTACTTCGGATCCTGTTGGCTTGGAACATATCACAGAGAACCTTAGCGACCTCATCCGTTTTATGGCAGATGAAGAGTATGGGCGATTACGCTTCGTCACCAAATATCACCATGTAGAGCCTCTGCTGGGGATCAAGCATAATGGCCACACGCGCATTCGATTTAGCGTGAATTCCGACTATGTTATTAAAAACTTTGAACCAGCAACCTCACGTTTTGAAGAACGGATCGAAGCGGCAGGAAAAATTGCCCATGCTGGCTATCCGCTCGGGTTTATTATTGCTCCAATCATCTGGTATGATGGCTGGCAAGAGGGCTACGCAGAATTGCTGCAAAAACTCGCGGATACCTTGCCTGAAGAAGCAACTAAAGATCTGACGTTTGAGATGATTCAGCATCGTTTCACTAAAACGGCAAAAGCAACTATAGAGAAACGTTATCCCAAAACCAAGCTGGAAATGGATATTGAGAAGCGCAAAATGAAATGGGGCCGATGGGGCCAATACAAATATGTATACAAAGACGATCAACAGGATGCTCTGCGTGAGTTTATCACTGAACGCATTTTCGAGCATTTCCCGTTAGCGAACATTGATTATTTCACCTAAAAGAGATATCCTTTTAACTTTTCACATTTTACACGTTCAAATTAAAAAAGCAGGCTGCATGCTCCAGATGATCTGGTTGATGCAGTCTGCTTCAGGTAAACGATTCACCTTATATTCTGTCTTTTTATATTCTGTCGTTCTACTGTTATATAATCATCCACTCTGGTGTGATTTTCTGCAGCCAAATGGTTATTTTGGTCATCTGGTCTGTAAATAACAAGATACCCATCAGCAGCATCAATGCCCCGCCAATCTTCATCATGACATTGGAATACCGCAAAATCCAGCGTGTAGAGCCAATGAAAAATGCCAAAACAAAGAAAGGTAACGCGAATCCTACAGTGTATCCTGTAATCAGTGTCAGCCATGTGGATGGTTCACTTGCAGCCATTGCTATAATGGTCGCCAGAATCGGTCCAATACAAGGTGACCATCCTGCGGAAAAGCCAATCCCAAAAACAAAAGACCCTAAATACCCCGCTGGTTTCCACTTCATATCCAACTTTCGTTCTTTCATCAAAAACTGAGGTTTGAAAATGCCTAATAAAAACAACCCCATTAACATAATAAGAATTGCTGACAGTTGGCGAATTAGATCCCGATTTTCATTGAAAAATTGTCCAAATAATCCTGCACCAAGACCAAGCGAATAAAACACAGCGGAAAAGCCCAAAATAAACGCCAATGTATGCGTCATCGTCTTCAAACGTACTTCCCGCTGATTACGATCTTCCTTCAACTGTTGAACAGTCATTCCTGTGATATAGGAAAGGTAAGAAGGATATAGTGGAAGACAACAGGGTGATATAAAAGAAGCGAGGCCGGCAATAAAAGCCAGCCATACATTAACATCAGGCATGAAGCAATGTCTCCCTTCCTCGGGCTCACTTGCTTGATCATTGTTTGGATGAGGTCAAGCCCGAAACCCTTTTTTTCCAATCATCGTAAGGATCAGCATCATGATCAGCAATAATACAATGGTGGCACCTGGGGCAAGATTCCATATCCCTGCTGTAACCAGTCCAATTACAACAGCAAGTTCTCCGATGACGACCGAGAGAATGATCGCTGATCTGAAACTTCGAGCCATGAGCAAACTGACGGCTACAGGGATGGTTAGCAGTGCCGACACCAGCAACGCCCCAACAATTTTGATCGCTGTACTAATCACCAGAGCAGTCATCACCGTGATCAGCATATTTAGAATTTTAACCGGTAGTCCAGTGACAGCAGCCGCATCTTCTTCGAAGCTGAGCAAGAAGAACTCCTTATGTAAAAGAGCCACGACGATAACAACGATTAATGTCACAATTCCAACCAACTTCAGATCTGTTGCATCCAGGGTGTAGATGCTGCCGAACAAATAACTCATCACATCTGCGTTGTACCCTTTTCCTAGTGTGAAAAAGAGGGATGCCAGCGCCACGCCTCCAGACATGATTATAGCTATGGACAATTCCGCATAGCTTTTATATGCCTTGCGAAGCTTCTCAATGGCGAACGAGGCGAGTACTGCAAAGATCAGACCTACACCGATCGGATAAACCTCGATCAGAAAACCGAGCGCTACTCCTGCGATTGTGACGTGCGACAAGGTATCTCCTATCATCGACAATCTTCGTAATACGAGGAAAAGTCCGATCAGCGGAGCCGTAATGCCGATAAGCAATCCACCTGCAAGTGCACGCTGAAAAAAATCACTCCATAATATCTCCAAAACAAACTCGACTCCTTCGGCCTGTTAATCTAATGGCCCACAAACATAACTAGCGTACCTGCGCGGTAGTATGCTGCAGGTTAGTCTCTACACAATCTTCTATCTCATGTGAATGCCGTACATGGAAGTGGATCTTGCCATTACTAAGGGCTGCTTCCGAGCCCAAATAACTCTCCATTCGGTCCATGTCGTGAGATACCATCAGAAACGTCATTCGATGATGTTCATGCATGTGTGTAATCAGTTCAAAAAAACTAGCCTGTGACTCCGCATCAATTCCCACCGTAGGTTCATCAAGAATGAGTAGATCTGGATGATTGATCAGTGCACGAGCAAGAAAAACCCGTTGTTGCTGACCGCCAGACAGTTGTCCAATGCGTTTGTTTGCGATATCTTCGATTCGCATCACTTTCATCGCATCAATGGACTGTTGATGAGCTTGGCGGGAGATTCGGCGAAACATGTTTTTGTTATTGTATAGTCCGGACATGACCACCTCACGCACAGTAGCCGGGAACAACGGATTAAATGCATTTTTTTGAGGCACATACCCAATCCGGTTCCAATCCTTAAATTTGCGAATCGACTGACCAAAGAGTTTGATATCCCCCTGTGCAGGAGGCAGTAACCCTACCAGCATACGAAGCAACGTTGTTTTCCCTGCTCCGTTGGAACCAATAATACCCACAAAATCTCGCTGTTGCACCATAAAATTGAGATTTTCAATCACACGCTGATCTCCATAGGAAAACGAAAGATTTTCAATCTCGATAATTGGATCATGACATAGTGGCATGATTTGCTGCATGGCAAAGCCGCCCTTCGTAATAAATAAATGACCTAAACATACTGCATAACACTCCAAAAGTCTTCGCCGATGAAACAGCAAAGACTTCTGGACGTTTACTCTCATTCTTCTTATTTTAATGCGATCAACAGATTTTGCAAATTTTTCTCCATCAGAGTGAAATAATCATCTTTGTTTTTTACCTGTTCTTGGGTTAGCCCTTCCACCGGGTTTAACACCATTGTTTCTACGTCTGCCTCACTCGCAAGTGTTTTAGCTAGTTTGTCCGAGACAAGCTCTTCAAAGAAAATGTACTTGATCCCCTCATCTTTAACCAGTTTAGCCAGCTTAACAATGTCTTGGCCTGTCGGTTCTGCATCTGGGGAAAGCCCCATGATGGCATGCTGCTTCAAGCCATAATCACGTGCAAGATAGCCGAAGGCTTGATGTGATACCACAATTTCCTTGTTTGGCACTGAGGCGAGTTCATCGGTGAAACGCTGATCGAGAGCCTCAAGTTTAGTACGAAGTTCTTCGTAACGTTGCTCATAACCTGCTTGGTGTGAAGGATCAACTTCTACGAGGCTATTCTTAATATTTTCTGCCATAATCATTGCAGATTTTGGACTAACCCAAGTATGGGGATCAATATGATGGTCAGCTACCTGTTCCTCATGGCCGCTCTCGTCTGCATGATCATCAACATGTTCGTCCCCATGCTCTTCGCCATGTCCATGTCCATGGCCGTCATCCCCTTCGGCCGTTAGCAGCTCTATACCTTCACTCACTGCCACGGATTTCACTTTTGAATCACTGTCCAGTGATTTCAAAAAGTTCGGTACCCAGCCTTCCAGTCCTGCTCCATTGTAAAGGAACAGTTGTGCCTTGGATGTGTTTACGATGTCCTGGCTCTTCGGTGTCCAATCATGAGGTTCTACACCTGTTGGCAGCAAGTTAATAACGTTAGCATCCTCTCCACCAATTGCCGTAGTAAATGCATATACCGGATAAAATGTTGTTACAACATTCACTTTGTCTTCAACAATCTTGGCTGTATTATTGCTATTCTGTCCGCATGCGGACAATACGAGCAAAGTAAGGATGAGCAAACTACTCCAAAGAAGCTTGAATGTACTCCTTCTGTTGAGTTTGAGATTCTGACTCCGCTCAGCCTGTCTACCCTTTTTATCAAATGTCATTTATACTTCACTCCGTATCACTTAATCGTAATCATTACTGATAGAATTATAGGTAACATCATCTTGCTTGTCAAGGCTTATGTTCTATTCATTCTTTCCGTAAGTCCGGAGTTCATAACAGTATATGCTTGTTTACCTGCGATCAGATCTACTGTAAAACAACAAAAGTGGTCCGAATCACTTCGGACCACTTTTGTTTCAATCAGCCACCATGGCTGTAAAAAAAACTCGTTCTATACTCTATACCTTCTCTATTTCACTTGCGCACCGTTAGGCATGCTGTCAGGCACTGTAGCTAAGGTCAATTGGTCGCCATGCGAAGCTGCGAGAATCATACCTTGAGACAGTTCTCCACGAAGCTTCACTGGTTTGAGGTTCGTCACGCAGATCACTTTACGACCAACCATCTCTTCTGGCGAATAGAACTTCGCAATTCCCGATACGACCTGCCGCTTTTCATAACCAAGATCCAGTTGCAGCTTAAGCAACTTATCTGCCTTTTTAACAGGTTCACAAGCAATAACTTGAGCCACACGCAGCTCCACTTTAGCAAAATCGTCGATGCCGATCTCTTCCTTGCCTTCAGGTGCAGCCACAGGTTCTGCTGGTGCCGAAGCTTCTGATCCCGCTTCTGTTTGGTTTGGATTAGACTGTTCAGCCTTTTGGCCTCCTGTCATCGCTTCAGAGATATAAGCAATCTCTTGCTCTGCATCAAGACGCGGGAAGATTGGCTCGCCTTTGTGCAATGCGTTACCAGCAGGTACCATACCCCATTGCTTCGCTGAATCCCAAGCCGTCAGTTCACCTTCCTGAATGCCTAGCTGTTCCCAGATTTTGCGCGGTGCGCGAGTCAGGAACGGTTGGAGCAGGATGGAAGCAATACGTAAGCTTTCAATTAGATGAGACATGACAGATGCCAGCTCATCCCGTTTCGCTTCATCACGTGCTAGAGCCCATGGCTGTGTCTCATCAATATATTTGTTACTGCGACTAACAAATTGACTAATTGCCGTCAGTGCC
The DNA here is from genome assembly GCF_948329825.1 of Paenibacillus sp. JJ-100. Lineage (GTDB taxonomy): Bacteria > Bacillota > Bacilli > Paenibacillales > Paenibacillaceae > Paenibacillus. Next base: position 565,248 of record NZ_CAOJCM010000002.1, read on the forward strand.
ACAGAGAACTGCAAGTTCTCCATCGCTTGCTCTACTTTTTCCACCGTTGCATGTCCTGCCTCTTCCAGCGAAGCATCAAACTCCGTTACATTGGAAGCAAAAGCAGGAGCTTTGCCTTCAAAATATTTGTCTACCATCGCGACAGTACGATTCAGCAAGTTGCCCAGATCATTCGCAAGGTCCGAGTTCACACGCTCAACGAAGCTTTCTGGTGTAAATGTGCCATCCGATCCGAAAGGTACTTCACGCAGCAAGTAATACCGAAGGGAATCCAGACCATAACGATCAATCAGCGTCACCGGGTCTACTACATTCCCTTTGGATTTGGACATTTTACCATCTTTCATTAGCAGCCAGCCATGTGCAAACACCTTTTTCGGTAATGGCAAATCCAGTGCCATCAGCATAACTGGCCAGTATATCGTATGGAAACGAACAATTTCTTTCCCCACCAGATGAACATCTGCAGGCCAGAACTTGTCGTACAATGAAGAATCCGGAGAACCGTAGCCCAGTGCTGTAATGTAGTTAGACAACGCATCAATCCATACGTAAACGACGTGTTTCGGATCGCCTTTAACCTTGATACCCCACTCAAATGTTGTCCGCGATACGGCCAAATCCTCAAGACCTGGTTTGATGAAGTTGTTGATCATTTCGTTTTTACGGGATTCCGGTTGAATAAAACCAGGATTCTCTTCGTAATATTTCAGCAAACGATCTGCATATTTACTCATGCGTAAGAAGTATGATTCTTCTTTGACGAGTTCTACCGGATGACCGCTATCCGGACTTTTAGCCGAGATAATCTCGCCTTTTTCATTCTTCTCTACATCCACTAGCTGAGTTTCAGTGTAATATGTTTCATCCGGAATACTGTACCAGCCTTCGTACTCTCCTTTATAGATATCGCCCTGCTTCAGCAAACGGTCAAAGATATCCTTTACTACTGTTTTGTGACGCTCTTCGGTTGTACGGATGAAATCATCATTGGAGATATCCAGTTTGTTCCACAGTTCCTTGATCCCCACTACAATCTCATCGACAAAAGCTTGAGGAGACAGTCCCTTCTCCTGAGCCTTACGTTCAATCTTCTGACCATGTTCATCGGTACCTGTCAGATAACGTACCTCGTACCCACGCAAACGTTTGTAACGGGACATCGCATCTCCAGCTACTGTTGTATACGCATGACCGATATGTAGTTTGTCGCTTGGATAATAGATTGGGGTCGTCAAATAAAATGTTTTTTGGTTCGTCATCATTATTCTCCTCCTTGATATGTCCTGATGGGTCCAGGCTACTTAACTGAAAATAAATACAAAAAAACCCCCGCCCTATGGGACGAGAGTATCTCTCACGTGTTACCACCCAAATTCCCCACATTTTTCACAAAACGCAGGCTTATCCGGTCTTTCGACCGCCCATTAACGCTGGATCACGCCTCAGCCTTACGACAATAGCGACAAGTCGCTCGTTGTACGCTCGAAAGAGGTTCCTCCGGGACCATCTTCCATCCTCCTCCCAGACCGGTTCTCAGCTTCTCCGGCTCTCTGCGCTGGGGGTGTGTCTGTACTTATCCCTTCACTGGAAAATCATATACAGAAAATATACTGAAATGCTAACCTTCTTGTCAAGTTTACGGCCGAGCAGCTCCAATCTGTTAGCTTCAGGAACGTACAGATCATGGATACATTCATTGCCAAGCTCGACTATACTTTAAGGCTCCGATACAGCAGCTTTTTTCTCTACCTTTGGCGGAACAAGATCTACGCCGCCCGGATGAAACGGATGGCATTTCGCAATCCGCTTCGCAGCTAGAAGAGAACCTCTAAGTGCACCATGCACCTCAATCGCTTCCATCGCATACGCGGAACACGTTGGGTAAAATCGACATGTTGGCGGTTTTAAGGGAGAAATGTAATTGCGGTACACCCGGATCGGAGCTTGCACGATTCTGCGTGAAAGTTTCATCCCTAGTTCTTTCCGTGACTATGCACATGCTGGTGTGCCGAATCTTTCTTCGCAGGAGCATGTTCAGCACAATCCTTGCAGTATCCGAACACTTCGAACTTATGATCCACAACCTGAAATTGCTCTGGAGCATCAGCAAGCTGCATCGGGCAAAAAACGATCGGGTATGTCCTCTGGCAATTCAGGCAGATCATATGATGGTGATGATGATGTTCACTGCAATGTGCCCTGAATTTCACGCCATCTTCAAAAATGACTTGCTCCAGTACACCCAGTTCCTGCATGACACGCAAATTGCGGTATACGGTGTCAAAGCTTAATCCGCTGTAGGTTTTACCCATATATTCGTAGACGTCCTTGGGTGCAAGATACCCCGGTGATTCAGCAAATAACCGGGCAAGTGATTTGCGCTGGTCGGTTATCCGTAACCCCTGTGAGGACATCGTCGTTATAATTTGTTCTGTCGAAAGCATGACTTAAAGCACCTCCTGTCATACAAACATTTTTGCATTCTTCATCATGCGATATTCTTCTTGTACAAAAGCAACTATTTCGTGCTATTCGTCCACCTCTAATAATGCATGAAATAAAGTGTAGAGTCAACGAAGGTATACAATCCAAGTACATTGCACCTTTTATATCAACTTAATGAAGAAAGGACTCCATTTTCATGGAGTCCTTTCTGACGGTTCAGAAGATGAATAATTAGAGCGACTTTTGGGGTGAACGGGTATAAAAATTATAAGCTTTCACTCCAAACCGTACATTCACTTAAATCTTGTTCCCTTACTTCTCTGCTGGAAGTGGTGTGAACAGCAGATTTACAGGCAAGTTGCTGCCTGGTGCTGCAGAGAAAATAATGGTTACACTCTCTCCATAAGAACCTGTGCGATACAGCACACCTTGTTCATTCGGCGCACTCAAGGATTTACTGGACAACTGTACCAATTGACCGTTCACAAGTGCTGATCCATAATATTTGCCTCCGCGAGGATTAAATGAAATAAGTGTACGCGGAGCAACATTATTCAGAGTAATTTTGTACAGTACACCAAAGTTACCTGCGTTAGAAGCATCGGTATACGCCATAGGATCTGTCCCCACAAGGTTCGGATCACTTGCATTATCTCCTAATGGGAGACGTGCTGGCTTCGTGCCTACTTCTTGATCATACGTAATGATCCGTGTTGCATTCGGATAAGTCCCACGGTTATGAACACCGTCGCGATCCAGAACAGGCAATGAAGACAACTCGGTCATCGGATCTTTATTTTCTTCAATCATGATAACGTTGTAGTCAAGTTCATAATCACTGAAAGCGTCCGAGTAAAGTGAGATAACCTGTGCTTCTTTCATCGGAATGTTGTTAAGTTCCGTCAGGATCAGTTTACTTTGTCCTGGCTCGATATACACTCTCTTCTGATCTGCGCCAGTTTGCATGGATTGCAACCATTTATCAATAGACAATTTACCAGCTACCGTAGCAAATGGAGTTGGACCTGCAAAACCCATATTTTGCTGTTCAAACACAGCAGTATATGGATTGTTGTTCGTTGCAACTACGTACATCTTCACTCTTTTTCCCGTATTGTTGACATGGTGAATCATGAAACGTGTCTGTCCAATAGAAGATTCCTTGTAGACGATCCCTTCCTGGTTAACAGTTTCAGGGCTGTTACTGCGAATCAGCAAGCTGGACTCATCTTGGTACGTAAATGGTATCTTTTCCATAGCAGGTACTTCCCCGCCATTGAACGAGAATTTCTCACCTACTGGTGTAAACAATTGATTGAAATCAGACATACTATAGAGCGTCTCACTTGTGATATTAATAACTTTCGTATACGTATTGGTCAAACCATGCTTATCTGTAACGGTAAGAGATACGGTCTTAGGACCTGGAACGAAAAATGCAAGAGCGTTATTTTCCCACTCTCTTTTCTCAATCGCATTCTCATCATCTGTACTTTGATCAATATAGGTGATTTTTTCACCCATTTTGTACTCTTCCTTGTCCGTTACAAACATAGCTACTGGCGGAAGATTAGGACGCTCTACTTTGATCGTAAGTGAGAACGGATCACTCCATTGACCACTTGAATCTTGAACGGCATAGGTTACGTTGTAAACCCCTGGCTCGTCAAAAGAATCCTGGCGTCCTGTCCAGCGTTCATCCACAATGGTCAGACCGTTCGCTGCGCTATTTTTTGTAGTGTAGATCACGGGTTCCCCGGCAAAAACTTCTTTTTGAACCGTAAAGCTGGCTACCGGCTTCGAGTTTAGCTTCAACACAACCGTTTTGGAAGGCTGATTAACGGTATATGTGATTTTGAGTGCTTGTGTAATCGACGTTAATGGAATCATAAACGTATTTTTTTCTTGATATGCAGCACCTTTCATCGTTCTAGCTTCACCGTTAACGGTATACACTTTACTGTTTGTTTTAAAACGAAGCTCGTCTGTACCACTGATAATAATCGTCTCTTTGGTGGTATTGTCGTACTTCACATCATAGCCTACCCGGTCAACCAAAGCGCGAATGGCAACATATGACACACCCTTTTTCACGGCCATTGGCTGTCCAGCTGTATATGTTTTCCCGTCTTGAACCATTTTGCTGCTATTCATGTAAAGGGTGAGATCACCGCCAGATTTTGCAGTAGCGGACCCGCCATTTGTCGTTGGCTGTTCCACTTCTACAGGTGTCGGGGTTGTATCTTCACCTTCTCCTTGTTCTTCATCTGTTTCAGGAGTAACCGGCTTAGCTTCTGTTCCGGAAGGAGCAGTTGTTTCAGTTTCGGTTTCCGTCTCTATCGTACTTTCATTGTTAGCGGGTTGAGTGTTACCAGGTTGATTGGTAGCCGGCGTAGCCGTTCCTGTTTTTACTTCAGATTCATTAATCGGCTGCTCTTTTTTCAAAACCTCAACGGATTTCACTTTTGCAGTATTCACTGACGTAGTATCGCTTGATTCTGCTGTTTGTGCATTCGCAGGAATGACCGCAAAGGCCTGAAATACAGCAAAAGCGGTAAGTATAGATAATTTCTTTTTCAAATTCATTCTTTGTCTTTGGCTCCTTCTGCTCCCATTTTATTAATATCCCCTCTAAAAGTCATATGATTAGACGCTCCGAAACGGGAAAAGTTGCTAAAAAACATGAATAAGAATTGTAAACTTTTATTACGTGTGAAAAACTATGAAAATAGTGATGTGTTAATATAAACAAGCTCTCCTACGCACATTTCTAAATGATACATTTGGTTCAAAATCCACCATCTTTTGTATCCCAGTTTGTTTAGACTAGAGTTTACTTTGAAAAAAATTAAAAATAGCCCTTACGAAACATCGTTCGTAAAGGCTGCTTATGAATAATTACTCGCTTAATCTCCTGAACAAACCAATCCTGCTGTTTCCTCTCGGCCTTGCTCAATCAGACGATATGCTCGTTCAACTTCCTCTTCGGTTGGTGAAGGTACGCCATCCAGCGGATAAACTTTACCAAGCGCCTCCCATTTGTAGATCCCCATTTGATGATAAGGAAGAATTTCAAATTTCTCCACGCCATTTAGTGTGCCAATAAAACGACCAAGATTCAACAAATCCTCTTCCTGGTCATGGATGCCAGGCACGTATACATGTCTGATCCACATTTTTCGGCCATGATCGGATAACCATCGTGCTGTCTTTAATGTTCGTTCATTGGATTTGCCAGTCAGCTTGATATGCTTCTCGTCATCCATATGCTTCAGATCGAGCATTACAAGGTCTGTGTTATCTAACAAGTCATGAATACGGTCTGGTTCATTGAACCCGTTGCTATCCAACGTCGTATGAAGTCCCCAGCGACGTTTTACTTCCTTAAATACTTCTGCGACAAAATGCGCTTGCAGGGTAGGTTCACCGCCAGAAATGGTTAGTCCACCACCAGAGCTACGGTAGTAGGACAGGTACGGCTGGATTTCAGCCATTACCTCCTCCAATGTCATTTCTTTACCACCATCCAGTGCCCACGTGTCAGGATTATGACAATACTGACATTTGAGCAGGCATCCTTGCATAAAAAGCACGAAGCGGATGCCTGGGCCGTCTACGGTCCCGAAAGTTTCGAGTGAATGTATATGTCCTTTAACCATGCTGCCTCTTCCTTTCTTTTCGCATCCGCTATGCGTTGATTTTATGTTGAATTCGTAACCTAGACTGGATTAATGGAAAAGTGACTTACATCGAACCGTGGAAAGTACGGTTAATGACATCCAGCTGTTGCTCACGTGTCAGTTTAATGAAGTTAACTGCGTAACCCGACACCCGTACAGTCAATTGCGGATATTGTTCCGGGTGATCCATAGCATCGATCAGTTGCTGACGATCAAATACGTTTACGTTCAAGTGATGCGCGTTTTGACCAAAATATCCATCCATCATCGCAGTCAGATTGGATTTGCGTGTAGCATCTTCTTTACCCAATGCTTTTGGCACGATGGAGAAGGTGTTGGAAATACCGTCAAGGCTGTGTTCATAAGGCAGTTTCGCTACAGAGCCGAGGGATGCCAGTGCTCCTTTTTTATCTCGACCATGCATTGGGTTAGCCCCTGGTGCAAAAGGTTCGCCTGCTTTACGTCCATCTGGTGTTGTTCCTGTTTTCTTACCGTACACCACATTGGAAGTAATCGTCAGTACGGATTGAGTTGGAGTAGCGTTACGATAAGCTTTGTGTTTGCGAATCATGCCCATGAAGCTCTCAACCAGCTCTACAGCAATGCTGTCTACGCTATCGTCATTGTTCCCGTAACAAGGGAATTCACCTTCGATTTCAAAGTCAACTGCAATTCCTTGTTCATTACGGATCGGTTTAACTTTGGCATATTTGATGGCGCTAAGTGAGTCAGCTGCTACCGACAGTCCCGCAATACCGCAAGCCATCGTACGCAGAATGTCACGGTCATGGAGTGCCATTTCGATCCGTTCGTAGCTGTATTTATCGTGCATATAGTGGATCACGTTCAGAGTATTCATGTACAGTTTAGCCAGCCATTCCATCATTGGTTTGAAGCGTTTCATGACTTCATTGTAGTCCAGTACTTCACTTGTAATCGCAGGATACTCTGGGCCAACCTGTGCTCCCGATTTTTCGTCACGGCCACCGTTGATTGCGTACAACAACGCTTTTGCCAAGTTGGCACGTGCTCCGAAGAACTGCATTTGTTTACCGATCTTCATCGCAGATACACAGCAGGCAATGCCGTAATCATCGCCGTAGATTGGACGCATCAGATCATCATTTTCATACTGGATGGAGCTCGTTTCAATAGATACTTTACTGCAATAATCCTTGAAAGCTTGAGGCAATTTCGTGGACCACAGTACAGTCAGGTTCGGCTCTGGTGCAGGACCCAAGTTGTGCAGTGTATGCAGGAAGCGGAAGCTGTTTTTGGTTACCCGTGTTTCACCATTCATTGACATGCCACCGATGGACTCGGTTACCCAAGTCGGGTCACCACTGAACAACTCATTGTAATCCGGCGTACGCAGGAATTTGACAATCCGCAGTTTCATGACAAAGTGGTCAACCAGCTCTTGAGCCTGTTCTTCTGTCAAGATACCTTCTTGCAAATCACGTTCAATGTAGATGTCCAGGAAAGAAGATACACGTCCAAGGGACATTGCAGCACCGTTTTGCTCTTTGATCGCTGCAAGGTAACCGAAGTACAGCCATTGGAACGCTTCTTTTGCAGTAGTAGCTGGCAAAGAAATATCAAAGCCATGCATTTCACCCAATTGTTTCAGCTCTTGCAGTGCACGAATCTGCTCGGACAACTCTTCGCGCAGTCGAATAACATCTTCATCAATGACATCGACTTCCAGTGCATTGAGTTCACCTTTTTTGTTTCGAATCAGGAAATCTACCCCGTATAAGGCAACCCGGCGATAGTCTCCGATGATCCGTCCGCGGCCATATGCATCAGGAAGACCTGTGATAATCCCTGCTTTACGTGCTGCACGCATCTCGGAAGTATAAGCATCGAATACACCTTGGTTATGCGTTTTACGAATGTTTGTAAATATATCAATGACACCTTGTGGCATTTCGAAACCGTATGCTTCACAAGCATCAATCATCATACGAATACCACCGAATGGCTGAATGGAACGTTTGAATGGAGCATCTGTTTGAACACCGACAATCTGTTCTTTCGACTGATCCAGGTAACCCGGTTGGTGAGATGTTATGGTAGAAGGTGTATTTACATCCACATCAAGAACTCCACCATTATCGCGCTCTTTTTTGGTCAGATCGGAGACGATATCCCACAATTCCTTTGTATTCTGAGTAGCGCCTGCAAGAAATGATTCGTCCCCATAGTATGGAGACAGATTGTGTACGAGAAAATCATTCACATCTACCGTTTTAGTCCATGTTCCTTTGTTAAAATTTCTCCAGCCTGTTTGTTGTTTAACCTCTTTTTCGATCACCGACATCGTAATCCCTCCGCTTATTTGGATTTCTGAACAACTTCGCATTGCTGCAATAAACGTATTTTGGAGTGTTCAGAGCCGCGATTTTTTGTGAATTGTTTCACATAATCCGGAACACGATCTCTCTACTGGGGAACCGGAACCGCGGAATGAATGTTTTTCTTACAATTTCAGTATACGTCGTGCGGGTTTCACCATCTGTGATTTTTGTCACAAAGCAGGCAATCTATGTCACTCCAGTTGGGTGTGGTCCAATTGCACGACAAGGGATTGTTCACTCTTAGCCACTCCGCGGGCAGGACAACTCCAGATCGCCGTTATCCCCGGATTTTTTCCATTCACTTTTCCAAAGTGAAAATCCGTTGATAAATGCGAACGCTCCGCTTCTTCCGTCTGTCCTGCCCGCTCCGTTATTGTGAGAACCTCTATTGTGCAAACAGCCACCTCCCCCTTCCGTTCCTACCTGATTTGGGAACCATTGCTCCGCTATGCCCGGAGCAACTACAGGGCTTGAAGGAGGGTCCTGAAAAACGGAGGCTTCACCCCTCCGTTTTTCTGCCCATTTTTTTGCTGCTTACGCGGACTTCACCTTTGCTTCAGCCCCACTAGTGCATTACTAGTGTGACCTCGTTCATGCAATACTAGATTACTACTGAAAAACGGATGCTTCATCTCTCCGTTTTTCTGCCCATTCTGGCTCACTGCGATGACCTAGTCTACATTGCGCCTGCGGACGTTTCACTTCAACCTCGCACAAGTCCTGGCTGTCGGTCCTGAAAAACGGACGCTTCGCCCCTCCGTTTTTCTGCCCATCTCTTTTGCGAGTTCCCCTTCCGTTCTCACCTCCTTTCCTGTTTCTCTCCTCTTTAGGCCAAGATACGGCAATTGGGGCTCCCCGATGTGGGGAACCCTAAATCCATTGCCTCAGCCTGAAGAGGTTGATAATTATTTATGCTGCCTGTTATTCAAACTTGCCATAGAATGCATTGCGGTAAACTTCAGCAAGTTCGGTTACCAGCGGTAGTTTTGGATTCGCTGTTGTACATTGGTCTTCGAATGCACGATCTGCCAAGTAGTCCACACGTGATTCGAAATCTTTGGCGTCAAATCCAATCTCCTGGAACGATTCCTCGATGCCCAGTTTTTTGTTCAGATCGCGAATTGCGTTAATCAAACTGTTCACGCCTTCTTCAGTTGTGCGAGCTGGCAATCCCAGAATACGCGCGATCTCAGCATACCGCTCATCTGCTACAAAGTGCGAATATTTCGGGAACGATGCAAATTTCGTCGGTTTTTTCGCATTGTAGCGAATAACGTGTGGCATCAGGATCGCATTGGTACGTCCATGCGCGGTATGATACTGACCGCCCCATTTGTGCGCCAAGCTGTGGTTAATGCCGAGGAACGCGTTGGCAAAGGCCATACCGGCAATTGTGGAAGCATTGTGCATTTTCTCGCGTGCCAGTTTGTCACCTTGCAGTGCCGATTGCTCCAGGTATTGGAACACCAGTTGGATGGCTTTAATCGCCAGACCGTCTGTGTAGTCATTCGCCATAACCGATACATAAGCTTCGATCGCATGAGTCAGAACGTCCATACCTGTGTCGGCTACTGCGGTTTTTGGCAAACTGTATACGAACTCAGGGTCTACAATTGCTACGTCTGGTGTCAGTTCATAGTCAGCCAGCGGATACTTCGTATTGCCTTGCTCTTTGTCTGTAATAACCGCAAACGATGTAACTTCCGAACCTGTACCGGATGTTGTCGGAATCGCTACGAATTTTGCTTTTGTACCGAGTCTTGGATATTTGTAGATCCGTTTGCGAATATCCATGAATTTTTGTTTCAAGTTGTTGAAGTCTGTATCCGGATATTCATAGAACAGCCACATCGCTTTCGCAGCATCCATTGGGGACCCGCCGCCGAGTGCGATAATGCAGTCTGGCTGGAAGCGTTCCATCATCGCTGTACCCCGATCTACCGTTGTTGTTGATGGATCTGGCTCAACTTCAGAGAACACTTCAATCGCTACAGGTGTCTGACGTTGACGAAGGTAATGCTCTACTTTTTCGACATATCCAAGTTTCACCATCATCGCATCTGTAATAATCGCTACACGAGTGATATCCGGCATTTTAGCAAGGTATTGTGTTGCCCCTTTTTCGAAGTAGACTTTGTTCGGCACTTTGAACCATTGCATATTCACGGTACGTCGAGCCACCCTTTTCACGTTAATTAGGTTCACAGCAGTTACGTTAGAAGATGTTGAGTTACGTCCGTACGATCCACACCCCAGCGTTAGTGATGGCATGTTCGTATTGTAGATATCCCCAATCGCACCATGGGTCGAAGGTGAGTTCACGATAATCCGGCCTGTTTGCAGACGATCTGCGAATTGATTGATCACTTCTTCGTTGTTCGAGTGAATAACTGAGGAGTGACCCATTCCGCCAAATGCAACCACTTCTGCAGCACGCTCAATACCCTCTTTTGCCGTTTTCACTTTGTAACAAGCCAGCACTGGACTCAGTTTCTCAGCCGACAGTGGGAACTTCGTACCTACGCCTTCTATCTCGGCTACCAGAATTTTAGTGCCCGCCGGCACTTCAATGCCGCACATTTTCGCAATGTTCACAGCGGACTGACCTACAATCGCCGGGTTAACCGCGCATTTCTCTGCATTGATTGCACCTGCTGTCAATTTTGCCGCTTCATCTTTATTTACGAAGTAACATCCGCTCGCAATCATTTTCTTTTTCACTTGGTCGAAGATTGGCTCTTCAATGATTACCGCTTGTTCGGATGCACAGATCATACCGTTATCGAAAGACTTCGACAGAATCAAATCTGTTACCGCTTGGTTGATGTCTGCACTCTTTTCAATAAAGCAAGGTACGTTACCTGGCCCTACGCCCAGTGCCGGTTTACCACAGCTGTATGCTGCACGTACCATTCCTGATCCACCTGTCGCAAGGATGAGCGCCACGTCATTATGATTCATCAGTGCGTTGGTACGATCCATGGACGGATCATCAATCCATTGAATACAATCGGCTGGAGCACCGTTTTTCACAGCAGCTTCAAGTAGAATTTTGGCTGCCTCACGGCTGCAGTTCTGTGCAGATGGGTGGAAACCAAAGATGATTGGGTTACGCGTTTTAATCGCAATCAATGCTTTAAACATCGTTGTTGATGTCGGGTTGGTTACCGGTGTGATCCCCATGATAATACCAACCGGCTCAGCGATTTTTTGGAAGCTGTCGTACTCATTGTCTTCAATCACGCCTACTGTTTTTTCGTACTTAATGCTGTTATAAACGTATTCTGTTGCGAATATATTTTTAATGATTTTATCTTCATATACACCGCGTCCTGTTTCTTCCACAGCCATTTTAGCAAGCATCATATGTTTATCCAGTCCCGCAAGTGCCATCGCTTGCACAATCTTGTCAATCTGCTTCTGGTCCATGGACATGAATGCTGCATGTGCTTTGTTCGCTTTGTCGATTAACGTTTGAATATACTGACCTGCTGTCGGTTCTTTTGCTGGGGCGACTTCATTCTTTACAGCCATCTCCCTCATCCTCCTAAAGGTTCGTATTGGTTTGTCTCTCTTCTTTACATTCACATCGTATCACGGGGAAAAGGTACAGTATGTGATTTTTTTCACAAAATAAGACGAATTTTAAATAAGTTTTTAAGAGCTCTTTTGGCGTGACATTTCACGTTCTATTATAAATAGTACATCATTTGCCTTATTCTCCCCTTCCGAAAGTGAATTTAATCACAATGTTTGGAATTTCGTCATTTTTGCAGGCTTCCCATGCCCCTCAAACGGTGAGATTAGGTATATACTGAACTTAAAAATTGAACCACCGCAATTTGTACCGTACCTCCAAACAGACAGGAATGCCCTGATCAGGATGGCACAATTTGCGGCGAACCTCGGGGGCTATATGTAGCTATCACTCGCCAGACCGGGGAGATGAAGGGGAGATCAACGTATGAGAGAACAAACAAACGTACTGGAAAAACGCGGCAACACCAGCTGTTTCTCGGAAGTGAACTTTAATCATCTGCTCGTTACGATGAAAGACCGCACTTACCCGGAAGGAACCCATTTATACTGGGAAGGTGACGTCTCTGACAAGCTTTATTATATGAAACGGGGACGTGCCCAGATTACCAAATCTACGGACGAAGGCAAGGAATTGATCATGTACATGTATCAGACAGGTGATATGATCGGGCAGGCTGATCCTTTTTTCGGCTCCAGACACAGCTTCTCGGCGGAAGTCCTGGAAGACAGCGAGATTGGAGTGCTAGAACACAAAGATCTGGAAATGTTAATCTGTCAGCACTGTGACTTTGCGATTGATTTCATGAAGTGGATGGGCATTCACCACCGTCTGACACAGACGAAGTTCCGAGATTTAATGTTATACGGCAAACCCGGAGCGCTCTGTTCTACCTTGATCCGACTGTCGAATTCCTATGGGGAACCGCATGGTGATCATGTGATTATTCATAAAAAAATTACCCACACGGATCTATCCAATATGATTGGAGCTACCCGTGAAAGTGTGAACCGCATGCTCAGTGACCTTCGCAAAAAAGATGCCATCGAGTATGACAACGGCATGATCGTGATCAAAGACCTAAAGATGCTGCAAGGTATCTGTCACTGCGAACTGTGCCCGAATGAAATCTGCCGCATCTGATGATGAACATTATCCAGACCTGTCTTCGTGTTTAATCACGGTTTGGAACAAGTTAGAAGCAACTTAACGCAGAACGTAAAAAAAGCCCAATTCAAAACCGTGGGCTTTTTGTGCTCTCTTCTATATGCTAAGATACGCTGATTAACTCCAGTTTCACCGCATCACGTGGACCTAATTTCATATCTAATCCATTCTCTATTAATTCTTTGTCATTGACTTTAATCACCCAGCGCTCATTCATACGGGGCATAATATTTTCGACCGCAACAACGAATTTGTTATTCTCCGACAGCCGCACAACCCCACTGGACTTTAATACGTCACGAACAGTGCATTCTTGTACATAAATACCAGCATATTGCCGATTCAAATTCGGTTTAACACTACCACCGCTAACCTTCAGAAGGGTTGTCTGATATACAACACCTTCTCCTCCGCTGTCAGCAGCTTTGACGTATATGACCACTTCATCTTTGGCATGAAGCTCCGTATTCCAGTTTTCAGGTTCAATATCCTTGCCGTTCAATTTTACCGCCCAGATTAAAGATGAATCAAGTGATACCTCTCCAACCGATTGAATCCGTTTGCCGTCTGCCGTAAAATCCACCAGCCCGCTGTTATACAACGCCTTTTTGAGCGTCATTCCTTCACTAAAATCCCGTTTAATGGATTTCGTAGCATCAGGTAAAAAGGTACTACCATCAATGGCAACCGTAATGGTATTCGCTGAATCTTTCTCGGAGACAACCGGCTGCTCGGAAGGCTGTGGTTCTCTGGTGCACCCCGTAAGGAATAAGAGAACAAGCACACATAGACTTATATAACCGGGAATTTTCTTCATCATGTAGGTAACACCACCCTGCGTAAAATCATTCACCCTGTTGTCCATACCCACTATTATGTCATATTTTTCGATAAAAAAAAGTGTCAAAGCCGTTACTTTTGTGATTCGCCTAATATGTACATCATCTATAGAAAAAAAGAGAGCCTGCATGAAGGCCCTCTCGTTAGCCAAGCATTCATCTTATTCTACTGCTAACAACTTATTGAATATAAGCTTGCATATAGGTACGGCCTCCGTCTACATCTTTCACATACGGGTTGATTTCAAACGTTTGTGCGCCTGACACAAAAACACCTGTAAGCAAACGTCCTTTACGAAGTGCACCATCTACCTGTACACAACAGGATGGAGCAGCTACGTATTCTTGGTACAGCGGAACATGCCCACAGGGCTGATGAACTTTAAACAACTTGCCCTGCTCATGGAATGGACGATCCGAGAAATACGTGGGCACAATATATCGTGCGATCACTTCCAGTTCATCCACTGTATAAAACAGCTCATCTCCAAGCCAAGGTGCTAACATGCGAATTTTTTCATATTGTGACCAAACGAGTGCCTGAATCATCATTTCAATCTGGACATATTTACCGTTGCCTGCCTTTAGACAAAGACGATCGCTCTGGGGCTTCCTTAGATGATCTGCCCGGTGCGGCATCCGCAGCTCATAGCCAATGCATTTCCAACCGTCAGGGGCCTGGATCCATTTTTGCAGCACTGCCGGAGACGACCCAGGGCCAGCGGTGTTCAATAACTCATCTTCTACATGAACAAGGTTGTCAGCACCCCAATGTGAGTCTGTCGAAGGTTTGAACAGTTCGGCTGTTTTCTGATAAATCAGATGAACCTGAATGGATGCGCTCTCAAGTTCTGCGATATCTTGTTTGCCGTAGCGTATTTCACTGGATAAGCTTTCTTCTCTCATGACAAGTGGCCTCCTTCGCTCCGGCCGTCTGCGGCCATTTTCTATAGATTATACTACATCTCATGACAACATGTGCACAGACTCAAGAAAAAGTAGCATCTAAGCTGTGTTAGAAAACAAAAAACTCCTGATTTCACTGGAAATCAAGAGCTTTTGTCTTACTACAAGCAAAATCCGCCAATCTTTATTCCACCCATTGCTCTGCCCAGTCTTGAATCTGATTCATAACAGGTTGCAATGCCTTGCCTTTTTCGGTCAGCTCATATTCGATTCGAACCGGCGTTTCCGGGTATACATGACGCACCAGAATACCTTCACTCTCCAGATCTTTCATCCGTTCTGATAACATTTTGTCACTCATAGATGGGATCAGATTGGAGATGTCTTTGAATCGCTTTGAACCACTCATCAACGTTTGAATAATCAAACCGTTCCAGCGCTTGCCCAAAAAGGAAAACGCCGTCTCAAAGCGCGGACACATCCGCAGATCTTGGTCTTCCACTTTAATCACCTCTTTAGAGATCACTCAGCTTACGTTTTGTTAGTATATTTCATAATAACACATTTGAGTTATAAAGAAAACGCCTGTCTCAAAAAAATTCAAATTTAAAGAAGCGAAATTCAAAGCTAACTCTATATGTTCAGTATACAACATGTTTTTACAGCTAACCATCTAATTGTTATTTAACAACGACTACTCTTATATTACCCAAAAAGAACCCTTCTACCACAGTCAAGCGACTTTGGGAAAAGGGTTCCTGTTATTCGTGCTACTTTATGACGAATGTCCATTGAATAAAGCTGTGCCTTAGACCAGCACGCCACCAATTGGTCTTACAGGTTCACTCTTACCATATTGCGGCTTCGAGTTACGGGTAGGGTAGGCCCATTTTACAGCGTTGCTGATCACTTTCAAAATTTCCCGATTGTAATATGTTGGGTACGTCTCGTGTCCAGGTCGGAAGTAGAAGATTTTACCTTCTCCACGGCGGAATGTGCATCCGCTCCGGAATACCTCGCCACCCTGGAAATTGCTCACAAACACCAGCTCATCCGGCACTGGAATATCGAAGAATTCACCATACATTTCTTCTTTTTCCAACACAATTTTAGCATCGATGCCTTCAGCAATAGGATGTGATGGATTGACACACCAGACGATCTCCTGTTCATCTGCTACTCGCCACTTGAGATCACAGCTTGTGCCCATTAACGCCTTGAATGGCTTTGAGAAATGACCAGAATGAAGCACAATCATGCCCATACCATTCAACACGCGCTGGGTAACCTTCTGTACAATCTCATCGCTGACACGATCATGCGCCATATGTCCCCACCATATAAGCACATCTGTGGAATTCAGCACTTCATCACTCAAACCGTGTTCAGGCTGATCTAGTGTAGCTGTTCGAATCGCAAATCCTTCGCCGCCAAGTCCATCCGCAAGTGCACAGTGTAGACCGTTCGGATAAACTTCCTTTACTTCATCATGTATTTTCTCATGGACAAACTCATTCCAAATGGTGACGTTAATCATATTCAATTCCCCCTAGTATAGCTCTAAACCCACCACATATCTCCCAGCGGTTCTTCGATTAATACTTGCTGGAGATTTTGTACGGCTTTTGAAAATCCTTCTTCTACCGACATCAGACCATCTTCATGTTCAATACTTACGACATAATCATATCCAACCAGACGCAGGGCACTCATAATGTCTGCCCACGTTTTGTTATCATGTCCGTAGCCAACAGAACGGAACTGCCAAGCACGATCCAACATGTTGGTATAATCCTGCATATCTGTTACCCCGTGTTTGTTCACGTTCACTGGATCGATTGTAGTGTCTTTAGCATGGAAATGATGGATAGCATTTTCACGACCCAAAATGTGAATCGCCTGCACCGGATCAATTCCTTGCCACCACATGTGACTTGGATCAAGGTTAGCCCCAATCACTTCGCCTGCTGCTTCGCGCAGTCTTAGCAAGGTTGCTGGTGTGTGTACCGAGAAGCCACCATGCAGTTCCAGACCCACTTTTACATTACGATCAGCAGCAAATTTACCCCATTCAGTCCAGTAAGGAATGACTTTGTTTTCCCATTGCCATTTCAAAATTTCTTGAAAATCATTCGGCCAAGGCGCAACAGGCCAGTTCGGATATTTCGCATCTTCATGGTCACCTGGACAGCCAGAGAATGTATTCACAACAGGTACTTCCAACTTCTCAGCCAGCTCTACTGTTTTCACGAAATCATCGTGGAAGCCTTTGGCGATGTCTTTTTGCGGATGCAACGGGTTACCGTGGCAGCTAAGGGCACTGATTGTCAAACCACGTGATTCCACCGCGTTCTTGAAGTTTTTGAGCGCTGTAGGGTTACTTAACAATTCGTCTGGCTTACAATGAGCATTTCCTGGATGTCCACCTGTTCCGATTTCGACTGCTTTGAGTCCCTTGGAAGCTACATAGTCAAGAGCATCCTCTAATTTACGTCCACCGAATAGTACCAAAAATACGCCGAGTTTCAAGTGCAATTCCTCCCTGATTTAGATAATGTATAATTGCTTGGTTTGGCTATGTCTGTTCGTGCTGTTCCGTTCTCTAGCTTGTTTAGTTATTGTGGAAAAACAAACATCATTCTATCCCGAAAATTAAACATATCTCATAATGAATTTTCTAAACAAAGCCCCATTATGGAGAAGCAGGTGCCTCATTCTCGGAATGACTGATATGGGTTGTTACAACGCGATCATAGGTGCTCTCCAGGTGAATGTGCTTGCCTTCCAGAGAAGAACGCTGAAAAGCATGCATGGCCTCAAGCACATGGTATGCTAACTTGCCGCTTGCTTTGTGTTCGCGTCCAGCGCGAATCGACTCCACCATCTCGGTCACACCGATGCCTCTCTCATTATGACCGCTCTCGAATTCCGGTTTGACCGTCTCCCATGTCTCTTTACCATAGCGGCGAATTTTGACTTCACCATTAAAGAAGTTGGGATCAGGAACACTAAGTGTGCCCTCTGTACCGTAGATTTCGATAAACGGTAGATCCGAAGCACCGCGGATGTCGAAGCTCGTGATCATCGTCACGATGGCCCCATCAGCAAAATCAATCGTTCCAGCCAAATGGGTCGGTGTTTCTACACGAAGCATAGTGCCTTCTTTGGGGCCTGAGCCAACCTTGCGGTCCTGGATCTGAATTCCTGCAGACGCGCTGATCCGGCGGATCGGGCCAAGCAGTGTAATGAGAGCCGTCAAATAATATGGCCCCATATCAAACATCGGCCCTCCCCCTGCCATATAGAAAAACTCAGGATCAGGGTGCCAGGCTTCAGGCCCTCCACCCATGAAGAAGGACGTTGCTGCAATTGGCTTGCCAATCAAACCGTCTTCAATCGCTTTACGAGCAGTCTGGATGCCTGAGCCAAGGAACGTGTCCGGCGCAGAGCCAACGTACAATCCTTTTTCCTCAGCAAGCTCAACGACTTTGCGGCCATCTTCCAGTGAGATGGCCAGCGGCTTCTCTGCATACACATGCTTGCCTGCTTCCAGAGCAGCGAGATCAGTTATGGCGTGACTGCCGGGAACCGTCAGGTTCAGCACAAGCTCAATCTCATCGTTTTGTAACAACTCATCTACATTGTAAACGTTTGCGATATTAAATTCATCTGCCCGCTCCTGAGCACGCTCGCGGATCAGGTCAGCGACCGCCACAACTTCGATATGAGGATTCGTTTTAAGATTTTCTAAGTAAATCGCACTGATATTGCCGCAACCGATAATACCTGCTTTCATTTTCTCCACGATGATGTTCATCTCCTTACGCAAGTAAGAGCTAATGTTCAGCTGTTCAAAATGCTTGTTGGAACGCTAATCTGTTAATAGCGCTCAACTCTAAGTCTATGGTATTCTGTTTGCGCTTCAATTAAAATGAATAATATGATTGAAACATGAACTATTTGGTCATAATTTTTAAATTCACACAAGGAGTATACTTATGCCAACTGACTTTTCCTGCCAAGTTCTTACAGCTGGATTTTCATTCCATCGTAAACCCTACAGCATGGTCCAACTGGACGGGGTGAAAAACTACCTGATGCGACTGCAAACCGATGGACGCTGCCGTGCTCGCATTGATGGCTCCATGTCCATGGTGGACGCAGGAGATCTGCTTCTTTTTGAACCGGATGAGCCTTATGAACTGAGAATAGACAATGAGTACAATCCTATGGGGGAGCGGCTTGTGGAGAGTGGAGACTATCATATTTTCTTCAATGGTTCCTGGGTGGATGAATGGTGGAAACGCCATAAACGACCGACTCGAATCAAGGTTGAATTGTCCGAGAGTCTGTTAACTCTGTTTCGACAGCTGATTCTGGAGCAGCGCCGCCTATCCAATCCATATCCTGAGATTTCGAGTTATTACATGCGTATTCTGTGTCTGGAAGTGGATCGATTATTATCCGAGCATCCGACGAATGCAAAAACGAATTATGTCGCTTACGAAATTAAAAATTATATTGAAGAAAATGCTTCTTCCTTGTTCAAACTGGAAGATGTGGCAACACATCTGGGTATCAGCGTCTCGCGGGGTGTGCATCTTTTTAAAGAAACATTCGGCAAAAGCATTATGCAATACACGCTGGATGTACGGCTTAACATGGCGAGAGAACGGATTATTTTCAGTCCCATGACTTTAGAGCAAGTTTCCGAATCTTCCGGCTTTAACAATTATACATATTTCCATCGTGTGTTCCGTTCCCGGTTCGGCATGTCGCCAAAGGAATTTCGTCTCATTCACCGGGAACAGATGTAACGATGTCATTGATGTGAGTGATGTAACCTCTAATCCATTACGAATCCGGTTCATTACGAATCCGTTCGATTACTAAACCAATTTGGCATGTAAGAGATTAATCTACATGTCATACAGCTTATTTGCGCGCGGCGATGGCCTCGGACACCACCATAGCGAGGTCGTCGTTGCCAAACATAGACAGTACACCAAGCACGGTATCGTCTGGAATATCTCCGGCTTCCTCCTTGGATACAATGAGCTTCTGCACCTGCTGCAACCGCTCATTGCTCTGCTGATCCGGATATGCTTGCATGTACAACTCTGCTGGGTCAAGTCCGTTATTCACACACCACTGAGCAAAGACCAGGATCATCATCTCCTCTTCCTGCTTGTAAGACTCAATGACAGCTTCTTCAATTTGCTTGTTACGTTCTTTTTGGTACTCATCCATGCTTAGTTTGCGCTCCTTTATCTGATATCTGATCAAAATAATCCCCCAAAAAAACAGCTCTTCTTAGGGAAAGAATGTTATTCAACCTAACCTCGAATCAACTGCTCCGCAAGCTCATGGCTATCCATTACATAACTGGCGCTAATCAAGCAGTCATCCGGTGTATCCAGGCAATCAAGAAAATGATCTACAGCTCCGACAAAACCTCTACGTTCCAGAACGGTGTCCCAGCTTCCAAACGTCTCTTTCATCTCATGCTTTCCCTGTTCTGCATACAGAGCCGTATCCATATTGACCACTTCGACCGATCTTCCTCCGCCGTGCAGCTCTACCTTTTCCAAGTCAGCACCTGCGGAACGAATCATATCGAACCGGGCGATTGCCGTTTTGCTTTGTTTGGCTGTTCCACTTGCGTGCAACAACCGGCCTTCCTCATCTTGGCGAAGCCACTGGTGAACCAGTTGTACATCGTGATCTGCGTACCATAACATCAGATCTAACATATGAATGAGATCATCATAGATGGTTTCTGCGGCTGGACGATTCTGCACACCGGTACGGTGTTTGGTCAAGGTAAGTGTTTCATACCCTTTTCCGCCCTGCATCCATTCTTTTGCTTTCCGATACATGGGAGCGAATCTGCGGTTGAACCCTACAGCGAGTAGCAACCCCTGTGCCTCAGCGAAGGCAGTCATCTCTTCGGACTCCCGAAGTGTGTAAGATAACGGTTTGTCCACATAAACCGCCAGTCCCTTCTCCAGACACGCCATCACAATCTCAAAATGGGATTCCGTTGCTGTATGTACAAATACTGCATCCAGCTCCCAGGACAGAAGCTCTTTCAGATCGCTTGTGCCTCGTTCAATCCGATACACCTGCTGAATCTCTTTTACCGGTTCAGGTGAGCGGTTCATAATGCCAACAACTTCTACACGTGGATGGGCAGAGAGTAGTGGCAGATATACTTTACGTGCGATCCCTCCAAGTCCAATAATAGCAATTCGGGTACGCTTGATCGTTTCCATGAAGAACATTCCACCTTCAACTATATTCATTCGTCAGTCTTATCCTAATTCTGGCTTATCACTTTCTACGTCCTATAGTGTAACCTCTCCGCTTTCAACTTGCCAGTGATCCCTATTATAACAGGTGTCTACATGTTCACAGACAGTCTACCGTGGTAAACTGAAAATGGGCTGCAGACCCGGATGAATCTGGCCGTTATATAAGGGTCTGAACTGAAAGGAGCGTTTGACTTTTGCAAAAATGGTTATGGCTCCTCGTTTATGTTTTACTAGCCGGAGTCACGTTTATTTACAGATATGAACTGCTGGCCTGGGCCGATGACCATCAGTCCATTCCGCTTTTACTTTCTATGGCGACGTTGTTTGCCCTCGTTCCTGTTATCCCGTATAAAGTTGTTATTATTGCTTTTGGGTATAGCTACGGCATGACCATGGCCGCATGGATTTGCTGGCTTGGGACAACGCTTGCGGCAATACTCGTATATGTTGGAGCAAGAACGATTTTCCGCCAGCAGGCTCGGGTCTATCTCGAACGCATACGCGGGTTGAATCGCTTCACGGCCTGGATGGAGGCACACCCGTTCATGGGGGTGATGACCATGCGTTTACTCCCCGTCGTCCCCCAGATGGCAGTCAACATCTATGCAGGTATTACATTTACACCATTCTGGGTGTTCATGGTCGCAACGGCCATTGGTAAGATGCCTGCTATCTTTGTGTTTGCTTATGCAGGGGCACAGGCTGGATCATCCATCTGGCTGAGTTTGGGGATATTGGCTGGATACATGATCGTTATGGCTATGATCTTCTTATTGTTCCGTTATCGGTCACGCAAAAAAGCTTGAAGATCTATTGACGTTCTCCGTTCTAATTCATGCTTGCTTACGTGGTTGGTTTGGTTGACTTGACCATTCGGGATATAATAGAAGTGTAAGTCCAATTTTTGGTCTGACTAAATGATTCAAACGGCAGATCGCCGGATATCTTCATCAGAAATGGAGTGAATATAGCATGGAACAACAGTCATTGGAGTTAGCAACATTTGCAGGCGGATGCTTCTGGTGTATGGTATCCCCTTTTGAGGAACTGCCCGGTATTCATAAAATCGTTTCGGGCTATACAGGTGGACATACCGAGAATCCTACGTATGAGGAAGTATGCTCGGAGACAACAGGTCATGTGGAGGCGGTACAGATCACGTTTGATCCGTCCATTTTCCCATATGAGAAACTGGTCGAGCTCTTCTGGCAGCAGATTGATCCGACAGATGCAGGCGGTCAGTTCCACGATCGCGGTTCATCTTATCAGACGGCAATCTTCTATCACAGTGAGGAACAGCGCAAGATCGCTGAAGCTTCCAAGGCGGCTCTGGAACAGAGCGGACGTTTTGACAAACCTATCTTCACACCTATTCTACCCGCGAAACCGTTCTATGAGGCAGAAGAGCATCACCAGAACTATCATCGGAAGAACCCTGCTCACTACAAACGGTATAGCAAAGGTTCAGGCCGTCAGGACTTTATTGAACGTAACTGGTCGGGCAAGGTGGATAAAAGTGAGCTAAAAGAGCGCCTGACTCCGATACAGTATGAGGTAACACAGAACAATGCTACGGAACCAGCGTTCCATAACGAATTCTGGGATCATCACGGAGATGGCATCTATGTGGATATCGTATCTGGTGAGCCGCTGTTTAGTTCTACCGATAAATATGATTCGGGTTGCGGCTGGCCAAGTTTCACTCGTCCACTTCGAGACTATAACGTGAAGGAAAAAACGGATCTTAGCCATTTCATGATTCGTACCGAAGTTCGCAGCCGTGAAGGTGACTCCCACTTGGGACACGTATTCCCGGATGGTCCTGCGGAAGCAGGCGGTTTGCGTTATTGCATTAACTCCGCCGCACTTCGTTTTATACCGAAAGAGGATCTTCAAAAAGAAGGTTACGGCGAATATCGCTTTCTGTTTGAATAAATCAGGTTAGAAACAACGATGTAGGATAATCTGTCCAGAATAATCTGCACAGGATAAACAGCAAAGGAGCAGCGGGTTGATCCCGTTGCTCCTTTGCTTTAGAAATAACAGATACGCTTCGATACATTCGATAAATCCAATCCTCCGTTCCTCCCCGTACTTTACTTCGCTTTCCTTCTCATTTTGCACCTAAATTTCATATCACTCTGTTACACTTATAAAGGGGATGACGGATTTAGTTGGATAGAGCTGCCTCCGTTTCTGCCTGCTTGCTACCTTCAACCGTGCTCTCACCATCGTTAAACTGGACTCTTAGACCCGGAATCATACTCACGAGCATGATGGCTACCGAGAGTACATATACAAAAATCAGCGAAGTCTGATTCATGATCACTCCAGCCATTGAAGACCCCATCAGCATCATTCCCATAAATAACGGAGTAATCGTTCCATTCACTCTGCCAATCAGGTGTTCATCAATCCGGCTGACCATGTAGGAAGAAATAATGATATTGATAAACGCCAGACTAATGGAGCTTAAGAAGGTAAGACCCATTGTTAACCAGAGCCAACTGGACAACACCTCGCCGAGCATCGTAAAAGCAAGACACAACAATCCAACGATTAACGTCTTCGTTTGATTCAGCTTGCTGCTAACAGCCGCAGCGATTACCCCGCCGATGAGCAAACCAAATCCAGATGCACCCGACAGAAACTGCAATGCGGTCTGCTCCAGACCCAATCGTTCCGTCACCAGAAAAATCGTCAGCGGATTAATCAAACCTGCAGAAAGGCCCACACAGGCAAACACCAAGCCGAGCATTTTAAGTGAACGGGATTGAGTGACGTAATGCCATCCTTCTTTAATATCTGCTAATAGAGAATTATCTGTCTCCCGCTGGGCAGTATCCTTGGGGAGAAACGTCAGCAGAACGGCAGATGCAAGAAATAAGATCAGCAGCACCACCATAGATGTCTGTATGCCCATGGAGGTGTAGATAAACGTACCTACAACTGGCCCTAAAATAAGGAAAAGCGAGTTTGAGCTTTGCGTTATAGCAATCGCCGACTGTACATTTTCGCATCTGACATTCCTTCTGACAATTTTGACCGATGAGGGTTGAGAAAACTGACTGACGATGGAGGAAACCAGCGTTGCAGCGTACAGCACCTCCCAGTATCCCGAGCTTAAAATGGTAATAATCATTACAATGGATAAAGCACTGAGAATATCCCCTATAATCATAGTTCGTTTGGGATTCCAGCGATCAGCCAGCGCACCGCCTATGATAGAAAATACAAAGATCGGAGCATACTCCAGTACGGTAATCAGGGAGATGGCAACCGGGTCCCCTTGTGTCTGATCCATAATGTAATAGAGGATGGCCATATTCCGTATCCATATCGCCAGGTTTTGCAGCAGATCTGACCCGGTAATGATAAGAAAAGCTCTGTTTTTTAATAAGCTATTCATACTTCATCTCCTTTTTTTAAACCGACTGTCCGGTTTGTTAATATTCAAAAAGAAAAACTGATAGAATATCAGCTTTCTTTCGTTAACGTTGCTGGATGCCTGCGAGCAGACTCGTTATTCCGATGTGATACAAACGCCGAATTTCATCCAGATCTTTTTCATAATAGAGGGTGCTTAGTCCGTTAAACAAACCGTTAATAATATGCATCATGTCATGCGGGCTTTCTTGTTTCAATTCACCATCACGTATACCTTCAGATACAATCCGCTCATAGGTTGCATAGGGTATTCGAATCAGGGAGAGCATATCGTCCATCATTTCCTTACTTACGACCTGACCCGAGACAAATTCGTTAATGGCATGATTCAGCGGATTCGCCAAGTCATCCACGTAGTGGTCAGCTAGTCCGTACAGTTTCTCTACAGTTGTCTTGTACCGCGACTCCTTCTCAAGCCATTCATTCATCCAGTCCTCGTTATTCAGCTTGATGAGATACATAAACAGCTCTTCTTTGCTTTTGAAATGATAATAAATGCTGCCTTTACTCCGATTGTTAATGGTACATATGTCTTCCATCGAAGTGGCTCCATATCCCTTCTGGGCAAATAGCTCTTTGGTATTACGTGCAATGTCTTTCTTGATCTGAGCCACGTCTTTTCTCCGTTTGACTTCGATGATAATTCTCTCCTTTAAATTAAACCGACTATCCGGTCTAATAGTAGCATGGTGTATTTTTCCTGTCAATCAATGATAAAGGGTTTAGGCATCCCTTCTCACTTCTGGATCGAATGGAATGCCTAACAATGACTCGACTTGGTTGTACGAAAACTTGAATTGAAACGATCAGTACATCATGCTCACAACCCAGCCAATCCAATATGCCAAAGGAATCAACAGAAGCTGAGCCACAACTGTACCAAATAGCCTGGAAATCAGCATACAACCATAAATCTGGTTCATGCGATTAAGCCGAATCTCACCACGCAGGGAACGGTCACTAAGTAGTGAAATACGTGGGTCAACGAGAATGGTAAGTAAAATCGTTGCCATGCCATTAATGAGTCCTGTCGATTGCGATGCAGCAACAGCTTGGCCCGGATACAGATATGCCGCATATAAACTGGATAATACACCTGTGGTGTAAATGGCAGTCACGGCTACGTTGAGCAGCATTAACCGCCTTGGCATGCCGTGCTGTACCAAACGTTTGGCCATCTCCCACGACGGCGGAGTGATGTAATATGTTGCATTACGGAGTTTACTTCGTTTCAGCAATTGCCTGAACATAACGGGGATGGAGCCAGCCGCTTCAAAATGCACAACCATTCTGGATGAGAGCTTGACCATCGTCGGGAAGCAGAGTATGGCTAAGGCCGTTCCCAGCGTTGCTGCACCCATCAACCAGTGAAGCTGTGCCGCAAAATACGGGTTGGACCCACGAGTCGCAGCATCTACCAGACTGCCGATCATGGGCCCCTGTGCCATGTTGGAGGTGCGGGAGACCAAGAGCAAAATACCTGCCAGTGATATGGCCAGTGCAATTCGACGAGTACGCAAACCACCAAGGCGTAGGGCATACGACAAACTATCTGTTGCATGAATCAGCATGGTGAATACCATCGGTAGAGCAAGACTTAAACTGAACATATGTACAAACTCCTTTTTATTCATTTCACTATGTAAATTTATCCAAATTGCTCATCCACGTATTATACGCCCATCAATCTCGAAAGTATAGGAAACAGGTTCTGGCTTAAGGGGACTTGGAATTCTTACTCACGTTTATCTCAGGTTTTGGAGGGTAATAAACTATAACCTATACAATATTGGAGGGAACACCTATGCCATGGAATAAACAAGATTACCCCGTATCGATGAAAAATCTGGAGCCCCGTGTTCGGCACAAAGCGATTGAAATCGCTAACGCCCTGCTTGAAGACGGGTACGAGGAAGGACGCGCCATTGCCATTGCAACGGCCAAGGCAGAGGAATGGGATGAGAATCATCCTGACGATCAGGACAACAAAATCCATGTCGTACCTGCCGAATCAGGTTGGGCCATTAAACAAGAAGGCTCATCAGACTATCACTCCACCTATGACACCAAAGCAGAAGCGATCGATGCGGCCAAAGAATGGAGTCGTAAAGAGCATATTCAAGCGATCATTCATAATCAGGATGGACAAATTGCTCGTTCTCTTAGACCGTAATTTGCGTCTCCTACCGTTCATTTATCTCTTTTATTAATGAGCATATTAATAAGCTTTCCGTATGTATACCAAAAAAATCCCTCTTGCTGCGGAGTTAGCAGACAAAAGGGATTTCCTATCCAATTCCAACCTGAACTCAAACCAGTTAAGGCTTGAGCCAGCCTAGATATATTGAATACTATACGTCATATGTTGTGCTGGATCTAAGCTCAATGCGTTACGCCTCGAGCTACAGAAGTCCGTGGTGTAGCTGCATTAACCGCTTTGGTAGCAACCGAAGGAATCGGTAATTTGACAGCGGATGTGGTAACCACCGAACCGCGAGTCGGCACACTGACCACATACGTAATCATTTTGCTCGCAATCCATACAGCCAGAATTGTATATAAAGTTTCTTTTACCGGAAGAAAGAGTAGTGACAGTCCTAGAACGAACGCATCACTGACAAAGAAAACCGTTCCCAGCTTCCATCCTTTCCAACGACTAACGAGCACAGCGAGAATATCATCTCCGCCTGTCGCTCCACCAAAGCGAAGCACAATTCCTGCTCCGATACCGGTTAGTATGCCGGACAATACCGCAGGAATCCACAGATTTCCGTTAAAGTTCATCACCAGTGTGGAGTATCGCTCAAAGCCGTCGTAGAATAGGGAAAATGCACCCACACCAAGCAAAGCTTGGATCATGAATTTCCAGCCTTTAATGAACCAGGCCAGAATCATAACAGGAATGTCGAGTAGCAACATGCCGATTGCCGGCGATAGACCCGTTGCATATTTTCCGAGCAGGGCCAGACCGACAAATCCGCCCTCCGATAAATGATTCTGAAAGTTAATGTGATAATAAGTAAATGCCAGAATAAATGTACCAAGTAGCATAATCGCGAACTTGATCGCTTCTGTTTTGACGTTTTGTAAGGTTGACGATGTTCTCTTCATACAGGTTCCCTCGCAATTGTAGATTGGTTTTTTAGACCGACCGTACCCTGCAAAAGGCAAGCCTGGAAGAAATCATCGTGTTCGTCCTTCGAATATTCATTCCAATCCCCTCTTTCGCAGAGTCAGCCGTTTTCGATAATACGGTTGGTGTACTCTACAAGGGGCGCTATGTGTATGAGAGATCGTAACGTTTCCAGATTGTCCTTAGGGAGATTGTCCTTCGGGGACTCATGGTATCCTGATCCTTTCTGTGTTTTTTGGTTAGCTGTGCTTGGTTAAAACAAATGGATATTACAGCGAGGCACGAAATTTTGAACACCTTGTTTCACACTTAACCACTTCGATTGCAGTAGCCTCTTACGATCGCTGTTATCCCCGGATTTTTTTGATTCCTTTTTTCAAAAGGAAAAATCCTGTGATACACGCGAACGCTTCGCTTCTCCAGATGGGTTCTGCACTCTTCGTTCCTGTGTGAATATAAGTTCAAACGTGACTCAAAATGTACATCGTTCCATTTTGATTTAAGCACCAGAGCTAACTTGCTTATACTTCTATTATATAACACCAATCTGACCGGGTCTAAACAAGCAACCCAGCAAAATCACGCATAAAGCAGCTATTGAACCGCTCCAGACGTCATACAGGCACACCGGAATAAGCAAAGCTTACGAATAGTGCTATCTGCTCCTTTATTCTATGACCGAAGGTTTTAAATATAACAGTGCAGTCACCCAACTGTGACAATTACAGGCCTTTTTTTATTTTTTGGTCATGAGCAAAGGAATCCTTTTCCTTACGCACATACACTATAGCATATCGTATCGTTCATCGAATCTAAACGTTTCCAGACTTACTCTGCTTTTTATGGTATAATATAACAATTGAATCCCATTACCGTTTAAGCGAGGCGGAGTGATGAAAACGTTAAAGCCAAGAGTCTTTATTGGCTGTTCGCTGGAAGCGAAGCCGATTGCAGCCGCTGTACACGAAAATCTGCGTTTTTCAGCTGAAGTTACCCCGTGGTATTCGGGGGTATTTAATCCAAGCAGCTATACTATGGATGATCTGGAAGCCGAGGTACGCACAACGGATTTTGCTATTTTTATCTTTCATCCGGATGACATATCCAAGATTCGTGGGAAGTACTACGCATCGGTTCGGGATAATACAATGCTTGAAATGGGCCTATTCATGGGGCGTCTGGGACGAAAGCGTATTTTTTTCATACTTCCTGAGGGCATTACAGACATTAAGGATGCTACCAAAGTCGAAGGTCTGCGGATGCCCACCGATCTATTGGGATTGAATCCGCTCGTATATGAGATTCGTTCTGACGGAAAGTGGGCTCCAGCCGTATCGGTGGCCTGTTCGAAGATTGCAGACAGTATTGAAGCACAAGGTCGGTGGAGTGATCCTGAGGCCGAGCGTATCATCGAGATGCACAGACATTCCGAGGATCAAGCACGATTGCAATTAATCAAACTGCTGCGTTTCTTTAGGGAATTACTACGTACACGCAAAGCAGACGACCAGATGCTGGAACGCATGAGTGATGCACTACGAAGCGCATTTGTCTCGCATCCACCCTTTACTGTCCGCGGTACGGCCATCTATCGCACTGATGGTAATGGTTACATCGAACAGTTATGTGGTAACGTTGGAGAGCCTGGTAGAAAATATGATTTATCCGCAAATGATGATAAACCGCCGGATGACCCTAAACGTATTCTCGTTGTCGATTCATACCGTGAGAACAAAATCAAAGTAAATCTGTATGACGATTACCTTGAGAAAGAGTATCTGCTATGCTATCCTGTAGCCAAGAGGTATGTAATTACTGTTCACATAGTTGGTCATATTGAAGCAGATGAGGCGGTATTTCAGCACATTGACTTGCAAAATCGTCAACTGTTTAACGCCATCAACGACCTGTTAGGAGGCGAACCGGAATGAAACCGGAAATGAAAAAAATAAGCAAGCGCTGGGGCAGCGAAAAAAAAGTTCGCCTTAGTTCTGCGCCTGATTCATCACGACCGGTTCCGGAACCCAAGGAAGACGATCGTTTCCACAAACCGGCGGTGCCGCTTATTACGATCGGCCCATCACTCAAAGGCAAGGAGCGTCCTTACAAGGTCATTCTAGAAAAAGAGGCCTATTACGAAAAGCCTCAATATCTGGCTTAATCTTGGGTACTAGCGTTTAAACCTTTGCTTATTTATATTTAGAGCTTAAGCTACTTCTAAGTCCCTTACTTGAACTAATTCTGACTGCCGCTGTATCGGCAGTATATATTCAGGCCCAGCCGCCCATGGCTGGGCTTAAATGTTTTTTTCAGGATAATAGCCTTTCCCTTATCCAACATCCATTTGTATATGACCTTAGGTTTCCTGCAAAACCCAAATATTATACCTTATTTTGGAGCAGGGTTGTCCAATTTGTCAGGTCGGAAGAGAAGTTTACCCTGCTCGAAGCTCTGAGATGAACAATTTCATATTTCAATCATACAACAAGAACAAATGTTCTGTAAATAACAAATAAAATCCATTTATCTCAAAATCACTAATGTAGCATACCATTCGTATCACACCATATGGAGTGCCTCTTCTGAATCGAGTAGGAGGCTAATTATTAGTTATGTAGCCGACCTTTCATCGCCAAGTTATTAACCACGTCGGGCGCACCAAGAAAAAGGGGCAGTACTATAAGCCATTTTATGACTTATAGTACTGCCCCTTTTTTAAACGTTTAACGGGTATTTTCTTGATTTTATACACCAGCGATGACAGAAGGCGTTGCAATCGTGTGCCATAAATTGGCGCTAATCGCTCTCGTTCCCCCATCATGATCATTGCCATCGAAATAGAGAATTTCCTGCTCCAGTTCTTCCAGTTCCGTAACAGTTCCTTCTAAATAAGCATGAATCCGACTCATTGCTGTTTGAATGCGCTGTACAAGTCCACCCATTCGTAGATCAAAGACATCCAACCCAAATATTTTGTTCTCTTCTAACCATTGTGCATGGTACGCTGTTATGAATTGCTCAGCTCTTTGTTTTAATTCAGGTAATTTGGTATGGCAATACTCCGCTAATACATCCAGATCTTCACGCAAATAAGCATTCCGAATGTCAATTCCTGCATCGCATTTAAGTTCAAGCAATCTACTTAAGGCATATTGAGTCTGAAATAGCTGTTTCCACTCTGGATTACGAGCAGCACATTGTTCGAATTGTTCCGCACAATTCCGATAATGCTCGGCGTAAGCTTTCGGTATAATATGTTTGTCAAACAAACCACTCATAATATCCTGGTACAACAAATACTTAGGTGGGTTGATGGAATGAACGTTATCCGCAGCATTGTCAGGTACCAGCATCGTCGCATCCAGCTGCATGAAATCATCGTAACTGCCGCCTACACAAGTTGCGAAGCGTTCTTGCAAGTACTCCGATTGAGCACAGTTTGCATAACTAAGCTCTGCCCACAACTGCAACGTTGGAAGGATCGAATAGATCGAAGCTTCAGCTCCATTGTCTCCCCAGGCGGTAATCAATACTTCTTTAATCCCTTGATTCATGCAGCTTTCATGTGCCATCTCCCCAATGTATTTACTAAATTGGTTATTCGGTGAGAAGCCCATCCATTTCCAAGCTCCACCAGCAAAAATGATCTGATCACTCAGCTGTTTGTGCTTTCTCAACATCCCATCATATTTCTCCGGTTCAACAGAATAGTAATCCCAGTAGACTAAAGAAATATCATCCGGAATCATCTCGATTACCTCTTGTCTGATCGGACTATTCGTATCATAATATTCTCCTCCACTGGCCAGTCGGAAGAACATATCGCTCCACATCATCGGCCGGTAACCATACCCTCTCGCAATTTCCATCACTTTGCCAAAATGCTTTAACATCAACGCCGATCTTTCTTGATAACCATGCTTGTCGAGATATTTGCCAAGCCCCATCATATGTGCTTCATCCATGCCGATATTGATTCTTCGACTTGATACATTTTCTGACATTGTTCGAAACATGCTATCGATCAGTTGGTAGGTCTTCTCTTCATCAATCAATAAAATATCATTACAATCCACGATATCTGAGAAAGCACTCCACTTCAGCGCTGTTCCCAAATGAGCCAATGTCTGAATGCAAGGAACAAGTTCGATGCCAAACTGATTCGCATACTGATCCATCATTTTCATTTGTTCCCCACTATATCTGCCACGCATATACCCAAAGTAAGGGTACTCTTTGATCTCATAAGTATCCTCTGTATATAGTTGTACCGTGCTATAGCCCATTAATGCGAGACGCTTAATCAATTTTTTAAACGTGTCTACCTTTAGTACCGCATTTCTCGAGCAATCGAACATGACACCAAGCTGCTCATAAGCAGGACTTTCCTTAATTTCAAAAGGGCCACTCTTTTTCTTTATCCCCTCAATGATTAAACCAAGTGCACGGAAACATTCATAATCGTTCTGATATTGAACAGTACCAGAACTACCATCAAATTGAATATGGATACCCAGCGCTTCTGTCTTCGTAAAATTAACGGGAATCCCTTCGTCTGATAGCTCTACATCTAGTAATGGTAGTAATTCTATGACACCCGATATCAACTTTTCATTCAAGCCAAATAATTTTAATTTCATCGCAAGCAACCTCCCAAAGAATCCTGCCACGGTCTATTTTTAGGTCACAATCAGATCCCGGCAGGTTACATTAATATTATGATATTTACAATCGTATTTAATTATTAATGATCTAACAATGTAGGGATGACTCCTTTTTTTTGTATTTTTGATACTTTTACGATAATCGTTTGGAGATGTTTTGAAAGTATTGCGAAACGTATGATTGAAGTGGGATGAATCGCAAAATCCGCAGCCCCAGCTAGTTTGGAGACTCGAGCTTATCCCTTTTTCCACTGATAAGTAGATAATACAACTCCGCCTACAATAAATAAAGATCCTAGCACTTCTATACCTGTAATTGGTTTGTGCAGTAATATTAATCCAAAAATCATGGCTACAAAAGGCTCTAAATTAGACAATATCGATGCCTTTGAGGCATTTACATGACGAATATTGTTATTCCATATAAGTGTTGCTATGCCATGTACAACAATAGCCGTTCCGATTAGCAAGGCCCAATCTGAGAAATCAACGCTTATTCTTAAGGGAACGTCCAGTGAAAAGGCAAACGGAATCGATACAATAAAGCCCACAACATTCGAATATAAAGTAATCGTAAGCGGATCCATTCTTTGAGAGAGTACTCTAGTCATAATAATCATGATTGCAAAGGTTACCATGGTCACAACAATCCATGCGAGACCTATATCAAGCTGCAATGATGATAAACTCCCTTTAGCTACAACAAAATAAATACCTACAATTGCAATAATGGAGCCGAATAGCATACGGATCGTTAATTGTTCTTTTAAAAATATAGCTGCTAAAACGCTAGTTAATATAGGTGTTGTTGCTAGAATTAATGCAGATGTCGTTGGATCAGCAGTTTGCAAGCCGACAAAGAAAGACCATTGATTTATAAATACACCAATAACACCTAAAACTATAATTGAAAATAAATCTGCTTTTTTTACTAACTTGAAACGTTTAGTATAAGCCGATATGGCTACTAATAATAATGCAATAAATAGAAGTCTTAATGAGGTTAACAGAGCTGGTGAGAAGTCCTGAACTAAAATTTTGCCAAATACAAAGTTGCTTCCCCATACTACGACACAAAAAATGAGCCAAATATAGGCTTTTTGCATAATAATTAATCATCCTTCATTCCATAATGTAAATTTGGTTTTCTAACGAAAAAAATAGACCCCCTCTGTTTAGGTACGCGGTCTATTGCGCTAAGATCCGGTACTACCGTCACTTCTTTGTATTATTATCATAGTTCCATGCCTCTACATATACAAATGGTAATAAAATAATGTAATTTATAATTTACCCCATATCGGTTAATCTCATGTAAATAATCTAAAGAAAGACGACCAGTTCACTTTCACTGTTCTATAGCATTTTCTTTAATGAATGTAAAAAATTTCAGCTTGAATATTGCATGAGTCACGATTATGCTGACTATAATATAAACAGGAACACTTGTTCCTGTAACATGTATATCTTAGTTGCTAAGGAAGTGAGCTTATGACATTCCCTTCTACTTCCGCCCCATCCCCTGCAGATGAAGATCATCATCTAATCAAAGGTATGGTTGTCCGCACTCTTTTGCTGGATGTACTGGAACGAGATATTCAAACGCTGGATGGCTTGCTCCTAAAAATGCCCGAAGTCTACATTCTGTCACTCACTCGCATTCAAAATCAGGTGCTCAAGGAAATGCAGGAGCTACGCAAACAGATGAGGACGCGTGGAGTGAAGATTGTGCAGGAAATACGGGGAAAGGATGGAATCGAAACGATTTATTTGTGCAGGGGATACGGACAACGGTTCTATATGCTCTGGACTTTTGCGCGTAATGAGGTCAAAAAAGAGCTGAGTTACCATCTACGGATCGATCTGACCCAATCTCAGACATAGCGTAGCTTATGCTTACATAGGCGAACCTTCAGCTTGAATGGGTTGACCACCCCCGATACGTTCATTAAGATGAAGTAGTCATATCCAACCATTCCAACCGGGAAAAAGGATGTGCGCTCAATGTCTGTTCAAGCAAGGAGCTGTACTGTATGAATATAAGTCCAAATTCACATTCATCTTCACATTCTCAAAAAGATAGTTACCGCCATCCGCTCGTTGCCGCCAATGTGACCGAATTGATCGGCAATACGCCTGCCGTCCGGCTCAGCCGACTTACGGGGAACAACTCTGCTGACGTATTCGTTAAACTTGAATACTTCAACCCGAGCGGCAGTGTCAAGGACCGTGCGGCTTACAATTTAATTGCACAAGCTGAACGAGACGGATTGCTACAGCCCGGAGCGACGATTATCGAACCAACCAGCGGCAATACAGGTATCGGCCTCGCAATGAATGCGGCTGCTAAAGGATACAAAGCCATTCTGATCATGCCGGACAATATGTCCAAGGAGCGCATTAACATTCTAAAGGCTTACGGCGCTGAAGTTGTGCTCACCCCCGCTGCCGAGCGAATGCCCGGGGCGATCCGCAAAGCCAAGGAACTTCACGCCGAACTGCCAGGCAGCTTCATTCCCCAGCAGTTTGAGAATCGGTCGAATCCGGATATTCACCGAATCACTACGGCACCCGAGATTATGCAGCAGATGGATGGCAGGCTAGACGCCTTCATCGCTACGGCTGGAACCGGCGGCACGATCACCGGAACGGGCGAAGAGCTGCGCAAGCAGCTTCCCGCCCTCCGCATCTATGCGGTGGAGCCGCAAGGTTCCCCGGTGCTGTCCGGCGGCGAGCCAGGACCGCACAAGCTCGTCGGTACAAGTCCGGGCTTCATCCCGGACATCTTGAATACCGACGTATGGGATGCCATTATCCAGGTGTCCGATGAGGACGCACTGGATACGATGCGGCAGCTTGCTGCCCGGGAAGGGCTGTTGCTCGGCCCTTCCTCTGGCGCTTCGGTGTGGGCCGCCCTTCGCATCGCGAAGGAACTGGGGCCTGGACACCGGGTGCTCTGTATTGCGCCGGATACCGGGGAACGGTATTTGAGCATGGGTATTTTTTAACAAGGCCAAATCTACGAAAACAACGGTGCTCATGCTCCCTCCCAGTATCAATAGCAAAGCCTAGCTTCATAACAAGCAAATCTTCGATCTTATATCCAAGTCGATCCAAAAGCAAATAAGCCCCTGCTCACCTGCGGATGAATGATCCCAAGTGTACAGGAGCTTATTTCTGTTCTCGTTCATAAATATTAATGAGTTAAGTTAGGTTGAGAGGCATGAGACATGTTTGTTAATCCATTAGTGGGACAAGGTAGTCCATTCCACACCTTCCGGAAGCAGAGCTGCAATGCGGTCTTTGGCTTCTTTTTGGGTATAGATCGACTCATCCAGAATCGCGGCCGAGCCGGAATCACTGCTTGTCCGAATCAAACGTCCAAGCCCTTGCTTCACTCGCAGCAACATATATGGCAGATCGATCTCTTCATATGGCGAAGCGGATGCATTCCGCTTGGCATTGAATACCGGGTCCTGCGGCGGATACGGAAGCGACCAGATGATAACGTTAGACAACGAAGGCCCCGGAACATCAAGTCCCTCCCACAGATTGACGGAGCACAGCACACTCTCCTCATCCTGCTGGAATGCCGCGATCAGATCACTGATCTCCCGATCTCCTTCGTACATAAAGCGCAGTCCCTGTGCTTCCGGTACTTGCACGATATCCTGTTTGAATGTAAGCAATTCCTCCATCGTACGGAACAGAATTAGCGCGCGACCCCCGCTCTCCTGAAGCAGAGCTGCGGCGTCATGAAGTCGGTTTTCATTCTCTGCCTGACCGGGTACAGCCTGTTCAGCAATTTTCATCTGCATTTTATCCGCATAGTCATAAGGAGAAGCCACCGAGAACGATACAAAATCGTCAATACCAAGGCTGTCCGCCACATAACGGAAAGAATTGTCCACAGACAGCGTAGCCGATGAAAATACGATCGGAATGCCGGTGTTGAACACACGCTCATTCAAGATTTCTTTTACGGTACGCGGCATGATCGACAACGTGGTCTCATCCTCGCTCTCTTCCGCCCAGCAGATATAACCATCTTCCTTGCGGAAGAGGGACAATGCCGTCTGGATCATATCAAGATGTTCTTCCACGACACGCATCTGATAGCCGTCCAGCGAGAATAGTCCGCTCTCAAATACCAGCTCTTCGCCAATTGCATCCAGAATATTCGTCAATCGTTCGATCTCACGCAGCAGCGGTGCTTCCACCCGGACTTCCTTCCGTTCAGAGCCCGGAATGGCCACCGTGTACATATCCAGCAGACGGAACAATCGCTCACTGCTTTCAATCGCTTCATCCACTCGCTCCGCAAGGGATTCACGAATCTCGCCTTCGAGCAGACGTGTAACCAATTCTTCAAAGATACGATGCTTCAACTTGTAGCTCAGGGCGTTTAGTGCCGCTTCTTCCAACAAATGGCCTTCATCAAATACAACCGAGCTGTGATCGGGCAATAAAGGCAACTGTCCTTCGCGTTTGCGTGCTTCATAGGTCCATACATGCTCCATGTAGTAATCATGAGAACAGATGATGATATCTTTGGAACGACGGTAATGATCACGCGACAGCGTCAGGCCGCAGCGCTGTCTTTTTGGACACACGAAACAATCCTGAAACGGGTCCCAGTTAATCTTGTTCCACTGGCGGTCGTTCAGATGCGGATACTGTTTGCGGTCACCATACGGATGGAAAGCTTGAAGTGTTCCCGGCGTGTTCACGAAATCCGGCAAACTCTCATAGACCTCTTCAATCACTGGCGCATCCTCATCGGCGAATCGGACTGCACTCAGTTTGTTCAGACAGACGTACTGATCCGGCGACTTGCCGAGTCGTGCGTCCACTTGCAGATCCAGATGTTCAGCAAGCTTCGCTATATCTCCGCCCGGCTTGACGAGCTGTTCAATCAAGGATTCATCGGCGCAGGCGATCACTGCCGGTTTGCCTGTATAACGTGCATAACAGACCGCGTAGAGCAGATAAACGAGTGTCTTCCCTGTTCCTACGCCGGCCTCGGCCATAATCGTCTTTTTATCTCCATAGGCCCGTTCGAGCTGGTACGCCATAAAAATCTGTTCGTCCCGTACCTCAAAGCCGGACTCTGGCAAAATATCATAAAACACATCGGCCACCCACTCTCCCAGACGGGATACAAAAGGTTCAGCCGGATCATATGCAAAAGGGTAACGTTGTGTAGACAATCCTGGGTCATCCTCCATTCTTAGACAAAGCGGTCCAATTCAATTGTTCCGTTTCAAAAAAGGCCGCTGGGCAAAAGTTAATTATCTCATGTGATGGGCTTGGAGACAAGTGTTTTTTCATCTGGATAACGGAGAGGTCATATTCCTCGTTGTTGAATGTATGTTGTTTGGATATATATTATTGAATCTATATTGTTAAAATCTATGTTCTCTGGATATATATTTAGCCGCTACGTTGGAATCGGTTTTGAGTTAGATAGGAGTTAGATTTCGAATAGATATCTCGCATGGCGTGTTTTCCGTTGGGAAGTTTCCTTAAGGGCCGTCATGTATAGAACCTGAATGCTGGGAAAATATATACAGGAATCTAACTTCAGGAAAGGGGTACTTCCTCCATGGATAAACATTCTACACCATCCGGGCATTCCTCAGACTCATCCAGCGAGACATTGACGGATCGGCAAGGCCATCCGATTACCGATAATCAGAACGTACGAACAGTGGGTAGCCGTGGACCGACTACCCTGGAGAACTATCATTTTCTCGAAAAAATCACTCACTTCGACCGTGAACGTATTCCAGAACGGGTTGTACATGCCCGCGGGGCTGGTGCTCATGGCGTATTTGAAGCATATGGAACGGCCGGAAATGAACCAGTATCCAAGTATACACGAGCACGTCTGTTTCAGGAAAAAGGGAAACAAACGCCCGTGTTCGTCCGTTTCTCGACCGTCATTCACGGCGGACATTCCCCGGAGACCCTGCGGGACCCGCGCGGATTCGCGGTTAAATTTTATACAGAAGACGGCAACTGGGATCTGGTCGGCAACAATCTGAAAATCTTTTTCATCCGTGACCCGCTCAAATTCCCGGATATGGTGCACGCCTTCAAGCCCGATCCGCTGACCAACGCACAGGATATGGAACGGTTTTTCGACTTTGTCTCCCTCAGTCCTGAATCCACTCATATGGTGACCTTTCTCTTCTCTCCATGGGGCATTCCGGCCAATTATCGGCAGATGCAAGGCTCAGGCGTAAATACATACAAATGGGTGAATCAAGATGGCAAAGGTGTGCTTATCAAATACCACTGGGAACCGTTGAAACAGGGTATTCGGAATCTGCTCCAGAAGGACGCCAATGAAATTCAGGGGCAGAACTTCAATCATGCGACGCTCGATCTATACCATGCCATTGAACAGGGTGACTATCCCGAATGGGAGTTATGCGTTCAGGTGATGGAGGATGGTGAGCATCCAGAGCTGGATTTTGACCCGCTGGACCCGACCAAGCTGTGGCCGCAGGATCAGTTTCCGTTTCTGCCTGTAGGTAAAATGACGCTGAATCGCAATCCCGAAGATTATTTCAATGAAGTGGAGCAAGCCGCATTCGGGACAGGCGTTCTGGTGGATGGTCTTGATTTCTCGGATGACAAGCTACTGCAAGGGCGCACCTTCTCATATTCGGACACCCAGCGTCACCGGGTAGGTGCGAACTATCTGCAATTGCCTGTGAATGCACCGAAGAACCGGGTAGCAACGAACCAGAGCGGCGGACAAATGCAGTACAAAGTCGATCGGGCACCAGGTCAAAATCCGCATGTCAACTACGAACCCTCTTCTCTTGGTGGGTTACAGGAAGCCTCACCGCGAGGGTCGGAACATGAACCTCTTATTGAAGGGCGACTGGTGCGTGAGAGAATTGAACGTACCAATGATTTTGGACAAACCGGCGATACGTACCGGGCTTTCGAGGACTGGGAGCGGGATGAGCTAATCAGCAACATGGTCGACGCACTGGCTCAATGTAAACCGGATATCCGGGAGCGCATGATCTCTCATTTTACCCAAGCAGATGCAGATTACGGGCGCCGTGTGGCAGAGGGCTTGGCGTCTGTATCCACAGACGATAGTGAAACAGTACAGCCCAAGCATGATCCAGGCGTAGAACAAGCCGCAAAGCGTAGTCGGGAGACGGATGGATATTAATTCGCGTTAGACGAGTCGGATGAGTTGTCCATAACTAGATGAGTATTGTCGCATAAAAAGTTAGATGAAAGTGTCGCCCCATGAGTCTGGGTGCCAGTGTTGGCAGCCGCTTATGGGGCTTTTTGTGTGGTGGCAGCTGTTGATTTGGAGAAAGATGAAGTTCAAAGCGGCGGATTAGGGATAAGTCTTATGTGGACACCTCCGGAAAAAAGGGCATATTCACGTTCATTTCGGACGATGGTTCGTTAAAAAAAGGCGATCAGCCAATGATCGGATTACATTTTTCCTATGAATGAGTTGGGATTGGGAGTGGTCTTGCCTGCCCTGTCAGCCTTGAACGCGATCTGATCAAATGATTATTGATGATAACGTTTACAACATTTACCATGAAGCTGTGTCCGGGTGGATACCCTGTAGCTAGGCGGCCGGTATTACGCAACATGTGACGTAATCTTTTCTACTCTCATTGAAGCTACACACAACGTATTCTGCTCCATGCATACTCGGTTGCCGCCAGCTCTATATTTAATCCCAATAACCAAGGAGGCTTGCATCATGAAATTATTCCCTTCCACATCTACTCATGCATCTGCACGATCCCAGCGTTCCCTGAAATCCAGAATGACCAACATCTGTCTCAGTGCTGCGTTTCCACTATTATTGTTAAGCGGTGGTTCGGTCGGTGCTACAGAACTGCTGGAAAGCGGATTACTGAATGCCTCAGAGTCTGAGTCAGTGGCGAACAGTGCCAATATTACGTTGGCCGCGGGTGATTTGTACGTGTCCCCTAACGGCTCTGCAAGCAATCCGGGAACCATCAACAGTCCAACGTCCCTGGCTAATGCTCTGACCCAGATCGCTCCGGGTAAAACTATCTATCTGCGCGGCGGAACCTATAGTTTTGCGCAAACGGTGACAATTGAACGCGGCAACAGCGGGACAGCCTCACAACGTAAAAATCTGGTCGCCTACGGATCGGAAAAACCGGTCTTCGACTTCTCGGCTCAAGCCTTCGCTTCTACGAACCGGGGATTACAAATGTTCGGAGACTACTGGTTCGTAAAAGGACTTGAAGTCAAAGGTGCGGGCGATAATGGCATTTTCATCGGAGGA
This sequence comes from Paenibacillus sp. JJ-100, assembly GCF_948329825.1. Lineage (GTDB taxonomy): Bacteria > Bacillota > Bacilli > Paenibacillales > Paenibacillaceae > Paenibacillus. The sequence goes on from NZ_CAOJCM010000002.1 coordinate 606,055, forward strand.
AGCTATAACCGCCTGGAGCAGATTGAAGCCCATCATAACCGGGACACCGGTATTCAGATTGGCCGTTACGCCTCGACTGCTGCCAAAAGTGAATGGCCTTCCTATAACGAAGTCATTCGTTCATACTCCCACAACAACTATGACCCGGATGACGGCGAGGATGCGGATGGTTTTGCCGCCAAGCTGACAGTCGGTCCAGGGAACGTCTTCGACGGCTGTATCGCCGCTTATAACGTAGACGATGGCTGGGATCTTTACAGTAAAACAGATACCGGCGCCATCGGTGCTGTCACCATCCGTAACAGTATCGCTTACGCCAACGGTGCAACCGCAGATGGAACATCCACCTCCAACAGCGATGGCAACGGATTTAAGCTAGGCGGTGAGAAAATCGCCGTGAATCACATTGTCGAGAACAGCATTGCGTTTAATAATAAAAAGCATGGCTTCACCTATAACAGCAATCCGGGTTCGATTCAGATGACCAACAACACCTCTTGGAACAATGGGCAGAGCAACTTTGCTTTTGATGTAGGCACCCACATCTTCACCAACAACCTGTCCTTCCAGGGCGGCGCCAGCGACAAAACCAGCGGAACCGATGTCAGCAGCACCAACGTATGGTGGAAAAACAAAAAAAGCGTCAACAACAAAGGCCTGCTCGCCAGCGCAGCCGACTTTGTCTCCCTCGTACCTTCGGTAACGCGTAGCGCGGATGGAACACCTCTCTTGGGCAATTTCCTGAAGCTTGCGGGTGGCAGTGATCTGATTGAGTCGGGAACGCCAGCTGGGAAGAATATTGGAGCGCGGTAGGTGTGTGAATAAGTAAGTAATGAAAAGCAAAATCCCCTTCTCCATGCCAGCCGATTGCTGGTGATGGAGAGGGGGATTTTTAAATTGTTGTGTATGTCGGCTGGCTTATGAGGTAGATAAATACTCACGTCTTGGCTAAGACCTCAATCATCAGTCTGCCACCTGTGCGAAAACCTTGCTCAAACGCCGCTTCCACGTATATAGATGTGGACTGTCCGATCAAGTCGATCAGTTGCTCCAAGGCATCATATTCTGTGTCTGGAAGCTTTGTTTTGTAGTTTTGCATCATGTCCGATATTTGGCTGTTAATTTCGTGGTACTCGGCCTGCTCAGGATGTATCGACTCGTCCAACCGTAGGTTCCCGTGAAACAAATCTTCGATCAGGTTTGACATATTATCCCCACCTAGTCTTTTTACCAACTATTCTAATTACACTTTAGCGGATTTTCCGCTAAAAATCAATAGCGGATAGCGCGCTAAGATATGATATTAGTGAGGTGATGATCATGTATGCTCGTATACGCAATTTGCGTGAAGACAAAGACTTATCCCAAACACAAATGGCCGCCTATCTCGGCTGTAGTCAACGTGTTTATAGTAACTATGAACGTGGTGAATTAGATATTCCTACGGCTATATTGATAAAACTGGCAGATTATCATCAAACCAGCACTGATTATCTTTTGAATCGGACGGACGTAAGAAGGCCCTATCCTTCGATTTAATTAATTTTTTTTATTATGAACTGAGGCTAAGCAAACAGTTAAAATGCTTAAACCTCAGTTGAATTAATGATAATACAGAAGCAATTCAAATATCTCATCGATGGGAGATGTAGGTGTGGGACAATAACATTAACTCTTATAATCAAGCTTACCAGTCTTTATTTTTTCAATATTTTCTTCAGAATCTGTCCCATACATACTTGTTATATCCATATCTTTAGTTGAATTATTCTTTAGTCTTTAATAAGTTTTTAGGACTTCTATGAAATTTATCTTTGGGTAATTACGGTTCTTAGCATGAATAACTTCCCAGTTTTTTTATACCTATTGAATAGATTCCATCACTCTCATTATCTAACTTATTGTAATTTATTATTGCTCTTCATTTTTCATCTGATAGTATATATTCATTAGGAACTTGTCCATCCAAATTATAAACAAATTCTTTAATAGTGAATTGCCCTTTACCATTACCAATTCCAAAATAATTAATAAAATCATTGTATTCTGTATTTCCGTTAATTGAAAGCCGGTATCCTTTTTGAATTGGTACGCACAGAACACTGCCACTTGCCCTTTTAATGAATGCTAATTTCCACCCACCTGAATCCCTAGTGTCAAATATCGTATCAGATATAACATTATTGTATTTATGTTCGAAAGTTCCTTTCTCTACATTGAGTTGACGCATAGAAGCATAAAATGTTTTTAACCCAGCTACAATGCCACTATAAGAATACTCCATATTTTCTACTATTCATAGTTTACTAATTTCTGAGGGTTTGGTTTTCCGAAAGAATAACTTAAAGAAAAACTCCATAATAAATACCAATTCTCTTAAAACGAGTTTTTAATGTATTTTTACCCATCTATACTTATTGTATTTTTACGCACATATGATAAAGAAGTGTTTTTTTTCCTGAACGATTATGAGTCGTTGTCATAAACCTTATATCAGAGTATGAATAATCTTTATCAGCATTTGTATCAGAAGAGACAAGCATTACTGGATATTCACGTGTTTTAACGTAGTTGCAATACCTATCCCAAAAAGACCCAAAGTCCTTAACTTTGACATATGATAAACATACATTGAATGCATTTCCTGTTGTATCGTAAGAGTATATCTTGTCAAGATGAACATCAAGATAATTAGTATTTAAGCTATCTAAATTAAGGGCTTCAATAATAGTAAAAGGCATTCTATTATTTTCCACAAAAATATCAATTTCGCCAGATGATTTACCCGTAGCAGAACTTCCGCGTCGAGTTTGGTCTTTTATATGATATCCGTTTGTTTCCAGTAGGTCTGTAATAAAGTCATTACGCTCATCTTCTGTTCTGCTAACATAAAGCTTACGTGCTTGAAGTTTGATGCAAGCCAAGTAAAGATCACGAATAAATAAATCAGTTAGTGATTCTATATTTTGTGGAATACTGAAGAAAATCTCATTTTTAACATTTACCACTTTTATTGCATAAATATTTTTACCTTCAATACTAAGTGGACCAAATTCTATTAGTGGTTGCTCGGATAACAAACTGAGTGCCCGTTTAATAGGTTCATCTAATATGAATCCATTACTTATTCCATTGATAGAGTAATTATTTGTATTCTTACTTACCCCGATTACAATATAACCATACCCCTCTGTCATGTTTGACAGGGCAGCAATAAACATAGCCAAATTTTGTGGTCTGAATTCTAAGTTTCTACAGATAAGATTTTTCGAATCAGGAGATTGTAGTAATTGCTTTACTTCATTAACATCAATCATTTTTCTCTTATGCTCCTAAGTGGAATCTTGTTAACACCAGTCAGCTTTAATATTTTCCCAAATGTAATTTTTTGCGGTTCGCTCTTATCATCTTCAACCCATAATTCACAATCTTTTTCATAGTCAAGCATATCCAACTCAGTATCATAATATAATATTATTTGACCATAATCAGATGGTCGAATAATTAAATAAATATCAGTACCGTGTTTTTTTATTACGAAGATAGTATTACTAATTCTGATCGGATCTGAAACGTCATATTCTTTAACACCATTTTCGTCTTCTTTCTTTTCTAAAAATTCAATGATTTTATTCTTGGAGCGCTTAAGAATCTTCTGGACATAGTTAAAAAATTCAAAGTTACGTTTAGAATCATGAATAAATTCCGCACCAAACACATTATTTGCCAGAGCACGGTTTAAATCTTCTTCTGTTGAAATACCCCATTGTGCAAGAAGTTCCATTGAAATTTCCACCGTTTTACTTGAACTACTTTCAACATCTGAGCGAGATAATATCTGCTCTAATTCTTGCATTCCAGAAACACCATATTTCTCTAGTATGTCGTTGTATTCTTCAATTTTAGACATATTTTCAGCAATATCATTATCATTATAAAACCAATGTAAATTAGTTAATAAATCTTTGAAGCACTTTTTGACCGTTTCATTAGTTGAATTTTCTCTAAGCCAAAGATATGCTTTTTGAAATACTTCTTTCACATCAATATCATTCTGCCCAATACTATTTTTATTCTCTTTCACATACTGTGTGATTTTCTCGGAAATGTTCTCTAGGTATACAGTTCTATTTTCAGGTAGCTCTAAAATAATATCTTCTGATAACAATGATTTACGCACATCATATCCAGCATATCTAGATGCATCTTTTAGTATTTCATCAATTTCACCTGAGTCCAGTGATAACTCCGCTCTCATTTTGAAATCCCCATATTGATCTGGCAATATAGCAATCTGATCCAATAAACCCTCTTGCTCATATTTCACCAAAATTCGAACAAAATTTGACATCCACATCAGTGCCTCATACTCACTAGCAAAACTAAAACTAGAGGCAAATGTTTGTATACTTCCACAGGAGCTTATGTCCTTGGTTATTTTCTCTCTCCAAAATTTCAAGGCCAATTTTAATAGATCTTGTGAATGTTTCGAAACACTATTCCTTATCCAGGCATCTTTACCTTGCAATTCACAAACAAGATCTAAAAAGTCATTTTGTTCAATATTCTGTTTAGCTTGAAGAGAAATAATGTTCTTATAAAAGTCTTCTGCTGCAGGATGTGCTCTATGCAATTTTTTTAGAATCTCTGAGAAAATATCATCTAAAGTGAGTTTTTTTATGTTAGTAAGAAATTCACTATTAATTTCTTTATTCAACAATTCAATTCTAAAATCTAAATTTAAAGCAGTAGATATGTCTTTATAAATTTCATCAATACCGCAATCAGTTGATACCTCATCTATGGCACGAAATTCACCATATTGATTTGGCAAAATACGTGGGTTTCTGCCAATATTATCAATATACGTATATTCATTCGAGTAGAACAATGCCAATAATTCATTCAGCCAGCTAGTTACATTACCATTAAGATGGTTTGATAACTCACTTATATTTTCGAATGCTTCTACTCGGCTAATTAAATCTAATAAACCATAATTGCGACATTCTTCCCATAAAGAGTTGTACCAGCACTCTAATTCTTCACGCTTTGTAATCATATCAGGAATCAGTTGGCTTGATAGTGTCCATACTTTTGCTCTGAGAGATTCATCTAAATCTTTTGGAATGAATACACATGTATCACCCCATTCATCCATAAGAGGCATTTTTCCATCATTATGTGTAGAAATGAGAGGGATTTCTGTAATATGAGACTTTAGTTTATTAATTATCTCTTGCTCGAACCACTCTTTTGATAGCCAATCCTTATCAAGCTGTTCAGAGATTTTAGTAATGTTGTAAATCCCTTCGTATCCTTTTTCTAAAAAGTAGTCAATCATCTTAATATAAAGTTGTGAAGCCCCCTTTAATATTTGCTTATTTTCTGTTATTTGTTTATGTTCTTTGTCCGTTAAATGTATACCATTTCGTGGTTCTGTTGGATTAAACAATGGACTATTTACGACTACAGGGAATGAAAAATCATTTGTTCCTAAGAGAGGAAAGTCACAAAATATCTTAGGTAGTTGAGAATCGTACTTTGTTGTAAAATTATAATCTGCACACTGTTCAACTTCTACTGCAACAGATAAATCATTCGTTCCCAAGACAAAAATATATTTATCCTTTGCCACCCCATTTGTAGTAATCACAACATTTGTTACCTTTGCATCTTCAAGCTCAGTGTCAATCATTTTACCGCGGCTAATTGTTTGTATATATTGACCACTTGTAACTTTGATGGAGCCTATCTTTGGAACAAATGCAAAAACGTAAGGTGCAGCAATAAGTAGATTTCTCAAACCTTTCTTTGCTGTTGAAATTCCAGACTCATCCAAATCATAGGTGAAGCAAGTATTGAATTCTTTATCGTCTATTATTTTGTCAGTAGCTATGGTAGTGTTCTTATCTAACTGCGAACAACTTTCTTGTATGGCACTAATTATTGATTGCTGATCCACACCTGATCGGTCTAAAACAACATTAAAAGAATACGGTGACTCACCAACATCCTGCAAATATCCAGAAACCCTAACTTTTTCTGAAAGCAAGTGAGTAGTTAAAAAACCTGTACCAAATTTCCCTGTAGTCTTCTTGCTTTTTTCTTCAGTTATTGTTCGATCTTTTGTGGACACTTGTTCTATAAGAAAAACAATATTTTCAGTTGAGAACAGCTTCCCATTATGTTTGAATTCAACGCTATTATTGCCTTGGTCAAAATTTATAGTTATGTCAACCATCCCGCTTGTGTTAACAACGTCTTTCGCATTTTGTATCAGTTCCCAAATCCATCTATACGAGGTTGTTTCATCATTCTTCATTTTCAAATCATCTAACATATCGATTATTTTATTTGCAGCTTGTGTCTCTTGGGCTTTATTTCGTAAATTACGTATTTTCTGCGAAAAATCCATTATTACCACTACCTCCCTCAACTTTAATTTTTATTGAATCGGCTTATTGCTCACTGATTCAGAAACATTGTCAACCGGGATAAAACCATATCTGCCTACACCAATCACTTTGCTAAAGTGAATATAGTTCATGTTATCCTGTACTTCTTTAATGGGATCTATATTCTCAAAAATGATTACCTGGACATCTTTTCGAAGTTCAGATAAATTTTTAAAAAAGGCTTGCTTCATATCTAATGATATATCCTCTTCACTACTACTGCTTAGTGTTGTTTGATTGAGTCTTTCTTTGTAAGTAGTTAATGGAGAATCTAAAATAATCAGTCCAGGATGCTTGAGTCCAAAACTTCTTGTATACTTCATAATTGCAATAACAAAAGCAGCATTTAATATTGCCCGATAACCTTTACCATGATTTTTTCTTTTCTTGCCCGAAACAATTAACTCTTGGTCATCATAATCTATACTTACACTTGTTAATTCAGGGTAGTTCCATCCATCAAGTAACTTTTTCACTTCTGTAGCAAATTCATCATAAATTTCTGTTGTTATTTCATTAATGAATTTCATTTTTTGATTCTTTTTAGATAATTCCCTCATAATATCTAATTGGCTAGTTTGATACTCAGCAATACGACGTTCATTAAGTTCGATTTCTTGAAAAATCCTTTTCACGTTCAACAAACTATCCATTCTTTCTTTCGTTAATACTGCAATTGGCTTTAACTCACGCTGAATAGTTAATTCAATTTCCTTAATTTGTTGACTTAGAAGCTTTACTTTTTCATTGTTTTCTTTATTCTCATTTTCCAGATTGGTTAATGTCTCTCTAAGATCAATTAGTTGAGCATTAATTTTATTACTTTCCTCAGAACATGCAATCTGTAAATCTTCTAAATAAAAATCATGATTATGCTCAGTAGCTCTTGAGTTGAATGGATTATTGCAAACAGGGCAATTTGAATCAAACAATTGTGAGATATAGTGATCCCCTTCAATGAGAAATTGAAGTCGATCTAAATCAGAAAGATAGCTTTTTTCAAGCAATCTGAATCTTTCTAATAGTTCTTCGAGCATTAGAATTCTTGATTTTATCTCTTGCTCTTGAATCCATATCTTTTTCTTTTGTCCCATTCTAATGTTGACTTCTTTGCTGTTACTTGATAATGTACTCATCAATATGTCAATCTCTAAAGTTAATTCATGGGCATCATAGCCCTGGATTTGAGCATCTTTTTCTTTCAATTCCAACTTTAATTTCTGCAACAAAGCGTTTACAAACTCTAACTTTCCTTCAAGTCGGGTTCTGTATACCTTAGGATCATCTATCTCTTCTCCATGACTATCGTCTACACCTGTTAGAATAGTCTTAAATGCAGACTGTTCTGTCGTTTTATTTGTAGGTATACCGGAATAAATAGGTACTTCCTCTGATATAATTTTTTCTTCATTTAGCATCATTAGAGCAATGAGGTTTCTGAAAGAAAAAGATATTTTGGTTCCTCTTGCATTTTTCCTTAAAAGCATATCTTTGATTCCTGTTAAGGATAAAAGAAATGTTGATATATTATCCTTGTCATCCTTATCATGCTTAGCTTTTAGCTTCACACAATTCTGAAGAATTGAAATATCATCAATTTTTGACTCATAGACAAAAATTGATGAATCACCAATTTCACGCTTTAATGTGTAGCTTTCTCCATCATATTTTTCAAGTTCAAGAAAAATAGTTGAATACCCAATACTTTCATCTATTTCTTTTGGTTCATCTTTACCACCAAACATATAGTTTATCAATTGAAATATGTAAGTCTTCCCAGTATCAGAAGCACCTGAAATAACATTAAGCCCTTTTTCAAGTACGATACTAGCATCTCTCTTATTTTCCCCTGTTAGCCGAATTTCAGAAATAAAAAAACCTTCTACGTTCATTAATTGCCCCCCCTTACAAAAGCTTCTTTTACAAATTCCCCACCCCAACGATCAATATTTTTCATTACAAAATTTTTGAGTTCCACGTCAGTATAATTAGAGAATTTGTCTATCAATAATTTATTCACATCAAGAAGCCGTAGCATATAGTTAGACTCGAAATGTTGAAGAAACGCTCTCGAGTAAGGTGTTGCTCCATACAAAATTCCACTTTTCCCATATTCAATTTTAATAAGCTTTTTGCTAATCATTAAGTGAAGTCCTTGGCTTACTAAATCTCGCTTTATCAATATTTCGCCAGATCGAGATGGGGTTGAAGGATGCAGACTCTCAAATTTTGGCTCAACATCACCATAATGCGTTAATAGATAGTCCAAATAAATAAGCCTTTGAATATCTACAGCTTTATTTTCCAATTCTGCTAAAATCACTAAGCATCGAAGCCCAGTTTCCAGTGGAGTATTGAATAGGTAGGTTTCTCTACTTAATTTTACCTCGTTCATTTTCTCACCCAGTTCAGAGAGTCATTGTTCGCTAGTTGATGGCATATTCCACTTCTATCACTTCCATCAATGTAGCTAATTAGTACATTGCTCGTAATCTCCAATTTTCTTGCTTCTTTTATTGTTTCCTTAACACATACAAAGCCGTCTGCATGATTATCCTCTGCCGTGTCAATTACTCCTCTAAAAATTTCATCCTGCAACTTTTCAAAGGGCTCGTCATAAGGCAACTCATCCCTAGCAAATCTTCTAAGTGATTCCGCTTTATAATAGTCTTCACGCTGTCTATTAAAATGTCGATGCAGCGAGCTGTAGCTCTTTAACTCCTCAACACCAGCAATCTTTTTTCCAAGGTGATCTGAATATGCTTCAAATAGTTGTGAAACATATCTTACTTCCTCCGGTTTTATTGAGGCTCCCGGGGGCTCCGACTGAGGTCTAGGCTTATTTAGTCCACCACCAAAACGATATTTGTAAAAAGGAGTGCTGCTGTACTGTTCTATCAATTTCTGAGGGGGACAGTGACTTATTATTGAAAAGTCAAACTTTTGGATATATTCCAGCAATTCATTAGTTAAAAGAACTTCACTTACATTCGTTATCTTTTTCTTGCATTTATCTTCCCAAGCTGAAATTAATCCATCATTTAGACGAGTCGGGTACTCGATTAATTCTGACAAAGAAGTTCCCAAACCACAAGAAGAAATCAAATAGTATTTTCTTGGAATTGTATATTCATTAATAAATGTGTAGTAGCATAGTTTCCCCAATTCTAACCATACATCACTTGGATAAAGCGGATGGTCATAATGTTTACATTGATAATTATCCCAGACATGGTTCGGAGAATCATCATTTACAAATGCAACTATGTCTCTTCCCTTATCACCAGCCGAGCCTGAGCGATACACAGTTGAATACTCTTTTTTCAAATATCCATCGACCCATTCGCAAATCATGTCCTCAAATTGATCTGCTGAGAATGTCCGCAATCTATCTATGGGGGGGATAGGCAACCCAAAAAGAATATCGTAATTATCCGGCTTTCGAGGTATTTTGAATGGTTCTAATTCACTAAGAGTAGTTTTCATATAATCACCTTTCAACAAAAAACGCTTCTTTATTTAATATATTCTACATTTTCTAAGCATTTCCTTTCTCATCCGAAAAAAAGTAGTCATCAAGAACTACAACCAACATCATCCTTTCATAAGAATATCGAACTACCCCTTAGTGAAATCACGAAAAATACATCTTATGCCAAATAATTACTAATCAGACAACTATTCTTTAACGATGAATTTATACCCAATCCACGATAAATTCATGCAATTGCATACATGTATTTAATGTTAAGATCCTCAATTTCCTTAATACAACGGATAGACAGATGTAATCACATCAGTATAGCCCGCATATTTATAGCCCCTTACTTGCTAGCTCTCACCTTCTTTATTTACATTCTATACGCAAATAAAGCTCATTCCTCACAATCTCTCAAGTGGGAAGAGCTCTCAGTTTTTTATGAATACCTATCGGGGCTAACAGTAAAGTTTCTAGTGCTTTCACATCTAACAAAATTCACACCGATACTTAGACTACAGTTACTATGACGTATAAGAATAAAACGAATATTCGCTGTGCATTGCAAATGATTTTAGATTTACATTCAGTAAGTTAAGAATTTAAACCCAATCTTTTTTTCACCACATCTAATAAATCATATATCTCCTGTTTACCTTCTGGATGCTCCTCCAAGTACTTCTCACTGTAAATCAACAAATAATTATAAAATTCATCATACTCCATGACTGCCATTACATCTTCATCGTATGCTGGAGGCTCTCCGATAAAACATACTTTCTGATCACCAATGTATTCTTCTTCTTCTGGAGAATGATAGGATGAGAATTGTACTTCCAATGGACCTGAACCATACCCATGTCTCTCATGATCTCCGAAATATGTTAAAGCTCTTGGAAAATCAATAATCCAGAAATAAGATTCAACTAATTGATCTATTTCAGCTTTTGCTTTTAGTATTTTGTACATCATATCTCTCCTTCGATATTAACTAAAATGCTGGATAAAAGTTCTTTATGTTCCCTTTGTCATCTACAAATCCTACAAATTTAAGTCCATTTAATTCACCTTTAACTATCCCATTTTTCACATTCCCAGCCTGAATCTGTGGTTCCAATGCTGCTTTTCCCCAATTATACATCCTTTCATTAGAGATTATATTAGGATCATATACTGTTTTAGGGTCATTCACTCTTTTCCCAATCACATTTCCATTTTCTTCTCTTATCGGCTCAAAAACACTTTTATCTGATTCACTTCGTTTCAAGGATGGTAATTGATACTCTATTTCGTAAATCCCCTCAATATTGTGCTTCTTAGGCTCACCGATATAATAATCTTTTTGAACACTCAGCCCATATTTATTCGCGTCTTCTTGTAAAACCTCATTAAATTTTTCTAAATTATGACCACCTGACACTCCTGGTCTGCTACCTCTTTTAAAACCATCTACGTTCACCAAATGATCGTAAGGTCTTTGCAATTTCTCAGTATCACTTACTTCTTCACTTATTACAGTCTTAGCGACTTCTCTTTTTCCCTCAGGTTCTTTTTTTTGCCCATTTCCTTTCCTCGCTTCAGCCGCTTCTATATTCTTTTTAATCTTCGCCACAGCCGGATCAGAAGCAGAGAAGCGAAACGGTCCTTTGCGACCTGGCATACTTCCGCGAACCATTTGAAAAGCCATAAGAAGCTGACTATACTTCAGGGAAGTTATCATCACCTTAGCATACTTATCCGATACAGGCTCTCCAGTGAAGGGATGGACTCGATTTTCAAAAGCTTTAATCTGCAAGGCATATATATCTTCTTCCGGCTCTTCGGGCTTCACAGCTTCAGCTTGCATCTGATTAAAATCCACATGTCCATGATCTTTCTTGTAAGCCTGCAAGGCTGCCTGATCAGTAACACCATTCTCATTCACGGGTAACCATACATACCTACCATAGATATTGACTTGAGCCATCCGATAGCCTTTATCTTCCGAACCCGCGTCAGTCCCCGAGTTCATCATCGTTGCTGCACCTACAGCACCGAGAACACCACCTATACTACCTGTCTCCGCATCTGCATTCTCAAATCGGGTAGCAATATCATTTAAGTCCTGAGAAGTATACGTCATGCTCTCCAGTGCTTTTTGCAATACTGGAAGTGCTTGTGTAAATTGTCTATAAAAGTTCTCCTGCGTCACCCCCAGCCACATGGTCTGAAGGAACATGATATGTCTTGTGAGATCTTGTTGGATAACCTCCAATTGTTGTCTCGCCTGATCCACCTGTTTCGATACGTGGTGTAACTGTTCAGGGGTAACTTTAATTGTACTCATCCATTTTCACCACTCGTCTAAGTTAGAATAAAACTATGTTAGCAGAAGTTTAATAGGGATTTCATCCGGCTAACTTCCTAATTTTGTTGCATTAATCCTCACTTGGTTACATCCCCTAACTAATGGTCCATAGCAATACACGAAATCTCTAAACTTACTCAGCCGTCTTCCCCCATATTTAATTTAACCCGCCAGAGCTCTATAGCATCAGCTTCCTATGTAGGCTTCAATCTCTAAGTCATTCTTCTTACGTAAATACAAATATCTGTACCACTGTTAACTTCGTACCCGTGTAATGACAATCACTTACTCTCTTTAACTCGCTCAATCTTCTGTACAAAATCACAAACAGACTGAAAATCTTCTTTCGTATAAAGCTCGGTTAACCCATTCGCCTCGTCCTGCCAATCAGGACCGTACTGTAAAAGATAATCTGTAAACCATTCATAATAAGACGGATTGGTCGGATTCAACCATATCAATCTTTGATACATCTTTATTACACAATGAATCGGTAGAAAAAAAATGAGTGATTTCATAATTTATCGCTTCTACTAAATGATTCAAGTTGACTGTATGATCTATCTCGGATAACAATTGATTAGACAGAGATTCTACGGTCACTCTCTTTGCCTTCAATTCCGCCTGATCTAATTTAGACCAATCCCGGTCGATTAACTGATGTAGAGTTTCTACGGTACATTGTAAGGTCAAAGCCATCATCCTTTTTACATCAAGTTTCTTCTCGTCTTCAGCAAAATAGTTTTGCACTCTGGAGACTCTAAGATAAAGTATTTTATCTAATCACCAATATACTTACTCTTCTAGCGAATAATAGGGTCATCTATTCCCGTTCGGGATCCAGTCTTTAGGATTCTTATAGCACCAATCCGGATCATACGGTAAAGATTTCAGTTCTTGTATGTCCTCCCAGCTGTATACCCAATCATTATCTGCTATCCAGAAATAATCATCAGGATTTAGCTTCAGATATTCATAAATAAAATGAAAGATTAACTCTTGATTACCATAGATATCTTCTATATGCCCAATCTGGCATAACGTCTCACTAGTGTATAAACCTAAATCTTCGTGATAATAAAAGTCCGTGCTCGGGCTACTAATACTATGAATATGGAAGATCAATGAGGATTCATTGTTCCCTATATCTGACTTGCGGTTAATGTTAAGCGTTGTATATAGAAATGTTCCTTCATTCGTGTACATTTTGTTGTTGTAGAAATAAAGAGCAGAGTCGGAATGAAAAGCCGCAACGATTGTATCAGCTAACAGCTTCTCAGGAGAGTATCGATCTTTCTTTGTTAAAATAACGGCTGAAGTGCCCATGAGATTAAAATTTCCTCCTTCAAACTGATATTACATGACTTAGATGTGATATTTGTTGCAACATCCGTTCATCTTCTTTAAGTGTAATTACCTCTCAACATTTTGATAAGAATCATACCTTTTGTAACTTCATCTACGAAAAAGAACTCTTAACTTGATAAGCTCAGAGTCCCAAAAATCATTAATAATTCAATTCACATTCATAACCATAAAAATATTTCATTCCGCTTTTCCATTCTTTTTTCGATAGATTCTCAACATAGGTTATAAAACTTTTGTAGTTATTCTCATTAAGTATTGTGTAGTAATCTCCGGGTGCTTTCTCACCAGACCAGATAGATAACAACGATGGGATTAATTCCAACTCCAGTGCCTGATTAGTGTCAGTAGCAATGAAGTCTCTTTCAATTAATTCTTTAGCTAAGTCACCAGGAAAAACTAAATTACGATGATAATAGTACATTCGTGTATCGCACTCATCTCTATACTCCAAATAATATCGACCAATATCTTCTAAACTCGCATCCTCGCCTAACTCTTCTTCAAAGTTCGTATAAATATCAATTGCATCTCTTAAAATGATAGAAATTTCATCTATTTCATCCCACTCTTCGAGTAGTACTAGCAAATATGGGACGATCTCAGCTGAAAGTGAAGTAACTGCCGCCGAACCAAAGGTACGTATTACATCATCATTAGCACCTTCGAGAAAACGAAGATTAGTTGGATCTAATAGGTCATCATGAGTACATACCGAACAGAAAATTCTAATACAAAGATTCAGTACAGATTTATCTTTGGTACGATTCACTAGTTGAAACAACAGTGGTTTTTGTGTAAAATCTCCTAATTTAAAAAGATCAATAAGATGAAATAAAATGTCCTTCTCATTATCTGCTTTTAGAATTTTTTCTTTAACACCTGGAATACTATAAAGCGGTCTTTCGCCATACCAAATGCTGTTCATTAAGTTATTACTCATTTTTCTACCTCTCTATCTCCTCATGACACTTATGAGCCCCGGTTTCTTTATTTTGCTCTTTGCTAACTTTCGTTGATATTACAATCAAAACGTGGTATTCGCTTGAACAGCTTTCTCTGCTTGCTGCACGCGAAACGCTTGGTTAAATGCAGCATTAGTGTAGGATATCGTCTGGAGCACGAGCAGAATGAGTTTGGCAACTTTATAAAATAGGCCCATTCCTAATAGAAATAGACTTTCCTCATAATGAAGTGATCGCTTAAGCAATTATATTTTTGTGCAAATATTGCCCTCATGCTACTCAGTTATGAACTATAAGATATTTATAAATCTTCTCCTATAAAAATCTAATCTATGTATTCAAAATCCCAAAGAAAATCAAACTATATCTCCTTATTTAATGTTGCCAAGTTCTCAGCAATTTTTTCATCTGTCCCTCTTACATCATACTCAATTAATACTTCACCTTATTAGTTTAAAGAGGGTCATTTGGGACTGAATATCCCCTAATAATGTTGAAGCTCACCATTATATTTTTCTATCAAAAACTCTGAAAAACTATCACTTAATTTTATAAACTCACCTTGAGTAACTGACTCATCATAGCTTTCTTCAAAAAAATAGACTGGAGGGTTACTACCCTCGTTTAGATCAAAAAACCAGTACATATATCCTTGATGTCCCATAAAAACAAATTGGTCGTCACCTATTCTATTTTTAAAGTTACATTCTTCCAATACTTCTATTGCCCCCTCCTTTAATGCTTTATAAATTTCTACATCTTGTATAGTATAGTCTGACCCTTTGAACATAATGTAGCCCCTACCTGCAAGCTCCATAAAATTCAAATACGCTTCAGGTAATTTTCTGCCTCCTGCAATTTTTATTATTTGCATCATATCATTTGCATCACAAGCCTTAAGATGACTACCGTAGTGTTCCTTTAAAAATATTAAAAATGAATCTATATTATTCTCCCCAAGATATTTGCTTCCTATTTTCATAAAACCAAACTCCTCATCTCTTTTTTTAGTTTGTAATCTAATAATTAAAACACTTTTAAACTTCATTTGATTGTGACCGATAAAATCAGCACCACTATTACAAACTTCTCTATATCAGTAATAATTATACTCCCAAAAGAAATCAAATATATTGTTATCTTTGTTGTCTCTAATAGTTGTTTGACTAAGAAGCAAGTCCTGCATTAGTGGATTAGTTAAATTTCTCAGGTTTTCTAAATAAACAAAGAGTGTTGAGTGCCTCATAGATGTCATCTCCCAATTTGAATAATGAAGAACCATTTTCCCCAAAAACCTTTCCTGATTTCGAAATAAACAATATTATGTTTCCACGATATGCCTCTCCAACAACTACAAGCGGCTCTTTCACCCGTATCTCAAATTCCTCAAAATCTTTTTTTTCATAATAATCACCCACAGCTTCTTCAGGACTAAAGAGAAAAGTTTCCCAACTCCCATCTGGGTGCTTGTACTTGTATTCAAACCTTCCAAACTGGCTCAATGCCTCAATAATTGGTTCGTATACTTCATAACCCATTTCTTTCAAAAAATTTATTGTCTCGGTTAATTCCAGTTTTTCAGCAGGATTCCATCCTGCTTGCAAGAGAACTTTTCTTGTTTCATCTGATAATTTTTTCACAAAAAAACCTCACTTCATTAATTAAATCAAACAGGTCTATTCACAGTTTTTACATGGTACTTTGTAATTCCTCTGCCCATTAATTGTTCTTATTAGTCTATTTTCCACTTTTGCACCTGACCACAAAAGTAGATTGACCACCTGAACTCGACACAGTGTTCAACATGTCATATTTCGAAACTATTTTTATAAGGATGATTCGGATCATGTCAACCCGACCTACAATTGGAATGGCGGCTGCGGTGGACAAGGCTGCTTCTGTATACCCCCTCGAGCCCTAGATACCCGCGTTCGCCAAATCTGAAAATCCCCAATGATCGGGATCACACCCGCTCCCGCCTCAACGACACTTTTACTTCTTGGAAAACCCTTCTTCTTGGCTGTTCTCTAATTTATGTATGTTTATTACTTATAATCAAAATAGGCAGGCTCCCGTAATCTAACTAGAACCTGCCTGAACTGTCTATTCTAAATCCTATTAAATATAATACTGAATATGTCGCTCCTTTTCAGGAATGTCCTCATCTCCTAACAAATCCACCTGCGTTAAAGCTTCCTTGTGCTCAAGTTCAGCGATGAATAGAGCATAGAAATCACCCGTTGTAGGATAGGTGAATAGACCATATCCTTTCGGAGAGATCAGCTTATTCACCTCCCTGATTTTCTCAGGAAGATACTTGTAGTCGAACTCTCCCAACTCTTCTAGCTCATCTGGGGTTCCCAGTTCAATGTCATGATTGAACTCATAGTCCAAGATATAGTTCACGATTTCATGACTCTCTTCTCCTTTATAATCCAGAAACAAAAACCTCTTCGTCGCCAGACCGTAGTTCAGCATACTGAAATACGTCAGTGACTCGTCTGGATCATTCAAGATACGGTCAACGTCCTCCTGATCTTTGAATATCAGAGGCACCAAATCTTCCTCTTCCATATCGTTGCCCTCCTCTCTTATTGGAATAGTTCCCCATATCGATTAGGAATATATTCAGGATAGTTTTTACGGTAGAATTCATCGATCATTCTCAGCATAGGGTCCCATTCTGGGTATGTTTCAGGATCTTGAATCGACATTTTAGCTTCTGGCGTGTTCATGAGAAAATCATCATAATGGTCTGGATTGGGCAGCCCTTGTTTTTTTCGCACATGAAGTAAGAACAATATCTCGTAAGGGTAAAATGCATACTTATAGTCCCCAAACTCTCCTAACTGTCCAACCTCTGCTGCTAAATTCGAGTGATGTAAAGACATTTCAGAAATCATTGTAATTACTTCTTGAACATTTACTGTTCTCCATTTTCCCAACACCTCTTCATACACTTCAAGATCTTCAGGAATTAAACCGTTCTTCATCCCTAATTCATTCAAATTTTTCTTTAAGTTTCTTGATAATTCTTGATTCGTTCCTGATATAGTCTCATCTCTAAACTGTAAATATAGCTCAAGTAAAAACCACAAATGTTTATTCCAATCGTTCGCATCCATAAATTTAGTTCCGAGTTTCGTCAATAGAAAATTGAATAGAATTTTCTCTTCTTTCTCCCAACCAAACATAGTGAAGTGAATCAATGCTATAACAACTTTTTTGAATGAATATTCCAGTATCATGTCAGGATAACGTTCCTTATACAAATCTTGTCCCATACATTTATAAAAAACAACTTTTTGTATAGTTTTAAGATTTTCGACACTATCTCCTTTATTAATTAGTACATCATTTTTCCATCTTGAGAGATAGTAAGATGATATTGTATCTAAATTTATTAATAAAACATGATCCATATCAGTTTCATTTGACTCAACAATATCAATACTTTCATTAAGGTTTTCATTATATTCTTTTTGCACGTCTTCAAGCTTAATTCCATCAATAAAGTTTCTGCAATATCTTTTAAAAGCCATTTCCAACTTTTTTTGATTTATCATAATCGGCCTCCTTTGATATCAATCTATTTCATTGTTCCAATCTTTCACTTTCAAAACATCTACACCAAAACCAGTTTTAGTTATCTTTACGTCAGTTTCAACCCTAATATAGTCATATTGCAATCCAGGATTTTGTTTTTTAAGCTTTTTTATTTCTTCTTTGAACTTAGCATATCTAGGATCTGTACTCTCAAGCATCTGTTCGAAATAATTTTTACCGCCTGATTTTTGCGCCTTAGAATAGGAAAACTTCCCCACATTGATGCCTTAGATTCAATTATGGTCAACTTAGGTGGTGGTCCTTTGGATAAGAAAGTACCATCTATACCATTCCTTCCAACTTGGAACAAATCGGAAATGTCCTTTCCTAATTTGTTATCCTTAGCTATTTGTTTAGCTACTTCTTCTCCAAAATCACCTTTATCATGGTCGAAATGCTTTTTATTATCGATTTTCCGCTCATACCTTTCTGCATTTGATATATCATACTTATGGCTTATATCATCTGGTGTATCCAACTTATTCGCCAGCTTGTTTCGTTCACGCTCTAATTTTCTTATGTCTTCTTTGCTTGCGCCTTCTTTTTTTCTCTTTTTAATTTCTCTATCTAAATCTTCAACTTCTTTTTTGATTTGTTTCTGAGTTTTCCCTTTTGGTTTCTTTTTCTTCCCGCCACCAGAATTACCCATAAGTATCATCGCAGACATCAATATATTCGAATCTGCATAATTACTGAGCATATCAATTGCCGCAGAGAACATCGCATCGGACATTAAATCAGCCATCAGGCCATGAGTGAAATCGGTGGCTTTGTCAAGAGCATTCGCCAGATTCGCTGGACTGAAGTTACTAGCCAGTCCCTTCGCCTTGGTCATGACCTTGCCGAGTGCACCAGAGATGCTATCCTCGGCTTTTAATGATTGTTTACATGCCAAAAACTCATTCCAAGTTACGGTTCAAGCCTTGAAATTTGGTATCTTACTTCATATGTACAATCCGATACATGCAAAAAATGTTCTGTCTAAGTATTGTTCTCTTAGTTTCTTTTTCTTTTTAGCTTTCTTTTTCTTCTCTGGGCTCGGAGAGTCCTTCTTACCCCCGCCGCTAGCTCTCTCTAATAGAAAAAACTCATTCCTACACACTTTTGATTGTGGGAATGAGCTTTAGAACGTATTCAAATTTAAGCGCCAGATTTGGTACTGAAATATATACTATATTCACTTAAATCATTTATCACAATTCACCTCTAATTTTTTCCAGCACTCCTTCATCAAACCTTGCCCCCATTATATTTGCACCTGTCCAAATCACACCATCCAATTTAGAACTGATGAAGTTCGCTCCCTCAAAATCTCCATTAGTAAGATTTGCACCACTTAGATCGACATCCTTAAAAGAAGCGTACTTTGCCTTTACATCTGTTAAAATTGCATTTCTAAATGTACTTCCATTAAAAATGGTATCATATAAATCTCCGTTGGATAAATCAACCTGATCAAAACATGCTTTCTCGCAAAAACTAATTTTAATTTTAGCAAATTTCATAGTTGATTCATTGAAGTCTGCATCTTTAAAAAAACAGTCTGCAAAATCGGTATTTTCCAAATTACACTTCCTGATGTCAGCTGAACTAAAGTCAGAATCACGAAAGGAGGCATTAATAATGGAAGATGCTCTTAATTTAGTTCCGATAGCTGTCATTCGATTAGCCATTAATGCAGAAAAATCTGAAAATGTAAGGTCTAAACCAGAAATATCTATTGCTTCGACTATATTTTTTTCCTCTATGGAAAATGAAATTTTGGAAATAATTTCATCTATTTCTTCTCTTTGATTATCCATTCACTCCTTCACCCCTTTGTCTCAATAATTGTAATTGTTTTAAATATCTTTCCCATGCTTTATTTGGATTAAACGAAACTGATCTTTTACTTTTACTAAAACTAGGTATAGCAAAAACATCGTATTGTTCCATGTAGTCCATTACAATAATCCAACGATCAAGTAATTCATTAGCATCTGCCTCCCAAGGCTTTGCCACAAGATCAATTCGAATCCCCCCCCAGTCCATTTCTGTCACCTCGGCAGGGATATTTTCAAAAATCTCTTTATTAAATAAATTCAATATATCTCCACTAAAGTAAGTTCGAGTTCCCATTCCCAGTGGACCACACGGTCCAAAGGTAACCGGAGCCGGTTGCGAGCAAAAGTTCATCCATTTTTGCAAACGATCACGTTCAGACTGCCACGGTGTAGGAACTGGCCAAAAGCCATGAGTGATACCATACCGCGGTTTAATAACGTTCGCAATTTCATCTGATAGTTTAAAAATTTCAGGCCACAGTTTTTTAGGAGGGTTTTTAAAATCAAAACCAAAGTAAGTTCTAAAGTTTGAAATCAAATCCAATTTCCCCGAATACTCTATTGAATCTTTTCTTTGTAGATATAACTCTGAAAACCTTGGTTGTTGTAAAAGTATCCTTTCTATAATCTCATCACGGTCATAGTCAACTTTTACTGTTTCACTGTTTCCCCATAAAGTTGGCTCGAAATATTCACTTGATCCAAAAATATTCAATACACTGTTTATTACATCTACATTCACTAAATCAACACTTGGAAACATGGAAATACCGAAAAATTTAGGAAGCACAGTCATTGTTTAAAAACACCTCCAACAGATTCAAACATCCTCCCAGAAACCTTCTCCGGTTTCCTTATCGATTACCCATTTATGAGTTACTTTACGACTAGAAGGATCAGTATAATATATTTCACTTCCACTAGCCAATGGTGCGCTTGGTCTTGGTTTAGGAGGAACACCATATAGATCGGGATTATCACTTGACATTGTCACTATATGACGTCCATTTTCAACCCTCTCTGCCATTTCTTTTTCCGCGCGCATCTGTGAATCGTTGTAAATAACTTGATTTCCCTCACCTGTGTGGTGCTTATGATCATGTACAATATCTATTTCCTTATTCTCGTTTCGTCCAATACTATCAGGTCGGGTTACATGTCCTTCGCTAGAAGTAAATGTTACAATCTTATCTGTATTGTTATCTTCAAGTTCACGTCCCAAATGGTTCGCCAAAGACTCTCTCCCTTGCTTCTCTTCTTCACTTCCACGACTTGAATTATTTTTTAATCTCTCATTTGCAATGTCCCAATCTTCGCGACTTCTCGGTACATCACCACTAGCTTCTTTTCTTACACAGTACCGCTCGTATCTTAAATCATTAGCAGCTTTCGAATCTCCACGAGTCTCGGCCTCGTCAATAAGCTTTCTATAATCTTGCTCAGTTTTACCCGTCCCCCCAGTACCGTCCTTATCCTTCTTGGAGTCTGATGTTGACGAATCCTTCGAATCGTCCCCAGTTTTCCCTTTAGATTTATCCGCTTCCTGATCTTTCGGTTTAGGTTTGTTTGGATCATCCTTGGTTTTGGTTTTTTCTTTTTCTTTCGTCTTATCTTTGTCTTTCGGTTTTTCCTTGTCTTTGTTACCCGAATCCTTGTCTTTCTTACTCTTATCCTTATCCCCAGAGCTTTTATTGTTTTCGGTGATCCCCTGATTTTTATTCTTCTTGGAATTACCACTTAACATATTCATGAGAATCATAGCTTTGGTAATTGTATCCGAGTCTACATATTGACTTAATTGCTCCAAGCCATAATCCATCGCTTCATCAATCAGCAGGCTCTGCATGAATCCGGTAGCCATGCCGCCCGCCGTCTTGAGTCCATTCGCCAGCTTCGGCGACTTCATCAGCAGATCGTTCAACTTACCTTTTAGCTTGTTCGCCAGATCCGCCGGACTGAAGTTGCTCGCAAGTCCCTTCGTCTTGGTCATGACCTTGCCCAGTGCACCAGGCGCCAACTACTTCAGCAATGAGTAGGGGAAACTTATAAATATCATGTCATTAAATTTTCAAGAATTTCTTATTATTCTATGATTTTAAGCTTGCAAAAAAAGCTCATTCCTCCTCGTTGATTGAGTTGGAACAAGCCTATGAAAATTATCACACTTTGATTAAAATCGCCTTCTTAAAGATCCATAATTATCAAATAATTCAGAGACTATTTCTGTTTAATTAACTCTTCCAAGTTTTTATCTATTTTTAATATTTCTCTCCTACACCATGTTCAATCGATACTTCGTCTGCTTTGTAATTTTCAAAATTATGACATCCAATCAGAATAGTTAAATTAATTTTAGTTTATTTCTTCAGCTATCCTAAATAAACAAAGTGTGTTGAGTGCCTCATAAATGTCATCTCCGAATTTGAATAATGAAGAACCATTTTTCCCAAAAACCTTTCCTGATTTCGAAATAAACATTATTATATTTCCACGATATGCCTCTCCAACAACTACAAGCGGCTCTTTCACCCGTATCTCAAATTCCTCAAAATCTTCTTTTTCATAATAATCACCCACAGCTTCTTCAGGACTAATGAGAAAAGTTTCCCAACTCCCATCTGGGTTCTTGTACTTGTATTCAACCCCTCCAAACTGGCTTAATGCCTCAATAACTGGTTCGTATACTTCATAACCCATTTCTTTCAAAAAACTTATTGTCTCGGTTAATTCCAGTTTTTCAGCAGGATCCCATCCTGCTTGCAAGAGAACTTCTCTTGTTTCATCTGATAATTTCTTCACAAAAAAAATCTCCTATATATTTAATATACTATTCATGGAAATCATTAATAAAATCAAAAAAGGTCTTTTCACAGTTTTTACATGTTCTTTTGTAATTCCCTCTGCCATTAACTGTTCTTATTAGTCTATTTTCCATTTTTGTACCTGACCAAAAAAGATTGACCGCCTGAATCTCGGCACAGTTTTCAACATGCCATATTTCGAAACTATCATCATCTTGATAAGGATTATTCGGATCATTGTGGCCCAACCTACATTTGGAATCGCAGCGGCGGCGGACAATGCCTCGTCCATATATCCCCTCGAGCCGCTAAAATGCCCGCATTCGTCAAATCCGTAACTTCACCAATGATCGGGATCACACCCGCTCCGCCTCAACGACACTTTTACTTCTCTTGGAGAACTTTTCTTCTTGGATTTTCTCTAATTTATGTATGTTTATTACTTATAATCAAAATAGGCAGGTTCCGTAATCTAACTAGAACCTGCCTGAACTCTCTTTTCAATCTCTATTAAATATAATACTGAATATGTCGCTCCTTTTCAGGAATGTCCTCATCTCCTAACAAATCCACCTGCGTTAAAGCTTCCTTGTGCTCAAGTTCAGCAATGAATAGAGCATAGAAATCACCCATTGTGGGATAGGTGAATAGACCATATCCTTTCGGAGAGATCAGCTTATTCACCTCCCTGATTTTCTCAGGAAGATACTTGTAGTCGAACTCTCTCAACTCTTCTAACTCATCTGGGGTTCCCAGTTCAATGTCATGATTGAACTCATAGTCCAAGATATAGTTCACGATTTCATGACTCTCTTCTCCTTTATAATCCAGAAACAAAAACCTCTTCGTCGCCAGACCGTAGTTCAGCATACTGAAATACGTCAGTGACTCGTCCGGATCATTCAAGATACGGTCAACATCCTCCTGATCTTTGAATATCAGAGGCACCAAATCTTCCTCTTCCATATCGTTGCCCTCCTCTCTTATTGGAATAGTTTCCCATATCGATTAGGAATATATTCAGGATAGTTTTTACGGTAGAAGTCATCGATCGTTCTCAGCAATGGATCTAATTCTGGATACGGTTCAGGATCTTGAATCGACATTTTAGCTTCTGGCGTGTTCATGAGAAAATCATCAAATTGATCCGGATTGGGCAGCCCTTGTTTTTTTCGTACATGAAGCAGGAAGAGAATTTCATATGGATAAAAAGCGTAATCGAAATCACCAAACTCCAGTGACTCTCCCAATTCTGAAGCTAAGGTAGAATGATGATCTGACATCTTAGCGATTAACTGTGTGATCTCATCCAGATCAGGTGTATTCCAACGCTCCAACACCTCTCTATAAATACCAAGTTCCTCTGGAATCAAGTCACAACGCTTATCCCTATCCTCTAATGTGGATCTGGCAGCCAAATGAACATGATCGTTGGTTCCTAAAATTGTTTTGTTTGTATATTGCAGATATAACTCTAGTACAAACCATATGTGTTGTTTCCAATCATTTGCCTCCATAATGTTCTCTCCAAAAAAATTGGAGATAAAGTCAAAGAATATTTCCTCCTCCTTCGACCACCCAAACATATTTAAATGAATTAAGCCTATCATATTGGATTCAAAAGAGTAATCTATCAACTTCATTTTCGGATAACGGTCTTTATAAATATGCCTACACATACATTGATAAAATACAACTTGCTGTATCTGTTTTAATCCCGTTGTGCTGTTCTTACCATTGATTAATACATCATTTTTCCATACAGACAACCAATAGGAAGAAATTCTATACATATTTATTAATAATATATGATCCTTTTCAATTTCATTGCCTTCTACAATAGCAGTATTTTCATTTCTAGCCTCTTCATATTTCATCAGAGTTTTATCCATTGTAATGCCCTCAACAAAATTTTTGACATACCTTTTATAAGCCATTTGCATTTTTTTAAAATTTATCATTTTTTCCTCCTCAATTGTTACTTCAGTGGCTTTTTCCAGTCTTTAACTTTAACAACATCTACTCCAAAGCCAACTTTGGTTTTCGAAATATCTGTTTCTACTCTGATATAATCAAATTCCAATCCAGGATTTTCCTTCAATAATTTATCGTATTTTTCGTTGAATTCAGAATATCTTGAATCTTTACTTTTTAACATATTTTCAAAGTAGCCTTCTCCCCCTAATTTTTGATTAGTAGAGTATGAGAAGCTCCCCCATTCTGATGTTTTGGCCTCAATCATCGTTAACTTAGGTGGTGGACCTTTGGATAAAAATGTTCCATCTACACCATTTCGTCCAACTTGGAATAAATCTGAAATATCCTTGCCTAAGTTGTTATCCTTAGCAATTTGTTTGGCTACTTCTTCTCCAAAGTCACCTTTATCATGATGATAATATTTTGAATTATCTATTTTTCGCTCATACCCTTCTACATTGGATACATCATACTTATGGCTAATATCATCTGGTGTATCCAGCTTATTGGCCAGCTTACTCCGTTCACGTTTCTCTAATTTTAGGATTTCTCAGGACTCTTTGATTCTTAGGCATGCAAAAAAAAAGGCTTATTCCTCCTAGTTGTTCAAGTTGGAATAAGCCTGTGAATGTTGTTACACTTAGTATTACAAACTGTCGATATAGTAATTAGGTTCTAGATCCATTTTAATAATAAATTCTTCAATGTTGTTCGCAATTTTTTTGTTAAAGTAATACAAAGGACATTGTCCATGAGAATTCTCCTGCTCTAAATCAAGAACAATAAACACATCAGAAGAAACTTCGAAAAACACCATTTTGTCAGACTCGTTATAGTATTCTCTTCTAGGGTCATTCTCATAATCATTAATGCCTTCTACGAAATCAGCAATTTCAATGGCTGAAATAATCCGATTAACATTATTCCCCTCTCCAATACAAAGAAAACCATATCCTACTTCTTCATAGAATGTTTTAAGTTCAAGTGGTAGATCTCTTCCTAAAGCCTCTTCAGTCTCTTCTAATTCACCTTCATCTATTCTAAAAAAAGCATGTTTGTTTTCCCATACATCATCCTGTTCTGGATCGTCAAATACATATTTTTTTAAAATTTCAAACATTACTTTAACCTCCATTAAGTTTTGTTATATTTTGTTTCAATTTTATAACAGTTATATCATGAATCTTTGGGGCTCTTTGGATTTCTCAAAACTTTTCCTCGTTTTCCTGTAGTGCTTTTACCTTTTTTACCAAATAAAGTGTTCCATACCCCTCCTTTTCTATGAATTCCACCTTGGTGTTCATTCGGCCATCTTGCAGGATGTATATTATACCATTTTAGAGGACCACCAGACATATTTGGAATAATTTCATGTGCATCATAAGGGCTTGTAGGATTTCTTAGCACTCTACCGCGTTTACTTTTTACTAGCTCCCCATGTTTTGGCCATTCTTGATCCGTTTTCTTCTCCCATTCTGTAATTAACTCATCCTTTACGTCAGAAAAATCTTGTCTGTGCTTCTCTTTCTCCTTCTTTTCTAATTTACTATAATTATTTTTCTCAAGATCCTTTCTCAGTAAATCTTTCTGTTCTTGAGATATCTTCCTATTTGTCTGTTTTTCTATATCCTCAATATAATCATCAAATTTCTTCTTATCTTTTAATGGAAATTCTTCTTTCTCATCATTCTTATTATTAACTTTTCCCTTTTCGTTCTTAGTTTCATCTTCTTTTTTCTTTTTCTTCTTCCCACCACCAGAATTACCCATAAGTATCATCGCAGACATCAATATATTCGAATCTGCATAATTACTGAGCATATCAATTGCCGCAGAGAACATCGCATCGGACATTAAATCAGCCATCAGGCCATGCGTGAAATCAGTTGCTTTGTTAAGAGCATTCGCCAGCTTAGGCGACTTCATCAATAGATCATTCAGCTTACCTTTTAGCTTGTTCGCCAGATCGGCTGGACTGAAGTTACTCGCAAGTCCCTTAGCCTTGGTCATGACCTTGCCGAGTGCACCAGAGATGCTATCTCCGGCTTTCTTTGCCAGATCTCCAATGGCCTTGGCTACCTGCCCGGCCTTGTCCATGACCTTGTTGGCTACACCCATCACATTGTCAATAACCTTGCCTGCTTTGGATATCAACTTCGAGCCCTTCGTCACGAACTTGGCTCCAGTGGCCGCCCAGCCTACAAACGGAATCGCAGCGGCGGCAGATAAGGCCGCGTTGGTATAATCGCCTCGTGCAGCATAGATGGCTGCGTTCGCCAAGTCTGCGACTTCTCCAATAACCGGAATCATACCCGCTACATCGAGTACGGACTGAGTCACATCCAGCAATTTACCCCAGAATCCTTTTTTCTCTTCTTCCGGCTCCTCCTCCACCTGCACCTCAGATACAAATGGGGCTTCGGGGACCGGCTCCAGATCCTCCACCGTTACGGGCAATTTGATTAATCCGTCGAGCAGCACTTCGCTACCCTTTAGGTCGGTCATGCCGTCCAGAATTATACTGCTGTCTCCGCACTGAAGGAAGATGGTCTCCTGCGCCTCGATCCCTATCTTCTTCTCGCTCTCTAGCGTAATCTCCTGCCCGCCGGATGCTACAATTCCGGTATTACTCTGAATCGTGACCCCGCCACCATCCAGTGTGATGAATAGACTACCTTCCGTCGCGATCAGGGACATCTCCGAGTCGGTCATTTTCATTTCCTTACCGTAGTTGGTTCCCCAGCTCTTGGTGGCTGGATCAGCAGTCTTTGGGGAAGGCTGACTGCCCCGTCGGACGGAACCCATCGCAAACGCATCACTCTCTTGCCCACTGGAGAAGTAGACCTGAACAGCAGAGCCCGTCTCAGGCATGCTGTAAAATCCACCACCATCTCCGGCATATACGGCAGAATACGGCATCCAGCTCGCTTCCGATTCGGATTGGTTAGCATCCACATCCAGATGCACTTTCACTGTATCTTTGGTAACCCCAATGATCTTTCCTTCCAGCGCGGCTCCGGCAATGTCATCGTTCCGAATTTCACTTTGCCGAATGCCACTTTCTGGGCTCAGTGTAACGGTATGCCGAAGCATGCCCCCCACTGTTTGACTGATACAAGCCGCGACCTTCAGCTCTTCTTCTCGGAAGAGCACCGTATCTCCCAGCGCCAACCAGCGATGGGTATCCAGCACGTAACTCGTGAAGTCTTTTTCGCTTACCCCAGTAGCTCCCACGGACCAAGCTTCTTTTAATGCTTTCATGTCTCGTCTTAGGGTGTAGGCCTGTTCCGGCAATTCTATGTATCGCCCTTCCGGTACACCAATGTACAGTTTGGGAGAATCAGCCGATATTTCGGGAATGATCGCTGCGCCGAACCGGGATGCTAGTCGGCGCAAGAATTGCCAATCCGTCTCCCGATATTGGAGCGTTAAGGCCCCCAGCTTCGAACTGCCACTGACATAATCAATGACATCCGATTTCGGGTAAGCTTTCAACACTTGCCGAATGACGTCTTCGCAGTCCTGATCCTTGTTCTGGAACGAACGAATCCGCGATTCAATATCCAACAGATAGGAATAGGACACGGCCTCCAGTTCCAATATGTATATCCCCTGAACTCGGCGAATGCTAACATCCTGCACAAGTCCCTGGAACCATTTGCGTACTTCCTGCCCCTGTTCCCCGATCTCCACCAACGATACCGTTTCATCCTGAGCCCTTCGGTTCAGGTCCTGATCTTGATGATCTTCCGGAATGATGCCCTGAAGATACAGGCGGGCATGCTCTCCTGCCTTGCGCTCAATGCGCAAATCTTGTATGTGCTGCAGCGTGTATGGAGATATACATCGGATATTCCCCATACCTACAGCCGCTTCCACTACACTCATCATCTCACTTCTTTCCTCTAGCATTGTCAGCACACGGAAAAAAAGTCTCAGCTCATTCTAAGATGTACGTTACCTGATGTTACCGCCGAACCCAGTTGTGCCGCCTATGGAAGATCCTCCAAGCTCCTGACCATCATCTTCAATCTGGATGTAGCCTCCGTAGAGACACATGTTCATGCAAGTGCTCAACAGGGCAGGTTCGTTTTCAATAAGCACATCGGTTTTCCCATCCATCCACGGCGTGGATACGGACGGAATACAGGGTGCTTTTTGGACGCCCTCAATATCGAATTCGCCAGCCTGTACGACAGGATTCAATTGACTTGTGCAATTACCAAAAGGCATGATGTGAATCATAGGTGTTGCATCGGCCACATTCATTTGTGCTTTTTCTTTCAAATGCACACCATGGCTGTATGGGATTTTCAATCGATTTAACTGCGTACCACATGAACAACTCAGGATCGCTCCTGCGACAACATACGTTGGGCCTCCTGCTCCTTCATCCACAACATCGGGTCGTGTGGCGCCAATTGCTTCAGCCATTGTTTTCCCTCCTTCTTTGGCTCTTCGCCCAGTTTAAATTTAATGATTACGTTAACGGTTGTGCGTTAAGCTGATCTACGCGTTGCAATCGCAAACCAACATAGTTCCGGCGTAAAATCGCTTCAGCCAATGCCAGATTCACCAAGATCACGGTTTCCTTCAATCGTTCGTCTGTCAACTGAACAATTGGCCAGTTCGTGCTGCTTAACCGCTCGCCATCAACCTGAAGTACATTCAATTTGCCACTGCTGTCAAAAGTACTCTTCACGGATAGTGCTGCAAGTTGCGGCGGTACCATGAACCAATACGGATGCAACTGCTGCCTCTCCATATCCATCAATCCAACCAGCCTAAACATCAGACGTGGGGCAAAAGTATTCAGCAGGCGCTTAAGCTCATCGGACCACAGTGGATAAGGTCGCTCGATTAGATCGACAGCAACAGGTTTTCGATTGGAGCGAATAGTAAACTGCAAATTGGCTTGTTCCAACTCATTTAATCGCTCGCCTCTCATCCACTCGGGCTGGATAACGCCCTTCACACCCAGCGGTTCAAGAGCACCAGTTACTCGCATATCTTGCATGATCCGGAACCAATCGTTTTTCATACCATCCGTCCCTTCTGCTGTAAGCTCTGCGCCTTAAAGGTGGCTAACTGGTCTTCGATTGTTCCGCCGATATGCTCTAGACCCTCTCGTGTCCGGGCTGCGGGACGACCTTGAATGGAGCAAGAAGCTCCAATATCCATCTGCGCCCTCTCCAAACGCGAACCTGTAAAATCAACCCTGGACACATCCGTTCCACGGAAATCCGCATCAGTCAAGTTGCATACTCCAAACACCGTGTCTTCCAGCAATGCTCCCGTGAAATCCGCTCCTTGAAGATCTGCCAGTACAAAGTCAGCCTCTCTCAGATCCGATCCAGCGAAGGAAACAGGGTTGAATCCGGGCGCGTCCCATACCTCAGGATCAGGCAGCCCCTGCCTCGCCTCGATCCCGTGAAATATCGCACCTACCATTCTGCATTTTCGAAAACGGGCACCATACAGTTGGCTGCGATTCCACCGAGTATCGGTTAAGTCACACTGCTCCCAAACGGTGTTCACCAGGTTGTTATCTTCGAATTGACTCCCGCCAAACGCTGCATCGCGAAAAGCCGAGTAACGAAAATCGATCCCGCTATAATCTCCTCCAGCCAGATCCAGATGTTCGAAAGCCGTATACCCGTAAGCTCCCTCAACTCTTTCAGCAAGCCATTTTCGTGTCTCTGTTTCATCCATTGGATCATCATTCGTCTTATACACGGATTCACTTACATCCAGATATTCACCTACCCGCACTTCAAAGACCTCGCACCTCTCCAGATGAGTAAACGATACACATTGCACAGCCTCCGGCATCGCCAGATGAATCAGATTCGTCACATAGGCGTGTCCGTGTTCAGCTTCCTTCAGGAGTAAATGTTCCAGTTCTGGTTGTGCAATGGAGCCTGCATAGAGTGAACCGGGCCGTTGCAATTCCTCTTCCCAACAAGCCAGCATCACATCCAGATAACCAAATGCCCAGGAAGCATCATATTCTCCTTCAATGGAATTGGGATCGAATAACCACGTTTCGTCAGCCGCTTCGGTCAAATATAGGGCCTGGCCATCCATTAGTCGCGTTCGAAGCATGGAGTATGTAATATGTCCCACCGCTCCATGTTCACCGATCTTCTGCGCGTCCAGAACACATTCACACTGCTTGGCAAAATGATGAAGGAACTCCTTTTTCAAACGTTCGCGATTCTGCTGGTATATGTGCTCGAACCTCAGCATCACCTGGTTACGCAGTGGAATTACGATCTCTTGCTTGAATTGCTCAAGCGCAGTAGTCACGAGCAGTCCTCCTTCCGTTCATTTTAAAGCTCTCTAATCCGTTGTTATAAGAACAATTCTGAAGTGTATTTATAGCATGGCTTTATTCATTTTTAATTGGTTTTCAGTTCTGTGCCCACCAGCGAGGTTGTTCCGTCCATTTTGATGTTGCTCTCTTTGCAGGTCAGGCTGATTTCTTCTTTCGCAGAGAACACGATGCTTTTCTCGGCATTCATCATAATATCTTCCTTGGCGGAAATCGTGATCTGTTGACTGCTAATTATTTCGATCCCGCCACCTTCACTGAGACGAATAAAAATCTCCCCATCCTTGCCAGTAACAATCACCTCTTCGGGTGTCATCTTCAATTCCTTACCAGCGGCGGTGCGAAAATATTTATGATCCGGGTTACTCAGCTTGTTGCTCTCGCCCTCGTCCGAGTTCTGGCGTACCGAGCTCGTGGCCACCCCTTCTTCTTCCTTGTTTCCGGGAAAATAGACCCGCACATGATCACCTTTCTCCGGCATCACGTACCAACCGCTATTTCCTTCCGCCGTATACACGGACTGATAGGGAAAGGCATGTGCCTCAGCCTC
The DNA here is from genome assembly GCF_948329825.1 of Paenibacillus sp. JJ-100. Lineage (GTDB taxonomy): Bacteria > Bacillota > Bacilli > Paenibacillales > Paenibacillaceae > Paenibacillus. The sequence goes on from NZ_CAOJCM010000002.1 coordinate 637,759, forward strand.
GTTTTGGGATGGATCAATGTGCAGATGCACTTTCAATCTATCTTTCTCGATGCCAATGACGACCCCTTGTAGCGAAACTCCAATAATTTTATCGTTATGGAATGTATTTTGCCGGAGTCCGCGATGCGTACTAAGTGTGTAACGGTGCTTGAGCAGACCATTTTTCATTTCGGTAAATACTTCATATACATATAGGAGCTTGCCCTTGAATTCGATGGCATTCCCCAGATCCAGCACCCGATTCGTTTCCACTTCGTAATAGACGTAATCTTCTTCACCAACCTCCACCTTAGTGTTCTGGGAGGTGTAACGGAATTTATCCATCCGTTTACGAACCCTGTAATTGAAATCCTCCAGCTTGCCCTTGGATGACGTATCAAACACACCAAAATAAAATTTGGGTGTATCAAATACCGAAGCAGGCATTAGTCCCGTCCGAAGACGAGACGCAATCCGCTTCAGAAATTGCCAGTCCGTCTCCTCATATTGGAGAGTGAACTTTCCAATGGCCGCGCCATCTGTCGCAGCATCCATAATATCAATGTTGGGATATCCAGCCGCAACTTGGTCTAACAACTGTGGATATGTCATACCATGATTCTGGAATGAACGGCTTTTCTTACGGATATCCAGTTCATGGGTATGAGAGATGCCCTCCACTTCGAGCATGTAGACGCCACCGCTCACCATCACCCCAACATTGAGAATCAAACCGCTGAACAGGATAGATGTACCGCCTTCTTCATCGATCTGACTGATCTCCACTAACGTGTCCGAACCGCTTAATCGCACGTATGTATCCTTTTTTTCTTCATCCACAATCCCGGTGAACTTCACATATGCGTGCTCATTCATCTGTTTGGTAATAACCAGTTCATGCAGACTGACCAGTTCGAACGGGCTTACTCTCACATTTTTGTAAGACAAGGCTTCTATACTCACATTACATCGCCCCTTTCCTCATTGATCTCAAAGCGGATGGAGTTCATCATGGCGGAAGCAACACGTTTCCAATCATCCAGTTCCATATCCGTGCAGTTAAAGGTACAGATCAGTGCCCGTTCCTCCAACGAAGTGAACAGCATGAGATGATACAGATTCGCATTCACGACAGGAGTCAAAAATTCACAAGTGGCCGCTTCACGTTCTCCCACGATGCGATCCCCATCTCCATACCATTTGGTAAGTTTTTGCGTCCGCCGCAAAATCTGAATCATACTCTGTTTAAACAGAGGTAAATCTTCGCTGGGTAAAGGATTGACTGTATGATTTACCGCGATATTAATCGTACCTTCTGCATTCGTAAAGATCGTGCCAGGTCTGTGCTGTGAGGGATATTTTAGATTCATCATATGCTCAGACATGGGCTTGAAGGTGCGTGGCAGCATCATCCACAACTTCCCTTCAATCAGCTCGGTTTCTTGAAATGAGTAAGGTTCGCCACCAATTTGTATAAAAGCAGCCGTTAAGTCGGGATCGGGTTCTTCCGGAATATGTCCATATCCATCTTCAGGGGTATCTGTTGTCATACCGTTCATCATTGCAACAATTTTCTCATCCCAATGCTTCATCGTTTCCATCCTCCCATTCTTTGAAAATTCAATCCACAATCATTCGATGAGGTCCGCCCGCAGGCATACCTGAGCGTCCCATTCCCCGACCTGCATTCGCCAGTATACGATCCAAGTATCGATGAATCTGTGCATGATCGTACTCTCTGTACTCCAGCCCCAATCGACTGGCAATGTGATGCAAAATGACACTACGTGCAACCGTTCCTTCGTTCAGACACATCATGGCAAAGACCAGGTCCTGGGGATCAGATGTCCCCGTTCGAAGCAACCTCTCGGCATAATCCTTCATGACAACCGGGGATAAGGTGCTTTGAAGGCAAATCCCGGCTAGATACCATTGTTCTCATGCACGACCATATCGCGTCGTCGATGGAGATTGCTCAGTGTAGCGATTTCACAGTACCCCATAGGGACCTTCCTCACCGCTACGGCTGACCGAGGCAAGGAGTTTGCATGCTATGCAAACATAGAATCGCTCCATAACCTGCAGGTTTATTTTGCTGATCCGTGTTCGTCTTGGCGATGCGGTTCCAACGAGAATACGAACGAGTTGCTTGGAGAGTTCTTCCCTAATGGTACCGATCTCGCTCAAGTGGCGGATGAAGCTCTCGCTCATTCACTCGATCTAATGATAAAGACCATGAATTGGCTTGGGTTGGAGAACCGCGCACGAATCTTTCATATAGAACTGTCGCACTTGGTTTGGCTTTTCGTCATTTCCAATAGGTGTCGCACTTCATATTACAATCCGTCGATCTTCTATTGAAGTTATAATTGAGTTACACAAATATTTAACAGCCAAGAAATTGAGCAATTTTTATAACAAGGAGATGTCTAGCTATCAAGAGCATTCAAACTACTATTACTTATATCACTTTCTGGTCTTGTCATTGCATATACATACCAGTCAGAAAGCGGAACAATTTTTGATCCAATAACAATTTTGTTATCCACAAGGTCAATTTTCCCGCCTCTTTCAAACAATTTTATTACTGGCTCATATAAATTATAATATTTTCGAGCTCTTTGTACGCCCTGATCAACTAATGCAGATAACTCCAAGTATTGTATACAAATAGACTTGATTATTTCATTTTGAATTGATAGAATTGTTGGACATATCTTTTCTATTCTTAAAGCGGGTGAATATCCCAAAGCTTCTGCAACATTAACAAACGGACTCTCGAGACTCAAATCCAAATATGAAAATCGTTCAAAATATGCTGCTCTTTTTAAAAATTCATTTGCTAGGATTAGATGGGACTTCTTTTCTGATTCTTCAATCATGAAGTCAATGGAAGAAATTCTATTTTGAGCATGTTCCAAGTAGTTTTCAATAACAATATTATCCTCACTATCCCACATTATTTCCATGTCTTGTTCTAAATCCATTTGATCTAAATAATGATCACTTATATCAAGTGGTTCTTTTCTAGTTCGATCTACAATCTTGAAGGATTCACCAGCGACATTTACAAATCCTCCCCTTTTATAGAATGAACCTCCTCTTTCATAAAGCTTAATTACTGGCTCAAATAAATCCTTATTTTCGATAGCTATTCGATTTCCTTCATCAATTAATGCATTTAGCTCTAAATAACTATTAACAATTACTCTATGGTAGCTGTTGTTAATTTTATCCAACACTTGTAATTCTCCAATATTTTCTGGCGACTTAGTTATCGAATTTGATATCACAATGAATGGATATATACAAGAACCTGGAAAATCATTAAGAAATATTGATGCTCTTCTTAGATATTCACTACATAGATGAGCATGTGATCTACTTTCCCTTTTCCCAATACAGTTCCAATCAATAGCAGAGATACGTTCAATTGCCTGATTTAATCTTTTCATTTACTTTCTCTCTCCATTTTCTCTAATTCTTTTTTGCTTTTTTCAATATAGTCGTATGCCCCAGGAAGCTCAAATTTAGGTTGTGGAGAAGCTAAATCATGTGCACCTGGAGGTTTTGAATTAAAACTTTCTCTATCAGGCGAATACGAATCGGGGTCTTTATATGGATGACCACGTTTCATTAATTCACGTTCTGTCAATTCATGTCTAGCAATCTCCTGAAACCATTGTTTTTGTTTAGGATTTAATTCACCTTTTTGTGCCACTTTCCATATATAACCTATTTCCAAATCTGGAGTAAAATTCCCAACTCTATAATTGTAGTTATCTAAAGGAATATTATGTGTATCAAAAAACATGTGCTGTTTCATAACCCTAATTTCATCTACTGACAGGCCTGTATTTTTTGAAACCTGTTCAATATCAGTCATACCAGCACTTCTAATCTCATCATAGTCCCTTAATCCAACTTTATATTCAAGTTTTTCATCCTTATCCACAAACTTTGGCTTATAATCGTCTACACGATTGTATTTACTCCAGTCAACATTAACTATAGGTTTGCGCGTCACCTCAGGACCATCTTGATTATCCTCAGGTTTAGCATCATCCTGATTTTCCTTCGGCTTGGGCGGCTTAGTGTCATCTTTTGGCTTAGACACATCTTTATCCTTCATTGAAGAAGACTTCCAGGTATTCACGTCATTCGGTGTTTTATTGTTAACCGGATTCGATTTCGAACTTCCTGAGTTCGGGGTTGCATCTTTCGGCTTCGTACTTGAACCGTCCGTGTACTTATTCGAAGAGCTTGGTTTTGAACCTGCTGATTTGTCAGGCACAGCAGTTGAACCAGGTTTCACCGTCGGCTTTGAAGTTTCGGCTGCAGTCTTGGGAGGTTTCCCCGCATTGGAACTAACTCCATCTTCACCACTAGATTTACTTAAGGAGCCTGAACCTGTTTTTTTTGAATCATGATTTGACCAGAAGCTCCCCGGAACAATACCGACCCGCTGACTCTCTTCCCATTTTTTCTTGATAAATGACTTCGCTGTGGATAGCCCTACACTCGACTTCTTACTCGCAGATTCCGCACTCTGAATGTTTTTCATTATCTTGCTGGTTACTGAGCTCATTCCTGGGCTCTTAGACATACTCTTGGCGCTGTACATGCTGCTTGCGACCATGCTGAAAAGTGATAAGAATTGATCCGTTTTGAGCATATTGATCATCAACTGAGCATAGGAATCTGGAACAGGCTCTCCTGTGAAGGGGTGAATACCCAGCTCAAACGCCTTGATCTGCAATTGGTATAGATCCTGCACAGGTTCCACTGGGGGACGATGCTTACTAGCGGATTCTTTAGTCCACATCCCGTGATCCTTTGCATATTCATGCAAGTTCACATTCCCATCTTCGTCCACAGGAACTTTGTAGCGCCAAGTGTCTAACTCTTTCCACGTGTAATTTTTTTTCTTTTCCAATCTATCTTGTTCCTGTTGATACACCCATTTCTTCTTAATCGGTTCAGGAATCTGATGGATGAATGTACTAATCTCCTGATGTTGCTTATGCAGTTTCTTAATAAAGTCTGGAAACGACGTTGCCGTAGATAATTCGCGAGCTGCTGTCAGTACTTTGCCGAGTAAGTTGCGCTTGGCATCCTGCTCGTCCTGAACGAATTGGGTGAACCCAGCTTTCAGTTGATCCCATAAGCTAAGAGCCGAAGGCTTGAATGATCCCACTTTCGGAACACTCGAGATCACACCTGCTGCTACGGAAGCAATACCTACGCCTTGAGCTATCGCAGCAGAGGCTCCGCCCAGGGCACCCACGATGGGAATCATAGCGGTAATGGCTAACGCTGCGCCAAATAAGGACGCTTCCTTCATACTCGTGGTTGATGCCTGCACAGCGGCTTCCGTCTTGGCTGCCAGCGCCGCAGCCTGAGCCGCTTCGTATTGCTCTAGTGGAATCAGTGGCGGCTCTGGCTCCGGGGGTAAATCAGCGACGTACACTGGCGCCTTATTGCTGCCCTCCTGCTGAATCTGGGCTGCACGTACATCAGCCTGGCCATCCAATATGAAGCTGCTCCCTCCACCCATCAGCCAGATGGCTTCTGGCGAAGAACCCTGAATCTTTCCAGCCTCCAGCGCAATGTTGCCTCCCTGAATCGAAAGGTTACCAGGACTGGACAATACCACGCCCTGATCGTTAAGAGTGATCGTCAGACCTGATCCGGCTTGCAGCGTCACATCCTCAGGCGACATGCCGACCGAAGGCCCAGCAGGATGACCCATAACCTTATGCTCCGTACCACCTTCCGCAGAACGTTTGCCTTCCGGAATTGAATGTCGAATATACGCGCCGGATTCCAGACTCTCAGGGAAATACAGTTCTACAGTATCTCCGATCTCCGGCATCATGTACAGTCCGCTATGTCCTTCCGCTGCATAGGTTGGTGCTACTGGATATGGGCATAAGGAGCCTTGCACCAATGGACCCTCGTCCATTGGCAATTTAATTTGTACGTGATCCTGTATCACCCGGACAACTTCTCCGTAAAGCGACAGACCGATCAGATCCGAAAGTTCACATCTCGGTACGCTTATCTGCTCTTCCAACATCATGCGGTAAGAGGTCATCAGCAGACCTGATTCGAGGCGAGATACAGCTTCAACTACCGTTAGCTCTCTGCCATCAGGAAGTTCGACCTTGTCACCCAGCGCATAGGTTTCGGCACTGTCCATCGTGTACTGGAGAAGACCCTGATTGCCTTTGGGACTTCGGATCACATATTTCTCCTTAGCCTCCGGACCATGCCATCGCATTTCTCCGAGCTCATTCCGGACGCGATAGGATTGATCTTGCGGCCATTTCCATAACCTTCCTGTCGGTAGACCAAAAAAAATCTTGGGTGAAGCAGCGGTTACTTCAGGCACTAAGAACGTGCCAAACCTGGATGCGAGCCTTCGCAGAAACATCCAGTCGGTTTCTCTATATTGTAAAACAAGTCCGCTTAATTGGGTATTCCCCGTTACCTGATCAATGACGTCTGAATATCGGTATGGATTCATAATGTATCGGATGAGTTCTCCAAATGTCCAACCTCTATTTTGGAACGCCCGTTCTGCAATATGAATATCCATCTGATATGTATTAGATAACGCTTCGACCTCGAATCGATATATTCCTCCAGACAGGTGAACTTTAAGAGACGTCATAACACCATGAAACAAACGTCTTACAGACTTTCCTGCTTCATCAACTTGCCTGAGTACAATTGATTCCCCTTCAGCCTGAATTCGAAGGATACCCGGTCCATCTTCTTCAGGAATAACTCCACTAACGTACAACTTCGCGTGCTCGTTCACCTGGCGTGTAATGCGTACCTCTTCCAACCATTGAGCTTTATACGGCCAATACAGACGAAGCTGTTCGTATCCAATACGATCTTGTAAAACCTTTGTCAATTCGTCCATGGTTAGAAATCCAATTGCTGCCCATCATCTTCAATAACGATATCTCCACCATAGAGACACTTATGTGTGCATTGGCTGAGCAGGGCTGCTTTCCCTTCTACCTCGGTATCTCCCTTGCCATGCAGCCAGGGCATGGTCAAAACGGGCATACACGGGGCTTTCTTTACTCCATAAATATCGACCATTGTACTACTTTCCACTGCGGGGTTCTGTGGGTTAGAACAGTTGCCGAAAGAACCGATATGTATACCGGGAATGTAATCTTCCACCGTCATCTGTGCCTTACCTTTAATATAAACCCCATGACTGAATGGAATTTTCAAACGTGTTCGTTGCGTACCACAGTTACACCTCAGAATTGCGCCAGCAACGACATAGCTTTTAGGTGCATCTCCAGCAATTTGAATTTGCGTGTCCAAATCTTGTTTTTGCGCCATCCGATTCTCTCCCTTCTAAGCTGTCGACTCCTGCTCCAGCTTCACCAGTCGTACGCCTGTGATATCTCTTCGCAGAATACTCTCCGCTAATGCGAGATTTACAATCATGACCGTTTCACGTAGGTCCACTAATTGGAACAAAGGGACCTCCACTATTCCCCGTCTCAGGACGAGCTGTTCCAGACTTCCGTCTATACGCCGCTTTGTATGAGTTGACAGCAGATTTGCAAGTGCAGGCGGATGGATCGCCCAATATGTTTCCTGGGTCATACGCTCCCTGTCCGTAAGGACAGCTGCCCTTCGCTTCAGGCTCGGTTGATATAGCGCTAATACCTCAAGTAAACGATCCGATACGAGCGGAATCGGGTGTTCCATATAATCCGTATAGTCCACATGAACTCCACCGCGGACATTCAAGCTGATCGCCGTAAGGTCGATGTTGGAATCATGAAAAGCCTGACTCCATGCCCTTCGCTGAAGTTCACCTACGGGCTCAGTCTCAGCGCGATGAATCCATCTGGAATCTGCCATTAAGCGAAAGTATTGGATAACCTTGTCCTCCTTTCGGCATCGTCAAAAATCGCCCCGTCAATATTGGCATTATCCCACAGTGTATCTACCAGGTTAGCTCCGCTGAAGTTGGCACCTCGAAGATTAGCCCCTCTAAAATCCGCTCCCTCCAGGTTTGAATTCTTGAAGTTAACTGCATCATATCCAGGCCCCTGTACAAGTCCCTCTGGTTGTCCCATGTCTCCAACTACACCTCTGAATACAGCTCCTTGAAGGGAGCAACCACTGAAATCCGCTCCATGTATAAGACTATCCGAGAAATTCACCCCGTCCATTTCGCAATTCCGCCAGCGTGTGCCCACAAGCATGCAACGTTGAAAATCCGTCCATTTCAAATCTACATGCTCAAACCTGCTGAAACGAAAGTCCAAGTCGCTACACTCCATTTCCGCCATACTCAGCCCTTGAAAATGCGCATACATGACAGCAATACCATTGCTTTCCTCCAGTTCCTCACCAATCTCTTCAATGCTTCTCTCTCTCCGGTCCAATCGGAATACGCATTCACTCGCATCAAGATACTCTCCAAGACGTATTTCGAAGTTCTGTTCAAGTTGCATATGCAAATGCAACTCCAAGTCTTCCAGCAAATAGCCACATCGACGGATGAAATAGACGAGATAACGATTCACCAAAGCCACCTGCTGCAACCGAACATGTTCCAGTTCCACAGCTGTCACGGCACCTTGATAAGAAGGTAAAGTTTGTTTCAACCTTTCAATCATCCGTTCCACACAATCGTAGGCCCATTGTGCAGAGTAATACGTTCGCACGGGGCTGCGATCCAGCAACCACGACGAATCACAGGCCTCAACCAGCACATTCATCGCCCCATTGAGTACTTCCGTTCGCAACATAGAGTACTGGATGTAGGCGATTTTTCCTTTTGTCCCAACCTGCTGAGCAAGCGCAACTTCTTTAATAAACTCTGTGAAATGTTCCATATATTTTGCCGTCAACTCGGTTGATCTGCTCTCTAACGTACGCTTTAAATCGTCCATCAGCCTGACTCGCTCTTGCTCCACCTGATCGGCATAAAAGTGCTTCAACGAATCCTTTCGGTTCACTTGGTTACACCCCTCCCTCGACTACAAATACATATGTTTAGTTGGATTTCACCTCAGAACCACTCATCTGTGCCTGCCCATCCAATTGGAACGTCCCTCCTCCACCTTCAAGAAGTAACTGAGAACCGGCAGACAGTATCATTTTCTTTCCTGCTTTCAAGGAAAGACTTCCCCCTGCAGACATTGTGACTTGCTGGTTTCCCTTGATTTGAATGCCCTCATCACCACTCAATCGGATAAACACTTCTCCTTCCTTGCCAGTGATGAAAATGGAGTCTGGTGTTAGCCTGATCTCCTTGCCATGGGGTGTACGAAAAATTTTGTGATCCGGATTGTTCAATTGGTTCGTTCCTGTCACCTGTGTATCTAGTCTGGGCGCTGGCGTAGCATAGGCCTCTTCTTCATGCTGGGTTGGGAAATAAACAGCCACCGGATCACCAATCTCTGGCATCACGTACCATCCAGTCTGCCCCTCCGCAATGTAGGGAGACTGATATAGTAGCCATAGTCCATTCTCCGCTTTCTGTTCCTTATCACAATTCAGTTGCACTCTGACATGTCCACCATGTACTGCGATTATGCGTCCCATTAGTGAACTTCCGGCAATCAGAGGATTGTAATACGTCCTCTGTCGTAATCCTTTGTGAAGACTCAGCACATATTTATGCCTTAGAATACCTCCGGCGAGTTCCGTATAGGCTTCCGTAAGATACAGGCTTCTGCCACGAAAACTGATATGGTGTCCCAGTTCCATGACTTGATCCGTCTCCACTTCATATACAATGAAGTCACTTTCATTCACATTTACAGTTTCGTTCTCTGTGAAGTACATAAACGGAGTCATGTTTTTGTGGATGGTATAACGTGTATTATCCAGTTCGATCGAGTTACCATGCTCATATACGCCGAAATAAAATTTGGGGCTGTCGAATTGAGCCGCAGGCATCAGACTTGTATGAAATCGGGAAGCCAGTCTTCTGAGAAATGCCCAGTCTGTTTCCTGATATTGCACAGCAACCTTGCCAATCTTAGCTCCTCCGGTCCCCTCATCGATCACGTCCAGTCCCGGATAATCCTGATCCAGCTCCTTTAACAAATCAGGGAGCGTCATCTGGATATTTTGAAACGTACGCGTTCGCTTCTTGACATCCATCAGGTATGTATGTGATATCGCTTCAACCTGGAGCGTATATACGCCCCTCACAACCTGCACTTCTACAGATAACGGAATGCCTTTAAATAGCGGACTTCTATTACCATCCTCATCCTTTTGCCACACTTCAATCGCAGTACTCTGATCGGTAACATCCACATATCGATCTTTCCATTCCTCGGATACCATACCTTTGAAAACAAGGCGGGTGTGCTCGTCCATCTTCTTGCGTATCGTCAATTCCTGTAGATGTACGAGTTCATATGGTTCAATGATCAGATTTTCATACGTCAGGCTCATAGACTCAGCTCCTCTCTATTTCGGTTCGACAATGAGTGTATCCAGAAGTGTACCACCGGGTTCTATCCAATTTTTCTTCTCATCGTCCGTACAGTTAAAGCCATAGACAAGGACTTTCTGATTTAAAATGGTGAATACCATATGGTTATAGATCTGATCATTTAGTCCCTGAACAGCGAACTGGCAGTAACCCGTGGTCACACCTGCATCTGTCACTCGAACGCCGTGTTTTTTCCATTCTCGTACAGGTTGGGTTGCACGGATTACATCAGCCATAGATTCCGTAAAAGAATTCAACTCTTCCGGAGTAAGACGATGGTCCAGTGTATTGAATGTAAAGTTGATCGTTCCCGAATCATTGGTATAGATCCATTCAGGACGATGGGATGACGGATATTTTAACTGAGCCTCTCTCTCTGTCACCAAACGAAATGTGCGGGGTAGAGATACCGTAACCTTTCCCTCGTATAGCTCCGCTCTTCTCAGATGTATCGTTTCATGTTCAAGATGTATCATCGTTATTGGCTCGAATGGTTTAACATCACTTGGTTCAGGAGAGGCATCACTCTCTCTAGTCTCTGTTCCCTGAATAGGTTCGTCGTTTAATACTTTGCTATATAACATCGGGATGATTTTGCGATCCATATGTTCCATAACGATTTCCATCCTCCCTTTCTATGAAAATTCAATCCACAATCATTCGATGCGGTCCGCCCGCAGGCATACCTGAGCGTCCCATTCCCCGACCTGCATTCGCCAGTATACGATCCAGGTATCGATGAATCTGTGCATGATCGTACTCTCTGTACTCCAGCCCCAATCGACTGGCAATGTGATGCAAAATGACGCTGCGTGCAACTGTTCCTTCGTTCAGACACATCATGGCAAAGACCAGGTCCTGAGGATCAGAGGTCCCCGTTCGAAGCAACCTCTCGGCATAATCCTTCATGACAACCGGAGATAAGGTGCTGGCCCCCTCGGCTGCATAAGGAACATGAATGACATGCAGCGTGTTGAACTCTGTCGCCAGATCGGCGAAGGTCTGGTAGTCTCGGCGTAGCCGAGCTCCTTCCTTCAGCTTGAATCGAGCTAGTTCGAGTTCGCCGGGTGCACACGTTATCTCTTCATCGAGCACCAGTTCCGAATGACTTGTGGTCATGTCACTCCCCGTTTCATCCGCATGAAATCGAAGTTTGAGCACATTGACTCGGCCTGTAGCCTGATATACCAGTTCCATAGGCTCTGTCAGCATATAAAGCCTTCCTTTATGCAGCACCATTCCTGGAGCAACCACCAACTTGTCCGGGAAGACTTCTACCTCTGCACCTGCGAGGATGCCGTCAGCGTAACCACGATAGTACAGTTCGATGTAATCTCTGGGGAAATCGCGTAACCCCTCCAGCATCGACGTTTTCAAGATTCTTCCCTTGTTAAAATGCGGATACGTATATGTGAACATGAGCATGATCCCTCCTTTCTGCTCGTGTGCTCTACTTCATTCCGTCAAAGAAGTCCAGTTCAGATAAATCCGTTTCAAACGGTAACAGCTTCTGCGTACCCAGATACAGTCGTTCGTTTCTGCGAGCTACAGGTAACACATGGAAGCCCCAATGACGATCATCTGGAAAAACAAAAAACTTCGTCTCTCCATTCACGATGGAATCCGTATCATCCTGCGGAATTTTATCTCCGTACTGATCTCGGATCTCTTCGTAGAGCACCTCTTTATACGCATCTGGACGGTTCGGATACACCATTTTCTGTCTCAATTGACCATCACTTCCGCTCAGATACAACTCCACTTCGGCCGTCTCGAACGGACGGGATATACTGCCAGGAATGCCATCACTCCGATCTAGACTGCTGATCAGTATTTTCTCACGTCCATTATGCGTGTAGGCACTTACCGTATACGGAATTACAGCGGCATCATGCGTAATCTCGGCTTGAACGCTTCCTGTTTTGCGGGCACTCAGATAACGAATTGCCCCTCGAAGACAGGCGAGTTTAAGATCAGGCACACGTCCTTCGGCAGGTTTTTGTCGGAACTCAATGCTTCGGCCTGGAACGAACTCTTTCAGCGCTTCCCGAAATACATCAATGCGGCAGGACTGACCCGTCAACTTGATAATCGAGTACTGGCTCATCCGCCCCTGACGATAGAAATCATCCAGAAACTTACGAACCACTTCATAGATATCAGCCTTAATCAGCTGGGTAATTTCCTTGATATTGAACACCACATCGGGGAACTCGTATTCGTCCTTCAGCTCCCCATTCCGCACTACCGAGAGGAACCAACGCTCCATCGTCGTGATCTGCAGATCACTATCCCCGTCATCCTCCATCTCGGAATGGAATCGATTACGCAGGATGCCTGTTTTGCGGAAAAATTGCTGTTTCATCTCTTCTGCGATTTCCCACAGGAAGTAGAAGTTGCCGCGTACTCGCAGGTACTCATCCCGTGAACAATTCTCTCTACGCGCAAAAGCCGTAGGAATGATATGTTCTGCTTCCTCATACCGCTGTTCCAGCTTCTGATAGACGGATCTCACACCTTCTTCGTCCACTTGACGGAATACGTCTGCCCCCGGTGCTTCGATCAGGCTATCGATATCCGTAACTTGACGACGTCCGCTGTAGTATTCGGCAAATATGATTTTCATGAATTGCATAATGCGATAGGTAATATTGTGACCTCCGAAGTTAGTGTCCCCGTTTTCGTAGGTGGTATGGATATCCAGCTTGTAGGCCATATGCCCGTCCTCGATCGTAAAGGCACAGGATGACAAGTCCGTCGTTCCACCGCCACAATCAATCACGAGTGCATGGTACGTCTGCCCCTCCATAAAAGCACCGCGTTCCATTCCGTCCGCAAGAGTGTTATAGAGTACAGCCATTCCCTCATCCAACGCATAGGTCTGCTCAATCTGATAATCCGGAAGCATCTCGCCAAACATCTGCAAAAACTGTGTTTTCATCTTCACCGGACTGGTGAAGTGCACATGACGAAACTTGCACTTGAACTGGTGTTCTGCTGTTTGAATAATGTAATTCATGTACGCGCGTAACAGATCCATACGGGAGACCATAACGGCATTCCCATGAGCATCTACAATTTCCTCCATTTTGTTATAATTGCTCACCCAGCGTTTCATGCTTCGGAACACACTGGCACGGCTGCTATATCCACCACGACGCATGCTTCTCAGCGCTTCATAACCGAATTCGTAACGAACGTTCGCTGGGTCGGAACAATCCGCCACACCAATTGCCGTCGGCAGGACTTCGATCCAATCCGTATCTTTGTATGTAGGGTCGGGAAAAGCAACATAGTTAATGGCATCCAGACGCACCCGTCCATTCAACAGATCCTGGCTGCTGGGTGCTTGAATATAACCGTTATGCAAATAGGCGCCTGCCGTCGTATTGGAGGTGCCAAAATCAATCGCAAGTACAGCATCTGTCGGTTCAAGCTCTCGGATGTCCAGATCTGCCAGTGGAATTTGAGTATATTGAAGTTGAACTGGCGGTAGTGGGCGGCTGGAATAGTAGGTCTGATATAAATATTCCGAATCACGTTTGCGGAAAAAAAGCAGACTGTATTGTCTGTTCCCTGATCGTTTCCATGTGGATCCACTTCCGGCTGTCAGATAGAACGTGCCTGATATCGAATCGTCCTTGACCAGGTTCAAGATGCCACATAGCTCCATGCTCTCGTTGACCAAAAGCACGTTGGATTCTACTAATCCGCCAGGGGCTGTAACCACATAACGATCCAGCTTGTCCACGTTCAATCCTTCGTATAGAATCAACCTCGCAGGTACACTGATACCTCCGTCACTACTCATGGGGGACGTCATATGACGAGATATCGCTTTTTGTATCCGCTCGAACCCTCCTTCACAAGGCGGATTGATCCATAAAACATCGTCTGCCCCCAAAAATTTTAATATAATACGAATCAGCTCTTCACGCTCGGTGCGAGCACCTAATCCCTCAACCAATCGCTCTTTGTAGCAAATGTTCCTTAGTTGAAATGTAGTCATGTCCATCAACTCTTCACGCGTATACCGCATGGTTCCCCTGGCTCGTTCCCTGCCGGTAGCATCAGGATACAATCGGTATGAATACCCGTTCATCTATCTTCCTCCTTACAACTGCTAGTGCTGCTTAATATAGGGCAATCCCGTCCTGTATCATCGTATAGTCCGCATCCAGAATGCCAAAATGATGACTCCAATATATTTCTGTGTCGAACCGGACCGGCAGAAAAAGTTCAAGAATCAGTTCCAGCTTCTCCTTCGCCTCAGATTGTTCAGCCTGTCCAATATATAAGAGCAACTCATCCTTCTCCTCACAATTGGCATAAAGGGTTGAACGCGGAAACATTCGAACGAGTGTATCCCTTAGTAGATGAACAGCTTCCCCCGTATCGTACAGTCGGAGCAAGTTGCAGGCGATCACTTCCTGTTCCTCCTGTCCGAATAGCTCCAGACGTTGCTGAATTCTATCCCCATATATTCCCGAACGCATATCCTTCAGAATGAAACGGATGTAATACTCCCTTTTGTTCATGCCTTGCATCAAATCCATATCCGCCAGAAAATGAATAACCAGATCAAAGAGCGTCTCCCGCAACTCGACTTGCTCTTCATTATTGATATCGAAGAGGTCTCGGAATATATCAAAAAAACGATAATATGGATTAACTTCAATCGTGCTTTCCACACTTGAAGCATTCAAGTTCGTATGACTCAATTCCATATAGGGTGAATATACACGTGCGGGTACAAACGTTACGTCACGCAGATCGGTCCCATTACGTTTGGCTCGAATAATCAGATCCCAGATATAATTCATGATGTACTCACATCCATTCCCCTTCGCAACAGTATTCAGGGAATGCCAGCTGGATCTCGGATACGAGAAAGCTCAGCAAATCATCCAGAAAAATGGCCAGTTCCGGCTGTTTC
Source organism: Paenibacillus sp. JJ-100 (assembly GCF_948329825.1). Lineage (GTDB taxonomy): Bacteria > Bacillota > Bacilli > Paenibacillales > Paenibacillaceae > Paenibacillus. The sequence continues at coordinate 653,175 of NZ_CAOJCM010000002.1, forward strand.
TCTTGTCTGCTGAACCTCAAAATCATTCGATGTTTATCCGTCTCCACACGGACATGATCACTGACAAATGCATTAAGCGGGTACGTAATTCCCAAAGCAGGTCCGGGCGCCACCACTTGTACATCTTCCAGTTCAATCCCCTCGGCCGCCTGAAAAGCATGAATCATACGGGCAATTTCTCCCTTGGACCGTACAGAACGTCCTTCTTGACGTGCGTATTTGCCTGCAAATCCTTCCCTTTTGTTATTGGAGAACAGCGGAAAGTCCATTCTTCCAATTCGGGTCGTCACAGGAACAGTCACTTTAAGTACGGTCCAGGAATCCGATTTCTCTAATGGAGATACGATGGTGATATCTTCTTCCGATCTTTTGATATATCTGATGTGAGACTCTTCACCATCTACCAGATATCCATGCTCGATCCCTGTTTTACGGAGGGGCAAGACATGTTCATAATTGATTCGGTCCGATGCCGGAACAGGGAATCCCCCCGTTTTCATATCCAGCTTCTGAATATTCCATAACGGAATCATGTTCGTTCTTTTGTAAGACTCCCATTCCTCCAGATGGATGGAAAGCTCCTTGACGGTATGCTGTTTGTCCCAGTGCTCCTCATCATCCGAACCCACTAGAACACAATCAACAAATTTGAAAATGTACGGAGCATTGACTGATTTCCACGGCAGGCTGTTCTTGCGAAACACTCGATACAGTTCCTCTACTTTGGAGATATATGCTGTGCTTGGTTTCAACCGAACTGTTATGTTATGTCTGCCTTCACTGGTTACAATCTCCCCGCGGAATGTCCGATTACTGTTCAGCAGAGATTGTAATTGTTGTTGTCCGCACTCCATGTAGAACGTGAACAATTTCATCTCTTCCTTGCGCGCCAGTGCCTCTGAGGCCTCACTCAAATAGACGGTCTGTGGTTCGGCATCCTCAGGAATGATCGGGTACAGAAATTCATGAATGGGATCCAGATCTTCCCGCGCGCATAATGTGACATATACGTCATGACGCTCCTCCTGAGGTAACACCTCATCAAACACACGTTGCTCAATCTGTTTGTTCAGCGTCTCCTGATATTCCACAAGATTGAGAAAAACGCCGGTCATGAGATCTTTGAGCATGCGGCGTTGTTCGAGATCCTCCATCTTGTTAAGACGGTCACGGATCATGTCTTTCATCACGAATCTCCTCCTTCCGATGACTCCTGTTCATTCACGTCAGCCTCGGCAGCGTCGGTCGTTCCGTTCACCTTGGAGGCAGAATTGCTGCTGGTATTACTTTTCGTTTTCCCCGCAGAAGCACCTGAGCCGGAAGTATCTACATTTCCGCTTCCAGCCGAAGTGACATTGCCCGTAGAAGAGCTGCTTCCCGCCGTATTGCCTGTGCTCATGTTGCCCGTGCTGCCGGTCATATCCAAGTTCATACCCGATGTATTGGCAGCATCGAATCCTGTCGCATCCTGCATTGGATCAGCCGCTGGTACAGGAGGGTTCAACTTCTCATCCAGCTTGTTTATCTTGCGCTCCATAGCCAGCACGCGTTCCAGCATATCGATCTCCTGATAAATTTCCTGTGCCGAAGAATAGGCATCCATGGCCCCACTATAGTCTCCGGCTTCATTGAAGCGGTCACCCTTCTGCTCCAACGTATCTGCCTGAAGCTGACGGGATTGCCGCTTGATGTCTGCTCTTTTGGTCTCAGCGGTCTCCAGTTTCGTCGCAATTTCCTTCAGTGCATCCTTGTATGAGGTCTCCGTGGCAGCCGTTCTTGCTCGTTTATACAAAATGATAGCCCCACTGTAGTCCCCATTCTGGAGTTTTAGATCCCCCTCTTTAATCCAGTCCTGCACTTGCTGGAAGGTGGTCATCTGATCCAGGCGTTCACGAATAACTTCCCGATTAAACATGCTGTAGGACTCAGACAGATCAAGTGCTTTGGTATAACTGGCGGTTGCTTTGGCAATATCGCCTTCTTTCAGATGGGCTTCCCCGTCAACCAGAGTCTGGGCAGCAGCCATCTTGCCAGTCAACAATTTTTTATGTATGGGATCCTTGATCTTGATCGAATTGTTGCGAGCCAGGCTGTAGTCTGAGACCGCCTTGGCATATTCCTGTTCTTTGACGTACTGGTCTGCGTTCTGTTCATACTGCAACATATCCATGGCGAGTTCGGCTTTTTTGGCAGCACTTTTCACCGCATAGAAGATGCCCGCTCCACCAACAATCAGGAGCATCACCAGCATGATGATGATTCGCTTGATCCACTTTTTTCGGTTTTTGGGCTCTTCATGGAAAGTCTTGTTCACATAGATGGTTGCTGCACTATAATTCTCGATTCGCGAACGTTGCTTGCTAAGCATCACTTCTTCAAGCGTATCCGCCAGCGTCTGTGGGTCATTAGCAGCCTCCACCGCATCGATCATCTCAGCATCCTGAACCCCTTCCCATAAACCGGGGGTACAGAGTACAAGTACATCACCATCAGCCAGCTTGATCTTATCGGATACGTAAGGTTTGATCATGCCAGGTTTACCTGCATATTCATTCAGATTGCCACGCTCATCATGCTGATCTACACGATCCTCAGCAATCTGACCTTCGGCTGCCAGCTGAGCAGCCACACTATGATCCTTGCTTTTTAACACAAGCCGATTCCCGCGGAAATGATATAATCGACTGTGTCCAGCAGATGCCCACACCATACGTGTATAATCAGTCACAACGATGACGAATCCCGCTTTGAGTCTTACCCGGCGGCTCTCATACTGCAACCATTCATGTGCAATCTTGATATATTCCGTCAGTCTGCGTTTAGACATGGTTGGCTTTTCCAAAAAGGATTCCAGAATAGTCTGCACTGTGATCTGCGCACTATTGACTTCCGTATCTGTATCCAGTCCATCCGCCATGACATAACAAGCCCAATCTTCCAGTTCAACACAGCCGTAGAAATCCCGATTTTTCAGGAATGATCCTGCTTCCGAGACAAACGCCGTCTTGAATTCACTGTTCTCCTTCCTCATCCGTCTCCCCATTCCCCGTCCCTGTGCGTCGCCTGATCCGTTACCATCCTTGCTCCAGAATGATAATCGTGGCATTATCCTGATGCACGAGCTGTTTTTCTTCAATCAAATCAATAATGGCCTGTGCTGCATCAAACGGCGAAATATCTTTTGCCAGAATAGTCTCCAGTTCCATTTCAGTGAGTGAGTTGTACACCCCGTCACTGCATAATACAATTTTGTCCGCCGGCTGCAGTGCAAACGGCTCGTCCGCGATTTCCATTTGTTTAAAATGTTCGTACCCCAAATAGTTGACCAGCCTTTTGCGCTGCGGGTTGTCCAGTGCCTCCTGTTCAGATATCTCTCCAGACATATACTGTTCTTCAAGTTGAGTTTCGAGCGTGTGTTTATGATTAATAGACAGTAATTCACCTTTACGAAATACAGCCAAAATACTGTCTCCTACTGCACCCCAGTACAGATTCCTGCCTTTGATCATGGCCGAAACCAACGTTGTTCCACCGGGAACACCAAGCAATTTGCGAAGAATCGCCTGATTAGCTGCATGAGAGGATGCATCCCAGAATTCTTCTGGATCTGGAAACCGCTCGAGCGCCTCAAACTCCTGGATAAATGTTTCGACAGCAGTCGTACTGGCTACTTTTCCACCCGATAAACCGCTAATTCCATCCGCAAGTACCGCAAGTACACCATACGACTCCACAGCGCAAGCAAAATAATCATCCTGCTCACTGCGAGCACCAATCGTCTGTCCATTCCCAATCTGAACGCCTGCCGGTCTATCGTCACGTTGCCTCACCGGAATACGGCTTCGGACGAATAACAACAACCAGATCGACAAACAGCCAGCTGCAAGAACCCAATAGGGCGTTAGCTCCTTGTCGTTCCATAAGATCATGAAAGTCGTCACTGTTGCTCCCATTCAAAATGCACACCACATAAAGGGATAAAAATGAATTTGCTGCGTCCCAATTGGATGACGTCGTAGGCAGCCAGTTCCACCGGTGAATAGACCGCTTCATTATTGTGATAGGCAAGACCCGAAGCGTCGCCAGGTAGCATGTAGAAATTTCGTTTTTTCGGGTCGTATACGATAACCGCATGATTCCGTCTGGAGATTGTGTTGTCTCCAAGAATTCGAACATGCATCTCTTCCGAACGTCCAATAAAGTTCTTTTCGGCCATAATCCGATAATCCTGTCCCATCTGCGGACCTTCGATACAGACCATCCAACCCGTTACCGGTTCAATTCCTGTTGTTTCTCCCAGATACGGCATCGTTTTGTCATCCTCTGAGGTACGAGGTGCGCGTGGAATGGCTCCCGCTGCCTCACTATTGCCGGAAGCCGGCGTCTCAACGGCCAGATTGCAATAAGGACACGTGTTACCGTGTCGTCTCGTGCTGAACATATGTCCGTTCCCACATCTTGTCAGACTCATTTCTATTCATTCCCCCGTAAGCTTTGTATAATGGTCGCCAACTTTACTTCACCAAAATTCGGGTATTGGCAATATAGATTAAGTCCCCTGCCTCGATCAGACTGGGTTCTTCGATTTCCAATTTGGATGATTTGCTCTGATTGCCCTTACGCACACCTACACCACTAGCTGAGTCAATATCCTCGATGAACCACTGGCCTGATGCTCTGTTCAGCACAGCATGCTGCGGGCTAATAAGAGATGCATATGGAGTATCGGACAGATCGATGTCCGCCTCACTGTTCTTTGAGCTTTTTCCAATTAACACACTAGTCTCGCCCTGAATGTACCACTCCTTCACACTCGTACCATCGTCATCCAACAGAACGAGTTTCACAACACGTGAAGACTGCTGCTTCTTTGCCACCTTGGTGGCAGGTTTGTATTTAAAATATAAGTAAGCTCCTCCAGAGAGGACCACAATAATTCCAGTTATCCACTGGGCGTTAACGTCCCGGTTAATGATAAATATGTAATACAGCACGGCTAACGAAATGATGGCGACGCATGCGTCAAGCCCTATCGTTATTACCGACCTTCCTCGTCTCACTTCCATAACCTCCGCCTGAACCGGCACGGTCCATTACAGGCCACCGGCTTACTTTTTTCGAACTCCGAAATATCGGTCAAACATGGCGGACATATCCATTCCTTTGTCGGGACCGGTTTTGCCACCGTTTGAGTTCCCCTTTCCTTTGGGGCGATAGCCAAAAAACTGTTCAAACTGCTCCTGCATACGCGATGGATCCGACCACACTTGTTCGGCATTTATAGGGCCACTTTTTTCTCGTGTAGTGCTGGATGTTGCTTTCTGTGTCTCTCCCGGGTTCCTTGTGGAGCGTGGTTGCTGATTGTATGCTGCCCTTAATTCGGGATTTCCGAGCGTACTGTACGCCTCATGTATTTGCTTGAAGCGCGCCTCTGCCTGGGCATCTCCCCCATTGACATCCGGGTGGAATTTCTTCGCCAATTGACGATAAGCCTTCTTGATCTGATCTGGAGAAGCCTCCCGATCTACACCGAGAACGGCGTAATAATCTTTCATCGTGTGATTTCCTGCCTCCCTGCCGAATTCGGGCATAAATAAAGATTAAGGGGCAACAGAGCCCCTTAACATCACAGTGTTGCTACAGACCGGATTTATCCGGTCCGTAACATCCGTTGGTCCCTCTTATACAGGGAAGCCGCCTTCAATTTTAGTGAATTCCGTTTTATCTTTTTTCTGTTTGATGAAGAGGCTGAATTCACCTACGCCTTCGGTATCTCCGAAACGCTCTGTGTAATCTACAACAAATGCGTTAGGCATGTAAATTTTACGTACTACTTGATCCGCCGCAACCACTTCCAAAGTTACTTTACGGTAGCAATCTGCTTTTTCAGCTGGAACGAGGGACCACAACGCAAGTTTCATGGTGTCATCTGCATTGTCACCGTCGGTTGCTGTAATAATTTTGCCACTGATTTTCAGTGTTGCACCTACATCTGTGGAACGAGCGTTGGAATCATCTGGTGTGTCTGTGTCATAGATTACGGAACGGATATTGTCCATTCCCAATTCGATTGTTTCTGCGCCTTCTACCTTCAATACAAAACCCATTAATAAAAACCTCCTTAAGATTAGGAAAAAATGTGCCCGGCATGCTCTCCATCTAAGAAAACATGACGGAATATATGTATAAAGGTCAGCCCCTGAGGGGCCGCCTCTAACACCAAATTAAATGTTTATAACTCGTTGTTTAGTGAATTATAGTTACTTTTACTACTTTCTACCCTACTAGGTCCTTACACTTTCACTGCGCTAGTGCCTTTGGTAATCATCACTTCCAGGTTCTTCACGTTTCCGTTAAATACCAGGTCGATGTGGCACATATTGCTCTTCTCATCGATGATAAAGCTCATGTCATCGCCTTCCTGAATGATCGAATTGATCGACCCTCGGGTTCCCAGCCACCGGCTCTTCTGACTGCTCGGATTGTTGCTGAAGAATTTGACGATATTTTCATGCTTGAAATCACCGGTCTGGAAACGAAGCAAGCGCTCAATGTAAGTACTTACCAGAGTCTTATACAAGGAATCAAAGCCATCTTCAGACATCGCCATGCTTCTTGCTTTATACACGGTAATGCGTTTGATGTCACTGTCCTGGATCTGAGCATTTTCCGAGGAGAAAATGAATCCAAAGTTTTTCCGGTTAATCGCATCCTTGATCGTGTTCGTGAATCCAGAAATTTCTTTGGTCATCGTCGTAACTACACGCAGACTGTTATCGCCCGCTTCAATGTCAAATCGCACACCTGGATAATCACGATTCACATTTTTGAATGCGCCTCGCAGGTACTCAGGACACTGATATGCAGCCACAATTCCGGCAGATACATAGGACGCACCAACGTAGACCCCTTCAATCCAAAGCTTCAGAATGTCTTCTTTTTCCTTGGACAGTTCCACACCATTCTCCGTCTGAAGCATACGACTGTCGATCACGACACCGGATTTTTCTTTGGGAATAATGGTGAAATTCGGAGCACTTGGAATGGCGAATTCGCTGTATTCCTTACGAGTTAACACGGAGCATTTATCGATATATTTATCGATGCCTGCGGTCGCCATGCTGCTGAATGTGGTCTCTTCTCCGGATTCAAAGCTGAAGAACACCTGTACTTTATAATCCTTAACGACCTGCAGAAGCATAGACAGCGATTCCATACTGTTTCCGTCTTGTTTAACCACTTTCTCGTTACCACGGAAACGGGCTCTGCTGACTTGAACTTGTCCCGTATTCTCCAGCTCAACGGATGGAACAATTCCGAACCAGATCGTGTCGGTAAAATCATTCTTCGCATTGACTGTGTTGAGATAGGTCTCCAGCCGCGGAATATTACTGCTCTTGACAAGCATATCCAGCTTCGCATTTGCAATGAGCATGGAAGGCAGCATACCTTTGTTCTTGGTTGCATATTGGTCAAAGAACATTTTGACACCCAAGATTTTCTCAACCAGCGGTTTGACCGTTTTTACAAAGTCATCCTTCGCATTCTTGTAGAATTCCAGGTATGTATTGTAATTCTGTACTTCAACTGCCGTATCCACATCGGTTTGCACCGCAGGCAATGGGCAGAATGTACGAACCACGAGATCCTGCACATAAGGTGAAGGCGATTCTGATAGGGAGTCATAATCTTCCGCAAATACTTGAGTCAGATCGGAACTTGTGGATTCATCCAGTAGCATCAATTCGTTGTTATCACTCTTTGGAGCTTCAATAATTTTCAATTCTCCGCTCTCACCGATCGTAAGTTGTCCGACCTGAATTGCCTCAGAAGACGTTTCTTCTTGTGCACGACCAAGCAATAAGCGGGTTTTGATATCCTCAATTGCCAGTGGCAGCATCGCCATTACATTGTTATAATTCCGACTGGCATCTTCAAACATAACGTTAAGTTTATCCCCGATATCCAGCTTCTTCGGATCACCGTCATCCAGCTTTTCATGCTGACTGTACATGTAATGAATTTCTTTTCGTACTTGCCGAATGTCATCCATAACCTTTTTCGGTGAGATCATATCGAGCAAATTCTCGAACTTGAAGTCCACATTCGTTATGCCCTGGCTACGTTTAGTATCGATCAGGGTAAACAACATTCTCAGAAAGTCATTGCTATGATCAATTTTGATCTCAGAGATGGCTTCATCTGGAATGCCTTCCGGCTTCTTAAGCGTATACATCACTTTCTGGTTTACTGCATTGAAAAAGGAGTAGACGCTGGGAGAAAACTTGTCCAAAAATTCATCGAAGCTCCGGACAAGTAGATGTTCATTGATTTCCTTGATCTTGTCGTCATTCAAACTGTCGATCCCTTTTACGTCACCGACAATCGTAATCAAATCCAGTTTCTCCGGATTGATCTCTTCAAAAAGCATCGTTCGGTTCGTTTGATTAATAATATCCATTCAGGCAACATCCCCCTCATGACGATTCATTCGGGCGAATGCTTCCCCCCCCTCCATCAATTTTTGACACTCCGCACGCTCTATCAGTCTATTGTCATGATTCAATAGAATCACCACTTTAAGACAGTTACAAGTTCCATAGAACGAGCTTTCAACATACAACCGGAACTTCTGTACCAGAAAATACCGTTTGCGTTGGTGATTTATGGAATCAATCTTAATCATCAGCGATATGCTTTGTCAACATTATCCATACTAGGTCTTATTACTCATTTTTCTGGCTTCGATATACCTATAGAACCAATTTTCGGTTTTCGCTTCATTTCCCTTAACATCGTACCGATGATAAAGAATATCCTATAATTTGGATTCTGTTCAAAAATTTTAAGTTCGTGTATCTTCATCCCTGAAGTGTCTTATCCTAAGCGGTGTTGCAGTATTTTTCACGAACCCGAACTACGCATAACGGCGTTTTGTCGTGTGGAGAAAAAATTCCTCACCAAAAACTAGTTTTACCTCTAGAAACATAAGCAGCACCTAGAACAGAAAGGAGATTCAAAGCGTCATATGATTATATTAAAATTCAAAAAAGCAACTCTCTTTCTCATGCTATTCAGCCTGTTGTTGCCAGCATGGGATATTGGAATTACGCACGCCGAATCATCAGTCAAGACCCAGACATACGAAGGCTTAGATGCCATGTTTGTACTGGATGTTAGCTATTCTATGAATGAGACTGACAAAGATCGCATCGCTGAAGAAGTTATACATATGTTTATGGATATGAGTAGTGGGCCCAAGACCCGATTAGGTTTCGTAGCTTACAACGACAAAATTACATCATCTGTGCCTTTGATGGATATCTCATCCTCTGGCGCTCGCAACAATCTGCGTAACCGTGTGGATGGTTTGCGCCGCTCTGGTTATACAGACCTCGGACTAGGTCTCCGGCGAGGAGCAAGTCTGCTTGAACAATCCCAGACAGACAAACGCAAACCATTCATGATTTTACTGTCAGACGGGGAAACCGATCTGCGGGGGTCAACGAACAGAACACCTGCTGACTCGGCCAAAGATGTGGACAAGGTTATCGAGATGGCACAACAAGCTGGTTACCCCATATATACTGTAGGATTAAATCGCGACGGTACAGTGAACCCTGCAGAACTGGAGCGGATCGCCCAAGAGACGGGGGGTTCTTCCTTTATCACCGGTAGTGCCGACGATCTGCCTGAGATTTTCAACAGGATTTTTGCAGACCAGATTCAATCTGTTCTTGTATCTGTCGCGGCTGTGACTGCAACGGGAGCCATGCAAGAAGTTACCGTTGATATTCCTAACTCCAGTATGGCGGATGCCAACATCATCATGCTGTCTGATCATGCGGTGTCGGAAGCGCAGCTCTATTATCAATCGAGCAATGTGAGCTTCATTCGGTCTGATAAATATGCTCTAATGAAGATCATTCGTCCAGTAAAAGGAGAATTCAAACTGAAATTCAAAGGCCGTAGCGGTGACTTGGTCAAGATCAATCTGCTTGGCAACTACAACGTATCTGCGGTTGCACACATGACAACGGAGAAGCCAGTCAAAGGAAAAAGCATCATATTCGACGCATCTCTGTATGATCAGGCTGTGGAACCTAAACCCATTCAGGACTTGGATGTATACAAAGGCCTGGAAGCGGAACTCATTGTAACTTCGTCTGATGGAAAAACGGAGCACATCCCTTTGACCAATACAGGCAGTGGGTTTACGGGAAAATACACGTTTCCCAAGTCAGACATGTACACATGGGGACTGCGTATTGATGGGCCCGACTTCTATCGGGAGTTTACTCCGGTGGAAGTAGATATTACGAATCAGGCTCCTGTCGCCACTGGAGAGTCCATCGTGTTATCCAAAGACGATCGCAATACAGATGTCGACCTGAATAAGTACTTCAAAGATGCCAATAACGATCCTTTAACTTACGTCCTTGCCAATTCAAACAGTGAGCGCAAACTCGGAGAGACTGTCATTGATGGCAATACCCTGCGCTGGTCTTCATTGCATACCGGTAAGTCATCTATTAAGGTGACAGCTACAGATACTGAAGGCGCAAGTATTACCGCAGACATCTCTGTGGAGATTCATTCTTTACGCGAAAAGGTACTGCTGTATACAGCACTAGGCCTCCTTCTTGCTGGTGGTAGCTTCGCACTGTATTGGTTCGTGCTAAAACCCAAGCCAGTCTTCCGCGGAAGACTGGAAGGATACTTTTTGGCCACAGCTAATGGAGAAGACATCCCTGTGACCCATTGGCCACTTACATCGCTGGATCGTCGGAAGGTAAGTCTCCGTGAACTGTTCGACCGAATGGACATTGGGATCATCGTTCCCGAAGCGGAACGAATCTGGCTGGAAGCCGGGAAGAAAGAGACGCTATTGGTGCGGCACGATACGAATTGTACGGTCGTCCGAGGCCGAACACCAATAAAGCGCAGACACACGGAAGCGCTAGAGTATAATGAGAAAATGTATATTACGTTTGAGGATGGCGTTACAGAGATTGAAATGCGTTATAAAGCGATCAAACCAAGTACCAATATCTATGTAGGACAAAAAAGAGAGGCGCAGTGAACTACGTATCAAGTAAGAGGAATGAAATGAAGTTACCGAATGCTGGATCTAAGACGCACTCTCTCTTTGAATAGATATAAGAAAACAAGCCTGTTCGTCCCCCTCTAAGGGTTAGAACAGGCTTGTTTATGTTGTGCATACATCTAACTCAAAGCAGACTGAATTTGAATTTAATATTTGGTATAATGTGTATGTTGCTTATCAACACTTGGAGGAACTGAGAATGAATACATTGGAACAGCATCGTTGGAATATAAGTGAGTTGGAAGCCGTTAACATACAACAGGAATTAGCCCGGAAAGTCATTCAAGAAGATGCATTCGATCAAATTCACTATGTTGCAGGAGTGGACGTTGCTTATAGCAAATCCAATGACAAACTAATCGCAGCAATCGTCATCCTGGAATCAGAATCATTGAAATTAGTAGAGTCAGTTATTGTTGAAGATACCGTTCAATTCCCATATATCCCGGGATTATTTTCGTTTAGAGAACTTCCGCCTGTAATCAAAGCATTTGAAAAAATAAAAACAACTCCTCAACTAGTGGTTTGCGATGGACAAGGCTTAGCCCACCCTAGACGATTTGGTTTAGCTTGTCATTTAGGGGTGCTGTATGATATTCCTACAATTGGATGTGGAAAAACAAAACTATTAGGTAACTATAATGAACCCGAACCACACAGAGGAGCACTGTCGCCTTTAGTGGACAATGACGAGATCATTGGAAGTGTACTAAGAACTCAAAAAAATATTAAACCTATCTTTGTTTCTGTGGGTCATCGAATATCTTTATCCACTGCCTGTCATTGGATACTTAAGTTATCTCCCAAATATCGATTGCCCGAGACGACTCGGCAAGCCGATCAGATCGTGAACAGAACTTTATCGCTTCAGAATCCATCTGCTACATGAGTTATTACATGATGTAATCGTTCAAGGCAACTTGGATTCTACCATTTATTTTTACAAAAGCTCATTCCTACTTATGGTTCAAGTGGGAATGAGCTTTTGAAAGTTTATCAAGTGTTTGCTAAGTGCTTTGTTTGTTGTATTCTACGATCTCACTCTTCTTCCACTACATAGACTTTACTAACGGTATTATCCTCATTAAAAACGTAAATTCTATCGCAATTATTACATCTCCATACTTCTTTCTTAGGATCAGGTATTGAAAACGGATCTATGGAATCTCCCATGTTTATAATATCGTCCCACTCTCTGTCAGTATAAACATGCAATTGAACATCGTTTGGAGCTTCTACAGTGGACAAGTACTCTCCGCACTTACATTGGAATCTAGCCATATTTTAATTTCCTCCTAATTATTTACTTTCCCCTCGTTAGTCCATATTTCTACTTTCCCCGGAATCTGTTTATCAGCAAATGTCCCCTTAGCACGATCAAAAATCTGCTGTGCTTGTTCTTTCGTAAGTCCTGCCTCTCTACCATCAATAATAACTTTTTCAGCATGTTGTTTAAATCCGTCTTTAATCCTTCCAACCCCAGTATTGATTCATGATTGCTTGATACTCAGACTCGTATATGTAACCACTTTTCTAACATTTTATGTTATTTATGAATCTGCTTGACTTTTTCCAACAACAAGAAGTACTATACGCTTATACAGATGGAATATATTTCAATATAAACAATAAATATCTAATTCAAGTTCGATTATCAGGCTTTATTCTAATATGTAATTCCAAACTTGCTAGAGCACTCTAGCCTGTAGCTTTCTTCCCTCTTCGTGCTATCCATAGAAACAGAAAATAAGGGAAGAATCATTCTCACAGAGAAAGGAGGATCAGAAGGTTCAATCTGCAAGTTCATCTGTGTTATGTAAGCACTTGTATCTTTATCTGCTATCACATTCAAAACAAGAAAGGTGGAATTGATTTTTATGAAAAAGTGGTTTAGTTTAGCTCTAATTCTTGTTCTTGTTTTATCGTTTAATACAGCAGTGTTTGCAGAGGCTCAGACTGCTCAACCCAAACCTTTGACGAAAGAAGAAGTTGTGAATTCCAAAGCCTTCCTCGAAGCAGTGGAAACAGCCAAAGCTGAATTTAAAGCGAAGCAGGAAAATGGCGGTCCAGTTTTACATGCGCCTGCGCCAAAGGTATCTCACATTAATGTCTATGCTGTCGTTTCTCCCAATGGCGGTCAAGAGATTTATGGTTATAACAGCAACCCTCTGTCGACAACCAATGATCACGGCGGCAACTGGATTCAGGGCATCACGTTCCAGATCGGTTATGACAGCTCTCACTTTGGTACACTCGCAGGAAATCAAATGACAAACACTTGGTCCGAGCCTATCGATCTGGACGGTGATCGTATTATAGATGCGTGGGCCTATTCTTGGGTGTATGAAGCACCTACTTCGGGAGGGCAATTCGTAGGAACCGTTTATTCTATTAACAATGCAGCCAAATGGACCGCCTGGATTAACGTTCGTTAATTTCTAAAATCCGACATACCAGAAAAAAAGTAAAACTGTACCCGTAGAGAGACTATAACGTCTTCTTTTCAGGTACAGTTTACTTTACATAATCAATCGAGGTCTAGGTATGTGCTTGTAATAATTCTTTTAAATGTTTTTGGAACTAGGGTAAATGAATCTTCTAAGGTTTCCTTGCCAAAAATAGGAGATATAACGTGAATATAAAACCGCCCATCATCTTCAACCATTTTAGTGATTACTGCTGTGAGAGGATCTTTGGTTTCTTCTTTGTTCATTGAAACGATATAGAGATACTTCCCCTCGTTAAGATATCGATAGCTTAGTTCATCCCCATCTCTTAATTTGCCACAGGATGGACTTTCAAATGATTCTATCTTCGTTCTGTTGTGCCCTTTTCATCGATCGCGAACCATTACCTTACATAATGAATCACCTTGTAGTTCAACTGAAACAATGTGACTGGTTGATCCTCATCTTGTTACTTTCCAGCTCTTCTGTACAAAATCATCCAAGTAAGACTATCGATATTTTCCTTTATTTAGGTAATGGTGCATTAGTCCTCTATTGTAGCACTTTTCTCTTCAGAGGATTTTAAACAAAACAAAAAAGCCGCCAGATGGCGACTTTCAGATATAGCATAAGGGATGCTCATTCACATATATAATCATACACCCAAGACTACTTTTCCGCTGAATAAATAAACACATAAGTACGTTCATCCGATTGTTCTTCCGAGAAAACAAACTCTAATCGATCAAATTTCTTGATCTTCTGCACATCTGTAATCTTGCGCTCTGCCATAAAGCGCACCATCTCACCTCTAGCCATTTTGGCACGGGTGGCCTTCTCTACCAGCTTGCCACCAACCATTTGTCCGAAGACACAGGTGATCAAACGGGTCTCTTCCTTTAGAAAAGGAGTAATGTTCTTACTATATTCTTTGGAGGCCAGATTCAGTATGCAGTTGGTCTCCGCTTGAAGCTGATCGGCCAGCTTGCTGCCCCAGAACTGATAGAGGGATTTGAATCCCGGACCTTGCAGCTTTCCCTGCATCTCCAGTCGATAAGGAGTTACCCCGTCCAACGGACGTAACATGCCATAAAATCCAGATAATATGCGCAGATGCTGCTCCAGATACGCCAACTCCTCCTGCTGGAAAACCCCAGGCGCCATATACTGATACTGAATGCCCTCATAGGCGTAGATGGCTGGTGTGAGGTTAGACTTCACATTCATATGTTGAATCCGCTCCATATTCAATTCGGCGATTGCATCGTTACTTTTCCATAACGCTTTGAGCTCATCATAAGATAATTTTCGGAGCACATTCAACAGTTGTTCTGTCTCGTTTATGAATTGAGGTAACTGCAAGCTAGCCATCAGATCGGTATCCATTTTCATCTTTTTTGCTGGTGAAACAATCATTCTCATCGTGTTAATCCATCCTTAATCTACCGTTGTTTTGTCGTTTATTCATTGTACTGGATTGGACGGACGAATCCAATGGTCAACTCAATTATCTCCCATGATCATTGGGATCAGGTGTTAATTGCACCCATTGCTCTCCCCTATAGGTGTAGACATATTCCTGTGGATCATCTTTTAATTTTACACCAACAGGATATTTCGGCATTTTACTACGACGAGCGGTGATACTTATAATCGTATGCTCATCTATTCCTTTTTCGGTGGTTAAATACTCTCTCAGATCATTTTCAAGTTTCCCCATATCACTTTTATATGAGCCGTACCACACAAAAGAAGCCATTATCACTATTGTCACTAACACCAATGAGACTTTTAGAAATTTCATCTTAGTTCACCCTAGCTTTTTTATCAAATAATTTTCACAAGCAGATTGCCTGCTTTTTGAATAGGCCTTTGCTACCAGTTGAACTTATAACTTGTCAATATGTTATTACCTGAATTTGAGTCCATATTCTCATGGTCTCGATACACCGTTTTGCTAAGATAACAATATTCCTACATAAACAATCTATGTACAATAGAAAGGGTGCCTCTTCCATGTATTTTATTCAATTACTGGTCGCTCTTGCAATTTTGGGCGGTTCAGCTAGTTCTAATTATGCAACGTCTACACCAATGGAAGTCAAATCGTTACAACCTCAGACGGCTTCTTCTGAACGTGTCATGGAATCCGGTTTGAAGCCTTTCCGAGATGAAAAGTTTTTTAAAGATCTCGATCCTTTCGAGCAAGCCGCTGAAAACCTTAGGGAGGATTATTCTACCTTTGATTCATGGGACCCATACAATGTCGGGGATACGGGCACGTTTCTTTATGGCGGACAAGTAAGAGTGTTAAGAACACTTCCTTTGAATCAGAGTATTTCCATAGGACCAATGACTATTCATATGTTGAATGTTCAATTACTAGAAGTTAGTGATATTCCGAAGGACACCCAGAAGAACATTTCCATTCTGAATCAGGAGAAGATTGGACCCGATATGACGTATATTAAAATCCTCTACAGCATCGAAAATACAACGGATCGAAATATCGGGTTTTACGGGTTAAACTCCGTCCATCCGAACATAGGGAAACCCCATTCGGCAGATCGTAATTTCATGAGGAGGATCTATGTAAATCATCAATATGACGGTGTAGTCATGGATGATATAGTCAATGGATATGTATTCACAGAGGATCCTGATCAGCTGGAATCTATTGAACTGGTTTTTAATAAAATCTATGACTATGACACTGGAGAAACCATCGTAGAGCCAACGTCATTGACTATACCTTTTAAAGCCCAGGACTAATAAAAATAATTCCCTTTATGAATATCCTTTCTAGGATCATAGCACATTATGAATGAACCCTGGCTAAAGTCAGGGTTCATTTCGTATATATAGTCTCATTAGAGATAACATTTCCGACGAATTATAAAAATCCATTTAATCCTCCAAAAATTTTTCCAATGATATCAAAGTAAATCATGATAAAAGATAACAGCAGCGCTACAGGGATTACAGTTAACATATGTATTTTCTTCCTAGGAACAATCCATAGTAAAGTAATGACCATGAGTAAATAGAATCCCATAAGTATTGGAACCAAATAATAATGCTCATGTTCAGGCAAGTAAGCATTCTTTAATGTATATCCTTCTGTTATTAGAACGGCCACCGGAAGCGACAAAATGAAACTTGCTACATATCCATGCCCACGTGCATACCACATCACAACAGCACATATTGGCGATACGACTGCACAGATAACCCAGAACATCGTTTCGTTCTTGGAGAAAAAATGCAGAAAAAACACAGTGTACAGATAATAAAACGTCAGTAGTGATGTGAAAAAGGAGAACACCTTAACGGCCGCCGATCTTGGCGAATAGCTATAAACGGAAATAAGCGTTGCAACAAAAATCCAAATGCCTAAACGTCCACCAATTTGATCAAATACGGGGTTCACTCCCTGAGTATCTACAAGTTTGGCTGCCAAGCCCATAATCCCTCCAAGAATGATCATCCATACCAAAGCATAAACTTTTCGTCCGTTGCTCACATTGCTCATCGTTCTAATTCTGTTTAATTTACTATTTATTTCCATTTTAAACTCCTTCCCCTTAGATTATTGTAACTTCCGCCCGACTACTAAACCATCCCATAACATTGTATTTTATAAAACAGTCACGATAAGAGAGGCAAAAGACTTGTATATAAAAACCTTGGTACACAGCCACTTACACGGTGTAACCAAGGTCTTTTATCATGAATATATCATATTCTTCTGTCTTCATCTTGTAAAATCATGTGCCCCAATGGTCAATAGTGTTGGCCTACTCTTACTCCATTCGGATGTCGCAATCTTCGGATTGTAATAATACAGTGCACCATGCGTCGGATCGGCACCGTTCAAAGCCTGACGTGCCGCCTTATACGAGGTGGCGGTTGGTTTTAAATTAAACTGACCATCGTCCACAGCAGTGAACTGACCTTTCTGGAAAATGACTTCTGAAATGGATGACGGGAATTCTTCGGACTGCACCCGATTTAAGACAACTGCCCCTACCGCAACTTGTCCTTCAAAAGACTCCCCGCGCGCTTCCCCATGGATCAGCTTCGCAAGTTGACGCAACGTCTCACCTTCGGCTTTCACCTTCTTATTCAGCCTCTCCAAAGTAATCGGCCCGGCCACACCATCAGCATTCAATCCCTGTGCTTGCTGGAACTCGCGAACGGCACTTTGAGTGATTGAACCATAATAACCTGTCACTCCAGCATCGAAATACCCCAAGTCGCTCAATTGCTCTTGCAATTGTACCACATGTTCACTACGAACGCCGTGCTCCAGCTTCTGCGCCCCTACGGAAGGCACAGCCACGGTAAGTCCCAGTGTCATTGCGCAAACACCGAGAAGCACCTGAACTCGTCCTGCTCTTTTTCCATTCTTCTTGCCTCGACGATGAGTCACTTTCCGACTAACCGTAATAGGTTCCATGTCGATCATCGTGGGCATATCAAAGCTCTTCTTCTCTATTTCTAAAACAGCTTCTCCAGCTT
The DNA here is from genome assembly GCF_948329825.1 of Paenibacillus sp. JJ-100. Lineage (GTDB taxonomy): Bacteria > Bacillota > Bacilli > Paenibacillales > Paenibacillaceae > Paenibacillus. The sequence goes on from NZ_CAOJCM010000002.1 coordinate 671,250, forward strand.
CTTCATTCATCTCAGTCATCTGACTCATTACCAATCTGTTCTTCATCATTTCAATTACCCTCCATTTATCCGAATCCAGATCATATCGTTTCCCCCTGAATCCTCTTGGTTGGACATCCCGAGTGTCATTATAGGATAACGAATTTATTCAGTCTATCGGACCGATGGAGCATGAAAAAATGAGTCTTACTCATCGCAAAAAGAGGCATGAGCCCAAGGTCGTATCAGGGCCATGCCTCTTCATATATCAACTTTATATCGCTTATCCTGCCTCCATTATCGTAGGCTGGCAGACCCGTACAAAAGTTGCGCTAAAATTTTATAACGATTATTCTGCGAGTTCCTGCCCCTTCGTTTCCCGTCCCCAGAACAACACAGCGGCTGCACCAATAAGAATGGTGACGAAGAAAATAGTGAAAATAAGGCTGATGGGTACCGCTCTTTGAACCAGCATACCCACCATGAACGGTGCAAGCACGCCTCCAATCCGGCCAATCGATGTAGCCAGTCCCACACCTGTGGAACGCAAGGAGGTAGGATATAATTCTGGGCTATAGGCGTACAGTCCACCCCAGGCACCAAGGTTAAAGAACGATAAGCAGATGCCCGCGGCTAGAATCGTTGCTTCCGTTGTAGCCAGTCCAAAAGCAATTGCGCTAACTGCTGTCAGCGTCAGATACACGACAAGCACGAACTTGCGCCCATAACGTTCAATGAAATACGCTGCAGTGAAGTAACCTGGCAGCTGTGCGATCGTCATGATCAGCACATATTGAAAACTTTTCACTAATGTAAAACCTTTCGCCATCACAACCGAAGGCAACCACAAGAACATACCATAATACGAGAAAATAACGGTAAACCACAAAATCCATAGCATCAATGTGGTGCGACGATGCGGCGCCGACCAGACCGTCGCAACCTTTTCACGAAACGTGATTTTATGCAACTTTGTGTGATTCTTATATCGCGGTGGATCTTGAATAGCACGACGCAGGTACAGTGCATAGAACGCCGGTATTGCACCAATGGCAAATGCAATTCTCCATCCATACTCCGGGATAACGAAATTCGCAATGAGCGCAGATACGATCCAGCCCCCTGCCCAGAAGCTTTCCAATAAAACAACCGCACGTCCACGTTCTGCAGTAGGCATGGATTCGGATACCAGCGTAGATGCCACGGGCAGTTCACCGCCGAGACCTATTCCTGCAATCAAACGCAGTACACACAAGGCCGCAAATCCAGTAGCGAGTGCAGATAGACCGCTTGCAATGGTAAAGATCAGCAACGTCCACATCAGGATCGCTTTTCGCCCAAAACGGTCTGCGAGTGCACCTGCAAGCAGGGCACCCAGTGCCATACCGATGGAATTGATACTCGTCAGCGTTCCGACTTGTCCGGGACTGAGACTCCATTCCTTGGCAAGTGCTGCGACGATAAAGGAGATCATGCCAACCTCCATCGCATCAAACAGCCAGCTCATACCAGCACTGAACAGCAGCTTGCGCTGCTTGGGATTCCGCAATACTTCCAATTTGCTCATCAAATTCTAGCTCCCTTGATTTCTATGTAGTCATCCTGACACTAAATCATTATTATGCAGAATGATTCAGAAATCAATGCAAAATATGCATCAGCCCTCATCCTTTAAGAGAACCTGCGGTCAGACCTGCTACGAAATAACGCTGTAGCAAAAGGAACAGTGCAATCATCGGAATAGCTGAGATCAGAACACCCGTGAGCATCATCGGATAATTTGTCACGTACTCCCCGCGGAATTGCATTAAGGCAAGAGGTAAGGTTAGCTTAGACTTGCTGGTGAGCATAAGCATTGGAATAAGCAAGTCATTCCACACCATCACAAGCAGAAACGTCGCTGTTGCAGCCAATGAAGGTGCAGCCAGTGGCAGAGCAATTCGAGTAAAGAGCCTCCATTCGCTCGCTCCATCCATACTGCCTGCTTCCAGAATCTCCGAATTCAACATGCGCATGAACCCCGTCAGCATAAATACGGAGACAGGCATCAGCATAGCGGCTGATACGATAATCAAGCCTGTCAGGCTGTCCGACCAGCCGAGGGTACGCGTGAGGGAATAGATCGGCAGCATACTGACTTGGGACGGCACGATCAAACCCGCCACAAACAGTGCAAACACAATTTTACCCACACTACCGCCCCAGCGGACAATGGCGTAAGCAATCATGCTGCTGAGTAGCAGCTCAATCGCAACCGTACCCAGTGTCACGATCAGGCTATTCCCGAAATATTGCCACATCGGCTGATTGCGAAACAGCCCCGTCACATTTTCCCATGTAAACGGGTCCGGCCAGCTGAATGGACTGGTGAAAAAGTTACTGCTTGTTTTGAATGAAGATACAAATACAAAATAAAGCGGTACAAGGATCAGCAGTGCGTACACCAACAAGATCAGACGTTTGAACCATTTGAAAACCATATACACTCCCTCCTTCCTCCAAAACGTAAACTTCACGTTAATCCGTTCTTCCGTTTAATAGCTCACCCGGTCTGCACGCAACGCCTTGAACTGTACTAGTGTCAGCAGCGCGAGCAGTACCAGGAAGATCATCGAGCCGGCAGAAGCCAAACCAAACGAATAGCTGCCAAAGGCCGTATGATAAATATAGGTGGTCAAAATTTCAGTAGAGTAGTTCGGACCTCCGTCCGTCATGGTGAAAATGAGATCAAAGGCCTTGAACGACTGTATCGTCGTATAAGCCACTACAATCGTTGCCGAAGGAGCCAGCAGCGGCCAGGTCACCGTACGGAAAACCTGCCATTTGCTGCCGCCGTCCATACGAGCCGCTTCATACAGTTCTGCTGGAATACCTTGCAGACCCGCGATGAACACAATCATCATCTGTCCTGCGTGAGCCCACACTTGCACGGCAGCAATAGAATAGATGGCAATCTTGGGATCACCGATCCAGTTGCGTGCAATGCTGCCCATGCCTGCCTCGTTCAAACCGTAATTGACAAGTCCAATAGACGGATCATACATGAACGCCCAGATCAGACCAACCGATACGGACGACAGAATAGCCGGCAAGAAATACAGCGCGCGAAGCGCCACTCTAGTCTTGGTATTGCGTACGAGAAGTAGCGCTAGTACAAGTGAAATAAAGGTTTGTGCAATCACAACCGTTAACATAAACTCCACGTTATTGCCGAAGGCTTTGCGAAATACGATGCTGCTAAGACTGTCCTTGTAATTATCCAGCCCTACAAATGCATACGACGGGGATACCCCGTCCCAATCCGTAAAGGAGTAGAACAGCCCCGTCAATGTAGGAAATACGAACAATCCAATGTACAGCAGCAATCCGGGTAACAGAAACAGGGATAGCTGAAGTCGATTTTTCATCGTTTATTTCCCGATATGTTGATCAATGATTGCTTGTGCCTGCTGGGCTGCCTCTTCTGGCGAAGCACCGCTCAGCACAGCCTGAATGGAGTTGGTGACTGCCTTCTGGTTATCTCCGTTCAGGATCGTGAACCGTGGCTGGAACACGGTCTTTTTGTTCGCCCACTCTCCGGCAACCTGAAGCTCAGGTGTATCATACTTCACATCATTCACGGTTACATTCTGCCCTGTCTGGTTCGCGTATGCGCCAGCTACATCCGGCTTGCTCAGGAATTCAAGGAATTTTTTCGCTTCTTCCGGATGTTTCGACTTGCTGTTTACCGCAAGCATGAATGTGGTCGTGTGCACCCCTTCATACTTCGCTTGATCGGCACTTACCGTAATCGGTGCGAGCAACTTTTGCTCCAGATTCGGATTCTGCTGTTTGTTCTGAGCGAGTTGATACGAACCACTTGCGAGCATCGCTGCTTTTTCCTGAATAAACAGTGCACCTGCTGCAGGGTCTTTCGTCCCCAGTGCATCCTGCTGGAAGTATCCTTTGTCGTTCAGTTCCTTGATTTGCGTCAACGTTTTTACCCAGAACTCGTCTGTCAGTTTAGCTTCGCCCGCTTCAACCTTCGTAAAGATGTCTTCACTCGGCGCATTGTTCATCACCATCGTATTCATGAATTGGCCCGGGCCAATATCTGCTCCGGCAAAGGCAATCGGAATGATGCCATTATCTTTCAGCTGCTGGCACAATGCCAGAAACCCTTCCCAGTCTTTCGGTGGCGTGAGGCCATACTTTTCAAACAGCTTTACGTTGTAGATTGGGTCGTTATATACAAGTTGGTACGGAATTGCATATTGTTTTCCATCATGCTGCCCAGCTTCGATCAGTTTCGGATTATAAGCCGACAGGAACGATGATCCGCTCAGATCCGTGAATAATCCGGCCTTAGTGAATGCTTCGAACTGAGCACCCGGGAAGGAAGCAAACACATCACCTGTGGAGCCATCACTAATTTTGGATTGTACAGTGGATTGATACTGATCGGAAGGCAGAGTCTGCATCTCTACTTGGATGTTCGGATTCTCCTCTTCAAACGCATCGATCGCTTTGTTAAGCGCTTCGGAATCCTCGCCACGCCAGTGCATGAAGCTAATGGTTACTTTGCCTGAACCTGAGGAGCCGTTCTCGCCGGATGATGCATTATCTCCACCGCCGCAAGCGGACAGCAGGATGGACATCACCAGCATACTGACAAGCGGCAGAATCATTTTTTTATATTTTCTCATGAAAGACGACCTCCTTAGTTGGTAACACTAGAATGTTGCTTTTGTCTTGTTTTCCATTTCTCACGGATGATCGGCATCACGGTCTTGCCGAAGATTTCAGCTTCTTCGAGATGCGGATAACCGGATAGAATGAACGTCGTAACGCCCAGGTCTCCGTATTCCATCAAACGTTCTGCTACCTGCTCCGCTGTACCCACGATGAGGATTGCCCCACCGGAGCGTACCACGGACAAGCCAGTCCACAGGTTCGGTCCAACGACAAACTGCTGCTTCTCGGATAGTTCCCGGAGCTCATTTTGTCTGCGCTGATTGGTGGCATCTGTCTCGGCAAATGCGGCTTTGGCCTTTTCAATCGCTTCCGGCGGTACTTTGCTGATGATCTCCCATGCTGCTGCCCATGCTTCTTCTTCCGTATCCCGAATGAGCACTTGAGCACGCATACCGTAACGGAGCTGACGATCTTGTCCGGTCTCCTCTTTCACCTGTTCACGAATGACCTCAATCTCTTCGATCTGCTCTTTAATCCAGTCATGGGGTTCTCCCCACATCAGGAATGTATCCGCATGTTCAACCGCCACTCGTTTGGCAATCGGAGAACTCCCCCCAAGATAGAAAGGCGGATGTGGCTTCTGTACCGTCTCCGGCATCCCTACCGGGCCTTTGAAGTTATAATATTGACCATTAAATTCGGATTTCGAATTACTGGATACATCTGCACTTGATTGCGAACCACTTCCAGCAAATTCGGTCAGATTCAATCCTGTCGATTGTGTCCATGAACGTTTCATCACTTCCATATACTCGCTCGCCCGAACATATCGTTCATCATGCGCATGAGCCAGCGGATCGCCTAGTTCTTCCAGATCCCGCACGGAACTGCCCGTAACCACATTAATCATGGCACGACCGTCAGAGAGCTGATCCAGAGCCGCCCCCATACGAGCCGCGAGCACCGGTGTAACCAGACCTGGGCGTATTGCTACAAGGGGGCGTAATGTCTTGGTGTGACCCATTACCGCGGAGCCGACCACCCATGCGTCCAGACAGGCTCCCCCTGTCGGAATCAGCACAAATTCGAATCCCGCCTTCTCCGCCGTTTGTGCCACCTGCACCAGATAATCCAGACTTGGCTCACGCTCTGGCTCAACCCCTACATACTTGCCATCCCCAGCCGTCGGTAAAAACCACCCAAATTTCATCTCTTCCTGTTCGCTCACATTCGTCATTCCTTTCTATGGATAAATAAAGTCTCATGTTAAAAAGAAGATCGGTGCTGTGCAACATGGCCGTTCCGGGTATGAATCGTTCTTTCGATCGCTTCGTTCTTCAGAATCGATTTCGTCCCCTCCACTACGTTTGCACTCGTTAAACCCTATTTTTAAAGTGCGCCTAATTTCTAATTATTTTGTAAAATATACACCCAAAAGCCGATTAATTAACTTGGTTTAATAGGTATGGATATCATACCAATTGATTTGTCTGTGATCAATGTCATTTCGCGGTAATTTCTTTTTGTCATTTTGTGGTCTTCTCTCAAATATAGGTCTCTATGATCTTGAATATGTACAAAACCCACCTGTATAATAGGTTATTAATCACTATTGTAGAATCTGCCACAATACTTTGAAGTAAAAGAGGTGTTCCTGTTGATCGAGAGAGAGCACATGAAGGAGGACCACCACGAGTTTTTGGATATTGTTTTTTTCACGCCATCTGAATTTGAAAAGGCTGGTGGTGCCTGGCCCATACGCATTGGTCGCAATATTGGAAAATCCAACTATCGTATTGGCCCCCGTACTACGCCGTATCATTATTTGTTATTTGTGATGGAAGGAGAGGGCACCTTCATTCAGAACGGACAGGAGTATCCTCTTCGCCCTCGGGATGCATTCTGCTTGTTTCCACATATCACGCATGAGTATTGGACAGACCCAGAGCATCCATTACAAAAAATATTCATTGCATTTGACGGGACATATGCTACCGAGTTACTCTCACGAATTGGATTAACTCCGGAATCTCCATACCGCTCTAGTGTACTGACACCCGAAACAGCCAGCAGTATGCGTGCATTTATGGAAGATGTCCGCAAACCGCAAGATCATGCCAGTGATCTGGGACGACTTGCCCGGTTTCTAGGGCTTTTTGAGCGTATTGCGCGTTCCCCGGCGATCCAGAACCTGCAACCGGACTCAACTATACCTTGGCTTCAAAAGGGGAAAGAGTATATGGAACTTCATTTTGCTGGCGGCATAACGGTGGAGGGGGTTTCAGCCCATGCAGGCGTGGATCGAACTCATTTTGCCAAACAATTCCGCAAAGCCTACGGTGTCTCCCCTGTTCAATATATTCAGCAGCTCAAAACGGACCAAGCGAGACGTCTGCTTGTGCAGACAGCGCTCAGTTTAACGGAAGTGGCCCATTCTGTCGGTTACCCGGACTTGTTTTCTTTCTCCAAAGCCTTTAAAAAACAGGTCGGCCTACCTCCCAACCGCTATCGGATCGCAGAGCAAAACAAAGCTTAGTTCCATACCGCAGCCGCTCTGAACTAAATGCACGTTTTTGGGTGCCAAAAAAAACGAATGAGGCAAGCCTTTCGCTCAGTGAGTGAGGACAGCCTTATTCGTTTTTTCAATAACAGGTACTTATCATTACGGAAGCACCATAAGGAGCCTCTGAGCTTTTGAAGGAATAGTTGCCCGTTATATCTATAATTTCCTCAGGTGAATAGCCTTTTTGCTGAATCAAGTAGGCTCTCACTTTCCCTTCAGCATTCTTCATTTGGATCGGATTACCGAATAAACCGAAATACCCCCATCCGCACATCACTACAACAAACGCAAGAATAGAAATCAAACTGATTCTCACTCTTTTTGTCATCACGAAACCTCCACATCTCTTAGCGTTCACATCTATTATTTTACATAAAAAAAATCCCTTCTAAGCTGCAAACAGCAGAACAAATGTCTGCTATTTCGCTTAGAAGGAATGATCAACCTGAACAGTAAACTTACTGTTTCTGTTTCTGTTCCGATTCCTTGGATTCCTTGAATTCTTCTTTTGATTCCTCGGTTTTGCGTGCCAGCGGAATGCCGTTTTGCTTGGCATACCATGCCTCATAATGATGTACTGCCACACCTGCGAATGATGAATGAGTGTCACCCAGTTCGAACACTTTCTGCATCTCTTCGTCCATATTGCTGATCGGTTTGCGGAAAAAAGTCAGGTGATCCCCCTCGTGTGTATCTCCGAGCTCTGCTCCAATCCAGACTTTTTTGCCCAGATCATCCGCTTCGGCGAGTTCTTCTTTGGAGAGATCATACATCTGCTGCCCGCTGTCCCGATAAGCCATAATAGCCACCGCATCGAAACGGGAGATAACCCAGCGACTGAATGTCTCATTGCCTCCAGCCGATTGACGAGCATCGAGCCAGAACGGGATCGCTGCACTCATTTCGAGTCCGGCAGCCTTTCCGGCTTCCGTCCAGACCTCCATATTGTTCTGCCACTCGGCAATGACACGGCTCTCCTCATTCTCCCAGCGTCCGAGCTGATACGGCTCGACATCGAGCTGAATGCCCACAAAGCGTTCGTTTTTGGCAGAAGATGCATTATATGCTCTCACCTGCTCAATAAAAGCAAGTCCCTCGGCCCGTTTTTCCCGATAGGCCCAGTCCGCATGACCGTTAAGGGCGTGCACCTCGATCTCTGCATTTGTCGCCGCTGCTATGAACTTACGGTATGCCGTTTCAGACACTTCATCCTGAAGTTGTAGAAAAATGGTGTCCACACCCTGCTCTTTGGAGAACGTTATGATCTCAGGTGTCTGCTCTGTAATGATTGACGTATCCCACAGCCAGGTCGCCTTATGTTCCTCGTGCGAAAACCATTTAAATAGCCAGGACATCAGTAGCAGGCAGAGCACCACAGCCACAATTGCCCATTTTGTCATACCTGCCAACTTGCCCTGTCTTCTCATAAGTCCCCTCAGACAAGAACCGCTTCACTTGGCTCTAGCACAGGATGCTGTACCGAGTGACCAATTTTATAGATGTGTGGGTGTGTATACGCACGGAATGCATTACGTGTATCCAGAATTGGTACACCCAATTCCGCAATATCAAAATAAGGCAAGTCGCTGTGGTTCGTAATCAGTACGATGCAATCATACGTTTTGAACTGCTCCAGATTGAAGGCTTCGCTGTGTACCGTTTCACCGTGTTTGTCCTTGAACGACTCTGCATGTGGGTCATAATAGCTCACATTTGCGCCGCTTTCTTTGAACAGCTCGTATACTTCCAGTCCTGGTGATTCACGCAGATCAGCAATGTTCGGTTTATATGACATGCCGAGCAGCAAGATTTTGGATTTACGAACAGACTTCGCGTATTCATTCAGGATTGTAGACGTTTTGTTGAGTACGTAGTACGGCATATTGTCATTCGTGGATTGCGCCAATTCAATAAATTTGCTGTAAAAACGGAATCCTTTGGCCTTCCATGACAGATACATCGGGTCGAGCGGGATGCAGTGTCCACCGATACCTGGACCTGGATAGAACGGCATGAAGCCGAACGGTTTCGTCGCAGCCGCGTCAATAACCTCCCAGATGTCGATCCCCATACGGTCACACATCATCGCCATTTCATTGACAAAGGCAATGTTAACGCTGCGGAAGGTATTTTCCAGCAGTTTGGACATCTCTGCTACTTTAGGTGAAGATACGGGAACTACAGTTTCTACATATTTGCTGTATAGCGCCGTTCCCAACTTCAAGCAAGCTTCGGTTGTACCGCCGATCACTTTTGGTGTATTAAACGTGGTAAACCGGCCGTTGGACGGGTCCACTCGCTCAGGGGAGAAGCATAGGAAATAATCTTTGCCGACTTCATGTCCAGCCTTGTCCAGCTCTTGCTGGATTAGCTCTTCCGTAGTCCCCGGATATGTCGTGCTTTCTAGTGTGATCAGCATCCCTGGTTTCATATGCAGCTTGATCTGATCCACAACTGTTTCAATGTACGAGGTATCTGGGTCCTGGTTTTCGCTGAGCGGTGTCGGTACGCAGATGCTCAATGCGTCAATGACGCGTAGCATGCTGTAGTCGGTTGTTGGCTGAAAACGACCGGTTTGCATTATTTTTTTCAATTCGTCGGACGAAATATCGTGAATATAGGAATCTCCATGATAGATGCTGTCGACTTTGGAAGCATCCAAGTCGATGCCGATCACGGTAAATCCTTGGTTAACCATCTCCACCGCAAGGGGAAGGCCGACGTAACCGAGGCCGACAACGCCAAGTACCGCTTCTTTATTTTCGATCGCATTCAGTAAGGTGTGAAATTGTTGATTCTCCATGATATTCCCTCCGGACAATATATTTTGATGTAACTTGTATGAATAATCCATTCAAATCCTGTAGATCAGATGTCTCTCTTATCTTCTAGTGCAAGCAGCGTCTGATTCGAGCATCCAGCTCTACAGGAGAGAACGGTTTGGTCATATAATCGTCTACCCCGCTACGGAAGCACTGACTAATCGTCTGCTCTACCCGTTGTTCCGTCAACACGACGATTTTTGGGGGTTGCTCGACCTCTAGCTTCTGGATATGGTGAATGAACGGAATTCCATCGATACCATACAAATTCAGCTCAGTCAGCACCAGATCCGGTGTTACTTTTTCGATGAGGTCGAGTGCGGCGAGTCCATCCACCGCTTCGTAAGTTTCGTATCCCTGCATCTTCAAACGCAACTGTAAAAATTCCCGGACCGTTGGATCGTTATCTACAATCAAAATCCGTTCCGGTTCATCCTTGGTGTGCTCAAGAGTGTAGATATGAATCTCCGATGAATCCACAAGATTTGAAGATTCGGCCATATGCTGAATCGTTGCCTTCGAAGGGCGCTCCCCCGGCGGGAAACTGGCTAGTGTGATCTGCGGATCCGCACCAGGAACGCTCTCCTGTAGATCATGTTTAATCCGAAGGCCTTCATAATGAACTTCATTCAGCGAAAGCCCTGGAATTAACACCGCAACCGTCTGTGTGCGCTCATCTTGCCACACCTGAAAAGAGGTATATCCAACGCGCTCCAGATGTGTCCTGACCTGTTGCTCTGGCTGAATCTGACCTGCACAGTGAATGAACATTAAGCCACAAGCTTGGGCACCCGTTTCCTTCAGCTGCTGTTCTACACTGCGATACACATCCACGGCAGCCTCACGCTGCAATGTCGCCGTATTTGGCATGTTCTTTTCCACCTTTCTCCTCCATGTTTTAAACAAGTTCAACACGTTTACACGTACATTCCGATGACAGAACAACCTTCCGATGCAGCTTTCTTTCTGAAAGCTTTTAACTTCGTTTCTTCAGATTATTTCTGTCCTCTCCGTCATCGTGTAAAAATGGAGTTGAACATCTATACTGTTGTTACTGTTATGCCGCTTTGCTTGTGTCTTTAGATTCCTCGGACCAGCTTTGGCGTGTCATCGTACCCCATGAGTTGTTGTTTTGCAAAAATTGAATATGTCCTTGTAATCTCCATAGCACGCCGAGCTGATGATACCCTACAAATTTCAAAGCGGAGTAGAGAAGCATTTTGAACAGATCGGAAAGCTTGTTATACCGTTTGAACGCAATTTCCTCCAGAATCAGAGCACCTATGCTAAGTAGATATCCACTCACGAAGTTCAGCAATCCAAACAGGACGAGAATCGGCCACTGCGTCATGTCCAGAAGCACGTACCCTGCCAAAGCAAGCAGCCCGGTAATACGGAAGTACGGATTCAGTGCTTCAAAAATAACGTTATACGGCATGGTTATGAGCCCCATAACTTTATATTTCGGATTGAACAGCATGCCGCGATTTTCTAGCATGTTTTTCAGATTCCCTCGTCCCCAGCGTTTACGCTGACTGGACAAAATACGGTAAGAATCTGGTGCCTGCGTCCAGCACACTGCTTCAGGACAAAAGGCGACGCGGTATTTCAGTTTATTTTCCAGCATATAGCGGTGAAGCTTGATAATAATGTTCATGTCCTCACCTGGATAACCATCGCGATAACCGCCCACGGCAATCACCGCATCCTTGCGGAACATACCGAATGCACCAGAGACGATAATCAGACCATTCATGTGACTCCAGCCAATTCGTCCCCCCAGAAAGGCTTTCAGGTACTCAATGGACTGGAACATCGGCCAAATCTTGCGCGGGAGTGACACATCCTGAACCGCACCATTTTCAATTTTGCAACCATTCGCAATGCGCACATCTCCGCCGATCGCAACGGTCTCTTCTGGATTCTCCATATACATGCGAGCCATACGAATTAACGCATCTTTTTCCAGCAGTGAATCGGCATCGATGGAAGATATGAGCGGATAATGGGACAAGTTGATCCCCGCGTTAAGAGAATCCGCCTTACCTCCATTTTCCTTGTCGATGACATACAGATCCGGGAATTCCGGGTTATGATAGATGCCTCGAATCGTCTGACACGGGATCTTCCCGCGAATCTGCGTATTCGGTACCGGCTTCAGGCGGAATTCCTCCAGCAATACCTTTAAGGTGGAATCACTGGAACCATCGTTTACTACGATGACCTCATACGTTGGATAGTTCAGTGTCATCAGGCAGTTTACATTTTCAATAATCGTCAGTTCCTCGTTGTACGCTGGCACCAGCAAGGATACCGAAGGTACTAGCTCCGAGCCGGATAACGTATTGTACTTGGAGTAATGTGACCGTCGGAAGATCGTCCAAATATTACGGAATGATAAAGCCAGTATCGAAAAGTAGAGCGCATTAACAAACACCACATAATAGATGGCGACCATACCGTAGATGAGCAATAAATCTCTAAGCAGTGTAATCCCCTCCTACTGTTGCAACGCCTGCACGTTTCTTGGCTGGTCGGTTTTCACCGCGCACCGGACCAAAGTAACGTTCGTATAGCAATCTTTTTTTGTTATGTGCGATCATCTGCTCGACCGCCTTATGGTCAGATCCCGATTGCTGCATGGTGCTCTCAATCTGCTGCATGGCAATCTCGCGCTCTGCACCTGTTCCTTGCACGGCTACCTGACACAATGCTTCGAAACCTGGTTCGCCGAGCTTGCTCAGGCTTTCTGCACTGTTATAACGCACTCTCCAGTCTTCATCACGAAGTGCCTTGCGCAGCAGCGGAATGCTTCCTGAGGCATGTTTCGAGCCAAGCGCTTGTACCACTTCAGCACGCACTTCCGGGTCCGGGTCTTGAATCAGCTTCAGAATCGTCTCATCCTTAAGTGCCGGATTAGCACTGAGGTACAGCTTTACTGCCTCAGCACGGACATCCTGATGCTCTGCTCCAACGAGTCTGTGGAGTGCTGGCATCACTTCAGGCACCGCTTGTCCCCACATCGCCACAAGTCCTACTTTGACAAAATCAGGGTTGCTGTCCTCCAGCAATTCGATCAGTACACGACTTGTATCCAAGTTCGCTTCCAATAAAATATCAGCCGCCAGATGGTGAATCGATTTTCCTTTGGTTAAAAGTAATGCAAGCATCTCTTTCAACTCATTATGACGTGTCGTACACCTCGCAATGGAACGCCCGATCATGATGGCCATCGGTCCTGGCTTCTCATCCTTGAGTAGTTCCATCAAACCGGGAACTGCTTCAGGACACCGCATGCCTCCGAGACGATAAGCTGCTTCGATCTGACGTCCATAGCGTAGACGGCCCAGCTCTTTCAGATCATGCTCAACAAATCCCGCCTCACGACACAATTCAATCAGCTTGTCACGATACTCTCCCTTGAACTGGTCGATCCATTCAATTAGCTTGTCCTGAATAACTCGGCGCTCTAGTGGAGCCAGTTTGCCAGGCGGCAGTTTAAGCGAGCTGTTCTCCGTTAATGCGGTTTGCAAATACGTGAAATAGTCCCGTTGTTTTATTTCATACATAGCGGTTTTGCGTTGTTTGCCATTGTGGGACATTTTCATGGCAAACAGAACGATGACGCCCACAATCACAAGTGCGATGCAGATCATCAAAAACCAATAGGCCAAAGCCAAACTCTGGAACATGTGAAAAAGTCCTCCTTTATGCTCGCTTATGATGTTCTATGCTGTTCAATCCAGTGAGGATTGCCTAATGTATCTGATCTTGATGTTATTTAATTACTATTTAATTGATCTGAAAACTAGGCATTTTTTCATAAGTCTGCTTCATCTTTTCATAGCTCAGCTTCAGTCGTTCACTATACTTGACCTGCTCCCAAGGCTGCCAACTGTAGACAGGCAGTGTCTTCAGATCCAATGTTGTTTGTTCGCCACCAGGCCAGAATACCTGCTTCGTAGAGCGGTTCGTCAGCCACGGAACAAGTGTAATACCCTCAACCGTAGTTGTCCCAAACTCACGTCCACCTTCTAGCGGCCCATACTTGATCGCTTGCAAAGAGCTTGGATCACCGAAACCGAGCAGCATCCACGGGATTCGCATCTCCACCTGATTGCCGTTATAATTCCAGGCTGTTAACGAATCGCTGTCTGCCTGACCAGGAGCTGTCGTGCCCCGCTTTAACGTGCCGACATTCTCAGCCATGAATGGATGTGCCGAACGTGTATCCGGCGGGGTCATCTTCAGACTGACTGCCAGCTCCCACGGATGGAACGGATCGGTTGAATTGAGTTGCTCTTCTGGAATCATGTTATATCCATCTTTGCCATACAAACGCTGGTTGAAATCATAATCTTTGGCAATCTGTACCTCAGACTCGTTATCTTTTCCTAGTGTGATGACTGTTTCCAAACCCTCACTCAGCGTCTTACCTGGCATCATGTTACTTGGTTGACTACCTCCGGCAAGTGTATCTGTTCCAATGCGAAGCAACGTCTGCTCGGGGTCAAATGGTTGATCCAATGTCAGCCCTACATATAGATAGGCTTCATCGTGAGTGATTTTCATCTCCCGGATACCCTGTACCTGACCTTGCCAAGTCGTGACTTCTTCTGCCTTCAGCTTCTCCCAGTCATCCAGCTTGCCATCTATAGTCAACAGCTCCTGTTTGCCCGGGTCCATCGCCAGCAGACCAAACATTTTCTCATTGGTCAGCACATTCAGCCAGTACGGCCGGCGGTCTGCCGGAATTTCCAGCGGCATCGTGTTCCAGGTTTTTTTGAACCACTCATCCTGCCACATGAACAGAATGGCTCCTGCGTATCCTTCATCATAAATATCCTGTGTGAGGGACGCATCAATATCTCCCTGCTGCACCTCATTATGTCCGCCCTGATTTCGGCCACCCATCCCCAGATGCGAGATCCCGAGGGAGGACGGTACGCCATACTCTGTAATCATTACAGGCATATCGGAAAACTCGGCTTTTAGTTTGTTCAGGTAGCTTTTATAGGTGTTATACTCCCCGTTCTCATCCTTAATGGTCTGTAGAGTCTTATCTGTGTGGAATAGATCGGGATAATACGGATACACGTGATAAGCAGCAAAATAGCCTCCATCCCACGCTTCCGGCAAAATATGCCTTGCATCCACACTGACGAGATCCTCTTCATACAGGGGCTCACCCGGATGATCCAGCACATCGGTTGTGACCCAGTTAGTGAACGTCATAGGATGTTCCCATCCATACTTCTTCTCTTGGACGGCTGTATAATCTAACAGCTCTGCCAGCCAGTTTTCAAATGGTGATGCATCTGCACTCCCAGAGAAATGCACACCTTTGTACTGAGGCACATCCGCATGCACCTTGTTGGTATTATCTACCATCGCTGGATCCCACTCTGTACCTACATGCCAAGCCATCAAGTATTTCCCTGCATTGGCTCTGTATTTACCGCTGGATTCCCCGCTCTTGGCAGGAATATCTGCGTCCCCATACACGGCAGATACGGCTTTTGCAATCTCCTGCTTGAATCTCTGTTCAATATGATCGGCATAGGCGTCCTGCTTCTCGATTAATTCCTCCTCAGGAGACCATATACCCTGTATAAAATATAACGGCTCCTCCCGGCCTCGATTATAATCGACTAATGCGGAGTAAAAAATGGGCTGATGAACCGTATAGATTCGGATTACATTAGCACCGAGATCCTGAATCTGCTCGAACCACCGCAGGTAATCCTCCTCGGTGAGCGGAAATTCTCCCGGATAGTGCCCAGGTGAAGTTGCGCCTAGGTTCACACCTTTGACGAACATTTCCTCCCATGTTCCATCTGGCCCGTAATGCATGAATCGATCTCCGTCAGTCTTGAATTTCATCTCTGTGCCATTCTCGGCTGTATACGTAACAAGCTTTGGCTGCATGTAATGCCATCCAGCAAGTATTCCGCCAGTCACCACGAGGGCTCCTGTCAAAGCTGTCAGTAACCAGCGTCTTCTTCTTTTTCTGCTCATGACTTCTGATTGCTCACCTCTCTAATATGCATCCTGCTGCTTTATGGATCAGGTTCATGCGTTGGAATGATACCCGTGCAGGAAACATACGATCATTCCGCTTCGGATGTCCGCTTGGTAGAGATGTCAGCGGTGTAGTTCTCACTATAGCGCTAAGCTTCTGCCTTGTAACTAGGCTGATGGAAGCAAACATGATATGGAACGTTCTGCCCATAGTCGGCCAGTTGTTTCCATTCGCCAGCACACCAAAGCGGTTGTTCCATCTGCGGTCTTTACTATCCCCATCACCTGCTGAAAAGCACAGATGAATGCACTGCTCCCCTGCACATCTTCCCCTAATATTGTTATGTGCAACGCGGATGCAGGCAACTTTCCCCCGATTAAATATATACCCATTAAACGCAATAATTTTTTTAAAGTTGCGCTTTTTTTACAGTATTAACCATAAGTATTACAAAATTGATACTATAGTCCGATAACGCATTACTGAAAATCCGCGTCAGATCAATGTTTTCTGAAATATGCTGAAAATGAAAAAGGACGTCAGTCCCCCTATATAGGACCCTGTCGTTTCATCTTTCTTTTACAAAAGCCAAAATGAACTGTCAGTCATCACCCTGAGGTCATGGATATTTCGCAATAAATGTAAAAAGGTATAACTTATTTCCTATTTATTCGCTCTAATTCGGTTATCGTGTAATTTGTGTCCAATTTGCAAAATAATTCCGGTTGCCGCATTTTAAATTGTCCTATATGCTTATAAAAAGAGAACACTTGTTCCATACTGTAAATAAACTGTAAATGAAATTTGAATTATTGAAGGATCAGATGTGATCTGCTAAGCCCCGAATTACGGATAAGGAGAGAAGAATTATGCCCCGCCAAGACAGACGTGTCATCATGCTGGCAGACTGCCAGTCATTCTATGCCAGTGTGGAGAAGTCTGCACATCCCGAGTACCAGGATCGTCCTCTCGTTGTAGCGGGTGATCCAGCACGACGTTCGGGCATTATTCTGGCAGCCTGTCCGCTCGCCAAGTCCTACGGGATTACAACCGCCGAGCGGCTAGGGGAGGCTCTCGCCAAGTGTCCTGATGTCGTGGTGATTCGCCCCAGAATGGCCGAATATATTCGCGTGTCCCTTCATATTACACGTATCCTTCAATCCTATACCGATTTGGTAGAACCCTACAGTATCGACGAGCAATTCCTCGATGTCACCGGAAGTCTGGATCTGTTCGGCAGTCCCGAGACGATTGCACGCAGGATTCAGTCCCGTGTCATGGATGAGACAGGTGTCTATATTCGGATCGGCATCAGCGATACCAAGGTTGTTAGTAAAATGGCCTGTGACCTGTATGCCAAAAAAGTACCAGAAGGCATCTACACACTTCCCCGCAATGATATGCCCACCACGATTTGGAAGAAACCCGTACGGGATATGTTCATGGTTGGTTCACGCATGGCGCAACATCTCTACAAGATGGGTATTCATACGATTGGTGATCTAGCCAACACACCGCTGTCGCGGTTGAAGGAACGCTGGGGAATTAATGGTGAAGTGTTATGGCGTATCGCCCGCGGTATAGATGACTCTCCCGTAAAACCCGGAACATATACCCACCAGCAGCAAGGGATCGGACATCAGATGACGCTGCCACGGGATTATGAGACATGGAAAGAGATCAAAGTTGTACTACTGGAACTGGCTGAGCTGGTCAGCCGCCGTGCCCGGGACAAATCCCTTATGGGGCATGTCGTCTCCGTCGGATGCCGCGGACAGGATTACGACCGACCAACCGGATTCTCCCGCCAGATGAAGGTGAATGAACCGACCAACATTACGGATGAGGTATATGATGCAGCCGCAGCGTTATTCCTGCGCCATTGGGACGGATTACCTATTCGCCGCATCAGTGTATCATTGACCGGACTTATACCGGATTCGGAAGTGCAGTTGTCTTGGTTTGACGACCGTGAACGCAAAAGAGAATTGGAACGAGCTACCGATGATATCAAACGAAAATTCGGAGACACCGCTATTATGCGTGCATCCTCTCTATGCGCGTCGGCACAAGCCCAAGATCGTTCTCACAAAATTGGAGGTCACTATAAATGAGTAAAAAATTGCAGCAAAACGGACTCTTCGAGTCCTCACGTATGATGCTTCCCGAACATCGGGAGGCTTATATTCTTCATCAAGAGCAACTCGCTCCTCGCACGCGTCCTTCCCTGGATGCCCAGGCTGCTGAAGAAATGTCCCGACTGCTGAGCAACTCCATGGTGCTCGGTGACCGCATTACCATTACGTTGTTCCACGAGTATGAGGACATTTCTTATACGGGGCGCGTACTCAAGCTGGATCGCCCAGCCCGTACGCTTAGATTGCTAACCAATGACGGGTCTCGAAATATTCAGATGAATCTCATTACAGGTGTAACCCCTGCTGGAGAATGGATGGATGAGTGAAAATGTGAGTACTGTAGCCAAATGAGCATTTCTTCACATGCTAATGTTGTGGGAACTCCATGATACATGCAGCAGCTTCGAATTATACAGGACTGAATCCCTACTATATTCTATGGAAACAAAAAAGCAGCCGATCAAGTGATGTCCGTGCCCCGCCTCGTTCGAAAGAAGCAAAATGCTCGTAATCTGATTCATCAACTGCTTATGAGGGTAAATGTTATGTTTGCTCTATTCAAGTCTAAGCTCCAAGAAGTAATGCAACCATAAACAGAGGACAGAACAATCTGAAAATACCAGCCTTCTCCTAAAAACTTTCTGGAAAGCTGTTTTAGAAGAAACTCCAGTCAAACTCTTTGGAAAGACGCTCCAGCAGATGAACACCAGCCATGCTATTACCTTTGCGATTCAACGCGGGGCCAACCACACCGATTCCAAATTGTCCTGGAACCAACGTCAAAATACCACCGGAGACACCGCTCTTAGCAGGCAAACCGACCTCGATGGCGAATTCGCCAGAAGCATTGTACATGCCGCAGGTCGTCATAAAGGTTTTAGCAATCTGCACATAACGGCGGGGAATGAGTTCAACCTCGGTAATTGGATCGGTTCCATCGTAAGCGAGAACAAGCGCCATACGAGCCAGGTCAGCACAAGTCACTTCAATAGAGCAATGGCGGAAATAGACAGCAAGAACATCTTCGACATCATCTTTAATCACACCGTTATGTTTCAAAAAGTAAGCGAGGGAGCGGTTCAGGTGACCACATTCCGATTCGGAGTGAAATACTTCCTCGTTATAACCTAACTGGTCATTGTGAGCCAGTTTGCGGAAAAATTCGAGTATCCGGCGTGACTTCTCTTCCTTACTGTCACCGCCAATAAGAGAGGATACGGTTATGGCACCCGCATTAATGAAAGGATTAAACGGAATACCCGGTTCAACCAGTTCCAGCTTGATCATGGAGTCATAATCATCGCCGGTGGGTTCTTTTCCTACATTAAAGAAGACTGCTTCTTCCCCATGATCCATCAAGGCTAGAATTAAGGTGAACACTTTAGAGACACTTTGCATCGTAAAAGGCACACCGCAGTCTCCTGCAGACACATGGTTTCCTTCAGCGTCCATAATATGTATGCCCAGCTCATCCTGCGATGCTTTGACCAGCTCTGGAATATAGGATGCTACCTTCCCCTGTCCAGTATGTAATCGGCTAGTCTCGAGCCATTCCGGCAACAGGGCACTTAGTCGTTCCATCGTTGAATCACTCATATGTCATTTCCTCCACTTTTATCTATAGGAGCGACATGTACGAGATATCCGCTCTGACATACAGTACGGGGCTAAACTCATACAAGATGCCTTACATACAGCTCCATAGCTATTCTTTGTATTGCTCTTTAGCTCTAGTCATTACACCTGCAGACGTTAATTATCGTACCATGTCATCAAAGTGTAGTGTGACTCTAATTCACCTAGAGTATAACAGAAGCAGCCGGTCCAATGCACATATCGCGGTATGCAAACATAGCCATAAGTGACTACTTACAACAAAGAAGCCCTCTTGCCAGCTAGCCAGTTATAAAAGAGAGAAAAAGCGGCCTCATCAGAGACCGCTTGTCTGTTATGTGGAATTGGTTCTGCGATTCAACTCGCCCGGGATGACGGGTTAAGCTGCATTTGTTTTTCCTGAGAAGATCGTGCTCGCGGGTTTGCACCCGGAGGTGTGATGATCAGGGCCATCAACAGCGATACTGCACAGAGCACCGCAATGACGATAAAGGTAAGATGGAAGCCACCCAGTAGAGCGCTGATGAATGAACCTGCCAGAGCACCTAATCCAAACCCTTGGTAGATAACGCCATAGTTCTTGCTTTGATTTTTCAAACCGAAATAATCAGCTACAATCGCTGGGAATACGGTAATGTTACCACCGAAACAGAAGGCAATTGCTGCTACACAAGCGAAGAAGATTGCAAAGTTCAGCGGCACCAGACTCAGTGTCATAATCGCCAGGGCTGTAACCAACAGTGCTCCGGCGATGACTTTCATCCGTCCCACTTTGTCCGACAAAGCTCCTAGAATAATGCGACCTGCCGTGTTAAAAATAGCAACCATCGCAACCGCATTCGCTGCCGTTGCTACGTTAAGACCTGCGAGCTGCACGCCAATGTCTTTGACAATGCCGATCAGATACAGACCACTCATACATGCTGTGAAGAAAATGCCGAATAACATATACGCTTCTTTCGTGCGAAGCATTTCTTTTACCGTATACTCATGGCGAACTTCTGCCGTTTTCTCCCCAATTCCCTCTTTAGCACGGGCCGGAGACGGTTCATGAACTACCGCTTCACGGATCAGGAATGATCCCGCGACGACCAGTACGAGAACGATCATGCCCCAGTACATAAATGCCTGCGCTGGACCAACCGCTCCAATCAGCGCGGAGTTCACGTATTTGAATAATAGGCTACCGGTACCGAAGGCACCCACCGAAATACCAGAGATCAGACCTTTACGTTCTGGGAACCATTTGATCAGGTTGGACAAGGATGTAATATATGCCGTACCGTCTGCAAAACCGACCACAAAACCAGCTAGCAGATACAGCAGCGTTAACGAGTTAACCTGAGAACTCAGGACAAGCCCCAGTCCCAGCACAATACCAGCTATGCGAATCAAACGCGGGAGACCCCAGCGATCCTGCAACCGACCTGCAAACAACGTAGCTATAGCCAATGCAAAACTTGTAATTGAAAAAGTGATTGCAACCGAGCTGATGTCCCATCCGAAACGGTCAGACAGCGGCTGATTAAATAAACTCCAGGTATAGATGGTGCCAAGCCCCATTTGTACAATAATTGTACCCAATACAATAAGCCAGCGGTTCATTTTTATAGTTGATGTCGTTGTAGAATTAGATGCTGATGAAGCGGTAGAATGAGATGTTCTCATCGTAATCTCCCCTTTACCGATGTCTGTATCATGTTGAACATTCTTGCACCGTGCAAGGGTACTTGAATGCGTTCACAAGACAATCATACATGAAAGGGGATTCATTGAATCGTTTACAGCATGAGTTGCGTCAAATGCGGAATGAAATGCCGTTATATACGCATGAGCTGCCTGAATTCTTTAACTTTGCCGCGACTGACTGGCACTTCCGCTTCAAGATCACGCAGACGAAGGAGATACGTATTGTTGAACCAAGGTACAATCTCACGAATTTGAGCTAGGTTAACGAGATAAGAACGATGACAACGGAAGAATGTTTCCTGGGGCAATCGGCTGTAAAAATCCGAAATGCTGAGCGGCATCGTGAACTCTCCGTTCTTGGTATACACCTTGGTTACCTTCTCCTGAGCCTCTGCATAATAGATGTCTGCCGTATCCGTAACAATGATATTGTCGTTGCGTAGCAGATTGATCCGGTTTCCCGTCAGGTTGTCTGAATGGGGAAGAGAATGAGCAGATACAGCTCGCTGATTCACTTCTTGTTGCTTCTGCTGTGGGTTGGAACGAACCTGGGTTTGTCCTGAACTATTCCCTTGTTTAACTCCGGATCCATGTTTCGATTCATGCCCTTCCCTACGCCCATAGTCCTGCTCCTCCCCAAATGATCCACCATATGAGTTCTCACCTTGCTCGTGATCCCGTTTGAAGGTCAGCTCCAATTTGTGCAGCATAGCTGCTATCCGTTTCTCGTCATAGGGCTTCAGAATATAATCAAAAGCTTCCAGTTCAAATGCTTCAGCAGCATGTTCTTTATATGCAGTCGTAAATACAATGTAGGGTTTGCGTGCAAACTTGCCGATATGATGCGCTAGCATCATGCCATCCAGCGAAGGGATGTTAATATCGAGAAAAATGACGTCTACTTCCTGCTCCTGCAAAAATTTGAGGACATCCAGACCATCTTCCAGACACGCTACAACTTCAATCTGGCTATGCTCCTGAATCAGGTAACTCAGTTCCTCACTTGCTGGAATCTCATCTTCTACAATTAATGCTCTCATTGCTTGTTCATCACCTTGTTATGACATCTCCTTCGGTACATCGAATACTATCTCGGTTCCTTGCTCTAACCTTTTGATCGTTAGACCTTTTCCATAGATCAACTTCACACGCCGATGCACATTGTACATTCCAATCTGATTACCAGGCATACGGTCATGGTGGACTTTCTCAATAATATCCGCGCTAATGCCTGCACCGGTGTCACTGACGCTGATACGCACAAAATCTGGATGATCTTGTACACGAATCCGGACGGTTCCAGGCCCCTTGGACTTCAATATGCCATGAATAATCGCGTTTTCCACCAGCGGTTGAATGACCAGGCTTGGGATATGCACCGCCACCTCATCAATTTCGTAGATGACCGTGAGTCTGCTGCCAAAGCGCGCTTTTTCTATCTCCACATAATTACGAACTTGTTCCAACTCTTTATGAATATCGATTAACTCGTCTGACAGTTCCAGATTGTAACGCATGTAACCTGAGAGGTTAACAATCAGCTCCCGCGCACGATCCGGTTTGGTTCGTATAGATGAAGCGATAGCATTCAGCGCATTAAACAGAAAATGAGGATGAATCGTTGTCTGCAATGCCCGCAGCTCCGCTTTGTTCGCCGCAGCCTTAATCTCCTCTACGCGTGATACCTCCATCTGGGTGGAGATAATCTGGGAGAGTCCTACAGCCATCGTTTGCAGAGGATATGTGATTTTGTAGGCTTTGCGATAATATATTTTAAGTGCGCCTGTCACATCGCCCCGTTCTTTAAGCGGTATAATCAGCAACGAATGGATATCCGGGGTTTTCTCATCCGTAACATCATTACTAATCATAATTTCCCCGCTGGATATGGTCCTCTTCGTCATCTCACTAATAATTTCATTGCCTATATGATATCTTTCCTCACCAAAACCAACATAGGCCAAAACATTCCGTGTATCGGTAATCGCCACTGCATCAGCTTGAATATCCTCTTGAATGATTTTGCATATTTTATGGAGTGAATCCTCATCAATCGAACGAAAATAAGGCAATGTTTTGTTAGCAATCTCCAAGGCCAGTTTGGCCTGACGACCTGCAATTAACTCTTTTTCCCCCTCCACACTCTGTACTAAAAGTACGATCAGACCAATATTCACCTCACCCAGAATCATGGGCAGTGCGATCTTGGAGACAATATCTGCCCCGAGCGGATCGGGATAAGAATACAGCAGGATTAGCAACATTGTAAGTGCTTCGATAATCATGCCTGCACCGATACCGATCATCCAGCGTTTCGATTTGGGCGTGTATTTGTGGATGTACCCCGATACCAGACCTGCAAGAATACTTGTGATGAGACACGGAATGGCAGTAATGCCGTCCACATCAATTACATAGCGATGCACTCCCGACACCAGTCCCGTAATAATGCCAACCGGTGCCCCGAACAATATTCCACCCGACAGAATCGCTATAATCCTCACATTGACTAACGAGCCTTCAACGTTGATGCCTGTGTATGTACCAAAGATGGCGAATGCACAGAATAACAAGGTCAGAGCAGCATACTCCTGCCATCTTAATTTTCCCTTCTGCAAAATCTGCTTGAAGCGCGGCACCCGCGATAGAAAAAACAAAAAAATAATGAGTAGCGCTGCCCGCTCAAACAGCCCTAGCAGCATCGTAAACATGTCCAATCTCACTCCCTTCATAACTATCTGAACAATAACCGAGCCAGGCAACCGTCGCCTGTGCATTTCGCACTGCAACATGATGTGGCACTACTTCGTATGCAACAGTTTACCGTTCCCCTTGATGGAAAGCAAAGGATATCCTGTTTTGATCTATATCTAGCCTTGATTGAAGCTTCTGAAGGTATTGTGAAATTGATTCATTTAAGAATCGAAAAAAGGCATTCCATCAGGTCACACATGACTGATGAAACACCCTTCTCCATTACTATCCCACTTAAATGTAATGCGGCCTTTCAAAAAAGCTCAGTTTACACAAAACAACGGAGAGGACAGAAATACTAAAGAAGTGGAGCGTTCGCCTTTATCACCTGATTTTACCCTCAAAGAGAGTAGTTCAAAAAAATCCGGGGATATCAGCGCTCGGAAGGGTATTCTGTCCTTGGAGTGCCAACGTGTAAACACCCCGTCTTTTTTGAAGTAACACCATCACATTCAACTTACCTAAACATCCCCCACAGCTTGATCAAGTGGAACGTATTGTTTGGATCAATCTTCTGAGCGATGACAAAGGCAACAAACTGCTCTTCCTGCGCAGGTGAGAAATTCTCATTCATCACGACCGCTGAAGATCTAATCAACCTGCGAACCTTAGCCTTATCCTGCAGATCCGTCTTCGTCACACCTTCGATCAACTTTTTAATGCGCTCTTTGACCGCAGGATTTTTCATCTTAAGCTTGATCCGCTCCACCAGCTGCGGACTGATTCCATATTGTTGATAACCCAAAACGTACAGCACCTCCCAAGAAATTGAACTCACTTCTTATTCATATGATGGGAGGGCTTGGTCACTTGTCACTTTTTACAAAACAGGCCTTAAAACACACACAGCACTTCCAGATATCTACTCGGTTCAGGCATTAACACCAACCTTGAGGCTGTACCTTCTAACTAACGCGTGCAGATTAATCAATCAGATCGCCCTTGAATACCTGTTCTTGTTGGAGAAAATCACGTAGTGGCGTATAGTCAACAGATGTCCAGAACGAAGCATCCGCAATCAGTGCGGAGACATCATCCCGAGCCTGCTCCAGTACAGCGAAATCTGCCACCATATCAGCCAGACGGAATTCGGGCAATCCACTCTGCTTCGTGCCAAAGAAATCCCCTGGTCCCCGCAGATCCAAATCTCGCCGAGACACCTCGAATCCATCCTCAGTTTCGGTCATGACCTTCATCCGTTCCTGGCCAACCTCTGTCTTGGGATCAGCGATCAGCACACAATACGACGCATGTGCACCCCGACCGACACGCCCCCGAAGCTGATGCAACTGGGACAAGCCAAAGCGGTCTGCGTCCATAATCACCATCAGTGTGGCGTTCGGTACATCGACGCCGACTTCTACCACCGTGGTGGATACTAGCAACTGAATATCATTATTATAGAAATCACGCATCATTTCTTCTTTTTCGGCAGCCGTCATACGCCCATGCAGCAGTCCCACTTTATATTTCGGGAAATTCTGTTGCATCTGCACATGCAGGTCAATCGCATTTTGCACATCGAGCTTCTCTGATTCTTCGATCAGTGGGCAGATCAGATAAGCCTGACGACCTTGGTCTACTTCTCTGGAGATAAAACCAAGTACTCGCTCCATCATGTCATGTTTCACCCAATACGTGGAGATCGGTATCCGTCCCTTCGGCCGCTCCGATATGGTCGATACCTCTATATCCCCAAAAGCCGTAATCGCAAGCGTCCGTGGAATAGGTGTAGCGGTCATCGTTAGTACATCGGGGTTATACCCTTTTCGTCTCAAAACGCTGCGCTGATTCACACCGAAGCGATGCTGCTCGTCCGTAACCACAAGGCCCAGCTCCCGGAAGAAGACATCCTCCTGGATCAGGGCGTGTGTACCCACAACAATATCGAGCATCCCCATCTGCAATGAGGCGATTAGATCCTTGCGCTTGCGGCCGTTCACACTGCCCGTTAAGAGGCCCACCGTTACGCCAAAAGGCTCGAACAGCTTCTGCAAGGAACGCATATGCTGCTCTGCCAAAATCTCCGTCGGCACCATTAGCGCCCCCTGGAAACCCGAGCGCACTGTCGTATAGAGTGCGATGGCTGCAATCACCGTTTTACCTGATCCTACATCCCCTTGCAGTAGCCGATTCATCGCATAGGGTGAACGCATATCATGTAATATTTCAAGCTCAACCTTCTTCTGCGCGTCGGTAAGCTCGAATGGCAGACTCCGCACAAACTCTCGAATCGTCGTATTATCCGTAGTATGTACCATACCATCCATCCGATTGCGATTAAGTGCACGATACGCCTGCATCTTAAGCTGGAACAAAAATAACTCCTCATAGACCATCCGCTGTCTGGCTCGCTGGCCTTCCTGATTATCCTGCGGACGATGAATACCAGCAATTGCTTGCTTACGTGGCATCAGATTATACTTTTTGATCAATGCTTGTGGCAAAATCTCCGGGATCATATCACCGTACTGCATTAATCCCTGATTAATCGTCTTGCGCATCCATTGCTGTGTTAATTTACCCGTGACAGAATAGACAGGTTGCAGTGTGCCTGAACGTCCATCTCCTTTATCCGGAAATTCCGAGTCAGACACCGTAAGCTGCATACGTTTTTGCTCCCATTTACCTGTAAGCACAATTTCCCGGTTAGGCGTAAGCTGGTCTTTGAGGAAATGGCGATTAAACCACGTTGCCGTAATCATCCACTCTTCCGTCATAATCTTACAGGTCAGACGTGACTTTTTGCCGTAACGCTGCAATACTGGGACACCCATAACCTGACCTTGGACTGTTATTTTGTCTCCGTCCTTTACCTCACTAAGTGAGCGCAAACGATAATCTTCATAACGGAACGGATAGTATTCCAGCAAGTCTTTCACACTAGAGATGCCAAAGGCGTGAAGCTCTCCCTCTTTGAGAGCACTCACGCCGTTAATTTGTTTCACGGATATTTCTTCCAAATTCATGTTCAATCCCTCATTCCGGAACAGGCCACATAAATATTGCTATAACACCGGGCCCCACATGACTTCCAATGACAGCCCCGATATTGGTGTAGATCACTTCATTTAATGTAAAATGACCCTTTAACTGCTCGGCACAAGCCTCTGCTGACGCTAGATCTGCGGTATGACCTACCGCTAGATTCACCCGTTTGCCAGCCAGATCCTTCTGGAACAGTTCAACAATACGTGCCATTGCTTTTTTATGACCTCTGACTTTCTCTACTGCATAAATTATGCCTTCTTCATCGATAGACAGGATCGGTTTAATGTTAAGCAACGTTCCCAAAATCGCCGAAGCCTTACCGATCCGCCCGCCTTTCTGTAAATATTCCAGCGAATCCACCAGAAAAAACAGTTTGCGAGAATTCTGCATTGCCTCAACAGCAACGGCAATTTCAACTGCGGACTTGCCTTGTTCGGCAAGCTCCGCAGCATGCACCACCATTAACCCATACCCGTACGAAGCCGACTTTGAATCAATAACGGTAATATCCGAGTCACGTTCCAACAGGGACTTACCAAGCATAGCAGATTGATAAGTACCGCTCATACCAGAAGATAGGTGTATGGATATAATAGATCTGTCTGGCTCTTCTTCCAGCAATGACTGATACACATTCATGAAATCAGTAGGAGAAGGCTGTGATGTGGTAGGCAACACAGCGCTCTGCCTTAACTTGTCGTAAAACTGCTCTGAGGTCAGATCTATACCATCGGCATACGTTTCTTCCCCGAACAGCAGACGCAAGGGAACGACATGTATGCCATATTTTCGAATGATATCCTCGGGAATATCGGCAGTACTGTCCGTTACAATCGCAACCTTGTGACTCACGAGCTCTCCTCCTTTTGGCTAAAATTCTATCAGTACATTAGGACTCGACAGCGAACAGATAGTAATAAACGGGTTGTCCTCCCCGATGTACCTCGATCTCAGCATCAGGATATTGCTCCTCCAACCAAGCGCTAAGTGCGGCGGTAACCTCCTCGTCAGCCTCTTCCCCTTCAAGGATCGTCACGACTTCATCGCCGCTCTGCATCATCTGTCCAAGTAGTCCTTCGCAGGCACGAAGTATACTCTCGTCAGTCGCAACAATTTTGGAATTATGGATACCGATATAATGACCCGCTTTGATATCGAGCTCATCATATTGTGTGTCCCGAACGGCATGAGTGACTTGTCCTGACTGCACACGGCTGATCGCCTCCAGCATCTGATCACGGTTTGTTTCCGCTGACTCATCCTCTTGGAAGGCAAACGCAGCAGCCATCCCCTGTGGAATTGTTTTACTTGGAATAACCGTAATGCGACGTTCATCCTCCAACAATTCCCGAGCTTGTTCAGCAGCCAGTACAATATTGGAGTTATTCGGTAAAATAAAGATTTGATCCGCGGCAATCGAACGAACGGCTTTTACAAAGTCCTCTGTGCTTGGATTCATCGTCTGTCCACCAGACATGACTACATCTACACCCAGACTTTTAAATATTTCCGCGATACCATCACCAGAAGATACCGCGATAAAACCGTATGGAGCCATTTCATCTGCCGGGAGCACCGCTTCTTCAGGTGCGCTTGTCTTCTCCTGCGGAATCTCAGCAAAAAGGTCCGGTGAAGCCGCAACATCCATTCCGGCACTCAGCAGATCGCGGTGCTGTTCACGCATGTTAAGAATATGAATCTGTGTAATCTCGCCGTACTTCAGAGCCAGATTCAATACATCGCCAGGTGTCTTGGAGTGCACATGCACTTTGATCACCTCATCGTCTCCGATGATGATGATAGAATCTCCATTTACTGACAACGCTTTCCGGAATACCTCTTCATCAAAAGCTGTACCTGCGTTCTCTCCAAGCTCGCGATTGATAAAGAACTCCATATCATAAAGGAATTCAATATCCTCCGTTTCCAATCTTGCTTGAGCTGACAAAGGCATCTCAGGAGCAAGCAATTGTGTCGGTTTCGTTGCAGCCGATTCTGGCTGTACAGACGGCTTCACAGGTGCGACTACGGATGGAGCGATCTCTCCTTGGAGTGAAGTACGTGAAGCGCCATCCCCTTTAAGCAATACTTCCATAAAGCCTTCGTAAATATATACAAGCCCCTGACCACCCGAGTCCACCACACCGACCTGTTTTAATACAGGTAGCATGTCTGGAGTCATCGCCAGTGCTTCTTTTGCTTTTAACAAAACCTCATTCATTAATTCAGTAATATCATTGGTCCGTCTTGCATAGTAGCTGGCATGCTTCGCAGCTTCCTTCGCTACAGTAAGAATCGTTCCCTCTACAGGTTTAACAACGGCTTTATATGCTGCGTCAACACCATTTTGCAGAGCTGCTGCGAACTGAATTGTGTTCAATTCTTCAAAAGGAGCTGCTGAACGACTGAAACCACGGAACAATTGGGATAAAATAACCCCCGAGTTTCCGCGTGCGCCCATAAGCAAGCCTTTGGATAAAATACCTGCAGCTTCTCCGATCGATGCAGAACTTTTTCTTTTGATTTCTGCCACACCAGCAGTCATCGTCAAATTCATATTTGTTCCCGTGTCGCCATCCGGCACAGGGAAAACATTAAGGGAATTGACATGTTCTGCGTGCTGACCTAGTTGTTCCGCTCCGGCAATAACCATTGCGGTGAAATCTGTTCCATTTAAAGAACGTATACTCAAGTGAGAATTCCCCTTCCTAGCTTGATACACGAACACCTTGCACCAAGAATCATTTTGGTCTGTTCATGCGCTAACGCGGCTGCGTTATTCTTCGTCCATACCCTTGTCCGGCACAGGCATACAATACAACATGTCAGCCGGATTAACGGTCTGGGCGGCCGGGCTACCAATATCCTGCATGCTCTGCAACCCATAATTCGGGCATAGAATTATGCACCGGTATTAGAAGCCGACATGAATGCCGCATGGAGAATGATGCCAATGATGGAATGCCGCATCTCACAGCGTTGCCAAAAAAGCAAACCTCCAACCTATATCATACGGTTTTTTCTCCGGCTTCACTCGGCAACAGCCTGTTCATGGCTGTACTATGGACTAAACAACATTGTACTATATTAGACAAGAGAAATAAATAAAGTTTTTGGATCAGTTGACGAAGCTTTTTTGATTATGATATTATATTTAAGTATTGTTTTATGCAGGTTAAGTAATGGAAATGATCCGGCCAAGCCGGCTTGAACAACACCATTCGCTACTGAAACCTGATTCTCTGGATCAGGAAAGAACAATTGAGTCCTTATGGAATGACGTTCGTCTCTCCGAAGGCACTGGTTATTTTAGGATAGGAGGTGTAATCTATGTCTCGCAAATGTTATGTGACAGGTAAGAAACCGGGCACCGGTAACCACGTATCCCACGCTAACAACCGTAACCGTCGTTCTTGGGGCGTAAACGTTCAGAAGGTCCGTATTCTCGTGAACGGCAAACCAAAACGTGTATACGTAAGCACCCGTGCACTGAAAGCCGGTAAAGTGACTCGCGTATAATCACGCAAAGCTACTATAAATCGGATAAGCAAAAAGCACCTTGTATCTTGCAGGTGCTTTTTTGGTATTCAAAAAAGCACAACTTTACGACTAACTTGAAGCTTCAATTCTCTACATAACTCTAGCTGCACACAGGAATAGCCGCCGCATGGCACCTTTTGCAGATCCGGTTTTCCAGATAAGCCTTTAAGCCAAAACGGCGGTATTCGCCTAAATGTGCTGCTCATTGAGACATAAGTCTTACAACTTCCATCCATCCTCTGAGTTTTAGAGCACCTATGAAGTTGTTGATACTCTAGTTGCTGTAGATGCCATTGAGTGGTCTGAAACTGAACATCTTTGAGCGTCATATCCTTTTTAGCAATCTTGTAGACGAGATTAGTTCTTCTGAAACGTATTCAGGATCGCCTTCACAAACCCTCCCAAAAACTTCGGCAGTTTGAATGTGTAAAATTTCATACTTTACCCTCCCCATCATGCTCATGCATCCGCCGTATCCTATGCTTCAGGCCTTTTTCACCTAAACACGACAAAAAAGGCTACATGAGAAACCTGCTCATGTAACCATATTTATGCGGAACTTGTTGTCCCTATTCCACAATGACAAGCCCGAGATCAGCCTATTTGCGTTTGGGGAAGATACTGATAGACAGCGATCATGAAAACACTCATGAGATAATACAGTATGCTGAATATGACAAAAGTAATCCGAAGTCCCTTCCGGTCGAACTTACGAAAATACATAATAACCACCCCAACCCCGATTAAAGACGTGAGTGCGTTGAATGGAGCCTGAAGAACCGCGAACAGCGCAAGCACCAGGCCGGTGACAAGACTTCCTGCCATTGTCCACAGCGTCTCTTTGAGGGTCATAAATTTAGCCCTCGTAGCTTCTGCGAATCTCGGTAATCGCAGCAGCACGGTCTTCCCTTCCAAATACGGCGCTACCAGCCACCAGCACATCAGCCCCTGCTTCCACGACTAATGGAGCTGTATCCGCAGCAATTCCGCCGTCTACCTCGATATGGACGTCATGGCGTCCTCTTTCGTTCAACCACGTACGAATTTGCTTGATTTTGTTCATTGTACCTGAGATAAAAGCTTGTCCACCGAAACCTGGATTAACAGTCATGACTAGAACCATATCTACATCATCCAGCACTTCTTGAATGGCACTAGCAGGAGTGCCTGGATTGAGGGCCACCCCTGCCATAACTCCTTGCTCTTTAATCAAGTGAATGACCCGGTGAAGATGTATACACGCCTCCGCATGAACAGTAATTACTGCTGCACCCGCTTTAGCGAACTCCTCCACGTATCTTTCCGGATTCTCGATCATCAGATGAACATCAAGAGGCAGTGTCGTATGAGGTGCAATGGCCTTAACAATAGCAGGACCTAGTGTAATGTTAGGCACGAAGTGACCGTCCATTACGTCAACATGAATCCAATCTCCGCCTGCAGCTTGTGCTTCCGCAACTTCAGCACCTAGCTTGGCAAAGTCAGCTGATAATATAGATGGGGCTATTTTAATCATGTTAATACCTCCGCTTCTTATCTTTCATTTCAGCCAGGAATTGCTCATAGTGATGATACCGGCTTTCAGAGATCAAACCTTCATCTTTGGCCGCGAGTACCCGGCAACCTGGTTCATGCGTATGCGTACAACCACGGAACTTGCACTGATCAGCAAATTGAGCAAACTCCCGGAAACAAGTGGATAATTCCTCTACACCAATCTCCAAAAAGTCCAGTTGACTGAATCCAGGAGTATCTGCAACGAACCCGCCATTGTCCAGAGGTATAAGTTCCACGTGCCTGGTTGTGTGTTTCCCTCGTCCTAAACGCATGCTGATGGCACTTGTCTCCAGCGTCAATCCTGGCATCAGTGCGTTTAGCATAGAAGACTTGCCCACACCCGACTGACCAGAGAACACACTAATTTTGCCTGCAAGGCGTTCCTTGAGTAACTCACTACCTTCTCCAGTTCGTGAACTGGTCGAAATGACCTCATATCCAATCCGCTCGTAGAGTGCCTTCACTTCAGCAACAATATGTCGATCTTCTGCATCTGGATCAATGAGATCTTGTTTCGTCAGCACAATAAGAGCATCCAGTCCAGCTTGCTCAATATGCACGAGAAACTTATCGAGCAGATTCAGATTCATATCTGGCTCTTTGACTGAAAACACCAGAACAGCCAAGCTGACATTCGCCACAGGTGGGCGAATTAATTCAGTCTCACGCTTGTGAATCTGGTCTACCGTTCCTTCGCCATTCTCCGTTAACATATAGGTTACACGGTCGCCAACGAGTGGAGAAGTTCCTTTTTTACGAAAAATCCCTCTGGCCCTGCACTGAACGGCGGAACCTTCAACCGAAGGAACTCCGTTGTCCTCCACTGGCATAACATAGTAGTAACCACTTAATGCTTTAACGATGATACCTTCTGGCACAGCTCCGTCGCCCTCCTTTAAGATCAGTTGCATTCACTCCCTATGTCAGCATGAGCCGTCCTTATGGACGGCCCGATGCGTTGATAACTCCTTTTTTCTTATCCTCCTTATGCTTGCCTGGACCTTTGTCTGTCTTCATGGCCGATGTGTCGCCTTCCTCATCGTCCTCTTCTCCATCAGCTGGTGTGGACTCCGGCTCGCCTTCACCACCAGGATCGACATTGCCATTGTCACCATTGCCCGGTTCAGGGTTATTCGCAGGCGGAGCTTGTGTATCCTGTTCAGGGTCAATCGAAGGCACGTTCACCGTACCATTCTTCGCTTCACTGTAAGATACCACGTACGTATCCAAAAATTTCCCATCACGGTAAACGGATACCGCACCATTTTCATTCGGAGCCAGCACAAGAGGAATCGTCAACGTCTGAGCTGAATTGATCGTGCGAGTGCCCCACTCCTGATTCTTGCCACGTGCATCCTCATAAGTAATACGAATTTTACTGTTTTTGTTCGCTTCTTTTGGAGATACATTGATGTTGAAAGGATACTGCAGCGCTTCAGGTGGATAGCCTGTGCTAATAAAAATCGTAATTTTGTCGCCAGGACTAACTTCCGCTCCCGCTTCAACAGGCCATTGCTGGGTCACTTTGCCCTCATCGACAGTATAACTGGATTCCTCCTGCACCTGTCCGAGCACAAGTCCCTTCTCTTTCAGCATCTGCTCTGCTTCACTGCGCGTATGATTTTTCAAATCAGGCATCTTCACCGTTTCAGTTCCCTTACTTACGGTTAACTCAATTTCAACCGTTTCGGGATCAAACTCTTCATTCACACCAGGCGTCTGTGAAATGACTGAACCTGATGGAATTTCGTTAGAAAATTCTTCTTTCCGCTTGATCTGATCTTCCTTAAGCCCAAGTGCAGTCAGTTTTTTGACCGCATCAGCATAAGGATCACTTTTAACATCAATCATTTTCACCATGGTTTTTTCTGCACCAACACTCAGTTGCACTTCAGAACCTTTTTTGACCACATCGCCTTCATCCCTACTCTGGTCAAAAACAATACCAGGTTCAACATTTTCCATATATTCTCGGATGACTTCGTTGCTTACAACTAAGCCTGCTTCCTCTAGCATTTGGCGTGCTTTTTCTTCAGTCTGGTTAACCACGTTAGGAACTTTCACCTCTGGCACAACAAGCATGCCTCTGACATACCAGACCACCGCAACCATAGCAATAAGGAGTAGAATCGTCATCGAAATGATCAAAGTGGGCTTTTTCCATTTCTTCGTTTTCGATTTACCTTCGTCCGCAGCCGTAACCCCAACATCCGTATCCATTACGGGCAATGTTCCTGTCGACATTACTCCACGCGGCTCTGGCTTGATCGCTGGCATGACGCGTGTCTGATCTATGTCATCCTCATCCGGAAAATCAACCTTTGATTCATTTCGTCTTTCTGGCAACAAGCATGTTTCCAGATCGTTTTGCATCTCCTTGGCCGACTGATAGCGTTCTTGCGGGTTTTTACGCATCGATTTCAGGATGACATTCTCCACACTTTGTGGAATCAATGGATTGAATTTACGTGGTTCATCAAACTCTTCTTGCAAATGTTTCAAAGCAACACTGATAGGACTCTCTCCCAGAAACGGAAGCTGCCCAGTGAGCATCTGATAAAGTACAATACCTAATGAATATAAGTCCGACTTCTCTCCCGTTACGATACCTTTGGCATGTTCCGGTGAAAAATAATGCACTGAACCAACTACAGAGCCTGTTTGTGTGATCGTTGTAGAGGTCACCGCACGGGCAATTCCAAAATCGGTTACTTTGACACGGCCGTTGCGGCCAATTAATATATTATGCGGTTTGATGTCCCGGTGAATAATCTGATTATGATGTGCATGATCCAGTGCGTCTGCAATCTGTGAAGCAATTCGTACCGCCTCATCAACCTGCAAAGGTGCACGTTCTTTAATGATTTCATTCAGGTTCTTGCCTTCAACGTACTCCATTACAATATAATGAACGTCATCTTCCTGACCCACATCATAAATGCTGACGACGTTAGGATGAGATAGTGATGCAGCCGATTGTGCTTCCCTGCGGAAACGACGAATAAACTCTTCATCATGCACAAACTGTTGTCTGAGCACTTTGATGGCTACATTACGGTTCAAGAGCAGATCCTGGGCTTTGTATACGAGAGCCATGCCGCCACCGCCAACACGCTCAATAACTTCATAGCGTCCGCCTAGCTGGTGCCCGATCATGACTCACACCCCTCTTCCATGTCCACGGAGTCGACCCGCTGAGGTTCAAACAAGGCTACCGTGATATTGTCATCCCCTCCGGCAAGCAACGCCAGTTGTAGCAGCCGGTCCGCGCGATCCTCCAGTGAAAGTTCAAGATTTCCTGCAACCTGAATAATCTGCTCATTACTGACCAGGTTACTGAGTCCGTCACTGCACAGAAGCAGCACTTCGCCTTCTTTCAATTTTACTGTATCCATATCTACCTTCACCTCAGCATCTGTGCCGAGCGCACGGGTAAGCACGTTACGGCGTGGATGATGAGACACATCCTCTTTGCTAATCTGACCATTTTTGTACAATTCATTCACCAGTGTATGATCTTCGGTCAGCTGGAATACTTCTTTGCCCGCAATTTTGTAGGCACGGCTGTCCCCGATGTGTCCAATCACACCTTCTGCATCATTTAATAAGGCTGCGACCACAGTCGTGCCCATATTGTGATACTTGTCATCTGTAGACGCTGTACGGAATATGACTTCATTTGCATGAAGAATCGCATCACTTAGAGCAGCTGACAGGGATGCATGGGACAAGCCTGGCTCAAGTGCTGCCAGATCCTGCACCAGCGTTTCGACCGCAAGACGACTTGCCGTATCACCGGCAAGATGTCCGCCCATCCCGTCTGCAACGATTCCCAAGATATATCCTGTATCAAGATTCCGTATCCAAGCTGAATCTTCATTCACCGAACGTACTCGTCCGATATGACTCACATGAACTGTTTTGATCAAAACATTCTCACCTCAACTCCATATGCTTTGCACGAAGCTGTCCGCAAGCGGCAGCAATATCATGTCCCTGCTCACGGCGAATCGTTACATTAACTCCCTGTTCCGAGAGGATTCTTTGGAAATTAAAGATATCGCTTCTTGATGTTCTAACATATTTGCGCTCAGGTACATGGTTAACCGGAATCAGGTTGACATGGCACAACATGTTTTTAAGAACACTTGCAAGTTCAGCTGCATGCTCTGGCTGGTCGTTTACACCGCCGATTAATGCATACTCAAACGTTATTCTTCGTCCCGTCTTGGCGAGATAATAACGAAGAGACTCCATTACATCATCAAATGGGAAACGACGGTTTACAGGCATCAGTTTCGATCGCAGAGCATCATTAGGTGCGTGAATCGAAATCGCGAGGTTAATCTGCGTGTCTTCATCTGCAAACTTGTAAATATTAGGAACAATACCACTCGTAGATACGGTGATATGGCGCTGCCCGATATTCAAACCTTTTTCGTGAATCATAATTCGCAGGAACGTCATCGTAGCTTCATAATTTTCAAAAGGTTCGCCCGAACCCATGATAACGATGCTGCTAACCCGCTCACCACGCTCATCAAGGATTTTTTGAGCCTGTACTACCTGAGCAACGATCTCTCCTGCTGTAAGGTTGCGTTTCAGACCTCCCAATGTGGAGGCACAGAATGTGCAGCCTATGCGGCAGCCAACTTGTGTCGTAACACAAATGCTATTCCCGTAGTTATGTTTCATGATAACCGTTTCAATCGCGTGATCATCATGAAGACCAAAGAGAAATTTCACCGTTCCATCTTTGGATTCAAACTTGGTAATCTCCTTAAGCGTTACGAATTCAAACTGATCTGCTAGCTTCTCACGTAAGGCTTTGGACAAATTCGTCATTTCACTAAAATCATTCACACGTTTCACATAAATCCAGTCAAAGATCTGGCCACCGCGAAACGCAGGTTCCCCGTTATCTACAGCCCATTGCTGAAGCTGCTCCAAGGAAAAGTCGTATATAAAAGGTTTCATTTTGTTGTCAACACCTATTCCTTTATTGTTTCATTTGCTTTTCATCGATTTACTGCATTCGTCCTATTCTATCATAAACACCACTTTACATCCATGTATACCCCAGCGATCCATTCTTCATGCATTATAACACCTGAATGTCATCATCGCATCCGAAGCTTGTTTCTCATCATCAGCAGTAAAGTCATGCCCTATCACAAAGAAATCCGCCGGGGTTTCCCTCGGCGGCCTTCCTTCAGTGCTTTATTAAACAGTTAATCAGTTATTCTTGTCAACCTTGCAATGTAAAAACCATCACTATCGGCGTGTTGTGGCAGAATTTGAATACCACCGTTTACGGTCTTCCAATTTGCAACTTCCGGTTGGGACCATGCGGACGTTTCGATGGCCTGATACTCTGGATGACGACCTAAAAAATCCGCTACCATGTCCTCGTTCTCTGTCGATTCAATGGTACAGGTACTATAGACCAAAATGCCGCCTGGTTTGAGCAATGGCGCTACACGATCCAAAAGCTCTCGTTGCAAACTAGAAATTCCTTCAATGTCATCAACTGATTTCGTCCACTTTACATCCGGTTTGCGGCGGATCACACCTAGACCCGAGCATGGAGCATCCAGCAAAATCCGGTCAAATGAAGACTCTTTATATCGTTTGTTTAAATCAAGCGCATCTCCAGTTACTGCATCAATACAGCTAAGCCCAAGACGCTCAGCTTGATTCAAAATAAGCTCACGTTTATGTGCATGAACATCATTAGCAACAATATGCCCGCGATCTTGCATCTTTTCTGCTATATGAGCTGTTTTTCCACCTGGAGCTGCACAACAGTCCAGTACGTTCTGCCCCTCTTCAGGTGCTACAGCTTCGGCAACCAGCATGGAACTTTCGTCTTGTACAGAGAATAACCCTTCCTGATACCAGGACGTGAGGGCCATATTCCCACCACTTCGAACCAAAATACCATCTGGACTAAGTAATGATGCTTCTACCACCGCACCCGCTCCTGACATTTCAGCCATCAGCTTGTCACGTGTGATCATGGTCGTGTTGACACGAACACTTACTGCCGGAGGTTCGTTGTTCGCGCGACAGATCGCTTCTGTCGTCTCTTCCCCATATTGAGCTATCCACCGTTCTACCATCCATAGTGGATGGGAATGCTCCAAAGAGATTCGTTGAGCGATCGGCAGATCGGAAGGAACATGTAATTGCTCCTTATTTCGAATCATATTCCGCAACACGCCGTTAACCATACCCGAGATACCTTGATGTCCAAGCTTTTTCGCCAGATTTACTGCTTCGCTGACGACGGCATGTTCCGGAATTCGATCCAAGTAGATCAATTGATAGGTACTGATCCGAAGCAAACTGCGCACCCAAGGCTGTAATTTGGCTGTGCCCTTGGCAACAAAACGCTCCAGGAAATAATCCAGTGTGTTCAGTCTTGCAATCGTTCCATATACCAGTTCCGTAGCAAGTCCCACATCCGCAGAACTAAGTTCTGCCTCTTTGAGTCGACGGTTTAGTTCCAGATTGCTATAAGCTCCATCCTGTTCAACCGCACTAAGCACCTTGACAGCCAGTGCCCGGGCTGAAGTTTTCGGTTTCTGCACACGAGCATTAGTTGAACTTCCCTTCGCAGAAGAAGTCGGCGCAGTGCCCTTTCTGGCAGTCCTGCTCTGGCTGCCAGAAGAACCTTTGCCAGACTGACGTCGATTGTGATTGCTTTGGCTCCCGGCGGCAGCCTTGCCGCCAGCTGTCATACGTTCTTTTCCAGCAGAGTGACCTGACTGTGACCCACTCATCGCAGCACCATACCAGGTTTTA
Organism: Paenibacillus sp. JJ-100; assembly: GCF_948329825.1. Lineage (GTDB taxonomy): Bacteria > Bacillota > Bacilli > Paenibacillales > Paenibacillaceae > Paenibacillus. Next base: position 710,400 of record NZ_CAOJCM010000002.1, read on the forward strand.
ATGTTCCACCGCGTGCAAAGTCAGCAGCTTGCATCACTTTTTTGCCCGCAGGCTGTACTTCCTTCAGCCACAAAGAGCCATCCCCTGTCTTTACTTCAATGCCTGATTTATTCAATTGCAACACCGTTCCCGGTTCAGCTTGTCCAGCATTAGCGATGGATGAAGCCTCTGCCTTCACTTGATCGGGATTGGCTGCTGCCCAAACTTTAAATACCTGCTCGTCCCACATCGTAAATGCGCCTGAAAAAGGTACGAGACCACGAATCTGATTGAACAGTTCACGTGAAGTACGATTCCAGTCCATCTTCTCATCTTCGCGAGTCAGATTACGAGCATATGAAGCCTGTGTATCGTCTTGAGGAACAGCTGTCGTTTCGCCTGCAATCAGACGCGGCATTTCAGCCTGAAGTAGCTTGGAACCAGCCTCGCTCAATTTTACAAACATAGTACCCGATGTATCCTCATCCGTTATCGGCACTTCCACACGGGAGATCATGTCCCCAGTGTCCAGTCCTTCTGCCATGTACATCAATGTGACACCTGTTACCGATTCTCCGTTAATAATGGAACGTTGAATGGGTGCTCCTCCGCGATACTTAGGCAAAAGAGATCCATGCACGTTCACACAACCGCGAACGGGCATATCGAGTACCGCTTTGGGAAGAATTTGTCCAAATGCGGCTGTCACAATTAAATCAGGCTTCCATTCCGCCAGACGAGCCACCGCTTCCGGATCACGCAGCTTAACAGGCTGAAACACCGGCAGACCGTAGCGTTCAGCTGCGACCTTCACCGGTGTAGGTGTAAGTACCTTTTTACGTCCTTGTGGTTTATCAGGCTGAGTTACCACGCCTACCACGTTGTACCCTTCCGCCATTAGCATATCTAGTGAAGGAACAGCAAATTCAGGTGTTCCCATAAACACAATGTTCAAATCGATCACTCCTTAATTGCGACGCGGTCCAGTTTGCTCCGGGGCAATTTCGTATACTTTTTCAGCGATATCCGTAAAGAGTACGCCATTCAGATGGTCAATTTCGTGCTGGAACGCACGGGATAGCAGTCCGCTACCTGTAATAATCAGTTCGTTTCCTTCCCGATCCAGTCCTTTAACCGTAACCGTCTCGTATCGACGAACATCACCGTTAATGCCCGGAATACTCAGGCAACCTTCAGGTCCGAACTGTTCCCCTTCACTGGAAATGATCTCTGGGTTAATCATTTTGATCAGCCCTTGCTCATCTCCTGCATCAATAACAATTAAGCGTTTCAAAATGCCCACTTGAGGAGCAGCAAGACCCACGCCTTCTGCATCGTACATCGTGTCTGCCATATCATCTAGCAGTTTTTGTACATTGGGTGTAACTTTGGTTACTTCCTTCGCTCTTTTGTGAAGCACCTCATCTGGTTCTTTAACGATAATACGAATCGACATGTTGTAAGCACCTTCCTAATCCTCATCATAGTTTCACGACAAAATTCTCTATTTCGTTGTTGATATTAATCTATGTTTATACCGCTTGTTCACATCCCCATTTACGCAACAAAGTGCTGTAAAATGTTCACATCAACATCTGCGGATCTACATCAAGGCTAATAAGCAGCTTCTGGGCCTGAACATCGTCGTCCATGTGCCGAGCGGTTGCCAGAGCCAGGCCGATTGCGTCCACATCCCCACGCCATTTTATCATACATTGGAATCGGTATCTATTCTTGATCCTTGGAATAGGAGAAGCTACGGGGCCAAGAACATCAAAAGCATCATTACTGAAACGATCCAAACTACCCAACCATCCGGCAGCATTCGCCTTCTCTTTTAACAATCGGGTATAGTTTTCAGCTAATCGAATCAGTACAGGAAGCTGTTCATGGGAGAACGTCACCAATATGAGGCGGCAGTACGGCGGGTATTGCAGGTTTCTGCGGTGCAGCAATTCCTCCCGTACAAAAGAAACATAGTCATGCTGGCTTGCATGTCCAATGGAGTAATGTTCTGGTGTATAGGACTGCACAAATACCTCGCCAGGCAATTGATGCCGGCCCGCCCGACCTGCCACTTGTGTAAGTAGTTGGAATGTTTTCTCCGCAGCACGAAAATCCGGCAAATTCAGCGCTGAATCTGCGGTGATCACCCCAACCAGCGTCACATCAGGGAAATCCAGACCTTTGGCCACCATCTGTGTCCCAAGCAACACGTCCGCTTTTTTCTCTCGAAACTGTTTCAGCAGTTTTTCATGGGAGCCTTTTTCCGTTGTGGTGTCTACATCCATTCGAATTACCCGAATCCCCGGGAATAGCTTGGCCAGTTCTTCCTCGACCCTCTGCGTCCCTGTACCAAAGTACCTTATATGCTCGCTTCCGCAATCCGGACATACTTCTGGCGCAGCTTCGGCATACCCGCAATAGTGACAGCGTAAATTGTTAGAGCGCTGATGATACGTTAACGAGATGTCGCATTCCGGACACCCCGCCACATATCCGCAGCTTCTGCACATAACAAAGGTTGAATATCCACGGCGATTTAGCAGCAACACCGTCTGTTCTCCTCGCTCCATGCGCTCTTCAATTCCTTTGTGCAGTGCCCTGCTGAACATTGAGCGATTGCCGTCCTTCAGCTCTTCACGCATATCAATGATGCGCACCGTCGGCAGATTGTTGCCGAGCGCCCTTGTAGGCATTTCCAGCAAAAGGGGGGCAAAATCATCATTACTTTGTGAGCGCGCAGCATAATAACTTTCCAGTGAAGGCGTGGCTGAACCTAGAACGACTACAGCCTGGTGCTGCTGTGCTCTTTTAACAGCGACGTCACGCGCATGATATTTAGGTGTTTCTTCTTGTTTATATGAAGTTTCGTGTTCTTCGTCCATTATAATCAAGCCTAGGCGGCTGAATGGAGCAAACACTGCAGAGCGGGCACCAATCGCTACTTTGACCTGACCTTCTCGAATTTTACGCCATTCATCATAACGTTCGCCTCCAGAAAGACGACTGTGCATAACCGCAACTTGATCGCCAAAACGTCCTTTGAAACGCTCTACCATCTGTGGCGTTAGAGCAATCTCAGGTACTAATACAATTGCCTGCCTATCCTGATTGATGCACTGTTGAATGGTCTGAAGATACACCTCTGTTTTACCGCTTCCGGTAACACCATGCAGTAAAAAAGTGCCATGACGTCGTTCCTGTAGACGAGCGTTGATACTGCCATAAACACGCTGTTGCTCCTCTGTCAAAGCCAGTGGCTCTGTCGGTTTAAATCGTCTACCTTGATACGGATCGCGAAAAACTTCTACGTCCTCTGTCACGACTAACCCTTTTTCCTCCAGCCCCTTGATCGTAGCTGCCGAAACCTGCAGAGTCGTCAATACTTCCTTTAGAGGCATTGGTAGCAAATCTTTCATTTCCAGTAAAAAAGCAAGAATCTCTTTCTGTCGCTGTGCCTTTGCCGGGAATGAAGCAAGTGCCTCTTCCGCTGTAGCGATGTCCACAGCCAGATGAACGGATTTCATCGTCTTTTTGCTCAGCTTGTCTTTGATGGCTTGACTTTCCAATAGCACACCACTGAGCAGAAGCTTCTTAATCAAGAATGCGTGGTTCGGGTATTTACGGCTTAATTGCTGCAATGGCACCTGCCCTCGGCTTTTGACAAAACGGATAATATCCTGCTGTACCTTCTCGGTTGTCGACTCCTCACCCCAGACAAACAGAACTTCCTCATGTGAAGCTTCGTTCAGTGCTTGTCCATCCAGTCCATTTCCCAGTGAAATATAGCGCTCGGCCTTACCTTTCAATGCCGTTGGAACCATCACTTGCAGAGACAAAATGCGATTACTCGCGTATCGCTCGCTCATCCATTCTGCCAGTTCCACCAGATCTTTGGATAGTGGAGGCACAAGATCGAGCAGTTCCTGAATAGGCTTCATCTTAAACGATTCTTCCCCCGTTCGAGGGACCAAATCCACAACGAACCCTTGCACCGTTCGATGTCCAAAAGGTACACCTACCCTGCTTCCCACCTCAATCCACTCTTTCATATCGTCGGGTACCAGGTAATCAAAAGGCCGGTCGGTCTGCTTCACAGGCACATCGACAATGACCTTGGCAATCTCCATCTTCTAATTCCTCCCGGCAATGCGCTCCGCCGCAATTCGGAGCAAGCGATGTGCAACATCTTCCTTGGACATCAACTCAAGCTCCTCTACCAACCCATTACGGTCATAGATCATTACCGCGTTGGTATCTGTTCCAAATCCTACTCCCGCACGGGAGACATCATTGGCTACGATCAGATCACAATTTTTCCGTTTCAGTTTCTCACGTGCATACATTTCGAGCGACTGTGTCTCGGCAGCAAAACCGATCAAAAACTGATGCGTCTTTTGTTTGCCCAGCGTCTCCAAAATATCTATATTTTTCACAAGCTCGAGCGACAACGTATCGCCCTTTTTCTTGATTTTCTCTGTGTATACTTCCTTCGGACGATAATCAGCCACAGCCGCAGCCTTGATGACAATGTCCGATTCCTCCCATTCTCGGGATACCGCCTCGTACATTTCCTGTGCAGACTGCACGGGAATGATCTTAACATCTACTGGCGGCTGTGCCTGTGTATTACCCATAATAAGCTTCACATCGGCCCCGAGATCACGCGCAGCAGCGGCGATGGCAAACCCCATTTTTCCGGAAGAATCATTCGTAATATACCGAACCGGATCAATGCGTTCCACCGTACCACCAGCGGTCACGATCACTTTTTTTCCTTTGAGCAATAAAGTCCGACCTTCTCCTTGCACCTGATCATACAAGTGACTCTGCACCCAATCTTGATCCTGCTGTGGAACATGAGCTTTATCCTGTTGAGCGAAGAAACGCTCTACCACTTCCACTATGGTCTCCGGCTCTTCCAGACGCCCCTTGCCCACATATCCGCAAGCCAGTAGTCCTTCGCCCGGTTCAATCATTAAGGTACCCCGCTCATCCAGCAGTCTCATATTATGCTGTACCGCTGGATGATCATACATGTGTACATTCATGGCAGGTGCAATCATCACGGGTGCAGTGGTAGCAAGCAACGTCGTTGTGAGCATATCGTCGGCCATACCATGTGCCATTTTGGCGATTACATTCGCTGTTGCCGGAGCTACCAGCACGAGATCTGCGAGATCTGCGAGATTGATATGAGAAACAACCGCCGGTTCACGTTCATCAAATGTATCTGTATAAACGGCGTTGCGGGTCAACGTCTGCAGCGTTAATTCCGTAATAAACTGGGTTGCTGAAGCAGTCATGATAACATGAACATCCGCTCCCTTTTGCACCAGTTTGCTGCATAATGTTGCTGCCTTATAAGCTGCGATGCCGCCTGTCACGCCAAGCACGATTTTTTTACCGTTCAACATGTTCAGATCCCCCGATAATGTTAAGACGTCTAGTTCAAGAACGTTATAAAGGCTTATTCGTAAAAAAATAACAACCTCGCGGTTGTCAAAATAATTCCGGCTTCCGCCGTATGCAGTTGAAGAGCAGCCCTAAGGCTTACTCTTCTTCTTCGTCCTGTCCTTTGATTACAACCAGATGATCTCCGTAGATCTCTTCCAGTGCAACGCCAACCTGCTTATGAGATTTTGCGTTTCTCAATTCCGACTTCTCGCCTTCACGAAGCTGTCTCGCTCGACGGGAAGCAGCAACAACCAGGGAATACTTGCTGTCAACTTTGTTCATCATTTCATCAATCGAAGGATACAGCATATTAACAAACACCTCTTTGCATTAGTATAATCACAAGTTGCCGCCTGACAGAACCTTTATGTTGCGTGCCCTTCACGTTCTGACACCCTGTAATGAGCATCACCTTAACATGATATGACAACAGCCCCATGAATAACGCTGTACGCGGCGGCAAAGTGGATTATTTATTGATCTTACAATGTTCGGCGATAATGATGCTTTCTATTCGTTTGCAAGCTGAATCGATCTCATCATTAACTACAGCATAATCATAATGCTCCAGCAAATTGATCTCATCTACCGCAACGGACATCCGGTGATCAATCGTCGCTTGACTTTCTGTACCCCGGCCTTGAATGCGATCTTTCAACTCGTCCAAAGAAGGAGGAAGCAGGAAGACAAAAATCCCTTCTGGGAATTTCTCTTTCACTTTAAGTGCACCCTGAACCTCAATCTCAAGAATGATGTCGCGGCCTTCGTTGATCGTTTTCTCCACAAAATCACGCGGAGTACCATAATAATTGCCAACGTACTCTGCATGTTCCAGCAGTTGGTCTTCGGCAATCATCTGCAAAAACTCATCATGCGAGTGAAAGAAATAATTCACTCCATGCTCTTCACCAAGACGTGGCTGACGAGTGGTTGCTGATACCGAATAAGTCAAATTCGGCACACGTTTACGCAACGCACTACATACTGTTCCCTTACCGACCCCTGATGGGCCGGACAACACGATTAGTAATCCCTTAGACATATTACACTCCATTTTATTCGTCGTTATCATCATCTTTCGAGGAAAGACGATGGGCGACCGTTTCAGGCTGAACAGCAGACAGAATAACGTGATCACTATCCGTAATAATTACGGCACGCGTACGTCTTCCATACGTTGCATCGATCAACATGTGACGATCTCTGGCCTCTTGTATAATTCTCTTGATCGGCGCGGATTCAGGACTCACGATAGATATAATCCTGTTCGCCGATACGATGTTACCGAATCCAATGTTAATGAGTTTGATTGCCATAATCAGGTTCTTCCCCCTATACATGCGACTCTTCTGCCGAAATTTGGCCGTTCATTCGATGTTCGCTGCTTGCTCACGAATCTTCTCCAGCTCCGCCTTCATCTCGACAACACGATTCACCAGAGCCAAGTGGTTGGCTTTTGATCCAATCGTATTCACCTCCCGATTCATCTCCTGAATCAGAAAGTCCAACTTTCGGCCTACTGCATCCTCACTCTTCAGCAATTCTCTACATTGTCCAAAGTGACTGAGTAAACGCGTAAGCTCCTCTTCGATGTTGGAACGATCGGCAAAGACTGCGATTTCCATACCCAATTTTTGCTCATCAAAAGGGAAAGAGCCTTCTTCCTGCAACTCCGTGAGACGTTGTCTCAGCTTGTTGCGGTAATCATTTACCACAGTTGGTGCAAGCTCAAGCATCTCGGTATGCAGTGACTCTAGGCGGGAGATCCGCCTCTCCAGATCATTGGCCAGATGAAGCCCCTCACGGGCACGCATCTGTTCCAGGCTGTGCAGAGCTTCATTCAATCCGGCTTGCAGTAGCTGCTCCCATTCGTCTTTCTGGCCTTCCGAATCAGAACTTGTCCCATCCGGCTGAACCATGACATCCGGAAATCCTAGCATATCCACAATACTTGGTTTGCCCTGCATTCCAAATTGAGATTCAAGCTCATCAGCAGCCTGCAGATAGGCCCTGACCGCCTGTTCATTCAGAACAGCGGGGAGAGCCTGATCTTCCTCTTTCTCTTTCATTACATAAACATCAATTCGCCCACGTTTCAAGCGGCTCTGTACGATCTTTCTCAGACCATCCTCAAAACAGGCCCACTCTCTTGGCAGGCGCATCATTACTTCGCAGTAACGATGATTGACTGATTTGATCTCCAGTTGTACCTTATAGCCGCCAAATTGAAAGGCGGATTGACCGTATCCGGTCATACTGAATGACATCGGCATCACATCCGTTTTACTATTGTAATTGATTATTAGGGTTGAAACAAGTAGGACATTGATGCTCTGACTTCTCCCAGACGTACTGAGTCAATTCGGCAGTCATCTTATAGAACATGAATGGAGTCATCAGATAAATGCCCTTGAAGTGCGCTGTGGCGACATCTAGCAGCTCTTTCGCAATCGCTACTCCCATAGCACGCCCCTCTTCACCTTCCAGTCCTGCCATGCGTGAACGCACCTCATCGGAAAGCTGAATACCCGGAACCTCGTTATGCAAGTACTCTGCGTTTCGGCCACTTGCGAGCGGCATAACACCAACAAAAATGGGAATATCTAGGTGTTTTGTCGCTTCACGCATCGCTACGATCAGTTTTGGATCATACACGGGTTGGGTCATAATATAGTCTGCACCAGAGGCAATTTTCTTCTCAAGCCGCTGTACTGCTTTATCGAGATGTTTCACATTCGGGTTAAACGCAGCCCCGATGACGAAGCCAGCTTTTTGCTTCAATGGTTTACCCGAAAAGGCCACACCGTCGTTGAGTTGTTTAATCATACGTATAATTTCAAAGGATGTAAGGTCGTATACTGAGCTTGAACCAGGCAAGTCACCAAACCTTGCAGGATCACCTGTTACAGCTAGCACATGATTAATACCCAGTGCATCAAACCCCATCATGTGGGACTGGGTCCCGATCAGGTTACGGTCACGACAAGCGATATGTACAAGTGCACGAAGACCTGTGCGATCCTGCACCAAATGTCCGAGGGCCATGTTGCTCATGCGTGTTACAGCAAGAGAGTTGTCTGCAAGCGTCAGCGCATCCACTCCTGCTGCTTTCAACGTTTCGGCACCCTTCATAAATTTGGCAATATCCAGATCACGTGGGGGATCAAGTTCTACAATGACGGTATGCCGCTGTTTGACCAGATCAACAATCGTTGGCTGGCCTCCCCGCCCTGCACGCTCATCGACATGTTCATGAAGTACGATACGAGGCTTCGTTTCTGCGGGATCAACCTCTGCAATCGGCAACGGGATATATGATGAGAGCGCTTGTTTAATTGCGGTGATATGATCCGGCGTTGTTCCGCAGCACCCGCCAATGATGCGTGCACCAAGATCGGCGAATTGCACTGCGGTTTGACCAAAATATTCCGGCGTAGCCCCATAACGAAACTGGCCGTCTACATAATCTGCCGCACCCGCATTGGGGTAGACCGACATTGGAACTCCGACGCGTCCCGACACAGTCTCCATCGCACGCATAATTCCGTTTGGACCTGATCGGCAATTGAAACCTATCACGTCAGCACCCTGTTCACGCATAATATGGAAAGCTTCAGGCATCGTGTAACCATCCAGCGTATGGCCAACATCCTCTACTGCAAATTGTCCGATCACAGGCAGGTCACTCAGCTTACGAGCTTGCAGAAGAGCGATATCCATCTCTTCGATATCATAAAAGGTCTCAAGCAGAATGCCGTCCACTCCTTCATCGAGCAAGGCAAAAATCTGCTGTTGATAGAAGCGCTTTAATTCACTCGTGGATACGTTAGTCCGTTTGCCGCCTCGGATTGACCCAATAGCACCGAGTACGTATCCTTCTGTACCCGCAACTTCTTTTGCAATACGGACACCTGCACGGTTGACGTCTTCTACCTTCGATTCCAGTCCGAATTTGGACAACTTATCGAAATTAGCCGAGTACGTGTTAGTCTCGAATATATCTGTCCCCGCATCACGGTATCGGCGATGCACGTCTGCTACAACTTCCGGTGAAATTAAGTTCAACTCCTCATAGGAGATCCCTACCGGAAATCCCATTTGATATAGGAACGTTCCCATGGCCCCATCCCCAACAAGAACCCGCTGTTGCATCACTGTGCGTAAATCTGCCTTCATCCCATTTCCCCCCGCCTGACTGTAATCATTTCATACTAATGTAACACAAAAAACGTTAAATAACGAAGAAAAACACAGGGATTTGAGGTCTGTCCAGCTCCAGTGGACTTTACCGGTTTTATGCGCTGAATTCGTCCTTTACAGCCGGACAACACGTAGGATACAGAAAAAAAAGAGGCCGTCAGGCCTCTTTGATTCTTGGGTATATAATCGTCTAAACCGTCTCAATCATCTGATCTCAGTTAAAAAGTATATCCTTTAAAGACAAATTCGGCCGGTCCCGTCATATAGACGTGGTTATCTGTCTCACTCCACTCGATGTTCAGATCCCCACCTTTAAGACTGATCACCGCTGTGCGATCCGTGAGGCCATTGAGTACAGAAGATACAAGTGTCGCACAAGCGCCCGTTCCACAAGCCAGAGTAGGGCCAGCCCCGCGCTCCCATACACGCATGTCTACATATCCGCGATCACGCACCGTCGCGAATTCAACGTTAATTTTTTTAGGGAACAACGGATGCACTTCAAGCAAGGGTCCCCATGTTAGTAGATCGAAGTTCACCGCATCATCCACATAGATCACCGCATGAGGGTTCCCCATGGATACGGCCGTGAAGTTGAACGCATGGCCATGTGCTTCAATAAAATGGTTGATTACAGGATTCTCATCCACTGTTGTTGGCACTTGAAGACCGTCCAGAATTGGCTCGCCCATATCTACACGAACCGTGTCTACTTTCCCATCCCGAATGTTGAGGGTCACAGGCTGAACACCCGCACCAATGGTCTCAATTGAGATATGCTCTCGATCAACATGACCGTGGTCATACACGTACTTGGAGACACAGCGAATTGCATTACCACACTGCTCCGCTTCAGAACCATCCGAGTTCATGATGCGCATCCGAAAATCAGCCTTCTCTGAAGGCAGTATATAAACCAAGCCGTCTGCGCCAATGCCGAAGAATCGGTTGCACCATTTTACCGCAAGTTCAGCTGCATCAGCAGGAAGCTCAGTTTCACCGAATACGATGATAAAATCGTTGCCAAGTCCGTGCATTTTCGTAATTTCCATAATCTTGCCCACTCCTTATGACAACCAAATGCCAAAGCTATATTGTATCTTTTATGCAGTTTATTCTTTTACACTTTACTACTGGATGACTATTATTACGTTGAATTCGACAGTTCAGTTATAAAAAAAGCTATCCTGCACATATCAAAGCATTCGCTTTGAATCATTGTGAGGATAGCTTACCGAAATGAAATCCTAAATGCTATTGATTTTATGCTGAAAACTTTGTACTTTTCGGTACGAGGCGTCCCGTACCACCCATGCGGCGACGATTACGACGACCACCCCAGACGCTTCCAGCACCCATAAGGAATGTCGGAATGCCAGCGGCCACGATACATAGAGCCCATTCACGCAAACCTAGAGGCATGGTTTTGAAGATTGGCTGAAGCGGCTCCACATACATAACCACCAGCATGAGTACAACGGATGAGATGACAGCCAGAACCAGATATTTGTTCTGCAGAGGATTTCGGTGGAATATTGAACGTGAACTCCGGCAGTCAAATACATGAATAAGCTGCGCAAGTACCAATGTGGCAAATGCAACAGACTGTGCCTTGACAAGCTGTCCAGGTTCATCTGGTGCAACTTGAAGTGTCAGCCAGAAGGCGCCGAGCGTACATAGTCCAATCAGTACACCGCGGCTAATAATTTTCCAGCCCAGCCTGCGGGCAAAAATATTTTCCTTCGCTCCACGTGGCTTGTGCTCCATCAGATCTTTTTCTGGCTGATCCACCCCGAGTGCCATCGCAGGCAAACCATCTGTCACAAGATTTACCCATAGAATCTGGATTGGCACGAGCGGGAGCGGAAGCCCCATCATCATCGCAAAAAACATGGTTAGAATCTCACCTACATTGGAAGCAAGCAAATATCGGATAAACTTGCGTATGTTCTCATATATGTTCCGTCCCTCTTCGATGGCCGCCACAATGGTGGAGAAGTTATCGTCACTCAAAATGAGGGATGAAGCTTCCTTGGTCACATCTGTTCCCGTGATTCCCATTGCGATGCCGATATCTGCGGCCTTGATGGCAGGTGCATCATTAACGCCGTCTCCAGTCATCGCAACAACGTGTCCTCTGCGTTGCAGTGACTTGACGATACGCAACTTGTGCTCAGGCGATACTCTAGAAAAGACATAGATATCGTTCACCTGTTTATCCAGTTGTTCGTCCGTCATACCAGCCAGTTGTTGTCCGCTCAGCGATACCCCACCGCGCGGAAGAATACCCAGCTGATGAGCGATCGCTTCAGCCGTTGTTCCATGGTCTCCTGTGATCATTACTGTACGTATCCCTGCCTTGCGGCATGTCGCAATGGCATCCCGTACTTCACGGCGAGGCGGATCAATCATACCTGCAAGCCCTACAAATATAAGCTGGCTCTCTGCTGCATGCTCATCAGCCACATGTTCCTTTGGTTTCACTTCACGATAGGCCATACCGAGCACCCGTAGGGCATCACCAGCCATGCTTTCGTTAGCAGCCATCACTTTCTGGCGCAGCGTGCCGGTGAAGGGAACTACTTTGCCTTCCCACAAAATGTAACTGCAATGCTCAATCAGAACATCAGGGGCTCCTTTGGTATAAACCATACGCCCACCTTGATGTTTGACCAACACAGACATGCGTTTACGTTCAGAGTCAAACGGGAATTCCTGCTCGCGATCATACAATTCCTTGAGTCCAGCCGGAGTAAGTCCCATTTTGGAAGCCATAGCCACCAATGCTCCCTCTGTCGGATCACCTTTTAACTCCCACAGCACTTGGCCGGCACTAATCTGCTCCTCCTCCTGCTGTCCTTTTTTAGAACCTTTCTTACCGTCTTTTTTAGAATCCTTACTCTTTTTCTTACTTGTATCGTTCATTACTGTCTCCACAATACTGGCATTGTTACAAAGCGCACTGATCTGTAGCATTCTTCGTAACGATTGATCACTTTTCAGCTCCACAATGCGATCATTTTCCAGCATATGCCCTTCCGGTGCATAACCGTCCCCAGTCACCTTGATATGACGTCCTTCCAGCCATACATTCGTCACCGTCATTTTGTTCTGCGTCAAGGTTCCTGTCTTATCCGAGCAGATAACGGAGGCGCAGCCCAACGTTTCTACAGATGGCAACTTGCGAACAATCGCTTTACGTTTAATCATCCGCTGTACACCTAACGCTAGTGCAATGGTAACGATCGCTGGCAGCCCCTCCGGGATCGCTGCAACGGCGAGGCTCACACCTGCCAGAAACATACCTACTGCGGGTTGCCCATGCAAGATACCTGCGACTACCACCATCACGGTTAATCCCAGTGCAACGAAGATCAGAATTTTACCTAATTGCTCCAGACGGTGTTGCAACGGTGTCTCCTGCTCCTCGGTGTTTTGGATGAGATCCGCAATCTTTCCCATTTCCGTATCCATACCTGTTCGAATAACGACACCTTTGGCAGTGCCGCGTGTAACCATCGTACCCATAAAACCGATATTTTTCTGATCCCCCAACGGAACATCCTCACTAGCAATCGGTCTGCAATGTTTACTAACAGGTACAGACTCACCGGTGAGTGCTGACTCTTCGACATCAAGACTGTTGGTTTCCAGCCAGCGCACGTCAGCAGGAATGCGGTCCCCACTTTCTACCATTACAATATCTCCCGGTACTAATTGTTTCGCTGCAAGATGTACCTCCTGTCCGGATCTTAGCACTTTGGCGGCAGGAGCGGACAGTTGCTTCAGCGCCCGAAGGGAGCGTTCGGCCCTGAACTCTTGTACAAATCCTAAGATTGCGTTCAGCACAATGATCGCTACAATCGTTACCGCATCCAGGTATTCACCAAGCAACCCGGATACCAGTGTTGCCCCCATAAGCACTAGCACCATGAAATCCTTAAACTGATTTAGCAGAAGAGTAATTGGCGATATCCGCTGTCCCTCGCTCAATTCATTCAATCCGGAAACTTTCCGTTTTTCTGCTGCAACTTCGTCCGTTAACCCTTCCTGCGGGCTCACGCCAAGAGTTTCACGAAGCTCTTCGTCGCTTAGCTGATGCCACTTGGTATGTTCCATGCTCCACAATTCCCTCCAGTCTTATTGTATCTGCAATGCTAGTTCACCTCATTCACCGGCATGCTGGTCTAAGGCTGTACACTCTGCCGGACAAACTACCTGCTCTATATGTATTCGGACAGGTCGGTGAATAGCACCCGTAAGGTGAATCCTTTCCCTCATGGACAGAATAAGCTAAAATAAGAGTCTGCAAGGATTACCGTGCAACTGATTGGATGGTATTCGCTTGGTCGATTGTCATGCATTTGAAGACTGCAGCCAGGCTTTGATCTATATCCGATGTTGTTACATAAGCTGCGGTTAGCTATAAAGCGTTATAGATGAAGCATCTTGGCATACATTTAAGCAGATGCTCGATAGAGAGGAAGTGGACTATATGGCACTTGACGGCATCGTAACCCGAGCCATTGTACATGAATTGCAGGGCTGTATAGGAGGACGCATCAGCAAGATACATCAGCCAAACGGCCATGATATCGTGCTCACCCTGCGTGCCCAGCGTGGCAACAGTAAATTACTTGTATCGGCAAGCCCGACATATCCGCGTGTACATTTTACAGAGAAAACATTTTTGAATCCCACCGAGGCACCGATGTTTTGTATGCTGATGCGCAAGCACTGCGAAGGGGCCATCATTGAAAATATTCGTCAGGTCGGAATGGAACGGATCATTCATATCGATGTCCGCCAGCGGGACGAGCTTGGCGACGTTTCAGTCAAACGTATGATCATCGAGCTAATGGGACGTCATAGCAACATTATTTTGGTCGATCCTGCGACGGATACCATTTTGGATGGCATCCACCATGTTACTCCGTCCATCAGCAGTTACCGGGTTGTCATGCCTGGTTTTTCGTACACTGCACCGCCCGAACAACGTAAAAGCAATCCATTAGAAGTCTCGAAAAACGAGTTTAAACAGATCATAGAAGGCGCTGTAGACGAAACGGAAACGGAAACGGGAACTGAATCCGAACCGGAAACCAAAACCTCAGCCGAAGCCAAAGCTGCTGCTTCACGCTTGCTGGTCAATGCTTTTAGTGGTATGAGTCCGCTGATTGCAGGGGAGATCTCAGATCGCACCGTTGCTGACTCGGGTCATATTCCAACGGATTCCCTCTGGACTGCTTTTGAATCTGTGATAGAACCTGTGAAAAATCACGAGTACACCCCTGTAACAGGTCTGAACGGCAAGGGTAAAATGGTCTTTTCGGCCATTCGTCTACAACTCATTCAGGACCACGAACAATCGTACGATACCATGAGTAAATGCATGGAGGATTACTACGGAGACAAAGCGGAGAGAGATACCGTTAAACAACGTGTCAGCGATCTGCTCCGTTTCCTTCAGAATGAGCGCAGCAAAAACATTAAGAAACTCGACAATCTGAACAAAGACTTGCTTGAAGCAGACGATGCAGACAAGTACAGACTGTGGGGGGAACTGTTATTTGCTTCTCTGCACTTGGTTAAGAAGGGCGACAAAAGTGTGGAGCTGGTCAACTTCTACGATGAAGACCAAGCCAGCATTACCATACAGCTAGACCCATTGCTCACGCCATCTGATAACGCCCAGCGTTATTTCAAGCGCTATAACAAATACAAGAACAGTCTGGCAGTCATTCATGACCAGCTTGCGAAGACCAAAGACGAAATCGCTTATCTCGATAACCTCCTTCAGCAGCTGTCCATCGCATCGATGAACGATATTGAAGAAATTCGAGAAGAACTGGTACAACAAGGTTACCTGCGTGATCGGAACAAAAAGGGGAAGAAGAAAAAGAAAAACGACCGTCCAACCGTGCATCAATTCACATCTTCCGAAGGAATAGACATTCTGGTTGGCAAAAACAATCTTCAGAACGAGTATGTAACGAACAGGCTCGCTTCTGCTAATGATACATGGCTGCATACCAAAGACATTCCGGGTTCACATGTGGTGATACGTAGTGCTGATTACGGTGAAGCTACGCTGGAGGAAGCCGCACAGCTTGCTGCCTATTTCAGCCAAGCGAAGGAGTCAAGCAGCGTACCTGTAGACTACACCTATATCCGACATGTACGTAAACCGAGCGGTGCCAAGCCTGGATTCGTCATCTATGACCATCAGAAAACATTATTTGTTACGCCAAATGATGAATTGATCAAGAGCTTGCCATCCACTATTAAAAATGGATAAGTTTATCCATCCATGGTTGAGATGAACAATACGATAGACAACACCCCAAAAATCCCCTTAGCCTTTAATGGCAGGGGATTTTTGGGGTGCATTGCATTCTAGCTTTATAGAATACTATCTTAGTCACTTCACTTATTCATACTAATTAACTTTTTTTGCTGCCGCCTGCAGTCTTTCAAGCACATCTACCGTTACCGTCTTGCTGCCCAAATCACCGTGGAAAACTACACCTTGCCGTTCGCCATGATAATCTGACCCGCCTGTCTCTATTAAACTGTACTCTCTCGCCATCTCAGCATACCTAAGTTCATCTTCCGGACCATGATCTGAATGATATACCTCGAGGCCATCCGGAAGGGAATTCTCAATAATCTGGCGTACCAATTCATCATCTTGATAGAGACCCGGATGGGCAATCACCGCAGCACCTCCTGCTGCTCTGATCCAATTGCATGCATCCTTCGGGGTGACTCGGGGCACGGATACAAAACCAGGTTTTCCTTCTGCAAGGTAGCGATCAAATGCATCTCGCATGTCGGTAGCATATCCTTTTTTCACAAGCACGTCAGCCATGTGGGGCCTGCCAATACTCTCATCCGGCTCCAACGGCCGTCCCAGTCCATCCAACACTTCCTGCCAGCTTATATTCAGACCAAGTTCCTGAAGCTTGCCAATGATTAGCTGATTGCGTTCCTCTCTCGCTTCTCTTAATCCACGTAAACGTTGCAGAAACTGCTCGTCATCCGTATCCACGTAATAACCAAGTACATGAATATCTTTACCACCAGCTCGAGTGCTAATCTCTACCCCAGCTACGACTTCCAGATCGTACTCTTGGCCCGCTCGTTTCGCTTCGGCCACACCGGATACAGTATCATGATCCGTTAAGGCTACTGCAGCTAGTCCTCTCTGCTTCGCTAGCTTCACGTTATCGGTCGGAGATTGCATACCATCTGAGGCCTGACTGTGTGTATGGAGATCACAGCGTCTTTGGTTCTGATTCACAGGCAATCTTTCCTTTCTTCTTTCAAATCAAGATGTTGAATTTCATATTGTTTTACACAACTTGTCTTAATTCTGAATCTGCTCTTCCACCTCATGCTCCTGTTGGCGTAAATACCCCAAAAAAGCAACTGCAGATAATGGCAACAATGAAGACTTCAAATGAATTGCATAAAACTGCCGCTTGAATTCAAGCCCGCGAATATCCACAATGTGAACAAGCCCCAGGGCAAGTTCATGCTGAACGGACGAAGGAGACAACATCGTGATGCCTACGCCCGCCTCCACAGCCGATTTAACGGCACCTGTGCTCCCCAGTTCCATGACGACATTCATATCACTTGGATCGATTTTTTTCTTTCGCAGTTGACCTTCCATCACCTGACGTGTGCCGGAACCTTCTTCACGCAGTACAAACGGGTAATTCATCACTTCTTCCAGATTCACCTTGCCGCGCCCTGCCAAATCATGCCCTGCCGGTACAATCAGCTTCAGTTCATCCTGCATCACAGGTTCTACGATCATATCCGGGTGGTTCACCGGCGCTTCAATTAACCCAAAGTTCAACTGGTGCTTCAAAATTTCATCCATGATCTGAGTTGTGTTCATCACTTTCATCACAATCGAGATATCTGGATATTGATGCGCAAAAGGTCCAAGCATACGAGGCAGCACATATTCACCGATCGTCAGACTTGCCCCGAGTTGCAATCTTCCTTGCAACTTCTGGGTGAAAGCAGACATCGCTTCATCCGTCTGTCTCACGAGTTCTACACTTCGTTTAGCATGAGGCAGTAACGTCCGACCCGCCTCTGATAATTCTATTTTCTTCGTGGAACGATGCAATAGTTTAGTCCCGAAATAGTCCTCCAACGATTGGATCTGCATCGTAACCGCTGGTTGTGTCATATGTAACGCCTGCGCGGCTGCAGAAAAACTTCCCTTTTCCGCTACCGTATAAAAAATGTGCAGCTGATGAAAATTCATGTCTTCGCCCCTCTTCAATTACACTTTCTATATTGTATCCGATTTCCAGTGATGCAACAAAAAAAAGCATGCAGCTTGTCTGCATGCGTTAGCACAATACATCTCAAATTAAATCTCACATAACATGTATGATTGCAATCCTGAACATTTCATCATCTATGCTTTCGGCTATTTTTGACCAGTGTCATTCTTCTGGAGTGTCTCAGCCAAGAATAGTATGACTTCAAATCTCTGAGTTCAATCGTCTCCGACATACGCCCCAAAAAAGTAACTACAATCATCTTGTGTAACGGATTGCCCGTAATATCATATTCTCCTTCAAGCTCGGAAAATTCGGCAACCATAACTAGATCATCATCAATAAGGTAAACATCTTGTTCATTGCGGTAATATGGCGTTACCCGGTCCTGCTTAAGACACTCCCATAACCAGGCCGCAATATGGTCATCATCACCCCGGGCAGGCTCAATCCGGTCCGCATACCGCATCTTCGCATGATGGGTAATGACGATGTCAGCCACTTTCTTGTCTCCGAGAGCCACAAAAAACGGCTCGTAGGTGCTCCAACGTTGCATCACCTTATCACGCATGGGAATCACTCTCCACCAGATAGGACTTTCTATCTATTAATTACCAAATATATTACAACATTAGTCCTGCAACAACAAGGCGTAAGTTTAACTTTTTTCACAAACGTCCAATCATGTTACTATTTTAAGAAAAGAGCGACCCGCCGGGCCCCTCCTGTGTTTTCAGCTATATTCCATAAAAACTCGTTTTATCCATCGTTTTGCTGGCATACTCGGTTTTGATCTCATTACGATAAGAACGCTCAATTTTGCGCACATAGGAAAGTCGCTTCACATTTTTCATCGTATCGTCAGCTCGTTCTGCATTAACATACATCACAACATAATGCATACGGCGGGAGATATAATGTACGGTACCATATTTTTCGAGATTGCGGGCCGCTTTCAAATCACTAACCCAAATAATGAATCCTGTTCTTTCCGCAAACATTATCGTTCCCGCCTTTCTATAAATGGAGACCGGCCCTCGAAAGGCCCGGTCAATTCAAAGTGTAGGTTGTTATGGTCTGATCGCCATTCGATTTAGCTACATCCACATTTGCCGCCACTACCGCAGCCACCTTTGGGATTCGGGTCATTACTTGGCACTTTAATCGTTGTAGACACAGCAAAGGCAATGGTCTCCGACATTTGGAACAACATGTCATCCAAAGCCCGCTCAGCCTGTTTAAAGCGAGCCACGGCCTCGAAGGACTCCAGCTCCTTTTCCAACGCTTTTACCTGATCCTTGGCTGCGTGGTAGTCTGGATGAAAATGGCCAAAACGCTGTGTTTCTTCAAACAGCTCTTTCTTGGCATTTAATCTTCGGATGCCCTCCTGAATCTCGGGACTTGTTTCAACTTGCTGCTTCCAATATAAATAATCCGATACTTCGGCAGATTGGTTAATCATGTCGCCCAGTTCATATGCGCCCGTTAACACTTGGGCCATATCGACCGTGTTTATTTCCGCTACGCTCATGAATTATTCATCCTATCTATATATAAAGTTCTACTTAATGTAGACTACTTCATCATAGCATATCCATGGATAGTTAAGAAGAGTTTTTCCTATAGTTGTAATTAGGTAAATCTCAAAAATTCGTTTTTCGCTCTGTTTCCAGAATCAATTCATCTCATTCAGACACCATCCGGCAAAATAAGACGCACACTATCATCCTTTTCAAACGCAAATGTTCGCCATTCTGTTAGAGATGGAAGTTCGTCTGAATCCAGAACACACCACCCCTCAAGCGTCCAATGCTCATGTCCCTGTACCTGATGTGGAATCAGAACAAAAGTAGTATCTCCCTTTTTGATCCCTAACTTCACCTGCCATTCGATGGCTTGAACAGCAATTTGCCGCGCAGTGGACAGATGATACATCCTCCATTCCCTATGCCATGTCTCCGGTACATTCAATTTCCTCTTGTGCCATGCTGTCTTTTCATGATTATGAACCACATTAGATTCATCTTGCTCTTCTGACTTCATACCTTGCATAAGTTGTGTAACTTGAATGAATCCTGATGCCTCAGGGTCGTAGTACCAACCGGATGACATTTCCATCTCTTTACTGATATCCTGTATGTCCGAGTGTTCCAATAAAAAGAGAGGGAGCGAACTGTTGCTGTTTAACATATTCTCGCTTTCTCTCGCCCAGTCTTTTAACACCGCAAGCACATGCTCTGGCACATCACCCTGCCCATGCGCTTCCAAGAAATTAGCGATAACTTCCCCCTTCACTCCGTTAGCAACAGCCTTCTCAATCCTCTCTTTAGTGAGCCGATAGATGGACATCTGATCACGAATGATTCGTTCACTGTAATTCTCCAATGTCCAGCAAATTTCAGGGGAGACGTCCGGGGGTACCATGACTTCAAAGTCCGGTTGCACATAAAATCTACCGGATCGCTTCTCGTCCCGCTTATGTACACAATCGGATCCAAGATTTAGAAGCTCGACCGGATCAATGACCCAGCGGTATGCAAGCTCCCGATTCTCATCATCACCAATTTCACCAACTTCTCCAAAGCCCCAGCCTGCCAAAGCATGAAGCCAGCCTTCGATTCTTGCATGCCCTTCGCCATTTCGTATGCGACACCATGTATGAAGACCTGATGTGAACAATACCAACTGATAACGAAAATGCTGTTGTTCTGCACTTGATGCTCCATATCGATTCATACACACTCGAAAAATTTCCCTATGCATTATAGACCAGGGCAGCTTGATCCATTGTTGCAGCTGGTTTTTCCTAATTTGAAATCCTTCGTTCGTCTTCTCTATCAAGTTAAGGCTAAGCAGTAAATCTAGCAAAATAACCACGTGCACCGAATACAAGTTCATGTGATCATAAGTCATCTCTAATTGTTCAAAATCAACATGAGACAATATCGTTAATGTGCTTAACTTTTGTACATTCCTTTTATGTATTGTGCCTTTTGCGGTTACAGGCAGACCCTGTCGTTGAATCCACGCGAGCAGGTGAAGCAACTCTCCAGCGATATGAGGTTTTCCCTCTTTCATAACACGACGAACGGAGCTAATCATTGGTTCCACTTTGCAGCCAACACGTCCTTTATAAGCCACTGTTAACGTTGCTAGATGATATTCTGGGATATAATAAGAGCACTCCCCCCAGCTTCTATATGCTGAGTTGATCCATTGTTTGGTTTGAAGTGTAGCAAAAGCAAGTTTAGCTTCTGCTCCGCTTAGCCCTTCCTTTGCCCATACGTCTGAAGGCAGGAGAGAAGAGAACCATTGACCTGCATATTTGTGAAAAAGAACACCAAGAACACATTGCTCCGCTGGCGTAAGTGCAGACCATAATTCCAGCTCAGGCTTCATTTTCAATTGCATCTCTTGTTCCACTCCAAACCTTAGATCAGACATCTGTTTCCTCTCTCCTCTTCTGCACATGTTTAATGAGGTGTATCCTGTTCATGTACAACGGCATATTCGTAGCCCTGCTCCACCAGAAACATCTGACGATTGAGTGCAAAGTCTTGTTCCCTGCTACCCTCCGACACCAATGCATAAAAATAAGCTTTGTTTTCACCTGCTTTGGGACGCAAGATTCGTCCTAGCCGTTGGGCTTCTTCTTGTCTTGAACCGAAACTTCCAGAGATTTCAAGTGCTACGGCAGCATCCGGCAAATCTACAGCAAAATTAGCTACTTTAGATACAACAATCGTTCGAATCTCTCCCTGCCGAAAAGCAGTAAACCATTTCATCCGCTCCTGCTGTGACATCGATCCAGAGATTAGCGGTGCATCAATTTCCCGGGCAATCGTCTCAAGCTGGTTCAGATATTGTCCTATGACCAGTGTCGGTGCATTTTCATGACGTTCCAGCAGGCGTTTAACAACCTTTAATTTTGCAGGATTTTCAGCAGCCAGACGGAATTGATGCTTGCCCTCAGCCTGCACATAAGCTGATCTTAGCTCGTCCGAGAAGGGTACCCTGACTTCTTGACACTTCACCTCAGCAATCCACCCTTGATGCTCCAGTTCTTTCCATGGCATATCATACAATTTGGGCCCAATTAGTGAAAAAACATCCTTTTCGCATCCATCTTCACGAATCAGCGTAGCGGTCAAACCTAGACGACGTGTCGCCTGAATGTCAGCAGTGGCTCGAAAAACCGGTGCAGGCAATAGATGTACTTCGTCATAGATAATGAGTCCCCAATTGCGTTCCTGTAAGAGGTGAATATGAGTGAAGTCCGCATCTTTGGACTTACGGTGGGTCAAGATTTGATACGTTGCTACCGTCACGGGTTTGACCTGTTTTTTCTGCCCGGAATACTCCCCAATTTGTTCTGCTGTTATCGTCGTTTTATCTAACATCTCCTGAATCCACTGCCGGACAGACGTTGTATTAGACGTTAAAATAAGACATTCACATTGCAACCGTTCGAGTACAGCCATGCCAATAATCGTCTTGCCAGCTCCGCAGGGTAGTACTAAAAGTCCGCTGCCTCCTACGCCTTCACCGCCCTCAAAAGCATCCACTGCTGTTTTCTGATAAGGACGAAGCTTAAATCCAGCTTCCTCTTCTCCTTTGTATGTATCGCTCTTCGAACCATTTTTGTTCAATCGCCAGCCCAATGAAAGTTCGTCGCCTTTCCGATAACCAGCATAATCCAACACCGGATAACCAAGACGTGTTAACTCCTGCTTTAATAAACCACGCTTCTCCCCTGAGAACACAAGCTCATGTGCACTGGTTCGTTCCATACGGAAAGCAGATATCGATTTCATGCGATTTAAATCATCCAGTAGCTGCTGATCTTCACTAGTAAGGCGAATTTTAGCGTGATCTGGCCCACTATACAGTTTTAATTTCCCGTATTGCTCCATCATTGTTTGTATATCCTGTATCAGAGCGGCAGACACATTCCAGCGTGAGACGAGCTCCAGACTCGCAATAACTTGTTCTGAATTCCAACCGAGTGCTGCTGCGTTCCACAGCGATAACGGCGTAATACGATATGTATGAAACGTTGCTGGTGTCTTCACAAGTTCTGCATACTTACATAGCTGCCCTCTTGCTGTTTCAAACCCGGGATGCCCTACTTCGAGCAATATCGTAAAATCACGCTGTACAATACAAGCCCCCTGATGATTCAACATCTCCATCTTTTGCACATCCCTTCCTTCTCTCATATCCTTAGTTGAACCAAAAAATATTCACACATGAGTGCTTATAACTTTTTCCGCTTTTTTTACAACATAACGAAAAAAGCACCCTGTCCATACCTAGGTATGTTCAGGATGCCCAACTACAATATTTAACATTCGGCTGCGTAACTCTTCGCCATTGCCACAAACAATTTGACGCCTGTCTGCATTGCGTCCTCGTCAAAGTCAAACATCGGATGATGGTGCGGATACATCGCGTTTTTATCCGGATTACCTGCACCGACAAACATGAAGCAACCCGGAACCTGTTGCAAATAATACGCAAAATCTTCAGCAGGCATCAGCATTGGAGATTGTTGAACTCGCTCTTCTCCGAACATCTCCGTAGCTTCTGTGAAGAAACGCGCAGTCTCTTGGGCATCATTCACGACAGGTGGATATCCCATAATATATTTCACCTGGGTTTCAGCGCCGTATGCCGCTCCTGTCTGAGCCACCATGGCAAGCACCCGCTCTTTCATTGCATTTCGAGTATCTTCATCAAATGTTCGCACCGTGCCACTCAACTTGCACTGTTCCGCAATTACATTTTGCGCAGAACCGGCTTGCATCGTGCCAATGGTTAGTACAGCTGGACGCAGTGGATCAACAGATCGGCTAACTACAGTTTGCAGTTGCATCACAAGTGCGGAACCTACAACGACACTGTCAATCGTAGCCTGAGGCATACCGCCATGACCGCCTTTACCTTTGATTTCGATGTAAAAGTCATCTGCTGCTGCCATTAGCGGACCTGCTGTACTTGCAACAACGCCAACAGGAAGTGGCGTCCACAGATGAATTCCATAGATCACATCCACATCTTTCAAGGCTCCGTCCTTAATAACTTGAACTGCACCGCCCGGAAGCAACTCTTCGGCTGGCTGGAACAAAAACCGGATTTCGCCTCGAACTTCGTGTTTATGTCGACTGAAATAGAGCGCCGTTCCGAGAAGAATTGAGATATGACCATCGTGACCACACGCGTGCATCGCTCCGGATTGCTGTGAAGCATACTCTACATCCTTCTCATCCTGAATCGGAAGCGCGTCCATATCGGCACGAAGCATAACAACTGGACCTGGCCTGTCCCCCTGAAGTCTGCCAATGACGCCGTGGCCGCCTACATGACGTGTCACCTCAATCCCAAAGCTCTCCAGCATGTTTGCTACAAAAGAGGATGTTTTCTCTTCCTGAAAGGAAATCTCAGGATTGCGATGAAGGTGACGCCGCCATTCCACCATGTGGATCTGCAGGTCCTCCCACCATATATTATTTGTCATGTAACCCCATCCTTTCGATCATCAGCAGGGCTCGTTCACAGCCCCAAACCTTCCTCTTCAAACCTATTGCTGTATATTGTAGCAGAATTGCATGAAAACCGATACGAAAGGCCTTTAGAAAGCTTGCACGGGAAGGTGAAACATACTATCATGAACTAGAGAAACATACGAGAATTATACTCGGAAGCTTATGAGGAGGATCAAACGCTTATGATTTTTGAGAATACAGGCTTGGATGGCTTGAAAAGCGACTTGGCATACCTGGATGAGAGCGCCGAGAAAGTCGGATTTGTCCGGTGGCAATGGG
Source organism: Paenibacillus sp. JJ-100 (assembly GCF_948329825.1). Taxonomy (GTDB): domain Bacteria; phylum Bacillota; class Bacilli; order Paenibacillales; family Paenibacillaceae; genus Paenibacillus. Next base: position 735,169 of record NZ_CAOJCM010000002.1, read on the forward strand.
AATATTACCGTGCTACATATGACTACAAAATTGAAGATGAACAAACTAACTCAGACTACTTTGTACGCATTAATACGCGCGCGGTAGAAGGCAAACTAGAGAAACCCGATACGGTTCTGGCTATTGAAGCAGTTTATCTAGGCAAAGCTACCTTCCCGCATGGACTTGATTACGACTCTTCCGTTCCGCAGCCAGTCGTGAAGCTGGCCACCCAAAAATTGCAGCAGCTCAAAGAACTGCTCGAAGCTTAGGCGGGCCATATCATGAAACAACAAACGGCCCAGACGAGAACGAAGAGAGGCACGCCGGATTTTCAACTGCTAATCCTCACTTTATTGTTGGTGGGCTTCGGACTGGTCATGGTATTCAGCTCCAGTTCCAGCATTGCAATCTCAAACGAAAGATTTAACAATGATGCCCTTTACTTCACGAAAAAACAACTAATATGGGCGCTATTCGGTTTGGTTGGCATGTTCTTTGCCATGAATATCCGTTTTAACAAGTACAAAAAACTTTACGCACCCTTTTTTCTATTCACTACCGCACTTCTTTTACTAGTGTTGATCACTGGTGCCGTGTTAAACGGAGCAAGAAGCTGGATACGCGTGTTTGGATTCAGTCTGCAGCCCGCTGAATTTGCTAAGATTGCAATCATTCTTTATCTAGCTGCATTAATCACCAAAAAAGGAGAACGGTTCCGCGACTTCAGAACGGGATATTTCCCGGTGTTGATCATCGTTGGATTTATCGCAGGACTAATCATGTTGCAACCGGACTTCGGAACTTGCTTTATTCTTGTATCTACCTGCGGTCTTGTGATCTACGCCGGTGGGGCCAGTATGAAGCATATTCTGGGTTCTATCCTTCTTGTGGTTCTGGGCGGGGCTCTTGCTTTTGGGGCCAACGCCTTGTTTTCATCCATGTCACCCGAACCAACAAATTTGGATCAAACAACGGTGGGAACAGCGGAGCAGAACTACAAAATCGGGCGTATTCAAGCTTTTCTGAACCCGATGTCTGACATCGATGGTGACAGTCTCAACCTTTATCGTTCTCTTGTTGCGATCGGCGACGGAGGAATTACAGGTTCAGGTATTGGACAAGGCATCATGAAGCTACATTATTTACCTAATGCTTATAATGACTTTATTTTTTCCGTTATTGGAGAGGAACTTGGTTTCCTTGGCAGTGCGCTGTTTCTGCTCATATACTTGTACTTCATCTGGCGAGGCATCATCGTTTCACTGCGCTGCCCGGATCCGTTCGGAACACTTGTAGGTATAGGTATTATGGGGCTGATTGCGATCCAGGCTTTCATCAACATTGGAGGGGTCACTCAAACGATCCCGGTAACGGGGGTTACGCTCCCGTTTATCAGTTATGGGGGAACTTCACTCTTTGTCATGATGGTTGCCATGGGGATTGTATTAAGTATTTCTCGCACCAACAACCTGGAAGCTATCAAAGAAGAGAAAACCAAGTCGGTGACGGTGCACACACGTACTTCTCCTGCGCTTCGATCCCGAGATACGATCCGCCGAGTTCGATAGGTATTTGTTTAATCGACAAAATCATACAAAAAAAAGAGACTTTGCATCAGTTGATGCAGAGTCTCTTTCATTTTTGGGAATGAGAACCGAATGGTTCATATCCCCCTCGCTGAAGCTGAAGCTTTATAGATCGTCACCTTTAAAGGATACACCTTCGACCTTTACATTCACTTCAACGACACGTAGTCCGGTCATCGTCTCTACCGCTTCTCTTACATTCTGCTGAAGCATACGGGAAACTTCATGAATCGGGGTTTCGTACAGGACGATGATGCGCAGATCAATGGCTGCTTCCAGCTGGCCGACCTCAACGCTTACGCCCTTCTGTACGTTTTTACCGCTGAGACGCTTCGCCCAGCCTTCTGACAAACCTCCAGACATTGCAGCGATTCCAGGCGTTTCCATTGCAGCCATTCCGGCAATTTTCGCAACCACGTCATCGGCAATCCGGATGTTTCCGCTCTCCATTTGAAGTTGTTCTGCCATGCCACATCCTCCTTCACTTCGTTACTCGTATTTTAAATCCTTTCCACCCCAAAAAGCAAATATAACTGCAAAAGATGCGTTTACAACCTACCTTCACTTGGTTATATTGATATATGAAATTAATCGCATAGGTACATATAACATGAATATCATAACAAAAATAAATAGTTAACCGAGGTGTTTTTGTGAGAAAGCGGATTTCTTCCTTTTTACTGATTGCATTCTTTGCACTTAGTGCCATCGCCCATTATTTAAAGTGGGATTCAATTCTGCAGTTCATCATATCCGCCATTTCGGTTATTTTTGTGGCTGGTTTTTTAGGCAAAGCCACTGAGAACGTGGCACACTATGCAGGACAACGACTGGGTGGATTTTTAAATGCTACGTTTGGTAATGCAGCCGAATTAATTATCGCCATATTTCTGGTGAAAGAAGGCTTGTTCGATATGGTCAAAGCTAGTCTGACCGGATCGATCATCGGTAACTTACTGCTCGTACTGGGGCTCAGTATTTTTGCCGGAGGACTGAAGTTCAAAATCCAGAATTACAACGTATCGCTGGCAGGGCTGAATGGTTCTCTAATGATTGTAGCGATCATTGCCTTGTTCATTCCGGCCGTATTCTTGAACACCCACTCGATTACACAACGTGATACAAACACACTTAGCCTGATTGTAGCAGGATTGCTAATTGCAGCTTATATCGCCTGGTTGATATTCTCGATGGTCACACATAAGAGCTACCTTGCGGATGTGACCGATGATGAGGACGAAGAGTTGCCCCATGAGCATGCACCGGCATGGTCGAAGAAAAAGTCGATTCTCTATCTCGTGATCGCCACAGTCATGGTTGCTTTTGTCAGTGAATGGCTTGTCGGTACACTTGAAGTATTCACGTCCGAGTTCGGTCTGAGTGAGTTGTTCGTTGGTGCATTCCTTGTTGCCATTATTGGAAATGCAGCAGAACACAGCGCCGCCATTATGCTTGCAATGAAAAACAAAATCGGGGCTGCGGTAGAAATCGCTGTTGGCAGCAGTTTGCAGATTGCTCTGTTTGTTGCACCCGTGCTGGTCTTTGTCAGTTATTTTACCGGCCGTACAATGGATATCGTATTTACGACTATTGAGCTGGTCGCTATCGGCGTTTCCGTATTCATCGCCAAATCGATTACACAGGACGGTTCCACCAACTGGTACGAAGGTTTGCTCCTGCTTGTTGTTTATGTTATTTTGGGCGTCTCTTTCTTCCTCGTATAAAAAACAGAACGTTAAGCTATGCTCGGTTTGCATACCAATATAATTTGAATCAACGGGCAGCTGCGGTAATTCATTTAGCGCAGCTTTTTTTTTCATGGGTATAGTCTTTTAGTTAGTTCCCACAATGAAATGAATAAACTCTCACCTAACATCGTTTCTGTTATACTCCCCACGCAATGTTCACACAAAAAAAGCATGCAAACGGAAATCTGCATGCCTTCTATTCTGACCCGCGCGATCGCAGGCTATTGCTGATTCTTTTTGTTCAAGGCCTCATATAAAATCGCCAAATTCCGCTCAAGCGCACTAACCATCTGCTTACCTGTACCTTCTGGAAGGAGTCCCGCACGGACAGCAAAATCAACTTCCTTGGAGAACCCATACATCTGTGTATCCAATACTTCCTCATAGAGAGGGCAGTAGCGGGTAGCCAGATTCTCCATCTGTACTTCAATAAGCTTCTGTATTTTATCTGCATCTTCTTGAAGAAGACTGATCGCTTTCAGGTTCAGCTGGTCCTGCAGATCAGATGAAGTCATGCATCATTTCCCCCCTATGTCCCAAAAATCGCGTAAAGACGTTCTACCTCTAATATTAGACGAAATGCAGAGCTAATACAAGAACCTGACCAAATTAACCATATCAGCCACACGCTCTGCTACAGCCTATTCTTCATTTTTAATTTGTATGGAAATCACGTTATACCCTGCTACTATTAAAAACACCCCTGCCGTACGGCAGAGGTGTTCTGACACTGTTATTCAGATGCGATGCTTACATTCAGACCATGCTTTGCAAAAACTTCAGACATCGCTGCCTTCGCTTCATCAGCATCTGGGCCATGAACATGCAGTTCATAACTGTGCGTACTGATCAGCGTTGTAAACAAACCCAAAATACTTTTCACATCGATATACTTGTTCTCTGAATGAAGCACGATTGAAGAAGTAAACTTGCCTGCTGTTTGAGCAATTTCCACTACAGCCGCGTTATTACTCGACATAGGAATCCCTCCGTCTTTTCACTTTTGGTATCATCTATTAATTACCACTACATGATACCGTGAATCCGCTTTCCTAGCAACTGCAAAATCCAGTTCCTATTTCAACTGGTCAGGATTCAGACATTCCAGCTCAGGAATGACAAAGATACCATCTTTACGAATCAGCACGTCATCGAAATAAATCTCTCCGCCACCGTAATCTGGACGCTGAATCAATACGAGATCCCAGTGAATGGATGAGCGGTTTCCGTTATCTGTTTCTTCATATGCCTGACCTGGCGTAAAGTGAAGGCTACCCGCTATTTTTTCATCAAAAAGAATATCTTTCATGGGGTGCAGAATATGTGGATTGAAACCAATTGCGAACTCACCAATATGACGCGCACCTTCGTCTGAGTCCAAAATTTCATTCAGACGTTTCGTATCATTACTGGATGCCTCAACAATTTTGCCATCCTTGAATGTGAATTTGATATTCTCGAACGTAATTCCGTTATACAGCGTTGGTGTGTTATAACTAATCGTTCCGTTAACGGAATTGCGCACAGGTGCGCTGTATACTTCGCCATCCGGGATGTTCTTCTGCCCTGAACACTTCTCTGCACCGATATCTTTGATGGAGAAGCTCAGATCCGTGCCGGGTCCTGTAATTCGCACTTTGTCTGTGCGTTTCATGAGATTCGCGAGTGAATCTTGCGCTTTGTCCATTTTCGCATAATCCAGATTACATACGTCGAAGTAAAAATCTTCAAATGCTTCTGTGCTGGTATTCGCTAGCTGCGCCATGCTTGCGTTAGGATAACGGAGCACAACCCATTTTGTATGTTTAACTCGCTGTTCGCTATGTACCGGATGGGAGTATAGAGCGTTGTATAGCTTCATCTTATCTTCCGGTACATCGGATAGATCATTCACATTCTCTCCGGCACGAATACCGATGTAACATTGCATTTGTTTCATACGATTTAGATCAATTTCTGCCCACGTTTTCATCATTGCTTCAGTGGCATTTCGCAACATCGCACGTTGCACAGTTCGATCCGTCAACTGAACAAAAACGTTGCCGCCTTTTTTGCCTACTTCTTCGATTATGGCATTGAGCAAGTCGCGCTCTGATCCAATCATTTCAACCAATACATTTTCGCCGGGCTGTACATCAACAGAATAACCTACCAGGTTAGCTGCAAGTTTCTGAATTCTCGGGTCCTTCATTCGATAAATCCTCCTGTCGTCTGCCATTCATGAATTGAACAACGGTAAATTACGTTACTATTGTAGCACGCACCAGGCATCCCGTCAGCAGGCAGTCACAGGTTTTATTTATTGATATGATTTAAAATTCACATCGGTTACCAAAGCTTCAACCTTACTTTGACTATTATTATCTGTGTACTTCACCTGACTCTCAGAAGAGAGACGCATTGGCAAACTGGTTTTTCGATCTACCGTAAGATGATACACCGTTTGCACCTGAGCCTTTTGAATGAGCTGCTGCATCGTATCCTCCCCCTGCTGCCAAACCTTATAAAGTTCTTGCTCCAGCTTCTCCTTGTTCGCACCCTTCACACGATTCGCTTTGTTCTGATATTCTGCCCGAATGGCATTCATCTCGTCTGACAGCTGGCTAGCAGCCCAATTCTTCGCTTCCTCCGGAGCTATCTCAATCCGTAGTATTCTTGTTTGGCGACCCGATCCATATTCCGCTTGAATCGTTTTTTTCATACTGTCGATCTTCTCTAGTTGGTCAATCGGATTAAAACGGGATAACGATCCACGCAAAGGCTCATGCTGCGGCGTTAAAGCAGACCACTGTCCTTGCTTCCGTTCATAAGTCGCACTGAAGCCGCTGGGTTGACCCTGATTGTTCACCGCATTCTTATTGACTCCTGAGCTCACTGCGGTCACGGCACCTGGTAACCGAGTCTGTAATGTCAGCCGATCATGATCCTCCAGTTTGCCTTCGAATTTGAATTGGTTCTCAAACATCCCATTATTCTCACGTCTTAATCCTACTTGCCCCTCAAACATCAAAGCCTCTTTCCCTGCTATGCCGGATAACGCCAAAGAAAACACTTCTTCCGGCGTTCGATCATGCTTGAGCATCCCGCAGCCTGGAACCGTAACAAGCACGAAACACAGCACGAACGATAAAGGAAACATGTACAGGCGGGTCAGCATATCTATTCCACCTCTCAGTCATTTTCTCCATAGATTGCCCCCACAATATACACTTATACTTGATTGTTTTAAGATCTTGGAATGATCTTGATTTGAATTTTCAACCTTATTGAACTTTCTCCAAAAATAAAAAGAGAGAACTCATTCCCATAACGGGACGATTCTCTCTTAACGTGTAACTTCCTGATCCTCTATAACAATTCGATTTCGCCCTCCGTTTTTCGCACGATACAACGCCATATCAGCTCGATAAAACAGGGACTCTACACTAACTTTCTCATCCATCCAGTTCCACTCAGCAATGCCACTTGATACGGTAACGGATGGACGGGTCTCTGCCTCAACTCTAGTTCGGATCTGCTCAGCATAGAGAAGGGCCTGGTGAATTCCAAGCTGCGGCAAATAAATAGCAAGTTCTTCTCCTCCCCATCTCGCACAGATGTCCTCCGATCGGACCGAACTTGTAACAATGTCACTTACCTGTTTCAATACCTGATCTCCTGTCTGATGACCAAAGGTATCATTCACCTGTTTAAACTGATCTATATCCACTACAATCAGTGAACCACAGTGATCATGGGATTGATGCTCATGAATAATGCTATCTAAGTAATGTCTTATATACAAGCCGGTCAACATATCCAGATTCGCTAATCGCCTCACCTCGGCGTGCAACGTTGCATTCGTAAGAGCAAGGCTAATGTGGATAGATAACATCTGTAAGAGCCTGTAATTTTCATATGAGAAGAAGTGCTCTCTCTCGTGCGCAAGCAAAATAACACTTTTCACCTGCCCATCGACTCGAACCGGGGAAGCGATTAAAGACATTGCTCCGGTCATTTCCATAAAACTGGAGGTCACCTTATCAAACTGTGTGTAGTCAGATATAATCAAAGGTTCTTCTGTCTGATACATATAACCCGCAATCCCCGAGTCCACTGGATAAGTTCGGTGACGTATTTCTCTCACATTCGTAGACATCACCTCAAATCGATTCGTACTATCATTCAACTGTAATATGCTGCAATACTCAGCTTGAAATATGTTTTTGAGCTCCTCCGCGGAAAACTCATAAATCTCCATTAGTTGCAAACTTCTATTCAGACGCTGTGTCAGATCATTGATCACACGTAATTCCTGAATCAGCATTTGGGATTGTTCATGAAGTTTCGCATTTTCAAAAGCTGTCCCCGCGGTGTCCGTCATCATGGCAATCAGCTGCAGATCCGAATCTTCAATCAATTCCTCATTCATTTCGATATGAAATACACCATAGATTCCTTGCTTACCCTTCAGTGGCAAACCCACTTCAATAATTCGTCTATCCAGAGCTTCAGATCGGGAAACAATTAACTTGCCTTCCATAAAAGAACGGACACAAATATCTTCTCCACGTTCCTGTAGAAGGAGGGGTTTGATCCTCGGATTAGAGTTTTGCTGATCCTGAGACATATATAGCGTAATATCTGTAGACGGGTAGAGATAATCTATACTTACAAATACTTCCTCCAATATTGTCCCCACATCCATCTTGTCATGCATTCGCTGTACGATCTGCAACAGAATAGATCTCCGATGCTCTTCTCTAGCTGTTTGTTCATGCACATGCAACAAGTCCGTCATGAATATGTATTCAAATCTTCGGTAAAAGCAGGTGCGGTAATGCAATGCCTCAGATCGAACCACAGCTTCTGACATTTCGGAGCGGCTATCTTTCATAGCTACAGCAACGAACACAGCAAACATATCTCTATTTATTCTGGAAAACAAAGGCTCAGCAATTAACACATAATCTCCATTTGCGCTATTACCGTTTATTGACAATGTCTTTCCCTTATCAGCACACCCCAAAACCATCGAACGTACATTGATATCCGAATTTGTATGTTGTCCTTCTACAACCATGCCTTCTAAATTCCACACACTGTATACAACTCCAGAGTTGTCTGATACTTTATGGTTCATCCAATCGTTATACGCTTGTGCTAACAAACTACTTAAATATGAGAAGTCAAAAGGGGTTATATCCATCTTTTGCATCCACAACACATGTTCGTCATGAGATGGAAGCACTGTAAACGATGTGGAATCGCCCGCACTTCGCGAATTCAGGATAGCTGGTAAACTTCTTAGATGTTCCAACATGTCAGGCGCTCCTTTGCACCGTTTATGCATCCTGACAGGATGCATTAAACTGCATTGATTATCGCAAAACTGCAAAACTATCGCGAAAGCTTGATGCATTTGATTGTTCAAAGTTAAGATACCATCTATTTTACTCTGTTTGAAGCTTTTTTTCATCCATATTCCAGAAAATCGTCCCATCTTTTTGGGCCTAATGACCTATCGACAAATTTAGACTTTTTTCTTTCTTTATGTAATACTTGACTTCAACCTTTTCAAGATGTAAAATAAGTTGTTGATAAAGACTACTAAACGGTCTTTAAATTTGGGCGTTACCGGTTGTGTCACCCTCATTCTTTTTGTTGCTTTCAGGACAGCGGCTGAACTTTCCTGATCGTTCTATGCGAGGCCAAGCCCGCATCAACAAATTGGAGCGCAAACAGAGCCCTATATGAACTTTAACTAAAAAGGAGCTACTTTAAACATGGCACGTTACACTGGTCCTAAATTTAAATTAAGCCGTCGCCTCGGCATTTCCCTGAGCGGAACAGGCAAAGAATTGAAACGTCCTTTCCCTCCAGGTCAGCACGGAGCTAACCAACGCAGAAAAATGAGCAACTACGGTATGCAGTTGCAAGAAAAACAAAAATTGCGCCACATGTACGGTTTGGGTGAAAAACAATTCCGCACATTGTTCTCCAAAGCGCAAAAAATGCAAGGTATTGCCGGTGAGAACTTCATGTTCTTGCTTGAGTGCCGCCTTGACAACCTCGTTTACCGCCTTGGCTTTGCTAACTCCCGCGCTGGAGCGCGTCAATTGGTAGCACACGGTCACGTAACTGTAAACGGCAAAAAAGTTGATATCGCTTCTTACCAAGTAAGCACTGGCGATATTATCGGCTTGCGTGAAAAAAGCCGCGGTCTGACTTCCGTGAAGGAAGCTCTGGAAAACCGTTCGCATCTTCCAGCATACGTTGAATATAACGAAGCAGCTGTAGAAGGTAAATTCATTCGCTTGCCTGAGCGTGCAGAATTGTCCCAAGACATCGATGAAAAACAAATCGTCGAGTTCTACAACCGTTAATCGTTACATTACAACAAAAAGACAACTGTTCGAGAATTTCTCGGCAGTTGTTTTTTTTACTTTTCCCTCCTCACGGAAATCCAATCCCTCTTACGACTAGAATGCCTACCTATTCCCAATATCTTCATCAGAACAGAACGGATGCCATGGTTCAGAGCGTGATTCGAGAGTGATGTAAGAAATTCCATTTCACATTCGCCCTCATTAGGCTGGTTCGCTTCACGTCGCAGAGGCATTTTTCTTTATTTTTCAACTCATGGAAAGTCCTCCGATTCCACATGCTATATATCACAATCCATCCCAGATTGGCAAATTTCGACCAAACCTTGTATTTCTCAGGCATGCAAACAGGTCTTTTTATGCTATAATTAATGCTGTTAAAAGGAGGAAGACACTGAATGGTTGATGTTACTAAGAAAAAGCCTGAAGAACAGCCTGTCCGCAAACGCAGCTTTGCCCGCAGACTGGGCAGTTTCGTCAAATGGATGGTAGTGCTTGGAGTAATGGGCATATTGTTCGTAGGCGGAGCTCTCATGGGTTACGTCAGTTCCATCGTCAAAGACGAACCTATTCGTTCCAGGGCCCTGATTGAACAAAAAGTCAGCGAAAACTCCATCACAGGCTTTGCTTACTTTTCTGACGGCAGTCCGATTGGTCAACTGCGTACAGAAGAAGATCGGCGTCCGGTCACCTTTGACCAGATTCCACAAAAGGTTATTGATGCTGTTATTTCGATTGAAGACAATCATTTTTACGAACATAAAGGTGTAGACATGAGCGGAACACTCCGCGCGGTAAAACAGAAAGTACTAAATGAATCCGTGCAGACAGGCGGAAGTACACTTACGCAACAATTAGCAAGACGTGTCTTTCTGAATCTTGATCGTACGGAAGATCGTAAAGTGAAGGAAATTTTACTATCCCTTCGACTGGAACGTTTTCTAACGAAAGACGAGATCATGACTGCCTATCTGAATAAGGTACCTTTCGGCAATGGTTCTAGCGGTTACAATGTTTATGGAATCAAAGCTGCTGCCAAAGGTCTGTTTAATATTAATGATCTCGAAAAGCTTAACATTGCTCAAGCAGCCTATCTGGCCGGCTTACCGCAGTTGCCCTCCTCCTACTCCGCCTTTAATGGTAAAGGCGATTTTGTAGAGGAGAATTTTAATCGTGCCATTAATCGTCAGCATCTTGTCCTTAGCCGTATGCTTGAACTCGGCAAGATTTCACAATCTGATTATGACGAAGCTCTTGCCTTTGATATCAAAAGCTCGCTCGCTCCCAAAACCATTAAAGCTTATAACACTTATCCATACCTTATGATGGAAACGGAACGACAAGCGGCACAAATTATTATGAAGCAACTGAGTGCGGACAAATCAAAAGCGGCAGACAAAGACACAGATGCCCAGTTATCTCAAAAAGAAAACAGTGCACTGCTTGAGGAAGCTCAGACTCAGCTTCGTACAGGTGGATATCGCATCTATACGACAATTAACAAAGACATCTACAAAACGATGCGTAACATCGCTGAGGACAACAGCAATTTCTCTGCAGACGATCCTGTCAAAGGAAAAGAACAGACAGCTGCAATCCTCATCAATCACAAGACCGGGGCAATCCTCGGCATGATTGAAGGCCGAAGCTTCCAAGATGAGCAGATGAACTATGCAACGCAGATGATTCGTCAGCCTGGTTCAACAATGAAAACCATTGCGGCTTACCTGCCTGCTCTGGAAGAAGGGCTTGTTCAGCCAGCCTCGATCATTGATGATGCACCCATCATTTTGAAAGACGGCCCTAATGGGTACCATATTGCCAAAAACGCAAACAACCGCTACCAGGGATTGGTAACCGCTCGCAGAGCTTTTAATTACTCCCTGAACATACCGGCCCTGAAGCTATTTAATGAGGAAGTCGGAATCGAAAAAGCCTGGACTTTCTCGAAGAAGCTTGGAATCACCACAATTCAGAAACAGGATTATCAAGCACAGACTGGTGTTCTTGGCGGACTCCAATATGGTGTAACGGTGGAAGAACTAACAAGTGCATATGGTGCAATTGCGAATAAAGGGGTATACCACGATTCCTATATGATTAGCAAAATTGTGGATTCCCAAGGGAATATCGTATATAAACACGAAAGTGAACCCGTACGGGCTTTCTCAGAGCAAACAGCTTATCTCATGACCGACATGTTGCGCACGGTTATATCCGAGGGTACAGCTGATAAAGTACGAGAAAACTACAAGTATCGTTCCAGTGTGCCGATTGTTGGCAAAACGGGTTCGACCCAAAACTATGCCGATGTCTGGTTTGAAGGATACACACCAGATGTCACACTGGGGGTATGGGTTGGTTACAAGCAGCCGGTGAATACACTGGAAAACAGAACGCAGCGCAAACGCGCTCAAGTGCTCTGGGCCAAAATTATGAATGAAGTGATAGAGACAAAGAAAGATCTCTTCGTCACAGACTCATTCAAAAAACCTTCAGGCATTGAAACGCGAACTGTATCAGCTTATAGCGGCAAGCTTCCAACATCCCTGACCGATAAATTTGTGACGGACATCTTCAATAGCAAGTTTATTCCTAAGGAAAGCGATGATGCTGTCGCTAAAACCAAATATATTACGTACAATGGTGTAAACTACATTCCGCGTGATGAAACACCTGCGGATATGTTGAAGGAAAAAACCGTTGTCAAGCGTAAAAAGCCTATTTCGGATCTCATTAAGGAGCTGCAAAATGCGTTCAAACGGATGAGCCGACATGAATCACTTGCATACTACCTGCCAGAGGATGCGGGCGCTGATCTCCCTACTCAGATTGATCCGCGCACCGATAATGGCAAAGCACCTGATGCGCCTAGCAATGTGCGCCTATCGATTTCAGGAGAGCGTGCATCGATCACGTTTAATGGCACACCTGAAAATGACGTTGTCGGATATCGCCTATATCGTTCCGTTAACGATGGAGGCTTCCAGAATCAAGGTCAAGTGGTACTGTCAGGTGAGAACAGATCTTTCTCCGCCTACGCAACCCTAAGCGGCAACTTTAAATTTTATGTTACTGCCGTAGACGTTGCAGGCAAAGAATCTGCGCCGAGTGCGATTGTGAGCAGTAAAGGTATTACACCACCTGAGACGGATATCAATGAACCGATAAACGTCCCTGGTACCGTGGTGACACCTGAAGAGACAGCGAGTGATACTCCACCCGCAGCCCCTCCAAGTACACCACAGCAGGTCAGTGTTTCTGCACTTTCTCAAGGTCTCCGGATCCAATGGTCCTCTAACCCGGAAGCAGATAATGTGCAGAGCTATACTGTCTTCTACAGCGAGACAGGGTCTGGACCTTTCACCCAAATCGGAACGACATCAGGTACAAGTTTGGACTATGGTGTACCAGCTTCAACCAGTGGCTGGTTTAAAGTATCGGCTAGCAATAGCAGTGGGGAATCCGCACCATCTGTAGCGATACAATATCAGCCTTAATCAGGTACAGTCGCAAGCAATATGAACAACAAAAAAAGCCGCATGTCCGTGCATTACAACGGACATGCGGCTTTTCATATGTGAGGTGAGGAACACCGGTTATATTGCGTATTTTAGCTCTAAAACCTGACCTCGTAACTGTGTTCATTACTTAGTCCTCAATCGTAGATAAGTCACCTGTTGGCAGATCAAGCTCCCACGCCTTCAACACACGGCGCATGATTTTACCTGAGCGAGTTTTAGGCAATTTCTCCTTAAATTCAATCTCACGTGGTGCTGCATGAGCAGACAAGCCCTCTTTTACAAATCGATAGATCTCTTCCTTCAGCTCCGGCGTTGCCTCATACCCCTCACGAAGCGCGACAAAAGCTTTAATGATCTCTCCCCGTGTCACATCCGGTTTACCTATTACCCCAGCCTCAGCAATCGCTGGATGCTCGACCAGCTTGCTCTCCACTTCAAACGGCCCAATCCGCTCACCAGATGAGTTAATGACATCATCAATGCGTCCTTGAAACCAGAAGTATCCATCTTCGTCCATATATGCTGAGTCTCCAGATACATACCAGCCAGGCAGTCTGAAGTATTCCTCATACTTGGCTGGATTGTTCCAAATTTTCGCCATCATGGACGGCCAAGGTGTGCGAATAGCCAAATTACCCATGCTGTAAGGCGGAAGCTCTTGCCCACGATCATCAATAATTGCTGCTTCTATCCCTGGTAACGGACGCCCCATCGAACCTGGTTTAATCGGCATACCTGGATAGTTACAGATTAACTGCGCTCCCGTCTCGGTCATCCACCACGTATCGTGAATCCGCTGACCATAGGCCTTCCATCCCCAACGAACCACTTCCGGGTTGAGAGGTTCGCCTACTGACATGACATGACGCAAGCTGCTCAGATCATGCTGCGCAATCGTTTCATCCCCTGCGCCCATCAGCATCCGGAACGCTGTCGGTGCACTATACCATACACTTACCTTATTTTTCTCAATCGTACTATACCAGTCTTGTGGGCTGAAACGACCGCCACGGATCACATTGGTTACCCCGTTAAGCCAAGGAGCAAAGATACCATATGAAGTACCGGTTACCCAACCAGGATCAGCGGTGCACCAATAAACGTCATTTTCCCGCAGATCAAGTACAACCTTGCCTGTATAATAATGCTGAATCATTGCATTCTGAACATGGTATACACCTTTCGGTTTCCCTGTAGACCCCGAGGTATAGTGAATCAGTAGCCCATCTTCCCGCGTCAGCCATTCGACTTCCATATCATCCGACGCTGCAGTCATCTCCGCCTCAAAATCAATAAGCCCCGCTTCAGACTGTGGACCACCGCCAACGACAAAAATATGCTTCAAATCCGGCAATTCGGAACGTTTGATGCGTCCCAGCAGCTCTGGTGTTGTTACCAATGCCACAGCTCCACTGTCTTCCAGCCGATCCTTCACTGCTGTTTCCATAAAGGCCTCAAATAAAGGACCAGCTACCGCACCCACTTTCAGAATACCGAGCAAACTGAAATACAGCTCAGGACTTCGTGGCATAAAAATAAAAACGCGGTCTCCCTTGACTACGCCGTATTTACGCAAAACATTGCCGAAACGGTTAGATTGCTCGCTCAGATCTGCGAAAGTATAGGCTTCTTCGCGGGAAGCATCGCTGTACAGCAATGCCGTCTTCCCCCCTCTGCCTTCCAGGACATGACGATCAATCGCTTCATGTGCCATATTCACTTTCCCGCTGGCGTGCCACGTAAAGTGCCTTTCTACCATTTCCCAATCGAACTGGCTTCTTGCTTCCGTGTAATCGCCCAGATTCGATTCAGACACCACCGTTTGCAGCATCTCATTATGTGCTTGACTCATGCTTGCCAGCCTCCTTCAACTCGACATTTCGATTCCCTTCAGGGTCATTCGTATTGCCTTTAATTGTTGACTGAACTTCCAGTTAGCGCTTACATTAGTAGAGAGAACTTCTCATCATGTACTTGCCTGACTCAAACAATGCACTCAAACGGTGTTGAATTGTGAACATTTTTTGTCAACGCAATTATAACAAATTGGATCAAACATCGTCTATGGCTTTTCAACTTTTCGATTTTTTGCTATAAGTAGGGGGAGAAAGGAGTATGAACCATGGAGCATATCAAGGAGCATCACATGCGTTCCATCTTCAAGTCCGATCACCGAATTACGGTTGAGGGACCTGTGCCCGGGGAACAGATCATGGGACTGGCATTTCACCCCGATCTGGATGCATTTCGGCGCCCAGCAGAGCAACAAGAAGCCCTTGCCGAGATTGCCAGCTTGCCAGAAGGACGAATTATTATTGCCCACGAAAATGGGGTAATCATCGGATATGTCACTTTCCATTATGCAGATGAATGTGAACGCTGGTCCGAAGGCAACATGACAGACCTCATTGAGCTTGGAGCTATCGAAGTCGCAGACGAATACCGCTCGCTCGGTGTAGGCCGGGAAATGCTTCTTACCGCAATGGAAGATAAGTATATGGAGAACTATATTATTTTCACAACGGAGTATTATTGGCACTGGGACTTGAAGGGAAGCGGACTGTCCGTATGGGACTATCGTAAAATGATGGAAAGGCTCATGCAAAACATTGACATGACTTGGTATGCCACAGATGATCCCGAAATCTGCTCCCATCCTGCGAATTGCCTTATGGTTCGGATCGGCAGTCGAGTACCCATAACCTCGGAGGAACAGTTTGATCGTGTCCGCTTCCGTCATCGGTTTATGTACTAAAGGAAACGGTGTGAATTGAATACATAATAAAAAACCGCCTTGCAGAACGCTCTCCATGTTAATGGAGTAGATCTGAGAGGCGGTTTTATTGGTTATCTGTCTGTTGGTTCCATTGTTCCGTTCACATATGTTCAAGCATATACTCAACGATGCGGTGGGAACGCTGTGAAGACTGCACGGTGAATTCGGCAAAATTCACATGTGCGGAGCCATCAGCCTTGTCGGACATACTGCGCAGCACGACGAAGGGCACACGATTCATGTAACATACTTGTGCAACTGCTGCCCCCTCCATCTCGGCACATGCTCCGTCCATCTCCGTGTAGAGCATGTTTACAGTCTCTTTGCTCGCAATAAACTGATCACCAGACAACACCTTGCCAATTCGGTATTGAGCCCCTTGCGCCTTACAGGCCTGTTCAGCCAGCGAAATCAATGAAGGCTCCGCCGGGAATGCTGAAGTCTCCTGGTAGGGTATCACCCCTCGCTCGAATCCCAGTGGCGTTACGTCCATGTCATGCTGTACACATACCGAAGAGATGACCATATCACCAATGTTCAGCTCTGGATGAACGGCTCCGGCTACACCTGTGAAGATCACCCGATTCACTTGAAAACGATCAATCAGAATCTGTGTAGTAACCGCTGCATTCACTTTCCCCACACCTGACTTGCATACCACAATCTGCTTACCAAGCCACTCACCAGCGACATACGTAATTCCCGTCTGTTTCACCGTTTCGTGATGTTTCATCCCTTGAAGCAAAAGCTCAACTTCCTCATCCATGGCACCCATAATCCCTATCGTTTCAAGCATTGTTGTTGTATCCTCCCTGTCTATGATTCGCGTATGTGAAGATATCAGAGTATTACAAATGCCGTTTTCAGCACAAAAGCCCCGTTTCCGGAGCTTCTGCACAACGACACTCTATGTAGAGAGAATACCTTCTCCCTTTCTATTGATTCACTTCAGTAAATAAACAGATTAACCCACGTGGCTTACAGACAGACGAAGAATCGTTTCATGTGGCAAAATCACTCTCGGATTCTCCACATTTTCCTTCTTCATCAGCTTGGTTAGCAAACGCATTGCTACCGCACCCAGGTCATACATTGGCTGGGCAACTGTCGTTAACTGCGGACGTACCATAGAAGCCATACGGATGTTATCCACGCTTATGATCGAGAAATCATCCGGTACTTTCAGTCCATCATCCTGAATACTATGGATCGCACCAATGGCCATTTCATCCGTTGCAGCAAAGATCGCTGTCGGTTTTTTCTTGAGTCCAAGGAAATATTTCATCGCTTCCACACCGGATTCATAACGATAGTTACCGATGCGTACCAGATCCTCCTGATATTCGATGCCTGCCGCTTCCAGTGCTTTCTTGTAACCTTGGAAACGTGCAAATCCGTTCGCTGGGTCTTGCAGTGTACCACTGATCATTGCAATTTCTCTATGACCGTGGCGAATGAGCGTACTTACGGCATCAAATGCAGCTGCTTCATGGTCAATATCAACGGAAGGGAATGTGCCCTTCTCGTCACTCGTTGCACACAATACGATAGGTACTGCAGCAGATTGAAACGCTTGAATGTGCTCATCTGTTACCGTTCCGCCCATGAAAAGCAATCCGTCGACTTGTTTTTCCAACAACGTGTTGATAACGCGAATTTCTTTTTCCTTCTTCTTGTCCGCATTACACAAAATAATATTGTAGTGATACATATTCGCGATGTCTTCGATTCCACGGGCAATCTCCGCAAAGGTAGAGTTAGAAATATCCGGAATAACAACTCCAACCGTTGTTGTCTTCTTGCTTGCTAGCCCCCGGGCCACCGCATTCGGACGATATCCGAGCCGCTCAATTGCTTCATATACTTTTTTCCGCGTCTGCGGTTTGACATTAGGGTTATTGTTAACTACCCGTGATACCGTTGCCATAGAGACTCCGGCTTCACGTGCCACATCATAAATGGTTACCGTCACAGTACTTCGCTCCATTACCAGTAAATTTTCATTCCATTTTCATTAAGGTTTATATTACGACAAATTATTGCATTAATCAATTAAAATAGGCTTTAGGACTCACATAAAGTGTTAGCAAGTGTATATCTGGTAATATCTGTATGAGAAGTGTGCCAAGTCGGCATTCCTTTTTGTACCAGAATAACCTGAGGAGATTCGTGCTTAACACCTAATCTTTCAGCCGCTTCGTTAGATACCGGGCGGTCTTCAACTACGTAGATGATGCCATATTTAATATGTTCATTCGGAGAGTTATGCAAATAATCATTCATCTCCTGATAAGCATGCGCACTGATCGGACAGCGTGTGCTATGCTTGAACAGAAGCAAGGGTTGATCCTCCGTCGCCTGCACTGCGGAGTTTAGCTGTTCAATACTTGTCATTCTAGTCATGTCAGCCATTCGTTATACATCCCCCTTCAATCAGCAATACCGCCATGTTGAGCGTTTTCACTCCTCGATATCTTAACAAAAAGTGAGTAAAAAATCCAATTTTCATGAAAACACGCATTTTTCATTGCAAAACTAGACGGCATTTGAGAAATGTGCCTGCCACACAAAACCGGATAGCTGGCCAAGTCTGCGTTCAGTATCTTCAATCCAATCCTTATCCCCAGCTTTATGTGCGTAGCCCATAATATCCAGTAGTAAATCGATTCGCTCTTCCACAGCTTCTTTCATTTGAGATTCCATCTCCTGATCCGTTGCATCCGGGCTTGCCAGAAGCTGCTCATGAAACAAGTCAGCTAGTTCATTCTGTTCTCCAAATGACACATGTTGCTTCGACGGCTGTTCACCCAGTTTGTTGATGCATTCTGTCAGATCTGGTTTCACTGGCGGAAGTACTTCATATGATACACAGTCTGTACAAGCAAAGACAGGTACGTTCCGAATCTCTACCTTTTTGGCATATACGACGGTTCTTAATTCCAATTCCATAACATGGCCACATCTGCACGACTTGCGCACAACTGATCACCTCATTCGTTCTCTACTCTATATATGTACCATTCGACCTATTTCCGCCTAAATCCTGCTGTAAACTAAAGGTTGTACAAATTACCACTTTGGCCAGATGAAGGCTGTCGAATGCAGACTGCTGCTAATTGGAAAAGGCTTCATCCAGAAGAGTAATGTGTTTGCATGAAGCTACACAACGAATCTGATACAATATAAGTCATGATCTGCCAAATTCACTTTTAGAAGGAGAACTGACATATGAGACTAACAGGGCAAAAAGTCATTGCACTCGTTGATGAGGAATTTGAGGATCTGGAGCTGTGGTATCCGGTGCATCGTGTGCGCGAAGAAGGAGCCGAAGTACATCTGGCAGGAAAGCAAAAAGGAAAAACATATATCGGAAAATATGGGGTTCCTGCTGTAGCTGAATACAGCTTCGATGAACTCAGTAGCTCCGATTATGACGGAATTCTAGTCCCAGGCGGCTGGGCTCCAGACCAATTGCGGCGTTACCCCAAAGTGCTGGATCTCGTGAAGGAAATGCACGCAGATCACAAGCCAATCGGACAAATCTGCCATGCAGGCTGGGTGCTGATCTCTGCTAAAATTCTGGATGGAGTGACCGTTACATCTACACCAGGTATTCGGGATGACATGGAAAACGCAGGAGCAATCTGGAAGGATGAAGCGGTTGTCATTGACGGACACATCATCTCGGCTCGTCGTCCACCGGACCTTCCGCCGTACGGGAAAGCCTTCTGTGATGCACTTGCAGCCAAAGTTGGCAAATAAAAGTGAGATCAATGAACATAAGCAAAGAAAAACCGCTGTGCAAGAAACACACAGCGGTTTTTCTGATATCTTTTGGGAAAAATGGTACAAAAATGAATATATTAATATAAAGGTATTAAACGTCTGCTAGTATACACTTTTCTTTAGGATGCGTTGGATCCGCTTTGATCATCAGGACTCCCGGTCGCATCATTAAATGTTTGTAAACGCTGCTCAATATCACTGCTCGTTCTGAGGCTAAAACACTTGCGTGCTTCCTCTCTCGCATCCGTAGCCGTTGTATTCAAGACCCTATGCTTCACACGCAGTAATGACTGCGGAGACATGCTTAAATGACGAATTCCCAGCTCCAACCATAACGGAATAGAACGCTCGTCCCCTGCCATCTCACCGCACACACTCACATCAATTCCTGCCGAGTGTGCGGCGTCTACGGTCGTCCGCAGCATACGAAGTACAGCTGGATGATACGGATGGTACATATGGGCAATCTGTTCGTTCATGCGATCTACAGCCAGCACATATTGAACCAGATCGTTCGTTCCGATACTGAAGAAATCAGCTTCTTCTGCAAGCAAATCTGCAATCATGACAGCAGCAGGAACCTCAATCATAATACCGACTTGAATGTTTGAATCGTAGGTGAGGCCCCGCTCATCGAGATCAGCCATCGCTTCCCTAAGAACTTCATTGGCCTGCTGGAGTTCTTCAACCGATGAGATCATTGGATACATAATCTTCACATTGCCAGCCGCACTCGCCCGTAGAATCGCTGTCAGCTGCGTTTTAAACAGGTCTTTGTGGTCCAAACTGACTCGAATAGATCGATATCCAAGGAACGGATTATCTTCTTCGGGCAATTCAAAATAATCAAGCTGTTTGTCCCCTCCGATGTCGAGTGTACGAATGACAACCGGCTGTCCTGCCGCTTTCTCTGCAACAAGTCGGTATACCTCATACTGTTCCTGTTCTCCGGGGAATGTCGCACGGTCCATATACAGAAATTCGGTGCGGAACAACCCTACTCCCTTCGCACCGTGCTTCAACGCCAAATCAAGTTCCTTCACGGAACTAATGTTGGAAGCGAGCTTAAATACTGTCCCGTCTTTGGTCACCGCATCAACGGTAGCGAGCACTTGCAATTGTTCTTTTTTCTTCAGCTCTTTGTTACGGAGCATTGTGTATCGTTCAATGGTTTTGCGATCGGGTTCAGTAAATACCAGTCCATTATCACCGTCCACTACCAACAAGTCTCCCGTTTCTACCGGCATGCCAGCACTCGCTTCCAATCCGGAAACGAGAGGAATGCCCATGGCACGTGCCATGATGGCCGAGTGAGACGTCTTACCACCAATCAGGGTAACAATTCCCAGAACATAGCTTGGGTTAAGATGTGCCAGCTGCGATGGCGATAGCTCTTTGGCAACGAGAATATACGGCTGTGTATCTGAAGGAAGCGTAATCTCAGGTGCACCCAACAGATGCTTGAGCAGACGGTTGCCGACATCCTTGATGTCGATCGCCCGCTCTTTCATATATTCATCTTCCAGAAGATCAAACATGGTGACAAAATGATCTATTGCTTCTTTTACCGCAACTTCTGCCGCCTTGTACTGACGTTCAATGATACCTCGGATTTCGTTCATAAAAACCGGATCTTCCAAAATCGCCAGATGGGCGTCAAAGATACTCGATTCTTCGGGTCCTACGACTTCCTTAAACTCATTTTTAATAAATTCAATCTCATCCTTCGATGTGCGTATCCCCTCATACAGCCGTTCGAATTCCTGGGCAAGATCTACTGAATCCATCTTCTGATCGGGCAGATCCCATTCCCAGCTGGGCAGGACAAATGCTTTGCCGATGGCGATGCCTGCAGCTCCATTGATGCCTTGTATCTTCATTCTACCCCTCCAACGTTCCTGTCATAGAGCACCACGGACATGACGGATGCCTGACCTTTCTTTACTTGCTTGAATGGAGCAAAACTCCATGATTTTACACGATCCGGATTCGTAATAACCATCGGAGTCGTGAGTGATGCTGCCTGTTCACGTAATACCTCTAAATCAAATTTGATAAGTAGTTGTCCAGGCTCTACGGTATCCCCTTCCTGAACAAATGCCTCAAAATGTCCTTTAAGTTGTGAGGTGTCAATCCCGATATGCAGCAGGACCTCCACTCCCTCACGTGTCGAAATGCCCAGCGCGTGCATCGTTGGGTAGAGGTGCATAATCGTTCCAAAAACAGGTGACACCAGCTCCCCACGCTCCGGTACAAAAGCAACACCGTCCCCAACCAGCTTGGCTGCGAAAATCTGGTCTGGTACTTCCTCAATCGGAAGCATTCTACCCTGAACGGGTGCTGCAAACAACACCTGCTGCAAATCCCGTTCCAGCAGCTTCGCAATTTCTTCACGAATTAGCTCAGAATAGGTACCGAAAACCACTTGTACATTACCGCCGCCCAGCTTGATCAGCCCGGCTGATCCCAGATTCTTCATGGCGCTTGTATCGATAAGGCGATCGTCATGTACCGTCAAACGCAGGCGTGTAATACATGCCTCAACTTGTACAATGTTACTTTTCCCACCCAATGCTTCCAAAATTAGAGGGGCCTGATAAGGGATATTCCCAACCCAATCCTCCAACATTGACCCTTCTTCTCGCCCAGGTGTTGGTATCTTGAACGTACGAATCGTCCAGCGGAACAGGAAATAATAGGCCAGCCCATATAGTATGCCAATCGGGATAAGCTTCCAAGCATTCTCAGACAAATGGAAATTGAGTATGTAATCAATAACGCCAGCTGAGTAAGAAAAGCCATGACGTATATCGAGCCAATAACTGAGCCACATGGCTACCCCAGACATCACTGCATGGACAATGAATAGATAAGGTGCCGCAAAAAGAAAAGCAAATTCGATCTGCTCGGACACTCCTGTTAAAAAACATACAAGTGCGGAGGTAAGAAAAACCTTCTTGATCTTTGGTTTTAGATCTTCTCGGGCCTCCTGTATAATTGCCAATGCAATCGCAGGAATAGCAAACATCATAATCGGGAATAGTCCGGCCATAAAAAATCCCGCAGACGGATCACCTGCAAAGAAACGCGGCAAATCCCCTTGCACGATGTTACCGCTCGGCGTTTCATAGGTTCCTAGCTGGAACCAGAATACATTGTTGAGTAAATGGTGAAGTCCAAAAGCAACCAACACTCTGTACAACACGCCATAGATAAACAATCCGAAACCGCCAAGACTGTATTCCCATGTCGCAATGAAATTTAGCCCCTGTTGCGCGAGAGGCGCAATCCATAACATAAAGCAAGAAAACAGGGCTGAACAGAGCCCTACGATTAGTAAAACAAACCTAGAACCGCCGAAAAATTGTAAAATTTCGGGCAGTTTGATGCTTTTGAACCGATTATGCATTCCACCGGCTAATGCACCGAGTATAATTCCAATTAACGAAGCAGGCTGCACCGTGCCATCCCCAAAGTTCCGAGTGACCTGATCATAAATGACGATACCTGCGAGCGCTGCAAGTCCCGCTTGACCTGCCTGGTTGGAGAGTCCTAGCGCCACGCCGACTGCGAACAAATAGGGCAAAAAATAAAAAATACCGTGTCCGGCCACGGTAGACACTTCACCAACAACTTCCATTCCCCAGGCGTTCCAGGGCAAACTGCCCACACTGAGCAAAATGGCTGCAGCGGGGAGGACCATTGTAGGCAACATAACTGCTCTGCCGAGCTGTTGCAAGGATCCGAGCCAATTCATGGCGACCTCTCCTTTCTATCCTAGATGGTAAGCTTTACGCAGCATTTTGTCAAAGCAAAAAGGGAATATCAAACAGGAAAAATCCCGCGTCTTTGGAAGAACACGGGATACTCGTTTCATAGCATAGAGACAGGCGTTACCATAACAATTGTACAACCTCTTAGTTGCGGCCAGCGCCCCGCAGAACGATAGAATCTTCTACTTTGATACAACGATTGGTTACAGCCGTCATGCCGTTCTCTGCGGCAATCTGGACAGCCTCATCGTTATGAATACCGAGTTGAAGCCATAATACATTCGCCTTAATGGCCGCAGCTTCACGAGCGATTTCTGCACAAAATTCCTCACGCCGAAACACATTAACAATGTCAACAGGTTCCGGGATATCGGCGAGTGTTGCATATACCTTCTCACCCAGAATCTCTCCTTGTGCTTGCGGATTAACAGGGATAATTCGATATCCCCTGCTCTGCATCGCTTCCGCCACCATGTACGAGGTGCGATCTGACTTGTCTGATAAGCCGACAACAGCGATGTTGCCAGCATTGCGTAAGATGTGTCCAATTTCTTCTCGAGTAGGGTTGTTAAATTCCATGTTCAAGCACCATCCTTTTCTGCTTAACGTGTTAATTTACTCTTTTACCCACTGAACCGAGGCTCCAAGCACCTGCAAATGGTCAAAATATTGCGGATATGACTTGGCTACATGGTGTGCATCCCGAATACGGAGAGGCTGCTTGGCACGTAAACCTACGACGGTTAGCGCCATAATAACACGATGGTCATAGTGAGCATTGATCTCTACACCGCCCTCAACACCTTCTGGACGTCCGTGTACAATAATCTCTGCCTGACGCTCCTCGACATTAGCTCCTGCCTTCCGCAGTTCATTCAAATAATCCGTTATTCGGTCACATTCCTTGTAGCGCAGGTTCTCTACATTATAAAACCGTGACGTGCCTTCCGCAAATACCGCTGCGGCTACCATGGCCAATACGGCGTCCGTAGCCGCATCTCCGTCAAATTCAATTGCCTTTAATCTGCCATTCCCACGCACATGAACCACATCATTCTCATGCGTAAGCGGTACTTCCATCATACGAAGCACATCTACAATAGCACGCTCCCCTTGCTTGCTCTGCTCCATCAGTCTAAGAATCTTCACATCAGACTGTGTAACCGCTGCGGCAGCAAGTACAGCAGCCGAACCCGGATAGTCCCCTTGCACGGTGTAGGTTGTCGGCTTATAGGCCTGCCGACCAGGAACACGGAAGGACATATAATCATCGCTGGCATGAATGATGATGCCCGCTTGTGCTAGAACCTCCAGCGTCTGTCCAATAACTACTTTTGATTTGAGATCATGAAGAACCTCAATGGTGCTATCTTCTGCAAGCAGAGGGGTTACAAACAGCAAAGCGCTCAAATATTGGGAACTCACCGAGCCTGACACACGGATATGTCCCCCCTTGGCATTGCCGCCCTTAATAGTTATTGGTAGACGTCCTTGCTGATGATGAACTTCTACGCCCATTTGACCCAGGGCATCGATCAGATCATCATGAGGTCGTTTGCCAAGAGAATCAGGGTACGTGTTCACAAATGTAACTTCAGGGCACAGTGCTGTAACGCCCATAAGGAATCGAAGCACAGCACCCGCATTGCCTACGTTCAATTCGCGTACATCACGAGGACGGCTGCCAAAACCTTGAATTACAATTTTGGTGTCGTCTTCCTCCAGTACAGCGCCCAGATCACGAATACATCTGCGCATCGCATCACTATCCTCACTATGTGCCGGAAAATGAATCGTGCTTGTTCCTTCTGCCAGCGCAGCAGCCAGCAGATAACGGGTGGTGTAGTTTTTGGAGGACAAAGCTCCAATCTCCCCATTCAGATTAGGGGTAGGTTTAACGATAACGTCCATGATATTTTGCTCCTTCATTGAGTGGATTAGTGAAGCAGTGTAAGGCCAAATTGACATCCCTTGTATCCCTTGGGTATCATAAGAGGCGTTAAGTCCATATAGAAAAGAGGGACCTGAATATGACACAAATAGCTGAAATTCAACCATCCGAACTACGCCGCCGTTTACAAGCGGGGGAAAAGCTTCAGATGATAGACGTCCGCGAGGACGAGGAAGTCGCGCAAGGCATGATTGACGGTGCCAAACACATTCCACTCGGACAGATTCCAGACCGCTTGTCTGAGATTGACAAGTCTGGTGAGATCATTCTCATCTGCCGCAGTGGTTACCGCAGTGAACGAGCTTGTGAATACTTGCAGCAGCTAGGGTACGATGGCTGTAAGAATATGGTCGGCGGTATGCTGGAGTGGCAGCAGGAGGATTAACTATAAAAGCGGGCCGCTTCGGCCCGTTTTTTAGTTCACACTCTTCGGTGATCACAAGCTTAGACGCGGTAATGCGCTAAAATTAAACGAGTCACTTCGGCCGCAGACAGCGCAGTTGTATCCACCGTGTAGTGTGCAAAGCGATAGGCATCTTTTCGCTCTTCCATTATCATGCGAATCCGTTCCTCCGCATTACCTGCAAGCAGCGGACGATTCTCACAGCCACTCACACGTTCTACAATGACCTCAGGGTCTGCTGTGAGAGCAACAACCCATCCATTCGCTGTCATGGCTTCACAGTTATCAGGACGAAGTACAACGCCCCCTCCAGTCGCTATGACCTGTGCATCCTTCTCAAGTACCGAACATAACATCCGGTTCTCTACATCTCGGAAGTAAGCCTCTCCCTTGTCCGAAAATAGCTCAGGAATCGTACAGCCTTCCTTCTGTTCAACCGCGGCATCCACATCGATTAATGGATAGCCAAGCTCGCGTGAAAGCATCTCTGCAACGGTTGACTTACCTGTCCCCATCATGCCGATGAGAATAATATTTTTAGACTTGCTCAAGATGTACACTCCTTTAATTCAAGCATTTCGTGAGCACTTTTGTCCTATCATAACACAGCCCTGCACATGGGGGAAGGCTATCACTGCACAGTCTTCCTATCAGGTGCGTTTACAAGCACACCGGTTCTCGCCCAATATATCGTACCAAGGACGTCGTTGCTCATGAGATTCAGGTTTTCTGGATTCCAAGGCCTATATATTAAAAAGGGACCTGGAGGTTACCGGTATAATCCGGTCCTCCAAGCCCCGTATATTCATGCGTATGATTCGAAGATTACTCCATCCAGTTGTGGTGGAAGCTGCCTTCTTTGTCCACACGTTTGAACGTGTGCGCGCCAAAGTAGTCACGTTGTGCCTGCAACAGGTTCGCTGGCAAACGCTCTGTACGGTAGCTGTCGTAGTAGGACAATGCGCTGGAGAAGCCCGGTACCGGAATACCTTGTTTAACTGCCACAGCAATAACTTCACGCCATGCATCCTGGTAGGATTCTACAATATTTTGGAAGTATGGATCAAGCAGCAGGTTTTTCAGCGCTGCGTCTTTGTCGTATGCTTCCTTGATGTTTTGCAGGAACTGTGAACGGATAATGCATCCGCCGCGGAAGATCATCGCGATGTTGCCGTATTTCAGATCCCAGCCATATTCGTCGGATGCGGCACGCATCTGTGCGAAGCCTTGAGCGTAGGATACGATTTTACTTGCGAACAGCGCTTTGCGCACGCTCTCGATGAACGCTTTTTTGTCACCCGAGAATGCTTCTGTCTTAGGTCCGTTCAGGATTTTACTTGCAGCGATACGCTCGTCTTTCATGGCCGACAAGAAACGGGAGAATACGGATTCCGTAATCATGGACAATGGTACGCCGAGATCCAGCGCGCTTTGGCTTGTCCATTTACCTGTTCCTTTTTGTCCAGCAGCATCCAGAATCACATCAACCATCGGTTTGCCTGTTTCTGGATCATATTTGGAGAAGATGTCCGCCGTGATCTCAATCAGGTAACTGTCCAGTTCGCCTTGATTCCACTCTGTGAAGATTTCATGCAATTCCTCTACCGATACGTTCAGTACCGATTTCAGCAGGTGGTATGCTTCACCGATCAATTGCATGTCCCCATACTCAATGCCGTTATGTACCATTTTCACATAGTGTCCAGCACCGTCTGGTCCGATATATGTACAACATGGATCGTCACCGACTTTGGCCGAAATCGCCGTCAGAATCGGTTCCACCAGTTTATAAGCACTTTCCTGTCCGCCTGGCATAATGGAAGGGCCTTTCAATGCGCCTTCTTCTCCGCCGGATACACCTGTACCGATGAAGCGAATGCCTTTGTCTTCCAACTCTTTGCTGCGACGTACTGTGTCAGGGAAATATGCGTTTCCGCCGTCGATGATGATGTCCCCTTCATCCAAGTGAGGCAACAGCTGCTCAATGGTTGCGTCAGTAGCTTTACCTGCTTGTACCATAATCAGGATTTTGCGCGGGGATTCCAGAGAGGCTACGAATTCTTCAATGGAGAATGCACCTGTCAGGTTTCTGCCCTCGGCTTCTTTCAATAGGTCATGTGTTTTTTCAGGGGAACGGTTGAATACCGATACTGAAAATCCTCTGCTCTCAATATTAAAGGCCAAATTTTTACCCATGACTGCCAGGCCGATTACGCCGATTTGTTGTTTTGTCATCTGGTCCTCCATCCTTTACTCCAATTAATTTTATTGAAAAAAAATCTCAACAATATACCCATTTTAACGGTTTTATGTATGAAAGTGAACCCCGCCCCCGGGTCGTACAGCGAGAAATCGTTGTAATGGGCAGAGGTGTTCATCGTATTTTCATAAAATACGTTATTATAGGATCAGTCAATGAATCGATATTATGATTGGAGGAGCTTGCTGATGACCTTTGAGCAACTGTCAGATGAAGAACGATTTTCGCTAGATATCCGAAGGACTTATCTTTTGGGAACCTACATGAACGAATGGGGCATGCCTGAGCGTAGAATGATACTTTCCAAAATGGAACGAAACATTCATGTGGAAATGTACTATTTTCCTGCAACGATGCAGTCCGGTATATCTCGATTCGTCACTGTAGGCTTATCTCAAGCCACCCGGCCTTCAGGAGAACAAGTCGCC
Organism: Paenibacillus sp. JJ-100; assembly: GCF_948329825.1. GTDB lineage: Bacteria > Bacillota > Bacilli > Paenibacillales > Paenibacillaceae > Paenibacillus. Next base: position 763,751 of record NZ_CAOJCM010000002.1, read on the forward strand.
GCAGAGTGGATGCTTGCACTGCAATCGGATCTTGGCGGTGTAACTGTAGAGCGTGTCAACACCTATTTGGCAGATATAATTTCACATCATATCGAAAATGCCCCGAATTCCGACATTCCGCGCGTGATGAAATCAAGTGGACTAGCACCAGCAGAATGGACTGCGACTGCTCTATTAATTGACGAATTGCGGGGAGAAAATGAATCTCTCGAACATATCCACACGGGTCAAGGAACGGTCCCTCTGTTGTGGGTCATCCCGATTACTGCACATGAAGCCGACCTGATTTTGAATCAGGGAATCGAGGAATTCGATATCCATATGGAGAATTCGGACTACTCCATCATTGACCCATGCCGTCCTTAGAAAAACGCTAAATCATGCGGAGCCTCTTAACCAGTCCATTGACAACTTCCATGACATATCAAAGGGCTGCCCCTGGTCATTTCAAGACCTTTGGGAACAGCCCCTTTCAATAAAAAGGATACTCGAACACGGTTTGCCTCATCCTTCCAGCATCAACAGATGCCCGGACAATCGCCGCAGTGCTTCACGGCAGGCATTGGCTTTCTCTAAATTATTAATCTGTATCGCATCATGCAGACGTTCCAATTCATCATCTACTTCCATGCGCAGCAGCATAAGCCGCTCTTCGCCTTCGCGGGAGAGGAACATCTCTTCCATCTCTTCCGCCGTAGGCGCAGGTTCTTTTTGAAAAATAACCCGTTGTTTAAATCCGGACACTTCCACCAAACGAATCACTTCACCAAACAAAATGTTCTCTACCGTCATCTGCTGATCTTTGAAACGCTTCACCACAGCATGACCGCGCGTATCTCCAATCAACTTCTCCAGCCACTCAGCAAGCTTGGCATCCTTGATTAGATAGTCTCCAGTCATTTTGTAATTCCCGCTGCGCGTCTGTTGAAAACGGAGCTTTACCAGCTTGCGTCCGGTGCGGACTGACAAGATAAAGAAAGATTCATCCTCGCTCCAATATAGTGAATACCCCTCACGAATTAGGTCTTTGATTAGATTTTGGATATGCCGACGGTTGAACCGCAGCTCCAGATTGCAATATTCAACTTCATAACTCTTATTCACGGCACTCCCTCCATCTGTACCGGACTTGCTCCGGCCTCATGTTTCAAGCGTTTTTGTTACATCGGCTTACCCTATTTTATACTTCATTTTATGTAAGGGTACTTGGTTATTTGACTATTTTTCACCGAATGGGAATCGGAATTGCAGCTTGCTGCGGATATACTGCATATACAGGGGAGAATTAGTGACGAGTGTTTGTTCTCATATTAAAAAAGGAAGCTCCTCAACCGTGAACGGTTAAATGGAACTTCCCTTATATGGATAAGCATTGCATGTGATTAACTTCGAGTTATATGGCTCTTGCTTATATGGATGGTTCGTCTCTCTGACCGCGGTACTCTGGCACTCTTCATCTACGCCGCAGGTGCTGTACGGAATGGCTTACGCGCTAACACAAAATGAACCACAGCAAGTCCGGCCATCACAATGGCGCTGGCGATAAATGGAGACGGGTGACTGATATGATCCCACAACAGCCCTGACACAATCGGGCCTACAACCATGCCGGACCCTTGCAGCGTGAGAAAAAATCCCCATATCGCTCCTCGCTCACCCTTAGGAATCAATGTAGCAACAAAAGTGTTCCACGCCGGTAGGATCATGGCATAACTAACACCGACAAGCATGACGATACCAAATACAACAGGGATGGATGTTATGGCCGAGAAGGCAAACAGACTTGCTGCCGCCATCAAAAAGCCGATATTCAGAAATGGTTTCGTACCGAATCTGTCCACCATCTTCCCAACAGGCAGCAGTGCAATAACGGTAATACCTCCACCTGCTATAAGCAGCAGACTGTACAGGTTTGGTGAAATATTCAGATCTGTTCGTGTATACAACGTAATAACAGGGCTCAACAAACCGATTACAAAAGACTGCATGAACAGTGCCGGATATACGAGCGGATTCACATTGAGCGTTGTACGCACCCGATGTAATGTAAGCTTCACACTCTTTTGCAACCGAACAAAAGGCGTGAATACGTTAGGCTTGGCTGGGTACTTCTGTCCCGCTCTATTTCCATCCTTTACCCCTTCTCCCGTATGTCCTACTTGAGTCACAACACGACCCGGCAGGATCATGGCCACAAGAATGACAAGGATCGCACATCCTATTAAAATAAGAAAAATCATACGGTAATCATGACCGGTACGCTCCAGTATCCAGTTCATGCCCACAGGACCTAGTCCTGTACCTCCGAGAGCTGCCATCTCCAATGCGCCCATAGCTGTTCCATTTTTATTCTGAGGGCCTGACATGGCGGTTACCCCCGTCATTGCACATGGCCATAAAGGGGATGTACCAATCCCAAGGATTAGACAAGCCATAGACAGACCAAAAGCGCTTTTTAGAAAAAGAATCATTATAACTGCTATTAACATACAGATTAGAGCCGTGACCATTGTAGCCCGAAAGCCAATGCGTTCTGCTGCCCATCCTGAAGGGGCTCTGAACAGATTGTCCCCCAAATACTGAAGAGCAAACGCCACGCCAATCACGCCAGCGGACAATCCCAGAATATTATCCATATATACGGGGAGAACAGCGACCAACAGCGCCCCTTTGATAATCTCCACTAGGAAAAGTGTCAGCCACATCGCGATAAAAAACGGGGATCTTAGAATTTTGGCTGGTTTGATGTCGGTTTGCATTCTTTTTCTCCTTTCAACGTTCCATCTGCAGGGTCTTTACACTTAGTGTAACCGGGGGCATGAGAACCAAATCTCACCAATTCAAAATTTTGTTGTTCATACCGTTTGCATTCGGTTCTGATTTTGCTATACTCATCTTTGTTTACCATTTTATTAAGGAAGGGTTGTGACAGCACTGATGAATCACCACCGTACGCCGCTGTTTACCGCTTTGAAAGATCACGCGGCACTCAATCCCGTACAGTTTCATATTCCGGGACATAAAAAAGGATTGGGAGCGGATATCGAATTCCGTGAATTTATTGGCGATAACGCCTTCTCCATAGATTTGATCAACATCGCACCACTCGATGATCTGCATCAACCCACAGGTGTCATTCAGGAAGCACAGATGCTGGCTGCTGATGCCTTCGGGGCTGATTATACCTATTTTAGTGTGCAAGGTACAAGTAGTGCGATTATGACAATGATTCTATCGGTTTGCGGACCTGGGGACAAAATTATTGTGCCTCGCAATGTACACAAATCGGTCCTGTCTGCCATTATTTTCTCAGGAGCCAAACCTGTATTCGTCTCTCCTGCACAAGATGCCAATTTGGGGATCGACCACGGTGTGACGATTCAATCCATCCGTCGTGCGCTTGAGCGTCATCCGGATGCAAAAGCTTTACTTGTCATTAATCCAACCTATTACGGTGTATGTACTGATCTGAAATCCATCGTAGAACTAGCGCACAGCTATCAAGTGCCTGTTCTGGTCGATGAAGCACACGGTGTGCTTATTCATTTCCATGAGGACCTGCCACTGTCCGCAATGGCTGCTGGAGCCGATATGGCCGCTACGAGTGTACACAAACTTGGTGGTTCCATGACACAGAGTTCGGTACTGAACCTGAACACCAAAAACGGATTCGTTAATCCACAGCGTGTACAGACGATCCTAAGCTTGCTAACATCGACATCCACCTCATATGTATTGCTTGCATCGCTGGATACATCCAGACGTAATCTGGCTCTTCACGGGCACGAGATCGCACAAAAGGCCATCGATTTAGCGGAATTTGCACGACGTACGATTAATGACATTGATGGCTTATACTGCTTCGGAAAAGAACTGTTAGGTACTGAAGCAACCTTTAATTATGACCCGACTAAAGTTACGATTCATGTGCGCCATCTCGGCATCACAGGTTATGAGACCGAGAACTGGCTGCGTGAGCATTATAATATTGAAGTCGAACTCAGTGACATGTACAATATTCTGTGCCTCATTACACCAGGTGATACAGATGAAAGTGTAAATATCTTGATCAGTGCGCTCCAGGATCTTTCCCGCACTTATTATCAAGTCAATCCTGCGCATGAATTGGTTGTCAAAGTTCCCGATATTCCTCAGCTAATGCTGACACCACGAGATGCTTTTTATGGGGATACCGAAGTCATTCCATTCAAGGAATCCGCCGGACGTATTATCTCGGAATTCATCTACGTGTATCCGCCTGGCATCCCGATTCTGCTTCCAGGTGAGGTTATTACACAAGAGAACATCGACTACATCATTGATCATGTTGAGGTTGGACTGCCAGTCAAAGGGCCAGAAGACCGCAGCGTAACCAATGTCAAAGTCATCGTGGAAGCTGACGCTATTTTCTAGAATGCCATTGTCTAAGACGAAAAAGCACCAAAACAGTTTAGTAGTCAAAGGACCAGGCTCATTCCTGGTCCTTTTTGTCCTGTAAATAGGGTGAAAAAACAAAAAAAGGCCCCTCAGAATTCAGGAGCCTTCATGCGATATTTCAAAAGATTGATTACTCTTGCGAAGCAACCAGCTCGTTGTAAGCCGCTTCAACGCGATTCCACTCTGCTTCGTCTTCGATATTGTAGAGTACCATTTCTTCGTCTTCTTCTTCCATGCGGAGAATGATACCGTCAGCTTCAGGATTGTTACGCTCCAACAGCAGTGCATAAACGTGATCTTGCACGTCAAATGTTTCTACCAGTACCATCTCCACGTCTTGACCATTTTCGTCAGTCAGCGTGAGAAGGATTTCTTCGTGTTCATGATCGTGATCATGGTCTTGGCCGCAACCGCAGTTATCTCCATGCTCGTGTTTGTGATCGCTCATTGTAATACCTCGCTTCATCAATAGAAAATGTGTAACCTTGCATATCGTAACATGTTAACACTGCTAGGTCAATTTAACGATAAGCCCTTAATAGCAACCTTATTGGCTCAGCGCAGTAATGACTTTTTCAGCAATCGGAACATAGCTGCTGTTTGAATTTTCTTTAATATGAAAACTGATTCGGTACTTGCCGGCACGACTAAAATCATATGTGAAATCATTCGTACGAAACCAGAAGTTGTCCTTTTGTGTCGTAAGGCTCTGTGCCTGAATATCTTTTACCTGACCGCTCGGGTCGGTGATTGTGACTTTCACGGCGGCCACATCTGTTGTCAGGCTGTCTACTTGTGAGAATACATTGAATTTCAATTTGCCCACATTAACATTCCCAAACACAGTGTCTCCTTGAAAGAGAAAAATATGTACATTCGGCTTAATTACCGTTACTCGCTTGTTGCTGTTATCCCACGAAGCAAGACCTCCCGCTTCCCGGACAGGTACGTACGTCGTCCCATCAATTAAATAACCACCGTCCGACGCTTCCTTGCCATTAATAAGCACACGAATCTTCTCGTTCACAGAGTCCGCAAATAATAAAGACCCGCCCAGCAAGGAGAATACCATGACACACAGCAGTACTCTTTTCCATTTCATTCCGTCAAACTCCCCCCTCTGCTGTAAGCTTGTTTGTACATTTATACTATGAACGCCTATACAAAGTTGCGCTGTTTTTCATTATTTTTCATCTTTTATCCAAAATATTTACCTTGCATTGGTAAACATACAAAAAGGCTATCCTACTGTCAGGATACCCCTATGCCTAGATTGTTATATATGCGTAATTAAGCGAAGTTTCACGAAGATACATGACGGGTGAGTATACAGGGAACCCCTTTTCCGACAGCTCCGTCTTGTCTCATTCGTGCAGCATATTGCATCCCTTGTGAACAAGGTGTCTTGCAGCGCTCACAGACATCAGATGTGACCAATTTCATGGATACACGCATTTTGTCACTCTTTAGCGCAGGAGCTTTCTTTCCCTTAGCCTTTGTCATCTCGGATTCCCCATTTCCCTTAGTGCTGACTGAATACTGAATTATATGGGGAAACACCCAGTTGTGTGCTTTCGATTTGAGCAGCCAACAATCTGCCCCGTGCGGAGTTGTCACTATTCCTCCATCAGAAATTCGGCCGACCTTAAACTCAGCACGACGTTCTATACATAAGCAAAACCTCCGATTACTCGGAGGTCATTTTCATTTATTCATTTATTTTGTTAAACGATATATGAAGCATGCCACTTAAGCCCGTTCAACCTTCACATTAACATTACCTTTGATCGCTTTGGAATAAGGGCAATAATCATGAGCAAGTTTAACAAATTTCTGTGCACTCTCTTCATCCAATCCGAGGATTTTCACTTCAAGCTCTACATCCAGCTTAACACCACCGTCTGCTGGGTCTGCTACCAGTGAGACCGTTGCAGCTACAGTGCTGCGTTCGATCGTTACATTGTGCTTCTTCAATTGAAATTCTAATGCAGAGTTAAAACATGCACTGTATCCTGCTGCAAATAATTGCTCTGGATTGGTCGCTGTAGTTACTTGACCGCCAAGTTCAGGAGGTGTCGCCACGTCAAGCATAAATACGTTATCTGGAGATTGTACAATTCCTTGACGTCCACCTGTATTAATAACTGTCGTTTCAAATAGAGTTTTCATATTCAATCTCTCCTTTTTCGAATTAAATGTTGTGGTATGTTTTTGATTTCTTAAATACGTATTATTCACAATTGAATTGTACACAATTTATTTGTGTTTGTAAATAGTTTTCTTCACTAATTAAAGAAAGAGCCGCCATGAAGGCGACTCTTCAAAAAATCCGACAAGGATTCTCCTGACGGAATTTACTATACATATGGTTTCTACTATCCATTTACTATTCATATGGTCTGTACTTTTCACGTAGCTGTTCCGATTTTCTTTTACGCTCTTCAACATCCAATCTGAGAAAGAGACGAACTGACCTCGTGAGAAGCAGCCCGCTCCATATTAATCCCTGAATTAAGAGATGTGGTATGTTGATGGACAAGAAAAATCGTACTCTTCACCTTCACACTACAGTAAAATGTTGCGATGTACTTAACTAATAATTAGATGTGTATTTATTACTTCCAGGTAGTCTTTTGATTTGATTCCACGCTTCAATCGCTTCAAAACGAGTTTTCCCTTGATTTTTCGAGTCCGCGAAAAAGTCACGAATAAATTGATTGTATTCAAATTGAGGTGCAATTTTTTTCTTGTACGAGGGATCTTTCTTTCGTTCTTCTTCTTCAAGCCAAGCATTTACAGCATCATGATATGTTGTTCCAACATTATTTTTAAAATAATTTTGAATATAGGTGGAAAAGTGGAATTTGGGGATAACACTCTTAAAAAACGCCCTTACTTCTTGACTACAACGATGATTTTCCGTGATGACTGTATCAAGACTTAAAACTATTTGTGATTTTATCGTCTTATTCGCTCTTAATTTTCTTACAGGTTTTTTCTTCTCACCTGTCCTAAGAAATATTTCGATTCTATCGGAAATCTCTATTTTTGAACCAGAGGCACTCAGTCCATTTTCTCTGCAAAATGATTGCAATTCTTCTTTTAACCAATAGAATTCTTTAAAATTTTCGTTACTAATATCTTTTGTCAGATTTGGTCTCAAAATAAACTAAACCCCCATATCACTTATTGCCTTTGCCATCTTAGAGCAATTATCCGAAAACATCCTTAATGAAAATAAAGCCTATCAACTGGCGTACTATAAGGTTTTGGAATTCCCAAGTACATGAGAATCTGGAGCCCTTAAATGATAATAAACCAAATTATAAATTTACCCAAATCTGTCCTAATCCAGGTTTTGAGCCTCAGCTTCTTCATTCAGGTTATAAAATGTAAGAAAGCCTTGCATGACAATAAAAGGCACTGTCAGCGTTTATGCTAACAGTACCTTTTCACTGATTCTTTCGAATTTGTAATTCTATTGTATATTCCATTCAACTATTAGTTTGCAGGAACTTCTTTTGCTATGGTTTTTTTCTTGCTAAGAACACCCATAAAGCCTGCTACAATAAAGAGCACACCAGAAAGTATGTAGAACATTGAAATACTAATAAATCCTGCAATTCCACTAACCAACATGAACCAGCCAGCTAACTTCGGCTTACTGTTGCTCATTGCAGATCCGACAATCCCCAGGATACTGAATAACAGCGCTGAAATAGCTAACCCTGTCACACTTGAAGTACCACTGTCGGAAAATGCTGCATCAATTCCTCCGATCATTAAAGCCACGATAGATGCAATGATACCAAAGATACCAGCTATTAATCCCATTGCAAACATTTTTCTCCCCCTCACCACTGATTTTATAGAAACAGGAATATAGTACCACATAGTTGTACAATATTACATACTTATTTTTCATTCGGCAAAATATCACTAAGTCTTATGAACTATCCCTCCCATATAGCATACTGGAGGAATTAGTTTGAATAAATCTTTTTTACTACTCTCTGCACTCAGCCTTACAGCAGTCCTGTTAGCTTGTGAACAGAAACAGCAAGTACATCATCTACTACAGAAACAGAAACTACAGAGGACTAATAGAAGAGTATAGCCTCTACTAAAATCTTGAATAGGAGATACATTCAAAATGATTATGCATTTCGGTCACAAAATAGGAGCGACTGTAACGGTTGATCCTTTTGTTTTAGTCAAATAATAAGAAAAAATATATTTGAAAGAGAAGCACTTTTTAGAGTTGAGATGAGAAACTAGTCCAAATCTAGGTTATTAAGGATTCCAATGTTTTTAAAATTTATATTATGAAACGTAGACCACATGGTCTAAGCTCGTATCCTCGGTTCCATAATTTAAGCCTCACTCATGTCGTCATGCTGCTGAAGGCACGTGAGAACAACAAACGAATCGTCGAAAGAATAAATTGGTCAGCGTCAAAATGACTGACCGATAGTATTTGACTAAAGTATTTCTGGTGCCATTACTCGGCACCAGTTTTATAAAATACTGATCCAAATTATTCAGCTGTTTCTTGTTGCATATTAGGTATGATGTGAGCAAGGGCACCAATTCGGCACCAAATCATGTTTCGGCACCAATTATTTATCCCCTCAAATAGAAAAAAAGCCTTGCTACACAAGGCTTCCCGCGTATGATCTGTAGTGGGCTCGAACCACTGACCCCTACCCTGTCAAGATAGTGCTCTCCCAGCTGAGCTAACAGATCGTATATCATTCTCTTCAAAAGTTATGGCTTATATAGTGACCACAGCTCAATGAAATGAAGTAACAGTATCATACCAAGTAAACCTGCTCATTGTCAATCACTAATTCGGTTATATTTTTCCTGAATTGGAGCAGAATAATGGAAAGATGATCATATTCGGAAATGAGGTAAAATGCTGTGAAATACATTGATCGATTTGACGAAAAAAGTGACGGACAATACCACCCTAAACACGCTCTTCTCCGTGGAATTACTTATATAACGGTATGTGCAGCTCTTCTCCCCACAATGACCGGCTGTACATTACAGCGTGATGAACATACGGTGCAATTCCAGCAGATGCATCAACCAAATGAACAAAGTGAATCGCTGCCAGTATGGAGAGATGTCTATTCCGAATCCGTTGTACATGATGTGTATTCACCACAAGGAAACACAGAAGTTCTGCCATAATAAGGATGCATAGCATTCATACATATAAAAATGGAGGCGCGTTCCTGTTATTCTTCTTCGTCCCATTTGCGAGAATACGCTTTTTTGGTCACGTAGTATAACAAAGCAATCATGCCTGCCGACATGAGTAATGTAACTGCCATAATCGCTGCCATTCCCATAGATTGACCCCCTTCGTTATATTCCAATATGTACCAAACTTAACTATACAGGAAAAGCATTTTTTTGTATAATGCAGTCTGAACTTGTGCGCATGGAGCAGAAAGAAGGAATTCATTTTGGCAGCTGAGATTAGTTATGCTACAACAGAAGAAGAACTGAGGCAGGCATTGGAGATTCGACGACAAGTTTTTGTGGTCGAGCAGCAAGTCCCTCAAGAGCTTGAAATCGATCAATATGATGTCATCAGTCCTGATGCGCATCACATATTACTTCATACTGATGGCCAGGCTGTTGCTACAGGTCGTCTGATCTATTACAGCAAAGATACCGCTAAAATGCAGCGAATTGCTGTGTTAAAATCCCACCGTTCGTTTGGTTATGGACGAGTGCTTTTATTGGCAATGGAAGAACGAGCTCGTGAGCTGGGCTTAACCTATTCAGTGCTGGATGCCCAGTGTCAGGCACAGAAATTTTACGATAAACTCGGCTATGAAGTGATTTCCGATGAACCTTTCTATGATGCCGATATTTTGCACGTTCGCATGAGAAAAAGCCTGTAGTCCTCTATCACTTAAATGTTCATAAGTTACATTTCTCCTGACATTGCTCCCTACATAAAGCACTGCATAAGATGCATACTTATCACCGTTTCGGGCAGGCTATGAGGGTGTAACCTATTCCCCTATGCTCATGGAAGGAGAGTGTGACAGATGGATCAGACAACACGCGAGACATTCACAGCAGTACAAAAAAATGGCGATGGTGATTTGACTTCATTCCAAACCTCTACTGGCCGTATTCTGGATTACCAGCAGGCTCTAAATGAAGTACAAGCTGGAGCAATTGCTGGTGTCAACGTATTTAAAGGCAAGGATGGAGAAATGTATATTCGCGGGGATGCTGACGGTGACCCCACCAACAATCTTGACCAGCTTCCAACGTTCTAGACCTATCCTAATGATATGCGCCAATCCGAATGGATTGGCGTTTTTACTTTATCATATGGACTTAAACCTAGCGTCGCTATCCCTATTCTGATCCCTAATTATTAATAATCAGTAAAATATTTAACAGCACTGCCGGCAGGCTGGACTCTCCGTACAGGGCTCTGTTCCTGCTCCCATGCCTGCAAAATCTGTATATGTTCTATGGAAGATTGAGTATCCCAAGCGATGTAACCTTGTCGTTCCAGCTCCAGCAGTGATTCCCGAATGTGTGCTCGGTTACGTCCCGTTTTGTTTTCCAGCTCATCCATACGTGGAATTCGTCGTTGCTGACTTGCATAGTTAACGATAATACGCAAAACTTTACGCTCAAAGTCGTTCAGCATGCTTCATCCCCCCCTTCCGATCCTGAACGGTTACAGGACGCCATGCCAGAATGTTTTGCTCCAGAAACGTTCGCGGTGCACCTTCTTTGCCATCAGAAGCCCGAATCATCCCACCGCGTATACGGTTAATCCGGATCTGACGCTGAGTAATTTGTCCTGCACGATCCATATACACAAGCTCAACCATCTGGCCAACATATTTTCCTAGCATGATCATCCCTCCAATAATGAGAACGTTTGTTTGTATTCATTATTATATGCGAACATAAGTTCTTTATTCAATAGAAATAAAATGGAATTCTCGATATACAAAAAACCAGACCTGCTCCATAAGGAGCGATAGTCCGGTTCTTCACATTTGAAATATCATTGGAAGCTTCTAACCTATCGGGATCGGATCAGTGACGATCTGCTTCCGAAAATTGTACTTTTTTCAACTGCTGCGTATTTGGATTAAAGTCAACATTGACATATACAGCAAACTGCTTGCCGTCTTTCCCCCGAACCCACAGCTTGAACTGCTCTCTTGACTGATTTGCACTAAGCGATGAACGTCCGATATGTTTGTAATCCAGAATGTCGGCATTGTACTTGGTCTGTGTCTCTTTCACCGCTATAATGCCCCACTTCGCATACTCAGGGATGCTGTTGCTGAATGCGGAAACGGTGTTCATGACACCCGTCATACTAAGCATAAGGGTTAGTACTGTAACCATAAGCACTCTCATGCATTTCACTCCTTGGGGACTAATGTGTTGCTGATATCGTGCCCTTTTAGATGATATTCTACACCCACATTTGAAAAATCCAGACCGCGGGCCACAGCCAAAATGGAACAACTTGCATCAGCCGATCCAACGGCTCAATCTCTGAAGAATGACTAAAGCTTATCCCCCAATCCCCGGAAAGAAAACCATGCTGTGCCCTAGACTCCTCAGGAGGCTCTAAACCATACTTCTCCATAATTAATTGCCTTGTTTGTTCATCCACTTGAACATCATTCTCCATACTGCTTGCTGCCACGTAGGGACTATATATGCAAGTTAGCATCATCATTAAACACACGATATGTAACCATCTAAATCTCATATGTAGTTCTTCCTTTCTGCTGCGGTTCCATTACCTAAGATCAGTGCAACGCTTAGAACAACTTGTCTGATTGTACATAAGAATATTGAAAAAAGGAAATGCCCAACAGTGAACAATGCCTCACGTTCTGATAGTATTCGTGACAAATTAGCACACGATCCTATAGACCCATTTTATAGTTTAAATGTTTAAAACATCCACAATACGTGTAATGGGCTGTGACTGACCAAGCATGACCAAGCTTACATTACACTCACTTGAAGCTGTCTTCACCCCAATTTGAGGAGGTTATATCTGTATGTTCAAACGTCTGGATGAAATTCTGATTGAGATTCCCAACGTCGAAAAGCCTGATCCCAATGCAGCAGCAGCCATACAGGAATTGCTTGGCGGCAAATTTGGAGAAATGTCCACCCTGAACAATTACCTCTATCAATCCTTTAATTTTCGCTCCAAAGAAAAACTGAAACCGTTCTATGACCTCGTCATGAGTATCACGGCTGAAGAATTAGGACATGTGGAACTGGTGTCTCATGGTATTAACCATTGTCTCCGAGGATCAACCGAATATAAAGAACCTGATCAGACTCCGTTAGGTTCCGTGAAGGATGCTCGATTATCATATCATTTCCTGGCAGGCGCACAAGGTGCGATGCCTTTTGATTCAATGGGTAATCCATGGACAGGTGCAAATGTCTTCAACAGTGGAAATCTGGTGGAAGATCTGCTGCATAATTTTTTCCTTGAATGTGGAGCCCGTACGCACAAGATGAAAGTTTATGAAATGACCGATCATCCCGCAGCCCGCGAAGTCGTCGGTTTCCTGCTCGTACGCGGCGGTGTACACGTAGTGGCTTATGCCAAAGCGATTGAGATTGCAACAGGTGTCAATGTGACCAAACTGATCCCCATTCCTTCACTGGATAACAAAGCCTTCCGTGAAGCTCATAAATATGAGGAAAAAGGTGTACACACCAAGCTGTATACTTACAGTGACAAGGATTTCAATGCCATTGATCAAATCTGGAAAGGCACTCATCCCGAAGATGGACAACCACTGGAGGTCATTCAAGGAGTTCCTCAAGGTTTCCCGATTCCCGAAGCTCCGGCGGTGGAAGAGGAATTCGCCCCAGGCATCTCCCACGAGGATTTCAAGGAAATTGCACGTCGGCTGAAAATGGCAGGAAACATTACGGATTAAGCAACATATGCTCCACCTAATGTTCTAACTATACGACACAGCTCTCGACACTCGCTGCTTTGAAGCAGGAGATGAGAGAGCTGTGTTTTTTTCTGAAATGAAAAAAACATGCTAACCCATCTTGCATCTACAGTTACTGGAGGTTATATAATGGGGACAAAAGGAGGGTTTGAGATGCAGAGCACACATTATTCTATCGGTAAATTCGCTCAATTGAGCGGCGTTCCAATCCGTACACTACATTATTATGAAGAGGTTGGCTACTACACCCAAACCGTCGAGATAACGGTCATCGGATTTATAGTACTGCTGATTTGATTCATTTGCAGAAAATTATTGGCTTGAAGTCCCTTGGCTTTTCATTAGAGCGTATTCGCAAATGTATTCATCATCACGAACCTGAGATAAATCTGATTGAAACCTTACAACTTCAGTACCAATCCATGCAAGATGCCCGTGCTGAACTCGACAGATCATTAGAAATCCTCCGCAGATTAATTGCGATCATGCAGCGAGAAGGAAAACTGGAGCACAGCCTGATGTTTCTGCTGATTCGCAACATGTTACGGGAAGACAAACAGCGCAGTTGGGTAGAGGAACATTTGTCAAAACAAACAGCTGCTGTGTTGTTTAATAACTCCCCAGATGCGGAAGCTGAATTGGATCGAGAATTGCTCACTTTTATTGAGGCTGTCAAGCGGTTATCAACTGGAGAACCAGACGCTTTAGAGGCCGAAGAAATGTTAAGTTTCTACGTGCAGCGTACACTCCACTTACTGGATGAAAAGGCTATGGCCAACATTGACCACATATCAGAGGAGGCGTACGAGCGATTGGATGCATTGGTAGACATGCCATTAAACGAGGGGGAAATCATATGGCTGAATGAGGCTTTGTCTCACTATGCAAACAAATTTGGCCTACCTGGAGTCGGTGAACCATAACGAAAGGATGTGATCATTGGTATGAGGCTATTGGAAGACGTCTTACTCTGCACCTCGATGGCTTGCTTTCTCTATGTCATCTGGGCAAGACATCACTTGCGTCCGCTGACAGCACGAACCATCCCTGCAGTATTGCTAGGAATTATCGTTCTTCATTTTACATTTGAACATCCACGTTGGATTATGCTCCCGGTCTACGGAATCACAATCGTTGTGATGGTCCTTTGTATATTCAGAGGAAAGGGAACCCGACATACCTTCCGCCCGTTCAAACGCATTCGCTCCATCTTACTCAGCTTATTTGCCCTGCTGGCAGCAGGTCTTACTTGGGGAATTGCAGGTTTACTTCCACTCTTTAAATTCACAGAACCCAGCGGTCCCCATCGTGTTGGTGTAATTGATTACACCTGGGGTGATCTAAAACGCACCTTCGATGATGGAACCATCCGGCGGTTGAACGTAAGAATATGGTATCCAGCAAGCAAAGAGCTGACTACCCCTGCATATTACATCCCTCAATCGGATAATTTTATCCAAGCCGTAAAAAAACAATATGGTCTGTGGTCCCAATTACTGCTCCATTATCGAAAAGTCGAGATTCCTGCACAGTATGCGGCTCCATTTTTTTCTAAAGACACCGCAGTACCCGCTGTTGTCTATTTGCACGGCAATCAGCTTGGCACCCGTTTTACTGGAACGTTCCAAGCACTTGAATTAGCAAGTCATGGCTACATAGTCATCGCGCTTGAACATCCCGGGACGGCCTTTTTAAGTGCGTATAACAAAGATGACTACATTCCCTTTACTCATGCGTTCGCAGATCTACCAAATCACTTCAGCAGACACAATACCGTGGCAGTCCCCATCATACAGGAAATGCAAGATGATGTGCAGTTCGTACTCCAATATCTACAACACATCGATCGCTATGAAACGAACTCTCTACTCTCGAATCGAATGGATCCTGATCGAATCGCTGTCGTCGGCCATTCCTTCGGCGGAGCAGTTGCAGCACATATGCTGGCTAATACAACCATAGTTAAAGTTGCTGTCAATCTCGATGGTTATCTTTATGGTGATTATCCTGACAATCCTTCGCAGAAGCCCTTACTCATATTAAATGGGGGGCTACTAATCAAAGGCTTGGAAGAAACGATGACCGGACTGGAAGAGGAACGTGCTGTGCGCAACCGTCTACTTGGACAAAATGGAAAGGAAGTGACTCTTCCGCAAGCAGGGCATTTGACTTTCACTGATCTTCCTCTATACTCACCACGACTATTTAAGCCACTTGCGCCGGACATTATCCATCAGCACCGTCTGATCAATGAGTATACGCTACGTTTCCTGGATGACCACCTGGTAACCAAGATAGAACAGAGATAATCTCCTGTGCTTTGAGATCATCTTCTGGGCAACGCCCTTCTGTCCCGGCGGATCTAATGCTTCTTGTTACGTCGCCATAATTCCCTTGCCCATACACCTATAACTCCACACAGTAGCAATGCACAGTATGCCCAGGCAAACAGCATTGCCAGTCCTAGTCCGATGTTGGCATCCAGTCGTTCATCGGTAGTGTAGGTATACCATGCAAAAGCGAGCGGTGCAGCGCCAACGATAAACAGCGCCATGAACCATACTATCCAGTTGCGGCTGCGAGAGGATGGCTCGAGACGTCTCTGTTTGCGAATCCACAGAAATAATAACCAACAGATTAAAATGTACATGAGACTAGTGAGTATGATTTTCATAAAATCTGACATAGGCAGTGGCCTCCCCACTTCAAACATTCTTTTGATGTTATGCTCCAAGACCCTGAATCATGAAGCCAGCCAATAGACTTCGTACAAAGCCTTGCCCATCATTACCCACATAAATAACCCTTCAATAAAAAAACAAACCACCGTCTGACTCCTTCCAAGTCACGACGCTGGTTTGTGCTAGAACAGCAGTTATGCACCAAACTGCGCATAGTGCAGGCGGCTGTATACGCCACCGGAAGCAAGAAGCTCCTCATGTCGTCCCTGCTCGGTGATCCCCTGCTCGGCAACAACTACAATGCGATCTGCATTTTTAATTGTAGCCAGCCTGTGAGCAATCACAAGCGTGGTACGTCCTTCCGACAACTCCGCAAGTGATTGTTGAATTGCGGCTTCCGTTTCCGTATCGAGCGCAGAGGTCGCTTCATCCAGAATGAGAATCGGTGGATTCTTCAGGAACATTCGAGCAATCGATAACCGCTGCTTCTGTCCACCAGAGAGCTTCACGCCACGTTCACCAATAAGTGTATCCAGTCCTTCTGGCATAGATTGAATCAGAGATTCCATCTGAGCGCGCCTTGCAGCCATCCAGATTTCTTCTTCCGTAGCATCCAGCTTGCCATACGCAATATTTTCTCGAATAGTACCATCAAAGAGAAAAACGTCCTGCTGTACAATCCCGATCTGGCTACGTAAAGAATCCAGCGTCATGTGCTGAATCTCCTGACCATCAATGGTGATGCGCCCTTCCAGAACATCATAGAATCGCGGGAGCAGACTGCAGAGTGTCGTTTTCCCTGCCCCTGATGGACCAACTAGAGCGACGGTTTCCCCAGCTTGAATGCTCAAGTCAATCCTTTGAAGCACAGGCTCCTGATCCGAATAACCGAAGGTCACTTGCTCATACCGAATATCCCCACGCAGATGGGATACCGGCTTGGCGTTAACATGATCTTTAACATCAGGCTCCATATCAAGTAAGTCCGTATATCTCTTGAAGCCTGCAATTCCCTTAGGATACGTTTCAATAACCGAATTGATCTTCTGAATTGGCGTCAGGAATACGTTGGATAACATAATAAATGCGATAAACTGACCATAACTCATACTACCCTTAATGACAAACCACGTCCCGCATACGAGAACAAACAACGATACCAGCTTCATCAGCACATAACTAATGGAAGAGTTCCAGGCCATAATCTTGTACGCAATCAACTTGGTTTGACGGAAACGACCATTGTTTACAGCAAATTGTGCCTTCTCATACTCTTCATTCGCAAAAGCCTGAACTACACGAATTCCAGTAATATTGTTTTCTACACGAGCATTGAAATCTGCAATATCCCCGAACATTCGGCTGAACGCTTTGGACATTTTGTTACCGAAATACAAGGAAAGATAGATAATAAGCGGCACAATGATAAACGTCAGAATCGCCAGATTCCCGTTAATGCTCATCATAATGCTGAATGCCCCCACAAGTGTCATGACCGCGATGAATACATCCTCCGGACCATGATGGGCAATCTCCCCGATATCCATCAGATCATTCGTCATACGAGATACCAGATGTCCGGTCTTGGTGTTGTCAAAGTAACGGAACGAAAGCTTCTGTACGTGGTTAAACAGATTTTTTCGCATATCCGTTTCAATATTGATCCCCAGCTTGTGCCCCCAATAGGTAACCACGTAGTTCAGGAACGCACTCAGCAGGTAGATACCGAGTAGCACTACACACGCCCATAGGATCCAGTCCCAGCGGCCAGCAGGCAGCAGATCATCCACAACCCGGTTCACCGCCAGCGGAAAAGCCAGCTCCAGCACAGCGACCAGAATCGCACAGGTGAAATCCAGAATAAACAGCTTTTTATATGGCCTGTAATAGGCGAAAAAACGACGAAGCATGAAGCAATGTCCCCCTTAAGGCAATTCTCCGAGAATGATGATTACCTTCTAATTCGTCCTGCTTAAAAGGTACAGAAAGTATGGAGCACCCAAAATAGCAACCAGAATTCCTGCTGGTATCTCTGAAGGTTGCAAAATGACACGTCCCAGCGTGTCTGCAACCAGTACAAGCAAAGAACCGACAAGTGCAGAGGCAGGTAGCAGAAACTGATGTTTAGGACCTACCAGACGTCGCGCTAGGTGAGGCCCAATTAACCCAACAAAACCGATCCCACCGCTAACAGAAACACATGCACCAGCAAGAATTGCAGCAGCAGCAAGTAGAACGATTCGTTCACGCTCTACTGAAGCCCCCAGACCGCTTGCTGTCTGATCACCCAGATTTAATACATTCAGCACACGGGCCTTCGCAAGTACCAGCGGCACAAACACAATAATGAACGGGAGTAACGCCATGACAAACTTCCAGTTAGATCCCCAGATGCTGCCGGCGAGCCAAGTGGCTACAAATTGATATTTTTCCGGACTAAGCCGAAGCGTTAATACGATCATAGCTGAACTTATACCGGCTGCGACCCCAATCCCTGTAAGGAGCATACGGGTCGGCAAAATACCTTCACCTTTTTTGTATGAAAGGATGTAGATTAAAAATGCGGCAAGGCACGCACCAACTAGAGCCAAGAGTGGAAGTAGAAAGATCGGAGCAGCTGTTGTTGTTGGAAAAAAAGAAACAAACAGCATCACCATAAGTCCAGCACCTGCATTAATACCAAGAATACCCGGATCAGCAAGTGCATTGCGCGACACTCCTTGCAGAATACAACCGGACAAGGCCAATCCCGCGCCAATCAATACAGCAATCACGATGCGAGGCAACCGGAATTCAAATAGAATCAGTTCCTGCTTTGGAGTTCCGCCTCCAAACAGTGTCCGCAGAACATCAATCGGTGAAAGCTTGGTAAAACCGGTATTCATGCTGACTATAAAAGCTGTCACAATCAAAAGACTAAGCGCAATAAGAACAACGACAGATTTTGTTTTCTTTTTACGCTCTGCTCCAACCATTGTAGAAGAACCCATACTACAGCGTCCTCCTTTCTTGCCGCGCCAAATACAAGAAAAACGGCACCCCAATGAGGGCAACCAGAGCGCCAATTGGCGTCTCGTGAGGCGGGTTAATCATACGTGCAGCCAGATCCGAAAATACGAGCAACAAACTGCCCATGATGGCCGAACAGGGAATGATCCAGCGATAATCGACCCCAACCAGCTTTCGTGTCAGATGAGGAATGATCAAACCAACAAATCCTACTGCACCCACCACAGATACAGCGGTACCCGCCAGAATAAGTACTACGATCAGACCAATTAATTTAATCAGACCTGTACGCTGCCCTAATCCGACTGCGATATCTTCCCCAAGACTAAGCAGGGTAATCGAACGTGAGATGATCAAACTGACAATGAGTGCTGCAAGCACCCAGGGAAACATCACTTCAAGTTGCGACCACTTCGTTCCCGCGATCCCTCCAGCAGTCCAGAAGGCCAAGTCTTGTCCGATTCTGAAGTATAGTGCAATTCCCTCACTAAGCGCAGTCAGCATCGCTGTAACAGCAGCTCCCGCCAGAACTAGGCGCAGAGGAGTCAGACCTGATCTGGATGCTGCACCGAAACCATACACAAGAAGAACACCAAGTCCCGCTCCCAAGAATGAATACATAACAATGTACATATATGACAGGCCGGGAAAAAAGGCAAAACAGATTGCCAGTGCCAATCCCGCACCAGCGTTCAGACCAAGCAATCCTGAATCGGCGAGCGGATTCCGGGTCATCCCTTGCATGATCGCACCTGCAACAGCGAAACAAGCACCTACCATCGCTCCACCGAGTATACGCGGCAACCGAATCTCCCATATGACCTGATGGGGCGTAAGATCAGGATTGAAATTAAAGACTGCCTGCCAGACCACGCCGAGCTGAATATCTGCAGCGCCATACGAGATAGACAACGCCATACTTAGAGCCAGTAGTAGAATACCTCCTGTAAGAATGAGAGTAGCGGCCCAAGGGCGTGTATGGATTTTGGCTGTCGGTGACTCCGTATTCGTATTGGAATCCACAGATGATTGGTTTGAGCTCATGCTTGTCCACCTGTGTTATGAAAGAAGCCTGTGAATCGTATGTACATAACAATCACCTCTCCAAAATATCCGTTCTATTGATATTGATTCTCATTCCCATAGAACATTGTAAGGGAATCTCTTCCGTCTGGCAATGGACAAAAAAATATGTTTCTTGAAAACAGGAACATTTTCACATGAAATATACATAAAAAAAGACCATACAGAGCTCCCAAGCTCTTGTATGGCCACGCAATATATAATCTAAACTACCTCTTGCTAATAATCACTTAACGGATCTGAACCAGCTTCAAGGAAGCCAGTACGTCTGGCTGATCTGTGATTATACCTTGTACGCCCATATCTAGCATCATCTTCATTTCAGCAGGATCATTGACGGTAAATGGATAGGTCACCATGCCTTGGGCAAGTGCAGCGGCAACTTCTTCTTTTGTCACAGCCAGCTTGTAGGGATGCAAACCCGATGCTTCCAGTTTGGCAGCATAATCATGAGGACGGTACAACTTTTCCATATACAAAAGCGCTGTGCGAATGTTCGGCGCAATGCGTTTACATTTCACAAGAGATGCGTGGTTGAAGCTCGACAACACAACTTGTTGCTCCATGTTCCACTCCTGAATGATCTGAATGACCTTCTCTTCCATCCCCTTGTAAGGCACAATGCCGTTTTTCAGCTCCAGATTGAGCAGAATTCTCTTCCCTTGCACCAGATTCAATAACATCTCCAGTGAAGGGATTGGTTCCCCCGCAAAATTCGTATGAAACCAGGAGCCTGCATCAAGCGTACGCAGCTTCTCATAAGTGCAGTCTTTGACCCAACCCGTCGTTCCTGCTGTCCGTTGTAATGTTTCGTCATGGATGAGCACCAGTCGTCCATCAGCAGACATCTGCACATCCGTCTCAATCCCCGTTGCACCGAGTTCCAGAGCCCGTTCAAAAGCAATCATTGTATTCTCTGGGCACACAGCGGATGCACCTCGGTGAGCGATAATTTCAATCTTGTTCAATACAGCCCCTCCTGCGTTCAAAGTGGATTCTATGAACTTCACTATAACCACCGTTTGTCATACGCATATTAAGAGAACGTTTTATTTGTGTGTGGGGCTTCTTAATAAACATGTGGTCTAACATTTATAGGACTGGGAGATTCACTCATTTTTGCGAACTCAATCTGAAAAACAACATAAGATATATCAGTCATAGACCACTGTACTCCGTTGTAAGGAGGTAGCCCATTGAAATCACGAACTAGGAAGCACACGATCTCTTCCAGATCTGGCGCTCCTCCCAGAGGACCACGACGAGCCACTCGACGTGCTTCTGTTCGAGGACTCTCTATACCTGACAGAACGAGTAATCGGTCGACAGTCGTTGATTCTCAACAGAATAGGCTTGATCAACTGGCCCTTGTTGCCGCTATTCTCGCACTTATTGCTGCTGTCATTGGAGTATACATTGCCTGGAAGACGCTAATTCTACCTAATGGTACGAATGAAATCATCGTATAGTTCCCCCTCACTTCCGACTCGATTTCGCTACAATGAGGTGGGGGTCTTTTTTGTACAAGTAGAAAAAACCGTTCCCCGGAAACGCCGGCAGCCGCCGGCGTCTCTTTGGAAAGGCCATTTTTTCTGACGCTGCCCTAAAATTGCATCGTCACAGAATGGTCTGAATTACAGAACGAAAGTGCGGGAGATGATAACGAGCAAGATAAACAATACCAGGATTGCGCCTGTTGATGTCCATGCTCCGCCGCCGAAACCTCCGCAGTACCCATAACCTGTTCCTTTGAGTTCGCTCATGAGTGACACTCCCCTTTTCTTCAAAGTACACTATAGACTATGTCCGCAAGTATAATTTGCTTGGGCAGATGAAGAAGTTTTTCACATTAGCCTGCTCATTTGAAGTGCCCCCTCTCAACAGTGACATGTCCTATGGACAATTACTTTTCGCTCAGCTCGGACCATTTCTGAGTTAACTCCTGCGGGATATAAGCAGCCATTTGATTAAGCAGCTCAGCTGGACTCTCTTCCAGACTCCACAAACTAAGATGTGAGGTGTTGGAGAAACCTTCGTGTACGCTATGTTCGACCATTTTCATCAGAGGACCGTAATATCCGTTGACATTCAACAAGCCAACCGGTTTGCGATGGATACCGATCTGGGCCCAACAGAGCACTTCGAACAATTCTTCAAACGTACCCATACCTCCCGGAAGTGCGATGAACCCGTCTGATAATTGCGCCATCGTTGCTTTCCGTTCATGCATCGTGCCAACTTCGATCAGTTGAGTAAGTCCGCCGTGAACCACTTCACCTCGGAACAAACCTGTAGGCATCACGCCGATCACCTCTCCACCTGCCGCAAGAGCAGCATCAGCGACTGCACCCATTAACCCCATACAAGACCCACCATATACCAATGTATATCCGCTGTTCGCAATTTGTTCACCCAACTGAGCAGCATGCTCCAGATAATCAGGATGATGCCCTGGGTTGGAACCAGCAAAAACACATATTCGTTTCAATCGATCTCACTCCTTCTCATAATCTATCTTGTTAGTATATAACAGTAATGTCATTCCTATGTTACAACACTTTGACCGAACACAAGCCTAACAATATAAAATAAACACAACATATTCCTAAGCTCACCCAGTGCATTCGAAATGGTATCCAAGCAGCTTTCATGCATGCAGTTCGCGATAAAAAAAATACCCGGCCGTTTGCAGCCGGCCGGGTTCCCAAATTCATACACATCATTTAGAAGGGGTTGTTATGTTCTTACTATAAGATCGAAACATTAATGCCATATGATCGCTATATGAAATACATATTAAATTTTGCCAATTATCGTATACCGCGCCGCGAACGCACGACAAACATATGCTTGTCTTTACGAAGTAATCGGCCATCTTCAAGCTCGACCTGATCTTCGTCATGTCTGACGATTGTAGTGGATAACGCTACGATTTTCGTTCGGTTCCAGATCATAATCTGCGACTTGAAATAAATCGCATTTTCAAACTGGATTGCCTTTTTCATAACATATCCGATCTTGTGCACTTCAGAACGTGCTCTCTTTAGAGGTAGGCTTTCTTCAGGAAGAGGTTTAATCATTGCAATATTGTCAAACGAAACCTTAATTCGCTTCGGTCCGATTCGAACACATTCCGCTTCTTCATCCCACTCCACCAGCGTACCTTTTAGAGGCTCGCGAACTCCTGTTGCCCGATATACTGCCACTTTTCGTCCAATCCAATGTCGCAATGTGCCCGCCTCCACTCGATCTAGTTTTCAGGTATTGTCCAGTCAATTGGTTTAATACCTTGGGAGACGAGAAATTCATTTGTTTTGGAAAAAGGCCGGCTGCCCAGAAAACCGCGATGTGCAGCCAAAGGGCTCGGATGTGTAGATTCCAGTACCAGATGTTTGTCTCTATTGATAAAAGCACCCTTCTTCTGGGCATAACTTCCCCAAAGCATGAACACCATAGGCTCCGTACGTTCATTCAGCTCACGGATGACAGCATCAGTGAACGTCTGCCAACCTAAAGCTTGGTGTGAATTAGGTTGACCTTCCCGAACAGTCATAACCGCATTGAGCAGCAAAACCCCTTGTTTGGCCCAATGAATAAGTGAACCGTGACTTGGAATAGGCGTGCCCAGGTCGGCCTGAAGCTCCTTATAAATATTTCTCAGTGAAGGGGGAACACGTACTCCTGGTTTGACCGAGAAACTTAATCCGTGTGCCTGACCCGCCCCGTGATATGGGTCTTGACCAATGATAACGGCTTTCACCTGATGATACGGGGTTAGTTTCAAGGCAGAAAACAATTCTTCCTTGGGTGGATACACGGTCTGTGTTTTGTACTCGGCAGCGAGTGCATAACGAATCTTGTTAAAATACTCGGCTTCCGTCTCCTTCTGCAACACCTCGTCCCAATCATTTCCAAACATCATGTATAGACTCCTTTCCCTGATGAATGCATACCCGTTAAGCCCGTTTGGATGGGCTCTTCCCTGCAAGAGTCACTTGTCCCATGACTCATAGACTATCCACCATTTTAACATAACCGTGGTCGACAGACCAGAAGTGTGCGATGAAGGTCAAGAGCCTTACAGAGGGATGACACAAAAAGAACACCTCTTGCCTTTATAGATAATAAAAAAAGACACTTGCCCGAGCTACTTGGATCAGCCCTTGCAAGTGTCTTTTCCGTTTGTTGATCAGAAGCCTTTCATCCCGCAGTCATACGGCTTAATGTTTGATCAAATCGAGCGTTTCATCAAACTGGTCTTTCTGCTCCTCAATCTTATGTTCATTACCAATCACGCAGCGATGCTTCTGCTCCAGTATGGCCGACACCAGTCCGGCAAAGCCGATAATATCGCTCTCCTTCGTGCCGAGGACCTCATCGCGTTCCTGCTGCAGATCAGCTTCTGTCACATTACACAGATAACATTCCAGCGAGAATGCTCCTTCACTGTAAGGTGTTCTTGGCGCATCCAGATCCTGGATTGCACCGATGATATAACGAGTCATTTCCCGTTCGTCTGCACGGAAATCATTCAGATATTGCGGGATCTCCTCGTATACTTTATAGGTTTTTTCCAGATTCGGATCACGATAGGAGGCCAGATAACTATCGCCGTTCCGTCTGAAGCCAGACATACAGCCATACGCGCCGCCTTTGGCACGGATATTGTTCCACAGGTAATCCAGTGACAGGATGCCCTGTAATACACGCAATGAGCCTGTATAGGCATAACCTTTATCCACATAGTTTCCGGTTTGCACGACATACTGAACCTCGGACGGAGAGCGGAATCCTTCGTTATGTGTAGCAGGTGTAAATGTATAAACTTCCTTGGCCACTTCATGTGTGAAGAGCTTGGTTTTCAGGTCGGAAACCTGCTCTTCCAGACCTTCGTACCCTTTGTCGTCCGCAGTGTAGCTGACCAGCAGGTTCTCCGGTCTGAAAATATAACCCATCAGCTCTTGCAGGCTGGAGGATAGCTGTTCTTTTTTGGCATCAAAGTTCGCCTGTAAATCTTCAAGCCATTGATAGTACGCAATCCCGCTAACCGCCTCCCGGAAATCAGCAGCGGCTGAATGTTTCGAAGATGATCTGGTAATCCCTGCGGAATGACCACTATTGATCAGATTGCGCTGCAGGTTCCCTTTGACCTGAGAAATAATCTCGAAAAGGCGCTTCGCATCATCAAATCGGGACGTAAACACAATCTCCTTGATCATATCAAAGGCGAATCCAAGCTTGTCATATAGCACTTTCGCGTTAAACTCATACGTTGCTTTAAATTCATGCCGTTGATGCGCATTAGCATAAGAACCCACTCCGCTGTATATTCCGCCGGAATGGATATGAATCTCATTCGATAGCTCGTTAAACGAGTAATTTTGAGTGTCCACATAACCAAGTACATTTTTCAACAGTCCAACATATGGCAAAAGGCGACGCGGCACCTCCTTGATATCAAACAGCAGTCTCAGGTACCCGATGCCGTTCGTATACAAGTTATGATGCAAAACCGTTGTGCCATCCACGTTGTTTACGGTCTGGTAGAGTTTAGACGCCTTCGTGTCAATATCTTCAATGGACAACGTTGGGATGACTTGCTGCTGTTCCTTCGTGGAAGGAGTATTCTGGTACTCGGCAAGCGCTTCGGTACGCTTGATCATCTCTTGTACCTCTTCCGGGCTAAGTCCGGCCTGCACCGACTTCAAGCGTGCCTTCAGCGCTTCTTCCTTACGTGCGTTCAACCCTTTGTCGGGTGTCAACGCAACAAACGATGTATGTGGATTTTGTAATAAATACTTCTCAATAAGCTGTTCAAAATATCCTTCTTTCATTCTGTTGCGTAGTTCTGCAAATACATCATTCGCCTCCAGATAGGTAAAAGGCGATTCCTTATCATACAGCCAGCTTTGCAGGGACGAGAGTCCGTATATCAGACCCTTTGGCATACGGCCAAAGTCCGCTTCACGGTGGTTAAATTCATACGAATTAATGCCGGCAAGCAATGCTTTCGGGTCAAAACCTTCTTTAACAACACGCTCTAGCACTTCCTTGATTGTTAGAAGGAAATCATCCTTGCTGGACAGATTGCTCTTCTTCAGTCCCACGGTGAACACAGGCTGATACAGGCTGTCATCATAAGAACCGTAGACATCCTTCGCGATCCCTTTATCCAGCAGTGCCTGCTTCAGGACAGCGCCAGGTGCGTTCAATAGTGCATATAACAAAATTTGAAAGGAAATATTCAATTCTTTATCCAGACTTGTGCCTATAACTGCATTGTAAGTCAAAAAGCTGTTATCCACTTCGGATTCCGTGCTTCCCGCAGAGTACGACTTCACCACATCCACCCGTTTCGGGAAGGCGGGTTGCAGCTTAATTTCAGAGTCGATCTGGATACGATCATAGTTGCTCAAGTAATGTTCGTCCAGCCACTGCAACTTCTCTTCCATGTCCATATCTCCGTACAGATAGATGTAACTGTTGGACGGATGATAATATCGTTTGTGGAAATCCAGAAGTCCTTCATAGGTCAGATCCAGAATTGCCTCCGGGAAGCCTCCAGACTCACAGGAGTATGTCGTATCCGGGAAAAGAGAATTCAAAACCTCTCGTCTAACCATACGCTCTGGCGAAGAGAAGGCCCCCTTCATCTCGTTATACACAACACCGTTATATGTCAGTTCGTCATCTGCAGAAGTCAGGTTATAATTCCAACCCTCTTGCAAAAATATTTTTTCATTCTCATAAATATTCGTATTTAGTACCGCATCCAGATACACATCCATCAAGTTGTGGAAGTCATGATCGTTGCGACTCGCAACCGGGTAGACGGTTTTGTCAGGATACGTCATTGCGTTGAGGAATGTATTGAGTGAACCCTTGAGCAACTCCACAAATGAATCTTTGGCCGGGAACTTTTTCGATCCGCAGAGCACGGAGTGTTCAAGGATATGAGCTACCCCTGTATCATCTTCGGGAGGTGTACGAAAACCGATGTTGAATACTTTGTTATCATCGCTATTGGACAGTAGTACGATGTGGGCACCGGATTTTTGATGTTCCAGCAGGTACGCATCCGATTTCAGTTCCTCGATTCTGCGCTCCTGTAACACCTTGTATGGCTTAAGCTGTTTCAACATAAACGTGAGTCCTCCGTCCATAGATTGTTGTATTAGTTGTGACTGGATACTCGTTCAAATGTGATAATTACACCAGCACTCCGATGACAGAACAAGCTTCCGATCACTGTTATTCCCAGATTATTAATTTTGCTTGTATAGGAGAAATCCGGGGATAAAGGCGAACGCTCCGCTTCTCAAGCTTTTTTCTGTCCTCTTCGTTTTATGTAATACTTCACTCGAACATCATCCGTCAGCAAAGTGAAGGTAATATATGCCTATCGATAGTATACACCATTGTGACCTCTCTTCATAAAAAGACAGCCAATTGCACTTTCTGATATGTATTATGCAGGATTTGTGTTTATGAACGACGCGGTGTGGGAGAGTAAGTGAGGTGCCCGGCAGTAGCTGAAATTAAAAAATCATAAAAAAGATCACATCAGTCTTGTTTAACCAAGTCTGATATGATCTCTTCTGTATACAGCCAACAGGCTCCGAAAACAAAAGAATAAAGTCCTCTTTCGCTTTCGGCTGCATGTCGAGTTCGGGCAGATTCGGTTCAGGTTTTGCCATACCAATAGAATGTGTCAGGCTTCATGTACTTCGGCCACTTTTAGAGGTTCAGGCTCAGGCTCCATGCCTTGAGTAAAAAACTCTCTGAGATCACGGTTACGATAAGCCAGGATGCCGACCGCAAGCAAACCGACACCGGAAACCAGTGTGATATAGTACCAATCTACAACTTCCAGAAGTGCACCGTATACTCCCATTCCTACAGGTACGGCGATCGTTATTACCGTGTTCACTACCCCCAAAACGCTAGCCCTTATCCGTTCGGGTATATAGAGCTGAACATAAGAAAGCATTGGAATATTGCCCATTGTGTTGAGTATTCCGGTAAACATCAAGACAATCATGAAACCTACCATAAGCACAACCTTCGTACTTGTTTCAAAGATGGGCCACTGCGGAAACATCCATAGGACAATCATCAACGCTTGCATCTGGATGAGAATGAAGATTTTGTTGGTAATAAACCGGTTAATGACCGGTACCGATACAATAACGGCCCCTATAATTACGCCTGCTGCCAGCGCCGCTTCGATAAATGATAGCTGCTGTGGCGTCATATCAAGCGCTTGATACACGATAAAGGGCAGGATCAGAGAAACGGCTGGAGCTATTACAAAGTTAATAAATATAAAAATCATCAGCAGATACTTGATCGCAGCCCGGCCGCTAATGTATTTGTAAACCTCTTTAACACTTTCAAAATAAGGCTTGGATTCTTCGATCTCCTCTTTGCGGGGTGAGAATTTCAATAACAAATTCAAAAACCCGGAGAGAATGAACGCAGCTCCCTCAATCAAAAAGATATGCTCCAGCCCAAATTTGCTGTACGCCGCTGCACCGATCACCGGTCCCAGTATACCGATGAGTGCAGCGATGCTTTGCGTGCTGGAATTGACCGTCGGAACTCTTTCCGGAGAGACAATATTGGGAACGGATGAGTTTACCGTCAGCGTAAAGAGCGCTTGAAGCGCGCTCAAGATCATCGAATAAACAACGAACAGCCATATACTGTCATGAAAAGACTGAAACAAGAACATGAGCGTTAGAACTGAGATTCCGCACAGGAAATCACAGACGATCATAATCCTTTTTTTACTGCGGCTGCGGTCGACGAACACCCCAGCGATAATATTGACGAATATACCCGGTATATAGGTGAAGCTCAACACTAAAGCGAACATACTCGATGAACCGGTGAGATCCAGGACGTACAGACTGAGTGCGAAGCGAAAAATGGATGTTCCCAGTTCGGTGATTAATCTGCTTAGACTAAAAACGATGATGTTAGTTGAGTCTCTCATATTTTTACACCCTTCATATGCTTCCGTGCAGCTTCATCTAGCATCGTGCGAAGAGTATCCTGATTCTCTTCTGCAGGAATAACAAGTGTCATGTGAATCTGATTCTCTTGATGCCACGCCATGCACAAAATTCGGTTGGGTTCATCACAATTCACACCATCTTCCTCCAGATAGTCCAAGTCTGTTTCCGTTGCGAGTTCACCCAGATAGTTGAAATTGATCGGCATCTCCTGATGGGCTGCGGCCAACCGCTGCGCAACATCCATAAAGGACGGGTCAATCGACTCGTTGTACAACAGATTCGCAAAATGAATATTATGCTCGGAGGCGGATTTCAGCATGACTTTGATTTGTTCGATTTGCCTGTCCATTTCTTCTCCGCAGTCTATCAATAGCGGAATATAATCTATGCATTCACCGACCATATCGAAATAGGATTGATCCTGATACTGTCTTCCAAAATGTGTCATCCATAACGGAATCCGTGACTTACCGAAGTACGTTTCGAAGAATGCAGCGCATATCCCCAAAGCGGTCTTCCATTTCAGCTCTGCATCCGGCGTTTGCGATAATTCCATTTCAAACGGGAGGCTGTGGTGTAGCACCGTAATCTTAGCCGGGTCCAGGTCGCTGCGCTGATACATACTGACGGCGATTTCCCCAGCAGCGGCTGCAAATGACGGAATATTGTAAAGCTCGTTGAAGCTTGCTGCCGATATTCCTTCCGGTCCTCTGCGAATCTGGTCGGCAAATTCGGTAAAGGTCCGGCTTATTTTCGTTTCCTCAACTCTCCCTTGACTTAGGAGTTCATATTCATGGATTACTCGATTACGCAGAATTTCATTGCTCATGTAATCGAAAATCGTATGAGAGAATGGGAGCAGCAGGACGTATTCCTTTACGTTTTGCTTGACCAGCAGTACCCGGTACATCAATGGATCGCTGCTTGTATACGGCCTGATGAAGAATTTTTTCATAAGTGCCCGCAGCATATCCCTTTGCGACTCTGGTTCAAAACCGGAAATATCTAAAATGGGCAGGTCAAGCTGCTCCGGACTTTCATGCAATCTCCAACGTACGGTTTCCGTTTCAGTGTCTTCGATGAGTACACTGCGCATGACTTCCTCGGCGGATACAACTCGCTGCAAGGCTCGGCCCAACAACTCCGGCTGAATCGCTTTTCTAAATTTAACCATAGTACCCGAAACATCTTTATGTTTGAAATGGTACGTTTGCGAAGGCGAAATGTCATACTCTTTGACCACCGTCCGGTTTGTAATACCTTTGGCGTACTCCTTCTGCTTCTGTGAGATTGAATCCATCATAGACTCTATCCAGTCTGTACCATTCATTTGCCGTAAACTCAAACGGTTGTTCAGTTCCTGCTTGCTTAGGTTCAGTTCTGATACTGGTGGCAGCGCGCTCGAAGCATCCGCAATGAAGTGCGGTTGAATCCGCTCGTCCAAGTGTGCAGCAATCAAGTTCTCTGCTCTCCGCTTCAGTCCCTCATCCATCCCTGAAATGTGGAGGACGATGAATTCCTCATCATTTACGGAATAATTTTCCCAGCTGCATGTGCGATCCAGACATTCTCCGAGCCATTGCTCCGCAGCGGGAATATCCATCAAACGGTGCTCCGATTCTACCGTTACGGAACCTACCACAGATGCAGCTAGCTCGGCAGGAGTCTGGTGAGCGAACACCTGATTTATACTCAGCTCAAAACCGAGATTACCCAGCTTCGAAACAACCTGCATCGCCTTTAAGGAATGTCCCCCGATTTCAAAGAAATTGTTGTGGACGCTAACTCGCTCCAGTCCCAGCACTTCCGACCAGACCTGTACAATCGCAGCTTCCATCTCGTTCCTTGGCGGAGTATACTCGGTCTCGGTTACATCATAATCCGGCTCGGGAAGCGCTTTTCGGTCTACTTTACCATTCACGTTGAGCGGAAGCTGGGCCATAAATAGGATTACGGTCGGTATCATGTAGTCAGGAAGATGCTGTGCCATAAACTCCTTTAACAACTGTACGGTTAATTCAACCTCCGCCACAACATATCCGCAAAGGATTTTATCCTGAGACTCCCCGGCCTGTTTGACCAGAATGACAGCTTCTTTCACGGAAGGATGACTGAGCAGTACATTCTCAACCTCACCTGTTTCGATCCGGAATCCCCGAATTTTCACCTGATTGTCCATTCTGCCTATAAACTCGATAGAGCCGTCTGGAAGCCATTTGGCAGCGTCCCCGGTCCGGTAGACCCGATCTCCGGGAACAAACGGATTGGAGAAAAACTTCTGCGCCGACAATTCTTCATTGTTTATATATCCCCGAGCCACGCCGTCTCCACCTACCCAAAGCTCGCCGGGAACACCAACAGGATTCAAATTCCCGTACTTATCAACAATATAAGCCGTAGAATTGCTGATTGGCGGTCCAATCGGAACGCTATTTCCGTATGCCTTATCAATAACGAAGCAGCAGGAGAAGGTTGTATTCTCCGTAGGCCCGTACCCGTTTACCACGGTTAACGGACCAGATTGCTCTCTTACCTGCTGAATATGTTTCGGGGAGAGAACATCTCCACCGACAATTAAATAGCTTACACTGCGGAACATGCTTGGCTTGTGTTGAGCAAACTGGGTAAACAGCGGCGACGTTAACCATAAAGTCGTAATTTCCTGCTGCTGGAGTGCAGATTCAAAGAGGTCTGGGTCCAGCAACGTAAGTTTGTCAACCAAATGCAGTCTCGCTCCGTTCAGCAACGCC
This sequence comes from Paenibacillus sp. JJ-100, assembly GCF_948329825.1. Taxonomy (GTDB): domain Bacteria; phylum Bacillota; class Bacilli; order Paenibacillales; family Paenibacillaceae; genus Paenibacillus. Next base: position 795,733 of record NZ_CAOJCM010000002.1, read on the forward strand.
CCCCATATATCAAATACACTGACATCGAATACGGGTGCTGCCGTTTGCAAGACCCGGTCTTCAGGACTGAAGCGAACATAGTTGGTATTCTTGACCAATCTGGAAACACCCAGGTGCTCTACCATAACGCCCTTAGGAAGTCCGGTTGATCCTGATGTATACATGACATAGGCGAGATTGTCGGTACCCGTCTTATTCAGTAAGTTCGGAGCATTCTCGTTAGAGAGCTGACGATGATCCATCAAGATGACTTCTGCTCCGCAGGCTGCCCGGTCTGCAAAACAGCTTCGGGCGAGCAGCCATTTGGCTCCGCTGTTTTGGAAGAAATATTCCACCCGGTCGCGCGGAAAGTCCGGATCAATTGGAAGATAAGCACCTCCCGCCTTGAGAATGGCAAGCATCCCGATAATCATTTCCAGCGTACGGTCACCCATAATGGCAACGATCCGATCAGGACCTACGCCCTTCTCACGCAGCAGTGCCGCAAGCTGATTTGCTTTGGCATTCACTTCGCCATAGGTTAATTCGATACCATCACAGACCAACGCGATGCTTTCTGTATGCTCAGCCGCCTGCTCCTCGAACAGTTCGTGAATGGTTTGCCTAGGGTACTCGGTTTTCGTGTTATTAAAATCCCCAATAATCTGACTCCGTTCTTCTTCCGTCAGCATATGAATGTCGGAGAGCCGGATCTCCACATCTGTCGTCACGGCCTCCAGAATTTGCAGATAATGCATCATCATCCGCTTCACTGTATCTTTAAGGAAGAGCTTGCGAGCATATTCTACATCGAGGCAAATTTGTGCATCCTCTTCTGTTGCCGTAATCATCAGATCGAACTTGGATGTTCCGTTATCGAAGTTATACGGCTCTATAAGAAGTTCACCAAGCTGTACTTCCCCGACGCCCACGTTATCTACAGCAAACATCGTATCAAACAGCGGATTACGGCTGACATCCCGCCGTACATTCAACCTTTCGAGCAAATCTTCATATTGGACCATCTGGTGCTCGAATGCTTGTAGCGAATGCTCTTTAACTTCCTCTAAAAAATCAATGAATCGTTTGCTACCTTCAGGTTGATTTCGAACTGCCAGGGTATTGACGAACATACCCATGACTCCTTCGAGTTCCTTTTGCAGTCGACCGGAGGTCGGTGTGCCTACAATAATATCCTCCTGGTTGGCATATTTGGATAAAAGAATGTTGTACGCAGCCAATAGGAACATGTATAACGTAGTTCCGGTCCGGGAAGCCGCCCCAAGAATCCGGGAGCTTAATTCACTGTCGATGGCAATAGAGAAGGTGTCACCTTCGAAGCTCTGGATTTGCGGCCGTGGATAATCTGCCGGAAGGTTAAGAGTGGGCAGCTCTCCTGCAAAACGCTCCAGCCAATACTGTTCCTGCTTCGCGTAGGCTTCCGATTGAAGCATCTCACTTTGCCATGCTGCGTAATCCTTATATTCAATACGTGATGAGCTGTCATCCAGCTCCTGGCCGCTATACAGCAAGTTCAATTCCTGAACAAGAAGGCGGATCGATCCTCCATCCGAAACGATATGATGCATATCGATGATCAACATATGCCTGTTCTCTCCCAAGTTAGCCAGCCCTACGCGCATTAACGGCGCCTGTTGCAAGGAGAAAGGTTCTACGAACCGCTCTATCATTGCCGCAAGATCGTCCGGATCTTCCGGTGCCTCAAGCTCCTGAATAGAGAAGGAAACGTCGTGATGCACCATCTGCATCAGCTCTCCTTCTACGAACCGAAACGAGGTCCTGAACGCTTCATGCCTGCGAATGAGGGCAGTGAATGCCTGCTGCAGCCGTGCACGATCCAACTCCCCCGTTAGCTGTAAAACAAAAGGCATATTATAAGCTGTCTCCGCTCCCACAAGTTCATTGAGAATCAGCAAGCGCTTCTGTGATGATGACACCGGATAAAGCTCCCTTTCCGGCACCTTGGTGATCGGGGAATAGCTTGTTTGCTCCAAAGCCTCAACCGCCACAGCCATCTGTTCTAGCACAGGATGTTGAAAAATACTGCTTAACGGAAAGTCGATCTGGAAAGCTTCCTTGATGTAGGCCGCCAGCGCTGCCGCTTTGAGTGAATGCCCGCCCAGTTCAAAGAAATGACTGTATGCTCCGATTGGTGCCGTTCCAAGAACCTCCGACCATATTTCGGCCAGCTTTCGTTCCGCTGTGCCACGCGGTGGCACATAATTATCTGCTGTAGCAGATGCAAAGTCCGGCTGTGGAAGTGCTCTTCGATCTACCTTTCCGTTGGAGGTTAGCGGAATTTTGTTCAATTCCACATAGTGGACAGGGATCATGTATTCCGGTAGCTCCCGCGCCAGACGTCCCCGAATCTCGCGGACGGAAAGGTCACAGGTTGTCGTAATATAAGCGCACAACTCTGTTTCCTGCTTCGGATTTTGAACCACAGTAACGATAGCCTCCGCAACGCCCTCCTGTTTGAGCAGGACATTCTCCACTTCTCCAAGCTCTATGCGGTAACCGCGAATTTTGACCTGCTCGTCCATCCGGCCCAGATACTCCAGGTTTCCGTCAGGGAGCCACCTAGCCAGATCTCCGGTTCTGTACATTCTTTCCCCGGTGTGAAACGGATCGGCGGTAAACTTCTCCGCTGTGAGATCGTCTCTGTTCATGTATCCCCGCGCCAGACTGTCTCCGGCAATGCACAGTTCACCGGGAATGCCGATCGGCAGGAGCTTGTCTTTTTTATCAAGGATATACACCCTCACGTTATCAATCGGGGAGCCGATCGGGATGTTATCGTATTCGCCATTCACCTTGAAAGCTGCCGTCACAATGGTGTTTTCTGTCGGCCCATAATTATTTACAAGCTCATAGGATCCGGGATGATAAGACTTAAGCTTATCTCCGCCGGTAAGCAGCACACGCAGGGAATCGTTCTTGATCTGGGTAAACTGCTCGCAGACGGCCGTAGGCAGGAAGCTAACAGTGATGCCCTGTTCGTTATAGTAATCCGCCAATCGCCGCACATCATATCGAATTTCCTCTGGGATAATATGAAGCTCACCGCCCGACAAAAGCGAGGGGAATATTTCCCATACAGAGGCGTCAAAGCCGAATCCGGCGTATTTGGTACTTTTGTCCTCTGGCGTCAGCCCGTAATACGATTGATACCATCCTGTCATATTGAGCAGGGAGCGATGTTCGATCATTACGCCTTTTGGTTTCCCCGTAGAACCTGACGTATAAATCACATAGGCCAAATCGGCGGACGAACCCTCTGGTGTGGAGAACGACTTCTCTATATGAAGCTCACTGTCGGGCATCAGGACTTCCTCTAAATCGATCCAGGGAAGGCTCAAATCTTTCGATTGTGCCAGCTCTTTTTTTGTCAGAAGCAGGCCTGCCTCGCTATCCTCCAGAATGTAAGTAATACGATCGGCAGGGTACTCATGGTCGATTGGGAGATACGCCGCCCCTGTTTGTAATACCGCAAGCACTGCCACAATCATTTCGACCGAATGTTCGACCATGATTGCCGTGATCCGCCCGGGTTTCACGCCCTTTTCCAGCAGTACGTAAGCAAGTCTGTTCGTTTGTTCGTGCAGTTCACGGTAAGTCAGCCGCTTGTTTTTAAAAACAACAGCAGTACGATCCGGCGTTCGCTTGGCCTGTTCTGCAAACGACTCATAGGCAGTTCGGCTGCTTGCAAAGTCCTTTTTCGGCCCATTGAATTGTTCCAGAATCCGGGCCCGTTCCTCCAGCGGAAGCAGTTCTATATCTTCAAGCTTGATATGCCTGCTAGCAACTACTGACCTCAAAACCTCAATGTAGTGCGTCATCAGGCGCTCAATCGTCCCCGCTTTAAACAGCTTGGAGGCATACTCTGCTTCGATAGACATTCCCCGGTCTTTTTCCGTTACCGTCAATGTCAAATCAAACTTCGACATCCGTCCATCCCAGGAACGGGAACGTACGGTGAGTCCGTCTAAAGCCAACTCTTCAATCCCAAGGTTCTGAAGCGTAAAGACCGTGTCAAACAGCGGGTTGCGGCTTAAATCGCGTCTGAGTCTGATCTTCTCGATAAGCTCCTCGTATGGATAGTCCTGGTGCTCGAAAGCCTGAAGCGTCGTTTGTTTCACTTCACGCAGGAATTGATCGAACGTTTTTGTTCCTTCCGGTTTTACACGCAAAGCAAGCGTGTTGACGAACATGCCTACCGTTTGAAGCACGTCCGCATGAGATCTGCCCACCGTCGGAGACCCAATCACAATATCCTCTTGGGAGGCGTATTTGGACAGCAGTATGCTGTAGGCAGCCATCATAACCATATACAAGGTGGCTCCCGTTTCGTTGGCCAACTGCTTCAACCGTGACGTCAGCTCTTCATCGAGACTTAGGGAGGAAAAAGCTCCTTCAAAACTCTGAATCTGCGGTCGTGGATAATCGGTCAACCAATTTAGCACGGGCGGCTCTTCAGCAAATTGATCAAGCCAGTAATGCTCCTGCTGCTGCTTTTCCTTAGAACCGGACTGTTTATGCTGCCAAACGGCAAAATCTTTATATTGAACAAGTTGAACCGGGTGCTCTGTATGAGGTGCTGCATCTGCTTTTTTACCCAGACTGTTATACAGCTCGCAGAATTCCTGAACGATGATTCCGATCGAAGCACCGTCGGCAACGATATGATGGATATCAATGATCAGAAGGCAGCTTTCTTCACCTATGGTGGATCGTCCTGCCCGCAGCAAAGGAGCACTTGCAAGATCGAACGGTACGACGAACCGGTCAACGATTTTTTCTATATCCTCTTCAGGATGAGACTCCAATTCCTCTATGGCAAAGGTTACGTTCTCATGCACGATCTGGACGGGTTCCCCATGCAGAGATACAAAAGAAGTACGTAAGGACTCATGCCGGGAAATCAACATTTGGAAAGACTGTTCCAGCCGATCGACATCAAGCTTACCCTCGATTTGCAGGACAAACGGCATATTATACGCTGTTGTAATTCCTGCCATACTATTCAAAACATACAGGCGCTTTTGCGCAGAGGACACCGGATAAAACTCAGCCTGAGGAGCTGGCTCGATTCCAACAAATTCCGCATCTTCGTTCCTGTTGATTCTCGCCGCCATCTCTGCCAGAATCGGCGTCTGGAATATATCGCTCAAAGGGAGCTGGATCTGAAATTGCTTTTTCATTTCTGTGACCAACTTTAACGCTGTCAGGGAATGACCGCCAAGCTCAAAGAAATGATCATTCACCCCGATTGAAGGAATGGCGAGGACAGCGCTCCAGATGTCTGCCAGCTTTTGTTCCGTTTCGTTCCGTGGTGCAGCAAATTCTTTGTCGTCATTAGCAGCATTAGTATCCTGGGGCTCCGGCAGAGCCTGCTTATGAACTTTGCCGTTCGGAGTAAGCGGCAGCTGGTCCATAAATACCCAATGAACAGGTACCATATAATCTGGCAGATCATTCAAAAGATACCGTTTCATACATATCGCATCGAGATTTTCCGCACCGACCACATAAGCACATAATGATTTCAGACCGTCACCCTTATCTATTACTGTGACTACAGCCTCCTTCACACTGACATGCATCTGAATCCGGTTTTCAATTTCTCCGGTTTCGATGCGGAAACCGCGTATTTTCACCTGATGATCCAATCGGCCAATGAAATCAATGCTTCCATCCGGGAGCCAGGTCACCAGATCCCCCGTACGATAGATTCGTTCTCCCTCAATAAAAGGACTTGCAATAAACTTCTCCGAAGTCAGGGACAGATTGTTTATGTACCCTCTCCCTACACCATCACCACCAACCCACAATTCTCCCGGAACACCGACAGGGCACAAGTGCCCGTATACGTCGACGATGTAAGCAGTAGTATGGGCGATTGGTCCACCGATTGGAATTCTTGTGTCCTCCAACGAATGGATCGTATAGCAGCAGGAAAACGTCGTATTTTCAGTCGGACCGTACCCGTTAATGATTGTCGTATGGTGGCATTGTTCCGATACAAGCTTAATATGCTTAGGAGAAAGGGTATCCCCGCCGATGATTAAGAAGCGAAGAGGACGGAATATAGTCGGGTCTAATTGAGACAACTGATTGAACAAAGGGGACGTGAGCCACATGGTTGTAATGCGGTATTCACAAATCGCTTCTCCCAACAACTGTGCATCCAGAATGGAGTTTTTGTCGATGATATACAGCTCCAGACCGTTCAATAGCGCCCCCCAAATCTCAAAGGTGCAGGCATCAAAAACAGGTGCTCCAGTTTGCAGAATGCGGTCGCCAGGTTCAAAAGGGACATAGCTGTTGTTTTGCACGAGCTGTACCACATTACGATGTTCGATCATCACCCCTTTAGGACGCCCTGTCGAACCGGAGGTATACATGACGTAGGCCAGATTTGTGGGCGTAGGAATCTTTTCCCCAGCAGTAGTACGGTCCATCAGAGCTGGAGAATATTCATGCTCTTCCCAATCCAGAATGATAGATTCGACTCCGTCCATATCCTTATCCGCATAACACTCGGGCGTAACGATCCATCTCGTTTCACTATCGCTTAACATAAAGGCAATGCGCTCTTCCGGATACTCCGGATCAATAGGCAAATAGGCACCACCAGCCTTCAAAATACCCAACATTCCCACTACCGTCTCCATGGAACGGTCGCCGATCAAGCCTACGACGCTGTCTGGGACAACGCCTTTTTTTCTCAGTCGGGATGCTAAGCGATCGGCTCGTGCATTCAACTCCGCATAAGTCAGTTTGTCATCCTTATTCACGATAGCGATATTTCCCGGGTTCATTCCAGCCTGACGCTCGAACAGCTGCACAATCGTTTGATCCCTTGGATATTCACCGACGGTGTTGAACTGGTGCAGGATTTGCTGCTTCTCGTCGTCTGTAATGACTGAAATTTGCTGAATTAAGATATCCGCATTCCGGCTGATCTGATCAAGCACCTGCTCGAAATTTCCAAACAAACGGTCCATTGCGGCCTCGACATACCGAGCTGAGTTATATTTGAATTTGACTTCGAGCCCGGCGTTCGGCATAAGAATCAGGTTAAAGTCATAATGCGTCTGCTCAAAATCTTCAAGCTCCGTAATTGCAAATACTTCTTCCTCTTCATCCAGAGGGTCCGCACTCACCGGGTAATTTTGAAAGGCATAAATATGAGAGATCAGCTGCTGCTTCTTGGAAGTCAGAGATTGAATCTCAGCCAGCGGATAAAAGTCGTAGCTTTGTGTTTCTAAGGAGGCCTGTTGGACCTTGTGAATTAATGCAGAGAACGGCATCCCGCCTTGAAAGGAGATGCGGATCGGAACCGTATTAATGAACAATCCGACCATGTTCTCGATCTCCTCCACCTCAGCCGGTCGGCCGGAGGTGACGGAACCGAAAATCACATCCTCGGTTCCGTTATAGCGGCCCATTAACAAGCCCCAGGCCGACTGGAGCACAGTGTTTAAAGTTACTTGATGACTTTTGGCCAGATGCTCCAGTCGCAGCGTTGTTTCCTGGCTTATTTTGTAGATGCGATCTACTTGAACGGCCTGCTTCACTTGCTGCGTCTCCCCGCTGCCTTGGCCATTCCGTCCTACCGGGATGCGCATGCCAAAGGATGGCAGTTCGATATCAGATTCGTAGCCTTCCAAGTATTCAGCCCAGTAGCTTCGGGCTTCCTCACGATTCTGCCTGTCAAGCCATTGGATGTACCGTGAGAAAGGCGGCGCCTCTTCCGCGGATGAAAATGTCCCTTGGCTGAGTGATTTGTAGACGTCAAACAATTCCTGAACGATTGTTTTTAAACACCAACCGTCCAAAATAATATGATGATAGCTCCAGATTAGCTTATAACTGAGATCACCCGTCTGCAGCACGGCCGCGCGAAGCAGCACATCTTTGGTCAGGTCGAACCCCTTCTTCTGGTCGTCTTGGATATAACTTCGGATATGCTGCTCCTGTTCCGCTACGTCAAACGACGATAAGTCCTTATAGAACACGGGCATGAAGCGCTTTTTAAATACAACCTGCTTTGGGCTTTTCGTATTTTCATGGATAAAATTAACCCTGAGCACATCATATTTGTCGATCAGGATATTAAAACTTTTCTCCAATATCAAGGCATCGAGCTTTCCCGAGACGGTGCAGGAAAACTGTTCGAAGTATGCGCCAGAAGCCGGGTTCAAATAAGAATGAAACAGCATTCCTTCTTGCATCGGTGTTAGGTTGTATACCCCCGCAATAGTCAGCTTATCGGTCAAGACCATCTCTCCCTAAATTCATTTTTATTGGTTATAAAAATCCATAATGGCTTCCAGCTCTTCAATGGACAGATCGTCTCCCCCCACATCGGAAGGCGTGAGTTCCTGAGTCTCTTTTTCTATACAGTGCTTGATGATTTCCATCAACTGTGTCTTAAAGCGCTCCCCCAAGAGGCTGATTTCAGCTCCCGTATATTCTGCAAGATTATATTCAATCGACATCGTCAAACAGCCATCTTCTACAAGACCCGTAATATTCAAAGCTACTTCTCTTTCGGCTTCCGGGCTGACGGTTTGACCGTATGGCACATCAGAAGCACCGAACACTTCTGTGTTCACATCGTTATCGAACTGTCCCAGGTAATTAAACTTGATTTCAGGCTCCAACCGGAACTGCAGCTCTTCCTCCCGCCGATTCGACCCAAGATATTTCAGGATGCCGTAGCCAATACCCTTGTTCGGAATGCGGCGCAAGTTCTCTTTGACCGATTTGATATGGTAGGATATATCAGCTGAACCCGGAATGTTCAATACAACTGGATAAATGGAAGTAAACCAACCGACCGTTCTGCTTATATTCACATTCTTGATGATGTCTTCCCTACCGTGGCCTTCAAGACAAATCAAAACATTGTCCTCGCTTGTCCATTCCCTAACGGCCCGTCCCAATGCAGCGAGAAGAATATCGTTGATTTCCGTGTTGTAAGCCTTATGCACTTTACCAAGAAGCTGTCCAGTTTCAGCTGCAGCCAGCTTGAAAGTATACTCCATATTATCCGAGACTCTTGCCTTCCCCTCAAAAAGGCTGGATTTAGGCAGGACCTTAATGTGCTGCGATTCAAGTTGCTGCCAGTATGACTTTTCTTTCTGCAGCATCTCACTGCTTGCATATTCCGTTAATCGATCCGCCCACGTCTGGAAGGAATCCGTCTTGGACGGCAGCACGATAGGTTTGCCCTGCTCTGCTTGATGATACGCAAGTGTCAAATCCTCGAATAAAATGCGCCAGGAAATACCGTCAATGATTAAGTGGTGAATAATGATCGCCAAATGATCCCCCTGGCTTGTCTTGAATAATCCCGCCTTGACTAACGGTCCGTTTTCCAAATCCAGGCTGCCATGCAGCTCATCAATCACTCGGGACATCTCCATCCGGCCATCATGCCCATCGGCCACTGTCTTGATGATCAGTTCGAACCATGAGTGCTCCTCCCGAATGTTCTCACCTCTGTTATACTGCATCCATAATCCTTCATCGTATTTAAAAACCATTCTTAACGCATCATGATGGCGAATTAGCCCAGTGAAGACTTCCTTTAGCAGAACCTCATTGAATCCTTCACGCTTATGGAGAACGACAGCCTGGTTCCAATGATTTGCTGGTGAGAATCCGCATTCAAAGAACCACTTCTGAATAGGAGTAAGCTTCACCAAGCCCTCGACTGGTCCCTGATCAATTTCGCGGTGATCTGCCTGAACATATTTGGACAGCTTCCGAATCTCCGGATTCTGGAACAGGTCTTTCATTTTCAACTTATAACCTTGATTGCTCAGCTTCGAAGAAATTTGGATGGCTCGAATTGAATCCCCCCCGAGCTCAAAGAAATTATGATCGATCCCGATCCTGCCGACGCTGAGAACCTCTTCCCAGATCGTCGCCAGGATTTGCTCCACTTCATTACGAGGCTCCGTATAATTCTCATCCGATGCGGCACTGCGGTCGGGAGCAGGCAATGCATCCCGGTTAATCTTGCCGCTGATCAGCAGCGGCATTTCTTCAAGAATAATAAAGTGCGCAGGGATCATATAGACAGGCAATGTTGCTGCCAATTCATCTTTCACCTCGAAGAGACACATCTCTTCGCTGCCCTGCACAGAGGGCTCCAGAACCAGATAAGCACACAAATATTTGCTTCCAGTATCATCTTCTCTAGCCAATACAACAGCCTGTTTGATATGTGGGGATTGCATAATGCAAACTTCGATTTCTTCCAGCTCAATGCGGTAGCCTCTGATTTTAACCTGAAAATCTTTACGTCCGAGAAACTCCAGATTTCCGTCATGCCCCCAGCGCCCTAAGTCACCCGTCTTGTACAGCCTAAGGCCTTTACCCGATTCCGGGATATATGGAGCAAATGGATCTTTACCGAAGGACTGGTCCGTTCTTTTCGGATCATGAATATATCCGCGACCTACACCGGCACCAGATACGCAAATTTCTCCGTAAACGCCTGCTGGACAAAGGTTCATCTGGTTATCTACCACATACAAATTCAAATTCGCCAGAGGTTTACCAATTGGAACGAAATATGCCTCTTGAGGCAAGTCGCGGATCACGAGCTGACTGATATCATCAGCAGCTTCCGCAGGGCCGTAAGCATTTACGATTGGAATTTCGGGATACAAGTTCAGCCATCTCCGGGCCAAATCCGGTTTTATCGTTTCTCCCGTAAGCATCAAATGACCTAGAGAGTCCAGTTTCATCCCTTTCTGTTCCAGCACGTCCAGCATGACTGTCAAATAAGATGGGACCACTTCCAAAAGCGTCACATGATCGGCGGTGATTGCCTCCAAGAACCGTTCTGCTTCAAGCACCAGATCTTGTGGATACATCGCAGTCGTCCCGCCCAATGCAAGAGCGCCAAAGCACTGCCATACCGAAATATCGAAACAGATATTGGCGTTCTGAGCAAAGACCAGACGATGATCCAGATTCAGAGCATCCGCTTCCGCAAGAATGTGATTTAATAACCCCCGATGCTCAATCATTACGCCTTTGGGCTTCCCGGTCGAGCCAGAGGTAAACAATACATATGCCAGACTGTCCGGACCCTGCCATGTCCCGATATTCGCCGGACTTTCTGTCTCTATGTCCTCCAGTACCCGATCGAGGCAAATTATTGCCCCTTTATACTGCTCTTCCAGCCCATCCCGAATATATTCGGAGCGGGTGATAAGAACTCGTGCAGCGGAATCCTTCAAAATGCCTGTTATGCGCTTGTCTCCATAATCGGGGTCGATTGGAACATAGGCGCCTCCGGCCTTCCAGATTCCGAGCACGCTTTGAATGAAGTCGGGAGACCGATCCAACATCACGGCTGCAATCGTTTCCTCCGGCAGATCACCCAAATGCCTTTGAAGGTAGCGGCCAATCCGGTTGGCTTGAGCATTGAGTTCAGCATAACTCCATTCGCCTCCAGCAAATTTCACTGCTGGCGAATCCGGCTGCTCATTCGCGAAACGTTCAAAGCGTTGGGGAACACTCAGATTGAAATCGTAGTCTGCCTGTTGTCCCTGGCCCCAGCTCATTATTTCTCTGCGCTCTTCCACACCGAGCAGCTCGACGTTGGCCAGTGCTATATCAGGAGTCGTTACAAGGTTGTGGAGCAGCTGCAAGTAGTGACGACCCATTTGTTGTACGGTCAATTCTGAAAACAAATCAGTATTGTACTGCAAATCTAGAGAGATCTCCGTATGATCCGCATAAACGTCCAGCATCAAGTCGAACTTGGAGATATCGTTCTTCATTTCATATGGTGTGAGTCGTAGCTCGCCTAAAGAAACTTCCGGCTTCTCGCGATCCGTCAAATTGAACATGGTGTCAAAAAGCGGGTTTCGGCTTGTGTCACGATTCAAATCAAGCAGCTCTACCAACCGTTCGAAAGGGAAATCTTGATGATGGATTGCTGATAACGTGTGATCCATAACTTCCCTGACTAATTCGCGAAAGGTCTTCTGATGTTTCGGAAAATTACGAAGTGCCACTGTATTGATAAACATCCCCAGCATGTGCTGTACATCCCGATGATTACGCCCGGCGGCCGGCGTTCCGACAATAATTTCCTCCTGCCCGCTATACTTCGATAACAGGGTACAGTAAGCACCTAACATCACGGAAAACAAAGTTACGCCCATATCCCGAGACAGCTTCTGAAGGGACACGGCAAGCTCCGGGGACAGTGAAATATGCAGTGTCTTGCCGTTAAAACTCTGTACGGCCGGTCTACGGTAATCCAGCGGCAGGTTTAACAGTGGCAGTTCACCACGGAAATGCTCCAGCCAATACGATTCATGGCGCTTCATCTCCTCCCCGCCGAGCCGCTCATTCAACCAGATGGCATAATCCTTATATTGGATATCAAGCGGCGGCAGGTCGTTGTCGCTATACATCCGCTCCAGTTCGTTCAGAAGAATGACTCCCGACAACCCATCGGAAATAATGTGGTGCATATCGATCAGTAGCACACCCTCGGCCTGTCCAGTATGAAGCCATTGAACCCGCAAGAGCGGTGTTTCTTCCAAAGAAAACGGGCGTATAAACGACTTGATTTGTTCTTCGATGTGCTCCTTGCCCGCACCAGTCATTTCTACCTCTTCAAGCTTACAGACCGCTTCGGGATGAATGATCTGGACGAGCTCCCCGTCAACAAACCGGAACGAGGTTCGAAATACTTCATGACGGTCAATCAACCGATTGACCATATGTTGGAAGCGCGCAGCATCGAAATGGCCTTTGACTTGGTAAGCGAACGGCATATTATATGCCGTTGATTCCGACTCCTCTAGCGTATGTAGCACGTATATTCTTCTTTGTGCCGGACTAACCGGATAAGCATCGTGGACAGGTGCCGGTGAAATGGACTCTGCATCGTATTCAGCACCGTTCATTTCACGGATTCGCTCCGCCAAAAGAGCAACAGTCGGATACTCGAAAATGTCCCTCACTGTTACATCAACCCCAAGCTCCCCTTGTATACGGGAAACAAGAATCGTTGCTTTTAGTGAATGTCCGCCTAACGTGAAGAAATTATCTTCTATGCTTACCCTCTTTATTTCCAAAATCTCCATCCAGATGGAAACCAAGGCCTTCTCCGTATCATTACGTGCAGGCACAACTTCGCCCTCATTACGCTCGTTGACAGGTTCGGGTAAACCACGTCGGTTAATTTTGCCATTGGCATTATGCGGCATATCCTCCAGCTGCACAAAAATGGTAGGAACCATATAATCCGGCAAACAGGCTATTAGATACTCCTTCAACTCAGATGCCGTAAGATCGACATAAGAGGTGTAATATGCACATAAGTATTTCTCGGCTTCGCCCCTGACAAGCACTGCTGCTTCCCGAATTTGTTCGTGCTCGCTTAACCGGTGTTCGATCTCTCCGAGTTCGATCCGGAATCCCCTGATTTTGATCTGTTGATCCTTGCGGCCAATAAACTCGACATTACCGTCAGGAAGCCATCTTCCAAGATCGCCAGTTCTATATAATCGGACGCCTGAACGGGAAGCAAACGGATCCTCTATGAATCCTTTTGCAGTCTGCTCTGGATCATTAAGATAACCTCTTCCTACCGCAATTCCAGCTACGCAAATTTCACCAACGATTCCAATCGGACACAGCTGCATTTGTTTGTTAACAATGTACATTTGAATATTGGACAACGGTTTGCCGACCGGGACATATCCCTTGACCTCAGGTGCACGATCCATGACATATTGGCAAATATCATCAGATGCCTCGGCCGGCCCGTACGCGTTAACCATTTTGATCCCGGGGCACAGCTCAAACCAGCGTGCAGCCAGCGAAGGAGTGACGGCTTCCCCTGTAATCATCAAATGCTGCAGAGATTCAAAGCGAAGAGAACGTGCCTGAACGATATCCAAAAGCACACTCAAATACGACGGAACGACTTCGAGAAGTGTTACCCGATCCCGGATAACCTGATGGATGAAACGCTCGGGTGCAAGGATCAGATCATCTGGATAGATAACCGTGGTCCCGCCAAGCACCAATGCACCGAATAACTGCCATACCGAAATGTCAAAGCAATGGTTTGCCGTCTGTGCGAACACAATATCATCGGATAAATGAAGATCATGCGCCTCAGCCCAAATGTGGTTCAGCATTCCCAGGTGCTCAATCAAGACTCCTTTCGGTTTTCCCGTCGAACCCGAAGTAAAGAGTGTATAGGCCAACTCGGTCATTGCTACCGGTACACATATATTGCTTTCGGCCTCTTCACCCTCGGGAAGGACGAGGTTGTCCATCTCCGCGAACCGACCGGGATAACGTGCTTTCAGCTCATCCTCCACGTGTCCGGATAATGCAACAACGATCCTGGCATTCGAATCAGCAATGATCCCCGTCTTCCTCTCCTGTGGATAATGAGGATCGACAGGTATATAAGCCGCTCCTAGTTTCCAAATGGCGAGTATACTCGCTACCATAAGCGGTGAACGGTCCAGCATCACCGCTGCAAAATCGCCCTTTTCAAGCCCGTGCTGCCTGAACAAGCGTGCCAAGCGATTCGCTTTTCGGTTCAACTGATCGTAAGTCAGATATTCCTCCTGATAGCAAAGCGCAGTTTTTTCCGGATGACGCCTTGCGTGCTCCTCAAATAGTTCATGTGCAGGCTTATCTAGCCTGAATTCATTTTCGGTGTCGTTGAAGTCAGTTAGAATGACCCTTTTTTCCTGTTCGGAGATGATCTCGATATCGCGCAAACATACCCCATCATTGTCCAATACAATGTCCACGATTCTCTTTAAATGTCCTTCCAAGCTGCGCAGAAAATGCTCGTCATAGAAAAATCCGTTATAGGTGAACAGCACTTCGAGTTCCTCTTCCGGAAACACGGTCACGTCCAGATTGTAATTGGTATGTTCCACCATATCACTGTCAATTATGGACAGACTACCTCCATCCCCGCCCATCGTATCCAGCGGATAATTCTCAAAAACGAGAATATGGTCGATCAGTTGATTTTTGAGTACTGTTTTGGATTGAATATCTGCCAAGGAAACATAGTTATACCGGTTCGCTTCAAGCATGGAATCATTCACTTGGGTAAGCAGCTCTTGAAATGAAGTGTGTTTATCGGTTCTGATTCGTAAAGGAACTGTGTTAATAAACAGCCCCACCATGCTCTCGATACCTGGCAATTCTGGCGGCCTTCCCGATACGACAGAACCAAATACAACATCCTCGCTATCGTTATAACGCTGTAATAACACACCCCATATGGCGTGGAATACCGTACTTAACGTCACCTGATGTTGGACGGCTAGCCTTTTCAGACGCAGGGTTGTATCTTCATCCCATTTAAAATGGTATTTCCGATGATCGAATCCTTTCCGATCATCCCCTTCCCCCAGGGATGGGACCGTCGCACGTAATTCATAATCCTCGAGGTATTGGCTCCAGTAATGCAGTGCTTCCTGCTGGTCCTGCTCCCCAAGCCACCTTATATAATCGCTATAAGGATATACCGGGGCCAGCCGCAGCTGTGAATTACTCTCCAAAGCCTCATAAATCTGGAACAAATCTTGGGCAAGGATTCCCATACACCAGCCGTCCATAATAATATGGTGAAATCTCCAGACGACATTATAGACATTGTGATCTAGTTTAAACACCGTCATGCGGAAGAGCGGACCTGTCTCCAGATCGAATTTTCGCTCCAGGTCCCGTGCTTTAACCATCTCGATGTGTCTGGTCTGTTCTTCCTTAGGATAGGTTGAAATGTCCTCAAAGCTCATTTCCGGCTCGTATTGGTTCAAGACAATCTGCAGAGGCTGTTCTACGTCCGTATATATGAATACCGTTCTTAATACATCATAGCGTTCTACCAATGAGGTAAAACTGCGCTGCATTATTGGAATAGACAGCATCCCTTGAATGGTGAAGGAAACTTGCTCAAAGTACGCTTCAGAGTCGGGTTCTAATAAGGAATGAAACAAAATTCCTTCTTGAGTCGGCGTAAGCGGATATATTTTATCAATTTCATAATTGCTCAATGTCACACTCTCCCCATCTACTTTGGCTGCCGGATTGCCACCAATCCGGCAGCTTCCACCTACGGCAGAACTATAGATTCTTCTTCAGCTTGCGAGATATGATATCCAATTGTTTTTGCGAAAGTTTGTTGTATTGGTAGTCCGTCGGCGTCATTTCCTTAACCTCTTTACGGCAGCAGTGTTGAACAATTTGTTCAAGATGTTCTCTGAACCGCTTCGCAAGCCGCTGCATCGTTTCCTGATGATATTGATATTTGTTATATTTTATTTCCATACTAAATTGACCGTTAGTGACCATGGAATTCAACTCGAGCTTATACCCTTTTTGAACTTGCGGACCGACCTCAGATCCAGTCGAAATGTCGGACATGTGGAACGCTTCCGTCCGCGCTGCCCCTAGGTCAAACTGGCCAAGGTAATTAAAAACAAGCTCCGGTTTGAGCCGGTAATCCAGTTGAAGCTCGGAGGACGGGTCATGGAAGGTCAAATATTTCATAATTTCATAGCCCAACCCCTTACCCGGTACTCTTCGCAAATCATCCTTGGTTCTTTTGATTAATCCGGCAAGATCGTCCGTCTCTTCCGGGCCGAGCACGAACGGAAACAGAGATGTGAACCATCCTACAGTCCTCGACACATTCACTTCTTTCACCACATCCTCCCGGCCATGCCCCTCCAGTTGGATCAGTATATTACCGGAACCTGCCCACTCTTTGAGCGTGCGGTTCAGCGCCGCAAGAAGAAGGTCTTGTATATCTGTACTGTAGGCATGATGAGCATCCGTTAACAGACTGCGGGTAAGGCCGGTGTCCAGTGTCAGCTTCTGAACAGCATGATCCCCTGCCTGATTCAAAGAAATTGAATGGTCGACGGGAAGCTCAGTGACGGCAGTCTGCTCGACGGCACTCCAGTATCCTGTTTCTTTCAATAGTGACGAGCTTGCGGAATACTCTCTGAGCTTCTCCGACCATACTTTGAAAGAATCCGTTTTGTCCGGGAGCTTCACCTCCGATTGCTCAAGCAATTGCATGTAGGCAGTAGAGAAATCCTCCAGAATGAACCGCCAGGATACCCCGTCAACGATTAGATGATGAATAATGAACAGCAGATAATCGCCGGTAGTTGTATGATAGATTGCCAGTCGGATAAGCGGCCCCTGCTCAATATTCAATTCCGTCTGCAGTTTGGCGGATTGTCGCTCGATTTCGGCCACAGTGTCCGAAGCTGCAGTTCCTTTGAGATCGATCACACTCAGATTGTAATACGCCTGTTCTTCCAATCCTTGATTGAACTGAACGATTCTGTCATCCTCCATGCCAAACCTCATCCGCAGTGCGTCGTGGTGCTCCACCAGACGATCGAACGCCTCGGCGACCACCCCCGGAACAAAGCCTTCCGGCCTGTGCACTATGACTGAATGATTGTAATGATGGACATGCTCCCATTTCTGTTCGAACAGCCGATATTGAATTGGAGTCAGACCCACTTCCCCCGTAACCGGCTCCTGACTCGTTTTGACGGTCATCGTCTGTACGTATCTGCTCAGTTCTCGGATTGTCGGATGTTTGAACAGATCCCTCATTTCCATGCGCAGGCTGTAAGCTGTTAATCGTGAGGAGACCTGCAGTGCCTTGATGGAATCACCGCCGCATTCAAAGAAGTTATGATCCGTCCCTATACCTTGTACACCGAGCGTCTCCTCCCATACACGCACCATCGCTTCCTCAATTTCGTTTATTGGAGTCGAGTCTTCTCCGGAAGGCTTGACTTCCATGACCGGATCAGGAAGCACTCTGAAGTTCACTTTGCCGTTCTCATTGAGCGGTATGTGGTCAAGGAATACATAAACAGAAGGCTGCATGTATGCCGGCAATCTGCTCCCTAGATAGTCCCGCATATCCTGCGCGGTCAACACTTGAGTAGAAACGAGATAGGTACAAACATATTTGCTGCCGTTGTCGTCCTCCCTCACAGTGACTACGGCCTCCTGGACTTCCGGATGAGCTGCAAGCTGGAACTCGATTTCAGCAAGCTCTACCCGGTAGCCACGAATCTTGGTTTGATGGTCGACTCTGCCGATGAACTCGATGCTGCCATTCGGCAATCGCTTAGCCCGGTCCCCCGTTCTATACAGACGCTGTTCAGGATGCAGGGGATGGGAAATGAACTTTTCCTGCGTAAGCTCTGGCTGTCCCAAATATCCGCGTCCTACCCCCCGCCCGGCGATTACCAATTCACCTGGTATTCCATCCGGCAGCAAGTTTCCATAAGCATCCATAATTTGTGCTTCAGTGTGGAAGATCGGCTGCCCAATCACTGGCTGGTTACTGAATTCCTGGAACGTATCTCGGTCGAATGGATGGGCAATACATCCAATTGCAGCTTCCGTAGGGCCGTAATGGTTTACGAATCTGGTGTAAGGATATCGTTCGAAATATCGCTTAACGTCGGGAATCCTTATTTTCTCGCCTCCAAGAACGATCAGTTCCAGCGAATCCAACAGCCCTTCCGTATCAAATCGCTCATGATTTGCCAAAATGTGAAACAGAGACGGCGTCGCTTTAATAAATGTAATGCCATTCAGTGACATGTAGTCCAATACGAAAGCCGGATCTACATAATCGTGTCGGTCGAGCAGGTGCAGCTCGCAGCCGCCTGCTAACGCCGGATACAATGCGGTGTAGCACAAATCAAAACCGGGCGAGGAGAGCAGCATTGTTTTGCCCGTCTCGTCAATACGTTGACTCGTTACGAACCAGTGCACATAATTCACCAAATTTCGATGCTCGATCATAACGCCTTTGGGTGTCCCCGTTGTTCCGGAGGTATAGATCAAATAGGCCAAGTCGTCTTCTTTCACCGGAATATTCAGATTTTTCTCCAGACCATCAGTTGTTTTGAGATGATCTAGAAGGAATAACTGAACTGCAGGGTCAACCGCAAGTAGATCGGAAGCATAGGTCAACAGGAACTGCGCGTTGCAATCCGCCAACATGAACTTGATTCGTTCCTGAGGGAACTCTGGATCAATCGGCAGGTACGCACCTCCCGCTTTGAAAACAGCAAGCAGGGCAGCTATCGTTTCTGGCCGGTTCTCCATCATAATCCCGGCAATGCGGCTGCCTTCTCCAAAACCGTTCTCCAGCAGCATTTTTGCCAACCGATTGGCTTTCGCATTGAGTTCGGAGAAACTCCATCGATCCGCTCCGCAGACAAGCGCCGTCTGATTCGGCATCCGTTTTGCAGTCGACTCGAACCATTCAATCATGGTGCCAAAAGTTGGCTTCGCTGCATCCCCAGTTTCCTGGAGCAGCTTCCTATGTGAGCCGTCTATCTTCTCCTCATGCGACAACAGGGAGAGGTTGGACAGCTCGAACTCTGGGCCGTTCGAACATGTGCGAAGCACATGGACCAATAACTGGGCAAAACGTTTCATAGTATCCGCAGTAAACAAAGCCGTGCTGTAGACGAATTCAAGAAGAATATTATCCCCGGTCATTTTGACGAGTAGGGAGATATCAAACTTGGATGATTGTTGCTCCAGCGCATAGGGTTTGACTGCCAAACCTTTCACCTGAAAATCGTCTTCGTCTGCATTCTGCATCGTCAGCATCACGTCGAACAACGGGCTTCGGCTCAAGTCTCTCGGAATTGACAATGCTTCTACCAAGCTCTCGAACGGAAACTGCTGATGTTCATAAGCGTTCAGGCATATGTCTCTGACTTCCATCAAATACTCGCGGAAGCTCTTCCGTCCCTCCGGCATGGTTCGAATCGCCAATGTATTAATGAATACGCCCATCACCTTGCGCAGATCAGCATGATCTCTTCCGGCTGACGCCGTCCCTACAATGATGTCCTCTTGCCCAGCGTATTTGGATAAAAGGATGCTATACCCGGCAAGTAAAATCATATAGAGGGTTGTCCCCGTTTCGAGGGCTAACTGCTGCAATTGAGCTGTCAACTCCGAACCGACAGAAGTTTCAAGTTTTGCACCCTCATTACTTTGGTATTGCGGACGAGGAAAGTCAGTCGGCATACTCAATACTGGGGGCTCTACAGCAAATTGCTTGAGCCAGTATTGCTTATCCTTCTCGAACACTCCCTTATGAAGTTGCTCGTTATACCAGACGGCATAATCTTTATATTGAATTCGAAGCTCTGGCAGTTCACCACCGCTGTACAGCGTATTGAATTCCTCTATGAACACTTCAATGGAAGAACCGTCCGAAATGATATGGTGCATGTCAATCAGCAGCACATAACCGTTCGCATCTCTTTTCGCCAGATATGCCCTGAATAATGGAGCTTTGCTCAGATCGAAAGGCACGATGAATCTCTTGGAAAGCCCATTTAAATCTGTACCGTCCATGCAATCGGCAAGCTCGATGGCAAATTCAACTTCGGGATGAACGACCTGCACCGGCTCCCCGTCGACCGTCCGGAAGGAGGTACGGAATGCCTCATGTCTTTGTATCATGGTACGGAAACTGGACTCCAGCTTCCCAATATCCAGATCCCCCTCAATCTCAAAAGCTGCCGTCATGTTATATGCCGTGCTGGCCCCATTTAATTGTTCAAGGATAAACAGACGTCTCTGTGCCGCCGACAATGCGTAATGACTGCGAGCTTCCGCAACGGGAATTTCTTCAAATGCACGACAGCTCCCTTGCTGAATCAACCTCGCTAATCCTTGTACCGTAGGATGACGGAAAAATTCCCCTACAGATACTCCCACACCCCACTCTTTGTTAATTCTAGAAATCATAATCGTCGCTTTCAGGGAGTGGCCGCCTCGTTCAAAGAAATTATCATGAATGCCGACTTGCTCAAGGCCCAGTTCTTCTTCCCATATCAGAACCAGTCGACCTTCGGTTTCATTTTCCGGAGGTGTATAAGACGCCAAAGGAAGTGCACTCACGTCCAGCTCAGGCATTGCTGTTTTGTCGATTTTCCCGTTTAGTGTCAACGGCATCTGCTCTAGCGGTATAAAGTAGGAAGGCACCATATATTCAGGCAGTGACTTTAGCAGACTTTCCCGAATCGAGCCTAGCTCGCTTCCCTCTTGCGGAACGTAATAAGCGCACAGATATGAGTTTCCTTGGTTGTCCTGTTTGGCCACCACGACGGATTCCTTTACGGGCGTTTGACGAATCATCGCCGCCTCAATCTCTTCGAGCTCAATCCGGTACCCACGGATTTTAACCTGAAAGTCCATTCTGCCAATATATTCGAGGCATCCATCCTCCCGCCATTTGGCCAAATCTCCGGTCCGGTACATTCTTTGTCCAGGGACTAGCGGATTGTCGACAAACTTCTGATTCGTCAAATCGTCCCGCTGCCAGTATCCTTCGGCCAATCCATCTCCGCCGATGCACAGCTCCCCGGGCAGTCCGATCGGTACCAGCATATCGCTGGCATCCAGTAAATAAATCTGTGTATTGCCAATCGGCGTGCCGATATCTACTGTTTCCTTCTTCGTCAAGTCACTGATACAGGACCATACCGTCGTTTCTGTCGGACCGTACATATTAAATATGTTTAAACCGGAAACCTCCTGAAGTCGGTGTAAAAAATAAATCGGGAGGGGTTCTCCGCCTAGCATAATGTCGGTCACACTGCTCAGAAATGTCATGTCCGGGTCATCACCCAGGAGCATTTTCAAACGAGACGGTGTCATTTGCAGCATTTGCACGTGATATTTCGTGATCAAACGATTGAGCGCTAAGGGATCCCGCTGGTCCGACTCTCCTGCGATGACGACAGTGAGCCCTTTGGTTAAAGGCACCCACGTTTCAAGCACAAAAATATCGAAAGAAACCGTCGTCAGGCACAGTATGCTCTTGCCGGGGGAGAAAGCGATCTCCTTGGCCGTAGCCTCGATAAAGTTATGGACGGCCCGATGTGATATCACGACTCCCTTGGGATTTCCGGTAGAGCCCGAGGTATAGATAACGTAAGCATTGTGATCGGCTGTATGAACTGGTGAGGAAAGAATATCTTCCGGTGTTATCCCCTGATACAGGCTTTCATCGTGTATATTGATCACTGCGACACTGGATTCCGGCTGGATGCTCAGTTCTTGATCGGTCAGCAAAATTTGTGCATCACTGTCGGCCAGCATATACTCAATCCGCTGTACCGGATATTCCGGATCAATCGGCAGATAAGCCGCGCCTGCTTTCAATACGGCCAATAAAGCTTCGATCATATGAATCGACCGGGTTACCATTACCCCGGCAATTGTCCCAGGCAATACCCCTTTACGCCGAAGCGCAGCTGCGAGCAAGTCCGATTTGGCATCCAGTTCGCTATAGGTATAAGACTTATCCTCCCAAATCACCGCAACCTCATCAGGAGCAAGTTTTGCCTGCCGCCGGATCAACTGATCGATGGTCAACTGCTTGTCATAAAGAAGCTCATCTGCATTAAATGCAACCAGCAGCTGCTGACGCTCCTCCGCTGATAAAATATCAATCTTCGATAGAGTCAATGTGGATTGATCCGCTACGGCATTCAGAATGTTCACATAATGCATGAGCATCCGCTCTGCCTTTTCATGCTTGAACAACTTCTTGCTGTAGTCCAGATTTAAGGTTATCGATTCCTCATTCCAGTCCTCAGCGCTAAGGGTCAGATCGTAGGGAGACACACCAGGATTTTTCTCTTCCGCCTTAAATGTCACTCCCGCTCCGGACACATCTTCCAGTTCCATATTTTGAAATATAAACATAACGTCAAACAACGGATTCCGGCTGGGGTCTCTCCGAATATTCAGCTTTTCTATCAGCATCTCAAACGGATAACTTTGATTTTCGAATGCTCCGATGCTGCTGTGCCGAACTTCATCCAAATACTCGGCAAACGTCTTGTCTTTGGTCGGATAACTGCGGATCGCAACCGTATTGATAAACACACCAATCAGCGGCTCGATGTCGGGATGAATACGTCCCGAAACCGGAGTACCAACAATAAGATCATTCTGAGAAGAATATTTATGCAGCAGTACTTTATAAGCCGTAAGCATAACCATATACAATGTGGTGCCTGTATCCACAGCCAACTGGCGGAGCCGTTTCGTCAATCCTTCGTCCAAGCAGAAGGTTAGCCGTTCTCCCTCCACACTCCGTTGTCCGGGCCGAGGATAATCCATCGGCATATTCAGCGTAGGCAGCTCTCCTACAAATTCATGCAGCCAGTAATCTTCCTGTTCTCTCATGCGTTGTTCGTTAACCGTTTGCTGCTGCCAGACAGCGAAGTCCGTGTATTGAACCCTGAGCTCCGGCAACACATGACCTTGATACAATTCCAGCAGCTCTCTCATAAATACGGCCATGGAATAACCGTCTGAAATCAAATGATGCATATCTACAAACAGCAGAAATTCGGCATCCGACAGCTTGACAAGCTCTGCCCTGAAAAGAGGCGCTTGGGTCAACTCAAATGGCTTTACGAAATTTCTGAACCGGTCATCTATTGTTTCTTCAGGAGACAGTTCCGAGTAAGGAACGTGCAGCACAACCGCATCACCGATTCTCTGCACAATTTCCTGACCCCGAATTTCAAAAGACGTTCGAAATACCTGATGTCTATCGACAATTTGCCCAAGAGCAGCAATTAACCGGTCTGGATCCAGTTCACCCGTAAGATGAATCTGCCCCGGGATATTGTGAATAAGACTGTTCGCCTCAAGCTGCTCCAATATATAAATCCGCTTCTGGGATGCGGATATGCCATAATACTCCTGCTGCGGCTGTACTGGAATCAGATCGTATGGTTCCTCCGAATGCTCGTTCAACAACCCGGATAACTGGCGAACCGTAGGCTGCTGGAACCACTCGCCGATTGGAATTTGAATACCGAACTCCCGGTATATTCGCGATAGCATAACTGTCGCTTTCAAAGAGTTGCCGCCGATGTTAAAAAAATGATCATTAGGACCAATATGCTCGGCACCTAGAAGTTCGCTCCATATTTCAGCAATGCTGAATTCAGTCTCATTTAATAGCTCCTGATCCTGCGAGAATATATCCAGACTGGATAGTGCATTTTCGTCGATAGACCCGTCTTCCAATCGCTGGAACGATTCCAGTACCGCCACATCAGTAGGAATTGCATACTCGGCCAAGCGTTCACCCATCTCCACTCGGACACGCGAAACATCGATCGGCATCTGAGATGCAAAGTACGCCGCGAGTCTCGGGGATGCGTTATGACATGGTATCAGCCGAACAGCCACTTGAGCCCGTTTCAAGCTTTCCAGCTGCAACAGCTCGGCTTCCAACTGTGTCAAGTTGATACGGTATCCCCGAATTTCCGCCCAGCGATCAACATCTCCACACATGATCATCATCCCGGAAGGGACAATCATCGCCAGCTTCCCTGAGGGCATCATTACATCGTTCTCATAATCCAAGGTATATAGTTCGCCGATGGACCCCATCGGGACCGGGTCCCGCTGCGAATCAAGAATATACTTCCCCTCATGCTTCTTCCAAAACTCCGTCAGTGCATGAGCATGAACTTCAGTACTTAGCGACAACTGCGATACACTCACAGAGGAATCCTGCGTCATAAGAAGTAATAAATGTCGGTAACCTTCCGCCCAAATCTTCATAACTTCCGGTTCGAATAAATCGGTACTGAAATCGAAATCTAGCCTCAGCTCTTGATTGATTTCCGTTACATTAAGAAACAAATCATAATGCAAATGACGAACAGGGTAGGAAAGAAGCTCGGTTTCTAACCCACTAAAGTTCAGTTGTCGAACAGGCCGGTCCATATTAAACATCATATTCAAATTCGGTATATGCACTTCGGGCATCTGCTCCATCAGACTGGCGAGCGAATAACTTTGATGCCTGTCCACCCGCTGCATGATTTCCTTTATGGCACCTAAGTGGTCAGCGATTGATTCACTGCCATTCAGCTCCATATATATAGGAAGCAAATTCACACAATTACCCATCAAGTGGGTCTCCCCCATGTGGGATTGTCCAGCCGTTGGAATGCTGACGATAATTTGTCTTTGACTGGTGAGCCGATATAAAAACAAACCGTAAGCAGCCAGCATAGTAATGAACATACTGTTCTTACTATGAATGCTGAGCGCTCTCAACCTCTTTGTCTCCCCCCTGTCCAGCACTAGAGTATACCTGCCGCCATTGAACATCTTCTTTCTAATGTATCCATGCGGCGAGGGGAGCTGCAGGGGTGGAACTGGCTGGCTGCATTGGGCTGACCAGAATGCCACAGCCTCGCTGGCATCGGGTTGATGAAGTTGTTGTTCCTGCCATTGTAAATATTCACGAAATTGGACCGGCTGCGGCAGCTGCGGTATCCGATTTTCGCAGACTGCCGAATAAGCTTCTTCCAGCTCGCCGGCAAATACCGCGATGGACCAACCATCAATGACGATATGATGGAAGGCAAATGCCAACATGTATTCCTCATCAGCCAACTGCAGCACGGTAATCCGAAATAGCGGCTGTCCGGTATCAAGACTGATTGCTTCGGAAGCGTCCGCTGCCAGCCAGCGGTCCAGATTATCCTTACTGCTATTAGCCGAATCACCGCGCATATCCAATATCTTCAGAGGTGCCTGCACCTCAGACAAGATCTCCTGGTACTCACCGCTGCTGTCCATGACTGTACGCAGTGCCTCGTGCCTGCGGATCAGTATGTTGATTGCCTGCCGTAACGCATCTATATTCAAAGATCCCTTCATTCGAAGCAGTACAGATTCATTCAACGAAGCGGAAGCTGGTCCGCCTGTAACGGAAGAAATCCAAAGCTGTTTCTGCTCGTTGGACAACTTGACCCGCTTAACTCCTCCACCGTCATCGTCTGGAGGAGGGTCTCCCGGCAGAAATCCGCCGCGCTGCAGATCGCTCACGGTCTCTTTTACGATGTGAATGATCTTATCAATATCTTCATAGGTATGGGCCGTGGACATGAAGCAATTACGCCCCTCCCACACATAAAGTCCCCTGTAGTTCAAATGATAGAAGAACAGCTCGATATCTCCGAAAGAAACGAAACGGAATAAAGATCCGAAATTCACCATATAAATCGGAACTTTTCGCTCCTTGAAGAAAGAGTTCAATGAGTGCACAAGATAATCTGTTTTACTATTCAACTCGTCGTACAAGGCAGGGCCTTGAGACTCCAAATAGTCGATCGTTTTTAGAGCCACGCGCATCGTTAGCGGGTGAGTACAGAACGTGCCTCCGACAAAAGTTTTACGATCAGCCTTTGAAGGGTAGGAGACATCTCCAAAGTTCCACTTTCCACCGTCGATCGGGTCCATGAAATCTCCTTTTCCGGCTACAATCCCGATCGGCAGGCCTCCACCGACCACTTTCCCATACACTGCCAGATCGGCTTTCACACCAAACCAGGCTTGAGCGCCTTCCAGGCCGATCCGGAACCCGGTGATGACTTCATCGAAAATAAGCGCCGTCCCCGAATCAGAGGTGATCTCCCGGAGCTGCTGCAAAAATTTGCGCGGCTGCAGGTCTGGCCGACGACTTTGCACGGGCTCGACGAGCACCGCCGCCAACTCATGACTATACTTGCTGATGAATTCCAACGATTCAGGCTTATTGTAGTTAAGCATGATAACGTCGCGCACAAAGTTGGCCTCGATGCCTGGCGCCATCGGGTACGCGGTAGCATCGGCATCCGGGTGAGATACCCCCAACACACCGTCAAATGTACCGTGGTAAGAGCCGGAAAAAATGACAACCTTCGAGCGTCCTGTCGCGGCTCTCACCGTACGAAGGGCAACCATGATAGCCTCCGTTCCGGAGTTGTAGAAGGCCACGCGTTCCATGCCCGTAATTCGGCTAATTCTTTCGGCTACATCACCAGCCAGATCAGACATCGGGCCTAACGGTGGCAGAGAAGAAGAAGATTGTTCTTTCATCTCTGAAACGAGAAATTCCGGATTATGCCCGAGCAGATTTACTCCAAAGCCCATTGTCAAATCAATATATTCATTGCCGTCCACGTCCCACATCCTCGAACCGGAAGAACGCTCAGCTACGATCGGATATATGGCTTCTTTCCAATAGGACCGGAATCCCGGTACATTTCGGTTGTTTGCATGAACATAACGTGTCCGTTGGGTATAGATTTTGGACCCTTTTGTACGTCTTGTATAATCCGCAAAAAACATATTCAGGTATTCCTGCTGCTGTTCTGTAAAATCCCCTTCCTCACCAATCACCATTGGCTGATAGGGAATAAATGGCTTAGGCTCCTGCCCACCACTGTCGATTGGTGCAGCCCGAACAATAGGGTCGGCCTGGTATACTCCGGTCAATTCGGAAGCGGTGAAGGAATCAGAAGAGGATGTAAATGTTGATATATTAGCTGGGATCTGGCTGTCAGGACTTGTCTTTTTTCTCTCCTCCTGCTTATACCCACCTGGCAACACGCCAAAATCCCGTCCGTCACTTCCACTCATCTTGGCCCCGCTGCCGCTTAAAAGCTCCAACTGCCTGCCGAGAATATCATTCACATGCTGCTGCTGTAGAGTCATCAGTTCAAGCTGCTGGGTTAAAATCCGCTCCAACGCAGAGGCTTCTGCAACCGGCGGAGAGTTCCATTCCTTCATCTCCATGGAAACAGCCGCTGCGGCCTGAAGTTGCTGATCTTCCGCTTCCTGTAATGCCGCTTTTTTCTGGAAATTTTGCTCCTCGTTCCGAACTTCCTTATTAACCGCAGCCACAGCCGGTTTCAAATCGGCATTTTCGATAATATATCCGGTTAAAGTGTGAACATTTGTGATCGAGTCAAAAAATCTTTCAATTGCAATATCCAGCAGGTAAATATCTTCAATTGCCTTGCGAATCCGGACAAGCATAATGGAGTCCAGTCCCATTTCGAGGAAGTGGGCGGAGCTGTCTATTTCAGTCACGTCTAGCCCTGAGGCATCACTGATCATTTTCTTCACTGTTTTCTCTATATCAGCTGACAAATTGGAAGGTATAGCGGTCGCCGTCATTAATTCAGTTTGTATAGAATTCGTGGTTTCCTCCTCCTTACGTTCATCGCTTCGTTCAATTTCGATCCAGCATCTCTTACGGTCAAAAGGATACAGCGGTAAAGGAACCTTTCTCGCGAAATAGAACTTGTCCCACTCGACTCGCGCGCCCTGAACGTACAGCTCGCATAACCGTTCAAGCTGCCGCACCCGCTTCTCTGGCGTCGCGGAAACGAGGTCCACAATCATCCCGGCTGCTTCTTCATTGATACGGTTTAATTCTGCTTCAGTGATCTCTCCTCGCCCGAATTCCTGATTTGACTCGGAAACGATCCGATATACACCTCGATATATTCCCGGCTGCCCTTTGTTCTCAGCAAGGTCTGTCAGTTTACGGGCTAATTCTTCGCGTGAACGGCAGACGAATGCGATGCGGTTTTCAAGATGAGCCCTCCCCGTACTTGCCGTGTAGCAAATATCGGATAAGGCCTGATTCGGATATAACTTCAAGTGGTCCACGTAACTGAGAATCAGCTCTTGAAGAGCGTCTTCGCTTTTGGCAGACAGGGTGAACAAATGGGATCGTGCATCCTCTTGTTCTGATGCATCCGTTCTTGGATCAACGAATTCCTCCATAACCACATGGCAGTTCGTTCCGCTAAATCCGAAGGAGCTTACTCCGCAGCGAAGCGGCTGTTCCGAAGCATCAAATGCAGCGGGCTCGGAATTAATATAAAAAGGAGACTGCTCTAAATTTATATTTTTGTTAGGCTCTCTGAAATGGAGCAGCGGTGGATTTTGCCTATGTTTAAGCATCAGAACCGATTTAATCAGACCGGCAATGCCGGACGTTTCAAACGTGTGTCCAATATTGGCCTTCACGGAGCCCAGTGCACAAAACTGCTTCTTATCTGTATATCCGACGAATGCTTTTTCTAATGCTGAAAACTCGACTGGATCACCCAGTTTCGTCCCCGTTCCGTGAGCTTCAATAAACGTAAGGGTTGCCGGGTCCACCCCCGCATCCTGCCAGGCTGCACGGATTACTTCGCTCTGGGAGACAGGGTTTGGCGCTGTAATGCCCACCGTTTTTCCGTCCTGGTTCACTGCGCTACCCTTAATAACAGCATATACCTGGTCTCCATCACGGAGCGCTTGAGTCAGGGGCTTCAATAATACGGATGCCACCCCTTCGCTCACGCCCGTTCCGTTCGAAGCCGAATCGAAAGCCCGCGTATACCCGTCCCCGGATTCCATATCCAGCCCTAATGACAAGGGAAGTATGGAAGTTCTGACCCCACCGGCAAGCGCCATCTCGCATTCGCCAGAGCGAATCGCCTGACACGCCATATGAACTGCAACCAAGGAAGAGGAACATGCCGTGTCTACGGTTACCGCCGGACCTTTAAAATCAAGAAAATACGCGATGCGGCTGGCCAAAACGGAAGGCAAGTTTCCGACGATATAATTTGATATCTGATCCGGCTGGGCTTTGGAAATCAGACGTTCGTAATCATATCCCACTTTTGAATAACCGGCGTACACTCCCACCTTCCGGCCGCGCAGCTTGTCCCCGGCATATCCAGCGTCCTCCAGCGTTTTCCAGGCCTGCTGCGTAAATAACCTTTGATTCGGGTCCATTAACCTCGCTTCGTTAGGGGTGATTTTGAAAAATGTATAATCGAATTTATCAATTTCCTCTAAATATCCTCCAGGTCTAAAATCGGATTCTTGGGCATCCAGCCCTATCACGGATAAATAATCTTTGGCATCTTCCCGTCGATCACCCTGCAATTCTCCAATATGCTGGCGACCTTCCATCAAATTTCTCCAGTACTCCTGAACCTCTGCCGCACCTGGTAGCTGAAGGGACATCCCGATAATCGCAATATCCTTATCCCGTTTGGATGGATCGAATCCATGCTGCTCCGGTTGATGAGATAAAGTTGGTTCCGACTGCAGGAATTTGGCCAAATCATGAATCGTCGGATAAGCGAACAAATCTGCAACATCCAGCTTGACCGAAAACATTGTCTCAATCTGGTCTACCATTTGTGCCATATGGAGGGAGTTTACTCCCATCTCGAAGTAACTGTCCCGAACACCAACCTCGTCTTTCCCGAGTACTTCGCGACAGATACGCTGGATGTCACGTTCGATTTCGAGTTGCGAACGCCTAGGCTGAAGAGACTCTCCCTGCCTGCCCGCCATTTCCTTCTTTTCTGCTAAGAACATACTCTTTAATTCC
The DNA here is from genome assembly GCF_948329825.1 of Paenibacillus sp. JJ-100. Lineage (GTDB taxonomy): Bacteria > Bacillota > Bacilli > Paenibacillales > Paenibacillaceae > Paenibacillus. The sequence continues at coordinate 826,052 of NZ_CAOJCM010000002.1, forward strand.
TGTAAAACCTCGGTAAATTCGCCATTCTGATATTGCTGGGCAAGCACATATCGCTGTATTTTTCCGCTAGTTGTTTTCGGCATGCGCTTGGTTGGAACCACTTCCGCAATTTCCCAGCCTCCCCGCTCGTTCAAAAGCCGTTTAAGCTTTTGCGTAATCGGATAGAACTTCTCTATCTTTCTTTTGGAAACGACAAATAAAATAATTTCTTCCTTTTTCTTGTCTGTATTGTAAATCCCACATGCGGCTACCCGGCCCAGCTCCACTCCTTCTACTTCCTCGGCGATCCGCTCCAGATCATGAGGGTATACGTTCTGCCCATTCACAAAAATAATATCCTTGGCCCGTCCAGTGACCACTAATTGACCGCTGCGGATGAATCCCAAATCCCCGGTTCTGACCCAGCCATCAGGTGTCAATAATTCACGGGTTGCTTCCGGATTATTGTAATATCCTTTGGTGACGTTATCCCCCCTGATATGTATATGGCCTATCGTACCGTCCGTGGATTCTATACCGTCTTCATTACAGATCCGCACCTGGCAGTAGTCGATTGAAGACCCAACCTCAACAAAGGAAAGCGCATAGGGTAATTCTTGATTAACTTCAATAACCTGTTCCCCGACATTAAGATGACGGCGGTCAACATATACGGTCACAAATTCATCTTCAATCGGAGGTATAGTAACGCCCACTGATGCCTCAGCAAGTCCATAAACAGTACACATAGCAGTCCTTTTTAGACCGTAAGGAGCGAAGGTGTCCAGGAATTCATAACAAAGCTCGTTTGAAATTGGCTCCGCTCCGTTATAAATAAGGCGGATACTCGACAAATCCCAATGCTCAGCTTTTTCTGGTTTAAAAAACTGCATTAAGTATTTATAGCCGAAATTGGGAGAAGAGATGATAGTAGCTCGATGCTCGCTTGCTTTTTTGAGCCAAATTGCGGGTTGTCTTATAAATAAGGATGTTGGAATAATGTATTGATCCGAGTTGGCTGTCAGAGGTGTTAAGTGGTTGCATATCATTCCCATATCGTGAGTCAGAGGCATCCACTGCAAATAGGAGTCTTCAGAGGTGGTTTTAGTGCTGTTGATGATACCGTTAATGTTATAGATCAGATTGCGATGAGTCAGTATAACCCCTTTGGGATCCCCCGTCGAACCTGATGAAAATTGAATAAAGGCAATATCTTCAGGATGTGGACTATAGATCTGGGGAGAGAATTCCCTTGAGAATACTGCTTCGTCGTCAAGAACAGATACCCTGCCACGAAGCTTATCAAATAGTTCCGGCTGTTCGCTCTTCACCGAAAAGTTTTCCAAATCTCGCAAAATTTTTGAGTTTGCAAGCAGGTAAGGATGATTCAATATATTCCAAATCCGAAATACCTTGCTCTTATGTTCGTCATTGTTGCCGGTGCTGACAGGTACAGGAATGATTCCTCCAAGGATGCAGCCCCAAAAAGCGATAATAAAGTGGCGATTGTCGTCTATTTGAAACACGACCTCTTGCCCTTTCTCCACTCCCTGTTTTTGAAGGTAACCCAAAAATCCGCAGGCTTCTTCATAGAGCTCCTTATATGTAAGCTGATTTTCCCGATCGTCCCCTTCAATAAACGTGATTCCCCGATCCGTTGTATTCCCTCGTTCTTTCATTACATCAACCAGACTTGTAAATTGCTTAGTATACACGTTATTCCCCCCAAAAAATGATAGATTCATTCTTGCGGCTTCCTAAAAATTTGCCGGTAACTTGTCAGTGATTTTCATCTGTTCTTCCAGCGGTAATTGTTTGGTGGACATCACTGACTGGAGCAGACTTTTAATCCGAATTAGCGTTTGCATAATATCCGAAGAATCATTATCAGCTAACTTTTCGATCAAATCCCTGATTTGTTGGATGGGCTGGATTACGCCGGTACTGTAAGCTATGGCATCATGATTCCGATTTCGCGCAATGATGGCGGCTGTCAAGGATTCTCGAATACTGGCGATGACGACTTCGCGATCATTCTTGCCTTCGTCAAAATATGCGCGCAGCTCCTCTAATTGCTCTGGATGATCGAATTGGCATGTCTGAACAGAGGGATAGGTGTCCTTCATTAGGCGTGTCAATACTTGGCGCGGTCCGACCTCCACCGTTCGACAGATTCCTTGACTGTTCAAATATTGCATCGTTTCCAGCCAGCGAACCGGTTGAGTCATTTGGCGGTAAAGAAGCGGAAGCAGTTCTTGCCTTCCATACGGTCTTGCCACCACGTTCGATATGACCGGCCACCTTGGATCCTTGGTCTCCAGCTTCTCCAATTCAACAGCTAATTGCTCCGCCGCTGATTGCATCAATGGACTATGGAAAGGGGCGCTAACATTTAAATATTTAACACTTACATCCGAGGATTGCGCCTGCAGCCGCTCGACCACCGATTGAACAGCCGCTTGATGACCAGCAAGCACATGTTGATTCAAAGAGTTATAACAAGCGATAACAACTTGTGAGGTATCGTTACTGGCTTGACGACAAAATTCCTCCAGCTGATCCGAAGCAGCATGCGTCACAGCGACCATCGCTCCAGTGTCGGAAGAATGCGCAGCTTGCATTAACATCCCCCGCTTCCTCACAATCCTGAGCCCATCTCCAAAAGATAAAACGCCGCTACATACAAGTGCGGAATATTCGCCAAGACTATGTCCCGCCATATAATCAGGTTCCCATCCCAGTTCAATCCTACCGATTTCGAAGGCAATAACGCTTACAGCTAATATGGCCGGTTGTGTATTCATCGTCTGCATCAGCTGTGAATGACTGCTTTCAAAACATAATTCAGTAAGATTGAAACCCAGCGTGTCGTTTGCTTCTTCAAAGTAACGCTTTGCTATAGTAAATTCATCGTACAGCTTTCTTCCCATACCGACATATTGTGATCCCTGACCCGGAAACAAAAATGCCGTAGTTGGCATAAGCAGACCTCGATTCGTAGTATTTTGTTTTACAAACGATTAAAACTAGTATGAAAAGTGCTCTGTGTTGGGAGATTTTGACGAAAGATGTCGTTTTGTGGTTGATAAAAGAAGAGGTAGATTTTTGGTAATACTAAAAATATTTAGGGTACAGTTGTAATTTAAGCACAAAAATACAATACAATACAAATTATTTCCATGTCAAGTAAGTATTTGGCTTAAACGATGCTGTCCATAAAGGAGAGATTCTGCCGATAGAGGAAGACTAGCGATCTCATCTCAGTTATATGTATCTCTTACCTTAAAAGCGAAAGGTGCCACAAGCAGCCATTTCAAGGCTTTTTGTGACACCCTTTTCTATTAATCCATGGTCAAAAGGCGAGGGGATGTAGTTTGAATAGATTTGGATGCTGCCCAACAACCTAGACCAGCAGCGATAATGCTTAGAGGAATCATTAAGGCTATTCCCCCACCGTTCATAATCAGAGGAACTTGAACAATCCCGTAATCGGCCAAAATATAGTTAAGGAGAGGGGGAAGTCCTAATAGACCTAACGGAATCCCGACCAGCGCACCGATTCCTGATACAACCAGAATACCAGTCGTTTCCGACAGACGGATTTGACGGGATGTCATACCGATTGACTTGTAAATCCCGTAGGTACGGCTCTCTTTTTTCATGTTAATCCGGCAAATACTGTAGATGATAACAAACGTAATGACGATAAACAACAGGGCCATGACCGACATTGGCATTACGATGATCGTCACAGCCTGGGAGAATACTTCATCAACCAGCGAAGCCTGACTTGCGATCCCGATTACACTTCCATATCGCTGGTTCAATTCTTTCACGAATTCATCGACTGATGTTCCTGCATTCAGATTAACAAATGTGGTGTTCATTGCATTTCCATAGTCTGGATTACTTTTTCTGATGACGTCAGCGGTAATTCGCCCCGTATTGGACATGTTGGCAATGGCCTGATAAATCCCAGTTACTGTCAGCGTGTGTTTTTCACCTTCAATGTAGATGTCCAATGAATCGCCTGACTTGATACCCAAAGTTCTCGCAACATTCACACCGACCGAGATTTCATTGTCAGAAGCAGGATTATGACCCTCCACATTTTCATAGCCTATTTCATCATAGTTTCCATCAGCCACAGTCAGTAATATCCCCATCGTATCTTGTTCATTAGCCTCAGGCTTCGAAGGAATTGGCAATACCGCATTTGCATCCCCGTAACGCGAGTAATTCTTAATCCTCGGATCTGAAAGAACTTCTTCTTGAAGCTGTTCAAAGGTCATTTGGGCGGGATTATCGATTCTTACGGACAGATCAGCCGAATCATAACCCCATTTGGCAATGGTTCCATGTATGGATGAAATACTGTATACAAACAGGAAACCAAAAACGAGTACAGAGGTGGACAAAGCCGACATCAGAATAATCAGCAGGGAACCCCGAATATTCTTCGTGACGCTTCTTAGCCCGATAATCATAGAAGTTGGAAGAGCGCGCATCTGCAGGAGTTTTCGTTTCCACGTTCCTTTCCCCCCTGATTTTTGGGAATACTCCTTCTCCGACATGCCATAACGAACGGCTTGTGCCGGCTCGACACTGCGCGCCTTATTCGAAAACAGCAGGGCAGAGAGGAAGATAACCACTACGACAGCCGCACCAGTCATAATGCCCGTTACTGAATACAGCCCGTCTATAGCTGATGCTCCTGTACTGAGATAAGCCATGGATTTGGCAACAATTGTACCCGAGAGAACATTGCTGACCAGAATCCCGGGGATGACCGAGACAAGCGCCAAGAGCGTGTACTGCCCTACATAAGCCATAATTACTTTGCTGGAAGATAATCCGACAGATTTGATAATCCCGATCGTTCTGTAGCTGGAAAGAATAGCATCGGAAATCGTGAATCCTAAGGTGTAGAGGGCGACACAGATCATGACAACAGCAAGAAATATCATAACGAAACTGATAACCTGGTTCGCAATCATATAATACGAAGACAAGCTCTCGAAGTCTTTAACCGATTCCAGATAAGGGGTCCCGAGAAACTGTTCAAATCTTTCCCAGTAGGCCCTGTTCTGGCTGTAATCATCAAACCGCAATCCGGTCATATACTTGTCGTCCCCCGGCAATGTGGTCATATTTGTATTGTAATCCTGATGATTCAGCCAAATTCTCCCGCTCGTCGCAAATGGCGAACAATATGAAATATCAACGACGACTGCCGCAACGTTTAACCGAATGACTCCCTCATCCGTCTTGAATTCAATCGGATCTCCGACATGAATATCATTGGGATAGGCCAGAGAGGTTGGGATCCAGGCGGTTCCTGCTTCTGGTGTGGCTTTTTCTTCCCCTTCCACAAACTGTAGCCGGTCGACGGGAAATGGTCCACTTGGCGCATCCATCATGAATAAATCAACATTAGGGATCTCTTCTCCAGCATGAGACATACTGGACAGATAGCGGTACCGCATCAAATCCGAAACCATTACGCCTTTCTGCTTCTCCCACCAATTGTGTACCTGGTTCGGATCATGGATGCCATTCTCCATCCGCAATATTTGGTGGGCCCCATGGGACTTATCATGCATACTCTCATACATACGGTTTGTGTTGTTAAGAACCGACACGGCCGTTGAAAGGAGCAGGGCCGCCAGCATGATGATAATTGCAATGAAACTGTTTTGCACTTTTTTATGCTTCAGGTTCGTCCAACATAGTTTCCATGCCGCATACATACCTACCCCTCCTTCCCTGACATAAACATGAATATTTGGTTTTCTCTTGCTTTCAATTTATCCGGTGAATATTTGCCAAGTTCCAAAATCCCTTCGATGGTTCCGTCTTTAACCAAAACTAACCGGTCTGCCCTGCAAGCAGCTTTTATATCATGCGTCACCATAACGATCGATTGATTGTTCTGGTTCATCTCGGTCAAGAGATCCAAAATTACTGCACCCTGCTCCTGACTTAATGCCCCTGTCGGCTCATCCGCAAAAATCACTTCCGGGGAATTGATTAAAGCTCTGGCAATGGCTGCTCTCTGCTGTTGGCCTCCAGATACTTGGGATGGCAGACGTTCGGCTTGAGCCCCGATCCCTATCCTGTTCAACAGATCTAATGCTTGTTTATTCACATCCTTTTTGCTGCGGCCAGCCACATACCCAGGGAAAGCAACATTCTCAAGCAATGAGAAATCAGGAATTAAATTGATCGATTGATACACATAGCCGATTTTGTTGGACCTGAAATCCGTGATTTCCTTTTCCGAGTATTCATCAATTCGTTGTCCCTTGAAAATCACTTCTCCCGAAGTGATTCCATCCAGACCGCTCAGGAGGTACAATAACGTAGATTTGCCCGAACCAGAACTGCCCATAATAACCGTAAAGTCACCTTTGTATACTTCAAGATTAATACTTTTTGCTGCGAGAAACTGCTCATTTCCCGAGGAGTAGGTTTTGCACAAATCAACAGTTTTGATTAACGTTTCTTTTCTACGATTTTCTGTTATCATAAGGGCGCCTCCCAAAATTAACCTTATTTTTTCTTTCTGTTATTTGCCTGAATACTGTTCAATCCCAAGATTACCTGTGTCCGATATAAGTTCTACCAACGGTCCTCCCTCACCGATATGACCATCCTGATAATTCGGCAATGTGACCTTAATTGTTCCAGAATCTGCAGAAAGTTTGGTGCGGAGTGCTTGGGGAGCTTCAGCTGTTTGGATGATAATATCTCCCGTGTCGGATATAGCACGGATATTTTGACTTATGTGAACAAGAGAAGCTGTGATTTCTCCCGTATTTGTTTCTGCGTTTATTACCCCGTCTTGTATATCCATCTTTATAGAACCCGTGTCGCTTATCACCCGATATTCGCTCGCCAAAATGGGGCCTACATAAATATCTCCAGTGTCAGTCACAACCTGTAGCTGGTTTAATTGGGTTTCAGGGATCCCTATCGTGAGCTTAAGGTTCGTATAGATATCAAAAAAAACGAAATTTGCTGTCCTGAATAACTTCAATTCTGGTTTGTCCCTGATCCTGAGTGATGTTCAGCCGGTAATCCTTCAGCGACTGCTTTGTGGTCTTCCCCTCCAAAACTGCCTTGATTTCATGTCCCTTAATCGGTACTACATCTACCGTTCCCGTTTCTGTGTGGATAAGCAGGTTTGTTGTCTGGTCCATCCGAACACTTTGTTCAGTAGAAAGCTCACCTAAATTAAATGGTGACTTTCCCAACATATACAACACTACATTTCCAATTGCTCCGATGACAATCAGTAGGAGAGCGAGTCTAGTGATGTTCCGAAATCTATTTTTCAACATAGGTCACATCCTTTTTTATGACTTTCAAATTAGATTTGAGATACCTGATCACCAGATTGTAATAAATCCGGGTAAACTTTAATGTTCCAATGACGATCAAAAGTCCTCCACCGACCAAGGCAAGCATAAGAAAAATATCATTGAAGAACGCCGTGAGTGACGGATTCTGTATCATTAACCAAATCGGCGAAATGATTAAGAAAATAGCAAAACCGAATACCCCGGCAATGAGAACTAAAGAGGCGACAAATGGCAGCATCACGATAATTAAGTTGAACAATCCTAAGCTCACCGTTGCCATAACCGCTTTAGTTACGCTTAAGAGCGTAGGGGATTTATCTGCCTTTTCAATGTGAGACTGGGTAAGTACTTCACGAGCGACCAAACGGGGGTTTCCCAGCTTGGAAATCACCTCTGCTTCAGACCGTCCGCTTAATTGAGCAAACTCAAAATGTTCCCTAAATTCAATCATAATATCAGTCAATTCCTCAGGAGGAAGCGCCTTTAGATACTGTGCCAATTCATCTAGATAGGCTTCTTTATTCAATCCGATTCGCCCCCAATCATTTCCTGCACGCCCACGGCAAATGAATTCCATTCTTCAATCATTTTGTCCATGACTTCCCTTCCTTCATGGGTAATCTTATAGTACTTCCGGGGAGGCCCCTCATCCGATTCGGATAAATAGGTTGAAAATAATCCTTCCGATGCCAGCCTTCGTAATAACGGATATATGGTTCCCTCAGCTATTTCAAATTTTTTGGATATCTGTTCCACTAACTCATATCCATAACGATCTTTTTTAGATGTTAAAACAAGAACGCAAAGCTCCAACACACCCTTCTTGAATTGAACATTCATTATTTTTCACCACGCTTTATTTAGTACCTTGCAATATACAGTAGCTGTTAATACAAATATTACCACCTACTACTGTTTAATGCAAGGTACCTTTCAATATTTTTCCTCAAAACTCCATTTTTTAGATATCAGCCTTGACATACGAGACCATTTTACAATTCAGAATACTCGATTCCATTGATGATTATCGTAATGAGGGGACCCATAACGTTCGACTCGAGCCTCTATTAGACGTCCGCCCTTTTTGCCCCCAATTTGCCCCCACAGCCAAAAAGATGTTTAATTCCTGTGAAATCAATTTTTCAATTTAAGACATAAAAAAAAGGAAACCCCTCTATGTAACAAGGAGTTTCCTTTTTCTTAATATATGCCGAGGACCGGGATCGAACCGGTACGGTAGTCACCTACCGCAGGATTTTAAGTCCTGTGCGTCTGCCAATTCCGCCACCCCGGCGTATGTGTAACTTTCTTGGCGACAAGAAATATCTTACCATGAATAAATTAATAATGCAACACTTTTTATAAAAAACTGAAACAGGCACTGCAAGCATCAGCTCGCAGTGCCTAGGAAGTCCGAGTTGCGGTCCCGGACTTCCGGTAAACCATCTATATTAAGGGAGGTGTAATATAAGAATACCTCCTCAACATTAAAGAAACCTAAAATCAGCCTTAAATTAAACTAAAAATGCATAATGTGCTTCACACGCTCTGCTTGTTCGTCGCTACACTCTACGAAAACCAGGATATGACCTTGCAGTAGCCAGTCCTCGTAATGACGTGCGTCTTTCTCCGGAATCCCTGCTTCTGTCAGTGTTAAAACCAGATCATCTGTCTCATTTCCAATCTCATTACCGGCCAGCCTTCGAACCGCCTTCCCAATGGATACGGTTTGATCCATTCGTCTCCCTAGCCCTGCCAGGATTCCCTTCATCGCTCCGAATGCACCATCTGTGCCAGCATCTTTCAACGGTTTGGGCAGTCCTGTCTTCTCGCTAATCAACTCTAGATCGAGCTGCTCCTTGGCTACAGCACCCATGTACTGATCTTTAACCCCTTCCTTTTTCAAATTATTGATCAGAATAATCGCCTCGTGCTCCGTTCGTGCAAGCCCAACAAATAGTTTCGTCATTCGGGTCCCCTCCTCTTCTTCATACCCTAATATAACCCCGGATTATATGTTCAGTAACGATCATATATCTCTAAGTCCATGAACCTAGAGATACTTCATTCATTCTCTACTGGAAATCCATACCTAGTTCTGATAGACTATATAAAGAAGACAAATTAACCATTGAAAAATCAGACACATTGATAAATATCTCACAATCAGGAGTAATGACTTATGAAAAAAGAGGTAGAAATTGCCATTCGGCGCAATCAGCAGATTCTGGTTCGTAATACAAGCGGACAGACCGTAACCGGCTTCCCGGAGCGCTCAGCAGACAGTTCCATTCTCTCCTTACGTACGGTACAAGGAAGCGTGTGGATTCCGTTTGATGAAGTCGAACATGTCACTCGCCTGTTAACCATTCGCTCTCATCATATGGATATCATGCAGCTCGTATAGAGATCCTTGTATTGAACACGCTTGAATCCTTTTCCAGCATTCATATATTCAAAAAAACCAGACGTTTCTGCGTCTGGTTTTTCTTACAATTTGGAATTCTGTGTACATCCCCTCTCAATTAGAGGAGAACTTCTCCTATGCCTAACATTGCATTTACATCACCAGCATTACTTCACCACGAACCTGACACGTGTGCCATCCGGATATGTACTTAATTGATTCCCCACCCATGAGCCCGCACCGCGATTGTCCTTTGGCGTAATGTATTGGATATCCGCGCCTTCACCGCCTTCTGCACACATCGCCATAGGCCATTCATCTCGATCCTTGCCCTTTTTGACCGGTACACCTCTCAATGACTGTTCCCTGTTACTTTCAGCGCCTTTCCGGTCAATTGTGCATACATCTGAATGCCCCGCTTGGATTGCCCTTCGGATATGGCTTGCTGTCTCAGGATACCGATCTGCCGGAAAAGTAATCGTGTGATCAATACTACTTTTATCGGTTACTTTGAATGGAGAAGGTATATCCAGCGGCCACTCTCCGCCTGCCCATGCATAGAGAGCAATCAATACCATGCTCGCTAACGTCAGTATTTTACCTCTGAATCCCCGTCTCCCTCTTTTACCCCTTCTGCCGCGTCTCTTACTCATGATGTTCCTCCCCCATGTAACACTAGCATCAACTAGCATTATAACAGAACGCCAGTTCGTAGAACAATAAATCCATCAAAAAAAGCAGCCAGATTCCTCTGACTGCTGTCCTACACTTCGCAATATCCTAGCCTGTATTAAGAATACTCTGACCACTTAGGAAAGGTATCGTTACACGAAATTCGGTCCCTCTTCCCTCAACACTCTCCACCGTAATACTACCGTTCATCAACCCCAGTAGTTCTTTACATATCGTCAATCCAAGTCCACTTCCACCAAACCTTCTCGCATGTGAAATATCGGACTGAGTGAAGGCTTCAAACAACTGGCCTATCTGATCTGAAGGAATACCAATGCCAGTGTCCCGTACCGAGAACGTCAGCATCGTCTGATCATGTGAATGCTCTGTAACATCGACTTGAAGCTGCACTTCTCCTCGCTCAGTAAACTTGATGGCATTACTCAGCAAATTATCCAGCACCTGTCTTAGCCTTAGCGGATCTCCCCATAAAACATCGGGAACGTTCAGATCTGCATGACAGAGTATACGAATTTGTTTATTCATCGCAGCGGGCTCATACGTTTTCATAATTTGCTGTATCAGCTTAAGTGGCTGAAATTCGATATGCTCGATTCCCATTTTACCTCTGCCTAGCTTCGCTATATCCAGACTGTTGTTTACGATGTTCAGCAGAGCCTCTCCCGATTGACGCGCCAACTCCAAATATTCTTTTTGCTCTTCGTTCATATCGCCCATTCCCGCAAGTTCGATCATACCCATAATACCGTTCAGCGGTGTACGAAGCTCATGGTTCAACTTGCCGATGAATTCCAGCTGTCCTCTGCTCGTTTTCTCAGCACTGGTTGCTGCAGTCTTTAGCTGTTGCTCAGCATATTTCCGTTCAGAGATGTCATATTGTATACCTACAAAGTACAGACACTCACCTGATTCATTAAAAATGGGATCGATATTCAGTTCATTCCAGAACTTCTGACCACTTTTGGTATAATTTAAAACCTCAACCTTGATGGATTGTTGTTTACTTAATGCTTCCCGAATATATAAAACGGTTTCAGGATCTGTATCCGTCCCTTGCAAAAATCGGCAATTCCGTCCAATCGACTCTTCAAACGTATACCCGGTCAGCCAGGTAAAATGTTCGTTTACATACATGAGCGGAAGATCAGGCGAGGTAGCGTCCACTACCGTAACGGAGGATTTTAATTTCGAGATAATAAATTCCCATTGCATGGGGAGTTGATTAAATAGACTCATGCCTTTGTCTCCTCCATCTCACATCCTTGACTCCAGATGGTATGTGTTGATATAAAACAATCTCTTTTATTGTACCACAGTTATTCAAACAATGTAGTTCTTGGGTAATAGTTCTTAAACATATGAATTCATATCCGTTCACAATAACCTGCCTGTCATATCAGCAATTAATGGTTGACGAGGAAGGAAGATCAATGATGAAAACCCTCTTTTTTTTATTTATGGTCTTATGTATAATCAATCTCTGTTTTCCAAAGTTCGGTTGGTATCTTCGGTATGGCTGGATCGCAAGAGGAGAATCGGAACCAAGCAAATCGTATATGACTATGGTACGAATGTCTAGCCTGTTCATGCTTCTCATCGCTTTTACTCTTGCCATGGGATAAAAGAATATTAAAAATAGAAAACCAAAGACCATCTGCCTTTACCCAGATGGTCTTTGACATACTCTGACATGAATATGATAACTTTGTTTGTGGTGTTGCTGCAACATACGCCGTAAGATAAGGGATATAGATGTCTCGTGTTAGAAAGGACAACATGGAGTATGAACATCGCATTTTATCCATTCTGGGGTGCCAAAACACTCCACTCGCTCGTACAGGTTATTTCAGGGACGACAATGACTTGTCTTGTATACAAACAAACTGAAATGATTCGTTATACGCTACTGTTTCTATGCGTTTATGTCATGGCCTATCTAGTCGCTAGTGTTATGTTCCAACCGCTGATCAAACGCTGTACATTATCCAGACTAATGATCACAGTTCCTATGAACGGAACATTATTGCTCATCGGGATGGCCTTCATCCTGCATCACCTGGTATTACCGACTATACTTCTGTTCACAGCTGGTCTGATCCTCTCTGTCATGATTCGCTGGGAATCACTATTACTGGAGGCCATCCAGCCCTTAGTGTTAGAAGGGGAGGACCTTTCTAAAGCCAACAAGCTGCTCTCTTTTTCAACGTACACCATAACAGGTGCAGGACTGGCTATGGCAGCAATCACAATTGTATATCTGGGCATCACACAAGCACTTTGGGCAGCCTCATGTCTGTCTTTCGTTGCACTGGTCCTGATTATGAACGTAAATCACTTGATAAACAGCCTTCAGAGCCCTTCGAATAAACGATATGTCAGACCACGTGTCCATAAATAAAAAAAGACGCGCAGGCCAATTCTGCTCGTCTCTATGCTGCTTCTCCCAGAAGCAGTATTTTTGTGTTTTCGCTCATTCGTCATGAGGTAGGGTCACCCTGTACTTCTCAGCGTATCAACCTGTCTAATCCAATCGGTAATCGGTTAGCGGCTTGCCTTTCTTATAGTACAAACTCGGTGATAATATATTAAAAAAAATGTGCACGTCCGGTAACTCAGCCTTCTCCAGAATAGACTGCATGGACGCTGCTATTCGATCGTGGATCTCCTGATCACGCTGAAACATTAAAATCTCTATGGATGCCGGAGAAGGTGTCAGAGCCTGTACATCATGACGCTCTGCTTTCATTCGTTCCTGCGGAATATGAGTAATTAGAGCCATTTGCTCGGTAATTTGAGGTACAACTTCCTCTAGCTTAGAACCCGTGAAGCCTTTAAATCGTATAAACGGCATTGCGATCCCTTCAATCTCTGTTAGTAGTCTCCATATGTGATTTTAAGCACATTGTTAACACTTGTCAAATGTCACATATGTCCTCTTCCGATCAGAAAACAAAGGGTTAGCCCCACCAATGACTTGGTGAGGCTAACGACTTCATGCCTGACTGTTACCTTACAGCCAGAAAGATTTTGTGATGATCACGAGCAGGATGAAGAGAACCAGGATTGCGCTAGTAGAAGTCCAAGCTCCACCAAATCCACCAACATTACCACAACCGTATCCGACATGACTCATTTGATTGGCCTCCTTTGAATTTCAAGGTATGCCATAACATATGCTTATTTTCAAGATGTGACCGGGCGAATTGCCAAGTTGAACAGCCCAATCCTCGAAAAGTCTGATGGTCAACTATGTTTGCTTTGATTCAAAACTAGTGCACTTCTATAACAAAAGCCGAACTCCCCTTTAGTTCAGGTATGACTCAACTTATTGTCCTCATCGTCCTATGTAACCAACTATTTATTCGTTCAATCTGATCATAGACCATCATAGCCAGAGTCTCGTTCAAATCGATTCACTTCTGATTCTACAAAAAAAGCCTGCTTAACAGAGTAGCAGGCTTAGCAATAATCCAATTCCAGATAAACAAAAAGCTTAGATTCAAGTGGTATCTCTATTCATTTCAAGCAGAGAGCTAGATTAGTCAGAGTACAAGACACCGTCAAAGTTCTCTGGACCTACACGAATAGTACCCAGCAAGTTCGTACTGATAAACGCTGTATACGTTAATTGAGGTGTAATCGGCGGGTTGTAATCGTCAGCAGAGAATGTAATGATTTGTGGTGCAAGGACACTCAAGCTAAATGTGGACGTCGCGGAGTATATAACCGGGTCCGTCGCCACCGTTCCCCGGACCACCGTAATGGTTACACCAACAAGCGCCAATGGAAGCTGAACGGATACTGTTCCTTTGAATTGAACACGCGGGTTCGCTCCAATGCCAGCTGTTGTCACCAAACCAATCTGTCCAAACAATTGGGGTGTATTAATGACGAGAATCGGAATCGCGATGGAGTTGGCCAAACTCGCATTTTGCGACGTTCTTGCATCAATCAATTGAGTCATGAAATCTACCTCCTATACATGGGATTGAGATAGTATATGCGAGACTCATCATCTGGCATGGACATACATACCTTTATTGAAAAAATACATAGATCCACAAACTAGCAGGTTATTCATGTTCTATCTTCCTAGTACAGTCCATGTATTTATTATCTATGAAAAAGAAAAAAACTCTTGCCATCGCAAGAGTTCTAAGATATGGGCCCTACAGGACTCGAACCTGTGACCAATCGGTTATGAGCCGACCGCTCTAACCAACTGAGCTAAGGGCCCTAGACAAATAATATATAACAGTGCAGGATGACCGCTGTAAATCATCCGATAAAGCTATATTGCGGGGGCAGGATTTGAACCTGCGGCCTTCGGGTTATGAGCCCGACGAGCTACCGGGCTGCTCCACCCCGCGTCGTTAAATATAATAAACAGCGACTTAATTAATATACACTATTACTCCATTATAAGTCAAGGGGGAATCTCAGGGAATAAATCGCACACCATACCGACCTTTTCGCGAACGATAAACTTCTACTTCTTCAGGCTCGTTGTGTCCATAGATCCATCCATCCTGTTCCAGTCTCTTGGCCAAACACCCTGCCTGAAATTTCGTTGTGTACAGCTTGCTGAAATACACCCATTTCATCTTACTCGTCCTTTCTCATCGCTTCATCATCCTGCTGCTAAATGTAGAATACCCCCTTTTCGTCAAAAATAGCCGCCAGAGATGATAAAATCTCCAGCGGCCAATCTGTTGCAATCATAGTGATGTGAAATTAGATCCTAAGTTGCATATTACCACTTCGCCATTCGATAACTCATTGGAATGTAGCTTTAGGGTCTTTTTTAATTTTGGCAAGCATCTCATTCCCTTTAGCTGCCCATTCAGCCAGAGCTTCTTTTGGTGTCTTCTTGTTCTCTATGACCTGATTAAAGTATTCCATACCTTTTTCATTTATCTGCCACAGGCCAGGACTTTTCTGGTACATTTTATCCAGATTCGTACTGGTTGGAGGTACAGGCTTCAATTTGTAGAATGCCTCGATATTGTAGTCCAAACCCTCTTTCGGTTTGATGAAGCTTTTACGAGATACCATCTCATAGCTGCTGCGTGCCTTAATCTTCGCCCAGTCTTCGCTATTCATATACTTGATTAATTCCCAAGCATCCTCAGGATTCTGAGCTGAGCTGTTGATTGCCATCAAACTACTCAGATAGATGGTTCCACCAATCTCAGGAGCCTCTGGATGGACTGGCGGTGTAACAACATCCCATTCTACTTTTGTAAAGTCTTTCATTTTATCTGCATTTTTATTAGCATCAATTAGCTGATTGATGTAATTGTAATCTCCGATCGCCATAGCCGTCTTACCTGACAGGAACAAGTCACCTTGGAGCGGATTGTAACGTCCCTCTGATTGCTGATCCTGCGGTTCGTCACCTTTCGGGATGACCTTGTCAATCGCCAGCTTGCTAACCGTACTCCACACTTTCTCCCACTGCGGAGAGTCAACGGTCATCTTTTCTGCCTTGTCGTCAAACACCTTCAACTGCAGCGAGTTATAATATTGCTGCATGGAGTAATATGGGGATCCGCCTTGATACGTTGTGAATGCCATGCCGAAGACGTGATCTTTACCTTCCCCTTTGGTAAGACGTGTCGCCAGGTTAAAGACATCATCCCATGTCATGTTGTCCGTTGGAGGCTCAACACCTGCTTTTTCAAACATTCCTTTATTATAAAATAAAGCAGATGATATAAACGTTGGCGTTAGCGCATAGATATTTTGATCACCCAGATCCTTAATTCCTTCAATTACACTTGGCACGATATCACTCGTATCGAATTTATCTTCTTGTATTAATGGATCGAGCTGTTTAACCATATTTTCCTGGATTAACGACTTTAGCGTAGAAGAATCAGCAACAACGACATCGACTGGATTGTCTCCCGTCATAATTTTTTTCAAACTCTCCACCGTATCCGGTATTTCCTGATTCTCGTCATATCCATAACCATACATACTTCCCTGATCGATCGCAGGCACAATTTCGATGGTAACATTTTTATGCGTAAGCTCAAAAGCATCCGTGAACTGCTGACGGAAGTAGCTGTCATCCTGCCCACCCCAGAGAGTAGCTACACGCAGCACCCGCTGTTCATTCTCATTACTCTCACTTGCTGTACATCCTGCAATAAGTGGCAGTGCCAGCGTTGCTGTTGCCATAAGGGCCAGCACGCGTTTTCCCCACAACCTGTTCTTCATCTCCCATTTCCCCCTCAATAATTATCTTGGCGGTGTAATTACAATACGTTCACCGTCAAATTCCAATGTAGCTCGGCTATCAATAGACAAAGCCTCCAGATATTCTTTAGGAACCTGAAGTCTTCCAGCGCGATCAATAATGACAAAAGCTTCATGAATGTCAGGAGTACCTGCTTCAGATAGTCCCTGATCATCGTCCAGATTTGGATTGCGTTTCACAAACTCAGTACTCGTCAAACCATCTCGAATCGCTACGATCCGATCGACTTTTCCGGCAAGCGTCAAGTCGTGGGTAACGATAACAATCGTTACCCCGAGTTCCTTATTCATTTTGCGAAAAATATTCATGATCGTATCACAAGTCTCGGAATCGACTGAACCAGTCGGTTCGTCAGCCAGCAGAATTTTAGGTCGATTGGACAAGGAGATCGCAATCGCTACACGCTGCTGCTCTCCTCCCGACAGCTGATGCAGCTTATTATGCATGCGATCCTTTAGACCGACCCATTCGAGCAGTTGCATGGCATAGGCACGATCACGCTTGCCTCCCAAGATCATCGGTGTCTCCACATTCTCCAGTGCGGTCAGATAAGGCAGCAGATTGCGACCGTTATTTTGCCAGATGAAACCGACAGTATGGCGTTTGTATTCGACTAATTGAGCATCCGTCATTTTGAGCAGATCCCAGTCTCCAACAACTGCCGTTCCTGCGGTAGGACGATCCAGACCGCCTAGAATGTTCAGCAACGTCGATTTGCCGCTACCGCTGTTACCAATGATCGCCATCATTTCCCCTTGATTGACAGTCAGATTGAGACCTTGAAGGGCTACGACTTCCACATCGCTGGATTTAAAAATTTTGACAAGTCCTTCGCATTGGATCAAGTCTACCTCTCCTCTCCCATTTTGACCGCTTGATGCACCCGCAGCCTGCGAATCTGCCATAGTAACATTGATGCTCCGATAATCAGCATCACTACAGTAACGCCATACAGCTGCAACATATCTTGCTCTTCAAAGACGATGCGGAATGGCGGAACCTGTGCAGACACGTTGTCTGTCGTTTGCAGGAATGGCAAGAAGAGCCTGCTGGACACCTGACCAATACCGATTCCCAGCAGAATCGATAGACCAGCGGTAAACACTTGTTCCAGCAATAACATACCACTGAGCTGTGCTCTGGATAGCCCCATGGCCCGCAGGACACCAAACTGTACTACACGTCCCGAGAGGTTAAAGAACCAGTACAGCACGTAACCGATTAACGAGATAATTACCGATACTAGGAAACCTAGACTCAGAATCCCGAACACCCCGCCTCGTGATGGATGTTTCCCTTGCGTAACCAGTTCGGTCCGCACATCACGGACAGAGGATAGTTCAATGCCTTCTGCTGCAAGTTTCTCCATTAATGGAGCCACTTTGGCGTCCGGTTTCATTTTTAACCATACCTCGTAGGGTATTAAAGGCACTTGATCGTAGATATAATCTAGATTGGCCACGAAGAATGGCATCTGATCCGGGTATTGTGAAGGCCAATATGGAATGATGCCAAAAACAACAAATTCTATGGCTTGACCCTGTATTCCGATGGAGACCATGTCCCCCGTTTTGAGCTTGAATTTGTCCGCAAATTTGGAGGAAATCAGAACAGCTCCTTCATATTTACCAAGCAAATCAAGATACTTATAAGGATGTGCAGGGAATAGGTCGTTTCGGAACCAGGCCACTTGGGCGAAGTCCACGTTATCAATGCCGACGAGCATCCCCTGTCCACCGGATTTACCAGATACAATAATGTTGCCCTTCGTTTGCAGTACCCGTGCAGCATGCTCCACACCATTTAATTGGCGGAACACTTCAAATGGCGGCTCGGAGTAAATCATTTTGGTTGGCTGTGATGAACCGCCGCCACCCCCACCACCAGGAGCTCCGCCTCCGCCATTTCCTCCACCGGCACCTCCGCCGCCTCCACCTTGCTGGCCTCCGCCTTGTCCGCCGCCCTGTCCAGAACCTCCGGGTTTAACCTCAGGTGTTCCTTCCCAAACCGTTTGCATAATAACATCCGAGCCGTAACGGTATAGGGTGCGTTCTGTCGAATTCAAATCAATGGTTCGCGCTGCAGCGGAGTTATACACTCCTAGACCGAGCGTCAGCACCAACAGAATCATCAGCGGATAATAGGATGAAGACGAACGTGATAACTGCGTCAATGTCAGATACAGCGGTACTGGCAGCAACTTGCGTCCAATGAGCTGAATCAGTTTTAATATCCACGGAAATAACCGCAGGAAAAACAGTCCAAGCGCAAAGATCGCAAGTGCAGGTACAAAGAACAGAAATGGCTGTACTTGTAGCTGATCCGTTGTCATTCCTGTCTGAAATGTCAGCATCTGGCGTTCATAAAACATATAGTATCCATAACCTGCCAGGCCTAGCAGTCCCACATCGAGGAACCAGCGTTGCCACAGGGGCGCACGATCGGTACGAGCTTGGCGCCGTTTAGCAGATACAATGGTTGCACGCGCATAAGTAATCGCCGGAATCAGTGATGCAATAATGGCTACCAATACAGCTGCTATCCCGAGCAGAATTGCTTCCTTGGATACACCAATCGGAATCGACTTCCGATCTACGAAGGATAGAAATCCACTTGCTGAACCGATACTCTTGGCCATAAACCACCCAAGAAAGGGCCCCATAACCAGTGCAACCGCGCCCAAGAAAATACCTTCGAGCAGATAAAGCGAGAAAATTTGACGAGCCGAGGCTCCGCGGCTGCGCAGCACCGCAATGTCACTTTCCTGTTTTTGCAGTGATTGTCTGGCATTCATGGCTATAAAATAGAAGACCATAGCAATCATCGGTGCAGCGAGCGTGAACAGCATGGTCTGCAATTGCAGGCTCTGACTACGGAATTGCTTGAGCAGATCACCGAAAGTAATATCCACTTTGGTATCCTTGAGGCGTTGATACAGATCAATATCCAGTCGTTCCAGCACAGAGCTAAGGCCAGACAGCTGACTGGTTTGAACCTCTTTCAGATCAAAGGCATAGTACCAACGGGAATTCTGAAGCGGAATGCCCTTTTCTTTGAGTATTACGTCATTAAAAACGGAATCATTCACATACAGACCGTTCATCATGCTGTCAAAGCCTTGAACCCAATAAGGACTATTCGGATCATCGACCTTGAAAGAACCTGTAATTTTGACGCGCAGGGTGATATCCAAACCGCTATAGATTGGATATTCGAGAATATCTCCTACGTGCAAATCATTACGATACATCCCTTCTTCCAGCATGACGGCTTCAATGATGTCGTCCTTGACCTGATTTCCAGGTTTGACGCCAGCTGAGTAATTCACCTGTTCGTCGAGTCCGCTCATCGTCCCCAATGTCATGCTCCGCACACGGCTTGCATCCACTTTGGTAGGGTCTTCAGGACTGACCTCTGTACTGCGAATGGATCTCGAATTCACATACGTTTGGAAGGGAAACCCTATGTCGCGAGGAACATCCTCACGAATATAGCGGTCCACTTCGTCAAGTCCTCTTATATCTGTCTTGGCACCACCGGGTGCCTGATAACTCATCAACAGCGATCCCGCTGGTAAACCTTCACTGTTATCCTGGAGCGTCTGAGCGACAACCCGTTTCAGTGCACCATCGGCATACATTGGAATACTGACGGTGAACGCTACCGCCACAATCAAGCCGATTAATGTGCTGAAGGTCATCCAGCGCGTGTTCCACATTTTGCGGAACAATAGCCGAAGCAATGGCAGCCCCATTAGCGGCCCACAACTTTCTGACCAACCGTCAGACCTTTAAGAATCTCAACATCGGTCGATGTCTGCTGCCCAACCTCAACATCCACTTCACGCTTGCTACCATCATTCTCAATGACCTGTACATAGGTTCTGGAACCGATGGAGCGCAGAGCAGATACAGGTATGACAATTGCGTTCTCTGTGCGCTGGGTTACGATAGCAACCGTTAACGGCGTGCCGCGTTCTACATTTTTGGGCATTTTGGCGAGGGTAACAAGAACATACTGATCAAGCGTTTCTTTCGCCGGAGGTGACCCTCCTTGGCCCGATCCATTGCCATTATTGTTACTTGAGGCATCAGCGGTAGGCATCGCTTTGATCTTGCCAGCCACCTTACCGGCACCATTGATGTCAACTTCTGCCTTCATGCCAGCCGTAAATTTGTCCAAATCCTCCTTGGCAAATGTAGCCGCTACTACCAAATTGGACGTATCCGCAATGGTTGCGATCGGATCATACGCCTTGACGGACGCTCCCTTTTCTACTTGAACCGCAATAACGGTCCCGCCAAACGGCGCTGTCAACGTAGATTGACCGATCTTCTCCTCAAGGTCCGCAAGCTCCTGACGTAATTCTTCAAAAGCAATCGTCGCTTCTTCGAATTCCACCGGGTCCATCTCGTCCTTCTTGCGCAGGGTTTCCTTCATCTGAACTTCCGCTTTGCGAATCTGGAGGCGCTTGCTGCGAATTTCCTTCTCTACATCTTTAACATCAAGGACAGCCAGAACCTGCCCTTTCTTCACTTTGTCCCCCGTTTTTACATTCAACTCTTTAATGTGCATGCCATCCAGCGTAAAATACACCTTTTCTTCACGCTGACTCATCATCTTGCCACTACCACTAACCTTCTTTTCCAAAGTCTCCGTCCGGACTTCATATTCCGGTTTCTTGGAGATGGTTGGAGGTGTGATTGGTGGCAGAACCTCTTCCTCCGACTCCGATGGCAGCAATGAACAGCCTGACATCGTTGCAGCTAATATTGCACCGAGTACAATAAGAGCTGCGCGTTTCCCCTTCTTCGGAACGGCCCCTTTACTTGAGAAATCTGCCGTCCGCCATTTCATAAACATGGTCCGCAACCTCCAAAATTGTAGGATCGTGTGTAGTCATACATATCGTTACTTGTTCTACTTCAATGATATTGCGGAACACAGCCATGACCTGTGCACCCATCTTCGAATCTAGCTCAGCCGTCGGCTCATCCGCAAGCAGCAAGCGGGGTCTATGTGCAATCGCTTTAGCGATAGCCACCCGCTGTTGCTCCCCCCCGGACATTTCAAAAGGCCGGTGCTTCACGCGTTTGGTCAGTCCAACCAAATCAAGACAATGACCTACTCTGTCTTTCCATTCGGATCGCGGTACATCCGCCATACGGAGCGAGAGCTCTACATTTTCCCAAGCAGATAATAAGGGCATGAGTGCATACGCCTGAAAAATAAACCCGATCTCCTTGCGCCGCAAAGCGGTTCGTCGTTGATCTCCCCAATCCTGAAGAGGCTGTCCAGAAAATAAAATCTCGCCGCTAGAAGGCTGATCTAGTCCGCCAAGCATGTTCAGCAGTGTCGTTTTACCCGAACCTGACCTTCCCTTGAGCATAACTAGCTGCTGCGGTTTCACTTCCATATCAATGCCTTTGAGCACATGAATGATGCGACTGCCTGTCTGAAAGCTGCGATGAACATTACGAACTTCCAATACAGGTCCATCATACGGAGGTAACAGTTCTTTCTTCGGCTTCGTTTTGGTCTGTTGAGGTGTTTCCTCTGAAGCTACAGCAACTGCAGTCTCTTCCAAGGCAGATAACTCATCCGTCATAGAGGCTTCGGTGTCTACATGTTCGGGCAGTGTTATGTATGAATGTTCTTCTGATGCAGCCCTTTCCTCCGGTCTAGGTTGGTCTTGTGGGTTCTCATCGCCCGATTGGCTCTTGGCAGGTCTTATTTTTGAAAATAACTTTTTCATGCCAGCAATCACGCTCATCCTCTCTTGTTATGCCACGCATTTCCTTCATGCGCCCTAAACTAGAAATCTGTTCCATCCTACACTGAATTATAAACGACTGCTCTCCACTAAAAGTTACAAGCTTTTTACAACGTCAGTAGAAAAAAGTTAATATTTCGATGAACATCACAAAAAAGCACCCCAACTTACGGGATGCCTCCTGAAAACTTAATTGTTTGCCATCGTGGCATTGATCATTACAATTTTGATACCGTTTGCTATACAGCAGTTCAATCATTGTCGAATGATATTATTTACCAAATGAAGAAGGATCTTCACGCCATGACTGAAGCAATGCGAAGTCACTCTCCTGAATCGTACCTTGAGCCAAAGCCACATCCATCAATGCGGTATAATTGGACAAAGTTTGCAGTGGAATACCAGCTTCCTCGAATGCTTTTCCCCCTTTATCCAGCTGATAACTGAAGATGGCAAGAACGGCGAGCGGCGTTGCTCCCGCGGCACGTACAGCTTCTGCTGCTTTAATTGAACTTCCACCTGTTGAGATCAAATCCTCAATGACGACCACTTTTTGACCTTCACGGATTAAACCTTCAATCAGATTCTCCTTGCCATGTCCCTTCGCTTTATCGCGGATATAGGCCATCGGCAGATTCAGCTTCTGCGCTACCCAAGCTGCGTGAGGGATGCCTGCTGTAGCTGTTCCTGCAATCACCTCTGCTTCCGGATACTGGTCACGAATTATGGCCGCAAACGCTTCAGCAATGTCCTCTCGAATCTCAGGATACGACATCGTCAGACGATTATCACAATAGATCGGTGATTTAATGCCGGATGTCCAAGTAAATGGCTGCTGTGGACGCAGCGCCACCGCTTTGATTTTTAATAACTGGGATGCAATATGGTTAGGAATTTGGCTAAGTTCGATCATGCGTTCAACATCTCCTTCAAAATGGTTTCTGTCGCTTCACGCGGGTTCGTTGAGCCGGTTATAGGTCTACCTACAACAATGTAATGACTCCCTCTGCTGATCGCTTCACCGGGTGTTAAAACACGTGTCTGGTCTCCAAGACCACTACCTGCCGGACGAATTCCCGGGGTTACTGTGTGAAAATCACTGCCACACGCTTCCCGAATGGCTGGTACTTCCAGCGGGGAAGCTACCACACCATCGAGCCCTGATGTCTGTGCAAGTTGCGCATAACGAACGACCGTCTGCTCTACACTCCCGGGGATGCCAATCTCGTTATTCATCGTCTCTACGCTGGTGCTGGTCAATTGTGTCACGGCAATAATCTCAGGTCTCTTCAGCGAAGGATCAGCAGCAAGCGCCGCTTCTGCGCCTTCTCGTGCTGAACGCATCATGCTGGCTCCGCCCGCCGCGTGCACATTAAACATGTCCACTCCAAGGCGTGTAATGCTTTCAGCTCCGCCACGCACCGTGTTAGGAATATCATGCATTTTCACATCAAGAAACACAGCGTATCCTTTAGCTTTTAACTCCCGAATAAAGTCTGGCCCTGCCGCATAGAAGAGCTGCATACCGACCTTGATATAACAAGGAATGCCCTCAAGGGCCTGTACCAGCTTATGTGCTTCTTCCACTCCCGGATAATCCAGTGCAACCATCAGACGTCCAGCCATCTCATTGAAATTCGGGTGATTCATAACCCAGCGCCCCTTCCGCGTGCTCATTTTTTCCGTTTTTGCCCGATATAAAGGACATCTCGCCAGCCCGTAGGCTGACTGATGTCCTTCATCATGTGACTATTCATTATACAAAGGCTGGCATAGCCTCCGAAGAGAAGTTGATCGTTTGCAGCATAATCAGCAGCGCACGAATCGTATCCAGGGAAGTCATACATACCACACCATTCTCTACCGCTTCACGACGGATACGGAATCCATCACGCTGTGGCGTTTTACCCTTAGTCAGGGTGTTGAACACAAAGTTCGCTTCACCACTGCGGATCATATCGAGAATGTTAGGTGAGCCTTCGCTCAATTTATTTACTACCGTCACCGGAATGTTAGCCGCTTGAAGCGCAGCTGCTGTTCCGCCGGTTGCCATGATTTTGTAGCCAAGTTTGTAGAATCCTTCGAGCAAAGGTACTGCTTCGTCTTTGTCTTTGTCTGCCACAGTCACCACGATGGCTCCAGTTGCAGGAATCTTCATCCCCGCTCCGATCAGACCTTTGAACAACGCTTTTGCGTAGTTCGGGTCACGTCCCATTACCTCACCTGTGGATTTCATCTCAGGTCCGAGAGTTGGCTCAACACGGCGCAGTTTGGCAAAGGAGAACACCGGTACTTTTACCGATACGTGATCGGTTTCAGGCCATAGACCATCGACATACCCAAGGTCTTTCAGTTTTACACCCAAGATCGCTTGTGTTGCCAGATTCGCCATCGGAATGTTCGTTACTTTGCTCAGGAAAGGCACAGTCCGAGATGAACGCGGATTCACCTCAATTACGTACACTTGACCTTCATGAATAACAAACTGGATGTTTACCAGTCCGATAGTTTTCAATTCCTTGGCAATTTTGATCGTAATGTCTACAATTTTCTCTTTCAAATCTGCGGACAAATACTGCGGCGGATATACAGCGATCGAATCACCGGAGTGTACCCCTGCGCGTTCGATATGCTCCATAATGCCCGGAACAAGAACTGTCTCCCCGTCACAGATGGCATCCACTTCAACTTCTGTACCTAGCATGTAACGGTCGATCAGAACCGGATGTTCCGGATTGATTTTCACCGCTTGTTCCATGTAGGTCAACAATTCCGCATCAGAGTAGACGATCTCCATTGCACGACCACCCAGCACGTATGATGGACGCACGAGTACCGGGTATCCAAGGGATTGAGCGGTTTCGACAGCATCGTCTACCGAAGTGACCGTTTTACCCTTCGGCTGTGCAATCTCTAGGCGAGACAGCAGACGTTCGAACTTCTTACGATCCTCGGCTTCATCAATACTTTCAAGGTCAGTCCCGAGAATCGTTACTCCTGCATTACGCAGCGGTGCTGCCAGATTGATAGCCGTTTGGCCACCGAACTGAACGATAACTCCTACCGGTTGCTCTTGTTCAATGACGTTCATGACATCCTCGAAAAACAGCGGTTCAAAGTACAAGCGATCCGATGTATTAAAGTCAGTAGATACCGTCTCAGGGTTATTATTAATAATAACCGCTTCGTAACCAGCTTTTTGCAGAGCCCATACTGCGTGTACAGTGGAGTAGTCAAATTCAATACCTTGCCCGATCCGAATCGGACCAGAACCCAGCACCACGACTTTTTTCTTATCGGATGGGATGACTTCATTCTCTGTCTCATATGTCGAGTAGTAGTAAGGCGTTGTTGCTTCAAACTCTGCCGCACATGTATCTACCATTTTGTATACCGGACGCAGGTTCTCTTCTTGGCGGCGTGTTCTGATCTCGGCTTCAGTAGTCAGGGTACCGCCAGGCTGACCTTCGGCACGCAATTCAGCAATGGCACGGTCTGTGAAACCAAGACGTTTCGCCTGATACAGCGTCTCTGAAGTCAACTCGGATTCTTTACGAACGCGATCTTCGAATTGAATCATGCTCTCGATTTTATCCAGGAACCACCAGTCGATCTTCGTCAGATCCTGCAATTGCTGCAGAGTATACCCTCTACGGAATGCTTCAGCAATCAGGAACATCCGCTCATCGTCCGCTTTTACAAGACGTTCGTTTAGCGTAGCTTCATCCAGCGTTTCTGCATCTTTCAGATAGAGTCGATGCACACCGATTTCCAGAGAACGAACCGCTTTGTGGATAGACTCTTCGAACGTACGTCCGATCGCCATGACTTCGCCCGTTGCTTTCATCTGTGTTCCCAGCTTACGGTTCGCCGACGTGAATTTGTCGAACGGCCAGCGAGGAATTTTACTTACGATATAGTCAAGTGTTGGCTCAAAGCAAGCATACGTTTGGCCTGTAACCGGGTTAACAATCTCATCTAGCGTGTAACCCATCGCAATTTTAGCAGCCATCTTCGCAATCGGATACCCTGTTGCTTTGGAAGCCAGCGCAGAGGAACGGCTTACACGAGGGTTAACCTCGATAACATAGTATTGGAAACTGTGCGGATCAAGCGCGAACTGTACGTTACATCCTCCCTCAATGTTTAGGGCACGAATAATTTTCAAGGATGCCGAGCGCAGCATTTGGTACTCACGGTCAGACAACGTCTGGCTTGGCGCCACAACGATACTATCACCTGTATGAACGCCTACCGGATCGAAGTTCTCCATGTTGCACACAACGATACAGTTATCGTTCTTGTCACGCATAACCTCGTATTCTACTTCTTTCATGCCTGCGATGCTTTTCTCTACCAGACATTGACCGATCGGGCTGTAACGCAGTCCAGCAGCAACCGTTTCACGAAGTTCCTCTTCGTTCGCACAGATCCCTCCGCCTGTTCCGCCCAGCGTGTAGGCAGGACGCACGATGATTGGATACCCAATCTCACCAGCGAATTGAAGTGATTCTTCCAGCGTTGTAACGATGACACTCTCAGGTACTGGCTGTTCCAGTTCACGCATCAGATCACGGAACAGATCACGGTCTTCTGCTTTCTCAATGGAAGTCAGCTGTGTTCCGAGCAATTTTACATTCTCTCGTTCCAGTACGCCCGCACGTGCCAATTCTACAGCCATGTTCAGACCTGTTTGACCACCCAGTGTTGGCAGCAAGCCGTCTGGACGTTCTTGACGAATAATCTGTGTTACAAAATCCAGTGTAATTGGCTCAATATACACTTTGTCAGCCATATTTGTATCCGTCATGATGGTCGCAGGGTTACTGTTAATGAGTACAACTTCCACGCCTTCTTCTTTCAGAGCCTGGCAAGCTTGCGTACCTGCATAGTCAAACTCGGCCGCCTGACCGATGACGATTGGACCAGAACCAATCACCAGGATTTTTTTGAGATCTTTGTTAATCGGCATGTTATTGTGCTCCTTTCACTGCGGCTGCCAGTACAGCTTGGCGCGGCTTTTGCGGGTTAGTGATCTTATGCTCGCGAATCATTTCAATGAAACGATCAAACAAATAGCTGTTATCGTAAGGTCCTGGCGCTGCTTCCGGGTGATATTGTACGGAGAAGGCAGGATATGTTTTATGTTTCAGACCTTCAATGGTCTTGTCATTATTGTTGATATGTGTAACTTCCAGGTCTGTGTTCTTCACAGACTCTTCGTTTACGGTATAACCGTGATTCTGGGATGTGATGAAGCAACGTCCACTCTCGAGCTCTTTAACCGGGTGATTTCCTCCGCGGTGTCCGAACTTGAGTTTTTCCGTGTCTGCGCCTGCTGCCAGAGCAAACAGCTGATGACCGAGACAGATGCCGAAGATTGGGTATTCACCCAGCAACTCGCTAATCATTTTCACGGCATGAGGAACGTCTTTCGGGTCCCCAGGGCCGTTGGACAACTGAATACCATCTGGATTAAGGCGGCGAATCTCGTCAGCCGTTACGTTATGCGGTACAACAACAACGTCACAGTTCCGTTTACTGAGTTCACGTAAAATCCCTGTTTTTGCACCGTAGTCTACGAGTACAATACGTTCTGCTGTCCCAGGACTGTTGTAAACATGCTCTGTGGACGTCAGTGGAACTTGGTTACGGAGCTCGGCAATCGTCGTATCGCCCATCATCTCCAGCAGTTCTTCGACAGATTTAGATCCTGTTGTGAGAATCCCCTTCATTGTGCCATGATGACGAATCCGGCGAGTCAACATCCGTGTATCAATCTCGCTAATTCCTACAATGCCGTATTCCTTTAACAGGTTATCCACACTGTATTCTGCACGCCAGTTGCTTGGCGTTGGCTCATGGCGTCTTACCACGAAACCGTGCACGTATGGTCGAATTGACTCGAAGTCATCCCGCGTGATCCCGTAGTTACCGATCAATGGATACGTCATCGTAACGATCTGGCCGCAATATGAAGGGTCTGAAAGCACCTCTTGATAGCCTGTAATTCCCGTATTAAAAACGACCTCTCCTGTGGTTTCACCTTCCGCACCAAATGCTTTTCCGGTGAACAGTGTGCCGTCTTCCAACAATAATCTTGCCTGTCCCTGCATCCCATCTCACTCCTCTGTGTTTATCAAAGTTAAATGGCCTTGGGTTGAACGTTGAGTTACTTTAGCGTGTTACTTCGTGGACAGAAAACCCTTCGATCGCTGTTATCCCCGGATTACTTTTTTTCCATTTTTCAAATGGGGTAATCCGGGGATAAAGGCGAGCGCTTCGCTTCTTCGGGTCTTTTCTGTCCACTTCGCAGCTAATGTGGTGCTCAAAGTTCAAAAAGTACATTTAACTATTTTTGTTTTGTATGTTGGGCTCTCAGCATGTCTTGCCTTGAGTTTGTATATAGATAGAAGTTACTGATTAAAGCTGGTATTTCGGAAAAATGATATGTTATGAGTACTGATGTATATATTTAGCGATGTATTACGTCAGCATAGTGCTGTTTTATTGCTGTAACGTGTTAACCCACACGCTTTTGCCATCCACCCATGTTTGTACGGGCCAGCCTTTCAGCTTCCAGCCTGTGAATGGTGTGTTTCTGCCCTTTGTTGCAAATGTTGCCGGGTCCACAGCCTTCTCTTGATCCAGATCAATCATGGTCAGATCTGCAGGTGCTCCTGCTTCCAGTCTGCCGGTATCTAGTCTAAATACGCGAGCTGGATCAGCTGTCATACGTTTAACTAGGAAATCCAGAGTCCATAATCCCGTTTCAACAAACTTCGTATACAGTAGTGGGAAGGCCGTTTCGAATCCAACGATACCGAATGGTGCAAGCTCCATGCCTTTTGCTTTCTCTTCTTCGCTATGCGGTGCATGGTCGGTTACGATCATGTCGAGTGTCCCGTCGAGCAATCCTTCAATACAAGCCTGCACATCCCGTGGTGAGCGCAGTGGAGGATTCATTTTCCAGTTCGCGTCCATACCCGGGATATCCTCATCGGACAGCACCAAGTGGTGCGGGCATACCTCTGCGGTGACCTTGATACCGATCGATTTTGCCAGACGAATCAGACGAACGGATTGTTCTGTGCTAACGTGGCACACATGGTAGTGTACACCTGTTGCTTCTGCAAGAAGAATGTCGCGTCCTACATGAATCGCTTCGGATTCATTCGGAATACCTTTGATACCATGACGTTTAGAGAACTCACCTTCGGTGACATATCCGCCAACCACCAGAGAATCATCTTCACAGTGGGCAATCACAGGCATATCCATGCTGGCTGCAAGGCTCATGGCATCCTTCATCATCTGTGCGTTCTGTACACCTACCCCATCGTCCGTGAAGCCGATCGCGCCTGCTGCTTTTAATGCAGCAAAGTCTGTCAGTTCGCGGCCTAGTTCGTTTTTGGTAATCGCTGCATAGGGCAGTACTTTAACCAGGTCCGCTTCCTTCGCTTTGTTCAGTACCAGCTCTACAACCTCAGGTGTATCCGTTACCGGTCTTGTATTTGGCATGCAGGCAATGGTTGTAAAACCACCTTGTGCAGCGGACTTTGCTCCCGTTTCGATCGTCTCTTTATGTTCGAATCCAGGTTCGCGCAGATGTACGTGCATGTCAATTAATCCTGGTATGACAAGCTTACCTGTAGCATCCGTTACGTTTTGCGCTGACTTCTCGGCATTCCGTACAACTTCATTATCCGGGTCAGCGATCGTTTTAATTTTACCTTCTTCTATAAGAATGGTTTTCCGTTCAAGTTCCCCTTGTTGATTCAAAATGTTTGCGTTTTTAATCACCTGTACCATAATTGACCTCCGCTTCGGTTCTGTCCAGCAGTTGAATCCGCTAGATGAATAATTTATCGTTCACGATTTGTATTGGTCTGCAGAACATGTTCTCGTCAGCCTATGAATCTATGCTAGGCCCTGTTACAGCTTCATCGCACGTTCCATAACCGCCATGCGGATTGGAACGCCATTTGCCATCTGTGGGAAAATTCGTGAAGCTTCACTCTCGACAACCGCGTCGTCTACCTCGACGTTACGGTTCACTGGAGCAGGGTGCATAATAATCGTACTCGGCTTAAGGCGTGACGCCCGTTCTTCCGTCAATCCGTAGTGTTCGCGATAATCCTCAGCTGAAGTGATCAGGCCATGTTGATGACGTTCCAGTTGAACCCTTAGCATCATGACTACATCAGCATTCAACGCTTCTTCAAGACCTACATAAGGTGCGTGCTGCGCAAGCTCTGGCGCCTGCATGGTTGGCGGTGAGCAGAAGCGTACATCTGCACCAAACTTTTGCAGTGCCCACAAGTTGGAGCGTGCTACTCGGCTGTGCAAGATATCTCCGATAATGGAGACACGCAAACCTTTCAGTTCACCAAATGCCTTCCGCATTGTGTAGAGATCAAGGAGCGCTTGCGTCGGGTGCTCGTTATTGCCATCTCCTGCGTTAACAAGTGGCACACTAACCTTCTGTACGAGCTGCTGCAAGACACCTGCCGGTTTCAAGCGAATGACCCCTGCATCAATGCCCATGGATTCGAGCGTTCTTACCGTATCGTAGATCGACTCTCCCTTTTCGACACTGGATGCGGCTGCCGTGAAGTTCAGTACCTGAGCCCCCAGTCGTTTCTCTGCCATCTCGAAGGAAAAGCGAGTGCGAGTGCTGTTCTCGAAGAACATGTTGGCTACAAAGCGGGACTCAAGGACCGGCACTAACTTTTCCTTCTGTGCTTCCCAGTGGGCTGCGCGGTTTAGGATAGATTCGATCTCATCACGGCTAATCTCTTTCAATCCAAGCAAGCTGCGGTCTTTCAATGCTGTCTGTGTAATCATCACGCCTGCTCCCCCCGGTTCTGTATGATTTTGACCTCATCCTGTCCATCCGTTTCCATAAGTGCAACCTCGATCTCTTCTGATTTGGATGTCGGCACGTTTTTACCGATAAAATCAGGTCTAATCGGAAGTTCTCGATGTCCACGGTCTGCAAGTACAGCGAGCTGTATGTTCTGTGGTCTTCCACAGTCCATCAGCGCATCCATCGCAGCCCGTATCGTGCGTCCGGTGTATAGCACATCATCGAACAAAATCACTTTTTTATTATGAATGGATAGGGATTCAGGTGTCATAATCAACAGTTCCTTGCGATTCATCTGGTTATCATCCAGTCGGTCGTCACGATAAGGAGTTACATCAAGTTCTCCCCAGGGAACTTTGGCGCCTTCAATCTCTTCAATCTTGGCGGCGATTCGTTCGGCAAGATACACACCGCGTGTGCGAATTCCGACCAGTACACAATCATCAATCCCCTTGTTCTTTTCCAATATTTCATGGGCAATCCTTGTTAAAGCTCGGCGGATCGCCGTTTCATCCATAATGACATGTGTTTCTGTGCTCATGCGCTCAGCCTCCTCAGGATTTCCCTTCGAAATCATGGCCCCGTGACGAGGAGAACAAAAAAGACTCCTTGCCGTGTTCATTGGCAAGGAGTCTCCAAACTTCAGACGTCGCTGAAGAAAGTTTACTCTCGGTGATCCATCGTATTATCATGCCGCAGCAAATAAACGATGCATCGTTCACGTTACCTTGCCAGTCTCACGGGACTGATTTAAAGGTGCTATTCATGTCGTGCATAGGAGGAACCTCACAGGGTTCTTTCTCGTTATGCCCGTTTGTCTTCATGAATTATGACAGAAAGCATTCCCTCTGTCAACACCCGTCCATCTCAGATTTAAATCCTCTGCTTCGTATTGAATGAAATAAGCAATTAGGCGATAAAACATCCAAGTCACATCACATGTCATTTGTCATTAATAATTATACAACATTACTGTATAATTATCCATAGACAAATGCAATGTATCTTTCTAAATGTATTTCCCATATCGTAAGTGGATGGCATTGCCCCATTCGTTGCAGCTCTCCGAAACAAGTCGTACTTTATTCACAGGTTTGAATGTATCGCATCTGATCTTAGTCCAATCAAAAAAGCCCCTTGAACTCGATGTTCAAGGGAGCCTTGTTTTAAATAATGGTAATGTTGCCTGTTCATTGTTGGACAGAACTCTGCTGTTCCAGTTGTTGATATGATTGCTTAATCGTTGACAGCGTTTCGAGATGCCGATCGATGCTGTTCCCCACTGTAACGAGCAGGGATGCTACGAGCTGTCCTGTCAGTGACATAAAAAAAGAGACCGTTTCCGGTCTCTGTTCATATTTCATCGTTTATTTACCGATGTTTACTTTAAAACTCAAACGTTACATCACTCAGACGACGTTTGATTTCAGTAATAACACGTTTCTCTTCCTCTTCGCCATTTGCGATAAACGTAACCGAGAATCGTACAAAGTTCCCCGCATCGTCCCAAGGTACGGATGAGATCAGTTTCTCACGAATCAGAAATTGCGAGAAATCTTCACCTGACTCGAAGCGACGTCCACCAACAATCCCTTTTGGAGCTTCAACATAAAGGAAGAAAGAGCCTTTCGGTTTCTCAGCCTGGAAGCCCAGTTCATTCAGTGCGGTAACCAGCATATCGTGCCGGCGGGAATACTTCTCTGCGATTTTTTCCGTAATTTCAGGATGATTCAACCCGTAAGCCGCTGCTTTTTGGATCGCGATGAATTGACCAGAATCATTGTTGTCTTTCACATCACTGAATGCTTTGACAATGAGCGGATTACCCGCAACAAAGCCAATTCTCCAACCAGTCATGTTGTATGATTTGGATAGGGAGTGTAGTTCTACCCCTACATCCTTGGCACCTGGTATCGACAGGAAGCTGGATGGTTTTGATCCATCATATGTTAATGCCGCATATGGCGCATCATGCACAACAACCACATTGTATTTTTTTGCCCATTCAACGACCTCAGTGAAAAACTCCACTGTTGCACTTGCACCAGTCGGGTTGTTCGGATAGTTCAAATAGAGCAATTTTGCACGTTTAGCAATATCTTCTGGGATTGCTCCCAGGTCAGGCAAGAAGTTATTCTCTTTCGTTAATTGAACATTGAATACTTCTCCACCCAGATATTTCGTATGTGTACCCATTACTGGATAACCAGGAACGGTCATAATTGTGACATCACCCGGGTTGATGAAGCAAGAGGGGAGCATCGCGAGAGCGGGTTTGGAGCCGATAGAATGTACGATCTCTGTGTTAGCATCGATACCTTCTACGTTAAATACGTCCCTCAGGTATGTTGCTGCCGCTACTTTGAATTCTGGAATACCGTTATCGGCATAGCCACGGTTCTCCGGTTTGGCTGCTTCTGCAGCAAGAGCAGCAACGATCCCCGCGTCTGCCATCTCATCCGGTTCACCTACTCCAAGGTCAATTAATTCGACATCGGGAAAGTCTTTCTTTGCTGAAGCTTTAGCACGTTTGATTTTCTCAAATTTATAGATGTTAGTGTCCTTACCATAGTTGGAACCGCCGATACGGTCGGCAAAATTAGTTTGGATATATGTTTCCTGATATTTATCAATGCTCATAATGTTGTTCATCTCCTCATTTGACACAAATTTCTCATGTTTAATATGAAGCATATGAACATTCAACACCATGGACAAAATATCCGAACATTTGTACTTTCTTTAAACCATCAGCGGCTTCTCAACGAAGCCAGTACATCTTCCATATCCTGCGGGATCGGCGCAGTGAATTCCATGTACTCCCCTGTTGTCGGATGCACAAAACCAAGGGTAGCGGCATGAAGAGCCTGTCCATTCATTTTGATTCCTTTATTACGTCCGTATGTCGGATCACCGACAAGTGGATGACCTATAAATTTCATATGCACGCGAATCTGGTGAGTACGTCCTGTTTCTAACTTTAACTCAAGTAAGGTGTAGTCGTTGATGCGTTCAGTCACAGTAAAATGCGTCACTGCATGTTTGCTGTTACGCTCTGTGACGGTATACATTTTACGGTCGTGCGTATCCCGTCCAATCGGTGCATCAATGGTGCCTTGATCGTGGCTCAGATGACCATGAACCAGCGCAATATAACGTCTGTTTACACTGTGTTCTTTCAACTGAGCAGCAAGCGAAGCGTGAGCACGATCATTTTTGGCAGCCATGATCAATCCAGACGTATCCTTGTCAATCCGATGTACGATCCCTGGACGCAATTCTCCGTTAATACCGGAAAGATCCTTGCAATGATACATCAAAGCATTCACAAGTGTACCAGAAGTATGTCCCGGTGCCGGGTGGACGACTAGTCCGCGCTGTTTATTGATGACGATTAGATCACTATCTTCGTAAACCACTTCAAGCGGGATGTCTTCTGCAACAATCTCCACCGCTTCCGGCTCAGGAACTTGTAATACAATCTTGTCCCCTTCGGACAGCTTCGTGTTAGCCTTGGCTACAGCTCCATTCACCGTGACTGCTCCGTCTGCTATCCATAGCTGGACTTGAGAGCGAGATACGTTATCTACAGCCTCAGTAATGTATTTATCTAGACGTTCTTTCTTATGTTCAGCAGCAACGATCCATTCCATACGTTGTTCATCATTATGTTGTTCTTCGTTGTTCAACTCTTCTTCGTGTAAATTACTCAGTTTGCTCATTCCCTTCAGTCTTCGCAGCCGCTTTTTCACGACGTCCTTCAAGCAATGTTTCCACAATGATTAGTGCTACACCGACGCATATAGCCGAATCGGCAATGTTGAAGATTGGAAACGTATAGCTTCCAAAATTAAGCTGCACAAAGTCCACAACTTCCCCTGTTAATGCACGATCAAGAAAGTTACCGATCGCTCCCCCAAGTACCAAACTAAGGGCGACGGGAAGCAATTTATGTGGAGTGTCTTTCACCTTTTGCAAATACCAAATCAAAGCAACAACTACAATGATCGTCACCACAATAAAGAACCAACGCTGGTCCTGTAATATTCCAAATGCAGCACCTGAATTACGATGGGAGGTAATGACAAAAAAATTGCCAATGACCGGAATCTCTTCTCTAAGTTCCATCCGGGTAGCAATCAGGTACTTCGTTCCCTGATCCACTAAAAACACGATAAAAGCAAGGATATAATACACCACGTTTATTGTCACTCCGTTCTTGTCTTTTCCAGCGATACCAAACTTTCGCCAGACTTATTTTATTGTAGCACAGCTATTCGAAGAACGTCCATGACGTGGAATATAAGCTGAGTTATATACAGTTTGGAAAAAGCGATAACTAACATTTGCCTTATGTAATCCTGCCCAAAAAGGTACATCCTAGAATGGAGACTACAACCGGATTCCAGATGGAACAGAAAGGGGAAAATCATGTCACATTTTACATCTGAGCAAATGCGTTCTCTGCGTTCCCAGCTTATGTCCAACAAACATGATATCGAACATCGGCTTTCAGACAACGAACACTATGGGCTGGGAGATTCTTTAAAACTCCAGACCGGTGAACTGTCACCTATTGATAATCATCCCGGGGATCTTGCCACAGAGGTATACGAACGAGGAAAAGATATTTCGCTCCTAGAGCATGATGAATTCCAACTCGAACGTATTGATTCAGCCCTGCACGCGATGGAAGAAGGCCATTACGGTATATGTGCAGTCTGCCAACAACCTATCCCATATGAGCGAATGGAAGCCGTCCCCTACACAAAATATTGTAAAAAACATCAACCGGAGACAGTTGTTTCGGAAAATCGGCCTGTTGAAGAGGAATTCCTGGCTCCATCGTTTGGACGTACCAGTCTGGATGAGCGGGAAGATCAGAATGGCTTTGACGGCGAAGATGCCTGGCAGATCGTAGAGAGCTGGGGCAACTCCAACTCCCCTGCAATGGCAGAAAACGGCGATATTGATAGCTACGATGTAATGGCTATTGAGGCCACCGAAGAGATGGACGGCTTTGTTGAAGCTTATGAAAGCTTTGTCGCAACGGATATTTATGGTCATGATGTATCCATTGTCCGTAATCGCCAGTATCGGCAGTATCTAGACAATGGCGAAGGCGACGGCCTACTTGAACCCGACTCATTGGATGATGATCTGTGACTCTGCTTCCAATCTTATGGAATCAATAGGTCGTCATATCCAGCTGACGCTGGACGATTCGTACAATATCAGCAATATAATCTCCAACGATCGGCAAATTTAGAGCGCCAAGAAGTTGTAACACATAGATAATGGTTGCAGCGAAAAAAGTAAACCCAATCGCAATGCCTACACCTCTGGCTGCGCCGGACAACAGATTTAACCCGATAAGCTTCCATGGTCGAAGCAGCAGTTCGGTATATTGTGCAATCCGTGAACGCTCCAGCTCATTAGCAATCCGGCTCGTTAATGTATGTAACTCTTCAATTTTATCATGCGATATGTCTGCGGTTTCCAGTGATGCTGATTTAATGGATTCCGCTGACTGTTCTTGTTTGCTCATGGTTCGCTCCATTCCTTGCATGAGTATAGATAAATCTATTTTAATAAAACCAATCCAAAGGAAGTGCACAATTTAAGCATTGCCTTTTCTGCAAAAAAACAAACGAGCCCAGCTTCGGGAATTGCTTCCTTAGCTGAGCTCATTTATTGTTGGTTCTTATAGATTTACGTTACCTATCTCAGGAAATGATCTAAATACTAGGCTTCAATGTGGATTCCGATTGTTTTGCCCCCGGCTTCCAGGCGCTCCATTGTATCGGTTGTACCAAATGAGACGTCGGTCACCAGTACATTTTCACGAAGCACATCGTCAAATGCTTGTATCGCCTCTTGAAGTTCTGCATCTACATCCAGCATCAGACGCACTCTTTTTTCAATTGGCAGATCCAGACGTTTCCGTGTATCCTGAACCGCTCGAACAACCTCACGTACCCAGCCTTCCTGCTCCAGTGCCGTTGTGATCTCTGTATTCAGTGCAACGGTCAGTCCATAACCGGACGCTGAAGCAAACCCGGATTTAGCTTGTTTCTCAACCAGCAACTCCTCTTCAGTTACCTGTAGCTCTTCACCCTCCGGAGAAACGACGTTGAATACACCTTCCGATACCACTTTACGTGTTTCATCAGCCGTCATGCCTTTAAACAGGTTTTGCAAGAAACCTACGTTTTTACCGTATTTTTTACCTGCAACTTTGAGATTCAGCTTAAGTGTAAAATCAACGAATTCCGCATCGTTATGCTCTGTACGGATTCCTTTAACGTTGATCTCTTCCTTGATGATCTCTTCATAACTTGCCAGATCAAAGCCTTTATCGAGAGAAACAATCAACTCGGACAGCGGCTGGCGTGTTTTGATCCCGGTCTCGTTACGAACGTTACGGGCAAGCTCAACGACACGACGAGCGGTTTCCATATCCTGCTCCAGAGCCGCATCAATCAAGGCTTCATTGGCTACAGGATAGTCATCCATATGCACGCTCTCACCAGTAGTCAGGTTGAGATAGATATCTTCAGCCAGCATTGGTGTGAACGGCGCAACCAGCTTCGCTGTAGTCACCAGCACTTCTGTAAGAGTACGATACGCATCCAGTTTATCCTCTGTCAGTCCACTTCCCCAGAAACGGTCACGGGAACGGCGGATATACCAGTTACTCAGCTCATCTACAAAAGCTTCAATTGCTTTGGAGGAATTGAGGTAGTCGTTCACAGACAACGCTTTTTCTACCACAAGGATTAGGCTGTTCAGTCTGGACAAAATCCAGCGATCCAGCTTGTGTGCAGACACTTGGAATGGATGCTCTTGTGGATCGAATCCATCGATAGTCGCATACAGCGTCAGGAATGCATGAGTATTCACCAACGTATCCACCATTTTGGATTTCGCTTCACCTACGATACCTTTGGAGAAACGTTTGCTGTTCCACGGTGCACTATCAGACAACAGCGCCCAGCGGAATGCATCCGTACCGTACTCCTCAATTACTTCCCAAGGGTCGATAACATTGCCTTTGGATTTGGACATCTTCTGTCCGTTTTCGTCCAGTACGTGTCCAGTTGCCATAACCGCTTTGTAAGGCGCTTTGCCTGTCAAAAGGGTAGACACGGCGAGCAGGCTGTAGAACCAGCCGCGCGTCTGGTCAATTCCTTCACAGATCATATCTGCCGGATATTGCTGCTCAAATACTTCTTTATTTTCAAAAGGATAATGTTGCTGTGCGAACGGCATGGAGCCGCTATCGAACCACACATCGATTACTTCAGGCGTGCGCTTCATTTCATATTTGCCACAAGAACTGAGCACTTTCACTTCATCTACATATGGCTTATGCAATTCGAGATTTTCAGGTACATCGCCTACAGCGCGTGCACGTAGTTCAGCGATGCTGTGGGGAGCAAACTGTTCGCCAGTCTCTTCACATACCCAGATGTTCAGAGGTGTTCCCCAGTAACGGTCACGACTAATATTCCAGTCCACGAGGTCTTCCAGGAATTTTCCGAAGCGACCTTCACGCACGTGACCCGGATACCATTCTACTTCACTATTGTTGGCAATCAACTGATCCTTGATCGCGGTTGTCTGGATAAACCAGCTATCCATCGCATAGTACAATAGTGGTGTGTCGCAGCGCCAGCAGAACGGATAGCTGTGCTCATACTTCTCTTTGCTGAACAAACGTCCATTCTCAGACAGATATCTAACGATATCGATGTCGCAATCCTTCACGAAACGACCCGCAAAATCCGTCACTTGTTCTACAAACTTACCTTCCAGATCGACCATGTTCACAAAACTGATGCCATTCTCACGGCATACACGATAGTCGTCCTCACCATGTGCTGGCGCCATGTGTACGATCCCCGTACCACTTGCATCCGTAACAAATCCTGCACCCAAGACCATGTTTGTTTTCTCTGCCTTAACATAGTTAAATGGCGGGCTATATGTTTTACCGACCAGATCTGCACCTTTTAGTGCCCCGATGATCTCATATTCACCTTTACTATCCTTCATCACTTTTTCTACAAGATTGGTTGCCATGATGTACACTTCATCATTCTGACGTACACGGGAGTAATCCATTTCCGGATTGACAGCCAAAGCCACGTGAGAAGGAAGTGTCCAAGGCGTTGTCGTCCACGCCAGAATGAATTCTCCGCTGTCATCCAGCTTGAATTTGGCTGTTGCACTCAGATCTTTAACATCTTTGTACCCTTGTGCTACTTCATGCGAGCTTAGTGTGGTTTGACAAGAAGGACAGTAGGGACTTACGCGGTGACCGCGATACAGCAGTCCTTTCTCATGGATCGTTGCAAGGATGTTCCACACACTCTCGATGTAGTTGTTGTCAAGTGTGATGTAAGGGTTATCCATATCCGTCCAGTACCCGATACCTTCAGTCAGGTCGCGCCACTGCTGTTCATATTCGAACACGCTCGCTTTGCATTCGTTTATAAATTTCTCTACACCATAATCTTCAATTTCCCATTTGTGCGAGATGCCTAATTTTTTCTGTACTCCAAGCTCTACGGGCAAACCATGTGTATCCCAGCCGGCTTTACGCACAACACGATATCCCTTCATCGTATTGTAACGTCCTACAAAGTCTTTGATTACTCGCCCAAGAACGTGGCCGATATGCGGTTTACCGTTCGCTGTAGGCGGGCCTTCATAAAACACGAAATTAGGCTTACCTTCCCGGTTCTCGATCGAGCGTTTAAAGGTATTCTCCGTTTTCCATTTATTTAGTACACGCAATTCTCTTGCACGTGCTTTTTCTTTGACATCAACTCGTTGCATGCTGCTCAACATCCTTCCTTATATTTAATGAAACCCTTGTAAAACGTCCACAACACGCCTCACCAATCACCGTTTTGGAACACAAAAAAACCTCCTCCCTGGAAAGGGACGAGGTTCTGCTCGCGTTACCACCCTAATTCTGTTCATCACAAACCACATTCAGTTACCCTGAGTATGCTCTGTCATCAACAGCGCTTAAGCCCCCGCTAAACTAATACGAGGTACCGTTATAACGTACGGCTTACGGTTCAGCTTACACACGGCGATACGTCCACCGCTTCAGCATCACTTCTCCGGGAAGATATTCGGCTATAACTCATCCGTTGGTTTTCACCAGACACCAACTCTCTGAGGGATGAGATCATAACGTACTGAGCCCGTCATGGAATCACTATTCAATATGAATATAGTTATAGCTTCTTTGCCCGCAAAAGTCAACCGGGCGGTAGACTAATAAATTTCTTTCATCTCCCGCTCACGATCACGTACTTCCTGTTCACGGCTCTCCAGTGCTTCCCAACCATCCTGTGTCAACAGTTCCAGCTGAGCTTCAACAAGCGTACGGAAACGCGCACGATAGATGGAAGCTTGTTTCTTAAGCTCTTCCACCTCCAGGGCAATCTTACGTGATTTACCAAGGGCTTCGTTAACAATCCGGTCAGCATTTTTCTCTGCTTCCTTCACGATTAACTGAGCTTCCTTCTTCGCATTATTTTTGACATCGTCAGCAGCTTCCTGTGCAATGATGATCGTTTTGCTTAGAGTTTCCTCAATGGTAGCAAAATGATCCAGCTTCTCCTGAACGGACAGCAACTGATTACTCAGCTCTTTATTCTCGCGAATGACGCCTTCGTAATCTTTGATGACTTGATCCAGAAATTCATTGACTTCATCCTCGTCATACCCGCGCAAACGTCGGGAGAATTCCTTGTTATGTATGTCCAGCGGCGTTAATGGCATGCTGTCCACCTCCTGTAAAAATTCCTTCTCGCTCTTAGAGAAGGTTTGCAGCACTTGGGTTCCACCCAAAGGGCCGTAATCAGCTGCCAAGTGGAGCAACTTGTACGGAATGGACCTGCCTTCGCATTGTCAGAGATCCATCTCACATCTTGTACTTTAATGTATATCGGAAGGACCGAGTATTTTTTTACCCTTTACGTTTAACATTCGACAAGAATTCGGAATATCCTGCATCAACCTCAAGCAAATTTCCCTATTTTCACGCGGCAGCGGCCTTTTTTGGTCGTTCCATCTTGTTCCAACACTTTAAAACGGCCAAAACCCTGGATAGATACTACATCGCCCGCTTTTAATGCTTTTGAAGGATCTTCCACCAATTTCCAGTTCACTTTGCAACGCCCCGCCTTAATCGGATTCAGTACCTTACTCCGGCTAAGTCGATACACATCCGCACAGATCCCATCCAACCGCATTGAAGCAACAGTGATATCAACCGTATCCAGTTTGGTGTCAGTCCATTTCATCTGGTCCAGTGGTAACAGCTCTGTGAACACATGCAGACGATGAACCTGATTTAACTGAAGCGATAAAAAAGCGCCGGTTTCCGCTGCCACTACCGTATGGCAACCATCTTCCAGCACTTGTATATCTCCGATCTTGCCTCTTTTCATCCCGAGTCCAAGCAGGGAACCCATATAGTCCCCATGCTCGAGTTCCGAGATTTTCTGATCGTCAGACGTAATACTGAGCACTTGCATCCCCATGTCCTCTTCGTCGAGATAACGATAATCGGGTGCAATCAATGCACGCTTGCGTTCAGCAGCCTCGTATCCGCCATCCAGACGAAGCTGGACGTCTTGGCTGCGATTGACCAAGGATTGCAGAATAAACACCTGTCTTGGATCAAGAAAATCGGTGAGCTTGGTATCATGATACTTGCTCGCCCGCTCCACCCAATCGGAAGCTTTATCTACAAAGTCTCGCTCATCATGACTAAAATGTTCGTAAATATCACCGCTCATCTATGCCACCCTATCCTATAATAAAAAATACTGAACGATAGAGAGTAACCCTACAAGCGCGAGTCGAAGAACTAATAGCGCAACAATCGGGGAAATATCCAGTACACCGAATAAAGGCGGGATAAATCGGCGGAAAGGACTTAAATAGGGTTCCACAAATTTGCCTAACAATTCACCGATGAAGCTTTCCCGTGCGTTGGGAAGCCATGACATCAATATGTAGACAATGACCATGTAAAAATAAATCTGGTATACCGTTAACAATATGCCTTCAATCATCTGATACAAAAGCGGCTCACCTCATTCTGTTATAATCTTGCTCGCTGTCAGCCAGTATTTCCGTAATCGTTCCCTGAATTTCAACTGTATCTGGCGTACAGAGAAAAATATTGCCGCCGATTTTAGATATACCACCACCTAATGCATACACCGTACCGCTAAGAAAATCAATCACACGTAAAGCCTGATCCTGCCGGATCCGCTGAAGATTCACCACGACGGTGCGATGTGAACGCAGATGGTCAGCAATCTCCTGTGCTTCATCATAGGAACGAGGCTCATAAAGGACAACTTTCACATTTTTCTGGGAATGAATGCTAACCACATTATTACCCCTTTGGTTTTTACGTTTATCAAATGGCGACGTTTCATTTTCTTGCTGTTCAGGCTCTTGTTCTTCCTGTGCAGCAAGTCGTTCCCGCTCCACAACCTCTTCCTCTTCCTGAAGACCCAGAAAATTCATAAATTTATTCATTACACCCATCGTGTGCTCTCCTCTTTTCCTACGAGAATTGATCCAAGACGAACCCAAGTTGCCCCTTCTTCAATGGCGACTTCGAAATCATTGGACATGCCCATGGACAGTTCAGTTATCGGCTCTGTAGTTAGTGCTTGTCCATTCAACTCATCTCTGAGCTCACGCAACCCCCGAAATACAGGACGCGTCATTTCAGGATCTTCTTCATAAGGTGCCATCGTCATTAGACCAATGACCTTAAGGTTGTCAAACGATTGAATATCTTTCAGAAAAGAACTCGCCTGTTCAGGCTGCAAACCATATTTGCTCTCTTCACCAGAAATATTCACTTGCATAAACGTGTTCACCTTAATTCCAAGTGAAGCAGCCTTTTTGTTCAGTTCTTTGGCCAGTGACAGACGATCCAGTGAGTGTATATATGCGAACTTACCAATGACGTCTTTTACCTTGTTTGTCTGCAAATGGCCGATAAAATGCCAGATGCCTTTTTGTCCAAATGCTTCCCATTTGGCCTGTGCATCTTGCCAGCGGTTTTCTCCAATATGCTCAAGACCGTGATCCAGCACAGCCCCCGTCGTTTGCAATGAAACATATTTCGTGACCGCAATCACATTCACATCCTCAAAACGACGATTACTGCGCTTACACGCGTCTTCAATCTTCTGATTAACCTGTTGTACACGCTCCTCCAATGACAAAGAGGTCACCTCTCTTCCAGCCCAATCCAGCTTGCCATCCTTCCGGTTACTCCATTCTCCTTACGATAGGAGAAAAAAAGTTCGGGATGACAACTTGTACACCATGTTGTACATTCGATATGATCCGGCAATATTCCTGCTTTCATCATAATGTGTCGATTACATTCTTTCAAGTTTAACATCGATTTACCATTTGCAGCAGGGGTATATATATTGTTGCTGGAAACAGCATACTCGTATTCATCATTACCCTCACGTTCATCGAGCCAAACCCGTACATGCTGCATAACAGCCTCATCCACCTCATAGCAGCAATCCCCAATGGACGGACCAATAGCTGCATGGATATCTTCTCTCCGGCTTCCATACTCTCGTTCCATTGTCTCCACTATAGCGACGGCAATACCTGCAACGGTGCCTTTCCAGCCGGCATGTGCAAGACCAACCGCTTGCTTCACTGGATCATAAAAATACAAAGGAACACAGTCAGCGTAAAATGATGTTAACAGCACACCAGGTACGTTGGTCACTAACCCATCCGTTCCCTGTAACGCTGATTGCCGATCCATCAATCCTCTGCCCCGATCTTGTGCTGTAATCACAGCCACATGTTTACCATGCACCTGTTCTCCACAAGTCCATGCTTCCAGTGGAAAAGAAATCTTCCCGGTAACAAGTCGGCGATTCCTCAATACCGCTTCGGGATCATCCCCAACATGATATGCACAATTAAGCGTAGCATAAGGTTCTTGACCTACACCGCCGTGTCTCGTTGTG
This sequence comes from Paenibacillus sp. JJ-100, assembly GCF_948329825.1. Lineage (GTDB taxonomy): Bacteria > Bacillota > Bacilli > Paenibacillales > Paenibacillaceae > Paenibacillus. The sequence goes on from NZ_CAOJCM010000002.1 coordinate 870,460, forward strand.
AATCCTGCCGTCATGCCTTCAAACGAACGTTTCCATGGTTCAATATTTAAAAGTAACGGGTCATGATGATTAGGATCCATTTGGCCCACTAATTCCTTACTTCTATTTTTGTCCAATACAAATGGTTCCATTCCCTCACCTCACATCTTCCAGTGTACCAAATACAGACGCATTCTGTCTCATTTATATCGTTCTTCGTTGATTGCGATTCATCCGTTCCAATCGTTCCGTGCGTTCACTGCGGCTCTGCTGCTGCTCATCATACAATCTTGCTTCCCGTTCCCGCTCGTCGTATCCATGTTCCTTAACTTCATCCATTTTAACCAGAATAACATCTGAACCAATCTTCACAATATTTCTCCAAGGAATGATTAGATCAGTTCCCCCACCAAATAACCCCATAAAACGGCTATAACCCGGCACAACAATCGCTTCGATCCGCCCCTGCTTAAGGTCTAGCTCCAGATCACTGATCTGGCCGAGCCGTTTACCATCTGTAATATTGATGACATCCTTCGTTTGAAAATCAGAAATTTTCATACCGCGTGATATGGAATCACCTGTGCTCGTTCTCATCCTTCCGCCCCCTGTTAACGCTCATCTGCCCGATCTTCATGCTTCTATATTAATATATGTCCTGTAGGCGAAAAATGTCCTCTTTTTGATTGAATGATGCAAAACCTTACTCGACAACCCCAGCTTCCATTCCTATCCCTTTCCTTCGGTACCGCACAAAAAAGACGATCATTGGCGTTGTCGTCCGACGATCGTCTTTTTGCTTTATATCGTACTACGTTTTCACATGTTTTTGCATCTGCTGTATAGCGGACTTTTCGAGACGTGAAACCTGAGCCTGAGATATGCCGATCTCATCCGCTACTTCCATCTGAGTTTTTCCTTCAAAGAAGCGCATGGATAAAATCATTTTTTCCCGTTGTCCCAATCGATGCATCGCTTCCCGCAGTGCGATCTCTTCAATCCAGGATACATCTTTGTTTTTGTCATCACTGATCTGATCCATCACATAGATCGGGTCTCCGCCGTCGTGATATATCGGTTCAAACAGAGATACCGGGTCCTGAATGGCATCCAGCGCAAAAACCACGTCTTCCTTTGGCACATTCAGTGCCTCTGAAATTTCGAATATCGTCGGTTCACGTGAATTTTTATTCGTCAAGCTGTCACGAACCTGCAGTGCCTTATAGGCAATATCCCTTAGTGATCGAGATACACGGATCGGGTTGTTATCACGCAGATATCTGCGAATCTCACCGATGATCATCGGGACCGCATATGTTGAAAATTTGACATTCTGGGATAAATCAAAATTATCAATGGCTTTCATCAGGCCTATACATCCAACCTGGAACAGATCATCGACAAACTCCCCCCGATTGTTAAAGCGCTGAATGACACTAAGAACCAGACGTAGATTGCCATTCACTAATTTCTCTCTTGCTGAGCGATCATGGTGCTGCTGAAGGGAATGAAATAATTCCCGCATTTCAGTGTTGGTGAGAACAGGCAATTTTGCGGTGTCCACACCACAAATCTCGACTTTGTTTCGAGTCATCGTGATTTACCTCCCAAGGAGAAACATTAATGTACATTATCTCCGAGGCAGGCTTTTTTATTCGTCGTTGGTACCCTTGCCAGTAATACCCATTCTTCTTTTTTCATAGGGTCAGACCATCTTATTGAACTCTTTTCTAAGTCTTTTAATGATTCTCTTTTCAAGCCTGGAGATATAGGATTGGGAGATTCCGAGCAAGTCGGCTACATCTTTTTGTGTCTTTTCCTCACCATCAGTCAAGCCAAAACGAAGCTCCATAATCATTCGCTCACGATCCGTTAATTTCTCCAAAGCTTTGTGCAGTAACTTGCGATCTACCTGTTCTTCAATATTTCGATAGATTGTATCGTTCTCCGTACCAAGTACATCCGATAATAATAGTTCATTTCCATCCCAATCAATGTTAAGCGGTTCATCAAAAGAAACCTCGGTTCGGATTTTACTGTTGCGACGTAAATACATCAATATCTCATTTTCGATACAGCGTGAAGCATAAGTAGCGAGTTTGATTTTCTTTTCCGGGTCAAACGTATTAACGGCCTTGATCAGTCCGATCGCTCCAATGGATACCAGATCTTCAATGTTGATGCCGGTGTTCTCGAACTTGCGCGCAATATACACGACGAGGCGCAGATTTCGTTCAATCAGCATCGCTCGAATGGCTGAATCTCCGGATGATAACTTCTGCAGCAGGTACTCTTCCTCTTCCCTTGTCAATGGAGGTGGAAGTGCCTCACTTCCCCCGATATAATAAATCTCTTCACTTTTCAGCCCAAACAGAAACAACAGACGATAATATTGCAGCTGGGCAACCAGTTTCCATTTCACAAGCATGTAGGTTCCTCCTATACCACATTCAGCGGCTTTTCTGTAGCTTCCGCAGACGGAGCCTTAGACGGAGCAGAAGCAGCTTCTTGCACAAGTTCAGGATGAATGATGGCCTGATATTTTCCGTCCGAGGATAAAGCCCTTCCGTCCAGTCCAATCAGAACCTTTGTCGTCTCATAAGTTGTTCCATCCATCGACACTTTTACCCGATCTGGCTTGATCGCCAGCATAAATGCCGTTCCTTTGTTTACCCCTCGATACGGAACTAAGCGCAGTCGATTCTGCCACTCAAACTGCTCCCGATCCAGTTCCAGAATCAGGCTGTCTGGCGCTTCATTCTTCAGTCTGTTCTTCCATGAATCAGGCAACATCTCTTGCCATAGCGAAACCTCCATAACCATTACCGGCATACGAGACAAAGGGTCAGTGAGCTGATTGCCCGTATCCAGAAGGCCTGTACAAGAGACCACGATCTCATCAATGCAGACCTCCACTTTGCCCAGGTAATTGGTCAGGCGATTTGTTTTACGTTTGGCACTTTGCACAATTTTGAATAATAAGAGGACCGCGAAGAATACAATGAATGTAAACCAGAATGCAATCTTCAGATCAAACGACATGCCGCCGGAAGCTGTGAACCAGATTCCATTGAACAACTCTCCTGAACTTTGAAGCATATAGTGGACACCCAAAATACCTCCAGCCGCGACAAAATTAATGACGTAAAATGTGCCCAACGTCCTCATAAAAGCCTGCAGCCCCTTATATCCAAATGCGACACTAAGCATCACAAGAGAAAAGGCAAACTTGATTAGAAACGTGAACAGAAAATCAAACTCCGGTACAAACATCATCACAACATATAACGCACCAACGACGGCTGACAACAGCCATCTCCACCAGACCAGTTTCGTTTGGCGCATCCAGGCCGTCAATCCAATGAGCGTTCCATCGATGCAAAGGTTTGTCAAAAAGATCAAATCGACATACACAACCACGCTCTTCACCTGCCTGAGTCCAACATATCGAAATAACAAATATCTCGATATTCATGAGCATATTCACAAGTATACGGAGCCTGCTATTCAAAGTCTGTCTAAACATGGGAGCTTGTTTCCAACTTTTTTTGTCGGAATGCGGAGATGAGTTGTTCAGATCTTGTTCATTCCTGTAGTCAAACTTTATGTATAAAAAAACAGCAAAAAACCCGGCTGCTTTGGAAGCAATGCCGGGTTTCTACAACATAAATATACGTAATTATTCGTTATTATTGTTACGGGAACGATTGCGCAAAAACGTCGGAATGTCCAACTGATCATTACTTGGTTGGTTTCCGAATGGGCGAAGATTCGGTGAACGTGTCTCTGCCGTTTCTGCTGCCGGAGATGGTTTGCGCACTGGCGGAGCCGCAGGCTTGTCTTCGAAGCCAGTAGCGATAACGGTAACCTTGATCTCCTCTTTTAGATCTTCGTCAATGATTGCACCAAAGATCATATTTACCTCAGGATCGGAAGCGGATGTAACGATCTCTGCTGCTTCGTTCACTTCATACAGAGACAGATTAATTCCACCTGTAATGTTCATAATTACACCACGTGCGCCTTCAATGGATGTTTCAAGCAAAGGACTCATGATGGCTTTGCGTGCCGCTTCTGCTGCACGGTTCTCACCAGTCGCTTCACCGATACCCATGAGAGCAGATCCACGCTCGTGCATAATCGTCTTAACATCTGCAAAGTCAAGGTTGATCAGACCCGGTACCGCAATCAAATCGGAGATACCTTGTACTGCTTGACGCAATACGTTATCAGCTTGGCGGAATGCTTCCAGCATCGGCGTCTTTTTATCTACGATTTCAAGCAAACGGTCGTTTGGAATCACAATCAGCGTGTCCACTTTTTCCTTGAGTGCTTCAATTCCTTGTTCTGCATGACTGGAACGCTTACGGCCTTCAAAAGTAAAAGGACGTGTTACAACCCCTACGGTAAGTGCGCCACACTCTTTGGCAATTTCAGCGATGACTGGAGCTGCTCCAGTTCCTGTACCGCCGCCCATACCTGCTGTAACAAATACCATGTCTGCACCTTTCAAGGTATTCATAATTAGATCGCGAGACTCTTCCGCAGCTTTTTTACCTACTTCCGGGTTGGCACCAGCACCAAGACCGCGAGTCAATTTATCACCGATTTGCAATTTATGCTCGGATTTTGCCAAGTGTAGTGCCTGCGCATCCGTATTTACCGTAATAAATTCTACACCTTGTACACCATTTTCAATCATTCGGTTAACAGCGTTGCTTCCGCCGCCGCCTACCCCGATGACTTTAATCTGAGCCAAGCTCTCCATCTCAAAATCAAATTCCAACATATTATTCCATCTCCCCCTCAATGTGCATGGATGGCCCGTCCAATTTTTGATTGAACCGAATCAATTTCATATATCGACGAACGAAAGCGTTTATTTTAATACCAGCGCATTCAGACGGCTTTAAGAATGTATGAAATGGATCCAACCTGTTATATAAATTCACTGAACATATTTTTCAGTCGCTCGAACAGACCCGGTTTTTGCTCCGATTCCTGTGCCGCATTTGGCTTCGGACGGTTCGTCGGTTTCTTGCTATTTGTGTTATTGTTGCTATTACCGCCGTTGCTACTCGAGGGCCTAATGCGCAAACCGCGAATAACATTATGCAAGATACCAACACCGCTGGTATAACCAGGATCACGCACACCAATGTAATCCGGTACGGCGACACGTACTGAAGCAGCAAGCTCATGCTGAGCCACTTGCAGAACACCAGGCATAGAGACCGTTCCTCCCGTTAGTATATAACCTCCAGGAAGCTCGTTGTAACCAAGGCGTCGGACTTCTTGTCCAATCATCTGGAATATTTCTTGAACCCTCGGTTCAATAATAGCCGCTAGATCTTCTTGAGAGAACTCCTTGTCTACGTTGCTGCCGATGCGTGTAACTTTGAACATCACATCTGCGGCAGCATCATCTAGCCATGCACAGCCATATTTCAACTTTACTTTCTCCGCTTGGTCAGTCAAAGTACGTAAACCATAAGCGATATCATTGGTTACAAACTCGCCGCCAATTGGCAATGTTGAAGTCGCAACCAGACTGTCCTCTTCAAAGATCGCAATGGTCGTAGCACCGGCACCAATATCCACCAGCACGGATCCCATAGTTTTCTCATCCTTGGACAGAGCCAGCTGTCCAGCTCCCAAAGACATGAGAACCAGATCGCTCACTTTTAATCCCGCTTTTTCAACGCAGCGCAAAAGATTATGTATCGCGGTTTTCGCTCCCGTAATGATGGTTGCTTCAACTTCCAGGCGAACACCAATCATACCACGCGGGTCTTGTATGCCTTCCAAGCCATCTACAACATATTGCTTGGCGACAACGTCAATAATTTCTCGTTCCGGCGGAATTGCAATGACTTCGGCTGCTTTCAACACCCGCTCCATGTCTTCTTCTCCGATCTCACGATCCTCGTTCGATACTGCCACCACACCATGACTGCTCATCAGTCCAATATGATTGCCCGAGATTCCAACATATACTTCGGATATTTGAATACCTACCATACGTTCTGCATGATCCACTGCATTGCGAATCGACTGAACCGTCTGATCGATATCTACGATTACACCTTTGCGAATTCCTTCCGAGTCGGCAGATCCAACTCCAATAATATTAAAGGTTCCATTATTAATTTCCCCAATAATAGCGCGAATTTTGGATGTACCGATGTCCAAACTAACAATGATGTCATTGTTGCTCAAGTCTGTGGCACCTCCTGACTCCAATAGTAAAATACGTTCGGGTTCAAACACTCTTTAAACATATTCAACACAGTTTAGGCTTTCCCTCTTTTTTCTACAATTTTTTTGGGTGCCAAGTTCTGGATGTGTGACATAAAACCTTGAAGAAAAAAGAAGGAGGTAACTCATTTGCCATAAGTTCAAGTGTACCATTTTTTCTTCATCTCAGAAAGAACAAGTTTCATACATCAACCAGGGCTAAACCCCTTACTACCTGCACTTTTGCGTAAGATGCTTCCATTCAGCTGGAAGCATCATTGCGATGCACCCGGCTCAGCTCCATCCTCTGGATTATCCGGGATAAAAGGGACATACGTATCGGCTTCAAGCATCGTAATTTTGCCAGGACGCTCCGTCTCGATTACTTGATTCAAATACTCTACTTTATCCGTCAACAACGAGACCGTTGTAATCACTTCAAACTGAGATTTAGTGTACATGCGAATCTGATCCGGAAAAGAAGGCGTCGGAGTTGGAATAATTTCCGAAATATCCGTTGTCAGCTCATTCGGAATTTGAGCCAGCTTCTCACTTAGTTTTGCTTTTAGCGGATCATCTGGTTTCCATTGCGTTAGAATCGGCTTCTCTACTGCAACACCAATCGTTGGTGGAACATTCAGACTTGTCCCATTGGACAATATTGCTTTAAGTACCCCACTTGAGTCAAGTTCATAAGCAACTGTGGGAAATTCCTTGACAGTGATAAGAATCGTGCCAGGGAATTGCTTGTCCACCGTAACGGTTGAAACAGCTTTGATTGTTTTTAGGCGTTCAATAACTTCAGCAGCACTTGTGCCAAAAAATTGGTCGCCTTTTTTCAAGCCACTCTTTTCCAACAGTTCCGAAGTCGTCGTGTACACATTTCCCGTAATTTCAATGGCAGAAATACGGCTCACAGAAGAACGAAAGAATAATACAGCGAGCAGTGCAATAAATAGTAATAATAAAATAATTACAATTTTGCGGCTTGTGTTTCCTTTTGGGCGGTTCTGCTTGAGAACCGGAATTTGACTTTTAGGCATAATAACGCTCCACAAAGCCTCAGGTCCCCTTCTCTTCCAAGAAGGGGACGCCAAGGAAGTTAATTGGCAAAATCCAACTGTTTCCGAACAGTTGACTGTCTCTCCACCGAGGCTCCAAGACTCTGAAATAACTTTTCGATTTGATCATATCCCCTATCGATGTGATGCACTTGCTCCACAACGGTTTTACCTTGAGCCGCCAGTCCTGCAATAACCAAGGCTGCTCCGGCACGAAGATCCGTTGCCTCGACAGTAGCTCCATACAGCCTGGGAACACCACGGATAAACGCAGCGTTCAGATCAACCGATATATCGGCTCCCATCACGTTCAGTTCATCCACATGTTTGAAACGGCCTTCGAATACAGTCTCCTTCATTACACTGAAACCATCTGCTAAACTGAGCAGCACCATGATCTGAGATTGAAGATCGGTGGGAAACGAAGGATATGGAGAAGTCACGATACGATCCACTGATTTGGGGCGGACCATACAACTCACAGTCATTATATCATTGCAGACTGTGATTTGAACACCAGTACGCTTTAACACATGAATAAGCGAAGTAAGATGTGCCGGGTTACAGTGTGTGAGCGTAACATTTCCTCGAGTTGCAGCAGCTGCGATCATGACCGTCCCAGCGACAATTCGATCCGGTATAATCTCATAAGTGCACGGTACCAGTCTCTCCACGCCGTTTATCGTAATCGTATCCGTGCCCGCACCCATGATACGTGCTCCCATTGCATTTAAAAAATGCTGCAAATCTTGAATCTCGGGCTCCCTCGCTGCGTTGAAGATTGTAGTTGTACCCTCAGCAAGCACAGCGGCCATCATAATGTTCTCGGTTGCTCCAACACTTGGAAAATCCAAATGAATATCCGAACCGGTCAGATGGGCTCCATGGCAGATAATTTGCTGATCCTGCTCTTCAATCTGTGCTCCGAGCGCTTCCAGCCCCCGGAGGTGAAGATCAATTTTGCGTTCTCCGATTGCACAGCCGCCCGGCTGATATACAGATACTCTACCAAACCTTGCGAGCAAAGGCCCCATCAAAAAAATGGAAGAGCGCATTTGCTTCATGAGATCTTCTGGCACATCATGTGACCGGACCAGCGAAGTATCGATCGTCACTGTTCCTTCTTCATGCCGACATGTGCATCCAAGCCGTTCCAGGATATACAGCATTACTTCGATGTCCAGCAAGTGTGGAACGTTGTGCAGCGTAATTTCTCCGTCTGCGAGCAAACTTGCGGCCATAATCGGTAAAGCGGCATTTTTTGCTCCATGGATGCGTATGGATCCTGATAGGGGTTTCCCACCTTCAATCACCAATTTGTCCAATGTATCACCTCCGGGGTTATACGCTCACCCACTGCGAAGACACACGGTATCAGGATCATACCGCCATGAGAGGATCTACTGCTCTGAAAAGACTGCGAAAGGGTGATGACGTCCTCTACTGTCGCTTGCCTGTTAACAATGAAAAGCAAAGCTCCCCATTGTTTCAGTACAATCTCAGCGAATTGAAATATCCGTGACACATCCGATCCATGAGCGCCTGCAGTCTATACTCCAGTTCCGCCGAGCAATAACCGGAGATGCCTAGGGCTCCCCCAAGATACATCTTTTCCAGCACGAATGCTGTGCTGCGTATCATGGAACGATTGTCACGATTTATACGGTATCTTATGTCAGTCCCGTCTGGTGTGTGACAATCGCCCACTAACACACTTTAACGTCCTGAAACAAGACGTTTAATTTCATTCACTAGCACTTCTGCGGCATCCGGTTTACCTAGTTTACGTGAGGCTTCTGCCATCCGTTTACGATCAGATTCATTATTCATGATTCCAGCGATCGCTTCATATAAACCTTTACCAGTAAGCTCTTTTTCCAACATAGTCACTGATGCGCCTCCCTTTTCAAGGGTGCGCGCGTTAGCTTCCTGATGATTGTTTGTCACGTTAGGTGACGGAATCAGAATCGAAGGAATACCGAGTGATGTAATCTCAGCCAGGAACGAAGCTCCTGCACGATTTACAATCAACGAAGTACAAGCCAGCACTTCAGGCATGTTATGTACGTATGGCAGTACATGCAGATGATTAGGCATCGTTCCCAGAGAACTGCGAATCGCTTCACGAGTTTCATCAAAATAGGTCTCGCCTGTAACGTACACGACATGCACATCATTCAGCTGTTCCAGCATCGGAGCCATCTCAATCATCGCCTGATTAATCGCTTTTGCCCCTCTGCTGCCGCCAACGACAAGAACAACACGGCTGTCCATCGGAACTCCTAACGTAGCAAACCCGCGATTCCGACTGGCCTGGGCAACCGTTGTCGCACGCGGATTACCGGTATAAATCACCTTTTTAGCTCCGGAGAATGACTTCTCAGAACCTTCAAAGCTCACAGCAACCATGTCTACGTAACGCATCAAAAATTTGTTTGTCAGACCCGGTATTGCGTTTTGTTCATGAATCACGCTTGGAATCCCGAGTTTGGCAGCTGCATATACAACAGGCCCACAGACATAACCACCTGTGCCGATGACAACATCAGGCTTGAATTCCTTCAGCATTTTTTTAGAATGCCGTACCCCTTGAACGAATCGCATGATGGTCTTCACATTTTCAAAAGATATCTTGCGCCGAAAACCTGTAATATCAATAGATTTGAATGGAATATTTTCCTGAGGAACTAGCTTACTCTCAAGTCCTCGTGTTCCACCAATATATAAAAACGTCGAGTCGGGATGTTCCGCCTCGCATTGCCTTGCTATAGCAACAGCCGGGTAGATATGTCCACCCGTACCGCCGCCGCTAAGAACGACTCGCATCGTTAAGTCACCTCGCATAACGGGATAAATTTAATAATATGCCCAGTGCTGTGAGCATGAGGGTCAATGACGAACCACCATAACTGATCAGTGGTAACGTAATCCCCGTAACAGGCATCAGTCCAATGACTACACCGATGTTAATAATCACCTGCACAGCAACCATGCCGATAATCCCTACACCTAGCAGACTGCCAAAGGCATCCGGAACGGTCATCGCTACACGCATCCCTCTCCAAACAAGCACTAGAAACAATAATAAGACAATCATGCCACCAATAAAACCGAGTTCTTCTGCTAAAATACTAAAAATAAAATCCGTCTGCGGCTCTGGTACATAACTGTACTTTTGCCTACTCATTCCAAGACCCAAACCAGCAAGTCCACCAGGACCAATGGCATAGAGCGATTGAATAATCTGATAACCTGCACCAAGCGGATCAGACCAAGGGTCTAGAAAGGCTGTAATTCGTTGCAAGCGATATGGCGCCGCTGCGATCAGTGCCGCGAAGCCAGCAACTCCCCCAAGCGCAAGCAGTGCAAGGTGTTTCATACGCGCACCGGTTGTGAAAACAATGAGCATAGACGCTCCCATCATCACGGTGCCTGTACCTAAATCGGGCTGCAACATGATAATCCCAAAGGCCAAACCCATTAGACCAAGCGGAGGCAGTAGCCCTGTTGTAAAAGTTTTGATTTTGCCTGGGTCTTTGCTTAGCCAGTGAGCCAAAAACAAGATCATCCCCAGCTTCATAAACTCGGATGGCTGGATACCGAAAGACCCAATCCCCAACCAGCTTCGTGCACCGCCACGAACAACACCAATTCCCGGAATTAATACAGCAATGAGCATAATAAAACAGACAATTAAAATCGGCTTGGCATATTTCCGCCATACCCTATAATCCACGTTAGCTGTTACGAACATAGCTACAAGCCCCAGCACGGCGAATAAAATCTGTCTTTTCACAAAATAAAACGAATCACCATAATTGCGGAAGGCGAGCACTGAGCCTGCACTGTACACCATAATGATACCGATGGCAAGCAGAGCCAAAATACAAATCAGGAGCCAAATATCCGGCGCCGGTCGCGTCTGTTTCATCAGGAGGCCACCCCTTGCATGAGAAGTAGGGGCTTTTCCACCCCCCTACTTACAAGTTATGCGCCGCCTCTTTAAAAATGCGTCCCCGTTCTTCATAGGAGGCAAACATGTCCCAGCTTGCACACGCAGGTGATAATAAAACCACATCCCCCGGATCAGCCAGTTTTGCTGCTTCCTGAACGGCAACCGTCAACGTACGGGCAGCGTCCTCCTCATTATCGACGACCCTAATTTGCTTTAATCCCGCAAGTTCTGCAACTTTAGCGATTTTAGCACGGTTTTCACCAAGGACTACCAGGGCTTTGACACGCTCTTCAAATACAGGCAGCAGCTCCATCATATCCGAACCGCGATCCAGCCCGCCTGCGATCAGAACGACAGGTTCCTTGAAGGAATTCAGCGCCATCACCGTTGCTTTGGAATTGGTAGCTTTGGAATTGTTGTAGTATACCGAATCATTATGCTTCAGTACATACTCCAGACGATGTTCAACACCTTTGAATTCGGCAAGTGGGGCAGCCAGTTTTGAGGGATCAGCTCCTGCACCTATTGCAATAGCTACCGCAGCCAGTGCGTTGCCCACGTTGAAGCGACCTGGTATGCCGATATCCTCCACATCGATGATCATCTTCTGATTGCCCTGGCCATCAGCATAGATCACCTGACGCCGTACGTCATCCTCTTCCCCTTCTACGTAAGGCGGATCCGCATACACCCCTGTTTCTAACTGTTCCGTTAACGAGAACGGGATTAATCTGGCCTTAATGTAAGGCACAAGTTCACGACACACCGCATCATCCCAATTAAGGATGGCGATGTCATCTGAATGCTGGTTAGCAAACAGTTTTGCTTTGGAGGCCACATAATCTTCCATACTTCCGTGATAATCCAAATGAGTCTCTGCGACGTTAAGTAGCGCAGCGATCCGTGGACGGAATTCCACCGTGCCTTTTAGTTGGAAGCTACTTAACTCTACCACCATCCAGTTATCGGTTTTAGCCTGTTCTGCCGCTTCGCAGAGAGGTGTTCCAATATTTCCGGCAACAATGGGATTCAAACCTGCTTGATTCAGCATGTTTCCCACCCATGTTGTAGTTGTTGTTTTTCCGTTCGAACCGGTAATACCGATTATAGGTGCGGCACAAAGGTGGTAAGCCACCTCTACCTCTGTCACCACTTCAATGCCGAGCTCAAGTGCTTGTTGCACAGGAGCAGCATGATAAGGGATACCCGGGTTTTTCACGACCAGTTTCACATCACTGTGAATCAGATCATCCGGATGACCTCCGCATACAACAGAAATTCCCAAAGCCTCCAATTCGGAAGCTTCGGGACACTGTTCCCTGTCTTTTTTATCGTTTACTGTAACATTAGCCCCGGCACGATGCAGCACCTTCGCAACTTGTACGCCGCTCTTGGCAAGGCCAAGCACAACGACTTGTTGTCCGCGATATGTTTCTGGATGGTTCATAATTTACAACCCCTTGTTGAGATAAAGTCCAAGAGCAGCTAAAATTGCGCCTACCGCCCAAAAGGTGATGACAACCCGCCATTCAGACCAGCCACTGAGTTCAAAGTGATGGTGGATCGGGCTCATTTTGAATACACGCTTACCACGAGTTTTGAAGGATACGACTTGAATCACAACCGAAAGGACTTCGATGACAAAAATACCGCCGATGACAAGGAAAAGTAGCTCTGTCTTCGTAACGATCGCAATTGCACCAATTGCCCCACCGATTCCAAGTGAACCCGTATCGCCCATGAACACCTTTGCTGGGTGAGCATTGTAAACCAGAAATCCAAGAACAGCTCCAATCATCGCAGCTGCACATACAGCCGCTGGCATCGACGTTGCTTGCATCGCCACAATAGCAAATGCGCCAAACGCAATCGCACTAACACCAGAAAGAAGACCATCAAGACCATCCGTAAAATTAACTGCGTTGGTAATCGCCAGCATCATAAACACAACAAACGGATAATAGAACCAACCCGTCCAGTCGAATGAAACCGAGGTACCCGGAATAGAAATTGCAGTACTGTGTCCGTTTTGAATAAGCAGATAACACATGAGGCCACTGAAAATCAGCTGTCCCAGCATTTTTTGTCTAGCCGTCAGTCCAAGCGAACGCTTGAATACAATTTTGATATAGTCATCCAGAAAACCGATGAGGCCAAACCCTAACGTTGCAACAAGTAACACATAAAAGTCTGTGTTCTTGACAGCGGAAAATTTAAGAAACGCCAGCGTAAACGCAAGTAAAATCACGACTCCGCCCATCGTTGGTGTTCCGCTTTTTTTCAAATGACTTTGAGGTCCATCTTCCCTGACCTGCTGTCCAAATTTCATCCGCCGCAGAAGCGGAATGAGTAGCGGTGCGGCAATCACCGCCAAAATAAATGAAACGCCGATTGTTAACAGTAATACCTGAAAATCCATGGGTTCACCCCTCTAGTCTACTCGATTGTGTAATGGTGCTGTCTGCAGTGCTTGAGCCACCTCTTCCAATTTCAGGCCTCGTGAGGCTTTGAACAAAACAACGTCCTTAGGATGAAGGTGCTCCAACAGATAACGAGTTAATTCTTCTTTATTCTCAAAAACATGTACAGCTTCAGCCGACATATGTTTCTTGGCTCCCTCGGCAATATGCAGGGATAAAGCTCCGTATACCAGCACTCTATCCAACTTGGCAGGGGTAATATACGTTCCAACTTCATGATGAAGCTGTTCTTCATCCGGCCCTAACTCCAGCATATCTCCCAGCACAGCCACTTTCATTCGATAACCTTTTAGCCCTTCTAACACATCTATAGCAGCTCTCATGGAAGTGGGGCTTGCATTATACGCATCATTCAGCAGAGTGAGTCCACTAACTGCCTGTGTGACTTCAATGCGCATACCTGTAAGTTTCAACTGTGACAGGCCTTCCTCCATATGTTCCGGAGTAACTCCAAAATGACGTGCGACAGCCATCGCGGCCAGACAGTTGATCACATTATGCGTACCCAGCAAGGGAAGTGTATACGCTTTGTCTCCCGATTGCTTGGTCGTAAATACCATTCCAGTCGGCGTATTCATTAGTCCCGTTGGATAATCATCATTATCCTCTTCCAGTCCAAACGTAAACCGCTTCATACCCTCTGGTTGCTTCGTAGCAGGCTCTTCAAGCACCTGAGCGATTAAAGGCTCGTCTCCGTTGTAGATGAGTAAACCGCCAGGTTTCATACCAGCCGAGATTTCAGCCTTCGCTCTGGCAATCTCATGTCTGGAGCCAAGCTGAAGCAAGTGTGATTCCCCAATGTTAGTGATGATCGCTACATCCGGCTGAGCGATGACCGAGAGATCATGGATTTCACCGCGACCACTCATCCCCATCTCCAAAATGATAATCTCTGTATCTGGAGCCATGCTCAACACTGTTAATGGCAGACCAATATGATTATTGAAGTTGCCCTGCGTTTTATGCACGTTGAATGTAGTCGAAAGTAGAGCGTCCACAATATCCTTTGTGGTTGTTTTACCGTTGCTGCCTGTTATACCAACTACAGATGCCTTGTTCTCGCTAAGGTAAGCCGATGCAAGCTTCTGCAGGGCAACTAGGGTATCCTCCACTAAAATGACAGCGCCTTGCGGTGGAACACCATGATCCTTTTGCCACATTGCCCCCGCGGCTCCCTGCTCCAAACAGGTCTGGACGAATTCATGCCCATCAAAACGTTCACCCACCAAGGGGATAAACAGGCTACCTGCCAACGGTTTGCGTGAATCGGTAAATACTCCCTCAGCTATAACTTCACTATAAAGTGCAGCGTCACTCAATGTGCCGCCGCACATGTCGGCCATTTGGGCCAATGTTCGTTTTATCAATTGGATTTGCCCCTTATCGCTTCTTTGGCTATGATCCGATCATCGAAATCTGTTTTGGTTGTTCCGATAATCTGATAAGTCTCGTGACCCTTGCCCGCAATCAATACTACATCGGTCGGGCTTGCCATTTCAATAGCTTCATGAATAGCCTGGCGCCGATCCACAATCATGGTATAACGGTCGGATGGAATTGCCTCTTCCAGCAAACCTTGCTCAATGTCTTTCAAAATCAAATCAGGATCTTCAGTCCGAGGATTATCGGAAGTAATCAATACAAAATCACTGTATTTGGCAGCAATTTTGCCCATCAATGGTCGTTTGGTCCGATCTCGGTCACCACCGCACCCAAACACACAGATGACACGTCCCTCCGCAAATTCTTGAACTGTCCGTAACACATTCTCAAGCCCATCCGGTGTGTGGGCATAATCAACAATGACAGCAAATGCCTGACCTTCATTGACTGCCTCTACCCTGCCATCAACGCCTGGTACAGTTTCAAGACTACGCTTAATCTCTTCCAGTGGAACACCTTCCACGAGTGTAGCCGAGATCGCAGCCATCGCATTATACACATTGAACTTGCCCACCATACGAAGCTCAATGTCCGTGCTGCCAGCAAAGGTATCCACATGGAAAGAGGTCCCCTGAGCGTTGATAGAGATGTTAGAAGCACGAACATCTGCCGTTTCTCCCATGCCGTATGTAATAACCTCAGCAGCCGTTACGGAAATAAAATAATCAGCAGCAGGATCGTCTGCATTAATTACTGCATACTTACGTTGAGCATCATCTTCAGCAAATCCGTTACCTAGCCTAGCGAAGAACAGCCCTTTTGCTCCGCGATATTCCTCCATCGAATGATGGTAGTCCAGATGGTCTTGCGTCAAGTTTGTGAATACGGCTGTACGGAAATCCGTACCTTTGACTCTACCCTGTTCCAGCGCATGCGATGAAACTTCCATCACACAGCAATTCGTTCCAGCTTGAACCATGTTATGAAGACTGCGTTGCAGCTCAAGCGCCTCTGGCGTTGTTCCCGACATGGGATAAGTCCGTCCATCATAACGCATCTGAATGGTACCGATGAGTCCGGTTTTTTGACCATAATCGCTCATAATTTTCTCAATCAGATAGGTCGTTGTTGTTTTCCCGTTGGTTCCCGTTACACCAATCATTTTCATCTTGTGACTTGGCGAATCGAAAAAGAAATCTGACAGAACAGCCATTGCAAAGCGACTGTCTTTGACAATCAGCTGTGGTACAGGCAAATCAAGCTCCCGTTCCACAACCAGAGCTGCCGCGCCGGCCTGTACTGCCTTTTCTGCAAAATCATGTCCATCAACCGTATATCCCGGAAGACAGATAAACAGATCCCCCGGTTTGACTTGCCGGGAATCTGTCTGAAGGTTGTGACATTCTGTATGGGGGTCGCCCACAAGACGGGCGGTGATCAATTTGGACTCAAACTGTTTTAAAAGCACATGAATAACCTCACTTTTCCAAATATACTTCTTTGTCACACAGGAACCTGTGTTAATAATATCGGCCATATCACCAAATAATGAAACGCATGCTTGCAAAATTTGTTGCGGTAGACTTCAAAAGACCGCTTAGCTGATCTCATTCCTGTTTCGAATGATCATGCTCATCCTTCAGGACATCACCCATATAAATCCGGATTGTCGAGCCTTGTTCTACCCTCGCTCCTGCTTTAGGCGCTTGATTAATCACGTATTTGCCACTGCCGGACTTTGCTAGCATAAAGTTCATATTCAGATCTTCGTACAAATCTTCCACGGTAGCCCCCGTAAGATCAGGAACTGTCACAATTTTAGTCTCACCATATTTATATTCTTTGGCGAGCTGATCCTTGCGAACAGGCACATTCATATAATGCAGCGAATCCTCCAGGATGTTTTGTACGATTGGAGCGGCAACCACACCCCCAAACTGAATTCCTTTTGGGTTGTCTACAGCCGTGTATACGACAATTTGTGGATCATCAGCCGGAGCAAACCCAATAAAAGACACAATATGCTCGGTTGAGGAGTAACGTCCATTAATGACTTTCTGAGCCGTACCTGTTTTGCCTCCAACCCGGTATCCATCAATAAATGCTGGTCGCCCTGTGCCTTTGGCAACGACACTCTCCAGCGCTTCTCGTACTTGTTTTGACGTCTCTTCCGAGATCACTTGGCGAACCAACTGAGGTTTAACTTCTTCCAGCAACTCCCCAGTTTCTGGATGAACCCAAGCTTTGGTGACATAAGGTTTATAGAGTTTGCCGCCATTGATAGCAGCAGATACTGCTGCGACTTGCTGAATTGGCGTTACAGATACCCCTTGACCAAAGGCAGTCGTTGCAAGTTCAACAGGACCTACATTCTCTAATTTGAAAAGAATACCGCTTGCCTCTCCGCTTAGATCAATCCCTGTCTTGGTACCAAAACCGAAATTCCGAATGTATGAAAATAAAGATTCTTTCCCCAGCTTTTGTCCTAGAGCGACAAAGCCCGGGTTACATGAATTTTCCACGACTTGAAGGAAGGTCTGACTTCCATGTCCACCCTTCTTCCAACAGCGCAAACGTGCACCGCCCACTTCTACGAATCCGGGATCGAAAAATTGATCCTGTTGCAAATTCACCTTTTTTTCTTCCAACGCAGCAGCCAGTGTAATGATTTTGAAGGTTGAACCTGGTTCGTAAGTCATCCAGATGGGCAGGTTCCGGTTATAGATCTCGGAAGGGTACTGTTGGTAATCTGCTGGCTCGTAGCCTGGTCTGCTGGACATAGCCAGAATCTCACCTGTTTTGGGATTCATCGCAATGGCCAAAGCGGAATTAGCTTGGAATTTCACCATCGCTTGATCCAGTTCCCGTTCCATAATCGACTGAATTGATTTGTCAATGGTTAGCTTGAGATTAAGCCCGTCCTTCGGTTCCACATACTTCTCAGATGAGCCGGGCATGAGCCTTCCGGCCGCATCGGACAAGTAGGATACGCTGCCATTCAAACCGTTCAGCTTGTCATCATATCTTTTCTCAACGCCAGTTAAACCTTGATTATCGATACCTGTAAATCCGAGGATGTGTGCAGCAAGATCATCATATGGGTAGAATCGTTTGTTATCCTCAGCAACAACGATACCCGGGAGCTTCAAATCACGGATGCGCTGAGCTTTCTCCATCGTAATTTTGCGGCCGCCGGGTTGTAGTCTTACGATTAATTCTCGTTTCTTGATGGTTGCCAGCAATTTCTCTTCCGTCATGCCTAGCAATGGTGCAAGTGAATTAGCCGTTGTCTCGGCGTCCTTCACCTGAGCAGGAATTGCCATAATTGTTGGGGTTGTCACATTGTAAGCAAGAGATGTTCCGTTTCGATCCAGAATCTCTCCTCTTTTCGCCGTATATGGAATGTTACGGCGCCAGGATTCTTCCGCTTTTGCCGATAACTCCGGTCCTTTTCCCAACTGTACATAAGCAAGCCTGATCACCAAGGCCGAAAATAAAATAACTAGAATGCATAAACTCCACAGCAGTCTGCGCCGCAGATTCACACTTGATCCCTTCACGAAAAGATCCCCCCACTCGTCCCAAAATCATGAACCTTCTCATTCATGAATATTCAGGACAACCGGGGGTTAGAACAAGCTGTCTATGAAGCTTATGGCAGGGAGGTCCCTTCACGGGTAGTTCCATCAGACCTTTCGCTTTGATTATTCTCAGTTTTAGTCTGACTCTTCGGGGTAGTTCCTGAGGAATCTTTCCCCTCCGTTGTAACCTCATCACCAGATGCCGCACCTTTTCCTTGCTTCTTATCTGGTTCAGATGCATCTGGAGCCTCATCTGCAATACCCGTTACGGCGGCTCTGGCCGTCTGTAACGTCAGTTGCACAGTTCGTTCCTCTCCCGACACCTGCTCCTTCTGTTTCACGACAAAGCCTTCGCCTTTGACCTTCACTCCAACCTTCATAAGCGAAAGTACCTCCAAAGCATCCCGGAGAGATTCACCTGTTAGATCTGGAATCTTCATTTTGCTACTCTCTTCTGTGAGTATATAGATTCGCTGACCGAAATTCATCAGAGCACCCGCCTGTGGATACTGCCTAATCACATTTTCACCCTGACCAAGCGTTACATAGGCAATACCGGAGCTTAGAAGCTGACTTCTGGCCTGCTTAGCCGTTTTACCACTCAGATCCGGTGCTTTAGCTTGTACTACTGGTTTTGTTTTATCATCCGCCGTTTTGACAGTATCCTTTGGAACACCCATATATTGCAGTGTTTGGCTTACAACCTTTTTAAATACAGGAGCTGCTGCAGTTCCCCCCCCTACATTTCCTCCATCAGGCTGGTCAATAACGATTAACATAGCAATTTTGGGATCGTTTACTGGTGCAAAGCCAATAAAAGAAACGACATCCTTATTTTTGCTGTATTCCCCGTTAATAACCTTTCTCGCTGTTCCTGTCTTGCCCGCAACACGGTATCCTTCGATATAGGCGTTGCGGCCAGTACCTTTGGTTTGGTCTGCAACAACCTGTTCCAGATATCCGCTTACTAGCTTGGAGGATTCTTTGGAGATGACCTGACGGACTACTTTGGGTTTAACGACTTCCGTTGAACCGTCATTCGGATTGATAATCTCTTTCACGAGATGCGGTTGAATCAATTTTCCGCCGTTGGCAACAGCTGAAATGGCAGCAAGTTGCTGAATCGGCGTCACCTGAACGAGACCGTGGCCATAAGCTGCCGTAGCAATCTCTGATTTATACACCAACGGTTTGATTGGTGATGCAACTTCACTTGGCAGATCAATCCCCGTCTTTTTGCCGAAACCGAACTCATCAATGTAGTGGCGTAGCCGCTCTCCCCCCAGCATGCTATAGCCGAGGTTAACAAACGCAATGTTACTAGAGCGTTTCACGCCTTCAAGATAGGAGATTTCTCCATAAGAATGACCATTATCACCTATTGTGTATCCACCGATACGTACTGGTTTGGATTCAAACGTTGCATTCGGATCAAATAGTTTTTCTTCAACCGCCCCTGCAAGCGTCACAATTTTGAACGTAGAACCTGGTTCGTAGATTGACTGCGTTGCATGATTGATAAAGTTCCTCTGATCCGGCGTATCCGCATACGTATTTGGATCAAACGTTGGCCAGTTCGCCATGCCGAGAATTTCCATCGTATTTGGATCAGCTGCTATAACAGTCATACTGAGTGGATTATACTTAGCAACGGCTTCTTTCATGGCATCCTCAATGTAAAATTGGATCGTATCATCAATCGTCAGCTTGAGGTTCTTCCCATTTTTCGGAGGCAGGTAATTATCCTGAGAGTCCGGAAGCTTGGTGCCTTTAGCATCCTTCTGATAATTCAGGAAGCCGTCTGTCCCAGTCAATACATCATCGTATGAGACCTCAAGACCATTGACAGCTTTGCCGTCACGACTCATGTAGCCCAGCACATGAGAGGCCAGTGTTTCTTTCGGATAGAACCTTTTGGATTCTTGGGTCAAGACAATAGCATTTTGTGCTTTATATTTGTCCTTAAGTTCTTCACGCAGTTCCTCGACTTTTCCAGCCAGTTCAGGACTGATTTTATATCCTTCTGTGCGGACTTCACGTTGCTGAAAAAACTCTCCATTTTTTTTCTTTGCAGTGACTAAAGCACGCATTTCACTCTCATTTTTTTTGAGCAGTACGGACAGTTTCTTCGTCACTTCATCTTCTAAACCAAATTGATTAATCAGCAGCGGGTTAACGGAGACGGTGTACGCTGGCGAGTCTGTAGCAAGCACATTCCCGTTGCGATCCATAATGGTACCTCGAGAAGCCTTAATCGTCTGTTGTCTATCGATCAGACCAGCTGCTTCATCCTGCCATTTATCCCCATTAACTACCTGAATGAAAAATATACGGATTACGAGTACAAGAAAAAAGAGGGTAATACATCCCCCTATTAGCAACGTGCGCATCTTTATTCTTTTTACCATTAAAACACCTCTTTATTTGCTGCTTGCTTCAGTTGAGGATGATTCAGCACCTGTTGATGTGTTTTTCGTTGATGTACGAGGTACAAAAATGACATCCTTATCTGTTGCTTCAACGTAGCCCAGACTTTTGGCATTCTCTATCACCTGATTGTTCAATCTTTCTTTCTCCACTTGCAGATCGGCGATAGCTTTCTGACCTTTTTTAATGTCTACTATGGTTGCTTCAGCCTGCTTGTTCAGTTCGTAAATATGAGCGTAACGAGACATCAGAGCACCAGCAACAATAATGACTGCTATGAGCGTAATCAGATATAGAAACTTCTCACGAGCCGGTAGCCCGGTGCGACGTGTCACTACTTTAGTTGTTTCCTTGTACCTCTGTTGCGTTACACGTTCCTGGGCTTTTTCTTTGACCGCTAGATTACCACGTGTGTATGCCATTCGAAGGCTCCTCCTCCACTTTTCTTCTACAATTTCTCAGCTACGCGCAGTTTAGCTGATCGCGCACGAGAGTTCTCCGTCAATTCCTCTTCCGTAGGAACCAGCGGTTTCCGGTTGACTAAACGCAAGGTACCTTTACCGCCGCATACACATAACGGAAAGTCAGGTGGACATGTACATTTTTCAAGATAGCTGCTGAAGATCTGTTTACATATCCGGTCCTCGAGGGAGTGGAAGGTTATAACAGATACGCGCCCCCCTGGCGCAAGACAACGAACAGCTTGATGCAGTCCTTCTTCAAAAGCGCCCAGTTCATCATTAACAGCAATACGCAACGCCTGAAAACTTCGCTTCGCAGGATGCCCACCAGTACGGCGGGCTGCTGCAGGAATACCTTCCTTGATCAACTCTACCAGTTCACCTGTCGTTTCGATCTCAGCCTGACTGCGTCTATCCACAATGACACGAGCGATTCGTTTAGAAAATTTCTCTTCCCCATAGCGGTAGAGAATACGAGCAATCTCTTCTTCAGGCCATTCATTTACAATCTCTCTGGCTGTTAATAGTGCATCCTGATCCATGCGCATATCCAGCGGAGCATCGTGATTGTAACTGAATCCTCGTTCCCCTTCATCGAACTGCGGCGATGACACACCTAGGTCATACAGAATTCCATCCACCTGAGGTATACCATCTTTCATGGGAACATCGAGGTCCTTAAGAACCTGTTCCAAATCCCTAAAATTGGTTTTCACCAATGTTACTTGGTTTTTATAAGCGGCGAGCTTCTCTTTTGCATTATCCAGAGCCCAATCATCCTGATCCAATGCGATCAGACGTCCGTTCGGGCCTAATTTGGAAGCAATCACAGAGCTGTGTCCCGCGCCGCCTAAAGTGCAGTCCACGTATATACCGTCCTGCTTGATGTTTAACCCCTCTGTTGCCTCTTCTTTGAGTACGGTTATGTGGTGAAACAACCTGCACCCCTCCTTACGTTATAAATCAAAATTAAAATCGACTAGCTTTTCGGCAATGTCGTTGAATGCTTCCTCGGATTGATTGAAATAACTCTCCCAAATGCCTTTACTCCAAATTTCTACCCGGTTCGACACACCAAGGACAACACAATCCTTGTCCAGTTTGGCGTACTCTCTCAAGTTGCCCGGCAGATTTACCCTGCCCTGTTTATCCAGTTCACATTCAGTTGCACCCGAGAAAAAAAACCGAGTAAATGCACGTGCGTCGGATTTCATCAGTGGCAATGCTTTGAGCTTCTGTTCCATGACTCCCCACTCCTCCATGGGGTATACGAAAAGACATTGGTCCAAACCTCGTGTGACAACAAATGAGGGCCCTAGAGATTCGCGGAATTTAGCCGGAATAATAACCCGACCCTTGTCATCAATGCTATGTTGAAATTCGCCCATAAACATTGGCCCACTCACTCCTCACCCATTTCCCCCACTTTGCCCCACTTTCCACCACCTAAGCATAATAGATTCGGTTAAAAAAATCAAAACCCTTCTTGACATTCTTTTTTTATTTCATTCCATCCCAAAAAAAACGTCTCTGATCCTGTCATTCAGGATTAGAGACGTTTCCCGTTACGGGCGACCGTATGTGCACCCGTGCATGAGCCATATCATCAAGACACCATTTTAAATCTTTTGAAACCGAATATCAGCTTGTAATTATTGGATGGCCTTTTAGAATTTCCAGCTATCCAAGTACTTTTCCTGTTCAGGTGACAAAGAATCAATGGCAATATTCAGGCTTTCCAGCTTGTAGCTTGCCACTTGTTGATCGATCTCGTAAGGGACATTAACTACGTTTTTTCCAAGATTTTCATAGTTTTCACTAACATAACGCAGGCCAAGCGCTTGAAGTGCAAATGTGGTGTCCATAATTTCGGCCGGGTGCCCATCAGCAGCTCCCAGATTGACCAGGCGTCCTTCTGCGAGAAGATACATTTTACGACCATCTTTGAAACGATACTCTTCAATGTTGCGGCGAACCGTACGAATAGACTCGGAACGTTTGGCAAGTTCTGGTTTGTTAACCTCAACATCGAAATGACCCGCATTACTCAAAATAGCCCCATCTTTCATGATGTCATAATGTTCTCCTGTAATGACATCCTTGTTACCAGTCACCGCAATAAAGAAATCACCGATCTTGGCTGCTTCCAGCATTGTCATAACCCGGAAACCGTCCATATGAGCTTCAACTGCTTTGATCGGGTCAATTTCCGTTACAATTACATTGGCACCCAAGCCTTTCGCACGCATTGCGACACCCTTACCACACCAGCCATAACCCGCAACAACAACGTTTTTCCCTGCAACAACGAGGTTGGTTGTACGAATAATACCGTCAAAGGCAGACTGGCCTGTTCCATAACGATTATCAAACAAGTATTTGCAATAAGCGTCATTTACAGCAACCATTGGAAATTTCAGTTTTCCTTCTTTCGCCAAAGCTTTCAATCGAATAATACCTGTTGTCGTTTCTTCTGCACCTCCGCGAATGGTAGCTGCAAGTTCAGGGCGCTCAGAAGCAATAATGGTTGCAAAATCCCCACCATCATCAATAATGAGATCTGGCTTGGCTTCTAGAGCACGAAGTTGTAATGCTTTGAATTCAGCTGGCTCGGGATTATATTTAGCATAGACAGTAACACCATCTTCTACCAAAGCCGCACAAACATCATCTTGTGTAGAAAGCGGATTACTGTGTGTAATTGTCACATCAGCCCCGCCAGCCTGGATCACTTTTGCCAGATATGCCGTTTTAGCTTCCAGATGAAGACATATCGAAACCTTCAACCCTTTAAAGGGCTGATCTTGCTCAAATTGACGACGAATTCGGTTTAGCACAGGCATATGCGCCTCTACCCAATCAATTTTCAAGTGGCCTTCTGGAGCAAGCCCCATATCTTTGACAATGCTGTTTTGTAATGCAGATGTGGTCAATCTAATTCCTCCTCAAATATGTTTCTTCTATTAAAATCAAACTATCATAATGCCGATGTTCACAATTGAATAACCTGGTGCTGTCCCGCGAATGCAGTAGATGCCTCTATCATGTCTTCAATCCAATCCGTTCCATAACGATTCAGGTAAAAGAGTGCATTATGTACTCGCTCCTGCGGTTTGCCCATCGGGAACAAGGCATTCTGAATACCATTCCAATGTCTTAGACTCACTTGATGTTTATCTTCAATAGCTTTGCGAGTCTGCCGCTCCAGATATTGAATTTGCTCGTTCATTTTACCCAAATTGGCTTCTCCGATCCGTTTAAGTCCCGGATGCACTTCAGCCACTTCATTTAGCAGAGGTTGATAGAGAGCCATAAACTGCTCACGAATCTGTGCAAATCGTTCCTCGACCTGGAATGTTTCCTGCTCAGTCAGCCATTTCTCCTTTTTTTCATCCATTCGGTACTGTACATCCTGGAAGGAAAGTCCATATTGCTTCATGTGTTTGAGGTGTACATCCTCCAAAATCGTGAAAGAAAGACGCGGTAGTATGATCGGCATCTGTAATCCAAATGTACGGAATGCTTCGCGTGTAAGACCCCAATATGCAATTTCACCATTACCTAAAATAACAGCTGCCACTGGTAGCAATGCATCTTGCATTAATGGACGAGTCAATACATTATTGCTGAAACGCTCAGGGTGATCGTTCAATTCTTGTAACAAACGCTCTTCCGTAAAAGATACTAGCCCCTTGCGGTCCTGGTACAAGTTATCTTTTTGCATCAACAGCAAACGGGAACCTTCATGAATATAAAAGAGATTCGCCCCATCTTCTGCCACTTCTGCTGGCATAGCATAACCTGCTTGTTGTACATGCGATGCACCTTGCAAATAAGCTGTGCGTAACGCATGATTATCCCGAATCAAACGTTCAAAAACCGGTTTCTCCAACTTGCGCAATTCGGGGTCAGCAGCATCCATAAGTACCAGCCCGGTTTTGGCAAACAAGGCGGATATCAACCTTGCAAATGCATCACTCAGATTCGTGCTGGATTGATGAATCTCAGTAATCAGCTTGATCAGATCCGGTTTATGGACTGTATCAGGTAATACATGCTGCACCTGTCCCAGCACGGTCTCCCACTGTTCCCATTTCACTTGCACATAACTTACCGAATCTTTACCCTTAAAGTGACCTTGCAGTTTGACTTTTTGGATATCGCCTAACGAATCAGGTAAATACGTATGATTCACCTCATCCCAGTCATGGTCCTCACCTGCAATCCAAAATACAGGAACAACTGGATGCTTCAGATGCTTTTCCGCTTCACGTGCAGCAGCGACTACACTGGCTGCTTTGTATATCACGAACAACGGTCCGCTGAGCAGGCCACTCTGTTGCCCTCCAGTAACGACCATTGCATTCTCTTCAACAAGGCGTGTAATTGAAGCATGAACCTGATCATGATCATTTACTCGCTTATTATATAAACGTAAATACGCCGCCAGTTTATGACGGTCTACACGTGTATGCTCCGATTGGTTCAGCCATTCTGCACGCGCGTGGAGGCCGTTTTCCCAGCTAATATCATATTCATAAAGGCTTCGCGCAGCATCTCTCGTACAGATATAATCCTCTGCAAGCTGTGATCCGCTACGGAGCGCCTCAGTAATTCCTTCCATGAGGTCTGCCTCCTTATTTTGCTTCAAAAGAGCCTTTCTTGATTGTACCGAATTCAGTAGCGCTTCGTCAAAGCAAAGTCACAAATAATATAAAAAAACCGCCGATCTAAATCGGCGGTTATGATGTATATAATAGCATATTCGTTTTTCGTAACGATTATACGTATGGTTCTGCAACCCAGTGTCCTTTGGATACCTCAATCAATTTAGCATTTTCCAAATTGTAAGGATCATTCACAGGACCGCCCGCTGCATTCTGAATTGGACCAGACTGTTCTTCTGGCAACAGAATGCGGCGTTTATTTGCTTCAACCTCTGGGTCTGGAACAGGGATAGCAGAAAGCAATGTTTTAGTATATGGATGAATCGGATTAGAGTACAGTTCTTCACTCTCAGCCAGCTCCACCACTTTACCCATATACATAACCGCTACACGGTCACTGATATGTTTTACCATGGACAAATCGTGGGCGATAAAGAGATATGTCAATCCAAGACGCTGCTGCAGCTCTTCAAGCAATTTAACGACCTGAGCTTGAATAGATACATCGAGTGCAGAAAGCGGCTCATCACATATAATAAACTTAGGATCAACGGCAAGCGCACGCGCAATTCCGATCCGCTGTCTTTGTCCACCCGAGAATTCATGCGGATAACGCAGAGCGTGACTAGAGTTAAGCCCTACTAGATCTAGTAGTTCTTCTACGCGTCTCTTACGCTCTTTAGAGCTTTTAGCCAGACCGTGAATATCCAGAGACTCCCCGATAATATCCATAACGTTAAAACGTGGATTCAGTGAGGCATAAGGGTCTTGGAAAATCATCTGCATGTCTTTACGCATCTCTTTCATCTTGCGCGGAGACAATTTATAGATATCCGTACCATTGAAGTTAACACTTCCACCTGTTGGTTCATAAAGACGTAGAATAGTACGTCCAGTTGTTGATTTACCACAACCTGACTCACCTACAACCCCAAGTGTTTCTCCTTCAAAGATATCAAAGCTAACGTCATTTACAGCTTTAAGGATGTTACCTTTACCAAGGTTAAAGTACTGCTTCAAGTTTTTCACTTGAACCAAAGGTTTGTTACTGCCTTTGACAATACCTACCGGAGTTGGTTTTTCCTTTTTCGGCTCGTCCAGACGAGGAAGAGCGTTCAGCAATTTAATGGTGTAGGGGTGCTGAGGATTTCTGAAGATCTCGGCGGTTGTTCCTGTTTCAACAACTTCGCCTTCCTTCATGACAACTACACGGTCACACATTCCCGCTACTACACCAAGGTCATGCGTAATCAGCATGATTGAAGTTCCAAGCTTTTTCTGCATATCTTTCATAACATCCAGAATTTGAGCTTGAATGGTTACGTCGAGTGCTGTTGTTGGCTCGTCCGCAATTAGTAAGGAAGGACGACAAGCAAGAGCAATCGCAATCATGGCACGCTGACGCATACCACCAGAGAACTGGTGCGGGTAATGATTCATACGAATTGCTGCATTTTTAATACCAACAAGCTCCAGCATTTCCAGTGCAGCTTTGTTCGCTGCTTGCTTGGACATATTTTGGTGTTTACGTAATACTTCTGTAATTTGTTTACCAACTTTAATCGTTGGATTCAGAGAAGTCATCGGATCCTGGAAGATCATACCGATATCTTTACCACGTATAGCTTCCATTTGTTTATCTGATTTAT
Source organism: Paenibacillus sp. JJ-100 (assembly GCF_948329825.1). Classification (GTDB taxonomy): domain Bacteria; phylum Bacillota; class Bacilli; order Paenibacillales; family Paenibacillaceae; genus Paenibacillus. The sequence goes on from NZ_CAOJCM010000002.1 coordinate 898,340, forward strand.
TCAACAGATCCTGACCGTGAAACGTAATATCTCCGCTCTTAACCTTCGAAGGCGGGGAGGGAATCAATTTCATGATGGTTTGGGCAGTAACACTTTTACCACTACCCGATTCACCTACGATTCCCAGCGTTTCTCCTTTGCCAATTTCAAAACTCACATTTTTAACGGCATCAAATTCACCAGAACGTGTCTTAAACGATACGCTTAAGTCTTTGACTGTTAAAATCGGCTCCATAATCCCACCTCCTGTTTCTATTTACGTAATTTCGGATCTAGTGCATCGCGCAATCCATCGCCGAGTAAGTTAAATGCAAGCATAGTAACAACCATCAAACCTGCCGGGAACCACATCCGCCATGGATACAGAGTCCAGCCTGTAAGTGCATCATTAATCATGGATCCAAGAGATGATCTTGGTGCAGATACCCCCAAACCAAGGAAGCTCAGGAATGCCTCAGCAAAGATCGCATTTGGAATAGACAGCGTCAGTGTGACAATAATCGGACCGACTGCATTTGGAAGCAAGTGGCGGAACAGTTGACGTCCCGTACCGGCACCCATAGAACGAGCGGCAAGGATAAAATCTCTATTCTTGAGTTGCATAATCTCACCGCGCACAATCCAGGCCATGCTGATCCAGCCTGTAATGGTGAGTGCAATAATAATTGTTGTAAGGCTTGGCTCAAGTACAACCAGCAACAGGATAACAACAAGCATATAAGGCAAAGAATACAAAATTTCAGAGAACTTGTTCATAAATCCGTCAACTCGTCCACCATAGTAACCCATGATAGCTCCATAAATAACACCGATAACAAGGTCGATCAAAGCCGCAGCCAAACCTACGGTCAACGATACACGTGCGCCAACCCATGTTCTTACCCATACATCACGACCCAGGTCGTCTGTACCAAACCAGTGCTCTGCGCTTGGAGCAGCGTTAGCATTAAGCAAGTCATTGGAATAATAATTATAACTTGTAAACAAAGAAGTTGGACCTATGATAGCAAAGAGTACAACAAGTATAAGCACACCAAGACTGATCATCGCGGCTTTGTTCGTTGCAAGTCTGTACATCGCATCTCTAAAAAGGGATACACTTTCTTGCGGCTTAACCGCTGCCTGACTGTTCAGGTCAGTGTTCGCCGTTCCATTATTGTTATTATTCGTGCCAGACAACGTTATGCCCCCTTCCGGCTTTCTAACTTAATTCTAGGATCAATCAATACGTAAGCGATATCTGTAAGGAAACGCGCCAACATCAGGAGAATACCATAGAAAATTGTGATTCCCATGATCATCGTGTAATCCCGGTTCGTAATACTCTCGACAAACACTTTACCAATTCCGCCAATGTTAAAGATCTGCTCAATAACAACAGAACCAGTGATGATATTAGCAGTCATTGGTCCTACATACGTAACAACTGGCAAAATACCATTCCGTACAACGTGCTTAAACATGATGGCAGGCCATTTCAAACCTTTAGCTTTCGCCGTTTTGATATAGTCTGCATGTAAAACTTCCAGCATGCTTGAACGCGTTAGACGTGCTATAAATGCAATTGGGGATGCAGATAATGCTGCAACAGGAAGGACATAGTCAAGGGGTCCATCAAAGCCCATAACGTTAAACCATCCCAGTTTAAACGCGAACACATATTGTAACAAAGATGCCAGCAAGAAACTTGGTACCGCAATTCCGATAACAGCAAGCACCATCGTGACATCATCAATCAGTTTTCGGTGATATACCGCTGCGAGCAAACCTAGTAATACCCCCACGATCACCGAGATAATGATTGCGAAAATACCAATTTTTAAAGAAGCCGTGAATGTACTCACAATCATGTCTGTAACGCCTTGGTTCAGATAGTTCATCGAAACTCCAAAATCACCTCTTACAATATCTCCAATGTATTTGAAATATTGTACATACATCGGCTTATCCAAGCCGTACTTCTCTTCAAGAAGAGCCCGAATTTCAGGTGATACTCTTTTTTCAGATGTAAAAGGGTCACCAGGAATGGCCTTCATCAAGAAGAACGTCATCGATGCGAGTATGAAAAGCGATAGCAGCATAAATAGCAGTTTTTTCAAAACGTACTTTAACAACCCTTGCACACCTCCACAAACAATATTTTGTATACAAATCGATTGTAGAATTAGACCGCAATAAAGTCCAATCCATTTATCGGAAATTTCAGAATTATAAGGAAAATCGATGCGCAAACAAAAAAATCGGGATATATATGGAGTTCCACATATATATCCCGAAGCAAATCATATTAGACTTCAGAACAACTTACTTCTCTTCCAGATATGCACGAGTGAAGTCAATTGCTCCACTGAAATCCAGTTGTACGCCTTTCAGGTAAGGCTTCGTCAAGGAAACGTTAGTGTAGTAGTAGATTGGCAATACGCCCATTTCATCTTGAATCAGAATTTTCTCTGCATCAGCAAATGCAGCCATACGTGCAGCGGCATCCGCTGTTTTTACAGTTTCTTCTAGATTTTTATCGTACTGTGCATTGCTAAATTTGGAGTCGTTGTTTGTGTTGCCAGTTTTCCACATTTCCAAGAAGTTGAACGGATCGTTATAGTCAGCAGACCAGCCCGCACGAGCGATTTGGAAGTTTTGTTTTTGACGGTTATCCAGGAATACTTTCCACTCTTGGTTTTCCGTTTTCACGTCTACACCAAGATTGTTTTTCCACATATCAGCAATTGCCAATGCAACTTTCGCGTGAGCATCACTAGTGTTGTAGATCAAAGTAATTTCTGGCAATGTTGTGTAACCTTCTTCTTTCATACCTTCAGCAAGCAGTTTTTTTGCTTCATCCACATTTTCAGTGAAGTAATCATCTTTGTGTTCTGTACGGAATTCTTCCTTTTCACCACGAATACCTGGTGGTACAAAGCCGAATGCTGGAATTTGTCCACCTTGTGTAACTTTATCAACGATCAATTGACGTTGAATGGACATTGCAAATGCTTTACGGATTTTAGCGTTGTTAAATGGTGCTTCATTTACGTTGAACTGGTAGTAGTACGTACTAGCAATACCAGTAGCTTTAAACTCGTTTGGCAACTCAGCTTTCAAAGAAGGAATTTGGTCTGTTGGAATTTCACCGTTAGGTGCACCAGTGTAGTCCAATTGTCCTGATTTGTAAGCTTGCAGCTCAGAAGCACTGCTGCTTGTCAGGGACATGTTAATTTCTGACAACTTGATATCAGATGCTGCATGGTAACCTTCGTTTTTCTTCACAACAATTTTTTGACCTTTAGCATATTGATCCATTACAAATGGTCCGTTAACGATCATGTTTTTGTGGTCAGCGAAAAACTTATCATTCGTGTCAGCAGACTTGTGTACTGGGTAGTACGTGTAGAATGCAGTCAGTCCCAAGAAGTAAGGAGTAGGGTTCTCCAGTGTTACTTCAAGTGTGTGCTCATCTTTAGCTACTACACCCACTTGAGAGAAGTCAGTAATTTTAGTACCTTTGAACTTCGGATCTTTGCTCATGTTAAAGCCTTCAGCGCCCTTGATGTAGTACAATTGGTACGCATAAGGAGAAGCTGTTTCCGGTTTCAAAGCACGTTCCCAAGAACGAACAAAATCCTCAGCTGTAATTGGGTCACCGTTGCTCCATTTTGCTTCTGGGTTCAGGGTGAAAACATATTTCAAACCATCTTCAGAAACTTCCCAATTTGTAGCCACACCTGGAGCTTCTTTACCATTCTCGTCGATGCGTACAAGACCTTCATACAAGAACTTCAGAACTGTGTTCGTTTGGCTGTCTTTTGCTTGAGCTGGGTCAAACGTAGGAGGTTCAGCCGTTAAGTTGATTTTCAAAACTTGATCTTTGGCAAGACCTTTTTCTCCGCTTGCAGAACCGTTATCTGTTGTGGTACCTGTGCCTTCATTTTTCGATCCGCACGCTGCAAGTACGGTACCGAACGCCAAGATCAGCGTCAAAAGGACTAATAGACTTTTCCTTTTCATCTAGCTTTTCCCCCTAAATTGATGTGGTTTATGTTTATAGATTATACAACCACCGGTCAAAAAAATCTACATTACTTTTTCAGAAAGTAATGTTTTTTTCAGTTTTCGACAAAAAGGTCACATATTTTAAGTGTTTTACGTCATGTAACCTCACATATGATTCAATATGTATCTAAATAATCCAAATAAAGTAAACAAAATATACCCAAAACTCATGATCATAAATGACATGCGCCATACAGCGCGGAACATTCTTCCTCCGTCGATCTTTCCTTTTAGTCGATTTTGCGCACCTCCGATAAAACCAAGCGCTATTAGTATGAGTATTAATGTTAAATAAAATCCAAAGTTCGAATCAAATGTTAAGTTGAATAAAGCTGATACGGAGAATACCAGAAAAAATGTAGTAACGTCCATCGCTGTTGTCAGTGCGACTGATTTATTTTTCTTCCATACCATCATGCCCCAATACACAAGTACAAATGGAAAAAACGGTAATATACTTAATACGATAAAAAATCCCATTAACTCACTCCTTCTGATTGCATACCTTGGATCAAATGAAGAATCACTTCATGTGTAGGTACCTCCAGATTGAACTGCTGCGCCATTCTTATCATTGATCCATTAATTGATTCAACCTCTGTTGTGCGTTTATGTAGAACATCTGCAAGCATCGAAGATGTATTGGAAGCAGTATCACGACATACTCCTATGACCTGTTCCCACGAATCTCCTTCCAATTGTATACCCATAGCCTTATATACGGTTAACGTCTCATCGTATAACTGGCGCATGACCCTAACTCGTTCCTTCTTGTTAAGTAATTCACCATTAGGGATTCTCCATAGAGCTGTAAGTGGGTTAATGACCCCATTAATCAGCAATTTCCTGTATACCAGCTTATCGATTTCATTCGACACTGTACAGTCAAATCCTGCCTGTTGCATAACCTTCGCTAAAGCAATTATTTGTTCCTCACAATTTTCCCCATCCGTGGTTACGGCCAACGTCTCGCTAATACCCAGACTTGTTTCTCCCGAACCCGCCCGTTGCACTTGAGCCTCCTGTGTACGTTTCGCTCCCTCGGTTGTAATGGCACTATATATCAGTGAATATGGCAAAGCTTCCTTTAACTTCTCCAAGTGTCCTATACCATTTTGAAAACAAGCTATTTTTAGATGACGATTGTTCAAAGTATTGATCTGGTCGATAAACTCCTTCATATGGGTTTGCTTAATAGTAAGCAGTATCCAGTCTCCAGGTGCTTTGTTCCAAGTATCTGTCAGTTCCGTTGTCGGCCGAGCATCAATCTCATCTGGCTTGATATGTATCTCGCATAAATTGTCGATCATGATAATACCGTTTTTCTTGAGTTGATTAGCCTGCTCGGAAGTTCTAGTCCAGAATCGAACACGTTGGCCAGCTGCTTGTAGCTTTCCTCCAAACAATAGCCCTAACGAGCCCGCCCCCACAATATCTATAATCATCTTCATCCCTGCTTTCAAGTTCAATGTCTATCCGAATACGTTGTCCACGATTATTCTCTGCTATAGATCTTTCTCTTCTATAATAGAACAAATGAACACAACTAAAAACCCGTCATACCAGCCGCAAATAAAACGGAGGTGTGGCGGGCATGCTTTAGAATGTAACATTTAGATTCACATTTACTACTCAATACGTTCCAAATTTCCGTTAGCATCCATTTTGAACCTAGTCTTAAGTTCTTCTTCTTCCTCAGATAAAAAGGCAAGCCTGCGAGCCCGATCCATAATCTGGATCAATGCTTTGTAATCATCGTTCACAACACGATAATCGGTTTGGACCTCATTGACTTCCTTGGATAGTCGGTCGTTCTCACAACGCAGCTCCAGCAATTCATCTTCTTTCTCACGCAATTCCTTTTCCAACATTTTAAGTTGACGATTACTCTCCTGCACTGAACCTTTCCATTGCCGCAGAAAGCGAATCACTGCATCCATTGATAAGGACTCATCCGTCACACCATCGTTCTTGAAAATCCCTTCTTCTGCATCCAGTGTTGTTAGTGCAGCAACCTGTGGACCAAGCATAGCCGGTTGCTTTCTGAGATAACTCCGCTTCTGTCTCTGAGCTTTAGCATTGCTAATTGCTGATTCATACTTTTTGCGTACACAGCTATTCCATCGGAATCCACATGCGGCTGAAGTTCTGCCTATTTTTTCTCCTACCTCTTCAAAAGCAGCCAGTTGTGTACTACCTTCCCGAATATGACGCAATGTAACCTCAGCCAAAATCAAATCGTCCTCTGTACTCCAAGCATCCTGTCTCACTGCAGTCATGCTATAATACCCTCCTAACACCATCCTAAAATAACCGTCCCCATAACCGGTAAGCCGTTATGTGAATTAGGTATAAAAGTTGCTTTACTCATTCTTATGCCTCTCATAGAGTTCATAGAATTGATTTCATACTAAAATGTATTTCCACATTCAAGTTCCCTCATACGTAACATTTATAAATATCCCCACTGTAACCCTAATCCCTAAAAAAGAATTCGCTTTCATATCCAAATTTGTTTACACCTTTTTCCTTTCTCGGTATAATGTTGTGTAGACAATCTATGAACGTACATAGGAGAGGAGGATTTACCGTGGCACGCATGTTTCGAGTACTCGGGTTCTTCACGCTTGCGATCGGCCTGATGGCTTTTGCAGGAGATTTGGTCGAAATGGCTTTGCTTTTCTTCCTGCAGACTGCGTTTTTTGTTCTTTTGGGATACTTGAAGTTTACAGAACGCACGTATATATTGCTCTTCTGGGGCTATATGATCGTGACGTTCACAGGATTCAGTTACTGGACTGTATTTCAAATGGGACTGCCGCTTTAATCCGCTAGTAGCATCAAAGCAATCCGGCTCTTGTCGGATTGCTTTTTTGTTTCTTAGTTTACATATGAAGAAATCGGGTTTATTTAACCACTAAGGATATTTCACCTATCATTTTCATATATTGTCTGGACGAGTACTAATCTATATGATTATTTAAGGAAGAGAGAAAGGAGAATGGATGTGAAACATCGATATGGCTTAACAGCCATCTTGTTCATAGTATTACTGTTCGTCCAGCCTGCATCATCCTACATTTACGGAGAGCCTTCGCCCGAGGATACACAGGCCATTTTGCAAAAAACGTTATCTATTGTAGAGATTGATCATGAGATTGAACGAATTACTGCAAGACAAAAAGAACTCACCAAACAATATGAGACATTATCCGCTCAACTTCTGCAGCAGGAAAAGGAGATACATATCCAGCAAGATCGGGCCGGAGCTGTTGTAAGATCTTATTACACAGGAGAGCGTGACAGTCTGCTCATGTCCGTTCTTGGAGCAAGATCATTCAAAGACTTGTTTATTCTGTATGACTACTATCAGATCATTATTGGCAAAGACCAGGCTGTTCTGGACAAGTACCAGACTCGCTATGATGAATTGCAGCGGACGTCTGATCAAATTCGCAAAACCTCCATTGAACTTACGGAGATGAAAACCAACCTGCAGAATCAGCGAACACGAGTCGCATCACTGCAAAAGGAAATGGATGAACAAATAACTGCCAGCGGAAACGCGGCAGCTATTCAAAAATTAATGAATGAATTAACCCTGTACTGGGAGAACATTGGAATTTATGAGGTAAAACGTTACTTCAAAGCGCTAGCATCAGCCATGCAAAATCTGCCTGATTTCATTCAAAAGCAAAACGGCACGATAGCTACCACAGGAACCACATATACGATTCGCATTGGCCAGGACGAATTAAATACCTTCTTGCGTTCACAGAATGTACTCTTTGAAGACTTTGCATTTACATTTGATCAGGACAAAATTACAGCCTCGGGTCAGCGCGATCAGCTGCAATTGAGCATTGAAGGACATTATACGGTAGAGAATGAACCGCAAAATGCCATTCGTTTTCACGTAGATAAGCTCGTTTTTAATCAACTTGAACTACCAGATACAACCCGTAACATGCTGGAAAAGGAATTTGATCTCGGTTTTTATCCTCAAAAAATTATATCTTTTGTGAAAGCTACTGATGTTTCTACAGATGAAGGAATCTTGGAAGTTAAACTGGCTATCTCATTCTAGCGATTCGTCGCTTTTCTAATGCTGCTCACATACTGGGCAGCATTTATTTGTCCTCTCAGAAACTGCTTTACCTGCTTTTCAAAACGCATGACGATTTCCCTACTCTTCGCTGTTTGAACTGGATCGTAATCTTTGGAGAACCAGGATTGATTTTTGAACTTTTCATATAGAATTCCACTATCTTCAGCTACCTGCTTCGTTTCCGCTTTCCTTGCAGACAAGCGCTTCGTCTCGTCAAACCATTTTTTTCGAGTTGAAGCAGACAGCATTCCCTCAATCCATCGACTTGCCGCATCTGCCTCCACAGATCCTGATGTAATGACAAGACTTCTGGACTCTACTGCATGCAGTGGCTCCATAAGGTTGTCCGATACAAACCTATTCTGATTCCTCTGATCCCCAGCAGCCTCATCTTCTTGAAGGATACGAGACAACGTGGATACAAACATTGGGGTGCTCATTTTAACATTGGATGCAAACCCAACGGGATCTTCAGACAATGTCTTGATCTGAGGTTGAAGCTGGTTCAGCAAAGTGATCCCTTGCTGAAGTTCGTTAACCAGCGATGTGGGCTGTAATGTTATAATCTGGTCGGGACTCATTCCTAAAGGTAGACTACCCATCCATGCACTTGCTCCGAATATATCCTCTATATTCATCGAAATAAGTGAGAGACCCTCCATTTGGGATACCTTGATCACTTTAGACCATTGATCTTTATTTTGAGGCAAACCTTGCAAATCTGCCTTATTCAAAAAGGAAGCTGTTGCCCCCATAATATAAGGATCAAAATCAAAGGGCATACCCCATTGGTATCCATTCCATTCTGTCATGCCACGCAGTTCAATTATTGTATCTCCCAACGACTTAGAGAGCGCGGTGCCATTCAAAGGTACCAAATATCCCTTTTTGGCATAATACTGCACGTCATCACTATTCAATAAAATAATATCGCCATTCTCTCCCAATGCAAACTCCTGATCCAACACCTTTTTGTACTCTTCTGATTCTACATTTCGCAACTTCACTTGAATATAACGGGATGCGGCCACTTCTTCGGCTAATTTATGGAACGAATCAAACTCCTCTTTTGACATAGACACTGTCACATCTAAAGGAGCCCGTCTCTCATGGCTAAGAGAAGAGGCTCCGGGATATGTATCTTTTTCTGGATTCCGCTCTTGAGTATACTGCGAACCTCTAAAATCAAAACTGGGAGAAAGGATCGTTAGCGAAAGCAGCAGCACTGCAAATAGAACAATCTGATGTCTACGCTTCATTCACACTCCTCCTATGACTATGAAATGGTATTTTCCCGTAGCAATCATTGTAACAAATATATAGTGCTCCTGTCCTACCTTGCTAAAAAACACTTTTCTTGTATTTTGCATACTAAGAGCATATCTAGTTATGTATAATAACGTGTTTTTATTTTTTCAGCAAAAAAAGCCGACTTTTTCAGTCGGCTTTCATACAATCATTTTCCGGGAAATAAGTCTTGCATCATCAGGTTAAAAGCCTTATTACAACAAGTCTGCTGCAAGCTGTGCCAACTTGGATCGTTCTCCTTTTTCAAGCATAATGTGTCCACTGATTCCCTCCCGTTTGAAACGCTCCACAATATACGTTAATCCATTACTTGCAGAGTCCAGATACGGGTGGTCAATCTGTTCGGGATCTCCCATCAGAATAATTTTACTGCCTTCCCCTACTCGGGATACGATCGTTTTCACTTCATGACGCGACAAGTTTTGAGCTTCGTCAATAATGATGAATTGACCTGGGATGGATCTTCCACGGATATAGGTCAGTGCTTCCACTTGAATGCTACCAAGACCCATTAATATTTTATCAATATCTCCAGCCTTTTTTGTATCGAATAAAAATTCAAGATTATCATAGATGGGTTGCATCCATGGTCGAAGCTTTTCTTCCTTCTCACCCGGCAAATACCCGATATCCTTGCCCATTGGTACAACAGGCCGCGCAATCAATAGCTTTTTATATTTGTGGTCGTCTTCAACTTTCAACAGTCCTGCTGCGAGAGCAAGAAGTGTTTTGCCTGTGCCTGCCTTGCCTGTTATCGTTACAAGCGGAATATCATCGTTCAGCAAAAGTTCCAGCGCCATTCGTTGTTGTGCATTACGGGCGCTTATCCCCCAGACATTATCATTACTGAGGAACAGCGGCTCCAGCTTCGTACCTTCCATATTCACTTTGAGCAAAGCCGATTTGTTCGTACCCATTTCGTCTTTTAGAATGACAAACTCATTGGGATAGAGCGAGTAGGACAGCTGTAAAGGTTTGATCGGTAAAAAACGATATGTGTAAAACTCATCGATGACTGACGGATGAACTTTCAGCGCAGTATATCCAGGGTATAGCTCACTGAGTCCTGCCGTGCGATCCGATAAGTAATCCTGTGTGTTCAGTCCGAGTACATCCGCCTTAATTCGTACGAGAACGTCTTTACTAACAAGAACAACTTGCCGATTCACCACTTCTTTTTCGTTCTCTTCAATTTGGTAGTTCAGGGCGACCGCCAGAATACGATTGTCGTTAGATACTTCTCCAAACATCTCCTGAACCTTAACAAAGCTACGGTGATTGAGTTCAACTTTCAGATTACCTCCATTGGCAAGGGGGACACCACTGTGCAGATGCCCCAGTTCTCTGAGTCCATCTAGCAACCTAGAAACATTACGCGCGTTTCGGCCGATCTCATCGGCATTTCTTTTTTTAGAGTCAATTTCCTCCAGTACAACCGCGGGAATGATCACCTCATGTTCTTCAAAGGCAAATATGGCATTGGGGTCATGCAGAAGCACGTTGGTATCCAATACAAAAATCTTTTTCATTCAATCCCCTCCAAAGCGGCGTCGTTAAAGGCATGGGCTGGAACGTGGTCTCGGGAATGACGAAGGTGCTCTGTGTAAGCATTCCGTTTCCTACCATTCCCGAGTTCATCTAAATCGTGCAATGTTCAGCAGTGGCATGGACAATCATGCTCCCATACATAAATGTATTCGACTAGGGCAAAATAATTGTCAACCATTCTGAAAAACCCCAAGAAAGGATGAATACTTTTGAAAAAGATGATATGTACATTGCTTCTAATCTGCATACTTACTGGCTGTAATACCTCTACACGTAACGCTTCACAGGAACCGCATCAGATGCATCCTAGAAGTTACGGAGGAAACATGGCAACTCAGCAAGATGATCGAATGAATGCTTCGCGTATCGACCAATTCAACGAAAATACGGGCGAAGTACAGGATGTTGCGAATGGTACGGATCACGGTAGAATGTCCAATGAAAAACGAGTGAGTCATCTCAAAGCCCTTGCTAAGCATGTTGAAGGTGTAGAAGATGCTAATTGCATCATCCTCGGAAACACTGCTATCGTTGGTATCGATGTAGATGGAAATCTGGAACGGGCACGTGTTGGCATCATTAAATACTCCGTTGCAGAAGCCTTACGCAAAGATCCTGAGGGCGTAGATTCCATCGTTACCGCTGATGCAGACGTCTCCGAACGTATTAAAGAAATTGGTGAGCATATTCGCCAAGGACACCCAATATCCGGATTCGCTTCAGAACTCGCAGACATGGTAGGCAGAATCATTCCACAGCTTCCGAAAGACGTCAAAGTTCGCCAGAACCCGAATGAACCAGCTCAGGATCAATACATGCAACAACATACATCCGAAAAAAGACAACAAAAAGCCCAGTGATCTCTCACTAGGCTTTTTTTCATGGCTGAAAAGACTTGCTCATCGAGCTTCTCCGCAGCACGTTGATCATATATTTTGACAAATTGAGGCACGAAAGACAATTGAGCGCCATATAGCAACGCATTCTTAAACGCTTCAATCTTCATCTGCCTTTTGAATTGTTGTAGGAGAGTTTCTGTTAATTGTATGACGGCTTCGGACATTCAACGAGCCCCCTAACCTACTTTATGTGATTCTAGTCGATGTGATTATATCATACTGTCATGCCTGCATCCAATCCCCAAAATAAACTTCACGGTGTCGGGGACGAAGCTGTTACCTTGCCTGCCAGTGTATCTTGCAACGCTTGCTTGGCATTAGCAAGCTCTGTCTCATTAATATATACATAAGGACTTCTCCACTCCCCTGTAACCGGAGTAAAGTGAACATCTTCCGTGGAAATATTCCAATAGGTTGCGATAAAATTTTTCATTTGCTCGGATTCCACATCTGTGATCATGTTTTTATCTACCGCACTTATTACTTTGCCAATCTTGGTAATTCCACCGAGCGATTTCATCTGATCCAGCATTGCATTCATCACTTGGCTCTGCCTTTTATTTCGATCGAAATCGTTGGACTCATCCGTTTTGGGTTTACAATTGGACTTGCGATAACGAACAAAATCAAGGGCTTCTTTCCCGTCCAGATGTTGTGGACCCGCCTTCAGATTGATATCTGTATTGTCAGCCGTATCTCGGTAACACATGTTCTTATCCACCGTAACGTCAACTCCGCCCACGGCATTAATTGCGTCACGAAAGGCTTGGAAGTTGATCACTGTAGTATAATTGATATCTACACCCAGATACTTGCCCATCATTTCCTTCATCTGGTCCTCTGCCTTTTTGCCAGAAGTCTTTTCTTGTGTTTTGAATCGTGGATAATACGCATTTAATTTATTCGACTTATATCCATCTAGTTGAATACGTGTGTCACGTGGCAATGATACCACTGTTGCAGTCTTTGTGTTCGGATTAAGTGCCGCAACCATCACGACATCCGATAGAAATGTACCTGTTTCGGGACGATTATCCGTACCGAGCAGCAACATTGTAAGTGGTTTGGTTGAAGCCGACATACCTGGAGGAACAGGCTTGTCTATTCCCGTATTCGCGACTTGATTATATATCCAGTACAAATATCCTCCACCTACCAGAATACCAATCACAAGCAGACTAAGGAACATTTTAACCAACCCACGCATACGTTTCTTTTTCTTCGGCTGCTTTCCCTTGCTACTCTTTTTGCCTGAATGGATGGATGAATTAGAAACTTGTCTGCGTGGAGGCAATCCGTTTGAATTTGAGCTCATGTTCTCAACACCTTTATCACTTCTGTTTAGTCTATATATAACACAACCGCTTTCCCAAAGGAAAACGGATGTGTGGGTGCATAGACTGCATCATGAATTCCGAGCGGCAGCTTCCGCTTTTTTCTTTTGACGACCTTCAACATAATAACGAACGCGCACTAACAACATCAGACCTACAGCTACTAACAAACATTGAATGATAGGCAGCTTGTCGATCTGAAAAATAAGAAGCATGAACGTGCCCATCGCCATCAAAATATACAACACAATTTCCTTACCGATCGGCAATTTCTGACGTACCCGGAAGACCTTGTTATACACGTAAGTAATGAGTACAAAGATGACGATATAGGCGATGATCGGGTGTGATGCAAACCATGCTTGCATGTTAAGGCATCTCCTTTCATGATCATGCTGTACAACATTTAATTCATTGATGGGAATCAATTATGCACAATGAGATTCTAAGTCGCTCGTTCGACCGTTCCGGGTTCGGATCATTCTTTTGATCGCTGTTATCCCCGAATTTCTGTGAACACTCTATCAAGTGTTGAAATTCGGTGACAAAGGCGAGCGCTTCGCTTCTGCAGAATCGATTCCTCTCCCTCCACTACCTCTGGCGAGAGAGCGGAATCGTTCAATCGTGCAAATACATCCCCTTCAAACATTAACTGTTGTAGTTCTTAGGGTAGTGAGTTTTTACGCGTTATTCTGAGCCATTTTGCGTTGCTTTTCTGCACGCTCACGCTCGGATTTATTCAGGAGCTTCTTACGAAGACGAATAGATTTCGGCGTGATCTCACAGTATTCATCGTCGTTCAGATATTCAAGGGCCTGTTCCAGCGAGAAGATAATCGGCGTTTTGATTTTAACCGTATCATCTTTACCTGAAGAACGAACGTTAGAGAGTTGCTTTTCTTTACAGATGTTGACAACAATATCATTGTCTCGTGTATGCTCACCCACGATCATACCTTCGTAAATTTCTGTTCCAGGCTCAAGGAAGAGCGTGCCACGATCTTCAACACCCATCATTCCATAAAACGTAGATGTACCCGTTTCAGTTGAGATCAGTACCCCTTGGTGACGTCCACCTACTTGACCGGATACGACTGGAGCATAGCTGTCGAAAGCGTGGTTCATTGTACCGTATCCACGAGTCAATGTCAGGAAGTTTGTACTGTAACCGATGAGACCGCGTGCAGGGATCAGGAACTCCAAGCGCACTTGTCCGCTACCTGAGTTAACCATGTTCACCATTTCTGCTTTGCGCGCGCCCAAGCTTTCCATAACTGCGCCCATGCTCTCTTCCGGGATATCGATCATCAAACGCTCAACGGGTTCCATTCTTTTACCGTCAATCTCTTTTACGATAACTTCAGGTTTGGATACTTGAAGCTCATATCCTTCACGACGCATGTTCTCGATCAAGATACTAAGGTGAAGCTCACCACGACCAGAAACGATAAATGCATCTGGACTATCCGTTTCATCTACACGAAGAGATACATCTGTTTCAAGCTCTTTCATCAGACGCTCACGAATTTTACGGGAAGTAACCCATTTACCTTCACGACCTGCGAATGGACTATTGTTTACGAGGAATGTCATTTGCAGTGTTGGCTCATCAATTTTCAGAACCGGCAAAGCTTCAGGATTGTTCGGATCAGCGATCGTTTCACCGATGTTGATATCCTTAATCCCTGCAATCGCAACGATGTCACCTGCTCCAGCTTCTTCGGTCTCGATACGTTTCAGACCTTGGAAACCAAACAGTTTCTCGATACGAGCAGTTTTGCTTTTGCCATCACGCATAATAACAGTAACGGATTGGCCTTGACGAATTACGCCACGGTTCACACGACCGATTGCGATACGTCCGAGGTATTCATTGTAGTCCATCAGGGTAACGAGGAACTGAAGTGGCTCTTCCACGTTCTCTGTTGGATGAGGAATGTGACTTACAATTGTATCGTAGATTGCCATCATGTTGTCATCTTGTTTAGCCGGGTCATCTTCCATGCTGGACGTACCATTTAATGCGGAAGCATAAACGACTGGGAAGTCAAGTTGTTCATCATTTGCACCCAGTTCGATGAAAAGATCAAGCACTTCGTCAATAACCTCAGCCGGACGAGCCGAAGGACGGTCGATCTTATTTACAACAACAATTGGTGTCAGATTATACTCTAGCGCTTTACGAAGTACGAACTTCGTTTGTGGCATACAGCCTTCATAAGCATCAACTACGAGAACTACGCCGTCAACCATTTTCATGATACGTTCTACTTCTCCACCGAAGTCGGCGTGTCCTGGTGTATCCACGATGTTAATCAAATAGTCTTTATAAGTTATAGCCGTGTTTTTGGCCAAAATTGTAATACCGCGTTCACGTTCTAAATCGTTCGAGTCCATTACGCGCTCCTGTAC
This sequence comes from Paenibacillus sp. JJ-100, assembly GCF_948329825.1. Lineage (GTDB taxonomy): Bacteria > Bacillota > Bacilli > Paenibacillales > Paenibacillaceae > Paenibacillus. Next base: position 913,998 of record NZ_CAOJCM010000002.1, read on the forward strand.
CGTTTCGTGATCACGGTAAGTACCGGATTGCTGGAGCAACTTGTCGACGAGTGTTGTTTTACCGTGGTCGACGTGGGCAATAATCGCAATATTGCGAATGTGTTCTCTTGAATGCATGGTTTGTATCCATATCCTTTCCAATTTCAAAATTCATATCTACTGAACATCCCGCAATTTCGCAGTTTACTCACAAAATAAGCGTCGGTGATATCCCGACGCATGTCTATATCCCCTATATTATAGTTTATCATAGGTAAAAATCAAGATATTTCGTTCGAAATAGCTCAAGCCAGTTGCAGAGATATTTACCATCTCTTTCCTCGGCCTGGACGAGCTTGCCCGGTAAGCAACCAGATGCCACCCAGAATGAGGAGTACAGCGAGCACGTAGATGATTCCTGTCTGGAGCAGAGTAAACGCCAACAATACGATGGACACAGCCCCCAGGATGAGTGCGGCAGGATAGACAAATTCCGGTCTTCGGCGCTCAACCATACCATACCCTAATAAACCTGCGGCGATACCTAACAGAAGAAGTGGCCACAAGTTCCTCATGAGTCCAGCTCCCCATATGTTCGTTATGCTGAACAACACCCCATATACGGTGAGTATGCCCGCCGGTACTAAAGACCAGGACGGGGCAGTCCGAGCATAAAACAGTGCATAAAGAGCAATACCCGGTAGCAAAAGCAGAAGCGGCCAGAAGTTCCGGCCAATAAATCCAAAAACCCCTGATTTTCCAAGTAAAATCACAAAACCTGCAACTACAATAAATAGTCCGATAGCTCTCTCATTTTTCATCCTAGTCACCTCTTGTTTTCTCAGCTATGTAACTTCCAAAGTATGTGCTGACTCAAGCATTATACGAATTTTTGATACAAAATCGAGCTTTTACTACTATTTCTTCTAGTGTATCTGATGTTCCTCCAAAAAACTATACTTGATGTCGAAAATCAGCGCTTCTTTACTCGAGTAGAACAATACCTCACCTCCTGCATTATCCTGTATTTCCATGAATGAGAATAGATATAATTGAGGCAATAGCAGATGGATCCCACAATGGATTTTCATATGTCAAAAAAGTCCGCACCGATCGGTGGAACGCTGCAAAACCAATTGTGAGATAGGGTGCCTTAATGACACCCCTCGATTATTTTATATCGCAGAGTTCACATCTCATTTAAGCATTCCGGCGAACGAACCTGTGCGCTCCTCCTGCTGCAATGACCAAGCCAGCCATAGCTATGGGTAGCATCACGTGCGCTTCCGTTGCCATTCCTCCCAGCCATTCCCCGAGCTTGGGATCTTTCATTAACATCTCTCCTGCGGTAAAAGCCAGGATGCCTGATCCAACAAACACCAGAATGGGAAAACGCTTCAGCAGACCTACAATAAGGCCACTGCCCCATACAACGATGGGTATACTAATTGCAATACCAATGACAATCAAAGCCAAATCTCCATCCGCCAACGCAGCAATCGCTAACACATTGTCCAGACTCATTACAAAGTCCGCAACCAATATCGTTTGAATCGCTCTCCAGGTGGTAGACGCATTTCGAACTTGTACTTCATCGTCATTTTGAAGCAGTAATTTCATTGCGATCCAGAATAATAAAAGTCCACCCGCCGCTTGAATATACGGAATACCCAGTAGTAACACCGCCACAAAAGTAAGGATACAGCGTAAAATCACTGCACCGAAAGCGCCCCACCAGACTGCCTTTTGACGTTGAGCCGGAGGTAGATCCTTGCTCGCCAATGCGATAACGACGGCATTATCCCCACTTAGTACCAGATTAATCATTAAAATTTGCGTTAATAGCCATAGCGTATCCATCTCCTCATCCCCCTCATTCTAACTTGTATGTAAAAGATGTACATGCTATTCTTAATGATTGAAGAATATATAAGGAGTGACATAACGCCATGGAGCCGTTTAGTCCCACATTTTGGCTGGCTTTATTGAACATTGTTTTTATCGATCTGATCCTGGCTGGAGATAACGCAATTGTCATTGGCCTTGCCGCCAGAAACTTACACCCTGCTGTACAAAAAAAAGCTATTCTATATGGTACAGGCGGTGCTCTTCTCATTCGAATTGTGGCTACCATCATTGTATTATGGCTGCTAAAAGTACCTTGGCTCCTACTTGCAGGCGGTCTACTCCTGATCTGGATTGCCTACAAACTGTTAGCTGATCAGGAAGATGAGCATAATGATATTCAGGCTGGATCGTCGCTGTGGACCGCCGTCCGCACGATCATCATCGCAGATGCAGCCATGGGGCTCGATAATGTAATTGCCGTAGCCGGAGCTGCGCAGCAACATTTGGTACTTGTCATTCTCGGCCTATTGATTAGCGTCCCTATTATTGTCTGGGGCAGCACCTTGTTTATCAAACTCATTAATCGGTTTCCCTGGATTATCTATATTGGAGCGATTGTACTAGGTTACACCGCTTCGAACATGATTACCGAAGAACAACGGATCATGCCCTTTTTCAATGAGCATCCAGCCGTGCGCATTCTTTTTATCGCTGTGGTGATTTGCGGTATTGTCTTTGCGGGTTATCGTAAACGTTCTAGTAGTAAAAAGCAGAATAAACCGCAACACTCCTATTCGTAATGAATTCGGACATAGCCATCTTTCACATGTAAATACAAAAAGAACAGGACTGGCCGCCTTTACAGCGGTCAGTCCTGTTTTTATGTTTTATTAACATTCCATTTGTTATGTCTACCACTGCAATTGCAAGTTAGAACCAATCATCCTTCATCACACTATCTTCTGACTGTCCTGTCCGGATGGATGCTTCTCCAGCGTGCAATATGATCGTTTCAGTTTGCTCTACCGCCTTCTCCAGCCATACCGGCAGATGACTCATCGTCGCTTCAATTTTATCTACAATTCGCAGATTTGGGTTGGTTGACGGTGATTTGGGAACAAACAAAGTACAACAGTCTTCATAAGGCAAAATGGAGATATCATACGTACCAATCTGCTTGGAAATCGAAATAATTTCCTGCTTGTCCATCATCACCAATGGTCTGAGCAACGGTAGATCTGTGGCTCTCCCAATGACATTCATACTTGGCAGGGTCTGACTTGCGACCTGACCCAAACTATCTCCCGTAATCAGTGCAAGTGCACGCTCGCGTTCTGCCAGTTTGGTCGCTATCCGTAACATGGAACGCCGCATCAGTGTAATGATCAGATTGTCTTGCCCTAACTGAGTGAATGCAGTCTGAATCTCTGTAAATGGAACAAGATGTAACTTAATGGTACCCGCATGATCAGCAAGAGCACGGGCTAGATCAATCACCTTCTCTTTTGCACGCTGACTTGTAAACGGATAACTGTAAAAATGAACACACTCTACTTCCAATCCGCGGCGCATGGAGGACCATGCGGCTACCGGACTGTCTATCCCTCCAGATAAGAGTACCATCGCCTTGCCATTTGTCCCCAGTGGGAATCCACCTACGGCAGGAATAACCTCACTAAAAATATAAGTGCCTTGTTCGCGTATTTCTACACGCAATTCGATATCAGGCTCACGCACGTCTACTTTCAGTTGTTGGAACTTGCGCAGTATAGGTGAGCCGACCAAATGATTCGTTTCATGAGAGGAATGCGGAAACGCCTTCCAGACCCGGCGTGCATTAACCTTGAAGGTCGTCATCTCACCAAATTCGCCGGCACGTTCATCCATGAACGCAACCGCTGTTTGTACAATCTCATCTATCTCGGACGGCGTTACTTTTACTGGACTGATAGACATTACACCAAATACACGTTTCAATACGGGAATCAGCTGTGTATGGGATTCACCACCAAGATCTACGTAGACCCGGCCATATTCTTTACGCAAGCTTGCCCCTGGATAGGGCTTAATCAGCGCTTTAACTTGAGTAATAATGGTTTTCTCAAAACGTGCTCGGTTTTTTCCTTTTAACATAAACTCTCCGAAACGGAGCAGAAGCATATCATATTTCAACATTTAGTTTACATCCGCCTTTCGAGTGGCCGTAGCTGTGCCACCATCTGTTGAAGCGCTTTTTCCAATATCGCTACGTCTTCTTCTGTATGTTCATCACCAAAACTTATTCGCAAACCTCCAGCAGCACAAGCTTCATCTCTCCCCATGGCTAGTAACACCCGGCTGGGTTCAGCCGAACGCGAAGAACAAGCAGACTGGGTTGATACGGTACACCCAAGTTGTTCCAGTGTATGCAGTGCCACTTCAGCTTTCATGCCTGGATAGGAAAAATGCACAATATGTGGTGCTCCTTCTTTGGTGCTGTTAAGTTGTAGCTCAGGAATAGAAGAAATTGTATCCATGACTCGGTCTCGGAGTATACGTATACTCTTTGTAAAATCACTCTGTCTCTCTCCCGCAATGCGCATCGCCTTAGCCATGCCAACGATCAAAGCCACATTCTCGGTACCCGCCCTAAAATTGTGTTCTTGCGAACCTCCTGACAGAAGCGGGGTAATCTCTACGCCGCTTCGTACATAAAGTAACCCTGCTCCTTTAGGTCCCCTGATCTTATGAGCAGACAAACTGTATAAATCCGCTCTCCATTGAGCTGGTGAGACGGGTAATTTTCCGAAACCCTGAACACCATCAACGTGGAAAAGGACACGCGGTGCCTTTTGTTTAAGCTGCTTGCCAATCTCACCTACCGGATTGACAGCCCCAGTCTCGTTGTTTACATGCATTAGACTGACAAGCACGGTATCCGAGCGGACAGCACTGATTACCTGATCAACAGAAACAACACCTCTCGAATCGACAGGGATCCAGGTTACATCCCATCCCCACTGTTGTAGCTGCAATACACTTTCATACACAGAAGCATGCTCTGCCGCCGTGGTTATGATGTGTTTCCCTCGTGAGCAATATCGGAGTACGGTCCCCTTAATCGCAAGATTGTTACTCTCTGTTGCACCGGATGTGAATACGATCTCATCCGGCTTCACACCGATGGCAGTAGCACAGCCTGCTCGGGCCCGGCGAAGTAACTGATTCGCACGTTCACCATATCCATGAATGGACGAAGCATTTCCGAATTGGGTTTCCATAATCTCTGCCATTGTGCGAATCACATCCGGATACGGAGGTGTCGTTGCTGCATAATCAAAATATTTCAAAACGAGGTGCACCTTCCTTATCTGTTCGTTCATTAACACTATAAAGAGCATTGTACCACGATCTATGTACAACACAAAAAGACCAATCAAAAGCAGTACGTACATACCCTGCATTTGCATTGGATCTCTTTGCCCACTAATAGATATGAACTTTTTAACGGAATGAAACTAAAGAATGCTTATACTTGACCTAATAAACACATTATTATGAAGTGGCTATATCAGCTATCTTCTTAAATTGCATATTTGGAACGAGCACGTTCCACTTTAGCAATATAGTTCTGTGTTTCAACAGGTAGCAGATGCAGCATGCTCATCAGCTCATGATCACTTGTTACACCGAGTCTGGATACCCGTCCTGGGCCGGCATTATATGCAGCCAAAGCCATCTTTTCCTGTCCACCAAAACGCTGGAGTTGGAGCGCCAAATATTTGGTTCCTGCGTCAATATTCTGAGCTGGGTCAAAAGAATCGCTCACACCAAGTCCTGCCGCTGTACCATCCATTAACTGCATCAGACCCTTGGCTCCTGCTGAAGAGACAACTTTGGGATTAAAACCGGATTCGGTATCAATAACCGCTTTGATTAAAGATTCCGGTACGCCATATTTAATGCTGGCTTGCGAGATTAATGAATCATAATCCGTAGGTAACGTCGTGCCCGAATCAGCTTGTACCGTACTTGTCAGAGACTGCAAAGATGTCAGACGATCTGCTTCAGAAGAGCTCACCGAAGTCAAATCCGGGCTGTAGGTACTACCGAGCTGTAACCACAATAAGCCATCGTTTGATCTTTTGGAGATAGGATATTGATTTACTGCTTCATTTGGACTTGATGTACCGTTGCTGTTTAACAGCCCATCAATGACTTCTGAAAAGCCAGTCGTCGAGCCAGCTTGTACACTCGAACCACTCGTTTGGTTGTTAATATTGGATAACTGCAGCTCCAGTAACTGCCGCGAACTATTTGGATCTATCTGCATGTGCTACGCTCACTCCCGTTTCATTCAACCTTGATGACTTTATTCTACATTGTTTTACACGCAGGTTCCATCATTTTCATAAAAAATAGCTGAATAGACATTCCAATATTCGTTAATGCGAAAAAAAACCTCCTGTTATCACCACGGTCTGGTGAGCACAGAAGGTTGCATCAAAATGAGAAGGGTTTCACATCATTTTACATTCTTTTATTTTTAACGTGCAAAGGGGAGCATAAAAAAGTAACTAAGTGTAGCAACAATACCAAGACCAATCGCCCAGGCCCCTGCCGTTTTACGGCCATTTACATAAGCATAATAACCTAGCACTGCCGCAGCCGGACCAAGCACGATGGACCACATGAACAAGGAAGCGATACCAAAAGCAAGCCCCGTATAACCTGCAACACGACCTGTAGAGCCCATTACACTATCTGCCTCGTGTTTCTCAGGAATTTCCCGGGAACTTGTACGCTCCGTCTCCCTGCTCCGAACAGTTGCTTGTGGCGCCACCTCAGCTCCATACTCTTCACGGTATGCTTTTCTCGGATAATCTACACGCTGGCGTTGGTGATCTTCCTTGGCCTCTGTGTTATAACGGTCCAACCCTTTGTCTTGAATATCATCATTTTTCATGTGAAAGCACCTCCGTTAATAATTGGATGACTGCTTATTTAGGTCTAAATGTGTGGCAGCAAGTGGCAGAAGAGGTGCGGGCATGATCACGATGATCGGAGTCAAACGTCTCACCGGCAAACTCCTCATGCAAACGACGGGTAGCGTGTTGGTCAATGTCAATCATGATAGCATCGGCTTGGCAAAAGTTGTTTTCTCCCCAAAAGTGACAGTTGGAGATGCTGCATTTGACAATTGGTTTGTCATGGCTCATTTTTTATCACCTCGATACCTATTGTTACCCCTGCACAAATCCGATATTCTCCGCTTAAATGCCAGATGATAACATGTCCCTTTTGAACCCCTGTACAACGGTCATTCTGATTTTAAGATAAAAAAAACCGCCACTTGGGCGGTTAATGTTTTACGTATAATTAAGCATGATTACGTTGGTTTTGCATACGGCGCTGAGTAAGGTAATCACTCTCGTAGTATGCCAGATCATCGCGCAGTTCTTCATACGTTTTGGATATCTCTAGAATCACATCACGAACGGAACGAATTGGTTTGTCACGGAAACGAATTGCATCCTGACCTGTGTAAGCATATCTTCCGTCTTCGGAATAACACTCATTTTTGGGATAGAAAAAGCTGTTTACACTTTGGTGATACGTATTATAAAGAGCCTTTTCGGCAAATTCGACATCAAAGTTGGCACGACGCAGCACAACGCCAAGTTTTTCGTAAGAAACTTCAGAAAAAACGAGCAAATGACGTAGATCAGAAAGAAATCCTTTGTAAAAGGCAGTTGATTCATCTGTCTGGTTCTGATCCAATTCAGGTAAAGTATTTTCATTCAAAAACTTCTCGATTCGATCGATTGCCGGTTTTAATTTTTCCCTGGTTGACTCACATATTTTTTGTACATTGGCTGCTGACATAAAGGTAGCTCCCCCTTAGATAAGTCCTTACATATTCACGTATAGTTCGGTTAATATAGCTCACTTTTTGACATTTGAATTCTCAGATATAATCCTATCATAAAAAGTTGACGAGCGGTATCCCTTGATTGCGCTTTCCGTGTTGTTGGTCCATGCAAAAAATCTAAAGCAGATTTGCCGAAAGACTTCAGACTCATTTGCATAAAAAACGGTGCTTCTCCTAACGCTAAGTACAATTCGTGACTACGATGATGCGAGCAGCACGCCGTAGATTATGGTCTAAAATTGAACGAGGAGGTTTCTGTCCATGTCCAGACCACGATGGATAAACTGGGCTCTTGCAGCAGGAGCAGGCGCTTTAGCGCTGACTTTATTGCTTCCAACATCCAACCGTACCGAACCTAAGCCTAGTGCAATGCAGGACAATCCTCATCAGGAACACGCAAGTAAACAGCGGTTAAAGGTTCAAGATATTAAAGCAACTGATTTGCTTACACGCGTAGATGCCAAACAGCACCTTGGGATTATACTGGATAAAACGAATACGATGACCGATGCACAGCTAACTCGGTATATCAATTCACTTCAAGATTCACACGGACACATTCGGTCCATTCAACTTCTGAATGTTGACGGGTCTTCGAGCAAAAGATTTGACCGTGCATTCAAACAAGGTAATAAACTGGAGCAGCAAAAATTAAATTACACTCTGAATTTAGCGAAAAAAGCGGTGAATAAACGTCAGACTTTTGAATCCGCTTCGTTTCCTCTTGGCACAGAAAAATACTTTGTGGTGGGTCAGCCTTCTACGGATGGCAAACGAGCAATCATCGCTTTGTTTAGTCAAAGCGTATTAAATGCTGTTGAGGAACATCAACGTAAAAACTTGCGAATGATCCCTTATCCGCGTGAAGGAAAATTCAAGATTGAATCCGTTCACCCTGATACCCTAAACAAAATTACAGTAAAAACAGGACATGACAACGCTAATGCCAGTCATTTTTATGAGAATGAAATCGTAATTCGATTCCGCCAAGATCCCGGTGAACGAGATATGCGCATTATCCGTTCGGATTTGAAAGAACCTTCTGTACGTAAATTGGGGTATACGTATGTTTTTCGGTCTGAGACAATGAGTTACAAACAATTACGAGAATACTTTGGTGGAAAATGGAATCCATTGTATATGGAACCACACTATATGTATTTAACCAACGAAAAGGTCGCTGAACAACCGAACATCCCTATTCCGAACGATGTTTTGTTCTCGGATTATCAATGGAATCTGCCTGCGATCGAGACAAACCGGGGGTGGAATATCACAAAGGGGAACAAAGATGTCATCGTTGCCGTCGTGGATACAGGCGTTGACCTGAATCATCCTGATCTTAAAGGCAAACTGCTTGAAGGATATAATATCGTGAACCCGGCCAGCAAACCACTGGATGACGTGGGTCATGGTACACATGTTGCGGGTATTATCGGAGCCATCGTTAATAACAACGAAGGTGTTGCCGGTATGAGTTGGTATAACAAGGTGCTTCCAGTCAAAGTGTTGGACAGCTCCGGATCAGGTACAACGTATGCAGTTGCTGAAGGTATCATCTGGGCAGCTGATCATGGAGCCAAAGTTATTAATATGAGTCTGGGCAACTATGCGGATGCCCAATTTCTTCATGACGCAATCAAATACGCTTTTGATCGGGACATCGTACTTGTCGCTGCGACCGGGAACGATAATACCGAGCGCCCAGGGTACCCTGCTGCTTACCCAGAGGTCTTTGCAGTTTCTGCCACAGATCCGGACATGAGCAAAGCCTCATATTCCAATTACGGGGATTATGTTGATGTGATGGCACCAGGATCAAGTATCGCTAGTACTTATCCAGACAATCAATACGCTGCCCTGTCAGGTACATCTATGGCAAGTCCACACGTTGCTGCGCTTGCAGGTTTAATTCGCTCACTGAATCCAGATCTCACCAATACTGAGGTGATGGATCTAATGCGTCAAAGTGTCATCGATTTGGGTGAACCGGGTCATGACAAGTTCTACGGCTATGGGCAGATCGATGTATACAAAGCGTTACAGGCTGCTTCGGGAAGCAGTGCTCCGCTGCAATTTTGGCCGCAGCATGTCCGACAGCAGATGGATAACACATTGAAAAAATATATCCAATGATATAGGCCAACTTATATAAAACAAAAGCAGCTGCGCCCCGGGGCGTACGCTGCTCTTTTCATTTTGATTGGTTTCCCCGGGGCATCCGCTGCGACTAGCGTTTGCGTGAAGTAGTGCGGGCTTTCCCGGATTTCTTCACGGATTTTTTTCTGTGGCTGGATACATACAGCGGGCCTTCTTCTCTTATGACAACTGGATACATGTGGTGAGGAATCGGAACGCAATGATGTTGTTTTACAACTTCAATCGGGTGGATCACAGGTACGATTTGTGGAATGTAGTAGTCCTGAACAACCTGGATCGGTTCACATACAATTGGCGCAATCTGTGGACAGCAATGGTTCATTTCAAACCAACTCCCTTTCAAGTGATAATATAACCTATTGCCGTGAACCCGAAATGGTATGGATGGATGTCCATATCCAAAAAATTAAATAAGCGGTAGCCTGTCCGCTGCTGTCCCAGTTTGCTGAAAAGCAACCTTCTCAATGACATCACATAGTGTTCGGAGTCCTTGCTCCAGAGCTTCAGCGGTGGTGACAGTAAAGCATATGCGTAAATGGGATGTGTCGCTCTCAGCAACATAACAAGCCGAACCTGGAAGAAAAGATACTCCCGCAGCAAGCGACTGTCGATGCAGTTCATGCATGTCCATGTTTCCTCGCAATTCAAGCCATAGATTAAGTCCTCCACCCGGAAGACGCCAATACATATCCTTCGTTGCATGTCGTTGTAAGGTCTCGGACGCCCTGGTTAATCTTGCGTGCAATTGCTCCCGGAGCCGACATACATAAGGATCATAATGATTCTGAATGTATGCCTGTATCGCCTTCTGTGTTAATAAAGGACTGCCCAGATCAGCTGTGGATTTGGCGGCCACCAGACGCGTCAGCACACTTCCGTCTGCTATAGCACATGCGATACGGCAACCAGGGGACAGCACTTTACTGAAACTTTTGATATATACAACGTGCCCCGCTTGATCCATAGATTTAATTGAAGCCGGCGGAGGAGTGGTGAAATACAGATCCGCAAAAGGGTCATCCTCTAAAATCAGACAGTGATAACTTTGTGCTATGTTAAGCAACTGCTTACGTCTTTTTGCACTCATCGTTATCCCTGTCGGATTGTGATATGTAGGGATCGTATAGATAAGCTTGGGTGGATACGTGTCACACAGACGGGTGAGAAGATCGATCCGCATCCCTTCGTTGTCCATGGGAACAGTAATAATTTTAGCCCCTCGACTTGTAAAGACATCGATAGCCCCCGTGTACGTTGGAGCCTCCATATATACAACATCTCCAGGACCAATAAACGTACGGGCAACCAGGTCTATCCCCTGCTGTGCTCCACTCGTAATTAGCATTCTTTCTGGTGTAGCCTGAAGACCACGCGATGCGAAATGTGACGCAAAGGTCTGCCTGAGTTCCCAATCTCCTTGAAATGATCCGTAGGCCGCCATACGATCCGCATGATCTGAAGAGACATGGTAAGCACTGTCAATAATATCACGCGTAGGTAGTAACTCAGGGTGAATTGCCGACATATGAAGTTCATAGCGGACTTGAGGAGATGCATCGAAATGCCTCCAGAGCTGCGCCCGGGGCAAATAATCAACCAATGTCATCTGCCAGTTAAGCGACGCACCTGAGTTGTTACGATCTATTTTGTGTGTACCCACGTCTCTTTGAGTGTGATTTGAAAGCCCCATGCCGGTTCCCGTTACATAACACCCTTTTCCCTGTGAGCAGCGAATCAGATGAATAGCTTCAAGTTCTGAATAGGCTTTAGTCACTGTAACAAGACTAACTCCCAGGTCAGCTGTCATTTTACGAACAGAGGGCAGCCGGGTTCCAGGTTCAATCAAGCCTGAGCGTATGCGGTCCGCGATTGTCGAGGCAATCTGCACATACAATTTGGTACTGCTTCCTCGTTTTAACTCCATATGCATCCCCAATCGCTCCCAACTGTTATGATCTTCGTTTTACTGTTATAGTGCTTCCAGTCTATTATAGTTTATAATATCAGTATAACAGTGAATAACAGGAGATGAGAATAATATGAGTACACCTTGGTCCAAAATGGCACAAAACACCCCGTCCTCTGTCGTTCGCGACATGTTACAGGCCGCACAGGCCCCTGGAATGATCTCACTTGCAGGTGGACTTCCAGCACAGACATCTTTTCCACTCGAAGCCATCCGTGCGGCGTATGAAAAAGTTTTTATGAGTGGATCAGCTGCTCTTCAATATGCAGAAACTGAAGGTTACCGCCCTCTTCGAGTGAAAATTGCTGAACGCCTGGAATCGAAAGGACTTCCGGCTTCGCCTGATCACATGCTCCTGACTACAGGATCACAACAATCCATTGACCTGATCTGCCGCATTCTGCTGGATCCCGGTGATTGCGTTCTTGTTGAATCGCCTACTTACCTGGCAGCTCTGCAAGTCATCCAATCTTATCAGGGCGTGTCACGCGGCGTCGCTTGTGATGATCACGGCATGTTGCCTGAATCACTGGAGGAGCAGCTTCAACTTCATCGCCCTAAACTCGTTTACATTAACCCTACATTCTCCAATCCGACAGGAAAAGTGTGGTCACGGGAAAGAAGACAACAAGCCGTGGATCTATGCCGGAAATATGGAGTGTTCATTCTGGAAGATGATCCTTATGGTGAAATCCGGTTTAATCCTGAAAATCTGGATGTTCCTGCACTCGCTGCATTGGATGCAGCTTCCTATAATGGACCGTCTAACGTGATTTACACCAGCACCTTTTCCAAAACAGTTGCACCAGGCCTACGTACAGGCTGGATTCTGGCCGCTCCCGACATCGTCAAAATTGCTGCCAGAGCCAAACAGGGTGCAGATTTGCACTCCAGCAGCATCGATCAGCGGGCACTGCATGCTTTGCTTGAAACTTTTGATTTGGATGCTCATATTCGTCACATCTCACAGGATTATAAGCAACGTATGCAAAAATTGACCTCCCTCATGGCTGCTAAATCCTGGGAGGGGATTACATGGAATTCACCACAAGGTGGTATGTTCCTCTGGCTGCAATTGCCCGAAGGTATGTTGGCTAGTAACCTATTCACTTTTGGTATCCAGGAAAAAGTATGTATTGTACCTGGTGACTCATTCTATGCTGGCACACCTGAGCTTAATCGGATGCGTATTAACTTTACGCATACCGACCCAGAACTTCTTCCGGAGGCCGTCGAGCGAATGGATCGAGCAATCCAGCGTTGGCATGATTCGAATCAATCAGATGACATTGTTATCGTTTAATTTCAAGCCAGTTAAACGCTATTGAAACTGACAATAAATGTTGGACCGCTTATCTATACAAGGATAGGCGGTTTTTTCCATCAACATAAAAGAAAAGGCGGCAGACTCGAGTTACCGAATCTGCCACCTTTTCTTTTATGACATTATTATATAACCTGTATGTGGACAGGACTTAATCGAAGAAATAACTAAAAAGCTCATCATATGCACTCAATCATCCATTTCGGAGATGATGTTATGCTTTGTTGTTGCAGTTAGGAAAGCTTACCGTAAGCCGGGTTCTGTGCTCTTCGTGGTTCATACGGGAACTACCCTCCCACCAGAAGCGACAATCATCTATCTAGGCTGTACATTGCTGCACAGCTCAAGCGACCAACCTAGACACACCTCGGGCTAAGGCTGTCTCCTCCAAAGAGGGACCGTGTCCCATTAGGTCTTGCTCCAGATGGGGTTTACCAGGAACGAAGTCACCAGCGTTCCTCGGGGTCTCTTACACCTCGGTTCCATCCTTACCTGTGCCGGGAAACCCGGCCATCGGCGGTCCATTTCTGTGGCACTATCCTTCAACTCGCGCTGACTGGACGTTATCCAGCATCCTGCCCTGTGGAGCCCGGACTTTCCTCTCGTGGCAACAAAGGCCACCAGCGATTGTCTGTCAAGCTTTCCGAACAACATTACATAGTATACAGGGATTTGCTGTCTCATACAAGCTAAATATTACTGGAAATCAGCTTGATCTCTTCCTTTTACATAAAACGGAATACTTCTGTATTCACCTCAGATGCAGTGACTTGTGTCTCATAGCGCTGATCCGCAAGTTGCGCACGCAGCCACTCTGCTGTCTTAGGTTTCATAATTTTCTCTGTGTTATGACCAGGATCAATAATGCACATCCCCGCCATCAATGCATCATGCGCCGTGTGATAGTCAATATCTCCAGTTACAATGACATCTGCTCCCTTGAAACGTGCAGTGAGTACATAACGGCTGCCTGAACCGCCAAGCACCGCTGCTTTTTTGATCTTTTTGTTCAGATCCCCGACTACACGCACATGAGGCACGTTGAATTGAGCTTTAACCACCTCTACGAGCTCGCCAAGGGTTTTAGACTCCCGAAGAGGACCAAGACGTCCTAGGCCCAATGTACGTCCTTTCAGATCCATTGCGTACAGGTCGTAAGCCACTTCTTCATAAGGATGTGCTTTTAACATGGCCTGAATTACCTTACTCCGTAAACTTTGAGGAACAATCGTTTCAATGCGCATTTCTTCCACACGTTCCATCTGCCCTTGTGACCCAATAAAAGGCTGTGTACCTTCACCAGGTACAAATGTACCCGTACCTTCGGTATTAAAACTGCATTTATTATACTGACCGATACTTCCTGCTCCAGCCTCCAGAATTGCCTGCAATACCTGCTCATGATGCGTCCTAGGCACAAATACTGCTAGCTTGTACAACTGATCTGTATGCACATCTTCCAGCGATTCTTTGGCTTCGATCCCGAGTGCTTCTGCCATCCAGTCGTTGATGCCACCCTCAGCAACGTCGAGATTGGTATGACTGATGTAAACCGCAATATCATGCTTAATCAGTTTTTCGTACAATTTCCCCATAGGTGTGTCAGTACTAAGTGATTTAACAGGGCGGAATATAATAGCATGATGTGCAATAATCAGATTGGCCCCAATCCGAATAGCTTCATCCACAACCTCGTTAGTAACATCCAGCGCCACTAGAACATGGGCAATCTCCTTTTGCAAACTTCCCAGTTGCAGTCCAATACGATCGTCCGGTACAGCCAGATGTTTTGGAGCTAGGCGCTCCATTAGTTGAATTACTGTTTGACCTTTGGCAAGCATGCCAATACCTCCTTCAAACTCATAATAAGCCGCTCCATTTCGGCAGCCTTTTCCCTCGAAGAATCCTGATCCGATTTGGAGATGGATTGAACCACCCCTTGCAATTTGTCGATCTCACTTTCCCATTTGGTAAAAAACACTTCCGTTGGACGGTCCGTCAAATACGGACCCATACGCAACAGCAGATCTTCGGTCAATGTAACTCCACCCTGTAGGGGGCGAGCGCGATATACCTCTTCATTCGCAATGGGACTGCTAGCCTGTGGCATAACGGTGATAATCTCATAAATTTTGCCGTCTTCTTCAAGAAGCTGCTCTGCCACAACAACCCAGTGATGGTCCAGCAACCACCGTCTCAAAATATCCTCGCCTACGTTAGGCTGCAGAATCAGTAATTGTACGCCTTCGAGTTTGGAGATTCCCCGATCCAAGATAGAAGCGATCAAAGCACCGCCCATACCTGCAATAGTAATTACATCCACTTCTCCCGGCGAAATAACATCGAGTCCATCTCCACGTCGCACCGTGATGTTTGCCTTTAACCCCGCATCGCTGACTTGTTTGCATGCAGCATCGTACGGTCCCGGATTAACCTCTCCAGCTATTGCACTCACAGCTTTTCCACTACGAACAGCAGCTACGGGCAATAAAGCATGGTCTGAGCCGATATCTGCCATCCGGCTTCCTGCAGGGATTTGATCATGTATCCGTTGTAATCGATTCGAAAGTTTCATGGGGCACCTACACCATTCATTTAATTTATTGATTTGCATTGAGTGAAGAAAAGCGATAAAATAAAGTCCAATCAAACATTTGAAGGATGATTTTCCAAAAGAAAGAAATCAAACCGTTCAAATTAAAACTAAAGGAGACCCCGCCGCCGCCAAAGCGTCTCACGGAAAGTCTCCCACAGTTCAATTATTCGAGGAAATCTTTGAGTCGTTTACTACGACTCGGGTGACGCAATTTACGAAGAGCCTTGGCTTCAATCTGACGAATACGCTCACGCGTAACACCAAACACCTTACCTACTTCTTCCAGCGTTCTCGTACGGCCATCATCCAGACCAAAACGCAAACGAAGAACATTTTCTTCACGCTCAGTCAAAGTATCCAAAACATCTTCAAGTTGCTCTTTCAAGAGCTCGTATGCAGCGGCATCTGCCGGAGCCAAAGCTTCCTGGTCTTCGATGAAATCACCCAGATGTGAGTCATCTTCTTCACCAATCGGCGTTTCCAGGGAAACCGGTTCCTGTGCAATCTTGGTAATCTCGCGTACTTTTTCGACGCTTAGATCCATCTCCGCAGCAATTTCTTCAGGAGTTGGTTCGCGCCCCAGTTCTTGCAACAGCTGACGGGATACCCGGATCAGCTTATTAATCGTCTCTACCATGTGAACTGGGATACGGATGGTTCTTGCCTGGTCGGCAATTGCACGTGTAATCGCCTGACGAATCCACCATGTCGCATACGTACTGAACTTATAGCCTTTTTTGTGGTCAAACTTTTCTACCGCTTTGATCAGACCCATGTTTCCTTCCTGAATCAAATCAAGGAAAAGCATTCCGCGTCCCACATAACGCTTCGCAATACTGACAACGAGACGAAGGTTCGCTTCCGCCAGACGGCGTTTCGCTTCTTCATCCCCGTTCTCAATCCGTTTTGCAAGTTGTACTTCGTCATCAGCTGACAACAAAGGTACACGCCCAATTTCCTTGAGGTACATCCGGACTGGGTCATTAATTTTGATGCCCGGTGGCAAGCTTAGATCATCGTCAAAGTGGAACTCATCGTCTCCATCTCTGCTGCTATTTTCGGAATCATCATTAGGACGAAGGGTCACCTCTTCATCATTTTCATTAACGACGTCTATGCCTAAGTCACTGAGTTGCTCATAAAACTCATCCATCTGCTCAGCATCCTGCTCAAATGGAGAGAGTTTCTCAATAATTTCCTTATAGTTCAGTGAGGCCCTTTTCTTACCTGATTCAATCAATTGATCTTTAACCTGATCCAGTGTCAATTCTGTTTCTAGTTCAGTATGCTGATCATTCGCCATAACTCGACTCCCTCCTCCCTAGAAACATCCGATAAGCCAGACGTTCACTGTCTCTCTAGGGCAATCATCTCAAGTGCAATTTGTGCCGCGCGTACAGAATCACCTGCCCGCTCTGCAGCAATCATTTCTTCCTTCTTTAAATCGTACTGTTTTTTTCGCGGATACTTTAGAACTTCCCTGATGCAATCATCGAGCACCTGAACACTCCATTCACCTGGACCATCCATCATCGAGATCGAGCTGACCGTCTTTTCCAAACGATCATCATGCAACGAAGACATAAAGCGACTTGTATCCGGCGGTTTGCCTTGCGCATAGTAAGCATATAGATAAGCAGCAATAGCTGCATGATCCTCCAGATTAAAAGCTTCGCCAAGATGTTCATTGACATACTGCGCTGCTTCATCATCCTGTAACATCCAGGCGATCAGCTTGCGCTCTGCAACATGATAAGCCGGCAACAGATTGGGCGTAGGCACATGCCTATTTTGTTGCCTACCATTATTCCACCTTTTCGGGTTATTATCCCCATAATCCTGGTTATTTTTCATTGCTTCTCGTTCTTCGTTACATTCTTGCTTCAGTGTTTCAAAAGATACATCAACTTCGGCAGCAAGTTCACGAAGATATACTTCGCGTTCCGTTGGTGAAGACAGAGGAGCGATCAATTTCACTGCTTCTTTGGAATAAGCGATTTGTCCGCCGCCTTCTAGCAGTATATGGTTTTTTTTGAGGTTTATAAGCTTAAATTTTGTAGTCGTTACAGCACCGTCTATAATCTGGTTACGGAATCGTTCGCCACCATGTTTTCGGATGAAATCATCCGGGTCAAGTCCCTCAGGAATAAGCGCCACTTTGACCTGCAACCCCGCCTCCTCCAAAATGGGGATATTCTTCATTGCGGCTGCCTGCCCGGCACGATCGCCATCATAACAGAGGACGACCTCATCACACATGCCTTTAATGATGAGCGCCTGGTTTTCCGTGAGAGCCGTTCCCATAGCTGCTACACCATTCTGTACGTCCTGATCCCACGCAGAAATGACATCACCATAGCCTTCAAACAAAATAACTTGTCTTTGTTTGCGGATTGCATTTTTAGCCTGGTGTAGATTGTAAAGAACACGGCCTTTGTTGAACAACCGGGTTTCCGGGGAGTTCAAATATTTCGGCTGTCCTTCTCCCAATATACGCCCCGCAAATGCAATTGGCTTACCGCTCCTGCCATGAATCGGGAACATAATCCGGTCTCTGAACTTGTCCACATATCCGTTGCCTTCACTACGCTCAGATAGAAGACCGCCACGCTCCATCTCTTCCAGCGGATAATTCCGCTTTTCGAGAAATTGTACAAGTGTATCCCAACGATTTGGCGCATAACCAATCTGGAATTGATCGATTAATTTGTCGCCAATACCACGTGAGCGTAAATATTCCATGGCCACTTTGCCATGCTCCGTATTTTTCAACAAAAAATGATACAGCTTCGCGGTAAGCTCATAAGCCTCCAGCAGACGAGCCGTCTCCGGATTTACATGAGCAGCTTCACGCCCCTGCCAGTCACCCATGGAGATATGACTTTCTTCTGCCATCGTTTTGACAGCCTCGGGAAAGGATAACCCTTCGATTTCCATCCTGAATTTGATGGCATTTCCACCCGTGCCGCATCCGTAGCAATAGAAAATCTGTTTCTCTGGTGTGACGGTAAACGAAGGCGTCTTCTCGGAATGAAAAGGGCAGAGGCCTTTCATGTACTTCCCCTGCTTGGTCAGATGCACAAATCGGCTAACCGTATCCACGATATCATGTTGCTGCAATACCGATTCAATAATACTTTCGGGTATACCGCCTTGTCCGGTACTCATCTTGGCCACCTTCATCTCTTCTAGCACGTAAATATAATTCGATAAACTTACACATTCTCCTGCAAATCATTCAAAAGTTTTGTCAGTTTATGTTGAAAATTTTCCCGATCCTGCTCCGTAAAAGGTTTTGGACCTTTTCCGTAGTGTCCCTGACGCCTAGCTTTAGCCGCTGTATGGCGAGAGTCGAGCATAAAATCAATATCTCGATCGTTAAATTCTCGACCTCTAAATGATAGAACATAACAACGTTTGCCAAGCGCAAGCGCAGCAAGTCCGTAGTCCTGTGTAATCACGATATCATACGGCTTGATGTGATTCGCAATGTACAAGTCAGCGCTTTGATCACTGCGGTCCACCTGCACGGTACGTACACCCTCTCCCGCTTGCAACATATGATCAAAAGACGAGACAAGCAGTACAGGAATCTTGAAATTCCGCGCGGTGTTGGCGATTTCCTTTTTGACCGGGCAAGCATCCCCATCCACAACGATGTGACGTACATTCAACTCACTCAAACCCGAACCACCTGTTTCATAAAATATCTGCCTATTGTAATATACGACCCCAAACAGTCAAAATCCTTCTGCAACCGCTGGAGAAAAACAAAGGCTAAAAATACGGAGCGGTTGTTCAACAACTAAACAACCCGTTCCGTATATTTATACCCTCATATATGGTTCTTTAATACTGCACTTGTGTCCTGCTGAACTTCAAGAACCAGATTACCTTATCCAACCAATTTAGAGAAGTCAGCGAAACCTTTCAGATCGTGATCAATAGATGCCAGAAGCGCGAGTCGATTCGCACGTACCGCTTCATCTTCAGCCATAACCATGACTGAATCAAAGAATACCGTAATCGCATCCTTCCAGGCTGAAGCAATCGATAAGGCTTCAACAGCATTATGCTTAGACAAGGCATCGCGGTACGCTACATTCGTTTGATTCCATGCATCAAACAACTGACGTTCTCCTTCTTCTGTAAACAGCTCAGGGTGCACAGTAGCGTTCGATGCCTTAGCTGCGAGGTTTCCTACACGGTTGAAAGACTCCAGCGTTGTTTTGAAAGCTTCCGCATCCAGCACGGCTTTCATCAGTGCCTCACCTTTTGGAACGACAGCACTAATATCGTCGAATCCCGAAGCAATGACTGCATCAACGACATCGTATCTTACCGTCTCTGACAGCAGTTTTTTCACACGCAATGCGAAGAAGTCCTGCAGATCTTTGCGGATCTCTGCATCTGCACGTTTCAACAGATTCATCTGGGCATGAACGTCAAGTGCTGCACCAAATACATCGGATAAGGTCAGCGGAAGCTGATGATCCAGCAAAATTTGTACAATTCCTGCTGCTTGACGACGAAGAGCATATGGATCCTGCGAACCTGTTGGGATGATATTGATCGAGAAGCAACCAACGATGGTATCTATCTTATCTGCCGCACTAACAATTGCACCCACAAGAGAAGCAGGAGATTGATCCCCGGCGAAACGTGGCTGGTAATGCTCGAATACCGCCTTGGCTACTTCTTCTTTTTCACCAGCTTTGCGAGCGTAATCTTCACCCATAACCCCTTGTAACTCAGGGAATTCGCCAACCATCAGTGTAACGAGGTCGAACTTGCAGATATCTGCCGAACGACTAACCGATTCAGCCACATCACCTGATACTTGAAGCTTCGCAGCCAGGTTGTCAGCAATTTTGCGAATACGGCGAACTTTATCTCCAACCGTGCCCAGCTCTTCCTGGAAGACAATGCTTTCAAGCTTGGACAACGCGTCTTTAATCTCGAGTTTTTGATCCTCTTCGTAGAAAAACTTCGCATCGGATAGACGAGCACGCAACACCTTTTCGTTCCCTTTAGCAATAACATCAAGCGAATCACGACCGCCATTGCGAACTGTAACGAAATATGGCAACAACTGACCATCCTGATTTAGTACCGGGAAGTAACGCTGATGCTCACGCATCGACGTAATCAGAACTTCCTGCGGAATGTTCAAGAAGGAAGAATCAAACGTGCCAAACAATACGGTTGGTGTTTCGACCAAGAACAATACCTCTTCAAGCAAATCATCCTTGATGGCAATGTCCCAGTTCTTCTCAGCAGCCAGGGCCTGAATCTGGGATACAATCATCTGCTCACGTTCTTGAATGTCTACAATAACATGTTCATTACGCAGCACATCCACATATACAGAAGGCTCGGACACGACAGCTTCATTCCCAAGGAAACGGTGGCCTCGTGTAACGTTACCGGCTTTTACCCCTGTCACTTCAAGGTCAATCACTTCCGTGCCAAACAGCGCAACCATCCAGCGGATCGGACGAACAAACTTGAAATCATATGACGCCCAGCGCATAAATTTAGGAAAAGTCATCGCGTGTAGTACCGATAGCAACCCTTCGCCAATAACGGATGCGGTGTTTACACCCTTGCTGCTTTTCGTTGCATAAATGTACTCCACACCGTTCAATTCCTTGAAAGTAAATTGATCTGATTCTACTCCTTGACTACGTGCAAATCCCAGAGCCGCTTTACTCCAGTTGCCGCTGTCATCCAGGGCTATTTTGCGGGAAGGTCCTTTAACCTCCTCCTCCACATCTTCCTGCTTCTCAGCTACGTTCTGAATCAGAATCGCAAGACGACGTGGTGTTGCGTAAGCTTGCACTTCACCGTAGGCAATACGAGATGCATCAAGCCATTTTACGGTACGCTCTTGAAGCTGTGCGATGGCTGCACGAATAAAACGTGCAGGCACTTCTTCCAAACCAATTTCAAACAACAGATCCTTAGACATTCTCGGCTCCCCCTTTCTTGATCAGCGGGAAGCCCAGCTTCTCACGCTCTTCCACATATGTTGCCGCCACTTGACGAGCGAGGTTGCGGACACGAGTGATGTATCCTGTGCGCTCTGTTACACTGATCGCTCCGCGTGCGTCAAGAAGGTTGAACGTATGGGAACATTTCAGCACGTAGTCATAAGCTGGGAATACCAAATGCTGTGCCATGGCTTTGTTTGCTTCTTCCTCGTACATATTAAAAAGGGTAAATAACATTTTTACGTCAGACACTTCAAACGTGTACTTGGAATGTTCGTATTCAGGCTGACGGAACACATCGCCATAGGCAATTCCTTCAACCCACTCAAGGTCAAATACATTTTCTTTGTCCTGTATGTAGGATGCAAGTCGCTCCATACCATATGTGATCTCCACAGCCACCGGATTGGTTTCAATTCCGCCTACCTGTTGGAAATACGTGAATTGGGTAATCTCCATGCCGTCCAGCCAAACTTCCCAGCCAAGACCTGCACAACCAAGGGAAGGGTTCTCCCAGTTGTCTTCAACAAACCGAATATCATGTTTGAGGGGATCAATACCTAGACGATTCAAACTTTCCAGGTAAATTTCCTGAATGTTATCCGGAGAAGGCTTGATAATGACCTGAAACTGGTGATGCTGATACAACCGGTTAGGGTTCTCACCGTAACGTCCATCGGAGGGACGGCGGGAAGGCTCAACATAAGCCACTTTCCAAGGTTCTGGTCCAAGTGAACGCAAAAAGGTCATCGGATTCATCGTACCTGCCCCTTTTTCCGTATCATACGGCTGAACAATAATGCAGTTATGCTCGGCCCAGAATT
Organism: Paenibacillus sp. JJ-100; assembly: GCF_948329825.1. Taxonomy (GTDB): domain Bacteria; phylum Bacillota; class Bacilli; order Paenibacillales; family Paenibacillaceae; genus Paenibacillus. Next base: position 936,599 of record NZ_CAOJCM010000002.1, read on the forward strand.
GTTGCAGCGTCAAGATCATCTGCTGAAAATTCATAATCATGCTCCTTTTCGGGTAGTTTGTTGGCAAGCATAGGAGGAGTCAGCCAATAATAAATAGCCCTCGCCCTACGCCTGATGTACAGACGTAGGGACGAGAGCTGTTCCCGCGGTTCCACCCTACTTGGCCCAAGTCAGACAATTCCTTGAATGATCAAGCCCACTTTTCCGTGTCCATTCATGCTCCCGAGTGCCATGTTCACAAACCGATTCAATCAGGCTCCCACCATCCCTGACTCGCTTATTATAGATACCCAGTTGTTACACAACTCGTTATCATATAAATCCCTGAATCCAGTTTCCTACTTCTCTCGTTCAATGCATGTCTCCAAAAAGAGAATTTATATTTCATAATATATAAAATTAAGTATGAAGTCAACCACTTTTTTTTACTTTTGATTGGCACATCAAATCCCGTACTTCTCCATCTGATCTAGGAAAGAACGGGACTTGAGATGAAGACCTAGCTGGTGATCCATAAAAGCTCGCATTACTTTTTTGATTTCATTACGCGTAGAATCACTTACAGATATATTCCCCAAGCGTTGCAGGTCGAGCTGCACAAACAGGCGTAGTAACTTTAACGTCTTAGGGCTAACCGCTATCGCTGGTGGGTCAAAATGTTTACAAGCTCTACACAAGACACCACCAAGTCTTGGACTTATAAACAACTGCTCATCTGGTCGCTCCTGGTTGCAAGAGATGCATTCGTCCAGCTGCGGCCCATAACCAGCTGCCTGTAAAATTTTCATCTCATACAGACTTATAATTACGGCAGGGTCTTTATCTTCTTTCAACGCCTGCAAACAGGCTTTTAATTGCTTGAACCAAAACGCACCTGTCTCTTCATCCTGAAGCACCCGATCCAGCAACTCGCATGCATAAGAAGCATAGGCAGCCTTCACCAAGTCTTCCCTGAGCTCATGATTGGAATCGATAATCTCTCCTGCGTTCAGTGTGCCGAGACCTGTGTTGCGAAAATAAACATATTGACCATAAGTAAACGGCTGCACCAATGCAGCATGTCGGCTTTTGGGCTTTTTAGCACCTCGGACGAGTACTCCTGCCTTCCCGCCACTTTCGGTACACAGCGTTACAATTTTGTTCCCTTCACCGTAGTCCATGCTGCGGATGACAATGCCTTCCACCCTATATAGCATGCCTCGTCACCTAACCATTCCTGAATCAGCCTGTCATGTCTCAGCTTCTTCATCTTCACTCACTTCCCTTGCAGTGTCTGACTCCTGTCCTGACGAGTTACACGTCTCGGTATATAACAAATAGGATTCTACATCACCTGTCATTGCAAATACCTTCCAAGAAAAATCCCGCATCGGAAATTCATCCTCTCTTCGGAAATGACGTCTGGTTCTACCCGATAGGATGGAGTCCTGCAAAGGAAACTATGTGTTGCAATTATTGGATATTCAGTAGTGCATTATGAACATCTTCAGATTAAGTATTATTCACGTCCAAAACCGAGGTCGCGCAGAACGCGATCCTGATTTCTCCAGTCTTTTTTCACTTTAACCCACAGATCCATAAAAATTCTGGAACCTAGCAGATTTTGAATATCCTGACGTGCACGTTTACCCACTTCCTTCAGCAAGGCACCTTGCTTTCCGATAATGATGCCCTTTTGAGAATCACGTTCTACAAAGATTACCGCGGAGATGTAAACAACACCATTATCCTGTACTTTCATATCTTCGATCGTTACAGCAATGGAGTGCGGGACCTCTTCACGCGTCATGTGTAAAATTTTCTCACGAATGAGCTCTGCACAGACAAACTGTTCAGGGTGATCCGTCACCTGATCATCAGGATAATACTGAGGCCCTTCCGGCAAATACTTTACGATTTGCTCCAGCAGTGTGCTGACATTACTGCCAAGCATAGCTGACACTGGCACAATCTCAGCAAAATCATGCAGTTTACGGTATTCTTCAATCAGCGGCAGCAACGCTTCCGGCTCAATTTTGTCAATTTTATTCATAACCAAAATGACAGGTGTACGTAAATTTTTCAATTGTTCAGCAATATATCGATCTCCACCCCCCATACCTTCTGAGGCATCGATCAAGAACAACGCAGCTTCTACTTCTCCTAGTGTATTCAGGGCTGTTTCGTTCATATAATCGCCAAGTTTGGATTGACGTTTATGAATTCCTGGCGTGTCCAGGAAGACGATTTGGTGCTCGTCAGATGTGTACACGCCATGAATTTTGTTACGTGTGGTTTGAGGCTTGTCCGACATAATTGCGATTTTTTGTCCAATGACTTGATTCATTAGAGTGGACTTTCCAACGTTAGGACGCCCGATAATCGCAACGAAACCGGATTTAAATGCTTGTTTTTTCATATGTTCCTCCTCAGGCGCCTAGGCCTGAAATTTATTTTTTAGTAGAGTCGAGATCCGAGGGTCCGAATGCCCATGGGAGCAATTCAGCAACTGTTGTCTCTAACAAGTCACCCTTCAAATTACCCAAAATGACCTTCATGTTCGGATCACACAATTCATACATAACTTGACGGCATACACCACAAGGAGCAATCGGCCCTTCGGTATCACCAACGATTGCCATTGCCTTGAAGCTGCGTGGTTTATGCCCCCCAGCTACAGCACTAAACATCGCAGTTCGCTCAGCACAATTACCTGGCGTGTATGCAGCATTCTCAATGTTACATCCATGATGAACATTTCCTTCCCTATCCAGCAATGCCGCCCCTACCCCAAAGTGGGAATATGGCGTGTACGCCTTAGTACGTGCCTTAATTGCTTCCTGCATTAACAAACCATTATCCATTATTTTTCTCTCCCTTTGGGGTTGTATAATATGCGGATCATTTAGTTAAGCTGATTCTGGCGTTAAATTATACTGGGAACTTCGATGACAGAAAAGCTTTTGATGGCAGTTATCCTCATAAAAGTCCGAGCCAGGCAAGCACTGGTTTAAAGAAAACGAAACATCCAACGATGACGGCGAACACCGCAGCAAGTAATACTGCTCCAGCCGCGGTGTCTTTTGCCGCTTTTGCGAGCGGATGAATATTGGGCTGTGCCAGGTCAACAGCGGCTTCTACGGCTGTATTCATCAGCTCGGTAATGAGAACTAAGAATACTGCAGCCAGCACAAACATCCAATCTGTTCTCGAAATGTGGAAGAAAAATCCAGCTACACACATCAAGATGGCAACTCCTGTGTGAACTCTAACATTCCGTTGAGTTCGTAAGCTGTATGCGATTCCTTCCAGAGCATTGAGGAATACCAGACCCCAGGAGCGCCTTTTCATTATCGTGTCAACCCAGCTTGGGCGAGGACAGCTTCCTGTTTGCCCATCATTTCTGCCTCACTTGCCTCATCCTGGTGATCATAACCAAGCAGATGCAAGAAGCCGTGGACAAACAAAAATCCAAGTTCACGTTCGAATGAATGTCCGAACTCCTCACTCTGCAGTATAGTCCGCGGAACGGAAATGATAATGTCACCCAGAACATCCGGTAACTGTTCCATCTCTTCGTCTTCATCGAGCTCATAGATGATGTCCAGCTCTTCATCTACCGTTTCATTCATTGCAAAAGACAATACGTCTGTAGGACGATCGATGCCACGATAATCACGGTTGAGTTCATGAATCTGCTCATCATTAACAAAGGTGAGTGCTACCTCTCCCTCTGTGATCCCTTCGGCTTCACCAGCCAACGCCAGTAATTGCTCCAACATTGAAATCATTGGCTCTGTAATTTCTCGATCCTGTTGTTCATTATTCCATGCGAGGTTAAGACTCATTCATCCCTAACTCCTGTCTACTCTTAATATTGATTAGCCGGCTTCGGGGGACGTCGGCTTAGTTTTTTTAATCTCTTCCGGATATTCGATCCTGGAGTGAAAAATACCCATGACAGTTTCCTTCAGTGTCTTGGAGATCACATCTAACTCGCGCATCGTAAGATCACAATCATTGAACTGATGATCATCCAGTCGACCTTTAATAATCTTTTCAATCATAGACTCCACCTGCTCTACAGTGGGCTTACGCAACGAACGAACGGCTGCTTCAACACTGTCTGCAATCCCTACAATGGCCGATTCCTTGGATTGCGCCTTAGGCCCCGGATAACGGAAATCCTCTTCGGTGAAATCGGGTTCAATTCCCGCTTCTTCCGCTTGGCGCAAGGCTTTGTGATAGAAATAGTGAAGGAATGTTGTACCATGGTGCTGCTCAGCTATATCCCGAATCGGCTTGGGCAGCTTGTAGTCCTTCTGCATTTCTACGCCATCCCTTGCATGGGCAATGATAATGGACTTGCTCAGCTTGGGATCAATGGAATCATGCGGGTTCTCCATATTGTTCTGGTTTTCTATAAAATAGACGGGACGTTTAGTCTTCCCAATATCATGATAATACGATCCTACACGACATAGCAATCCGTTCGCACCGATGGCCTCAGCCGCCGCCTCGGATAGATTACCAACCATAACACTGTGATGATAGGTACCCGGCGTCTCGGTCAGCAGCTTGCGAAGCAACGGGTGATTCGGATTCGAAAGCTCAACCAGTTTAAGTGCCGATAGAATACCAAATGACGTTTCAAAGAATGGCATCAGCCCAATAACCAGAATAGCTGTCAGCACGCCGCCTGCAAAGGCATACCCGATCCCGTACAGGGTGGTTGTACGATTCCAATCGCCTGCGTCAATCAGAGCTAGTGTAAAGACCGCCAATGATCCAAACAGACAGACCATAATAGCACCTTTCAAAATGGTTGATCGCTGACTCGCTCGGTGTGTCGCAAAAATGGCCACAAACGATACAGCAACCGCAAAGAAGCCAAGCTCAAAATCGAAAAGTTGCCCCTGGTGAATATTCAGAATAATACTGGACAATAATCCAATCAGTATCGAACATACAAAAGCAAGCGATGTATCCAGCAACAGAGCAATCAACATAGCTCCTACTGCAACGGGTGCAAGAAAACCGATAAACGGACGCTCATTCGTCTGAATTAGAGCTGTCACGTGCATAACGACAATCGTAATAATAAAAATGAGAACAAGCATAAGCAGCTGAGCATTGTTGTATTTGAAGTGCGTCCCACTACCTTGCTGGATAAACATTAAAATCGCTGCTGACAACATGCATGAGAACAAAAGTAACCCGAGCTGCGGCCAATAGTTGACCTCATTTTTAAGCAGACCATTCTCATCAAGCAAAGCATATATTTCCGGGGTAATAACCTCACCCTTAGAAATGAGCGGCTCTCCTTGTTTGATAAAGACAGTTGGCGTATTTTCACGCGCTTGTACTTTCGCTTCTTTGGTTCCCTCTTCATCATAAAAGCGGTTAGCAGTGACTACCAGCCGCGTCAGCTCCTGTACGACTTCACGCTGTGTGCGTTTGCCAAGAGAGCTTGCACTCACCATCTCCGCCACTTTTGCCCGCGCTATAGTAGCCTCACTGACCTGGTCTGTCATCAGTCTCGCTACAATATCTCTTGCTACTGGCTTCATTTCTTGAATATCATCTGAAGTCAGGCGCGAGATTTTAATGTACGTTTCTTCAGGGATTCGGTAACTTTGTTCCTGCACCACATTTCGAATCTCTTCCAGCAGTGTGTCGGAGTATGTACCTGTTTTCCGATTGTTATTAATAAAATTTGAGACAAAGTCTCTCTGACGCTGCGGGATCTCGTCTCGATAAATATCGATTTTATCCTGACTTGAGATTTGATCGTCCTGATTTAGTCGATCTATACGATCCAATAACGTTGTCATTAAATTCTCGTTACGCATCTGTACGATCTGAAACATAGGCTGAACACGTTCGGCAGCTTCTTCCTGTGCTTTCAACGTAGCCTTGTTATTCGGAATCTGCATGGGCGCGACAATATTCACTTCACTGCGCGTCCCCTCCTGGATATCGTACCGCTCAGGTAACAGTTTGGAAGAGAGACTCACGTAAAAGAGAATCACTAAAAACAAAAAGAGAAGATAGCGTGCCCACACGCTATACTTCCATCCTGTCGCTCTATTCTGAAAAGATTTGCCTTTTGACATTTCTTTCGAGGTCACTTTAGACAATCCCTTTCTATACTTGATTTTCTGCGGCGTGGTTGTATGCCACAATGATTTTTTGGACGAGGGAATGACGCACAACATCCTGCTCGGCGAAATAGACAAATCCAATCTCCTGAACTTCGCTCAGAATGGTACTCGCTTCCACAAGTCCTGATTTTTTACCACGCGGTAAATCAATCTGTGTCACATCTCCGGTAATAACCATTTTGGAACCAAAACCAAGACGAGTCAAAAACATTTTCATCTGTTCAGGCGTTGTATTCTGTGCCTCATCCAGAATGATAAAGGAATCATCCAGTGTGCGCCCGCGCATATATGCCAAAGGAGCGATTTCAATCAAGCCACGTTCCAATGCCTTCGCCGTCTGTTCCTGCCCCATAACGTCGTAAAGCGCATCATAAAGTGGTCTCAAGTAAGGGTCTACTTTTTCCTGCAGATCACCTGGCAGGAAACCCAGACTTTCCCCTGCTTCAACTGCAGGCCGTGTCAGAATGATTCGTTTGACACTCCCCTCTTTAAGCGCGGCAACAGCCAGTACAACAGCCAAATAGGTTTTACCAGTTCCGGCAGGACCCACACCGAATACGATATCCCTTTTTTTAATTGTGGTTACGTAGTGTTTCTGTCCAACTGTTTTTACACGAATCGGCTTACCCCGATAAGTTGTCGTTATTTCGCCTTTGAACAGATCCAAGAGTTGGTCTGCACGCAAATCTTTAGCAAGCTCGATTGCATACAAGACATCTCTTTCGGTTAACACATACCCGTTACGGATTAATTCCAGTAACACATTGAATAATTGTTCAAGTGATTCCACGTGCCTCACAGTACCAAAGATATTAATCTCTGCTTCGCGTGAAGCAATCTGGGCAGGAATCTCCGATTCAATCAGGTTAAGAAAAATATCTTGGGGTCCAAATAAAGCTTGCCCCTCTCCCGCACTTTGGAGCGAGATTTGTATGCTACGTGTTTGCTCTGACAAATATACTCATTCTCCTTGACTATGGACTAGCGGAAGTTCTTCCGCGATGTTTTCTTCTACTTCAAATAATACTTTCATATAAACTTTACCATTCTCTTTCTTCTCATGCAAAATTTTTTCACTTAAAATTTTTGTGCCCTTACCGTTTTTGGCCAAAATATCATTTCGGGCCCCTTCTAATCCTTTCGTTTTGGCCCACGCCACACTCTGCTCCTCTTGATGAAAACTCGTTTCCATGTCCTTTTCTGTCATCCATCCCATTGGTAATTGAAATGAGCGCCAAGTTAAAGGTTTATGATAAGTCTCTGTATCGTATGAACGGAAGGGAGTGCTCCCATATCCCCACAATTGAATCGCCCAATCACCAAGCACCACATAAAACCTCTCCTTACTTTCCCCTGTCATCGTTTGATGTTTCTGGATCAGAGGAACCTGAATATCATATTCCCTCCAGACCATTCCTCGCACTTCACCTTTGGCAACAACCGTTTTGGTATTTTCCTCATCACCAAGAATACCCGAGATCAGAACTTGTCCTTTCTTGACACGCATGTCCTTTTGCACAACAGGTCTTCCTTGTTCAGCATAAATCTGCGTAATAACCGCATCAGACTTACTAATCAAATGCCTAGGGTTTTGCAAAGGTTCACGCGTAGGTTGTGCCGACTCGACGACCTGAATGGTAACACTTGTCCCCTCTTTCGTTACACCAATCCAGGTCACGTTCGGTAACGCTAGTGCCAGCTGTTTGGAGAGCTTGTCCTGACTTTTCATTCGGAATCCCCATTGAAACGGGTAGATTCCTTCCTTTTTAGCTGCAGCGAGCACCTCGTCAGTCGGAATTGTTACATTCCCTTTGACTTCGACATTCCAAACCATCGATGACAGAGCAAATAGGGCCGCCACAAAAAACAGCATACCTCCAACAAAAAACTTTCGACGGAGCAAGCGGGCCATAAAAAATGGAAAACCACTGCGGTGAGTAATTTTCACTCTGCAGCCTGTCCCTTTAATAATAGGACGCAGCCTGAAAAAATGCGGAAGCAAAATATTCATCTCCGCCTGGCGTCCATCATGCGCACGCAAGTCCCACACATTCAGTCTCTGCTCTGTAATCATGTTGATTAACGTCTCAATGTCTCCGCCTGTAACCGTGATTCGCAATGTTCCCCGCAATTTGTACAGACTAGGCTGCTTCATTCGTTCCCCTCCACTCCATTCATATGAATATCCAGAATTGTACCTTCCACAGCGACTTCATCTGGCATAATGTTGCGTATAACCAACGTGCTTCCTTTGATCTCTAATTGGCCTTGTGACAAGGCAAGTACGATGCGATCCGGTGAGAAATGGATAACACCGCGGTGGTTTTCTATATACAGCTGTTTACTGCCGATCAGGGTTAACCGTGGCATATCATAAAGCACATCCTGCGGCAGATCCAACACTTCACTGGTCCATCTGCGCAGCTTGCGGCTGATCCGGGTCATTCGAAGGTCTTCCCCCTTCCTCTACAGTTCAACTTATGCTCTAATTCAGTGAATTATGAGGATTCGGTTAGAGGTTGGCGTACATATTTTGCTAAAAATAAAACAACACAAAAAAAGCCTCTCTGGTGACATGTACTCACCAGAGAGGCTTCATTTGATCTTCAACATATAATGGACCACTTACCGTCGTCTACAACTTTCCTCTCGTACCAAAAGGCTGTTTTGAACGAGGAGTACCCAATACTTCTGCCCAAAGCACGCCTGTTCGGATATCCTCCGGACGAAGGCGTGAAGCCCCTGAACTTGTTGCATCTGTACTATTGGATTCAGATAGGGAACTTGCTGATGAGATACGATTCAATCTTTCCTGAATCATTCGCTGTTGTTCTTCCATCTTACTCATCTGCTCATCCACAGAGCTCCGCATGTTACTCAGCGATTGTTCATCTCTAAATTCATCTCCTGAAAGAGATGAAGCGGCTGGTTCGGAGTACGGCTGGTCATAACGCTCATCATATCTGTCATCATAACGTTCATCGTCATAGCGTTCATCGTATTGCTCTTCATAACGTCGATCGTCCGGTGCAGAAGTCTGCTGTGGAGAAGAACGCCTCTCGTCTTCACCGCCAAACGTTGGCATCCCATTGCCAGGACGTTTCTGGTTCGGATTTGCTGACTTCCCCAGCTTCCCAAGGAATGAAAAGAGAGCAAACCCGACAATCGCTACAACATACAGATTATTAAATATCCATTCGAATAGGCTCATCTACGCTCACCGCCTATCTTCCGTTTTTGGAATCACCTTGATCGCTGGAATTGGAACCTTCAGCTGGTTTTCCCAATGTGCTGCGCATTTGAGTATCCGCTTCAATGTTTTTCAGGTTCATATAATCCATTACACCAAGTTTACCGCTGCGCAACGCTTCAGACATTGCAAGTGGCACTTGAGATTCAGACTCAACGACACGTGCTCTCATCTCAACAACGCGTGCTTTCATCTCTTGCTCTTGGGCGACGGCCATCGCACGACGTTCTTCCGCTTTTGCCTGTGCAATACGCTTATCTGCTTCAGCTTGCTCGGTTTGCAGGAACGCACCAATGTTTTTACCTACGTCTACGTCGGCGATATCAATGGACAGGATTTCAAACGCAGTACCTGCATCCAAACCTTTGGACAATACCGTACGAGAGATCAAATCCGGATTTTCCAAGACATCTTTGTGAGAGTTCGAGGAACCGTTCGTACTTACAATACCTTCGCCGACACGAGCAATAATGGTTTCTTCACCAGCACCACCGACGAGTCGATCAATGTTGGCACGAACCGTAACTCGTGCTCTAACTTTAACTTCAATACCATCTTTGGCAACCGCAGATACGATTGGCGTTTCAATAACACGTGGGTTAACACTCATTTGAACGGCTTGCAATACATCGCGACCTGCGAGGTCAATAGCCGCAGCACGTTCGAATTCAAGTGGAATGTTGGCACGTTGTGCAGCAATCAAGGCATTGACAACACGGTCAACGTTACCACCAGCGAGGAAGTGACTTTCCAATTGGTTAATATTCAGACCCAGACCCGCTTTCGTTGCTTTGATCAACGGGTTAACGATCCGGCTAGGTGTTACACGTCTCAATCTCATCGCGACCAGTGTAATAATACCAATCCGTACCCCTGACGCAATGGCCGAGATCCAGAGCATCACCGGGAAGAAGCTGAAGAATACGCTCAAGACGATAATAGCCAGCACCGCGATGAGCAAAATTGTAATCATTGGATCCATAGATTAAATTCCTCCGTTTGCAATATGTTTTTTTGTAAAAGAGAGCATCAGAACTGACGCCAGTTAATCCGCTGCTGAAACATTATTCCACCACATTGCGTGCAGCATAGCAATAGGTTATGTATCAAGCCGAAGCGACAGGATCACTCCGGCAACTGCAAAATTACACCGGCAAAGCCTGTTGTACCACGATTCGGGTACCTTCGGCTTTGATAACAATTACAGGTGTATCCGCAGGAATGAAAGCACCATCTGTAACTACATCGACTCGCTCACCATCAAACATCGCCGTCCCCGCTGGGCGAAGCGGTGTCAGACTGATGCCTTGCAAGCCAATCAGCTCTTTACGCTCTGTTGCCGAGGAATATCCACGATCAGCAGATAATTTTTCACTTAATATAAATCGATTCCATATCCCTCTGTCCTTGAAGATGACAGCAATGATAGCAATCACTACTAAGGCAGCTCCAAAGGCAATACCGAGGGAGACAAACGCATCACTCGTGTCATAAGCCGCCCTAACAACTCCAGCCACCAGCGCAATGGACCCCAAAATACCCAGAATACCAAAGCTCGGGATAAACATCTCCAGAATCATCATGACAAGGCCGACTGTAAATAATACCCACGTCTCTGCTCCGGCAAACCCCGCAATATAGTTTCCAGAGAAATACAGAATAAAACATACAATCCCTACGATTCCCGGAACGCCGAATCCAGGTACAATCAACTCAATAATGACACCGGCAATACCAAGGAACAGTAACACTGTCATCACAATCGGATTAGTCAAAAAGGTAGAAATGTTCTCTGCAGCAGTGCGCTCTAGTTTGAATACATCGCTCTGACTAAAACCAAGCCAAGCCGCTGCTTCCTCGGGTGTGTTACTGATATGATCCGCGTAACCCACTTTCAGCGCTTCCTCGGCTGAGAGAGCGATAATTTCACCTTTTTGCTTTGTTTTGTTAATTTCCGGCATCTCCACAACCATATTAACGTCGGTCATGCCAGCCGCAATCTGACCATCCCGACCGCTCTTTTCAGCTGCTCCTTGCATCTTACTCTTCCAGAAAGCAACTAGTTTAGGATCGTCCACATGTTTGCCCGAACTGTCTACCATAGCTGCAGCACCAATCATACTGCCTGGTGACATCACGATCTTATCTGCATTCAGCGCAAGAAAACTCCCAGCAGATGCAGCATCTCCCCGAACAAACGCCAACGTTTCAATCGGGCTGTTTTTAATCATCGTGCCTAGAGCATCTGCCGTATCCACACGGCCGCCCGGCGTATTGATGTCAAGAACGATCAAACCCGCATTCATTTTCTCCGCTTCCTTGAATCCGCGTTCCATGAATTTGCCTAATCCCTGCTCGATCGGTTTGTCAACCGGAATAACATATACGGCGCCGCTTTTCTCAGCTGCATGCGCTGACGGTATCCCAATCCAGACAGGAAGCAAAAGCGTGAGCAGCATCAAGAGCATCATCGACCCCGTAAGCTTCTTCCGGCGCTTTCCCTTCACAATAGCCCCCCCTTTTCCGATAATGTTATATTGTCCAGCTTATGGTATTTATTACGTACAATGCAACATTACGTTTCAAAAACTTAAAATTATATTTGAATGGAAATGCAATTGCAAGAAAAATATACCCATATTCAAGTTTAAAACCCATTATTTATACATTATTATGTATATTCAGTGAAAAGAGCGCCTCGCCCTTATTAACATTTACTACTGCTGAGCCTGTAACAGATTTTTACCGTCAAATCTCCATGCAGGTCGCACTAGAAAAACACCCCCTGACAAGTCAGGAGGTGTTTATTGAATTAGCTTTATTGCAGAAATTGTTGAACTGCTTGATTTACCAGTTTGCCGTCCGCTCTGCCTTTAACTTTCGGCATAAGGGCCGTCATCACTTTCCCCATCTCGGCTTTCGAAGAAGCACCGGTTTCCTGGATGGTCTGCTGTACAATAACTTTAATTTCTTCTTCGGTAAGCTGTGCAGGAAGGTACTGGATGAGTATTTCAATTTCCGCTTCGGCATTCGCCACAAGATCATCGCGGCCTACTTTGCCAAATTCTTGGAGGGCATCTTTGCGCTGTTTGATTTCACGACTCAGGATATCAAGCACTTCGTTGTCATCCAAATCTCTTTTCAAATCTATTTCAAGATTCTTGATCGTCGAACGAATCAACCGAATAGTGGAGAGTTTGAACTTGTCCTTACTCTTCATCGCTTGCTTCATATCTTCGTTCAATCGTTCGCTAAGATTCATGTAGTTAAAATCCTCCTAAAACTTTCTCTTACGAGCAGCCTCGGACTTTTTCTTGCGCTTTACGCTTGGCTTCTCATAATGCTTACGTTTCTTCACCTCAGCCAAGACGCCATCTTTAGCGATGGAACGTTTAAATCGACGAAGTGCAGCATCAATAGTCTCGTTTTTGCGAACTTTAGTTTCAGACACCAGTTTTCCCTCCCTCCGACCAGACCGTCCAAGAGCAATAACACGGTTCATCATCTTCCATTATAGGCGAAAGGCAATAAAAGTGTCAACCTTAACGTGATCCCTTAATATTAGCTGAGCTACAAAAGTTTTTCAAGTACAAAAACAATTTTATAGCTTCATTAACATCATAACGCACACTTATTTGTGTGAATCAGACAAACTTGTGAGTGCACCGAGTCTGGTTCCGCCCAGCACATGGTAGTGCAAGTGATGCACCGTTTGCTCGCCATCTTTGCCACAATTGTTAATCAAGCGATATCCTGATTCCTGCACACCTAGACGTTTGGCCGCCTCTTGTGCAGCTGCGTGAATCTCACCAATCAAAGGCAAATCTTCTGTAGTTACATCATTCATGGAAGCAATATGTTTCTTTGGCACGACCAGCACGTGTGTTGGGGCCGCAGGCTGAATATCATGAAAAACGATCACATGCTCGTTCTCCAGTACTTTGTTGGAGGGAATGGTGCCCTCTACAATTTTGCAAAATAAGCAGTCCATCGTACAATCCCTCCTTCCTATATCTTCAAATTATGTACACCCTTATATCATACTAAAAGTAAAATCGTACGTCCAATGCCGATCCGACAAATCAATCTCTGAATAGTAAATATTGCTAACAAGCACAATTCACCTTTTATAGATCCAATGTTCCCTTAAATCTTAGCCTAATTGTATACAGAGTAGGTCAAGAATATGGACACGACACGTGGTTTACTTTTAGAAAAAAAGCCATACCACATAGCAAGGTTCTCATTGCTGAGGTATGGCTTCTTTGGACAAGTTGTAAATTCAATTCAATTGATTTAATTGATTTAATTTTCCTAAAAACTGATGTAAAAACAATGTTAAGAATCCCTATTGCTTAGTAGTATGGCAGCAAAGTTAATGCAGTCAGGGCAAACAATGGCAGAACTAGTCTGTTAAAGCGTCTGCGTCCATATCCATAATAAGGATACGGCCCTGGGTAACCGTAACCAGGATAAAACCCACGAGCATGCGTCATCGGATATTGAACACCAGGCATCATATTTGGAGCTGCATTTGCATGAGCCCCCATGACTTCATTGCCAACTGGTACTGCCAAATAGATCATCTCATCATCCACGTTCTCAATAATGCCATCATAATATGAACCGTCATTCATCTGTATACATACGTAACGATGGATGTGATCCTTACACAGTTTCTTTGCTGCTACTTTATCCAATCCTAACGCCTCCCCATTCAACTCTTCTTCACCCTTTATCGTATTCAGAACTGGGCGAATTGACACTGCAGAAGAGAAGTTTAGAAATGGAATCAAAAAAGAAGCCCCTCGTGAGCGGTCTTCCGTAGAAGTCCGGCTACGCGGACATCTGCACAGGAAGCTTCCTGGACAGATGTCCGACGAGGGGCTTAAACAAGTTGTCGGCTTAACTGTATTATAACAGCACGATGAACCTGTATCTGTGATGAAACTCACTCGTGATCAGAGTAGATCGAAAAAAGGATACTTTTACAATCATATCCACTTACACATTAAAGGCTAAAGCCCTACAAGCTTTCCATCACAACTCTCGATCCTGCACCCGCATCCCCCGCCGGAATCACAACAAGTTTGCGCTGCAAACGCGCACGCAGTTCAGGTACGTGACTGATGATCCCCACCGCCAGCCGATCGTCATGCAGCTTTTCCAGTGAGGTAATCACCGTATCCAGCAGTTCCGGGTCCAGTGTGCCGAACCCTTCATCCAGGAAGAAAAATTGAAGCGGATACTGTCCACGTAACTGAATCTGAGCGGATAATGCCAAGGCCAATGATAGTGAAGTCAAGAATGTCTCTCCGCCGGATAATGTAGACACCGGACGTCTTACACCGCCATTGGCATCGTCACAAATAACAAAACCGCCTCCTGAATCCACTTCAAGGGAGTATCTCTGCTTGGTCAGGAAACGCAAGCGCTGAGAGGCCGCATGACTCACCTGCATTAGTTGCTCTTCTGCAATGTATTCGACAAATGCATTGCCCCTGAACGCACTCTGTAGCTTGCTGAGTAACTCGCCCTGATGACTGATCTCCAGCCGTTTCGTCTCCAGCTCCGTCCAGCGAACATGCCGTTTCTGCACATCTTCGAGATCCCGCTCAGCACGAGCTTTCGCTTGCAGCGCTCTCTCATCCTCAAGTCTCGCCTCTTTTAATCGTTCAGTGCACGCCGCCCACTGTTCTTCGGTAATAACCGCACCATCCAGCTTCTGTTCTAACTCACGCAACTGAGACGCAAGTTCACGCTCTCGTTCGCGGTGATGCTGAATCTCTTTCTTGAGCTGTTCAGCGTCCTCTGCAGCCATTGCTGCTTGTGTAACCGCAGTATCTGTCTCAAACGGAGACTGCTCGAGTAGCCGCACCCAGCGCTCCTGTGCCTGTTCCAGATGTTCTGCTGCCGAAACCACAGCCTGTTGTGTCATGACGTCGCGCTTTACCGACTCTTGCTTCTGCGCATCTGCTTGTTTAAAACGTTGTGCAGCTTCCTCTGCAGTCTTGCGCAGTTCGTGCAGACGAGCTTGGGTCCCGCGGATCAAATCTTCCACCCGCTGCGCACCAACCCACTGACGCAGACGTTCTTCTTTGTCCGCAAGCTGCTTGCTGACGCCTTGCCATTCCGTCTGCCACTGGATCAGCTGCTTGTCCAATTCCACCAGCTTCTGCTGCAATGATTGGACAAGCTGCTCTTTCTCCTCAAGGAAGGTCACGCTTTTGGCCAGACGTTCCTTGATGTCTTCGGCGCGTGCATCGCGCTCCTGCATCGCTTGATAGAGGCCAGCGGCCTCGGCTTGGTCGATGTCAGGCAGTTCCGCGGCCCAGCGGCTCTGCAATGCAGCCGCAGCGGCTTCGCTCTCGGCCAGCTTGCGCTCCGCCTGGGCGAGACCGGCACGGCCGGCCTCCTGCGCAGCTGCCGCTTCCATGCGGCGCTGCTGCGCGCCCGAAGCCGCCTGCTGCAACGCGGCGGCTTCGCCTTGCAGTGGCGCTGCTGCGCTAGCCAGCGCCTGCGCGGCTTCGCGCAGCGCAGCGGCACGCGCTGCCCAGCCTGCCGGAGATCGCCCCTCCTCGGGCGATCCGGCAGGCTCGGGCTCCGCAGCCGCAGGCGCGGCCTCGGCAGCGGCCAGGGCATCGCCGGCCGCAGCGCCAAGCTGCGTCAGCAGGCTGCGACGTTCGTGCAGCTGCTGGCGCAGCCCGAAGCGCAGCTCCTGCAGCTCCGCGTGCAGGCTGCGCAGCAGTTCCAGGTCCGCATCGTCTGCGTGCGGACCTTCTCCCGGCGACGCAGCCGGGAGGGGGTGGTGTGCGGAGCCGCACACCGGGCACGGCTCACCGTCGCGCAGCTCGGCGCGCAGGGCGGTGGACAGCCGGTGCAGCTCCTGCTCACGCATCGTGCTGCGCAGCTGTTCCTCCGCCCGGGCGAGCAAGCGCTGTTCGCGGCTGACATCCTGCTCACAAGCAAGCAACGCCTCAAGATCTGCTGACGCCTGTTCTATCAATTGCTGACGCTGTTCAGCCAGTCGTCTCTCTTCCTCGGCCGCGGCTTGTAGCTTCGCCGCGGCTTGTTCTGCAGACTGCTGATATGTCTGCATGTCCGTTTTATGCTGCTTCACCTGCTCAGAAGCTGTGTCGATCCGGTGTTTCAGTTCTAGCGCTGCTTGTAGCTGTCTGCGTTCGTCGGATTTCACTTCGTTCGGCTTGAGACTCTCCTGCAATTCCTCACGCCGCTTACGTCCTCGCATTTGGAGTTCCTGCTCCTTATCCAGATGCTGCTTCAACGTTTCCTGTTCAACTTGCCCTTTCTCCATCAGCTCCGCAAGCTTCGAACAATCGGTCTGCAAAGCATCACGTTCCCGTTGCAACTCCTTGGCTTGCTCTAATTGGTCAAGACGCAGGAGCAATTTGGGCTCTTCTGCTGCAAGCTCCTGCCGGGCCGATTCTGCTTTTTCGGATTCTTGCACAGCCAAACGTTCATGCGCCTCTGCCTGTTGCCGGGCTATTTCTGCCTCTGTCTTGCGCTGCTTCCACATTGTTGAAGCGTCACGTACCGTCTGAAGCGCAGGCAACATCATTTCAGCTGTCCCCGAGAGCTTCAAACGTTCTTCATCCGCTTCAATCTGTCCTGCTTTGGACTGAAGTTGCTGCTGCTCTGCGATTCGTGCTTGTCGTTCCTGACTCAGCTCACGAATTCGGCTGAATTGTTCCGCTTCCTTCACCGCTGAATCCAGCACTTTTCGTGATTCTTGTGCATGCAGAACGGCAGCCTGAAGCATACGTTTCGTTTCTTCAAGCATTTCTTTACTCGCATTGCCCAGACCTTGTTGTTCCGCAGCAAGTGCCTGATGGGCCATGTCGTTATCCTTAACCCGGCGACTTAACTTCATTGCCAGTTGGTCTCCGTATTTCTCCAGATGAAAGAGCCGCTGAAGCATCTGTCTCCGCTCACTACCTTTTAGTGAAAGGAACTCGGCAAATTTCCCTTGCGGCAAAACAACCGCCCTTGTGAAATCATCCATTTTCAGCCCAATCACATCTTCAACACACCGGTTAACTTCGGCCAATTTATCGGCGAGCACCTGATCTTCCCCATCAATCGTCTCGATAAATTTGCTGACCGTGTTGCTCACGGACACATCATTATTACGTTTAAAGCGCCGTTCTACTCGAAATCTCCGGGTTCCGCCGGCCGAAGCTAACTCAAATGTAAAAGCAACCGAAAGTGAATCTTCGGCATGATTCATAATGCCCTGTGTACCATTAACCGCCCGTTCCACTTTGCCGTACATCGCAAGGGTTATCGCGTCGAGTAAGGAAGATTTACCGCTGCCGGTAGGCCCGAAAATACCAAAGAGCCCCGTCTCGGTCAGCACTGTAAAATCAATCTCCTGCATCTCACGATAACTTTGCAGACCTGCGACTTTCAGTAAAATCGGCTTCATCTGCCTTCCACCTCCTCGCGTACACCTGGCTCATCTTCGTCCACAAGCTCCAGGAACAACTGTACGAGGCTGTCTTCTGGTTGTGCTCCGCCGGTTTGACGCTGATAAAATTTGCGGAAAAGTTCATGTACAGGCAGCTCGGAGCGCTGCTCCATAAACCCGGCAGCCTCCATCTCCGGATACACCGGACGAATATGAATGATACCTTCATGAGCCTTGCGCAACTGCTGAATCTCTTTGAGTGACATGGCATCCTCCAGCCAAACCTCCATATCAATGAAAGCTTGTGAGTCACGTCCTTCATCCAGCCAGCGATACACCTCAGCGAGCCCCCCTCTCGCTTTCCATCGAACGAGCGGTTTGCCTGAGGTCAGCAGCACTTCTTCCACTTGTGCCGTTCCGCCCGGTGTCAGATCGACCATCGTAATCGATTTACTCTGTCCCGCTTCCGAGAAGCTATAAGCTAGCGGAGAGCCACTGTACCGAATAATACCGTCACCTTTGACGGCTTGTGCCCGATGCAGATGTCCCAGAGCGGTGTATTGTGCCCCTGTAGCCAAGGAAGAAGGATCTACAGTGTAAGCTCCGCCAACCTGGATAGGCCTCTCCGAATCGCTCTCCACTCCACCCAGTACATAGATATGACTCATCGCGAGGTTCACTGTATCTGGACGAAAGGAGGAAGTGAGCCGCTGCATTAACATACCCACTCTGCGACTGTATGCTTGACGAAGTATATTCTCATCCCCATCAGTCGTTAACAGCTCATTTAATCTCGCTTCTGATGGGTAAGGCAGAGCCGCAATATGAGCAGTCTCTCCTGTTCGACGTGTATGAATCGTGACAGCTTCTGATACCGGTGTACCTACCAGTGTAATCCCCTGTCTGTTTACAAGCGGAGTCACCGAGGCTACACGCTCAGGTTGATCATGGTTACCTGCAATAACAACGAGTGGTCTGCCTTGCTCCGTCAAACGTGCTGCCGCCTCATAAAACAGCTGCTCTGCCGAGGCAGGCGGGTTCACCGAATCGTACACATCCCCAGCCATTAATATGGCATCAGCCTGCTGATCATCAGCTAATTTGACAAGTTCATCGACAAAATCCTCCTGTTCACGAAGCCTGCTTCGTCCCTCAAGCGTTTTCCCCAGATGCCAGTCTCCCGTATGCAAAATACGCATCGTCCGTTACACCTCTCTTCCCTATGTCTCTCTGGTTCCTTACATCATTTCTTATATTGTTATTTATGGGTTCTACCCTCCATGGATGCAAAGCAGACAGACTCTTCTACAATCTAACCGCATGACCACCATCAAAAAAGTAAAGCCATGTATGGTCAACTTGTCGACCCAATATATCTTCGATAGCCCGCCCGTACAGCTCTAGCTGGAAACGATAGTTTTCAACTAAAGGTTCCAGTCCTCCGCGATGTTCCAGCACCCGATCCGTCTTATAATCTAGCAGAACAAGTTCGCCATCGACTTCATAGAGACAGTCAATAATCCCCCTGACAAGCACGGTTTCGTTTTCCAGTGTAGCTTCTACCTTAATCCGATCACTCAACTTCTCTTGATCCTCGTTCAACCGCAATTCATGAAGCCACTTGGCCGGTGATTGATGTGAAGGAAGACCATAAGTAAATGGAATTTCTCTTTTGACCCATGCCGCACGCAGCATTTCTCTTCCTGGTTGCGTACCAAAAAAGGATGTCAGTTCTCCTCGTTCAATCGCCTCTGCCTGATAAGGAAGCAAAATTTGAAGGGTCAGTAGTCGGGCAATAGTCTCATCAACAATTGTATCATCCACAGCAGACCCATCTAGAGGGAGATGCTGCATCAGCGTATGATACACGATTCCCCGTTCTGTTCCCGTCAGTTGTCTCTCACTCATAAATTTTGGACGGCGTAGGTGCAGTTTAAATGAAGATTCGGTCGGTATAGTCTCGCTAACATCCGCGTTTATAGCCGCATTAGAACTTGATGCAGGTTCACGATGATTACGGGGATCCAACAACTCCTGCTGTATTGGCAGCGTTCCTTCCTTAGAGCGATCCATATTGTTTATGTCTAGTGGATGTTCTGAATAGGCTGTTTCAGCTCGTTCTTGTAACTCTTCCATTACAGGATACGAGACATCCTCCTGCATCAAAAGAGAGCTCTTGATTTCAGTCACCGAGGTGCTTGCTGCCACCTGAGACGCTGATTCATATGGATATGTCCAGGAAAGCCGCTTCTCAATCTCACGTACCAACGTAGTACCTAACAGTGTATCACCTCTACCCGGTTCATCCATCACGTTTTCTTCATGTGATCCTTCTTTCAGGTCTGAACTCACATCTATGCCTTTCTCAGATTCGACGAATTCAACCTCAGCAAAATCAATACCTGTCATCCCGTCTGACTGCTCTGGGATTTCCGCTGATGATATTAATCGAACCGGCTGCATCGTTTGCAGTGCCGACATTCGTTCTCTTCGAAGTTCAGTGGTCTCATCCTCTTCACTCTGCACAACGTCTGTATTCGTGCTACGGGACATTTGATCCGCGGCAACCACGGATATGCTCCAGCGTGATTCATCACTTGCAAGGCAAGCTGCATATGAATCAGGATCACCTGCAAGCTCACGCAACACGGCAGCATCCCGGTGCCTGATCAGTGCTGGTCCGATCCAGTCCAGATAGTTTCGTCCAGCCGCAAGGAGATAATCTGGTAATGCCAGCTCGGGACTATCCTTAACCTGTAACCAAGCCTGTGCCTTTTTGACAGCGTCCTTCACCGTACCTACCAGTACCATTTTTTCTTTTGGCCGAGTTAATGCCACATATAACACACGCATCTCTTCGGCAAGTAGTTCAAATTGAGCACGGCGACGAATAGCCAGATTGGCTAAAGTAGGATAGGCAACTCTGTTATCACGATCCACGAATCTAGGGCCAAATCCGAGTTCCTTATGCATCAGAAACGGTGCATGCAGATCCTGCTGATTAAACAATTTAGAGATGCCGCCGACAAATACAATCGGGAACTCCAGACCTTTGCTTCGATGTATCGTCATGATTCGTACCGCATTGTCCTGTTCCCCTGAACCACTAGATACCGTTCCGAGATCTCCACCATTTTCCCGCAATCGGGAGACATAGGTGAGGAAACGGAACAAACCGCGGTTCGCAGTAGCTTCCTCGTATTGACGTGCCCGATCGTATAATGCTTTCAGATTACTTTGGCGCTGCTGACCACCAGGAAGACCGCCAACCCAGTCGAGATATCCGGTATCCCGATAAATACGCCAGATCAGCTCACTTAAGCTACCTTGTCTTGCCTCAAGTCTCCACTGTTCCAGTTGTCGCATGAAATGAATGAGTTTCTGTTGCAACGGTGAGTGAGCATATTCGTTCCCATCCATAGAGCCAGACTCTTGTTCACGTATTTCAGTTCGAGCATGATCTTCCAAACCAGCTTTCAGATCAGCTTCCAGCTCAATAGTAGCGGCTGATTCCCGCTGTGCTTGTTCGATCTCTGACCAACCTTCCGGCCATTGCATCTGGATCACACGGTCAACCTTTGTATGCTGTCTCTGCTCAGAACGCTGACGGGCTACATTTAGTTCATCTCCCCAATCCCCTGTAGCAGATACAACGGCATCATAGAAGGACTGTCTTTTGTCGCCCAGACGAATCTGAGCAAGCTCTTCTTCATTCAAACCAACTATGGGAGAACGGAGTACAGAAGCCAGAGGAATATCCTGTCTTGGATTGTCCACAAGTTGTAATAGAGATAACATCACTTCAACTTCCGTCGCTTGAAAGTATCCCTTGCTCTGCTCTCCACCTGCGGGGATGCCCTGCTGTCTGAATTCCTCAATCATCAACGGAGCCCACATCAATGTGGAACGAAGCAAAATAACAATGTCTCCATAACGTGCCGGACGCATCGTTTGTAGCGCCTTGTCATACACGCTCAGAGCAGGCTTGTCTGTTTCTCCGACCATTTCTCGTATCCGAGACGCGATGGCGCGTGCTTCCAGTTGAGCCGTTTCGAGTTCAGCACTCTCCAGTTCTGCGGCAGCTGCCGCATCCACACCCTCTTCCATATTTTCGGACATATCCGTCCCACTGCCTTGGCGATCAATTAACATGAGCTCAGGTGTATACGCTTCGCTTCCAAGTGTTTCTGATGGGAAGGAAGCACCATATGCTAACTGAGCCCGTTCATCGTATGCAATCTCTGCGACCCCTTCATTCATCAACTGTCTGAATATGAGGTTAACGGAATGGACAACTTCGGCACGACTGCGGAAATTACGAGCAAGGTCGATTCGTTTCCCCGTTCCAATACCCCTATTTGCCGTGCGCTCTCTGTTGTCATCCGTCTCCACACGAGTACTCGCTGTATAGTTGCGGTATTTGTTCATGAACAGACCTGGTTCAGCTAACCGGAAACGATAAATACTCTGCTTAACGTCACCCACCATGAATCGGTTACCCGGATTCTCTCTGGAGATCAGCTTAACGATGTCCTCCTGGACCGTATTGGTATCCTGATATTCATCAAGCAGCACTTCATCAAAACGTGCACGATATTCCATCGCTGCATCCGAAGGCATCGAATGTTGAGGGGTAGAGTCCTCATGCCGCAAAATGTGCAGACAGTAATGCTCCAGATCATTAAAGTCAACCTGACCACGTTCCTGCTTCGCCTGACGATAACGCTCGCCAAACGTACTTACCAGCTTGGAAAGTTCCTTCATAAGCGGCGCGGCTTGTTCCAGCTCCTGCCAGAAGGAAAAAGCGCTTCTTCCAAAAAGAGAACCTTTTAGATCCACGACTGCTTTTTTGGCTGTTTCGCGCAGTTCTTTTACCTGTTCCTGTAGCCCGGGGTCCGTCTGATCTTTCTTACACGGTTTCAATTTACCAAATACAGCCGGCTGGAATACTTCAGGCAACCTTTCCCAAGGCATCACTTCAACTGCGGATAAAAGCTCTTCAACCATAGCCAAATCTTCTTTGAGTGTCTCTGCATAAGGTGCTGGTCCTTCAGGCTGTAAGGAAACCTGAATCCCTTGTCGCAGCAGTCCTGCTGCCCCGCTTAGAGCGAGAGCCGCATCCCGTAAAATGCTCTGCACCCATGCTGATTGCCCCAACGCCTCTACACTTTCCACCTGAAAAGCTTCGGCCATCTCCATGAGCCAGTGATCTGGCCAGGAATGGCTTCGCGAGAAATCGTACAGACGCTGCACCAACCGGTGCATGGCATCATCGTTTCGCTCTCCACTGAACCAGTCCACCAATTCGCGGAACGTACTGCCCTCGTCCTCTTCGCCATACTTTTCCTCAAATAGCTCCTCAAGCAGTTCCTGGCGAAGCATCTCGGCCTCATTTTCATTCAAAATACGAAAAGCCGGATTAAGCGGAATCTGCTGATAATACCTGCGAATGACTTCCATACAGAAGGAGTGCAGTGTCGTAATGGAGGCTCGTCCAAGCAATGACAACTGTCTACGCAAGTGCTCATCCTCGGGCTGTTCCTCGAGCGCACGCTCCAATGCCTCTCGAATACGCTGCTTCATCTCGGCAGCCGCCGCCTTCGTAAACGTGGCAACAAGCAATCGATCCACGCTGAACCCTTGAGAAGGATCGGCTATTTTACGTATAATCCGCTCGACCAGAACCGCTGTTTTTCCCGATCCTGCAGCCGCAGCGACCAGAATATCTTCTCCATGCTCAGAGATGGCGCTCCATTGATCATCACTCCAGAAGCTGCCTTCCGGTTTAGGCATATGCGTCATAACGATTCCTCCTCCCTGCTGTGAGACAGCATATCCCAGATGTGCTGTTTGCCCGGTTTGGACAGTATTTTATAGTCGTTCCCTTCGATGTTTTCATCAAATTGGCAGACTGGTTTGTATGGACAGAAAGTACAGGCGACCTCCTGCTGTATACGATACGGCTCAATCGCTGTATCTCCATCAGTAATTCGGGTTCCGATCTCACGAATATTACCACGTACGGCAGACAGTAGTGTATCCCACTGTTCTGGCGTCGCTACAGC
The DNA here is from genome assembly GCF_948329825.1 of Paenibacillus sp. JJ-100. GTDB lineage: Bacteria > Bacillota > Bacilli > Paenibacillales > Paenibacillaceae > Paenibacillus. Next base: position 960,485 of record NZ_CAOJCM010000002.1, read on the forward strand.
GGCACTACTATAGAAGCTGCCATCCGCTTTCAATGCGACCGGTATGATTGCGGAATGTCCTTTATCCAGCGTATGATCCATCTGAGCAATCGCATCGCGATCTGCCAATAACAGACCTTTCATTTTAAAACGTTTCAACAGCTCTTGCCCCGCCTGTTCCGATGTCATGCCATTCGCGGATTGCAGTAGCGGATTATGCACATGGAAATAAAGAGTGCCTCCCGGCAAAGCCGTTTCCCCTAACCATTCCTCCGCCGCACTGAGCAATACCTCCAGATAGGTAAGCATTTGCAGCGACAATCCATAGTAGACCTCATGAAGTTTAAGATCCGTCTGACTGGACTTATAGTCGATCACTCGGAGTAGCAGGCCATTCTCACCTTCAGCGACATCTACACGGTCGATCCGGCCGACAATCTCCAGTACACACCCGTTCTCCAGCTCAAAACGCAGAGGCGGCAGAGGTTTACCAGGGCCAAAGTCAAGTTCAAGCCCAATCGGTTCAAAGCTGCCGCGCCTGGACTGCTCGCCCAAAATAACCGATGCTCGGCTGACGATATCTTTTAATTTGCGGAAAATATACCCGTAACGCTTCGTGCTTAACAAAATCTCGCCCTGGAGCTGTGGAGCAATCTTCTCCACCGTTTGCTCAGCTTCCTGGCGACATTGTTCCGGTGTCAGACTGCCCCAGCTACGATTCTCCTCACGTAGGCGCATCGCCAGTTGACTCAGTGCAGCATGAAACAACTGACCAATATCCGGAGCCTGAAGACGATACAATTGCCGCTCCTTAAGCTTTAGACCATGCGATGCAAAGTGAGAGAACGGACATGCTACGAAACGTTCCATGCGTGAGACACTTGTCCGTACCTCCGTACCATACAGCCGGCGGCTGGTTGATGTTTGCAGCCGGAGTGCACGATTACGATAAAAGACAGAGCCGAGTAACCGTTCAAGTTGCGGGCGGCTCGCTTCGCGGGTAACATGCCAATTGTAGACAGCCCACCATATCTCGGGTATGTCTTCACCCCTGCGCCACCTGCGCAGCTGTCCAATCAACATTGAAAGACTCTGTTCCGGATGAATAGCGTAAGAGAGATGTACAGCGTCGAGATCTGAAACTGGCGGCTGTACAAGTAATGGCTGCTCCTGCAATCCGAACATTTTCCGTATATGGCGCACAATTTCGGATGGTAGTAATGATTTCCCTTCATCATCTGTCACGGGATAGCTCAGCCATAACTGATTACTCGCAGCAGTCAAAGCCGTATAGATTAGAAAACGTTCATCCAGCATAAGTCTTGTGGCACCTGGTCCAAGCCCCATGCCTCTCTCTGTGAGCAGAGATCTTTCCTGCTCGGTTAATACACCGTTGTCCTGAGGGATCGCTGGCAATTCTCCATCGACCGCTCCAAGAATAAATACATATTTGATATCACGCAAACGGGTGCGATCCATGGAACCAAACAGCACTTGGTCAATCGCCGGAGGAACAAGCCCCAGCTTGAGTTCAGTCAATCCTGTCTCCATCATGCCCGCAAATAAATTGATATCCAGACGCTCATTGCCCATCATATCAACCATCTGATCTAGCAGATCCAGCACTGCTCCCCACATTTGGCGATGCTCTCTGGATCGCTCCGGATCACCTTGCGCCTTGGCCTGAGCAGACATCTGATCCAGCTTATGTGCAATGTTCGCATCCTCTAACAGGCCAAACAACGCCTCACACTGAGCGGCAGCTGTTTTTGCTCTTTTCATTCGTTTCTCAAACGTGCCCAGTGCAGTTGTGATTACCGTTCTGCAGCTCTCCATCAGAGATAACACAGCATCGCGTCCTCGGCTGTGTCCTTCCTGACCGTTGTCCTCCAGAGACAGACTCGGGACATATTTCCATGGCCTTCCATCCGTCCAGCGATATCCATGGATACCGCAAGCCAGTACATAGTTCTCCAGCTGATCCATATCTTCACGCGTGATAGAACCATCCAGCGGAAGCAGCAGATCGGTTTTCACACAACGAAACACATCTTCATATCGCCAGTTGCGACGAACGATATCCAGTGCCGAGCGAATAAATTCAGATAATGGGTGATGTAATTCACTCCGTCTACGGTCCATAAACACCGGAACATCATAATCCTTGAATAGCGGTTCAGCAATATCAGCATAATTGTCTAATCCACGAACCAGTACTGCCATCTCACGATATCTTGCTCCATCTTCCTGGGCCAGACGGCGCATTTCACGCAAAGCTCCCTCCAGCTCTGCCCGTCGATTCTCCGCAGCGAACAAGCATATCCCGGAGTCCTCACCGTTACTTCTCCAGCGGACACGACGATCAAAACCCGCTTCCAGATGCGCAAGTCCAGGGCGATCCTTAAATCTCGGTAGAACTTCATCATGAAGAACGGTAGTCTCGCTAGACACACCTAAATGTTCAGCCATGCCTTTGAGCCGCACATAAGCACTTGCCGTTGGATAAAACAATTCCAGTTCCCCTGGGGGCACTCCTTTCTCGTAAGCACGATCAAGCGTCAGGGCAATTGTCACAGACGAGGTCTGTAACATCAGTTGTCCAATCACACTCATCTCTTGTGGAGTGAAACTATGAAATCCGTCAATCCACACTTCTGCTCCCTGCAGCCATGTACTTTCTGGCAAACGACCCGTCAGTTCATTCAACGTGTCCTCATCATCTATATATAAATCGGTCAATTCCTTCTCATAGTCATGGTAGATCAGATTCAAGTCATGAAGTTTGTCTTCCAGAATAGGTGAATTCGCCGCAATGTTCCATTCCTTAAGCCCATCTTCAAGTGCTGACGCATGAACTTCATAGCGTTTAAACTCGCCATATAGATTGGTCAGATCCCCAATAAACCCAAGCTGGCTTCCCGAAGCAGCGAATAGTCGTAATTCTTCCTTTCGCCGCTGTATAACTTTATATAAAAGCATCTTTTTACCCTCGGCTCCAATCGGAATGCGGGCAGAACCACCAGCTTCTTGCATAACGCGGTAAGCCAGACGGCGAAATCCAAGCACCTCGGCACGCATCATGCCTTTAATTCCTCCTGAAGACACAAGCGCCTGCTCTGTCCGAAATGAGCTCTGTTCCGGAACAAGCAAAATCAGCGGTTTACCTTGCGGCTCCTGTTGAAGCAGGGATGTAATTTCCCGGGTGATCAGTGTACTTTTACCACTGCCTGCCCGGCCAATAACAAAGCGAACGGACATGTGTCATCCTCCAAACTGCACGTGCAAGATTTTAATTTTCAGTATACCATACCTTGCTTATTCGGAACGTATGTTTGCCATGATCCACCAAAAACGGCGATCATCTCCGCACATGGCAAAAAGCCCTCAGTGATACCCACTGTGGACCTTAACCCATAAAAAATGGAATTAATCTAATTGTTCATTTAAGTACTACCCAAAAATAGAATACTTCTATTGCTTTTTGCTCCGTACTTCGAAAATAGCAAATTTAAGATAGTGCCCTTCATCTACACCCAAAATTTGCGGATGATCTTTGCCTGCGGCTTTCCAGTCGATCAAACGAAGAACTTTGCCAGCATCCTCCGCTGCATCTGCAATCGTTTCAAGAAACAGGTCAGGGCGCATGTGGTATGAACAACTTGCGGTTACTAAATATCCACCCTCATTGACAAGTTTCATGCCTTGCAGGTTGATGTCTTTGTATCCACGGCATGCTCCCTTGACTGCCGATTTGGTTTTGGCAAATGCAGGAGGATCGAGAATGACCACATCGAACGTTTTTCCAGCGCTGGACAGCGCCTTGGACGTGTCCACTTTTTGTTCAGCTGCGCGTGCTCGTGCATTGCGCTCATCGAGGCCTTTCACTTGCTCACGCAGGTACTGGAAAGCATCGGCAACCACGAACTCAACCCGATCTGTGAAACCATTAAGTTCGACATTGGTTCGTGCACTTTCGATGGCATGTTCAGATATATCGAGACAGGTTACTTTTTTGGCTCCATACTTGCATGCATTCAGCGTAAAGCTACCAGTATGAGAGAAACATTCCAGTACAGTAGCGCCGTCCCAATACGGGAAAGTAACCACTTTGCCGCTCTTGTTAACAGGTAGAAGCTGTTCAGTCCCTTCGTACTCGACCTGCTGCATATTGATTCCACTTTTGTATCCCCAGCCTTTCATCAACGGCTCGATGGCCGCACGATTTTCACGCTGGTCGAAGAAGTATCCTGTTTTCTGTCCTTCCACAATATCTACTTTGATGAGCAGCCCGTTCTCCGTCACCGTCACATGACGCGGACATTCTCCATAGAGTGGCCCTTTGATCTGCTCCAGACCTTCCAGTTCACGAATGGATACATCGCTGCGCTCATAAATGCCCTCCGGCTGCATCACTTCAATGAGAGCTTGCACGATCGCTTCACGGCAGCGATCCATACTAAGTGTAAGGATCTGCACAACCAAAATGTCGCCGAACCGATCAACGATCAATCCTGGTAAAAAATCGGCTTCACCATAAACGAGACGATAGGCTTCGCCATCTTGAATAAAGCGTTCCCGGTGGCGTAAACAATCATGGAAACGTGCTGCAAAAAAAGCAGTATCCATCTGTTCAAATGCCAAAGGTTGATAGGAAACAACACGAACGGTAATCTGAGAAGCCGGGTTATAATATCCAGTCGCCAAGTAGCGACCTTGATGATTGAGTACATTAACGATATCTCCGGGTTCCGGGTTACCGTCTACAGATGCAATTTCATTTTTGAAAATCCAGGGATGTGCATGTTCTAGCCGCTTTTTGCGACTACGCTCCAGTGTAACGGATGGCAAGTTTGATCCACTTCTTTCTTAGGTTAGTTGAAAAGATAGGTGTGAGCGGCAAGACGCTCCAGGGACGAATTGATCCTACGATCGCTGTTGTCCTCAGATTTTTTTGATTCCCCTGTGCTTGTCATGCTTGTCTCTATCTCCACATAGGATAAGTGATAAGGCATTGAACGGGAGGAATGATGGAATCATGTTCAGAGAAGTAATTCTACCTCTGCTATATGGACTTATAATCTTTTTTGGCGGGATGAAACTGATGGAGACAGCACTCCAGCGTATGGCAGGTCCAATGCTAGCCGACTGGCTGAACCGTGCCACTTCTGCCCCGTGGAAGGGGATGGCATTCAGCGCAGGTGCCACCGCCTTGCTACAGAGTAGTACTGCCGTGACGGTGCTCACGATTGGACTAGCTAACGCCCGATTAATCACCTATGGCCGAACACTCGGCATCATTCTTGGAACGAACATTGGAACCTGTCTGACGACAGAACTGATCGGGCTTCAGATTGGGCGAGCTTCACTTCCCTTGCTGCTCGTGTCCCTAACAGGCTGGGCCATATTCATTGTCCTCGGTGAACGCAATCAGGCGGCTCCTGAACGCACTCGCCGTAGCTTAGCAAGTATACAATTCAGCTTTCTTGCAATAGCAGGCTTCGCTCTAGTTATGACAGGCATACAGGTTATGCAATCTATTGCCATTCCACTAAGAAGTATGGGCGTATTCCAATGGTTTCTGGAGCGTTCTGCGGATAGCCTGTGGTGGGGCTTCCTTGCCGGTGCCTGCTTGACCGCCTTGATTCACAGCAGCGCCGCAGTAATCAGCATGGCGATTACACTGGCCGCCACAGGTGTCTTGCCTGTGGAGATCGGCATCGCAATTGTGATCGGGTCCAACGTGGGGACCTGTATCACCGCAGTTATTGCAGCTGCGGGCGGAGCCTCCGCAGGCAAATTTGTAGCAGCCTCCCATGTTGTGCTCAACATTGCGGGAGCTCTGCTATTTATGCCGCTGATCGGCCAGCTGCATGCAGCGTCGGCCTGGCTGTCAGCGGACAACGGGGCACAGATTGCGCATGCCCAGACCCTTTTTAACATCATCAGTTCATTACTGGCCTTACCGTTCTGTTACCTACCCATCTGGCATAAGCCACCTGTTCACGCCTCATCAACCAAGACACCCGTCGTTTAATAGGTTGTCATGATATGCCGCATATCGGCATCCAATCGTGGAGATAGACAGAGAATCGTTCAAATGTAACTTCGTGCCATTTTACACGTGGATGCCTAATTTGTTCAAGCCCACCCGCAGAATGTTATCGTTGTTATCGTACCCGTTCTGCTGTTGTTTGGCCCATGCCTCTTCAGGAGCATACCAGTCTACACCCTTGATCTCTTCAATCTGAGGCTGCAAGTCACCACTTTGTGCTTCCACAAGGTAATAATGCACTTCCTTGTCCACTGGACCAAATTCGGCATGTTCATACGTATAAGCGATGATATCGATCGGCTCTACGATACGACCCACCATACCTGTTTCTTCTAAAATTTCACGGAGTGCCGTCTGCTCGATGGTCTCTCCTTCTTCCATTTTACCTTTGGCAAGTGTCGTTTTCCCATACCGATCCACAATAAGCTGAATTTGAAGTTGGCCGTCTTCTCCCGTTCTATAGACAACCCCACCTGCTGAAATTTCTTTTTTGTTCATACTGATCTCCCCCATCCCATTCAATTAGCTTTTTTGGCAAAGAAGGACCTCATCTCCTCGGGTACGTTCCCCAAGGAAATGATGTCCTTGTTCATAATGCCTTGATTACATCGCGGCAGACTTCAAATTCTCTTCCATTACACGAACCAGCGTGCCTTGGCTTTCATTAGCACCTGCTTCCATCAACTTCACGCGGCACACTTTACCTATCATGTCTGGTGTTCCGTCGAACACAAGTTGGATGTAGTTATCACTGTAACCATGCAGCTTGCCACTGCCTTCGCGACCTTTCGCTTCACCTTCAGGAATAACGTCTAATACTTGTCCAACAAATTTCTGGGCATACTCCAGCTGCATTTGTTCAGACAGCTCGATCAGTTCATGTACGCGTGCATTTTTGACTTCATCATCCACTTGATCTTCCATACGCGCTGCCGGGGTACCTGTACGTTTGGAATAAGGGAATACGTGCATTTCCGAGAAGCCAATTTTACGCATCAACTCATAGCCATTCCGATACATCTCATCGGTTTCGCCCGGGAAACCAACGATCACATCCGTAGTAATCGCCACATCCGGCATCGCCTCACGAATACGCAACATTTTGTTGTAGAACTCTTCGGTTGTGTATTTGCGGCGCATCCGTTTCAGCACCGTGTCATCTCCTGCTTGGAGCGGAATGTGGAAATGACGAACCAGCTTGTCTGAACGTTTAATGACGTCCAACATCCGGTCATCAATCTGGCTTGCTTCAATCGAGCTGATCCGGATGCGCTCCAGACCTTCCACTTTGTCCAGATCCCACAGCAAGTCGGTCAGATCATAGTTTTCCATGTCATCCCCATACCCGCCTGTATGAATCCCTGTCAGAACGATCTCTTTGTAACCTGCTTGTACCAATTGATGTGCCTGCTGAACGATGCTGTTGGCCTCACGACTGCGAGATAGACCACGGGACCAAGGAATGATGCAGAACGTACAGAAGTTGTTGCAACCATCCTGAATTTTGAGGAAGGCACGTGTACGATCCGCAAAATCCGGTACATCCATCTCTTCAAACACACGAGTTTTCATAATGTTACGCACCGCATTAACCGGTTGACGGGATTCTTGAATTTCTCTGACGTATGGCAAAATTTTATCTCGATCCTGGGTTCCGATGACCAGGTCAACGCCAGGGATGTCCAGTATCTCTGCTGGAGATGTCTGTGCATAACATCCAGTTACCGCAACAATGGCATCCGGATTGCGACGAATGGCACGACGGATGATTTGTCGGCTCTTTTTATCACCTGTATTTGTTACGGTACACGTATTAATTAAATACACATCCGCTGTCTGTTCATCGAAATCGACCTGTTCGTATCCTTCGTTTTTGAATAATTGCCAGATGGCCTCTGTATCATAAAAGTTAACTTTGCAGCCCAAGGTGTAAAACGCCACGGATGGCATAATTACATTCCCCCCATTTCTCCGGATTCATATAAAACACAAGTCAGTGCAGCCATACCCGCTGTCTCGGCTCGCAAAATACGCTTGCCCAGTCCTACAGATATTGCCCCTGCTTCATCTGCCTGGGCCGTTTCCTTCTCGGAAAATCCGCCCTCAGGCCCAACAACAATCAACACATTTGCTCCTGTATCAGGAGCATGCTGTTTGGCAAACAGCTTAAGAACATCGCCAAGCTGCTTGCCATCCTCTTTTTCATAACAATAACATACCAGATCATAGTCCCTAAAAGAAGATAACAGCCCTTTCCAGGAAAGCGGCTGCTCAACATGAGGAATGCGGTTACGATGACTCTGCTCTGCAGCTTCCTTGGCAATCTTGCGCCAGCGCTCCAAACGTTTGCTTTCTTTCTTGGCATCGTACTGTACAATCGTACGTTCAGATAAAAAAGGTACAAACGATACGGCACCGATTTCCGTACATCGCTGGATCACCGTCTCCATCTTGTCACCCTTAGGCAAACTTTGTGCCACGGTTACATTCCATTTTGCTTCATGATCCATAACCAGCGGTTCCAAAATGGCAGCTCTCACTTCGCCTGTTTCAATACTCTCTATGGCAACCAGCGCTTCCCTGGAGTTTCCGTCGCTGACAATCAGCTTGTCTCCAGGCTTGCCGCGCATGACTTTACCAATATGACGGGCGTCATCCCCGGTAATACGAACATCATGTTCACTGAACTGTTCTGCAGATATAAAATATCGCTGCATATGTCTGTCCACCCATTCTTTCCTGTTATGACTGGGATTCTCCTTGCACAAGAGCAGGCGAGAATCCAGTCGCCACAGATGATCATACAACTTTTATGTGTTTCTGACCAGCTTTATACGCCAAATGCTAGATGATCATGATCGGTATAATTCAATAACCAGACCTACTAAATCCAAGTACATATGATTAGCAAACAAATAGAGCGGTTGAATGGTGACGGCCTGCAATGGCGGGATAACCAGAATCAGCAGGAATACAAAGATAGACCAGTGCTCTACCCCCTGCAGTTTGCGACTGGTCGAAGGTGGTAACACATCTTCAAGAATACGATAACCATCCAATGGTGGAAGTGGAATGAGATTGAACATAAACAAAAAGAAGTTCGTAATACTGAACATCGGTAAGAACGTCATTAGAGCTGTAACAACCCGTTCATTCTCAATATTTCCCAACACCCCGGATCCAAACAATATTCCGTAGATGATTGCACCGATGATGGCCAGCAGCAGATTACTCAGTGGACCTACGACAGAAACGATCGTTCCCATTAATCTAGGTTTATCAAAATTGCTGCGATTCACGGGAACAGGCCGTGCCCATCCAAAACCTGCGATCACGAGCAGCAGTACGCCCAGCAAGTCAAAGTGCGCAACCGGATTTAACGTGACCCGCCCAAGCAGCTTCGCTGTTGGATCACCGAATTTGTTAGCGAAATACGCATGCGCAAATTCATGAACCGTAAATGCAATCAAAATGGTTACGAGAAAAAACGGCAATTGTTCCAGTGGAAGACGGAATATCCGATCTAAAAAATCCATCGCTTACCTCTTTCTGGCTTCAAATGCTAGCCAGTCCTCTTCACGCTCAATCGCACGCACTTCAAATCCAGCGGATACAAGAGCATCATGTACAACCTGCTCTTTATTTTTCCATATGCCCGATACGATATAAATACCGTCAGACTCCAGTGCGTTATACACATCATCGACGAACAGCAAAATAATTTCAGCCAAAATATTGGCAACGATAATTTTTACGGGGAGTTTTACGCCCAAGGCAGGGTCCTGACTTCCCAGAACAGATAAGAGGTCACTTTCCTTAACGGTAATCTCCTTTTGCATGTTGTTCAGTTCTACATTTTCCATTGCACTTGTAACAGCTACCGGATCAAGATCCAGTGCGAGCACGTGCTTTGCGCCCAGGTGAACCGCCCCAATCGCCAAAATACCAGACCCCGTACCCACGTCGATAATTTCTTCGCCGCCCTGAATGACGCGTTCCAGTGTACGCAGACAGAGCGTTGTCGTTGGATGTGTCCCTGTACCAAAGGCCATCCCCGGATCCAGCTCAATAATTTTCTCAGCCGCACTCTCAGGTGTATACTCCTCCCAAGTTGGCTTAATTGTCAGGCGATCCGATATACGTACCGGCTTGAAATATTGCTTCCAGGCTGTTGCCCAATCATTCTCATCCACTGTACGCGTCTCATACCGAATCTCTCCAGCATCAATACCAAACTCGGACAGTTCCTCAATTCTCGGATTCACCTCTGCCTGCAATGCAGTCATGTCCGTCCCTTCGGAGAAATAACCTTTGATCACCGCACAACCCTCGGGAATGTCATTCAGGGGAACATCATATAACTCGCCATACGTTGTATCCCTTTTTTTATTTAAAGTGCCGGATTCCTCAATCGATACCCCTCCAGCTCCCGCTTCATGCAAAAAATTCGAAATCATCTCCACAGCTTCTTCTGTGGTATGTATTGTTAGTTCATGCCATAACATACGTGGTTTTGCCTCCTCATTATTGGAACATCCCAACTATTGTACTACACAAGCAAGCCAGAGCACAAAACATAGCCATAAAAGAAAACAAAACAGGATATCCGCAGTCTAACTGCTTGAATATCCTGTCTCATCTTTCGTGTCTGGTGAATCTTACTTATAAACAAAACTAACAGAACCGTCCACCATTTCGAGTAATGATCTCAGCGGTCTGTGGCAATGCATTCTGGGAGACGGATACCGTCAGCAAAACGCCCTGCTTCGGCCTCATGCTTTGAGCTACTTCTTCTGGCAGATCGTCGTAGACCTGTCCTTCCGATAGTATCTCAGTCTCATCGCTAATGAGAGCCAGCACATTCAACTCCCCGCTGAAGCCACCAACCATTGCTGTAGGTGACTGATCTTCTGGGTTAAAAACGGGTTCAGATCCCCCTGTATGTTCACGTATACTTTTAATATTTAGCTGGTTGGAATACAGAAGCTCAAGTGCTCTACGTGCAGATTCTGCTTCAGACCAACTTGAGAATATAGCTTCCAATGTGACCGCCGAGCGATCTTCAGTCATGAATTTCCCGCGCCTGACGCCGATCGGCTGCCTCACCACGGCGCAATGCTTCGATATCCTCGTGATCTGCCATCTCAGCGCTGAACTCCACATCCTCGTTTTTCGCAGATTGCAATTGTTTCATTTTTTCTGTTTTTGTTAAAATTTCACCTGGTCGTTGTCGATTTCCCATCTTGCTCTTCCTCCCTTTGGCTACCTCGAAATTAGATCATTCCACCGGCTTGTTCAATAATTGACATCGCCCGGTGATGTACCGATTCATCTACAACAACTGTCAATAGTATGTCCCGGCCCGTAGGGCCACCTTGTCCGCCATCACTCATTCCGCTAGCAGTAGGGTCTGCTGCAGCCATAATCCCTGAGCTGGCATTCGTCTGCATCGCATCAGGTACCCATGATGAGTAACTGCCAGAAACGCCTGGTCTGTAGGAAGCTCCGCTCGGCCCTACACCCGCATAACGGCTGAAACGATTGATGGATATGTCCTCCACACGCAGCGCCTCCAATTTTTTGACCGCTCCCTGTGCCTGCTCGGGGCTATGAAAATAGGCCAAAATATTTTTCTCCGTCACTTGCTCACCTGCTTCCTTCGTTCTCTCACAGTACATCTGTTTAATATATCGTTCCCGCCATGCTATCTTTCCGCAACAGAGCCCAAAATATACCGAATCCCCCAATCTCGTTGCATCCGTACAATCAATTCACATAAAAAAAGACACCCTCGATTCATCGAAAGGTGTCATTACTCTCATTATAATCAGTCGCCGCGAAAGGCACGTTTTACTCGATCAAAGAAGGACTGCTCATGCTCATGTGTTTGTTCGCCATCTAACGCAGCAAATTGACGAAGGAGTTCCTTCTGCTCATCACTTAACTTGCTAGGTGTTACGACAACCACTTTTACATGCTGATCCCCTTGGCCCATGCCCCGCAAGCGCGGCACGCCTTTTCCTTTGAGGCGGAAATACGTTCCAGTCTGTGTACCTGCCGGAATTTTCAGTTTCACTTTCTCGGTCAGTGTCGGGATCTCAATCTCATCCCCCAATGCCGCTTGTGCAAACGTAAGTGGAATTTCACAGTAGATGTCATCGCCTTCGCGTTCAAAGAAGTCGTGAGACTTCACACGAATAACAATGTACAAGTCCCCTGCCGGACCGCCACGAAGACCACCTTCACCCTCGCCTGTCATACGTAGCTGTGCACCGTCATCTACACCTGCAGGAATACGAACATGGATTTTACGCTGTTTGCGAACTTTACCATTGCCGCTGCACGTTGTACATTTTTCCTTAATAATCTGACCAGTACCACTACAATTCGAGCAAGCACGACGATTCACCATACGACCGAACGGTGTATTTTGAACCACCTCCTGTTGCCCACTCCCGTGGCAGACTGTACACGTATCAGGCTTCGTTCCAGGCTTGGCTCCTGAGCCGTGACAAGTATCACAGCTTTCAGTACGTGGAATCGTAATATCCGTTTCTTTGCCAAATACAGCTTCCTTAAACTCAATGGTCATGGTGTACTGTAAGTCATTTCCCCGTTGCGGAGCATTCGGGTCACGACGTCCACCGCCACCACCAAAGAACATATCGAAGATGTCGCCAAATCCACCGCCACCAAAGTCTCCACCACCGAATCCACCCTGGTTTGGATCAATGTGACCGTATTGGTCATACTGAGCACGCTTCTGGCTGTCACTTACGACATCATAAGCTTCTTTTACTTCCTTGAATTTGGCCTCCGCATCCGCTGCTTTGTTCACGTCAGGGTGATACTGACGAGCTAGCTTACGGTATGCCTTTTTGATCTCCTCGTCGCTCGCATTTTTGCTTACGCCGAGCACCTCATAATAATCACGTTTTTCAGCCACTCTTCCACCCCCATAACATTCACCTTATCGCACATCGTGACAAAAGGAAAGTCAAAGCACGGGAGCCCCGGCTATGACTTTCCCTCAATCCGAACGTCACCGATGTATAACTCGCAATAATTGCGAATTAATTATTTCTTATCTTCGTCCACTACTTCGTAATCAGCGTCTACAACGTTATCACGTTTCGCAGAACCTTGTTGATCTTCAGCGCCTTGAGCCGCTTGTGCATCCGCTTGAGCTTGCTCATACAGTTTGACAGACAACTGTTGAACAATCTCAGTCAACTCTTCTGTAGCTGCTTTGATGTCTTCCAGATTATCGGAAGCCAGTACGCCTTGCAATTTTTCTTTGGCTGCATTTGCTTTTTCAACTTCGCCTGCATCTGCTTTTTCGCCAAGATCTTTAATTGTTTTGTCTACAGAGTAGATCAGTTGGTCTGCACTGTTTTTCGCTTCTACAAGCTCTTTGCGTTTTCTGTCTTCCTCTGCATGAAGCTCAGCATCTTTCATCATTTGCTCCACTTCAGCATCGCTCAGACCGCTAGAAGAAGTGATCGTGATTTTTTGCGTTTTATTCGTACCTTTGTCTGTTGCCGATACGTTAACGATACCATTGGCATCGATATCGAAGCTAACTTCGATCTGTGGCACACCGCGTGGTGCTGGCGGGATATCTCCCAGCATGAAGCGACCAAGCGTTTTGTTACCAGCTGCCATCTCGCGCTCACCTTGCAGTACGTGAATCTCAACGCTAGGCTGATTGTCCGCATAAGTAGAGAATACTTGAGATTTGCTTGTAGGGATCGTTGTGTTGCGCTCGATCATTTTTGTAAATACGCCACCTGCAGTTTCGATACCGAGGGACAATGGAGTTACGTCGAGCAATACAACGTCTTTTACGTCACCAGTCAGTACGCCCGCTTGTACAGCTGCACCCAAAGCAACAACTTCGTCCGGGTTCACACCTTTATGCGGTTCTTTACCTGTTAATTTCTTAATTGCTTCTTGTACAGCAGGAATACGCGTGGAGCCACCAACCAATACGATTCTGTCGATATCATTAGGTGTCATTCCTGCATCGCTCAGTGCACGACGAGTTGGTTCAAGGGTACGCTCAACCAATTCAGCAGAGAGCTCTTCAAATTTTGCACGGCTCAGGCTCAACTCCAAGTGCTGAGGAACACCGTCAGCAACCGTAATAAACGGCAAGGAGATTGTTGTGTTCAATACACCAGAAAGTTCTTTTTTCGCTTTTTCTGCTGCATCTTTCAAACGCTGAACTGCTGCTTTATCTTTGCTCAGATCAATGCCTTGATCTTTTTTGAATTCATTCACAAGGTAGTCGATGATAACTTGGTCGAAGTCGTCGCCGCCTAGCTCGTTGTCACCGCTAGTTGCCTTAACTTCGAAGAAACCGTCGCCCAGTTCCAGGATCGATACGTCGAACGTACCACCACCCAGGTCATATACAAGGATCGTTTGATCTTCGGATTTCTCCATACCGTAAGCCAAGGCAGCTGCTGTAGGCTCGTTGACGATACGAAGTACTTCAAGACCAGCGATTTTACCTGCATCTTTGGTTGCTTGACGCTGACTGTCATTGAAGTAAGCCGGAACGGTGATAACCGCTTGTGTTACCGTTTGACCCAGATAAGCTTCTGCATCGGATTTCAGCTTTTGCAGGATGATTGCAGAGATTTCTTGTGGAGAATAATCTTTGCTATCAATCGTTTCTTTGTGGGAAGAACCCATGTGACGTTTAATGGAGATGATCGTACGATCCGGGTTCGTGATCGCTTGACGTTTCGCAGTTTCACCAACGACGCGTTCACCATCTTTTTTGAAACCTACAACCGAAGGAGTAGTACGTGCACCTTCCGGATTTGGAATAACAACAGCCTCGCCGCCTTCCATAACGGCTACGCATGAGTTGGTTGTTCCTAAGTCAATACCGATTACTTTACTCATCGGAAATTTCCTCCCTCAACATTTTAAAATGAATAGGCTACTTGTGAGCCTTATTGTTCTGTAATTCATATCTGCTCTATGTGTAAAAAAACGTGTATATTAATTTCGTCCCTATGAGTCAAGGTTGTATAGTCACGCTCTCTTATCCTTAATAAGGTTTAGGAACTAACTTTAACCATAGCCGGACGAAGTACTTTATCTTTCAACATATAGCCTTTTTGAACCTCTTCCACTACGATGCCTTCTTCATGCTCTTCGCTATCCACTTGCATAATTGCTTGGTGGAATTCAGGGTTAAACGGTTGTCCAACCGTCTCCATCGCAGCAAGTCCTTCGCTCGCCAGCACAGTCTCCAATTGACGCAAGATCATTTGAATTCCTTTGGCAAAAGATTCAGTCTCCGTACCTTCCGGTACAGTAGCCATAGCACGCTCGAAATTATCAATAACCGGCACCAATTCAGTGATCAGCTTCATCGAAGCGTATTTGGCAAGATCCTCTTTTTCCCTTTGTGTGCGACGTCGGAAGTTATCAAAATCAGCCTGAGCACGCATTAAACGCTGCTGGGATTCCTCAGCTTCTGCCTTCAAACGCGTCAGCTCCGTTTGCTCCTGATCTATGATCTCTTCAGCCTGAGCCTCTGCAGCTGCAGCCTCATTAACTGGATTCTGCTCAGCGGCTGTTACCTCTTGCTCTTCTGTAAATGATTGTTGCTCCTCTTTCAAGATGTTCACCTCCTTATACGAATGAAACATACCCCCTCTGTTGCTTATTTGAAACGAGTAGTCAACATGGTTGTAAGATCACGGGATAATGTATTTAAAATATGGATGACGCGTGCGTAGTCCATTCGAGTTGGTCCAAGAATTCCTATTGAGCCGAGTGCCTCGCCGTCCAATGAATAGGACGCTGTAATCAAGCTGCAGTTGGCAAATGCCTCATGATCATTTTCAGTACCGATTCGCACCTGAATTCCAGATCCACCAGGGACTGGCATCATTAATTTCATTAATGTTGGAGTCTCATCTAATAAATCAAGGATATCCTTGACCTTCTCCACATCTTTGAACTCGGGTTGGGTCAACATATTGGTAGCCCCACTAAGGAACAAACGATTGTCCTGCTCATTATCGAACGCGCTGTTAAGCACCTGCATAACTTCCTCATAACGCGTGATATGACGCTCCAGTTCTTGACCTAGCTCGCTGTAAAGACGGGATTTCAGTTTATAGATGGGCACACCGATCAATTTGCTATTTAACAGACGAACTACACCCTCCATATCCGCAACCGAAATTTCAGGCGGGATCTGAACTGTCTTGTTTTCTACCTGCCCGGTGTTGGTCACGATGATCGCTACAGCTTCATTGTCATTCAGCGGAAGCAGCTGGAAGTGACGTAGTGACGTATGAAACACCTCTGGACCAAGAAGAATCGAGGTATAATTGGTCATATGAGACAAAATATTGGATGCATGCTGAATAACCTGTTCCATTACATTTAGTTTTTCTGCAAAAAATGATTTTAAATCATCTAATTCCTGGGGCTCCACCTGATTCCATGGAACCAGATGATCGACATAATATCGATAACCCTTATGTGAAGGAATGCGTCCAGCCGATGTATGTGGTTGTTCAAGGAAGCCCATCTCCTCAAGATCAGCCATTTCATTGCGTATTGTTGCCGGACTGTATCCAACATCGCCTCTTTTGGAAATGCTTCGGGAACCAACGGGCTCAGCTGAACGGATATAGTCATCCACTATAGCGTTCAGAATCATTCGTTGACGCTCTGTTAACATGGTGAGTATTCCCTCCTTCTGACTGTTTCGTCCCATGTCGTTAGCACTCCGGTTAGATGAGTGCTAATCAGTAATACAAAAATACCAAACTGACATGAACATTGTCAAGTGAGTTTACTGAACGAAACGATCTATTTATATTATAGGCCAATAACCTACACTTATAACGAATATCTCAAACCTTAGTATGGTTTGTTGGGCAGAAGGATACGTAGTTAAATTCAACAACACTTGAAACGTTGCCCTCCCGCGATCTCTCCTCATCGATCGTTTCAGCCTGGAGAGATAGACCAACCCTTCAGTCCTGATTAACAACAAATTATAAAAAAGATCACAACCCTGAACCGGTAGGTTTCTTGGCTTGTGATCTTTCTTTAATATAGATCTTTTTATAAACATCGTTCATAATGATACATTTATGCTGAAACATCTAGTTCTTTCAAAACAGCAATCTCGTCACAGCAATCCTGTTTACTACAATGGACGCAATCCGTCCACACTTTTTCCGGAAAAATCTCTTTCTCTACAACTGCAAAGCCATTCTTCAGAAAAAAGGAAACTTCATAGGTGAGTGCCATGACCTTCGGGATTTGCTGTCTCTCTGCCTCTTCAACAAGCCTTTCAAGCAAACGTGAACCAATGCCCAGCCCTTTATATCCTTCCGAAATGCCTAATGATCTTACTTCTACCAGATCATTCCCGAGGCGGCATAGCGAGCCGCAACCGACGACCGTTCCTTCCACCTCTGCCACAATAAAATGCTCCAGCTGTCGATGCAGTACTTCCCGCGAACGCGGAAGCATGATCCCACGCTCTGCATAACCCTTAATCATTTCAAATAGTGGTTCAACATCTTCCGGTACAGCTTTCCTGCATATTACCGACATCCAGCTCTCCTCCTATAACGAAGCTTTCCGAGGAAAGCTAGTTTCGTAGTTGTTAAATTAACACGCCCTGTAAAACAATATGAATAAATATACAACAGAGCGTATAGAATTTCAAGCTACGATTTTAGCGATATAGAGCCGATAAATTCTGCAAATACGTCATTCCCGAACAGAATCCCCTGTTCACTTAATCGGAAGCCGTCTGCTGTCCGCTCAAGCAATCCTGCATGCAACATTTTGCCCAGTGGCTTCGCGAACACTTCCTCCATGGACTCTCCGAATTGATCGTGGAATCGAGAAGATGAAGCCCCTTCCAGCATTCGAAGTCCGACCATCAAATAATCCTCCATCGCTTCCGCACGGCCAATCTCAAAATGATCCAAACGAGGCAGACCTGCACGCGAGGCTTCTACATAAGGGTTAATGCCCTTGATATTCATATGACGTTCACGACCTACGTATCCATGTGCACCAGCACCAAGTCCGTAGTAATCCTCATTTCGCCAATACGTAATATTATGACGGCTTTCAAAGCCGGGTTTCGCAAAATTGCTGATCTCATACTGTTCATAACCCGCTTCTTTCATCCGCTTCATTAATAGAAGATACATCTGCAGCTCGTCATCCTCATGCGGGAGAGGCAGTTGATTTTTTTGATACAGTGTATGGAAAAGTGTATTTTCCTCCACCTTCAAACTGTAGATGGAATAATGCTTTAGATCCAGCTCCAGTGCTCTATCAATGCTCTCGTTCAACATTTCGACCGTCTGGTTCGGCAGTCCAAACATCAGGTCAATCGACAGATTGTCCAACCCAGCCTTGCGTGCATTCTCCAAGCTTCGATATACATCATCCGTATTATGAATCCGGCCAATGCCTGTTAATAGATCATTCTGGAAAGCCTGTACTCCAAAACTGACACGGTTAACACCGCCCTCTTTCATCGCCGCAAGCTTCTCAGCATCTGTCGTTCCCGGATTGGCTTCCATTGAAAATTCAATATCCTCTGCCCAATTCGGAAAATAAGTTTTGACCGAGCGAAGGAAATACGCCATTTCATCCGGTTTCAATGCAGTTGGCGTACCGCCACCGACAAAGATCGTTTTAATCTCGCCAGGCGGAGTCGCCTTGACGGTATGCTCCATCTCCCGTTCTAGTGCCTCCAGATATTGCATCACAGGCTGATCCTTCAGGACATAAGAATTAAAGTCACAGTAAAAACATTTATTTGTACAAAATGGTATGTGTAGATACACCGCTTGGGGCGCACCTGTTGTCTGGCTATGTGCTGCAAGTGTCACGACAAGTCCCCCTCTATTTGAAAAAAGGAAAGCCATTTGGCTTCCCTTTCAGCTTAAAATGTTAATCTAATTTGAATATTTTAATGCATTCTCCGATATGCAAGGTATTGAAGTACCCGGAGATTGCATTATTAAAATTCATTTTCGGTACGCACACTCTGTGCTGTACCCGAAATTGAATTATTAATCATCAATTTTCAGCACCGCCATAAATGCTTCTTGCGGCACTTCAACGTTACCAACCTGCTTCATCCGCTTCTTACCTTCTTTTTGCTTCTCCAGCAGTTTCCGTTTTCGCGAGATGTCACCGCCGTAACACTTGGCAAGTACGTTCTTACGCATCGCTTTGACCGTTTCACGAGCAACCACCTTGGTTCCTACGGATGCCTGAATCGGTATCTCGAACATTTGCCGCGGGATCAATTCCCGCAGTTTCTCACATATGATGCGGCCGCGATTGTAGGCACGATCTCTGTGTACGATAAAGGACAAGGCATCGACCTGTTCGCCATTAAGCAGGATATCCATTTTGACCAGATTGGACTGGCGATAACCGGATAGCTCATAGTCAAAGGAAGCATAACCTTTCGTGCTTGATTTCAATTGATCAAAGAAGTCATACACGATCTCGGATAACGGGATCTCATAGGTAATCGTAACCCGTGTTGTATCCAAATATTCCATATTCACATATTCACCGCGTTTGTTCTGGCATAGTTCCATAACGGTACCTACATAATCATTCGGTACAATAATGGATGCTTTCACGTATGGTTCCTCTACATAATCGATCCGGCCTACTTCAGGATAATTGGACGGGTTATCAATCTGTATCATCTCACCACTTGTCAGTGTTACGTGGTAAATTACGCTCGGAGCCGTTGTGATCAATGGGATGTTGAATTCACGTTCAATCCGTTCCTGAATAACATCCATATGAAGCAGTCCCAGGAAACCACATCGGAATCCAAAACCGAGTGCACTGGATGTTTCCGGCTCAAAGCTAAGTGATGCGTCGTTCAATTGCAATTTCTCCAACGCTTCACGCAAATCAACATAATCCGATGTTTCGATCGGATAAAGACCACAGAAAACCATTGGATTAATTTTTCGGTAACCTGGCAAAGGTTCCGGTGTTGGATTTTTGGCGTCTGTTACCGTATCCCCGACTTGTGTATCGCCTACATGACGGATACCGGCAACGATAAATCCTACATCACCCACGTTTAGCTCGTCCACAATTGTCATGCGGGGCTTGAACGCGCCAACTTCAATAACTTCAAATGACTTGCCTGTTGCCATCATTTTAATTTTGGAGCCGGACTTGATCTTCCCGTCAACTACACGCACATATACAATTACCCCTTTGTAAGGGTCATAATGTGAGTCGAAAATCAGCGCTTTCAGTGGTTGATCAGGATCACCATTAGGTGCTGGCACACTTTGTACCACCTGCTCCAGAATCTCTTTGATTCCAATACCCGCTTTGGCCGAGGCCAAAACTGCATGGCTTGTATCCAAGCCAATGACATCTTCCACTTCCTGTTTAACCCGATCAGGATCAGCACTCGGAAGGTCTATTTTGTTGATCACCGGTAAAATTTCGAGATTATTATCCAATGCCAGATATACGTTAGCCAGTGTCTGCGCTTCAATTCCCTGAGCCGCATCCACTACCAACAGAGCACCTTCACATGCAGCAAGACTGCGTGATACTTCATACGTGAAGTCGACGTGCCCAGGCGTATCAATCAGGTTCAGAAGATACTCTTCACCGTCATCTGCTTTGTAATTCAGCGCAACCGCCTGTAGCTTGATCGTGATTCCACGTTCGCGTTCAAGATCCATATGATCCAGTACTTGCTGCTGCATTTCCCGTGATGTAAGCGCACCTGTGTACTCCAAGATCCGGTCCGCAAGTGTTGATTTGCCGTGATCTATATGTGCAATAATAGAGAAGTTACGAATTTTACGTTGTCTTGCTCGAATGTCAGTCATTTCTTACCCCCAGAAACAGCCTAGTGTCAATCGCTTCATTATAACAGTTGCTGCAAGGTGCATCAATCCCATGATGACTCAACTTACAAATAAAAGCACAATTTCTGCATCCAGAGGTTTAGTTTGCCTTTAACTCACTTGCTTCTATTCATCCACTCCACCAAAAAGAGAGACCACCCATTTGATGCTGTTGTTTGATAAGTTCTGCAGCAATCCAGCTGTCTTTTCTGCTAGAACATCCACGGGTGCTTTGTGCTGATCTGCCCCAAGTACCTGACTTGGGGTTTGAACAGGTACGACCGATTGTTTTTTATCCTTTGGTTGAGCAGGTTCAGGAGATGTAGGCTCGTTTCCTACCGGATTCGTTTCCGTTGTCGCAACTGCCGGAATACTTCTCACGGGTTGATGATATTGAGAACCACTGCCCGCCAGCTGCATGCCGAGCAGAACGCCTAGTAACATGAGCACACACACGGAAAGCATCTTTTTACCGAATCTGGACATCTCGCCGCCTCCCTTTTCATTAATGAAGCACCTGTTACTTTCTCTTTTTTTGCATGCTCACAATCCAAATCTAGCTTTTAAGCTCTTTTATATACTATCCGCCTTTGGAAACAGGCTTGGCACTTGCCTTATCTACGTTCTGTTCTTCCCAGTACACTTCCGCGATCATTTCGGCAAGAATTTTGGATGTTCTCTTTAGCTCAGATCCCGTATTATCGATTCCACCAATCTCAATCAAAATGCTGTTCGGCGACAGGGTCTGGTTGTATTCTCCATTATTTGCTCCACCGCCATCCTTCCCCCATACACCCCGAGACACTCCTGGGTATTTCGCTTCCAGTTTCTTATGAATTTTTGCTGCAAAGGCTTCATTTTTGCGCCAATTAGGATTTTCGTGTCCGATGATAAAATATACCTTGGCATAACTCTGGTCTCCAATGGTTGTTGTCGTTTTTTTATGTCGCTGAGAGTCGCGATGAATATCAATTAAATAGGTAAGCTCATCATTTTGTGCAAGCGCCGCTTTGACCGTCTGTCTTGAGTACTTATATGAATAGTTCCAGTTATAATCTTTCACCTTGGTTGGATAGTCCTCCTTCGCATGCTCCACACCAACGCCGAGTTTCTCCAAACTTTCAGATAAATAGCTGCCTACTTGAAAAACATTGCCTGTGGACTTCCCCGAAGAAGGATTGTCGCTATTAATGCCAAGTAACGGGTTATAACCTTCACGCGG
Organism: Paenibacillus sp. JJ-100; assembly: GCF_948329825.1. Lineage (GTDB taxonomy): Bacteria > Bacillota > Bacilli > Paenibacillales > Paenibacillaceae > Paenibacillus. Next base: position 982,659 of record NZ_CAOJCM010000002.1, read on the forward strand.
ATGGGAGTGATAGATGAATACGGACTTCTTGGTCGCGGCCGGACGCCCCTGATCTTGTCCACTTCCCTTGGCTGGTGGATCTTCATCTCCTGTCCCTTTCTCTGGATCATCTTCTCCGGAAATGTCAGTATCATCTTGACCAGGAGGAACATGTAGCCCGTTGCCCGGCTCACCATCGCCTGAAGAGGCTGTCTCCGTAAGACCTGGTCCTGGCTGGTAATCTTCAGGAGCTTCTGCCTTAGAGTTACCTGACCCAGGCCGGAGAAGAACAGGTTGATTGGCTCCCATACCTGGCATTTCACGTGCGATTAGACTTTTGGGGTCTTGAGGATTAACATTCGTGAGCAGTTGGAAAACAAAAGAAGTCAGATTTTCACCAGAAATAGCCGTGTTCTGTTCCTTCTGGGTGAGATGAGGCATCTCCATGCCTAACATGTCTACAAAGAAGCGACTAGAGACCGAGCCTGCAAATCCTTTCATTGAAGAAACAGGAGAATTGTTAAGTTTTTTCTCAGCCATACCTCCGAGCCCCAGTGCAACAAAGAAGAGGGCGGATATAATCATAAGCAACAACAGCGTACGGCCCATAGCCAGCACGTGCAGACATCTTTTTCTCCACTTGCCAATGTTCCATGCTAATATCTTGTTCATTTCCTCTGTCTCCTTCCCTAGCAGAACAACGCTTATACTTCAACTCTATGAGCGTGTGCGATTTGATAGAACAGGAAGTAGAAAGATAAATGGAACAAAAAAAGAAAGTCCGATAGATTCGAACTTTCCTCTTCGTTATATTTTCATTTTATTGTAGAAAATTCAGCATTGCCTTAATGTGTATAAGCTGCGACATTTCCTGGATGAACTGCCTCATGAAGTGCCGCATTAAGTCCCGTTGCGATGACATTGGCAATGCCTTCAATAAACTCATCAATTTCCTTAGGTGTAACGATCAGGTCGTGACCTAGCGGTTCTAGCACTTCTTTTACAAGACTCAGGCGGTCCTGTTCACCGATATCATCCAGCATCCCCATGATTTGATTCGTCTGATCTGTTTCTTGTCGAAAATGAGAACGCATCATCTCAATGACGTTGTTCACAATCGTAGAGGCATAACATACCGTCGGAACCCCAATAGCAATACAGGGAACACCCAGAATCTCCTTCGTTAATCCACGCCGCTTGTTACCGATGCCAGAGCCTGGGTGAATACCGATATCCGCAACCTGAATGGTTGTATTGACACGCTCCAGAGAGCGGGAAGCCAGTGCATCAATGGCAATGATGGCATCGGGCCGAGTTCGCTCAACAATGCCCTGCACGATATCACTTGACTCGATCCCCGTTGTTCCGAGCACACCCGGAGCTATGGCGCTGACCTGGCGATACCCAGGTGCAACCTGATCCGGAACCAATTCGAAGTAATGGCGGGTAACCATCAGATTTTGTACAACCAATGGCCCCAGAGAATCAGGAGTTACATGAAGGTTACCAAGGCCAACAATGAGCACCTTCGAATCTTTACTTATTCCAGCTTTGGTCATGAAATGCTCCATTTCCCGAGTAAACTCAGCAGCTACCCGCTCTCGTAACTGGGTATCGCCGTTGCGAAGGGAAGGAACTTCCAATGTGACATAATGACCTTTTACGCGTCCGATTGCATTTGCTGCTTCGTCATTCAACACATCAATCCGGGTGATGGTAATACCATCTTTGGTGTCCACGTCCTCACGTAATCCAGGAATGGTCTGTCTCTGATTACCTTGAGCCATTTCTTTGGAATCGATAGCCAAATCGGTACGTACCGTATATTTTTGTAAATCCAGCGTCATTTGCCCCTGCCTCCCTTATTCCATTTAAGCATATTGTGTGGGAAACAGGTCTGCTTTATGCAGCATACTGAAACACCGATGTAAAATCTGTTGCATTTTGCATGCTAGCGTGATAGAATATTTTAAGTTGTGAAACGTTTGTATTCATGCAAATGCCTTACAGGAGGTGAATGTAATGCCAAACATCAAATCCGCTGTTAAACGTGTAAAAACGAACGACAAGCGCCGCGCACTCAACGCTTCTCAGAAGTCTGCACTTCGCACAGCTGTTAAAGCTGCTGATGCTGCTCTGGTAAGTAACGAAGTTGAAACTGCTAAAGCTGCGATTCAAGCTGCTTCCAAAAAGCTGGACAAGGCTGTAACTAAAGGTCTGGTTCACAAAAATGCAGCTGCACGCAAAAAGTCTCGCTTGGCGAAAAAACTGAACGCTCTTTCCGCACAGGCGTAAGAAGCGTTACTTATACGAACCAACGGAAAAATCCTGAACAGCATAGGCTTTCAGGATTTTTTAGCATTTGTTCCGCTAAGTAAAAGAAAAACCAAGTAAAAAGCAACCTCATCTCTTCCAGCGTTCATGTTACTGAACATACGAAGAACATGAGGTTGCTTTTTTGCTGCTACGCACCCAGTCTTAATAAAAATAATTCCAAGCCTAGCACTTTGTCCACAGCTCCCGTTTTCATCTGATAATCGAGCTCACTTAAGTGACTGAGTATCTTTCGAAGACGAACAGCATCGAATTTTCTAGCTTGCTCCCCCGCAATTTTAACCGCGTATGGATGCAAACCCAGCTGACTGGCAATCTGCTGCTGAGAGTAGCTCTGCAGCCCAAGTTCTTTCACCTGAATCATAATGCGGAACTGACGTGCGATCAGCGCTGCAATCTTGATGGGCTCTTCCCGCTGCTTCAGAAGTTCATAGAACAGAGCTAGCGCTTTTTCAAGCCTGAGATTGGCCAGTTCCTCTACCAGGGCAAATACATTCTGCTCGGTACTGCGAGCCACAAGTGACTCAATATCCGCACGACGAATTGTTCCGCCTTTCCCTGCAAACAAACATAGTTTGTCCACTTCTGCGGACAACGCCTGAAGTCCCGTCCCTGCATAACTGATTAGCGTTTCTGCGGCTCCTGCTTCAAAGGAAACTTCTTGTTGTTTAGCAAGCTTGAGGATCCATTGAATGAGTTCTTCTCCACTTAGTGGTGCGAACGCCAGAACGACAGCCTGCTTTTTGGCTATCTTCACGAGCTTCTTCCTCTCGTCCAGCTTGTCCCCTTGTGCTAAAAAAACGATCGTGCTGTAATCAGCCGGATTATCCATATATGTGATCAAGCGATCAACTTGATGCTCAATTTTGGATTCTTTTCCCGCAGTAAATAAGCTCGTATCCCTTACAACAATCAATTTGCGTGGAACGAGGAAAGGAACCGTTTCTGCTTCTTCAACGACAGCTTCAATTGGCGTTTCAGAGAGATCATAGGGGATAATAGCAAAATCCCGATGCTCCTCTTCAATAACTTGTGCTTTTAACATCTCTGTGAATTGTTGTATCTGGTACTTCTCCGTTCCGTACAACACATAGATTGGCGCAGTGTCTCCGCTACGTATCGCCTTCGTTGCGCTTTTTACATCCATTCACCGTGCCCCCTTATCCCTCTTATCCTACCAGAAAAAACATAAGACAACAAAGGGGCCTTTATCCGTATATGGATAAAGCCCCCCGTTCTGCATCTATATAAACGCAGCACCAGCCATTCTAGAAATAGTTAGCGTGCGGTCATACGACGTCAGTTGTTGAAACCGCGATAGGACGTTCAGTAGTTACTTTCAATATATGCTTGTCACGACGAAAGGTTCTTGCGGATTCTTAAAGAACAAACCCAATTACAGGTTTATTTTGCTGAAGCTCCATTCGTTCCAGCATCTACTTTGAAGGAGTTCTTTGTAGTCGTACCATCTTTGTCCGTTTCATAGCTAAACTGCATGCTGTCTTTGGACCAGCTCGCCGACTTTACCGTTCCTTCTACATTGCGTTGCTCAATGAGAGTAAGAGCGTCTGGATCGCTCGCAGACTTTCCATAAATACTTAATTGATCACCCGTGAGCATAACAATATACGCTCCGTTTGGCGACTTCCACTCTTTTGCACTTGCTTGTGATGTGACCCCCTGTTCAGGAGCCGCAAATCCCTGATGATTGCCCGTAGCATCCGCATCCTGTCCTGTTCCTAAGTCGTTACTCTCATTCTCTTGAAACGGGTCAGTCTGATCAGGAATTATCATTTGGGGTGTAAATGTCTCATCTATACGCTCATTTGGATCAGGTGCTTTATCCTCTTTTGGCTCATTGGAACTAACACCATTTCCTTCATTTGCTTGATTTTTCTGTTCAGTTCCTGGGTTGGAATCCGTGCTCTTCTGGACATTGTTGGAGTCAGAAGGAGTGTCTCCCCCTTGTTTCCCCTTTTCAGGAGACGATTGACCTGTAGTGGACGGCTCAGCAGGTGCTTGATTGTCTGGTTTGTCCGGTTGTTGTGTTTCTGCACTGTTACTCTCCTCGGGTTGATCACCCTTGGATTGAGTTGAAGGTTCCATAACCGGATCGTTTGATGGATCAGGTGTACTTACATTTTCGTCTTTTTGAGGTGATGAATCTGGCTGATCGTTATTTACTTCCATACTCTGCCCCGGCTGTTCCACATCATTATTCTCTTGAGGTGCGGCGGATCTGATCATCATAGAATCAGCATTCTCTATTTGTTGTGGCTGATATCCCCAGATTGCGAAACCTAGAACAACTGCCGCAGCTGCTGCACCCATGGACATACGTCCCACCATTGAATTGAACCATTTCGCCTTCGCCTTCTGCTCACTCGAACTTGAATGCTGAAGATGCTCAAATGCCGCAGGGACAGGACTCATTTCTTGTATCGTGCTACTTTGTTCTTTACGTGCTTTATCGATCGCTTCCAGTTGAGGCATAATCGCATCAACCAGACTGAATCCAGGGCTTACTTGCGGTAAATCCTCCAGTTCCCTGGACAGAGCTCTGAGCATACTAAAATTTTCAGCGCACTCTGGACACTCGTCCATATGTTGCAGCAACTGCGTCGTTTCAGCTTCGCCCAGATCATGATCCAGATACCGGTGCATCCATTCCACCACCTCTTCACATTTCATCCTGTCACACCACCTTTCTGATACTCCTGTAGTAGATTTTGTAACTGTTGTCTGGCTCTAAATAAGTAAGACTTCACTGTATTTAGCGGAAGATCGAGACAATCCGCAATTTCGTTATAAGATAAATCCTGCAAATATCTTAGAACAATGACGGTCCGATGATGCTCTGGCAGCTTGTTGATCGCTTCTTGAATGTCTTTCGCTACATAAGTAGACATCACTTCGTATTCAACATCCTGTTTATCCTGAAAAACCATTTCATGCTCATCAATCGATACGGATGGCTTAGTTCTTCTGAATTTGTCAATGCAGATATTGGTTACGATGCGCTGCACCCAGGTTTTGAACTGGGCTTTTTCTTCATAAGAGTTAATCTTGGTGTAGATTCGGATCAACGCTTCCTGTGCAGCATCCAAAGCGTCCTGTTCATTATTTAGAATGTAATATGCGGTACGATAGACATGCTGTTCAATCTCCCGCAATAGGGTAATTAGAGCGTCGCGATCGCCCGATTGAGCGGCTCTGATGAGTTCCGGCTCTACCACAAAGGATCCCCCTCTCCCTGCAACCTTAATGACGTTAACATCGATAAAATTGTTGCAAAGTTAAGTATATTTTAATTTTTCATCACAAAATAACGGCTTATGTATATTGGCCGCTGAATCTTATCTAAGAATAACAGAAAATACAAACGGAGTCACCAAACGTCTGACACCACGTCATTCCAGTAGTTGCACGACTCAAAATAATTACATTGGCATACATTATGATTAAGTCCTTATGAAAGAATCTGGAAAAGCTGAAATTTATCAAAGATTCAAGTTTTTTTAATGTAATTTTCATGAAAATAATGTATTGTAAATTTACATTATAACACGAGGTGATGAGCATGCCAGCTCTAGCGAGAATTCAGCAACTAAAAGAACAAATGCCAAAGGAATATCAAAGCATCTCCCACTTTGTGGAACACGCACTGGACTCCATTGATACACTGGTTGAGGAACATCGAAAATATGTAGCTGCACAAGCATTATATGGCGAGAAAATTGTTGGATCAGAAGAACGCTTGTATAGAGAAACGGTACTAGATGTTCGAGCACAACTGCTGGCAACACTCGAAAAAACAGTCGAAGACATTTTGCATAAAGGCGACAAACATTGGAACAAACACTATAAGGACGGCGTGGAGTAATCCGATCTTCTCAAGATATTCATTAAACAGAACAGATATATTAAAGCACTTCCCGTTACAATTTTAAGAGTGTAACGGAAAAGGGCTTTTTGTTTTGTTTATCAACGTTTTACAAAGGAGTATGCGCTAGATCCAGGGAGATTAATACATCGCGATCACCTTGCCACCAAGGAAACCTAAAGCCCTGATTTCTGGAAAGCTTCCATATACCCAACTGCAGGAAATACAGTTTGTCCATTGATGGTTTGTACCTTGCCTTTCTGAACATCGATTTTGGCTCCCAGTGTTTTGAACCGAAATTGCAAAGTTAGGTAAACATTTCCGTTTAGTTGCACTGTCAATTTTTGTTAAGAGTTTACCTTAAGAGGGATACCAAATATTAAACTAACGTGAATAGAATGTTGCTTTCGCTTGAAACATTTCCCTGTAATAAGCGCTTTAATATGAATTAGAGTATTTGGGAAGGAGAAGAAATATGAATTTTTTTATTTATCTAGGGATCATTCTCATTTTTTGTTTCTGGACTTTGCATTGGAGCATGGACAACGGGTTACCAACAAAGAGGTAATTTTCATTCAGAATCTAAGGAAGACCGTGAAATAAAGAAGAAAGTTGCTAAATGGTCTACTTTAGCAGGTATTTGTTCGTTTGCAATTGCTGGATTGATCTATTTATTAATCTAACGGGCAAAATTGTTGAATCAAGTATTTCTTCCTTTTCCTTTTGAACATACAGCAGAAAAACTTTTGCTATCTTATTCAAATGAAACGAGATCTTCTGCTGATCATTATTATCTACTTCATTAATTTCTATATCCCTTCCCTATCCTCATCTTTCTGCATTAATTTGTACCGAGTCTCCAGCTTCCCATCTCTCACCCTGATCTGCACCTCTCCCATCTGATCTGTTCGATAAATCTGGGAGCCCGTCGCTTCCAAACGACTCATCACTCCTGGATTGGGATGACCGTAGGTATTATTAACACCAGCAGAGATCAATGCGGCTTTAGGATTCCAGTACTGAAGCCATGCTTCTGTGGAAGAAGTTTTACTACCATGATGAGCGACCTTAAGCACATCGATAGATATACGTGGTGTTTGTATAGGCGATACGGGTCCCGATGTTGACGAAACATTATTTTGATCTATTTCAGCCGATCTCCCCATCCATTCAAGCAACACACTTGTACCCGTCCCTTTTTTCCGAACCTTCATCTCAGCATCTTGATTTTCAAGTTGAAATGAAGAGGTTAACGAGCCGTCTTGAATGTCATACAGCACATCTTGCTCTGTTGCGGCTTCCATATCTCCGGTAAACAACATAGACACACCTGACATCTCTAGGACAAAAACAACAGACTCCCCATTCTGATTTTCTAGAACACGCACGCCTTCTGATGAATCAATCCCTTCATTTCGCTCTGGTGAGATAAAATATAATGCTGTCTCTTGATCAGGCCTGTAGATCATGCCCTGCTGGATTGCGAATGGTGATATTTGACGCTGCGCCACTGTAGCCAAGAGCTGGTCAAATTTCTCTTTTCCACTCGTCGTTCCATTAAAAATGAAGTGTTTCACTGGAATCTGCTCAATTACAGCCTGCAGCCCGCCGGCATGATCCTGATCGGCATGAGTAACGATGACAGCATCGAGCTGATGAATGCCTCTCTTTTTCAATAAAGGAACAACCAGCTTCGCTCCCACCTCATAGGGATCACGTCTCGTTTTCCACGAGTGTTCGCTGCCCCCAAAGTTAACTGTACCTCCGCCGTCTACAAGAATATGTTTGCCCTCGGGTGTAGTAATTAACGTGCTGTCACCTTGACCAATGTCCAGAAATTGCACAAGACCTTGCCCCGCAGCTCGTGGCGTTTGATACGCCCACCATAATCCGGTCACAAAACTAATCGCAAGCATCCCACATAACCATCGCTGCATTCTGCTCATACGCACTTCGCTGTAAAATCCTGCACCTCTGGCTGTAAATGCACTTGCATACTCCGGCCAGGCAATGCTGGCACCCAAGACAGTGAGTGAGCCTTGATTCGCTTCTACTTTTCGTGTATGCAGAGTTTGGTGTGATAAGGCAGTCGCTCGATCATGCATAACAAGTGGCGCCGTCTCTTCTTCTCCTGCATTTTTATACAGCGTTGTATTCACACCGCTTCGTTGATGAAGCAAATATAGCAGTACATACAAAACCACATAATAGGCTACAATCCACAGCAAGGAAGGTGTAGGCCATATCATCACAAAACCAGGCAAACTGTTCATCCATTCCACACTGAAGAAAGTTAGCTTATTCAGCTGAATTGCAATCCATGCAAGTGGCTTCGCAGCTGGGAACCACACGAATGATAACGCCATCGCAACCGTTCCTATAGGAAGTACAACCACACTAATTAAAGACACCAGTAGAAAGTTGGCAGCAAAAGAGAGCAGCGAGAACTGATTAAAGTACAGAATCGTCACCGGAAAAGAAATCAGCTGTGCCGTCACCGTCACCGAAGCTGTCGCAGCTAGCGACTTGGGCCACTTCTGAAATAACCTGTTGATTAACGGCATGTAAATCATCAGTCCTGCTGTCACCAGAAAAGACAGCTGAAAACTGACATTTAGTAAAAAATAAGGATTCCACCACATCATCAGTAAGGCTGCTGCGCTGATGATCTGCAAACCATCTCTGGCTAGTCCTCGCTTGGCCATATACAAACCAATCATGGACATCAGCCCTGCTCGAATCACCGAAGGGGAACCACCCGACAGTAACACATAAGCCGGAACCAGAACCAGTACAACAGTTAAGGCTGTCTCTCTCGTGAGTCTCAGCCACGACATGATCAATAACAATGATGCCACATACACCGCAACATGTGTTCCAGAGATCGCAAGGATATGTGTTAGTCCAAGTTGAGAAAATTGACCGTACGTACCTGGATCAATATCCTTCGCCATACCAATGATAAGTCCTTTCATGTAGCCGGCATGAGGCTCGGGAAACAATCGATCTACGGCAGAACCCAGCAGCTGTCTGGCAGAATCTGTCCAGCGCATCAGATTAATTCGTTCCCATCCTTCTGGGGGCACAGCAGTAACGGAACTGGCACCCTTTACCTTAAACATCCAGTGAATATACTGTGTTTTCAAATAACTGCGGTAGTCGAATCCTCCAAAATTCCTGGCTTCCCCAGGAAGAACCAAGGAACCTGACAGTGTCAGCTGGTCTCCCCTTTTCCAGGATACGGCTGTCTGCTGCTCTTGCTCTTCCATCAGTCGAACTTGCACCATGATTCGCTCATTCATTCTGGATGGGGGTTCTTTAGACGCCAACGCTAGCGAAGGTGAAGTGCCTGTGTTGTTACTGGTATCGCTGTTGGTGTTGGTGGCATTATTCTCGCTGGTCTCCTCTGTCGCTCCATGTACCATCAAAGATGAAATCTGTAACTCAAAACTAGCCCGATCTCCATCTACCCGTACATCCGAGACAAGCTCCCCTTCCATTCGGGCATTTACCCCATCAATTAGGTTAGTCGATAGATGTAAGTGCTCTGGCAGCTGGCTATAATTACGGGAATCATTCCATTCCCAGTGCAACGCTCCACCTACAAAAGCAATGATTAACAAAAGAGTAGACCACCCGCGTATATGGAGGAAACGCAGTAACAGCGGAAGGCATGCAGCCGCCCCCATCATTCCCCAAAATAGAGTCCAGCCTGTCAAAGCACATGCCATACTGCTACCGCACATCCACAAGGTCATAAAACGAACCAGCGGTCTGCCTTTCATCCCGTCTCTCCTCCTTCTACCTGCTCTAATTGTTCGGAAAATCACAAAAAACCCCCGGAAGCCTAGTCAGGCTTGCCGGAGGTTCTTCCCCGTAACTTACGATATTCTTTAACATACATGACACTCTATAAAATATCGCTTTCTATCGCTGGCGTTTCCCCCACCATATCTCTTTACCGATTGCTCTAGTTAGTTGCTTACAGTCATCATAGTTTCTCGTGGAGGCTGGTAATTCTCCAGTCTGCGGAACGAAATACCTTTCTGCTGCATCATATTTTTCACTTTGTTCGTATCTTTAGGGTACGAGCGATGAAATACAATCTCCGTAACCCCGCTATTCGCCAGCATGTTCGCACATGTCCAGCAAGGCTCATCGGTTACATATACAGAGGAACCTTCACGGTCAATCCGATCTGTGAATAAAAGCAGATTTTGCTCCGCATGAATCGTACGAATACAGCGCTGTTTTTTCACCATTTCCTCCTGACCATCCGTGGCCACAAGCTCATATTCTTCCGATATCATGCAACCTGCCTCGGAGCAATCCGGCACCCCCATCGGAGCACCGTTATAGGCGGTACCCAACAGTTTTTTCCCTTGAACCAGCACAGCCCCCACATGTCGGCGTGGACAGCGGGAACGTGTGGAAACCATATAGGCAATATCCATAAAATACGTATCCCAATCCTTGCGAAGCTCTACTGTACTCATGCAGTCTTCCCCTCCCGCTATGAACCATTTCTATCCTGTTGTGCTCACCGAATCTGTACATATGGAGCCATCTTCTCCAGCATCTTCATGCCAATCCCCTTCACCTTGGTCAGATCACTAACTTTGGCAAAAGGACCATGCGCATTGCGATAATCTACAATCGCCTGAGCTTTTTTCTCCCCAATCCCGGGAAGCTCTATGAGTTTGGAGATCGGTGCCGTATTCACATCGATCTTGCCAAGATCGTCCGTTTCCCCGTTAGTTTCACCAACCAATTTAGGTGCCTTGTCCGAAACAGATGAGCGATTCTCATCGATCTGAACCTGTGGCTGAGCAAGTGGATCATCTTGCTTAGCATCATCAGCTTCAGACTCCTTATCCTTCAAGCCTTCCGTTGCATTTGGAGTACTGAGTTGCCGCTCGGTTCCGTTATCACTTGGTGCACCAGTTGTCTTATCCCGAACCAAAGCAGCCGACTGTACAGCAGATGAGTTCTGCTCCCTTGTCGGCTGATCAGCGCCGAGCTGCATGGGTTCCCATCCACTAGGTGGCTGTTCACTTATGCCCGACCATAATATCAGTATACATCCAACCACTGCCGCAGCAATGGACATCGCCTTGTTCCATCTCATCTTCCGCACACTCCCTCATTCAAAATAGAAATCATTTCGAATACGGGCGGTGCTTCCGAACCGTATATGCTTTCTCTTCTATAAGTTACATATTTTCATGTCATGTGGACTAGAGTCTCATGCATACAATAGAAGGAAGATATTGCGCCATTACCGTAAAGCATGAAAGGAGGCCTGAACCAATGAAGGTTGGATTTATCGGAACCGGCAGCATGGGCAGCCTGTTGATCTATGCCCTGATCCAATCCGGTGCACTTGAACCCCGTCAGATTGCAGCAAGCAATCGAACTCCATCCAAAGTACGTCAGCTTTCCCTCCGTTATCCTGGGCTACACGAATCACAGAGTAATCGGGAAACGGTGATTCGCAGCAACATCATCTTCCTGTGCGTGAAGCCGCTGGAATTCAAACATGTCATTGATGACATCTTGCCTGTTGTGAATTCCAATCACATAATTGTCTCGATCACCAGCCCTGTACAGTTGCGCCATCTGGAAACTTCACTCCCTTGCAAAGTCTCCAAGGTTATCCCCAGTGTGACACACCAGGTTGGCAGCGGAGCAACCTTGTTTATCCATGGCGAACGTATGACTGTAGAAGACCGCTCTATACTCGAAGGATTGATGAGTCATATTGGTAAACCCTATCATGTGGATGAAGCCTGTACTCGAATCACATCTGACTTCTCCAGCTGCGGCCCCGCTTTCATATCATTTTTCCTGGAGCAATGGATCGACAGTGCTGTACGATTAACAGGTATCAAGCGAGCAGATGCCTGTGCTCTTGCCAGTGAGATGCTGGTTGGTACAGGTAAGCTGCTCACCGAAGGAGGTTATACCCCGCAAGAGCTTCAGGCTCGTGTCGCGGTACCTGGCGGAATAACCGCTCAGGCACTTGCACTACTCAGAAATAACTTGGATGGTGTATTTGACAGCCTGATTCACACAACACATGCAAAATACGATGAAGATTTAGTCAAGCTGGATGAGGTGTTCCGTGCCAGCGAAATCAACCGGCAACAATATTAACCAGTTTCCCTGGAACGGCAATGACTTTACGAATAGTCTTGCCTTCCAGCACCTGCTTCACAGGTTCCAGCTCCATGGTGTAGTCCTGCATTCCCTGTGCATCCAGATCTTTCGCAACTGTGGTGCGGGTTACAATCTTCCCATTGACTTGAACCACGATTTCTACTTCTGCATCCACCGTCATCGACTCATCATACTCCGGCCAAGCTACGTACGTAATGCCGCCCTCATGTCCAAGACGACTCCACAGCTCCTCTGCCATATGCGGTGCCAGAGGGGACAGCAGTTGTACAAAGCTTTCCATCGATTCGCGAGGAAGAGTATCCGCTTTGTATGCATCGTTGACGAAAATCATCAGCTGACTAATCGCTGTGTTGAAACGCAGATGCTCCAGATCTTCAGTAACTTTTTTGATCGTTTTGTGAGTCGTCCGTTTGAACTCATCCGTTCCACCATCAACTGTAATTTTCTCATTGATCTCACCAGTATCTTCGTTGATGAACAAACGCCATACACGGGAAAGGAAACGATACATCCCCTCTACCCCATTGGCATTCCAAGGTTTGGTTGCTTCCAGAGGCCCCATAAACATTTCATAGAGACGCAGTGTATCGGCACCGAATTCGTTAACAATCTCATCCGGGTTAATGACGTTACCGCGAGATTTACTCATTTTTTCATTGTTGGTACCCAGAATCATCCCCTGGTTGACCAGTTTCTGGAACGGCTCTTTGGTGTGGACCACACCCAGATCATACAGTACTTTGTGCCAGAAACGAGCATACAGCAAGTGAAGTACTGCGTGTTCTGCTCCACCGATATACAGGTCAACCGGCAGCCATTGCTGCTCTTTCTCTTTGGAGATCAGTTCCTTATCATTGTGTGGATCGATAAACCGCAGGTAATACCAGCAACTTCCTGCCCATTGCGGCATGGTGTTCGTTTCACGGCGAGCCTTCATACCCGTTTCCGGATCTACTGTATTCACCCAGTCCGTAACGTTGGCCAGTGGGGATTCACCTGTGCCTGAAGGTTTGATCTGGTCGATATCAGGCAGCAGCAGAGGCAATTGATCTTCCGGCACTGTCTTCATCGTTCCATCTTCCAAGTGCAGGATAGGAATCGGCTCTCCCCAATAACGTTGACGGCTAAACAGCCAATCGCGCAGACGGTACGTTGTTTTCCCTTGTCCTTTGCCATTCTCCTCCAGCCAAGCAATCATCTTCGCTGAAGCTTCCTCATTATTCAAACCGTTCAGGAATTCGGAGTTTACGTGTGCACCGTCTCCTGTGTAAGCCTCTTTTGAAACATCTCCGCCTTCGATAACTTCGATGATATTTAAATCAAACTGCTTCGCAAATTCCCAGTCGCGAGAATCGTGTCCCGGAACAGCCATAACAGCACCTGTACCGTAACCAGCCAGTACATAGTCCGCAATCCAGATCGGCAGTTTCGCTCCATTGACCGGATTGATGGCATACGCACCTGTAAACACGCCTGTTTTCTCTTTTGCCAAGTCCGTACGTTCCAAGTCACTCTTGCGCGCAGCCTGCTCCTGATATGCTTTGACTGCCTCGCGCTCCGTTTCAGACGTGATCACTTCCACCAGTTCATGCTCTGGAGCCAGCACAGCAAAGCTTGCACCGAACAATGTATCTGCACGTGTGGTGAACACTTTAATGACTTCTTCACGTCCTTCGATGGCAAATACGACCTCAGCACCGGTTGACTTACCGATCCAGTTACGTTGCATGTCCTTGATGCTTTCCGACCAATCCAGATCCTCCAGATCTTCCAGGAGACGCTCTGCGTATTCTGTAATTTTCAACACCCATTGACGCATCGGTTTGCGCACGACCGGATGTCCGCCGCGTTCACTTTTACCGTCAATAACCTCTTCGTTCGCCAGCACCGTTCCCAATGCTTCACACCAGTTCACCGGTACTTCATCGACATAAGCCAGACCTTTTTTGTACAGTTGGATGAAGATCCACTGTGTCCACTTATAATACTCAGGATCTGTCGTGCTGATCTCGCGATCCCAGTCATACGAGAATCCAAGCGATTTAATCTGACGACGGAAGTTGTCAATGTTACGGAATGTAATGTGGCGCGGGTGCTCGCCCGTATCCAACGCATGCTGCTCTGCAGGCAGACCGAAAGCGTCCCAGCCCATTGGATGCAGAACATTGTATCCGCGCATACGTTTGTAACGAGAGATAATATCTGTCGCCGTATATCCTTCCGGGTGACCTACGTGCAGTCCCGAACCCGATGGGTATGGGAACATATCCAGTGCGTAAAACTTCGGTTTGGAAGGGTCCTCACCTGTTTTAAACGTTTTATTTTCATCCCAGTATTGTTGCCAATTTTTCTCCATCACTTGCGGCTGATAGCCGTGCTTCGGCTGATGATTCTCACTCATCTATATTCCTCCTTCAGGTTGAACGCGCTTCAATAACAACAAAAAAACCTCAGCATCCCGTAGCGTTTGCAGCGCTAGGGACGAGAGGTTGAATTCCCGTGGTACCACCCTAGTTAGCGGATGAACGTGCTTCGTCATCCACTCCCTTTAGACCTGTAACGGCGGTTAACCGATGCGGATTTCCGGTTCCGTACAGTAAGCACAGAACGGTGTAATCACCGCATTTCTCCAAGGTGAGTTCGCAGAACACTGTCAATCGGCTTGCACCAACCGCCGACTCTCTGTCATGTACAGCATTTACTACTAATCCTTATCATCGAAAGATGTATACAATATAGGAAGCATTATATAAAAATGCAAGCCCAAAGTCAATATCGCGTTTTACAAACTTGTAGACGTTAATTAACCTTCATCCAGCATTACTTATACAGCAACTAGTTATACAGCACTAGTTACTTCATTTTCCGAAAACGTTCAATCCCATCCTTCAAATTATGAATGGTCCAGTTGATATGCTCCTGATTATCATACTGACGGTAGTCACATTCGATGCGCAGGGCTAGGTCAAAATACAAATCGTACAAACTTCTGCGCTTTTGCTCATTCTCTGTCACGACCTCGCGGCCATACCCTTTCAGGAATCCTGGAGTATAGTTAAAATGACTGAAATAATGCTCCATCAACGGATCTCCCCATAACGAACGTTCAAAATCAATAATAGCTGTAATTTTCTTATCCTGCACCAACACATTGCCATCCCACAGATCCCAGCTAATCAGAACGGACTCCGTCACGTCATCCAGTGCATCCGATTTCTGCTCTATCAAATCTCTCAGTTCGTTGTACTCTATCCCGATATCAACCTCCGCCTCCTGCCCATCGACGAGCATATCGTCCATTAACATCAAGAAAGCTTCTTTCCACGTCTTACGTTGTCTATCTTCCCCCGAAAAATAACCGAAACGCTTCCCCTTAATCTCGTTAATTCGCTGATTGTAACAGCCCAGCTGCTGCTCAATCTCTTCCTGTTCTTTTACAGTGAACTGCGTTTTAACCTGGTTATACGGACTGCCTGACATGTATTCCATAATGAAGAATTGCGCGGGAGCCAGATGAAGTGAATCATCATAAGCAAGTACTTGAGGGACAGGGACATTCTGGAGTTTGGCAACAAGCCGGAGCGCTTCCACTTCTGCCGTCATCAGATTCTGTTCACAGCGCATCAACCGGGTCGCAGCCGAGGGTGCAATTTTCAACACAACTTCCCTACCGTCAAGAAGCTTCAACTTATAAGCATGATTCGCCCAACCGTCTACCATTTCCTCATATTCCTGAATGTTCGCATGAAGGTGATGCGTGATAATCTGGTCCAACTGTTCTTTGGACAACCTCGTTTTATATGTACTTTCCATCTGGATAACCCTCCGCTACTGGAATATGGTCTTTCCTTAGAAAACGCTTTCTATTTATTATGTCGTCCTTTCCTTCAAGCAGCAATACCTTTTATCATATCGGATCAAAAAAACTGCCCTAGCAGCATTCGCACTCGCTACAGAAGGACAGTTCATTTTGGGTTCAAGCTATTTAGACATCATTAATCCGATTGATTCCTTATTTTATCGCCACGTAGAACAAGCGCTGTGCGCTATCTCCAGCCTCTTTCCACTCAAAGTCTGCATAGACTTTCACATCTCGAAAGCCCGCTTTACTTAATTCCAGCTTCATCCAGTCCGGGTCATAGGCGCGCTGCACATGAACTTCCTCAAATCGTTGATATGTGTCCTTGTTGCCATCATCCAACCGAGAAAAGATGCTCAGATGGTGCTCGATCTCACACCGTTCCTGGTCAAGATCACACGTCCAGATATACGAAACCGATCTCTCATCTAATACAAAAGGTTGTTCCTCATCATACCGTATCAATGTATTTGGATGATGCACATCAAACAGAAACGAGCCTCCCGGCTTCAACATTTCATATGTCCGTTCAAATGTACGAATGACATCTTTTGATTCTAGCAAATAATTCACACAATCACAGAACGAAATGACCGAATCGACAGGTTCCGGCACTCTCCAATCGCGCATATCCTGCTGCACCCAGCGCACACTGCCTTCCCGGTACAAACGGTGTCCCTGAGGCGTCGCTTCCATTTTACTACGCGCAACAGACAGCATATCTGCCGAGAGATCAATGCCTGTTACTTCAAACCCGGAATTCACTAGTGGGATGGTGATTGACCCCGTTCCACAGCCAAGCTCGGCAACACTTTTGGGCATGCCATGCTGCTCCCAAGCCGTTCTTGCAAACCTGATCCAATCTGGATAAGGCATATCTTCCATTAATTCATCGTAAACGTAGGCAAATTTACGGTAAGACATGTCGGCACCGCACTTTCAATTCATTTACTTCTCTTCTTGCTGTGATGTAGGAGCAGATTCGGACAGATACGTCCAGTTTTCTTTTTGAACCACCAGTCCATCTTTCATCAGCTTACCGAGAGCACGTTTGAATGCGGATTTACTGATGCCAAAGCGTTGCTTGATAATATCCGGCGGTGTCGCATCCGAATAAGGCATACCACCCATAGGACGCTCTTTCATAAAAGCAAGCAGCTTGTCCGCATCTTCGTTACGTCCAACTTCTTTGCGTTGTGTCATGGCGAGATTAACACGCCCATCTTCACGCACCAGCGTAACCCGGCATTTCACCTTTTCACCCAAACGCAGCATATGGCTACGCTCCGAGGAATGGATCATACCAATCGCGCCAAATCCAAGCACACCACCATCAACGAGAACAAAAGTCCCCATCTGAAGTGGCTTGTACACAAGAGCCTCAACCCACTCATTCACCCACGTTGTTGGTGCGTGGAAGGCAAGCGGTGCAAGTTCGCGTTCTCCAGCCAATTTGGCACGTAAACGTCCTTGCTTGTCATGCTCCATAATGACGAACACTTCATCCCCAACTTGTGGACGCAGTTCTTCGAGTTCAGGTAACTCGCGAATTGGAAGCAGCAATTGGCGTCCGAGGCCCATTTCCAGGAAGCAACCCAGTCGTGGATGCACATCCGCTACTACCAGTTTCGCCATTTCGCCAAGGGTAAGGTAAGGCTTTTTCATCGTAACCGCCAGACGATCTTCTGTATCGAAGAATACAAAAACCTCCAGCGTTTCACCAATTTTGATATCCCGAGTCAGCTCGGTATAGTGAAGCAACACGTCTTCCGATCCTGTCG
Source organism: Paenibacillus sp. JJ-100 (assembly GCF_948329825.1). Classification (GTDB taxonomy): domain Bacteria; phylum Bacillota; class Bacilli; order Paenibacillales; family Paenibacillaceae; genus Paenibacillus. Next base: position 1,000,675 of record NZ_CAOJCM010000002.1, read on the forward strand.
TCAAAAAGTAGCCGAATGGAGATACTTCACGTGAAACCGGCAGAGAGACGACTGTTCCTGCAATCAAACTCATACCGGTTCCACCACTTTGGCGTCAGACCAGAGACGCTCAATGTTGTAATACTCACGCTCATCACGATGGAATACGTGAACGACCACATCACCAAGATCCATCAGTACCCAACGTGCGGAGTCCATACCTTCAATGCCTTTAATTGTCACACCAGCTTCGTGAGCCTGTTTGCGAATCTCTGTTGCAATTGCCTGCACCTGAGTATCGGAATTCCCGTGGCAGATCACAAAATAATCAGCAACGAGCGAGATATTGTTCAGGTCAAGCGCTACGATGTTAGACGCCTTTTTATCATCAGCGGCGGTAACCACCATGTTCATAAGTTCTTTAGGTGAGACTGTCATGAACGAACCTCCATAATCTATAATTGTGCAATCAAATCATTACGTGAGAGCACAGTAAGCGGATAGATGACACGGCGCTGGGAGAGCAGCAGGCTGATTGTCGAATCAAAACCCGCAATTAAACCTTCCTCCAGACTACGCTGTGCCTGCTCACGAATATACTCTACACCCGGGAAATCTCGTCCCGGTTCAATATAATCGGCAAGGCAGACTACTTTGTCCAGCAGACTCATACCTACCCTACCAGAAGTATGCCACCGAATGGCTTCAATAATTTCGGAATCGGACACACCATAATCACGTTCGGCTACAAAAGCCCCCACTTCCGAGTGCCAGAGCTGCTTATCGTGTTGTAAGAGTTCCACATTTAAACTGTTGTCACGAATCACTGCTTCCATCTCAGCTACCGGCCAATATTTGGCCACGTCATGTAGAATCGCCGCTACATCCGCCTTTACCGGGTCTGCACCATACTTTTCAGCCAGAGCAACCGCTGATTCCATGACACCCTGTGTATGCTTCCAGCGTTTGGCTGGCATCTGAGCAGATACAGCCTGTATTAACTCCTCACGGCTTAGTGCCATATAAACCGCCCCTTACAATGTAGTCATGAACTGCATCCGGAATCATAAAACGCACGGAATGCCCTTTCGCAAGACGCCTGCGAATTGCCGTGGATGAAATATCAACCAGTGGCATTTCAGCCATTAGCACCCGATCTTGCAATGTTTCTGGAAGATCGTCCAGATGTAGTTGAAAGCCTGGACGTCCAACACCGATAAAGGTCAGTTTAGACACAAGCTCTTCAATCTCTTCCCATTTTGGAAGATAATTCACCATGTCCGCCCCGATAATGAAAAAAAACTCATGCTCGGGGTGACGGCGCCATAGTTCACGCATGGTGTCAATGGTATACGATACACCGCCAAGTTCCATCTCGATGCCCAACACTTCATATTGCGGAGCATCCTTTACAGCCGCTTCTGTCATCTCCAGTCGCTGCTGTCCCGTTGCACCTGCTTCAGGTTTGTGAGGCGGGACATGGGACGGCATAAACCATATTTCATCCAGTGCATGCGAATCCCTTGCCGCTTCAGCTGCAAGCAGATGCCCCATATGGATCGGATCAAACGTACCACCCATGATGCCGATCTTCACCGCGCCACGCTCCTTATCTTGGAAGTTCAATTTGTTTATTGTCACGAGATTCTTTATACAGAATGATTGTGCTGCCAATCACTTGTACTAGCTCGCTGCCTGTTTCACGAGCAACCTCTTCAGCAATTTCATTTTTATCATCCAGGTTGTTATTCAACACTTGCACTTTCATCAACTCACGCTTCTCGATAGCTTCTTCAATGTGGCGGAACAGATGCTCATTCGTGCCCCCTTTACCAATCTGAAATACAGGGGTCAAATGATGTGCTTGTGACCGCAAAAAGCGCTTTTGTTTACCAGTTAACATGAATACTCCATACTCCTTATGTTGAGCAGGTCCCCTATCACAACCCAAAGCTGTTGGGTGACCTGGCCGTTCAATTATAATTTGAAAAACTGTCCAATACTGCACGTCTCATCGTGTCCACCGGAGCCGGAATGCCAAGCCAATGCTCAAAGGCAATAGCACCTTGATAAATAAACATTCCCAGTCCTCCATGAACGACGCAGCCGCGCATACGGGATTCTTGCAACAGACGGGTTTCCAGAGGGTTATAGATGAGATCGCTGACTGCTGCTCCTTCGCGAATCCAGGTAGGATCAACCGGCACCTCACCCACATGTGGATGCATCCCCGCTGCGGTCGTATTAATAACAATATCTGCCTCAGCAAGTACAGCTTGTGCGTTTTCCATTCCACTGCCACCGATCTCTCCCAGACCATGACCGCGTAAATCCGCAGCAAGAGCGGTCGCCCGGTCGGCTGTACGGTTCAGAATATTGATCCGCTCGGGCTTCTCCTGCGCCAGCGCGTAGATTACCCCTCTTGCAGCACCGCCTGCGCCAAGCACGGCAATTCGCTTCCCCTCAATATGAGGAACAGCCTCTTCTTTCAGGGAACGGACATAACCCATTCCATCTGTATTATACCCTGTCAGCGTACCATTATCGTTCACAATCGTGTTTACTGCCCCGATTAATCGGGCACTTTCATCAATAACGTCAATATATTGCATTACCTGCTCCTTGTGCGGGATCGTGACATTCACACCACGGTAACCTAGTGCAACGATTCCCCGAACAGCAGCTTGCAGTTGATCCGGCTTCACATGAAGCGGCATGTACATTCCATTAATACCCGCAGCCTGCAAAGCAGCATTATGCATTACCGGCGACTTGGAATGGGCAATCGGATCACCCATGACACCAAGCAGCACAGGAAGTAAAGAATTGAACTTATTCTCTGCCGACATGGATTACCCTCCAATCAGATCCGTTGTTCGAATGTCAAACCTATACCCAACTAGATCAAGGAAGGACGAATCTGTACCCGTATCCCTTTTGGAACATGAACTGCAATCAAAGCACCGTTATCACCGTTAACCTTGATCCAGCCCAGACCAGAGATAAAGACATCAGACTGGCTGCCCCGTTTGATCCGGAATTCATGTCTGGTCCATTCCGGCATCTCCGCTGCGTCTTCTCGTGTTGGCGGTGACAGCAATTCTCCCAGATGTTCACGGTATAAGTCGTCCGCTCGCTCCAGCTTCGTCCGGTGAATGTTTAACGCCGTGCTGATAAAGCAAGTGAACGATTGACGCTCCCCTTCAATAAAATCAAACCGGGCCATGCCGCCGAAGAACAGCGTTTGACCAGAATTCAATTGATACACCGCAGGTTTAAGCGGTTTCTCCGGCATAATAGCAGCCAGATCCTTACGTGAAACGATCTCGCTAAACCGCCATGGATACACAATTCCTGGTGTATCGATAATATATTTACCATCATCTAGCGGAATGTTCACCATATCCAGCGTTGTTCCCGGATAGCGAGAGGTTGTCAGTTCCTGTTCCAGATCGCTGTAGTCTCGAATCAAGCGATTAATCAGTGTCGATTTACCAACATTGGTTCCACCGACAACGTACACATCCCGATCTCCACGATACGTGCCCACAAGCTCAAGCAGACGGTCAAAACCTTGATTTTGCTTCGCACTGCATAGAACCACATCGACTGTACGAAGTCCCTGTTCTTTGGCTTGTTTTTGTACCCAATTCCGAATCTTATTCCAGTTAGTTACTTTAGGGAGCAAGTCCGTTTTGTTCACAGCAAGCAACACCGGGTTGTTACCAACAAAGCGTTGCAAACCGGAGATAATACTTCCATCAAAATCAAACAAATCAACGATATGAATGACAAGTGCATCCTTATCCCCGATTTTGCTGAGCAGTGCCAGAAACTCGTCCTGATCTACCGTGACAGATGATGATTCATTATAATTTTTGATACGGAAACAACGCTGGCAGATGACCGGTTCACGGTCAAGTGCCTTCTCTGGAACAAATCCGGGCAAGTCCGGATTTTCCGTTTGTAGATTCACGCCGCATCCACTGCATCTTACGGCAATGCTGCCGTTATGCGGTTCTGTCATTTCTTCTTTTCCTCCTCAAGCCATAAGCCTTTCTTACGCAAACTTGACAGCGCAATTCGTTCTACTCTCCGATTGAAACGCGTCATAAAGCCCTCATCCCCTATGGCAATTGGCAGCACCAGAACTGTATACAGACCTAGCCTGTTCCCTCCATAAACGTCAGTGAGCATCTGATCCCCTACAACAATGGTTTTCTCGGGCGTAAGCTCCATCATGTTCATTGCTTTACGAAACGGTACATTGGATGGTTTACGTGCACTATGCACAAACTGGATATCCAGCGGAGTTGCAAACAGGGATACGCGATTCAGATTGTTATTGGACACAATCATCAGCTTGAATCCGACCTCTTTTACACGCGCGAACCATTCTATCAATTCGGGTGTGGCATCAGGTGCTTTAGCTCCAACAAGTGTATTATCCAGGTCAGTTATAATTCCACGATAGCCTTGAGCGTATAGTTCTTCTAAATCAATATCAAAAACGGTGTCTACGCGCAGTTTGGGCAGTAACATTTTAAACAAAGAAGTCACCTCAGTTTCATACGACACACTATATCACAAATCCGTCTTTCCTGAAAATGAAAACACCTTTTATCATTATAAAAAAGGAAAAACGGGACGGGCTGCACTTTATGCCCGTTCCGCTTTCAATTCCTTCCGCAGCTTCAAAGCTGCCTGATAGACAACCTTCCAGTCATCAGCGGTTACGGTCGCTGGACTGTAGCGGGTCTGTTCAAACTTCGTAAGTAGCTCTTCTAATGTCTTCCGAGCTGATGGTCTGAGCTCACTCCATCGGGTCACAGACTCACGAAGTGTTTCATCTCCACTACGAGTCAATCCTTGCCTTCTCGCATAACGAATCCAGCGCTCTGTCTCAGCCAGCACCTTCTGTTCAGGTGTCAGCGGTCTGCCTGTTCGCAGACGAAGCAGCAAGAATCGCATGGAGAGACGGTTACGCCAGAACATGTAAGCAATCCACAGTAGGATAACAGCGCCTGCAATCCAAATCACAAAGCCTGGAATCGCAGCTGTAGTCTGCTCAGGAGCCGGTGTTTGTTCTTCTTGAACTGGCTCTTCTTCTGGCTCATCCTCCGGCTGATCAGCAGGCTGGACATCCGGCGTTTCGGTCAGTAGGGGCATATCAAAACCCGGTGTTGCCTCAACCGGAATCCATCCATACTCACCAAAGTACACTTCTGCCCATGAATGCGCATCTGCATTTGTCACGGTATAGGTTGTCTCAATTGGTGCACCGGGCTGACGTGGAGCCTGCATTTCCGAATTCAGAGACATCTGTCCAGGGGCGTACCCCTTAACCCATCTGGCTGGAATACCTTCCGATCTTGCCATCATTACAAGCGCAGTGGAAAAGTAATCACAGTACCCTTCACGAATATCAAATAAGAAACCCTCGACAAAATCGTTACTCACTTTCCGGGATAAATCCGGATTGTTCGTGTAATTGAAGTTTTGTTGTAAATAGTCTTGCAGTAATGCTACTTTTTCATACGGTGTATCTGCGGAAGCTGTAATTTCGGCAGCAAGATCCTCTACCCGCTTAGGAAAGCGGGACGGCAACTGCAAGTATTGGTCATCTGCGGGATTATTTGAATACAGAGCTTCAGCTGATTTGGTACGAAGCTCATCTTCTACGATAATTGGCACTTCTGATACAACAGTGTAGCTCTTGGGATACTGCGGTTGCTGACGCGACGTGACCACATGTAACTCAGCACGCTCGGCGTTCCAAAGCATACGATCCGCTCGTTCTTCACCGTCTACCGAACTTATCTGAGAGATGGAATATGCTCCGAACAAGATTGGATACACGGTGTCATTCAGCATCGTCACTTTCTGCGTGATCTTTTTCGTATTAACCGTACCAGTCTGTTCATTCTCCAGTGTCTCACCGGCTCCTACATTATCCATAGATGAACGTCCAGGTTCATCCCAACCTGTGCCCGTATATTCAGAACGCGTTTCACCGCGCCAGTAGCTTCGATCACTGGTCGTAACCGACATCACAGGGGTGTAATCAAAGTTAAATCCTCCGCCAAGCTGATTGTCCTCTCGGCTGTATCCCGACTCCGTTGCCGTAGGAATATCCAATACTCCATTCCCTGACTGACTTGCAGATGTTCCCGTGTAATTCCGCCAAGCGGTGTACGGGTCCGTCAAGGTTGGTGGAATTTCTGGCATGTTCACACTGGCAACAATAATTAATGAGAAAATGATAGCAATATTCGCCAGTATTTTATAAGGATACCGAATCATTCGTTTCCAGCCCTGCGGGTACTGCAGTTGATAATTTCGGAAGTGCTGACATACAAGCCAGCCCATGCCCGCAAACATCACCCAGGCGATCTCAACCCAGAGGGGAATCTCTGTAAAAGAATCCAGAATACCCATAGATATAATATTTATTCCGAGAAACACAAGAATGCGGCGGGTTGAGTTCACAAGGCGAAGCGCCGCCTCTAACATCACCCATGCACACAGAGAAAACCAAATATACGGAGGCATATGCAGAATAAATTGCTCCGTGCGCTCTGTTAACGTGCCATAGGGAATGTACACATTGTACTCAATTAACGTTTTATGCAAAAGATACAAAACCACGATGGCTTTGACGATCGTTCGATACAGCACTTTAAAGGGAAGGATAACCTCCAAAATACATATAGCGGCCAGCGTCCACAGCACCAGCGAAGTGGTCTCCGTATACCAAGACTCCTGAGTAAACGATAACCATTGCAGAGCAATGAGAAATATCCAGAGCAAGGATGCCGCATGGTACCATGATCTTTTTAATCCGAAGCCTTCATTTCTTCTGGCGTTCATACCGAACCTCCCCCCATGACCGTTGGAAGCTCTTGCAGGTGAGCAACGGTGAATGATCTCGTGCCCCTGCCACGCAGCATGGCGTTCCATTCCTTACTTTGGCGGGATTCCGATGAAGCAATCAAAATGTGACATGGAGTCATGCCGCGTGTATCTGCCCAGCGTAGCAGTTCCAGTATTTTTTCGTCTTTCTGTGGGGAAATGACGACAAAATAGGCTCCCTGCGGAAACTGACGGGCTATTTTCTCCACGCTGGGAAGCAGTGAAGCGTCCTCTCCATTGTGTTGAACGTCGACTAGATGATGCATCATCTTTTGGCGTTCCATCAAACTTTCACTTGGCGGCATAAAAGAGGATTTTTTACCCAAGGTTAACAGCCCCATCCCCATGCGTTCTCTTGTTCCATACTCCAAGAGAGAGGCTGTAGTAGACACGGCCAGCTCAAACGCTTCTCCGTGCGGATAGCTTCCTGCCATGGCATCCAAAACCAAAACCGTTTTGGGTACTGATTCATGCTCGAACTCTTTCGATTTCCAAGTGCCTGTCTTGGCTGTAGCGTTCCAGTGAATTCGAGAAAGACGATCCCCATAAACATAGTCACGCACACCATTAATCTGGGTTGTTTCCCGGCGCGAACGTGTCAGAGCCGTCTGCGGTCCTGACAAACGTGACTTGCGATCATACAGCTGCCAATATGGAATAAACACCGTGCGAGGTAACACACGAAACTCTCCGCTCGCCTGGAATGTCCCTCGATGTTCAATTAGTCCAAAAATATCCTCACTGGCACATTCTGTTTCCGAAAAAACATACTTTCCCCGCTCAAGCGGCGGGGTCTGAAAGGACAGTTCACCTGTTCCCCGCATACTCGGGATCAGACTCTCCTTAAAAGACCACGATTCTCCATTATGTCGATGCAGCATCTCACGGACAACCACATAAGGAAGCGGAAGAAATCCTGGAATGGTCAAGCTAAGCTTCACCTGAACTTGATCACCGGCATGAAGCAGTTCTTCATGATCCTGTCCGGAAGAGAGCCTGCGTACGCCCTGAGCCCGTTTCACTCCGCTGAAGCCAGCGATCGCTAGGTACACGCAGAGCAGTGTTACCATGGACAGAAGCATAAGCGAGGTCTTTCCTCCCTGAAACAATACGTACGCCAGACAGCACATCCACACCACTGCGATGCCCCATACGCGAGGGTGGCGCAGGCCTCGATTGACTGTAGTCAAAAGCAGCCTCATCAATTATTGCCCCATCGATACAGGTACACGAACCTGCTGTAATACTGCGTTCAGAACTGCTTCTGAATTCATGCTGTCCAGTCTGGATTCAGGACGAAGAACGATACGATGTGATAATACATAGGGAGCCATCGTTTTCACATCATCAGGCAGAACATAGTCTCTCTCCTGCAAGAAAGCAAAAGCTTTTACAGCCATCATGAAGGATATCGCTGCTCTTGGGCTGGCGCCAAGCAGTACAGATGGGTGGTTGCGCGTTTGGCGAACAACATCCAGCAGATAATCCATCACAGGATCTCCAATAAAAACTTCCTTAATCTCCTGCTGAATTGCTGAAATCTGATCCATATGGGTTACCGATTCCAATCGGTCTACTGGCTGTCCGGATTGATGCTGTTTGAGCAATGTTTTTTCGATATCCTTATCAGGATATCCTAGACTAATTTTCAACATAAAACGGTCAAGCTGCGCTTCAGGCAGCGTATATGTTCCTTCAAAATCAATCGGGTTCTGTGTTGCGCATAGCATGAAAGGATGGGGAAGATCATAGGTGTCACCGTCTACGGTTACACTGCGTTCTTCCATAACCTCCAGCAGTGCAGATTGCGTTTTAGTCGTTGCGCGATTGATCTCGTCTGCGAGCAATATATTAGTCATGACCGGACCCGGGCGGAAATAGAAACGCTCGTCCTTCGGATGAAAAACAGAGACACCCGTAATATCACTCGGTAAAATATCCGGATTACATTGAATACGTCGGTATTCACCGCGCATGGATTTCGATAATGCTTTGATTAACTGTGTTTTGCCCGTTCCCGGTACATCTTCGATAAGAACATGTCCGCCTGCAAGCAAAGCTGTGAGTAAAAGTTGAATTTCAAAGGACTTCCCCATAATGCAGGATTCCAGATTAGAACGAACTGCAGATATGATTTGGATCGACTCATTGCGCACAGGCATTTGTGGTCTAACCTCCTAAAAAAGCATACAGATTTCCTTTTATTGTACATGATCCAAGGTCATGAGTACACTCGGAGAAAGTCACAATTTGTTTCCAGTCGTCAGACTCACGCATTTATCGCATGAAAACGACAAAAAAGCCCCAGATCATATTGATCCGAGGCTATTGCTGATTTTTATAATAGTTAACCTTTTGGCCGGACAACAAGTGCTGCAAGAAACGAAAAAATAATCGCTGACGATATCCCTGCTGCTGTTAGGTCAAAAATACCGGTGATTACGCCGATCCATCCCTCTTTTTCCAGTTCAGTTAATGCGCCATGTACCAATGAATTACCGAAGCTTGTAATAGGTACCGATGCCCCTGCACCAGCGAACTTTACCAGTGGGTCGTATAGACCAAATGCATCCGCGACAGCTCCAGCAACCACAAGTGTACTCATCGTATGTGCAGGTGTTAATTTCGCACCATCCATCAACAACTGTCCTATGACACAGATCAGACCACCAACGATAAAAGCCCATAGAAATTGCATCTCTTCTATTCCTCCTGTTCAATAGCTACCGCATGTGCAATACACGGAATGCTCTCACCTTGCTGGTATGAGAGCGGAGACAGCAATGCACCTGTTGCAACAACAAGTACTCGCTTCAGCTCACCTTTTTGCATCCGGTTCAGGATGTGACCATAAGTAACAGTAGCTGAACACCCGCAACCACTTCCTCCAGCAACGACCTGTGGTTGCTTCTCACGATCATAGATCATCAGCCCGCAATCGTTGAACACTGTCTGCTCCATTGGAATCCCCTCTTTATGCAAGAGTTCCTTCGTAATAGGCAAACCGACAGATGCCAGATCCCCTGTCACAATGAGATCATAATATCCTGGCTCCAGTCCCGTATCTCTGAAATGGGAAATAATCGTATCTGCCGCTGCCGGTGCCATCGCTGCCCCCATATTGAACGGATCTTTAATCCCAAGATCCATAATCCGACCTATCGTTGCTTTAGCTACAATCGGACCTTGACCCGAGCGGGATATAATGCCACAACCGGAACCGGTGACCGTGTATTGTGCATATGGAGGCTTCTGAGAACCATATTCCGTCGGATAACGAAACTGCTTCTCTACCGTGCAGTTATGACTTACCGTACCAGCAAGCACATAGTCACCGGCACCAGAATCCACAATCATGGAAGCCAGGGCTAACGTTTCCATAGAGGTAGAACAAGCTCCAAATACACCCAAATAAGGTGCCCCTAGCTTTCTGGCTGAAAACGAACTGCTAATAATCTGGTTCATCAGATCTCCACCAACAAAGTAATGCAGTTCTTCCTTCGTCAGATTCGCGTTCACCAATGCTAGCTGAGAGGCTTGTTCAAGAAGTTTACGCTCTGCTTTTTCCCACGTTTTCTCACCGATCTCCAGATTGTCATAGATATAATCAAAATCAGAAGATAACGGCCCCTTACCCTCATCTGGCCCTACAACAGCAGCTCTGCCTATAATTCGCGGCCGATGATCATACTCCCATGTCTGCCGACCTAACCGTTTCATAGATGACCACCTCCGAATCCAAGAAAGGCGTACACAATCCCGATGACAAACGCTGCCACAACCCCGAATACGATGACAGAACCCGCGAGTTTAAACATATTCGCTCCGACACCAAGCACCAGACCTTCAGCACGATGTTCCAGCGCAGCCGAGCACATGGAATTCGCAAATCCAGTCACGGGTACACCTGTCCCCGCTCCTGCCCACTGCGCAATCTTGTCGTACACACCAAGGCAAGTCAAAATTACGGAGATCAAAATCAGAACTGCTACCGTTGGACTGGCTGCTTCTTTGGAAGTCATGTCCATTCCGGCCATAAAGGCTTCCTGAATGGCTTGTCCAATTAAACAGATGGTTCCTCCTACTAAGAAAGCCTTCAAGCAATTTTTGAGAATCGGACGTGAAGGTTCGTGCTTTTTAGCAACCTTTTTATATTCTTTTTCATCCATAGATAGGGACGAGGTTTTCTTCTTTCCAGTTGAAGATGGACCAGCCAAGTATATAACCTCCTTATATATTAAATGTTTCAGTTGCGGCTAAGTGCCTGTGTGAATCACTTCTATACATTGTTTGTCATTATCGGGAAGGTTATGTATCCGGCGAGGAACAGCATATGTTTCCAAAGATCAGGTAAGTCGAAATTAGAGGAGCTCACGCCGCTATTTTAGACACTCTTTGTGGTTATAAATAAAGAAGAATGATAACGAGCAAAATAAAAAGAACAATAAATAGCATCTTCTCACGACCTTCTTCAGGAGGTTTCATTGAATATCCCGACTCCTTCCCCTGCGTATGAACGTTATTTAAAGAAGAGTCTGGATCTCAAGAACACGACTCCCTTGTATAATCTATTCAGGGAAACGACTTGGTGATTGAGACAACAGCGGATGCAAAGATGCCAAATCCTAACTTTTTATCAAAAATTATGCCTTAAAAACGTGACATAAACATGGACAATCACTTGTACAAGGTTCATACTATAATGTGACCAGTGGTTAATAATGAGTCCTTTGAACGTAAAAAGGATACCAGATCAGTAGCCGTTCTACTGTGAACTGATTGATACATATGAACAGAGGAGTTGTTGACACATGAATGAAAAAACGCTGGATATGTTCCGAACGTTAACGGAATTCCCTTCCGCTTCCGGCTTTGAACGCGAATTGCGAGGCTGGATGAAAGAACAGATGTCCATGTATACCAATGAATTTGTACAGGATCGTCTGGGCAGTCTCTTTGGTGTTTTGCGCGGAGATGAATCTGGCCCGAAGGTCATGGTCGCCGGTCATTTTGATGAAGTCGGTTTTATGACAACAGGGATTACAGAAACGGGCATGATTAAATTTCGTCCGCTAGGTGGCTGGTGGAGTCAGGCCGTGCTGTCCCAACGCCTTCAGATCATTACTCCCGAACGGCGTATTACAGGTGTTGTTGGCTCTACCCCTACTCACTTGCTGGATGAATCCCAGCGCAGCAAACCGGTAGATCTGAATTCCATGTATCTGGATATCGGTGCTGACGATCGTGCAGAGGCAGAGTCGTGGGGGATTCATCCCGGGATGCAGATTGTGCCAATTTGCGAATTCACACCGATGGCCAACCCTAAGAAGATCATGGCAAAAGCATGGGATAACCGATACGGTGTGGGCCTAGCCCTTGAGCTGGTGGAAGCATTGCATCAGGAGAAGTTGCCTAACACGCTCTATTCGGGCGCGACGGTTCAAGAGGAATTGGGGTTACGTGGAGCACGTACAGCAGCCAACCTTATCCAACCAGACATTTTCTTTGCGCTGGACTGTAGTGCGGCGAATGACATGACGGGAGATCAGCAGTCCTTCGGTCATCTCGGTGAAGGCGCATTGCTTCGCATCTATGACCCGGGGATGTTCACGCATCGTGGTATGGTGGAGTATGTGAAGGATACTGCTTCCACCCACAAAATCAAGACACAATATTTCATCTCACCAGGCGGAACGGATGCAGGTCAAGTCCATTTAAGTGGTATTGGTGTACCTTCTACCGTAATTGGTATCTGCGGACGTTATATTCACACCTCATCTTCCATTATTCATACAGATGATTATGATGCAGCCAAAGAGTTGATCGTGAAGCTTGTGAAGGGCCTCGATCGCACAACGATGGACACGATTATTAATAACGCCTAATCTCGATCTAACTTCAGAGGTTACATTTCAAAATGTAGGGATACTTCATCGGATTTCTTTTCGGTAGGAGTATCTCTTTTTCTATTGTTTTCGCAAATAGATTAATGGTTAGAACATGTTGAATATCCGTTACATATGATATTAAACACATCAACCAACGGGGGACTTTGTATGGCTATGGGGAGGAATGGAAAATCCAATAAAGGTTCTAGAAAAACAAATGCCGCAAACACCCTTCTAAACGGCAATTTAAAAGGAAAACAACTTGAGCTAATTGTTGCAGCATTGTTGGTTAGTGGAAAATTAAGGGTGGATGCAGTCACACTATTTAGAGAAGCTACATTGGTTATAGAAGTAGTGGGCCAGTACAAAACACTTCAAAAAGTGCAGCCTTCCAATTCAGATAAACTCGTACAGTTTTTGGATGAAACCGGCGGCGATATGACCCTGAACGATGTGATTCAGGCTTTTCAGCAACGTATAAATTCCTAAATGCCAGGTAAGAAAGAGGTGGCTGTGATGTCTGAGTTTGATGGAGTCGGGTTTGCCAATATGTTGATTTTATTTATTCTTATTGTTTTATTTGTGTTTGGTTCTACAGATATCGAAACGCTTAGCGGTACACCTACCAAAGTCTAGAATGATCTGTATTCTGATTTGATTTTTATCGGAGTTTTATTTCAAAGAGAGACAGTGACCGCTTAGCCCCGTCTCTTGATCAGAACTTTTGACCTATAACGCCAGTCCATAAATGATGGGCTGGCGTTTGGTTGTTTGCTACAGAAACAAAGGTGAGAAGGCAATCCAGGCCAAAATGAGTGTCAACATCACGCAGACATTCTCCACGATGGCTCCGTGCTTGGTTCCTGTACTCATCAGGTTCGCCCGAATACGAAGCTTCAGTGGCGGTAACGGACGAATGCCTCGATTCGTCAACGAATCAGCAAGCAGATGAATGGCATAGGCAGAACCTCCTGCTACCCAGATTTCTGGACTCTGCTGCTGTGTTGTAGTGTACAACAGACCTGTCCAGACCGCTGTGCCATACAAGGTATGCGTTAATCCCCTGTGAGTTAGTGTAGTGCTTAACATAAGCAAGCTGCCAGCAATCAGATTCCAAGGGGCAAAAGCATGTCCATAGAAAACAAGACCCAGTCCAATCGCAAACATCAGCACTTTACGTAATGATCGCGAAGGCAGGAACGATACAAGCCCGATCAATATGGCGAGCAGCAGATTCCACGGTTTTGCCTGAACATAGAAATACACAAATACAGCCGCAGGTAAAAGAACTGTCTGCAGCAGTCGAATCAAACTACTTGGCAGAGCTTTGGACACGAGCAGTGAATTAGGCTCATCAATATCAGGCAGCAACGAGCCAATGAGTGCCACGGTTACAGCTGGAGCGGTAACCTGCATTCCCATGAGTTGCAATGCTGAAAGTGAAACGCCTGTACCGATAATCAGGTGGGATCTTCCCATCATGTTGCATAAACGTCCTTTCGAAAAAATAGGGAAGTAACCGACCCCACTCCAATCTTACAACGAACGAAAAACAAGAACAATAGTTCGCATTTCTCATTTCCGAAAATTTTTTTTAGTTTCGTGACAGCCATCACACTTCTTTTTATATGAATGATCTATCGTATTTAGTGAATTAAATCACATTATATATGAGGTAGTCATTGTATAATTCAAATATAAGCCATTAAAAATGTTGGTAAATGCACAGGTTTACCCAAGGAGGCACTCACATGAACGGAAACAAAGAAAAACTAGTTATCATAGGTAATGGTATGGCTGGAATAAGCACCGTGGAGCAAATTTTAAAATTATCTTCACGTTTTGATATTACGGTTTTTGGTACAGAACCTTACCCTAACTACAATCGGATTATGTTGTCCTATGTCCTGGAAGGCAGCAAAACACTCGATGACATCGTCTTGAACGATCTTCACTGGTATGAGGAATATGGCATTACACTGCACACTGGAACAACCGTTGTCCGCATTGACGCAGAGAACCGTGAGGTTGTAACCGAGGACGGACAACGTGCTCCATACGACAAAATCATTATTGCAACGGGTTCAAGTTCGTTTATCCTGCCTGTACCTGGTCATGACAAGCAAGGCGTCGTCGGGTTCCGTGATATCGCGGATTGCAATATCATGCTGGAAGCAGCAAAAGCATACAAAAAAGCAGCTGTTATTGGGGGCGGACTGCTGGGTCTGGAAGCAGCCAAAGGACTAGTGCAACTCGGCATGGACGTTACGGTTGTACATCTGATGGATGATCTGATGGAACGCCAGCTCGATCCGCAGGCTTCTGCAATGTTGAAAGCAGAACTGGAACGTCAAGGAATTAAGTTCAAAATGGGAGCACAAACTGCCGAGTTGCTTGGCGGAGAACGGGTTGAAGGCATTCGTTTCACCGACGATTCTGTACTGGATGTAGATTTTGTAGTTATGGCCGTTGGAATTAAGCCAAATACAGCTGTTGCCCGCGAGAGTGGGATTGAAGTTAACCGAGGCATTATCGTAGATGACTATATGCAGACTTCTCTGAAAGACGTTTACTCTGTAGGTGAATGTACAGAACATCGTGGCGTCTGTTATGGACTCGTAGCTCCACTCTTTGAGCAAGGTATGGTTCTTGCAAAACATATCTGCGGCGTCGAAACTGCCCCATATGAAGGCTCTGTTGTTTCAACCAAATTAAAAATTTCGGGTGTAGACGTCTTCTCTACCGGAGAATTCATTGACAGCCCAGAGCATACCGTCATTTCGCAAAAAGACGACTGGAAACGTACCTACAAAAAAATTCTGCTCCGTGACAATAAAATGGTAGGTGCTGTACTCTTCGGTGACATTAATGATTCTGCCGAATTGCAGAAACTGATCAAGAACCAGACCGAAATGACAGAAGAATTGTACAGTTCTCTCATGGGCACAGGTTGCGGTGGTCATAAAAAAGCGACGTCTGTTGAAACCATGCCGGAAGATGAAATTGTCTGTGGCTGTAATGGTGTGACCAAAGGTGCAATCGTGGATGTCATTACGAATCAGGGGATGACTACGGTCGATGAGATCAAAGCCTGTACGGGTGCAACCCGCTCTTGCGGAGGATGTAAACCCGTCGTGGAACAAATTTTGCAGTATGTACTCGGAGATAACTTCACGGAGGGCGGCAAACAGGGAATCTGTAGCTGTACTACGCTTGGACGGGATGAAATTGTAGCTGAAATTCGGGAAAAAGGGTTGCAAACGAGCAAAGAAGTGATGAACGTACTGGGATGGAGTCAGCCTGAGGGTTGCTCGAAATGTCGCCCGGCCATCAACTACTATCTGGGCATGATCTATCCAGATACTCATGAGGATGAAAAAGAATCCCGTTTCGTCAACGAACGCATGAACGCAAACATTCAAAAAGACGGAACATACACCGTTGTACCTCGGATGTACGGCGGGGTCACAACACCAGCCGATCTGAAGCGGATCGCTGATGTTTCGGTCAAATACGATATCAAAGCCGTGAAAGTGACAGGCGGTCAACGTCTTGATCTCATCGGTGTCAAAAAAGAAGATTTAACTAAAGTGTGGGCTGAACTGGATATGCCTTCAGGTTACGCTTACGCAAAATCGCTTCGTACCGTCAAAACATGTGTTGGTTCCCAATTCTGCCGCTTCGGCACACAGGATTCGATGGCCATGGGAGCGAGAATCGAACGTAAATTTGAACGACTGGATCTGCCCGCTAAATTCAAATATGCCGTGAATGGCTGCCCTCGGAACTGTGCAGAAGCTTGCACAAAGGATATCGGTATCGTTGGTAATGATGGCGGCTGGGAGATTTTTATAGGTGGTAACGGTGGTATCAAAGCAAGACTTGCTGACTCGCTCTGCAAAGTAAAAACGGATGATGAATTGATTGAATTATGCGGAGCCATCATGCAATATTACCGTGAGACAGGTAATTATCTCGAACGTACATCCGAATGGGTGGAACGCATGGGGCTAGAGCATATCCGTTCGGTTGTTGTCGATAACCTTGAGGAACGTAAAGCGCTGATGGAACGAATCGAGTTTGCCCTTCAACATGTGGAAGAGCCTTGGCAAAAAGCGATTCGTGATGAGGAAGGTCAAAGTAAAATGTTCCATAGTATTGAAGTCACAGCTCGCCCGTAAGCAAAATAACACGACAATAAATCAAAGTAGAGAAAAAGAATGGATATAAAGGAGTGGTTTACGATGACGACCAAACAAACAGGCACGTATTTCCCGGCTGGGGCTATAGATGAATTTCTGCCACGTATTGGCAGAGTTGTAGAAATTGAAGATCTTCAGCTCGCCGTATTCCGTGCTTCGGACGGCACCATCTTTGCTGCTGACAACCACAATCCCCACCCTAAGGGCGGTCCGCTGGCTGAAGGCATTGTCTCTGGACACTATCTCTATGATCCGCTATACGACTGGAAAATCGATCTGACAACTGGGCAGGTGCAAGCACCAGATAACGGTCAGGTGAAGATGTATCCGGTCAAGGTGGAGAACGACCAGGTCTGGATTGCTATTTAACTTTTGCATCATATAACATTCGGGATTTAGATTGATGTTGATTAATGGGGGAAATCGAGATGTATACACCAAGTGTTGAAGGAATTATTGAAGCTGCCGTTAAAAAAAGGGACCAGATGAACGCAAGTTTACCACGCTATATGGTTTCTGCCTTAATGGCAGGCGCGTATATAGGTCTGGGAATTATCTTGATCTTTAGTATCGGAGCTCCGTTACTCGCCGCGAATTCACCTCTGCAAATGATGCTGATGGGCATGTCCTTCGGACTCGCCCTGACGCTGGTCATCTTTGCCGGAGCAGAACTGTTCACGGGAAATAACATGTTTTTTACAATGAGTACACTCGCTGGACGAACTACGGTGAATGATACATTGAAGAACTGGGGACTCGTGTTTCTAGGTAATCTGATCGGTGCTATCCTGCTCAGTCTCCTCATTGTGGGCAGCGGCATCTTCAAAACCGCCACCCCGGATCATCTGTTGTTCGTTGTTTCTGCTAAAAAAATGAGTGCGCCGGTAACCGAGCTCTTCTTCCGCGGCATTCTATGTAACTGGCTCGTATGTTTGGCAATCTGGATGTCTTCCCGCTCCAAAGAGGATATCGCTAAGCTCGTTCTCATCTGGTGGTGCCTGTATGCCTTCATCGCTAGTGGGTATGAGCACAGTGTAGCCAATATGACTCTGCTGTCTCTGGCATGGCTGTTGCCTAACCACCCGGATACCATCTCTATGGCTGGCTGGTTCCACAATATGATTCCGGTCACACTTGGTAACATCATCGGCGGTGCTCTATTTGTCGGTATGGCTTACTGGTTCACTTCACCAGTACGCAAAAAAGCGTGATGTCTTAACTCCCGCTTCCGCATTCATTTTGCTAATTTACAAAGTTATAGATCCGATCTGTTTTCTGACAGCTACGGAATGCTGAACCTGATTCAGCAATTCCGTGGCTTTTTGATTTTCCCTTTACCAATTTACATACAGTGCATATCTCTTTAATCTCTGGTTAACATAACAGAAGTATAGTCGGAGTATCGACCACCTAAACATGCAAAGGATGATCTCATCTATGGGAATTCATACGTACTTCCGATCGCTGAACGATCTTGAACGTATCATTCGAACCCCTGGCAAATTCAAGTTCGAGGAACACTGTGTATCTGCCCACTCCTGGAAAGTCGTGCAATACGCCAAAACACTTGCCGACATTGAGGAACAACAAGGCGTGAGCATTGATTGGAAGAAATTGTACGAGATTACCAGTAGCCATGATTATGGCGAAATATTTATTGGTGACATTAAAACCCCGGTCAAACATTACTCACTAGAACTTCGCTCCATGTTGCAGCAGGTCGAGGAAGGCATGATATCTCATTTTATCAATGAGAACATTCCTCCTGAATTTCAGGACATTTTCCGCAGACAACTTCGTGAAGGCAAAGACAACTCGGTGGAAGGACTCATACTGGAAGTTGCGGACAAGATGGATCAAGTGTATGAAGCATTTGCAGAACTGCAGCGTGGCAATACGGAAAAAGAATTCATCGTCATGTACCGCTACGCATTGATCAAGATCAAAAACATCGACCTCCACTGTGTCCGTTATTTCCTGAACCACATCTTGCCTGACATTATCGAAGAAGGCATTCGATCCCCGTTTGATATCCGCAAAATTACTGAAGAAGCATTACAGCAATAACTGAGCTCAGCCCATTCGGATTGTCTTGATCCATGGACAGAGCTTTTTTATTTCTGCTGCTGACGATACTCGCTCGGATACAGACCGGTTTTGTTTTTGAAAATTCTGCTGAAATAATGAGAATCAGCGTACCCTACAGCCCCGCCAATCGTCTTGATATCTATGTGCTCATATGCCACAAGCAGGCGCTTGGCCTCATTGATGCGGAGACCTGTCAAGTATTTCAAAGGAGTCTCCCCTGTTACCTTTTTAAAACATTTACCCAAGTAGTCCACACTGAAATGCATCTGGGCCGCCATGTCCTGCAGCGTAATTTCATGCATATAATTTTGTTTGAGATACAGCTTGACGGCTTCCGCAATATCTTCCGCTTTCACCTGATCATCCAGCACGGCACTCACATGAGACAGGGAATCCGCCGCACTTCCCAGCTTCAATTCCATCGTATCCAGCAGGGTACGAAGCTGTTCTTCCGCCAGCGGTTTGAGCAGGTAGTCTTCCACTTTATAGTGAATGGCCTGACGTGCATATTCGAACTCATGATACCCGCTAAGAATGACAATTTTAACGTGCGGGTAGGCAAAATATAAATATTTAGCCAGTTCAAGCCCGTTCATCACCGGCATCTGAATATCCGTAATGACCAGATCAGGCACCTTTTGCTCGATTAGCTGCAGCGCTTCCTGACCGTTTTTCGCCTCCCCAATGACTTCAAACCGCGGACTCAGCTCTGTGAACTTACGGGAGATGTTACGACGAATTAACGCCTCATCTTCAACGATAAGTGTTCTGTATTTTCTCTGCATTTTCATATGTTCCCCCCTGCTCCTTCCGAATGGAACCTCCGATACAAATGCTTACACCACCGGTTGCTTTGTTTTCGATACACATCCTAGCTGCCGGACCATACCATAACTTCAAGCGAGCCCATATATTTTTGAGTCCCATCCCGTTAATCTCCAGTTCAGGCATGCGATCCACATTCTGATGTCTGCTGATATAGAGTTCAATGTGTTCATGCGCTTGGGGCTCTATCCCCGGGCCGTTATCTTCAACATGAATCTGCCATGTCTCCTGTGTGATATCCAGTTCACCCGTGATATGCAGCTTCCAAGGGAGGGTATCACCGAGGCCGTATTTCATTGCGTTTTCAAGTAATGGCTGAATGATCAGCATTGGAATTTGAATATCCGTCATCTCATCAGGGATCGAGAAATCATAGTGCAGATCGTCCTCAAAGCGAATTTTCATACATTTGAGATAGCGTTCACAATATTCAAGTTCCTGAGATAATGAAACACCGTTTTGGCTCGGTGCAGAAATATAACGAAGCATGGATGCAATATGACCACAGAACGCAACAATCTGCTTGTTCATGCCCTCCTCCGCCATAATGCTTATATTTGTAATGTTGTTGTATAGAAAGTGCGGATTCATCTGTGATTGGAGTGCCAGCAGTCTCGCATCGGTTTCCCGGGATTTAACGGCCATTTGGTCGTGAAAAGACTGCACAAGCTGCTGATTCAGCCGGATGAACGTATTATTCAGCTCATCCAACTCGCGGATCGAGCCAGGGTGCTCCAGCTTGAACAACAGCTGACCCGATTCCTGACCTGACATCAGGTCATTTTCGCCTGTCTTCTGGATAATGCGCTGGAGTCGATGAAGCGGCAGGGTGACCCTTTTCGAAATCAGATACGAAAGCATCAAAATAACAATCAAGGTAGCTAGCGCAGCGCCTGAAAAGATTAGTGCCATCCGGTTCAGATTAGCAAAAAGAGACTGTTTAGACTGCATGACAACTACAGTCCAGCCGGTTTCCTGCGATGTCATATACGTCATCATCTGCTTTGAATCCGTAGAAGAATATGTAACCTCCTGCATCGTTTCAGGGGGTGAGGTACGATGCTGAATCAGCTTCATCTCTTCTGCATAACCAGCTGGAGCCGCATCAGCAGCAGGTGATGCTGCGGGAAGCGGGTATAACAATGCATCCCGCTCATCCAGCACATAGATTCGAAGTTCCTTATTACTCGCTTGCAGCTCATTCAAATGCTGGAATAAATCATCCGCACGCTGCAAAATTTCAACTACACCCTGGCTGACATAATTGCCATCCTTGTATACTCGAGTAAGTGAGATGTACGGCTCATCCCTTTTGCCCTCTCCCGTAGGCATCGGCAACGCTTCGCCCTGCAGCAGGCGAATAACACGCCAGCCGCTCCGCTCCCACGTTTCTTTATACCAGGGACGCTGCTTCAAATCTACCGGCAGCTGTCCGTTAAACACCCCGGCCCCCAGCATTTTTCCATTCACATCGTAGATGTTAGCCTGCTTGGCTGTATTCGAGCTGCTAATGATCGCCAAAATGACGTCAATCAGTGTAGTTGTATCCTTATACAGCGCAGGGTCACTTAACATCGTCTGTTCAGCCCCCTCCGCAGGTGCTAGATAATGGCTGAAATGCTCCTTGACCAGATTGGAATAAACGATGTTCATGGAGAAATTATTCATTTTCACAACTTCCTGATCCAGATGTCCAACGATAGATAGACCCAGTTGTTTCTGCTGCTCTTCACTCCGCTGGCGAGTATCACTCGCGAGAAAAACATATAACAGCCCTGCCACAATAAGAGAAAAAATAATAAATACAGCTGAATAATAAGCAAACAAACTCTGCTGCAGTGTTCTGAACCGATAGCGCATTCCATCCCCCTCATCATCTTCATCATTATTTGCGTTTCTACAATGGCTTCGAAAATGTCCACCCATATGAACGCTTTTGTCTATTGAGCCCATATGGTATTCCAAGTAAAGTTATCCACATAAGAATACGCTTACATAAAGCGTTTACGCAAGTCATAATATGATCGAATTTTAGGGAGGTTTCAACATGGGAAAACGATTTCTTTTTTCGCTGACAAGTGTGCTGCTTCTCTCCACCCTGCTCATTTCCGGCTGCAGCTCAGAGAAAAGTGCAGAAGGAAATGGCAAGGTCACACTGACTTTTGGCACGAGCCAATCCGGTATTCCTCGAACGGGTATTATGCAAACGATGGCGAAGCAATACGAGCAGGAAACTGGCGTCAAAATTGATTTTCAGGTGGTGCCTGACGCGCAGTGGCGTGATCTGATCAAGGTAAAGCTGTCATCTGGTGAAGCTCCGGATATTTTCAATGTGGATGTTGATCCGCTGAGCATGCCAGCCAATGTCAGACCAGAGGAAAATGCCATTGATCTGACCAATGAGGAGTTTACAGGACGGATGTCGAAAGAGATTCTTCCTACTGTAAGCCATAACGACAAGGTATACGGGGTTTCTTTTGCCCCTACGAAAATCTGGTATGTGTACTATAACAAACGCATCTTTGCTGATCTGGGTATTGAGCCGCCTACCACCTATGCCGAATTCAAAGCGATCAGCCAGAAAATCAAAGATAAAGACATCATTCCATTCTATCAAGCTCCGGCGAGCGGCTGGTACCAGGTGCTGCCATTGTTCGAAACGGGGCCGAATTACGAGCAACAGACCGCAGGAACCTACGAGAAACTCAATAATAATGAGATGAAGGTCGCAGATCTGACCCAACTGAAGACGGTGATTGAACAATTAAAGGAGTTTGCAGATCTCGGGTATTTCGGCAAAGACTTTTTATCCAATACGGTAGAAGCAGGCATTGAAGCTTTTGGTCAGGAGAAAGCAGCGATGCTGCTGCGGGTGCCAGGCACGGAAAAGGAAGTAGCGGAAGCTTATCCGGCGATGAAGGACAATATGGGATTTTTCGTCATGCCATGGGGAGACAATCAGACGATCGGCGTCAATCCTGGCGGTTCAGCTGCCATGTTTGGTAATAAAAACAGTAAACATCCTGAAGAAGTGTTGAAATTTTTCCGCTGGATTACCGAGCATGATCATCTGCAGCAGGTATTTGACGGAGGAGAAGGAAATCTGACGATTTGCTGGCCAGAGATCGAACCGAAACTGACACAGGACTATATTGATTATGAGAAAAAACATGAGAAAGGCACAGTCATGCAGGCTGCTGTGAAATATATTGATCCACAGTGGATGGACATTGGCAAAGACTTGTCAGGCATGTTTGCCGGAGCGATGACCCCGGAGCAAATCCTGCAAAATATTGATAAACGACGTGCCGAGCAAGCCAAGGTATTGAAGGACGAAAAATGGCAGTAACAAGCAACAGATACTTTATATCAGGCGGGCGCTGCCCGCTTGTTCATTTGCACAGGAAGGACTGGTGTTACGGGTTATGAATGCGAACAAAATCTATCCCTGGTATTTTTCATCCGGCGCGATTCTATTATATCTGCTGTTCATCGTCGCTCCTGCCCTGCTCGGCATTTATTATTCCTTTACCGATTGGAACAGCTATAGTTCAGAGAAAAATTTTATCGGTCTGGAGCATTTCCGCACCATTCTCACAGGTGATCCAACCTATCTGCTATTTATTAAAAATACAGTGCTGTTTACGCTGGTTACATCCATCGCCAAAACCGTTCTAGGTTTGTTCCTTGCCCTGCTGCTGGTTAGCGGTGTCAAAGCCGCCAATTGGCATCGAATGATCATCTTTTCACCTCAAGTATTATCTTTTCTGATTGTAGGTCTGGTGTTCAAAAGCCTGCTTGATCCAAACAACGGGTTCGTTAATGTTACCCTGCGTTCCATCGGCCTCGATGTACTTGCCCAGAACTGGCTAGGCTCGCTCACTTGGGCCATGCCATCCATCATGGCTGTGGATACCTGGAAAGGTATGGGGTATATTATGGTGCTGTTTATCGCGGGACTGCTCGCTATTCCAAGGGATTATTATGAAGCTGCATCAATAGATGGTGCGGGCTTTATGCAAAAGCTGTTTCGTATTACCATCCCGATGCTGATGCCCACCATCACCATTGCCACAGTACTCAATATTACGTATGGTCTGCGTGTCTTTGATGCGGTATATGTACTGACCAACGGTGGTCCAGGCAATGCAACAGATGTGATTAACACAGCCGTTTATTCCTCTTTTGCCAAAGGGTACTGGGGACTCGGGAGCGCCCTGTCCACCATTCTCTTTGTCATCATGGCGATGATCTCATTTTTTATCATTCGTTTGATGAACCGAAAGGTGGAATACTGAAATGCAATGGCGAAAAAGACTTGCCTCTCTGTCATTAAATATACTCGCCTGGCTATTAAGTCTGGTTGTACTGATTCCATTTGCCGTCATCCTGTTAAATTCATTCAAATCAGACGCGGAAGCCAAGGTACTCAAGCTTACCCTTCCCGAGAAATTTGTGTTTGAAAATTATAAAATCGTCTACGAGCAGGGACACTTGGGTGGCTCCTTTTTCAACAGTCTGCTGCACTCTGGTGCCTCATCTCTACTGCTGGTATTTGTCGTGGCATTCTCTGCGTTCACCTTATCACGCAATCATTCCAGGCTCAGCAAGTTCCTATACTTCTTTCTGATCCTGGGCATTACGCTGCCGCTGAATTACATTCCGCTCATGGAAGTGATGAAATCATTAGGTATGATCAACTCCCACTTAGGTATGATTCTGCTCTATACCGCGATGGGAATTCCAATCTCCCTGTTCATCACCTATGCATTTGTCGGCAACATTCCGAAAGAATTGGACGAAGCGGCAATCATGGATGGATGCAGCGGAATCAAGTTATTCCTTCGAATTATCGTACCTTTGTTAACCTCGGTGCTAGTGACTGTATTTGTTTTGAATTTTCTGAGTGTCTGGAATGAGTTCACTGCGCCGCTCTATATGCTGAATACGGTGGAGATGTGGCCTATGACTCTGGCTGTTTATAACTTCTTCGGACAATTCAGTGCCAAATGGAATCTCGTCAGTGCCGATATCGTGCTCACCTCGCTGCCCGTGTTGATCGTATTCCTCATCGGGCAGAAGTACATTGTCGGAGGTCTGACCTCCGGTGCAGTGAAGGGTTAGGTTGGATTGAAGCCGTTTAACACAAGATAATACTATCCCTGCATTTTTTTGAAAAAAGAGCCCTCGACTGAACGACATGTGCACCGTTAGATATTCAGAACGGATTAACATGCATCAGACGAGGGCTGTCTTGATTACGAGAACGATAAAATCATATTAATCATGAGCGAGTCCGCCTACATCGGGAGGTGAGGCGATTTCGTTGCTCTGCTCCAGTGACTTGATCATTTTCAGACGTGACGTGACAAGTGCAATCAGAATGACGAACAGACCTGCAATGATAAACAACAAAGCGATGCCTCTACCTGGTCCGATTCCGATAATCTGACCTACGGAAGATGCCAGTGCTCCCCCCTCCACCAGAAGTGGATTAAACACATCGTCTGCCAAAAATCCAGCTAAACTGTAAGCGATAATGAAGCCAAGTTGAGACAAAATACCGATGATGCCCCACACTCTCCCCTGCTTTTCATTCGCTATATTGTTGCGCACCAATACATCTGCGCTCATATTCACAAACGGAAGTGAGGAGAGGAACAGAAATCCTGCAAAGATGATAAAGTAAATATTCGTCGAAACACCCAGCAGCGAGAATGCCAGACCACACATAACTAGCCCTGCAACCAGAACACTGGCATATTTCTTGGTCATTGTAAAAATACCGATGCACAAGCTGCTGATCAACATGCCGATGGCACTAACGGATTGAAACGTACCCAGTGTCTTCGCATCTGTAAACGACAGCAGCATCGGACCAATAAGTGTCTCCAGAAAACCGAGATAGAAGGTCACCAGAGAGATAATAATGACAAGCAGCAACACGCCCTTGTTGGTAACTACCTCTGTCCAACCTTCCTTAATGTCGGTCATCCAGTTATGATCGTCTTTGTCTTCACGCTCCACCTTCATGCTTTTGCGAATGACCAGCACGGCCAGAATGGCAATCAGGAACGTTGCAATATTAATCATCATAATGACTTCAATCGTCGTCACACTAAGCAGAATACCTGCAATAATTGGCGAAAATAAAAACTTGGAGGATTCTGCGAGTTGCACAAGTCCGCTGCCTTTGGAGAACTGATCCTTATCCAGCAGGTCTGTCGCTGACGCTTTGTATGCTGGGCTTTGCAACGCTGAGAATACCGAACTGAACGCCACGCCTACATAAATATGCCACAACTGAATATCCCCCGTCAGCATAATAGACAGGATAAAAACCAAACCAGCTGCCGAGCCAAGGTCACCAATAATCATCATCGTACGGCGGTCAAAACGGTCAGCCAGCACACCTCCGATCGGGCGGAGCAAAATGTTGGGTAGAAACGTAAATAACGTAATCAGCGCCACACTGGTTGCCGTATTAGTTTTTTCGAAGGCATATACTCCCAGGGAGAACGCGGTCAGTCCGATACCAATCATCGAGATGAGTTGCCCGAACCAGACGATAAGAAATTTACGGAATGACTTGTTTACCCTGTTTTCTATAAAATGTTGCTCCATCCTCTACCCTCTTTCCCATTAAGCTTGATGTGGAAAATATAACTGAGTCACATAAGTAAAGCTTCCTGGTTCCGCCCCCAGAACACGTTCCATGATCCCTGCAAAAGCTTCAATTTTTTTCTCGTACTGCTCTGCCTCCCACTGGAAGATACCTTGGTCCAGAATAAATTGAGAGGAAACAAACAAAAATTCAATACTCTCCCGAGGAGTTGATGTTTGAAACACTCCCTCCTGAATACCTTGCTCAATTACCTCAGTCAAAATAGGACTTAATTGCAGCACCGTCTCAACAAGACTCTTTTGGTGCATCTCCACATTCTGGACATCGTGCAGCTGCTCAATTACACCTAGCTTTCGCTCGTCAGGCTGATTTTGGGCCGTGATAATCTGAAAAATCTTTTCATGAGCGCTTAATTCCGGGTCAGATACTATACGCCTTGCTGCGGCGACACCACTGGTAATAAAACGCGTGATGATCGCATGCATGACCTCTTCTTTGGACTGAAAGTAATAATAAAACGTACCTTTTGCGATGTCACAAGCCTCAAGAATATCCATGATGGTTGCTTTCGTATAGCCTTTGGTCATAAACAACATTTCGGCAGCATCGAGAATTTCGTTTCTGCGTTGTTCCGGATTTTTCGTCACTCTCATCGATGAGGCCTCCCCTCTACTGACCGACTGTCGGTCTATTTTAATCATGATAATCCATGGTTAGAACCCCATACTTACTAACCATTGCCCTAATTGACTTTCTCTGCTTTTCAAATCTTCTCGTTCTTTCACATATTTACCGATACGTTTGTCTGCAACCAGCTGTCCATCCATCATAAACAATACTCGTTCCGAGCGAGCAGCAACTTTAACATCGTGAGTCACGAGTAAAATCGTTGTACCAACTGCTGCGTTAATATCACCAAGAATGTCCATAATTTCATGTGTTGATTTTGAATTCAGCGCTCCGGTAGGTTCATCTCCGAACAGAATATCCGGATTGTTGATCAAAGCCCGGCATATCGCAATCCTTTGCAGTTGTCCCCCTGAAGCTTGGGTAATGTTATGCTCAGCCAATTCGTCGATTCCCATTTTTTTCATTAATGACATCGCACGGTTGTTAATCGTGACTCGGTTGCTCTTTTTAGCCAGATAAGCAGAAAGGATGATGTTGTCGAGCAGATTTAAATTTTTGAGCAGATGAATGTTTTGAAAAATAAAACCCATTTTGGTCAAGCGCAGACTTGCCAGCTCTTTCTCGGGAAATGCTGATATCTGCTTGCCGTTGAAAAACACACTGCCTGTGCTGATCTGATCCATACCACTGATGTTATAGAGCAAGGTCGATTTACCCGAACCGGATGGTCCCATGATGGAGACAAACTCTCCTTTTTTGAGCTGCAGATTAATATCTTTCAGAATACGATGTTCTTCATTCTCGCCAATCGCTACGGATTTATTCACATCTCTAGCTTCTAGTATGGTAGTCATATTGGTTATGCCTCCCTATTCCACAATCATTTTCGAAATGCTAGTTTCCCGTATTGACTGAATGCTGATCCATGCTGTAATGATAATCGTTCCTGCCAGTAGCAATGGACAGAGCACATACGCCTGCACCGGATCAATCACAAATACAATCTTTGAGGCACCAAATGAGGACATAATGCCACTAACCAGCATTGACCCCAGTGTATTGGATAAGACTGTGCCTGTCGCGACACCTACAATCAGGATAACTAATGACATCACGACATACTTCAATTTGATCTTGGATAAAGCAAAACCGATGCTTCGCAATACAGCAATGTCATTGTTATCTTTGGCGACCATCATCTGTAGGAACAGTGAGGTAATCAAAATGGAAATGAACACTCCAATGGTCAGTGCTAGAGTGGTTACCAGCTTCAATTGCTGAATCGTGCCACCAAGTGTTTGATTCAAGTAACCTTGAAGGTCCGTTACACGTGCCGGTGAGAAGTCTTTCTCATACGCTGCAATTTTGCTTGCCATGACTCCACGATCTTTTAGATCCAAGCTGACGACATACCACAGCACACTCTCCTTGTTGTAAGGTAATAGTGCCTTCGCTGTTTTGCCACCATTGGTCACATCCTGATAGATGCCACTGACGGTCATCACCTGATCCTTACCTCCCACCAGCAAGGTCAACTGATCCCCTGTTTTGAGTTTGCGTTCGCTGCTACTCGCATCCGAGAGAGCAATCTCCCGATCTGTTGCTGGTGCGTTCCCGCTCAGATAAGACAAAGGAAAAATGCTGAAATCTCCGCTCTCCACGCTGAGATTATCATAGCTACCTTCGGCATTACGAATCTTGAACTGGCTCGTTACGAGAGGTGAATATTTCTGAACATCTGCGTCATTCTCAATCTCGTTAACCAATTGGGCATAACGTAGCTCTACGTCGTCGGTATGCCTAAGATCGATTCGAATATCACTTTGCCCTACCCCCATATAAGATATGAAGCTCGGCGCCTGCAATGTATTCAAAAAGTTAAGTGGCACAATCATAATAAATGAGCTGACGATAAACACGAATAATAACAAACGGAACATTTTCATACGCTGCACCACATCCTTAAGCCCAAGGAAAATAGGCACGGAAGACCAGCGATTACGAGACAGACTTAAACGGTTCCGAACAATCTTGGTATCACCCAAACTTCCGGTACGAAGGGCTTCCACTGCGGAGATTGAACGAAAACGACGAAGCACGGCACGGCAGAATAGGACAACCATGGTGAATATCAAACCGGCTGCAAGCAGAGGTACGGCGAAATGCAGTAATGTAGCCGGTGCTTTCCCCATATACAGCATAATGTTGGATACAAAAAGCTGATTCACCCCAATGGAAGCCACATATCCCAGAATGGAAGCCAAACCGGCCATAAACACATATTTGATCAGATA
The DNA here is from genome assembly GCF_948329825.1 of Paenibacillus sp. JJ-100. Taxonomy (GTDB): domain Bacteria; phylum Bacillota; class Bacilli; order Paenibacillales; family Paenibacillaceae; genus Paenibacillus. The sequence goes on from NZ_CAOJCM010000002.1 coordinate 1,030,118, forward strand.
GAGCCGCTTGATATCTTTCTCCGCAATACCGATGGCTTTCATCACGCTGATCTCGCGGTAATCCTCTTCAATGGTTGCGAGCATGGTAAAACGAATGCATAACATCGCAATAAGAATCAGTATGAGACTGACCAAAATAATAACGGCTGCAATAATTCCGTCTGTCATCGCATTGAGCAGTTGGAACAAACCATAGGTCACTACCGGCCCAGCGTTAGGTAGCCCTGCATTTTGATAGGCTTGAATGAACTCACTCGTTTTGGCGGGATCGTGCAGACGGAACTCAATGAGATATTCCATCTCTCCGACACCCTGCTTCAATTGATTCAGATCATTCGGGCTTACGATAAAACGTTTGGAGTGCACGACAGATGGATTCATTTGTGCATCACGCACAAAATCAACAATGGTGTATAAACGCTCAAACGCCCCATTATTGATCCGAACCTGATCTCCGATATTTAATTTATTTTGCTGCAAATAGTACACGGGCACAGCGATCTCACCATCACGAACCTGAATAATTTCACTGTTCAGATTCAGCAAATAATCAAATTGCTGATTTTGTGTAACCAGATCAATATCCATGACGGTATTTTTCTCGGACTCAGCACCGAGATACAGGTTAGCTCCATCAATATTGACCATCTCGACAATCTGATGCTGCTCAACCATTGTATTTCCTTCGGCCCAGGTGTTCACTTGGACCTGATCCAGCTCTCCAGCGTGCATTTGCACAAAATGAGGTGTCTTCGATTCAGAGAACAGATACTGTATGGAACTCGTCAGCTCCATGATCATTCGAGAACCAGAAGATACCAGCAAGGCAGCGAGCAGAACAAAAATAAACAGGGCCGCCGTAATTCCTTTTTTCCTCATCAAGTCGTTTCTCAGCATTCTCAGCAGCATAAACTAACATGGCTCCTCCCATCTACTCTACTATGTTCAGTCTTTCTAACGCTGGGGTCATGAAGCTTGTCAGGTAATACGCCACCGTTGCAGGGTGGTGCATGATAAACATATGCGTACCTTCTCTAATGGTCTGAAGCTTCATCGGGACATCGAAATAAGGTTCCCACTTCAGCACGGATTGAAGGGGAACAGCATTGTCCCGTTCTCCCCGCAGATACAGTACTGGCAGTGAAATAGGCTGATATTCAAGTGTTGCAGCGGATTCCAGCATTCGAAAATCCGCCCGTATTACAGGCATGAAGTACTGCAAAAGTTCTTTTTCATGGATAAGATCTTTCGGCAGACCGTCATAAGAAAAGAGTTGATGAATCAGCTGATCATCAGACATCTGGTCGTAGCGGTTGACCGCACAATCGGCAGGTGTGTTGCAGGCTGATAACACAAGCCTTAATGTTTGAGCTACATCTGGGAGCTCCTTCTGGATACGCTCGGCAACATAATAAGCGGCAATTCCGCCCAAGCTGTGTCCAAACAACGTTGCACCAGGTTGGATTACTGGCAACAGTTCTTGGGTGTAAAGGTCTACAAGCTGCTGCATATGTTCCAGAGGCTGTTCAGCATTCATCCCATGACCGGGAGGTGTGAACGCCCATATTTCTGTATCCGGAAGGTAAGGCACTAGAGGATTAAAACTCTGAGCATATCCACCCAGATAAGGAAAACAGATCAGCTGCCTGTTCCCCTGTCCCTTTTGCAGTCGTTCGAGGTAAGTCTGTGCCATCGATCTTCACCACCGTTAATTTTTTATTTTCTATTCAAAACATATGTAAGGAATGTCTAGAGCGTTGTGCTGACTTTTTTAGAACCAAAATCACATTGCTGTTTTACTCCTGCCAATCTGTCAACTTGGAATCATTTGTAACTAAATGAATTAATTTATAGATACCCACATTATATAATCACTCTCTCATTTGTCAATGCGTACATATTTTTCTATTTTGTCGAAGCTTTTTACATATTTCTTCTCGTATACGCAATGAATCTATTATAACTAGTTCTATTTAACTTGAAATTCACGGGACTCGAATGCTATTTTTTACATATATTCAACCAATAAATGTTTCTTTTTTAACACTCCCAAAGAACCACCTCTCATTTATTTCATGTTCAAAAAATTGAATAACCACTGGGTTGATTTTCATCAATCAATTATTCAGACTACTTAAGTCGTCTTTGTAGATAATAAAAATTGACAACAATTTATAATGTAACTATTATAGTTACATAGATGGAAATATAGCTTCACACATCTACAGCTGCTCCTTGGAAGTTGTGTAATCCTATACTTCGCAGGCAAGCTGTACATACACGATTGTTCGACAAGAAGTTGCTAAGATGCAAATGTTTGCAGACTACATTTTAGGAGGAAACAAAATGAAATTGTTAGTTACAGGTGCTACAGGTAAGCTTGGTTCACTGGTCGTAGAAGCACTGTTGAAAATGAATGCCACTGCCGACTTGGCTGTTAGTGTGCGTTCACCGGAAAAAGCAGAAGCATTGCGCTCCCAAGGTGTAGATGTTCGTCACGGTGATTTCGATCAACCCGAGACACTGGCAAAAGCTTTTGATGGAGTAGACCGCTTGCTGCTCATCTCCACAGACGGTGATAACGAAACACGTATTCGTCAGCACCAAACTGCTGTTCAGGCTGCCAAAAAAGCAGGTGTCGGTTACATCGCATATACAAGTGTTGTCAACGCCGAGCATAACCCGCTCTCCCTTGCTGAGGTGCACCGCAAGACAGAACAAGCGATTCGTGAGTCTGGTATCCAATATACCTTCTTACGGAATAACTGGTACCTTGAAAATGAGGCTGGAAGTGTACAAGCTGTTACTCAGGGCGCGCCTTGGGTACATGCAACGAATGACAGCCAAGTGGGCTGGGCTACCCGCCGTGATTATGCTGAAGCTGCTGCTATAGTACTTGCAGGTAAAGGACATGAGAACAAGGTCTACGAATTGTCTGGTAAACTGCGCACACAAGCTGAGCTTGCTGCGATTGCTGGTGAAGTGCTTGGACAGGAAATTAACGTACAAAATGTGGACGATGCTGCTTACGCGGACATCATGAAAGGTGCAGGTTTGCCTGATTTTGTAGTGTCCATGCTGGTTGAAATGCAGGGAGCAATCCGCCAAGGCGCACTAGCAGTGGAGAGCGATGAGTTGGAAACATTGCTTGGACGTCCAGCTCAACCGTTAAGTGAAGGCTTGAAGGCCATTTTGAGTTAATCACTCCGCCATCTCTAATTTTGATAAATGTACACAACTTAAAAAGGGTTGTTCCTGTCATTGAATGACATGCGGAACAACCCTTTTTTTGCTTATTTGTACACTCTGAACAAAATACGGCAAATGGTCAACATACAGCCCGCATCCAGCTTATCATTGCTCGATATAACGTGCAGGAACAACATCAGCTAGCCAAATATTATCGTTGCCATGGTAAAAAAGAACTCCCTCACGTGCAGCCTGCTCAGCCTGAACACGTAGAATAACAGGCTGATTATCTCGCCTTTGCCCAACCTGACGTGCTGTGTCTATATCAGCCGATAGATGCACATACTGCCGTTGCCGGGGCTGCAGACCATGTTCCATAATCGAAGCCACAGCCCGACCTGGTGTTCCATGGTACAACCACCGGGGAGGCTCAGCAGCTATTTTAGTTATTTTTTGCGGAGTGGAATGACCATAAAGTGCACGAATTCGCCCCGCACTTATCTCGTGCCTCTTTTTCTCTGAACCTGCGATCATCTTCTCCAGATCTTTTTCCGTAACGTTACGCCACCCTGGGCTTTCATTCAGAGCAACGAGTAATTGCGGAATCTCTACCCAGCCCTCTTCATCCAGCTCAAGCTCGTATTCCCATGGAGCATGCCGCAATGCATATGAAAGCTCTTTACTTAACTTCATGTAGTCCATAACGCACTCTCCTTATCTACCCCTACTGCTGTACTGCCGCCAGAATCTCTTGAATGTTACGTGCCAGTGCTTCGTGATCCTCTTGCGCAAACTGAATATGTCCGTTAATACCACGATGAATAATCGCATTCATCACTGGATGCGCCTCTTCATTAGATGCAACCCGAATCAGATCGTCAGCAAAATCAACCGCTTGCTGTTCGCTATAATTGAACGGCTTGATAAGCATTCGAATACTTAGTGCATGTGCTTGGGGTTCTGCCAAGCGGTCCCGATGAGTAATACTGTATATCGCGCCAAAACCAAACGCCGCCAGCACCTGACGCTGTAATTCAGTCGTATCTGCAAGTGGTGTGTCGATCAGTTCACAGATCTGATCCACCATGTGCTCCAGTTCATCTGCTGCCGCACTCAGAATAACGTCATCTTGATTGTTAATATTTATGTTCTCATTCATAGAATCATCCATTTCCACATTCTCCGTTCTATATTTAATACCAAAATAATGAAAAACCAAATCTTCTCAGTCAAGAGTTGATTTGGTTTACATGTAAGAACACTGTGTTCCTCTGCACATTTACAAAAAAGTCCAGCGTTACGCCGTCTCATGCTGCTTCTTCGGCTCCGGCTCGTAGACCTGGGTATGCTCGTTCTCTTCAAGCATCCACTCTACAGTACCTGGCTTGCGCACCTTCCACACCAAAGCCTGGACACGCAGCGATCTTCTGACCCAAGACAGAGAAGTACAGCGTTTCTCAGAACGAACCGTCAGCCCCCAATGAATCACTCGGGCAAGCCATGGACTCACATATTCGTTATGTTTGCGAACCGAGGGCAGTTCATCTTGAAACAAACGTTGTTTGACATCCATTGGTGGCTGTCCACAGGTCCAATAATGAAGCAATGCGGACAAACTATAGATATCCGACATTGGCCCCTGCAACGATTTTTCAGAATAAAATTCAAGAGGCGAGTACCCTTTTGATGTGAAAATGGACTGCTTATCTCCGTTCTGGATCGGCCAGCGAACGGCTGAACCAAAGTCGAGCAACTTAGGTGTCCCATCTTCCATCACGAGTACGTTCGACGGCTTAATGTCACGATGAAGAATGCCTTGTTTATGTATATATTCCACCGTATCCACCAGCGGTAGCAGCGTATCGGTAATAAAATCGGCCTGCATCGCATGATTACGCTCTTTCAAATACTCTGTCAGCACTATACCAGGGCAATATTCCGTGACCAGATATCCCGTATCATTGGCTTCAAAGTGGTCCACATATGAAATAATATGCGGATGATGAAGTGAAGACAACAACTCCCCTTCCTGAAGAAAGACAGACAACAATTCCTGAAATTGCCCTCCATATCCCCGGGAAGCACAGTATACACTGCGCTTATTGGACTGACGCGCAGCAATGCGATGGGGGAAAAATTCCTTGATGGCTACTTTCGAACCCGTGTGTCGATTCCGTCCAACATACACAATAGCCAGTTCACTGCTGGACAGAACCTGTCTTACCTGATATGTATCATTTAGAATGACATTGCGCTGTAATGCCATGTTCCAGTTATCTTTTCTCATATCCAACCTCTTTTCAACCTTGTCGATCGGAAGACTTGGCGCTTGACTGTGTTTGATTCATTATATGCATCCTTCTTGAGTACTTCTAAGATGCCGGTCGATTGCCAACCATCCATATAAACCAAATTACACAGTTTGAAACATTTTTCTTGCACCATGATGATATTTCATGCTTCCATTTCCTATTTCAAAGATATATACGCACTCTTCTATAAATAGTATCGACAGGAGGGGCAAATTCGTTAATTTAATTCGAAAAAATACGAATTGCCCCATGTTTTCAAGCCTTTTTATGATTGCACAATGGTCTGGATCATTTCTCCTCCAAAACTACTTCCCATAATGCTCGCTTAAAAACTGTTGGATCTCTTCATTCATCTCATGTAATGCATCCTGAGAAGGGAAATGTCCCGTGTCATATTTAATGGCCCGTACATTCGAAATAATCTGACGTGCACGGTCAATACATTTATCCGCCGGGAAAAAGACGTCCTTCTCACCCACCAGTAGCAACGTAGGCGCGTTATAGTTCTTAAGCTCTTCCCGCTCTGCAAGCTTAGGTAAATCTTGTTCCAGACTGACATACTTGAATATTTTACCGATCAGATTTTTGTCCGCTTCCTTCATACAATGGCATGACAGGTTATCCGTGATCTTTTGCAAAGAAGCTGGCGAAGAAGTCATACGATACTTGACGAGTGGAAGTGTAATATCCTGAGCAGTCTTCATTCTGGAACTAAGCGCGAGACCCGCAGGTGCGACCAGCACTGAACACGCAATACGCTCCGGAATATACGTAGCCAATCTGAGAATAATACCGCCCCCAAATGAAGGACCAATAAATGCACTTTGCTCAATGTTGTAATGGTCCAGAAGATCAGATACCCACAGGGCTAAGCTGTCAAAACGGGATGAAATGCTCGTTTCCTCGCTATACCCAGGATGACCAATCGTGTCCGGCGCTATGATCCGATAGGATTGAAATAACGAAGAGAACCAGGATAATGTCATCGGATTCACACAGTTACCGCCTTGAAGAATAAACAAGGGCTTGCCATCTTGCGGCCCGGTTAACAATACATGTGTTTCTCCAAAACGTGTCTCGACATATTCTCTTGTAACTCCTTCACCCAACGCATTCAGATATATCTCGTACTCTTCTAGAATACTGCTCTTGCCTTCTTCACTTCTATAAATGGAACTCATGTCTGCCTCCTGCAATGTTATACTCATCTCACCTGTTCCAGTGACTCAGACCTGAATATTTCCGGTCCAAAAAAGATAAGGAGGACCTGTAGCAGGCTCCTCCATATGTGCAACTTATCATATGCTGATGATTATAGAATGGAAATCGGATATTGTAAATATCGATTCTACTAGACAGGCATAGAGCTTTTTTATTTTAAGGATAAAGAATTACTTCCGCCCATAATCCGCCTTGATCTCACCCCACTGTTTGGTCTGCCATTTCAGTACTTTATTGGTATACGTATTCGTACGAAGCCACTGCTCTGCCCGATCAATCATCCGCCAAATCTCCTCAGTCGAGTTGTCCCGCGGCAACGTTGTGGCGACTTTTTTTTGTTTCAACCATTTCATCGCATTAACGGAATCCGTGTATACCGTTTTGTTGCTGCCTTCTTTTTTGAGATAAGCCAGTGCATGCACAATAGCCAGAAATTCACCTAGATTATTCGTGCCTTTCGAGATCGGGCCGACCGAAAAAAGCACCTCGCCTGTACGGGTATCCACCCCTTTGTACTCGACGGGCCCTGGATTGCCTCGTGTTCCAACATCAACGGAGATGCTGTCATAGTCAATTTCCTCCGACGTTTCCATCCCGGCACTTCTACCGCTGGTGCCCGACTTGGATTTGAACTTGGAAGCACCGCTAGTACTGCCTGCGCCTGTTCCCCAGTTTCCTTTCCATCCAGCACGGTATGCCTCTTCAGCAGCTTCTTTGGATTCATATGATTTATATTTGGCGCCGGCATATTGATCGGTCTGAGCTTTGCACGCCGCCCAAGTGTTATATACGCCTGGTTGCTTACCTTCCCATACTACATAATATTTCTGTTTTGCCATGCGTAACCGCTCCTTTGTTTACTGCATCAATATCCTATTGTAAACGATGGGCTATTCAAAATGAAATAGACGCTTTAGCTCCAGATTATCGTGTGCTCAAATAGGCAATTCCCAAGCCTCCGGTGACCGGATTTCGATAAATCTCACATTCCACCTCAAATACCTCGCCTATGATTTCACGAGTCAAAATATCGGCAGGAGTTCCGTGAACAACAACTTGTCCACGTTTCACCACATAGAGATAATCACAGTAGGCTGCCGCAAGTTCAAGATCATGCAGCGCTGCCAGAATACCGATGTCCAGTCCGCGAACGATATTCAATATTTGAAGCTGGTACTTGATATCCAGATGATTGGTCGGCTCGTCCAGAATCAGAAATTCCGGTTGCTGCGCAAGTACACGTGCCAGAATGACACGTTGCTTCTCCCCGCCGGACAAAGATGTATAATTGCGGCCTGCATGTCCAGTCAGCTGCACTTTTTCCAGTGCCATCTCCACAATCTGTTCGTCTTTTGCATTATCGGTCTCCAGCAGTTTTTTGTGCGGTGTACGCCCCATCATAACCATCTCACGAACAGTAAAATCAAAGCTTAACTCGTTAAACTGACCAACAACCCCCATCTGCCTGGCCGTGACTTTTGGACTCGATTTCAAAATATCGGTATCTCCCAGCATAACGCTGCCATGCTGCGGTTTAATGACTTTATAAATACTTTTGAGCAACGTCGATTTGCCGCAACCGTTCGGTCCGATTAACCCGACGAATTGTTTCTCCCTCACCTGAAGTGAAATATCACGCACGATATCTGTATCCTGCACGGAAAAGCATATATTATCGACCGTTAATTGCATGTTATTTTCCTCCAAAGCCATAGCCTTTTTTGACAAGCATGTACATAAACATCGGTGCTCCAATCATCGCTGTAATAATACCGATGGGCAGTTCGACACTGGAGATTAGCGATCTCGCAATGACGTCTGTCCACATCAGGAATATCGCGCCAAACAAGACCGATACAGGCATCACTTTACGATGATCCGAGCCAACGATCCCTCTCACGATATGCGGAATGATTAATCCGACAAAACCGATCATGCCACAGCTAGCAACCATCACACCCGTTACGAGCGCAGTTAATATCATGTACAGTCTGCGATAGACACTCAGGTTAATTCCCAAAGTAACCGCAGCTTCATCACCCAGTAACATCGTGTTTAACACACGGGATTGCAGCAGGAAAAACAATATAGCGGTGAGCACAACCAGCCCTATTAGCGGCAACTTGTTCCAGCCGGAAGCGGCAAGACTGCCCATCGTCCAGAATGTGACTGTTTTGATACCCTCGGCATTGTTCGCAAAATAGATAATGAAATTGGAAAATGCACTGCACAGTGCATTAATAACCATACCAGCAAGCACCAGCTTGACTGATGTCATTTTCCCTCGAATACCGGCCAGTGTCAGAACAAGCAAAGCTGCACCCATGGCTCCAGCAAACGCCCAAAAGGCAACTCCCGTCTGTCCTAACCAGCTAATCGCACCAAACCCGATGAGAATAGCAAAGGTAGCTCCGAGCGAGGCTCCTGAGGAAATACCAAGGATGTAAGGGTCCGCCAGCGGATTCTGGACAGCAGCCTGCATAACCGAACCACATAAGGCGAGACCCGCACCAATGAACATCGCCATTAATACACGTGGAAAGCGAATCTGCCAGATAATATCCGTGAAGGAGCCTGCTCCAAGTGGCTTGCCTCCCCACTCCATTCCCGTTATTTTGGCTAAAAGAATACGATAAGACTCTCCTAGCGGTATACGCACTTGTCCAATTGAGACCGCGATACCTGCAGAAATCAGTACAATCACGATTAATGCTGCAATAAGTAGTGTAAAACCTGTTTTGCTGTGAATCAGGGATTCTTTTTTTCCCAAATGCTGTGTCCCAGCCTGAATCGTCTGTGCCATCTCTTCCCCCATGAATTCTATTAAAATTGTGCGAAACTTAAATTAGCACTTTACAAAGTATTTTCTCGGATTATAATTGAGAATGATTATCTTTGTCAATTAATATACAAACAAAAAAGGGGTTATTACCATGTTGAAATGCTCGTCCAGAACCACTTTCTTTGCTGCGCTAGCTCTGTTATTACTGCTGCTGTCGGCATGTTCATCCAATACGTCCACACCATCCACAGCTGAAGATACGGCTTCTCAAACAGGGACAACCGAAGCCGCTGCACCTGCGGGAACGGCCAATCAAACGACCTATCCGCTTACTGTTGAAAACTTCTCTATGTCTGGTGAAGGCGGAGAATGGAAACCCAAAGCCCAGGTGTTTGATAAGGCACCTGAGCGTGTTGTTGCCAATACTCAATCGGCTGCCGAAATGCTGATCAAGCTGGGCCTGACTGATAAAATGGTTGGGGTTGCTGCACTTTATGGTGCGGTAACACCCGATGTAGCTGACGAATTCGCCAAAATTCCAGTGTTGTCCGACAATTACGTAGGTAAAGAACTTGTTGTTGGCGCCAGCCCGGATCTGGTCTTTGGACGAGGTGACCTGTTTGCTGATGCGGACTGGGGCGTGGGAAGCGTAGACGGACTAAATGAGATGAACATCCGTACCTTCATGCAAACGACCAATCACAAGGGAACACTGGAGAGTCTGTACAGCGACATTACACAGCTCGGACAGATTTTTGACGTGCAGGATAAAGCTGCAACATTTATCGACAACCTGAAGACACGGGCAGAGGCGATTAAAGCCCGTGTTGCTGATCAGCCGGAGCACAGCTTTGCCTATATTGTACCCGCGACAGAAGACAGCATTACCGTAAGCAGCATGCAGAACGATACGTATCAGCTCGATGCACTCAGCCTGTTGAAGCTGAAGAATGCATTTGATGGCGTACAAGGCGAAGTCAGCCTAGAACAGTTGATTACCGCAGACCCGGATTACCTGCTACTCTCGGCTTACAGCGGTTCACCCGATATCAACAAGCTGATTCAGAATCTGTATGCCAACCCTGCGTTGCAGAGTATGAAAGCTATTCAAAACAAACAAATCTACGTGACCGATTTCAGCCAGTTCTGGGGATACGGATATCAAATTATTGACGGGATTGAAAAGATGGAAAAAGAAATGAAGGCTAATCCGATCCAATAGTTCTGTGGTATCTCTGCCGCACAAGTGACCTACATCCAATCATCTATTCACTTATTCATCCATGTATGGCCAGACCCAGAAACAAGCGAAGGCATCTTCCTCTGTTTCTGGGTTTGTGCTTGACATTAGTTTGACACCAAACTATATTAGATGTATGAAAACAAGAGATGCCGTTTCACTTATATCTAAAATTAAAGAGAAAACCAATCGTTTTATCCTAACGGAAATGGCAGCACAAGGCATTCACGATCTCGCCACTTCACATGGGGATATCATCTATGCGCTCTACAATCATCAACGCTTGACTATGGCGGAGATTGCCAAGAATATTCGGAAGGATAAATCCACAGTGACCGCGCTTGTCGACAAATTAGTGCGGACGGGATATGTAGCAAAAGAGAGAGATGCAGCCGATTCCCGGATCGTTCACGTTGCTTTGACGGCTAAAGGTGAAGCATTAAAACCAATCTTCGAGGAGATTTCACAGCGACTGCTGAACACCTTTTATACCAACATTACAGAGGATGAGAAAAAAGAACTGCTTCGCATTTTGATCAAAATTCACGATAACTTTTAATTTTTTTTGCATTATTAGTTTGATATCAAACCATCGTAAAGGAGCGTTTCATATGACGGATTATACGCAATACTTGCCTGAACACGAGGTACATCTGGTTGGAAAAAACGATCTATATATTGAGCTGTACAGAGGAGATCCGTCTGCCACCCCAGGTAGGAAGATTTCCCCACCACTTCTATTTGTCCACGGAGCATACACAGGAAGCTGGATGTGGAGCAAGTATATTCCCCATTTTGTGGAGAACGGGTGGACTTGCTATGCGTTGAATCTGAGAAGTCATTATAAGAGCCGAGTGATGGATCTGAGCCGAATCACGGTGGACGATTATATGGAAGATATACGCGAAGTGCTCTCCTTGATCGCTGAACCTCCTGTATTGATTGGCTTCAGTATGGGTGGTATCCTCAGTCAAAAAATTGCAGAGACCGCTGATCTGGCAGGATTAATTGTTATTGACTCCAGTATCAGCAAAGAAGTTCATGATGCTCTGCCCTACCCTGTTACAGATCGAATTGAACCGGGAATAATTATGCCTGCTCCGATACGTCCGGAGCTTGAAACGATCGATGAATCCTCGGAGGATATTGCATTTCAACGCCAGTATCTGCAGATGGAGTCCGCAAAAGCATTTCGAACCTTTTCCGCCCTCTGCGGGGCAAAAGGGATATCTATTGATGGGAGTCTGATTACTTGTCCCAGTCTGGTGATTAAAGCTGTGTTGTCAGAGGACGAGGATCAAAGAGGCCAATTAACCGCGAAGCAGCTAGGAGCCAATTATGTCGGACTTTGGGATACAACACATACGGGTGTACTCGTGGGTCAAGGGTATAAAGAAGTCGTCGATATTATGCTGGAATGGCTTGGTTCGATTGATCTGGAATAAAAACAAATCACAAAAAGAGCACCTCCTGGGAGACTGCTCCTTTTGTGATTCGTTTACTCGCTTTTTACTTCATGTAGCGGGATTCATCCCCGTCACATCTGTGCTCTTTTTTTGAACATATAAATAACGGATACGATGACGAACCACACTGGTGTTACAAACAACGCCACACGTGTATCCTCTGCCAATGCTAGCACTACAATGACAAAGGCGAGGAATATCAGAACCAGGATGTTGGAGAAAGGGTACAACGGTAATCTGAACTTGCTTTGACGGGCCAGCTCAGGCTGGGTACGCTTATACAGTAGGTGGCAGATCACCATGACACCCCAGACGAAAATAAAACATACCGTTGATACACTTGTGATCAGTGTAAATACACCTTCCGGCATAATGTAGTTCAACACAATGGCGATGAAGATCACCACCGTCGAGAAAAATAATGCATTGGCAGGAACCTTTCTTTGGTTCACACGTGCAAAAGATTCTGGTGCATTCTGATCTTTGGCCATGGAATAGACCATACGGCTTGTACTGAAAATCGCACTGTTACATGCGGATGCCGCTGACGTCAACACGACAAAATTCACTACCCCAGCCGCTGCAGCAATACCCACCGCCGCAAACACCTGTACAAATGGGCTCTCGGTCGGCACAATGGCACTCCATGGATAGATGCTCATGATAATGAACAGAGCTCCTACATAGAACAGCAATACCCGGATGGGAATCTGGTTAATGGCTTTTGGAATAACCTTTTCTGGATTCTCCGTTTCTCCTGCGGTTAATCCCACCAGTTCCATACCAACAAAAGCAAAAACGACCATCTGAAACGATAGGATGAAGCCATATAACCCATTAGGGAACATGCCCCCGTGGCTCCAGAGGTTGGTTATAGTTGCAGCACCCTGATTTGTTGTAAATCCTGTAACAATCATATACAAACCCACTACAATCAGAGCCAAAATAGCCAACACTTTAATCAGAGCAAACCAAAACTCCATCTCCCCAAACAGTTTAACCGTAGCGAGATTCATCACCAGCAAAATGACCAAAGCAATCAGTCCTGGCATCCACTGAGGTACGTTAGGGAACCAGAACTGCGTGTATAAGCCAACCGCGGTAATGTCAGCCATCGCAATGGAAATCCAGCAAAACCAGTAAGTCCAGCCTGTAATAAAGGCCGCCATATTTCCCAGGTAATCACGAACGAAATCTACAAAGGAATGATACTGTAAATTGCTCAGTAGCAGCTCCCCAAGTGCCCTCATAATAAGGAACAACACGATACCCGTAATAATGTAAGCTAGTAGAATGGAAGGTCCCGTTAGTTGAATCGTTTTGCCCGCCCCGAGAAAAAGGCCTGTTCCGATCGCTCCTCCAATGGCCATCAGCTGTACATGTCTGTTCTTCAGTCCTCTTGTTAATGTTTCTTCCTGCATGGTATACCACCACTCTCTTTCTGTGCATGCTCTCTATGTTGAAGAATAATATACCATTTAATATAAAAAAATCTATCTCGAATACCTATCATTCTTTTTTATTATTTTTATCATGAAGCAGATTTCAAAGTGTGTATGACCACAATTCGTATCGAGGCCAATGGAATGTAAACAAGCTGCCGCCTGTTTGATACAAACAGCAGCTTTGAAGTTCCTAACCTTGTTCAGTTTCTTGCGGGAATCAATCCCCTCCCTCGTACCATAGCTCCAGCGGCAAACCGACCAGGGATTTGCCAATCCACTCTCTAGCGATGTTGTTGGAGGGACCCATGACGATGCCTGCACGTGCATCACGGAAGAGGCGTTCAAACACGCCTTTTTTATAACCATAACCTCCGGTAACATCCAGCGCTGCTTTGGTCGCTTTATTAGCAACTTCCGCAGCATGAATTTTGAATTCAACCAGCGGCAGGAACAGTTCGACTTGCGGTCTTCCCTGTGCCTGAAGTTCGTCCAGCTGCCTCGCAAGAGATAACTGCCATGGCTTCAAGCTGGAGATTAGCACCTTCACCTCAGCCAACTGCTGGCGGATGATCTGGTAATCAGCCAAACGCTTGTTAAAGTCCCGATGAACCATGCCCTTCACATATTCGGTTGCAGCCTCAAGTGCTGCCTCAGCAACTCCAAGCCAAGTGGAGCCCAGGCCAATCAGATATACGGGGGATACACCACTTTCTAGAATTTCGCGTCCCTGTCCCTCGGTACCGAGCTTATCCTGAGTTGCAATCCGGACACCTTCGTACGTGATCGGGCCACTATGGTTCCCCCGAACACCAAGTGCATCCCATACCCCCGAGGTAATACCCTCCAGTTGTCCATCGACAAGGAAAAAGCTCACATCTGTCGGCGCTTGTGCTCCTGGTGTGCGGGTCTGGGTCACATAAAAATCAGCTTGTCCCGAGCTTGTCGTGAACGACTTTTCGGCATTCAGAATGTAATCCTCCCCGTCTCGGGAAGCCTCGCTGAAATTAAACCACCAGTGACCTCCCGAAGCGCGCTCGCTAGTAGAGTACGTACCTATCGCCCCATTGCGTACCGGCTTTAGCCAGCGCTCCTTCTGATCTTCATTTCCGTAGAGGGCTATCGTCTGAACGGCTCCAACATGCATGACATACACCAGTGAAGTCGAAGGGCATCCCTTGGCAATTTCTTCTGCCGCAATCGCAAAGGCAACATGATCCAGGCCGCGTCCGTCGAAGCGTTCGGGAATCAGCACACCATTCCACCCGCTCTCGGCAAGCGCGGACAGATTCTCACGCGGGAACCGACCCTCACGGTCGATCAGTTCCGCACGTGGTGTAATGACTTCGTCGACAATGCCCCGAATTTCAGCTCTCAATTGCTCATAGTCAGGCCGCGGGTGAATCGTGTTTGCTTGAATACTCATATGTCATCTCTCCTCTAATTAAAATAGGGATTCTCCCTCAATAACACCACGGATACAGATGTACCAATCCAATCCATCTCATTTCATCTATTAAAATCAATGGTCTGCTCAGGTAGCTATAACCCGGCTCAGCGCAGCCTCCTTCTCTTTAACCAGCGGGATGACCTTCTCACCGAAAGCCTGAATATCCTCATCGTAATGAAGAAAGCCGATAAGAACGAGGTCTACTCCAATCTTTTTCAACGCAATGATGCGGTCTGCTACCTGTTCCGGGGTACCAATCAAACCTGTTTTGAACCCGTCATTATATTGCACCAGGTCGTCAAAATTGGAATTTGCCCACATTCCCTCCTGTTCAGGAGACGCTTTGCCTGCAAATTGGACCTGACTGCGAAAGCCCTCCACGGCCTCGGGGTCAGCATATAGAATAATCTGACGCAGTACCTCCACTGCTTCTTCTTCCGTATCCCGCACAATGGCAAATGCGTTGACTCCGAATTGCAGCTTACGGTTATAGGACGCCGCCCGCTCGGTCACATCCTCAATCTGGGCACGGAATCCATCGATGTTATTCCCGTTCATAAAATACCAGTCCGAGACTCGTGCAGCCATGTCGCGTGCAGCCGCCGAATTTCCTCCCTGAAACACAGGGGGAAGTGCAATCGGTTTGGGTTTGTGTGGCGCTTCATGAATACGGTAAAAGTCACCCTGGTAATTGGTTTTGTCTTGCGTCCACAGCTCCTTCAGCACACGGATGAACTCTTCGGAGCGACGATAACGCTCGTTATGGTCCAGCCACGGTTCTCCGAATCCATGAAATTCACCCTTGAACCAGCCGCTAACAATATTTACTGCAACTCGCCCTTGGCTGATATGGTCAATCGTCGTAATCGCTTTTGCTACTGGACCGGGATGCCATAATCCTGGCAATATGGCTGCTATCAGTTTCAAGCGATCTGTAACCACCGCGAGTGCAGAGGCAAGAGCAATAGCTTCCAGTTGATTTTCAGCGCCATAGCTGGCCATAAATCTGGTTTGCAATAACGCATAATCAAATCCCGCCTCTTCTGCGATTCTGGCATACCTCGCGTTATCCTCAAATGACCAGCCTGTTTTTTGCGGGATGCTGGAGATAACCAGACCCCCACTTACATTAGGAACCCAATACGCAAATTGTATGGACATGTTAAATCCCCTCTTCAATGGAATGAGTTATAGTCAAGGGCCAGGACCCTCTCTACCGGAGCGAAATGCAACAAAAAAGACACCTTCAACTTATACATGTGAGGTGCCTTTAGTTCGTCTAATCGGCCAGAAAATATGATGTTTTTAATGGAGATGATGCAAAAGCAGACGACATCATTTGGAAGCTGCAGGCGCTTTTACCACATGATCAGGAAGGGTATTATTGGCAATCATCTCACCAAAAGGACTGATAAATGAACGTTCACCGTTGTTCCCATACTGTGCATAATTCAGCTTTGGGAACAACAGCTCGGCAGTACGGTAGGCTTCTTCCAGATGCGGGTACCCCGACATAATGAAGGTTTCAATGCCCAATGCCTCGTACTCCCTCATTCTCTCTGCAACCTGGTCGGGATCACCTACAAGTGCTGTACCGGCACCGCCTCTGACCAGTCCAATGCCTGCCCACAGATTCGGGCTGATCTCCAGATTGGAACGATCCCCGTTATGCAGTCTGGCCATTCGCTGTTGACCGACGGAATCCATACGAGCATAGATCTTCTGGGCGGAAGCAATAGTCTCTTCATCCAAATGAGCGATCAGGTCATTCGCGGCTTGCCAGGCTTCTTCTGCGGTTGGACGAACGATTACATGGAGCCGGATGCCAAAGCGCAAACTCCTTCCCTTTCTGGCAGCAAGCTCTCGCATCCGGTTGATCTTCGCCTCTACCTGATCAGGTGGCTCACCCCAAGTTAGGTATACATCCACATGCTCGGCTGCCACCTCCATGGCAGCATCGGAGGAGCCTCCAAAATAAAGCGGAGGATAAGGCTTCTGAATGGGCGGATACAGGATCGACCCACCGTGGACCTTCAAATATTTTCCATCAAAATCGACCTCCTCGCCCGCCAGCTCCTTGCGCCATATCGTTAAAAATTCATCCGTCAATGTGTAACGCTCATCATGATCCAGAAACAAACCGTCGCCTTCAAGCTCGATTGGGTCCCCTCCGGCAACGACATTGATCAACAGTCTGCCTTTGGAGAAGCGGTCCAGTGTACTCGCCATTCGTGCCGCCGTGGTCGGCAGCATCAGACCCGGACGCGCAGCGACCAGAAACTTTAGATTGTCTGTCACCGACACCAGAGAGGAAGCAACCACCCAGGCGTCTTCACATGATTTTCCCGTTGGCAGCAGCACCCCTGCAAACCCAAGCTCATCGGCAGCTTGTGCTACCTGCTTGCAATAGTGATAGGTCACTGCCCTGGCACCTTCACGGGTGCCCAGAAATCTTCCGTCCCCATGTGTCGGGATAAACCAAAACAATTCCATTTGTTCTCTCCTCCTGCTCATATGATGGCTATTCTGTTCTAGCTCTAGCTCTGCTCTAGCTTTTCTCTTGAATCAGCTTCCAGACAGGAGCTGTTAACGACCATTTGTCATGTCGAACGTAATGGGATGCAAGGCCACGAATCGGGTCACCTGCATAAAATTTTTCATATAATAAATGTCTTGCGCCGAGCGGACTGCCGATGAGATCCCAGGCCAGCTTGAACAGCTCCACTTTTTTCTCAGCACTTACCGCAGCCCCTTCAAAATACAAATGCATAAGTTCGGAAATCGGACCGTAGAAGTCCTCAATTCCGGAAGGTGTCTGGACAAAGCCACCTGCGCCAACTTGTTGAAGTATCTCAACAGCCCGTGGATAATATTTGGTTCCCAAATTTCGTGCCGTCTCCACATATGTAAGATCAGGAACGAGCACGCCTGCCGCGTCAGGCAAGGCTTTGGCCTCCGCTGCAATAATCAGCGCCTTGATTACGTCAATCTGTGTCAGCAGCTCCCCCAGCTTTTCTTGAATATGCAGAAATCCGGTTACGCCTATCGACTCAGCTACCGCAAACGCCACCCCTGTGACAAATTCCAGCTTGGCTACAAAGCGCACGACATTTTGGTGGAAGGCAAGTCCATTGGCTGTACGGTTCCCGCGAAGTTTCAGGACCTTGTCAGAATCTCCATAGAGAAGCACCCTTTCCCAAGGAATCAGAACATCATCGAAAAAAAGGACGGCATCCATCTCATCGTATCGTGCACTGAGTGGATGGTTACGTTCTCTGGCGTCCGCAAACGACTCCCTGCACACAATATGCAGTCCTGGGGAATTCGCCGGTACGATTAAGACATGAGCATGTTTCTGATGTCGAGTCTGAAATTGCAGGAACGAAAAGATGAGAAAATCATGTGTATACGGTGCACCCGTGGCAATCATTTTGGCTCCCCTGACCACAATCCCTTCAGATGTTTCCTTCACCACATGGAGAAATCGCTCTGCGATCCGCTGATCATCCAGCCCGCTGGAACGATCAATCTGAGGATCAATGATCGCTGTCGTCAGAAAAAGGTCGCGGTCTCTGGCCTCGTGGTAATAGGTACTAATTTTGTCCGTGAATCGCGGGTCTAGTTCGGATAATTCGTGCCGGGCAGCATACCACCCGGTGACTAGGGAACGGGCATAGTCAGATAACCGGCTCATCATGCCACTGGTACTGGAGGACCAGACCGCAAAAGACTGACTGCGCTTGTTCAGCTCGGCTGCTGTGTACGGAACGAGAAATGAGCTGTGTGCATATCGCTCCTGTCCATCAGGAGCAAAGCCTACCTGCTCCCGTTGAAGAGGATCATCGAGCATGTTAAACAGTTGCCTGATGGTGGACAGTGTGCCTTTAAAAGCCGCATGCTCGGAAATATTCCGGACCTGCTGCCCTTCGAGCCAGACACGTCGTCCATCTTCCAGACTGGAAATGAAAGTGTCTCCCCTCAAAATGTCACCCCTTGTTCAAATTATATTTTTCCGATTGATTTGCTATGTTTTATTGTTTATCATAGCTAATATCCATTGGAGTGCAACAATCAATCATTTCCGTTTTGACGGTTACCAAACACAAATATCTGATCTGTTGGGCAACGTCAAAATAAACTACAATTCAGCTTCATTTGAAGGTGGCTGGATGGTAAGCACATTTCCATGGATGCATTAAATACGGATCTAGACGGTGTTGTTTAACCAACAATTCATCCCAATTTGTTGTATTCGAGGTGATTAGAAGTGAATGAATCCCGAAGTATGGACCGAAGAATTCACAGAACTCGTGTCATGATCTCCGAAGCCTTTTTGACCATTATGGCGAAGCAAAATTACTCGGACATCAGTGTGGTGGACATCGCAGAACAAGCCAACATCAACCGTTCAACGTTCTATGCCCACTTTATAGACAAGGAGGATTTGCTGGATACCATTGTAAACGAGAAATTCCAGTTGCTGGACGATGTGCTCAAGGAACGTGGTGCTGCCATTGATGTGGTTCCCTCATTTACCGAGCCTGACCCGATCTTTGCGGTCTTGTTTGAACATATCTTTGAGCATGATGAGTTCTACCGGGTCATGCTGCTGATCAATCCTGTTGGCAATTTCAGTACCAGGTTGAATGAGGTGATCAAAGCTCATTTTTTTCAGCGGATAACCCGAATCGGAATCAATCAAAAAGTTCAGGTACCGTTGGACATTTTACTAGATCATCTCAGCTTCTCCACCAGTGGAATCATTCATAAATGGCTTGAAAACAACAAAGTATACTCTCCCCATCATATGGCTTTGCAGCTTACCCGTCTTGCCCGGCTAGGTATCTATAATGCATCGGGAATTTCGTGACCATGCCCATAAGATTTCCTGAACCCTCAGTCGAACGGGAAGTTTTCTTGTACAAAAAACTGAAGCCTGTTTAATACAGGCTCCAGTTCTCAGTCACTTTCATAAATTTACCAGGGGCAGCACTAACGGGGACACCCCATCGCTCCGGCAAAAGCCCAGAAAGCTACACCCGTCTGGCCCAGCCAGCCAATCGCACCGAATCCGATCAGATTTGCAAAGGTTGCTCCAAGCGAAGCGCCTGAGGATATGCCCAATGTACGGATCTGCTAACGGATTCTGCACAGCTGCCTGCATCACCGCAACACATAGGGCCAGACCTGCACCGATGAACATGGCCATCAGCACACTCGGGAAACGAATCTGCCAGATAATATCCGAAAAGGAACCTACTTCGATTGGTGTTGCCCCCAATGACTCCGAGGCCACCATTCCTGTTTGTTCACGGGGCTTATACAGGCAGCTGGATGTGGAGCAAGTGCATTCCCACTTTGTTCAGCACGGTTGGACATGTTATGTCATGAACCTGAGAAGTCACTACAAGAGCCGGGTCATGGATATGACTAAGATTACATTTGACGATTATTTAGAGGATATTCGTGAAGTGTTAGCCGAGTTCAACGAACCTCCCGTTCTTATCGCCTTTAGTATGGGTGGGATACTCAGTCAAAATATTGCTGAAACTGTTGCTCTGTCAGGTTTGATTGTAATCGACGCCAGTCTGAGTAAGGTAGTTCATGAGTTAATACCCTACCTGAAAGCGATCATATTACACCCGGGATCATCTTTCCTCACCTGTCCGTGATGAACTGATCAGTATAGATGAGACGACAGATGACATCGCCTTTCAACGTAAATACCTGCAAATAGAATCAGCGAGGCAAACTAACTGCCAAGCAGCTGGATGCTGCATACCGACCCATACGGGTTTACTGGTGGGCCAACGATACATGGAAGCAGTCCATATCATCTTTGAATGGTTACACAGACAGCAATCCTTAGAACTAACGGGGAAACTCGATAATTTAACTTTATTTACTTAAACTCAGATATATTAATAAACAATGTACTTCACGTCGATATAGTACTGAGAACTACATTTCTGGAGGTTAATAATGAAAAAGCGCCTTATTAAAAGAAATCTAAAAAAAAAAACTGCTGTCATATCTTTAGCTATGATGCTAACTTCTCAAGTTTCTCCATTTATTCAATTAGCTAAAGCATCTCCTAACGTGCAATTCAATAAGAAAGTAATTCTATCCTCTAATCAAGAAGTAAAACTCAGGCTGGATCCTAGCTACAACTACATAACTAATGTCGTTAATTCTGGAACAGACGGGATTTTTGACATAGGCGACATTGTGAATTATTTAAATAATTCCCCCTCTTCTGCTGTTGCAAGTGACGTAAGAAAGATGTTAGAGAGAATTGATTTCCGAGCCTTTGCTAATTCGAACAACAATGATCCAAACTTGGCACCACTGATTGTAAGCTCGCCCTTGATTACGTTTGATCCCAATAGGAACAAATTTGACCCACACGTTTTGGGTGTGTCTTACTTATTCCACGATCCCAATGGAGATGCGCTCT
>NZ_CAOJCM010000002.1:1051776-1422552 GCF_948329825.1 Paenibacillus sp. JJ-100
TTGGAAGGTATCAGCTACGCCACCGGTCATGCTTACATCAATGACAACATATTAACGTATAGCGGGTCGTATAGCGGGTCGATTAGTCAGCCCATCGAACTTTGGGTCTCCGCAACCGATCCTAACGGACGGTATGCTTATAATGTAGTTCAAATTCAGGGCGAGAACTTGGCACCACTGATTGTAAGCTCGCCCTTGATTTCGTTCGATCCCAATAGAAACAAATTTGACCCACCCGTTTTGGATGTGTCTTACTTATTCCACGATCCCAATGGAGATGCGCTCTCCTTTACTTTGGTGCAAGAGCCGGATCCCCTCAGCGGGCTGACTGTCGGTCTATGGGGACATGATTTGTACCTCGGCGGATCGCCAACGATCCCGGCGTCCTTCACTCTGCGGGCCACAGATTCACAAGGACTGTACACGGATCTAACCAGCACGCTGAATTTCGTACCTGAACCTGTATCGCATGGCCTGATTCAGTCCAGCGGTACACTCACTCAGGTTGACCTAAATACTTATTTCACAGATCGAGACAACGATCCACTTTCTTATACCATTGACGCTATGTCTAGTAGTGGCGCAATTATTGCTTCAATTAATGGAAATATTCTATCTATCTCAGGTATTATCACATCTCCATTTAGTTTAAACATTAAGGCCAGGGATGGGTATGGTTTTTCAGCCACTAATATTATCCGTTTTTAATCAACAGAAAATAATCAAAAAGCTTTTACACGAAAGGAGAAGTCATGGATCCCAGGCATAAGCACATTACCGACTTATTATTAAATCATTCATACCACTCAGCTGAGTTAGCTGCTAAAAAACATGTACAGGAGTTCCCTATAGATGGTCAAGGTTGGCTCTTATTTGGTGAAGCCTTAATGAATCAAGGTAAAGGAAAAACAGCTCAACTCCTATTCGATCGCGCATTGTTTCTTGATCCTAAAGGGAAATGGATGCAATTTATGCAGAGCGAGTTGCAAAAATATCCACGCGATGAAATCGTAAGTGAAGACATAGAAAATCTCCTGTCCGTTCCAAAGGTTACTGTCTCTGCAGCTCTCATTATTAAAGATGAAGAGCGGAGCATTGAAAGATGCATTGAAAGCATTATAGATGCTGTTGATGAAATCATCGTTATAGATTCAGGCTCGACAGACCTAACATTGACAATTCTACAAAAATACCCTCAAGTCCAGGTTCATCTGTTGAAATGGAATGACAGTTTCGCAGAACTACGCAATGAAGCATTGCGACATGTCACATCAGATTGGGTGTTCTGGCTGGATGCAGATGAGTGGCTTCACGAGGATGATAGAGGACTTATTCGGCTTGCGGCGGGAATTTACAGCAGCATGAATACTTATATTCCCGCGCTGCAGCCTTGCTTAATTAACTATGTAAAAGACGGTCATGTCACGGAATATTCCGTTCCTCGCCTCTTTCAGACAAACAAAGGAATTTATTATAGTGGAAGGATTCATGAGCAGATTGCGACAGAAACAGAAGGGATCTTCACTTCCAATGTTCTGCATAAGCCTATCGGCATTCGTCTGCATCACGATGGTTATAAACCTGAAATTACAGCCAATAAAAATAAAATAAACCGTAATATCAACCTTTTAAAAATGATGACGAAGGAAGATCCGACGAATCCAGGATGGTGGTACTTTCTTGGGCGTGAAACACTGAACACTGAAGACAAGCAGAGCTCCTTGTCTTACTTTGCTAAGGCTATCGAATTGGGAGAGTCTAATCGTTATTTCGGACGAATCGCAGAGATTCATATGCTGATGGGAAAAATCTATCGTTCTCAAAACAAACTTGAGTTAGCTGAAAATTGTTATTCTAAAGCTCTTGCACTCCACCCTGATTATCCTGATGCTCATTTCTTATTGGCAAGTATGGCTGTATCTAAGGCTCAAAAATTACTAGAAGGTGCCTACAAACATGTGAATGAAGCTGCAAACGGTTTTCATACTTATCGTGGTACTGTTTCTCCAGATCAGAGCATTCATTTGTGGAGAGCCGAGTTGCTGCGCTCAGATATTCTTGTTCTCAATGGTCATTTTTCCGAAGCGGTATCCATACTACAAACATTACAAGCTGAGATCCCAAGTTTGGACATTATAGATTCAAAATTAAAATTCATCGAACAGCAAGTACAGCAGTTATTAAAAAACAGAGCTTAAACGCTCAACACGGAAAGAAGGATGTTACTTTGGTTAAGAAGATTTATACTTTAACGCTCTTCCTTGCCTTTTTGGCTATGATAACAAGTTCCTATAGCGTGTCGGCATCTACACCAGAGAATAGCGGTGCATATCTTACAGCAATTCAAGGTGAAGTAAGCGTTACTCGAGCAGGGGGAATCAAATCATTTTCTGCTTTTGCCAACATGAAGCTCTATCAAGGTGATCGAATAATTACTGGAGATAATGGTTCGGTAACCATTAAAGTCAGTCACCCCGAGTCGGTAAGATATATAGGAAAAAATTCTAATGTTGTAATTTCTAACTTAAAGCAAAGCGCTTCAGGAAATAGATTCTCTATCAAATTGTGGGCAGGATCAATGTGGAGCTCCGTATCAAGCTTAAGGGACGCTGATGAAGATTTCGTCGAAACCCCAGGTTCCAAATTACATGTTCAAGGCACTAACTTTAACGTTATGGTTCAATCAGATGGCACGTTATCGATGTTCGTTGCTTCTGGATTTGTGGCTGTATCTTCAACTGATCGCACTTCTTCCAGTGTACCCTTTTTAGTAGCACCAACACAGCAGATACACGTAAATCCTGCCGCTCTTCCTGACAATATGAAGAATGCTCTAACTGTTGTGGATGTAGCTGAATTAGTGGCACAAGTGGATCCTTTCATTTTAAAAGCGATGATTACCAGTTCTCCTGCCATTATTGCAGAGAATAAAAAGCTTGAAATACAGCTGAAGGATTCTTTGGGTAAAAAAATTCAACCCTTGCTCCAACGAGATGGAATACAATCTGACTTAAGTATTAAAACCCAAGAAAATCTTGTTACTTACTTAGAAAATCTCAACAGATTAATGTCGAATATCGCGTTTGAATCCGTTCAGCAAGATAAGATAAATCTTAATGAAATGAATGCATTTCTTACTACTACCAACCAACAAATAAACGATCCAGATCATAAAATCCGTACACAAAATATTGAATCCCTTCATCCATTGGGAGGACTTGACCCAGCCAATGCCCATAATAGGGAGAAAGAACAATCTCGTCTAGAAACATTTCAAAAGAATGCCGAGAAGAAGCAACTTCTCCTTCAGTCGGATTTCAAAGCTAGATTGAGTCTATCCTTGCAACAAATTCTAGATAACAAACGAATCCTTGATATTGCTAATAATTCTATTCTTGAACAGCTTCAGAGTCATGCTGAAATGTTATACACCACTCAATTATCACCTGAGGAACTTACAAAATTCAAAAAAAACAAACAACTACTTAGAATCAATAACCCAGGTTCTTCTACCGAACAAGTAGTTACAGAATCTAATTTGCCTAGTATTCCAAGTACTCCTAATACTCCAAGTACTCCCGAAATTACTCTAGAGCAGATCAAAACAGCACAAGGTTTCAATCTGGCTATTCATTTAAAGAATTTTACAGGTTCCAATGCTATCTACGGTACCGAGTTTCACTTTATCAGTGATAACGCCATTGAAGTCATTGGCCCAGAAAATCGATTTCTAAACAACTCATTCTTCGTTCCTGCCAACAGTGTGGATATCGTAAAAACTTATCTTGGAACTATGGATAACTCTGGATTAACGAAAAAGGAAACAATCTACGCTGCAACTCAATTCGGTTCTGCATCAAACACTGCAATTTCTGACGGGATTTTGGCTACGATTCCTTTCTCTGTGATTGGGGACGGAACGTTCAAACTGTTCTATGTTAAGATCGTTGATAGTACTGGTAGAACCATTTTGGAGTTAAACGAACCAAATGCTGGATTGCCAGCAGCTTTTACTTTCACTAAATAAATGACTAATACAATGTTCTCAAATACTGTTTACAAGGAGTTTCTATGCCACTATTACAAAAACTAGCTCTCACTTTCAGTGCTGCAATCATTGGATTTAGTACGAACGTAGCTTCTGCTGCGGATGTCACTCCGCTATATAATGATAAAGGGAGTATTATCGCTACAATCTCAAGAATCGCTGGTAACGCGATCTATGGCGAACAGGAGGGAGTTGCTTCTACTTCTTCTTTCAGGCAACCAACAGGTTTGGCGGTTGGCGCAAAAGATGAATTGTTTATTTCAGATACTGGCAATCACAAAATTAGTACCTTTAGCTCTGATAACATAAGCACGTATGCCGGTCCTTCATCTACTCTCTATAGAGATTCGGGAGGACAGCCCTTGGGTGCACTTCTTGACGGGAATAAAGGAACTGGCTTGTTCCAGTCTCCTTCCGCCCTGGCTTATAGTACAGACAAATACCTCTATGTCGCCGATAGTGGTAACAATGCTATCCGTAAAGTGTCTTCAAATGGTGATATTGTCACTATTGCCGGAAGTGGGCGCATTGGTAATACTGATGGAAAGGGTGCAACTGCCTTATTTCACCACCCACAGGGTATTGCTGTGACGAAGGACGGCATTGTCTACGTAGCGGATACATTAAACCATGTTATTCGTAAGATTATGCCAGATGGAACAACTTCTACTATAACTGCTGCATCGGATCGTGTTGTTGAGGATCACCCTGGTTTCGTTTTGCCAGCCGGTGATTATAAGGATGGTCCTATCCATCAGGCGTTATTTAATGAACCAACTGGCCTTGCACTTGATAACAGAGAGAATTTATATGTCAGTGACTCTGGAAATCAACGAATTCGTTACATTGATTTTTCCACTAATCAGGTCATCACTGTAGCTGGTGAATCTAAAATGGATGGTATTTCAATTTATAGCAAAAATGCGTTATATGCACCGGGAAATTATAAGGATGGGGCTTCTCAATCTGCAACCTTTCATTTCCCTAGAGGTATTACTCTAGATAAATCAGGTGGTCTTCTAATTGCTGATTCTTTAAATAATGTTATAAGGTATCTAAAAAACGGAATTGTAACTACAGTCGCTGGTAGCCAAACAGGAGAAGCAGGCACCCAGAATGGTTTGGAGAAGCTAGCTCTATTCAACGCACCTCAGGATGTAGCCATCACATCAGATGGAACCATCTATGTGGCAGATATGGGAAATAACGTTATCAGAAAAATCGATCCCTATGCACTGCCTGCGAACATTATTGGTAATAAATCTGTGATTAAAGTTGTTCTTGAAAATAAACAGCTTAAATTCGACACTTCTCCAGAGATGAATACAGGAAGAGTTATGGTACCTGTTCGGCAAATTGCTGAAGCTCTTGATTTTGAGATAACATTTTCTTCGGACGGTAATACTATTAATCTAGAGAAAGATAACCGCTTCATACAACTATTTCTTGGTTCTAAAAACATCAAATTTAAAGAGGTAAATGGAACAGAAACAACTAAAGAAATAGACACAGTGCCCTATGTAAAAAAAAATAGAACCTATGTCTCCCTGCGTTTTATAGCAGAAGAACTTGGGATAGATGTTCAGTGGATCCCAACCATTCGTACTGCCATACTACGGAACAGTATAAATGATGGATTTTAGGGAATTTTTCATTCGCACGTATTCCATCAATTAAATTGTAAAAAATATCGAATAAGGACTACGCAGAAGTCAAGAATTAGCTTCGTTGATCTCTGTGTAGTCCTTTATTTATTTCATCATATACTTTTCCTCAGTTTGTTTCCTTACTATTTCTGCTTATAAAACTCATGATACAATTTCATCAACGCCCGCTTCTCAATCCGCGAGACATAACTGCGTGAAATGCCAAGCTCCTTAGCAATCTCGCGCTGGGTGCGCTCTTCTCCACCAGCTTCAAGGCCAAAGCGACCAATAACGACTTCTTTCTCCCGATCATCCAAAATGTCGAGGTTGCGATAAATTTTGCTTTTTTCAATTTTGAGCTGCACACGGTCAACTACATCATCGGCTTCCGTGCCGAGGATATCAATTAATGTAATTTCAATAACATGTTCATTATAGACATAATGTAATTATCGAATGTTCATTCCGCATTCTCGGTATTATTGTATGCTCGCATTGATAATTTCTTCTATTTTAATTAAGCTGTAGTCCTCTTCGCCACGAACAAGTTTGATTATCCTGCTCTGTCTGTCGATCGATGCTACGACTCCTTTTATCTCTTCATCGTCAAAAGGATTGAATACCGTAAGCGTAACGGAGTGGCGTTCCTGATACGATTCGAAGATCGCTTCCTCGATAAGCTGCATTTCCTGTTCGTCCAGTACCGGCTTTCCTCTTCTCTCTTGTTCTCTCATTTCATTTAAGTGTGCGTCCCGGTGTTCAGGAAGGATAAAGCGAGAGCCCTCGAAAACTCCATTGTCCGTTAATTTACTTGCCAAAGTAATACCCCCTAATATTGTGTCCAATAATCCGTGTTATTCGGCTTAATCGTCTTTGGGGCTTTAGAAAGCTGAGGCTTCTCAGATTCTCGCTCCCAGCCCTCCAGAATCACGATGTTGGCCGTGTCTGACTTGTTCTCCCAATGTATGTAATTCGCAGACACAAGGATATCCAGTGCGACCAGAACATCTGCTTTATGTTTGCCTGTCTTGATGGTCAGTTCATGAATCGTAGGGAAACGTCTGCGGCCGCTCTTATAGTTATACAAAATCCGAAGTACTTTGCGCTGGTAATCAGTCAACATACTTATGCCCCTTCCCCTGTTTTAATAGGATGCCATGCCAGCAAGCCTGACTCTTTAAATGTACGCGGCTGGCCAGATAACAAGTCATCAGCCTTGATCATTCCGGATCGAATGCTTTTGATCTGAATGCGACGCTTCGTAATCTTTCCCGACTGATCCTGATAAATGATTTCCACTAACCAACCCAAGTATTTTACTGGCATGTTCATCCCTCCATAAACAGAACATTTGTTTGCTTTTTGTTATTATATGCGAATATACGTTCGTTGTTCAACAACTAAAAAAAGGAACAACGGGATTAACCCTGCTGCTCCTTTTCGTATTCAATCAATTGCGATAAGTCTGTAAGTTCCAATGCCATCATAATTTTATTCAAGTTTTCTGGCGACCAGGCTTTAGATTTGTTCTCTGCCATATCCGAAACAGTATTCCATCTAATCCCTGTCATGTTGCTGATTTGTCGAGGATTAAGACCCCGCTCTTCCATAAGTTCGTTTAACTTCAATCTAATCATTGTTATCACCTCAAATACATCATACACATTTATATAAAAGAATTCAACGATTATCGTTGACATTCAACGAATTTCGTTGTGTTATATATATATATATATAAGGAGGTGAACAACAGCAATGAAAACATTGGATTGGGTCTTGCTCCTAACAGCACTCACTAACCTGATAACGGCCATTATCGGATTGGTAAAAGCGCTGAAAGAGAGCAAGAAAAAAGGAACCCGAAACAAGCGTAAACGGCGCAAGCGTTAAGGGATTCCAGAAAGAGTAGGCGGCTAATAAAGCGCCTGCTCACCCCAATCTTATCATAAACGACAATTAAATTTCCACTAGGAGGGCTTAGGATGAACATCGTTATATGGACCATTGCTTTAGGTGGGCTAGTCACCTCAGTCATTGCTTTAATACTGTCGATCAGAAATTTCAGAAAATAACGAAGGGTTGGATTGGGGCTTGAAATTACCATGGAGGTACAACAGCGTTGGGGACATCTCATACATTTATGTGACCGGTACAGACAAATATCTTCAAGTAGTCCGAATAGTTAAACGATTGCTAGGACGCAAGGTTGTCGCTGATCTGCAGTCAAATAAGAGTCGAACACGTTGTGTGATAAAACTATATATGTAAACAAAAAAGACACTGCCGACATTATATCAGCAGTGTCTATCAGTCTTTTATTCAATAGTAAATGTTGCTGCATGATCGGCGCTTGCCCCGTAGACTCCCTTTTCCACACAAGTAAATGTCCCACCGAGTGTGGCTCTATAAAAACCTGGGGTGACCATTCCGATAGCGGCCTGATCCTGTATAAAGTTTTTAGGTGGAGTAACTCCATATTTAAAATTTTGAGTACTTATTGACTCCCATTTAAAAATTTTACTATTCCATTTTTCAAACTTCACAGCAACATTGGAATAATTAATTTTATCACCCACCACACTGATACCCCAGTTACACACCGCACCTCCAACAGCATTAGTCTCACATTCAATTATTCCTAAACCTGTTCCAAAAGTTCCTATTTCACCATTTGAAGCAAATTGACTTTGTTTATTGGGGTTTATTATTTCATCTTGTGGTGTGAAAGTTGTATTGCCTGGTTTAATTTCTTCAGTAGGCAAATCTTGTTGTTGCACTGCTTCAGCTGATATCCCTGAAGCAAACAAAATACTGAAGATCAACAAAAATGCTGATGCAAAAGATAGAATTTTTTTCATCATGTTTCTCCCTTATTTTGATAATTAAACAGCTGGCCAGCTATTTAATAACAATATAACACTCAAGATGCTAGAAACATGTCGAATCGTAACTAGAAAAAAGATCTATTTTTACAATTATATACAGGTATATGTACCTATATTACATATTTACATATTCAATTCCATTTAACGTGCCTTAAAAAAGCTGTTTCAAAAATTCGCACATGTGAAACAGCTTTTTAATTAAATATGCCCTGTGTCAAAATACTTTTGCACATCTGAAATTTTGTTATCAACAAAGTACTTAGCTTGATCCTTTATAGTGTCAATAATAGTTAGAGCGTCAATCCCATATTCCTCTAAGTGAGAAATTGGTTCAAACGTACCCAATTGAATTAATTCGTCTTTTTCAATGTTTAGAGAGATATATACTATCAGTTTACCTTGATGTATGACTTCTGCTTTGACTTCACTAGTCTCCAAATCTACTTTAATAAATTTAGTTTTCACATTAATCGGCTCAAATTTTGTAAAACCAGCCATAATAGTTTCCTCCCTTATTGTGGTCAATATTATCATAAGCATATCAACAAAAAAAAGCACTGCCAGCATTATGCCAACAGTGCCCTTTTTACCGATGCCATCGGATTTGCAACTATATTATCATAATTATCCTTCTGCTTCAATCTTCTTCAGTCGCTCATCCATGTCAGCCACGTTTCCGTTAATCCCTGCGATCAGCTTCAGGATATTTTTCCTGAGCCTATTCATCACGATCCCAGATTCCTCTCGTGTAATCATCGCTCCTGGACGTGTGCCATCATAGTATCCATTGGCCGTTACTTCTGCCCATGTCGCTTCTGCCCATGGACTCACGACGTTAATATCCCTTTGTGACAATGGCTTGTCCTCCTTAACGGGCGTCTGCCCATAGTAGTTAATTAGATATTGCGTAGGTTCAACGACTCCCGACTCCGTGGCTGTGTATCCGTACTGCGGGGTGCAGGCTTTGCGCACCTCATAATGCAAATGTGCCCCGCTGCTAATGCCTGTACTGCCTTGCTTGCCGATCAACTGACCACGTTTTACCTGTTGACCAACCTTAACGGCAGCCGCTGACAAGTGAGCATAGACGTGCAGATATCCCTTGTCATCTCGAATTGCAACCGTGATTCCATAATTTCCGAAGCCGGATCCGGACACACCCATTTTAGCGTGCATAACCTCACCGGCAATAAACGCATAAATGGGTCCATCTGCAGGAGATACAACCAGGTCGATGCCCCTGTGAAACTTATTAACGCCACTAACTGGATGCTTACGCATGCCGAATGGACTGGTAATGCGGTACCCGTTAAATGGATTACTCACGTCTTGTTCCCTCCCATATCGTTTCTTGAGATCCGCCAACGATCCATTGAACTCATTCAGATCCACATTGCCCACGATGCCTGGCACCCTACCCGATTCGCTGTATTGCCAAACGTCCCAGAACTTCCATGCTGGCTGATCGTCAGGCACACGGGTATCGCTATAACGCGCAATCCACAAGTCATATGAGCCAAGGGATGCATCGAAGTTTCCAGCAAACGAATTACCCGTGTAAATGATCGGTTTGATACCCGTCAGCCGTTCTAGCTCCAACAAAAACGTTCTGGCCACAACATTAATCTGTGCTTTGCTGATCCCTGCAGGGTTGTTCTCATAATCCATTACCGGCGGTAGCTGCAGGGCTTTTGCTCCGCCAATTGCCTCGAGTGATTTGGCATAGTGAGCAGCTTCAGCTTTTGCTACATCGGCAGAGGTAGCTCGCAGGAAATGGTATGTACCCACCAGCAACCCAGCCAACAGCGCCCCTTTCACATTGGTCACAAAATTCGGATCAGTGTACGTCTGCCCCTCGGTTGCTTTGATGAACACAAATTCACGTTTATCCGCCTTAACCTGCTGCCAATCAATTTTGCCCTGGTACCTGGAGACATCGATCCCTTGAACGTTGCTATCCTTACGTGCTTGCATGTGTATCGCTCCTTAAACTGCAGGCTTTTTATTCGTTGGATCTTGATCGTCTGGTAGGTTCGGATTAGGAGGAACCGAACTCTTAGACTCGAAAATCTTGACGGCATTACGTAATGCGTCCGGCATAGGGAGTCCCATACGTCCAGCGTTTTCAATGACGGATAATAGCTCGTTGGCAATATAGAAAAAGACTACCGCGTCTTGAATGTACCCAGTGTCACCCCATGCCAGATCAATATAATGGGCAATAGTGACGATTAAGAAAATTGCAGCTTTTCTTGCAATCCCTTCAAAGCCAACACGACTACGCAGCTCATGCTTGATCCATGCGGCAGCCCATCCAGTCAACCAATCCACTATCACCAAGATCAAAAGTAAATGTATTAACATGTTCCATCCTCCAAACAGGTACCCAGTGCCAGCCCCCACGGCTGCTGATACCATTTTAATGACATTAGCTAACCCCTCGTTCATCCCGCTTCCTCATCTCTCTCATATAATAGGAAAAGCCCCCTGACCACTCCAGAGGGCGTAAAAATAGCGCACCCTTGGGTACGCTTGTTATTCAACGATCAGGAATTCCAGACCGCTCTCGATCAGAATTTCTTTAACACCTTCCTGCAATGATGCAGGCACTGCTTTGAATTCTGTTTTGTTCAGTATCACGCGTTGAGCAAAGAACATTGCCATCATGCTTTCGTCACCTCCCTTCAGGAGCAGCCAAGTTATGAATCGCCGGATCATTTGTAAAGCTGAGTCGCCATTTCAGCGATGACATCCTCTACAAAATCTGCACGTTCAGACAATGCACTGCTTTGAGCTTTCAGGAGTGTGCTTTCTTGCTTCAGAGATTCAAACTCTTCTTGTGGCACCGATACGTATATAGCCGGCTCTCGTAAGGGTTCTTCAGCAAAGATCAAAAAATTGCCTTCCGATATATTTTCTTCACGAATTAGATGCATAGACTTGTACTCTTTAATTAATTCATCTCTTTCGGCATCTGATTCGTATTGATAACGCCATTCCATTGAAATCCCCCCCTAGTATACTGTCATCCCAAATGCGATTTTAAAAGCTAGACCAGTTGCATAAACATTATTTTGACTGGTTGTTGACCTCATATAAAGCTGTAACACGTCACCTGTTTTTAGTGTTATATCGTCAGAAAACGCTCGTGTTCCGTTGTCGGGAATATGCCTTTCTACACCTACGGGGACATCATTTACATATAACCTGGCATATCCACCCGCGCCTGCGATGCTGTAATCTACAGCAATAGTGTAGTCGATTCTGTATGTCCCTCCAATGTTAGGTGTATAACTTTTTACTTTTCTCCAAGTTGTACTGCTCGTACCACCTATCGAATTAGGGTCTCTGTACAATAGGTAGTCGCCAGGTTTAATACTTGATACAGTTTGTACCTTTTGGGCAAGCACCGCCCACGTATCAGATGTGGATGCACTTCCTCCGTTGGCGTTAATGGCATCCACCAGTAACTGCTTTGCACTAACGCCAGATTGCTTTAAATCTTTCAATTGTTGCCCAATCATTGCCATTTCTCCGGTATAAGCAAACGGCACATCTTTTTCGCCATTATTAGCGGCATTGAGTTGTATCCGGCTAAACGCCATAACTTCTACAGGAGGCGCATTTGTAACAACAAGCCTCAAAAAGAATCTTGTTGTCCCAGTAGGTATGGTAAATAATATCCTCTTGCGATGCCACCAGCTTTGGGTATTTGCAGATAAGTTGAACAACGTATTACCTGAGTCGTAATCCTTGACTTCGATTAACACGCCAGTATCAGTATAGCTTCCAGAGGTATGAAAAAGAGATTGTAAATGATACTTTGCCCCCGGAGTTGTTTGAATTACATTGCTGTCCAATACTGCATATTGATTTCTTGCAACGTTCTGAGCAAAGAAAAATGAAGTTACATCTCCATTAACAGAAGTTGCAAAAGGTACGCCGCCGTTGTTAGTCCATCCATCCAGTCCTAATAATCCAGAGGAATTTGAAATCAGGTTTGATGTGGGGTTTTCAAAAGGGAAAATGATATCATCTGTGCTTAAGACTCTATGAAATACAGGGTTGAACACTCCATTAGACACTGTGGGAATTTGCCCGGTGTCGAATACATATATCTTATTTTTTTCGTTGTTAGTAAACGTCATATAAATTCCACGTGCGCCCATATTTGAGTGAGAGTTTTCGAAACGCATCGTCCCGTCTGTAGGGTGCAGGAAACAGTTGTTACCGTAAAGCACAGAACCGTTCGAATTGGATGAAAAGGTTCCCCAATTCCCAATAATCATCCTACCTGTCATGTTGACGCCACCTGTACGTGGAACGCTTGCGTCCATTGCCGCTTTTCTTGCGTCATTGACCGCCTTTGGTGTAGCTGCTTCTGTTTCTGATAGAGATGTTGTTGCATTATTTAGTTTAGTAATGCCAGTTGTAGTTAGGGATGCATTTGGAATCTGAACATTGTCCAAACGTTTCAGAATCTCTTCCAGACTTACATTAACCCGCTGATCTGTAGTGGAGATAACTCCGCTCGTATCCGTAGCAACATAAAGAAGCGGCAAGCCAGCTTTGGCCGTTGCTTGTGATGTTGTCTTTTTCACCACGCCATCAATGTCCACATACAAGTACTGTCCCTGGGTTGGATTCAGTTGCATTTCACCTGCAGGTACCTGGTATCGACGACCGCCTACATAGGCAATCCCTGCTGTCCATGTGACTTCAAGCCCTTGAGCGGTACACAGTAGCCCCATAATACCATCAACAGGTACAACAAAATTACCGCCCAGCTCCTTTGCTAATTGCTCAATCAGTGTATGAGCTGCTTCGATACCACTTTCCATATTGTTAAGGCGGGTTGATGTGATCCGGGTGCCTACTTGGACTAACTCAAAAAGAGGACGGCCAGTCTGCGGATCAGTCTTTTGCTTGCCTGTACCAGAGTCCATGATCGGCCTAGTTAGATCAGGGATCTCATCTTTCCATTCTTGCTTGTTATACACTTGTCTTCACCTCCAGTTTGATATTAAATTCAAAACCAATGAGAAAACCGAGATTATTCTTAACCACATTATGGGCCTGATGGGCTAGTGTTCGCCCTTGGTCGTCCATGAGAGATGCTCCAAGGATCTGTTTTCCTATTAGTTCAGTGTCAGCGAGAAACACATATTTGCGGATACTTCTTCCGGAAATAACTGTGTTGTGAATGGGATAACGGACGAGTTCACCGCCAACATTGACCAACGCATGGTCGAAGTATGAATCTACGCTGTTGACTACATTATCAAGTAACAATGGTTGAATAACTTCAGCAGCCATTACGCTGTCCCTCCTTGCATGGGTATTTCAAATCCTGTGATTGGACTATCGAGACGTGTGGCCGAAGTTACTGATCCCACTGTGATTGTCCTTTGTGCCAAAGTTCCGCTTGTCCCAAGTTCAACAGGCATTTCCAGACCACAAATTGGATAATCAACACTGTGTCCGTAGGCTTTAGCCCCTAATGTAATAGTTGATTCAGGGGCCTGGAGAACTGGAACAGCACGATTGATATGAACAGGGCGAATGTATTCGAAATCGCCAAATAGCCCCGCCATGTTAATTGGGAAGCTGCTGTCATATTCAAAGTGGATCTCTTTGGCCAAAAACTCTTCTTTCACCTGCAGGAGTTTTCCATATTGTGAACCGAGCTGCCGAAGGATCGGCAGCTTGAATGGCTTCTTGGCCAAACGCTTCCTGCGAATCGCTTCTCGGCGTTGGGTAATCGTTCCGATCTGATCCTCCCGGAAATAAATCCATTCCCATAGGCCCAGTCCCCAGGTCGCCCGCTGCAGCAAGAACTGATCTACGAGCTCATTCATCTTCTTTCCGCGAAGATCGATCTCTTCCTCCATCACGCCAAAGTGCCAGCCTGCTACCTCATTTTCGTACCAGTATGGCGGTAATACTTCACGGTACCGAATTGGAATCATGAAAGGATCACCTCAACCTGCAGGAGCGAAACAGGCGGGATGTCTACGTCTTGAACATCATCATTCAAGGTGAAACCACTATAATTCTCCACGCCTGGCACAAGCAAGAGAGCGGCAATGTAGTTATATAGCAATTTACTCCGACCGTTGGCGTACGCTATCACACGCTGACGGATCGTTTCACCTAGCTGCTGCAGGTCTTCCGATGTCTGCAGGGTCGCTTTCACCGTGACAAGGAAAATCGGGGCTGGATGCACTGCCAAGTCGTGGCCTGCAATGCGGTAATCCTCCCACATTAATTCTTTAACTGTCTCCGCAAACTGAGACGTAATCGGCTGGCCATCCATATCAGTAAGGTACAAATCAATAGAATTATCATGACGTTCCTTTTCAACTGCAACGGCCCCGCCTACGCCCTGAATCTCTTTGGCCCATAGTTCATAGTCCTTACGGCGGCCGTTCCCTTCCTCAACAAAAGCGCGATCCAGGATGCGCAAACGGTAATCATCGTTGGACTCACCATCTTTACGAACCATACCATCTGCCCAACCATGCGCGTCTAGAAATTCATCATCTGCCCAGATCGGCGTAGCCTGCAGTACACCATAGCCCCACAATTCTTGCTGCTCAGCAATTTCCTGAGCGATTGGATACCACATGTCGTAAAAGAATTCACCTTCCCCCATAGGTGGGGGTGGATCTCCACGTTCATTCGCTAATGCTATAGCACGATTGACCCATCGTTGATAGATCATTTCAGGTGTTTCCTCCAAAACTGGTATTGCTGGAAACTTAGGCAGATCGTTAATCGTCAAACTCACGCATCAATCACCTCACTCAATTCAGTGCTTCCCACCAAACCTGTAATCTGGATAGTCAGATCCATGCCACGATCAACACGCGTCATTGATATCACTTCCGCTTGCTCGATCTCCGGATGAGCTGCTAGAGCTTCTTCAATGTCGCGGATGATTTCCGTGTCTTCCCATCCCGGCCACTCTGATCTTTCAACGCCCATATCCTCACCATATACAACATATTGAAAGCGTTCAGTGCAGAGGATCTTCATAGCCGTCTCAACCAAGAATTCTTCATAACTTTTCGTTCGAACAGGACGCCCATACTCATCCAGAACAGCCCTGCGATTACGGTAATCCATTTTGTAGGTCCACTTGGTCTCGGATGGGATACTGTCCACCAGATCCGTGACGTCTACCTCTTCGAGATCCATTTCAGGGAACATTGATTCTTCCTCATCCACTTAGGTTATCGCTCCTTCCCTAAAACGTAATAGCGTTGACCAGTCATGCGGGAAACAAGCAGCCTATCACCGACCTCCAACGGACTAGGGATAAGCAGCTTCCCTTTCAGAGTTGTTGGAGCTGGCTCTATCACATCAAACGTGACTTCAATTTCACGTTCCTGTAGATAATCTGCGAAGACCAGGCTTCCTGATTCATAAGGGTGCGGATCTCCATCAACTTTAATTTTCGCATTCGGCCAGCTCAGGAGAGTTGCACGTTCTGTATCCCTCGCATCGATGTGGCCCGTTAGCTTCTCTTTCAATAACTGCATTGCATCACCCATCATTATGCTTCCCTCCGTTCCAGCACCATTTTGACGGTGAATATACCGTTGCTCCAGCTTGTGTCGGCACTCTCTACGATCCATTTAGTGACGACCGTTGTCTTGATCAGTACTAGCCAACCAGCCCGAAGCCCAGCGAGTGTGAAATCTTCATGACGAACTGTAATTTTCTTAATCTGCTTAGGTTTGGCCATTGCCTTTAGCCGCTGGGTTGCAATGGTAGTTGGATTCTCTTCCTCTTCCACTTCGATGATCTCTTCCATGCGACCAAATGTCTTCAATGCACTAGCATCGGTTTTCGTAACTGATGCAGATAGCTTGTCATCCTTATACTTCTGCGCGGTGACGACCGTGTATGTGTCTTCGATGTTGTACCCTGCACTGCTAGCTTCCATCTGTTCAGGCACAAAAATAGGCACCTTCTCATTGGTGCCTTCCCTCACAACCTGCAGATAAAAATGTTTCTCTGTACGAATGACATCAATATGATACCGGTAGCCGCTACGCTCATATGCTTTTTGCAACACATCCAAGATAATCTCAGAGTGCGCCATCGTCCCATAGCGCTCGTCTATGTTAAAACCGAGTTTGGGACATCGGAAGTCAACGCCAGTCGTCTGAATGTACTTTTGCAACTCAGCTCCTGCTTCACCTTTCAAATACGGCCGAGTCCCTTTGTTCTTGGCAAGGTACCAACCAATTTCGCGAGCTTTAATTTCCCATGCACCTGTAAATTCATCTTTTTCATAGTCAATGATCGGACCATGAAAGAACTGGTTCTTGTGATGCAGGAGGGCCTTACCGATCCGGTGGGAAAAGCACATCAGCATACCGGCCACACTAACCGTTGGAATGTCACGCAGCCGAACCGTCAAACTGCGCGCGATTTCATCCCGTTGCGATGACCAAGATATGTCCGTTATAGCAGGAGTCAGGGCAGACCTGGCATCCTGCTTACCGTATATAACTGCAAATTTATCCATGGTCCCCCTCCTTACTTCACTTTGTTGTTGGCTGCAGCAATTTTGTTTTTACGACCCGTGTAATCAAATGCACCTGTTGCATTATCTGCAGCTTCCTTGGCAGCGGCTTTGCTTTTTTTCTTATCCTCTGATTTTTTCTTCTTTTTGGTCGTCTTCTTCTTGTCCTTTTTACTGGACTTGGCCGTTGTATTGGGCCGGCTCTTAGAGGACTTCGTTATAATTACACCAGGCTTCAGGAGTTGCTTTGTGTTGCTGTATGAAACAATCTTGACCGGCTTATGTTGTACCAGACTCATAGTGATGTGTATATTGCCTTGGCCATCTTTATAAACGATCTCCATGTTTTCAATTAACATGGTCTGGGAAAACAATTCTTCAAAATTTATTACTATCGGCTTGGGTTTCCACTTCTCCAGCAGTTGCCACGTCGTTTCTGGCCGTTTGTACGTGACGGTTTGTTTCTTATCCGTTTCCCATAATTCCCGCCACTCGCGGGGCAAAATGGTCGTAAAAGAAACCCGCTGCAACTTGGCAGTGGGTTTCCCTGTGCGCTCTTGTCCGGTAATTACGGTGAACGAGTCCACATCATTACCCGTTGTAATTTGCACTTCTGCAGGAGTAATCGGGAAGGTCAACCGGATAGCTCCCTGTGACATCGCCAACATGCTTTAACCCCCTGTCTCCAATGCTTTGTAAATCTCTTCGCCAGCTACGTCACGGATCAGGGCACGACCTGCAGGGCTCGTCAAAGCTTTTGCAAAGGAATTGAAGTCCGTAATACCTGCAGCAACTCCACTAAGATCAATGGTGACGCTGCCGATCGTTACCGACTTGTTTCCACTCGATGCTTCTGCAGACAGCGGGGTTGTGCGGACAGGGATTGCATTACTGGCCATACTCGGCCCCTCAATACCGTCTACACCGTCACGCATTGTTCCCGCAATAACATTCATTCTTTCTCGAATAGAATCCGGCCGCAATCCATCAGCGAACATCGAAACAAAGTTAGGAGCCCATTTATCTGACTTGCTAGCTGGTCCTTCGTCAGTTGGTGATGCGAATCCGAGATAGTTCTGCATGATCTTGGCAGCGTTAGAAACGGCAGAGGTTAAGGACGGGATCTGGCTAATCATACCGGATGCCATCATGCTGATGAGGTTGCTGCCCCAAGTGCTTCCTTTGCTGGATATTGTGGACAACGACTCTAGATGCCGACGAGTTAAATCGATTGCGCTCTTGGCCGATGAACTAATACCGCTGAAACTTAATGCAGCCTGACTGTTGGCACTGATTATATCCCTTGTGCTGTTCTTTGAGGTGACTCCCATATCTTTCGCTTGTTTTTCCGTTTCCTTGGCCGCTTTCCCAACCGCTTTGACGTTACTTTCAGCTTCTTTGGAATCAGATCCCTTAAACATACCTACAACGATATCCTTAAATTTATCTGCAGACTTTACAATGTCGCTATCATCCATTGCATCTTTTATCCCTTGCTTTAGGCCGCTTTTCTGCACATGTGACACGATGTTATCCATCGTCTCCTTGATTTTCTGCTCGCCTTCCTTGGTAGTGGTAGCGGTTGTGGTAATGAATGCTTCCTTCGGTAGCTGGGGTAAAACTGGTTCTTTTTTG
Organism: Paenibacillus sp. JJ-100; assembly: GCF_948329825.1. Lineage (GTDB taxonomy): Bacteria > Bacillota > Bacilli > Paenibacillales > Paenibacillaceae > Paenibacillus. The sequence goes on from NZ_CAOJCM010000002.1 coordinate 1,070,527, forward strand.
GGGCCAAATCCCATCCAATCCTTGATAGAGCTCGTGAGATTTGATACACCATCCACGATGTCGCGAGTAATGCCGCTTGAATCGGCCCATGAACCAAGTTTTTCACCAATCCAACTTCCAGCAGCTGTTCCTAAGGCAGATCCCAGCGGGCCGCCGACTAAACCAAGGAAACCCCCAATACCCCCGCCTATCAAACTACCGGCAGTGGAGCCGCCATTGGTAGAAAGTGCTTCTTTCCAACCCTCTTCTTTTGCCACTCCGTAGAGATCATAAGCAGACATTCCAACATTTGCGATTGTACCTAAAACGCCGAGACCTTTCAAAACTCCCTTAGTGGTGCCTCCTACTCCTTTAGTCGCATCAGTTAACAAACCATTTGCATCCGTTTTGTAGTTCGTTTTTGGTGGCTTGGTCGTGGTCTTCGTATCTTTATTTTTATTCTTACCGCTAGTACTGTTATCTTGTTTAGTTTTACTGCTGACAACAGAAGTTTTACTGGTACCTGTGGATTTGTTCTTACCTTTATCTTTGCCCTTTCCCTTTCCCTTCCCTTTGCTCTTGCCGTTTCCGCCACTACCGCCGACGGAGCCATTCACGTAAACCCTTGTGGCGTTAACCTGCATGCTGGATACGAGACCAGAACCACCGATTGGAGATGGACCACCGTTGCCAATCTTACGAGTACCAGGAATCTTATTCCATGCCCAAGTTCCTGCACTTTTAACATCCCCGTAAAGATTCTTTGTACCTTTCACCATGCTCGCAGTCCCTTTAAGGGCCAAAAGACCACCCATACCGACAATGAGGAAATTAAAAAAGGTGTCAAATTCTTTGTATAGGTTGACCACCTTACTAATCCCCGTTGCTATCCCTGATCCCAGTGCTTCAATTTGAGCCTTGTTGTCGGTCAAAAGGGCGTTAAATTCCTTCATCGCAGGGACTGAAGCTTGCATGATAGTGCCGCCTATGTCTTGCATTTGATCGCTCATTTGATTTCGGGTTTGTCGATATTCTGTAAATGGATCGGCTTTCTGTTGTGCGGAAATCATTCTATCCGTTGTTCCTGCAATTTCTGCTGGAGCTGGTTCGAATGGAACAGCAAAGTTTTTAAGTATAGCTGCACCATTATCTTCAGCAGTCGCTGACCCCAATGATGTAAGTGATTGTTTTAACTCGTTCTCATCCTGACTTTTTAAGTCAGCTATCAAAGCCATGATAGCCCCTTGTGATATTTGCTCATTTGATGAATTTATATCTGCTGTAAAGGCTTGAGCTTGCAAAGCAGCATCCTTTTTCCCAGATCCTCGATCTTCAAAATATTTAGTCATGTCGTCAGTATTAAGAGCTTTAACTCCGAAAACTTCCTTGAAAAAGTCCCCTGGCTTATCATAGTTATATGCCCCATCCTGAGCCATCTTTGCAAAATAATTTGCCATTTGCCCAGAACTTCTGCCTGCATTTTTAAAGAATCCAGAGTATTCCCAAAACGAGTCTGCTACATCTTGTTGTTTATCGCCTGCAATAGAATAGGTATAGTTAATGCTGTCATTGGCTTGAGCAGGAGTTTCTCCAAATAAATTAGATACTTGTGAGATGGCCCTCAGATTCTCTTCTTTACTAGAGTCTGGTCGAACAAACATCGCTTTTGCAACTTCTTGAGCTAGACTACTTGATTGAGTCCTATCATTCATTAACGGAGCTGCATCCGCCAACAAGGCTACTGTCTCAGCTCTATTAGACGTAATTGCCTGTTTATAAATTTCATTTAAATCATTAATTCCTTGAGAACGAATATCCTCAGGCAAGAACGCTGCACTCCTGGCCACAGCGGAAGAGTAGTCTGTAACCCCACCAAACAAGGAATCAGACACACCGCCTCCCAGCACCAGACCACTTCCTAATGCTGCAAGCCCCGAGATCTTGGTGGAAATGTTATCGATCAGCGGACTAATCTGGTCATCTGCACGCAATCTTACATGAGCATCAGATATACCCCTAACCTCTGTATCAGCACGGGAAACGGAACGACGGAAGTTTTCAGCACTTGAACGAGCCCGGCGAAACAAATCACCAACGACTGCACGTCCGAGTTGTCTAGTCTCATCAGCTGCTTGTCCGACTCTGGCCCCCAGATCTCGGGCTGACTCCCCAGCGCGATGAATTGATGATGTAAATTCTTGCCCCATCCGATCTGCAGCGCGGCGAAGCCCTCCAACATCGTCCTGCGTGTTTCTTAGTCCACTCTGCATACGTCGCAGCGTACCAGATACGAGATCCCTTGCTTCTATTGGTACCGTTATTCTTCTGGCCGTAGCCATAATGTGCACCCCCTTCCCGGCCTATTTTTTGTTAAGCTTCTTCATTTCTTCTTCGGCCAACATCGATGCTGCCAAGCAAAAATGATATTGCCTGTTCTTATTGACTTCATACGGCAAGACGTCTGCAGGCAGTTTCTTCTGGTTGATCCAAAAGGATGCTACCCAGCTTGCTTCGCCGTCTCGCCGGATGAGTTTTTTGCTTCTTTCAGCAGCTCTTCCTTCGTCTCTTTAAAATTCCGAACAGCTTTTGCCAAGATCGCATAATGATCTGGGTCGTTAAGCATACGGGGTGGCAGTTCATTTTTAGTCACGCAATTGTAAGCCTTCAGGAGTTCGATGTTTTTCCAATCAAATTCGTGTTCAGTTGCCTTCACGATCATCGCGTCGATGTCGTTAAAATTCCCTTTTGGTGTGCCGTCATCGTTATATGCCACTTCATAGGCACGACGTAAATCCATGGTAGTCAGACGACGGACAGACCATTCCTCTCCATCAACTTCAACAACAATCTGTTCTGGTTCAGCTGCAGCTGTGCCGGCAGCAAGATATTTCTGTAATTTGTCGCTCACTATTAATTCCTCCAATGTTTTATAAGTTGTTTGACAAGAAAGAAAAGGAACGGTTGCCCGCTCCTATGCCATGTATTCCGGGAATTGTTCAACAAACTCGAAGTCTGTAGCTGTTCCCTCCAACGTGATATCGATACCTGTATTGCTGTCGATCTGGGCAACCAAAATATCCATGTTGCCGTGAATGTGAATCCCGGTCAAAAGAACCCGTTCAGTATTTCCCGTTTGCATATCTTCCAAGGAACCAGTGATGCGATCGAGGAACATGGTCTTACCTTTTTTAAAGTCCTCCAACAGACGATAACGCATCCTGGATTCCAACTTGGACATGACCAGTTTCACAGGGATCTCATAACCTACGATTTGTTTTGTCTTCGCCATCCGTCGAGCTCGGACAACATCCAATGTTTCAGGGTTCAGTGTGACTTCAATTTCCTTGATAGTCTGAACTGCATCCCCGTTATCATCTTCTACCGAGAGATTTCGGCCAATAAGTTCGCGTTCCATCTACTATGCCACCTCCCATGTGATATAAAATGCTTCGATGGCATCAAGCGGTTTGGCATATAGTTTGAAATAGGCGTAATCGAAGTCACTCACGTTATTCGGATCTTCCGTGAAAGTATAACCCTCATCGATTGCCTTCTGACTCCTGCGGATTGCCAAGTATTCAAGAACTGCCGCGATGAACATCCCCCGACCATTCTTGTCGTTATCAAGCCTAGCCTTCCACTTCTTAGCTGTGCTGTAGATGTCATTTAAAACCTGGTCAATTGTCATGGATACACGAATCTTCCCGAAGTCCTCACGTTCACCTGGACCCATCGTGGTTAGCGTATTGATCGCTGATTCGATGATATAGTCATATCCATCACGCGTTGCCATGAGCGTACCTTCGGCCAGACCTTTCATGACTTCGCTATGACTCCAGTCTATAGCCGCTTGTGTCATTGGCACCTTCGTACCTGTGAATGATTTGTTCGCAGGCGTACCAGCCATCAGACCAGCCACCCATGCTGCCCATTGAACCGAGTTGTATGTCTTGCCGTTGATGTGTGTACCAGCAAGAGAACAGTTAACAATGAAACGGGCGTTCATGGCTCGGCTACGCGTATTGTGCTTTTCAATGTCAGTATCGTCCAATGCAATTCCGGCAACAACTAATTGTGCAAGTCTACGGGCTTTCGTACGGCGATCAAGGAGCCACTGTTTGGCAGCCGCTTGAACTGCAGCATCTGTGGACGACAGATAGAACACGTCGAATGTCAGACCATCCACCCGATTAAAGACTCGACTCCAATCAGCTGCAGTGATTGTTGCCGTTCCAGACACAGCGCCTGTCAGTGGTGTGTATGCCACATCTGCCAGATCCACCGCACCAGTAGATTTAAGTCGGACCATATTGGATTTCTTCAGGGCTTCCTCTGCTGCAGCTTTATCAGCCAGCAAGAACGTCTCTGTATCGTAAATCCCTTTGGTATCTCGGATGATAATCTCTTTTTTAGTGGCGTCTACCAAGCTGGCCCGGATCATGTACTCAAAATCATTACCGCGTAATCCAGGATAACGCGCTTCAATGGTATAACTATCGCTAACCGTGACAGCAGCAGCCTTTTCAGATCCATTCGTCACCCGGTACCCGACCACGGTTGCGCCTGTTTCGGATGCCAGCTCTAGCTCATCCACCTGCAGACCGCTTTCCTTCAAACGTTCAGACATGTCCGCCATATCAACAGCCTGATTGACCGCACCCCACTCAGCTTGATACGGGATCAGCACACGCCCTGTCACCGGCACCACTCTGGCCTTAGCCAGTGCGATTAAATCGATATATGCCCCTGGCCTAACTCTCTGAATCGACATTCAACGTTTCCTCCTTCTTTACCGCTGGACGCAAATAGGCAACCAGTCGGGTTTGTACGTCTTGCTGAGATAGCAACACGTCTTCTTTACAGTCAAAAAGGGCACCTGCTACCTCAAAGCGTTCATGCTTCAAGATAGCTGCACCCTCAATCCATTCCTGCTTGGTCCGCTTGTTCAAATCTTGTTGAGCTGCGGGCACAAGCTTGTCCTTGCGTGTTGTGCTCATGGGGTGAGCTCCTTTCCATATCCAATGTGGAATTCATTAATCTTCGGTACCGGGATCTTCGGAACGCTAAGCAGATATGAATACCTGCAGGTGACCTCAATCCGATCCTTTTCGGGACGGTTACGCGGTGGCTCCATAATCATTGCAATACCAAAGCGTTTCGAAGCGTAGAGGTACTTCCTCTGACGTAAGAACATGAAGAATGGCGTCAGATCAAAGGGGATGGGTTCCCCTTCGTCTTCTTCCGTCACTCGTTCCTTGTCAAAATGGAACACCAGACCCGCGTCCTCCATAATTCGGTTAGCACGCGGGGTACTGACCTTATCAGATACGAGATCCGTTTCAATAAATACGGATGGAGTTTCAAAGTTCCCCGCCAGCCACTGCGCCCGATCCCGTAGGATGGTCAGATCCGGGTACACTGTACGAACAATCTCAGCCCAAGCTTTTAAACCCGCATCCATCAACGCAACACCCTTTCTAACTCTTTCTCTAGGCGTTGTATGATGAGCTGATTCATACCGCCTTCAAATTGAGCCACCGCAATATCGAAATACTTACGACCGATGAAGCTACGCGGCTTTGCCATAAATCCCCCTTTGGCATTACGGTCATACACAAAAGACCCACCACTGTTCCAGTAGCCTGGCACAAAGTGAGCCTTATGGATTGTGTACCCTTCATTGATCAACCGAGGATAGCCCCAGTCGTTTTGATTTGACGAACCAGATCCGAGATCGGAACCGACTTCCAATGTGATGGCATTACGATCAACGTCCCATTCCCATACGTTTCCTTCTCCACCGCGAGTAAACGAGTTCCACATCAGACCCGTATCAATCAGATCCTGACGGTTTATCTCATCGATGATGTGATTCAGCAGGCTTTCGCCCATCGCTTCAGCAACGTTGGTCAAGACTCGCCTCATGCCTTGATCAGCCAGCTTCTTGAATCGTCTGGCCAGCCCATCGAAGTCGTTAACGATCATTGCCCTTCACCTCACATGTCAGCAGCAATTCCATCCAGTACCTGCGTGGATTTGCATCGATCACCAAATATCGGCGACCAATCAGAACAACCTCGTCGCTGATTCTCACGTCAGCCATTTTTGGAACACCGACCGTCTTCTTGACGATGTACATAACCGGTTTAACATCTGCCTTGTCTGAGGTTTCCGTCTTTATGATATGACACTTTAGGTCTGCCACCTTGCCCGTCTTTCTATCGTTGAACAGATCATCACCGTCCCGCTTACTTCCTACCCGGTACACAGCAAGCGGCGTTTTAAACCGATGATTCACAGCAAATAGGCCGTGATGTTACCATCATCCGGCCCTTCCTGTTGTTTCTTCACCCACAAGAATAAGATCGCATCCACATCCGGGTTCCCCGTGGTCTTACCTGCGATGGCCTGCCGGGTGTATGTCCAAGCCCCATCGCTCTCGGAAGCATAGTTCCGGGCGACAGCTGCCAAGTATTCCTCACTGTCCTGCAGGGCAAGCCCTTCAGCCAACTTCACCCATGCAAGCATGAGCTGCCGATCCACAATTTCAGGAAAGGGAATGGGTAAATAGAGTTCGATTCGAACCTGGGCGTCATCAATATACTGATCCAATTGCTCAGGTGTTGCCTCCTGAACGGGAGAAACTCGACTACGCTGTTGGAGGATCGTTGCTGTCAGCACCTTGACCGTCAGCTCCCTCCGCATTTTTGCCTACAGGCGGCAGTGAGTCTTCGCCTTTCAAGGCTTTAATCAATTCGGACTTCTTCATATCCGAAAAACCTTCAATTTTGGCGTCTTTAGCCTTATCTTTGAGCTGTGGTACAGTCAGGTCTTCCAAGGGAATGACCTTTTCATCATTAACTTCGAAATCATTTCGCTCACGAAAATGCTTGGCCGTTGTCTCGCTTTCAACCAAAACGGGAACCTTAGCCGGAAATCGGATTCCATGCAGCATCAATGAGGCATTTTTCCCGCGATATGTGATGTACGGCATTAGAACGTCACCCCTTCTGCATAACCTACTGCTGCAGGCTCTTCAAAAATAGAATCCAAGTCAGAGTGGATAGCATAGAATCGTTTATCCGCATAAATGGCTTCTTTACCTTCTGTCGTTTTGCGGATCTGCATGTCATAGGTGTTTACCAAAGCAAAGTTTTGGTGATACGTGAAGATCACCGCACCCTCTGGCATATGTGCCACTTCCTCAACATCATAAGAATTAATTTTCTTCACGCCGCCCATGATTTGCAATTGGATCGATGCACTGGTATCTTTTTCAGCCAGTTTCTGCAGTCGTTCGGAGAACGTGTTAGGGTGCATGAAATATTTGAACACACCCGCTGCGCGTAGACGCGTCGGAATAGAACGTTCCAGTTCAAAGAAAATCCCGACCTTCTTATCGGTTGGAAGTGTTGACCAGTCGATGACGTTGCCTTTTTCTTTTGCTACCTTCAACCAGCCATCATTGATTTTCAAGAAGTCGTAATCTGGATCAGTGTTTGGTGTTGCTGTATCACCATTAAATCCGAGATCCTGCATGTTATCACCATAGTTCTTCGTCATTGCCGTCATGATGATAGCTTCAGCATCTTGACCGCGAACGCGCTGCGTCTGGCGGATAAACTCTTCCGTAATCTCGAACGGCAACACAACTGGTGCAACCGCATAAGGAACTTGCGGGAACGTAGGTCCTGTAATATTGGTGGCCATGTTGTTCTCCACCTTGCCACGAAGATTACGACCAGTTACCCCAATTTTGTCAATTGTACCCTTGGCACTTGTGCGGGTAATCGTGCGAATGCCTTTCAAGAACTCCGTCGATTCATAAGCCATAGCCATAAATGCATCCACTTGCTGATAGTTAAGTGCCGGTGTATCCATGGTTGTAACGGTAGTCGATTTAACGATCTGTCCATTGGTTCTCATATGTTTAATAATCTCCCTTCGATTTTAAGAAAATTAGAGTAAGCCGCTGAAGCTTACAGCTTCTTCTGACTTCTGAATATTTTCATCTTGCGCGCCACCCTGAGCAGATCCACCACGGCTGTTTTTGACGATCTGTACGTCAGCAGCCAGCGTGTTCATTTGCTGGGTCAATGGTTCAAGAGCCTTGGCAATAGCGTCGGTCACCGCATCTGCTTGAGGATCTGCATCCTTCCCTGCATCGGGTGTTCCAGCATTAGGATCTGGATCGCTTTCGCCATCCTGTTTCTTTAATTCAGTCACATCAGCAGCCAATACTTCCATTTGTTTAACAATAGGTCCAACGGCAGCCTGTACGGCTTTTACAATGTCATCTGCTTTCAAATCTTCTTCCTCCTCTTGCCCCTCATCATCTGCTGGAGCTGTCTTGTTTTTTAATTCGGTTAATGCAGCAATGGCGTCATCAACATGCTTGAGATTACCTGCGGAAATTTTCTTCCCAGCTTTGGCGATCTGCTCGGGCGGGGTACCAATGGCCTTCACGATGTCTTCCTGCACCAATACGTCCTGGGCAATCTCAACGAAATCCTGTAAGGCATCACGAATAACCTCGGGATCTGTTTCCATACCTGATTCCCATGAGTCCCAACGAAAAAGAACCGCGTTCAGGGCGTCTTGCGCTGCCCAAAATTCGCGGTTCTTCCGGTTCTTATTGTATTTGTCAGCTACAACCCCTTTGATGATCGGTGCTACTGCTGCAGTAATCGCCTTTTTAATGTTGTGCAAGAGACCTTTAGACACCTCTGTATCCTCGACTTCCTCACGTTTACCAACGCCAAACATGGAAAATCCAGTTATCTCACCCTTTTGTATGTCTTCCCATGTATCATCGTCAGTGACTTTAACGCCAGCGACCCATGATCCTTTAGAAATCACTTGATCACCAATCTCCATATCACACGGAGCAATATAGGATTCGACCACATACCCCTTGTCAGCATCCAGGTCGTGCTGCTTATCGATGTTGTAGGTATGCTGATTCTCCATGAACAAATGAGCTGCCTTCTCGATCTCCACAGCATCCATCATGTCACCATGGGCATCTTCCACATCTGGTTGATACACCACACCGATAACGATGTGCTTTGTGTCGTCCACCTTTGCGATCTGGACCTGTTTCTGAATGGCATTTTTGCCTGCCGCCTTGATAATAGCAAACGGTACACCGTTGGCCCCCTTATCCACGAGCGACAAGTGCGTAATTTTTGCGTCCTTCATTTTGAAAGTCATTTCTTCTTTCACCTCCTCTCATATATAACTCCATAGCAAACAGGCATGACCACAACAGCACCATACCAACACTTCTCATATTCAGTTCACCTCACTAATCAAGTACCAGCTGCATCGAGCAGCGGCAATTCATGATTTCTTCAGGAGATCCGGCAGGATCACCAGGATACATCAACTTGCTTCTGCCAACCTTAAAGAGCTTATCCAGATCCACCGTTTGACCATTTGCCTTGCGGTGAGTCTTTCGGGTTCTCGTACCGGCAGCCGAACGCCATTTCTTTCCTTTAGCAACCTCAGACTGCTTCCAACCTTCCAACTTACCACCGTTGGCTGCTGCTGTACTCATGGTTCGTGAGATCCGCTGAGCTCGTTGCATGGTAAAAGGTCCATCTTCACCCGTGGCAGCTATAGCGCTGATCTCTTGCACCAACAACGCACGTTCCGATGGTGTCTTTCCTTCCTCAATCGCTTTTTCAAAGCTTCGCAGTAATGTGTCCGTGGAAGCTTTGTTCATATCTGGTACCAGGTCACGGATCTCCTTAACAAAATGTTTAGCAGCCTTATTCCCCGTACTCCAAATCTTTTCCTCGTCCAGCTGCAGCAGTTCCGTTTCTCCTGCTAGATCGAATAACGGTTCAAACGCTTCTTGCACCGCTGTTTCAAACAGATCACTAAAGACATCGGATGTGTGCAATGCAAGGAGAACCTTTCCCAGCTCACCGATGTCACCAAGCGATTCCTCGCTCAGTTCAGCTATCGCATTCTGGAGTGCCTGACCTTGCAGCTCCAATATTTCCATGATCCGGTCCTCACCCTGCTTGTACAACTCTTCCAGCAGCTTACGCTCCACGTATGACAATTCCAGACTATCCAGAAACTCATCATCATCTGCTTTAGCAATCAGTTTCCAACAAGACTCACACATGGACGCCCACCTCAGCAGATCCCTTTCGTAATAGACGCTTGGCGATGATTGAAACACGCTCCTGCAGATCGTTAGTATCGCCTTCGCCTTCAGGATCAAGAATAGCCGGCTGGCTTCCTGCCAGTTGGGCAATCGGCGTATCCAGGTATTCCGGGCTGTACTTGCTTTCATCGATTGTCGTACCAAGGACATCCTCTGCGATTGGAATCAAGTCACGAACCAGCATAATGCCACGATCAGCAATAAAGTCCAACATTGCCTTGCGGTCCTCAGGATCAATAATGCTTGGTGCACGGAGGACTGCCTTCACTCGAAAGATTCCCATGGCTGGGAACAGACGCTTATTGAAGATCTCGTTCATGATCCATTTGCGATACGGCTCAAAGACCTGCTCTTCAGCAAATGCCAACGCTGCCTGAGCTGTCGCCCGATTATAGTCTGAGCTTTGCCCGACAAGAATCGGCGGCAAGCGGAAGGATGACAGGATATCTGCCTTCTTCTCTTTTCCATACTCCAGGAACAAGGCATCCTGCTGCAGAAGGTCATTCAGCTTGTCCAAATTGACAGATACCTTCTCCACCTTTTCATCCAACGGCCCGCCTGTCTCTTTGCCTTGTGCTTCGAGGTACAAAATGCCCCCCTGGGACTGTGAACCTTTCACATTCTTCAGCAGCTCCATGGATTGCTTCGTAAGGCGTCCATTTGTGACCGTTAAGATCATGGAGAGCATACGGCCATTGCTGAAATAGGACACGTTCAGTTCCTCAGCTTCCCGGGAACCAACTACACCAGGGGCGTTGCCGAACCAACGGGGTTCACCATAACCCTCATCGTCCCCGATGCATAAAGGAATGATTTGATTGCCCTCACCCTCAGTCCCGAATAGTCGAAACCACACTACTGATGTACCACGCTTCATGGCATACCGCCGGGCATAGATTTGTTGTGAGAATTCTTCAATCTTTTTTGTGGAGCTGATTCGGATTTTCCGTTTAATTGTTGCCTGTTTGCTTTCCTTGGTGTACCGTACAAATTTCGGATTCATCCGAAAGATCGTCGGGAATTCACTCCCGCTCGGCCAAGCAACTTCCAAATTAGCCATCCCTGTACTTTCCAAGTCCTCAATAAGCTCACCGATTATTTCCTCAGGATTGTCTTGAAGGTTACAAGTCTCCAAGAAGCGTTCAGCGAGGTTCCATTCTTCCTTGGCTGTATCGTCACTCTCACCCGGCAAATATTCCAGTGCGATACCATGTCCAGCGATGTTCCGCCTATAGGCCTCGATGCACTGAGGAATGATGTTGCTGTTCTTCACAAGTTGTCTGCAGCTGGTCGGATCGTTACCTGGTTCGAATGGCAACAGGCCGTGCTGATCGTATAAGCTGTCGAATACATCGGGAAGCTGGGCGCTCGATGGAATGTGCTTCCCTTCTTCCTTTGCAAATGAAACCCATGTCGCATTGCCATCACTCAATTAAATCCACCCCGCTCCCCCATTGTGTTCTTCATGCTTCGATTCCTCCTGTTGCTGTTGTTTTCTCTTGAACCATTCGAACCACTTATCAGCTACCTGACGCACCTGCAGGGCAATGGAATAAGCCATGATACGGTCATCGTGACAACCGCTATCCGCTTCGGCCTTCCCTTTGTTATCAATAAACGTCATACACTCACTGTACAGATCAGGACAGTAAATATCGTACAGCTCATCCCGAATGGCTTCCTTGAAGTCGGATATCATGACAGGTCTGGTTGCCTTATTGGTTTCCCATCCAAGCTTGCCCTTCTTGTGCAGGAACAGCAGCGGGTAATGACATGTGTTGAACAACGTATTGAGAACAGATTCCCCGGTGTTGTTATTCTCAACTGCCAGCAGTGCTGTGTTGTAATACAAACCGAGCCTGTTTAGCTTTTTACCGTATAAGTCGGTATCCCATTTGCCGTAAAGTGCGGCACACATTTCACCTGTACGTGCATCGATCACATAAGCTGCATCATAGTCGCCATCCTCGGTTCCCTTGGCCGTATCTGCGGACAGAATGTACCGTTTCCCCTGCTCCGGCTGACGATAGATGACCAGTTCTCCTGCGTGTGCTGGGCTAACCTTCTCCTTAACAAAATCCACTTCGTAACGGCTACCTTTAAGCTCAATCGCATCCCGCAATCGCTTGATGAATTTGTTATCGAAGATTCCTTCACCAGACAATAAGAATGCGTCATCTGGTTCGGAAGGGTATTCTTGATCGAATTGCCGCGGATCGCCACCACAATCGTTCCGTATGGTATACCGTCGCCATTGCAACTGCTCATCATCCAAACCGAATTTTGCTTTTAGCTCCAATTCATCTTCGGTCAGTTCAAAGCCAGGCGGTAACGGCTTGCGGTAATCTGGCATTTCAAACCATGCAAAAAAGAGCGGAGAAAAATCATTCTCGCCCTTGACGGCTGCATCCCATATTTGCTTAAACTCTTCCATACCATTCGCTGTGGATTCAATAATTCCAATACTCCCAGCTTCCTTGGACAGTGCGGCCAAGAGTGACAACAAGTGACGTTTCTTTTTTTTCGCAGGCCAGAACGCCACTTCGGATGCATGCAGGTAATGAATCGTATCCGAACGGGCAAGTACCCGGCTTTCCGCTGTTTGAACAGTGATCTTTGATTTCAGCCCTGGATTCCTTCGGCGGTCTGCTGTCCGGATCGCGGGATTCTCAAAAGTCAGCTTCTTGGCATTGTTCTTTCGAGTCATTGGCTGGATAACCGAAGGCACCTTTTCATAGTAAAGCTGGAACATGTCGAATAGGTTACTTGAAGCATCCGAGGACTGAGCAACAATAAATGCATTCTTTGCTTCCTGCAGGGACGTGAAATAGTAGATTAACGCCTCTGTCACAGTGGAAAATCCCATTTGTCTGGCTTTAAGTATGATAATTCGAACGGGCTTCCCTGCTTCTAGATCCTCAATTACTTTGGCAGCATAACGCCGCTGGGCATCATTGAGGATTAACCGAACCATGGCCCCGGACTTGTCTTTAATCTTGAGCATGCGGTAACAAAACTGTTCGAAATCAAGCAGGATCGCCTTCAATTCGGCCAACTTGTCCGGTCGTTGTTGCAGCTTACGCTTGATTCGACGACGGTGTTCCTTTGCTATTGCGATCACCAATCTAAATCATCCCCATCGTCTTCATCTTCATCGTCATCACCTTCTCCCTCATCACCGCCATGACCCAACGCCTTATACTTGTCCAGTTCAAGACGTTCACGGGCGATTCTCAATTTCTCTTCTTTTTGCTGTAGGCTGGCAATCAGATTAATGACCCGCAGCTTCTTATCCCTCGTCTTCACTAGGGCTTCCTCTTGTTTGAGGATCTTATCCAGCTTAGACGTGACAACGGTAGTGATCTCGGTGACCTTCATTCCCTCAGTGGTAACAGGCACTGTGATTTGTTTTCCCGTCTTAGGGCTCAACATAGAAACCTTGTCCTGACGTTCCATAAGTTCCTGCTTGGTCTTACGTTCCTCGTCAGTCAGACCTTCTTCAAGTAGCTTGACCCGTTTCATGTGCCGGCGTTCCTGAAGAGTTAGCATGATTAGTTGTTCCTCAAGCTGTACAAGTGGCGACGTGTCGATCTGCACAAACATTTCCTGTTCATCAGGCTCTAACGCATCCAGGAAAATTGTTTCATACATGCCAGTCTTGAGCGCATGCTTGTTTCGATATGGACCACCTTCACCGCCACGGTTCCCCACAGCATTCTGGTTACCTCGGGGAGCGCCGCCTTTATTGCCAACTGCATTCTTGTTGCCTTTGGGCGCTCCCCTTGATTTCGGAACGCTCCCATTCGCTCCATTTGGAGCGCTCCCTTTGGATTCACCCAAAACGCTCCCATTCAATTCGTCTTCCCAACGATCCATGGACTTCCATTTACGGACCCTGGATTCGGGAACAGAAAGAGCGGCGGCGATGTCTTTTAGCTTCATCGTCCCGCCGCTCTCCAGCCACATCAGTTTAGCCTTGTCCCGTTCAGGACTTCTCTCTCTGGCCATCTACATTCATCACCACCCCCAAATATTTATCTTAAATTTGACGATATATAAATCAAAGGAGGAGTCTACAATTGTTACAACTCGAACACATTGGAAAAGAAGGATTATTTAGTGCTGCAATTTCAATAGTTATTCTGTTATCTATTAGAATTGCAGCTAAAATCTTCTCAGGTAAAGATATTAAAAAAACATACCGGATAATCAATAAATACTTAAAAGATATTATTAGTGAAAACATGTTAGGAAAAAAGAAAGATATACCAAAATATTATGAGGCATATAGCATTCTTAAAAAACAATCTCCTAACAAGTTTGAATATACACACATAGAGCTATTAGAGAAGCGTAATCTAAATAGTTTTACTACCTTTCCAGACATTATAGGTCAATACTCAATTCCAATTAGCTTGATTTTAGCTACAACTACTAGTCTAGTTCCTATATCAGTTGGAATGTATAATAGCTCTAAGGATGTTGAGTATATTAAAACATCCTTAACTATGATTAATAACTTAATTCTCTTTGCACTTAGGTTGATATTTATCATTTACACATTTCATCAAGCTAAAAAAATTCTAGAAAAAGAACATCGGAAGATAGACAACATAATTTCACTTCACTTGACAATAATTGAACGAGTATTAAAAAAATCAGATTAGTTCGTCCTGCTGAAGCTTAATATCCAACTCGATGAGACGTTCTAGATCCTGAACCGTCTGCATCTTTATATGTCCAGCCTGTAGGTCTTTAACCCATTGGGCAATTGCTGCCTTGACGATTTTACGATACTGTTCTTTTGATTCAAGGATGCCCTCCATGACTTCAAGCTCATGCTGCAACAAAATTTCATCTGGCGTTCTCATGCGTACCCCTCGGCTTTCCTGTATGATGGAATGCGAGATAGCGGCGGTGTCGATAAATGCCGCGCGCGGCGGGCCGCTATCTCAGCCGGGGGATACCCTGGGTGATCAGGGGGACGTTACAGCGTCCTCCTTTTTATTTCCGCAATGTTTGTCTAAATGGGAGTTACATAAGAAAAACCACCTATTGAATAGGTGGTAAAGTCGCACTATGTTTTTTAAGGAAACCCCGTTACACCCATGAAATGATTAAAGCAATAACAAGTAAGCAGTTAAAGATAATACTTGAAACCATAACAAGACTTCTCCATTCTGGTTCCGATCTGTGAACAGGATTCACTAGTATTGCCAATTTATCATTGAGTTCATGGAGAGCTTCATTTAACCATAAAATATGAGTTCTTATTATATCATCTAGCGTCTTCGCTTCCTTGTATCCGAAATTTTGAGACTCAATTATAGAAAGTTGAGCGTTTCCTTTTTTCTCATGTTGACTCATAAGTTCCCTAATGGATGCTGTAAGCATGTATACGTGGTCTACTTCCTCTTCCATTATTCTTTTATCCAAAAAAGGTGAAGCTTTTGCTATTACTTTTCTAAAAGTACTATCCACACTCTTAAAACCTTCTTTTATTGTTGAACTGATTCCATATTTTGATTGATTTATGAGAGTTAATGTTTCAGCTGTCAATTCAAATATATCTACGATAGTTAAATGCAAAGTATCAATTTTTCTTTCAAGATATTTTTCTTCACCTTTTCTAATTGAATTGGTCTTCCACATGAAATAATCTATGACTTTATTAATAATTAAAACAACTAAAGTCGTTGCAGCAGCAATAGCTGCACTTATTAAAGGTATAAACTCTTTATCCATAATCTTCTCCTATAGTTTTCAATAGTGAACTTTACTATGTGTTTAATTATACCATATCAATAAGCCTTTTTATCAAAACTGGTTTAATGCCAGTTGCCTCCTGGTAGCGTTGTTTAATTACATCACAGAACTTCGGATCAATCTCCATGGTCCTGCAAAGACGATCCATCTGATCACAAGTCATCAGCGTTGATCCACTTCCTCCAAAGAGATCCACGACAATATTTCCAGGTCGGCTGCTGTTCTTAATCGGTATGGCCAATAGTTCCAGCGGCTTCTGCGTAGGATGAACGTACTTGCTAACATCCCCACGGGATACTTCCCAAACCGTTGATGGTTCAGCTTCTTCAACTGGTAGGCCAGCTCGCCAAACTGTGCTTTGCCGTCGATCCCCATACCAGGAAGGAGCCTTCTTCTTCAGGTGAGCATAGAAAACAGGTTCATGCTGCCAACGATACTGCGACCAGCCGAACGATGCCGCGTTCTTAACCCACACGCACTGACTCCGAACAACAATACCTGCAGCATTCATGGCATCTTCGAATTCTCTCTGATAAGACGAAGGATGGAAAACATAAATACCTGCTGCCAGATCCATCAAACTAGCATAACGTTCAAATACTGCATGCAAAAAGCCCACAAATTCCTCTGCATGCATGTCGTCATTTTGTATCCTGCTGCGGCCATCAGCGGCTAATCGGGCAGAATCACTCTCGACAGCAACGTTATAAGGTGGGTCCGTCACTACCAAGTCGGCCTTCTCTCCATCCATCAAGCAACCGACATCCTCTTCACTGGTAGAGTCCCCGCACATAAGAAGGTGAGGACCAAGCTGCCATATATCCCCCCGCTGCGTCTCAGGAACCTGAATCTTATCCAAAGCACCTTGAACGTCAAAGTCATCCTCAACGACGGGTTCATCGATCTCTGTATCCGGAATCGTCCCAAACTCTGCGATTAGATCCTCGAATTCTTCTTGGTCAAAGCCAGACAGTGTCAAATCTGCCCCGCCCTCCTGCAGCTCTTCCAACAATCTACCTAATGCCTCATCATTCCAGCGCCCTGACACTTTGTTTAAAGCGATGTTCAGGAGCCGTTCCTGTTGATCGTCGAGATCCACAACAGAAACCTGCAGCTCAGTATGGCCCTGCTCATTAACCAGGATCTTATAACGTTGATGGCCACCGACCATGTTTCCTGTGCGTTCATTCCAGACGATCGGCTCCACATAACCGAATTTTTCGATGCTACGCTTCAGCTTTTCATACTCTGGATCTCCAGGCTGAAGGTCAACACGAGGGTTATAGGCTGCTGCATTAATCTGATCGATTGGTACGATTCTGATGTTCATTGTATAGTCCCACCTTAGTTGAATAAGTAATGTACTTTTGATATGTTGAATCAAATACGCATGAGCTCATATAAGCATGTAAGGAGGATATTTATGTCGGTTATAATTGCAACAGATGATCTTGAACTCACATGCCCTCACTGCAATGGAGAAAAACTTGAGATTATCAATGAAGAGAGAGTGACTTGTTCGAAATGCGATGGAAAAGGCGTTATTTTAACTGCACTAGGTCAAACATTACTCCACTTCTTTAAAAAACATACTTAGTTTTTACAATGCAAAAAGGACTAACTGTTTGGGCTAGTCCTTTTTGTTTGCCCTATTTCTGAGTGGACTTAAATGGGCTAACAATTGTGTTGAGTTGGTTTCAACGATTGGGCAAGTTTCATATTCGTGCGTACGCTCACTCAGATGCTGTTCTCCACTCCTCAAAGAACTGATTCCTGCAAACCCGGACGTTCACACCTAGTCAAGCTTAAAACGGATCACATTCCGTCATATGAGAGCAAAAGAAAAACACCCGTTAAGGTGCTGTGGTATTAAATCCAATCTGCCTCTTTGGTTCTTCTGGTTCTTTTCTCTGCATTGCAGTAAGCAAGAAACTAATTTGGGTAACATGCTGTACTAGATGCACAGGGTCACCATTCTCTAAAATTCCGCTGAACATTATTAAGCTAGGATTTTCATAACTTACATCTGTGATGTGGAATGTAAGAGCTTGACCATAAGAAACTAACCTTACCCCTACTTCTTTTGAATCATCCAAACTCTGATCAAATTTATTGATCATACTAACGATTTTTTTGTAGAACTCACTCGCTGTATTTTCTGCTGGCGTGTTAACAGGTTTAATTACTTTGAAATCTGGTAAATCAAAGTTTGGCATTTTAAACTCCATTTTATCCCTCCACAATATTAAATCTTCCCTGCCTCTTTAAATTCAATATAATCTCTTCCAGCTTTAGTCAACTTAGCTCCATTGGCAAATACAATTAAAATCTTGTTAACCGATCCGCCCCTCGAAAACGAAATATTCTCAACTAGTTTATCATCATGTATCTGTTCAATCCATTCATAGAACGATTCCTTATCAGCGCCAATATCTTCTTTCTTGGGTTCCTTACCTGACTGAATAATCTTTAGGATTTCGTAAACAATATCGCGATCTGACATTCAACATCCCCCTCTTTGTAGTGTTTAGGGATATTTTACCTCTTCGGGACAAACAGGTCGAGTAAATTATTAACCTGTCCACACTTTAATTCCCCATCCGATTAATCCCCCAATTATTGCCGATAATACCATTCTGCCTACTTCAAGAATTCCCTTGCGTATTTTTCTTTTTATGTCCTGTTTTATAATAGCTAGCTTTATTTCGATTTTAGATTTTAAATCGCTCTGCAACTCGTTGATGAGACCTGAATAATCTCTATCGCCAATATTGTATAAATTGATCCTTTTGAGATAGCTGATGTGTTTATTATATTGGTCATCAATAAATTCGATTAGACTTTCGTGGAAGTAATCAACTTCTCTAAGCTTTATTTCAGAGCGTGATATATCTTCTATGAGTTGGAGTAATTCGGTTCTTAGCGAGTCGTTTAAAACTCTTAATGATGATTCAACAAGTGCAGAACTTTTTGGTATCCTCTGTGCAGTTGACTCAATATCTCTGTGAACAGGTTCTTTAATTCGGGCTGCTATGGCCTCTAGTGCTCTTATTAAAATCTCCTTTATCATGTTCCTATTCACTCCTCCCTTTGTATGGAGCAATATTCGATAATTAGGAAGGTTTTCCCTCTTTAATACATGTGATAGGTCTACTACAGAACTGTTTCACTCCATCCCATCTACCCCATACACAATTTTTACATTTTTCCGGTTGCTTATTGGGTCGCTCCCGTTTCCTTTTACGTCTTCTGCTGCTAATCACTTCAATTCCTCCAATAAAAAAAGCCGATCCCTAAGGAACGACTTAAATGTGATATGTATGATATTGGTGTTACGTCCTAAAAGCATGCGCCCGAAACGGTCGCCGCAAAAACGCTGCGCTCTTTGCTTTAAAAGCATACATACTTTGTAACTACAGAGGAAGAACAAGACCATTTTACTGAAGCTACCAAAATCGGGTCAAGGAACAGAAAACGGGTGAGTCCCGATGATCTGGAACAAACCCGTCGTTTTCTTTAATTTACTCACTATTTCATTACATACTTGGATATCCAGGAATTCGGAGTACATCAAATCTGAAACCAACATGACGATCTGAAGCACTGTGAGTTTGCAAGCTATCAGAGAAAAGACCTTTCTTCCAAACTTCAAAGTGTCTTGTCATGTAACGATTGTATGCATTAATCACTGTCTTGTGATTGTCTTTCGAAATGCTCTCACTGTAGGATGCTGTTGTAGTCCAACTTTGAGACACATTATAACCAACAGTTGCAGATACAACTGATGCGCTGATACCAATGCTAGTATTAAAAGAGTTACCAACCGTTACAGATTGAGACAGTGTTAGTGTACCGCCAGAGCTTCCGGTCTCTTCTACAGAAGCAACTACATAGTTAGGGTCAACAGTTGCATATTCAGCGCTTGGATTTTTAGCATACAAGTCACCGATTGCAGCAGGTGCTACTTCATGATCCCAGTTATCGTTTTTCACTTCATCTAAATAAGTAACATCAATAACTTTTACTAGATCATTTTCGATTGGATCTTGTCCCGTTGCCAGCAAATATGCAGACGAGTTAACTGGGACATACTCTGTGACGATAGCTCGTTTAACCTCTATCTTTCCATCAGGAGTCTTAACTTCAATACCCTTAATTCCTTCTGATGTTTTAATCAGAAATTCATCAGATTCGACCAAATTTGTTCTTTGATCATCAGGCGTAATCTCTACCTCTGATGCCTTAGCTTGTTGGAAACCAACGATTGTTAGGAAGAGCACCAGACTCAACCCTACTGACAAAATCTTTCTTGCCTTCGACAATACATCCACCTCCGCAATAATATTGATCTCAACGATCAATTACAATTGTTCCATAATTATCCTAATTAAACAATGGTTTTCATATAAATTTTACATAAAATTTACATATAACCCTTCTTATATCCATTATATGTTCACAATTTGCATTAAGTAACCCTTTTTATTAAATCAAACAGAAATGGCGAGAAGAGGAACGCCCCAGTCATATGCCGCATGTGCGGCTGTGCGTTTCATTCTCGCCCGATTTCCACAATACAAATATATCACGTCTAAAGTCCAATGAACGGCAACAAAGCGGCAAGATTCCGGCAAAAAACCGGAACCCCTTTTTATACAACTGAACTCGCCACATTACGATAAACTGTCAAATGCAGGATCGTGGCCAACGTGTCTAATGCCGCTTGTTTAATTTCTCGTAACCGTCTGTCACTCATATGCATTTCGCCTGCAATAATGTAATCAAACTCCCCTTCGTGGTCCAGGTAGCTGCGTTGGATCACATCTTGCTGAATGCTGGAAAGTCTACTCATTGCGAAGGTGAGTCTTTCATCCATACTGATGAGCTGTGCTTCTCTATCCACGTTGTACACAGCAATTGTCTCTGTTTGCTTGCTGATTGCATTGGTGGACTGATGTTCTCTATATACATAAGCCTGCGTGACTGCCGCTTCGCGTCTTTGAAAACCAATCTGGCGGTACTGACGAACAGTTTCAAGATATTCCTCCACAGCGTGGCGGGTAGCTTTTTCATCGATAGGCAGTATGTTGAATGTCAGTTGTAAGTTGTTTTTTCGGCGTTTCCCCATTTTGATCCCCTCACCGTGTTATAATTTGGGTGAGGTTTATTTGATGTGTCCCCCGCCTGGCCGCCAAGCTTGCGGGGGATATTTATTTATTCTGGAATCACTTCACTACAAAATTCATTCCATTCAGCTGCGCAATCCTCTGCGCTCCAGCCGTTTACTAATTCCTGCGGATAACCGTATTCCAACAATAGTGCTCTATGGTCTCTTTCCAAACCTACCACTCACCCCCACGTTTGTGATACTTGCTGTTACCATTACGCTGCTGCGGAGCAGTAACGGACTTCTGTAGCTTGTCAGGCCGTTTAGGTGGATGCTCAGCTCCGATTGCCTTCAGGTGACTTGCTATCTGCTCCGGTGTCCATGTTGTCTTTTCAACTTTGCGATAATCTACCATCAGCAGATCCTCCCTGTTTGAATTCCTTCCTGTAGATCAGTAAGCAAGTTATATACAGCTGCATCATGTGTTTCTTCAATTCCTTGATCTTGAATCCACTTCATGATTCCTGCCTGAGTTACGACCTTTGGCCGTTTTCCCTTCTTGGTTAATGCCAGGGTGCGAACCCCACCGGAAGAATGTGTAAGATACCCTTTGCGAATAAGTGAATTAATGTGTGAATGAACCGTAGAAGCAGATGAAAGCATGATTCCTTCAGCAATTTCACGGATCGTGGGACTGTACCCGTTGTCCTCAATGAACATCCGAACATAATCATAAATATCTTGTTGCCTGCGGCTGAGAGGCTTGTCCATTATTGAATTCTTTGTCATCGCGGTTCCTCCCAATTCCATAAGCTGAGCTGACCTTTCGCTGGTACCGGCTCATGCAGCTGAACCACCTCGTCAAGCTGCCAGGCATAGCGACCATCACTGTAATCCCCGAAATGGTACTCATCGGGCATATAGCCGCCCCAACAAATCGACCTACCGGAATCTAAACTTAAACGCTCAACCAATCCGTAAGCTCCATATGGACGATTTATGGACCAGACATCATTAAGGACCGCTTTTGCAATCACTGCCCCTGTTGGCAGCTCGCTCCAATCGTTAATGCTATGTTTCAGCAATGCCTCACGTATTTGAGGGATCAGGCAAGCTTCCTTATCCACCTTCTGTCCTGCGTGAATAGCAAGCGGGCCGCGGTGCTTAGTCGCCCAACTCCGGGTCTCCAATGTCTTGATGCGCAATGCAACAAGTGTCGCCCATGGTTGAATGATGGTGACTGCCTTCATATCTATCTCCTTTCAAAGACTAATTGCCTATAAGGCGAAATCATGTAAAAATATATGAATTAAACATAGAGTTAGGTGGTAGTTATATGACAGAATCAATAAGTATTGAATTAGCTAGAAGAGATTCAATGTGGAATCGTTTAGTAAGCGAGAACGACCCTAACAATGTAGAACCAGGAATACTTCGTCGGCTACGCTTCTTCTCAGGACAAGCTGGCATATATCGAGATGCCACAACCACTCAGAGTTACACAGATGATAAAGCTGGAATAGCAGTTTCAATATTACATACAGGTAGGCACTATCCGGATGAAATTTCAGAAAACGAAATAATTTATCATTATCCAGAAACTAAAAGAATAGGCTCAACTGATATTAATGAAATACAATCTGTTAAGAATGTTGCTATCTTTAACCTACCAATATTTGTGATTTCCGAAGTAGGTAACATGAGAAAAGTTCAGACGGGCAAAGTTGTTTCATGGGATGATTTAGCAAAAACTTTCCTTGTTGAATTGAACCCTCTAGACTTTTCAACCAGGCCAAATGAGACAGATTACTTGGATGATATCCCTTTTAAACCAACTGTTCCTCGTGCACCTTCCAGGACCGTTACAGTGAGTAACAGAACTGGTCAGCCAAGATTCAAATTTAATGTAGTTAAACGTTATGGTCCCTGCTGTGCGATATGTGCAATGCAAGCACTACCACTGCTCCAAGCTGCTCACATTATCCCAAAAAAATCAAATGGTTCTGACGATCCACGTAACGGACTTGTCTTGTGTGGAAATCATCATTTGGCATACGATTCAGGACTGTTTTCTTTTGACCCTGATACATTAAAGATTCATGTCTCGACTAAAACCACCATGCAGAGCATACAAATCACTCGTCAAGATTTGAGCCATCTTCAGAAGCTACCTCATGAAAAAGCTCTCAAATGGCACTGGAAGCAGTGGCAAGCTGCACAGAAGGAGCTTCAATAATATGAAAATAAAGACAGTATGGAGATGGACAAAGATTACTTGGGGACTAACGTATATAGGTTTTGTTGTAATATTTGTAATAGTGTTAGGATTCTTCATGGCTGGAATGCTCCAAAACAAACAAGTATTAATTGACACTGCCACGATGAGCACAATTACTTTATTACTCGCAATAGCGTCTCTACCTAATTTGTTAGTTCAATTACTCTCACTCCTTGAAATCAATCAAAAGAAGACTTTTACTGCTACTAAAAAGTGTCCCAACTGTAGACATACTATTGACTTAAAAATCACTGAAGATTAAAAGTTTAGTAGTACGTATGTTCTTTTTCATAGATTTAACTCTTCACCCCGGCCAACTTCTGGCCGGGGGTGTTGCTATTGAAGGATTAGACTGCTACGCCATCCTGCATCATTTTAGTGACGCGCTTTTTGTATACACCGTATTTGGAACTGATCTGACCACTCGGGACATTGATCTCCTTAGATATCTCCATCCACGTCTTGCCCTCGTTCCGTTGTTGCAGTAGTGCTGGGAAATCAGCAGGTGCATCAGCGAGTTTGATATCTTCAAAAATGGGTCGCTGAGCAAGGATGAACTTTTCAAGTTGCTCCTTATCGATCTCAGTAGTCACAATCTCTTTATCGTCTGTAAGTGGATTCTCAGCTGCTGGCGGTTGCTGGTCACCTTCAGAAGTAAAGTCCATTTCCTTTGGTCCCGATTGATCCCCTCCGCCTTCTTTCATCCAGTCGGGCATTTCATTGTCATCGTTATCACCATAAGGATCGTCCTGATCAGTAACGTGGTCTTCAGCAGGTTTTTGACCAGGCGTTTCTGATCCCTCTCCTTCCATTTGTTCTTGAGTAGTGCTTTCAGTTTGCTCGGCACTGTCTCCGTCAGCCTCCTGCTGATCAGGAGAGCTTCCTTCACCGTTGAACAACTCCGCCTGGTTCTCGTCCTTCTCTTCACCTTGGCCTTCAATCCGTGTAACCACACCGGACGCATCAGTTGTTACGCGGCGCCCGCCGTTCCAAGTACGGTACATAGCGTCCCGTTCATCCTCTTCGAACTCAAATGCAGCTTGCGGATCTCCAAGAAATACATTGATTTTCTCTCCTTGGTTAGTGGACAAGAACATGAAATTATCCTGAACAACCTTCAACGGCAAAGTAAGTTTAATCTCCACATCAGACTCGCCGACTTTGAATCCTTTTCCCATAGTTGCGCTGAATTTTGCAAAGTTTTTAATCATTCCAGTCATCTCCTCAAATTTTATAATTGTGATAAGTCCTTGATTTTCACTTCGATTCGTGGCCGGAAACTGTATCTTTTTTGAGCAAATACCTCGACCACTTGGCTATCGTCCTTCCACATCACGCCTTTTAGCGCATCCTTAACGCCCTTCAAGTAATTGTCCACGTCCGGCTTGCTAATTGGTCTGATCTCCCCTGCCTCAGCCAGTGTTGCCTTCTTCTTGCTGAAGGACTTGGGAATCGACCTGTACACCGTCAACATCATTCCAAGCGGTCCTTCCAGCAACGCATTTGGTGCATGTTCAGCAGCTGCTAATCGGACATAATCCTTGTAGTCCTTCGACTTCTCTGGATCGTACATTCGGACGAAACCACCCTGTGTCGATGCCCTGGGCCGTCCCTGCGCTACCGGTTCCCCGTAAACCGTAAAATTGATAATCATGTACGCCGTACCCCCCCTGCTCGTTGCTTGCGCCTTTGGCGCGCCGGCAACATGTCACGCCGAATGACAAACACCTCGGCCAGCTTGCGACCATCATCGCCACGGACAACGTAACTTAAATGTGTCTGATGGTGCGAATCAATCAGCTTTCGCATTTTGCACCTCCAGTTCCGACAATTGCATCAAACTCAGCGATCCCTTCGTGGAGCTCAGTTTGATCAATTCCCGTGAATTCTGCCTGCAGTTCATTCCAATCAGGAACCTGTCCCGTCCGGAGAAAGCGATGTTTCATGTATTCGTAGACACTCCAGCGCGTCTGTTGAGTTTCATTCGTGCTCATCGCCGGATCGTCCGCGTCTTACCAGATACTCGATGGATGATGACCATCATGCTCGGCACATCCCGTTCCACAAGCCAGTTTTCCATGTTTAATCCGTTTTCTTTGATCTCCATCTTCTGGCGCTTTGTCGGCCGTTTCCCCTGTTTCATGTCAATTCCTCCTTATGCATATTTGCGTTGTTCAATATCTTTAGGCAGCTCTGGCGGCGTTGGTCCGTAGTTATGAGTTCTCTCGTAGTTCACGAACTTGTTGAACTGCTTCATGAATACCAGTTCCACTGTGCCGACTGGGCCATTACGCTGCTTCCCTATGATTATCTCGATGATGTTCTTCTTCTCGGAATCCTGGTTGTAGTAGTCGTCCCGGTACAGGAAGGCTACGATGTCGGCATCTTGCTCAATGGAACCAGATTCCCTCAAATCGCTCATCATTGGACGCTTGTCCTGCCGTTGTTCGACTGCCCGACTGAGCTGGGATAACGCAATTACTGGCACATCCAATTCACGGGCCAACTGCTTCAATGTCCGGGATATCTCAGATACTTCCTGCTGCCGATTCTCCGCTCCCTTTCCACTTCGCCCAGCAATCAGCTGCAGGTAATCAATAACGATCATCCCCAAGCCTTCCTGCTTTTTCAGGCGGCGACACTTCGCGCGGATCTCGTGAACAGTAATACCTGGTGAATCGTCGATTCGGATATTCGTAGCTCCCAGGATTCCAACTGCTTGAGCAAATTTAGTCCAGTCCTCCGAAGCAAAATCACCCATCCGCATGTTACTGGCATCAATATTTCCTTCAGCGCATACCATCCGCTGTACAAGTTGTGCTGCCGACATCTCCAAGCTGAATATGGCTACAGGTTCGGTGTTTCGAATGGCTACGTTCTGTGCAACATTCAGGGCAAATGCAGTCTTACCAACCGATGGGCGCGCTGCAACGATAATCAAATCGCTTTTTTGCAATCCTGCAGTGATACTGTCAAGGTCGGTAAACCCGGTCTGAATGCCTGTGACCGTTCCATTCTTAAAATTGTCTGAACGAATCTCTGCGGATTCTACAACCTCGATCAAAACATTATCGATGCGTTTGAAATCTCGTTTTGGCGCTGCTCTGTCTGCAATCTTGATTTGAGCTTGCTGGACACTGGACATCAATTGCGACATCTCTGTTCCGGCAGCCGCTTGCTGAATCAACAGCATGTTCGTTCGGATCAGTTCTCTACGGATTGCCATGTCCTGAAGCTGTTCGAAGTAATATCCTGCATTAGCAGCAGTCGGCACTCCCATCGCCAGTTTAGACAAATAACTTACCCCGCCGATGTCTTCCAGTTCGCCCTTTTCTTTCAGGCTGCTTGTCACGGTCACCAGATCGATAGGCTGTTGACCTTCCGCTAAGTCTGCAATCGATCTGTATATTAGGCTGTGTGCCTTGTTGTAAAACGCATCAACCGTAAGTGACTCAGCGTGTTCCAGTGCTTCATCTGGCTTGAGTAACAACGCGCCCAAGGCTGCCTGTTCAAATTCCATGCTGTAGGGCAGGTTATTTTCTATGTCGAAGCCGTTCAATCAAACCATCCTTCCATCCCGGCGGTGGCAGTGTTGCCTTCGCCCGATTTGCTTCTCGTTGATCCAAGTAAGCTCTGGTTTCTGCCAGCTCGCGTTGACGAGCTTCCTGATCACCCAAGTTTCCGCGTATCTCTGCAATGTTCGGTGGCCATTTTCCCGTCCGCACATGTTCCTGCAGGTTTTGCTGAGCTGCTTCAAACGATAAATCATGCAGATATTTCATGTGGCGATCCACATTTTCCTCACTCACATCGAAATTGGGATAGTTCTCCTTGATCTCGATTAGCAAGTCAAAAATTTCAGCTCTATCCACGCTTACGTTCCTCCTCCGCTCTCCGTCTTAAATCCGCAAGTTCTTGTTGCTGACGGCTTAATCTGCGCGGCTGAGTAGCCGCTGAGGCTTGTCCGTTCGGTAGCAATGCAGGTTTAAATGGCTGCTCTTGTCCCGATGCTTGATGAATTTTCCAAGCTTCCTCGATCCCTTCGACGTAATATAAAAAGCTCTTTGGAAGCTTGAATGCTTCTCCCTCACGTTGACGTTTTGCCTGAAGCAGGCTTGCCATAGTTCGGATGGTAAAAGGGTTAGGCGTACCTCCGGCGACCATCTTACCCATGGCTAAACGTTCTTTTTGAGAAACATTAATATCGATTTTGTTGTGCATCTTGCAATAGGCATTCAGTATTCCAATCATTCCATCTCTCCCGTCATCAGGAGGATTAGGATTCAAGATGTCATCCCATGAATCTGATGACTCGCTAGTAGTAATAGCAGTAGTAGTAATAAGATCTTTAATATCTTTTAGATCGGACAGTTTTGTCTGATCACTACCCAGATTTGATGTGTGATCGGACATTTCTGTCTGATCACTAGGCGACTGATCGGACAATATTGTCTGATCACCGTGATTGTGATCGGACATATTTGTCTTATCACTGGTGTCATGATCGGACACTTTTGTCCGTTCACTTTCGACTGATCGGACACTTTTGTCTGATCTCTTCTTTGAATTTCGGACCTTCAAAATCAATCCTCTTGGTGCCCTGGTCAATTCAATGTACTTGTTGGTTTCCAGGTCATTTAACCAGCGACTAACTGTCTTGTCGTTAACTCCAAAATACTCGGCTATCTCAGACAGCTTCATTGGCTTACCGCCGAGGACAACGCCCCAGACAGTCCCTTCCTCCTCAATCTCCTTCGTGGTTGAACTGATGCACCAGAGGAATAGCCATATCGCGTTGCCTATTTTCTTGTAGTGGTCTGGCTCCAAGATGCCGGAATAGATCGGAAACGGGTAACTGCCTTCGGGCATGCTGCTCATCCCCTTGTTAGTGCTTTGAACTACTTACGGCGTAAACGGCGACATCTAACTTGCTTTCTTTACCTGTTACTTCTTCAATTACCGTCCCGATTCCACGTCCGAAATGAGTAACCAAGTCGTTAATGGCTTGTGGCATTTGATTCGGTTCGGTGATAATTGCTGCCTGTGCTCCGAGCGAAAAAGCAACATCTCGTAAATGGGATTGAATAGCCTCTGGCCCTTCAACAGCGGCTTCTTCGAACATTTTCTGGAGTTGGTTGAATGTAGCTTTCCTGCTAGTCTGTGCAGTATTGTTCACCTTGGTTGCCCCTTTCCTAGTCCATTTCTGACTTGTTCTTGTACCTTCGCCCAAGCATCCTCATAAGCGGCGCTGGGATCGTCTCTGTCATCTAACTCCAGAACGATGTTCGCTTCTACCTTCAAACTTTGAAAATTTCCGAGGTTCTTAGTGAAAGAAGCACCGACTGAGATTTGTTTTACTTTCGGCATTTTTAATGCCCCTTTCGGTGTTGTAAGAATACGTGCGGATATTTAGCCCGCTTGACCTCCCAATCGGGGTATCCGCGTTCGAAATATGCAAGCGTCTCACGTTGAAATGCTGCCTTATCAGTGTCGAACAGCTGCCAGATCCGCTTACCCATCATGCTCATTAGTAGCGGTTTGCCTGTCAGATCGTCCATGCCATCACCTACCCGCTACATAGACTTGCTTGCCAGTGAGGGCTGCTATTTCCCGTTTAAACAATGCTTCGTCGCTGTTGTTGTCTGATAGATGTAAAAGGTGAATCTCTTGCACACGACGCATGTCATTAGCTCTGATGAACTCTTTGACGTTCTCGAGCGAAAAGTGAGAACGAAGTAATCTATGTTTCATGACCGCCGGCACACGGCCAGCGGCAATATTTTGATTCAGTATATTGATTGAATAATTGCACTCCACCATGATGTGAGTTAAACCCGTGAAACGATGCTTGATGTAATACGTGTCTGTAGCAAACAAAAGCTTGTCCCCCGCCGTATTAGCGAGAAGGAAGCCCAAAGGCTCCACTACATCGTGTTGGACGTCAAACGGTAGAATCGACCAGGTACCGATGTCGAAAGGCTTCAGGGCAGATATGTGATGCACACGATGACTGTTTATACGCAAAGCTTCTGCGGTACCAGCACTGGTGTATATGTCCACGCCAGCCTTGATTAAATCCTTTACGGCTGCCGAATGGTCGCCGTGTTCATGAGTTACTAAGCATCCGGCCAGTGATGAAACTTGGAAGGCAAGACCACGCTGAATGTCCCTGTAGCGAAGCCCTGCGTCCAGTAGGAGCGGGGTTTTCCCGTCCGTAATTCGGTAGGCGTTACCCGCGCTGCTGGAACCAAGGGAAGTGATTTCTATCACCACTGATCAGGGCTTTCTGCGCCCACGGCTCCTGGATCACCAAACTCCATTTCCCGTTGTTCTTCTTGTTGCTCTGGTTCAGGTGTTAGGTCGTTATCGTCGTTTGGTTGTCCAGACGGTTGTGAAATATCAATCGGCTCTGTATTGGCGTGCTCAGCGATTTCTCGTTGTACCTCAACATAGGATTCATCTGTTGCTTCGGTGTATGACAACTCAACAAGTGCATTCCCGAAGTCTTTTGGGATCTTCTTTACAACGTTATTACGCATCTTCCGGATTATCATGGATTCACGGCTCTGCGGCTCAGTCCATGCAGGGCTGATGTATTGCTGAAGCTCAGGATCATCCAACGCACCAAGTCCCAATGACTTAGCCTTTTGAAGGATTTCTGCCTTCTTCACAGCAATTTGTTTCCTTTGATCAGCTGTCGCTTTAAAACGATCTGCACACACACCGAATGTTTCATTCATCATGTTGTTGTTCATATGAGCAATAAGGTTGCGAGCCACATCGTCACGCTCAGCAATGTGAAATTCGACCGTTCCATCTTTCTTCATGATTGGGTAGACGATTTTTACAACGTCACCTTTACCTTTTGGAATCCAAGTCGGCGGCACAACATCAAAGCCTGTGTACTGCGGATATGTGAAGTCATCCCCCTCACGAACAAGCCAGAACTGCCCTACCTTTTTCACATCGCGTCCGAAGCGGGCGAGAATGGCATCATTGCCATCCCCCTCAATTCCCATTTCAATGGTTTTCTTCCAAACATCCTGACCGCCCACTTTTACTTTCGTGTTGCGTACCTGGAAGTAAACTTCTCTTGGACTCGCTGCAGCATTAAGTTTTAGCGAAGCGGTTTGTAACAGGATTTGTGTAATGTTGCTTTTATCAAGCTGATCATCGTTCCAACTAATGCCTTTTGCATCTAAAGCGCCATTGATTGATGAAATAGCGTTCAAGACACAAGATTTCGCATATTCGTCCATTTTGATGCCATTCCCAGTAAGCTGCCGCTCAATCATAGGGAAGTAGTTATCATTTACCTTAGTGAGTGTTGTTGAATAATCGCTCATTTTGTTCGCCTCCTGAATGTGTTAGTCGCAGTATGATCTATTGCAATGGGGACAACCCGTAATCAGTTCTGAACCCGCTTTTTCGACTGAAATCCCACTGGTACGAGTACCACCATTCCAAGCCGGCTTTTCGATTGGAGCGTAAATATTCTGATTACAACTCCAGCAACGTCCAGTTTGTGGGGCGAAGTGTGGAGCCTTGTTGTCCTCACAGTATTTTTTCTGTGCTTCAATACTTTTAGGGTTGTCGTACATTCAGATAACCTCCTGGAAGTCGTTATGCTCCAAGCGGAGCTTCTTGTCGCCTTCAGATACAACCAATCGAATCACTTGGGCATCCGTAGGAATGAGTTGAGTGACAGCTTCGGCATTGTCCACGAAGATCGGAGCGCTGAACCCATAGTGCTGTCCCAGCGTGTTGATAATGTCCAATCCTACGTTGATCCGAGCAGCGTTGTTCAAACCGCCCTCGTAAGGAACACCGTTGAACAATGTCTTGCACACGTCTTTCAGACCACCGTTGATCTGTTCTTCGAACAACCGGAACCTTGCATATTTGAACTTGCTGTTGATCTTTGATTCCAACATGCTGACCTTCGTCCGCGTGAATTCCTCAGTCAAGAACAACTCGTGTTCAAGCTTTTCAAACTCTGCTGCAAGCTTACGTTCTTGTTCAGTCAGTTCAGCAATCCGCTTTTCTGTAGTCGCTACACTTACCAGCTTCGCTTTGTCCGCTTCCAGATCGTCTACCTGCGAACGAAGTAATCTGATCTCCGCTTGGACCTTTCCAATGGCATCAGCAGCAGAAGAACGAATCTGCTCAATCTCAGCACGCACTTTATCCCCATCTCGTTGTATGGATTGATACTTTGTGTTGTCAGCAGGGTCAGCAATGTTGGTTTGTAAGTTCTGCAGGGTAGCTTCGGCAGCCATAACTTCCGCTGTTTTCGATGCGATTTTCTCTCGCAATGCTGCTAGTTCTTTTTCAAGTTTTTGCAGTTCTTCTTCGAGAGTACGTTTCTCTGCAGCGGCCAGCTTGCCATCAGTGCTAATCGCTTCAAGCCGTTTCGACTTGTCCAAATTGAATGCTTCAAGTGCCTTGGCCTGTGCTGACTGCAACTGATCTTCGGGAAGTGTTTGTCCGCATGTTGGGCAGTTAGCATCATGCTGATGCTCATGCACCGGATACTGAAGGCTATCAAGTGACGTCCATTCTTCCCGTAGCCTTTTAACTTGGCTATCAACACGCACAATCTGGCTTGTATAACGTTCTGCCTCGTGCTGCCCAGCTGAGAGCCGAGATTGCAATTCAGAAGCTTCACCGCGCAATTGCGATAGTCTTGTTTGTTGCTCATGAATTGCCTTCAAGCCTTCTGCCTGAATTACTTGCTTTAGTTCAGCAAGTGAAGCATTGATCTCACGCAAGCGGATCTCCTTGGCTGAAAGCTCTCCACCTGATTGAATCCGTTGAAGCTCAGCGGTTTTGGCATCCACCCTGCTGCGCATCGTATCGATGTCCTCTTGCAACAGCTCAGCGTCCAGGTCAGACACATCTGGCATGCTTCGGCGTGCTTCATCGATGCGAACTGGGATCTTCTCCAATTCCTTATTAATCTCAGATCTGCGGGCCGCAATTACCTTGCGGTGATCCTCAAGACTACGGTCGCCCAGGATGTCCGTCAGCGGTTCAAGTTGCTTATTACCTGCGATAATCTCGCTGTCCGTCATATCTCCGCACACATCCAGTAGCACTTTACGCCGTGCATCAGGTTTCAACACTTCGTTAAAATACGAAGGGCTTGTCAGAAGTTTAAAAATCTCTTCATTGATTAGCCCATTGACTTCTGCATTGTATTGGGCGAGTTTGACGGGAACACCGTCCACGTAATAATCCGTGGTATTTCCGTTTGATTCTGCAACTGCAGATCCGCGCTTCTTGGTGAACTTCTCGTAGTACACTTTTTTGAAGGAACGCCGGCGGCGGTCAACCATCAAAACAGCTTCGACTTCATGCTGCAATCCGTGTTCAGCCACACGTCCCAAATCGTTCAGGCCTTTGATTTCAAACGATGTTCTATTCTGGCTGTCCTTATGAAACAGTGCCCATAAAAAACCATCGAACAAAGTTGTTTTGCCTGTAGCGTTATCGCCGTAAGCAGAAATGTTCTTTCCGTCAGCATCCAGTACAAAATCCCGCAACCCTTTAAAATTGCGGAGGGTCAGGGATATCAATGTGATTTGTTTCATGCGCTCTGCTCCTTTGATTTGAGATGTTGGCTGATCGCTTCAGCTACTGCTGAAAGTTGATCGTCATCGGCCATTAGCTCAACAGATCCAAAAGACCCCGAAACAGAAAGGATCGCAGGCGTGTAATGCATCGCTGGTTTAACAGCAGCGTCAATGGTTTGAGCGGATAAGTCGAGAGTGATAGCAGTCGTTTTACTCATAACGTCCTCCTTGTTTGACACGCCCACCCATGGTAAGATGACCGTGTATCCATATTTAGTTTTCAATGTTCTGAGATAGCCCGCTGCAACGGGCTATTTTTCATTTAATTCCTCTTGCAATTCAGCAAGCGCCTCTTGCGCTTTTTCATGTGCCTCTTCCAACTCTTCTGCCTGATCACGGATTGTCTCCAGTTGCGTAATCACATCATTGAGCTCACCTTCAGTAAATTCTGATAGTCTCCGAAGAATGTAAGGTGTGTTATTAATGGCATCGTTTGTGTCATCTGCAAGACTGCAGAGCAGGTTCAGAACCTTACTCACTGATTCATGAATTGCCATATACTTGGTTCCTCCCTTCATATCTAGTTGCGGTTGCCCGCGACGCCTCACGGCGTTTCGTCCACTACCGCAGCGGACTCATCAGGCGGTAATTTGTTCTATTGCTTCAATCGCTTGAAGCTTATATTCAGTAGGCAACTCCTGCAGACTGAACTTTGCATTTTCCCAACGGATAAAAATGTCCAGCCGTTCTGATCGGTAGGCATTGATACCACGAGCGGCTTCCGTTGCTGGAACCGAACTACTCGCTCTCAAAGCAAGTGTGGAAGCAACATAATTGTCGATGATCTGACGTGCCAATTGATCACTCATACCGATTCCCCCTTGCGCTTTTGCTCAGGAGAAGATAAAATGAGCAGCAGAAGAGACTTTAGACGAGTTCTCAGACCAAGTGTCCGCCCTGCCAGGCGGGCATTTTTCATTTCTGCTTCCGCAAATCGAATCATCCGATTTAGATACTCCTCTGCGCTCGTCATCTTTCCAGGCAGCATTCTTCCAGGCTCTTTCCTAATTAGCTTCAGGTTATGCTTTGAATTTCTTCCAGCCTGCAATGCTTCTTTCGCCAACTCTTCCCGTGACATTCAACCTACCTCATTTCATATATTTTTTTGCCTTCAGATCCGCTCGATGTTCTTTCCAGGTAGCGAACCAGCTGAAGGAATATTCCTTACACAACACTGCGGCAAAGTGCGTTAATGCTGTGATTGCCTCCACCGTTTCCATCAGCAGCCGTTTCAAAACTGCACGATCTGTTTCTGTGAGCTGGTCGGCTGTCTTGCTAATCGGCGCTTCCGTTGTTAAAGCCAGGACTTCCTTCATTTCCTCGACCGTTTTAAATAAGACACTTGCTCTATGTAAATCCACGTTGTCCAACCAAGGCGTGATTGCACCACCTGTTACTTCTTCCTGAGCCGCTAAGTACAACCGCGGATCATCGAACGACCTTGCCACTTGAGTAATCAACCCTTTTGGTGCAGGCCGTTCTCCAGTCTCCACTTTTGCTATGGATGACCTCTCAATAAACGCTTGATCCGCAAATTCCTTTTGTGTTAAACCTTGCTCCTTTCGGTAGTTATGAAGCAATTCACCTATTGACAATAGACTCGTCTCCCCTCGTTTAATTAGGAGGGATATGGGACAAAATGACTCACAACCTCAATTGTTATGTGACATCTCTGAGGGGTACTATTTGGTTATAAGTTGTTCCCTTAGATCCCTTCATCGTCCGCCGGCTGCCGGTACAGCTCCGGTGGATTTTCTTATTCTAATAAGCTCGGCATCGCTGTCGCGTTTCAATGACTGCAACTCTCGCTTTGAAATAAGATGTGGATTTTTACACTGCCGTTCGAGCGACAACGTGAAATCAATGGCCTGATCCATTGTCATTTTTCCAATATGGACTCGGGTAACTACACCAGCAATGAAACATGCTCGGGATGTTGGCTTGATCCAGTGGAATCTCATAAGCTTGTCCTCCGTTGGAAGCCTATTAAGCTTCCTCGTCGTTTTTAGTAACTGCATCTTGTAAACAAGCCCAAGCTGCTGTTGCTATTTCTTGATCAATACGATCAAGTTCATCTTGTTCTGTTGCGATATGATCGTTACAAATAAAGACCTTGGTTTCACCAAACTGATAAGCTGCTACGATCATGCCTGCATCCCTCCCGGGATTATTTATATGCGAACCTCGTTGTGGGACGGCCATTGTTTTTTTAAACCTCCTTACTGTTCGTCCTTCCTCCTTCTGCTAAAATGGAGTTGTCGCACCATTTTGTAGAAAGGAGGTGAAAAGATATGGATCATTACATTTATTTCAGACAACTTTCTGATGAAGATAAGTTAAATATGAAAAACGACCTTGAAAGATTTGGGTGGAAAATTGGTGGAGAAGCATCTATGGCTCATTCTCCAAATCACATTCCATCTGAAATTAAAGTGAGTTTTTACATACTTTCTTGTCCTTATAACAAGGAAATCCAGTTTCCAGAAGGCTATTTCCCTTCAAATAATGAGAAGTGCACTCTTTGTGGTTTACCAGTTTCAGTTACTTATTCGAAAACCCATTAGCCCTTACCCATTCAAAAGCTCTTCTCATTAAAGCCATGTGTAACATGTCGATCTCTTCGTCACTGAGATCAGGAAAGATGAAGAATCTACTCGTCATAATCAATTTAGGTTGTTCTGAAGCTGCCGTAGCCGCGGCGGTTTCTGGAATAACCTCAACTTGCTCCAGAGTGATTTGAAATAATGTGATTCCGCAGACTTTACAAAAGTTATCTGTCGATGCGATTTCGTTACTAGCACATCGTGGGCACTGGTCCATCAGCTTGCCCCTTTCTTATTTTCTAAGAATTTTTCTTCAAAAAAATATCCTGGAGCAACACCTAACACCGTACAAATTCTCTCATATTCATCAGTACCTATTTTTTGTCTACTTGTCATCATTCGAGAAAATTTCTTAAATTGAATGCCCGATTTATCGGCAACATAAGTGAAAGTCAAACCGCGTTGCTTAATCAATGCTCGAATTTTCTTGTTAATCCTCAACCTGTATCACCACCATTTTCTTAATTTCTAAGAACTTTATATTTACATACTAATTCTTAGAATATGAGAAGTCAAGCAAATATTCTTATATTTCAAGAATAAAATCTTTGTTACTAGGAATTCCGGTATAATTTGTAGGTTAGGAGGTGTTCTTATGTCTTCAATAGGAGAACGCTTGCGAGAAGCGAGAGAGAAAAAAAACTTGCGTCAAACGCAAGTTAAGGAAAAAACAGGGATAAATAATAAAACTCTTAGTGGGTACGAAAACGGAGTAAGTCAACCTGATATGGATACGTTAAAAATTTTAGCTCAACTGTATGAGGTATCAATTGACTGGTTATATGGAAACACAGAAACCACTAATAAAATTTCTACTAATACTAAGAATTTTCTAAAAGCTATTGAACTATCTGACGAGCAAGCTCACAAGTTTATTAAAGATAATTTTGTTCACCATGGTAAAGAACTTTCTGATGAAACAATAAGAGAGATCATTTCTTATGCACGTTATAAAGCAAATCAAGAATAGACTTTGGGATCTCCCATCCTAGTTCCTTGAAAACAATAAATATTTCCTCTTTTAATTTGTCTTCATTCATACTATCACTTCCGCCCCCATTTATAGGTTACACAAGAACAAGTGTACCCATAAAATTCTAGCATTTGTTATGTAGGAGGTAAATGGCTGACAGGAAGAATTTAGGTAGATAATAAGACTGAGATTTGGCGGTAAAATGACTTATTTGTGATGTTATTTCTTTTCCTCCCTCACCTCGTGTTTCTGAAAATTACGAGGTGAGACAATACAATTGCTTTCAAAATACAATAATAAGGAGATCTATTATGAGCATTTTTGATGTATTCAGATTAAAAAAAATAAAAGAGGAACTCCGAATTACTCAAGAAGAAAACAACTCTTTAAAAGATTTGCTTCGTCCTGAGCACGTTCAGTTGATAGAAATTCAGAAAGAAATCAGAGAATTGTCCCAAGAAAAAGAAAGTTTACATACTACGATTATGGATTATGAAGAACACTTATCATTAATTCAAAGAATTTATGAAGAAAAGAAAAACTCTCTACTTGCTATGGATGATCAAATACTCCTAGAATCATTTTCACTATACGAACCTAGATATGACTTCCAGAATAGCGCTCTCTACAAAGAAAAATTGGAGTTAATAAGAAACGAACAGAAAGAAATGATAAAGAATGGAACTGCATGCGTAGGTAGTACAGATTGGTCAGTAAATAATAGTAAAGCTCAGGGCAAAAAAATGGTTAATGATATGGTTAAAATTGTATTACGCTCTTTCAATAATGAGTGTGATTCCTGTATCAGCAATGTAAAATTCAACAATATACAAATCTGCGAAAAACGTATTAATAGTTCGTTTGATAATTTAAATAAACTGGGAAAAATAATGCAAGTTTGTATTTCTGAATACTATCTCAAATTGAAGTTCTTAGAGCTTTATCTCGCCCATGAATATAAAGAGAAAAAACAACAAGAGAAAGAAGAACAGAAGCAAATCCGCGAACAAATGCGAGAAGAAGCCAAACTCCAAAAAGAGATAGAAGATTTAAGGAAAAACATTGAGAAAGAGAGAAAACATTACTCAAACGCGCTTCAAAAAGTTGAAAAACAACTAGAAAATTGCTCCGATGAAGCCGAAGCTGCCCTTTTAAGAGCTAAGATCTCTGAATTATCAGAGAGTCTTACTGAAATTGAAAAACAAACTGCTGATATAGATTATCGCGAAGCAAACCAACGCGCCGGATATGTTTATGTAATTTCAAATATTGGTTCCTTCGGAGAGAATGTTTACAAGATTGGCATGACTCGCCGTCTTGATCCGTACGATAGAGTTCACGAGTTAGGAGACGCTTCAGTTCCGTTTAATTTCGACGTGCATGCAATGATATTTTCAAACGATGCCCCGAAATTAGAAGCAACTTTGCATAGAGCCTTTGATGATCGCAAACTTAATCTAGTCAATTCAAGAAGAGAGTTTTTCCGTGTTACTCTAAAAGAGATTGAAGATGTTGTATTAAAAAATCATGATAATACTGCCGAATTTATAAGAAACGCAGATGCAGAACAATACAGAGAAAGTCTTGCTATGCGAAAAGTGAAACAGCCAGTCAATAATGATGCTAATCCCTTTTCATCTGGATATTTAGAAGTTGCAGTTTCATCAGAATAACCCCAAGGGAGGTAGTCTATTTGAAAAATAGCGGAGCTCACATCTGGGCTAATCAATGGTTAGATGATAATTCATAATAATATCAAGCCCTTCGGGGCTTTTCTTTTTTGTGGATTGATATTGTCGTGAAACCAACAAACATACAGTAAACTATGTAGGAACAAGTCTTACAGGAGGTACAAATGAAAGCTGCCATTTATCTAAGAAAATCCCGTGCAGATGAAGAAGCAGAACGCCGTGGAGAAGGTGAAACCTTAGCCAAGCATAGAAAAGCTCTCCTGAAGCACGCGCGTTATGTTAATGCGAATATCATAGAGATTTACGAGGAGATTGTGAGTGGGGAAAGCCTGGTTCACCGCCCTCAAATGCTTAAACTATTGAAAGATGTGGAAGCCAGACTGTATGATGCGGTCCTAGTTATGGACATCGACCGTTTTGGACGCGGTAACATGCAAGAACAAGGCTTGATACTGGAGACTTTTCGGAATGCCGATACCAAAATCATCACCCCTCGTAAGACATACGATCTGCACGATGAATTTGACGAGGAATACAGTGAGTTCGAAGCCTTTATGGCGCGAAAGGAACTCAAGATTATTACACGCCGGATGCAAGGTGGTCGTGTGCGATCCGTGGAAGAAGGTAATTATCTTGGAACGCGCCCGCCTTATGGTTATGAGATTGAAGATTTAACGAACGGTAGAACCTTGAAGCCCCATCCGATTCAGGCTCCTATTGTTAGACAAATATTCGAATGGTACGTGCATTCTGATCCCGAACATCAGAAAGGTTCCAGCAAGATTGCCACTGCTCTGAACGCCCTGAAGATCCCTTCTGCAACAGGGAAAGATTGGATTCCTTCGACGGTACTAAATATACTCAAGAACGCCGTTTATACTGGCAAGATACAATGGAAAAAGAAGCAAACGAAAAAAAGTACAGAGCCTGGCAAACGGCGAACTGTACGCACGCGTGATACACAAGATTGGATCAGTGTGCAAGGGAAGCACAAAGCTATTATTGATGAAGTCACCTTTGCCAAAGCTCAAGAACGGATCTCGGGCAGCTACCATGCCCCCTATCAGCTCGACGAAAATGGTAAACCGAAAATAACAACGGCTTTGGCAGGTCTGGTGAAATGTGAG
Source organism: Paenibacillus sp. JJ-100 (assembly GCF_948329825.1). GTDB lineage: Bacteria > Bacillota > Bacilli > Paenibacillales > Paenibacillaceae > Paenibacillus. The sequence goes on from NZ_CAOJCM010000002.1 coordinate 1,109,866, forward strand.
AACTGTGGTATGACGATGGTCTATCGCCCTTATACGAGTCAGCCCGCACACTTGCGCTGCAATACCCCATCTTGCAACACTCGGAGTAGTCAGTATAGGCTCGTTGAAGCCAAGATCATTGAGGGCTTGAAGGAATGGCTTGCCGATTATAAAGTAAAGTGGAGTAAACGGGAAAAGAAAGCACCAGACGAATCTAATGATTTCAGGAAAACGGCACTCGATGCTCTTGAGAAAGAGATGAAGGAATTAGAAACTCAGAAAGAACGGCTTTATGATTTTTTGGAGCGAGGCATATATACAGAGGATGTTTTTCTTGAACGATCGCAGAGCTTGTCTCAGCGCATTTCAGCAGCCGAACAGGCTATTGAACGAACTATACAAGAGATCAATCTGGAGCAAAGAAAACAGAAGGCTCAGCATAATGTAATCCCAATTGCTGAGTCCGTGGTCAAGTCATATTATGAAACAGACGATCCAGTCAAACGTAATAAGCTGTTAAAATCCGTATTGCATAAAGTCGTCTATAAAAAAGAAAAACCCCAGCAAGGGGCGGACTTTGAAGTATATCTACACCCACGTCTATGATGTGGGTGTTATCTCATTCCCCTCTTTGTCCGTACCGATGGGGTCATGTAAGGATACATCTTTACGTGTTTTTTTCAAGGAACGTAAGTGCATCAGGATTTCGTTTTCAATACATCTTGCGGCGAATGTCGCCAGCTTCGTGCCTTTGCCTTGCTGAAAGCTTTCTATGGCTTTAATCAAACCAATCGTTCCAATCGATATCAGGTCCTCCTGATCTTCGCCCGTGTTATCAAACTTCTTCACGATATGTGCCACAAGACGCAGATTGTGTTCTATAAGCAGATTGCGCGAGTGGGCATTGCCTTCAGCCATGAGGCGCAGGTGTTTGGCTTCGTCATCCTCAGCGAGCGGCTGGGGAAACGCATTGTTTTTGACATATGAAACGAGTAACGTTAATTCTTTGATGAACAGAGCTATTGCGGTAAACAATCCGGGCACAGATGACACCTCCTGCAGTTTTACAACGATCTGGCCTGAGCACCTAAGGGAACAGGGTCGATCTATTGTATGTGGGCAGGGGCCCAGATGTGCACGTACCATTAATTCGGCATCAAATAAACCAAACTTTTAAACCAAACTTTCAAAACACATTCAGTGAGAGAATCTTACGTCAGAAAATCTCGAAAATCTCCCTCTTTATACACTCACATTAACGATCGAACCTACTCGTTCCAACAGCAAAAACTCTTTCTCTACACTTTCAATAAAATACGTTTTCTCACCTAACACAATCACATCATGCTGCACCAGCGGAACCTCGCTTTTAAAATAGATGACGTTATCCATTCCACGAAATGCCCCTTTATAATAAAACATCGTAATCGTTTCCCTCTCTTTCACGAAAATGCTTATGTACATCCAGATTTACATCTACATTTACATCTACATTTCATTGTATACTATACTATTTACCCTCCCTGAATCCGGATCATCATTAAAATACAAAAAACCTCAGACTCTGTAATCGCCAGGCCTGAGGCTGATGAATCTATTTGAAAATGCGTTGAGAGAACTGGTAGAGACCGCTATTCCAAACGGATGGCTCATGTCCGCCTACATCTTGATACCAGATGTGCGGTACATTCATGCTGCTGAGGCCATTTTTAAAGTTCTGGCTAACATACAGCAAATTATCACTTCCTCCGCAGGAGATCCAGAGTAACTTCAGTTTGCTTGCTGCCTGTGCAGGATTTGTAATCAACTGGTTCACAGGCTTCGTATTTGGAGCTGCCGAGAAGGCTCCTACCCAAGCAAAGGTATCCAGATTCTTCAAACCAAAGTTAAGGGATTGTCCACCACCCATGGACAGACCAGCCAGTGCTCGGTTATTTTTATCCTTATACACCGGATAGTTCGCCTCAATATGAGGGATGAGGTCCTTCAGCAGATCTTGTTCGAATCGTTCAAACGCGGCTAGCTTGTCTGGTGCAAAAATATCCCCTACCGGACGATCATCCTTCATTGCGCGTCCATTCGGCATAACCACAATCATCTGAGACAACTTGCCTTCGGAATACAGGTTATCCAGTATGTTTTTCGGTTTCATTGCATTTGCCCACTCATACTCGTCCCCACCAATTCCATGCAGGAGATACAGAACGTTATACTTTTTGTTCGGTGAGTAGCCTGGCGGCGTATACACCATTGCTTTACGTGCATTGCCAACGGTAGTAGAATTATACGTAATTAGACTCATATTGCCATGCGGGATATTGTTCCGATAACCATCATAACCTGGAGGAGCAGGCACAACTTGGCTGTTAGCAAGAGCATTTTGTCCTTCCTGAACAGCAGTACTCTCTGTCCCCAGATCTACGACAGCTTGTATGGGAGCTGGGGCAGGAGCTGCACCTTCATTCAAGTCGGCAGCCGACACCATCGTTGGTACAAGAAGCGCAGCAGTAATGGAAAGGCTCACAATACGGGACATCCGTTTTTTCATCAATATCATTCTCCTTTAACTTTGAATTATAAAACGTGCACGATCTTGCAGTGTAGCTCTTCAACTTTAACTCAAGATTGAAAGCCCTTACATAATAAAATGAAGTTCCTCCCTTCCATGCATATGAAGTTCCTACCTTACTGTTTAGGCAAGAACATAAACAAACATGAATCGCATAAATTTTACAAACAATTCCAATTACATCTCCATTATAACACCTCATAAAAGATATACATCATCAAAAAACTTCAATAATCATACCTTTTACTTCGAAAAATATATCTTATTTTAGGATGTCCTGTACTATTCGACTCCTCCCATGGTTTTCCTTTGGTGGCACCTGCTATTACATTTATCCCAAAAAAGCCCCAGCTCTCTTTTGGAGAAACTGAGACTTACGGACAATTTTATACGCTAATGAGCTGACACGGGTTGGATGTTCTCCGCATCATCGAACGAAGACTTCTTATCATGCATAAACAAGCTGAGTAACAATCCTATTAAGCCAATAGCCGCAATCACTGCCGCGTAGATCGGCACCGAGATCAGCCCAGTATGCGTAATCGCAAACCCACCAATATAAGCGCCAGCCGCATTCCCTAGATTAAACGCAGAGTGACTGGATGTCGTCGCCAGCAATGGTGCTTCACGCGTCATATTCATAATACGGATCTGAAGTCCTGGCATAATCCCAAAGGCTGCAACCCCCCATAAAAATATGGTGATTACTGCTAGTACCGGATTGTGCAGTGTCAGCGTTAATACAGCCAAGAGCACAGCAAGAATACCAAAATTAACGATAAGTGAAGGCATGAGTTTCCAATCGGCCAGACGGCCGCCAACCATATTGCCTAATGTGACACCAAAACCAAACAGCACCAGAATCCAGGTTACATTCTGTTCAGCAAAACCACTAATATCCACCAGCATCGGTGTTATGTAAGTAAAGACAGCAAACAGACTACCACAACCCATAGCTCCGATGAGCAGCACCAGTAATACCTGTGGACGAATCAGATTGCGGAACTGTTGTCCCAGGTTAGCTGGTGTTCCTTGCGGAATGACCGGAATGAAACGAACAATACCAAACAGAGAAATCACACCTAAAATAGTGATCGCCCCGAAAGAAGAACGCCAGCCAAGCTGCTGGCCGATAAATGTACCAAACGGAACACCAATGATATTAGCGATGGTAAGCCCGGCGAGCACTACCGACACAGCTCCAGCTCTCCGATCCGGCGTTACCAGTTTAGTAGCCATAATTGAACCCACTCCGAGGAATGTGCCATGAGCAAATGCTGTCAAAATACGCGCTGAGATCAGCAATCCGTAAGTAGGCGCAATAACGGACAACGCATTGCCGATGATGAAAATACACATCAGCAGTACTAACAGTTTTTTCTGCGGAATCTTGTGTGTGAACACCGTTAGAATAGGTGCACCCACAGCTACGCCCAGAGCGTAGCCCGTGATTAGCTGACCCGCTTGCGGAATGCTTACGTTCAGATCATTAGCCACATTAGGCAACAAACCCATGATTATAAATTCAGTCATGCCAATGGCAAATGCCCCTATCGTCAAACATAACAACGATAAAGGAAACGCCTTTCTATGACCTGGTTCTAAAGTCTGTGCAGTATGCTTGCGCTCTGCTAGTTGACCCGTTGAAGGGTCGAAGTTTGTCTTGCTCATGATGATTTCTATTCTCCTATCCGTCATATGTCTTTTTTATGTCTTTCATATTTCTGTTGCTTCATTCCAGTTCCGAATTGGTTAATCCAATTGCGTAGCGCCACCTGTTGCTTTCAGCCATAATGCCTCATTGAGATGGTCAAAGGTATCTCTCATCGCCAGCCTGTCCTGCCAATGTGAAGGAATGCCACTCCGTCCATAATACGCACCTGCCATTTGCCCATATACAGCACCCGTTGTATCAGCATCATCGCCTAGATTGACTGCTAGCAGTGCTCCGTCCGAGAAACTGGAGGATTTCGCGAATGCCCAGAGCGCGGCTTCCAGAGAACGCACGACGTAACCACTGCCTTGAATCTCAGGAGGTTCTTTACGGTGATAGGATCCCATGACTACCTCTTCAATAGCAGGTGAAAAAGAGGCTCCTGCACTCGACCGCCACCGCTTCATCGTCTCCGGGGATAACATTGTAGCCTTATCGGCTCCATGAAATCCCGCCACAAGTACGGCTGCCAGCACTTCGCAGGCCTCCACACTTTCTGTCGCGGCGTGTGTTGTACGGGAACTTAGGCCTGCGTAGCGAATCGCCTCCGCCGGTTCATTCGCATAAGCCATAGCAATCGGAGCAAGTCTCATAATAGAGCCGTTGCCCGCTGCCATAGGGTCAGTTGATCCACTATAGGGATCGCCAGTGCGAACAAACCGTTCCAGTGCACTTCGCGTAGCTCCGCCAATATCAAAGCAGTCTCCAGTACTACTCATATATCCGACTCTGTACCAATTCGTATATCTGCGCATCTGATCGTCAGGGTCGAAACGCTGCTGTCGCACCAAACTTTCTGCCAAACATAGAGCCATAGAAGTATCGTCAGTCCACTCCCCCGCTTTTAATCCAAACACTCCACCGCCTACCATATCTGTAACAGGCTCAAAAGTCCCCGGACTGCTGAATTCAACGGTGGTGCCTAACGCATCTCCTACAGCAAGTCCAATCAGACATCCATCAAAACGATCTTGTTGCAGCATGCTCATTCATCTTTCACTCCTCATCCTTACAACTCATGTCTTCAATATGTTTCCATTGCACTATTGCACAACATTTCCCAAACCCCTTAACTCATGAACTACACTCAGCACATTCTTTCATGACTTCACGAACGTATTCACTTATTTTCCCACATCCATCCATCGGGCGTAAAGTGAATTCAATATCAGGCCGCCAACCCAAATCTTATGCTTACCATACACTCCCTCCTGAGCCTTACCAAAACAAAAAACAGCGTATTCTCCTCTTGTCAGGAAACACGCTGTTCACAGGTATCACGATTCATTCATAATGGAGTTCACCGATGCGTACACCATCGGCAAAAAGCCTTCGGAAGGCTCACCTACAGGTGCATCAATGTGGAAAATGAAATCCGTGCCGTCCAGTTCTTTCACGATGAAATATTGCGTTTTCTTATCGTTCTGAGACATCATGAACAGTTTTGCCTCGTTCATCGGTCCGTTGCTGAGCTGTTCAGACGTTAATTCCTTAACCTCTCCGATCTGGGATAACTCTTCCTTGGCATCCATTCTCAGTTCATCCCGCTTGAAGTCTGAAGACAACTTCTCGATCTCAACCTTATACGCAGGATCGATCTTCATCGTTAACTCATGATCTTCCGCATCAAATGCCATGGGCTCAAAAATATATAGTGAATATCCTTTGGCTTGCGCCAAGGTTACGGGCCGCTTTTCAGTTATTCCTTCCACGGTTACTTCAAGCTCTGACGTTGTTGGACGATCTGATATAGCAGTGTCTCTCCCACCAGCACCTGTGTTACCATCGTCAGCATCAGATGCAATCTTGGTAATCTCAGTAAGTACAAGCTGTTTGGTTGACGCATCAAGGATTTTCTCCACATATTTAAATCGAACAGAATCCTCGTCATCGATATCATCCAGTGACCTCTGCAGATTTTCACTCACCTGAAATGACATCGCTTCGCCATCTACCCGAATCTCAATCGTATGGGGATCGGCCCAACCGGTCAGAATGCCTTCTGCTTCAATGACATCTTTTTCTTCCGGCTGTGGCTCTGGCGCTGGTGCCGTCTCCTTCGTGTTGTCCACAGTAGGCTGGAGCGCAGGTGCGCTATTCCCACAAGCCACAAGCGAGAATCCCATAAGCAGCACCAGTAATGTGGTGCTGACCTTTAATGTATTCCTTTTTCGCATATGAACACCTCCGTTAGCTTATACGCAATGCTGCTTGTCCATGTTACTTCCCATCGTTTAATTATACTTACACGGAAGACAGACAGCTCAATCACATCACGCAGGTATCCACCCACCAGCCTTCCTGGCTTATCCCACTTGATCCAGCTTCACCAGCTGTGCATGAGCAGCGTTGAACGCTTGTGTCTGCAGGTTGAATTGTTTTCGTACTTCAGCCAGCTTGGCATATTCTTCATTCCGTGTCCGAATGGCCCGTTTAATTTTAACGAGATTCGGATTCGCGCTTGTCCGCATCAGACTATATAACTGCTCTTCAGCATCTAGGCTATGCTCATAAGAAACCACAAACAGCTCAAATGTTTTGGCTCTTGCTTCATATTGCTCCAGCACCTTTTCCGCATGTGTAAGCGTCTCTTCCTTTTCAATCGTAAGCTCTTTCAGGGAGTGGCGCAGCACTTCCGTTTGCTGCCTTGTCTCTTGCATGGCTTTGCTGGCCTGCCCGAGCAACGTTCTTCTTTGCTGTATATGAGCTTCTGCTTGATCAAGCAGAGCTTCGATGTCACTGTTTTTATTTTTGCCATTGCTTAAGATTGATTTGTATAATGCCATGTCTTCTTTTTCATAACTCATCAATTCCTTCAGACTTTTGCCGATCTCCTGGTCACTCTCGACCAATCGGTTAATCTGGTTAGCCGCAGGTTCCTGAGGCTCTCCGCACCCGCTAAGCAGGATCATCAGCAGTACACTGCATGCTGCTAGCGCCACTTTTTTACCACTCATCACCATATATTCTTCCTCTCTTGCCTAAACCGGTTAAAGTTCTACTATGATGCTTTACAGACGGGTATCTCCGCTGAAATTAACAACCCAGTGTGCATTCGGCTCGTACACTTCGAACTCATAACCCCGGTCTTCCAATAGTTTCATAATACTGGGCAGTGCCTGAACCGTCTGTTCCCGCTCGTGCATCAAAATAACTTCTTTATCTCTGTGCACGCTGTTGCTCACCCGAGCAATAATTTTGTCCGGTTGACCTGCATATTTCCAGTCCAGTGAATCCGTCGTCCAGTCCCACAATTTGAAGCCTGCTGACGCAATATCTCCTCGGAAAGCTTCGCCAATCTGCGGGCTGCTTCCATATGGGGCACGGATGAGATTCGGCTTGAATCCAAGCAGTTTCTCGACCATCTTCTGCTCTTTTTTGTACTCATTCACGAAGCCAGCAGAGCCTCCGCTCTTGTATAGTTTGTTATAGTTATGTGTCATGCTGTGGAGCCCTGGATAGCTGCCTTCCTTGTACAAGCGTTTCACGGCATCCGGGTATTCATACAACTGATGTCCAACCATGAAGAACGTCGCCTTCGCCTCATGTTGTTTCAAAATATCCAGCAACTGATGTGTATATTTGCTTGGCCCGTCGTCAAATGTTATGTATGCAACTTTACGAACCTGTCCGAGAAACCGCGCAGGCTCCTCCTTCGCCTCAGGAGTGAGCTGGATCATGCCCAGTTTGGCAGGTTGTTCAATGACTGCAATAGGTGGCGGAGCAATCAGTGTCTTAATCCAATGAGTCATACCGATGAATGCATATGTCAATCCCGCAACAAGCAGCACCAGCAACATAAGAGCCACACTTAACCTGCCGTAGCGGATTTTCCGTCTTCTTTGATGGGTTTGTTTGCGACTTACGCTGTGAATAACATTTCCATAATCTCGCGTTGTTTCTTGTTGTACTCTCACGAACTGGCCACTTCCTAACTTTCATTTTTTCCCGATGAATGGAATATTCTCTCGAATCATGTCTATATATAGAAGATTAATAGAAAATCGCGCCCTGTGAATGACAGAATAGTTACAAGCCCGGTTACAATCTGCTTATCTCTTGTCCCTTTTTCATCTAAATTGTCTTACTTCGTAATGATCTTCCCTGCTTGGGTCTTCTCCTGTATAATGAGGTGATTTAGGTTATCTTATTTTTGAGAAGGAGCTACACCTATGAGAAGCACAATCCGTGCCGGCAGATCGATCTATTTGTTATTTGTTGTCGGCATTATCGCCATTTCATTCTCCTCTATTTTTGTACGCTGGTCTGACGCAGATGTTGCGGTCATTGCGATGTATCGCCTGTTCTTAACCAATCTGCTTATGTTGCCTTTCGTCTGGCCGCACACGCATGAGATGATGCGCCTTAATTTTCGTCAATGGGTTCTGCTACTTGCTTCCGGCATAATGCTTGCACTGCACTTCCTGCTCTGGATGGGCTCACTAAGATTAACGAGTGTCGCTAGTTCAACTGTGATTCTCGCCCTGGAGCCAATTCTGATTCTGGCAGGTTCGGTATGGCTGTTCAAAGCCAAAATCAATCGCATGATGCTGATCGGTATGGGCATCGCCCTGTTCGGTTCAATCATCATTGGTGCAGGAGATTTTCAGGTGGCAGGCACTGCGCTGCAAGGGGATATTCTCTCTTTATTTGGCACCATGGCGGTGGCCGTGCATATGCTACTGGGTCAATTTTTGCGAGCAGGTCTAAGTGCATTTTCGTATAATTTCTGGGTGTTTCTCGTCGCCGCCTGCACGTTCGCCGTGTACAATCTGGCTATGGGGCATCCGTTCGGCGGGTATGCGGCATCTGAATGGGGAATCTTCCTGTTACTTGCCATCGTTCCTACGATCTTCGGGCATTATCTCTTTAACTGGTTGCTGCAATATATGAACGCTACGACGGTATCTATGGGTGTTCTCGGAGAGCCAGTGTTCTCTTCCTTGCTAGCTTGGGTGTTGCTCGGTGAATCACTGAGTACGCTCCAAATGTCGGCAGGTGTCGTCATTCTGTTCGGGGTATGGGTATTTATCCGTTACGGTAAAACAAAGCCTCAGCTCATCCCGGATGATGCTCCACTCGTCGCTCCAGCTCCAGTTGAACCTAAGACGGTATAGCGATATTGCGAGATAGCGAGATATAGCGACACTGCAGCATTTCGATATAGTGACATCATGATATAGCGGCGTCTAATCTAGTCGTGATAGATCGCTAACGTATCCACCATTGTTAAGTAAAAAAAGTGCACTGTAGCCTACATTAAGTAGGTTCGGGCAGTATATATGAAGAAATATATTATTTAAGGGCGGTGTATTGTTATGAAAAATATTGTATCCATGCGCTGGCTACTCGCCAGAATGTATGAACCGGACGTAGCTATCGTGGATTGTCGCTTTTTACTTGGACAGCCCGATGCCGGTCGACAAGCCTATGAAGCTGGACATATCCCAGGCGCGGTCTACCTTGATCTCGAAAAAGATCTCTCTGCTCCGGTCACAGAGCATGGCGGACGCCATCCACTCCCTGATCCAGCTGCACTCGCGAGCCGCCTTGCCAAAGCAGGAATCAGCTCTAATAGTCGCATCATTGCTTATGATGATCAAGGCGGCATGAACGCCTCGCGTCTGTGGTGGCTGCTGCGTTATATGGGACATGAGCAAGTCTATGTCATGGATGAGGGTTTCTCTGCTTGGCAGAATGCCAAGTTCCCAGTGACCACAGATGTACCTGTACAGATTCCGTCTTCGTTTGACGTGAATCTGCAGCCGCAGATGCTGGCAAGTGTAGAGGATGTACAGCAGGCTTCGGCAAACGGGAGCGCCGTGCTGATCGACTCTCGCGATGTCCGCCGTTATGCGGGACTTGAGGAACCCATTGACGCCAAGGCCGGACATATTCCGGGGGCGGTGAACTATTTTTGGAAAGACGTGCTGAGTGCAGATGGACGCTGGTCTGGTGTTGAGGCATTGGATGAGCGGTTCAGCAAGCTGGACAAGGATGGTTCCATTATTGTGTACTGCGGCTCAGGCGTATCGGCCTGCCCGAACGTCATTGCCCTCGAAGAAGCGGGATTCTCGAATGTGAAGCTGTATTCCGGAAGCTGGAGCGATTGGATCAGTTATGATGAGAATCCGGTGGTTACCGGAGAAGAATCCGGAGAAGAATAACGTGAAAGAACCCGCGAATTTGCGGGTTCTTTTGTTTGTGACTATATTTTTAGTGGCTGTCGCCGTGTGCCGCTTTTGGTGTTCCCTAACAGATGGCATAACAATTTCACCTGATGGCTCTAACATCAGAGGGCCTGTCTTATTTCAAAAACCCGGCATTCACAATACCAAACTGAATTTTGTCGGAATAATCCATATCCATGTTCGTATTCGTCACTACCAGTTTAAGCTTGTTGACCCCTTTTACATTAACGTCAAAAGAAATGGGCAATGTTCCTTTTTCTACAACCTCAGAGGTATAAAGCAGTTTGTCATCACCGTAAACCTTCAGCACGGCATGGGCATGAACGGAAGAACGGCTGTCATAATGTAGCACAAAGCTTCCTTTGAAATCTTTATACTTCTGATTAAGTAAATACTCGCGATCGGATTCCAGTCCGTAAGTCGCACCCGTCCCTGACCCTTTCAACTCAAACAATAAACCATTAGCGTAATTGGAACCTGTACTATCCTTGTCAGACTCTTCGTTCCAAGGCTTAATGACATTGCCCGTGTAATTTTTCCATGGTTCTCTTCCCCACTGATAACGCTGGGATTCGCTGAAGTAATCCAAACGGCTCAAGGCAACATTATAATCACCTGCGTTCACTTTACCGACGTAGATACTATTTTGGGGGCCATCCCATTTTACACTACTATTGAATGCTTCACCCACGGCTCTTACCGGAAGATAGGTCGTTCCATTGTACACCAGCGGCTCCAGGGTTTTTCCTTTCTCATCCTTGGCATGCACCAGCTTGCCGTCCACATAAATCTTTGTGTTGTTGAAATAGGCATCGATCTGCTTTTTGATCGGCGCAGCGAACGTCGTAACCGATGATGTCAGTAACGTGGCTGCCATAAAGCCTGTTGCGAAATAAAGTGTCTTTTGCTTAACTGATTTTTTGCTCATGATGTTCATCCTCCAGTATTGTCACAACAATTGTTTTTACCTCTATCTTTATCGGTGTCGAGGAGGATAAACTTTAATGATAAGCAAGCTGTAAGCAGGTTGTTGACCTAAGAGATTCCGTTTTTAAACTCAACAGGCGTCATGTCCGTTACCTTCTTGAATACCTTCGTAAAATAGCTGACCTTATCACACAACATATTTGACTTTATTTTAGCGAAACCTTCATTTCTAACTCTTCAATAAAATGTTTAACGATCTCCCCATTGGCATCCATCTTATACGAGCCATTCGCTGCACCGGGTTCTTCCATCTCAGGGTAAAATGGTTTAATCGTTATAGATTTAGCATTGCTATGAATCGGGCTTAATACAATGTCATGGTAAAATGCTTTTGATTGGTTATTTTGATCAGTACCAAAGGCCGTCAAGTAATCTAGTCGACGCCCGCTGTCATCTACAAACTCGTACATGATTCCGGAGTATTGTTCTGAAGCATTGCCCTTTTCAATCAGTTGGATACGAGAGGATGATGATGTAAGATTCATTTTACCAAGCTCAAGGGTTATATTACCGGCCTGTTTGGTCAGCGTGTTGTTTACTACTACTGGTTTGCCTGCTGCCTTCTGCATGGGAAGTTCTATGATGTAAGGTTCATCCACGCCTTCCAACTTTACTTTTAACTTAAGCTGGAACTTTTCTGGGAAAGCGTAACCTTTACCACCCAACCAAGAGGCATCCGTAACGTTAACACGAACACTCTCCGGAGTATCTCCAGGTCCCCACTTCAGATTTGGCCTTTTCCCCAGTGCTTTCCCGCCAAGCTCCATGATCGATTTCCCGTTAATAAATACGTCAATGGATTGAAGACTTCCGTGTTCAATTTGGGCACTCCCTTCATCTTTTGTACCACTGTATACGAAACTGCCATTTACTTCTTTGCCGCTTCGGTCGAGGGAAATATCAATCAGGTTTCCATCGAAATTTGCTTTTGTCATCTCAAGGGTAATGCCACTCTGGGTGACTCGAATGTTTTTCGCTTTACTCACAGCTTTTCCTTTCTCTCCACTAGCTTGGGCTGCTGCAGCATCAACATATGTTGTTTGGTATCCCCAAGCCCCACCTCCAACGAACAATCCTGTTGCCAAAGCAGATACTGCAATAATTTTAGATGTTTTTTTCATGGTTATCTTCTCCTCTTATTGAGATGAATTCTCGTATAGTTTCTGTATTGTCGCTTGATCAATCGGAAGGGTGATCTCCAGCTCTTTGATATAATGTTTAATGACTTCTCCGCGCTCATTAAATTTGAAGCTCCCTGAAGAGAATGAAGATTCCTCCATTTCAGGTATAAAAGCTTTTAGTTTGACAGAGGGAGTAGCCACTTCGAGACGTTCAAACAACAGATCATAGTGAAGCTCTCCTCCCAAACGGTTAGTGTCATACGCTCCATATCCACCAATGAGACCTAGTATATTCCCCTGGTCATCCCACAGCTCAAATCCGAGCTGTTGCTGCCACTTCTGGTTTTTTGGACCACTGGAGACTACATTTAACGACACTTTGGTTGTAATGGGTGTAAACTGAATTTTGCTCAGTGTCAGCTTGTGCTCTTTCCATTCCTTCGACTTTTGAATATTCGAAATGACTTTGGCCTGATGTTCTCGCACCGGAAGTTCCAACACGAACGGCTCTTCTACTCCCTCCAGACCGACCTGAACTGTCAGCGTAAATGTATCAGGAAGTTCTGATGCGGACTGCTTGGGCGAAGAACGTGGCGTAAGTTCATAAATAGCTGTATTGGGGTCAGTAGTCTGTTTTCCTCCCAGCCCTATATTCCATCCACTTTCTCCCCGATGGATGGAATGACCATTAATCTGAACATCAAATGAATGAATGGCTCCTTTAGGATATTTCGGCTGAGTTCCATTTCCTGTAGAAACCTGATCAAGAATACTGCCGCTTAACTTTTCTCCTTCACGAGTAACCACCATGGAAAGCCGTGTACCATCGTATATGAGTTCCGGAATACGCAGAGTAATTCCATCATGCGTAGCACTTACTCCCACAACATCGGCAATCCGACGCTCTCCCAGCGTTTGCAGCCCTAAGTCGTCGGCCAACTTAAACAAACTGCCAATTAGCGGAACGCTTTGCAAGGATGCCGCTAAGGCTGGGGATAAAGCAGCACCGACCAGCAAGCTGCCCATGGTAAGAATCATTACCGCTGCAGCTGTCAACATCATACGGCGAATTTGAGGCATGACGCGAGCAACCTTTACTCGTTGACTGCGTTCTTGCATCGGGAGAGTTTCCAGAGTGGCGTATACCTCTTCTTGGCGGCGTCGGATTAAGTCTGGAACCTTACTCGCATCCTTCTTCCCTAGCTCCCGGAGCTGCTGATCAAGATCATGGTTATTCATACGCCACTCTCCCCTTTCCAATTTCATTGATCTGCTTCGCAAGCACCCCTCGCGCTCTGTGTAATCGGGCTCTGACAGCTCCTTCTGACAGTTCAAGTACACTTGCTATTTGTTTGATCGACAAATCCTGATAATAGAACAGATGAACAACCAAACGTAACGATTCGTCCAGATTCTCCACGGCTTCTCGCAAATCATGCTGTCGACTATTCACAAAATGCTGTTCATTGCTGCCCGTCTCTGTATGCTCAGGCAGCTCCGCCATGACGATGGTTCGTTTGCGCATACGTAGTACTTGATTACATTCATTAATTAGAATCCGGATAAGCCACGTTTTGAAATAAGCAGTCTTTCGTAACCCGGTGATGCTCTTATACGCTTTCAGTGTTGTTTCCTGAAGAACATCCGCGCAGTCCTCATCCCGTCCCACAATGGACTTGGCCAAACTGTACAGCTCGGGTTCCAGCCTCCGGAACAGCTGAATAAATGCTTCACGATCCCCCTGCTGTGCTCGTTTGACTTCTTGTTCCATAGTTTGATGCACGAATTTCATCTCCTTCTGAGGGCCCTCTATAGAATTAGATGGACAAGTACAGCAAAAGGTTATATACAACGTAAAAAAATTTACGAATACAGAAAATTGACAAAAGAAAGGCTGTCTCAAAAGCCCTTAAAAACACACTTCAGTGAAGAGAATGAAAACCGATACGTCCAAAAAGAATTCAGTCTATAGACTTAGTTTGATTCCTTCCAAGGCTTGATACAAGAGATCTTCTCACGTTCTATACTCAATCCCAGGAGGACAATCGCGAGACAATATGGAGGATATTTATAGTAATGAGGAGAGTAATAAACGGCCTATCGCAACAAGAGTCTACATTAAAATAGGAGGGATCAACTTGAAAAAAAGCAGCACCAAACTATTATTGCAATATATCCTATGGACTTTCCTCATCACTTATTGTTCATGGGGAATTCTAATCTTAGCCAGCCAGATGGGACGGTTAGAACTAAGGACTCCCTTGGGTATGCTGCTGCTTACAATCGGTGGGAGCGGACCACCTCTTGCTGCATATTTTATTTTGAGACATTATAGGAAAATATCAGGATTCAAACCTTTCATCAAAGAAGCTTTTGCAGTCAAACAGCCGCTTATGGCATACATTATCGTGTTTATATTCACCACTGCGTATTTCGGTATTCCCGCACTACTAGGAGGTAGCACTTCAAATTCCCCTATATATATGGCCGTATTGTCTATTCCAATTATGATCATCGGAGGCGGGCTGGAAGAATTGGGGTGGCGTTATATTCTACAACCGATGCTTGAGAAGAAAATTGGATTTTTTAGAGCAGTCCTTGTTACATCTGTGATCTGGGCTGTATGGCATATCCCACTTTTTTTTATTAAAGGAACCAGTCAATATAACTGGAATTTCGGACTATTTACCCTTATGGTTATTGGATTGTCGTTTGCACTGGCAGTCATCTACCGCTTGAGTAAAAGCATCTGGCTATGTATTTTATTTCACAGTCTAATCAATGCTTTTTCCGCCTCTTGGGTTATGGACGAACGTCTATTTATTAAACTCGTAACTACCATTGGAATAATAACGATTGCTCTTGTATTGTTATTTATACAACGTGGCAAAGCAAAACACATATTAGATATAATGGAGAATACGAAAAAAGTGATGCGTTAGAAGAGGTGAACAATTATGCCGAAGTCATACCATGCTGTGACGATTGACGCAGATTCCCTGATCATTCAGCATACTAGCAGACCCAGCCGATAAAAAAGCAAAAAGCCCGGTGTAAATCGCCGGGTTTCTTAAACAAGTATTAGACTGAAATACTCGGTCATCTATTCATCCTTTTAAGCATTTTCAAAGTATTTAAAAAACCTTATGGTTTCTTCATAATCTGCTTCATCAGCATAGATGCCTGTCATCTGACCAAGAGCTAAGGCAAAGTCCACATACCCGTTCGCTTTCGCTGTAATGATATTATCGTGCACCACATACGTGTCAGAGTGGGTTGCATCATTACTTGTGTATTGCTTCCCTTCCAGAATCCCTGCTTGATTGAGCAGGTCTACCCCGGAACAGATCGCCCCAATAAATTTACGATCACCTTCTAACTTTTGCAGCAGTGCAATCAGTTGTTTATTTTGCTGAAGTTCGCTGATATCTCCTCCTGGAATGATCAATACTTCAATATCACGGTGATCTACCTCATCCATGGAATGATGTGGTGTAACAATTAAGCCTTCATAGGACTTCACTGGGTTTGATGTCATTCCGATCGTTATGATATCCCCTTTGGTTTTCATGAGGTACATGGCTAGCATAATTTCAAAACTTACATATCCGTCATAGATTATGACATGTGTATTCATAATACTCACCTGCTTTATGTATTGTAATGTGCCTAACTTCTAGAGTTGCACAGCAAAATCTCTTTTTTCAAGCATATCACATAGATTTGTATGGTGAACATATTGGTTGGCAGTAACTAGCAACATTATTTTTTTACAAATTTTGATAGAAAATGATTGTATTCTTGTGCATTTGTGATATGATATCGTCAAATAAATAACATTTAAAAACAAATATGAAAAATAATTACATTAATTCCGCTATTTTTATTCCTCTCAACAATCTTTAGACTCAGTTTATTGAAAGCGATTACAACAAACAACCGGACATATTATAGCTCTGTTGTCACTCTATCATCATTACGTATTACAAGTCCGCTCTCCACACGCTTCTTTTGGATCCGGGTCATAGCTGTCTACTTGTCGCACTGTACCCAATACCTTGCGTGCAAGTCTTCTAGCTTAAGCCATATAAGGCATCATGAACTACAGATTCCACTAATCATCACAATAAAGGAGGTGTCATGAAGAACACTTAACCGCTTCAAGCTTCTGTTTCAGCTCTCGCATCACGCTCTTCAACATCTCATTCTTTACAAACAAATTGCGACAACACACTAATCCAATGGAGGCGAACGTATGATTCGTAAGCAACTAGCTCTGCTAATGTCGTTAATCCTTGTTTTTGTTATGATGCCGATGGAATCAAGCCATGCAGCCAATTCGGCTGTCGCGAAGACGCCTGTTAATGCCAACCCACTTGTCGATCACAAGTTGGGAGCCGATCCCTATGTGCTTGTTCATAACAATCGCGTCTATGTTTACATGACTGGAGATACGTACTTGTACAACAACGATGGCTCTGTGAAAGAAAACAACTACGGCACCATCGGCAGAATCAGCGTAATCTCCTCGTCTGACATGGTGAACTGGACCGACCATGGCTACATTCCAGTAGCAGGTGCGAACAATGCGAACAATGGACAAGGTATTGCCAAATGGGCAAGCCAATCATGGGCCCCAGCAATGGCCAAAAAAACAATTGCCGGCAAAGATAAATTTTTCTTGTATTTTGCCAACTCAGGTGCAGGAATTGGTGTTCTGACAGCAGATTCCCCAATCGGGCCGTGGTCTGATCCAATCGGACGGGCGCTTGTTACCCATGGGACGCCTGGTATGTCGGGTGTAACTTGGCTCTTTGATCCAGCTGTACTTGTCGATGACGATGGTTCCGCTTATTTGTATGCAGGAGGCGGTATTCCGAACGAGAATAATGCAGCTTCCATCGCGAATCCAAAAACATCACGTGTTATTCGTCTCGGTGCCGACATGACCAGTGTCGTTGGTAGCGCCACAACCATTGATGCACCTTACATGTTTGAAGATTCAGGTATTCATAAATATAACGGCAAATACTACTACTCCTATTGCATCAATTTTGCAGGCAATCATCCGGCAGCATACCCAAAAGGTGAAATTGGATATATGGTCAGTGACAGCCCAATGGGACCTTTCACATACAAAGGGCATTTCCTCAAAAACCCGGGCACTTTCTTCGGTGTTGGTGGTAACAATCATCATGCCGTGTTCCAGTTCAATAACCAGTGGTATGTCGCATACCATGCACAAACCGTGAGCAAGGCGTTCCTCGGGGATGGCAAAGGCTATCGTTCTACTCACATCAACCAACTTACACATAATGCAGATGGTTCAATCCAGGAAGTACAGGGCAACATGACGGGTGTTCCCCAACGAGCTAATCTCAACCCGTATGTCCGCGTAGAAGCCGAGACAATTGCTTGGCAAGCTGGCATCAATACACAACCAACTCAAGCCAGTGGTGGACCAATTGCCAACCAAAATGTAACCAATATCAATAATGGGGACTGGGTCGCTGTAAGCAATGTGGATTTTGGTTCAACAGGTGCTTCCAAGTTCAAGGCCAATGTAGCTTCTACCGGAAATGGTAAAATTGAGCTACGACTTGGCAGCCCTACGGGAACTCTGATCGGAACACTTAATGTCACATCTACTGGTGGTGCACAAAACTGGCGTGAGCTGGAAACGAACATCACCAATACGACTGGACGCCACCATCTGTATCTGGTGTTTACAGGCTCAGGTAATGGAAATCTATTCAATCTGGATTACTGGCAGTTCACCTCCGGTTCCGGAACCAATCCAAATCCTAACCCGAATCCCAATCCAGGGACTAATCGATATGAAACAGAAAGCATGACTCTTGGCGGCCAGTATGCTGGCCTGATTAATTCTCCTTTTAGCGGCGTGGCACTTTATGCTAACAATGATTATGCGGCTTACAATCAATATTTTGCCTATCCTACACATCAGTTCTCTCTTCGCGGGGCTTCTAACAACAGTAGTACTGCCCGTGTCGATCTGGTAATCGGTGGTGTCACCGCAGGTTCGTTCTTCTTCACAGGAACCGAGCCAACTGTGCAAACACTGCCCAACATTACACACGCTACAGGGGATCAGGAGATCAAGCTCGTAGTAACTACAGATAACGGTTCTTGGGATGCTTACATCGATTATCTTGAAATTTCGCAGTAATTTATGATATTCAAGATTTTTTCAACCTGTCAGGAGGACAAGTTATGTGGAAAAAAATCGGGTTGCTTCTACTTACTCTGCCTCTACTGTTAACGTCATTACCCTTGGCTAATCAGAAGGCTTCCGCCGCAACGTTTAACAATCCGGTCATTTATGCAGATGTACCAGACAGTGATGTCATTCGAGTAGGCAATGCCTTCTACATGACCAGTACTACCATGCATATGAATCCTGGTGTTCCGGTTATGAAATCATATGATCTGGTCAACTGGAGCATTGTGAACTATGTATATGATACGCTTGGGAATGGTGATGCACAGAATCTGAATAATGGTCAGAACG
The DNA here is from genome assembly GCF_948329825.1 of Paenibacillus sp. JJ-100. Lineage (GTDB taxonomy): Bacteria > Bacillota > Bacilli > Paenibacillales > Paenibacillaceae > Paenibacillus. The sequence goes on from NZ_CAOJCM010000002.1 coordinate 1,128,959, forward strand.
AATATGGGCGCGGTTCCTGGGCCAGCAGTCTTCGCTACAATAACGGCACCTATTATGTCGCCTTTGGTTCGCTGTCCACAGGAAAGACGTACATCTACCAGACCAGTAACATTGAGACTGGACCGTGGACACCATATACTTTGAACAGCTATTACCACGATCCTTCCCTTCTCTTCGACGGGAACCGCACATTTCTTGTACACGGAAGTGATAACATCAGCATCGTCGAGCTGACGCCTGATGCCAAAGCCGTGAAGGCAGGCGGTGTTAATCAGGTATTAATCCCGAATGCAAGTGCTGTTGCTGGCTCAAATATGATCGTGAAGGCAGAAGGTGCGCACATTCAGAAGATTAATGGGATGTACTATGTTTTCCTGATTGCCTGGCCATCCGGTGATGGACGAATTCAGCTCGCTTATCGCTCGAATACATTGACAGGGCCATATACAGGCAAAGTGGTATTGAGAGATTCAGGTATCGCACAAGGCGGGATCGTAGATACCGCATCAGGCTCATGGTACGGCATGCTGTTTCGCGATAGCGGAGCCGTTGGGCGTATTCCGTATCTTGTCCCTGTGAACTGGGTGGATAACTGGCCCGTATTCGGGGTAAATGGCAAAGTCCCACTCACGATGAATATGCCTGTTGAAGGACAAGCGCCAGCTAAAGTGTTCGGTTCTGATGAGTTTAATGTACCTTCAGGCAACTCGGCTCTATCGAAGGTCTGGCAGTGGAATCATAATCCTGATCCGACCAAATGGTCCTTAAGCCAGCGGCCTGGCTATATGCGACTGACGACAGGCAAGCTCAGCAAAAATCTGCTGGAGGCCCGAAATACACTGAATCAGCGTACGTTTGGACCAAAAAGTACAGGCATTACCGCCTTGGAGACGGCAGGCATGAAAGATGGGGATTATGCCGGTCTCGCTGCTTTTCAAGCGAAATATGGCTTTGTCGGTGTCAAGGTGACAGGGAATACCAAATCTATCGTAATGACAAATGCCAGCTCAGGCACAATGACCGAAGTGGCAAACGTACCTTTGAATCAAAACAAAGTCTATCTGCGAGTCATCTGTGACTTCACGAATCGAACGGATAAAGCTTATTTTGCTTATAGTCTGGATGGAACAAACTGGACCAACATTGGGAATACGTTGCAAATGTCGTATACGATGCCACACTTTATGGGCTATCGTTTTGCATTGTTCAATTATGCGACCAAGTCTGCAGGAGGATATGCTGATTTTGACTTCTTCCGTGTCGAGTAAACGGAATGAGCGTAATGCTGATCTTGTGGATCAGCACCGCGACATAAAGTACACTTGAAGTAAAACTGTGGCCTGGTACTCCGCCATGTGCGGAGCCAGGTCATTCTCATTTTTTATGAAAACATTTCACTTGAACGCTTTAATATATTGGATGTACGCTGTAGCACTACGATCAATCTGTTCATCACTTGCCTGGAATGAGGCACCAAAGACAGCATAATGCGGCAGTGTTGTAACGCCCACATGATTCATGCTTGCCTTGAATGGCGCGATCAGTTCTTCGACACTAAAACCTACCGGCCGTCCTTTTCCGTAATTCTCCCGCTTATCCCCAATGGTTATTGCCAGCCCCATCCGCTTTCCATGCAATCGATTGCCCTTTGATCCGTAAGCCCATCCATGCGTGAACACATCATCCAGCCATTTTTTGAGCAGAGGCGGGTAACTATACCAATAGAACGGAAACTGCAAAATAATATGATCATGTGCCTCCAGTAACTCCTGCTCACGAGCAATATTGATGTTCCAGTCAGAATAAACTTCGTACAATTCATGAATACGTACCTGCTCTGCGTGCTGCTCCAGCTCCTTTTTCCAGCGGCGATTCACTCTTGAAGTTGTCATATTCGGATGTGCGAGAATAACCAGTGTTTTCATTTCATTTCTTCCTCTCTCCAAAACAGGTTGATTTTCCCTTGATTACGGATCATTATCCACCCCGTCACCCCAAAAGAAAATACACACAATGAAGTAAGATACTTACCTCAAGGTGTGTATGGACTTCTGCTTTGTAACTGTGAGATAATAAATAGTTATCCCTGTGAACACGTATATATAAATAACGAGGTGATATGAATGAAGGAATATCGTTTGGGCATTGAAGCCACACTCGAAATCATTGGCGGCAAGTGGAAAGCCATCATCATCTGTTTATTAATGTCCGGTGTCAAAAGAACAGGAGAACTAGAGCGTAGCATGCCCGGCATTTCCCAAAAAGTATTGATTCAACAATTACGCGAATTGGAACGCGATGGTCTTGTCACAAGGCATGTCTACCAACAGATGCCTCCCAAAGTAGAGTACGGCCTTACTGAATATGGCGTCACAGCAAATACCATTGTGGATGTGATGTGTGCTTGGGGAAGGGATAATATTGCGCTTAGGCAGCAACGAGGGGAAGAGGTTGTTTTGTTATCCGATGGCGATGGCGATTCGTTCTTTCACAGTTCTCCATCGCTCTCCCTTCTTCCTCATGAGCGGAGTGAGACCAAAATGTGAAATATTCCTCATTCAACCTTCATCTATCAAATACCACCTCTATAGTAAAATATGATTATTATCATAATAATGATGCAGTTAAATGAATCCTGTAGCACAACTCACTTACCGAGGCAAACAGGCACTTGATTTTATCCAATCCTTGTCGTCAGGAGGTTTTTTTGAATGAAGAAATATATTGTATTTGGTGCGAGTAAAGGATTAGGTGATGCATTCGTCCGTGGAGTGCCGCAGGCAGGAGATAAAGTCTGGGTTGTATCCCGCAGCAAGCCGGAAAGTCTGAAACTGAAGGACGGTGTACAGCGAATATGGATTCAGGCAGATCTCTCTGAGCTTCAGGCTGCCAAACAGATCACGGAGCAGCTGCGTAACGAAAAGCTGGATGTACTGATTTATAACGTGGGGATCTGGGAAAAGGAAGGCTTCGAAGACCACTACACCTTCGACCAGGATGAGCCTTCCGATATTCAGAACCTGATACATGTGAACGTAACGTCCACTATTGTATGTATTCAAGCTTTACTTCCTCAACTTCGCAAGTCTGCAGCAGGAAAGATCATTCTTATTGGCTCTACAGCCGGATTAAGCAATGCGGGTAGCACTCAGGTTTCTTTTGTTGCATCCAAGTTCGCGATACGTGGAATTACAGAAGCTCTGCGGGAACATACAAGAAAAGATCGTATTGCTGTAACCTGCATTAATCCGGGAGAGCTGGCAGCAGAGATTCCGTACGAAGAAGGAATAGAACGTGCACTTTCTGAGTATGACGGGACACGTATCCCCCTTCAAGATATGGTATCGATCGTCCGTTGTATTGTGAGCCTGTCCAAGGCAGCCTGTGTGAAAGAGATTAACGTACCCGCTCTTACTGATTTGAATACATAGCAAAAAAGGGATAACTTACTTTCTACGTTCTTGTTGAAACCAGCTGATACAGTCATATTAAATATCGGGATATGTGCTCGATCTCCATCCACTGTACTCGTTCATGTTCAGGAATATGCTCGTAGATTACATGTGACTTGCCTTGTTGAATGAGCTACTCACGCATTGTAGCAATACGTCCTTTATTAAAATCAATAAAACGAAAGTGCACCTGACGCAGCTGCTCGAACTCTGCCAGCCGAACGAAAGCTTCTGCTTTGAGGGCTGCATTGATCTCTTTCAGTTCCAAGACCTCCAGTGCACTCGCCGTCCATAAATATTCAATATCCCGAAGCGATTTCATGTAAACCAGTTCAAGCTGTCTGAGCTGGGCCATATGCGAGAAATCACATAATTGTTCCAGCTTGTGACAGACACATGCTTCAGCTTCGCCAATCGCCCGAGAACTCCGGACGCATACTTCTCTATTAGATCCGCGTTGGATATGTGAAGAATCAAATCAGGTCTCAGAGAGAAAACGCTCGCATCCAATTCGGCCAAATCCTCGTACGTATCCACACCAACTCGAAAATGAACGATTGCTCTGCGTCGCTACTGTTCAACTGCCTGCTTCATTTTTTCTGCATTCCATGGCATTCCTTGTATGGAAGCATGCCAACCCTGAGTCATCTTCCCTCTCCCCTATCTTGTCTGGTTCACAACAAATTCCTAATAATCCTATTCATTCCATTATGAACAACCTTCACTGAATGGAATACCCGTATGTTGTTTATCACTATATTTTTTTCGACAAAAATATACACAAATCTACATAGTATGCCGAAATATAACTCAAGGGTTTGCAACTTCTTATTAAGAATTTGGGGAGATGAAACATGTTAAATACTTTCAAAAAGCAGGGAAACAAAAGGACACGTACATCGAGTATCGCCAATACACTGTCCATCGTGCTGTTGATTATCATTGTTGTCGTGTTTACTGTACTCGGGACTTTCATGTTTGCAAGCACAAGAAACATCTTGGTCCAACAACAGGAATCCATGCTCCAGACCAAAACACAAGCTATTGTTAGTGAATTTGACGCATTGTTCAAGGAAAAGGGCGCACTGGTTAAACAAATGTCTACTAATAAATTATTCAGGCAATACATAGAAACAACCAAATCAGCAGCAGAAGCAGCCACTTCTACTTATGCTGCTGAAACAAGGGATACCCTCGCGGCAATTGTGAAGGCCGAGCCTTCATTTAACGACGCTTGGATTGCCGGTCTGGATGGTAAAGGATTCTGGATGCAAAATGACGGCGTAGTATCTGCTCCTGACTTCGATATCCAGGCACGTCCTTACTATCAGCCGATAAAAGATGCCGACGGGCTCTACTATTCTGATCCGTACATTGACATTGCTGCTAGCAAAGTACTCATGGGTATTTTTTATCCAATCAAGGATGATAACAACAACATGATCGGATTCGCCGCAGCAGATATCCTCTTTACCGATATTCCAAGCATTATGAAGAGTTACTCTCTGGGCAGCACAGGCTATTCCTTGTTGCTATCCAAAAGTGGGGAGATTCTGTATCATCCGGATGAGCGTAAAGTGCTGAAGGAAAACATTGTGAACAGTACGGGTGATATGGGCAAAGTGGGTAAAAAAATGATGGCTGGTGAATCGGGCATTGAACTGATGAACGACAATGGGGAACGTCGTTACATCGGGTATGCAACGAGCAAGGACACAGGATGGTCCGTAGGCCTGACAATCTCAGAGAAAGAAGTACTGGCGGAGCTTCGAACATTTACATGGATTACACTTGGGGGATTCGTAGCCGCTACGCTTCTGCTTGTCATCATCTGTTATGTTACTCTTCGTCGTCTATTGCGTACTATACCGCAGCTACTCAGAAAAATTGAACAGATTGAGCAAGGTGATCTGACGGTTCAACTGGATATTCAATCGAATAATGAAATTGGACAAATTGCTAATGGCTTGAATTCCATGGTGCAGAAGATTCAAAGCATGCTGCAAATCGTGGGCAATTCTTCTCAAGTGCTGAACCAATCCTCCCAGGACTTGCAATCGATATCTTCAAGAACTGCTGTGACCATGAATGATACATCTACAGCGATCAACGAGATCGCCAATGCAACCAATTATCAGTCTGTTGAAACAGAGAACATTCTACGTAAAACGGGCTCGTTATCGAAACAAATTGATGAAATTGCTGAAGATACACAGGCTATGGGAGTCATGGTGCAAACCTCTGCGGATCAAAGTGGTCAGGGGCTAGTCGTTGTCGAGCAACTATCCAAATGGTCGGCAGAGAATCATAATTCCACTCAATCCATCTCTATGATTATTAAGGAGATCGATCTGAGCCGGAATGAAATATCCAGTTTTGTGGATACAGTGAAACAAATTGCCTCTCAAACGAATCTGCTCGCACTTAATGCTTCCATTGAGGCTGCACGTGCCGGGGAACATGGCAGAGGATTCGCTGTCGTTGCAGAAGAAGTTCGCAAGCTGGCTGAACAGACCGCGCTGGCAACAGAAGAAATCAACAAAAAGGTACACGTTATTGAAGAGAAAACATCTTTATCGGTTGAACACATTATGCAAGGCATGAAGATAGCGGAAGAAAACACCAAGTCCGTAGAAGACACCAAGCAAGTGTTCTACACCATCAACAGAGACCTCGAAGAACTCAAACTACGAATGGCACAGATCACAAGCAGCACGGTCAATGTACATCAACACAAAGACGAGATTTTTCAGGCACTGGAGATTATCTCATCAACTACTGAAGAGAATTCTGCCTCAACTGAAGAAGTCAGCGCGAGTACGCAGGAACAACTGGAGAGTATTCAGCAGGTAGCCGATCTGTCGAATCAGTTAAATCAGCTGTCTACCAAACTGCAGGAAGAGCTGAGTCACTTCAAGGTAGAGTAAACTATGGTGCTCCCCTGCTCTTCTCTTTTGTACGCTATCCATTTATTATTAAACGATAGGTGCACGAAGAGTATTGGAGGCTGATGGACTGATCATGAAATTTGCAAAACGAATGGAACACTTTAGTGAAGGGATCTTCACCAAACTGCTAGACATCAAACGACAACGGCTGGAGAATGATCAACCTGTGATTGATCTAAGCGTTGGAACGCCAAACATTCCGCCAGCACCGCATATTATGAAGGAACTCTGTGAAGCCGCCGCAGATCCCGCGAATTACATCTACGCCGTGAACGATCAGAAAGAGCTGCTTCAGGCAGCAAGCGACTGGTACAGAGAGCGGTATCACGTAGAACTGGACCCGAGAACCGAAATTTGCTCGCTGCTCGGCTCACAGGAAGGGCTTGCGCACATTTCTCTCTCCATCGTAGATGAAGGTGATCTTGTGCTTGTCCCTGATCCATGTTATCCCGTATTCGCAGATGGGCCACTTCTTGCTGGAGCAGAACTATATTACATGCCGCAAAAAGAAGAACACAACTACGTCATTCAGCTCCATGACATTCCTGAATCTGTTGCAGAACGAGCTAAGTTCATGCTTGTATCGTATCCGAATAATCCAACAACGGCGATGGCACCAGACTCATTTTATACAGATCTGATCGCTTTCGCCAAAAAATACGATATTATTGTGCTACATGATAACGCTTATAGCGAGCTTGTATTTGATCACAAAACATGCGGCAGCTTTCTTTCTTACCCCGGCGCAATGGATGTGGGGATTGAGTTTAACTCCCTATCCAAAACCTATGGACTCGCTGGGGCACGAATCGGTTTTTGCATGGGGAATGCAGAGATTGTCTCTATGTTGAAAAAGCTTAAGTCCAATATGGATTACGGCATGTTTCTCCCCATCCAGAAGGCGGCGATTGCAGCCATTACAGGAGATCAAAGTGAGGTAGAGCGGGTAAGAGAGATCTATGAAGTAAGGCGCAACATGTTATGTGAAGGCTTCGCTAAACTGGGCTGGCATATTGCCAAACCCGAAGCCACTATGTTCATCTGGACACGAATTCCAGCACATTATGACACATCCGAAGCTTTCGCCACGGATCTGGTTACACGCGCAGGTGTTATTGTTACGCCAGGCAGCGCCTTTGGGCCTTCAGGTGAAGGTTACATCAGAATTGCTCTGGTACAGGAGATAGATCAGCTCCAACAAGCTCTTCAGTATGTAGAGAACAGTGGTATCCTGATTTCTGAATCATAGGTCTATAGATAGATATATTGATAGATGATAAGGCAGCAATTCTGCTGTGAACAAAAATCAACAAACGCAAAAGAAGCACCAAACCCATTGGAATTGGGTTTGGTGCTTCTTTTATTTCATGGCTTTGCGCCAGCTCGAGCGGTACATCAGATACAAGAAGTATGGCGTACCGATCAAAGCGATGAGAATACCCGATGGAATCTCAGTTGGCGCCATCACTGTTCTGCCGATTGTATCTGCAAGCACGAGCATAACTGCTCCTGCCAGTGCGGAGAGAAACATAGACTGTCTCAGTTTATGTCCTGTCAGCAAGCGAACCATATGCGGAGCAATCAGACCGATGAATCCGACAGTTCCTACGCATGCGACAGCCCCGGCAGCAAGCAATACACCTACGGTCATGGCCAGCAGACGAGTACGACGTACATTCATGCCAAGCCCGGAAGCACTGTTATCATCAAATACGAGCAGTTCGAACCTGCGAGCAAGCCACCAGGCTACTGGAACGAGAATCAGCAGGAATATACCAATAACCTTGACTTGATCCCAAGTACGGGCGTAGGTGCTACCTGTCAACCAGATATAACCGCTGCTACCGTACACGGCTCCGCGCACGATCAGAATCTGAATGCCTGCACCTGCAATAGCTGACATGGCGATACCTAGCAAAACGACTGCGGATGGATTCAAGCCTTTTTTCCAGGAAAGCGAAAATACCAGTGTAGCCGCAATCGCGGCTCCAACTATAGCCGCAATGGGCAGAAGGTACATCGGTAACTCAGGCCACAGTATGAACACCATCATAGCACCAAGCCCCGCGCCAGAAGATACCCCTACGATGGATGCGTCTGCTAGCGGATTCCGTACAGCCATCTGAATAAGCACTCCGCTGATAGCAAGTGCTGCCCCGGCTCCAGCAGCAACCAAGGTGCGCGGAATTCGCAGCTGGATCAGTGCAGAGAACATACCATCAGATTGGAACAAACTTGGCAACAGATCAGCTAGTGGAATACGCATTCCACCAAACATTGTGCTGAGCAGAACCAGAACGATTGTAATGATTGAGAACAGGATAGCCATTGGTACGAAAGCAAAACGGCGCACGCGCCCTCCTGTGCTCATTGATGTCGTCATGCCCGCTCCATTCCCGGCTTTCATCCGGGTCAAGACCAGCCAGATTAACCAAGGCGCACCAATGATCGCCATAACAGCACCTGTTGGTAGTTCCATACTGGAGTTATGTATCATTTTGGCAAGCACATCTGCGCCCACCAGCAGCGCTGCTCCCCACACGAATACGCCGGGAATCAAAAGACGGTTGGAACGAACGCCGCTCAGACGAACCAGGTGCGGAGCAACCAGACCTACAAAACCGATCGGTCCAATAACACTGACAATAACAGCAGCCAGAACTACCGCAATAATCAATCCACCTGTTCGGGCGAGCCCTACTCTTTGGCCTAAGGAGGATGCGGTGGATTCATCCAGTTCGAGCATATCCCACTGTTTGGACAGAATCAGAGCCAGCAACGTGACTCCCGTAACCAAAGGCCAAGCATAGTTTACACCAGTCCAGTCATTCTGGACGAGTGTACCTGAACCCCACAGGAACAAACCTTGTGTTTCCATCGAGAAAAAAATATGCAAAGCACTCGTAAATGAACCAAGTACCATCGATACAATCATACCGGACAAAGCTAGCCGTACTGGAGTGGATGTACGCCCGCCACCCATAAAATAAGCTGCAAACGCTGCAAATAAACCACCCACGGCAGCAAATAGAAACGGTGACTTGCTAAGTACGCCTGGAAAAAGAATGGCACCAAGCACGACGATAAAATACGCCCCAGCATTGATCCCCAGGGTATCCGAGGCAGCAAGCGGGTTACGAGTAATGGTCTGTAACAGCGCACCCGCAACAGCCAGTGCACCACCTGCAAGAATGCCGATCACGGTACGTGGCATACGTAAATCCCATATCATATTATGCTCGAGTGTATCCTGTCTGTTTGTAAGCGCGCTCCAAACATCGTGCAGAGAAAGGGCTGCCTCCCCATAACACAGACTTACAAAAAAAAGCACGACAAGGGCGGTGAGACCGCCCCCATAGATGCTTATGATTCGCCAGCGTTTAGCTGGCGTAGCTTGTTGACTCAGACTCATTTGGTAATCGCCTCAACCACACCGTCCACCAGCACTTTAGAAGAAATCGGTCCGCCAAATGTCCATGTTGTGCTGTCCAGTTGGTACGTACGTTTTTCTTTAACGAAGTTCAATCCATTCCAGACTGAATTATTTTTCATTGCTGCTCCAAACACATCATCGTCTGGTTGCGTAATATAGATAAAGTTACTGTCTTGTATAGCTGATAAGGATTCAATACCTACTGTAGAGAAACCATAGTTCTCCAGTTTGTCTGGCTGCCAATCATTGACCATACCAATGTTTTTCAGCGTACCTACCACCACGGAATTATCCGAGAACAAACGTAGGGAAGCTGCATTTTGGTAAGTGAATGCCTGTGTCAGTACAAAATGGAAGTTATCTTTCCCAGCCGCAGCCAGCTTATCTTTTGCTTCTACATAATGTTGATCGAGGTCGCTTAATACTTCTTTGGCCTTGTCTTCTTTGCCTAGAGCTGTAGCAATGGTATTAAAGATCGTAATCATTTTGTCATGGTTATAACCGTCGCCATCGTATGGATCGAACTCCAGCGTTGGAGCAATAGCTTTCAGTTGTTCATATACATTGGAATTATTGTCTGCATTCGCAATGATCAGATCCGGCTTCAGTGCTGCGATGGCCTCCATATTCGGTTCACTGCGTGTTCCGACATCTGTAACGCTGTCATCCAGAGCTGCTTCGTCCGTTACATATACTTTATAATTGGCATTATCAGCATTACCTACAGGCTGGACCCCCAAGGCAACAACATCTTCTGTGTAGGTCCATTCCAGTGTAACAACACGTGTAGCAGGCTTGTCGAGTGTAAGTTCCCCACGTTTGTGCTGTACAGTAATCGGTCCAGCAGACTCCTCAGCAGGAGCACTGCCCGAACCAGACCCTTCACTTGCTTGTGGAGTTGAAGCGGTTTTACCGCAACCCGCCAGCACCAATACAAACGCCATCATAATTAGCAGTGCATGTAACCCTTTTTTCATATCTCTTGTCTCCTCTGTTGTTATGTATTCATTCTGTTGTTATGTTTTTATATGATAACAATTATCATTATCACCTATGGAATTCTTTTTTGTCAACGTTGCCTTATAATTTTCACATTCTTATTTTCATCCGAACGAGGAAACATCCCTCTCAGGCCATCCCTTCCTGTCCGATATGTGTTGAACTTATGCTTAACGAATGTAATAAAGAAAAGGAAGAACTCCTTGTGGATCGAGTCCTTCCTTGTTTACATTCATATCTAACTCATACTCTATACGGGCTTATCCCCTCTTTTGCCTTCCGTATTTCGAATTATGACCAAAGAGAGGATTAGATTTCAATTAATACACTGGAGTGTTTGGAGTGTTCTTCTCTTTCTTTCCATACAAAATATAAGTAAGCACACAAGACACTGCAAATGCAATCACAACGCCAACTATAGCATGTAACAGATTCAGACTACCTTCTTCTTTGAAAATTGTCAGTTCTAACAAGCTTTGTCCTCCACTCGCTACAAAGGCTTGCACAGATAATAATCCGAGGTAGAGCCCTCCTGCTGCTCCGCCCAGTATGGCCGCATAGAATGAGGATTTTTTTCTCATATTTACTGCATAAAAGGCTGCTTCAGTAATTCCAAGGAGAGCTGTTCCCGATGCCCAGAATGCCAGCTTCCGGAAGGATGCATCTCTTGAACGAAGTCCGAGGGCAAGAGAGGCTCCAGCCTGTCCAACTACGGCAACTAACATGCCTCCGATTATTACAGAGGAACCGTTCATTACTAATTCATTAATTAAAGTTGGAATCAGCATATAGAGGGTTCCAGTCATTGTTAAAAACAAGCTGAATGCACCCATCAATACAACTACCAAAATCGGATGATCAGCGGCCATCGTGTCCATGAATTCGGGCAGTCTACTTTCAATCCATTCGCCAACCGTTCCCAGGACCAGTAACATGACTGGCACAAGAATGAGTAACGTCAAAAATGGAGCAACGATGTCTGGTATGCCTTTCAGATGTAGCCGTTTAATCCCTCTCTCCAGATAAGCTGCTGCACATACCACTAGAATGACCCAGATGACAGCTGAATAAAAGGCAGGTTGATTCGCAAGTTGAACCTCTAGAAAATATACGCTCTGCTCACCGGAAAATAACGAGGCAACCTCTGAATGAAACATTAATCCACCGAGTACTGCTGCCACGTAGACATTACTCTTCAACAGGCGAGCCGTGCTGACAGCGGCCAATACTGGAATCAGATAGAAAGCACTGTCTCCAATAATTCTAAAGATCGTAAAGGTCTGGCTCTCCATTAGGGTAGATGACTCTGAGCTTAAAGAATCAATAAAATAAATTAATGCTAGTATAATTTTTAAAACCCCTGCACCCAGAATGATAGGCATCAAAGGTATGAATATATCAGACACGAACCGAATCGGGGAGGATCTTTTCTTCCTCTTAGATGTAGACCCTTCTAGCTTGGACTCTACACCGTCTCCAATCTTCAACTCCTGCATCGTGTTATAGATAGAACCGGAAACATCTTTTATATTCAAACGGCATTGTTCACCAGTGAACTGTACATCTGCTTCTACAGTTGTTGAGGCGAGCAACGACAGATCCATTTGCGTTCGATCTTTCAAGATCAGTATTGTTGAATCCAAACTTTGCTCTATCCTTGTAACATTCTCCTTACCTCCAGCTAGTCTTAACCATTCCTCAATTTCTTTGTTAAACATACAAATAATCTCCTTAATGATGGGGTAATCCCGTGTTTTGTGATGTATCTTAATCTATATACACATTTCCACCAATAAACTTCAATAGGGTAAAATAACCAAATTTACATACTTTTCATGTTTATTTATACAAGGCATATAGACCTATCCCTTTATAATTTTCAGAGACTTATTTTACGGTGCAACCCCTTTCTATTCCTCTCGTTACGCTTCTTCTTGAATAAAAAAAATCCTACCAAAATGTTTATATTAATCACAAAAAATCCCCTTCATTTGACAAGATGAAGCCATCGTTAAAGATGTCTTTTTCTCTTATCAACTAGAAGGGGATCTCACCAATGAACAGACACTTCTGTTCCTTTTGTGCCGATACATTTTGAATTAGAATTTCAATAGTTACTAATAACTTAAGACAGAGCAAGCATGGCGTTCAGGTCTTCTTCTGCGGTCGTAATCAGTTTTAACCCGAACAGATCTACAAGCACTTCCAACACACCTTCTGAGATAAATTCAGGTGGTTTAGGACCAATCCGGATATCCTGAATGCCGAGGCTGAATAGTCCGAGCAGAATCGCTACCGCTTTTTGTTCAAACCAAGACAGCACGATACTTACAGGAAGTTCATTCACGCTACAACCAAAAGCATCTGCCAAGGCCATCGCAATTTTTACGGTTGAACCTGAGTTGTTGCATTGTCCCAGGTCGATATACCGTGGAATTCCCGTGTCTCCTACAGTACCGTAATCTACATCATTGAAACGGAACTTACCACAGGACGTGGTGAGAATAACGGTGTCATTCGGTAGAGACGTAGCGAGTTCCCGGTAATAGTTACCGCCCTTGCCTGGTGCGTCACAACCCGCAATCACGAAGAAACGACGGATATGTCCGTCTTTGACCGCTTGGATAATCTCTGGTGCAAGTCCAATTACCGTCTCATGGTGATACCCTGTCGTTAACACCTGCTCAGATTGTACATTTGCCGAAGGCAGTGATAACGCATGCTCAATTAGAGGTGAGAAGTCTTCTCCAATAATCTTCGTTACTCCTTCCAAACCAGCTACTTCATAGGAAAAGAAACGATCTGCATATGTGCCTTTGATTGGCATGACGCAGTTGGTGGTTGCCAGAATGGCACCCGGAAACTCTTCAAACAGTCTACGCTGATCGTACCAGGCTTTACCGATATTCCCTTTCAGATGAGCATACTTTTTCAATGCGGGATAACCATGGGCCGGCAGCATTTCGGAGTGAGTGTAGATATTGATACCTTTGCCTTCGGTCTGACGCAGCAACTCCTCCAGTGCATATAGATTGTGCCCTGTAACCACGATACATTGACCCTCGATTCGATTCTGACTCACCGTAATTGGCTGTGGAATCCCAAAGCGATCCGTATGGGCACGATCCAGTACATCCATGATACGAATGGCGGCATTTCCAACTTTCATGGCCATCTCCAAATGTTCTTGCTGATTGAAATTCGAATTCGTAAGCGTCATATATAAAGCTTCATGTGTTATCCGGTCCACCTCAGGATCGGTATATCCTAACTGACGTGCATGTGTTGCGTAAGCGGCAATCCCTTTCAATGCAAAAATCATCGTATCCTGCAAGCTAGCAATGGTCTCATTTTTACCACATACCCCTATGACTTTACATCCACCGCTCGGTGTTTGTTCACATTGATAACAAAACATATCCAATTCCCTCCAAACCAGATTAGCTCTTGATTAGAAAATAGCGTAACAGAGCTGGAGGATGGTAATTGTGATTTTACACACAGTTTAACAAACAAATATCCATATTATCCCTTTTTGGACTTCATTCAGACAATGAGGCTGAGCTTATACCGCAAAAAGTCAAAACTTTAATTCCAGTGATGCTGCCTCTGCGCATAAGTATCACCGGAATTATAAATAATGACATAGACTACGCATACTTCCTAATCTGTCGCTAAACTATATATGATGTTAGAATAATAACATCCTTGGCGATTCTAATTTCCGTCCGCCCGGGTAATACATATATAAATCAATATCAAGGAGCTGGTCCATTGCAACATTACAAACACAACACAGAGGAAGTATTGCAGGAAGTTCAGAGTTCCGAACGTGGACTGTCCACATCCGAAGCCAAAAAAAGATTAGAAACTGTAGGGTATAACGAGTTAAAAGGGAAAGATGCTACTCCCATCTGGAGATTGTTTCTTGAAAATTTCAAAGATCCCATGGTCATCGTGTTACTCATCGCCGCTGCTGTGCAGATTGTGCTTGGACATGTGATCGAATCCTTAATCATATTTCTCGTCATCCTGCTTAACGCGGTTATCAGCGTAGTCCAGACCAAGAAGGCAGAAAGCTCACTAGATGCCCTCCGGCAGATGTCCGCTCCAGAAGCCAAGGTCATCCGGGATGGGCAGAAACAGACACTCCCTGCAAGGGAACTTGTTCCTGGCGATATCGTACTTCTGGATGCAGGAGATTACGTGCCTGCAGATGGTCGCATTCTGGAATCCGGCAGTCTGAAAATAAATGAAGGCATGTTGACGGGAGAATCTGAAGCTGCGGAGAAACATGCCGACGCCATCCATGAAGAAGCGGGAATTGGGGATCGTCGCAATATGGCATTTAGCGGATCGCTCGTTGTGTATGGCCGGGGCACCATGGTGATCACAGGTACAGCCCTGCAAACTGAAATTGGAAAAATCGCAGAATTGATTGAAAATGCGGAAGCCAAAGAAACACCGCTTCAGCGCAAACTGGAATCATTCAGCAAAAAGCTGGGCTTCTTCATCCTGGGCCTGTCCATTCTTATTTTCGCCATTGAAACTGGACGTGTGTGGCTGACAGAAGGCACTGAAAATATTGGCCCATCACTCGTCAACGCACTAATGTTCGCTGTAGCCGTTGCTGTAGCTGCGATCCCGGAAGCTCTCTCATCGATCGTTACCATTGTACTGTCTCTGGGCACCAGCAAGATGGCCAAGCAACATGCGATTATCCGCAGATTACCTGCAGTAGAGGCCTTAGGGTCAGCGAGTATTATCTGCACGGACAAAACGGGTACCCTTACGCAAAACAAAATGACTGTCGTAGATTATTACATTCCTCATGGCACCAAAGACGAATTCCCTGATGATCCAGCCGAATGGTCAGAAGAGGAACGTCGATTGTTACATATTGCCGTGCTCTGCAATGATTCCAACATCAACCAGGAAGGCAAGGCACTTGGTGATCCTACCGAGGTCGCGCTCATTGCGTTCAGCAACAGTGTGAACAAAGATTACAATGAAATTCGTGACCAGTTTCCACGGGAAGCGGAGCTTCCTTTTGACTCGGATCGCAAGCTCATGAGTACAGTTCATACCTTTGAGGGACAAACGGCGTTGCTGACCAAGGGCGGCCCCGATGTGTTGTTCAGTCGCTGTACTCATGTATTTATTCATGGTGAGGTGCAGCCGCTGACCCCCGAGATTCGAGCGCAGTTTGAAGAGAAAAATGAAGCATTCTCCAAACGTGCTTTTCGGGTTTTGGCTTACGCGTACAAACGGTTTGATGACAAAAAAGAGGTTACTCCTGAGGACGAATCCGATCTTATATTAGTAGGTCTGACCGCCATGATTGATCCACCGCGCGAAGCAGTCTACAGCTCCATTGAGGAGTCGAAGAAGGCGGGTATTCGCACCATTATGATCACTGGTGACCACAAAACTACCGCTCAGGCGATCGGTATTGATATCGGGCTGGCGGAGAAAGATGATCTTGCGATTACCGGTGCTGAGCTCGATAAGATGACGGATGAGGAGCTGGATGAGAAGCTCGAACACATCTCCGTCTATGCCAGGGTTTCACCTGAGAATAAAATCCGAATCGTTCGTGCTTGGCAGCGAAAAGGTAAAATTGCAGCCATGACCGGGGATGGCGTCAACGATGCACCTGCACTGAAACAGGCGGACATCGGCGTAGCGATGGGCAGTGGAACGGATGTCGCCAAAGATGCGGCAGCCATGATCCTGACGGATGATAACTTTGTATCCATCGTGAATGCAGTCAGTGTTGGACGGATGGTGTTTGATAATATTAAAAAGGCTATCGCCTATCTGTTCGCCGGTAATCTCGGCGCCATTATCGCCATCCTCTTCGCACTGGTTGTCGGCTGGGTCAATCCGTTCACAGCGCTACAGCTGCTGTTTATCAATCTGGTTAATGACTCCCTACCAGCCATTGCGCTTGGTACAGAGAAGGCTGAACCGGATGTGATGCAGCGTAAACCGCGAGACATTAACGAAGGTATCTTTGCAGGCGGAACGTTGCAGGCCGTTATTACCCGAGGGGTGCTAATCGGTGCTGCGGTAATCGTGTCCCAGTATATCGGACTCGGTATCTCGGAAGAGATCAGTGTCGCTATGGCATTCACCACTCTCATTCTGGCACGGAGTCTGCAAACTTTTGCAGCACGCTCCAACACACAGACCATCTTGCAGGTCGGTTTCCTGACCAACAAGCTGGTGCTTGGTTCGATCGTCGTCTGTCTCTGCCTCTACGGAATTACACTGATTCCAGGTATTCGCGGTATCTTTGCCATCCCGGATACGTTTGGCTGGGATGAATTCCTAATCGCAGGCGGACTCGCGCTCGGCGCCGTCATCCTGATGGATATCATCAAATGGATTCGCAATCGCGGCAAACAGTCCGTGCCGGCATAGTTATGGAAGGATGCAGACATATGCTTCCTTATGCAATATAGATTAGATAAACAAGCAGCGCCCTCTTTTGGAAGGCGCTGCTTGTTTATCATGTTTATTTTTACATCAAAATAGATAAGATCTTTTCGTGCTTCCAGCTTGCTTCTATACCTGAACCTTGCTTCTAATCCTCCTGCTTGATTCCAAAGGCAATCCATCGTCCATCAATATCCTCAATAACAAATTCTTTGTTATTATAATCGGAATGGTGGAAGGAACGAACAATCGTTACACCGGAATCGATACATTCCTGTTCCAGCTCTGCTTGCTGTTTCGTTATGAAATATGCATCGTATCCATAGCCATACAATTCTCGATTCGGGATGACTTTCTGACCATTACTCTGGGTTAAAATAATCTCGGTGCAATCACGATACAGGCAGACATGAGGCTCTGCAACATCTAAATATTCAACGACCCGAAACTTCAATTTTTGTTCATAAAATGCAGCAGTCCTCGTCATATCAAGGGTTGGGAACACACTGTGGGATTGTAATAGAACTGGATTCATAGAACTAATCTCCTTCATCGTAAGATCATGTTGTGGTGCTGTTGTGGTGCTGTTGTGGTGCTGTTGTGGTGCTGTTGTGGTGCTGTTGTGGTACTGCTTCTGTCTGGAGTATTGTGCCGCTGTGCTAATGTGGTATTTGGTTCAAACTTGTGTAAGCCTGTCTACGTCTGTTATGTAGTAACTCAGATGAATATAACAATATTGCCATATATACATATGGGGTGTAAAATAAAACATTGTCTTGTCCCCAACTCGGATAAAGCCAAATCCTATATATATTTTAGGATACTCTATATAAGACAGGAATGGTTACATGAAAGAAAAAATTGTGATGCCACTCTGGACGTGCTGTCTCTTCATCGTGGTCATGAACACCACCATGTTTAACGTTTCGTTGCCTGTCATTATCCATGATCTACAGATCACATCTGACCTCGGCTCTTGGGTAATCTCCAGTTACTCTATCGGATATGCCCTTTCTACGGTGATTTACAGTCGATTGTCCGACCGCATTCCTATTCGTAAACTGCTCACCGTTGGATTACTTATTCTCGGTTGCTCGTCCTTGCTAGGTTTGTTTGCACACAACTTTGCCTTGCTACTCACGACACGAATTTTACAATCGGCAGGGGCAGGAGTTATGGCTGGCCTTGGTCTGGTCATAGCGAGCCGTTATATTCCGGTGGAACGTCGCGGTGCAGCTCTGGCACTCATCTCGTCCGGTAGTGCGATGGCCTTTGGTCTGGGTCCTATTGTTGGCGGACTAATCAGCGAGTACATGGGCTGGAACGGGTTGTTTGCAATTACCGTGCTGGTGCTGCTAGCCCTGCCTGTACTGCTCTATTTTTTACCACGGGAAACGGCGAATAAAGAACAGCCATTTGACCTCATCGGTGCAGTACTCACCATTATTAATGCGACCACCTTGCTCGTCGCAATTACGCAACGATCATGGGTATGGATTGTCATCGGGTTCGCATCTTTGGCGGCACATATCCTATATATTCGCAGAGCACGCACGCCTTTTGTGAATCCACATGTGTTTCGGACACCAGGTTTCACCCGGTTGATCATCATTGGTTTCTGTGTGCTGGTGGTCAATCTCGGGAATCTATTCCTTATGCCGTTAGTGCTAGCCGATCTGTATCATCGTTCTGCCCTTGCGATTGGCCTGCTGATTGCTCCGGGAGCGATCATCTCCGCCTTCTGTACCCGTTATGTAGGTCGATGGATTGATCGTTACGGCAATATGCGGTTTATGCTGATCGGACAGGGTATGATTGCCGCTGTACTTGTGCTGTTCATGCTAGGACTGGACTGGTCGGCTCTGATCATCACTGGGGGTTATCTGTTCTTCTCTCCGGCACTATCCGCCTCCATGGCCTCCCTGAACAATGAAGCCTCACGTGTACTGCCTAAACACCAGATCGGCTCGGGTATGGGCTTACTGCAGTTGATCCAGTTTTTCGGCGGTTCGGTGTCTGTCGCCGTATGCGGTCTACTTCTTCACGCCATACCGGGTATATCTGTCAAAGAAGCCTACCACGTAGTATATGGTTGTCTGTTGTTCGTATGTATCATTTCACTTGGACTGACCTTATGGCACAGCAAAGCTGCTTCACTAGCAAAGCGCAATGTAACTTCTGTACCAACTGGTCGCTCATAAAGCGAACTGCTGGCATTATAGCTCCTGGGTACAAATTAAAGATTCAACTAAGGATCAACTTATGTAAAAAAAGGCCCGCACCTGTTTGCGAGCTTTTTTTCTACTTGTTGCTATCATTTGATGAAATTTATGCATGTGCTGACCGCGCTTGGAGCAGGGCCGCAAATAAATGGAAGGCGGTAATTGTGGATCAGGGTTAACTTCAGCCCAGCTTCAGCTCACTTCGCTTCCAACGCCATCTTCCAGGCTTCGACAATGTGAACTGGTGCCTTACTACTGCTCTCTCCGCTACCTTCCTTCGTCCATAGCGGTGGATAATAGGCAAACACTTGACCTCGGTCCAGCTGTGCCATATCTTCCTGCCAGCCTTGCCAGCGAAAAGTTTCGTAAAATTGGTGCAGATCCCCTTCAGCCAGCCAAGTCATAAACTCTGAATATGAAAGTTCTGTCGACTCCCATTCTAATGCATCAGGCGCATAATAATGAACCTGTCCCGTACCACCATATTTACCGGTGTCCAGCGCAAAAAAACCTCCGGCAACATCGTACGCAATGACCATCATACCCGGCAATGCTTCTACCGAGGGTTCAGCACCCAAGCCATTCCAGCTGGTTACACCCCCATACACACTCTCCCCGCCTGCTCCCAGCAGGGTAATCCATCCGTGATCTACTACTATGCCCTGAGTCTCGTATACAACCGCTCCCAGATAGGAGCGGGTACTCACTTGAAGCTCATATAGCGCTTCTCCTCCCCGTTCTGGTTGGGCCGGGACATAAGTATATGTATTTTCTCCCTGATCCAAAAGCTCTCTCAGTTCCCCCCAAGCATGATTTTCCCGGTCGATTAATTCGCTAACAGATAACTTGTTCATCTATTTCGAGGCTCCTCTCTTCTGTCCTACCTTCTAAAAAGCTTACCATGGTTAATTATGCCAATCAAATGAAAGGATCGATGGTTTCCATATCGGCTGGAGAACAAAAAAGGATCAAGCAAGTGATTCATTCTCCTGCTGATCCTTATTTAAGAGGGAAGTCATGCCCTCTAGTTATCGTTTGATTAAAATTACACCAGATCCTATCTCCGGTTCATACCTAGCAGCTTGAGTATAGTTAACGTTGAATTAATTGGGAGGCATGGGTAACCCGATTTCGTCCGCTGGTCTTGGACGCATACAATGCATCATCCGCCTTTTGAAACATAGTTTGCTCCGTATCTGTTGCCGAGACTGTTGATACACCAATACTCACCGTGACTTGATATTCTCCCCAGTCTGCCGAAGCGACTTGCGCACGATATCGTTCTGCCGTGTCGATAGCCTGCTGCTCTCCGCAATTCACCAGTATGATAACAAACTCTTCGCCACCATAACGTGCCACCACATCCGATTCCCGTGATATCGATTGAAGTAGTCCGGCCAGATTGCCTAACACCAGATCACCAATGGGATGTCCATAGGTATCGTTAATGCGTTTAAAGTGATCAATGTCCAGGACTAGCAGTGAGAATTCACGCTGTTCTCGGTGATAAAGGGACAGATTGTCTGCCATACTCTCCTGAAAAAATCGACGATTTTTCAGACCTGTCAACAAATCTGTGGAAGCCATCATCTCCAACTGTTCATTTACTTTCATGAGCGCCTGCTCTTTGATTTTATATTCTTCATGCAGTCGCTCTAGCTCCATATTCGCTTCTTGTGTTGCCTGATATAACTCCTCCAGCTTGGTTTTTGTGTTGAGAATGTCTTTTTCATGCTCGATTCGTTTACGCATAATCACCGCAACACAATCGATAACATGTTGCCCATCTCTTTTCTGGCGCACCCCATTGAGCAATACCGGTACATCCTGTCGCTCATTATTGCGGAAGGAAAAATACATCTCGTCCACATAACCGTACAGCTGAATATACGGATAAAAATAAGTATGAAAAAAGACTTTATTCGTAACCGACATCGTGGATTCAATGTGCTTGCCCATCAATTCTTCCCGTTCTTGCCCGATCATGTTCAGAAAAGTCTGATTTACTGACAGGATCACACCCGAGTCTGATATCGAAAAGTATCCACAAGGTGCTGTATCTAACTGATTGTCCATCGAAAACAGCCTCTCCTCTGCAAATTAAGCACTATCCAGATAGTCTTTGATGAATTGAATGGTCTCTTCCGGCTGACTTAGGTGAGGATAATGCCCTCTGGCATCCATCTGCTGCAGCCTGCTGTTCTTCAAGTGGGAATGCAGATAATTCCCGACCTCCACAGGCGCAACAATGTCATCCGAGCACTGCAAAATCAAAGTGGGCACTGACACTTGTTCCAGCTCAATCCGACAATCGGACAGGAACGTCACTTCGGCAAATTGGCGGGCGATGTGTGGATCACGGGAGCAGAAGCTTTTTTCCAGTTCCTCTGTCAAATCTTTTCGTTCCGGATTTTGCATCGCAATAGGGGCCAAATAACTTGCCCAGCCGATAAAGTTTAATTGCATCATCTCCAGCAGTTCATCAATATCCTGTCGTTCAAATCCACCATAATAATGGGGCAGATCGTTAATATAACGCGGTGAGGGCCCAAGCATGATGATATTTTTGAAATAATGTGGTGCCTGGATGGAGGCAAGCATGCCGATCATGCTACTAACGGAATGACCAACAAAAATGACATCTCGAAGTTTCAGCGCTTCCATAATCTCCAGCACATCCTGTGCATAACCGCTCAGCTTATTATATTTAAGAGCATCATAATCGTTAATTTGAGATTCGCCGGAACCTACATAATCAAAGAGCACAATACGGTATTGTTCTAAAAAAGCAGGTACGATATATCGCCACATATCCTGATCACAGCCGAAGCCATGGGCAAATACGATCGTCTGGGTACCATTTCCCAAAATTTTCACATTGTTGCGCACTAGAACATCAACAGTCATTTCACTCACCTCTCAGAGAGATCATTAGTTATCAGAACATTATAGCGGAAAATGTTGAGAATTGGGTTAAAAATAATTACTTTTTCGTTTTTGTGTATTGCTGCATGCGTTTTTGCTAAATTATACAAGAACCCGTATGTAGAGGGTGTAAGCTTCTGCCATCCTGATGTAATATAAAAGCTATACTTGAACAGGAGGACTGAAGGATAATGCAATCGTTGAATACGGCTTTATCTTATTTTATTGAACAGCAAGACTTATACAATGAAGCAAACGGACTTTTCTCCAATCATGATCTTCGACCTCGCAAACATCCCGTTCAACCGGAAGTGGACAAGCGCATCCCCCTTTCACCAGAGCTTCAATATCTGTATAGTCACTACGAGATGATTGATGCCAAAGCGGAAGGGACGCTCAAAATGAAAAGTGCAGCAGTTGAAATCGGCGATGCCGCTCTGCTCTTCTTCCCTGCTCCAGAACATCTGCATCGTCAGCAGCTCGGGTTCCGCTGGATCGGTATGCAGGAACCTTACGACGAATCCGACACATGGCCGTCACATCATATTGTGATCGCTAATCTGAATGATGATCCCGTGATTGTCGATGCTGGAGAGCCAGATTCTCCTGTCTATGTTGCATTTGAGGGCGGAGAACCGGCGCTCGCTGCGGATTCCCTGGCAGACTTTTTTACGGCTATCGGGATCCTGATTGAACATGCACGCTTATTCGCAGGTGAGGTGAAGGACGAAGAGACGTTCGAGACGAAACCGGAATACCTTATCCAAATACAGCCAAAACTAGAGGAGCTGCTTGGACAGGAACACACCGCACGTCTTCTAGAGTACTTGTCCATATAAATGAAAGCTGACGTTTGGAAGTGTCATCTAAACTCGGGACGGAGGAAATATCCATGATTTACGTCGCTTTGCTGCGTGGCATTAATGTGGGCGGCAAGAACAAATTGGACATGAAACAGCTCAAGGAAACCTTTGAACAGGCTGGTATGCAGAAAGTCGTTACCTACATCCATTCCGGTAATATCATCTTCGCTGATCATCAGGAACGAAACAATGCCCACACCGAGTTAGCTGAACTGCTGGAACAAGCGATTGCCGCTGATTTTGGCTTAAACATTAAAGTATTGGTGCGTAATTTAGAAGAAATGCATAAGCTTATGCAAGCCTTGCCTTCTGATTGGAGCAATAATGATCAGGCCAAAAGTGATGTTCTCTTTTTGTGGGATGAGATTAACGATGTTGACGTGCTGGAGAAGATCCCTCTAAAATCAGGGGTCGGTGAGATCATCTATGTACCTGGTGCCCTTCTGTACTCGGTCAGCAGAGAGGAAGCATCCAGAAGCGGTATGAACAAGCTGGTTGGGTCCAAGATCTATTCGTACATGACGGTCCGAAATGTGAATACTACACGTAAAATCTATGCACTGATGCAAGCAGCAGCCGAGATATAAGACAGGCAAAGCAACGTTATACTGATCCTGACCTTTCAATTTACTTCGTCTTCAGATAATAAAATGGACTTCACATCCAGCTTAATCGGAGTGCCACCATGCTTATAGAGACATCCAATAACGACCTGTGAATAATATATAATTTACGATCGGGGAAAAGCCCGCTAATGTGCGGGCTTTTTGTGTTTTTGAATATATTTATTTCCCTGTTGAGCAGTTTATTACATACAAAATTACCGACAAGTCACTGGGGAGCTGTTAACCGCTCCACCAGTGCCCGCAGAGAAAAGTCGGAGGTGGAACACAGCAGTATGCTTCCAGCTGTCTGCGGCAGAACCCCGTCATCATAGGGATTGCGCAGCACCAAATTCAATACTGGCTTAACCGCAGCAAGCTTCTCAGCTAGTGCCAGTTGCTCAGTGAACAGATGAGCATTAAGCGTTCCCTGGATAACGATGTCCGCAGTAGAAGCCTGTAGTACCAGTGATGCAATCTCTTCCGCATCAGGTTTCATTGTGCAATAGCGTGTCTCCACAGTGACGCCTGTATCCATCAACAAGGAGGCCAGTCTAATCTCAGCAGAGCCACTATTATCGGCCTGGGTTAGCTGCTCCTGCTCCGGTAATATCAGCAGATAATTCAGGGAAGCTTTGAGCGGCAGCAGGCCCTGCGGATCTCGGTTGATTTTCACAGTCTGACGAGCCAGCCGCAGTGCTGCCTCCTCCCACTGCTCTCTGGGAATCGGCTGCGCAGTCTCTCGATACTGCTGGAATTTATCATATAACTGCTGGATACGAAGAACCGATTCATCAATACGCGCCTCGTTGATTCGTCCATCCCGTACAGCCGCCAAGATTCCTGCCATAACCTGACTCTGAAACTCCGGCGTATGACACATCAGGATCATATCGTTTCCCGCCTGAACAGCCAACACTCCCACTTCTTCCGGGCTAAAATGATTACGGATGGCCCCCATCTCAATATCATCCGTGCAGATCACCCCCGCATAGCCTAACTCTCCCCTTAGCAACTCCGAAACAAAATAAGGGCTGAGTGAAGCCGGAAGGCCACCAGATTTCGGAATGTTTGGATATACCAGATGCCCCATCATGATTGAATCTGCCCCTGCTTCAATCGCCTCCATGAAGGGGAGCAGAGGCCCTTCCATCAACTGTTCCAACGTGAGCTCACATTCCGGCAAAACGATATGAGAATCTCCGCTCACTTGCCCGTGACCGGGAAAATGCTTAGCCGTCACAGCGATACCTACTTCATGCATTCCCTGAATATATGCACGGCCGAATTGGGCGACCAGCTGCGGATCCTCGCCGAAGGAGCGCACACCGACTACGGGGTTATCTATATTCGTGTTCACATCCAGCACAGGTGCCCAGTTCATCGGAATGCCAAGCGAATGCAGCTGACTGCCGATGACTTTCCCGAGCAAGCGGGCGACCTCAGGGTCTTCACTTAACCCGACAGCCCGGTTTCCAGGGATATAAGGAAAGAAGCTTTTGAATTTGGATAGGGTGCCACCCTCTTCATCTACCGAAACGTAATAAGGCAAAGTCCTTCCATGATCTCCGGCTATGTTCTGTACTTCGCCCAGCAGTGCAAGTGTCTGCTGCTCACTTTCGACATTATGCGGAAAGATACCGATTCCTCCGAACCGGTGATGTTCCATTCTGCCGCGAAACTCCGGCTCGGCTCTAGTAGTTGGTGTGCCTACTACACACATCATAGCTACTTTATCTTCCAGACTCAGTACCGCCAGATCGGCTTCTGAATAGGCTGTACTCAGCCCCAGCTCATGATAAAGCGTACGCTCCAGATAATCATGCAGATAGAATCTGGATTTCACAAAATGCTCCGCCATATCACAGGGCTGGTAACGCCCCACCGCATCCCTCATACGGGGTAGGACATCCTCGCGCCCACGACGGTTTCTTGTATAATTGTTCTGGAGTGACCGCCACTCCGCATCGTCTCCGGGAAATAGCTCCCAGCGGTAGGCGTACTTGTGAATAGCCCGTGAACGATCTGTCGCCACCTCAAAATCATGCATAATGGCAATCAGTTCTGCTTCTTCCTTATGTTCACGTACTTCGTCTATTAGCTTCCAGATCACATCATAATAGTCTTCCACCTTGTAATGGCCGAGAATTTGATGCCCGGTAACCGGATCAATGCCATGAAACTGCTCCAAAAATCGGTCTATAAAGGTCGAGACATCCGCCTTACGATTCCAGGTCAGATCCGCATGCAGCAACATCGGGTACCAAGTTGTTTCGAAAATACCATATGGAACACCGAGACTGAAAGGCCCCGTCCAGTTGGTGGCAACCACGCAGTCCATATCTAGCTTGTCGGCTGTCTCTGCCCATTGGATCAGATTGTCCGTCCGGTTCAGCAGCACCGGATAATTCTGATGCTCTGCCCAGTCAAAGCTGCGAACTGCTGGAGCACCCATAACCTCGATGCCTAGCGCCCTGAACTTATCCGCATGCGAAGTAACTTCCGCTTTGATATTACGCCCATTGTAGATCCAAATCATGGCCACACTTCTCTGATCGAGTTGAGCAAGTTCCTCTGCTGGACATTTATCCAGCATATCGTGCCAGAAGATGGGCTGTTTCCCCCGTTCTACCGTAAAAGCAATCAGGCGATTCAAAAAAGCGATAAAGACTCTTTCCCGTACGCCATCAAATTCGACTTTGCAGCGTTCACATTCGCATAAACTATAGACCTCATCACAACCGAGATGAATATAACGCGATTGAGGGTGGGCATCGATCATCTCTCCGAGGAGCGTGGTAATTAAGCTATAGGATTCCGGATGGGATGGGCAGATCTCCCCAGTAGAATGCTCTGTCTCTCGAAGGTGCCGCCAAGCTTCGTGACGCAATACATATTCCAGATGTCCAAAGCTCTGCTGGAGCGGAATAATCTCTATAAAATGTTCATGGGCATTGCGCTTCAGCTCTTCAAGCTGTGATAGCTTTAACGCATGCTTCGGATGTGCCAACTCGGGATGCGCCCGGAATGGAAATTTATCCTCATATTCAATCAGAATCGCATTCGTCTTATATCGTGCAAATTCCGCCACGTATTCAATCAACAGTTCAGGCTTCGAGAACGTCTGGCGTAAATCCAAATTCATTGCCCGCACAGCCGTATCAGGCCAATCTGTTATCGCTACAGCCGGGATAGCTCCATCCGATCCGCGCAATTGTATTAATGTTTGCAATCCGTAAAATAGACCTGCCCCATCCAACGCGTAGACCTCAGCTCTTTGGGGCGATACATCTAGCCGATACCCTTGTGGGCGTCCGTCAAGCCCTGCAGGGTCTGCATCGTCTTTACCGATCAAAGAACTAATATCAGAGACGACCACCCCCTTTTCTTGTACTCCCCTGGCTTCAGATGCTTCATGAATTGTTTGGGCTGCTTGGGTTTCATAATCTTCTTGGGCTTCTTGACCTTTAGGAGCTCCTTGGGCTTCATCAACTGCATGAGCATCTTGGACTTTATGAACCTCATCGACTATCTGCTGCATCTCCTGCCCGAGAAGACGTTCAACGACTAGTAAATAACCTCTGTCTATTCGAAATTGTGTATATTCCATGTTCGGAAATGCACGGCGGCAATGCATCTCCAATCTTGGATCATCTTGCTCCATGTAAAGACTTATTCTCACCTTTTCATTCAGCCGCAAGGTTCCTTCCCCAGTTGCTACAATCTGCTTCGGTTGTGGTATCAAGCTCTGCATCGCTCTCCTCCTATTCATAGCTCTATGGTCTGATCTGGCCATTCTTCCAGCACTGCAACACACTCCACTTTCCATCCTTCATGTGGAAGCTAACCACATCCGCAGGTGCACCGATCTCAAGTCCTCTGGCCTGTTCAAGCCCAAGCAATTCGGCCGGATGTGCCGAGGCACAATCCCAGGCATCGGCAAGGCCGGTCAGTCCCGTTTCCACGAGATACCTTACCTGATCTGGGAGCATCATCGCCGAGCCAGCCAGAAGTTGTGGCTGACCCGCAAGGTGCAATCGGCCTTCCGCCGTCAGTACTACATCACCGCCGATATGCAGGCGATGGGAACCTGGCGGCATGCCGCTCAGGGATACGGCATCGCTGACCAGTATGGCGCGATTTCTCTTCATCCGGAGAATCACGGTAAGCACGGATGGAGGAAGATGGTGTCCATCGGCAATCATACAGCCATATAACTCATCGGCTGCAAGCTGTTCCCACAGATAATTGGGATGGCGCGGAAGCGTCAGATGTGTTCCGTTACCCAGATGCGTGGACATTACTGCCCCTGCGGCTATCGCTTCCCTGATCTGCTCAGGCGTTGCCGCCGTATGACCAATGGAGACAAGTATGCCCGATTCGCAGCATTTGGCGATAAACGAAGCCGCATCCGGCCACTCTGGGGAAAGGGTAATGATGCGGATCAACCCTTCAGCAGCTTCCTGCAAGCAGCAAAAGACCTCCCAATCCGGGGGAATAATATACTCCCTCGGGTGCGCACCGCGTGGGCCATCCTCTGGGGAGAGGAAGGGGCCTTCCAGATGAATGCCTGCAACCCCATCAGCCACATCCGGGTACAGCCGAACAGCTTCCGCAATAGCAGAAGCGGCCTTAGCTAGCCGGATCGGGCTGTTCGTAATCAATGTTGGGCAATAACTTGTAACGCCCTGTTTTTGCAGTAGCCGTGTCAGTTTCAACACCGTTTTAGAACTCAGCGGAGCCGCATTCAGATCCAGACCCCATCCACCATTCACCTGCAAATCCACGAGTCCGGGTGCAATCCATGGAAGTGGCTTCGCGAGAGATGATACTTCAAGCTCAGCAACGGCAGTAATGGTCGTGATCCGCCCATCTCTGACGCCCACCTCAATAGGTCCCCCGGTCCGGTAGTGCCTTCCAATCAACGGCACACTCACAATCCGTAAGCTTCCCGGTCCGTGAACATTGTAATTCCTGGATGTGTACGGAGAATAGTGGCCGGACATACCGTGCTGATTGGATCATGTAAAGCTGCAGTGAGCGCACTGCGCTTGGATGCACCTGGCACGATCACAAACAATTCCCTTCCAGCCATAAGCGCTGGTACAGTCAGGGTCAACGCCCGTTCAGGTACGTCATCCAGTCGGGCAAAACAACCATCGTTTACTTGCTGACGTCGGCAGGCTTCATCCAGTTTTACCACTTTAACATCCAGCAGGTCTTCAAAATCGGCTACAGGTGGATCATTGAAAGCAATGTGTCCATTTTCCCCGATTCCGAGACAGACGATATCAATAGGAGCTTCACGTAACATGTCTCCATATCTTCGACACTCCTGATCCACATCGTGTAACCCATCCAACAGTTCTACCCGTCCAGGCTGTACCCGGCTGAATAACCGTTCCGTTAAATATTGGCCGAAGCGCTGGGGGGCCGTATCGGCCAGCCCAATGTATTCATCCATATGAAAGGCACAGACTCGCGACCAGTCGATGCCTTGCTCTCGGACCAGCCCCTCATACAATTCGTTTTGCGAAGGAGCAGCAGCGAACACGATCCGCACCTGGCGCTCGGAATCCTGAAGTAACTGCCTTAATCGGGCACCAACCGCCACGGCGGCGGCGGCGCCCATCTGACCTCGATCATCATATACACGTACAGACATACGCTCAACGAAGTGGGTCTTCAGCGGCTTCATCATGCCATTTGTATTCATTAGTTCTCCTCCTCCATTTCCTCATCGTGACTGCTTCTCGCCACGCTTCTTCAATGGTTGGCATTCAGCATCAGCAGCGTCGCATGAGGAAGATCATGCCCTCCTGCATAGTAATAACCGTTGTAACGAATTCTGCGTGGTTCAAAACCAACCTGTCTTCCCGGCTCGACTGCTTCCGAGTCAAGCGTTATACTTCCATCTGTTCCAGTGATCCCGCCGATGTAACGTCCCCCCGCATAAGTGAATCGCCCCTCCACGTTTACTCCCGGTAATACGGCGCCTGTGTCTGAATCCCTGACCTTCAGGGTGACGGATACCTTAGTTCCGTCATAGACCAGATTCATGTCCGTTACAACCATCGGTTTCAGTGTGGTACTTCCCGTCGTCACTGACACTTCATCGGACAGTGGTCCAATGTTGCCCCTCAAATCTCGGGCTGCAATACGGTAGTAATATGTCGTTTCCGGTAGAAGCCCCTTGTCCTGGTAATTCAGGCCGCGGGCGAATCCGACGATATCAGCAGCGACAGGCGTAAAACCTTGAACGTTACTCCGATAAATCAAGTAACGTTCCACCTCCATGTTATCCGAAGCCATTCCATAATTCAGCTGTACAGTCTGATAATCGGTAGCCTCCAAGGACGGAGCTCCCGGAAGTGCTGAAGGGGCTTCCTGGTCATCCGGTGCTGTCCAAAATACACCGCCCGGTCCCCAATAAGAAGGAAGTGCCCGGTAGGAATCATAGTGATGCACAGCAATACCTCCGAAGGAACTGTTATGCCCGTATGTTGCATAAACCTTATCCAGCTCCGCTTCCATATGGTTGCGTCCTTCCTCCCAGAAGGTAATCATCTCCGGATCGCCACTATTCGCGATATCCAGCGTTTCCACACCAATCACTACGGAATTCGGCTTGCCGATCTGATCGGCGTATGCTAGTTCTCCCGCAGCTCCGGCAATAATGCCAGCAGAGCCATCCGCCGTATCCCGGTAATCCATAATCGAGATATAGTCGGAGATATCCTGAACATGTTCAGACAGCCACTTACTGGAGCCATTCCAAACGACATTTGCTCCTTGTTCCGAAGTGTCGTACCACTTGGGCACCGCAGGACCGAACGGCAGCCGGATACCCGCGACATCCCGGCGATCAATCATCTTTTGCAGAACATCCAGGTACTCCTTCTGTAAAAATCGGCTTGGATCTCTAAATTCCGGGGAGATATAAGGCTCAATATCCACATTAATGCCGTCGAACTTCTCCATATCACCCGCTACAAGATTGTAATTGATCACCTTCTCCATCTCCCGTACTGCATGGCTGTGATATTTCTCGTATGCACCCATGTAGGCTGGAGAAGTGCCCCCAGCAATGAGTGCATGCACTTGCAGATTTTTGCTGTGAGCCCAGCTCATGAACGAACGCAGCTCCTCCTTCTGCTCTTCCAGCGCGTTGTAACCGGCATAACTGCCAATGGCAAGATACAACGTCTTGACTGGATTTTGGCCGAATGTCTGTGTATCCGTAAGGAATGCCTCCAGCACCTGACGTGAACCGGGGTTCAGCAGCAACTTGTAACTCTCCGGTTCCCAGATCCACATGGCTCGGTCCTGTTCTGGGAGGGACACAGCAGGTTCCTGCGTCCCGTCTCCAACCTGAGCGTACACCGTCGGGCTATAGCCGTATCGCTCCGACGCATTAGTCGCTCGGGCCTCCAGACTGACCGTACGGTCGCCAAGCCCGGTCGTATCCCAGGTGTACATATATGAAGAGCCTTGCTGAACAGCATCTTCCCATGGCCCACTATTCACGCGAACCTCGACCAGCGAGACCGGAGTTGGCGAGCTGGTCTCGATCGCGACATCCACCTGACCGCTAAGCGACACGCCCTCGGATGGTCCCGTAATGGTTACCACAGGCACAGCACCGCCCGGGTTATTCACCGTGAGGATCGCAGGCACACCCCACACTCCGTAACGGGTGGACGTATCCAGACCACGAACCACCAGTTCCACCGTCCCGTTATAATCCGAGGTATCCAGCATATAGGACCAAGTGCCGCTATCATCCCCATCTGGGTCATTCAATACCACTTCGAATTGAGCCTTTCCGTCCACAAACAAGCGGATGTCGTACAGGTCGGTATAACTGCCCCCAATCTCCACTACCCCTCCGTCCGACTGATACCCACCCACAGGCGCATCCAGCGAGATTGAACCAGCTGCTTCTGCCTTGCCAGGGAGCATTCCAATAGCTAACATACACACGAACAGAACCATACCTAATCTGAAGCCGGAACATACACGCAGATGCAGCTTTTTCATAAGCGAAGCCTCCTTTTGCCATTCTATAATGGTCTAGGATTCCTTAGCCGTCCATTCGCTCATTTCGCGCCCAGTTGGATATTTTGAACACGGTCATATGCTTCCTTGTAGGTGTTCAGCAATTGATCTACGCCAAGATTGTTAAGTTCCCCCACATACTTCTCCCAATCCGCCAAACTTCGGGAGCCGGTGACGAATTTGGCAAAGCTCTCATCGCGATGCTTCTTAATCGCCTGCCCAGTAATAGAGATGATCTCATTTTCCACTTCCGTAAAAGCTGGTCTTGGTTGCATTGCGGGAGGATCATACTTCACCGCTTCCTCATAGGCATGCTTCAGGTCATCCGAGAACAGCGACAAATGGGCGTTAAAATCAATCCAGGTATAGGTTCCGCTGGTCTGAAGCCCGGTCTGCTTGCGCATTTCAATCACATCGTTATACGCTGGTTTGAACTTGATCGTGTCCCCTTCCTTTACATAGGTCTCCCCCTCAACACCCCAACTGCTGAGCGTACGTCCTTCCTCGGAATAGAAAAAGTCCATATACTTCATCACATCATCTATGTGTTTGGAGGTGGAGGCCAACGTTAACCCACCTTCCATATAATGGAAATATGGATTCAGCTGTTTGCCGCCTGAAATGCCGGCCGGAGGCGCCATAAACTGCATGTTGAACTCGGGATTTTCCTGTTGCATCGCATTATTGAAGAAGTCGATCCGGCTGATATAATCAATGGTCACAAACGATCGTCCAGTTGATACCATATCTTGCCACTGCTTGGTTTGCAGGGATAAGAAGTCGGGTGGAATCAGTCCTTCGTCATAGAAACTTTTCCACATCCCCACCATCGACTTATAGTTGTCTTCGATCGGTCCATAACGCCATTCTTTCTGGTCAAAATCATAATAGGCCCCCTCACCGGTTCCATAGTTCACTGTCATATTCGAATTCATCTCATCCGGAATCTGGCCGTAGCGGATCGAGAGCGGATAACTGTCCGGATACTTCTCCTTCAGTTTCTTAAGTGCCGCATGCAACTCTTCATAGGTCTTTGGAACTTGAATTCCTTCTTTGTCAAAAACATCTTTGCGATACATCCAGATCATGCGGTTCGTCTCGCCGAACCCCTGATTGGGGAACATATACATTTTACCGTCGGCGGACAAGACAGCCTTCGCTTCCTCGGGGTATTGCTTCATCCATGCCTTCAGATTCGGCATGTTGTCCATGTGCTCCATCAGATCCACCAGCGCACCTTGCTGACCAAACTTGTTGGAATCCTTGTGACTGGGCATATACATCAGATCAGGCAGCGTTTTGGAGGCAATCGCAAGGTTCAGGCTCTCATCCAGCTTGCCGGAAGGTGTCTGCACCTCCAGCGTGACGCCAGTCTTTTCCTTCAGCCAGTCCCAGATGGGCCAACTCTTGGAATAAGGGAACGTGGGATTGTTGTACAGCAGTGCGGTGAATGTCTTCCCCGTTCCCGCGGAACTTCCGGCATTGCCTTCCGGGTCATCCACTTGTGGAGATGCACCTTTGCTACCACTACACCCGCCCACCATTGTTACTGCAATCAGCAGAGGAAGTAATACCGATCTCCATTTGCCCATAAACGTCTCTCCCTTACTCTGAATTTGCGGTGCATTATTTGTATGCCTCTAGCCTTTGACAGCACCAATCATGGCACCCTTAACGAAGTACTTCTGTACAAACGGATAGATGACCAGGATCGGCAGAGTTGAGACCATGATGGTCGCATACTTGAGCGATTCCTCAACCACCAGATTATCTCCACCAATGGACGTTACATCACCTGAGCTTGCACTGCCAGCCAGCACTAGATTACGCAGCAGCACCTGGAGCGGAAACAAGTCGGGTGACCTTAGATAGAGCAGCGGAAAGATGAAGTTGTTCCACATGCCCACGGCATAGAACAGGGCAATCGTGGCGAAGGATGCCTTGGACAGCGGCACGATAATACGAATAAAGATGCCTATATCATTCAGACCGTCCATACGGCCTGATTCCTCCAGCTCTTTGGGGATGCCTGAGAAGAATGTCCGCATCAGAATCAGGTTCCAAGTGCTGACTGCCCCCGGGAGAACCATCCCCCATATGGTATCCACGAGCCCCAGAGAACGAACGACGAGGAAGGTGGGAATCATCCCGCCGCTGAAGAACATCGTAATGACAATCAATACAGTGAACGTATTGCGCAGTGCCATGTCCTTTCTCGACAATGCGTAAGCTCCTGTCGAGGTGACCACCATTGATATGAATGTGCCAAGCACGGTGTATAGCAGTGTATTTCGGTAAGCCATCCAGATCTGAGGATCTCCCAGGACGAGTTTGTACATGCTCAGATTGAACCCTTTGGGCCAGAAAGATATATTGTTTTGGATGACGTTGGCATTGCTGCTGAGGGAGACGGCCAGCATATGAAGGAACGGATAGAGTGTAACCACCACAACGAGCAAAAGGATCAGGGAGGTCACAATGTTAAACCAGGAAAACTGGAGTGACTTCACGCTCACACCTCTTTCTACCATAGACTAGTCTCACTGAATCGGCGGCTGAGTAAGTTGGCTGTGTATATGAAGATCAGACTGATGACTCCCATGAACAAATCAATGGAGGCCCCATAGCTGAAATTCCCCTGAACCATACCGACTCTGTAAACATAAGTGCTGATGATATCTGCCGTATCATAGATCGCCGGATTCTGCATCAGGAAGACCTTCTCGAAGCCAATCTCCAGCACTTTGCCAATATTCAGAATCAACGTAATAACAATTGCGGGTGCGATACCGGGTAATGTGACATGCCAGATTTTGCGTAATCGGCTTGCTCCGTCCATATCCGCGGCTTCATACAATTGTGGGTCAATGGCTGTTAGAGCAGCCAGATAAATAATAGTCTCCCAGCCGATGTGCTGCCAGATTTCGGACAGAACATAAATGCCCCGAAACAGCCCTGGCTCGTTCATGAAATTGATCGGTGCGATACCGATCCCTGCCAGCAGATTGTTAATCAGCCCTCCGGTTGGGGAGAGGAACATAATTACCATACTCACTACAATGACATTGGAGATAAAATGCGGCAGATAGCTGACCGTCTGTACAAAACGCTTGAATGCGGCCTTGCGTACCTCATTCAGCAGGATCGCGAGGAGGATCGGGGCCGGGAAGCCGAACACCAGCTTATACAGTCCCAGTAAGAACGTGTTCTTCATCAGGGGCCAAAAGTCAGGATTCTCCAGAAACATCTGGTAATATTTGAACCCCACCCAATCGCTAGCCCATATCCCTTTAAACAGATTGTAATCCTTAAACGTGATGACAAGACCAAACATCGGCGCGTACCGGAAGATCAGGTAATACAGAAGACATGGCAGGAATAGCAGCCATAGCGCCTTGTTCTTGTTCCAGATTCTAATCATCCGTGGCCTCCAATGAAGCGATTGGTTCACTTCCTGTTGCAGTTTGGTTTGCATCAAGTCAGCACCAGCCATCCGCATGCCCCCCTTTTTGCTGAAATGTTTATCAAGCCCCTTCTATGTCAGCTAACTTACCCTCGAATTCCGGGGTAAGTCTCCGAATTATAGCCAATATGGTTTAGAAAGCGCTATCTACATGTTATATAACATTTCGCCCATAGGCTTATTTTCCAAATATCCGCGTATAAATCAGTAAAAGTGTATATTGTTTGTGTCAGATTTATGCCGCTATGATAGGATTAGACCAAATGTTCTGCGGCTGTATCCAAGGGGGTATGTCATGTGAAGGGACTGCTTATCAGCAAATTCGAGCTAAACAGACTGTTTGTCAAGCTAATGCTGAGCTTCCTCAGTGTCATCCTGATTCTGGCTTCATTTAACCTGTTCTCTCATCTGTACTTAAGCAAAAAGGTCTTTCAGGAGATGGTCAGACAGAATGAACTGGGCCTTGCCCAGACCGTCGAGGGATATGAGAACCATTTCCGGTTGACCCAGAATATGATTTTGGCCCTCACGCAATCGGATACCTGGACAGCTAACTTGGGCATGTTGAGCCATCTTAAGGAGAACCGCCGGTACGATCTTCCCGCTGAGGTCAAGTCAGACCTATCCACGCTGTACACCAATCCTTTTTTGCATATAGACAATTTCATTCTTTATTTCAAACACGAAGACTATGTGCTGGAGAAGGAAGGTCTTAGCAGTGCCAGCGATATGTTCGGGAAATACTACTATAGTAAGGAATATCCTCCTGATTATTGGAGAACTCAAACGATGAACAATCAGTTCCTGAAAGTGATGCCTGCCGCAAATTTTACAGAAAACACCGTCCATTCCTCCCGTTCTCTCGGGCAACTGATGCCCATCATGATGAAAGCCATTCCTTACGAAGAGGTGTATGGCATTGTGATGCTGAACCCCCAGCATATGCAGGATACGTATGGCGATGCCGGCAATAATCCGTTCTACATTCTAGATAAAGAGGGACGCCTGCTATTCACCACAAAGGAGGGGGATATCCAGCACACGCAGCTTCCAGAAGATGGAGGCAGATATGAACGCATTGGAGATGAGTACTACTTTTATGAAAAAGGGAAGCAAACCGGGTTCACCTATGTCCGGGTTACCCAAGCTGCGGTAATTGCTGCGGAAATGCGCGGTATGCAGCTCCTGCTGGCCGTCCTGCTCGGTGCTGCTATTCTAATTAGCGTGCTCTCCTCCCTATTTTTCAGTCTGCGATTAAACCAACCGCTTCAGCGCCTTATTGCCGCGCTTGACCGGAATTTGGACAGCGGGGTAGATAAGTTGAACAGTGTAAAGGAATTCGCCATCATCGGTGAGCGCCTGAGCTCCATACTAGAGAATAACCGCTACATTCAAAGTGACATGGCGCAGAAAAACTCTTTGATACGCCAGTATGCCTATACCCATAGAGTGAAGAATATCCCCCTTAGCTCCTATCTGGCAGATCTTGAAGAGGTCCGTCAACCCGAACAGCCCTACGTCTCCATTTTGTTCAAGGTCAGCTTCAAGTCTCCGCCGGATGAATTAGGGCAATATACGTTGTTATTGTGGAAGCTGATTCAGGGCCTGTTCACCAGCAATAAAAACAACTGTGTCGCACTTCAACCTGAGCAGGATCAGCTGCTTCTGCTGCTGTTTGATCCCGGTCCGCAGAGCGGCATACTACAAGCACTGGATACATTGAAGGAATTGCTCGCTACCGAAGAATCCCTCTATCTTACCATCGCGGTAAGTCCAGTATATTCGGGGGAAATTCCATTCACCGATGCGTACAGTAATCTGTCCATGCTGTTGAAAGAACGCAGACTGAATGCGGAGACGCAGGTTATTGTGGAACCACGTGCTTCTTCATCGAATGCCTTTCATGTGAAGGTCACCTATGGAGAGGAGCTGTTCAACCTACTGCAATCCGGTAAGGAGGATGCTGTTCTCGCCTGGCTTGATCGACAATTGGAGCAATTGCAACACAAGGATGCGGCCGCAGAAGACTTCCGCACCTTTGCTCTTGGCGCGGTGGAACAAATCGGCAAAACGGTGATGAAGCTGAATCTAAAACACATTGAGGTCAAACTTCACTCTTCTCCTCCCGGAGAGGCATTCGGCGATTTTCATTCCGTGCAGCAATACAGGGAATCGCTTCAGGAACTGGTTCAGCCCGTCCTTGCGGCTGTTCGCAGTCAGCTGGAAACCCGTGATCCGGTCATCAGCTTTGCACTGGACTATCTGGATCATCATTATGGGGAAGATATTAATCTGAACCTCGTCGCGGACAAATTGAATTTAACACCAGGGTACCTCTCCAGTATTTTTAAGGAAAAGACAAACATCAATTTCAGCGAATACCTGAATAATCTGCGGATTGAGCGGGCCAAAGAACTGCTTGTGAATGTGGATCTGCGAATTCAAGACATTGCCGCACAAGTCGGTTATCAGAATGTTAACTCATTCATTCGCATGTTCAAGCGTCGATACGGGCTGACCCCTGGAGAATATCGCAAGCGTCATGCAGGTGGTGATGCCCCGTTCATCTCCTCCAGTCATGGCTAGCCAGACTCTAGCGTTGTATGAAGATACGGGAGTTGGCGAAGTTAAACGCTAAATAAGCTGTCTCCGGCACGAACCGGGGACAGCTTATTGGTATACATTTTATTAGCTCAAATTCTATACACAGGTTATTTCTATCCTACTCGACATGAATGAATTCCTTTTACGCAATCCTCTTCCCTTGGATAGATTTCACTTGTTTTAGCCTAACTTCATCGTTGTAATGCACGTATCATTGTTCTCATATGTAGATAATTGGGTCTCGGCAACTCTTCCATCATGCACTACACGAATCAGATAAGTTCTGTCCCTGGGCAACCACAGATCCATAAATCCGTTTTCACCAGACTTTATCGCTTCTTCTTTCATTAAGGTATTACCCTCGGAATCATGAATCGTTACATCGAACTCCTCGTTTCTCATTTCCCCCTGGCAACCGGTCAAGCTATGAATTGCACAGGGATGGGTCTGTTCCACGTAAGGTGCAATAGAAAGAAAAAACTCATTTTCAGGTAAATTATATGTTGTCGTATGTTTATCCTGTCCTGTGACTATTAAGTGTGTGGCATTAATGGAAGCAGATTCCGGTTTCTCTTTACCTGTGCTGATCTCCTCTACCAAATTTCTGATGTTGGGTGCATTGATTGGATCCGCTTCTTCCCTTCCCGTATTACTTACCAACAGATAGGTTCCTATTACAATCACAACGACAAAACTTGCAATGATCCACATTTGTTTTCTCATCTGAGCCCATCTCCTCTTCCGTTTTCATTAAGTATAATGAAGAACGAACTAATATGGACTTATATAGCAAACAATTCACCAGATTATCACATTATTGGTACAATCTTTTGCTTCATAATGGATTGGTTCAAATGATAAGCCGGGTTTGGAAACGCAGAGAGCAGCGGTGAAGTCTATGAACTTCATCGTCCCGCCACTCTCTAGTTCCTGCTAGTTCAGACTATATTACTTGATAAATAGACTTATTGACTGGATAAAAGACATAAACTTTTATTTTTATGCTGACATAGACTATATTGAGAATCGCAATTAAGGAGTCAGTTTTAGAATGGTCACAGTGGTATTCAGATTGTTATGCAACTGTGCAGGAGTTGCATTCGCATTAACCAACTGGATCGTCGTCGGAACCGTTGTGACTGTAATAATAACTTCAGCAGATATCGGTCCTCCTCCATCACCAGTGAAAGGCACAGGTGTTATGGGCGTCCCATTTACCGTGAGGTTGAAATCTGCATTGCCCTGATTATGAATGGTAAAAGTGATCAAGTAACTTCCTGTTTCATTGATTGTTATCGTCGAGGATGGCGGTACGAAAGTGAATGCACCTCCAACATTAGCCAGAACCCCGGTTAAAGTTATTGCTGAGTTGCCAGGTACTGTGTCTGTGCCTGTGCCAGGATCTGCTCGGAAAACACTCAGAAAATCGGAGATTCCAGCCCCAGCTGGACCGGCTGGTCCTGTTGCTCCTGGTGCACCCGCTGGGCCAACAGGGCCTGCTGGGCCTACCGGGCCTATTGGTCCTGCAGGACCCACTGCTCCGACCGCGCCCGCTGGACCCACTGGTCCTTGTGGACCTGGAATCCCTTGAGCGCCGGTCTCCCCTTTTGGACCTACCGGTCCTACTGGCCCTGGAATCCCTTGAGCACCTGTCGCCCCTTTTGGACCTATCGGTCCTACTGGTCCAGGTATCCCTTGAACGCCTTGCGGTGCATTAACAACAACTTTAGGTTTAACCTTTACCACCTTAACCTTAACAGCACAATGCAAGCCTTTTTTAAATTTACGTCTACAAATGCGTTTTCCATGATGATTTAACAATGAACTCACCTCCGTGATATTTCTCCACATACTATGTGTATTAATCACGAGGGGCATAGACTATTAACTATAAATCAGAAAATTATAGTGCCCAATATGACAAAAACGGTCTATGCATCCAGTCTATAACATGAATGCATAGACCAATTTTCAATATAAAATGCAGATAAAATAATCAAAAAAGTAGGTTCACATTCTTTATAACGGGACAAGCATAACAGTGTAGACATGGTTACTTCACCACTAAAAAAAGCCGTTCGAACACACGAGATAACTCGAGGTTAGACAGGCTTTTGTTATACTTTTCCCTCGCACAAGGTTCTTCTTCTTCATTAACAATAGGGCTTTGCTCTTCTCATAGAAGCGGGCATTATGAGAAGATACACCCGCCATATCGGAAGCAGCAGGTTCCAGCTCCGAATATGCCTGGAATGTTGGTACGCACTCGCTGATCAACGGAAACTCCGTAATCTTCCCCCTCCAGCCCCCACTGAACAAGATTGCCAAAATCACGATCATAGCCATGACTGACGACGACTTTATCTACTTCAACTTGTGTGATCTCTCCAGTCTCTATGTGGGAGAGTTCCACTTTGTCACCTGTACCGCATAATCGAGAAATGCTGTATGGTGTCATGATGTTGGCTTGAGCTCTCATCTGTGCAACAGGCGACTCGTGTCCGGTAAATTCATGACGGATCCTATCGGACCAACACCGGATACAAATTCACTTGTCTTCAGCGGGAAGACATGATTATTCTTCACAGCCTCCAGATTCTCCCACACCTGGCTTGCTTTCAGATCTTTCATAGATTTCTTCGTGTCATAACCTACCAGGGTTCTGTCTTCCAGGAAAATATAGTCTGGATTCATCTCCGGCAAGAATTCCAGGGAGAACTGGCTGAACCAATCTGTAGAATCTTTGATGGCTTCCGGACTATTCAGACCCAGCGTATCATAGAAAAAGACACTGCTGCTTCCTCCTTTTGGACCCATGAAACGGTAACGATTGTGCTCTACCCAGAGGATCAATACGGTTATGTCTTCAAGAGCTGCTGCAATTTTCTCTTTCGCTTGTGTGGCTTTCTCGTCGAATTCAGCCAGTACTTCGGCAGTTTCCCCGGTCTTGTCGAATATAACACCCAGCTTCGGCATAGCACGCTTCATTTCACTGTTGGCATCCGGTGCCACCGTTGGCGCAATTTTGGATAACTCGTCATATACCCTGCTCCATACCCTCACCTGCTGTAAGGATCATATCCGGTGACAATGCAAGCAACTGCTCATAGTTATATTGATATTGCTCTACTTCTATAATCTGGACTACGTGTTCTTTCAAATATTCAGGATGGTATTCCGCCTCGACTTCCGGAGTTAACAAAACAATGTCTGGTGTTACACCGATCTCAATCAAATACTCGGCATAGATCGAATCGAACACAACAAGGTTTTGAGGATGGGTAGGAACCGTCACCTCTCCAAACTGATCCTTTACCACTTTAGTCACACTGGCATTCGCTGTTTCTTCCGTTGTATCCGTTGTTCCCTCCGTCTGAGCCCCTGCTGTTCCTGCTCTAACACTTTCTTCCTTGGTTCCGCCTGAACATGCCGCCAGCAAGATACTAATTGCTAATAGCATGATGCCCAAACCTTTAAATCTTCGTGACATGATATACTTCGCCCTTGTATTTGTTGATAATGATAATTATTATCAAATAAGAAGTGTCGCTTCCATAGCATATCGTGCGCATTCAATTGGATTATTGTGCTCTACTATGAACAAGTTCCGTAAGATTACGAATGATCTGATTGAGAATCAGAGTATGTCCCGTCATTCCATGACCGTCCACCCAGAGATGGGTATCAACGTAATACACCCGATTGTTTTTTACAGCCTTCAGATCGTTCCATTGTGGATTCTCCAATAGCTTTCTCATATTCTCTTCAGCACTGAAGTGCTGCATGATCCGTTTCTCCAAAAAAAGTTAATCTGGATTGGCCTGTGCCAGCAGGTCAAGTGAACATGGATTAAACCAGGCTGTGCATGATTGCAGCACTTGCGGGAGTGCTAATCCAAGCTGTTCATATATTAGTCGAGATACTCCGTCTGAATGCCTCCCCCAGGTAACGATAACCAAATGCTTCTACCCTCAGCAGCATGACTGTGGAAGCGGATTGTATGAGGTGTTGCAACTGTTGCTGTGCTACGCTGACCTCTTGTTTCATCAGCTGATGCAGTCTATGGGCCTCTTCTTCTTTGAGGAACCAGGCTGCCAAAGTTGTCCTCCTTATCTTACGACAAGGAGTCTTTCTCTTGAAGATGTTTTGATTTGTCTCACGTTTCGGGGTCAGTTCCTTCAGCATTTTAAAATAGATCCTTTTTTTCCTTTATTTTGACCTTATTTGACTTTCTTACTTTTTCTAATCTCATGCCGAATGAAAGGATTCTGATACAGCGATGTTGTTAGTAGAGATGTAACCACAGCAGAATAACTAAACTACGATTCTCAACAAAAAAAGGCTTTCAACTCAGATCCTATAAGTTTGGCATTTAGTTTTTTCGTATGCCCGAGCCCTTTCTTACTTCGTAGCTCTGCATTTGGGAGTATTCTTGCAAGTGCCTGTGCCCCGTTGCGTAGTGCAGAAGGACTTTCGACGCCCTCCAAAACGAGAGATGGTTGGGAAACCCCTTTTCCCAGATGAGCGGGTAAAGCCCTGCCAGACATATAACCTTGCATCAGTCGAGCATCGTACGGAAGCGTATGGGCAACAGACATAAGATTAGCCCACACGCCAGGCATAAGACGCATCATGGATACGATGAAGGCAGGAGCACCCATGCCTTGCGTCATAAAGTATTTGATGGCTTCTGCCCGTTTTCCTTCTGCGATTAATCGAGTCACCTGATCCAGAAAATCCGCAGGTGGTATACGATCAGACGCTTTTACGATGAAAGGAGGCTCATGCAGAGCTAATTTGGTGATATTAGCACCATTCTCCGCAGCTTTCATGGCCAGAACCGCCCCGGATGATAGCCCCCATACGTACGCTTTCCCTCCGGCTTCTTCAATAAGGGCCTCTAGATCCTGAATTTCTCTCTCTATGGAGTACTGTTCTCCGTCTCCGCTGTCCCCTCTGCCACGCCGATCGTAATTATATACCGTGAACTGATCGGACAATTCCTTGGCCAACTGAATCTGACCAGGGAATTTGCGGTAGCTGAAAGCTCCTGCCACGAGAATCAGCGCTGGTCCTTGCCCCATTTTGTCATATGCAATTTTGGTCCCATCTCTGGAAATGATCATATTCATGTTAAATCTCCTTTAACATTAAAATTTGAGGTTATGCCAACATGCAATTTTTGGCGTCAATACTTACACGACGAACAAGATTTATCGAAATCGACATCATTAAAAACTTTTTTATCTCCCCTGTTCCGTTGCTATCCACAACAATGAAAAAGCCGCCAATCCAGTTGGCAGCTCTGTAAAT
The DNA here is from genome assembly GCF_948329825.1 of Paenibacillus sp. JJ-100. GTDB lineage: Bacteria > Bacillota > Bacilli > Paenibacillales > Paenibacillaceae > Paenibacillus. The sequence goes on from NZ_CAOJCM010000002.1 coordinate 1,172,282, forward strand.
GTTTTATTTCAACGTCGAAGCAGCCTGACTCAACAAGGAAGTTAATAATTCCTTGCTCCATTCTTGTTCCTGACGCAATTTCATTGTTTTTCGTTCCGCTGGTCCATCGAAACCTTCAGGGTATGTCAGTGCTGTGGCATTAAAAATGGTGAAACTCACTGCATCCTTCGAAGTGGATATGTCGGCAGCATATTTCCCGTTTTTCAGAAAATGGGGCTTCTTATATTGTATCCGCTCCTGCGCATCAGGAATGACGGAATGTACAAGTTCCCGTAGTTCGTTACATACCTGGCTTTGCCACGGTTCTTTCAATGATTCGATGTATTCTGTAACTTCATGGTTCATCGTGATATTCTCCTTTGTAGACACGTTAATGTTGTTCAATTACAGGCCCAATTGATTTTTCAACTCGGGTCCGTGAAATGTCCGTTTGCATCTTGCAGCCCGTTTAAGCAACAACACCCGTTCCTGATCATTTTGTGTAATTGAGGCTGCGTATTGATATGCCTGATAAGCCTCGTTGTTTCGTCCGAGCTTTTCAAGGAAATCCCCTTTCACGCTGGGCAACAAGTGATACTCTTGCATCGCCTTTATCGTTTCCAATTGCTCTACAATCTGGAGGCCATATTCCACACCGAACGCCATAGCGATAGCTACCGCCCTGTTTAACTCAACGACCGGCGAGGGAAGAACCCTAGACAACGCTTCATACAACGGGGCAATCTTAATCCAGTCGGTGTCCTCAGCAGTGCGGGCCTCTGCATGGCATGCAGAAATGGAAGCCTGCAACGTATAAGGACCAAATGGGAGACCGAAAGATTTCGCACGTTCAAGCGCTGTCATCCCTCGACGAATTAATAGATGGTCCCATAATCCACGATTTTGGTCCTGCAAAAGGATCGGCTCACCTGAGGAATGAACTCGGGTTCTAAAACGGGATGATTGGAGTTCCATTAATGCGACCAATCCATGTATCTCCGGTTCCTCCTTTGTAAGCTCTTCCAAGATTCGCCCCATCCTCAGCGCTTCTTGACATAATAGCGGACGTATCCAGGAAGTACCCGTAGTTGCGGTATATCCTTCATTGAATAAAAGATAGATCACTTCCATTACGGTTTCGAGGCGTTCCTTGAGTTCGCTTCCTTCCGGGATCTGAAACTCTGCTCTGGCATCGCGCAATGTCCGTTTTGCACGCACAATCCGTTGGGCGATGGTCGGTTCGGCAGCCAACAAGGCGCGAGCAATCTCATCTGTCGTCAATCCGCAGAGTAAACGAAGCGTTAACGAGAGGCGAGCTTCTCGAGATAATATCGGATGACACGTCATGAAGATCAACCGGAGAAGATCATCCCCTACTGCTCCGTCCGATGCACCACTCCACTCTGGTTGTTCATCAAACATATCGAAGCTGCGGCCAACCTCCTCATATTTTTGCTGTTGTACCTTGGTTCTTCGCATCATGTCGATGGCACGTCTTTTGGCTGATGCCATCAGCCAAGCACCGGGATTATCGGGAATGCCTATTTCTGGCCACTTTTGAAGCGCAGTGAGCATCACGTCTTGGGCAAGATCTTCAGCGAGCCCGATATCTCGCACCATTCGGGTTAATACCGCAATGATCATCGGTGATTCCATTCGCCAGATTGCATCGACTTTGCGATAGACATGACTATCCATCATGGTTGATTTCGTTGTTTCAATTCTTCACTCAGTGCTTTGTGGGCAGCTAGCATCTTGACATCATCCGTCAGTTCAGTTCCTTCGAATACCTGCCTTAACTCAATCTGTCCCTCTCCCCAACGTTCGGGGCTGGGTGGGTTCCCAGCCTCAGAATCCTCTGTTGCTTTGACAATCATCATAAACTTCATAGGTTCATCTCCTCCTCTTTATAGATGCGGTATGATTCATTTTCTCAGCCTCTCAACATGACGACGAATGCCAAACATCAAAATCGACAAACAAAATTGAATATTTCAAAAAAAATTGATAGCCTGCTCCAGGACAAGCATTAGACACCAGGATTTACTTGAATAATTCTTCAAACAAGTCCTTTTCACCTCTATGCTTTGTAGTCACATTGCTAGGGCTAATATCAAATCGACCCCTTTACGATTGAGCGCTCGTAAGTATAGATCAACGTCTAATCGGAAATGACAAAAAGTTCTTGTCCTCAGCTTGGGATAAGAACTTGGTTTCTTAAAATAAAGAAAAGCTGCTATAATAGCGCCTTTCGTTGGTATTCCTTATTGTCGTGTATTCAGTAATAGTAAATATCTGTACCTAACCTTCAGCACTACCAAAAGATAATTGTCTGCAGGTAACCTCTATGCGACCCATTGCAGGTCGGTTACGCAGCAGTTAGTTCACCAAAGTAATGTCGATTTTTTTCTAAGCGTAACAAAACCGTTGCTGACGTAAGAATGAAAATAACAGCGTTACATCAAAGGGGGAAGTCCCTTGCTTTTTAAAAGCAGACTGCTCCCTGCTGGACGAAATTAATGTTGCAGTTCACTGAGATAAGCAGTTGATTATTGGGATTAGTTTAAAACAGTTATCAAAGAAGAGATGTCCCCCTATCTCTTGCCTATCCGTCTGGCGCATACGGCCGCCGGACGGATAGTGCCTGATTCCTTTTCCTTGCTCATTCCACAATTTTCGGCCCTGTTCGCCTGTCGGCGGTGAGTACAATGTCCCCGTAACAAATAATTGTACCGCAGAAATATCGAGCGCGGCCTCTATTTGATATTGGCAGTATTTATTGAAAAACACTGCGTTTCTTTCCCTCTATGCAATCTTCGTAATAACAAGGTGCGCGGAAACTGGTCTAGTTCCTCCAGCTAATGGAGTGATCGTCAGTGCCGCGGCATTGCCAGCAGGATTTCGCACTGTGAGTACTGAATTAATGACCGTTGTTTGCACAAGAGCCATTCCTACTATTTGAGAAGTACCTGTTGCACGCCCGACCACCGTATAAGCCAGGTCAGCGCCGTTGAGTGTTAAAATGAGTTGACCCGGTTCGTTTACACCTACCTGAAACAAAACCTGATAAGTGCCAATTGTAGCCAAGTTAAAAGAACTCGCATTTATACGGGTAATTGCAGTCCCACTGATTGGACCATCTTGTGGAAAGCTTACGTCCGTGTCGGGAGCGACAGTTGCTGCATTATCAGGAGGCATTAAGGCAAAAAAATCTGCAAAGCCCAATACTCCACCTGCCGGCCCTGCGGGGCCCGCTGGTCCTGTTGCTCCTGCTGGTCCTGTTAGTCCTGCTGGTCCTGCTGGTCCCGCCAATCCAGCTGCGCCAATTGCTCCAGCAATCCCCGCAAGTCCCTGGGGTCCAAGTGCTCCTGCAAGTCCTTCGGGACCAAGTGCACCTATCGCTCCTGCAATCCCAGCAAGTCCTTGGGGTCCAAGTGCTCCTGCAAGCCCTTCGGGACCAAGTGCGCCTATCGCTCCTGCAATCCCGGCAAGTCCTTGGGGTCCAAGTGCGCCTGCAAGTCCTTCGGGACCAAGTGCGCCTATCGCTCCTGCAATCCCGGCAAGTCCTCGGGGTCCAAGTGCGCCTGCAAGTCCTTGAGGTCCAGCTTCTGCAATTGCTCCCGCAAGCCCTTGAAGTAATTGCTGACCTGTAGGTGGGGGACATGGTACCCGCACTATTTTTTTAATAACTATAGGACGTCGTTTCTTTTTTTTCCCTTTTGGATGGCAAACAATTGTGGTTTTCTTTTTGCACGATTTTTTTTTATCTGGACAACTCAACAACGACACCTCCCTATATAGATGGTTCAGTGTACGTGAGTTGTATATTTTAGGCATGGACGAATAGCCGGTTATTCGCTAGACTAAAAACCATTTTTAGAATATTGGGTGTTTGGTAGGGTGATGTTATACCACAATCCACCGCACGACTTCATCACTTGAAGCATGATGTTAACAGCCAACTTGTTTAAGAATGAATCACCATAAGGAAAATCAGAGCCCATAAAGTTTTCTCTGGAACTTCTTTTACAGCCAAATGAGTCCCTTAATAGCCCGTTGGCTTCTTTAATGATCGAACATTTCGCTTCAACTGTGAACACTTAAGTTAACCATTCACTTGGGTGGGATTTGATCGTCACTAATGTGCTATTCTGGATAGGACTAGATAGTGTAGCGAAACTAGAGGAGGCAAGATATCGATGAAATCCAAACGAGCGATGATCGATCGAAGAAACGCCGAGCGTCGGACTCGCCGGGAACAGAAAAGGAACCCACCCGGACCTTTCTCCAAGCTGTTTGACTGGGGATGGAAGACGATATATGTCTTGTTCTTTTTATCTCTTGCTGTCGTTGCCTTCTGCCACTGGTTTTTGCGCACGGGCTCTGGTCCGGGAGGTACAAGCCTCATTGCTTACACTGCTGAACGAATGGCTACCTTCATGCTTTTTGTAATGTTGGCTACCGCCTGCGTAGTCGGTATACGAGCTATGATGAAGTCAACAGGCCACTCTTCCAGCGGTGACTATCAACACCCGAACGGAAAACGGTTGCTCCTGTTGAAGATCATTTTGTTTCTGTTCTTTGCAATCGTTTTTGCCGTCTCAGCCCTGATCTGCTGGGCGCAGTTGAAAGCTTTAGCGGAGGTATTGAGGTTCCTTCTGTCTTAGGATGATAGCAAGAAATAAAGCTGCACATACAGCGCAAAACCATATTGGATGAACGACGTAATCACGCTAAGGGCAATGTCCGGATTACGAGGCACTACAAATGGTCCTATAGGAACCCCAAGTACTAGCGAACTATTAAGTCCCATCAAAATGATACCGATCGCATTGCTCCTCAGGGGGCTATTTGTTCGAGTATTAATGATAAACCACAAAAAAGGACGGGAGAGTGCCTCTCCTGTCCTCTTTATCTTCAATTTATACGAAAACATTCTTTATGAAATCATTCTGTAAGTTCATCATTCCCAGAAGAACCGACCTGCAAACACTTTTTCTGTCAACAGTTGGTACGTTTCTTCAGGCAATTCCTTTTTCATCTTCGCCTTCACGGCTTCTTTGCCCTGATTATATTGTGTGGACATGCCAATCTCTGCCGCTCTGTCGCTTGCATCCAGGCGCATGATTGGTGTTTCAGCCTCTTTTGCCCAAGCTGTCCATGCCGCTAGATCAGAGGCCCCCCCCGTACTCGGGTTGCCTGTGTACAGGAATTGCTTAAGATATGCTGCCATTGCGGCAGACAACTGATCACGCCCAGGTTTGTTCGCATCGGTAAAGTAGCCTTCAGGGAAATAGGTAGCAATTCCGTCTGCGTGCCCTGTATAGAAGTCCATATCAGCGCCATGCGGAGCACCGATTAGTGTGAACAATCGCTCCGAGATAACCCCAGGTTGTACCCCCCATGCAAAACGATAGGCATATACCGGTGGCTGACCGGCTACACTCGTTAATCGCTCCGCGACGCGCTCTACATTAAAGCCCGCATATGCTTCGCTACCGTATTTCAGAGCAGCAGCATATTGCTCAGCCTTCTTCTGATCGGTAAACAGGGTTCCATCATTAATGGAAGGAGCGAAGTTAGGATCGCTGAAGGCAAATGCAGAGAATTCAGTGTCCAGGCTACCGAGCAATACTGGGACTTTCAAGTAATTCCCGTTGTCGATGGCGTCAAAACCTTCTTTTGGAATCACTGTGCCATCCCGAAACAGATGCGGGAATGGTTGCATACGAATGGCAGTTGCACCAAACGCTGTGACCAGCTTGTCTGCAGGCAGTGCACGCAAGTAGCTCTCCAGCTGTGCCTGAGATTGCTTACTAATCCATGTTCTCGCTTCTTCCTTGTTAGCTGCTTTCCCTTCTTGCACGATCAGGTTCATGAGCACATCCCCGGATTTTTGCTCACCTTCTTCTGGTGATGCTGTCGTCAATCCTCCGCTGAAAGCGATTGCCTTTTGATACAGCCCTTTGCTAAGGGGAGAGATAAGAGCTGCCAGCACATCACGTGCACCAGCAGATTGTCCTGCCAACGTAACATTACCCGTATCTCCACCAAAACCTTCGATGTTATCCTGCACCCACTCTAATGCACGGAACGCGTCCAGCAGGCCGTAGTTGCCAGAATCATCAAGCGCATTGCCTGTTTTCAGCGCATCATTCTGGAAGAAACCAAGTGCTCCCAGACGATAGTTCACGGAGATAATGATACTGTTCGTATTCCGTGCGAGCTGTTCCCCTTGGAAGTCCTTACCGGATCCGGTCATATTGCCGCCACCGTGTAAAAACACCATCACTGGTAGTTTCGTGCTTGTTGTATTTGGACGCCAGATGTTCAGATATAAAGAATCCTCACTGCCCACAGTAGTCTTACCGGAAATTTGCAGGCTGTTTGCCGCGAACTCTTTAGCTTCTCTTGTGCCTGTCCAGGCTTTCGGTTCTTGCGGCGCCTTCCAGCGCAGTTCACCTACTGGCGGTGCTGCATATGGAACACCAAGCCAGCCAAGCGTGCCATATTCATCATAGACTTTGCCATCGATGGCACCATATTTCGTTTGCTGTAATGTTTGAGGTTTAAACGCTCCGTCTTTCTTATGTTTTGACCAGATTTGTTCCAACGTACCCGTACCATTTTTGAGCTGAACTTGCAAAGCCTGTGCCGTGGCTTCAGCCATCAGACGGTTGGTCAATTGTGCTGTTCCTTTATCTTCAAGGGCTTTGATCCCTTGGCTTGCAGCATATGCGGAAGCTTCTCCTGCTTTGTAATCCGTGCCTGCTTCATAACCAAGAACTTTGAGCAGCAGCGCAGCATATTCCCCTGCCGTCAGTGGAGCGTTAGACTCAAAATGTTCTGTTTCCGTGATCACGCCAGCCAAATAAGGATGCTGTTTTAAATATCCAACGACAGGCTGCAATACTTTACCTGCCTGAGCGGCATCGGCATACGTTTCGGTTCCCTGATAGGCAAGTGCTTCTTTTTCCAGACCCGATAAACGCAAGTAAAGCACTGCGGCTTGAATGCGTGTTGCATGCTTGTTCAAATAAGCCGCATTTACACCTTGTCCATTCCCGCGAATAAGCTCTGCTTTGACCAGTTTTTCCATAGCCGGGGACAAAGATGATGATGTATTTCCTGCTGCATAGGCCGGCAAACCCGATACACACATGCTCAGAATCGCTGCTACTGCAATAGAACGTTTCATTTTTTTCATTGGTTACATCTCCTCGCTGTCTAGTCGTGTATGATGGGAATACAGATTAATCAGATCGCAACGATAAGCCAGGTACTTCAATGTTGGGATCATTATATTTCTTGATCATGGATGAATAGAAGAGCTGCCCTCCTTTCTGCTGACGTAAACTGCTCCAACCCTTGATAATGACATTCAGGCGGATTTTTCTATATAAAAAAACCTGAATCAAAGGCAAACAGACTCGGCTAAATAGCATGGTCTGTCGCCCTCAATTCAGGTTTTGCCTGCAACTACGTAACAACCCTGAGATCATGAGGTGTAGTATTATATTATGGTTACACTCTAGTAAAGACGCAATCAATCGTCTGATCAACCATCCAACGAATGAACTGGCACAGGTCTTGCCCTGATTAAGGTTACAATCCTGTTATTACCGTGATATTAGCATAGAATGTAAGCGCTAGCAATACCTTTTGTTATTCTATTTCACCCCTGCTTCAGCTTTGTCAATTCGTAGATTGGACTTGTGTTATGTTACGGCACTCATTTCAATCGTAATTTTTACACTTAGTTAACCCAATTCGAACCTTCTTTTAGCAATTGATGTATACACTTAGTTTTGAATACTAAATATACATATCAATTAGGAGGATGTTCATGTTAAATCGCTTCAATATCCGTGCAGCCAAAATGATGCTCGCGGTTACCACCATTGTTACCGCTACACTTGGAGGTAGCAGTGCAGCTCTGGCTGTAGAAGACGGTACCTCAACAACTTCTGGTTCACCTATCAAAAATGTGATCATTCTCATTCCTGACGGTATGGCTAACGATGCTACCGCACTGGCTAGATGGTACAAGGGCTCATCCCTGACCATTGATTCTATGGCAAGCGGTATGGTTCGTACACACTCTGCGGATGCTCCGATTGCGGACTCGGCTCCTGCAGGTACAGCCTTTGCGACAGGTCATAAGTCTCATACCGGGTTTGTCGGCGTATTGCCGGACAAGGCCACCATGCCTGGACAAAAAGCCATTGCCCCTGAAGATAAAAGAAAACCTGTCGCTTCGGTATTAGAAGCTTCCAAGCTTGCTGGCAAAGCAACAGGTATTGTGGCTACATCCGAAATTATGCATGCAACACCTGCTGATTTCTCAGCACATTATCCTGACCGTAAAAACTACGACGCACTCAGTAAACAACAAGTCTTCAATGGTATGGATGTAGTACTCGGCGGCGGTAGTAAATATCTGGAACCGGCAGGACGCAAAGATGGTGACAATCTCGTAGCCTCGATCAAAGCGCTCGGCTACGATTACGTAACCACTCCTGCTGCGATGAAAGCATCGACTTCGAACAAGCTGTGGGGCATGTTTGCTCCTACTAGCCTGTCCTATCATATGGATCGTGATCCAGCCAAGCAACCAAGTATTGCTCAGATGACATCCAAAGCAATCGAAGTTCTCTCCAAAGATGAGGATGGCTTCTTCCTGATGGTGGAAGGCAGCAAAGTGGACTGGGCTGCTCATGCCAATGATCCAATTGGTATTATTAGTGACGTGCTGGCTTTTGATGATGCCGTAAAAGTAGCAATGGATTTCGCCAAAGCCGATGGACAGACAGTGGTTGTTGCCGTATCTGATCATCAGAACGGCGGTCTTACCATCGGTAATGCAGCAACTACAGGAACTTATGATAAAGAGCCTTTGTCTACGTTTATCGGTCCTTTGAAAAAGGCCAAGCTGACAGGTGAAGGCGTGGAAGCGAAATTGAATGCTAAACGCACCAACATCAAAGCTGTAATGAAACAGTACTATGGTATTTCTGATCTGACTTCTGAAGAAGTCGCTGCGATCAAAGCGGCTGAGCCAGGCAGCTTGAACTATGTGGTTGGCCCAATGATTAGCAAACGCGCAGGCATCGGTTGGACGACCGGCGGACACACCGGTGGAGATGTTGTATTGTACACCTATGCACCAAACAATGATCGTCCATTCGGTGTCATTGACAACACAGATGTAGCCAAATACATGGCTCGTGTACTCGATCTGGATCTGGACAGCGTAAGCAAGCAGCTGTTTGTACCTGCCAAGAAGGCCTTTACAGCCAAAGGTGCAACATACAAACTGGATCTGACCGATGCTAAAAATCCAAAGATTCTCGTTACCAAGGACAGTACCAAACTTGAACTGCAAATTTATAAAAATACAGCACTTGTAAATGGCAAAAAAACTACACTTGAAGGCGTCATTGTATACAACGGCGTGGATACTTTTGTACCTCAAGGGGCTGTAGATTTGATTCAATAAGAGGAACCTTCTAAGAAAAATGAATATACTCAAAAAAGCTGCCGAGGCAATCTCGCAGCTTTTTTGAGTATATGAATATGCTTATCTTTGATCGACACCATCCGGGATACCCGTAATAGGATGAACTATATTCTCTTGAGGCATCGTTTTCCTCTACTTGCTAGCGAACGTCAATATGCCATATTGGGAAGTATTCTTCCAGCTATCATTCGTTAAGTCATTCCATTTCGCCGTGCTCTTGTTGTTATTCCCTTGATTATCATTAATTTGCAGCTCCAAGCCCATGACTCGGCCTTCTTTCGGCATGAGAGACTGTAGACTGATCTTAGCCTCCAGCTGATATCCCTTAGACGTTTTCTTCACAGCACTTTCCAGCCGTCCGGGTGAGGCACTGCCTGCGAACGTGCCCACGTTATCTGCACTGATCCGGAACTGGGCATCATCATATTGATAGAAAGGCGTACGCTGATGATTCTCATCCAGGAAGATCTCAATCGAGTCCTGATCCCATGGATCGGTGGCATCGGTTATAATCTGCGGGTCTGTGACATCAACGAATAAATATAGATCCTGACCAGACCACATCGCACGAGCTTCGGCGGTTGCTCCACCGCTCTGATTCAGCGGTGTAATCTGGAATGGAGCAGCCTTACTCCACTTCGCGTCTTTCTCTCCATCAATCGCAACGATTCCTTGGATTGCTGTGGCGGATTTAGGCATACTTGCAAGTTGAATGACACCATATTTGCTCGTGTCCTGATCTTGGGTTAATGTGCGGTCATTCCAATACAAGATCTGCTTCCCTTCTGCACCACTATTTCCATCATCCGTCACCCGAACATCTAAGCCGATTTCTCGTGCAAGAATGCCTGGTGCATCTGACAACGGTATAGATAATTCTACCTGATATCCGTCCGGGGCTTCACGAACGCGATACGTATTTGGTTTAGCTCCTGTTCCTTTGCCGTCACGGCTTATCGTGATATGTCGGTCATCCGCCTCGTAGACGGGGGTCTTCCCATTGTTCGCATCAACGAACAGTTCCACCTTGTCACTCGAATGTTTAGTCGTATCCTTTACATCAACCAGAACATATAGATTGTTGGTATCCCACAACGTGCGGAACGCCGCTGTGTCTGAGCTTCCTTTTAACGCTGTCGAAACAGCCTTGTTCCAGAGAGGATCTTGTTTGGCTGCCTTTGTATTTGGTGTACCAGACAGCGTAACTGCCCGATTCGTCATAACAGGCAGCTTGGATTCATCTGCTAACCCCCAATAGGCCGGTTTGGATTGCAGTGAAGCATCGAACAAAAACGCCTGATTGTTATACGACTTCTCATCCTGCAGACCCCATAAGGTCACCGATGAAATAACGTCACTATATTTCTGGTACAGATCAAATAGCTCTTTATAACGATAGGCCTGCTTCACGGCAACATCCTGAGGCAATTTCTCCCCAAAAGGAATGCCGCTGTCTACATCCAGTTCGGTAATCTGGATATCCAGTCCAAGGCCAGCAAACAGATTGATGGTATTCTCAATCTCATCAATAGGCGGAGATTCGAGATTATAGTGGGATTGCAGCCCCACACCATCAATTAACCCTTTGTCCTTCAACCTTTTCACCAGTTGATACATATGCTCCCTTTTCTCAGGGATTTCGGTGAAATACTCGTTGTAATATAACTTTGCATCCGGATCAGCTGCCCGGGCAAACTCATAGGTTTTCTCGATATAATCCGGACCGATCAGTTCATAGAATGGGCTTTTGCGCAATCCGTTCGCATCTCCGTTACTATCTGCAATCGCTTCATTCACAACGTCCCAGGCATAGATTTTGCCCTTATATCGTTTCATGACGGTATCAACGTAGTTCTGAATTCGGCTAAGCAGGAGTTCCCTGCTGGCAGGATTACCTTGGTCGTCCTTGAACATCCACTCCGCTGCATCAATATGCCAGAGCAAGGCATGTCCACGTAGACCCATCTGATGTTTCTGTGCAAATTCCACATATTCATCCGAAGCTTTGAAATCATACACACCGTTAGCAGGGGATACAAACTTCGGTTTCATCTCATACGTTGCCGTCAGGCTGTTAAAATGTTTGGTTAACAATTGGCCATAGGCCCCTTCAAGTTGCCAGCGATATACAGCGGCTCCAATGGGGAATTCGCTCTGATACAAATCCTGCAAGGAAGGAATATCCGTCTCGATAGCCAGCTCCCCTGCCTCCTCAATCGTCACATCATCCACGTAAAATGATAAGGTATCCACCGTATCGTCGGAGACATAAGGCGTTTCAATAAACAAATTCAACGCTTCTGGATTATCGCTGTATTGGAATGTCGCGGTGATCTTATGCCATTGCTGCCAATCATCTTTGGGAATCGTAACCTTGTCCAGCATGTTCCAGCTCTCAGCCCCATTTTTCTTGTAAGCTGTTAGCTGAATCGTCTGATCTGTCGCAGGCTTCTCCGTAAGTTTGACGTACACCGAGATGTTATACGTTGTGTTCTGCTTCAATAGGCCCTTCATCGGCAGCATCGGTCCATGAAAAGAGCGTTCCCGATTGGTGACCAGCATGCTGTATGTACCTTGATGCGCTGCCTGCTGTGATACCGTCAGCTTCTCGCTGCCTATACGAGGCAACCAGCCTTGAAGGGTGCCATCCTCAAAGTCAGCGTTCAGTGGATTCCCATTCTGTTTGACGGTTGCGATCGATCCCGAACCCGGGTTGCTTGTCTGCTCCGTTAGCTGTTCTTGTGCAAATACAGGCTGCTGGACAGGCAGCATACCTATCACAAGCGTGGCTGCCAGCACCGTTGAACTCCATTTTTTGAACGTCTTCATTTCATGCCTCCTCTCATAGTACTTGTATTATACACTTTAAAATAACGCTTACATATATATTTATGTTAAATTTTTCAATTTAAACAGAAGAACCGTTTTTAACTGACACGCCTACGACTTAGTAAACTCTGTAATAGACCCAACTCATTATCCAGTGTATTCTTTCTCGCATTCCCTTCTACATTTTATGGTGTGTCTATGTTCATTCAACTTTATGCTTATCGTATAATGAACATAATCTTAGTTCACAGGACACAACAAAGGAGAGATTCATCTATGTTAGTCAAACTAAACTGGATCACGTTGAGGGTCAGCAATCTGGAAGCCTCGCTGGATTTCTACCACAATAGGCTTGGACTTCCAATTCAGCGCAGATTCGAAAGTCGTGGACGGCAGATCGCTATGTTGGGCATGGAAAATGAAACGCAGCTGGAGTTGATTGAGGGTAGTGAATCTATTCTTAAACGCGAGGCTGGCGTATCAATCGGCTATGAGGTGAACTCACTCGAGGAGGCAATGGATAGGTTGTCAGCATTGAATATTCCGATTGTTCGCGGGCCCATCCAGCCTAATCCTCATCTGCGTTTCATTTATATCGCCGACCCGGATGGATTCGAGGTGCAACTCGCAGAACATGCATAATTAGGCAAGTGTACATAAGGTGCACGCATTACGATTAAGTTAAGTGTGCATGTGACGCAGCATACACCTGAGCGCACAACCTCACATAGTGAGGTTCAGTGAGGCCCAGTAAGCTTTAATTCTTTTTACAGTTTCATTCGGCGCATCAGCGGCACGCCAACGCGATTCAACAACCGATCGAGCAGAGACCAACACCAGCGTCTGCCTCGGGGAAGATGGCGCACATACACAGCGGAATACTCGAAATCCGCCACAGCACCGCGATTGCGCTTGAACTGCGCAGCGCCGGCACTCTCATGCAACAGATGGCCTTTATCACGCGCCTGTCCGATCAGACAAGCTGACAGCATGCGGTATAGTCCGACAGACTGGGGCACTGCTGTATCATAACCGAATAAAGGCGTTGTCATGACTCCATTCCTACAGAAATAACCCATGATCGCGTCCAACTGCCCCTCCTTCCGCAGCCCATACAGCCGGAGTGTTCCCGTGGCCATCGCAGTGGTAATCATGCGCTCGCTGAATTGCGGATTATGATAGGAGTATTTCTCGAGATATAGCAATCTGTAGAGTTCTGCAATCCGCGGGATGTCGGCCATCGTCATATCCGCTTCGGATACGAAATCATAACCGTGCTTGGCGAGTAATTGATAATCCCGCTTCAGCAACCAGCGCGACTTCGCATTGCCAAAATTCGGATCACTCGCATGATATAGATAGATCTGCCGACTTGGGATCAGTCGGCACCCTGCATCCCTCAGCTTGTCGGTCAGGTCGAGATGAAGTCCGGGACACAAGGAGCGAAAGACGATGGCATGCTTAGGGTATCTCTCTTGTACCGCTATAAGCAGCTTAACCGCCTGCTCGCCGGACATGGCAGGATAGAGATTCGTGGACAACATCCAGTTATTCACATTCACAACCTTATTGATCCGGGATTGTCTCATTCCCCAACCTAACAGACTAAGGAGCACAGAAAGGCCTTTTTCCAACACCGGCTTCTGTAACATGTTCAATTCCTGCTTGGCATAACTCACATAATGCGTATACGGTGAACATACGTAAGCATTGTCATACTCTGCTTCATTTACTGTCAGCGGGATAACGAGATCGTCCAGCCGAGCGAGCAGCAAAGTAGTTTCCACATTGGATATATAGCTCTGAGTCCCATTCAGCATCATAGGTTCCAAATACAATCTTGCATATCTGCCGTCCTCCGTATCGGGCCAATCCATTTCGTTGATCGAATTCTGATCATATAGATGAACGCGTCCAGCACGATTACGACTCCGTTCCTCAACTGTCAGGTTGCGGCAGTCAGTTCTGTCTTCCCTTACAATGTTCTTCACCTTGTGTCTCCCCATGAGGTAACATAATCTCTTTAACTACCAAGTCGAAACTACCTTCTCTTCGATAATTGCTCTGCAAGCTGCCGATAAGCAGGTCCGTCTTCTCTCTCGGTGATTTCATCTTCATCCATCTCCAGCCAGTATTCCGCATCTAACAGTTCTGCCATGTCCAGCCGCGTAATCTCTGCACATTTGGTATGTTCACATACAGCGATCATGGGCTCCGGACTGTCGTCCCAGTTGTATTCGTTCACGATGGCATGCAGGAGTACAGCTGAGTCCAGTTCACGTATTTTGGCAGCTGCCTTGTCTGATGATTCCTCGTATATTATCCCATCTACAACGGTTTGCTCCGCCTGAGTCAGCTTGAGTCTGACAGCACCTTTGGTGTCCAACAGCATATCAGCTATCTCGGGATTACGTCTCGCAAGGTTCCATGCACTGGCTTGAATTCCAAGAGGATCGTCTAGTTTGACTCCGTGTTCAATCAACAGTTGAATAGCTTCAACCTGCTTGAACTTCACGGCTTTTTTCAGTGCGGTATCTCCAAGCTTGTCCTTCAGTTCCAGGTCCGGCTCGGATTCCAGTAGACACCGGATAGCTTCAATAGGCATACGATTTGTCAAAAAGAGCATAAGCGGTGTACGACCACGATCATCCTGTTCGTTAATATCCAGTACACCAATTGCTGCACTCACCTGTTCCACATCTTTGGACTTGCTAATCTCCACCCAGTTCATGTATCATTCTCCTCCATCCTTCAACCTCTAAACAACACTGTATAGGAAACAAATGCCTGTTTCAAGTTGCACCCCGGACGGCAAAAAAGCCCGTCCAGCACGATGAACACGTACAGACGGACTTCCAACTGCTTACTACTAAAGTTTATTCTCAATGGAGGAAGTCTGATGATCTGAGACCAAATCACTCAGGTCTACAATCAGTTGCTCCAGTTCGCCAAAGCTCTCTACCATCTGCTGTGTCAGGTTACGTTGCTCCTCCATGCTAGCCAGAATCTCTTCTGTAGCTGCACTGGATTGTTGTGTCACACTCGAAATCTCAGATACTTCGTTCACAACTCTTGTGGAAGATTCCTTCATCGTAGCCGAGCTGCTCTCGATATCTGTTGCCTGATTCAGCACGTGCTGAGAGTTGCTACTGATCGTACGAAACACTTCCTCCGCCGTATTCACACGATCCCTTCCTTGTTGTAGCGCCACGCGAATTCGCTCAAATCGATCCGTCAATGCCTGTGTCTGTCCTTTCAATCTGGACAAGATGGTTGAAATATCGCTGGCTGACTGACCCGAGTTCTCGGCTAGCTTGCGCACTTCCTCCGATACAACGGCGAATCCGCGTCCATGTTCACCTGCACGAGCCGCTTCAATGGCTGCATTGAGCGCGAGCAAGTTCGTCTGACTCGCAATATCCGATATGCTGTTAAGCATAAGCGTCATGGATTCACTTTCCTCGTTAAACTTCTGCATGTCACTTGAAGTTGTATCTATGGTCACATATAGTTCTTGCATTTGTACGTTCAGTTGGTCCATCTGTGTGCTTCCCGTTTCCGTACTCGTTGCCATACTTACGGATAATTCTTTCATCTGCTGGGAATACAACGCTACATCCTTGATATGCTGATTCGACATCGACAAGGACTCCGATATCTCAGCCACACTGGTCGCCTGGAACTCAACACCTCTAGCAACTTCACTGAATCCGAGCGTCACCTCATTGGTGATGGAGCCAGTCGCATCCACTTTTTGCTTCAATTGATCTGTATAACGAGACAAACCCGTAACTGATTCCTTAACACGTTCCAGCATGGTTTCCACTCTTTGTTTAGAGTGCTCGACCTCTTGGTGGCGTACTTCACTTTCTTGGAAAAGCTTTTGATTCAGTTGGGAGACCATCATCAAAATAACTCCCGTGAGAGCAAATAAACCCACATTGACAATATTGCTTACGACCGCATCGGAATCCAGGGTGTTGACCACAAATAACTGAAGAACACTGTGGAGTAGTAATACTGAAAAACCAACCACAAAAAACTTTTTATTAGGAAATAATAGGAGAATTGCAGCTATAACCAAACTTAACGTGAGATTAACCGTTCCCCAACCAACATAGACTCCACATGATGTAACTAACGCAGTAATTACCCATGGGATAACATGAATATACTTCATTTTCACATTAGCATATGTAATCCAAGCTACTAAAATCATAGATACCCCAGTGGAAAAAATTAACTTCGGAGTAATAAAGGACAGTCCCATACCAATGGCAACTATTACCCACATAATATTACTAATCAACTTGTTCCTTTTCAAAATAATTTCATCATACCGATCCATATGTTCCCGTCCTTTATATTGTTTAGATTTGAATTGCAGACCCTTTCTGTAGCTAGAATAGTACACATCAATTTCATAAATAAGGAAACAGCGCTGTCTAATGTATATCGGAATTGAGATTATATAAATTTATATGGTTTAAAAAATAATATGCAAGCATATTATTTTGAATACAAAAAACCTGTCTGATGCGCAACAGCGCATATAGACAGGCTTTTTGGGTCATTATGCAGAGTGAATTACAATCCCTTACTTTCCAAATACCAGTGTTGTATTGGATGAACCTGCATACTTGGTCACGAACTCACGTGCATAGCTTGCACTTTCAACTTGATAGCTATAATTCGAGCTTGGTCTCCAGTTCGTTTTAGGAGAAACCGGACTATTCAGTGCAGGAGTACTGCCGTTGTCGGTAAATTCACCTTTTCCTTTGTCATCCAGGATGCCGCCTTTTTCAGCCCCTGCCCCAAAGTAGTTATTTTCAGAATAAATTCGTGCCTTCTCACCAATGGTGATCGCTTGGTTGAAGTTATTAGCGTAATTGTTTTTGATGTGGAAGAAACCGTAGCGCATAAGCCCAGGACCACGCACATACAAGTTTTCAAAATAATTGTTAGACATCGTCACATGAGGCACACCGTTATAACTGCTATTACCATCATTCGGGTGTCCCAGAATAATGCCATATTTGTGATTCGCAAATTTGGAGTTGCTGATGGTGATATAGTCTGCACGGTCACCAATATACAAGAGCTTATCCAAATCACTGCCGCTAGAGCTGTAGTTGTGACCGGAGAATGTTACATGATCAATCCAGTAGTTAGAGCCAGAAGTAATGTATATCTGGATATCATCGTTGGCGTTAATATTCGCTGAATGATTGAACGTCAGATTCTGAAAGATCACATTGCTTGATCCCGAAGTCGATCTGAAGTGAATATTCGTTAAGGTATGTCTGTCAAAAGAACCAACCAATGTTTTATTGGAACCGAATTCAACTTTTTGCAAGCTGGAGGATGAGATATTCTGTTCAACCACAATGATCTTGGCTGTAGAGCCCGCCATATGTGTTCTCAGATCATTCAGATTACTGACGTAGACAACCTGACCATTCTTGCCACCTGTCGTGGCTGACTTGGATACACCATTCTCATTCTTGGCATTGCCTGCAAAACCGGTCAGCCCGTTCGTACCCGTATTAGGAAAGCTGGCCGCACCGGATGTAACAGGCGCCGCAGAGATCGTTATAAGCATTAACACGAATGAGAGCAAAAGCATTGAACGTTTCTTCAAATAATCACCATCCTTTGTAATTTAACCCTTTAAACAACTCGATTATAGCTTGTAACCATTACTGTGACAATGATTTCATTGCAAAAAGACAATAATATCTATTTTTTCGCAACAACAGTTCAGATATCTTTAAAATCCTTGCACAGCCCAACCGCATTCCTTGAGCTCATCCATCGCAACTGACACATTTCGGTTCGGGTTCAATCTCCGAATCAGATCAGCATCCACGGGTGCATGATTATATATTTCGGTCACAGCAGCCAACGACATCTCCTGCACATCGAAGTACCCCTCAGCCCAATCTATATATGCCTCCGGTGTTTCCTCTATATAGCCAAGCAGAAAATCGAGCCCGCCCTCGGCATCTGTTTCATCTTCCTCAGCTAGTGCATACTTCATCCAACTACCTGTCTTCCACTTCAAGTCATTCGCTTCTTGCCATATGCAGAAGGTAACATCCTCCCGATTCAATGTGTCCTCATGTTGACATAGAATGCTATGGAGTTCCTCAGGGATCCCCTCGTACATACCAGGATAAATATCACCGTCCTCACGAGCGTATGGACTGAGTGGGGATTCATGATCAAACCCTTTCATTAATGTGCCTGTTTTCGTAAACAGTACATGTAGGTGATCCCCCGCCCCATTATCCACACTTCCCCATGCTGTATCCGGCTGGAGCTTGTGGTAACGATGTACCCGAAGCCACTCTTCATCACACAGAATAATATCTAATACCGCCATCACTCGCATCCACTGGTGCAATCTGGGTGCTTCCATGATCGGCGTCCCGCTCCAATATTGCATCTTAATCCCTCCTGAACATGATTATACCAAGTCTCTGCTACACCTAAAATGTAACTCCCGAACCATCTCTGCCTTATCACTCTTCATTTCTGATTTACAATTGACGATATAACGATAACGGAGTTTTATGAATTTGATGGAGGAAGCTATGGTAGTCAATAAAAGGAAAGAACCTTTTCGTTATACTCTTAAGGAACCTATGCCATTTGAGATCTACATTCTAAGTATAAATGGAGTGCAGGGGTCGCCCAAGCCTATTCAAGCTGAACTGCTTGATATCAGCCGGTCGGGCTGTAAGCTAGCTTTTCCGCTGTCCCTGCCTATCGCTAATAATGATATACGCATTGGTCTCAACTTGAAACTGTTTGAAGACTTTTTATATATTGAAGGTACACTTCGTTGGGGTATGGAGCAAGACACGCTGTGGCATTACGGCGTCCAACTTGTAGTCGAAAAAGAACATCAGGATCGCCTATCCCGTGAGATGCGCATGCTTGCAGGACAAGGTAAAATTGTGGCCCAATAAACGGAGCAACAACACAAATAATATTACCGAACTTTAAAGCAATATCTGGATTGGATCATACCTGAGTCAAAATAGTAACACTTGAGTTTCATTTCTTAGAATAAGAACAGCACAATAGAAAACTTATATATGCTAATGAAAAAGCAGCGGTTTCCCTGGAGATCTCCAGAGATACCGCTGCCTTTTGTATTCTATTATACTTTGGCAGTAAATAACAGTTCTTGTTCTTTCACCGTTGTACGGCCAGCTGATGCAATGGATTCATATTGATGTATATTCGTGATAATCACCGGTGTGATGGTTGTATATCCGGCTTTTTCAATCTCTTCGCGATCAAATTCCATCAAGATATCACCTACATTAACTTTGGCTCCGGCCTGAACTTTTGGCGAAAAGAACTGACCTTTCAGCTTCACCGTATCAATCCCGATGTGAATCAGCATCTCAGCTCCGGTATCACTGACTAGACCAATGGCATGTCCGCTCTTGGAGAGGGAGAATACCGTACCGTTGATCGGAGATACAACACGACCTTCCGTCGGTTGGATGGCAAAGCCTTTCCCCATAATCTCTTCAGAGAACGCCGGGTCAGGTACTTCGCTAAGCGGTCTAACTTCACCCGTGATCGGGCTAAATATTTGCTCATCTTGTAATTGTGTTTCTTCGACTACAGGAGAGGCAGTTGTTGCTGCCGGTGCCGCAGACTCAGATGCCGTTGCAGCAGGCTGAGATTCATTTTCCTCTTTGAACCCAAGGATGTACGTAATTCCTGCGGCTGCCACTAGTGCGACTAAAGCGCCGACAATGGCATAGATAAGTGTGCTCACCTGTGGGCTGATGTAGGCAGCAACGCTCGGTAAACCTACGAGACCTACAGGAACAAAAGCTTTTGCTTGAAAAATACCCATAAATGCGCCGCCCGCCGCTCCACCGATCAGAGCTGCAACAAACGGCTTTTTGAATTTCATGTTGATACCATACATAGCTGGTTCAGTGATCCCCATAAAGGCGGTAAGACTTGTTGAATAACCAAGAGACTTCGTTTGAGCATGTTTTGATTTCAGTGCGACACCCAGAGCACTACCTGCTTGTGCCCAGTTCGCTGCAAACATCAAAGGAATAATATAGTCATAACCCAGCACTGCAATTGAACCAAAAATGATAGGTATGAGTGCATAATGCATACCTGTAATGATCAACAGTGACATTGTACCACCAATCAAAATACTTGCTAAAATAGATACATTGTCAAACAACCATGCAATACCGTCAGCCATTCCATTACCAATAATTGAACCCAGAGGTCCAACCGTCATCAAAGTCAGAGGAACCATAATTAACAGCGTGACCGTTGGCACGACTAAGAGTTTAAGTGAAGCATGTGTGACACGATCAATCGCTTTCTCAACATAGGAAGCAATCCAGATGGCTAGAATGATCGGAATAACGCTAGAAGCATACTTAGCTGCAATTACCGGAATACCAGCAAATGAGGTGTTGCCCAGTTCCAGTAGAGCTGTAATATCCGGGTGCATAATCCCAGCTGCAAGTGCTGCAGCGATAAACGTATTACTGCCCAGTTTACGCGATGCACTGATTGCCAGAATAATCGGCAGGAAGTAGAATGCACCATCACCAATAGCCGACAAAATAATATACGTTGAGTTACTTTCAGACAACCAGCCAAGTGCCACAAGGATCGCCACGATCCCTTTGATCATACCTGCACCCGTAATGGCTGGCAGAATCGGCGTAAATATTCCGGATATAAAGTCAAATAACGCACTTAT
Organism: Paenibacillus sp. JJ-100; assembly: GCF_948329825.1. Taxonomy (GTDB): domain Bacteria; phylum Bacillota; class Bacilli; order Paenibacillales; family Paenibacillaceae; genus Paenibacillus. Next base: position 1,193,374 of record NZ_CAOJCM010000002.1, read on the forward strand.
TGGATTTCTCTTTTTCTTTTCTCCCGTTGAAGCACCTGTTGATGATTGATCGGCATTGGGCGATTTGGACATGTTACCCACAAGTGCATTGTATACCACAGGCACGTCGTTACCGATGATCACTTGGAACTGCCCACCATTTTCCATGACCCCCATAACACCCGGTGTATTTTTCAGTGTGGTTTTGTCTGCTTTCTTGTTGTCATTCAAATTAAATCGTAGTCGTGTCATACAGTGGGTGACTTGATCAATATTCTCTTCACCGCCGACTAACTTCAGAATATCTTTGGACAATTGCTGTTTATCCATTATGTTTTTCTCCTTTTATGTGTATTGAAGATAAAAAAAACCTAAACACTGAGTAATGACCTCGCATAAGAGCTTATCATTCTTCAACGTTTAGGTTTTGCCTTTGTAATGCAGTAACAATCCCTTAACTATTCAATTCGGTTGTTCATTTCGAACGACACGCTCAATATGAATGGTGAGATACAAAACCTCTTCCTTGGACAAGACCCGATTATATATTTTACGTGTATACTCGTTGATCTTGACAGCACACGCATGTGCTTCCGGATATTGTTTGCTCACCAGATCATGAAGCGGGTTATCCTCTTCTTTGTCCTCAATCGCCGTGCCTTGCAAGACACGCTGTGCAAAGAACTTCAGATGGGTTAAAAATCGATAATAGCTTAGTGAATCTTCATCGAGCTCAATCACAAAGCTGCGTCGAACAATGTTTAGAATATCCTTTACGATATTCGTAATACTAACTGTCTCTCTCATCTCACCATTCATCTGGGCGTTAACCAGATGCATAGCGATGAATGCGCATTCGTCCTCAGGAAGCAAAACACCCAGTGTTTCTTCGATAATCTGCAGTGCCTTGACTCCGATCGCATATTCCTTCCGGTACATGCGTTTGATCTCCCAAAACAGTGCATTACGAATCTGTAATCCTTGACGATGCCGGTCAATGGCAAAATGAATATGATCGGTCAGTGAAATGTAGATGCTCTCATGAAGCCTCTCACCCAATACCGTTTCGGCGTAACGGATAATTTCATCCGAACACTCGACATATTCAACCGGAATATCCGACAGAAGTGTCTTTAACTTCTGGGATACTTCCTTGCTTTCGAGCGAAAATATTTTTTCGACGAGACTCTCGTCGATGGTTTCACCTGTATGTTTTTTGAAGGCAATTCCACGCCCCATAACGACCAGTTCGTTACCTCCCGGATCAATTACAGTGACTACATTGTTGTTCAGTACCTTCTCAATTTTCATTTCTTCACATCACCTTGCACCGTCAAAGTAGTAAAAGGCAAAACCAAAACAGGTCAAATAACATGCCTGCGTCTGGTTTTGCCTGATTGAACAGTAACAATCCAGTATTCATAGCCTTGGGCCTATCTTACCATATTAGATCACATGTTACAACGTTTATCTGAAAGCGGTTTATGTGCATAAAGGTGATATACAGGCCACCATACTACAAAGGACTTTAGAATTAGGATTTTGCGTTATTATCTACGAGACTTCCGCCATTTGTACTAATTACCTCTTTGTACCAGTGGAACGATTTCTTTTTATACCGCTCCAGTGTACCCGACCCATCGTTATTGCGGTCTACATAGATAAAACCATAACGCTTTTTCATCTCCGCTGTAGAAGCACTTACCAGATCAATACAACCCCAAGACGTATAACCCATGACTTCGACACCGTCCTCAAGAGCTTCTCCAACTTGTACCAGGTGGTCGTTTAAATACTGAATACGGTAATCGTCGTTGACTGTTTTATTGCCGTTTTCGTCTGTAATTAATTCATCAACCGCACCCAGACCATTTTCGACAATAAACAACGGTTTCTGATAACGGTCCCAGTATTTGTTGAGGGTTACACGCAATCCCTGTGGATCAATCTGCCAACCCCATTCGCTTGCTTTCAAGTACGGATTTGGTACTCCTGCAAACAGGTTTCCTTTGCCTTCTTTACGTTTCGCTGGATCAGCCGTCTCACAGAGACTCACATAATAGCTGAACGAGATGAAATCCACGGTGTGTTTAAGAATTTCTTCATCTCCATCTTCAAACTTGATGTTGATATTATTGGCCTTGAAATAACGATCCATATATTTCGGATAGTAGCCGCGTGCATGAATATCTGCAAATAGATCATTGCGCTGTTCCGCATGCATAGCCGCAACCACATCGTCCGGATTCGGAGTAAGCGGATATGTCGGCATACTCAGAACCATGCATCCAATTTGGGCTCCAGGCATAATCTCATGACCGAGTTTTACCGCAAGCGCACTTGCTACCAATTCATGATGGATCGCTTGATACAGATCCTGCTTGGAGAGCTCTTCTTTTGGCGTATAAATGCCCCCGCTCATGAAAGGCTGTTCCAAAATGGAGTTGATTTCATTAAACGTCAGCCAGTACTTCACTTTTCCTTTGAAACGGTTGAACAGAACTGTAACATAACGCTCGTAGAACTCAATCATTTTACGATTAACCCAGCCATTATAAGTCTTGGACAGATGAAGCGGTGTCTCATAGTGAGAGATCGTTACAAGCGGCTCAATACCGTATTTAAGGCATTCATCGAAAAGATCATCATAAAACTGCAGACCTTTCTCGTTCGGCTCCAATTCATCTCCTTTTGGGAAAATACGAGACCAGGCTATGGATGTACGGAACACTTTAAATCCCATCTCAGCAAACAGCTTGACATCTTCTTTGTACCGGTTGTAAAAATCAATACCGATCAATTTCAGGTTATCTTCGGTTGGTCCTTCTGTTCTTGGTGTTGTTATACCGTTCGGCATTACGTCCTGCACAGACAATCCTTTGCCATCTACATTATAAGCTCCCTCTAGCTGGTTAGCTGCTACTGCGCCGCCCCACAGAAAATCTTTTGGAAATGGTGTTGTCATATCGATCCATCCTCTCATCATTCTTCATTTTAATTTTCACAAGTTTAACTAACGTTCTACTTTAGTTGCTTCAACTGGTCTATGATCTGTTCAAGTTGTGCACCCGTCACCGAATGATTCGGATTAAATTGTCCTTTAATTACACCCGTTAGTACACCTGCACGAACGCTGTTCTGAACCGCAGTATATGCCCAGTGTTTGCTGTTGATATCGTCAAACACAATGGCTGCTGAGTCATCATCAGGCACCCAAGCTTTACTAGATAGGATATGGTCTACAATGACTGCCATCTGCGCACGTGTTACTTCGTTCTCTGGAGCGAACGTTTCGTTACCGATCCCTTTCATCAGTCCGGCCTTAGTGACTTTCGTAATGGCTTTAACAGCCCATTCGGGAGCATCATCTGCATAAGGATAATCTTCCGTTCCTTCCGGAAGTTGCAGAGCATCAGCCAGAACCACTGCGATCTGGGCGCGGGTTACCGGTTCAGAGGGCTGTACACCATCATCTGATGAACCTTGATCCTGATCTCCAGTCTTTCCTTTGTGAAGATTGAAGAGACTTGCGATAACCTCTTTATTGTTAAAAGCAGGTACCCACGACCAATGTTTTAACCCTCCGTAGAAACGGTGGCTATCCATAAATGCATCATCATATAACTCCAAATGCACCTGTTTAGCTCCCATTTCAGTCAAGGCCTGGTACGCAAGTGAGCTAGTACGACTGTCTGTAGTTGGATCATTCTCGGCATGCATAATCCAGATGGGCACATCTACAATGCCCTTCAGCTCTTGTTTGAATGCATCAACCGAACCTGTATAATCCGCGATGGTATCCTTGGCAGCTACGATGATAGCTCCTGCGAACAGGTCAGGATACTGTGTTAGAAAACGGAACGCCCCGCCGCCACCGCTGGATACACCCGACAGATAGATCCGGTCAGGATCTACTTCCCCTTCGGCAACAAGCTTTTGGATCAATTCATACTGAGCTTTAAAATAAGCTTCCATAATAGGCAATTGCTCTGCGTTATCATATATTTTGAAGCTGTAATTCTCAGGATACTGAACCGCCAGTACAGAAGTATCATATCCCGATTCAGTCCATACAACCGCACCACGATTGGCGGTCAGATGATTGCGTCCGTCAGTTCCAACCTCACCACCTCCGTGAAGCCAGACCATGAGCGGCTTCGCTTCTTTTGACGGACTGCGTTTCAGGTTATAGGACAACGTCACTCCGTTGCTGGCTGTGAAGCTCGCGTGCTCAAATTCATCCACGGTTCGTGTCTTCACCTGGTCGATATTATTTTGATCAAAGGAGAGCTCAGGATACGTTTTGTTTGTTACAGCAAACTCTGACTTGAGTCCTCCAGGGTATTTAAAAGGTTTTACAGCCATGTGAATGGTGCGATCCTTAATGGTCAAAGTAATACCGTCATCTTCGTAATTGTTCTGTACGATTTCTCCAGCGGCATTCAAGGGATAGCCATCATAATTACCTGTAATTTCGAAGTCGCTTGCCTTCAAGTTTTTGTATTTTTCCACGTCTGTAACCGTAATATCGAAGGACTCAACCATCTCTCCCGGATCACCAACAAACGTGTTTGCCTGAATTTGTGTCACTTGTGCTTCTTCCGCCCTTGATATCCCTGGCCAAATTACACTTAGACTCATCGTTAATGCCAACATGCAGGAAACGTTTTTGATAGACTTGCTCCACCTTTTCACGAATGAACCCCTCCCCAGCATTGGATTATGTGACACCTAATTAAAAAGCGGACAAGCACCAACCAAAAGGACTGTATGAAGCGGAAGCTCATATCACTCTTTCAAGTCAGGTTTTGCCCGCTTATATACGGTAACAATCCTAAAGATTCATCATTGCTCTACTGCTTGTGTATGAATTCATCACTTTTATTTCATTAGAGTTGCTCTCCATTGCTGGCAATCACATTTTTGTACCATTCAAATGAATCTTTTTTGGAGCGTGCAAGCGTACCGTTGCCTTCATCATCGAGATCGACGTAGATAAAGCCATAACGTTTAGACATCTCCGATGTAGACATGCTCACAAGGTCAATTGGTCCCCATGCGGTGAAGCCGATCAGCTCAACACCATCCTTGATGGCCTCTTTCATCTGCTCAATGTGTTTCTTGAGGTAGTCCACGCGGTAAGAGTCATGAATCGAACCATCCTCTTCGACTTTGTCATATGCCCCAAGACCATTCTCTACGATGAAGAGTGGCTTCTGATAGCGATCCCAGAAGTTGTTCAAAGTGACGCGCAGACCAATCGGGTCGATCTCCCAGCCCCAGTCAGATGCTTCCAGATACGGGTTTTTCACGCCGCCAGTCAAGTTCCCTGCTGTCTCCGCTGTATCCGCAGAAGCCGATTTGGTCACGGACATGTAGTAACTGAACGAGATAAAATCAACCGTATTGTTCAGCAAAATTTCATCATCGCCTGCTTCTTTTTGAATGACGATGTTATTCTCATCAAAATAGCGAGCCATGTAGTTCGGGTATTTACCACGAGCATGCATGTCGGTGAAGAACAAGTTGATCTGATTCTCATGTTGAGCCAAGCGAACATCAACCGGGTTACATGTTGCCGGATATGTCTCCATACGAGCAAGCATACAGCCCACTTGGGAACCTGGAATAATCTCATGTGCAAGCTTAGTCACCAGAGCACTTGCTACAAATTGATGATGCAATGCTTGATAAGTCGTTTGTAGCTTGTTATCTACTTTGTCAATCAGAATGCCACCGCCGGTGTACGGACTGAACAGCATCACGTTAATTTCATTGAACGTCAGCCAGTATTTCACTTTGTTTTTGTAACGATTAAATACGGTTTCTGCGTAACGTACAAAATGTCCAACCACTTCACGGCTGGCCCAGCCATTGTATTTTTGCGTCAAACCAAGCGGCGTCTCATAGTGAGACAGCGTAACGAGCGGTTCAATGCCGTATTTATGCAATTCATCAAATACTTCATCATAAAATTTCAGACCTGCTTCGTTCGGCTCTTGATCATAACCATTCGGGAAAATTCGCGCCCAGTGAATGGACAAACGAAATACCTTGAAGCCCATTTCAGCGAACAGTGCAATATCTTCTCTGAAGCGATGGTAGAAATCAATACCGAATCGTTTCGGGAAACGTTCTTCAATTTTGCCAGAGAGAATCTCTTCAATTCGGGAAGAGGAAATTTCCATGGCATGTCCGCCTGTACGCTTCTCTTTTGGCACATGAGCGATCATGTCCGCCGTAGAAAGACCTTTGCCGTCTGCATCGAATGCGCCTTCCAGTTGGTTCGCAGCGGTAGCGCCGCCCCACAAAAAGTTTTCAGGGAATCCTTTTTTTGCCGTGGTCATCATAACAACCTCTTTTCGAAATTATTTTTGGTTTTCCATTCGCAAGAGCAGCTCCAAAACATAGCAGAAAACAAGAAAAACCTAAACTCAGGGTAAAATGGCACCAGAAAAAAGGGCCTTCATTTCACCATCAGTTTAGGTTTTGCCTGTCTGCACAGTTACAATCCATCAAAAGATGTCATAACGTATTCTGTTGTTCTGCTCTTGTGATGTAAGCGTAACACATTTGTTTTGTAAAATCAAATCTATTAAAGTCGCTCGGCTTCACATCCATTCAAACCTCGTCTAACAACTAAGGATTAACTAACGTGGCATTTGCATAATGGCTGCCCTTAACCCATTGGTTCCTTCCTCCGTGTTCAGGTAACTTGCAGGACTTTGGTCCCCCAGAGCTGGAACTTTCATATCCACCCACTTTAGCGCATATTCTTGCATTTCACATAATAACACGCGGCTTATATCGTCTGGAATTCCTTTTAATCGTGCGCGTTTCTTCCATTCATCTGGCACCTGAGTATACCACTCGTCAAACAGTTGCACGAAAGAATCCCAACTCTCTTGATGAAATGCCGATGAATAAGTACCTTTCATACTCATGTAATATTCTCCTCCCTAATAAGTCCTGTAACTCCTGAGTTCTATCTCGCATAATTCAGCCTTAAGCCGCTTGCAGCCGATGTTGTAACTAGTAGACTTAATTTTAAATGATTTTCTGGGATATGAACAACCAAGGAGGAACACCACATGAATCAAGAAGAAAATACGTCCGGCTGGGATGCCATCGACCAAGCCATGCATCAATTATACGGCGAACAAGAACATAAACACTACGGTACAGCAATTCCATATATTCTTGGTGGACCAGACCCATTGAACGGCATCAGCGCCTACGCTGTGAATGAGCCGACGCCCCACTGGCATTTCGTTACGTACGGTTTCTCAGAGCTCTACGACAAAGAATCGGATGATGCATCCAGAAGTGGGTATGGTTTTGAGCTTACATTTCGCCTTACACGCTGCGAAAATGAATCAGAACCCCCAGCATGGGCTCTCAATCTGTTGCAAAACATGGGTCGATATGTTTTCAACAGCGGCAATCTGTTTCAGCCTGGAGACTATCTGGATGCGAACGGTCCAATATGTCTGAACTCGGATACACTGCTGACAGCGCTCGCTTTCATCAAAGATCCAGATCTCCCACAGCTCGACACGCCTAACGGTTCGGTCCAGTTCATTCAAATGGTCGGCATAACCTACAGAGAATTGGAAATGATTCAGAGCTGGAATACTCGCAGTTTTCTGGCCACCTGTGAAAGCTACATGCCCAAATATGTAACGGATCTCATGAGAAATTCATATGCAGATATCCCTGCTGTCATCCAGGCAACGGAGCGCGGCATTGAGGTCGATGGTTCAAGCACGGCCTTCTTATTCATACAACAACTGAGCTGGGAGTCCCCACGTAAAAAAATGCTAATGAAGAACATTCCTGCGAAGCTACAGATCGGGGCAAAGCAAGTAACACTTCTGAGCAGCATTCTCCGAAGTCGTATTGCCAAAAACGCCACCTTGTCTCTGATTGGGCCGGACATCAATATCGTCTTTGAAGCAGGTGAACTGCCTTCACTCGTAGAAACGGACCAGGAAGTCAGATTAATTGTGAATCAAGAAACCGTTGACGAAATAACTGGACAACTTCGTCCTCAGGCCGGTTCCTTTGAGGTTGCTTCTCTGGACAAGCTTCGTATCGAGATTGTACCCACACAGATTACAGATCAAGAAGGTAACGTTATCAAAACGATTGGATAAACCATGTGGTATAGCAAGGAGGAATGACATGTCTGCACATCCATCCGTCTCACGGCAGTATGAATACGGTGCGGGAGTTCTCGCTAGCTCCCCCGCTCCCTTTCACTATGTAGCTCAGACCGGAATAGATCGCTTATTCAAAATTAACCATTTTCTAATACAGGCATTCCGTCGCAGTATTTCAGATATCAAGGACAACCTGACAGGCAGCTATATGTTCATGCTAACAGATGTTAATGGAGTACTGATGTCTATGGATTACAGTCTTGATCTGGAATCAATAGTGAAGGAATCCCCCATTCGTCCTGGGCTAAGTTTTACAGTTCAAAGCTGTGGTGTGAATGCAATCTCCAGAACGATGGAGGAGCATAAGCCTGTCTTTTTGCTTCCTGAACAGCATGAAAGTCCTTTTTTCCAAAGTTGGCACTGTTATGCCGTTCCCCTGTATATGGGCTCGCAACATTTTGGTTATCTTGATGTATCTACAATTAACGCGGATATGCAGCGTGAACTGATTGCAATTGCCAAGCTAATTCCCGCTTATATGCAGAACAGTTGTCAGGTCCAACAGGCAGCTAAGCTAGAGGAACAACCGCAAGTCGAATTCACGAATCGGCAGTTAACGATTCTAGAAATGATATCCCGTGGATATACGGTGAAGGCCATTGCATTGCAACTGAAGATCAAGGAATGTACGGTCAATCACCATAAAAAAGTCATTTTCAATAAATTAGGTGTGCAATCTAGTACAGAGGCTGTTTCAGTTGCTAGTCGATTGTCTTATTTATAGTGGACACCTATAGTATCCTATAGGTTGCGAAAGGGAACGCATGTGCTACAATTTAGTGCGTACATCAAAGAGAGAGAGAATAACACACATCTCAGGAGGGTATTATGTCTATCACGAAAAAAACATCTTTATTTGCTATGCTCATTATGGTTATGCTTGTGGTTGCTGCTTGTGGACAAAAAGCAGATAACAACGAAAAAAATTCAAACGAACCTGCTGCAACAGAAACGACTACAGGTGCAGGAGAAACTAAAACCGACGATACGGACAAAACAGAAGCACCTAATGAAGACAACACAGCAACATCCAAAGAAGACAATAAAGAAAGTAGTAAAACAGAAAACGTGGAACTGGGAACAACAGAAAAAGGTTCTTACACCAATGACTATTTTGGCGTATCACTGAAATTCCCGGAAACATGGGAGTATCAGGATGCCGAGGGCATGAATGAACTGACTAATGCTTCCTCTGAAGCCATTGCTGGTGACGATGAAACGAAGAAAAAGCAACTGGAGCTTTCCCAAACTAAAACACTGAACCTGCTCATGGCATCCCAATATCCACTGGATGGTGGCCAGTTAGGCCCTTCCGCAATGGCCATTGCCGAGAAGGTTAGTTTGTTGCAAGGCGTTCGTACAGGGAAAGATTATTTGAAAGCTACCAAGAAGTTTATGGAAGACAGCAACTTCCCTTATGATTATCAAGATTTCACAAAGGAAACCATCGGTGGTAAAGAGATGGATCTAATGGAAGTTAAGATCGATGCAGGGGATGGAAGCACGATTACTCAAGAATACATGAGCACTATCATTAATGGTTATGCTTTTAACTTCATTTTCACATATGTGGATGATGCATCAAAATCAGAGATCGAAAAGATTAAAAAGTCGATTCAATTCAAATAACACTAAAACCCCGGTAGTGATCTGACCGATCACGCCGGGGTTCTTTGAATACACTGAATACAGATCTGATCATGAACCCAGCACTATTCCATCACTTGGCAATCGGCCAGTACGTCTGGGTTATGCCGCATGCTGTCCTCTTCTGTAATGCGGCGGATGACTCTGCATGGCACACCTGCTGCTAGCGAATGCGGCGGAATGTCGCGCGTAACCACGCTCCCTGCTCCAATAACACATCCATCTCCAATGGTGACGCCTCCGCACACCGTAACGTTCGCAGACAACCATACATCGTTACCGATGGTAACGGGTTTGGCATAACAGAGTGATTTTAGTTCACCATGCTGATTCACCATCTGTCTCCGTTCACTCGCGATCAAAGGATGAACAGGTGTAACAATGGTGACATTGGGGCCAAAGCTCGTGTAGTCTCCAATCGTCACTTGTGCATCGTCTTGTATGGTCAGGTTGTAATTCGCGAAAAAATGGTGACCAATCCGGGTATGCACACCATAATGAAAGAAGATGGGGCCTTGCATAAACCCGCTATGTCCCATTTCACCAAGTAACTCTTGTAATATCTGCTGTCTTTCCTCTGTCTGTTCCTCAAAGGTTTGGCTATAACGCTGACTGAGATGATGGGCTCGCCTTTTCATTTCCTTCAATTCCGGATCAGCCGGACTGAATAACATCCCCTTCATGATCCTCTCTTCTTCACGCAATACGACTCCCCCTCATTGAAATATTACTCCTGCAACTCCATGATCGCTTGAATAGTCGACAATACAGCGTTTTCATCATTGGATTTGGTAATGAAGCGCGCTGCACGTTTTGTATTCTCGCATGCATTGCTCACAGCAAAGCTATATTTGGCAACAGCCATTAATTCCACATCATTTTCTCCATCGCCGATGGACATGGTTTCACTCGCTGTTACCCCTAGCATCTCCTGCAATTTTTTGACCGTCTCACCCTTATGTGTATGCAATGCTGTAATATCCAGCCATCTCGGTTCAGAATCGACAATATAGATTTGTTCGATCATCGTCTGCTCCACATGTTCTCGTAGTGCTGTACTGCGACCCTGGGTATCAAACACTGTAATTTTAATAAATCGGCTCTCCACATTCGTAAAAGAGTCCGTTTTGATGACCTGTTCATATGAACCTTTAACCACTTCATACATATCATCCGGGATGGAAGTATGCACATATGCTGCATCGCTTGCACAGACTATGATTGTCATCTGGGGATCAAACGCCTGAATGCTCTCTATGGCTTGCAGCGCCAGCGTTCGGTCCAATCCAAACTCCCGTACTACCTGTCCATCTTTCTTGATTCTGGCTGCGCTGTCTCCGAGAATCCACACTCCTTTGCCGTGATCGCCAAATAACTTCTCTACACGCTCACACTGTTTCCCGGTGCAGGCTACAAATGTAATCCCTTTACGTTGCATCTCTTCATGAACTTCATTGAACAACTGAATATCAAATGTCCCTTGACTGTTCAGAAAAGTTCCGTCCAAATCGGTTACAACCAGCTTAATCATGATGTGTACCTCCAATTTTGAATTCATTCGGATGGCAAAGGATTCCGACACTTCTTTTTCACCTTATATAATCATTCTTCATTAATTGCGTTTATCGAGTAGTACATCTTTGCCATGTCATGATCGTACTCCGTGTAACTGGTTCCATGTCAACATTGTTTTTCTAATGACGGATTAAACTATACAAACCATCGTTATGAACAAACTTGATAAAAGAACATACGTTCTGTATAATACATTTATACACTGAATGAGTGAGGCATAATGCGATGGACGACAAATTTATTAATGAACTACGCAAAATTAGCCGCAATGACAGACGCCGGTCTGAATTTATGATTCAGGGGTTGAAGGAAACATTGCAGGAACGCAAAGAGGAAGGTTTAATCAAGCGCTGGATTAGGCAACGCAAGATTCATAAGAGCATTACTGAACGATTCAACTCCAACTCCTCTTCGAATAATAAGTAAATACAAATTGAATCCAACCCAAAAAAGGAGGCGTATCAAGCCTCCTTTAATTCACTATATATGTTTAGTAGTTTGTGAAGCTATAGACCATTAAGGAAGTATAGCGAATGAACGTACAGGGAATCCTGACGCTTTTTCCGCTTTTGGTACGATGTTAAAAATAACTGCACCCTTGGCAGGAATCTGATCCAAATTGGTTAACAGTTCTACCTGGTATGTATCCTGAGCAAGCACATAATACTCGGCCAGAAGTGCCCCATTCTTCTGATAATCCACAGCAGCATCCGTATCAAACGTTTCATGTCCAATGGCTTTAATATGACGTTCTTCAAACAAATACTTCAGAGCGGCAACAGACCATCCTGGTGCATGGCTGTTCCCATTAGCATCCTTATTCTCAAATTGTTCATGACTTGGCCAGCGTTTGCTCCAATCGGTCCGCAGAGCTACAAAGCTACCCGGCTCAATCTTGCCATGTGTTTTTTCGAATTCAATAATGTGTTCCACTTCCAGGGTAAAATCAGCATTTTTGTGCACTTCAGAGGACTGATCGATTACCACAAGCGGTAGTACTAGCTCTTTGAGCCCCAGTTCATCCAGGTAACGTGTATCACGCACGAAATGAATCGGTGCATCGAGATGGGTTCCATACTGTCCGGGGAATGTAAAGCTCTGGGCAAAGAATCCTTGATCATGACTAAACAAGGTATCGAACTTCGCAGCGTTAAAAGCAGAGAAATGCGGAGACTCAGGACCGAAAGTATGCGTCAGATCTACCCACTTCTTTTCTTTTAATAACTGAATGGCTTGGATGAGTTCATTGGTCATTCGGTTCACCTCATATTCAATTGGAATAAATTTCTCCTATTATATCTCAATGTTGCGCTCGGGTGAACATGCAGATTGTTAATTGGCAAGAAGGTGCTGACTCCTGCTGATTGTCTCTTGTCAGGAGGACATGAATAAATGCACTCCATCCTTTTGGCACTTTCATCATAAAAAAAAGCCGTAACCATGTACGACTTCTCATTCAAACCTGTATCGATGCAGTTAATATGCCCGTTATTCTTAGATTATCTAATCCGGGAACTGCACATTACCCGGTACAATGTATGCCCCGCCTGATCCATCGTTCGGCAGAGCCGGAATGGTATCATACAACACTTTACCACGAATGTCAGTGATCCGAATACTTAGTTTCTCCTTACCCAATCCAATGCCAAGGAAATGGTTGTAATCTTGCTTTTCAAGATTAAGCCACGAGCCGTCCTTCTGCTTCACTTCAAACTTCAGGACCGGATATTTATGATGACGAACTTGTATAGCTGCCCACCACTGACTACTGCCTTCCTTAATGCGATACGATACGTTGCCTTGAATCGGAGCTTTCACTACCTTCCAGCGAATATTGATCTTACCTGCTTTGGGATCTCCGATCTGGTTGAATGCATTCGGAGAGAGATCCAGTGCCCCGCTGGCTCCTTCCGGATATAAATCTGTTACATACACGACCGTCTTCCCTTTTGGTCCCTGCACCTCAAGATACGCTCCAGCTAAAGCAGCTTTGACACCTTTATAATGGAGCTGATGTGGATTAAGTGCTGTAATCTTCATATCTGCTGGAATAGGATCAAGTAATACAGCACCACCTGAATAGCCAGAGCCCGTGTAAGTAGCGTACCCTTCATATGTATCATTCCAAGCAGCAGAAGCAGGCAAAGCAAATAAAACAAGACCCAACAGCAGACCTGTGGCAGACCATCTGAAACGCTGAAATTTACTTTTCTTGCTCATTGTGCCATTCCCTCTTCCTTATTATATAGTCTACAATCCTCAAGCTTAGTTCTTCATTGCGGTAAATAACTTATAGCATTATTTTACATAAATAAAACATAATTTAAATACTTCCAATAAAATCGCATCAAAAGTCCTATTTCCTGATCCATTCAAAAAAGCGCCACACTTGGAAGAAGGTTAGTTCCCCAGAAAAGTGTGACGCCTTTCTCATCCTGGTATCAGCCCAGCATTATCTACCATATCTATAATATCTATCTATTTTATCTAACCTGTCTCTTTGCGTTTCGCCCGATTCCTGAATCGTTCATAGCGCCCATAGAGACGAGGAGACTCTTTCGTCAGAATAGGCCCGAGCACAGCCAGAATTAGCACGTATAATACGGCAAAGGATTGAATGGAAGCCATCAAGCCTCCGGCCTTGCCGATGTTAGCCATGATAATAGAAAACTCACCTCGGGATACCAATGTAAAGCCAACGTTTAAGGAAGCTTTTGTAGACATGCCGGCCAACTTTCCTGCAATCATACCTGCCCCATAGTTGCTCAGGATCGTCAGTATGACTGCGATTAACGTCATACCTACAGCCCCACCGAGGGTGGAAGGCTCAATCGTGAGTCCAAAACTGAAGAAGAAGATTGCACCAAAGAAGTCCTTAAACGGCATAATTTGCTGCTCAATTCGGCTGACGTGTCTGGATTCACCAAGTACCAGTCCGATCATCAATGCCCCGATTGCCTCGGCTACATGCAAAGTTTCAGAGAATCCTGCAACCAGGAAGAGCAGTGTCATGATCATAAGCAAAAATAATTCCGATGACTTGATGTTCAGCGCTTTATCAATTACTTTAATACTCTTCCTCCCAATAATCAGGAACAGTACAATAAACAGCAATGCGGAGAGGGATACAAGTAGTACACTTCCGAATGAAGTCGCGCCGCTAAGTACAAGTCCCGTTAGAATCGAAATATGAATGGCAATGAACAAGTCGTCAAACATAATCATGCCCATAATAATTTCTGTCTCGGGATTCGCTGTACGTTTCAAATCAACGAGTACTTTGGCAACAATAGCTGTAGAAGAACTGGTCATGATCCCGCATACAACCATCGTTTCCTGAAGCGGAAGATCCATAAACCAGCCAAGCAACAGACCTGAAACAAAATTGAGAGCTACATAAAATATACCACCGGTGAGGATGGCTTTGCCCGATTTTAATAACCGGGATACTGAAAATTCCAGTCCTAGATAAAACAACAAAAATAAAATTCCCAGCCTGCCCATAAATTCAATAAATGATGAGCTTTCGATAAATCGTAAATCCACAATACCGAATTGTGGTGCATGCGGTCCAACAGCCATGCCGATCAGAATGTAAAATGGAATAACTGAAAAGCGAAGTCGTGCAGATATTAATCCTGTAATTGTAACTAGTGCAACGGCAACCCCCACTTCAAATATAAGCATATCCATACGCTACATCCGTCCATCGGTAAGCCATTGTTTGAGCTGTTTCAGCTGATCTCGTTCACCGGCAACCACGATCGTTGCGCCACTAGTGAATACATACTCTGGCCCCGGATTAAATTGCTTTTCTTTCTTCTTGTCAATCGCCGCTAGAATGGCCACACCTGTAACCTGCCGGATGTTCAACTCTCCGATCGTCTTCCCGATGCAATCAGCGTGAGGTTCAATGCGCAACCACTCGATGAGCAGACCCTCCAGCATAACTTCACGCTCGTTTTGGAATTGAGGCTTATAGGTCATGCCGCCAACAATAGCTGCTACAGCCCGTGCCTCATCATCGTCAAGAGTCACCAGAGAGACCATATCTCCGAGCTCATCCGGTTGATCTCCGGATTCCATATGAAATAGATCGCGCCTTTCATCATTATGGACCACAATAACAAGATGTTCTCCGCTGCGGGTATGCAACCAGTATTTACGCCCGATACCGGGCAGATCAGTTTCTTTAAAGTGCATGTTTCCTACCTCCCTGAGATGAATTCTGCAGGGATTCTGAATGGGTCTCATACACCTGCTCTGAGTTCTGTTCCGATGCCCATTGAATGTCTACTACACGTATTCTCATAGATCCTGAAGGGGTATAGATGGATCGCGTCTCCCCTTTATCAGCAAGCAACAGCTGACGCCCCACAGGAGATAAGAAAGAGATGTGCCCCTCATCCGGGTTAGCTTCCTCTGGCATAACAATGGCTAACATATCCGACGTATGGAAATCTACATACTCCAGCTGAATCTGACTTCCAATCAGCACTACCGAACTTAGAAGCTCATCCGGTCCGGCAAGCAATTGTTCTACTCGTTCCGTGTAATCCTTCAATTGTTTTTCCAACTCAACACGATCGGGATTACGTACGTCAAAATAAGCGTCAAGAAAAGTTCTTTTCTCTTCGCTCAAAGTCAATAGCTGACTTACCAGCATTTCTCTGTTATTGTTAAGTGGAGTTCTACGGTTCATAGTAGATTTCACCTCCTATGTATGCCTTGTTCTCCACGTTGATGTACTTGTTGTTCATTTTCATCATCCTGTTGTCCTCCTTTTTATAATAAAAGAGCCCCACTGGTGAGCCCTTCTTATCATCTTACCAAATAGAAATTATTAATCCAATCTATTCCGCCCAGTTGGAGTTTAATTCTAATTTTCTGCATATAATATGGTTCAACTCGCAGTATTCATTTTGTTCAAATATAATTCCATAGAACATTTTAATACCCTCATTAAAATATTTTATGGATTTTCATCTCGTATTTTTATTTTCTTTCCTGTATATTTAACTACAAACTTTTAAGCAATCGTAAAATAGGTATTTACAGACTTTAACAC
Organism: Paenibacillus sp. JJ-100; assembly: GCF_948329825.1. Lineage (GTDB taxonomy): Bacteria > Bacillota > Bacilli > Paenibacillales > Paenibacillaceae > Paenibacillus. The sequence continues at coordinate 1,209,865 of NZ_CAOJCM010000002.1, forward strand.
GATAAAGGAGTGCATTGGAAAAGTGTCCATCATTACAAAAAAAGGTTCAACGTCATCTCAAGCTACTACTGCCGCAGACTATGTCCATTCCGTCTATGAATCGGTTATCGCTAGAAACCCGAACGAAAACGAATTTCATCAGGCTGTCAAAGAAATTTTGGATTCACTTATCCCTGTCATTGAAGCACACCCTAAATACAGAAACCACAGTCTGTTAGAACAGCTGGTTGAGCCAGAACGGGTCATCACTTTCCGTGTACCATGGGTTGATGATCAGGGCAAAGTTCAAGTGAACCGCGGATTCCGCGTACAGTTTAACAGCGCCCTCGGCCCTTACAAAGGTGGGCTTCGTTTCCACCCTTCGGTGTATTCTGGCATCATCAAATTTTTGGGATTTGAGCAAATCTTTAAAAATGCACTGACTGGTCTGCCAATTGGCGGCGGTAAGGGCGGTTCTGACTTTGATCCAAAAGGGAAGTCAGATCAGGAAGTCATGCGTTTCACGCAAAGCTTCATGACAGAACTGTACAAATACATCGGTCCAGACGCTGACGTACCTGCGGGTGATATTGGTGTAGGCGCACGGGAAATAGGCTACATGTTCGGTCAGTACAAACGTATTCGCGGGGGACATGAAGCAGGCGTATTAACAGGTAAAGGTCTGCAATACGGCGGAAGTCTCGCAAGGAAAGAAGCAACTGGTTATGGCTGCGTATACTTTGTCAACGAAATGCTTGCTTCCAAAGGACTCAGCTTCAAGGATAGCACTGTTGTTGTCTCTGGCTCCGGTAATGTATCCATCTATGCGATCGAGAAAGCACAAGAGTTTGGTGCTCGTGTTGTAGCATGTAGTGACTCCGGTGGATATATCCACGATCCGCAAGGCATCAATCTCGATACGGTAAAACGTCTGAAAGAGGTTGAGCGTCTGCGGATTAGCGAATACGTCAAAGAACACCCGCACGCCACGTATACTCCAGGATGCGAAGGCATCTGGTCGATTCCGTGTGATATCGCTCTTCCGTGTGCGACACAGAACGAGATTGATGAGCAAGCTGCGAATCTTCTGGTTCAAGGTGGTGTCAAGGCGATTGGTGAGGGTGCCAACATGCCGTCTACTCTCGCTGCCATTGATGTGTTCTTGGGTGCGAATGTGCTATTTGGCCCTGCAAAAGCTGCGAACGCTGGCGGTGTGGCCGTGTCCGCTCTTGAAATGTCACAGAACAGCATGCGGTTGTCCTGGACATTTGAAGAAGTTGATGCCAAATTGCATGACATTATGAAAAATATTTATAAGAGCTGTGTAGATGCCGCTGAAAAATATGGTTGCGAAGGCAACCTGCTTGCTGGAGCAAACATTGCTGGTTTCCTCAAGGTTGCTGACTCTATGATTGCTCAAGGTGTCGTGTAATTTGTTGTACGTTCTTATAAAATAGGTAATTCAAAAAGCCTTTCCTTCGCTGATCAGCTCTTTCAAGCTATCATTTTGAGGAAAGGCTTTTTAGTCTAAACACGGAAAGATAGATTCCATCTTTACAATTGAAGTTTTTTCCTCAAGCTGGTAAAATAATCACATCATTTATACGTACTTGTATCTGTACATTTGGAATCCATGTGTTCTTATTGATGCTAAGGAAGTGTCTATTTTGTCTAACCCGTTATTCATCAGCGAATTACCCCCTCATCTTAGTGCTGATTGTGAGCAATGTTTCGGACTGTGCTGTGTGGCCCTGCCTTATGGCCAATCCTCAGATTTTGCTTTTGACAAGTCTAGTGGCACCCCTTGTCCTAACTTGCGTGAGGATGATCGTTGCAGTATACATACCCAACTTCGGCAACAAGGCTTCAAGGGTTGCACCGTATATGACTGTTTTGGCGCAGGACAGAAATTATCCCAAGGTACGTTTGAAGGCAAACACTGGCGCACTCATCCCGAATCTGCACGTGACATGTTTGATTGCTTACCTGTACTACGGCAAATTCACGAGCTGATCAGTTACATGAGAGAGGCTATGATGAGGTCTGAAACGTCTTCACTGCATGCGGATCTGGAGAAGCTCTATCCTGATGTCGCACGCCTGAGTGAACTAGAGCCAGCTGAAATGCTGCAACTGGATCTCACAAGCCATCGTGCGGACGTTAACGTCTTGCTGCTTCAAGCCAGTGAGTTGATACGCAGCAGCGCTCCAGCGAAAACAAAGGCACAAGGTAAGGCTAAAGGGAAGAAACGCAGTGGCATGGATTTTCTAGGGGCTAATCTTCAAGGAGCAGATCTACGCGGTACAAGCTTCCGGGGAGCGCTTCTGATTGCAGCTAATCTGCGCAATGCCGATATACGACACGCCGATTGGATTGGTGCAGATTTACGGGATACACAGCTCGGTGGAGCGGATCTGCGAGGCGGTATTTTCTTGACGCAAGCCCAGCTGAACGCTGCCATAGGTGATGCTAGCACCCTGCTGCCTGATCATTTGAACCACCCCTCTCATTGGCGTTAAAATATGCACCATGCGCAAATAGCTCGTCCTTCCAGTTGAAGGGCGAGCTATTTTACGTAGACTATTTATATTCTAAAATTACAGCAAGTCACGGCGAAGGTCTGCAGCTGATCTTGGAGACAAGTGGCCCAGCGGGATATCAAATACCGTCTTCGCTCCTTTATGTCCTTCGTTGCTCAGACGCTGCGCTGCCCGGGCATAGGCCACAAGCACACTCGCAGTGAATTCTGGATTACTCTCCAGTTTCAGACCGAATTCAATAATTTGTTTGTGACCATTCCCTGTGACTCCACTTCGAATAACGAAACCACCGTGTGGCATGCCACCGTGTTGGGATTTGAGCTCTTCCTCCGTAATAAACGTCACTGTTGTATCATAATCTGCAAAATAGTTCGGCATGGATACAATGGTTTCACGGATCTCTTCCTGATTCGCACCTTCTTCTGCAACCACATAGCATTGACGAAGATGTTTCTCACGTGTAGACAATTCCGGTGTTTCTCCTGCACGAATGCTTTCAATAACTTCTTCTACTGGTACAGTGTACTGTACCCCAGCTTTAACACCAGGTACACGGCGAATCGCATCCGAATGCCCCTGACTAACCCCTTTGCCCCAGAATGTATACTCTTTTCCTTCCGGCAGGATCGATTGTGAGAGCAGACGATTCATAGAGAACAAACCTGGGTCCCAACCTGTTGAAATCACACTTACATGTCCGCCTTGCTCCGCAGCTGCGTTTACCACTTCGTAAAACTCAGGAATCTTCGCATGCGTATCAAAGCTATCTACAGTATTAAATAATTTCGCAATCATAGGCGTTTGTTCTGGTAGATCTGTCGCAGAACCCCCACACAGAATCATTACATCAATTTTACCTATATACTGTTCAGCCGCTGAGATGTGCTCAAACAGAACTTCAGTACCTTCAGCTACCATCTGCTCTGGATTACGACGTGTAAATATAGCTACAAGCTCCATATCATCATTCTGAGCTATGGCTTTTTCTACCCCCTTACCCAAATTACCGTAACCTACGATGCCAACTTTAATCATATTTATTCCTCTCCTGTCCGAGTCTTTTTGTCTTGTCTATAAGTCTCACCAAAGATAAAAATAACATGTAACTTGTCCGGTTTCCAGATGCAAATCGAAAATACCTTGCATTGGTACAGCGTTAAAGCCGTACCAATGCAAGGTATGGATAAATTATATAGCGTCTTAAGACTCTACCCACGCTACTGTCAGTTCAATTACACCTTTTTCACTTGACTTTATCCCGCCCATAATCGACCATTGATTCCCCGTGTCCGGTTCAGCCCCCGTAATGATGATATTTTTATCGTCGATCACTTGTCCTGAGTCGGTCAGTTTCTTCGCTGCGAAATAATCCTTGTATAGCTTCGATACGGTCTCCATATCTTGTTCGGTGGTGAAGATTAACATGGCTGATTTCTTCCCTTCATGCTCTCCAGAAGTCTCTGTGGTAATCTTAGCATCGTCTGGTAGCGGGAAGTCTGTTGGTAAAAATTCAGGTAGCCCTTCCACCGAATCGGTTTCGCCTTTGCTTGCAGTAGGCTCTGATTCTGCTGACGTGGAGGCAACCTCCGCCTCTGTATCTGTTGCTGGTTTAGATTCGCCTTCTGTAACTGCTGGCTCCGCTGTTCCGGATGCTGCCTCACTATTTGCCTTCTCGGACTCGCCTTTTGGCTGCTCGGCAGAACTGCTGCAGGCACTTAGTGCTACCATCATAGCCAGCGCAGCACAGGCGAGTAGATATTTTTGCTTTTTTACCATCAAATCACTCCTTATTGTTATCTTATGTTGGATTTATCCACAAGCGACACTCTCACATCAGAATTATGCTTCTGAATGAAGCATGAACATCCCTCTTATGATTAGTCGAGTTCTACGGTCTGTTGGATAACGGGCACAGCACTTACAGAATGTTTAATCCAGAGAACGGATACCGATAACACGGTCAACGATAACAGGCAGCTGACAACAAATACGGATAGGAATCGGGTAATGACTCTGATTTTTTTCATTCGCCCCTCCTCCTTCGTTGTACATGTTGTTCGACCTTTACGAATGGAATACGAGCTGATTCAGAGACTCATCCCATTCAACGATATATGTATGTTTCAATGGTACCCAAGAAAGGGAGGGATTGAAACAATCCAGAGTCCAGTCCCTTCCCCAACTATAGTCTAGTTTCCTCCCTTGCCTCTGACATCAAACCATACGTAAAAAAACCGTCTGCTCCCCTCTTTTGGAGGTAAACAGACGGTGATCCCGTTGTTACTTACATTTAAAGATCCAACTTGACTCCGATGGGACAATGATCACTACCCAATACATGACAGTCAATATAGGCATCGGTCACACGTGGTGCAAGCTGATTGGACACGAGAAAATAATCAATACGCCAGCCTATGTTCCGCTCTCTAACCTTAGGCATATACGACCACCAACTGTACACATCCGTTTGATCTGGATGCAGGTGACGGAAGCTGTCCACATACCCTGATGCGAGCAGGTCAGTCATCTTGCCCCGCTCCTCATCCGTAAATCCGGAGTTCCCCATATTCGGCTTAGGATTTTTCAAGTCAATCTCCTGGTGTGCCACATTCAAATCTCCACAGATGATGACAGGTTTTATCTGCTCCAACTGTAGAACATAAGAGCGAAAGCGATCTTCCCACTCCAGACGATATGGCAAACGGGTCAAGTCTCGTTTCGCATTGGGCGTATATACATTGATCAGATAAAAGGCGTCATATTCCAGCGTGATCATTCGACCTTCCGGTTCACTGTCCTCTTCCATACCATAACGAACCGATAACGGTTGGATGCGGCTGAATACAGCTGTACCAGAGTATCCTTTTTTGATCGCATAATTCCAATACTGGTAGACTTCTTCCCCCAAATCCATCTCAATCTGCCCCGCCTGTAGCTTCGTCTCCTGAAGACAGAAAATATCGGCATCACTTTGACGATAGTAATCCATAAATCCTTTATTCACACACGCTCGAAGTCCGTTCACATTCCAGGACACCAGCTTCATATTCTCATCTCCTCACATCGATCCAATATACCATGAGCCCAATTCACGGGACAAGACATCGCGATGTGGGGACGGGGATAGGTACCATCAACATGGGGTTGAAAATGAAGAACTCTCTCAGGTATCACTTTGCAGCTTGGAGAAGACAGCCAGATCAATGTATCTGCCCTTCTCAAACTCATGCTGTCGCAGCAAGCCTTCCTTCTGAAAGCCCAGCTTATGTAGTAAACGAATGGACGCCTCATTACTCGGGTCCACTTTCGCTTCAATTTTGTTCAATTGCATCTGGTTGAATCCAAACTCCAGTACCGCCCGGGCAACCTCTGTCATCACACCCTTCCCCCAGTATGATGAGAGCAGATCATATCCGATCTCTGCCCGGTGATGTTGTTCTTCATATCCCAGATATCCACACGTTCCAATTACTCGATGCGATTCCTTATCTTCGATCATCCAGCGTAGACCCGTTTGTTCCTTAAAAATCTTCTTATACCAGCTCATCTCATCCAGTGCATCCTGTTCGGATTCAAAAGGAGTGAAAGGTATATATTCTACAACTGTCGCATCCGAATACAGGGCCAGCAGATCCCCGCTGTCTCTGTCTGTTGCCGCGCGAAGAATGAAACGATCCGTATGTAGTTGAGGAAATGTGTCAAACTGAAATGATGTACTCATCCGTCGTTCTCCTTATCTCTATCAATATGTATAGAAGTTGAATCTACAAGTGCGGAATAGGTTCCCGTGTTATTTTACTACGCTCACCCATTAAATACCAAGCACACAAAGGAACAATACAGGGCTAATCTAGCTTATATCCTTTGAATGAAGAACAGCCTGCTGTGAGCAGGCTGTTCTCCGTATATCATGCAACTACGGAGAGAACATTCATTTTAATTCACCTTAACCAGACTCCACTGCTGATTCGCTCCGCCGTTATCCTCCCACTGAATCGTAGAAGCGCCTGCACTCATCGATCCTTGATTGATATCGACGGTGAGTCCGCTGTTGCGATTCGCCAGTACCACATATCCGCCCACATCAATAGGTAACCACTGCTGGTTGTACCCTCCGTTAGCCTGCCACTGAATCAGTGCTGCACCGCCCTGTGTGGAGCCTGAGTTGACATCAAGTAGCAGTCCGCTGCCTACATTTCGAATATTGTAATATCCGTTACCAACAGGCTCCAGCTTCCATTGTTGATTAGCTGCTCCGTTATCATTCCACTGAATAATGGTCGCTCCTCCAGCAGACGAAGCCCCATTCACATCCAATACAAGCCCGCTATTGCGATTCACAAGCTTGTAAATCGTCCCTGCTTCATACCCTGTACTGCCACGATAGGACGCGCCAGAGATGACATACGTGGTTACTGAGTTTGCTTTAGCCGTCGCTGTGAATGTTTTGTTTTGAATTGGTAGGTTGGTGAGTTGTTGTAATTGTTCCGCTCCGGAAGTTCGATAGACCTGAACAGAAGAGCCTACACTCGAGAAGCGGCTCAAATCATAGGTTACGGTTGTATCCGTAGATTCCGAGTTTGTCGTGACCAGTACAACTTTACCAGATGCTGCATCATATGCTGCAAGGGTATTTGCATCACTCATACCAATGATCTTATAGCCTGGGCGGATAAATTTACTGTAATTGCCCATCACATAATATTTCTGATTTACAGTGTAACTGCTCGTTTTGGTATTGTTCAGTACGTTCTTGAAAAATCCCCAGCCTTCCGCGCTATCTACAGCCTGCCAGTATACCCAAGCCGTAGCCCCCATATTGCGCATGTCCTTTAGGATTGTTCGTGACATCGTAAGTCCACTTGCATCCCCGTCTCCGTATTCAGATGCCCATAGGGGTTTACCAGCAGAAGCTGCCGTATTACGTAATGCCGTTCGGTTATTGCCGTTATACGTATGGGTATTAATCTGGCTGATCGCTGCCTGCACAGTAGTACTGTAACTCTTAAAAGAGGTGTTGGTATCATCCAGATTATTTTCTTCCGGTGCACTCAGCTTGGTGGTCAGCCCTTTGGCATTCAGAGATGCCTGAACCTGACTTAATATCGCATTCTGCTCCGCTCTGCCAAAGTGCATTCCCTCCTGATCATTACCTAGCTTCCACCAATTCGAGATCGGTTCATTCAGTGGTGTCACCGTATCAAATGTAATGCCCCAGTGATCCCGGAAATGCTTCACAACCTCGGTCAAATAATCGGCAAAATCATCGTAGTAGTCCGGTTTGAGGTTATTCTCGCCATTCGCTGCACCCGAGACGCTGCCACTGATCGTCATCCAGTAAGGTGCCGAGTTAGCAAAAGCTTCAATAATGTTGACTCCCTGCGCCTTGGCAGCTTGTAAAATGTAACGTTGGTTCGCGTCGGCAGTCCAGTCGTATACACCTGGAGAAGGTTGAAACCCGGGAACTGCTTTGCGATATTCAAGAACGTTGGACGACGGATCATCCCCGCCACCGATGTTATATCTCAGAATATTCATGCCAATTCCTGTCGATCGATTAAACATTTTCTCGACATACTCATCCCGATTTGAATATTCACCAACGACCTTTCCCCACCAAGCCAGCGATGTGCCCCAGCCTTCAACAGTCTGATACTGTTTTGACGGATCAGCGATTGCCGTATAAACTCCCGCAGCCGACACTTCGGACCCTGAAAACAAGCTTCCAGCCAGTAGCGTTCCGCTCAGCAGCACCGCACTCATTCGTTGTAACCATTTCATACACTTCACTCCTTATCTGATTTTAGATAAGTCACCAGGCATGTGGATGTTACGGAGCAATCTCTCGAAAGGTCGCATCGGATCGATCGAGAGCCGTAACCACCGGTTCTAGCCGCAGCACTTGATCGTAATGCCGCAAATACAGGTTCGGATTGTTAAATAGAGAGTAAGAAGTCCAGCTTGCATTAGCCAGTCCATTTACTCGTTTGAATGTCGCATCATTGCGGAATGCTGCACTACCGTCATTTTTCACCAGCATCATATTGCCATTATTATTGCGCAGGAAATAACCGGGATAATTCATCGCCTCAAACGAGATGCCCATACCATTGGCTAAGCCAGGAACGACTCGAAATTGAGCATCCTCTGCCGGACTCACGCTGGCATCGATACGAGCCTGATAGTTATAGTGGCGAATGAAGCTGCCCGGGAAGTTAAAAGATTCAAGCTTTCGAATATCCCCCGGTTGTCCTGTCTCCTTCAGTACGGTCATATGGCGAACCATACCGGACAGACCCGTAATTTCCTTTTTACCACTCCAGCTCTGGAAGTTATCCGACGAATCGCTGTAATAATATTTGTGGTCTGCATACCCATCGAAATACATCCTCCAAGAACCGTTATCCAGTTGGATGAGCGCCGGCCCTTCTACCCATGAACCCCAGCCAGCCCAGTTTCCTGTGCCTTTGAATGTATATGGTCCTTTTAGAGAGTTGGAGGTGGCATATTCAATGTATTTAGTCGTTTCGTTCTTCGTAAATGCATGATAGGTTGAGCCTGTCTTCACTACAAAGGTATCGATGTAATTGGCCGCAAGACCTGTAAGCACCTCAGGTGCTGACCATGATGTGGATGCCAAATTGCCATTTGATGCGGTTATGACATGTGGTTTGAAGTTTTCATAATTGCCTGGGGAGAGTGAAACGATGATGTTCACACTGCCATTCGTGTCTTTGAACCATTCCGGTGCCCAGGTATGCGCGATGGGGGTTGAGGTAGACAGTGTGATGTTGCGGACAAACGTCCAATTGATCTTGTCTGGGCTGGATGCGATACCAATCGTATGCCCTGACCAGTTGGTGGTATATACCACATAATACAAGCCATCGGTGTGTTTCATGATGCTGGGATCGCGGATCAGATCAGACGCAGGTGGAGTATACGCCGGACCTTTCAGCAGACCATAGTGTGTCGCGTCATATGACTCGTAGATATACATGTTAGACTCACTTATGTTCGTAAAGGCTGTCATCGTATACACACTGGTTGTTGCTCTGACTGGATTAGGGAACGCAACAGTGAATATCATCATCAGTCCTATCGTAAGTAGGAGTACAGCTTTATATCTCCCCCACTGCTCTTTCATACCTTTCCTTTTCGTTAACATGAACTCAGCTCCTTATCCTGCATAAGATCATATTGGACTGTCTTCTGACTGATTGAACAGCGTTCCTGATAAACATTTGCGATTGAACACTGATGCTAACATTCGTCTTTAGCCAAGCAGCACCTTACAGATGATATCTGTCCCATTTACATGAAACACCACCTCCTTTATGAATATCCATCCATATGTATGCGTTTACATTTTTCGTTTGGAATTTTCCTTACCGCTATTGATAAGACGATATAAGCTCACATGTGTCGCTTTCCTTTCAACATAAAAACAATTCCCTCATTCTCATATAGAACCGTTTAAGTACAAGATTCGTCATGCAGATCCAGCTCTCCTGTAATTGTGGCACATATAAGAATGAGGGATATTCATTGTAATATTCCTGATATTTCTGCGATACTCTTTGTTATCCGTTACATACTACTGCCATTCATTATCGAATCATATTTTTAATATTTCTATTTCCCAACCATGACCCACGGATAACGTGACATCTCATCCAGCATCAGCCGTACCCGTTCCGGTGTTCTTCCTTCTTCGTCAAAAATAAGCAATTCATTCTCTTCCTTCAGCCACGCAACCGGAATTTTGTAGTCCTCCTGCGGTCCAATCTGCCAATACCGCCCCAGATGGTGACCGTTCACATGAATCGTGCCCTTACTCATGCCTGTCAGTCGAATCATGAGGTTTACTTTATGGCATTCGTCTGTGACAGGCTGCGCAAAACGCCAGCGGTACCAGACGGGCTGACCATATGAAGCGGAACGTTCCGCCGGATCAAACGATTCCCATGACACAGGAAGCAATGCATCCGTACCTGCCATTCGCCAATCCTGAAGCTGATGCTCATTCTGATAAGTAATCAGCTCCAGTCGATTCAGCGGTGACTGACTATATGGCATTTCTAATGTATTCACGACTCCCGGCTTCACATAGCTGGACAAGTCCAGTGTCTGAAACGCAAACCAGTCCCGATAGGCAGGCATCGGAATTTCGGTGCCGTTAATACGTATGCCTTTGCTCAGAGCACCTGTAAGTACCGCCCCATCCATATCTCCCAGCACAAAGTTTCGACGGAGCATCATTCCTACCGGTAACGAGTTCACCTCATTCAGATGCACAGTTCCTGTCTCCATCTGCCAATCACGGCGAATATCTTGTGTTTGACCACCGAGGAACACGGCTCCTGCCACACCCTTGCGTTCCCCAAGATACGGAGAAAAGTTCAGCCTACCCATGTGCTGCACAAGAATCTGCAATGTATTCTGCCCCTGAAACACCTGAATCGGAACCGCTGCTGCACCAACCTGACGCACTAGCGCTTGCTGAGTACCGTTCACCATAATTCTGGCGGTATCCTGGATATTCGGCAGAATGAGGTTCGTTGTTCCATTCTCTGCACTATCAAAATCACATTCATACAATAGATAGCCAAAGTCTTGACCGTATTCCGAAAAATCCATCGGTTGCCCGCTCGCAGAGCGTTGCTGTGCCGTTAATGTAACACGTGAGTAATCAGGAATACCGGACAGCACCGGTGCCACCGGAACCATCGGAGCAACAGCATTCGCCAAGACGGACGGGCGGTCTTTATCCGCAGCAGATATCGATTCAGGCTGTGTCTCCACTTCTTGAATGCAAAACTCACGACCTGTCCGTGTCTGTTCGCCATCTTGCCAATCGCCTAACAACATTATCGTACGATCTGGATCAGCGATCATGCCCTTCACTTGCCCGGATGCGGTGACATCTACATCATCAAAACCGATGGCGTAGCGCAAGTTCTGGCGATCTGACGATTCCACACGCCATGTACGATTCATCGTGTCCCGATCCAGAATGACGAATCGAATGGAGGTACCGTTGGCTTCAATACGCATCATACCCGGTTCCTGAAAATGAAACAGGTCAAAGCGGTAAGCATTCCTCGTTGCATCCTGCTCAACCAGAACTTGCACCGTGCTATCTTTCAGAATTAAATCTCCTGCGTCCGATGCCTGTTTCGCTCCCAGTTCCAGTTCAATCACGGAGCGTTGTCCTCGATCTGCTGTGACGAACAACGTCAGTTCTCCATTAATCTCTTCATTACCGGTGATTAGAGCTCCTGCAGTCAGGTACACCTGATCCGCAATGAGCACACGATCCAGCACTGGCACAATCTGACCTGGATGAATGGACACTGGTAATGTACGACCTTCTTCAAGCGTAATATTCACCGTCTCACGTTCATCCTTGTGACTCTCCACGAACCAGACCTTCTCCTGCCCTGCCTGCCTTCCACGCACGGAGATGCCAATCGGATGCCGAACCTGAATCTGTTCATCAGCAATGTTCTCGGACTCCATCAGTACTGATGCAAATGCACGCACAAAATAAGAAAGGTTTTTGGTCACTGCATATTTGGGCGTAACCCGTCCATATTCACTGAGCGGGGCATCGTAATCGTAAGATGTAATCATAAAAATATCACTACTGCCCAGCGTTCTCCCGCCATATCCTCCAAAATTAGTTCCGCCATAGAACATGTAATAACTGATCCCGGTATACCCCGCGCGCAGAATCTCCATAATTCTTCTATCTAGCAGCGATGCGGTCTTCTGGATGGCGGAAGGCCCTCCCCAATGTTCAAACCAGCCGGTCCAAAATTCAGTAACGATCTTTGGTGTGTCCGGCTGTTTCGCCCGCAATTTGGCGTAATGTTCATCGGCACCCGACCAGAAGTTCGCTCCCTCGATGGTGCCTTCTGCTCCACCTACACAAGTGATAAGCGGAACGTCTATCCCTCGTTCCAATATCCCATCCCTCAGTGTGTTCATATGTGCGCTTGCCGCCTCATCATCCATCAGATATCCGTACTCATTCTCGACCTGAACCAAGATCACTGTTCCTCCAGCAGATAACTGACGCTTGCGAATAATCGGGATGATCTGGTCAAAATATAGATGAACATAATGGAGGTACGTTTCGTTATTTTCACGAAATTTCACGCCATCCTTCGTACCTAGCCAGTACGGAAACCCGCCAAAATCCCACTCTGCGCAAATAAATGGACCCGGACGTGCAATGACCCACATGCCCAGCTCTGCACACAGATCAAGGAATGCGCCACAATCATTATCCCCCTCGAAGGACCATTGTCCCTCCTCAGGTTCGTGTACGTTCCATGCAAAATAGGTATCAATGCAGTTCATGCCTGCCAGCTTCGCTTTCATTAGAACGTCACGCCAATCCTCTTTCGGCATACGGAAATAATGAATAGTCGCACTGTTCAAAAAGATACGTTCACCATTCAAATAGAAGCTTCGTGCATCATACGTCAGTTCAGGCTGACTTTTTCTCACACCGCTGTTGCTATTATTTTCTTGATCATGTATCGAAAGGGACGTCTGTTCAATCAACGTAATCCCCCTCCTTCTTTTTGAATTGATGGAAACCGTTCTTTTGAAACCCATTTCATGAAATCGGTTTCATTATGTACAAATATAAAACCCATTCCATGATGATGAAAAGGGTCCCATTGACGCCCTCATTATATTTCACGCCACAAGGGAATGTCAACGCTTTAATTTTGAAATACAGACCCACTCTACCGAACAGCAGGTCCTGTACTCTGGCGGAGAATCAACCTCGGTTGCAATATATTCTGCTTCTTCGGTTTGCCTTGGTTAATCAACTCATGCAGTACATCGACAGCCTGTTTGCCCAATTGATACGTATTCTGGGATATCGTTGTCAACTCAGGGATAACGGCACTTGCAAGGGGTGTATCATCGAATCCAATAATCGAAATGTCTTTCGGGATCGATAATCCACGCTCTATAGTGGATTTGATCGCACCGATTGCATTATTGTCGTTCACACAAATAACTGCGGTTGGCGGATTGGCCACTTCCAGCAGTTTAGACATCTCCCGCTTGCCGTCGTCGATGGAGAAACCGCCTAACAACTGACGTTCTTTCGGTATTTCAATCCCATACTCCCGAAGTTTCTTCTGCACCGCTTTAACTTTAACCGTGGTTGTAGAAGATTCCTTCATGCCTCCTATAAAAGCAATCTCCCGATGCCCAAGCTCAAGCAGATGCTCTGCTGCCATAGCAGCTCCAACTCCCTCATCGGTGTATACCCGGTGGAGTCCACTCTTTGCAATGTTACCATTGACTAGCACAATCGGCATATGCTTACTCATATCGATCAATTCTTGTGCCATGTTATCTGGACAGACCTGCAAGTTAATGCGTCCGCCGAGAAAGATGATCCCATCCACCCGCTTCTCTCGCAAAATGGACAGATATTCCGATTCCCTGCTATTATCCCCCGCGGTGTTGCAGAGGAAAAAAGTATAGCCAAGCCCGCGAGCTTCATTCTCTGCACCCCAGAACACTTCCGGGAAGAAGGGATTGGTGATGTCGGGTAAAATGATGGCAATGGTGCCTGTCTCTTTCTTGATCAGACTGCGCGCCTGCGCATTCAGCTGGAACTGATGTTTCTCGATAATCGACATAATCTTCTCTCGTGTGCTGGCACGAACAGGCGCCGTGTCGTTCAACACCCGGGAGACGGTCGACACAGATACGTTTGCTTCTTTCGCAATATCATATATGGTGATCGATGTCATAGAAGGACCTTCCTTTTCTCTATTTACCTGCTTATCATACCAGATAAGATATCTCGAATGAAATGCATTTCATTCTACAAGCGGCTTAGCGCGTGAAAATAAACAACTTGCTGTCGGCATTCACCACTTGTGTGCCGTTGCTCAGTTGAACCAAGGGCGTATCCCAATGGGTATGCCCGCTGAACACAAGCTTCTCCGGCCCGGCCTCCAAGGCCTGCCGGATGAGCGGTTCACCCACAAGCCCAAGCTCGGCGATGCCCGGGCTTTGGTGCAAAAGCAAGCAATCCGGCTGCTGCTTCAGCAGCTTACGTACGGATTGCAGATAGGGCTCTGCCGGCAGCCGGTTCGGCTTGTCCGGCCTGCCGATGATGCCGCCAAGGCCCGCGATGCGCAGCTGTCGCGCCTTGGCGGCATGGGGCGCAAGGCCACCCGTTGGGGGGCCAGCGCTAATGATGGCAGCTGGGCCATCCATGCAATGGATGCCCTCGCTGTTGTGTAACCGATGAGCGTCTGCATCATCGGTTACATCATGGTTGCCGTGAACGCCGGCAACCCAGCCGAAGGCTGCCCTGAAGGCAAGCCAGACGGGAACCGGATTGCCACTCGCTCCCCTTTTCCCGCGCAGGGCATACATATCTCCACATAACAGCACCCCCGTCTTCTGCGGATCAAGCTCAGGCCATTCCACCTCCATCAGCAGGCGAATATAGGCAGGCAGCATTTCACCTAACAGCTTGTCCGTAGAATCCGTGTCAGATGAGGCACCCAACTCCATCTCCGTTACAGGTATAATTCCCTGCAAATCTGAAGTGACAATCAGTGCATCTATGCCTTCTGGGAAACCACTTAATGTTCCATGGTAGATCGGAAGCTGAGCTTCAATGACCTCACCGCCAGGAATCGAATTCAAATACGTATAATGTTCAATAGGTTCATTGTGCAGTAATCGTATTTTCAAATTCATCTCCCCTTTCCTTTATCTTATTTTACCTTCTAATCGGCAATTGTGGTCCATATATTAAATTGTAAGCGAATTCATTGGGAAACAAAGGAGTGTGACGACGCCATGATCATTCAAGTGAGTCCGCAGGCAGAAGCAAGACTGGTTGAACAACTGGGCGACCAGCCGGGCTTGTTCAAGTTGTTTTATGATACCGATGGTTGCGGTTGTGACGGAATTACGGTACTTCTGATCTTAAATGAACGAGACAGTGATGACGTGTCTATTGAGGCAGGTTCACTTCCGTTTGTAATTAATAAGCAGCAGCAGATTTACTTTGAGCCCTGTTTACGTCTGCAATCCGAAAATAACTTCCCTTCGTTCCGTCTGAGCAGTAATTCGATGATCTACGGAAGCAATATAAAGGTACATGATCTCCGGGAAGCAGCCAATGTAACATCTGAGTCTAAGGAGTGGTCTGTTAAGTAGTCACTTTGCCTTTGTATGCTGTGTAGGAAAAAAACATTAAAAACCTCCTAATCTACTGTACTAGATAGGAGGTTTACGTGTTTTAATGATAGAGAATTACATTTTCAAAGTTGGTTCTCCTTCATTCAATGCTTCTTAACTCGTTTTGAACTTGGCTGATTCCTCTGCCAGCTGTCTGGTCAACGCATCAATCGTCTGCACCAGTTCTGCCAGATGTTTGGTCATGCCGGACTGCTCCTCCATGGTCGCGGTAACTTCCTCGATGGATGCGGATACTTCTTCTCCTGAAGCCGACAAGTTCTGCGCTGCACCGAGCACATCGTCTTTGTCGCGTTCAATGGACTCAATCTCCGCAGCGATGGCTTGTACCTGGTTCATCATGTTTTGCATATTGCGGGTAACAAAATTAAAGGTCTCTTTGGTTTGAGTAACACTGCTCTTATGCTGTTCCGCAATCGCTTCGATGGCCTGCACACTCTGATTATTTTGCTCTACATGTCCAATCGTCTGCATCACGATCCGGTTAATATCTTCCGATTGCGCAGTAGTCTGTTCTGCCAGCTTGCGGATCTCGGAAGCTACCACAGCAAAGCCCCGTCCCTGCTCCCCGGCTCTCGCTGCCTCAATCGATGCATTCAGCGCAAGTAATTTAGTTTGATTCGCAATCTCGGTAATCGTGCTGGTGATCTGTTGAATCCCCGATGAACTCTCTGCGAGTTGAACCGTTATCTTGGAGATGTTATGAACCTCTGCTTCGTTCCGATCATTAACAGCAATAAGCGCATCGATGACTTCATGGTTATTGTGAAAAGCTTCCGTGATTTCATCTGCCTGAGTCATGACAGACTGAGACATCTCATTCACGCTGGCGATTTTGCTGCCGACGTTCATAAATTTATCTACAATGGCCTCCGTATCATTCGCTTGTGATTCCATTGCACGAGATATTTCAAGCGCTGTCGCGGTTGTTTCGGTAATCGATGTCGATGTCTGCTGCGCAGATTGATCCAGCTCTGCCGTACTTGTATTCAGAACAGCAATCGATCCATTCATGCTCGAGATCAGCTGTCTGTTCCCCTCGGCCATGGTGTTGAAGCTGTCCGCCATTTCTTTGAATTCACCACTGTATTTCTCTTTCGCTTGTACCGTCAGATCGCCTTCCGCCAGCTGTTTAAACAGTGCGGTAATGGATGTAACAGGTTTGGTGATCACCCGTGAGAGCAGAATTCCAACGATGATTGAAAAGGCAAGAGAACAGAAAAGTACGATATACATCTTATTCGCCATGCTGGTTAGTGGCTTATCCACATCTTTATAAGAATCCTCTACGATAATGGTCCAATCGGACACCGGTATTTTGGAATAAAATACGACTTTCTCTTCATTGTTCAGGTCCCCCTGCTGTAATGTATCACTTGGGGCCAGATCGATCAGTGACTGATACTCCCCTGATTCCAGCTCTTTTCCTATTACATCTGGATCTGCCGAATGATACATCACTTTACCCACTCGGTCCAAAACAATCACTTTACCTTCGTCATTAATCTTGACGTCCTGTAATTGGTTCACAAAAAATGAGGTGGATATTGTGGCGATCAGGATCCCATTCACTTGTTTGTTCTCATCATATATCGGAGAAGCAAACACAGTGCCAAGAGTACCCAGGGACTTCGATATAATCCCTTCACTGATAACCGGACGTCCTTTGATCGCTTCTTGGAAATAAGCTCGGTCCGCTCGATCGCCTCCCACTGTTTCTGGATCGTTCGCAGCAACCACCGTACCATTCCGATCAATCAGCATCATAACAACTGCACCCTCTATGCCTTCAAGGCTTTGGGCTAATATATCATTGGCCTCTTGGACAAGATCCTTATTTTTATCAAAAAATACGTTTGCGTCCTCCGTTTCATTCAACCTGCGAATGGCCAGCAAGTCTTCGAAGGCCTTGTGCTTGGTCATCAGGAATGCGGACTGTTCTGATAGGTGGAGGGCAGTGAATAACCCTGCTCCAATTCGATCCGAATTCGCACGAATCTCATCTTCACTTTTATCCTGGGTGATCCCTTCAGCCACCTTGTAACACAGCAGAGCCGTTACAGTCAATACGACACACACGAGAAGACTGATCATTAAGGGTAATTTGAGCCGATAAGACATGTTTCTTAGACGCTGCCCTGTTTTTGCAAACATGTACTGCCACCATCCATCCTCTTTGGGTTGAACCCATTAATATTTGATATTTTAAATATCGGATTTCCCAAATTGTTTTTCGAGTTAAAAGAGCGCTTGCAAAAAAATAATTTTGGATTATGCGGAAAAAAGTAGGTCAAAAGCCTTTTCATATGCTTAGTAAAACCGGACTTTTGGTTAATACAAAATATAACATCTGAATTGTAAAATGGTAGGATAACCTGTTGTTTGAAGAAAGGAACGATTATTCAACATGAAAATGCCCACTTTATTAAATGTCATCCGTGCGCTTCTTGGATTGCAATCTATTCTCATTGGATTCTCCATCATATTCCTGATTCCGGAGATCATCAGTAAAAGTCCAGATTACCCCGCGTATCCACTATTTGATCAGATTGCCTATTACGCTAATATAGCACTTCGAATAATTTTTACTCTGGCACCCCCACTCTTGACGCTCATGTATATCTCAGGGCCAAGCTATAAGATGACGATTACGTTTATGTGCGTGACGCTGTTCTTCATGATTGTGTTTATTCCCAATGCACTCGTCCTGCTGAACCTGTTCATGCTGCTCACACTGCTGCTCCACAAGCCCAGCAAAATGTATCTGAAACAAGAAGGACCTTCCCGAGATTACTCGCAAAAGGACCTTCAATTATAGATTGGATATACTCACTGGACAATGAGATCGAGACTATATCTTGCAAGCTCGCCAGCTTGTATAAACAACGAAAGATCCTGCCAACAAAAGCGGCAGGATCTTTTTGTAAGAATATTTATAACAAACTGAGAATAGTTGAACATACGTGTCAGCGTTCCATAAGATCAATCAGAGCTGATTCTCACTGCTTCAATCCTTGGTTAACCATTAACCAAGCTCCGTAATTCGCTGTCTTATGCGCGGGAATAGGCCAAGGGCATTCTCGTAAAACACGTTCTCATGATGTTGCTCCGGCACGAGCCTGCGAACAAAATCAGCGTATAGATCAATAGGTGCCAGCGGCCAGTCCGTGCCAAACAGCATTTTCTCATAATGATCGGAATAGACCAAAGCCCTGCGAAAATGATCCATGAACAGCGGTTCGTTCATAAAGCGTTCGAAGTGCGGGCGATCTCCGACGACAAGCCCTGATAGATCCGCATACACGTTAGGATTCTTCGCCACCACCTCAGCCGCATCCATCACCCAGGGATCACCGAGATGGCAGATCATGAAGTTAACGCCGCGCTGTTGCAAGGCTAGCTCGTCCACCGTCAGTGGATGCGAATATTTGAGCAGCCCGTTCATCGAGTAGGTATCTCCCGTATGGATAACCACAGGTAGATTGTATTTTGCCGCCAGTTCATAGACTGGAGTGTAGATTCGGTCATACACATAGTGATGATAGTATCCGGCATACAGCTTGATTCCCGCGACTTCAGGGGATTGCAGTCTCGCCTCGATCCGGTCCAACTCCTCCTGAGCCTGCTTGCCTTCAAGCCGATTCGGATTAATGCCTACACATTCCATCAGAAACGATGGAACCTGCTCTTCCAGATCCAGCCCCATCGGGTTAGGCGAACTGGAGTCCGGGAATGCCCCCTTCGTCTGCTCGCTTACGCCCATACCTATGCCAAGGATGACATCATTTCGGTCAAATTCCGCCTTGAGACCAGCTGCGCTGTAGTCTACTTTGGACAGGTCAATGGCGGTACGGTGAAAGCTGTCAATATCTGATAGATGAATATGAATATCAATGATGGGCATTGGCGGCCTCCTCTGTGGTAGTTGTCGTTACAAATTTCAGTTTCAACAGCTCATGTATATCCGCCGAATTAAGCGTAAAGCGTCCCAGGACAAGATAAGTCGGCTGTGACCAGACGGTCTCCCCGTCTTTTATCGTAAGCACATGGGATACGTTATGCCCCGTCACCAGATTGTTGGCAAACGCCCAAGCATTCTGATCCGGATAACGGTTCACCGCATGCAGCATGTTTTGACGTGAAACGGACCCTATTCGGAAAAGGTCCCGGACAGACAGACCGATGTCTACCTTGCCCAGCGGGAATCGATCCTCGCTCGGTTGCTCAATCCAGCCCTCTGTATACTGATCCGATGGTTTGAAGAAACGCCCTTCGGTAAGTGTATAATTCGTCCGTACATGACCACTTTTGTTGGTTACAGCAAGCAAGGTACACAGCACAGGAACACCGGGTAACATCAGATAATGCTGGTGAACTGTCATTCCCCGATTCGCTTCATGCTTGTCGATGCATGTGGTCACCCGCATGCCTTTCCACACATTGCCGAATTGATCCTTTTGCTCCGACCAGGATATACTGGTGTGCTCCAGTTGGCGACTGAATCCGTTCATTCCGGGAATATCGACAAACATTCCGCCGTACCAAGGATTCCACCACGATCGAGGTGAAGGCTCAGGATACGAGCTGTCCAGCCACTCCTCTCCCTGAACTCGAAGAGAGTGTACAACACCGACGAATGACGGATCGGCTGAGATAGATAACACGCCATTATTCACGGTGTATAGCATTCTCGACTCTGCTGCTCCCTCTTCAATCACTTGCTGCACTTCTGATCTTGTCTGAGGGAACCAGAGCGCGGTTCTTTCCTGAATTCGATCCTCTCCCCTATATACGCTACGTATTTTCCAGCCGGTAATGTTCTCATGACGGTCGTGAAGTGCGAGAGGATCAGGGTGGTCAGCAGAGGAGGACTGTTGTTTATCAGGGCGATTCGCTACTTCGTTTTGTATCGGTTCCCCTGTTATTTCCGATGTCGTTCCCTCTACGTTCTCTAGTTCGGTCGCAGTTGCGGAGTCCTTAGGCGAAACCTTCAGCATGGCCGAGTCCAGATGCTCTGCCGCGTCAAATTCCATCGTACGCGCCTTCATCTCTGGTGTACCGCCTTGCTGTAAGTGCAGTTCCCATGTACCGGCAAGCGGCACAAGCTTATGTTCGGCTAATTCAACCTGAAGCTCATCGGGAGCAAAAAGATTCCCCCCATTCAGCGTCACATCTAGATGGCTGTCCAGCATAGGAATCGTTGTACTCGGCTGTTTACGGGCATATGCACGGAAGTCGGACCACTTCGCAAACGTATTGAGCGCAAACACCGTGTCCTTCGTACGTGCCACTCCTCCTGCCTCCAAGCATCCAAGCTCATGCTGTAACCCCAGTGTATATTCCGGCTTAATGAGCTTCAACGAAGGGTCCCAATAGATACCACACGTCCCGTACTCTTCTTGGCAGAACAACCAGTTCTCCGTAATCTGTCCACTATCCCAGTGGTTTGGATCACCTGCGTAGTCATCCCCCATATCCACAAAACGACCTTGGTATGGGAGAATAAGCCCGTTGCCGTAGAACCCAAAGTTATTCATCAGGAAGAGTTCTTCTTCCCATGTGGTGTCACTTGTATTCTCAACTTCATGAGAGAAAACAGCAATTCCGCTGGCAGACAGCTTAACAATCGTCTTGAGCAGGAGCCCCGGGAAATTTGCCAATTCATAGATGGCCTCAAAAACCTGATGGTTCCCCTCAGCATAAATTTTTACTTCCTTCGGTTCTTTCTTGGACAGCTCGTCCGAGTATGGTTTTCCAAGCTTCGGATAAGTCCACCAGAAGGAGTGACGTGATCCCGGATATTCAATCCACATCACATTATCATGTTTGTTCATATGGAGGGAGTAACCACCGTTGACCGCGATCCATTGACCGTTCACCTCTCCACCATATCGTCCTTCTATTCCCTTCATCAGCACAGAGAGTTTTTTTGTAAAAAGAACCTCGGATCTCCCCGCCGGAACAGCGGTAATCTCCACATCTTGTGCGTATATGCCATACGTATGCAGTGTAAACGGAACAGGTACAGCTCGTTTGCCCTTCGCTGGCAACGTAAAGCGTAGCGTACGCTCCGTCCATTCCAGAATCTCTCCTGCCGGAAGTTCCATACAAAACTCTGTTTCGACATCTACATTGTTTTCCACGTTCAGGATCAGCTCTGCCGGGATACCCGGATACAGCTCCTTCACGGGTAACACAGGTGTGATCTTGGCTGGAAATTTTGGAGCAATGCCGAGCTGGAACTGAGCTTTCTTACCGCCTATAAGCCAGGCGCTGCGAACGACCGGATGCGTTTTGCTCTTGTCCTGTTCCTCTGTCACCGGATCGAGGTGAAATTCTCCCTCCACCGTGATCGATTCGCCAGGTTGAACCGTATGCACGGTATTCAGCGCGAATCGGATATTTTTGTCATCCTGCCCTTCGATCTTGATTTCAAGATCGGAAGCCGATTTATTTTGGATATGATAACGCACGGGATAACTGGAACCAAACACCAGACCATGGTGGTCGACTTCGGTGTGGATTTCGTAATCCGGCGTTTCGAGAGCGGCCAAGCCGCGGCCTGTTTTTTCAAAAGTTGCCCGAAGGGATATATCTTCTTTTTCCCATGTATAATCAAAGAAATCAAACCCGTTCTCCTCACGTCCATCCGGCTCAATCACAAGCTCACGGGTGCTGTCGGCATACCAATCCAACGTTTCGAAATAAGAGGCAAGTGCCTCCGTTTGTAAAACAGTCGGAATGAAATTCATGAGGTGCACACTTTCATCCTTTTTCTCCCAAAAGAATCCACATTTCTTGTACATCGGCACCGCCTTGGTATTCCCTGCCCAAGTGAACAGATCCAGGCGCGGCCATCCCGCCTCCACCGTTTTCTCCACAGCTTTTAGAATCAGATTGCGGCCAATCTTATAACCGTGGTAATCCGGGCGTACGTTAAGTAGCGGAACATATAGTGCATTTTCGTCAAAACGATAGTGAGCAAAGCTGCAAAAACCGACAACCTCTTCATCATGAACAGCCAGAAATACGTGCAGATTGGAGGTGTTCTCCATCTCTTGGCGAATCGTCGCCTCCGTTCTCTGACTTGTCCCTCCTCCCCAGCTCTCATTGCTACGGTTCCACATATCTGCCAGGCTGGCGGCGTAAGAAGCATCGTATTCCACAATACGAATCTGATTCGTGCTGGATTGTACACTCATGTTCTGCTCTCCTTCTCTATATGTATAGGATGGTCTTCATGAACACTCACAGGTCTTCATCTGATCGCTGTAGCAAGTATCCAGTTTTTATGTAGTAGACTAGTGATAGTTTTATCATACTATATTTGGAAACATAATCAGAGTTTTCTTTTCCATAGATTCATACCGACTCAAGAACAATTGTAGGTAAAAAAAGAAACCTTAGACCCTGTTGATCCGTATCAATCAAGTGGCTCTCAAGGTTATGTATGGGGTAACATATCGAGTGGTAACACGCTAATTAACTATTCTGTAAGTTTTGACAAGCTCTATTCGTACTTGGTACTCTGGATAGAGAAGATTTTATTTATATCAAAAACAGATAGATTTGTGGAGGGAAAGCATGACGGAGTGGATCACGCAATTTATACTTTTCTTTAAAGATTTGTCGTACGGGGGCCTTGTGATTGCCTTATCCTTCGAATTTGTCCCTGCTGAACTCGTTCTGCCTATGGCAGGTTATTGGGTGTACCTGGGCGATATGAAACTATGGCTGGCTATTCTCGCAGGAACGGTAGGCGGAACGTTTGGCCCTCTGACACTATATGCACTGGGGCGTTACGGCGGCAGACCGATGGTCGAGAAATTTGGTAAATACTTTTTAATTCGCCCACACCATGTGGAAGCTTCCGATAAATTTTTCGAAAAATACGGCAGTGGGGTCGCGTTCTACGGACGCTTTGTGCCGGGCATTCGAACCGTCATCTCCATTCCATGTGGTATGGCGAAGATGAACGTGTTCAAATTCAGCATCTTTACGTTTCTAGCCATGCTTCCGATCACATCCATATACGTCTACCTCGGTTACAAACTGGGGGCACAATGGGAAGAAGTCGGTGAAGTTGTTAAACCGTATGTGATCCCGGCAGGCATGATCTTCCTGATTGGATTTGGTATGTACATGCTGTTGAAACGTTGGAAAAAAAGAACCGTTTAGAAGTAAGAGAAGTGAGAGATGAAAAGCCCCGACGATCGTGAGGATCGGCAGGGCTTTTGTTTCGTTTCGGAGATATGAGAAGTTGGGATCGAAACAATCTCTTCATCTGTTGAAGAACGGATTACCGGAATCCTAGATCAGTTCCCGTCTTCTTTTCAGATACACATATAACACTACACCAGACGCTGCACAGATCACCGCACATAAACCAATGAATCCATACCCCGCTTGAAGTCCGCGCAGCAGACCGAGCTGAGTGGTGGCACCGTACATGTTTTTCACGCCTTCAATAATCCACCCGATCACATAGTTACCGATGACACTGCCGACTCCCATGAGCGTCACCGTGAACGTAATCGCCGTGTCACTGCCGTTCGGATATCTGCGAGCGATAAATGCCATTACGGTTGGATAGATCATCGCAATTCCTGCACCCGATATCGCAAAGAAAATCGCCAGACTTTCTCCACCTGCAAGTGCCACAAAGGTACATACCGCCGAGAAAGCCGAGAACACGATCAACGAAAGTACGAATCCGATCCGATCCGTCAACGGCCCAAGCAACAAACGTCCGAGCGAGAATGTAAGGAAAAATGCTGACAATAAGCCAGAAGCTTTGACCGTGTCCCACGTGTAGGCTTTCTCCAGGAAGTTCACGAGCCAGCCCCCAACCGCCAGTTCGGATACTACGCCAAAAGAAAGAATAAGCACCATCAGCCACAGGGCTGGATCACGTGTTAACGTCTTGAGCGAGGTTCGATCTTCATGCGGAAGATCATCCCCCGGAAATGTACTACGCAGTGCCGCAATGATCGGCAGCAGGCAGAGCGACAACATAACCAGGTACATACCGCGCCAGTCCAGTTGATATCCAAATACCGTGAGCGACATCACCCCTGTCGCCAGCAATGGCGCCACCGTTGAACTGAGTCCATAGAAGAAATGGGACAGGTTCATCATCGTACCTGTATTTTTCACAAAAATCCGTGCCCCGAGAATCGCTAACGCAATCTCCAGCATCCCGTTACCGATGTACATGAAGAAGTAAGATGATGCAAAAAGCGGATAGGAATGAGACACATAAATAAACACACCTGAGAGGATCATGGATGCAAATGAAATGATGCTGACCGCCTTGATGCCCCATTTGCGGACCAAGATAGCCGTGAACGAACAAGCGATCAGATATCCTAACGCGTTCAGGGACAATAACGTCCCGAGCTGTTTCTCGTCCAGATTGAAGTCAAACTGAATACGTGGAATAGCCGGGCCTTTAATATTTTCCGATATACCAAATACAATAAATCCTAGAAAGATGGTTGCCAGCTGCATGGCGTACAGCTTGTTGAACTTTCGTTTGTTCCCTTGTGTACCTGCTTGCTGATTCAAAGTTAGTTCCTCCATTGTGTCTATATAAGTTGAAACAAGGGTCATTAACTCGAACACTCCGATGACAGAAGAACCTTCCGATCGCTGTTATCCCCAGATTTTTTGAATTCCCTTCTGCAAAGGGAAAATCCGGTGATAAAGGCGACCACTCCGTTTCTCCAGGTTTTTTCTGTCCTCTCCGTTACCTGTTTAATGAAATAGTTCACTTATATAAAAGAGTTATTACAATTCATTAATCCGATATGAGATCATCATTCTGATTAAAAGTCTTTTACCACTGCTTTTCAACCACCTGAATTCGGTAGGTCAGGCTTTCCAGTGTCACTGCTACCAGTCCGGTAACATATTCACGCCGGGTGTCACGGCAAATCATCAGTTCAGGCATATGCTCTTGTGGGATATGGCGGTCCAGACAGCCTTGTAACAGGTCATTCCGCATCGCGGGGTCCATCGTGTCGCCTGTGACGACAATGGCCGCTGGGTTGATGATTGCAATGATGGAGACCAGCGTCTGGATGACGAGTTCCTGCAATCCTTCTTTCGTTTTCAACATACGCAGCTGCTCTTCCCGTGAGACGCCGAACGGTAGAAAGGAAACCTCGCCCCCAAATTTCGTATTCCCGGTGAGTGGCCGACCATCAATAATAAAGCCGGCTCCCGGATAATGGTTTTCAGGGAACGTTACCACCGCAAAATTCTTCTCTTCCTCAAACTGCTGCTCATTGTACAGTCCATAAACCGTCAGATTCATATCGTTGCCGATTACGACTTCAATGTCTTCATATTGCGCTTTGAGTCTTGGACCCAGTGGATGATGCATTAACTCTGGTACGTCACAAATGCCAATGACACCATTGTCTGCCACACCCGGTATACCGATTCCAATCGCCTGCACATTGTGGTGTTGTTCGATCAGCTCAGCAATGAGTTCCTCCACTACCGTAACATTAATTTCATCCAAAATTACAGTCTGTTCTTCTGCCATCTCTCCGTTCAGGTTGGCATATGTATGCGTAATCGAATGGATACCGCCTTCTGTACGAATAATCAGACATAGCACACTCGCGTATTCCGCATTAAACTGATACCGACTCGCCGGTCTGCCCCCACTCGACTCATCCGGGCCCAGATCGATAATCTCCCCCGTCTGGAGCAATTCGTTCAGAATCGTGCCGCATGTTGCCACACTGAGTTTCGTCAGATTGGCTATGGATGCCTTCGTGCCTATACCCATGGATCGGAGTGTGTTTTTCACCAGTTCAACGTTAATGCGTTTGACCTGCTGGGTGTTGTAGGATGTGGGTAACATCGTTGGTTGTGTACCTCCTTTCGTTTGGTTGTGTAAGAGAGATCGCGTATTCGAAAAAGTATTGGAAGGTAGTTTTTAAAAGTATTTTAATAATTGAAGTTTATGGGCAATTTATGGAAAAGTCAATGCTTATTACTAACGAGATTGAGCTATAAAAGAAAGAGAAAATAACTAAACAATATAACACTTAATATTATTAAACTCTGTTTAATGGTAATGATAGAAAAATTAGACCTACAATCACAAATGGTGTTACCTCTTTTCTATTAGAGTAAGCTTTAACACCATATTATATTTTACACAATTAGTACTAAATGATAGAATTTCGTTTAAATGTCAAGGAGGTGGTTTTATGAGTTGGTTTTATTGGCCCGAATTTATCATTTTAACTATATGTCTTATCTCAATATTATTCGGAATTTATTATGTATCTCGTAAAATGCTAGGGCTCTCAAAAAGAGTTTCTAACTTAGAAAATAAAATCAATACAACAAAGAACAATGATTAGTCCATTGTTTATTCCTAAAATAAAACAATCATCTGGGACGGACTTTTAGAAACACTTCTAAATTGTTGTTTTGTACCTCCTTTCGTTTGTATGTTGAAGAGGGAATGGATGAATAGATACAAGGACAGCATAAGATCATTAGGAATGATCCTATGCTGTCCCTTTCTGTTTAAACCTTATGTAGACTGGCTCATGTGGTGGGCCAAGATGCTCTTTTCCAGCCTGAGTTCAAATAACTTGCGGTTCAAATCCTGTTCCATGACGTCTAGGATGAGTTTGTTACATGTAACCAGTTAGTTGACGCAATCGTCTTCCTGTTTGATGAGTTATTAGATATACTCTTCCGACTGGACCACAACTATAAGGTTGGCAAATCTGCATTGTCGAAACATAATAATAACATCTGTATTATCATGATATTTATAATAGTGGGTCTTTCTCAATGGTTAAAGTCGCATAAAAATCACTTCGCCTAACTTCTTTAGAGGTATGTTTTTCTATCCAATAGGCTATCGGTGCATCTGAGGAAAACACAATAAATCACAGACAATACAATACCTGTTACGTTTCAATTTCTCATAGCTGTTTTTCACCTCAAATGCACTTAAAAAATTCTCACACCAGAGGCGATGATCTCATTGATCCAAACCCTTTGAATAGGAAAATAGGCGCAAAGACTACTTCAATTTAAAGTGATCTTTTTTGCACCAACTCTCTTCGTCCAGACACTCTTCCTTGTCTTACAAATATTTTTACCCAAATTGATTAGGCAGAAGCGGAAATAGTGCACATTCACTCACCTATAAGAGCTTCTAGGTATATAACTATCCTAGGAAGTATAGAAGCGGAAGGGGTGACTTAATTGTACACTTGTAGAAAGTCTTATAATAAAACTAAAAAAGCACATAAAGAATGTAAATGCGCACCGTCAAATAATTACAAAACGATGCCTTGGTATCCTAAAAAATTGAGATAT
Organism: Paenibacillus sp. JJ-100; assembly: GCF_948329825.1. Classification (GTDB taxonomy): domain Bacteria; phylum Bacillota; class Bacilli; order Paenibacillales; family Paenibacillaceae; genus Paenibacillus. The sequence continues at coordinate 1,238,004 of NZ_CAOJCM010000002.1, forward strand.
CATAATTGTAGTTCTACTCCTTTAAATTATTGCAAAAACATGCCTTGGTATCCAAAGAAATTAAAGTATTTTAATCTCCCGAAATCTAAATGTCAATGTTCGCCTTCGGCAATGAACGGTATGGATACGGTCTTTAAACCGACACAAGAAGGCTACCCTCCTGAAGGTGCAAGTATCTTCTCCTTTATAGGGATAATGGCATACTACTTCCCTGGGGTATCCACCACTAAACCTGATGGAACAGATAGATTTCAGTCAGATGTATCGCGCGCTAGACAAATCTGGAACTTCCCCATTATTCCAACACGAGCCGTCCAACTCACGCAGCAACAAGCAGATGTCATCAACCTTCAGCAATCTGATTTAACTTGCAGTAGTGATTTCTTGGATAGACGTGCTCGACAATTGATGGCAAGCCGGAGAGTAAGCGACTCTACCCGCTTCTACAAAGATTTAATCACGGTATGGTATGTTCCCTTCAATACTTTTGAACGGAGTTCGACCGTTGGATGTGCATGGAGCAATGTAGGTGGTCCTGGTTCTGAATACCAACATATCATCGTAACTGAAAATGCAAACAACTCTTCAAACTTAAGCTTGCTAGCACATGAACTGGGCCATATCTTTTTCGGTACGGTACCTGGGCAAGATAATAGTGACCCGACAGGTCCAGACATTACTACACTAATTCAAAATGAGAATGGAACGACAACTACCATCACACCTTCACATAGTTTAGCTGAAGATAATGTAATGTATCCAACACCTAGGAATAATACAGTTGTCGAACGTAGTCAAAGAGAGAAAATGGCTTCATCCAGACTGGTGCCGATCGATATCCTTATTCCTTCGTAAACAACTAGAGGTAAAATCTTTGGAACATCGTGCCCCTTTCTGAAGGGTTCTCTCTATGCACCGGATTGAACATCTTAAAAATCACCAAAGTGATAAATCTGCTACCTCCATTATTTATCCGGATCTATTGCTGTAGCTCCAATATAATGGGATCTTTCCAATAAACTTAAAAAAACAATAGATAGTTAAGCGGCCTTGGTCCTGAATTCATCAGGGCTGAGGCCGTTCATGTCCAACCTAAGACTGAGAACAATGTCAATCTGGCGTACGTTTTGAACCCCTGACGAGTCAAGTAAAATAAAGTTATGAGTTCATGAACAATCATGACTTTAATACATTGAACCAGAGGAGACATATCCTATGAACAAAATAAAAAAAACAGGTTTGTGGCTTGGCGTTGCAACTCTGACACTATCACTCATACTTCTTTTTTTTCCAACATGGACGCCAAAATAAAAGGCTCAAACAGTATTCATGTATTGGAACAAGTTGTAATCAACGGCACGAGCCATGAAGTCATGATTAGAGGGGAGGATCTGGCAAACCCAGTGATCCTTTATGTACACGGTGGACCGGGAGTATCTGAACTTCCGTACGCCAAGAAGTACCAAAATTTATTGGAATCTCAATTCACGGTTGTGAACTATGATCAGAGAGCAAGCGGCAAATCCTATCATTTTTTTGAGGACTATTCCAATCTTTCAGCGGACTTGCTGGTTGAGGATGCACTAGCCGTCACGGATTATATTACTAAACGTCTGGGGAAGAACAAGGTAATCTTGATTGGGCATTCCTACGGAACATACATAGGAACTCTTGCTGCACATCGGGCACCCGAAAAATATGAGGCCTACATTGGCATCGGACAGATGGCAGATACACAACAGAGCGAGACGGATGGATGGAATTACGTTATGGAGCAAGCCCAGCTTACCGGTAATCATGAAGACATAAAGCAGTTGGAGCAGATCTATGAACCGATCAAACAAGGGCAGGCGTTCACACCGCGAGATATCGCTGAACGTTACGGAGGTGCATCCAGGTTGATGGACAGCCCTGACAACAGCTTCCTGGGGATGACCTTCAGCAATGAATATAATATGCTTGATGCCATTCGCTTTTATAAAGGCATAATGTATTCACAAGAAATATTAATAAGTGATGCTATGAGTCGTCCTTTACCATCCTTAATTACGAAGCTGGATCTACCCTTTTATTTTGTCATGGGAGATTACGACTTTATGACTTCATCCCATGCCGCCAAGGTGTTTTTTGATCAGATTGAAGGAAATCAAAAGGAATTCATTACTTATGAGGACTCGGCTCACTACCCACATTATGAAGAGCAACAAAGATTTTTTGATTGGATGGTAGATACCTTTATCAAGTAAAAACCTTGATCATTCAATACTGTATCCTTCAGGATCCCACCACCATGGATTTATGTAAAAAAAGAAAACAATACGGGCTGTCCGATATAAGCTCCCGCAAATCCCTTGGAAACTATAAAAGGGCGTCCACACCATTTGCATGGTTTCTGGACACCCCTTTACTCAAAAAGACTATTTTGCTCTAAACGACTATTTTACATAGTGATACATATCACCAGACTGGACAAAATGGCACGGAATATCTTCTTCGATCGCATCAGGAATATACGTTGACATAAACTTCATGCCAGGCTCCTCCATGTTGAAGTGACCCACTGATATAATGGCTTTGTTTCGATTGAGCATGCTGCTATCACGAACGTATTCACTGATCGAAAAGTCAACGAGTTCCATCGCCAATAATACATCGATATTCTCTTCTTCCATCTCCTGAATAAGTTCATTCGCATCCCCAGAGATGTGGAACGGAATCCGGACTTTGCGAACTCTCGTGTTAACATCCCCAATAATGCGTGCCCCTTCTAAGTTCATTTTGCACATCAGCTCTTGAGCAAGCTCTTCAGCAGTACATTCAGGGATCTCTGTGGTTAACAGGGATGATCGACCGTCAGAGGTGTAGGTTTCCCATCCCATCTCTTTGGCGAATCCATAGAAAATACCATCCACATACGATCCATCTGGCATCGGGATGCCGGAATGCACATAGTCGTGATTACGCCACACAACAATCTGATTGTCGTCCAACAATTTTTTCTTGGCCAGAAAAGTCTCATTCTTTGATTCCAGCAACCACTCCTGATGATCTCCATGATTCCAGAACAATGCTTCGTGAACAATGATCAGGTTTGCTCCCAGATCCCTGGCTTTTCGAATGACGTCCACACTGGCAAAAACAGTGGTCACAATCCCTGTACATTCCTGATCTGTGTTACCATACAGAACGATGTCCCGAGTCGTCTCTTCTGTTATTTTCTGACCCAGGATGTAATCACCTTTATGATAGGCCATGATTTTAGAGATGACCTGGTTAATCTTCACGCTTTCGCCCCCCCGACATCTTCATTTAATTTCATAAACAACATGATCACAAAACCGGAAATCGCAGCGATGGCAAGCGTAATCCCCAACGCAACATAGTTCCAAGTGGAACCACCAACAAACGCAGCGATCCCATACACCCCATTGGACGTACTCAGAACGTGAGCCGTCAGTTTCATTAATCCTGCTCCCAGACCAGCAATCCCTCCGGAGATCGCTCCGGCAATCAATGGCGTCTTATAAGGAACGGACAATCCGTACAACATCGGTTCGCCCACCCCGCCCAGGAACCAGGTGATGATATATCCGAATGTTAGTTTTTTGTTCGTTTTATTTTTGAACTTATACGCACATGCCAGAGCTACACCCGCCGCAGACCAGCTCGCGCAGATGATTCCCGGCAACAAGAAGTTATCATAACCCAGGAGAGGGAACGTAACAAACAAGTAAGTCATCAATACCATGTGCATACCTGTAAGAACCAATAAGGTGAAGGTAGCCCCAATCACAGCGACAGCTAACGGTCCTGCCACGTCATTCAAGGCAATAATGGCATCTGCGATGTATTGACCAAGGTATCCCCCAAGCGGAGCCAACCCAGCGAATGCAATAGGAAGCATAACTACCAATGTACCAAAAGGAACAGCAAATACTTTTAATGTATCCGGTGTATACTTTTTAAACCAATTTTCCACGTAACTCATAATCCACACAATCAGGAGCATCGGGATAACCGTGCTGGCATAACTTTGGGTCGCTGCAGGTATGCCATATACGCTGAACGGTTGACCATCTGCAGCCATCTGCATGAATGTTGGATGTAGTAGCGCGCCACCCAGCAACATAGCAATAGGCACACTGACATTCAGCTTACGCGCTGCCGACCAGCCTAGGAAGATTGGCAAGAAATAAAATCCCGCATCCCCGATAAATGCGAAGAGCTTATATAGATCAGCTTCCGGCGAAACAACATTCAGCAGGCTTGGCCCGATGATCGCAATAATCGTCTTACACAAGGAAGCTGCTAATAAAATTGGAATCAATGGCGTCAAGCTTCCAGCCAAGTAATCAAATATTGAATTGATAACACTTTTGAATGTCTTTTTTTGACTCGCGGCCGGTGTTTTTACCGATTTCTGTTCAACGGCTTCACCTGATTCGCCACCCATTTCACCCACCAGAGCGTCGTATACCGCAGTTACCTGAGTACCGATAATGACCTGATACTGACCTCCTGAACGGGCTACTCCAACGACCTTCTCATTTTTTCTGAGTTCATCGTCTTCAGGAATGCTCATATCTTTCAGATTAAACCGCAGTCTTGTCATACAATGAGTGACACTTTCAATGTTGGCCTTTCCGCCAACTCCCTCTAGAATTTTCGCTGCAGCAGATTGAAATTCTTCATTTTTTTTACTCATACTTGTAGACCCTCCCCAATGTAATTTAAAGGCATTCTTGAATTGTTCGCTTGCTGCTTTTTTATATAAAAAAACCCAAGGCAAAAGTGAGCTATGCTCATTTCACCTTGGGTAATGCCTCCATAACGAGTTACAATCCCTGATTTTCGATTTTAGCATTTCTGAAGATTCGATAGATGTGCATCATTAAGTATAGAACTTCACCTTCTGTGCTTTGGGAGTCCAATTTGTCATCTATAAATTGGCTGACCATATAAGCGCATTCATAGACGCGAGGATGTAATTCTTTGATGGCCAAGATCAGATCTCCGTTATCATCTTTGAATTGTGATTGATCTTTAACCCTTTTCAAGAAATATCTTAGATGCATCGCAAAACGATTGTAATTAAAATCATTCCTGTCCACCGTTATGGAAAAGAATGTTTCAATCTTATCGATGATTTCCAGAATAAGTTCCTCTGTTACTGTGCTTTCGTCGGCTTCTCGTTCTTCTTCTGCAATCACAAAATGCATGGCTATGTTGGTAATTTCACTGTCTGGCAGTTTAACGTGCAGCTTCTCCATAATGAGCTTCACCGCATATCGTCCCAACTCTGTTTCTTTCGGATATAGCTGCTCTACATCGTATGAGAACAACATTTTCATCTTTTTGTATTTCTGCAATCGAATGATAGCAAAATTAATATGATCGGCCAGGCTGACCACCAGATTCGGGTTAAGATTGCTTGCAATCTCCATTCGTGCTTTCTGCACAATAAGTGCAGCAACTTCAAATACATTTTCCGGAATTTCCTGAATAAGGTTATAGAACTTGCTATCAATGCGATAAAACGTCATCGAAATTTGATTCAAGTCTGTAATCTCGTAAGGCATCGCTGGAAACCCAATCCCTTTGCCAAAAGCGATCAACTCGTTATTAAGACTGTCCACACATAAGGCTACGTTATTATTTATTTTCTTAATAGCCTGCATTAGCAACCCACCTTTAATATCTTCATTGTAGGCAACGTTTGAGGATGACATAGCTGATGGCCTGCAACACACTCTAAGATTTAAATGGCGACCGTAATTTGTACATGACACCCTCTTGTCTGTTTCCTGCTTCACTTCAGGATTCCTCGAGTATTTCCCCTAATTCTACATCCTTCTCGCTGCTCAACACCACACTCCATGGGATATACCCCAAAATATGGAAAAGGCATGACCCAAAACATGTATATTTTACATGTCCTGGGTCATGCCTTTGCAGTAACAAGCCCATATTTAAGCTACCATATTATTTATGGTTTAGCAAGCGTTCTCTTTTAATTCATTAGGACAATAGAGGGACCCTGCTTGCCCTTCCATTGGAGGCCGGACGTCCCATCTTGTCGAATAACATATAACAAGTGAAGATCTTGGCACGTCATATGTAAAAAGAAGAACCCATAAACCATCTATGGGCTCCCTATGAATCTACAGTCCCAGATTGAGTTTCAATCGATCCAACTGTAAAAAATGATGTCTGTAATGCATAGCGATCAACTCGAACCACTCTTGTGCATTTAATGCTCCCATGCTTGGGTGAAGCACTTTACGTCCTATGGTTACCTCGTCCAGAACAGCCGCTTTACTTCGCATCTGTTCTAGAACCTGTTGAAGTCCCTCGAACAGTTGTTGCTTGCTTTCGGGCGGTTGTGGTATATATTGCGGAGATGCGGGGAGTTTCACACGGATCGGTGGGAATTGTCCCAGTTCAAATATCTGACTGCCCAGCTCCGTTTTTTCCGTATCTGCATGCACGGTCTGCTCATCATTGGCCAAACAACGCTCGATATTGCGCAATTGCATGAATAATGCAGATTGAATCAAATGTACATACATTTGTCCAATGGACCATTCTTCCTCATTTTCTTTTTGAAGTAACTCATTCATATCCAATTCATTCAGCTCTGCCATATATCTCTCCATAGTAGTCTCGAAGGACTGCAATACTTCCTGGGTACTTTTCATTGTTCAAACAACTCCTCTTCATCCGGGATATCTCCCAGTATAAAAAAGCACTACTGACAAGAGTATGTCAGTAGTGTTTCAAGATGTCATTTGCGATTTCCCGTATCCGGATACGTAGTGATTGTGGCTCCATCACTTCGATATCTCCACCAAGTCCAAGTAAATGATGCACTATTTCCTCCGGATTACGAACACGAAAATCAAAAACAATATTTTGCTCTTCTTCCTGAACGTGATCGATATAAAAATGAAGAACCTCTCTAATCTGGTCAGCAACATCTGATTTTGCACGGACCAGCACATGTTCATTCCGATCATCTGGCGGCTGGTACTGATTCAGATCAAAATCTGGCGGTAAAAGAAAACGCTCCTCCAGCACGGAAAGCTCTGTCATGCGGGACAACCGAAAATGTCGAATGTCCTGCCTTAGATCACACCTCCCCAGCAATACCCAATTCTCCCGTATGAGGGTCAGCCCATAGGGTGCAACGACACGCTGGCTAGAGCGTTTCCCGTCCGCTCCCGGCATTTTTTTCAGATACATAAAACAAATTTTGCGTTGTTCCAAGATCGCATTGCGTATATCGCTAAGATACGTTCTCACCAACAAGGTTGTATCAGGCCCCATCGGGTGAAGCACGCGCATCGTTTCTTGCACACGCGAGGTCGCTTCACGAATGGCTTCTGGTAAAATGGCTTCAATTTTGCGTTGTGCCGATTTGGCTTCAATGCCGTAGGCGGCATCCCACCTCTGTTCAACAAATTTAGCTCCCATGAGCAGGGACACCGCTTCTTCTGCTGTGAAGCTGACCGGAGGAAGAAAATAGCCTTCCATCAGGGAATAACCATGACCCGGAGCGCCTATAATTGGAACACCTGCCTCACTCAATGCCTGGATATCCCGATATATCGTGCGAACACTTGTCTCGAATTGAGATGCCAAATCCTCCGCCCTGATCAGCTTGGTTCGTTGTAGTTCAAGCGTGATTGCGAGCTGTCGCTCCGTTTTGTTCATGTTTGTTCAATCCCCTACGGTTTAATTCCTTGCTTACGATACATGTTTAATCATATCATGGATGAAACCATAATTACCGAAAAATGGCTGCAGCAACGCAATTCAACTCTGGTCGCCATTGTTATGGATACATAATTGGAGGTCAGCATATGCGTAAAAAACGTTGGATTGTGAGTATAATCATTTTGATATTCATCATCATACTGCCTTTGAGTGAATTCATGCTGCTGTCTTCGGAAAAGGTTGGCATTCTGAATACCACATACCGATTCATGTCAGGTGCACTTCCTATTCGCACGCAGGGACAGACCTTGTCTTATCATGGAAAAATGCAAGCTGCAGATATTCCGGACATAGTAGCATATTCGACCAGTGATGAAGGGACGACTTTATACAAAGCCATTGGCACTCCCGTCCCACCTCCATGGATTTATGTGAAAAATGAGAATCATACCGTTTTTCGTTATACATATCCTCATCTCCCTTGGAAAATGTAATCACAAAAAGCCTTTCAGAACATATCTGAAAGGCTCTTTGTGTTGTAGGCTATTGTTTCATGGGCTTTTGATCCATAGCTTACTTCCATTGAACTTCACCATATAAGCTCAGTTACATAAGCTCTACTACATAAGCACTTCTTAAGCATTTTATAAGCACGCTTCTCATTGAGCTTCTCTTCCAACTCACGTTCATCCCACTCCGCAAGCATCTCTCAACCGAATCGGCCGCTAATATAATCCTGCGTGCGCGCATCGACCGGTTCGGAGAACATGCTCTTCGTAGCCGAATATTCTACAACCTCACCGTTCAGGAAGAACACTGTCTGCTGCGAGACACGTGCTGCTTGTTGCATGTTGTGGGTAACCATGACAATGGTATAACGTTCCTTCAACTCATGCGTCAGCTCCTCAATCTTGAAGGTGGAGACTGGATCAAGAGAGGCCGTCGCTTCATCCATCAGCAGAATATCCGGTTCCACAGCCAGAGCACGTGCGATGCAGAGACGTTGCTGCTGTCCACCTGACAGACTAAGCGCTGAACGCTTCAGGTTGTCTTTGACTTCATCCCAGAGAGCGGCGGAACGCAGGCTGCGTTCAACGATCTCGTCGAGCTTTTTTTTGCCATGAATCCCGTGTTGTCTTGGTCCAAACGCAATGTTGTCATAGATGGATTTCGGAAAAGGATTCGGTGATTGGAATACCATTCCGATCTTCTTGCGCAGTGTCTCCACGTGCACGTCACCACTATAGATATTGGTTCCACCAACAGCCACTGTTCCTTCAATGCGTGTGCCCGGGATCCGGTCATTCATACGGTTCAAGGTCCGCAGCAGCGTGGATTTCCCACAACCGGATGGACCGATAAACGCTGTAATGGCGCGTTCCGGGATCGCAATGGAAACGTCTTTTAGCGCCTGAAACTGGCCGTAGAATAAATTCAGCTTATTAATTTCAATAATCGATTGCACAGTGTGCCCTCCCGGTGATGAATTAGAATATACTTTTTTCAGCAGATGCTCTAAGTCAAAAATAATGCTTGGCGCCTATCTTACACTTGATTTTTACGAGCGTTGAACCATAACGGCACACGGAACAAAATATTAATAAGCAACACAACAAAGATCAGCACGGCTGTGGACTTCTGCGCAATCTGCTCCGCATCCGGCACAATAGCCTCGGACTGGATATACCACAGATGTACAGCAAGCGTTCCGCCTGGAGATAACAGATTGAAATCCCACATCTCACCGGACGTTGATACTCCTGCGGTCAGGATAATAACGGCACTTTCACCAAATGCACGACCTGCGGTCAGACAGATGCCTGTCATGATCCCGTTTAGCGCAACAGGCAAAACCACCTGCCGAATCGTCTGCAAATGTGTGGCTCCTAGTGCAAACGAGCCGTTACGAAGCTCAGTCGGAACCGCACGAACCGCTTCCTCCGTTACTCGTGTCAACACGGGCAAGTTCAAGAATGCAAGACTGACCGCAGCCCCAAGAATCGTTAGACCAATCTCGAAATACTCGACAAATAGGGCAATCCCGAACAAACCAAAAATAATCGATGGCACGGACGACAGTCCTTCCACACAGATACGTACAGTCTCAATCCATCTGTTGTTTGGCGCAAATTCAGCCAGATAGATCCCTGCTGCAATCCCGATCGGAATGGAGATCAGAAGAGATAGAATCAGCACATAAAAGGAATTGAACAGCGCAGGGCCAATGCCTCCGCCTTCTTCAATCTCACTAGGCACACCGTACAAGAAATCCCAGCTGAGCATCGGTAACCCTTTTTGCAGCAACAAAAACAACAATCCCACTATAAATAAAATGACAATGATGCCAATGCCCCACACCGTTCCTGTAAACAGCCGATCCATCCATGCCGAGGACGCTCGCCGTTTGCCAAAGGAATAGGTGGAAGCCGGACTACTCTCTCTCTTCACGCTCACAGATGACGCCCCCCTCTCTTCTGCAACATTCTCACGGCAACAATCATCAGGATCGAGATCGCCAGCAAGATAAAGCCCATCATGTACAAGCCATGATTCCAGATCGAATCAAATTCTACACTTGAAATCTGCATGACAATGTTACTAGTCAGTACAGACGTTGGCGTGAACAGACTGCTCGGCAGTTGTGCGGTGTTACCAATAACCATGACTACCGCCATCGTCTCTCCAATGGCGCGTGTCATGCCCAGAATGACCGCATACATGATGCCGCCTCTTGCCGCAGGAAGCACAACGCGGGTAATCGTTTGAAAGCGATTGGTACCAAGCGCATACGCTGCATCCCGGTATTTGTTCGGTACAGCTGAGATCGCATCATCACTAATCCGACTGATGGTCGGAAGCACCATGATCGTAAGCACGATAGCCGCTGCCAGCAGACCATCCGCCAGATCACGTCCGCTCAAATCCCTAAGCCATGGGATTAACACTGTCAAACCGAGGTAACCGTACACGACGGACGGGATACCCACGAGCAGATCCAGCACGGGACGTAACAGGCGACGAAGCCACTTCGGTGTCATCTCTGCCAGAAATACCGCAATGATCACCGATAAAGGAATCGCTATTAGCATCGTAAGTCCTGTGAGCGCAAACGTACCTAGAATAAAAGTCAGCGCACCGTAGTGCTCATTTTCCGGATCCCAGTTCGTAGAGAAGAAGAACTCTTTGAAAGAGACGTCTGCAAAAGTCAAGACACCTGTGCGAAGCATAAGCACCAGAATACAGAACAACACGAGGCAGACAAAGGCCGCGCTGCTAATGCAGAGAACACGAAACATGCGGTTAGACCACCGGAGGCGTGCTTTACGGTCAAAACGTCGTCTCTTCTCAGGCGTTTTGCCAAGGCCTGAACCCAGCTCATTCGGAGCGGGTCGGTTCGCCGGTGGATTCATTTCCATCATAGAGGAACCTTCCTTTCACATAGAGAAGCCAGCTTGGCGACCACGCGCGGAAGCTGGCTATCCCTTTCATATGAATTGCAAATGCAGGTGTTGAAGTCTGATCTGCATCAGACTGAACGATTTATTTCACGGCTGCCAGCGGAATGAATTTCAGCTTTTTCAGGGAACCGTTCTGGAACTTGCTGCTTTGAATGTATTCAATGAATGCTTTCGTTGCACCCGTTGGTTCACCTTTCGTCATGTAATATCCGATGCCCCATACTTTGTACGTTTTGTTCAGGACATTTTTCTCTGTTGGAGCCACGCCATTAATGGACACAGCTTTCATTTTGCTTGTTACGTATGGCAGGTCGATATAACCAATCGCATTAGGTGTCGTTTCGATTGTTGTTTTCATGTCTCCGCTTGATCCAACTTCTTTGTAGTTGTCACCTTTGCTCATGAAGTCTTTACCTTCGAGTGCTTTTTGTTGGAAGTTAACGCGTGTACCTGATCCGAACTTACGGTTAACCACAACGATTTTACCGTCTGAACCGCCGACTTCTTTCCAGTTGGTTACTTTGCCAGAGAAGATGTCCTGCAATTGTTTCGTTGTCAGATTCGTTACACCTACATTTGAGTTAACTACCGCAGTGAAGACCGTTACTGCTACCGGGTGCGCAACCTGTCCATCGAATTTTTTGAATCCTGGTACATCTTTGGATGCATCCCAGTCCACCGCGCCAATGTCAGCGATGCCTTTACGAACGGATTGTGGGCCCGTAACGGAACCTGCAGCCGATGCTGAGATTTTAACTTTGGGATTGTCTTTCTTGAACTCACTTGCGGCTTGCAGCGTCAGTGGAAGCAGTGCAGAAGATCCATTGATGACAATCTTGCCTTTCTCTGTGCTTTTGGCAGCCGATGCTGTCATTGCACCTCCGAGTCCTCCAACCAGGGATACAGCCATCAACATCGCTGTGAAAGGTTTAATCCATTTTTTCATTGTAAAAAGCTCCTCTCGAAATTAAGAATTTATTTTATTGCAATGCATTTTTATTTCAGTTCATTTCTTTATTGAATTACGTTCCGGTTATCTCAAATTCTCATCTATACATCGCTTTTTTACTTCGTTACCGCTCTCCAGCTACCATCCGCTTGTACCAGCACTTGTCCGTTCTCAACGACAGCAATCTGTGAACCCTTCACCACGATCGATGATACGTCAGAAGAGACCGTATAGAGTTTGGATTGTTGACCTGTTACGGTATCGATGGACAGAATTACGCTGTTCTTATCATCCTGTGCAGCAAGCACATATAGCGTACTTCCTGACAAAATTGCTTGTTCTACATCATTCTCGTTATATATAGTGACTGGCTTCTGAGATGCATCTACGGACATAAGTGAAGCATTACCATCTTCAGATGGTACACTTACATAGTAGGCTTTCTGTCCATCTGCCGAATAGATAAATACTTTATCATCGGTGGATGTTGTCAATTGAGTTGCTTCCTTTTTCTCAGAGTCGTTGTTATATGAAAATAATTGCTGTTGATTTGCCGAAAAATCAATCTCAACATTGTCTTCATCGACGTTGGTCGAATCCGCCGTTACTTTACCCAGTGTGGTCACACTATAGATGAATCGTTTGCCACTTGTAGATACATTCAGGTTTTCCTTGTAGTCTACTTTGTCTTCCACCAGCTTCGTAATGGAGCCGTCCGCTAGGTTCAGATTCGCAATGACCGAACCTTTGTCTCCTTGCAGGAAATAGATCGAACTTTCATCCATAGACCAGACCATCTCTGGCTTGATGCTTGTGTCATTCGTAATGAGTTTGGAAGCCTTTGTTTTCAGATCAATTACGTATACGGCTCCCTCTGCATTGGTATAAGCGGCTTGATTACCGCTCGGTGACACAACAAGGTCTGAACCGCCTTCGGTCGTTAACAACAGTTCATATTTTCCAGTAGCTGTATTGACGAGGTAGTCACTTCTGCCCTGATCATCGTTTTGGGACACGATAAGCCCATCCGTGCCGGCAAAACGCGGGTTCTCTGCTGCTTGCAACAGAGCAATCGTGCGGACTTCAAGCTGACCGTTTCTCAGCTCTACAGTACCTCCCACGCTAGATACTAGCGGACGAAGTGCAACGTAGCTGGTTCCGCCGATGACCGTAACAGGTTGGTTCAAGTTTACCTTGGTACCATCGACATCAAGTTGCTTGGACTTGTTCTGTAAGCTGACCGTGTGGCCATTCAATTGGATCACCGTTGTACCGTTAACCATTTCGGATTGCGCTTCCAACGCTCGGATGACGTCACGAACAGCTACTAATGTTTCTCCATTTTTCACAATGGAACGTACAGTCACACTGCTACCATTTATGGTAAACGTGGAGTTCTTCACCTGAGCTGCACTCGAACTAGCTGCAGGTTTTGTTGCAGGAGCAGCCGATACTGCATATGCCCCAGAGGTTGTTAATACTGTGGCTACCATGGACACGACTAACACTTTTTTCATTGACATTGGCTTTTGTCACCCTTCTTTTCTCCAGATATCCTGCCTGATATTGCTGTGCCCTGCTCGGTATACTTGCATGTATCGTCAATATGAGAGCTTGTCCGCCTCATCCCCCCAAACCGTCCACGTTCATAGTAAAAATGACCTATCACGTTTGTAATTATAGGAGCGATTTGTAAACGGAAAATATTGGAATTGTTAGCGTTTTGTCAATGTTTTCATGTCAACACATGCATATTGTAAAAAAAGAAGTAGGTTATTCGTGGAGCTCTGAATGGAACAATAAAATAACCCATACTAAACGTATGGGTCTCAGGTTCTTGTATGTTTTTTGAAGTGCTCTGAGCACATGTCCATCGGGATGGTTTCGCACCCATATCCCCTTCTAAAGCTCCGTCTGCATATTTGATATGTATGTGTCGCCAATAAATCTATTTTAAGATGATATCATCTGTTCTTTTCGCGTAGATGATCTCACGAATTATCTTCGACCGGTTCCACACGATGAATTTGACAACCTCTCCTGATTCCATAGTAATCTTGATTCCATTAGGAATGATCCCCAACGTTTGATGCTTTTCGATTTTGGCCATCCCCCACAGCTCCATCTGAACCCAATCTGTCTGAATGTTCAGACCATGCGGAACAAAAATGAGTCGCTGGTTTGTCAGATACAGCTTGCCTCCCACACCTTCGAATTTTCTTAACCAATTGGCTTGAATGTTTTTAAAAATAACATATTCATCTTGGCGTAGATCTTCCATCGTTACTAGTCTCCTTTTTATTCAGCTGAACGTAATCTTGTTGTCACTCTTCCATATTATAGGGCGAATCTCCCAATTAAGGAATCATTCTTTGCCATTAAAAAACCGATCCTATTTTAGAATCGGTTCGTTATCCAAATACTAATTCAGCTTATGATCTCCTCTACTTTTAAACCAGTCTACTGCCATCATCAGCATGAATATACAGAACGCAAAGATCAGCGGCCTGACGAGCGTTCCCTCTCCGAAAATAAAATAAGCCATTACGAAATTCCCGATAAACGTTAACGTATTATTACAGATATTGTCCATCCTCTTCAACTCCGTCTTGAATTAGACTTATAACCTTTGAAGATATATCGTTTCAACTTGACCATCATTCCATTGAATCTGTACGGGGATAGGAAATTGCTCCATATCCAGAAACTTAGAGCCTGAAGCATGTTTAATATCACGCTGCGGATTAGTTCTATAATAAATGTACTCCGTTTGCTATTTACAAATAAATACTTTATTGTAATCATCCATTATAAAATAGATTATATTTCATATCAAAAAGAAGGAAGTGATCAATCATGTCGAACAAACCATTAAAAATCTCAATTTGTATTATAGTTATATTTATTTTAGCAGTAGTATGTTATCAAAGGTTTCAAAATGGCTTTAGTGTAATTGATGTTATCCATCTCTTTGAGTGGATAACGATATACATCTTGCCGTGGATTTTTATTTTTTGGTTCATTAGATATGTCAAAAAGAAGTAGCTGTAATTTAATTAAAGAGACCTTGGGACATCCTCTCACTACCTCTAGGAGAGCGGATACCTATAATAAATAACAAACCAAAATAATAATAGTTACAATTTTACACAAAAAAAGAATAAAATCGATCATCAATTTAGACCGATTTTATTCTTTTTCTTGATTAACACTCTTGTAATAACTCCCTATTCCTTCACACTACCAAGCTGCAGTCCGTGTACAAAGTATTTTTGTAAGAACGGATACACAACCAGGATTGGCAATGCTGCAACGATCGTAATTGCTGCCCGAATGGATATCGGCGTTACCATGTTACGTGCTTGCCCCATATCGGCCCCGCTGGATACTGCGGCACTGCTATTGGTGTTCATCGATGAGGAGAGCAACTTCATTAATTCGTACTGTAACGTACTCAGATTTTGCTTGGAAGACGCATACAGGAACGTATCGAACCAAGAGTTCCATTGCCCTACTGCAATGAACAACGCGACAGTTGCAAGTACAGGCTGACACAGCGGTAAAATGATGGATATAAATGTTCTGAAATCGCCAGCACCGTCAATCTTGGCCGACTCAATCAATCCTTCTGGCAACGTCTGGATATACGTACGAATCACGATCATGTTAAATGCGCTAATCAAACCTGGAATGATGTATACCAAAAAGTTATTGAGCAAGTGTAAGTCTTTGATCAAGAAATACGTTGGAATGAGACCTGCGCTGAAATACATCGTCATGACGACGATAATGGTAATCGGCTTGCGCAAAATATAATCTCGTCGGCTCAGAGTATAAGCCAGCATGGAGGTCAGGAACAAGCTGAGTACAGTACCAAGTACTGTTCTTGCTACAGATATTCCAAATGCTTGGAATATTGTTCCGCCTGCAAATACAGCTTTGTAGTTTTGAGTGGTCCATTCCCTAGGTAACAGGTAGATTCCACCCCGAATGGTATCATTACCTGCATTAAATGAAATAGCCAGTGTATTCAAAAATGGATATAAAGTAACCACTGCAATAAAGATCATCAGCAAGCCGTTAAATGTATGGAAGACAATCGGCTCAATCCGAGACTTGTTTATTCCCATCGATGTGTCCTCCTCATATTAATCGGTCTTCGCCGAATCGTTTAGATATGGAATTCGCCGCAAATATCAACGTTATACTCACGACGGTTTTAAATATACCTGCGGCAGTAGCCAGTGAATAGTTACCAATCTGCAACCCATATTTCAAGACAAAAATATCAATGGTCTGAGACCAGTCTACAACTACACCATTTCCGAGCAAGTATTGTACTTCAAATCCGGCTTCCAGAATCCACCCCATGTTCATAATCAACAGTATAATGACGATGGACTTGATACCAGGCAAGGTTACATACAACATCTTCTTATAGCGGTTGGCTCCATCAATCTCCGCTGCCTCATATAGTGAAGGGTCAATTGAAGTAATGGCCGCCAGATAGATGATCGCATTCCAGCCAACCTCTTTCCAAACGTGCGAAGCACCGACGATCCCCCAGAAGTACTCGGGTACACTGAGCCACATAATAGGTTCGCTAATGAACCCCAGCTTCATCAGTACGACGTTGACAATCCCGCCATCTACAGATAAAGAACTGGCTACAATGCCTGTTACAATAATCCATGACAAGAAGTGAGGCAAATACGAGATCGTTTGAATGGTCCGTTTATACAGTTTGTTTTTGATTTCATTCAACAGAATCGCAAAAACGATGGCCGTTACAAAGCCAAGAATCATGTTGATCAAACTCATTGCGATTGTATTACGAAGCACGTTCAGAAACGCGTCGTCCGTAAGCAGAAACTTGAAGTGCTTAAGTCCGACCCACTCCTGTTGCGAGAACTTCTTCGCTGGACTGTAATTCTGAAATGCCATTACCCAGCCCCAGATTGGATAGTACGAGAAAACCAGAATATAAGCAACGATGGGCAGAGACATAAACATCAGTTGTTTTTGACTACGCAGCCGCTTCATCAGAGGCGTCTTGGTAGCAATGGTTGGAGCAGATTGTTCCTGTATGGCTCCTGGCGTGTTCGCCATCCTTCACTCCTCCTATCAACATAAGCGGTATCTGGAATTGGATCGCTGGAAGACACAGGAGCATCATCGATCTGATGCTCTTGTGTACCTTCCAGAATGACCCAATGGCCGCCTTTATTTATTTCACAGTCCAGTTCTGAATCCGCCATTGTAATTGCTCGTTAATCCGGTCTTCATACGCTTTCACATTAATCTTCTTGTAAGCGGCTACATATTCATCCCAAATCGAATCAAATTCGTTTGTTTTGGACATGATCGCTCTAGGCAAATATTTCAATGACGTATCCGTCATTTGTTTGTTAGCTACCGAAGCATCTGAACCTTCCTTCAGATCCACTTGCCATGCTGGGTAATACACCGGATTTTCAGGAGCAGGTGAGAAGAAATCACTCCACGTTTTGAAACCGTATGCATCGAGAAGTTCTTTATCCTCCGCTTTCAAGCTGTCATAGAATTCCTCAGGTTGGTTGGTTGCTCCAATTGCGTTACCATCAGAGAACGTACCTTCCATTTTTGGTGCAGCACCATAGAAACCTTCTGCTTTGTTAGCGAGTTTCCATGCCGGGTCTTCCTGTTGAATACGTTGTTCAGGCGTACGATAGAATCTTCCTTCATCGTTGACCATGTAGTCTACGCCTTCCTCACCCCAGGACAAGAGTTTCTGATACTTCTCATCCATCAATGCATCGAGGAATTTCAGAATGGCAACAGGGTCTTTCGCATCCTTACTGATACCAAAACCGTTGTTCAAGTTAATCACTGGACGATCCAAGTAATGGTCCCTGATACTCGTGTCGTAAACCAGCGGGAAACCAACATACGTTTGACCTATTTTATTCTGAGCTACGAGCGGGTCCTCACCTTGCTGGAAGTTCCAGTGCTGGTCAAACATCCCGAGAACGCGGCCGGAAGAGATTTTCGCCAGATATTGGTCAAAGTTCTGAACGAAAGCTTCTTTATCGAGTAGTCCTTCGTTATAGAGATTATTCAGCTCTTTATAGTAACGTTTGGATATATCTTTATCAGCGAATACGGTTGCAACACCTTGTTCATCTACAACGACGCCGCCGTCATTCGGATGACCTGTCAAGTGCTCTGGTGGATTGAGGAGAGGAAATGTTCTCCAGTCAGAAGCCAGTGTTGTGAAACCAATCGTTGGCTGACCATCCTCTGTCGTTGGATGTTTTGCAGCATAATCACGAATCAATTTCATGTATTCATCCAGTGTTTTCGGTGTTGGATATCCGGCTTCTTTCAGCACCTGCTTTTGAATCCAGAACGCAGGACCGGAATAGTAGTTACTGATGAACTCACCCGTGTATACACCGTAGTTCGGCAACCAGTAGATATGTCCATCGCTGGAATCCTTCATCCGTTCCCAATCCTTGGCATAGTGCTTTTTGAGGTTTGGTGCGTGTTGCTCAATCAGATCTTCTAACGGAATGACCGCACCAGCCGCAACCAGTTTAGTGTCTGCTGTGATCAGATCCGGATAATCTCCGCCCGCAACCATGACACCCAGCTTTTGCTGCAAGTCACCTACCAGGAACTCCATGTTCAGTTTGACACCTAGCTCTTCCTCGATCTTTTTGTAGATCCGGTTGTCCGCTGTTGGTGCCTGATTTGGTGTTCCGATAAACGCGGAGATGTTTAATACTTCCTTACCATCGGGTGTCGTCGTTTTAGCCTCTTCACCGCTGCATCCTGCAAGTGCGAGAGTTAATGCCAGAACGAGAGAAACAGAACCCCAAAGTTTCTTTTTCTTCAATCCCCCCATGTATTGCGCCTCCTTGGAAGTGGTTTGCCTTACTATCTTTATTATGAAGAAATGTATGCGGTTTCAAAATAAACAGATTTAAGCATCGCCCCCCCTTAATTGCAGGAGGTCCTATAACGCGTAATATCGCCTTAAGCATGCTTAAGACGATACTCTGCCGGTTTCAATCCTGTTCTCCGCTCAAACTGCTTTAAGAAATGCTGGTAGCTTTTATAACCGACCTGCTCTGCAATAGCGCATGAGGCATCACCCGATTCTCGAAGTAGCCGCATGGCCTCTTCTATCCGTAAATCATGTACCATATCCAGAACGCCTTTGCCATACTTCCGCATAAAAGATTGACCCAGATGTACCGGATGCATGAAAAACTTTTCTGCCAGCTCTTTAATTGTAAAAGTATCCCTGAAGTGCTGCTGCAAATACTCAGCCACCATCGCCTGTGTTCCGCCCAACTGTTTTTGCCGAAGAGATGTTACCGCAGCCTGACAGGTCAAGCAAAACTCTTCCAGCATGCTCGCTGATTCTTCAATATTTCGGTGATATCGATGATCGGGAAGAAAAGCCTTATTCTGCACCAAATCTTTTGGTTCTCCTCCAAGTTCCTTACACAGAGACAAGCCACGAAATAAAATCTGAGTCATAAAGATATGAACAAATTCAGGTGCTGTTTTATGAATTACAAATTGAGAGAAAGCTTCCTTGATCGACATCCTTAATTGTTCCGGGGAACCTTCCTCCAGATGTTCCATAATAAGATCCACTTCACGAAGAGACTCCGGATTGAATCGCAGTCGTTGTTCCTGAATATCTTCGGCGAATAACAGATTCCCCTGATGTAAAAACAGAAAACGCTCCGTTTCTGCAGCCATGCTTCTGGATAGAGATAAGGCTTCCAATTGCTGTACGGGCATACCTACGGCAAGTTGCACTCCGTTAGAAACGGTATCATGTAATACAGACAGCAGCTGCTCCGCAAAATGCCGATGGCTTTTTCCTTCCAAGTCTTCTGGGACAGAGGATACCTCGCCCCACACGATGCCGCAAGCATTCTGTTCATTCTCCACCACATAACAGCACGCTTCACGGCTTACTACCTCATGAATTGTGGAACGAATCAGACCCGAATCAGCCCGCTGAAATTTCACTCTTACATACGTCCACTTATGAGCTTTCTCATATAATTGAGCTATATGGTGCACCATGTCCTGTTCATTCTCAACTTCCTTTCCGGTTGCCAGTGCAGACAGAACAGATGTGATCTCCTGAACTTTGGCCTGCTCACGTACAGACTCCCGTTGCTGCTTCTCCTTCAATTCCTTCGCGAGACGCTCAAGCATATCATCGGCTTCCACAGTGTCCACCGGTTTGGTCAAATAATTGCATACGCCCAGACGAATAGCCTGCCTTGCATAATTGAAATCGCTATAACCACTTGTAATAACAAACATGGTAGAATCATGCCCCAGACGACGCGCTTCTTCAATTAATTCCAGACCGTTCATTGCGGGCATATGAATATCGGTGACGACCAGATCAGGCTTGCTAGTACGTATCGCTTCTACAGCCTCTTCTCCGTTGGCGCATATGCCATTAATTTCAAATCCAAATTTACGCCAGTCAATCAATAATTGCAGCCCTTCAATCGCAAAAGGCTCATCGTCTACCAGAAGCACTTTATACATTTTTGGTCCCCCTTGCTTAGAAGTCATAGTCTGTCCGTCGGAATGTGGAATTCCGCTTCGGTACCAATCCCTTGCTCACTACGAATGGAGAACGTTGCATCCCCATCATAAAATAGTTCTAGGCGGCGATAGACATTCCGAATGCCGACATGTGTGCCGTCTCTGGCTTGATCCGAGCGTATATCCTGTAGTAATTGACGCAGTTTATCCTGCTCCATTCCTATGCCGTTATCAATGACGCGAATAACCAAACCTGACTCATTCAGTTTTGCAGTAATATGAATTAACCGTCCGTTCTTACGTGCCTGCAAACCATGTTTGCACGCATTCTCCACCAGTGGCTGAATGCTCATTCGTGGAATATGCTTACCCTTAGCTTCCGGGTCAATGTCAAAGGTATAATCAAACAACTCTCCGAACCTGAACTTCTCAATCTGAAGATATAGCGTTGTGAATTGTAGCTCCTCTTCAAGCGCGATCAGATTGTCTGATCTGCTGAGTAGTTGTCTCATAAGCAAAGATAGACTTTTAATAATTTCCGACACTTCGGTATATCCGTTTTTGGTACTTACGACAAGCAGGGCGTTCAGCGTATTAAACAGAAAATGTGGATTCATCTGGCTCTGAAGCATCGATAACTCCGTTCGGACTTGATCCAGCTCCAGATCTTTGTGTCTGATCTCCAGTTTGTAGACATCATTAATTAAGGAATGTATCTTGCTGATCATCATATTGAATGTGCGAATTAATCCACCAATCTCGTCGCGCCCTTCTTGAATTTCAATCAGATCAAAACGTTCATTACGCACTTTCCCCATATGCCGCGATAATTTACGGATACGGTAGTGGTATGAGCGCAGAATAAAATAAATGAGTACTGAGGGTACAATTACACTTATGATTGCCAGCCACAAAATGGAATAACGTGCCTCATCCAACAATTCATCCACATGCCGCGTATCCGCAACCCCAATCAGCTTCCAGCCATCCAGATATGCCAGATTACCAAGCGGCTTCTCCAAGACATATTCGGACTTGATATCTGAAGAGGATAACCCCTCAGACGGGAAACGTGCACTGGAAACAACCGGACGGTTATTGCCATCCACAAGTTGGAGCTGCAGGCTGTTTGTCTCACGATTAAGAATGCTGAAAATCCGGTTCACTTCTAGATCAATTTTGGAATACTTCGCATAGGTAGCGTACGAAGTAAATGTCTTCATTTTTCCGATCACACTGATTCGTTTCCCACGACTAAACCCCGACTGCTCTTCATAATCAATGACTAATATATCTCCACTCGCTCGATTTAACTGCTCCAAGCCAGGGAGAGTGGTCTCCTGGTCTTTCATAACGATGTAGTGGCTACCGGTCTGAATCGTATCGTTGTTCGTGAAAATACGGACTTCCAGAATATTGGCCGACATGTACCTTGTCAATTTATCACGCAGGAAAAGATGGTACTCGTTATAGTAATCCACAGGTGAATTGTAGGTTCGGTCAAGGGCTTCGTACAAGGAATCATCGGCTGCGATCATCCGGCTTAACGCCACACTCTCATCAATCATACCGACGAGTTCACCCGCAGCTCTGTCAATCGATTTGCGCAGATTTTCTTGCTCCCGAACCTTGATATCTGCAGATGTCCTTTGATAAAAAAACAGATTAATCGCAATAATCGGAAGAAGGATGCTAACGACATAGATTAATAAAAATTTGTATCGAAGGGGGATATCATTGACGGTACGAAAAGTCCATTTTTTTTTGTGCACATGATCACCCTTGATTGTTGGTTTTATATAAGGAAGGAAGCTCCCCTGTAAGCGCTTTAAATTTTTCTGTGAAATATTCAGCATCATGATAGCCCAATTCCAGTGCAATATCTGAAATTTTCATATTGGTTCGGCGAAGCATCTTGCGTGCCTCTTCAATACGAAGTCGATGAACGTATTCGCTGAAGCTGACTCCCATCTCACGTTTGAACTGTTGGCCTAGATAAGCCGCGTTGACATGGATGTGATTCGCCAGCTGCTGCAATTTAATTTTAGAGCGATAATGCTCTTTCAGATACTGAACGGCCTCTGCGACCACTCCTCCGGAACCTGTGTCAGTCTGTGATGCTGTTGCAAAGGTTTCGGCGATTCGTACGAATAGCTGTTTTAAATCTCCTCTATGCCAGCTCGCTGTGTGGTGCCATGTCTGGGCCTGAAGCAGAGTCTGATCGGCACCAATCAAGCCATATCTGCGGAGCAATTCTCCGTGTATATATCGGACTGCACTTTGATTCCAGTCTCCCGCTGCACGGGATTCCTTCATCTCATGCATCATCTCATCGACAGCACGATCGATACCCGTTACATCCCCTGCTTCAATCAAAGCCAACATCTGCTTTGCGCGAGACGTCATCTTCTCCAGATCTACCTCTTCTATCATGTCGCTCTCATCCAGATGTGTATCGAGCAGCTCCATTGATTCATAAGGCTCTTGCGCATATCCTTTCTCTATCTCTTGTCTCTGTGTGTCCAACGGAATAATTAGATTCCGTAACAACGCATGGATCTCTTCAGGTACTAATGGCTTGAGAACATATTCATTCACCCTGTAACGTATTGCCTGCTGGGCATAACCGAACTCAGAGTACCCCGTAACAATGACAATCTGAGAATCATATCTCAATTCTTCACGCATCGTTCGGATCAGACCAAGCCCGTCAAGTACCGGCATCTGGATATCTGTTACAACCAGATCCGGATTCACAAGACCGATCAGTTCGAGTGCCTCTTCCCCATCCGTTGCAGTTCCGCACAATTCATATCCACAGCCTTGCCAATCGATCATCGTTTTCCAGCCTTCCAGCATAAATGGTTCATCATCTGCTACAATGACCTTGTACATGGGCTCACCTTCCATTTTCCCTTTTTTGTCCAGTATCGCATCGTACTGTGAATGTTACAATGCTAAGATTTGAATAAAACTGTTCGATTTATAAGATAATTCAAAAAAACCTTACAAGCTCGCCTTTTTATAAGGTCTGCATGCAAGGCTATTCATCTTAGAAATTCAGTGACTACTGGAAACTTAGTCTGAACTCGAACTGAACTTCTGTCTACCCCCTGGTTTTGTCGAGAATACGCCAGAAGGAAGCCTTCGGCTGCAACTGTGTATCAAACACAAACGGCCAGTTTTTACGTCCACGTACCGGGAAATTGTCCAGCCAAGTGTAGTTATCCGCAACACCCCAGAATGTCACGGAAGTGATATTCGATTTATATTCTCGGAATAACTCGAAAATGTCTTCATAACGTTTCTCCTGAAGCTCCGCCATTTCAGATGTTGGTTCGGTCAGATCTGTGCGCCGATCCTCATAACGGAAAACGGATAGATCCAGCTCAGTGACGTGAAGCTGTACGCCCAGTGAAGCATATCGTTCAATGGCTTGACGAATCTCGTCAATGGACGGTCCATGAATATTCCAGTGTCCTTGCATACCAATACCATGAACAGGAGCACCTTGATCCAATAGAGTTCGTACCAGATTGTATATTTTCTCCCGCTTGACCGGGTCTGTCTCGTTATAATCATTATAGAATAGCAGCGCGTCAGGATCTGCTTCATGGGCCATACGGAATGCCTGATGCAGATAATCCTCTCCCAGCAGTTGCAGCCACTTCGTGTCTCTCATCACAAGATCAGTCTTATCCTCAATCGCCTCATTCACAACATCCCAGGCGTAGATCTGTCCTTTGTAACGACCAACGACGGTATCAATATGCTCCTTTAACCGGGACAACATCAATTCTCTCGAAGCCGGGCCTCCGGAAGTATCCTCAAACACCCATGCCGGCGTCTGATTGTGCCATACCAACGTATGACCACGCACGCCTATCGCACGACCAACGGCAAAATCAACGATCTCATCTGCTGCCTCAAACGTATATTCATGCTCTCGCGGATGAACCTCTTCGAATTTCATCTGGTTCTCTGCAGTAACACTGTTGTAATGCTTCGCAATAAATTCACCTTCGGACTGTAGCATTCTCGTATGTACTGCTGCACCTATTTTGAACGAATCGGCATAAGCAGTATGTAGGGACGGAATTTCGGTCGACATCCTGGTTCCTCCTCGCAGGTTTATTTCTTTATCATACCGAATTATGAATGCGCTTTCCATGAACAAAATAAACATGTTGCCCCCTGAAATCCTACCAATTTCAGCATGAAAAGATGAATTGTAGGAAAATACATTATAACTTGTCTACCTGTAGCAAAGTAACTGGCTTCACAGTACATGCCAAGCTAACTTGTTCCTCCGAGAGAACATTAAGCTTAATCAGACTTTTCAATTTATGACTGTCCACCTTGGACATTAATCTCCAGATCTCCGGGTCGGGTAGAGAAGCGTACAGCTTCTGATCGTCATATTCTTTACGGTGCTGGAGCACCGTTTTCACCTTAAATCCACCCACTTCTGCCTCATATACCCCCCGCGCTTCACAGTACGCCACAATCTCGTCCCTCAATACAGATAACTGTCGTTCAATCTCCTTCTGTCGCTGTTTCAGTTCAAAATAAGCCTGTACCTTGTGTTCCATCAGTCATCACGCTCCTCTACTACTATAGGTATGCGTAAAATAGGAATTTAGGACAGGCTTTTAGACACTATGAAGAGTATGGAGATTACCCAAACAGCATTTTGGAGAATAAGAGAGATGTCCGATCAAGGAGAGGGTTTATTCATATCCAGTTGAACCCCAGCGGACACAGCACTAAGCTGTAGCATTGGTAATCACGTTCTTTGGTTATAGTCAGGCTTAAGCAATCCTTTGCCTATAACATTAGCAGATACTGGATCCCTGCCAAGTTCTCTGGCCCATACGGATAACTGGCCCATATGATGAATTTCATGCGCAATGACATGACGCATAATTTCACCCCAAGCATCGATATCCACTCGCCCATCGCTTCTGCGGTCGATGTAAGTTCTCTTCTCCATGCTCGGCTCCCAGGCTAACACAAATGCTTCTACGTCCTGATGCAGCTTACAGTCCAACTCACGAACTGCTTGAAGCGTCTGGTAGTGAGCAAAATCCTCCTCACCGTCCGGTTTCCCCTGCAATAGCTGTAGCCAGCTCCACTCCACGTCAACAACATGAAAAAAAGTCTTAAGGATACTTCTGACACCACCTGTACGTGGTCGAAGCAACTCTTCTGGCGGTAGGTCTGCACACCACGCATACCATTGTTCACGCACCATCCAGTTGTATCGAAAAAATGTTTCCATACTGCCACCTCCCATTATGATTGACTCACTCCACCTATTTCTTGGTTAATCTCTTCTTGATATAAATCAAGACATGTATTCCTGTGTAAATAAACAAAATATTAATGAACAATATTAGCAAATTGATATGCATCTCGAATATAAACCAGTTTGATCCCTCTGGATTTGTTGTATGGTAATCCGTTAGAAAACGAAGCGGGAACCCATACTCTGTTCGTAATGGTTTCTCATCGGTATACAAGGTCCCTGGGATAAAAAAGATAGCCAATACAGCGAGCCAAGCGGATAGGTTCAAGATTCTTGTATGTATCGTCATTACGTCCCCTCCAGTTATGAATTGAAACGATGCTCTCTTTACACTCTCATGATCATTAACCAATGAAAACATCCTTTGGTTACGTTTTATTTTTAGGATCCTGGCTGCCCAAACCAGGTGAATTGGGTGGAATGTATCCGCATCCCACATTTTACCAGTTTGATGATTTGACTTTTAAGAAGTAGACTAAAGATAGATTATTAAATTGTTAACATGTTCAGGGAGAGGGGTTTCATAATGTCATCCAGTGTCATTGACATGCTGCAACTTGAATACCAGCGTTTCTCAGCAAAAGAAAAGGAAATAGCTGATTACGTCATGCGTAATAAATCGTCCATAAATAACATGAATATTAGGGATTTGGCTGCATACACTACTGCTTCCATGTCAACCATTACTCGATTTTGTAAAAAAGTAGGATGTTCCACTTTTGTCGATTTTAAAATTCGACTTAGTCGTGAAGTTCACCAACCCCGTAATGAAACGGATATTTTTATAAGAACACAACAGATCCACAATGATATTATAAATGCGACCGCGGAAATGCTGGATACCGACAAAATCAAACAGGTCGTCCAGTACATAATGGAAGCCCGCAGAATTTATGTCTATGGTCTGGGGAGTTCAGGTCTATCAGCACTGGAGTTTAAATACAGGCTCATGCGCATGGATATTGCCATTGATGCGGTGACCGATTCACACATGATGCTCATGAGTGCTTCTCTTCTTGGAAAAGACGATCTGGTTATTGGTTTATCCAATTCTGGACGAACGTTAGAGGTCAGCGATGCATTAAAAGTAGCAAAAAAAACAGGAAGCACCGTTGTTGGAATTACTAATTTTGATCATACACCCCTGTCAGAAATCTCAGACCTATGCATTTTCACACCTGATATCGGACGAACTGGGGATGTGAATTTCATCAATAGCCAGTTGGCCATTATTTACATCCTGGATGTGATCTCTCTTCTATTACTTGATGACAAGAATCTGCTTAAGGCCCGGCAACAAACATTACGCACCTTTTATTCTGGTGACTAAAAAAAGCTAATTGGGTTTGAGAATAATCGTAAAATCACAAAAAAGAAGAAGACATCCATCCCGAAAATGGGATTTAGATGTCTTCTTTTTGTAAGGATAGTCCTCTTATTTCACATGAGGAGAAGAGGCTCTCAACTTGGCAATCTCAGAGACAAAACGTTCCGTGATTTGTTGCGGACGAGTAATGGCTCCGCCGACAACCACACAATACACTCCCATTTCCAGACAAGTTGCTGCCATCTCCGGAGTCATGATATTACCTTCCGCAACGACAGGTGTCTGCACGCTGCTGATCATTTCTTTCAAGGCTTCGAATTGATTGTCGTACAGCTTGCGCCCTGCCGTC
This sequence comes from Paenibacillus sp. JJ-100, assembly GCF_948329825.1. Lineage (GTDB taxonomy): Bacteria > Bacillota > Bacilli > Paenibacillales > Paenibacillaceae > Paenibacillus. Next base: position 1,265,679 of record NZ_CAOJCM010000002.1, read on the forward strand.
TCTTCTGTGTATCCGAACAATGTAGAGGAGATCAGATCAAAACCAAGTCGTTCTGCATTAATCGCTTCCTCTTTGGTTGAGATATCCCCCATTAATAAGAGTTCAGGATATTGGGCACGAATTTCTTGCACGAATTCATCCAGTGTTTTACCGTCCGGGCGAGCACGCAAAGTGGCGTCCACCGCTACAATCTCTGCATGGACCTCGGCAAGTTCATGCACTTCCTGAATCGTTGGTGTAATGAATACGGGATTAGTTCCGTAGTTTCTCTTCACAATACCAATGACAGGAAGATCGACCTGTTGCTTGATCTCTTTTACATCAGCCGCAGTATTCGCACGAATGCCTATCGCTCCACCTTCTTTTGCTGCGATTGCCATGCGTCCCATGATCAGGGAACTATGGAGCGGCTCATGCTCCAAAGCCTGACATGATACAACAAGACCACCCTTTAAACCTAGTTCATCTAAATTCATTTACAATTACTCCGTTTCCATAATTTCTTCAATTTCATTCTTGATCACGGTTACCTGAGGGCCATAAATAACCTGTACTCCATTACCCACAAGAACTACCCCTTTAGCTCCAGTAGCTGTAAGAGCATCCTTTTGAACCTTATCTACATCCTTAACAGATACACGAAGACGCGTTGCACAGCAATCCAATTCCACAACATTGTCTGATCCACCAAGTCCATTCAATATGGCTACTGAACGTTCTTCACCTTTAGTCGATGCTGATGCAGAAGTCTGCTGACTTTGCGTTTGGGCGCTTCCCTCCGAAATGACTTCTTCCTCACGGCCCGAAGTTTTCAAATTGAGCTTAACGATCAAGATGCGGAAGGTGAAGTAATACAGGCAGAACCAGATCGCACCGATGATGGGAACGATAACCCAGTTCGTTTTGGCATTACCCTGTAGTACACCGAACAAGATAAAGTCGATTAACCCACCGGAGAATGTTTGACCGATTGTAATCTGAAAAATGTGCGACAGCATAAATGCTAATCCATCAAATGCAGCGTGAATGACATACAGGATTGGAGCAACAAACAGAAATGAGAATTCAAGTGGCTCCGTGATCCCTGTCAGGAACGACGTGAGCGCGGCAGACAACATCAGTCCGCCAACGACTTTTTTACGTTCAGGCTTGGCCGTATGATAGATTGCAAGGGCTGCACCGAGCAAACCAAACATCATCGTGATAAAACGTCCGGACATAAATCGGGATGTGCCAGAGAAAAACTTCTGAGTTGCAGGGTCTCCCAATTGCGCAAAGAAAATATTTTGTGTTCCTTCGTATATCTTACCTGCAACCTCTGCTGTTCCTCCAAGGCCTGTCTGCCAGAATGGCAGATAAAAGATGTGATGCAAACCAAGTGGACCAAGCATCCGTAGAATAAATCCGTAAAACAGCGTTCCTATATATCCTGTTCTATCAACCAAACTGCCTAGCTGTGCTATACCGAGTTGGATCGTTGGCCAGATCAAGAACAGAGCGATCCCAACAAAAATAGCTGCAAAAGATGAAACGATCGGAATGAAACGTGAGCCTCCAAAGAAACCAAGGAACTGAGGAAGCTCTATTTTATTATACCTATTATGCAGCCATGCGGTAACCAATCCGACAACGATCCCTCCGAGTACACCGGTTTGCAGTGTCTGGATGCCCAGGACCATAGCTTGGCCGGCATTAGCCAAATCGTCTACGGCAAGAGTACCCGAATTGACCAACATCGCCTTAATGGATGCATTCATGACCAGATAAGCAAGACCTGCAGCCAAACCTGCTGTACCTTTGTCCGCTCTGGCGAGGCCGACTGCCACACCAATGGCAAAAATCAATGCCAGATTATCAAATACGATACTTCCTGCGCTGCTCATAACCGTAAACACTTGCTGCAACCAAGTGATCTGCAAAAATGGATAGGTGTTGATCGTATTGGCGTTGGACAGGGCGCCCCCTATCCCCAGTAATAAACCCGCTGCCGGTAAAACGGCAATCGGGAGCATAAATGATTTTCCAAACTTTTGAGCCTTCTCAAAATATTGCTTCACTATGTTATCCACCTCTCAAAACTATTTTCGTTTATATATTAATTATGAAAATGATTTTCGTCAACACAAATTAAAACACTTTCATTGCTTGTGTTGTGACAAATAAACAACTTCCAATATAATGATGTCCAAATTTGTAATTATAAGTATTTTTTTCTGTAAAAAAGGCCGCCAATGATACGATGGTGTTCCAAAAAAAACAAAACTTTCCAGCACAAAACCCAAATCGATTTCAGAAAAAATAAACGACCGTTTCCCGGTAAAATGGGGAAACGGTCGCAGCTTAATCTTGTCTTTTTTTTGTACTCTCTAGTTAACAGGGGATGAGCAAATCCTTCTCTAGCTCTCGATGTATCTGCTTGAATCACTATCAAGCAGTAGCATTAAGATAGCGATCCACTTACCATTTGTCCTTGATACCACACAGCCTTCCTTTCAGCCCGTCGGGCTACCGCTTCTGCCGCACAACTTGCTTGCACCAGTACAAAGCTTGCTGTATCTCCTGCCTTCGGCCATACGTTCTCTCCTGCTGCATTCAGTGGTGTGATTCCACCCGTAATCGCAGCCAGCGACTGGGACAAGGATAATTCGTCGCTATATCCATATAGCTCGGCGAAGCGACCTGCCTTTTCCAACATATCGCCGCTACCAAAAGGAGACCAGTGATCTGTTAGACTATCCGTCGCCAGCCTCACATTCACACCCGCTCGTTGCAGCATGGGAAGTGGCATCATCGTTTCGCCAATGGGCACCGTGGACGCTAGGCTCATTCCCAGCGATGCCATCCGGTTCGCGACTTCTTCAGCCTCCAGCTTCTCTGCTCCGGCAAACCAGAACGCATGGCTGACCGTCACCTGACCCTGAAGCCCCGCTTCTTCGGTCAGCCTGATAAGTTCCAACAGCGTTTGCTTGCCAGCTTCGCCGCCATCATGCAGATGCATATCGATCCCTGCCTGATGTTTTACCGCCAGCTCGATCATCGTATGTAGAGACTTCTCGATGTTCTCGTCTACAGTGTATGGATCAAGTCCACCTACATGCGTGGCCCCCTCGGTCATGGCTTGCGCCAGAAGTTCAACCGAGTTCGAGCGTAACAACCCATGTTGCGGGAACGCAACAATCTCTGAAGATAGTTTACCTGCATAACTATCCAGTGCCTGCCTGGTTGCTTCCAAGCGTTTCAGCCCGCTGACCGGTTCAATGTTACAATGCGCACGAACATGCGTGGAGCCATAGGTCTGAATTAATGCGAGAATGCTTTCCGCCTGACGTTTTGCTTCAGGAAGTAACTTGGGCAACAGCACCTTTTCTTCTTCAATCCGATCAAAAATGCTGGAGCTATGCCTAACGGCTCGCCACGGTCCATCATAATAGGTTTTATCCAGATGAATGTGCGCCTCTTCAAACGAAGGTAATAATAGCAGCCTTTTGCCATCCACCTGCGGCAGTTCTTGTGTTAGTTCTTCATCACCGTCCACGATAGAGACAATGACTCCATTCTCTATCCGCAGATGGACCAGACTGGTTTGTGTTCCGGTTACCTCGTTCCCTTCACGAATGTACCCTCGTTCCAACATGACATTGGTCAGCCAATATGTCTGTTCCTGTTGAATTGTCATCGTCGATTCCTCATTTCTCTTAAAACTGTCTTGATTATATAAAAATGAATATTATCTTGAAATCGAGGTCTTCTATTCAAAATTACACCGAATATTAAAACTCAAACCGCGCATGCCCTCCATCTGCCACACCTTCAATCCGCTCTATATCTAATAGTCTGCGCTTCATCTCCAACCCACCGCGGAACCCCGTCAGTTTGCGATTGGCTCCAATAATTCGATGGCATGGCAGCAGCACTGGAATGGGATTCGCCCCGTTCGCGGCACCTACAGCTCGTACAGCCGAAGGTCTGCCGATGGCAGCGGCAATGTCCCCATACGTGCGAATCTCACCATACGGTACTTGTCCAAGCGCTTTCCATACCTCCTGCTGAAACGACGTGCCCATCAGATCAAGCGGAATTCCCTCGGTAAAGGCTATCTTTTCTCCCGCAAAATAGGACTCCAGCCAGTCCATCATGCCCGTCTGTCTTAATGCCTGCTCATTCTCTTCGAGTTCAGCATCAGGTGCAACTTTGCCGATCCAGCCGATCCAGTCATCCAGCGTTTCGTTCGGCATCACCACCCGGCATAGTCCCTTTTCGGTAGCAAGCAGGCTCCACGGACGACCATCGAGCTGCATAGTGGTGTACATCATTTTTTGCCTCATCACATATTTCACCTTCTCTTCTCTCAGCCCCAAGTCAGGAGGTTATCTGTTTTAGTGTCTGTACCTGTTTTTTCGCCTTGCGTTTCATGCCTCGTATACGTTGTTTGTCCTCCGGTGTAACCCGATGGGATTCGGTAATCTTCTGGAGTGCTTTGTTGTACGTAAAATCATCAAGTGTATTATGCTGCAAATAAGGCATTGTCACTTCAGGCTGTCTCACATAAGCCATTGAGATCGCCCAAGCCACCGCCATTTTCACATAATAAGCCTCATGCTTAATCTGATCGAGTAGGGGTAATACCTCATAGATATAGGGTTTATCCAGATAGAAGTTCAGTAACATAACTACACCAAACCGGATTTCATATTCCTGATCAGACTTCAGATAAGGCTGTATGAAGTTCCACATCGCTTCGGGATGCAATTTCGTATATTTCAGTCCGGCACAGAAGCTGTCACACACAGACCAGTTATCGATTTTGGGTACAAAAGTCGCAATTCTTGTCAGCAATTCTTCCAGATCCGCCTGTACATGGCCAATGACCATCGCTTGGAGCATCACTTCTTCAAAATATTCATCTTCTGCCATATCCAGATATGTACGCCAGTCACCTGAAGCAATCTGCTTGGCTATTTTACGGATCGCAGGTAAACGTACACCAAGTACATTGGTAATGTTCGGAATTAGAGAAGCCGCAAATTTCTGGTATTCAGGTTCAGCCAAGCTGCGTAACTGTGTTCGAATAGGGGTTTCCAAGAGCATACATCCTCCTCGTTTGTTCCTGTAGAACAAGTATATCCTGAGTGTATCTGTTTGTAAGCCCCTCTCCAATGTTAGAGCAAGATTTCAATATACCTTCCCTCTCGTATGACGTGAACCATTGTTTAGGAACAGACCGTTTTCGTTTAAAAGTATGAAGCTCATCATTCAGGAAAGGAGTGCCAGTATGAACCGTTCTCATGCCAATCACAAGTTTTCCGTGGAGGAGCTCACCCAGCAGCTCACCGAACATGTACAGTCTCAGAATCTGCCGGAATTCTACAAACTCGTAAAAGAACTACGCCCCTATGACCTTTCACTGATCTATAAAAAAATCCCTGAAGACGAGAAGAATCGTTTCCTTCTCCTCTTTAAACCGGATATTCTTGCCGATCTGGCAGAGAACTTGAAGATAAACGAACAAGCGGCACTTTTTGAACGACTCGGATCAGAACGTACACTGGAAGTTATGCAACAGATGGACAAAAGTGACCTGATTCGCTTCATGCATGATCTGCCGGCGAAGCGCAGGGAAGAATTGCTATCCAGCATGAATCTGGATCACTCCGCCATCATTCGGTCTGTACTTCGTTATCCACCGGAGACAGCCGGACGAATCATGACAGACCGCTATCGGACCTTATTTACGCATGACACTGCAAAGGGAGCACTGAGGCAATCGCAAGGCACACTTCACCTTTCCGCTGCCAGTTACCTGTATGTTATTGACGATGAAGGCAAGCTGGTTGGGGTTGTCAGTTATCGTTCCCTTGCTCTGGCTGATGACAAAACCAAAGTTGAAGAATTAATGACGAGACGTGTCATTCATGCCACCGTAGATATGGATCAGGAAGAAGCCGCACAATTGCTGCAGCGTTACGAGTTCACTTCCCTTCCCGTTGTAGACGAGAATAACAGACTGTGCGGAATCATTCAGATGGATGACGTCATTGACATCATTATGGATGAGGCAAGTGAAGACCTCGCCAAAATGGGTGGTGGCGGCAAAGATATTGATTTTGATACCAAACCGCTAGTGGCGGTAAGGCGCAGGTTACCCTGGCTCATTTTGCTGCTATTAATCGGCCTGATCTCGGGAAGCATTGTGGATTTTTTTGAAGATACGCTGAATCAGGTTGTAGCACTTGCATTCTTTATGCCTATGATTGCCGGTATGACAGGAAATACGGGAACTCAGTCCCTTGCTGTCGTCGTACGCGGACTTATTGGACGCAAGCTGGACAGATCTACTGTACTTGCCCTGATTGGACGAGAAATTAAAGTCGGTACAATGATTGGTCTGGTCTGCGGCCTGCTGATCACGGTGATTGCTTATTTTTGGCAAGGGGACTGGCTGCTCGGTATGATTATCGGTGTATCCCTGTTTTTCACGTTGATCATCGGCACACTGACAGGGACCTGCATTCCGCTTCTGCTCAGCCGTTTCAAGGTTGATCCTGCTGTGGCATCCGGCCCGTTAATTACAACGCTGAACGATATTCTGTCACTGTTTATCTATTTTGGTATCGCCACTCGTTTCATAGATGCGCTGATGTAGATCATGCATTATATTGGTCATAGCTGACCGTATGCTCCATTCTTTATGAACGAATAGACATGAGTTGCTGTAAAAAATGCTGTAAAAAATAAAGACAAAAAGGCTTGGCGTTTGCCAAGCCTTTTCACTCTAACTACCTCATTACATTTCGTACCCTTTTACCTTCGGTACACGTTATAATGAGTACATTTTACATCCATCATTAAGCCGCTCGTTTGTTTTTATTATAGATATCAAATGCAACGGCCAGGAGCAGTACCAATCCCTTGATTCCTTGTTGCCAGTCGATACCAAGACCGATCAGGGACATCCCGTTGTTCAGTACACCCATGACCAGACCACCGATGATCGCGCCAAATACGGTTCCAATGCCGCCGGAAGCGGACGCTCCACCGATGAAGCAGGCCGCAATGGCATCCAGTTCAAAGTTTGTGCCCGCTCTAGGCGTAGCCGCATTCAGACGTGCGGCGAAGATCAGACCCGATACTGCAGCCAGTGTACCCATGTTCACGAATACCCAGAAAGTCACTTTTTTCGTTTTAACCCCTGACAACCCTGCCGCCTTCTCATTGCCACCGAGTGCATAGACATGACGTCCCATAACGGTACGATTCATCACGAAGGAATACACCACGATCAGAACAAAGAGAAGCACCAGAATGTTTGGAATACCTGCATAACTTGCCAAGACCATGGTAAACAGGTTGGTTACCGCCGCTACCACAATCAACTTGAGCAGAAACAGCCCTTGGGATACCACTTCAAAACCATATTTGCGTTGAGATGCACGTTCCCGCAATTCATTAATGATGTACCAGATGGTGAGCACAATCCCCACAATGATAGACACCAGGCCCATACCAGAGAATTGAACATCCGGCAGAAAACCGGAACTGATTTTTTGAAATCCGCCAGGGAACGGAGAGATGGACTGTCCTTCGAGCACAATCATCGTCAGACCGCGGAACAACAGCATGCCCGCCAGTGTAACAATGAAAGCCGGAATCCGCACGTAAGCGATCCAGAAACCTTGCCATGCGCCAATCAGTGCACCCACCAGCAGGGAAGCGATGACTGCAAGCCACGCTGGCAGTTGCCAATCTACCATCATAATGGCGGCTACGGCGCCGACAAAAGCCGCGATGGAACCGACGGACAAGTCAATATGTCCTGTAATAATGACAAGTACCATACCAATGGCAAGTACTAAAATATAACTGTTTTGCAGAATCAGGTTCGTGATGTTAATCGGCTTGAGAAGCAGCCCGCCTGTCAGCACCTCGAATAGAAGCATAATGACAACGAGGGCAATGATCATGCCGTATTGACGTATATTATTTTTAAAAAGTTTAGTTACCGTTTCCATGCTTACCGCCTCCAGACTTGGTCATATATCTCATCAGTGTTTCCTGCGATGCCTGCTCACGGCTCACTTCACCGGTAATTCGCCCGGCATTCATCACATAGATCCGGTCACACAGGCCCAGAACCTCCGGCAGCTCCGATGAAATCACCAGCACACCCTTGCCTTCGGCAGCAAGCCGGTGAATAATGGTATAAATTTCAAATTTTGCACCTACATCGATCCCGCGAGTCGGCTCATCCAGAATGAGAATATCCGGCCCGGCAAAAATCCATTTGCTGAGTACCACCTTCTGTTGGTTACCTCCGCTCAGATTACCTGTTTTCTGCAGGATGTTCGGCGCTTTAATGTTCATGCTTTTTTTCATCTCTTCCGCAACCAGGACTTCCTCTTGTTCGTTTACAACCGCATTACGCGTCAGTTTACTTAATCCGGTAAGTGAAATGTTGCGTTTGATATCATCCATTAAAATCAGTCCATACTCTTTGCGATCCTCTGTTACATAAGCGAAGCCATTCTGAATCGCCTCGGTAACACTGTTGTTCTGAATCGGTTTGCCATCCTTGTACAGTTGCCCCGATATATTACGGCCATACGACTTACCGAAGATACTCATTGCAAGTTCCGTACGTCCGGCACCCATTAACCCTGCGATCCCTACAATCTCACCGCGTCTGATATTCATATTGATCTGATCCAGCACTTTGCGCTCTGCCTGATGCTCGTGATATACCGTCCAGTCCTTCACTTCCAGCACGACATCACCAATCGTCGCATGACGTTCAGGATAGCGGCTGGTCAGATCCCGTCCAACCATTCCACTAATGATGCGGTCTTCAGTGACGTTATCCTTTTTCATATCGAGCGTTTCGATCGTTTTACCATCCCTGAGGATCGTCACCGCATCCGAAACCTTCGACACCTCGTTCAGCTTGTGAGAGATGAGGATGCAGGCAATACCTTGCTTTTTGAACTCCAACATCAATTGCAGCAAGTTTTCACTATCATCCTCGTTCAATGCTGCGGTCGGCTCATCCAGAATAAGCAAACGCACTTTTTTGGAGAGCGCTTTCGCAATTTCAACGAGCTGCTGCTTCCCTACGCCAATGCTAGATACCAGCGTGTTCGGGTTTTCACTCAGACCTACTTTACTCAGTAGCTCACGCGTACCGACGAACGTTTCCTTCCAATTCACGATACCTTTGCTGGCACGTTCATTACCCAGAAATATATTTTCCGCAATCGAGAGATAGGGGATCAGTGCCAACTCCTGATGGATAATGACAATCCCTAGATCCTCACTCTGTTTGATGTCTTTGAATTCACACGTCTTCCCCCGGAACAAAATGTCCCCCTCATAACTTCCATGCGGGTATACTCCGCTAAGCACCTTCATCAGTGTAGACTTGCCAGCTCCATTCTCACCACATATGGAATGAATCTCGCCTTCCCGAACTTTCAGGTTGACGTTCTCCAGCGCTTTGACACCCGGGAACGTTTTGGTGATGTTTTTCATTTCAAGAATGAACTCCGTCATGGCATGTGCTCCTTTCTTGGATTATGCGTTACGGCAACCCAATCTCCTCTTTGGTGTAATACTTGCTGCCCACGATATCTTTTTCCACGTTAGTTCGATCCACAGAAATCGGGTCCAAGAGGTATGCAGGAACAACCATCAACCCGTTGTTATACGATTCTGTATCATTCACTTCTGCTTGTTTCCCCTGCAAAATGCTATTAGCCATCTCTACTGTTTTCTCTGCGAGCTTACGTGTATCTTTGAATACGGTTTGTGTCTGCTCCCCAGCCACAATGGACTTAATTGATGCCAGTTCCGCATCTTGCCCTGTAATGACGGGCAGTGGTTTGTCTGCCTTGCCATAGCCGACACCTTTCAGGGAGGAGATAATCCCGATACTGATCCCGTCATATGGTGATAACACGGCATCCAGATTATCACCTGAATAGTAGGCACTCAGCAGGTTATCCATCCTAGCCTGTGCCAGTGCCCCATCCCAACGCAGCGTAGCAATCTGTGCCATCGTCATCTGTTTACTGCGGACAACCAGTTTGCCAGAATCAATATACGGCTTCAGCACGGACATCGCACCGTCGAAGAAAAAGTACGCATTGTTGTCATCTGGCGATCCGCCAAACAACTCAATGTTAAACGGCCCTTTACCTTCCTTGAGGCCCAACTTCTGTTCAATGTAGGAGGCTTGCAGCACCCCGACTTTAAAGTTGTCAAACGTAGCGTAATAAGTCAGATACGGCGTATTGCGAATAAGTCGGTCATACGAGATAACCTGAATGCCTTCGTCATGGGCCTTCTTGATGACATCTGTCAGCGTGTTGCCGTCTACAGATGCAATGACCATGACATCGACACCTTTGGTAATCATGTTCTCAATCTGGGAGATTTGATTCTCTACAACGTCTTCAGCGTACTGAAGATCGGTTTTGTATCCTTGCTCCTGAAACAGACGAACCATATTCTCTCCGTCTCCCACCCAACGTTCCGATGATTTGGTAGGCATGGATATACCGACATACCCTTTCTCCTTGCTGCCTACATCACTTTCAGCCAGATTACAGGCTGAGAGGATCAAAGACATCACCAGAAGCCAGATGAGTGTTGCTCCTTTTTTCATAAGAAGTTCCCCTTTCTTCAGGTCTTAGCGTTTGATAACATCCAAGATAACGCTTACAACACATGAAGGATCATACAATCATATTGTCCCTCTATGCACCCCATGGTAGCATTTTGCAGCCAGTCAGGTCTTTGCAGGTTTTGAACCTTTTTTATAAAATTTTAACTTTTGATGGAAGGTAGCAACGAAAAGCCCACCGTAGGTATTAAACCTGTAACGGTGGGCTTGCTATTCGTATGGATGTACATGGAACTCAAAGTTACTTTAAATCTGTACTCCGATGACTTGAACAGCCTTTCTACGGCTGTATACATCCGACAGGATGCAATTGAAGTCTACAAGGACCCTGCGGTAGTTTTTTCCGTTCCCCCATTTTTGCGGTACTGGGCTGGTGAGATGCCCATCATTTTTTTGAATGCTGTGCTGAAATAATGCTGCGTCTCATACCCTACTCGTTCAGCAATCGTGTGAATCGGGAGCGAAGTGGAGTCCAGCAGCTGTGCGGCCTTGCGTATGCGGGCACGGGTGACTAGAGTAACGAAGGAGTCATTTAACTCTTTTTTTAACACACGGCTAAGATATACTGCCGACACCTGCAGACGGGAAGCCAGCGACTCCAGCGTGAGTTCCCGTTCCGCATACTCTTCCTGAATCAACTGTCTTGCCCTGCGCACGAGTGGAGAGAGCTTCACTTCTTCGTAAACCTGTTCACGACAATGCCGATAGGTATCCGGCACTTCTTCCAGCGTACCCCTGTGAGATTCGACATGAGCATGTACAGAAATATTCAAACAAGCACTGATGTGTTGCTCCAGCAACGATGCGATCTCCTCTGGAGCTTGCTGCCATAGACAGATCCCGACGACGCTGCTGGCGTCGCGAAACAGAACATGGGCACGATCTCCCAGCAGTTCCGCAACAATATTTTCTATCGCGAACAGGAAGAGCTGACGATCCGATTCTCTCAGTATAGTCTGGCGCGCCTCGGCAGCAGGCCAACGTACAACGCCAACTTGCACAGGTGATGCAGTCGGCAGGTGTAGAAAAGCAAGCTGCTCCATCAGGTTTTTCCCACCTGCCTGTCCCTCCATCCACTCCTGACAGAATCGCTGGCGTAGCAGCGGAATGTTCCGTTCAATCTGCTGTGCCGCTTGTCTGACATAGGCTGTTCGCTGATGTTCTTCATCCAACCGTTGACGCAACCGCTGGAGTGCAGCATGCAACTGGTCTGCTTGAACGGGCTTCAGAATGTAGTCTTCCACTCCAAGACGAACCGCTTCCTGGGCATAAGCGAATTCGTCGTGTCCTGATATGATCAGATACCGAACCCCGGGACATTGCTCCTGTAGAGCACGGATCAGTCCAATGCCATTCAGAAACGGCATATTCATATCGACCAGCACGACATCCACATTCAACTCAATTGCCCGTTCGAGTGCCTCTTCACCGTCCTCGGCCTCGCCAACAACCTCCATGCCAAGGGCAGCCCAATCCATTGATTCTCGAATCCCCTCCCGAATTATCGGTTCATCATCTGCGATCAGCACACGATACATCGTGTCCGCTGCATTCATGGGTGTCATTGTGTAGTCCACGGCCTTCTTCACTCCTTCTTCTCTTGATCTCGGTGATCTCGCGGCTCAGCTGGCGGGAGTGCTGTAGCGGGCAACTCCCTCATCAGCGGATGAACAATCGTAACACAGGTTCCTTCCCCCAGCTTGCTGTCCAGCAAAATCCCATATTCACTGCCAAAGGATAATCTTAATCGTGCCTGTACATTCAGCATCCCGTAACTTTTACCCGTCCACTTCGGCGAAGTAGATTCCAGACTCTCCATAGGCATATCCAGCAGCCGTAACATCTCCGCGAGCCGCTCTCTGCTCATTCCAGCCCCGTTGTCCTGAATCGTCAGATGCAGCCGTCCTTGATTCACATTCCCTTCAATGACAATATGACCGGGGCCACGCCTACCTTTAATGCCGTGATAGATTGCATTTTCCACCAGAGGCTGAAGTAGCAGTTTGAGCACATACAAGTTTTGTAGTTCTTCCGGAACATTTAATGTGTACTGAAGGCGGTCCCGATATCTCGTCTGCTGAATCTGCAGATAACTACTAATGTGTTCCAACTCGGAACGCAGCGGAATGTAGTCTTGTCCCTTGCTCAGGCCGATGCGGAATAGACGAGAGAGTGCGCCAACCATATCGGACACACCGTGAGCGCCCTCTTTTCGTGCCATCCAGTGAATCGTATCCAACGTATTATATAAAAAATGAGGCTTGATATGTTCCTGTAAGCTGCGCATCTCCGCATCCCGTTTCTGCCGTTCTCTCAGCTCATTCAGCGAGATAAGCTGACGAATCTGACCCAACATCCGGTTAAAGCTGTTGCCCAGCATGCCGATCTCGTCGGAACGGTCACTCCAGCGTCCTGGTCTGAGATTACCTGTCTCCGCTCTACGCATATAAGACATCAGCCGGAATATCGGCTGCGCGATAGATCGTGAAAACCACAAAGATGTGCTCAGACCAAACAAACACACCACAAAAACAAAACTGACCACATAAAACTGAATCTGTCGTACCTCGGATATAGACTCTTTGGCGGGGAATACCCCTACCGTTCTCCAGCCGGTAAAGGTAGAGGATTGATACATAATCAATAAATCCTCTCCTGCCACCTTTTTCGTAAACATTCCGCTCTCCCCGGAGGTAAACCAACTTACTGGAATATGCTCAATTAACGGCTGTTCCGGTTTGTATACACTTTGTCCTCCAGCATCTGTTACCATGACATATCCGGATTTTCCGAGTGTCACATTCCGAGCGGCTTGTGAAACAGACCTCAGCTTGAGGTCAATGAGCACAGCGCCCTTTACATGCCCAGTCGTTTCATCGGTGATCGAGCGAGCGACCGAAACGATCTCATCATCCTTGTACCGAACATGCGTCGTCATATTTCGCTCCTGCGGCTGACCTATTACCGTGAAAATCCCTGGTTGTGTTGCGGCCTTCCGATACCAATCTTCCTGGGTCAGAGGCTGCTGCGTTCGAGGATACATCTCATTGCTGATATAGTCACCATTACCATTTACAAGCACGATACCGGCAATTTCCGGGTATAACGTTGTGAACCCTTGCAGGGTCTGCTTAATCCCATACAAGCGATTCTGCTCAGAAGATGTATACACTTGGCCCGCTGATGCTTCGACGCGTTCGCGCCGCTCCCCGTCTCCAGTTATCTTCTTATCCATAAATGCACTAACATCTGGCTCAAAGGCAATCAGATAAGTCATATTTTGCAAGTTCTCCATCTTGCTGTTCAACGCTTCATTGACCTTCCCAATAAGCTGCATCGTGTGGCCTTCCACCTGTCGCTCCACTACCCGTTCTACTGTCCAGTTGACGAGTAACCCCATGCCTACGGAAGGTACGATCGCAAAAAGAAGAAACAACAGCATCAACTGGTACCTTAACGGCATGTTACGCAGACGTAAGCGGCGGACAACATTCCGAAGCGCAGAGCCCCATGTTTTGTGGTCCGGCACGTCGTTTTCCCCGTCAGTATTGTTTAAGGCATGATCCGTTGAACAGTTATCCATGTGGTTTTCGGATGAACTATTGGATGAACTATTGGATGAGCTATTGGATGAATTATTGAACGTGTCAGTGAATGTACCATCTGTTTGTTTAGTTGATTCGTTCATCGAATCGTTCTTTGTTGAGTTATTTGGCATAATAATCATCCACATTCGAACGGGTTACGACCGAGATTCCCGTATCTACCGTTACCGGTAACGGTGCATTTTCTCCAGATGGTGAAGGCGCAGGTACGGTCAATTGATGGTGCAAGTGGAACAGATATTGAAGGGACCAGTACCCCATGTTCCAGGTTCCTTGTGCAATCGTTGCAGATATCGTTCCATTTTGGATCAGGTCGAGTGTCGCTTTATTTGTGTCAAACGAAATTATATGCAGCTTCTCACCATCATCTGACTGTTGCACGGCTTCTCCTGCTCCCGCTCCTCCCGTGGCCTCGGTAACAAAGATCCCCGCCAGCTTCGGATGTGCCTTCATCATACGTACCGTCTCGTCTCTGGACTTCAATGTGTCGCCGTGTCCGTCTGCAACTTCAACAACCTGCATGGAAGGGTATCGCTGCTGAATGGTTTCACGGAATCCTTTGGTTCGTTCCTCATGATTTTGCTGTCCTGGCACCGTTAATACGGCCACTTCCCCTTCACGTCCCAGTAGCTCGGCCATTTTATTCGCTGCCGTTACGCCTGCCTTGTAATTATCTGTTCCCAAAAAAGAATACGCCTGACTGCCCGGTGCATCCGCATCGAACAAAATGACAGGAATATCCGCTTCTACAGCCTTGTTAATGGCCGGAATTAGTGATTTCGGATCAATTGCCGATATGGCAATGCCTGCCGGTTTACGTGCAATGGCCTGCTCAATTACAGTAATCTGCTCTTTGGCGTCATACCGTGTAGCCCCGCGATATTCGACATTTACACCAAGTGCATCCGCAGCATCCTCAAAACCTTTCAACGGACTCTTCCAATATTCCAGCCCAGACTGGAATGTTATCATCATGTACGTCTCACCCAGATCACCGCGCAACCCGCGGTTTTCCCACGAGCTATTGACCTGACTGGTGTATTCAAATCTCAACACATACAGGGCAAACGCCGCTATCAGCATAATGTAGACCAGCAGCATTTTTTTCATTATGTTCACTTCCTCATGTGGTCTATGTCTCTACACCCTCACTCGATATAGATTGTAAACGCAATCATTCAAAAAGGGAACCTTTTCACATAAGCAGAACTAAATGTTACACTGTCCACTCCGATGACAGAACAACTATGATATCAATACAGATGATCCTTACCATCGATGTTATGCTTTGCGCCGCTTCTTTCTCCACAACCATCTACCCGCCAGCGCAAGTATCACAACAGAACCTCCACCATATAGGGAGATCATCCACGGATTGCGATATCCGCTGCTGCCCCTGAAATCATCTGAGCTCACAGGAGTGCCTGCACCCATCATTTCTATCGCTACTCCAGCCTGTTCGATCGGAAGATTGCCGCTACACAGGTTACTATGCAATTGACCATCCTTTTTGTTCTTATACGCAAAGATCAGATAGGACTGATCCTTGACCAATGATGCTCCACAGGAATCCGAACCCATACTGTTGATCAGAATCTCCATCTGTTTTGCATCCACGCCCTTCCATGCCGTGTCCACATCCAGCGTGTACTTCTTGTACTGCTCCGTGCTAAATATAGAGCCGCCTCCGATATCGACTACTTTTCCTGTAAATACCGCAGTGTATGTTACCAGCTTCTCCTTGGCATTCGAATCCACACAACTGCATGCATACACTAGCTGCCCTGGCCAAGCAATCAAGCTTAATACACATAATATTAGAACTAAAAAGGCCGAAACGACTCTCCTCATCTTACGTCTCCCCTTTAAGTTACTTTTAAGCTACCTTATCTTATTAACGCCTCCATTTTCGTTTTTGTTTCTTTTCATGTAAAATGTTAACACTATGTTTGAGAGTATGGGTGTGTACAACTTACATAAAAGACATCTTACATCACGGAGGAATTTAACATTTGAAGCACAATTCGACGAAAAAAATATCAATTCCGCTGCTGCTTGCAGCGTTATGTCTGTTTGCATTTATCAGCATCGCCCTCTCTATCAGTGATAACCAGATTCACCGATTTGATGCGGTGCTGATTGGCTGGATTCAAGGCTTGGAATCGCCTGGTATGACGCAAGTCATGCACATTTTCACCTGGATTGGCAGTGAACTTCAGGTCGTATGCATTACGGTCATTGTCATGCTGATCCTCTATCTGTTCCTGCGCAACAAACGCGAGCTGCTCTTTTTAGTCAGTGTACTTATCGGCTCAACCTTGTTGAACACTTTACTCAAGCTGGTATTTCAGCGAGCGAGGCCGACCATTAACCGTATTATTGAAGTGAGCGGATACAGCTTCCCCAGCGGACATTCGATGGCTGCATTCAGCCTGTACGGTGGACTTGCCTTTCTCATCTGGAAGCATATCCCGAGCTTTACCGGGCGTTTGTTTATGATTGCAGCCAGTGCTGCCTTTATTCTGATGATCGGCATTAGCCGGATCTATCTAGGCGTGCATTACCCTAGTGACATCGTTGGGGGTTACTTTCTCAGCGGGAGCTGGTTGTTCACCTGCATCTGGTTCTACAGACGATATTTGCAGCGGCTGTCTCAGCTACATGCCAAAAGCTTTGCCTAGTCGCAACCAGTACGCTGCAGCGCAAAAACCCCAACGATGTCAAGATCGTTGGGGTTTTGTGATCCTTCTTCTTACAATTTCTCTCCATTGGAAGCAATCACATCTTTGTACCAGTAGAAGCTTTTCTTCGGTGTACGGCTCAAGTCACCGTTGCCATCATTATCTTTGTTGACGTGAATGAAACCATAACGTTTCTTCATCTCTCCTGTCGATGCACTTACAAGGTCAATACATCCCCACATCGTATATGCAATGAGGTCAACGCCGTCCGCAACCGCTTCTTTCATCTGCTCAATGTGACCTTTCAGATAATCAATCCGGTAGTCATCCTGGATGGAACCATCTTCTTCCACGACATCGACAGCACCGAGACCATTTTCCACGACCATCAACGGAATTTGATAACGGTCATACAGGTGATTCAGCGTGTAGCGCAGTCCTTTCGGATCGATCTGCCAGCCCCAGTCGGAAGCTTCAAGATATGGATTTTTGATACCGCCCAGCAGATTCCCTTCCGTTCTATCCAGCGATGCATCTGCACTTTCTACGAGAGACATGTAATAACTGAAGGAGTAGAAATCTACACAACCTTCGCGCAGCGTCTGCTCATCTTCCGGTTGCATTTGAATCTCGATCCCTTCTTCTGCGAAGAAACGTTTTGCGAATCCTGGGTATGCCCCCCGAACCTGCACGTCTCCACAGATCATGTTGGACAGCTGGTCTTTCTTCTGTGCAAGCAAAATATCATCCGGGTTGCACGTGTTCGGATATGTGGTCATGAAAGCTACCATACAACCGATTTTGAAATCCGGGTTGATCTCATGCCCTAGCTTTACCGCTTTGGCACTGGCTACGAATTGATGGTGCAGCGCCTGGAAACGAGTCTGTGGTTGATCTACTCCATCTGTCAATGTTTCCTTACCTTCGAACAACAACCCACCTGCCATATAGGCACCAAGTGGCATCGTCAAACAGTTGATTTCATTAAAAGTCAGCCAGTATTTCACCTGATCTTTATAACGATTGAACAAGGTTGTACAATAACGGATGTAAAACTCGATCACTTCGCGGGAAGCCCAACCGTTGTATTTTTGTGTCAGGCCAAAAGGTGTCTCGTAGTGAGAGATCGTCACCAAAGGCTCAATGTTATGTTTTTTCAACTCGGCAAAGACGTTATCATAGAATTTCAAACCTTCTTCGTTCGGCTCCAGATCGTCACCGTTCGGGTAGATGCGGGACCAGTTGATCGACATGCGGAACATTTTAAAGCCCATCTCGGCCATCATGGCAATATCTTCTTTATAATGTCCATAAAAATCAACCGCTTCATGGCTTGGATAATAGGTACCCTCTTCAAGTACAGGTGTGATTCGGCGCGGAACGGTATGTGTTCCACCTGTCATCATATCCGATGTGCTCGGCCCTTTGCCGTCCCGATTCCATCCGCCTTCAAACTGATTGGCAGCCGTTGCGCCGCCCCAAAAAAATCCGTCCTTCATTTTCATGATGCGTTTCCTCCTCTAATGTTGACCGCTGCTAGAACAAGTCTGTGATGTTCAATCCAATGAAATAAACTATAACGTTATAGTCCAAGTGTAGCACCCATACCCTGACAAGGGTTGTCATGATATAATTTGGTCATGGAACATAACCGATTATTCCGAATGTTGTTGCTGTTGCTGGAAAAAAAGAAAACGACCGCTCCGGAGCTTGCGCGCCTGTTCGAAATCTCGGTTCGCACCGTATATCGGGACATTGACCGCTTGAGTGCAGCAGGAATTCCCGTCTATACAACAACGGGCAAGCACGGCGGTATTCATCTCATGGATCACTACGTCATGGACAAATCGCTGCTGAGCGAGGATGAACAAAATGAAATTTTGCTGGGATTGTACAGCGTCAGCGCCATTCCTCATCTGAACAGTGCCCGGATGCTGGGCAGGTTAACGACCCTTTTTGATCATAAACTGGACTGGATTGAATTTGAGTATTCTCCGTGGGGCAGTATTCCCGAGCAGGAGATGGAGCTGTTTAATCAGGTGAAACAGGCGATATTCGCCAGTCAGCTGCTCGCGTTTCATTATGTGGACTCCAACGGAGAAGCAAGCGAAGAGATCGCACTGCCGATAAAGCTGGTTTTTAAAAATAATACATGGTATTTCCAGGGTTTTAAGCAGACTCAACATCATTCCCGCTCTCGTGTCACATACAAAATCAAGCGGATTACGGAACTTCGTTTTGTATCAGGTTCTTACGAGGGTGCCGTTTCATTAACGCTAAAAAAAGAAGATATTAACGAGAGATTGTCTACTGGACAAAACAACGATATAGAGGGGCAGCCGGAGGAACAACTTGAACTCGAATTGCTCTTTGAAAAATCGATTGCGTACCGTGTCTATGACATGCTTGATCCCGCTATCATTCAGCAGGAGCCTGATGGAAAATTGCGAGTCTCTCTTCAGATCGATGGAGGTGAGCGGTTGTACTCTTTTCTAATGTCCTTTGGCTCAAAAATAAAAGTGATTGCACCTTTGGCGGTGCGTAAAGAGCTGCTTCGCAGACATCAAGAGGCCGTCGTACTTTTACTGGAAGATGATGGGCACAAAATGGAGCATGATGGTACAATATAGCATGCATCTATATCATCGAGGTACAGGATCAACAGAAATTGAACGATGTTGGGAGGCACATACGTGAATCAACAGATCAGGAATAATAACGTAGAACGTTTTAAAGGATTTGGTACACTGTATGATCAAAACAGACCCGCCGCTCCCTTCGAAGTGGTCGAGATTCTGACTCGTTATCTGGGCAAGAAACCGCGCTTCGTCGCAGATGTCGGTTGTGGCACAGGTTTATCGACCTGGATCTGGCTGGATCATGCAGAGCGGATCATCGGCGTAGAACCCAGTGAGGATATGCGATATGTAGGCATCGAAAAATGGGAAGCTGCAGGCAAACCTGATCAACTTCGTTTTGCATCAGGTATGTCTCATGACCTCGGCCTGCCTGACGATAGCGTAGATATTCTGACCTGCTCCCAGTCGTTCCACTGGATGGAACCGAAAACTACATTAAGGGAATTCGCGCGAGTACTGCGCCCCGGTGGTATTTTCGCTGCCTACGACTGTGACTGGCCGCCTGTACTGGACTGGCAACTTGAAGCGGCATATCAGCAACTGGTGAGCACAGCGGATCAACTTGCTGCCGATCTATCAAGTGTACAGCAGCGAGCTCACAAATGGAGCAAAGAAGGCCACATGAAACAGATCCAGCAATCTGGCCTGTTTCGGTATAGCCGGGAGGTTGTATTCCATCATTACGAGCGTTTCACCGCCGACCGCTATGCCAATTTGGCTCTCAGTCAAGGTGGACTCCAGACCGCTTTGAAGCTGGGTGCAACAGAATTGAATGAGATGGCAGACGATTTCAGACGTCAAGCCGAGCTTGTTTTTTCAGGGAAATCAAAAGAAGTATTGTTCTCCTATCGCATGCGAATGGGTATCGTTTAAGTAACTTACAGGAAGGCAGTGAGCGCTTTGAGTGATGTACGTATTTTGGAGAGGGATAGGCTCTACATGAAGAGATGGCTTGAAACATATTTTGACTCTCCCCACCGAGATATACTGATGTCTCATCCAGCCAAAACTGAAGAAGAGGATTATGGAGTTCCTGCTGAAATGCATGATGGTGAAGTAGATGAGGAAGGTTGGGTTCGCTGGAGAATGCTGGACTCGGCAGTTACAGAGAAACAGATTAACGACTTGGTCGAGAAGTTTGTTAAACCTGACTCCTTGAACACCACTTTTTCCTTGCCACCGCTGTACATCGCTTATCTAAGTAGCCAGTATGTTCTGAACATCTATCTCCGCTACGATGATTTCACCATTGAATTACCGAGTCTGCCTTCGGACTTCCCTCTGCGTGGGGTGCAAGAGCTTTGGTCGTCGTGGAGATTGTTAATTGAAGCGGGATATATTCCGTTCGCCTCCTATGAAGATGGTGCAGGACCTGTGTGCTGGGATAAGAACAAGCCTAATCAAGAAGAGGATTATGCTGTAGTATGGTTCGATCACGATCAATTAACAGACGAGGAACAACTCACCCGTGAGAAACTTGAACAATACGCTCAGCCACTTTTTCCTTCCTTCCGGGAAATGCTGGTGTAAGTAAAATAAAACTGCCTCGCTACATGTTACTGATGCGGGGCAGTTATACTGTGGCCATTCTTGGCTTCTATATTGGGCTAGAGCTGCTCTCAGGAAGAGAAAAGCTGGTTCAGCTGCTCCTCTTGAACTTGAAGGGCAAGCGCCACCTTGGACGGGTCCTGCTTAGAATAAAATACATTAATGATATGTCCCTGCTGAACTTGTGGCAGCGCAGAGGGCAAGATCTCTTTTTGCGTGGTTACCTCAAAAGTCTCACCATTTGGCTTCGTAATGCTCAATTTAAGCTGCAGTTTGATGTTGCCATTGTGTCCACTACCCATCGGGGTAACATCCAGAACTTTAGCCAGTGCTTTCTCCCCCGTGCGTGCAATATCCACCATCTCAGGTGCGATTCCCTGTTGCGTCATTTTTTCATTCAACAGCTGCTGCATATACTCTTGCGACACCATGCCATTCTGATCCAGTCCGACTTTTCGCTCATCTTTCTCCGAAACCACAAGTGGAATGATCGCTCCTGGTTGGAACTGGGATAAAGAGGTCAGAGGAATGATGGTTCTTAGTTCTGTATCATACGTATCCCGGCCCTGGCGAGACACTTTCAACGCCATGCGAACTTCCGGCTGTTCATTAATATAAGTGCCTGTCTGCTGTATACTCTGAACTACACCCACTGCGGGCATACCCGTTTTGATCTTGCGTTGCCCCAGACTCGTACCGAATATAGACGATAGGATCATCAGTCCAATTCCGGTAAAAATCATAGGTTTAAACCACCATGCCTGCATCGCCATAAACGGATCATCCCATAGCCACTGGGCTATCGCTGGGGATAGCCCCGTCCCGAAAACCATAAGTAAACCAACTACTCCAAAAAAACGACTCATCTCCATCATCCTATCTATATCTATTTATCGTTGTTACATGTAATCCATATACTAATATTACCGTATATTTCCTCCAAATTCACTTATGGGTCTCCTTAATAAATCCACGTTCCCAGACCGTCCTAACAATCCCTTCTGCCTACACGTACAGCAGTCCCATATAGATCAGTTCAGAAGGATTTGCTGGATTCTTCCCCAGACCGACATGATCACCGGCACGTGGAATTTGCAACTTGGATACGAGTGTTTCCATGGTACGCTGATAGGTGTGGCCCCCCGTTTCCTTCACTTCAAGCACAAGTACCACAATCGGATCAAAATTAATCAACTTACCGGTATCTGTTACGCTAAGCACAGTTGCAGTGGCCGTCAAGGGCAATGAACCGCTTGAAGCTAGCTGTGCCTGTTTAGCCGTATCCAGACTCTGGTTAATAGCCTCTCTATGCTCCTTGGGCACAAGCCCCTTCATCATCATGCCCGTTAGCCCTTTATTCATCATGCGATCTGCTTTGGCAACTGCATCTTCCGGTTTGTTTTTGCGTGTAAACCATCCCATCATATGAAACACCTCATTTGTTTTTTTTGGTATGATTTATTATAAACACAACACAAAGTCTCTGAATACACATCTGGACACATACAAAAAATATGAGGATATGAGCTTTTTAACTCCTACCTTTCTCGAATTATTTGTCACTAACCTTGCTCTCCCCAATAAAAATGAGGATCTCCCCTGACTCCTTGAGCTTTTATCCCTTAATTTTTGCAACATAGCCTCTAAAAACAGATGTTCAGATCAACCAAAAGCCCACATTTCGATGCATATCAAGCCAAATATTACACACATATCCTGAATGATCGTCTTACCCCATCATGTTCGTAGCCTTTATGGAGACCTACGCAGCAAATACACCAGTTTACGATAATAAGCTGCAGCTTCCTTGTACCGTCGCTGATCTTCGCTCACGACAGCTAATCCTTCATATAATGATTCCAGACGCACGGATTGCTGAACGGACTCGAAGTAAGGTAGACAGGCCTGAGCCTGAGACAAAAACAGATCATGTTCTCCGTGTGCCAGAGCCAATTGACTTTGATAAAAAAGGGCGTTCATCTGCTGATCCTGGGTCACAGCACAACTTAATAGGTGATCAACATTTTGAGCAAGTTCCCCCCAGCTTTTACGAACGGATGCAACCTCGCACCGATATACACAGAGTAGCGGTTTCATGGCCTGCTGCGTCTCCTCCGTTTCAGCATGCAGCAAGCTTTCGAAACGCTCAATCTCGGCCTGTGCCTGATCCAACTCCCCTGACATCGTCAACATCACAATTCGATTATTTGCAATTGCCGTTACCAAGTCTCCCTGATTCCCGGCATACACCAGATTCGCCTCAGCCATGGACAGAGCCGAAAGAGCCTCCTGCACCAAGCCCATCGTGAAGCAATAACCACTGTATGCGACGTATAGACCAGACAAACGATGGAACAACCGCTGATCATACACATGTTTCATCGTCTGTTCAAATGTACTCTTTGCCTCTTCGTACTGCCGGGTTTGTATGTAGGCTTCCATTAGGATATTCTGAATCGACAGCCATAGTTCGCTACCTGGCTCCGTCAAGCTACTAAGTCTTGTCACATGAGTAAGCACATCCACAAAAGCCATTTTGGATCGGTAGTATTGGATTTTATAAAATAGTAAAGCTTTCTTGAGCGGTCGCGGCAGTTCTACATCGTCCGGGCGACCATACTTCTCCAGATAAAAATTCAGATACGAGGTATGAATATATTCATGCGCTGCGGCGTCATTTAATTGCTGGTAATATACCGCCTTCATGAAGGCTGTTGTGAGCTCGACCGTAAGAGAATCATCCCGATCCTTGAACGCATGTACCGTGTCCTCCGGGATTAGCGAAGCTGGCACCGAAAGCTGAGCAAAAATGTCTTCTGCCCGCCCGAGCGTATGCTCATCCTGGGCAGCCGCCTGCAACAGATATGAAGCACTTACTCCCAGCCGCTCTGCGATGCCTTCGGCCAGATCTTCTGGAAGCGGGTAACGTTCTGCCAGAATATTAGCAAAATGGGCTTGTGTAACCAGACCTTCAACAAGGTCTTTACGTGAGATTGATTTTCGTTTGCTCAAAAACTCGATCCGTTCTTTTAACATTACAGGTCTATCCTTTCGTTGTGAGAGGTCAATCATTTCGCTTAACACCGTCGTCCACTGAAATTATCTCCTTGCCTATCTTCCCAAAATCAGAGCAGAATTGCCAGTCTTCCAGCAAAATTGATCAAAACGGTTTCCGTTTCGAACATAATTGTTTTACAATAGGGAAGATGTACAAGAGATGCACAAGATATGTACAAGAAAAATCAAGAGCAATATACCACTTGAAGTAACACAAAAACAATGAAAACTAAACATGAATGAAACATGAATTGAACACGAAAGGGTGCCACAATAATGATCATTAAACCAAGAACACGTGGTTTTATCTGTACAACTTCTCATCCTGTTGGCTGCGCGGCACAAGTCCAGGAACAGATTGATTATGTAAAATCTCAACCTGCCATTCAAGGACCTCGCAATGTGCTTGTCATTGGTGCATCTACAGGTTATGGACTGGCTTCGCGTATCGTTTCCGCTTTTGGAGCTGGAGCGAATACGATCGGGATCTATCGCCCGTCCAGCTCTACGGACAAGCGGACAGCTTCCGCAGGATGGTATAATTCCGCAGCATTCGAAAAAGCGGCTGATGCCGCAGGCCTGAAATCATATAGCATCACTGGTGATGCTTTTGCTAACGAAACCCGGGAAAGAGCTGTTGAACTGATTCGTAGCGAATTCGGTCAGGTAGATCTGGTCGTTTATAGTGTTGCTTCGGCACGCCGCACGGATCCGAATACAGGTGAAGTGTTCAACTCGGTACTGAAGCCAATCGGGCAGTCCTATACGAATAAAACGGTCAATTTCCACACGGGCGAGATCAGTTCGGTTACGCTAGAACCTGCTACGGAAGAAGAGATTCGTCAGACCGTTAACGTGATGGGCGGCGAAGACTGGGAGCTATGGATGGATGCTTTGCAACAAGGCGGTGTACTTGCAGACGATGTTACTACAATTGCCTTCTCTTATATCGGACCTGAACTGACCCATGCGATCTATCGTGAAGGCTCCATCGGCCAAGCGAAGGATCATCTGGAAGCAACAGCACGTAAGATGAATGAGCAGTTGAGCGCAAAAGGCGGACGTGCCTATGTTACGGTAGCTAAAGCCCTCGTAACGCAGTCTAGCTCTGCGATTCCAGTCGTGCCGCTGTATATTTCGGCATTGTACAAAGTAATGAAAGAAAAAGGACTACATGAAGGGTGTATCGAACAGCTGCAGCGGCTGTTTGCAGATCGCCTGTATGCGGGCGGCGATGTGCCAACAGACGAGCAAGGACGCATTCGTATCGATGATTGGGAGATGAGAGCAGACGTTCAGGAGGAAGTTGCAAAGATCTGGAACGAGCTGACAACGGAAAACATCTACGATCTTTCCGATCTGGAAGGCTACCGCCGCGAGTTTTTCCAACTGTTCGGTTTTGAAACCGATGGCGTCGATTACGAGGCCGATGTTGATCCTAACGTGGAAGTACCCCATCTCGTTCAGTCATAATATTTCATTTTGTTTTGCATTTCGGAGGAGCTCCATAGCTTCTCCTTTTTGTATTTTGTCGCCGCATTCATGAAACCAGTCTTCTTGTAACCAACGGCCCCGAAGCAAAATAAAAAGAAGCACTACCATCCTGGATGATCTGCTTCTTGTGTTTGACCTTCTGTAATTTTTCCTGCTTGCTTGGCGTCAAGCGAACATGCTGAGATAACGCTCCATAATCTCCGTTGACTCTACGGCTTTGCTCGGGACACCATTGTCCGGACCGCGCTGCTTTGCGCAATGCTTTTTGTGTCTGTGTACGTGCCATATCAGTATACACACTCCTTTAATTGAACTGTTTTCAATATATCACGTGTGGCGATACAAGTGAAGCCGTAGCTAGCCCAGGATACATTGTTATATATTCGAGTAAAAGGAAGGATCGTTCAATCCTGTGTTAAGCACGCCCACTGATATTTAAGTACGCTTGCGCCGAGACTGCCACGTCTCAATGGGTTCGTGATCTTCTTCTTCAATCAGTTCCATAGCTTCGTCCAGCCTGCGCGATTTGAACAAGAGGATCAGGTCCATCAGGTCTTCCCGGTCAAGTAGCTTTACCCCATTGACCGCAGCTAGCGTTCGGCATGCATCCGTATAACGGGCAGACGTCAGTACAATGGAACGGTCCGCCTCATAATAACGCATTGAAGTATAGATTTCCTGCACCGCATGAAGACCAACCGGATGATTGGCTCCGTATCGTTTCGCTTGCACGACACTCCTTCTGCCTAGTCTATCCACAAAAACGAGGTCTGCACCAAAATCCCGACTGCTCGTCGTTTTGTGAACCTCGTCATAGCCTAACTGCTCGAACAGATTGTAGAGATATAATTCAAACTCCGAGCCGTCTTCCATTTTATCGATATCTTTAATCGTAATTTTTTGAGGATTGGCTTCACTTCGTATCCGCTGTCCGCGATAAATGATTCGCCGAATCATCCAGGTCAGCAGTAATAAGAGGACGATACATGCGATTGCCAATAAGATTAGATGTTCACTCGAATTCATGTCAGTTCTCCTTGTCTTGATTGCTCCCGCATATCCCATGTCACAGCACTAAATATATCAAACTTTTCTGTACATCTAAAGAAGATGAAATCAATGTAACTGTTCCACTTCACTTAACTTTGAACTATCGCATGATGAGCCTATAAAGGTTACATCCTGTTCGGTTGATTCCACTAGAAATCAATGGTAGAATTCTACAATCGGTTTTTATTTTTACCGAAGACGAAAGGTGGTATATCACTTGCATACGCGTAAAAATCATAGACATAAGTCTACAAAGTGGGCAATTATTCTGCTCAGCGGCATGATTTTATTGAACTTGAGCACAACCGGATACGCCGCAGAAGCGACAGAATCTCTTCCTAAACCGGCTTGGACTTCTTCTTCCCTGATGTTAAACGAGGCAAATACAGAAAAGGACGTTATGATCAAGGGTATTCACGCCGTACCTTCCAAAAATCTGGTGTATGTGCATACTTCCCAGCCCGTTACTAAAACAAGCAGTAAAACAACGCTGGATTGGCAGCTGGATTCCCTTCAAGCGCTCGATGCGAAAACAGGACAGCTAAAATGGAGTACCATTTTCCATGAAAAAAGTGGACCTTACACAACCTACTCCAATTCGTTATTTACGAGCAATGGTACGGCTTACGTATACATGGAATATTCGGATAAAACCAAAAAATTATATTCTTACAATACTTCAGGTAAAACCAATTGGGTAAAAACTGTAAATTCATCCGCAACGATCTCCCTTATGGATAACGATAATCTGCTGGTGGCTGCAAGTCAGGGGGCACAAGCGAATGGCTCCGTGCGTTCAACACTTTCTATGTATGACAAAAAAGGCAAACTGCTGGCAGAGAAAGTGATCACAGGCACTGTGCTTCAAGCTGGACACGGCCGTATTGTTGTCGATGCGAGCAAACGGGTGAAGTCAGGTAGCTTTTGGCTGCCAATAGCCAACCCCAAAATTGAAATTTACGATTCATCGTTAACTCGTCTATCCTACTATCAATTCCCGGCAGACGCCAACTCACTAGGAGATGGCGGCGGTGAATCTCTCGCCATTCTGGACGATGGTTCTGTTCTGATGCGAGCTAACTTTGAGAACAAAGGGAATCGTCTGATGGGATTCGGTACGGATGGCAAACTCGCATGGGGTCGTGCCATTGCAGGCAATGCATACATTCAGACGGCTGGTAACGGATATACCGTTCTGACTGGACCGAAGCTGGAGCTGTATACGATGAAAGGCAAAGTAACCGAGCGTTCATTCCAAGACACCCAACCTGCGCTTATGCAGGTCTATCGAACGCAGGACGGGCAATACAAGCTTGATTTTGCGAAAACAGGTTATATCCTTGATCCGAAAACATTAGAAGACATCCATGTGTATACCGTTAGTTCGGCTGTTCCTTCATTAGATGGTGTGTCTACCTATATGGACGATGTCTTCTATTCGATCAAAGGTGAAGCTTTGTCCAAATTAGTGCTCAAATCATCCTCATCTAAATAACAGAAGCCTAGATACTGCTCTAGCAAAAAAGCAAAAGCCGGAAAGCTCCTTATGGAGCCGTTCCGGCTTCTTTTATTTCCAATTCTCGTTAATGAATTCATCCCTTCCGGACAGTGCCCGGTCTTCTTTATAATGTTTCTCATTTTTTTTATGATAATCCTGATGATAATCCTCCGCAGGATAGAAGGTTACAGCGTCTCGTATTTCGGTCACAATAGGCTGTTGAAACCGGCCACTGGTTGCCAGATCCTGTTTGGATTGCTCCGCAAGCTGCCGCTGACGTTCATTGTATACAAAAATGGCTGTACGATACTGTGATCCCCGGTCCTGAAACTGTCCCCCATCATCCGTCGGGTCAATCTGAGGCCAATACAGCTCTAATAAATGCTCGTAAGGGAATACAGCCGGATCAAATGTGATTTCTACTACTTCGACATGCCCCGTTTCTCCAGTCTTCACCTGCTCATAAGTTGGATTCTCCACTGAACCACCCATATAACCGGATACAATTCCGTGGATACCTGGTTGCTCCTCAAACGGAGTCACCATGCACCAGAAACAACCGCCGGCAAATGTCGCCTTCTCCAATTCTCCCATCTCCTCTGGTTAAAACAATATATTGAGAGCACAAGCTCAAACATACCTTCTTGTTTCTATTGTAAAACAACAAGAGGTTGATGAAAAGCCGTCGCAACAGCCTTTCATCAACCTCTTCATTCTACTTCACTCAAAAGCATCTCGTACTTAGCCTTTGTACAGCCTAATGTCGCACGATAGCTCATAGGACACGTAGCTTGTTATAGTTTAACCGCGGCTGCGTCCCATCGAACGGAAAATCAAGCTTACGATTGCTACAAGCACAATAGCACCAATAAGTGCAGGTACAATGTAGAATCCGCCCATCTCAGGACCCATGTCTCCCAGAATCACTCCGCCTAACCATCCACCGATAAATCCGGCAACGATGTTACCGATAATACCGCCTGGGATGTCACGACCAACAATCAGACCTGCGAGCCAACCAATGATACCACCGATAATTAATGACCATAACCAACCCATATCATTCACCTCTATTTAAGTTTTTGTTGCGTCTGACTACTATTTAACCGCTCCGGAGGCATTTAAACAATTAGCATAAAAATTGTTGAATATGATCTGTGTCCAGAATGCTTCCTTCTCTGTTAACAAGTGTTCCGCGAGGCTTGGTTACAGGCCGTGTCAGTTCCGGCATCTCATCAGCCCATGGCTGCAATATGTACCTCCCGAAAGTCATTGTATGTAATCAGAGACAAGGTTAGTATATCCAGTTGAGGTGAATTTATTTTATTTTCAGAACGATATCGTGGATCAGGTCATTACATGTGATTAATAAAATCCGGCCCGTTCCTTGCCAGGCTGTGCTAACCAGGTATGTTTGTGACTCTTGTCCAGCTCTCCTCGCATCGACTTAATGACCTCAACAATGTCCGTTTGCCCATTTTGATGCCACTCTAGTGCAGCACTCACATACAATTCGCCTAATTGTGCAAGTGAGAACGTATCAGTGAGGCGAGCGGCTTCTTTCGTTCCTTCTTCTCCAGCAAACACACTAAATCCACGCTGCCGTAAATATTGAAGACGCAGAGCTTCATCAGGCAGTGGAATCTCATAAGCCCGGTCAAAGCGTCCGGCCCGGTTCATTAGACCTGGATCAATTTTTTCCGGATAGTTTGTCGTACCAATCAAGAAAATACCTTCTTTGGACGTCGCACCATCCAGCGTATTCAGGAAAAACGAACGAACTTCATCTGGCATCGAATCGATATCTTCGATAATCAGTACCATCGGTGCCAAGCGTTTCGCTGCATCAAACACTTCACGTACAGACTCACTGTTGGTGTATTCAGTAATTTGCCAGTATGCAGCCGGTCCGGGTATACTCCCTGCTATCGATTTTACAAGTGTCGTTTTTCCGTTCCCCGGGTGTCCGTAGAGCAGAATGCCGCGTTTATAAGGGATGTCATAATCCCGATAAAAGGAACGATCCGCTTCAAAGAATTGATCCAGCGACCGGAAAATATCCTGCTTGATCTGCGCAGAGAGAACTACATCTTCCCTGCTTACTGATCGTGTGATGGACTCCACATGACGATCACTACCGTTGCGGGCATCGGTATATACCGTTACCTTTTTCATATTTTGCTGACGTTCTCGTTCCCGGACACTTCCCAGAAACTGCTTCATCTCTTCATCACCTACAGCAAATACGAAATCCTCACTGTAGATTCCATTTTCTCGGAAAAAAGGTACCCTTACCAAAGCAACACCCCACTTTGGATAAGCAAATACGTTGTTGCGAATGGAATAATGCACCCCGTATGTTGGCACATCTCCATCATCGTCATAATGCAGAGTCTGAAGCTCAAGGTCCTCAAATATGCGTGCTACAAGCTCAACCTCTTCACTTCCATTCTGCAAATCTTCTCGCAATAGTTCCCAATACTCGTTGTTCGGGTCTGAGCTAGAGTATAGCTTGTATTCCACGCCGTACCGCTTCAGAAGCTCCTCGCTAATACCGCGAATGAGTCTGGAATAGACCGCATACCCTTCAACCCGTGTACGAGTATCAAGCTCCTCGTCGTAGGTATATATTGCCTTTGTCTGATGGATCTGATTGTTCTGTTTTACGTTATCTTTCATCATTTCGCTCCCTTTACCGCAGCAAGCGGTTTGCATTTGGCTACCACTTGAGCCAGACCGGCACCGGTAACACTATCTATAATTTCATCAACGTTTTTATATGCTTGAGGTGACTCATCAATAATCGATTCCAGCGAACGCTGGTTCACAACAATTTCGTCTTCCGTTCCCACACCAAGAGCCGAAGCAAAATCTTCTACGGTTACCAGACGTTTCGTTGCTGTACGTGACCGAACACGGCCCGCACCATGACATATAGAATAATAGTTGTCTGCTCCTTCAGGCTGCCCCACCATAATATACGAGGCAGTGCCCATCGAGCCAGGAATCAGTGCCGGATGGCCTGTTGTCATATAAGGCTTTGGATTATCCTGATGACCCGCAGGCAGCGCGCGAGTTGCTCCTTTTCGATGTACAAAAACAGAGCCTCGTTCTGCATGTGATTCCTCCCAAGCATAATTATGCATCAGATCGTACAGTGTACGGAATTCACATTTGGTTCCAAACACATCTCGAAATGCCTCTCGAATGGCATACGCAATGAGGTGTCGGTTCACTACTGCATAATTCAAAGCGGAATACATCATGTTTACATAATGACGACCTTCTGCATGATCCAATGGAGCAAATACCAGTCTGGGATCGGAAGTTCCAAGCCCCAGCCGTTGCATCACTTTGGCGATCGCCGCAGAACTTGTCTGACTCACATGCCCTCCCCAAGCTCGTGAACCGGAGTGAATCATAACGACGATCTGTCCATCGTACAACCCCCAAGCTTCGGCCACTTCACGATTCTCCTCGGCAATTTCGATAGCCTGAATCTCTGCGAAGTGATTCCCGCCGCCTAGTGTTCCAAGTTGGCGGTGCGACCGATGCCAAGTCATATCCGGAACAAGATCTAACACATTCTCATCATACGTAAATTTGCTACTCTCCACATGCGTTAGCGAGGTTGATTTTTTAGGTGTGTAGCTATCTGGAATATATTTTTTCGGTAATCCATGAAGCCCTTTGCGTACAATGTGCTCCAGTCGAATATCCGAGTAATGACCTCTCTGATTAGCTTCCATCGGCAACACCTTTTCGATCGCTTTGACTAATTTGCGGCGAAGCTTTACCTCTTTTAGATCATCCTTATGCAGATTGGTCATATGAACTCGCATGCCACAACCGATGTCGCTGCCCACGATGGAGGGGGACACATATCCGTCCTGCGCCTCCCACACCGCTGTCGTTCCAATGCATGTTCCTACACCAACATGCACGTCGGGCGTGTAGCCCATATATGAAATACCTGGAATTTGCAGGTTATTGTTAGCCATTTCAAACACCTTGTAGTCCAAGGAAGAAAAAAGCTGCTGTGCTGCATATACCGTGAGCTCTCCTGCGGGTAACTTAATTTGATGTCTATATCCTTCTGTACTTTCGTTAAAACGAACTAAATGATTCATCTCTGTATTCATAGATCTGTATAATTCCTTCCTATATTTTCAACTAATTCTTTTCGCTGTGTGTTATTTCTGTGCAAAAAAACATAAAAAAGCCATGGACTAACCGTCCATGGCTTTATACTACATGACAATAATAAACAACAGGACACACTGAATCTGTGTATGTCATCCATCGCTAGATATCGCGAAGAACACATATTGCTTATCGAATTCTTGAAAAGATAAACAATATGCCCATTCTTTTATGTCGACCGTATGAGGCCAAAAAGACGATGAGCCAGATATGCGATTGAGTTACTACGTTTGTGTCCTGGAATCAAATCATAACCTAACGTCATGTCTCTCGGCCTCCCTTCATAATTGATATGTATATATTAAGCGTATATCTTTTCGTATGTCAACCCTTTCCTTGGAAAAAGAATACAGACAACCTTCTCTTAACAATAAAGACAAAAAGAAGGCTGTCCTAGGACAACCTCCTTTTGGGTTTGTTACATGACTTATCGCTGTGATTTTTCATTCGTATAAAACAGTGTTCAAGACCCTTAGATCCTTAGATCTTTAGCTTTAAATCTTTAGCTCTTAGCCTGCTCCTCAAGCTCTTCTACAGGATTCTCGTCTTCCTTGGCAGGAACTTTGGATGAAAGAAACCATCCGCATACAGCAATGGTGATTAATACAATATAAAAACCAATTTTCCATATTTTATTTTCCGGGAAATGCTCATCCAGAATGCCCACAGAAGGATGCGCCAGCGTAATGACGGATAGTTTAACGCCTACCCAACCTACAATTACAAAAGCGGCTACTTCAAGACCCGGACGGGAATGAAGCAATTTCACGAAGAACGAAGCTGCAAAACGCATAATGACAAGCCCGATAAAACCACCGAGGAAGATGACAATAAATTGTCCTCCATCCAATCCACCGATTGGTGGCAAACCACTTGGTGGCAATGCGACCGCCAAAGCTACGGCTGCTAAAATGGAGTCTACCGCAAATGCGATATCCGCCACTTCAACTTTAAACACAGTCATCCAGAAACCGGACTGTTTCTTCGGTTTTTTTGGTGTATCCTCCGCTGCCTCATCTGTTTTATTTCGACCACTCATAATCTTTTTGACGATATGATTAATCGAAATATATAGAAGATATAATGCGCCGATCGCTTGGACCTGCCATACATCTACCAGGAAGGATATCAGGAACAAGGATCCTAAACGGAATATAAATGCCCCCACCAAACCATAAAACAATGCTTTTTTGCGCTTTTCATCAGGCAAATGCTTAACCATAATTGCGAGTACCAATGCGTTATCTGCCGCAAGTAATCCTTCAAGGACTACTAGGACTAAAAGTACCCACCCGTATTCTAATAATAGTGCTGGATCCAACATGAACTCCTCCTTATTTGCTTGTGCTTATGATGTACAAAAAAAAGGACCTTTACCATTACTGGCAAGATCCTTTTTTATCCACAAAAAGAGACCTTTACCGAGCATGAAAACTTGGTAAAGGTCTCGCTAACAACAAATTGCTGCCAATAAAGCCGGAGATGAAATCCCGAATTGACGACTTTACTGTAAAAGCTACTCCCCTTTAACAGGAATATGTAGTTTTTAGTTGGAACCCGTGAATAACCTGAATACATCATATTTCATAACGTAAAATAAAGTCAAGCTTTATTTCGAGCGTTGCGGGCCTTTTTTCGAAAAACAAAAAAATCATATATCATGTTTCCCAGCGGTATAAAGGAAATAAAGAACAGGGCAATCGGGCGCCGCAGCCGCCATTTTTCAGTTGTATATAAAGATACCATAAACAAGAGGTACATCAGGAACAGGAAACCGTAAAGGTTACCGAACCAAGTGACCGCTTGAGGCATAATTCCCGCATTCCGAAGGGGAAATGCAACGAATAACAGTAATACATATGAAATCCCCTGCAACCATAACATCAGCCGGAAACGACCCAGCATTGAACTTAACATCATCTTCCTCCTGCCTCAAATGCTATAACGCATATTTTATCCTGTACAGTATAACACAAATACAATTACCAACCTGATATCTGACCCATCTTCAGAATATTCCATATTTCATACGACAAATTAAGCATAACGTTCCACAGGAGCCAAAACTTCTTTTCACACATACAATGCATGACAAGAGGACGGTATGGATGTCGGACAAGGAGGAGCAGATTGATGAAGATTGTCCTGATTGCACCAGAAAAATTACCTCTACCTGGAAATGGTTCAGTGGAAATCTGTATATTAGGAATCGCGCGCGAACTTGCCCGTCGTCATCAGGTAACGATCATAAGCCGTTCAGTACCAGAGCTACCGGCACTTGAACAGATCGATCAAATCATTATAAGACGGATTCCAGCATCGAGCGTCTCAGGGTATACTCGTTCAGCCATTCGTTTACTACGTACACTTCACGTTGATATCATTCAAGTTGATAACAGACCTTTCAGCATGGCAGCAATTAAAGCGGCTTTTCCACAGACTCCCGTTCTTCTCTATCTTCATTCACTCACATTCGCTCAAGCAGGACCGGGAAAAATGGCTTTGCTGAAGAAAGCCGATTGTATTGCGTTGAACAGTCATTCTTTAAAGCGCAGACTCTCTCGCCGATTCCCAGCTGTAAAGAAGCTTATGGATGTTGTTCCGCTCGGAACAGATCTCGATCGATTTCGGCCTGTGACGAGCCTTGAGGAACGGTTCACTGTACGTGAAAAATTCGGAATTACAGATTGTTTCGCTGTCCTATATGCGGGTAGAGTCATTCCTGGCAAAGGAGTAGATGTTCTCATTAGAGCTGTTGCTCTTGCCCAAAAGCAAGTGCCTATTCAACTAATCATTGCAGGCAAGGGCCCTCCACGCTATGTACGCTCACTACGTAGACTAACAAAGAAACTTCATGTGAATACAAACTTCTTAGGTCAGATGAATCATGATCAGATTGATCAACTATACCGCAGCGTTGACTGCCTCGTCTGTCCTTCACAGATCCACGAAGCCTTTGGCCTAGTCAATGTGGAAGCTATGGCTTCGGGTATTCCTGTTATAGCCTCAGACAACGGTGGTATTCGCGAGATTATTCGTTCAGGAAAAAATGGATACTTGATCTCAGGTTATACAAAACCTCGACAGTTTGCCTCATCCTTACATGAACTGGCAACCCATCCTGAGCTTGTACAGTCTATGGGCGAAAATGGCCGTGAAACAGCAACTGCACAATTCAGCTGGGCAAAGACAGCCTTGCATTTAGAAGCAACTTACACAAGGCTCATTCGTCCATGAGCCTGTTTTCCATGTCACTCTTTTCTAACGGAACTGCCAGCCTCGAATAGAATCGATCTGTGAATTAGGTATATACGTGATTTCAATTAATTCAATGATCACGATATCTTTCAGTATAAATCTAACTTTTGCACAGGTTTGTTGATGAAAAGCGTCATAGAATCCAGCTCCATTCCAGCAACCTTGAGGTACCTTATCCACATCGTTCACGATGTATCCGACTTTCCCGATGGGGGGAATCACCACTTTAATGGCTTGCTCATCCAGTCGATTATTGGGGTCTTTTACGAGAAATAATGTATCTCCTACTTGCAGAGCTTGTGCTCCATAGTCATTATCCATGCCCATCATGGCGGCAAAAATTTTGATGCTCATCTCCATACTCCTTTATGAAATATACTAAGTCTTCGGCTATAATGCTTCTTCATCATAGTGCTCCAGCCATGCCAAGAGTTGTTTTCGAATCTGTCTGCGATATTCGGGAGGTTCAAGCACTTCAGCTTCTGCACCAAATTGATATAACCATTGTAAAAATTCACGGCTGCTATTCAGAGTAACCTCAAATAACAACCCTCCATCCACCAGATTTGTCATTCGTGGACGTACGAACATCTCTTCTTCTCTTATGTAGGGGGCAACTTTATCAGAGAACTTCACTTTAAAATGAATATGATCGTCACCTCGGTCAACAGACCATGTATTCTTCATGTATTGCGTTATATTAAAGTTTCCCATGTCAAATCCACTGCTCGTTCGTTTCACATCCAGAAAGCGGCTAATACGAAACAATCGAACTTTTTGCTGCAGATGACAGTAACCAATCAGATAAAAACGTTGATCACGCGGTACAAGATAATAAGGGTCTATCCTTCGAAGTGTAATCTCATTATTAGTAAGCGTATGATATTGAGCCTGGATGGTCTGCCCCTCTAATATGGCTTCAATTATAGGGATTAATAAATTCCGATCCTTTCCTTCTTCACGATAAGCAGGAATCCCCATCCGAATGATCCCTGCGATTCTTTCTACAATTTCACTGTTTTTTGTATTTAATTTAGTGTGTGCTGATATGACCTTATCAAAAGCTGAGTCGAATTCAGCAGGCAATTTAGATTTATCGATCAGGGCCGGGAGCATACTAAATAGCATAGCCTCTTGTTGGGTAAAGTCTAACGGATATATTGAAAAGTCGCCTATGAATCGATAGCCTTTTCCATATCCTTCGTTCATTATAGGGGCAACTCTGTCTAAAATTCGGAGATCACGGTATATTGTGCGTACAGTAGTACCACATTTCAGCGCCAATTCCTTCGCTGAGATTCCAGGATTAGCTTGTATAGCCTGAAGTATACGTAGCAGACGAATTAATTTCTCTGTCATGTAGTTTCTCCCCTTCGATATTTTATCGGCAAGGAAAACTAGTTCCTTTAGTTCATATATAAATCTATAGTCCTAAATCATTTTCGCAATTTCACCATTAAAAAATAGTTCAATTGAACTTCCTCGCCTCATCTAAATATACAATTTGTTACTTGCTTGCGTAAATTATTAACCAAGAACCTGACCGAACTAAGCCTGAGAGCCTATAAAATTAGATAAAAAATATGAAAAAAGCCTCAATCTCCAAACGAGATAAGGCTTCTAAAAGTTCTATATTTTTTCTGTCGTAAGCAAGATTTGATTCAATACATGAAGTGTATGATCACATAACATCGGAATATCATGCATTTGATCCTCGTTCAAATGACGTATGAAATACACATTGACAGTAACATCAAACGAAACAGGAGTCTCTCCATAAATATAACTTATGTGCTGTTCAATCCGTTGTTCAGGCCAATTTTCCTGCATGATCGTCTGGATGTCATGACAATGCACCTCCGCATTCTTCGTCACTAGTGAAAAGCGCAGTTCCAAATCGCATCCCGGCTCACTGCCTGGAGTCTCCAGAATCTCCGCAGCAATGGCTTCTAGTGAACTTTTCAAAACCACTTCAGCAGTAACGGAGGGATGGTCTCTCAGACAGAATTGCAAGGTAAACTCTCTCGACATACTCGCCATCTCCAATTGATCTCTTCGATGGGTAATATGAATGTGTTCATCCAGATTGTCCAGATCATAAAGATAATTTTCGATGGCCACTTTTAGATTATCGTATACGGTAGGATCAAACATTACAGTAACCTGCTTTCTCTTCTATTCTTTTTCTATGTCTTCACGTTGTATCACAAATGAAGTTTTTATTCCAATTTACTAAAAGGCTTGCTTAAGCCACGAAAGGCCCAGTCCACAAAAGTGAACTGAGCCTTGATCTGTTTGGGTTTTACCAGAAAGTTGTATTTCCAGTATACCTATTATTCTTTAGATGAGCCTTCTGCCGCTTCCGCGCCTGCTTCATCTGAAGATGCAGGAACTTCCTCTTCGACAGCTTGTGGAGGCATTACCGAGGCCACAATGGTGTCAGGTGAGGTAACTAACGTTAAACCTTTATCCAGTTTAATGTCACCTGCTGTTAGACGATCACCGATCTCTAGTTCGCTGACGTCCACTTCAATGGATGTCGGCAGATCACCAGGCAATCCTTCGACTTCCAACTGTGTTTCCTGTGTTTGGAATACACCGCCTGCTTTGGAACCAACAGCGGTACCTTGGAAATCGATAGCGACACTAACGCTGATAGGCTTATTTTTAGAAATTTGCAAAAAGTCAACGTGCAGTAGACGTCCATTGCGTTCTTGCTGATCTTTAATCAGGACAGGTATAGTTTTACCGCCCTCTACATTAAGATTAAACATCTCGGAGCGGCCTGTGCGCGCTACTTTCAACATTTCCTTTTCATCCACATGTATGGCGGCACCTTCAAGTCCTAGTCCGTATACCACGGCGGGAACTCGTCCACCTTGTCTTAACAGGCGCAAAGCAGCACCTTTCTTTTCCGTTCTTGGCGTTGCTGTAAGTTGAGCCATTTTTCCGTTGGATTTCATGATTGAACATCCTCCTTCAAGGGATCCTTACTGTATATTTGTCGGCAAGCTCTGCAGCTTCTCTCTTAGACCAGAAGGTCTTATGTTGTGACCATAAATTGGGTCATATCTATATTTACCCCAATGATCCAGTATCTAAAACATAAATCCGAAATTCATACTTTTTTTTCCATCATCATGTTGTTTAGATGCAGACTAAAAACAGCCGGAATGGCTTCCGGCTGTCTGCTTCGTTTCAATTCAAGCGCTATTCAGATCATCAACCTTGGCATTTACTCGCACAACTTGCATTTCGTCTGCTCCGCTTCGTACGATAATCTGTACATCTCCATCCTCAGGTAAGATATCAACGTAACGGTCCCCGCAAGTATCTTTAGCCTCCCACTCATTCAGCCTTATGATAAATCCCACATGATGCAGCCCCGGAGCTACACGAAATCGGGCTTCTGCGACGTTGTCTGACCGCTCCAAGCGAACAGCTCCGTCCACCATCCCCGTACCCCATACCCAAACATCCCATCCATCGTACCAATGGTCTTCTCGCTCGTAGCGGATGGTTACAGTTCGAGAAAGGTATTTATGAACTGTGATGGCATATGCTGCACGAATCCCCCCAGTTTCAGCAATAATCAGTGATTTCCCAGAGGTCAGCGCCCTAACGATCCCAGTATGACTTACAGCTGCTACATCTGAATGAGAGGAACTCCAGCGGATATGAGCATTTGTGAGTGGCTGGCCGTATTGATCCAGTACCAGCGCACGAAAACGACATATTCGAGTCGTATACAATACAGGTTCACCTACAATTTCGATTCGATCAGCATAGCGTACATCGACCTCAACGTTGCAAGACGAGGTGATCTGACCGATATGCGCAGTAATTAATGCGGTACCTCGGCTCAAGGTATAGAAAGTACCATCCTCTTCTATTCGGACAACATCCGGATCAGAAGATCTCCACAGTACTTCTACATCTTCCAAAACATTGCCTATCCCGTCTCTCACGGTGGCTCGTAATCGGGAACTCTCCTGAGGAGCGAACACCCGCCGCGGAGCAGTAATATGCAGTGTAGCCGGTTCTACCTCCACAGCACGCTCGCTATCATATAGCACCATGAGCGACCATCGTTCCAACTGAACCTCTCTACTCACGGTCTCGATGACTTCTGTCCCTGCCGTATGATGATTCACGACAACGTTCCAATTGCCCTCTTCCAGATGTATCGTCTGCGACTCATCTGAACCGTTATAGATCACCATAATTCGGTTCCATGAATCTTCATTCGCTCCATGTTCAAGCACATAGGCAACAACCCTTCCGTCCATTCGAATGAACCGGAGATGACGGCGAACCTGTTCCGCATTAATCATACGAAATGCGGGATGCGTGCGCCGCAATTGGATCAGCCCTCGATAATAGTCAAATACGGGTCTGAAGCGAGCTTTATTCGCCCAAATCATCGTATTCACCGCATCACCACTTCGATAGCTGTTATGGTCTCCCACCTTGGATCTTAACATCTCATCTCCAGCATGTAGGAACGGTATCCCTTGTGATGTGAGCAATATTCCTGATGAGAGCAACGACCGGCGGACCATTTCATTGTCCAGCACATGTTCCTCAACGATATTTCGATACGGGTCTGCAGCCTTCACCGCCGACTCCGCGCTGCCCCCTTCCATGGGCTGCCCATCTTGCCACACGGGAAAGCCCAGTTCATGACGGACGTTAAGAGAGGTTGCAATTTTATCCCATAAATTCAGATTATCATGAGCCGTCACATAATTTACGGTTTCCGACGGAGAAGATGTGAAATCATCTAATGCTCCTGCTACGCCTTTGGATATTTCGTATTCCAAGCCATCTGCTCCTGTGATAAAGCCTCTACCATCACCGTCATTATCCCCTTTAATTGCACTTCGAAAATGATCATTGAATACAGCAAAACCCTGCTCCTGCTGCGTTCCTTTGAGTGTTTGACGTTCTAGCGGGGAATGTCCTCCCGTCCACGGCTCTCCATAGATCAGGAAGGCTGAATCAAATTTCTCTCTTAATTCTCGGGTGAGTTCACTCATTGTGTCCTGATCAATCAATGCCATCAGATCAAATCTGAATCCATCGATATGATATTCTTCAGCCCAGTAGCGTAAGGAGTCCAGTATATATTTTCGTACCATAGGGCGCTCTGTCGCTAGCTCATTGCCTACACCCGAACCATTGCTTCGCGTACCATCCGCATAAGCACGATAAAAATAGCCCGGTACTATCCGTTCAAAAGGGCCTTCCTCCACACTGTACGTATGGTTGTAAACAACATCAAGAACAACCCGGATGCCTTGCTGGTGCAGCGAATGGATCATCGATTTGAATTCCTTGATGCGAACTGCAGGGTCTCTTGGATCTGTCGCATAAGAACCTTCAGGAACGTTATAATGCTGAGGATCATACCCCCAGTTATAAGGAGCTTTCGCATTAGAATCTGCTTGCGCCGCTGCAAGTTCGTTTACTGTCTGATAATCAGCTACAGGAAGCAGATGTACATGAGTAATCCCTAATTCCGCCAGATGATCTATACCCATGCGGTTCCCCATTGCATCCGTAAGACCTGTAGCTGTGAAGGCGAGATATTTGCCCTTGTAAGGAAGCTCTGCATAAGGATCAGAAGAGAAATCACGCACATGCAATTCATAGATCACGGCATCTACTGGATGCAAAAAAGCAGGTTTCACATCATCATCCCAGCCTGGTGGATTCGTAGACTTCAGGTCAATAATAGCCGTTCGTTGCCCATTCGCCGTCACCGCTTTGGCATATGGATCAACTACGCATTCCACGTGTTCATGATCATGAACGATGCGATACATATAATAATATCCAGCCCAGTCACCTGTAAGTTGTAGATGCCATATGCCATCTGCATCTCTTGTCATCGCATACGACTGACCGTTATCATGCTGGACTACATTACCTAGCTCGTTATATTCACCCTCGTCTTCAAAAATCAATATATCAACCCGCACTGCTGTTGGTGCCCATAATTTAAAAGCACTTGCATCACGGGTATAAGTTAAGCCAAGATCATTGCCTTCAAAACGAAAAGAAGTCCACTCTGGCATCTTACCACCGCCTTTATATCCTTTAATTTCGTAATGTCCCGATGTTACGAAGTGGGACGCTATTTGTCAACCTGTGGTGTCTGTACTCCACATATCGGTATAATCGGGCTTTTCCATAAGCAATCGCTTTCATATCTATCATATGTAACCATGTGTTTGGGTTGACAGGCATCTGTACCTTCGGCATCAGAAAAAAGCACTCTCCTTCAAGATGAAGGAAAGTGCTTTGCGGAATTACCTTTTTTCAAAAATTTATGTTGACGAAAAGGTACTCCTATTCTGGTTTTAGATCTCTTCAGGACATGGAATACAACACAGTCATCGAAATTCCTTGAACCTGCACCTGATGACCATTAATGGTGCGTAGTGAATCAACGCCCGCTTGCCCCTTCTCCGTCACGACATTCCATATGCCTGGGGATAAGGAGACGGTCCGGGTTTCGATTGATGCGTTGTAGATGACTACAATCCGGTTCCATGTATCATGGACAGCCGCACCATGCAGTTCAAATGCGAGTAAGGCATGATCCTTTTCCAGAAGACGAACGTACTTCTTGATTGCATCACGTGTACGTAGTCGGAAAACAGGATGTTCCCGTCGAAGTTGAATAAGTCCGCGATAATAGTCAAACACCGGTTTGAATCGCTGCTTCTGGTCCCAGTGTATCGCGTTAACGATATCTCCACTCTCATGACTGTTCATATCCCCGTACTTGCTACGTAGCAGCTCATCCCCGGCTGCAATCAGTGGAATCCCCTGGGAGGTGAGTACAATTCCATTCGCAAGCAGGCAGCGTCTCACGGTTTCATTCTCGAGCACATGATCTGGATGAATATGAAGATAAGGATCAGCCTCTCGGACAGCTTCTTCCACGTTTGCAAACCCTCGAATACTTCCATCCTCGTTATACGTCAGAAAGCCCAACTGATCTTGTAGTCCTTGCGTTCGAACCACTTTGTCCCACAGGTTGAGATTATCATGTACGGTCACATAATTAATCGTCTCGGAGGGGCCTTCTGTAAAATCATGAATAGCTCCTCGCACGCCTGTCCATAACTCTACTTCCTTACCAACCTCACCTGTGGCAAAACCTTTGCCATCTCCATCACTATCTCCTTTAATGACGCTGCGGAAATTATCATTAAACACGGCAAACCCTGCTCCACGCTGTGCTCCTTTTAGTGTCATTTCATCTCCTAGAGGTGACTCCATCGCTCCCCAAGGCTCACCATATAACAGAATGGAAGATGAAACTTCTGAATGAAGCTCGTTGGCCAGTTCTTTCATCGTGTCAATATCAATCAAGCCCATCAGGTCAAATCGAAAGCCATCCACATGATACTCTTCTGCCCAAAAACGGACCGAATCTATAATAAACTGGCGAACCATCGCTCGTTCTGTAGCCACTTCATTGCCCGTTCCAGAACCATTACTATATGTTCCATCCGCATGCTGGCGATAATAATACCCCGGAACCAGTTTTTCAAATGAACTGCCCGCTGTATTATACGTATGGTTGTACACCACATCCATAATAACGCCTATACCTTTACGATGGAGTGAAAGGATCATAGATTTGAGTTCACGAATCCTTGCCTCTGGATCATCTGCACGCGTGGCATACGAGCCCTCGGGCACATTGTAGTGAAGCGGGTCGTAACCCCAGTTATAGTTGGATACATC
Organism: Paenibacillus sp. JJ-100; assembly: GCF_948329825.1. Taxonomy (GTDB): domain Bacteria; phylum Bacillota; class Bacilli; order Paenibacillales; family Paenibacillaceae; genus Paenibacillus. The sequence goes on from NZ_CAOJCM010000002.1 coordinate 1,309,151, forward strand.
GTTTGGATTATCATCCACCTTCGATTCATCTACCGTGGCAAAATCAAACACAGGTAGCAGATGCACATGGGTAATGCCCAGCTCAACCAAATGATCTATACCCAATGTGTTACCTTCACGATCACGCAGCCCAGTCTCCGTGAACGCCAAATACTTCCCTTTGTGAACGATACCTGAAGATGGATGGATGGAGAAATCACGAATGTGTAGTTCATACAGGATAGCATCGGTAGGATGAGATAAGTGTGGACGAACATCCTGCTCCCACCCTTCGGGGTCAGTCTCCTCCATATTCACGATAACCCCCATCTCCCCATTCATGGTCACCGCTCGTGCGTATGGATCTACGGCTTCTGTTGATGACCCATCTTCAAATGTAGGCATATACATATAACGATAGCCCCTGAGGTCTCCCTCCAATTCTAGAGACCACACCCCATCGTCGTTGGATTGCATAAATAGTCTATTTTGATTCAATTGATTTAACGTTTCGTCTACTGCACCTCCTGTTAAAGGGGGATAGAGAACTAGTTGCATTTGAACAGCTTTCGGAGACCATACTTTGAACATGCATGAATTCGGTCTAATCATAATACCTAAATCTTTCCCTTCATATGTATTATCTTTTTCTTTCCCGGTCCATTCTGGGTGTCGTCAATCATTATGCTGTTCCCCTCTCGCTTGAGCGTAATGTCGTATAAGAGATGATGCTCTTTACCCTTTATACCCGTTCTCTAGGTCGAACATAATATTTTCATGCAAAAAAAAGCAGAAAGATGTTAACTCACATCCACTCTGCCTTGGTTTATAGTTGATAATCAGTAGTCCATTTCTTATTAATGCGGTGCTTGGGATTGGAAATCAAGACGGCTGGATTGATCAGCGTGATAGAGTAAAACATCACCATCTTTCATGGCCCAGGTTTTCCCTTGAGCGTCTACCGGACTATTGTTGTACCCCTCCATCTGCCATTGATTCATTAACGGAGCATGAATGTATTGTAGGTGGGGATCACTTATATTGCCGTTCTTTAATGTTTCGATATTGAAATTAACAACGATATAGCCATCTCTCAAAAAGATATCCGCCTTATCATACAACTCGTTCTCTCGGGCAAAACGCTCCAGACTGGTACCTGCGGGAACTGCATATACGTCCGCTGGTAAGCTATACTCCCCATACCAGCGCTGAATAGCGGCATTCGCTCGGTCTGCATTAACACTGGAGGGTATGCCTGTTTTGGGACCAATGAGCGTACGAATCTGTGAAGGGAGAATCATCCAGTTGTAACGTCCGACCCAAGTCTTATGATGAGAAATCTGATCTACGAAACGAACCATGGATTGTTCCAATGTATATTTGTCCCGCTCTTGGGCTGTCCATTCATTCATGTACTGATAACGTGCCGCATCTGCAAGTTCCGTTCCTGGTACGTTTCGCAAACGTGCGTTGAGTACAACATGTCGTTTCTCCTGATCCTGTGCAGAGCCAATACGAATGAGACGTTCTTGTCCCCGATGATAATACAACTCCACTTCTTGCCTTATCGTACCATCCTTACTTAAATAGAAGAACGTCGGAGTTATTCGAATACCGTCCTGTTTGCCAAACATATTGCCCTTGGTTTTCAGATCGAATTTGAAATGGTAACCCGTTTTAACAGCTACATTGCCAAATCCCTGCACAGGATGACTGCCTGGTCGGATAGGCAATACATAAGGAGCCAGGTTACCGCGTGCATCCCCATCAATCTGGTTCGTTCCGGTCCAGTAGCTTACACCCGATGGTTCCGGGTTGCCTGGTTGTTTGCGGAATACCTTTTCCCAGTTGTAGTCTGAGATATCGGTGATATGAAAATCATATAATCGTCCGATGACCTCTACAGCGACAGTATCGGAAGCTGTATGATGAACAAGTTGAGTATTCGCATCTTGTTGTTCCGTAAAATTCGCAGGTGCATTCTCTGCAATATTCCGGAACTCTATTTCATAGTTCCCCTCATCTACCCAAACAGGAAGGAAAAATGGGGTGTCAAGTTGATTCACAGGGATGTCGATCCAGGTCATGGCTGGAATGAATTGTCTTTGAGCATCTGTATAGACATCAAAAGGGAAACGAACCTGTTTTTTGCGAAAATACTTGGCATAGTCCCGATCCCCGTACCCCGGATAATTCGCTACATTCAGATGCTGACCTGAGGTCGGTATTCGTACAAGGAAAGGACGCTCCAGAATCATTGCAGCTCGGCTGGCATCCGGCTTCGTTTTCTGATTATGAGGCTGGTCATCCGAAACCCATGCATAGTTCACCACAGGAGTATGGACTGTAACTGGATTAATCCCCGAAATTGAAAAGCGCTGTTCCTGTCCTCCGTTAACATTACCAGGGAGTAGACTATAGGTGATTTCCCCTGTTGTCGGTTGATCGGCTTTATTGATCAGTGTATTCTTGATCGTTAGTCGATTCTTGTAGAGTACTTGATCTCCAATCATACTCGGTTGTGGAATCGTCCCAGGTCTGGGAGCTGCTTTTTCCACTGGAGAAGAATTCATAATGGTTATACCATTAAAAATCACCTTGTCATTGTTAACGGTGTTTTCCCGAACTGCCCCTTCGGCTTTCGTTTGAAAAAGTGCTGTTTCGTCTGGTGTAGGGGGCTCGACTGAGCCACCTGAAACAGTTTGCATACCCAAATCTACATCCTGGCATGGCGCGGGTTTGACATGAGCCTGCACCTCAGCGTCCGCCGTGGATTGAAGTGTTGGAGGTGTATATGTGTTCGGTGTAAGAGTGACGGTATCCCCGTAACCTCCCAACGCATAGTTAGAAACTTTGGCCTCATGTAGTTTGTAGACCTCCAGGTTTTCAATTTGCCAGTAGCTGTAGTCCCTTGTGACTAGCATAGTCTTATCTCCTGGCACATCCCGTTCTTTGGGCTCTGCTTGTGTTCCCGGGTCTCCTTCCCCACTAGAAGGCCGCCCTGGAATTGTCCACCTTTTGTTATACACTTTCTTCACTTTGACGTGATACGTCACAGTACCCGTCATGTTGACCCAACGATGTTGAAATAGATAGCCTTTGGCCAAAACACTCGCGTAAAGATCCTCCGAAGTGGGAATACCACGAGTTACATCAAACTTCTCAGCACCTCGTTCATCAGCCTTCAACACACCACTAACAGAGGGATCCATGATTGAAGCTTCCACCACACTACCTCTACTAGGCGGGCTGATCGTAACCGTACAAGCATTCACAGGATCACTTCCAGGGCCTCCACCACCCGGATCTCCGTTGTCACTATTAGTACAATCCCTCACTACAAGCTCTTCTGTCCCTTGCTCATCCATTCGCTGCGTGGGATCAAGAAAACGGGCCTTGATGATCGAGGTGCCTACAATCCCCTTGATCGTAATTTTGCCTTCTGCACTAACTGTGGCAACAGTAGGATTCGAACTGCTCCATGTTAATTTGGGATGTGCTGTCAGTTTGTGAACACTTCGATCCGATTTCGTAAGAACTGCTTCTGCTTGCAGGAGTGTTGTCGTAGATTTGCAGGCATTGGGCAGATTCACTACCAGTCCCGGCTCAGATGTTACGGTAACGATTGCTGTATCCGAGATAAGGTATGTACCATTGTTCCATATTGCACGTACCGTAACCGTTCCTGGGCTTTCCGCTTTTAACATCCCTGTCTTTAGTTCAATGCTTGCTACCGTCGCATCTGAAGAAAACCATTTAATCTCTGTTTCTCTACCAGATACATCAACACCTTCATTCCACGTTGTAGAACCGTAGGCCTTAGTCTTCACTTTGGCTACCATCTGCTTGTTCTGGCCAATTGTCAGCGTCGCATCCGGAGTTACGTCGATTTCCTTTTCTTCCTCTAAATCGCCTTCCCATATGATATCCATAGGTGTGTAATAGACGACGCTATGTTTGGGACAGCCGGCATCAGTCCTGCCTCCATTTTCAAATGGACCATTGGTAGTCCATTCATGACTTCCACCAGTTAAAGTCCTAATTCCAACAATTGTACTCGAAGGATTAATTCGAGCTCCTCCAAGGCCAGTATAGGACGTTTGCTCAGGTGGAGTTTGATATTCTACTGCTTTAATCTTTATGTTTTTAAAACTAGCAGACGTTAAATCTATTCCATTATATTGAGGCCAGGAAAGTGCAGGCCACATAGAAAAATCAACACTATCAGGCACCTCTTTCATAGCAGGAAAGGGGGCTGAACAACTTCCAGCATTAGGAGCGTATGTTGGGCCTCCACTATGATCAGCTCTAAAACGTCCATCATCCATTTGATACCAATACACACCTGGATTGGCAATCCTCTTAGCAGCTTGTACAGATTTTAATATTGGACTTTTCATTGATTTTGGTCCATATGAGAAATCTAAAGCATTCACATTTGAATCAACTAATTGTCCAGTTAAAACATAAATAAAAAATAATATTAATATTATTTTTGGATACTTGAATACAGGAAATCGTATTCTTTCCCTCATAAATACAAAACCACCTTACTAGTAGTACATATTTTGTATTTTCAATTCTCCTAACTTTTCAGTTTTAATATGATAACTTCCATTTTTAAAATCTAACGTTGATCTAGTCCAAAACCTAACCTTTTTCCCTTTTGTGATAAGGTCTTTAGGATTATCAGGTATTGTAGTAAATCCATTTTTTTTAGAAAACTCTAATTCTAATCGTCTAAATTTTAATAATCCACTATCTAATCCACCACTGTAAGTAATTAAATCTGTCTTATCTGTTTTTGAAGTGAAAGACATATCCGCAAATGTTAAATAATAGTTTCCAAGCGGTACATTCGGCTCAACGAAAAGTTTATTGTAAACCCCTTCAGGCTTCCCACCTTGAACCTTTACCACTATAAATCTATGAAGATTTAACACTCCTGAGTTGTTTGACAAGTAAATATCCTCATCAGATATGTCACTCACTTTGACCGAATTTTTAGTATAAAAATAATTACTAATTGTCGTTAAATTCGTACCTGTCGTGCCTACCTCTCGCAACTCATTCAGATCGCTGTACTTAGAGGCGTCCGTTCCCTCTACCTCCATATACCGCAGTAAGATAGCGGCAACTTCAGCACGAGTCGTTGGATCAGCCGGTTTTAGTGTGCCATCCTCAAATCCACCAACAACACCTGTCCCACGCACAAGAGCAAGATATGGAATCTGTTCAGGACGAATTGTTCCGCGATTCACTTCGGGTGTAGGTAGTAACGTATTTTTCGTATCGTTAAAAGCATCTCCGAAGCTGCTCTCTGATTTGACCAATCCGCTTGCAATCCACTTCATCATTTCATAACGTGTAAGCTCCGTATTAGGCTTAAAGCCATTTACATAATCATTAACATCAATGAAACCTTGTGCCACCAGTTGATGAACTGCCGACTCGGACCAGTGCCCTGTAAGATCAGAAAAAACATTTTGAGCCTGTCCTTGCGCCTTCTCTAATCCAGTTGCTCGAGCAAGTATAGCGGCATATTCCCCGCGAGTGATTTTGCCATTGGGGCGAAACGTCCCATCCTGGTAACCGGAGATCAGATTTTTCTTCAGTGCTTTGGCAATCGTCTCTTGAGCCCAATGCCCTTTAACGTCCTTGAACTTGCTTAATGCACTATCCACCGTAACTGAAGCGGCTTTTACGTTTGTAACCCAAGGTGTAGACCCAACAGGTATAAGTGTTCCTGCCAACACAGCAACGGTCAATAATCCAATGAAGCAAACGTTTCTACTGATTTTTCTTCCTAATACTTTTTCTTTTTTCTTAAACTTCAATCTGTTCACTCTCCTATGTACCTTAGTATGGGGATGCTTTTTACTTGCTAGTTTCGCCTTCTTTTGACCAAAACCTAAATTTGACATAATAATCAATATTCTACCATGTAAATCTAGGCTGTTGGTATTCATTTTCTTATCTCCCCAGTACTTCAAGGCTGGCACCCCCCTTCTAAAGACCCTCTTGTTCCAGAAAAACATAAAAAAGGCCATGAATCCGTAGATTCATAGCCTTATGCTTTAAGGAGTGGTCTCGTGTATAAAGTTAATTCAATTATTAAGTTATATAATAAACCCATTCTTTTTACAAAATCAACCTTTTTTTTGCAGTCTTGCTTATTTCCCGTTCAGCTCTTTATATGATGCCTCCAGTTCCGTGATCAGCTGATCACCGCCTGCTTTCCTCCAATTGGCAATTTCCTGTTCCCAGCCTGCATCATCAATCTTGCCCATAATGTACTTCGTCTGTGCATCCCAGATCATCTGATCCAGTTCCTGACCACGCTCCGTATAAATTTCTGAAGATAATGTAAGAGCCGGATTAGCAACGGCATACTGCTCATTTTCGCGAGCCATTTTGGTGCCTTTCATTCCAATTGGAACATCGACCAGTTCAGGCACGTTGTATCCTTCCACACTCAGCAGATTATCACGATATGGTTTGACCTCACGCTGATAACCATCAAAGTCTTTCAGCTCCGTTTTACCGTCTGCGGTCTTAGAATAATGCACATCGAGCAACCCACGTAGCTGCAGCGTGCTAAGTTCCTCGTCCATCAATTGATCCAAAAAGGTGAGTACCTTTTTGAGCTGCTCTTCATCTGTTACAGATGCTTTTGGAATGACAAGCATACCGTAGTTTCCGGGTTCACCCGCAATACGAATACCGTCTGGTCCCTGGAAAGGTTCCACATCAATGACACCATCCGGTACGTTCGGTGTAAGCCTTTGCTGGGATGATTTCCCGTTCTGGGCGACACCGTTCAGTTTCATGGCAACAAGCCCTGAATCCATTTTTTTGTCTGCATCTGAAGGGTCGAGTGCAGGGAAATCACTATTAATGAGCCCTTCCTGGAACAGGCGCTTGAATAGTTTCATCGTATCCACATATTCAGGGGTCAAGAACTCAGGTGTTAATTTGCCAGCGTCATCCACTCCCCATTTGTTGACCCCGCCAATACTTACAGCAATCCGCGTCAGCGGTGAAGATACACCCTCGTTATACTTTTTAAATAGCAGCGCACCGTACGTATCTTCCTTGCCATTGCCGTCCGGGTCGTCTTTGCGAATGGAACGCATGACTTCATACCACTCATCGAGTGATTTTGGAATATCCAACTTCAGCTTGTCAAACCAATCTTTCCGATATACGATCGCCGTCCGGCCGATATCTCGAAAATTTGGAATGCCATAGATTTTTCCTTCAATTTTGATGTTATTAAAATGGGCCTCCGACTGAGCAGACAAGTTTTTATAATCCTTCAAATAAGGCCCGAGTTCCCAAAACAGCCCTGTCTTGGCAGCATTAAATGTGGTAGGCACGTAATTCACACGCATAATCGTTGGCATCTCTCCTGATGCAACCATGACATTCACCTTGTCATCGAACGCTGACTGCGGAATCCACTGCACGTTTACGTCAGTATTGGTGTATTCCTCAATCTTCTTCTCAATTGCGTTTTCCTTGGCGGGCACATCCCCCACCTGCATCAATGAAATGGAAATGGGCAGTTTACCTTCCCCGGCAGCTGGAGCTTTTTCTCCCCCACATCCAGCTAGCAGACCGGCAGACATCGCACCAACAATAACGAAACTTCCTACACGAAACATAGGACTCTTGGAACCTCTTGGACTTTTCGGACTCATGAACCATCTCTCCTTTTGGATAAACCTATTGTTCAGCGAACTTGCCCTCATTCCTTGATCATAGATGCGTTCAATCTCACAATGTATGCGCTATCATAATGTTCTGGAGAAAAGAACCAGCGTTACGCCAGTTCCATCTCAACCCCTGCCAAAATAAACGGAGCAACCGATTTCGGATCATTAATGCGAATAGATTCAGTCACATAGTACTCGTAAGATCCGTCACGATACGGAGTTCCCCCGAGACCTGCTCCCCCGTTGCACTGTGTCAGGGATAACACACCTTCCTGATCAGTCTGCAGCAGATGATTCAGCAGGCCTTGGTACCCTTTTTCTGCAATTGCTTTGAACTTCCCGCTCAAGTATCCTTTGCGCACCCCTTTCGCAAGCGCATACACAAACATTGAGCTGCCTGAAGCCTCCAGATAATTCCGCTCACGCCCCGGCTGATCGAGCAGATGCGGCCATAGCCCGGTCTGTTGATCCTGTACATGGACAAGCGCATTCGCGAGTCGCTCAAATATACCGATAATCTGTCCGCGTTGCTCATGATCAACTGGAAGATAGTCCAGCGTATCGACAACGGCCATCACGTACCAGCCCACAGCTCGGCTCCAGACATGAGGAGAACATCCCGTCTCTCCAGAGCTCCAGCGCTGTTCCTTAGTCTCATCCCAAGCATGGTAGAGCAAGCCACTTCGTGGATCACGAGTTCGCGCTTCCACCAGCAGCAACTGCAGAGCGGCCTTGTCGAACCATTTTACCTCCCCAGTTACAGCTCCGTATTGAGTCAGATATGGGGTCGCCATATACAATCCATCCAGCCACATCTGGAATGGGTAAATCTTCTTATGCCAGAATCCGCCCTCACTTGTACGCGGCTGCCCTTTCAACTGTGTCATCAGCAGCTCAGCAGCTTTGCGGTACTTTTCCTGACCCGTTTTCTCCAGCAGGAAAAACAGTGATTTACCCTGATTAATCTGATCTAGATTATACTCTTCAACCGTATAGGAACGAATTGATCCATCTTCCTGAATGAAATGATCCATTAGTTCCTGAATATAGTCAAAATATCTCTGTTCACCTGTACGAGCATACAGTTCTTCCAACGCTTTTAGCAGACACCCGTTCTCATAATGCCAGGTCGCGTACAGCTCATGATTGCGATAACTCTCCATAAACTGGTCAGCCATGCGCATAGGTGTATGTTGTAACGTTTCCTTCATGATCAAACCTCCGGTTTCCGCTCCTTATTGAGCCTGTTTTTTGTAATCTTCAGCGTATTCTTCACGGATTTTGGTTCCACCTGCATTAGCCCAATTCTCGATTTCCTTTTCCCAACCGCTTTGATCAATCTTGCCCATAATATATTTGGTTTGTGCGTCGGCAATCATCTGATCCAGATCCGCTCCGCGGTCACCGTATGTTGGAGAGTACAGCGTCAGAGCAGGATTTGGCACAGCATATTCTGCCAGTTCCTTCGCTAGTGCTGTTCCTTTTTCTCCAAGCTCGGTGTCTTTCAGTTTAGGAACATTGTACCCTTCAATATAAGGGAAATTATCACGATAAGGCTTTACTTCACGTTGGAAAGCGTCGAAGTCACTCATTTCCACTTCATTGTCTCCTACTTTAGCGTAATGTTTACCTTCCACACCACGCATCAGCAGCGTTGCCATCTCTGGGTCCATCAGTTTATCAACGAAGGAAAGCAGACTTTTCAACTCTTCTTCTGATTTCACTGTGGCTTTCGGGAAAGCCAGAATGCCTGAGTTTCCTGTCTGTCCAGCGACACGATCACCATTTGGACCAAGCAGGCCGGCAATATCCACAACGCCGTCTGGGTTACTTTTGGACAAACGCTCTTGCTGGCTCTTACCGTTCTGTGCCACACCAACACGCATGCCGACAACGCCGGAATCATACTTTTTCTCCGCTTCGGTTGAATCAAACACGGCAAAATCCTGATTCAACAATTTCTCTTCATACAAACGTTTCAGTAGATCCAGCACCTGCATATATTCCGGTGTCATGAATTCTGGTGTGAAGCTGCCATCATCTTCAACCTTCCACTTGTTCGGTGCGCCAAAACTGACACCAAGACGTGTCGTAAATGAATACTGATCCTCGTTATACTTTTTAAACAGCATTAATCCATGGGTATTTGCCTGCCCGTCGCCATCCGGATCGGAAGTAGACAGCGTCTTGATCGTTTCATACCACTCATCCGGGGTTGTTGGTACTTTCAGATTCAACTTATCAAACCAATCCTTGCGGTAGATCACCGTTGCCCGTGCAATATCGGAGAACACCGGTACACCATAAATTTTGCCCTCAACCTTGATGTTGTTAAAGAAACGTTCATTTTGGGCAGCAAGGTTTTTATAATCCTTCAACAAAGGTCCGACTTCCCAGAACACATCATTTCGCATTGCATTGGTCACTGTCGGATTATATTGCACTTTTACGATTTTCGGCATGTCACTTGAGGCGATCATGACATTAATTTTGTCGTTGTATGCGGACGCCGGGATCCACTGGATATCAAGCTTTGTGTTGGTGTACTCTTCAATTTTTTTCTGTACTTCATTGCCCTTGCTTGGTACATCACCCACCTGTGCAATAGCGATGGATACGTTCTGCACGCCACCTTCGCCAGCCTGACTTTCATCTGAACCACATCCTGCCAGCAAACTGGTCACCAACGCCAGTGTACTCAGAACAGCTACGGCTTTCTTTTTTGTTCCCTTCATTCATGAAAACCTCCCTTTGATACTCCATATCGGTCTATTGTTTTAAACGAATGCGATCGAAACTCCCCCATTACCCTTTTACAGAACCAAGCATCACTCCCTTGGCAAAATGCTTTTGCAGGAATGGATACACTAACATAATCGGAATGGTAGAGAACACAATAACGGCCATGCGAATGGTAAGCGGCTGAATCTCGGTCTCTTCAATACTCGTATCTCCGATTCGGCTCTGTGCCAAAATGACAATTTCACGTAGCCACACTTGTACAGGCCACTTTTCACTATCATTGATGTAAATGACGGCATTAAAGAAACTGTTCCAGTGAGCCACGGCGTAAAAGAGTGAGAAGGTAGCCATTGCCGGCATCGACAGAGGCAACACAATACGGAACAATACGCTTACGTCATTACAACCATCAATTTTGGCAGCATCCTCCAGCTCATCCGGGATGGCTTGAAAGAAATTTTTGAGTACGATCAGGTTGAATGCACTGATTGCTGTTGGCAACATCAAAGACCAGAGTGTATCGGTAAGATGCAGGGATTTAACGACAAAATACGTTGGTATCATACCGCCACTAAACAGCATCGTGAACAATACTCCAAGCAGGATCGGCTGACGTCCGCGTAAGTATTTTCTGGATAGCGGATAAGCCATCAGCGATGTAAACAACAAGTTAATCAGCGTCCCTACAACAGTAATGTAGACAGACACGCCGAGACTTCGAATTAACGTATCCGTGGAGAAAATGTAACGATAAGCTGCTAAGGAGAACTCTTTAGGAAAAAGAATGAATCCTCCCTTGGCTACTTCATGCGGGCTGGTAAAGGAAACAGCCAGAATATAAATGAACGGAATTACAGTCACGATTCCAATCAGTAACAGCAAACCATGATTCACAAAATCAAAGATTCGATTGCCCCATGTTTTGTCCTGTTGCATCTAAATGTTCACTCCTGTCTAGTGAAGAGCGCCTAACTCCCGTTGCATCAATAGACGCCTTCCTCCCCGAATTTTTTGGCTAACGTGTTGGCACCAAGCACCAGCGCCAGTCCGACAACCGACTTGAACAATCCGACAGCAGCACTATAACTGTACTGTGCCTGGGTAAGCCCTTTGGTGTATACGTAGGTATCGAATACCTCGCCCACATCACGGTTGGTAGGTGTCAGCATCAGGAATATCTGTTCAAAGCCTGTATCTAGGAAATGACCCAGACGCAAAATAAGCAAAATGATGATTGTACTACGGATCGCCGGCAACGTAATATGCCAGGTTTGACGCCAGCGGTTTGCACCGTCAATTCGCGCAGCTTCATAGAGTTGCGTATCTACACCGGAGAGTGCAGCCAGGAAAATAATAGTTCCCCATCCGACCTCTTTCCATATGGACTGCCCTACAATCATCGAACGGAACCACCCTGGTTCAAGCAAGAATGCAATCTTCTGTCCCGTCAAATTATAGAGCAGTTCGTTGATTGCACCGCCTTCTGTCGTGAAGAGCATGTAGAACACACCAACCACAACCACCCAGGAAACAAAGTGAGGAACATAAACTAATGTCTGTACGAAGCGTTTGAACCGCTCTCGCCGAACCTCATTTAACATGAGTGCAAGGACAATGGGCAGCGGAAAAAAGAAAACCAGATTATAAATCGCTAGTAAAAATGTGTTTCGGAATAACGTCCAGAACTGTGGTTCTCCAAAGAAACGCTGGAAGTGCTTGAATCCTACCCAATTACTCCCCAGAATGCCTTTGTAAGGTGTGTAATCCTGAAAAGCCATCGTAATGCCATACATCGGTATGTATTTGAATATTACAAAGTAAAGCACTCCCGGAATCAGCATGATATACAGCCACCGGTTTTTAATGATGTCCCTCCACAATAGATGTCTGTCACTGCGGGTAGCGGGCCGTGTCCGAGCCGCCGTTTCGGCTTTCATAGTGTCTTCCTCCCCACTTTGGAAACGATTACAAAACATCACTTCCTGAATTCATGTCTCCATTGTGGCCGATGATTACATGACTGGCTATCATCCTGATTTAGCTTCTTGTTTTCCCTTATGTATCAAGGGTTTCAAACTTTTGGAGATTACTGGTCAACTGCAAAATAAACTGCTTTCAACTTGGATATTCCTGGTTTAACTTTGGCGTAGAAGCTGTAGTTCACCCTGAACCATCATAAGTGAATGTGAAAAGCCTGCCTGCCATAGCGGGCAGAGCAGGCCTTGTTTTCTATCGATGCTGCTCCCGATACTTACCGGGAGTTGTTCCTGTTATTTTACGAAATGTACGGATAAATGCAGTGGGGTTGGTGTAATTTAATTTTTCAGCGATTTCTGATATTTTCAAATCTGTTGTCTGCAGCCACATTTTGGCTTTTTCCATGCGGTATTCCGCGAGATATTCGGTAAAATTAACACCTGCTTCCTTCTTGAATACCCGGCTTAAGTAGACGGGATGGAAGTTCAATTCCTCGGAACAGGCCTCGAGCGATAAGTCACGATCATATCGTTCTTCGATCAGTCGAATCATCCGGTGGGCAATATTCATATACTGGGACTCCTCCTGTTCCTTCCAGAAACGAATCACAGGCTGAAATAATCGCTTTCGGAACCAATTCGTCATCTCGTCCAATGTAGACAGCTTGAGCAAATAGGTCATGGACGCCTTCTCTCCAAGTACTTCCGCCACATCTCCACCTTGCTCCTGCACAAGTTGATACACTCTGGATAATAGTTGCACCATTATGATCGGATACTCACTGAAATGAAGTTTTTTGTCCGCCAGTAGTGCTAAATATTGTGTGAAATACACATTTGTCTTCTCTTCGTCCCCCTGCTTGAGTGCAGAAGCCAGTTGATCTTCAATCATCCGCAATTGCGTATACAGCGCTGCCTCCATCTGCCCTCTTGGTTGAATATCCTCATAGTGTAGAATAATACGGCTTCCTAAACTCACTCTGCCCTGTAAAGCTTCTTTACTCTCCTGGTATGCTCTTGGCGTAGCCCCGATGCTTGAATATGCTCGGCTAATCCCTATACTTACCGGAAGATTCAAGTAGGTTGCAACCCGTTCACGAATGCAATCGGCCTGTGTATGCATCCACTCCTTCAACTGCACTTCATCGCTCAGATCAGAAGCTAGCACGGTCACCTGCGAATCATCGAGCATGACAGGTGTAAATCGAATGTCAGAAGGCAGCAGTTCACCAACCATATTATTGACTGCAAACAGCAGCAAATCTCGATCCTGTTCTTCATACCTCGTGCCTTCAAGCGTATCGATTTGAAGCATAAGCACGCCGAGATGAGACCACCCCGTCGGAAAGTCATACAAATCGCCTTGATATCTGAAATCCTCTTCTGATATTTTCCCTGTCAGCAACTTGGTCATAAAAAACTCCTGAAGGTGTACATGCTGCCCTTTCATCTGCTCACGCATCGTTTTCTCAGAACTGAACAGGGTCGATAAACGTTCTTCAATGTAGCTGAATTCATCCTGACGACGTCCTGCTGGCGGAAGCGGTGAATCCAGACCTTTCGTAAACTGTAACAGTCTTGAGATCGGCGAATACATTCGCCGACTGCCGTATATGGCCACAAGACCTGTGACACATAACATTACTAAGGTAGCAATCCCCGTCACTAATGCGATCTTCTGCGACTGGGCTGTAATCTGTCCAAGCGAAACGACGGATACGTATAACCAGCCGTTGAGCGGAGACTGTCTGTAGCTTACGGCTACGGGTTTATCTTCCACTTCAGTACTAAAAAAACCTTGGGATTCCCCTGTCGTTTGGACCCTTTTCTGAATATCTTGGTTGAGCAGATCATATTTGGTTCCATAATTGGTATCATTCAGAAAGTACCTCTGTTCCTTGTCCAAAACATACAAATCGCCCGAATTTGGATTTCGGCTCAGAAAACTGCTTAATTCAGCATCCGCAATATCGATGACAAGAAATCCCTTTGGTTTCACGTTTGTTGGAACCATAGGAATTTTGAAAACCATACTCACCACGTTATCAGAAGTGATCATGGTAGGCGCCTGTTCCATTACTGCCTCACCCATGATTGGCGATCCCGGGGCGTTCTCTTTGGTTGAACTTTTATTCTGAGTTACCCAGAACAGACTGTTGGTATATGTAAGATAAGTTCCAATTCGATCTCGAATGCTGAAGTCGTCCAGTTTGCCAAATGAACGCATGGTAACGACCCAGTCCTCGTCAAGATTAATAAGGTAAGCCTGATGAATACTCGTCACAGCCTGCAGATTGTTGAATCCTGAAGTCAAATCACGAATTTCTTGAAAGTCACTGCTATCGAGTGGCTTCTTCATGGCCCGTAGCACCAGAGGTGAATTGACATATTGAATGGAGGACAACTGTAAACTTCGCAATACTTGCTCCACTCGCATCTGGGTCTGGTGTAGTATTTGAAGATTACTTTCGCGCACTTTTTGTTCGATATCACGTGAAGCAATCGTATACGAGACAGAACCAATCACAATGACCGGCAATGCTCCAAGAATCATCGTAAAACAGAGCAGACGCAATAAATATTTAGGCAATCAAAGCATCTCCCTTTTATAAAATCGCTTACATTGGATTAAATAACTATTGTTATTTTAAAACCCATTCTTAATCAAGTCCACATCTTTATTTAGAAACGTTGACTTTGAGTCATTCGCAGTTTATATTACTTTATATATTCCTCAGGTCGAAGGAGAGATTTTGATGTCGGTGAGCGTTCTTAACTAATCAAGTTTCATATTCAGGAATTTTGGCTTTTCATGACACTTTTGCCGTTATGGCATACGTGTATTTCATGATGCGCCAGATCCCTGTACTTAGTTAAGAACAGCGGAAATCAAACATCGCCTCCGGGATTGCCTATGTCCGGGTCTATTTCCGCGCTGTGTTCAGCGCGGATTTTTTCGTATAGACCCTATATGGACTCTGCTTTCCCATACGCACAGGGCGGAGAATGACGTTTGTTCATTCTGCGCCCTTTTTGCGCATTTCTACAGGGATATTTTTCAATAAAGTACACATTAATACATTTCAAATTGAAGGAGAGATTCCACGTGAACAATATCAATACGAATAATGCCATGAATACAAATATGAAGAATGTAAACGAACAAACGCTAACCAGTCTCGGCTTCCACCATATTCAGAAAAACATTGCAGACTATGCCCTTTCCTATCTGGGCAAACGTTATGCCAGAGAACTCCAACCGATGACCGATGCACATCTCATTCAAATGCGTCTGGACGAGACTGAGGAAGCAGCAGCTCTTGTCCGTTTCGGGGCAAGTGTACCCATTCCTTCGTTAGAGGGATTGGAAACGATCATTGCCCTGCTCGGCACCGGATATCTATTCAGCGAACGCGACTTCAGCCATCTCGCTCAGTTCCTTCGCAGCTGTGCGCAACTTATGAAGTATATGGAGGGTAAATCCGGCATTGCTCCGACCGTTAGTCGTTATGCATCTTCTATGATGCTTATGGATAGCTTGCGAAGCGAGATAGAACGTTGTATTCATAATGGGCGTATTGAGGATCAAGCGAGCAAGGAACTCATTCGAATTCGCAAAAAAATGAGTGTGAATGAAGAACGTATGAAACGCAAACTGGATTCACTGGTTGGCAGACACCGCTCGATTATGCAGGAACAGGTTGTCAGCCAGCGGAATGGGAGAACTGTATTGCCTATTAAAAAAGAATTTCGCAAGCACGTCAAAGGCAGTGTACTTGATGAATCTGGTAGCGGGCAAACCGTATATATTGAGCCTGCAGAACTGACAGGTCTGCAGATGGAACTTACTCTACTGCAAGCTGAGGAATCCCGGGAAGAGATGAAGATTCTTGGCGACCTGACCTCTCTGGCTGAATCTTACAGCCGGGAAATTGCACTGAATACAGAGACCGTGGGCATTCTGGATTTTTTGTTTGCCAAAGCAAAATATGCAGTGGCTATGGATGGGCGGTCCGTGCGTGTTAACAGCCACGGTAAGATTAGTCTGCGTCGAGCGAGACACCCTCTAATGGGGTCGTCTATGGTTCCGCTTGATTTTTCCATCGGATACACTTACTCATCCCTTATCATTACAGGCCCGAACACAGGCGGCAAAACCGTTGCACTCAAGACACTCGGGCTGCTAACACTGATGATGCAATCCGGACTACTTGTTCCCGTGGCTGAGGGAGGAGAAATGGCTGTATATGAGCAGATCGCTGTCGATATTGGCGATGGTCAAAGCCTTGAACAGGCGCTTAGCACATTCTCAGCACATATTCGCAATATGATCACGATTCTGAAACAAGCGAATCCTTCCACGCTCGTACTGATCGACGAAATGGCGTCAGGTACAGATCCAGGAGAAGGTGTTGGGCTCTCTATAGCGATGCTCGAAGAATTGCATAAATGCGGGGCAACCGTTGTTGCTACGACGCATTTCGGGGAAATCAAATATTTTGCCGCAGCTACATCCGGATTTGAAAATGCACGAATGGAGTTCGACACCGCCTCTCTCCAGCCCTTATATCGACTGCGAATCGGGGAAGCTGGCGAAAGTTATGCTTATTCTATTGCGCTTAAACTGGGCATGCCGGAGCATATTATTGAGCGTTCGAAGTCCATAGCTGATGAACCCTTGAATAGAAATGCGAATCAAATCATTCATAATGAGTTACAGCAAAAGATCCATCATGATAGACACACTTCTGCGCCTGATTATGTAGAGCAAGCTCAATCATTAGAGCATTGTTCTCATATAGAAGATACTAATTTTCTTGAGAATAATGCTCCTACAGAGGATGCTAATAATAAAGAATCGAATCTAAATGATCTAAATGATGTATCTCCAGGCTCCAACTCCGACTCCGACTCCGACTCTATGTCCAATAAAGCACCTGTTCGTGCTTTTCGTAAAGGAGACCGCGTTTATGCAGCTTATTTGGATCAGGCAGGGATTGTCAGTGACGAAGAGGATCATCGGGGACAGATTGGAGTCATGATTCGGGGACGTAAACTGAAAATTCACAAGAAACGTCTGCGCCTGCATATCTCTGCTGATGAGTTATATCCGGGGAATTATGATCTGGACATTGTGTTAGAGAGTAAGGAAAATCGCAAGAAACGCAATCTGATGAAGCGCAAACATGTGGAGGGACTGCAAATCGAGTTGCCTCCCGAAGAGTGAAAGCAGCTCAGAGCGACTGCACAAATGTAATGCCAACAATATTCCCTATCCCATTGTGCTCAAGAGGGACTAACTAAAACTTCTTAGCTGGAGGGCTCGTTTTGATATAATAGAAGCCATAGATTACGAATGTCTGCATAGGAATAACGAATGAAGAAAAGAGGTACAACATGCTTGAGAAACAGCCGAAGCCGGAGAAACAAAACAGCAAGCAAAGTAATACAATCCATGAGCTACGATGTCCACTCTGCGGGGAAAATAACGATTGTGTCTATGCTGCAGGTAAACCTCATTCTGAATGCTGGTGTAATAATGCTGTATTCCCTGAGGAAGTGTTTGAACGTATTCCCGCAGAACATCGTCGCAAATCATGCATCTGTCAACAATGTCTGGTAAGTGAGGTACGGCAATAACAGGAACGGGTTATCTTGTATCCATTACTGTGTCCGTGCCAAAGGTCCGCCTGGAACACCAAAAAACCATTCCCTCTCCCAATGGAACTGCATCATCCTTTGGAAGGGGAATGGTTTCTTTGCGATCTAATCTTCTTAGAAGCTCAATATTTAATGATATCTATAATTCTGTAAAAGCAGATTCAGCAACTCTAGCTATCGCCTGTTTTCAGCTCGATTCTCCCTAGATTTTTCACTATATTAAGCTGTTATAACCGGGGATTCGTGGGCTGATCACATCTGATGATACTGCTTCACTGCCTCCACCAACACGGGATGGTCAATATCCATGGTGGTATAGTGCTGCAGTGCAGCCGCGATGCCTTTATCGCGGATCATGCTTTGCAGTTCCACCGCCTCGGGATCATCGGACACATCAAACTTGCAGGCCGCAGCCATGCCCATAGCCAGATGGGTCACCGACATATCGTTCGCGTGCGCCAGAAGCGCCGGGCGAACAAGACGATCGTTCGGGGAGAGCTTGCGCAGCGGGGAGCGACCTACGCGGGTTACCTCATCGGTGAGATAAGGATTAATGAACCGCTCCAAAATTTTGACAATATACTGCTCATGCTCTCCCGGGTCGAAGCCAAAACGTTTCACCAACACCTGACCTGTCTCCTGCAATGCACCGTATACAATGGACTTTACTTTTTCATCAGCAATGGCCTTCTGAATCGTATCATACCCGTGTACATAGCCAATATATGCTGCAACACAATGTCCTGTATTTACCGTAAACAATTTGCGCTCAATGTAGGGTTCAAGATCATCCACATAGACCACACCATCGATTGATTTGAATGCAGGTGCCATCTGCGAGCGATCCACCACCCACTCATAAAAGGGCTCTACCTGAACATGCAGGGGATCTTCATGATTCTGGATCGGTACAATCCGGTCAACTGCCGAATTTGGAAAGTACACATATTGATCAGCGAACGCACGAGCCTGCTCATCCAGCAATGCATATACATGCTCTTTCAGCTGTGCGCTTCCACCGATCGCATTCTCACAAGCAATGATATGCAGCGGATTTTGCACAGAACCCGCACGCCTTCTTCGCTCCAGTCCTTCTGCAATACCGGGCGCAATATGTTTCAATACAGCGACACCCACTGCAGTTGTAATCAGATCAGCTTCCGCCACAGTATCAGCAACCGTTTGTAACTCCCGTCCATCAATAGCGGTTACTCCACTTACCGTCTCCTGATCTTTACTCTCATTGGCAAGCTCCACGGTATACTCACCGCGCTCTCGAAGAGCATGTACAAGTTCTTGATTCACATCCGAGAACGTCACCTCGTATCCAGCACGAGACAGAATCAAACCGATAAATCCACGTCCAATGTTACCTGCGCCAAAGTGAAGGGCCTTCATAGTTCCATTTCACTTTCTAGAATCGTAATAACTTCCTCTGCTGTTTTCGCCTGACGCAGGGCATCCATATTTTCTTCCTCGGCACAGATTACCGCAATACTTGTTAAAATCTCCATATGTTCTCCGCCTTGAGCTGCAATGCCAATAACCATATAAGCCTTTTCTTCCCCAAAATCAACCCCCTGCGGAAATTGAATCACCGAAATCCCCGTTGAGAGAATGAACGCTTTAGACTCTTTCGTACCATGCGGAATAGCAAGTCCATTGCCCACATAGGTAGATACAATTTCTTCACGCTCGATCATCTTGTCAATATACTCTGCAGTGATATGGCCAGCATCCTTCAGAATCTGTCCTGCCATACGAATAGCCTCGTATTTGTCTTGAGCCGTCGCGTTCATGATGACTTTGTCTGTTGTTAACATACTCATGTTATTGACCTCCAATTTCAGTTTTACTCCGATAAAATCCAACTAGTTCCTGAGACAGATAATGAACAATCTCATCCCTATTCCCTTGTGTGAGTAACATAACCATCTCTTCTTGAAGAAGCAGTGCACTAATCTCGCTTAGAACCTCCAAGCTTTCTTTGGACAATTCCTTTGGACCGAGCATGAGCAGTACATGGCTGACTCCTTCCGGATCATCCTTTGTCCGAAGCATCGGTTCGTTCAGCTGGAACAGACGGATAGACGGACTGTAGATACTTTCGCTCCGTGTATGGAAAAGAGCTAGCGTAGTACCGGGAATTTTCTGACTTCCCATCGATTCACGCTTTTCAAGCAGCTTCGCAACATCTTCAGGATCCTTTAATACACCTGATTGATGTGCAACGGTACTCATCGCAAGCAAACTCTGAGATAAATCAAGTTGTACATTATTTAAGGTGTGCACTTGAAATTTGCCAATAATCCGTACGATTTCAAGCAGCGTCGCTTCCATTCCTTCAGGATCAGAAGTTCGGTTGGGTGTCTCCTGCCTTATGTCACGAGGTTTGTGATGTCGTCGCTGTAGCGTTGTCGTTTTGATAAAATGGCGCAGATTCTCGCTCTCTTCTGCTGTCAACAGCGGGCTGACTTTGTAATACTGATCTTCCTCCATGGGCAGATCGACAGTTGATAAGACCAGATCATACTCTTCTGCTGGCATTCGGGCAGCTTCGTACCATGACACGCTATCGATGATCTGAATTTCAGGAAATTCCTTAGACAGCCGACTGGACAACATGCGCGAGGATCCAATTCCACTGTTACACACAACGATCGCCCGGATCTCCTGCTTCAACGCTCGTAACCGCTCAATAGATGCACCAAAATGCATGACAAGAAATCCTATCTCTTCATCTGGAACCTCTACCCCTGGCCATGCATGCAGCACGGATCTTTTGACTTGTTCAAATAGAACGTCATAATCTCTGCGAATCTGCTGCAATAGTGGATTTCGAATCATTTGATGCCCTTCAAGCCGTTCCATTACAGGCACCATATGATCTATTAATCCTTCTCGAAGCAAGCGATCTTCATGAAAGCTATAACCCGTTCTATCTTGCATCTGATCCGTAAGTGAATGGACTCTATCCATTAGAATCAGATTGTCAATCGGGAGCAGACGTGAAGTATGAAGCTGCTGTTCCGTTTCCGTCAGCAATTGATGAAAATACATTTGCTCCGCTTCTGAAAAAGCCACTCCCAGCTGGGAGGATAATATATTGCACAGCCGAGAGGCCATATACTCGGGCACTTGTGGTTCATGTAACTCTGATACTCTAACAGAAGTCATATTTTTTGTGCCTGACGGCACACGCCCTATATCAAATCCTTTGCGTATTCGAACAATAGCTGCAGATAACTGAATAAGCAGCTTCATATACTGTCGTTCAGGTATCTTCTCCAGCCATTCAATATCCGGTTGCCATAATGCATTTTCAATAGTAACCACATCACTATGACCGATCATGCTGAGTAACTTTTGATTAACGACGGAGCTCCCTTGCTCCGGCTGTCTGCCAAAGAGATCCGACTCATCCAGCATTTCCATGGCGAGCGCCGCAATAGCTCTGCGAAGGATTGCCTCGCTACCCGTTATTTTGACGCCATATCCCCGCCTTCGAACGAGTTTTAAACCGGATTGCCGAATGCGTGACTCCAGATCATCCAGATCGTTGGTGACCGTCGAGACCGTCACCTTCATGTCAGAGGCAAGAGCACGCATCTTGATCGGTTCAGCCTCTCCCAGCAGGATGCAAAGCATGAAGAGCTTACGCTCTTCCGGCGTAAACTCTACATGTTCATTACCTTCCAGCTTCTGGCGTAATGCACTAAGATCATCTGAATCGGAATCAATACGAATGCCGGTCCCCGATTTTTTTTCCAACCGCATACCGAGCGGTTCAAGCCATTGTTCAATCATCAGCAATTCGCGATGAACAGTCCGGGTACTTACTTTCACTTCTAAGGCGATTTCGCCAGCCGTGACTTCATGGGGATGTTCCAGCAGGAATTCCACAATTTCACGTTGTCTTTTGGTAATACTCATATCTCCGCCTCCGGCTCTTGGAAACAGCTGCTCTACGTAGATTTAAAGCTCATGAAACTCATTCGCAACGGTTTATCACTTACTTCAAACGTTCAACAAGCGCATCGTATTCCGGGCTTTTTAGGAAGTTGTCGATGGATATATGCTCCGCATTTGGTGCAACTGTACGCGCTCGATCCGTTAATGTTTTTTGCGTAATCACAACGTCAGCATCTTGCGGAATTTCACTAATCGCTGTGTTGGTTACAGCAACATCGATCCCTTCAGATTTCATCTTTTTGCGCAGAATCGAAGCTCCCATCGCACTCGAACCCATACCTGCATCGCATGAGAAAACAATCTTTTTCACATCCGATTTTGCCTTGGAAGCTGCAGAAGTTGCGATATCTGCTGCTCTGTCTGCTTCACGATTATCCGCTGTAATCGCTGCATTTGCGGTATTACCTTGGCTCTTCATATCTTTCATCTGGCTGGAAGCAGCCTCTAAATCTTCTTCCTTCTGCTTACCTGTTTTGAGCAGCAGAGAAGCGATTAGGAAGGAAACAATGGTTGCTACGATAACCCCTGCAAGCATAGGGATGTATCCACCTTTTGGTGTCAGCAGGAAATAAGCGATAATACTTCCTGGTGACGGTGCCGAAACTAATCCTGCCCCTGTCAGCATGAACGTTAATGTACCTGCCACACCACCAGCAATGGCTGCCAGAATCAGAATTGGTCTCATCAAGATGTAAGGGAAGTAGATCTCATGAATTCCCCCGAAGAAATGAATGACGCCTGCACCAGGTGCGGATGATCTCGCCATCCCCCGTCCGAAAAAGCAGTATGCCAACAAGATGCCCAGTCCAGGTCCTGGGTTGGATTCAAGCATATACAGTACAGATTGTCCTAATTCTCTGGCTTGATCTGTAGCAATTGGTGTTAAAATCCCGTGGTTTATAGCATTGTTCAGGAACAACACTTTAGCCGGTTCAATGATCAGGTTGACCAGTGGAAGCACACCAAGATTCATCAACCCTTGTACGCCTGCAGACAATACTTTGCTAAGCGCTTCAACCGCAGGCCCGATCCCTAACAAAGCAATGATGCCCAATATACCGCCGATGATTCCAGCCGAAAAGTTGTTGACCAACATTTCAAAACCAGCTTTGACCTTACCTTCAATAGATTTGTCAAATTTCTTAATCACCCATGCAGCCAATGGCCCTGCAATCATAGCCCCGAGGAACATCGGAATATCACTGCCTACAATTACACCGATGGTCATGATCGCACCAACGACACCCCCGCGCGTTCCATGTACCATCGTACCGCCGGTATAACCGATCAGCAGCGGCAGCAAATATTTAATCATGGGATCAACAAGCTGTGCTAGCGTTTCATTCGGGAACCAGCCTGTTTTAATAAACATTGCCGTGATCAGTCCCCAAGCAATAAACGCGCCCATATTAGGCATGACCATTCCGCTCAGGAAACGTCCAAAACGCTGTACACCAACACGTAACCCACCCTTAGAATTGGACATTTGATCCAAATTACTCATTGATTTATCCTCCTTGAATCAAATCGTTATTCGTAATGAAAGGGGTATCATTTATCCCCTGCTGTTATCCTAAGCGAGAAACCTATCTTGTTCAATCAAATGAAAGCGTACTTTCGTCATGAACAATGATGACAACATTGGATTATGTAATCGCTTTATATCAAAATAAAAGGTGTAAACCCTTGATACAACAAGGTTTTTCCGTGTCTATGATTTTTTATACACAGCGCTGTAAGACTAGCATAGCTTGGTTTATTTCAACTGTTTTTATACCTGAATCTATAGAATCTTCGTTCTGATCTTGTCCATATGTGGATGAAAAAAAGCAAAAAAAACCTGCATAAGCTCATTTGCTTACGCAGGTCTGGATATAAAACGCTCTAATTTATATGAATACATAATATGTTAATAAGTACAAATAAACCAAATGACTCAGATTATGGGATTACTCGATATGCTTACGATATTCTTCTGCCTTTAGCAATGAAGATAAAGCAGCGGTTACATCCCCATCAATACGAATTTCGATCATCCAGCCTTCCTCATAAGGAGAACTGTTTACAAGTTCCGGAGAGTCCTGCAATGCTTCATTAATGGCAACAATGGTCCCGTTGACTGGCGAGAACAGATCTGACACTGTCTTCACAGATTCAATTGTTCCGATACCTTCTTCTGCTTTTACACTTGCTTCGAGATCAGGCAATTCTACAAACACAATGTCACCCAGCTGATGTTGCGCGAACTCGGTGATACCGATTCGTACGGTATCCTCCCCAACGGTCTGCACCCACTCGTGCTCTTCACTGTACAAGAAATCATTTCTTAATTCGCTCATCGATATCCGCCTCGCTTTTCATTAATGAGTGCATGCGTTCTCTGACCTTTCCCTTTTCCCCAGACAACAGCGTATGATAAATCGGATTCAAATGTCAAGATAGCTCATCATTTATTCGTTAAAATAACGAACATTACAATTAACTTTCAATAAAACATTCGTATTTTGTCGTAAATTGAAGGATATCTATCTTGACATCAGCAGTGGATTCACGTTTTAATGAGAGAAGCAACATGAGTTCATTGAACTACGTAAGAACCGCGGATGAATGTAAAGGGAGAGATTGCCCGTACAACCCGGTTTGGGTTGTGCATGAGGCGACGCCGAAGGAGTAAACCTGCCGACAAGCGGAGGTGAATCTCTCAGGCAAAAGGACTTTTACAGGACGCAACTCTGGAGAGAATCTATTCGTCCGTTATTGGACGTTTTTGATCACCCAAGGGGAAACCTGTCTTAATCAACGGCGGGGTAACTCTCAGGTACAAGGGACAGAGCCTAAGAATACAGCGTGCTACTTGGCATGCCGGTTCTTTGGCCTGTCCTTTTCCATTTTCCCCAAAAATGAATGGCAGGGTCTGGAATGATATGCTTTGCAGTCCGCTTCTCCGATCTGATGACACTTATTACGTTTAATTAAAGCTTCACAGAATCACGTTTCTATAACTTGGCCCGATTATGGACCATAACGAGGTGATTGGATGTCCGCTTTGTTAAGAACCCCCCTATTTCCCCTATATACACAATATGAAGGTGTACGTTGCATCGATTTTGGTGGCTGGGAGTTACCTGTGCAGTTTAGTGGTATTCAAAAAGAACATGAAGCGGTGCGAGAGCGCGCTGGTTTATTTGATGTGTCTCACATGGGCGAATTCATCGTAACGGGTGAACAGGCTGAATCTTTTTTACAAAATATGACTACCAATGATGTCACGGCAATCATGCCAGGTCAGGCACAATACACGTTCATGTGTTACCCCGATGGCGGTGTGGTGGATGATTTATTGATCTACAAGCTGGCGGAGCAACACTATATGCTGGTCGTCAACGCCTCTAATATCGATAAGGATTGGGCATGGTTGCAGGAGCACATGGTACCAGGCGTGAACATGACCAACGTCTCCAAGCAAACAGCGTTGCTTGCGCTTCAGGGCCCTCTGTCGGTCGAGATTCTTGCTAAGGTTACGGGTACAGGAGTGGACGCAGACTCTATCGAAACATTCCGCTTCGTACAGAATGCCGAGGTATGCGGAGTAGAGCTGCTGCTCTCACGAACCGGATATACCGGAGAAGATGGCTTCGAGCTGTATGTCGCAGCAGATCAGGCTGCTCACGTGTGGAACGAACTGATGGAGGCGGGTGCTGACCTCGGTTTGGTTCCAGCAGGTCTTGGTGCACGCGATACACTGCGATTTGAAGCAAAGCTGCCTTTGTACGGTCAAGAGCTGTCACCAACAATCTCTCCACTTGAGGCTGGACTGGGCATGTTTGTGAAGTTAAATGCCGGGCCTTTTATTGGATACGAAGCTTTGTTACAGCAAAAAAATGACGGTCCTGCCCGCAAGCTCGTAGGTATTGAAGTGCTGGAGCGCGGTATCCCGCGTCCGCATTATCCGATCTATGCTGATGGCGTGCAGATTGGTGAAGTGACAACCGGAACACAGTCGCCAACCTTGAAGCGTAATCTGGGCCTCGCCCTGATTGACACCAAATATACAGCACTGGACACACCACTGGAGATTGAGATACGTGGCAAAAAGCTCAAAGCCCAGGTCGTTAAGACCCCTTTTCATAAACGGACACGCGCGTCAAAGACCCCTACTCAAGGAGCTGAGCAAGCATGAGCAAGCACCGTTACATTCCGATGACTGAACAAGACCAGAGCGCAATGCTCGCCACGATTGGTGTGGATACGATTGAGGATCTGTTCCAAGATATTCCGCAAGAAATCCGTTATCAAGGCGAGCTACCTGTCTCCTCTAAGCTGGATGAATACGCACTAACACGCCACATGTCGAAACAGGCTGGCGCTAATGCCAATTTTGAGACACACGCCAGCTTTCTCGGTGCAGGCATCTATGATCATCACATCCCATCTGTAATCAATCATGTCATTTCCCGTTCAGAGTTCTATACCGCCTATACCCCTTATCAGCCTGAAATCAGTCAAGGGGAGCTCCAGGCCATCTTCGAATTTCAATCTTATATCTGTGAGCTGACGGGTATGGCAGTAGCTAATGCCAGTATGTATGATGGTGCAACTGCTTTTGCAGAAGCTGGTAATCTAGCCGCCGCAGCCACACGCCGCAAACAGCTTATTGTATCCCGCACGGTTCATCCTGAAGCTCGTCAAGTTTTGCAAGCCTATGCGCATGGGCTAAGTCTCGAGATTGTAGAGGTAGGCTACAAAGACGGCGTTACGGATTGGGAAGCCTTGCAGGCAGCCATCTCGGACGATACTGCAGCGGTTATGATTCAAAGCCCGAACTTCTTTGGTGCCGTGGAAAATGTAAAACAGGCTGCCGACCTTGTGCACGCGCACAAAGGCCTGCTCGTCGTCAGCGCTAACCCGCTGTCGCTCGGTTTGCTGGAAGCCCCAGGCAAGCTGGGTGCCGACATCGTGGTAGGCGATGCGCAGCCCCTCGGAATCGCCGCTTCGCTCGGCGGACCGACGTGCGGATACTTCGCCGTGTCCCAGGCTCATATGCGCCGGATTCCTGGTCGGATCGTTGGTCAGACGACAGACCGCAACGGCAAACGTGGCTTCGTCCTGACGCTGCAAGCTCGCGAGCAGCACATCCGCCGCGAAAAAGCGACGTCCAACATCTGCTCCAATCAGGCATTGCTGGCACTTAGCGCTTCTGTTTATATGTCTACCATGGGAAGACAAGGTATGATCGATGTCTCTGATCTAAATCTACAGAAGAGTCGCTATGCACTAAATACGTTGAAAACTATTCCCGGTGTAAATCTTACATTCATTGCCCCTACGTTTAACGAGTTCGTCATTCAGCTTCCTGAAGGAACCGATGTGGACGCACTGCAGTTGAAACTGCTCGATGCAGGCTTCATCGGCGGTTATGAACTTGGTCGTGATTATCCGGAGCTTGCCGGACATATGCTCATCGCCGTTACTGAACGACGCAGCAAAGAAGAGATCGACGAATTCGCACGTGTATTGGAGGGATCGTTGTGACTCATGAGACGACTACAAAAGCAACAGTTGCTGGTACTTCATCAGAAACATCTGAAACAAACCAGGCATTGAATCAGCAATCTGGGGTCGATGCACAAGTAACCACGTTTAGTCCACAAGCAGCGTCATCCGTCGCTCCTGAACAAACATTGATTTTCGAACTAAGCAGTCCTGGACGTGTGGCCTATTCCCTCCCGGAATGTGATGTTCCTCGCCAAGACGCGGGCACGTTGATTCCCCAGGAAATGCTGCGCTCCGAAGCGGCAGCCTTACCTGAAGTGTTTGAAGTAGATGTCATCCGACACTATACAGCACTATCTCGCCGGAACTTCGGGGTTGATAACGGGTTTTATCCACTTGGCTCCTGTACGATGAAATATAACCCTAAGATTAACGAGGATGTTGCACGTTATAACGGTTTCGCCAAAATCCATCCGTATCAGCATGAATCCAGTCTTCAAGGTGCTCTTGAACTGCTCCATATCTTACAGAATGATCTGGCAGGGCTGACAGGTATGGATGCAGTAACACTACAGCCTGCTGCCGGTGCCCATGGTGAATGGACGGGGTTAATGATGATTCGGGCTTATCATGAAAGTCGTGGTGAGCTGCGCACCAAGGTTATCGTACCCGATTCCTCCCATGGCACGAACCCGGCCAGCGCAACGGTTGCCGGATTCGAAACGGTCACGATCCCCTCTCGTACGGATGGATTGGTCGATCTGGATGCTCTACGGGCAGCGGTAGGTTCAGATACGGCAGCACTCATGCTGACTAATCCGAACACCCTCGGTTTATTCGAGAAGGATATTCAGGAGATTGCCAATATTGTACACGAAGCTGGAGGGCTGCTGTATTATGACGGAGCAAACTCCAACGCTATTATGGGTATTACACGTCCGGGTGATATGGGCTTTGATGTCGTGCATCTGAACTTGCACAAAACGATGAGCACGCCTCATGGTGGTGGTGGCCCTGGTGCAGGTCCGGTTGGTGTGAAGAGTCGCCTGATTCCATTCCTGCCTAAACCAATGGTTGTTCAAAATGACCAGGGCGTGTACGCGCTGGATTACGAAGGAGACCAATCCATCGGCCGGGTAAAAGCCTATTATGGTAACTTTGGCATCTTGGTACGTGCCTATGCCTACATTCGCACCTATGGACCAGAAGGTCTACGCCGTGTATCTGAATGTGCGGTCCTGAACGCCAACTATATGATGGCTCGTCTGGCACCTCATTACGAGATTCCATATCCTGGCGTGTGCAAACATGAATTTGTTATGTCAGGCCGCGGTCTGAAACAGTACGGTGTGCGCACACTCGATGTAGCCAAACGCTTACTGGACTTTGGATATCACCCGCCAACGATCTACTTCCCGCTGAATGTCGAGGAGTGCATTATGATCGAGCCAACGGAAACTGAGAGCAAAGAAACGCTGGATGGGTTCATAGATACGATGATTCGGATCGCCAAGGAAGCAGAAGAAACTCCTGAATTGGTGCTGAATGCCCCTTACGGCACACCAGTTACTCGTTTGGATGAAACGACTGCAGCACGTAAACCGGTATTGAACTGTGCTTGCAGCTAAGATTCCTTTCCTCATTTAAAAACCGTGAATAGGGTTGATTCCCTTAAATACTCCCCTTGTGTATTGATGAGGTTGTTCTCATACTACAAGGGGTTTTTATGTTTCATATAGTGGTCCGTCACGTTTCTCTCCTAAACAAACAAAAAGAGCCGATATCCACTGTATCGTGGACACCGGCAATATTGCTGCACCTAAGCAGCCTTTAATCGGAAAAAGAAAAAGAAAGACCTTAGATCCGGAGGAAACTCCGGTAAATTAAGCTTAAATGCTTTGTACGAGTTCAACCACTTGTTCAGCGGTTTGCATCTCCAGAGCTTTGGCAGCCAGTTCCTGCATGTCCGCACGGGACAGCTTAGTAATTTGGCTACGTGCTGGCAGAATAGAAGTTGCGCTCATGCTGAACTCATCCAATCCAAGACCAAGCAACAATGGAATTGCTGTTTCGTCTCCTGCCATCTCACCGCACATACCAACCCACTTACCTTCACGATGCGCTGCATCGATTACCATTTTAATCAAACGCAAAATGGCAGGGTTGTATGGCTGATACAAATAAGATACACGCTCGTTCATCCGGTCAGCAGCCATCGTGTACTGAATCAGATCGTTCGTACCGATACTGAAGAAGTCGACTTCTTTAGCGAATTGATCCGCCATTACAGCTGTTGAAGGAATTTCGACCATGATCCCCAGTTGAATACTATCGGAAACAGCAATACCTTCAGCGACCAGCTTTTCCTTCTCTTCGAGCAGGACAGCTTTTGCTTCACGGAATTCACCCAGCGTTGCGATCATCGGGAACATGACACGCAAGTTTCCATGTACACTTGCACGCAGCAATGCACGCAATTGTGTACGGAAGATATCCAGACGGTCCAGACACAGTCGAACTGCGCGGAAGCCGAGGAATGGATTCATTTCTTTTGGCAGATCCAGGTAAGGAAGCTCTTTGTCCCCACCGATATCGAGTGTACGCACTACTACCGGTTTGCCTTCCATTTTTTCAAGTACCGCTTTGTAAGCATTGTACTGAATTTCTTCGGAAGGAAGCTTGTCTCTACCCATGTACAGGAACTCGGTACGGTAAAGGCCTACAGCCTCGCCGCCGTTCTCCAATACACCTGTTACATCATTCGGTGTACCGATGTTTGCAGCCAGTTCCACGTGAACGTTATCCAACGTAACCGTTGGTTCGTCACGCAATTTTCTCCACTCCGCACGTTGTGCATCATACTGTTCCTGTTTGGCACGGTATTCAGCAACAACATCGTCCGTAGGATTAACGAGAACATGTCCATCCAGACCGTCAACGATAATCAAGTCACCTTGTTTCGCTTGAGCCAAGATATCCTTCGTTCCAACCACAGCCGGAATCTCAAGGGAACGAGCCATAATTGCAGAGTGAGAAGTACGTCCACCAATGTTCGTTGCAAAACCTTTAACAAAATTGCGGTTCAATTGAGCTGTGTCAGAAGGCGTCAGATCCTCCGCAAGCACGATGACTTCTTCACTGATCTCAGCTGGACTCATGAAGTCGATGCCAAGCAAGTGATTTAGCACACGCTTAGTGACATCACGCATGTCTGCCGCACGTTCCTGCAAATATTCACTTTTCATGTTTTCAAACATGGAAATGAATTGCGATGCAGTATCATTGAGTGCATATTCTGCGTTCACCATTTCATCAGCAATTTTGGCTTTCACCGGATCAATCAGTTCCGGGTCATCCAGAATAAGCAAGTGGGATGCAAAAATCTCTGCTTTTTTCTCACCAAGCTCTTGTAAAGTACGCTCTTTGATCGCCTCGAGCTCAGCCCGGGATTTACCCAAAGCTGAGTCAAGTTTAGCGATCTCTGCGTCAACGTCGTTAATCTGGCGTTTTTCTACAGAGTAGTCAGGATGCTCCAAGATAAACGCCTTGGCGATAGCAATACCCGCCGAAGCCGCGATCCCAGAAACATTAAGCATTAATTTCGCCCAACCCTTCGTTAACCATAACATCAGTCAGAGCTTGAAGAGCTTCAGCTTCGCCTTCACCTTCAACGATGATGCTGATAGTGTCACCTTGCTCCAGGCCGAGGGAAAGAACACCCAGAATGGATTTCAATGTTACTTTTTTGCCGTTAGCTTCTGCAAAGGATTCTGCACCTTTGAATTTGTTAGCTGTATTTACCAGAGCTGTCGCTGGACGTGCGTGGATACCATCTTCGTCTGTAATTCTGAATGTTTGTTGCATTACAATCATCTCGCTTTCAGTAGTTTAGTATAGGCATTGCATATATTTACACTTGCTTGCCATCGATGTATCAATTCTTATTTTATCTCAATGATTGGCTGATCGCCAACTTTGAGCACGCCACTCTTCTTGAGTGTAATCGTAGAGCCTTCTGGCAGGTTGGTGAAGATTACTGGAGAAATAATGGATGGAGCATTTGCTTTCACATATTCCAGATCCACTTCCATAATCGGTTGACCGGCAGATACCAGATCACCTTCCTGAACTAGTACGTTGAAACCTTGACCTTTCAGTTTCACCGTATTGACACCGATGTGAACAAGTACTTCCTTGCCACCATCGGACATAATTCCAACGGCATGTTTGCTTGGAAATACATTAAATACTTTACCATACACAGGGGATGTAATTGTTCCGTCATGTGGCAAAATAGCGAACCCGTCACCTGTCATTTTTTCGGCAAAGACCGGATCAGGCACGTTGGTAATATCCAGCAGTTCACCATTCACTGGCATAACGATATCCTCTGGAACGATGCGCTCACCTTGTTCTCCTTCCGCTTTTTCCTCTTCAGGAGTCGGTTGAACATCAGCGGCTGGAGCTGGAGCAGGTGTACGTCCTGCGATGATATCTTGCATTTGGGATTTAATCGTATCGGAACGTGTTCCGAAGATGGCTTGAACATTATTACCCACTTCAAGCACACCAGATGCACCCAATTGTTTCAAACGGTCTTTTTTTACATTGGCTTTCTCATTCACTTCAATCCGCAAACGAGTAATACATGCATCCAGATGTTTAATGTTTTCCTTGCCGCCAAAGGCTTCAAGAATGTTATGCGGTAAATCATCCGTCGAAGTTGTGGAACCGTCAGATGAAGATTCCGCAGATGCTTCTTCACGTCCTGGTGTTTTGAGGTTGAACTTGCGAATGATGAATCGGAATCCGACGTAGTAGATCACAGCAAGAATTAAACCAACGATAATCACGTTCCACCATGGCGTACGGTTTGGAATGATACCGAAGATCAGGAAGTCGATGAAACCACCGGAGAAGGTCATCCCGATTTTGACTTCAAGCAACTGCATCGTCATGAAAGACAGACCTGCAAAGATACAGTGTACAGCAAACAAAATTGGCGCTACGAACAGGAACGAGAACTCCAGTGGTTCTGTAATCCCTGTCAGGAATGATGTCAGCGCAGCAGAACCCATGATACCTGCAACATATTTTTTATGCTCAGGTCTAGCTTCATGGTACATCGCAAGTGCGGCTGCTGGCAAACCGAACATCATGAACGGGAATTTACCAACTTGGAATGTTCCCGCAGTCAGTGCAACTCCATCACGCAGCTGGCTGAAGAAAATCTTTTGGTCCCCGCGAATGACATCGCCGGCCTTATTCACATACTCACCGAACTCAAACCAGAATGGAGAGTAGAAGATGTGATGCAAACCAAATGGGATCAGTGACCGTTCAACTACACCGAAAATGAAAGCCGACAATGTCGGACTTGTATCCACCATAAAGTGAGAAACGGCATTCAGACCATTTTGGATTGGAGGCCAGATGACCACAAGTAGCAAACCGATGATCAAGGAAACGACCGATGTAACAATAGGAACAAAGCGTTTACCTGCAAAGAAACCGAGGTAAGACGGTAGTTCAATTTTGAAGAACCGATTGTAACACAGTGCGGCGGCGATACCTATAATGATACCTCCAAATACCCCTGTGCTTAATGTAGGAATACCCAGAACATATGCATAACCCGGCACCTCACCAATCATAGCAGGTGTAACACCTACGGCAGAACCCAGAGTTACGTTCATGACCAGGTAACCGATGATGGCTGCAAGTCCAGCAACCCCTTCACCGCCAGCCAGTCCGACGGCTACGCCGACAGCAAACAGCAATGCCAGATTATCAAATACGATCTGACCTGCGTTCATCATGATCGTTGCAATCGAGTTTACCCAAGGGGTATCGAGTGCAGTAACATATTGCAGAAAATCTGGGTTAACAAGCATGTTACCAATTCCGAGCAGCAAACCTGCCGCTGGCAAAATGGCTACAGGCAGCATAAGAGCTTTACCTACTCTTTGCAATACACCAAAAAGCTTTTTAAACATGGCGTCGCTTCTTCCTTTCACATGAGTTATATGTCGTGATACAAGCAAGGGAACACAAAAAAGGCATGAACTAATAAAAGTGAACTGTGCCAACCTTAGGGTATAGCATACCCGTAAAAAGGTAGAACAATCACACTCAAATTAACTCATGCCTGATCGAGTCAGTAACACGTCGCTTATGTTTATTCAGTTGCTTGATTACGGTCATCATTGTAGCATCACTTAAATTGTATTGCAAGCCTTTACAGAAAAAAAGATCTTTTAAATGTTACTCCAGAGCAGATCTCCCTATTGTTCTTCTTCTTTCCTCTGATTCAGCCGCTGCAGATGTATGGTTAAATAGCCAACTTCTGCCGGATAAACAGGCAGTTTTAACCGTTTTTCCATCACTTTGGTCAGCTTCCATGCAAGCGAGTACATTTCAGGATACTCCAATTTAAGCAGGGAGTCGAGCTTGTGAAGTTCCTCCACTTTATCTCCACGGCGTATGCGTTCCAGAGCAAAGCGAAGATGGGTTAAAAGACGAGAATAGTCTAGTGACTGTGTCTCAAAAGAATAATTCAATCGCTCTGCAACTAAGCTCACCAAATCCGCAATTAACTGCGAATGCTCACGCACCTGGGATATATTCTGATTCGTTACCGCACTATATATATGCAGAGCAACAAATCCAATCTCATCCTGGCCGAGATCGACGCCCATCCTTTCTTTTATTAAACGAACAGCGTATTCCCCCATCCGATACTCAGCAGGGTAAATCTCCCGTGTTTCATATAAAAAAGGATTTTGAATGACAATGCCCTGCTCTTTGCGTTTGAGTGCAAAAGAGATATGATCCGTTAGAGCAATATGAATATGTTCATTAAGCGGTACGTCCGTACGCTCGGAGATGTACGTAATGACTTCGTTGATAATCTCGATTAAAGCCTCATCCACCTGTGGAAGAAGTTGCTTGTATTGCTCCTGTTCCTGCTGGTTTTTCAAAATAAACATCTTCTCCACAGCCGCCAGTGGAATATCATCATTCGGCTTCCGGTTAAAACCGATCCCCTTACCAATGACAACAACTTCGCCGTGCTCAGGATGCTGTGCAATGATTACGTTATTATTTAGGGCTTTGTCTACATGCAGGCTGCTCATTTTTGCACCTCTTTTTTTCACACCATCTTGGATGTGCTGCACACATCTTACTGCAAACAAAAAAACATCCGGAGCGGGCAATGCGCGCCGGACGTCTGCTTAAAAAGTAACAAAATTTCGCCCTAAGGTCAATAGACCACTGTGTAATCTTACAGCTATTCTTTACTCTGTAATGTCGCTTCTCTCCGCAATCGACGCAGCTGCCTTCACAGGCTCGCTCGATTGTACAGCTACTGGTGCTGCTGTCTTCGTTTTAGTCAACCCTTTGATCAACTGTTCTACGTCGATCCCTGACACACTTTTTAACATTTCAGGTGCGGTGGACATCAGTTCCGTTACGTAATTACTTACACGCGCAGCCCCTTCGCCTTTACCTGTATCTACGACAGTTAACTTATCAATGGAGGAGATTGGTTCAGCGATTTTACCAGCCAGCTCAGGAAGCATTTTGACGATGATGTCGAGTACCGCAGCTTCACCAAACTTCTGGAACGCTTCTGCCAGTTTTTCTTTGGCCTCTGCTTCAGCAAGACCACGGAGACGAATAACCTCTGCATCAGCTGTACCTTTCGCGCGCTCTGCATCGGCCACGGCTTGACCTTCAAGCCGTTTTTGTTCCGCGGTAGCCTTTGCTTGTGTTTCAATGGAGTATTGTACTGCGTCGGCTTCGCGCATTTTTTTGGCTTTGTCCGCTTCCGCAGCTTGCTCAACAGCATAACGGTCGGCTTCCGCTTTTTTCTTCACTTCGGCATCATATTGTTTCTCACGCACGGTGATTTCTTTCTCTTGCAAGTCAATCTCGCGCTCTTTACGTACGAGTTCAACTTTCATCTGCTCTTCAACAACCGTTTGTCTCGCACGCGCTTCTTGAATATGATATGCTTGGTCGGCTTCCGCTTTCGCTGTATCCTGATCGCGTTTAAATGCCGCAACTTTCAATTCTTTCTCCTTGGCTGCCTCAGCAATGTTGGTATCACGAAGCAGCTCCGCCTTCTGTCCCTGCTCTTCGGCGTTTGCTTTTTGAATCCGTGCATCCCGCATTGCTTCTGCTTCAGCAATCTCGGCATCCCGTTTCACGGCTGCGATTCTCGGCTTACCAAGCGCATCCAGATACCCTTGTTTGTCACGGACATCCTTAATTGTAAAGGAGACGATCTGTAGACCCATCTTTTTCAGATCCCTTGCGGCCACGCCCTGAACTTCCTGTGCAAAACGATCTCTGTTTCTGTATACCTCTTCCACCGTCATTGTACCGAGAATGGCCCGCAAATGCCCCTCCAGTACTTCCTGTGCCTCACCTCTCAAGGAATCTACCGGTTTACCGATAAATTGCTCTGCCGCCGTTGCGACGTCTTCCACAGCACTTCCAACCTTGATGATGGCCACGCCGTCAGCAATAACCGGAACACCCTGCTCTGTGTATACTTCCGGTGTAGAGACGTCCAGCTTGTGTGACAGTAACGAAATAAACTCGGACTGCTGGAACACAGGTAAAATAAATGCACCGCCACCACGTACAATTTTAATTTTACGTCCGGATTCATCTTCTGAAATATTTTTGCTGCCCAGGAATGAACCTGTAACGATCATCGCTTCATCCGGTCCAACCGTCTTATATCTCGCCCAGAAAGCCAAACCAAGAATCAAAATAACACCAACAACTACGACAGGAATTAACAACACATCCCAATTCAAAGTCATTCACATCTCTCCCCTTGTCTTCGTAAGTAATCAATCATTGCTTTTGACCGTCAGTCCCTCGCATTCTCAGGGTAGGCACTGACCTTAGACTTCCTTCCTTAAGTACGTCTTCATCCCACTCGGATACGCGAAGTACGCCATCCACTACATCGATAACAACCACTCGTGCTCCCGCCGCAATAGGAAGCTGTTCAAAGCTGGATGCCGTCTGTATCGTGTTACCAGATGCAAAACGAATCATCACTTCACCAAATCCTTTGGCTGGTACCGGAATCGTAATCTCCCCAATTTTCCCAGATAGTTCTTTCATGGAAAAACCAATCGAAACGTCACTGTTACGCATCGGCTTGATATATGCGAAGAATACCAACATGGCTGCAGCAATACCGATTAACAGGGATAAGATCAGATTCGTCGTCACACTAAGAGAATTATACCGCGTTAATAGTACGCCTGCTCCACCAAAAGCAGTGATGGATCCAGCCAGTACAACAGGCTTGAAAAAATCAACACCAGGCATTTCAAAAGCACCATCCAGCAACCCGTCAATCAAGTCACCCAGCACCAGGCTTACAACGGCGAAAATGGCGCCTCCGATGAGACATCCCCAATAAATGGCCTCCATCCCTTTTCCTCCTCTCTCCGCTGCAATTTCTCCCAACTGTGCATTCTACATGTAAATAAATACGTACTTCTAGGCAAAATGTTTCAAAATCTTTCCTAAGTTGTATTGAGAAACCGCTAATGGGTATTTTCATGACATTGTTCAATAATGCTCGATCTTGCTCTTGCATACGAATCCAAAAC
The DNA here is from genome assembly GCF_948329825.1 of Paenibacillus sp. JJ-100. Classification (GTDB taxonomy): domain Bacteria; phylum Bacillota; class Bacilli; order Paenibacillales; family Paenibacillaceae; genus Paenibacillus. The sequence continues at coordinate 1,346,336 of NZ_CAOJCM010000002.1, forward strand.
AAGAATTCACGATTCATAAGCATCGCAAATAACGCAAGCCTCGCCAGGAGACTTGCGTTATTGTTAATAATTTATAGTAAAATTGTACAGCTCCGATTCTAATATTCGTTAGAGAGAAGCTTTGTAGATAGACACTACATCTTCACGCTGCAGCTTTTTGAAGTTACCGAATGGTCCGAACAGCATCGCTTTATCCGCCATAACTTCAATCTGACTGTCATCAATATCATAGTCAGCCAGACGGTTTGGTGCGCCGATAGATGTCCAGAACTTGCTGAGTGCATCAATTCCTTCTTCGGCAATCTGTCTATCCGATTTGCCTTCAGGATTCACGTCAAACACATTAATGGCAAGACGTTTGAAGCGATCTACCTTCACATCAATGTTATGTCTCATCCAGTGTGGGAACAGAATGGCAAGTCCGCCACCATGGGGAATATCATAAACTGCGGATACCGCATGCTCAATATTATGAGTTGCCCAGTCTCCTGCCAGCCCCATATTCAATACACCATTCAGCGCCATCGTTCCACAATACAAAATCGTTTCACGAAGCTCGTAGTTCTCCAGATCTTCTACCAAACGAGGTGCTGCTTCCATCACTGTACGCAGAATGGTCTCACAGAAGCCGAGTTGAACAGGTGTGTTCGGATCCAGGTGAAAGTAATGCTCCAGTACGTGAGACATCATGTCCACCATCCCGTATACCGTTTGATCCTTCGGTACCGTGTATGTATTTACAGGATCAAGAATGGAGAATGCAGGGAATGAATATGCGCTGCCCCAGCCTAGCTTCTCTTGCGTTTCTTGGTTGGTGATGACGGAGCCAGAGTTCATTTCTGAACCGGTTGCTGCCATAGTTAGCACTGTACCAAGTGGAAGAGCATCTTGTGCAACCGCTTTGCGCTGAGCAAAATCCCACATATCTCCGTCGTATTTAGCCCCAACAGCAATCGCTTTGGCACAGTCAAGCACACTGCCGCCTCCAACTGCCAGAATCAGCTCAATATCATTTGTTTTGCAGAGGTCTACTCCTTTGTGCACAGTGGATAGACGAGGATTAGGTTCTACACCTGCGAGCTCCGTCACTTCCGCTCCGATTTCCTTGAGCAAACCGAGCACTTGATCGTACAATCCGTTACGTTTAATGCTTCCACCACCATATACAAGCAGAACCCGTTTGCCGTATTTCGGCACTTCCGTTTTCAGCGCTTCAACCTGGCCTTTACCGAAAATCAGACGGGTAGGGTTATAAAATTGAAAAGATCTCATGATATATATTCGCCTCCATTGGAGTTAAATTTTAGTGCAACCTCAATTATAGTACCCCTTTTATAGAAAAACAAATCGATAGCCACTCACTTTAGTTCAATCCATTAATCTGAAGATGTGCCTGAAGAAGCTCACTCGCGGATGGCAACTCTTCAGTTTTTGACCACGTTGTAGCGTCCCATAGCCCTGCCTGATTAAATGCTCTTGGACAATGAATGAAGCATTCCTCGACTTCAACAATGACGGCTGCTCCAATCGTTTTACCACTCCAGTTCATGCTTGCGATGAATTCTTCATCCTTTGTGATCCGAGCTGTTCCATTGATACGCAATACTTCATTCAAACCAGGAATCACAAACAGCATGCCCACACCCGAATCTGACAAGATGTTCAATAACGAATCGATCCGCCGATTACCCGGGCGTTCTGGGTAAACCAATCGATGAGGGTCAAATACACGAACAAAGCCGGGTTCATCCCCACGCGGTGATACATCACATTTTCCATCCTGATCCGAAGTGGACAAGAAAAATAAGGGCGACTTCGTGATAAAATTCTGGACATGCGGATCAACATACGAAATCACTTTGTTACGCACACGTTCGCTCGATTCTCCGACCATATTTTTGAGTTCCTGTGCATCCGAGATAAATGGAAGGTCCAGCGGCTGCTTTTCCAATGACTCGTCCCCATTTCCATATGTATTTGTCATCTAATCCTGATCTGTTTGAATCCTTTCACTCTATTATACATAATCCTTAACAAGCAAATGTTTAAAGGAATGAATCACATTATGTCGTACATGATTATCCCTCATTCCATGCCAAAAAGCACCCGTTCGCAATTGAACGGATGCTAAATAGTCTTCCTACTCCGTATAGCCCAGGCTGCTTACGAAGCGGCGGAATGCCTGACGCCCTGCTTCATCATGTTTGTACACACCTGCGTGTTCCAGAATCTCAGAAAATTTCAAACCTACCTGCTGCTGCACAAGTGCAACGGCTTCTTCCTTCGTCAAGCTTGAGCCATGACTCTGCTTGAGCTCTTCTGTCCACTGCAAATGTTTATTCAGCTCATGATCTGCTGCCTGTGCAGCTTCGGCAAGCTGTTTATTTCCAGCCAGAATGTCAGCAATGCCATCCAGCTCTTGCTTCAGACGTCCTGGCAAAATAGCCAGTCCCATGACTTCAATCAAGCCGATGTTTTCTTTTTTCAAATGGTGCATTTCGCGGTGTGGGTGGAAAATGCCTTCTGGATGCTCATCATTTGTACGGTTGTTACGCAAAACGAGATCCATCTCAAAGCCACCATCTGCACTACGGCGAACAATTGGAGTTACCGTATTGTGAGGTACCTTCTCCCCATCCACTTCGCTGAATGCTTCGATCTCCACTGCCGAATCACTATATACCTTCCACGCTTCATAGACCGCGTTACCTGCTTCCAAAAGCTCGGCAGGATCATGTGAATGTAGACGCATCACGGACATCGGCCATTTCACAAGGCTAAGGGTTACCCCTGGTGCGTCAGCGTGACGGAAAACCGCTTCAGGCTTGGCATTTTGAATAGCGAACGTATGCCGTCCGCCCTGGAAATGGTCATGAGTCAGAATCGAACCGCCCACGATCGGCAGATCAGCATTCGAACCGATGAAATAGTGCGGATACTCCTGAACAAAGGCAAGCAGTCTACGAAGTGTATCCTTCGTCAGTTTCATTGGCACATGATCATGATGGAAAATAATACAGTGCTCGTTGTAGTACACGTACGGGGAGTATTGGAACATCCACGGTTCGTTATTAAGCTGCAACGGAATAACTCGTAGATTTTGGCGCGCCGGGTGATTCACCCGACCAGCGTAACCTACATTTTCACGACACAACTGACATTTCGGATATACCGGAGGTGGAAGTAACTTCGCCATAGCGATTTCCTTCGGACTTTTCTCCGGCTTCGACAGATTGATTGTAATCTCCATCTCACCATAAGCGGTATCCTGTGTCCAATAAACGTTCTTGGATACACGATCCATTCGAATATAGTTCGAGTTAATGGACAAGTCATAGAATTGTGATGTTGCCGCCTCAATTCCTTGCGTCTGTTCCGTATGGCGGAAAGCACGCACAACTTCTGATGGACGCGCCATCAGATGACCCATAATTTTCGCATCGAGCAAGTCACGGAAGGTATCGCTATTTTCAGGAATCAGTCCAATTGTATAACCATAATCGATCAACGTATCCAGCATCGTCTGTGGACTATCAGGTATAGTTGTATCCAGTTCACCAGCATATGGCTCCGAGAACCCGAACTGTTCCATCAGCAGGTTGCGGCTGTAATCGTAGTCCGCTTCCTCAATCAGTTTTTTCTGGAAGGCAAATGCGACCAGACGCTCAATGGCATGCAGTGCTTCCTGCTGCTCGGGTGTACGCTCTGTGGCCTCTGCTCCAGGTTGAGTCTGTGACATAAGATGTTCGCCTCCTAGTTTTTTCCGTAGCCTTCTGGACGTGATTGATGCCAGTTCCATGCACTTTGAATGACATCTTCGAGATTCGTCCATTTCGGGCTCCAGCCCAGAACGGATCTAGCTTTGGCAGACGATGCCACCAATACTGCCGGGTCACCCGCACGACGTGGTTCCTGAACAACCGGGATATCCAGACCTGTTACTTTTTTCGCAGTTTCAATCACTTGTTTTACCGAGAATCCAGTTCCGTTACCCAGGTTAAACACGTTGCTATTTTCCCCTTTGCGCAGGTAATCTACTGCACGCAGATGCGCATCAGCCAGATCACTAACGTGGATATAGTCACGGACACATGTGCCATCCTCGGTTGCATAGTCATCCCCAAATACTGCGATATGCGGGCGCTGCTTCAGCGCTGTCTGCAATACAAGTGGAATCAGGTGACTTTCTGGCTGGTGATCTTCACCGATTTTTCCGCTTTCGTGTGCACCGGCTGCATTGAAATAACGCAGGGATACGTATTTGATATCCTGTACCTTGTCAAACCAAGACATCATGCGTTCCATCATCAATTTCGTTTCACCATACACATTCGTAGGTTCAGTACGGTCGCTCTCTTCGATCGGAACCTTCTCAGGCTCACCGTAGGTTGCTGCTGTAGAAGAGAAGACGATACGACGTACATTGGCCGCATTCATCGCTTCCAGAAGGCAAAGTGTACCAAATACGTTGTTGTCGTAGTATTTAGCTGGCTCTTTCATGCTCTCGCCGACCAGTGAATTGGCAGCAAAGTGAATAACGGCATCGATTGAATTTTCCGCGAACAGTTTCGTCAAAATTTCTTTATCACGCAAATCACCTTCATACAACTTACCGCCAAGAAGTGCCTCACGATGTCCTGTCTGCAAGTTATCCAGTACAACCACTTCTTCGCCACGTTCAAGCAACGCCGCCACGGTATGAGAACCAATATATCCTGCTCCACCTGTCACCAAAATTGCCATTTTACTTCGCCTCCTTGAGTTCGTTAACACCTTCGCCTACACCACATACATAAAAATCACCTTTGAGACCTGTACGCGCTTCATATGCGGCGCCTACTTCACTCACAAAACGTTCAACATCATTCTTGTGTACCAGAGACACTGTACATCCACCGAAACCTGCGCCCGTCATACGCGCACCTAAAGTGCCTGGAATACGACGTGCTTCCTCTACCATAACATCCAGTTCAGTGCAGCTAACTTCATACAGATCACGCAGGGAGTCATGTGAAGCATTCATCAACTGACCAAACGCATCCAGATCATTGTTGCGCAGTGCTTCTACAGAAGCCAGCACCCTAGCATTTTCTTCCACAACGTGCTCAGCACGCTGTCTGACTTTCTCGTCCTTGATCTGATCCTGCAACGTGTTAAACTGCTCCGGCTTCAATTGTGCCAAGTAATTCAGTGCAGGCAGCTGTTCCTTCAGAATGGCAAGTGCCTGCTCGCATTGGGAGCGCCGCTCATTGTAAGCTGAATCGACCAATCCACGGCGTTTATTCGTGTTACCGATAATCAATTTGTACGCACCTGTGCGGAAGGGAACCTTCTCATACTCTAGCGTATCACACATCAGAAGAATCGCATGATCCTTAGCCCCGTTCGCTACAGCAAATTGATCCATGATGCCACAGTTTACACCAACAAACTCATTTTCTGCTTTCTGGGACAAAAGCGCAAGCTCCACGGTATCAATCTCGGATAGCCCTTCCATGGCTTGAATGGCATAACCGGTAAGGACCTCTAGAGATGCAGAGGAGGATAGACCCGCGCCATTCGGAATTTCGCCATGATAGAGGAAATCATACCCTCTCGAGACTTTGACCCCTTTGTGTTCCAGTTCGACCATGACGCCTACCGGATAGTCTGTCCACTCTCCCGTTTTCTCCTGACCAATGGAAGCCGTGTCCAGTGACCCTTCATAATCCATATTAGTTGAAGCTAGCTTCAATTGAGTATCCTTACGTTCACGAATAAGCAAGGTTGTGCCAAACTCAAGGGCAGCCGGAAGCACGTAACCACCGTTATAGTCGATATGTTCACCAATCAGATTCACACGCCCAGGGGCATGGAATACACGGATGTCCGCCCCACTTTCTCCGTACTTATCAATAAACTTTTGTCGCAATTCAGTTACTTTCAAAGCTGATGCACCTCGCCTCGTTGTTGTGGTTTTCTTAATGTTATTATACAAGGAAGCCAGCTCGCTTGAAATGAAACCATGTGTGATTCATATGGATAAATGTGACCTTTAATTGTATAATGGTTGTAAATAAGAATGCCCAAAATTCTGGAAGGAATGAACTTATATGAAGGAAGCCAGAGTAAACCCACCAGAAGGTTCACGTAATACCTCGCATACGCCCGGTCCCCGATTATCACAGGAATCACCTACCAGCAAAAGCGGTGCACTGAGTTACTCAGTCGCCTCCAATCCTGTCTATTATAGTCAAGGGGCGTTGCACGTCTTGTTTGCAGGTGCAAGCCAGACGCTTCCTGGACATGCACTTGGGCCGAAGCTGTATGATTATTACCTCTTACATTATGTAGAAAAGGGGGCCGGCACATTCCGCACGGAGCTACACACCTACGATCTTCATGCAGGCGACTGTTTCCTCATTCTTCCGGGACAGCTAGTCAGCTACAAGTCTCATGAACGCAACCCGTGGCAATATCGGTGGATTGCTTTCACAGGCAAGCAGGCTGCACAACTTGTAGAGGAAGCTGGATTTCGACCAGAGAAATCTGTTTTTCATGCCGGCACATCTTGTGAAATATCGAACTGGTTGGCTGTCATGCAAAGTGCCTTTGCCGAACGCAAAGAGAGCGCTCATTTTAATTCTCTCGGCACCTTGTATATGATTCTGGCAGAAGCTCAGAATCACCTGTCCGAAGGAGAGACATTAACATCCGGAAAGTCATCCATCCGACGTACTGTTAAACAAATGATTCAATATATGTCAACACAGTACGCTTATCCTGTCTCTATTGAGCAGATGTCTGAAAGTCTGGGATACAACAGGGCCTATCTATCGCGTATTTTCAAGCAAGAAACAGGCCTCACCCCCGTTACTTATTTGTTGAAATTACGGATCGATAAATCACGGCAACTGCTGCGGGAACGCCCTGATTTGTCCATCGAACAGGTATCTGCCTCCGTAGGTATGCCCGATGCCTTATATTTCTCTAGACAGTTCAAACGCTTCCACGGAGAAGCGCCCAGTCTCTATCGTGAGAAATTGCTTGCAGGTCCATTACACCCAAAAGGCAAGGCAGATCAACCTGCCAAATAAAATGTCAAGGTTGACTCATTGAGGAGAAAGACAAACAGAACCATAAATAGGGAGCTTCATGTTTATAGCAAAAAGTGCACCTTTGCCATTATGGCTAAGATGCACTTCAAGGAGTATTTTGTTTGTTTATGCCCTTTTCCTTGGTAAAGAGAAATAGGTTCTAATCCTGTTTTTTGTTCGCTGGCTCGGGACGCAAAATGGACTCAATTCGCTCCAGCTCATCAGAGGAAAATTCCAGTTGGCTCAGCGCGGCTACATTCTCTTCAATCTGAGAAGGGCGACTCGCGCCGATTAGCGCTGAAGTAACTCTTCCATTTCGCAGCACCCATGCCAGTGCAAACTGCGCCAGACTTTGACCACGGGCGGCCGCAATCTGATTCAGAGCACGTACCTTGCGAAGTGTTTCTGGTGAAATATTATTTTCATTCAAAAATACAGACGGGCCCTTAGCGCGGGAATCCTCAGGAATCCCATTCAAATATTTGTTCGTCAGTACGCCCTGCTCCAATGGGCAGAACGCAATACTACCAGCCCCGTACTCATCCAGCACATCCTGAAGGCCATCTTCAATCCAGCGATCCAACATCGAATATCTTGGCTGATGAATCAGCAGCGGTGTACCGAGACTTTTCAAAATCTCAGCCGCCTGTTTGGTTTGCTCTGCTGGATAGTTGGAGATTCCAACATACAGTGCCTTGCCTGAACGAACGATATGATCCAGTGCCATCATCGTTTCTTCCAGCGGTGTATCCGGATCATAACGGTGGGAGTAAAATATATCTACATAGTCCAGCCCCATGCGTGTCAGACTCTGATTCAGACTGGAGATCAAGTATTTGCGAGAGCCCCACTCCCCGTATGGCCCAGGCCACATATAATATCCTGCTTTGGTGGATATGATCAGTTCATCGCGGTAAGGTTTCAGATCCTCAGACAGTACCTGCCCAAACAACTGCTCAGCTGAACCGGCAGGTGGTCCGTAGTTATTCGCCAGATCAAAGTGCGTAATTCCAAGATCAAACGCACGAGTAATCATGTTGCGACCGTTCTCTACACTGTTAATTCCGCCAAAATTATGCCACAGCCCAAGTGAAATCGCGGGCAGTTTCAGGCCCGAACGTCCCACACGATTATATTTCATCGTTTCATAGCGAGTTTCAGCAGCTACGTAGACCATCATGAATCCCTTCTTTCCACAGGTTAGAGCATCCCGTATCCATCCTTAGCGAAGAGGGATGCTATTATTCCGTTCAATTCGTTTACCAAAGAGCTGATTCATGCTCTGAATGAATCCCTAAGCCGGGTCACTTCCTTGCATCAGGCAAGAAGTTGGTCCACACTCTTCATTACCTCGCCAATAGGCTCTGTAATCAACAAGTCAGCCCGGTGATCATAAGCGGTTGGTGTCGCGTTGAGCAGAGCGGTATACTTTCCTTGAAAATACGTAATTAACTGAGCTGCCGGATACACCGTTAACGATGTCCCTCCTACTAGCAATAAATCGGCTGATGACAGGGCATCAATGGCCTGATAAAGTGTGGCCTGATTCAGTTCTTCTTCATACAGGACTACATCCGGTTTAATGACACCGCCACATGAGGTGCAACGGGGCACAACGTCTTTGGATTGTATGATGTCCTGCAGCGAATAGAATTGTTTGCAGTCCATGCAAGCGTTGCGATGAACCGAACCATGAAGCTCCAGCACATGACTGCTACCTGCCTTTTGATGAAGACCATCTATATTTTGAGTAATAACAGCGTGAAGTTTTCCCAGGCGTTCCAGCTTGGCAAGTAAATGATGGCAGCCATTCGGCTCCGCATCTGGATGAAGCATTTTCCCCCGGTAAAAGTCATAAAAAATATCAGCATGCTGATCAAAAAAATGACGGCTTAACAGTTCTTCGGGAGGATAAGGGGAGTGCTGCTCCGTCTGATAAAGTCCAGCAGCCGAGCGAAAATCGGGAATCCCGCTTTCCGTTGAAGTTCCGGCTCCTCCGAAAAAAACAATGCGTGAGCTCTCCTGAATCCAGGCAGCCAGTTGCTCTGTTGCGTTCATCCTCTCTCCTCCTTAGTTTCAACACTTAACCCACACGAACACAGAGTAGCCTCTTTCATAAAATATTTATCTCATCGTAGTGACGAATGACTGTGTCCGCCTCATGCAGATATGCTTCCTGTTCTAGCAGCGGACAGTATCCCAGCGTATGTGCTGCTCCTGCATGGCGCCCCATTTGCATATCACCGTTGCTGTCTCCAATAATTACCGTCTCATGGGGCTCAACCGATAATTCCCGGCAAGCCAGGAGGAAAGATTCACCATCAGGTTTGCCGCGAGTTACCCGGTCACAGCCTACGATGGAAGTGAAAAAGGAACGGATGCCCATCCAGTCCAAATGGGTTTCAGCTGCCGACGTACTGTCCGAGGTCACCACTGCAAGAGCAATGCCTGCTTCCTTGCAACGTTGCAGCAGAGCCAGTAATCCCGGCATCGCCTCAGCAGATTTGTATTCTCTCACCGATTTCATTGCCATGCTTGAAAAATGCCGAATCGTCGTAATGGCTTCGTTCCACGGTGTTCCAGCCGCATAGAGCTGTCCGGCCAGCCAGCCGTTACATTCATCTACAGTCGCAATTGCGAGGGGACCCTGCACATCATATCCATCAATATGACCTTCTGCATCATGACTGGTGCCAAGTACCTTTTCCAGTTCTACAGTAAATGAGCTTCCACGTTCTTGCATCCACGCTTCCATTTGCACAAGCATACTTTCCGCCCAAGGCCCCCACAATTGAAGAAAATCGAGCAGGGTTCCATCTTTGTCAAACAGAATCGCCTTACAAGGAATCTTCTTTCCCTGCACCTGTAGCATAGCCAATCACGCTCACCTCCGCTGAGATTCAGATTACCTCATGGTATCCAACCAGGATAACAGCGTTTTGACCGTCTGGTTCAACTGATCTTCCCCACTTGTCGTCGGCTCACTGTCTCCCTTCTGATGACCATAGTCACCAAACTGAGCGTGGTTTCCTCCCTCAATTGTGTAATACACCGTATCTGGTGGCAAATACATGCGCCCTTCCTGATACTTGGTCATATTTACAACTCCATCATTGGTTCCAAGAATAGATAGGGCTGGAATACCCAGATCCTTCACACTCCCTTTTTCATCCGGATAAGAGGCCAGGAAGAAAATGCCTTGAAGTGCGTCAGGATGTGCCACTGCATAACGTGCAGCCATCGAACCGCCAAGGGAATGTCCTCCCATCACAAACTCCTCATCTGGATATGCAGCAAAAATATCATCGGCCAGGTTGGGTTTGATGACAGCCAGATTCACTGGCATCTTGGCAATAATCGTATGATGACCAGCTGCTGCAAGCTCATGAGCAAGGGGAGCATAACTTTCCGGTTTCACTAAACCGCCAGGATAGAATAGCACACTTTTTCCAGCAGGTTTAGCCGGTTTAAAATCAATCCAGTTCTCCTGCTCACTGACTGTAACCCCCTCGGATGTCTCCATCGCAGCCTGAGCTGCCTCCTGAGGCCCGTAAGGCGTAAGCAGTTTCCATGCCACGTATCCACAACCAATGACAATGAGCGCCAAAAGTACGAGCAGAAACTTGCCGATGCCCTTCTTTTTGCGCCCCGTATTATAACGATTTCTCAACATCATTCACCTTTCTCTACTTCCGCAAGCTCATAGAGCGAGAGCCTACTGGTGCAAGCTCCCGCTCTACGCTAAAACATTATTCAGCCTTGGCTTTGCGATAAGCTTCCATATATTGTTCCGCTTTGCGGCGGACGTGACTCAAATCTCCCGTCTTCACAGCTTCTGATGTCAGATCCGAGCCGATCCCCACAGCTACCGCTCCACCCTTGATCCATTCCCCTAGATTGGACAATGATACTCCACCTGTTGGCATAAAATTCGCCTGTGGCATAGGGCCCTTCATCGTTTTGATAATGGAAGGATCATACAGATTGCCTGGGAACAACTTGACAATATCAACACCAAGCTCCAGTGCACGCTGCACATCCGCAATGGTCATGACACCCGGCAGGATCGGTACGCGGTACAAGTTACACATCTGAACGGTTTCAGGGTTAAGAGAGGGCCCTACCACAAACTCAGCACCAGACATGATTGCTGCTCTTGCCGTCTGTGCTTCAAGTACGGTTCCTGCTCCAATGATAGCGAATTTCTCGGGATCTTGCGTATTCCAATGATATACACGGCTTAGTTTTTCAATCGCTTTGAGCGCATTCGGAACGGTCATTGTAATCTCGATCACTTTGATACCGCCCGCGATGGCCTGTTCGGCCATAGCAATAACCTGGTCAGCTGAATCTGCGCGCAGAACTGCCACCACACCATTGTCCGTCATTTTTTGCAACAGTTGAAGCTTCTTCATTTCATTCTCTCCCTTATCAATGTGGTGGTTGTATATACAAACTTTACATTTAAAGAACGAAGATGAGTCATCCTGATTTTAACGAAATTTAGCGCTCGACGTGAGCAACGTTATTCAGTTTAGCCTCAACCTGTGCCCATGTCGGAAGTGCCTCCCAATCTCCAACAGCCTGGATCACCATTGAGCCGTTCAGATTACCAAGCCGAGTTGCTTCAACTGGCGTGTACCCCTTCAACAGACCGGCTAAAAAACCCGCACAGAATCCGTCTCCTGCCCCTACGGTATCCAGAACCTGATTTGCTTTAAAGTACGGAACTTCCGTTAGGGTACCATCCGCAAGTACATAGGTCAAATCAGGTCCGCCTTTAACAATGCACACTGCTTCCATTGCAGCCAAGCGTTCAAGCACCTTTTGATCACTGTCTTCGTTGTATAATAGTTTCATCTCATCCAGGCCTGGCAAAAAGTAGTCAGCCTGCTCGGCCAAACGCAGCAACACAGGGCGAGCCTTCTCTGCTGACCACAGCTTGAGGCGCAGATTCGGATCAAAGCTCACTTTCACCCCTGCCTGTTTTGCTATATGTATGGCTGCTTCAACCGTAGAAAGCCCCGACTCACTGATGGCTGCGGTAATCCCTGTGACGTGTAAAATTTTGGCTCCAGCAATATAATCCGGGTCGAGATCATCTGGCGTCATTGCACTTGCCGCAGATAACTTCCTATAATAATGTACCGAGGCCTTCCCGGAAGCGTTCTCACGAATCATCAGACCAGTAGGCTCATGATCACTTAATTTGACTCGGGATACATCCACGCCTTCGCCGCGAATGGATTTCAGAATCATATTTCCGATTGGATCGTTACCCAGACGACCAAACCAGCCACTGGTATGTCCAAGCCGCGCTACACCAATGGCCAGGTTGCTCTCAGCTCCTCCAAACGTTTTGTCCAGTGTAGCTGCATATTCAAGCCCTCTTGTATCTCTGGCCGTCAGCAACCCCATACTTTCCCCAAATGTAATAACATCTGGGCTTTGAAAGGGACTCGTTGACATGTTGCCTTCCTCCTTAATATTGACTACCTCATCTTCTTCTACCATTTTCATCCTCTATGGAACCGTTGTCAATCCCGAAGCATTCTTTTTGTTGTCACATCTTTGAGAAAAGATAACGCTTACTATTGTGAATAAAATCACAATTAAAGATACGAATTCATATTAACCTTATTACAGATGTAACAAGGAATATAGACAATACTTTATAACGAAGTTTTTGAGGGGGCTGCATCATGAGAGATCACATACTGATTCAAGATAAACAGGAATCGTTCTTTTATAATCTTCGCTTTATATTAATTGTTTGCGTACTGGCAGGGAATGCACTGGAGCCCCTGATCACCCGCTTTACTGGAGCGGAAACGTTGTTTTTGTGGATCTACACATTTCACATGCCACTCTTTGTTTGGGTTACAGGATATTTCGCCAGACCTTCCATTCAAGGTGTCTCGGGACGCAACGTGCTGAAACAGATTGCGTTACAATATATTATTTTCCAAACGTTATATGCATTAATGGATGCGACGGTGTTCCACACACCTCATATGAGGTTGTCCTTCTTCGCACCATACCTGTTACTCTGGTTTCTGGCTAGTCACTTCTGCTGGCGTTTACTGGTACGGGTCACCATCACCTGGAAACCCATATATCGCTTGATCGCTTCCATAGCACTCGGTGTTATTGCCGGATATTTACCTGTAGATGGTTTCTGGCTTAGCTTCAGCCGTACTTTCGTGTTTCTGCCGTTCTTTGTCATTGGATATGATTACGGTGCATCCATTCGTGCTCGTCTGCTTCCAGGTTGGGGACGCAGAGCGGCTGCCATCCTCTCTGCTGCCCTGCTTCTATATATTGGGTACGGTGGATTAAACATTCCGCAAGGATGGTTGTTTGGGAGCATGACATATGCTGAACTGGGTCATACAGAGTGGTATGCAGGAATATACCGACTTGGTGTGTACTTGCTGGAGATCGTCTCTGCAACTCTTTTCCTTGCCTGGGTTCCAAACCTGTCTTGCAAATTGACGGATTTAGGGCGTCGTACTTTATATGTTTTCCTTTTACATGGCTTCCTTATGCGGTTAGCTATTTGGTCAGGAGTCTACAGTTACATGGGAAGTGCGCTGTTCATCCCTATTATTCTCATCGTCGCTGTATTGTTCTCCATTACGCTGGCTCACCCCCTTGTACGTCAGACTTTTAGAGGGGTAATTGAACCAGATATTTCACGAATTTCTATTCATCGACATGGTGTTTTCAAGCGTTCTGCATAACGTTCTGACTTCCTGATCTAGTACAACCACTCCTTAATACTGTTTCAGACTGGAAAAAATGTGGTAATTCAGGATACGCACTACAAAAAACAACTTATCGTGGTAAGGAGTGATTTGTAATGGCACGAGGGCAAACTTCAGAACGCAAGATGAGTAGAGAAGAGGCCGGGCGATTAGGCGGTAAAGCTACATCGAGGAATCATGACCGAAGCTTCTACCAGATGATTGGTAAAAAGGGCGGAGATGCGACTTCAGATGCCCATGATGCACATTTTTATAGAGAGATTGGACGTAAGGGTGGTGAAGCTACTTCTGAGAACCACTCCAAGGAATTTTATCGTGAAATTGGACGCAAAGGCGGTAGCAGTTAACTTAAGTCCACAGAAATATATTTTTCAGGTGCACAATACTTTCCACTGAATTTAGAAGCCCAATTCCATGAAAATGGAAGAAGGCTTCTTTTCTATTGTCTATTGATTGTAGAAATATGATGATGGTTGTGATAGACTCTATAGAAAAACAGGGTGTTCACGGGTTTAAAGCAACAGAGAATTTCACAAACTACGGGAACCTCGAAACCGGATTACCGGTCTTATTTTTTTAGAGTACGGATGAAATTAAACGACAGATGCACTGCCATTTATTTTTCCATTCATGTTGCTCAATATTATATATTTGGGGGGAATACACCATGTCAGCCAAGAAGATGCGTTCCGATATGATCAAAAAAGGGTTTGACCGCGCACCACACCGGAGTTTGCTCCGCGCAGCAGGCGTAAAAGAAGAGGATTTCGGCAAGCCGTTCATTGCCGTGTGTAACTCATACATCGATATCGTACCTGGCCACGTTCACTTGCAGGAATTTGGTAAAATTGTTAAAGATGCTATTCGTGAAGCCGGCGGCGTTCCGTTTGAATTCAACACCATCGGAGTTGATGACGGTATTGCTATGGGACACATTGGTATGCGTTATTCTTTGCCAAGTCGTGACATTATTGCGGATTCCGTTGAAACGGTTGTATCTGCACACTGGTTCGACGGCATGGTCTGTATCCCGAACTGTGACAAAATCACACCTGGTATGATGATGGGGGCACTTCGTTGCAACATCCCTACCGTATTCGTAAGTGGTGGACCGATGAAAGCAGGCCGTGACAGCAACGGTAAAGCTCTCTCTCTCACTTCCGTATTTGAAGGCGTAGGTGCATTCCAGGCTGGTAAAATCGACGACAAGAGTCTGCTCGAACTGGAACAGTTCGGCTGCCCAACTTGTGGCTCCTGTTCCGGTATGTTTACCGCTAACTCCATGAACTGCCTCGCTGAAGCTATGGGACTGGCGATGCCGGGTAACGGAACGATTCTTGCGGTTGCTCCAGAACGCCGTGAGTTTGTTAAACAATCAGCTAAACAACTCATGGAATTGATCAAAATGGATCTGAAACCACGTGATATCGTGACCGTTGAAGCAATCGACAATGCCTTCGCACTCGATATGGCGATGGGTGGTTCCACAAATACTGTATTACACACACTGGCACTGGCACACGAAGCAGGTATTGATTATCCGATCGAACGGATAAATGAAGTAGCTAACCGTGTTCCGCATCTGGCGAAACTGGCACCTGCTTCTGACCTGCACATCGAAGATGTTCACAATGCAGGTGGCGTAAGTGCGGTTCTGAATGAATTGCTCAAGAAACCAGGCGCAATCCACGCGGACTGCATTACGGTAACAGGAAAAACTATCCGTGAGAACGTGGAAGGCCAAGAGATTAAGGATACAAACGTAATCCATAAGCTCGACAACCCGCACTCTGAAAAAGGCGGACTGGCTGTATTGTTTGGTAACCTTGCACCACAAGGCGCGATCATCAAAGTTGGTGCGGTCGATGCTTCGGTTGGTGGATACCATAAAGGTCCTGCCATCTGCTTTGATTCTCAAGAACAAGCACTTGAAGGCATCGCAAATGGCAAAGTTAAAGAAGGACATGTAGTCGTTATCCGTTATGAAGGACCAAAAGGCGGACCAGGTATGCCTGAGATGCTCGCCCCAACTTCCCAGATCGTTGGTATGGGACTTGGAGCCAAAGTCGGCCTGATCACAGATGGACGCTTCTCGGGGGCATCCCGCGGAATCAGTATCGGCCATATCTCTCCGGAAGCAGCAGAAGGTGGACCAATCGCTTTTGTTGAAGAAGGAGATATCATTGAGCTCGATCTGAATAACCGCATCATCCAGCTGCATATCAGCGATGAGGAATTCGAAGCACGTCGTGCGAACTGGAAAGAGTTTGAACCAAAAGTCAAAACAGGCTATCTGGCTCGCTACTCCAAGCTTGTAACCAATGCAAGCAATGGTGGCGTACTGAAAATTTAGTTCAAACGAAACCATAACATATGCAAGTATGCATATATAAAAGAAAAGGATGTGCATTGCCATAAGGCAGAGCACATCCCTTTTTTATAAATTGAAAAGTCTAGGCAAGCTATACATTTTCATTGTTAATGACAAGAGACTCTTTTTGCATCTGTTCTTTTGCACCTAGCACCAACTTGCAATTTTGCTGTCCGTAACGTTCCAACAGCTCTTCTACAGGCATCACAATCATTTTGGGTACCAACTGATCTGTACGCTGCTTCAGACGTTCTTTACCTGCCGGATGAATTACACTTAGCAGCAGTTTCAAATATAACCTGGAGGCTATACGGAACGGACCTGGAGCCAGTTCCTGTACGGTAAATCCAAATTTTTCAGGGCCACGGTTAATCATGCTCACTCCATAGATTGCTTTTGCCGAGCGCAATTCAGGTTCTGAGGCAACTAGCTGTGCTAAATCGGGGAGCTGCTGTTCCATCGTACGAATCATGCGAATAGCCAAATGCATCGTTGAGCGTGATGTTACACCAAGTTCAAACAGCTTTTGATTGTCAAAATGCAATTCTATAATTGGATCTCCGTTTTGCATCACATAACCATCTTGCATCTCGATACATGCCCCGTGATAAACACGTGAACGAAAATGAAGCATCGAATCTTTCGATGAAACTGGCCGCAGATGATATATCCAGTGAAACAGCTTCTCCCAACCTAACCACACAGCAACCACAGCATGTTTCCACAACTTCAGCTTGATTGGCTCTCTCACTTGCGCTTGACTTATATTTAGTAATTCATTTATAGCGCTACTGTTCATTAATGTATCGACACGTACACTTCTCAATCCGCGGTTCTTCGCTTCGAGCAAGAAATTCTCCAGAGCTACAAGCATCTGCTCTGGCGCCTCTGCATCTGCTCCAAGGGTTGTTCCCCGGTCATGCAGCAGCAAGACCTCTCCTCCCTTTAGCTTTTTCAGCATACGCTCTGTCAGTTGCTCTTCACTTACACTGCATTTCCAATCCTGAAACATAGAGGACCAGAGGATGATCTTGCGTTCTTTTTTGCTGAAAAAGTCAAACAGATTCATAATGCCCCATGGCGGACGATAATAACAAGTCTTCTCCCCCGTAATTTCTTGAATAATCTGACCTGTTCGTTCGATCTGTTCCCGCACTGTTCGAGGACGCATCAACCAATTCGTTTTATGAATATAATTATGAATACCGATCAGGTGTCCTTCTTCATACATTCGTCTGATTAAATCCGGGTGACTGGCAGCATGTTCTCCAACAACAAAAAATGTAGCCTGGACCTCATGTTGATCTAACAGATCGAGTAACCTGGGAGTATACCGAGGATCTGGCCCATCATCAAATGTCAAAGCATATTGGGTAGCACTTCGTCCCCTTCTGAACACCCGAAAACCGAACATTCTGCTGACCAGACTTGGAATAAAAGCATAAAACGAGGACAGGTACAATAACCACAGTAAAATACTCTGAAGCATCGCTGTCATGATGTTATTCTCCACTTCTCCTCCCATATTAGGCCAATGGTATGATCTAACATGTAACGTCTTACTTTTATCATAGTAGTTTCTTTTATGAATAGCGGTTTCCCCAAAACACCACGATCATGTACAATAAAGACAATCTAATTTTTGCCTGTAAAGGAGTCTATGTCCATGCTGCCGCTTTATAAAAAATACGGGCGTACTGTTTTTGATATCGCTCTGCTTGTGTTAACCGTGTACGTGATCATGTTTGCTTTTAGTAAACTGTATCATATCGCTGCGCCCGTTTTTCTTTCTTTCATTGTCTTCTGGATGATTGAACCGTTAGCCAAATTTTTGCATCGAAAAGGACTGCCCAAGACACTCGGAACCGCCATATCTGTATTGTTGTTCTTAGGGCTTATTGTGGCTGGTTTCTTCGGTGTAGGTTTTTTTATCATCTCGCAAGTATCCGATCTGCAGCTCAATTTCCCGATGTACGTAGAGATGATTCAACGCGAATTCACCAATCTCGTTGTGCTAGTACAGGACAAGTCTAATGCACTTCCTGACGGAATACTGGATAAAGTAAATGAATACTTTACTACACTATCCGGAATCCTGTCTCAGTGGGTAACTAGCGGAGCACAGTTTATCATTGGTTTTCTCAGCTCATTCTCCACGTTTATTACAAACTTCGGTATTGCGATCATTCTCGCATTTTTCCTCAGTATCGAGATTGAGTCCTGGCGCAAATTCGCTCGTGCGAAAACACCTAAAACACTGAAAACAGCAAACGACTTTATGCGTAGACATGTATTTAAAACTATTCGTTCCTATATGAAAGCTCAACTCATTATGATGTTGATTACTTTTGTATTGATATATGCAGGTTTGTTGATTCTCGGAACCTCTAATGCTTTTACGATCGCAGCGATCTGTGCTATTTTTGATCTGGTTCCGCTGCTTGGTGTTCCGGTTATATTCATACCGTGGATTACGTATTTGTTTATCGTGGGTGACAGTACTCTAGCCATTGGTTTGATTGTTGTTATGGCTGTGACCATGTTAACTCGCCAACTGCTTGAACCTAAAATTTCTGGAAACTCCATCGGTGTTTCTTCTGCATATTTGATGCTTTCGTTCATGTTGATTTCACTGTCGATTTTCGGGCTTGCAGGTGTCATTCTTTCTCCCGTACTTCTGATCTTATTAAAGGAACTGTTGCAACAAGGTTATCTGCAAAAATGGATTCACCTGCCCAACGATGAATTCGATTCCTCACCATTGGTGATGGATCCTCCTGTTTCTGATCCGTCCAAACGAAGCGATGGGTAATAGACGACATTTGAGCATATCTTCTCATATCTTCCTCTTTATAAAGAATGAGGCGAAGCTGCCAAATAGTCCATAACTTTTCGAAATAGATCCGTTGCCTGATGATCACGATCGGGGGAGACATTCTGTACCAATACGGCAACAGCATATCTTGGTGCCTCTACAGGTCCATATCCAATAAACCATTGGTGATTTTTGGGTTTCCCTTTTTGCAGCACCTGAGCGGTACCGGATTTCCCTGCGACATGCCAAGTTGCCTGTTGCAGGGATTTTCCTGTTCCCTCCCGCACAACTGTAGTCATCCAGTGTAATAGCTGATGTGCTGTAGATGGGGATATCTGTCCGAGTGAAGATGGTGAGTTGTGCAAAGGCATCTCCAGCATCGTGTCTCCATCGGCATATCGTATCCGTTGCACGAGCCGTGGAGCGATCACTCTCCCTTCGTGCAACAGAGTCACGATCAAGTTCGCTGCTTGCAACGGTGTGACCCGAACATCGCGCTGTCCAATGGCTGTTTGAATCTTGGCGCCTTCGTCATTAGTGTTCACCGCTTTCGTTCGGATACGTCCGGGTTCTTCATGGTCAAAATGCTTCAATACGGGCATACCCGCAAACTGCTGTGCCTGCCAGCCCACAGAACGTGCCAGACCAAGTCGGTCTGTCGTCTGCTCCAACTGCTCTAATCGGAGCCGACGTGCCGTTTCCGCGAACACGATATTACATGATTCTGCGAACCCTTCTTCGAGATTCAGCTCACCATGTCCATGATTTTTCCAGCAGGAAAGCCCGTATTTTCCATATGTTCCTTCACAGTGAAATTTCTCATTACGAGAGACGACCCCGTGTTCAAGAGCTGCTGCTGCCGTTACTATTTTGAAAATAGAACCCGGTACCGCCCCTTGTACAGCCCGATTCCCCCAAGAGGTTTGCTGTGGATCAACACGCTGCGGGTGATAGAAGGGACGCGACACCATGGCACGAACATCTGCATTA
The DNA here is from genome assembly GCF_948329825.1 of Paenibacillus sp. JJ-100. Taxonomy (GTDB): domain Bacteria; phylum Bacillota; class Bacilli; order Paenibacillales; family Paenibacillaceae; genus Paenibacillus. The sequence continues at coordinate 1,366,355 of NZ_CAOJCM010000002.1, forward strand.
GCTGTGTCAAGCACAACGACTGCCCCCTCCTCCATTGCTGAGGATTCCGTTAATTCCTCGATCCCTTGCTGCAACCGTGCATCTATCGTCGTTTCTACATTCAAAGGATAATGCGAATTGGCAGGTGCAATCACGCGCGGCCCGATCTCTGGGATGATCTGCCCATCTCCCGATACCATTCGTGTTACCATAGTCGGGCCGACTCCTCTCAATAAAGGCTCCAAGGTTCTTTCCAGTCCTGCCGCTCCGAATTTCATGGCGAAAGGCTGTCTGACTTCGTCTTGATGTCGAATGATCATTCCAGGCTGCTCCTGTTGTTCACTCAGATAACCAAGCCACTGGCTGCCGCTCGCCCTTGGAGAATATCTCGTCATAAGAGGATATACCTCCGCGCCTTCCAAGTGCAGATCACGTATGCGTACTAGCTGATCATCATTCAAAAGAGAAGGTCCTGACCCGCCGCCTGTCCAGAAGTGAGGGGTTCTCTCCTTCTCCCGTTCCTCTATTAGCTGGTTCACAGGAATATGGAGGATCGAAGCTAGCTTGTTGAAGTTAGCATCATCCTTGTGTTTCTTCTTATTATCTTCCTTCCCGTGTTTCTTCAAGACACGATCTTGTGGGAAAAGCACAATACCCCATTCCATTTTCCCGGTTAGAGGAAGCCCATGGATATCCGTAAACTGGCCCCGGCCAGAATCCAGAATTACGCCACGTTCACGTTGCAATACAGACATTTCACGCATAGTTCGTTGCATTCCCGGCATGACCTGATTTACCTGAACCACTTGAATCCAGACAAGTCTCATGATCAATACAATAAAAATGAGAGTCAGGCCTACGACAATCCACGCTATACGTTTCCACATCATCTGCATATGCACACGTATCCCACCCTTACGCTTTTCATGTATTATGCGTTGATTCATCTGGCATTATCCGGAAAATAAAAAAATCTGCCTCAATGAAACAGGCAGATTTTTTTGCAAATATTATACTGTAAAACGCGAGAGTGTTTCTTTCAGCTCACTTGATACATTTTCTAGTTTGCCAGAAAGACTTACAAGCTGATTGCTAATGTTTTGTTGCTCACTACTTAGAGAAGCGACTTCCTCAGAAGTTGCAGAGGATTCCTCAGCAACAGCGCTTACATTGCTCATGGCCTCGGATAACGTTGCCTGAGATTTGCTCAGTTCGCCAATGGAACCTGTAACCATACCCAGACGTTCCACAAATGTACCCATTTGTTTCTCTACAGAAGCAAAAATTACATTCGTGTCTTTTACAGCGTCCATCTGCTCCTTGAACAACGGATAAGCATCAGACAAAGCTTGTACCGTTTCGTTCATCTCAGCCATAATTTTGTCTGTGATCTCTCCTACCATATCAATGGACTGTCTGGACTGAGCAGCCAGTTGACGTACTTCATCAGCTACAACCATGAAACCACGCCCAGCTGTACCAGCACGTGCTGCTTCGATCGTTGCATTCAGAGACAAGATGTTCGTCTGTTTCGTTATATTTTGCATAACATCGAGCACTTTCAAGACCGAAGAGGTACTTTCTTTCAACGAATCAACTTTGCTGACCAATGCCCCGATCATTTCCTCTGTCTTCTGGGTTTTAGTCATCAACTGATTCAGATGTTGTGTTCCGGTCTGACTGGACTTCTCGACATGACGAGCAGAATCACCCATCTCTTCATTAGCCGCAATAACGCTTTCCATCTGACGAGAAATATTATCCGTCAGTTCATTACCTCTTTCTGCTTCTGTTGCCAGACTGCCTGCGCCACCCGCAATCTCTTCTGTAGCTACAGCAATCTCAGAAGCAGAAACCGCTGTTTTCTTGGAGGCATTGCTCAGTTCTGTAGCTGTATCCAATACTTCCTGTGCAGAGCGATTCGTCTGTTCAACCAGCTTGGTAATCTGCTCCATCATCGTATTAAATGCAGCGGATAGCTGCCCAATCTCATCTTGGGAGCTGAACGGCGTGCGAACTTTCAGATTCCCTTTCGCTCCTTCTTGCATAAGATCTTTCAATTTGCCTAGAGGACGAGCAATCATACGAACCATCCAGACACCGATTACCACAGCAAGGGCTGCAAATGCAAGCGCCATCCACAAGGTCATCGTCAAAATACCTTCGGCATCCTTGACCAGCATTGAAGTCGGAATCATACCAATCAGCTTCCAGCCCGATGACTCTAGTGTACTATACACCACCAGCATGTTAGTTGATTTTCCATCCACATCATACTCGGTAGTTGTACTTCCTGCTGCTTCCTTTAAGTCTTTCACGAATGCAAGCTCGGTCTCTTTACCTGTACGATCCGGAATAGATGAAGCAACCACTCGGTTATCCGGGGCAATCAATTGGAGTGCCGATCCTTCTCCCAAATCCAATGATTTCAACTGATCCTCCAGGACTTCCAGCTTAAGTTCAATAATCAGAACATAAGATTGCGAAGTACCCTGCAGATTTTTCATGGAACGTGCAATTTTGAATGTTGGTGCCGTACCATCTTCCTTCAAGTCTGTCGGGAGCCAGCGATATCCCCCTTGTGAGATCAGTTGTTTATACCAATCTTCCTGACGGATACCTCCCAGCGTAGAAGTATTGCTTCCTGTACCCATCACCGATTTGGATTCATCTGTAGGTACCAAATAAATCGCTTCCATAGATTTATTTGTAAAAGCTATATTAGACAACTGTTTGTTGATCGAACTCGAATTGATGTAAGTATCATAGGCTGCCTGGTTCGGAGCTGACATTTTCTGAAGCAATGATTGCATCTCTGGATCAAAGAAAATCTGTGTGGACGTATCCACAAAACGTTCCAAGATAATATCAAGCTTCTGTTTTGTCTGATCCATTGTCTCCTGATTTGCTCTGGATGCGTTGGCCTCAATCGTATTTTTGGCCTTCGAGTAGGACATTAGACCTAAGCTTATAACTACAACCATGATGGCTGTAAAAAAGACCAAGAATAGTTTAACGCCTACTGATTTGACTGGATTTGCTTTTTTAATCTGTCTGAAGGTGTTACCCCCTAACGCTTTCCAGTCTCTATTTTTCAGCTGTTCTTTTACCCCGCCCATCTTGCTCCAATTCAGCTTTATTTTGCTGAAACTAAATTTAAATGTTTTGTTGTTAACCCCTTCTTTTTTGGTTTTAAACGCTTTCTCTTTTTTCACTTTCTGCGTCTTACTAGACTTCTCTTGCTCAGGTTGTGTTTTACTTACTCCAATGTCTTTATCCTTCTTTTGAACCATTCCCATTCACCCACCAGTAATTTACTTATTAGATTTTTTAAATCTCTCCCCTATAAATATGTACTATTCGACAACATTTTTTTGTTTCCTCCAATTCTCCTAAAATAAATTACAACTTTTTTCCTATTTTTCTATAAAAAAAAGCCCACCGTATACCGATATACGGAGGACTTTTCTTGCATTATATAACATATTTTTGTGATTCGTTAACATTATATTGTGCATATCAATATAAGATATAGGTACATGAGCCTACTTCTTTTTTCTCATCATGTCAAAATAAGAAACAGGCTGATCTACTTTCATCTTTATCAATTGCAACGGGTGTCTTGCGGCGTCTAATACGTTACCGTCTTTATCCTGAATTTCGCCTACCCGTTGTTTAAAAAACGTACCATTTGGACCAAAAAACTCAATTTCCTGTCCTGGTTTAAAGTGATTACGCTGCTGAATTGTCGCCATACCTGTAGCCTCATCATACTCCATCACAAGACCGGCAAAGTCATAAGGAACAGCCTTTTCTTCCGGCTCATAGATATGATCTTCATGATCAGGTGTATCATAGAAGAAACCAGTATTCAATGGACGATTCGCAGCTTTGTTCATCTCTTCTAACCATTCGGGTTTCAGTTCATAATTTTCAGGATCCGCCATGTAAGAGTCAATCGCCTGACGATACACGTTGACGACTGTTGCTACGTAGTGGATCGATTTCATCCGTCCTTCAATTTTGAAGCTGTCCACACCTACATCAATTAATTCTGGAATATGCCCGATCATACATAAATCTTTGGAACCCATTGAAAATGGATTATCCTGTTCCTGAAACAGAGGCATCTGATTTTCTCCCAGCTTAAATGGTGCAGGAGCCTTCATCTGCATCTCTTCTTCACTTACCCAGACTGTACCTTCTCTCGCATCCTCGAACAGATCATACTTCCAACGGCAGGACTGACAGCACCCCCCGCGGTTCGAATCTCGGTCAGTAAAGTGATTGGACAATACACATCGTCCCGAATATGAGGAGCACATTGCTCCATGGATGAAAGCTTCGATTTCTATGTCTACATTTGCTTTGATTTCTTCAATCTCCTCGAAGCTTGTTTCCCGACCAAGCACAACCCTTGGCAGCCCTTCGTCTTTCCAGAACTTCACAGCTTGCCAGTTCAGAGTGGACTGCTGTGTGCTAAGGTGAACTTCCAGACCCGGCACTGCACGTAAAGCTACTTCTATAATAGCAGGATCAGCAACGATAACAGCCGAGATGCCCGCGTCATAGAGGTTTTGCAAATACGCTTCAATCCCTGCGATATCTTCATTATGTGCATAAATATTAGTGGCTACAAACACTTTCGCCCCATATTTTTTTGCAAACTCCACGCCTTCACGCATCTCTTCAAAGCTGAAGTTGTCCGCATTGGAACGAAGTCCATAAGACTGACCACCAATATATACGGCATCTGCGCCATAGTGAATTGCAAATTTTAATTTCTCCAGATTTCCCGCAGGAGCCAACAACTCCGGTTTATCCAGACGGTTACGTTTACCCGAAAACTTCCGTTTGACCGCCACTGTTTCCATCTTTGTTCACCTCGTCTATTAATACACTTGTTCTTTGTAGAAAAATCCAAACGACAATTCTCGCTCAGGGTCCTGCAGCTCTCGAACTTCTCGCAACCAATCTTCGTTATATGCATACGCGTCAGGATCTGCTTCATATGTGTCTATAGCTTTACGATAAGCCCGGACAACAGCCTCATTGTAAGCAATAGGCTTTAGTATGCCCTCTACCTTGAAGCTCTGTACGCCTGCCTCCATCATCAGATGAAGATCCTCCAGAATACAGATATCCTCTGAACTCATGATATGCGTTCCGTTCACATCCTCATAGATCGGGAATTTCTCATCCCGTCGCTCAGCCTCAATCAAGAACAATCCACGTTCCTTACCGAGATAACCTTCTACTGGACGTCCTTGATGTGCCAAGTAACTCTGCACCAGGCTGCGCTTGGAGTGGTAAATATTCGTCATTCCATGAACCTGCACCTGTGCTTCTACTTTTAAAAATGGAACCATCTCCGTGATCTCGTCCATATTCAGCTCACGGGCAAGTACAACCCGGCTGGCTCCTTTGGTTCCCCAATAGTTGGCCGTTGCATAGTTTGTGGACGTCATCTCTGCGTTCCAATGTAAACGAATGTGCGGTGCATGCTCTTTAATCGCAGCCAGTACGGATGGATCATTAAACTCTACCGCATGTACACCAATGCGTCCTATAGCTTGTACATATTCAGGCAATTCTTTTAGTATATCATTCGACATCAGGTTGTTCATTGACACAATAACCCGTGCCCCATGTTTGGCAGCCAAGGCTACCACTTCTGCATTCTCTTCGATGGTGAAGCTACCCGGCAAGCGCATGCCAAAACGGTCATCTCCAATCAATAGAGCGTCCGCTCCGGCATGAAGCAATGCTTCTGCTTCTTTTACATCTGCCGCTGTCACAAGCAGTTCATGTTTTGTACTCATCTAATCCCCTCCGCTTATTGCGCAGCCTTACTTTTGGCTATATTTCGCTGATGTTCCTTGTACGTCTTGGCAAATAAGTGCTCTGAAGTACCATCTTTTTTCGTTACATAAAACAGATATTCCGAAGCTTCCGGTTCCAGAGCCGCTTCTATAGACGCTAGACTTGGACTGGCAATGGGTCCTGGCGGTAAACCTTTGTTCAAGTACGTATTATACGGACTCTGCACCTTAAGATCTTTAAACAGAAGCCTTGCCTTCGGTTTATCAAGTAAGTATTGAACTGTCGCATCAATCTCCAGCTTCATATCCTGTTCCAATCGATTGTAAATGACACCTGCTACCAGTGCACGTTCCTGATCTACTACAACTTCTCGTTCCACCAGCGATGCAATAGTCAGCAATTCATGCAATGAAAGTTTCTGTACCTCCAGCTTCGCTTGCAGATCCGGAATGGAGTTCACTCTGGTCTGAAACTCATCTAACATCCGCTGCATCACCTCATGGGTGGTACTCCCTTTTTTCATTTCATACGTTTCCGGAAAAAGATAACCTTCCAGCACATATCTCAGCTCTTCATCCACCGGGACGGTTTTGATTATATCCACGTCGAAGGACGAGGCATCATTAGCCAGTTTGAGAAATTCTTTTTTATCCACAATTCCCTCGGCCGAGAGCTTGTCCGCTATCTGCAAAACGGTATATCCTTCTGGAATTGTAAACTTCACCATTTCCTCAGGTATGACATCGCCATTACTCAGTTTATGAATAATCTCATCATATGTCACACCTGGATTCATGGCGTATTTACCCGCCATAAAGTTACTGCCTTGCTTTTTCCATTTTAAATAACCTTTGAAAACGAGACTGTTGCGAATTAGTCCTTCTTGCTGAAGCTGATCTGCAATTTTGGAGGTTCCCGACCCGCTTGTTATTTCAAATACAACAGGCTTGGAGGAAGCTTCTACCGGGCGCATCATGCTCCATATAAACCCGCCGGCTCCTACAGCTAGAACGAGCAAAACCAGCAAAAAAATACCTATGAGTTTGCCTTTCAACCGATACACAACTCCTTTACACGACCAAAAAGAGCGGACTGCTCCGCCCTTCCGGTTTTTTCAATTTGAAGCTGGTTAATCTTCATCGATCGGGAGCGTGCACTCATCATATAGCTCCGAGATGCTTTCCCACTCATCGTCATCATCAATCGTTACTAACTCCGGCATGATCTGGTTCTCACTTCCCGGTACAACCCGCAGAAGTTCAACCTCGTCATACGGACGCAATGAACTGCGGAGCACCGCGTACTGCTGCCCATGTACCTCAAACTCAGCAAGCAGTTCATACGGATGTGATTTACCGTTCTCTTCCTCGAGCTCCACATGAGCACCGAATGCCAGACGCAGCGAATCTGTCCATTTCAGGTCCTTGCGATTATATTCCGTCATTTAGTTCGCTTCCTCTTCATCTTCAGCAAGAAATGTATTAAAGGTCTCCTCGACAATATCCCACTCGGCATCGTCTTGGATCACAAAAAGTTTGATATCATCGCCTTCTTCTTCGTAACGGAATGCGTACACATCCGTTTCACCATCTTCAGGTTCAACCGGAGCAACCATCATATACTTGGCCTCCGAACCGTCTACTTCAAATTTCATGATGACTTCAAATTCCTCTTCGTTACCCTCGTCATCTGCAATATAAATAATCTCAGCTTCTTCTTCCATACCCAGTTGATCTTCAGCCATTGTTGATCCCCCTCACCTTTTACTATTGGCATCCAAATAATTTTGCAAAATCAGGCTTGCAGCCATTTTGTCCACAACCTGTTTGCGTTTTTTGCGGCTGACATCCGCTTCGATCAGCGTACGTTCGGCTGCCATCGTTGTCAGCCGTTCATCCCAAAGGTGAACAGGTAAATTCAGTTCGCCCCGCAGGCGTTCAGCAAACGCAATGCATAGTTCACCACGTGGTCCTACGGTGCCGTTCATGTTTTTGGGAAGTCCAACCACGATTTCGCTAATCTCGTGCTCTCGCACCAGTTCCGCAATTCGTGTGAACTCACCTTCATCCCGGCGGCGTTCAAGTACTTCCAATCCCTGGGCAGTCCAACCGAAGGCGTCACTCACAGCAACTCCGATTCTGCGGTCCCCATAGTCCAAACCTAATTTTTTCATCATGCTCTCCCATTCTGGGGCCTGTTCAAATGATATTCAATCATCTGTCCAGACTTCAGTCTGTCTTCTGTCGATCCATTGTCCGTATGTCTGCACAGCTGCAGACATACGGAAGCGGCGTACGTTACCGGTGATTGGCCAGGTAGGAACGTACAAGCTCTTCAATCAGCTCGTCGCGCTCCTTTTTCCGGACCAGACTACGTGCGTTGTTGTGACGCGGAATATACGCGGGGTCGCCGGATATCAGATATCCAACGATCTGGTTAATGGGATTATACTCTTTATCGACCAGCGCGTCATAAACCGTGAGAAGAATCTCTTTTGAAGAGGCCTCCTGTTCGTCAGCTTTCACATTAAATTTAACCGTCTTATCCATGGAGTCCATTGATGACACCTCGCTCCTGCATGAACATGGGGACCATGTCCTGCCGAATTGATTTCTGCTTATATAATAACATATTCTGACTGCCACAAGTAAACAAAGGATAAGGCAATTGTGTTTTTTGCTTGTCCTTTACCGGCTGACGATTGTAACGGCTAGTTTCAGTGCTTCGTCCAGCTTACTTGCGTCTTTTCCTCCGGCCTGTGCCATGTCCGGACGTCCACCGCCACCGCCGCCGCATACTGCTGCAACTTCCTTGACGATTTTGCCGGCATGCAGACCTTCTTTCACCTGCTCTGCAGGCACTGCAACAACAAAATTCACTTTGCCATCAGCAGGCGCACCAAGAACGAGCACCGCATCCGGCAGTTTTACTTTGAGCTCATCAGCAACCGTACGGAGCGCGTCCATATTCGGTGCATCTACGCGAGCTGCAAGCAACTGTGTATTCCCTGCTTGTACGACTTGGTCCGTCAACTGACCTGCTTCCATCGCACTTAGTTTGCTTTGCAGAGATTCTGTTTCTCTCGCCGCTTCTTTCAACTGCTGATTCAGACCATCAATCCGCTTCGGCACATCCGCTACATTCGCTTTAAGCAATGCTGCAGACTGTTTAAGCAGCTCGAGTTGGCTTTCTACATACAGATATGCACCTCGCCCTGTGACAGCTTCAATACGGCGTACACCCGATCCAATTCCGCTTTCGCTGACCAGTTTGAAGATTCCAATCTCTGAAGTATTATTTACGTGACAGCCGCCACAAAGTTCCAAACTGTAATCTCCAATTTGAACAACACGTACAATATCTCCGTATTTCTCACCAAAAAGGGCCATCGCACCCATTTCTTTTGCTTCATCGATGCCTTTCAGCTCGATGTCCACATTCAGTCGATTCCAGATCTGTTCGTTCACCTGGCGTTCAATCTCGACCAACTCTTCCGGCGTAATGCTTCCGAAATGAGAGAAGTCAAAACGCAAACGTTGCGGTTCCACCAGGGAACCCGCCTGATTAACATGCGTGCCAAGTACATCTTTCAATGCTTTATGCAGCAAATGTGTTGCTGTATGGTTTTTAATGATGTCGCCACGTTTCGTTGCATCCACTTCTGCTCGGATTACATCACCCACGCGAAGCTCACCGGATTCAATCGTCACGATGTGCACATGCTGGCCTTGCGGAGCCTTGAACAAACCTTGAACTTTGGCTACAGCACTAGTGCCACGAAGTAAACCTTGGTCACTCACTTGACCGCCGCTTTCTGCATAGAAAGGTGTTTTGTCCAAAATAATTTGAGCGGTCTGTCCTTCTCCAGCAAAATCAGCGAGAGCATCTCCGGTAACAATGGCCACCACTTTTGCTTCCGTCAACAGGTCAGTATATCCAACAAACTCGCTTTTAACCTCCAGATCAGCAAGCGGTCCACCTTGAACCTTCATGCTCTCATTCTCTTGACGTCCCGCACGCGCACGATCACGCTGCTCCTGCATAGATTCATCGAAGCCCTCTCGGTCCACTGTCAGACCATGCTCAGCTGCGTAATCTTCAGTCAGGTCAAACGGGAATCCATAGGTATCATACAATTTGAATGCCTCTGGTCCGCTAATAACCGTACGTCCCTCCGACTTAGCAGTAGCACTGATATCTGCGAGAATTGCAAGTCCGTCTGACAGTGTTTCGTGGAAACGCTCTTCCTCCGTTTTGATGACTTTGGCAATAAACTCCTGCTTGTCCACAACTTCCGGATAGTACGTGCCCATCACTTCACCAACCGTTGTTGTCAGCTCGTACAGGAACGGACGATCCAGACCCAATACTTTACCGTAACGAACGGCACGGCGCAGCAAACGGCGAATGACATAACCACGGCCTTCATTGCTTGGCAGTACACCATCACCTACAGCAAATGCCACCGTACGAATATGATCGGCGATAACTTTGAGCGCAACGTCAATCTCAACGCTGTCGTTGTATTTCACACCTGCAAGCGCAGCTGTTTTCTGGATCATCGGTTGGAACAGATCCGTGTCAAAGTTGGAGTCTACATTTTGTAGAATGGAAGCAAAGCGCTCCAAGCCTGCACCTGTATCAATGTTTTTGTTCGGAAGCGGTGTATAGCTACCATCTTTGTTATGATTAAATTGTGAGAATACGAGGTTCCATACTTCCAGATAACGTTCGTTCTCTCCGCCCGGATACATCTCTGGGTCATTCATATCGTTGCCGTAAGCTTCGCCGCGATCGTAAAAGATTTCTGTACAAGGTCCGCACGGGCCTTCACCGATATCCCAGAAGTTTTCTTCCAGCTTGATGATTCGTTCAGCCGGCAATCCGATTTTTTCATTCCACAGTTTGAACGCTTCCTCATCTTCAGGATATACCGTAACAGACAGGCGCTCCGGATCGAACCCGATCCACTCTTTGCTCGTCAGGAATTCCCAAGCCCAAGTAATCGTTTCTTCTTTGAAATAGTCACCGATCGAGAAGTTACCCAGCATCTCAAAGAACGTGTGGTGACGACGTGTTTTGCCGACATTTTCAATATCGTTGGTACGGATACACTTTTGCGAGTTCGCAAGACGTGGGTTCTCTGGCTTCTCCCGTCCGTCAAAGTAAGGTTTCAGCGGCGCCATACCTGCATTAATCCACAGTAGGGAAGGGTCATTATGCGGCACAAGCGATGCACTTGGTTCGATCTTATGACCTTTACTTTCAAAAAATTTAATCCATTTAGAACGAATTTCACTAGCTTTCATACGTGGTTGCCCCCATCAATTATAAGATCCGCGACAATATTGCCACGGTTGGTTAACCTATCTTCTGGTTGTTTATTTGTAAAAACAAACACAAAAAACGCCCCTGAATATCAGGGACGATGTTATCGCGGTACCACCCTGGTTATTGCTCTTCTTTCGCTGTAGGCGAAGGACAGAACAATCTCCTCGTTCATGCGAGTAACGGTCGCGCCCGGCAGGGTTGTCCTGCACTCCGAAATCAGCTTTCTGCCGCTTCAACTTTCAAGACTCTTCCAGCCAGCGAACTCAGAAACGTCCTGAATTCGAAGTAGTCTATTCTCTGAGGAAAGGAATCCTCGGCATACTTCATTTCATCATCGATTTTGCGTATTCCAAACATGCACTTCCATTATATCGATAGAGCCAGTGAGTGTCAACGCGCTTGGCTGACGGTCTGACTAGCTGTTGATTCACGCATTGTGTAACTATGTCACTCGATTTTCCGCTTGATGTAGTAAGCGAAAAAGTGCTGCACAATGACCTTCAAAACGGCAAAGACAGGCACAGCTAAAATGAGACCTACAATCCCAGCCAGTTCTCCCCCGACCAGCAACGCAAAAATAATAGAGAGCGGATGAAGATGCAGCGTTCGCCCTACCACTTGAGGAGAAATCACATTGCTTTCCAACACCTGACAGAGTGTGTTAACTACGATAACCAGCAGCACCATTTTAAAAGAAACGGTTGAAGCCATGACCACTGCAGGTGCCGCTCCTAGAAATGGGCCCAGATAGGGCACAATGTTGAACACAGCCACAATACTAGCCAGCAGTAAAGCATAAGGCATATCAATAACGATATATCCAATATAAGCAAAGATTCCTACGATTACACACACGATAAATTGGCCGCGAATATAATTTCCCAGAGCCGTATCGATCTCTTTCATCAGAGAAACGATCGCTTTACGGCGTGAACGGGGCAAGTATGCAACAACCGCACGTTCGAACACCTCAAAATCTTTTAACATATAGAAAATGAGGAACGGCACAATAAAGACGTTAAACAACACATTAATTGTCGCCCCGATATTGTCCATCAGCACCGTGATCCCCTGCGTCAGTCGATCCTCCATCTGGAAAAACCAGCTATTCATGCCTGTACGTATACTTGGCGGCATTAATTTGTGATCCATATTATTCATGAGATTCTGTGCCCTCATGGACAGCTCGGGCATGTGTTCGTTTAATTCTTCGAGCTGTTCAATTAGTACAGGAATGACATTCATTAAAATGACCCCAAGACAAGTCAGAAAAAAAGCATAGATCAACAGAACAGCAATAGAACGTGGAACTTTGCGCCCGCCAAGCATACTTACAATTGGATTAAGTACATAGGATATGATTAGTGCTACAATGAATGGAGCTAGTACTGTTTTTAGAAAACCGTAGATATGTAATAACAGTGGCCTTAATAGCCAGATGAAATATAGAATAATTAATCCAAGCAAGAGCCAGATGGCATAACGAAACATTTTATTTTTGGTTAGTTGCTCCACTTCCATCTCTCCTTTTTTTGGACTGGCTCTGAAAATCAGTATATGTAAGAGAGGGAATTTTTATTAACCTTGAGATCAAAGTTTTGGTAGCGGAGGAGATGCAACGACATCCAACACTTTCAGAAAAAAATAAAAAAACGTTTTCCTCCTCGGAGGAAAACGCATGTTATGGACCAGTACATCATATCATTAAACATCGTCGGTCCTGAACCTATGTAACCGCATCTATATCCATTTGTCGCCGAATTGCGACAGTATTCAACAACATTTATTGTCGTTAGACCGAACATAGATGAAGTTAGACTGATTTTATGAAGAAGCGTGAATGTGAGGAAAGTCCTGCGGCAACTCTTCTCCGAAGAACAAATCATCCAGAGAGCTTAGCGTACCGTCTTCTTCTACTTGGTACACAGACATTTTCTCACCATTAACCGTTAATTCAATAAAGCATCCCCAGCAATAAAACTGATGGGAGCCAATTTTTCCGATATCTTTCGAACTACAATTTGGACATTTCATAAATCCTTCACCTATCCGTTAACAGAATGAATGGCATTTTCCAAGCGCTGTTCACTCAGCGGCGGTACCATAATAGCACTTTCCCCGATAGACATATCACTTGTACATGGCAGCCATTTTCGGCCCTCAATCAGATCGGACACAAAACCGTCCGTAATTTCAATCCCTATTATTGTATTTCCCAACTCTTGGTCAAAATAAACATCAGAGACTCGTCCGAGCAGCAACCCTTCTTCGGTGAGCACGGACATCTCCTTCAATTTCGAACGACCAAGGAGGTACGTGTATTTTATGTCGTCGGCCCCCGTCTTGCGGACAGCCTGTTGATTACGGATCATGACGGCATCTTCGCCATAGGCAACGATATCTTCCCATTGCACCATTTTGACATGATTGGTAAACAGGCCTTTGTTCTCAAGTTCAATGCCTTCAATCTCCCAATCATCATTCACAATGAAATCCTGGATTTTACCGACCTGCTTCCCATCCTCAACATCAAAAACAGCAAGTCCGATCATTTCCTGAAGCTTCATCGCTGGGTCCTCCTCATCTTCTTCACATTGTATAGCCGCGGCGTTATTGCTAGGTATGCCCAAAGTTGATGAATGGCAATCATACGCCGATCATCAAACCGCTTCTACCAACCGATGAAAATGGAACTCCTCCCCTCCTTCTGTTCCATGTGTAAAGAGACCCTAAGGTCTATTACGCAGTCGTTCAAGAATGGTTCCAATTTTTTCGGCGGTTGTGATGATATCTTGCGTAGTATTACCCAACCCCCAGCTAAATCGAATCGCAGACTGTAAAAATGCCTTCGGCAAATTCATCGCTTTAAGTACATGGGATACTTCAAGTGAACCTGATGTACAAGCTGAGCCGCTCGCTACGGCAATACCTTCCATGTCCAGATTCATCAGCATCGTTTCCGTAGACACTTCAGGAAAGCTGATATTAAGAATATTAGGAAGGGTATGCTCCGCATGTCCGTTGACATGAAAATGCTCTTCACCCACATGAACGGCAAGTTGATCCAGAAGAAGTTTCCGTAGTTCAAGAGCATGTTGAAGATGCTCGGCACCCTGTTCCGAATTCAGTTTAAGCGCTTCAGCAAATCCTACAATCCCCGCCATGTTCTCTGTACCGGCACGTCGCTGACGTTCCTGCAAACCACCGTGTGATCTGGCTTCCAATGTAACGCCACGTCTGACATACAGGGCTCCTACACCTTGCGGTCCGTTAATTTTGTGCGCCGAGAAGCTGACCAGGTCCACAGGCAGGTCTTTACATGAGATGGGCTGGCTACCCAATGCCTGAACGGCATCCGTATGGAACAAGATATCATGCTGACGTGCGAGTTCACCGACCTCACGAATCGGTTGAATCGTACCGATTTCGTTGTTGGCATACATCATCGTAATCAGCACAGTGTCCGGCCGGATCGCTTCACGTAGGTCTTCCACTCTGATGCGTCCAGACTCATCCACCGGCAGATAGGTTACCTCATATCCTTGCCGTTCAAGTTCCTGACATGAATGTAAAACAGCATGATGTTCAATTGCCGTTGTAATCACATGTTTTCCCTTTTCCGCCCTAGCCGCAACCGCCCCAAAAATGGCCAGGTTATCGCTTTCCGTGCCGCCGCCTGTGAAAACGAGCTCGTCGGGATTACATCCCAATGATGCCGCAACCACATCCCTCGCCCCACTAACGGTGCGTTTGGCTTCACGACCAAAAGCATGAATGCTGGATGGATTGCCGTATTGCCCTTTCATGATGTTCATCATGGCCTCAGCCACGCGTGGATGCATCGGTGTCGATGCAGCATGATCCAAATAGATATGTTTCATTTTTTTCACCCCATTTATGTGTTAGATGGATTAACATCTAAATCTGAAAAATAGTATATGGTGAACCGCTTCTGCACTAAGCCAGAATAAGCAGTATTCTCCATTGGCACGGCTAAAGCCCCCAATGTTGGGGGCTTTAGTGTGTCTTCTGAAACAGCGCATTTGCTTGCTCCAGCTAGATGTAAAACATGTACGAGTCTTTCTCTTCCTGATCCTCAAAAGTAATCAGATCTTTCAATGTAGTTGAATCCAGCACTTCTGCAATGCTATCCCGGATGCGAAGCCACAGATCACGTTTCGCGGGATCATCTTCTTCCGTAAAATCTACAGGAGAGATCGGCCCCTCCAGTACACGAATAACGTCTCCCGCGGTCACCGTTGCAGAATCTCCTGCCAAAATGTAACCGCCGTACGCTCCGCGAATACTCTTAACAAGTCCAGCATTGCGCAGCGGTGCAATCAACTGCTCCAGATAATGTTCGGAGAGCTGGTTGCGCTCGGCGATACTTTTCAGTGATGTAGGGCCTTCGCCAATTCTGGCGGCCAGCTCCATCATAATGGTTAGACCATAACGGCCTTTTGTCGATATTTTCAAAGGAGTCACCTCTTTCAATTTTCAAAAAAACAAAATGGAACATGGATGCTTAATGTGCTAGGTACTGTTCATGATACCGTTCTTCATGCTGTTTCTCTATGTGGTTCATGACCGTCAATTCCGTAATTGCATTACGCAAACTTTTAGAAAAGTAGGTCTCGTGATTCTAATCCTCCGTATTCCGATCATAACCCTCAAGTAATGTTAACATATCTGCATGATTTATGGAAAAGAAAGATTGACGATATTGCAAAAATGTGCGCCTGGAGTGGACACTATCCAAAATTGGCCGGGTGTATCGTAAGTTCAGCTAGGTTATGCTAGAATAGTAACGAAACACATTTATATATAGAAATGGTGATAACGATGTCCAAAGCAAATGAAAATACACGGGTCGTCGTTGGCATGTCCGGAGGTGTAGATTCATCGGTTACCGCATTGCTTCTGAAGGAGCAAGGTTACGATGTCATCGGCATTTTCATGAAAAACTGGGATGATACAGACGAGTTTGGCCACTGCACCGCTGAAGAAGATTCAGAAGACGTGCGTCGGGTGTGCGAACAGATCGGCATTCCTTACTACACTGTCAACTTCGAGAAAGAATACTTTGATAAAGTATTTACCTATTTCCTTGATGAATATAAGTCGGGTCGTACACCGAATCCGGATGTCATGTGTAATCGTGAGATCAAATTTGGTGAATTCCTGAACAAAGCGCTCGATCTGGGCGCAGATTATGTAGCTACAGGCCACTATGCACGTCTCATTGAAGAAGACGGTACGTTCAAGCTTCTGCGCGGTGTGGATAACAACAAAGACCAGACTTACTTCCTGAACGCTCTTAATCAAAAACAGCTATCCAAAGCCATGTTCCCGATTGGGCACCTGCCTAAACCGGAAGTACGTAAAATTGCTGAAGCTGCTGGTTTGTACACTGCGAAGAAAAAAGACAGCACAGGTGTATGCTTCATCGGTGAACGCAATTTCAAGGAGTTCCTGAGCAACTATCTTCCAGCCAAAGGCGGAGAGATGGTCGATATCGTAACGGGTGAAGTCAAAGGACGTCACGATGGTCTGATGTACTATACCCTAGGTCAACGTCAAGGACTTGGCATTGGCGGTTCGGGCAACGGTGAACCTTGGTTCGTTGCTGATAAAAACCTGGAGAAAAACCAACTGCTTGTTGTACAGGGCGATGCGCATGCCAGCTTGTACTCCACAGGTCTGACAGCTACAGGCGTAAACTGGATTGCAGGTGCAGAGCACACACCAAATGTGCCTTTCCGCTGCACAGCCAAGTTCCGTTATCGTCAACCGGATCAAGGCGTTACGTTGACCTGGCAGGAAGATGGCAGCGTTGATGTGCAGTTTGACCAACAGCAAAAAGCGATTACGCCAGGACAAGCCGTTGTTTTCTACGATGGAGAAGTGTGCCTCGGCGGTGGTACAATTGATCAAGTACAGAAAGTACCCGTACCGGCGATGCAATAATAGACTTGCTCATCACTTGAAGAGTGGAAGCCAATCCCATGTATTCCTACAAAAAAAGCCGTCTTTCATGTAATACCATGAAGGATGGCTTTTTTCCTGCTTTTTTTTGCAAAAAAATCAAAAGAGTTAAATTATGCAGTGAGCCATACTCCTGCCAGACAGCCTAACACACCCGCCACGACAGAACTCACCACATAAAGCATCGCTCTGGTATATCGTTGGTGTCCCATTAAAGTTAATGTTTCATAACCAAAGGTAGAGAAGGTCGTATACGCTCCGCAGAAGCCGGTGCCCCACACCACCCATAAGTCGTCTGACACACTCCCCGCCTGATGCCCTCCATACAGTATCCCAAGAATCAGTGAACCGCTGATGTTAATGACCCAAGTGCCCCAAGGGAAAGCAGTCCCCAGCTTACCGGAGATAACCTTGCCCAGGCTATAACGAAGCAGCGCACCTAACACTCCTGCTAGTCCAATCCAGATGATCATCAGGCATCACCTTCTTTGGGGGAGGCAGCAAGCATTCGGTTGCCCAGATTGATGCCATAGGCGCAGAGCAACAGCCCTGCCCCTACGCTAATAAGGAGATAAAGCGCGGCTTTGATCCATTCTCCACTCTCCGATAAACGAACGATGTCCAGTGTAAACGTAGAGAAGGTCGTGAAGGCTCCCGTAAACCCTGTGCCTATGGCGAGGCGGAGCGGGGGTGTTACTTTTTCCGGAATGGCTATGGTAAAAAACCAACCCAAAAACAGGCTGCCGATCGCATTGATCAACAGCACTGCCCATGGAAAACCTGTATTCGCCGCAGGCATCATCAGTTGAATGGTATATCTGGTCAAAGTGCCTAGAAAACCGCCTGCTCCGACATATGCTAACTCTTTCATTTCTGTCCATCTCCTGAATTACGCTTCGGAATCTATCGTTGTTTTACATAAACTGACCAGATCAAGTTGCTGTAAAGCGGGATTACAGCCCTCTCCGCCGCTGTTGATTCAGTCTGATCTTCGACTCATTTCCTTGCTCTGTTGCTTCATAGAAGACTCTGCGAGACAGCTGCTTCGGTAAGTATTCCTGTTTCACATAATGTCCCGGATAGTTATGCGGATATTGATATCCCTCATGTCCCAGCTTCGCAGCTCCTGAGTAGTGAGTATCTCTCAAATGCAGTGGAACTTCGGCCGACTTCACCTCATCAATGGCACTCATCGCCTTGGATATGGCCGTATATACCGCATTAGATTTCGGACTTTCTACCGCAAATAAGATCG
Organism: Paenibacillus sp. JJ-100; assembly: GCF_948329825.1. Taxonomy (GTDB): domain Bacteria; phylum Bacillota; class Bacilli; order Paenibacillales; family Paenibacillaceae; genus Paenibacillus. The sequence goes on from NZ_CAOJCM010000002.1 coordinate 1,384,728, forward strand.
CTTGCGCAATATTTAACTTAGCTTCGGGCCAGCCGTTATTCCGGTACGCATCCAGTGCTCCAATGGCCTGAGTCATCGCCTGCGGATTCGCAAGTCCAATGTCCTCACTGCTTGCTGCAATGAGGCGGCGAATGAACGTCATCGGGTCCATGCCCAGCTTCTCGACCGCATACAGGAACCAAAACAGCGCCGCATCACTCGAACCGCGGATACTTTTGTGAAAAGCAGACAATACGTCATACTGTGTGGACTCGTCTGCCTTAACAATCGGACGGCGAATCGACTCTTCTGCGACAGCCAGCGTGATGTGCACCTTTCCATCCTGCTCGGGTGGTGTCGTTAGCGCGGCAAGCTCTAGTGCATTTAATGCCCGCCGAATATCACCATTCGCCATCGTAGCAATGTGTGCCAGCGCTTCATCATCCGCTTGCAGTTCCATAAACCCTAGACCTTTGTCCGCGTCTGTTAGCGCTCTGCGCATAGCAATCAGGGAGTGCTCCTTGTTCAGCGACTCCAGCTGGAATAGAGTAGAACGGCTCATCAAGGCCCCGTTTACATAATGAAAAGGGTTCTCTGTCGTTGCCCCGATAAAAATAATCGTACCCTTCTCTACTGCGGGCAACAGCGCATCTTGACGTGAACTGTTAAACCGATGTACCTCGTCAAGGAACAAAATCGTTTTGGTTCCGTACAACTGTTTATTCGTCTGCGCCTGCTCGATCACTTCGCGTACGTCCTTTACGGATGCATCCACGGCATTTAATCGTACGAATTGCCCCTGCGTGTGCTGAGAGATAATATGAGCAAGGGTTGTCTTGCCACATCCCGGCGGGCCGTACAGTAAAATGGATGAGATCTGATCCGCCTCAATAGCTCGGCGCAGTAATTTGCCGGGTCCGATAATATGTTCCTGACCTATATATTCATCCAGATGCTCTGGCCGCATGCGGTCTGCCAGCAGTCTGGCCTGAGGTTGTGTATCTTGTTGAAACGAAAATAAATCCATGGTTATATCACTTCCTTAACGGATATCCTGTTCATTACTAATCATATACTTCATAGCCAGACAGTACAACAATGACGGCAGTTTAGGGATTCGCAGAACTCAACAAAAAAAGGCATGCGCCAGGAATTAAACCCGTCATGCCTTTCTTATATCTATTCCGGCCAGCCCTGAATCGTTACCTGCTCTCCCTCGGGATTGTGCGTTGCGGCAGCATATTCCGGCATGTTGCCGTCATGGAATAACCACAATTCATGCAAAGCCCGCGTACAGCCAACATAGAGCAGTTTCGCATCACCTGCACCAGGCTTATAATGCTGCTGATCAACGTCTGCCACAATAGCCGCATCGAATTCCAGCCCTTTAGACAAATACACAGGTAAAATGGAATGTCCGCCGCTATACTGCTTTTTCCCTCCGTCGATGAGGTTCATATCCCAGCCCTCCGCTTGTAGCTCACGGTGAAGTTCCTCGGCTTCATGAAGCGTTCGCGTCAGGATCGAGACTGTCCGATAGTCTTTAGAGGTAAGCACTTGAAGTGCTCGCCCTAAACTTCCGATCCGACCTTCACTTCCATAAGCAAGCGTGCGCACCGGATCACCACTCCGGAACACGGGAATCGCCGTAATGCCGCTCTTTACACCCTGTTCCAGAATGGTATTGGCATAATCGATGATCTCCATCGTCGAACGGTAGCTTCGAGTTAAAGCAAAGTAAGCATTCTGCTCTTCCGGAAACAGCGAACTCATCTCTTCCCACGCATGAACACCACGGTACTCATGAATACCTTGAGACAAGTCTCCCAGAATGGTAAAAGAATGTCCTTTGACAAACTGATCTAGCAGCGCAACATGAAATGGAGAAAAATCCTGGGCTTCATCAATAACAACGTGATCAAAACGCTCTGATCCTTCAATGTCATGAACCAACGTATGGATATAGACCAGTGCTGGCAGATCTTCTTCCCGAATAACGTCTTGTTTCAGATCTGTACCTGTCTGTTTCATGATCGCTTTAGGTATCAAGCTGCTAAGAGAAGCAGGTACCGAGCCACCTTTCGCTGCTTTAAACAGTTGTTTGTACAGTGTCAATGGATTGTACTCAGGCCACTTTTTTGCATAAGCTTTCTCCCGGGTTGCTGCCTTTTTCTTGCGCTCTTTACGCAAGCTTTCCGGCATCGGCTTTTTCAGCTCCATCTCAATCCACCGATGAATACGTGCCATGACCCGCTCTTTGCGTTTGGCCAGCGGATAGTGTTTGTACTCCGTCCCAAACCAGTTCTCAATCTCTGGTTTGCTGAGCACTGCTCCATCCCAAGGAATGAAATCCATATCCGGCACTGAAGCCTCTTCCATCCCCGATAACCACTCCCGAATCAATTCCATGAAACGAATCGAGCCTTTGTAACGTCCGGGAACATCATCAGTGAGTTCAGGTCGTGTGGCAGGGGTTTCAAACCATGTATTTAGCGTCTCGGACGCATCCGCAAGCGGCATATCCAGCCCCAGCAGATTCATGGCCCAATCGGGAAACGTACGCTGCTGAATATCCCCTACACCAAGCTCTGGCAACACATCCGAGATGTAGTCGAGGAACATATGATTGGGTGCAAAAATAACCATCTTTTCCGCTGACACCTGTTCTTTATACTGGTATAACAAAAAAGCAAGGCGATGCAGGGCAACCGTTGTTTTCCCTGATCCAGCAACCCCCTGAATGATCAACGCGGTGTTTCTCGCCGCACGAATGATCTGATCCTGCTCGGCTTGAATCGTGGATACGATATCTCGCAATTTGTTGTCCTTGTTCTCGCCAAGGCGATACACCAGAAATTCATCGGATACGGCCGGCTGGTCACTGTCCCGGTTATATGTATCTGCGACTCGTTCCAATATGCGCTGACGGATCACCACATTTCGCTTCAAATACACCAGACCTTCAATCAGACCTTCGGGGGCTTCATACGTTGCAGAGGCCTCGCCTCCGGTAAACGAGTAAAACAGGCTCGCGACAGGAGCGCGCCAATCGATGACAAGCGGATGCTCACCGACCTCTTCGCGGTCTACACCGATTTTGCCAATATACAGCGGTTTCCGTTCACCACTGCCCTGCTCTTCGAAATCCAAGCGTCCGAAATAGGGTTGTTGCGCGCTCTTGGACAAGGCACTCCGGCGTTCTTCACGTCCGGCTTCCAGCACTTGCTCCGTGAAATCATGGCCCGTATACACCGGGATATTCCGCAGCCGTTCGAGCTGGCGGTCCACTTCTTCCATGGTTCGCTCTAACCTGTACTCTTCTTCTTGATAGGCACTTTGAAAGCTGTCTGACATGTTTCAGTTACCTCCTAAGAATCATTAATTACCCCGCACCACCTGTACCACGCAATGCAAAAGGATATTTAATATATCATATAGGTCAACCGAAAGCTACTTGAATTGATAATTAATTACTGCACTAACAAGTGCACAGCAACCAAACAAAACAAACCACCAAGCCCATTTATTTCTAACACCCTTGCGTCTGCTATTCATTACACCGTAGATCCCTATAAGTAGTACGATTGAGGAAAAAGTTATACCTACAATCCAGCCTGCCATATGCATGCCTCCTTCAATGTTCAAGGGATGATTCAGCTTCTTCTTTTCAAATGAAAGGATCCCCCACGAATATCAATATAGAATTGCTTTTCTCCATTGTTATATGAGAATCGTTTGTGTTCGCTCTGTAGAGGAGTCAGTTCAAAATCACTTTTCAATGAACCTGATCTTTCGTTTAGCTGCACTTCAAAGCCTTCTCGATCTGGAATGCGAACCACAGCCTTCATCCCGGTGGATATAGAATGGAAGCTATTTGGCGTTTGGAGACATTCCATCAAAAGCGTTCTCCCCGTAGCTTTGGATTCCACATGCTGAAATTCTCCTGTAATCTCAATCTTGGATGAACTGGAGTGAAGAACGAACCTATTTGCTTTTATCTGATCCGCGTAGATATCTGAGGCAGTTGCGTACACTTCAAGTTTTTCCATAGTTCCGGACATGGCTAGACTACCTGAAGTGACTTTACATTGACAACGATTGGCTCGAATGCCCTTCAGCCCAAGCTGACCTCCTGTCATCTTGACTAAAATGGAGTTCATAATACGATGAGGTACTTGGATCTCCAGAGCGGTCCGGCCGATATTAAATCCGATGAAACCTCCCTTTTTTCGCCCATCTACAATACTTAATTGATTGCCGTTAATACGGTATTGCATTAACTTTCGCTCAGAATAACGTTTATCGGCATACTGTATAACGTGAATGAATTCATCCTCGCTTAAACGTACATGAATATCGCCGGACAACCAATCCACATCAATATCATCTATAGACTGATCCACATCTAACGTTTTGCAGAGACGAAGTTCGCTGCTTTTCAACACGTTTCCCCTCTCCTAACCATCCACATAACCTCCTGTGTTGGCATGCCGATTGGTAATCCGTTGAATAAGTTGATCACTTACGATATCCGCGCCAAGAAGTCTCATCATATATTGCAAAAACCTGAGCCTTTCCTGCGTCTGTGCCTGATCCCGTCCAAAAAGAAGAGGATTAATCCAGATATTAACGAGCAGCATGAAGATCTCAGCGCACTCCAGCGGATATTCAACAGAGATCGATCCATCACTCTTGCCTTGTTCCATGATATCGGCAATAATTCGTGCATCTTTCAAAACACCTTTTCTGATTCCACCCAGTATAAACTGTGGATTCTTGATCTGAGTACTTAGAACCTGATCAATTGAATTGGATTGAATTCCGGGATCAACGATAATATTTTCCAAAACGCTAATAAGCTTCTGTCTTGCATCAGGGGCATGTGTATTTTGAATGAGCTCCATAAACATGTCTTCCGCTCGCCCAAGCTCCTTCTCCATCACTGCACTAAGAATATCCTCCTTAGACTTGAAATGATGGTATATAGCACCCTTAGACATGCCTAGTTCATCTATAATGTCCTGAATGCTCGTTTTCTCGTATCCCTTTTCGGTGAACATCTTTGTTGAAACAGCCAAGATCTGATCTAGAGTCTGTTCAGGATATTTATTTCTAGCCATAACTGCCTCCTTATACATACCAACGGTCGGTATCCTTAATATAGGGTATGTTGGTCTTACTGTCAATATGAGGAATTTCAACGAAATAAAAAAGGATTCCCGTTGTATTACCTCGCAGGTAATGACGAAAATCCTTCTTTCTTTGTAACCCGTGTTAGTGTTCGGTTGGCATTTTACCGCTACCAGCTTCTATGCTCTCCTCATCCTGAGATACAAACTGTTTTTGTGCTAGTTCGCGGTATACCGGATGTGTACTGATTAATTCCGTATGTGTTCCCGTTCCTGTAACATGCCCATGCTCCAAAACAACAATTTGATCAGAATCGACAACCGTAGACAGTCGGTGGGCAATAACAATCGTAGTTCGGCCCTCCATGAGATTGGATAAGGCCTGTTGTACTTCGTATTCCGACGTACTGTCCAGACTGGAGGTTGCTTCATCCAGCATCAGAATGTCAGGGCTCCGTAGCAGCGCTCGCGCGATAGCAATCCGCTGACGCTGGCCACCGGATAATTTGATTCCTCGTTCGCCAACTTCCGTGTCATAACCTTGCGGAAGTTGGTTGATAAAGTCAGCTGAATATGCCATCTCTGCCGCTTGTTTAATCTCGTCTAACGTTACCGGTCGATCCAGACCGTACGTGATATTGTCTTTAATTGTGCCTGCCATCAGCGGACTTTCCTGAGATACATACCCAATCTTGTTACGCCACGAGGACAACGAATACTCCGTTATAGCCTGACTTCCATACGAAATATGACCCGAATCGGGAAGGTAGAACTGCTCTAGCAATGAGAACAGTGTAGACTTTCCACTGCCGCTCGGACCAACGATTGCTGTTACTTTCCGAGTTGGAACAGTGAGATTGATGCCGTGCAACACTTCTTCACCCGTAATATAGGAGAAATGTACATTGTGAAAGGCAATGGTCTCATTTCCTGGGGGAGCGTGTTTTGTGCTGTGATCCGGTTCCTCATTTTCGGCAAGAATCGACTGAATACGTTCGGTGGCGCCGACTACTTTTTGCAAACGTGAATATAGGGTGGTGAACTGCCCCATTGGCATGATGACCTGGAAGAGCAGTAGAATGAAAGCAACCAATTCTCCCGGCGATAATAGTCCTGATGCTACACGCATCCCCCCTACACCCAGAATAACAACCAGCACAGCGGTCATCACAAACGTAAACAGCGGCCCGATCAACGCTAGAATTCGCGCTTCCTGCAAGCCAAACGCAAACATTTTGCGTATTCGGGAATCTCCGGCTTCTGCTTCTTGCTTCTCCGTTCCGTAAGCCTTCACCAGGCGAATCTCACTTATAACCTGACTGAGGACAGACGTAAGTCCAGCCATCTCATCCTGCTGTTTCTTGGAGATTTTATACATTTTCCTCCCCACCGGCAGAAGAATCAGCATCGTCAGCGGGATTAGACTCAAAATGATGAGCGACATCACCCAATCCAAATAAAAAAGAAGAGCTACGCCACCAATGACCGCAACGATATTGGAGACAAATGACACAAGATAGTCGGCAATCAGTGTCATAATCTGGCTAGTATCATTCGTAATCCGGCTCATCGTATCCCCTGTACGATTACGGTCAAAATACGGCATACGCAGGGACAACACTTTGTTCCATAGCTTGGTACGAAGGGTCGCTACCACACGCTGTCCGGCATAATTCAACATGTAGATACTAATACCTGAAGCGATCGCTTGGATGACAAACGCCCCGAGTAGCAGAAAAATAACCGATTTGTTCAGCGCTGATGTGGTCAGCCCGTCAATAAGGCCTTTAGTCATCAAAGGTACAATTAATCCGGCCGTCGTTTGAATCAACGTCAAGATGAGTGCCAGAATGAGAATCAGTTTGGGCGGGTTCGTAGAAGCGATAAGCTTGGCAAAATCCTTGAATCCCTTTTTTCCTACTTTTGTCACATCAGATTCCGACTTTAGATGTTGCTGTTCTTCCATTTCCCGTTCCTCCCATTCTCTATCTTTACACGTACGTTTTTACAAAATACCATGCAGAACAAAATTCGCCAGGAACAGAATCGAAATGCCGTACATGACCACAGGCACTTTCTTCCCTTTTCCAGCAGCCAGTTTTGCCAGTGGGTATGCGATAAATCCGAAGGCCATACCGTCCACAATGCTGTACGTAAAAGGAATCATGACCATAATGAGGAATGCCGGGAACGCTTCGGTAAAATCGCTAAAATCCATATCTTTGACACCTTGCACCATCAATCCCCCGATGATAATTAAAATAGGAGCGATTGCACTGTCGGGAATATACCCGAGCAGCGGTATGAAGAAAAAGGTCGCGCCGAACAGCACGGCTGTCACGAGCGGAGTTAACCCCGTACGGCCACCTGCAGCAATACCTGCTGTTGTCTCCGCTGCTGCTACCGGTGGACTGCTACCGAAAATACCTGCTAACACCGTACTCAATGATAATGCACGCAGACTGCCCTTGAACCGTTCCGGACGGCCAATCATATTCGTCTGCGCCGTAATAAGTCCTATATTTTCAAACACGACAATTAATAACAATAGAAATACTGCAATCCAGAATGCAATATCCGCTAGCTTCATCAGGGACAATTGACCAAATAGACTGCTGTATTGCCGCATGGCGTCCATGGCAGATACAGCTTCGCCAGGCTGAACCGCTCCTAACACATAAGCAAGTCCTGTGCCGACCAGAATACTGATCAGTAATCCACCCTGTACATTTCGGATAAATAAAATTATAGCCAGTACCAGTGTTACACACGCTGTAATAACATTGGGGTCATTGAAATGTCCAATTGCCACAAATGTCGTTTGATGAGCAATAACAATACTGCTCTTTTGCAATCCGATAAAGGTTAAAAATAATCCAATCCCGACTGTGATCCCATGCTGCAAATTTTTCGGGATAGCTTCACTGATCATTTTATATAACGACGTAAAGGCGACAATGGCAAACAACACACCCGTAACGGCGACTACAGCCAGCGCTTCTTGCCATGTTAATTGCATGGAGTGCACAAGTGTATACGTGAAAAATGCATTGATCCCCATCCCTGGTACAACCACAATGGGTGATTTCCCACCGAATGCCATAAGTAAACATCCTGCTATGGATGTGAGCAACGTGCCCACCATAGCCGCTTGCAACGGCATTCCCGCATCCGCAAGAATGGTTGCATTCACCATCACGATATAGACGACGGCAAAATAAGAGATGGCCCCCGCCACAATCTCCTTCCTCCATTGATCTTCTGGCTCCATGCCCAGTCTTCTGGACATCCAACTGTGTTTCATTTGTCTATTCCCCTCTCTGGCTGCATGTTTATGCCCGGTTCAACTTATATCAATGTAAGTATTTATGTATCGCATAGCACAGCACCCCATATCATACACCGTTTTTATTATGAAGTATATGGAAACAGCAGACATAAAAAAGCGCAGGTACTTTAGCACCTGCGCTTTGAATTCGTTGACTCTTTTTCTATCTCATCAGACACATCACTCGTCTAACCTCTATTGCTTCTCAGCTTGTTCAATTAAGTCTTTCACAGCCACGCTGACCATAATTAGCCCAGCTACCGGCGGAACAAAAGCATTGCTCGCTGGTGGCTGTTTGGCCTTACGAATCTCCGGTGCATTCTCAGGCACAATTTTCTGTGTTACGTCTGCACGCGGCTTGAGCGGCTCCTCAGTCGAGAATACTACCTTTACCCCTTTTTTAATCCCATCTTTACGCAGTTTGGTGCGTACTACACGGGCAATCGGGTCCATGGACGTTTTTGAAATATCCGCAACCTGGAATTTCGTCGGATCCATTTTATTTGCCGCTCCCATGCTGGAAATCACAGGAATTTTGCGTTTCAGGCACTCTTTAATGAGATGGATTTTGTAGATGATCGTATCGGAAGCATCCAGTACATAATCCAGCTCGTACTTAAATAATTCCTCATACGTTTCTTCGGTATAAAACATGTTCAGCGCAATGGCGTCACATTCCGGATTGATCAATTTCACTCGCTCTACCATCAGGTCAGCTTTTTTCTGACCAACAGTAGTTGTGAGTGCATGAATCTGACGGTTGATATTGGTAATATCCACTACATCTTTGTCAATCAGGATGATTCGGCCAACACCGCTGCGGGCAAGTGCTTCTACCGCAATACCACCCACACCACCGATCCCGAGTACCGCTACTGTGCTATTTTTGAGTGCATTCAGACCTTCAGGTCCGATGGCCAGCTCTGTTCTTGAAAATTGATGGAGCATTGAGAATCGATGCCTCCTTTATTTCTTTTCCGCGACCGGTTTACGGGCTACACGGATATGAAGCTGTTCAAGCTGTGATCCATCTACTTCGGAAGGTGCATTCATCAGCAGATCGGTTGCACTTGCCGTTTTCGGGAAGGCAATCGTTTCACGCAGGTTCGTGCGACCTGCCAGCAACATCACGAGACGGTCCAAACCAAATGCAATACCGCCATGTGGTGGTGTACCATATTCGAATGCTTCGAGCAAATAACCGAATTTATCGTTGGCTACTTCTGGTGTAAGTCCAAGTGCAGCAAACATTTTCTCCTGCACATCACGTTTGTAGATACGCATCGAACCGCCACCTACTTCGTAACCGTTCAGAACAAGGTCATAAGCTTGAGCACGAATGCTGCCTGGGTCCGTATCGAACAGGTGTACATCTTCGTCTTTTGGACGTGTGAACGGATGGTGTTCTGCCACATAACGTTTCGCTTCTTCATCATAGCCGAGAAGTGGGAAATCCACCACCCAAGCAAATTTGAATTTGCTGTCATCGATCAGGCCAAGTTGACGTCCGATTTTCAGACGGAGAGCCCCGAGTACGTCAGCAACTACTTTTTTAGTATCCGCGGAGAAGAGCAGCAAGTCACCTTCTTCAGCGCCTGTGCGTTCTTTTACCGCTTCAATCTCTTCCGGTGTGAAGAACTTCACGATTGGCCCTTTGAACTCGCCGTCTTTCACTTGAATCCATGCCAGACCTTTAGCACCATAACGAGAAGCGTATGTTCCGAGTTCATCGATCTCTTTACGGCTCCATGTACCACAGCCTTTAGCATTCAATACTTTCACTTCGCCGCCTTTTTCGATGACTGAAGCGAACACTTTTACTCCGCTATTGGCTACGATATCGTTCATCTCAATTAGTTCTAGGCCAAAGCGTAGATCCGGTTTATCGGAACCATATTTGCCCATTGCATCAGCATACGTAATCCGTTGAAATGGCAGTTCCAGCTCGATGCCTTTCGTTTCACGCAGCAATTTAGCCATCAGCTGTTCCATCATCGGCAACAGATCATCCTGCTGCAAGAAGGACGTCTCGATATCGACTTGAGTGAACTCAGGCTGGCGGTCTGCACGCAAGTCCTCGTCACGGAAGCAGCGAGCGATTTGGTAGTAACGCTCCAGGCCGCCAACCATCAGCAATTGTTTGTAAATTTGCGGGGACTGTGGCAATGCGAAGAATTCACCTTCATGTACACGACTCGGTACAAGATAGTCACGCGCACCTTCCGGTGAGCTCTTCGTCAGAATCGGTGTCTCCACTTCTACGAAGTCTTCCCCATCCAGGAAGTCACGAAACACTTTGGACGCTTTGGAGCGCAGCTTCAACGTTTCGTACATTTCCGGACGACGCAGGTCCAGGTAACGATATTTCAAGCGCAAGGACTCGTCTACCTCAACACCGTCTTCAATGAAAAATGGAGGTGTTTTGGCTGCATTCAGCACTTCGATCTCAGTGATTTGGACTTCAATTTCGCCTGTCGGCAAATTTTTGTTTACAGTCTCAGCATCCCGCTGAACCACTTTACCCGTTACTGCAATGACATATTCGCTACGTACACGATCTGCGATCTGTAGGGCTTCTCCAGAATACGCCGGGTTAAAAACAACTTGTACAATACCGCTGCGGTCACGCAGATCGATAAAAAGTACGCCTCCCAAGTCACGGCGGGTCTGTACCCAGCCGTTCAATGTTACGGTTTCACCGATGTGTGCGTTTGTTAATGCGCCGCAATGATGACTTCTTTTCATATTCCTATACTCCTCATTATGTGAATTTCCGTTCTGTGCAGACAGGCAGAAGCCTTGTTACACTGTCCCGGTTATTTAAACATTTATTTATTTCCGCGTACCACGTTCACCAGATCATCCAGCTTCACTGTCTGCTGCTCACCTGTATCCATGTTCTTCAATGCGATCTCGCCGCGTTCCAGCTCATCATCCCCAAGGATTGCAGTATAACGGGCTTGGAAACGGTCTGCGGATTTCATCTGTGCTTTCATTTTGCGGCCCAGATAATCGCGCTCACCCGACAAGCCAGATTGTCGAAGGTTGAAGAGTAATCGATTCACTTCGCGATCTGCTGCTTCACCCAAAGCGACAAAGTATACATCTAGCGGAGCCAGCGTTGTCACTTCAATGTTCTGATGTTCCAGAATCAGCTGAATGCGCTCCAGACCAATCCCGAAGCCGATACCCGGCTGATCAGGTCCACCGATATCACCAACAAGACCATTATATCTGCCCCCGCCGCCAACAGTATCAATAGCGCCAATACCTTGTGCTTTTAACTCAAATGCCGTCAGGGTATAATAATCAAGCCCTCGCACCAGGCGATTGTTCAACGTGTAGTCTACACCGAAATCATCCAGATACACCTGTAGCTTGGCAAAGTGACTGAGGGATTCCTCATCCAGACTATCCAGAATGGAAGGTGCACCAACGAACTTGTCTTGATCTACTTTGCAATCCAGCACACGCAGTGGGTTACGCTCTATACGAGACTGACAATCTTTGCAAAGGTTGTCCTTCATCGGTCTGAGGAATCCAAGCAGCGTTTCACGATATTCCGCACGGCTCTTGGCATTACCTACGGAGTTGATCTCCACCTTCACATCTTTCAGACCCAACTCTACACAGAATTGGTACCCAAGTGCAATGACCTCAGCGTCAATCGCCGGGTCCAGTGCACCTATAGCTTCAACCCCGAACTGATGGAACTGACGCTGACGGCCCGCCTGTGGACGTTCATAACGGAACATCGGTCCGATATAATACAGCTTGCTCACATCTGGTTCGCCATATAGCTTATTCTCTACGTAAGCACGAACCACACCTGCTGTACCTTCCGGCCGAAGGGTCATACTGCGATTGCCTTTGTCGTCAAAGGTATACATTTCTTTCTCCACGATGTCCGTTGTTTCTCCCACTCCACGAACAAACAAAGATGTCTGCTCGAAGATCGGCGTACGAATCTCCCGGTAATTAAAACGTCGGCACAGATCACGTGCTTTTTCTTCTACATATTGCCACTTTTCGACTGCACCAGGTATTAAATCCTGTGTTCCTGTCGGTTTCTGAAAAGCCATCTGTATCCCTCCAGCATTGATTTTTTTCTGTAAACGTTATTTCTACATGTACACTTAGCCACTCCGATGGCAGTACCATCTTCAGATTAGTTCTACACTCTACGTTCCGGTGTACAGAGAGAATAAACTTGAAGAACAAAAAAATCCCTCTCCCTGTTTGCTCAACGAAGCAAACAAAGGGACGAGAGATTGTGTATACATTCACCCGTGGTACCACCCACATTCCGGAAGCCTGATCTAACAGCCGCTCAGGTTGTCTTCAGTCGTCAGAATGTTACGAAATACAACATTCAGATCAAACCGTTCTTCCGCTCTACGTATAACGCACGTCATGCGCAGACCGGCTACTAGTATCCGCAGAATACACATCTGCCTTGTTCGCCGTCTGTTCTCAGGGAAGTCATTCGTCCGCTCATCAAGAGAATCCTTACAGCCTCAGGGATTCCTCTCTGGTCTTGTGGGTACGGAGTACTTGGTCCCGTCATCAAATCCAGGTATCGTATTCCAAACGATAAATTAACTACAATCACGTTATTATTTCCTGATTGTAATGAACCGCAGTACTAAAGTCAAGCGTTAGCCATTGAAGATATAAAAAAATAACCTGCACACGGTGTGCAGGTCCAAATAATATATAAAAAAAGGGGGTCATGTTTGTTATTATAAACACACTTTGTTAAAGGCTTGTGTTACTAATATTACAGTAATATTACAAAAATGATAGCGCTTTATTTCATCCGACAAATCATATTATTTTTAGTCAGCACATGACCTATATCCTTATCAGCTGAATGCGAAAAGCCTTTACGCAATACCGAGTATGATACCCAGACGGCGTAAAGGCTAGTTCAAATCTATATACTAATCTAATTTTTCCACATAGGCATGGTTCGAACGAAGCTTATGGATAATCTCCTCATAATCCTCATCTCTAACTTTGGCGGACAGAACATAGTGCAGATCATCATAATTGCCCGTAGTCACATCGGCAGCATCAAGCATATCTCCATCTTGATTCACGCGATTGCGGGGATCACGTTCAGCTTCACGATCTACATCCGAGACGACAGGTATCACATTTTCGCTGGCGGGAACCCCGGGAGCTGCACCTACACCCATTGCTCCGTTCGTTCCTACGCCACCTGCTGCTGTGTTATACGGAACTAGGGGTATCATCACTCGTGTATCCCTTCCGATTGCTGCATCCAGCTGACCTACTTCCAACTGTTCGGTACGAAACGTCTGCAATGAAGTTCTAGCCCCTTCTGCCTCGTCTTCCGTCCGAAAGTATGCCTGAATATGTTTTGCCATGTCAAACCCTCCTTATTAGGAATGTAATATAACGTGACAACGTGACACCTAATGATTCAATGACACGAGGTAACCAATGTTCGATATGATGATTGTATATGAATAGATTTCCATAATCTCGGGATCGTTAACCTATCGCTATTTATATGACTTTTAGCAGTTCACGAACAAACGCAGGTTCATCTTCAGGTGTACGAGATGTGATGTAGTTCCCGTCCACTACAGCTTCGTGATCCATGAATTTTGCTCCAGCGTTCACCATATCATCCTTCAACGGTGGATATGATGTAATGGTGCGGCCTTTCAACAAATCCGCACTGGCCAAAATCTGTGGACCATGGCAGATCGCAGCGATGGGTTTCTTCGCGTCGTTGATTTCCGTTACAAATTTCAAAATATCGGTATCCGTCCGCAAATTTTCAGGTGAAGATCCGCCCGGGATCACAACGGCATCATAATCAGAGGAACGAACATCCGAGATGGCTTTATCCGTTGTATAAGAGACTTTTCCTCCCTTACCTTGCAGTGTTTCACCGGCTTTTAGCCCGATAATGTGTACTTCGTGTCCAGCTTTCTTCACCTCATCGTACGGTACCTGCATCTCCGAATCTTCAAAATCATTTGCAAGTAAAAAAGCAACTTTACTCATAATGTATGTTCTCCTTTCCGTATTCGAATTCGGTTTAATCCTGATCATGCTGATCATGTTTGATCACTTAGTTACTGCCTCGATTTGTTATTACCCTAAGCTGATTGATTTATAACAATGCAAACTGAATTGATTTTGTAGATATGCATCTGGAGCTTTAGCGAAAAAAGCAATAGACAGCAAAAAGCCCCGATCGCATAGCAATCGAGACTTGAGTTTTGGATAGCTAAATCCATACTATAAAAATCTGAAACAAACTAAACGCTCTCCCCTTAGTGGGTATACATTACGGACGAGGATGATGATCCTGCCTGTCTTTGTCTGTTGTTTGCAACATCCACATCGAAGAAACGCGTGTTGCTGCAGAATGGGCAAGATGAAGTGATTCTGTCATATTTCCCGGGATTAGCAGCGGTTCAATTTTTGCTTTGGTTGATTTCGCAGATTGGCGCATCGTAAGGGAGACTCCTTTGAACAACAGAGAATATAACGTTCCAATAACGTTTACTTCTCCCTCATTATGGCCCTGTTACGGATCAATTATGCGCTGGTCGATCATGAACCGGACTTTCAACCATCAAAGTGACTGGACCCCAGTTCGTAAATGAAACGTCCATCATTGCTCCGAAACGTCCTGTTTCTACTTGAATTCCCTTATCACGTAGCAGCTGGTTAAAAGTCTCATATAACCGCTCAGCCACATCTGGACGGGCTGCTGCTGCAAAGCTTGGTCGCTTTCCTTTGCGACAATCACCATACAGCGTAAACTGGGACACCGAAAGTACAGCTCCCCCCACATCCAGAAGACTAAGGTTCATCTTCTCCTGTTCATCCTCAAATATGCGAAGACCGCTAATTTTTTCTGCCAGATAGATGGCATCTTTCTCGGTATCCTCATGAGTAATGCCTACAAGTAGCATCAAACCGGATTCAATTCTACCTGTCAATTCATCTCCCACAGTTACCTGAGCCTCTTTACAGCGTTGTACAAGAACTCTCATCCTATAGGCTCCTTACTGCATGATCCGGTGCACTGAATAAACATCCTTCACCCGTTTGATTCGTTCCACGACGGAATGTAGATGGTCTGTATTGCGAATCAGAATGGTGACGTGCACCAATGCCAATTTATTTTTATCCGTTCGTCCAGTGACGGCAGAAATATTGGTTTTACTTTCAGAAACCGCTTGAAGCACTTCATTGAGAAGTCCATTACGATCGTGTCCTGTAATTTCAATATCGACACTGTAACTCGATTCGATATTTTCTTCCCATTCAACCTCAATCACCCGAGCTGCCTCTTCACCGTCCGCACTTGAAGGAATATTCGGACAGTCACTACGGTGCACAGAAACGCCGCGGCCGCGTGTAACATAACCGATGATATCATCTCCAGGCACTGGGTTACAGCACCGTGCGAAACGAACGAGCAGGTTATCAATGCCTTTAACCCGGATGCCGTTGGTAGGTCTATTTCTGCGTTCAGGCGCTGGCTTCAGTTCACGCATCTCGGAATTTAACTCCAGCAAACTTGACTCTTCCTGCTCCTTGCGGAGTTTTTCTGTTACTTTCGTAACAATCTGAGCAGCTGTGATCCCACCAAATCCTACCGCAGCTAACATATCATCGATATCATTAAACGCAAACTTCTTCGCCGCTTCCATCAGCTTGTCATCGGTCATCCACGCAGAAGGATCAAGTCCCATACGTTTCAACTCTCGCTCACAGCTCTCCCGGCCTTTTTCCACGTTTTCTTCACGTCGTTCCTTCTTAAACCATTGTTTAATCTTGGTCCGGGCATGGGATGACTTGGCGATTTTCAGCCAATCCTGACTTGGGCCGTAGGAATGTTTCGAAGTTAAAATTTCAATGATATCGCCTGTTTTGAGATGGTAGTCGAGTGGAACGATTCGGCCATTGACTTTGGCACCGATAGTTCGGTTACCCACCTCGGTATGAATACGGTAAGCAAAGTCTAACGGTACTGATCCGCTAGGAAGTTCAATCACTTCACCTTTTGGGGTAAATACGAATACCAGATCAGAGAAGAAATCCATTTTGAGTGACTCCACGAACTCTGAAGCATCTTGCGCTTCGTTCTGAAGCTCAAGAATTTCCCTGAAGAAGGTGATTTTATCTTCAAACTGAGTACCTGGTGTAGTTCCTTCTTTATAAGCCCAGTGTGCAGCAATACCGAACTCAGCCGTACGGTGCATATCCCAAGTACGAATCTGCACTTCGGTCGGCTCACCATTAGGGCCAACTACGGTTGTATGCAGGGACTGATACATATTCGCCTTTGGCATAGCGATATAGTCCTTGAATCTTCCAGGCATAGGCTTCCATAACGTGTGGATAATGCCGAGCGTAGCGTAACAATCCTTGATATTATCAACAATAATCCGAATCGCAAGCAGATCATAAATCTCGTTGAACTGCTTGTTTTTGGTCGTCATTTTTTTGAACACACTGTAGATATGTTTGGGACGACCAGAGAGGTCAGCCTGAATGCCCATCTCTTCCAGCTTGCTCGTAATGCCATCCATTACCGTGTCGATATATTGCTCACGTTCCGCACGCTTCTTATGCATCAAATTAGCAATACGGTAGTACTGCTGCGGATTCAAATAACGGAGAGCGATGTCCTCCATTTCCCATTTGATTGCAGAAATACCCAGACGGTTTGCAATAGGACAAAAAATCTCCAGCGTCTCATACGAGATCCGGCGCTGGCTTTCTTCCGATTGAAATTTAAGAGTCCGCATATTATGCAGACGGTCAGCCAATTTAATCACGATGACACGGATGTCCTGTGCCATGGCGATGAACATTTTCCGATAGTTCTCGTTCTGCTGTTCTTCCTTCGACCGGAACTGGATCCGTTCCAGCTTCGTCAAGCCGTCAACAAGCATGGCACACGTATTGCCGAAATGAGTGCGGATTTCTTCAAGCGACACCGTAGTGTCCTCGACCACATCATGAAGAAGCGCTGCAATAATGGAGATGGTGTCCATCTGCATATTCACAACAATGTCAGCAACCGCAAGCGGATGCAGAATATACGGTTCTCCCGATTTTCGCGTCTGTCCGTGGTGGGCTTGATCAGCAAATTCATAAGCCTCTCGTATGCGCACCAGATCGGGTTCTTTGATATATGCCCCGGCCTTCTCGAGTAATTGCTCTATGCCCATTCTGATCTGTTCCGTGTCCTTTCTATACCAAATGGAACCCGTGATAGTACATCAACACAGGTTCCCCGTAAAAGTAATTTCCTATAATTATGACGCTTCGCTCGTTTCCCGTCAACTGCTGACGAATAAGAGCATTCATCCAAATTTTTATAACGTACAGTTGTGTAGCATTATTGCCGAAATTTGCAGAAATAGAAGAAAAAATTCGAATAAACACATGATTTACGGTCCAATATGAAAATTTTTATTGCTAATTTGAGAGAAACTCTGTAATCTATTGAAAGTTTGTGTATCGGATAAGGAGATGAGATTCTTTGCAACGTGAAATTCAGGTTAATGACAAGATGCCATTAGGCCCCGGCGCATTATTGAGTCTGCAGCATTTGTTCGCTATGTTTGGTAGTACGGTTTTAGTTCCTAACCTATTTGGGGTAGACCCAAGCATGATCCTGTTAATGAACGGAATTGGTACCCTGCTGTACATTCTGATGTGTAAAGGGAAAATCCCAGCCTATCTTGGCTCAAGCTTTGCTTTTATTGCCCCCGTTATGGTCGTATTAAAAGGTCATCCCGAGAACGGTTACTCCATGGCTCTTGCAGCATTCATCGTAACAGGTATCGTATTCTGTCTCGTTGCTCTTATTATTAAATATGCCGGTACTGACTGGATCAACGTTGTATTCCCTCCAGCGGTTATGGGCGCGATCGTCGCTTTGATCGGTCTGGAACTTATACCTGTTGCCGCTGGGATGGCAGGCCTCATTAATTCAGATCCCGTTACCAACCCGAATTGGGTTCCTCAAGCCAAACCCATTATTTTATCAATGGTCACCCTCGGAGTCACAGTTATCGGTGCGGTAACCTTCCGTGGCTTCCCTAAAATCATACATATCCTGATCGGGATTGTGTCCGGTTATGTACTTGGTTACTTCCTGAAAGAAGTGAACACAGAGAACATCGCTAACGCAGATTTCCTCTCTCTGCCAACTGTAACTACGCCTACTTTTGACTGGTCAGTAATCTTCACGATTGTGCCAGTAGCTCTCGTCGTTATTGTTGAGCATATCGGCCATTTACTTGTTACAAGTAGCATTGTCGGTAAAGATCTGTCCAAAAACCCTGGACTGCATCGTTCTCTGCTCGGTAATGGTGTATCTACAATTTTGTCAGGTTTCGTGGGGTCCACACCAAATACAACCTATGGTGAGAACATCGGTGTCATGGCTCTGACTCGTGTCTACTCCATTTACGTCATTGGCGGTGCAGCTGTCTTTGCTATCCTGCTCTCTTTCTCCGGAACATTCTCAGCGCTTGTTGCAAACATACCTGTACCTGTTATGGGCGGTGTATCCCTGCTTCTGTTCGGAGTTATTGCAGCATCCGGGTTACGTATCCTGGTTGAACAGAAAGTTGATTTCGCTAAACCTACAAATTTGCTTCTGACGACTCTCGTGTTGGTTATTGGACTTAGCGGTACGGAAATTTCCTTCTATGGTGTACATCTGAAAGGCATGGCACTGGCTACGATTGTTGGTATGGTTCTCAGCCTGTTGTTCAAACTGTTTGAGATGTTTGGTTTACTGAACGAAGATAGCAAGAAGCAACCCGTCACAGAGAAAACACCTGACTAAAGAAATGGTTCCATGACGAATTACGTGATTTATGTATGATCATCTACATTAAAGTTGCATATATCCTCTTCAAAAAGTACAACTCAAAAAGCCTGCTTGTCCAACATCAAAATGTTGGATAAGCAGGCTTTTTGCAAATCATTAATGCTGTATATTATTTCCCGGGAAACTAGGGAAGTCAACCTTCATGACTCATTACAACCCTTAAAGGATTCCTTGCTTAGTAGTTCATCAATGTGAATACATTCATGTTCTCAGGCAATTTAGCTCGGCCATTCAGATCTACCAATTCAATCAGGAATGCCGCACCAACCACATTACCACCCAATTGTTCAATCAAATTGATGGAAGTTGCAATCGTTCCACCCGTAGCGAGCAGATCATCCGCAATCAAGACATTTTGTCCTTTTTCAATCGCATCGGTATGCATTGCAAGCGTATCCTTACCATATTCGAGATCATATCCAGCTTCAATTGTTGCTCCAGGCAATTTTCCACTTTTACGAATCGGAGCAAACCCTACGCCAAGAGCGTATGCGAG
Organism: Paenibacillus sp. JJ-100; assembly: GCF_948329825.1. Lineage (GTDB taxonomy): Bacteria > Bacillota > Bacilli > Paenibacillales > Paenibacillaceae > Paenibacillus. Next base: position 1,404,569 of record NZ_CAOJCM010000002.1, read on the forward strand.
TGGGGCACCCACAACGAAACCGCGTGCTTCAGGTCCAGCAATGACATCTATTTTGAGTTCCGAAACCATCTGTTTCAGTTCATTGATTGCATTGCGGTACATTTCACCATCTTTCAACAATGTTGTTATGTCCTTGAAGCTGATTCCCGGTTGTGGAAAGTCAGGAATGACACGAATATACTCTTTAAAATCCAAAATAATCTCCTCCTAAAATAAATACCCAAACTTCCATCTAAGATACGCCCTTCATCCGGGATACCATCCATTGTGTCAGCTGAGGTGTGGATGCGTCTAGCATCACCTGTTCTGTCTCGGCCATGTTTTCAAGCGCTTGATAATGACGTGCTGAACTCAAATCACGTTTTGGCGGATTGTCAGTAACCATAATCTTACCGTCCTTCCGAGTAATGAAGGATAGCTCTTCAAAAACATCCAGCATCATCGTGATCATGCGCGTTGAACAACCACACTGGCGACTGAGCACAGGAGTTATCTCTTGTTCCTCCACGGGTTCCGCTTTCCATTTGAGCACCATCACATACATACGCTTAAACAGTTCTCTGGAGGGCATCTGAATTCGGTCTCGACGGTTGCCTGATCCGTGCAGAAGGATGATATTCTCGGCTCCGCTGAATAAAGCCAGCATTGCATCAAGTTGTTCCGGAGTTTCCGGCGTATCAAACACAAATAACGTCCGGACTTGTTCCTGCCCATACTGCTCTGCAGCAGCATTACACGGAAATAACCCGACCTTTCTATCATATACCCAAAGGCACGGTTCATACAATGAATTTCCATCAGAAATATTCGTTTCTTGCCGAACAATAGCCCCAACAGAACCTGCTTTATATCGGAGATGTACATCAAGTACGCTCAGAAAGTGCTTCATTGCATTTAGCGGCTCAGCATGTCCACGCATATCAAACACCTGTGCCCCAGGAACGTGAATGTCTTGAAGCATCATCTGCGGCCTTCTCATACCATTCCATTCATTGATGGATAGTTCCCCCATCACATCGATCACAGAACCTGTGGAGAGGAATTCAGCCAATGCTCCTTTACCAAAAGCTACGGTCTCCAGTTGCTGACCATCCTGTTCAAGAACGAGCTTTAGATGCCGTTTCTCCCGCCCCATGGTCCGGATTTCCTTGACATTTACTTTTTTGAATACAAAACGCGGCGATGGATTGCTCATCCCAAACGGCTGTAATCTTTCAATCTCCTCAATCACCTTGAGAGGAACATCACTGATTCTGCATTCATCATCAGCCAGACGCTGAGGGACAAAGTCTTCTTCTGTTAACACCGTTGCGGCAAATTCATTCAGACCCCTCTCGAGTTCTGCCAATTGTTCACGATGAAGGGTCATTCCTGCAGCAGCAGGGTGTCCACCATAATGCTCCAATCGATGTTTGTTTGCGGTGAGTGCCTCATAAATATCGAGACCTTCAATTGAACGTGCAGACCCCTTGCAGACTCCACTCTCCGGGTCTATTCCCAGAATCAGTGTTGGACGATAATACCGCTCCAGTAATTTAGAAGCCACAATACCCACCACACCAACATTCCAGCCTTCACCCGCGAGTACAATCACATCTGGCACGCTTCCGGAACGCTGCTCAATTTTCTGTTCCAATTGTGCTGTCGCTTCCTGTAGAATACCATCCACGACTTGTTGTCGCTCTCGATTAAGTAAGTCCAGTTGTCCCGCAAGGCTATGGGCCTCATCAAGGTCTTCCGTTGTAAGAAGGGATACCGCTCTGCCTGCATGGTCCAATCGACCGCTAGCATTAATCCGTGGAGCCATGGCAAAAGCAATATTAATGGATGTTACCTGGCTCTGGTCCACACCGCTAATCTCTAACAGCGCACTAACCCCAGGGAGTTTGGAACCTCGCATGGATTCGATTCCGTAACTGACGATCACCCGATTCTCGCCTTCCAGCGGCATCAAATCGGCTACTGTTCCAATAGCCGCAATCTCCATCCATTCACCCGGTACTTCACCAATTAGTGCCTGAGCAACCTTCAAAGCTACACCTGCCCCGGCCAGCCCCTTGAACGGATACGGACAGTTCGGCAGTTTCGGATTAATCAGTGCGTATGCTTCCGGTAAAATCTCAGGGGGTTCGTGGTGATCCGTCACAATGACTTCAATCCCTAGGGTTGCAGCATATGCAATCTGCTCTACAGCACTGATTCCTGTATCTACAGTAATAATTAACGTAACCCCTTGCTGATGAGCCCAGTCCAGAGCATGGTTATGAAGACCGTAACCTTCGTTCGAGCGATGAGGAATGTAGATGTCGTATGAGGCTCCCAAATGACGCATCAGATGGATCATGAGCGATGTACTGGATACTCCATCGGCATCATAATCTCCATAAATTAAAATATGTTCTTCTCGCTCCAAGGCAAGCCTAATTCGAGGGATCGCTTCACTCATCCCCAGTAACAGATACGGATCATGCATCTGATTCAAATCAGGATGCAAAAATCGCTCTGCCTCCTTTTCATTGTGCACACCTCGGCTTACAAGCAAACGTCCAACTAGAGGGGAAACGGAAAGCGCCTGCGAAAGTCCCGCAGCCGCTTCCAGATTAATAGATGGTGTATCCCACCGATATTGCGAATAAAGCAATGATAATGCTCCTTTCCTGATCTACGAGACACGCGCTTCATTACTGAATTAATGTCGCTTCGTGATCGGGCAGTTCATGATTGGATTTATAAGGATATCCAGGATCATATGGTATGGCCTGGATCTGCACTTCTTTTACATGACTGAAACGTGTTAATAATAATGTCTTTGCCCGATTCGCAATTTCTTGTGCCTCCAGAATTGAGATTCTGGGATTTACACTAATAACGAGTTCAATGGTGACGTCATGTTCCTGCTCCCGGGCTACCAAATGCTCAATGGTGATAATACCGTATACGCGCTGTACGGTTTCTTTGTAGTCGGTAGCATCCTCTTGCTCAAGCTCCTGAACAAGTGAACCATATACCGTGTCTACAATCATTCGATATCCTTTATACAAAATGAAACCAGAAGCAATTAAAGCGGCAGTTGGATCAAGATACAGCAAGAGATTCAACCCTGTCTCTTCGCCTGCCATAGCACCGATAATACCGATTAGTACTGTAAGCGAACAGTATAATGCACGTCGATGTTGCAGCGCATATGACATCGCCTGGTACTGATTTCGTTTACGAAAATATCGGTACTGAAATTGAAATATAGCTTCTTTTACAGCTAGAGCTGCAACTGCAACCAACAGCACTGACTTTCCTGGTGCTACTAGTTCACCGCTCGATAAAGTGCTTAATGCGGAGATAGATAGCTGTAGGCCACCCATAAGGATGAGCACCGCTAACAACACCGTCATACCAGGTTTCGCAGCCCGTGCGTGTCCTTTGAAACGATCCTGATCTACCTTACCTTTGGAATGTACAGACCTAGAGGGAAAAAGAGCAACTAGCGAAGAGGCAGATTCTGAAGCGGAATACAAACCATCTGCAAGCAAAGACTTGCTATTCGCCATATAACCTACTCCTGATTTAATGACTGCAAGTGCCATGTTTCCGACGATACCGCTCCATGTAGCCGCTTGTGCGGTCCTGCCAGACTCTCTTGTCATGTTTATTCCCCCTTCATCCTGTACTTAACGCTGTAAAACCGCGCCTGGCAGACGCGGCTTTACATTCCGATGTTTAATTAGAAGTTTTAGCCGCTGTTTTTGGTTTGCTAATTTGTTTAACTTTAAGCACGAACCAAAGTGGAGCAGCAATAAAGATTGAAGAATAAGCGCCGAATACTGTTCCGATCACCATGGCAAGGGAGAACATACGAATGGACTCTCCACCGAAGATGAACAAACAGATGGAAGCGGCAAACACAGTGAACGTTGTATTCAAGGATCGCGTCATCGTTTGAGCCAAGCTGTTGTTCACGATTTCACGCAGATCCGCTTTGGTTGTCTTTTTAGCAAAACGTAGGTTTTCCCGAATCCGGTCAAAGATAACGATGGTATCGTTAATCGAAAAACCGACGATAGTTAATACCGCTGTGATAAAGGTCAAATCCACTTCCAGCCGGAAGATGGAAAACACACTTATAACGACAAATGCATCATGGAAGAGTGCAATGACGGCTGCCAGACCAAAACGCCATTCGAATCGGATGGCTACATAGATCATAATCCCGATACTCGCAATGAGTACCGCATAGATCGCGTTGCGCTCCAGTTCTTTAGCCATCTCTGGATCTACCGTATTGACCTCGTAGGAAGCAGTTGCATCCAGCTTGCTGAACTCTTCTTTGAATTTGCTTTCCTGATTTTCGTTCAACACTTTTGAAAAACGAACGTTAACTCGGTCAGCACCTGTCGTAATCTGGACATCGCCTTCATCCGCGCCCAGCTCTTTAATAATTGGGTTAATTTGTTCCGTTGTAATGGCTTTAGATACCGTTATGTCAACGTTGGAACCAGCACGAAAATCAACCGCATAATTCAAGCCCAAAGCGAGAATGCTTACAATGCCCGTAATCGTAAGAATAATAGAAAAAATATAGGCAATCTTACTGCCTTTCACATAGTCATATTTCCAATTAAAGCGCACGAATTTCACTCTCCTTCACTCCGAAATACTTAGGCTTCTTGATTACGTTACCTCGTACAAGCAAGGTTAACAGGAAGCGGGAGAAGAAAATATTCGTGATGATACTGGTCACAATATCAAAGATCAGTACAAGTGCAAAACCTTTTACCGCACCAGTACCCAGGAAGAACATTACAGACGCTGCAATAATCGTTGTAATATTGGAGTCGATGATGGTTCGGAAGGAATGCTTGCCTCCCGCCTTAACAGATGACAGAATCGATTTGCCACTACGCATTTCTTCTTTAATCCGTTCATACGTAATGATGTTGGCATCAACCGCCATACCTATACCCAGGATGAATGCCGCAATCCCCGGAAGGGTGAGTACGAAACCTCCAAGATAGAAGATGGCGAGTACCAGCCACGTATGTGTGATCAGAGCAAAACTCGCAATAATCCCTGGTATACGATAGAGTCCGATCATGAAGATCAAAATGATGATAGAACCAATGAAACCGGCTTTGATCGTCTGATCGAGAGACAATTTACCAAGAGTTGCCCCTACGCTTTGGGAGTATTTCTCTGTCAGTTTCAACGGTAGTGCACCCAGGTTAATAGTATCACGAAGCTGGTTTGCTTCTTCACGAGTATAGGAACCTGTTATTTGAGCAGATCCGTCGGTCAGCTGTTGCTGCACAGTTGGTGCAGAGAGCAACTGGTCATCCAGATAGATCGCAAGAGGTTTTCCAACCAAACGTTTTGTAATTTCAGAAAACTTAGCTTTGTCTTTTACTTTGATGTCAATCATCGGCTCGTTCAATTGAGTGAAGACAACCTTGGCCGCATTCTCGACAAATTCATTACCGCGAAGCTCAATTTTGGAGAATTCGCCTTCTTTGTCATTCTCCGCTTTACTTCGAAAAGTCAGAACAGCGGGTTCTTTCATTTTGGCTCTAACCTCAGCCTCATCCGTAACCCCTGCCAGTTTCAACCGTATCCGGTTGCTTCCTTCTGTAGTTACTTCAGGCTCACTTGTTCCGAGCGCATTGGCACGGCTTTCGAGGCTTTTGGCTGTCTGCACCAAGGAGGCTTTATTGACTTGTTGCCCTGCATCGAGCGGCTCTGCTTCATATAAGATCTCGTAGCCTCCCTTTAAATCAAGGCCCAAGCGTATATTCTTGAGCAGCCCCGGGCTTGTACCCACCATAACCCCTGTGGTGACAAGCACGACCAGAATGAAACTGATAATTCTTTTCATGCCGTTCCTAGATCCCCTTTCGTTCTCAATATTCCTATTATAGCGATGCCATAAAAAGCAGTCAATTTTCAACAAAAAAGATCCCTTTCTTCTAGAAAGAGGACCCCCGGTATGCAGACACGGTCATAAAGTTCATAAAGCTTGTTGCTTTCAGTGACAATATGTCGTTCACCAGCTGGTGAAGCGGTGGAATGCCCTGTTTTTCATATTTATGACTGACACAATTCCAGACATCTCTGCTGGTGACATATTCGTAACCGACAAGCTTTAATTCCTCCGCCTTGCTTCGACAGAGTATCTCTATTGACTGTTCTAACTCCACATCATTCATTTCTATCAACGGGGAGCCTCCCTTCGTACATCCAACCCTTTATGAAACTTCAATACTACATCATTCGACCTCGCCTGATCATATTCCTTCTTGCTGGATATGGTTCTTTTTGTTAATCCTGTCCAAGTTGTCATGAGACTATGAAAGACTGGCATAGGATGAAGTACAACGGCTTTGTCCCAATGATGAGGATAACCTGTACCTTCAACCGGGAAAGAGGGGTAGTTTTGAAGAAACAGACATTTATTCAAGGGGCCATGATTCTGCTCGCGGCAGGCATCATTAATCGAATTCTCGGCTTCATTCCTCGGATTGCACTGCCGCGCGTCATCGGTGCAGAGGGCGTTGGCATCTATCAGCTAAGCTATCCCTTTTTCATCGTGCTCGTGACGCTGATTACGGGGGGAATCCCTTTAGCTGTAGCCAAACTTGTCGCTGAAGCCGAAACGGGTGCCAATCGGTATTCGCCACAACGTATTTTACAGATCAGCCTCAGCTTCACGCTAACACTTGGCGTCATTTTTATGTTTCTATGCATCCTCTTTGCCCCTTGGATCACCCAGTATGTTCTCACAGATGAGCGGGTATATCACACGTTCGTCAGCATGAGCCCTATGATTGCTATTATTGCAGTTTCAGCGGTATACAGGGGCTATTTCCAAGGAAAGCAAAATATGATGCCTACAGCGATTTCATCCATCACAGAAACGATCTTTCGTATTATTTTTGTGATCTGGTTTGCCTGGTTGCTCTTGCCTAAAGGAATTGAACATGCAGCCGCTGGAGCAATGCTCGGTGCGATGGTAGGAGAACTGGTTGGGATGTTAGTTTTACTGTGGAATTATGCAAGGTTTAGAAAGGAACTACCTCTATCATCTATTACAGAGCAACCTTCCTCCACATCAGGTTCTCAATCAGTGAAAAAAAAGGAGCACTCTGCACATCAAAATTCTTCACAGAGAGGATTAATACGTCGCTTGCTCGCCATATCTATACCTGTCACAGCAGGACGGCTTGTCGGTTCTTTATCCTATCTCGCTGAAACTATTGTCACAGCTCAGAGTCTTGCTATAGCTGGTATTGCTAAAGGACTGGCTACAGCACAATATGGTGCATTACAGGGGATGGTAATCCCGTTGCTCTTGCTTCCTGGCGCACTGACTTCTTCACTTGCGACGTCACTCGTTCCCTCCCTATCCGAAGCGTCTGCCCGAGGTGATCTTGCACTAATTCATAAAAGAATGCATCAGGCACTCAGGCTTGCTCTGGTCACCGGTGCACCATTTTCTGTGTTTATGTATGTGCTTGCCGAACCGATGTGTTTGTTACTGTACGATGATGCATCGATTGGAAGCATGCTGAAGCTGATGGCTCCTTTTGCTTTATTTATCTATATCCAAGCTCCGTTGCAGGCTGCTCTGCAGGCCCTCGATCGCCCGGGTAAAGCTTTATTGAATACGTTTATCGGTGCTGTTATTAAAATCTCACTAATTCTGATGCTAGCTTCGCAGCCCGAGTACGGTATATTTGGTGCCGTCATTGCCATCTGTATGAATTCAATGATTGTGACCTTGCTACACGCACGCAGTGTACGCCAATTGTTAAATTTCCGCTTCAAACTGATGGACTGGGTCAAAACAGGAGCTGGCATGTTCATCATGGGTGCTGCAACCTTGCTGGTTTATGAACAGACGGCTACCGTGCTCCCATTCTGGCTACGTATGATCCTTGCTCCATTGGCAGGTTTACTCGTCTATTTTATTATCATGGGAATCACCAAAATGATCGACTTTCATGATCTTTCCCGTGCTCCCTTCATTGGCTCTTGGTTTAAACGCCGCTCTGATAAATAATTATTTTATTTCTTGTTGTCCTCACGAGGGTTGATATACAGCTTGCCATTGTGATCTATTGAACATATAAACACATCTTTGAAATCCATGATGCCTTGTTGCTGAATTTGGTTTTTTAACCAGAATCGTGTTTTTTCAATCATTTCCAGATTCTCATCTTGTACTTTCCCATCCATGATTAGTGGCACGGGTAAGCCTTCATATTTAATGTTGGGGAACCCCTTTAATTTAATATGACTCTTTTTATCGCTAGATAATTTGCTAGAACCTCCAGAACCTGATCCAGATGAACTGTTCTCTGAACTTTGCTCTTTGGGAAAAACAGTCAGCTTGCCCGTTGTCTCAAGGAGCGCAAAATCAACATCACCTATGCTATCAATATTCTGTTCCCGCAACTGGAGCAACAGATCATCCAGATTATAGCGCTGCTTGCGCATTTCGTCTCGATGAAGCTTGCCTTTAGAGATTAAGACCGTCGGTTTCCCATCAATCATTAAACGCAGTTTTCGGCTCTTGAGACCAAGATAAGCCAAGCCAATTTGCATTACAATGACGGTCAGCATTGGCGCAATACCATGAGATAGCGGTTTTTTAATATCCTCAATGACAAAAGCGCCCATTTCGGCGAGCATAATCGACACAACCAGGTCAAACATAGACAATTTGCCGATCTCACGTTTTCCCATAATGCGGATTGCGCAATAAACCAAAAAGTACATGAGTATGGTTCGGTAGATATGGGGGCCGATATCAGTGAAATTCATAACAGAAACCTCCTTCGAATTTCAGCATATGGGATATCTGAAGTGCAATCCCTATTTTGGCCTGAACCTGACATACTCATGCAGAAATAATCCGTTCATTTAATGGAAATCAGTTCATAAGTCTGAAGGCTTGACCATACACTGTAATAATTTCAAACTTGTACAAGGGGGTTTCTTCATGGAATTAATTCGCCGCTTGTTTTCATTTCGGATGTCCAGTCCGATTCTGTCTGGCCTCTGTCATGCTTTTGTCTGGATGTTTATTGGAGCATTAATTCTCTCTCTATTCCTGTGGATGAGCGGCATGCGTGAACAGGATCTGTCCACCTATACCTATGTGGTTCATGGTTGTTCACTGGTCATCGGTGGTTTTGTTGCGGGTAAACGGTCTGGAGAAAAAGGATGGTATTACGGTGGCCTAACAGGGATCATTTACGGGCTTCTTGTGCTTCTCATTGGATTTTTGGCATTAGATGCCTCTTTTAACTGGAAAGACAGCATACAGCTACTCAGTGCATTTCTGATTTCGACTCTTGGCGGCATCTTTGGTGTCAATACACGGCGCTCTTCATAATTATTCCCGAAAAAAAGAGAACCGGATCTATTGTAGATCCGATTCTCCGTTGGGAATGTACTCAAGGCATATTCCCGTCATGAACCCATTATTCAGCCGTTTCACGACTTACAGCGCTGCTAATCGCATTACGATCAAATGTAAGCTTGGTAACATCGTTTACACGCAATACCACTACATCATCTGTAATTTCAGCAATCGTACCGTGAAGACCACCAATCGTCACAATCTTATCGCCTTTTTTCAACTGGCTTAACATGGCGTTACGTTGTTTTTGCTTCTTGTTCTGTGGACGAATCATCAAGAAGTAAAAAATGGCTACCATCAGTACCAAAGGCACGATCAATGATAAAATTCCACCACTCGGATTCGCCGCTTGAGCAGTCATTGCTTGAAACATCAAAACTCCCCCTTATCGACTATACATACAGATATTGCTTGTTACATCGGCTTCCCAGAAAGTTTATCAGAAGCCTTTGTCATTTTCATGCAGACCATATTGATCGAAAAATTCATCCCGGAAATCAAGCAAACGATCTTCCATTATGGCTTTGCGCACATTGCGCATCAAGTTCTGTAGGAAATGAAGGTTGTGGATCGTTGTAAGACGCAAGCCAAACGTTTCATCTGCTTTGATCAGATGGCGCAAGTAAGCTCTGGAATAGTTCCGGCAAGTATAGCAATCACATTCAGGGTCTAGCGGCCCAAAATCCGTTGCAAACTTGGCGTTGCGAACGACCAGACGTCCTTGACTTGTCATCGTTGTTCCGTTACGGGCAATCCGAGTCGGTAGCACACAGTCAAACATGTCCACTCCTCGAATCGATCCCTCAATCAATGCATCGGGTGAACCTACCCCCATTAAATAACGTGGTTTATTGGAAGGCAACAAAGGTACCGTATAATCCAATACACCATACATCAAATGTTTCGGCTCTCCAACACTCAGTCCACCAATAGCATACCCCGGGAAATCCATGGAAGTCAAATCAGCCGCACTTTGACGGCGAAGATCCTCATGCATGCCTCCCTGGACGATAGCAAACAGACCTTGATCATGCGGACGAGCATGGCTTTCAAGACAACGCTCAGCCCAGCGAGTTGTTCTTTCTAGCGATTTTTTAACGTATTCATATTCAGCTGGATATGGAGGGCATTCATCAAACGCCATCATAATATCTGATCCCAGCGCATTTTGAATTTCCATCGCCACTTCCGGGGATAGGAACTTCTTGTCTCCATTTAGATGAGAGCGAAAGTATACGCCCTCTTCTGTAATTTTCCGCATTTCACTAAGAGAAAATACCTGAAACCCGCCGCTGTCAGTCAAAATCGGACGATCCCAATTCATGAATTTGTGTAACCCGCCAGCTTGACGAATGATTTCATGACCCGGTCTCAGGAACAAATGATAGGTATTGCTCAGAATAATCTGAGCATCCATTTCTTTTAGCTCTTCCGGACTCATCGTTTTTACTGTTGCCTGTGTACCTACTGGCATAAAGGTAGGTGTCTCAATGACCCCATGAGGGGTATGTACACGTCCCAGACGCGCCCCGGATTGTTTACACGTTTTGATATGTTCGTACGTAATTGCTGCCATTGGTTATAATCATCCTCTAAAAGTTAATCGTTTATTAATAGATCAGCATTGCATCACCAAAGCTGAAGAAACGGTATCTCTCCCGAATCGCTTCGGTATAGGCATGCATAATATGATCTCTTCCCGCAAGTGCACTAACCAGCATCACGAGGGTAGATTTCGGTAGGTGGAAATTCGTTAACATCCCATCTATAACTTTGAAAGAGTATCCCGGATAAATGAAAATACTTGTCCAGCCGCTGCTCTCTCGCAGCACACCATCTTCAAACTTGCTTCCCACCGTCTCCAGCGTTCGACAACTGGTTGTACCCACCGCAAAAACTTTATTACCACGTTCTTTGGTCTGATTGATCAGATCCGCGGTTTCCTGTGATAGTGAATAGTACTCTTCATGCATGACATGATCTTCGACCACATCGACAGACATCGGTCGGAAGGTTCCCAGCCCAACATGTAGTGTGATAAATCCAATATTCACACCTTTGGCACGAATCTGATCCAGCAACTCATCGGTAAAATGTAAGCCTGCTGTCGGTGCTGCCGCAGAGCCTTCATGTTTCGCGTAAACCGTTTGATAACGTTCACGATCGTCCAGTGTCTCTTTAATATAAGGAGGCAACGGCATTTCACCCAGTCGGTCCAAAATTTCTTGGAATATACCGTTATACTCGAACGTTAACGTTCTTGCCCCCATCTCGCCTACTTCATTAATGACAGCCTTTAATTCATCACTGAACACAATGACAGAACCAGCTCTCAATTTCTTACCAGGCTTGACTAACGCTTCCCATTGGTCACCTTCCACATTTTTAAGAAGAAGCACCTCAGCCTTGGCGCCAGTATCCTCTTTAGTACCGAATAAGCGGGCAGGCAAGACACGTGTATCATTCAGAATCAGTGTGTCCCCTGGCTCCAGAACATCGATTATATGAGGAAAATGATGGTGCGCAATCTCACCTGTCTCTTTGTTCAGAGTGAGCAAACGAGAAGCTGTTCGATCCAGCAGTGGGGTCTGTGCAATTAATTCCTCGGGTAATTCAAAATCATATAAGTCCACATTCATGTTTTACTCATTCCCTTAACACATTCGTATTCTTTTCATTCACTTGAAGAGCATCATATTGTTTTATTCTTTGACAATCGTCGCGTTTTGATAATAGTGTTTCAATATTGCTTGGTAATCATACCCTTCATCAGCCATACCCTTTGCTCCCCATTGAGACAAGCCAAGTCCATGTCCATTTCCTTGACCCAGGAACATAAAATTTTGGCCCTGCGTTACAGCTCTTGCTTGCCGATCTCCGCTCATTACAACGAGTGCGTTGCTAGACGAAGTGCTCTGGCCAGAAGCTGATAATACAGATGCACCTTGGGATCCGGTTTTGCTTACTTTCTTCCCGTCAGCGCCTAATACAGTATAACTTCCGGTTCCAGCAATATCAAATAAAGTGCTGGGTAATCCACCTAATGCAGAACGGTATGTATCCCCGTATTTAACCGTCAATGGCTGCCCGTTAGCTGTCACTTCAAGCGCTCGACCTGAAGGCCCCCGTTTGGTTACTTCAAGCGTTGAGATCGACGAAGGGACGGCACTAGTCGTTTTGCCTTGCAGTGTCTTGACCAGTTGGGCTGATGTAAACGGCCCTCTCACCCATGCGTAATCATTGGACTGAGCCACTTTTGCCATTACAACAACCTCAGTTCCAGGATTGATTTTAGCAACAGGTTCAACATTGGATTGAATGAGTGGTATAGGTCTTACATTTGTATTTTGAGCAGTTACCGTTGCTTTGGAGAGACCCGCAGCCGTCTTCGTTGTTAGTTCTTTTACATTGTCTTCACGAATATATCCACTCACACCTGAACTCATCAGAACATGATACCACGTATGAAGTCCGGCCTGTGCAGACATATCACCACGGCTGTCTACATTGGTAAATATGCCCGCACCGCCATTCCACACTTCCGAAGGATGAGCGGTTTGGCCACCCGCATTGGAAGAGAACACCGCTTCTATAATTTTGCCGTTGCTTTTGATAACTTCCCCTGCAGTTGCATCCACTGCACTCGATACTTTATCGTTCTCAGAACTTATTCCGTTATATGCTTGGCTCAATGTCGTATCCACAACATTAGCGATCTTGAAACGTTCGCCCTGCTGAAGGGCATAGGACCGTGCAGCTACAGCCTGTACTTTAAGTGCTTCAGCTGGCCAGGAAGAATACACTTCTGCACCAACAACTGAGTACAAATACTGTTCCAGCGGCACAACGTTGACCAGAGCTAAGTCCCCATTTACAATGCTGACTTCCATATCCCCCCGATATGTCCGTTGAGAGCGTTCCACAACTTTGATCCCATTGCTGCTTCCATGTATCATCACTTTGGCGTCTTTGCCAGCAATCATATAATGTGGAGCCGTTTTAGGAGTATCCATACTTAACCCTGCATCTTCACGTATAATCAGGCCAGCACTGTCACCTACTGGTGAGAGACTTATGCCAGTTACCTTCTCTTCAATAAGTTGCTTTAACGTGGATGACTCAGCCGCAGTTGCTGCTTCACCTACCCATACTGTATAACCCTGACCACTTCCATTCAGTTGCAGTACTGGATAAGCTGTGAATCCTGCAGTCAGCAAATTTGCCTGTGCTGCTTCTGCTTCTTGAAGAGATCCGTAAGTTCCCGTCGCTAGACGTTCACTACCTACTACAGCAGGCACTTGCCCCGCCAATTGAGCTGCAGCTGTTTTTTGAACTCTTGTTACAGCTTGTCCGGCTAGCGCTGCCGTTCCATAGTTGCCTGTATACAGCTGATAAAGCGTTTTGCCATTAAACGAGACTGTATATAGCAATGGTTTATCAGCAGTAGCCTGGAGCAATTTAGCAGCTGCTGCTGCTGTTTTAAAATCGGCAGTCTCCAATACCTTTACGCGGAATCCATCTGCACTAAAACGGGCTTGTCCCGATGGAAGAGCTACATCCGTACCTCCAACCTCAAGACCCCACGATCCTGCTGATTCAAGTGTGATGAGTGGTGTAGTCGATTTATAAGTGCTCCCCAAATTCGCAAACATGGCTACCCGGATCAATGGTCCATTTTCATTAGCCGCATAAGCAGGTACTTGCAAGCACCCCACTGTCAACAGAGCAGCCGCTAGTACCTTCAATCGACGACTCCATTTCTTCGTACGTATTGCTTTTCCCACGTTCAGGCTCCTCTCCCTACATGTCTTTCATGTATATCGGTCAAATTCTCTAGTCACTTCATGTTGAAAAGAACAGCTCTTTCAGAGCTGACTCTATATTTATTGAATTGTATTTATTGAATCTGTGAAGCACTACTTGCCATCTCTTGGCGGTACAGGCAAACCAAGATGATGATAGGCCAGATCTGTTACGACACGTCCCCTTGGCGTCCGCTGAATCATGCCAATTTGTAACAAATAAGGTTCGTACACGTCCTCAATTGTCTGAGGTTCCTCGCCTATGGTAGCTGCAATGGTATCTAACCCAACAGGTCCTCCTCGGAAGCTCTGGATCATGGACTTGAGCATCTTGTGATCGATTTCGTCCAATCCTCTTGGATCAATCTGGAGACGTTGCAACGCCTCTTCCGCCAACGTTTGCGTGATAATGCCATCACCGCGCACCTGTGCAAAATCACGTACCCGTTTCAACAAACGATTGGCAATCCGCGGTGTCCCACGTGAACGCAGCGCAATCTCTTCAGCAGCGTCACCTACAATCTCTACACCCAGAATTTCCGTGGAACGTGAAACGATGTAAGCTAGTTCATCAACAGTATAGAACTCCAGGCGACTGATAACCCCGAAACGGTCACGAAGCGGAGCAGACAAAAGGCCGGCACGTGTCGTAGCTCCTATTAATGTAAACGGCGGCAAATCCAAACGGACGGAACGTGCACTAGGCCCCTTGCCGATCATAATATCCAAAGCAGAGTCCTCCATAGCCGGATACATCACTTCTTCAACGGTACGATGAAGTCGGTGTATCTCGTCAATGAATAACACATCCCCCTCTTGCAGATTTGTCAGCAGAGCGGCAAGATCTCCTGGGCGTTCGATTGCAGGACCTGAAGTGGTCCTGAGGTTAACACCGAGTTCATTTGCGATAATGTTAGCAAGTGTCGTTTTCCCAAGTCCTGGCGGGCCATACAACAGCACATGATCCAATGCTTCATTTCTTAGCTTGGCAGCTTCAATATATATTTTAAGATTTTCCTTCACCTGATTTTGCCCGATGTATTCATTTAAATAACGGGGACGAAGGCTTAGCTCAACATTCTGGTCCTCCATCATCAGGTTAGCGGATATAATCCGTTCATCCATGTTCATCCCACCCTTTTTTTGCAGCCTGCAACTCTAGTATACTATGAAAAATCATTCCGTTATCCTGTAAATAACATCTGCAGCGCCCGTTTCATCAGCACATCAACAGAATCCGCCGAAGTTACATCTTTCTTTAGTTTCAGCCATACTTTATCCAGTTCACTATCCGTATATCCGAGTGCCTTCAGACCTTCACGAGCCTCATCCCATGCCGATCCACTTCCAACCTCTTCCGATGGCGGGGCGAACAGTCCTGTTTCATACGCTGCGGTACCGAATCCATCCAGTTTATCCTTCAGATCCAGTATCATGCGTTGGGCTGTTTTCTTCCCAATACCCGGTAGTTTCGTAAGGAACGTTAAGTTCTCCTGATATATGGCCGTAACTACATGTTCCGGTGTGCCTCCTGTAAGAATTCCTAGTGCAACCTTCGGACCAATACCGGACACTTCGATTAGTTTACGGAACAAACGCTGCTCCTCTCGCGTCACAAATCCAAACAACAACATCGCATCCTCACGCACATGGTGGTGAGTGTACACTGTAATTTCGCCTTCTTGTTTGGCAAACGCATACGGGTTCGGACAGAACACACGATAACCAACGCCATGAACATCCAGCACAATATAATCACTTTCAACATGTATGAACTGTCCTCTTAGAAAATCAATCATTTTCGCAATACCTCATTCAATTTAGAATTTAATGTGTAAGAATGCGCATGACAAACCGCAACAGCTAGTGCATCTGCAACGTCATCCGGTTTGGGCACAACCTGCAGGCGGAGGAACATTTTGACCATCTCCTGCACTTGCTTTTTCTCTGCCTTGCCATATCCTACAATGGCTTGTTTGATCTGCATAGGCGTATATTCAGCAATCGGCAGACCTTTCTGAGCGGCTGCAAGGATCATAACACCCCGAGCCTGGCTCACAGACATCGCTGTTGTTACATTTCGATTAAAAAAGAGCTTCTCCAGCGCTACTGCATCGGGTTTATACTTCTCGATCAGTTGCACCATGCCCTCATATACGTGAAGAAGTCTCTCCTCATCAGGAGTATGAGCTTCTGTCTGAATACATCCATATTGTACGGGTACAACCTTACTCCCGATTTTATCCACAAAACCAAACCCCACAATGGCAATCCCCGGATCAATTCCCAAAAAACGCAAAACCATCTCTCCCTTATAAAAGCGAACATATGTATCGTTCATTTCATTATAACAAAAGATACGCTACACGGTGGGAAAAACTTTAGTTATGTTAATTCTCATGCGGTATTTTGTGTCCCTTTTCACAGATGTCGATTCTCTCCATGTAGCTGGCCATTTAGAACGACAAAAAAGGACATCTCCTTTGATGTCCCTTCTTTAAATCCTTTACCATAAAAATACAGACTCATAGATTCATGCTCGTAAGTTATCCGCCATTTCGAAGCAATCGATGTGTTTCATCCACCGCAAAGTCACTGAACGTTGAGATCACACTATCATACTCATCTTTGTCCTGAATACGAATACCTTCCTGCAGTTGCTGTAACACCCCTTCAGGCAATGAGCTCTCCAATGTGTTTACATCCAGTTGAAAAAATGTGCGTATAACGTTTTCTTCAGCAGGTTTACCTTCATACAGATTTAGATTACCAATAGCATCAATACTGATATATGCTTGTTGTTTGCAGATTGGCGAAAGATCGTCTACGTTTTGATTTAAATGTAACGTATCCGATGTAATAACGTTTGCCTTCCATTCTGGATGCTGTGTAAGTAATGTTTTTATTTGAGAGATATCCATTTTCCCTAGTTGTTCAGTCTCTACACCACAAATATATTTAGTTTGCAACACAACACGTATTAGTTGGTCTCTATCCGTTTCAAGCTGATCTACAAGTGCCTGAATGTCTTCTTCAGTTCGTGTGTCCTGTTTAACCATCCCCATAACGCTTACGGCTTCACTAAAGTTGGTTGTTAACAACCGCTCAACCGCTTCAGATATAGATAAACCACGATAAGCCAATATCGTAACTATTACAATAGCAGCAGTCATCCAACATGTCCGTTTCCATCGTCGCCATCGTTTCTTTAAATGCCTTCTGAAGTTGAACCTGTTCACATAAACCCCTTCAATCACTTTTTTAAAACTATTGTGACCTAATGGTTGAACCTTTATGCAAACCCAGTTTGATTGAAAAATTGATGAGTCTCATTGATGAGTAGTTACCAGCTCTTCAACGGTCTATGTGCATGGAGATGACGATCTGAAAACCATAAGAGCACTATCTATTTTAGATAGTGCTCTCTTTCATAATCGGGATGACACGATTTGAACATGCGACCCCCTGGTCCCAAACCAGGTGCTCTACCAAGCTGAGCTACATCCCGTTATATATACCGGCGAGAGGACTCGAACCTCCACGGTTTCCCACTCGATTTTGAGTCGAGCGCGTCTGCCATTCCGCCACGCCGGCAAACTATGAAAATAATGGCGCGCCCTGAGAGATTCGAACTCCCGGCCTTTTGATTCGTAGTCAAACGCTCTATCCAGCTGAGCTAAGGGCGCAAATATTGGAGCGGAAGACGGGAATCGAACCCGCGACCCTCGCCTTGGCAAGGCGATGCTCTACCGCTGAGCCACTTCCGCAAA
>NZ_CAOJCM010000003.1 GCF_948329825.1 Paenibacillus sp. JJ-100
AAAAGAGCGATTAGCTCATTTTGAATCTGACGAGATTAAAAATCTCATTGTTGATCTTGCAAGCAAGATCAGTACTCACTCGTTGTTCAGTTTTCAAAGATCAAACTTTTCGGTCACTGATAATCATTCATTCAGTAACTCTTATATCATATCACTTCCGAACCAACTTTGCAAGCTTTTTTTTCTAAGCTTCTTTCGAAGCCTTTACTCCTTTGCTTGCTAGCCACACGATGTAACTGTGTTTTCTTGTCCGGAATTAGAATATACCATGTATAAATTATAAATGCAAGCTTTTTGTTGAAATAGCAAATAATTTATTCTAAATCATTAAAACAATGATCCTATGCCCACACATCGATTCAATTTTGTTATATTTCCAACGAGTAAAGACCTCCTCTTTTATGAGAAGGTCCACACTAAAGTGTTACAGATTCTACTCTTAATATTAAGATAATATATCCTGAATGTATAACTGTGTTTGCTGCATCAAGTTGATAATAGATCCCTCTACGGACACCATTGGTCGTGTTGGATGGTCACGGTCAGAGAAAATGATTTCTCCTATCTGGTTATTACTCAGTCTTACTCGAAGCCCATTATGAATTCTAGTGGAACGCTGTATGAATACATTTACAATGGACGGGTCCAATTTACCAAAAGCCTCGCTTTGGATCTGCTCCAAAACCAGATATGGGGATTGGGCTTTTCGATATATCTTCTCCAGTGTCATTGCATGGAAAATATCAGCAATTGCTACGATCTTGGCATAGATATGAATCTGTGTGCCATTAAGTTGTAACGGGTAACCCGATCCATCCACCTTTTCGTGATGCTGTAATGCTGCAAGTCTAACTCCTTCATTGATGGCTTTAGCCTGTTTGAGGATCTGATATCCATACTTTGTATGTTGTCTGATCTCTTCTTGTTCATCCTTTGTTAGAGAAGAAGGTTTTTGTAGTATCTGTGGGTCAACTTTGTTATTACCGATATCATGAAACAATCCTGCAAAAGCCACTTGCATCCAGTCCTTCGCAGGAAGGTCAATCCACTGAGCTAATTGATATGAGGTAACAGCGCACAATACAGCATGATGATAAACATAATCATGTTCTTTCATATTACGTGGACTGAAGGTAAGAACATTATATTGATTGAGATGAACAAACAGTGCTTCCAGCTGAGTCCGCAGCTCATATACAGGCAATTCGGCAGCCAAGGAAGAGAGGAACGCATTTTTAGTTAATGTAACCATCTTCTCGTAATCTTCCATAAAAGCAGTAAAGGATGCCGAGGCAATCGTACTTGTATGATCCCCATTTTTGTCTATAACAGGTACCGATCCTGCTTCAGTCCCTCCAGATGCCCCTTTGGTATTCGTACTGCCTGTAGCAGTTCTCTCCTGTTCGACATCTATATGCCCAATCATAAATGCTTTGAGCACTTCTATATCTTTGGGTAGAATAATTTTTCCCTTTTGAAGCAGCACATTACCGCGCAAAGTCTCCACATTACTTCCCAATTTCAGTCCAGGTTTAACTTCTGAAAGGGTGACTAATGCCATTCTGATTCCCCTCGCTCATAAAATAATGACTATACATGACCTAATTCCTGATTTTCAACGTTATTCCCATTATATTACTCAGAATACAGGCTGTACATCCTAGATTTTAAAGCTTTCCATCCTAATCTTGTGTATATATCAAAAAGGCTCCCATAAGGGAGCCCTTTTATATCTGAATTTAAGTTATTCTTCTGAACTTGAATCCTCATCCTGAACAGTATCTTCAGTTCCAGAATTCATGCCTTCTTCCAGATCTGAATCTGATTGAAGAGAAGTTCCATCTTCTGTCTCTTCCATGTTCTCATCTGGTTCTTCTTCATTTTTATCAATTCGGCTAACCGTAGCTACAGCATCTTCGTCTCGAATATGAATCAGCTTCACACCTTGTGTGTAGCGACCCATGGTCGAGATCCCATCCATGCTCATTCGAATCAATGTACCGCTAGACGTGATAATCATGAGATCTTCTTCGTTTTTAACCATTTTGAGACTAACGACAGCACCGTTCTTCTCAGTAACGTTAATGGTCTTAATCCCTTTACCACCACGAGTCTGCATCCGGTAATCACTAACTGGTGTACGTTTACCGTAACCTTTGGCTGTAACAATCAGAACATCGAGATCAGTATCCACAACATCCATACTGATTACTTCATCCTGATCATCAAGTGTGATTCCTTTCACGCCGGTAGCACTACGTCCCATAGAACGCACGTTTTCTTCCGAGAAACGAATGGACATTCCATGAGCTGTACCCATGATAATCTCTTGCTCGCCATCCGTCAGCTTAACATCAATCAAGCTGTCATCTTCACGTAAAGAAATTCCGATGAGACCACCTTTGCGGATGTTCGTGTAATCTTCAAGCGGTGTCTTCTTCACTACACCCTGACGTGTCGCAAAGAACAGATACTTATCGCTCTCGAATTCCTGTACCGGAATCACCGCGTTAACGGACTCACCCTGCTCAATCTGAATCAGATTGATAATTGGTGTTCCGCGTGCTGTACGTCCGAGCTCCGGAATCTCGTAAGCTTTCAACCGATATACCTTACCTTTATCGGTGAAGAACATCAGGTAATTGTGAGAGTTCGTTACGAAAAGATGCTCAACAAAGTCGGTATCTTTCGTATCCATCCCTACAACACCACGTCCTCCACGCTTCTGGCTGCGATATGTCGATGCAGGCAGACGTTTCACATAGCCGGAGTGAGTAATCGTAATGATGACCTCTTCACGTGGAATTAGATCCTCATCTAGAATGCTCTCCTCTCCAACGGTGATCTCGGTACGACGATCGTCCCCAAAGCGCTCACGAATTTCTTGCAGCTCTGTACTGATAATTTCAAGCACAAGATGCTCGTTAGCCAAAATAGCACGATATTCGCCAATTTTGACCATTAATTCGTTGTATTCATTCTCGATTCGCTCGCGTTCCAAGCCGGTAAGACGCTGCAAACGCATATCCAGAATCGCCTGAGCTTGATCATGGCTGAGTTCGAAGCGCTCAATCAAACCTTCTCTAGCGGCATCTGTATTGCTGGATGAACGGATCAATGTGATGATCTCATCAATGTGATCCAGGGCAATACGCAAACCCTCCAGGATGTGCGCGCGTGCTTCTGCTTTCTTCAGCTCAAACTCTGTACGTCTGCGAATAACCTCGATCTGATGCTGCAAATAGTGATACAACACTTCACGCAGATTCAAAATTTTCGGTTCTTTATTCACAATCGCCAGCATGTTGATGCCGAATGTAGACTGCATCGATGTATGCTTGTACAAGTTATTCAGAACAACACCAGGATTTACATCACGTCGAAGTTCAATAACAATACGCATACCATTACGGTCAGATTCGTCACGTAGATCCGTGATACCATCAATCTTTTTGTCACGTACGAGTTCAGCAATTTTCTCAACAAGTCTTGCCTTGTTCACCTGATATGGAAGTTCTGTAACAACGATACGAGCTTTGTTGTTGTTCTCTTCGATATTGGTTTTGGCACGCATCGTTACCGATCCACGTCCAGTTTGATAAGCTTGGCGAATGCCTGAACGACCTAAAATGTAACCGGCTGTAGGGAAGTCTGGTCCCTGGATATAATCCATCAGTTCCATCGATGTGATATCCGGATTCTTGATCATTGCTTGTACACCATCAATAACTTCTCTCAGATTGTGAGGAGGTATATTGGTAGCCATACCTACGGCAATCCCGCCGACACCATTAACAAGCAAGTTAGGAAAACGAGCAGGAAGAACAACAGGCTCACTTTCTTCACCGTCATAGTTTGGCTGGAAATCAATCGTATCCTTGTTGATATCTCTGAGCATTTCCATCGCAATTTTGGATAAACGTGCCTCGGTGTAACGCATTGCTGCCGCCATGTCGCCATCGACTGAACCAAAGTTACCGTGTCCATCCACATGCATATAACGCAGGGAGAAGTCCTGTGCCATCCGTACCATCGTCTCGTATACGGCAGAGTCACCGTGAGGGTGATACTTACCAATAACTTCGCCGACGATTCTGGCTGATTTTTTATGTGGTTTATCTGGTGTCATACCAAGTTCCGACATTGCATATAGAATACGCCGGTGAACCGGCTTCAATCCGTCACGCACATCAGGCAAGGCACGACTCACAATGATGCTCATCGCGTAATCCATAAACGATTCACGCATCTCGACGCCAATATCCCGATCTTTAATCTGCGAGTTCATTTCTTCCGCCATGCTGGACCTCCTTCTTGTCCTTCAACAAACGTTACAAATCAATCATTACAAAAAAGATAATATATGTGAAAAGCCTAACAAGGCTAGGACCGCGCAAGAACGCTACTTTTTATTATATTACTTTCACAAAAGTTACACAATTAAACGTCCGCTAGGCAATAGCCTTTCTTCCGGGAACTTGAGGTTGTCTGGGGATTCGCCCTGCCTTCCTCTCCAGTACCACATACAATGCTAGAAAAGCGGCATATGTACTGTCCAATTAAGGCTGGAGCCGTTCCCAACTGGCAATCAAACCACAATTTTATAGCTGACAGCACAAATCGCCATATTCCTCTATTATACCACTGAAATCGTCTCTTGTCCTTTGATTTTCTGTGTGCAGCCCCTTAGACCAACCGATCAAAACAAGAAAGGACTGATGCATATTGAGTATCCAGCGCGTCTCCAGTAAATGGGCTAAAACAACCGTTTTGCAACACAGTCTCCAAGTCAGTGAATATATACCAGTAACTCGAAAATATAGCCGGCAAACGCTGGAACGAATGATCGAGTTATTTCCAGCGAATTATATCAAACCGGACCGGGGAACTTATGGCAACGGGGTGATGCGAGTGAAGACCACTCGTACCAAGCTCAGCATCCCTTCCTCTGAGAAGAGTTCATCTGGTGATGAAAATTCATCCGAGTCCAACGAATCAGAATCAACTCATCCAGCTCCAGTTGAAATTACGACCTATCATCTCCAACATGGGACAGAGGAACAGGTTTTCCATTCCCTTGATGAACTTGAACATGCACTAGACCAACGTATTCAGAAGCGCAGCTACATCATCCAACAAGGAATTCCACTCATGAGACATAAAGGATTACCTTTTGACTTGCGTGTGTTAACCCAAAAAAATCTACAGCACAAATGGGAAACCACGGGAATCCTTGGACGGGTTGCTGCACCTGGGAAAATCATCACTAACATCCACGGTGGCGGCCGATTGGCTACGTTCGAAGAGTTGGTGCTTCCTCATCTCAAGAAGGAAAGGTACAAAAAGCTCGAACAGGAATTGTACAGTCTTGGTATTCATACCGCAGTTCAATTGCAACGTACATTTCCACGACTCAAGGAGATCGGCCTTGATATCGCGCTCGATGAAGATGGACGTCCTTGGATATTGGAAGTGAATACCTTGCCAGGCATCTATGCCTTTGGCCACTTGGATAAAAAGGGGTATCGAAAGATCAAACGTTATGCTATTGCCTACGGACGTTTACCTTCCCCGAAAACTCAAAAAAGTAAAATAAAAAAGACAGCTTCCAAAGTGCAAGCTACTGCAACTAAACGTCGGACTGCCAAACCAATAAACAAAT
The DNA here is from genome assembly GCF_948329825.1 of Paenibacillus sp. JJ-100. Lineage (GTDB taxonomy): Bacteria > Bacillota > Bacilli > Paenibacillales > Paenibacillaceae > Paenibacillus. Next base: position 5,663 of record NZ_CAOJCM010000003.1, read on the forward strand.
AAATAAGTAATCAGAATAATACACACCTGTCTCCAGCATTTCTGATTCTCTTCATAGACCGGTGGTCTTGATTCAAGCTCTTAATGCACCTATTCAAGTTACAATGCCTGTAATATAAAAAGGCGCCCTCACAGGCGCCTCTTCGCAACTCAATTAAATATCGAGGTTTTTCACATATTTTGCATTTTCCTGGATGAAATCACGACGAGGTTCGACGTTATCTCCCATAAGCGTGTCAAACATGGCATCAGCAAGCATCGCATCGCTGATAGATACTTGCAGCATGGTACGGCTCTCCGGATCCATCGTCGTTTCCCAAAGCTGTCCAGCATTCATCTCGCCAAGACCTTTATAACGCTGGATATTGAATTTAGCATTCTCACCCAGAGATGCAATAATCTCATCACGCTCTTTCTCAGAGCCTGCATAACGAATCACTTTGTTGCGCTCAATTTTGAAGAGTGGTGGCTGTGCAATATATACATAACCAGCTTCAATGATTTTGCGCATGTAACGATATAGGAATGTCAGCAACAGTGTCCGGATGTGAGCTCCATCGACATCGGCATCCGTCATCAGAATAATTTTGTGATAACGTGCTTTAGTAATATCGAAATCATCACCGATCCCTGTTCCCATCGCTGTAATAATTGCACGAATCTCGGCATTACCGAGAATGCGATCCAGACGTGCCTTTTCCACGTTCAGAATCTTACCGCGCAGCGGCAAAATAGCTTGGAAGTGACGGTCGCGGCCTTGTTTGGCCGAACCACCGGCAGAGTCCCCTTCGACGATGTACAATTCACTGATGGATGCATCCTTGGAAGAACAGTCCGCCAGTTTACCTGGCAGAGAGCTGACTTCAAGCGCGCCTTTACGGCGTGTCAATTCACGAGCTTTACGCGCCGCTTCACGGGCACGTGCTGCCTGCAAACCTTTTTCCAAAATGCGACGGGATACGGAAGGATTCTCTTCAAGAAACTCCTGCAGCTTCTCCGCAAATAAAGATTCAACAATACCACGCACTTCACTGTTTCCGAGCTTTGTTTTGGTCTGTCCTTCGAATTGTGGTTCAGGAATTTTGACCGAAATAATGGCCGTCAATCCTTCACGCACATCGTCACCAGACAGATTGCCGGTACTATCCTTGATTACACCTGCTTTACGAGCATAATCATTAATAATCCGAGTGAGTGCACTCTTGAAGCCGGACTCGTGTGTTCCACCTTCGTGGGTATTGATATTGTTAGCAAAAGAATAGATATTCTCGGTATAGTTGTCATTGTATTGCAGCGCAACCTCTACCTGAATGTTATCCCGTGAACCTTCAACGTAGATTGGAGTCTCATGCAATACTTCTCGCTTCTGATTCAGGTAAGATACATACTCAATGATCCCACCTTCGTACATGAAGGAATTGGTTGCACCTGTACGTTCATCCGTCAAAGTCAGTCCAATGCCTTTGTTCAGGAAGGCCAGCTCACGGACACGTGTCAGCAGTGTCTCATAATCAAACTCGGTTGTTTCTGTGAAGATTTCCCGATCGGGATGGAACCTAACCGTAGTTCCCGTTTCTTCTGTTGTACCGATTATTTTGAGGTCATATTGCGGAACGCCACGACGGTATTCCTGCTGATGAATATGACCATCCCGTTTAACCGTGACAACTACCATCTCGGATAGGGCGTTAACAACAGATACACCTACACCGTGCAAACCACCGGATACCTTGTACCCACCACCGCCAAATTTACCCCCTGCATGGAGAACAGTCATAACGACTTCCAGAGCTGGACGTTTCATTTTGGCATGTTCGCCAACCGGGATACCCCGTCCATTATCGACAACAGTTACACTATTATCTTCATGGATGGTGATCTCGATATGATCACAGTAACCCGCCAGCGCTTCGTCAATACTGTTGTCCACTACTTCCCAGACGAGATGATGCAGACCTCTGGCACTGGTGGAACCGATGTACATTCCCGGACGTTTACGTACGGCTTCCAGTCCTTCAAGGACTTGAATTTCATTCGCATCATATGACGGTTGATTCATAGACATGCCTTTCACCTACTTCTATAGATTCAATATCTTGAATATGCGTTAACTTATAAATAATAGCAAACACACACGTTCTCTCTTCCATATCCGCTAGAGATCAGGAAAGTGATGAGCACGTTTTTTGAGCGTAGCGGATGAAATCGGTGAGTAGTACACAATGTTTTTTGTCACTACGATGGACTTTGCTTCCTCTTCGCCAATATGCTCAACCGCCTTCTCCTGTTCTGCATGTGAAACGTACTGTTTGGATATCTTGGAAGATTTTTCAATCGATATATCAAAAATAGCTACCAACTCGGAAGAACGGATGATTTTTTCACCGCCCAGATGAATGTACATAGGCCCTCACTCCTTAGCGTTCCACCTGTCCGGCATGAACGTGATAGATACTGGCGTCTTTGAGCTTGTCAACGTTCAGGCTCTCAATTCCCGTAGCGGTAATAAAGGTTTGCACCTTGCTTTGGAATGTTTCGATCAGTTGGGTCTGACGAAAAGGGTCAAGTTCGGATAATACGTCATCCAGCAAAAGCACTGGATATTCTCCGATCTCTTCATGAATCAGTTCGATCTCCGCAAGCTTAAGAGACAACGCCGTTGTGCGTTGCTGCCCCTGAGAGCCATACGTCTGTACTTCCCGTTCGTTAATGAAAAAGGACAGGTCATCCCGATGCGGCCCACTAAGAGTTGTGCCTCGGCGAATCTCCTGCTCTTTCATTTGTGATAATTTTATCATAAATTGCTCCATTAAGACAGCTTCATCTTCCTCAGCGGCTTCGCTGAAGGAGGGAAGGTAGGCCAGGCGCAGGACTTCTCCCCCTCCAGTGATACCTTGATGAATCGTTTCTGCCCACTTTTGCAGTTTCTTTATGAATTGTTTCCTTTTTTTGACGATTTTAACACCATGCTCTGCCAGCTGCTCATTCCAGATCTCCAACATCGTCTGAGCCGATGCTCCTTGTCCCCACAACTGTTTAAGCAGGTTGTTCCGCTGTACCAGAACCTTTTGATACTGCTGCAGATGATAAAGATAGCCTGGGGCCACCTGTCCGATTTCCATGTCAAGGAACCGGCGGCGTACCCCCGGTGTACCTTTGACAATTTCCAGATCTTCCGGGGCAAACATCACTACATTGAGCGATCCGACAAAATCACTTAATTTACGCTGCTCCAGACCGTTAATTTTTGCCTTTTTTCCTTGCTGAGATAATGACAGCTCCAGCTTGACTGCTCCGTATTTTTTATCAACTTCAGCTGTAAGACGTGACCGATCCTCACCAAATCGAATTAATTCCTTATCCCGGGAGGTGCGGTGGCTCTTGGTGAGTGCAAGCACAAAAATAGCCTCCGCCAGATTCGTCTTGCCTTGGGCATTTTGTCCAATCAAAAGATTGACGGGACCAAATGAATCCAGCTTCAGTTGTTCATAATTGCGGAATTGCTGCAACTCTATGCTGTTTACAAACACGCGGTAACCTCCCTTTTATCCCGTCCGTCAGGAGGCAGCAGGAATGCACCTTGGTCTCCTACTCTGCAACCACTTCAAACGTGCCTTCTCCGTCCACCTCAACAATATCCCCAGGGTATAACTTCCGTCCACGGCGTTCCTCAGACTCTTTATTCACACGTACAAGTCCCTCTTGAAGGATCGCCTTGGCCATACCTCCAGTAGGGATGCAATCTGCTAGTTTCAAAAATTGGTCAAGCTTAATATATTCCGTACGAATCGATACTTGCTTCATCGTGATCTTCCTTTCGTTAGTTGGTCGTCCGGTAAGGCAGGATGACATATAGGCTGTGACTATCGTCCAGCGGTTTAAGGATGATCGGACTCATGACGCCAGTAAAGGCAATCATTAGCTGTTCACTTTCCACAACTTTCAGAACGTCCAGCATGTATTTGGAGTTAAACGAGATTTTGAGCGGTTCACCCGTGAATTCAGCGGGTTCAATCTCTTCCCGTACTTTACCTAGCTCAGAGGAGCTGGAGGATATTTCAATCGTGCCAGAGTCCATCGTTTGCATGCGCACAATATTTGTTTTTTCCTCACGCGACAGCAAATACGCCCGGTCAATGGATTCACTTAATTTTTTTGTATCCAAAACAAGTTCTGTTTTGTATGACGTTGGAATAATTCTAGAAGTATCCGGATAAGTTCCATCCAAAATACGAGAGTAGAACAATACACGGTCAATTTTGAACAAAACCTGATTATCAGCAACGACGATATCCACAAGCGTGTTCTGATCTGGGACAATTTTGCTCAGTTCGTTCAGCGTTTTACCAGAAATAACGACGTTGTTGAAACGGATACCCTCTGCATTATCCAGCATTGCCGAGCGTGTAGCAAGACGATGACGGTCCGTTGCCACAAATTTCAACTCGTTATCAGCCAAACTCCACAATACACCTGTTAGGATCGGTGTCGTTTCATGTGTGGAAATGGAAAATACAGTCTGTTTGATCATATTTTTCAGCAAATCTCCTGGAATGGAGACGGTTTGATTCTCTTCAATGTTTGGAAGAACCGGGAACTCTTCCGGGTCAAGACCAACAAGTTGGATCTCAGTAGCACCTGCGGAGATAAAGGTATTGAAGTTATCTTTAACCTCCATGTGTACTTCTTGCGAAGGCAACTTCTTGATGATCTCTACGAAAAATTTGGCTGGGAGAACAACGCTACCTGGCTGCTCTACTTGCACAACACTTTTGTCTCCCTCCTCAAGCGGGATAAAGGATTGGATGGAGATATCCGTGTCGCTTGCTGTCAATGTCACACCTTGGTGATTCACGTCGAATTTAATACCGCTCAAAATAGGAATCGTCGTACGACTGGAGATCGCTTTAGATACTTGTTGAATGGATTCGTTTAGATAACTTTTCATTATGCTGATTTTCATAATTTCACTCCTAGTAGAATTTTTGTTCAAGGGCTGAGATTTTGGCTTTGAAAAAGGTGTTTATTGAAAGGCCGAAGGCCGAGCTTTGCAACGGCTTTTTGGAGAAGATATCTTTAGATCTTTATAGTAATAATAGTAATAGGGGCACTGAATATGTGGATAAGTAGGGTTAAACCCATAAAATTAAGCCTATCCACATGTGTACACGTTGTGCATAGGCTTGGGACTTGTTCAGGTTGGATTCTTAATTTTTTCGGTTAAGTTGTTGATAACTTTATAGAGATCCTGATCGTTTTTGATCGCTTGAGAGATTTTTTCATGGGCATGAATGACGGTGGTGTGATCTCGTCCTCCAAAAGCCTCTCCAATTTTGGGTAGAGAAAAATCGGTCAGCTCACGAGAGAGATACATCGCAATTTGTCTGGGAAAAGCAACAGCTTTTGTCCGTTTCCGTGCTTTGAAGTCTTCAAGCTTAAGGCTGTAGTACTCGCCGACCTTTTGTTGGATATCTTGAATCGTGATCATTTTTGGACGGCTAGAAGGAATGATGTCCTTCAGCGCTTCAGCGGCCAGATGAGAACTTACGTCTTGATTGGTCAAAGAAGAATAAGCAACGACACGAATCAGAGCACCTTCAAGCTCACGAATGTTCGTATCGATCTGGTTCGCAATATACATCATCGCTTCGTTTGGAATATCCAAGTTCTCCGCACGCGCCTTCTTACGCAAGATAGCAATCCGCGTCTCCAGATCAGGAGGCTGAATGTCCGTAATTAATCCCCATTCAAACCGGGAGCGAAGTCGTTCCTCCAGAGTTGGAATTTCCTTCGGTGGTCTATCGCTGGAGATAATGATCTGCTTCCGTTCTTCATGCAGCGCATTAAACGTATGGAAAAATTCCTCTTGTGTTGATTCTTTTCCGGCCAGGAACTGAATATCATCTATAAGCAAAATGTCTACACTACGGTACTTGTTGCGAAAGCTTTCTCCGCGGTTATCACGAATCGAGTTAATGAATTCGTTCGTGAATTTTTCAGATGACAAATAAACAACCTTGCTGCTCGGGTCGTGCTCCAAAATGTAATGTCCGATGGCATGCATCAAGTGGGTTTTGCCTAGTCCTACGCCTCCATATAGAAAGAGAGGATTGTAGGCTTTGGCGGGCGCTTCAGCGACTGCCAGGGATGCAGCATGGGCAAAACGATTGCCGGGTCCAATGACAAAAGTATCGAACGTATATTTGGGATTCAGCATGCTTAATACTGCTTCCTCTTGAACGACCGTTGGTGTCGGTGCAGGCAACTGCGGGTCCGGCTCAACAGGCTTGTTATCCTCAATGACAAATTTCACATCGACCTGCTTGCCGAGAAGCTCATAGACTGTCGAACCAACCAGTTTGGTGTAACGGCTCTCCAGCCATTCAACAGCAAACGTCGTTGGGGCAGAGATCACGATCGTTTGATCGTTAAGCTTGGTTGCTTTCGTTGCTTTGAACCAGGTGTCGAAGCTGGGTTTGCTGAGTTTGTTTTGTATAATTGATAAAATTTGCTGCCATAAATCAGAAGTATGGCTGTCCACAGACTGTCACTCCTTTTACATGTTCCAAGTGTGGCTTAAGCCATGATGCAGTGTCGAAATACGAGATATATTGCATTAATTTATCCCCAAACCCCCGCAGGTCAAAAACAAAAAAAGAATGAACAACGGAAAATTGTTCACAACTTTATCCACAGGCTGTTGATAATATTATGAGTCAGATCACATATTCACATCCAAAAGTAATACAATCATAGCAAAAGAAGCCCTGCATTTCAACGTATCGCGAGATTTTATCCACAAATTCAATAACTTGTGTATAATTTTTAACCACAACACAATATATTGTTTATAAATTGTTTAATTTTCGACAGTGCGACCGAAATGGACAAAATAATTTATACACAGGATATCCGTCAAAAGATGCTATATTGTGTGCAAAAATGATTTTAAAATGTGAATAACTTTGTTGTGGATAATGTATAAGTGAATTGAAGGAAAAGGTGTAGGAAAGAGGAGATAAGTAGGACTAGCTCTTCATCTCCATGGAGTAGGATCGAGTGCAAGTGGGCATTGTATTGTTGAGTGGAGAATGAAGTGACGTTGGTCTAATTAAAGAGGAATGCCCCGCAGCCGATCTTTGGCTGCGGGGCATTCCTCTACTTATATATGAAGCATAGACATTTTGCGCTGGAATTCCGCAATGTCTGCATATTCTTCTTCCAGCTTGCGCGAAATACGAATGTAGATCGGTAACAGCTCCTGATAGATGGAGGCATGTTGTTTGGCAGGCGTATGCCGATGAGTTGTACCCACCATGGAGGACACAGCATGAAGTGACTTAATTCTTCCTGTCGCGTATAGGCCAAGAACAACGGCGCCGAGACATGAGCTTTCAAAGCTCTCAGGTACAACGACTTCCTGATTAAAAATATCGGACATCATCTGCCTCCATAGTGGGGAGCGTGCAAACCCACCCGTAGCCTGAATGGAGGTGGGGTGTCCAATCTGTTCTTCCATTGCGAGAAGGACGGTGTACAGATTGAAAATAACCCCTTCAAGTACTGCTCTAATCATATGCTCTTTCTTATGGTGAAGAGTCAGGCCAAAAAAGGAGCCCCGAGCGTCCGGATTCCAGAGTGGAGCACGTTCGCCTGAAAGATACGGATGAAATAGAAGCCCTTCAGAACCAGCAGGGACACGCTCGGCAATTTTGGTCAATACATCATAGGAATTGATGCCAAGACGTTTGGCAGTTTCCACTTCAGATGCAGCAAACTCATCCCGTACCCAGCGGAACAACATCCCCCCATTATTGACTGGCCCGCCAATAACCCACAAATTTTCGGTTAAGGCATAACAGAAAGTACGGCCTTTCGGGTCTGTCATCGGACGATCCACAACGGTACGTATGGCTCCGCTTGTGCCGATAGTTGCAGCAACAACACCTGGCTTAATAGCATTAACACCAAGGTTAGATAATACCCCGTCACTTGCGCCGATTACAAAAGGCGTAGAGGGGGAGAGAGCCATTTTTTCAGCCCAATCCGGATGCATTCCCTCTATTGTATATGTGGTAGGTACAAGCCTCGACAGATGTCTGGGGGTAATGCCAGCGATGTCTAGTGCTTCTTGGTCCCAGTCCAGCTGTTCGAGATTGAAGAGACCCGTGCAGGAGGCGATGGAATAATCAATGATATATTGTCCAAATAGACGGAAGAACAAATATTCTTTAATGGAAATAAACTTTGCCGTACGTTGAAACAGTTCTGGCTCATCATGGCGCAGCCACATCAGTTTAGTCAGGGGAGACATGGGATGAATGGGGGTTCCTGTGCGCCGATATATTTGATGCCCCACTCCGTTCTCCTCTAGCTGGGCAGACCAAGCAGCGCTTCGATTATCTGCCCAAGTGATACAACGTGTTAGTGGATGATTATGTTGATCCATGGCAATGACGCTGTGCATAGCCGAGCTGCAAGATACGAAAAGGATCTGATTAGGTAAAACCCCGCTCTGATTCATTACATTGCGTATGGAGAAAACAGCGGCTTGTACAATCTCCTCCGGGTCTTGCTCTGCAACATTTGGCGCAGGTGTGTAGAGCAGATATTCCTGAGTAGAGGTCGTAACCACCTCACCTTGTTCTGTGAATAGAACCGATTTTGTACTGGTTGTGCCGATATCAATTCCAATCATATAGTTGGTCATTTCGCGCACCTTCTTTCTTCAATGAGCTGTGTAAGTAGAAATAATGGTTTAAGTAGTTTTTTTATGATGAAAAAAAATAGGTCAGCTTGCACTCACATCACGGTACTTAGCAGCAAAATGAAGATCAAACCGACCACAGACAGTAGTGTTTCCATAACGGTCCACGTTTTGAGTGTCTGCGCTACACTCATGTTAAAAAACTCTTTGATCATCCAGAAGCCTGCGTCATTGACATGGGATAGGATCAGAGAACCTGCACCGGTGGCAAGGACAACCAGCTCAATGTTCACTCCAGGCGTTAGGGCGAGAACTGGGGATACAATTCCAGCGGCTGTGGTCATGGCAACGGTAGCTGAACCGGTAGCGATACGTATTAAGGCAGCGACAAGCCAGGCAAATAGAATGACATTGATGTTCGCGTGGGTAGCAAACTCTGCGATAGCATCCCCAACACCACTGTTAATCAGTACTTGTTTGAATGCACCCCCACCACCGATGATGAGAATAATAGATGCCGTAGGCGCAAGACATTCATTGGTGAAGCGGGAGATATCATGTTTGCTGAATCCACGCGTAAAACCGAGTGAAAAGAGGGCAAAGACGACAGAAATCAATAGAGCAACAATCTCATTTCCAATAAACTCACTAAAGACGGTAAACCCACTCGTTGCAGCCGGATCCACAATATTCGCGATCGAGCCGATCAGCATTAGAAAGACAGGCAATAAAATGGTAAACAGTGTAATGCCGAATCCAGGCAAAGTACGGTTTTCCTTGGCCGAGAACTGTTCCTCAAGTTCAGCTGGTGGTTCAGGTTGAATTCTTTTGCCAATAAACTGACCAAATATAGGTCCGGCAATGATGGCAGTCGGGATGCCGACAAGCAAAGAGTAAAGGATGGTTTTCCCTAGATCTGCATTGAAGGCTTCAATGGCTATCATAGGTGCCGGATGTGGCGGGACAAATCCATGGACAGTCGATAGACCTGCTAAAATTGGTATTCCGATCTGAAGAAGGGACATCTTGGTTTTGCGGGCCACAGTAAAGATGATTGGGATCATGAGAATGACGCCTACTTCAAAGAAAACAGGAATACCTACAATGAAGCCGACAATCATCATGGCCCAGTGCACACGTTTTACACCGAAACGATGAATGAGGGTGTTTGCAATCTGCTCGGCTCCACCTGATTCAGCCATCATTTTACCGAGCATCGTGCCAAGTCCGATAACGATGGCAATTGTGCCTAATGTGCTACCAAGACCGCTGGTAATGGATGAAATAACGTCAGCTGGTTCCATACCTGCAAGCAACCCAAGCATTAATGCAGATAATAAAAGGGTGATGAATGGGTTCCATTTATACTTAGAGATGAGCAGAATCAGGAAGATGATAGCGATCAATGTCCAGATCAGTAATGTAGCATGATGAGAAAATCCGAAAATAGTACTCATGATGTTATTACTCCTTAAGTTTAGTTATAAATGCTTACAGAAGTCTGAAGGTAAGAACCAATAAATTTGGTGATAATTTTGTTATGAGTTTGTATGAGAATAATAAAGAAACCAGTGTTTGGTTGCCCAAAAAACTAACATAATCGCATTTTGTATACTTGTCGACAAGTTAACCTGCAATTCATTCAATTTGACTGAATTGCGACCTTCTCGTCAGGAAAGCATACTGGGCAGAAACTCTACTTTTACTTATAAAAAGCCAGTCCTGCCTTAGTATTTTGCCAAAGTTCAGAACTCAAAGCTTTCATGTAACGTCCGATCCGAGTCCTTGAAATAGGTGCGAACCCCGCTTAGGATTAAAGCCTTGTCGCCTGATTCCAGAGCTTTTGCCAGTGACTGATGTTTTTCAATTACAGCGCTTACTTTGGATTCGCCTTGAGCAAACACGTTGCGTGTGGTAAGCAGCATAACTGTCATCACAACGTACCGAATACTTTTCCATAAATGTGAGATGCGGGAATGTCCAGCTGCCTCAATAATGGTCTCATGGAATGTCAGATCCTGATAGGCGAACTCAATGGCATCCTGATGTTTCCCTGCAAGCTGCATTTTATCGATGATATGGCGTAGCTGTTGGATCAGTACTGGAGGTACATCAGCAGCCAGCCTTTGCTGCACAAAACTTTCAATGAGAAAACGAACATCGTACAGCTCTTCAACATCCTTTATATTCAGGCCCAGAATGACAACGCCCATCCGTTCAAGCCGAATTAAGCCTTCATTTGATAACGTTCTCAATGCTTCGCGAACAGGCGAGCGGCTGCTGTCAAAATCAGCAGCAATGCGATTTTCCGATAAGATTTCACCAGGCCTGAGGGTTCCATTAATGATTCTCAGCCTTAATTCGCAAGCGATGGCTTCACCGCGGGATGCACCTTGAAGCCAGGAAGATGGAAACTGCATATGGCTAACGCTCCTAAGTAAAATAATCGTTACAGTACTGATCATAGCACAACGTTTTAGAGTTTAGCAGTATTCAGCCGGATGGTTATACGTCGTCAGGATCCGCACTAACACGACAAAGTGATGGGTAATGCAAGCTATAATTCTTCCCTAGTTCTTCCGTAGTTCAATAATTGCTAGCAAGAAAAGGCCATAATCAATCAATAAGTATACTTGTATACAAGTTGTGTTTTATCCTACACCTTTCTCAAAAACTTGTAAACCTTCACATTAAAGCGGATACAATTAGATTAAAATTCACCATTCTACCTCTCCATAATGTTTATCCACATGTGAATAACTTTAAACAAAAGTATGGATGCTTTCACGAGACGAAAATGGATGTGGATAACTAAAAATAAAGGGAGAGTAGGCATTTCCTTAGATTTGGGGATAACTTATTTGACAGATTGGGAGATCATCTGATGAAAGAAAAGACTAGACTGGGAGTGGCATGATTTCCAGAACACTGAAAAAGTGTATGAAAAAGAGGGAGGTTATCGATGTTTTCAGTTGACTTTTCCAATTGAACATGATTAAATGTATAAAGGTGTTTTTTGTTCAAGATGAAAATGATTCATCACATAAGTATTCCCTTGTAAGGAGGTGCAGTACATTGAGACCTACATTTAAACCGAACGTTAGCAAACGTAAAAAAGTTCATGGTTTCCGGAAAAGAATGAGCACAAGCAACGGACGTAAAATTTTGGCAGGACGTCGCCTGAAAGGCCGTAAGAAGCTGAGTGCTTAATGCATGTCAAGACCACTGAGGTGGTCTTTTTTTTCTTAAAAAATGGGATTATTCGGCAGCAAAGTCCATTTATCGCATGTCGAAATTGATATAGCTGACTGCCGTTCTTGCCGATCAATATGGTTGATTATGTTTTCTCGAATCGAAAACTTACCTTATATATCTTTGTCAACGGGCGGTTTATCGTCAATGAAGAAAGTCTATACTAAATCAGTAATGAGGCCTCCGTCAATAAATATGGCTGGGGGACAGCAAGGAGAAGCGCCGTGTATAAAAGATTACGTCTGCGCAACCGGGCGGATTTTAGCCGCGTATATCGGTATGGAAAATCGTTTGCCAATCATCAATTTGTAGTTTATGGCTGTCGCCGTAAAGACACCGAGCAGTTCCGAGTAGGTGTATCATGCAGCAAAAAAATTGGAAATGCTGTTGTGCGTAACCGTATGCGGCGCATGATTAAGGAAATTGTACGGCATCATGAGCAAGAGATTGTCACGCAGATGGACTTGATATTCATTGTCCGCAAAGGGGCATTGGACATGTCTTATAAAGAGATGGAGAAAAGTCTTCTGCATGTCATGCGTAAGGCCTCTCTCCTCAAGTCGTGCAAGCGGTAAGCTTCGGTTTATTTGTCCTCCTAATTATGGTATGATTTACGGTGGAATGGAATGGTTAAGAGAGGGGTTATGAAGTGTCGCGATTGAAGACATCTAAGGGGAAGTGGATTCTCCTCATTGCAGTCATTGCAATGGTCACTGTACTCGCCGGTTGTACTCCGCAGGGTGCAGGGGTTACAACAGAAGATTTGAAGAATAGTGATTCATTCTGGCAAGCCAATGTTGTGTACTGGTTCTCACTGGCGCTCGATACATTCGCCAACTGGTTTAATGGTGAATACGGACTGGCCGTCCTTGTGATGGTGTTAATTGTACGGACATTGATTTTACCATTAACGATGAAGCAAGTCCGTAGCTCCAAAGCGATGCAGGCTATTCAGCCGCAGCTGAAGGAGATTCAAGCGAAGTATAAAGATACACCTGAGAAAGTTCAGCAAGAAACGATGAAGTTGTTTCAGGAGAATAAAGTTAATCCGATGGCAGGTTGTTTGCCACTTCTGATTCAGATGCCAATTTACATCGCACTTTATAACTCCATCTACGGAAACTCCAGTCTGAGAACCCATGATTTCTTGTGGCTACAGCTTGGAGCGCCGGATCACCTGTTTATTTTGCCAGTGCTGGCTGCGATCACAACATTCATCCAAACATGGATGATGATGCGGATGAATCCTACACAACAGATCGGTCCAATGCAGTTCATGTTGTGGGTGTATCCGATTTTGATCTTTGTTATGTCTTATCAGTTCCCATCAGCGTTGCCGCTTTACTGGTTCTACAGTAATATCTACACGATCGTGCAAAACTATTTCCTTTACCGGAATAATGATAAAGTTGTGGCCGAGGTCAACGTGAAGCAGAGCAGCTCTTCCAAAAATGGGGCTAAGCGCAAAAACGGTGGCAAGGCTACTGTCTCTGGGAAAGGTTCGAAAGGGGCCAAAAAATCGAAATGACCAAAGTCATTACGTCAGGAAAAACCGTTGAAGATGCTGTAAACCAAGGATTGGCTGATCTTGGCGTGAGCCGGGACAAGGTCGAGATACAAGTTTTAGAGCAGCCCTCAAAAGGATTCCTGGGTTTGTTCGGGGTGAAGGCTGCCAAAGTGGAAGTGAAACTGCTGCCAGAACCTGAGGTTGAAATTCAGCCGATCAAATCAGCCACACCTGAACCTGAGAGTAATGGATTACTTGAGGGTGCAGCAGTCCAAAATCCCTATGAAGAAGCGGCTGCGTTCTTGAAAGAAGTTGCGGCAGGTATGGGTCTGGATGTACAAGTGGACATCAAAAAGCAGCGGGATGGTCATATCTTCAATATCTCCGGAGAAGACCTTGGGATGATTATTGGCAGACGTGGACAAACGCTGGATGCTCTCCAGTATCTGACGAATATTGTAGCCAACCGTTACTCGGAAAACTTCGTGCGAATCGTGCTCGATGCGGAAAACTTCCGGCAGCGCCGGCGGAAAACGCTTGAGGACCTGGCTGAGCGATTAGCTGGACAAGCCATCCGTACGGGTAAGGAAGTTGTACTTGAGCCGATGCCTCCGCTTGAACGTAAAGTGATTCATGCCAAACTGCAAAATCACTCGCAGGTTAAGACCTTAAGTAAGGGCGAGGAGCCCAATCGGCGTGTGGTTATTACGTTGAAATAACAAGCAATTAAAGACGCAATGGCTTCCTGCAGGGTGCAGAAGCCATTGCTTTTTTCGTACTAAAGCATGTATCTGATGGATATGTGTGTTGCATACTCACAGGAAATATATCGTAGACAAGTTCAGCTTGCTGCATTCAATAGAAGTTACAACAGGGATGAATAGAGTTGAATATGTGTTGGCATTCTTCTGGTTAAGCTGAATGGCAACTTTATTATAGAGAAGTAGGGAGAGATAAAGATGATTAGTGATACGATTACAGCCATATCTACAGCGGTCGGAGAAGCCGGGATTGCCGTTATTCGCGTCAGTGGCCCGGATGCCGTGACGGAGACGGAGAAGATTTTTCGGAGTAAAACACCTTTGACTCAGGCAGCATCTCATACAGTTCATTATGGCCATATTATAGATCCCACGACTGGGGATAATGTAGAAGAGGTACTGGTAACGGTAATGCGTGCACCTCGTTCATTCACCACAGAGGATGTAGTAGAAATTAGTGCACATGGTGGTGTGGTATCCGTTAAACGGGTGATGGACCTGTTGCTTCAGCTTAACATCCGTCTTGCAGAACCGGGTGAATTCACGAAACGAGCGTTTCTCAATGGGCGAATCGATCTGTCTCAGGCAGAAGGGGTGATGGATCTCATTCGTTCAAAATCCGATCGTGCCTTCTCCGTAGCCTTGAAACAAGTAGAAGGTAAATTATCTTCCAAGCTGCGTGATCTGAGACATACGCTAGTAGAAACTTTGGCTCATATTGAAGTAAACATTGATTATCCTGAACATGATGTGGAATCCTTAACATCTGAATTCATTAAAGAAAAGTCAATGCAAGTCATGACTGAAATCGATAAATTACTTGTCACAGCGGAGCAAGGTAAAATACTGCGCGAAGGGATTACAACGGCTATCGTTGGAAGGCCCAACGTTGGTAAATCCTCATTAATGAACACACTCACACAAGATAATCGGGCAATAGTTACCGACATTCCAGGAACGACCCGAGACGTCATTGAAGAGTTTATTACGATAAATAATATCCCTTTGAAGCTGCTTGATACAGCAGGGATTCGGGAAACGATGGACGTTGTCGAGAAAATCGGGGTAGAGCGTTCCCGCTCGGCTGTTAAAGACGCTGATTTAATTCTGATGGTTGTGAATGCAGCTGAACCACTTCATCAGGACGAGATTGAATTGTTGGAACAAATCCGCGGTAGACAATCAATTATCATTATGAATAAAATGGACTTAACCCCACAAATTGATCGCGATGTTCTGCTTCGTTATATTTCAGAAGAGCAACTTGTTCCGATGTCGGTGAAGGATGATCTAGGTGTTGATCGTTTGGAGGAAGCAATCTCCACACTGTTTTTCAGCGGAAAACTTGAATCTGCTGATCTGACCTATGTAAGCAATGTTCGACATATTGCTCTGTTGAAAAAAGCGAAGCAATCGCTGGTGGATGCTTATGAAGCTGCCGATCAATTTGTTCCAATTGACATGATTCAGATTGATGTTCGTTTGGCGTGGGAACAGCTTGGAGAGATCGTGGGCGATACGGCACATGATGCTTTAATTGATCAGATTTTCTCCCAGTTCTGTCTAGGAAAGTAAATCATTATACTGTACATTCTATAGGAATCATCGTGTATGATGGTAAGGTACAATTTCTGCCCGTTGTCAAAGGATGGAATGATGTTGTTGCCAGGAAGTATTGGTTTGATTATAGATATTAAAACGGAACAAGGAGGTAATTATACATGGCTTTTGATGGCGGCAGTTATGATATCATCGTCGTTGGAGCAGGACATGCCGGGGTAGAGTCGGCACTTGCAGCAGCCCGGATGGGCTCTAAAACGTTGATGATTACAATTAACCTTGATATGGTAGCTTTCATGCCCTGTAACCCATCCATTGGGGGACCAGCAAAAGGACACGTTGTACGGGAGATTGATGCACTAGGCGGAGAAATGGGACGGAATATTGATAAAACCTTTATTCAGATGCGGATGCTCAATACAGGTAAAGGGCCTGCGGTTCATGCCCTTCGTGCACAGGCTGATAAATTCTCTTACCAACATACGATGAAAGAAACGTTGGAGAAAGAACCTAATGTGACGATGCGTCAGGGTATGGTGGATCGTCTGCTTGTTGAAGATGGCCAGTGTGTTGGAGTCGTTACTCAAACAGGCGCAGAGTATCGCGCCAAAGCTGTGGTTCTGACTACAGGCACTTATCTTCGTGGTAAAGTAATTATGGGTGAGTTGATGTATGAGAGTGGACCAAACAATCAGCAACCGTCGGTAAAGTTATCTGAGCATTTGCGTGAGTTGGGATTCGAACTGGTACGTTTCAAAACAGGGACACCCCCGCGTGTGCATAAGGACACGATTGATTTTAGCAAAACAGAAATTCAGCCCGGAGATGATGACCCGAAGTTCTT
Organism: Paenibacillus sp. JJ-100; assembly: GCF_948329825.1. GTDB lineage: Bacteria > Bacillota > Bacilli > Paenibacillales > Paenibacillaceae > Paenibacillus. The sequence continues at coordinate 22,293 of NZ_CAOJCM010000003.1, forward strand.
CTCCTATGAAACAGCGTCTTCCACTAACGAGCAGCTGCCTTGCTGGCTGACATATACGTCTGTGGAAACACATCAAATTATTAACGATAATCTGCATCGTGCTCCGATGTTCTCTGGAGTGATCGAAGGAACAGGACCGCGTTACTGTCCATCCATTGAGGACAAAATTGTTCGTTTCAGTGATAAGCCGAAGCATCAGGTTTTCCTTGAACCGGAAGGTAAAAATACATCCGAGTATTATGTACAAGGATTGTCTACTAGTATGCCAGAAGAAGTACAACTTGCTATTGTACGTTCTGTCCCAGGTTTGGAAAAGGCCGAAATAATGCGTAATGGTTACGCAATTGAATATGATGCCATGGTTCCAACTCAATTGTGGCCATCTCTCGAAACAAAACGTCTGCCAGGACTATTCACGGCTGGTCAGATCAATGGCACATCCGGCTACGAAGAAGCAGCAGCGCAAGGGATCATGGCTGGCATCAACGCAGTACGTAAAGTTCAAGGCAAAGAGGCTATCGTACTTGATCGTTCCCAAGGTTATATTGGTGTATTGATTGACGATCTGGTTACGAAAGGTACGAGCGAGCCTTATCGATTGCTGACATCTCGTGCTGAATATCGTTTGTTGCTCCGTCATGACAATGCGGATATGCGTCTCACAGAGATTGGTCATGAAATCGGATTAATCAAAGAGGAACGTTATGCGGCTTTTCTCGATAAAAAAGCAAAAGTTGAGCAGGAGATCACACGTCTGAAAGAAGCAAAAGTACGCCCGGTTGAGGTCAATGCCAAACTTGAAGAAATTGGTTCAACACCGATCCAGGATGGCAGCACGTTACTCAATCTGATGCGTCGTCCAGAGATCGGCTATGACTGGATTGAACAAGTTTCTCCTTCCGAGGTAGAGTTGACCGCTGATATGAAGGAACAAGTTGAGATTCAGATCAAATACGCGGGTTATATTGAGAAACAGTTGGTTCACGTGGAACGTTTGCTGAAAATGGAGAAAAAGAAAATTCCAGATACAATTGTATATGATGAGATTCACGGTCTGGCTATGGAAGCTAAGCAGAAGCTCGCTAAAATCCGGCCGATATCGATTGGTCAAGCATCTCGTATCGCCGGAGTCACTCCCGCAGATATCTCCATCTTGCTTGTCTATCTGGAGCATTATAATCGCGTTACCGCAGCAAGGGGACAATAATGGACGATATTCAACAACAGCTGCAAAGGCGATTGAAAAAACACGGTATAGAGCTAGAAGAACGGCAACTGGAACAGTTCGAATTGTATTATAAAGAATTGGTATCCTGGAACGAAAAAATGAACCTGACTGGCATTACAGATCGTGAGCAGGTATATACGAAACATTTCTATGATTCAGTATCGCTGGCATTCTATACTGATATGTCTAAAGTCAATAAACTTGCGGATATTGGTTCAGGAGCAGGATTCCCGGGATTGCCTTTGAAAATCTGTTTTCCACATATCCAGCTTACAATTATTGATTCATTAAATAAAAGGATCGGCTTTTTGCAACATGTGGTTGATACCCTTGGTCTTGAACAGGTGGAATTAATCCATGGCCGTGCGGAAGAGTTGGGACGCAAAGAAGGATATCGGGATAGCTATGATCTCGTTACTGCACGTGCGGTAGCTAAACTAGCTGTGCTGAATGAGTTCTGTCTTCCTTTTGTACGTAAAAGTGGTATGTTCGCTGCCATGAAAGGTAGCGATCCAAGGGATGAAATGAAAGAAGCAGAGTTTAGTTTCAATCAGCTCAAAGGACGAGTAAAAGCCGTTCACCCATTCCAGCTACCGGTGGAAGAGTCGGAGCGTCATATCATACTCATTCAGAAGTTTGATAAGACGCCACATAAGTACCCTCGTAAACCGGGAACACCTCTTAAAACTCCACTTGTTTAGACTAGAGTAGCGAGTTGCTAGGGTAGATAAGAAAAGTATTAAAGTAATGTCTCAAATTAGTGTCTCAACATTAGAGGCGAGGAAGAGAGGATGTTTCACGTGAAACATCCTCTTTTTTGTGTCTATATGTTCTCTTCTTGTTCTCTTTATGTTCTTATGTTTATGTGGATCGCTTTAGGTATCGATTATTTGATTAATTTACATTAGATGATCGTTAAACATGGTAGATGCATAGTCAATTGACCCGATCTAGCACATATAACCTAATTACAGGACATAATTGAATTGGTATCTTGTAGAAATTAGAGAGAGATAGAGACTAGGAGAATGTCATATGTGATATATTTTTTCATTTTCTATGACAAACGCTAAAGAAAAGCAGGAAAATTTGCTCGATTTAAAGAATAGGTAAACATAGGATTATGGAGAAAAAGATGATAGAATAGAAGTATCAGACCTTGCGTAAACAGTGGTCAAGATTTACTGATATAAATAGATGGTCAAGCATTTGATGCTGCTTGGAGCAAGTCGTGCTACCAGCATAACTTAATTCAAGAACGATGAAGTATGGAGTCTCGCTTACGGAATAAGAAGCACCTGCTGATTACGCGGGAGCTATTACGAAATTAGGTGGTAATCTACGGAATGAAAGAACAATTTTCGAAGTTGTTTGGTTTGGCGGATCGCAATAACGGAGATGAGATCAAACAAGTCCCGGTTAATGAAATTGTGAGTAGTCCATATCAACCCCGTACTATTTTTGATGATGATAAGATTGATGAGTTACTGCAAACGATTAAAACACATGGCGTCATTCAACCGATTGTTGTTCGGGTTCGGAATGGATCATATGAGATTATTGCTGGGGAACGACGCTGGCGTGCAGTTCGCAAACTGGGCCTTGATCATATCCCGGCCATTGTGCGTGAATTCAATGATTCTCAAGCAGCATCCATTGCATTGATTGAGAACTTGCAACGTGAAGGATTAACTTCGATTGAGGAAGCGGTTGCTTACCAGAAGTTGATTGATCTGCATCAATTGACACAGGAAAGTCTTGCTCAGAGACTAGGCAAAAGCCAGTCCACCATTGCTAATAAAATTCGTTTGTTACAGCTTCCTGAAGGTGTAAAAACAGCCTTGATGGAACGGAAGATATCTGAACGCCATGCCAGAGCATTGTTATCCCTCGATACGGAAGAGTTGCAATTAAAATTGCTCGGCGAGATTATCGACAAAGAATTGAACGTGAAACAGACGGAGGCACGGGTTGCCTTTTATAAGGAAGCTTCCAAGATCAAAAAATCCAAACGTATATCCTTTACCAAAGATGTGAGGCTGGCGCTTAATACTATTCGTCAATCCATTGATATGGTAACAGGCTCAGGTATGGAAATTAAAACAAAAGAAGCTGATCATGAAGATCACTACGAGATCGTTATTCATATTCCAAAACGCAAATAGTTGAAGCTTAAGGCGGCAATGGGCCGCTTTTTCTATCTATACAGTCCGTTAGTTATAGAACGTGATGGGAACGAAACGTTTATTGCTAAGGAAACGGTAGTTGTTGTTCTTGTGGACGGTGGCCGCCTGCTTTTTAACTGTAAATCACAACCTACAAGAAAAGACTCCTATTTATTTGAGGTGAAGGTATTGTCTAAGATTATGGCCGTGGCAAATCAAAAGGGCGGTGTGGGGAAAACAACAACATCGGTTAATTTGGGTGCAGGACTTGCTTCACTCGGAAAGAGAGTACTGCTTGTCGATATTGACCCCCAGGGGAATACAACGAGTGGCGTCGGAATTAATAAAGCAGACGTGGCAAACTGTATATATGATGTCATTATTAATGATGTGCCTCCCCAGGAAGCGATCGTAGAGACTCAAATCGAGGGCCTTCATATCATACCTGCGACGATTCAACTTGCTGGAGCCGAGATTGAATTGGTATCCACCATATCGCGAGAAGTTCGTCTGAAAAAATCACTTGCCCTAGTTAAGAGCAATTATGATTATATTTTAATCGACTGCCCACCATCACTTGGTATGTTGACGATTAACTCGTTAACGGCATCGGATTCAGTGATCATTCCTATTCAGTGTGAATACTATGCCCTGGAAGGATTGAGTCAGCTTTTGAATACTGTTCGATTGGTTCAAAAACATCTGAATACTTCTCTTCAGATTGAAGGCGTATTACTTACAATGTTTGATGCTCGCACAAATCTCGGTATTCAGGTTATAGAAGAAGTGAAGAAGTATTTCCAGCAAAAAGTGTATCAAACGATTATTCCTCGTAATGTACGTCTTAGTGAAGCTCCTTCTCATGGACAATCTATTATTACGTATGATCCTCGTTCTAGAGGAGCGGAAGTGTATTTAGAGCTCGCAAAGGAAGTGATTTCTTATGAGTAAGCGGCTTGGAAAAGGACTGGATGCCCTCATTCCTTCGCTTTCAATTAATGACGACGATAAAGTCGTAGAAATCCCGATTAGCCAACTGCGGGCTAACCCTTATCAGCCGCGTAAAGCATTTGATGAGGAAGCCATACATGAACTGGCGGAGTCGATCCGACAACACGGTGTGATTCAACCGATTATCGTACGTCCTGTCCTGCGAGGATATGAGATTATTGCAGGCGAACGCAGATTCAGAGCATCACAATATTGTGGAAATGCTACCGTTCCAGCAGTCGTACGTCCATTCAACGATCAGCAAGTGATGGAAATTGCCCTGATTGAGAACCTGCAACGGGAAAATCTGAATGCTATGGAAGTGGCTGTAGCCTACCAAGGATTAATGGACCAGTTTTCTATGACTCAGGAAGAATTGTCGGTAAAGGTAGGTAAATCACGTTCACATATTGCTAACTTTCTACGTTTGCTTGCTTTGCCTGAAGAAGTGAAGGAACATGTTTCACGTGGAACATTATCCATGGGACATGCAAGAGCTATTGTAGGTGTGAAAGATGAGGAACTGGTGAAACAACTGGCTAAACAGTCAATTGATCAGCAATGGAGTGTGCGTGAGTTAGAAGAAGCAGTCCAACAACTGGATCGTTCCAAAACAGGTGAGACAAAAGCCAAAACCAAGCTGAAAAAGAAGGATCCATTTATTGATACTTTAGAAGAGTCACTTCGTGAACGGTTTAAAACGACAGTGAAAATTAAACATGGTCAAAAAGATAAAGGTAAGATAGAGCTCAACTACTACAGCAAGCAGGATCTCGAACGTTTATTGGAATTGTTGCAATAAGCACCCGTTCGATTACTAACAACATGCAGAGCCATTCATGTCATGACATATCGCCTCTGTGTTCCGGAGAATCGATATGTCCTTCTTTGTTTATGCATAATACTTAGGTGTTGAAAGCTTATGAGCAGAGGTGGTAGGAGGGTGGAGAAAATAATCTATCTTGATCATGCAGCTACATCTTGGCCCAAACCACCTTCTGTTGGTGAGGCGATGTTGAATGCACTCGAATTTGCTGGGGCTAACCCAGGTAGAGGAAGTCATCGTATGGCTGTGCAAGCTAGTAGGGTATTGTTTGAAACAAGAAAAGAACTCGCTACCTTGTTCGGTATTAAGAATCCTAACGATATAGTATTCGGATCGAATACAACAGAAGTTCTTAATCTTGCCATTCGAGGTACTCTTCAAGATGGTGATCATGTCATCGCTACGATGGCAGAGCATAATTCCGTTCGGCGGCCACTAGAGTTGCTTCGTAAACAAGGAATAATACAGGTTGATTACGTACCTGTAGATGGATCTGGTTCTATCGATTTGAAAAAGATGGAACATATGTTTCGAGAAAATACCCGTCTGGTTGTATGTACACATAGCTCAAACTTGCTAGGTAGCATCTTGCCCATTAGTGAAATCTCACAGCTATGCCGTAAACATCAGGCTCTGTTACTGGTAGATGCAGCTCAAAGTGCAGGGGTCATGCCCGTAGACGTGGGACAACTGGGCATTGATATGCTTGCTTTTCCTGGACATAAGGGTTTGCTCGGACCGCAAGGAACAGGTGGTTTATATATCGCGCCTGATATTGATGTACAACCTCTTATATATGGAGGAACTGGCAGTCAATCAGAAGCACTGGAACAACCTAAAGTACGTCCTGACCGATATGAGGCAGGCACACCTAATACGATAGGAATTGCAGGTTTAGGGGCCGGAGTGAAGCAGGTACTTACGATATCGCCCTCAGTAATTTACCAGCATGAATGGGAGCTGACACAGCATATAATGGAAGGTATCTCTTCTATTCAAGGTGTTCGTATATTGGGACCGGAAATGGGGCAACCGCGTACCGGTTTAGTATCCTTTATTGTTGAAGGATATGATGCTGCTCAATTGGCATTCCAATTGGATCGGAAATACAGTATTGCGGTGCGTTCGGGATTCCATTGTACGCCACTTGCACATGAGGCAGCTGGAACAACAGATACCGGAGCTGTTCGAGCAAGTGTAGGATATAGCACATCCAAAGATGAAGTGGATGAATTCATTCGGGCAGTAATAGAACTGACCTCTGATAAATAGTGAGATGCACTTTAATGTGCATTGAATTGGTAATATATGATTAATTTCTTGCTTAACAGGTTGATTTATAATAGATGATAAGAACTGCGGACAGACGTGAATCTGATCAATAATATAGAGGGGTAGTTGCACTTACATGACTGAATTAAATGAGCTGATTCTGGAACAGCTGTTGTGGATTATTGGCGGATTAACATTACTTACGGTGATTTTACTGATCGTAAGCATTGCTCAAGGGGCGAAGTTACGGAAATTTAAACGTAAATATGAAGCCATGATGGCTGGCAGTGGTGTGGAGGACCTGGAATCCTTGTTGGTTAATCTGAAAATTCAGATGGACAACATTGAGGATGAACACAAGTTGCAAACGAATCAGTTGCAAACAGCTCTACAGAAGCTGGCTCGGATTCAGGGCAAGGTTGGTGTGAAGAGGTACAATGCTTATGGGGAGCGCGGAACTGACCTAAGCTTCTCAATAGCCATGATTAATGAAAGTCAGGATGGCATGATTCTTACCGGATTATTCAATCGTGATGGATCATATGTATATGCGAAACCTCTAAAAGGGGGAGAGTCAACGTATACACTTTCCCCTGAGGAAAAGGAAGCTATTACTCTGGCACTGCAAGCAGAGTAGAACGGGTATGCCACTCTCGAATAGCCGAATATAGACTGCTTGCTATAATTTCAGACATACGCATTACAAGGCTGAGCCGTGTGTTCTGGAGCACAAAGTATTCCATAAAACCGCCGACGTTAACGATACCTGTCAGATGGATATCGCCGACCGGCGGTAATTCTTTATTCACCCCTGCACCAGGTTTGAGAGGACCGTTAACCACCTGAATGCTACCGACACTGGAGGATTGACCTAGACAGGCATCAATTCCAATCACGTATGGATTGTGATGAACACTGTAGATTTTGTTGAGAGTATCTTGGAGATTGACAGCATGAACAGGTTCATCCAGTGTACCGTATAGGTGAAATAAAGGGCTGTCCCATTTTGCAAGAGACGTACCTACAAGCGGACCGAGGCAGTCACCAGTAGATCGATCTGTACCGATGCAGACAATCACTACATTTTGTAACGAGTGGGCCTTGTAGAGATGGAACATTAAACGATGTACAATGGCCGAATGTACGCCTGGATCGGTATGAGCAACTTTCAAGCTGGTCATATCTTGTGACGAAAAGGAACGCGAAGTAGGATTCATAGGATCTATCCTTTCCCTTGGAATAGTAGTATCAGTATATGGAAAGATAGAGTGTTTTATACTTGACAAGTGTATGCTTTTTGGCTGACGTTCCATGAAGCGTGAAAGGAGCAGGAAATGGATGAATGGCTGGACAATTGGCTGTTGATTGCGTTTGACTCCACGCAGCAGGCACTGCGTGCAGAAATGTTGCTGGAATTTGCCGAGATTGAGATTGACCTGTTTCCGACACCTAAGGAGATTACGGCAGGTTGTGCTCTGTGTATTCAGTTTCCCAAAGAGGATCTGCTGCGAGTACAGAAAATCATTCGTGATGAATTTGTAGAGATTCGCGGCCTCTATTTTAAAACCGGAGACAGCTATGATAACATACCGATGTAGAGGAGGGATCGGGCATGACACGATTTGATTTTTTCACAAAGCTTAATGTAGATTCTGCTAATCAGGTCATGGACAATGCTCTTCACTGGAAAGACAAAGTATGGGCTAAAATTGCGGATACGGATATGTGGTTAAATATCATGTTCAGTTCGATTCGTATCCTCATTATTTTTATGATCACCCGAATTGTCATTAAAGTAGTGTCCCGCATTATTGATCGGTCGATGGCACGGAAGCAGGAAGGTAAAATTCGAGTTAATCCGCGGAGATTCGTAACCATTGGTGAGCTATTGAAAAATGCAACGTCGATAACATGTAATTTTATTATGATTTTGTTACTGTTATCCGAAATCAACGTTCAGGTCGGGCCGTTGCTTGCTAGTGCGGGGGTTCTTGGGCTTGCAATTGGTTTCGGCGCACAGGGGCTCGTCAAGGATGTCATTACTGGATTCTTTATTATTTTAGAGGATCAGTTCGCTGTTGGAGATGTAATTCAGACAGGTACGTATAAAGGAACGGTTGAGGTCATTGGCCTAAGGACGACGAAACTGGTAAGCTGGCAAGGGGAAGTACATATCATTCCCAACGGTACGATTGCGAGTGTGACCAACTATTCTATGTCTAATTCTTTGGCTGTAGTGGATATTCCGATGAAAGCTGATCTGACACTGGATGAGTCTGTACATTTGGTAAAACAATCGCTTGTTGGGATCGAGGAACGAGACCTGAATATCGTGAAGGTACCTGATGTGCTAGGTATACAGTCCATGTCGACTTCAGATTATGTTATACGTATTGTAGCTGAATGCATGCCGAACTCCAGAGCTTCGGTAGAACGTCAAATTCAGGGAGACGTAAAGAAAATTCTGGAGTATCATGAACGAAATCAGCAAGCTGCACTCGAACAGGCGGCTACACTGGATAATGATAAGGGAGATGGTGCGAGTGGAGCGTAAAATTTTTCAACTCGGGGATATTGTACAGATGAAAAAGCAACATCCCTGTGGCAGCAATGAGATGGAAATCATTCGCATGGGTATGGATATTCGGATCAAGTGTGTTGGTTGCAAACACAGTGTTTTGATCCCCAGAGCCAAGTTTGAAAAAAACTTGAAAAAAGTATTGCGTTCGGCTGAAGAGCCAGAATCGATCTAGAGCAAGAACTTAATGCGTCGTGGAATGTATCTGCTATGTTTCGAGGTTGAAGACGTCTGTCACACCACGAAAATAACGTTTACATACAGACGGCTACAGGTATTGCTTTCCTCATACAAGCATGCTATAATCAATTCTGCTGCGGAAAGGTACCCAAGAGGCCCAAGGGGGCTGACTCGAAATCAGCTAGGCGTGTCACAGCGTGCGTGGGTTCGAATCCCACCCTTTCCGCCACTTCAATCTTATGGTTGAGTGGTTAAAGTGTACGAGCGTATATGGATCCTTGTAACGGGATTATTCATAAATAATAAATGAAATGAAGGAGACTTTCCGTTGGAGAGTCTTTTTTTATATATTAAAATGTACATAAAAATAAAGAGCCCCGAAGGGCTCTCTATCCGGCAGCACATGTTTAGTTAGATCACAATCGGTCGTAACGACAGAAACGCTGGCTGTACTGCTTGCAGCAATACCTGTGTTTCAGACAATGGTCTTACACACCCACAAGCTTCTTATATTACGTGATGCATCTCCAACAGCGAAAAATCGGCTTCGTTGTCCAACGGAACCACACCTCTCTCGTGTACCGCCTGATTGTATTATGTGCAATCTGGGCCTTTATATACATGATGCTGAAAAAAATAAACTTAGTGGACGCGAGCTTTGGTTAGCTTTTTCCATTTCCGATTGTGATTACTCGTTTCGGGAAAGGCTTCACCTTTTTTCAAGGTTACTCGCTTCGGATCATTAATCTCCGTGTGAAAACTTCGCTCTCCAACTTCAGTATACTCTCCATCATTCGGAGCTTTGTCTCCTGGTTCGAACTCGGTTCTTTCACCCATAATCAGCAGCCTCCTCCACAGAATGAGATCATTGTTACTTCTATAGTGTGTTCCAGCAGAGGCAGGAACATGTCGGGGATTATGTACCAATATGTACAGGGAACGTTTGCTTGCATTTGGTCTGTGTATTTGTTATATTAATATAGTTCGAGTTTGTGCTCGTTCCTTGCTCTCAACCTGGATTGAGGGCCAGAGTCCATAAGGAGGTGAAAATTATGCGCAAATATGAATTGATGTACATTATTCGTCCAGACGTTGAGCAAGAAGTTGTTCAAGCTACAGTCGAAAAATTCCAAGGCATCATCTCCAACGGCGGTGGTGAGGTTACTGCTCACGACGTTATGGGTAAACGCCGTCTTGCGTATGAGATCGAAAAATTCCGTGATGGTGTTTATGTTCTGGTAAACTTCACTGCTGAACCAGCAGTAGTTACTGAGCTTGAGCGTCTCATGAAGATTTCTGACGAAGTAATTCGTTATCTCATTACCAACGACGTTAAGTCTGCCTAAGACGACAACTCGTGATTAACGCACCAATACGCTCAGAAGGAGGGGATTACATTGTTGAACCGTGTCATTCTGATCGGCCGGTTAACCCGGGATCCTGAATTGCGTTACACTCCAGCTGGAGTGGCCGTGACACAATTCACTTTGGCCGTAGACAGACCGTTTACAAGCCAAGGAGGAGAGCGGGAAGCAGATTTTATTCCGGTCGTAACCTGGAGACAGCTCGCTGAGACTTGTGCAAACTATTTGCGCAAAGGACGTCTCGCTGCAGTTGAAGGACGCATTCAAGTACGGAACTACGAGAATAACGAAGGAAAACGTGTATACGTGACCGAAGTCATTGCCGATAATGTCCGTTTCTTGGAGTCAGCTAACCGTGATGGCGGTGGCGGCGGGGGACAACCTATGCGTGAAGAGCCTTCGTATGGAGGCAGCGGACGTGCAAGCAATAACAATGCTTCGCGTAGCAACAATCAGGATCCTTTTTCCGATGACGGAAAACCGATTGATATTTCGGATGATGATTTGCCATTTTAACGTGAGCCGATACTCGCTACGAGATATGGGTTACATGATAGGAAAGGACTGAAAAGCATGGGCTTCAAGCAAAGAGAAGGCGGAGACGATAAAAGACCGGCACGTCGTGGTGGTCGTAACAAACGTCGTAAAGTGTGCTTCTTCACAGCGAACAAAATTACTCACATCGATTATAAAGATACGGACTTGCTTCGTAAATTTATCAGCGAACGTGGAAAAATTTTGCCACGCCGTGTAACAGGTACTAGCGCTAAATATCAACGCATGCTGACGATTGCAATCAAACGCTCCCGTCAAATCGCATTGCTGCCATACACAACTGAGTAGTATTACTCAGTTCTCATACAAAAGCAGTCGGCTTACAGCCGGCTGTTTTTTTGTGTTATCAGAGTTTATTCTGTTAGAGTAATTATGTTATGTGATTTTGAAAAGTGAGGAAAATGAAAACGTATAATCATGTAACTTTGCATTAAGAGCTTTTGGAGCTAAGATGAATTATAATAGAGTTTAGCTTATCGAATTGCATCAATTCATTTCATCAATTCAGTACCAATTCAGTACTAACCTATTAACAAGAATTTATCGATTAGATTTAAACTCGGGAGAATATATGAATTCATCACAACGTAAAGGAAAACAGCGAACAAAGAAAAGCTTAAGGAATTGGTTGCTCGCAACACTTATTTTGTCCATAGTGTACCTGTGGCTGCAACAGAAGGGAGATCTTGGGGAGAAATGGTTGGGTGAAACAATCCCAGATCCGTTGCCCATTACCGGATTACATCCAGTGGTTGCTGAAAATGAAGGAGTGCTCATCCGTATGGCTGCCAGACGTGGCATAGAAGTTGTGATTACACACGGATTCCGTAGTGTAGAAGAGCAAAATGCCCTTTTTGCTCAGGGACGATCTGCTTCAGGAAGTATTGTAACGAATGCAAGAGGAGGGGAATCCTATCATAACTATGGACTTGCCATTGATTTTGCCTTAAGAACCCCTGATGGAGATATTGTGTGGGATATGGAACGCGACGATAATGGTAACGGTAAAGCAGATTGGATGGAAGTTGTTGATTTGGCTAAAGAGATGGGGTTTACCTGGGGTGGAGACTGGACAGACTTTCCTGACTATCCTCACTTGCAGATGGATTTTGGTTTGAGTATTCGAGATTTAAAGGGTGGAAAGAGGCCCCCTTTAAGACCATAGATATAGTAATATATATTCATAAAACTGCATAATCACCAACAAAGTCCTGCAACAAGCAGGGCTTTTTTCTTTCTTTTGTAAAATAAATGTTCAAAATTGACAATTAACTCTTTACAGCATCAAATAAATAAAACTATACTAGAATAACTAGATTTTAACTCTGATCTTACAAAACTCGAATAAATGTATTCAAAAAACGATATACATCCATATATCAATAAATAGTGTTAAGCATAGGATTCTCTAAACATAACATGGAAATGATATATTACGGAACATTGAAGTGTTTTTAATTAGATTACACCACTTTTAATGTTACATACATGTCACGTATAGGCATTAAAAGGAAGATACTGCTGGTGTTCTTCTTACGTAAGTATGCGCTTTTAATTAAAGTGTTATAAAATAAACTACGCTTTAAATCCCTTTTTACTAAAACATTTACCCAAAAATGCCCCATAAGAAAACATTTATTCCAAAAAACCTCAAAAAATGATTGACGTCAACTAAAATTACACTTATGATTACAGTAATTATTTGTATAATAATTCCACTAGGAATTATCAACATTAATTGACCAATGGTCTAATTCGAAGTCTATAATCTGGTTCCTGTCAACGTTAAGGTATTTTGTATACACTTCTGTTCATTTTATGTAGAACATGGAAATATACAGTGGATGCATTCTTCTACTCACGAATACAGTCTGCGGAAATTACGGGGTTAGGGTGATTGATTTGAATAATGAGCTATTGGAAGTCAGAAATCTTACGACATCATTTAGAATTGAAGATGACTATTATGCAGCAGTTGATCACGTAAACCTTAAAGTCAAGAAAAATGAAGTGTTGGCAATTGTAGGTGAGTCAGGCTCGGGTAAAAGTGCGTTTGCATTTTCTCTTATGGGATTGCATAACAAAGCTAGAATCGAAGGCCAGATTCTGTACAAAGGAAAGGATATTGCCAACATTCCCCCAAATCAATTAAATAAACTTCGCGGTAAAGAAATGGCGATGATCTTTCAGGACCCTTTGTCCGCACTCAATCCCTTAATGATCATAGGTGAACAGATTGAAGAGATCCTTACGCTTCATCAACCCAAGCTGTCTTCCAAAGAGAAGCGGGAAAAGGTCATTCACTTATTGAATCAGGTGGGGATTCCACGTCCCGAACAAATATATAAGCAATATCCTCACGAACTATCTGGTGGCATGAGACAACGGATTGTTATAGCGATCGCAATTGCCAATAAACCAGAACTACTGATTGCCGACGAACCAACAACAGCACTTGACGTTACTATTCAGCTACAAATTCTCGAATTAATTCGAGAGTTAAAGAATGAGATTAATGCTGGGATTATTCTTATTACGCATGATCTTGGTGTAGTGGCTGAGATGGCCGATCGAGTAGCCGTCATGTATGCAGGCGAAATTGTTGAAATTGCGGATATCTTCACGTTAATGACCAATGCGAAACATCCGTATACTCGTTCGTTACTGAACTCTATTCCCACCATTACTGAAGAAAAATCAAAATTGCATGTCATACAAGGCATTGTGCCTTCTCTTAAAAATCTTCCAAGGCAGGGGTGCCGATTCAAGGCTCGTATTCCGTGGATCAGCGATTCAGCTCACGAAGAAAACCCGCAGATGCATGAAATTGCACCAGGACACTTTGTAAGGTGTACCTGTTATCAGCACTTTCATTTTCCTGATCAAGCGGAGGAGGAATAACCCAATGGCATTACTCGAAGTAGAAGGACTCAAAATACACTTCCCAATTCGCGGTGGATTGCTCAAACGGGAGATTGGTAATGTAAAAGCTGTTGATGATGTCAGTTTTTCTATTGAAGAAGGACAAACGTACGGTCTTGTAGGGGAGTCGGGTTCTGGGAAGACAACAACAGGTAGGGCAATCATTGGCCTGAATCATGTAACGGCTGGCAAAATTTTATTTAATGGCAAGGACTTGACGAAAGAACGACGCAAAGATCGTCAGCTCCAGCGAGATGTACAGATGATTTTCCAAGATCCGTACTCCTCTCTTAATCCTAAAAAGCGGGTTATGGATATTATTGCTGAACCACTTCGTAACTATGAGCGACTAACGGCAACAGAGGAAAAGAGGCAAGTCCGTAATTTGTTAGAGAAGGTAGGGCTTAGTCCTGAGTCTATCTATAAGTACCCTCACGAATTTTCAGGGGGACAGCGTCAACGGATCGGAATTGCGCGTGCGATTGCACTCAAGCCCAAGTTGATTATTGCTGATGAGCCTGTATCAGCGTTAGATGTATCCGTACAGGCCCAAGTGCTCAACTTCATGCAAGAGATTCAAAAGGAATTGAATCTGACGTATTTGTTTATTAGCCACGATCTGGGCATTATTCGCCATATGTGCGACCAGATTGGGATTATGTATAAAGGTCGATATGTAGAACAAGGGACGACGGATGATATTTTTGAGAATCCTCAGCATATATATACTAAACGTCTTATCGCTGCGATTCCGGATATGGACCCAACCAAACGTGAGGACATGATAGCTTTCCGACAGCAGATCAAATCCGAGTATGAGAACTCATACCGCAATTTCTTCGATGAGGAAGGGCTTGCTTATTCGCTCCAATCCATCTCCAATACTCACCGGGTAGCTTTACCTCAGAAAGGTTGAAGGCCATATGTGGAAAACTATTGTACGCCGAATATTCATCATGATACCTCAGATCATTTTGCTTAGCATACTGGTCTTTCTGATGGCTAAAGCCATGCCAGGAGACGCATTAACGGGACTGCTTGATCCGAGTGTCGACCCCAAGGCACTCGAGGAACAGCGTGAACGACTAGGGCTGAACAATCCATGGTATGTGCAGTATTGGGACTGGATCAGCCATGCTGCAGTAGGTGACTTTGGACAATCTTTCCGTTTCAAAATGCCTGTAACCGACCTCATTGGTCAGCGAATTGCGAATACGTTCTGGCTTGCACTTGCCACACTTGTTTTTACGTATCTCATTGCGATCCCTCTCGGCATTATCAGTGGTCGTTACAATGACACTTGGTCTGACCGTTTGATTACAGGATATACGTATCTAGGTTTTGCAGCACCACTGTTTATCTTTGCTCTAGTCATGGTCTGGATTTTCGGTTTCCATTTTGGCTGGTTCCCGACCGGAGGGAGTGTGGCACCGGGGCTTACCCCAGGGACATTTGAATATGTCATAAGTAAAATTCACCACTTGCTGCTGCCGGCACTATCGATGGCATTAATCTCTACCGTATCAACGGTTCAATATTTACGTAGTGAGATCATTGATATCAAGCATAAAGAATTTGTGCTTACAGCGAGAGCCAAGGGTGCTTCGGAATCCCGGATCTACAATAGACATATCTTGCGAAACTCTCTGTTGCCAATTGCTGCCTTTTTCGGTTATGAGATTACGGGGTTGATTGGCGGAACCATCTTTATTGAAAGTATATTCAGCTATCCAGGTATGGGACAGTTGTTCCTAAATTCCATCTCATTACGGGATTTCAGCGTAGTGACTGCATTGGTTTTACTATACGGCATTGCAACAATTGTGGGATCGTTGCTGTCTGATATTATTCTGGGATTGGTTGACCCACGCATTCGCATTAAGTAAGAACTTGAAGATTTCGGGGTGAAAACAGATGAGCAGTGCCAATGATGTTGTTGTGTCTTCACAAAAGATGGATAAGAGCCCCTCTAGCTTGAGAATATTGTGGCGTGAGCTTGTCAGGGATAAAGTAGCCCTCATCTCACTTATATTTTTGGGTCTAATTATTGTTCTTGTATACGGGGCTTCCATGATCATGGATCAGGACGAGATTGTTAAAGTGGATTTGTTTGCACTGTATGAGCCGCCCTCGGCACAATATTGGCTGGGAACAGATTACGGCGGTCGTGATGTGTTTGGGCAACTGGTTATAGGAACAAGAAACTCATTAACCATAGGTATTTTGGTTACGTTGATGACAGGATTCATTGGTATTCTCGTGGGTGTTCTCTCCGGATACTTCGGCGGGATGATTGATAACATGTTCATGCGTGTGGTGGACTTTTTTATGATCCTTCCATTTCTGATGTTGGTCATCGCATTTGTCACCGCAGTACCGAAATACAATATTGTTTCATTCTCACTAATAATGACGGCCTTCCTTTGGATGGGAATTGCGAGGCTCATTCGTTCCAAAGCCCTTCAGGAGGGTGAACTGGAGTATATTAAAGCGTCTAAAACACTCGGATCTTCTCACTTTAAAATTATTGTATCTCAGCTTCTTCCCAACCTGAGTTCAATCATCATCGTAACGATGACACTGAACTTGGCAGCAAATATTGGCCTTGAATCCGGGTTGTCTTTCTTGGGGTTTGGATTCCCAGAAAGTACACCTAGTCTTGGAACACTCGTAAGTTATGCACGTAATCCGCAGACCTTGGAATACAGATGGTGGATATGGCTACCTGCATCACTACTAATTCTAGTATTGATGTTGAGTATAAATAATGTCGGACAGGCCTTAAAGCGTGCGACGGATGCAAGACAAAGAAGAGGTTAAAAAAAGGGAGGAAAGGTTCATGAAAAAGGGATTATTTTCACGAGCACTATTTTTCACGATGATGCTGGTCTTTGTATTGGCGCTTGCGGCGTGCTCCGAAAAAGGGGCGGAAACTCCTGCACCTGGGGCAAAAACAGAAGAAGGAAAGACGGATGAAAAGCCTGCAAATGAAGAGGGCGTGTACTCCATTGAAGACTTCAACAATGTGAAAACGAATGAGGGTACTGCTATTGAAGGTGGATCCATTACATTCGGTCTCGTATCGGATACAGCTTTTGAAGGTACACTCAACTTCAACTTTTACTCCGGCGCTCCGGACGCTGCTGTTCTAAACTGGTTTGACGAAGGTTTGCTGACTTGGGACAAAAACTATGTTTACACCAATGACGGCGCAGCAACCTATGAAACTTCTGAAGATGGCAAGACGTTTACACTCACCATCCGTGACAATGTAAACTGGCATGACGGCAAGCCAGTAACTGCAGAAGACCTGCAGTTTGCCTATGAAGTGATCGGTAGCAAAGGGTATGATGGCCCTCGTTATGATGGTAACTTCACAAGTGTAGTAGGTATGGAAGAATTCCATGCCGGAAAAGCAAAAACCATCTCGGGTATTAAAGTGCTGAGCGATAAAAAAATCAGCATTACGTATAAAGAAGCGACTCCATCCCTTCTAACAGGTGGTGTATGGACATATCCACTTGCAAAACATATCTTTGGAGATATGGATGTAGCGAAAATGTCTTCTTCCAAAGAAGTGCGTGAAAAGCCTATCGGTTTTGGCCCATTCAAAGTTGAAACGATTACTCCTGGTGAGTCTGTAACTTATGTGAAAAACGAAGACTACTGGCGTGGGGCTCCAAAACTGGATAAAGTGACATTGAAAGTAATCAACCCAACAACGGTTGTTCAAGAACTGAAATCAGGTGGTGTGGATCTGGTAGATTCATTCCCGACAGAACAGTATAAAGATAATGCTAATTTGTCTAATGTTGAATTCCTGGGAGCGATTGATCGTGCATATACGTACATTGGCTTCAAGCTGGGATCATGGGACGCTGAGAATGGTAAAGTTAAAACCAATCCAGATGCTAAAATGGCAGATAAAAACCTGCGTAAAGCAATGTGGATGGCTGTAGACAATGATCAAGTAGGGAAACGATTCTACAATGGTCTTCGCTGGAATGCAACAACGTTGATTCCACCATCTCACCCTGAGTTCCATGATTCCAGCAACCCAGGTGTAAAATATGATCCGGAAGCAGCCAAGAAACTGCTGGATGAAGCTGGTTACAAAATGAATGGTGAATTCCGTACAAAACCGGATGGATCACCACTCGAAATCAACTTTGCATCGATGACAGGTAGTGATATTGCTGAACCGTTGGCACGTTACTATGTACAATCCTGGGCAGCCATCGGTCTGAAAGTAAACCTGGAAATGGTTGAGTTCAACAGCTTCTACGATCGTGTAGGTAATAACGGTAAAGATGATCCGAACCTTGATGTATATCAAGCTGCTTGGACAGTAGCCATCGATGTCGATCCAGCTGGGCTGTATGGTCGTGATGCGCTGTATAACTTCTCTCGTTTCTCTAGTGAAGAGAATGACAAGCTGCTTGCACGTGGTATCTCTGCAGAAGCGTTTGACGTAGAGAAACGTAAAGAGATCTACAATGAGTGGCAACAGTACATGGTGGAAGAGGTACCTGTCTTCCCGACATTGTACCGTGCAGAAATTGTACCTGTTAATAAACGTGTAATGAACTACGCGATTGGTGATGGAACAGGTATTTACCTGAATGAGCTGGCAGTCAATGCAGATAAACCAGCTGTTGCTCAGTAATGAATACCTGCTTCCAATGGATTCATCTCAAAGTTTTAAAGTGCCATTGACTCATAGAAAAGGTACTTTCAACTCATAATCAAAACATGGATTTCGACACTCTGGCATGGGGTGGAGGAATCCATGTTTTTTTTGTAAATAAAAAGTAAAAAAAATTTAACTCTTTTTCAAAAAAAGTGCATACCAAATACCTCTTCGCTTCGTCTATATAAGTAAGAGGTGATACATAGATGAAAATATGGTGGAAACGAGCAGGAATGTTATTCACTTTACTAATTATAATATATTTAGGGGTAAAGCCGGATCTGCTGGTAGGCAAACCGGGAATCAAAGCTGAATCCGCTATCCTGATGGATATGAATTCAGAACAGGTGCTAATGGATTATAACGCTTCCGAAGAGATCGCTCCTGCAGGCGTCAGCAAATTAATGACGGAGTTGCTTGTGATGGAGGCCGCAATGAAAGGGGACATCCGCTGGGATGACCCGGTTAATGTAAGCAAATATGCCAGTTCTGTTGGTGGGAATCAGGCTGCACTCAAACAGGGAGAACAATTCACGGTCCAGGAACTGTTCCAGGCTGTGGTGGTATACTCGGCGAATGATGCAGCAGTTGCATTAGCAGAACATATCAGCGGCTCAGAACTTCAGTTTGCCCAAAAGATGAATGAAAAAGCTGCTGAGATTGGCTTATCTGGGGAATCCCATTTTACTAACTCCACTGGTTTAAGTGAGGCTATGCTTGGTCCACACCGTCCGCAGGAGGTTCGGGGGCAGACCTTGATGACAGCAATGGATGCTTGCAAGCTTGCCGGTTATTTGCTTAATCATCATCCTGAGATTCTTAAAGTCTCCAGCCAAATGCAAGTGTCTATGCATCAAAAAGGCATCTATATGAGTAATACAAACTGGATGTTATCCTCCATTGGTGGCTCGTATGCATATAACGGAAACGATGGATTAAAGACCGGTTACGATGAAAATAGCGGGTATCATTTTGTGGCGACAGCTGAACGGGAGGGTAAGCGCCTGATTTCGGTCGTATTTGGGACAGATACGCGTGAAGCCCAATTCACAGAGACGCGCAAGCTGCTGAATTATGGTTTTTCGAGTGCGAAGATAAACTAAACTTTTTACGTTAAGATGGATGAAGTGATCGCTACCTTCTGGCTAATCATGGTAAAATGAATTATGGATCATTCCATGCAATTCTATATTTTACTTTTAAGGGGGAAAAAATTTGAACTCGATTAGCAAAAAAGTGTATGCACTTACGTTGTCTGTGGCGATGTCCATTGCCCTGATTCAACCGGCTGTTCAGGCAGCCGAAGCTGTCAAACCTACGGCAGCAGTCTCAGAGTCTATTGTTTCCAAGGCAACACAGACACTACAACAGTTGGGATACATAGATACGATTGATGGAGTAAAAGAAGCAGCAACTCCGATAACACGTGCAGAAGCAGCGGTCATCTTGCAACGTGTGCTTGATCTGGATAATCCGGCAACACTCACAGGTTTTGGTGATGTTCCATCGGATGATCCGGCTGCACCGGCCATTTATGCGTTGAAACAGGGCGGATTCATTCAAGGTAATGCAAAAGGCTACGCGCCAGACGCCCCCCTTACACGAGCTCAGATGGCCTCTTTATTTACTCGCGCGTTCGAGCTGAAGGATAATGGGATACAGGTGGTTTACAGTGATGCTGACCAGATTCCAGCCGTACATGCAGATGATGCTGTTCGAATGAAACAACATTTTATTATTGAAGGCAGCGCATTCAACGCTAAACAGGCAGTAACGCATGGTGAGTTCGCGAGTGCACTGTACCTTGCCCTGGGACTTGATGTGAAGAAAGAAGGTCTCACTTCTCTTGAAGACTTCTTCAAACAGCCTGCTCAAGCAGGGTTCCAGATGTCACCGGATGGTAAGCACCTTGCCTACTTGGAACCATGGAATAATCGTATGAACATCGTAGTGACAACGATTGGTGAAGATAAGCCAGTCCGTATTACAAGTGAAACCGATCGTGGTATTGCGGGGTTTACGTGGGCGTCCAATGACAAGCTTCTATATTTTAAGGATGCTGCTGGAGATGAGAACTATCATGTGTACATTACCGATATGGATGGCCAAAACAGCAAAGATCTGACGCCATACCCAAACACTAGGGCAATGGTTATTGATCCTTTGGAGAATATTCCCGATGAAATTATGGTAAGTATGAATAAACGTGATCCGAGGATTTTTGATGTATACCGTATTAACATTAAGACCGGAGAAGCTGTGCTTGCTGCCGAGAACCCTGGCAATATTACAGGTTGGTTAACAGACTATGATGGGAAAATTCGGGTAGCCATATCTACCGATGGTAATGTATCCTCCTTAATGTATCGTGATACCGAGGACCAACCGTTCCAGCCACTGCTTACAACAAAGCTGGGAGAGACATTTGTCCCAGTCATGTTTACAAGTGATAACAAAAACCTGTATGTCGTCTCCAATCTTGAACAAGACAAGATGGCCATTATCGAATACAACCCAGCTACGAAGAAGGTCGTCAAAACTCTTTTTGAAAACAAGGATGTCGATGTCGGCAACATTATTCCTTCCAAAGAAAAAGGAAAAATCCTTGCAGCTGTCTATGAGACAGATAAGGTTAACTATGCGTATTTTGACGATGAGTTCAAGTCATTAATGGACAATATCCAAGCCAAAGTTCCTGGCAAAGAAGTTAGCATTATAAGTACAAGTGATAACGGGCAAGTACTATTCTTATCCTACAGTGACAAATCGATG
Organism: Paenibacillus sp. JJ-100; assembly: GCF_948329825.1. Classification (GTDB taxonomy): domain Bacteria; phylum Bacillota; class Bacilli; order Paenibacillales; family Paenibacillaceae; genus Paenibacillus. The sequence goes on from NZ_CAOJCM010000003.1 coordinate 43,835, forward strand.
GGAACATATTATTTCTATGATGCCAAAACAGGCAAGGTGGATAAGCTGGCAGACACAGCTCCATGGATTGACGAGTCTAAAATGGCCGATATGAAACCTATTACGTTCAAATCTCGTGATGGACTGGACCTTCATGGTTATTTGACGCTGCCTAAGGACGCTAAGGCTACTGATCTTCCACTTGTTGTCGTTCCACATGGTGGACCTTGGGCGCGGGACTCATGGGGATATAGCCCGGAAGTTCAGTTCTTGGCTAGTCGCGGGTATGCTGTACTTCAAGTTAATTTCCGGGGATCTGCAGGCTTTGGCAAGGAATTCCTGGAGGCAGGCAATAAACAGTGGGGTAAAGCCATGCAGGATGATCTCACAGATGGTGTAAACTGGCTGGTGAAAGAAGGTACAGTTGATCCAAAACGAGTAGCGATCTTCGGTGGTTCATACGGAGGTTATGCTGCCTTGGCTGGACTTACCTTCACCCCTGACGTGTATGCTGCTGGAATCAGCTATGTTGGTCCATCGAACATCTTTACACTGCTTGACTCACTTCCACCTTACTGGGAATCAGAACGTAACTTGTTCCATGAGCGTGTGGGTGACCCAGTGAAGGATAAAGAGCTGCTTACTGCCATCTCACCTCTATTTCACGTAGATCAGATGAAGGCACCGTTATTTGTTGTTCAGGGTGCCAATGATCCGCGAGTGAAACAGGCAGAGTCTGATCAGATCGTTGAAGCATTGCGCAAACGTGGGGTAGATGTGCCTTATATGCTAAAAATGGATGAGGGCCATGGCTTCGCTAACTTTGAGAATCAACTTGATCTCTACCGTGCCGTTGAGAAATTTTTGAACCGTCATCTGATGCAATAGACACAAGCTGAAGTTGTTCTCTGATTCCCGTGGGGGATTGGAGAACAGCTTTTTTGATGGGAACAACAGACATGATAACTCCAAACAGATTCAAATTTCTCCCTGTCATTACCAGCTCAGGACATATTCATCAATTGACATATAGATACCATTTATTTTAAAATGACCAGTGAGTCAGTACAATTCATTTCGGTTTCTGTACACAATACGATGACGTTCGGTACAAGGGTGAAATGAAGATCAGATTAAGGAGGTAGCTGGGATGCAAAAAGAAATGAAATGGCCTTTAATTCTCTTTGCTGTAGGTGTATTTATGGCCGCACTGGATAACGGTATTATTACATCCTCGCTGACGACGTTAAATGCTTCATTTGGTGTATCACCAACATGGGGAGCATGGACCATCACCCTGTATACGCTTGGGCTTGCCATTAGTGTACCAATCGCAGGCAAGTTATCAGATCGGTATGGCCGCAAAAAATTATTTCTAATTGAAGTTGCCTTATTCGGGATTGGTTCGCTTCTTGTGGCTTTAAGTACCTCGTTTACATTCTTCCTCATCGCCCGGGTCATTCAGGCACTCGGTGGCGGCGGGATATTTATCATTGCTAGCTCATATGTACTTAGTAAATTCCCTGTACAGCGGCAGGGTACAGCTCTTGGTCTTCTGGGGGGCATGAATGGTATTGCTGCGATTCTTGGACCTAACGTCGGTGCATTCATCCTTGATGTTACCGGGAATTGGCACTGGTTATTTCTCATCAATGTACCGATCGCAATTTTGCTGTTTATAGCCGGAATGAAGTTCATCCAAGAAGAACAGGAATTGAATCGTGCGGCTGTTGATTGGAGCGGTATCGCCGTTCTGACACTAGGCGTGCTGGGTCTCATGTACAGCTTCAGTAATCTGGATGGCGTGAATCTAGTTCAGAGTCTGGGTTCACCCATGTTCTACGGATTCTTTTTGGCTGGTGTAACCCTGTTAGTAGTGTTTTATTTCATGGAAAAAAGGTTGGAGGGGTCAGACCGTGAACCGGTCGTTTCCACACAACTGCTCGGCATTGCATCCTTCCGCTGGACACTGCTTATTGCCTTTTTCTCGGGAGCCATTCTGGCCTCTGTCATTTTCATTCCAGGCTTTGTGGAGCAATATCTAGGAGTATCCAGCAGTGCCTCGGGATACTGGTTCACGCCACTTGCTCTGGCTTCAGGCATTGGAGCAGGAGGAGGAGGTTACCTAGTTGACCGCAAAGGTCCGATCTGGACGTTATCTGTGGCTGGTTTGGTCTCTGCAGTGGGCTTCCTGCTGTTCCCACTGTGGGTCGAGCAGATCTGGCAGTTTGTCATTGCGAGTATCCTGGTCGGAGTTGGTTTCGGTATGATGCTGGGTGCGCCGGTTAATGTGCTGGTAACTGAACAGGCGGGAGAGAACAATAAAGGTATTGCGGTAGCGACGAGTTCCCTGTTTCGTCAGATGGCGATGGCCATTGCACCTACAATCTTTGCTGGGTTTTTGGCGCGTTCGTTCTCTAACCTCGGTGTGAACATCCAATCCGGTTTGGCAGAGCGAGGGATCGAGGTGTCGCCTGCCATGCTGGAACAATATGCTTCTGAAGGTGCAGCGGGAGGCGACATTTCCAGTATGATGGCTGGAATATCACGCATTCCAGATGTCAATATACGGGAGGCGTTGCTTCAAGCTGTACATCAAACGACAAATCAAGGTTACAGCGGGCTATTCTGGTCAGCCGTTATATTTAGTGTACTTACGTTGGTCGTGGCTCTTGTTACAGGTCGCCTTCGTCAAAAAGAGAAACAGAATCAGATTCAGGATGGATCTGTGGGTTCAATATAAATCAATAGAATTGAAAGAACAGTGAACCTTTTGTAACCCAGAATGGTGTCGCTGTTCTTTTTTATTTAACCCGATTGTAACTTTTCATAATGGAGGAATGATTACAATAGAACGAGCATAAGGGGCACTTTGTTTTAAATATAGAAAAGTTTGGAGAACTGCGTGTCAGCAGACGTTATCAACGTTTAATGGGTAGTGAAGGATTTCAATTTTGATAGTGAAGAAGGAATCGATGGATGAAAAGCAGAACTAAAGAGAAGAAGAAGAAAAGTCGTAAAGGCCTATATATAACACTTGTATCACTGGTCATATTGATCATCGGCGGTTATATTTTTCGCCAGCAGTTAGCTGTGGCAGCATTTGATTTGTTTCTGGCTGATACGGTTGAAGCACAACTTACGCAATCTTACGTTCCGCAGGAAGGGAATAATACGCCTGATCCGACGGTCTATCGCAAAGAACCATTCTCTGTGCTGCTCCTGGGCTCAGATAAACGTGACTATGAGAATTCCCGCGGACGTTCCGATGCAGTTATCTACGCTGTTGTTCGTCCGAAAGAGTCTCGAGTGCTGCTCGTATCCATCCCGCGTGACACGTATGTGCAGATTGTAGGAAGGGACACAGACAAGGACGGGACAGATGATTATGACAAAGTTGCGCATGCTTATGCCTTTGGCGGGGAGAATATGTCGATCCGTACCGTGGAAAAGTTTCTTGATGCCGACATAGGTTATTACGCAACGATTAATTTTCAGGGGATTAAACAGGTAGTTGATGCCCTCGGGGGGATATCACTACCTATTGATAAGGATATCGTGAACAAAGATCCGAATCATGAGAAGTTCACGATTAAGGGCGGTAAGCCGATCTATGATGGCCAGGAAGCACTTTACTATGTGAGATATCGGGAAGATAGTGACTTTAACCGTACGAATCGACAGCAAATTTTCCTTAATGCTTTTGCAAACAAGATGTTGAATCTGAATCAGATCGCAAAGATACCTGAACTGTTTCAGATCATGGGGGATAATTTTCAAACGGATATGCAACCTACCTTTATTATTGATCTGGCCAAACAGGTGCTGACACAGGAAAAACCGCAGGTTTCAAGCTTCACCATTTTGAGCGAAGGCATGCGCAAAGATGGGGTTTATTATGGTCAAGCTGACAAAGATGATGTTCAATATGCCAAAGAGCTGATTAAGAACTGGATGGATCAATCAACCCCAGCCGGTGAAGTCATGATTCCTGACCGGCAGAAGATGGAATAGTTAACTCCATACAGATGGGTGTCCTACACAACAATCAGCAGTACGACAATGAGCGGCTGCTGTTTTTTTCTTTGTACGAGACTTTTTTGCGTGTAAGGCGCTTATCCTTTTTTGGAACATCCGCTCTTCTATAACGTATAATATAAGTTGAGCGAATCCATTGAAGTAGTAATACACAAGGAGGATATACGAGGGTATGAACATCGCATTTTTTTTGCTGCCCAAACAAGAGGTTACATGTGTGACGTCGGACTCTACGCTAAGGCAAACGCTGGAACGGATGGAATACCACCGGTTTACAGCTGTACCTATTTTGAATAAGGAAGGCAAGTACATTGGAACGGTTACAGAAGGCGATCTGTTATGGTATATGAAAAATTCGGAGGGAAAGATAACATTTGAAAACGCTTCAAAGTTTCTACTCAAAGATGTTCCGTTAAGGCTGGACATGAAGCCCGTATCCATTGATGCCAATATGGAAGACCTGATTAATCTCGCCAAAGTACAAAACTTTGTGCCTGTGGTGGATGATATGGAGCGTTTTATCGGAATTGTTAGACGTAGCCAGATCATCGAATATTGTGAAGGTATTGTTGCCAAGGAGTCTATGAAGGCCAGAAGTTAATTTCTTTTTAAAATGTTAAGTCATTAGGGATAATCACAGCGATTATTACGAATATATATGAAATAAGATGTATGGGGCTCGGATCGTATCTGACATGGAGTTTCAGATCAGTTCCCCGCTGTTTGGGGTAATTTTGTGAGCCCCCTTTTTATGCTATAATCGAGAATAAAGCTTTTTCGGGGGAGAGTGACTTTCGCCAGATGCCTAAAGAACTGGATGTAGCTAAGCGAGCTAAAGTGATTGAATGGCTGAAAACCGAAGTACTTGATCAGGTATCCCGATTATTTAAAGCACTGTGGGAAGGCAGCACGATTCGAATCGGAGATAGTCTTGCCAGTTTAATGATGAGCAGTTACATTTTGGGCCGGCGGCTCGGTATCCCTTTTAAAGATCTGGATGCGCTGCTTATTGAAAAGTTGAAAAAGCACAAACAGGAAGGTCATCAGCTTGAAGACTGGTATCAGGATATTTCCGCACTCGAAGATCATATGCGTAAGAGGTGAATTTGTTGAATTTTAGCTTTAAAACAGCTATATGGAGTGCAGTGTTTTTACTTTTGATACTTTCACTGCTCACTCCTTTATCGGTGCTCTCTATATTTTTTATGATGATTCCAGGAGTTATTTTGTATGCTTCACTACCTGTAACATCATTTGTGTTCCATCTTCTACCCGTTGCTATTATTTTGGTCGTGGTCAACCCGATCTTCTTGTTATTAATGTTGATCTTGATTTTACCAGCGATCGTTATCGGTAATGCGTATAAGAAACAAAAGTCGGCACTCTTTGCCATCATGACAGGTGCTGGGGCATTACTGGCAGAGTATTTGTTATTACTTTTGATCGGCAGTCTAATTTTTCAATTCGATCTGTCCACTTATATTAAAGATATGGTCGAGATCGCTACTGAACCGCTTATCAATTCATCGAGTCAGGTATTATATGATTTTGTGTGGACGCCTGAGATGACGGAAGATGTTGCTAGACAAACTCAGTTAATGATTCCATTTGCTTTGGTTGTGATGTCCATGGTTATGGCATTCATTACGCATGTTATTGCTCGTCCTATATTGAGCGTTATGGGCATCAATGTACCTAAGCTACCACCTGCAAGAGAATGGCAGATGCCTCGTTCATTAATCTGGTATTACTTCTTGGCGCTGATCATTGAAGTGGTCTCCAAACAGAGTGACGGATCATATTGGAAGATGATTGCGATGAACTTGTCACCATTAATTAATCTTGGTTTCATGATTCAAGCCATTGGTTTCTTTTTCTTCCTCTCACATCTGAAAAAGTGGAACCCAGTGCTTCCATTTTTTCTCGGAGCGTTAGTATTCTTTATTAGTCCACTTCGCATTGTCGGAATTATCGACTTGGCGTTCCCGCTCCGTGAGGCAATATCGAAATCAAAACGATAGGGTGATGAGTCATGCCTAAATTTCTAAAGAAACGCTGGCACGGCTATTATACCGTATGGGCGTTCATACTGCTGTTATTGCTCGTGATGTTCGTTACCATCTATAACTGGACGCTCGGTTTGATTAGTCTGATACTGGCTTCAGCGCTGGGAATCGTCATGATCAAGGCAGAGCTCGCATTCCGCCGAGAACTAAATGAATATATTAATGGTCTTACCATTCGTATCAAACGTATGGAAGGTGAGGCCGTTAGTATGCTTCCGTTCGGAATTGTACTTTACAGTGAGGACCGTACGGTAGAGTGGCACAACCGCTTCGTTGCGGAGATGTTTCATGAGAAGACATTAGTTGGCAGTTCACTGCCCAATCTATTTCCTAGTCTCCCTCAACCGAAGGAGAAGGAGAAGAAGGATAAGGATAAAGATAAGGAAGGTTCAAAAGAGCTTTCCCCCAAGGAATTCCATGATGAATTTCAGTTGGATGACCGATATTATGGCGTAATTCATAACCCGCAAGAGCGATATGTATATGTATACGAGATTACAGAACTCGCTGTTCTACGGGATAAATACGAAAATGAGCGTATTGCACTGGGTATTCTTGTGCTGGATAACCTGGACGAGGCTGCTCAAGGCATGGATGATCAGCAGCGCACAGCGTTGATTGCCCGAGTCACCAGTGAGATTACAGCATGGGCTAAGCGGTATGAAGTGTACTTGCGGCGTCTGTCATCCGATCGTTACTTAATGATGCTTAATCATAAGTCGCTGCAAGAATTAGAGCAGAGCCGATTTGTCATTCTGGACGAAGTGCGGGAGATGACGGCCGATTTGAAAGTGCCTATGACGCTGAGTATTGGACTTGCATTTGGATCAGACAGCATCAGTGAAATGGGAGAACTGGCACAATCCAGTCTCGACATGGCACTTGGACGTGGCGGGGATCAGGCGGCTGTAAAGTCCGGCCAACGCTTGTCTTTTTACGGTGGGAAATCCAATGCAGTGGAAAAGCGTACACGTGTCAGAGCGCGAGTAATTGCACATGCATTGCGTGACCTCATGCAGGAGAGTGACCGAGTGATTGTCATGGGGCATAAAATGCCGGATATGGACGCCATCGGTGCATCTATCGGCGTGTGGAAGGCTGCAAGTCTGTACAATGTTGAAGCGCGTATTGTGCTAGACGGGGTTAACCCGGCCATTGAACGGATGATGGATCAAGTGAACAAGGACGAGAAGTTGTCTAAGGCTTTTGTCTCACCAGATCAGGCTACACAGATGATGACAGAGCATACATTATTGGTTGTGGTGGATACACACAAGGCTTCAATGACGATGGAACCTAAGCTGGTCCAATCGGCAACCCGTGTGGTTGTGGTAGATCACCATCGCCGCGGTGAGGAATTTATTAACGATGCCGTACTGATCTATCTGGAGCCATACGCTTCTTCTGCGGCCGAGCTTGTAACCGAGCTTTTACAATATATTCATGAGAAGGTACAGTTTACGCCACTGGAAGCAACTGCACTTCTTGCCGGAATAACTTTGGATACGAAGCATTTTGCCCTGCATACGGGCTCCAGGACGTTTGAAGCAGCGGGCTTCCTTCGTCGCAGTGGTGCTGATACCATTATGGTCCAGAAGCTGATGAAAGAAGATCTGTCAGAATATATTGCTAAGGCAGAAATCATAAAGCATGCTAAAATGGTATATGGGAACATTGCGCTGGCGGTCACGGAACCTGGCAGCAAGATCTCACAGATGATGATCGCCCAGGTGGCGGACACATTGCTGAATATGACCGATGTGGTAGCCTCATTTGTCATTAGTGAGCGTCCGGATGGAGTGATTGGCATCAGTGCAAGATCACTTGGACGCATGAATGTTCAGGTCGTGATGGAACGACTTGGTGGCGGCGGCCATTTAACAAACGCAGCTGTGCAGCTTGAAGGAACGCTGCGAGAAGCGGAGAAACAGCTGATGAACGTACTGGCTGAAATCGAAAAGGAAGAGGGGTTATTCGAATGAAAGTCATTTTTATAAAAGATATGAAGGGTCAAGGTAAGAAAGGGCAAGTGAAGGAAGTATCTGAAGGGTATGCTCAAAACTTTCTTCTGCCACGAGGAATTGTACGTATAGCAACCGAGGGCAACATGAAGACACTGGATAACCAGAATGCTGCGGAAGAAAGACGTAAGCAGGAAGAGAAAGAAGAAGCAGAAGCTCTCGCGAAAAAACTTGAAGCGGAAGTGACAGAGCTTAAAGCAAAATCAGGAGAAGGCGGACGATTGTTCGGCGCAATTACAAGCAAACAAATTGCAGAAGCTTTGTCCAAAAAAGGTCTTAAAGTAGACAAGCGTAAAATCGAGCTTGAGGAGCCGATCCGTACGCTTGGTGTAACGCAAGTAACCGTCAAGGTGCATCCTGAAGTGAAGGCAACCTTGAAGGTACAGGTAACGGAGGAGTAAGATGGGCGGCGAAATGTTATTCGACCGGATTCCCCCACAGAACCTGGAAGCCGAACAGGCTGTGTTGGGTGCGATCCTGTTGCAGGGCGAAGCTCTGATTACAGCGATGGAACGGGTGCAAACCGAGGATTTCTACGATAAGCCCCATCAATTGATTTATGAAGCGATGATTCAGCTGGGTGAGGAAAATCAACCGATTGACCTTGTTACGTTGACTTCACGTCTAAAGGATAAAGGTGAGTTAGAAGACATCGGTGGTGTCAGCTACCTTGCCAAGCTTGCCCATGGTGTGCCTACAGCAGCTAACGTGGATTATTATGCACAGATTATCGAAGAGAAATCGATGCTTCGCCGTCTGATCCGCACAGCAACACAGATCGTAAGCGAAGGATATACGGGCGGAGAAGATGTAGCGGCTATGCTTGGCGAGGCCGAGCGCCGTATTTTGGAGATTTCTAATAGGCGGTCCAGCAGTGGTTTTATTGCCATTCAGGATGTACTCATGGAAGTATTCGATAAAGTCGAGACGCTGCATCAGAACCGTGGAACAACGACCGGAATACCTTCTGGCTTCATCGATCTGGACAAGATGACAGCTGGATTCCAGCGAAGTGACTTGATCATTGTAGCGGCACGTCCATCGGTAGGTAAAACTGCCTTTGCCTTGAATATCGCTCAGAATGTAGGTATTCGGGCACAAGAAACGGTAGCGATCTTCTCTCTGGAGATGTCCGCAGCACAGCTCGTACAACGGATGATCTGTGCGGAGGCCAATCTGGATGCGGGAGTTCTTCGTACAGGAGAATTCAGAGGCGATGAAGACTGGCAGAAGCTGACCATGGGTATCGCTGCTTTGAATGAAGCGAACATCTTCATTGATGATACGCCAGGCATCACGGTAGCTGATATTCGTGCGAAATGCCGTCGTCTCAAAAAGGAGAAAGGTCTGGGCATGATCCTGATTGACTACCTTCAGTTGATTAGTGGACGCGGGAAAGCCGGAGAGAACCGTCAACAAGAGGTATCCGAGATTTCACGTACACTGAAGCAGATTGGCCGGGAACTGGAAGTTCCGGTTATTGCCTTGTCTCAGCTTAGCCGGGGTGTAGAGCAGCGTCAGGACAAACGTCCGATGATGAGTGACTTGCGGGAATCGGGTTCGATTGAGCAAGATGCGGACATCGTAGCGTTTCTGTATCGGGATGATTACTATAACCAGGAAACCGAGAAGAAAAATATTATCGAGATCATCATTGCCAAGCAGCGTAATGGTCCGGTAGGAACGGTAGAGCTGGTCTTCCTGAAAAACTTTAACAAATTCGTCAATTACGAGAGGGCGCATAATGACGCCTTTGCGATGTAGAGGATAGACTGTGATTACTCTGAACAGAGATGCATAGGCTATCCGGTACAACCAGTAATAGGGTAAAGATGCGGTTCAATATCAGGATTCATACCATATATAGCGTGAATGAATAGCAGAAGTAAAAATGCCGGTGAACACAGTCAAGCGAAGAAGACTGAAATCACCGGTTTTTTACTGTGGAATACGGCTATAATTCCGAACATTAAACAAACGATATTTATAAACGTTCGCCATTTCATTTGACTTTAAAAAAAGGGACTGGTACACTAATACTGCTGCGTTAAAGCAGTATAAACCTTCCCTTGAATGTAACGGAAGGGAATCTTTACTGTCCGTTAGCACGCTTCTCAGTCGGTTTATTGCGTATCATGCCTACCGGGATAGAGGACGGACAGACCAATAAAAAGGTGCGCAAGGCACCCACGGAGGTATGTTAACTATGTCAACGGTAGTTGTAGTGGGAACGCAATGGGGAGACGAAGGAAAAGGTAAAATCACGGATTATTTGGCAGAGAGCGCCGACGTAGTGGCTCGTTATCAAGGTGGTAACAATGCGGGTCATACGATTCTGATTGATAACAAAAAATACAAACTAACGATGATTCCATCGGGTATCTTTTACACAGATAAAGCATGTGTGATTGGTAATGGTATGGTGATTAACCCGAAGGCACTTATAGAAGAAATTAATTATATTCATGATAACGGTTTTACAACGAAAAACTTGTCGATCAGTGAGCGCGCGCATATCATTTTACCGTATCACATGGTTCTGGATGCTTTGGAAGAAGAGAGCAAAGGCCCGAACAAAATTGGTACAACAGGCAAAGGGATCGGTCCATGTTACATGGACAAATCTGCTCGGATTGGTATCCGCATGGTGGATCTCATGGATGCAGAAGATTTCGAACTGAAGTTGCGCCACTTAGTCAAAGAAAAAAACCGTGTTATCGAGCAGGTGTATAACGGTACACCGGTTGACGTAGAAGAGATTCTGAAGGATTATCTTGGTTACGCAGAAATTCTTCGTCCTTACGTGAAAGATACTTCTGTTGTACTGAATGATTCCATCGATGATAACAAAAAAGTATTATTCGAAGGTGCACAAGGTGTAATGCTCGACCTTGACCAAGGTACGTATCCATATGTTACTTCATCCAACCCGTCAGCGGGCGGCGTATGTATTGGATCTGGTGTTGGTCCAGCACGCATTCAGCAGGTGATTGGGGTAGCCAAAGCGTATACAACCCGTGTAGGTGACGGTCCATTCCCAACAGAGTTGCATGATGCAGTTGGTGACCAGATTCGTGAGACAGGTCATGAATATGGAACGGTAACAGGACGTCCGCGTCGTGTAGGCTGGTTTGACAGCGTAGTTGTTCGTCATGCTCGTCGTGTAAGTGGGATTACAGGGCTGTCTCTCAACTCTTTGGACGTAATGACAGGTCTGGAAACCGTGAAAATCTGCACAGGTTACAAGTATCGTGGTGAAGTGATTACTCACTATCCTGCTAGCTTGAAGATGCTGGCTGAATGTGAAGCTGTATATGAAGAAATGCCAGGTTGGAGCGAGGACATCACAGGTGCGAAGAAGCTGGAAGATCTTCCAGTCAATACACAGAACTATGTGAAGCGTGTAAGCGAACTGACAGGCATCCCAATTGCAATCTTCTCTGTAGGCCGTAACCGTGAGCAGACGAATCAGGTTCTACCAATCTACGTATAAAATAGACACTGATCTAAAATATTTAAACCTCCAGTTGTTGCTACTGTAGCGCAGCTGGAGGTTTTTTTGTGTCTGGCTTGGATATAATCTCCAGATTTCCGTCAATACTGACTAACAGTATATAAGTTGAACTTTAAAATCTATTGAATTCAGTGAGTACTTAAACGAAAGGAGAGAAACAGGAATGAAGTTACTGGTGTGGTTTGTTAAAATTGTGCTTATCGTGTTGCTGGTCAGTTCACTGACGCTGCTTACGACAGGATTAATCGTACAATCGTATGCCAAGTCATTGCTTGCCAGTTTTAATATACAGTGGGAAGGTCAACCTACCGGCCTGCTGGGTATGTTTCAGGGAGCATTGGGCGGTAAACAGTCGAGTGAGGGAGAGAAGCCTGAGACACCATCTACCGATCAACCAACCGGAACGGAAGAAGAAAAAGCACCGGAGAATGCAATTTCGGTTATGGGCAATGATTCGAATAATGGAAACGCCGAAGCTGATACTGGTAAGGAGGATACACCAGAAGGTGCGGACTCCGGAACAGCCGGTGGTTCTGGTAATGGGACGGTGGATAGCAGTGGAACAGCTGCAGGAGCCGGTACAGCAAGCGGTCAGGGATCGAACAATGATAACACCGAAGCCAATGATGCTGTGATCGTTTCACCAGATGATATTACAGGTGCCAAAAACAAACTGCCCACGGAGGAAAAAGAACGAATCTTCACCCTGTTGATGAACAAGCTACCTCAGAAGGAAATGCAACAAATCTCGGGAGCAATGGAGGGCGGACTAACCGAGCAGGAACTGCGCGAGATTGAACAGGTCATCTCCAAATATCTTACGAACGAAGAATATGAGAATTTAATGGAAGTGTTGCAAGCCGAATAAAAGTCAACAGGCATAAGAACGTATCAGTCATATGATGGGTTTCACAGTTTCTAGAAAAGAGAATCTTAGGTCCTGATCATCGTTCTGATTGTTGGACTTGCCGTTATATTTCCATATCCATATAATTGTAATAAGCATAAGACGGATTAGAATTTATATGCATCCAAAAGACACAAATAGGTATAAGCTGCATTATGAATATATCCGTATGTCTAGGAGGAAAAACAATGAAGATGATCAGCAAAGAGCACGACATATAACAACCTTATAATGTTCTACCATGGTCTCCCCACCATCAGATTCGTGGTCCTCCATTCATGTCGAAATACTAAATCTATACCGAACGAGGGCATGAATACAGATTACGGGAGGTTCTATCTTATGAATAAGAATACATTTAATGCTACGAAACGAGAGTCAACTTTACACTCAAACCAGCTTAATGCTATTAGGGATCGATTTGAGCAAGGGTTGAAGGAAGTAGAGCTACCGTTCCAAGGTTGGGACTTTGGTTATATTACGGATAGTGGACGGGTACAGAGCGATATACTGCCTTGGTCTTACGGTACGATGGCGAAGAAATACATGCATGATGCGAAGCGAATGATGGACATGGGCACGGGAGGGGGAGAATTTCTATCAAGTCTGATTCCTCTTCCTGCATACACCTGTGCAACGGAAGCGTACCCTCCAAACATAGCGATTGCTGAAGATCGATTGCGACCTCTTGGTGTGAAGGTATATCCTATAACAGATGACTCGCAGCTTCCTTTTGCTAATGGGACATTTGATTTAGTTCTCAATCGACATGAGTCATATGATCCACAGGAAGTCAATCGTGTGCTCTCTGACGGAGGAATCTTCCTGACACAACAGGTAGGCTGGTCTGATTGCCGGGAGATTAACGAGCAGTTAGATATCCCTATGCCAACAGAGTATGCAGATTGGGAGCTTGATTTTGCTGTAAATCAACTGCTAGATAATGGGTTTCACATCAAGGAAAAGCATGAAGCTGCACCTGTGCAGCGCTTTTACGATATCGGGGCATTGGTTTATTATTTGAAAACCATTCCTTGGGAAGTGCCGAACTTTACAGTTGATCGTTATCGTGACTCTTTATGGAAGATTCATCTGGAGATCGAGCAGAATGGATTCTGGGAAGCGAAGCAGAAGCGGTTTATCATCATTGCCATGAAGCAATAAAATAGTACATGGAATAGCCGAAAGTAATCGGCGAAGCTAGAGTGTATAAACTTTAGTGCAAGAGTAAACGTTACATTAAAATCCTTCATCAGATTTGATCTGGTGGAGGATTTTTTTTGTATATATACGCAAAATAATTGCAGTTTAGTAGGTATTAGAACCTAGTCTTAAGTTGGCTTAAAATTTACATACTACATCAACAATTGAGGCATAATGGGTCATGGAACACTTGCTCTAAACGATGGATATTTCAGGAAAACCAGACGGGACGCGGCTTTGCGCTGTGACGATAAGAGTTGAAATGACTGTAAAACCTGTGTTAAAGTATACGGGTGCGATTAAAGGTTAAAATTTTGACATTTTTACAAGCATAGCTATAGTCCTGTTTTTACAAAATTTTATAATGATTAAACTAACACGTATAAGACTCACTCTCAGGTGATGTCGGTTAGAAAATGAAGATCAAGAAGTGCTGAAAAGGAGAGAATCATGAAAGGTTTCAGAGGCAAACGCCAACCGGATCAACACCGGGTACACGAACAATCCGGAAAACACCGGAAGGCCGAAGACAAAAACAGCATGAGCATGTCCAACTTCAGTTCAAATAAGAAAAGAATTCTGTCATCGCGTAAATGGATCATGACCACCACATGTGGCATTCTGATTGCCGTATCTATCGGATTCGCAGCTAAACAATATGTAGCCTCAAACACAGTTCCTTATTATAAGGTTATGGTTAAGGGCAATGAAATTGGCACAATTGCACACGAGGCCCAGCTTCAGGAGTTGTTCGCCAAAAAAACAGAAGAATATCAAAACAAATATCCGGATGCGGAGATGGTACTGAACACTGACGGTATCACAACGGAGACGGTAAAGGCATATAAACCAGAAGTGAACAGTGAGGAAACGTTAGACAAGCTAGGTAACATGTTAACCGCTTACGCTAAAGGCGTAGAACTTAAAGTAAACGGTGAAGTCATCGGCATTGTGAAGGATCAGCAAACAGCAGACGCGGTTCTTCAGCAAGTACGGAGCAAATACATACCGGCATCGGCTATGGGAAGCTCATTGAAGACGAAATCAGTATCGGCTAATTCCTCCAAAAAGGACAAAGGGTCAAGTTCAACGTTAAAATCCGTAGACATTAAGGAAGAAGTAACAACGGATACGGTGAAAGCTGATCCGAATAAAATATGGGAAGTGTCCGAGGCGGTTAAAGCTTTAACCGTCGGTAAAGACGCGCCTGTAACTTATGTAGTTCGTGAAGGAGATACGATCTCTTCCATTGCAGCTAAATATGATATTACACAACGTGAGATTCGCCAGAATAACCCAGGCATTAAGGAGACATCTCTTCAGATCGGAGAAGAGTTGACGCTGACGGTACCTAAGCCGGCGATTACGGTTAAATCAGTTGAGCAAGTGGTGGAGCAGATTGAAGTGAAACCTCAGGTCGAGGTGCGTAAAAGCGCTGAGCTGAAGGCTGGTACAACCAAAGTCGTTCGTCCAGGTCAAAGTGGTCTCAAAAACATGCAGTATCGTATCACCAAAGAAAATGGTGAAGTCGTTCGTGAAGAATGGCTGGGCCAGGAAGTCATCAAAACAGCTGTAACTGAAGTGGTACTCAAGGGAACCAAGGTGGTTGGTGAAGGCACAGGGCAATTTGCATGGCCTGTATCTAATGCTACCATGAGCAGCAGTTATGGTCAGCGTTGGGGACGTCAGCACAAAGGTATTGATCTGGTCGGCAACCGGGATGTTAAATCCGCAGACGAAGGTGTAGTTACTTTTGCCGGACAGAAGAGTGGTTATGGGAATGTGATCATTATTAACCATCGCAACGGCTATGAAACACTTTATGGTCACTTGAAAAGCATCAGTGTAGATGTTGGTCAAGTGGTTGAGAAGGGTGATAGCATTGGAGTGATGGGCAATACAGGACGTTCTACAGGAACGCATCTGCACTTTGAGATTTTGAAAAATGGTACAGCAGAAAATCCGATGACATATCTCAATTAATATATAAACACATGGCATCACATGATGATGTGGATATGATAACAAGGTTGGCTCTAGAGCTAGCCTTGTTTTTTGATGTGAAATATTTTAAGGAAACGGCTTCCAGGGGTTAGATCGGGATGTGACTGTGCCCCAGGTATGTTAAACTATAAGTATAGATTCGTTGACAATAGTCAACACACAACACGAAATGGAATATTGACCAATAGATAGATTTTATAGAGATAACGCCGTTGGCGGATTAAGCACGATATAGGGGTGAATTCAGCCGATGCAGGGTAAGATTTTGGTGGTGGATGACGAGCAGCCCATCGCAGACATATTGAAGTTTAATTTGGAAAAAGAGGGTTACGAAGTCATCTGCGCGTTTGATGGTATTCGTGCGGTAGAACTGGCGTTATCCGAAAAACCGGATCTGATGCTCCTGGATCTAATGCTTCCAGGCAAGGATGGAATGGATGTGTGCCGCGAGGTGCGTGCCCATCTGGAGATTCCGATCATAATGCTGACAGCTAAAGACGGGGAGATCGACAAAGTGCTCGGTTTAGAGCTGGGTGCGGATGACTACGTAACCAAACCGTTCAGTACACGAGAGTTGCTTGCACGAGTTAAGGCACAGATGCGTAGACAGCAGAAGCCTGCAACGATTGTAGAAGCACCGGAGGAAGAAGGGAAGCAGGTACTCCGTCTGTTGGATCTGGCTTTTGATATGGACATGTATACGGCATACAAA
Source organism: Paenibacillus sp. JJ-100 (assembly GCF_948329825.1). GTDB lineage: Bacteria > Bacillota > Bacilli > Paenibacillales > Paenibacillaceae > Paenibacillus. The sequence goes on from NZ_CAOJCM010000003.1 coordinate 60,279, forward strand.
GGCGGGGAACCGCTTGATCTGACGCATCGGGAATATGAGCTTCTCTATTATATGGCCAAGCATTCAGGCAAAGTTATGACGCGAGAGCATCTGCTTCAGGCTGTATGGGGATACGAATATTTCGGAGATGTGCGTACGGTGGATGTGACGATCCGTAGGCTGCGGGAGAAAATTGAAGAAAATCCGAGTAAGCCAGAAACGATTCTGACTCGCCGGGGGCTTGGCTATCTCGTGCGCAGTGCTAAAAGCGTGGGGATATAATGGGCCGATTCTGGCAATTCTCTTTCTTTCGAACCATACAGGCGAAATTAATTATAATTTACGTACTGTTGATTCTGATTGCGATGCAATTGATCGGCGTTTATTTTGTAAGTGCGATGAAGAATTCACTGACGAGCAACTTTACGGAGGATCTGCAGGCACGGGCAGAGATGCTGTCCGTCCTGGTGGGTGAGACCATGACTGGCGGAGAGGCAGAAGCCGGTGAGGACAAAACAGAGAACCTTCGTGTGCTGGTCAACAATCTGTTCAATATCAACGGTGCCGAGATACAGGTGCTGGATGCCAGTGGCAAAGTGCTTACTACTTCCCTAAGTTCACATTCGGATTATGTCGGGCGTAAAAATACACAAACCGTAGTCAGCCGCGCACTGCAGGGCATTCGGGATAATGAGGAATATATTGTAGACGAGGATAATGTTCGCAAAAAAGTGGTGGCCAAGCCGGTATTGTCCGGCGGCAAAATTGTTGGTGCAGTGTACATCGCTGCTTCCATGAATGAGCTGTACGCCACAATGGAGGGCATTAACAAGATTTTTATCTCCGGTATTCTGATAGCCTTGGTGTTGACGGCTGTACTTGGTGTCATTTTGTCTCATACCATTACTCAGCCGATCAAGGAAGTGACAAGGCGGGCAACAGCTGTTGCAGAAGGAAACTTCGATCAGCAGACACCGGTATTTGGTACAGATGAGATCGGTCAGCTTAGCCGTGCTTTTAACTATATGACGAGCAGGCTACGAGATGCCCTCTCTCAGAATGAAGAAGAGAAAGAGAAGCTGACGTCCATTCTGACCAATATGAGTGATGGGGTGGTAGCCACCGACGAGTATGGCAAAGTCATTCTGGTTAACCGCCGTGCGAGCAGTATTCTTGGTATGCGTTCATCCGATATTGAAGGCAGGCATTTTGCTGCTCTGCTTGGCATTGATCCGGAAGATGCGGAAGCTCTGGCAAGTGGTTTCACTGGCTCAACGCTGCTTCAGATTGCTCCAGCAGGTCAGGAGGAACCGGTGGTCATTCGCATGACGTTCACTCCGGTACATCGGCGTGAATTGGGGATTACCGGTACGATTGCAGTGTTGCAGGATGTAACCGAGCAGGAGGAACTGGAGGCTTCCCGGCGTGAATTCGTAGCGAATGTATCCCATGAGCTGCGTACACCGCTGACAACGATTAAGAGCTATGCGGAAGCGCTGGATGACGGAGCACTGGAAGATCCACAGCTTGCGGGGCGATTCGTGGGTGTTATTCAGAATGAGACGGAGCGCATGATTCGCTTGGTTACCGATCTGTTGCATCTGTCTAGACTGGACTCCAAAGAAGCTCTGCTGCGCAAGCAGCCTATTGATATTACGGAGATGTTGGAAGAAGTGACGGATCGATTCTCCTTCCAGATGAACCAGAAGGATATTCAGTCCGTGCTCTCTGTAGAAAATGATATTCCACCCGTTCCACTGGACCGGGATCAGATTGATCAGGTGTTGGACAATGTAGTATCCAATGCGCTGAAGTATACGCTGGAGGGTGGTACCATTACGATTGCAGCCCGGCGTAGTAACGAGAATACAATAGCCATCTCTGTATCGGACACAGGAATGGGTATTCCACAGCGTGATCTGGATCGGATATTTGAACGTTTCTACCGCGTAGATAAGGCACGTTCCCGTAGCATGGGAGGTACAGGATTGGGCTTGTCCATTGCCCGGGAAATTGTAAAGGCTCATGATGGTAGCATCTCTCTGGAATCTGAGGTGGATGTGGGTACAACAGTTACATTCACCCTGCCAATGCGTGATAAAGGGGGTGAGCACCTTGAAGGAACGGATTAAATCTTTGGTGCTCGCTTCGCTGGTAGCAGCCAGTCTAATTCAAAGTTACTTCCTGATTTATCGTTTGCCAGGTGGTGGTGATTCTATCGTTACCTCGGAAACCAACTATGTGAAGACTGAGAATATGGGTCAGGAGCGTAATATTGAAGAACTAATTTTCCCGGAACAGATGATTATTCATCTGGGACAGGACAAACATACGGTGTTTTACCCTGGAAATACATTCTATGAATTGATCTATTCAAGGCTAAAAGGTCGGACGTTTGAAGATTTCCAGCGTCGTAATGTGCAATCGGTGAACTGGGATCAGATTCGTAAACAGAGCCCCGGCTTTGAGCTTTCTTTTAAGGAAGGCATGCCAGTGACTCTATTACAGCGTGTGATGCGTCTGGGAACAGATTCTCTTTTTCAAGGAGAAACGATCAATCGTATTGCGATATACACGGCCTCAGATGAGACAAAGGTCCATGCGCTGTTTTTCAGTGCCAAGGGCGACGTGGTCTATGAAGCTACTCAGGCAGACTTGACGGTGCAGGATGTGCAGCAGCATGTTGATTTTGGGACAAGCTGGACACCGTACACACTGATGGAAGGCGGATACTATATTCCGGCACAGGCACTGGATACGATTGAGGCGGATGTGCCGACAGGGCAGTTCACGGTGGAGCAGATGCAACGTAGTCTTTTCTTTGACCCGAGCATGACCCGGAATATTCGGGAAAAGGATGGGTCAGAGATCTATACAGACAGCAAACGCAGTCTGCAAGTGAAACAGGATCAGCGCTGGATCAGCTATACGGACCCTGCAGCACCACCTACAGGGCAGAGTGATGCCTCGAAAGATGCGCTGTCTGCGGTTGATTTTGTTAACCAGCATGGTGGCTGGAAAGGGCGCTCGCGCATGATGCTGAGATCGGCTGACAACAAAACACAGCTGCAATTCCAGCAGTATTATGGCAGTTTTCCAATCATGGATTCGATGCAGTTCCGTTTCGGCAGAATCAACGTGGGGATGCAGCAGGAGACGGTATCAAGTTATGAGCGATCCTTGCAATATCTGAATGAAGGTGCAGAGAGCAAGAGATCAATCAAGTTACCTGGCGGAGATCAGTTGAAAAATTTGATCCGAAAAGTAGCGGGTGAGAACCGTAAAGTCGTGGATGTATACCCGGCATATCGTCCATCAGCACTGGAGGATGGGCTTAGGTTGATCCCGGTCTGGGTGATCCGATTCGGCAATGGTGAAGAAACAACGGTGTCTTAGTTGAGTGGAGAAGGCCAAAAAGGTGAAATGCGAGGCTCTAGTATAAAACTGGATTATAAGATATAAACGCCTGGTCAAGCCAGACGAAGCACAGATCATCACACGGACGAGGAGGTGAACGTTCTGGATTGGGGACGGGCCAAAAATGTATTAATTTATGCTTTCCTGCTGCTTAATCTGGTGCTGGGTTATCAGATCTGGATGGATGTGCGGGAGACAGCCGGAGCCAATCTGGACTTCACCTCTCTTGCAGACAATACACAGCAGGCGATGGAAGAGAAGGGCATTCAGGTGCTGGCACCCATTCCGAATGAGACGCCGAAATTACCGAAGTTATCTTACGAGTTTATCGAAGAGAACAAGTCGGGGATTCAGGTGGAGCTGGAAGAGCCCGTAGACAGCAAGCTGATATTCTCACCAAGTGAGCTGGTGGACGCGCTGCAGGCGGAGATTCCGGAAATCGGCAAGTACCGGCTGGATCAGCTGATGGCAGAGGATGGGGCCTTTGTATTTCACCCGCTGGTGGATGGCAAATGGCCACTCTTTAACGTGAGTCTGGAGCTGTTCTACAGCGATCAGAAAATCACGGGTTATCATCAGACTCCTGTGCGGATTACAACCGCCGAGGAGAGTGATCAGCAGGTGCTTCCGGCGCCCAAAGCGCTGGGTACGCTGATCGAAAACTTTTTGCCGAACGATTCAATTGTGAAAGATATTCAGCTGGGCTACTACGGTCAGTTGTTCAATTCAGATATACAAGTAGCGATGCCGGCATGGCGATTCGTGCTGGAAAGTGGCGAAGTGTTGTACGTGCAGGGCATCAGCGGGGATGTATTCAGTCCCAAGTCAGACAAACCAGAGGAGTAATGCGTTATGGGGATATATTTTACGGTGTTATCCAGTGGTTCGACAGGTAATGCCACGGTCATTCAGCATGGGGCGACTTCACTCATGATTGATGCGGGTCTCAGCGCAAAACGGCTGGAGGCATTGTTTCTGGAACGTGAGATTTCGGGGACGGAACTGGACGGGATTTTGGTGACACATGAACATTCAGATCATATTAAAGGACTAGGCGCGATATCTCGGAAATATAATTTACCGATCTATGCAAATACAAATACATGGGCGGCATTAGAAAAATCGGTTGGAGCGATTCCGGAGGAGAACCGTCGGATCTTTGAAACGGGAGAAAAGCATGATTTTGGCTCGCTGCGCGTAGAGTCTTTCGGGATCTCACATGATGCGGCTGAACCGGTAGGTTACACGTTCGATGATGGAAGCGAGAAGCTGTCTGTGGCGACAGACCTCGGTTATATGAGTGACAAGGTTCGTGATGCCATCTCCGATTCAGATGTACTTGTGCTTGAGGCGAATCATGATGTCGAATTGCTGCGTATGGGGCGATATCCGTGGAACACCAAGCGCCGGATTTTGAGCGATATCGGGCATCTGTCGAACGAGGCAGCCGGTGCGGCGCTTAGTGAACTGATGAACGGACGTATCAAGCGTACGTATCTGGCACATCTCAGCCGAGATCATAATATGATGGATTTGGCTAAAATGTCGGTGCGAGATGCGATGGAAAGCCGGGGCTGTTTTTATCGAGATCATGAATTCAAGCTCTGCGATACGTACTACGATCGGCCTACACCATGGGATAGGGTGGGTGAGCCATAAAGCTGTCTAGCTCGGCAGCCTTACGCTCGACTTCCTCGCGTGTCAGGACACCTTTATCAATAAGCAATTCTATGATTGTGCTGAGAGCCAGTGTATTGCGGTAATGTTCTTCTTTGAGATCGGCCAGTTTGGCCGTCATATGCACTTCGTCCATAGCTGTGAGTGTTTTTGTGCGTTCCATTGTGAAATCCTCCTTCTTTCTATGAAGCTTTGAATTGGTCTTTTACTATTATTGTAGTCAGGCTGGCTGGAAAACATTCCTCTTTTTGCCGCTAACATTCTCTGGGCAGGATGTGTATGCTGAAACGGTGGCTGTTTTTTCAGATCATGGAATCAGAAAAGTTCTATGGAATTCAAAGAATAACGCTTAACACATCTCATTTTGTGGTGATAGAGAGTATGGGCTTATATATTTAGGTGCTCTATCATGAAAATTTACGTTTATTTACGTCATTATGCAACTTTTTAGGATCTAAAGTGTTTAGTATATAAGGAGCATTGTGATGTGGCTGTTTTGCGTATGAAATGGAATCTCGCAAAATGCGAGAGTATGATTGATAGAGCACACGGTAATGGAGTGCCATTCCGTTAATTATAACGTTTGATCCCGGCTTGGTTCCGGGAGGTAGCGATGTGCAGGACCATTTTGTGAAAATGCAAAAAAGCATGAGGATACAGGGGAGTTTACCGGGTGTCTTCCATGCAATAAATTGGGGCGGCAGTCAGGGTCTTGATGCGTGACAACGAAGGGGAGAGGATCACGATGGGATTGTTTGGAGACGATTTTTATTCAACCAAGGTATCAAGACGCGCCGAACCTGAACAGAAAGGCAAACTTCAGATTATCCGTCCGGGTGGAGGGAGACGCGCACGTGATCGCTGGAGCAATCCGCGCAGATCACGCTCGGAATTCAGTTCGACTGTGAAGGTAGCCGTCATTAGTTCGGTCATCAGCTCTATTGTGACGGTTACGCTGTTTAGCTTCATCAGTCAGCCTTCAACCCAATTGCCTCTGGCGAATGCTGCAGGTCAAGGCGGAGGCCCTACACAGACAGTTCAGGCGGCTGACCCATATGACCGTATCATTAAGGCAGCAGCAGAAGTACGTCCTTCTGTGGTCAGCATCGTGAATCATAAAACAGGCAGCAGCTTGTCAATGGAAGATTCCGCGCTGGGTTCCGGGGTTATTTTCAAGAAGGAAGATGGCAAAGCTTACATTATGACGAATCACCACGTCGTGGAAGGTGCCAGTGATCTGGAGATTGTGACGGTGGACGGGGAAACTCATAAAGCGAAGCTGGTGGGCAAGGATCGAGTGAGTGACATTGCGGTACTGTCCGCAGATGATAAAGGACTGGGTGCGGCAGCAGAGATTGGTGATTCGAGCAAGCTGCAACGTGGTCAGACGGTGCTGGCGATCGGTAATCCACTCGGTCTTGGCGGAACGCTGACATCGGGGATTGTAAGTTACACAGATCGGATCTTGCCTGTATCTATTAATCAGGATGGCGTGTATGACTGGGAGCAGAACGTCATTCAGACGGACGCCGCGATTAATGAAGGCAACAGCGGCGGAGCATTGGTTGATCTGGACGGGAAAGTGGTAGGCATCAATACGATGAAAATTTCAGATACCGGGGTTGAGGGCCTAGGCTTCGCGATTCCGGTGAACGAAGTGATGAAAACGGTGGACTCACTACTGCTTCACGGCAAAGTAACCCGTCCTTATCTTGGTGTATACACCGTTGACCTGAGCAATCCATATGCTCCGCTGGACGATGAGCAGCGTAAAGACCTCAAACTGCCTTCCCATGTGGACAGTGGTGTGGTCGTGCTGGAAGCTTCCGGTCCAGCATCCGAAGCAGGCCTTAAGCTGAATGATGTGATTACGGAATTTGATGGGCAACCTATTACGTCCACGCTGGATCTGCGGAGATTCCTGTATGATAAGAAAAAGATCGGCGATACATTGGAAGTTACATTCTACCGGGACGGGGAAGCGGAGAAAGTGTCTGTAAAGCTGTCCGATAAACCGGAGTAAGAATGGAACGTTCATGTCGAAGAAGAGTGATCAGAATTTCTGACCACTCTTTTTATGTTCATTTAGCTGGGATTGAATGGGGAGGGTGTGCGCTCTTTAAAATCCCATGGGAAAACTTGAAACCGAGGCACAGAACCATTTCGTTGTTTAATATGGTAAACTGATGACTGTATGTATACATAGGTCGTTGACGAAAATAACAGCCTGTATATCGTGGGATCAGGCTGTCTAATCTGAACATGGAGGGATTCTTGAGATGAATCTGTTGAAGAATAAGAAGAAGGTGCTGGGAGGAACAAGTCTGGTACTATCGTTGCTGATGTTATCTGCTTGTGGATCGGAGGGCACCCCAGCTTCATCTATAGATACAACTGCAATACAGGACAAGATTGCCAAGTTAGAGAAAAAGCTGACGGAACAGGGAATCAAAAATGATGAGCAGGCACAGAAAATTGCAGCGCTGGAGAAGAAGTTGAATGAACTGGGTACAGGCGGATTGGCTGGAGAAGATGCGAATGTTCAGACACCAGTCACCGCAGGAAACAATGGGTCTGCTGGCAAAGGGGACGGAGTTCTGATTACGTTCGCCCAGTATGAGAAGCTGGAGGTTGGCATGTCCGTAGAAGAGGTCATCGAGATCCTCGGCGGTGAAGGTGAGGCACTGAGTGAAGCAGAGAACATGGTCGTGTACAACTACAAAGGTGCAGCGGGTAACGGCGGCAATGCGGTAATTGCTTTTCAAGGTGGGAAACTGCTCACGAAGGCACAATCTGGATTGGAGTAAGTCGAGTACACGACACGAAGAGAAGGTACAGGCAAGATTTGAATGACAGGCACAAGCTAAGATATTCGTAAGGATAAAATACGAGCATAAGTAAAGATATAAGCACAGTAGTAAAAGTAAAGATGTGGGCGAAGGTATGAGTAAGGATATATATACAATGGTATAAGGCGAAGCAAAGAAAGCAAAGCAAAGGCATTCCTATTGAGATACCTAATGGGTATCTTTTAGAAGGATGCTTTTAATTTTTTTATTAGATGATAAGTGGCATGAGGAATGGAGATTCTAGGTGTGTTTATCAGGCAAGTGTGTGCACGTTGTGGGATAAGGTTGTATTTTTGGTATGCGTTCGGGTGTTTTTACACTGAACCGTGATCTAGGGGTTTCTTTTCCGGAGCAGGTGTGATAGAACTGAGAAGTGGCTATCCTATAGGATATGCGGCTCGTGAATCGGGAACATAGCTGGTGACAGAAAGGATGCTTGACGGATGTACGTTGTATGCAAAGATCACGTGGACATTGCCATCGACATGTTTGTGGATGAGTATGAGGACGCTCCAGATATTGTGGATCTGAAGGAGACGGAATTTGCCGACTGGGACCCGCCTGCGAAATGCGCTGAGTGCGATCAGCATGCGGAATTTCTTGTCGTTTAGCGTACTGTAGAGCAGGCCGCCGGGGAGCGCGACTCGATGCTGCTATGAGATGTTGTTGGCATGGCGTAGCAGTGGTAGTGACCGGGCTTCTGGCGTTAGACTTGGTTCGATCCGGTATGAACATCACAGCAAGAAGCAGAGAGAGCGTGTTGAGCGCTCTTTTTGCATTTGTAGGGAACGACGGAATGTGTAATGCATGTAATGGGTGCTACAAGGGATGTGAAGCAGAGGCTCCTCACGGCTTCTCACGAACCGTACATATCGAACGAAGGAATACAGAGCGTGCTGTGAAGATTTTGAATTGAATGTGGTGCGGATGAATGAAGTGATGCGATAAAAGCATCTGGATGATAGATAGGTTGTGTGCAAGGACGACGATGCAGGAGGAATGATCATATGTTGATTCAAATTATTGGCGTAGGCAAATTGAAGGAAAAATATTTAACGCTGGGCATTCAGGAATATGCCAAGCGGCTCGCCCCGTACATCAAGTTTCAGATGATCGAGGTCGCAGACGAGAAAGCGCCCGATACCCTGAGCGAAGCTGAGGTACGGGCGGTGAAGGAGCGCGAGGGTGAACGCATCCTCGCGCATGTGAAGAGCGAGGCGCACGTCGTCGCGCTCGCACTGGATGGCCAGCTCTGGAGTTCCGAGGAGCTGGCTATGGAGATCGACAAGCTCGGCACCTATGGGACGAGCCATGTCGTGTTTGTCATCGGAGGGAGCCATGGGCTCTCCGATGAGGTGCTGCGCCGCGCGAAGCAACGCTTGAGCTTCGGGCGCATGACCTTGCCGCATCAGCTTATGCGGCTGGTGTTGGTGGAGCAGATTTATCGCGCGGTGAAGATTAATCGGAATGAACCGTACCACAAGTAGGGCAAGTTTTTTAGGATTAAGTCACAGATAGCGACTGTAAAACGTGCTAGAGCTATTATTGCTGAAAACAAATAGCCCCTAGAGCGGTTTAACCGCGAAGGGGCTGATGAAGGTTCTTCCTGTAAGTTAAATAAAACCGTCATTGGTGCGAAGTGTTTACCCCGTGACCCACTGTGATTCTTCGCTTGCAAGAAAGAGGATGACAGCTGCAATGTCTTCGGTTTCCCCGAGACGGCCGAATGCTTTCATCTTGGCAAGCCCTCGTCAATAATGCAGGAATTGTCATTACCAAACCTATTGGCGATATTACGGAAGCGGATTCCTAGTCAAGGTTTCTTTGTAGATACAGTAAAATCGATATATCCTATCCTGAATTATTTAATTGAAATATAAACAATTTATGGATAAAATGTTAGAGTGGACTCTAACTACAGGAGGACTTGGATATGTCTACAATTAAAGAAGTTTCGGAGCAAACTGGTATTTCGGCCTATACGCTTCGGTATTACGAGCGGGAAGGTATATTACCGTACGTGAAGCGCGATCAAAGCGGAAATAGGTTGTATGACGAAGAAAGTCTAGAATGGTTGAGTTTTACTATGGCCCTGCGGGCAACGGGCATGCCGCTGGCCCAGATCAAGCGATATGTGGATTTGTACCAAGAAGGCGAGAACACGCTTAAGTTACGAAAACAAATGATGCTCAAGCATAAGGAAAAGGTGGAGAGGGATCTCTCGGAAACCTTTAAATGTTTGGAGCGAATCAATTACAAGTTGGCATTATACGATATGCAGGAAAAAAGATTGACTAAGATGCTGCCCTAGATCGGCCGTATGCAGCACTTCTCTCTAAGTGATGCGCGCCTCCGGATGGAGGGCGTATTTTTTTTATTTTCTCAGGCTTGACTTAGAGTTAACTTCACTTGATAACCTTGAATCAAGCCAACGATGACTGGCTAAAACCGGAGAAAGGGGAAATACACATGGATAAAGTAGCAATTATCACAGGCGCTAGTAGCGGAATGGGAGCGGCTACTGCCAGACTTCTCGCCCAACACGGTATTAAAATCATGCTCGCCGCTCGTCGGGAAAATCGTTTGCAGCAACTGCAGGAAGAAATTCGTGCTGCTGGAGGCGAAGCCAGCTATAAAGTGACTGATGTCACTTCTCGTGCCGACGTAGAAACATTGGCAGATGAAACCATTAAAACCTACGGAAAAATCGACATTATGATCAATAACGCGGGGATTATGCCGCTTTCATTCTTTAAGAATTTAAAGGTTGATGAATGGGATCGAATGATAGACGTAAACATTAAAGGCGTCCTCTATGGGATGGCAGCTGTCTACAAGCATATGGAAGAACGCAATGAGGGACACATTATTAATTTCTCGTCCATTGCGGGGCATATCATTTTCCCTTCAAGCTCCATTTATAGTGCAACCAAACATGCTGTACGGATTTTAACGGAAGGTATGCGAACCGAACTGGGAGCCAAGCAAAATATTCGGACAACTCTTATCTCCCCCGGTGCCGTGGAAACCGAGTTGTATGATACTATTACTGACAACTCGATTTACCCGGCATTGGAGAAATTGGGCAGCCAGGAATGGGACCAACTTGACCCTAACGACATTGCGAGAACCATACTGTTTGCAATTCAGCAGCCGGCTAACGTGACGATAAACGAACTTATTGTTCGTCCCACATCGCAAAGCTTGTAAGATCAGATCATTCAGTAGTTGGCGCAAAAAACCATGTCCCAAGGCGGGATTTTCCAATTCTTTTAGTATCGCCCAGATTCTCTTCTGGCTCGATGTATTGGTAAATTTTTAATTTTGGGACTGGGAATTCTCCGTCACGGGAAAAGTAAGGAATTAACTAACGGGAAACGATAGGTTTAACAAAGCAAAAGGGCCATCCTGGCAAAGGGTGGCCCTAAAAAACTTGCGCAAAGACATTCTAGTTATTGTAGGGATAGCATTCATGAACTTGTTACTTTTGTAATTAAAGGAATTGTTTATATGTGTTTGCGTTCTTCTGTCTGGCTTCCTTCCGAATGCCGGGTTAAAGATCATCAGGAGCATTGCCGCGATAAAGCTACTCACAACATAGTCTCCTCCTTACCAAGGAACGACTCCATTCCGGTCCATAAAAGTACCCGTAGGTCCATTGCAGTCAAGAGTCGCAAGCTTCACAATCACATCTGTACCCTCACTGACGGTTTGGTAGCCGCGATGCCCATTGAGGTCGGTTGCTGTCGGGCCGGGATCGGCGGCATTTATACGGAATTCAGGCAAGGCTTTGGCATATTGCACAGTCAGCATTGTTACTGCGGCTTTGGATGACGAGTAAATCAAATCGTTTATTTGCGATTCAATCTTTTCAGGATTTGTTACGCGGGTAAAGGAACCTAGCCCACTGCTGACATTGACGATAACAGGCGTTGCCGATTTGTGCAGAAGAGGAAGAAATGCTTGTGTCACACGAACAATACCGAAGACATTGGTGTCATAAACGGTGCGGAAGTCTTCTGCATCCACATCATTAGCACCCAGAAGACCGCTTGTTATTCCCGCATTATTGATAAGTACATCCAAATGCCCTTCATTTTGTTTAATTTCGGCAGCTGCTTCATGTATGGACGCAAGATCGGTCACATCAATCCGTACAAACTTTGCGCCAAGCTTATCAGCCGAGTCTTTTCCGCGTTCTACACTGCGAGCACCAATGTACACATTGTGACCCTGTTCGATCAATCGCCGTGCAGTTTCGAAGCCCAGCCCTTTGTTTCCACCTGTAATTAATGTAACTGTCAATTCAAACAGCTCCTCGCCATTAATGTGATATACCTATCACATAATAACATAGCTAATGTAAAATTTATCTAAGAATTTCAATAAAGTCCAGGAGCTGGATTATTTCGAATTCGACTCCACCGTGGTGCTTCTCACAGAGAATACGTTTACTCTTCGCGAGGATTTGATTCCGGGCATGAAGGTTCACTTGGCGAGTCGCTTGGCACGTTGCCTTCCAAATATCAAAAAAGGAAGAGAATGATGTGAACAAAGCCGAAAGGATGTTGGTCATCGTCATAGCGATCCTTAAATGCCCTGGCCTCTCATTAGGCAAGCAATATAATCTTAAAGATCCGCTCGTGCAGCGGTAGCTTTACTTCGCCGGCGCGTATGCTTCATCCAAGAAACCGCGGATGGCTTGAAAAGCCTGAAGTCTGTTTTTCTCCAGTAATACCATGTGCGTCCCTTCACCGATTTCCACCCAGCGGCGATAGGCGGCCCCTGTCAGCGAAGTGAAGAGATTCTGGGCCAATTCAAGAGGGACATCGATATCCCACTCCGCATGGACAAGAAGGACAGGAACCGTAATATCCTTAGGATCATAGAAAGCTTTGCCAGCCGTCCAGTATTCGCGGATATCCAGAATAGGGCCGTTGGTCGCCCGGATATGCTCAGGATGATCGGTTAAGCTCCCCGGATCCGAAGCAAGAGTGGCTTTGACCCATTGTTCAAACCAACCGTCCGGAATCAGATCATTGCGTTTATGTTCTGGCGCCGCGCTGAGCCAGCGTTCCTTCGTGCTGCCGACAGCAACAAGGCGATATGAACCGAGTGGGCCTCCGGTATCGATCGGAACCGGTTTGGAGCTCAGCCATTGCGGTGCAACAAGCGTAAGCTTGTTTACTTTCTCGTTGTTTTGGCTGGTATAAGCTCCCGCAACCGTTCCCCCCCAAGACATTCCCAGTATGTTGACCTTCTTTAAATTTCGGCGTTTCAGAACGTAGTCTACGGCTGTACCCAAATCCCGGACCCCTGTCTCCGTGCGGACAAGCGGCGGATTAAGGTCGGCAGGCTGCTCCATCTCAGGCGGTCTTGTCGAGCCGCCATAGCCGCGAACGTCCACGGCGTATACGTCATAGCCATGGCCGGCAAGGTAGTCCAGAAAAGAGAAGCCGTCCAGCTCCACATCGTACAGACTGCCAATTGAATAGGTAGCGCCATGAACCATCACGATTGTTTTTTCGTTTGAGAAGGTATTCATGGAAGCGGGACGTATATTTCGTACATAAAGCTCGATTCCGGGCGTATCGCTCAGGATACGCAGGTCTTCGGTCACGATATGGTTTTTTTTAAGAAAATCACGGGTTGTCATACGCTCAGCACCTTTCGTAATGGAGTTTGTTGTCAGGTTGTTTTAAATAAAGTTCCACTTATACTTGCCCTTGCTGCGAGTCACGTACCCCGCCGCGCTTCCGGGGAAATGCGTACTGAAATAAATGACTGGGCGATCCGCTATGAGCTCCAGCACCCTAAGCCGTGTAATACGCGCTTGATCGGTAAATTCGCAGTACATGGAATTCCATTCCGGGTTATAGACCTGAAACGGATGGTGCATCACATCAGCGCCGAATAAAGCTTCTTCCCCGCCAGATTTGAGACGGATGGACATTTGGCCGATGCTGTGGCCGGGTGTCGGAATGAATGTGAATATATCAAGAAATTCTCCGCCCTCATGGCCAATGGCCTGCGTTAAGCCGGCTTCAACAACAGGCAATACGCTTTCTTCGTAAACGTTAAAATTTGCTTCGTTTGCTTTGTTGTGACTGACTTCGCTGGAGTAATATTGCTGTTCTGCGAGGGGAAATACGTATTTGGCATTGGGGAAGGTCGGTACCCATTTTCCGTCCACAAGGTTTGTATTCCAGCCGACATGGTCCACATGCAGATGTGTCAGCAGAACGTAGTCCACTTCCTCCGGTGTAACCCCTGCCTCCTTCAGACGCTGAAGATAGGGGAGCTGGAGATTGGCGAGATCGGGATTTAAAGGCAGGTCTTTATCGTTTCCTGTAGCCGTATCAATAAGGATCGTATGCTTCGGAGTTTTCACCACCCACGTTCCAATACTGACGATAAGCTGAGAATTGCCATCGATCAGGCCGGCCGGAAGAGAGTTTCGATTCTCCTCCAGGAACAGGGGGTTCCACGATCCCGCAAAATATACTTCTGGTGAAATACCGTCCAGCATCATCTCCGTGACACGCGTCACGGTAACATCACCGACGCGATAGACTTTGGGAATTTTAGCAGTCATTCTTTTAACTCCTTCCGTCCTTCCAATATATTTTCTTTGATCCGGATAACAAGGAGGCCATTGAATCAATGTGATTCGTTCCTCATTATCCATGAGAATTTCGCTGCAAATGAAATAATTCTGTTGAAACGAACGATCGGCAAGAAAACCGGGTAAGATCACCAACCATGATTAAATGGTAGCCCAATAATGGCGCTATATCAACGTTTTTACACCGTAATTTCGCTCTAGTGAAAGGGCTTGATATTGCTCATGTTTTACACCTAATATACATATATAAATTTCGCCAATAGCGAAATTACATCGAAATTCAGGAGGTTTGCACATGAATTCAATCGGCGAAGCCATTCGAAGCACGCGAAAAAAACAGAAATTAACGCTCAAGAAGGTAGCTCAAGCAGCCTCTGTATCCTTATCTTTTCTCAGTGAAATTGAACGCGATAAGGCGAATCCGTCCATCAGTGTTCTGAAGCGTGTAGCTAATGCATTAAACGTGAATTTTACCGATTTATTCGGCGAGGAGAAACGAAGCATTGTCGTTAGAAAAAACGAACGCAAACCTTTGGTACATTCCGAAGGTTCACGCATTACCTGGTACGCGCTCAGTCAAGGAAGCAATAACCGAATGGGACCGATATGGGGAGTGTTGGAAGAAGGAGCGGCTTATGGCGACATCGGCGTCGGCCATAGCGATGGCGAGGAATTTCTATTTGTCCACTCCGGGCGTTTGGAGTTTATGCTGGGCAATGAACGTTACACGCTCGAAGAAGGGGACAGTATCTATTATGATGCCAGAATCCCCCATAGTTATAAGAATATCTGGGATGGCGAAACACTACTAATAGCGGTTGCTACCCCGCCTACTTTTTGACGGAACGGAATTGGAGGTACATCCATACGAACCGCTGTTGAGCATTTATGAAGAACAGTTGAAAGGAATTGATGATCATTCCGACAAGCAAGATCATTAGGGTTATCTAAAAAAGGATAAAAATGGTTGACCTTGAAGAACTACTCGTGTAATATTGTGAATGCACAACATACACAATTTGAAGAGGAGGCACGGCATGCTGGCATTGGACATTCGTAATTTAAATAAAAAGTACAACAACTTTCAGCTAAAAGACGTATCGTTTCAATTAGAAAAGGGTTATATTATGGGGTTTATCGGTGCCAATGGCGCAGGAAAAACAACTACGATCAAATCGATCATGAACATGATTCAGGTCGATAGCGGCGAGGTATGCATTTTCGGCAAGAACATCGCCGAACACGAGATCGAATTGAAGCAGGAAATCGGATGCGCATTCGGCGATATCGATTTCTATACACGAAGCAAGATCAAAACGCTGACCAATATCACAAGGAAGTTCTATAATAATTGGAATGACGAAACCTACTATAAATACCTAAAAGTATTCAAATTGGATGAACACAAAAGGATTGCTGAATTATCTACAGGAATGAAAGTAAAGTACAGCTTGGCGATTGCTTTATCCCATGGCGCGAAGCTTCTCGTCCTAGATGAACCGACAAGCGGACTCGACCCTGTATCAAGAGACGAATTGTTAGATATTTTTCAAGAGCTCATCGTTGACGGCGAGATCAGCATTCTTTTCTCTACGCACATTACATCCGACTTGGAGAAGTGTGCAGATTTTATAACCTTCATTGATCACGGGCAAATTATCGCCAGTTCCGAGAAACACGATTTTATGGAGTCCTATCGTTTAATCAGTGGTAGTGAGGGCCAATTGCGCGAGGTAAAGGAGCAGTTGATTTCCTACAAAATCAACTCTTTCGGCTTTACCGGATTGATTCATACCAAAGACTTGGATCCATTCTCCAACTTAAAGGCAACTACACCAAGTCTTGAGGAGATCATGATTTATTTTGCGAAAAAGGAGGGTGTGTATGTATAATTTAGTGATGAAAGATTTGAAATTAGGAGTAAATCCTTGGTTCTTCGTATTACCCTTATTTACGGGTGCATTAATGCTGATTCCCGGTTGGATATATTTTCTTGTCCCGCTATATTTTTGTTTGATCACGGTGCCGAACATATTTGGCGGATTTAAAAGTCAGAATGATTTGATGTTTAGTACAATGATGCCGGTGACCAAAAAAGACATCGTGAAGGCTAGGATAACTGTTATTATCATTCTGGAACTCCTACATCTTTCCGTTGCAATGATCTTTAGCATCTTTACGCTTCGTCTATACCCGGAATTGACTTACTATTTCTTCGAGCCACACCTGGGTTTTTGGGGATTGTGCTTTATGATGTTCGCGATCTTCAACATCGTACTTCTATCTATGTATTACAAGACGGCGTATAAGTATGGTGCGGCAACGACCGCATCGATTACAGTCGCTATACTTTTTGCAGGAGTTGCCCAATGGATCGGAATCCAAAGTCCGTGGGTGAACGACATTTTCTATGGCTCCGGGGCGGATAATACTCTGCGACAGCTATTTATTCTGATCCTAGGCATTGTGATTTTTATTGTATTTACGCTAATTACCTATCGGATTGCAGTGAGGCGATTCTTGAAAGTAGAGATGTTATGAACGTAACGATTTCGAATAAATCTGAGAAACCAATTTATGAACAGCTTTATGAACAAATAAGCGCCCAAATTCTGAATGGAGAGCTAGTAAGCGGCTATTGTCTGCCACCCATTCGACAAGCTGCCTTGGAACTTGGGGTTAGTGTTATCACCGTAAAGAAAGCTTGGGAAGGACTAGAACGAAGCGGACTGATTTATACAGTAACAGGGAAGGGGTGCTTTGTAACCGAATTTACATCAGATGAGATGCTACGAATACGCAATGAAACGATCCTGAAGCAACTGGAAAACGACACATTATACTACAAATCCTTCGGCGTCACTCTAGATGAAATTATAGAGCTGCTGAAGAGGGTTTATTAGCAGGCGCTGAAATGGGCGCCTGCTTTTTTTTCGTTCCACATATGTTACGGAGAACCGTACCACAAGTAATGGTAAAGCAGAGCTTTGAAATAATTCTAGATAGTTCAATGAGTATTAGTGCAGACCATGAGAATAATAAAATTAACCCACAAAAAAGGTTTAGTATTTCACTGGTTGTGCTAATTTAATTTCAACTATTATCGTTTTTTTTGTATCACGTACTGATGGTTCTAATATTATTGATGGTGCTTTAATCGGTGTAATATTATTTATTTGTGGTCTTATTCCAACAGTCTATATTTATAATCTAAGAACAAAACGGCAAGATGAAGATAACGAAGAATAAAGGACTAATTTTTTTACTAAAGGGTGCGCTTAATTGAACAAGAAGACCACCAAATGATGATGATGGTCTTTTCACATTATGACAACGTCGGAGTTTATCTAATTTTAGTAGTGGGAAAACGCAATAAAGATCCAATCACCTAAAGTGACTGGACCCTCAATAACAAGCTAAATCTCAATCTCAACACTACCATTTCCAGTTAATTCAAACGGACCAGGCGTGACATCTGCATCAGGTCTCTTTGTTCCGAAAAAGTCGGAGTCAAGATGATATGGAGTGCTGTCGGGTTCCTCATACTTCATATCGGCGTGATACGTCTTTCCAAGCAGATCTGTGGTGATCACCATGGCAGAGGTACCCCGAAGCAATTCGGGTTCATTAATCTGCACCAGCACCTTACCCAGCCTAGGATCAATCTCAACGTTTATGCCCTTATTCGTATAGATCTTTGCATCCGACTCATGACGACTTGGAACGGCATCGTTAAGATATACATTTCCACCCATAGCTACCGGAAGAACTGCGTTTCCTATAAAAAAATCCCTCACGGCATCGCCAAGCTCCATAAGCTCCTCTTTAGTGTATTCCCACCACTTCTTATCTTTGACATCCGGATGTTGATCGTAGCCGCCAAGTCCCACAGCATGAAGATAACAAATGGAATTGTCCGGTACACCATCCATGACCGTCTTCCCATCCTCTCCAACAACATCCCTTGGTTTAAGGGGAAGATGCTCAAAGAAGGTGATTGGAACAGGCTCCTTATTCGCGTCGTTATCACCCAGAAAGATATTGTTGTAATACCTGTCATCGCCTCCCGTGATATTGGAGTATCCAGCCATGGCCGTCTCGTGTGGGAAGTGATAAGGCGTAATTCGGGTAATTTCGGAACGAACGACAAATCGGCCTGCAAATAAATTATGAGCAAATGCCCCGCCCTGGGCCATATTTCTGAAATTCATGGGCGAGAGAAATAGATTATGATCGACCATATAGGGACCATGGCACACCTCAACGAAGAGGTCTTCTGAAATGTTATCAAAAAATACATTACGGCTGATGCGAGTGCCCTGTGCCTGCCAGTCAAGCCAAAGCGCACGGTAACAGCTATACATTATATTTTCGTTAATTTGAGTATCTAGTGCAGCATGCAGTTTAATTCCCGCCACTTCGGCACCGTGTCTGAGTCGTTTGTGGTGAATATTATAAATACGGTTCTTATAAATGTTGCTGAAGGCTGCTCCCATATGACCGACAATACCTGCCTGCTCACAATCATGAATTACATTACCTCGAATGATGTGACTGCCGACTCGATCCTTATGCCAGCCGGAGCGTAATGCGCGTAAAATAACCTCCTGCTCCCGCTGAGTCCCGCCTTTACTATGCTTCTCCAAGGACTTGCTGTGGCCTGTACCCATTTCGGTACCCAGGCTAATACCAACACATTTGGATTCACTGATTATATTGTTTTCAATAACCCAGCCTTTGCTCCAGTGAGGTCCGATTAAACCTTCCTGGTAGTCCGTAGGTGGCGCCCATTGAGGCGAAGCTTGACGAAGGGTGAAGCCACTTACGGTTATGTAGTTCAATCCTGGCTTCTCAGGCCAGAAGCAATAAGGGCGCACATTAATCTCTACATTTTCCTTACGAGGATCTTTTCCGCCAAAGTTAGCCCAGATTTTTGTTGTTGCAGAACCAACTTCAGCATACCATTTCAACAGTGAATCCTTGGGATACTTGGCTTCGGGCCAAACCTCCGGTTTGTGAACGCTTTCAACACTTTCGCATTCATACAAGGATTTGCCATCCAAATAGACATCACCGAGATGAACCGGGAAGGCCCCGTCAAATAACCAGTCTCCACTGAGTTCCACCTCAAAGGGATTACGAACCGAAAAGATGGAATTGAGCACTTCGGTGCTCCAAACATCGTCTCCTTCAGACTTCCAGTTGGTAATCCGTTCAGCTCCTGTAATCACGACTTCCCCGTCTCCTGCGGATCGATAGACGATTCGATGCTCGGCTGTTCCTCCATTAACCGGGTTAACCCATTCCCTGTATACTCCCGCATGAACAATAACGGTATCACCAGCCATGGCATGAGCCGCAGCGCGTGATATGGTACGGAGTGGTTGATCTGCTGTTCCTTTTCTTTGATCACTTCCATGTATGGATACATGATATTCCATAACAACTCTCCTTCTATTTTAAAATTATTGTTGGATGCCATTATTATACTAGAAAATAAATGTAATGGGAGAGATAGGAAGATGGGAGTTCTATGAACAAGCGCTCGGTGACGTTTATCTGATGGAGGTGACCCTGAAGAAATAAAAAAAGCCACTCCATTTTGTGGAGTAGCTTTGTACTCGGCTATCATACATTGCACGATGGTTATCTTCTACCTAGCGTCTCCCAAATTCCATGGAGCCAGGAGTCGAACTCAGCATCTTTGTCGCCCTCGTAAGTATCATAGAGATCCAGACGTGTCTTTTGCAGTTTTTCCTTAAATTCCTCAAATGTGTGACCTTCAGGCAGGCTTTTTTTGATCCGTAGCAAAATTTTGTTAGTACCTTTAAACAGCTCGCCTTTGTTTTTGGCAGGCATCTGTACATCTTCACCCAACTGTTTAAGCTTGAGATATGCGGCTTCGCGCACTTGAAACACTTGATCATTTTTCAAGACATTCTGCAGCAACTTAATGGTAGGTTCTGTATCCCAGTTCCCCAATTCGTTCACCGCATTCAGTCTGTCTCTCCAGCTTGATGTCCGATTAGCCGCCCGTTTGAGCTCTTCAAAGTTTTCCGGTAGTTCGTTAACTGCTCCAATATTATGGTTGTTCGTCAAAGTTCAATCTCCTTAATCATCGCCATCTCGGCAGAATGATGAATGTTAATCAGGTAAACACTATTATAACACGAACCTAGCTAAACTACTTCATTAAAGCCAATTGGTTAGCCTAAAATTACATTCACCAATTTATAAAGATGTACGAACCAATCTATTCTCCTTGCCAATCATTTCTTTCCTGAATAGAGTCCATGTATACCCAGCCAATGAGTCCACATAAGACAAGACCAAACGCATGCAGAGCTCCATAAACGGGAGTAAAATCGAGTATGGTTAAGGAGTACACAAGATGTTGTTTCGTTGGTCCAATGCGTGGTCGGACCTAGCTAAACTTTGGTTTGGGCCTAGATGTACAAATCAATTGTACTCACCCGCAATCAGTGTTACGCTGAGATTCGAAAACTCACATTTACGTTCTGCAACGCATCCAAACCCAAATAACCATTTCAGATACCAAGGAAGGTAACACCATGATCAAAGTTGAAAATCTATCTTTTTCTTTCCCGCAAAAAGAACTCTACAATAATATTTCATTTACGCTCGAAGAAGGCCAACACTGTGCCTTTATCGGCACAAGTGGTAGTGGTAAAAGTACGCTGATCGAGATCCTGATGGACCCGGAAAGACATTTGTTCGAGGGTAAGCTGGAGATCGATCCGGATTGCACAATCGGGTATATGAGTCAGTTCTCACAGCTAGACCCAACGACAGAAATGACGGTTTTTGAATATATCGGAGAAGAGTTTATCAAGCTTCAGGATGAGATCACAGCGATGTATGCGGAAATGGCCAACACATCGGATATAGATTTGCTGATGGAAAAAGTGCAATCGGCTTTGGACGCACTGGAGGCGATGGGCGGAGATGATTATGAAAATACGATTCATAAACAGTTGAATCTGGCCAACCTCATGAAGCTAAGGGATGCAAGCATATCCTCTTTAAGCGGTGGGGAATTCAAGCTTATTCAAGTGATGAAGGAAATGCTCCGTAGTCCGGATCTGATGATTATGGACGAACCGGATGTATTTTTAGACTTTGAAAATCTCAATGCGCTTAAAAAATTGATCAATTCCCACAAAGGAATGTTGCTAGTCGTCACGCATAATCGCTATCTGTTGAATCATTGTTTCAACAAAATTATCCACCTCGAAAACACGGAACTCCAGGAGTTCGACGGACAATATATTGAGTATAATTTCTCCTTGCTTCAGACGAAGATTGAGTTGCAAGAGATCGCGGTTGCTGAAGCGGAAGAGATCGAAAGATACGATGGTGTCATCGAAAATCTTAGAGCGATCGCAACGATTAATTCGGAAGCTTCCAGAGGAAGAGCATTAAAGGCGAGAGTGAAATTTCAAGAACGATTAGAAGCGAGAAGAATTAAAGCACCATTTGTTGATATTAAACAGCCCAATATTCGATTTGATCTCGATTATGAAGTCGAAGACAACATCGCAATCAAGGTCAATAACTATAGCATTTCCTTTGACGAGCTGCTGCTGGAAAACGTGAACTTCGAGATCAAATCCACGGATAAAGTTGCAATCATCGGTCCGAACGGTACGGGGAAAACGACTTTGCTGCGGGACATCTTTCGGAACAATCAGGAGTCGATCGAAGTCCATACGGATGCGAAAGTGGCTTACTTATCTCAGCTCCAAGGCGAAACGCTGCAAGATTCGAATACGATTCTACATGAATTCATCGATGCCGGATTCAAAACTTATGACGAGGTCAGAGCCTATCTCGTGAACTACGGCTTTGAAGGAGAGATTCTTGAGCAGAAGATCGAATCGTTGTCCGGTGGAGAAAAAAACATGTTGCAATTGGCTAAAGTTGCGGCCAGTCAAGCCAACCTGCTGCTGCTTGATGAACCGACGAGCCATTTGGACATCTATACACAGATCGCGCTGGAAAAAGCTATCATCGACTATAAAGGTGCGATCGTTATGGTTTCGCATGATTTCTATTCCGTCGTAAACGGGATGGATTATGTGCTGATCGTTGAAAATAAGACCATTCGAAAAATGAGTATGCGAAAATTCAGACAGATGGTCTACGCCAGCCATTTCGATAAAGACTATTTAGAAATGGAGCAAAAGAAAAAGTCGGTCGAAATGCAAATCGAATCAGCCTTGAAAGATACGGATTTTGAACTTGCCAAAGGGTTGGTTGACGAGCTGGAAGGGTGGATCAAGAAGCTGTCTGTGCTCTAGCATGCGCCACAGTTTGAACATCGCCTGCTCCGACCCAATTGCCCGAAGCAATTTCGTTGGAGAACTCCGATGAAAGTAAAGCAAATGATAGATCGTCGTTTTATGATTCATGAAATCTTTGATAAGCTGAGTTCTAGAAATTGGATAGCAACGCGCAGAAAAAAGTAGGATAGCCGCCTCACAAGAAGGAGGATTGTAAAATGCCGTTGGACAATAAAATGAAGGTGTTAGTTGAGCGAACAAACAGTATCCTTTATTATGCCGAAGCCAACCTAGCGAAAGATCAGGGAGCAGGCTGGATCGGTGGAAATGCACCCGGCTTTTTCGATGATCAAGATGACTTTATCCATGAAGGTACCCAGAGATATGTCTTTTACTTGACCGTCATCCATCCCTTTAAACCGGAGAGCATGATATCGATCTTCATCCCTGAGGATTATGAGGAGTACTTGAAAAATAATATATATCCTGATTGCTCGATCAAGGTAATTGAGCACCCGATTTCAACTGAAAGCACCAAACAGAAGTTTACTAACCCAGGTCTTATAAAACACATCATTTCAGATGGGGTACTCAGTGATGATGAGAAATCGATGGATCAGTCTTTTTTAATCAAAGTAGGTGGAAATCCGAGACTGATTCAAGATGAAGACTATTATTTTACGAAGCTGAGGGAGGAGTCATATTCCTTTTTATTGCAAGTAGATGAAGATGGTTACCCCGAAACGTTAATTAAACCCGATTACAATTATCTTTTTGGTTTTGGATCACTCTATATCTTCGCTATATTAGGTACAACCGAGATACAACGCCCCGTAGCAGGTTTTTGGCAATCTTCATGATTTCCCTCTATAGATATTACGATAAGCTATATCACAACTGATGCGGTTTTTTTGCTAAAAGGAGATAAAGAGTAGAAAAGAATGTGCTCAGTCGAGCAGATTCTGCCAATACGCGGGAAGATGGTCTTCATTACGTGTTCATGTCCCTCCTCGCTGAATAGCCAGAGACGCCGACTGATGTCCGTGTCTTTTTTTGTGTTCTAATCTTTAGCATTCTTATTAAGAAATACAGGCAAAACTCCGATAACTATTAAGCAGTTATATGCCCTCCAGGGCTGCTATCCTAATTAGCATTCTCGGAAGAGGAACTAGGAGAACTTATATAAAAACGTAGAAAGGGTGGAGCAATGGGTTCTAGTATCAGGATCTTTTTGTTAGTACTATCCAATCATTCAACTCATATTTCTATGTTAAGTTAGTTCTTTAGACCTAAATTTACAATTGGGAATTCAACTATAATAAAAGGATACTTACATAAATAAACATTGTTCAACATTATTCAACATTTTCTTAGAAAAGGTGATTCCATATATGTTTTCTCCGTTCCAAAAGAAGAAGAGTAGTAGGCTTGAGCAGCCGCAGTCGAAAGAGAACCCTGACGTAAGAAGAGACCTGGAAGAACCGCAGCAGGAACTGCTGACAACTTCAACGAATCTCGAAACGAATGAAGAGTCCTCTGGCTCTGTTTTAAACAATAAGGGCCATATGGATAAGAGTTCGCTTGATCTATTATTTGCCGTGGAGCAGATGATTAAGGACAAGCAGCATGTCGAAATAAGTAATAATGATTTGCAGGATCGCTTAAGTCATGCGAACGGACAAAATGACCGTTTGAACAAAGATCTAAAGAACTTGGGTAAAGTCATTGAAGAACGTGAGAAAAGTATTATGGAGCTGGAGCGAAAGCTGGTCGATAAGAACTTGAAGGTCGATCAAATGATGGAAGATTATCGTGAGCTTCATTCCAATCTATCCGGTCAGAACGAGGAGCTTAAGGGTGTAATTGAACTCGAACGTCAGAACTATGCTGGCTTGCTTCAGAAGCACAATGAGATGACATCCGATAAGAATAAGAAAATCAGCGATCTTGAGGAAAAGAATGTAAGGCTTGAAGCTGAACTCTCTCAAATGAAGCAGAAATTGGATGCTCTCCGCCAAGAGAAGACACATCTCCTTAATATCGTGAACGACTTTACGAACCGACTGACATCTCCGTTTGCATCGAACGTAGGAAAAAATGATGAATCTTCAGTCGATTAAAGTTATGTCTGATCGGAAGAGAGGACGAAGGTAGGATGGAACCGTATGTTACGCAGGTAATAGAGTTGTTGTCTCTTGGAAAGACCCCGGATGGTGTGAACCAGATTGAGGTCCTCGTCATCCAAGAGGATACTCAAAGCCTATACAAAGTGGATATCGATGAGTTTACGTATCATGGGTTTGAAGCATTGAAGCCGTTAGATGGAGAAAGAATCCGACTTTCTCTCTATTCCAAGTGGGATCCTTACCGAAAAAGTTATTATAGTTCTATAACTAGAACCACGGGTGTTTCTCGTGATGTGCATTATTTTCCATGTAGCGAAGCATATATAAATGAGTTAAATAGAATCAGGAATCTTCCTCCTGTTCCGGTGGAAGATCGAGGGCAGGAGGACGAAGTAGAGAAGCCTGCTCAGCAACAGAAACAATTCCTTAAGCAACTCTCTGCACACTTGCCTAAAATAGGTGTACTATTTCTGACAACAGTTAGTCTGCTGATAGTTATATCTATCACTTCGAAAGGTGAAAACGATTCCGTACATACTTTTGGAGAATCCATCGGGGTAGCATTAGCTGAAGAGAAAGCGGTTGATTTGAAAGAACAGAAGGTTCCTACATCACCAAGTGTATCCTACAAGAAGGGAATCTCTGATCCAGCTAGCAAAATAGAACAAGCGAACCTGCCTCTAATATCGAATCAGCCTAATCAGAATCAAACATACCATAAAATCATCGATATCGATGAAGAGAAGCCTCTTTATGGGTTGCCGGGGGGATATGTTGCTTTAACTTTTGATGATGGACCCTCTCCATTCACGAAGCAATTCGTGGATATTCTGACAGAAAAGAAGGTACCAGCGACCTTTTTGTTCGTTGGAAAGAAAGTGGAGAGCAATCCGGATGCCGTAATCTATGCGAGTGAAAATGGCATGACAATCGGGAATCACTCTTGGGATCATAGTGTCATTCCAAAATCTACTCCTGAGAATCAGCGTGAGAATTTGTTGAAGACAAATAATGTTCTGGAATCTCTGACGGACACTGCCGTTACTTTGTTTCGCCCACCCTACGGTGCGGTTAACAATGAACTTCTCTCCGAGGTACAGAAGTTGAATATGAATACTCTCCTGTGGAATCGAGATCCGGAGGACTGGCATGCGAAGAAACCAGAAGACATTATGCGATACTTTCATCAAGTTGAAGCTGCTGGAGGAGTATACGTTCTTCACGAGAACAAGAACACACTAGAGGCACTTCCAGATATCATAAACTACTTACAAGAAAAGAACTTAACATTCGTTACATTTCAATAACGTGTAAATTAGCTGAAACTTTTCAAATTCACCTAGAACCTTGTATGAGAATTGCTGAACTAACGGAATGATAAGAGGAGCTTGCCACGCGGCTAGCTCCTCTTTTGTATTACAGTAACTAACAGCTTCTCAAATGTAGTGTCAGACTTACATAAGTATTTCGTAGGAGAAATGAATGAAGGTTGCACGACCGTTTTTTTGTTATTTAGCGTCTTTTAGCTATTGTTAAAAGCTATGACCAGCCATGCCTTTTTCATATAACAAGCATATCTTTCAATCATGCTATACTCATTAGAACAAAGATTTAGAAGGAGATATGTAATATGATACCATTTCGAAATGATCATGTAGGTAGCTTTCTACGTCCTGAGAATCTAAGTCAGGCACGTGAACAATATAAAGCAGGCAACATTACATATGATGAATTAAAAGCTGTGGAAGATAAAGAGATTATTCGAA
This sequence comes from Paenibacillus sp. JJ-100, assembly GCF_948329825.1. GTDB lineage: Bacteria > Bacillota > Bacilli > Paenibacillales > Paenibacillaceae > Paenibacillus. The sequence goes on from NZ_CAOJCM010000003.1 coordinate 87,021, forward strand.
TCATTGAAAAGCAGAAGGAGAATGGTGTACTCGCAGTAACTGATGGTGAATTCCGTAGAAGCTGGTGGCATTTTGATTTTCTGGGCGGCTTGGATGGCGTAGAGCTGTATGAGGAAATTGATGGACCTCAATTTCATAACATGAAGACTCGCAAGGGCGGGATTCGGGTTGTGGGTAAAGTAGATTTCTCTACACATCCCTTTGTTGAGCATTTTGAATTTTTGAAAAAGCATGCGGGGGACGTAGTGGCGAAACAGACTATTCCAAGTCCGAATATGCTTATTTATCGATTGGAGAACGGTGCCAATAGCTATACGGATCGGGAGCAATTCCTTCAGGATACGATTGCGGCGTATCAAAAAGCAATTCAAGCCTTCTATGATGCGGGATGTCGATACCTGCAATTAGATGATACTGCTTGGGCAGACCTATTCTCAGATGCAGGCCACGATAAGCTGCGTGCTAAAGGTCTGGAACCAGCGGAAGAACTGAAAACGATGCAGCGCATGATCAATGAAACTTTATCTCATAAACCAGCAGACTTAGTTGTGACGATGCATATTTGCCGTGGTAACTATAAATCGAACTATTTCTCAACGGGTGGTTATGATTATGCTTCTGAAGTGATCTTTGGAGGCTTGAACGTAGATGGATTATTTTTAGAGTTTGATGATGAGCGTTCAGGTAGTTTTGAGCCATTAAAATATGTAAATCGAAAAGATTTGAAAATCGTTCTTGGCTTAATCACATCGAAAACAGGTGAGTTAGAGGATAAAGAACAGATTAAAGCAAGGATTGCAGAAGCGGCAACCTATGTTCCCCTTGAGCAACTTTGCTTGAGCCCACAATGCGGCTTCTCTTCCACAGAAGAAGGCAATATTCTAACGGAAGAACAGCAATGGCGTAAACTTCGTTATGTTAAGGAAATTGCAGAAGAAGTTTGGAATTAATGAGTTTTCATAAGTTGAATTCATTTACACATTAACGGAGAGGACAGAAAAAACCTGAAAAAGCGGAGCGGTCGCCTTTATCCCCGGATTTTCCCTATGGAAAAGGGAATTCGAAAACAATCTGGGGATAACAGCGATTGGAAGGTTATTCTGTCATCGGAGTGGATTGTGTAAAATCTTTAGTTCAACTTATCTTGATAACGGAGGGGATGTAAAATGACAATTCAAGCAGATCGAGAAACCATTACAGTTGAAGCGCTCATTAATGGTCAACATGTAAAGTCCCTTTCGCAGTCAGCTAAAGAGAATCCGACCAATCCAACGGAGATCGTAGGCTATTTCCCTGTCACCACGAAAGAGCAAGCAGTCGAAGCAATTGAAGCGGCAGCAGGAGCTTTTAAGACATGGAAAAAGACCTCCATTGATGAACGCATTATTATGATGCGCAAGGCGATCGAGAAGATTAGAGCAGCTGAGAATGAAATTGTTCATTTACTGTCCAGAGAGCATGGCAAGCCCTTGTACGATGCACACGGTGAAATTTATGTTTCGTTAATGTGGATGGAGTTTGCTTGTAATGAGGCTAAATCGGCTCTACAGGAAGAGATCAAAGAGCATGAGAATGGTAAAACAATTCTTTCCTACGATCCAATTGGTGTGGTGGCAGCGATTAGTCCATGGAACTATCCCATTGCTTTATCCACGATTAAGATCGCCCCTGCCTTACTTGCGGGCAACACGATTGTGCTTAAACCAAGTCCGTTTGCACCGCTGGCGGCAGCAAAGGTAGCAGAGATTATTGCGAGTGAGTTCCCGGCTGGTGTAATCAATGTTGTTCATGGTGATACGGATGTGGGCGTCGAACTGACGAGTAATCCCCTTGTTACTAAAATCGCCTTCACAGGTGGCACCGCAACAGCGAAGCATATTATCAAAGCTGCTTCGGAAACGATTAAGGATATGACGCTGGAGCTTGGTGGTAATGATGCGGCTATCTTCCTGGATAGCTTTGATGTTCATGATGAGCGAGCAATGCGCCGGATTGTCATTTCTAATTTCTTGACAGCAGGCCAAATCTGTATGATTGCCAAACGTGTGTATGTACACCGTTCTATTTATGATGAGTTTGTGGAAAAATATATAGAGGCGGCTAATCGCTGGATTCGAATTGGTGATCCATTTGATTCCAATACGACGGTAGGTCCGGTTAATAACCTGAAGCAGAAAAATTACGTGCTTAGTCTGGTTGAAGATGCGCAAAAGCGTGGGGCTAAAATCATCCCTCTCGGCCAAATTCTTGATCAGAAGCTGTTTGACCAAGGTTACTACCTACAACCGACACTTGTTTTGGGTTGCGATTACCATGATCCAATAGTGGTAGAGGAACAGTTTGGTCCTACGGTTCCGATTCTGCCATTCGACGATGAAGAGCAGGTTATTCATCTACACAATGAAAGTATATATGGATTGACGAGTTCTGTATGGGGGAAAGAAGAGGATGCCATCTCTGTCGCACGTCAGCTCGAAGCTGGAACGACTATGATCAATACAGCTGCTGTGCAGGGCCTCGATGTACGGTTCCCTTTCGGTGGCTTCAAGCAATCTGGTATTGGCCGTGAATACGGCGTGGAAGGTATCCGCACTTATACAGAAAAGCATGTCATCAACGTTCCGAAGACACTGGATCTTCCTTATATACCCGAATAAATCTTATAGCACACTACTTCGACATCGTACAGTCCGTAATATGGGTAGTGGAACGATCTTTTTATCGAAAAAAGAGTTCGGCCTGTTGTCTTATATGGCACAACACGTGAATCGTGCTATGAAGCAGATCCAGTTGTATTAGTTGTTTATTGGGCCATCCGTTAACGGGTGGCCCTTTGACTTGCGTTCCGTATACAGTAGAAGGGCTAATTTTCCTGTTTCCTCGATGTATCCAGTGTTGCTATTTGAGAAAGTCGTGCTATTCTGATGTATCCAAGTTAAGTAAACGTTAGGCCAGATTGCCTTGAGCTTTGTTCGATACAGCCTCCCATGCCTCCCAAGTGGCTAATCGATCGGCATAGGCTCCACGGGCTAAAGGCAAGACCCCAGCGCCGACGGCAAACCGCAGAGGCGGGTCTTGGGCGTCTACAATTTGAAGAATGGCTTCGGCTGTTGCCTGCGGATCACCGCGGTGTTCAGTTGATAAGCGTCCGAACACCGTCTTTCGAAGCTCATCATAAACCTCCAATTGCTGAGATGCCTTCATGGACAAGGGACTTCCAAAATCAGTTGCAAAGGCGCCTGGCTCAAGCAACGTGACCTTAATGCCGAACTCATTAACCTCTTGCGCGAGGCTGTCATGCAGTGCTTCGACTGCCCATTTGGAAGCGCAATAGAAGCCGATGAGCGGTGCTGCAATAATCCCCATAGCGCTTGAGACTCCGAGAATATGCCCACTGCCCTGTTGTCGAAGTAGAGGCAGAGCAGCTTGGATGACCCGAAGAGTGCCAAAGTAATTGGCGTCAAATAGTTCACGAACGTCGGATTCGTTAGCCTCCTCCGTCGTTCCAACCAACGTATATCCGGCATTGTTTAAGATAACATCCAGCCTGCCGAAATGTTCATGTGCCTGCTGAACGGCATACTTAGCCTGACCGGCATCCGTCACATCGAGTGCAAGAGGAAGAACGGCGTCTCCAAAACGATCCTTAAACTCAGAGATATTTTCCAGTGTGCGGGCAGTCGCTGCAACCTTATCCCCACGAGAGAGAGCGGCCTCGGCCCAAATGCGCCCTAACCCGCGAGAGGCTCCTGTAATGAACCAGACTTTGTTTGTCATCGTATTTCCCTCCAATATATTTCTGTATGTTAGTTTTTTTGTCCTCTGTCTTTCTCGTCTTATGTTAAGGCTTAATAGCTTGATACGGAATTTCAAATAAATTAGCATGGTATTAACTATTGGTTTATACAAAAGGTGGAGGTTTCGGAATGAATGAGCAACTGAAGACGTTTGTTCAAGTGGCAAGGTCAGGAAGCTTCTCTAAGGCTGCCGAACAGCTATTTATTTCTCCCACCGCGGTGATGAAGCAGATGAATTTGTTGGAAAGGCAAACCGGAGCCCCTCTTTTTAACCGTACTAACCACGGTGTCATGCTCACGGAGGCAGGTGCAGCCTTTATCAAGGATGCAGAATTTATTCTGCAATATTATCAAGAAGCTGTAACCCGTATGCGTCAGGCATCTCAAGCAAATCGGCATATTGTTCGGATCGGGACTTCAATGCTTAACTCATGTAAGGTTTTAATTGATCTGTGGAATGAAATTAGTGACGTATCCCCGGAATTCGGCATAAGCATCGTTCATTTTGAAGATGACGCACATACACTCCCAACAACCTACCGTACGATCGGCCAATCGTTTGATATTATGGTAGGACCTTTTCTTGCGGACAGCTGGAAGGATTACTACCGTGTGCTTGAATTGGGGAGTTACCGTTTTTGCTTTGCCGTATCTCGTCATCATAGGCTGGCTTCGAATAAAACACTCTCTGTGACAGATTTATATGGGGAAAAACTGGCTATAGTGAACGGTGGGAACTGCTCCGTTATTCATGATATACGTGATTTTCTGATAAAGAATCATCCTCAAATTCGAATTAAAGACATTCCGCGGCTCTACGACCTGGATGGGTTCAATCGTTGCGAGGAAAGTAATATAGTTATGCTGACATTAGAGGCATGGTCAGATATTCATCCATCCTTGGTGACGATTCCGAGTGATTTGGATTATGTAGTTCCACATGGACTGCTATACTCATTACATCCATCGGAGGGAGTCAATCAATTCATCGAAATCATAAAAGAAATGAAATGAATAGTAGCAAATAGAGCAAAATCGAAGAAAAGGCCATCCGCAAAGGATGGCCTTAAAACTTGCCGTTACAGAAAGAGATATCAACTTTCTCATAAATGACGAAAGAATTTTTATGTAGAAGGTGATGAAAAATAGAAAAGCTAAGTCTTACATGATCTGACATGAAGAGAGGGCTGTGACAGGTGGGGAGCAAGTTGCCTGTCACAGCCTTTCTTAGGATTGAAGCGCAGCGCAAGCAAGAATGTCCTCGGTCGAGCGGATTCTACCAATCCGGGGGAAGATGAACTTAATAACATGTTCATGTTCCTCCTCGCTGAAGCCAGTCATGGCATCTGTCGCAAAAATGACTTGATACCCATGGGCGAAGGCTTCGCGCGCAGTCGTATCTACACCGATACCAGAAGCAATGCCGCAAAGTACAATCGTTGTGATGCCGCGCCGGCGCAACTGCAGATCCAGGTCCGTTCCGTGAAATGCTCCCCATTGGCGCTTGGTAATGACATGATCGTTGTCAGCTACTCCGATCTCGGGTACAATTTCATCCCATCCAGGCACCAGATTTAAGGTTGGAGGGTTCTGATCTAGCAACGGACGAGGCATATCTTTGAAGTCTTTCGTAGATACACGAACAAGTCCAACGAATGCGTCTGCCTCACGGAATGCTTGAACCATAGTGGTAGCTCGAGTGACCACTTGCTCTGCCGTGTGAGGGGCATACTGAGTTCCAAGCCAATTTTGCAAGTCGATTACGATTATTGCCGTCTTAGGAAATTGAAACAAAAGTTCGTCCAAGATCAATCACACTCCAACTAAGAAATCGAGTTTGCTCCCCTTCGTGACTTGGAGTTCTATATTTTGAAATGGGGGTCAATTGACTCTATGTTCAATATTTTGTACTCTAAGTTTAAAGTTGTCAAGTAGGAGGTGCCTAAGGATGAGTGTAACCAAACAGGATATTATTCGTTCGGCTTCGAAGATGTTTAAAGAAAAAGGGTTTCTGGCGACCTCCATTCAGGAGATTGCCCAGGACTGTTCTATTGCAAAGGGCTCCGTGTACAAACATTTTCCGTCCAAAGAGGACTTGTTGTGCGCGGTTTTTGACGAGTGCCAGACGGTTTATTTTGATCGGGCTGAACACCTGAAACAAACCGAAACGGGCACTCCTAAGGAGCAACTCGTCAATCAAATTATATTTCGCTTTCAGTATTTTATTGAATACAGACACATTATGGTTGACTTCGTAGATCTTCCTATTACACAGTACGCAACGTTCCGTTCACTAAGGAACCATGTTCGCGCCCGTATGATGGAGTGGCACAGATCTTGGCTACTTGAAGTTTATGGTGAGAGAATCGAGCCATTTCTCTGGGATTTAATTTTTATATATCGTGCGATACTGAAGGATTATCTGCAGCGCATCATCTTCGAGGTGAAGTTGCTGTCGATCGAGGATACAGCTTGGTTCATCATCGATAAAATAGATGCGTTAGTCGAACATATGTCCAGATCAGGTTCAAAGGGGCTACTTGGACCAAGCGCCTTCACAAAATTTATCTATTCGGATTCAAAGGACTGGAATAACGAAAAAGAAAGAATTGTTGAAGAATTGTTCGGCAGAGTGACTGCGCTAGTTGAGACTTGGTCCGGTGGGGTTGCTCAGCGGCGGGAGCTGCAAGAGATTGTTCAATTACTGGGGATGGAGATCTCTCAGATTCAGCCCAAGAGATCACTCATTCAGGCGCTCTGCGCCTACTTGGAACAAGAACAGGAGCTGAGAAGTCCGGTCATTCAATTGAAGCAAATTGTCCTGGAAGAGTGAGAAAGCCTTATATTTACGTCGAACCGCGAAACTCTTGAATATCCCGCATTGGTGGCTGACCGTACATACGTGCATATTCACGACTGAATTGGGATGGGCTTTCGTAGCCGACACGGAACGCCGCATCAGAGGCATGAAGTGATTCCATCAGCATTAACCGCCGAGCTTCTTGTAGACGTATCGTTTTCTGGTATTGCAAGGGACTCATCGCAGTGACGTGCTTGAAATGCTTATGAAACGCGGATTCGCTCATATTTACGGATTTTGCAAGATGACTGATCGGGAGCTGGCGCTCATAATGCTGGTTAATGAATCGGATGGCTTGAGCAATGTTATAGGCATGGCTACTGCTTGTCGCAAACTGAGAGAGGAGCGCACCTTGTTCACTCTGAAGCATTCGATATAGGACTTCCTGGATGACAAGCGGCGCAAGCACAGGAATATCCTTAGGTGCGTCTAACAGCTGCATTAGCCGGATGATGACTTCGAGTAAGGCAGGAGACGTCTGGTTCACCGTTATGCCTCGGCCGGTTTCTGATCCTTCGGAAGCTGGCCAATTCATTTTTTCCACAATATTCAGGATCGAGGCTGTGTCAAAGCTCAGTTTTAAACTTAAGTAGGGAATCTGAGCTGATGCCTCAACTATTCTGCCTATGATCGGCAATTCGACGGAAGTGACTAAGTATGTCGAAGAATCATAACGATAGGTTTCCCCAGCCAGCATCGCCGTCTTAGCGCCCTGTGCCACAACGCAAATGGAAGGTTGGTAGACGGATTCCAGTGGTTCTGACAATTGGATGGCATGCATCACAGATAAATTAGAAATTGCCGTCGGATAGGTTCCCGTATTAGGTGCATGGCGACGTATTAAAGTAGCCAATTGCTGCAGGGCATGTTCCATGCTAAGCATTTTGTCCATATTCTATGTAGACCTTCCTTTCTAGAAAGGTTAAATTTCACTTTTATTATAAGGAGACAGAAGATAATTAGGCAAGCATTGAACAGAAATGGTATAACGGCATACTAAGGATAAATACTATAATGATATTGCAATACTTTACAAATAGTGGGTCTGATTAGAAGTTGATAAAGGAGATGAATGGAATGAATTTGAATGGAAAAGTCGCGATTGTCACCGGAGCGTCCCGGGGCATCGGTCGCCAAGTAGCCATCCAATTAGCACAATCTGGGGCCAAAGTGGCAGTCAATTATTCCGCTAGTCGAGGCAAAGCAGACGAGGTTGTCCATCAGATTGAACAATTTGGTGGACATGCGTTGGCCATTCAAGCTGACGCGAGCAAGGTGAATGAAATAGAAATGTTGTTTTCGGAAACGCTAGAACGCTTCGGGCGTGTGGACATATTGGTCAATAATGCTGGCATTATGGAAAACCATGCGCTTGCGGACATGACGGAGGAGATTTTTGATCGGCATTTCGCTCTCAATGTGAAAGGCACTTATTTTGCTTGCCAACAAGCGATGAAGCATATGACGCAAGGCGGAACCATCATTAACTTTTCAACATCCGTCTCGGGTGCTATGCTCCCGACATATAGCGTATATGCTGCAACGAAAGGAGCGATCGAGCAGTTAACACGTCAATTGGCTAAGGAATTCGGTCCTAAGGACATTGTCATCAATTGCATCGCGCCCGGGCAAGTAGCGACCGACATGTTCCTGGAAGGGAAATCACCGGAGCTGGTCGATTCGTTCCGCCAGATGAACGCATTCGGACGGCTCGGCGAACCAGAGGATATTGCGAATGTTCTTGAGCTGCTTGTCAGCGACAAAGCCCGCTGGATCACAGGACAAACGATTCGCGTAAACGGCGGATTTAATTAAATAGCATATGATCTGAAAAGCTAAAGAAGGAGCGAGAGGAGATATGCGCTCCTTCTTTACAATTCATCGAATTCAGTTTAGTTTCGTGAGTTATTCTTTGTTTGTGGAGGTTTCCGTGCAGCAAGGATCAGCATTGGAATGGCAATCACAATGCCTAAGATCACCGTAACAATAGATCCCTCCAGGCCAAAGTCTCCACCCGTGAGCCATGCTGAGCCGTTTGCCTTTACAGTAAACAATCCGGCCGAAGGGAGCCCCGACACAGGAATGCCAAGCGCAGCTTCGAGTGCATTCCAAGCAAAATGCAGCCCCATGGCGAACCATAAATTACGCCGCCACAAGAATGCAGCTCCGAGTAGGACCCCTGCTTCTAGGGTAATAGCAAGTGCGCTCCATAGTGTGGCCCCTGGATTACCAAGATGGAATGCTCCGAACGTAAGCGAGGTTATCGCGAGTGCAATCCAGCGTCCTCCTAATGTCTGTATAGCTTGAAGCATCAATCCACGAAACAATAGTTCCTCGAAGATAGCTGCGATCAGCGCTGTTTCCATGGATCTCATGAGAATTAAACCTGGGTCTGCAGCAGCTGCCCATTGAAAAGAGTATCCACCGAGCAAAACAATAATAAGTGTGGACACCGCGATAAAAAATGCTCCCGTGATTACACCCCTGACAGCTTCAATCCATGCGTGCTGGCGAGATAACTCAGGAATGGGCTTTTGAGCCACATATTTCATAATAAGTTTATATACCAGGATGGCTGCTAAGCTGAACAGGATTGATAAGAATAGGGATAAGGCTCCTTCCACGCGCTCGGTCAGCACAAGCAATAACCCCTGTACTAGAGTAAGAACGATCCCGCCTATAAGCATCCAGGTTATTGGAAAACGAAGTAGCTTCTCTATGTTGTTGGACCTTGTCTTCTTCATGTCTTTCATCAGCTCCTATACCGTTTGGTAGTTATGAGTGTATGCTGAAAAAGTCATAAAGGCACAGTGCGCTTTGGTCATAACATGCTTACATAGTTAATTGTGATCCAATAGTCCAGAATCTCGAGCTATGCGGGCAGCTTCTCGCCTTCCCTTAACATGAAGCTTCGAATAGATCGTTGAGATATAATTTTTAACCGTCCCTTCACTAAGAAAAAGTGCTTCAGCAATATCTTGATTACGCAGGCCGGAAGCCAGCTTATGCAGCACTTCCAGCTCACGAGCACTTAGCCCGTATTCATTACTTTTTACCGTGGAGGTATGGTTCATGTTCATGCTTTTGATCATTTTGCCCGCCATCTCTTGTGTGATCAAGGTGCCTCCCGCATGAACTACGCGTATACCTGCAGCCAGGTCTTTGGGATGGATGGCCTTGAGCAGATAACCTTCTGCACCATGGCTTAACGCTGCAAGCACATACTCCACCTCCTTATAAGAGGTCAGCATAATAATCTTAGTGTCAGGTAATCGCTTCTTAATCAGGGCGGTTGCAGCCACACCATCCATGACAGGCATGTTGATATCCATCAGTACTATGTCGGGTTGAAACTCCTCGCAGCCATGGAGGGCCTCCTCCCCGTTTCTCGCCAACGTAACGACTTCGATATCTTCCTCCAGGGACAGCACGATATGTAAGCTCTCCAAGATTAACTCTTGGTCATCAGCAATTAGTACCTTAATGTTCGGCATGTAGCAGCACTCCTTTCAGCGGGATTTCACATCTGACTTCGGTCATTGCCTCAGCTTCCTCCTTAGAATCCACGGACAAGTTTCCTCCCAATCGCTCAATTCGATGTTTCATCGTGGTCAAGCCGAAGCCATAATCCATTCTTTGAATCGGTATGCCGTTATTTCGGACAATTAATTTCAGCGTGTTCACGGCAAACTCCAGCTCCAAGTACAATCGAGATGCTTTTCCATGCTTTAGCGCATTCGTAAAAGCTTCCTGAATGACACGGATGACCGCTTGTCGCACTTCAAAATGCACTCTAGGCTCTGTGCCCAGCAGATTGACAGTTAGTACAGTTCCCGTGTGCTCCTGGAAACGGAGAACAAGGTTCTCCACCTGCTGTGTAAGACTTGCTCCTTCTTCTTCTGACATCTCATGAACAATGTTTCGCATGTCATCCAAATTCTGTTCAGCAAGTGCCCTTATGCGGATTAAACGGTCTTTGACCTCTTCTGGCTTCCGGTCCAGAAGGGCAATTGAAGCATCAAGACTCATAATAAGTGCGATAAAAGAGTGCCCCAATGTATCATGAAGTTCCTTCGACATACGGTTACGCTCTTCTTGAAGCGTCATGGTTTCGATTTCTGCAGTGTAGAGGGTTAGTAGCTTATTTTGTCGCTCCACTTCTAGTGCTAGTGCAGTCTTCTCTTCATATGCTTTGGCTACGGAGCTCGCCCATATGCCGATGAAGCAGAACAGCAGATTGTCTGATGCGAAGATAAACGCCTGTTCCCAAGGCAAATGTAAGTAAGTCTGCGATAAAAAAGGAATGAACGCCACCACAGGAATAACCCAGATGGTCTTCCTCGTCATTAAGTATCCCATGATAAGACTGAGTAGCAGATAGTCCGCCCTTGAAGTGAGATCTGGGTGGATCGCAGAATTTACATAATAAGAACCGCCGAGGAGCAGCTCTAGTATGCAGAACCAAGTCTTGTTATTTCTACGCCCGGGGAACCAGAACAGCATGGGGACGACAGACGCCAGAATCAGCCAAATGATATTCACTACCGTTAGGATCGAAAATTCACTTTCTTCCACTAGACGGGACGCTAGCAAAATATAATGATAAAAACGAAGAGCAAGCAGGCCCCAATCCATGAAAGATAATATTCTTTTCATATCGTTTTCCCACTTTTCCTATAAAAATAATTCAGCACTAGCACACCAATGTATCAATTATAGAGGAAATATATGCTAATTGGCACTTTGTTTCCTGCTGATGAATGAGTAGTTGACCCTGGAGTTTACTCCAATGTTATGATTTATATAGGAAAGGGGGCAGACATGAGGATCAAGGATTTTGCGATCAAATATCAAATTCAACCGGATACTCTTCGTTATTATGAGAAAGAGGGATTGTTGAATCCAATTAGACGAGAAAATGGTTATCGGGATTTTGATGAGGAATGTGAAAAACAAATACAACTTATCACTGTATTAAAGCAATTAGGTTTTACAATAAAGGAAATCCAACAACTGTGTCTAATACGAGACAACCAAACGATCTCAACAGAATGCAAGGATACAACAGTTCTGTTATTGGATCAAAAAATCATGAAAATTGAAGAAAAAATTCAGTTTTATCAACGGGCATTGAAAGTCGTGCAGACCATTAAAGAACTTGCAAGCGAAGTGAAGTATATAGAGAATATAGACGATATTGAAAAACTAGTGCTTGGGTTATTTCAAAATGATGTATAAGGAGAGATATGATGACGAATAAACAAATCGTTCATGTTGAATATGCCTTTGCCTTTGCACTTTCCCTCTTTATTTACATGCAACTACACTTTCCCCTTTGGTTGTTTGCCGCTCTTTTATTCGTTCCTGATCTTACCATGCTCGGGTACACCATGAATAAAAAAATAGGTGCGATCATTTACAACTTGGGACACACGTTTATTTTCCCCTTACTGTTTTTGTTAGGCTATTTATATTTTTCAAACAATTATCTATTATTAGGATCGATCATCTGGATCGCTCATATCTGTATGGATAGAGCCATAGGTGCTGGGCTGAAATATCAAGACTCTTCATTTACGAATACACATATACAACGGCTTTAACTTTCAAATGAGATAGAAGGTTCGTTGAGCTGACCTTCTGCATAGTTTTCAAACGTAAACGACACTTTTACGCAGTATGTATAAAGGACGTCCAATGAGGACGTCCTTCGGTTCGTTCTATAGAGGTTACGGTGAACGGTGCCTTTCCTTGATCGAGTCCATCATGTACACCCAACCAATCAGTCCACATAAGACAAAGCCAAACGCATGCAGAGATCCGTAGATGGGAATGAAATCGAGTATGGTTAAGGAAAAAATATTTTTCAGTAATGGATAGAAGATGGAGAGGACGATAACCGTGTAAAAGGCTATACAAGAAAGGCCTAGGAAAAAGGTTGCCTTCTTCTGTAAAGAGTTTTTCCTCCTTAAGTAAGCAAAGAGATAGGTGGTATACACGAAAATATTACAGGCAAACAAAGTAACTCCTATGTACTCTACAGGCTTGGAGAAAATCATACCAAAAGCAATCAATATGGGCCCGATGATATCGATGGCAACGACCCAAGGATACCAGCTTTTTTTCGTCATGATCCGTCCTAGTGCACCAATAAAGATCGGAACGATCGCAGAGGAGAAATGAAAGTGGACCGAGCTTAATGCATGTGTTGCAGGATTAGCTTGGAACAGGTTCAGTTGATATTGATATAAGGTAAACCATATGCCCCCGATAAAAAAATAAATGAGCCCTGCGCCAATGGCCACTTCCGCTGCTTTCCCTTTAGAAATCACAATAATAGTTAAGCCATAGATACCAAGTAAAAGTGTAAACAATAGCCACCCAAGGGAAAGCCCCCCTGGTATCTCGGTGCTGCCGAATCCCCACATCGTACTACTCATTACGGAAGTTAAGGTAAGAAGCGCTGCGGGGAACTGAAGCCACTTCATTGCGGCATAAATTAATTGTTGATGTTTATTCTTGTCGTCATAGTTCAAAAGTAAGATTACAAGAGGAACAATGACGAAAGCGGCAAACAGTATAAATTTTTCAACAAGTTCGAATTGGAAGTAATCAAAATAAAAGATAAGAATAGTAATGATTCCACCGGGAATCGCTGGTGACTTCATCAGTTGCTTCAGAGAACTATTCATGGCGGTCCTTTCTAAGTATGTTTGGCGTATAACATGCCTACATCCGGTTGTGTAGTATACTTTAGTATAGCTAGGTAATTATCTTTTTAGTTTAACACATTTATTTGCCAATATATTGTCTAGGTGATTTATTCAGGTGGTACATTTGTATGTAATAGGACTTATAACGAAATTAAGTTATTGATATGGGAAGCTCTACAAAAAAATAAGGAAAGTATTCTGTCTAACACAGAGCACTTTCCTATACGAGATATTTGCATAATCAACCAAATGAAGTGTAGCATCTTCATACTCAATATTTATAAAGATAAAACAACATGTACGTAAACACACATTGTTTTACTTTACTCTTTATTAGCGAATTGTAAATAATGCTTTTGACCAAGGAATTACTTGATCTAACATTTGATTTACGGAATCCGCTTGAACAGCTGCTGGCTTAAAGACAGAACCGTTTTCAAAATCTGTGAACAATGATAATGCGGGGTGAACACGAACATCCGCAATTAACAATTCACCCATAATGCCACGTAGATGTTCTGCTGCACGAGCTCCGCCTACTGAACCGTAAGATACGATCCCAGCTGCTTTGTTGTTCCACTCTACACGTAGATAATCTAATGCGTTTTTCAATGCACCTGTAATAGAATGATTATATTCTTGAACGATGAATACAAATCCATCGCAGCTAGCAATTTTTTCTGACCATGCTGCTACATTTGATGTATCTCCGCCTGCTTCACCTAACATTGGTAGTTTGTAGTCTGCTATATCGATGATTTCGTATTCTGCATCACCACGCTTGTCTGCTAATTCTTTTACCCACGCCCCTACTTGTGGACTTACTCTTCCTTCACGTGTTGATCCTAAAATAATTCCAATTTTTAATTTCGCCATGGTTTGTTCCTCCTGTTTTTCTGTCCCAAATAATTTACTTAAAAAACCCATAATGTTATTTCACCTCTTTAAAAGTACTCCATTTCAAATTCAAGGCCTTGAAACTAAAGAAAAACTGTAATAAAAATTAAATGAACAAATGTTTTTAACTATATTTTTTATAGTTGAATTATATTATTAAGTGGAGTTGAAGTCAACCACCAGGATTTACCATGTAATAAGATCGAGCCTAATTATGATCCATCCCACTGCGAGTCGCTACTTCCGTTGGTTGGACGAAGAAGGTAAACCCAAAGAACAGATCATTCTCTTGTGAAGAGAGGGTCTGTTTTTTAATTTGCTTTTTTATTTGTTTTGCACATGTATTGCTATTTCATGTTTACTTGCATTAAAAAATGCCAGATCGCAAATAATGAAATGACCATCCCCACTTTTTGCAACGGATTGGCTGGCCTACATATTAAAGAAACATTGACCACCTCATCTCTCTCAACAAGAAATGAGTGATACAAAATAATAAAAAATAAATGGAGGTATCCCCATGGAAGCGACTTATAGAGGTACCAATAAGATGATTATTGGTATTGTATTCGGTGTAATTACGTTCTGGTTATTTGCTCAAGCCATTGTGAACGTTGTTCCAACGGTTCAGGCTGATTTAGGTGTATCGACTGGAACGTTAAACATTGCGATCAGTTTATCTGCTCTATTCTCTGGCATGTTCATTGTCGCAGCAGGCGGTTTAGCAGACAAAATTGGCCGCAAAAAGATCGCATTGATTGGTTTTCTATTAAGCATTATCGGTTCTCTTTGCTTAGTGTTTGCTCAAGGATCGGTTTTACTTATAGCCGGACGTATAATTCAAGGTTTATCTGCAGCGTTCATTATGCCTTCAACCATTGCATTAATGAAAGCTTATTTTGAAGGTGCAGAACGTCAACGTGCTCTAAGTTACTGGTCTATTGGGTCTTGGGGAGGATCAGGGGTAGCTTCCTTTGCAGGCGGGGCCATTGCCTCTTCATTAGGTTGGAGATGGATCTTTATCATATCCATTATTTTCGCAGTTGTTGGTATGTATTTACTCAAAGACACGCCGGAAAGCAAGCAGGAATCGACAGGTAAATTCACCTTTGACTATTTGGGTTTGGCTATTTTTGCAGTAACCATGGTTGCGTTAAACGTCGTCATTAACTTCGGATCTGATCTAGGCTGGACAAGCCCCATAATTTTGGGTCTGTCCGTATTGACGATTGTTGGGTTAATCGTATTTATCAAGGTGGAGAAGAGCAAAAAGGTCGTATTAATTGATTTTGCCGTATTCAAAAACAAACCTTATACAGGTGCCACCATCTCTAACTTCTTGCTAAATGCCATTGCAGGAACTTTAGTCGTTGCTAATACCTATGTTCAGGTAGGGCGCGGATTTACCTCACTCCAATCAGGAATGTTATCATTAGGTTATTTAGTTGCAGTACTTGCGATGATCCGTGTCGGGGAGAAGATTCTGCAACGAATTGGAGCGAAGAAACCTATGATATGGGGCGGTCTAATTACAACGATTGGCGTTGCGATTATGGGGCTAACATTCTTAGGGGATGTCGCTTATACCATCGTTGTATTCGTAGGATATGCGTTATTCGGTCTGGGGTTGGGAATTTATGCAACACCTTCAACGGATACATCTGTATCTAATGCCCCTGCTGATAAAGTAGGTGAAGCAGCAGGTGTATACAAAATGGCTTCTTCCTTAGGAAGTGCTTTTGGGGTCGCGATTTCAGCAACAGCATACGGTTCGGTAGCTGATAATGGAAACGTTGAGATGGCCGCAACGATTGGTATTATCGTGAATGTAATTTTTGGCGTATTATCCATATTGTCAGTAATGTACCTGGTGCCGAAAGATGCGGGAAAAACGTCAAAATAATGACTCTGCTTAAAGTGATAATAAGATCAAATATGGAGGACATTCAATATGAAGATGAAATTAATGCAAATGTTAGAAGGTCGCAAAGATGAGATCATTGCCATACGAAGACATTTACACGAGAACCCGGAAATATCATTCAAGGAAGAAAAAACAGCCCAGTACATTCTTGATTTTTATAAAGGCAAAGACGTTGAAGTCCAATCGAATGTAGGAAACGGCTACGGAATTGTTGTAACAATCCAAGGTGGACAACCGGGTAAGAAAATCGGTTTACGTGCCGACTTTGATGCGCTTCCTATTCGGGAAGAGGCAGACGTTCCTTTTAAATCGAAAAATGAAGGGGTGATGCATGCTTGTGGTCATGACGGTCATACAGCTTATTTGTTAGTATTGGCAGATTGTTTAATCCAGTTGAAGGATCAGATTCCAGGTACAATTAAAATTGTTCACCAACATGCAGAAGAAGTACCGCCAGGAGGAGCAAAAAGCATAGTCGAATCAGGAATTTTAGACGATCTAGACAATATGTTCGGTATTCATCTATTGCCTATGGGGCCAGCTGGATTGGTGGGGTATCATGCAGGGTATTCCTTTAACGGACGCGCGTATATGAAGTTGAAAATCCAAGGACGGGGTGGGCACGGCTCATCACCTCATTTAGCGAATGATGCCATTGTTGCAGGTGCGCATTTTGTAACGGGTGCCCAATCTATTATAAGTCGACGACTCAATCCATTTGATGTTGGAGTGATAACGATTGGCTCATTTGACGGGAAAGGTACGTTCAATGTAATTAAAGACAGTGTTGAACTTGAAGGTGACATCCGTTACATGACCAATGAGACTAAGGCGATCATTGAACGTGAGGTGCGTAACTTGTGCAGAGGGATCGAGGAGCAGTTCGGTGTAACCTGTGAATTGAACTATGAGAATGACTATCCGCCCGTGTATAACGATCCTGAATTGACAGCGCAAGTTGTGAATTTCTTAAAGGCTGCGGATGATAAGGATATTACAGAAGTGAAGGAATTTCCTGCGTTGCCACCATCTGAAGATTTTGCTTACTATGCAGAGAAGTTCCCATCATGTTTCTTCTATATCGCGTGCACGCCAAAAGGTGTAGACAAACCATTCTTCAATCATCACCCGAAATTTGATATCGATGAGGATGCACTGCTTGTAGCTGCCAAGGCCGTTGGACATGTCGTATGTGGTTATTATTCTCTGGACTGATAAGAAAGTCAAAAGAGCGTTACCGAATCCGGTAGCGCTCTTGTTTAATTGAGTTAAATGCTATTAAGTTGAAGGCTATAAAGGCTCACTTTGTCCGTTACTTTTACGTTTTTTAATTTCTCTGAACCACAAATTGAAACCCCCAGTCTCCGGTAGTAGTTCTCGCTGAACAGAGTCATTGGACAGGATTAACGGGTTAACGTTGATTTTCAACAGAAACGGGTGTCACTAATGTATTACCTTTGATGGGTTTGAAAATGGAAAGAACGAGAATAATCAAACCTGCTATACCTATACCTAATATCGTGTTAAATGAAGCGCCTGTATAGAAGCCGCTGCCGAAGTAGAAAATCTCACGTAAACCTTCTGAAGCGAACCGAATAGGTACCCAAGGGCGAATGAAGTTTACGAAGAAACTTGGGAGCATTTCTGGCGGCGTCATTAGAACACCCATACCAAGCAGCATCACAACCATGAATAAAGTAATAGCTGGTTTGCCTATCCATGCTGTAATGGCTGATACTAATAAGTAGAAGCAGAAAGCGGCAAAAGATACAAAGAAAGCAACTAGGAAATAACTTGGCATGTTAATGCCTGCAATCTGAGCGAGCGTTGCAACAGTGAAACCTGAAAAGAGAGCAATAATTATACCGAATACGAACTGGCTGCTAATGAGGGTGAATGTTTGTTTACGTGTTAACGTTGCTCTTTCGAATCGTTTTGAAGCTGCTAAAAATAAGATGAAACCACCAATTAATGCACCCACCCATGCAGATACTGCTAATAAGGTTGGAGCGCTCCCGTTTGCTGTAGAAGCTGTTATCGGATTGAATACTCTTTCTTCAGGGACAATAGGGTTCACAATAATTGAAGCTTGCTGAGCACTAATGTTCTCATGATCAAGTTGTGCTATAAGTGTCTCGGAGTATTCCTCATTTAAGCTAGATATAAAGCCGTTCAAGGCTGTTTTTGCAAAGTTCGAACCCGTTACATTTAATCCTTGATTAATATAAATTTGCAGTTTGGCGGGTTGATGGGTGGCTAATACATTTTGTAATGTAGCATTGTAATCTGCGGGAATGACAAGTGCTGCATAATATTCTTTGTCCGCAAATAGTGCCTCAATATTTTCTTCTTCCTCAGAGGTAAAAGCTAACATTGCTTCTGAACCTTGATCGCCTTTGCTCATTGCTTTAACTGCTTCAAGTACTCTGTCCACATGCTGTCCTTCATCGTTAACAATTAGTGCAATGGGAAGATTCTTGACTTGCGGATTTGCTTGCGCGAATAAGTTTACCGAAAATAGTGCAATAATTAATATAACAGCAATAGGAGCGGCCCATGCTAACTTCTCTTTAAATAATTTCATACAAATCTCATCCTCTCTCAAATTTCAACATGTTGTTCAATATTGCTTCTTTATTTTATAATCTAAGGACAAGTTGAAGCAATCAACAGAATAGACATATTGTTGAATTTTGAGAAGGGGGTGTTGTTTTGGGCGTATACACAGAAAAAAATAGAAAAACAAAAGAGTTAATTCAAGCATCATTTATGGAAATGTTGGAACAGAAGACCTTTGATTCTATTACGGTGGGGGATATTACGAAAACAGCCAAGATTAATCGGGGAACGTTTTATCTACACTTTGTAGACAAATTTGATTTGATAAATCAGATGGAGGGACAACTTTTTGAGCGTCTAGGCAGTCATATTGATGAATTGCAATCGAACTATTCGTCAGCACTTACATTTGAAAAAGGACAAGAGCAACTAGCCGCCACACTGTTCAGTTCGATTAAAAAGCATGTGCCAATTTTAAAAATCTTCTTAAGTGATCATGGCAGGGCAGGTTTTCACCTTCGATTTCGAGAAGCCTTCTCAGAGAAAGTGCGAGCGAACTTGGAGAAGCATGAAACCTTCAAAGCAAATTTAAATGTCTCAATGGAGTACTTCGTATCCTTTATCACATCTGCATTTTTAGGATTAATTGAACAATGGTTTCAAAATGATTTAGACAAAACACCTGAAGAAATGACCACATTATATATTGATATTATATCCTTTATTCGGAAGGGAAATCGTTAAACATCAGGATAAAAAATACAAGAGTCAGGCTGTGGCCGTTTCCCGGTATTGTACCGAGGAACGGTCGTTTTAGCTTTTTCTGCCTTTTTTTAATTATTTTGAGTCAACTGTCACAAAAAGAGCCTAAGCGGTGTAATACAGGCGGTGTAATACAGATAGAAACAAAAGTTGAATCGCTCTATATGATAGTCGTACGGGTCTTAGTAGATTAGAAACTCACGCAAACTCTCACTCACGATGTAAAGGGAACTATAGCTTGGTCGCCAGTTTATTTTTCGTGAATATAGGAATTTGGATATTTGTGTCGAATGATTGTTTTAGATTCAATTTAAAGTTCTTCAGTGAAGAGATTTAAAGGGTTTAAACATGATTTCATAGTCCGGAGAAAGCTGAGGAGGGTCATATGTATTTTGGGAAAAAGATAGGGATCATTGCTGTGGTGATATCCCTTATTACAGGAATGTTTTATTTTAAACCGATGGGAACGGCCTATGCTGCCGCTCCAACAGCTACGATTGTTGTAGCCGACACCTTGCTAGCGATTGGTGAGACGTCTGTGGTGACGTTTACGTTCTCGGAAGCCGTATCAGGTTTTAGCTTGGCAGATCTGACGTTGTCGAATGGTATACTTAGCAATCTAATGACCTCTGATAGTATAACGTATACAGCGACATTGACACCTGCTTCGGGTACGACTGCTGCATCGAACGTCATTACTCTGGATAACACAGGTGTGATAAGTATTGGAGGCGCTGCAGGCACAGGTACAACGACATCGAATAATTACGCAGTGGATACAGTCCGGCCCACGGCAACCATTGCAGTGTACGATACGGCACTTACTGCGGGGGAAACTTCACAAGTGACGGTTACATTCTCTGAAGCTGTGACAGGTCTTACCGTTGGAGACTTGACCGTTTCGAATGGTACACTGACAGGTCTCAGCTCATCCGACGGAGGTATTATGTGGACCGCAACATTCACGCCGACAGCGAATATTAGAGAAGCGAACAATATCATCACACTCAACAATACAGGCATCAGTGATATTTCAGGGAATGCAGGTATAGGTACGACGATCTCGAACAATTATGCGATAGATACTGTTCCATCAACGGTACCAACAGCTACGATTGTTGTAGCCGACACCTTGCTAGCGATTGGTGAGACGTCTGTGGTGACGTTTACGTTCTCGGAAGCCGTATCAGGTTTTAGCTTGGCAGATCTGACGTTGTCGAATGGTATACTTAGCAATCTAATGACCTCTGATAGTATAACGTATACAGCGACATTGACACCTGCTTCGGGTACGACTGCTGCATCGAACGTCATTACTCTGGATAACACAGGTGTGATAAGTATTGGAGGCGCTGCAGGCACAGGTACAACGACATCGAATAATTACACAGTGGATACAGTCCGGCCCACGGCAACCATTGCAGTGTACGATACGGCACTTACTGCGGGGGAAACTTCACAAGTGACGGTTACATTCTCTGAAGCTGTGACAGGTCTTACCGTTGGAGACTTGACCGTTTCGAATGGTACACTGACAGGTCTCAGCTCATCCGACGGAGGTATTATGTGGACCGCAACATTCACGCCGACAGCGAATATTAGAGAAGCGAACAATATCATCACACTCGACAATACAGGCATCAGTGATATTTCAGGGAATGCAGGTATAGGTACAACCGATTCCAATCCATATTCTGTGTTCACAGTACAATCAGTACCAGCAACCACTCCGTCAAGCAGTCCGCCATATGGACCAATGGTTCCTGTAGACAATACCGTTACTTCTACAACGGGTAAAATTACGGTTCCGACAGGCAAATCAGGAATGGTTAGCTTGGGCAGGGAGATTCAAATTTGGATTCCAGCTGGAGCATCATCACAAGAACTGACGTTATCCATTGATAAAGTATTGAACATCGAAACGCTACTAAAGAATAATGAGATTCTAGTCAGTCCGGTATTCGAGCTTCACAAAAACTTCCCCGAGAACTTTCTCAAGCCGATAAAAATAACATTTTATTTCCAGTCAGCAGGCCTTGAGAGTCATCATAAGGCAGCCATATCTTATTATGATGAAATCAACAAAACCTGGTTGAAAGTAGATGGGGGGCTTATTAACGGCGATCAAATTACAGTTGAGATTAATCACTTTACAAAATTTGCAGTTCTGGCAGTGGGTCAGACCAACGGTGAGTTCATTCGCAATAATCCTGTTGAACTGCCATCGGTACAGAGCTACAGTGACACAATTGGTCATTGGGCTGAGGAAGGAATCAAGCAAGCTTCAAGGGAAGGTATCATCACCGGGTATCCGGATGGAACATTTAGGCCTGGGAACAACGTGACACGTGCTGAATTCTCCGTCATGCTGATGAGTGCACTGAAATCAAAGGAAGTAGGAGCCGAACTGCTGTTTACTGATACAACAGAGATCGGAGCATGGGCTAAAAAGGCGACCTCACAAGCCGTACAATCTGGTATTATTAGTGGTTATCAGGACGGCACCTTCCGTCCGAATGCATATCTAACACGTGCGGAGATGGTTAAGATGGTTGCAAATGCGCTCTATGTATCTACAGAAACACATGATACAACACCTTTTGCAGATGCGAAGATCATTCCCGAATGGGCAAAAACTTCAGTGGCGCTCCTGAAAGAACGTGGTCTTGTAAAAGGCATGGGTGCAAATCAATTCAAACCGAATGCGCAGACAACCAGAGCAGAAGCAGTCTTTCTACTGGTCAATATGCTGGAGCAGAACAATCGGATCAATAACTAGCCGAGACGCATCATGATAGAGTTGGAACTTTTTAAGACGAAGGCACCCCAGGGGTGCCTTTGTTTAGTCTTACCCAGAATATAGGACTAGGTTATTACGTCTAATTATCTTTAGTATGAAGTATGTTAAGGCATACTGTCCTACCCCTCTATTATTCTCGCAAATTTTTACATCAATTTAATATAATCTTCCACTTTTGCGATTCGGGATATGGTAAAATATTTCAGGATCTGAAATAGGAGAGGGGTTTGTTCACGGATGACTTGGAAAAACGTTCTGGGGAAAAGTACCATTCGAGTAGCTGCAACTGCATTATTACTTACACAGCTGTTTGGGGCTGTGGGTTCGGTCTCAGCTGCAGGCAAGGATGTAGAAGTTCATTTGATTGGGATCAATGACTTTCACGGCCAGCTGGATACAACATCAATGGTTAGTGATAAAAAAGCAGGATCGGCTCCAATTCTCGCAACCTACCTGAAAGAAGCTCAAGCCAAATACGAGCATTCCCTGCTATTCCACAATGGGGACTCGGTTGGTGCATCTGCTCCAGTCTCATCCCTTGATCGCGATGAGCCTACGATGGAATGGATGAATATGATGGGCTTTGATGTGGGTTCTCTGGGGAACCATGAATTTGACCAAGGGATTGCGGCGTTAAAAGCACAAATATTCGGCGGTCTTGATCCAAAAGAGGGAAAAGTAACCCATGCTGGGGCTAAATTTGACTATGTGAATGCAAACGTCATTGATTCGTCTACTGGCAAACCCCTGATTAAACCGTATGTAATTAAAGAAGTAGGCGGCGTTAAAATCGGATTCATCGGATTAGTGACGAAAGCGACACCAAATAAAGTATCTCCAGCAGGTACGGCAGGTGTGCGTTTCTTGAGTGCTGAAGAAGAGGTTGAAGCCGTTAATAAATATGCAAAAGAATTGCAAGACCAAGGTGTAGAAACGATTATCGTGCTGGCGCATGATCCTGCATCCACCAAAGAAGGCGTAACGACTGGGGAAGCAGCTGATCTGGCCAAAGCTCTGCCGGCTGACTCTCCTGTTGATGTTATTGTTGCGGGGGATAACCATGCTCTGGCGAATGGTGAAGTGAATGGAAAACTAATCGTTCAAGCCTATTCTTATGGTACGGCATTTGAAGATATCAAGCTGATGATTGATCCTGCTACCGGGGATGTAACTGAAAAATCGGCTACGGTGACAACGACATTCCAAGAGGGTGTAAAAGAAGACCCGGAAACTCTTGCAATCATTAAAAAATCATTGGACAAGCACCCGGAATTGACCAAACCTGTAGGTACCACAGACGGTTCTATTTTACGTACAGATGCTTACAATAACGAAGCTCCTCTAGGCAACTTAATTGCAGATGCGATGCGTCAAGCGGACTTTGGAGATAAAGCTGGCAAAGCCGACTTTGCATTTATGAATCCAGGTGGTATCCGTGCAGACTTGCCAAAAGGAGATGTAACCTTCGCTGATCTTGCGAAAATTCAACCATTCGGCAATACGCTAGTGAAACTGGAGCTGACAGGTGAACAGGTGAAAACATTGTTGCAACAACAATGGGGAACGAATGCGGACGGTACACCTAATACGAAAACACTGCAAATCTCTGGTCTGAAGTATACCGCAGATTTCAATAAACCTGTTGCAGAGCGTGTTACAAGTCTGAGCCTGGAAGATGGCACACCGATTGATCCGCAGAAAACCTATACGGCTGTTGTGAACAACTTCATGGCTGCAGGTGGAGATAACTATAAAGTTCTGCTCGATGCAAAATCATCCTTGGCTGGCCCGATCGATCTGGATGTATTCTATCAGTACATCACAGATACAGCTAAAGGCGGTAGCATTGTTGCTAAAAATGAAGGTCGTATTACAAACGTAGCCGCAGCTACCGAAACACCAGAAGTACCAGAGGCACCTGTATCCAATGAATCGATTACTCGTGCTGAATTCGTAACTACGCTAGTAGATATGTTGAAGCTGAACGAAGTAACGACAGCTCCAAAGTTCAAAGATGTAGCAGCCGATGCAGCTTACGCTGATGCCATTGCTGAAGCCACACATGCTGGATTCATTCAAGGCTATGGTGGTAACTTCAATCCGGATCGTGATATCACCCGTGAAGAAGCGGCTACCATTCTTGCTAAGTTGTTGAAAGATCAAGTTACAGATAAAAATGCAGCTACAGTCATTGCAGGTTTTGAGGATGGTCAAACCGTATCCAAATATGCGATTGATTCTATGGCCAAACTGATTAACAAAGGTGTTCTGGGTACAGAAGATAGCAAGTTGCTGCAACCGAAGCAAGGACTTTCTACGAATGATGCAAAAGCTTTAATCGAAAAAGCAGTTGCAGCTAAAGCCTCATAATCGAGAACAGAATCATATCGTCGTGTAAAACAGGAGAATACATTTTTCTGTAGTGGATATAAGCACCCTTCTATATGTAAACCTCTCGTTAATTGTGTCATGAAAGGTTTATTTAGAAGAGTGCTTTTTCCTATATAAAATGTTTTTTTTATTTATTTTGATGCTGTTGTCACAAAATGATCTGCTCTGGTGTAGTAAGAGTGTAGGCAGGAGGAGGTAAGACTTTTGGATAAAGACTACGTAGCATCCAAATCAAACTCAGAAGAAATTGAAATGTTAGTTGAACGAACTAAACATGGGGATAAGGAAGCTTTTG
Organism: Paenibacillus sp. JJ-100; assembly: GCF_948329825.1. Classification (GTDB taxonomy): domain Bacteria; phylum Bacillota; class Bacilli; order Paenibacillales; family Paenibacillaceae; genus Paenibacillus. The sequence continues at coordinate 112,019 of NZ_CAOJCM010000003.1, forward strand.
CTTCAATTATAAAAACCTTTGAAAAACCAATGTATATCTATTGTTACCATATACTCAAAAACAAGGAAGAGGCCGAGGATGCAGCACAAGAGATATTTATTAGAGTGTATGAACAGATACATAGGTATCGGCCGAATATGTCATTTTCGGCATGGCTGTACAAAATTGCCTACAATTACAGTCTGAATCAAATTCGCAGCAAAAAAAGATGGTTCCAATTCATAGATCGTTATAAATATGACCAATCTGAGGCATCGACTGAAGAAGTAGAGAGCCAAACCACACTAAAGGAATTTCTAAATTTACTGACTACCGAAGAGAGAAATATATTGGTTCTGCGGGCCATTCAACATTATCACTTTAATGAGATCGGTGAAATCATGAATATGAAGCCGGCAACCGTTCGCAAAAAATATGAACGCCTTCGCAGAAAGCTACAATCAAAGGATGTTCTTGAAGGAGGAAAAGTGAATGCGTCAATTACCAGATCGATCTAAACGATTAAGTATTCACGAAGTGGAACAAATGATTCGGGATACAGAGACGCCTGAGCACAGCATGAGTGATCAGGTTGTAAGAAGGCTTAACTCCAAAAGTGTACGATCACAACGGCCATTCTTCACAAGAAGAGTGGGAGTCATCACAGCAGCATTGGTTGCTTTTTGTGTGTCGCTAACTCCTGTCGTGGCCCAAACTATAGAACGGCTATCCTTGCAAGGATATGTCAATCCATTTATCAAAGAAATGGAGGAAAATCCAAAAGAAAAGGCAGATACACTGTTTGCAACAAGTTTAAGTTTGGATGGGGATAAGATTAAGAATTTTCATTCGGGAATGATTAGCTTTGATGACATTAAGGATCAGGAGTTTAAGAGCCAGTTGCAAAGGGTTTGGGATGAGATTTTCCCTCAAGGAGGAAAAATTAATGATGTAGTTATGTATCAATATATGCCTGACCAATATAAGATCGAGGCGATGAACGAAAATAGATCTATCACATTCCTCCAGGGTAACTGGACGTATGCCTCACAACCTATTCGAGAGAACCAGGTTCCAGATGCCACAAAAGATGCTGCAGATCAAGTGTTCAATAAACTGGGTGATTTTAAACAGACTAAGCGGTCAGTGAGTCGAATGATCCTAAGACCCGATCAAAACCCGGTGTATAAGTTCGTGTATAAGACAAACAAGGGAACTGTCCTCGTTGATGTACAAAAAAATACGAACCAGATCACAAGACTAGTAGCCTTCCCGTTGTCGGATCAACTTGATAAATTGGATGATAAAAATAAATATAATGAATTAGTCGAGCAAACCAGATCAATTGAACTGGATAAAGTTCGTGAGGAAACTGTGAAACAAGCTAAAGCATGGATGAATTTGGACTTAGCTGATTATAGCGTATCCAAAAAAGAATACCGGTTTGATACATTAGAATTCACCAAATCGGGTTCTCCAGACGTGACTGCGGTGTACACCTCTAAAGGGAAGATCTACTATATTGAGATTGAGCTATAGGGGATTGCAGGAATTAGGCTGGATTAGATCATAAGCTGCGAGCTGAATTAAGCTGAATTGCCTGACAAACTGAACGGGGTACTGCTCGGTTTAAGGCGGAGAGAGGAGGTGACAAATTCTGTTTTTTGTAAGACTCAGTAAGATTCAGTAAGACTCACATCAACATGATGGAAACATTTTAATAAAAATGCGAGTAAGCAAAATAAAAAAACAAAACAAAGGAGTTTTATAACCATGAACAAAAAAATAATGATCCCCATCGTCGGAGCAGCCTTGCTATCAGGAAGTCTGCTTGGATATAATACAACGACTCAAGCAAATTCATCTAACAACGTTAATTCAAGTGTGGAACAAGGTGCCAAATCAGAGCAAACACTTATGCAAAAGGCTCAGGCTAAGGTTAAAGAATTAACAGGAAATACGTATACGTTAATTCAAGGAACGACTACGAAAGATTCGATCCATTTTAATAGAGAAAATTTCAATGATATCATTGCGTATAAAGCGAATGGAGAGCTCGAACATATCAGCATTAAGATCAATTATGAAGATCTAAAAGGTGGAAAATATCAAACCAAACTGAAGGAAACATGGGATGCTCTGTTTCCAGGGGAAGAGCCAAAGTTCGTGAATATTTCAGAGTCCGCCTTCTATACGGGAACATTCTCATCGAATGCAATGCAAAACAAGCAAATTTTCATGAAAGAGAATGTCCATGTTTATGGTGTAGATTATGCTCCTGACGATGCCCCGACAAGTGTGCAGAAAAAGGCTGACGAGGTATTCTCCAAGTTTACCGATGGAAAGGTCAAGCAGGGCGCCAAGTTGGATCGTGTGTATGTTAGCGAAGGCCAACCGAATGTGTATCAATATAAGTATAAATCCAAAGCAGTGGATGTAACCTTTGCTATTGAAGAACAAACAATGGAAGTGCTCCAAGCATACGTGCATCATTCTGACGGTACAAGTGTAAACAATTATGAGGAATTTCAGGCAAGAGAAAAAGAAAAAAGCGCGACAATTAAGAAGTTGACGTTGGACACATTGATGAAAAACGCAATGAGAGACGCCAAATATATGCTGAATCTGGATTTGAAAGGATATAAGGGAGAAAGAGGAACAAACCCATGGGATGAGGATTCTATGACGTTCACGAAAGAAGGTGCTCCTTCCGTCACTGCGAGCTTCAATAAAGATGGATCGTTTAGAAGCTTTGTCGTTGATAAGTATGGTCAGGATATGAATTTCTACGGCAATACCATCGTAGGTCCTGCCAATGAAGAACTCAAATTGTTAATTGATTAATAGGTATTCAAAAATAGCTTAGAGTTGAACTTATATTTAGAAAATCATAAGTATTGCAAAAGAAAGGAATCTATAACTATGAACAAGAAGAGAATTCTCCCTATTATCGGGGTAACTTTATTATCAGGAAGTTTGCTAGGATGCCAGACACCCGTTCAGGCAGATGCATCAAATCCGGTAAATATCAAAGCTTCACAGGATGTTAAGCCTGATCAGAAGCTTATGCAGCAGGCCCAGAATAAACTGAAAGAGCTGACGGGAAATACGTATACGTTAACTCAAGGGACAGGTATGAAAGGTTTTGTGAATTTTCAAAGAGAGGGCTTCAAGAAAGATAGTATTTCTTATAAAGAAGCGAATGGAAAGCTCGATTCTCTCAATATTAATATCAATTATGAAGATCTAAATGGTGGAAAATATCAAACCAAACTGAAGGAAACGTGGAAAGCGTTGTTCCCGGGGGAAGAACCAAAGCATGTGGATATATCAGAGTCTATTTACCGCGTGGGTACAATCTCATCGAATGCCAAACAAAATAAACAAGTGTTTATGGAGGATAACGGTAAGGTCTTTGGCGTAAATTATGCTCCTGACAAAGCCCCGGCAAGCGTGCAGAAGAAGGCTACTCAGGTCATATCCAATCTTACCAACGGAAAGATCAAGAAGGGGGAGAAGTTAGATCGTGTGTTTGTGGTCGATGGCAAACCAAACGTGTACAAATACAAGTATACATCGAAAACGATGACTGTAACCTTTGCAATTGAGGATGAAACGCTGGAACTGCTCCACACGGGTGCATTTGATAGTAGCGGTAAGAGCGTAGCTAGTTACGATGAATTCCAAAAGAAAGAAAAATCTAAAGATGAAAAGATCAAGAAACTGACATTGGATACGCTAACCAAGAATGCAACAAGAGATGCGAAAAAGATGCTAAATCTCGATCTGAAAGGGTATAAGGGAACAAGAGGCACAAATGCGTGGGATAATAACATACTGACGTTCACCAAAAAAGGTGCTCCTACAGTTACTGCCACAGTAGATTCAAACGGTTCATTTACTGAGTTTACCGTTGAGAAGTATGGTCTGCAACTCAGCTATGGCGGACTCGTGATCGTAGGGGCGCCAAATGAGGACCCAAAAATATTAATCAACTAATTCTCGATGAGTAAATAGAATATCCTAACAAGAAGCGGCTCTCCTAGTTCAGTCTATGGGGAGTCGCCTCTTTTTATATCATAGTCAATCACATTAATCCTTTGAATATTTAATTGTCGGGTATCAGTATCTTTTGCAGAAGCATCTCGTCCCTAATGGGGATACCTTGATCTGAAACGAGAGGGATGCTTGGTTTCACAGCTCTTGCTTTGGCTACTGCATCGGGATACACACGGATGATCTGGTACCCCCTTTTTTGATAAAAAAGAAGAGCGTGGAGGTTATCATTTGTGGTGATCACCTGAATGTTTCTCTGATTTGCTTGTCGTGCAGTGTCCTCTACTCTTCTCAAGAGAGCTGAACCGATTCCCTTATTTTCGTCCAGACTGTCCAACGAGATCACTTCGCATCCTGATTCATGCATAACGTATGTAATATACCCTCTAATTTCTCCATGTTCATTCAGTACTGCGTAACCTTCCAGCTTATCAACGGAATAGACGCCAGTTGAGATGACCATCTCCGGACTTCCCCAGTGCTCACTCCAAAAATCATTTCGTTGTGCAATCGGAATGAGCCGGCTCTCAATGATTTTCATATGCAACTCTCCTTTGATTCTAATGAAACTTGCTTCCTAATATAGATCACCATTTGTCGAAAAAGAATAGACTTGTTTACTAAAGGGCTAGTTCTTTAATATTATTTTTTTCCATTAGATTACTAAATTGTTCGTTTACTACCTACCTTTTCGGTGGTATACTCTCCTATATTCAAGAAGATATTAACGCTAATTTGCAACAAGTTTTTCAACAAAATATGTCGAATTGGGGCTCATTTCGGATGATTATAGCAAAAGCAAAGGAAGAAACAATCATCCTCATTCCTTCGCTGGAACCAGATGGTAGACTTTTATCCTATGTACGTCAGTTGCGAGAATACGGTTTTACGAAGTTGGTCATTGTAGATGATGGTTCTGGAGAAACATACCATCATTTTTTTGAAGAATTAGAAGATACTGGATGTATATTGTTGCGACACGCCGTGAATCAGGGAAAAGGTGAGGCGCTAAAGACAGGATTTCGTTACATAGCACAGCATTATGGAAAGGATCATTACGTCGTTACTGCGGATTCTGATGGTCAACATGCCGCTGAAGATGTGTATCGTATTGCACAGGAAGCCAAACGTCGTCCAAGTGAATTATTGCTCGGTGTGAGGGATTTCAGTGAGGGCGGTATTCCGCCGAAGTCTTTGTTTGGCAATCGCATGACATCATTTATTTTTGCCATGTTATATGGAAAGAAATTGTCCGATACTCAGACAGGACTGCGAGCCTTCAGCACAGAGTTATTGTCGTTTATGCTGGCCGTTCGCGGCAAGCGTTTTGAATACGAGCTACAGATGTTGATCTCCTGTATCCAATCGGGTATTGGCATACACACGGTACCTATTCAAGTCATCTATGAAAATGGCAATGCAGGCACGCATTTCAAAGCTTTTCAGGATAGTGCCCGAGTTATGGGAGTACTATTCTCGAATTTCTTTCGTTTTATCTCATCATCGGTTGCAAGCTCTGTAGTTGATTTGGGCATTGCCTGGTTTTTGATTGATTTTCTGCGCCCTATGATGGGGGATCAACATTATTTGAGAATTTTGCTCGCTACTGTGATTGCCCGAGTCATCTCTATCGTCGTTAATTATGCACTGAACAGAAATTTTGTGTTTCAAAAGGAAGACAGCCGGGGCAGCCTGTGGCGTTATTTAACGCTATGCGGTCTGATTATTTTACTGTCGAGTACAGGTGTCTATATATTCCATACCCTATTCATGGTGAACGAGAAGGCGGCGAAGTTTGTATGTGATGTCTTGTTGTTCTTGCTCAGCTTTCAGTTGCAGCGCAGATGGGTATTTGCAGCAAGGAGGAAGCGGTCGTAGTGCAAAACGAGAAAAGGCAAAATATATTTTTTATCATCACCATGATCCTCATGACGATCTATCTGATCTGGCGTACGTTCTTTACGCTGCCATGGGGAGAAGGTGTGTTGAATGTCATTTTTGGCATGCTGCTGATCATAGCTGAGACGGTCACTGTACTGACGACCTTTGAGTTATTCTTTCAAAAGATGCAGAAAAAACGGGCACAGCTTGATTTACCTGTAATCCCGGATGAATATTATCCGCATGTCGATGTGTTTATTGCTACACATAATGAACCGGTTGACCTTTTATATAAAACGGTGAATGCTTGTACGTTTATGGATTACCCGGACAAATCGAAGGTGCATATCTATCTATGTGATGATGGCGCAAGACCTGAAGTGGAGGAACTGGCTAATCAGTTCGGGATCGGGTATCTGGGATTCCCCGGTAACAAGGATGCCAAATCGGGTAACCTGAACAATGCACTTAGCAAGACGAATTCTCCACTAATCGCCACCTTTGATGCAGATATGATTCCGCAGCATACATTTCTAATGAAAACCGTTCCTTACTTCCTTCTCTCTACCTTTATTGAAGAAAATGGACAATGGCGGCTTCGCCGTGAGGATGAGATCGACCCAAGCTTCAAGCTGGGGCTGGTACAGACCCCGCAAAGCTTCTACAACCCGGATCTATTCCAGTTCAATCTCTATGCGGAGCAAGGTATTCCGAATGAACAGGACTTCTTTTCCCGCGAGGTGAACATTCTACGCAATGCGTCCAATGCAGTCGCGTATACGGGGAGTAACACAGTAATTTCCCGGCAAGGTATGGTGGATATCGGCGGATTCCCGCTGAACACCATCACGGAGGATTTTGAGACGAGCATCCGCTTGCAGCAGGAAGGGTATATCACGTATGCCACGCAGGAGGTTCAGGCTGCAGGGCAGACGACAACTACAATTCCGAGCATGATCAAACAGCGGATTCGCTGGGCAAGGGGGATTATCCAGAGTTTACAAAATACACGTGCACCGTTCTCCAGAAAATTACCCTTCTGGACCAGGGTGACCTATGTGAGCAGTTTTTTGTATTGGTGGTCTTTTTTCAACAGACTTATCTTTATCATGTCACCGATTTTGTTTGCTTTGTTTGACTTTCAGATCGTAAATACAACCTTCTGGCAGATTCTGATCTTCTGGTTGCCTTCGTATTTCTTCTACAGCCTGTCCATGAGGTATCTGTCCAGTAATATACGGAATCAGCGCTGGAGTCAGGTCATTGATACGATCTTCATGCCATATCTGATCTGGCCCGTCGTTCTGGAAACGGTGGGAATTCGTGAGCGTAAGTTCAAAGTGACTAACAAAAGTCGTTCTACGGGACGTGAGTGGATTGCTTCAATGAAATATGCGCTGCCTCATATTTTCCTACTCATCCTATCGATCGCCGCAATTATAAGGTACGTGAATGGCAAGTATGGTATCGCTCTGTTCTTCAGCAGCATTATCATCTTCTGGCTGGTTTACAATATGATTGCCTTGTTCTATGCCCTCTTCTTCATGATTGGGCGCCGGGCATACCGGGAGAATGAACGAATTCGTGCGCAGGAAGATGTCATCATCCGTTATCCGGACAACACCCTGAGTTACGAGGCCAAAACCGTGGATCTTTCGGAGAATGGCATTGCGTTTTACGTTCCGGTTCCGATTTATTTGCCAGAGCAGAAGACCATCTCTTTAGTGGTGAAATCGAGTCGATATGAAGCGAAACTTGATGCTGTTATCGTTTATGTCAAAGCAGATGGCGAAGGCTGGCGTTATTCAGCGACAGTTCAGCCGCTTAGTGAGACGGACAATCGTCAGTATATGCAGCTCATCTATGACCGGAAGCACTCGCTGCCAGAGCAGATGAATCTATGGGATACCGCGTACGATGACATGCTGCGTAATGTGAAAAAACGGATTGTTCAGCCCAAATCAGATCAGCGAAAGATGCCTAGGCTATCCCTTCATCTTCCCGTGACGTTCACGAATCATGCCAGCTGTACGCTGCTCAGCTTCAATTATCGTTTTTTCTCCGCGACTGATCTGCAAGGTAACATTGCAGAGGGGGCAGAGGTCACCTTTTATACCGAAAGCCATATTGAAGTGGTCTTGAAGCATACGGGAAAAACAACAGCGAACAGACGTGAAGTGCTTCTCTCCGTAGAGAATATCGATGAGATCTTAGGGCGTGGTTTGATCGATCAATTACTGAGTGATTTGGTCCATCCACAAGCTAAGCTGTTCACCAAAGAAGGTTAGGAGAGATCGACATGCTGTTTTTGCTTCAACTTGTGATGGGCATTTTACTCATCCTATCGATGGCTGGTTATATGCAGTTTGTTCGTAGAGTTCTGGCCATCCGGTGGGAGTTCATTCCGATATTTGTGTTCTCGGCAATCGCCTGTATCATCTATTTTGCTGGACTCGCAGGGCAACTCTTTATCGGCAGCATGGTTGTGCTAGTTGCAGGCTTACTGCTATTAAGAGGAAGAGTGGTACAAGCCCTGTACCAGAGCAAACGTGGTCCATGGTTCTTTCCATTCTCGCTATTTCAATGGAGCTTTCTGGGTGGAGTTTTCGTATTTCTGCTGATTCTGTTCCAGACGGAGCTAACACACTACGATAATTTCTCACATTGGGCCATTGTCGTCAAAGAAATGCTTAGTACCAATGCATTCCCAACACCGAATTCCGATCTGATTGAGTTTAAAAATTATCCACTCGGCACATCGTCGTTCATCTATTATATCTGCCGTTTTATGGGACATGCCCAATCGACAATGCTGCTGGCGCAGGGACTGCTGATCTTTTCCTGCTTTTATGCCATGTTCGGCATCGTGTCTGAGAAAAAGCGGTTCCTGCTGTATGCGTTTCTTGGGTTTGGCTTATCCACCTTGTCGTTCTTCAACTTGACGATTCGCATCACTAACCTGCTGGTAGACTTCCTGCTTCCAATCTACGCGTTAGCGATGGTGGCAGCGATATATCAGTATCGACACGACCTTAAACGAGCGTGTATCATTATTCTCCCGCTGGCTGGTCTGCTAACGATAATCAAAAGCACGGGCATTATATTTGCAGCCATCGGGCTAATCTTTCTCGTATACAACTGGCTTACGAATAAACAACGTGCCAGCTGGAAGATCGGACTCGCTGTGGTCGGTACGATTACAGGCGCACTGCTTCCCTATTTTAGCTGGAGCTGGCGTATGGCAACGGTATTTCACGGTGTCGACAACAAGTTCGAGGGAGCTGCGGCGGCACTGAAGGCGGGTAAAACTGCAGAGCAGAAGTGGCAGATCCTGGAGCTGTTCCTGAAATCAAGCATAGATATTACAACTAGACCAGTGCTAGGAATTGTGATTTTCCAGATAGCCGCTATTGCAGCTTCCATTGTCGCTTATGTGGTGCTGAAGAAGAAGTGGAACCTCTGGAAAGTGCTAATTGCACTTAATGTAGTTGTCCTACTGTACTATGTTGGTATTCTGGCTCTCTATCTGTACTCCATGCCGGTGGATGAGGCGATAAAGCTGGCAGGGTTTGAGCGTTATGCATCGAGTATCGTTGTGCTGTTTGCTGGTGGATTGGTGCTCTGTGCAGCCGTTGACATTGAACGTACGTTCCATTATCGCATTGGAGAAGTTCCTGATTACCAGGCTTTCAAAACGGTGCAGACCAAAAGGCACTATCAACAGGGGATCATCGCCTGTGTAGCGCTCGCAGTGACAATCCTATTATCCGAGTATAATGGCATGATGTCTATAACTAGCAGTTACAACAAGACGCTTCCCTACGAAGTCTATTCCGTTACAGGCGATCGGTGGTATACGGGTGGTCAGGAGGACACGAATAAGTATCTGTTCTATGGGTCTGACCGAGATCAACAGGTCACAAGCTATTATATGCAATATATAGGCAGGTATTTTCTGTATGCTCCCCATGTAGATGCCATCGTGCTGTTTTATGAAGATAATATGGACAATCTGCTCAGTAACTATGATTATCTTGTGGTGATCGAGACAGATTCCAATGCTGAGTGGCTATTGAAAAAACACTACGGTATTGATGTGCAAAAAGGGATCTACAAAATTACCCATTCCGGGGATCGGATTGTACTTACTTTGACATGATCTCTCAATCGACAAAAGATTGTTTCTATGATAGGCTTAAAGCATCCCATGGGCATTCTACTCTTCCGAGTAGAGTGCCTTACTGTATATTATGGGGAACTAACATTAAATGTATCTGAATGCGATGCAATGTGGAGGTGGTGATGCTATGTTTCTCTCTTTAGCCCCCGCAGGGGAAAGTTGGATGGTCAGGATATACAAAAAATCATTGAATGCAGAGGAGCGAACATAGCATGACTACTCAATTACAAGCGGAAACCCGCATTAGATTAAATACTTCCAAACTTCGTAACTTACGCCAATCTGGCCGCCTGCCAGGTATTGTTTTTGGCAAAAACACGGAGAATGAGATGATTCATATACCGAAGATTCCATTTCAAAAATGGCTGAAACAAGGAACTTCTGGCTTTATTGAACTGCAGTTTGAAGGGAAGCCTTCACTTACCGTGTTGCTAGAGGATCTGCAACGTGATCCGGTGACACATGATTTGATTCACGTCGATTTTCAACAGGTACAGAGCGGCGAAGTGCTGCGCACTAAAATTCCTGTCAAGTTCAACGGAACACCTGTAGGTACTAAAACCGGTGGTGTTGTTCAAGTTCAGTTAGCTGCTATTGAAGTGGAGGCTCTACCTCGTCATTTGCCAACTGTGGTAGAGTTTGATATCAGTGACATGGAGATTGGAGAAACCTTGCATGTCGAGGATGCCAAGTTTGCACCGGAAGTAACGGTTATTTCCGAAGGTAATGAGTCACTTATGTCCGTTATCAAACCTTAAGTATTTTCACCAATATTTAACAAGCTGCATGGACTATATGTCCATGCAGCCTATTTGGGTAGGGTGTAGAAATAAATATTCCTCATCCATAGAAGGTGAGGCGGGAAATGAGATACAATACTATATATGAAATTCCCGAACAAAGGTGATGAATGTATGAAGGAACTGCACAGTCCTGTCAATCGAAAGACCTATAACATATCTATGTGCTTAATGATTATTTTAATGGCAGCTGGATTAGTTGTCTCTACCGCAGAGCTTCAAACGGTCACTATGGGTTATCTAATCCATTTATTATGTGTTGTAATTATATCGGCCTGTTTACTAGTTTATCCCCGCTATGAAACGTTTGTGTTTCGACTCAGCATCATCTTGCTCGGCTTTGTTTATTTCTACACGCTTGCTTTGATCTATCCTCAGACGTGGACTACTTACATTATGATCTGTCTACTTCCTGCACTCGCCATTCTGTTCTATGATTTCAAATTATTTTATATCTCAATCAGTCTGAATGTGATTCTACTGGTCATCGTGACGACCTACATGCATAAGCAAGAGACGGAGTACACCTATATACATGCAGATATGACAGGTAATCTAATTAATATTATTGCTAGTCAGCTACTGTTGTTCCTTATTTTTTATCTGACCTTTGATCGTATACGCAAGCAGGAATTATATATGGAACAGGTGCAGCAATCCGAACGTCTCAAAATGGTATCACACCTAACGGCAGCCGTTGCTCATGAAATTCGTAATCCAGTCACGGTGGTACGGGGGTTTCTACAGTTGTATCAAGAAAATTCTAACTTTAACACTTCCGATAGATCGAAGTTTGCGCTAATGATTGATGAGCTGAACACGGTGGAACAGGTAACCTCTCAGTTTTTATCCATGGCCAAGCCAAGTAGAGAGATGGTAGTTGAAAAAGTAGATGTTAACGAAGTGCTTGAAGGAGTTGCTAGTCTGCTCGGCTCTTACGCGATGCTATCCAATAAACATATAGATATCCAGGTTAGAGAAGGATGCATCATTCTTATCAATCCCGTTGAATTCAAGCAAGTCATCATTAATCTGATCAAAAACGCTCTTGAAGCCTCAGATACAGGAGAGACGGTTCATGTAACGGCTAGGGTTGTGAGAGATACGGTTGAAATCAAAATTGTCGATCAAGGCTGCGGAATGGCGGAAGAGGAAATAAAAGCTCTGGGTACACCGTTTTATTCGCTCAAAACGAATGGTACGGGACTGGGCCTGATGATCTGTTTCAATATTGTGGAGAAGGTTGGCGGAACGATTAAATATCAGAGTAAGAAGGGAGAGGGAACAACGGTAATCCTTGCGTTTCCGGTTGCAGATCGCAACTAAGGGGACGGCGTGTGGGAGATTCCCTTCTCACTGGCAACGATTGAAGCCATGTTTAGGTTGAGCGACGGAGAATTGGTATAAGGTCGTGGAGTTCGGAGGAAAGGTCGATGTATTTGGCAACAAGGGGAAGATTGTTACAGCTAACCTTCTTTTAATTGAGATCGTTGAAGAGCATGACAGAGGAATAGAAGCAGAACGAGAATATATCAGGATACGAAAAATAATCTAGAGGAAGGCTGCCGAGAGGCAGCCTATTTCTGTTCTTCTGTGCTTGCGGTGAAAATTACTCACTCGATCTCCATCTCCTTCACGGTTTCTCCCTCTACCAGTTCAGGCGTATAGTAGGTTTGATTGGGAAGGTCTTTCTTCCCCTGCAGCTTACGAATGACCCAATCGGCAGCATCACGCCCCATCTGCTCTTGGGGATGAGTGAGTGTAGTGAGTTTGATGTTTGCATTTTTGGCGATGTATGAATTATCCTGACCAATTATCGACAGCTCATTCGGGATCGAAATACCAAGCTGGCGGCAAGCATGCACGACCTCCAATCCAACCTCGTCGTTGTAACAGACGATTGCGGTGAGCGCATCCCGATTTTCCTGAAGGTAAGCTGTCACGTTTGAGGACAGATCGGCTTTTGATGCGGTGTCAAACGAGAGCACATGCTCGGGATGAAACCTCAGTTTTGCCTCCCCCAGTGCCTTGATGTATCCCTTCATTCGGTACTTTCCTTGCAGGTCATCCATTTTGGCAATAATGCCTATCTGGGTATGGCCCTTGGAGATTAATTCCTTAGTGGCGAGATAACTGGACTGCACGTCATCCAGACAGAAGAAAGGCACCTCTAACTCTTCATAAAATGCATTGATCATCACAAACGGTACGTCCTGTTCCTTAAACGACAGGTAGTATGCAATATTCGGGTTATACAAGTTGCTTTTAGTTGGCTCCACAATCAAACCATCCACACCATACGACAGCATCATTTCAAGTGCTTTTTTCTCTTGGGCCACATCGTTGTTCGTACTGGCAAGCAGTAGGGAGTAGTTGTCCTCATTCAGACGACTTTCGATACCGCGAATAATGGAAGGGAAAATATAGTCCGAGATATAGGTGGTAATGACGCCGATTGTTTTCTTGGAGCTACTGCCACCCGCTCGCAAGCGATATTGCTGGCTGACATAGGTCCCCGACCCTTTTTCGCTGCGTAAAAATCCTTCGTTAGATAACTCCAAAATAGCCTTGCGTACCGTCTGACGGCTTACGTTGTAGCTGTCCTGCAATGCAGATTCCGTTGGAATCTGCTCGCCAATGCTGTACGCCCCCGACAGAATATGGCTCTTTATATCATCAATAATTACTTGGTATTTAGGTTTCATATGGTCCACTTCTTTCGTTGTAACATCAATATAGTATCATTATCGCTCAAGTTGTACGTACATATTCTAGCATGGTTTGCTTCACTTGCAAGTAAAACCGTACAATTTTTGGAGTTATGCGTACAAGTTAGATCGATTTTATCAAATTGAACCTTACAATTTTAGTAGACAATTGGATGAAAGTACGTTGTTGGAGTGAGATTTTTAGCAAATAAAGCTCTTTGTGAGTATAACTTTGATATCTCATTGACAAATGTACGTACAAAAAATATACTAAGGCTGTCAGAATAGGAAAGCGCATTCTTAGAATGCTGAAATAGATTATAGCCATTAACGGAAGTGGAACTGTACATGATTGAGTGTGCACCGGAATCGATGCCATTCCTCGGACGAAGATGGCAATGAGAGAGGGGAAATGCGGAAGTGACAAGTCATGTGGGTGTGAAAGAAGCCATTGCCAAGGGCACAACTTCACTTGGGATTGAGCTTGGATCAACGCGCATTAAAGCAGTTCTGATTGATGAGCATTTTGAGACGATTGCCTCCGGTAGTTATGAGTGGGAGAACCTGCTGAAAGATGGCTATTGGACGTACAATCAGGAGGATATTATCACGGGTTTGCAGACGGCGTACCGAGAATTGAAGCAGGATGTGCAGCAGACGTACGGTGTTGGGCTGACGACGGTTGGTTCAATCGGTTTCTCGGCGATGATGCATGGATATATCGCGCTGGATCAGACAGGAGAGATGCTCGTACCGTTCCGTACTTGGCGTAACTCAACGACAGGTGCGGCTGCACGTGAGCTGACCGAGCTGTTGCAATTCAATATCCCTGAGCGCTGGAGCATTGCCCACCTGTATCAAGCGATTCTGAACGGAGAACAACATGTACCTCAGATTGATTACCTGACCACGCTCGCTGGTTACATCCATTGGCTGCTAACGGGCAATAAGGCGATCGGGATCGGCGATGCATCGGGCATGTTCCCGATTGACGAGGCCACGCATAATTACCATCCGGCGATGATTGAGCAGTTTAATGAGCACATTGCTAGTAAAGGTTACCCTTGGAAGGTCGAAGATTTGCTACCGAAGGTTTATCTCGCAGGAGAACAGGCAGGGGCATTGACGGAAGCCGGGGCGAAGCTGCTTGATCCATCAGGAGAGCTGGCATCGGGCATTCCGCTGTGTGCACCGGAAGGTGATGCAGGAACCGGTATGGTCGCCACAAACAGTGTTCGTAAACGGACAGGTAATATTTCGGTGGGTACGTCGGTGTTTGCCATGATCGTATTGGAGAAGGAATTGTCTCGAGTATATCCCGAGATTGATATGGTGACGACACCAGATGGCAGTCCAGTCGGCATGGTGCATGCCAACAACTGCTCCAGTGATCTGAATGCATGGATCGGATTATTCCGCGAGTTCGCTCAAGCGATGGGCATGGAGGCTGATTCGGGCAAGCTGTTCAGTGTGTTGTTTAACAAGGCGCTTGAGGCTGACCCGGATGGTGGCGGATTGCTCAGCTACGGATATTACTCCGGAGAAAATATTACAGGGTTAGAACATGGACGTCCGTTGTTCGTCCGTTCACCGGAAAGCAAGTTTACCTTGGCGAATTTCATGCGTACGCATCTGTTCAGTGCCTTCGGCGCGCTCAAAATCGGTATGGACATTCTGACCGAGAAGGAGCAAGTTGCGATCGACAGCATCTTGGCACATGGAGGTCTGTTTAAGACACCAGTAGTGGGTCAGCGAATTGTGGCCGCGGCCATGAATGTTCCAGTATCCGTGATGTCTACCGCTGGTGAAGGCGGAGCATGGGGAATGGCTTTGCTGGCTTCATACCTGATCAATCAGGGTGAGCAAGAAACGCTGGACGTTTTCCTGGAGCAGAAGGTGTTCAAGGATGTTGAAGGAATGGAAGTGGCACCGGAAGCCGCGGATGTGAAAGGGTTTGAAGCTTTTATCGAACGCTACCGGAACGGACTTGCCATTGAGCACGCTGCTGTAGAGCATCTGGTTGAGAACGGAGGGAACTAAACATGTTGGAGCAACTGAAACAAGAGGTATTTGAGGCCAATCTGGAGCTGCCGAAGCACGGACTGGTGAAGTTCACTTGGGGCAATGTCAGTGCAATTGATCGGGAGAGCGGTCTGTTCGTCATTAAACCAAGCGGAGTCGATTATGAAAAAATGAAAGCCAGCGACATGGTTGTCGTCGATCTCGACGGTAACGTGGTTGAAGGGGAGATGAGACCTTCGTCGGATACCGCAACCCATGCCGTTTTATATAAACACTTCAAGGAAATTGGCGGTATCGTACACACGCACTCTACCTGGGCAACCATCTGGGCACAAGCAGGTCTGGACGTCCCTGTCATGGGGACAACACACGCCGATACGTTCTACGGTGCCGTGCCTTGTGCACGCTTCCTGAACCAGGATGAGATTGACCGTGGATACGAAGCGGAGACAGGCCGCGTGATTATTGAAACGTTTGAACAACGCGGACTGGATGTGATGGCGATTCCAGCAGTGTTGCTGCATGGTCATGCGCCGTTTACCTGGGGTAAGGACGCCAAGTCAGCCGTGGTCAACAGTGTAGTGCTAGAAGAAGTGTGCAAAATGAACCTGTATGCACGTCAGCTGAACAACTTTGCTAAAGAGCTACCACAAGGCATTCTGGATAAACACTACTTGCGCAAACACGGCAAAGATGCGTATTACGGCCAGAAGTAATCTGGATATTTAGGTGTTGGGACGCTGCAATCGCAGCGTCCCGGTGTAACCACTCTGCCCAACCCAAAGTTGAACAACCTTTTTTACACCACTAACGGAGCAGACAGAAAAAAGCTGTAGAAGCGAAGCGTTCACCTTTATCACCGGATTTCCCCTTATACATAAGGGGTTCAAAGAAATCTGGGGATAACAGTGATCGAAAGATTATTCTGTCTGCGCAGTGCCTAGGTGTAAAACCTACCTATTCAACTATAAAACCAACGAAATGAGGATGATTACATGTCAGTAACAGCAGCGAAAGAGTTTTGGTTTGTTGTCGGTTCACAGCATTTGTACGGAGAGGAAGCGCTCGGTGAGGTAAAAGCAAACGCACAGAAAATTACGGATGCCCTCAACGCTAGTGGCGTACTCCCTTACCCGCTCGTATTGCAAGACTTGGCTGTAAGCGCAGATAAAATCACCAGCATCATGAAAGAAGTGAACTACCGTGACGAAGTTGCAGGTGTGATCACGTGGATGCATACCTTCTCTCCAGCGAAAATGTGGATCCGCGGTACGAAGTTGCTGCAAAAGCCACTTCTTCACCTCGCAACGCAATATAACGAGAGCATTCCATGGGCAACCATCGACATGGACTTCATGAACCTGAACCAAGCAGCGCATGGTGACCGTGAATATGGTTTCATTAATGCTCGTTTGAGAAAGCAAAATAAGATCGTTGTCGGCTACTGGGAACGCCCGGAAGTGCAGCAGCAGGTTGCGGACTGGATGGACGTAGCGGTTGCATACAACGAGAGCTTTAACATCAAAGTTGCTCGTTTCGGCGATAACATGCGTAACGTAGGGGTAACGGAAGGTGATAAAGTAGAGGCTCAAATCCAGTTTGGCTGGACGGTAGACTACTACGGAATCGGTGATCTCGTAGAATACGTGAATGCGGTAACGGAACAAGAAATCGATGAGTTGATCTCGCAATATGCGGATCTGTACGAATTCGATTATGGCACAAACAGCAAAGAAGCATGGGAAGCCAGCGTACGTGTACAAGCAAGCTATGAAATTGCCATCAAACGTTTCCTGGATAACGGTGGTTACACGGCTTTCACAACGAACTTTGAAGACTTGCATGGCATGAAGCAGCTTCCGGGTCTGGCGGTACAACGCCTGATGGCTCAAGGTTACGGTTTTGCCGGTGAAGGGGACTGGAAAACAGCCGCGCTGGACCGTTTGTTGAAAATTATGGCTCATAACGAAAACACAGGCTTCATGGAAGATTACACGTATGAAATGGCATCCGGGCAAGAAGCGATCCTGCAATCGCACATGCTTGAGGTTGATCCGACCCTAGCCAGCACCAAACCAAGAATTATCGTTTCTCCACTGGGTATTGGTGATCGTGAAGACCCAGCTCGTCTTGTATTCGACGGTAAAGCGGGAGAGGGTGTTGTAGTATCTATGGCGGACTTCGGTACACACTACAAACTGTTGATCAATGAAGTATCTGCCTTCGAACCAACTGTACCAGCACCAAATCTGCCAGTTGCACGTGTACTGTGGACGGTAAAACCGAACTTCCAGGACGGAGTTAAAGCTTGGATCGAAAACGGCGGTGGACACCACACCGTAGTATCCCTGAACCTGACCACAGATCAGATCATCACTTATGCCAAGCTGGTGAACCTGGAGTACGTTGTGATTAAATAGGGTAAGCAAACATGGAATTATCATTCAATCATGTACTTCAACTTACAGCTAGTGAATTCAGGTTGTAATCCATGGATGTCTGAAGTATGATCAAATTATAAGATCAGGATTGCAAGTTATAACCAATTTCGTGCAAGCGCCTGCTCGCCGTATACAAGTGTATATCCAGAGACCGAGAGATAATCTCGGTCCTTTGTTTTATTTTTCGACACATCATTTTACGCTCAGGGAGGTTATTTCAATGAAACATACATATGACAGTCTAATCGCTCAGCTAGAGGCATTGGGCATAGATCGCCACGGCACATTGCTGATGCATTCTTCCATGAAGAGTATGGGGGAAGTGGAAGGTGGAGCTGATACCGTGCTGGATGCACTGAGTGATTATATGAAAGATGGATTGCTCGTTCTACCTACGCATACATGGGATACGATTAATAAAAGCAACCCATTGTTCCACGTGGAAACGTCCCCTTGCTGTGTGGGAATATTACCTGAACTTTTCCGTAAACGTGATAATGTAATCCGCTCCTGGCATCCTACACACTCTGTAGCAGCGTTAGGTAAAGACGCACGGGCGTTGACGCAGGACGATCATCTTTTCGATACGCCATGTGCAAGAGGTTCTGCATGGGGGAAGCTGCTTGACCGCAAAGCAACCATTTTGCTCGTAGGCGTCGATCTGAAACGGAATACGTTTATTCATGGCATTGAGGAATGGGTAGATATTCCAGGCCGGATGACCGATGATCATGAGATGCTGTATACCGTTTTGCCAGATGGAACTAAAATCTCGGTGCCTTCCCGCAGACATTGCGGATTATCGTGGTCGGAGCACTTCTGGAAGGTCGATGATGTACTGGTTCAAGAAGGGGCGATGCACAAAGGAAGCTTCGGGGATGCTGTTGCAAGTGTATGTGATGCGGCGAGAACAACCGAGGTGCTTACGGAGATGTTGAAAGAGAATCCAGATCTGTTTTCGGACAATGAGCCATTGGCAGATGGGAAGTAAGGGGAATTGAAGGAAGATGGATGGCGATAGAAATGTGCCTAACTCCATCAGTATATCGTATATTGTATGTCACCGTTATTTAAGCAGATGTATTGGATTAGATTACTTAATGTAGCAGAGACCTTGATGTCTATCCGAATGTGGGAATATTTGGTGAGGGGAACTGCTCAAGAAGCTTTTTGTTTTTTTAACTTAATCAATTTCATTACTCATTAAATTATAGTTTTGTAACTAGATTTAGACAAATTGGATCGTTTTGATCTATATCTAGCCTTGATTGAAGCTGCTGAAGGTATTATGAAATTGATTCAACTAGATTTCAAAAAAAGTCTATCCACAGTGATAGACTTTTTTTGGGTTTTACAGCAACAAAGTGGAATCTCCCGATGTTTATAGTATATACGCTAATGAGGAGATAAAAGATGAAAAAAGTAACCCTATATTCTTTGCTAGTTATATTGTCACTTGCGATCATAACTGCTTGTGTTAACAAAAAGGATTCTGAAATTCAGTTTAAAAATACCTCATCTAAGACAGAGCATACTGAAAATCAGGCGGAGAGTGCTTCAAGTATAAAGACGGGAGTATTTGTCAATTTAAACGCTATAGAAAATCCATTGTTTAATAAGGATATAAAAGATTTATTGGAGAGAACCTTAGATTCATTAGCCAATAAAAATCAAAAAGAATTTAGAAGCGTTTTTGCAGATGAGGAGTCTGCCAATGCGTACATGTACTTATATGGAAAAGATTATGCATTTGAAGAAATCGGGACTGTTGAAGAAGATCACGAAGGTAGAATTGTTATAGAAATTAGAGGCAGAGTTGTGTCTGATAACGTGGTAGCAACACCCAATTCGTTCTACTATTTTGTAAAGGGCAAACAAAATAAGTGGAGTTTAGGAGCTATTGACTAGGGCTGAATACAGCCCGTTCTGTGTTAGACTACTGGGCGCTCAGTTGAAGCTGGGCGTTTTTTGGCGTAAGTATTCAAAAGTTTTCACGATAGTATGTATGATGTGAGGGTGGGTAGATCAACCTTCATCTGGAGTCTTTCTTGCATTTTCAATAGAGATCAAAATTTCCCTGTTAATCTTGGTTAAAGATTTGATTTGTTCTGCATCTTGACCACCAATTAAAGTTATATGTTCATCCAAGGCTCTTCTGTACGCAGAGTCTTCTTCGAATTTAAAAAGTTCATCCGCAAGAACCTGCAAGCCAGTCATAATTTTCTCGAGCGTTTCCAAAGAAATATTGCGATCTCCTCGTTCTACTCCGCCAATATAACTATAATGAAGACCGGCTGCTTCAGCCAGTTGCTCCTGAGTCCAGCCTTTGGCCTTTCTTAATTCACGAATTCGATTACCAACAGCCTCTGGTAAGCTCATTTGATCACCTCCACTTAAGGTTAGAAGAGGATCTGGAATCGTAACAGACTAATGAATGCAAAATGAATTTAATAAATTTAGTACTTATTAGTACAATTTATATTGCTCTTCTTTTTACTTATCTATACAATACTTGTAGAATGACTACTAAAGGAGGCTTCCTGTTGCGATCATCTATCCTAAAATCCCTCAAACCAGACATTATTGTTGAAATGCTGGATATGGCTGTAGCTTTTGAAAATTGGAACAAGGTGCTGGAGACAGCGGATGTCTTGCACCAGTGTGCGCAGTGTATATATGAAGAACGGGTGGAGCATCAGGAGGAAGGTGGGTCTAAACTTCATATCCGTACGGAACGCACATTGGTTTATTACATGGGCTACAGTCAGATGATGCAAGGTATTGCATATCAGAAGATGGGGCAAGTCGATCAGGCGCGAGCTTGTATCCGTCAGTATGAAGCGCTGGGGTGTATGGAAGGACTGGATGAAGCAGAGCTGCAAGTTGTGCAGGATTTCAAACGGAAAGCCGAAATCCAACGGTATGCACTTGAGATTGAAGCAGGGCAGGTTGAGCTGCTGGAGGGGTATGCGAACCTGTTGCTGGAGTATCCGGAGGAACGATTGTCAGGGCTAAAGGTGATCACAGAGGCGGCGGTGCGGCATGGGTGGCGGGTTGATTTTGTCATACAGATGCTTGAGGAGAAGCTTGTTGGGTCGGTTGAAAATGATAATTCCTCAAACAACGAAAATTTGTACCACTATTGTTATCAAAGGGCTTTATATGAACAGTGGATGGGAAGGCCGCAGGAGGGTGTGGAGTTTATTTTGAAGGCGATGTGTGTAGCGGACAGACTGGGAATGGAGCGACATATGATCAGATGCACAGCAGTATTGGAGTCGTTGCGAGAAAAGGCGACGGAGGGGCAGATTGAGCGGTATCGAATATTTTTGGAGAGGATAAAGTAGGAAGCGGTCATTAGATTTACTGAAAATGGTAAGATTTGCTTGGATGTGGGTAAATGCATATAGGACTATAGCACCGATGAGTGTTGTGTCAGATATCGGGTTATGGGTCAAATCAGGATGTTAGCCGGATAGTCTCATACATCGGACTTCTGCTAACATAGGATAATCCTATTTCAGATGAGCGGAGAAAGCGTATGAGTACAATTAAAGTGACCCCTGAACAGCTACACCACGTATCGAAACAGGTGGATCAGGCAAGACAACAATTGGAGGTTATCCAACAAGATCTCACAAGACATATCATGTTCCTTCAGACCATGTGGTTGGGGGTGACGCAGGAGAACTTTTATAGACAATTCACACTGGCACGTCCTGTACTGCAGAAAGCACTGGAGAGCATGACGTATACCTCTCAGGACTTAAATGATATTGCTACCCGATTTGAGAATGCAGATGCGGAGACAGGCAGTATAGGTGGTGTTCTCGGTGTTGCTGTAGGCGCAGCAACGATGATGAAGAGCTCGGGGACAGATGGGGGTTCGGAAGATAAAGGCTATCGGATGGCCCAAGTCAATATCTATGGTAGGTATGTATGGTTACCCGTGAACGAGAATGGTGTTACGGATCAGGCAGCCTTGCAGGCTTACAAGAAAGATCATGGACATGTGGATTTTAATCGGATGCAAGCTGAAGCTGTGAAGCCCGAAGAGCCCGAAGAAGATATATATGCTTTGCAGATTAAAGCTTTTGAAAATCGAACCCATCCCTTCACAGGAGAGCCTGTATCGGATAGGTATGCTAAGATGATGATTACTTCCCTGAAGTATAGTCAGCTTCTTATGGCGTTTCAAATGGTTCGCGGAAGTATACCGGGTCGCAAAGGGCCGTTTCACTTCTCTGCTTCTGATCCAGCTGTGGCAAAGATTAAAGAGAATTTAAAGAAGGTTAATTCAAAATCGGAAAGAACAAATTCAAATGTAGGTGAAGAAGGACCTAAACCTAAATCTGAAATAACTAACACTGGACAATATTCCGGAGGATTAGTTAAAGTTCCAAAAGCGGATATAGCAGCTGATAATCTAGCTGACAGGCTAGGTGGTGAGTCGAGAGTTAAGTTTAAAAATGATCCGAAGGGTAGGGAATTTGATACAGTTAGTGATGAATATATAGCTCAAACTAAACCTCCTCTAAATAGCTTAGATAAGCAGTTCAGGAAACAGGCAAAAGCAACCATAGAGGCAGCTATTGAAACAGGGAAGAAGGCTTATTTTCATTTCGAAGGCAAACCTGACGATAGGGTATTGCGACAGTTAGATGAATATGCTAACAGATATAAAGTAGAAATAGTAATTGATACGAAACCTTTATAATCAGGAAGGATGAATCTTTATGTATGAATACCATGGATGGGCAACCATTAGGGAAAGCGCCTCGTTTGAAGAAGATGAGGATCAGCAAGATATAGCGATTCAGCAGTTGCGGGAATACATTGAGGAGTTGGATTGGTCTCCTGGTGTTTTAGATCTGAGAGCTGTTAACGGTGACTTTCAGCTTTGGGTCGCTGGGCTTGATAACCATAAGCCTGAAACCAAATATAATCCAATTGAAGTGTTCAGAAAGGCAGGCGAAATAGCCCCCGGTTCCTACGGCCTTCTTTACGTAAGGGATAGTGATGATATGGCTTCTTCCAATCAATTTAAAGTATACACGTTAGTACGCGGTGAGATTATGGAGCAAGCAGATCCGTTTCTTTCTCCTTTTGTACCTAAATTAGAGGATGAATTTTGAGTGTTGCTCTCTCTCCTGAGCATGTATGCCTAATTTTATAAAGATAGAGCTGTCATAAGGGATTTTAGGAGGAGAAGGGCAGAGATATGAAGCATTCACTAGATAAAGCAATTGAGCGTTTGTCTGCTATTTCGTTTCAGATTAACAGCTCCTCTCTCCAAAACTCACATCACACATTAATCTGTGAGTATCTAAGACGTGTGAATGTATTCCTGGGCAATTTGAACGTATCTCCAGATCGTTATCCCTTATTTAGTTTTGCCAAGATGCTGGGAAGAAAAATAGATCCTGATGTGTATCGCTCTTGTCCCCAGTTGAATACAATTAATAATCCCTATATGAAGGCCATTTGTTATAGCTATCTAGAGGTCTGCGACCTAATCGATCAAGGAGTAGATGATGCGATTCAATACGCTGATTTGTATGATCCAATGTTGAAGTTCTACGAACGAGGTGGGAGTTTTACTATACGAAAGGGTGAACTGGTCGTAGGTGATGCAGCATATCCACTCATGTATTGGAGAACTCTGGTGATCCCCGTACAAGATATTAGCGATATTTCCTTGGAACTCATAGATCGTGATGGACTGGAGGAGTAATCATGTCGGTGGGGTTGTACAGATACAGCGGTGATATATATGACCGGGACTCAGAGCTAACACTTAGTGAGAACATCTCCACTCAGGAGTTTTATGATGAGCACTGGGAGAGAGCTATTCATAAGCTAGGTATTTCTATTGTGCGAGATAGCTCAGAGATTGTTTTCCATCAACTTGAGGATGCCTTGGATGAATTGGATCGATTAAGAGAGTGGGCTATCCAGGAGTTGGATGGGACCAATTTGGAGTATATGCAAGGCAGAGTTGAGCAATTACAGCGGATTTTGCCGAATGCTTTTGTAAGTAAAGGAGATGTCTTGTACATATTCTAGCTAAAGATATGACGCTTCCCCGATCGAGGAGGTGTAGAACGGTTTGGATAGGCGTTTGAGAAGCTTATACAAAATGGCTAAGCCTCGTCAGTTTAACCTAATAAGATTGTTTGTAATACCTAAATATAAAAGAATACCTGCGGATATCAAAGTGACTGCAAGGAACAATCCACCAAAAACAATAATTTTATCAAACCTATTCCACTTTTTAACCATTGTCATCACTTCTTTTCTTCAATTTTCAGGAATATATAGGAGTAAATTATAACACATGTCATGCTGTTGTTCTTAATTATATGGTTAAGTTTAAAAGAACATCACTTGGATTCGGTAAACAGGATGGAAGGTAAGGTGGTGTGACCATGAATCGGCTCAAGACAGGTTTGGCAAATGCCGAGTATATGTCTAAACAGGCTCCAATTGATATAAGTGATGAGGGCCTGAAAGCATGGTCACATCAATAAACGTCCTACAATATATTCAATACATCTGGTTATTAGGAAAAAAGGTTACTACTGTGGAAATAGTAGAATACAAAGATGCTTACAAACTTAATATGAAACAAAAAACATACCCAATCCGCTCTCACTCGAGAGACGGATTTTTTTGCGTCCTTCAACTAAAATATTCTTGTCAAAACGTAATCATTACGATAAGATAATATTTGTCGATTAAATAGTAACTATTACGATTAAACTCAAGACTGATAATAATAACAATATGAATAGAGAGGGGCATGACCTTGTTTACGAAAAAGAAGCCTTTGCTGGCGCTAATCTCCTTGGTTCTGAGTGCGGCTGTGTTACTCACTGCTTGCGGAGCATCCACATCTAGTCCGGCGGTGCAAGGCGATACCAATACCCAAGAAAATAAAAACGTCCATTTCCTATACAACTTCTCTACCAGTTCTCTTGATCCCCATGTGGATTCAAGCTATGTGCCGCTGCGTGCAGGCATTACGGAAACATTGGTGCGTCTGGATGAGGATAATCTGACGGTTGCACCGTGGCTTGCGGAGAGTTGGGAGAGTAAAGATGGGCAGCACTGGACGATTAATCTGCGCGATAAGGTAACATTCCATAACGGCAAACCGATGACAGGGGATGCGGTTAAAGCATCGCTGGAGCGGGCATTGAAAGAGAACGTAGCCATCCAGAATACGCTGAAGATTGATACGATCAAGGCTGAGGGTAACAAGCTGGAGATCACAACGACCCAACCGTTCCCGGAGTTTGCCTCGGAACTGGTTAACCCGAATACGGCGATTATTGACGTCAGTCAGCCGGACATCGTGAACAAACCTGTCGGTACAGGACCGTTCAAGCTGACATCTTTTACACCAGGCAGTAAGTTGGAGCTGGAACGATACGATACATACTGGGACGGGGCTTCGCCACTGGATACGGTGACGTTTTCGTTTAATGAAGATGCTAACGCACGTTCACTTGCTCTGAAGTCAGGCCAAGTCGATATCGTATATCGCCCGGAAGTGGAGAGCTTAGAATCCCTTAAAGCTATCGACGGGTTGAAAGTCGAGTCCACCTCCACCTTCCGCGTACATCAGTTGACGATGAATATGCAGCGGGAGAGTATTCAAGACGTGAATGTCCGCCGTGCGCTGGATGCGCTGATTGACCGCAAAGGCATTGTCGATACGATCCTGCTTGGATACGGTGAGCCAGCCATTGGCCCGTTCTTGCCATCGCTTCCTTTTGCGCCTAAATACACACATACCACAACAGACACCGGCCCCGATGCAGCTGTAAAATATCTTAGCGAAGCTGGCTACATCCAGCAAAACGGCGTGATGACCAAGGACGGTGAGCCACTCAAGCTGACATTGCTCACCTATTCGTCACGTGCTGATCTGCCGCTGATTGCTCAAGTGTTCCAGTCGGATGCAAAAAAGATTGGGATCGATGTACAGATTCGTCAGATTGATACACCGGAAGAGTACATGGCTTCCAATCGGGACTGGGATATTGCCACGTACAGTAACCTGACCGCTCCACGCGGGGATGCTGGGTACTATCTGAATGCAACATACCACCCGAAGGGTGCGCTGAACTTCAGCGGATCGGAACATCCGGCACTGACCAAGATCATCGACGAACTCAACCTCGCCGTTGAACCGCAGAAACGCGCGAAACTGGCAGAGAAAGCAGCCAATTATGTACAGGATAACGTGCTGAACTCTTTTGTACTGCATCCATCAACGATCGTGGCCTACAACGGCAAAAAGGTGAAAAATTGGGTCACCACGCGCAGTGAATATTACATGATCACGAACAAGCTGGATGTGATGTAATGTTTCGCATTGTGCTTCGCAAGTTTCTGGAGGTATTTGTATTCCTGCTCTTCATTATGTTTGTAAGCTTCCTATTCATCCGGCTTGCTCCCGGCGATCCGGTGCTGACGATCCTGAACGTAGAGGAACTATCGGTCAGCAAGGAACAAGTTGAGGCATTGCGAGAGGAGATGGGCTTTAATGACTCTCTTCCCGTGCAGTTTGGCCGCTGGCTGCTTGATTTTGTACGAATGGATTTTGGTGTGTCCTACTCGACAGGCCAGCCGGTAATGCAGACATTGATGCGCGCACTTCCGGCAACAGCTGAGCTGACAGTAGGTTCACTGCTGGTCATGCTGATTGTGGCCATTCCGCTGGGCTCCTTGTCAGCCCTCTATCGGGGTAGCTGGATCGACCAAGGCAGCCGTATGCTGTCGATCCTGGGTGCAGCCGTACCCAGCTTCTGGCTGGGCCTCATTCTGATTGATCTGTTCGGTGTGCGATTCGGCAGTCTGCCAACGATGGGACGAGATGGATTCAGCTCACTGATTCTGCCGTCACTAACGCTGGGACTTGCCATCTCCAGCGTTTATGTGCGTCTTTTGCGCTCCAGCCTATTGGATTCGCTGAGTCAGGAGTTTGTGCGTTCTGCCCGGGCCAGAGGGCTTTCGGAGGGGCGTATTTTCTTCCTGCATGCGTTCAGGCACAGTCTGCCTCCGGTGATCACTGTATTTGGGGTTAGTATGGGTAGTCTGATTGGCGGTGTGGTAGTGATTGAAGTGCTATTCGCTTATCCAGGCATCGGCAAGCTGGTCGTGGATGCCATCCGGCAGCGCGATTACCCATTGATTCAGGGATACATCCTGATTATGGCGATTGTTGTTTTCCTGGTGAATACGGCGGTAGACCTGTCATACCGTTATTTGAATCCTGAGATGAAACTGAAGGAAAAGGAGGCCCTCCGATGAAAACTATACCCTTGCACATGCCGTCTGCCAAAACAAAAAAGCACAGCTGGCAAGCCATGATCGGCATGCTGTTTGCACTGCTGGCCATCGCGGCCTCCTTGTATGCCTTTTTATATTTAAACCATGACCACACCCTCACCGACCTGCGTGGTAGGTTGCAGGGAATGAGTGCGCTTCATCCGCTTGGCACCGACCACTTGGGCCGTGATGTGCTGACACGTTTGCTCCTCGGCGGCGGTCAGACGCTCGGTTACAGCATGCTTGCACTCGGCACGGCACTGCTCATCGGCATTCCGTTTGGCCTGATTGCAGGCTACAAACGCGGCTGGATCGACAAGCTATTCATGCGTATTGCAGATGCGTTTCTGGCTTTTCCGGACACCATTGTAGCGATTGTACTGAGCGGTCTGCTCGGTGCAGGCATTGGCAACCTGGTGCTGGCGATTGTCATTGTAAAATGGGTAAGCTACGCACGTCTGGTTCGAAGTACCGTTCTCTCCGAGTCGCAGAAGGATTATATCCGTGTGGCGCGCACCAACGGTCTGTCCGATGCACGAATCATGACCAAACATCTGCTGCCGCATATTGCAGGTCATGTGTTGGTGCTGGCGAGTCTGGATCTCGGCAAAATCATTCTGCTGATCTCATCCTTGTCCTACATCGGACTTGGCGCACAGCCACCGACACCGGAATGGGGAGCGATGCTGAACGACTCGCGTCCCTACTTCCAATCCAGACCTGAGTTAATGGTTTTCCCGGGTCTGGCCATCGTATCGGTCGTGCTGCTGGCGAACATGCTGGGAGACTACTTGAGAGACCGGTTTGATGTGAAAAAGGAGGTGCGGTCATGATCTTCTCCATCGAGGAGCTGAGCATCTTCAGCCGGGAGCGGACGATTGTGGACAGCGTATCCCTTGGCGTCCGCGAAGGGGAATTCATGGCGCTCGTAGGACAGAGCGGCAGCGGTAAAAGCCTGCTCTCGCAGGCCATTGGACAACTGCTGCCGCCGAATCTTCACGCGTCTGGACGCGTTCTGTTCGAAGGCAGCAATCTGCTTGAACGGAAACCGAAGGAGATGCGCGCACTGCGCGGACGCGATATCTCGTATATTTTTCAGGACTATCAAGGAGCGTTCACCCCTTTTCGCAGCATTGGCGGACACTTTGATGAATACCAGAAAGTGCACGGTGAGAAGTCCGATGTGATTCGTAAAAAGCGTGCTGCAGAAGCACTCGAGTCCGTTGGACTTAGCCCAGAGCTTCTTCGGCGCTATCCGTTTCAGTTGAGTGGTGGCCAGTTGCAACGTGCATCGATCGCCACATCGCTAATGCTATCCCCGCGGCTGCTCATCGCCGACGAAGCAACGACAGCGCTGGACAGCATGTCCGCACATCGCGTACTGGAACTGCTCGCACGCAAGCAGGCAGAGACCGGCTGTGCTATCCTGTTCATCACGCATGATTGGCGGCATGTGCGGAGGTATGCGAACCGTCTGGCTGTTATGAAGGAGGGGCAGATCGTGGAGTCGGGCGGCAAACACCGCATTC
This sequence comes from Paenibacillus sp. JJ-100, assembly GCF_948329825.1. Classification (GTDB taxonomy): domain Bacteria; phylum Bacillota; class Bacilli; order Paenibacillales; family Paenibacillaceae; genus Paenibacillus. The sequence continues at coordinate 140,954 of NZ_CAOJCM010000003.1, forward strand.
TAGATCATCCGCAGCATGAATATACACGTCAATTGATTGAAGCTGCTCCTGTGCTGAGTAGCAGATTGAAGTCTGGTTTGAAGGAGGTGGGTGCGGAATGAGTGGCACAGTAAATGAGAAGGATAAGCTATTAAGACCAATAGATTCATTAAATCCATTAAATCCATTACATCCTTTTGAGACGACTGACGTGCTGGTTGAAACGACGAATCAAGCAAATATAGCAACAGATACGAGTATTAATCCATCTAGAGATGAACAAGACCACCAAGTCGTGTTACGTGTCCAAAATCTCACCCGCACCTATGCTGGCACAGATCGTCCAGCCATCGAGGATATCTCGTTTAGCCTCAGCCGCGGTGAATGCCTCGGTCTTGTCGGCGAGAGCGGTTGTGGCAAAAGCACACTGGCCCGCTGTCTGCTACGCATTGAAGACGCTGATCAGGGCACAATCCAGCTTGACGGGCATGATATTGCCCGGCTGGAAGGACGCCGTTTACGTCCTTATCGTCGCAAGATTCAGATCGTTTTTCAGAATCCCTCCGCCGCATTGAACCCGAAGCTTACGATCGGTGCATCCTTAATCGACCCCTATGAGCAGCTAGGCCGGGATTCTAAACTCGCACACTTCACCTATACATCGAAGGAAAACTATATTCGCCAGTTACTGGAGGCAGTGGAGCTTCCAAGTGAACTGGCGAACCGATATCCACATGAGCTGAGCGGAGGACAGCGGCAGCGTGTGACCATAGCGCGAGCCATTGGCATTGAACCGGATGTTGTCGTGCTGGATGAGCCGACCGCCAGTCTGGACGTTATTTCACAGGGAGCCATCCTTCAGCTGCTCACCGATTTGCGAACATCGCTAGGATTGTCCTATCTATTCATCTCGCATGATCTGGCGGCGGTTCACCGGATGAGCCAGTGTATTATGGTGATGCAATCGGGTCAGATCGTAGACCGTTTCGGCTCTGAGGCGTTGTTCGCCGAGGAACGCCACCCGTATACCAAGGAACTGATCTCTATATTCTGAGACACAGTGCAGATGAGCCTGTGAGCAGACTTCTTTCTATAATAAGAGCCGTTATGCGTAAGTTGTTATGCATGCGGCTCTTTATGCACCCTTTTTCACAGAGAATCATAGGCTAATGAACAGGCTATTTTGCAGGCACATGTGCGAGTTCCTTTTTTTGTATTGAACAAATATATCTTTCAGGCCTATAACCGGGCTAACGATTCGCGGCAAACTATCGTATACTGAGGGAATAGCAAATATCTTGAAATTGCATATTTAAATTAATCCATATTATTGATACACTAGTTCAAGGTTATATTCATTCAGAGAAGGCGTGAACCCGTGCATAGTGGGTGTGCAGCCAATGCCAAATCGATAACGCTTACATCCTTTTGGCAAATATAGGATATAAGGACGGTAAACATGAGCCAGGGACAAACGAGTACAGATGTAATCTTGATTGGTGCCGGAATTATGAGCGCAACTTTGGGAACTTTGCTGAAAGAATTGGCACCAGACTGGAATATTAAGGTTTTTGAGAAGCTTGCCACTGCAGGAGAAGAAAGCTCAAATGAGTGGAACAATGCCGGAACGGGGCATGCTGCGCTGTGCGAACTTAACTATACTGTTGAACGACCCGACAAAACCGTAGATATTAGCAAAGCCATTAAGGTGAATGAGCAGTTCCAGGTTTCCAAGCAATTTTGGTCCTATCTGGTGAACAGTCGTCTGATTCGGAATCCGAGGGACTTCATTATGCCGATTCCTCATCTCAGTTATGTGCATGGCGAGAGCAATGTGCAGTTTCTGAAAAGACGATATGACACGTTATCCAATCATCCGCTGTTCGCAGGCATGGAGTACTCGGACAACCGGGAGGAACTGGCGAAGTGGATGCCGCTGATGATGAAAGACCGTACAAGCAGCGAGCCTATTGCAGCAACTAAGATTGACTCCGGTACGGATGTTAACTTTGGTGCTTTAACGCGCATGCTGCTGAAACATCTACAACAACAAAAGGTGGAAGTCCACTACAAACATAGCGTGAAGAATATCAAGCGCAAGAGCGATAAATCATGGGAATTGACCGTGAAAAATCTGACAAGCGGAGCCGTTGAACGTCATCGGGCGAACTTTGTCTTCATTGGCGCGGGCGGTGGAAGTCTGCATCTGCTCCAGAAGTCTGGCATTCCGGAAGGTAAACATATCGGGGGATTCCCGGTAAGTGGTATCTTCATGGTGTGCAAAAATCCAAAAGTCGTGGAACAGCATCATGCCAAGGTATATGGCAAAGCTTCAGTAGGGGCTCCGCCGATGTCCGTGCCTCACTTGGATACACGATACATCGATAGCCAAAAGTCATTGCTGTTCGGGCCGTTCGCCGGTTTCTCACCGAAGTTCCTGAAGACCGGATCGAATGCAGACCTTATTGCATCTGTGAAGCTGCATAATCTCTTAACGATGCTTGCAGCGGGTGTGAAGGAAATCTCGCTCACCAAATATCTCATTCAACAGCTTATGTTGACGAAGGAACAACGCATGAAAGAACTGCGTGATTTCGTACCGAGTGCGAAGAGTGAAGATTGGGACATGGTGCTGGCAGGTCAACGTGTGCAGGTGATCAAGGACACGGTGCATGGCGGCAAAGGTACACTGCAATTCGGAACCGAAGTCGTGACTGCCGCTGATGGCTCTATTGCAGCATTACTCGGTGCATCCCCAGGTGCTTCAACAGCGGTTCAAGTTATGCTTGAGATTTTGGAGCGTTGCTTCCCGCAGAATATGAAGGCATGGGAGCCAAAGATCAAAGAGATGATTCCTTCTTACGGCATCTCACTTGCGGAGAACGTGGAACTGCTGCGTGAGGTGAACCAGTCTACAGCGAAGGCGCTGGGATTGTCGGATGAGAAGCAGACGCTGCATGTGTAGTGTTATTCTAATAAGGCGAAGAGCCAGCCTGGAAAATATCCAGCCTGGCTCTTTGTTTTGCTTATCATTCTTTTATATGAAGCTGTCTTAATATTAGAGTGTACGAGAATACTCCACGAGGTGGTCGATATCTCCAAGGTATCCTCCATTCGTAATTCGCTCGCATGAATGCTATAAATACCACTGCATAGCCTTTTCGTTAAAGAACCGAGTAACCTCCGGGTACTGGGCAAGATCGATTTGCTGCTGCCTCATCATCTTCTGAAGGAAGATGGTGTCTGTGAACATTTTACTAATGATGAGACTGCATTTCTCCGGGGTATCTTGGAAAGCATCTAGAAGTACCCTAATCTCGTTAAAATCAAAGAACAGAATATATGAAGCATAATTTTGTAGTAGCACTGTAAAACAGTGATCACGGTATGATCTGGATTCCTCCGAAGTGTCCCCGGCAGCAACTCGAAGTTGATCCGCATTGGCAGAGGGATCACCATCAGCAATAGTACTCGTACCAGCCATTGCTTCAATAGTCACATCGCGAGTTGTATCGCCTAGCAAATCTCTAATAATTTGGAAAAAGGTTGCGGGTGTATCTGCATACATCTTCAGCATTCCATCCACGTCGTTGATGAGTTGAATCGCAGGCTCCAAGCCTTTTGCAGAAGGCATGATTAACTTGCTGGAACGGCCCTCGATGACATGTAACAGCGACAGAGTTAACTTCTTACAGGCTTGAATCTCCTCTGCTGAGATTACAATCTGTTCCGTGTAGTTGTCTCGATGTGTAGTGTAGTGATCATAATAAGCAGCGAAGTAATCTTCAAGTGAAATCCCCGTCTGTGTATGAATCAACCGTTGTTGATGGAAGGAGCAGGCGTATAATGTTTCCTCATTGACGGGATGTGCGTAAAGGTAGAAAAAGAAGAAAAAGTCGCGCAGCTGCTGTTTCTGATCATCGTTTAAACGAGATATGTCATGCAGATGAGACAGCTGAAGAAAGCTATATTTTTTCATCAGATCATTCATGTCGCTGTAGGTATTATATGTATTGATGGACAGCGTGCTATTTAAGGTAAACAGCAGATAGTACAGAATCATTTCATCATAAACATCAAGTTGCTTATAGGTCTCAGCTAAAATAGGCTTCCAGTCCGGCTTCGATCCGTAGTAGGGATCTTTCGGGCGTAGTTCGGCCATCAAGCCTGAGAACGTCTCCTCCGGGTGAGCAGTGAAAAACAAATCTGCACTGCCATCCTCATATCGACCATATGCCATCAGATCACTGTGCGCAGGTTGCATGGGGAGATTGAATTGAAAACGAATGTAATCATTATATAAAGTTTGGAGTTTCATTTTTTCGGTAACCTCATTTCAAAGATGCGTCTTGATTTCCTTCACTTCTGCCTCAAGCTTCATTTTGCTCTCGGGTTCTACTACCTAATTTTATTCTACACCTATTTGAGCGTTCCCTCTGTATAAAAACATGTCGTAATACTTTCACCCTGCTCAAGGATTCCAAAATCTGAGATGATGAGTTCGCCAAAGGTTCGAGTTACGAACCTCGGAACTTCGAACTTTTGGTCTTCAGGCTATGGCGGTCCTTCCTTCTACACATCATTGGAGATTCTAGGGTCGCCGCTCTCCTGAAGATTTCAATTTCAGAGAGGAGGCGTCCAGGCTATCATATTCCTTCCTTCTAAACCAACCAACTAATGTTATATAGGGATATGGCTCTCCTGGACTCTTTGATCATGAACAATAACCAAGTGAACAATTACAGCATTATGAAAATGAATAGCATCTACGTGCGTAGAGCCAATAAAATGATGATTCAACCGAACGAACAGCGACAGCAGCAGTTATCCAAAAAGGTTCTGGCGACTGCACTCAAAAATATAGAGTCCCTCGGATTCACCTTTTCCAATGATTTAATGCAAGCCATACGAACTCTTTCCGAGGAGCAATTCGAAGAGTTGATGCAACAATTGGTGAAAGACCTGCAAGTCATGGTCGGTGCCCATGTACAGTACAAACCCATGTACGCGGGATTCCCGCAACAGGTGATGGAAGAGGACGAAGCAGAGCTGTATTTGAACGCTATCTTCCACTATCTGACGCATCTAACACTGGACGATTTCGACTCCTCGGCTATGGCTGCTGGCGTGCGAGCTCCTCTACTGGAGCAGACAAAGCTCAAGGTCATTGACTTGGGCAACAAGTCAGCGTTCCAGAAGCTGATTCGTCAGTTGATTGAAGCGAAAGGCTCCATCTCCGATACGGACAAGAAGGATATCCAACAAGTATTGAAACATGCTGATCCGAGTGATGTCGAGGTGATGCTGCCTGAGGAAATTCCGTTTAAGGAGAATTTAGGCTTTGTCGTGGCGGTGTTATTGAAATATGAACTGGCAAGCATGGAGCGAATCGGGTCTTATTTTAAAACGGCAAGCGATGTGCTCCGTCTGGCGGTATCCTGGTCGGAGGGAGACGTCAGTCTGGCAACGGCCACGCCTTTTCGTAAGTTCAAACGCCGTGAGCGCCGCCTGCTCCTCAGCTTGCTGGAGCAATGCGGCTCCATCACAGAGGATATGCTCCGCTACAAGGATCGCTGGATTCGGCTGGGAGAGATTCTGCACCCATCCGAATACAAGCTTCGTTATCCGCGGAGCCAGGCAGCCTTTGATATTTTACGTAATAACAAGCCGTTCACGACCTTTAACGGCAGCGTAGAACTGGCATTTGAGTATCGCAATATCTGGAGCCTGATTGACCTGTTATCCCAGCGTCCAGGTGAGTTTGCGCGGAAGCTGGATCATATGCTGCGTATTACAGAAGATGAAGAATATGTACTATTAGCCTTCGGTGAGGTAGCTGCACAGGTATCCACGCCGGTGTTATTACAGGTAAGACAGCATTTTGCACAGCGGAATGAGGCGCCAGATTTACGGGTCTTTTTCCCGAAAGGCAATGTGGCGAAAGCTTATGGGATTCCGAATGAGCTACCGGAGCTTAACGAGGCGGTCTGCCAGGAAGTGGTGCAATTGTGTGAGCAGGCTTTAATTACACGATTCTCGGACTTTCCTGCGCTTGGAAAGACGTATGTGGATGAGCGGCTACAGCATTATCTGGTTCCCTTTTCACAACGATCTGCGAGCAAGGCCTTGCGAACCATTGTACGGGGAAGCCGTATCCCGATGGGGGAAGGGGATACGATTCGTTTCTTCAGTTGGTGGAAAGAGGGCGAGGTGGATGGTACATCTACGGGACGTGTAGATATTGACCTGTCGGCAGTGATGTATGACGAGAATTGGAATTACGTTGAACATATCTCGTATACGAATCTGCGGTCTGTTAAATATAAGGCTGTCCATAGCGGAGATATTGTGACTGCGCCCTATGGTGCAAGTGAATTTATTGATCTGCATATACCTTCCATTGTGAATTATGGCGGGCGTTACGTGGTCACCACACTGCATTCCTTCACCAGTCATCCCTATTGTAACTTGCCGGAGTGTTTTGCGGGTTGGATGATGCGGAAGAAGCCGGGGTCGGGTGAAATCTATGAGCCATCCACAGTAGAAAACAAGATCGATATTACGGCAGATACACAGATTGCCATTCCCGTTATTCTGGATCTGGTCGAGCGTACGATCATCTGGACGGATCTCGCACTGACGAGATATCCGGACTACTACAATAACGTAGAGGGGAATCAGAAAGGGATGGTGTTGATGGGGAAAGCGATGACCTCATTACGCAAACCTGATCTGTATGACTTGTTTATGTTACATGCGAAGGCGAGAGGTGAACTGGTAGATACGAAGGACGGGGCTGACACCATCTATGCAGTCGATGAAGGCATAACACCCTATGATATGGAGCACATTATGGCGGAGTACCTGGCCTGAGTCCAAGTAGATATGAATAGAGTTGAGGATAGAGAAGAGCAGCATAGCTGCTCTTTTTTGTGATCTAATCTGCTGGATAACAATGATTTTTTTTGTTTTTAGCCTGGCCTTTACCATGCTGGTGGAGAAAAGAGATACATGAAGAAGACAATGTTATATGTAGGAAAGAAATGCAAATGTATGGACATACTTGAATAGAGTCAGTACTTATGATAGTATTTAGTCATAAAAATATTAGATATCTAAATATTATATAAAGTTATTAGATAACTAACTATTTTGGTTTATCTATGAAAGGAGCTCGAGTGTCATGCTAAGAAAGAAAGACCCAGTAGCTCTCGTTACTGGTGGCGCTTCTGGAATAGGATTGTCCGCAGCTCAATGGATAGCTCATGAAGGAGCTTATTGCTAATTTTAACACATTACAATTGACTCAGATTCATCCAAATCAAATGAAGATAGGAGTATCTCATATGGGTAAATTAGAGAATAAAGTAGCTATAATTACTGGGGGAGCCTCGGGAATTGGCGAAGGCATGGTGGATCTTTTTGCACAGGAAGGTGCCCTTGTTATTGCTGCAGACATTAATGAGGAAGCACTGGAGAAAGCAAGCCAGAAAGCGAATGTGCACGGAATGAAGCTGGATGTTTCTTCGGATGAGGATTGGATGAAATTAGCGAAGGAAGTTAGCGAACGTTTTGGTAAAATAGACATCTTGGTTAACAATGCAGGTATATCTTCAGAGAAGCCATTTGAGGAAATCAATGCGCAGGATTGGCAGAAGATGCTCTCCATTAACGGCTTCGGCCCATTCGCTGGCATGAAACATGTTGCACCTTATATGGCAGCGCAGAAGAAAGGTTCGATCGTCAACATCTCTTCATACACCGCTTTGATCGGACAAGGATTTAATCATTACTCTGCATCCAAGGGCGCGGTACGTGCAATATCCAAAGCAGCTGCCACTACCTTTGGACGTCAAGGTATTCGGGTGAATGCTCTATTCCCAGGGATCATCGAAACACCAATGACTCAATCTCTAACCGCATCTAAGGAACTGCTTGAACGATTAATTCAGGCAACGCCACTGCAGCGTCTTGGTCAGGCTACCGATATTGCCAAAGCCGCGCTGTTCCTAGCTTCGGATGATTCATCGTACATTACAGGAGCTGAATTGGTTATCGATGGTGGCTACTCCGCCCAATAGGATGTAAAATGATAACAGCCCTTAAGTTGAATAAGGGCTGTTGTTTATTTTTACGAGGAGGATCTTATGGAAGAACAGAATATTTTTGAACTCATACACAACATGGATAATTTCACGAATAAATTGATTATACAATGGAACAAATCATTCAATGAGGACCTCGGCATCTCTCATGTCCTTGTACTCAGCCATCTCCACCATAATGGAAAAAGCCGACCTTCGGATATTGCAAAGATCTTGGGATTATCTCCGCCTACGCTCAGTTATTTAGCTGACAAAATGGTAGCCAAGGAGTTAGTCGTCAGAACGGTAGATGAAGTTGACCGTCGTATTATCTATTTGAACATTACCGATAAAGGGACTGAAATCCTCGAAAGAGCAATAGTGGAAGGTCAGAAGCTACGTAAAAATTTATTCCAGAAATTAAATGAAGAGGATCGTGCCCAATTACTACGTATTTTTGAGAAGATGAGTCAGGAAGACTGAGCTATAATAGCCTGCCATGCAATTTAAAATGCATAGAAAGGAAGGAGCAGCCGCAAGGTTGTTCCTTTTTTACGTTGTGGAGATATACAGAGCGGTTAATGATAACAGGTGTAACTAAGAAGTGCATTTGGCTACTTTGGTGAACGTTACTTTCTAGTCAGAGGTAATTTAGCAGTATGTTTATAGTGCTCTGTTCTTAAATTACTTCTCGTTTTAAAATAGGTAAATTTAGGATATTAGAATCATGATTTATATTTTTCCATTTGATACAGTGTTAAATGTCGTTTTAAAAACAGGTGGGAAATTATTTCCGTAAAAGGCTTGCTGTAACTGACCCTGAATTCACGTTTTCTAAAAAGCCTTCATTTTCTATAGGCATAGGATCTAATTATGATGAAGCAAGACCTACTTCGTACACATGGACATGGACACAGTCTGATTTTCTAAAATGAGAGGATTTGGAATATGACAGTCACACCTTTGATTCTAACTATAGTTGCTGTATTTAGTTATTTATTTATTCATAATTTCTCGAAAGTTATTAATCCCCAGGCTTCAGCCAAAAATATAATTTGGGCTAGTATCAGTTTTACAATTGTTGTTGTTCTGATATTTTATATAAATATACTTCTTCGAACATAACACATTAAAGCTATTAATATTGATTCGTATGCTTAAAATATAACGATCCTATGACGCGCTATATACGCGTTTTTGGCGTTTCGGTAGTATTAGTATAACTGTGGAACGTTTAAATTTTGACTGTGCTACTGCTCCCAAGCATTTGCTTCTTTCACCACTTGTGCACCGCCTGCGGACATGAACTCCTGTACGAATTCATCGAATTCACTAAGTGGTCGCTCACCTGTAATAAACGCAATATAGGCTTTGTTTTTTAACCGGATCAACGAATCACCGTATTTGGCCAAAGCAGGAGTGGCAACCTCCAGTGCATTATAGATGCCATCTTGATCGAGGTGAAGTGTGGCTGCCCATTGTTCACGTTCTCCAGTCTCCTTCAGCGGAACAGTCATGCCGATATTGGCACCAATCGTATTCTGGTACCCGAACATAGTGTCATACGGCGGCATGATGACGACATTCCCAGGCTCCGTGGGTGTCCACGTCCAATGTTTATTTTGCATACCATAGGTCATGCTTGCTGCCTTGTCTGGATCAGGGCTGGCACTAACCTCGTCCAAAATGCGCAGGATCATCTCCAGCTTGCCCGGCTCCTTGACCGCATCCGCTCCAATCGCGGTGAAGCTCATTAACATGTCGTTCCCTTTGGAGCCACGTTGTCCGTGAGGACCCATGAAAGGTCTGCCTAATGAGACCTGAGCGTCGGGGAACTTGGCTGTTAATTCTTTCACATTAAATGTAGCTTGGACAGGACTCTTCACCACGTTTCCGTCACGTTCAACACGCCAATCCTCATAATCACCATCTTGAATCCAGTGGTAGTAATTGCCCATCGAGGTCATGCCGATTTTACCGTTGATGAACGCATGGGACAGATGTTTATAGCCGCCTTTATTCTCACCCGTCACAAACTCAGGATCAATTACGCCATCCTTGTACCATCTCCGCAGATAGATCAGTGCCTCCTTCATCTCAGGTTCCAGCGCACCGATAACCTTCTTCCCATCTTTTGTACCAAAGTATAGCTGATCTGCAAAAACAATCTGACCGAAGGCTCCGAATACGATATTCATGCCTTCACTGGACAAACCATACGTATCCTGAATACCGTTACCATCCGGATCATTGAAGGTGAATGCATAGATCACTTTCTCGAATTCTGCCAGTGTCTGCGGAACGGACAAATCCAGCTTGTCCAGCCAATCCTGGCGGTATACCACCGGTGTACGGTAGATGTTGGTTGGATTGATGACAGGGATGCCATAATACTTGCCGTCGATGACTCCTGCGTTCTCATAAGCAGGGGCTTGTTCATGAATGATCCGCATCAGATTCGGGGCATATTGATTCAGTGTCTCTACCGGAATCTCGGCAAGCACCCCTTGCTGCTGATACTTCAACAGATCCTGCGGCTGCCGGATACGAAACAGGTCAGGAATGTTACCTTGAGCCAGCTTCATGTCGAGAAGTGACTCGTATTTATTGTTTTCCATATTCCAGACGTCCAGATCTACACCAAAACGTTGTTCGACTTGTTCCAACATCTCGGCATTCTGGGGAACTGGCAGATTCTGATGCATCGTCCACGAGATATGGAATTTGGCTTTGTCCGAAAGAGGGGAGGCTGTGCTGCCCGGCTCCGATTCAACCATGGCGCTTGGCCCGCTCAGTAGATTGCAGCCACCAAGAATAGCGCCCATCATCGTCAGCAGAGCTGTAGTCAGGAATATCCGATAGCGATAAGAGACCTTCGTCCCCCACTTCGGTTCCTTCATCTTCATCTGGCTCATCCTCCTCATCCTTATGATCCGGCCTCTGTCATGGCTGCCGAAGATAGACTGCGTACATAATTGCCAGGCGTGCAGCCGTACATTTCCTTGAATCGTTTAATAAAATAAGCTGTTGTGCCGTAACCCACCGAGCTTGCCACTCGGTCAATGGTCATGTTGTTGTTTTCAATCAATACTTTGGCCTGCTCCATCCGGCGGGAGGTTACATAATCGGTGTAGGTTACCCCCATCTCTTCCTTAAAGAGCTTGCTCAAATACTTGGGACTGAGAAATACTTTGGCTCCAACCGCTTCGAGCGAGAGGTCTTCCGATAGATTAGCTTCAATATATTGCTTCGCCAGTTCAATGGTTGATACAGCTCGTTCACTGTTGCGATTCTCGGTTTCTTCCATAAAAGTACTGATCGATGCTGTAAGCCAGTTGCGATATGCCACAATATCACGCTGATGCGTATATTCGTGATACAGGTCGGGGTGTCCGAACTGCAACGGGTGTTTGTAACGCACGTTTTTGGCTGCATCGGAGTAGTTAAATACCATATTCGATAGGATAAAATGACAATAATCCGCAGGGTACTGTCCTTCCCGCATATGTTCAACCACCTGTTCGATAGTACCTACAGCTTCAGCCAGCTGTCTGCTCTGAAGTTTATCTCTGAACTTGCCGAGCAGGTTCTGCGGAATTTCATCCAGACTGTGCTCTCGCTGAAGCAGAGCAGGATCGTTCAGAATGGGCAGCTCTGGCAAAAAATAAGCATATTTCATCAGTACCTGGGCTTCATAGAAGCTTTTATGAATATCTCTGAGATCGCTGACCCAGCAGCCTGTAGACAGCTGAATATCGGGTTGTAGCTGCTGACGTGTCTCGGCGAGCAGCAGCTCGGCGAACTTGTTCAATAATGCTTCTGAAGCCACATCCGTACATAGAATGACGGCAAGTCTCTTATCCGGCAGTTCTTCTGCAATGAGTCGGCTGTCTTGCAGGGACAAGCATTCAAGTCCATGCATTAGTCTGGCAATGACCTCAGGTTGTGTTGCAGCGTCATATCCAGCGAGTGTAACCCCGGCTCCGGTATTCATCAGCATGCAGCAATATTCCTTGTATTGCTTGGCGATCCCGAGTGCAGCACGTTCCTCTTTCCAAGGCTTATGTTCCGGGTTACCCTGCAAAAGGTTAAGTACCGCTTTATGCCGCACGGCTGCGCTATTTGCATTCACAGTCTCTTCGAGATGGCTCACTTGTTCTTTGAGGTGAAGAAAAGCATTGTCTATTAAGCGAAATTCGTTGGTTATCTGATTCGGCGAAGTTCCTGACCAATCCTTGATACGGGCTACCAGATGTTTGATCGGACTATAGTTAGCATGGAGAAGCACGGCAGATAAGATCAGCCCGATTAACAGTGCGATCAGACAGATCCCGAGAATCAGCTTCTGGATCATGATGGATTGTTCATAATAATAGCTGGATGGCGTTGCACTATATATTTTCCATTGGGTAGATGGCAGTGTCTGATAGGAAACGACATGAGGTGCATCTCCAATGTTCTCGTCGAAGTTACCTTTTACCTGGCCCAGTGAAAGAACTTTCTTCAGGCTGGGTGTGTACACATCCATTTGCCCAGAGCTATGCTCTTGCAGACGACTCACTGCATCTCCGGCAGCGTTGATGATCACGGTGTGTTGATACTGGGAAGGCATCATATTCTCGATGATGGTATTCACGGCTTCTTCTTTTACATCGATGGCAATGATGACTTCACTGGTCTCTCCGGTTGAACGAAAAGGATAGCTGTGTGCATATGTAAACAAGCCATGGGTATCCCCGTTCGTCTCGGAAGAGAAAATATCCTTTGGAATATGGCGTGTCGGTGTCCAGAGACTGCTATGCTTACTGATACGCATCTCCTGAAGCCAGTCCGCATAATACCCCGATCCTTCGCTCTGGTCCGCATTATAGCGCAGTCCATAGAGGGAAGAGAGCATTATATTACGTGCAGGATAATAGAGATGAATGCCTTGAACGATATCGGTATTGGCGGCCACCTTGGCTTTGAGCAGTTCTTGCAGGTCCACCACCTGATTTAATCCATTTCGATCTTCCTGATCAGCAAAGAGACGAAGGTTAGCTGATTTATCGAGCGCTAGATCGACATACATCTGCTGCACTCGCTTGAGTACCGTCCCTTCAATGGTACGTGCTGTATTTTCAAGAATCAGCTGATTCTTGTTTCTTAATTCTTCATTGTAACTGCGCGAGAAATAGATATAGAAAAATGAACAGATCAACAGCACAACGATGACCACGATTGAACCATAGGAAAGGGCTAGTCCGGCCCATGCAGATCTCCATTTTTTCATCAAACATTCCTCCCGGCCACATTATACACTACTCGATTTCTGCAAGGTTCACGATTTATATTAACTTCATGTAAAATGTTGAAGATTTATGATTTTGCGTCAAAAGTAATACAAAGACGAAATTGTTTTATTGCTGGTTTTGCGGCCCGAATGCTACATTGAGACCGAACCGAGACCAACTATTAAACGATGGGAGTCGACGAATTTGAAAACGAAAGTGATCAAAAGCAACAAGAAGAGATTGTTCGCCGCAGCGATGGGAGTCGTTCTTTTATCCAATACCTTTGCCGCAAGTAACGTGCTCGCTGCATCGGATGAGACGACCATTCCCTTACCGACTCAACCAACATGGGGATATTTTGTAGACACGTACAAAAATAATACGGGAACAGGTATGACGATTGATGGTAATCCGGCAATAGGTACTCTCTCGGAGTTTCTGAAACTATGGACACCAGGGCAATCCTGGGATAACGGGACCAAGCTGAATGAACAGGTGCTGGACTATAACATTGATTATGTAGAAGAGCGTTCGAAAACGCGCACTGCAAAAGATGAAGAAGATGCATACTATACAGATCGCAGAAATCAGACGTATGGAGCAGTAGAAGGTTTGGGTGCTTTGACGGATGTATATCGTGATATGTCCAAAACAGTTACTTCGATTACGTATATTCCACAAGAAGCACTGACGACCAAGTTTACAGACACGAATAATTCCAACAAAGGGGGAGACTCGAGCTCTGAGCTTGGCAAAATGGTAGATTTGGTTGGTAAAGTACGGGGTGACTATGCCTCAACACAACAAGCGAAGAAATTTTACCAATATATGAGACCATTCCGTTGGAAAAATGATTTATCCATTATTGTACCTACACTTAAAGAGGTGAGAAGCAGCACTCCAGAATCCGACGGTGGATTCCCAAGTGGACACACGAATGCTTCTTATCTTGCAGCAATAGCGTTGGCCTATTCCGTTCCAGAGCGTTTTCAAGAGCTGCTGACACGTGCATCTGAAATGGGAGATGACCGGATTGTAGCTGGTATGCACTCACCGCTGGATGTTATGGGAGGTCGTGTACTGGCGACAGCATTCGCAGCTTCCGCTTTGAATGATCCGGATAATCAACAGTTGAAACAAGATGCATACAAGCAAGCACATGATATCCTGTTGCAGCAAAATGGAACAGCAGAAGACCGGTTCACGGATTACCAAAAGAATAAAGAAGAGTACACACAACGTTTAACGTATGGATTCCCGCAGATCGATTCAACGAGCAAACCGGTTGCTGTACCTAAAGGCGCAGAAGTACTGCTTGAGACGAGACAGCCATATCTGTCGGATGAGCAACGCCGTGCTGTACTGGCAACAACGGCCATTGCTTCCGGTTATCCGGTACTGGATGATTCAGAGGGCTGGGGACGTCTTAACTTGTTTGCTGCTGCAGATGGATATGGTGCATTCAATCATGATGTGAAAATCACGATGGACGCGGCCAAAGGCGGATTCCATGCTCAGGATATCTGGAGAAATGATATTTCTGGCACGGGTAAGCTGACGAAAGAGGGCAGCGGCACCCTGAAATTAAGAGGGAATAACACGTATTCCGGTGGTACGGAAGTGAATGGAGGGACATTGGAAGGAGATACCGCGTCTGCGTTTGGGACAGGCAATGTTACAAACAACAGCGGTACAGTTACCGAAAGTGTATATGGTAAGTGGAACATTGAAGGAAACTTCACTCAAGGATCAACAGGGGTACTGGAACTGAATGTAGCAACAGCATCAGATGTACTTGATGTAAAAGGTGCGGTTCAAGTTGCCGGGGCATTGCATGTGAACTTCGGTAATGGGTACGTACCGGGTACGGGCACGTTCTCACTGGTAACTCATGATGCTAATCAACGAAGTGGTCAGTTTGCTTCCGTTCATGTCGAAGGGTTACCAGCGAAATACAGCACACGAGTTGTATATGAAAACAACCGCATTGCTCTAGTAATTACAGATCCAACGGATTCAGGCACTACGCCTACAACACCAGGAACAGGTGGCGGCGGTTCTTCAACTGCACCATCGACGCCTGCAACACCATCCGTACCTTCCACAGGAACACCGGGTACAGAAACGCCATCAACAAGTCAACCAACTACACCGCCAGCAACGGTGACGGATTCATTCAAATCAGGTGTTGTAAGCAAGGAAGATGTATTGAAGACGATTAATGAGTCGATTGCTGCAACGAAAAATCAACAATTCCCTATCCGTGATATCACGAGTCACTGGGCTAATGAACATATTAACATTGCTCTGAAGCTGCGTGTCGTGAACGGCTATGAGAACGGCTCGTTCAAGCCGAATGCTCCTGTAACACGGGCTGAATTTACAGCGATGATTGCTCGTGCTTTCGGAATGACTGAGAATAAAGCAGCACACAGCTTCAAAGATGTAGATTCTAACTGGGCTGCAGGGTATATTGGTGCTCTGGCGGATAAAGGCGTAATTAATGGTTACGCAGACGGTTCGTTCAAGCCGAATGCAACCATCACTCGTGCAGAGATGATCGCTATCATTGCTCGTGTCCTTGATCTGAATGCGTTGGCAATCGATGCTCCAACGAAATTCAGCGATGTGAAATCCGGTAACTGGGCCGCTGAAGCGATTGAACTGGCATCGTCCGCGAAATTAGTGAATGGATTAACGGCTTCCACGTTCGCTCCTAACGGCAAATCTACTCGCGCTGAAGCGGTAACGATCATTATCCGAGCATTGGAAAGCGATAGTGAGATCAAGTCATTGATTGCAGGATTGTAATTATGGTTTTCATCGGATTTGTAGATAAACTTTCATAACGTCTCTATTTAACTTGATCTGATCTCAAAATTACCCGGACGGTTCGCATATGCGAGCCGTTTTGGTTTTTTAATAACATAGTGCAGCACATGAAAAAATAATAAATAAGATGTAATCATTGTAATAATATGTAATTTAATAGTATTATATTAATGTAATTGTAAGTAGAGAACCAATCAACGATTAAAAAGTATGGGGAAAAGGGGGCTGTAGCAGGTCGCTATATCGAATTAGCTTCATAAAAAAAGTGTGCGCATATTACATAACGATTTTGATTAGGAGAGATATTGACGTGACTAGACATTGGGCTAAAAAGGGATTGAGTATGCTGCTGCTGATCGTCATGGCAGCTTCTGTTTTTGCTTTTCCTACTTCTACTAGCAATGCTGCGGCCATTCAGGTCATTGACAGTGGCTCCAGAATTGAAGTAAATACTGGATCTGGACTTGTGTATATCGTGAATAAAGCCAATGGAGACATCATATCGGCCAAGCTGAACGGAACTGAGCTGAACAGCAGCAGGGGGTCCCATATTAGCTCGGGATTGGGTTCATCGGCCAATGTGACATGGAGCAAATCTTCCTCTGGTTCAACGGTGTTAATCACGGTCTCTACGACTACATTGACTCATTACTACGCTTCGCGTAGTGGTGAGAACATGATTTATATGGCGACTCACATTACAGCACAGCCATCTATTGGAGAACTTCGATACATATTTCGTGGCAATGGGAGTGTGCTTACAGGCGTACCTGTGAACTCTAACCTTCGTGGTAATACAGGATTCATCGAGAGCGAGGATGTATTCGGGTTTGCCAATGGGCAGTCAGCTTCCAAATACTATGGGAATGATCAGGCGAAAGATCTGTCTGTTCGAGGTGTAACCGGCAACGGAGTAGGTGTATTCATGGCATATGGTAGCCGCGAGAAAAGCTCGGGCGGGCCTTTCTTCCGTGATATTCAATTTCAAAGCGGATCTGAAACAGAAGTCTACAATTATATGAACTCAAGGCATGCCCAAACGGAGAATTGGCGTCTGGGTCTGCATGGGCCGTACGCACTTATTTTTACAACAGGTGGAACGCCACCGGTGCCTGATTTCGGCTGGATGTCGGAATTAAATCTGAAAGGATGGGTTGCTAGTCGGGGCAATGTGGTATTGAACGGACTTTCGGGAATGGAGACAGGATTTGAATATACCATTGGGTTCGCGAATAGTAACGCTCAGTATTGGGTTAATGCATCTTCCAGCGGTGCAGCCACCAAGAATGATATGATACCGGGAACATACACCATGACCGTATATAAAGGTGAACTTGCTGTATATACGGAAAATGTGAATGTTAATGCAGCACAGACAACAACCGTGAACACCCGCGCCATTACCAATGATCCAGGCAAAGCCTCCAGCATCTGGCGAATCGGCAACTGGGATGGGACACCGCGAGAGTTCCTGAACGGGCAGACGATTCCTGTTCGACACCCTTCGGATAGCCGCAATCCAAGCTGGGGACCGGTCACATATGTCCCAGGCAGTGCAACGAACCGTTTTCCCGCCATTCAGTTCCGTGGTGAGAACTCACCTACGACCGTGAATTTTAACCTGAATGCAACACAGTCAGCTTCCTCGCACGTACTGAACATTGGTATTACGGCTGCTTACAATAATGGTAGACCAAGTGTAGCGATTAATGGGCGTACACTAAGCAATCCGGCGCCTTCTTCGCAGCCAGATTCACGCAGCCTCACAATCGGTACGTACCGTGGAAATAATACCACCTTTAGTTGGAATATTCCCGCATCTTATTTCGTTAATGGAGCGAACACCATTACGATCACGCCAATCAGTGGCTCCAGTGATCTGGGGAACTGGTTAAGTGCAGGCTGGGTATATGATTGCGTGGAGCTGTTGAATTAACCAAGAATTATTGAAGTAAGCTATCAATAGAGTGGCCCGACTGAATGGATAACATGAGGTTGGGCCACTTTGATATGTTGTTCAGGTTACCTCCGTTATGTGCCTTACTTGGTTGAGTGAAATTATGATATATCTTCAATATTTATGAGTGAATAGGATAATGATCGTTGTTCTCTATGCTGGAGAAGCGGCTCTGTATAGTGGTATAATTTTCAATACATAATGATGAGATGAAGGAACGGAGGCAGGACAGATGAGAGAAGAGCTGTTGGAAAGACTGGAAACGTGGCACGAGCAAGATGAGTATGAGAATATTGTGAATGCTGTGCGGGAGATTCCTGTAGAAGAGAGAGATTATGAATTGGTGAATCACCTGGGCCGCGCGCTGAGCAATCTGGAACGATATGAAGAAGCAGTGGAACAGTTTCTGACCGTAGCCCAAGAAGGTGCGGATGATCCGCTATGGCATTACCGGATTGGACTAGCCTATTATTATTTGGAGCAATACGACAAGGCAGAGCAAGCATTTGAGCGATCTGATGAGCTGGAGCCGGGGGATGAGGATACACTTGAATTTCTGGAGTGGATTCGAAACAGGGACGAGGAAGATGAGGACGAAGAATATGATGAGGACGTAGCTGGTGAAGAGCATGGGGACAGCGAATCGGAAAAGGCAGCAGCCGAAGAAGCATCAGCAGTGATCACCTCTGTACCTGTAGTGCATGTTGATCCGCCAGTACCTGTATCTGGTGAGTTCTGGAATGACAGTGAGCTGGCTCTGGAGCAGTATGTGTCCGATCAACCAAGTGATGGTTTGATCGAATCGGTGGAGGAGCAGCTGGTATTCCGCTTGCCGGCCTCTTACATTGAGATGATGAAGGAACATAATGGCGGCATTCCATATAACCGCTTTTTCCCTGTAACGAACGCAGAGTCGGGAGAAACCGGCTATGTCGAGATTGAGGGGATATTAGGCATCGGCCGCGATAAGAGCAAATCCCTGTGCGGTGATGAAGGGAGCTGGGCCATCATTGAGCGTGATGGTTATCCCGAGATTGGTGTGGTCATAGCAACAACACCTTCGAGGGCGGGGGTTGTCATGCTGGACTATCGTTCCTTCGGTAATGATGGGGAGCCCGAGGTAGTTTACGTAGATAAGGAAGATCGTAAGATTACAACGCTCGCGCCAAACTTTGAAGCTTTTGTTCAAGGGTTGATGCGACCAGAAGTTTAAGATCATACTTAATTTCGAGATGAGTCATCGTGTCACTTCACTCGACTTGCTGAGAATGAAAAAGCAGACATGATCAGATATGATGTAAACCAACCCAACCAACCAACCAACCAACCAACTAATAACAAGCCGCAGGGGCAGACCCTTGCGGCTTGTTGTTATCAGTTCGAGTGCGCCATGTACATGTTGCCCGTATGCTTAAGACATTGTTCCATGGCTGATGTCTTCTAACTTTCCAACTCCAAACTTAAGCCCGCAGCCTCGGGCGGTTATCATTCTGTCCGTTATTATGTAGGATATCCGCCACCAGGTGGCGGCCATGCGCCATAGAAACGGCGGAGCAGTACAATCTCGCCTAGATGATACGAGTTGTGTGAAGCAATATTACGAAGTAATCCCCCTATAGTTTCCCCCGGAAAATAGAGCAGTGGATCATGTAATGGTGCAGTCTCTGCATTGGATATGGCCTGATCAATACCGCTCAAAAAGGCCTGAATATCCTGTTGCCAAGAAGCTTCATCCTTAGGCCCTGTCTCTACGGGCCAGCTTTCACTCACATGAGCTGGCATCTGTGGCTTACGTCCTTCCACGTGATCCAGCATGAACTGCTGCCAGTAGTGCATATGTTTCACCAATTGATAGATGGTGTAGGGCATAGCTTCATGTGTGCGTCCCGCAAGCTCCAGATCAATATCCGGAAGAGCTTTGGCGATCGGAATATGCCCACGCTCTCCTACCAGGGATTTTACTAGAGTTTGTGCAAAACTTTGGTTTACATCTAGCATGTGGAATCGTCCTCTCTTTGGAAACAGTTCTTAGCCTGTCATCTTATCCAATATACAATTACTATTATACAATTTAATTGCAGGAAATTTAAAATGAGGATCGCCAGATGTCCTTCTCTTTCTCAAACGTGTATGGGTGCTGGATATACTGGATCATTAATAGGGGATGTTTCACGTATGATCCCATGGGTGGACGGATACCCTGAGGATATAAAATGACGTGGATAAAGGTAAGTAATGAAGCCACTGGCTATCCTTTTTCAGGCTATCTGGCATACAAGAAAGTCTACTCTTTCGATATTCATCATTTCTAATGTTAATCGCATATGTTAGTATATTTAACATTATAAGCACAAGTACTGACTGATCATGGAACGTGTAAAGTTGTTATAGTAGGTGGAGTGAGATGCTTAATTGGGTCAAAAACGAGAATGTACAAATGATAGCAGTGGCCCTGGCTACGGCTGTAGGAGCACAGTTCAAGATTAATCCCTTTCGGGAGGATTATTTTCGGATCGGACTCGGGGTCAGCATTTTTTTATTTTTGCTGATGATTATGCCTCATTTGTCATATTTGAAAACAGGGATTCTGACGGGACTTGCGAGCTTTGCGTTCCAGTCCACTGATCTGATTTATCATGTACATAGCTTGTCTGTGCTGGAGAGCATGCGGGATAACCTCGGAGCGGGCTTGTACTACGTGGTGTTTGCCTATGGACTAAGCAAGATTAAACAACGTTTTCACGAAATACCTCCGCTCCTGCTCGGCGGCATTATTACGGGTATTGATTTTTCCTCCAATCTGGTGGAGTTGCTGGTACGAGGTTTGCTCATTGGAACTAACATCTTTTATATGCGCGAATGGTTGTATCTGTTTGTTGCGGGAGGTCTGCGCAGTTATTTTGTGATTGGGCTGTATAACAGTTTTGCAGTCAGACAGATCCGGCTCTTACATGCAGAACAGGAAAAGCGGATGGAGCAAATGTTAAATGTGAATTCGGGACTGTATGGTGAAGTCTTTTATCTCAAGAAAGCCATGAATACGATTGAAGGAATTACGGCCAATAGTTATGAATTGTACCGCGATCTGCGCAAGCAGGACATGAACGAATACAGTCAGCGAACGCTGGGGATTGCTCAGCAGATTCATGAAGTGAAGAAAGATTCTCAGCGTATTTTAGCGGGGTTATTGAAGCTGTATGACAATGAGAATACCGTTAACATGAGCTTATCTGAAGTCGTAGATTTTGCGAGTAAAACGAATCGGAAATACAGTGAGATGCTACACAAACAGGTCAGGATTGAGGTCGAACAGCAGTATGAAGGAGAGTCGCCTTACTACATCCCACTGCTGACCGTCTTGAATAACTTGCTGGCTAACGCGGTGGAGGCGATTGAGCAGGAGGGCGTAATTCAAGTGAGGGTGTTTGAGCAGGATGCCCATGTGAATTTTGTTGTAACAGATTCGGGAAAAGGTGTACCTGGTGCGAAGCGCGGAGTGATCTTCGAGCCCGGTTATACAACCAAGTTCGACGAAGTCGGCATTGCTGCCACAGGTATTGGCCTATCACATGTACGTGATATTGTTCAGTCGCTGGAAGGGCGGATTCAGGTAGAAGCGGCTCCATCAGGACAGGGGGCTGTATTTCGTGTCATGATTCCCAAGTTCAATCTGATGAAAAAAACGGCTGCCGATGACACGATCGATCGTGATCTCGGATGATAAGGTTAGCCGCAGCATGGTGCAGATGATATCGTTATATCCCGATAATCCCGTATTGAATTCATCCAAAAACTGGACAGTTTAATGGATTCAAGGGATAATTTATAGTAATTAGGATATATAAGGGGGGTATCATGCGGAATTTAGGTTCCATGATTGTTGTGCTGATCTTGTCGATCCTCATGACTAGCTGCACTTCAACCGAAACAGCCGATCCGTCCAAACCAACCAATCCGCTGGCAACGGAGAAATCGAATGAAGTAGTCAAGGACGAAGCTGGAGAAGAGGATCAGCGGCAGGCACTCGAAATGTCGATTGATTTCAAGACCAAAGATTTCACGGCGGATGGCAAAGATTACGAAGCCACACTGACACAAGCAGGGTTGTCAGCTATAAGAGAAGAGACGAAGCCTTTTCTGACCTCCAGTTATTATGAGGTATACTTCATCGACCGTTATATGACTTTGCCAATTCAGGTTGCACATATTGAAAAAGCGAAGCTACATCCCGAAAATATACAGGCCAAAATCAGAGATCACAAAAGTGATTGGATTGTAGTAGAGTATACACTCGATCTGAAATTCACAGATCAGGGTGGCAAAGAGTATAAATCCATTCCGCTTTGGGGCGATATCACCTTCCTCCAGGAGGAGGGGGAATGGCGTATTCAGGATGATACGTACGATATGAAGCCATTCACTGAGATCATAAATAATGCATCATAATTCAAGCTGCAAGCCTCTAATCTGGTCAATAAGACCGGGTTGGAGGCTTTTTACAATGGTCTATTTGATCTGAATAAGAGAGCAAGATTCTGCAGTTCATCTCATGATATAACTGTCCTGTAGCTTATAACAAGGGACTTAGTGTCCGTAAAAGGGAGATGGCAGAATGAACATGGCAAGCCGAAGACTGGAAGGACGATTAGCATTAGTCACCGGAGCGAGCAGGGGAATTGGTCGCAGCATTGCGATTCGTCTGGCTAAAGAGGGAGCATACGTCCTGGTGCACTATGGACAGCGGCAGGAGGAAGCGGATCAAGTTGTACAATATATTACGAGTCATGGCGGGCAAGCACAGGCGATCCGAGCTGATCTGAGCACGCTGGATGGGATTCATGTCCTATTCGCCAAGGTGGATGAGATTGTGCAGGAGTATGGACGAGAAGGCAGGTTAGATATTTTAGTTAATAACGCCGGCATTGGACAGATTCTGGGCCTGGAAGAGATGACAGAAGAATCCTTCGAGGAAGTGATGAACATTAATGTGAAGGCTCCGCTATTTGTGACGCAACAGGCCGTTCCGCGGCTTCGGGATGGAGGGTGTATCATTAATATTTCTTCTTTTGTCACAAGAGTAGCTTCCCCTGGGGTGTTTGCCTATAGCATGACCAAAGGGGCAATGGATACCTTCACGAAGATGCTAGCCAAAGAGCTGGGAAGCCGCCAGATCAGAGTGAACGCAATACAACCAGGGATCATTCATACCGAAATGAATGCAGGGACTTTCTCCAACCCGCAAGGTCAGGCTTATGCAGCAGGCCTGTCTGTCTTCAACCGCTGGGGAGAGCCGGAGGATGTGGCGGACATCGCTGCATTTCTGGCTTCACCCGATAGTCGCTGGGTCACAGGACAATGTCTAGATGCCAGCGGTGGCTCGCATTTGTAAAGCAGGAACGTGTATCCATCAATTGAAGGGGCATTGGGACTGTTACAGCGTAAAAAATGAGATAGCTCCGGCTTACTTACGAGTGAGATCTGAACGTGGGGCAAGTGAAATCTGGAATGGGTGGATTACGGGATGCGGTATTACTCGCATACTACAATAAATAAAACCAGGGGCAGACTTTCAACAAGTCTCGGTCCCTGGTTTTGCTTCTGGTCCAAGTGTGGTCCGGTTCAACGTTCAACATAGACGTGAATTTAACTTCTTTCGTCGCTCTGTTGTTAACTTTTACGGCCCTTGCGCACTTTGAGCTGTTTGCCCTTCACCGTTGTATGTTGCATCACTTCTAGTACGAGAGGGCCCTTACCATTCAAAATCTCCACATCGGTGACGTTATCTAGTATCGTAATAATCCCGATATCATCTGCGCTAACGCCTTCGATCTTGGCAATGGTTCCTACGAAATCGACTGCACGAAGCTTCTTCTTCTTACCTCCGTTGAAGTTCAGCTTCATAATCTGCTGGTTCAACTGTTCGCGCTTGTCCTTTTTGCGTTCTGGCACGATCTTGAGTCGCTTCTCAAAAGCTTCACGGCAGCGATCCACCTCTTCCTCGGAAGGAGCTTTCACAACAGGAATTTCGAATCCGATATAGGATTCAATCTCTGCAAGGCGTCTGCCATCCTTTGGCGTCACCAAAGTGAAGGCTCTGCCTGTTAGACCGGCGCGGCCCGTGCGACCTGTACGGTGTACATAGCTTTCTTTTTCAAGAGGGATATCATAGTTGAACACATGTGTAATATTGGTGATATCAATCCCGCGCGCTGCAACGTCCGTGGCGACCAGATAGCGGAATTGTCCGCGCCGGAAGGCGTTCATCACTTCAATGCGTTCATCCTGCTCCATGCCCCCATGAATGCGATCTGCTGGATAATCCAGGTCAGCCAACACTCGAAACAGCTTATCTACATTCTCCTGCGTGCGGCAAAATACAATACAACTGTCCGGGTTCTCGGTAATAAACAAGTCCTGTAGCACTGCAGTTTTGTTCACTTCCGAAGTGTGAATTACTGCATGTTCAATGGTAGCTGTAGTTAGCCCACTAGCCTTGATCTCAATCTCTACAGGGCTGTTCATGTATTGCCGCGAGAGCTTCGCGACATCTTCAGGATACGTTGCGGAGAACAGCATCGTTGTCCGGTTCTGCGGCAGTGCCTGAATAATCGCTTGTACTGTCTCGATAAAGCCCATGTTCAGCATCTCATCCGCTTCGTCAATAACGAGATATGCGATGCGGTCCAGCGGCAGCGTACCCCGTTCAATATGATCCAGAACCCGGCCTGGTGTACCTACTGCGACGTGGGTTCGTTGTTTCAGCTCTGCTTTTTGAATGTGAAAAGGAGACTGTCCGTACAGTGCGGTTGCTTTAATACGCTTAAAACGACCAATGTTCGTGATGTCTTCGTTGACTTGCAAGGCCAGTTCACGGGTAGGTGTCAGAATCAGAGCCTGTGGTTTATTCTCATTCCAATCGACCAGCTCACAGATCGGAATGCCATATGCAGCCGTTTTGCCGCTACCAGTCTGGGATTTGACCACCAGATCCTGGTTTTCCAGTGCAACAGGGATGACACGGGTCTGAACTTCGGTGGGGTTTTCGTATCCCAGGCTGTCCAGTGCTCTGACGATCTCTTCCCCTAGGCCATAATCTTTAAAGTGTTGCTTATTCATCGTTTACCTCTTTTACGTTTTAGTTTGGATTGTATTGTGCTCACATGATGTGTGTCTCTGCAATGATGCAACAGGCCCATGATCTTACTTATAAGCATTACACCGTACTAGCATCCTATACTTGTCCTATTATACTCGATGTCTGAGAGGGGAGTGAGGTAAATAAATAGGCATTCAATCGTATCGAGGAAAAGAAGGACATAGACATACCGTCTAACGTTCCACGTGAAACGGTTAAGAGAGAAGCAATCGCTATTTTAGATGCTGGAACTATCTCATATATAAATTTTTACACAATCTCAAATCTACATACAGTTACACTTCGTAATTTTAATCGTGAGTCATCTTAGAGGGGAGTCTAACATAAAGTATACTTTTCAAAGGAAATAGTATGATTTATATGTGTATAAAACCAAAATTATCCATTATGATATCTTATGTAAGCGCTTAATAAAATAACCTAACCAAGGAGGAATATTATGTTGAAGTCCAAATGGTTTAAGACGGTAGGTACACTTGCTCTGGCAGGTGTGCTGGCTGCGTCAGTCGCGGTGGGCAGTGTTAGTGCCGGATTGGCTAAAGGCAGTAAATTCTTGGGGAATATTATAGCTGGCCAGGTACCAAACAATTTCAGTCCGTACTGGAATCAGGTAACGCCAGAGAACTCCACCAAATGGGGAGCTGTAGAAGGCACGCGTAATGTGATGAACTGGGGCCAGGCAGATATGGCTTACAACTATGCGAAAAACAATAAAATGCCTTTCAAATTCCACACCCTTGTTTGGGGAAGTCAGGCACCTAACTGGATTAATGGCCTTTCTGCAACAGATCAGAGAAACGAAGTGCTTCAATGGATCAAAGCAGCAGGACAACGTTACTCCCAATCAGAATTCGTGGATGTAGTCAATGAGCCGTTGCATGCGAAGCCAGCCTTCCGCAATGCCATTGGTGGAGATGGACAGACCGGCTGGGATTGGGTAATCTGGTCATTCGAGCAAGCGAGACAAGCCTTCCCGAATTCCAAATTGTTGATCAATGAATACGGCATTATCGGTGATCCAGCCAAAGCAGATCAATATATTCAAATCATCAACCTTCTGAAGGCCAGAGGGCTAGTCGATGGCATCGGTATTCAAGCGCACCACTTCAATATGGACAATGTATCTGTGAACACGATGAACACCGTTCTGAACAAATTGCAAGCAACAGGTCTTCCAGTGTATGTATCCGAGCTGGATATGACTGGCGATGACAATACCCAGTTGCAACGTTATCAACAAAAATTCCCGGTACTCTGGAAACACCCGGCTGTTAAAGGTGTTACGCTGTGGGGTTACAATGAAAACCAAACTTGGGTTAGTGGCTCTCATCTGGTAAGAAGCAATGGTACAGAGCGTCCTGCTATGCAATGGTTGAAAAGCTACATGGCAAACAATCCTTAAGCCCAGGTAGAGACCTTATAGTCGGTATTTGTATAAACTTCAGTACAAGCACAAGCAGAATGGATTCACTCTATCTGTTAAAAATCAGTTAATCTGCATTATCCCCCTCAAAAAAAGAGTCTGTCCGCTATGGTATGGGACAGGCTCTTTTAGTATATATCAGGACTTTACTTCCGGTTCTCACTGTTCTGAATTGCCGCTCTAATTGGCTGTAATCACTATACTGTTGAATGAATCGGCTTCCAGCTTCACCTGAACCGTTTGTCCCTCTGCGACATTCAGGTATAGATCACGGGCGTCCGGGAACGGATTGTTAACGATAATAACGAGGCTATTGTCCGGGTTACGGAAAGCAACTGATTTGCCACTCCAGGCTCCAGAGAGACCCAGCCGACGAGCGCCATTCACTACATGATGCGCAAAATGCTTCATTACATAGTATTCAGGATTGCGAGTCACATCCTTGCTTGCAGGATCAACGGTGATCATGGAGTTTTGCTCCCAACCCCATGTACTGCGCCCTTTAGGCTCCAACACCATATTCCAGTAGATATAGGCATTGACACCGTTGCTGAAATAATGCTGATAGAGATTATATACATGTTTGGCATAATTCCAGGAGTTGTTACCGTCACCGCATTCATTCTCCGTTTGCATATAACGCAGTTCCGGGTAACTTGCGACGGTACGCTGAATGGCATGTTTGCCTGCCCATTGATACCCGACACCCTTAATGTAAGAGTAAGCTTTGGGGTCACTAAGTACCAGTCCGGCGTATTCGTCAAAGCCGGTTGTTTTCTTTTTCATGAGCTCTTCCCAAGGATCTGGGGCATTGATCGTTCCGAGCCAAATCTCTGTGTCCAGACCATGTTTATCGAAAGCAGGTCCCAGGTAATCGGCGATAAATTCGCGTAGCTGCTCACCTGTCCACATGCAGGAAGGGAATTTCTGATCTGCAATCACTTCATTTTGAACATGTACCTGATGAATCGTAATACCTGCCTCGCGGTAGGCCTCAACAAACTTCACAAAATATAGCGCGTAAGCCTCCAGAATTTCTTTCTCCCAACGCAGTGTTCCGTAGTTGTACGCCTTGGGTGACTTCATCCAGGTCGGTGGACTCCACGGTGATGCAAATAATTTCAGTTCCGGGTTATACGTTAAGGCTTCCTTGATGTAAGGAATCAGATATTTGAAATCTCGTTCAATGGAAAAATGGTTCATAGACACATCGCCGTCAACCTCGTTATGGCTATACCACTGCTCTGCATAATCACTTGCCCCAATGGGCAGGCGGCAGATCGTAAACCGATGTTCTCCCTGCGGATGGAAAAGGGAATGAAATACTTCGTGTCGTTGCTCTTCACTTAAGTGAGCCAGAGCCAGATATCCAAGCTCGTTGAAGCAGCCGCCGAATCCTTCGACAAGCTGATGCTGCTCACCTGTCAGTTTTAGGTTAGCGCTTTCATTTGTTGGTGAAGCGGTGATCGTATTCCATGGCTCTGTAGGTGTGGTGGAAAATCCATTAAATGTGAATGACATATGATGTCCTCCTCGTCGGTTGCTGAGTTAATCCGGTTAGTACGTCCAGTATACCAACTTCGCCGACAAAAACAGATATGCTAATCCGTGTAATATTTACCCTTATCCAAGATGCCCTATCGTGGTGGGGAAAGAAAATCCCCGCCAAAGATTCAGACGGGGATGAGTCAAACATTAGATACTTTTAAAATCATGGGGACGAGATCGTAAACTTCTCATATTGCGGTTTATTTTCAAAGATCAGAATCGTTTTACTACGTGCTATATATCCTACTGTTGCATGAAGCTGCTCTGAGATGAACCGAATCGGGACATAGGCAATCCCTTCTCTCATCAACAGCGGAGCATCATTCATCGTGATTTCACCGTTAACCGTTACTTGTTTGTTACCCACACCCCACTGAATCGTTTTGCCTTCTTGTGTAATGGTAGCTTCCTGCGTGTCGTTGTCCCAATTCACACGAGCATTCAATTGCTCGGAGACAAAACGTAGAGGCACATATGTCCGGCCTTCATCAATAAAAGGAACCGAATCAAGTACGTAGGCTCGATCACCTACATATGCCGTGCTAGAGCCTTCGATCAAGCGCTGAAAACGGCCCTGAGGTGTGCGTTTCTGCTCCCTCACATTCATCTGGTTGAGCAGATGCATCGTATGACTGCCGTTTGACACATCCAGGTAGTTATTGTGTACGGTAAGACCGGCGGGTTCTGTGTCCGTTACAGTCTCTTGCACACCTGTTGCCAAGGTAGTGGATGCAGAGATGTTGTCTGGGCCCAATCCATTGCCAAGGGTGAACGATAGGTCGGAGATCGGGGTTAGATCCCATATCCGGTTATTGGACAGCTTTAGGCTGTTCAGTTGGGTTAACTCACGCAGAGGCTCCAGATCGTATATATGATTGGATTCTGCATTCAATTCGGTCAAATCCGTCAGTGCCGCCAGGCTACTAAGCTGCTGGATGTGGTTGCTTGAGATATCCAGTGTGCGGAGTTGTGTCATGTGACTCAAAGGTGTAATGCTGGCGATCTGATTACCTGCAACATTCAGCTCTCGTAGTGTGTTTGGTAGATCCGTGAGCACATCAAGGGCAGAAATCTGATTATTCGCTACATTGAGCTGCTCCAGTTGTGTGTGTTCCGCAAGGGGAGTAAGATCCTTAATCTCGTTATTGGCGAGTTCGATCCATTTCAGCGAATGCAGTTCCTTCAATGCCTCAAGACTTGAAATCTGGTTGCCGCTCGCATGCAAGGTATGTAATCTGTGGAACTTTCGAACCGCCTCAATGGATTGGATTGAATTGTTACTAATATACAGGCGACCCAGTTGATGCAATGCAGCAAGAGGTTGGATGGAAGTCACATAATTGTTTCGAACGTCAATTTCACGAAGCTGAGTCAACTGTTTTAAAGGAGTAAGGTCCGTAATTTCATTGCCATACAGTCGCAAATGAGTCAAGTTAGTAGCGTGTTCCAGTCCCGACAGATCCTGAATGCCTGCATTGCTCAGATCCACCACACGAAGAGGCTTCAGGTCAGCCGAAGTCAGGGATTGATCGACAGGGATGTTCAAAATCAACTTCAGTCCTTCTTCCAGTGCCGGATCCTTGATGAGGTGTTCTTCCGTTTCGGTAGTCATATGAGCCATCGCTTGACCCGCAGTGCCTAGACTTAGAATACATATCAATAAAATTAGCGTGATTCTCTTCATTACATGCCTTCCCTCCAGATCACAATGATTAATATAAGATCATATCTCTAACCCGGTAACCTCCGAGTTCAATTGGAATTCGTCATTTGGTTATGCAGAGCACAATGCACTTCTAGTTATTAACCCATCTTGGAAAAATAGGAACAATGATTTTGTAACATATCTATGTATACTTTTATTCTATACGATAATGGCTCTACCTTGTACATTTTCAATATATCATTTTGTCCAAATTCAAGCTATTTCCAATCCGGCATATTCAATCCCTTTGGGAAAGGGTTAAAGATGTAGAGATGCTAATTGTGGAGGAGATGTGCCGATGAGGAAGGCAATGATCATTAGCAACCCGTCGTCAGGCAAGGAGAGAGCGAAGCAATACGTATCGAAAGTCCAGGCTATTCTGGAATCCAAGCAGTACGGGGTGGTCGTTAATGAAACGGCTGGGGAAGGGGATGCTGCGCATTACGGCCTGAGTGCCTGCAAGGATGGATGTGATCTGGTAGTCTCCATCGGGGGAGATGGTACGTTGCATGAAACGATTAACGGTATGTTGGATCAGGAACATCGGCCCCTTCTGGGTATCGTTCCCCTCGGAACGGTGAATGATTTTGCGCGGGCCTTACATATCTCTCTTGACCCTGATGAAGCGATTGAACAGCTTCGCTCGGAACAGACCCGATGGGTTGATCTCGGTGCGGTGAATGGACAGCTTTTTGCTAATGTAGTGGCTGCTGGTTCGCTGGCAGAAGCCCTGTTCTCGGTATCGTCAGAGGAAAAGTCGAAGCTTGGGGCTTTCGCTTACATGAAGGAAGGGTTGAAGGATCTTGTGAGTACACCCGACAATATGCTGAGAATTGAATATGACGGACAGTCGTGGGAAGGGGAATCTCCCCTTTTCCTGGCGGCACTTACTAACTCGGTCGGAGGATTCGAGAAACTGTCACCGGATGCGGAGGTCGACGACGGGCTGATTCACTGCTTTGTGATCCGGAACATTGGTGTCCTCAACAGCTTGACCCTGGGTACTTCACTATTCTTTGGCAATTTGAAAGAGCATAAGGACGTGGACTATTTTACAGCTAAAGAAGTACATGTTCACTCGGATAAACCAATTCGCACGAATGTAGATGGAGAGGAAGGGCCAGCTCTCCCCATTGATATTCGTGTTCTGCCAAGCTATATGAAGGTTATCGTACCGGAAAAATCCTAGCTGATTCTGCTAATACAGGATGTCTGGATCAAAAACGGATCATTTCTCCATATAAATCTGGGGAAAGTCTATTGAAACCGATTGCAGGTATGTGTCACAATCATAGACGAAAGGCAGGCATGGACATACTAGTGTGTATGTGCTAGAGTTACAAGCCAATTCACTTTATTTTTGATTATGGAGGGGAAACATCTTGAGAACCATTAAACTGGGCAGCAGTGCACTCGATGTGCCTGTAATTGCTGTAGGTTGTATGCGAATCAATTCATTGGACAGTAAGGAGGCGGAGCATTTCGTACGCTCTGCTATGGAAGTGGGAGCGAATTTCTTCGATCACGCCGATATTTACGGCACAGGAGCATGTGAGGAGATTTTTGCCGATGCTGTGCAGATGAATCCCCAAGTCCGTGAAAATTTGATTCTTCAATCCAAATGCGGTATACGCAAAGGGATGTTTGATTTCTCAAAAGAACATATCCTGAATTCTGTCGATGGCATTCTGCAACGGTTGAGAACAGAATATTTGGATGTGTTGCTCCTGCACCGTCCGGATGCGCTAGTTGAGCCGGAAGAAGTAGCTGAAGCATTCGATCAATTGGAACGTGAGGGTAAAGTGCGTCACTTCGGCGTATCGAACCAGAATCCGAATCAGATTGAACTATTAAAAAAATACGTCAAACAGCCGCTGGTAGCTAATCAGCTGCAGATGAGTATTACGAATACAACGATGATCGATAGCGGCATCAACGTGAATATGGAGAATGATGCTGCGGTGAATAGAGATGGCAGTATCTTGGACTATTGCCGTCTGCATGACATGACCATTCAGCCGTGGTCTCCATTCCAATACGGATTCTTCGAAGGTGTCTTCCTGGACAATGAGAAGTTTCCGGAATTGAATGCTAAGATCAATGAGATCGCTGCAAAGTATGATGTGAGCAATACCACGATTGCAATTGCATGGTTGCTTCGTCACCCTGCTAAGATGCAACCCGTGACAGGCACCATGAATATTGAACGTCTCAGAGATTGTGTGAAAGCAAGTGATGTTCACCTGACTCGCCTTGAATGGTATGAGATTTACCGTGCAGCAGGTAATGTTCTGCCATAAATCAGGCACAAAGATATGAATCTCTCTAATGTAGTGATCTTGTAGTTGCTACTGAGGGATGGATAATCGACACGAGCCGGACAGGCTCGTGTTTGATTTGTTCACATTTAGGCTTGGAGATCGACACTTTTCGATATAAAATATAGGTACATACCTTCTTGATTAAAAAAGGATTAAAATGTAATTAATACAAATTTGTTGAAAAGGTTTTATTGAAAAGACCGTATAGATTACATATAATTACTTTTACATACACGTTGCATCCTAACAATCTTGTTTTTGGTTTTTTATTTTGGAGGGTGGTGTTCCCTTGGAGCCGACAACCACGATACGCGATCATTTAGAACGTTATCTGAAGAGTGAACAGATGTCGATTAGTCTTTTTTCCGAGTTGTCAGGAATTAATTCTGGCACACTTAGTAATATATTGAATAAAAATCGACCTATCTCCATGCAGCAGTTGGACCGTATTACATCAGCCATGAAGCTGGTACCGGGCCATTTCTACGAGTTGTATATTGATGAGTGCTTCGTGCACGCTACCCCGGACTGGAGAAGACTAGGGCCCTTCCTGCATCGATGTGCCGAATTAGATAAACTCGACTGCATCGAACAGGTTGTTCGTCTGATGATGGATAATTTGTCGTATATCCCGTTGTTATTCGAGGTGGCCGAAGAGTTTTACCATGCTGGCAAAAGGAAACCAGCAACCCTTCTATATGAAACGATCGCCGAAAGCGAGAAGATGCAGCATTCCGAGCGGCTTGCCCTCTGTCAGTACCGTCTTTTCAAGCTCGGGCTGACGAATGATCAGCAACGTAATGTGATTATTGCAGCACAGTTTGAATACTACGTGGATCGACTGGATGAGCGTTATCAACTGGATGCACTGAATGAACTAATTAATGCATTTGGAGCTTTGCATAGATGGAATAAAGTACAGGAGTTGTCCGAGAAATTAAAAATTAAAGCGACAGTCCATTATGAACTGAATGGCAGAAGGAAGCAGGAAGAGACCAAAAGACCGATCATTTTTTATATCCTGTATTCTTATCTTGCTTCGGGAAGCGCATATTATCATCAGAAGGATTATCATAAAGCACTTGAGTATGTTGCTCTATATGCAGATCATAGCTGGGTTAAAGATCCTAATGAAGAAGAAAGAGTGGTCATGAACCAGTTTCAAGAATGGGCTGTAGCTAACCGATATATTTATCAATTAATGGCTGGACAGTTTGAGGTGTTACCTGATTATTTGGACTATATATCAACCAAAGAGAATGAAATTTTCCCGGCACTATGTGATATCGTGAAGGCAGCTCTTCAATATCATCAGAATATTGATCATGTTCTGCGGGATTACCAATCCTATTTTGTATATCAAGAGCAAAGCAATCGAATTGGTAAAGTCAGCAGACAGGTGACGGATGATCGATATTTACGACTATTATTGGATCTGGGAGCATATTATTTAAGGAAAAATGAGTATCATTTAGGTATCAGATTTGTGTTAGATAGTTTAAAATTTGCTATTGAAATTAGCAGTGGACGAGGTATGCTAAGAGGAGTCGGACTGTTTGAGCAATACAGGGAATTCGCACCAGAGACGGCGAAACAGGAATACAAAATGATCATTAGTGAGGTGCAGAAACTCAATGAAGAGAAAGTTGACTTTGTTGATAGCTACATGTAGTATCGTTGTATCCATCACGTCCCCTATTGCGCAACCTGTCCCAGACACCCAGAATCCCAACCTTGAAATTATGAAACCTAATGATCACGGATTTGGAACGTAAATGCGATACGAAATAAGGTTCAGGGGCATAAGCCTGAACCCCGGAACGCTTCTGATTGACTCAGAAGCGTTCTTTTTTTTGCAATAAAATACATCTGTCATATCTTCGCTCAACTATCGATTGGCATAATCAGCTAAAATATGACAAAAGGAGGGGGAGTCATGGATCGGTTGGAACTGAGAACACAGATTGAGGACGCCAGACAGCAGCTGCATCAGGTACAATTACAATACGGTAGTCTGCTTCATCCTGAAGTGATCCGACATTCTGTAGCACTAGATGACCTCCTGAATCAATATAACCGGACACAAGTGAAGAAATGGATGAATTAAAATAGTCTATTTACAATGACGTTTTTGTGTATTATAGTTAGTTACATGAGTAACCAACCAATCAACCAACTAACTGACCGCCGACTAACTCAAACGAACTCACGTGAATTCAAAAGCATATCCATTATCATTATGTAAGAAAGTTGGAAACAGATGAAATCGACTTTAGATGAATCGCAACCTATTTTTCATCAGATCGCCATGATGATCATGGATGATATTGTGGAAGGTAGATTAAGGGTGGAGGAACAGGTACCCTCAACGAATGAGTTGTCTCGCTTTTATAATATTAATCCGGCTACAGCACGAAAGGGGCTACAGGAGTTGGTGGACAAAGGCATTATCTATAAACAGCGAGGTGTAGGCATGTTTGTTGCCAAAGGAGCCAGAGAAGCGTTGCTTGTTGAACGGAGACAGCATTTTTACGAAGAATATATCAAGCCTTTACTTGAAGAAGCCAGACGCATTCGTATGGATGAGGATATGATTATTGATCTAATCCGAGGCAAGAAGGATAAGGAGAGTGAACTATGATTCGTATGGATCAGGTAAGTTATAGTTATCAGAAGAATACCCCCGCTATACTCAACGAGATCGATCTGCATGAGAGTGAGCCTGTGATTGGGGCTATCTGGGGAAGGAATGGTGCTGGAAAAACAACACTGATGAGTCTGCTCGCAGGACACAACCGACCTGATCGTGGAACCG
Organism: Paenibacillus sp. JJ-100; assembly: GCF_948329825.1. Taxonomy (GTDB): domain Bacteria; phylum Bacillota; class Bacilli; order Paenibacillales; family Paenibacillaceae; genus Paenibacillus. The sequence continues at coordinate 176,047 of NZ_CAOJCM010000003.1, forward strand.
TTCAGATTATGGGTCAGAACCCGTATAATAATCTGTCCGCTCAGGGGCATCTATGCTACATCCAAGAGAATCATCCACTTGGCAGAAACTGGACCATTCATGATCTGGTTGCCATCGGTTCACATTTCCATTCTAAATGGGATCAGCAGCTTGCCAAGCGTCTCATCGACCTGTTCGAGCTACCCTCCAAAAATAAAATCAGCAAATACTCCAAAGGCATGAAGACAGCCGCCCAGATTATTTTGGGTCTATGCAGTAACGCAAGTGTAACGATTATGGATGAACCCACGAACGGACTGGATGCCGAGAAACGAAAACTGTTCTACGAATCCTTACTCGAAACGTATGAAAATAATCCACGTTTGATGCTGATATCGACGCATCATATTGAAGAAGTACAGCCTTTGTGTGAAACGCTGATCGTAGTTCATCAAGGGAAGTTGTTATACCATCATCCTATGGATGAGATGCGCGAACGAGGAATTCTCCTAACAGGGTCTAATCGAGATGTGGAACAAGCGTCACAAGGTGCCCGTATTATCGATACTACTCGTATAGGCACGACCAGCAAAGTGTTGATCGATGACGTGTATTCACAGGAATGGACGACTAAGGCGAAGGATCACGGGCTTTCTATTGACAGAGCATCGCTACAGGATTATCTGGTGAATGTCACTCGGAAGCAAGAGGAGGTGAGTGTATGAATGCAGTAAAAGGAACGAATCGACTGATGTTAGATGACATGCGTCTATATCTGACCATCTTTACTTCTATTGCTCTTGGACTGACAGCGATATATATCGCCATTAGCCTATTATTTAATGTAAGTTATTCCTCACAGTTATTAGGACCCATGTATGGAGGGATATGTGCTTTTGCTGTTGCAGGTCTGATTACACTCTACCCGGTAGCCATTGGGTTGGGCAGTACTCGAATTCAGTTCATGAAATCATTTTATATGATGGGGGCCTGCATGGTGGCTGGTACCATGGTCATTTTGCATACCATCTATCTGATCGTTCATCTGCTGAACACAAGAGGAGGGTTAGGGGTTACATTGTTTCAACCCGGGATGCTATATTCCTCCCAATATCGTATATTTTCTTACTTGTGGATTGATCTGATGCTTGGTTTTTTGGTTCTCGGTCTGTCCGTTTTCTTAACCGTTTGCTGGATTCGGCTGGGGATGCGTAACTTCCTGATTCTATTGTTTGGCTTGGGTCTTGTGATGTCGCTGGTGACAGTATTCACTGATCTAATTGAATTATTGGGGTGGATCACTAAGGTAGATATGCTGCTCCTGTTTACCGTTCTAGGCTTGATCGGTGGAGCACTGCTTCTGTCAACCTATCCCATGATGAAACATGCGCCGCTTGTACGAAAAAGCAGCAAAGGCTAAGCATAATCCAGTTAAGGTTCTTTCATAAAAAAATGCAAAGTGGTCAGATCGTGATAAGGACAGCATATTCAGTAGTGAAAAAACACGAGGGAGAAACTCGCCTCGTGTTTTTGTATTGTTGTGTTATGCCTGAGCTTGTCCTTGCGGTCTGAAACCTTCTTCTTGAAGATATTCACCAGCTTCGCCACGTGATTCAAAAGCCATCTCCAGCTCCTGACCGGCATACACACACCACATGTCATTATCATATTTTAATGTGAGGGTGTGTCCCTCGTCATTGATCCAGATTCCGCCTCCCGAAGAAAGTGTAACGGGAACCGATTTCTTCTCGGCCGGAACTTGCTCAACCACATCAGCTGCGTCTGGGTTGTGGGACATGGCTTCAATCGTTGCATCCAGCAATGTGCGTAGATCGGCCTCAGAATAATCACGGATGTTAACGAACCCTTTGGCGTCCGTCTCGTAGTTCGGCAAGAGTCCTGCATAGATATAACCGTTACCGTTCGGATGAATATGGAGTGCCACAATCTTTTTCTCATAGGCACTGTCTTCGTAGTGGAAATTCACACGCCCTAGAGAAACATTTTTGCGTTGTAGCTGAGGGTAAGATTCCAGAATTTCAAGCTTTCGTTCAACGTTAAGCATATGTGCCTCCTGTTACTAGTTAGGTAGTGGGATTATACCACAGGTGAAGTCTGGAAACATCCTGTCCATGACGTGGTACGAACGCACCTCTTTATCATGACCCTTATGATCCTGTGAATAAACGTTGATCTTCAATATTGATGCCTACAGCTCCAAGCTCTATAATCCGGGATACATTTTCCTTCACTTCTGACACAGACCTGCCATGCCCTCCCTCTATATCGACGGTTACAGGCAAATTCTCACTCCTGATAATACGTTCCAGGTTCCTTTATAAAATAAAATGACGCTGATGCTGTAAATCTTACTGTAAAGAAACCTGCTTCTCATGCTGAAGTAGCCAATTTTTACGTGTTAATCCGCCTCCATAACCGCCTAATTCACCACTTGCATTAATTACACGGTGACATGGGATGACAATGGCCAGTTGATTGGTTCCATTGGCTTGTGCTACTGCTCGGCAAGCAGACGGTTTTCCAACAATGCTCGCGATCTCTTGATAGGATCTCGTTTCTCCAGCTGGAATGGCTAATAGTGCTTCCCAGACTTGTTTTTGAAATGGTGTTCCTAAACAGAACAACGCTGTGTCGAACGCTGTTCTTTTGCCGTCGAAATATTCAGTTAACTCCCGTTCTATGGATTGGATCGGTGGTGTTATACCAGGTACAATCGAAGATTTGGTCCTCTTACGCAGGCGCTCCACTTCGCGTTCCAGCCCTCTGCGGTCAACGAATTCAAGTAAATATAAGGCCTTCTCGTCGGCAACAGCCATCATGGGGCCAAGGCGGGTGTCAATCCAAGCTGCCTTCAGTATTCGTTCCTCATCTACATGTGTAGGTGCAGCCCCCATAATCCGCGAAAAGGCATCTCGAAATCCACTGCTGGATTCATATCCGGTCGAGAGCTGGCTATCAATGACGGTGCGTCCTGAACGAATATGTTTTAGAGCTAGTCCCATTCGTCGGGCCCGTGCGTACTCAACAAAGGTCATGCCAAATCTTTTTTTGAACTGACGACGAGCCGTAGATTCATCAATAGATAATGCCCGAAAGTCCTGGCCCTTCCAGCGTTTTTCGGGCTCCTTCTCGACAGCCTCCACCAGCATGCGAACCACGTCCGAAACATGATTGGGATGAGATAAAGGCCGGCACCGCTGACAAGGGCGGAATGAGGCAAGCAGGGCTTGCTGAGCGGTTTCGTAAAACTCGCAGTTCTCAAATTTGGGTTTCCGCGCCGGGCAGGTCGGACGGCAGAATACTCCCGTTGTTTTGACCCCTACATAAAATATACCTTCGTATTCTGAATCTTTGGCTACCAGCGCCTGATAATATTGTTCCTTTAGATCTGGAGAGATCATAAGTCGCACGTCCTTACTTCAGTAGAGTCATTATCTTACCTCCTATTATAGGTGAGGATTACACATTCCATCGCCGAAAATCAGGCATCGATTCTGATTATGAAGGGATCAAGAATAACAGTGACAGTCTTAATTTTAAACTAATTTACATATTATGGAGCTTCATGAGGGACGATATCGTGTAGTGATGAATAAGGTTTACTTCGAAGTCGTGCAAGAGAATGGTGCAAGAAGATTGAAGGGAGAAGATGTAGTATGAATGAAGCGGTAATCAGGAAATCTGTATGGTATACGGCGGTGTTGTGTATGCTCCTTACCATTAGCGCCTGTGGCGCCAAAAATAATAAAGAGTCTGTTCAGGAACATGCATATCCGCAGTCCAAGCAACCCATCGAAGAAGCTGGACAAGATTCTGTGCCTAATGCCGAGGCTAAGAACAACAATGATCAGAATAACGCAAATGATGAGGAAAGCAAGATGGAGAAGCAGTCTACTTCTTCGGCATCGTCCAAGGAGATTGACATTGTTATTGATCAATCGGATAAACCGATCGAGGGCAACAGCTTTGATTTTGCGATCAAAAACGTACCTGATGGGTATACCTTAACGGAAATGCAATGGACATCAAACACAGTGACGATTGTGAATTCTTTACAGGAAGCGATCGAGCATGGTGCGAACGGAGAGGACGGCTTTTATTTTAGCGGCAATGGTCAGTTCTCAGGCTTTATCTATTCGGACGAGATGAAGGGTGAACGCGGGAAAGCCACGTTTGTATTCACCAATGATGAGGGTAACATGCTAATGTCCGAGAAGGAAATCAAGTTGAAATAAACACAGTGCTCTTCAGGAGGCGGGGAGCCACATACACCATCTTTGTACGGTTGAAAGTACAGTTGAGAATATAGTTAAAAATAAAACAGGAAAAGCAGCCTTTTGGGCTGCTTTTTGGGTATGCATTTTTGCATCACTACTTCTGTGGAGGTCATTTGTCTAAGATAGCTGCTCTGGCGCTCCTACATAAATTCAAAGAAATAACGAACCACGTGGAACATGACTGGCGAGGTATAGGTAAGACTATCCACCCGGCTGAGATAACTCTCTTTAAGTGCGTCCGATTTGTTGTCATCCCCGATGAGCAGATCACGTTTCAGCACGGACACGGTGAGGCTACCGAAGAATCCGGCAAGGCTGATCAATGCCCCAATGAACAACGAGAATGGCCAATCAAAAGGCGTTAAGTAAGGATGAATGAAATAGGAGGCGGCCGTCGTGACAAGGAATGCACACACAAACCCTTCCCATGTGAGAAAAGGATTCGCTGTAGGCACCACCTTTCGTTTGCCCCAATATAGAGATATCAGATAGTGCACCACATCATTAAGCTGCGTTAACACGACAAGAAAGAGTACCAGCTTCGACCCGTACTCTGGCGTGGCAAATGGGAAATAAGCCAGATGGCTAAGTCCAAATACCATCAGCATGAGGCCCCACTGTGTGGAGCTGACACTGCGCAGGAAGCCGATAGTTCCTTTGTTGATTAGTCGCGGCATGGGTAAGAACAGAAATACATAGAGTGGAATAAAGACGATAAACATGCCATACCATCCAATGTAAATCCAGTAAAACTGCACGGGAATCGCAAGATATGCCCATAGAAACAGACGGCGGTCGGCCTTGCGTGTGTTGCGGATCATGGAGAAATACTCTTTCAGTGAGAAAAAAGCAAGCACCATGAGTGAGATTAGAGAAACAATAGGGTTAAACAAGGTAGCGAGGCAAAAGATAACCAGCATGCCCCACCAGGTTTTGATTTTGGTTCCGATGCCCGAATAATCCTTATCTGGTTGCAGTCTAGCAATTACTTTATACACAATATGAATAACAAGTAAGGCTGCAAAGATCAGGGTTAGTGTGAATAGGGAACTGCTCATGTATGAGATCACCTGCTTATTCATTGTGACATTCCATTATAGGATACTATGTTATTATGAAGGAATAGTGACAACTTGATAAGGGGAAATATGAGGATGACCGATAAACGATCCATTTATATTTTGCTGACGAATACAGGGACGTTGTTCACGAGAGTGATTCAGAGCTACACCAGAGCGCCATATAACCACGCTTCCATCTCGTTTGACCGGGAATTAACGGAATTGTATAGTTTTGGACGCAAACATCCAAGCAATCCTCTGAATGGCGGTTTTGTGAAGGAAGATATCCAGACGGGTACTTATAGTAAGTATCCCAATACGACATGTGTCATCTATGAGCTTCAGGTTACGGAGCGTGAAGTGGAAAAAATGAAGCGTGTGCTGCACATCTTCATTCGCAGCCGTCAGAAATATATGTACAATCTTCTAGGTGTGATTGGAATTACGCTTAAGGAGCCGGTGGAGTTCAGCAACTCCTATTTTTGCTCTCAGTTCGTAGCTGAGATTCTGCAACGCTCGGGGATCAAGCTGTGGGATAAGCTGCCGGCACTGGTCACCCCGGACGATTTTCGCCAATGTGAGCAGCTGAAGCTGGTGTATGAGGGGAGACTGAAGGAATATTCTATTAGTAGCGAGGAAGAGGTTCCTTACTTGGAATAGCAGCTGAGGTCCGCTTAAGGGGTTGGAACTACAGTAAAATAGGCAGATGGATGCCATCTGTCTTTTTGCGTTATATGTAAGTTTCTTGCCAATGAGTTCAGGATATTATGCATATGCACAAGTAATTTCGTCCTTTCATCAATATTTATTTGGTTCCCCAGCTACTATAATGAAAGCGTGTTCAACAAGTGCGAGGGGGAAATGAACAATGGAATCCTTAACAATAAGCTGGATTGGAGCACTGGCAGGACTTGCAATAGCCATTATACTAATCCTGAGAAAGCTTAATCCCGTGTATTCTTTATTTTTAGGCGCAATTGTAGGCGCTTTAATTGGCGGAGCGAACCTAGATCAAACTGTCAATATACTAGTCAACGGCACTCAAAGCGTCATGGGGACAGTTCTTCGGGTGCTTGCTGCAGGGGTGCTGGCAGGTGTCATGATGGAATCAGGTGCAGCAGAGACAATTGCCCAAGCCATTGTGCGGAAGTTTGGAGGCAGCAAAGCTATTCTGGCACTGGCTCTAGCAACGATGATTATTACTGCTGTCGGCGTATTTATTCCAGTCGCGGTATTGATTGTTGCTCCGATTGCACTCTCGGTAGGTAACAAAATGGGCATATCCAAACTCGCGTTAATTCTGGCACTATCCGGTGGAGGCAAGGCAGGGAATGTGATCTCTCCGAACCCGAATACGATTGCGGCTGCACGTGGCTTTGACCTCGACCTCAGTAGTGTCATGCTGGCAGGGGTTATTCCAGCCATCTTCGGATTAATTGTAACCGTTATTGTGACTTCCATGCTGAAGAATAAAGGAGTAATGGTATCTGATCAGGAAGCGGAACAGGGTGAAGTGGATACCTCAAAATATCCACCATTGGGTAAGGCCATTGTTGCACCGCTGACAGCTATCATTCTACTGATGATTAATCCGATTGGTTCCATAGCAGGCATTGAAGCCTTGTCTGCGTTCAAGGTCGATGCCATGTACATTCTGCCGCTTGCAGGAATCATCGGTATGCTGGCCATGGGACAAGGACGAAATATCGTTAAATATACAACATCAGGTTTGAACAAAATGACGGCAACTGTGCTAATTTTGGTGGGCGCTGGTGGTATTGCAGGACTTATCTCGGCTTCTAACCTGTCCGCTCAGGTAGTCAGTTTGATTGAAGCCTCTGGCGTATCAGGTACCTTCCTGGCACCTATCGCAGGGATTCTTATGGCAGCAGCTACAGCGTCAACATCAACGGGGGTTATCTTAGCGACAGGCTCCTTCGGTGATGCCATTCTGAATATGGGCACAGCACCATTAGCAGCGGCTGTCATGGTTCATACTGGCGCTACAGTTATTGATTCTCTGCCACAGGGGAACTACTTCCACGTCACGGCAGATAGCATGAAGATGACCATTCGCCAGCGGATGGGAGTCGTCCCTTATGAAGCTATTGTAGGTGGAACGATGGCAATTATAGCGACAATATTATATGGATTTATCCTTTAGTATAACGGATGGAGCGTGAGAGATATGGAAGAGACAGTGGATATGATGAAAGGCAGAGAAACTACGTTTGTGCTAGCTCCGGACTCATTCAAAGAGAGCATGACTGCGAAGCAAGTCTGTGAGGCGATGGAGAAAGGTCTTCGAAAAATATATCCGACTGCCCGTTATGTTCATGTACCCATGGCCGATGGTGGGGAAGGGACAGTACAGTCACTCGTTGATGCTTCAGGCGGTGCAATATATCAACAGGAGGTCCAAGGCCCGCTGGGTGAAAAGGTCCTGGCTCAGTACGGTATACTTGGTGACGGTACGACAGCTGCTATTGAGATGGCTTCTGCAAGTGGTATTCATCTCGTCACACAGGAGAATCGGAATCCGCTGCGTACTTCAACTTATGGAACGGGGGAACTGATCTCAGCGTGCCTGAATCGGGGAATTCGTAAAATCATTATCGGGATTGGCGGCAGTGCTACCAATGATGGCGGTGCTGGCATGGCTGAAGCTCTTGGTGTGAAGTTTCTGGATGCTTCGGGTCAGCCGCTTGCACGCGGAGGAGGGGCTTTGCGTCAACTTGCCCGGATTGATGTGTCCGGCTTGGATGAGCGTCTGCAAGAAGTTGAATTTATCGTGGCTTGTGATGTCACCAATCCACTGTGCGGCGAGCATGGTGCTTCACAGGTGTTTGGACCACAGAAGGGCGCTTCTTCCGAGATGGTACAGCAACTGGATGCCAGCTTATCACATTATGCAGATATCGTACGGGATCAGCTGGGCAAGGACATTCGCCATGTGCCCGGGGCCGGAGCTGCAGGAGGTCTGGGCGCAGGACTTTTAATTTTTACACAAGCAGTGCTCCGCAAAGGGATTGAGATCGTTATCGAATATACAGCATTACAGGAGAAGCTGAAGCATGCCGATGTGGTGTTTACAGGTGAGGGCGGGATTGACTTTCAAACGAAATTTGGCAAAACGCCCTATGGCGTAGCCCAAGCGGCTAAGGCTGCAGGTAAACCCGTTATTGCAATAGCTGGGTATATAGGAGAGGGAATTGATACACTATACGCAGAAGGTATTGATGCAGTGTTTGGCATTGTGCCAGGTGCTGCCGGGCTGGAGCAGTTGTTGCAAGAGGGACCAGCTAACGTAGAACGCACCACGGAAAACATTGCAAGGGTACTTAAGCTTGGACTGCATCTGTAGGTGGAGCACTGATGGTCTAGCTACTTCGAGGTAAACAAAAAGCGGGACATGGATCAGCCTTAAACTAGGCAGTCTGTGTCCCTTTTTGCTGTATGCTATTATGGTTGATCTTAACTCTTAACCCTGAGGCTACTCCAGTTCGCGCTACTTTCGGGCTATTGATAATGTCTCAATAAACCATGCGTGAGCTCGATAAGTTCCAGCCAATTACGTGGATCTCTGCCTGTAAGAGTATGGATTCGTTTGAGGCGGTACTGCAAAGTGTTGCGATGAATATTGAGATGATCCGCCGTAGCAGACATGCTGCCGCTATGATGAATGAAACTGCGTAGCGTCTCTAATAGGTCTGCGCTATCCTCTAACTTGCTGATAGTATTGGTGTGAGGATTCAAATCGGCTATGCTGAACTGTACCAGAAAAGGTACATCCTCATAATGCATAACATGTATGGCAGGTTGAAGCGCTTGCAGGATCTGGATGACAGAGCGAGCCTGGGCATACCCGGTTGCGATATTAGTTTCCTTTTGACTAACACCAATCCAGATCTCATTAGGAGCCAATTGCATAAGCAGCTGAATCGTAGGTTTGATGTCTGCATCGTTTTGAATCAGTATGAGTTGAGCCTGTTCTTCTCCTTCCAACGGGAATGACGGAAGATGGGATGCAAAACGAGCCAATTCCATCTGCATTCCTGCCTGTTCCTCTGCGCGTTTTTGGCTGGGTTTCATGTATAACAGCACACTGGGAAGTTGCAGGTCAATCTGATACTGCTTGGCTTCTTTACAGAACTTCTGGGAGTATGAGCCCGTGTGGTTCAGTAACCGTTCCCAAAATGCCTTTTGCTGTGAAGCCTCAAGAGCCTGACTCTCCAGCTGTACACGCTGTTCAATCAAGAGGGCTACGGTGGTACGCACAATGTTGCAGAATGGACGCACCTCATCCGGGTGACCGGATATGCCGATGACGCCTACATGCTGTTGATTGATGAGAATGGGTTCGTTCGTGCCCATTCTCTCCAGGCGTCCATCCTGCCAGACCTCAATCATTTTTCCGGTCCGCAGTGCACGGACTGCCCCTTGATGAACAGTTCCGACTCGTTCTCTCTGCCCGCTCCCTATAATAATGCCCTGTTCATTCATAATGTTGATGTTGTAGGGGATATCCTGCATCATTTTATCTACAATATCCTGTGCCTGTTTCTCGGATAGCTGTAACAATAGTAACCCATCCTTTCCTCTGGTTCTGATGAAAGTGGATATTTTCAATATAATTATGTGCTTCTAAGTACTTGTGCATATGAACAAAATTATAAAGAATGGGGAAGGCTCGTACAAGCGAAGATCGTCGGTTACACTAAACTTCATTGGCATCTGGCCTGCACCATCGTACATGGTAACAGCATCATTTTGGGTAAAGTTGTAAATAGGTATACCAACGTTTTATACTCAAATAGATACACATCGTCCATGGTTCGTTCATTATTATGAACATATCTATTTACTTTTTTTATGGAGAGGATGTAGAAGCGGCATGAGAGAACTTCAGGTTCAAACGAAATATGGTACGGTTCAAGGCGAGCTTTTACACGGTGCAAGCGTATGGAAAGGCATTCCGTATGCGAAGCCACCTGTAGGGGAGTTGCGTTTCCGCGCTCCGGTGCAACCTGAGTCATGGGATGGGATCAGACAGGCAACCGCATTTGGTCCTGAAAATATACAACCGCGCCATGATTCAGAATGGATGGGCGGGCACAAGCCGCCAGAGTCGGAAGACAGTCTATATCTAAACATCTGGGCACCGGAAAAAGAAAGTAGTCACTCCCTTCCCGTCATGGTGTGGATCCACGGGGGTTCATTCGTTACGGGATCAGGCAGCTTGCCGGTATATGACGGTACACAGTTAGCCGTTCGCAGTGATGTCATTGTCGTCACTATAAATTATCGTCTTGGACCACTTGGCTTCCTTCATATGGCTCCGCTGGGCAATTCGTATGTGACCAATGCAGGATTGCTGGATCAGGTGGCGGCTCTTCAGTGGGTAAAGGATAACATTGCAGCCTTCGGCGGTGACCCAGAGCAGGTTACTGTGTTTGGTGAATCAGCAGGTAGTATGAGTATAGCGGCATTGATGGCTATGCCATCGGCTAAAGGGCTGTTCCAGCGTGCCATTATGGAGAGTGGTGCTTCACAATTTATGCGGGGAGAACAAGCTGACGCTTTACGAGAAGGCATGTTGAATGTTCTTGGTGTAGATCGGGACAAGCTGGAGAAGTTGAACAGTATTCCAGTGGAACAGATTATGGCGGCAGCAGAAACAGTGAGACAACAGAGCGGAGCAGGTATGGCTTTATTGTTCCAGCCTGTACTGGATGGTGAGACACTTCCTCAAATACCGCTGCAAGCTGTAAATGAAGGCTCCGCAGAGGGCATTCCAGTACTTATCGGCACAACGCTTCATGAGGGAGCACTGTTTATTCAGCCGCATGTGCCATTTTCGAATGAAATTGATATGGTGCAGGGTGTTGATTTTATGGCGCCGGATCTGGAGAATCGCGTTGCCATCGCGGATAGTTATCCCAAAACCGCAGATGGACAAGCCCAGGTCATGACAGATATGTTCTTCTGGCGGTCAGCGCTGCAGTATGCGGCTGCACAGCAGAAGCATGCTCCAGTGTGGATGTACCGTTTTGACTGGGTAATGCCTGAACATCCGCTTCTAAGCAGAGCCATTCACAGCATTGAGATGTTCTTTGTATTTAATACACTGGATGAGCTGAAATTCATGAAAGCTGAGCCGGATGAGGCTGCTAGAGCTCTTGCTCTTAAGGTGCAGGATGCCTGGATTTCTTTTGCCAAGCATGGTAAACCGGAGACAGCAGGAATGGAATGGCCTGAATATAGCCAGGATCGGGCAACGCTGATCTTCAACCATGAGATTGAGGTTGTTCATGATCCAGAAGCATCTAAACGTGAACTTTTAGGGGTTAAATAAGCCAGCTCTCTTATTAAAGTTTCATAAGTTGGATAGCTCTGTATGAAAAATACAAATACAAAGGCAGCCTTGTGGATTGTAGACGAAGCTGCCCTTTTTGGTTATGCCATGGCATATACCGAGGCATATTCATGTTACCATAGTGATTTTTCTTTATAGTGTAGGCTGCTATTCCTTTAAATTCAATCTAAAAATAGGTTGAATCCAGAGTGCAGTGAGCCATCGTATGGAACATATCTCCGAAATCACGTATACTAGCGGAATAGTGAATTGTAGAATGGAGAGTTAATATATGTCTAATCTGCCTAATTGTCCAAGTTGTAATTCGGAATATACGTACGAGGACGGCCTGATGTTCGTTTGCCCGGAGTGCGCGCATGAATGGTCTTTGGAAGAAGATCAAGGTAACACAGAGGATTCCAAAGTGGTGCGTGATGCGAACGGGAATGTGCTGAATGATGGTGATACGGTTACAGTTATCAAAGACCTGAAGGTTAAGGGTAGCTCCCTCGTTGTGAAACAAGGAACGAAGGTCAAGAATATTCGTCTAATTGACGGAGATCATGATATTGATTGCAAGATCGATAGTCTGGGTGCTATGAAGTTGAAATCCGAATTTGTGAAAAAAATCTAAGCTGGATTCCAAACGCTATACGTAGGCTCGTCAGCGATGGTAATCTGATAAAGAGAACGCTCATTTCTGCATGTCGTGGAAGTGAACGTTCTTTTTTTTGGTTGGGCGCAACAGAAAAGTGAACCTGAAAAGCATCTGCTTTGTCTATAGATTTGAAAAGACGATCTAGAGAAAGGGGGAAGAGATGTTGAGCGAAAGGGAACTGTTCGAGTTGTACAACAAGGACGTGTATCGGACCTGTTACTACATGCTCCATCATGCCCAAGATGCAGAAGATGTCTGCCACGACGTTTTTGTTACAGTATTCCGTCAGGACTGGCAGAAGGTGGAGTATAAGAAAACGTGGCTGATGAAAATTACGGTGAATCACTGTCTCAATTTTCTGAAAAGAGTACAAAAATCCAAGCTGAGGGAAAAAAAGCAGTTTTTGCTCACGCCGCAGCGAACGGCAGATCCGGTAGATATACAGATTGAACATGTAGAGGAATCTGCACTGTGGGCACAATGGATTCAGGAACTGCCAGAGAAAATGCGATCAGCGATACTGCTGCGTTATATGAATGATTTAAGTTTGGCCGAGATTGCAGAAATTCTTGAAATTCCGACGGGCACCGTGAAGTCAAGGATCTATAAGGCTATTCGTTTGTTGAGGAAAAAATGGGATCAAGCTGGTAAGCCGTATCAGAAAGGGGAGGTATACAGTGAACCATACGGAAAAAAAGTTGTCTCATCATCTGAAAAATGATGCAGATATTTCTTATCCTGATTTTAATGCCATGTGGGATCAGATCGCACAGGATCAGGAGCGCTGCCCCGAACTTCATAGTTCAGCAGGGAGCGGGAAGGTACCGCGGCGTTTGAAATGGAAAAAGACTGTGCTGATCGGAACAGCTGCGGTCATTCTTATGGCGACACCTGTGTATGCTGCGGTGCATTACAATTGGCTTGACCTTTTGGATCATCGGAGCGGTATTCAGACTGCGATTCAAAATGGACTTGGACAGAAGCTGAATCAGTCAGTGAGTATAAAGGGAGTGACGTTAACATTAGATACTGCCTTTTCCGACGATAATCGTACGGTAATTTTGTATACACTGAACCCTGGTAAGTACAAAGGGGATACCCTGAGATTTCCTTCGATTGGTCTGAGAGATGAGACTGGCAAGTTGATTGAAGGCAGGTACTATCATGATTTTAATCGTACGGACGGAGAATACAAAGGTTATTTTGAAACGGAGTGGACACCATCAGGAAACGAGGCCAATGTTGATTTTACGGTAAGTGGAATCCAGGTATTAGCTCCTGAGGAACAGGAGATCGACCTCGATATTTCTCAGCGGCATTCACAGATGTTCGATATCCATAAAGACGGCTTGGGTAAACTTGCAGTGAGTGTATTCAACGAGAAAGATGATCAAGTGATGTTGTCTACATCTTTAACTTTTGATCAGTCTGAGGTTCGTGATTATGCCTTTCCTTATTTAAAGATATACGATCAGAAAGGACAGACAATAGAGTGGATTGCGCCGAGCATAAGCGGTAAGCCGGGAGTAAATGGTGAATATTTATCAGAACAATTCTATAACCTGGACACGTTAAAGCAGCAAGCCTCATCTTATGTACTCGCTTATCATAAAGAAGAAGGTACAATGGATCAATCACTGGATATCAGTATACGTCTGGATAAAACGGAGATGCTTAGCGGTACGAGTAAAAGGGTACTGAATCTCCCTCTGGAGAAGCAATCGGATGGAGTACTCGTTAAAGAAGCTATCATTACACCGACTCAAATTCGGGTGACTCTTGCTCAGGATAAAGCAATTTTGCAACTGCCATATTTGAAATATGATCTGGATGTGAATGGGACCCAGCTGGAGGGTGCAGTATGGCCGTCAGAGGATTCGAAGCAAATGGAACTGCGTTTTGAAGTAGATCCTGGTCTGAAAATTAATCCAGATACGCCAATGACCCTGTATGCTCATCATAAAGTCGATTATGTTGAGGGTGACTTTGAGCCGGTTACTCTATCTGGAATAAGTGAGAAACCACAGGTTGTGGATACAAACCTGGGCGGTTTTATAATCCATTGGACATATTACCTTAAGGACGGAGATTTGTACGTGGAGAGGTATAGTGATGATCCGCATTTCGGGGGGATGAATCAGACCTTTATGCTCCTAAAGGGTGAACGAAGTTATGGGATGCCTGTTAAGACCCAATTTGCCGGTGACGGAGACAATCAGGGTATTGATCGGTATGAGAAGTATACATCAGATACGGCAGTTGTATATCCTTGGATGTACAGTACAGAAGAACCGGAAGGTAAAACGGTCGTACCCATAGTGGAAGAGAAGAGAGATTAGAAAAAGCCGCTGTGATCAGGCGAGAGAAGCGCTCTCATTTATTCCGAATATAGAGTTGACAGTAAATATTTAGGAGAACTATACTGGGTAGAATTCAATAGCCAAATGCAATGATCAGGAGTATTAAGGTATGTGGCATGGTTCAGAGAGCTGTCGATTGGGTGCAAGACAGTCCATCCTATCCCCAACTCACCTGTGAGCAGCAGGGTCGAAGAGCTATCCTATGGAAGTTTCCTTTGGTTCGGAGAGCCAATATAAACGGATGTTCCATACGATGTATGGCTCAGATGTAGATCCTGACGGGTAGCCTCCGTCATCAGGTTGTGAGATGTTATGGCAGTTGCGCATGTATAGGGCATCCTGTTCATGATTCAAGAAGAGTGGTACCGCGAAGGTCAGACCTGTCGCCTCTTAGCTGAGGCGGCAGGTTTTTTGGTTTTATGATCATATCTCCATATTAATCAAAGGCGGGTGCAGCATTATGGAAAGATCACGTGTGGTGGACTATTATTCCTCATTTGATGAGTGGGGAAGACTGGATCGGGAACCATTGGAGTTTATCATTAACATGCATTATATTCTGGAGTCACTTCCGGACACAGGTCTTGTGCTGGACAATGGGGCAGGGCCAGGGAAGTATGCGATGGAGCTTGCCGCATTGGGGTACCGGATCACGTTGTCAGATCTGACTCCTGCATCTGTGGATATAGCCAGACAGAAGGCAAGTGAAATGGCTTTGACGAAGCAGTTTGACGGTTTTCATGTGCTGGATGCGACTCACTTAAACGGAATTGCAGACGAAACATACGATGCGGTGCTCATGTTAGGGCCGATGTATCATTTGCAGCATGAAGAGGAGCGTGAGGCTGCTGTCCGAGAGCTGCACCGTGTAATCAAGCCGGGGGGAGTCGTTTTTGTGGCATTTCAGAGCCGGATGAGGATGAGTATCAATTCACTACAGTCTCCGCAGCATTGGAAGCCTCACGACAAGATGGACGCCATCCGGTCTTTTGTAGACAAAGGCACGTTTGATCATCAGGACCAGGGGCGATTTACAGGAGCATACTATTTTCATGTGCAAGATGTTGTACCGTTTATGGAACAGCGTGGCTTCGAGACCGTTCATCTGATCGGTTCATCCAGTCTGAAAGCCGTACTGACAGATGACCAGGAGAGATATTGGAAGGAGCGCGGTGAGGAGCAAGAACTGCTTCAATATATGATTGAGGCAGCCAAAGATCCTTCAATTCTGGGGATTTCATCTCATTTGCTATATATCGGTACAAAATTGTAGTCGAAGGATAAGAGTATAGACTAGCTTTCAACATAGACAAAATAAACGCGAAGCCCCCTTCGGAAACAGGGTACTTGTATTTTTTCTCAAAATAGTTCAATATAAAGATAAATAACAAAAGGTGATCTACTTACAATAGGTTAGATTAACGAACGGATCGCTACATTTACAGGGAGGAACATACCATGGAAATCGGAATCAGTACATTTGTGGAAACAAACCCGGATGTAAATACAGGAGAATTAATCAGTCATGCACAACGTATTCGGGATGTCGTGGAAGAGATTGTTTTGGCAGATCAGGTGGGACTGGATGTATACGGCGTGGGGGAGCATCATCGTGCTGATTATGCCGCTTCATCGCCAGCTGTAATTCTGGCAGCGGCAGCTTCTCAAACCAAAAATATCCGTCTGACGAGTGCCGTAACCGTGCTATCATCCGATGATCCAGTGCGTGTATTTCAGGACTTTGCAACGCTAGATGGCATCTCCAATGGACGTGCAGAGATTATGGCAGGACGTGGATCATTTATTGAATCCTTCCCGCTGTTTGGTTATGAATTGAGTGACTATGACGAATTGTTCGATGAGAAGCTGGATCTGCTCCTGAAACTGACGGAGTCGGAAAAGGTCACTTGGTCGGGTAAACACCGCCCTTCCTTCAACAACCTGGGCATCTACCCGCGTCCAGTGCAAGAAAAGCTTCCGGTCTGGATTGGCAGCGGCGGTAATCAGGAATCCGTTGTTCGTGCAGGTCTGCTTGGATTGCCGCTGGTGCTTGCCATCATCGGTGGTCGTCCAAAACAATTCGCACCTTTGGTGGAGTTGTACAAAAAAGCTGCTGCGCATGCCGGACACGATGCCTCCAAGTTGACCGTAGCTTCTCACTCCCACGGCTTTATCGCCGATACAACAGATGAAGCTGTAGAGAAGTTTTTCCGCCCAGCACAGGCCGTTATGAACCAACTGGGACGCGAACGTGGATGGGGACATTATGGCCGGGAGACATTTGATGCGGCACGTAGTCTGGAAGGTGCACTGTACGTCGGGGATGTGCAGACGGTCGCTGAGAAAATCATCTATCTGCGCAAAGAAGTCGGCATCACTCGTTTCATGTTGCATACACCGCTCGGAACGCAGCCGCATGATGAGGTGATGCACGCCATTGAACTGCTTGGCAAGGAAGTTGCACCAATTGTACGCAAGGAGATTGCCCGCTGGGAAGCGGAGAATGCCTAAGCTTATTAAAGCAGTCCGTAGTCCTGTATCTTCGATATGTGAAAATAAAGTTTTAGCAACGTCATATCATAAACTTGCTTAATGTGTTAACAGGAGCAGGGTTTCAGCCCGTATTAATGGACTGAAACCCTGCTCTTTTGGTATCTCAGCTATTTCAATTCCTTCGAGTCAGAAGTAGGATAACATCGTGCAGTGTATTCTGATTAATCCGTCGTCTCAGACTCATGTTGCTTACGGTGCTGCTTCTTCATCCGGATATATTCCTCATCCTCTTTGGCGATCTCCCATTGCGCTTTGAAAATAGCAGCAGCCTCGGCCTTCACGGGATCGTTCTGATAGGGTAAGATCGAACCATCTTCCTTCGAATATTTACGCCCGCCTTTATGATTGGTGTAACGTCTCGCTCGTGTGTAACCCATCTGTAGGAATTTGCGAGCCATATCCATGCCGACAAAGTCGTTTTTCTGTTTATACTCCAAAAACAGTTCATAGATTTTCTTCGAAGACTCCTTCGCAATCTCGGGCGTTTTGAACCGCCAGTACGGTAGAATCTCGCTTTTATACGGCTCCACCATCAGCACACCCTGCTCACCTCGGCCCACCGTATATAATTCGGGCTGCTTGCGCAAATCCAGCTCTTCGTAGTTGAGACTGTAATCGAATTTTTTCATCCAATGTCCTCCTTGCCAAAGTAACGTGTTTCTCCATGAACGTACATCATGTGATGTCGATAGCTCTGTTTCCTTTTACCCGATTCTGATGTAACATGCATGGTTAATGGGAAACAATAGAGAAAAATGTGTGCAGAAGGGATGATAACACTATGGGAATGTCCGGGAGATATCTTGTAGTAACCGAGGCGTTAATTGAATCCATCAAATCAGGTGAGATTAGTGTGCATGATTGTCAGGTCGATCTGGATATTGATAAAACGTGGCAGATGCTGCAGTTCACGTTAAACGGGAACCTATTGGACGGTGAACCGCCGCTTGGATATGTAGTGCCTCTCGCCAGTGAGCAATATCTGGGGCGTTATGATGATATGGATCTGTTCCTGCTTAGCCACGAGCAAGTACTTGAGGCGTATATGGCATTGGAGCAGCTTACTCCTGAGGATGTGAGGGCGCGCTTCAGTCTGGAGAATATGCTTGCTGAAGGGGTATATCCCGTCATGGAAGGCTGGGACGAAGAAGTTATTTTCCAAGAAATAATGCAAACGATTGATATGATTCAGGCCTTGTTTCAGGTGACAGTTGAGAATGGCAAGGGGATTGTTTTTTATGTTTTCTAAAAGGATGAAGTGTCGCAGAAGCTTTACGTTCACTTCTATCGACTTGGATAAATTACTGCACCATGTTTAATTCATGCATCATCCGGTTATTGATACTCACAAGGCAGTGCCTTGATGATATTCCGCCGAAGAGAGGGAGAGCCAAATGACACAGAATCAGAATGAAGAGAACAAAGCCATTCAGGACGATGAGCCGGATCAATTCGAGACACCTGTGACACCTGCAGATGAAGCGGAAGCTGGAGAGGCTACGGAAGATCAGGAGCAGGAATAGTCTGAAAATGTTACATGAAACAGCACGTTTCCACGCGCATGTTATGACATATGAAGGATAGAAGAACCAGAAGGCCGGACGAGTTCCGGCCTATTTGGACTATTTTTATACGTATCCGTTTACAACACTATCTCCTGCCCTCATAATATGGGATGTACCATATTTTACTAAGGGGGAGATCTCAATCAGGAACCTAAAATTCACTCAATGGATTGCAGTACCGCTTGTACTGCTTATGGTTGTTCTTACAGGCTGCCAAGATGTAGGCGGAGTTGATGTTAACCAGGCAATGGTTAATAACACCAACGTAAAATCCGGAGAATCCAAACAATCCATGCATATTAACATAGAACCGGACAAGCAATTTGCCACGGAAAGAGACCTCGAAATCATCAAACAAATCAACTCGTTCTCACTTGATATCGATCATGCCAAAATGAAAGACGCTAATACCGCTTCAATCAAAGGTTCTCTGAGCATGGAAGGAATGAAACTGCCGTTCCATCTGTCCATGGACAAGTACGGCATCTTCATTGATGTGGATGGAGCACAGAAGCCGGTATACCTTTCTCTGGATGCTCTAGGAGGAGCAGAAATGCCGCTGCCTGTGGATACGAAGGAGCTCGAGAAACAGCTGGAAGAGCTCTCTCCAAAGGTATTAACTTTTGTGATGAAACATCTGTCCAATCCTAAAAACATTTCGGTTACTTCTGTTCAGGAAGCCGTATACGGTGAAACGCTATCTCTGAACAAGTTGCATATCGAGATGAATGGTGAAGAAATGCTGGCTATGGTGAAGCCGTTCCTGACCAGTATCGCCAAGGATGAGCAAGGTCTTAAGCAGATCATTGGAGATCTGTATGATGTACTGTATCCCGTATTTGAAACTGTGAGCAGTCTGGAAGGTATGGAAGCCGATGAACTGAGCTCCATCGTACCTGCCACGAAGGAAGAAGCAGTGACAGCAATGTACAGCTTAATCAAAGAAGGATTGGACAGTATTCTAGCGGAGTATGATCAGGAACTGAACAATCTGCTTACAAGTATTCCAGAGCTCAAGACTGTATTCGGTCCGGAAACCAAATTAAACATGGACTTCTTCCTGGATAACAAGCTGGATATCCGTAAACAAAATATGTCATTAAAGGTAGCATTGCCTGCTTCGGAAGATTTACCAGTACGTGCTGTAACGATTAGTTCAGACAGTGAGTTATGGAATATCGGTGGTGCGGTCACCGTGGATGAAGTGCAAGCTCCCCAAGGTGTAATCGAGCTTGAAGAAGGGAAAGTCACACCTGGTCAGGTTCTTCGCAATTTTGATCCGAATTCAGTAGTGTATCCATTCCTGAAAAATGAGATGAGAATTACAACCAAAAGTATCTTTCTCAATCCGGAGCAAGAAGAGTCTGTTACCGTAAAAAATACAACCTTTGTTCCGCTCCGTTACTTATCTGAAGAGTTAGATGCAGAAGTGAAATGGACCAAAGGATCGAAACAGATTGTTGTCACTGATGACATCACAGGAGATGAAATCGTGATGACTGTAGGTTCTCCGAAGGCAACTGTTGCAGGTCAGGAAGTCACAATGGTTGAATCGCCCTTTGTTGGAAGTGACGGTAAAACCTATGTTCCACTACGTTTCATAGCTGAATCGCTTGGAGCCACAGTGGAGAAAGAGCAAGGTACAGGGTGGATTTTCATTGATCGTCCCTAGTCAAATGTAATTAGCTGAATAACGATGTGTGAATGGGAAGGGGATTTCAGAGAATGCCAGATTTCTCGTAATGATGTAGAAAAGAACAAGGCGCAAAAATTCCGTTAGATCAACACGGGATACGTCTGTCCTTTTTGACCATTACGAGGAGCTTCGGCGTTTCGATCTGAAAGGATGAAACGACACAGGAGTACCTCTATTGAAGGTGCTCCTTTTTGTCGTGTCATCAACCAATAATCCCCTAAGAGGTGTTCTATATGAATCATGAATTCGCACTTTATTCTAGTTCAATCGTGTTACGTCCCTTTACCTTGCAAGACCAAGCTGCTCTGACAGCTCTGACACATCAGCCTGAAATTACCGATCTCTTGCCGGATTGGAAGATGACCGAAGAACAATTAAACGATTTTTTGCAGTTCATCATAGGGAGTTATGTAAGATTTGATCCGCAGGATGTGCGGATTATGCTTGCCGTCATTCATCAGGAAAGTCAGCAATTGATCGGTTGGTGTGGCGTGTTTCCGAACGATATGCTTGATCCGTCTGATCGTGAGGTGGCCTATGCTATCTCGCGAGATCACCGCAACCAAGGGTATATCACAGAGGCGGTTGGAGCGCTAACAGCTTATTTATTTGAGTATACGTCGTTAACTCGAATTGTGGGCATTGTAAAGACATATAACCCAGCTTCTCGCCGAGTGTTGGAGCGTACGGGCTTCAAGTACGTGAATCAGAGACGGTTGTCTGACGGAGAGGTGTATGATTATTTTGAAAGAAAGAGCGGCGATTCAGATGTGGCAATGTGGGATATTTGAATAAACGTTGTGGATGTCAGAATGCTGATGATATGCATGTCCTCGAGCCTCGTAAGGCATCATAACGTGTGAGTTATTGAACTTACTCTCGATATCAATCATGTTAAAGATTAATCCAAATGGGGTATTGAAGTAGGGAATCATCTAAACAATCATAGGAGGTCTACAACATGACAGAACGATTCGCAAACAAAGTTGTTTTGATTACAGGCGGGGGCTCTGGACTTGGTCAGGCAGCTGCTGTTGAGGTTGCGCGTGAAGGAGCCAAGCTGTCACTGGTGGACGTTAATATGAAGGCACTGGAGGAAACGAAGCGATTAATCTCTGAAGAGGTAAACGGGGCTGAGTTTCTGTTGATTGAAGGAGATGTAGCGGACGAGGAGGCAGTCAAGAAATATGTCCAGGATACAGTGGACAAGTTCGGACGCATTGATGCATTCTTCAACAACGCAGGTATTGAGGGTAAGCAGAACCTGATCGAAAACTATGAGACTGAAATGTTCAATAAAGTAATCGACATCAACTTGAAGGGTGTATTCTACGGGTTGAAACATGTATTACCTGTGATGAAAAAACAGGGTGAAGGCTCTATCGTCAACTCTTCCTCCGTTGGCGGTATTCGCGCTGTACCGAATCAGATTGCCTATGGAGCGAGTAAACATGCTGTAGCCGGCATGACCAAAGATGCAGCCATTGAGTATGCTGAACACGGCATCAGCATTAACGCAATAGCCCCTGGAGCCATTCTCACAGATATGGTCATCGGTTCATTCAAACAGATTAACCCGAATGACTGGGAGTCTGCATCCAAAGACTTTGTGAAGGACAACCCGGCGAAACGCCTGGGTGAACCCAAAGAAGTTGGGCGTCTGGTGGCATTCCTGCTGTCCGGTGAATCCCCATTTATCAACGGAACGATTATTCCAATTGATGGCGGACAATCTGCCAAGTACTAAGTGACAATTACCTAAACCATATGGATAAGAAATGTAGAGAAACGCAAACAAACAAGCCCTTCCGAGTTGATACACGGGAGGGCTTGTTTTGCTGTTTTATTCATAAGCTAGGTATCACATCTGGAGCATCAGCAACGAAGCAACAATTAAATCAATTTGATGCACCTGATCGTCCCCAAACTATTAGTTATGTTGTAACACTTGAGGTTTTTTACTAAATCCGGTGCTGCCAGCGGTATACCCCATCTCTTGATAAAATTCATGTGCTACTTCACGATTCGCACCATTGCTGCTGTTCAGCGATATCGAGTCTACCTGATGTTCGGATGCCCATTGCTCAGCAGATAGTAGGAGCTGACGACCAATGCCGGAGCCACGGTACTGCTCGTGAACAACCATTGTCATGATGCGGCAGTGTCTTCCGTTCTTTTCATACAAATAGGATGTTTGCAGCCCAATAAGTCCTATCACGCGTCCGTTCAATTCGGCTACCAGTGTTGTGAAGTTGTCATCGGCAGCGATGTGTGCGTAACGTTCCTTCATCTCGGCAAAAGTCGTAGGATAGCCAAGCTGGTCCATGAGGATCACCATGTCCTGCAGGTCCTTCTCCGTGCTGTGACGGATATGGATATTCAAACTCATCTTCTGTCCACCTCCCCTGAACGTTCTTTGAGGGATAGATCAATGATGGTGTCGAGCAATTCGGCAAAAGATATACCCGCAGCCGCTGCACTTTTAGGAAGCAGACTGTTTCGTGTAAGCCCCGGCAGGGTGTTAACCTCCAACACGTAAGGAACCCCATCCCGAATAAGCATATCTACTCGGGCATAGACGCTGCACTTGAGCACGTTATAACAAGTTAATGCGGCAGCTTCTACCCGCTGATGCAGATCGGCAGGCAGCTGAATAACCTGCTCATCCGCTCCGTTATCATTGTACTTGGCAGCATAGTCGAAAAAAGAAGCGTTGGCACGAATCGAGATCACGGGCAGCATTTTACCATCTACAATAGCACAGGTAATCTCGTCGCCCTCAATATATTGCTCGATCATGACGCTGTTATCCCAGGCAAGAGCAGCCTCTACTGCAGCCGACAGACCGGATGGCTCATGTACAATCTGTGTTCCAATGCTGGAGCCACCAGAATTCGGTTTGACAACGACAGGGTACGTTAGTTGACGTACAGCATCCGAGGACAGATCTTGCATGTCATTGACTTGAAGCCAGTCACCTGTAAGTACCCCTGCTTGCCGCATGAGTTGTTTGGACATGTCTTTATCCATGCAGACGCTGCTTGCTAGCACGCCGCAACCTGTGTAGGGAATACCGAGAGATTCGAGTGTGCCTTGCACCGTACCATCTTCCCCATATTTACCATGCAGTGCGAGCAGAGCTACATCAATCCCAGCAGATTTATCGATTAAATCCCGCTTGGAGTTTAGCTCAACGGGCACAACCTCGTATTTGTTTCTGTCCAGATTCGCAATCATCTCCTGTCCGGTGAGCAGAGATATATCCCGCTCAGAAGATGTACCGCCCATTATAACGCCGACTTTCATGTGAAAATCCTCCCTATCGTCATCTATTCTCGTATTACATTACTTTATATCATGCTTGCAACGGTCTCCCCGATGATCCGGATACCTATGCGGATATTCTCATCGCTGACTCTGGAGAAACCAAGGCGCATGGTGTGAAGCCCTTGCCCTGGTTCCAGATAGAAGGTATCTCCTGGGGTGAAGGTGACCCCTTTCACTTTGCAGGCAGCAAGAAGCTCTCTCGTACGCACTTCCGGAGGAAACTGCACGAACAGATGCAGCCCACCTGCTCCAGATATTTGACACATCGGCAGATGTTTTTTCAGGCAGTGCACAACAAGTTCGTATTTCCTCTTATACTCCATTCGAGCTCGTTTCAGATACTTCTCGAAATTACCGTTACACAAATATTGATATAACAGTGATTGATCCAGTGTTGACGTATGAATGTTACGTGCCCGCTTCATGCTCTCCAAATAATCGATTAACGCCGCATCCGCAATAATCCAGCCGACGCGCAGGCCGGGGAATAATACTTTGGAGAAGCTGCCAAGGTATACCAGCCCGTTGCCGTTCCCCATACTGGCGATCAGAGGCGAGACATGGGAGCCAGAGTAACGAAGCTCCTCGTTGAATCCATCCTCGATGATGGGAACTTGATACTCGTTCATTAAGCGGATGATTTCAATCCGTTTCGCGGGTGAAGTCACGATTCCAGTCGGATTGTGATAAGAGGGCACAAGGTAGGCCAGATCATACGTGTTTCCAGCCAGCTCCTCCTCCAGCTGCTTCAGGTCAAGTCCATCCGGTTCCATGTTGATTCCGGTTAACTGAAACTGGTGCAGCTTGAGGTTTTTGATCGCCGTATGATGTGTAGGGTTCTCACAGAGCGCTTTGCCGCTTTTTTTGCGCAATGCTCCCAGTACTAGATCGAATCCTTCTGTAAACCCGTTCGTAATCAGGATATTCTTGCCTGTAAGATCTACCCCTTTGTTCTCCATATAGCGTAGCAAATAGTTCATGAGCGGCTTGTAACCTTGTGCGTAGCCGTAATTAAGCAGAACCTCTCCTTCAAGTGACATGCGATCCAGAAAAGCACGCTTCACATTGTGTAGATCAAATAGCTTCTCATCAGGTGCAATACTGGTAAATGAGATTTTACCTCGTTCGGCTCCTGAGCCGTGTTTCATCAGATCATATTGCTCTGCCTGAATGGCATAATCACTAACCCTTGTTGTCCAGTCCAGCTGCCAGTGTGCTGCTGCCTTTGGTGTTTCAATGAGTGTGCTGACGTAATTGCCCTTACCTTTGAGCGCATAGATCAGCCCTTCCTCTTCAAGTTCAGCGTAGGCAAGCAAAATGGTGCTGCGGCTTACCTTCATGAGCGTGCTAAGCTCACGAGTGGAAGGCAGTTTTTGATTGGGCTGCAAGCCGCCCTTTAACATTAATCTCTTCAGATAATCTTTGACTTGTATATATACAGGGCGGTCCTCCGTCAGTTGCAGATCGGAATACATCCCATCACTCCCTCTACTGGTATCTTGCCATATTATAAACCCAGCAGAAAGAACCACGATACCTTTGTTTCGCAGATCAGGTGGACTGGGGCATATGTATGAACGGGAAAAAGCCCTGGCTCATCTGCCGGGCTGGGGGTAAAGCCTATTTGATTCTAATGGTACTGCTACCCTGCCTTACTACATTTGCATGTTCTGACTAGTCTCTTTAATGGATCGTCTGTCTATTCTTCCCATGTGTCGATTTGCTATAATACGTCTAAGAAATAATAACAAAATCTAATTCTAGATGACAAAATTCGAAGTTATGATATAAGGGATCTTTCTAGCGGCCGATTAGGCCATCGTTTGCTTGCTGCAAAGGGTCGTATTAATGGTCAATCTACAATCTATAAAGCTACGGTTCTTTCTAACTGTACTCTTCTCGTGTGCACGTCGCCGAATTCAGTATGAAAAAGATTAATGATTCAGGCTACACTTGTCGTTAATAGATATAAAGACATGTGTCTTAGTGCCCAATTTCTTCCTCATACCCTTATAGTACCACTTTGAATCAGGGAAGTTAACCTTTTTTTTGAAATTTTTGTCGCATTAGAGAAATTTCCGTGAATTGTGCTTCATTTGGACTGAAATGGTGTCGAAGTAGGAGATTGTGTTAAAATGTAGTTCTAGTGATAATAGAGGAAGTGGCCGAGATCGAAGTATGTTTGGTGGACGATCCGAAGAATCGTGAAATATACGAGACCTATATCATCAACACCACGCGGGCGAAGTTTAATGTAGACAAGGTGCTGTATAAGTAGTTAGGCTATGTTAGTAGAGTAAAGGTATACACCTATAAGGATATATAGACGTTGTTAGTTGCATATTTATCAGATTGATGACATGACTTATTGCACGTTATAAAGTAAAATAGAATAAATATTAAAGTTTGGGACATATGTCCTATTAACATATATAGACGGGCGAGGTATCATACCATACGGATTGCATTCGGCCGTTTCTTACCTAGGTTCAAGAAGCAGTACACAAGACGGGTTCAAAGTTTTACCAAAATACATAAGAAGAGGTGATTGTGTTGATCGGTCGTAGTGGTAACCCTACCCTTAAAGACAGCACGTTTGAGAACAGAGGATATGGGGAGGATCGATACCAGAATTACATGACGATTAACGGTACGGTGAACAAAGCGTTCATTACGTTAATCATCCTGCTGGGTAGCGCATTTGCAACATGGATGATGTTCTTTGACGGCAAAGAAGTAATGCCACTTGCTTACGGAGGTTTGGCTGTTGGTTTTATTCTGGCTCTGGTCATTTCGTTTAAACCGGTAGCTTCACCTTATCTCGTACCCATCTACGCAGTAGCAGAAGGGATGTTCCTGGGTGCGCTCTCCGCGACTTATGAGTCTCTGTATAACGGAATTACATTGCAAGCCGCCCTGCTGACTATGGCTGTATTTGTTGCTCTGTTAACGGCTTATAAGACGAGATTAATTAAAGCAACAGAGAACTTCAAGCTGGGTGTGGTAGCTGCAACTGGCGGTATTATGATTATGTATCTGCTCAGTTTTGTGCTCAGTTTCTTCGGCATTTCGATTCCGTATTTGCACGAGAATAGTCTGATCGGCATCGGGATCTCTGTTGTCATCGTCATTATTGCTGCCCTTAATCTGGTACTGGATTTCGACTTCATCGAAGGTGGTGCTGAGCAAGGTGCACCTAAGTATATGGAGTGGTACGGAGCGTTCGGGCTGATGGTAACTCTGGTATGGTTGTACATTGAGATTATTCGTCTGCTCAGCAAACTGCGGAGCCGTGACTAGCACAGTCTATTAAAAATATATCAAAGAGGTAGTCTCATGAAAGCCAACACGTGTTAACTCTCGTCGTTGGCTTTTTTGCGTATGGTACATGGTGATGGCGGAAAGCAAGCTTTTACCGGATGTTAGATAGAGGATTACATCGAGGGTTGTGTATATTTCACCATATATCATTGACGATAAGAAAATAATTGTGGTACTTTATTGATAATGATTATCAATATCGTTTAGATCATTTTATTATTTGACTGAATGATTATTGAGTTGTGTATCAAGTCAATCAAGCAGTTTTGAAAGGAGTGGCCTCATGTTACTGGAAAATGATTCGCAGTTTACTGCGCACTTGCCTGTTACCGGCCGCAGTCCCAAGACGAATCTTGCCAAAGTTAAACTATACATGGACAAACACTACGACCAGCCGCTATCCATTGCAGAGCTTGCATCGGAGGCAGGTATCAGTCCGAAATATTTTGTGGATTTGTTCAAGAAAACGTATGGACAGAGCGCAATGGAGTATCTTACTGACTTGCGCATTAACCGTGCCAAGCGATATCTGAAAGAGTCGAGTCACAAACTTCGCGATATAGCCCTGAAAGTCGGTTATAGTGACGAGTACTATTTTAGTCGCAAATTTAAAAAGGAGGTGGGCGTATCTCCATCGGATTATGCAAAAAACGCCAGAAAACGGATTGCTACCTGTTCCTCCAGTATGATTGGACAGCTTTTGGCTCTCAATGTCATTCCGGTGGCTGCACCGATCGATCCCAAATGGACAGCGTATTATTATAATACATTCCGTACAGAAATTCAGTCTCATCTGAAATTGACCGATCCATATACGAGTTGGCGATTTGAGGCCAATGTGGAAAGACTGGTTCATATTCGTCCTGATGCAATCGTAGGTACAGATCAGATTAGTGAACAGGATCAGGCTCGATTGGCTGATATTGCGCCTTGTTGTTTTGTCCCTAAACACACTTCGGATTGGCGAACCCAGCTGCGCATGATCGGGTCATTTCTGGAGAGGGAGGAACAGGCGGAGCAATGGATTCGGCTTTATAACCAGCGAGCAGAGGAAGCGCGCGAATCGGTACAGAAGGAAGTGGGCCCGGAGAAAGTGATCGTCGTGCGGATATACAGGCAGAATTTGTACCTCTACAGCAATCCGGGTATTGAAGAAGTGCTGTATGGAGCACTGCAGCTGGATACCTTTTCTGACCTTAGTGCCAATGCTCCTTTAACGCTGGAGCAACTCGTTGACATGAACCCTGATCGAATTCTAGTCATGGTGTGCCCTGAGGCTGCTTCACGAGCGTATTGGCTTAGCTTGCAGCATTCGGTTACATGGCGTGAGCTCAACGCTGTTCGTCGGTATCAGGTTCATTTGATAACTGGTGACCCTTGGTTTGATTATTCAGCTGTAGGTGTGATGCGAATGTTGGATGAAGCTTTACTGATCTTCACGGGATATTGTCCAAACATATTTCTGGATAACGTCCATGGTGATTCCCGAGCGAGGTGACATATAATCCTTGTATCTACATGAGAATGTTTATCAGGGGGGATATCACATGTTTCAATATTTCAGCAGAAGTACACAACGTTCTGTGATTAGCAAATTCCGCAGCACCCGGCTCTCAGCCTTAATCTTACTCATGTTAATTGCAGGACTGTTGTCTGCCTGCGGCACAGCATCAGAGAAGAATACCGGAGCGGCTCAGCAAGAGCAGCCCGCAACGGAGAGTTTAACAACGGCCTCGACCGAGACGACTGTAGAGAAAGACCAAGAGCCAGAAACGACGGGTGAACGAACTGTAAAAGACGACTTGGGACATGATGTGCTTGTGCCTGCGAAAATAGAACGAGTATTTGCACCGTATCTGGAGGATTCCCTGTTAACCCTTGGTGTGAAGCCCGTAGCTCAGTGGGCAAGTGGTACAACAGGCCATGTCTATCTGCAGGATCAACTCAGTGATGTGCCTACACTTGATTTCTCCAGCGGCTTGCCTTCGCCAGAGGTACTGATGACATATAATCCGGATTTTATTATTTTGCATACGGCCCAGTATGCAGAGAATGGGGTATATGAGAGTTATTCCAAGATTGCACCAACCTACGTATTTACGAATGCTTCGGGTGATGTAGAGAAGTCTTTGCAGGTCATCGGCGATCTGCTGGGCAAAACGGCTGAAGCGGAAAAGGCTATTGAAGCCTACCATGCGAAGGTCAAATCAGCCAAAGCTGAACTTGCGAAAGTAGCCGAAGGCAAGAAAGCAGCCATTATCCGTTTTGCCCCGCGTGGCATCAGCATGATGGGCGGTAACTACTTCAGCGGGTATGTCGTATACGAGCAACTGGGACTTGGTAAGCCGGCATTGGTTGAGACGGAGAATAGCGCAATCATTTCAACCGAGGTATTACCCGAGATTGATGCCGATTTTATTTTTGCCGTGGAACAGGGTGCTGGCAACATGAAAGAAATGACGGAAACGAATGTATGGAAAAGCATGCCTGCGGTGCAGGCAGGGCATGTATACGAAGTGGATTCGGCTCCGTGGCTGGGTAGTGGCCTGATTGCCTATAGTCATGTCATTGATGATACGTTAAAGGCGTTAACACCATAAATCTGATACTAAAAACTCCTTATGAGTACCGAGAACCGGATGTTAGTCCGGGGTTCCAGTGTATATCTAGGGAGTTTTTTTGTGCTGGATGGCTAACACCACCATATGACATAAATATGGAAATAATCAAAATGATTTCTGGATATCGTCCATGGGACAGAAGAGTCGACTCTTTTATAATTGGTAATGAGAATCAATCTCACATAAAATATGTAGTTCAGTTTTTAACTTATATAAACAGAACAACGAGGAGGACCCATCCGTAATGATGTTTCAGCCCGATTTAACTGCTTCCGGTAACCTTGAGCATATTGCACGCAGTAACGTTGAAATCCCGCATGCCGAACAATGGACCATGAAATCACGTACAGGACACCATGACTATCAGATTATGGTATTCAAGCCTGTTGAACCGCCGCCTCCGTCCGGTTATCCGGTCATCTACTTACTCGATGCCAATTCCGTATTCGGCACGATGGTGGAAGCCGTTCGTGTGCAGGGACGTAGACCAGAGAAGACAGGGGCAATCCCGGCAATTATCGTTGGAATAGGGTATCCGAGCGCTACCCCTTTTTCTCCCCATCGATACTATGACTTTACCCCAAAAACAACGACGGAATATACCCGAAAATCCGATGGTACACCGCTACCGGAACAAGGCGGCGCTGATGAATTCTTACGTTTTATTGAAGAAGAGTTGAAGCAGGATATGGAGCAGCAGTTTCAGATTGATCGGGATAGACAGGCCATCTTTGGACACTCGCTTGGCGGTTTGTTCGTGATTCATGCGTTGTTCACCAAGCCGGAGGCTTTTCGTTATTACATTGCGGGCAGTCCCTCGCTGCACTGGAATCAGGAGGTCATGCAGGGGGAGGAAGAGGAATTCGTTGCAAGGCTGAAGCAGCATCCAGTAAACGTCAGGGTGTGGATTGGTATGGGCGAACACGAGAAGACACATCCGGCCCGTAACAATGACAAGGCATCGAGTCTTACAGAACGGTTATCAGCGTTGAAGCAACCAGGGCTAGATATCACATATACCGAGTTTGAAGAAGAGAATCATGTTTCAGTACTGCCTTTTCTAATTAGTCGCACGATGCGTTTTGCCTGTAGTCCGGAGTCCTAGAAGGTAAGAAATGAGGGGTATTACAGCATATAGTGGTTACAAGGGAGGTACATGAGGTGAGCTACACAGGAATCAATGGAAACGTGGCCGTGGTCACCGGTGCTGCGCAAGGGATTGGTGAAGCGGTGGCACGTTTGCTTGCACAGCATGGCGCTATCGTTGCTCTGGTGGACCGACAGGAAGCTGCGCTGAGTCAACTGGCCACTGAGTTGTGCAGACAGGGCTATCAGGCCATAGCCTGCATTGCTGATGTATCGGATCGTCAAGCCATCGAAGATACAGTCCAACGAATTGAAGAGAACGTAGGTCCCATTGCCATTTTGGTGAATGCTGCGGGTGTGCTGTACGCTGGGGCCGTGAGTGAGCTGACGGATGAGGAATGGACGAGGACGTTTGATGTGAATACGCATGGTGTATTTTATATATCGCGTGCGGTAGTGAGGAATATGTCTAAGCGCCAAACGGGAGCGGTGGTTACCGTAGGTTCGAATGCTGCGAGTGTTCCGCGAATGCATATGTCGGCATACGCTGCCTCCAAAGCTGCTTCGTCCATGTTCACCAAAAGTCTGGCGCTGGAATATGCGGGTCAGAACATTCGCTGCAATATTGTCTCTCCAGGTTCAACGGATACGCCCATGCAAAGAGCCCTGTGGCAGGAGGATCATGGAGCAGAGGCAGTGATTGCGGGTTCGCTGCAAAGCTTTCGTCTAGGCATCCCGCTGAACAGAATGGCAGTGCCATCGGATATTGCGGATGCTGTTATTTTCCTGATATCAGATCAAGCCAGACATATTACGATGCATAATCTGTGTGTGGACGGAGGCGCCACACTCGGCGTTTGAATCAAGATAAGGAGATGATGAGTCATGTCAAAAGCGGGTTCGGTTATAGCAGCAACTTCTGCCATAGACCTTCTGGAGCAATATCGGGAGGGGACGTCCTTTTTTTGGTCTTCACCACAGCATACCTTGCTTGCACAAGGAGAGCAGATTCGTTGGTTTGCGAAGGAAACTGCTGAAGCACTTCAATCTACTGAGAATGAACCTGTCAAGGGTAAGAGTATAGAGCAAAAATATAAAGAAGAGTGTCGATTGTTCATTGAACAGATTCAACAGCTCATGGAGCAGGCCAAGCAATCGGGTCAATCGAACCCGCTTGTGGTGGGGGCAATTCCTTTTGATCCAATCCATTCTACTGCTGAGCTATATGTGCCAGAGACGGTACAGTGGGCTGAACCTCTGCCCTCGGAGCCACGGACATTTATCCCCAAACTTCCGGCTGCGTCAGGTTGTGAGATTACTGAGGTTCCTGCGGGTAGAATGTACGAGCAAAGCGTGAATAACGTATTGGTAGATCTGAACGAGGGAAATCTGCACAAAGTCGTGTTATCCCGTACGCTGGAGATCACTTCACGGACAGTTGTAAACACGCACCAGTTGCTGCTTAACTTGTTCAAGGAAAATACGCATGGTTATACATTTGCTGTTCCAATGAAGGACATGGTTCAATCTGAAAATCATGTAACAAGGTATAGACAATCCGAAAAAACAGACAATCCGATTGAAAGTAAAAATAGTCGCACCTTCATTGGAGCAAGCCCAGAACTGTTGGTTACTCGCCATGGCTCCAGAGTAAGAGTCAACCCGCTGGCAGGTTCGGCCGCCCGCAGTGATGACCCGGCGGAAGATCGTCGCCGAGCTGAGGCGCTGCTGGCTTCAGCCAAGGATCGGCATGAGCATGCCTTGGTCATTGAGGCGGTAGTAATGGCGCTGGGGCCTCTATGCAAACATTTGTCCGTTCCCGCAGAGCCTTCCCTGATCCAGACGTGCACAATGTGGCATCTATCCACGGAAATACATGCGGAACTGGTGGACCCTGCTACAACATCAATGGAACTGGCATTGGCACTGCACCCGACACCTGCTATTTGTGGAACACCTGTACAGGTTGCTCGGGCAGTCATTAAGAAACAAGAGCCGTTCGACAGGGGGTTGTTCACGGGAATGGTGGGCTGGTGTGACAGTAAGGGGGATGGCGAGTGGGCGGTAACCATTCGATGTGCCGAGGTGCAAGGCAGAACGGTTAAGTTGTTTGCTGGAGCAGGTATTGTAGCCGGCTCTACGGCAGAAGCAGAGCTGGCAGAGACGAATGCCAAGTTCAGAACGATGCTGCTCGCGATGGGTTTGGATTCAACGGTGTCCAATCGGAAGGAGGACTGAACAATGCCGTCAGGATATCAGGCTTGGCCTGATGAATATGCAGAGCTTTATCGGAAGGCGGGTTGCTGGGAAGGGATTACGTTTGGGGAAATGCTTCGCCAGCGTGCGGATTTATATGGCAATCGGGTAGCCGTTATTAGCGGTAAGCACCAGCTCACGTATAAGGAACTGAATGATCGGGTGACTCGATTAGCCTCCGGTATGTATGGCAGGGGAATACGGAAGGATGACCGGGTCATTGTTCAACTGCCGAATGTTCCTGCGTTTATTGAGGCTTGTTTTGCTTTATTTCACATCGGTGCACTGCCTGTATTTGCGCTTCCCTTGCATCGAAAGAGTGAAATCACATATTTCGCCCGTTTCTCTGAGGCGGTAGCCTATCTCATCCCGGATCATGATGGGGGATTTGACTATCGCACGTTGGCGGAGGAGGTACAAGCTGAGGTTCCGGAGCTTCGGCATATTTTCGTCGCAGGCGAGGCTGGGCCTTTTACCGCGTTGGAAGATGTTTACGCAGAGCCAATCAGCCTGCCGGATGCGCCAACATCTTCAGATGTAGCTTTCTTGCAATTATCGGGAGGGAGCACCGGATTACCTAAAATGATTCCCCGAACACATGATGACTACATCTACAGCTTGCGGAGGAGTGTCGAGGTATGTGGCCTCCACCCGGATAGCGTCTATTTGGCAGTTCTGCCTGTAGCTCATAACTATCCAATGAGCTCACCCGGCATTCTAGGCACGTTGTACGCAGGCGGTACGATTGTACTGTCACGGGGATCAAGCCCAGATGAAGCATTTCCACTGATTATCCGCCACCAGGTAACTATTACAGCCCTGGTGCCACCGCTGGCTCTTGTCTGGCTGAATGCAGCAGCAGCTCGTGGAATCAAGCTTCCGTCGCTCCAGGTGCTTCAGGTCGGAGGAGCTAAGTTTAGTGCCGAGGCGGCGGCACGTGTCAAGCCGGTGTTTGGTTGTACATTGCAGCAGGTGTTCGGTATGGCTGAAGGGCTGGTAAACTACACACGTCTGGATGATTCCGAATATGTGATCACCCATACACAAGGGAGACCGATGTCTCCATATGATGAGGTGAGGATTGTGGATGACGAAGATGTTGAGGTACAGCAGGGACAAGCCGGACACCTGCTGACACGCGGGCCCTATACCATCCGTGGGTATTACAAGGCGGAGGAGCATAACGCCAGATCATTTACGACAGATGGCTTCTATCGTACAGGAGATATTGCCAGCCTGACGGCTGATGGATATCTCGTAGTTGAAGGAAGAGCGAAGGATCAGATTAACCGTGGCGGGGATAAAGTGGCTGCCGAAGAGGTGGAAAACCATTTGCTGGCCCATCCTGGTGTGCATGATGCGGCCTTGGTATCCATGCCCGATGAATATTTGGGCGAGCGCTCTTGCGCCTTTATCGTGCCAAGCGGTGATACGCTGGCGGTGGCCGAGATCAAATCGTTTCTGCGTAATCGGGGCCTGGCTAGTTATAAAATTCCAGACCGGATTGAATTGGTGGATGCTTTTCCGAAGACAAAAGTCGGCAAGGTCAGCAAAAAAGCACTAAGGGAGATGTTGACTGCCGAGCAAGCTGCATCCAATTAGAAAATTTCGATCGCGATGACATTGTACTTTTTCCGTTTATGGATATGGCTGGACTTGATCTGATAAATAAAGCTGAAAAGAGGGATATTCATGGCACTTCCAGTGATTCAACCATATGCAATGCCTGTAGCGTCTGAGCTCCCGGTCAACAAGGTTGCCTGGACACCGGATGCGAAGCGTGCAGTACTTTTGATTCACGATATGCAGAACTATTTCATGAATGCATTTACACCGGGAGCCTCTCCGGTAGTGGAGCTGATCAATCATATTACAGAGCTTCGTTCAACGTGTCATAAGCTTGGCATTCCTGTGGTTTACTCGGCTCAACCTGGCGGACAGACACCGGAGGAACGCGGGCTACAGCTGGACTTCTGGGGTGCGGGAATCGATGGCGGAGCAGTACAGAAAGAAATTGTTGAATCGCTTGCTCCCGCTCCGCAGGACACCTTCATGACTAAATGGCGATACAGCGCCTTTCAGAAGACGGAACTGCTTGAGCTCATGCAGAAGCAGGGTCGGGATCAATTGATTGTCTGCGGCATATATGCACATATCGGATGCCTGATGACGTCCTGTGAAGCATTTATGCGTGATATTCAAGCGTTTCTGGTTGCTGATGCGGTTGCTGATTTTTCGTTGGAAAAACATCGAATGGCGCTGACGTATGCGGCAGAGCGTTGTGCGGTAACCCTGACGACCGAACGTTCGGTTTCATTGCTAAATGCATCAGCCATAGCCCAAACTGGCGGTGCATTCACACCCGAAGCACATGATAATGGTCAAGACGAGCCCAGGGAGCAATCGGGTGCAGTATCAGCCTCACTAGCTGTAGCTGAGGTGCAACATCAAATGGCTTCTACCGCTGAGCTTGAGAATATTCTGGAAGGGCAAGAAGGCAGTGATCATGCAAGGCTGAAAGCATTACAGCTTCAGATTGCCAATCTTTTGCAAGTGCAGCCCGATTCCATTGGAATACATGATGATCTGGTACACAGCTGGGGTATGGATTCCATCCGCATGATGAGTCTGGCCGAGCGTTTTCGTGCGGAAGGAGCCGAGGTCGCCTTTGTCGATCTGGCGGAGCAGCCAACATTGGCAGCATGGGTAGCACTTCTGGATAACACCCAACCGAAAGTGCTGCTGAATGGAGACTACTTTTGAGCGGGGCGGTGCAGTTGTCGCAACGTCAGAACACAGCTTGGCCTTTGTCTTCTGCACAGTCTGGCATCTGGTATGCCCAACAGTTAAATCCGGACAACCCGATGTACAACACAGCCGAGTATGTGGTTATTGAGGGACAGATTCATCCTGGACTTTTTGAGAAAAGTGTACGTCAGACCGTGATGGAAGCCGAATCACTCAATATGGTGTATGGCGAAAATGAACAAGGCCCTTGGCAATCGCTGCGCTCCAATATGAATGATTGGACATTCCATGTCATGGATGTGCGCGATCAGGCTGATCCTCATGCGGCTGCGTTGGACTGGATGAAGCAGGACCTGAGACGACCTGTTAATCTGGCCATTGGTCCACTCTTCACAGAGGCTTTATTCCAAGTGAGTGAGGATCGGTATTACTGGTACCAGCGCATCCACCATATAGCAATTGATGGGTATGGTGTATCCCTGATCACACGAAGGGTCGCCAGCTTGTATTCAGCAAGCATCCAGGGAGAGGGTGCAGCACAGAATACAGTACAGGCAAAAGATACAACTGCATTTGGCCCGCTCACTTCTGTGCTTGAAGAAGATGATGCCTACTCAGGCTCTATCGATCAAGAACAGGATCAACAGTTCTGGATTAGCCGTTATGCAGATGCACCGGATGTTGTCAGTCTGGGTCATCGTGCATCGCTGACTTCAACAGGGTTCCTGCGGCAATATGCAGTGATAACGCCATTAGAGCGGGAGCAGATACAAGCAGTAGCGAGCAGGTTTGATGCGACCTGGTCAGATCTGTGTGTGGCGGCGACAGCAATCTATGTGTACCGGATGACAGGGTCAACCGATGTGATTCTGGCCTTGCCCGTCATGTGCCGTTTGGGTTCGGCGTCGCTGCGTGTCCCGGGCATGGTCATGAATGTTCTTCCACTGCGATTGACTGTACATTCGCAGATGGATTTGTCTGAATTGATCGGCCAGATCGTAAGGGAGATTCGGGCTGTACGTAAGCACCAGCGATACCGTCATCAGGATCTGCGGCGGGATCTCAAGCTACTGGGAGAGAATCGACGTCTGTATGGACCGATGATTAATGTGATGCCCTTTCATCATGCATTAAATTTTGCAGGCGCGCGTGGCATGATTCATAATCTGTCCACGGGTCCTGTGGATGATCTATCCATTCATATCGTGGATCAAGGGCATGGTCAAGGGATGAGCATTGCTTTGGATGCCAACTCTTCCATCTACACGGAATCGGAACTACGTATGCATCAGCTTCGCTATGAACAGCTCCTGAAATCCATGATTTCAGGAGGGGATGTAGACATAACAATTGCACAACTGGATATTCTGCTTCCTGCCGAGCGCGAGCAAGTGCTGAAAGGGTGGAACCAGACGCATCATGTGGCCGCTGAGTGGAACTCGGCATCGTTATTTGAACAGCAGGTTAGGCGGACCCCTCATGCCACTGCGATCACATTCGAAGGGGAGACGTTGACCTATGCAGCGTTGAATGAACGTGCGAATCAACTGGCCCATCAACTGATACAAGCCTATGAGGCAGGACCGGAGCAGGTAGTTGGCATTGCGATGCCTCGTTCATTGGAAGTGGTTATTGCGATCCTGGCTGTTCACAAGACGGGGGCCGCTTATCTGCCGCTTGACCCTGATTATCCGGAGGATCGCCTGATCTACATGATGGAGGATGCCAAACCTGCTTGTGTAGTGACAGTGATGGACAATCTTGCTAACATTCCGCAGACGTCTGATATACCGATTCTCGTCATAGATCAAACAGATATTGTACAGGCACTATGCTGTCGGTCTGGAACCAATCCGGAAGGTGATGATCTTCCAGGCAAAGCCTCTATGCTCAATCCTGCGTATCTGATCTACACATCAGGTTCTACGGGTAGACCCAAGGGGGTGGCGGTGACCCATCTGGGATTAGCCAATCTACTCGAAGATATGAAGACGAGATTGCAGGTCGGTTCGCAGGACCGCTGGCTGTCGGTGACTACGATTGCTTTTGATATCTCTGTACTGGAGATTTTCCTGCCACTGACGACCGGGGCCAGACTGGATATCGCGCCAAAGGACACGATCCTTGATCCGGTTGCGTTGGCCGGAAAAATGCGAAAGCAGAAGACTACGATCATGCAGGCTACGCCGACATTATGGAAGTATTTGGTTATGAGTCGGCCTGGAAGGTTCGACGGGCTAACGGTAATTACGGGAGGAGAAGCTCTGACGGAGGAGTTAAAGCTATCACTGGAAGGGTTGGGGTGTCAGGTCAATAACCAGTACGGGCCAACCGAAACGACCATCTACTCAACAGCAGCATCGCTGGGGGTGGGTCAATCGGGCAAACCGAATATAGGTGGACCGGTGCGTAACACACAACTCTATGTACTGGATCAGAGCATGCAGCCTGTGCCTCCGGGTGTAGCAGGAGAATTGTATATTGCAGGAGAGGGGCTTGCGCGGGGATATTTGGGCCGACCTGATCTGACGGCAGAACGCTTTGTCGCTAACCCTTATGGACAGCCGGGGAGTCGGATGTACCGTACGGGTGATCTCGCTCAATGGTTGCCGGATGGCTCCATTGATTATTTGGGCCGGGCAGATCATCAGATCAAGATCAGGGGTTTCCGCATTGAACTGGGAGAGATTGAGTCGATCATCGCAAGTTATCCGGGCGTGGCACAGGTTACGGTGATCGCACGTGAGGACCAGCCGGGGAACCAGCGATTAGCGGCTTATATTGTGGCTGAGGCCGGAGAATGTCAGACTGAAATCGATCTGTCTGATATCAGAGCATACGTAACGGATGTATTACCGGATTATATGGTGCCCTCTGCCTTCATGCTGTTGCCTGAGATGCCGCTGACTCCGAACAAAAAAATTGATCGGAAACAGCTTCCGGTCCCGTCCATGGCATCCAATACAGCTGGGAGGGAGGCTCGGACACCACAGGAAGAGATGTTATGCGGATTGTTTGCTGAAATTCTGGGCGTAGCCAAGGTAAGTATTGATGATGATTTCTTCGAGCTGGGCGGGCATTCCTTGTTGGCTGGTCGAATTACAGCCCGGGTCAGGGAGGTATTCGGCGCAGAGCTGAACATCGGAACGGTGTTTGAATCACCGACAGTAGCAGGACTTGCGAGGAAACTGGATCAGACGAACTTCGTCAGACCGGTAATTCAGCCTGTATTGCGCGAGGCCGGGCTTCCGCTTTCCTTTGCCCAGCAACGGTTATGGTTCCTCTATTGTCTGGAGGGGGCTAGTCCGACCTACAATATTCCATGGGTTGCCCGGTTGACAGGAAAGCTGAATCTGGATGCTCTAAGAGATGCCTTGCAGGATGTTGTAGAACGTCATGAGACATTGCGCACATTGTATCCACCAGACCTGGGTGCGGCGAGCCAGCATATTCTTCGTGCAGCGGAGGTGAACTTGAACATGAAATTCACCCGGACTTCAGCTGAGGAGCTTCCGGCTTTGCTCTCGGAAGCGGCGCGTTACGGCTTCGAGCTTAGTTCAGAGCCGGGGATACGAGCGGAATTGTTCCATCTGGATGCGGATGAATATGCGCTCCTGCTGCTTGTTCATCATATTGCAGGGGATGGCTGGTCTTTGTCACGGCTCATCAGGGATTTGTCTGAAGCGTACAGAGCTCGTCTGAGTGGAACGGCACCCGATTGGGAGCCGATGCGCATTCAATATGCGGACTATGCGGTATGGCAGCAAAAGCTACTGGGGGATGAGCAGCATAAGGACAGTCTGATCGCGAGGCAGTTTGAGTTCTGGACAGACCGACTCGCAGGCATACCGGAGCAAGTCACATTCCCGGCAGACTATACCCGTCCAGTGGCGTCCAGCTACCGAGGGGGCGTTATACCTTTTACATTAAGTCAACCCCTGCATGAGCAACTTATGGTTATTGCTCGGGAAAATAAGACTAGTCTCTTCATGGTTCTGCATGCGGCGTTAACGGCATTGCTTACCAGAATGGGAGCAGGAACGGATATTGCGATTGGCACGCCGATTGCTGGACGAAGTGACGATGCGCTGGATGATGTTGTTGGCATGTTCATCAATACGTTGGTGCTGCGTACAGACACCTCGGGTGATCCTACCTTCAGAGAGCTGCTTGCTCGTGTGCGTGAAGCCGACCTGGCCGCTTATGAGCATCAGGATGTACCTTTTGAACGGCTGGTAGAAGTGCTGAACCCATCCAGATCTCGTGCCAAACATCCGCTCTTTCAGGTAATGCTGGTGCTGCAAAATACGCCGGACATCTGTCTTGATCTGCCAGGTATTGAAGCAGACGCTCATATCCAGAGTGTAGGTTCATCCAAATTTGACATGACGTTTGAACTGACGGAGAAAAGGGAGCCGAACGGACAACCAGCGGGAATAGACGGGCTGCTCGAGTACAGTACAGACCTATATCGTGAATCGACTGTTAGTGAATTGGTCATTCGGCTATTGCAGTTGCTCGAACAGGCCGTACAGCAGATGGATATCGGTATTGGCCGATTCGATCTGGTTACACCGACAGAGCATGCTCAGCTTGAAAAGGAATGGGCTGCCGTACCTGATCAGTATCCACAATGGCCGACGATAGCAGAGCGTTTTGAAGTGCAGGCCGCCGCTCATGCAAGCTCGATAGCCCTCCAATGCGGCGATGAACGTATCACTTACAGGGAACTGAATGTACAGGCAAATCGACTTGCGAGACGTTTGATCGCAGAGGGCGTAGGAGCGGAACAGATGGTAGCGCTGGCCTTGCCTCGTTCCGTGGAGATGGTCGTAGCCATTCTCGCTGTACTCAAAACGGGTGCCGCCTATCTGCCGCTTGATCCGAACTATCCGGCAGACCGGTTAACACATATGCTGACGGACGCAGAGCCGAAAGTGATGATTACAAGTACAGAGGTATATGCTTCACTGCCACAGATGGATGACATTACATGTATTAACATGGATGATCCGAATACCTTGCGACAACTGGAGTCCATGGATGAGCAGAATCCTGCTGACGATGAGCGGAACGCACGGGTAACTCCGTTGAGCCCGGCATATATGATCTACACATCGGGTTCGACAGGGAAACCGAAAGGGGTTGTGATTCCACACGCGAATGTCATCCGGTTACTGGATGCAACGCAGCACTGGTTCCATTTTGATGCGCATGATGTGTGGACGTTGTTCCATTCGTATGCTTTTGATTTCTCTGTCTGGGAGATCTGGGGACCGTTGCTGCACGGTGGAAGATTGGTCGTCGTTCCTCACGAGATTAGCCGGTCGCCTGGAGCCTTCCTGAAGCTGCTTGTGGAGGAACAAGTTACTGTTCTGAACCAGACACCATCTGCATTCTACCAGCTCATGCAAGCAGACAAGGAAAATCCGGCTTGGGGGCAGCAATTGGCACTTCGCTATGTGATCTTTGGAGGGGAGGCACTGGAGCTGGGACGTTTGCACGACTGGTATGAACGTCATGCAGATCATGCTCCAAGGCTCATCAATATGTATGGTATCACTGAAACCACGGTTCATGTCAGCTACAAGGAGCTGCATTCAGGCAGCTCGGCAGAGGGGGCAAGCAGCTGGATTGGATGCCCTATTCCAGATTTGCGCGTATATGTGCTAGATGATCAACTGAGACCTGTGCCGACCGGGGTAATCGGAGAGATGTATGTGGCTGGGGCGGGTCTGGCTCGCGGGTATTGGGGAAGACCTGATCTCACGGCCGAGCGTTTCGTTGCTGATCCATATGGTCCGGCAGGCACACGAATGTACCGTACAGGAGACTTGGCAAAACGGCTGCACGATGGTTCGCTCGATTATCTGGGACGAGCGGATCAGCAGGTGAAAATCCGCGGGTTCCGTATTGAACTTGGCGAGATTGAGGCTGTACTGGCAAGACATTCAGGTGTGGCGCAGGCCGCCGTTATCGTTCGTGAAGACCAGCCGGGGGATAAACGCCTGATAGCTTACGTTGTTTCAGCACGGGATGGAGAAAACGGCCTGGAGACAGCAGCACTCCGAAGACATGCAGCAGCAAGCCTTCCCGAATATATGGTACCTTCTGCGGTTGTTGTGATGAAGGTTCTGCCGCTCACGCCAAACGGCAAGCTGGATCGTAAAGCATTGCCTGCACCGGAGATACAACTATCAGTTGATGGCCGAGCGCCACGTAACCCGCAGGAGCAAATTCTGTGTGATTTGTTTGCTGAAGTGTTAGGTTTGCGGAGTGTAAGTATAGATGATAGCTTTTTCGAATTGGGTGGCCATTCGCTGCTTGCTGTGCGCTTGATGAGTCGAATCCGTGAAGCAATGGGCATAGAGCCCGGCATAGGCATTTTGTTCGAAGCCGCGACGGTAGCTGGACTGGCTGAGCGATTGGAGATGGGAGAGTACTCCGGTGATAGCTCGTTGCAAGTGTTGTTGCCGCTTCGGACGCATGGGCAGCATCTGCCTGTATTCTGTGTTCATCCGGCAGGGGGACTAAGTTGGTGTTATGCCGGATTAATGAAACATCTGGGCATGGAGTATCCGCTGTACGGTCTGCAGGCAAGGGGCATTGCCGAGTATGAGGAACTTCCAGGGACACTGGAAGAGATGACAGCAGATTATATCCATCATCTGCGGTCTGTGCAGCCGGAGGGGCCATATCGTCTGCTTGGCTGGTCACTTGGGGGGAACGTTGCCCAGGCGATGGCTGTGCAGCTCCAGTCCGAAGGAGAGCAAGTAGAGTTTCTTGCCATGCTGGATGCCTATCCGAGTCATTATCTTCCCATTCGCGGAGAGCCTGACGAAGCAGAGGCATTGACGGCTCTGCTGGCACTTGGCGGCTACGATCCGGACAGCATTGGAGACGAGCCACTGAATATGGCCACAGCCATGCGAATACTTCGCAGCGAAGGAAGTGCACTGGCGAGTTTGAGCGAAGAGACGATCCGGAAGCTGCGGAGAACCTATGAAAATTCTGTTCGCATTCTGGGGGCATATACCCCATCCCGATTTGAAGGGGATTTGATCTTCTTCCGCTCTACCATTATTCCTGACTGGTTTGATCCGATTGAACCGGAAATGTGGAATGCATTTATTGGAGGACATCTGGAGCGCCATGATATTGCCTGTCGTCACAAAGACCTTTGTCAGCCTGGCCCATTGGAGGAAATCTGCCGTACCCTTGCCGCCAAGCTAGAGATGCTGAACAACAAGCGTAATATTCAACATAAATAGGAGGATAAACGGATGAGCAACCCTTTTGACTATGAAGACAGCAGTTATCTGGTGTTAAAGAATGATGAAGGGCAGTATTCGCTTTGGCCCGCATCCATTGAGGTTCCGAAAGGCTGGACCCAGATGCTGGGGAAGGCCAAACGCCGTGTATGTCTGGATTACATTGCGGAGCAATGGACTGATATGAGACCACTTAGTCTATGGGACGAAACGGGAATACTGGAGTCACTTCATGAGACTGGCGGATGAATTTCCTGTCAGGTTCGAAGAAAATTGTAGGCACGGTCTATGTTCTCGCCATGTTTATCGTTGCGATGGATGCCACTGTATTGAATGTGGCCCTGCGGACGATCAGTGAGGAACTGGGTGTTCCTCCAGCGGCTGCGGGTACATTAAATGTGGGGTATCTGGTCAGCCTGGCTGTATTTTTGCCTGTGGCGGGATGGCTAGGAGATCGATGGGGGACAAAACGGGTCTTCCTGTCGGCGCTGGCACTGTTTACGTTATCTTCTGCACTGTGTGCTACAGCTGATCAACTGGAGACACTGACGTTTTTCCGTATTTTGCAGGGAGCGGGGGGAGGTCTGCTTACGCCTGTAGGCATGGCGATGTTATTTCGAGCATTTCCTCCGCATGAACGGGCCAGAGTATCTCGTATGCTGGTGTTACCGATTGCCCTTGCTCCTGCGCTAGGGCCGATTGTGAGCGGATTAATTGTGGATCAGCTATCGTGGCGCTGGATTTTCTATGTTAATCTGCCTGTAGGTATTCCAGCCGTGATCTTTGGCATGCTGTATCTGAAGGAGCATAGAGAACAGGGAGCCGGTCAATTCGATTTGTCGGGCTGGTTATTATCTGCGCCGGGACTGGCTCTGACGATGTATGCACTAAGTCAGGGACCGCTGCGGGGGTGGACATCACCACTTATTATGGGGGCGGGTTTTACAGGAATGCTGCTTCTTACGCTGCTCGCTAGGGTGGAGCTGCGCGCGAAACATCCGTTGCTTGATCTGCA
Organism: Paenibacillus sp. JJ-100; assembly: GCF_948329825.1. Lineage (GTDB taxonomy): Bacteria > Bacillota > Bacilli > Paenibacillales > Paenibacillaceae > Paenibacillus. Next base: position 220,217 of record NZ_CAOJCM010000003.1, read on the forward strand.
TCTGCTGAAGCAACGACTTTTTCGTTACACAGGTCTGGTATCTGTATGTGGGGCGGCAGGATTGCTGGGCATGTTATATGTGTTTCCGTTGATGTATCAGCATGTGCTGCATGCCTCTGCGCTGGAGACAGGGCTAACCACATTTCCAGAAGCGATCGGATTAATGATCGCTTCACAGCTTGTTCCATGGAGCTACCCACGTTTGGGCCCACGCAAGCTCATATCCATGGGATTGATCTGTACGGCGATTATTTTTATTACCCTTAGTCAGATTACAGTGGATACGAATCCATGGTTCATCCGGTTCTTATTATTCGGAGTGGGCATTTTCCTGGGACAGACGGTAGGGGCGGTACAGATCGCAGCCTTCGCTCAGATTCCGCCTGCTGCTATGGGACGGGCTTCGACCTGGTTCACGGTGCAAAATCGTCTGGGTTCTGCAATCGGCATGGCCATACTCTCTGCTGTTCTGGCGGTTGCAGGTACAACCACGGTGACTGCGACAGGTACACTGGAGCCGAATATGATAGCATACCGTCTGGCTTTGCTAGGAGCAGCTGCATTTCTGTTCATCGGGCTGTGGTTTGCTCTGATGATCCGCGATGCGGACGCAGCGGCTACGATTCGGAAGAAGCCGATGGGCGGGACATCGGTTATGGCGAAGGGTCCCTCCGGGCCAGGGTCCGAGTCAGTGGCAAAACAGCTGGATCGTTGAAGGATGTAAATGGAGCGAGCAAGCTGCATTTCATTAATACTGTCGATAATCGTATTACAGAAGAAGGAGCGAATCACCGGAGAGCTTTATTACCCGATGAACTCGCTCCTCTTTTTTTAATCGGTCAAAGTTTAGGCTATGCATGTGCCTTCCTTATGTAAGCTCTGCGCATAAGCTCTCCAGCGTGACAACTTCAGGCTGGGCTGGTAACTCTCCTTCGACAGCACAGGCAGCGAGCATATGCTGCTCATCCAAAGAGTGAGTGTAGAAGCGATGCCTAACGATTTGCCCGTCTTGGTTGCATCTCCAGTCATGCTTCCCATGCTGATGAACATGGGGAAGAATGGCGAAGGAGTTAAGGGGCATGGACAAGCCCATGCCTATAGCTTTAATGTAGCTCTCCTTTAGCGTCCATAGGCGATAGAAGGTGTTTAACTGTTGATCGGCAGGCTGTGCTGACAGATACGCATTCTCCTGTGTTGAGAAGAACCGCTCTGCAATCTGCAGGTCAATCGGGACTATTTTTTCCACATCCACACCCAATTCAGCTGTCCCGCCAGAGATTAAAGCAATCCAATCCCCGGAATGGGAGACGTTGAATGGCTTCTCAGGGTATTGAGCGAGACAAGGTTTACCATAGGTGTTACGGGAAAATGAAAGCTTTTCCGCCCGAATGCCAGTTAATTCACTTAACGTCACCCGGGTCAATACCTCACCAAGCACAGAGCGATACGCATCGGCTTGATGTATAAAGCGTGCAGCCTGTGCCCGGCGTTCATCAGAGACAGATGACAGAAAAAGATCCCAGTATGCTTCGGGTACAACAGAGGGTACTTGCAGTACTTGTATAGTTATCATCATTTATCACCTGACGTTGTATTCGGCATGGATGACAGGCTTTCCTCTATAGTTATCCTTTTCTGGCGTTTTCCCCAGTGAGTCAGGCTAGTTGTGGTGGAAACAGTAACCGCTGCGTCCTTGAATTCATTGTATAAGTGAACATCTGAAATGCACACACGTGTTTACTCTAATTTGTACCAGTAAAGTTTAGGCGATGGTAAATATAGTGGTTATAGTGCATGCATATCATATTTCGGGTGTGGATTTATTTCGATAAATGGGAGCTTAATCTCTTTTTCTAGGGTATGTTAACCGTTTGGAGTGGATATAGGTTAGAATATAGATAGATAGCTGGATTAGGAGATGGAAAAAATGGCTAATGATGAAGTGATTTTGACACAGGAAGGCTTGGAAAAGCTGGAGGAAGAACTGAAGGAACTGAAAACGGTGAAGCGCAAGGAACTGGCAGAACGATTGAAACTTGCGATCAGTTATGGGGACCTGAAGGAGAACAGTGAGTATCATTCAGCCAAGGACGATCAGGCATTTATGGAGACCCGCATTCTGATATTGGAGAAAATGCTGACCAAAGCGAGAGTCATCAGCACAGACCATATCGATTCGAATCAAGTGGGCATTGGTTCTACTGTGTTGCTGAACGATATTGAGTTTGCCGAAAAGATTGAATATCAACTCGTCGGTCCTGCGGAAGCAGATGTATCCAACAACAAAATTTCGTATGAAAGTCCACTGGGGAAAGAATTGATGGGCAAGGAAGTAGGCAGTGTAATCCATGTCAACGCTCCAATGGGTGTCATTAAGTACGAATTACTTGAGATTAAAGTTTAGAAAAAAAAAGCCGTCAAGACGGTCTGATACAATGAGCAAAAGGTTAGTTTTATTTTAAGAAAGAGATGTTTCAGGAGCCTTTGCCATGGGCTGTCTGGACCATCTCTTTTTGTCTTCCAACACATATTCACGGTTAAGTTGGATGTAATTATCCCATACTGAAATCATCTCCATAAGATTAATTTTCGACAAATTATGATTTTTGATGACCTGACACGTGTAGTAGTATATAATTACGGGAAAACTTTAAAGTGATGGAGTAGATACGATGAATTTTAGTAAGTCTGATCTGAACCCAAACAGAGCCGGCAAAGGAGAACGCTTTTCGCGCGCCGGTTTCATTCTGGCAGCCATCGGTAGCTCAGTGGGACTCGGTAACATGTGGAAATTCCCATATATTACGGGTGAAAATGGGGGAGCGGCTTTTTTCCTGCTCTTTATTGTCTGTCTATTGCTGATTGGCTTGCCGGTGCTGCTTGCAGAATTAGCTATTGGACGTAGTGGACGAGGTAGCGCAGCAACTGCATTTATCAAAGCAGGCGGGCATAAAGGCTGGCTTGCGGCTGGTCTGTTGCAAGTGTTAACACCGTTTATCATTCTGTCCTTCTATATCATTATTGCAGGCTGGACTCTGCATTATGCTGTAACTTCATTTAGTGGTACCTTGTTCAATAGTGAGGATTATGCCGGACAATTCAACAATTTTGTTGGCGGTTATATGCCTATTGTATGGCAACTGATATCTGTATTGATTACGGGATGGATCGTTGCCAAAGGTGTATCCAACGGAATCGAGAAGTTTAACAAAATTTTGATTCCATCGATGCTGGTTTTGCTGATCGTCCTGATGATTCGGGCCGTTACACTACCGGGATCTGGTGCGGGGGTTTCTTTCTTCCTGAATCCTGATTTCTCCCAGCTCACTACGGAGTCGGCACTCGTTGCCCTCGGACACGCATTCTTCTCCCTATCTCTCGGGATGGGTATTCTTATAACCTATGGTTCGTATGTGGATAAAAGCCAATCTCTTGGCGCAGCAACGGTGGCTGTCGGTGCGGGTGATTTAATCTACGCCTTTATCGCAGGTCTGATTATTTTCCCAACGACATTCTCATTTGGTATCGCGCCTGACCAGGGGCCATCTCTGATCTTTATTGCGCTGCCTGCTGCATTCTCTGCGATGCCGCTTGGTTTCCTGTTTGCCGGATTGTTCTTTGTTTTGCTTGCAATTGCGGCGTTGACATCAGCTGTTTCACTGCTTGAGGTGCCTGTAAAATACTTGATGGAGCGTCTCTCCTGGAGTCGTAACCGCGCGGTATGGGTGGTTTCCCTTGCAATCTTTATCGTCGGACTGCCTTCCGTTCTATCGCTCGGATTGTTCCCGGAGTGGAAGATTGGATCGATGAGCGTATTTGATTGGCTGGACTTTGTGGCATCTAATGTTTTCCTGCCGGTTGGTGGATTGTTAGTTACAATCTTTGCAGGATACTTCTGGAAAACGGCTGCTGAGGCTTCTGGCCTGAGTTCCGGTTGGTTCCGGATCTGGCTGTTCATGCTTCGTTATATCGCACCCATTCTGGTGTTGCTTGTTCTGTTGCACACGTCGGGTATTATTCGCTTCTAAGGGTTACCTGCGTAGATTTACCATGCGTAAAACCTCTTGGAAGAAATGCAAAAGCTCTTGTGTTCCTTTGTTAATTTTGGGACAATACAGAGTAGAGGTTTTTTGGGTAAGACAACCGATAAGCCATATGCTTTTTTGCGAAAAGAGGTTCATACCATGTTTAAATCATCCTTATATGGATTAACATTAGAGCAATTACGTGCCTGGCTGCCTGAACATGGGCAGAAAAAATCCCGCGCCTCCCGGATCTGGGAGTGGTTATACCAAGAGCGGGTGCATGATTTTAGTGATATGTCCGATGTCCGTCAAGATTGTCTGGAAGTACTCGCTGAGCATTTTACAATGAATTCATTAAGTGAACATGTGAAGCAAGAGTCGGCAGACGGCACGGTGAAATTCCTGCTCAAACTGCAGGATGGCAATTTAATCGAGACAGTGCTTATGCGGCAAAAGTATGGCTTGACCGTATGTGTCACGACACAGGTCGGATGTAATATCGGCTGTAGTTTCTGCGCCAGCGGACTGATCAAGAAAAGCCGTGATCTCTCGGCAGGAGAGATTGTAGAGCAGATCATGCATGTTCAGCGGCATCTGGATGCTGCAGGACAAGGGGAGCGCGTCACGAACGTGGTCGTGATGGGCATTGGCGAACCATTCGATAACTTCGAGCATATGAGCAACTTTATCGAAGTGATCAAGGATCGCAAAGGGCTGGCTCTCGCGGCGAAACGAATCACCGTATCCACCAGTGGATTGCCGGATAAAATTAAGGAATTTGCAGACAGCAGTCTACAGGTGAACCTTGCCATCTCACTGCATGCTCCGAATAACGATTTGCGTACCCAGATCATGAAGATTAATCGGGCCTTCCCGATTGAACAGTTGATGGATGCCGTTGATTATTATTTGGAAAAAACAAATAAACGCATCATGTTCGAATATATTCTGCTTCGGGATGTGAACGATCAGCGTGAACATGCTGCGGAACTGGCAGAACTTCTGTCCAGCCGCAAGAGCATGGTCAGCGTGAATTTGATCCCATACAATCCGGTAGATGAACATAGCCAGTATCAGCGGAGCACCGAAGAGTCCATCTTGGGCTTCTACGATACGTTGAAAAAGAATAACATCAACTCCACGGTACGTATGGAGCATGGCACAGATATCGATGCCGCCTGCGGCCAACTGCGCAGCAAACAGATGAAGAATGCTGCGGAGGCCAGTGCAGATGGGCAACCAGGCGCCAGTAAACTAGACGCAAGCCGCCTGGCGATGGGCTAACGCAACAAAGAGCAGGGCATAAAGAAGCCTCTATCTACTCACTGATCAAGTGAGGATAGAGGCTTCTTTGAGTTAAGATTTAATTTCGGAGAGAACCATGCCAGCTCAACTTTATTCTCTAAGTTCTTTCGTCATCAGCAGATGAGGGATGCCATCTTCCATGAATACGTCTGAAGCGGGAGCATAGCCGAGACGTTCATAGAAACCGGAGGCCTGTACCTGGGCGTGCAGTTTAGCTTTTTGCAGACCGTCCTGTGTAGCCATCTCTTCCAGTTTATTAATCAGCACACGTCCCAGCCCATGCTTACGGTAATCCAGCATTACACAGATCCGTTCAAGCTTGGCCACTTGCTCCACGACACGGAGTCTGGACGAAGCAGCAGGTACACCATCGACATATAGCAGTATGTGGCGTGCTTCTGTATCCAATGCATCAAATTGATCAAACTCATCGGATGCAGGAACGCCCTGCTCTTCAACAAAAATAGCTGTGCGAATCGCAAAGCAGGCATCAAGCAGCTCCTGGGTATTCGCTTCGACAATCGTTATATTCATGTATGATTCTCCTTTGCATAATGGATGGAAGGAATATCGAAATGGAACCCGAAAGTGTTACACTAAACTAGTGTAGTTATATCATCGATTATGTTGCGAAGCAACCTAAGACAGAGACGGAGTTATACTCAGATTGATCAAAGTTCTACACAGAAAACCGTGGATAACACAAGATATAGGAGTGAAAAGCCCAAAAACTATCCACATGTGGATAAGTGTTTGGGCTTTTTTTCGCATTCCGCTTCCCTTTGTTCCGTTCGGATGCACGTATTTTAACCTTTAGATGCTGCTGCTCGGACATATATCCGTTCACCATGCCGGTCGATCTCTACAGGAGCTTCGAAGAAATCACTTAACACATCTGATGTCATCAGATCAGCAGTGAATCCCCTTCTGAAAACCTCGCCGCGGCGTAGCAGAAGACTGTGTTGGAACACAGGGAGGATTTCTTCCGTATGATGAGTGACATAAATTAGCGAAGGTGTATCTGGGCGTGCGGTCAGTTCACTAATGCTATCCAGCAGACGTTCTCTGGAAAATAAATCGAGCCCATTACAAGGCTCATCCAGAATGAGCAGTTGCGGATTTGCCATCAGGGCACGGGCAATGAGGAGTTTCTGCTTCTCCCCTTGGGAGCAGGTGCGGTACTCGCGGTCCCACAGATGCTCGCAGCCGAGTGTCTGCATCCAGTGCCTGGCCTCCTCCAGATCTTCGCCAGCTAGTTTGTTATACAAACCAATTGTGGCATGTTTGCCGCTAATAACAACATATTGTGTGCGGTCAGACGCATATAACTTCTCCTGTAGGGAGGAGCTCACCCATCCAATCGACTTCCGAAGCTCTCTCAGATCTACACTTCCGTATTCATGGCCAAGTACTGAGATGCTGCCTTCCGTCGGCCACAGGTAGCCGGTGATCATATTGAGGAGCGTTGTTTTGCCTGAGCCGTTGAGGCCGAGCAACGCCCAGTGTTCGCCTTTGTTGACACGCCAACTGACATCGTGCAGCAGAGTGAGTGCTTCTCTTTTCCAAGTGACATGCTGTATATCAATGATCATTGACCTATTCCTACTTTCTGTTAAATATCGCTCGTTCTGATCCTGATCTTATTGTATTGCCTGCTGTGGAAGTTTCAATAGCTTGTCAGGCTGTGGCGGGTTGATCATTGCGCAAAAATTCTTTCTCCCCCAATTTCAGTTTTTTGCCAATTTCATTATTGCTAAATGAGGAGGACTCTGCTAAGATGGGTAAAAGTTTATGTAAGCGTATACATTTAATAAAAAATTACAACGTTGTAATTTTTGTGAATAGCCAGCTTCATAAGTACATCTGCATATTATATGCTTGTTTATCAAAGTGAATCCTTGATTTTAATTCTATTTCTGAAGTGCATGTACGTTGAACGAAGAGATAGATTCTATTTTTAAACAAAAATTCAAACGTTGTAATTATGAGGCGAAGGGGAGTGTTTACGTTGAAAAAACGCATGACCACGCTGTTCAACCTGATCCGGCGGGATAAGTATTTGTTGCTGATGTTCTCGCCCATTTTTGTGTATTACGTGATCTTTATGTATCTGCCGATGCCTGGTGTGCTGCTTGCATTCCGCAATTTTATGCCTGGGCAGGGTATGTTTAGCGGAGAGTGGGTGGGCCTGCGCTGGTTTGAGCAGTTTGTGAACTCGATTTACTTCTGGCGTCTGCTTCGCAACACCTTTTTGCTGGCCTTTTTGCCGCTGCTATTCGGTTTCTCTATCCCCATTTTGTTCGCCGTCTGCATTGTGGAGATCAAGAACCGGACGTTCAAACGCTTCGCTCAAACGGTAACTTATCTCCCTCACTTTATCTCCACCGTTGTGGTGGCTGGCATGATTATCAACTTTCTGTCACCTACAGACGGTATTGTGAACACCCTCATCGCAAGTCTCGGTATGGAAAAAATAAACTTCATGATGGACGCCGGCTGGTTCCGCACCATCTTCACCAGTTCTGACATCTGGCAGAGCTTTGGCTTCAGCTCCATTATCTACATCGCTGCCATTATGGGCATTGATCCCGAAATGTACGACTCTGGAAAAATCGATGGCGTGAACAAATTTCAAGAGCTGTGGCATCTGACACTTCCTAGCATTAAACCAACCATTGTGATTCTGTTGCTTCTGTCGCTTGGCGGCATTATGAGTGTAGGCTTCGAGAAAGTATATCTGCTCTATAACGGCGCTACGTATGAAACGGCGGACGTGCTGTCCACTTACGTATACCGAATGGGGATCGAAGGCCAGAACTATGGCTTTGCAACGGCTGTCGGCCTGTTCAACTCCATCATCACATTTGTGCTTGTGTTTGCAGCCAATTCCATGACCCGCCGCCTGACCAAAATGTCACTCTGGTAAAACCACACTGAATCAAAGGAGAGCCTGTATGCAAAAATCGAGAAGTGACCGATTGTTCTATGTATTTGTCTACCTGCTGACCATTGTGGCCGTGGTTGTCACCCTGTATCCGTTCCTGTATGTGGTTAGCATTTCCTTCAGCTCGGTGGATGCCATCGACAAGCAAAAAGTTGTGCTCTGGCCTGTCGGTTTCACACTTTCAGGCTACCAGATGGTGCTGCAGTATAAGGAGCTGTGGGTTTCGTTCTATAACACCGTCTGGTATACGGTGGTGGGCACGCTCCTGAACATTGTGGCTACCTGCCTCGCAGCCTTTCCTTTGTCGAGACAGCAGTTTTTCTTGCGGCGCAAGCTGAACTTTTTTATCGCCTTTACGATGTATTTCTCGGGTGGGCTTATCCCGGTGTACATGATGATTACATCGCTTGGACTATATAATACCCGCTGGGTTATGGTACTGCCTGTGCTGGTGATTACGTTCAACGTTATGATCTGCCGCTCTGCTTTCGAAGGTATTCCGAATGAAATATTTGAGAGCGCAAGCATCGACGGTGCGAATGAGTTAACGATGCTGTACCGTCTCGCTGTTCCGATCATCAAGCCTACGCTGGCTGTACTGACGCTGTACTATGCGGTGTTCCACTGGAACAACTTCTTCTCGGCCCTGCTGTATCTAGGAAAACAGGATATGCAGCCTCTTCAGATGTTCCTGCGAAGGGTACTGATTATGGCTTCGCCAGAGGTTATGCAGAAGATGGGTGGTACGATGACATCTGGTGCACTGGCGGTATCGACTTTGCAGGTTCGTTATGTATCTATCGTAGTCAGCATTCTGCCGATTGTGATGATCTACCCGTTTATCCAACGGTACTTCGTTAAGGGGATCACCCTCGGAGCCGTGAAAGGATAGATTTTGTTACCCCAAGCAGCATCGTCAATAAGAAAGGGAGCAGGTGTTTTCAGGGAGATGAAGCTTGCTGCAGAGGGTTCAAGGGTTTTCAAGGGAGTTCAATATGGTTCCATACCAAGGAGGAATGAAGGATGAGATTTAAAGGGGCAGGAAGAAAAAGTGTAATGGCGGCATTACTTGCACTGAGCTTGGCGGGATGCAGCAGCGGAACGGGAGCAGGCACGGATGCGGGTAATGCACCGGCCAGTTCAGAGCCGGCATTCAATTATACGGGTGCAGGACCTGTAACAGATCAGCCAGATGCGAAGCTGTCCATTCTTGGAACCAACGCATGGACAACGAACGTCGACTTGTCTACCGCAGCCATTGTGAAGAAAATCGAGAGCAATGCAGGTGTTGCAGTGGATTGGGATCTGATCCCGCCGCAGAACTACGCGGATGCCGTGAATCCAAGACTTGCTGCGGGTACAGGACTGCCGGATATTGTCTACCTGCCGGATCAGGATCAATTGATGAAATACATTAACAGTGGTTTGTTCATTCCTATTAATGATCTTGTGGACAAATATGGGGTTAATCTGAAAAAAATATATGAAAAGTCGCCTTCCGTTAAAGCCAGTTTAACGGCACCAGATGGTAAAATGTATTATATCCCGCAGCAGACGCTGACGCGGAATTACATGCCTGTATTTATGGTGAATGAGCGCTGGTTGAAAAAGCTGGGCTTAAACGAGCCGACCACGCTCGATGAGTTCACGGCGATGCTACGCAAATTCAAAACTGAAGACCCGAACGGCAACGGCAAAGCGGATGAAATTCCGTTGTCGATGGAAGCCAAGTTTGTACCGATGGCCTTTGGTCCGGCCTTTGGGCTTGATCTGTCCAACCAGTTCTATGCAGATGATCAAGGCAAAGTGCACTTCAGCTATTATGAGCCAGCCTACAAGGAATATTTGACGTATCTGAACGGACTGTATAAGGAGGGGCTGCTTGGGGTCGATTATGCCAGCACAACGAGTGACCAGGTAACTTCGCGTATATCGCAGGATGTAACGGGAGCCACCTTTAATTTCAGCTGGTATATGTCGATGGTCTACAGCCCGCTGTTCAAGGATTACAAGCCGGAAGAGCCTATCTTCAAGGGTATATTGCCATTGAAGGGACCGCATGGCGATCAATTCTACATCGGACGTACACCGGTTAGCGGCATCTTCGGCATTACGAAGGATAGCAAAAATCCGGAGCTCGCCTTCCGCTTTCTGGATTATGCGGTAAGTGAAGAAGCACAGACGTATTACACATGGGGTATCAAGGACGATACGTATACGGAAGAGAATGGCGTGAAGACATTCACAGATAAAGGTAAGGACAATGAATATATTCAGAAGCTCGGCATTGGTCCGGTCAATCTGCCTAACATCCAGTCTACCGATTCGGCTGATTCCGTCGTAGCCCCTTGGCATGCGAAGCTAGACAAAGAACTAGAGAAGTATGTGCGTGAGCCGTTCCCGGTTGTCTATGCTTTGCCAGATGAAGCGAGTGTAGAGTCGATGTCCATGCCAGACATCACAACCTATGTGGAAGAGATGAATTTCAAATTTATTAGCGGTGACGCAAGCCTGGATCAGTTCGATAGTTACATTGAGACACTCAAAAAAATGAATGTTGAACAAGTCATTGCTGGCAGACAGGCACAATATGATCGTTACAAAGCAGCACAGAAATAGGGAAAAGCTTGGGCAGGCATATGAGAGGTGTTGATTGATTTTGATTACCATTAAAGATATAGCCAAACTGGCGGGAGTGAGCTACAGCACGGTATCGAAGGCGCTGAATGATGATCCCCGGATTAAACCGGCGACCAAACAGAAGGTGCTCGCGGTAGCGGAGAAACACCAATACCGGAAAAACATGCTGGCCCGGCAGCTCTCCACCGGCAGAAGTAATATCATCGGGTTTGTGCTCGATGAACTCAGCAACCCGCTCTTCTCCAACATATCGGGCAGTCTTCATACCGAACTGAAGAAGCGGGGATATCAGATGATTCTGGTTGTGGCCGACGACGGGGTGGATGTATTCAGCCAGCTACGTGTGGACGGCTGTATTCTGTGGGATTATGCCCTGGACAATCGGGACGTGTTTTGGAAAAAGTTCGCGACCCTTAACATGCCTTGCTTTGTCCTTGGTACAGATGAAGCACCGAACTCTCCTTACATCAAGATTGATCGTAAGGAGGGACTCTTCAAAGCGGTGGAGCATCTGAAATCCCTCGGGCATAGCCGGATTGGATTCATCGGTAACTCACAGCATGTGAAGCTGGAAGGGTACAGGGAAGCCCTGCAGCGAACGGGTCTTACTTTTAACGAGAGCCATGTGCTGCCAGCGCATTCTTCCTGGGAAGATGGATATTTTTCCATCCGAAATTATAATTTCGGCCCGGATTCTCCTACTGCATTTATCGGTCTGAACAACCTTGTGACGCGAGGGGCACTCCGCGCACTGCTTGAGGCGGGGTATAGTGTGCCGCGCGATATCTCCATGATCGGTTACGACGATCTGCCCGATATGCAATATGCAGAGGTTGCTCTGACAACGATCGGTCCGCCACTTGATGAACTGGCTGTCCAGGCGGCAGAGCTGATCGTATCTCTGATCCGCGACGAGCAGGTTGAGGTTCCCGTTGTCATTCAGCCGAGGCTGAGCCTGCGCAATTCAACGGCAGTGTGCCGACACTAAGGTTGGCACATCAGGTCAACCTAACAAGACGATTCGTGTGTTTGCTTTACAAACGGAATAACATTACAGGAGGTGCCGTGATGCAGGTGCAGACGCAGTTATCCTGGTCAGAGCGAATTGCAGCTACGATCATGCAGCAATGTAACGATGATGGGTTCCATGCGTTCCCTTCGGGACGATGGGCGTATGTGGAAGGTATGACGTTGATGGCGATGGCGCGCACGGGAGAATTATATAACAAGCCGGAGTATATTGATTTCATGAAAAGACATATGGACCTCTACGTGCAGCCGGATGGTTCCATCCGTACTTACTCTCTCGAAGAATATAATCTCGATCAGATTAATCAGGGGAAGAACCTGTTCGCGTTACTGGAAGGTACGGAGGATAATCGTTATGCCGAAGCAGCCCATCTTCTTGCCGCGCAACTTGCAGGTCAGCCTCGAACGTCGGAAGGTGGATTCTGGCACAAAAAAATCTATCCGTTCCAGATGTGGCTGGATGGGCTGTATATGTCTTCCCCTTTCCTCGCGCAATATGCAAAGACACTCCAGTATCCAGAGCTATGGGATGAAGTGGCTCATCAGATTTTGCTGATTGAACAAAAGACACGTGATCCGCGCACCGGATTGCTGTATCACGGCTGGGATGAATCCAGGGAGCAGGTCTGGGCCGATTCGCTGACTGGCTGTTCGCCGCACTTCTGGAGTCGGGCGATGGGCTGGTATGCTATGGCTATTGTCGACAGTGTAGAGCATTTCCCGCTGAACCATCCAAAGAGGGGCACGATCATTGGCATCTTCGAGCGTATGTGTAACGCATTAGTTCGGGTGCAGGAGCAGGACAGCGGATTGTGGTTCCAAGTTCTGGATCAGGGCTTCCGCCAAGGGAACTATCTCGAAGCCTCGGGCTCAAGTATGTTTGTATATGCGCTTGCCAAAGGGGTGCGTCTGCGTTATTTGGAGCCGCATTTCAGAGCAGCAGCCGAGAAGGGCTGGCAGGGTCTTACTTCCAGATTAGTGGAAAACACGGCTGATGGTGTGCGGTTAAATGGGATATGTCACGGTGCAGGGCTGAGTTTGGATCGAGATGGCTCCTACAGCTACTATGTGAGCGAAGCTGTTGTAAGCGATTCCTTTATGGGGGTAGCTCCGCTGCTACTGGCTGCACTCGAAATGGAGCGATTGCCATGACGGATCAGCATTTGGCAGAGGAAGGCGTGGCGGCGCAGGCTGCATTGGGGTCATCTGGCTCGGACGCTTATATCACCGTTGCTGCTGATGGGTCTGGAGATTATGCAAGCATCCAGGCTGCGATTGATGCGTTGCCGGACCAAGCCACGGGTCACGGTGATGGCAACGGTAGCCTTCTTCCGATTCGAGTGAAGGCAGGTGTGTATTATGAGAAGCTGCACATGGAGAAGCCAGGCATTCATTTGATTGGTGAGGGGGCTGAGCAGACGATCATCACCTATGATGATCATGCACTCAAGCGATTCCCGAACGGCTCGCAGTATCATACGTTCCATTCCTATACGGCGTTTATTGGTGCTGATGATTTTACGGCAGAAGGGATATCCTTTGTGAATTCAGCTGGACCGGGTAAGGAGGTCGGGCAGGCGCTTGCCGTTTACGTGGACGGGGACCGTGCTGTGTTTCGCAGATGCCGTTTTATCGGCCATCAGGATACGATTTTTACTGGACCGCTGCCGGAACAGCCTCTGGACCGCAGTTATTTCGGCGGACCTCGTGACGGTGCGGAGCGCCGGAAGTTAAGACAGTACTTCGAGAATTGTTATATCGAAGGGGATATCGATTTTATTTTTGGCTCTGCGACGGTTGTATTCAAGGGGTGTGAGATTTTTACGAAGAGCCGCCTGACTGAAGGGGAGGTTGCAGAAGGACAAGTGAATGGCTGGATTACGGCAGCATCTACACCAGAAGATGTCCGTTACGGTTACGTATTTGTTGATTGCGATCTGACCAGCAATGCGCCTCCGCAATCGGTGTATCTCGGCAGACCATGGCGTAATTATGCCAAAGTCTGTTTCCTGAACTGCTGGCTCGGTGCGCATGTGAAACAAGAGGGCTGGCATAATTGGGGCAAGACCGAAGCGGAAGTGACGGTTCTTTATGCGGAATATAATAGTGCTGGGCCTGGAGCCGGAAGTGCGGATATGCGTGTACCTTGGTCTAACATACTGACAGAGGAAGAGGCGGCTGAGTATGCGTTGCCTCGCATTCTGTCCGGGGAGGATGGCTGGAAGCCCTTCTAATTCAGTGCTAGGGTGTACTTTCTCTGGCTGTTGTTCCAAAAAGAAAGGCAGAGACTGTGTTTAAATTCGATCAGAAATTCAAACACAGTCATTTCCTGTTTCATTGGATATCATCTCAAATAGGATATATACCGATAAAACAGAAAAAACAAAGCCGAAGGATGAACAATCGACTTTGTTTGATAGGTTAGTGATATTAGTTTATACAATCGAATTAAAAATCAAAGTTATCCGGGTCTGGACCTACACGCACATTGTCATTCAACGAGTTAATGCGTTCCATCTCTTCCGTGGACAACTCGAAGTCAAAGATGTCAGCATTCTCGATAATCCGATGCTCTTTGGTTGATTTCGGGATCGTGACAACACCATTTTGAAGATCCCAGCGCAGGATGACCTGAGCAACAGACTTGCTTTTGGATGCAGCAATCTCTGTAAGTACTGGATTGTCGAGCAGTTCACCCTGCATTAGAGGGGACCAAGCTTCTAATTGAATTCCATGCTGTTCACAGAAGGTCTTCAATTCAACTTGCGTTAGACGTGGGTGGTACTCCACCTGGTTAATCATTGGTTTCACCTGTGCGTCCTGCATCAGATCTTGCAGATGGTGAATCTGGAAGTTGCTCACACCAATCGCACGGATTCGGCCTGCTGCGTAGAGTTCTTCCATAGCTTTCCAAGCACCTTTGTATTTGCCTGCTTTTGGCCAGTGAATCAAATATAGATCCAGATATTCCAGTCCGAGCTTGTTCATCGTTACATCAAATGCGGCAAGTGTCTCTTCATAACCCAGATCTGCATTCCACACCTTGGAGGTAATAAACAGGTCTTCGCGTTTCAACCCATTCTCCTGCAATGCCTCGGTGATCGCCTGGCCTACACCGGATTCATTACCGTAGATTGCTGCTGTATCAATACTGCGGTAACCGTGTTTAATTGCACTTTTTACTGCTTCAATAAGTTCAGTACCTTCTTCGACCTTGAATACGCCAAGGCCGAACCAAGGCATACGGACACCGTTTTGCAATGTTGTCGTAGATTGTAGATGTTGTGCTGTTGTCATGTGAAATCCTCCTGAAGTTGTGTGAATATGGCCATGGCCATTTAAAGTGAACGTGAAAGTGAAATTGACATTGATTCATGATACAAAATGAAAACATAGTAGATCAAATGGCATCCAGCGTATATAGTAACGTATATAGTCAGTCATACCTGACATGATACCGGTTCTGATGTATAAAGACTCTCGTCAACATATTGATAGCTGATCTATGGGTTCATTTTGACGAGCCCTTTATAGCTTCTGTGTTGCCTGTTTAATTCCGTTACGGGGGGTGATTTCATGTTGCTCCAGATGTTTGGCCCATATCGTCAGGATTGCCGCAATAATCACCATTAATGCACCAACCCATGTGGTATGAATCAAACCGATGGAGTCATTCACGATTCCACCCAGATAGGCGCCTATCGCAATGCCAGCGTTAAATGCAGCAATATTAAAGGCAGAAGCCACATCTTTGGCCTGCGGTGCATAACGTTCAGCAAGTGTAACGACAACCACCTGAAGGCCAGGCACATTCATAAAAGCAAACAGCCCCATGCCCATGATGGTTGCTAGTGCTGCCCACTGAAATGGAACGGTGAAGTACAGAATGCCCAGAATCACTGTCTGCACGATGAACATGTATAGAAGTGACTTTAACGGATTCTGATTGGCTGCCTTGCCCCCAATCATATTCCCAATGGCAATGGCAATGCCGTACAACAGCAGAATAAAGGTCACCGTTTGTTCCGAGTAACCGCTGATGTCGTGTAATAACGGAGACAGGTATGTGAACACAACAAATGTGCCCCCGTAGCCCACGGCTGTAATCGTAAAAGCGAGCAACAGTCGTCCGTTAGTCACCAGTTTCACTTGATCCCGGATGGCTGTGCGGGTACCTTGCTGCAATGTTGAAGGTATAAGCAGCAGGTTAGCGATCAGGGCAAGAATGCCGACTGCAGCAATGAGGATAAAGGCAGAGCGCCATCCAAAATGTTGGCCTATAAACGTGCCAAAGGGTACACCGGTTACCGTTGCAATGGTCAGCCCCGAGAACATGGTGGCAATTGCACTTGCCCTGCGGTCGCTTGGCACAAGGTCTGCCGCTATCGTCGAACCGATTGACATAAACAAGCCATGTGCCAGTGCAGATATCACCCGTGCAATGAGAAGTACGGTAATCCCGGTAGATAGGGAGGCCAGTGTATTGCCTGCGATGAAGATAACCATAATGGCCAGCAGCAGGGTTTTACGTGATATGGCAGACGTCAGTGACGTAAGGATTGGTGCACCGAACATCACACCCAACGCATATATGGTAACGGTTAGACCCGCAGACGATACACTAATGTGAAGATCATTTGCGATTAGAGGTAGCAGTCCTACACTGATGAACTCGGTTGTACCGATCGCAAAAGCACTGATTGCAAGTGCCAGCAGCGCCCAAGTGCTGTTTTTTTTCTCGTGATGCATGTCCTGCTCAACTCCTAGAATGTAGATTTGCTTACCGGCAAATGCTATTATGAATTATTCGGTACAACATGACCAGTACGTACTTTTTAGTACCCTACGTACTTTTTAGTGCCTATATAATAGCTGAACGGAAGAAGCGAACTCAATGAAGGAGGAAGACGGGAATGGAACGCAAAAAATATAATATTTCGGTTGAAGCAACACTTGAGGTCATCGGGGGAAAGTGGAAGTGTGTTATTCTCTGTCATCTAACCCATGGCAAGAAGCGAACCAGTGACTTGAAGCGTATTATGCCTGCAATTACCCAGAAAATGTTGACACAACAGTTGCGAGAGCTGGAGCATGACGGAATTGTCAGACGAATCGTATACAATCAGGTTCCGCCTAAAGTAGAGTACGAACTAAGTGAATACGGATGGAGCCTGGAACCGATTCTGAATGCGTTATGTCATTGGGGAGATCAGCATATCATTAAGGAATATGGCGACAAAGCAGCAGTGCTGGAAGATAACGGACTCAACGACTTTACTACGGACAACGACAGGGAGCTGATGAAACCGTGAAATACGAAATTCTATATGATGGTGCATTTGCAATGCTCAGGGTAGAGTTACAGCGTGGGGAACGTTTCAAGGCGGAGAGTGGAGCCATGGTATCTATGTCACCTACCGTCCAGCTAAAGGGAGCGGCAGAAGGCGGTATGTTTGCGGGAATTGGCCGTATGCTGAGTGGAGAGAAATTTTTCTTTCAGGAATTGACCGCGGCTGGGGGGAGTGCAGAGATTTTGCTGTCTCCATCGGCTATGGGTAGTGTCGAGGCCATAGAATTGGATGGTTCCTATTCGCTCTATGTACAGAAAGACGGATTTCTTGCAGGAACAGAAGGCATTCAGGTCAATACCAAAATGCAGAATCTGAAAAAGGGTCTTTTTTCTGGAGAAGGCTTCTTTATTGTTGAGATTAGTGGACGGGGCACGGTGTTCCTGTCTTCCTATGGTGCGATACATCCTATCCATCTGGCTGCTGGCGAAGAGGTGATTGTGGACAATGCTCATCTGGTGGCATGGCCCCAATACGTTGATTATCGCATCGAAAAGGCATCCCAAGGCTGGTTCTCCAGTGTGACCAGTGGCGAAGTTCTGGTCTGTCGCTTCCGCGGAGAGGGCACGATTTTAATTCAGAGCCGAAATCCACAGGGATTTGGTCAATGGGTGAAACAGTTTATTCCAACACGGTAAATATGGTATTTTTTTTATAGAAAAACTTGTATAGATGTAACAGATGTATGTGCCGAAGCGTTAATATAACAGATTTGTGACTAGAACGAAGAGTGGTACATACATCTCTACTGCACAAGATCTTACATCACGGAGGTATAAAAATGAAAAGTTCACGTTACAAAAATCCGCAAGATAGTCCAGGATACCTGTTATGGCAGGTGACAACGATGTGGCAAAAAGAGGTTCGGCGAGTGCTCGAGCCACTTGAACTGACGCAGCCTCAATTTGTGCTGCTACATGCTTGTTTATGGCTTAATGAGCGTGATGTGGAAGGCAAGGGAGTTACCCAGGTTCAGATCGCACAGTTTGCCAATGTAGATGTCAATGTGACCTCCCAGGTGCTGCGAGCTCTCGAAAAGAGAGGGTACATTACACGTGCGCGTCATCAGACCGATACACGGGCCAATATCATTACGACAACGCCGGAAGGAACAAAACTGGCGATTGAAGGAATGAATCTCGTCGAGGAATCAGACAAAAACTTCTTTGATCTTCTGGCAGATCGTAAGGATGAATATATGGATATTATGCAGGAGTTCACTCGCCGTAAGATGGAACAATAAGAGATACATATGTGAAAAGTGGTTTCATGATATAGATTGTGCGAAAATTGACGAAAAATAAGATAAACCTTCTGACCATGAAGGCAGAAGGTTTATTTCTCATGAGTGTTATTCAAGTCTGTAGGATGCAAATGGTCTGCCATAACGGAAATTATCACTCAGTTGATCCAGTTCAGCTAGTAGTTCATGTGGAAGTTCTAGATCAAGACTAGCCAGATTGTGCTCTAACTGTTCGGTTTTCGTAGCACCGACAATGACGGTGGATACTGCCGGACGGTTTAGCAACCATGCGAGTGATAGTACACTTGGTGAGCAACCGTAAGCCTCTGCTTTGGCGCTTACCTGCTCACTAAGCTGGATGTTATGCTCCAGCAGGAAGCGGTTGAAGGAAGGGTCGGTATCTGCTCTGGAGCCAGAGGGAATGCTGGCTTGTCCGTTGTATTTGCCCGTCAGAATACCGCCAGCGAGCGGGAAATACGGGATAATGCCTACACCTTGATCAAGGCAAAGCGGGACAAGTTCGTTCTCAGGTGTTCGATCGGCAAGTGAATAGCTCGTTTGCGTGGAGATGTACCGCGCATATCCTCGCGTCTCACTGATGCCGAGGGCTTTCATTAGCTCCCAGGCGGCATAGTTGGAGGCGCCGATGTAGCGCACTTTGCCGGACGTGATCATATCGTCCAATGTGCGCAGTGTTTCATCCAGCGGGGTATGCGGGTCAAAGGTATGGATCTGGTACAGATCGACATAATCCGTCTGCAGACGCCGCAGGCTATGTTCCAGTTCTTGCTGCAGATGATAGCGCGAGGAACCGCGCCCATGAGGACCATCATGCCGGGGCAAGCCGGCTTTGGTTGCAAGCACTGCGTTTTCCCGCCGGCCGGCGAGTGCCTGTCCAATAATGCGTTCCGATTCTGTGCCAGCATAGATGTTGGCGGTGTCAATAAAGTTGATGCCACGATCCATCGCTGCATGAAGAATGCGGGTTGAAGTGGCTTGATCTGCTCTTTTGCCAAATGCATTCGTGCCCAGACCCAGTGCGGAGACACGCAGCCCGCTGTTGCCTAAACGTCGATACTCCATCGTTCATCGCTCCTTCTATGGCGTTGTTGTATAGCCGATTATATCGTAATCTATTGAAAACGTGTTATTAATATAGTTAAATAAATGGAGAAACCGCAATTAAAGGAGATATGATGGAAAACAGTGCTGCACATTTAACTAGACGGAAGCCGAAGAAACCGAAGAAGAAATGGAAGAAGCGACTTATCATCACCCTGAGCATACTGATTGTGCTTGGCGGCATCGGATTTATCTTTCAAAAGGAACTTGTTAGACTGGGCTTTAATATGTTCGCTGCAGGTACGGTAAAGGAGACACTGGACAAATCCTATAAACCCGTTGGAGACAGAGATGTTCCGGTCGTGGAGCATACGGATCCGTTCTCACTGTTGCTGCTAGGTATCGACCAGCGAGATAATGAGCCAAGTCGTTCAGATACAATCATTTATTCTGTCGTGCGTCCAGAGGATAACAAAGTGCTGCTGCTGTCTATTCCACGTGACTCTTACACTGAAATTGTGGGTCGTGATGTGAAGTCCAAGATCAACTCGGCCTATGCTCATGGTGAAGCCAAGATGGCGATGGAGACGGTGGAGAAGCTGCTAGAGAACAAGGTGGACTTCTATGCAGCAATTAACTTCCACGGCTTGAAAGATATTGTCGATGCGGTTGGCGGTGTCGAGCTACCGATTACGAAAAACATCGAGAACAAAAACAAAGCCCATGAGAAACTGTTCATCGAAGCCAACAAACCGATCTATAACGGCGAGGAGGCACTGGCATATGTGCGTTACCGGGAAGATTCCGATTTTAACCGCACGATGCGTCACCGGATTTTTCTAAGTAGCTTCATGAATCGTGCGATGGAGGTCAAAAATCTGACCAAGATCCCCGACATCATTGAGATTGCCGGATCGAATTTTACAACAAATATGACATCGGATTTCATTGTGAATTTTGCCGAGTCTCTATATATGAAGGATAGCATTCCAACGATCAGCAATTACATGCTGAAAGGTGACGGGAAGATGCGCGGCGGTGCTTGGTATTACGATCTGTCTGAGGAAGATCTGACCTTTGTACGAGGCATGATTGCCAGCTGGCTTGACCCGAATACAACACAGGTAATTGAGCCAGAATCGGATGAGTCGAACGAGGGAAGTCAATCGTCAACTCCAGATTCATCGGCACAGACAGGGAATTGACCAGATCAGATCTTAAATAGCCTGCATTAGCCTGAAAATTCTAAAAATCCCGAATATCCCGAGAATTCTGAAAGCCTTGGTAAGCGTCATGCTTCCGGGCTTTTTTTGTGTTTTTTTTTCTGTCCAAGGGGTTGGGAGTAACAAGAGGGGACGGCGAGATATCAACAAAGCGTCAGTTTAATTTCCATTCTATACCACCCCTTTTCCGGCTATGTATAGTAAAATATAGGAAAACATCAGATGACAACCAATGGAGGACATCTATGAGAGAATTTAAGGAGCGACTCAGGCAAGTTCAGGAGCAGCAGAAACAGCTCGCCAAGGACTATCAGGCTCTGTTGCAAGAGTATCAATCCGATGACCTGATCGTTCGTAATGAGCAGTTGTTGGAACAGACGGAAGCTCAGCAGCTCAAGCTGCAGCAGCTAGAACGTCGTGCACGCCAGATGGAAGAAGAGAATGCGCGTCTTCGGATGGCATTATCTGAACAGATGCTGGACGAGAAGCTGAATTTAATCCGAGTGTCCCAAGAGAAGATGCAGACGTATTTTCAGGGGAAAACGGCAGTACATAACAACCAGATTAGCGATCTGGAACATCGAACGAAATTTAATCTGAACAATCTCTTCCATCAGGCTTCTCAACATCTGCAGGAGGATGCGGCCGACATGCAGGGTCGGGTTACCCATCTGGCAACCGAAGTGCAGGCACGGATTGAATCACACCGGCAGGCTGTATGGGAGAGGGCCGAGGCTGTGCGCAGGCAGATGCATCAAGGTTACGAGCAGATGGAAGAGGAGGAACTGAGCGAGGAGACGATCCAGCGCCGGATTAAGCAGAACCGGATGGAGATGCGCATCGGACTTAGTTGGATTAACAAAGTGGCGATCCTGCTACTCATTCTGGGGGTAGGTGCGGCCTTCCGTTACTCCTATTCCACATGGTTTAGTGATGAGATGAAAGGTGCAGGGTTCTTCCTGCTGGGGGCATTAATGCTTGCAGGCGGGGAGTGGCTGTTCCGACGGAAACAGAAAACATTTGCAATGGGAATGCTCGGCGGAGGGATCTCCGTGCTGTTTGGTTCCATTTTCTACAGTTACTTCTTGTTGAATATCATTGGACTCTATACAGGATTGGGTCTATCCGTGCTGGTCTCAGCTGTGTCTGTCCTGTTGTCGTTGCGGTATCAGTCTAAGACGATCTGTTCCTTTGGTCTTATAGGTGGATATTTGCCATTCTTCTCTTACCTGTTCACGTTTGGGCTGGAAGGGACAGCGGTGTACGCCGCGATGATCTATCTGTTGCTGCTGAACGGCATCATCGTATGGATTTCCTTTGGGCAGCGTTGGCCTGTGGTGCACTATATCAGCTTCCTGTTCCATGCACCGTCCATGCTAATTTTGCTGTGGTTATCGCCAAGTGAGCAGGTAGGCATGCTATATTCTGTGGTGACTTTTGCCTTGTACTTGGGTATTACGCTGGCATATCCGTTTAAACATCGGGTGAAGTTGACGTGGTGGGATTTTGCTTTGTTAGCGATGAATACAAGCTTGAGCTGTCTCGTCTTGTATGTGCTATTCGATGTAGCGGGCTGGAATGATGCGCAGGGCTTGCTAGCGGTTATTTTTGCACTCGTCTATTTGGGACTGGCGAGATTCATTCAGCGCTACATGGCGCAGGAGAAACAGACGATTCTATTGTTCTATCTGACGTCGCTCACCTTCGGGATTTTACTCATTCCGTTCCAGTTTGGTTCGAGATGGCTGTCGATGGGCTGGTTGATTGAAGGAGTGCTGGTCGTTACGTTTGGACATTTCAGAACAATCAAGGCGGTTGAACGTGCGGGCTGGGGTATTGTGCTCCTGTGTATCGCAGTCTTTGTACAATATGATCTGTTGTCTGTATTCTTTGTGGGAGAACCATCCTATTTCATGTTAAAATACTCCAGCATCACGCTGGGAACCTTACTTATTACGTTGTATTATGCTTGGGCGTTACGCAGCAACACTTCTGCAGGAACGGGAACAAAGCTTAGTTACGTCTCATGGGAGCGTAGTTTCCTGAATGGGTTCAGGGTAGTGACCCTTGTGAACGTATGGTTATACGTGCTCTACGAATCCAATGAACTGTACGTCAGAGCTATTGATGAGACGTTCCTGTTATACCTGTTTTACAAACTGCTCATGTTTGCGGCACTGACGATTGCTTTGGCGTATGGACTGAGCAAGGTGAAGTTACTTCGTGATTCGTTCCTACGGAGATATACGCTCTTCTTGCATGCGGTTGGCTGTTGTATTGCGCTGGCTGTTACCTTGACGATGCCTGCATTGCAGCCGGGTGTAGAGCAGCATACGGTAGCCGAAATTGTTGGACTGCTGGTGTTAATTATTTTCAACGTGGGCGTGTTCTTCGCTGGGCGCGATCTGTTGATTGCAGGTATCCGAGGTCAGTTTAAAAGTGTAGAGTGGTACCCAGTTATTGCAGGTGTCTATCTGCTTGGCGTCATCACCGTGTTTCTGACCATTCAGTTCCAATGGGGTGATGTCGGACTAATGTTCAGCCTGATCTATCTGGTACTGGCAATCCTCTATATTGCTTACGGGTTCCGTAGAAAATATATTATGATCCGGCGTCTCGGTCTGGGCCTAACGTTATTCGCCACTGGTAAGATGGTGTTCTACGATGTTAGCCTGCTGACGGCAGGTAGCAAAATCTTCGCTTACTTCAGCTTTGGTGTGCTGCTACTGGGCATCTCGTACCTGTATCAGAAGGTGTCGACCCGGATGGAGGAGATTCAGGAGAAGGAGCGCGCGGCGAAGGCTGAGGGCAAGGATTCGGATATGTAAAATGCACAAGAAGTATCCAACACATCTGACACAGGTACATCGCGTACATCAGGTACAACCAGCCAATCAGATGATGTATAGCTTGGATGCAAGCATATAACGACGATCCATATAAATAGGGCTAAAAACGCTACGCTGGTTACATTGTATCCTTCGATAGACATTGTGAAAGGACTCTGGAAATGAGGTTATTTCAGAGTCCTTTTTATTTCTTTTTCAACGTAACCCGTCCCTTTGTCTATAAATGAAAGATACATCTGAAATATTCTGTTGATGACATTCGTGAAACGTTTTGCACAGAATCTGCGTCTATAATAAGGTATCAGCGATTTTTAAGGCTGATTGTTTATTCGACTCCATGAGATTTCGGTGGCCGATGTACCTTTCAGGGATACAACGCTATCATCACTTACGCGAGACAGTACAGTTAAGGTGATAGATAGAGCGAAGGCAAGCAGCACGTAGATCAAAATGTTTTTATTCTTCATGGGAAATACCTCTCTTGTTGAATAAGCTAAAGCGTCCGTCCGGCCGTTATGAGAAAAAAAGCACAACGTCTGGTATAGTAAATAGGTAACCGATGCGATGTTTGTTAAATCTATAGTGTTCCTGTATATCACTATATGAAATGACAGACCTGCAAACAATGGAATAAATCTGATGAGTTTATCAGTATTGGATTGAAAAGATAGAGATCGAGTGATCATTGAAAGTGGGGAATAACATGCGGGAGACGGCAAAAATCGTCATTCGTACGCCGGGACAGGAGAGCGATGGTTCATTCGCTTATGTGAGCCAGGGCCGCTCGATTACGGTAGGGCGCTATACAGGTGTCAGTGAACTGGACTTGTCCATCTATAATCAGATGATATCGAAGCAGCATTGCCGCATTTATTATGACACGAATGAACAGCTCTGGATCGAGGATCTGGATAGCAAAAATGGAACCGAACTCAACGGGCAACGCCTCGTCCCATATGAGAAATATCCGTTCGGCGAAGGAGACAGCCTGACATTGGTCAACGGCTTGATTCACCTTCGTGTGGAAGGTGATCTCGGGGAGACGAGAGAATACCGTGTATCCGACTTGCTCGGTGAGGGTGTGCGTTTACAGGATCACTTACAGACAGTGCAGGTGAACGAGGATGAGATTCCGTTATCCAAGAAGGAATATCAATTGTTCAAGCTGTTGTACAGTGAACTGGATCATTTTGTAACAAGGGAGCGAATTATTGCTCAGGTGTGGCCGGAACGGAGCATGCTGGAGAGTGATCCGGTAGGTATCGATGAGATTAATTCGCTAATCTACCGAACTAACCGCAAGTTGGGCATTCATTTTACGATTAAATCCGTGTACAAAAAAGGGGTATATATGAAGTCTCATGTCGGGGAGACCGATGAATAGAATTGCCTCATGAATCTGGATATATAAGTGGGTTATAAAAAAAGACATAGGGGAGCTTTGGTGCGATCATAGACCGCCGAAGCTTCCCTTTGTTATGATGAGGTCATGATGATTATTCAATATCTTCCTTGGCTCATTGCTGTGTTAACGCTTGTCGCCGTTGTATGGATCGTAATCGTAAGCTGGAAAAATGGAATCTCGCCCATGCCGACATCCCGCCCGGTCAGGCAGGTGGTCATTCAGGAGGTCAATCGCATATCGGGTTATGGTGACATTATGGAAGCTGGTTCTGGGTGGGGAACGCTGGGCATGGATGTAGTGAAGCGGTGTCCTGGTAAAAGACTGACGGGCATCGAAAATTCACTCATTCCCTTGTGGACTTCTCAATGGCTGGTACGGCTCAGTGTATGGTTCCGCCGAGCTGGGGGGCGACAGCATTCGTTGAAGGGACGTCTGCGTTTCATTCGCGGTAACATCTACACCTGTTCCTATGCGCATGCGGATTGTGTGATCTGTTATCTGTTCCCGGGTGCGATGGCTCGGCTAACGGACAAGTTCCAACGGGAGCTACCGCCAGGAGCGAAGGTGATCAGCGTCTGTTTTGCATTGCCTGGCAAAGAGCCACTGCGTACGATCACCTGTCGGGATGCGCTGCGGACCAAGGTGTATGTGTATGCTTTTTGAGTAATAGAGCAGCAGATTGTTGGGATTTTCAAAAATTAACTACGTGAGGTTATGCTTATAATTTCAACTTTTAGGGATATATTTCCTCTGCCAAAATAACAAAGTCAGGCCCTGATGTCACAATAAAGGCGATATCAGGGCCTGACTTTTTTAATTTACGTAGGTCAGGCAATGTCCGCTGCCCTCTACTTAATCGGCTTATTCATTTTATTTACTTTGCTGAATCCGTATTTCCTGTAGTTACTGTAGTTCCAGTAGTGTTTGTCGTACCCGTGGTATCTGTAGAAGTACCGGATTGCGAACGATTTCTTCCACCGCCGAATCCACCTTGACCACCGCCGCCAAATCCACCCATGCCGGAGCGTGCTGTGGTTACACCGGATTCATTCACCCAAGTCACATTGCTTGTCGACTGGAAGGCAACGATCTGGGTTCCACCGCTATACGTACCACCGGTATAGAGTCCGTCTACCGCTTGGCCTGTCGATGTACCGCCAGAGGAGATGACGTAGGAGCCGTCTTCTGCAAGATCAGGTGAACTAATGACAACAGTTTGGTAGTCTTTGACTGGTGCAAATGTCATGATATTGTTGCCTTTGCTGTCTTGAATATGAACTAGTGTTCCAGCCTTTTGTGTCTCAGGAAAGGTCATCACGACTGTATTTTGCGTTGAAGCATCCGAAGTGCCTTGCGCCATGCCGGAACTTCCCGCCGCTACCAGATATCCACCGCTGATCACGAATGCGCCATCATAATCCAGTGCGCCGTTACCGCTATTGGTTGGGCCGTTTACGATAACCGTTCCACCTGTCATCGTAATAGAGCCATTAGCATCAAGGCCGTCACCGCCAGCATTTACCGTCAAGGAGCCGCCGTTGATGTGAAGCTCGTTATTGCCGGATGATTCGTCACCAGCGGCATTCACCCCATCATCTGAAGCTGTTACGTCAACATCCCCGTCGTTCAGGGTAATGATTGCTCCTTCAAGTCCTTCATAACTCTTCGCAATGCTGATGGTTCCACCGTTAATGGTCAGTGCCTGATCCGCATGAATACCATCATCTCCCGACTGGATGCGAAGGGTTCCATCGTTCACCGTGACATTGCTATTGCTATGAAGGGAATCGTCCATAGAATCAATCGTGTATGTTCCACCATTGACGGTGAGATCGGTGCCTGCTTTAAGCGCTTTAGCGCTTGTAGATTCTTCTTCTGTTGAAGTAGCTGCATCATCTGCATCAGCGTTGGAATCGGATGATTTTGCTGAAGCGCTCGCCGCGTCGGTTTTTGCCGACTTCGTGGAGTTCGCGATTGTACCTGTGTTTGAGCCTTCACCATTTGGCATGGCTGGCATATCGGCAGGTGGTTCGCCATCGGGTGGTGTGCCCATATCTGCCGGAGGTGTTCCGCCATTCATTGGACCACGACCACCGAAGCCCCCACGGACTCCACTCCCACCAAAACCGCCACCGCCGGGACCTTGTTCAACTTTGGCAGGTGCATTTGCACTACCGCCAGCCGTCACGATGTTATATGTACCGCCATCGGTGACCAATGCTGTTTCCGCCTGAATACCGTCGCTGCCACTCTGAATATTGAAGGTGCCGTCTGCAATAGCGACAAATCCTTTGCTGGCATCCGTGTCATTGGTTGATTTAATGCCGTCACCCTCCGCATCAACCGTAATGGTGCCTGATTGAATGGCAATCATGTCTTTACCCTTGATGCCATCGTCTGCTGCCTTGACGTTAATCGAACCGCTGATGATTTTCAGATCATCCTTGCTGGTGATCCCTTCATTGTAATTACCTGTGACGGTCAACTGACCTGAACCGTTGAAGGTAAGATCGGCTTTGCTAAAGATGGCGGCATCTGGCTCATCGGTGCTACTGTCAGCATAGACGTAAGTTTTGCCATCGGAAACGGCGTTTTGGGTTCCTTTTTCCAAGGTGATTACCGCTTTGCCTGCCTTCTGAATGTAGATTCCTGCGCTGTCATTATCATGAATAGTTGCCCCGTTCAAAACGAGATGCACTACGCCTTTATCCGCAACATTGACCACGATCTGACCATCCGTCAGTTCACCGCTCAGCACGTAAGTGCCTGCTTCCGAGATGGTGATTGAGCCGTTCGCTGCTTTCGCACCCGAACCTGTTACCGTTGCTGTTGTACCGCTCAGTTTGATCATGGTGGAGTCCGCTTCAGTCCAGCTCACATTCGTATCATCTGCATCCAGAGAGACAAGATCAGCATATTTCACGGATGTTGACTCACTAACGGATACGGTTTTGGTTGTTCCTGTTGTGGATACGGCAGCATTAACGGTAGTACTGGACGCTGAAGGAGTACTGCATGCTGCAAGCAAGCTCGTAATCATGGCAATCGACCAAAGTTTGCTACCTGTCATTATGTTTTTACTCTTCTGAGAATTCTTCATCATCATATCTATCGTTCCTCTCTAATCGTATTCTTAATATTCAGTCGTTGGACTCATCGTTAACGAGATATCCAGATTGCCATTCCGTGTACGGATGGCGTCCAGAAACTGCTTCTGATTCACGCTCTCGTGAATCGTGACGTTGTAGACCAGCTCATAGAGACTGCCGAGTTCGGTCGTTCTGATTTTTTTCAGATCAAATGGGACATTAAAATGATGGAATACTTCGTTGAGAGCTTCTTCATAGCTCAAGTTCTCGGGAATAGTAACCTTGAGTGTCTTCTGCTGACTCTTTTTCCCGCCAAAGTTAAACCGGCTGAGTACAAACATCAGCACACACAAGATCACGGTGAACAGAACGGCGTAACCAAAAGCACCAACACCACAAGCCAGACCAGATGCCATCGTGAACAAAACGTAAGCAATGTCTTTCGGATCACCAGGTGCGCTGCGGAAACGAATAATGGAGAAGGCTCCCGCCAAGCTGAATGCCCGGGCGATATTGCTGCCGATCAGCAGAATGATGATGGCCACGATCACCGGAAGCACAACCATGGTCAGCGTAAAACTTTGGGAATAGGTGGCCTGATTGGTTCTCATATAGGTGAGGCTGATGATAAGTCCCAGTAGAATGGCAAGTCCGATCGTGATGACAGCACTGCTGAAGTTTAACGTTGAATCGTCTAGGGCGGAGCTAAAAAGGGTATCAAGCATAACGTACAACCTCTCTTTCTCGAATTAATTTTTCTTGTGCGATAGCCGGGTTTGGTTGAGCAGGATTGAAATCCGTACCCGGAATAAGTTCGCGTTCTGTCTGATAATTCAGATTGGTGGTTCTCACTAGATGTCTGTATTCATTGCCGTATTTGGAAAACCCGGTTCGGTACAACCCGTGCTCCGACAGCAATTGCGAGAGCCACATGGGAACGGTTTTCTCAGCTTTCACTTCCATGAGCCAACGTCCGTCCTTCACGAGCGGTTCACCGTAATCTCCTTGTTCCAACTTCAGATCGTATCTGCGGCTGCGGATGTTGGTGTCAAATGTGATGCGAAGATCACGGCTGTTCTTGTCAAACAACGCCTTGCGTTCATAAGCCAGATATACTTTGGGCTCTAGATCGTAGATACGTAGGAAGTATTTGATCTCTTCCAGCACCTGCGGGTTCATGTAGTCGGCCAGCTCTGGCGCTTGTCCCGAGCGAACAAAATCATAAGCTTCATCCAGCTTCAGCGCCGTTCTGCGTTTGTTCACGAGGCCGAAGACTTTCTTTTTGATCTCCAGGTACACTTTCGCATTCGCTTCAGGTACACCGTAGGCTCGCAAACGCAGCTTTTCCTTGTATTTCGGTTTGGATAGGCTAGCTCGAATCAATGAATCCTGCGGTGTGTCGAAGTACAGATTGCTGATGGAGTAAAACTCGTGTTTTTGGTTGTAAGCATCCAGTTCCATATAGTGCAGCAGATCGCTGTAGAAATGCTGGTATTGCTCATCGGTCAGCAGGTACTTGCTCTCATATCGGTTGAATACTTCAATGGCCATGATGGTTCAGTCCTTTCGAGTATGTATGGTGTAGTGTATCTTTTGAGTACGTTTGGTGAATCGTGTGTTGCTCTCATGTCTGTATCTTAGCGAAGCAACCTTGAATGAATCTTAAATCGTTTTACATTGCGTTAACATTTCTTTTCCCTCATCTATAGAGCTGAAAAAATGATATAAACGCACACAATTCGATCACAGAGTTCACCTTCTAATCGCTGTTATCTCGGAGGAGTCTCTTTTATTAAGGTTGATTCAAGGTTTACTTGGTAGAATGAGTACAGACCAACAAACGTGAGCAGAGGGTGAGTAGATCATGAGAATTTTGATTGCGGAAGATGAGGTTCATTTGGCAGAGGCCGTATCGCAGATTTTGAAAAAAAATAACTACTCCGTGGACATGGTCCACGACGGCAGATCCGGACTGGACTATGCGCAGAGCGGTATCTACGACCTGTTACTGCTGGACATCATGATGCCGGAAATGGATGGCATAACGGTACTTAAAACGTTGCGCAGCGAAGGTAACCATACACCCGTCATTCTGCTTACAGCGAAAGGGGAACTGTCGGACAAAGTGTCCGGCCTCGATTACGGTGCCGATGACTATATTGCAAAGCCTTTTGCCACGGAAGAACTCCTCGCTCGGATTCGGGCGGCCTTGAGACGCAAAGGGGAAGTGGTGCCTGAGGATGGATTGAAGTTTGGTGATATTGAACTGAATACGACCCAGTTGAAGCTGACGGTGCAGGGTAAGGAGATCAAGCTGAATCTGAAGGAGAACGAGCTGCTGGAGCTATTGATTACCCGTAAACAGGCGATCACCTCCAAAGAGCAGATCATCGAGAAGTTGTGGGGATTTGACTCGGATGTGGAGTATAACAACGTGGAGGTCTACATCTCTTTTTTGCGCAAAAAACTAGCCTTCCTGAACTCGGCTGTTCGCATTCATACGGTTCGGGGCGTAGGGTATGTACTTGAGGTGACGACCTGATGTTTAAGAAACTCCGCAACCGATTCCTGATCGTCAATCTGGTGTCCATCTCGATCATGATGCTGGTGGCTTTTGTAACGATCTATACGATCACCTATCAGAATGTGAAGCGTGAGACGAATATGGAGCTGTTCAAGGTATCCGACTTCTACCACGGACCTTACGGTTCCGTTGCTCATGAAGGAGTGAACTCCGGATCTTCATCGGTACCCTCTACGGGGAGAGGTGTGGAAAATGACGGTATGGGCGAGAGAGGGATTGGTGCTTATCGTGGGCCAGGGGGAGATCCCAAAACCCCTCCTTCCCGGTCCGTTTCTTTTATGATCCAGACCGATAAGCAGTGGAATATTACCGATACGCACTCGCGGTTTGATATGGAGGAATCATTTTATACGCAAGCATTGCAAAAGGTAGATCAGGATCAATCTAGTCTCGGTGACAGGGGGCGGTGGACTGGACAATTCGCACTGAATGGCACGGACTGGGCCTATGTGGTTGATCCGAGCGGAGATGGGCATATGATTGTGTTCATGGATGTGACAGCGCAGCAGGGTATTCTGACCAATCTGATCTATACGTTCACTGTGGTTGGACTATTCATGTTGATTGTAATCTACTTCTTAAGTCGTTATTTTGCCAATCGTTCCATCGCACCCGTGCGTGAAGCTTTTGAGAAGCAGAAACAATTCATCGCCGATGCATCACATGAGTTAAAGACCCCGCTAGCTATCATTAATACGAATACGGACGTGTTGCTCGCTAATCAGGAGGAGACCATTGAAAGTCAGGCCAAATGGCTGCATTACATCAAATCGGAAACCGAGCGCATGTCCGGATTAACAAATGATCTGCTGTATCTCACCCAGATGGATGACTCACGTTCCACACTGATTCATACCAAGTTTAATATGAGTGATGCGGTGGAAAGCATTATTTTACCGATGGAAGCCGTGATTTTTGAAAAAAATATCTCCCTGGATTACAGCATTGATCCTGATCTGATGGTTCATGGTAATTCGGAGCAGATCAAACAGGTTATTCTGATCTTGCTCGATAATGCTGTGAAGTATTCGGGGCCCAAAGGAGCCGTGAACATTACGCTCCAGAAGCAGAACCAGGATGTCTTGCTGGCTGTCTCCAATACAGGAGAAGGCATTGCGCCAGAGCATCTGGATCGTATCTTTGATCGTTTCTATCGCACGGATTCGTCCAGAGCAAGGAAACATGGCGGACATGGGCTGGGTCTAGCAATCGCACGTTCCATTGTGGATCAGCATAAGGGAGAGATATACGCCAAAAGTGCCCAGGGCGAGGGAGCTACATTTTATGTACGGTTATCCTTGGGGCGGGGGAGTGCAGCATAATAACTAGTGCAGCATAACTTCTGCACGTAATGGGATAACCTATGCTACAATGGCTGCAAGATGTATAACCAAGGAGATGAACTGACATGACGGACAACAACACAATTAACGAGCAGGAAATGATGCAATATATCGCTGACAAAACGAAGGCCAGCAAGGCAAATATCGAACTTGTACTCAAGCATGAGCAAGCTTACATCAACAAGGCACATGAGAATGCCAAAGGTAAAGACGTCGATATTGATGGTGACGACCTGGCTGACTACATTCTAAGCCGCAAAGATGTGAAGCTCGATGAACTGACGGTAGAAAGTATTTTGGATGCTGAGATGGACTATTTGATGGATAAGGGTCATGCGGGGTACGTGGATTAACCCGTCATTGAAGCATTAGCAGTGCGCTGCATGAGATGCCAGCATGCGTCCAATCATCTCTTGGCTCATGGAATGAAGACTGGGTGTTCTGCCGCAGTAGATGCGGAGGGCACCCTCTTGTGCTTCCGCAAGTAAATCATCGGTTACCAGCCGATCGTACAGGATGACATCAGCAGATTGAGTGCGTTTCAGAGCATTAAACTGTGATTAGTTCGGGATCTCCCGGGTCGGCACCAATGATACGTATCAGACCCTGGCTCATGACCGTGTCCCCCATTCTGGAGCGGCGTCGGAACCCATCAATCCTGAGCGATCACCCTGCATCGTCGCCAGCGGGGAAGAGAGCTTAGACGAGCTTCCCCAGTGCTGCGCGAAATATAAACCGAAGCCTGTAAATACAGCACCGCCAAGGAGATTACCTGCCAGCACCGGAATCTGATTCCACAGCAGCCAGTCAGCGATGCTGACCTGAGCACCAACCATCATACCGGCTGGGATCACAAACATATTGACCACCGCATGTTCGAAACCTTGCGCGAAGAAGATCATGATGGGCAGCCACATCGCAACGATTTTCCCTAGCGTTGAGGTTGATGTCATCGCCATAACGGCTCCAAGTGTAACCATCCAATTACACAGAATGGCCTTAATAATGACAAGTACGATACCTGCTCCACCCAGTTGCTGATATCCTAGTGTTTTCGTTTCGCTGGTCTGAATGAGGGTTTGGACCAGTGGATTGCTCATGTCTGTGCCCATTTTGGTTGTCGTCAGGCCGTACAAGAGTGCGTAAAAAGCACATCCAATCAAGTGACCAATCGTCACCCAAAAATAATTACGGAACATATCCAACAACCGGACTCTGCGTTTCATCACAGCAAGTGGAATGAGGGCGAAGCTTCCTGTTACCAGTTCGAGACCAAGCAGAATAATGATTACAAATCCTGCTGGAAAGATGAGTGCACCTGCCAAACCAAGCGAAGTTTGAGACACAGCGGTATAAGCCAGTGTCGTGGCGAAGGCAAGGATGGCTCCGGCCAGCATACCCCGAATCAGCATCTGTACCCGGTTTATTTTAGTTTTACTTTCACCAATATCAATCATGGATTGCAACACTTCTGCAGGTTTAACAAAATCCATCGTGTACCCCTCCCTTGTCAGGTCCAACCATGAAGGTTCGCCAAAAGTAACATCTTGTCACGCCAGAGGTCTGCTAACCTGCAATGGTGATATAGATATCTCCGCTATCGCCATCCACTTCTGTTTGGTACGTGTTCAAGCAGCCATCGTCTGGCTCATGCACTCTGCCGCTCCGCAGATCAATCTTCCAGTCATGCAGTGGGCAGTGAACGGCAGTGCCGCACACCATGCCCTCCGATAGCTTGCCGCCCTTGTGAGGACAGCGATTCTCCACGGCATGCAGAGTGCCATCACTCAGTTTGAAGACCGCGATTTCAGTATCCTGTATCAGGAAGGTACGAGCTCCCTTTTCATCAATATCGGTCAGATGTCCGATGCGATATTTACTCATCGCTGATCCTCCTTTTCTAGTGAGCTACCGGTTCTGCACCGGACAGTGGGGTGAAGTTTTTACGCAATTGCTCATCTTCAATAATCTCTTTCCAAGGATCTACCGTGTGACCCAGTGTCACTTCTAGACGCTCCACCAGTGCGAGACGTATATCACGATCTGCAAGAGCTTCCTTCACATGATCCAGCCCTACTCGTTCAATCCACGCCGCTGTTCTCTCATTCCATCTTGCATTTTCTCTATAGTATTGCAGATAGGCATACGTCCACTCTTCCACTTCAGCATCCGTCTTCACGGTGCATAACAGCTCTGCTGCGCGAACTTTCACACCACCGTTGCCGCCGACATGCAGTTCCCAAGCCCCGTCTATGGCGACCACGCCGAGATCCTTAATGGTGGCTTCCGCACAGTTCCGAGGACATCCGGAGACAGCCAGTTTTACTTTGGCTGGAGCTACCATCTTGTCGAGTTTTTTCTCCAAACGAATACCCATCTCAATCGAATCCTGAGTACCGAAGCGGCAGAACGTATTCCCTACGCACGTTTTCACTGTGCGTAAAGCTTTGCCGTAACCGAAGCCGGAAGGCATATCTAGCTCTTCCCATATTTTCGGCAGGTTCTCCTTCTGTACGCCAAGCAGATCGAGTCGTTGTCCACCCGTAAATTTGACCATCGGCACATCGTATTTCTCAGCGACCGTTGCAATTTTGATCAGTTCTGCCGGAGACGTTACACCACCATAGATTCGCGGAATAACGGAGTAGGTGCCGTCCTTCTGAATATTGGCGTGATAACGTTCATTCGTGAATTTGGACACTCGCTCATCTTTATACTCAGCTGGCCAGATCATGCCAAGGTAATAGTTGAGAGAAGGACGGCACTTGGAGCAGCCCTCGGGCTCATTCCAGCCCAGCACGTTCATCACTTCTTTGACGGTTTTCAGCCCCATTTCCTTGATTTGAGCCACAATCTCGTCCCGGTCATACGAAGTACACCCGCAGATCCCTTCCTTGGTCTGCTCGCCTACGTTGTCCCCTGCATAATATGTGAGCAGCGATTCCACGATTGGTTTACATCCACCACAGGAAGCAGATGCTTTGGTGCAGGACTTGATGGCAGCGACAGTATTGCATCCTTTGTTGAGGACAGCATCGCCGATTGCAGATTTCGTTACACCATTACAACCGCAGATGATCTCATCATCTGGCATGGCAGCCATACGCTCTGCTACAGATGGACCCGAGCCAGAACGAGAACCGCCGGAAGGCACACCCAGTAGAATTTCTTTTTCACGGCCGCTGATATCCTCACCGCTCTTTATCAAAGAGAAGAGGGAGGCACCATCAGTTGTATCGCCGAACAACACGGTACCGACAAGCTTGCCATCTTGGATCACTATTTTTTTGTATACACCATCTACATCATCCTGGATGCGAATGCTGCGTGTGTCAGGCGAATCTTTGAATTGTCCAGCCGAGAATACATCGACTCCTGAAACCTTCAGCTTGGTTGAAGTGACCGATCCTTCGTATCCTTCGGTTGCTGCACCGGCAAGTCGTTTGGCAAGAACCATACCTTGTTCATATAAGGGAGCTACAAGACCGTAAGCAATGCCGCGATGTTCCGCGCATTCTCCGACAGCCGAGACACCAGGGATGCTGGTACGCATGTAGTCATCTATGATCACCCCGCGATTGACCTCCAGTCCACTCCTTCGAGCCAGTTCAATCTGTGGACGAATACCGACGGCCATCACCACCAGATCTGTCTCAAGCACGGTTTGGTCGGTGAAACGCAGTGCTTTAACCCGGCTTCTGCCTGTAATCTCCTCTGTCTGTTTGTTCAAAAGGAATTTCATGCCCTGCCCCTCAAGCTCACGTTGCAACATCAGTCCTGCAGGCAGATCGAGATTTCGATCCATCAGATGTCCATTAATATGAATGACAGTCACGTCCATGCCCAGATTCAGTAGTCCGCGAGCGGCCTCCAGACCGAGTAATCCACCGCCGATCACAGCTGCTTTACGATATTTCTGGGATGCGGCCATCATCGTTTCGCAGTCTTGGATATCACGGAAACCGATGACACCTTCTTTGTTCGCACCGGCAAGAGGTAAAATAAAGGCCTGAGAGCCTGTCGCCATAATCAGCTCATCGTAGAATGCGTGAACTCCGTTCTGGGATATAACTTTCTTGCTCACCGTGTCGATCTGCACAACGGGGTCACCTGGATAGACGTGAATACCGTTATCTTCATACCAGCTCCAGTCATTAATCACGATATCCTCAATTGATGTCCCGCCTGCCAGAACGGAAGATAGCATAATTCGGTTGTAGTTTGGATGTGGCTCTGCGCCAAAGACGGTAATGTCATACGCATGTGGAGCAAGCTTCAGAATATGTTCAACTGTACGAATTCCTGCCATCCCATTACCGACGAGCACCAGTTTTTTCGTTATACTCATTGCGGTTAGCCCCCTCAGATCCTTTTCGGTGTAATGCTCACTGCCCTGTCTTCATCTCTACTTTTGTGAAATCAAAAAAAGCCTGTTATGCCTCGGAGGATACGTATACACACACGCATCCCTTATCTCCGAATTTGCAAAACAGGCTTCATTGCCGTTTCAACCAGCTACGCCGTTGTAGCTGTGAGTAATCCTTCATTTTATCGAGTTGTGTTGTTATGGCTAACTATAAAAGATTGGATTTTACATGTCAATATACTTAACATAAAAAGTGTTTGAAATTTAAAGTTAATTGTGTTTACATAAAATACAAAGAAATATGGAAGTGGAAATCCTCTAAAAGACTCCAAAACACATTTTATTTTCATAATCACGGTATGTATTTCATTCAATTTGTTAGGTAATATAACATATAAATGCTTTTATGTAGTATTGGATGAAATGTAAGGCAAGGTTTGGTAGGGTCTGTAGCGCAAAAATAAGGGGGATTGATCCATCATGCGATCCATATTGGTCATCCGTGTACAACCTGATCTCGGCAACTCATCTGAAGCCATCCCTGTGACACCAGAGAAGCTGCTGGGGGCGGTTGGTTACCACGTGCAGGTCTCGGACGATGAGACAGAGGTGATGAACCTTACCCATGAGGTAGATGCTTCCATCCTGCATTTGTCTCTTGCGGAAGTGGATCAATGGGTGGACCGTCTAAGCAAGGGGAATTCAGATACTCCGTTACTCTGGTGGTGTGCTCCCGATACAACCTCTTCTTCCGTTGAAGACTGCGAAGTGGATACATCGTTTGATGGTATTCTTATCCCGTCTATGACTGGACTAGAAATCCACTGGACTCTGCACTTTTCTGCAAGACGTTATATGGAACGCAAGCAATGGGAGCATGAGCGGAAGCAGCTGCAATCCAAGCTGGAAGATCGGAAGTGGATTGATATGGCGAAGGCGATCTTGTGTGACCTCAAGCAGATCCCTGAAGCGAAAGCGTATGACCTGTTACGTAAAAAAGCAATGGATGAGCGAAAACGGATGGTTGATGTCGCTACAGCGATAGTGAAGGCGCATCAACTGCTCCAGTCATAATCGATCAAAAGGGGAGAGGGAAGCTTTTGTACATGCTATATCCGGCATCTTCTGGTTAATCTTCTTTCTTATTCCCAAGGAAATGTTACGGTTAGGAAGCCGGCGAATTTTTTGCTGTCTTCCTGCCGTTGTTTCCATATAGCTGCCCGGTCAAGGGCAGTCTGGTACAGCTTTTTCTCCCCCAGTTTCGAATCCTCACGAATAACGCTAACCAAACCAATTCATATTCCAATGAAGTACATTATCTTTTCTTGGCATACAAAAAACTGCCAGACGCGGACCGGCGCGCAGGCAGTTGATAATACGTCTATACTGACGTCTATATTAAGACTTCGGTGTGAAGATGCCGGACGGTTTGCCGATCGGCAGGAAGGAGTAACCGAAGTGAGCATTCAGAACGGAAGCACCTGTACCGTACAGGGACACAATACCGATGGCTAACTCTGCATAAGCTGCAATGGGATGGAAGATATGCGGTGCTATGCCGAAAGCGTCAAAGGTTAGACCTAGGAACAAGAAATCGATCAGGATAAAAATGATCAGCAATACTTTGTTCGTTTCTACAGCACCAATCGTCATGAACAGGGTGAAGATAAGGTAACCGGCAAAAGCAAATCCAAGTTGCTTGCCATCAGCCTGCTCAGCAAGTGTAGAGCCGAACACACCCATTTTAATCAACCAATTCGCACCCATGGCGAACCAGAAGAAGGCATAGGCCCCGAAAGCGGTCGTTCCGAATGTATTGTTGCGTTTGGAATCCTGAATACATGCGAATAGTTGGGCAAAAGCACCTAGAAAGATGGCCCATGGAATAGCGTAGCTAAGTCCATCTGTAATTCCGAGCTTTTGAGAAGAAGCGACTAGGGTTACGATGGCCAGCCCGAATAATCCCATCGCGCTGGGATCGGCGTTTATGATTTTGACTTTTGTCTGTGACTCCGTTTGCATGGTGTTGATAAGCCTCCAATAATATCTAATCTGAATCATAGGCCTGTGCAGGCCATTCTCGAACTTCATTCTGACGTCCGCCAGGTCCGGACACACATATTGCCCTATTGTAACCGAATGGCTCACTTAAAGATAGGGATTTAATTACCTGAAACACCGGAAAACGGTTGTTTGTGGTGACAGTGAGATGACATGGGGCTGCTAACATATCGGGTTTGTGGTGAAAAAGGACGGAAAATTACATGTTATTTCCAGGTAATACACGTTAGTATCGAATGGAAATCAAATCTGCGGTTCGGCTATCCCCAGGTAGAAGCAGCAAGAATGAACTGAGGCAAGAAAGGAGGAAGTGAAACAGGACGGGGGAGATCCAGCGCAACTGAACAGGGTGGAATCACTACAAACCACTAAATTGCAAGCGCTTACTTATTTGAACTTGTTCGAAATTTGGTATGTACTCATGGATGAAGAAGCGAAAGGATGGATGTTGATGATCGCAAAACAGACGCGGAGGCTCGGCTTAATTTTGCTTGTATCGGCGTTTACTATGTCCAGTCTGGGATGGGGCTCTTTATTTGGTGCGTCAGCAGTGAATGCGGCAGAAGTGAATTCAGTTGCTACGGAAACAGCCGTGTATCGATATGATTTTGGATCAGGCACTGTGGCAGAGGGGTATACCGGTGTAAGTGCAGATGCAGTGTATACATCAGATCAGGGTTATGGTTATGCCGATGCCTCGAAGGTAACCGTACAGGATCGCGGGACTAGTGATCCGATCAAGTCTGATTTTGCAACGTTTGCTACAGGTGGACAGTTCAACGTGGATCTGCCGAACGGGGATTATACGGTGTCACTTGTTGCAGGGGATGAGACTGGGGCCACAGAGATTGCCATAGATGTAGAGAGCATGAACAAAGTGCAATTAACCAGCAAGGCAGCGGGTGAATATCTGGAGATGGACTTCAACATTGCTCTCGTGGATGGACAGATGAACTTGGTCTTCTCCGGTGCAGCTGCGAATCTGAATGCACTGGTCATTACGAAGCAGGCTGAGCGCGAGGCAGGAAGCAAACCTGTTCTGTATCTCGCAGGAGATTCCACGATGCAGACCTACAATCCGTACTGGGAACCACAAGCAGGCTGGGGACAG
The DNA here is from genome assembly GCF_948329825.1 of Paenibacillus sp. JJ-100. Classification (GTDB taxonomy): domain Bacteria; phylum Bacillota; class Bacilli; order Paenibacillales; family Paenibacillaceae; genus Paenibacillus. The sequence continues at coordinate 259,844 of NZ_CAOJCM010000003.1, forward strand.
ATGTTTCCTTCCTTTTTCAATGACACCGTGGAGATCAAAAATCACTCGATTGGCGGACGCAGTTCCAAGTCGTTTATTTTCCAAGGGCGATTGGATGAAATTCTGAGGGTAATTCGACCAGGGGATTATCTGTTTGTGCAGTTCGGACATAATGATGCTACCATCAGTGTGCCCGATCGTTACGCTTCACCAGCCGATTACAAAATCTATCTAAAAACCTACATAGATGGTGTGCGGCAGCGGGGGGCTACGCCGATTCTAGTGACGCCGATGGGACGCAGGGACTTCAATGCAAGCACAGGCAAATTCAATGTTTCTTTCCCTGAATATGTGCAGGCAGCCAAAGAAGTGGCGGCTGAGAATGATGTGCAGCTGATCGATCTGAGCAGACTCAGTATCGAATATTATGACTCGATTGGGCCGGAAGCTACGCTGTCGGTGTTCCTACATGTTGCACCGGGCATCTATCAGGCGTTCCCAAATGGTGTTGCCGACAACACACATTTTCAGGAGTATGGTGCGATTCAGATCGCCAGACTGGTTGCAGGTGCAGTACGGGAACTCGATATTCCACTAGCTGATGCGGTGAGAGATGCCGAGGTACCTGCTGAGATTCCAGCCAAGCCAAGCGGCTTGAAGGTTGGCAGTATTAGTAATGCAGGTGCTGTATTGAAGTGGACAACTGATGAAGCGGCTGACATCTACAAGATCTATCGCAAGCTGTCTTCCGAGCCAGCATCTGCATATACCCTTGCTGGAACGGCTACCGTTCCGACCCTAACCTTATCCAGCCTAGCCGAAGGGGAAACCTACACCGTGCGTGTGACAGCGGTGAATGGGCGGGGGGAATCGGAGCCTTCGGACGAGGTGAGCTTCACGACGAAGTCCGCTGCGTATCGATACGACTTTGGCCCGGTAGGCTCGCCAGTAGCCGAGGGGTATAACGAAGTGAATCGGAATACGCTATACACGTCTGAGCGTGGATATGGTCTTACCTCTTCGGCTAATATGGCCGATCGGGATCGTGGTAATGCCACGGATGCGTTGCGCCGTGATTTCGTCATTTATTTTGGCGGAAATTATGAATTTAAGGTGGACCTGCCGAATGGCAGCTATTCGGTTAAAGCCTATATTGGGGACTGGATCGGCTCCGCTCGGACGAACGTCAATATTGAGGGCAAGGACTACGGAACTGTATCTTCGGGTGCACAGAATATAGCGGAAAAAGTCATTAACGATGTGCAGGTTCAGGACGGTCAGATGAATCTGGTGTTCAGTGGGCAGACCGCACATCTCAACGGTTTGGAGATCACCCCAACCTTCATGTCTCCTTCTGGGCTTCAGCTCGATGATCTTGATCTCAATAGTGATCCGATTCGCGCAGTGCTTTCTTGGGAAGAGGTGGCCGGGGATGTGCAGTATAAGGTCTATCGTCAGTCTGTAGGAGCGGCCAAACCAGAATTGCTTGCCACCGTTGATGAGCCAACCTATACGGATATCCAGATCGAACTTGGTATGGACTATGTGTACACGGTAACGGCAGTGGATCAGACTGGAGCAGAGTCGCTCGCGTCTAATGCGCTGAATGTATCGACCATTGATTCCAGTGTGGCGAAGGCCGAAGTGCCTTCCGGACTAGCGTTACAAGAAATCAATAAAAATGAAGCTTCTTTCACATGGAACGAAGCTGCGGGCGCACGCTTTTACCAGATCTATCGTTCCAAGAGCGAGGCTGGATCTTATGAGATGATTGGTCGTACCAAAGAAACATCATACAAGGACTCCACGATTCTTAGTACAGTTCCTTATTACTACAGAGTCGCTTCGGTGAATGCGGGCGGTGTATCAGAGTTGTCCAGTGTGCTTGAAACGCCAGCAGCTACAACGTTGAACCGGGCCATGGAATATTTGGATCGTGCACCCGTTGCGGTGAAAACAGAGCAAGGGAACTACATCGGCTGGCGCATGCTGGGTCTGGACGCAGATTCAATTGCTTTCAATCTCTATCGTGATGGGAAGAAGCTCAATGCAGAACCGCTGACGGGCAGCACAAACTATACGGATGCGGATGGCACAGAAACCTCGAAATATCGTGTTAAGACGGTAGAAAATGGGGTAGAGAAGTCAGCAACGAAAGAATTTGGCGTGTGGCAAGAGCAATATCTGTCTGTACCGCTGCAAAAACCTGCCGATGCATATACCAAAGACGGGCAGCCGTATTCCTACTATGCAGGGGATGCCAGTGTTGGGGATGTAGACGGTGACGGCGAGTACGAGATCGTGCTTATGTGGTCACCGAATAACGGCAAAGATAACTCTCAGGCTGGGATAACTGGCATTGTATATATGGATGCCTACAAGCTGGATGGAACTCGTCTCTGGCGCATCGATATGGGACCGAACATTCGGGCAGGGGCGCATTACTCCCCGTTCCTCGTCTATGATTTTGATGGAGACGGCCGAGCTGAGCTGATGATGAAAACCGCAGACGGAACGATTGACGGACAGGGCAAGGTCATCGGGGATGCGAATGCAGATCATCGCAACAGCTCCGGATATGTTTTGCTGGGGGATGAATTCCTGACCGTATTTGATGGCGAGACTGGAGCGGCGCTGGATACGGTGAATTACGATCCGCCGCGTGGAGATGTTGCCGCATGGGGGGATGGATACGGGAACCGGGTAGATCGCTTCCTTGCCGCTGTAGCTTATCTGGACGGCGAACATCCGAGTGCGATGTTCAGTCGTGGATATTACACACGTACGGTGCTTGCCTCCTACAATTTCCGGGACGGCAAGATCAGTCAGGTTTGGCGTTTTGATTCCAATGATGAGGGTTACGGTTCATATGCAGGTCAGGGGAATCACAACCTCTCCGTAGGTGATGTGGACGGAGATGGTAAGGATGAGATTACATTCGGAGCAATGGCAATTGATGATGATGGGAAGCCGCTCTACAATACCAGACTGGGTCATGGAGATGCGATGCATCTGAGTGACCTGGATCCAACCCGTCCGGGGATGGAGGTATTCGGGGTGCACGAAGATAAAAGCTCGACATATGGCATGGAGATGCGAGATGCAGCCACAGGTGAAGTGCTGTGGGGTGTATTCACAGGGATGGATACGGGCCGTGGTATGGCAGCTGATATTGATCCAAACTACCCAGGAGCTGAAGTGTGGGCTGCCACAATTACGAATGAGCAGCACATCCCGATTACTGGACTATACAGTGCCAAAGGGGAGCTAATCACAACCAAGATTCCTTCCTCGACCAACTTTGGCATCTGGTGGGACGGCGACCTGCTGCGTGAGCTGCAGGATGGTATTCGAATCGACAAATGGGATGTTGAAAACCAGACTACAGTTAACCTGTTGACAGCAACAGGTGCTGCTTCCAACAACGGAACCAAAGCTAATCCAAGCTTGCAAGCTGATTTGTTTGGCGACTGGCGCGAAGAGGTCATCTGGCGTAGTCAGGATAGCTCGGAGCTGCGTATATATACCACGACCGATGAGACGGATGTGCGGCTTCGTACGCTGATGCATGATCCAGTCTATCGTCTTGGCGTAGCTTGGCAAAATGTAGCCTATAATCAGCCGCCGCATACCAGCTTTTATCTCGGTGCAGACATGGAGCAGCCGAAGGTGCCGAATATTCGCTATGTGGGTAGTTCCCCAGAGCCGGAGGAACCGGAAGACACAACACCTCCGGTCATCACGGATCTACCTGGGGAGCAGATGAGCGAGAATGATGTTCTGCAAGTGAAGGTGAAGGCCGAAGACCCTGAATCCGGAATTGCAAGTCTGGAGCTGACTTGGGATGGAGAGATGGTGAAGCCAGGTGATGAGATTCCACTAACCGGGCTTGCAGGCAGACATATCTTCACAGCTCGCGCGGTGAATGGTGCGGGACTGATCACAGAAGTATCCGTTGACGTAACTATAGTAGCTGGAGATCAGTCGGAGGGTGCGCCTGGAACGCCTGTTCTTTCGGATAATCAGGGTCACGTAGATGGGCTAAGTGATGGAAACTACACGGTAACGATGGACATGTGGTGGGGGAATAACGGTACGGAGTATAAGCTGTATGAGAATGGAGAACTGCTGGATACTCAGAAATTAGTTGCATCTACGCCGTCTGCTCAGAAGGTATCTACTTCCATTGAAGGGCGAGCAAATGGCACCTATGTATATACGTGTGAACTTGCGAATGCCAAAGGTAAAACGGAATGTCAGCCGCTAACGGTCATCGTTCGTGATGCTGCACCGGCCAAACCTGAGTTGTCGCATGACAATTGGGATGAGGATGGCCAATACACGATCAAGATAAATCTGTGGTGGGGTACCAATGCGACATCGTATCGGTTGTATGAGAACGGGAAGGAGATTAGTAGCCAGCCATTAGAGGCATCTTCCCCGAATGCACAGGTAGCCGAGGTGAAGGTGAATGATCGCGCTGTCGGAGAGTACACATATGTTGTGGAATGGATCAATCCAAGTGGAAAAACGGTAAGTGAACCGCTTCAGGTTATAGTAATGCATTAACAGGATCAATGAACAGAAGAGCATCTCTTCATTCTCAAGAGATCCCCATCTATGGGATTCGAGATTGGAGAGGTGTTTTTTGTTTTATAAATTACACAATTATGACACAAATTGTTTAATAACATCCAGTGCTGTCTGGCATTATTAACTCATCTCTATTAAAATAGAATCAGTACTTTCAAAATTTGGAGGAACATACAAAACATCCATGTCTTCTATGTCATATGTTAATCAAACTTTAGATTGACAGGAGCCACTACAATGAACAGAAGTTAAGGAGGTATCAGGGGTCATGGTTATGAGTTTGGAATTGAAAAATAAAATAGAAAAGGCCAGGCATAACCTTTATAAACTGGTAGAGCACAACAAAGGAAGGCTTGGACATCCCGAAGTCATTCGACAATCGATGGCACTGGATGAGTTGATTAATGAATATCATCGAATTTCCCGAAATCAGACACGGCCATAAGAGCGAACTGATCGGGTGCAACTATATACAGAAAGGCGTTATCGTATGAATCAATACCGCTTGGACGTGCAGCACATCGTCCAAAACAAGAAAGGGCATGGAAGATCGCCAGAAAGGTAAATCCTGCATGAGTTGTGAGGGACCTTGATGACAGATCATTCATGCCCGTTTTGGTTCAGTGAAGCATTCGTTTGGCTTCCAGATACAGTACTTGAACGAACTTTTTCGTATTGATCCGAGTCTGGGACAACGAAGGCTCCACATTATTTTGAAGTTCCAGCATTTTTTTGCGAATCTCAGTAAAGTCAAAAAATTTGGAAGCGTAGTTCTCGAACTTCGGATGGGTGTAATCGGTCAGTCCAAGAGAAACCACGTGACTCAAGGTCTGAAAAATAGCTCTACGCACTCGCTGTTCTGATGCCTTCACTTCTTTGGTAATGTCTGCAGGCGAAGCATTCTGTCCCAATTTACGCTGGGCGACTTGCTGGAAGATGTCTTTGAGCGATGGGAAGGTATAAGGGGACAGCTTGTGCTCGTTTGTCTCTATCTGTTCCAGATATTCCAGCATGTCCAGCAGATCCCGGCTGCCTGCTTCGCCGATCATCCCCATCTCGGACAGTAGAAAATGCCCGGCAGTAGCAATGGTTTTGTCGGGAACCTGCGTTTGTTGACGTGCCCCAATATGCAGCCCTGACAGTCCTTGGAGCGTACGCTGGATATCAGCAATAGACTGTTGCATCCGTAGCCTTTCCTCCACCAGCCTTAACACCGATAGAATCTCCAAGCGGTTTATGGGTTTCGTAATATAATACTCAATGCCAAGAGAGTAAGCCTCTCCAATCATATTTTTGGATTCGATCTGGGAGATCATCACGATCTTGCCTTTGAACTTCCCTTCAAGTGTACGTACGGTCTGAATCCCATCCTGGTGTGGCATCAGCAGATCGATCAGCAGCACATCCACCTTATGCAGTTCCAACAATTCGGCATGAATATGTGTCCCATCCTCGGCCTCACCTGCGATTTCGCCTAATCCTTCATCTTCAATAATGTCTATAAGCATGGAACGCACGCCTGGGTCATCATCAACGATAAAATAACGCATATAGGTCACGTCCTTTCCAATTGATCAGGATATTTCTAAAAAATAAGCTTTTATTCTATATGGCTTCGCTGTGCCGTAAGATTTTGTTTTACAGATGAGTTATCTCAAATCTTGTGATTCTCTCATTCTATAATACTTCCCACTTGCTATTCTGCATAGAAGCTTACATGTAAGGTTAGATGACAATGACTGGATGAGAGAGGTCTATTTCCAAAAAAAATGTGTAGATATCATGTAGGTATTTGTCGATTTCGGTAGATATAATTGTAGTATAAGTAACATGTATCAGTCTGAGCTCGTTGTTGTGTAAAATGTTGCAAATTTTCAGTTGTTTCAAAATCACAGCAGTCGATATCAGACATAGAAGTTTCAAGATAAGAAATGAATGCAGTAATCTTTTCTATAATACATCATAAAAAGGGGCGTATCGATGGAGCAAATAATACAAGATGTTGTCGTCGTTTTTAATGATTTTCTCTGGTCCAAGCTGTTAATCGTTCTGTTGGTCGTTTGCGGTGTCTATTTCACAACGAAAACAAGGTTCATGCAGTTCCGAATGATCAGTGATATGGTCAAGGTACTGAAAGAGAAAACGAGCAAGGAGCCGGGTAAAATCTCTCCATTTCAAGCCTTCTGTATCAGTATGGCTGCACGTGTGGGTACGGGAAACATTACAGGGATTGCAATCGCTATAGCCATCGGGGGACCCGGAGCTATATTCTGGATGTGGGTTATTGCAATTATTGGATCGGCTTCTAGTTTTGTTGAGAGCACGCTGGCTCAGATTTACAAAATTAAGGACAAAGGCGGATTCCGCGGTGGGCCGGCCTACTACATGGAGCGAGGTCTTGGGAAACGCTGGATGGGAGTCTTGTTTGCGATTCTGATTACTCTTTCGTTCGGTTTGGTCTTTAACGCTGTACAGTCCAACACGATTACAGTGGCATTCCAAAATTCCTTTGGAACGGATCGCTTAACGGTTGGTATCATTATGGCAGTCGTGTTTGCAGGGATCATTATGGGCGGCGTGAAACGGATCGCGAAAGCGTCGGAGTATATTGTGGTTGTGCTCGCCGTACTGTATATCGGTGTGGCTGCGTTTATTGTGCTGGTAAATATCACTGAATTACCTGCGATGATTGCACTGATTGTGAAAAATGCCTTCGGCATCGAACAGGCGGCTGGTGGTACACTGGGTGCAGCGCTAATGAATGGCGTTAAGCGCGGATTATTCTCCAATGAAGCCGGTATGGGTAGTGCGCCGAATGCTGCTGCAACGGCAGATACGTCTCATCCGGTGAAGCAAGGCCTGATTCAAGCGTTTGGCGTACTTACTGATACGCTCATTATTTGTACAAGTACAGCGATGATTATTTTGTTATCCGGAGTATATCAAGGTTCAGATCTAGGTGGTATTGAGTTGACTCAAGCTGCACTCAGTGTACACATCGGTCCTTGGGCTTCAGGTTTCCTAGCTATAATGGTATTCCTGTTTGCTTTCAGTACGCTGATTGGTAACTACTACTACGGGGAAACAAACATTGAATTTATTAAGTCTAATAAGATATGGCTCTGGATCTACCGAGTTGCGGTTATTAGCATGGTGTTGTTTGGTGCGGTAGCGAAGGTACAACTAGTGTGGGATTTGGCTGACCTGTTTATGGGTCTGATGGTCGTTGTTAATCTTATTGCGATCCTGATGCTATCCAAAGTCACCTTTGAAGCACTTAAGGATTACAAGCGGCAGAAGGCTGAGGGACGTGACCCTGTGTTCACCCGTGATCGTATTCATATTCCGGGAGAGGTCGAGTGCTGGGAGTCGGAGGAAGAGGTAACCGGTACTAGAAAGCTTAATGTGACGCAATAATTCATATAAAACAAAGAACAGGACTTGGACTACCATTATGGCATCCCAAGTCCTGTTTATTACATTTTAACTTCACCTGCATGTTGTATGAGGGTAAATCAGATCACTTGGAGCTACACCTCATCGGTTACTTTTGTACAGAGTAGCTGATCAGTTGCTCGGACAGAATTTTCATGCGTTCGCCAGTATCATTGAGCTTCTCGATCACATCCGTGAACGAAGAAACGAGGGTTGCTTGTTCTTGAGAAGAAGCGGCAATCTGGGACACTTCAACTTCCATCTGTTTGATCACCTGTTGTACATCTTTGAGGCTGGCATCAATATCGGTTGTTGCTTGTTTCGCATCAACAGAAAGTTTACGTACTTCGGATGCCACAACACCAAAACCGGCTCCAGCTTCACCTACACGTGCTGCTTCAATCGCAGCATTCAGACCGAGCAGGTTCGTTTGTTCAGAGATTTCACGAATGAATCCTGCAACTTTGTTAATCTGAGATGAATTCTGAACGGCAAGCCGTGTGTTTTCCAAAATTTGTTCGCTTGTCGCTTGTAACTCCTCGGCATGCGCAGCAACATGCTGTACCATATCGACAAGGTTGGCATTGATATTTCGATTCTCTTCAATAATCTCTTCAAGTTGATTCTGATTGGACTGGTCATAGGAGGCACAGAACACAGCAACAACATTGTCATGATCATCAAAGATGGGAATATTCAGTGTGTCCAACTCAAGTCCAAACACTTCTTTGGGCAAAGGTACAAGTGTAGCTTCTCTGCCATTTTTCAACGCGGAGAAGTTCTGATAGGACTCCAGAAGGGGCATTCCTTTTTCAAATCCAAGGTCGAACTTCTGGGTGGTCAAGACTTCGAGTACTTTCTCGTGATCATACAGAGTCAAGCTGGCAGGCTCTCGGAGTATCAGACCAATATATGGAATGGCCTTCGCTAATGCGTCAATAATATTTATGGAACTCATGGAACAAAATCATCCTCTCAAAAAGTATATAAAATGAATTGGTAAGTTTGGAAAATATGTAGAACCTCTATGTTTCATCGGACAATGTTCGGAGATCTTGAATGCTTTAATGCATGAAAATCAAACTATTTTCAATAATATTCTCAGAATTTTTACCATCTGGAACGGTTTCATGGATATTAGTTCTAGTTGTAACTTTTTTTATGCCAAATGTTCTCATCACGTTGACTTGATATATAGGACATATGTCCATTTAAGATCATATGGGAGGTACAGCCGAATGAAGGAAGTATTGGATTTTGAACTGATACGTCAGCTGGTTAAAGTGCACGGATTGGATGAGGTACTTGATAATACAGTGCTTGCTGAGCTACGTCTTCTGGAGGCAGAACAAGGTGAGATGATCTGTGAAAAAGGAGAACGTCCTGAACGCTTGTATTTTCTCGTTCAAGGCAAACTTAAGATCTTCACAACACTGCCGAATGGTAAGTCACTTCTGCTTCGGTTCGGCACACCGCTCTCGCTTGTTGGTGATTTGGAACTTGTTAACGGAAAAGAAGCGAGCAATTCAGTGCAGTCTGTGAATCAAAGTTTGTTACTTGCGGTCAGCTATCGTGCGATCCAGAACTCCTATACGAAGAATCCGAATTTCCTTCATTTTATGCTTAGCCAGGTGACACATAAGCTGCACATGTTCTCGAATGTATCGAGCTTGAACATGTTGTGTCCTGTTGAAAGCAGGTTCGCCAGTTATCTTTTGTCCACTTTGGATCAGAATACAACGACTCCAGAAGAAATTCAGACATCAACACTGACAGAGCTGGCGGATCTGCTGGGGACAAGTTACAGACATCTCAATCGGGTCATTCAGGACTTATGCAAGCGAGATATCATTCGTAAAGCAAGACGGAAAATCGTCATTCAGAATGTGGAAGAGTTGCGCGAGATTGCAGGAGGTAATGTGTATGAAAAGTGTTAGAATCCAATGAAAAACACCCTTCATCGTGAAGGATGTTCTTTATCATCTGATCTGCTGTGGTTTCCTATTCTATATTTCCGTGCTGCTCGAACAATTGGGCAATCTCTACAATGATTTGTGTAGCCTTAACCATATTATCTACGGATACATATTCGTATTTACCGTGGTAATTCTCGCCGCCAGTGAAAATATTCGGTGTGGGCATGCCCATATAGGACAGCTGGGAGCCGTCGGTTCCTCCCCGAATAGGGCGAATAATGGGTGTAATGTCCAGTCTTGTCATTGCTTTATGAGCGATATCTACAATCTGGCGAACGGGCTCGATCTTTTCACGCATATTGTAGTACTGGTCGTTCGTCTCCAACGTGACACTTTTTTCTCCATACGTGGCTTTGAGTTCTTCTGTAATGTTTACCAGGTTCGTTTTCCGTGCTTCGAACTTCTCCCGGTCAAAATCGCGGATGAGATAGTGAATCTTCGTTAGTTCCACATTACCTTCCATCGCCACCAGATGGTAGAAACCCTCGTAACCTTCTGTGGATTCAGGTGCTTCCTCTACAGGCAGACGTGCATTTAACTCCATCGCAATTTTCAGTGAATTGACCATCTTGCCTTTTGCCGTTCCGGGGTGTACATTCGTGCCGCGGACGGTGATCTTGGCTGCTGCTGCGTTAAAGCTCTCATATTCCAGTTCGCCAAGTGGTCCGCCGTCCACCGTATAAGCGTATTTAGCACCAAAGGCGGCAACATCAAACTTGTGAGGGCCGCGGCCAATCTCTTCATCCGGGGTAAAAGCAACCCGAATCTTGCCGTGTTTGATCTCCGGGTGCTCGATCAGATAGGCCATAGCCGTCATGATCTCGGCGATGCCTGCTTTGTTGTCTGCACCAAGTAAGGTGGTGCCATCGGTAGTGATTAGGGTATGCCCCTTGTACTCATGAAGCTCCGGGAAGTCCTTAGTGGACAAAATGACATCCAGCTCCTGGTTCAGCACGAGGTCTGCACCGTCATAGCTCTCAACCACCTGTGGTTTCACATTTTTCCCCGTGAAGTCGGTTGCGGTGTCGAGGTGCGCGAGGAATCCGATGACAGGGACGTCCTTGTCCGTATTGGACGGAAGTGTAGCCATAACATAACCATTCTCATCCATGGTCACTTCCTGTAACCCAATGGAAATGCATTCCTCTACCAGCAGCCGGCCCAGCTCCAGTTGTCCCGGAGTGGACGGACAGGTGCTACTATTTTCATCCGATTGGGTGTCTATCTGTACATATGTGCGAAGTCGTTGAATTAAAATATCTTTCACGTCTAATCTCTCCTTAATGGGTAATATATACATGGAATGCAGCGATATCATATCATGTTTGTCCGGATTTCGAGAATGACATCCCACTGGAGGAGATGTAAGCAGACTTGGGATGAAGATGGATAGAAGGGCACCAAAAAGTGCGTACTTGAATTTGGGAACCTCAGGTTCATAATAGCTATGAAGAGAGGATGTGTTCATATTATGCCATTTATCACGGTGAAAATGCTGGAAGGCAAAACAAAAGAGCAAAAGCGTCAGTTAATTGAACGGATGACCGATGTAGCTTGCGAGACGCTGGGTGTGGATGCAAGTAAAGTTTTTATTTTCATAGAAGATCTGGAGAAAGATAACTACGGTAAGAACGGCAAAATGTTCTCGGACCAAGATACAAATTAATGGGTCAGAGCAGGACGGCGTTAATCTACTGAACATATAAATGATGAATAGGAGTTGTACTTATTATGACAGAGCAATTGTTTTCACCATATCAGTTCAAAGGTCTGCAACTGCAAAATCGTGTCGTTATGGCACCGATGTGCCAATATTCAGTTACGGCCAAAGACGGCATTCCGAATGATTGGCATCAGGTTCACTATGTAAGCCGTGCCGTGGGTGGAACAGGACTAATTATTATTGAAATGACAGATGTTGATCCGGATGGACGGATTACCGACAACGACCTGGGTATCTGGTCAGATGAGCACATACCGGCTTTCACCAAGCTGGTGGAGGGTATGCATGCCTATGGCTCCAAAGTGGCAATACAGATTGCACACGCAGGACGTAAAGCCGAGGATGCACCGCAGCCGGTTGCTCCCTCAGTTGTAACGTTCCCGGGGGAAAAATATAAGGAGCCTCGCGCGTTGACTACGGAAGAAGTGGAAGCGATGGTGCAAAAATTTGCAGATGGTGTGCGTCGTGCTGTTCAAGCTGGTGTGGATGCAATCGAACTTCATGGTGCGCATGGCTATCTGATTCACCAGTTTCACTCTCCGCTGATGAATCATCGTGATGATAGATATGGACAAGATCTGTCTCGCTTTGGTGTGGAGATTATCCGTGCAGTGAAAAAAGAAATGCCTGCTGACATGCCGCTCATCATGCGAATCTCTGCCGTAGAATATGCCAATGGCGGATATGACATCGATCATACGATCAAAATCGGCCGTGCCTATCAGGAAGCAGGCGTGGACATGTTCCACATCAGCTCTGGTGGTGAAGGGCCGGCTGGTCAACGTAAACCTGGAAACTATCCAGGCTACCAGGTTCCTTTTGCCCGTCGATTCCGGGAAGAACTGAATGTGCCTGTAATCGCAGTAGGCATGCTGGAGGATGCGGCACTGGCGCAGGCCGTGATCGGCAATGGAGATGCCGATCTGGTTGCGATTGGCAGAGGCATGCTGCGTGACCCGTACTGGGCCAATCATGCAGCACTTGAGCTGGGTGTCAGCAAACAGCAGGCAGCGATTGCCGAGCAATATGCTCGTGGATATTAAGTCCAACCGATGATCAACAGACGATAGCTGTCCGGTTTGACTTTGTACCTTGTACCTTGTACCTTGTATCTGGTATCGGGTATCCATACGCCATCACTTATAACGATGGTTTGCGTGTTGCTTCATAGACAAATTTCTGGTTGGATTGTGTAGGGACTTCTCCATGATTAAAGTCTGCGTAGACTTCAACGTTGGTGAATCCAATCTTCTCCAGAATAAGACGTAGTTCCTCCACTCCGTACCATCTCAGAGTAAGTTCCTGCATCTCCGTGTCTACGAGTGTGCCTTGGTGCCACTGCTCGTAGCGAATCAGGCTGGTGGTATACTGGTGAAGGAGATTGATTTCGGTCGTTCTCTCTTCAATGGTGATCGTGTCACCCTCGGGTAATCGAACCGAAGATATATCCATTGAAGCAGGTTTGGTGACGTCTGGCAAAAAGAGATCAAAAATCAGCCTGCCCCCTGGCTCCAGGTGATCATACAGATTTTGCAGAACCTGAATCGAAGAACTGCGATCCTGAATAAGCATGAGTGACCCGCTCGGAATAATAATGGCTTCATAACGATAGGGAAGGTCTAAATTCACCAGATCGGCCACAAATAGCTCAGGCATAGGCAATGCACGTTCGTTGCATCGAGAACGGCAGGACTGAACCATAGCTTCCGAATAATCGACTCCATCTACCTTCAGCCCTGCTTCAAGCAGTGGAATGAGCATTCGGCCTGAACCTGACATGGCTTCCAAGATACGTCCATTGCAGTGCTGCAACAGATGGCTGTAAAATTCAATATCCCCTCCCAAAGAGTATCCGATCGGTTTGGTAATATCGTATACTTTGGTGCATAAGGGGCCGTAATAACTGAATGACATCGTATCATTCCTCCAGATTTAGATGTTTTGAACAAAACAGAGGAAGGTACATTCTTGCTGAATTATCCCTTCCAGCAGCGGTGTTTGGAAATAGATTTTTCAGAGCAGACTATCATAGGAATCACAATCCTTATATGTAAGATAGACCCATTATAGGTTGGGTCTGAGAAGAGCGTCAAGGAGGCAGTAACGAATGGAATCATCAACAGCACTACCAGATATTAAGGAAGAATTAGTACTGACGGCGTCTGTGGAAAAGGTGTGGCCTAAGGTCTCGACAGCGGAAGGTCTGGGATCGTGGTTTATGCCCAGCGATCTGAAGCCTGTCGAAGGCCATGAATTTATACTGGAAGCGGGGCCGTTCGGACAATCCCCTTGTCAGGTGATAGAAGTACAGCCAAAGCAGAAGCTTGCCTTTCGTTGGGGGAAAGACTGGACGTTAACGTTCGAACTTGCGGAACAAGCTGGAGATACTCATTTTACGTTGATCCACAGCGGATGGGATGCAGATAAACTGACTGAATTTGGACAGGCCCACGCGATCATCCGCGAACGTATGGCCCAAGGTTGGGCAGGCCTTGTACAGAAGCTTGCGGAAGTCGTCAAGTAAGAGCACAAGAAAAATTGATTAAGGCAACAAGGGAGTTGAGTTTGTACCCTTGGTGCCGCCATGCGAGCTTCATCACGAAGCCCTGGCTCCTCTCTCTGATGTTATCGGTGAGATCGAGATCGGGGCTTTTCGTGTTGGTTACCTGATCAGATCATCATTTTACATGAGAGTTGTAACCCTGTTTAAATCACAGAAATTTTTCATATGTCTGTTTCATCACTGAGGAGATTGGGTAAGCAAGGAAGTTATGCTTCATAAATTCTTAGGCAGGAGGAGTATGGCGCATGAAGTTATTCATACACCGCAAAGATCTGCGTACGGATGATCTCATTGCTTTTGATTATTTGCGGGAGCAGGGAGAAGAGAGCCTGCATCTATTAATCTACGATCCATTCCTGCTACGACAGGGCCGGGAGAAGGACCACAGCGGTGTGAATTTCCTCCGTCACGCTGCAGCACTAGGTAGAAAATATAAGGAAGATAAACGAAATCTCCATGTCGCTTATGGGAAACCGAGTGAAGTGATCGATTGGTTGTTAAGCCATATGGAGGGTGAGATCAGCGAAATTGTAGTTCATCGGGATATGACGCCATATGCGATGGAACGAGATCGGAAAATACGCAAAATCTGCGAATCGTATGGGATCACATTCAATCAGCTGACCGATCATCTGCTGATTGATCTGGAGGCCTTCGCTCGTTTTACAGGCAAATCAGAGCCTTATAAAGTGTTTGCTGCCTTCCATCGGCGCTGGGTAGAATTCATGAATGAGTACCCTAATCCACCATCCGCAACAACGATAGCAGACGTGAACGTCAGTGAACGAAAGCTGGATTGGCCGGAAGCCATGAGCGTCCCTGCTGATTTGCTCGAAGGGGCTAGTCAAACGGAAGGCGCAGAAGAGGACCCACACAGGATGCTTAATCGTTTTCTGTCCGAACGAGTAGCGGATTACGGGGATCATCGGGATGAGTTCGAAGCCTATGAGCCAAGTCATCTCAGCTCTTATGTAGCTGTGGGAGCCGTATCTATTCGTAAAATGTATGATGCTGCGCAGCGTATCTCCGAAGCTGGGGAGTGGATCAGACAGCTCTGTTTCCGTGATTTCTACTTGTACAGGGCAGTCTATGAGGAGCATTATTTTAAGTATGAAAAAGTGTACAATCTCTCCGTTCTTCAAGATACTCATTTCGAACGTTGGTGCAAGGCGGAGACAGGCATCCCAATCATTGATGCGGCGATGACAGAACTGAACGAGACCGGGCATATGCCGAATCGGCTCCGCATTCTGACGGCCATGTTTCTGACCAAAAATCTTCAGTGCCCGTTGACACTCGGGGAAGCATACTTCAGAAGAAAGCTGAAGGATTACGATAATATCCAGAATCGAGGTAACTGGCTGTGGTGCGCATCGCTGGGTGAGAATGCTGCCCCATATTTCCGGGTGAACAATCCGGTGACGCAGTCCGAGAAGTATGATGCTCAGGGTGATTACATTCGCAAGTGGTTGCCTGAGTTGCAGGACTTGCATAGCAAAGACATTCATCAGCCACGCAAGGATGCCATTGTTGACCTGAAAGCCTCCAGACAGGCGGCGATTGAGGTGTACAAGCAGATTCTTGCTAGCCGGGAAAAGAACTAGTCTCGTGACAGAGTGGGACGTACATGTTGATGTTAGATGAGTTCTCTGCTTGAATCTCCAATGCATAGGCAGAAAGATCTGGCATCAGGCCTCGAAGCTTTAACTTATCAATCATCCATAGAAATGATTCATCAGACTGTACTCTATCAACCTTGCCATGATGGGTGTACTGTGCATATTCTCGGGCGGGAAGGGTTAAGCCTATCATGTCATCCGGTAGTTTATCATAATAGGATACCTCTACCCCGGCAACGTAATGATATAGCCGCTGACGACTCAGCACAACGCCTGTCCACACCCCTGCCTGTTTCTGGCGGGGGATTTCATGCTGTCTTCGTTTCAATTCTGTCCACAACCTAGGAATCATGACCTGTGCCATGAAGACTGCTGTAAAGGGAGCCTGAAATTCAAGTCCGACTACGCAAGTCTCAGGTCGAACAATACGCTGGAACGGATCACGGTGTAACATTCGCTGTGCTGTTATCTTGTTTCCATGTCGGAGTGGCAGCAGTAGAGAGTATCCGCCGCTGCGCCCAGGTTCAGCATATAAAGGGACACCCATGCCACTGAGTTCGTGCAGGTAGCGAAGCATTGTCCGGTAAGACACTCCGAATTCGGTAGCCATCTCATCCACGGTAAACCTTGGTTTCTCATATACTCGCATCATTAATTCAATCAAACGTTCCGTTTTTGTCATGATCGTACACTCCTGATTGGATTATGCAATCTATACTGACAGATTTTGTCACTGTTTTAGTATAAAATAGAGTTAGGACAAGGACAACATGACAGACCTAATGACTTAATGACTATTGAAGTGTGAAGGGATGAGGGGCATGAAACCAAGTCAATCTGCGGAGCTGATCCGTAAAGAGGCAGCAACGATGATAGGTCTAAAATGGGAAGGCACTTTTGCTGAGGCCGGTGCTGGAGGCATACGCAAGGTACAGACGGAATTTAAGCGACGTCTGCATGAAATCCAAAATGTAATCCACCCCGATGAGCTATTAGGGTTGTCTTATCACATGACAGACACCGGATTTGTTCACTATGTAGCCGTCCAGGTCGGTAACATAGCAACGCCATCTGTCCCGAAAGGGATGGTTCAATTGGAAGTTCCCGCACATGATTATGCGAAATGCAGCCACGCCAAAGGACAATCCATTGAATCTTCGTATAATCGGATCTATGCGTGGATTGAAGAGCAGGGACTCCATCTATTGAATGATCCGCTTACACACTATGAAGTGTATCCCATGGAGCAGGACCCCTATGATACAGAGCCTGAGTTTACAATTTTTGTGCCGGTAATGAAAGGAATTTAATGAGATTTTTGATAGCCCCCAGACCGCGCTCTAGCGGTCTTTTTGACATGTGTAACGAGATATATCCTGTGAAATCAACTTGAAAATTAATAAAATATTAGGAAATTGGGCTACACATATTGAGCAATATGCTATTTAATAGATAGAGAGCTTAAATGGAATAAGTCATATTTAACATATTGGCGAATACTTAAAGGAGAGCCTCTGAACATGAGTCAAACACTGAAAAGAGAACGAATACCGGAGTTGAATATTGTACGAGCAGTCGCCATTATCGGCGTGTTATGTGTACATTCTACCTCCAATGCAACGCTGGAAATGAGAGAATCCGGTTATTACTGGCTGTACAACTTCATTAATATCTTTATGAAATACGGTACACCTACCTTTATTTTTCTGAGCAGTTTTGTACTGTTCTATAACTATTTTAACCGTCCGCTAGACAAGAAACTGGTTAGTAATTTCTACAAGAAGCGTTTTGTCTATATCCTACTGCCATATTTCCTGTTCTCGATCTTGTATTTTGTCATTCTGCATAATATGTATTATCAAGGACGACCACTCAATGAATCGATCAGCACATTTATTGAGAAGTTGTTGACTGGTAAAGCATACACACATCTGTATTTTGTGTTTATTAACATGCAATTTTATCTTATTTTTCCGCTTGTGCTGTGGTTGATGAAGAAATACCCGTCTGTTGTAAAATGGTCTATTCCGATTGGTCTTGTTATCCAATGGGCGTTCATTGTGAGTAACAAGTTTGGGTTTCAGGTTCCCAACAAAGGGAGCTGGGCATTCTCGTACTTCTCCTATTTCATGTTGGGTGTTTTCATGGGTGTGTATTTCCCGAAAATCAAACAATGGTTTATCGTTAGCCGAGTCAATGCAACGAAGGGGCGTGTAGCTTCTTGGATTTTGTTGTGGCTGATCTGGCTCACGGCGGGACTTGGACACGTGTATATCTACTATTTACTGCGACTGAAGATAGCTACCTATAACACGTTATGGTATGAGTTCTTCTGGAATGTGCATACATTTGCTTGTGCACTGGTCATTATCCAGATCGCTTACTGGCTCTATCACAAAGGTCCTGAGCTCCTTGCCAAGCCACTTAGTCGTCTAGGTGCGTTGTCCTTTGGTGTGTATCTGATTCACCCATTGTTCTTGTTAATTTATCGTGAGCATCCGCCACAAACAGGGGTTTCCTGGTTAATTCATCTGTGGTACGCGGGCGGATTTGTTTTTGCATTGATCGCCTCTTGGATTGTGGTTGGGCTGGCAGCGAGGTTCTTGCCTTATGCCTGGGTTGTTTTTGGCAATCTGCCAAAACCGAAACCGCGTCTTGTACCCCAGCAGAATTCAGGGAAAATGGACGTTCGTTAGAACGTACAATCCCCTATGATGATCAGCCGTTTTCAGTTCGCCTTGGTGCGTTCCGAAGACGGCTTTTTGCTATCATTTTCCGTTCAGAAGCAACGGGATAGTCATGCCGCGGCGTGGGAACGAATGTTTCTTTTGTTCAATCCAAGGGTAATCATAAGGCGGAATGGATATTATACAGTAAACTTTTGAGATAGGATCAAGGTGATCAACATGACTAAATGTGAACAATGCGGCAAAGCGCTGCAGGATATATTGGAATACGTCGAGCATATTCTTCATGAATGCAGAGAGCAGACACCTGAATTTAGCAATGGTGACTATAAGACTGGCGGTTATGAGGGTGTTCGTGAGCAGATGTGATACAATAGAAAGAAACCGGATTCATTCGGAACCGAGGTGACAACATGGAGACGGGACCAGCCCCTGTCCACACAAGGAAGGCAGCACTTGAAACACAACAAACCAAGAGATGTATGTATTGTGGAGAGCAGCGCCCTGCGTCTGATTTTCGGCGTAGAACCGGCAGGCGTGCAGGTTCCGGGGCCAGACGGGGAGCCTGCAGACGTTGTCGCCAGCTCGGTGTACGAGAGCCACATCATGGCAAAGTGACGACAGCTGACTCTGTAAAGACGGGGCGTGTCCAGGGCAATGCAGAGGAGACTCTCAGGGTAGACGAGGCTCAGGCCACGGTGATGAATGAACGTGAACGGAAAGTTCAGGCTAAAGCGCAGCAAGCTGCTGGAGAGAGCGATAAGGGAATGAGTCCAGGAACATATGTGGGTTCAGATGGAGTGGCAGGATCAGCATCTGCTGAAACGAGTTCTGCCCCTGCCGATCAGACGTTCAATGAAGGAGCAGGTGACACCACTTCTTCGGGGAGTCAGCGGCGAAAGAGACGAAGACGGCGGAAGAAGAAGCCGTCTGAGTTAATGAACGCTCAGTCTCGGACGTCTGCTGAGGCAGAGACTGAGCGTCAACAATCCACCGATCAGCATGCGGTGGATTCAAGGCCGGGCGGAGAGCATCCGCCCGGGGAAGGGCATTCGCAAGGCGTTGCTGTTGCGAATGCGAAGGGCCGCGAGCAGCGTGCGCGCAAGCGAGCTGCCGCTGCAGTTCCGGCCGCCGAACAGGCATCGGCGGCCCAAGCGCTGCTGCCGGCTGTGCCGCAAGGCCCGGCAGCAGCGCCAGCGCCAGAGGCTGCGGACCAGCCGTCCGCAGCTCGGCGCACACGCCAGCGCCGCCGCAAGCGTGCGGCTGCTGCTGCGCTAGCGTCCAGCGCAGGGCAGTCTCGCAGCGGAGCTGCTGAGGCCCCTGCGCCACATTCCAGCCGTAGTCCATCGGCTGGAATAGATGGCCGTCCGCGGCGTCATCACTCGCCGCCGGCAGCCATTGACCCGGATGATCCGGCTTCGCTCCGGACCAACCGGCAAGGTATGGTGCGCATGCGCGGCAAAACGGATAAAGGCCGGCGCTGGCATCAAGAAGTAGACATGGAGCTTGCCGTTACGCTGGTGAAGGAAAAGGCTGCCGTGGTGGTCAATCGGTACACCATTCGTCGGTTGTTCAGCAATAAGGAATTCAAACGGTTTATTCTGAATCGGGATGAGCATACCTGTTACTTCTGTGGCTCCTACGGAGATACAATTGACCATCTCCTTCCGCGAGCCAAGGGTGGACATACGACACCGCTTAATTGTGTTTGTGCCTGCAATCTATGCAACCAGTCGAAGGCGGCAATGGATGCAGATGAATTCATGCGCTCAGGAATACCGGAGTGGAATGCGGCTCACAAGGCAGAACTGTTGGAGCTGTCGATGCAAGGAATAACACCAGAATAAATAAACTAAGCTAATGAACCGAATGAACAAGGTTCAGAGGCTCTTATACGTCAAAGCATACCAAGATCATCATCGAGGTGTGCTTTTTTGGTTTGGTGGATGCGTCACAGATTTCTTCTAATTGACAACGGTGCAGGTGCCCAATGTACGTTATACTTGGAGGGTAGGGTTGCATTAACTTTTGGATAGAGGATCTGACTTCGCAGGATGGATTGCTCTCATAAAGCATGTTATTTCTATAGTTTTTGGTGTTTTCTACGTTTGAAATAGTATTGAATAGATTGGATGGATGTGGATGACAACGGCAGCTATAGATATCATGTCGTATTTCACGGAAGAAAATATTCGGTTTTGGCTGGAGAAATTCCGTTCTCTTGGCCCATTACCGGGCATTTTACTTACGTTTATGAAGTCTTTTGTACCGCCGCTTCCCACGTTATTGATTGTGGGTGTTAACGGAGCGGTATACGGCTTATGGGCTGGTTTTTTGTACTCGTGGATCGGTATGGTACTCGGCTGTACCGTGACTTTTCTAATTGTAAGAGAGATTGGGAAATCGGCCTTTGTAGAAAAATGGGCACGCAAACCGCGTGTGCAACGCAGCATGGTATGGATTCGCAGAAATGCGTTTAGTTATGTATTCTTGCTTAGCATTTTTCCAGTAGGTCCCTTTGTCATTATTAATGTGGCGGCTGGGATCGCGCGAATGCGATTGTTGTCCTTCCTGCTTGCGGTTGGGTTCGGTAAAGGCATCATGATATTCTCGGTGACGTACATTGGCTCTAACGTAGAGCAGTTTCTGGAGCACCCGATACGCTGGATTGGCGTAATCCTGTTCATTGCAATATCTTTATGGGCAAGCCGCAAATTGGAACGACATTTCACCCGGTCCAATTCGGATCAAGATGAAGGGCACTCGTTACATCAGGCTTCAGATAAGTCGATCTCCTCCTCACTGAAGTGACGAAATCCGAGGAAGTTATGCAAAAGTTAAAAGTTAGGTTCAGGTCAAGAATATGAAGAGAATATGGAGTGATTCCAGGGAGGTTTCCTCATGATCAACAGTGTTTTCGATTTGGATAACGAATTGCAACAGATGGAGGAAGAAGAACTACGTTCACTGCTGTGCGAACTATACTTGCGTACAGATATGGCTATGAATGGCAAGCATGACGAGCCCCATTACATGCAGTTTGTAGAGAGACAACATCAACTATTCAGCCAGTTGCAACGCAGAGATAACGTCCGTAAGTTGCCCGATCTGCAGCATGCAGAAGAGATCCATATTGCTATCGGTGAATCGCCTTTGGGGAGTATCAAAGTAGCCATGGGCAAAATCCCCGGGCGGGAAGGCCGGCGCTTTTACTCCCTGAATGATTACTACGCCATCGGGCCATTAGGTGACCTGACGGATGCAAGCGTAATGCAGCGAAGACACCTATGGCTACTGGAAAGACTCTATATCTCGGAGCACGGAAGTTATCTTATTCAAGGCCTGAAACAGTTAAATCAGATTAAATCATTCCTAAGTGAAATTCGTGAAGAGACTCGGGTAATTCTGTGGTATACGAACAATGGCCATGAACGAACGGGCTTGCTATATGCGCTCTATCTGCTGCGTCATCGTCAAAACCCGATCAAATTGATCGACACTACATCACTGTACCAAGCCTTGTTTGATACTTCTGAACATCAGATTCTCCATCTAGGTGAGTTGATCCCGGAGCACCTGTCCATGATATGGAAGCGGAGTGTGGATGCCGAGCCGTTGTCAGAGGAGCAGCGAAGTCTTATGGAAAAGGAATGGCTTGAGCTGTCCGCACAACCAGGTACGTTAAGAATCATCCAAGATGATGTGGTTCACAGTATCCCTGAAGACAGCCTCGATGGATTTATTTTGGAACAGGTCAAGAAGCTCGCCGAAGAACATGAAGCTCAGCAATTCATCAATGCTGCTCGTGTAGTAGGAGAGGTGCTGGGGAACTTGCCACAGGCTGTCGGTGACTCCTTTATTGAATACCGTTTACGTCAACTTGTGCTTCAAGGGAAGCTGGACATGGAAGGCAACCCTCGCGCGATGCGCTTCTACCGTGTCCGACTAGCAACTGCTTGGTAGTGGGGGCCTGACCCATGTCTCGATGTTCTAAGTGTTGCGATTCAGCCACAGCTTGGTTAGGGGGCCGCCCCTTCCATACACTGGATCGGTATCTGGTATAGAAACCTCTCGAATCTCTTGCAACACTTGAGGGCGTTCCTCCGGTTCGCCTGTACGTGTGTTATAGCTCGTACCCCCAGGATAAGCTCTGGTGATCCGGAAGTCGGGACTGGCCTTCAAACGTTTATGGCCGGTTCCGGCAGGTAATACAACGACATCTCCACTTTCCAGAACAATCTTCTGTCCCTTCTCACCACCGATAATCAACTTCACGAATCCACTGATTACGGCAAGAGCCTCGTGCGCATTGCTGTGATAATGATGAACATCGAATACGCCATTGACCCAGCTATTGGCCCATCCGTTTTGGTTAAAGCGTGATTCAGCACCGGCTGGCTCAGTATGCCATACCCCTTTGTACAAAAGTACGGGTAGATGTGGATGATTCGGAATCATCCCGTCATCTTGGAAATACATACATTCGACATCGTTATTGTCATTCCTTGGATCGCGCATGGTAAACACCCCTTTCTATGTATTAACCGTTCGATATAGGGATAATCAAAAAATAATTGTAAAATGATACAAAATGTATCATTCTAAGGTTATACTCTTTACATAGACTCTCTTAAAGTGCCTGATGTAAAAACGAATAGGGGGAACATGTGTGAATATTGTGGTGACAGGAGCTTCAGGTTTCGTCGGGTTTAATCTCTCACACTTTTTGGCGCAAAAAGGGCATCAAATCACCATGCTGGATCAGGATGACTATTGTCAGAGACTGGTTCAACTCTCTCCACTGCACGACATGCCTTTTATCGAGTGTAACCTCATGAAGGACAGCCTTCGTCTACCCCACAACACGGATTACATCATACATCTTGCTGCCATGCCTCACGTCGATTATTCATACCATCACCCTGCAGAAGTATTCCGCAATAATACAATGAGTACGCAGACTATTCTGCAGTATGCTGCGGATCATGACATCCCTGTGTTACTGGCTTCATCCGTTGAAGTCTATGGCGGCGATTGGGGTAGAGTTTATAGTGAATCAGACCCGCTTGCACCTGTGTCCCCTTACTCGGCTTCGAAAGCAGCCTGTGAGATGCTGGCTCAATCCTATGCAAAATGTTATCAGCTTCCAGTGAAGATATTCCGTCTGACCAATCTATATGGGCCATGGCAAGTCCCTGATCGTATCATTCCGCGGAACTTCGCACGTATGCTGGATGGTTTGCCACTGGATATCCAAGGATCAGCTGTTCGAGACTTCTTGTATATTGAGGATGCGCTGCGAGCAATTGAACTGATTATGACGAAAGGCCAAGACGGGCACATCTATAATATCTCTACGGGATTTGGAACGACGATGCAAGAGATCGGCATGCTTCTGGAGCCTATGGTTCGATCTGTGATCGGGAAGGAAGTCCGGGAACAGGAGCCTACGCAGTCCAGAGGTTCAAGTCTGGTTGTTCACTCCGGCAAATTGCGTGCTGCATTGGGCTGGTACCCTCGGACTACCCTGGAACAGGGGCTGGACAAGACATACCACTGGTATCGGGAGAATGCGGATTGGGTGAGACTGTTCAGTCGGGAATATCATACGACACGTCAAAGTCGGAACTTTATCATTGATATGGCAAGGTATGCTGTACCTGTGACATAAAATGAAAAAAAGCCAGGGAAGGGTAGTTTTTCAACACCTTCCTTGGCTTTTTTGTGCCTCCGTCATCTAATCGATGTTCGGAGAGATCCGAACCATGATCAAGACGGTCAGGCTACTTCTAACACTCTCTAGCTTCTAGCTGACTTCACGCGAGGTCGTAGAGATATGCCGAATACGCTAACTCATGTGTATTATTCGTGATGTTTTTTCACATCGGCCACTTTATCTTGAACGGCCCCTTTGGCCTTATCCATTTTACCTTCAGCTTGAAGGGACTTATTGTTCGTCGCGTTACCGATCTGATCCTTCACTTCGCCTTTGGCTTTGTTAACGCCTGCTTTGATTTTATCGCTAGTTGAATTACTCATATCGAACATCTCCTTCGTTGTCTGGTGTAGTCCTTATTAACCGGACTGAAGATTATTTAAACGTTCGATTTCAGAAGACGCTGTAAAAAAATTGTTCAATCTGTCAGAAATCTTGCCTCTATGAAGTCATCTAGATATAGGCACGTTTTATGAATGCCACACCTAGATTAAGAGGAGATGTTATGAACGTGAATAATTATATCGGGAATGCTGCGTACTGTTATGCCAACTCTGCTGCCATGTTATTATCATCTATTGGAGAGCATGTTGAACCAGGATTGATTGAAGTGGTGAGCGGGTTTTCGCTAGGTGCATCGCTTGCGTCAAATGAACTTCTTTATTTTGATAACGTCAGCTCTAGTCCAGATTATGCTGTGACCAAGGCTTTAAACATTCTAGGATTCACAGTTAAGGAGCAAGCGTATAATCCTGGCTCTTGTATGCCAATCGAGGAACTTAAGGCATCTTTACGTGTAGGCCCGGTCATGGTTGGACCGCTGAATATGGGTAAGCTGGGTTACAATCCTAGACACAGGGCACTTGAAGGGTCTGATCACTATGTGTTGTTACAACATCTAGAAGGTGATGAAGTATTGCTGCATGATCCAGCGGGATTTCCTAATGTATATCTGAGTTTGGATCAGCTTGAAGAAGCCTGGCAATACGAGTTTCCTTGGAGTGCAAAGGTGTACCGTAGCTGGAGCCAACCTGAACGTGTGGAACGTCCAGACAGAGCAGAGATAGATCGCCGGGCGTGTGCATGGTTTCGGTCAAGTTTAATGGAGCAAAACCATAATCAGGCATACGCAGGCAGAACAGGTGCTTCGGCTATCGGTCAAAAGGCGGAGCAGATTTGTTCGGGTGAGCTGAATGATAACGAATGGGCTCATTATGTTTACTTTACACTGCCGGTAGGTGCACGTCGGGCGGAAGATTATCGTTTATATTTTGAAAAGATAAGTCCTGCATTGTCTGCTTTGAAACATAACCAGTCGCTACAGATGGGGGCGTGCCAGAGTCGTCTTGTGTCCAGAAATTGGAGAGAAGCTGGCAGATGGATGAACGAGTTGGCGGATACAGAAGCCAAGATCGAGGCAGAACTGATGAGGTTGATGAATTAAGCTTAATAGAGTTTGATTAGAACAGGAAGCGGAAACGGATTATACGATAGCAGAGAGGGCGACGATATGTATAAAGGATCGATTGGAAGACAGCAGGAGGACACTTCGGATAGAGGGCCTAAAGATGACTCATCAACTCCGGGTGACTACACCGAGATGTCAGATAAGTTGATCGTCGAACAGATCAGGCAAGGAAACAGCCGAGCATTCGAAGAGATGGTTCATCGTTATCGGTCCCAACTGCATCGTTACATACGAGGGATTACACAGGATAATGCCCTTGCAGATGATGTGGTACAGGAAGGGCTTATTCGTGCTTACATGCATATAGACCAATTAATGGAGCCTGGCCGTTTGTTTGCCTGGTTGCAGCAGATTGTGAAGAATCAGGCTTACACACACATACAGCGAAAAATCCGTCTCCGAGAACATTATTTCTCCTCTTTTACTGCTGCAAGGGAGCCTTCTGCTCCAGCAGGATCTTGGAGTGAACAAGATGTTGTAGACCATCTTCTGAATCAACAGATGAGCTATGAGCAGCTAGAGATACATGAGCTGAGTCACGATCCTTTTTTCGTAACCACTCGTCAGGACATGAACCATTATGTTCACCAATTGCTGGCTGGACTTAAGGAGAAGGAAAGGTTCGTTTGCCAGCAACACTGGATAGAGCATAGGTCACCTCAGGAGATCGCAAGCCAAACCGGGTTAACTATAGCCAATGTATATCAAATCCTATCCCGATCACGTAAAAAAATGTCCCGGCATCACATTCATCAGGCCGTCAATGAAATGCTGAAGGAGAGCATTCCCTTGTTGCCACAATGTGTGCTGCTAAGGGAACCGCGAACTTTTCATACTCCCCAGACATGGAGTTCTGCAGGTGCCGCTATGCATGAGATGTTGAGCTATTTGGAAGCTTCGCCATCTTTGCCTATGATCATGGGGGCGACGGGGCTCGCCTTTCGAATGACCATTTATCCAGAAGACATTCATATTGCAGGGCCGACGGCTTTTAATTTCAAAGAAGTACTTGGCAGGGGGCTGAGACATATGGGTTATCTTCCTTCTTCCGTGGAGGCTATTGCGAATGAAGCAGGAGTGAATGCTAATCTGGTTGATCCCGCTTTATTACAGGTGGCTGCCAAGGATAAACGCATGGTGAACCCCAGACTGGTACGGGCGCTTTCGATGATTCGCTACTCGGTTTCTCGGGGGCTCCCAGCTGTGGTGTGGGATCTGAATATTCCCGAATTTGGTCTGGTATATGGCTATGATGATCAGGCTCGTACATTGCATGGGGAGGATTTTATTCAAAGATCCACAGTCCCTTATGACCATCTAGGGAGGGGTGTGAACGAAGAAGTTTTTGTACTGACTGTGGAACCAGAGCCATTCCGGAATGAGTTGGATATGCAAGCCATTTTGCAGCACATACTGGCACATTATAAGGGTTCTGATTCATGTACGATGAAGGGAACAGTATCTGGTCTGGCCGCATATGCAGCTTGGCGAGAAGCTCTGCGAACAGGGAGAATTGAGCCTAATGGACATGCTTACAATATTGCTGTTTTATGGGATGCGAGGCACTATGCCACTGTGTTTTTCGAAGAACTGGCTCAGGTATGGATGGCGTTAGCGAGTCGTCCATGTATGGACAAAAGATATTCCGGGATGGACAATCATAACTTTATCCGCTTATGTCGGAAAGCTAAGGAACAATATCGTTTGATTGCAGATCGGCTGTATATGTTAGTGCAACGTTTTCCTTTCCCGGAAGGCGGCAAACCCAATCACCACGTTAATGCAGACAAGGCCTTCTCTATTCTGGAGGAGATAGAGAAGTTGGAGTGTTCCGCTGTGAGAACTCTGGAGATCATGCTGGATATGTTGGAGAGCGGTGAGCAGACTGGGGTGAAGGACGGATACAAGGAATAAGACCGTTTAATGCGCTTTGCATTATTACCCGAAAAGACTCATACTTGTTTGGGTGAGATGTTAATCTGAAAGAATAAGGCTAGGTCTGTCGCTGCATAATAACCAAAGTGACCAAATTCGTTGCAGAAGTGTTATGTTTTTGGGAATCCGATCCTGAAAATCCATATATCATGTACTTTCATATGTGCTTTTCGTACATATGGTATGATGTGAAATTTTTAATACCGCATATGGTATGTAGGGGCGTTTGGATACAAATTATGAGCGTTCAGACAAGATTGCTCGCCTTGACAAAAAAATCGATTTTGTTACAATGTTCACAATATCTTCACAAGTGTAAAAAGATTCTTTTTCATGTTCATGTGTAAGAGGTGTAATATAAGGGTATAGAGTTCGGTTTCGGCCTGCTTGTCGTTTTGTGCGTAATAGACCCAACATACCATGCATGCGTGAGAGTGGTTTTGGCCACGCTTATCCTAATGTGTGAAATTTAGTACATTTACTGTATTGATGTATTTGTGGTTCGGCTTAGCTTGACAGGCATCATGAAAGTCGCGGACTTCTATCCCAAAGTAAAGGAGGACTTTCTCTTATGTCACAATCGCCTACTCAACAAGAGGTGCCAGTAACAGAAGGCGCCAACGTTTCCGAGCGCCAGTCCCTGGACGTACTGGATCAACTGATGAAGCCTGAGGTACAGGAGTCTTTAACTGTATTGGTGGAGAACCTGCCTAAATTGGCTGAAATGGTTACCGCAATGACAAAAGCTTATGATTTCGCACAAGGTATCGCTACGGACAAAGTTCTTATCAGCGACACGATGAGTGCAATGGGTGAGTTCGCTAAACCTGTTGTAGAAAAAGCTAAAGGTGTAGCTTCTGCTGCCATCGAGGCAAATGACCGTGCCCAAGCCGAACAAACTTCGGTTGGCCTGTTCGCTATGCTTAAAATGCTTAAAGATCCAAACGTACAACAAACGCTTCGTTTTGCTCAATCGTTCCTGAGCATCTTGAACGAGCGTCAACAAACGAAACGTTAAGACTGAGAAAGAACGGAGGATGGATATGTCGAAGCAAATTTTGATTTTGGGTGGAGGTTACGGCGGTCTGTTGACTGCGCTGACTGCGCGTCAATACTTGACTCCGGAAGAAGCGACAATTACAGTCGTGAACCGTTACCCTACGCACCAAATTATTACGGAACTGCACCGTCTTGCTGCAGGAAGCATTGCTGAGCAAGCTGTAGCACTCCCGCTCGAAAAATTGCTGCGCGGTAAAGATGTGAACTTGAAAATCGATACGGTGGATACGATCAAGCCGGACGAGAAAAAAGTCCTCATGACTAGCGGCTCCACATACTCTTACGATGCACTCGTCGTTGCCCTGGGTAGCGAAACTGCATTCTTCGGAATTCCGGGATTGCAGGAGTACAGCTTCACGCTCAAATCGGTTAGCGATGCGAACCGTATTCGTGCGCACGTTGAAGCACGTCTGGATGCTTACAAACAATCCGGCAACAAAGCAGACGCTACGTTTGTTATTGGTGGCGGCGGATTGACAGGTATCGAGCTTGTTGGTGAATTCGCTGACCTTCTGCCAGGCGTATGCAAACAGAAAGGTATCGATTTCAACGATATCTCCCTCTATACGGTAGAAGCAGGTCCTTCCATTCTGGCTGGTTTCCCGCCAGAGCTGGTTGATCGTGCGAAATCCAGTCTCGAAAAACGCGGCGTAAACTTCATCATTGGCGTAGCAATTACCGAGATGAAAGAAAACGAAGTATTGCTGAAAGACGGCAGCTCGATCCCTACGAACACACTCGTATGGACAGGTGGCGTACAAGGTAATGCGGTTGTTGCTAACAGTGGAATCGAAGTAGATCGCGGGCGTGCGAAAGTAACGGAAGTTCTGCAATCTACATCCCACAAAGATGTGTTTGTTGCTGGTGACAGCGCAGTGGTCTTCCCTAGCGAAGGCGCTCGTCCTTATCCTCCAACAGCACAACTGGCTTGGCAAATGGGTGAAACCATTGGTCACAACCTGGGCGTAATGTTCAAAGGTGGCGCAATGGAAACTTTCACACCAGTATTCTCCGGTACACTGGGAAGCTTGGGTCGTAAGGATGCTGTCGGCATGATCGGTGGTAACCAGACTCGCCTGAAAGGTCTGCCTGCAACCATGATGAAAGAAGCAAGTAACATCCGTTACCTGTCCCACATCCATGGCTTGTTCGCACTGGCTTATTAATCTATAGTGTAAACGTCAAAGGGCGCCCATTGGGCGCTCTTTTTTGTATGCCTACAAGGGTATGAACAGGAGAATTTCATCAGATATTAACAGGAACGATAGAAATCGAGATGTGTTTAACTTGGGAACGAATGAACCTCCGCTTAGAAGCATCGGCTTTCGTTTAAAAGATAGGATGAGGCTTTTTAAGAAAGTCAATAAAATAACCCGCAGGGAGCCATATGTTGTTCTCTGAGACTCTTGAGAGGAGAATGAATAATGAATGTACTAGTGATTGGAGCAAACGGACAAATTGGTAAACACTTGGTTGAACAGTTGGCACAGGAAGGCAAACATCAGGTTACGGCTATGATTCGCAAGCCAGAGCAAGCAGACGCACTGAAAAAACTTGGCGCACAGGTTGTCATGGGAGATTTGGAAGGTACCGTCGATGAGCTTGCAGAGGCCATGAAGGATCAGAATGCTATCGTATTTACAGCAGGTTCTGGTGGCTCGACGGGCCCAGACAAAACGTTGCTCATTGACCTAGATGGGGCGGTGAAAACGATGGAGGCCGCAGAGAAGCGAGGCATATCCAGATATATTATGGTCAGCGCCTATGGTGCAGATCAGCGGAGTAAATGGTCAAAAGAGATCAAACCGTATTATGTAGCAAAGCATTTTGCGGATCGAGCACTATTTGCCAGTGAACTGAACTATACGATTATTCGTCCCGGAGGTCTGGAAAATAAATCGGGAACCGGCAAGGTGGCAGTAGGAACTGACCTGAAACCGGGCAGCATTGCGCGTGAAGATGTAGCGCGTGTCATTGCAGCCTCTCTGCAGGAAGAGAAGACCTATCGGAAGGCTTTTGATCTGATAGCTGGAGAGCAGTCTGTATCGGATGCTTTGAGCAATTTGTAAACAGATGTTGTAAACTAGCGGGAGTAGGATATGACAGGGTAAGGGGGAATCCGCTTGAATGAGGCCGTGCTGGTCATTGAAGATGAGCCCAAAATTGCACGACTGCTTGAACTGGAGTTGCAATACGAGGGATATCAGGTCACAAAGGCAGGTAGCGGGACAGAAGGGCTGGAAAAGTACAGCGAAGGACAATGGGATCTGATTCTTCTGGACATCATGCTGCCTGGTCTAAGTGGCATCGAGGTTCTGCGGCGGATTCGAGCTAGGGATGCGGTCATTCCGATCCTCATGCTGACAGCGAAGGATTCGGTAGAAGATAAAGTGTCTGGGCTGGATCTCGGCGCCAATGACTATATCACCAAGCCATTTCAGATTGAAGAGCTGCTGGCAAGAGTCCGTGCAGCTCTACGGCTCGCCGCGGCTGCTTCTGCAAGGACAACCGTTCAGAACTTCGGGCAGATGGCAGAGCAGGGGACGGCAAGTCAACTGCATGAAGCAGAAGAGGCATGGTTAACCGCTGCCGACCTGAAGCTTCATGAAGGAACACGTGAAGTGTCTCGAGATGGACAAGCGATTGAGCTTACCCCTCGCGAATTTGATCTGCTGGTGTATTTGCTGCGGAATCAGCGGCAGGTGCTCAGCCGGGATCAGATTGTGCAATCCGTGTGGGGGTACGATTATTATGGTGATACCAATGTGGTGGATGTGTACATCCGTTATTTGCGCAAAAAGGTAGATAACGGATTCACACCACCCTTAATACATACTGTTAGGGGCGTGGGGTACGTCCTGAAGGAGCAATCATGAGTCTCCGCAGCAAAATCTACGGATATTCGTCGGTTTTATTTGCTGTGCTGTTAATAGCGGTGAATCTGTCTGTATATCTCGTATTCGAGCGAGTATCGATCAATAATGAGATCCGCCGGGTCGAAGCAGAAGCAGAGTCGATTGTGGCAGGGGTACGTCAGTCTGCTGGGTCCATTCCGCCAGACGATCTGCTCCGGGCTTATGCACCCATCAACGGTATGCTTCGCATTGTACATGAGGATGGCAGCAGCTCACCTGTAACCACAACTGCAGCATCCGAGCAGCTCAGCCAATTGTCTTACCAGTATGAAAATGAGAAAAAGGCAGAGTATATCCAAGTGGATCAGGTTGGCTATGTGTGGGTATCCATGCCACTTATCTGGCCGGATGGTGAAGTAGTTAACCTGCAAGTTACTCAGAGTGTAGCTGAGACGGAGGGCGGGCTTGCTACCTTGCGTACCGTATTAGTGATCGTTACCATCATAGCGCTGATTCCTGCCGTAATCTCGAGCCGGATTCTGGCGAACCGGATGACAAGACCCATCCAGCAGATGACACATACTATGCGTGATATTCAAGCTAGTGGGCATTTTAAGCGGCTTCCACTGGAGGGAGCATCCAAGGATGAGCTGAACACGATGGGTCAGACGTTTAATCGAATGATGGATCTGCTGGAATCGAACTTTGAACGGCAGGAGCGTTTTGTCTCGGATGCATCCCATGAGCTCAAAACACCGCTGACCATCATCGAAAGTTATGCCAGTCTGCTCCAGCGCAGGGGTAAGGAACGACCCGAAGTATTTGATGAAGCGGTGGAAGCAATTCTGTCTGAGTCGGTACGCATGCGCGAGATGACCGAGCAACTGTTACTGCTGGCAAAGCAGCCCGAGCAATGGAATGTTCAGCTCGAGCGTGTAGATATTGCGAAGCTCGCTGCTGAATCTACACGTGCATTCCGCGAAGCATATCACCGGGAAGTACGGTGTGACGTAACAGGCCCAATCTATGCGATCAGTGATGAGAGTAAGCTGAAGCAGTTGGTGTTTATTTTGCTGGATAACGCACGGAAGTATAGTGAAGATGCGATTGAAGTCAGACTGGATGCTCACGACGAGAACTGCTGTATACGGATTGTGGATCGAGGCATTGGTATGCGGGAGGAGGAACTTGCGAAGGTGTTCGACCGTTTCTACCAAGTGGACATCTCCAGAACCCGAAGCGGCAGTGCCAGCGGATCGGGTCTGGGACTCTCTCTTGCCAAAGAGCTGGCAGGTGCTGTTGGAGCACAGATTGAACTATCCAGTACCGAGGGTGTTGGTACGGAGGCTTGTATTATTTTGCCACGTTCCAAGACCGATCGTGCAGACAGACCACTCTCATGAAATTCTCATTCTTCTCTTCTATACTGGGTGGAGCGATGTAATCTGAGAGAATGTGAGGGAGGGAGTGCGTATGTCAGAGCAGGAACAGCGGCCTGAGATGATACGAAGTGAGCAAAAGCATAAGCATTTAAATAAAAATGAAAATGGAAGCAACGCAGGGGGCAGATCACATAAGTTGCTGCGGTGGGGGGCCGGCATCCTAACTGTGGTGCTTCTCGCAGCAGTGATGTGGTGGAAACCATGGGAACCAGCTCGTGAGCAGTTATCTGCCGATGCAGCGGCACAATCTGTACTGAATCAATATCCGGGGGAGATCATTCATTCTACCTTGAAGGACGGTACGTATCTGATGCAGCTTCGTTCGGAGACAGGTTTATATGATGTGCAGGTGGATGCTTTCACGGCAGCAGTTCAATCCATTAAACGACTGGAGGCCGCTCCGCAGGCTGAGGAGAAGACGCTGTGGAGTCGAGAGCAGATGAAATCGGAACTGCTGAAGCAAAGGGCAGGAGAACAACTTGTATCATTAGAGCTTGTGGAGCAACAGGGCAGCCCGGTGTACACTGCGGTGGTCGAAGCAAAGGATAACAGCCGTCAGGAACTGACCATCGATCCATACACGGGCGAGATTCTTTCCTCCAAAGCGATCAAGTCACCTCCTTCATCCGAAGCCGGGGAGACAGCGAACGAGCCGCAGTTTCTAAGTGAGAAACAGGCCGAGCAGAAGGCACTTGCAAGGGTTCCTGGCGAAGTAGATGATGTAGAATTGCGCGGCACGAACAGTGGCAACCCCTATTATTTGGTTGAGATTGATCTGGAAGACGGACGGGAAGCCACGGTGCAGGTTAATGCCATTTCGGGTGCTATTCGTTCGGTGACATGGGATAAAGATGACGAGTAAGAGATATTTTTGAAAATAGCATTCTGAAAAGGGATAAGTATACTCTTCTCATTTTCTCATCAAATTCTAATCTTGTTCTCCCTAATCTCTCATTCGTCTAGGTTATTCTAAGTTTGTAGACGAGAACGAGAACATGAATGAGGAGATGAATGATGATGATGAACAAACATAAACTATGGATTGGCAGCTTGTCCGCAGCGATATTGCTAGGTGGATCAGCAGTTGCAGCCAGCGGCACTATGAGCGGCGAACCAGCGCCAAAAGCACAATCGGAAACAACGCAGACCGCACCAAGTGCAGGGACACCATCCACCAATGCTAACCAGAACAACACAGATAAAATGTTGACTGTATCACAAGCTAAAGCAATAGCTCTGAAAGTAGTGGAAGGTAAAGTGGATGATGTGGATCTGGAGCGTAGAAACGGTCAAACTTTTTATGAAGTAGAGATCGACAGAAAAGGCGTTCCTGATTTGACAGTTCGATTGGATGCTTACACGGGTAAGGTTTTGGAAGTTGTTCGTGAGGATGACTTCGATGACGATGATGATGACAGCCGTGATAATGGAACGAATGGTGTTTCTAATTCATCTGCTGCCAGTCAGGTTAAACTGACAGTTGACCAAGCTTCTAACATTGCCCTGAAACAAGTTACAGGTGGTAAAGTAACGAAGGTTGAGCTGGATCGTGACAACGGTCGTTATGTCTATGAGATCGAACTGCGAACAGCTCAAGGTGAAGCGGACGTCGATATAGATGCGGGTACAGGCAAGGTACTATCCTTTGATCAGGATTTTGATGACGAGGATTAATCGTAACTCCCAAGAGGACGCTTCGAATGAAGCGTCTTTTTGTTATACATATAGTGAGCTTTCTATTAAGAGAGTTACTGCGAGTGTAATCCAAACTGTGGTAAAGTAGTATAATTGTAGAAAACAGTATAGACAAGGAGCTGGATAACCAAGTGACTTTAGAACAAATGCAGCCAAAATCAAGTAAAGAACAAGTGCTATCCATTGAAGGCTTGCGTATGAGGTACAACGGTCGTTATGTGTTGAACGGCATTGACCTCGAAGTCAATCGGGGAGAGATGATTGGATATATCGGGCCGAATGGAGCCGGCAAGAGCACAACGGTGAAGATTTTGCTCGGATTGATCGAAGGATATGTGGGGAGCGTTCGTATTTTTGGACAGGATATCGCAGATGGCAATGTGGAATATAAGCGAAGAATCGGGTATGTGCCTGAAGTGGCAGAACTGTATGAACAATTAACTCCGGCGGAATATTTGACGTTTACGGGAGAGTTGTACGGCTTGTCCTATGAAGATGCGGATTACAAAGCCAAGCTGCTGATGGATTGTTTTGGACTGGAGAGATCATACCACTCACGCATTGCTTCTTTCTCCAAAGGAATGCGTCAGAAAGTGCTGCTCATCTCGGCACTGCTGCATGATCCGGATCTCTTGTTCCTGGATGAACCGCTCAGTGGACTGGATGCAAACAGTGTGATGGTGGTAAAAGAGATTTTGTCACAGTTGTCAGCGAAAGGTACAACCATCTTCTATTCGTCACACATTATGGATGTGGTGGAGAAGATCAGCAGCCGAATTGTACTGATTGCCGAGGGTCGTGTAGTGGCGGATGGTACGTTTAAGCAGCTTCAACAGCAATCGAAGGAAGGATCACTGGAGGAAGTGTTTAATCAATTGACAGGCTTTGATGAACATCAAGCGATAGCTGAGCGTTTTGTGTCGATTGTGCGGGAGGTGAGCTGATATGGCGGAATCCTCTTCCTCTGATTTTCGTACGCTCAAAATACTGGATCGTTTTCGTCCGATTATTGCCAAGACGGGGGCTGATTATGACGTGCTGCGCCTCATCTTACGGGTGAAGTTCCAGATGGATCAGCGCAGAGTACCTATGATTATGTCTTCAAGAGCTAAGAAAACGGAGAGCAAAGAGAGTAACCTGTATGTTCGCTCTCTCTGGTTGTATATGTTGCTGGGATTAATTATGGTTCCCTTTATAGTATGGGATACAGGTCAATTCATGTTCCAGATGGGCATTCTGTTTGGTGTTTTAATGTTTATGATTATGACATCCATGATTTCGGATTTCTCATCCGTGCTCCTGGATATCCGGGATCGTAATATTATTTCGACCAAACCTGTCAATGCACGAACGGTAGGCTTGGCCCGAGCCATTCATGCAGGAGTGTATCTGTTTCTTCTAACCGGTTCTTTGACCGTTGCCCCGCTGATTGCAGGTTTAATTACGCACGGAATTGGTTTCTTCCTGCTCTTCCTATTACAGATCATTCTGATTAGTATGCTGATCTTGGTGACCACCTCTCTCATCTATCTGTTCATGATGAAATTTCTGGATGGTGAGAAGCTGAGAGACATGATTAATATGGTGCAGATTATCATGTCCGTTGGTATCGCGATTGGATATCAGTTTGTCATTCGTTCGTTTGATATATTTCATGCTGGTGTCGTATTCACTCCCGCCTGGTGGCAGTTGCTGTTACCCCCACTCTGGTATGCTTCTGCTTACGATTGGTTCTTCGCAGGTGGCGGCGGTGTTTGGATCTACACGCTCACAGCCCTTGCGGTGGTTGTCCCGGTGATATGCTTGATCATATATGTGAAGCTTATGCCATCGTTTGAGCTGTATTTGGAAAAAATGGCTCATGCCGGCCAGACGTCCAGCCGACGCCGTGGAAAATGGGATCGCAGGGTTGCCAAGCTATTCTGTCGCTCCACTGAGGAGCAAGCTTGTTTCCGCCTGTCAGCCAACATGATGCGTAATGAACGAGAGTTCAAGCTGAAAGTCTATCCTTCGCTCGGATTAGCACTAGTTATGCCTTATATCATCTGGTACACAGGATTGCAATCGAATACGTGGACGGAATTCAGGCAAGGTGCATATGTATACAGTCTTTACTTGATGCTGATTCTTGTCATTACGGTGGTGACTATGCTGAAGTATTCAGGTCAGTACAAGGCAGCATGGATTTTACGTGCGGCCCCTCTGGCTAATGAAAGTGTATTGTATAAAGGTGCATTAAAGGCATTTTTATGTAATATGTTCTTGCCTCTGTTTCTGTTAAATGCCATTGTGTTCACATGGACATTTGGGCTTCGCATTTTGCCAGATCTGGCCATCATTTTACTTGCAGGTACGGCGCTGATTCCAGCGTCAGGCAAGTTTATGCTGCAACAGCTGCCGTTCTCCCGATCCTTCAGTGTGGCTCAAGAGAGTGAAGGCTGGTATGTGTTTATAGCTATACCTGTCCTGGCATTATTTTGGGGCATTCATGTCTTTTTCCGCTCCTTCCCCATGGGGGTTTGGGTTTATGGTGCGATACTCATTTTGGCGAATGTGCTGCTCTGGACCCTAGTATACAGAGGGAAGAAACAGGAGGTTAACAAGGTTGTAATGCCTTAGGCTTACCTGCTAGAATCTCTCTTTTTCAAAACGGCCCCTTGGTGACTCGGTAGTTATTCCGTGGTGATTCCGTATAAGATACCTCATCTTGGTTGGTGGTGTGTCCGTCTTCCGCGCTAGCGTCTTGTCTATCCATTCATCCATTCATTCGCTCTCTTCCCGATTGTTCTGATCCTGGCCGGGTTGAACATGAGTACAAACGGTTTTATAATGGCAGTTCGAGGACTGTTGGACTTGAACCATATCAGAAGGAGAACAGAGGAGCGTTTAGGAAGAGGGCATAACGTCCAATGATGGATATAGAGGAAGCCGAACCCATCCAGAGGTAACTAAGGACCAGATTGATGGTAACGGCCAGGAAAGAGGGAGCGCCATTGCTTAAAATATTGTTATTTATCTTTTTGATTCAGATTGTATATGTATCAGCCTATACACTTCGCATGATCTTAACGCTCAAAGGACAGAAATACATTGCTGCCCTGATCAGCATGGGTGAGATTGTGATCTATGTGCTGGGGTTGAATCTGGTACTCAGTTATTTGACCCAGCCGTCAGCGCTGATCGTGTACGCAGTGGGATATGGACTTGGGGTCCTGCTTGGTGCATGGATTGAGGAAAAGATCGCACTTGGTTACGTTACCGTAAAAGTAATCTGCAACCAGATGGACGGTGGTCTAGCTAACGCCTTGCGAGATAAAGGGTATGGTGTAACTTCGTGGGTCGGTAGTGGTCGTGATGGAGATCGGTTGGTTATGGAGATTTTGGCGAAACGTAAAAACCAGAAGCTACTCTACCAAACCATCCTTAGTCTCGATCCCAAAGCTTTTGTCATTACCGTCGAGCCCAAACAGTTCCATGGCGGATTCTGGACACGTTCGATCAAAAAATAAGTTAAGGCAGGTCTGCATGATATGCGGTCCTGTCTTTTTAATTTCAATTTTTCGCATACGCTTCAAGCATTGTTCCCCCTTCCTCCCGCAAGCCCTGCTGCAAAAGTTAACTTCGGACGATACCAGGTTGCTTGGGGCACACTTCTCCCCCTCTATAACCTACCCATAAGGATGTGAGATCAGGATTATTGTTGTAATCGTTTTCATGTATTACTTTGTGAATATGTCACTTGCGCTGTTACATGGCTAGAGGGACAGGCAGGGAATTCAACATTAACCTTCAGGAGGCATGCATTCGATGAAAAAGACAGTACGAAGCTTATGCAGCACGGCTCTGGCTCTCACGCTGGGGTTCACCCTATTATCCGGACCTGCGAGTGTACAGGCAGCGGGCAATGCAGATTACAATCTGACCGGCTTCTCCCAAGGAAATACGGGCGGTGGAATCATTAATGAGTCGAACACATCCACGTACAAAAAAGTGTACAATGCCACCGACCTGGCGCTGGCTCTGAAAAAGAATTCTGGTGTCAAAGTCGTCGAAATTATGAACGACCTCGATTTAGGATGGAACGAGATTCCAAGTGCGGCGCAGACGTCACCTTTTGCCAAACATAACGATGCACTGACACATCCAGTACTGAAGCAGACGGGTGTCAGTAAAATTACAGTGGATGGTTTCAATGGACTTACCATTTTCTCAGCCAATGGCTCCAAAATTAAACACGCTGCTATTACCGTGAAACGAAGCACCAACGTCATTATTCGCAACCTGGAGTTCGATGAGCTGTGGGAGTGGGATGAATCTACCAAAGGCGATTATGACAAAAACGATTGGGATTACATCACTCTGGAGGATAGTAGCGGCGTATGGATCGATCACTGTACGTTTAACAAAGCCTATGATGGACTCGTCGATTCGAAAAAGGGAACCAGTGGTGTGACTATCTCTTGGTCTACCTTCAAAGGGGATGACGGCAACGCGAATAGCTGGGTTACCCGTCAGATCAATGAGCTGGAAGCCAACAAATCTTCCTATCCCATGTACAACTACCTGCGCAGCAGTGCGGTCGGTTTAAGCAAAGAAGACATTATTGCCATCTCCGGGCCGCAGAAAAAAGGGCATCTCGTCGGTGCGACCAGTCTGGAGTCGGCTAACGCCAATCTGTCCATCACGTTGCATCACAACGTGTACAAAGACATTCAAGATCGCATGCCTCGTCTGCGTGGAGGCAATGCTCATGCCTATAACATCATTATGGATGCTGTTGATGCTCGTGCAGCCAAAGCTCGTATTACAAGTGCTATGGCAACAGCCATCGCTTCCAAAGGTTATAAATTCGATATCATTAGCAACGGTGCCATCTCCACCGAAAGCGGTGCTGTACTAATTGAGAAATCCGTGATCAAAGATGTGCAGTTCCCAGTTCGCAACAATCAGACCAATCCAGCCGATGCGACCTATACGGGAAAAATCCGTGTAGTTGATACGATCTATACTCTGGATGGAAGCTCCTTCCGGGGTGACAGTGATACTGCGGGAAGTCCGCTGGCGCCGATTCCAGCCGTGATTAAACCATTCTCGTGGAATAGCTTCACTTCCCTGCCATACAGTTATCAGGCGGAAGACCCGTCTACGCTGAATGCACGCCTGACAGGTTCTAATGGAGCGGGTGCAGGCAAGCTGTCCTGGTCCAAGGATAACTGGCTGAAGACAAGCTACTAATTACGTAATGCCGTAAGGTAAAAAGATAAAGTAAATACTCTTAATGATATTCGTGATTCTTTATAAAACGTCAACGACACTAGGTTTTTATGAGCCGAGCTACCCTAAAGGTGTGTTATCCCTTTAGGGTATTTACTTTTCTATGAATGTTACGTGCGAAAGTTGATTTTAACTCCTGAGCTATTTTTGCACCTGATAGGATGACGCAATAACTTCTACATAACTGTCATATCCGATGACAAGATAATGCTTGAGATCTAGCCGATTTCGGGGATCAAAAAGTGCTCCTTTTTCATCTAAAATGGATGAATTCATCACTTGATAGAAGCCAGGATCAGGCGGATAACCGTTTCTCTCCCAGAAAGTAAGCGTGTCCTCTTGGTGATGAATGCCTTCAACCTGACCAGTGTATAGTTCAAAGAAATTAAGCGTAATACACCTTAATTCGGCAACCGTGCTGAACGTGAGTGTTGCTTCCTGATATTGATCGAGAGGCAGATCCTTCCGTGTTTGTATATCTACACGTAAAGTGACGCCGCCCGATTCGTTGTAGGTGGCACTCAAATCAGTTGTAGAGATGCGGAAGTCTACTTTTTCAGGTATCAGTACAATACTCATGCTTGATCCTCCTCTAAATGTCCAGATGGACAGGTATCAATGTTACTATTCTGGAATGGAATTAGTTACTCTTAGACGCTGTCCATCTATTATATCATCATCCAAAAGGGGATCGGACAGGATGCAAAATCATCTCTCAGAAGAGTCAGATTCACTAGGATGGACGCGATCATAATGTGGCTATGCTCTTCAGTAGAAACCACAACTTGCAGCGTGCTCACCTGCAACGTATGATGGATAGAAATCCTGCGCGGACCGGTCAGACAGAAGGGAGGATGAGTTCATGAAGCGCATGAAGGATATGAATGACATGAAGGTCATGAAGAACATAAAGCAAATGAAACATATGGAGATCATAGGGCATTCAGAGAACGTTGAGTACAACAGGCATCCAGAGCGCTGGGTGACATCGGAAGGAACATTAGATGATCAGCAGGTTAAAGAGCGGCAGATTCTCTATAAGGGCATGAACGGCAGGTATGTGGAACGATTCACGGTGCAAACTGGCCAGACTTATATTTTCAAACCGCTGACGAATCCTGCCCAGTATGGACGTGAACGCTGGATGTACGAGCATGTGATGCCGTCACTGCCACCAGTATACCCACAATTAATTGCGGTTTCGGACGAGACTATGGCTCCGGCACACAGCTGGCTGATATATGAGGACATGGGGCAGCTAGAGCATCGTATGTGTGAATCGACCTTGCTGAATGCTGCTGCACATATGGCGTCATGGCATGAACTGCCTGTAGCAGCATGGCACGAACTGCCACGTATGGGGCAGAAACCGCCCATTCAGGAGATGTTGCATGAACTGCATCAACACCAGTCAGAGACGGACGAGTTGTTAGACAGGCTAAATCTGACGTTGTCAGCAGCGGACTGGGATAGGCTTGCCATGCTGATCCTTACAGCAGAAGGCGAGTTGCCGCTGGTACTGTGTCATGGCGACCTGCACCCGGGTAACATAGCTGAGGTAGAAGGCCGATTGGTCATACTGGACTGGGAGCATGCTCACCTGAATACACCTCTATGGGACGTATACCATCTGCTCGACTTGTCTCATCCGCTTTTCCCCCGTACCATGACGCCGGAGCTGCGGGCGCATGTAATGAAGGTGTATCTGGATAAGCTGGAGAGTCTTGGCGTGCAGGTTGAACGGGGTTCTTTTGCAAAATGGTACGATGCTTATGCACTTATCTTCTCGCTCTGG
Source organism: Paenibacillus sp. JJ-100 (assembly GCF_948329825.1). Lineage (GTDB taxonomy): Bacteria > Bacillota > Bacilli > Paenibacillales > Paenibacillaceae > Paenibacillus. The sequence goes on from NZ_CAOJCM010000003.1 coordinate 301,658, forward strand.
ATGCTGCGTCTGATCGACGGTGATCTAAGGAATCCGGCTTGTGTGTGGCCGCAGGAACAGCTGCGGAATCAATGGCAGGAGACGGCTGCGACGCTAGAGCAGTGTTTAGAGCATTTGAACGGTGTTAGTAATTAGTAATGAAACGGTAGATGTGAAGAATAGAAATAAGGGGTGACAGGTTTGCGTAAAGTCGGACTGGTTATGCGTAAAATTCAATTCACAGAGGCTCAGGGGCCGCGCGTGTTCGCGGATCGACTGAAGCAGATCGGGCTGGAATTGGGGGTGGACATCGTGTTCATCTCGCCGGAGCGTCATGTGAGCGGGTATGACTGGTTGCCAGGGTACGAACATGAGAAAGGTGACCTGGTGAACTATGATATCGTGCTGGATCAGATCTATAGCCAAAATATCGAGCATGTGATTTATACGGTATCGGGATTTACATTTTTGAAGATGTTTTTGCCGAAAAGCGTCCTGTTTCCCCACAGTTTCCCTGACCCGGCACTGACGGGGTATGAGATGATGAAGCCATTCTATGCGATGGTGGATAAAGCGATTGTGCAGACGGAGTTTTTGAAAAGAGAGCTGGGGCGCAATTTCGGTGTGCATGACGTCAACGTCATTCCAATTGGCTTCAATGAAGAGCTGGCGCACCGCCATTATGACCCAAATCAGGTCGTGCATAATCGCGTGCTCTGGATCGGGCGGGATGAGGCGAACCGCCGCCCTGATTTGGTGTTGGAGTATGCGCGGCAGAACCCGGACAAAGAAGTGTACATGGTGTTTGGCGGTGTACGTTACCAAGAAAGTATGAAGAAATACGATATCCCGGATAACGTAAAACTGAAGTTTGCACTCACTCAGGATGAGGTGTTTACGCTGATGAACACAGCGAAGGTGTACTGGAGCTGTTCGGCATTTGATACCTTTGCGATGCCGCTGACGGAGGCGATGGCGATGGGGAAAATGGTCGTGAAGCCTGAGCACGCCTGCTACGGTCACATTAGATCCACGCATGCTTTTGCCGGCAATGAGGATAACTGGTTTGAACTGGTGAACATGGCTGCGGCTGCGCCGCGCAGTGTATCGGAGGACAACCGCGAGTATGCGTTTGGTGCCTTTTCGCGAACGATTATGAAGGAAGGGTATCGGAACTTTTTTGCAGACTGGTTAAAATAAGAGATAGAGCACAAGGTTATTGAACTTTCCAGTTGTGAGGAGGAGGACGTTATCGAAGAACTCATTCTTTGGACGATCGGTATGTGGGCCGTGCAGCTGCTGATTGAATGGATAATCTATCGGGTGCAGGGACGCCGGATGACGTGGATACAATCCATTTTGCCCTGTCTGACGTTGCTCGGTGGAGCAATTATTATCATGATCAGCATCGATATTGGTGGATGGAGGGGTCTGGGGTATGGGTTGCTTGGTTTTATACTGGGAACCTCGGGACTTTTGACATTGGTCACGGTTGCCATTACAGCTCTAGTGCTTCGGCGGCGAGGAAGGAACGTGTGATGAAGAGTATATTGATGGAGCATTGGTCTGCTGAACAGCGTGAGCTGCCAGGCATGAATTGCATTGCTTTTGCTAATGGAGACATCATCATTTTAGATATTCGAAAGATTTACGACCCTAACAACAATGAGCATAAGATGTACTGTACTCCCCTGTGCGATACAACGATCGATAGTGTTGAAAAATATAACCATGATTGCTGGACGATGGTGGACGTATGGGCAAGTGTGGATTTTCGAGGCGGGAAAATCGTTGGCGGGGACGGGCAAATGGGGAATGAAGGTTTCATTGCCTGTGTAGATCATGAGGATCAATTAGTCTGGGCTATCTTTCTGGAGGACACCAATCCAATCAAAAAATTAAGTGTAAACGATAACAAGTTAATAGCGATCAATGAACATGAGGATCTGAGAATGGAGATGGATCTGCAGAATGTAGTAGATATCAAGATGACCTGTCTGGATTAAGTATCCCTTTTGGGAGAGGGAATCGGAGGCATATCAAGGGTATCATATACTGGCCTGGAATGGTTGTATGAAGACCGGAGAAACAGGCACATGACATGGAACATAGGCGCTTTAGACGGTTGCAGAGATGAAATGGTCTGTGATATATTGGAAGTACTTATGACAAAGGGAGGTGAAGACAGGTGAATCACGAGATGCTTAACAACCGTATTAGCCAGCTGCCGATTGCTATGGCTGGCATTGTTCACACTTTTCCGAACAACGGGAGAAGTCTGTCCAATTTTGAATATACGGAAGTTAACATGTACGAGAAGATGCCTGCCTTGACCTCATTCGGACGATAAGCATATTTGCTTGAATTCTGAAGAGCCGCGGAGCTAACCTCCTGCGGCTCTTTTTGTGTTGCGGTTAGGCTCTTCCACACCATAGGAGGAACCTTATTATGATGATAATTAGCGCACAACAGTTGAAACAATATCACGGAGCACATCTGGTGCTGGACGGCATTACTTTCGAAATTATGGAAGGGGATAAAGTTGCCCTGATTGGCCGTAATGGAAGCGGAAAAACAACTTTAATGCGTTTGATGGCTCGGTTAAGCCAGCCGGACGAAGGCCAGTTAATGCTGAAAAAGGATACACGCGTCGGTTACGTTGCTCAAGTGCCAGAAGGATTGGATGACCATACGGTGCTGGATGTACTGGGCCTGGGGTTCCGGGAGCTGATCGCTTGCCGTACACAGATGAAGGACTTGGAGCAGCAGATGTCCGACCCGGCCTGCGCAGCAGATCCCGCCCAGCTGGAGCGGTTGCTGAAACGATATGCAGCTCTACAGGAGCGGTTTGAACGTGAAGGTGGCTATGAGATGGATGCGCGGATTGACCAAGTCGCGGACGGACTAGATATATCCAAAGCACATTACAGCTGGCGTTTCGGTTCCCTTTCGGGCGGGGAACAGACTCGGGTTGTGCTGGCTTCACAGCTCATTATGAGTCCGGATCTGCTGTTGCTGGATGAGCCAACCAACCATCTGGATCTGGAGCGGGTGGAGTGGCTGGAAGGCTTTTTGCGCGAGTATTCCGGAACCGTTATTCTGATCTCGCATGACCGCTATTTCCTGGATCGAGTTGTGACGCGCACGCTGGAGCTGGAAGATGGTGAGGCACAGACCGCTGCGGGTGGGTACACCGAATATATGAAGGTGAAGGAACAGCGGCTGTTTCAGCAGTTTGAAGAGTTCAAAGAGCAGCAGAAGGTTATCAAAAAGATGAAGGAAACGATTCGTCAGCTTGAGGAATGGGGACGTGTTGGCGGTAATGAAAAGTTTTTTCGCCGCGCAGCTTCCATGCGCAAAGCGCTGGAGCGAATGGAGCAGGTGAAGCGGCCTGTGCTGGAGCGTCGCCATGCGGATTTTGATGTGCGTCCGACCGATCGGACAGGTAAACGTGTGGCGGTGCTGGAAGAGGTGGAGAAACGATACGGGGATCGAGCTATTTTACAAGGGGTATCGGCTTTGCTCGAGTACGGGGACAAAACGGCCTTAATCGGCCGTAACGGCTCTGGTAAAACAACACTGTTCAAGCTGTTGCTGGGTGAAGAACAGCCGGATGCAGGTAAACTGGAATGGGGCGCACGTGTAGATGTAGGATATCTGGCTCAGCAGGAGGAACCTGTGAATCCCAAGCTAAATGTGCTCGATTACTTCCGTCAGGAAGCAGGTGTGGAGGAAGGAGAGGCCCGTGGCATTTTGGCACGATATCTGTTCTATGGCGCCGATGTTTTCCGTTCAGTAGGACAGCTGTCTGGCGGGGAGTGGACTCGTCTAAGGCTGGCAATGCTGGTACAACGCAAACCGAATGTACTGCTACTGGATGAACCGACCAACCATCTGGATATTGCTTCGAGAGAGGCGCTGGAGGATTCACTGGCTGATTTTGAAGGCACCGTGCTTGCCATTTCACATGATCGATATTTTGTGAATCGTCTGGCTTCTCGTGTCTGGGAACTGGAGAATGGACAACTGACCGCATATCTTGGGGATTACGAAGCGTATCGGGAGAAAAAGCTTGATTTGCAGGCTCGGGCAGCGAAGGAAGTATCGCGAGATTCGAAGGCAAGTGAAGTGGGGAACAGATCAAAGACCGGAAGAAGAACAGATGAAAACGGAAATAGTAGAAAGATTGATAAATCCGGAGGAAGTGGAGAGAGTGTGTTGGAGTTGGAGCAGTCGATAGCGCGCATGGAATCTCGGATTCAGGAGCTTGATCAACAGCTTGAAGCGTTAGCTGAAGATTCGGCGGCTCTGGAGCAGACCTGGAATGAACGCGAGCGGTTATCCGCGGCATATGATGAGCTACTGGTCCAATGGGCTGAGATGTGAAAGCTGAATTACATCCATTACAACTGAATGTTCAACGATTGCACGTAACAAGTATGAGGTAGGGTAACTAGAGCCAGAGAAACAGAACAGGACAAAAAGGACTGTGTCACGCTTGATGTGCATGTGTGTGCATATCATCGACGTGAGACAGTCCCTTTTTATGATTTATTTCGAGCGCTGCTCTTGCTCAGATTGCATGTAAGTGTGTCCAGTGGATTCTAAAACAACAATGTTTGTTTTTACATGTCATCGTGAATAGTGTAACTTTTTTCCTCCTCATGCGTTTAATACGTTTATGTATATTGAAACAGCTCAACTACGAGCTCGCACATAGGGAGGGAATCACCATCTATTATTCTTTAATGTATCACCGTTGGTCGGAGGATAAACAGGCAGAGACGGGTATGCTTGAGCAGGTTTCGGTTACGCGGGATGAACTGTTCATGCGCAAGCTGGTGGATGCTACCCTGATGAAGAACAAGCTATGGGCCCATCTATCCAATGAGTGTCAGGATCGGCGTGAGCATGCTATTTATGTAACAGCGTATGACCAGCAAATGCCGGAAGGGCATGGTGCTGCTATTGCGGATGCAGCGCTGGGTATGTGCAAAATGTCTTCCATGTACAGTCCGGAATATATGCAGTGGAATGGACGTTCCTTTGAGGAGCTGGAGCTTGCAGAATCCTCTGGTTACACGATGGAGCTGGCTGAACAGCTCTTGGATCACTATATGGTGCGCGAAGGCAAGACGTACGAGATTTTGTATTCCGTACTGGATACGGATCGGAAGAAAGTCATGTTTTTTATGAAAGAGGTGGATCTGTAATGAAGGAAGAGGACGTGCGAAAGCTCTCATCCTTGCAGGAATCTCCAAGTGACAAGTTGGATAACAAACTCTCATCAGGGAGACCAGGCTCTAAAACCAAGCTGGTTGCATTTTCTCTGATGTTGGCCGTGCCTGCGGTACTTGCGGGATGTGGCAGCAGTGATGAGTGTGACCCTAATTATGATAACGGATGCGAATATGATTCCAGTAGTGGTCATTACTATTATGGAGGATCGTCGTATCGAGGAAGCAAAGATGGCAGCAGCTCTTATAAAAGCTCATCTAAATCGAAATCGAGCGGATTCGGCAGCTTTTTCCGAAGTTCGGGAGGTTAATGACATCATGAAGCAGGTAAGTATTCTCCGCATCAGCAGCATCTGGGGGAGGTTGGCAGAGTGAGGGAAGTCTATGCGATGCCTTTCAGTCACGAGGATATTTTCTCAGGAGAGGCTGGAGAGAAGATTCCATATCACCGCATGTACGGGAAACAGTATTGTGTGCCCGCACTGACGGTGTATACACCGGAAGAAGTGGAGGAGCTGCGTGTTGCGGCAGAGACAATCGATGCCATTTACATTAAAGTGATGCGTTTTATCCAGCGATATATGCCGGATTCGTTTCTGGAGCATCCTCTAGGCATAGATCCTGGGCTGATTCCAGCAGCACGCATGGAGGCTGTTACAGGTGGAATCACTCGTCAGGACTGGATTATTGGTGAAGCTGGTTTGAAGTGTATAGAAAATAATACGGATACACCGACAGGTATTCCTGAATCGGCAGCACTGGAGAGCATTCTGATTGGACGAACAGGAGATCAGGCTTGGTCTGCACCTTCTGCGGATATGGACGCACGTATTGAGGATTGCTTCCGCTCCTGGTTAACCTTCTATGCCGAACAAGGGCTGGAGGGCCCGGTTACGTTCACCTCATATGGCGAACATGTTGAAGATCGAACCAACACGGCCTATCTGATGGAACGCTGCCGTGAAGCCGGATATGAGGTATGGTATGCTCCGCTGGAGGAGCTTGAGATAGTACCGGGCGAAGCGCTATATCATCAGGGTCGCGAGATCCGATTGTTGTATCGGCTATATCCCTTGGAATATCTGATCGGTGATCGGGACGAAACGACTGGAGTGGATATCGGCGCTGCTCTGATTGAGCTAGTGTACAATGGGCAGCTGGGTCTGATGAATCCTGTACAGCATGTGCTAATGCAGAGTAAAGGCTTCATGGCTGCGATCTGGTCACTGTACGAACGGAATGAACAGACTCCAGAGTACTGCGGGTTTACGCTTTTTAATGAAGCGGAGATGGAAGTCATTTCACGTTATCTGCTGCCAACCTACTTCACCGCGGAGCCGTTTGAGCAGAGCAATGTACCTTACGTAGCCAAAAGCTATTGGGGTCGCGAAGGTCGTGGAACACTCTTGCTGGATAAATCAGAAGCTCAAGAGACGTTGGATGTGAATGCAGATAGAGTGACAATTACGGAAATACAGTCAGATGCTGTTTCTCATTGGAAAAAGGAGCTGGAGTCAGACGACAAAGGTGACAGACCCGCAGTTCTGAATAAAGATGATGACGAAGACGACGATGAAGACGTTACGTCCTACTACGAAAATCAGCCTAAAATATATCAGCAGCTCGTCCCGATGGAACAGGCTGTGATTCAGACAGAGGATGGCGAGTACAGTGGTTATTTGCTGACGGGTGTATTTGTGATTGGTGGACGTTTTGCCGGAATGCTGCCTCGGGTTGGAGAGAGAGTAACCGGAGATATGGCGTATTATTGCGCCGCTGCTGTACGTGAACCGATGAATGATGAGGAGGAGAAGAAATGGGAAATCTAGGAATCAACCTAGTGAATGTAGCAGTGGGGATTGGCATTCTATTAGTCGTATTAATTGTAGGGTATTTTGCATTTAGCAAACTGACCCGGTATAACGATAGTGAGGAAATGGCCAAAGGTAACGAGGCCGCAGGTATGTACATGGGCAGCAAGCTGCTGGGTCTATGCATTATTGTAGGGATGGTATCCTTCTCAACACATGCATGGCTGGATATGCTGCTGTGGTCGGCAGTGGGTATCATTATTCTGTGTCTGGTCTATATTATATTTGATTTCCTGACTCCAAAAATACGGGTATGTGACGAAATTGCACGAGGTAATATGGCGGTGGCACAGGTGCTTCGTTCTGTCATCATCGGAGTGTCCATCGTCATTGGTACGTTTTTGATGTAAAATGAACTCTGACGTTATGAATCATTACGAACACATCTTATACGGACAAAGGAGCGCGGCAGCATGAGAAGAGTCATCATTGATACGGATACAGCAGGAGACGACACGATTGCGATCCTGACAGCACTGCATCATTTTCAGGTGGAAGGTATTACGATTACAGGGGGGAACGTGCAGTTCGACCAAGAGGTTGAAAATGCACTGTACACCGTGCAAGTTGCCGGACACGGCGGCAAGGTTCCGGTATACAAGGGTTGCGAACGTCCACTGATGGCTTATGGTCAAGCTCAGCACCGTACAGTAGAAGACGTGCATGGCGATGACGGCATGGGTGGCGCGCATTTCCCTAAGGCGGATCAGCGTCCCGAGAGCGGGCATGCGGTGGATTTTATTATCGAAAAGGTGCACGCATATCCAGGCGAGATTGAACTGCTGGCGATTGCGCCGCTGACCAATATTGCGATGGCCATTCAGAAAGATCCAACGATCATCCCTGAGATAGCACACCTGTATATTATGGGCGGAACGAACAATGCACTGGGTAATATCACTCCAGCTGCAGAGTATAACTTCTATGTCGATCCGGAAGCGGCCAAAATTGTACTGCACGCAGGTATTCCGATTACGATGGTTGGCTGGGAGATGTGCACGCAATACTCGGTTATGGACGATAATGATCATGCCGAGATTGCAGCGCTAGGCACCTCGGGTGCAGACTTTTTCACAGCGATCAACAAGGTGGTTATGCAATTCAACAAGTCGGTACATAAATTGAACGGAACCACGCATCCCGATACCTTGTTAATGGCGGTGGCTGCAGATGAGTCACTGATGACCAAGTCTGGCCATTATTATGTCGATGTGGAAGCGGCAGGGGAGCTAACACGCGGATACAGTGTGGTGGATATCAACGGACGGTTTGGCAAAGAGCCGAATGTACGTGTATGTGAGGCGATTGATCGTCCAAAATTCAAATCCATGCTGCTAGATGTGTTGTCTGCAATTCAATAACTGGCTCTGCATCATCGTAACGGAAACCGAAAAGCAAGTGCTCGGTACTTGACAAATGAAGACTAATTTCAAACATTTCAGAAAAAAAGAATCGAATCCGCACCTTGAATCAGGTGTGGATTTTTATTTTGCCTAATTTTAACCAAACTACTTCATCTGTCGTAGTAACTGTGCTATACTCAAACTACTACGACAGATGAAGTAAAGAGGAGGAAAATCTTTTGTGATCAGCAGTGACGTAATACGTGGTTATAATGATACGCTGATCCTCTATATGCTGCTTGAAGGAGAATCATACGGATATGAAATCTCCAAGAACATTCGGCAGCTAACAGATGAAAAGTATGTCATGAAGGAGACTACGCTCTATTCAGCCTTCACCCGATTGGAGAAAAACGGTTATATTGAATCCTTTTATCAGGATGAAAGTAGTCTGGGCAAACGACGCACATATTACCGAATCACACCAGCTGGCCTAGACTATTACAGGGAAAAATGCGAGGAATGGAAGGTTACACAAGAGGTCGTTAATCTGTTTATCAGGGAGCTGTGATCGGATATGGAGACAATTATGGTGTATTTGGACAATATGTTTGCGGGATTGCCGAGAAGTCCTGAGGTGGAGCGGATGAAGCAGGAGCTTCTTTCGGGTATGGAGGATAAGTATCTGGAGTTAAAACAGCAGGGTAGATCGGAGAATGAGGCGGTTGGCATCGTGATCTCCGAATTCGGTAATATTGAGGAGCTGATGGCGGAGCTTGGCATTCAGCCTGAGGAAGCCGAGGAGACACTTCCGGTGCTAACGGAAGAAGAGGTACAGGCTTATATCGAGGCCAAACGAAGTGCGGGTTTTTGGACAGGGCTGGGGGTGTGGCTCTCTTCCATAGGCATAGCCTTCCTCATTTTAATGAATACGTTGTTCGAGAGTATGGGTGTTTCATCCGATGAAGGTACGGTCGGTATTGGCTCTGTGCTGGGCATAAGCGGCATGTTTATACTAGTGGCTGTTGCCGTGGGCATGTTTATCTATAGCGGTATGAAGTTAGGGCGATTCGATTATATGGAGGAAGAGTTCAAGCTTCCCCGTTCCCTCCTCATGAGTATTCAACGGAGCAAGGCGAGCTTTGCTCTTACGTATCGGGTCGCTCTCATTACGGGTGTATGCCTCTGCATCCTGTCTCCTGTGTTCATTTTTGCTGGAGCCTATGTGAACGATACCTACGCAGCTTATGGTGTGTCCGCTCTATTGGCCATGGCAGGTACTGGTGTATTTTTGTTTGTCTATTACGGTAACATTCAAAGCTCTTATACAACGTTGCTAGAGGATCAGCACCTGAGTGAAGCTAAGAGAGAAGAGGTACGAGCGGTGCGAGCCGTCGAGGCTGTTGTTTGGCCGCTAGCTACGGCGATTTTTCTCTTCACGGGGTTCGTCTACCAACGCTGGGATATTAACTGGGCGATTTTCCCGATAGTCGGCATCCTCTCCGGAAGCTTTAGCAATGTATATCACATTATGAAAAATAAAAAGCCATCCTAACCTTTGCACTACATGACGTTTCGGAAAATAGCTAAAGTCTGTTGACCCGCCTAATGAAATCCGATAAGGCGGGTTTTATGCGTAAAATGTCCAAGAAACGCAGTTGTAAGTATGCGTTATGTCTTTAAAAACGAGCGAATGCCTGTGGTAACGAGGTCATGATCTTCCTCATCAGGCAGACCCGAAATCGTGATGGTGCCTACCTGTCCTTCCTCTTGTAAAATCAGCGGAAATGCTCCGCCAGCAAGTACATAATCAGAGTCAGGTAGATCGTAATCCTTCTCCAGTGTCTTGTTCTCATTTCTTAACCGCAGAGCCGTATGCCAGGAGCTGGAGCCGAAGTGGTTCACGACATTATTTTTGCGGCGAATCCAGTTCTCGTTATCCGGGTGTGTGCCTTCCATCGCATGGAGAAAGAGACGATGCCCCTTCAGCGAAATCTCAATGGTCACGGCTTGTGAGCGGTGCTTCGCCTCTTGAGTCAGATGCAAGCCGAGCTGCAGCGCTGTTTCAGAGTTGAACGTGTTCCATACCAGTTCCAGTTCTTCTTGCTGCATTTGCTCTAATCTTGCAGTGATATCGGGATTCATTGAATTCAAATGAAAGACATCTCCTTCGTTTATGTGATGAAGCTTACCTTCGACGCAAGAGAGCGTTGTACCTGCCTGAAATGAAGTGTCGAGTTTGCTAGATGTTAGAAGAGACCGAAGGCTGGCTCATTTGGAGACGTTATAACCACTGTGGTAAAGTAAGAGGAACGTCATGATGATTTTGATTTTTACATTGACATAAAGGACAGCTTAAGCAGGCAGGAGGGGTAAACCATGCTGTTTTATTTTATTGCTTTGCTAGTTACGCTCGTGGATCAGGGTACAAAGATTGCAGTTCGAATGTACATGGATGTCGGTGAGGTTATCCATCTTGGAGATTCAGGGATGCAGCTACAGCATTATGAAAATAGCGGTATGGCCGGAAGTATGTTTCAAGGCAATGCACGTTTATTCGGAGTGATCGCCGTGCTGTTTATTGTGGGGATGTTCTATTATCGGCGCAAAGGTGAGATACGTGGTTTCTGGATGCAGGCTGGGGCTGGTTTCATGGTTGGCGGGGCGCTGGGCAATGCTATTGATCGATTTATTTTTGCGAAGGTTACCGATTTCCTTGTGTTTCCAACGGGACGAGGCATATTAAACCTTGCAGATGTAGCGATTAACATCGGTGTGATTATGATCATCATCGGCATGTTAATCCGTACCTATCATCAGCATCGGGAAAAGCGTATGCGTAATGCATTGCCTAAAGGGTAACGTTGATGAATATAATCAATGATTATGAAGAATGTTCTGATGTATAGTTGCAAAAGAGCCGAATCAGAGGTTATTCTGTTCGGCTCTTTGTTGTGGCGACTTTTTTTAAAAATTTAGTTATATGATTTGAGTAGTTCTGCGTCAAGCGCAGCTAGTTTTGTGAAAGAGGTGGTCAATTCTTTTTGTAAGTGGAGCCTGGTCAGTATTGCCTCTTCGTTTGACAATGGAGCGAAATCTTCATTGATATATTTTTTATAAATAGCTGTGTTTAATTGAACGATTTCATTTGCAAGATTTAAGCTTTTTCCCAAATTATCCGTTACAACTATTTCAGGAGTAGAGTTGCTTTGCAAAAGAAGTTTTTCAAACATAGATATACTTGAATTAAAGTAGATAAAACCAGGAACATAATTAAGAGTGATAGGTTCTGTCATGTCCAGAGAGAAAGTTTCTTTTCCTTCAGGAGAGTTGAAAGGGATTAGATAGTTAGCATATTGAATCTGGTTCTGATTTAACTGTTCATAGCTCTTGTATAAAAACAGTAATTCTTCTTTACTAATCTTCTTTTTAGCTATAGCGTTCTCCAAAGTTGACAAGATTGAATCTGAAGTGGAAAGAATGCTGTTTTCATAATCTGACAGCACCTGACTGTATTGTTGATTTAAAAAGTCTTTTAGTTTTCCGTTACTTGAATTATAACTATAAACATTTGCAACTAGAGAGGCTACAAGAACAAGAGTTAAAATGATAATAAGATTTTTTTTGCTCATTTTTCTCATAAGATAAGGATCTCCTTAGAACAACAACTTTTGATGTACAACTGCATATACACTCTATCTTAATTGCAATATCCATTTTATTCAACTACTTGACAATATATGTATTCCGTAATACCCTTGTGTTGTAATTATGAAAAAATGGGAGGTATTGTTAAATGAAAATGATATTAAAGAATGTAACCTTGCTGTCTTTAATTATTACACTAGTCTTATCCTTTAATGGAGTTAGTAGCGCTTCGAGTGAGTCTATTATTGAAAAAGGGGAGATTGCCGAAAACACAATGTCTATCCCTGGATACATGGTTTCGAAAGAGAACATTCAAAGGGTCATAGGATCAGAAGAATATTTGAATTACATCGCTGAAGAGAAGTTAGTGCATCGGACTAAACTATTAATAGATAATCTAACGCTGGATGGCGATGCTGTACATATTAATGGGCTTGTTAGATACAATGGGGGAGTTATCCCACTTCAATTGGATGGTAAGTTGTATTCAAGTCGAGAGCAATCCGATGGTATTGAAAGTTATGTAGGAGACTTGAAAGAGAATAATGATAGCTTTAAAGTTTTACATTTCAAGATAAAAACCAATGATAAGGCCGATACAAGTCTTATTTCTACAGATTTACGGAATACAGCCAATATTAAATTATATCTACAAGATAAAAAAGGCGATATGTTCTACTTTGAAGAGAAGTTGAATCATTTAAATATGGATACTTCTAAAATTACTACAGATGGATCATATGTAGACAGCCTTTTGGATGGCAACTGGTTTGAACAAATTCTTGCGCCTGCTGAGTCATATAAAATTACTAACGAGGAGATTAGCCCTTCTTCAACTCATTCCTACATTAAATCGTGTTCCACTGTTTACTACTCTAAAGTCCCATTTGGTTTAGACGTAGCAGAATTTTATTTCTGTCCTAAAGTGGAGGGTGATATCGTTGATGTTGGTTCATCAGCTAGTGCTAACTGGACGTCCAGACTAACAGTTGCAGAACATGTAAGAGTGAATGGAACTACAACAACAGGTATTGAGCAACGTTATAAAATAGGCGGAGTGACAAGTGGAGGAACTCAAACTCTCGGAACTATCGCAGCGGGTCAGAATACAAAAATAACTTCTAGATTAATCGGTGGGGTATATAAAAAATCTAGTTCAGAAGTTAAAGTTAACTGGCCAGTTATTGTAGGATATTTCACAAAAAGTGTACCTTACTATGCTGCTGGAAAATCAGCATATGATGTACTTACAAGTATCTCGTATAATACAACCACTACAAACGTAAGTAATAATACTTATGAGAATGTAATTGGTAATGCGAGTGGCTACTCTTATAAAATTGATAAATCTGGATATCTATACGATGCTAGTCACTATCTTGATTTAGGTCTTTTCGTTTCCACTTGGAGATCTCAAGAAACCAAAAACGAAAGTACTACAGCTTATATTAATTGGAAATTTGATGTTAGTTTCCTAGGTTCAAAAGTGGAGACATTAGATTGGAAAATTCCAGTTAACTACAAGGTCAACGTTAACTAGTATGATTCACTAGTATTAAAATGATATTTCATAAATTGTTGTGTCAGCTCAAACCTAAAACCATTTAATTATGTTTAGCAGGTGAAAGAGTTTATTAGAAAGAGAGAGAGAAGTGAGCAGCGCTCCGCTTCTCTCTCTTTTCTGTTCTTACTTAAGGAGAAAGGTTAAATCCATTGATTACCAAACAAAACTGTGTTATTTTGAATTCGTTAATTTAATCGATAAACAAAGTGGATCAGGGTGTAGAGAGGATAACACTGTACGACTTAATTTTATGCAAGCGCTTTAATGAAATCGCAGTAGAATAACACAGACGAACCCGGCATCAAATGTACCCCGTCATCCATAATACGGGCATGAGGTGGTGGTTTCTTTTACATGCAGACAGAGGGAGGGACTTCAGACGTTGCAGCGGAAAACAAGACATTTCAACTCACTTCGCAATCAGATCTTCGTTGGTTTTGTAATGGTCATGCTCATTGTTTTGCTACTCGCAGGCATTACGGCTTATGACCGTGTAGCGGATTTGCTGAAGAGCAATGCCGAAAAGCACATTCATCAGACTGCGGTCCAGGCCAGCGGCAGACTGGATGCCTTGATTGCTCAGGTGAATTCGTTAACTGCTCAGGTCGCAGATGATGCTTATGTGCAGCGGTTGCTGAACGAGGAGAAGCAGGGGCGAAAGGCAACTTTTCATCAGCGGCAGGCGCTGCTACAGATCGCGGGCAGTTACCAATCCTTCATTAATGGTGCGCAGAGCATGGAGATCTACACTACCGACTACAGTCGTATTTTCCCGATGGATGATCGTTCCTTAAGCCACCGGCTGGAGCGGAACTGGATTGTGAGAGCAGATGAGGGCAAAGGGCGACTAGTATGGGCTGGTTCAGATCCCGATGATCCGAGCATACTTCTGGCCATTCGGCGGATCAGCCTACTTGATCGTTCCTTTGAGCATGGAGGATACGTGGTTGTACGTATGCAGCGCAGTTTTTTTCAACTGAATGATTCGGATGGAACAGATGGCTCACAGGATTCGATCATGCTGCTGGACGGGGGCGGTGAAGTTGTAACCTCTAATCTGGATGTTCAGCTTGATCCTCAAGCCGTGATGGATAGTGAATCCGTAGTTCAGAACGGGAAAGAGTCTTATATCGTGGTGAAACAGCGATCGGAGTTAACCGGCTGGACACTGGCTGTACTGACACCGCTTCGAGAAACCACGGAAGGCGTGTCGATCCTGAGAACAGCTCTAATTGTATCGGGCATCATCGGCGTCATCCTTTTTCTAGTCATGTCCTTCTTCCTCTCTACGATGATTACTCGTCCGCTGATTCGGCTGATGCGAGCGATGCGTGGGGCAGAACCCGGTGCAATGAGGCCTAACCTCATGGTTAGCTCCACTTTAGAGATCAATGAACTGAATGATGTATATAACCAGATGGTCTACAGGCAGAATGAGCTGACGCAGGTGGTACATGAGAAAGAGGTTATGCAATCCCGGGCTGAGATGAAGGCGTTACAATCCCAGATTAACCCTCATTTTTTGTTCAATACATTAGAAGCATTCTACTGGTCGTTGGAGGAAAAAGGAGAGGAGGAGATGGCGCGAATGGTGATCGCGATGTCTCGGTTATTTCGTTACATTATCTCCAGCCCGCATCAGGATGAATGGGTGACAATGGCAGACGAGCTTGAACATGTAGAGCGGTATCTCAATATTATGCAGATGAGGCTCGGAGACAGGATGCAGTGGGAGATTAAGTTAAACGAGGAACTGCGTGGTGTACCAATGCCTAAGCTGCTCATTCAGCCGCTTGTGGAGAATGCTGTTTTGTATGGTATTGAGAGCACCTTAAAACCCGGAAGGGTCGAAATAAGCGTATCTCCATCCTCTATCACAGGTCTGGTGTGTGTGGAGGTATGGGATAACGGGCCAGGCATCAATGGGGAACGTCTGCAAGACATCAGGCATGCCCTAAACGGTGGTGAGCCGGTATCTCCAGGCCGAGGAGTTGGTGTAGGGTTGATCAATGTACATCAACGACTCCAGCTTTATTTTGGTAGTCGGCTTGGTGAACATGCCAGAATTACTGTTGAGAGCGAGGCTGGAGCAGGAACGGTGGTTCGATTCGAAATTCCGAGGGGAACGGAGGATGCGTATGATTCATGAAAAAACAATTCTGATTGTAGACGACGAACCGCGTACAAGAGAAGGGATACGCAAAACGCTGGAAGCATGGTCTGCCGGGAGGAACCGGATACAGACGGCAGCAAGTGGTGTGGAGGCCAGGGACTGGCTTGCAGGCCAGTCCGCTGATCTGCTGATTACAGATGTGCGCATGCCAGAGTTTTCTGGCTTGTCTCTGGTGGAGGCTATTCAGCATTTTCCGAGCAAACCTGCGGTACTGATTATGTCAGGGTATGCAGACTTCAACTATGCCCAGCAGGCCATTAAACTTGGGGTCGTGGAGTACTTGCTGAAACCTATTGATAAAGAGCAACTGCTACAAACGGTACAGAAGGCTCTTCATATTCATGAACAGCAGCGGCGCATTCAAGCGATGCAGGATATTGTTGACCCGAAGCTCGTGGATATCCGGGAGCGGAGAGAGCAGCAGGACAGTACACCAATTGGAGAAGCTCTGGCATATATTGAGACGCACCTGGGGGAATCGATAACCATGCGTGAGCTTGCCGATTCCCTGCACCTGAACTCCAGTTATTTCAGTGTGTTGTTCAAAGAACAGGTTGGGCTGAATTTCAGCGAGTATCTCATGCGTAAACGGGTACAAAGGGCAAAGGAATTACTGGTGCAGACGAATTTGCCGATCTCTGAAGTTGCTGAGAGAGTAGGCTACCAGACGGACAAATATTTTATCAAAGTATTCAAAAGCCTGGAGAACATCAGCCCGAGCAAATATCGCCATGCCGTAAGTGATAAGAGTTAATCACTTGGTTTAAGGAGAATTCGCTCGCCTGACAATGCAGGGGGAGAATACTCAAAATAGTGGAGTTTTACCAAATCATCCTATCCTTATAGGGTGATCGCACCCATGCTACAATTTTATTAAAGCGGTTACAATAACCGAATTCCACTATTGGGGGTTGGGAATATGAAGAAAAAGACACTGGCTATGCTTCTGTCATGGACGCTCATTTTGGCAGTCATTTTGTCTGGATGCAACAATGCAGGTTCCGGTGCGGGCAACGATTCCGGTAGTAATGCAGGCGGCGGTGACAGTGGGGGGGATGGCAAGGTAACTTTGAAATTCATGCATCTCTGGCCAGCTGGCAGCTCGGCACAACAGAACAAGCTGGTCAACGATATTATCCAGCAGTATCAAACCGATAACCCAAATGTGACGATCAAGCAGGAAGTGCTGGAAAATGAACAATACAAAAACAAACTGAAAATTCTATCTGCTTCCAACGAACTTCCTGATGTTGGTGTAACTTGGGCTGCGGGTTTCCTGGAGCCTTATGTGAAGGGTAATCTGTTTGCACCAGTTGATGAGCTGTTGAACGGATCTCTTGGCGAGAAGTTTATCGCTGGAACAACGGAGGCTTATGCGATAGACGGCAAGACATATGCGTTGCCGATTGAGCTGAACATTTCCCCGATCTATTACAACAAAGCGATTTTTGAGAAATATAATTTGCAGCCGCCAGCGACCTATGATGAATTCCTGAACGTGGTAAAGACGCTGACCGATAACGGTGAGGTGCCAATTGCGTTAGGGAACAAGGACCGCTGGACGGGTTCACTCTGGTACATGTACTTGGCAAACCGTGTAGGCGGGGATGCATTGGAGAAAGCCATTAATGGCTCCGGCAAGTTCGATGATCCGGCACTGACACAGGCTGCAGCTGAAGTGCAGAAGTTGGTGGATATGAATGCGTTTAACAAAGGATTTAACGGCTTGTCCAATGACGAGGGCAAATCCGAATTCATGAATGAGAAAGCTGCGATGTACCTGATGGGAACGTGGGAACTGCCGAACTTTACAACGAACCCGGATATTCCACAGGAATTCAAGGATAAGGTTGGATTTTTCAAATTCCCGACAATTGACGGTGGACAAGGGGACATTAACAGCTGGGTAGGCGGACCGGGTGTAGGGCTGTTTGCGGCTCAGAACTCGAAAGTGAAGGATGAAGCACAGAAATTCATTCAATACTTTGTGGAAAAATGGGGCGAAAGCTCGGTGACCGAAGCAGGCGTCATTCCAGCAACCAAAGTGGATACGGGTGCTGTGCAGCTGCCACAGCTTTACATTGATCTGTTGAACGAGCTGAACCAGGCAAGCAGCCTGACCCTCTTTGCAGACGTGCAGATGAAACCGGCTGCGGCTCAGGCTCATCTGGACATGATTCAGGCGTTGTTTGGCAAAGCAGTGACTCCGGAAGACTTTGTGAAGAATCATCAGGCTGCCATCGACAAGGGGAACTAATTCCCCCTGAGGCGAATCATGATGGCAAGGGCGAGGAACACCTCACCTGTACCATCTGAATGTTTGAATGCTTGAAGGGAGGATTATGTCTTGGACAAAGTCATGTCGAACCGTCTGGTGGCTGCGCTGTACGTATTGCCTGCGCTGCTTCTGCTGCTGGTTCTGGTCTATATTCCGATTGTGCTTACTGGCTATTACGGATTGATGCAATGGGACGGGATCGGGGCCATGACGTTTATTGGTTTGGATAATTACGCTAGACTGCTTCAGGACAGTACGTTCTGGCAGAGTGCGAATCATACCTTTTTGCTGGCCGTGTTCTCTGCGCTGAGTCTCATTGGTTATCTGATGATTGCACTGGTGCTATCCGGCAAGATCAAGGGCGCGAATCTGTTTCGCAAAATATATCTGATTCCGATGCTGCTATCCTCGGTCGCTATCGCTCAATTGTGGCTGAAAATCTATCATCCCAGCAACGGGGTACTGAACAGCTTTTTGGAATCGATCGGCTTCAGCAATCCGCCAGCATGGCTGGCGGAGCCATCACTGGTGCTGTATGCACTGTTCGTGCCGATCCTGTGGCAGTATGCAGGTTTTTATATTCTGATCTATTATGCCGCACTCAAAAATATCCCGGAATCGCTCATTGAGGCGGCGCGCATTGACGGTGCAAACCCGTGGCAGATTGCATTCCGTATCAAACTGCCGCTCATTACGGAAGTGATCAAAGTGACCGTGGTACTGGCCGTGGTCGGATCACTCAAATATTTTGACCTCATTTATGTAATGACGGATGGCGGCCCAAATGGTGCGAGTGAAGTGATGGCCTCCTATATGTATCGTCAGGCATTTCGCAGTTTTGACTTTGGATACGGCAGTGCGGTAGGTTTCTTCCTGCTCATCATCTGCCTGGTCGTGACATGGCTGCTTCGCAAGGCAACGGCATCCAAAGATACGATTCAGTATTCCTGACGTGAATGTAAAAATGAAAGGAGGTCATTCCGTTGAAGATGGAACCGGCTGTTCGGCTGCCTGTGGGCCCGGAGACGGGACATCGATCTGTATGGGCGGGAAAGCTTGGATATGTCCTGCTGTACGTGCTTCTGTCTCTAGTCGCTGTGCTTCAAATCTTACCACTTGTCTGGCTGCTGTTATTTTCACTCAAAAATAATCAGGAAGTATTCGATATGGCTCCCTTTGCCCTCCCGGCTACGCCGCGTTGGGAGAACTATGTCAAAGTATGGACAGAAGGCAATATTAGCTTATATTTTTTCAACAGTGTATGGATTACAGTTGTTTCTGTGGTATTCACAGTGCTGTTCGCAAGTCTCGTCACCTTTGCAATCACACGAATGCGGTGGAAGGGACGTTCGCTGGTGCTGGGACTGTTCATGGTAGGACTGATGATCCCGGTGCATTCCACGCTGATTCCGCTGTTCAACCTGTTCTTGAAGTTGAATCTTACCGACCATCCGTTATCGGTCATTCTCTCTTACATTGCATTTAATATGCCGATCACGATTATGATCCTGCTCGGGTTCTATTATGCGCTTCCGAGAGAGGTGGAAGAGGCGGCAGTAATGGATGGCTGTTCTGTGAACCGAATCTTCTTTCGCATTGTGCTACCGATGACGGCTTCGGTTATTGCGACAACAGCGATCATTAACATGATCTATGACTGGAACGAGTTTATTTTCGTTAATACGTTCATCAGTTCCGATACGTACAAAACGCTGACCGTCGGAGTGCAGAACTTTATCGGACAGTACACCACGGATTGGGGCGCTATTGGCGCTACGCTGATGATCAGCATCTTGCCGATTCTCATTGCCTTTCTGGTACTGAGTGAACGAATTGTTGAAGGGATCGCAGCAGGTTCGGTTAAAGGATGATGATCTGCTCCAGTTTGTATAAGGTTAAAATGTAGTACAATACAGCCCCTTCCATTAGACACGTGGTAAGCGTGATGGGAGGGGTTAGTTATGTTGATGTATCTTCGCTATGTGCATGGCGAGGGAGTGAAGGGAAAGGATTTATGAAAACGTTAATCTACCTATTTCTGGAATTTGCAAAATACTTTCAATTATTTTCGTAAAACTACTGCATTTTCAAATCACCTGTGCTAACATACCCTATGAAATTAAGCCCACGTTGGAAAGGTGAGAAAATGACAGCAATATCCTCCACCAAAGAGTCCCTCCGTTCAGATGCCCAGGATTTGAAGCTAATTCGGCTGACCTGGCCTATATTCCTGGAACTCTTCTTGTTTATGTTGATGGGGAGCGTGGATACGCTCATGCTTAGCTCTGTATCGGATAATGCCGTCTCCGGGGTGGGCGCGGCCAACCAGATTATATCCATTGCCATTCTTGTACTTGAAGTCATTGGACACGGTGCTGCCATCGTTGTAGCCCAATATATCGGTTCGAAAAAGCTGACAGAAGCCGCACAGGTTACAGGTAATGCCATTACGCTTAACCTAGCCGTTGGATTGATCCTGAGTGTGATCTTCCTGGTGTTTGGCGGACATATGCTATCGCTTTTAAATATACAAGGTGAAATCTATGATTATGCTCGTTCGTATATGAGCATTGTCGGGGGCGCGATTTTCCTGCAGGCTCTCATTAATGCACTCGCTGCAACGATTCGTACATACGGTTACACTAAGGAAACCATGTATGTGTCCGTGTTTATGAACGTCATTCACGTTATTGGTAACTATGCCCTGATTTTTGGACATTTCGGCCTGCCGAAGCTGGGTGTGGAAGGGGCAGCGATCTCTACGGTCGGTAGCCGTTTCATCTGCTTGCTGATCTTCTTCTGGCTCTTGTATCGTGTGAGCGAAGTGCGCGTAGATTTTGAATACTACATCAAATTGTCCAAACAGTTTATTGGGAAAATTCTGCGCATCGGCATTCCATCTGCAATGGAATCCATGGTATATCACTCCTGCCAGCTCGTATTCACCCTGTACGTGACTTATCTGGGTGCAGAAGCTATGGCAACCAAGCAATATGCAGGTAACATTTCTAGTTATATTTATCTGTTCAGTATGGCGATTGGCATGGGAACGTCCATCATCGTTGGTCGTCTTGTGGGAGCGCGCCGCAAGGATGACGCGTACAAACGTGTATTTGATAGTGTGAAATGGGCCCTCCTGGCTACAGTTGCCATTGATGTGATCATTATCATTTTCCGCGTGCCGCTGATGGGCATTTTCACCGATAATCCCGAGATTATCCGATTAGGAGCTCAAGTGCTTCTGCTCAGTCTGGTGCTTGAGACCGGGCGTACGTGCAACATCGTCATCATTGGTTCTCTGCGTGCGGCAGGAGATGCCAAGTTCCCGGTATATATGGGGTTGATCTCCATGGTGTGCATGAGTCTGCCTCTCGGATATCTGCTGGTATTCCAGTTGAATCTGGGGCTGGCGGGTGTATGGCTTGCCATTGCGGCGGACGAGTGGACACGTGCGGTTATTATGTACTTCCGCTGGAAGAGCCGTGCGTGGGAGAAACATGAGTTGGTAGAGCATGATGAGGAAGAGGCCGGTGCACAGCCGGTTCCGGCAGTCTGATAGGCTGTCATATACCCGAGAAGCGGCCTCATCGTAGAGTTAAGTATAATCAGTCTTAAAGTTAAGCAGAGTCAGCCAAGGACAGGTATTGTCCTTGATCTGGCTCTTTTTTTATTTTCCGCAAAAATGATCAAAACGGCTTCTGTACGAACACGTATAGTAAGGATATGGAAGGGGGACGTCTTCAATTGAGTCGATATCAGGAGATGATTCAGGACAGCTTGTTCTACATCGAGAACCATCTGCATGAAGAGATTGGTCTGGAAGACGTAGCTTCCGAGGCGCTGTTATCCCCTTATCATTATCACCGGGTATTCCGGGATGAGGTGGGCATGACGGTCGTCGATTATATTCGGCATCGGCGGATGAGTCTCGCATCTACCGCACTGCGTTGTACAGATGCAGGGATTTTGGATATTTCCCTTGCTTGCGGATTTGAAAGTCAGGAGGCATTTACTCGTGCCTTCCGCAAAATATATGGCATGCCGCCTGGACGTTTTCGCAAATTATTTGATCTGAAACTATTCACTGGAAAAACCAGAGGAGGAGAAGTAGAGATGAATTCTACAACGGCAATCAAAGGCTGGATGCTAACGGGAAGTCACCCGCAAAACTATGAGATGGGTATTGATCCTGCTGAGGTACATCACGGAAAAGCTTCAGGGTATTTGAAGGCAGTTACACCTATGGAGCCGAATGAGTTTGCAACGATGATGCAGCAGTTTCGGGCAGACAAGTATGTGGGAAAACGCATGAAGTTGTCTGGATTTGTTAAAACGGAGCGTGTGGAAGCGTTCTGCGGACTATGGATGCGTGTAGATAACCATGTCCACGATGTATTGCAGTTTGATAATATGCATGACCGGCCGATCATTGGAACGAAGCCATGGAATCAATACAGCATTGTGCTGGATGTACCGGCAGAGAGTGCAGTGATCTCGTTCGGGGTGCTTCTGAACGGGAAAGGCAAGGTCTGGGTGGATAGCTTTCGCTTTGAGGAAGTGGATGTGAACACACCTTTAACCCATATGGAAACAGAATATGAAATGTCGGACGAGCCGTTAAATCTATCGTTTGAGGAATAAGAGGAACAGGAAGGCTATTAAAGGATCGCATCGATGATGTGATCCTTTTTGCGATATGAATCAGTTATCGGCTTGAAATAGTAGGAGTGATTCTGCCATCTGGAATGAATTGGTTACTATTTTTTAAAAGATAAAATACATTTGTTAAACTTGTTGAATTTTTAAAAGAATTATACTTGAAAAAACTGTTCATGGAGGATGTAGCGTTGAAGAAAATAATCATTGGTACGATGATAGGGGCTATGTTGTTATCGGGGTGTGGAGCTAATAATTCGTCTATTCGTCCAGCAAAAGTTGAGGAAAACAAGTCCCCAGAGAGGATGGATGCTACAGCTCCTGACATACTTTTATCTGAATCATCGAATAAGAAAGCTGCTGTTTATGGTGTTCAAGAGGAAGGAGATTTGTTCTCACGCCTTGCTGTCGTTATTGATGGAGAGAGGAGAGTATTTCAGTGGAGTAATGTAACCAATCCTTCTTTTTATCCCCAAATTTCTGTTGTTGATCTTAATGAAGAGGGAAAAGAAGAAGTGGTTATTGTTCTGACTAAAGGTACAGGGACGGGAATTCGCGATTCAGAAGTACATGTCCTTCAAACCGACTTTACAGAAATCCCTGTTTCGAATCCAATAAAATTCGTACAAGATCATATTCAAATTGATTTGAAAACAGATAAAGAAAAAGAAGTTCGGGAATACACTGTTATGGACAATACACAGAAACATGTATTCAAATTCAATGAAAGTGACGCAAACCAGTGGTATGATCAGCCGACGTTTCGAAATATATTAAGATTTGGAACTAGGGATCAGGGGCTTATGGCTGAGATCCCGATTCAGATTTCAGAAGGAAATTATCTAGGGGATGCGGTTGTCAGATATGAACTGGTGGATGGAAAGTTAGAACCATCTGAACTCAGAATCACAAAAGAGCGCTAAGTGAAGAGAAGTCGATGATTGAGGGTGCGCGGACAGAAGGGGCGGCTAAAGGTAAGTTGGAAGGTAGGAAGGTAAACAAGAGATGGCACGAGAGTTGTTAGCCCTTGGTGTGGACATGTCTGCCATCATGAAGGCCTCAGGACTAACAGAAGAAGAAATCCGGAAGTTGCTGCCATAGTTTAACTTATATAATGACCATAGCACACGGCCAAACCATTATGGAATGGCTCTTTTTACTGCCTCTGGGGTATTAAAGAAGAAGGGCAAAGTAAACCTATCTACCTTCCTGCGCTGAAGATGACTACCAATGCCTAGCGTCATATACAAATACCTTATTAACGCTTGTTCCATATCTTTCATGCCTTTCTATACATTAATATTGACTAAGTCCTTCCGCTTCCGATAAACTAGTATGCAGGAATATATAGTCGAATGTAGGCAGCAGTTCGAGACGATGTTTCGGGCGGCTGTTTCTTTTCTTTTTCTGCAAGTCAAGGTGCAATGTAGTAGGCTCGCCGGAATACCGGCTAACAACATGGAAGAGGAACAGGTGATAGATATGTGCAATAGCGCGTACCGCGTGCTTTTATATTATAAGTTCGTGAAGATTGAAGACCCCGAGACATTTACACAGGAGCATCTGCAGTACTGTAAGGATCTAGGGGTAAAAGGCCGTATTCTGATCGCTTCCGAGGGCATCAATGGTACGGTATCAGGGACAATTGAACAGACGGAGCAGTATATGAAAGACATGCATGCCAACCCTCTGTTCAAGGATATGGTATTTAAGATCGATGACGTGGAAGAGCATGCGTTCAAAAAAATCTTTGTGCGGCATAAGGCAGAGCTGGTTACATTCCGCGTAGACGAAGAGCTCGATCCGAATGTGATTAGTGGTAAACGCCTTTCGCCGAAGGAATTCCACGAACATTTACAGCGGGATGACGTCATTGTCATCGATGGCCGCAATGACTATGAGTATGAGATTGGCCATTTCCGCGGTGCTATTCGTCCAGATGTAGAATCATTCCGTGAATTTCCAGAGTGGATTCGGGAGAACTTGGGCGACATGAAGGATAAAAAGATTATTACGTACTGCACAGGCGGTATTCGCTGTGAGAAGCTGACTGGCTTCATGATCAAGGAAGGGTTCCAGGATGTTGCCCAGCTTGAAGGCGGAATTGTAACTTACGGGAAAGACCCTGAGGTGCAGGGACGTTTGTTTGACGGCAAATGTTATGTGTTCGATGAGCGGATCTCGGTGCCGATTAACCGTACGGATGAAGATATTGTTATTGCTAGTTGTTATCACTGTGGTACGACACATGACCGATATATTAATTGTCCGACCTGCAACCTGCAGCATGTATGCTGTGAGGATTGTGAAGAGACGCATAACCGCTTTTGCTCGGATGCTTGCCGGGAGGCAGCGCCCGTACACGCATAAGCAGGAGAGCAGGTGCTGAATGTGAAGCGTGAAGAAGAACGTACAACGCGTGAACGAATTCTGTTCATGCTGAAACAGCAAGGAACCATGACTGCGCGAGAGATCACCGCGGAACTGGGACTGACCGGGATGGCCATTCGTCGCCATCTCACAGCACTGGAGCAGGATGGTTGGATTGAGGTACGTGAGGCTCGGGCAACAGCGGGGCGTCCATCCTCTGTATACCACCTGACAGATCGTGGAGATAATTATTTCCCGAAGTCCTACTCATCTCTGACGCTAGAGTTGCTGGAAGAATTGTCTGATACCGCAGGCAGCAGTGTGGTAGATGCCCTTTTTGAAGGTCGCCGTGACAAGCTGCTTCGCAGCGGTCTGCAGCAGATGGAGGGGCATGACCTTGCTGGACGGGTGGAAGAGCTGGCACGAATCCAGAATGCCAACGGGTATATGGCTGATGCGTCCAGAGAAGAAGATGGCACTTACGTCATCACGGAGATGAACTGCCCTATTGTACAAGTGGCGAGCGTATACAAGCAGGCTTGCCGCTGTGAGCTGGAGCTGTTCCGCTCGTTGCTGCAAGCGGATGTAGAGCGCACAGAATGTTACGCTGATGGAGACAAGAGGTGTAAGTATCAGATTCGTGAAGCGTCGGGGAACTGATCGGATGAGACGTAAATAGAAGAGTATAAAAGATGGTCTTGATTCATCGAGACTGTCTTTTTTTGTTCCCATGTAAAGTAACCTTTCATATCCGCTCACCAAATTTGGATTGGAAGCGGTTCAACCATTGACGGAAGGCGGGATGCACTTTAATATTAGGAAAACAATAAAACGCAATAAGGTATGGACTTCAGTCGCATGCCCAAAGTCTAGATTTGTCTGCTTTTGTCGATCAAAGCAACAATGCGTTGAAGCGTTCGTTTTGTCCCGCATTAAGGGGTCATATTTTACAAGATGGAGAGGGGTTCTTACAGATGAAAAAGAAGTTTTGGATGTCATTGATGATGGCTGCTTCAATGGTCGTGGCAGCAGGTTGCGGAAATAACAGCGGTTCAGGCTCGAAATCTCAAGGCTCAGATGGTACATCAGGCGGAGGCAGTGAGGAGAAATCCTATCAGATTGCCATCTCCCAGATTGTTGAACACCCGTCACTGGATGCTACACGCGAAGGTTTTATGGCAGCACTGAAAGATGCGGGCATCGAAGAGAACAAAAACCTCAAGCTTGATTACAATAATGCACAGGGCGATTCAACGAACAACCTGTCCATAGCACAGAAAATTGCGGGTGATTCCAAAAATGATCTTGTGCTCGGAATCGCTACTCCATCTGCATTAGCCCTTGCACAACAAGTGAAGGGAAAGCCCCTCCTGTTCGCAGCTGTAACGGACCCACTGGGTGCAAAGCTTGTGAGTGACATGGATAAGCCAGGTGGCAATGTAACGGGTGCTTCCGATACCAATCCAGAGGCTATTGTACAATTGGCCGATTTTATAGCTAAAAATCTGCCTGATGTGAAGACAGTGGGACTTGTGATTAACGAAGGAGAACCGAATGCAGTTGTCATGGCTAACAATGCGGAGAAAGCATTGGCAACACACAATATCAAGCTGGTCAAAGCGCCAGTAACCAATACATCCGAAGTTAAACAAGCAACAGACTCGCTGGTTGGCAAAGTCGATGCGTTCTACATTACACTCGATAACTCGGTTGTAAGTGCAGTAGATACGATTATCCAGACCGCAAACAGCAACAAAATTCCGTTCTTCTCCAGTGATCGGGATACGGTAGAGAAAGGTGCATTTGCAACGGTAGGATTCAAATATTACGACCACGGCTACCAAGTGGGTGAGATGGCTGCGGATATCCTGAAAAATGGAACAAAACCAGGTGACATGAAGGTTACCGTTCCGGACAAGCTGGATATGATCCTGAACCTGAAGGCGGCTGAAGCTCAAGGTATTACAGTAACAGATGAGATGAAGGCCGAAGTGAAAGATCAGGCAAATAACATTATTCAGTAATTTACGAGTAACCTGACCGGGCAACAATACTCGGCAGAGGGATGCGAGGCGAACGCTCAGATCGGTTCGCCTCATTCTTTTCGGATAGAGATAGACAGGAGGAAGCAGTGTGAGTATAAGTTGGAATTCCATTGAAGGGGCAATTGAGCTTGGACTGTTATACGCGCTAATGGCATTGGGTGTGTACATCACGTTCCGCATTCTTGATTTCCCCGATCTTACCGTAGACGGAAGTTTTACCACAGGAGGCGCTATTGCAGCGGTCATGATCTCCAATGATTACTCCCCTTGGCTGGCCTGTTTGGCAGCAATGGCTGGCGGCATGGTCGCTGGGGCCCTTACGGGTCTGCTGCATACCAAAGGCAAAATTAACGGGCTGTTGTCCGGGATTTTGATGATGATTGCTCTGTACTCAATCAATATGCGTATTCTTGGCGCACCGAATAAATCGATTATGGGTGTAGAAACGCCATTTTCGGGTGAACATGTCATGATCATCATTATTATTGTAGTTCTGGTATTCAAAGTGATGCTGGATCTGTTTATGAAAACAGATGTCGGACTTGCGCTCCGCGCCACAGGAGATAACAAACGCATGATTCGAAGTTTTGGTGCGAATACGGACGTAACGACCATTATTGGAGTGAGTTTGTCCAATGGACTGGTGGCTTTGTCGGGTGCATTTATTGCCCAGCAATCCGGGTTCGCCGATATCACCATGGGTATTGGTATGATCGTCATTGGTCTGGCCTCTGTCATTATTGGTGAAGCGATCCTTGGAGCCAGAACGGTATTCTGGGCGACACTGGCGGCTGTTGTCGGTTCAATTATTTACCGGATTGTGGTTGCACTGGCCTTGCAGGTAGAATGGTTCGATACATCGGATCTGAAGCTGATTACGGCTGTTATCGTTATTATTGCACTCGTATTCCCGACGATGCAGCGTTCAATGAAGCAACGTAGCCTCGCTCGCAAACGAACAGAAGAGCTGATGCGTTCTGGCGGTCAACAGGCGAAGGGAGGCATGTAGTATGCTGGAAATTACTCAGGTCACGAAATTGTTTAATCCGGGTACTACCGATGAGAAAACGGCTCTGGTCGGTGTGAATCTAACGATGAATCCAGGCGATTTTGTAACGGTCATTGGCAGTAACGGAGCCGGAAAATCAACTTTGATGAATATCATCTCGGGTGTGATGAAGCCGGATATGGGCGATGTGCTGATCAACGACCGTTCGATCAAAAATCTGCCGGAGCATAAACGCAGTAGCTGGATCGGCCGGGTCTTTCAAGACCCGATGGCTGGAACGGCGCCACATATGTCGATCGAAGAAAACATGGCGATGGCCTACAAACGAGGTAAAGGACGTGGACTCGGTTTTGGCGTGACACGTGCTAGGCGTGAAATTTTCAATGCACAGCTCGAGAAGCTTGGCATCGGGTTGGAGAAGCGCCCCAATGCCAAGGTGGGCCTTCTGTCCGGCGGTGAACGCCAGGCGCTCAGCTTGCTGATGGCGACGTTCACCCAGCCGCAGATTTTGCTGCTGGATGAACATACAGCGGCACTAGATCCCTCCCGTGCAGAGCTGATTACAGAGCTGACGGAGACCCTTGTCCGGGAGATGAGACTTACCACACTCATGGTCACGCACAATATGGAACAGGCCATTCGTCTAGGGAACCGTCTCATCATGATGGACAAAGGCCGAATTATTCTCGATGTCAGTGAAGAGCGTAAGCGCACACTTACCGTGCCCGAACTACTTGGCGAATTCGAACGGATCAGTGGTAAAAAGATGGCGGATGACCGTGTGGTATTGGGATAATATGTAGAGTGCCGACATAAAGAGTGTAGTGTATGATGATTGCCCGCCGTGCAGGTAATCCATGTTGTTAACGCCATCCTTTTCGAACCCCTTTGCGTTTTCGCAAAGGGTTTTTTTTATGATATGTTGAAGAGGTTGA
Organism: Paenibacillus sp. JJ-100; assembly: GCF_948329825.1. Classification (GTDB taxonomy): domain Bacteria; phylum Bacillota; class Bacilli; order Paenibacillales; family Paenibacillaceae; genus Paenibacillus. The sequence goes on from NZ_CAOJCM010000003.1 coordinate 330,766, forward strand.
GAAGGAAACAAGGGGGAACGAGACGATGTCTCTGCAATTTGATGAAGAAAATTATATGGTATCTCACCGCACAGACTCCATAGGCTTGCTGGCGAAGGAGTTTGCACTTTTGCGTTTTCTATATGAAAACAAGGACAAGGCCTTTACGCGCAGTCAACTGCTGGATCAGGTCTGGCCGATGGAATATCCCGTGGAACGCACGGTCGATGACCATATCTATCGTCTACGTAAGAAGCTGAAACGCTGGGATGAGATGAGTCTGGATACGATTCGTGGTTATGGATACCGGCTTGCTATACGAGAGAACAGAGCAGCCTTACCTTCTAACCCTTCGGTTCATGATCCCGAGATGCAGGAGGCCATCCACGGATTGCTCCAGAAATATCATTTGTTCGGACAGGGAAACTCGATACAGATGCTGGTCCAGCAGCAGGAAGCACTGGGGGTGCAGATTGCGCCGTACTACCTGCTGTATATGCATTTTATACAGGGAGATTTGGAGTGGCTGATAAACACAGCAGATTCCCCCTTGGAAGAGCGTTTGTATTGGCTGTTGATCTACGTGCATGCTCTCATTCCACCTTCGGACACGTTGGAACTCTATCAATTAGCACTCCAGTCATCTGTGTTGCCTGCCGAGTACCGCCGAGAACTACGGATTCTGAATATTATCGAAGTTTACGCCGAAACGGGACAATATCATGAAGCCAAAAAACAGCTTGAGGAAACGTACCGGGTAATAGAGGAAGATCAGTTGATTTATTTCAGGTTACCTGTGGGACTAGCCGCATTATCTGTTGAACTCTGGGGTGGAAGTGGCGAGGTCGTTGAGGAGAAGATGACGATGCTGCGAAATGAATTGAAAGATGCTCCATACTTACGCGAGATTGGCCGTTTTCAAGTGATGGAGGGCTGCTGGCTGCTTCGGCAAGGGCGGGTTCGTGAAGCAGAATTGCGAATGGATGACGGACTGGGTGTTTTGAAAATGTCACTAAATGCACCACTGCTTCTTAATTCCATCTACCAGATCGTTCTGTATATGGATCATCATCGAATTGGAGGAAGACTTCGCAGCAAATATCAGCAGCTATATAGCGAGATTAGTAAGATGTATGATGTGTCCGTGTATGGGCAGCAGATCGTAGAGACAATTCGCCAATTTTTATCGGCCGATGTATCGTCCTCTGATCTTCCTCTGACATAGCTCCTCTAAGATTACAGCCAGAGAACATAATCTGAGAGCTGGCTGTAACCAAGGAGGAATACTTGTATGACCGATAAAATATCTACACCGGATGAGTCCATCTCATCTGGTCCATCCATTTCAATCAACGAACCCCATTCATTACCCGCTGATCTACCCCGGAAGGGAATCTGGGCCAATCTACAGTTTATGCGTCTGTTCATTGCCTACGCGCTTGCCGCTTTTGGCGATTGGTTTGATGCACTGGCTATCCAGGTCATGGTGGCCTACCGCTGGGGTGCTGATCCCTTAATTATCGCACTGATTCCGGTGTGCATGGCTGTGCCGGGCATCCTGTTTGGCTCGGTAGCTGGTGCGCTAGCCGATCGGCTGCATAAAGTAAGAATCATGCTACTCTGCGATGGTATTACCGTTGCGCTAACGCTGGGGATTTTGCTAGCGCCAAGTCCGGCATGGCTACTTCCACTTCTAGCTCTACGTGCCATGATGAGTGTATTTCATGTTCCTGCCCAGCAGGCGCTGACTCGTCAGGTCGTAGCCGAGGAACAGCTCTTTCAAGCCTCATCCATGAACGGGTTCGTGAATCAGTGTGCCAAGGTAGCCGGCCCCCTTCTGGGGGCAGTTGTATTAGCCTTCTTCTCCCCCCAAATCTGTATCCTGATCAATGCATGTGCTCGCCTGTTGTCCGGTGCGGTACTGTGGCCTTTGCGCCACTTTGTTGAGAAAAAGGAAGAAGTGATGACCAGCGAGGATACCGAACAAGATCGGAAGACATCGGAGTCCTTTTTCATGCAGTGGCAGCAGGGCTGGGGGTATCTACACCGTAACCATACTGTGAGGAATACGGTCGTATTCGGGTGTTTTGGCCTGATGGCGATTCTTATGGTGGACTATCAATTCACAACCCTATTCAGAGAGATCAAGCCTGGTAATGAATCCTTGCTCGGCGGGCTTGCTTCTTCGATTGGTGGAGGAGCAATCATCATTATACTGCTGTTGAATCGTTTGCCGAGAATAGGGTACGGGTGGGGACTTGGTGGTGGTTACCTGCTCATTGGTGCCGGAATAGCAGCACTGGGCTGGATTGAGCCAAATACTTCTAACATATGGATTATCGTCTTGGGGATATGGATCGGGCTGGGGAACGGACTGTTTATGGTTACGATGAATTATGTGTTGCAAAAAGAAACCCCTTCTGACTATGTAGGACGTGTATTCGGTATTCAAAACTCGTTATTCAGCATTGTGCTGGTTGCTGCTCCGCTGGCAGGGGGTGCAATTATCCGTTCGAATGGGCCGAGTTCAACTTTTCAACTCATCGGTCTGGTTACACTGGCTATCGGTCTTGCGGGCATCTTGCTGCAGCGTATACTGTGGGCAGGCCGCAGCTCTTCCGCTGGGAGCAAGAAGGGAGAAACGGCTACACAGAGAGTGTTGTAAAAGGTTGGTCATAAAGAGAGAGCTTCAACATGGATGTGGTCTCAAAAGAATAGCATGCTGAACCACAACATATAGCCACCTTTGGGTATCACCCGAAAGGTGGCTATTTTCGATATAAGCCTGCAACAAGGTACGTGCAGGATTCACACTTCCCACCAAGTGAAATACGTTGTGGAAGCTAACAAACCGGCGACGGACAGTGATCCGGTTACGGACAGATTGATAGCCTGGCCAGGAGGGACAACGTATTTACCGAACTCATTGGACTGAAATGGTCCAACTAGTAGAGGCATGGACACCAAGGTTGTGGCACCTGTCGGAGCAGATATAGAGAATCGTACCAAAGCGATACTTGTATTCGTACTCGAGAGATTGCTGTTCACCGCAGGGAGTGTACTGGGGGATGCAAGTGTACCGTTTGCACTTAGCGTCATGGAACCGCTAAACGAAGACAACAGGTTGAGGGCAACAGTAATTCCACCCGATAATCGAGAGACGTACAGTGTTATGCCGCTTCCAGCTGGATTGGCAAGCTGTATTGTAGCCGTTACACTTCCGCCAAGCAAACCTAGTGTGGTGGAGTTGGTAGAACCAGCGTTGTACAGGTTACCTGTACTGCCTGCACTGTTTTCGGGTGGAGCCACAATGCCAGGCGAGGTATACGAGTTTGTGTTGGATGTAAATACCGGGCGGTTTAATGGATTGAACACATTGTTATTCGGCATGTTGTACACCACCTTTTATCCAAAATCAGCATTAGAACTCCCACCAAAACAGATTAATGGCCGCCGTCTGGTTACCCGTTCCTACACTAATGGATAGGGTCTGTCCTGGCGGAACTATAATGGAACCGTTCAAATCCAGCGTGTACATTCCAGCAGTGAGCGGCATGCTGAGCAAGCTTGTGAAGGCTCCTCCAAGAGTTCCCGTGTTCTGCCTCGTCGTTACGATGCTCGTATTGGTATTGCCGAGCAGCGTATTGACGGGTACGGGGGTGATGCTACCAGCGACGGCAACAGTTCCTCCTGAGTACACCACAAGTGTAGCTGCTGCTGTTGTCCCCCCGCGTAGACCGGCGATGCGGATCGTCCTGCCGCTACCTGCCGCATTTACGATTTGCAGTAGTAGATTTTGGTTGGATGGAAGTGAACTATTATTCGTAGTGAGGGCGAAAAAGCTACCTGCCGCAGCTGCACCAGTATCTGGAGCAGCACCGATTCCCGGAGCTGCGAACGTGTTAGTCAGCTGTGTGAAGAGAGGGCCATTGGATTGGTTGAACACATTCGTATTGGTCATCCTGTTTGACCTCCTCTGGACTGGTATGGATGGAGTATAAGATACAACTTATTTTTTCACATGTCCTAATTGCGAGCATTATATGAAAAAAGAAGAGGAAGCGTTTGGGGATTCTATTCGAATCTCCAAATAACGGCGAATGCCGTGCCCGCATTTCCATTCGGGGCATACGATGCGTAAGCACATTTTTTTAAGGGGAAATCGAGATGAGTCGAACAGCCAAGAGAAGCAGGAAGAGAACGAAACGGATAACCAAGCAGACCAGAAAGCATACAACCCAATATGTAAGCTGTCGTCCAACCCCTTGTTCTCGCCGCGCCAAACTGCTGAAGCCGCCTTGTTCCCGGATTACTCGTCCCAGGTTCAAACAGGGTGCTTTCTCACGCACGAAACTCCCTGGTGCTACTCACTGTTTTACAGAGCATACCTACATTGGAGCAGACACAGGTCGGGGCGAGCATGCACTTCCGCCGCAAGATACCTCTACTCTGAGCATGTACAGCTATGGGGTGGTGAATCGCGGACCAAATCCGGCGATCGTTCAGGTTCAGGTCAGTCCCAATGGCGTAGATTACGCGGTGGATAGTCAGGAAGTGATCGACGGAAAACAGACCAAGGCACTTGTACCCCAGCGATTCCTGCATTATACCCGTCTGGTGCTCCAGCCTGTTGATCCGGCTAAGCCTACACGGCTTGATGTATATTTTCAGGCTCAGCGTATGCTCGTAAGGTAGTTATATTACACAGATTGTCCAGGGAGGAGGCCGAGGCTCATGCCTAACTTTACAACCTTTAATACGAATCCCGATAACTTAAGAACACTGATTTTTGGTCAGGATAGTACAGGTACGGCCCAGCCCGTCAGAACGGATACTAGTGGAAATGTCGTAGGTATCATTCTGGACGGAACGATTAGTAATATCTCTGGTCTGACTACAGTTACCATTAACGCGGGTACGATCACCAACATCTTGAACGGAACCATTACCAATGTACTGGGTGCAACCATTACAGCTGGAACCATTACAAGTGTGCTAGGAGCGACAGTCACTGCGGGAACACTGACGAACTTGCTTAATGGTACGCTCACGAGTGTGCTTGGGGCTACCATCACTGCAGGAACGATTACAAGTGTACTAGGTGCGACAGTCACTGCGGGAACACTGACGAACTTGCTGAATGGTACGCTCACGAGTGTCCTTGGGGCAACCATTACAGCAGGAACCATTACAAGTGTGCTAGGGGCAACAGTCACTGCGGGAACACTGACGAACTTGCTGAATGGTACGCTCACCAGTGTGCTAGGGGCAACCATTACAGCAGGAACCATTACAAGTGTGCTAGGTGCGACAGTCACTGCGGGAACCTTGACGAACCTGCTGAATGGTACGCTCACGAGTGTCCTCGGAGCCACGATTACGGCCGGAACGATTACGAGTGTGCTAGGTGCGACAGTCACTGCGGGAACCTTGACGAACCTGCTAAATGGTACGCTCACGAGTGTCCTCGGAGCGACGATCACGGCCGGAACGATTACAAGTGTGCTAGGAGCGACAGTCACTGCGGGAACCTTGACGAACTTGCTGAATGGTACACTCACGAGTGTGCTCGGAGCGACGATCACCGCAGGTACATTAACCGACCTCCTGAACGGAACCATCACTAGCGTTCTCGGTGCCACCGTGACTGCGGGAACCTTGACGAACCTGCTGAATGGTACAATCACGAGTGTGCTTGGAGCCACGATTACCGCAGGTACATTAACGAACCTGTTGAACGGAACCATTACCAGCGTGCTTGGCGCAACAATTACGGCCGGTACACTGAGTAGCGTAACATCCATTTCGCAGAAAAGCTTTCAAGAGAGCCAGATTATCGGCACGCCAACTGCTAACACATTTACGCCGCTGCCTGCTGTCACAACCAGTGTGTTTGGCACATACTCCTTCTTCGTTTATAACAGGGGGCCGGGGTTGAACAGGGTAGATGCCCAGGTGGAGATTAGTGCTAATGGAACCAACTGGTATACGGATGTGACTACGGTAACTGGTATTCTGTCTGGTTCTGTCGATGTTCTGGTACCACAACGTTTTCTAAAATACACACGCCTATCTTATCGTTCAAGCCTGATCGGGGCACCAAGTACGATTGATGTGTTCTTCAATGGACAAGGCACATAACCTGCTTTGCTGTCATATAGGTACATGGAGTTCACTTTGGTGGGCTTCATGTACCTTTTTGTATACTGGGCCATTTTTGATAATGGAGGTAACTGCGGATGCAGAACCGATTACTCGGCATTCATATGATTGTGCAAAATGAAGAGCAGCGATTGCCCCGCTGTCTGGACAGCTTGAAGCAAACAGGCTCGGAGTGGTTCATTACGGATACAGGGTCATCCGACCGGACACCTGATATAGCTAGAACCTATGGTGCAACAGTGTTGCATGCCAGTTGGGAAGATGATTTTGCTAAAGCTCGAAATATTAGTCTCCCCCTGGCAACCACAGAGTGGATTCTCTGTCTCGATGCCGATGAGTATGTCATTGAAGGTCTGGATGAGTTGATGAGACTATTGCCAGGCGTCCATAAGAGTATTAGCAGATTACGTATAACGATAGAAAATCAGTATGGAGAAGGGCCGGAAGACAAAGTCCTGTCCTACCCGGTACGGCTGTTTCGAGCACAACACGGTTACCGGTACACCGGACGTATTCATGAACAGTTGATATACCATAACAATGACAGTGAGATCTGTAATGTTACACCCGATCCGTCTACAAGAGAGGTTTACGTAGCATCGGATTCACCAGAGAAATTAATCACAGCTAATGAAGGGTCAGATGAAGAACCACTTGCCCCATTACGGCTTGGTCATGATGGTTACCTCGCAACCGTAATTGCTAAAGGCGATAAGCCCAAGCGCAATCTTCACCTGATTGAGCAGGAGCTTGCGGATCATCCCGGGCAGCCGTTCCATCTGTACAATCTGGGGGTAACACACTGCCAGTTGGGGAATCTGGAACAGGCGACAGATGCTCTCAATGAATCGCTGCTCCTTGCTGAACCGAACGCTCCCTATCGAGCAACCCTTGTCAAAGATTTGGCCAGAATGCTTATTGCGCTGGAACGTTATGAACAAGCAGGCAGGCTGCTTGCGACAGAATGTGACCGGTACCCTGCATATGCCGATCTGCATCTCATTCATGGCGAGATTCTTGAGCGGCAGGGCATGGAGGAACGGGCATATCGAGCCTATGCAAGGGCAAGCACCTGTGAATCAAGTCAATGTGAACACGTAAGGGATAGTGACGGTAGAGCCGTGACCAAGACTAAACCTGTCTACGTAACAGAAATGGGCTCAGGTAGCTACAGAGCAAGTACATCCATGGCACGGCTAGCACAGAAGCGGGGATTCGTAGAAGAAGCAGTTCATCTATACGAGTTAGCTCTGGAGCAACTGTCCACGTATAGACCAGCATGGGTTGGGCTGGCAGATGCTTTGCAGCAACAGGGACTCTCAGACGAGCAGATTGCAGAAAGGCTGCTAGTTCAGTTGAAGCGCTCAAAACAACTTAAACAACAGAATCAGCGTAGAAATGGCGAAGGAATGAACGATTCAGACGAAGCACTGGGGAAAGAGATAGGTGTGCAGATAGTCAACGCGCTCGCTGATTGTGGAGCATATCACCAGGCACTTCAACTCATTAGACGTGAGACGTCCAATGCTCATATTCCAGTTGGAGATCGAATTCATTGGCTGCTGTGTGCAGGCCAAGTCACAGATGCATGGGAACTTGCAGAAGATTGCTGGGGAGGACAAAACAGAGGGACCAATGGACAAATTAGCGATAAGAGCGATGCAACTACTCGTGAAAAAAACAGTGAGAATATCAGTGCGAATATTAGTTCCAATACCAGTTCCCCTCTTGCTAACGTTTCTGGAGTAACCATGGACACCCTTACAACTCTGAGATCTGAAGAAAGAAGTGACTGGGCACTTGCTTGCTGGGCGAGCGGCAAGCGGTTATCCGCCTCTTTCCTCCATACATCGCCACCGATGGAACGAGATATGTGGAAAGTAGCCGACCGTTTGTTGTTTGATTATACGCCTCTTGCATCTGGCATGGATACAATCTCTATACAACAGGATGTACCCGATCAGCAGCTCCTGCAATGGGGTGAAGCTGTGCAGAGGGTTGCGAAACAAGTTGTGCTTCGTGCGATTCAGTGTGGCCAATTGGCCATTGCGCAGCCATTACATGAACGCTTGGCTCGCATCATGTCAGCGCATGATAGGACAGGAACGGCCATTCGGCAGAGTTATGCGAGCATGTTGTATCGGCACGGGTATACCATGCTTGCTGCCGAGATGCTGATACAGTGTATGACGGAAGGGGAGCTGGATGCGGAAGGACTCTTTTGGCTGGGGGAAACACTGTATGCCAAAGGACATCTGGAACAGGCGTTGACGCTCTTTGAACAGGCATTGGAACGCGAGCCGGAATTCAATGAAGCCCATGCTGGAGCGGCAGTATGTTCCTTGCACATGGCTCTGGATATGATTCGTCAGGAACGGAATCGTTCGCCGGAGGCTGTAGCGTTTGAAGCTCAGCAGATAGCTTTGGAGCAACAGCTGCGAACTGCGGAAGGCATACCATGGCGGACAGTATATCGTGCAAAAGAAAGGAGGAATCACGATGCAGGCACAGCAGCATCAGAGAAAGGATCAGCCGCAACGAATCTCTCTGTGCATGATCGTCAAAGATGAGGAGGAGATGCTGCCACGCTGTCTTGAGAGTGTACGCGGTGCGGTGGATGAGATCATTGTCGTAGATACCGGATCGGCAGATCGTAGTGTTGACATTGCGCGAGAGTATGATGCGCTGGTCGTGAAGTTTGCGTGGTGCGATGATTTTGCCGCGGCACGAAATGCTGGCCTGGAGCGAGCTTCTGGCGACTGGATTCTTTTTCTGGATGCGGACGAGGCGCTGGATTCAGCAGCACGGGAGCAGATCAGAAGCTGGACGGCAGTCAGCGGATGCGACGGATTGTTTTTAAACATTCATAACTATACGGGTTCGGGTCAGCAGGGCGCAACGGTGAATCCGGTGCTGCGTCTGTTTCGCAATGCTCCTGAGCATCGGTTCAAGGGACGGATTCATGAGCAGATTGCTACGGCGATCTGTGAGCGGAATCCGGAGGCTGCCTTTCATATCACGGACATGGTGATTCACCACTACGGGTACCAGACGGTGGTTGTAGAGCGCAAAGACAAGGTGAACCGCAACGTGCGTTTGCTACAGCAGGCAGTGGTGGAAGAGCCGGATCAGCCGTTTCATCACTATAATCTGGGCGTGGAGTATCTACGTGTGGGGGAAGCCGAGCAGGCACTCGAATCGTTTGGCATAGCTCGGAAGATGATCGACCCTGTCGTAACCAGCTATGCTCATCTGTTGTTGAAATACGAAGTCCGCTGTCTGGAGCATATGCAGCGCTGGCAGGAGGCATTGGAGTGCTTGGATACGGCGCTGGAGTTGTTTCCAGAATACACCGATTTGATGCACCATCGTGCGATATGTGTGGATGCTCTGGGGGATACGACGGCTGCGGAGATTTGGCTTCGTAAAGCTGTTCAGCAGGGGCCTCCACCGGCTATTTTTCACACCGAAGAAGGGATGGGCACGTACCAGACATGGTACACCTTGGGACGTTTGCTGGAAGGAAAGGCTGACCTTGAAGGGGCAGTCGATGCGTATGTGGAAGCGGTGCGTGCTAAATCCAGTCTGGTACCGCCACTCTATCGCATATTTCGAATCATGCGCGTATCAGGGCAGGAACGGCAGATTCCAGCGGTGATCAAGACACGTTTTGCGATGAATTCAGAAGAAGCTTTGACGAAGGTGCTAGGCATTTTAGAGCAGTGTCATTGCTACGATGCGGCGCTGGAGTTGCTTGGGGATTTACCGTACGCACCGTCTGGTGAGCACCGAGAGAAGCGTTCTGTCGCTGAAGCTATTCTGCATGTGCAGCGGGGGGACTGGAATGCAGCCCGTTTGAAACTCGAGACCGTGAAGCGAAAAAAGGGATCACTGGCTCCCATGGCGGCCCACTGGCTTGAACGGTTGCATTGGCTGGAAGGAAAGGAATTGGACGGAGAGGAAAACCTTACGCACTGGTTGAAGAAGGATTCACAGGCAAGCACGGGGGATTCAGATCAAGTAGGACTGTATGAAGGCTGGCAAGCAATCGGGCTTATGGTAGAAGGATGTGTGCAGTCTGGAAGATGGCAGCCGTTGCTTGCGCTGATTGAACGAGGGCGTCAGTTGTTAGGCGAAGGTACTATTACAGTGGAGAAGAGGTTAGATCAAGCAAGGATGGCTGAGGATGAGACTGGGCACGAAGGGAATTCGAAGCAACAAGGAGACCTTGGGAAAACAGGTGCCAAAGAAACGCAGATAGATCCACCTTTTCCAGGTGCCTTCGATACGATGAGCGGAACGAGCTGGCTCGTTAAAGGACTGATCAGTGCAGCCGATCGCCAACTGGCACACCTTATGTCGGACAGAGAAGAAGCAGGATTGGGGAGAAGGAAGCGCCATTCGTACTGGCCAGTCATTCAGCACATCCGGCTGGAGTTGCCGGGGACAGATGGATTCGAGGGATAAGCGGAGAGATGTGTTGCAGTGGCGAGGCAAGAGAGGGATGAAAAAAGCAGAGCGTAAAAAACAAGTAAAGTACAAAAGACAAGTAGATGCAAAAACAAGCTGAGTGCAAAAACAGGTTTTGATATCAGGGCTAGTTGTTAGGGTGGTGAAAGATGATTTGGCAGTAAGGAGGCAGGATACGGGTGAAGGACGGCATCAGCTTATGCATGATCGTGAAGGACGAAGGCAAGTTTTTAGATCGTTGTCTGCGTTCAGTGCGTGAACTCGTAGATGAGATCATTATCGTGGACACTGGCTCGACCGATAACTCGGCGGCGATCGCCCAGCGTTATGATGCAACGGTCATCGATATGGAATGGAACAGTGATTTCAGCCAGGCTCGCAATCTCTCGCTTACTGCTGCAAGTTATTCATGGATTCTTGTATTAGATGCGGATGAAGTGTGGGCGCATACGTCGCATACCAGAACGGAGTTCATGAAATGGCTGCAAACAGGGGGTGAAGAAGTCTGGGGTTATTGGATTAAGGTAACGAGTCTGCTGGGCACTTCAGGTGAAGAACGTGTAACGGATGAGGTGTGCCGTCTGTTTCGCAATGATCCCCGTATTGCTTTTCGTGGAAACATACATGAGGAGGCAGCTTCTTCTATTTTAGCTATTATGCCTACAGGAATTCGTCACTCAGAGATGGAGATTCTTCATTACGGTTATCTGGATGAGATCATTGCTGCCAAGCGAAAAGATGCGCGTAACATGCGGCTGATTCGGCTAGCTTTGGAGCAGAACCCAGAGCAGGCGGAGTTACAGTATGCATTCGCTGCCGAGTGGTTTCAGCAAGCACGGTATGATGAAGCTATCCGATTATTACTGCCACTACTGGCACAGATCGAACTGACGTGTGGCTATCACTCGGATGTGGTGCTGAAGACAGCATACGCATGGAGAGAATTAGGTCAGGTGGAACGCGCTAAGTCCGTGGTGGAAAATTGGGTATCGGTGTATAGTGATTTCCCGGATCTGCTGGAGCTTGGTGCTGTGCTGGAGCTGGATCAAGGGCGGTCCGACATGGCGCTGGACTGGTTGAAGCAGGCTAAATCAGCTGCGTCGACAGCAGGGCATTATACTTCGGTGTCTGGTGCTGGACATTACCGCAGCCTGACATTGGAAGGGATGGCGCATGAGCAGTCCGGCCGCTGGGCAGAAGCGGAAGCGGCCTATACTGCTGCACTGGGCATGCACCCCGGCAATGGGGCGGCCTGGCAGCGATTGCTGTTGCTTAGCGCAGCCACAGGAAGGCCGCAGGCCATTGCTGGCGTAGCCGAGGGGGTGAGCTTGCCGCCGGTGGCGTGGCAAGCCTTGGTCTCGGCCGCGCTGGCAGCACATCGGCCGGAGTGGCTGCTGCGCCATGCAGCGGCACTGGCCCCGGCGCTGCAAGCATTGCCGCTTGCAGCGGGGCTTGCGCTGGCCCAGCTGGGCGAGAACGCAGCCGCCAGCATGGCATTGCTGCCCTGGGCAGCACATGCACAGCATGGGCCCGAGGCTGCGCTGGCTTTGTGGGCGCTTGGCCACAAGCAGCATGACGTGCCCGGGCGCCATGCGGCGGTGACACGCCCACAGGCAGCCGGGCCCAAGGGGGCTGTGCCTGAGGCAGCGCGTGTGGCCGAGGCATTGCTGCGAGGCCATGGCGCAGCAGCTCGCGGCGATGCGTGCGCCCCTGCGGCGGCGCAGGCACTCGCCAGCGTGGGCGCCTGGCCCGCATGGCTGCGCCTGCTGCAGGCGCTGCCGCCGGGCGGTGCGCTGGCGCTGCTCGCCGCGCTCCCGCCTGCGGCCCGTTGCGGGCTGCTGCGCGCGCCCGCACACGTCCGCGAAGGGCTGCTTGCGCTATGCGGCACGCCTTACAGCGCGCAGCAGCCCTTCGCGGACGAAATGCCCGCCCCGGCGCTGGCTACGCAAGCGCTCCTGGCGGGCGTGCTCGCCCTGCTCGCCGGGCGGCAGAGCCTGGCACGTGATTGGGCCGATCAAGCGGCCCGAATCACGGCACGGCATGCTGCCGCCCAAGCCCGCCCGGTGCAGTCTCTGCCACCGGGCCTGCAAACCCTGCTGCGCCTGACGGCTTCCGGCGCAGCCACTGCCCCCGCTTACCAGCAGCAGTGCAACATGCTGCTGGTATACCTGTGATCCGGCGTCCTTATACCGCCGGATCGGCCGGGATGCCCTCCTTTGCAGCACAGCAAAAAAGCCGGGGACATCCCGGCAGACGCTATACCCATATTAAAATGCCTCACATGGAAGTCACCTCACAGAACTAGCTAGGCGCAAGTGAAACGCCAGCTCAGCACGTATTCGATCTCCCTATTCCTCTGGTTGCACAATTGCAAGGGTCTTCTTGGATGCCAGCATCAATAGACTCGATACACATTCACCTTCGTTATATCGTCCCCGTCTTACATATGACAGCCCGGAAACAGCGGATAGGTACACCATACATCTCCGAGGAGATCGCGTCCTCCGGTTCTTCCACGTTCAGTTTATCTTCAATCCTCAGGCCTGTCATTGCCATGATTGTCTCCAGCAGATCCGGCCGCATCTCGGGTACGTCGAATGTGGCAATTAACTGCCCATCCGGCTTCAGCACACGAGCGAATTCGCGGAATGCCCGCAGCATCGTCCCGGTGTCCAGATGTTCCAGAACAGAGATGCAGAACACGCGGTCGAACTGTTCGGCCGCATACGGAAGCTGAGCCAGGTTGGTCCGAGCAAGGTTAATCCTGCTCAGATAATGTTCCGGCAGATGATGAGCTGCCTGCGGACCGAAGTCAGAAGCGATATCCAACCGGATGGCCTCTTCTGACAAAATGCGTTCATCCCAGTCGCACGCATGAACTTCACGGCAGTGCTCCGCAAGCCAGAATTTAAACGGGTGAGATATGCCGCATGCTGCATCCAGCACCACATCGTCCGGGCGTGCAAACTGCCGAGCCCACTCATATTCATAAGGGCGGCTCCACCATGCCAGAGGAAGCGGGAAAACCAGCGTATCTGTTCTCGGGTCACTCTGCCGAATGTATCTCGATTCCATCATTGCTGTGATGTCGGGTGTGTCCATCATGTCTGAATCCCCTCCTTCAATCCTGTCTCAGCCAAAAAAGATTCCAGCACCCTGCTCCAACGGCTGCGCCATATGGATAGATCATAGGACAGCGCAGTTTCACGCGCATAGATGCCAAGCCGCTCACGCTCAGCGCGATTCTGAACGAGCCGAGCGAGAGCGGCAGTCAGTGCCTGTTCACCCGGAGGAACGAGCAGCCCGTTGAATCCGTCTTGAATCAGATCATTGAGTCCGCCTACATTCGAAGCGATGACCGGAAGGCCACAACTCATCGCTTCCAAACAAGCGTAAGAGGTTCCCTCCGAGAATAATGTTGGAATAACGACGATATCTGCCTGATGGTAGGCGTGACGGATCTCTCTGAAATCATACGTATGCTGGTGAATCCGTGCTGCATGTGGATGTGTACGCTGCCAGTAGCGAAAAACTCTGCCCACCGTGCTGCCTTCCACAAGTTCTCCGGCGAATTCGATCTCCACATCGGCAAAAGCGCCTAGCAGTTTATCTGCAGCCAGCATCATAGGAATGATGCCACGCTCACTGCTGATCCGGCGCGGATATAGAATGCGTATGGTAGGGGAAGACCCAGCAGGTTCATCATTCGTGTGATCCTGTATCGGATGATGAGTTGCCCAGGCAATGGTGTTTTCGACATACCCGCCATCGGGAATCTCCGTGTGATTTTGATCCAGGCTTTTTAGTCGAACCTGTCTTTCGCTGTGGCTCTTCGTCTCTGGGTAACCGTGAGGAAAGCTATCCTCTGATTCCTGAATCAACAGTTCTGGTTCTTCGGTTTGTCGAGTGCTATCATCCTTCCACGCCGCAAGCCATTCTTCCTCATCATGCTGCGCGAGCGTCCTTCTTGGGGGAGCCGGAATGAAATAGGAAGTATCCACCGCATTAGGGATCAGTACAATCTGTTCTGGATCGTTATACGTACAGGCTGCACGACAGAAGGTCTGAAAATGAGAATCCACCGAGACGATGCGCACTAGTCCATCTAGCGCCAGTTGAATATGTTCGGCAACCTGACGTTTGGTATCAATCGGCAGGCCTGGACGATCCCAGTTGATCCCGTGACAGATTCCGAGGCTGCCAGGTTTGTAGTTAATGGGCTGCCAGATGCAACTTGCATAGATGATAGGCCCGCGTGCTGCTGCAGCCATTCGGTCAAAGGCTTCCGGTACATTCTCCATATCGTAATCGTAGCCATAGACGTCAATCTGCTCGGTCCGGGTCTGGAATGCTTCGAAATAGGACAGTTGATGTACCTCGGGGATATGGCCTAGCCCGCGAATCACACTGCATAGATCAAGAATGTAACGCTCCAATCCGCCGCCAAATACACGGCCAAACTCGCGGTTATATCCATCCGTAAAACTGTGGGTCAGTATGCTGACCACGCCCATATTACAATTCCTCCTTCCACGGGAGTAACCGCGGTTCAGGGTCCAGAATAGACTCATATTGAGCCAGACTACCCCATTCCCCATGCGGATCGATGCGTTTGTAACGTAAGTATTTTCGAACCCGATCCTCCAGACTGCCGGCCCAGCCGAGATGCTGTACTTTTAACTCTGTGCATACGCCTGGCAATACAGTACAAGATGGGGGGAGACGAGGGACATGGTGATTCTGCTGCGGGTAAAAGTAAGGATAACCGGGCATATACCGGACAAGAGTGGCAGTATGCCTCTGGTGCATCGACCAGAGCTCATCTTCCCGATAATGAGTTCGGCCGCCCCACATATCGTAGAATCGGAAGGCAAACCAATCTGCATAATCCTGGTTAATAAGTTTGCGTATCGCCTTTTTGGCTTCTGTGCTGTATAGCTCATCCGCATCGACCGAGAGAAGCCAGTCTGGGCAGGTACTTATAGCTGCTTGCCACAGGGCGTTCCGTAGGCGCCATTCCTCGGAAAATAAAGGCTGCTCCAGCACCTCCAGGCGTACAACCTTTGGGAAAGCCCGGCATATATCCGAGGTGTCATCCGTACTGGCGTCATCCACGATGACAATCTCATCCACGAATTCACTCAGATGATGCAGCACTTCCTCAAGATATCTCCCTTGTTCGTTACGTACCTGAAGCATCGCTGTCAGCTTGTTGTTTTTACTTTTACGTACCCGTTGTATAGGGGAGAATTGTTTGAATGCATCTACTCCCATATCCCGGTTAGCGGAAGCGTCCGGTTCCTCTTCGATCCGGGAGTTCATCACGCGATGAATCTGACTTTGCTCGGTCGTAACGCCTGTATGCTCATCCGCTGCGGTTCGTTTGTCTGTATTTTGCGTTTGTAGAGAATCGTACATAATCGGTCTGCTCCCAGGGGTTCTGCGCTTTTTCGGGTCCATATTTTAAGGCACCTCCCCAAGTAGCTGCTGAACGGCATGATCCAGCAGCTCCAGTTCAATAATGCGTGACAGAGCATCTTCATTCTCCAGCGCTGTCTCCAGAAACAGCCTCACCGCTCCGTGGCGCTCTCCCCGAAGAGCGAGAGCTGTACCTGATAATTGCCGATACTGACGGAGGCTGGTTTCGTCCTGAATGTCGATCGCATGGATCAACGCTAGCGCAGACTCTACGCACTCCGTCTCCTGATAGATACGAAACTTCCAATGCCTTGCCGTTTCCCCACCAAGCTCATCCAAAATGCGCAGAGCTGTTCCATAATCGTCATTGATGCGAAGCAGCTCCGCTTGAACTAACGAAGTTTCTCCGGCTTCAAGCCAGCGGCATAATTGCTCGTAATGATGACGTTCCTGCTCATTGCTTGCGCTGATGCCAAAGACCTGTAAGGCTTCTTCGATCTGACCTGACCTCGCATAGATGGAAGAAAGAAAGCGATAATGCGACACTACACAATCTTGCCGTCCGTTGATGACAGCTTGGATGAAAGATTCTTTCAACGAAGTCGTGGCCCGGGAATCCTCCAGCAAATATTCATAAGCGGACAGAAGAAACGAGATCGTTTCATGAGGACCTGTTTTGGTTCGAAGTTGTCTGTAATAATCGGCACGCATACGGCTCTGAAGCGTCGTAATGTGGTCTGGCTTCCCGGCTAGTACCTCCTGCAATGCATGCATGAAAAACAGTTCATAGTCGCGCAGTGGAACGCGTGCTCCATGATGATGGATGTAACCGGCAGGAGAGGAGTCTTCTCCCCCTAACCAGACAGCACGGCTACCTTGAAAGAGTAGCTTCATGTACCGGGTTTCCGAAGAGGTCCCAACCAGGTCGGCAATGCCAACAAGCCTGGAGATGCTGTTCTCCCAGAGCGGAGAACTAGATTCATCTCCGACCGGTTCAGGAAGCAGGGCAATACATACTTGTGGATGCAGGGAAGCCACAGCGATCAGCCAGTAAGGATGGGCAACGACTGCAGCAGTGTTTGGCTCTTGTAATCGTGCCTCCGCTTCTTGCAGGGTAATCACTTGAATGGCTGTTGGCAGTTCTTCCTCTTCAGCAGTACGGCTGCTGACATAATAGATCGTTCCTTGCTGAGCCGCAAATAGAGCAGCAATCTCAGGGTAGGGAAAAGAAGACCAACCCCCTTTTCGAGGGAAAAGCACGAATTGAACCGGAGGGTATGCGGGCATAGACAGTTCGGGTGTTACCTTTTCCCATTCATCCTCCCATTCATCGGTGCAGTCGTCTGAACTTGTCTTGGAATCTGTATTGATTATCGAATCCAGTTGCTCCAACTGTAGTTCACCTCACTCTCTAAGGATGTTTCTCCTATGTAAAGTTGTTGTAGCGCTTCATATAATCTGTCTGACACTAACATATGGGCGTTTACCTCTAAACATGAACATCTTCCATGAATACATACAGCGATTAGGTTAATGAAGCATCGAGGAAGGTGGTTGAATAGGCTTAAT
The DNA here is from genome assembly GCF_948329825.1 of Paenibacillus sp. JJ-100. Classification (GTDB taxonomy): domain Bacteria; phylum Bacillota; class Bacilli; order Paenibacillales; family Paenibacillaceae; genus Paenibacillus. The sequence goes on from NZ_CAOJCM010000003.1 coordinate 348,364, forward strand.
TTTATCTATTGTGTGACTGAGGTCACTTTTTTTTCCTAGAAAGGGCCTGATTGTGATAATTATCACATGTGAAAAATAGGTAATCTGGCACAATACGATCATTAACGTATTTGGGAGACAGAGAGCGAAGATGCCGCTTCAGAGCCCTGTACATATCTTGCTAATGCTAACAGAAAGAAGGGGTAACGTATGGATCCGATTATGCTATCGCGTATCCAGTATGCACTTACAACGATTTTCCACTTTTTCTTCGTACCGTTGTCCATCGGCCTTGTGCTGCTGGTTGCGATTATGGAGACGTTGTATGTCATGAAGGGAAAAGAGATATACAAAACGATGGCCAAGTTCTGGGGCAAACTGTTCCTGATCAATTTCGCCGTCGGAGTAGTGACCGGTATTTTACAAGAGTTCCAGTTCGGGATGAACTGGTCGGAGTATTCACGGTTTGTTGGGGACGTCTTCGGTGCGCCACTGGCGATTGAGGCGTTGCTGGCTTTTTTTATGGAATCTACATTTATCGGTTTATGGATATTCGGCTGGGATCGTTTGTCTAAGAAGGTACATCTGGCCTGCATCTGGCTTGTGTTTGTGGGTACATTCCTCTCAGCACTGTGGATTTTGGCAGCTAACTCGTTTATGCAGCATCCGGTTGGATTCACCATCAATAATGGCCGGGCAGAGATGACCGACTTTTTTGCGCTCATTACGAATGGACAACTTCTCGTTGAATTCCCGCATACGATTTTTGGTGCGTTAATGACGGGAGCTTTTGTAGTAACGGGCATCAGTGCCTATAAACTAATGAAAAAGAAGGACGTGGAAGTGTTCCGCAGATCCTTCAATATCGCCGTTATTATCGGGCTTGTATCCTCGCTGGGTGTAGCTTTCTCGGGGCACTTTCAGGCTCAATATCTGGTGGAGACACAGCCGATGAAGATGGCTGCAAGTGAGGGCACATGGACAACAACGGAAGATCCGGCACCGTGGACGGTCATTGCTTCCATTGACCCGGAGAAACAGGAGAATTCAGGCGAGATCAAGATTCCTGGATTACTCAGTTATCTGTCTTATGGTAAATTCTCTGGTAGTCTCAAAGGCATGAAGGAGTTGAATGCCGAGTACCAGCAGAAGTACGGACCTGGAGATTATATCCCGCCTGTACGAACGACGTTCTGGAGCTTCCGTATCATGATCGCTGCTGGCGGACTAATGATTCTGCTGGCGATGTATGGAACCTATCTGGCTTGGCGCAAGAAGCTCGAAGTGGCCAAACCGTGGTTTATGCGTCTGATGATGTTTGCGATCTCACTACCGTTTATCGCGAATACAGCAGGATGGATTATGACCGAAGTGGGCAGACAGCCATGGACGGTATTTGGGTACATGACGACCGAAGCGGGTGTGTCGCCTAATGTATCCGCAGGTATGATTTTGTTCTCCACGATCGCCTTTACTGCGGCTTACACCGTTCTTGGCATCGTGATGGTTTACCTGTTTGTCCGTAAAATTAAAGCAGGACCATATGCCGTCGATAAGTCCGAAGAGCAAGACGAGTCTACGGATCCGTTTGACGTGGATGGGGGGTATTCCGTTGTTACTAAGTGAGCTGTGGTTTGTACTGATCGCCGTATTGTTTATCGGGTTTTTCTTTCTTGAAGGGTTTGACTTCGGAGTAGGGATGTCTACAGGTCTGATTGCTAGAACGGATCGTGAACGCCGCACACTGATTAACTCCATTGGTCCGTTCTGGGATGGCAATGAAGTCTGGCTGCTGACCGCAGGTGGTGCTATGTTTGCGGCCTTCCCTCACTGGTACGCAACGCTGTTTAGCGGATTCTACCTACCGCTAGTTGTTGTGTTGCTATTGTTGATTGGACGCGGTGTAGCCTTTGAGTTCCGCAGTAAAATGAAACAGCAGCGCTGGCGTAAAACATGGGATATCATCATTCTGGTGGCGAGTGCACTGCTTCCGTTCCTGTTCGGGGTCGTTTTTGCAACGTTGATGAAAGGTCTGCCTATTGACGAGCAGATGCAGATGCATGCTGGTTTGCTGGATATCGTGAATCCATACACCGTTGTGGGCGGTCTAAGTGTAACTTTATTGTGTCTCGTTCACGGGCTGTTGTTTGCTTCCCTGCGCACGGTAGGTGAATTGAGAGAACGAGCACTTCATTTGGCGAAAAAGTTAATGATACCGCTGGCGGCAGTCCTTGCTATATACGCGATATTAACCTATCTGATGACCGATATGTTTGCTGTTCGCGGCTGGGCGCTATGGATTATGGTGGTGCTTGGTGCTGTGACACTGTCTCTTGCTGCTTACTTCATTCGTCAGCAGCGCGAAGGCTGGGCTTTTGGGATGACGGGTGCAGTGATTGCCATTGCCTTTGCATCCGTATTTATCGGACTTTTCCCAAGAGTCATGGTGAGTTCAATCGATTCGGCATTTGACCTGACCGTATATAACGCAGCATCGGGTGCTTATTCACTAAAAGTGATGACGATTGTAGCGTGTACCTTGTTGCCGTTTGTGCTTGGATATCAAATCTGGAGTTATTATATTTTCCGCAAACGTCTGAACGACCAGCACCACTTGGAGTACTGACATGGGACGCGGGCTCATGAAGCTGCCGGGGATCCGGCCGGTACTTGCACTGGCCTCTATGCTAGTGTTGATGCAGGCATTGACGATAATTATGCAGGCCAAATGGCTGGCACAGGCCATTACAGCGTTATTTGACGGGGCTACTGTTTCTTCACAGTATCCGGTGCTGCTACTTTTCCTGGCTGCTTTTTCTGCCCGCTACGCCTTGTCATTCTGGTTGCAGCTTGTCACTACGAGCTATGCAGAGAAAACAGGGACCAATCTGCGCAGAGAGATGACGGAGCAGTGGTTTCGTCTTGGGCCGCGTTATGCCAAAACAGAAGGAACAGGACATCTGGTGACGCTGGCGCGAGAAGGTGTTTCTCAGTATAAAACGTATCTGGAACTGTTTATCCCGCGTATGCTGGGCATGGGATTCACACCTGTTGTCATTCTGCTCTATGTATTCAAACTGGATACGATGTCCGGCATTATACTCATGCTGACATTGCCTATACTGATCGTGTTTATGATCCTGATTGGTTTGGCAACTCAACGTAAGATAGATGGACAATTCAAGTCTTACAAAGCGCTGGCCAATCATTTTGTGGATACACTTCGTGGTTTAGAGACGTTGAAAACGCTGGGTCAAAGCAAGGCCCACGAAGGTTCCATTATGCGAGTGAGCCAGCGATATCGAAAAGCAACGATGTCCACGCTACGCATGGCCTTTTTGTCCTCATTTGCGCTCGACTTTTTTACGATGCTGTCGGTTGCGTCGGTTGCAGTAGGTCTTGGTCTCCGGCTGACAGAAGGACATATGGCGCTATTCCCTGCTCTGACCGTATTGATTCTAGCGCCTGAGTACTTTCTGCCTGTACGCATGTTGGGTGCGGATTACCATGCGACATTGGATGGCAAGGAAGCTGGGGAAGCCATTCATCAAGTGATTGAACGAGGTAAGGCTACAGAACAGCGCCAGAATGAGGCCTATGCCGCTATAGCGGATTATGCTGAAATGCTGGATGAGAACGTATCTGGGAATGGAGAAGGAGACGGAAATGGGATTGGAATAGGAAGTAGACATGGCAATGATGTGGGCGTGGCGGAATCAATGCAGGCTTGTCCAGCTAACCTGAATGATCTTGATCGAAGGTCGTCTTCTCAGCCGCATCAACCTGTATCCACTTCACAGCTCCGGGTAGTATTTAACCGGGATAAACATGGAATGCATCTGGCGGCAACCGCAACAACATCTTCTCCATCAGCTACAGTTGCTATGATATCTCCTAGCTCCTCTACTTCCTTAGACTTGGGAGATTCCTCGACATCCTTGTTCTCTTGGGGAGAACATAGTCGATTAGCGCTGACGGATATTCAGGTTCAACATGAAGCAAAAGGAGCGTATTCTCTTCAGAACGTGACGTTCCAGCTGACGGGACTAGGGAAAATTGGAATCATTGGTGCCAGTGGAGCGGGGAAATCTACGCTGATCGATGTTCTTGCCGGTTTTCAGGTGCCAACAGCCGGACAAGTGTTGGTCGACGGTCAGCATTTGACCCCGGAGATGCTTCAAGCCTGGCGTAACCAAACGGCGGCCATACCGCAGCATCCGTATATTTTCAGCGGTTCCATTGCAGATAATATCCGCTTTTACATGCCGGAGGTATCTGATGCAGAAGTGGCACAGGTGGCACAGGTAGCGGGGCTGACGAAGCTATTGTCATCCCTGCCCAAGGGGCTACATGAACCTATTGGTGCAGGAGGCAGGCAGCTCAGCGGTGGACAGGAACAACGTGTGGCATTAGCAAGAGCTCTGCTGAGCGAACGCAAAGTTCTACTCCTAGATGAACCTACGGCTCATCTAGATGTAGAGACCGAATATGAATTGAAGCAGACCATGTTGCCGCTGTTCGAAGGTAAACTGGTTTTCCTGGCAACTCATCGTCTGCACTGGATGCCGCATATGGATTGGATTATCGTCATGGAACACGGGACAGTAGCAGAGATGGGAACACATCAGGAACTGCTTGCACGAAAAGGTGTGTATTATCATATGATTCAGGCACAGATGGAGGCGATATAAGATGAAATCCGGATATTCGAGGGAAGAGACTGAACGCAGCAGTGAGTATCGGAAAAATAGCTGGATCGCTCCATATGCAGCACAGTACCGCTGGCGATTGATCGGTGCCATTGCGCTGGGCACATGTGCGGCATTCTGTGCGGTGATGCTCCTTTTTACCTCTGGATATCTGATCTCGAAGTCTGCACTGCGTCCTGAAAATATTTTAATGGTGTATGTCCCGATTGTAGGTATACGTGCCTTTGGTATTTTTCGAGCGGTGTTTCGCTATGCTGAACGATTGGCAGGCCATGATGCTGTCTTACGCGTTCTGGCGGATCAGCGGGTGAAGCTGTATCGCATATTGGAGCCGCAGGCCTTGTTCCTACGTTCGCGGATGCAGACCGGGGATGTGCTTGGTGCGCTTGCTGATGATGTGGAACGCCTGCAGGATATTTATCTGCGTACCGTATTTCCGGCCATTACAGCACTCGTGATCTACGGTGCGGCTGTGCTGGCTTTTGGCAGTGTAGATCCGATGTTTGCACTATGGATGGCACTTTATATGTTGTTTATTGTTGCAGCACTTCCCGCAATTTCTCTGAAAATCACCTGGAGATGGCGCGTACAGCTCAAAAGAGAAAACAGCAAGCTGTATACACGCCTGACCGATGGGGTGCTTGGGCTTGGTGACTGGATTGCCAGTGGCAGAGCAGCAGCATTTGTGCAGTGGCAGGAAGAGGATGAGGATCAAGCTGACCAGATTCGTCGCAAATTGCGGCGCTGGAACCGTTGGCGCGATTTTATTGCGCAATGTGTCATTGGGCTGATGGTTGTATCGGTGGCGCTGTGGGCAGGACAGGCGGCATCCGCTGCCCAGTTGCCCGCGGTCATGATTGCAGCATTTGTACTCGTCCTGTTTCCGCTCACAGAATCATTGTTGCCAGTGAACGATGCGATTGGGCATGTGCCCGATTACCGGGAATCATTGGATCGACTAAACAAACTGGAAGAACCAGAAGAGAATAAGCATCAGGGCAAGGAAGAAGATCGGGAGGAACATATTCAAGCGAGCGGATATCATAATGAACATCGATCATCCACTCTGGTTAAATTGCAGCAAACGGACGGAGATGAAGCGCCGGATGGACGTATCCGGCTGCGAATTCCACCGAAGCTACGTGCGGATATAAGCATGGAGCAGTTAAGCTATCGATATGAAGCAGAGGGAGAGTACGCCGTTCAGGATATTTCTCTGCACCTGCCTCAAGGCAAGCGACTGGCAATTCTTGGGCGTAGCGGCGGCGGCAAATCTACGCTGTTAAAGCTCATCCAAGGGGCGTTGTCCCCTTCATCCGGTAAAGTTTCGATTAATGACCTGCCTGTGGAGATGCTTGGCGAGAGTGTAACCGAAGTAGTGGCTGTGCTCAATCAGAGTCCACACCTCTTCGATACAACCGTTGCGGGCAATTTGCGAATTGGTCGTCCGGATGCAACAGATGAGGAGATTCGGAAGGTGGCTGCGCAGGTTGGTTTAGCTGATCTGATCGAGTCTTTGCCGCTGGGCTACCAGACCCCGATGTTAGAAACAGGACTGCGTTTCTCCGGTGGAGAGCGGCAGCGAATTGCGCTAGCCAGGGTCTTGCTGCGGAAGACGCCCGTTGTTATTTTTGATGAGCCGACCGTAGGGTTAGACCCCGTGACTGAGCGCGAACTGATTCGCACCATGCTGGACAGTCTGCAGGGCAAAACGCTGATCTGGGTCACCCATCACCTGATTGGTGCGGAGAAGATGGACGAGATTGTGTTTATGGAAAATGGAAAGATCGTCATGCAGGGTTCTCACGAACAACTGCTGGCGAGGGAAGAGCGATACCGCCGACTCCTTGAATTGGATCGGCCCGGGTGGCTGGGGCGGCAGCAGCGTGCAACGCTGCCTCCTGCAGTTTCCAAATAACGGACAGCATCGAGAGGTTCTGATGAGAAGTGAGAGAATCGGTGCCTCCCTGCTGATACCGATAGCTATAGCAAAAAGACGAAGCAGATCCATTGCCGCTTCGTCTTTTTGATCTTTCATTATCATTTTACTATTTAAGCACTACCGAGGGGTAGCGGGCGCATAAGGAGACTCTCCTCAGAATCTGGAAGTGTGGCCGAATGATACTTAAGCCCAAGCTTCTGCTCTGTATACTGCCTGATTTACGGATACGCCAGCAGTGTACCGCATGAGCGCCGCAGAACGAGCTCTGGCTCTACTTTGATGCAACGGTTATCCATCTGTTTATTCATCAGGTCGAATAGAATCATTGCGGCAAGACGGCCGATTTTTTCAGTATCCTGCTTCACGGTCGTTAGCGGTGGATCACTGTAGCGGCAAGCTTCAATGTCATCACATCCCGCAACTGCGATGTCCTCTGGAATGCGTAATCCAGCCTCTTTGAAGGCTCGTACTGCTCCAAAGGCGAGTAAGTCTGTGGCAGCGAAAACGGCGCGCGGCAGAACTTCCGCCTCTAACATCTGTTTGGCTGCCTCATAACCATCTATTGCGGCATAGTCTTTGCTGTATACTACCCATTCGGGTTTCTCTTCGAGACTAAACTGCTTTAGGGATTGTTTAAAGGCTTTCTCCCGCTGTTGCATGACGAGGGAGGCACGCTCGAGACCGATGAATCCGAGCTCACGATAGCCGTTCATATAAAACTGCTCCACCACTTTGGTGGAGATTTTCTCGTTATCTGACATGATGTAACAGGAGTTCTGTCCAGTCAGCTCAATATCGATCCCGATACATGGAATGGGGCTGGCATCCAGGTCGAATACGCTGCTCTCCACTTCATCCCCCGCAATAATAATACACCCATCAACCTGAAAATATTTGGAACGTGCCAGGTAATCCTCACCCTGATCAAGGAATTTTTCATTAGAAAAGAACAACAGATCATACCCTAACAAGCCAATCTGTTTCTTGAAGGCGTTAATAACCTCTACAAAGAAAGGATGACTGAAATCAACATTCAGTTTCCCTGCAAAGACAACACCCACCAGATTGGATTTTTTAGTAGCCAACGTTTTGGCTGATGATGAAGGGCGGTATCCTGTCTCCTCCATAATCTTAAGCACACGCTGGCGTGTCTCCTCGCCAATGTCAGGGTAGTTGTTAATAATTTTGGACACCGTTGCAACAGACACGCCGGCCAAACGAGCGATCGTTTTGATATTCATTTACATCCCTCTAATTCTAAACTAGTTTCGTAGATTGTGGCAGTGTCTTTATTATACTTTCCTGCCAACATTCTATGTCACAACCACCAGAGAGTCAATAAGATAAAGGGGAATAATCGAAGTGTTTATGATATGCATCCATATGATTTAGGCTTATCCTTTGGAGTTTTAACGAAAATCTGGCGTGATTTTAGTGAAATCACTCCCGTAGTAACTGAGTTTTAAGCCGATATAACGGAGGTGACAGTGTGTGGGGTTGTGAAAAAATCCGCTTTTACAGTTGCCATTTTCGTGAACTGTACTCCAAATTAATGACTACAAAAGCTAATGATTCTCAGGTGCGGAGCGTTTTTTTTCAAATTTTTGGGGAAAATTTAAAGAACCTATTTACAAATGTTTCAGGTAAAGGCATAATGAGGTTGTGAATAACGAAACTGATTTCGTAAACTCTTAAACGTGTAAATCAATCTAGAATGCTGGGGGAAAGTGATATGAAGAGAAAGTTTTTATCTATTACAATTGTAACCGCTTTAATGTTCGTGCTTGCAGCCTGTGGTAATGGCTCGACTGAATCAGAGGGGCAGACACCGGCTGATGGAAGCAAAAAAGTGACGTTAAAGATCATCCACTGGCAGCAAGAAAATATCAACAACTATATCAAAGAGTTCAATACCAAGTTTGAAGAAAAATATCCGGATGTGAAGGTCGAATACACCACAGTTCCAGCAGATGCAACTTACGACCAGTTGATGCAAACACGGATGAATGCTGGCAATACGGGTGATGTGGATATTATCCCGCTGAAGTCCAGCTTTGTAGGTGCTCCGCAAGATTGGTCTAAAGGTGCGGCTGATCCGATGTGGAAGCAGTGGATCGATGCCGGACTGGTTAGTGATCTGTCGGATCAGTCTTTTATCAAAAATTATAATGAGGTTGATGTGCAGAATGCGATGACGTACAACGACAAGGTGTACGGTGTGAACATGGGTAAAGTGGCGTTTACAGGCCTGTTCTACAATAAAGACCTCTTTGCCCAATATAATCTGCAAGTGCCTACAACGTGGGACGAACTGCAAAACGTCATCAAAGTGTTCAAAGATAATGGCGTAGAAGCACTGGGCTTTGCAGGTAAAGATGTTTGGCCGATTGGCCTTGCAGTGCAAGGGCTTCAAGCTTCCATTCATGACGACCAGCTCAGTTATATCCAAGGTCTGTGGACGGGTGAAACCAAGCTGACTGATCCGGTGCAGATTGAAGTATTACAGAAAGCGCAAACGTTGATGAACAGTGCAATGCCTGGATTTATGGGAATTGACTATGGAACATTGCCAAGTCTGTTTGCTACAGGCAAGGTAGCCATGATTGCTGACGGTACATGGGATGCAACAACGATTCAAGCAGCTAACCCGGAATTGAAATTTGGTTATTTCCCGATTCCAGGCAGCAATGATGCAGCTAAAAACAAAGATTTGGCAGGTAAGTACGATATGACCTGGATGGTTGTAGACAAATCACCAAACAAGGACTATGCATTGAAATGGCTTGAAATGTTGTCCGAGAAAGAGAATTACACCGATTTTGTAAATGCAGCCGGATTCCTTCCAACACAGCCGGATGTGGAGATCAAGAGTGAGTTCATCCAAGAAATTCAGCCGTACCTTGAGAACTTCAAGCTCTCCTGGGATCAACTGTTCATTAATCGTCAGAACGTAGGACAGTACATTGCAGAATCCAGCGTTCACGCAGAGATGCTCAAACCAGCTGGACCGATTGCAACACCTGAGGAGCTTGCAAGCAAATCACAAGCCGACTGGGATGCCGCAGCTCCGAAATAATGAACGCTTCATGCTGAGGTTCATCCGAATGATGGACTAAGCTGTAACATAATCCGGAATAGCGCTTGAGGTTAGAGCCTTCAGGCCAAACCAAGCTAGCGGTTATTCCGGTTTTTTCTTATGGTGTGCTTCATTGGTTTTGGCAGATTGGTTTAGTTTTACCCGATGAAAGGTGTGAGAACAATGTATCCGTTTGGAAAAGGGAAGGCGCGGCTGATTCCTTATCTGTATTTGAGTATTCCGCTGCTGCTTTATGTTGTGTTTGGCTTTGGTCCATCCCTTGTGACTGTACTGTTTTCGTTTACGGATGCGACAGGTGTGCGGGGACAGGAGTGGAGCTTTATTGGCTTGGAAAATTACAAAACGTTCTTTGGTGCATCCAATGCCGGAGACCGGCTGGATGCGATTGGACGATCTTTATATTTTGCGTTTGCTGTAGTTATCATCCAGAACGCCGTAGGTCTATTCATGGCCATTCTGATTAACAAAAAACTTCGGGGCGACAAGTTGTACCGTGCCGTATTCTTTTTACCAGTCGTGCTGGGTGTGACAGTGTCTGGACTGATCTGGCAGCTCGTAGCGAATCCGCTTGGCGGTCCAGCGCAGTCGATTCTGAATTTCTTTGGCACCAGCTCCAACTTTTTTGGAGATTATAACATCGCCTTCGAGCTGATTATTTTCGTTCAGATCTGGATGTATATGGGGTACTCCATGACCATTTTCCTTGCAGGTTTGCAGACCATTCCGAGTGATCTGTATGAGGCAGCTTATATGGATGGTGCATCAGGATGGAAAACCTTCACCAACATTACATTCCCGATGATTGCTCCTTCTTTTACAGTTAACATGCTGTTGTCCATCATCGGTGCACTACAAACCTTTGATATTATCTACGTCCTCACAGGCGGAAAGTTCAATACAACGACACTGGCATTTGACGTGTATGCAACCGCGTTCGGTAGTGGCACATCCGATTACGGCCTGGCTTCTGCGGTAGCGATGATTCAGTTTCTGTTTGTGTTTACGATCTCCATGGTAGCCTTGTTCTATCTTCGCAAAAGAGAGGTGGAAGTGTAATGAAGCAGAGCAGAACGTCAAGAACGATCAGCTACATCATTGTGCTGCTTATGCTTGCGTTATACGTCTTTCCTCTGTTCTATCTGTTTAATGTGTCGATGAAAACACAGACAGAGTACCTGCTGAATCCTGTGGCACTCACGGAAGGTATTCGGCTGGAGAACTTTGCTGAGGCGTGGACGAAGGGTAGCTTTTCGCAGTACATGTGGAACAGTGTGCTATACACAGGGATGTCTACACTGCTGACATTAATTTTGTCCATATTTGCAGCATTTCCGCTTGCGCGCAGATACGTGAAGTTCAGCACGCTGATCTATATCTTTTTTCTCATCTCGATGTACTTGCCGAATCCGCTGATTCCGCAGTTCTCTTTGATCAATCAGTTGGGTCTGTATAATACACAAACGGGATACATTTTGTTAAAAACGACCGGCACGGGCATTGCGTTTCTGATGTTTGTGGGTTATATCAAATCGGTATCACGCGAGCTGGATGAGGCGGCGGCCATGGATGGGTGTGGCTACACCCGGTATTTGTTCACCATCCTGGTTCCGTTGATGAAGCCGATTCTGGCAACGGGCATTATTCTCACAGCAATCGGGGTATGGAATGATATCATTGGACCAACGATCTATTTGTCTGATCCAAGTTATCAGCCGGTTACCAAAGGGTTGTTCACCTTCTACGGGCAATATATGAATAACTGGCCGCTGCTGGCGTGTGGTATTCTGATCGTTACACTTCCACTGGTTGTACTGTACGTTGCATTGCAACGTTTCATCGTTGGCGGTGCGATGGCGGGGGCAGTTAAATCATAAGTGTTGCTAACTCCAAGTACTGCTAACGCCACATCACCGCTGGTGGTGATGATTCATATGATTCAACAACATATGATAAAGAAACGAAGCCACCCTCATCGATTAAGGGTGGCTTCTTATTTATCTACGGGATTAGTTCATTTACTTATACTGTCTTGTAATTTGAATGAATTCTATTTGTACATATCCACTAACAACAAAATAATAGAGGAAAGACACAGACAAGTGCTGACCAGATAGAGCACGGCAACGACTTGTTTGTGGTTAAGACCGGCGCGCAGCAAGCGGTAGTGAGCTTGACTTGCATCCGCTTGATAGATAGCCTTGCCTTGCAAGAAACGTTTAATCACGACAAACACATTATCAAAAATAGGTACACCCAGTGCCAGGATTGGAATAAAAATGGACAGCATCGTGGCTTGTTTGAATGCACCGTCAAGTGCGATAACGGCCAGAATAAAGCCAAGGAATGTAGCGCCTGCATCCCCCATAAATACTTTGGCAGGAGCCTTGTTGTATTTGAGATAACCGAGTGTTACCCCCACGAGTGTGATGGACATAAGTGCAGAATCGCTCTGACCCTTCGTAATAGCTACAATAAACAGCGTAATTGCCGAGATGGCTGATAAACCGCCAGCCAATCCATCCATACCATCGGAGAAGTTAATGACCGTGGTCACTCCGAAGATCCACAAGATCGTCAGAATAAATTGCAGCCAGATCGGTAACAGCACATATTCTGCATTGAATGGATTCACGAAACCGGTAAACGCAATACCAGAGGCAAATACGAGCACTGCAGCCGAGACCTGGATGATCATCTTAGGCAGAGCAGGGAAATCTTTACCCTTGGTTTTGTACCAGTCATCAATCGTACCAATCGTCAGAAGAAGCATACCACCTGCAACCAGTGCAGCAGTTTCCCAAGTTAATTCTTTCGTAAAAGCAATGTATGTCAGGAAAAATCCAGTAAATATTGCGTAACTCGCCGTCAGCGGGATGGGCTGCCTATGCAGCTTGCGCTCCACATCTTCCCGGGGCTTGTCCACAAAATCCAGCCTGTGTGCCAGCCGGCCCAGCGGCGGAATCAGCAGAACCACGACAGCAAAAGACAATATGAAAGCCAGTATGTACATCATAGACTCGCTTGGTTCACTCCCATCTTCCCATTTCCTCTTATTATACGAGTTCAACACGAATTCTGTCGATGTCAGTATTGTAACCTGGAGCTTTGATGGATGCATGAGAGGTAAGGTGTCAGACTAGGTTCGGATATCCGCTTGAGGCAGGTATGAGCCAAAGTAATCGAGTACTTTTTCGGCATGATAGCCATCATCACCTTGCCATGCTGCTACAAATTCAAAATCGCTTAACCCACCTTTTCGTTTCCTTGGTGTATCACCGGGAACCAGGATGCCTGCGGCTGCCCAGATTTCTAGCAAGACATCTCGTTCCTGTTTGCTGGAGGGCAGACATTCCTTCCACTTTTTCTCCAGAGAGCGTGCGCTGTCTTTAGGGTCTCCCGTCTGCGCGGTTTCCAGCAGCTTGGCAAGAATCGTCTGGTCTTCCACAGTTACTTCGTACGGGATGGTGTCGTCCAGTAGCAGCAGTTCCAAATCCATCAGGCAGTAGAGCAGCCAACCATGTCGCACACCACCCCATTTCAGCCGTTCAAAATTCAGTACGTTCAAATCTTCATTAATATATTGTTTATCTGATTGTAAGCAAAGGAAGTTACAATCCCCGCAGGCACTTGTATTGGCATACAATGCCCGACGCTCAGCGTAGGTATGCAGAGGTATGTTTCGTGTCAAAGCCCAGCTGGCTAATGCGCTGCGTAGATAAACCTTTTTGGTCGAGAGACTGTGGAGAAAGGCTGTAATGACTCGCTCTTTGAGTGAAGAATCCTGATGTATCGTATACAGCCTCTGTACGATCTCGTCATGAGTAATGGTAACTGGGTCAAACATGACTCCCTTGCTTTTGGCGTATTCAAAATCATCACCCGAAAAGGGGCCATACTCTGATTTCCAGCCGCCCCCTCCCCAAAAAGTGTTCATTAGAATTTTGACTGCTTTTTTATCCATTAGGTAAGTCCCCCTGTTTGCAAAATCATATCAACCAGCCCCGGAAAACGGGTATTTAAGTCATCCTTTCTGAGCGAATAATAATGGTGTTTGCCTTCAATGCGAGGCTGAATAATGCCTGCCTCACGCAGTAGTTTGATATGGTGGGATAATGTTGATTTGGAGATGTGGTCGACTTCAAAAGCCGAGCAGTTTTTCTCACCTGAACTAGCCAGACAAAGTGCAATCTTCATGCGAATGGGGTCACCAAGTGCATTGCAAACCGTTGTCAGATTCATCTCCGAAGCTGTAGGCATCGTTAAAGTTCTCATAATGTAGACGTTAGCATAATCAACAGGCTCATTCAATGTTTGAAAATTTTCGAACTGATAAAAAAACCAAACTGTTAATACAGAAGCCCACATCACGATGTTAAATAACGATTTCCGCTTGTTTGATGCTTCACAAGCGGTAAAATTTCATAAGATTATCACCATACGTGAGGGTTATATCATGTGTAACAGTGCTATAGTCGGAATGTCTATAGCACTGTTACGCAATGATGACGAATCTTGAATTTTTGAGGGTCTTGAGAGACGCTATTGTGTGAATTCTCCATCCTGCATTATCCGATTCTGAAAAGCCGCGATGTCGGCGTATTCTTCTTCGAATTTGCGGGAGATGCGAATAAAAATGGGCAGCAATTCACGATACACACGCACACTGTCCACGTGAGGTTGATGGCGGTGTGTCGATCCGATCATGCCGGAGACGGCACTTAAGGAATCGATACGGCCGGTAGCATACAGCCCAAGTACGGCCGCGCCAAGGCAAGAGCTCTCGATGCTTGCAGGGATGATGACATCCTGATCGAAGATATCGGCCATCATCTGCCGCCATAGCTCGGAGCGGGCGAAGCCGCCGGTCGCCTGAATTTTTTTCGGACGGCCAATCTTCTCCTCAATCGCCAGCATGACCGTATACAGATTAAAGAGCACACCCTCCAGTGCTGCGCGAATCATATGCTCCTTCTTATGATGCAAGGTTAGGCCGAAGAATGAGCCTCGTGCATTCGGATTCCAGAGCGGCGCGCGTTCCCCAGTCATGTAAGGGTGAAAGAGCAGCCCTTCGGAACCGGGTGGTACATTTTCGGCGACACGTGTCAGCACTTCATATGGATCGATGCCGAGCCGCTTGGCCGTCTCAACTTCAGAAGCCGCGAACTCATCCCGAATCCAGCGAAAGATGACTCCGCCGTTGTTCACCGGTCCCCCGATTACCCATAGATCCTCGGTAAGTGCATAACAGAAGAAACGCCCTTTGGGATCAGTCACCGGTTGATCAACAACCGTACGAATAGCACCGCTGGTGCCGATGGTCACCGCAACAACCCCGGGGTCAATGGCGTTCACGCCCAGATTCGAGAGTACGCCATCACTTGCTCCGATGACAAACGGAGTCGTCTCTGCAATCCCCATTGCTTTGGCATATTCGGGGTTGAGTCCTTCTTTTAATACATGAGTTGTCGGTACAAGGGTGGAGAGATGTTCTGGAGTAATGCCAGCCACATGAAGAGCTTCTGCATCCCAATCGAGCTTCTCCAGATTCATGAGTCCGGTAGCTGAAGCCATGGAGTGGTCAATGATATATTTGGAAAAGAGCCGATAGAACACATATTCTTTCATGGAGATCAATTTATGGGTTTGCCGGAACATGTCGGGTTCTTCCCGGGTGAGCCACATGATCTTGGTTAGTGGAGACATCGGATGGATCGGCGTACCCGTCCGCGAGTAGATTTCATGGCCGTTCATCTCCGATTTGAGCGCTTCTGTCCATTCGGCACTTCGATTATCTGCCCATGTCATCGCTCGCATCAGTGGTTTGCCTTGAGGATCTACAGGCAGGATGCTATGCATCGCGGAGCTGAACGAGACAAACAGAATGTCATCCGGCTTCACCCCTGCTCTGGAGGTGGCTTGCTGCACGGAGGTAAGGACTGCCTGGAAAATATCCTCCGCATCCTGTTCTGCTATTGCAGGAGTTGGTGTGTGTAGCGGATAGCCTGCACTGCCCTGGGCCACGATACTGCCGTTCTGTTCAAACAGCACGGCCTTGGT
The DNA here is from genome assembly GCF_948329825.1 of Paenibacillus sp. JJ-100. Classification (GTDB taxonomy): domain Bacteria; phylum Bacillota; class Bacilli; order Paenibacillales; family Paenibacillaceae; genus Paenibacillus. The sequence continues at coordinate 364,148 of NZ_CAOJCM010000003.1, forward strand.
GGAGGTTGTGCCGATATCTACGCCGATCATGTAAGGTGAAGCCGCCATTGGTGATCATCCCTCTTTCTTGGAAAATGAGCCTCTTGTATAGAATAGAATATCAGAGTTGAGGGATGGATCAAAATTCCTTAATCTTTCACAGCTCCCGCAGCGATATCCGAGATGAACTGGCGGCTGATGAACAGGAACATCAGGATAAGCGGGAGAACCGCGAGCAGGGTGCCTGCAATGACCATCGCGTAGTCTGTGTTATAGAGTCCGTTTAATTGAGACAAAGCGATCTGGAGCGTGTATTTACGTGCATCTGTCAGTATAATCAGTGGCCAGAGGTAGTCGTTCCATACCCCGATAAAAGTAAAGGCACCGAGAAAAGCAAACGCAGGACGCAGAATGGGCAATGCAACGTTCCAATATAAGCGAAAGAAGTTACACCCGTCGATCCGTCCGGCATCCAGCAGATCATTCGGAATGGATTCTGTCGCGTACTGCCGTATCCAGAAGATGCCGAAGGCATTGACCATGCCCGGTATAATGAGGGCTTTGAAGGAACCCACCCAGCCGAACGTGGCCATCAGCACGAAGGATGGTACCAGCGAGAGCTGGGAAGGCACCATCATGGTGGCGAGCAGCAGAACGAAGAGCCACTTTTTGCCCGGAAACTCAAACTTCGCAAAAGCAAACCCCGCCAGTGAATCAAAAAACAACACCAACATGGTCACAACACCCGACACAAACAATGTATTTAAGAAAGCCCCCCAGAAGTCAATCTGCTGCAGCACGCGCGTAATGTTGTTCCATAGTTCACTGCCGAACCAGAGCTGAGGCGGAAACTTATAGATGTCGGACGTCGTCCGAGTGGACATAACGATCAGCCAATAGAACGGGAACATGGATATGAGCATGCCACCGATCAGGCCAACATACAGCACCAGCGACTTGAGATGTTTGGACACCATGAACGCTCCTCCCTTGTCATATCAGGATGATTTGCCTTGAACAAGCTTCCAGTTCACGATGGAGAACAGGGCGATGATCAGGAACATGCCCCAGCCAACGGCAGCGCCGTATCCGAAGTAATTGTTGATAAAGGATTCCCGGTACAGATACAACACGATCGTCATACCTGCGGCTCCAGCTCCACCGTCATTCCCCACCAGCACCTGCGGTTCAGTGAATAGCTGCATGCCGCCGATGGTCGAGGTGATTACGGTGAACAGGATGACCGGGCGCAGCATCGGAATGGTGATGCGGAAGAAGGATTGTACAGCAGATGCCCCGTCGATTTTAGCTGCTTCATACAATGTCTGGGGGATGCTCTGGAGTCCGGCCAGATAGATAATGGCGTTATATCCCGTCCAGCGCCAGACAACCATGGAGGAGATGGCTACTTGGATGCCCCATGGTGCATTCAGCCACTCGACCACCGGGAGGCCCACCGACTGTAAAAGATAATTAAGGAAGCCGTAGTTGTTAGCAAATAAAGCTCCGAAGATAATTGCTACTGCCACAATGGACGTCACGTTGGGCAGAAAGTATCCAACCCGAAACAGGGTACGGAACTTGACGAAAGGTGCATGCAGTAAAAAGGCAATCAAGAGGGCGAAGAAGAGCATCGGAACAGTCGCGTAGATCCAGATCATGAGTGTGTTGCCCACCGCTTGCCAGAATTCAGCATCGGTAAGCATATATTTGAAATTGTTCAGGCCGTTATACGTCATGACACCAATACCATCCCATTTATGGAACGCCAGATACAGCGAGAAGGCAATCGGGAACAGTCCGAACACGGCGAACAGAATGTAAAATGGCGAGATGGCAACATAAAGCGCGCGATTCTCCCATATGCGAGTCCAGAGCGACTTTTGCGGGTCCAGATCAGGTTGAAATGAACTGGAGTCTGGGGACATGCGAGGTTCGGTAACAGCCATATGAATTCCTCCTTTGCGGATAGTGAAACTACATCAACGCGAGACTACTGAAGCCGAATATAACCGAATGATCCATGTTGGGATGAAAAAGGATCACAAAGGATTAAGAGGCCGCTTTAACGTTGTAACTCCCGTTCAACACGGTGCACCGTATCCGGCCAGACCTGCTGCGGATCAGCATTCTGTTTGGCGATATCATTCAGCCGCCTAGTAATGATGCTGTTGACGGATGGATATCGTTCACCAAAAAAGGCTTCCGGCACATGCCGTGCAGATTCCGCAAATACCGGACCTGTCGCCTGCCCACCGAAGAAGGGTTCATGCTCTTGCATGGCTGGTGAATCAAACACGCCTGGGGCCGACGGGAACAAGTTGATCGTCTTATATTGCTCCAATTGGTTCTCTGGACTTTGGAGCCAGCGGATGAGTTCAAAGGCCTCTTCAGGATGTTTGCTGGATTTTAAAATGGAGAGAAAGGAGCCGCCATTATTGCCATCTCCTCCAGGAGCACGCGTGACACGCCATGCGCCCGAGGTGTCTGGCGCAGCCTCCTGAAGCACCTGTTTCATCCAGACTGCACCGACGAAGGAGGCAATTTCTCCATTATTCATCGCTGCATTCCAGCCGGGTGTCCAGCCATCTGCGTTGGCGAGTAGTCCTTTTTCTTTAAAAGTAACAGCAGTATTCCAGCTTGTGCGTACAGCAGGAGAGTCCATGCCGATAAACGAACCATCCGGGCGGAAATAACGTTCGGGAGATTGGGAGAGCACTTGACTGTAAACGCTTCCAATATTATCGGTTAGAAAAACCTTTCCCTCGAACTTCTCCTTAATTTGCTCTCCGGCAGCTGCATAGGTTTCCCAGTTGTTGATCTGGCTTGCAACCTGCTCCGGTTCTGATGGTAGCCCTGCTTCTTTGAACAGGTCTGCGCGATAGAATAGTGCTGTCGGCCCCGTATCCATAGGGAATCCGATCATCTGTCCGTTTGGCGTTACGCCCTGCTTCCATTTCCAAGGTAAATATTGGTCTTCTACCTCACTTGCGCCAAGATCGTACAAGTTATAGAAACGGTCCTCGCTTGGAAATAGCTCCATAATCCAGTCGTTAAGTGCTACGATGTCAGGCTCACCTGAACGTGCAGCTAGGGTGGTTTTAAGTTTGGCTTTGAAATCTCCGCCGATCTTCTGGGCAATTAGTTCAATATTCGGAAACTTTTCTTTAGCCTTGGCAAGAAGTTCGTCATCAATGGATCGGTTCCAATACCATAATGTAAGCGTTATCTTTTTGTTGGATGCCGAATCATCTTGTCCCGACCAGATGGAGCATCCGCTGATGAACAGGACACAGACCATGATGATGGCTGTCCAGCAGGTTCTTTTACGGCCGATCATGTGAATAACCCCCTCATCATTAAGTTTGAGGCAAGAAGTGCCAAACTACAGCTGGGCTTCATGGACTACACCAATAGTGTATGAACAATTTTTAAACTCATGCCCATTATTCTTCATATAAAACACTAGCATTGTTTCTACTGCATAACATAATAATTAGTAGTTACTTTAAAAATAAAAGTTACTTGACACATGATAATTTTTATTTTAAACTTACTTACATTAAGTAACTAATTATAGTGAGAATAATATAGATACGTAATAATTAGCTGTGCATATGATCGTATTCAGTGGTTGTTTGAATAACGAGTGATCCCAAAATTAAACATTTGCGAATGTAATATATTGTGACAAGACGAGATAAAGATGGCTTAATAGGAGGAAGAAACGATGATCAATTCACATATTATTCAGTTGCTTGCACCTAAAATCCAAAGTTTTCCGAGTGGAAAAGAATTTATATATCTGGTGGGGCCGATCAAACTTCCCGTTAATCTGGATGGGGAAACCCAGACATTTCAATGGTACAGTTGGTTAAAATCCGACAAAGCGATGGAGAGTGGAGAACTGATTGCTTCTCTTGCGGATGCTGAACTGGCAGAGCACCAGCAATCGAGCGTGCTTGTGTATGGTGATTTCGCTGCATCTCAGGAAGCGTTGATTCGGATGCATAGCATCTGTCACACGGGCGATATCTTCGGCAGTAAACGTTGTGACTGTGGATTTCAGCTGGAGCAATCGATGAAGATGATTGCAGCACACGGCGCAGGTGCACTGTTCTATCTGGCGAATCATGAAGGACGGGGCATTGGTCTGTTCAGCAAGGCGATGGCTTATATTTTGCAAGAAGAAGGTTTGGATACGGTAGATGCGAACTTGCAGCTCGGGTTCACGGATGACGCACGGAATTATGATGATGCGATTGCTGTATTGCGTGCACTTCGCCAGGCTCCAGTTACTCTGATTACGAATAATCCACGCAAGCTGGCAGCTTTGCAGGAAGCAGGGCTCAATGTGGGCGGACGTGTTCCGCTGTGGGGAGATCGGTCAGCGTATAACGAAAAGTATCTGCAAACTAAAGTTAAACGTTCGGGTCATCTTGCGGAGATCGATGGCTGGGTAGATGCTGAGACAGATGCACGCATTCCACATGCACAGGCTTGACGAATGCATCTAGACTGTAAATATGAATCCGTGGGCTGTTACGATGCTTTTCACATTGAAAAGTAGCGTGGCAGTCTTTTTTTTGTGGAGCAAAATGTATGAGGGTGGTAAGGAATATCGCTTGGGGTCTGGATCTTCAATCTTCAATAATATTGTTCTCGAACTCGGTCTACTTGTCAATGAATGCCTTAAAAGTCTTGCTGTGGATATGTGACGGATTATACAATAGGGACATCAGATCATTGCAGGAGGAACAATCGTGGTATTTGAAGCACAGCGTATTTTGCCAGCTGCGAAGAGTATGAAGCAGTTTGAAGCAATCATCGAAGGACCCTTCACTTACGGGGTTATGTTGGAAACGCATATTGCCCAGTTACAGAGCATGATGGATCAGGCTCGGCGATATGAGAAGAAGATTTTGCTGCATGCTGATCTGGTGCAGGGATTGAAGAATGACGAGTACGGCGCAGAGTATCTGTGTCAGCATATACGTCCGGCAGGGCTGATCTCCACAAGAGCCAGTACCATACAGAAAGCGAAACAAAAAGGGATCACAGCGATTCAAAGGGTCTTTCTGCTCGATACACATGCTCTGGAGAAAAGTTATCAGCTACTCGCCAAAACACAACCGGACTACATTGAGGTATTGCCGGGTGTCATTCCGCATATTATTGCGGAGGTATCCGAACGTACAGGCATACCGATCATTGCCGGCGGGCTGATTCGTACACCTGAAGAGGTGGAGCTAGCGCTTGGGGTAGGAGCCGCAGCAGTAACTACATCGAATGATGATTTAATCAAGTATTTTAGGAAATCGCTTACATTCTAACTAAGCATAGGAGGACACCCATGGAAAAATTTATTTTGGCTCTCGATCAGGGTACAACGAGCTCTCGAGCAATTCTGTTTGATCACAGCGGTGATATTGTACATATTGCACAGCAGGAGTTTCCGCAGTACTTTCCCAAACCCGGCTGGGTGGAGCAAAATGCGAATGAAATCTGGAGTTCCATTCTGGCGGTCATGGCTTCATGTCTGGCGGAGAGTGGGGTCAAACCTGTGCAAATCGCAGGGATCGGTATCACGAATCAACGGGAAACTGTAGTGGTATGGGATAAACAAACGGGCAGACCGATCTATAACGCAGTGGTATGGCAGTCTAGACAGACGGCTTCGATCTGTGAGGAGTTGAAAACGCAAGGGCTGGATCACCTGTTTCACCAGAAAACAGGTTTGCTGATTGATCCATACTTTTCAGGGACCAAAGTGAAATGGATTCTGGATCATGTCTCTGGTGCCCGTGAACGGGCAGAGAGAGGGGAGCTTTTGTTTGGCACCATCGATAGTTGGTTGATCTGGAAACTAAGTGGCGGCACCCATGTCACGGACGTATCCAACGCCTCGCGTACGCTGATGTATAACATCTACGAACTGCAGTGGGATGATGAATTGCTGGCTATCCTGGGTATTCCGAAAGCGATGCTGCCAGAAGTACGAGGTTCTTCCGAAGTATACGCGCATACGACAGATGATCACTTCTTCGGACATCGGATACCCATCGCGGGAGCAGCTGGGGACCAGCAGGCTGCATTGTTCGGTCAGAGATGTTATGCCAAGGGGAGTATGAAAAATACATACGGTACCGGATGTTTCATGCTTATGAACACAGGTGAAGAGCCGGTACAATCCAACCACGGCCTAATTACAACGATTGCCTGGGGCATGAACGGGAAGGTTTACTATGCGCTGGAGGGCAGCATTTTCGTAGCGGGATCGGCTGTGCAGTGGTTGCGGGACGGTCTGCGTATGCTTCGATCATCCAAAGACAGTGAGGATTACGCCAAGCGAGTGCCTTCAACGGATGGGGTTTACATGGTGCCTGCCTTTGTGGGACTTGGAAGTCCATACTGGGACAGTGATGTGAGAGGAGCCGTATTTGGCTTGACCCGCGGCACAACGAAAGAGCATTTTATACGTGCTACGCTGGAGGCGCTGGCTTATCAGACCAAAGATGTGTTGGAAGCGATGGTCACGGATTCTGGCTCACCGGTTGATGCTCTGCGTGTGGACGGCGGGGCGGCGGCCAATGACTTCCTCATGCAGTTCCAGAGTGATATTCTGGGTATTCCGGTGGAGCGACCATCTGTTAACGAGACAACGGCTCTTGGAGCAGCCTATCTGGCAGGGCTGGCTGTCGGATTCTGGTCGGGGATAGAGGAATTGAACCAGCATGATAATTCGGAACGGACTTTCGAAGCCGTAATGGCAGAGGAGGAGCGAGAGCAATTGTATTCTGGCTGGCAGCGAGCAGTTCAAGCGGCCATGGCTTTTCAATAAAAGAGATCAGGTGTGTCATATCTCGTGTATGGGTATTTGTACTTTTTTGTTAAGTATATGCTATATATGATATTTACTAGTTGAAAATGATGTAAAACTTACAGGGATTAAATTCCTGGATTGTTCAAACCAGTTGCCCACAATAAGGAAAAATACAAGTTTAGTGGATTGCTTTGAAATTCCAACCTTATCCCCGAAAAAGTTTTTAAATTTTTTTGAATAATGTGTCAAATCAGGCCTTCACGCCATCGAAATTCTGTGATAGGATTAAGTCACAAGTTAAAAAATGATGTCTGGAGATCGGGAGGGACCACGTGCGTTCAGCAATTGCTGAGCGAATGACGTGGTCCTTTTTTTGTTGTTTTTTAGAGATAAAACAAGGTAAATAATGGAGGTCTACGACATGAAAGCAACGTTCTCGGCGACAAAACGAATGGAATATATGAATCAGATGTCAGATGCACAATTTGACGTATTGATTATTGGTGGCGGTATAACGGGGGCTGGGATTGCATTAGACGCGGTGTCTCGTGGGTTGAAGACCGCACTGGTGGAGATGCAAGATTTCGCGGCAGGCACTTCCAGCCGTTCTACCAAACTGGTTCATGGTGGTTTGCGTTATCTGAAGCAGTTTGAAGTGAAGATGGTAGCCGAAGTTGGACGGGAGCGAGCGGTTGTCTATGAGAATGGACCCCATGTAACAACCCCTGAACCCATGTTATTGCCGATCTATCAAAACGGTACATTCGGCCGGTTCAGTACTTCTATTGGTCTGATGGTCTACGACCGGCTTGCTGGAGTGAAACGTAGTGAACGACGGCAGATGCTGAATGCCCATGAGACATCATCTACCGAGCCTTTGCTGCGGAGCCAGGGTCTGTTGGGAGGCGGACGTTATGTGGAATACCGGACCGACGATGCCAGGCTTACGATCGAAGTGATGAAGGAAGCAGTTCGGCGCGGGGCACTGGCCGTTAACTATATGAAAGCTGTCTCCTTCGAGAAGGAGAACGGGATCATTACGGGCATCCAGGCCATCGATCAATTGAATGGAAACCGCTATTCGCTTCGAGCCAAAAAAGTCATCAATGCTTCGGGCCCATGGGTGGATGCGTTGCGTGAAGTAGATGGATCCCGTCAAGGGAAAACGCTGCAGATGACCAAAGGCATTCATCTGGTATTCGACGGTGCACGCTTTCCCCTACGGCAGGCGGTTTATTTTGATACAACGGATGGGCGTATGGTGTTTGCTGTGCCAAGGGACGGCAAAACGTATGTGGGCACTACGGACACGGTATATCGTGAGGACCCCGCCCATCCCCTCATCTCAGAGGCAGACCGCAATTATGTCATTGATGCAGTGAACGGTATGTTCCCGAATGTCCGTATTGGCCCCGAGGATGTGGAGTCCGGATGGGCAGGCGTGCGTCCACTGATTCATGAAGAGGGGAAGGGACCTTCAGAGATTTCACGTAAGGATGAAATCTGGGAGTCGAAATCAGGCTTGATTACCATTGCCGGAGGCAAATTGACGGGGTATCGCAAGATGGCGGAGATGGTCATGGATTTGGTCACTCGTCAGTTGCAGCAGGAGTTTGGGCTAACCCCGGGGCCATGCGTAACCAAAAAGATGCCGATCTCCGGGGGAGATGTCGGCGGCTCAGCTGGATATGTATCGTATACCGAACGTAAGATCAAGGATGGCGTTGCGCTGGGGCTGGATCGGCAAGCGGCAGAGCGGCTTGCGCGTACGTATGGTTCCAATGTAGATGCGTTGTATGAGCGCATGCCTGATCCACGAACCAAAGCTGAGCTTCATGGGATGCCGCAGGAGCTTTTGCTAATGCTTCGTTATGCTATAGAAGAAGAGATGGCGGCTACACCAGCTGATTTTTGGGTACGCCGAACGGGGGATTTGTTTTTCCGCATCGACGAGGTTCGCCGTTATAAATTGGCAGTCAGCACCTACATGGCAGAGCAGCTTGGCTGGTCAGAACAGCAGGCAGCGTCCTATGCGAAGGAACTGGATCAACTGCTACTGGAAGCATCCGGAAAATGCTAGAGCGGAAGGATTTTGCGGGTTCGGGTCGAATGGAACATGTAAGCGTATAACTGAGAGGGGATTACATCCATGACATTACAGATCGGAATCATAGGAACGGGCTGGTTCAGTAAGGTCCACGCAGATATTCTAAGACGCATGGAAGGTGTTCGTGTTGCAAGTGTATGTGGCACAACACTGGAAAAGGCAGAAGCAATGGCTTCCGTATATGATGCAACGGGTTACGACAAGCTTGAACATATGCTGGACGGTGTAAGACTGGATGCGATATATATCTGTGTACCTCCAATGTCCCACGGCCCTATTGAGGAAGAGTTAATTAAACGACGCATACCTTTCTTCGTAGAGAAACCGCTGAGTAATGGGATGGACACCCCGCTCCGCATCATGGAGCAGGTACAACAGTCTTCTTTGTTAACCTCTGTAGGATATCACTTCCGTTATCAGGATGCGGCGCAGGTCATGAAACAAGCGATGCAGGAGCAGAAAGTGGGTATGGCACTGGGACGCTGGATGGGCGGTATGCCTGGTGTGAGCTGGTGGCGCCGTCAAGAGGGTTCCGGAGGTCAGTTCGTGGAGCAGACGACGCATATCGTGGATTTGCTTCGCTTCTGCGCAGGAGAAGTGACCGAGGTATATGCGATGGCGGCCCAGCGCAGCATGCACGAGAAGCATGAGCATGTGACTGTTGCCGATGTAGCTAGCGTGACGCTGAAACTAGAGAGCGGTGCAATTGCGAGTATTGCGAATACATGTCTGTTGCCTGATGGAGAGGGAGGAGCTGGACTGCAGTTTTACACAGACACTGGTGTATGGGATTGGACGCCGGAGCGTCTGCTACTGCCTAGTGCGGCTTCGCATGCCATGGCTGGACTTGAGGTTCCAGCAGGACATGATCCGTATGTGCGCGAGAATGAAGCCTTTATTCATGCACTTCGCACAGGAGACAGATCTCTTATTCTGTCGGACTATGCAGATGCGTGCCGAACACAAGAGATCACAACCGCAGCACAGGCGTCGGTAGAGTCAGGACTGCCTGTGCAGCTTAAGTCCTCATCCCGTCACGTCCGTTAGAACGGCAAATCTAATACGCCTGCATCAGAACTAGGTGTCGTTCTAGTGCAGGCGTATTGATCATGCAACTTGCAGTGATTGTGTTGTTCGATGAAAGAAGTTGCTTTTGGTTTTGGTTTGGTGGCAATGAACTATTTTACTTGCCGCTGTTCTTTTAACCAGTCTGAGGACCAGCTGTAGATCTGATTAATGACAGGTTCAATCGCTCTGCCTTTAGGTGTAAGCTCATACTCCACACGAGGAGGGATCTCAGGGTACATATGCCGCGTAACGATGCCTTCCGTCTCCATTTCTTTCAGACGCTCCGATAACAACCGACCACTGATGGCCATCTCAGCCTCCAGTTCTGTGAAACGTTTGGGTCCGGACAACAGCTGATACATGATCAGCAGCACCCACTTTTTCCCGATGATGTCCATGGCCTGTGTAATCAGACAGGGACTTGAAGTTTTTACTTTTCTCAATTTCAACGTGTTTCACCTCGATTCATGGCAAATATGCGGTACAACACTATATAAAAGGACAACAATTTCTGCCGCTCTAAACAAATAAAAGCACCTTCATGTGAAGGGAGGGTTACTACAAAATACAATGTAACATACCTTTTGTACGTATTATACCTCTTTTTATGAAAAATTACTTGATGAAATTATCTAATAATTTTATATTAACTTTAAAAATGTAATTTGAAATGTAGAAGGTGAGAGAGGATAGATATGTTGAGGGATCTTTTTGGTGTTTCAAAAAAAATAAGAACCCAAAAACGAGCGGGTTCTTTCGTAGCATATTTCTTAAGTTGGAAGAAATATGCTGAATATTCATGATCAATAGAAATTAGATTATAACAATTTTTTTAATTGCGAGACGCGTCCTTGGCTGATGCCAAGTTTCTCTGCGATTTGTTGTTGAGCGAGCCCGGGATGCTGTTCAATAATTTCCTTCATTTGTTGTAGCATGCGTGCTGTCTTCGGCCGCAAGTCGGGGTAGTCCTGGCTCGCCGAGATCTCTCCTTCATTCCATGAGGCTGAAAAAGCAGCGGGTTTGGCAGAAGGGCGCTCTGTAGATGCAGAAGTCTGTTTCTTCTCAGGTATGAACCAGTCGGGAGTGTCATCTGGGTGTTTCAATTGAATCGCACAAGTCCGGCAGATGAATTGCTCTTTGAAATACATTTCCGTATCCACGTCACCACAAAAAATACACAATGTTGATTTGTACTTTCTTAAAATCAACTCTTTCCCTTCAATGAAAAACTCAAGCGGATCGCCGATATGGATTTCCATTGTATCCCGCATTTCCTTGGGAAGGACAATTCGTCCGAGACGATCCAGAGATCTCTTCATTCCGGTCCTTTTCATCGCATCTCCCCCGCAATATTAACATTAAAAACCTGTCCTTATTGTAAGGAAGAAAGGGCTTTAATACAACAATAATATTTCAAAAAAAAGGGATTATTCCATCTATTATGGGAAAATAAGTTTAGAAAGCGTGGGAGCGACGGCTAAAGTGAACAGAGCAGCCAGGACCATGGAGATGCTGGAGATGGTTCCCGTCAACGAACTTAGTTCGAATGCTTTGGAAGTACCCGTACCATGGGCACCGGTTCCAAGCAGTGTACCCTTCGCAATCTCACTATCGATGCGCAGCATTTTGACGATAGATGGTCCCATGATCGCACCAAGAAGCCCTGTCATAATGACGAAAACAGCGGTAACCGCCGGGATTCCCCCGATCGAAGCCGAGACATTCATGGCAATTGGCGTTGTGATGGAGCGCGGAATCAGACTATGAATCAAACCAGAGTCCAGGCGCAACCATTTGGCGAGCATGGCGGAAGAGAGTACGGCAACAACCGAGCCGGTCATGACGCTGACCACAATCTCGGAGATATGTTTTTTGAGCACATGGAAAAACGTATAAAGTGGCACTGCAAAAGCAACTGTAGCTGGCTGTAGTAACAGGCTGAGCCATCGGCCTCCGCTGTTATATGCGGCATAATCTGTGCCAGTCGCCAGCAGTACTCCTACAACCAGAAGTGGTGTAATGAGCAATGGAGACAGATATACTTTAGGCAGACTGCGATACATCCGCTTGGCTAAGAAGTAGATCCCGACAGTCAACAGCAAACATAAAAAACCTATCATTCGGTCTGACGCTCCTTTCGTGCAGCAATACGTTTAGCAACCAGGCCGGTGCAGGCCATAACCAGAAACGTGCTTAGCAGCACGATAAATAAAATCTGTAATCCGTCATGCTCTAACATAGGCATGTAGTTCATAATACCAACCGCTGACGGGATAAAAAATAACAATAGTTCACCGAGCAGCCATGCTGCCCCGATCTCAATCCAGCGCAACTTCACAACTCCGGTCTGCAGCAGAATGAACAGAACGACCATCCCGAGGATCGAGCCAGGTATAGGCAGGTGGAGAGTACGGGCCAGCAGGTCCATGAGCAGTGAAAAAACCATTAACAGCGCGACTTGTAAAATCCCGATGCCCCATTTTTTCACTTGAATCCCTCCTTGTATATCAACATGTTATAGATCAGTTTGAACTGAATTTGTGAAAATGAATGTAAATTTTTCTTCGTATCATAAATTTTACAACCCTTTCTTTCATGAGTAAAATGCATATTAAGAATGTTTACTATTCCATTTATCTATAATAGGTGTAGGGTTAGCAAGAAGGACAGGAGTGGAAGAGACGATGGATATTCGCCATCTGCAGTATTTTCTCGAAGTTGCCCGGCAGCAGAGCTTCACCAAAGCCGCCGAGGTATTGTACATCACCCAGCCCACGATCAGTAAAACCGTGAAAAGCCTGGAAGATGAGCTGGGGGTAACGTTGCTGGATCGGTATGGGAAACAGGTGCAGTTAACAGACGCGGGGCATGTTTTTTTTCGGCAGGCGCAGGAGATTGAGAAATCTTTTCGCAGTCTCTCGTCTGAACTGGATGATCTGATGAATCTGAAAAAAGGGCATTTACGCATCGGTCTGCCACCGATGGTGGGGTCGAGTTTCTTTCCTATGATTATCGGGGAGTTCCACAAGGCTTATCCTCAAGTGAGTATTCAGCTGTTTGAGGATGGGGCCAAAAAGGTAGAGGCGGATGTGATCAGTGGTGCGCTGGATATCGGTGTGGCTGTGCTACCAACGGTAGATGAACTGCTCGATCATTTTGTGTTTGTTCAGGAAAAGCTGAATCTGCTCGTCCATCCTTCCCATGCACTTGCTGAGAAAACATCGGTTGCGCTTCATGAGCTGGAGCAAGATGCCTTTGTTTTATTCCGGGAGGATTTTGCGCTTCATGATCGTATTATTGCGGCTTGTCAGCAAGCCGGATTCCAACCGCGAGTGGTCTATGAGAGTTCTCAGTGGGATCTACTAAGTGCGATGGTTGCGGCTAATCTGGGCGTTGCCCTGCTGCCGGAGACAATCTGTCGTGAGGTGGATCATATGCGCGTGCGGATCATTCCGGTCGTGGAACCAGTCATTCCATGGCAGCTTGGCATGATCTGGCGGAAGGATCGGTATCTTTCTTTTGCTACGAGAGAATGGATTGGATTCACCCAGTCGATGCTGGGAAATAGAGAATAATGTTATGTTAAACCCTAAAGCTCAGGCACAGGCTCATTCGTCAATCGAAGGGGATCTGATGAATGGGCTTTTTCGTTTATTTCACGATTTGTTTACTTCGTTTCTTCTAATTAAATTTCCATTTTAACCGATATACACATTGTTGCTTACATATATTGTTTACCTGTGAAGCATGTAGCTCGAATTTAAATATTCCGAATGTGAAAGGATTGTGTCAAATTGAAGAAAAGTACGAGAAACAAAGGGTTTACATTGTCTCTATTGATTGGCCTAATGGCGATTATGTTGGTAGCCTGCGGTAAACCGTTAACTGAAAAACTATATTCAGAATCGGTAGTCCAGGAAATTAAAGATAGTACTGAAATCACACAAGAAGATAAAGATCTCTTTGGGAAAGCCGTTTTATATTCAGTCGGTAGCAATACGGATCTATCCTCTAAAACGGTGGGTCAAATTATAGCAGATGAGAAGCTTAGACAGCTGAAGATTGAGGAAGAAGAGAAGAAGAGACAAGAAGAGATCAAAAGAAAACAGGAAGAAGCTGAAGCAAAGAAACAAAGCATATTAAAGCTGTTGGACGAGTCCATCCAGGTGGGCCTGATCAAAAAAAGTGTAACATTGAAAGACACGAATAAATGGATCTTCAGTGATGTGGTTCATATGACCCTTGATCTGAAAAACGTTGGAGAAAAGGACGTGAAAGGATTTCAGGGAATCATTACGTTCAAGGATATGTTTGATAATGATATCAAATCATTAAATGTGAAATATGATCAACCGATTAAGACTGGAAAATCAACTTCTTATGAGGGTAGTTTTGAAGTAAATCAATTCATGGACGAAGATAATGAACTTAGGGACACGCCTTTGGAAAAAATCAAAGTTGAGTTTGAGATGGATCAAATTATTTTTGCTGACGGAGATCCGGTTAAACGTTCGGAAATTGAATAAGTGAGTTTCAACACTGTGGGTAGCCCTTCTACAGGAGGGTACTGCAATAAGCCAAAGGTCTTTTCCGAATAGGAAGAGGCCTTTTTTTACTTTTTAATACCTCTAGGGACAATAAAATCAAGAATATAAATCGTCATTAAAGCAACAAATTTTACGGACCCCTCTTAAAATATTAAAAAAATTTCCAACTTTCTCATAACTTACAACGTTATTCTTTTAGCTAGACAAATTTAATCTGCGTATGATTAGATCCATGACCATGAAATATAAGCGGAACTTTCTTTTCTGAAATGAAAAAAGAAGAGGAGCAATAATAATGAAAAAGAAGAATAAGATTGTTGCAGTGCTTGCTACGGTTACTCTACTGGGTGGTGCTGGCTTTGCTTATAATCAAGCATTCGCTTCAAATTTGGACGAGCAACAGACCAGAAATTATGAATCGCCTTCAGTAGCTGAAGTGCAAGTTACTACTCCTACGATTGAAGAAGGAATACCGCTAGCAGAGACTTCGGAAGCTCAACTTGCTCAACGTAAAAAACTTGAGCTGGGGGATATTGGTGAAGTGAATATCCCTTTGAATTTGGATACTTCTTCAGTAGTGGGTGCCATGTCTACAAATGAAACTAAAAATAATCCTATTGTAGAGCTTGTTGAAGTTCAAGCATCCGAAAATATTTATGGAAAAGAGGTCTATGCCACTTATCGATTGGCTAAAGGACAAGAGATTTTCATCTCTCAATCTGAAGATGTTTTAGAGAGTGAACAAGCAACTGTGGAATTAGCAAAATCCTGGTATGATCCAAACAATGTTTCTACTCAAGAAATTAATGACGCTACTGCTGTCATTGAAAATGGTGAAACAAGAAAAACGGTTCACTTGATTAAAGACGATGTAATGTACACTATTTGTTCAAATGGTGCGGACAACCTTGATCAGTTAATCGAGATTGCAAACGGAATCCAGCCTTAAAAAATTATAGAAAATGCAAAAAAAAAGCATCTCCTTCAGGAAATGCTTTTTTTTTTTTGCTACGTGTTGATGTCTCTGACATGCATTCTTACTCTGCAAGCAATCACCCTTTGTCCATACCAAAGAAAAAGCGATTACTCGATCGTATATGTTGTCAAAAATGAAGGGCGAGGAAACATGGTTGGTTTCTGTGCAGTCAGACCCTCACTTGTGCTGCGATTGCGATGAGCGTGGTTGTATGCTTGTGACTGCTGCCAGCCCTTGAAATGTTCTTCCGATTGCCAGAGTGTAAGCACCACATAAGTATCATCTTTGAGCGGACGGAGCACGCGAATACCCACGAATCCGGGTTCGTCTTCCACTTTACGGGCACGATTCTTGAAACGTTCCTCAAAATCATTACGCCCATCCTCAGTGACCGGAATGTTGTTCAACACGGCGAAGCCGCCGCCTGTCCATGATCCGGCATCGTCAAAAGCTTCGTATGCAGCTACATGTTCATCCGACTCTATGTCCAGCAATCGATCCGTTGTTTCAAACGCGTAACACACTTGATCTTGTCCGCGCAGCGTCAGATGTGGATAAGCTGTAAGGGAATCTGGCAATGGGGATGGAATCAAATAAATATACATGATAATTCGTCCTCCTTTTCAGAGTAGATTTCAAGCGTAATCAAGACTACCGAACCGCTGTGAATGATCATTTAACGGGTAGTTCTAACATCTAACATAGCATACGGCAAGGAGGGTTTCCAAATCGGCTTGAACTGTGCACATTGACATTCAATTTCGAGCTGAATAGTAGAGATTTGCTGCAAGATAAGACACGTTGTGTAAGACAAATAATGCAGTAATAATGAAAAAGGATAGAGAAATGCCATCCACCGCAATGGCGATAATCCATGCCAAAGCAAGACTGATGGTAGTTGCCTTCCAGGAGAAAGCTTTTGCCTTGGTTAAACAGTACAGATATCTCTCATCCATGCTATGCTGCTTGCTCGCTATTCCTTTTGCTAAGAACATGATTGCCAGCGCGAGCAGCAGACCACCGACGATTCCGCCAATTCCGGTGAGACGATTCACTAATTCAGGACTCAATATTCTCATCTCCTTCAAAAATAAATAATTCTTCAATTTGACAATCAAATACTTGCGCAAGCTTGTGAGCGAGCACCAGTGACGGTTTGTATTTTCCAGATTCGAGCGATATCACCGTTTGCCGAGAGACCTTAAGTCGTTGAGATAGTTCTTCTTGTGTAATGTTCATATGCATACGTTTATCTCGGATTAGATTTCGCAAAAATATCCTCCCTAAAGTAAAGTGTGCTTTACGTAAAGCTAACTTTACATAAATGATAGGGAAAAGTCAATATGTCTTCATAGGATTTAACATCATGTGGAGATGCTGTTGTGTCTCGCAGGGGATTTCGTGATAAAGTATAAAGACTACAATTAGAACGGGTGATCGCATGGCAACAACAGTTCGGATATCTGTCAGACCGCTGGTTGAGTATGTATATCGTAGTGGCAGCATACGTCCGGGATTTCGCACGAACGCTTCGATGCAAGAAGGGACTCGCATTCATCAGCGGGTACAGAAGGCATATACCGAAGAGGATTTAAAAGAGATTGTGCTGGAAGCGGAACTTCAACATGGCGACCTGACATACGTTATCGAAGGGCGATGTGACGGCCTGATTCGTCTGGAGGGGCAACTAACGGTGGATGAGATCAAATCCACAGCCGGTAATCTGGACGAGCTGGATGGTGGACTCGACGTACACTGGGCGCAGGCGAAGATGTATGCCTATATGTATGCTGCACAGCATGATGAGCCGCGGATGCAGGTTCAGCTGACGTATGTGCATTCAGTGACGGGGGAGGAACGGCGCTTTCGTCGTATGGAAGATCGGCAGGAGCTGGAGCAGTTCGCAGCCGAAGTCATTGCTGGATATGCACCCTATGCGGAGATGATCGTGGCATATGAAGCGGAGCGGGATATTAGTGTGCGCGAGCTGCCGTTTCCTTTTCGCAAATACCGTGAGGGACAGCGCAAGCTGGCAGGCGCAGTGTACAAAACGATTCGTGAAGGACAGGGACTTATGGCGAAAGCACCCACAGGCATTGGCAAAACGATGTCTGTGCTCTTCCCTACAGTGAAAGCAATCGGTGAGGGTGAGGCCAGCCGTTTGTTCTATCTGACCGCGAGAACAACAACGCGAGTTGCAGCAGAGGAAGCCTTTGCCCGAATGCAGGCCGAAGGGTTGAAGATGCATGTTATCAGCCTGACAGCGAAGGACAAAATTTGTTTTAAGGACGAAGAAGCCTGTGATACGGGACAATGCAGTATGTGCGAAGGGTATTATGACCGAATTAACGGTGCAGTGCTGGACATGCTGGAACATGAAACGTTAATGACTCGGCCTGTCATAGAGCAGTATGCCCGCAAACATCGGGTCTGTCCGTTTGAGTTTTCCCTGGATGCGGCGTATGCAGCTGACGCGGTGATCTGCGACTACAACTATATATTTGATCCGCGCATATCGCTCAAGCGAATGCTGGAAGAGCAGAAACGCAAGACAGTACTATTGGTGGATGAGGCACACAATCTGGTAGACCGCGGGCGCATGATGTTCTCGGCAGAGCTGGAAAAGGCCGTATTTCTCGACGTGAAAAGAGAGTTCCAGACGCTGGGCAGCCATGTGCCAGGTGTGAAAGCCATTGTGGATTATACCGGTGCTATCGACAAGTATCTGATCACCCTTCGTAAGAACGGTGGCGATGAGGGCAAGATCATTCAGCAGGAAGCACCGGAAGAACTGATTGAACGGCTGGAGCCATTTATTATGGTGGCAGAGCAATGTCTGGTCGAAGGAGGTTCAGGCAACGCTGAGACGGATCAGCTGTTGCTGGATGCCTATTTCACAGCGCAGAATTTCGTGCGAATTGCCAAACTGTATGATGAGCGTTTCATTACCTATGCAGAGTGTGTGCGGAGTGAGGTGCGGGTGAAGTTATTCTGTCTAGACCCGTCTCTGCTGCTACGTCAGACGGCAAAAGGTTTCCGTTCTACCATTCATTTCTCGGCGACTCTGTCACCCCTTCGTTATTACCGGGATATGCTGGGGGCAGAGGAAGAGGATTACACGTTGCAGATCCCTTCCCCATTCAATAAGGAGCAGTTGGATGTACGGCTGTTACCTCTGTCTGTGCGTTACAAAGACCGGGAGCGTTCCAAACGGCCGATTGCCGAGATGTTACAACAGTTGGTATCCGAGTGGCCGCGTAGCAATCTGCTCGTCTTTTTCCCATCCTATCCGTACATGCGCGAGGTGTATGAGGTGTACGCGCAGCTTCCGAGCGATGCGGACACAGTGATGCAGGAGCAAGGTATGAACGAGCAGGAGCGGGAGCAGTTTCTG
Organism: Paenibacillus sp. JJ-100; assembly: GCF_948329825.1. Classification (GTDB taxonomy): domain Bacteria; phylum Bacillota; class Bacilli; order Paenibacillales; family Paenibacillaceae; genus Paenibacillus. The sequence continues at coordinate 383,042 of NZ_CAOJCM010000003.1, forward strand.
GCCGCATTCCAGCCGCATCCCGAGCGAACACGTCTTGTTTTTGCCGTCATGGGCGGAGTGTTCTCGGAAGGGGTCGATCTGCCGGGGGATCGGCTGAACGGTGTTGTCGTTGTAGGTGCAGGGCTGCCACAGATTGGCCTCGAGAACAACGTGCTGAAGGATTACTTTGACAAGTCGGGACGTAACGGTTTTAACTATGCTTATGTTTTTCCAGGTATGAATAAGGTGCTTCAGGCTGGAGGCCGACTTATCCGAACGGAAGAGGATCGGGGGGTGCTGGTACTCGTGGATGACCGTTTCACACAAGAACCGTATCGTTCTCTGTTACCTGAAGAATGGCTGGACTATAAGCGAATTTAAGCGGATTTAAGACAAGATTTATCATTTTTACTGAAATATTTTCTTAATTTTCTAAATATTCTTTCATTTTCATGATTGAAACATAGGTCAATCGGGTTATAACTTGGTTAGCACGAACGAACAACGGCGATACCCCATCCGTTCCGCGGTCCGCTTCGAATGCAAATCAAGGAGGTCGGTTTGTAATGAAGAGAAATCATACCATGATGCAGTTTTTCGAATGGCATTTGGCTGCAGACGGCAATCATTGGAAACGACTAGCTGAAATGGCCCCGGAACTGAAAGCAAAAGGCATAGACTCGGTATGGGTGCCTCCCGTAACTAAAGCGGTCTCTGCAGATGATACAGGTTATGGCGTGTACGATCTTTACGATCTGGGCGAATTTGACCAAAAGGGTACGGTACGTACCAAGTATGGCACCAAGCAGGAGCTCGTGGATGCCATTGCGGAGTGTCAGAAGAGTGGCATTACCGTATACGTGGATCTTGTCATGAATCACAAGGCCGGAGCAGACGAAAAGGAAGTATTTAAGGTGATTGAGGTGGACCCCAATGACCGGACGAAAGAAATTTCCGAACCATTTGAGATTGAAGGATGGACCAAATTCACATTTCCTGGACGAGGCGATCAATACTCCTCTTTCAAATGGACATCTGAACACTTCAACGGCACTGATTTTGACGCCAAGGAAGAACGTACGGGTGTGTTCCGCATTGCGGGTGAGAACAAAGCTTGGAATGAAAATGTCGACGATGAGTTCGGGAACTATGACTATCTGATGTTCGCCAATATAGATTATAACCATCCGGATGTGCGGCGTGAGATGATCGAGTGGGGTAAATGGTTGATCGACACGCTGCAATGCGGTGGTTTCCGACTGGATGCAATCAAACATATTAATCATGAGTTCATCAAGGAATTTGCTGCGGAGATGATCCGCAAGCGCGGGCAAGACTTCTACATCGTAGGTGAGTTCTGGAATCCAAACCTGGATGCTTGTCGTACGTTTCTAGATACGGTGGATTATCAGATTGACCTGTTTGATGTATCCCTTCACTATAAGTTTCACGAGGCCTCTCTGGCAGGGCGTGATTTTGATCTTTCCAAAATTTTTGAAGACACTCTCGTTCAGACCCATCCAACCCATGCGGTAACCTTTGTGGACAACCATGATTCACAGCCTCATGAGGCATTGGAGTCCTGGGTTGGTGATTGGTTCAAACCAAGTGCATATGCACTGACGCTGCTGCGTCGTGACGGATATCCTGTGGTCTTTTACGGAGATTATTATGGGATTGGTGGTCCTGAACCGGTAGAGGGAAAAAAAGAGATTTTGGACATTCTGTTGTCAGCTCGATGCAACAAAGCTTATGGAGAGCAGGAAGACTATTTCGATCACCCGAGCACGATTGGCTGGGTGCGCCGCGGCGTGGAAGAGATCGAAGGCTCTGGTTGCGCAGTGGTCATCTCCAACGGCGATGACGGTGAGAAGAGAATGTTTATCGGGGAGCATCGTGCAGGAGAAGTGTGGGAAGATCTGACGGGTAGTTGTGAAGATTCAATCACCATCCAAGAGGATGGTTGGGCTACGTTCTACGTATGCGGCGGAGGTGTGTCTGTCTGGGCACTCCCGGAGCCGAGCGAGGACTGTGACACAGTGGACACGGTGGAAGCAGAGCAGTAAGTGCATAACGTAGGAGATGTTTTAATTATATGACAGGGTGAACCCGTCACATCATGGTTACGTGACAAGTCCCTGTACGAGGATAACTATTAATTATGGAACCACCTGAAACCGAGCTGCACACACTTGTTTGATCGTATCAATCAGTGGGGTAGTTCAATCAGACACATGCTCTCATGTGCTGATTCAGGTGGTTTTGATGTTTTTATAAGAGTTCCAGACGCTCTGGCTTTCCAACTTCTCTTCTATTTATTCATCCAGCTCAAAAGACTCCAGCGTACCAACCATGCGCAAATCATCTGCGTGCTCTCGATTGAACTCTGCACGTTTGCCCGCATCGGCATACTCATCATGATAATGCATCAACACGGTTTTCCGTCTTACTTCGGCGGGCAGTTGTTCCAAGTCCTTCAGTGACGTATGGGATTTGATCACCAAGTCATGCATGTGGCATTCATGGAAGATCAGTTGCACATCAGGTGCGATCTGCTCCACTCGCTCACGATCAAGCGTGCTGTCCGCACTATAGTAAAAATAAGGCTTCGCCATCAGCCCGTTGCTGACCATCCCGGGAACGTGCTGCGTCCGAAACGTCTCGAACATGACCCCACCCAGTTCAAAGCTTGCCCCATCCGGCAGCGGAACGACATCATAATAATCACTCATTGTACGCTCACCGTCCGTTGTGTAACGCATTCCAGGAGAAAGGATGTTCCACAGAGGATCAACCAACTCTTCGTGAATGAACAGACGTGGCTTACGATCCCCGACAATCTGCGCATAATAGCCAAGCATCTGAACCCCGTTAATATGATCTTCATGCAGATGGGTGATAAACACATTATGAACGCCGGTCATCGCAAATCCGTATTCCTTGAGTGCCTTGGCATTGGACTCTGGAAAATCAATCACCAGATGCGTATCGCCGAATTCAGCGAGCATGCTGTTGTGATGCTGTTCTACACTGAACATATCTCCTGTGCCCAGAAAAGTGATTTTCATCGCAGTTCATCTCCTTCAAATCGGTATCACTAGCGTTAAATCCAGTATACCGTGTTTGCGAGAGTATGCCTAAATTAACCTTTTTTGAGAACGCTATCATTTTATATTGAACTTTGGCATCAAACGGTGTAGCGTTAAAGATGGAAAGTAAACCTAAATGAACGTAAACTCACCTAAAGGGAGCGTGCAAGGCGAATGAAATCTTTTCTGGATGAACAGTTCTTACTTCACAATGAAACGGCGGTCAAGCTCTACGAGCAATATGCGAAAGACATGCCGATTATGGATTATCACTGCCACCTCAGTCCTCAGGAAATTTACGAGAACAAAACATTTGGTAACCTGACAGAGGCCTGGTTATATGGCGACCATTACAAATGGCGTCTGATGCGGGCGAACGGAATTGAAGAGAAGTATGTGACGGGCGGCGAAGGGGTAACGGATTACGATCGTTTCCTGGCGTATGCCAAAACGGTGCCAATGATGATTGGTAACCCGTTATATGCTTGGTCTCATCTGGAATTACAGCGTTATTTCGATGTACATGAAGTACTTAATGAGACAAGCGCTCCAGCAATCTGGGAAAAAGTAAATGCCAAGCTAACCGGTGAAGGCTTCGGGGCGCGTGATCTGATTACCAAATCCAATGTCACCGTTGTCTGCACCACCGATGACCCAACCGATTCTCTGGAATATCATCTGAAGATTCAGGAGATTGAAGGTTTTGACACTGCGGTACTGCCATCTTTCCGTCCGGATAAGGGACTTGAATTGAACCGAGATACCTTCATCGAATGGGTAGGCAAGCTCTCACAAGCTTCCGGGACAGAGATTACGGATTACGACTCATTCCTGGCTGCGCTGGAGTCTCGTGTAGAGTTCTTCCATTCCGTAGGCGGTCGTGTCTCTGACCACGCACTGGACTATGTGCCTTACGCGGCAGCGACTCGTGAGCAGGCTGCTGATGCATTTGCCAAAGCACTTGCTGGCGAAAAAGTGTCACGCACGGAAGAGGATGGTTACAAGACAGTTACACTGACATTCCTTGGCAAGCTGTATGCGGAGCGTGGCTGGGTCATGCAGTTCCATATCAATGCAGCGCGTAACAATAACACGAAGATGTTCAAACAGCTCGGCCCGGATACCGGTTATGACGCCGTGAATGATACACCATTATCTGCGGCTGTCATCGGGTTGCTGGATACATTGGAGCAACAGGATGCTTTACCCAAAACGATTCTCTACTCCCTTAATCCAAGAGATAATGAAGTGCTGGCAGCCATCATCGGCAGCTTCCAGGGCGGCGGGATTCCGGGTAAAATCCAGCTTGGTGCCGCATGGTGGTTCAATGATACGAAGGATGGCATGCTCGCTCAGATGAAAGCACTGGCGAACGTGGGGCTGCTTAGTCGTTTTGTCGGCATGCTGACCGATTCAAGAAGCTTCCTCTCGTATACGAGACATGAATACTTCCGCCGCCTGCTCTGCAACCTGATTGGTGAATGGGCAGAACAAGGCGAAGCACCGAACGATATGGAGCTGCTTGGTCAGATCGTACAAGGGATTGCGTATAACAATGCCAAGGCCTATTTTCCATTTAATGCTGTACCGCAGAGCGTATCTGCTTCAAAATAACGTACACTCATTCTTACTTAAAAATGCTCTCAATGCCTTTGTTTGGTCTTCATCCAAGCGAAGGGGTTGGGAGCTTTTTGACTTACGGTTCATTCGCGTGAAAAGCTCTCGTACGTTGGATGTATTTGTGATGATGAAAGGATTGACATATCCTTACACTGAGAATATACTTAGGTAACCTAATTAATTGATAAGCTATTAAATAGAGTGTCTATCAAATAGGGTGTCTATCAAATAACCCCCCTATTTAATAGACAAACTACGATTATTTTTAACGGGAATAATGTTCCGATGAAGGAGGACGATAGGATGACGGGTATAGATCCGGTGGCTCAGAAGCTCTTATATTCGATCATGCAGTTTAACAAAGGCAAATGGAGACAACATAAACCACATGGGCGCAATCACAATGAAATTATGGTGCTGGCCTGTCTGCTTCACGGCTCCCATCCGGGAGAGCGCATGGATTGGCAGGATAACCCGCCTGATTTCGAGAGTCATTTCAACCAGGAACATCCGGGATTGAAAGTGTCCGAGATTAGCGCATTAATGCGTGTGAAATCACCGACAATTACGCCTGTCATTCGCGGTTTGGAAGACGAAGGCCTCGTTGAGCGTAAAATGGATCCGGAGGATCGGCGAGCTGTGCGAATTACGATTACGGATGCAGGTCGTGCAATTATCCGTGCGGCTCATGAAGAACGGATGGCTACTTTTAACCGGTTAGTTGAACATCTGGGTGAAGAGGATAGTATTCAGCTAGCGGAACTGCTCAGCAAGGTGTACACCTTCTTTGATGCACAGATATCTGGGCAGGATGAAGGACATGAACACGCTAATGAAGTCATAGGAAAAGATAATAAAGCCGTTGCGCAAAACAATACAGCACCTGACCGAGGAGATGATACGCTATGATGAAATTATTTCGCATGCTTAAGCCATATCGTATCCCGATTATTTTTATTTTGGCGCTCATATTCCTGCAAACGATGGCGGAGCTGTACTTGCCTACGTTAATGGCTGATATCGTGAACTTTGGTATCGTCAAAGGGGATGTGCCTTATATTTGGAAGATCGGCGGATTCATGTTATTGATTGCGATTGGTGGAACCACATGTTCCATTATTGCAAGTTATCTATCCGCACGCACAGCAGGTGGATTTGCCAAGCAGCTGCGCAGTCGGGTGTTTCGGCATGTCGAGAACTTCTCGCTGCAAGAATTCGATAAGCTGGGTACAGCATCATTGATCACACGTACAACGAATGATATTACACAGGTGCAGAACGTTTTAACGATGATGCTACGCATGATGATTATGGCGCCGATGATGTGTATCGGGGGGATCTTCATGGCCGTATCTCAGGATGCGAAGCTGTCCACCATATTCTTGGTCGTGCTGCCTGTTCTTGCGGGAGCCATTGCATTGATCGGTTCCAAAGGGTTTCCGTTGTTCAAGCAAATCCAGAAAAAGCTGGATCGTCTTAACCTGGTTCTACGTGAACAGCTGACAGGAATTCGAGTTGTTCGTTCCTTTAACCGAGGTGAGCATGAACGTGTTCGTTTCAATGGGGCGAATACAGAATTAAGAGATGCGTCGATTAAGGTCAACGTCCTGATGGCTACAGTGATGCCTGTCATGATGCTGGTTATGAACTTTTCAATGATTGCGATTCTGTACTTCGGTGGTCTGCGTATTGACAGCGGTAATATGAACATTGGTTCCCTGATTGCCTTTGTACAATATGCGATGCAGATCATGTTCTCGCTGATTATGGTGACCATGATTTTTGTCATGGTTCCAAGAGCTTCGGCATCGGCAGAACGGATTAATGAAGTGCTGGATATGCAGCCCGATCTGTCTGATCCTGCACAGCCTAGCACGATGAAATCCATGCAGGGAACGATTGAGTTCGATCAAGTTACTTTCCGTTATCCAGGTGCAGAGAATGCTGCCCTGTCCGATATTTCGTTCACGGCTCGCTCCGGTGAAACGACGGCGATTATCGGCGGTACTGGTTCTGGCAAAACAACGTTGCTCAGCCTCATTCCGCGTTTCTATGATGTGACTGAAGGGACTGTGCGAGTAAATGGAACCGATGTGCGGGAGTTAAGGCAGGAAGAGCTGCGATCCAAAATTGGATTTGTTCCGCAAAAGGCAGTTTTGTTCACGGGCACAGTTGCGGAAAATATTCGGCAAGGTAAAGAGGATGCGAGTATGGATGAAGTCATTCATGCGGCGCGCACGGCACAAGCCGAGAACTTCATCTCTGAGATGAAGGAAGGGTATGACAGCCTGATTGCTCAAGGCGGTAATAACGTGTCCGGTGGACAAAAGCAACGTTTGTCCATTGCACGTGCACTGGTTCGCCGTCCAGAAATTTATATTTTCGATGACAGTTTCTCGGCCCTTGATTTTAAAACCGATGCCAAACTTCGTGCTGCGCTCAAAACCGAAACGACGGAAGCGGCTGTTCTGATCGTAGCTCAGCGGGTCAGCACGGTTATGGATGCAGATCGCATCCTCGTCATGGATGAGGGCAAAATTGTCGGTTCGGGAACACATAAAGAACTGCTGGAGAACAATGAAGTGTATCGTGAGATTGTATCTTCCCAGCTGACTGAGGAGGAGATCGCATGAGTGAACGTACAGCAGAACGCAAAGTATCGAGTGCTCCGCGCGGACCGGGTCATCCTGGCGGCGGAATGGGCATGCGGCCTCCTGCAGAGAAAGCGAAGGATTTCAAAGGCACTCTGCGTCGCCTGATCCAGTATCTCCGGCCGCATAGCTCTCGTCTGATTGGTGTGCTGATTGCAGCTATTTTAAGTACGGTGTTCGGTATTATTAGCCCAAAAATCATGGCTGAAGGTACAGATATCCTTGCTGCAGGTGGCATTGCTATTATGCAGGGGATACAAGGTGCCGGAATTGATTTTCCAGCCTTGATGAAAGTATTGTACCTATTATTTGGATTATATCTGTTCAGTGCTGCTTTTGCGTATGTACAGCAATACCTGATGGCTGGCGTAGCTCAGCGGGTCGTGTATGATATGCGCGAACAGATCAGTGCCAAGGTTGGACGCTTGCCGCTGAAGTATTTTGATTCCCGTACGCATGGGGAGACATTAAGCCGGGCAACCAACGACGTAGATAACATCAGTAACACGTTACAGCAAAGTTTGGCTCAGTTCATTACATCGGTTGTGACCATTGTTGGTGTCATCATTATGATGCTGACGATCAGTCCATGGATGACGCTGATTACGATGTTGACTCTCCCACTGAGTGTTATCGTGGTTATGCTGGTCGCCTCCCGTTCGCAAAAACATTTTGCGGGGCAGCAGAAATCGCTCGGTGAATTGAATGGTCACGTCGAAGAGATGTACACCGGTCATAAGGTCGTTAAAGCCTTTGGTCGTGAAGAGCAATCGGTACAGGAATTTGAAAAAGTAAATGAAGAGCTGTATGCATCAGGCTGGAAAGCCCAGTTTATTTCCGGGATTATTATGCCGCTGATGAACTTTGTCGGTAACCTGGGGTATGTACTGATCTGTGTAGTCGGCGGGATTTTCGTTACACGGGGCTCGATCTCCATCGGGGACATTCTGGCCTTCACGCAATATTCGCGTCAGTTCACTCAACCGATTAACCAGATTGCGAACATCTCGAATATTATTCAATCCACCATTGCATCGGCAGAGCGTGTATTCGAACTGCTGGATGAAGAGGAGGAAGTTCCGGAGTCCAAACAACCTGCAACTTTACGTTACCCGACAGGTGCTGTAGCTTTTGAAGCAGTGGACTTTGGTTATAAAGAAAATGAACTGCTCATTCATAATATGAATATTGATGTTGCACCGGGGCAAACGGTAGCGATCGTGGGACCAACAGGCGCTGGTAAAACAACGCTGATCAATCTGCTCATGCGTTTCTACGAGCTGCAGAGTGGCCGAATTACGATCGATGGCATTGACATCAAAAATATGTCTCGCAGCAATCTGCGCAGTATGTTTGGTATGGTGCTTCAGGATACGTGGCTGTTTAACGGTACAATTCGGGATAACATTGCCTACGGACGGGAAGGCGCAACGGAAGAAGAAGTGGTCAAAGCGGCTGTGGCTGCCCATGCCGACCATTTCATTCGCACACTGCCGGACGGTTACGATACGATACTGAACGAAGAGGCATCCAACATCTCACAAGGCCAGAAACAACTGCTGACGATTGCGAGAGCGATTCTGGCGAATCCGTCAATCCTGATTCTGGATGAAGCGACCAGCAGCGTGGACACACGTACCGAGGTCTTCATCCAGAAAGCAATGAATGAGCTGATGCAGAACCGTACGAGTTTTGTCATTGCCCACCGTCTGTCCACCATTCGCGGCGCCGATCTGATCCTGGTTATGGATCACGGTAACGTGATTGAGCAGGGCAACCATGAGGAGCTGATGGCGAAGCAGGGCTTCTATGCTGATCTGTACAACAGCCAGTTCACGGAACAGCAGCCGCAGGCGATCTAACGGGACGGATTGGATTGGTTGTTAAGGCTATTTAACATACAGGAGCGAGGAACGTCTAAAGCTTGAGCCTTTAGAAAAATAGAGCCCTCACCAAGGTGCTCCACGCACCGCTAATGTAAGGGTTCAAAACAAACGGGACGAAACAGTCATTGCACTGCTTCGTCCCGTTTTATTATATTCCGGCTATGGCCCGGCACTTTCTATGGGCCAAAGTGCTGTTTACCCCTTGATATCCATAGGTTAATTCTTGCCGTTACTGCTGTCATGATGGTCCTGATGCTTTTCCTCAAGATCATGACGAGTATCATCTTCCAGTGAAGACGTTGATGGTTCGCCGGGCAGGCCTTCGCGCTGTTCAATCATCCGTCTAGCTACTTCATAACAGTCGTCGATGTGTTTGTTGCCCACATAGCGCATGGCCGTGAAGCTGAGCACTGCCGCAAGACCTTGGCCGGCAAAGGGTACAAACTTGGCAACGGATTTGGTCGCTACACGCATACCTACCCGTCTGAGCACTTGCACGACCAGTTCCTTGGTGATCATGCGACCAATGATTTTACTGCCAATGGACATGATAAATCCATATATCATGGACTTTGTTTCAGGGTCCATGCCACTGAGCTGTTGTTGAGATAATCCGAATTTATTGTTAATGGCAGGTAACAGCTGCATCAGCATGCCCACATCAGCTACGACATCCGTACCGGGAACTGGCACGAGTGTGGTGCCAGCTGAAGCGGTGGCTCGTTTATTAACCATAGCACGGCATTCCTTGCGCACTTGTTCTAATTGCTCCATTGTAGCTGGAATCATAGGGAATTCCTCCATTCCTGTATAGTCTACATATAACCGTTTTGTGGCGAGTTGAATGGGTTGCTCCCGCAAAATTTTTGCCTAATAACCTATAGGTTGCGGAGGAACCTTTTTTCTCATGCATGCACGAATTAAGGCGGATCAGGCATTGCCTAAGTATTGTTTATACAGCATACAGATATCTGATATGACGCAAGAATCATGTAGATGGTTTCGAGCTGTTGCATTTGTTTATAATTTTGCCTTTTTTGGGTAAAGGGAAGCAAGCATTGGAATGGAGGAAGAGCAGCATGAAATGGAATAAAGCCTTGTTAATTCATCATCTTCATGCAGGGAAAGCGAAACGCGAAAACACAGTAGGTCTGGTTACAGGCGTGTTGGCTCCAGCTATTCACGAATTGGTGGTGGTTCGGACGGATGAACCGGGTGAAGGAGAAAGGCTGTGCCGAGAACGTGGGGAAGAATTTGATGTGGTATTTATTTTGGGCGGCGACGGTACAGTGCATGAGTGTGTAAACGGGCTAGCATCCCTGCACAACCCTCCACAGATTGGCGTGCTTCCAGGCGGTACATGTAATGATTTTGCGCGTTCACTCGGCATTTCACCAGATGTGGAAGCCGCCGCACAGGAGCTGCTGGAAGGACGGGTTATACCCGTGGACGTGGGACGAGCAGGTGATCGGGTATTTACGAACTTTTTCGGTATAGGTCTAATCAGTGATACATCCCAGAATATTAATGAGAACTTGAAAGGTGCGCTCGGCAAAGTCAGTTACTTCATCAGCACGCTTCAGACGATTAGTCGTTCGGAGCCTTTCCGTTATGAGCTTGAGATCGATGGAGAGTGGAAGAAAGGCGAGGCAGTGATGATCTATGCAGCCAATGGACGCTTTCTGGGTACGAATGCATTGCCCTTTGCTCCAGATGCGTTGCAGGACGGCCAGTTGGATGTGCTCATTATCCATGAGACAGGCATTCCGCTGTTGCGAGAAGTACTTTCACATAAGCCGGAGGGGGAGTGGCAACCTCGGAATGAGAGTATTTCCTATTTCAAGGCCTCTACACTGAACATTAAAACCGATGTACCGATGCCAGCCGATACTGATGGCGAGTTGTACATGAAGACACCCGCCGAGCTATCGGTGCTGGCGGGTCATCTGCATTTTCTGACCGGAGCGAAGGAGTAACCTCCCCCAGTTTTGTTTTTTGTACGCAAATTAGATAGCCATTATTCCGAGGTAGACATGCTATGGTTTTTCAGACAAGGAGTCATTCGGGTGCAGCTTCACAACCTCGCGCTAAATGTGACTATAAGTGTTAGCGTAATTGTTATACTAAGAGAGCATTATGTAGTAATAATGTTGCATCACACTGCTAGATCTACAATTAATGGACAATGGGTTGTTACACAGGAACAGCTTGGCAGTACTTATTTTAATATTTTTATACTTTTGAAAATCCTGTCCAACAAATCCTGATTTTTTTCGGAATAGCTATTTGACATATCGAATGTGATTTCGTGCACTTTATCGGGCGTTTCCACAATGATCATATTGATTACGTTTGTTGGTCTAGGCACATCTCCCCAGCCATCTGCCTTCGCATCGAATGACATCCATAATATATTGTCGGCAAGTTGATCTTTTTCACGCAATTCATAAAAAAATTTGTAGGTTCCATTGTCCATATTAAAAAATCTGCTTCCCCTGCTTCTATAAAAATCTTTTGGTACGGCTCTTATGTGAAAAAAACCATCAAATTTTACATCTTTTCCAATCCAATAGTGAAGCTCTATTTCGTTCGTGTGCGATTCATTTATCATCCAATCCTGAGGTAAATTCATTACAATTCCAGCAAACTCTACCGTTTTCATTTTTTCTTTCGAGCTGCAACTTGTAAATACAATCGCTACCAAAAATAAGCAAGACGCAATGACCCATATTTTAACTCGCATAACTATCTGTCCCTTCTTTCTGTAATACTTCCATATTTATATCGGTTTTCTACAAAAAATATAAATAGAAAATGAGAAAGAAAGTACTCTTATACATTTATGTCCGTGACACTGCCCCATCTAGAAACAGGGTAACCAGTTCGTGTGAAAGTTCTTCAATGCTTCCCCCGTTCATATTACGCACATCTTCTCGGTTCGCAAGCATTAACAATGACGTAAATGCATGGGCAAGCAGCATGGGATTGGCGGACCGCAGATAACCGTTGTCCATCTCTCGCTGGAAGTGGGTGGCTAAAACTGCATAGATCTGAAATTCAGCTTCCCGAATCTGGGCTAGTTGCTTTATGTCTAGATGCTTCTCGGCCTCTCGCATCATGGTCTCCGTTTCAATATGGGAGTGTCTCATCTTCGCTTTGGCAACCTCGACCAGTCGCTCTTGCAACGTCCCAGGTTCATCGAGACGAAGTGTTGTCTGCTTCATACCCATCGCCATCATGCGAGTAATGGCGATGGTGAACAGTTCCGGTTTGCTGGAAAAATGATAATATATGGACGCTTTGGTCACCTGGCACAAGGAAGCGATCTGTTGAAGCGAGACAGCTTCGTAGCCATGTTCCATAAACAGCCGCGAGGCTGTCAGCAATATGTTGTTGTAGGCGGAAGCCTGGTCTGCACCTGCTTTGGGTCTGCCTGGAGGACGTGTGGAGCCAGCTTCTTTTGTTGGTTTTTTGTTCAAAATGATCAACCTCATTCATAGTTTAAATTAAATATTATACACTTTATAAAATTAGGGATTGCATAATTAACCTTCCGGTATATATAATTAACTCAATTATATTATGACCCATGGTTCATTTCTACACCATGACAATAATTAGGCACTATTTTTTAAATAAACAATACTAAAGGGAGATGAATAAACAATGCAGGAAGGTTCAGGTTATGGCCGTTTTATAGCGGGCAAACGAAGTAAATGGATCACGCTGATCGTATGGATTATTATTGCAGTGGGGCTTAGCCTGGTGTGGCCAGCCGTGAATGAGCGTGAGACTAATAATGCACAGGATTTGAGCGATTCCAAACCATCCGTTCAAGCCGCTACACTGGCCAAAAAGGAATTCCCTGGCGGTGAAGGACTGCCTGCCCTGATCGTGTGGCGCAATTCTGCTGGACTGACGGATGACCAGATTCAGCAGATTCAGGCGTTAACCGAGCGACTCGAACAGGATCCAGTGGAACAGCAGCAGTCTGTTGTGCCACTGCACAAGTTGCCGCCACAGGCGCTGCAGGGCCAACTCTCGGAAGACGGCAGTACCATCGTTATGCCACTATTCTTCAATAAGGATGCCGATTCGGAACAGTTGAAGGAAGGCATTGAGGCAGTAGAGGAAAAAGCAAAAGCCATCTTTGGCATGAATCCGTTCGATACGGATATAGACAATGAGAGCAAGCTCATTGCCCGCGTAACCGGGCCAGTCGGAATATCCATTGATGCCATCGGACTCTTTTCCTCCGCTGACGTGTCACTGTTGATTGCAACTGTAGTGATTGTTCTTGTACTACTGTTGTTAATCTATCGCTCTCCAGTACTGGCCATCATTCCGATTATTGCGGTTGGCTTCGCATATATGGTTACCAGTCCAATCCTAGGATTCATGGCAGATCAGGGCTGGATCACCGTCGATGCACAGTCGATCTCCATTATGACCGTATTGCTATTTGGAGCCGGAACGGATTATTGTCTGTTCATGATCTCCAGGTACCGTCAAATTCTGTATCATGAGCCGGACAAAAAGAAAGCAATCTTCCAGGCAATTACTGGTTCCTCCGGTGCGATAGCGATGAGTGGATTTACCGTTGTTGCTGCAATGCTGGTGCTGCTGCTGGCTGAATACGGAGCATACCAACGCTTTGCGGTTCCATTTAGTCTGTCGATCTTTATTATGTTTATTGCAAGTTTGACACTTGTTCCGGCATTGCTCGCGATCTTTGGTCGGGGTTCATTCTATCCGTTTGTTCCGCGTACTCACGAGATGGAAGTAGAGCGTGCGAAGAAAAAAGGAAAACCGGCTCCAGCACCTCGTAAAGTACGTGAAAGCTGGATTGGACGGATCGTAACAACCAGACCATGGGCGATTCTGGCAATTACAGTTGTGTTACTCGGCGGACTGGCTACGTTCTCAACGCAAGTAAAGTTCACGTACGACCTATTGTCTTCTTTCCCGGAAAATGTACCTTCTCGTGAAGGCTTTAAGGTCATTGGTGAGCAGTTCTCTCAAGGAGAGCTTGCTCCAGTTAAAGTGATTGTGGATGCTGGCGGTAAAGAAACGGATCTGAAGCAACGTCTTGAATCACTGGATTATATCAACAAGGTAGGCGAACCGCAGCAAGGTGCGGAGAATGCCAACATTACGGCATATGATGTGGAGTTTAATCTTAATCCATACTCTATCGAGGCCATGCAGCATATCCCGGATCTGCGTGCTACAGCACAAGCCGCATTGAAGGATGCTGGAGTTGCCAATGCGGGTCAACAAGTCTGGATTGATGGGCAGACGGCTGAACAGTATGACATTGAAGTGGCTGGAGAACGGGATGCCAAGGTTATTATTCCGGTCGTTATCGGTATGATTACCTTGCTATTGCTGATCTACCTCCGTTCCATTGTTGCAACGGTATATCTCATAATCACCGTAGTTCTGTCTTACTTCTCCGCACTCGGTCTGGGCTGGATCATCATCCACTACGGACTCGGGGCAGATGCTATTCAAGGAGCAATTCCGCTATATTCCTTTGTCTTCCTCGTAGCACTGGGAGAGGACTATAACATCTTCATGATCTCTAGCATCTGGCAGAAACGTAAAACGATGCCGCTCCGTCAGGCTATCAAAGAAGGTGTAGGCGAGACGGGTTCCGTTATTACCTCAGCGGGTCTGATTCTGGCAGGAACGTTTGCCGTCTTGGCGACATTGCCGATTCAGGTGCTGGTGCAGTTCGGAATCATTACAGCGATCGGTGTCCTGCTCGATACGTTCCTGGTTCGTCCATTCATGGTGCCAGCAATTACAGCACTACTGGGCAAATGGGCATTCTGGCCAGGCAAATACGTACCGATTGCGGAGAAAGAAGAAAAGAAAGCATACCAATCCCTGTAATACAGGAGTAGGGATAGATGGACCGTGGGGCTTCATGCCCGTGGTTCATCTTTTTTTTACAGAGGAATAGTTGAAGGTTGTGTGTATGAGATGGAATGGATGAACTGACAAAAATACGCAAAAAACCGCGTGGTTATGGTATTCTTTGGGTGTCAATGGTTTACTTCGCTGGTGGTTATGGGACATAATAGAGGAAGCGTCGGCCTTGGGCGGACGGGTAAGTTCACATCAATGGGGTAACCAGAGGAAGGATGAAAGCAAGCATGACGAACAAACTGAATGTGTATTTCAATCATGACGGCGGTGTAGATGATCTCGTATCGCTGTTTATGCTTCTGCAAATGGATAATGTACATGTAACCGGTGTATCGGTTATTCCGGCAGATGGGTATTTGGAGCCGGCAACAGATGCGAGCCGTAAAATTATTGATCGTTTTGGAACCTATTCTATCGAAGTATCCAAATCTAACTCCAGAGGCAAAAACCCGTTCCCGCCTGCATGGAGATTGCACTCTTTCTATGTAGATGCACTGCCTATTTTGAATGAATCGGGTAAAATGGAAGCGCCACTCTCGGCTATTCCTGCACATCAGCATCTGATTGAGAAAGTACGCAATACCGAAGGTAAAACACTTCTGTTGTTCACAGGCCCATTGACAGATCTTGCGCGTGCGCTTGACGAAGCACCAGATATTGAAGAGAAAATCGACAAACTGGTGTGGATGGGTGGTACGTTTGAGCGTGGAAACGTAGAAGAGCCGGAGCATGATGGTACAGCAGAATGGAACGTATTCTGGGACCCGGAAGCAGCATATCGCGTATGGCAAACCGGCATTCAGATTGATCTAGTTGCACTCGAAAGCACGAACAAAGTACCTCTTACTCCAGCCGTCCGTAACCGCTGGGCAGCAGAGCGCCGCTATGAAGGCGTAGATTTCCTGGGGAATTGTTATGCAGGTTGTCCGCCGCTGGTGTACAGTGAAACTAACTCTACATACTATCTGTGGGATGTCTTGACTACGGCTTCCGTAGGTCGTGAAGACATTGTGAAGAAAAAAACGGTGAATTGCATCGTCATTCCGGATGGTCCGAGCCAAGGTCGCACAGTAGAGCAGGCAGACGGACGCCCTGTGCAGCTGGTCTATGATACGGATCCAGATGCATTCTTCACATACATGACCGATTTGGGTAAAAAAGCTGCTCCGCAGCGCTACTAAGAATTGCAGCCGTAAGGCTAGCCTTCTTTAAGGAAGAACAAAAATAAGCCGCAGGCTATGTTCCCACCATCGGGTGAATCCCGATGATCGGATCGTTGCCATGCGGCTTTTTGGTGCATCTGTAGATCGATTATGAATGAGGCTCCCCCTACATTTGGAGGGAGCGTATAGTCTCTCTACTACCACGAAAAAGTTTGTTTACCAGCGTCCAAAAGGAGAGAATAGCCCACTGTAGAAGCCAGCTATAACGGAAGTTAACAAACGGTAGATGACATAAAACAACACAGCATTCACAATCAGCACGCTGTATATGCTGTCAATCGTTGCTTTGGTGCGATCCAGAGGGTGGTGGAACAACAACGTATTCATCGACACAAACAAAATGATATACGACAGCACCAGCAGTGATAAGGCAAATGAGTATGAGATAAAAATCATCACGTTTGCGAGCACCAGCGTAATGATTGCAGGAATGAGCAGCGTCCCCAACTGGGCAACCAGCATTTTCGGACGGAAGGTAATCCGTTCCAGCTTCAACACTCCATAGATTAACGCTATAGCTACGACTAGAATAATTGCTGCATATAACAGTGGACGCAAGAAACCACTAATAAACAGTCCATCCGCTTCGAGGCGGCCAAATGTAATTAAAACGTATGTAGAGGTCAATAAGGCAAACAATATCATCGTTACCAAGCCATGAAGGGCATGCTGTTCGCCCACGGTTTTCATCGATTGATAGGGACGAGCTAAAACACTGAGAAAATAAGACAAATATTGTTTGCTAACTTCTTTGGCTTGCTGTACTTTCTCATTTTGTACGATGTTGCTCCATTGATTTGCTCCTTGGTTTTGTGCAGAACCATCGGCGGAACCAAGGTTACTGGCATTTTCGTTGTCCTGAACAGATGACGGGACAGGGGAAACGGATGAGGAACGTGTAGGCGCCGCTTCATAAGAAGCAGGCTGCTGGGTGCTCGACCAACGAGTGTATTCCGAGTCGGCAGATCCTGAATCTGTGTGTGTCACAGTATCCGTAAGATCGGAAGAAGCGTGGTTGCCAGTCAAGTTCGAGCCGCACCTCTCGCAAAAACGGGCATCTCCATTTTCATGATTACATACTGGGCATTGCATGTTATAAGCCTCCAATTCCTTGAAATAATGAATAAGGTATACATTGTGTCTCATTTTAACGTTCGATGACGAACTTTGTCTATGTATAGCAGAAATAAATACCCAAAAATATTGTTATGAAACAGGAAAGTGAGATTGGAGAATGATAATACAGTGAAGTAAAACAGGGAATCAGAAGAGGGATTATCAGGTGTGGATGACGATCATCATGAAGTTCAGCTTCATCGAATCTTCATTTCAATAAGAGCCTCGAGCCCTTTTCAAAGTGTGTCGGCAATGATATAATTAAATCAAGATTTAGATTAAGTCTAAATTAAACAATGATTATTTATTAACTCTTAAACAAATAATAAGACAAATCACAACGATCCAATTGAAAGGGGAACTATTCCATGAGTACTATTCAAACAAAGCAAAACACAACAACGAACACATCTGCACTTCAAGAGAGCTTGAATCGTCAAATTGCTGGGTGGTCAGTCCTTTACACGAAACTGCATAACTTCCACTGGTATGTCAAAGGACCCCACTTCTTCACACTACATGCCAAATTCGAAGAGCTGTACAACCTGGCTACTGCCAACATGGACGAAGTGGCTGAGCGCCTATTGATGATTGGAGGTCGCCCTGTCGCAACAATTGCAGAACAACTGCATCTATCTCCCATTGCAGAAGTACAAGGCCAAATGTCTGCTGAGCAGATGGTAGAACAGGTGATTGCCGATCTGAATGCAATGCTGTCGGTCATTCATCAAGGTATATATGAAGCGGGAGAAGCAGAAGACAATGCGACCGAAGATATACTAATTGGGTTCACAGCGGCACTGGATAAAGAAATCTGGATGTTAAACGCATTTCTGGGTAAATAATTGTAGTTAACCTGTCTCCTGACAACGATATGTAGAGTCCGTGAACAAATGTCCCGTTCGCTTACAAATCCGGTATGCTTCACGTATAATAATGGCATCCAAGATGTACAGAATGGTGGAATGAATAATGCGGGCAGACCTGGAACGATTACAGGAAGAAGCCGAACGGTTTATATATACATGTTACAAAGAGCTGGGTTATACGCGTGAAGACGCGGAAGCCCGGCTTCTTGCCATTAAACGCGAGGTGGACGAGACGGGGACCTATACCCATACCACGGAAGAGCTGGAGCAGGGTTGTAAAATGGCATGGCGGAATAGCAATCGCTGTATCGGGCGGTTATTCTGGGACAAGCTGCGCATCGTAGATGCTCGCCATGCGGATACCCCTGAAGCCGCCGCGCAAGCCATACTCGGTCATATTCATTCCGCTTCTAACGGAGGAAAGATTATCCCGACTATTACTGTTCTGCCACCGGAAGGTCCGAACGGGGTGCCGATTCGGATCTGGAATCATCAGTTGATTCGTTATGCAGGATACGAAACAGAACAAGGAATTATAGGTGACCCCGCATCGGTTGAGATGACCCAAGCCGCCATTTCACTCGGTTGGGAAGGAGCTGGTGGTGATTATGACGTATTGCCGCTCATCATTCAAGCTCAGGGGCAAGCTCCAGCGTTGTATGTTATACCAGAACAGGAGATCATTGAAGTGCAGATTGAGCACCCCGAGCGAACAGAGATTGCAGAACTGGGGATGCGCTGGTATGGTGTGCCGATGATTGCCGATATGCGTGTGGAGATCGGTGGAATTAACTACCCGGCAGCACCGTTTAACGGCTGGTATATGGAGACGGAGATTGGTGCACGTAACTTCGCAGATCCGTTCCGATATAACAAGCTGCCATCTGTAGCTGCGGCACTGGGATTGAATATGTCGAGTGAAACGACACTGTGGAAGGATCGGGCACTGGTGGAGCTGAATGTCGCTGTGCTGCATTCATTCAAGAAGGCTGGCGTGAGTATTGTGGATCATCATACGGCAGCATCACAGTTTGCCTTGTTTGAACAGCGCGAGGCGAAGGCCGGACGTGAGTTGACCGGGGATTGGGGATGGTTGATTCCGCCGGTATCGCCAGCAACAACCCATATTTTCCACAGTTCTTATCGTAATGAGATCGTGAAGCCGAACTTTTTTTACCAGGATCGAGCCTTTCAAATTCAGGATGGGATCGTCGTTGCCGCAGGCCCGAGCAGCAGGGAGCAGTATGAGCGGCATTCGGAGCATCTGTCCAATGAGGAAGCTTCGTTACAGAAGATCTCGTCACAGGCTGGTCATAAACCATTGAAATGCCCGTTTGCACATTAGTCGTGTGAACGGGTTTATTGTTTTGTGGATGGATTCACTCGAACCAGATGATACCAGCTTGAACGGTAATGAGGTAAAGGTATCTTATTGCATATATTGAGTTACATACAGTGCAAAATAAGTAAACAACGAATAGGGAAGATTCATTTCTAATTCAATGAGGTTGAAATTACATAGGGCGTTTACATCAAAACCATTGCGGTTATACCTGAATCATATATAATTAATGGGCATTGTTATTCACAGATGTATTTTATTAGTGTACAGACTTAAGTGTACCTCAAGGATAAGGGGGCGAAGTAAGCATGTCAGAACAACAACCGATTATACGGTTTGACCGGGTGACACAGCAATACGATCAGGATGAGGCCGTATTAAAAGCTGTCAGTTTCGAGATTGAACGTGGTAAATTCTATACACTTCTCGGGCCATCCGGCTGTGGTAAAACTACAATATTACGGCTGATTGCCGGCTTTGCGGAGCCGACGGAAGGCAGTATTTATTTTAACGGCGCACTGATTAATCAAGTGCCTGCGCACCAGCGTCAGGTGAATACGGTATTTCAGGACTATGCGTTATTCCCACATTTGAATGTATTTGAGAATGTGGCTTTTGGCTTGCGGATCAAAAAAATGAAAACATCCGAGATTCGCAGCAAAGTGCTGGAAGCTCTCAAGTTTGTCAATCTGTCCGGTTACGAGAATCGGGAGATTAGCGAGATGTCTGGCGGACAGCGTCAGCGTGTAGCCATCGCCCGTGCGATCGTGAACGAGCCTGAAATTTTGCTGCTGGACGAGCCTCTGTCAGCGCTCGACTTGAAGCTGCGTACTGAGATGCAGTATGAGCTACGGGAGTTACAGCAACGCTTGGGCATTACA
Organism: Paenibacillus sp. JJ-100; assembly: GCF_948329825.1. GTDB lineage: Bacteria > Bacillota > Bacilli > Paenibacillales > Paenibacillaceae > Paenibacillus. The sequence goes on from NZ_CAOJCM010000003.1 coordinate 403,632, forward strand.
TTTATTTTTGTCACGCATGATCAGGAAGAAGCTTTGGCCATGTCGGATGAAATCTTTGTACTAAACGGCGGTGTCATTCAACAGAGTGGTACACCCAATGATATTTATGATGAGCCAATTAATCGTTTTGTGGCGGATTTTATTGGAGAGTCCAATATCGTGGCAGGCAAGATGAAGCAGGATTTTGTGGTTGAGTTCGCTGGCGCACAGCATGAATGTGTCGATCAGGGACTGCAGCCGGATGAGCCAGTCGAGATCGTTATTCGTCCGGAGGACCTTGAGATCACTACGGAGGAACAGGGTAAGCTTAAGGTGAAAGTGGACTCGCAGTTGTTCCGCGGCGTACACTACGAAATCTCGACCTATGATGACGCAGGCAACGAATGGTTAATTCATTCCACGAAGAAAGCGGTCGTCGGATCGCGCATCGGGCTTTATTTTGACCCGGAAGCCATTCATGTCATGCGTTTCAATGAGACCGAAGAAGAGTTCGACAGACGACTCGAAGCTTATCAAGAGGCCGCTCATGCAGACTAAAGCCAGCACGCGCAATGCGTATCTGATTCCATATGTGTTATGGATGGTGTTGTTCGTTGTAGCGCCGGTTCTGCTGGTCATCTATTACTCGTTCTTCGATGTGGAGGGTAACTTCACACTGGGCAACTATGCGCGGTTCTTTACGCCGGTGTATATGCAGATGACGCTCAGTTCATTCTGGTACGCGTTTCTGATTACAGCGTTCTCGCTACTTATCTCGTATCCAACAGCGTACATGTTGACTCGAACCAAGCATAAACAGTTATGGCTCCTGTTAATCATTTTGCCAAGCTGGATTAATCTGTTGTTAAAAGCGTACGCCTTCATCGGCCTGTTCGGAACGTACGGTCTGACCAACTCCCTGCTGGAAGTGGTGGGCATTGGTACACAGCAGATTTTGTTCACCGATTTCAGCTTTATTTTTGTTTCGGTGTACATTTTCATTCCATTTATGATTCTGCCGATCTTCAATGCGCTAGAAGAGATGAATCCCTCTTTGATCTATGCTGCACGAGATCTTGGCGCTTCATCGTGGTTAACGTTCCGGCGCGTGATCTTTCCGCTGACGCTCAGCGGAGTGAAATCCGGCTGTCAGGCCGTGTTTATCCCGGCGCTCTCGCTGTTTATGATTACTCGCCTTATTGCGGGGAACCGTGTTATTACGCTGGGTACTGCCATTGAGCAGCATTTTCTCGTCACCCAGGACTGGGGCATGGGATCGACCATTGCCGTCTTTTTGATTATCGCGATGGCTGTCATTATGTTTCTGACCGGATCAGGCAAGAAGGAGGTGCGGAATGGGAAGAAACGGAAAACTGTCTAATGTGTATCTGGCGGTCGTATTTGCCATTTTGTATGCACCGATTGCTTATCTGATCTTCTACTCGTTCAACAGCGGTGGCCATATGCGGGGGTTCGAGGGCTTCACGCTGGAGTGGTATAGAGAAGTGTTTGCCGATACCCGGTTGCTCATTATTGTATTAAATACGTTTATTATCGCTCTGTTGTCCTCCGCCATTTCCACGATTTTGGGTGTGGCAGGTGCACTGGCGATCTATCATGTACGTCGTAAACGGACTAAAAACACGCTGCTATCTCTAAACAATGTGCTGATTGTTAGCCCGGATGTCATTATCGGTGCATCATTCCTGATATTGTTTACGATGATCGGTATCAAACTGGGTTTCACTTCGGTATTGCTGTCGCATATCGCATTCAGTGTGCCGATTGTCGTAATCATGGTTCTGCCGAAACTTCAGGAAATGAGCTCAACCTTGATGGATGCTGCTCGTGATCTGGGCGCAGGAACATGGCAAATATTAACGCGTGTTGTGCTGCCTTACGTGAAACCTGGTATTTTTGCTGGATTCTTCATGGCTTTGACGTACTCACTCGACGATTTTGCCGTAACCTTCTTTGTGACGGGGAACGGGTACTCTACCCTCTCGGTGGAGATCTACTCCAGAGCAAGGCAAGGGGTGTCGCTGTCCATTAACGCCCTGTCTACGCTGCTGTTCCTGCTCACGGTGTTGCTGGTGGTTGGATATTACTTCATTAACCGCCGTGCAACACGGATACCACCTGGAGGAAAGGGGCTGCGTCCATGAAACAGCTGGTACGGACATTCGCACTTGTGTTTGTGGCCGCTTTTGCCTTGATGGTTCTGGCTTCGTATCTGAACAAAAGTCAGGGATATTCCGGCGGTAACACGCTGACGATCTACAACTGGGGCGATTATATCGACCCTGATCTATTGCAAGAATTCGAGGAAGAGTCCGGTATGAAGGTCATCTACCAGACGTTTGATTCCAACGAAGCGATGCTGACCAAGATTGAACAGGGCGGTACAACGTTTGATGTGGCGATACCTTCGGAATATGCGATTAGCAAAATGAAAGAAGAGAACTTGCTTGTACCCATCGATCATAGCAAGTTGCCTAACCTGAAAAATATCGACGAAAGGTTTTTGAACCTTTCCTACGATCCGAACAACCAATTCTCCGTCCCGTACTTCTGGGGAACGGTCGGTGTTGTGTACAACCCGGAGCTGGTTGGGGGATTGACGTTTAACAGCTGGAATGACCTATGGGACCCACGTCTGAAAAACCAGATCCTGCTGCTCGATGGCGCTCGTGAGGTCATTGGTATGGGGCTGAACAGTCTGGGCTACTCGCTTAACGATACGAATGAAGACCATCTTCAGGCGGCATTGAAAAAACTGTCGACCCTGACGCCTAATGTTAGAGCCATTGTAGGGGACGAGATCAAAATGCTGCTTGCGAATGAAGAAGCGGCAGTTGGACTCGTATGGTCTGGGGATGCATCGGAGATCATGGATCAGAACGATAAACTGGATTACATGGTACCGGAGGAAGGCTCCAACCTGTGGTTCGACAGCATGGTCATCCCGAAAACAGCTCAAAATGTGGAGGGAGCCCATCAGTTTATCAACTTCATGCTCGACCCGGATCATGCTGCACGCAACGCCGAGTATGTGGGATATTCTACACCGAATGCGGAGGCACTCAAGTTGCTGCCCGAAGACATCTCGCAGGATGAGCGCTTCTATCCAGACGAGACGCTGACAAGCAAGCTGGAGGTCTACAACAATCTGGGTAGAAAAATGCTATCGCATTATAATGACTTGTTCCTCGAGTTTAAAATGCACAGCAAATAGCATGAACCGAGGCGTTTAACAAAGATTTACTTGCGGAAAATTAATCGCTAATTATGGTTACAGAAAAAAGCAACTCCTACACAAAACCTCCCCTGATCACTAATGATTCAGGGGAGGTTTATTTTATATCTGCTTCAGAGCAACAAGCATAGAAGTGCGATATCAGAGGTATGAAATTACACGTAACGGAGAGGGCAGAGATAAGCTGGAGAAGCGAAGCGATCACCTTTATCCCCGGATTTTCTCATATGATATGAGATTCAAAAAAAACCGGGGATAACAGTGATCGGAAGCTTACTCTGCGCGCGGAGTGGCCTAGTGTAATTAAGACTTTTCATCTTATATCATTGCCACTACATATGCTTTTTGCGTCCCATAATGAGGTACGCACCGCCCATAATCAACACAATAGCCACAACAGGCTGGATGTAGCTCATATTACTGAGTGCAGATCCGATGGACATTACGGAGAAGAACAGCAAGGAAAGAACGGTCAGAATGTTAATCGGAATGAGCAGCCATTTATTCCGGCCGCCAAACCAGTAGAGCTCGAATAGACCGATAGCTGGCGCCAGAATGAAACCAGGCCACATCGTACCCCAGTTGCCGAACAGCATAGCGATCTGAGAGACGAGACCAACGGTTAGCAGTACTCCCCCTGGAACAAGCAACCCCACCCCTCTCCCAATCATGGAGAAGTACATCCAGTGGAAGAACAGACCGAGCGGAATAACAAACAAAGTAGGCCAGAAGGTAGCAAAGATCGTGCCTGGGCCCATGGCGCCGCCTTGATTCAGAATGAGGTATACACCCAGCAAAATCAGGACAGGTGCCAGAATGGTACGTTTAGCCATAATTTCTCTCCTTTTGAATAGGAATCATTGTTCCATGCGTATGTTTTCGTCGCTTTCGTTAATTACAGCATACCACGAACTGGAAAACGGGAACCTCCGTCTTTGGCGTTAAAGTTAACCTAGACTTAAGTCTAGGTATTGAATGGAGTTGCTATGAATATCAGAAATATCAGAACCTTATCTTTATTATGTTTTGGCTAGAGTATCCCGATATTGGCCGGGAGTCAGTCCAGTCCACTTTTTAAATGCGTTCTGAAATGCACTTTGTTCCGAAAAATGCAGGGCATACGCGATATCGCCAACGGAATAGCTGCCTCTTTGTAAATAACGCTGTGCCAGTTCCTTGCGTACCTGAACAGAGATGTCATGAAACGTTGTACCTTCTTCGCGTAATCTGCTCTGCAGTGTGCGAATGCTCATGCCGAGATGCGCGGCCGTATGTTGTAATGTGGGGAAGAAGGAGGGCAAACTCTCTATAATAAACCGGCTTACCTTGCTGGAGAAAGGTTGAGAGGCATACAGGTCTGCTCTGGCCTCTTCAGCCATCTTCTCGAACACCTTCAGCATTTTGGCATCTGAATATAAGACGGGCAGCTCCAGGGTCTCTTTGGGTAGGCGCAGCAAGGTGTGGACAGCACCGAATTGTGGAGTGACCCCGAATGCATTTATGTAAGGAGACAGATCGTTCACAGCGTCGGGAGCTTCATGCCGGAATTGTACTTCCCGAATGACGACGAGGTGATTCGCCAGTTTATTGATCAGATGTATTACCGATACTGTCATATCCTCAACGCAATGGCGAGATAAGGGAACGTCCTCATGTTGTACAGATAATCGAATAATCAGATCGGTTTCGTTCACTTCCCACTCCAGTTGAAATCCACTGTACAAAATATCGTTATATCGCTGGTAAGCGATCAATGCATCACCAATCGTTCTGGAGTGCATCATGACGTATCCGACCAAGCTCAGATCGGCCATATCCAGCCGCCCACCCTGATTTAATCCGAAGTACAGATCATTCGTGTAATCCGCAGCAAGCCGCATCATCCGTTCCAATTCAGTGACGGGTATGCGTGCATCTGGATTCTCCATCTGTGCTGGAACCACATCCATATCTTTGAAAAACGATTCAGGCGGAATGCCTTTGTGTACCAAGGTTTTCAAAATAGGATACACCATGGAAATCGGAACACTTTGATTAAAATGGTTCATAATTCCTCCCGTTTGCACGAATCCGCAATGATTCGGCGTGGTTGATCATTTGTTTATCCTGTCCTTCACTCTATGCTTGTGATATGTCCGTTTCATTAGTCTTGATGAGACCTATTATACAGGAGGAGCAAACGTATGAATGCAACTAAAATTTTGATCATTAACGGTCATCCTGATCCGTTGAGTTATTGCAAAGCGCTATCCGAATCCTATGCAGAGGGAGTGAGGCAGTCTGGAGGGGCTGTGGAGACGATCGATCTGAGTGAGATCGAGTTCAATCCGAATCTTCGCTATGGTTACCGTAAGCGGACAGACTTGGAGCCGGATTTGCTCAAAGCACAGGAATGGATTCGCTGGGCTGATCATCTGGTGTTTGTATACCCGACATGGTGGGGAACGATGCCGGCTGTGCTGAAGGGGTTTATTGACCGGATATTCTTACCGGGGTTTGCGATGAGATATCGAGAAAACTCAGTGCTTTGGGACAAATTGCTTAAGGGTAAATCTGCACAACTCATCGTGACTTCTGACACGCCTCGTTTCTACAATGCTCTAGTTTACAGAAATGCGGGTCATAGAATCATGAAATCGAACATTCTTAAATTCAGCGGTGTGTCCCCGGTACATGTCACTGATATCAGTCCAATTCGCAAGTCTACCGAAGCGTTCCGTCAGAAATGGCTGGATAAGGTGATGAAAATGGGGATGAAGCAGGTGCGGTAATCATCTAATTACCTTGTTGAGCTGAAGAGCAGGGGCTATTTAGAAGTGACTATAACAAGGTCTGTTTACGTCAAAAATAGCAATGAACACAAAAGAGACGAGGCAGGGTGATTTCTGCTTCGTCTCTTGGCTGTGCATCTTTTTGTCGATGATCAAGTTATTCGAATACTACTTCACTACATCCGAGTCTTTTTTGCTCCAACTGTTCACTCCGTCATCTTCAATGATCGAGATTGAGGCGTCTGCAATATCCGGGTTCGTCATCAGTTTCTCCTGAATCCTGAACTTGATATCATCTGCATCGGCAAGACTGAGTCCCTTGGTCAGCTCGATCAGACCCTCAACATGGTAATACCGTCCTTCTTGGATGATGCGCATCATTTGAATGTCAGCCACATGGCTGTCTGCCAGAATGGTCTCGGATACTTTGTCCTCGATATCCTGCGGTGCTGCCACACCAATCAAACCGATCATGTTGTCGTATCCGACGCGGAAAGCGACAGCAATCATCAGGCATCCGATGATGGTGGTTACAACGCCATCGAGCAAGGCGAAGTTAGTCAGTGCAATGATAACAACAGACAGAAGCGCAAGGATGGCTCCAATCACGGCCACAACATCCTCGTAGAACACGAGTCGGGTTGGAGGTGCGGCACGTCTTACATTTTTAATCGCAGCAGGTACCAGGGCGAGTCCCGTCGCTTTTGGCGCACGAGCTTCCTTGAGAATTTCCTTCATCGCTTTGATGAGGATGGCCCCATCAATTACGATATTCAGTACAAGTACACCAATATTGATCCACAGTCCACCCGAGCTGCCAGCAGGATGTCGAAGCAGGTTGATGCCTTCGTGAATCGTTTCATAGGCCATAATCGTCACAACAATAACGGCGATCATACAGAAAATGTTGATGACCCGTCCGAATCCGGTTGGAAAGCGGCGTGTAGGCTGCTTCTCGGATAATACACTTCCGACAAATACAAACCCTTGGTTGATGGCATCGGCCAGTGAATGCATCGCTGATGCGAACATAGCACCGCTACCACTGAATAAAAACGCGCCTCCCTTGCACAGTGAAAGTATGGCGTTTCCAGTCATGGCAACGGCAGAGGATGTGTTTCCTTTTTTGATGAGAGACATAAAGCTCTCTGACTTCACTTGTTCAGCCACTTCGATAGTTCCTCCCAGATATGTAGTTGATGTAGAAAAATTGTCTCTATTCCATTAGTTTACGCATTTCCACTAAATGTTATTATACTCTCCTTTACATATCCCAGCATTATGAAAAAATGGTCATATTACCATCCAGTCTACAATGGTGGCTCTGTTCTAGACTAGTGTAGTTTTAAGTTACTGTACTTTTAATATTCAATGCTTTGTATTTCACGCAAATATGTGTAAATGTAGGTCTACACTATTCAATTCAGTCTGTCGTTCAGGAAGCAAACTCAAAGAAAGCGTGAGACGCAGGGGAACCCTGCAACTCACGCTATTTAAGATCTATGCTTGTACATGTCGTATCATTTTGTAACTATGCAGCTTAGTCAAATCTCCAGCAGGACAAGCTCAGATTGCCATACTGATACGCCCGGAATAAGAGAGAGGCCTGCTTGGTAGCATCTCCTGCACCCATAGCCAGTAGAAGTGGCACAAAGTGCTCTGGTGTAGGGACTGCCGCATCTACAGATGGAGCCAATCTGTCGTAAGCGAAGAGAGCGTCTGTATCCCAACGTTCCAACTTATCCTGTAGCCAGTTATCAAATTCCATGGCCCATGCATCCGCACCTGTACTTTCCCAGTTCAAACGGCGCAGATTGTGAACAGTTCCGCCGCTGCCGATGACAAGAACATCTTGTTCGCGCAGAGAGGCGAGCGCTTGACCTATGCGATACTGTTGCTCACCCGTGAGATAACGATTGACGGACAGAGCGATAACAGGCACATCTGCTTCAGGGTAGAGTAGACGCAGCACAACCCATGCTCCGTGATCGAGCCCTCGTGTCTCATCGGTCTGCACTGGAATACCAGCTTCCGCGAACAGTCTGGTGATCTCGGCGGATGTCTCGGCATGCCCGTGAGCGGGATATTTGATCTGATACAGTTCAGGTTGAAAACCACCGAAGTCATAGATCGTTTCATAAGAGCCGGTAACGGATGATACAAGCTGTGTAGTTGATTCCCAGTGAGCGGAGAACAAGACGACAGCTTTGGGTTTAGGCAGATCCTGTCCAAGCTTCTGTACAAATTCAGTGTAAACATTCTCCTCTAGCGCCAGTGAAGGGGCACCATGAGCGATAAATAGGGAAGGCATCATCATTCATTCATCCTTTCGTATCTTCGGCAGTGACCTGGGCATCCGTCCGAAGGAAATGTTGGAGTTGTGCATATAGCTCGGATGTCACATGGTGACCGCCGTTGTAGGGAACATAGGTGACTTGATTCGTATAGCTGCGGAAAAATGAAGCATTATCTTCACCGAGTTGCAGCGGAAACAGATGATCTTGATCGCCGTGTGAGATAAATGCAGACAGGCTCGAAGAAGGTTGCAGCGTATATTCCTCTTTTACAAATTGCGGAATGTATCCACTCATCGCAACGATGCCCTTGATCGCATCGCCCATAACCAGAGCCAGGGTCATTGCCATGATGCCACCCTGACTGAATCCGGCGATATAGCGCCGAGCAGGATCAATCGCATATTGGAGCGACAGCTCGTTAATGAGCTGCTCCAGTCCTTGAACTGAGGCATCATATAACTCGCGAACAGGATTGCCTATACTTTTAATCTGAAAATAAGCATACCCTCCGCCTTGTGCAATGGGCCCGCGAACGGCCACGATAATGAAATCGGAAGACAAAGGCTCCATTAAGCGAAGCATGTCCTGTTCGTCCGAACCCATACCATGCAGGGCAAAAATAACAGGGTATTTCTGATCTTTATCATAATGGGGAGGCAGCTTCACCTCATGAATATATGAAGAATTCAAACGGGATACACCTCCAGCTGGGCTATGGTTGGTATGAACCAGATGTATGATCAAACTTAAGTAAAGGATGAACTACACTCCAATAAGTTCACTCATATGAAAATAATATTCTTATTTATGAACAAAATTTATCATGATTTCATTGTAAGGTCAATACTTTTTTTGTATCATGAAAATATGTTTGATATAAGGTAACTTGGAATGAAGAGATGAAGATTTATTTTGTAAAGGAGGACGTGATGTAGATGATGAAGGGAATCATACCTATTTTGAGGATATTTGATGAAACGAAAGCGAAGGAATTTTATATGAATTATTTAGGTTTCAAGCTGGATTGGGAGCATCGATTCGAGGCGGACATGCCTTTGTATATGCAGGTTTCATATGACACCGTAGTGATTCACCTATCAGAACATCACGGCGACTGTACGCCAGGTGCAGCCCTACGTATTGCGACAGAGCATCTGGAAGAAATGCATGAGAGGCTTACTTTGCAAAATTACAAATATGCGAGACCGGGTATCGAAGAAACGCCTTGGCAAATGCGTGAGATGAGCATTACCGATCCGTTTGGCAATCGTCTTATTTTCGCAGAGACATCTGTTGAATCATAAATTCAGGAATACTTGCAATCATAGAGAGGGAAGAGGATGACATGGATATTGGCTTGGCAATTCGAACGATACGCAAACAGAAACAAATTACAATCATGCAGATGTGTGAGGGGACAGGACTATCCAAAGGCTTTATTAGCAACGTGGAAAATAACAAAACATCTCCGTCCATCGCTACACTGGAGAGCATCGCTGATTATCTGGAGGTCCCGCTACCGTACTTGTTATTAACGCCGGAGCAGCGTATGAATGTGGTGCGCAAGCATGAGCGCAAGGAGACAACGGCTGGCAGCGGTCAGATCAAAGTACAGCAGCTAACCGCCAAAGGTGCGATGCGCATGTCCATTGTAGAACTTCCTCCAGGGGCTTCCACCGGAATGAGTAAACATGCAGGAGAGGAGAGTCATCTTGTAATGCAGGGTGTGATCCAAGCGAAGCAGGGGGAAGATGTGGAAACGCTGGAGGCTGGAGACTCGTTTACATGGAACGCCATTGTACCGCATGAAGTGACTAATATTGGTGAGGAACCAGCAGTCGTTCTGATTGCGGTATCCAAGGAATTAGAGCTGGATCATCTGTTGAGTCCATAGAAGGATAGTGGTCGATGGCGAATAATAGAAAGATCGTATGTTCTATGATCTAACGGTATGTTGTCATCCTGCCCTTGTTTCTACTCCAACAGAAAAGGTGGGGGACACATTGTCCCCCACCTTTTCTCGGTTTATCCCACTAAGTTCCTGGGCGATTCCTGTACTTTATTGCGGATTCGTTGTCCAGATTCCTGCGGCTTTGACAAATACACGGTCGGACAGCTTGAGTGTTGCCAGCGCAAGCTCGGCTACATCTTCGGCTTGCATCATGCGATCCTCGTCTCCGATTTTGAGTCCAGCATTCACAGCCAGTTCCGTATTCACGGTGCTTGGTGTCAATGCAGTGACACGAATATTGGATTTGCGAACTTCTTGCATCAGGGATTCTGTCATGCCAAGCAAAGCGAATTTGGAGGCACAGTACGCGGAACCTGTAGCGAACCCACGCTCGCCTGCCGTGGAAGCGATATTAATGATGCTGCCACTGCTTTCCTTGATCATGCTCGGAAGAACGGCACGTGTGACATAGTATGTACCCATGACATTGACATGCAGAATGCGTTCCCACTCTTCAGGGTCCATATCCAAGAGTGTTCCGAAGCTTGCAATACCCGCATTATTGATCAGGATATCCACTGCGCCAAGTTCCATTTCAATGGCTGCTACCGCTGCTTCCGCTTGGGAGCGATCCGAGATGTCAGCAGCTGCACTTGTTACTTTTACGCCGTATTCCTGGCTAAGAGACTCTTGAAGGGCTTGAAGATCCGAAGCGGTACGGGCAATCAGGCCCAAGTGTACACCTTCTTTGGCGAGTGCTTCAGCAATCGCACGTCCAATACCTTTACCGGCACCTGTGATAATAGCTGTTTTATTTTTTAGTTCCATGAGTAATCCTCCTCAGCTTATGGGTTAGCATTTGATTATACTATACTTTACCCTAAGATCGGAAATATGCTTCGTGGCTATTTCACAATCTCAATGCTACCGGAGGTTGTACTTGCTTGAATCCGATCCTGGCTTAAAGCGGGTGATTCTGGCATATCAACATCGCCGGAAGTGGCTCGTGCATCATATATGCCTTTAAAATCAGGTGCAGCTTGAATGAAGATATCCCCTGAAGTCCCGGAAGCGTTAATGGATGCAGCATGGGACTGTTCGATATGAATGCTGCCCGAAGTGAACTCGACATCGGCAGCACCGTTTAATTTCGTAATCTCGATATCTCCGGATTGGATGGTACTCGTTACTTTTCCAGTAATCTGATCAGCTGTGAAGCTTCCTGATGTTTGTTCTACGGTCATATCACCATTGATTGAGGAAGCGGCAATGTCTCCAGAAGTTAGAGATAGTTTCATCTGGGGAACTTTAACGTCTTGCAAACGAACCGATCCCGACGTATTCTGCAATTCCAATGACTGAGCATGAAGCCCGGTCAGATCCCAATCACTCGATGAAGCGTTCAGGGTGACATCATTCAGGCGATATCCTTGCGGCAAAGCTACTGTTATTTGGGAATCCCGTTCATTCCAATTCAGTGTAAAAAATTGAAATCGGTCACGCTGATTCCGGGATAGCTTGAACGTACCATCTGCGAATGTTGCCTGCTCAAAACTTTTGATTTCATTGGCACTCCACTGGCCATCCACCTCGATATATGCGATATCATCCGGGCTAACCACGAATTCAATATCCGCATCAAATTCTCCATCCATTTGAATGTTCTGTAGTTCTCCGGCTTTGAAATCCCAACGTTTGGCATAAGCCTCTCGATCATCTCCAAACTGAAAACCATAGATGGACGTTCCAAGTAAGCCAATACCGATACAGATGATAGCTAAAGCAATCCATTTTTTTGTACTCATTCAGAAACATCTCCTCTCATCACTCTTGCATTCCAACGAATATACTGAAGCGTAATCACCTTAAATGCTCTAAAAACAGATTTGGAGGCTATAGCAAACAAAATGCCGATCCCGAACAGCCCAATGGAAATGAAAATTTCTGCTTTTTCGAGATGACCCAGAAACAGATAGTCCACTGCAGCGGCTACAGGAGCTAGCACCAGCAAGGACAGTCCTGCAAGGGTTAACCACACGGACCAGAGGCTAAGACCGATCGGAATCATGAGCATCAGATTGAGAAATATCAAGCCGACCGCTGCAAAAAAGTTCCTTGTAGCCCGGTTTCGGCTGCTGGGGGGCTGCATTTCTCTGAATGTTGGTACATCGAAGGGGTCGACACCAGATGTGTCGGAGGTCTCATGAGCGTTGTACCGATCACCCAGTGCTTCGCGTGCAATTTCTTCCGGGCGACCAAGCTCACGTGCGATATCCTCTTCGGACCTGCCTTCACGTAAACCAAGGACAAAATGCTGATCATAATCGGCGAGCAGTTCGGCTCGTTCTATTCGGTCCATCGGACGCAAATACTTCTCCATGTCCTGCATAAATTTTTGTCTATTCATCTCGGGTTCCTTCCTCCATCAGATTAGTGACGTTGCGCACAAACGCGTTCCATTCTGTACTTAATGCAGCCATATATTCACGACCTGTATCCGACAATCGGTAATATTTGCGCGGTGGTCCCTCGCTGGATTCTTGTAGATATGTGGTGCAATATCCCTCATTAACAAGCCGGCGAAGCAAAGGGTACAGTGCACCTTCGGCAACTTCGATATGTTTGGAGACCGCCTGAGCCAGTTCATAGCCATATCGATCCTGACGATGAATCAAAACCAGGACGCATAGCTCAAGCACCCCTTTTTTGAACTGGATGTTTACATTCACATCGGTTCCTCCTGCTTCTGTTTGATAATCACTAGTATGTATTGATCAGTAGTGGTGGATACATCATAGCACTCACTAGTGTTTAATGCAAGGTAGTGTTTATAACTAAGTTCCAAGTTCTATACCAGCATACGCAAAAACCGGAGCGGTTACTTCCGTCTGGAGGCGGATACCGGTCCGGTCTAAGAGATGAAATATGTGCCCTGATCACTAACTTTGCTACGAATACAGGTTGTGGTTATCAATTCAAAGTAAGTTACCTGTTGCAGCTGTACCTCCTTGAATCAGGATTGCACATCAAGGATGGGCAGATCTTCTACAGCAGGACCTTCGATGACATGGCCCTCATAATTGAAACGTGAACCGTGACATGGGCAATCCCATGATCGTTCGCCGTTGTTCCATTCGACCTCACACCCCAAGTGTGTGCACGTTGTGTCGACCAGAAACAGCTTACCACTGGTATCTTTGTATGCACCGGCCCGTTTACCATTATGAGTGACAACGGCTCCTTCATCGTTGCCGATCTCACTTATATTTTTATGCACCATGCCTACTTTACCCGAGATTAACTCCTTGGCAACATTGACATTTTCGACAATAAAGTTCTTCATACCCGGATCGGCTTTGAATCTGGCAGGATGAAATACTTCCGCATGAGGATTATCCCTTCCGGTAATGCGGTCTGCCAGAAGATGTCCAGCCATGGTGCCGGTAGTCATCCCCCATTTGGCGAAGCCAGTTGCCACGTAAACCCGCTCATGTCTGCTCGTAATAGGCCCGATGTACGGCACCTTGTCAATCGAGATCATATCCTGCGCGGACCATCGAAACGGAATGTTACGAATACCGAAGGTTTCTGCTGCATATTGTTCCAGGCGCTCGTAATGGCCAAAAGTGCAGATGCCTTGTCCGGTTTTGTGATTCTCACCACCAAAAATAATATGTTCTTTTCCGTTATGAACAACAGTACGGAGCGAACGGGCAGGATTATCATCGGAAATGTACATGCCGCCCGCATAAGGTTTCTCCGGTTCAACCATAACCGCATAGGACCGTTCGGCATGAAGACGAGTAAAGTAAAATCCGGGATCATATACCGGGAAGTGAGAAGCGACAACGATATGCTCCGCCGTAACGAATGAACCACCATACGTTCTTATGCGTAGAGATGCTTCTTCTTCGACATCGGTCACAGTAGTATGCTCATAGACACGCACGCCTTGCTTCACTGCTTCATCCAGCAAATAGTGCAGATAAGCTAGTGGATCAAAACGTGCCTGACCTGGCATGCGAATCCCTGCTCTGGCTGGGACCGGAATCGGAAGCGGGTCTACCCATTCACCGGGAATATTCAGTTTTCCGTAAGCTGTAAGTTCGATCTCCAGTTTTTTGATATTTTCTTCAGATTGAATATAGACATAGGCGTCCTCATCGGCCCACTGGCACTGGATTTGTTTATCATTCACCAGCTGGCGTATCCACTTCGCAGCTTCTGCATTACCCTCATAGTACATACGTGCCTGTTCGTGTCCGAAGTGGTGCATAATTTCATCATAGATGACTCCATGCTGTGCAGATACTTTGGCCGTTGTATGGCCTGTTGTTCCATCCAACACTTTTCCAGCTTCAAGTAAAACAACACTCAGACCGGACTGTGCAAGCAAGTAGGCTGTTGTAATGCCTGCGATCCCAGCGCCGATAATAGCTACGTCCGCAGTCGTATCCTCTGCGAGTTTCGGATAGGTATCGAACGTATTCGAGGCACGCCATAAAGACTCCGGAACCGGCGGCAGGTTTGTTTGCAATTGCTCGTTTTCACTCATATATTGTTCTTCCTCCTAGATCTGGATCAGACCCTAATTTATGACGTTAGGTGTATACATGTCCCTACTTCTATTCAGGATTGCCAGAGAGTACCAGAAAAAAACGAGTATATATATTTTTTATATAGGACGGAGAAAGATTTCTGGAAGGAAGCCTCTGTTTTTTTGAATCCATTTGCTTTATAGTAGGAATATCGAAATCGTTTTAGGTTCTGGTGTAGTAGAGTGTGTAAATAGAAAAACATGTTCATTTATAAGGTGTTACCAACTATTTATGTGATGTAATTTAGCAATTATAATGTGTTTTCAGGAATTAAAATGTATTCGCTATCATAATGATCTATATTTCAAATGTTGAAGGAGACTTGATATGACGACTCATCAAACGAAATATCCGTTTCAAGATACGACACTTGAGCTTAACGATCGGGTGAAGGACCTCGTATCTCGCCTGACGGACGATGAAAAAATCGAATCTATGCTGCAATACCAGCCGGCCGTGGAACGCTTGGGGATTGCTGCGTATAAACATGGAACGGAAGCTGCGCACGGCCTTGCTTGGCTTGGTGAAGCTACGTCTTTTCCCCAGCCTGTCGGGCTGGCATGTACGTGGGACACGGATCTGATGAAGCAGATCGGCTCCGTTATCGGAGACGAGGCTCGTGTATTTTACAAACGCAACCCTGCTGTCAATGGTCTTACACTTTGGGCACCCACAGTAGATATGGAGCGTGATCCACGCTGGGGCCGAAACGAAGAAGCCTATGGGGAGGACCCGGAGCTGACTGCGGAGCTGACAACGGCGCTGGTGAAAGGGATTCAAGGTGATCATCCCAAGTATTACAAGGCGGTAGCGACGCTCAAGCATTTCCTCGGCAACAATAACGAAGTGGATCGGGGTAGTGGTTCATCCAGTATTGATCCACGTAATATGCGTGAATATTATTTGAAAGCCTTCGAGAAGCCGTTCAAGCAAGGCGGTGCACAGTCCATGATGACAGCGTACAACTCTATCAATGGTACACCTGCCCTGTTGCACCCTTATGTGAACGAAATTGTTAAAGGTGAATGGGGGATGGACGGTTTTATCGTTAGTGATGCGGGCGACGTGATGGGCATCAAGAATGATCATAAATATTATGATTCTCATACCCCAGGTACGGTGGAGTCGATTCAAGCAGGCATTGACAGCATCACCGATGATGCTGAACTATCCAAACAAGCTCTTCGTGAAGGGCTGGAGCAAGGATTGCTCACGATGGAGGATATCGATAAAGCCTTGTTCAACACGTTCCGTGTTCGTTTCCGTCTGGGTGAATTCGATCCGGAAGAAGGCAACCCGTATGCAGCAATCGGCGAAGAATCCATGATGACGGAGAAGGCCAAAGCCTTATCTCTTCGAGCAGCAAGAGAACAAGTGGTACTGCTCAAGAACGAGAAAGGCATCCTTCCACTCGACAAAACCAAAGCAGGCAAAGTGGCTGTCATCGGACAGCTCGGCGGAACGGTCTATCGAGACTGGTATGCAGGCTCACTGCCTTACCGTATAACACCTCTGGAAGCGATTCGTGGCAAGGTAGGCAACGATAACGTAACTTTCAAAGACGGTGATGATCGCATTACGCTGACCTCCGCAGCAAGCGGCAAAAAGCTGGGACTTGTCAGAGCAGCAGGTTCACCTGAAATGGTAGTTAAAGCTTCGGGAGAAGCAGAGACGTTCCGAGTGACGGATTGGGGATTTGGCAGTTACACGCTGCAGGCGGAGAGCAATGGTAAATATCTGACGACAGATGAGCAGTCCGTTACAGCGTCAGCTAATGAAGTGTACGGCTGGTTTGTCAAAGAAGTATTTCATATGCTGCCACAAGCAGATGGACACGTGGGTCTTACAACATGGAATGGTAGAATCGTGACCGCAGCGAACGATGGACATGATGTGCTCAAAGTGGCTGAAGAATGGAAAGAATTCGGTGCTGCAGAGACATTCCAGCAAGATGTCGTCACCCGTGGAATTGATGAGGCTGTTGCTGCTGCGAAAGAAGCCGAGACTGCGATCGTATTTGTGGGTAATAACCCGCTCGTCAATGGTAAAGAAGAAGTGGACCGTCCAAGCCTGGAGCTGGCTGAATCACAGCAACGAATGGTGCAGGCTGTCTATGAAGCTAACCCGAATACGGTGGTGGTAATTGTGGGCAGTTATCCATTTACCTGCAACTGGGTTCAGGAGAACATTCCCGCAGTCCTGTATACGTCACATGCCGGACAGGAGCTGGGTAATGCAGTTGCAGACGTGCTGTATGGAGACTACGCCCCTGCTGGACGCCTGAACATGACCTGGGTACAGTCAGCAGATCAGCTCCCAGATATCCGGGATTACGATATTATTCAAGGTGGCCGCACCTATCAATATTTTGAAGGTAATGTGTTATATCCGTTCGGACATGGATTGACCTATGCCCCGTTTAAATACAGCAATCTGGAAGTTAGTCCTGCGCAAGCGGGCACAGAGGATCACGTGACGGTTCGTGTGGATGTAACCAATACCGGTTCAATTGCCAGTGATGAGGTCGTGCAACTGTATGTGCGTGCAGGTAAGTCTCGGGTAAAGCGCCCACTCAAAACGCTCAAAGGCTTTCGTCGTCTACATATTGAAGCTGGAGCCACAGCAACCGTTCATTTCGATCTGCCTGTTCAGGAACTGGCCATCTGGGATGTTACCCGTGACCGCTACGTGGTAGAGGAGGGGATTTACTCTATCATGGTAGCTAAGTCCTCATCCGATGTGCAGCTAGTTGCCGATCTGCAGGTCGATGGAGAGACAATCCCGCCACGTCATCTGGGGATAACTACACGTGCTGAGAACTATGATGCTTATCAAGGTGTGGAACTGGATGAGTGTAAAGAGGGCGGAACAGCAGTCCGTGTGATTGGAGAGCAAGGATGGATTGCTTTTAAGGAGGCTGACTTCGGTAACGGAGCAACTGCATTGGAGGCACGCGTATCCTCAGAACAGCAAGATGCTGTGCTGGAAGTGAGATTGGGTGCGCCAGATGGCACCATTGCCGGCCGTGTAGAGCTCGCACAGGGCGGTGCCCAGCAGTGGTCCACGGTTAGAGCTGAACTATCAGGAGCAGAGGGAATACAAGACGTCTATCTCCTGTTGACATCTGGCATTCGAATTTGTCATTTTGAGATGCGTTAGATCTAACAAAAGAAAAGCAGGTTCTGTTGACAAGAAACGTGACAGAGCCTGCTTTTGTATTGTGTTGTTTTGTAATGATAGAAAAAAACAAAAACATCGTTACACTCCATCGAGCTGTAAGGTAACGATGTCTCCGGTTGCTTGTGTTGCACTCACATCAATCAAACGCTGGTTGCGACTTCCGCGAAAAGGCAGAGACACATCGCGCTCAGTTGCAATATATCTTCCGTCGATAATTACATCGCATAACCGTGCAAGCTCTGCTCTCTCTTTGTCTTTAACGAGTTCCTCGTATTCGAATCCGGTGTAGGCCCATACCGACAGATCTGGTCGTGCATCCCGTAACTGACGCACCCACTGGGTACATTCTGCTGCTGAGAAAAAGGGGTCACCCCCGCATAACGTTATACCGTCGAGGAGGGGATGGCTGATGACTTCCTGTAGAATCTGCTGCTGCCGCTCTTCTGTGAAGGGTTCACCCGCCCGGAAGCTCCATGAGTCGGGGCTGAAGCAGCCCGGACATGCATGGCGACAACCGCTGATGAACAGAACGGCACGCAGCCCTGTTCCTTCATTGACCGATTCGGGAATATAACCAAACAGATTCACCGATGCTTCACCCGATCCCGCACTTCGGCCTGCTTCGCAGCATTGAAGCGTACCTTGTAATCCCCTGTCAGGTACCCTGTAACGCGTCGAAGGCGCTGGAAGTGTACTTCATTTTCGTGAACTTCGCATTCTGGACAGATATCTCCGATGACCCCTTCGTACCCACATGCCGGGCAGCGATCAATCGGATGATTGATGGAAAAGTAACCGATATCCTGTGCCAACGCGTACTGCACGATTCGCATAAAGGCTGACGTGTTCGCTCGCACATTGCCATCAAGCTCGACATAAGAGATCGCTCCGGCATTACAGAGGGCATGGAATGGAGCCTCCAGCTCGATTTTACGGTAGGCCGGGAGAGTATAGTAGACTGGAATGTGGAACGAATTCGTATAATATTCACGTTCATTCACACCAGATATGGAGCCGTAACGTGCCCGATCTAGCTTGGTGAATTTGCCAGATAAACCTTCAGCAGGTGTAGCAAACAACGTAACGTTCAGGTTGTGTCGCTCACTCATTCGATCACAGAATTTTCTCATTGTGCGGATTACATTCAGCGCTTCATGATGTACATGCATATCTTGTCCATGGTGCCGTCCATACATCGCCATCATACATTCAGCGAGTCCGATAAATCCGATAGACAACGTGCCGTGTTTTAATAGGTCGGCAACCGGCTCATCCGGTTCCAGATTCTCTCCGCCTTCCCATACGCCTTCACGCATCATGAAGTCCGATGATTTGGCAGGCTGTTTCTTCTGAATAGCATAACGATGAAGCAAGCCGTCAAGAGCAAGGTTCATCATTTTGTCCAGAGCTGTATAGAAACCTTCTCGATCAGGGACAGGCCGATTTCCTCGGCAGATTCCAAAACGAATCCCCAATTTGACCAGATTGACCGTATTGAAGGACAGGTTCCCTTTCCCACTCTGTCGGTTCCGTCCAAACCGATCCGCAAGGGTGCGTGTGCGGCAACCCATAGTCGCAATAATCGTATCCGGGTCTTCTGGTCGATAGAAGGGCAGATTAAACGATGCGTCCACATTGACAAAGTTAGGGTACATACGCCGTGAAGAACAGGTTACTGCGAGGCGAAACAAGTCATAATTCGGATCACCCTGAGCCTGATTAACCCCTTGTTTGCACTGGAAAATATGCTGTGGAAATACGGGTGTTTCTCCGTGTCCAAGGCCCCTGATCGTTGCTTCCAGCAGGGAACGGGATACAAGACGACCCTCTGCTGAAGTGCACATGCCATAGTTCAGTGATGTAAAAGGAATCTGTCCCCCAGCCCGGCTGCTCATCGTATTCAGGTTATGTATAAGCGATTCAGCAGCTTGTCCGGTCTCCAGAACCGTCTCGTCATAGGCAAAGGCAAAAGAACGCGGGCACTGCTGCTTCGCTTCGGCGCTGTCCAGGTGAAGCTGCTCGTCTGCCAGCGGTGCATGTTCCTCGAAGAGGCGCTGCCCTTTACGGAAATGCTTAGCAAATGAACGCTGCACATAAGGTGCCAGATCCCAGTCTATTTTGTTGGCTGATACGCCTCCGTACTGACTATTTTGCTGAGATTGGAAGATGATTGCGACCAGTGCCATCGCAGACATGATTGTTTGGGGTGTACGAACCGATCCGTTACCTGTATTGAAGCCAGAAGCCAGCAACCGATCAAAAGGAATGAAGATACAGTTGGTCGTTCCCAGGGCGTACTGGTCCAAATCGTGTACATACAGATCGCCATGATCAACAGCATCGGCAAGCGCCTCTGGCAACACATGACGCATGGCATGCCACTTGGCTGTCTCCGACCCAAGCCTGCTCATCTTGCCACTGAAGGAATCTCCGTTCAGATTCGCATTCTCTCTCAGTGTATCAGCGTCCTCTGCGCCAATAATACGTCTTCCCAGGTCAGATAAGAGATCCGATGCCGGTGGTGCGGCATACTCAAGTATAGTCATATTAAGGTACCTCCTAGATGATTATTATAGATCATTATTTTTAAAATATATTAGCTATACACTACATGTAGATTCATATTATCCATTTATAAACTATATGTGGATTTTTGGGTGTGATTATGATCACACCCCTAGAGAGGGAACAATTCATTTCCGTGATGGGTCGCGGGTTAAAGGTTCCAAAAGCTCAGACAACAGCGTATAATCTCTAGTTATCTTGTATGTACAAATAAATCTCTTACGCTCCTGCAGTGTTACGATATAAATATAGTTGAAGATATCTTCCGGATTACCTAGCAGAGTACGTAATTTGACATTCTAATTTGACTTTCTAACAAGCCAAGTGGATATCAGCATCTAAGACAAGAGAGGTGAACTATGGGTACGGTAGAAGGCATCAACAGAGGTTTCTTTGAAGATATTGAAGAAGCAGCGGCCCATATTGTGGATGTATTAAGTGGCATATTGAGAGTCAATACCATTTTCGTAGCTACGAATGATGGGGTGACCAATGTCATTCTGGAAGCCTTCAACCGCAATGAAGAATTAGTCATCAAAGGTACTGCAATGCCATTCATAGAATCCTATTGCAGCCTTGTATTAAAAGACAATGGTAATATAATCAACATTTCGGATACTCGTGAGCACTCCATCACCAGATCCATGGATGTTACAAATGGGTTGGGAAACCGCTTTTTCTTAGGAGTACCTATTCTGAGAAGAACAGGAGAAGCCTTTGGGACAATCTGCTTAATGGATGATCCAGGCTATGTAATCAGCGAGGCAGACATGAAGACATTGCAAGCTATGGCTGTGTTTTTGGGATATGTGATTGACCTCGAGAATACGCTTCACGTTCAGGGGCAGAAGCTCAATGACTCAGAACAGCAGCAAGAAAAGCTACAAGCCGAGAAGGAACGTGCCGAATTGGAGTCCACGGCCAAGAGCCAGATGCTCAAGCTGATGAGCCATGAGATTCGTAATCCACTGAATGGGATTTTGGGATTAACAGACTTGATGCGAACACCGGATATGTCGGAGGAACAAGTCGAGTATGCAAATATGATTGAGAATAGTGGAAAAATATTACTTTCACTACTCAACAACATGATGAACTTTAATATTAACGATGCTGGAAAAACGATTATTCATGATGACCCTTTTGATCTGGTCAGCACCATCGAGGACACGGTCTACCACTATGCAGGTATCGCCTCCAGCAAAAGGTTAGAACTTGGATTAAATCTTAATCTGAATGTGTCACAAGTTTTCATTGGTGATGAGATGAAGATTGGTCAGCTCTTGGATCATGTGATGCAATATGCAATCGATTCCACTCGCGAAGGTAGTGTACTGGTTACAGCCGAGATGAGGGGGGAGGAGTTGGAGGAGACCAACCTTCTCGTGCTTCGAGTAAGATATACGGGACAGATGTTATCTGATAACCGATTGCCAACCTCACTGGTCAAACCTAAGGAGATCAAAACGGAAAATTTGATGGGAAGCAATCTAGGTCTGGCGATCAGCCAGAACTTGGCGATTCTGATGCATGGTCGGATTCAGGTGAATAGCAAGCAAAACAATGAGACAGAGTTTCTAATATCGTTGCCATTACGTAAATACTGGGATCTTCCACAGATTACAAGTGTACAACAACGTCTGAAAACCAAAAAAGTGCTGCTAGCCAAAGATCCAGATATTTTGCAAGGCGTGTCTACCTTAATGCGCAATTGGGGTATGGATGTACACATGACCTCGGGCTCTGCTACAGCATATGAATGGATTAAAGAAGGATTTAGACCTGACGTTGCTGTTGTAGATATGGGATTGCGTGAAGGGATTACGGTCGATTTTGTTATTGAACTAAAACGACAGATTGACAATTTGCCCGTCATTGTCCTCGTCCCCTATGGGATGCATATCGATATGCATCAGTCAGATGCCTTTTTTGATGCTGTGTTAACGAAGCCTGTTCGGCAGACTGAGTTGCTCAATGCACTAAGCGTTATTTTGCCATAAAAATGGTCTCTATGAACTAGCTATGCAGGCTGTGTTGTTTCGCGCTAATGAAGATAAACGAATTGAGAGCACATCCTCTGAGGGTGTGCTTCTTTTTTGATGACCTTTCCCGGTCGTACACTTAGAGGTACTGCATTTGCGCAGATTAGGTTACAATAGGAAGTGGAACTTCAATCATATGGATCGAAGAGGAGGACATGCAATCAATGGATTATCGCAGACTGGGTGGAAGCGGACTGAAAGTAAGCGAGATCAGCTTGGGCAGCTGGTTAACGTACGGAGGTTATGTGGAACGTGAAAATGCGGTGAAATCGATTGAAACAGCATTCGATGAGGGCATCAACTTTTTCGATACAGCCAACGCCTATGAACGAGGAGCTGCCGAGGTACTACTAGGGCAAACGTTGAAAGCGTATTCTCGCTCATCCTACGTTCTCGCCACGAAAGTGTTTAACAAAATGGGTGATGGTCCTAACGATCACGGGTTGTCTCGGAAGCATATTATGGAGCAGTGCGAAGCAAGTTTGAAACGTTTGGGTACCGATTATGTTGATATTTATTATTGTCACCGGTATCACAGTGAAACACCGATCGAGGAGACGCTTCGTGCTCTGGATGATCTGGTGCGCCATGGCAAAGTGCTTTATGTAGGTGTAAGCCAGTGGACAGCGGCTCAGATGGAAGCAGCGCTGGGAACGGCAGATCGCCTGCTACTGGATCGCATTGTCGTGAATCAGCCAGTATATAATATGTTTGACCGTTACATTGAGAGTGAAATCATCCCATTGGGTGAACGTAAAGGTATTGGACAAGTAGTCTATTCTCCACTAGCTCAAGGTCTACTTACGGGAAAATACACCTCTGTCTCGGATATTCCGGAGAATAGCCGTGCTGCGAAGCTTGGCTGGGATGAAGGAAAGATAAATCCTGACCGCATAGGCAAAGTGAAGCAACTAATGGAAGTTGCTGATCAGCTTGATCTGAAGGTAGGGCAGCTCGCGTTAGCCTGGATTCTTCGACAAAAGAATGTGTCCAGTGCACTCGTTGGGGCTAGCCGCCCGGAACAAGTTAAAGAAAATGCAGCAGCTTCCGGAGTCAAGTTAGAGGCATCTGTAATTGAAGAGATTGAACAAATTCTTGCGTGATATTAAGTCTATATGGTTCTGTGAGAACGGAATTTGCTAAGGTATAAAAGAAAGGGATGACCAGCTTCTAGCCTTGTATTGAGGCAGACGGGCATCCCTTTTGGTATGTAGAGAGCTATTGTGTTTAAAACGGTTATAATGAACCGTTATTCACAACTGCAATATTGCGGGGTGGCAAAGAACAAACTTTGTTGCGCCCTGTATTTTTTGCTTCGTAAAGTGCGCGATCTGCCTGTTCAAACAGGTCATTGTCATCGATATCATCACAATGATCAGGATACACAGCTACACCAATAGAGATGGTCAGCTTTAACGTCTGTCCATCGGGTAATGTGAACAGGTATTTGGCGACAGTTTTCCGCACAGATTCAGCAATTGCCATGGATTGATGATATCCGCAATCAAGCAACAAGATTGCGAATTCTTCCCCACCATTGCGGGAGACAAGATCAGTGGAACGCCCATGTTGGACCAGCAATTGCCCGAGCTGTTTTAGTACGGCGTCCCCGGCAGAGTGGCCATAGGTGTCATTTACTTTTTTGAATCGGTCAATATCAATAGCCAAGAGGGATAGCTTCTGTTGACACTGTCTGGCATGCTGAAGCTCGGATTGCAGAGATTGCTCAAACTGCCGCCGATTACTCAGGTCCGTTAGATGGTCAGTGGAAGCACGGCGTTCGAGCAGGAATAACATCTCATTGGATCTGTTAATAAACTCCGCGATGAGATAGATGAAAATCCCGCCAGAGAAGGAAATAGACATCTGTATCGGATATACCTTCATCAAGGTAGTCATGCTGGTGGTATTCAGGAGTAGGACGATAAAGATCATGGTCATCCCCATCAGGTTCATCATGATAATTTTCGTTAGTCTAGACCATGAAGTATAGGCAAAATATACACCAGCCAGCCCGAGCAATATTATAGTGAAAGCCGCATCAATCGCGGAGGAAGTTAGACCAAACATAAGGATACGGAGGATGGCAATAATGAATGCCGATATTACTGAAGCCAATCCGCCAAGATATACGGCTGCCATGATGACGGCCAGATGTCTCAGATCTACAATTGTGGTGTCGTTTATTCGAAAAGAGTAATTCATAAGTACTGTACCATATAAACCAAATAACAAGCCGCCAATGGCCTGAACACGCAGCGAAGGAAAAGGCAAACGAATACGATAGAATTTAGCGAGAATCCCCGATAGGTACAAAAAGGTGATGATTACACAGATATTAACAAAAAACATACTTAACAACCAGCATACCTCCTTTTAAGGCATCCCTCTATTTTATCTGAAAATCGACGTGGCGGCGAACCATATAATCCCAAATGGTTGAGAGAATCAGGTCTAATTTTCTATAAAATACTAGATCAGACACGTATGGAGACAAGGTTGACTTTGATATACATTAAGATTTATACTTAATCTAAATCAAAATGGAAATCAAAAGAAAAGTTATACTTATCCTATAGAAAAGCCTAGCGAACGAAATTGTTCGAAACGGATACACGCTGAAAAAACAATAAAGGAGACCTTGTAGTGAAAACGTTAAATCTGATCATACAACGGCAAGCCGTATATGATGTCGTACGTAAATCAGAAGATCACCCTACTGCCGCCGATGTGATGAATCGTCTAGTGGAGCAAGGGTATAATCTGGCTTATGGTACGGTGTACAATTCTCTTCGATATTTAACAGACAAAGAACTGATCAGAGAGCTTAAACTTGGCGAAACAGCGAGTCGATATGATGCCCGAATGGATGATCACCAACATATTATGTGTGAAGTATGTGGCAAAGTGGACGAGGTGATGACAGAAGTCCCTCCACAATGGATGAAGCAGGTAGCAGCGGAAACGGGTTATGCAATTGATCATGCACATGTGGTGTTTGGAGGTGTATGTGGGGAATGCAAAAGCAAAAGGATCAAGTAAAACTGAAATGGTCGGGCCGGCGGTTACCGCTTCGGGTCAAACCTGTTCTAGCGGATTCAGGGGCTGAACCCTTTGTGGACAATTGCCCGGTTACAAGACGGGTCATTCTGATCAGCCCCATGCCGGGTCAGGTACATGAATTAGTTAAAGCTCTGACCGATAGCTGTTTTGATGTACTTGTGTTTCATCGCTGGGAGCCAGATCTCCACGAGCGTCTTGTGTTTGATCTGCTGATCTATGATCTCTCGGTTGCCGGAACAATCGATGCATTCGCAGGAATTAGCAGCCGATTGAATCGCGAAGCTGAACATATGGCACCATGTCTGTACTTGGTAGGAGAGAAGATGATTGGCAGCGCAAGCGGACCCATGCTTCAGGAGGAATTGCTTGTATGGCCAGCACGCCCGCAGGAGGCACTTTATCGGGTACAGCGGATGATCGGCAGTAGTCCTGTGATGCCCAAACGTGCCTTCTTACCCCAAGAGGGACAGCGAATCGGATTCAAGGATCTGACGCTCGATCGGGAACGCATGAGTGTACAGCGTGATGAGGAACGAATTCATCTGACCAAGACAGAATATGATCTGTTGCTCAAGTTGATTGATGCCAAAGGTGCAGTCATCTCACGTGAAGAGATGCTAAACGACATCTGGGAGACTGATTTTACAGGTGGCAGTAACGTGGTCGATGTTCATATCAAAAGCTTGCGCAAAAAATTGGGGGATAACGCGTCATCCCCGCAATATATCGTAACGGTAAGAGGCGTTGGCTACCGCCTGGCAGATTAGATGGATGAGAAAAATAGTGGTCAATGGGGCCACCTATTGGTGGAGCTATAGTACGGTCAGAGATGTTTACTGCAGGTCCAGGCTGACCATCATTACGGATAATAAGGATATGAAATATATCATATTATTTGTAACCAGGGATACTCCAATTTCCGGCAGTCCTTTGAATGAAGGATTACGAATGGAAAAAGAGGATTTAACGTACGCCGTTAATTTGAACCAGCCTAAATATGTGGCAGAAGTTTTATGTTTTTTACTTGAAATGGAATTAGATAAGAGCGTGAAGAAGGTGCAGGAGCTGAATGGCAATGAGCTGCTAATGCGAATGGGTTATAAGGATCTTACAGGGCTGATGATCCAGGAACATGACTTCTCATAGAAAAAGGCACTTGAGGAGCAGCAGTCATCACTGTGAATCTGACTTGTTCATGCTCATTAAAGATGAAGCAAAAAGCGGAGACCGTTATTAGACGGTCTCCGCTTTTTTGTTTTTTCAGTGGGATGAAAGGAGTTTAGTATCCTTCATATTTCATTCATCTTTACCGCAGTAACCTCATCCTAATCTCATATGAACCTCATGCAGCGAAGCAATGGGACATGTTAGAATCATTTTAACAGTTAGATCAAGTCTAAATGTATATTTGAGCGAATGACGAATATGAATTGAATTAGTAGAACGATACAGCAGCAGACAAGATACCCATACTAGAGGAGGACGACAGGATGACAGATCGTTTGACAACCAACCAGGGAGCTCCAGTAGGAGATAACCAAAATTCAAGGACAGCAGGAAGAAGAGGGCCTACCCTGCTGGAGGACTACCATCTGATTGAGAAGATTGCGCACTTTGACCGTGAGCGTATTCCTGAACGGGTTGTGCATGCGAGAGGTGCAGGGGCACATGGTGTGTTCAAGCTGGAGCAGAGCATGAAGGCATATACGACGGCTGATTTCTTGCAGGAGCCTGGTACCGAGACGGATGTGCTTGTACGGTTTTCGACGGTTATTCATGGTACGGGATCTCCCGAGACCGCACGGGATCCACGCGGGTTTGCCGTTAAATTTTATACACGTGAAGGCAACTATGATCTTGTGGGTAACCATCTGCCGGTTTTCTTTATACGTGATGCGATTAAGTTTCCGGATATGGTACACTCCCTTAAACCTGCTCCAGACACCAATATTCAGGACCCGGCGCGTTATTGGGACTTCATGACCCTCTCGCCGGAATCTACACATATGATGACCTGGCTGTTCTCAGACTTGGGGACTCCGGCCAGTTACCGTGAAATGGATGGATTCGGGGTGCACGCTTTTAAATGGATTAATGCCGAGGGTAAAGTGCACTATGTGAAATACAAATGGGAATCGGTGCAAGGCGTTCGTGCTTACTCCCGTCAGGAAGCTGCTGAAGTCCAAGGACAGGATTTCAATCATGCGACTCGTGACTTGCACGATCATATCAAAAATGGGGATTATCCGCAGTGGAAGCTGCAAGTTCAGTTAATGAAGCCGGAACAAATGGATGATTTCTCCTTTGATCCGCTGGACCCGACCAAAACATGGCCAGAGGATGTTTTTCCGTTCCAAACGGTAGGAACGATGACACTGAACCGTAATCCGCAGAACTTCTTTGCAGAAGTAGAGCAAGCGGCATTCTCACCGAGTGCACTTGTACCAGGGATTGAGCCATCAGAGGATAAATTACTGCAGGGTCGTCTGTTCTCTTATCCGGATACACAGCGTCATCGCCTTGGCCCTAACTATCTACAGATTCCGGTCAATTGCCCGTATGCACCTGTGCGCAATCATCAGCGTGATGGGCTCATGAACGTGAACCAAGATCCATCGCCGGTAAACTATGAGCCTAACAGTTCGGGGAACAGTCCACAGGAGGACCCAGCTTATCGTGATAGCCGAGTTCCATTACACGGCCATGTAGTACGAGAAAAGATCGAGAAAACAGATGATTACACGCAGGCAGGCGAACTGTTCCGCTCATTCACACCTGTAGAGCAGCAGCATCTACTGGATAATTTGACGAATGATCTCCGAGCCGTACCTATGGACATTCAGATGAGAGCATTGTGCCACTTTTTCCGCGCTGATGCACAGCTAGGTGGGCGATTGGCTCAGGGTTTGGGCGTAGATATCTCTGCGCATATGCCGAAGTAAAGCAAACGAAAGCATGATACGAACCGGGCAGGACTGCAATGTTGCAGAATAGCCCGGTTTTTTTGTTTTTTATCCTCAAATGAAAAACAAATTTACAAATCTTTTACATAAAATAGCTGACATAGAGGTTGACTTCTCGTCTTTGTACACTACAATGGGTAGTGTGAGGGGTGTCTGACGATGAGAATACTTAATTTCAAAGTAGGTGAGCGCGGGCTCAACCGTTTTTTTGGCCCGCTGGAGGCCAAGATTATGGATATTCTATGGGCTAATCCTGGCAGTAGCATTCGCGAAGTGCAGATGGCATTGGAGCAAGAAAAAGACGTAAATTTCAATACGGTTATGACTGTGATGAATCGTTTGGTGGATAAGGGATTACTCAGTAAAACACAGAAGGGCCGCACATCATTATACCAGCCGGTCCAGAGCAGGGAGGCATTTATGAATGATCAATCCAAGGAATTGTCCCAAGAATTAGTGGATGAATTCGGAACTCTGGCTTTGAATCATATGCTTGACGCACTGGATGAAGCCGATGAGGGCTTGATCGAACGATTGGAAATGAAAATTAAGCAATGGAAAAAGGATAACGATTAGGATGTGGAGGACCCGTTCCAAGATTTTGTTCACCGTCGGGTTTGGTATTCCGGTACTTGTGCTTATACAGATGTTCATGTACGCGATGTATAAAATATTTGGATGGGACATCCGGCTGAATGTATTATGGCTGTGTAATCACTGGATGAGCCGAATGGGTTGGATGTCTATAGGTCATTTTCTGTTAATGCTGGTCGTGCTGACCTTTGCGGGTACAGGCTGGCTATTGTCTCGGCGGATTATTCAAACCCGAGCTGCGATCACTAAGCTTCGTTCAATGGAGATTCGAGCTTGGTCAACGGAGCTCAATGCAAGATACCAACACCTCAAGAAACCACGGTTCCTTGTTGTGGACAAATCTTCTCCAGTAGCGTTTACCATTGGTTTGTGGCGGCCTTGCATTGTGCTATCCACTGGGCTGCTCAGCATGCTGGACCCGGAAGAAGAAAAGGCAGTGGTATATCATGAAGTTCATCATCTGTGGCATCGAGACCCGCTGAAAACAACACTACTTTCGGTATTTGCTGTCATGATGCCGTATATTCCCGTATTAAAACATACCTCGCAGCAATATCGTATCGTGAGAGAGATTTTGGCGGATAACGAAGCCATTGAACGTACCGGTAATGCTGCTGGTATTGGCAGTGCACTCTTGAAACTTCTCAAGGCATGTTCACCATCCGGAGAGAGACGGGAAATGATCATACAGTCCTCGTTTGCCGATACATCAGTGAATGTGCGCATCTCGCGTCTTCTCAATCCTGAACTGGACGTTACACTTCGGTTACCGCGTTACGCCATTCTGATCTCAGCAACCGTGTTTCTGCTGCTGTCCATTCTTTTTGTATGGTCGATTGGATAGAGCGCGGCGATGAACGAGGATCCATAATGAACAAGAATAACAATGAAAAGGGAGATGAATGATGAATAATAAAAGCATTGAAATTGGACTGTTTTTCTCAAGGATTATGATTGGTCTTATCTTTATGTTGCATGGCTGGGCCAAATTCGAGGGTGGAATTAGTGGTACTGTAGGCTTTTTTGAAAGTATAGGCATTCCGGGTTTCATGGCATCGGTTGTTGCAATCATTGAGCTGGCAGGTGGTGCAGCTATGATTCTGGGTCTGGGTACACGTGTATTTGCCTTGTTGTTTGTCGCTGTGATGGTCGGTGCGCTGTTTACAGCTAAAGCGGGTCAGCCGTTCCTGAGCGGAACAGAGTTTGACTATATGCTGATGGCAGGCTCTTTGACTCTTCTCTTGACGGGAAGTCGTTTTCTGGCGCTGGATTATCTGTTCAACCGCCAAGGAAGCGCACGTCAGAATAGTCAGAATATGAGTGCCTGATCTGCATCAGAGGGGAATACGAATGTGCACGATTGTACACAACCAAGAACACCAACAAAATGATAGTCTACAAGCATAAAAGAAAGTGTTGAAAAGCAGGAAGGTTCTTGAGACTAGGCTCTTTGCTTGCCAGTTCGATAAGGTAATGATGATTACCGGATCGAATGGACAAGTAAAGAGCTTTTTTAGTTTGGACGAAAGAACGTTACTTTTGATATAATGAAAATAAGTATGCTACTAAGAAAAAATAAGAAGAATTTGGTACGCACAATAACAGGTTTAAGGAGGTTGCGCCATATGATTAAGATCATTCCATCCGAAGCACGTTCCAGCTTTGATCGGGGCTGGCTGCGCGGTAGTCACAGCTTTTCTTTTGGGGAATATCAGGACCCGGACAACACCGCCTTTGGACCGATGCGGGTAGCTAACGATGATATTATTGCACCAGGTCGAGGTTTCGGTGCACACCCACACAGTGATATGGAGATTGTATCCATCGTGCTGAATGGCAAGCTGAGACATGAGGATAGTCTGGGTAACGTTGCAGTAACAGGTTTTGGCAGTATTCAGCGCATGTCGGCAGGAAGCGGCGTCATTCATACAGAGCATAACGCCTCAGATACCGAGGAAGTTAGACTTCTACAGCTTTGGTTTATGCCACATACGAAAGGGCTGCAGCCATCCTACGAAACGACTTCCTTTGATGTATCCGCTCTTGAAGGGGCTATTGTGCCTGTAGCATCATCTCAAGGTGGGCCACGGACAGCCACGGTTCATCAAGACATGACCATTTACCTTGGGCGGTTATCGAAAGGCAAGACGCTTGATTTCGAACAAAACGAAGGTCGCCGCGTCTACATTTTCTCCATCGAAGGCAAGCTTGGACTTCAACAGGAACATGTGTTACACACAGGAGATACGGCACGGATCGAAAAGACGGCTTCCCTGAAGCTGGAAGGGCATGAGGATACCTTCTACATGTTGATTGATCTGCCTTAGTTAAGAAACATAAATTCTCACTCCAAGATCAAAGGAGGAATGATCCGTATGGCACAGCAGGAATGGTTCATGGTAAAACACGGTGTGACCGGTCGCGGACTAGCGAATAGCAAGACAGATGCAGAGCTGTCCTATCGATTTCAGCAGGAAGGAACAGGATATCTCTTCACCGTGACAGGGCTGGACGAGCAGACCGTGAACAAGATTCTGGAGCTTCGACAGGAATTGAATGTATTCCGGTTCGTACAGCGCAAAGACCGGCCTCTAACAAAGCATTGGTATTATGTTGATGGAGACCGTGTAAAATATGATAAAGAGCGGTATACTCTTATCATCTATGCCAAGTCAGAGATTCAATATGTACCTGATGAGTATTTTGCAGATTGATGCTCTACTTGAAGACATAGAAATCATTGTTTGAACCTTCCAATCGGGAGGTTTTTTCCTAATGGATGTAGGATAGAAAGATTAGATGTTGCACCTTGATTGTTTAAGGAAATTCAATAAGATTCTATAAAATGGATATTAAAATTAAACATCAAAAGGTTGACACTTTAAAATAGATGTCGGTATACTGATTATCATTGATAATGAATATCAATATCAGCGAACAGAGCAAAGTAGAGCAGATGTGCATGTTTTACAGCGATACTAAGGGGATAAATGCAGAGATGAAGTTAAGGTATATGTTGGTTGTGCTTGTGGTTCTATCAGTTGTGTACATATTTATTGGCAATTCAAATATTTCACCTTTGGATATCTTTCATCTGACTCCTGTTCAGCTACAAGTGCTGCAAGTCAGTCGCTTCCCTCGCTTAATCAGCATTCTGGTTGCGGGAATCAGCATGAGTGTCATCGGTTTGATCATGCAGCAGCTTACACGTAACCGATTCGTATCCCCAACAACTGCAGGTACGATGGACTCGGCCCGTCTGGGTATACTAGTTACGCTAATGTGGTTTCCTGGGGCATCCCCTCTGCAGAAGATGCTGGTAGCCTTTGCCTTTGCTCTTGCCGGAACGTTAATTTTCATGCGCATTCTGGAGAAGGTCAAATTCAAGGACACGATCTATATCGCACTGCTAGGATTGATGTTTGGTAACATTGTTAGCTCTGTAACGACATTTTTTGCCTACAAAAATGATCTGATCCAGAACATCTCTTCCTGGTTGCAGGGGGACTTCTCTACCATCATGAAGGGACGCTACGAACTGATTTACATCAGTATCCCTTTACTCATTATTGTATATCTGTTTGCCAATCGTTTTACACTTGCGGGCATGGGTGAGGATTTTGCAACCAACCTCGGACTAGCTTACCGACGAGTTGTGAATCTTGGTCTGATTCTTGTCGCCATGGTTTCGGCCGTCGTTATTATCACCGTAGGTACGATCCCGTTTCTGGGACTGGTTGTGCCGAACATAGTAACCCTCTATAAGGGAGATAACCTGCGTGATACGCTGCCGCATACGGCTGTTCTTGGTGCGATATTTGTGTTGGTCTGCGATATTCTCGGACAGCTAATCATCTATCCTTACCAGCTTTCTATCAGTCTGACAGTAGGTGTAGTGGGCAGTGTACTGTTCCTGTATTTATTGCTTCGAAGAAAGGCACATGGATCATGAAAATGAAATATACGGCGAATACTTGGAAATTCGGCTTGCTGATTGTTGCGGCAATGTTGCTCATCGGTCTGTTTCTGATCATTCAGGCTGGCGGCAATTGGGATTACATCTTACCCCGCAGAGGCAAAAAAATACTGGCCATCGTGCTGACAGGGGGCTGTATTGCCTACGCTACGACTATTTTCCAAACGATTACAAACAACCGGATTTTGACACCTGGCATTATGGGGCTCGATTCTCTATATATGCTGTTTCAGACCTTTGCCGTCTTTGTGTTCGGCAGTACGCACATCAGCTTTGTGAATAAAAACCTGAATTTCACCATATCGGTGATCCTTATGTCTTTGTTTGCACTCCTGCTGCACCGGTTTATGTTTCGCAAGGAACAGGGGCGTAATATTTATCTGCTTCTACTGGTAGGTTTGATCTTGGGAACGCTGTTCCAGAGCATGTCGTCCTTCATGGAGGTGCTGATCGACCCGAACGAATTTTTGGTGCTGCAAGGTAAAATGTTCGCAAGCTTTAATAATGTGAATACGGATCTTCTACTCATATCTATTCTTGCTATATTAGCAATTTTATTGTATGCGCGGAAATTCACAAAGTATCTGGATGTGTTGTCCCTTGGAAGAGATCATGCGGTCAATCTGGGTCTGGATTATCAGTACATTGTGAAAAGATTGCTGCTGGTAGTTATGATCATGGTTTCAATCTCTACAGCGCTGGTTGGCCCGATTATGTTTCTGGGCTTGCTCGTTGTCAATCTGGCACATCAGGTATTCCGGACACATCGTCACGTCGTGTTGATCTGGGGCTCCGTTCTGATTGCTGTGGTTGCTCTGGTTGGTGGGCAGCTCATTGTCGAGCGGGTGTTTACTTTTGCGACCACGGTCAGCGTTATTATCAATTTCATAGGCGGTGTGTACTTTATCTATTTGCTGCTAAAGGAGAATAAGTCGTGGTAGAAGTTCGAAATGTCACCAAACAATACGGGGGCGTCCGGGTAGTGGATGACGTGTCACTAAACATCCCCAAAGGAAAGATCACATCGTTTATCGGTCCCAACGGTGCAGGCAAGAGCACATTGTTATCCATGATCACCAGATTAATCGGCAAGGATGCGGGACAAGTGCTGATCGAAGGCAAGGAAATTGAAAGCTGGAAGAACAAAGACCTGTCACGCAAACTATCTGTACTCAAACAATCCAATCACATCAATATCCGATTGACTGTGGAGGATTTAGTGGCGTTTGGCCGATTTCCTTATTCGCAAGGAAGGCTGACAGCCGAGGATCGACAGTCGATTCAGGAAGCGATTGATTACATGGAACTGTCTCCTTTCCGAAAAAAATATCTGGATGAGCTGAGTGGTGGGCAGCGCCAACGGGCCTATATTGCCATGGTGATTGCACAGAACACAGAGTACATTCTGCTGGACGAGCCGCTCAACAACCTGGACATGAAACATTCCGTCCAGATTATGAAAGTGCTGCGTAATATGGTGGACGAGCTTGGTAAAACAATCGTTATCGTCATTCATGACATCAATTTTGCCTCCTGTTACTCGGATTATATTGTTGCCCTCAAAGACGGCCGTATCGTGAAAGAAGGCAAAACAGAGGACATCATTAACACGGATGTATTACAGGAAGTCTATGATATGCATATTCCGGTGCATGTCATTGATGGCCGGAAGATCGGCGTGTACTTTACTTAGGTGGAACATACAAATCAACATTAAACAGCGAGAGGGGTTTATTTTAATGAATACAAAAAAGGGTTGGTTATTTACATTGTTAGTTGTGCTGTCTGTTGTACTGGCAGCGTGTGGTGGCAATAAAGCAGAGGAACAGACTGGAGCTAGTAGTGGCAAAGGATCAGAAGCTGCTGCAGGAACAGAGCAGGCTGGTGACAGTGTAGTGATAAAACACAAGCTTGGTGAAACAACGGTGAAGAAAAATCCAGAAAAGGTTGTTGTGTTTGACTATGGCGTGCTGGATACACTCGATCAGCTTGGCGTTGAGGTAGCAGGTGTCCCACAGGAGGCGGTACCTTCTTATCTGGCTAAATATGAAGATGCGAAGTATACCAACGTAGGAAGTCTGAAGGAAGCTGATTTTGAAAAAGTGAATGCCATGAATCCAGATCTCATCATCATCTCTGGCCGACTGCAGGATTCCTATGAGGAACTTAGCAAGATTGCGCCAACCGTTTATATGGCTGTAGATAATGCGGATTACATGAATTCTCTGAGCAGCAACGTGAAAACGCTGGGTGAGATTTTCGGAAAAGAAGAGGAAGCAAAAGAGGCTATGGCATCGATTGAATCTTCCATTAAGGCTCTGCATGACAAAGTAACGGCTTCAGGCAAAAATGCACTGGTCGTGCTGACCAACGAAGGCAAGCTTAGCGCATACGGTGCGGGTTCCCGTTTTGGTGTCATTCATGACGTATTCGGATTCACTCCGTCGGATGCCAACATTGAAGTATCTACGCACGGGCAAAGCGTCTCATTTGAATATGTGATGGAGCAGAACCCGGATTATCTCTTCGTTGTGGATCGCAGTGCAGTTGTAGCAGGAAGTGGTGAGGCTGCACCAGCGAAACAGGTGATTGAGAACGATCTGGTTAAAAATACAACGGCTTATAAAGAAGGACATATCGTCTATTTGGATCCAAATTACTGGTACCTTTCGGGCGGTGGACTTGAATCGGTCCAGGAGATGATCAAGGAAGTCGACGCCAGCGTTCAATAATGAAGTAAAAGACTATAGATCATAGGCATGGCACCTGAAAGGTCTCTGTTTAACACAGAGGCCTTTTTGGTGCCTGTTTGTTTTAGGGGCACAATCCAATTTGTGAAAAAAGACCACATAATTCCTTGCCTTCTGGCACAAGCTACCTTGTATAAAAACAAGAATGGAGGGGCGGCATATGGCAGGTAACTCATCAGGCAACGACAAGTCTAAAGGGTCAAAACGATCTTCTGACGATAACAACTATGTACCATTGGGACTGCCGTCCCCGCCTATTTTGAAGCAACCGATCAGTGAAATTCATACGAACCAGGTTCAGGCGTTAAAAGAAATTTTCTCAGATTGCTCTGATGTGGTGTTCCGAAACGTCATGATTACTCCGGAAGTACAGGGACTGCTTGTATACGTCGAGGGGATCGTGAATTCGGCAGATATTCAGGAGCATATGCTACGTCCGCTCATTCGAGGGTTGATCCAACAACGAACCGATGAGCCAGATATGCCTATTGATGATACGCGGATTGAGCTGACACAAGTGAAGCGAGTTCAAACCTGGGCTGCTGCGACAGAGGGCGTGCTTGCCTCGTCCGCATTATTGGTCATGGACGGAGAACGTGAAGCTTGGTTGTTCAACGTCAAAGGTGGGGTCAGAAGAGGCGTTGAGGAGCCGCAGACCGAGTCTGTCATACGTGGACCTCGCGAGGGATTTACAGAGACCTTGCGTATGAACACGGCGTTGTTGCGTTTCAAGCTGAAGACACCTGCACTCAAGATGGTGAGTATGACACTGGGCTCCGATAGCAAAACCGATATCGTTTTGGTCTATCTGGAGGGTGTTGCAGATCCCCAAGTTATTCAAGATGCCAAGAAACGTCTGGAGAAGATTGAAATAGACGGTATTCTGGAGAGCGGTTATATCGAAGAACTCATTGAAGATCATCCGTACTCTCCTTTTCCACAGATGCATTATTCCGAGCGACCGGATACAGTCGCTGGAAACTTGCTGGAGGGGCGCTTCTCCATTATGGTGGACGGCACGCCATTTGCTCTAATCGCACCCGTCACGATGTGGCAGATGTTACAGGCCAGCGAGGATTATTATGAACGGTTTTTCATCAGTAATCTGATTCGCTGGATTCGATTCTTGTTTGTTGCCATCGCTCTATTCCTGCCAGCACTGTATATTGCTATAACAACCTTTCATCAGGATATGTTGCCAACGACGTTGATCCTCAGTATTGCAGGTGCGCGGGAAGCAATCCCTTTCCCAGCTCTCATAGAAGCGCTCATTATGGAATTATCCTTTGAGGCCCTTCGAGAAGCCGGGGTAAGATTACCTAAAACAGTCGGACAAGCCGTCAGTATCCTCGGTGCTTTGGTTATTGGTCAAGCGGCTGTACAGGCAGGAATTGTATCTGCACCGATGGTTATTATCGTATCCATGACGGGGATTGCATCCTTCACTATACCTAGGTTCAACTTTGCTATTACCGTTCGATTATTGCGGTTTCCGCTCATGCTCCTGGCAGGGATGATGGGGTTATACGGCATTGTTATTGGTCTGGTGTTAATCTCTGTGCATCTGACGCAGATGACCTCATTTGGTGTACCTTATCTGTCCGGGCTCAGCCCGTACAACATGAAAGATACCAAAGATATTGTGGTTCGGGCACCTTGGTGGAAGATGATCAATCGTCCTTCGACCGTACACCGAGACCGCAAACGTATGGTCAGAGATATTAATGGTTCGCCGGAAGCAGAGGAAGGATGGTGAGTCCATGAAGATTTTAATGAAATACAAGGCGGTCATTGCGCTCATTCTGTGCACCTCCCTGCTATCGGGCTGCTGGGATCGAGAGGAGATCAATGATATTGCTTTTGTGATAGGCATTGCCGTTGATAAAGAAGAGGATAACTATAGAGCAAGCCTGCAAATTGCGCTTCCAGGACAGTCAGGTTCAACGGGCAGTGAGGGAGGAGGCGGGGGAACAAGTGGTGACAAATCCTGGTTTCTTCTCTCCAACACAGCCCGAACGCTGCGTGAAACAAGCCTTGCAGGTCAAAAATCGTTATCTCGGAGAATTTATTATGCACATCGGAGAACGATTCTCATCGGAGAAGAACTTGCCCGTGAAGGAGTGGCCTCCATGCTTGACTTACTTACGCGATATCCGCTCAATCGGTTATCAGCATTGCCAGTCGTCACTCGGGGCGATGCTTACAAAGTGATTGATACAGACGCTCCCATTGAGAAGTTCCCTTCCGAGATGGTTCGTGAATTATGTTTCCTGCATATGAGAAAACCACGCTCACTCAAAATATTTGTTGATTCTATTTTGAGTGAGGGCATTGATCCATTTCTGCCCATAGCTTCAGTCTCGGATAGCATACCGAAAGATTGGAAGGACTCCAAGACGAATATCAAACTAGATGGTCTGGCTATTTTCAAAAAAGATAAACTTGTTGGTTTGATGGATAAAGAACCGGCAGACGCTCTAATTCTTGCGATGGGGGAAGCCAATGCGCCTGAAGTAATGATCAAGGCTCCTCGCGGGAAGGGCGATATATTTATCAAACTGAATGAGAATAATGCTTCTCTTCAACCTCGTATAGAAAATGGCAAGGTCAGTGTAGACATTGAACTATATGCTAAAGGTGTAGTCGTGGACAACGAATCGAATTACGGTGATCTGAGGGAAGAAGAGATCGTCAGAATCAATAATGATATTCGTCAGAAGATTAAGGCAGATATCGAAGAAGGCGTTCATCTGATCCAGAAGAAATTCAAAGCAGACATTCTGGGTATGGGCCGATCCATTCATCAACAACTGCCAAAGGAATGGAAGAAAATAAAGGATCGCTGGGATGTCCTCTACCCGGACGTTAAGGTTGAAGTCGTGCCGCATGTCTTGATTGAGAATGTTGGTGTGTTCAATAAACCAATCGGAGTCGTAGAGGAGGATATCGTACATGATTAAACCGCTTGTGTATACATATCTGGCGATGGTTATTGTAGTGCTTGTCATGGATTTTCGACATCTGAAACAGGCAGCACCTATTAACCGCTGGTTGTCGTATGGTTTGATCGGCATTGGGATTGGTATCTGGATGCATGTAACGACACTCAGCAAAACGTTTTATGTAACGGTATGGATAAGTCATGTGATCCAGCGCATACTGCCGTTGCCCTGATGAAGTTTATAGAAGGGCTTTAATATGAAAAGCTACACGAATGAAAGGAGGGGGAAGATGAATCAAAAGGTAACCCATAGGCAGATGGTATTGATTATTATGCTGCTTAGTTTTTCGAGCACGTTGCTTCAACCTCATGCTCAGGCTATCTTCTATGCCAAACAGCATGCATATCTCTGTTATGTGCCCGTTATTCTGATTATGGTGGCATCGATGTGGATGTTAAGTCGAGTCCAGCGGCGTTTTCCAGATAAGGATCTATTTGAATCACTGGTGGAGCGATTTCCTTTTCTCGGGAGAGTGATGGGAAGTCTCTACATCACATTTTTCTTCTTTGTCCTTGCTAGAGATATCCGGCTGACAGGTGACTATGTAAGCATCACATTGCTGGAGACAACGCCCATATCCATCATCGTACTCACCCTGATTATTATGGCTGTTTTTATCGTCCGGGGAGGGCTGGGTTCCCTGATTGGGATGATTGAGCTATATGTGGCTCTTTTCATATTAAACTCCGCCATCGTGCCGTTTATGTTGATTCAGCAGATCAATCTGGAGAACTTAAAACCCTTTCTTGATATGGACTTGGCCGGAATTGTAACGGGAAGCTGGTATCTCTTCTCGTTCTTCGGTGAGATGATTGCCTTGCCATTTGTGGTGAGGGGCAGTGATTTCCGAGTAAAGTCGATATTTTCGGGTGCAATTTTTACCGGACTGCTAATGATGCTCATTGTTGTGGAAACTATCGCTGCTATTGGAGTACCTATTGCTTCAAGACTTGTATATCCGTCGTATGAGCTCGCAAGACAGTTGCAGATTAGTGACTTCCTGGATCGGTTTGATCTGCCGCTTGCGGCGTTGACTTTACCATGTATTATTACGAAGATTGCGTTCGACCTGTATTTTGTATGCTGGGGATTGAAACGTATGATTCCAAAGGTATCTGGTAAAGTCTTGACGGGGCCGATTGCACTGCTCGGTTTTGTATGTGCATTCTGGTTTTTCCGTAATGCCATTCAGTTGAATCGGTTTACTCGAGAATGGACGTGGGTCGCGATCGTGTTCGAGATTCTATTCCCGATCGTTTTGTTTCTATTCCATCGTCCACGTAAAAAAAATGCAGAACATGCCCCGATTTCCGCTTCCGAAAAGAAACAAAAGGATTCTCATGGTAGCGGCAATCTGCAGCCTTCCTGATGAAAACCATAAATAATCGTTATAGCCAGATCGCCCATAAATCATGCTGCGTTGGTTTCCCTCTGCACAAGTAGCCTGTATACTGTAGTCAGACTGATGAACATTCGGCTGACAAACGGAGGGGACTTGAATGGCTCAACACTTGGCAGGGGTACGCGTAGCTTTAACTGGACCGCGGAAGTCCAAAGAGATGTCTTTATTGGTAGAGAAAATGGGTGGAATTCCTCTTGTGCGTCCCGCACAGGGAACGGTATTTTTAGATGATCGAAATATTAGAGACGGGCTGGTCTCTTGGATATCTAATCCCTCGGACTGGGCGATTTTTACGACGGGCATGGGGATCGACGCCTTGTTCGACATGGCTGAGGATATGGATGTAGCAGGACAGCTTCGGAATGTGTTGGCTGAATCTTGTATTGCAGCAAGAGGGTACAAAACGGTGAATGCGCTAAGAAAGCTGAAGTTGACACCCTTGGTACGAGATGATGATGGTAGTACAGACGGATTGATTCGTGAGTTTGGTTCGCATGATCTGACCGGTAAAAAGGTGATGTTGCAGCTGCACGGGGAAACTGCTCCCAAGCTGGTTCGTTGGTTAGAAGAGCAGGGGGCCACTGTACGACAAGTGTTGCCGTATCGCCACGTCCCACCGGAAGAGGCAGAGCTGGAGCAACTTTTGGATGATGTGCTTGAGCATAAGGTTGACGCAGTGGCTTTTACAAGCGGACCACAGGTTCGATTTTTGACGGAATATGCATCTTCTCAAGGCAAGCTGGACCAGTTGCGCACTGCTTTCAAGGAAGGCGTCGTTCCAGCCTCCGTCGGTAAAGTTACAGCCAATGCCATGCGTGAGGAAGGGATCGAAGCGTTAGTTGTCCCAGAGGAAGAGAAGATGGGGGCACTTATTGTTGAACTGGGACGTTACTTTGCAGCACATCCGATCGGTGTTCGGAGAGAGTAATCAACGAACACGGTGCAGAACTCTTCGGAGTATGCCTGCACTTCAGGTTCGGAGAGGAAAATGACCGTCCCAGACTGTTGCAACAGATCAGGGATGGTCTATTTGTTCTATGTACGACAAAGAGGCGGGATAAACGATGAATATCAAAACCACCATATCCAGCGATCGAACAAAGACAACGAGTACTCAGGGCGGCACCTTGCCTGGTCATCACAGGTACGAGCAGTGATGCTGGCAAAACGACAGGATCGTACGACTGAGCTTGGCTGCTACTGCTTCGGCGTGAGTGTTTTTACTTTTCTCGTAAGAGACTGGAGTAAGGTTATTATTCCTGTGACTTTGGTCGTGAAGTTAGACAGGAGACTGTCTAATTAAAGGTTTTTAGTGAAGGATGTTGAATGTGTTTAGAGACGGAGCATCCAGAACCCAAGCGCAGACCTCGCAACGCAACGGAGAACAATCAACACAGTATCCTATGAAAGGAGATGTAGATGATGGATCATCGTAAGAAAGCACTATTGATTGGAGATTATACGCATCCGGACTGGCATCCGCTTCAGGGTGTAGATGCAGAGATTAGCCGGATCTTTCAAGATACGATCACAGTTCAGTGCAGCGAAAACCGCAATATGTTCCTGCATGAAAATATTTCTGGATTTGATGTCTGTATCTCATACGTGGACGATTGGAGGGGGAAAATCTCTCCACAGCAGACAGCGGGTCTATTGTCTTATGTGAGCAATGGGGGCGGACTGGTCATCTTGCATAATGGAATCTCTCTTCAAAATCGGAATGAGATCAAACAGATGATTGGAGCCAAATTTCTACAGCACCCTCCCTACGCACCACTCGAATTCACGGTTACAGAACAGAGTCACCCAGTGACGGAGGGGATCTCCAGTTTTACCATGGAAGAAGAACCTTATGAATTCGAATTCGGTTCATTTGCCGAGACCAAAATTCTGTTGGAGTACCAGTCCAGTGAAGGGCCAAAACCCGCTGCTTGGGCGCATAAATATGGATTAGGACGAATCGTATATTTGATGCCAGGACATTCGGTTCCATCCTTTGCGAATGAAACGTATCGAAGATTGGTGTTGCAGGCAGGCAAATGGGCAGCGCGGTACGTATAATGAAGCTCTCCTTTTTGCATGTCGAGGTTTAAGAGGTGTAATATAAAGACAACCAAAGAGGAGGATGAATAAGATGAGCGATTTGTTCAAGAAGGCGTTCTCGTTAGGTCTTGGTCTTACGGTAGTCAGCAAAGAAAAGATTGAGAAAACCGTGGAAGATCTGGTGGAGCGCGGCAAGCTTGCACCCGGAGAATCCAAAGCGTTTGTTGATCGGTTGTTGGAGCGTGGTGAAGAAGAACAAGGCCAGTTGAAACGTGTCATTCAGGAGCAGGTCAAGCGTGTGCTTCAGGAAGCTGGCGTGGCATCCCAGAATGATGTGGCCAGTCTGGAGCAGCGTATTACAGTGCTGGAACAAAAGTTGGCTGAACTGCGTCAGACACCACAGCTTCATCCTGATGAATCCCCGGCTCCATCTGAAGATGCTCCTCCTCTTAAAGGAAACGAGATCGAATAGATGGTTGTGCGGATTAAACATATCGGCAGATACCGTGAAATTGCCATGGCGCTGATGCGTCATGGCTTCGGTTATATGGTCGAGGAGCTGGGGCTGTTTCAGATGCTGGCTCTACCACGGCGGTGGATGTCGCGTGAAGCACAACCAACCAAAACGCTGAGTGAACGGATCAGGCTGGTGCTTCAGGAGCTGGGGCCGGCTTTTGTCAAGCTGGGGCAACTTGCAAGCACAAGAGCAGATTTGTTACCTGAATCGGTTATTCACGAACTGGTTAAATTGCAGGATCAGGTTCCAGCGTTCTCATCCGAGACGGCAAGGGGTATTTTGGAACAGGAATTGGATACACCGCTGGAGGAGATCTTTTCCCGGTTCGAGGATACCCCGGTGGCTGCGGCCAGCATTGGTCAGGTGCATCTGGGCAAACTTCAGAGCGGAGAAGCAGTAGCGATCAAAATCCAGCGCCCGGGTATATCGCGGATTGTGCAGCGTGATCTGGACATTCTACGTGAGCTGACCGCCATGGCGGAGAAACGGTGGGACTGGGTGAAGCAATATCAGATTCCACAGATGGTAGAAGAATATGCGCAGGCCCTCATGGCGGAGTTGGATTACACAGTAGAAGGTCGCAATACGGAGAAGATTGCACAGCAATACCAGCAGGACAACAAAGTGAAGATTCCCGTGATCTATTGGGATCAGACCTCATCACGTGTATTGACGATGGAGTATATCGAAGGGATCAAGCTGAACAACCGGGACGAATT
Source organism: Paenibacillus sp. JJ-100 (assembly GCF_948329825.1). Taxonomy (GTDB): domain Bacteria; phylum Bacillota; class Bacilli; order Paenibacillales; family Paenibacillaceae; genus Paenibacillus. The sequence continues at coordinate 447,300 of NZ_CAOJCM010000003.1, forward strand.
GGTAGAGCGTGGTCATGATCTGAACGATATTGCGGAGCGTCTGGTGGATGCGTTGCTGAATCAAATATTTATGCAAGGTTTCTTCCATGCCGATCCGCATCCTGGTAATCTGATGGTGCTCAAGGATGGACGCCTTGCCTTTATTGACTTCGGTATGGTGGGAAGTCTGAGCGATGAGATGAGGCAACAGCTCTCGTCGCTTATTATAGGCTTGATGCGGAAGGATACCGATAGCATGATTCGCTCCATTGAGAAGCTGGGCATGATGCCGGATGATATGGATGTGCGTGGATTTCATGTTGATTTGGACAAACTTCGGACGAAATATTATGACATTCCCTTTTCCAAAATCAGTGTGGGTCTGGCCCTAAATGACCTGTTCGGCGTTGCGCAGAGGCATCGGGTTGTGATGCCAGCTGATATATTACTTATGGGCAAGTCGTTGCTGACGATGGAGGGCGTCATTGAACATCTCGATCCTAATTTGAGTATCGTGGATATGGCGGAGCCGTTTGGTCGTAAGCTATTAAAGGAACGTTTTAGTGCAGGTCGCATCAAAAATAGATTGTTCCGCAGTGCCGCAGATATGGCAGAGAGTGTCATCGGTTTGCCAGGGCAGCTTCGGCAGCTATCTTCCATCATCAGCAAAGGTAAGCTACGGCTTGAAATTAGCGTACCTGAACTGGAGTCTCTTCTGCGCAGATTGGATCAGATCAGTAATCGTTTGTCCTTTAGCATTGTGCTGCTTGCCTTTTGTATCATTATGGTTGGACTTATTATTGGCTCTTCGATTAGTCATCAGTCCACGATGTTATGGGATATTCCGGTGATAGAGATTGGTTTTCTGGTGGCGATTCTGATGGTTGCCTTTCTGCTCTATTCGATATTTAAATCGGGCAGGTTCTAAACCAGAATTGCACAAGGTTGCAAAGGGTTGCAGAGGATTGCACAAGGCCTGTAGAAACATAGATATACCACATGTTAAGTAAAATCACTGTAGGGAGCCTTCTTTAAGGCTCTTTTCTTTTTTTTCTGAAACAAAGTAATGACCACAATATGGATCGTATTGTTTATGAGATAGAGATAAAGGGAGTTAAATAGTGTTAGATGAAGATAATAAGAGATAGGGATCTATTTTCAAGGGAATACCGAGTTCGTACATATGTAATCCTGAATTTATAATAATAGGTCAGTAGATGAACGGACCCGGTTTTTCTGAGAGGGGAAAACCTACAGGCATCGCATTCCCGCGTCGATTCGATGGACGTGATGGTGTAATAGAGATGAGATGTTATGAGTAAGAAAGAGTACTGAATGGGTGACGGAACAGGCCAGTGCACGCTGGAACGGTAATGAAGATGGTGAGTACGCCATGGCATGGAGCTACATCGTAGAAGTGGAACCATCGTGAACTTGGGAACCATTAGACTGGACATGGATCAAAGGCAAGGTGTCTTCGGTTATGCTCTTTAGCAGGAAAAACGGCGGGAACAATATGTTTTTTCTGACGGAGAATGATCCGTTGTTTTGTGTTGTTTGTGGCGCTGCTAATGTTGCTGTCTATGGATTCCAAGGCTTCAGATCGGACGTGTACTGCTTCCGTTATTCTTAAGTGGATTGGAAAAAATTAATAATATGAGGAGTACATCTGGGAGGCTAGGCAACAATATATGAATACATTAAAACAACAGTGGTTTGGTAACATTCGCGGCGACCTGCTCGCAGGTATCACGGTAGCGCTAGCGCTCATTCCGGAAGCGATCGCTTTCTCAATCATAGCAGGTGTTAGTCCAATGGTGGGACTATATGCATCGATTACCATCGCGATAGTGATCTCAATTGCGGGCGGCAGACCAGGCATGATCTCGGCTGCAACAGGAGCTATGGCGATATTGATGGTCGGGCTCGTTAAGGATTATGGGGTGGAGTATCTTTTTGCAGCTACCATTCTGACGGGTGTGATTCAGTTTATTTTAGGTCTATTCAAAGTGGGGCGATTTATTACGTTTGTGCCTCATTCTGTATTAACCGGATTCGTGAATGCACTTGCAATTCTGATCTTCATGGCACAGCTTACCCACTTCACAGGGGCTAACTGGATCATGTATGTGATGGTGGCAGGAACGCTGGCGATCATCTATATTTTGCCACGCTTTTTCAAAGGGGTTCCGGCTCCGCTCGTGGCTATTATTATCATGACCATCATTACGGTGGTCTTTCATCTGGATGTCAAAACCGTAGGTCAGATGGGTAATCTGACAAGTACGCTGCCGATGTTTCACCTGCCGAATATTGCGTGGACATGGGATACACTGATGCTACTGCTGCCGTATTCATTTACGATGGCACTTGTCGGTTTGCTGGAGTCGTTGCTGACAGCGACCATTGTCGATGAAATGACTGAAACCAAAAGCAGCAAAAACCGTGAGGTACGTGGTCAGGGGATTGCAAACTTCGTGAATGGGTTATTCGGTGGCATGGCTGGCTGTGCAATGATCGGACAATCGGTGATTAATGTGAAGTCGGGTGGACGCGGCAGGTTATCGACATTTACGGCGGGAGCATTCCTCGCGATTTTGCTGCTGTTGTTCAGCGGTGTTGTGAAGCAGATTCCGATGGGTGCACTGGTTGGCGTGATGTTTATGGTGTGTATTGGGACATTTGACTGGGGTTCTGTTAAAAATATAGCCCGCGTACCGCGTGCTGAGGCGATCGTTATGGTGGTGACGGTAGCCATTGTTCTCTACACTCACGACCTATCACTCGGTGTTATGGTTGGTGTCGTGCTGAGTGTGCTGCACTTCGGCTGGAAACAAACTAAAATTCGCGTGCAGTCTAGTCAGGAGCAAGGACAGAAAGTGTACCGCGTATACGGGCCCTTCTTCTTCGGCTCTTCGTCCCATTTCGTCGATGAATTCGATGCAGAAGCCGATCCGCAGGAAATTACGATTGACTTTGGCGGCTCACATATCTGGGATAACACAGCGGTTGTCGCAATTGGCAAAGTGAAATTTAAATACGCGAAGCTCGGTAAAACCGTGCATCTGCGCGGATTGAACGAGGAAAGCTCCCGTCTGCTGGAGCGCAGCGGATTTATCGTTTCAAGTGCCAAAGGTTGACGTATCCGCATCATAAATATAGCGGTTCTCTTTTACGGATAAGCCGGAAGGGAGCCGCTTTTTTGTCTGTCTGAGAGGCCAGTGATTATTAGATGAATGATTCATTGATGTCTAATTGGGCTTGTTTCATCTTACTGGGCCACCATGGGGGTGTCTACCTGAGCAATCAGTTTATGCTACAAGTTGGCGCGGTAGTTCAGTTTCGCTTTTGTTTTGCTGGATGAACGTGTAAACTACAGAATATGGAGAAGAAGAGCAACGGGATGATTGCTTTTTAAAAAATTCATTTCATATTCAGAGTAGAATTCAGGAAAACTAGTACCGTGTACGATGAAATGGACTTATCTAAATGAATATACAGAGGTGTAACGATTGGCTAACTTTGAACAACTGGGCATACGCCCGGAATGGTGCGAGGTGCTGAAACAGCAGGGCATTGCCGTACCGACTCCAGTACAGGAGCGTTCTATTCCCGTACTACTAGGTGGACGTGATATCATTGCCGAAGCGCAGACGGGCACAGGAAAAACACTTGCTTTTTTGCTGCCGATTATTCAGAAAATTAACGTATCCGACCGCTCTCCACAGGCACTGATTATTGCGCCTACGCGTGAGCTGGCTCTGCAGATTACGGAAGAAGCGAAGAAACTGACGGCGAACGATGACAAGATTCATGTGCTTGCTGTATATGGTGGACAAGATGTAGAGAAACAGCTACGCAAGCTGCAAAACGGAACTCAAATCGTAGTAGGGACACCAGGCCGTCTTCTGGATCACCTGCGCCGTGGTACCCTGAAGCTCGATAATGTGAGAAAACTGGTGCTGGATGAAGCAGATCAGATGTTACACATGGGTTTCCTGGACGATGTGGAGACCATTTTGCGCGAACTGCCGCATAAACGTCAGACGATGCTATTCTCCGCGACGATGCCTAAAGGCATTCGTGTGCTGGCCAAGAACTACATGAAAGACCCGGAGGATGTGAAAGTGTCTTCCCGATCGGTCATTCCTATTCACCAGATCCGCCAGCAGGTGCTGGAGTGCACGGATCGCGGCAAATTTGCTGCGCTATGCGGCATGATTGATACGTATCGCCCGTATTTGGCGATTATTTTCTGCCGGACGAAACGCCGGGCGTCGAAGCTGAACGAGGATTTGCGTGAAGCTGGGTATGACAGCGATGAGCTTCATGGTGATTTGTCTCAAGCGAAGCGTGAGAATGTTATGAAAGCGTTCCGTGATGCGAAGCTGCAAGTGCTTGTGGCTACAGATGTAGCGGCACGCGGACTGGATGTTGAAGGAGTTACTCACGTGTTCAACTACGACATTCCGCATGATGCTGAAAGTTATATCCACCGCATTGGTCGTACAGGCCGCGCAGGTGGAACGGGCCTTGCCGTAACGTTTGCAACCCAGCATGACAGACCGGAGCTTGCTCGTATTGAGGAAGGTACGAACCAGAAGCTGAACCGTATTCAATGGACAAGCGATGGCCCGGTTGCTTCCACGGGAGAGACTCGCCGTGCGATTCATCGTGAAGGCGATGATGAGCGTGGAGGACGTTCCGCCGGAACAGGCAGTGCCCGTCGCGGTGCAGGCCGTAATGACCGCAGAGAAGGCGGACGTAGCGGTCGGGGCTCACGCGCAGGCGATGGTGGACGCAGCGGCGGACGCAGTGGCGGCCGTAGCGGTGACGAGCGCGGCGCAGGCCGTGCATCGGCGCGCAGCAGTAGTCGCGGCACAAGCCAAGGCGGCGGCCGCGGTGGTGCAGGCCGCAGCGAAGAGCGCAGCAGCAGCGGCTGGGCTGGCCGCAGCGCAGACAAGCGCACCGCTGGGCGCGGCGGCGCTGGTTCGGGCCGCCCGGACTCCGCAGGACGCGGTCCGGGCAGGGGCGACCGCCGCGATTCTCGTCGCGGGCGGTAAAAGCAATGGCGCAAGCGGCGATGCAGCCGCATTCTGCGCATTGCATCATCGCCATGCCACCGCAGCAGCGGGTGCAGCATGGCATATCACCGAGAGCGTTCGGGTACGGAATCGTACCGAACGCTCGAACTAAGGGTCGCGACGGAACCACGTCGCGGCCCTTTTTTACAACCAAGCTCAAGCTGCCGTTGCTGAACACAACGTACAACGTACTGAGAGAATAGTAACGACAAAACACCTCATCCTAGACCTAAGGACGGGGTGTTTTTTGCTTAAAACTTATATGATTAAGGATGGTACGAGAACGGGTTACTTCGTAGCAAGGTGCAGGGAAGTGCAATATACGGTTCGTCTATATATGGGGGAGTTGATTTGCATTCTATTACACTTCCCACTATGACTGTTGTAACATCACCCATGAACATCGGCGTACTGATCACGGTACTTCTCGTTATATACCCTGCCAACAGACTCGGCGAGTCCACCGCGTGCCTTGGATGGATAACGTTCAATCGTATGATACAGCCGCATGAACCGGTCTTTGGACAAGAAGCGGGCGTAACGGGTAATCAGGCTGGGAAACAGTTCAATATATTTGCTTTTGCGCACGGCAGCGGCGGCCACGGCGGTCAGAATCTGGATCCCGTTATGCAGCTGTAAAATATGAACCTCATACGTTGCGATATATCGTATCGCATCTTCGTGGATCAATTCCGGCTTCAACCGGGCCACTTCGCCAATATACTCGGCAAGGAGCCGTTCGAAGTTTTGGAGCAGGAGCGGTTTCACTTGCAAGTCCATATCGCTACGTAGCACGAACGATTGAAGTAACGCGACCTGCTGTAGCCGAATTCGGTCGTTGTAGATCAGGGAACCGATTTCGCGCAGCATTTCATAGGCAAGTGCCTCGTCCTCTTTTCGCGCTTCGGCAACGAGAGCCCAATTCCGGTTAATGCCCTGGCGGATGACCTCTTCATTCAGTTGCAGCATGCGTCTTACCTCACGCCGCTGTTCAATCTGGAATGAACGTTGCTGCATGAAAATCAGGATGCCGAGCAGCACTAAGGATGCCGTCGCTGCGATCATCGATTGATCCAGCGTTTCGCCGAAATAAGTGGCGGCTGCGCCAATCAGCATAACGAATAAAACATGACGTACCATTCGGCGCTTCACCCGTGAACCTGCTTTCTCTTCGACAGAGACAAGGGCGCTACGTCCACAGGACGTGCAATGGTCTTCCCAGAGGCATGTATATTGCCCGCAACGCTTGCAAATATGCAACTTTTGATAGGCGTATGTCGTTCGGTAGAAAGGTCGTATGGATACCACTTTTTTTGTACTCATACCTTATCACCGCCCGCCATTCAAAATATTATACAGGGTGCGATCGGCATCTTCGCGGGAGACAGGTTTCCGGCGATGAATGAGGAATGCAACGACCTTGATCATAACAAAAAGAAACAATATGGCGAGGCATACGTATGTAACCATAATTCCGATCCTTTCTATGGCTTGAGGATCAAGCACTGTAATATTGCAGTTTGCTGCCCATAACTATATCATATTCCCATAGCTGGAATAATCATCCGAAAACAAAGCCCGAAATCGTTAAATTTTGTTAGACATGACAAAACTGTAACTCGGAATAGGGGTGCTTTTCAGATTTTATTAGAAGACTGTTAAGATTTCCTTAAGGCTTGACGCCTATAATAAACTATTCCCATTTTAATCTCAAACGTGAAGGAGTACATCTTATGCTGCGGACACGCAAAATACGCTGGTTCAGCGGAACCCTAGTTCTGTTGTTCCTACTAACCCTGTTGTTGCCTACGGCAATGCTATCCCAAGCGGAAGCAGCTCAGGCACAGACGAGCGGGATTGACGCGGTGCTTGTAGCCGATGTCAGCAACTCGATGAATACAAGTGATCGGGACAAGATCAGTAACGAAGCGATGAAAATGTTTATAGATATGCTGCCCACCACTGGGGATAAAGTAGGTATCGTTGCCTACACCGATCAGGTAGAGCGAGAAAAAGCCATGCTCGAGATTCAATCTGATGCAGATAAAAACAATCTGAAAGACTTCATCGATCAGCTCGGCAGAGGCCCATATACGGATATATCCGTTGGTATTGCGGAAGCGATGAACATCTTGAACCATGGCGCCGACCCAGCGCACTCCCCGATGATTGTGCTTCTGGCCGATGGCAACAACGATTTTAATAAAAGTAAAGGACGCACTCAGGCCGAGTCGGATGCAGATCTGGCGAATGCCGTCAAAGATGCGCAAGCGAAAGGTATCCCAGTCTATACGATTGGACTGAATGCCGATGGGAAGCTGAACAAAAATGCACTTGCAGACCTTGCCAAACAAACGGGGGGCAAATCCTTTATTACGAATACACCGGACGATCTGCCGCAGATTCTAAGTGAAATCTTCGCTGATCATGCCAAGCTCAATGTCGTGAAGCTGCCTTCTGTAACCGGAAACGGCAGTTATCAGGAAGTTACCGTGAACGTGCCGAATGACAGCGTATTGGAAGCCAATATTTCTATCATGTCTTCGAAGCCTGTACAGATACAGCTTAAAGATCCTTCTGGCAAGGACGTTAATCTGAACTCCAATGAAGCGAAGCTGTCCACATCCAAGAGTTATTCACTCGTGAAGTTGTTGAAACCTCAGGAGGGTGACTGGAAACTTCGGGTAAAAGGAGCTCCCAAAGACAGCATTGATATCAATCTGCTGTTTAACTACGATCTTCAACTCGTTGCGGACCCAATTAAGACCAAGTCCTATAAAAAAGGAGACAAGATTGATCTGGCAGCGAGGCTCGAAAATGGTGGTCAGCCGCTACAGGATAATGACCTGTATGCAGACATGAAGGCCACGCTCGTTATAAACGACAAGGACACAGGCAAGAGCGAAGAACAACCGCTCAATAACACCGGTTCTGGTTTTGCCGGAACATTCGAGATTCCAGATAATCATAACTATGAGCTGGTCATTCGTGCGGAGGAAGACAGCTTCTATCGTGAGAGTGAACCGATCATCATCAACGCTGGGGGGGCAAGTGGAGGTCAGGCACAACCAACGACCCCAGCGGGCGCAGATGACAAGCCTTTTCCTTGGATGCCGGTCATTCTGGGTGCGATTGCTCTGATCGTCGTAGTGGTTGGAGGTTGGTTCTTGCTAGGCTGGCTGAAACGTAAAAACCGCGGCTTTGTCGGTCAGATTATTGTTGAGATTCGGGATGAGAATACCGGTGACAAGTCCTATCCGCAATATAAGAAGCTGGCATCCTTCCGGGGCAAGTTCCACCTGCATCAATTGCTGCAGCTTGACCCTGAACTGAAGGAGACGGAGAAATATATCTTTACACCTGGTAATGGAGACCGATTAATCATTCGCAATACCGCAGGAGGTACGCTGGAGAAATCCGGCCGTGCGGTCGATGCAAGCTCAGGCGTTGAACTGAAGAACGGTGATCGACTGAGCATCCCGCTGCAACAGGCGGATAAAACCATTTTGATTGAGTATTTGGTGTAACATGTTTGAGCTCAGTGAATGAGAGCTTTAAAAGACAGACTGCAATTTACACGTTAACGGAGAGGACAGAAAAAAGCTGGAGAAGCGAAGCGTTCGCCTTTATCACCGGATATCAACCTTGAAAACATATTCAAAGAAATCCGGGGATAACAGCGATCGTAAGATTTTTCTGTCATCGGAGTGGCAAGTGTAAATGATATTTCTAGTTTTTTTAATTGAAATACAGGGAGGATATTGAATGAAACCGATTGTTAGAGAACATATTCAGCAACTGGATGTATCACTGGGCGGAGGTATCGTCAGTGAGAAGATCAGGGTCGATACGATCGATAACCCGATTCTGATTATCGGATTGGGCGGAACCGGTATTGATGCGTTGTTGCGTCTGAAATATCAGATTAACCGCCGTTTCAAGTTGCCACAGGATCCCGTTTCCAAGAAAAAGATGGAGAAGCCAGATAACGTTGAGTTTCTCGCATTCGAGACCAATGAACAGGATCGCGCGAAGAAATACAGAGGCATCGGACTTGATCCGATCAACGAATTCGTATTGCTATCGAACGCCGAGATTGGCGGATTGTTGCAGAATCGAAGCGTCCTGGAGCCATATATCACGGACTGGCTTTCTCCTGAACTGAGCATCACAGATGGCATGAACGGAGCCGCAGGGGTACGTCAGGCCGGGCGTTTGCTTTTGTTTACGAAGATCAATCAAGTCGTGCAGGCCATTGATAAAAAGATCAAAACCCTATCCGTTGGCACGAACAAAAAACTGATGGTGTTCCTGCTCACCGGTCTGTCCGGTGGTACAGGCAGCGGCTGCTTCCTCGATATTTCCTATATCGTGCGCGGTATCATTGAGCGGGATCACGGCTCTGCCGGTATTGACCGCGTTAACACGCTCGGTTATCTGTTCACGCCAGACGTGAACCTGTCTAACAAAAGTCTGAGCGAGCACACACGCGAATATATTCGCAAGAATGGATATGCAGCGCTCAAAGAGCTGGATTACTGGATGAACGTGGACAGTCGCGGCGAGCGGTTTACGCAGAAGTACGGCAACATTTTGACTGTAAACTCACCACTGCCGCCATTTAACCTGTGTCATCTGATCTCGGCAACGAATACAGAGGGCAAACTGCTGGAGAATGCCTACGACTATTGCATGAACGTGACCGCGGAGAACATCACCAACTTTATCTCCAGTGAAGAGAAGCAGTCGGGCGAGGAATTCGCGATCCATGACTATATCAGCAACATTCGCACGAACATCGCACAGATGAACAAAGTGTACCCGGCCAACTATGATTACAATATCATCGGTGCTTCGTCGGCCGTACTGCCGATTGAAGAGATGACGACGTATCTGGCCTACCGGATGTTCGACAAGATGAGCACCATGTTCTCCAAAGCGCCGAATCAGGAGGATACCGAGAAGTTCGCCCGCAAGCTGGGCATTGATCTCGAAAGTGTAGTCAAAGCCTTTGAATCCCGTGTACCTGAACCGCTACCGGGTTACCAGAACAGCGAACGTCTATCCTATGGCAATGTGGTGAAATCCCAGGTCGTCAACATGGATACGGAACTGGAACAGAACTTCCTGGCACGTGCCCGTGAGGAATACATCAAGGCGAAGAAACAGCTCCCGGGTGAGATTGCGGGTCAGTTTACAGAGCAGATCCGGCGTATGTTTTTGCATCCGGAACAGGGGCCTTTCTATGTATCTCGTTTAATTTATACGGAAAAAGGGTTCTGTGTACTGAAGATGATTCAGTCGTACATCGAGACGCTGCGCGAGAATGCCTTCCGCATTCCACGTGATATCGAAGCGGCACAGGAGCAATCCGAAGAGAAACTCGGTGATGCGAAGAGTGCTTTTGTCTCCAAAGAGAAGAAAAAGAATGCTTATATTGAAGCCAAAATTCATGAATACTGGCTGCATGCCGATGTGGAACGCAACGATCAAATGATCGAGTTCTATGAAGACCTGTACGAACTGCTGAACCAAGAGAACAGCCGCATTTATAACGTATTTACGGAGACGCTGAATGCACTCAGCACGATCTTTGCCAAGAACGGCGATCTGCTGACACGCGGCGAAGAGCAAATCGATCATAAAGGCAACAAAACATATTATTGGAACGTGGTAAGTGTCCCGGATATCGTCAGCGTGGTGGATGGGCTGCTGGACAAACGGGATACGGATGATTTGATCCGTGACTTCTCCCGTGAACTGCTTGAGAATTCGAGCCAGTGGGTGAAGGAAAACGAGATTGATATCGTCAGCTCCATCTCTGACTTCCTGAGTGAGAAGTTTGGTGATCTGATTACTCGCTCCATGGAGGACTTCCTGGTCATTAAATACGGAAAAGATGAGTCTGTCGAAAAATTCGTAGAACGTTTCATCGCAGGCAAGCTGGATGACGAAGCGGTTCCGGTGTTTAATCTGAGCAACAGCACGGGCAGTCTGCACTTCCCTTCCTGGGGATTTGTCTCCGTGCCAGCACAGGCTCCGGGTATTCTGAAAGGGATTCGCAACTACCAGAACAATGCCGTGGGCAAATCCCACTTTACAGTCAAAGAAAGTGAAGTACGGAACCGGATTTTCTGGCTGAACACCCGCAACGGGGTACCCCTCTTCGTATATACACCTCTCAAAGTGTATGAAGAGAGCTACGAACGCACCATTTTGGATAAAGAGGGCATAGGACGCCACTTGGTGCAGACAGAGAAAAACAACTGGACGTACCTGCCATCTCCGATCCCGGAAAAATCCTGGGGAGATGTGTATGAGAATGCGCGTGTGAAGCAGTATAACGCCAGAGTTCGTAGTGAATTCGAGCAGGCACTTGGATATAAGATTGTTACTGCCAAATCGGTAGATGAAAATACGAGCAATCGGTATGCGGTTGTTACAACAGAACCTTTTGACCTGTCAGCGAAGCTGGCTGCGTACGACATGCGTCTGACGTCCACCACACCGAACTTGGGTGAAGTGAAACGAGCAGTCCTTGAATTGAAACGTCTGCAATCCGAAGGTTTGCCACGCGTAGATGTGAAGGATATTTTCGGAAGTATTAATGAAGATATGGCCAAAGAAAACCTGGTACGCTCTCCGCAGTTGATCGCGCGGGTACGTGAGGAACTGGCGAAGATGAATGCCATCACCACCAAAGTGGCTGAACTGGAAGGCATTCTTGCTCAGTACCAAGATGAAGAACAGTGGTACGATCGCTTCATTGAAGCCCTATACACAGATACCATTGTTAAAAAAGGTGCACTGTACGTCTACGATCGTGATCCGGAAGAGGACGCGTGGGAGCCATTCGCCAACTTGATGAAGAGCCGTAATTTCGCTGAGTACGAAGTGTTTGGCAACTTCCGCGCTCTGTCCGAGAAGGATCGCAGTACGCTACTGCGCAAATCCTCACGCCGTGATAATGAACTGACCGCTTCGGAGGATATTACTCCATTGCTCAGCAAGCTGGACGATCTGGCTGCACTGTTCATGGAGTCGCGTGATCGCCTGGAGTATGAGCGGGTAGAACTGGCGAACGGGGAAGACATCTATCAGTTCTACAGAACGATGTCGTCGAAGTTGAACGACATTCGTAGAAGGCTGAAGTAAGGTGGCTGATGGTATGAATGTACCAATAAATAGGCAGCGAATAGAAGCAGAACAAGGAATGCAGCAAGTATTAAAGCGAGAACTGGAGCAGTACGCTGCCCGTTACGCAGCAGAACAGGAACGTCAGGGCAGCCAAGGGGATGGACGCAGCAGCATCCATTACCCGGCCCTGTTCCTGTTTGTCGGTGATCTGGTGAAACCTGCGGTGTCTGCGGTGCATGGCATTAACCAGTTGAAGTGGGATAACGAAGACGGTGTGGTCTACGTGCATATTGGAGCAGATGATTCGTTAAATGGAGCCAATACCGCTCATACAGCAAATTCATCACATGAAAATGCCCAGGTGACGTATCACCGTTTACCGCTCTCCACTATGCAGTCACAACGGCAGGCATCCAAAACGTTGCGCAAGGACGTACACCGCAGCTTTCACGAGTCGGCGGACGCACTTTTTGGATTGAACCGTATGATGCGAAGGGTAAGTAACCGCATTGCTGACTACGGACGTCTGTATTCGTCCTTTGATCGAATTTACGTAACCGTCATTACCCGAGCAGATGATCCGCTGAATGTACTGTTGCCGGAAATTACGAAGCTTGCCGAGACGATCCTGGCACAGTCCTTCAAATCGGTGCAGACGGATCTGCATGTGCTCGTTAGCGAGATGGAGCAGGTCGATTCCTTCGGATACGCTAGTGCTGCAGGACTTGCGTTTCTGCGAGAGCTCGATTTCATGCAATCGCTGGACTACAGGTTTAGCGGCAATCTGCTGGTGACGGAGGACGGAATCTCCATTCCTGTCAATCATCCTGCTGCTCCATTGTTCGACCTTGTCTATGTGCTATCGGACAAAAACGAACGTGGCACCGGTGTTCCTGGCGGCTGGATTGAAAATGCCGAGATCATCTGCCGCATCTGTCTGCTGAAGAACCGGAAGCAGGAGGAGACTCACGAAGACCGGGCTGCTATCGCCAGCACAGGCGCGAATACCTACAATAATACGTCGTTTAAAAATAATATCCGCACCACCTCAGATCAGCACGGATATGCCAGTGCAGGTTTTGCCGAGATCAGGCGGCCGAACAAACCGATTGCGCTGACGGTGTTGTATCACCTTTACCGTTATCTCCTTCGTCGATTGCAGCAAGAGCCGGATTGGAGCATCAAGGAGAAGCTTGCTTTTTTCGGACTGGATGCTTCGTCGGTGGAGCGCAAAGTGGATGGACTGCTACCGCGTGAAGACTTGATTAGTGGCATGAGCGGCATCATGACGCATAATCGCAGCTTTGCTGAGCTCAAGCCGCTCTCCTTGCGGGAAGCTGAGCGAGCACTGTATGGAGATGGGGCGGAAGCCTATTTCCGCGAGAATGTGGTCCGTCCTGTACAGGAGCGTGTCCGTGAGCGCAGTTCTGCCGGGTCGCTTCGCCGTCAGGCTGAACAGTCCCATATGGAATACCCCGAAGTGGGTTACTTCCAATGGGCTGCCTGGAGTGACGGTGAACCGGGCAGTGTGCGTGAAGCGCTGTTGGCCCTGATCCGCGACAAGTCGATGCAGCTCGAATCCGCACGTGCCTTGCTGGAACAGCGTCAGCAGGAGCGAGTAGAGGATCAATCGATCAAGCGGGCGCTCTTCCGCGACAAGCAGAGTGTGCGCAATCTGATCGACTGCCTGCTGGAACGAGTATACGAACCCAAGGTCGACCTGCTTCGTTTGGAAAATGAACTACATCTGCTTCGCATCTACGATACAGAAATGGAAGAACTGCATCGGTACAGTCTTCAAGTTACCAGCTCACTACAAGCGTTGGAACGTACGTTGCGCGGAACAGCTGAAGAGAGTATCGCCGCTGCCGATGAATACATCGGACAGAATGTTATGGAATATTACGGCAGGGTAACTGAAGCGTTGATCGCCGATCTGGAGGCCAGACGTGGACCAGATGTATGGTTCGAAGATCGATACATGGGCGATATGAACCAGCTCGCCACGGAGGGCAGTGACCGCTTGCTTCAACGTCTTATGGAAGTATGCCGCAGCTTGCTGCTCTCTGCGGAACCGCTGCGATTGCCGTTTGAGGAGGAATTACTCCAGCGTGCCAATGTGACGATTACGTATGGAGATCGAGATGTGTTAACACGGGATGACCTATTCCGCAGACTGTACCGCACACTGGAAGATCAAGCCGTTGTTCGCATACGGGTGTTCGACTATACGCAGGAGCATCGGTATGAAGAGAAGTACTTTTTCGGCGACCACCATAGTGCTTTCCTGGACTATGCAGCACATGCGGAGGAGACCTCACGCATCTACAAGCTGGGTGTGGTGTATGAAGAACGCAGCAGTGGGGTGGAGAAGCTCAATCTCATGGGTGGTTTCCATCTCGAGGATCTTATGGTTTATCGCAACGGCAAAGTGTACTACGATTCATATACCGAGAACGGTTATGAGCTTCACCCTGCGGATCTGGTAGAGAAGCTCTCTCCGCTTCGATAAGCGATGTATTAAGTCAGCCTGCGTATGGCGGGTTTTGAGAAAGGATGCATGTAGACATGCAGCGAAAAATCAATCTTCTCCTGGTACTGTTCAGCCTCATTGGCGGAGCAGTCGGTTTTGCGGCAGGGGAACTCATGCTGCATCAGTGGCTTGGGAAGATGCCACGGCTGCTGCTGATGGGATTATACTTTGGTGTGCTGGCACTGAGTGTAGGGCTGTTCTGCTTACTGGCGGAGATAATCTCACCACGTCTGAATGGTGCTTCGTGGAAGCTCAGATATCTCGGCTTGTCCTGGAAGCTGCTCGTTCCGGCAACACTGGCTCTGCTACTGGTGGCTGGACTCGGTTTGCAGTTGCTATACCAGATTAATCCGGGCGGTGCGAAGCAGGTCAAAGATATCGTGCTGATGATCGACAACTCCGGCAGCATGAGCGACACCGATCCGAATAACGGGCGGTTTGAAGCAGCCAAAACGCTGATCAACCAGATGGAGAGCGACAAGCAGGTGGCGGTAATTACGTTTGACGATCAGCCACAATTGTTGCAACCCTTCATTGCAGTGGATAGCGAAGCTTCGAAAAATGAAGTGAACAACCAAATTGACAGCATTGTAACAACGCCGGGTGGGACTAATTTTGATGCGGTACTCCGGGAAGGGATGGAGCTGATCCAGAGCAAGCCAGATGTGAAGCGGGGAACAGTTGTTATCCTGTTATCTGACGGATTCAGCGATGCCGATATCTCAGGTGTTTTGCCGCAGTATGTACAAGAACAGGTTGCGATTCATACGGTTGGCTTGAGTCTGGTTGACCCTTCGGGCACGGATCTGCTCAAAAATATTGCTCAGCAAACCGGCGGGATGTACTATGATGTGCCGGATGCAGGTGGTCTGGATCTGGCATTCCAGCAGATTTACGATACGATTGATGAACGTACACTCGTGACAGAGCGTACCGGTGCCATGGAACATAGCGTGTATCTCGCCATTTTCCGCGTCGCTGCCTTACTGTTCATCGGTGTAGCTCTGGGTGTATCACTTGGTCTTGTGTTTGATAACCGACATCTTGCGCTCAGCTTTGGTGTGGGCGGTGCAGTCTCGGGCTTACTAGCCGGTTTATTGCTAGAGTGGGGATTGAACGGTTCGAATGTAGGTGATGCTTTCGTTCGGTTGGGAGCAATGCTGATCCTGTCGGGTGTGCTTACCCTCTTCTCATGGATTGTTCCCATTAAAGAGAACACGCCGCGTAAGAGTAAAGGACGCCGGGACGCTGGTCGTGGGACTTCTTCTGCGGAAGGATTCGGGCAGCGACCACGAGACACACGCAGCAAAGGATTTTAACATCGGGGAGGTCAATGGAATATGCGGGTTATGAATGCAGATGCAGATCCTTCAGCTCCCCGGATTCGAAAGCTAACGCTCGCGGTGGACGAAGATCGCTGCACGCTTCGCTGGCTCTGGCCGGAGCAGCTTGAGGCAGTGTACGTCGAACGTCTGGAACTTAATCAGATGAACGAGAATCACGTGGCTGAGGAACAATGGGGCGATATGGATCACAGTGGAAAGGGACATTCAGAAGCCTGGACACAAGGCAAGCTGAAGCTGTATACACGCGAGGAGTACAAGGCTAACAACGGGTATACAGACCGAATCACTGGCTTTGGTGCGATCCAGTACACTGTGTATGCATGTCAGATGCATAAGGATGGGCCTGTGCTGATTCGTCAGCAGGATGAAGATAATCGAGGGATTGCAAGTGCAGGCAAGGCGGATATCCGCTTTGCCATTCGCTATAAGAGCGGTTTTTTTCAGAAACGCAAGACGGTTCTGATTACCGTAACGGCCGAAGTGCCTGTGCCTAAAGAAGCGCTCTGTTATGTTCGCAAGCAGGGCGGTGTACCGCTGAACAAGGACGATGGTACGGTATACCCTTTTCTGAGTGATTTTGTACCTGGAAAAAATGAAATGCCGCCTGTGGAAGTCGCCAAAGACGACTATGTGAGGTTGTTCTTCACGGATGGCCCGAAATATGGAGCCGCTTATCGGCTCATTTCAGACTGAACAGACACGACGATCCAAGTTGAATTTATATTTACACACAAACGGGGAGGGGAGTGGCTATGAGTTTTTTTAGCCGGTTTTTGAAGAGACAGCAGCCGGAGGAACGACCGCTGTTTTACGACATCGTATGTCCTTACTGCTTCAGCAAATTCTCACCGGAAGATGTGGTGTTCCGTGCGGCACACCATCGTGACGATGATGAGGACTATGCACTCGGAGAAGATGCCAAGCTCAACCGATATCGGGAGCGCTTTGGACTGGATACGGTATTTGATATGGAGGCTGTGCTGACACCTTATGATGTACCGGAAGAACATCGAATCTATTCGGATAACATCATCATGGGGTTGAATGATCGTTATGGTGTAGTGACGCGCCGCCGGTTGTGTCCGCACTGTCATAACGAACTGCCTGTAACGGCAGGCAAGGCACCAAGCAACATCATTTCCATCATTGGAGCATCCCAGGTGGGGAAATCCGTCTATATGACATCGTTGATTCACACGTTGCAGCATTATACGGCAGATCATTTTGACGCCGCCTGTATGCCGCTGAATGCAGAGATTAGCCGCCGTTTCCGCGCGGATTATGAAGAGCCACTTTTCGAGCGGGGTGACCTGCTGGATTCAACACAGAAAGAGAAGTTGCAGGAGCCGTTTATCTTCCAATTTGTGTTCAAGGATGAGGATAAAGCACCGTTGACACTCGTTTTTTTTGACGTGGCTGGTGAAGGTATGGTGGAACAGGATTATCTGGGTTTACATGGACAGCATATCAAAAACTCGGCAGGCATTTTATTTATGGTGGACCCGCTCCAGATTCGTTCGATCCGAGACAAGATCCGTATTAACCTCGGCAGCGAACCGGGAGAATGGACACCAAAATACGATGAACCGCGAGATGTGGTGCTGACCCTGTTCGGTGACTTTATTGCTTATCAGGATAAGGCCAAGACCGATATCCCAACTGCTGTTGTGCTCACCAAAAGTGACATGCTGCACTCTCTCAAGGATGAGGAGGGGGATTACATCAAGTCCAACAGCAATGTATTCCGCAACATGGTGCACCGCGATTGGTTTGACCTGACCGAGTTCGAGAATATCGATGGGGAGATTCGCCGTTTTATCGAGAAAGTGGATCGTCCGTTCAAAGGCACGATGGATGTGTACTTCAAGAACACGGCTTATTTCGCTGTATCTGCGCTGGGCAGTAATCCGGTAGATATGAAAATCCAGGGCGTAGTTAGTCCTATTCGTGTGGATGAGCCTTTCCTATGGCTGCTGTACAAGCTCAAATACATTGAGGGGAGAGTGGGATAATGCGTTCTTCCATAACTCCGCCCATTCAACAGCAGATGTACACGAGAGAGCGGCGCGGGGTATTCCGGACAACAGAGGGATTCGATACGGTGGCTGCATCGCCGGGACTCGACCCTTCCTTTATCAAAAAAGTACTACATCCTTACTGTGTCTATGATGCTCCTGCGGAGCTGACAGGCCGAAGCGAGAAGGATGAGAGCAAATTCCCGGCTTCCATGCACCTACTTCATCTGGAGAACGGTGAGACGATTCTGGGGCAAAATGTGTACCAGGCTGCGGACTTTACCGGGCTGCGCAGTGCTTTTTTCGCTCATAACTATGTGTTGTCTCCAGCCAGCGCGGAACAATATATGAAAGGGATCGACTGGCTGGATACCGTGTTCGCTACTTCGTATGACATCGAGCAAGGCACGGAGCTGCCTGTGCTGACAGCATTGCCTGTAGCAACGGGAGATGTCGCTGGGCCTCGTGCTGGCCTGAGCGACAGCCATTTTAATTCTAATGCTTCAACGAGCCAGATTCTGAGTGCGCTGAAAATGGATGAGACGCTATTCAAGCGTTTGCTCTATGCAGTAATGCAGGCTGTGGCAACACGCCGCAAAGTATACATAGCGCTTGATGTGCCAGCGGAGGAAGTGACTGCAGGTGCGAAAGCTATACTGCGTCTGCTGTACAAGGCACTGCCGTATGCGTTCAGGCGGCAACTGGGCTTTATGACGTTTGCCAAGGAACCGCAGGCCAAAAAGGGAATTCATGTGCAGTTTGTGGAGCGCGGTACATTGCGTCCCAAGGATCGGAATACGGAAAAAGATTTCACCTTTGATCTCATGTCAGGGCGGGTTATGCATGCAGAGGCTTCGGTGGCCAAACTGCCTTATATTGAATTTGCATGGTCTTTGATACAAGACCCGGCAAGGGCGACTGCGTTTTACACTTTTGCTGATGAGATGTTAGCAGGCATGGAGCCTGGACGAGAGTTTTCTATTGAAGCATACGGAGAGTTGTCAGTATTCTTTAGCCTCGAACAAGGTATGGAAGATGTCTATTTGAATAACAAAAGCGAGGTCTTGAGCGGGTTACTGACCTACCTGAAACCGGAAGGAGCGCTACAGCAACGTTCACGTCTGAATGAACTGTTTCTGACTTTGCTCAGCCGAGAGTTAGACAGCACACGACGAGAAAATGTACCTGAAGAGGCAGTTGCCTCTTGTATTGGAGACTATTTCAGCATTGCAGCACCCGTCGTGAAGGCAAGGATTGTCGATTATTTTATCTATGCTGTGAACAATGCCCGTGCCCAGAAACGGATGCGAGCTGTCCAGGAGCTGTATACCATTCTGGAACGCGATGCTTGGCTGCATCAGGCATTCTTTGATAAGGTGCTAGGCAATGCGTCGTTAACAAAGCTGTTGTTTGAGCCATATCTGGACAATCAGTTGAAACGTACGGAAACAGCAGCGGGTGTCATTGAACTTATTCAGCGGTGGGTTACAGCCAATCCGTCTGCCATCCAATCTACATTTTTACTCGAACGTTCTTGTGAAGAGCTTCGGGAAAGGCTGTGCTCTGCGCCTGAGCCTGTTCCATCTGCGAACGATGCGCTGCAGCGGGTTAGTGTGCTGGATCGGATCAACGGGAAGCGTGAGCTTGAACCTGAGATTACAGGACATATCGGACAGTCTGACGTCGCAGCTAGTTTAGAGCACCGAACGGGTCACTATAGCAACAACCTGGCTGGGTATCAGGAAGACTTGACGAAGCTGGCAGACAAGCTTGCCTATGTGATTAACTTGTTCATGATTCAGGATCTGGATCTAGAACGGGTGAATCGCGACCAGCTTCTGCGTATCGATATTTTGCAGCATGAGGATGAAGTTCGGGATTGGGCTGCACGCCAAGGCTCGGATGTCGCTGCAAGAACAAACGTGATGCTGGCTGCCAGAGCATGGCTAAAAGGTGAGGTTCAGGCAGAAGAAGGGGTGGAGTCCCTCTCGCTTGCTGAGCGTGATGAGCTTCAGCGCTGGACACGTCGCTGGCTAGCGACAGAGCTGCAGAATCATCGGGGAACAGAAGCGTATGAGGCTTTGCCGCTAGCGTTCTACCGTGGGGGAAGCAGCAGTAATCGTCTTGATTATTCGGGTCTGATCGAATTTGTACGTAGTCATACAGGTCAACCCGAAGTCTTGTATGCTTTTTTTGAATGGTCTGGCAAACAACGGATGTTTGTTCGTGGCTCCAATGCGCATAAAGGTTATGCAGATGCCATCATTACGTATTTTAAATCTCATGATCGGGAAGCATTCCGATCCAAGTCTGCTTTTAAGCCGTATTATGCAAAAGCAGGAAAAGCGATGAAACCGGTCTATGATCGTGCCAAAGCTGAGCTTGCTTCTCCGCTAATGCGTATACTAACTGGAAGTAAGAACAGGCGCTGGCTGGGGATGTTGCTTCTACTCCTCGTTCTCGGTATTGCGGGTGGTACGTATGCCTGGATAAACAGTGCGTCAGAACCTCAGGCGCAACCACCGACCGATCAGAAGCCAGCAGCCCCTGCCGAGCCTGAGGAGAAACCAGCAGACTATATTGGTTATATTGTAGCTGCGAATAAGCAGAACGAAGCAGAATCATCGTCCCTGTTAGTCATCCGTTATCAGGGCGAGAAGGGCGGTGATCCTTTTGAACGTGGGCGTCTACAGTTCCTTATGGATGACGGTAGCACGAAGGATCTCGTCGTGGAGAACAAATGGAAACCATTGAATGATGCTCAGATGTCAGGCGGAACCAAAGAAGATTCTGCATCAGATTCAAAGGTTGGTGCAGGGACAGGAAATGCATCTGAATCAGATGCAGAAGCAGATCAAGAGTCGGCAGATTCCGAAGCTGGCAGTGCATCAACAGACCTAACGGATGAATCACCGACACAAGACGAAGGGAAAACGGATAAGAATCCAGCGGGTACGGTCTCGACAGAAGGGAAACCCAATGCGGACAGTTCAAGTTCAACACCTTTAACTGCGGCAGAAGTGGATCGCTTGTACCCTTACGGCATGCAGATGACGTTGCCGGACAGTATTGATCCGAAACATGTGGTGGGCATCCAACAAGG
Organism: Paenibacillus sp. JJ-100; assembly: GCF_948329825.1. Classification (GTDB taxonomy): domain Bacteria; phylum Bacillota; class Bacilli; order Paenibacillales; family Paenibacillaceae; genus Paenibacillus. The sequence goes on from NZ_CAOJCM010000003.1 coordinate 468,497, forward strand.
TGCAGAGGGTTCGGAATTAACTGTTGAGCTGATACAGGAACCCATCTGAGGATCCTGATTTAACGATACAATGAATCATAACAAACACAGAAACATATTAAGGTAAGATTAAGTTGAGTTAGAAGGATGGTCCTGAACCGAGGTTTCAGGATCATCCTTTTTTTGAGATAACCCGTTTAAGAAGAGGAAGTGTGCAGTAGACATTTTTAGTTCACAAAATAGACATAATTCGATTGATTCAGATTAAGGACATGAGTGAACAGTGAAAAATGGTACGGAATCATTGAGAAATACTCTCATATAATAAGTGGGGAAGGAAGTGGCTTAGAGCGGAAGATAGATAAAAAAAGCCTGAATCCATCAAAAGATGTGGTATTTTTGGTTGACAAGTGATAATGATTATCAGTATCTTTATTGTAGAAGATTTAATTCAGAAGTAATGAATCAGAATATAAATTCGATTTCGTGTTCGTTAGGATAGCCGGCATACATAACCGGGATTAATGAGAGAGGGATGATCGCATGTTTCGTCTGGAGACGTCCAAGTTGGATATCGCTTATGAGGAAAGACTGATAGTTGAGGATCTGAACATTCAGATTCCCCAAGGGAAAATCACTGCACTTGTGGGAGCCAATGGTTCGGGAAAATCAACGATCCTGAAAACGATGGCACGTATTATGTCTCCGAAGGCAGGCAACGTGTTACTCGACGGGAAGTCTATTCATAAGCAGTCTACGCGTGAAGTTGCCAAGCAACTTGCGATTCTGCCTCAAAATCCTACAGCTCCGGAAGGGCTGACCGTTACAGAATTGGTTTCTTATGGTCGTTTTCCTTATCAAAAGGGATTCGGTTCCATGCGCGCAGAAGACAAACGCATGATTGAGTGGGCGATTGAAGTAACCGGTATGACCGAATTCCATGATCGTCCGATCGATCAGTTGTCTGGTGGGCAACGTCAGCGTGCCTGGATTGCCATGGCACTTGCACAGGAGACGGATATTCTTTTCCTAGACGAGCCGACAACCTTCCTCGATATGGCTCACCAGCTTGAAGTATTGCAGTTGTTGGAGCATCTGAATGCAACGGCTAATCGGACCATTGTGATGGTCGTACACGACCTTAATCATGCATCTCGATATGCACAGCATATGATTGGAATCAAAAAGGGTAAAGCTGTTGCACAAGGCTCACCGGTAGAAGTCATGACTTCAGATGTACTGCGTGAAGTGTTCAATATTGAAGCGGATATTGTCATGGACCCGCGTTCCAATGTACCACTGTGTTTACCATATGCACTCGCTGGTGAACGCCAAAGACCTGTAGCTCCTGAAACAAAAGTGATGAACACTGCCATGGTTCATGCCGTGGGCCGTACGGAACATCGCGTTCAAGCAACAGGCAGTTAATTGAAATGAGCTGGATTGCATATGCGATCCTGAAGTATAGAATTGAAGCCGCTGTGCGCTGTAGCACGCGGCTCATTCGCATTCACGGGAGGATTCACTAATGGGCGCAATCGACTATACCTGGCTTGAACAATATGGACGGATATCGACCAGTCCCGCTTCAGATCCGATATATACTACAGTTTTGGCATCGTTACGGGATGCAGAGCATGCGAAAGAGATGCTGACCGTGTATCATGAGTATTTACGTGCAGATTGCTTGCGGACCACTGCAGTATATTTCATGCATTCTATTCGTGGACTGCTGTTAGCCATTCATTACATGAATGCGATGTGTGACACGATACTGAATATTTCTCTGGATAATCTTCAACTACAGTTGGTTGTTCAGGACGGATATCCGTCATTCCAATTTCTATTGCTCGATCAATCCGAGTATGCACATCCTGCGGCAGTGGTTAAGGATCAATCGGAATCGAAAGCTGCATCTGTATCTGCACGAGAAGCGATGCTCAACGCGTATTACAAGGAACAGCTTAGGCCGCTCATTGAGGGAATTGCACAGGCTGTCGGAGCGAACACAGGACAGATGTGGGCACAGCAAGCGTCGATCCTGAAGTGGTTCAAGACGCTGGCTGCCCAGATGGACATTACAGCTGAAGAACGGGAGGCTGTTCATCAGGGTTATGAGTATGTGACTATGATGCCGCCTGAAATTCTGGGATTGCGCAAAAATGTGTTAGCTTTCAAGCCCGTGGAGATCGACAGTCCGTACCAACCTGGAGAGAAAATGTTGATGAAGTCAGCATGCTGTCTGCATTATAAAGTCTATGACGGTCAAGAGTATTGTTATAGCTGTCCTAAGCTAAGCAGAGCTGAGCGGCAAAGCCAATACGATAAGATCAGGGCTTCGCGGTAAATTTGATGTATACGATGGAACAAGTCTATAATTAACTTAAAGGTCGGCGTTATAGCCTATAAGCTATAGGTGCAGGCTCATAAGCTATTGTGGGCATTGGTGTATATTGGTTTATACATGCCCTCGTCTAATTTATGTCATAGGAGGAATCAGCAATGTCCGTATATTCTTACAAGGCAGTAACAACCGCAAATCAGGAAGTGCCCCTGGATATGTATCAAGGCAAGGTGCTCGTCATTGCGAACACAGCTAGTAAATGTGGGCTGACTCCGCAATATGGTGAACTGCAGAAGCTCTATGATCGCTATCGTGATCAAGGTTTGGTGGTACTTGGTTTTCCATGTAATCAATTCGGTGGACAGGAGCCAGGTACAAGCGAAGAAGCTGAATCTTTTTGTCAGATCAACTATGGCGTAAACTTTCCAGTCTTTGCAAAAGTCGATGTGAACGGTGAAGAGGCACACCCTCTGTTTCAATATCTGAAAGAACAGCAACCTGGACCGGGGGAAACCAGCGATATTCAGTGGAACTTTACGAAGTTTCTTGTGAATCGTGAAGGTGAAGTTGTTGCCCGGATTGAACCCAAAGAATCACCAGAGTCAATGACTCAAGCGATTGAGCAATTACTCGGTTAATTCGCTGCATGTGAAATAGACTGATGATGCGAAGTCTGTCCTAGATAGGACAGGCTTCTTTTTGTTCTCTTTTTAGATAAAAGCCTCTGAACCTGTTGGGTTGGTTGCTGTCCTCTTAATGGTATGTTGCCCATTACTCATCAAATTGAACTATTTGGTCGGCATAAGCAAAATGTAATTCGGGGAAAATGAAGTTAGTGAGACCTTAAGAAAGAAGGCATATATACAGAGTGTGAAAACAGAAGACCGAGACTGCACTGTCGTTATTTTTTTCTGATTTAATAATTTTTTTACTTAATCTATTGCATTGTGAAAAAGATCACATTATAATGAGTGTATAAAGTGAAATTAATCACATACACATTGTTTTATTAATAGTGAATTATTTCACAACCTAATGAGTCTAATTATTCCATATTTTATATACACCAAGGAGGAACTATTCATGAAAATCGCAGTCATCGGATGTACACACGCAGGAACGGCAGCTATCGTTAACACCGCTAAATTATACCCGGACGCTACGATTACGGTATACGAACGCAATGACAACATTTCCTTCCTATCTTGTGGCATTGCGCTCTACGTTGGTGGAGTCGTGAAAGACCCTGACGGTTTGTTCTACTCTTCGCCGAATCAATTGGCAGAACTCGGTGTTGTCACCAAGATGCTTCATGAAGTTACAGCCGTTGATGCCAAAGGGCACACCTTGCGGGCTAAAAATCTGAAAACAGGGGAAGAATTTGAAGATACGTTTGACAAATTAATCGTAACTACAGGTTCATGGCCAGTGATACCCAACCTGGAAGGCATCGAGTTGGATAACATCTTGCTCAGCAAAAACTACAATCACTCCAACACCATTATTGAAAAAGCGAAAGATGCGAAACGCGTAACGGTGGTCGGTGCAGGTTATATCGGCGTCGAACTGGTAGAAGCATTCCAGATGAATGGCAAAGAAGTGACACTGATTGACAGCGTGGATCGGATTTTGAATAAATATTTGGACCCTGAATTTACAGATGCGATCGAAGAAACACTGACAGGAAAAGGCATTAAGCTGGCTCTTGGTCAGACTGTAGAAAAGTTTACTGGCGAAAACGGCAAAGTAACCAAAGTCATCACGTCCAAAGGTGAATTCGAGACGGATTTGGTCATTCTCTGCATCGGGTTCCGTCCGAATACGGAGCTGCTCAAAGGTCAGGTGGATATGCTTCCTAACGGCGCAATCATCGTGGATAAATACATGCAAACCAGCCAAGAAGATGTCTTCGCTGCAGGTGACAGCTGTGCAATTCATTACAACCCGACTGGCAAAGCTGCCTACATCCCGCTGGCGACCAATGCAGTTCGAATGGGTACACTGGTAGCGCGCAACCTGGTTCGTCCAACGACACCTTACTTGGGTACGCAAGGTACATCCGGTATCAAGATTTATGAGCAAAATATTGCGGGTACCGGGATGACGGAAGCGTCTGCTGCTGATGAAGGTCTACAAGTTGAAGCCGTAACGTTTGAGGATGCCTACCGTCCAGAATTCATGCCAACTGCTGAGAAGCTGCTGTTAAAAGTGGTCTATGAACAGACGACTCGTCGCATTGTTGGTGCACAGATCATGTCAAAAGTGGATCTGACGCAGTCGATCAATACGATCTCCGTCTGCATCCAGAACAACATGACCGTAGATGAGTTGGCCTTCATCGACTTCTTCTTCCAGCCGCATTACAACAAACCATGGAACTTCCTGAACTCGGCGGGTCTGCAAGCACTGCCACCAGTAGAGGTAAAGGAACCGGCTCTGGTATAAGGAAAAGGATGGGCTTCGAGAGATAGAAAAATAGAAAAAACCAAAAGGCTGGCGAGTAATCGTCGGCCTTTGTTTTTTTGTAATGGATTCACCATATGGCTACTCGTGATTAAGATTAAAGCTCATTATTGTTTTTGGCAGATGTTCCCCAAGCCTGGCCATTCATATTGTTTCCACCTGCGCGATATGAGACCTCAAACTCCCCACCTCTAACGCCCTGAGGATAATCGTAGTAGCTTCTCCAATCCAAAGTGCCTCCTGCTGGAACGGAGTCCACAATATATACTTTGCCAGCACGAACCAAGGGAGTTGCGGTTCCAGTTCGGGCGATTGATGAAATTCAAGAGCAGAAGCATAAAGATGGGCTTGTTTGCCCACATTGCAAAAACCATTCTGTCGTGCGATTTGGAAAGTACGCTGTAAAAACACGCACTGGAGAGGTTAACCGTCAACGTTACCGTTGTAAGTCTTTTCGCCTAACGTTCAATGACCTTACAAATACCCCTCTTCAACGCACGAGAAGACCTCATATGTGAGTTCGTTTTATCGAATGCATGATTGAGGGCTTTTCTCTGAGAAAATGTGCAGAGCAGTTAAACGATGAAGTCACGCATGTCACCTTGTTTTACTGGCGGCATAAGATTCTCTCTGCTCTAAAGCAGATTCCGACCGAAGCATTTCAAGGTATTGTTGAAATGGACGAGACTTATTTCTTGTTCTCTGAAAAAGGTAGACGTAACATCACCGAACGCAAGCCACGTAAACGAGGTGGTAAAGCTAAATATCGTGGTATAAGCCAAGATCAAGTATGCGTACTCGTTGCCCGTGACCGTCAGAAAATGACTTACTCTGGCGTACTTAGGCGTGGACGTATTCGGACTACAAAATTGGATGAAGCGATTGGTGGTCATATATTTGACTCAAACGTGCTATGCACTGATTCGTGGAGGGCATTCAGTTCCTATGCGAATTCAAAAGGCTTGGCTCATTACCGATTCAAGTCCGACGGAAAACAACGTGTGAAAGGCGTGTACCATATCCAAAATGTAAACAGCTACCACAGCCGTTTAAAAAAATGGATGGATCGTTTTAATGGTGTTGCAACTAAATATCTACAACATTATTTGGCTTGGTTTCGCTATATAGACAGCAAAGAATATGAGAATACCTCGTCGAATAAGAAAAATATGTTGGTCAAATCGTGTCTGTTTACTGTGACCGACACGAACACCAAACTTCGGCTTTCTGCTCACTCTTGTTAATACGGACGGGCAGGATAGCCAAATGAACAAATGTGAGAAAATTATAAAATTGACTTTATCATTCATGTGTATAAGTAGTAAAATTAGTAATGCTTGGGTGTTTGGTGTGATCATTATTGACTTAAGATACTGAGAGGGAGGAATGGATATGCAGGCAAATGAGGAAGTCAAAATGGAAGAAAGACTGGAAGACATCACGGGTATAACTTGTATTTACGTACCAGTAAATGATGTTTACGAGTCTATTAAATGGTACCAAAAGAATTTAGGGTACCAACCTTCAAACAACGACCGTGTTGAGCCTGGGATGGTGATGGCTGTTTTGAATTTACCCAATCGGAATGGCAACCTACCTTCACCTGGTTTAAGGCAAGTTGTACCTGCTCTGTTCCTTCACAAATCGGACGAAGAAGGCGGTCGATTACGCTTTTCATGGTCATTGGACAGCGGCAACCCCCATGCAATGGCATGTTTCATTACTCCACGGATCGAGGAGCTATATGAACGTTTCAAAGAAAACGGAGTGAATATATTAGGAGAAAGGGTGACAAGCGGACTAAACATAACGTTCGCTGATCCTGACGGTAACATATGGGAAGTTTGGCAACCATAATCGATTAAACAGATCTTTTACGCTAATAGGTACGAAGCAAATAACCGCCTTTTCACTAAGGCGGTTATTTTATGGTTAAATATCAACATTAGAGTTTAACATAGCCAAAAGTATAATACTATTTCTATGAGGATGATAGACTGCGTAAAGTTACAGAGTTACCCACAATCATTTGTGATTAATTTCACAATAAATCCTCCCGTTTTGACATACAATTGATGTAATGGAATGAACTGAAGGAGAGGATGAGATATGGCGGCTAAAACACCTCTGGAGGTTGCACAATACACGGCACAGACCGGGGTGAAGAAAGCACAAACCCCCGTTTCCTCTGTGCTTATTCTTGGTTTTCTGGCAGGTGCATTTATTGCGCTTGGTTTCTTGCTGGATATTCGCGTGATTGCATCTGCACCAGCAGAATGGGGAAGCATCGCGACATTTATCGGAGCGGCTGTCTTTCCGGTTGGATTGATTCTGGTCTTGATCGGTGGCGGAGAGCTGCTGACGGGGAATATGATGGCTGTGCCGCTTGCTGCAATTACACGTAAAATTACACCAGCCAGTATGGTGAAAAACTTACTCCTGGTAACGTTGGGTAATCTGCTCGGTGCCCTGTTCGTAGCTTATTTCTTCGGTCATGTGCTGGGACTTACTGCGGATGGAGTGTATTTGACCAAAGTGGTTGATATGGCGGGACACAAGCTGCATGACAGCTTTTTGCAAGCCTTTATATCTGGTATTGGCTGTAACTGGTTAGTTGCACTGGCAGTCTGGCTGTCATACGCAGCGGATACGATGAGTGGTAAAATTCTGGGCATTTGGTTCCCAACGATGGCGTTTGTGGCCATTGGTTTTCAGCACGTCGTGGCGAACATGTTTTTGATCCCAGCCGCGATCTTTGAAGGCCACTATTCCTGGGGACAGTATGTCATGAATTTTATTCCAGTCTGGCTGGGTAATCTCACAGGCGGAGCGTTGTTCGTAGCGGCTGCGTACTGGATGGTATATCTACGCCAAGCCGAACCGGTAACCAAGCCGGAAACTATAGGACCTGCTACGGTTGCTCCTGTGGAAGCAGAAGGCAGAACGATGCTTAGTAAACATGCATAACCCATGGTTGAGTCGACATTTGGACAAATTTTATCACAGAATAAATTGTGAGAGCGTCAGAAGATTAGCTGGATGGTGGATTGTCTGCTCGTATAGGTCACGTTGAATAAGAGCTACCCTGCTGTTTCATGAGAAAATAGATACGGAGAAATACCCATAGGCTAGATGAAGTGAGATGATGGCATCTTATCGCTTCACGACAGGCGTTGTCGTGGCGGTGTGAGATGTGATCATCTTTTTTTGTGCAAAATAAATTCGCCATGACAAGGTTCGGGGGAACGAAACCTGTTCATGGCGAATTTCGGGAGTGGTCCATGATATGGCATGAGGAGGAAGTGGGGAAACATCAACCTAATGCCTTGATTCTAATTACCCCTGGATTCCAAGAATGAATCAAAGGGACAAAACTATTTTTAAAAATATTTAACTACCGCTATTACTGATATAATTACGAAATTTTGGAAGAATCATTCTTGTTCTCTTTACGATATAGCCTAGAACGGGATATCATACAGGGATAGGTATGGAAAGAGGGAGGACCAGAAGATGATGATCGATCAGGAGAATGGTGTATTTCCAGCGGTATGCCCGCTCGATTGTCCAGACACATGCGGTCTGTTGTTACATAAAGAGGACGGAAAAATTGTCAAGGTCACCGGTAATCCGGACCATCCCATTACGAAGGGTGCGATCTGTAATAAAGTTCGAAATATGACGGAGCGTGTGTATCATCCCGAGCGTCTTCAATATCCGATGAAACGAGTCGGACCCAAAGGTGAAGGCAAGTTCGAGCGTATCAGTTGGGACGAAGCAATCCAGGAGATTACGACAACGTTCAAGGACCTGTCCGCAACTTATGGACCTGAGAGCATTCTGCCATACAGCTTCTACGGCAATATGGGCATACTCGGTGTGGACGGTATGGATCGACGTTTCTTCAATGCACTTGGCGCAAGTGTACTGGAGCAAACAATATGTAATAGTGCGGGTAACACCGGCTGGAAATATACGATGGGAGCCAATCGCGGAACGCTGCCTGAGGAGACAGAGCATGCCGATCTGATTGTGGTCTGGGGTGGTAATATCGTCAGCACCAACATGCATCAGGTCGTACTGGCGGAGAAGGCTCGTAAAAAGGGTGCCAAAATCGTTGTTATCGACGTGCACCGCAACCGGACGGCCCAATGGGCAGACTGGTTTATTCCGCTCTATCCGGGTACGGACAGTGCACTTGCACTGGGTTTGATGCATGTATTATTCGAACAGGGACTGACAGATGAAGCTTTTATGCAAAAATATACCGTAGGACATGAAGCGCTGTGCGAGCATGTACGCAGTTATACCCCGGAGCGCGTAGCACGTATTACAGGCGTGCCGGAAGAAACAATCCTGGAGCTGGCACAGCTCTATGGGAACGCTCAGGCCGCTTACATACACATTGGCAATGGTCTGCAACATCATGACAATGGGGGGATGAACGTGCGCAGCATCGCCTGTCTGCCCGCGATTACAGGGCAGTGGCTGAAGCGCGGCGGCGGTGCGGTTCGCACCAACAGCTACGCAAGCACCAACAGTGATGCGCTGGAGCGCCCGGACTTGCGGCATAATCAGGAGCCGCGGGTCGTGAACATGAACCGGATTGGGGAAGCGCTGCTTGAAGCCGAGCAGCCGATCCGGGCGATGTTGGTTTACTGCAGCAATCCACTGGTGGTAGCACCGGATACCGAGCGGGTTGAGCGAGGTTTTGCACGGGAGGATCTGTTCACGGTGGTTCATGATTTGTTCATGACCGATACGGCGAAGTATGCAGATATTGTGCTGCCTGCGACCTCTTCTTTTGAAGCGACCGATCTGTACACCTCTTACTGGCATCAGTATGTTCAGCTGCAGGAGCCGGTCATTGCACCCATTGGAGAGAGCAAAAGCAATGTAGAGCTGTTCTCGCTACTTGGACAAGCGATGGGATATGACTCGGACATTTTTGGCGAAACACCGGAGCAGATGATTGAGGATGCACTACAGCACACGGAAAATCCGTATATGAACGGGGTTACGTTAGAACGTTTGAAGCAGCAGCGGTTTGTGAAGTTGGATATGTCGGCTCATGCCTCCTTCCTAGATCGCCTGCCGACACCATCGGGCAAAATTGAATTATATTCCGAGCAGATGGAACAGAAGGGGTTACCGCCACTACCAACATACTCCGCGCTTGTTGAAGGATTTGATGGAGAGAACCCGGCTGGACCGAATGATGCATATCCGCTAATGTTTGTATCTCCGCCAAACCACAACTTCTTGAACTCAAGCTTCGGCAACTCCGCCAAACATCAACGTCTGGAGAAGATGCCGCTATTGCAGATCCATCCAGAGGATGCAGCACGCCGCGAAGTGCAGGATGGCGATGTCGTTATCGTATGGAATGAGCGTGGACGCATCGAATTGACGGCTAAAGTGACGGATGCGATGCTTCCAGGTACGGTGATCAGCCAAGGGCTCTGGTGGGACAGCGAGGGTAAAAAGCAGCGCTCCAACACCCTGACCTCGAACCGTTTGTCGGATATGGGCAATGGCGCAACTTTTTTCTCAGCCACTGTTGAAGTGAAGCGGCAATGAGTGTGCTTGCAGTCAGATAGTATTGATGTAATATAGATTCATATTATAAAATCTTTCAACTTACAGGCTTCCGCCGTGGCGAGTCATGTCACGTGAGCGGGAGCCTTTTGTGTGAACATATGCTAGTGGATAGGACAACAGGTTAGTGAATGTAAGGAGTTTAAGATAACAATGATGAGATGGCTGGATGACTATCCCAGAGAAGTTCGAGTTTTTTTGCTTGCAAGTCTGGTGAATGCTACGGGCAGTGCCCTGATGTGGCCGCTGACAACGATGTATGTGTTCGACGAGCTGGGACGCACGATGGCGAATGCGGGGTTTGTCATTCTAATTCAATCCTTGGGTGGCATTTTTGGACAGCTGCTTGGCGGTTCATTGTACCATCGGGTAGGTGTCAAAAAGCTAATCATCGGTTCGCTGGCACTAAACGCGGCAGGATTGTTTGCCTTGCCTTGGATTAGCGCGTACTGGGTAGTCTTTATCTGTGCGATGGGCTGGATCGGGCTGTTCAGTTCGTTATCGTTACCTGCGATTCAAGCGTTTATCGGCTTCCGGTTTGCCGAGCGGCGCGGAGAACTGTTTAACATTATCTACGTGGCAAACAATATTGGCGTGGCGATTGGTACAGCCCTCAGCGGATTTCTCGCTGACTTTTCGTATCATCTGAGCTTTGTATTAAACGGGGTGACCTCGGCAGGGTTTGCGGTATTCTTCTGGTTTTATCTGTCCCGGGCTGAGCCCGAGCAAGGTGAAGTGCATCTGAGAAAACGTACAACGGTACCTGAGGGTCCGGGCATCTGGACGCTGCTAGGCAATACTCGGCTGTATCTGTTCATGAGTTTGGGTGTGTTGTTCCTCTTGTTCGGCAATTCTATCTGGAATACAGGTGTGTCGCCTTATATCATCTCAGAAGGGTTGGAGAAAAGAATGTACGGCCTGCTCTGGACACTTAACGGTGTACTGATCTTTGTCGGACAGCCGTTCACCAGTTGGGTGAAGCGTACGATGGCTCGTACTTCCAGTGCCCAGATGACGGCAAGTGCTGTATTCTACGGCATGGCCTATATCGTCATGATCACGATGTACAATTATCCAGGCATGATGCTAGCTATGGTTCTGGCTACCTTTGGAGAGATGCTAATCTCGCCGGCAACGCCGGCATTTATATCGGAGCATGCCGGTAGAGCAGCCCCTTTTTACATTGGGGTCTCGGGCGGGATTGGAGCAGTGGGACGCGTGATCGGACCATATGCCATGGGAGTTATGTATGATAAGCAAGGCTTAATCCCTGTAGCTTGGCTGGCAGTGGGAACCGCTGTGATTGCTCTGCTTGGATTCGGACTGCATGCAGCGCTGAACCGCAACCGGGAGATTCGGGAATACGGTATAGACGGATAGAGGATGGGATTTGATCTCCATGAACGTCAAACAGTGGATATGCACAAGTTGAATGAAAAAGCATTGAAGATGCTGATCTCATCTCGAATAGAGATTGACAAAAAACTTTAAATATGCTATAATTTACATATATAAAGTTTCCGTATATACTAAGGTTCTCCTGGCCAGGGGGACCTTATTTTGTTTTATACGGGAGGAAACATAGGATGAGCCAGAAAGAGTCCAGCATCACATCTCTGATTTCAGCATTTGCCCGAGCCTATCATGTGGAACATGATAAACCACTCATTTTTAATGATGTTGTAGCCAGGAAGCTAATCACCGCGCAAGAGTTTGCAGATATTGGAGCGAACATGGCTCAAGGCATACATTTCTTCCACCCGGATGCCGATCGTCAGTTCGGCGGAGACCCGGAGCAGATTTTAAAATGGATCACTCAGGTCCAGTTGTCCCCGATAACACTGGCTCGTTCTGCGTATAGTGAGCAGGTGATACTGCAGGAAGCGGTATTGGGAGTGAAGCAAGTGATTATTCTTGGCGCAGGCATGGATACGTTTGCGATTAGACATCCGGAACTGGAGCACACACTGGACATCATTGAGGTGGATCTTCCACCCGCACAAAAGCTCAAGAAGGAACGCTTGCAACAGGCAGAGCTGGTGATTCCGCGTAATCTTCATTTTGTTCCTATGGATTTTACCTATGAAGTTATTCATACAGATTTTAAGAGTGAAGTCTGGAAGAATGTGAAAACCTTGTTTACATTGCTTGGTGTTTCGTATTATCTGTCCAAAGACGACCTGTTCCGGTTGATCCATAACGCCTTTTCAGACCTTCCCGCTGGAAGCTCAATCGTATTTGACTATGCGGATGAGTACCTCTATGAGGAGAAGGGCTACTATAATCGGGTTGAAAACATGGTCAAGATGGCTGCAATGGGCGGTGAACCGATGACATCCTGTTTTACGTATGCGGAACTGGAACAGCTGCTAGAGCAAGCAGGGCTTCTCATCTATGAGCATCTCACACCAGAAGATGTACAAGCGCGTTATTTTAGTCAACGAACAGATAATTTGTCCGCCTTCGAAACCATACATTTGATTCATGCTGTGAAAAAGTAAAGCTGATTCATTACAAGCTATAATCATTTCCACCATTAGGCTTGCTTTATAAGGAGCGTTGCTTTTAATCTTAAATCAGAAGGCTTAGTAGAAGCCAAGGTTGAGAGTTCTCCTATATAGCAAGCCATCTCCTCTCGTGTAACATCTAAGTTGTAAGTTGTAAGTTAATGTTTTGCTAATAAGTCTACTGCTTCGAAAGTAAAGTTGGAAACGTATTGAATATGTTGTTGTTTTCTGTCAAAATCAAATAAAATGGTTGAAATCGCTATCACTAGCGACTATAATGATAATGTCGAAACGTTTCAATCTGTTACGTAGAGCAGAGTTGTCAACATTTATCTGTATATGATAAGTCTAATTTGATCATGAATAAGCAGATGATGACTACAGTTTTGTTTGTACACTGGCAGAGAGATAGGAAGATTGAGCGTGGATTATTTTTTTGGAAACACCTCGAAACGTTTCGATTATTAAGATGAAAACAGCTCAGCATTAAGCAAAGAGTTCATAATAAGAGAAGAACCAAAGCATAATTTAGAAGTAATCTGAACACCACAAAATATATGCAATACAAATGAACCGTAACTATAATGGACACAGAATAGGACGAAGTAGTAACGGATGAGATAAGCAAGAAGGAGCGAATGAGGAATGGCAACGATCAAGGATGTGGCTAAGCTGGCGGGTGTGGCGCTCTCCACTGCCTCCTATGCACTGAACGGTGACAGCAAGGTTAGTGCCAAAACGAAAGCGAAGGTGCTTGAGGCAGCACGGGAACTGAATTACCGTAAAAACGGCTTTGCCATGGATCTGAAACGAAGCCGGACAAATACCATTGCACTGATTCTGACGGATTTGTCGGGACCCTATTATTCGGAACTCATTCGCAGTGTGCAGGATGTGGCGCTGGCGAACGGATATGATCTGATTGCATGCAGTTCGATGGGTGGGGGAGATTCCACGGCTGTTCGTTTTTTACGTGAAAAAAGAGTAGACGGAGCCATTGTATTGGCCCAGAACATTCATGATGACATTCTAGTGGAATCAGCCGGATCACGCTTCCCGATTATTGTTATGGACCGGCCGCTTACGGGTGACCATCTGGTTAACGTTCTGGTCGATGGCGAGCAAGGAGGATATCTGGCAACCCGTCGTTTGATCAAAAGCGGTCATGAGGACATTGCTTATATCAGTGGACCTTCCAATTCATATGACAATGCGCTACGTTACCAGGGATTTCTGCGTGCGATGAGGGAAGCAGGGCTTGCAGAGAAGTCCAAGTGGCGTCTGAACGGCAATTTTGTGCGTGAAGGCGGCTTCAGTGCAACCAAGATGATGATCATGCAGGGAGAGCTTCCATCTGCTGTGTTTTATGGGAATGACGAGATGGCTCTTGGCGGCCTGAAGGCATTTGAAGAGAGCAATATCTCGGTGCCGGGAGACATTTCCGTTATCGGCTTCGATGATATTCAGCTATCGGAATATGTCACTCCGCCGCTTACCACGATTCGCCAACCAAAGCATGAAGCCGGATCACTCGCTGCCCATCTACTATTCCAGATGTTGAACGGAGAAACGGTTAATCCTGCCTATACGTTAACCATTGATCTGGTGGAGCGCGGTTCTGTAGGTTCTCCGCGAAGTATCTCAGGAAATAATGGTTAGTTTGGTTACTGAGAAGTCACAGGTATGCCGCGTTTAAGTGGACAACACACATAGAGCGGTCGATGTACGAGGATGTCGGATGTACAGGTACACCACAACATGAGGACAATGGATGTGACTAGGAATTTTCATATGCATCAAGACCGGGCTAGTGTGAATACATAAAGGTTAAGCGCGGTCTGCATGTGAATAGGATTTGTTATGTACACAAGGGTTATCGTTGGAGCAGGTTCGAAAAGAACCGTTCAAAAGGAGCCTTATTCTTTTACAACAAAATCGAAACGTTTCGAATTTAGGTAATAAACTAAATTAAGGAGTGATTGTGAGATGGCAACAATTTTGAATGAAACGATTCGCTTGGCAGCCGGAGAAGTCACATTTACCTTTTTGAGCAGTGGAGACTTGGCTCAGGCAACTTCCGGTACAACCATGCTGAACCAACTGATTAGCAATCCGGTTGATGGGTCGATGAACAATCTGTATCTGCGCGTACATGAGAATGGAGAGATTCATTCGTTCCCGATGCTCG
Organism: Paenibacillus sp. JJ-100; assembly: GCF_948329825.1. GTDB lineage: Bacteria > Bacillota > Bacilli > Paenibacillales > Paenibacillaceae > Paenibacillus. The sequence continues at coordinate 483,576 of NZ_CAOJCM010000003.1, forward strand.
GCGTACATTCCAACAGTCAAGTATCAAAGAGCAGATTTCATGGGGACCGTCAACTGATCTGGAAAGGTAGCGTTCAGCCTAAACAAGCCGGAGAAGCGATTAACTATCAGGTGGTATTTACGCTTGCGCCGCAAGGGATCTGGTTCTGGGATGTGAAGATTACCGGACAACAACAGCGTATTGATGTCGTGTATGGACAAGATGTAGGATTGGCCGATCCGGGAGCTGTTCGCAGCAATGAAGCCTATCTGTCACAATACATTGACCACACCGTATTTGAAGATGATGCGAAGGGATATGTCGTATGCTCGCGTCAGAATCAGCCACAAAGCGGAGCATTCCCTTACATGCAGCAAGGTTCCTTGACCAAAGCGGTCGGTTATTCCACAGATGGATTCCAGTTCTTCGGACTGTCTTATAAAGAAACGAATCAACCCGAAAGTCTGAGCCGCCCGTCACTAGCCAATGAGATTTATCAGTACGAGTTTGCTTATACTGCACTGCAATCCAAGCTTATGGAGCTGAACGGTGAAGCAAAGGTTGTCTTCTACGGCTTGGCGAAGGCTAACCATGCATCGGATATTACAGCACTGGAGTTCGGGGATGAAGTTGCAACAGCGTGGAACGACGTTCAGGCCATGGTAGCCGAAGAGGGGGATGTTCTTGATCAGGTGAAGCTTTCCTCGTCTTTAGGTGAGCCACTGGCAGCCCTTGATCTGACACAAGAAGAGATTAACGAGCTGTACCCTGATCGTCATCAGGAAGAACGTAGTGGGGATCAATTGTTGTCTTTCTTTACCGAATCTTACGAGCATATTGTCTTAAAAGCTAAAGAACTGTTGGTAGAACGCCCACACGGTCACATCCTGATGAGCGGCGGTAATGTGAAACTTGGAGCACAGGTAATTACAACCACATCGTATATGTATGGGATGTTCAACTCACAGCTTGTGATCGGCAACACCAATTTTAATAAAATGATCAGTAATGCCCGCAATGCTTTGAACGTGCCGAAGACGGCCGGACAACGCATCTATGTAGAGATCGATGGACAATATCGTCTGCTGACGATGCCGTCTCTGTTTGAGATTGGTTTTAACTATGCTCGCTGGATTTACAAAATGGAGTCCGATACGCTTATCGTGACCAACTATACTACGACGCATGCTACAGAAGTGCGCATGAACGTGCGCTCTACAAGTGGAAAGGCCTACCGTTATCTTGTGACGAACCAGATTACGATGAACGTGAACGAATACGAACATCCGATGCACATGGCACAGGAAGGCAACACACTGATCTTCAAGGCAGACCCGCAATCCCTGAGTGCAGGAACGTATCCAGAGCTGGAGTATCGATTGACCGTTGAAGGAGCCTCTGTACAAGCCGGGGACGAGACGTTACTTGCCAGCGGTGTTCGCAGTGGCTCTGCTTCGCTCGTCACGCTTCGTCTGGAAGAGAGTGCGGAATGGACACTGAAGGTACAAGGTGTACTGGAAGAGAATGCATCTGCCGATGCAGGTGCTGACGCAGCAATTTCAACTCTTTCTTTTGAAGAAGAAGTGCAGGCATACCGTGAGTTCTTTGCAGGTGTTATGAATGGATTCCGATTGTCTCGTGGCAAAAGCCAGGGTGCGGAAGATTTGTTCAAAGTCAACGCACTTGCTTGGTGGTACACCCACAATATGCTGGTTCACTACTCTGTACCTCACGGTCTGGAGCAATACGGCGGCGCAGCATGGGGTACACGTGATGTGTGCCAGGGCCCGGTGGAGTACTTCATGGCCACTCAGAAATATGAGCAAGTTCGCGATATTATCAAAATGGTCTACACGCACCAATACGAAGATGATGGTAACTGGCCGCAATGGTTTATGTTTGACAAATACTTTGCCATTCAGCAAGAAGAGAGCCATGGGGATATCATCGTATGGCCGCTGAAAGTGCTGGCAGATTACCTGACGGCTACGCGCGATTATGCCATCTTGGGTGAAAAAGTGCCTTACACGGTTAAACATAGCTTTGGATTCACAGAAGAGACTGCAACGGTATTGCATCACGCCAAAAAACAGATCGAATATATCCGTGCACATTTCTTGCACGATACGTTCCTGTCCTCCTACGGAGATGGCGACTGGGATGATACCCTCCAGCCAGCCAATGCACAGCTCAAGCAATACATGGTGAGCAGCTGGACAGTAGCACTGACGTATCAGTCCATGAACGTGCTGTCACAAGCTTTGAAAGCCAAAGACGAAGCGTTTGCACAGGAGCTTACCGAACTGGCACAGGGCATCCGTGAGGACTTCATCCGTTATATGCTTAGCACAGACGTCATTCCAGGCTTTGTGTACATGGAAGAGGCAGACCAGGCGAAGCTGATGCTGCACCCAACAGACACGGAGACAGGTATCCAATACCGCCTGCTACCAATGACACGCAGCATGATTGGTGAATTGCTCAATGCGGAACAAGCGGAGTCACATTATGCGCTCATTCGTGAGCAATTCCTGTGCCCGGATGGGGTTCGTCTGATGAACCGTCCAGCGCAATATGCAGGTGGAGTGAGCACACATTTCAAACGTGCAGAGCAAGCGTCTAACTTCGGACGTGAGATCGGTTTGCAATACGTGCATGCTCACATTCGTTACGTGGAAGCGATGGCGAAGCTTGGTAAGACGGATCAGGTGTGGAACGGTCTGGCGATGATCAACCCGGTTGGCATCCGCGAGGTTGTGCCTAACGCAGAGATTCGTCAAGCGAATGCATACTTCAGCAGTTCGGACGGGAAGTTTAACACGCGTTACGAGGCTCAAGAGCATTTTGACCAGCTCCGTAAAGGTACGGTACAGGTGAAAGGCGGATGGAGAATCTACTCCAGCGGCCCTGGGATCTACATGAATCAGCTAATCTCGAATGCTTTGGGTATTCGTCAGGAAGGCGGTAATCTGGTGATTGACCCGGTATTGCCAGCTGATCTGGACGGAATGCAGTTTGAATTCGAATATGCAGGAGAGCCGGTGACGTTTATCTACCACCTGAGCGAGGGGGTTGTCAGCCGGGTAAGGGTGAATGGCAGAGAGGTTCAAGGCGAGCGTACAGCGAACCGCTATCGCCAAGGTGGGATAAGCATTTCACTGGATGCATTTAAGCAGGCTAGCGGTGCGTCAGACCGCACAATTGTAGATATTTATATGTGAGTTCATCCATTGCTGTACGCAGCAATGGGCCAAGCCTAAAGGGCTAACCTTCTTTCGCAGGGTTGGCCCTTTTGTATAACTTTTTGTATAACCGATAGTTACGATGTGGGCTGTTGCGTAGACTATCGCACCGGAAACGCTAATACGGTGTGCAGTAATTCATTATGCCGTATGTACTTCGTCTCGTAGCCTAGGTGACTCAGCCAGCGGCACAGTTCGCTAAGCAATGAGAAATGGCGCTCGCGCAATGCTCGCTGCTGTTCTGCATCTCCAGCTGTGGCAGCGTGACTGCTATATGCGACACGGTGGTCAGAATCGGTGAACATGAGATCAGTGAGACAGATTCTGCTCGTTGAAGTAGTTTTGAGCACACGTTGTATCTCTTCCAAAGCAAGGTATTGCTGATCTGGACCAAGATGATGAAAGGCAAAACTGGATACCACGAAGTCAAAGGACTGGTCGGCAAAAGGTAGCGCCAGAAAATTACCGAGCTTCACCTGCATCTGCGGATATTTCTTACGGCAATTACGTAACATTTCACGCGACTGATCGATTCCGGTCATGATTGCACCTTTGTCCAGCATTTTGCCAGCCAGATTGCCTGTTCCGGTCCCGATATCCAAGCCCACCTCACCAATTACAGGAGAAATCCACTGCGCAGTCTGTTCCAAAGCTTCGTCATAATTATGGTACAGATTGAAAGGTTTGTCCGCTGTATTCCCTTCCGCTTGCACACGCTGGTCATGGATTGCCGCCTGTCTGTCATAATTCCAGCGGTCATGCCAGTTCTGCCGAGCTTCACGCAGACGGCGTGCGCTACCTGCCAGATCGTGAAGATAGCTGACATCAAGTGCTCCATCCTGGCGGTTCAGATCGATCATGCGCTGGGTTGTATCCATCATGCGTTTCAGTTCGACCCACTGGGCATACATTACTGCTTGCTGTAGCTCTAGATATTCCTCTAGTCCCTGCTGGTTACCCTGATCAATCTCAGCGAGCGCATGGGTAATATCCTGTAATGACATGCCAATTTCACGCAGTGCTGCGATCGTCTGCAAGCGCCATATATCATTTTCTGTATAGACACGATATCCGTTGCCAGACTGCTTGGCAGGCCGAATTAATCCTTTTTCCTCATAAAAGCGAATGGCTCTGGCCGATATTCCCAGACGGGATGCGGCTTCTTTGATATTCAATCCGGTGCACCTCCGTACCTTATAGAACCGTTTTAAGACATGATGATAATGCAATCAGTATAAACCATGACGTAACGACAAGGTGAAGTGGTTTTTTTGCTGTTCGCAATGATCGAGTTTCGCAGTTTAGTGGAATCGAAGCAGAATTTTAGTCCACGTGATGGCTATGCTACAATACATAGAAAGAATGAGGTACACGAAAGGTTGAATTGGCATGCTTACCAGTCATACGTATCAGATCCGTCCTTCCGAGATGAGGGATGCAGACCAACTGATGGAGCTAGATATGCTGGTCTGGAATGCATCCACCTCGCCCGCACCGATGCAATGGCGATCCAGACAGCAGTATCTGCAATATTGCCCACCAGGTAGTCAATTGATTGCTGTACAGCAGGAACGGGTATGCGGATACGTCGGCTTTCATCCCCCCACAGGGATGCCTGTGAACCGCCATGTATACGAGATTCATATCGCTGTACACCCTGAATTTCGCCGATCTGGTGTGGCAACGGCTCTAATGAAAGCCATGAAGACATATGCGAAGGAACAGGCCATCCGCAAACTCAGATTGCGTGTGCTATCAAGCAATCCGGGAGCGGTTGCTTTCTATGAACAATGCGGATTTATAACCGAAGGCAGGCTTGTATCCGAATTTCGAATTCATGGCCGAGATGTAGATGATATTTTGATGGCTTATTTTGTTGAGGCATAGGCAGTGAGATCGTAGTTGTGAGGCAACCATAACTTGGCTAAGGAGGAATAACGATGGACATGGGGATTCGTGGTAAAAAAGCACTGGTGCTGGCCTCCAGCAGAGGCCTGGGCAAAGCGGTCGCGGCACAGCTGGCACTGGAAGGTGCGGATGTGATGCTGGCGAGCCGTAGCGGAGACAAACTGGCTCTAGTCCAAGAGGAGTTATTGGCGCTTGGCGGCGGTGGACATGTGGAATATTGTGCAACCGATGTAACCCGGAAGGAGGATATTACAGCACTCATTGAGAAGACGGTCGAGCATTTCGGTCACATTGATATTCTGGTCAACAATTCAGGCGGCCCTCCTGCGGGTACATTCGAGTCACTGTCAGATGAGGACTGGGAGCATGCTTTTGAACTGAATATGCTCAGTTATGTCAGATTAATTCGGGGTGTACTTCCATATATGAAGACAAGCGGTGGTCATATCGTCAACATTGCTTCTACCTCGGTGAAACAACCAATCCCGGGCCTGATTCTGTCCAATACATTCCGTACGGGAGTATTTGGGCTGGCAAAAACATTATCTCAGGAACTAGCTCCTTACGGCATCCTGATCAACACTGTAGCCCCTGGGCGTATAGCTACAGACCGGATTCGTGAGCTGGATACGGCACGGGCAGAACAAAATGGGGTCAGTGAGGAAGAGATTGCCGAACAGTTCCGCAAAGAGATTCCACTGGGACGTTACGGTGAGCCGGAGGAATTTGCCAAAGCTGTCGTATTCCTGTTATCCGGAGCTAATTCCTATATTACCGGAACCTCATTGATTGTGGATGGCGGCATGGTTCGTGCACTGTAGCGATCTCTTAAAAAGAATAAGCCGCCACCCCCTCATCTGCGGCACCTATTGTCACAGAAGAGGGGGTAGCGGGTGAAAAGCTATAATAGCGAGTTATGAGTGATGAGTGATACGTTATGATGTACATTCATCCAATCATGAATTGAACGATAGATTCCTTTGTATAACCATTATGTAACACGTTTTATCGCAGAAGTTCCCATTCGTGCTGTAACATGCCGTATACCGCATGATTGACGTATCCTTTAGGCAACTTCTCCGCCTGACGAATAACCCCTTCAAGCACGAAGCCCAGACGTTCTGGAATCGCGCGGCTTCTCTTGTTGTTGGTCGCGCAGCGAATCTCGACCCGATTCAGGTCCAGTGTTACGAGCGCGTAATCCACGAAGACACGGCAGGCACTGGTCATCAGGCCTTGTCCTTCAAATCCTTTGCCAAGCCAATATCCAATGCTCACCGAGCGGCTCGTCCAGTTAATCTCGTGGAAACCGATAATGCCTGCGAGTTCTCCTTTTAACCAGATACCTGCAGTGAATCCACCGTTCTCGGCCGCTTGTTTTAAAGCGTTTGTAATATAGTTCGATGTATGTTCAATCTCTGTCACATGGTCCACCCAAGGAAGCCAATGTCTCAGTTGATCCCGGGAACGATCGGTTAGTTCAAACAGCGGTTTGGTATGCTCCATCAGAAGCGGGCGAAGCTCCGTATATTCATCCAATGAATAGGTAAACATGATTGCAACCTTCTTTCTTTATATAATAGGTAGATTAGCGGGGAGGCCGGGGCAATTTGCGCTCCAATGCAAACAGATCTTCTTCCATGGAGGCCATGCGCTGGTTTACCGTTGTGCGTGCGTCGCTGAGTGCCTGATTATATATGTAGGGAGCAAGTTGTGTCATAAACAGATCAAGGACACCCCATGCTGCCAGATCGCCCATTTCTTCATCGCGTTCTTCTTCGAAATACGACTGGATCGTGCGAATGGCTTCATCCTGCTGTTCTTTGGTCAGTTTTAGCGCGTTCACTTGGGAAACCCTCCCTTAAATTTTGTTTTACTAACATGCTACATGATTCGTGCGAACTCGTCAAAATGGTATTAGACCTAACTTGTGCGGATGCAGTTATGCGTCTGATCCTGATTTTGGTGCTGTTATTTATTGAACTCCTCCCCCGTTAAAGGTATATTTAAATGAAACGCGTACGAAACTTTCCATGAAAGAAGATATTTTCAGGAAATGACTTCGTAACTAAGGAATTCTAGCGAGCATTGTTCTGGTTTTTTGCAAGCTCCAATCCATTCATGAAAGGTTTGATACCTGTGGACAAACGATTCACAACCCCACCTAACTTTATTAAAAATATCATTACCGAAGACCTCCGGTCGGGCAAAGTCCAGGAAGTTATTACCCGTTTTCCACCGGAACCGAACGGTTATTTGCATATTGGTCATGCGAAGGCCATCTGGATCAACTTCACGCTGGGCGGCGAGTTTGGGGGCAAGACCAATCTACGCTTTGATGACACCAACCCGGTGAAGGAAGATGTAGAATACGTCAATTCCATCCAGGAAGACGTGAAATGGCTAGGATACGAGTGGAACGAGAAACGTTTTGCCTCGGATTATTTCGATGAGATGTACGACCGTGCGGTCCTGCTTATTCAAAAAGGTAAAGCCTACGTCGACGATCAAAGCGCCGACGAAATTCGACAAATGCGTGGAACGCTGACCGAGCCGGGCAAAAATAGCCCGTACCGCGAGCGTTCGGTGGAAGAGAATCTCGACCTGTTCACACGGATGCGTGCTGGCGAATTCAAGAACGGTGAAAAGGTGCTGCGTGCGAAGATCGATATGGCTTCGCCTAACATCAACCTGCGTGATCCAGTTATTTACCGTATCTCCCATGCGCATCACCATAACACCGGTGACAAATGGTGCATCTATCCGATGTATGCTTTTGCACACCCGCTCGAAGATGCCATTGAAGGCATAACACACTCCCTATGTTCCCTGGAGTTCGAAGATCAACGTCCATTCTATGATTGGGTGGTTGCTGAGTGTGAGATGGAGAGCCAGCCGCGTCAATATGAATTCGGACGTCTGAATCTGTCTCAGATGGTCACAAGCAAACGCAAGCTGAAGCTGCTTGTGGACGAAGGCCATGTGGATGGCTGGGATGATCCGCGTATGCCAACGATCTCAGGTCTGCGTCGTCGGGGTTACACTCCGGAAGCGATTCGTGATTTTGTATACGAGACGGGTATTTCCAAAAGCCAAGGCGTGATCGATCTGCAAACGCTGGAGCACTTTGTTCGTGAAGATCTGAAACTGAAAGCTCCGCGCACCATGGCTGTGTTGCACCCGCTCAAAGTAGTTATTACTAACTATCCTGAGGGACAAGTAGAGTGGTTGGAAGCAGAGAATAACGTAGAAAATCCGGAGATGGGCAACCGTCAGATTCCGTTCTCTCGTGAGATTTATATTGAGCAAGATGACTTTATGGAAAATCCGCCGAACAAATACTTCCGTTTGTTCCCGGGTAACGAAGTTCGTCTGAAACATGCTTACTTCATTAAATGTAATGATGTCATCAAAGATGCGGAAGGTAACGTCGTTGAGATTCATTGCACATATGATGTGGAGACGAAGAGTGGCAGCGGCTTTACGGGACGTAAAGTGAAAGGCACGATCCACTGGGTAGAGGCGACTCAAGCCGTGCCCGCGGAGTTTCGTCTGTATGAGCCGTTGATTTCGGCAGAAGCACCGGAAGCTGAAGCGGAGGTCGAAGTGGAAGCTGCTGTAGCCGGAGCCGAGATTGAGGCAGATCTTACTGGTACTGGAGCAGAGACCGTGGAGCAACCGGAGAAAACGTTCCTGGATCAGCTGAACCCGAACTCTCTGGAGATCGTTCACGGCTATGTAGAGCAAGAGATGAAAGAAGCGAAACCACAGGATAAGTTCCAATTTTTCCGCCATGGTTACTTCAGTGTTGATCCAAAGCACTCCGAGCCAGGCCGCCCGGTATTTAACCGTGTCGTATCTCTGAAAAGCTCGTTCCAATTGCCGAAGGCATAAGGATTTTATATTCTAGCTTATATTCTTGATTGAACTAAATGATACCCTATAGAGCAGACACGTTAAAAAGTCTATCTATAGGGTATTTATAATTTACATTTTCACAAGACTATAGCTGTAATAGCTACCTTCGAATCATATGCCCTTGCTATCAAGTTCATCTATTGTGTGAATTCCCTACGATGTATGTTTTAATTAATGGTTAGTAGTTATTTTAAACTGACCAACGATCGTTTTTCCGTCTTTTTCATAAAGTGGTATCACTCGATTGACATTCACTTGTTCTAACTGTTGTTTAACCGCCTCTTCAGGTGTTGTTGGCTCTTTACCGATAAGGTCTGATGAAAGTACATAACCAGCTTTACCATCAGTTCCTTCAGCCAAGATCAGATCAGGTACAACTAGTGGATCGAAAGATTTCCCATAAGTTTGGCCAGATTCATTAACTGGATATGACTTCAAAGCTTTTTGGTCTGCTTGAGGTTCCAATGAGTCATTGGATTTATCTCCAAAAGCTGATGTAAAGATAATAAGAATTGTTGCTGCTAAAGTAAGTGTAGCAACAAGAAGTCGTTTTAAGTTCAATCTGCCTCGCTCCTTTCTGCTACAGAACGTTACGATTCGCAAAAAAAGTAAGTTGATCTGCCAGTGAGGTGTCGATCGTACTACAATGCCCCGGCATCCTAAGATTAACTGTCCTCATCCATACTACCCATCTCTGTCAACACCGTGGGTTGGTATCCATTACGTCGGTTCCACAGCCACATGATAGTGAAGCCAGCAGCTCCCAGGAGGGAGAAGAATACACCGATATTGTACATAACCTCTGCACCGAAGCTCTGGAACAGCCAACCCCCAAACAGTCCGGCAATGACACCAGAAAGACCTCCCCAAGCCATCGTATATACAGCTTGACCGGAGGAACGATAAGGCCGCGGAATACATAGCATCGTTAGCTGGGTACCCACATAGAAGTAGCCGCCAAAGGTGACCGAGTGCATAAGCTGAATGAAGACAACCTCCATCGGGTTGTTAGCCAGAGCCATGAGCTGCCAGCGAAGAGCAAACATCAGACTAATCACGATCAGAGAACTAAGTAGCATGCTCATTTTGCGTTTCAGAAGCCGATCCAATAACAGAAACACGCCCACTTCAAGAATAGACGATGTGAAGATGGCCCAGCCAACGATCTGTTTGTCACCGCCCATCTCTACAATATAGAGGGACATGAATGTACTGTTCATCGCATTCGGGACGGAGACTAGCACGCCCAGACCGATAAAAATCATAAAATACGGATTGAACATCACTCTGCCGAACCGTCGGAACGTTACAATCGGGGTATCGGAAGCAATGGGTTGTTTCGGCAGGAATACAGAAAATATAAAAGCGATAGCAATCATACATGCAAAGATAATCGACACACTGCTCACGCCAAAACGGTCAATGACCGGGCCGGCAGCGACTGCAGTTATGGCCCAGCCGAGCGATCCCCAGAGCCGAAAAGTACCGAACTTCTGTTTCGTTCCATCAATGTATCCAAGGATTAGACTATTCGTCTGAGCAAATAATGGACTCTGAAAAAAATAAAAGAAAATCATAGCAACATATATCCACGCATATGAGGGCGCGTAAAATACACCTTGTGCTAGCACAAAGGTGCCTCCCATCATCATCATCAGCACAATGCGAATATTGCGTGACTTATCACTCCAGAAACCCCAGAATGGATTGGCAAACAGGGATACAAAAGGACCAATCGCCATCAGGCTGCCAATCTCCAGCTTGGTCATACCAATCTCTTGAAGATAGAGCTGTAGGAACCCGGCGAAGATCGATATGGCTCCGTAGATGAAAAAGTTATATAGTTTCAGAGAGGTTAGCGAGGAGGTGCCTCTCACTGTTGCGGATCTGTCCAATTAAGCCATTCCCTTCTGAATCGAATCCTATTGTTCAATGTATCATTTGTTGAAAGGGGATTCAATGTATAGAATATATATGAATTAACAATGGTCTTGAAAAGGAGAACCCTATGGAAGTTAGTCAATGGACAGGCATAATATTGGCAGGCGGACAATCTAGCCGAATGGGAACGAACAAAGCACTGCTCGAACTAAACGGTTCATCTGTGATGACTCATATAGTGAAAGCAATCAGACCGGCTGTATCTCGAATCATCGTTGCAGCGGGCCCCAATGAAGCAATCTACAGCTTAATGGGCGATGAACGTTTCGAATGCATCCAGGATGATTATGCTGGGAAGGGGCCGCTTGCTGGACTTCACGCAGCACTGAAGGTCTCCAGTACCGATTGGAATCTGGTCAGCGCTTGCGATATGCCGCTTCTGCAAACTTCTTTTTTTGATGGATTGAAGAAGCTCGCAGAGCAATATCCAACAAGCAGTGCTATCGTTCCGTGTGTAGAGGACCGGATTCACCCCCTTGCAGGCGTATATCACAGACGTATACTTCCCGGGTTGGAACAGTGCCTGATTCATGACCGTCTGCGTGTCACCCGCTGGCTGGAACAGATCGGTTGCCGATATGTCGAAACAGCCGAACTGGAGCAAGCGGGTGTTCTGCGGCCTGAACTGCAATTAAGCAATATGAACACTCCGGAGGAATTCGAGCATGTACGTCTTCGTCTTCATGGTTCAGATAGCTCGCCCTTAGCTTAATGAGACAATCGTTTAAGATTATCTTTTGCATGCTGATTTCGATAGAGAAGTGGGCTCTGACCTGTCCAGCGTTTGAATTGTCTGCTGAAATGAGACAAATGGGTATAACCTAGCTTTAGAGCAATCTCCCCCAGCGACAGGTCAGGTTGCTCGATTAGCATTTTAGCTTCCTGAAGTTTCAGGTTGGACAGGTAGGCTCGTGGAGAATGGCCAAATACTTTACGGAACACCTGTAACCCATATCCCGGACTGATGCCAAATGAAGCGATAATCTGCTCGACTTTGACCGAGGACACATTGCCATCCCGTGACCGAAGCTGGGCATGGAAGGCCTGTTTGATGGCCTCGGCGATTGCTCCGGCGTAATGCAAGGCTGTTGGGGCAGGAGCCTGTGCAGCAACGGAAATGACGGATTCCGGTGCATTGTCTGCGGCCTGAGACAACAGAGCAAACAGTTCGAACATACGGGCTTGCATCAGCAATTTATCAGTGGAAGTATAGGCCTCGGCCGTATTAATCATGTCCATCCAGCTTTCAAGAACAGCTCGTATTTTCATATTATCTTCTGTACCAGCGGCATAGATTCTACTGCGTTGGGACAGGAGCTTTAAGGTGAATACCGGATCATCGACATTAAAATGTGCACTGAAATAGGTCATACCTTCCGCGGAGATACATTCATTTGTATGTCTGAATCCGGGAGGGATGAGCAGGATCGAGCCTTCATCCACAGTATATGTGTATCCATGAATGACACTCTCCTGCGTACCTTGAATGATTAGAATAATCTCGAAGCCGGGATGTGTCTCCTCAGGCATAGCCCATCCATACGGGACATGTTGACTATGGGCTCCATAAAATTTGATGTTACAGTCAATAATGGGAAGCCAGTGCGCCAGTGTATGATATGGCATCTCTCGAAGCTGCGAACCGTTATCCATGACATTCACCTCGGAAAAGGGTAAAAAATACTCGTCTTGTGCCATCGGCACTATGCATGTTCTTCATTATAATCAGTTTAACGCAGGCATCCCGAACCAAGGAGTGTGCAAGCGTAATTCATAATACTGTACAAAGCGTGCTTATATACCGATATTAATGTAAACGCTACCACCAAGTACAGGAACATGTCAACCATACAGCTCACCTTATACCAACAACGCTATATAAGTTGATCACCTCACTCAAAGGAGACGATATCATGGACAAATTATTATACGGCGTAGCCTACTATGATGAATATATGCCATATGACAGACTGGACAAAGATATTCAGATGATGAAAGATGCTGGTATCAATGTCGTGCGTATCGCTGAATCGACCTGGAGTACCCACGAACCACAAAATGGCGTGTTCGACTTCACTTCGGTAGATCGGGTGCTGGATGCGATGCATGCAGCAGGAATGCATGTCATTGTAGGTACACCAACGTATGCTGTTCCTACGTGGATGGTCAAGGAGCACCCGGATGTTCTGGCAACAACCGCACAGGGGCCTGGAAAATATGGAGCAAGACAGATTATGGACATCACACATCCCACGTATCTGTTCTATGCAGAGCGCATCATTCGCAAGCTGATATCACGCGTGAGTAAACATCCGGCTGTGATCGGGTATCAAACAGACAATGAAACAAAACATTACAATACGGCTGGAGACAATGTGCAGCTACAATTTGTGAAATACATGCGGAATAAGTTCAGTTCCCTGGACGAGTTGAACAAGGAGTTTGGACTGGACTATTGGAGTAACCGCATCAACAGTTGGGAGGACTTCCCTTCGGTAGTGGGCACAATAAACGGCAGTCTTGGAGCGGAGTTTGCGAAGTTCCAGCGGCAATTGGTCACGGATTTTCTGGCATGGCAAGTTGGCATCGTGAATGAGTACAAACAGGAAGGTCAGTTTGTTACCCAGAACTTTGACTTTGAATGGCGCGGGTATTCCTACGGCATTCAGGGGGATGTGGATCATTTTGCAGCATCCCAACCTTTTGACATTACCAGTGTAGATATCTACCATCCTTCTCAGGACGAGCTGACAGGGATCGAAATTTCGTTCGGGGGAGATGTGGCGCGTTCCACCAAACAATCCAATTATCTTGTTCTGGAGACCGAAGCACAGGCTTTCTGGCACTGGGTGCCTTATCCGGGACAACTGCGGTTACAGGCATTCAGTCACTTGGCTTCAGGAGCGAACATGGTAGCTTACTGGCATTGGCACTCCCTGCACAACTCGTTCGAGACATACTGGAAAGGCTTGCTGAGCCATGATTTTGAACCGAATCCCGTATATAACGAAGCGAAGACGATTGGTCGGGATTTTGCTCGTCTGAGTCCCAAACTTGTGAATCTGAAGAAAACGAATCGAGTGGCCGTGCTATTCAGCAACGAGGCGTTGACCTCCATTAAATGGTTTGGTTTTAACTTCACCAGTGACAAGAATTATAATGACGTAGTACGCTGGATGTATGATGAACTGTATAAAATGAACATTGGCTGCGATCTGATCGATCCTTCCGTTGAAAGTTATGCAGGGTATGACGTGCTGGTTGTGCCAGCCTTGTATGCCGCATCGGATGCGTTGTTAGAAAAACTAAATCAATTCGTACGGGATGGCGGACATATCGTGTACTCGTTCAAGAGCGGCTTCGCCAATGAGCATATTAAGGTTCGCTCTACGCGTCAGCCCGGACTGATCAGTGAGGCGTGCGGCATTAGCTATAACCTGTTTGTCGAGCCGAAGCATGTCGCTCTGCGGGATGATCCGTTTGGCGTAGGTGAGGAGCATAATCAGGTACACACCTGGATGGAGCTGATTACACCGACTACTGCCGAGGTGCTCGCTTGGTATGACCATCCACATTGGGGAGAATATGCAGCGATCACGCAGAACAGCTACGGCAAAGGGAAAGCGACTTATGTCGGCTGTTATACTAGCGCTGCTGTCATTCGCCAGGTGCTGGAACGGGTGATGAAGGATGCAGGTGTATGGGGAGCGGATCAGGAGCTTGCTTTCCCACTTATTGTGAAGACAGGTGTAAACGATGAAGGGCATACGATTCGCTATTATTTCAACTATTCCGATGAGCCGGTATCCTTCCAGAATCCACATGGCGGAGGAACAGAGCTGTTATCGGGAGATTCGATTGCTGCCGGGCAGGAGATCGAGCTGGAACGATGGGGCATACGCATTATCGAACAAAACTAGGGGATGATCATGCTGAGTATCAGTCTTAGGCTTACATTTAAAGATTTAATTCCTATTTTCCGAAAAAAATAATAACTAGACCATGGCGCCCTCGGCTTTAATGCTGGGGCGTTTGTCTTATTTTAGCTCAGGAGTGGATGTGCATTGTTTCGTGAATTCTACCGCCGGCTGATCGACCCTTTCAAGCGCAGCATTCGCAATAAACTGATTTTGACGATGACATTCGTTGCTGTCCTGCCAGTCATTGTAATGACCGCTGTAGCCGCTGAAAATGCACGATCCTCAATGGAAGCCGAGATTATGGATACGAACCGGGTCAACATTAATTGGGCTTCTGCCTATTTGGCAGAACAGTTTGCACGCATGAATAATATCATTTACTCCATTCAGATTAGTGATGAGTTACATCAGTATTTGGCGTTGACTCAGGAAGCACCTGCTTCCATCCGTTTCGATGAACAAAAAGCAGTGTTTAATATGCTCAACAGTGTGTACTATTCTGCTGGCAACTATGTATTTGGTGTCGAACTGTACCTGAAGGAACAGGAGACCTTGTTCACATTTAATTCGATGGAATCACGCATTAAGGCAGTGAACGATATCCCGGAAGGATATCATGAACTATTTACTCAGCGCAAAGATTTTACAATTATTAATGATCCCAAAGATCCGTCAAAATTCCATATGACACGCAGCATGAATCGCTTTGAAGATCAGGCTCAGGTCGGGGCAATCAGCCTGGAGATCAAATGGGCCGAATTCAATCAGACCCTAGAGCTGCTCGATAGCAGAGGTGATTACACTGTATATATTGGAGATCATTCGGGTCGTCCAGTGTATCAGCTGAATGCCTCCATCCAGCCATCGAATGAGGCATTGATGCAGTTGACGGATACGAAGGACCATACGGGCCTTATTCGCACAGCGAACGAATATGTTTTCTATCATGATATTGAAGACACAGGACTGAGAGTAGTCAAGATCGTACCTAATCATGTAATTAACGAGAGTGCCATGGAGACGATGAAGTACGGTCTTGTCGTAGGCGGAGTGGCAACCGTAGTGTCTGTTGCTTTGGCCGCTTTGGTCGCTTGGCGGACCTCTAAACCGATCGTCAGACTGGCGAATTCCATGAAAGGCATCCAGTTGATCAAGGATCGTAAAGTGGAGCGCAGCGGAAGGGTGGACGAGATCGGTTTACTGGAAAAAAATCTCCATGGTATGGCCAGTCGTATCCGGGAACATATCCGGGACAACTATATGATGAATCTGGAGAAGCAGACTGCGGAGCTTAAGGCATTGCAATCGCAGATTCATCCCCATTTTCTACAAAACACATTGCAGATGATTGGCGGCATGGTCTATTCGCAAAAACCGGCAGACAGTTACAAGGTGATCCGGGCTTTGAGTGAAATGTTCCGTTATATTGTGAGGGCACCAGATGGCCTTGTTCCTCTGCAATCTGAACTGGATCAGCTAGAGCATTATATGCTAATTCAGAAGCAGCGATTTGCCAGCAGGCTTGAATATAAGCTAGAGATTGTCGGAGAGATTGGTGACGGTTATATCCCCAAGCTATCGTTACAGCCTATTGTGGAGAACGCATTTTTGCATGGGCTGGAGAATAAGCCAGGGGAGTGGAGGCTGGGGATTGAAGTGACCGCTGATCCAGAGCTAGGTCTGTTGACCATTCAGATTTGTGATAATGGAATGGGCATGGAGCCAGAGAAACTGGTTGAGATGCAATCGAAACTGGAACGCATCACGCGTCACACCGATCGGATATGGAGTTCTGGCACCAGTATTGGGTTGTTGAATGCAGCTTCGCGGATTGTGATGCATTTTGGACCTGATTACGGTATGCGTATCGAAAGTAAACTTGGGCAGGGAACAAAAGTGATCGTATGTATCCCCTGCACAACAGGAGGCGAATCCTTTTGAATAAAGAGTTATATAAAGTACTGCTAGTGGATGATGAACCGTGGAATCGGGATATTCTACGCAATCTGGGTCAGTGGGACGAACTGGACATGGTCGTTTGCGGCGAAGCCGAGGATGGGCAAGAGGCGATGCGTATGGTCAAGGAGCTACAACCTCATCTCGTGATTACTGACATGCGTATGCCGGGATCAGACGGCGTGGCGCTGATGCAGACGTTGAATAAGGATTTTCCAGAGATTAAGGTCGTTGTGGTGAGTGGATACGATGATTTTAATTATGCTAAACACGCTCTCCGGTACCGTGCGGCAGATTATTTACTGAAGCCGGTGAATCCCGATGAATTAAATGTCACGTTGGCCAAGTGCGCTCGTGAGTTGGAGAAATCAACCACTTCACCAGAGGGCTGGGAAGCCTATCCCGCTTCCTTTGCGGGAGAGTTTTCCCTTTTTCAGCAACAAGCACGCCTTCGCTTCAACGATCTGGACCTGCCCAGACTACGAGAATGGTTTCAGCAATTAGAGCAGAAGCTGGAACAAAGTGAAGTGTGCAGACCTCGTCAGCTTGGACGGGTAGCGTATGAGCTCCAGAACCTGCTGGATGAATTGTGTGTTTCTAATGGATTGTCTGATCGTTCAGAAGAAGGAGGATTGCCGCCTTCAACCGCATTAGGGTCAATCTCAGCCGCAGTCGATTGGATCTCTGCTTCGTATTATCAGGCGCTAGAGCAGCTGATTGCACAGCGGAAGTATAAGAATAAGCTGAATCTGGAAGAAGTGAAGCAATACATGCAGCAGCACTGCATGGAGATGATTACTCTGGAACATCTGGCACAGATCTTTTTTGTCAGCAAAGAATACTTAAGCAAAGCTTTCAAAAAGGAGTATGACGTGAACGTAACTGATTACGTGGTGCAGCTTCGTATGGCTAGAGCGAGAGAGTGGGTCATGGATGATCAGATTCCATTTAAACATATTGCGGAGATGACAGGATACGAAGATGTGTCCTATTTCTATCGCGTGTTCAAAAAGCATTTTGGTGTGTCACCTGGAGAAATGCGCAAGGGCCAACCTAAATTGTCCGATCCATTCCCCGAATGATTCGTTCGGGGAATGTTATTTGGATTAAGGTTTAAAATAATCCAATGGATGAGTCCAATTTTGTCCAATGAAGCGCTTACATTTTACGATATATAATGAGCCTATGAAAGACAAACCAGTCACTACGGGAGGTCATAAGAGATGAAGGTATGGAAAAGCGTTGTAAGTGCAGCACTGGTTAGCGTTCTGCTGGTGGGCTGCGGCTCGAATGCAGGCACCGATAATGAGCAAAAAGAAGTTGCAGCGGGCAGTACCGTAAACCTCAAAGTGTTCATTGCTCAACCAAGGCTGAAAGAACATTACGATAAATATATAGAACAGTTCAAAGCCAAGGTAAAAGCAGAGAAAAACATTGAAGTGAATGTGCAGCTGGAGATGCCGCCGGCAGATAATGCACCTCAGATTCTGAAAACAAGACTGGCTTCCAATGATGCACCGGACGTATTCGCTCTGCATGCGGTGAATGAGATTCCACCGTTCAGCAAAGCTGGGT
Organism: Paenibacillus sp. JJ-100; assembly: GCF_948329825.1. Classification (GTDB taxonomy): domain Bacteria; phylum Bacillota; class Bacilli; order Paenibacillales; family Paenibacillaceae; genus Paenibacillus. Next base: position 502,015 of record NZ_CAOJCM010000003.1, read on the forward strand.
ATCTTGAAGACTTGTCTGATCAACCTTTTGTAGATAAACTGCTCGATTCGGTCAAACCTTCGGTTACGGATGCAAGTGGTAAAGTTGTTGCGGTTCCAATGGAAACTCTGTCATGGGGTTATCTGTACAACAAAGATATCTTCGAGGAGCAAGGACTTGAAGTTCCAACGACATTGACAGAAATGAAAGCGGTTGTAGAAAAGTTGAAGGCAGCTGGCATCACGCCGTTCGAGCTGGCTTACAAAGAAGCTTGGGTTCCACAACTGTTCTTGCCACTAACTGTAGGGGCACTGACACAATCAGAGCACAAAGACTTCGTAGAGAAAATGAATAAGGATGAAGGTTCCTTCTCGGATATGAAAGCCTTGTTTGACGTATTCGATCTCGTGAATGCCAACGGAACGGATAAAGCGCTTGAAGTTGGTGCCGATGATGGTGCAGCGGCTTATGCTACAGGTAAAGCTGCGATGTGGATTCAAGGTCCTTGGTACGCAGAGACGATTCTGAAGTCCAATCCTGACATTAATTTTGGTGTAGCTCCAATGCCATTGAACGACAATCCGGAAGATACCAAAATCAACCTGAGTACGTCCACTTCACTGGCTGTATCGTCAACAAGTAAAAATAAAGAGGTTGCCCTTGATTTCATCAACTATATTCTGGATGACAACGATTCAAGCGCATTCTACGAAGCACTCAAGTTTAATCCGGTTGCCAAAGTGCATACCTTCAAAAGCTTCCCATGGGTAGATGATGCTCAAAAATATGTTAACGAAGGCAAAGCGTATCAAGATCCAACGATTCCTCAAGCCGTTAAAGATGAGTCCGGTAAAGCACTACAAGGGTACTACTCTGGACAGTTGAATCAACAGCAGGTTATTGATGCACTCGACAAGGCATGGAAGTCCTACAATAAAGTCAACAAGTAAGAGCCTGAACGGTTAATAAGCAAGTGCTGTTAGGAAAGCAGTATCCGCGTTTGTTGACGAAATCTCTGTCGTGCCCGTAACGATCTTGGAGCTTTTGTCAACAAATTGCGGTACTTTATTTCGTCAACAGTCTCGAAGCAGATGAAATGGCTGGCCGAACGATTCTCGTTCCCCCGGTTACCTTCATCCGCTGTGTCAAAAGGGGGGAGAAGCTATGGCTACGAATGTGTTGAAGAAGTACCTTTCACTGCTCGCGTTCACAGCGCCAGCCTTTGTGATCTATGCGATTTTTCTACTGTATCCAACGTTCAGCGGCATGTTCTACAGCTTGACGGATTGGAACGGATTAAATCGTGATTACAGCTTTATCGGTCTGGGGAACTTTGTGGAACTGTTCAAAGAAGATCCCGACTTTCTAAACTCGTTATGGTTTACGTTGAAATACGTTATATTTATGCTAATTTTGCAAAATGTAATCGCCTTGCTGCTCGCTGTGTTGATTGAGTCACGTACACGCAGTAAAGGGCTCTTCCGAACATTATTTTTTATGCCGAATATGATCAGTACGATCATCAGTGCATTTATGTGGACATTTATCTTCTCACAGGTGCTGCCTCAGCTCGCTGAGAAACTGGCGGTTACATTTCTTGACCAGCAATGGCTTGGTGATCCGAAGTTCTCCTTCTATTCAATTCTGATCGTATCGCTGTGGAACGGTGTAGGCTACATGATGATCATCTACCTGGCTGGATTGCAAGGGGTACCGAAGAGTCTCAAGGAAGCTGCCGTCATTGATGGAGCCAATGCTTTTCAAGTGCTGCGTAACGTGGTACTGCCGATGATTACACACGCCATTACCATCTGTTTCTTCTTAACACTTAATGGTGCATTCAAAGTGTTCGAGGTTGTCTACGGATTGACAGGCGGTGGTCCAGGCCGGGCCACACAGGTGATCACGATGAACATTTATGAAGAAGCATTCTCAAACAACTTCAGATATGGTTATGCAAGTGCCAAATCGGTGGTGCTATTCATTATTGTACTGATCTTCACACTCATCCAGATCACTGTCATGAAGAGAAAAGAGGTGGAAGCATGAGGATACAGCGGTTGAATACTATTCTGATCCGGCTGTTCTTGATTCTCGGCTCCCTGGTAGCGATGCTGCCGATCTATATGGCCGTGGTGAACTCGTTCAAAACACAGGGCGAGATGTTCCAATCGTTTATCGCATTGCCAACAACATTGCACTGGGAAAACTATGCCGATGCTTTTAATAAGATCAATCTTCTTGGCAGCTCACTCAACTCTGCCATCGTATCCATACTGGGTATCGGAGGAATCGTATTCTGTGCCTCGCTTGCAGGTTACAAGCTGTCACGGACTTCTGGCCGACTCAGTAATCTGATCTTCTTCATGTTTGTCGCTTCCATGCTGGTGCCATTCCATTCCATCATGATTCCGCTGACACGTGTAGCGAAGGGGATGGGAGTGCAAGGGAGCACTTACGGACTGGCTTTAATTTATATCGGACTAGGTGTAAACATGGCGATCTTCCTCTATCACGGGTTTGTGAAGTCCATTCCGCGTGAGTTGGAAGAGTCTGCTCAGATTGATGGATGTAACGAGTTTCAGACATTCTTCCAGATCATCTTCCCGTTGTTGTTGCCAATTACCGTGACGATCGCTATTCTGGACTTCTTATGGATCTGGAATGACTTCCTGTTGCCATTGCTGATGTTGACAGATGTGAATCGGTACACATTAATCTTGTCCACAAATATGCTGTTTGGCGAGTACAACAAGGAATGGCCATTAATACTGTCTTCTCTGGTTCTGACTGCAATTCCTGTCATCTTGATCTATGCGTTCTTCCAGAAATTTATTATGGAGGGGATTGCGGAGGGAGCGGTTAAAGGGTAACATGCTTCGTTCTCAAATGCCATTCATACCAATAGCCTTGAACTACAGATGTGCTCCTGTAGTTCAAGGCTATTTCGTTATGAATTGGCCAAGAGAGGCACGCAAAGGTAGCGTGTGCAGACAGACGGAATATCCGTCATATAACGTTTATAATAAGCTGGCGGTCGTCAGTCTGCGGACTGCTTGTGCAAGGCAGATCAGGCCGCGCTCCATCTCATCTTGAGAAGCATAGGCATACGAGAGGCGTATATGACTCGCATCCAGCCGATCATATAGGTAACCGGGATGGATGAGTACCTTTTCTTCCAGACAGGCATGGAATAAACGACGGATAGATAAGGGTTCTATTGTGAACTGCAACCAGATATAGAATCCACCTTCTGGCGTTGTCCATCTCGCGATGTCATGCAAATAATGCTGCAAGAGATCTAACATGAAGTCTCTGCGTCTTTGCAACTCAGGTCGCAGCCATTCCATATGGCTTGCATGATGACCGTCTGCAAACCATAATGTGGCAGCTTCCTGAGCCAGTGAACTGGTACCGTAATCCGTCTGCATTTTAATATCGGCCAAGCGGCGAATTACAGGTACAGGACCGACTAGCCAGCCGAGACGAAGCCCGGGACTGACCGCTTTGGAGAGGGTTCCCAAATGCAACACCCGTCCTTCCTGATCGAGAGATTTAAGGGAAGGTGGGGGAGGATGATCCAGCCACAGCTCCTGATAAGCGCCATCCTCCAGGATGGAAATGCCGGAACTGCGAGCGAGAGTCATCAATTCTTCTCGCCTGCGGCTGCTCATGGCATTCCCTGTAGGATTATGGAAACTTGGAATGGTATATAGCATCGGGAAGGATTCGTTGTGCCCGTCTCCGTTCATCTTCTTTGCCGTTTGTATAGCGCGTTCCAAATGTCCTATATGTACACCTTCTTCGTCCATAGGTATTCCGCTCAGCTTCAGTCCTGCTGACTGAAAGGCATGGATCGAATAGAGATAGGACGGCTTCTCCAGCAGCACGGATGACCCACGAGGCAGGAGCCCCACAGAGATCAGATGCAGTGCCTGGAGAGAGCCGGACACAATCAAGATCGAATCGGGTGAGGCTGGAATGCCAGTCGTTTGTAAATGCGCAGACAATGCTTCACGCAGTTCCAGACTGCCCTGAGGTTCAATGTAATTAAGGGTATGCGGGCGGTTGGACAAAGTCCGCAGAATTTCATTAAAAGCCTTGTGGGGCAGTAATTCTGGCGCAAGTTCACCTGTACCTAAACGAATGATGTCAGGTTGGAACTCAGTCTGATTGATCTGTTGAATCTCAGGCAGGTTCGGATAGTACCAGCCTTCCTGAGCCGCCTCGCTCCAGTTGGGCATGGAAGTGTGAGCCATGCTATGCCACCCGGAACCACAGACATAGGTTCCACCGCCATGTCGTCCTTCAATCATGCCTGCCGCAGTCAGGTGATCTAGAGCGGTAACGACTGTACTACGGTTGACATCCATGGATGCCGCCATGGTTCGCTGGGAAGGCAAGCGGTATCCTGCAGACCATTCTCCAGTCGTAATTTTCTGACGGATATAGTCTGCAATCTGACGATACAAAGGCATAGCAAGTGCAGGGTTTGGCTTCCAGTTATGGTCAGAATACAGATCTGAATGTTCAGGTCTCATCAGGCTTGATCATCTCCTGTCGCGGTTAAAGGTGAAAGTTGTTACTGTCGTTGCTGATATCGTATCATTTGGTTGGGTTCATTGCCATCCAATTGGCTGGTTACGTTTCCTCTGATTTCATCTACGCTATAGACAGAAATAAGGGGGATGAAGTATGGAAGTGATTATTCATGCACTAGTGCTTGCATTCGGCTTAATCTTGCCGCTGGGTGTTCAGAATGTATTTATTTTTAATCAAGGGCTTAGCCAAAGGAAATTCCTGCATGCGATGCCTGCTGTCATTACAGCAGGAGTCAGTGATACGCTGCTGATTGGAGCAGCCGTTGGGGGCATGTCCCTCATTTTAATTCAATGGCCGATGATTACCACTGGTCTATACGGAGTGGGAAGCCTATTTTTGCTCTACATGGCTTGGGGACTGTGGAAGTCCTCAGCTACCCCGGATGAAGCACCGATCGCGATGTCTGCAGGACGGCAGATTGCTTATGCTGCCTCCGTGTCTCTACTTAATCCCCATGCCTTGCTGGATACAGTGGCTGTAATAGGCACGAGCTCACTCCAATATGAAGGAGTAGCACGTTTTTATTTTGCAATAACGACAACGGCTGTGTCCTGGGTATGGTTTCTAGGGCTAGCAGGGGCAGGCCGGCTGGTTGGAAGTCGTGATCATACTGGACGTGTTCGGTATGTACTGGGCCGGGTATCCGCCCTGATCATGGTTGGACTAGCACTATGGATGTTGTTGAAGCTTCTTCAACCATAGAGTAATGGAATACAGGCTTCGAAACTAAAAAAGCTTCCTGCGAAGAGTCGCGGGAAGCTTGATGAATTACTTATTCTGCTTTTAACAGCATCGATTCAATAAACACTTTGAGATCCTGGCTTGTTGCATTAAGCTGATCAATAATCTCACTGAACTCGGTCACAATCTCAGCCTGTTGATTGCTGGATTGGGCAATGGAGTTAATCTCATGCTCCATCTGCTGAATGGAAGTCTGCACATCCTTAAGGGAGCGTTCGATATTCACTGTTGCCTCCTTAGTTCCAGTGGACAGTTTGCGTACCTCAGAAGCAACTACGCCGAATCCAGCACCCGCCTCACCAGCCCTAGCGGCTTCAATGGCTGCATTCAGGCCAAGCAGATTCGTCTGTTCCGAGATTTCACGAATAAATACAGCGACCTTGTTAACCTCGCTCGAATTCTTCACCGCCTGGCGGGTATTGTCCAGAATCTGCGTTGAAGAGGCTGACAATTGCTCCGACTGAGCAGCTACGGTCTGAACCATATCCGTCAGTCTACTGCTGATGCCAGTAATCAGGTCGGTGAAGTGCTCCAGCTTTTCTTCATTCTGAAGTGAAAAACCGATTGCCAGTGTGCCCGCAATTGTCCCTTCATCATCAAAGAGCGGTGTAGCGGCAGAAATAATAGCCGTGCCGTAAAACTTGGCGTCAATGCGATTGGCAGACGTCTCACCGTCTACAAGTGCACGGCGCAGTGTAGGGTCTTCTAGGGAGATCGGGTCCCCTGCTTTAATGCCAAGATCAAGCTCGTTGCTAGGAACGTAATACCAGAATTGCTCCGTATCGGTTACAGCAATCATGATATCGTGTTCTTTCAACATCAGTTTGAAATATGGACTTGCAGCAACCAGTGCTTCTACGATATTCAATAAAGTCAACTCCTATAATGTACGTACGTATGTATTGTCTAGTCGTATATCATCAACATCTATACCATCTAGGTGTATATTATACATCGTCATATGGGATGGAAAATTTTAGATCTAATAAAAGGTTTTCGATTACATTTATTGAAGGCTCTGAATCCGAATCTCTTGTTGCTCCAAAGTGAGATTATCAAATAAATAAATAAAAAAAAGCAGACATGAACACGATGTTCTCGTCTGCTTTTATCATAATCATGGTATGAATTATCCCCCAATCTGTGACATGCGCCGCAGTGTTGGAGTGTGCGATTGCATCTTTTTCTCCAGTGCCAACGCCATTTCATGATTTTTGGGTTTGGTACCGAGTGCATTCAGAAAAAGTGCGGCCATCGCATCCGGATCGTGTACATAGCGGCGGACGTTATACTCATCTGACCAATACAGACAAGCTTTGATATGTCCATCTGCGGTAAGACGTAGCCGGTTACAATTGTCACAGAAATGGTCGCTTACGGGGTGGATCAGACCAAATGTGCCTTGGGAGCCTGCAATTCGCATATTACGAGATGGGCCATTACCGGCAGGGCCCTCGGTGTGCTCAATTGTCCAGCCCGCTTCAGCACAGACATCCGTTACCGCCTCCAGCGGCAAATATGATTTACGCCAGGAATCGGAAGCATGTCCGATCGGCATATATTCAATAAAGCGTACATGCAATGGCTGATCCATGGTCATGGCAATGAAATCCTTGATTTCATCGTCATTCATTCCTTTCATCAGCACCACATTCAGCTTGATCGGTGCAAGGCCGACCGCAGTGGCTGCCTCGATACCCTGTAGCACCTTATTGACATCTCCACCCCGTGTGATCATGGAATATCGGTCAGCGTGCAGCGAGTCCAGGCTGATGTTGATACGGTTCAATCCAGCATCCTTCAACGCTTGTGCCTGTTTATCCAGCAGGAGTGCATTCGTGGTCAGTGCGATGTCTTCTATGCCGTCGATAGCAGAGATCATGCTTACAAGTTTGTGCAGATCCTTGCGTACCAGCGGCTCGCCGCCTGTTAGCCTAACCTTGCGCATCCCCATCGGTGCGAGCACCTTCAGTACCTCCGTAATTTCTTCATAGCTCATAATTTCATCATGCGGAGCAAACTCCATACCTTCTGCAGGCATACAGTATACGCATCGCAGATTGCAGCGGTCCGTAACGGAAATACGGATGTAGTCATGTATTCGGCCAAATGAATCCTGTAGCAGTTCCATGCAGACCACCCCTTTCTTCGATTCAGATTGGAAACCTTCTATAGAAAATGATACGACAATGACCAAAGCAACAGTTGCATCAAATTTTAGCTACTTCTCCAATCCACGTCAATGATGACCTCTCATCACACTCATTTCAGGTATGCTGATTTCAACTGGATCGATCGGCCACAACTGTACTGGATACAAACAGAGTAAAGACTTTATGAAGGGTAGAATAGGTTAGAGACAATGATTTGTTCCAAAGTAAAAAAAAGCCCTGACCAGGCACTGGAATAAAGCATCATTCCGGTGCCCGGCAAAGGCTAATCTTCTGATCACATTCGATGTCGTGTCGTCACTGGTGAAGACATTAATCTACGATTTTTTTCTTTTTGAATTTCATCAGGAACTCATACACAATTGGCACGATGACAAGGGTGAGCAGTGTGGAGCTGATCAGACCACCGATAACGGTGATTCCGAGTCCTTTCGAGATGATGCCTGCACTTTCTTCAAGACCTGTTACCAGTGGCAGTAGAGCACCAATAGTAGCCAGAGCGGTCATCAGAATTGGACGCAGACGTGTAGCTCCTGCTTCCAGCAGCGCTTCTCGCGTAGTGAGTCCTTCATTTTCCTTATTAATTACACGGTCGATGAGTACGATCGCATTGGTAACAACGATACCGATCAGCATGAGTGCGCCCATCATAGCCGATACATCAAGCGTACCTCCTGCGACGAACAAACCAACCATGATACCAATAACGGTAAACGGCAGGGAGAACAGGATGGCGAATGGTGCAAGTCCGCCGCCAAACGTAACGACCAGAACAAAGTATACAATCGCAATGGCTGCCAGCATCGCCAGACCAAGCTGCGTGAACGTATCATTAATCTGCTCTGTCGTACCTCCAAATTTCACTTCGACGCCATCTGGCAAGTCAAGCTTGTCGATACTTGCTTGCAGGTTCTGCGAAGCTTTCCCTACATCGGCAGCCAGAATGTTTGCTGTCACCTGCACAACTACTTTGCCATCAATACGCATGATGGAGTTTGGTGAAGTGCCTTCTTCCACTTTTGCTACATCCTTGATTGGAACCTGGATGCCCAGTGGTGATGTGACTTTTTCATTCTCAATATCCTTCAGACTGCTAAACGTTTTGTTGTCTGTTTCCACATAGACTTTGTAAGTCTTGTTGTCGATATCTACCTCTGTGAGAACCGGACGTTCCCGTACCGGACTAAGTGCCATCGCCAGCTGACCCGCTGTAAGGCCTAGTTTGCTCAGCTTCTCTTGATCGGCAACCAGTGTATATTGACCGTATGTGTTGGAGATCGTGGTATCTGCCTTTTCAAAAGATTCGGTATCCGCCTGAACCAGCTTCAGTACTTCTTCCGCTACAGGTTTCAACTGTTCTACATTGTCGCCGTAGATGGACAGACTTAAGCTGCTGCCACCGAATCCACCGGACATGTCGAGTTCACTCCATGACCCTGTTGTAACTTCCTTCTGCAGACCTTCAACCAGTTGTTTTTTCACTTCGGTGAAGTCTTTTGTATCCTCGTTGTATTGAATATAGAAGAGTGCGGAGTTACCACCACCGCCTCCACCCATGCTAGCGAGCGGATTACCGCCACCGATGGAATACTGCATTTTTTCTAGACCTGGTTGTTTCAACAACCATTTCTCAGCAACCAAAGCTTCTTTCTCTACCTCTTCGCGAAGAGTTCCCGATTCTGGACTATACGTAATCGTTACATATTTATCCTTCTGGTCCGGTAGGAAACTTACACCGATGAACGGATACAGGAACAAGCTGCCCACCAGCAATAGAACCGCAATGATAACGGTAATGATTTTATGCGAGAGAGTCCAGTTCAACAGGCGTTTGTAGCTTTCAGCCAGTTTACCTGGTTTCTCATGATTCTGTTTGTTTTTGATCCCCTTACGGAACAGACTGTGTGCCAGCATAGGAACGATCGTGATGGCAACCAGCAAGGAAGCCAGCAGGGCAAATACCATCGTTAAGGCAAATGGCATAAACAGCTCTCCGACCATACCGCTAACGAGAGCCAGCGGCAAGAATACGGCAATCGTAACAATGGTAGAGGAAAGAATCGGGATAAACATCTCGCGAGTTGCTTCGCGAACCAGTTCACGACCTTTAAGCTTCTCATTTTTAAGGGTTAGTCTGCGATAGATGTTCTCGATTACAACGATGGAGTCATCGACAACCCGACCGATTGCAACGGTCATCGCACCCAAAGTCATCATGTTCAATGTAATGTCCATCAGGTTGAGCGCCGTCAATGCCATGAGCAAGGAGAGCGGGATCGAGATGATGGAGATAATCGTTGAACGGATGTTACGCAGGAAGAGCAGAATAATCAGAATGGCGAACAGAGCACCAAATACGGCTTTGCCCAACATCGTATTCACGGAGTCCTGAATCGGCTGACCTTGATCAAGAAGGATGGTTAGCTCTGCATTCTTAAATTGCTTTTGTAGTTCTTCCGCTTTGCTTTTGACCGACTTAACCACATCTACGGTATTGGCATCATTGGATTTTACCACCGAGATACCGATGGATTCCTTGCCGTTCGTACGGGAGATGGATTCCGCTTGACCGATGACTTCAATCTTGGCAATGTCGCCTAGTTTAACGGTCGGGATTCCCGCTGAACTTGCTGCACCTGCGGCACCAGATGGATTTGCGGCTGAAGCATTGCCACCGCCTGCTTGACCTGTTGCCGGGTTAGAGCCTTGCCCAGCTTGAGCCGATGCACTAGCTTCTGGACTTTGTTGCGAAGCTTGTGGTGCAGCACCTTGCGCTGGATTAGCGCCTTGACCAGCAGCAGCTCCAGCTCCGCTTGGTACAACAGGAATCTCTAAGTTTTTCAGATCATCAAGACCGATGATGTTGCCATCGACAACGACAGCTTTTTGGGATTTATCTAGTTCAAAGAGTCCAAGAGGTACACGTATGGATGAACCTTTAACAATGCCATTTACGGTATCTTCGCTTAGTCCCAGTTCAGCCATTTTGGCTTCATCAAATTGCAATTGTACTTCTTTGACATATTGACCGGAAACCTGGACTTGAGCTACACCGTCGATATCTTCAATCGCAGGTTGAATATCTGATTCTACAAGTCTTGTCAGTTCCTCCAGATCACCGCCATCCTTATCGGACAGGCTAAGAGATACGACGGGGAACGAGTTAATACTGAATTTGGTGATCGTTGGCTTCTGTACACTGTCTGGCAACTGCACTTCGTTGAGTGCTTCGCGGACTGTCGCTGTTGCATTCGTCAGGTCAGTTCCATAGTCGAATTCAAGTGTGATGGATGCTGCATTCTCCATTGATGTGGAGGTGACCGTCTTCACGCCATCGACGTTGCGCAGCTTCTGTTCGAGGGGCTTCGTGACATCTTCTACAATACCTTCCGGAGCTGCACCTGGATCAATCGCTGTGACATTCAGAAAAGGTACATTGATGTTTGGAACAGTCTCCTGCTTCATCGTCATTCCGCTGTAGAGACCTGCGAATGAGATAATGATGGTCAGAATCCAAATTGCAAATTTGTTGTTCAGTGAAAAGTTAATAATCCCTTTCATACGTTGGTTACTTCTCCTCTCTATTTCTCCTGTTTATGTGTGTGATGAGTCAGCTTGGATAAACCGATTGTGAATGGTATCCATAATGTGCTGAAGCTCGGAGTGCAAAGGTTCAAGGAGGGGTATATCCTCCAGGTTTCGCATCATACCGAGAATAATTGCGCGTCTTGGTGAAAATTCCATAATCTCCTGCCTTAGTATGGCAATGGTCTCGAGTACATCATTTCTTGTCTGGCCGGAAGGTAATTCACGAGAGGCGATCTCCTGCATCTGTTTCAAAATATGGGCGGGGTGTCGCAGCATGGCTGTATCCAGCTGAGGATCTGATATCCAGGCAGGCCATTGTTCCAGTGGAATCAAAGGTACGGGTCGATGTTTGAGACAGCCCTGTGCTGTATAATCCATCGTTTGCAGGAGGTTGGTAGCCATCTTACTAACTGTAAGGTTAGGCATCTCGGTAAACCATATTTTGACATAAGACAGAAGGAGCCCATGTGTCATCAAGATGAGATCTATCGTATAGGGTTCAATCTCTGGGCCGTAAAGATCCTCTAGTTTCTTTTTGAACCAATGCAACGTACGAATTTCAATATCTCTCTGCTGAGGTGTGCGTTGCTCATTGCGCTGTGACTCATCCTCCATCATGCTGCGCAGTTGGACGCGTAGAAATTCTTTCAGTTCCGAAACGTGTTTCAGGAGCGCCTCAAACTGTTTATGTAGCCGTTCTCTGGAGGTCAGGCCATTTTCATGCTCGATCTGAGACATTTTGTCCATAAGAATGTACACGCAGTACTCCAGAGTGCTGGCTTCCAGCTCTTCTTTGGATTTGAACATCAGATACAAGCTACCTTTGGACATCCCGCATAACTCGGCAATTTCCTGCATGGAGGTAGCAGCGCTGCCTTTGGCTGAGAACAGCTTAAGCGCTGTAACGATGACCAGTTTTCTTTTTTCGTTCATCCCATGAATCGGGTTCATTAAGAGTACGTTCACCTCGCTGGGAACTCATGAGTTCTTGAATTGACTTGATAGTCAAGCTAAGTATAAACGATATGAGTAACGAAATACAAATGGCAGGTAAATGGGAAAATAAAAAAGACGACTTCCACATTGAAGTCGCCTTTCTGTAAGCTGAGAGCCCTCATTTTTATTACGTAATGATCTTCAGTCCCACGGCTGCCACCAGAATCATGGCGATAAATAACAGCCGCTTCGCTTCTTTTCGTTCACCAAACAGAAGCATTCCTGTCACCGTACTGCCCACCGTACCAATTCCTGTCCAGACCGCATAGGCTGTACCCATAGGAATGGAAGTCATGGCATAGGATAACAGTGAAAAGCTGACTGCAAACGATACCACCATCAGAACAATATAAGGCCACCCCTTGCGAGTCGAAGCCCCGTTAATGCCAATAACCCCGAAAATTTCACAGATTCCTGCACCTACAATCGCGAGCCAAGCCATTAGACGGCACCTCCTTTAACTGGGGTATCCTGATTTTCCTGCTGATCTGTAACGAGCTTCAATCCAATAACACCGCAGAGCAATAGTCCAATCAACAGCATTTTAGCTAAACGGAACGGCTCACCAAACAGCAGCATTTCGGTCAAAACTGTACCGGCTGTGCCGATACCTGTAAACACGGCGTAGACCGTACCTACAGGCAGTCGTTTGGCAGCAGCAATAATCAAACCAAAGCTGATGATAATGGCGATTCCTGTACCTATCCATTCCCAAGCATTCGAAGAATGTTTCAGGCCACTGACCCAGACAATCTCGATAATGCCTCCAGCAAAAACGTATAACCAATTTCGGTTCATGATGCTTAATCTCCTTCTGGCACAATAGGGTGTGCCTTTTCATTCAAGCTGTGAATACCATTCCAAAACACAGGCCAGGCAGCATCCATTCGCCTCTTATACCTGCGTGAGCTTCCATAGATAATTTCAACCGTAATGCCATCGAGAAATGTCATAAAAGCAATGGCAACCTGCTCGGCAGGAACAGGTGGAACATCGCCTTCGCGAATGGCTCGCTGCAACAGTCTGGTCAATGCACGCTCCATGCCGTCCAGAAATGGATACACTAAATCCATCACCTGACTGTACAGCTCAGGCGGCGGATAATAACAATTGCGGAGCATGAGTCTGGCAGAGGCGTGATCTTGGTACTCCTGCTCAAACCAAGCCAAAAGCCCTTGAAGACGCTCTTCCAGTGGTAGGTGGGCATGATCGCGAAAATATTCCAATGTGTGCCGCTGCACTTCGTGAAAAGCATGAACCAGCGTGTGCATAAACAAATCTTCTTTGCCACTGAAGTGTGCATATATAGATGGTTTCTTGATCCCAACTTCATCAGCTATCGCTCTTAAAGAAGCCCCTTCATAGCCGTCTTTTGCAAAATGAAACAGGGCCGCATTCCGAATTGAATCAGCAGTCATCCAACTCACCTTCCTAACGGTCGTTAGGTGATATCTTTTCACGATTTACTTCATATGTCAAGAACAAAGATACATCCGCGGCACTTTACGTGTGCAAGCGGATGTATCAGGTTAATGGATATGTTGATGTAGTGGAACAAAAATCAATGTGCCGATCAGAAGGTAGTAAAGCCAAGAATTAACTGTAGCTTATACAGTATGCCTTTTAAAAATGTGGTCTTCTCCTGGAACTCTTCCAGATCCAATGTGAATTCCGCATCTTCATTCGTCCAAATACGCTTGAAATAATTCGCAACGTCAATCGTAAACGGATTGTCTGCCGGAGCTGCGACCCACACATTATTCTCCAGATTGTAATCATTGAGATTACGTGGAGTGAAGTTGGTGGAGCCGCCCAGAACCACATGATCCCCGGTAGCTTTGGCGATATACATCATCTTGGTATGGTATTGCTCTTTGGTGGTGTTGTACCACCTAATCTTAATTTTGCCGTTCGATTTATCATGCAGTTCAGCCGCGACAGGACGATTCGGGATACCGATCTTCTCCTGACCAAATGCATTCTCATTAGGATCAAGCACAAGCCGGATGTCGGTTCCTCGCTCAGAGGCCTCCAGCAACGCCTCCAGCACCTTAGGCGAAGCGAGGTAGAACATCCCCATCCATATCGTATCCCCTTGGCCCGCCTGTCGAAGGTCATTCAGCAGGGCATCATTGACTTTGCCTTCGGTCACATATCGAAGGCGAATAGGTCCATCATCGTTATTCGTATCCTCTGAAGGGGAGGACTGGGAAGATTCGGTATAAACGGGGAGCCGACCTCCGCCGGATATATCCACAACAGCTTGTTCCGATTTCAGGATATCCCCAATGATCGGGCCCGTAAACTCAAATCCAACGTTCGAATGATAGGCACTAGGATCATGAATGTTGCCTGATGACACGATGGCTTTTTTTTCGCTAGCAACCACCTTGCGGTGATTCGCTTTCACATTTAACAACTTCAGATAGGATCTCAGGGTAACATCCGGCCCATCTGTCGCCATCAGGTTAGGAATCCAGCCTTTTCCGGACTGACCGAACCACTGGAAAAATGTGCGCCAGACTGCTGAATACACCGGTGTCGAATCGCGCAGTGGATCATCATTCGTGATGACGACATGAATATTGGCCTGTTTCATCTGTTCCAGCAACGGATTCGGGGCGGAGTTATAGTTGGTGTTTATTTCGTCGGTAATGAACCAGATGTCGATATCAGGTTGTTTCATTTTTTTGGCTATGAGCGCATCGGTAAACTCCTGACTGACAGGTGGAAACTGTTGCCCCTTATGCTGGTAGTTGTTGAACAAAAACATGTCAACCAGGATAAATTGCTCGGCATCTTCCACGACCTGAAGCATCCGCTGGAAAATCTGCTGCTCGTGTTGCATTTGTCCATCGGAAGAAGGATAGGTGAGATCATGTAGGAACTGGACGTTCTGCACCCTGTATTCCGGGCTTTCATAGGAAATACCCGGTGGCAGCGGTTTATAGGTCTGATAGAGCATCACGGCGATGAGCCAGAAGATCAGAAGTACAACTGCTGTTCGTATGTATGGGAATTTGCTGCGAGAAGATGTGCGGTCAGAGTTATGGTGACGTAATGATACCAACGTGGTTCCCTCCTTCGATGCTTGCTGACGTTTATTACCACATGTGTTGCAATGTTGACGCAAAGACTGCTTTGATTGTGCATGATTAGCTGGGCGGGCAGTTCTGGAAATGCTTGAATCGACAGGTACAGAGGTGTAATGTATAATCAATGTATTATTTTTGTAGAACGTTTACGGAGAGAAAGTAGGTAATCACGTGTATTCCATTAAACAAGTCGCTACTATGCTGGGCATTCAGGCGGTCACGCTCCGGGCTTGGGAAAATCGGTATAATGCAGTGACCCCTGAGCGGACAGAATCGGGTTATCGCATGTACACGGAAGAGAATGTTGCGGATTTGCGCTGGTTGAAAGAACAGATCGATGATCATCAGACCAATATCTCTGAGGCAGTGCGTATGTTGAAGATTAGAAAAGAAAATGTGCATGACACTGCCTCGCCTGTGCCGATGGCTCCAACGGTACCTGTGGTGGAAGAAGCTTATACTCAGATGGCTGATCAGATCTACGACTCCCTCTATCATTTTCAAGGTGAGCGTGCGAATGGCTTGATTGACTTTGGATTCACCATGTACGGTTATGACAGCATGTTCTACCATGTGCTCGTGCCGATTCTGGTTCGGGTTGGAGATGCATGGGAAGAGGGGCGCGCAACAGTAGCGCAGGAGCACTTCATGACACAGTTAATCTCACAGCGATTTTATCAGTTTTTCCATCTGTTCCCGATCTATCCGCATCTTCCAAAAGTTCTGGCTCTCTGTCCGGAAGGGGAGCATCATCAGGTTGGTCTATTATTATTCTCACTATTTATGCGCAAAAACGGAGCTGAGGTGCTTTATCTCGGAGCTAATACGCCTGAAGAAGGTGTTTTTCCAATCCTTCGTGAACAGAAAATCAAACTGGTCTGTCTATCGGTAACCAATTCTGGACTTGTAAACACTTGTGATCAGTTAATCAGCAAAATTCGGGACGAGTTCCCTCATATTCGTTTTGTTCTTGGTGGTAAAGGGTTCGAACGCGCCAAGAATGCTCGTTACCCAGAGTGGATTATGCCGGAAGATTCGTCAGATTGGCAGTCATGGTTTGAGCGGGAGTACTTTACCGATCATCGATCGTCAGGAACGAGGCAGTGAGTAGTCTGCATTCCAGCATAATTTGTAGCCAAGATAATAGTTTTATATAAAAGACATCCTTTAAGTGAAGATCAAAGGATGTCTTTTTGATTCAAAATAAAAGGGTTACGGGGGGGTGATTGACCTAGTGTATGTATGATTGGATAGGGGCGATTCCTAGATCGATCAGAAAATAAGTTATAAAGTGACAATTAATTTGACCCGTCGGTCATTTTATGTTTTACTTGTTGTATAACATTTGTATTGCATTTGTATAATGTTTTTCGATTTATCCGCTTAAAGTGTTTCAATGCGGTTTAATAATAGTTTAGGGGATTGAGAACTGGAGATATTCCTTACATAGAAAGGTGAGTGGCATGATACCGAATCAACAACGAAAACGTGCAGCCGTTATTGGCGCAGGTCCAGGAGGACTTGCAGCAGCCATGTTACTGTCCGGTCAGGGATATGAAGTGGATGTGTATGAGAAACAGCCGGCTATTGGAGGACGCTCTGCCCGTCTGGAGCTTGGTGAATACAAGTTTGACCGCGGGGCTACTTTTTTGATGATGCCTCAGTTAATTGAAGAGATGTTTGATGTGGTCGGACGCAAGCTGTCGGATTATGTAGATATGAAAGAACTGACCCCGCTGTACGCTTTGAATTTTGGAGACAAGGTATTCACGCCTTCACGTAATCGAGAAGATACAGCAGCACAGATCAAGGAACTGTTTCCTGGTAATGAAGAGAATTACCTGCGGTATATGCGAGACGAGGAAGTGAAGTTTGGCAAAGTCATGCCACTGCTCCGTCGTCCGTTTGGTAAGCTCACCGATTATCTGCGGAAAGATGCGATTACGGCACTGCCCAAACTCGATATCAATAACACGGTTTACGGCATCCTTTCCCGTTATTTCACCGATGAACGTCTGCGCTGGGCATTTACATTCCAATCCAAGTATCTGGGGATGTCCGCATGGGACTGTCCGGGAACCTTTACGATATTATCGTTTATCGAGCACCAGTATGGACTGTTTCACCCCGTTGGCGGCGTGAATCGTATTTTCCAGGCCATGGCTGATGTCGTTGAAGAATATGGCGGACGAATTCACACAAGTACACCTGTGAAACAGGTAATTGTTCGGAATGGTCGGGCTGAGGGTCTACTGCTTGAAAATGGAGAGCGAATTGAAGCTGACCATGTCGTGGTCAACGCCGATTTTGCTCATGCAGTGAACCATTTGTTTGAACCTGGTGTACTGAAGAAGTACACCCCTGAGAAGATGAAACGCAAAAAGTATTCCTGCTCCACAGCGATGTTGTATCTCGGTGTAGATGGGGAATTCGATCTGCCACATCACTCGATCTATTTTCCCGAAGACTACCGGGTGAACGTCGATGAGATTACGAAGCACAAAATATTATCCGCAGATCCATCTCTATATGTTCATAACCCATCCAGACTCGATTCGACACTCGCACCTGCAGGGAAATCTGCACTTTATGTGCTGATGCCTACTCCAAACCTTACGGGAGACATTGACTGGGAGGCTGAACGGGCGAAGGTTCAGGAAACGATGTTGAAGCGGCTTGAAGCTATTCCAGAGCTGGCTGATATCCGCGGCCGGATTGAAGAATGCATGATGTTTACCCCGCTGGATTGGCAGAATGAGCTGGATGTCTACCACGGGGCAACGTTCAACATGGCTCATAACTTGGGTCAGATGATGTATCTCAGACCGCACAATCAATTTGAGGAATTGGAACGGGTCTGGTTGGTAGGCGGAGGGACACATCCGGGCAGCGGTTTGCCGACCATTTTTGAATCAGCACGCATCAGTGTCAGACTAATTCAGGAAGAGGATGCAAGAAAGCGTACCAAGCCATCTTCTTATGTGAAGACAGTGGAAGCAGGAGGGCACTCATGAAGCGGGTAGGTATTGTCGGCGCAGGGATCGGAGGACTTACTTCAGCTCTGCTGCTGAACCGTCAGGGATGGGATGTTACGGTGTATGAACGAGGCTCTCGTGTAGGGGGGCGGATTGCTTTTGAACAGGAAGGCGATTACCGAATTGATCAGGGGCCCACGATTGTGCTTCTGCCGGAGATGTTGCTAGGCATTCTGGAAGAGGCTGGTGTAGATCGTTCCAAGGTCGAACTGCTGCGCTGTGACCCGTTATATCGCGTGCATTATCACAGCGAACGTGTCATGTCGAAGAAAACAGACCGGGAGGAGCAGGCAACAGAGATAGAGCGTTTGTTCCCAGGAGAAGGCCGGAGCTTCACCAGATTTATGAAAGATATGGATACGTTGTTCCCCGCAGGACGGGCAGCATTCCTGGAGCAGATGTTTCCGCGCAAAAGGGATTTTTTCACCCCGTCACTCATGTCACTCATGGGCAGGTTGCGTGCACACAAGAGTGTGCGGAAAGCTGTAGGGGATTATTTTGAACATGAAGAGTTACTAGACGCTTATTCGTTGCAAAGTTTGTATATCGGTGGATCCCCCTTTGGTACGCCGGGCATTTATTCTTTGCTTCCTTATGCCGAGCACGAATATGGCATCTGGATGGTGAAGGGCGGTTATGCGGCTTTGCCTGCTATTCTGGAGCAGGAGTTGCTCTCACGTGGCGGTAAGATCAAGCTGGAGACCGAAGTGACCGGACTAACGATCCGCAACGGGATATGCCAAGGGATCGAAACAGCTGAAGGCATAGAACAGTTCGATGCTGTAATCTATAACGGGGATTTTCCACACTTAAGTGGGCTGATGAACCAAGTGCCAGAAGCTCCTGTCAAACGCAAACCGTATCGTCCGTCATCGGGTTGTGTGCTGATCTACACCGGAGTCGACAAAAGATGGGAAGATGCCACAACGCATCAATTCTTCCTGCCGCCAAGTCTGGATGGTAGTTTACGTGAAGTATTCAACCAGCGCCAGATTCCGGTGAAGTCTTCATTTTACGTCTTTAATCCGGTTGCGGTAGACGAAACAGCTGCACCTCCCGGACAAAGTGTATTGTATTTTCTCATCCCGGTACCGGATGCGGAAGGCTTGCACTGGGAACAAGAGAGCGAGACACTGGCGGAACGTGTGCTGGAGGAGGCAGAGCAGCGAGGATTCCCTGGACTTCGGGCAGCCATAGAGTGGAAAAAGGTACGCACACCTGCTGACGCAGCACGTGATGGTCTTTACTGCGGAGGAAGCTTCGGCATCGCACCTGTCCTGTTTCAATCAGGAGTGTATCGACCGCAGCCCAAGCCGTTTCCGAAGATACAAGGGTTATACGCCGCCGGAGCATCGGTGCATCCAGGAGGCGGAGTACCCATCGTCATGCAAGGCGCAAGGATGGCGGTCAATCAACTCATGAAGGAGATGGGGAAATGAATGAAGCGATTTTGAGTAGATGTGAAGAGTTGATGCAAAAAGGTTCCTCGTCTTTTTATCAGGCATTCAAAGGGCTGCCAAGTCCGCGCCGTGAGGCTGTATATGTAATCTATGCTTTTTGCCGGATGATAGATGATAGTATGGACGAACCAGAGCAATCAACATATACGATTCATGAAATTCATGATTTGTTTGAACGCTTGGAAGAAGCGGAGGGACATTTCATCTGGCCAGCACTGAGATGGCTGTTTAGCAGCTTTCCTCATCTGGACAAAGGCCCTTTTTTTCGTCAGATGGAAGGACAATTAACGGATCTTGAAGTGACACACTACACAACGATGGAACAACTGGAACATTATTGTTATCTGGTTGCTGGTACGGTAGGGGAGATGTTGCTGCCTGTGCTCCGTAACGATAATGGCGCAGAAGTAGCCATGAACGGGATTGCACTGGGTAAAGGTATGCAAATCGTAAACATCATTCGTGACATCGGCGAGGACCGTGCAAGAATGCGTCGCTATGTGCCGCTGGAGATCATGGAGAAACACGGATACTCCGAACAGGATTGGAAAGACGGCGTTGTGGATGATCGATTTATTGCCATTATCCATGATTTGAAGGATGCAGCGCTGAATTGGTTCCGCATTGGTATGGATCGTCTGGATACATACCCCGAGGAGAGTGCGTTTGCCATTGAGCTTGCGGCTGCTTTCTACTCGAACATTCTGAATGCGGTGGAGCGTAACAACTATGATGTATATACGCAACGTGCATATGTCAGCGATGAATCGAAACTGGAGATGCTGGGTGCAATTGTGAAACGTTATCCGATGCTCGCCTATCAAGCTTCCCGAATGGCGGTATCCTGATGGTTCAGTGGGTGTACTGGATTTGGTACGCCATTGGTGCTACCTTGATGCTTACCATCGGCGTCCCAGAGGTGTTATCTTTTTCGAATGGATTTTTTCTTATATTTTACGCGCTTTATGTGCTTGACCTGATATATCAGCAACATCACCGATCTGACCTGTCCGACCAGTCAGTCAAATGGTTGCGTCCCGGTCTCTGGATATCGTCGTTCATCATCTGGCTAGGGGGCATGGGTGTGGAATGGATCGGTGTACATACACACTGGCCTTTTGGCGAGTATGCTTATTCCGACTTTTTCGGTATTCATCTCTTTAGCGTTCCAGTGACACTTGGATTCGCATGGATTGCCGTTGTTGGTAACTCGGCCCTGATTAGTGGCGGTGGATCGACTTGGGGAGGGAAGCTTGTACGTGCACTCAAGACGGGATTCTGGGCGATTGTACTGGATTTCGTGCTTGATCCGGTTGCTCATGCAAGAGGGTTCTGGGAATGGCAGGCGCCAGGCGGGTTCTACGGTGTTCCGTGGACCAACTATATCAGCTGGTTCATTATGGGAGCGTTTCTGTCTCTCTTTTTACCTGCGATGCCGAAGGATCGACGTTCTTTGCTCCGGGCGAAATGGCTGTACCAGCTCTTTATTCTTCTGTTTGGCCTGCTTGCGCTAAAAGAAGGCATCACGGGCAGCTTCATCATTGCTATTGTGGGTGTGCTGCTTGCGGAGGGGAGCTGGCTGTGTGATCCGCGCCGTAAAATCCAAAGCGTTTGAACGCGTATTCTCCCTGTACAATCATTATTATCTTCTGCGCAGGCGTTTTCGTTCGTTCACACTCTCAGGCTCACTTGATCCGAAGATGATGGATGGTAATGGCGGAGGTAAGATGCTGCCCATGGCACCAGATCAGCCCGTCGTTTATTTCATGAACCACAGCTCGTGGTGGGATGGTCTGTTGCTCTACCATGCAGCGAAGCAAACTTCACGCGGGGATCATTATGTGATGATGGAGGAGCGACAGCTTCGGCAATATGCTTTTTTTCGCAAACTCGGAGCCTACTCGATCAACAAGGACAGTGCCTCTGGTGTGCGGACATCCTTACAATATTCTAGTGAACTGCTGGCTGCTGGCAAAAGGGTCTGGATTTTCCCGCAAGGTGAAATTCTGCATCAGGAGGCTCGGCCGATTCAGTTTCGTCCTGGCATTGGATTAGTTCTTCGCCGTTCTCCGCAGACCATTGCCGTACCGGTTACGCTATGTCATGGCATGGTTCAGCATGATCTGCCGGAAATTTCTATGCAGGCGGGGCCGCCTGTTGTACAAGATTGGAAAGCGTTGAGGAGTGAAGAGATTGCTCAGCAGTTGGGGCAGGTGCTGGAACAGCAACTGGATGAACATCGGGCAGAGCTGATTCGGCTCGGGCAGGGAAGCTTGCCGGATGCATGGCCCCTGATTCGCGGCGCGCGTTCCACCAGTGAAAAATATGATCAGGCACGAAAGCGGGTGAACCGGTAACATGAGTGGGAGTGTGAATACATCTGAATGGCTGTGGATGTGTCTGGTTGGAGGGCTGCTTGTGCAATGGCTGTTTGCGATGTGGAATGCGGCTTGTCTGCCTAGAGTACGCTCATTCGGTAAAGGTAACATCGTGCCGCCCGATCAGCTTGTTTCGGTGCTCATTCCAGCAAGAAATGAACGAATACATATTGAAGATTGCCTGGAAAGTGTGCTTGCCAGCAACACGGAAGGGTTCCGCATGGAAGTGCTGGTGCTGGACGACCGTTCTGAAGATGAGACGGCTGCCTTGGTTCAGGCCATAGCTGCACGTGATTCTCGTGTGCGGTTGCTGCATGGTACCGATCTGCCAGAAGGCTGGATGGGTAAATCTCATGCCTGCCACCGATTGGTGCAGGAAGCACAAGGGGACTGGTTTATGTTCGTGGATGCAGATGTTCGCGTGAAGCCGGATGCCATACGACAGACTCTTGCTGCCGGGTGCTCGCAAGGCGGCGGTCTGGTGACCGGCTTCCCGTATCAGGTCGCGAAGACCTGGATGGAGAAGCTGGTTGTACCTATGATGATGTTTACGATCATCAGTCATCTGCCTATTTTTATGATACGCAGGTCATCCAGTCCGATGTTTGTCACCGCTACGGGGGCTTTTTTGCTTGTTCATCGAACAAGTTATGAAGCATCTGGAGGACATGCGGCAATTCAAGGGCATCTGGTGGACGACATGAGTCTTGCCAAAGCGGTGAAACGTGCCGGTCATCCCGTGATGCTGGCAGATGTACATGATGTGACGAGTACGCGGATGTATCAGAACGGTGCAGAGGTATGGAACGGGTATAAGAAAAACATGTACGAAGGCATGGGACGGAGAGACGGACTGTTGGTTGGAACCATGTTGATGTACTTCATCCTGTATATTGTACCGCCGCTAGGTCTGGTTGCCGGGCTACTAACGGGTAATGACACCTTCATGCTGTATGGTTTCATGGGGACGTTGCTGGGTATGGCTGTAAAACGAGTATCCGATCATGTCGGAGGTCAGCCGTGGTGGCTTGCTCTTTTTCAACCGATCAGCATGGCATGTGTTATTGCTATTGGACTCGCGTCATGGCAAGCGGGGCGATTCGGTAAAGGATACGTATGGAAAGGCAGGCGGTATAGCTGATGCTGGATGGACAAGGGTATGGTAAAGGTGAAGGCACAGAGGCAGATAAAGCCACAGAGAAAGCGAAAGCTTCAAGCGGAAGCTTGAAACAGGATGTCATCATCATTGGGGCTGGCTTTGGTGGTTTGTCCTGTGCGATCCGTCTAGCCACTGCTGGTTTGCGTGTGACCGTTCTGGAGCGGCAGGAGCATGTGGGTGGCAAATTGCAACAGATTGAGCAGGGTGGATACCATTTTGACCGCGGTCCGAGCACAATTACGATGCCGGATGCGTTTCGCTCCGTGTTTGATCATGCAGGTGCGGTGATGGAGAACTATGTGCAGTTGTATGAGCTGGAGCCTCGCACACGTAATATATTTGCTGATGGTACCGTGGTCGATCTGTCGAGGAACCGCGTCTGGATGAAAGAGCAGATTGCAGCATACAGTCCGCAGGATGCATCTCGTTATGATGCGTTTATGGATGAATCTGCTGCGCTGTATGCGGAGGCCAATCGCCATTTTCTTGGCAAGCTGCTGCTGAACCCCTCGGATAAATACAATCTCCAAATGCTGCGCAGTCTGCTTCGGGTGCGGCCTACAGTCAAACTAGATAAGTTGCTGCGCAGGTATTTCGATCACCCGCATACCCTCGCGATGTTCGGACGGTATGCCACCTATGTGGGATCATCACCGTATCTGTCTCCCTCCATATTTGCCATGATGGGCCATGTAGAAGCAGAAGTGGGCATCTACGGGGTCAAAGGTGGAACGTATCAGCTTATTGAAGGCATGACCCGGCTTGCACAGGAAAAAGGGGTACGAATCCAGACGGGGGTAGAGGTGCACCAGATCGTAGTTCGCCAAGGCAAAGTGGCGGGCGTGGATACAGATCAGGGATTCATGCAAGCGGCGCAGGTCGTGGCTAACGGAGATGTGCTCAGTGTCAATCGTCTGCTGCTCGCGCCGGAGCATCGGAAACGCATGAGTGATTCACGGATTGCAAAATATGAACCGTCGATATCAGGCTTCGTTACCTTGGCTGGAGTACGCAGACACTATGATCAGCTGCTGCACCATACCGTCTTTTTCCCGGAGCAATATGAACCGGAGTTTGATGACATTTTCCGTGACCGCAAGATGCCTGCCGATCCAACGATCTACATCTGTTACTCGGGTTATTCAGAAGCAGGTATGGCTCCTGCGGGAGCTAGCAATCTGTTCATTCTGGTGAATGCCCCGTATTTGTCGGATGCGTGGAACTGGGAGGAGCAGCAGAGTCGTTATGGAGAACGGGTACTGGAACAATTGGAGGCACGCGGCATTGGTGGCTTGAAACAATCGGATGTACTTATTCGTTATACACCCCAACATATCGAACGGGACACGCTCGCTCATCAAGGGTCGATCTATGGCATCTCATCCAACTCGGTGAAACAGACCTTCATGCGTCCAGGCAATCAGAGTCAAGACGTTCAGGGACTCTGGTACGTTGGCGGCACAACCCATCCTGGCGGTGGAACCCCGATTGTTACGCTGTCCGGTCAGCTTGTGGGTGAGCAGCTTGCGTCGGAGCTGGAGAAGTAAATAGGTGCTCCGAGACTCCAATGAGGTTATTATGAAGATCATTGGGTCTTGGGGCATTCTTTCATTAGGTGGAGAGGAACGGTATACTGGATAGAGTTGTCCAGTGATGGTGCACGGATGGGACACATTCAGTTATGACTTGTCTATAAGTCGAATGAATAAGTTGAGCGGTTAAAGACATTGAATGATTTATGTTGTATGTGTGAATGGCTAGAATGATGAATGATCGCGATTAGTCCATTACACCGCATTTACATAGAAACATGAGGTACGGAGCAACTCATAATAGGGTAGGGAGCGGATAGGAAATACGCAGGCGAGCCTACCCTGCACATCATTCTCACGTAGGAGGTCTCATCATGAACGAACAAGAGCGAGCCGGGAGACGGTTGCTACCCGAGGTGGCTACGGGAGAACGGAAGCTGGAGCATGTGCGCCTCTGTCTGGAGGAGAATGTGGCAGGAGAAGGCATAACGAGCGGACTGGAGAAATATGCGTTTCGGCATCACCCGCTCCCGGAGCTGGATTTTGAAGAGGTGCGTCTAGACACTTCGTTCCTTGGCAAAACAATGCGCACACCCCTGCTTATCAGTTCGATGACGGGTGGAAGCAAAACGACAGGCGCCATCAATGAGCGACTGGCACGGGTGGCGAACGCCCGAGGCTGGGCGCTCGGGGTGGGCTCGATCCGGGCTGCAGTGGAGCAGCCGGAACTCGCGAGCACATTTGATGTCCGCCGCTGGGCACCGGACATCCCGGTCATCGCGAACCTGGGCGCGGTTCAGCTGAACTATGGCTTCAGCACGGCTGATTTCCAACGTGCCGTGGAGATCGCCGGCGCGGATCTGCTCGTACTGCATCTGAACACGCTGCAGGAAGTATTTCAGCCGGAAGGTAATACGAACTTCAGCGGTCTGTATCAGCGGATTGAGAAATTGTGCCGTGAGCTGGAGGTGCCTGTCGGCGTTAAGGAAGTTGGCTTTGGCATCGATGGCGTGACAGCGCAGCGGCTGTATGAAGCAGGTGTATCATTCATCGATGTAGCTGGCGCTGGCGGTACAAGCTGGGTGCAGGTAGAGAAGTACCGCAACAACAATCCGGTACGCCGAGCGGCGGCGGAGGCCTTTGCCGACTGGGGCATCCCAACAGCGGAATGCATCCAGGATGTACGCGCATTGAACCCCGATGGGGCGCTGATTGGTAGCGGTGGACTGTACACCGGTGTGGACGCCGCCAAAGCGCTCGCGTTAGGTGCCGACCTTGCAGGCTTTGGCCGCTCGCTGCTCGAATCCGCAGTCACTTCCGACGAAGCGCTGTCGGATCGGTTAGAGCAGGTCGAGTTTGAGCTGAGAACCGTCATGTTTGGCATCGGCGCAGGCAGTGTTGCAAGTGTGAAGCAGACAGAGCGTTTGGTGGAGCGGCGGTAGGAGAGGTGCAGTTGAATCAGCGCCTGGTGGATTAAACGATAGAAATATTGAACATACTAAAATTCTTTTTTTTCATCAAACCTACTCAATTAATGGGTAGGTTTTGTTTTGTATATAATAGTAAAATATTGATGCTTATTACTAAAATATTGTATGATTTCATTGATCGAGCTTTATTTCTTGGGAAGGCGGTGTCCTTTTGAACGAACAAGCCACAATTCGTGACCATTTAGAACGGTATTTAAAAAGGAATAGGATGACCATTAATCGCTTCTCAGAAATTTCAGGTGTGAATTCCGGGACATTAAGTGGGACGTTGAAAGGAAATCGTCCGATCGGTTTGAATCAGCTGGATCGTATTACCGCTGGGATGGGCTTACCTGAGGGACATTTATATGATTTATACATAAACGAATATTTAGTAGGCTCAAACTTAGATTGGAGAAGGCTCAGGCCATTTCTGTATCGTTGTGCAGAGCTAGGTCATACCGCATACATGGAGATAGCCGTGAACGATGTGGTGGATAACCTTTCTTACGTACCTCTATTATTTGAATTGGCTGAACAGTTATATGACGAAGGGAAGCTGGAGGCATGTAAACCATTGTACAGCTGTGTTGCTGAAAGTGAGAAACTGCAGCATTCGGAACGTCTGGCTCTAAGCCAGTACCGTCTGTTTTCGATAGGACTATCTAATGACCAGGTGAATAATCTTACTTTAGCCACACGATTTGAACTATTTGTAGAACGTCTGGATGAGCAGTATCAATTCGATGCACTGAATGACCTGATCAATGTGTATGCATCTTTGCGTCGCTGGGACAAAGTGAAACAATTTGCTGACCAGTTACAGATCAAAGCATTCGTCCAATATGATGCCAAGAAAACATTGAGACAAGTTGAGATTAAAACCAAAAAGAAGATTATATTTTATGCCTTGTATTCGTATCTTGCTCTTTCCGAGGTCAGTTATCAGTATGGGAAGTATGAAGAAACGCTTCAGTATGTAGCTAAATACGCTGACTATAGCTGGATCAAAGATCCTACCGAAGAGGAAAAGATGGTGATTCTTCAGTTTCAGGATTGGTCAGAAGGGAATTATTACTATTTTAGATTGTTGTCAGGTGAGACCGATTTGATTCAAGATTATTTAAAGTACATCTCGGACCGAAAAAAAGAGATATTTCCTGCACTTTGTGCAATTGTGACCGCAGCGAATCGATATAATTTCAATATTGATGCCGTTCTTGAACAGTACCGGTCTCATCTCGTTTACGAGGAACAGAGCAGTCGCATTGGAAAGGTGAGCAAGCAATACACCAATGATCAATATGGTATTTTGTTGGCAGGACTAGGCACGTACTATTTGAGAAATAACGATTATGACAAAGGCGTAGATTACATTCGTAGAGGTATGGAATTTGCGATAGAAAACATGAATAAAGATGGTCTTCTGGATTGTTTGGGACTGTTTGATGATCTGCAGTACTGTGTAACTGGACGGGGAGATAAGCCAAGTGCAGAACAGCTTATTGAGAAGATTCAGAGACTATACAGTCAAGAGCAGTCAAATTATAAAAAAAGTTAGGGTTAGAAGTCAGTATCCTGATGGGTGTATAGACAAAATGCTAGACCAATTGGTGGGAAAGAGGTTCGTCTGCTTTACCCTGAAGCATCCTTATATTTGAAATTCCTTCGACAGACAATCTTTACAGCGTTGTTTAAGAAGGTGTTTCGGATAAGGGTGTTTTTTGCTATTTCCTCTGTTGGGGTTTATTTGAATTTCTGTTAATTAGCAGGATGTTCTAAAATGGTACAGCAGGGAGGGGTGTTATGAATCGTGACGAACTCAAACTGTGTATTGAGGAAGCGAGGGAGAAACTCCATCAATTAAAAACGGAGTACGGCGAGCTTGTTCACCCTAAGGTTATCCACCAGTCGATGGTACTCGATGAACTTATTAATCAGTACAATCATGTTAAAAGGTTGAAGCCGATGGAGTAATCCATCGACCTCGGGGCGAGAAACTTTGGCCGGTCGCTCGCCCTTATATTTTAACATAAGTAGATGTGTCAAAAGAGAATCATACAACCTACATACAGTTTTCCTTCACGATGACATTTTCGTTGGTTATAGTGATGTGAGAAGTGCCTGACAGCGATTCGGTATATCCACAAGCGGTTTTCGTATAGGCTTTGCCTTGGCTGTCCCTAAAGGTGACGTAAACAGAACCTTCACCTCTGATACTCAACTGCGGAGCAAATTTTAATGTTTGGCCGCGGGGTATATCCTTGTTCAACGTATAGAGCAAGCCTAACTCCTCTTTTTTGCCTGCTGAAGCTGTGTCTGTGAGTGAACTTTCACCGGTTAATGCGCCAGCTTGAATCTGGGTGATGTCATAATCTGATTGATTGTCAATGGTAATTCTAAGACTGCGGAAAGGATCGATGGCATTTAGAAAGCTCATCACAGCCAGGGTACCCAGCCCAAGGAACAGAACAAGAGCAATCGTTAGTTTTATTTTGAAAAGGGGACGACGGGGCCTGGTATACATGAGAGAACCGTCCTTTCTAACTTGAGTGGAATTCGCATAAAGGTATAAACGCAGAAATGCATGCAAAAGTTTGTGCAGTTGCATTTATTTTACAGTGCATATTCAACGAACAGGGTACAATACGGTGAGTCATCGCAACATTCACACCTAAGTTAGTACACCCAAATGAGGAGGAGACGACATGGAACTATCCCCAATGACTGTGGAGCAGTTTGCGAGTTTTCGCAGCCGCTCTATTGCAGATTTTGCACAGGAAAAAGTAGAAGCAGGCACGTGGGCGCCGGAGGAGGCGTTAGAACGGGCAGAGGAATCATATGAGCGTTATCTGCCGCAAGGCATAGAGACGCCAGGGGCATACGTCTACAATCTGGAGCATCCGTTGGACGGTATTGTCGGGTACATCTGGTTTAATGTTTCAGAGAATCGCCGGGGCAAGGAAGCCTTTTTGCTGGATATCGTAGTAGAAGAAGCATTTCGTGGAAAAGGTTATGGGACCGAAACGATGGAGGCGCTTGAACAGTGTGCGAGAAGTCTTGGGGCAGACCGCATTGGTCTGCATGTGTTTGGACATAATGTGCGGGCGAGCAGCTTATACCGCAAAATGGGTTATGAAGTGACAGACTTGACGATGTACAAAGAATTGCAAGATTAGCAGGAACCAGAGGTTTGCAGAATGGAATGACTGGGGATGAATCAGCGAAGTTCCTTGATGCCTTGGGGGTCTGTCATATATAATGGTTAGGATTATCCATACCGAACAAGTAATGAATGAGGAGTTGTCATATACATGGCTTTGAAAGCTGGGATCGTAGGTCTGCCGAACGTTGGTAAATCTACATTGTTTAACGCAATTACACAGGCAGGTGCCGAGTCCGCGAACTATCCGTTTTGTACGATTGACCCGAACGTGGGGATCGTTGAAGTACCGGATGAGCGTTTGGACAAATTGACAGAACTGGTTGAACCGAAAAAAACAGTACCAACGGCATTTGAATTCGTAGACATCGCAGGTCTGGTGCGCGGAGCTTCCAAAGGTGAAGGTCTGGGTAACAAGTTCCTTGCCCACATCCGTGAAGTAGATGCGATTGTACACGTGGTACGTTGCTTCGTCGATGAGAATATTACTCACGTAGATGGCAAAATCGATCCGATCAGCGATATTCAGACGATCAACCTGGAGTTGATTCTGGCCGATATCGAGAGTGTAGAGAAAAAAATCGAGCGCTCCAAGAAAAATATGAAGGGCGGCAACAAAACGGCTGCTCAAGAAGTGGAAGTATTGGAGAAAGTCAAAGCGGTTCTTTACGAAGACATGCCTGCACGTAGCATGGAGTTGTCGGACGAAGAGCGCTTGATCGTACGTGATCTGCACTTGCTCACGCTGAAGCCTGTTTTGTATGCTGCGAACGTAGCTGAGGACGAAATTGGTGATGTAGCAAACAACGCATATGTACAAAAAGTAAGAGAGTTCGCTGCTGCTGAAAACGCAGAAGTGGTGCCAATCAGTGCGAAAGTGGAGGAAGAAATCTCCGAGCTGGAAGGCGAAGATAAACAGATGTTCCTCGAAGAGCTGGGGATTCAGGAATCTGGTCTGAACTTGCTCATTAAAGCAGCTTACAAATTGCTCGGCCTGTACACATACTTTACAGCTGGTGTACAAGAAGTTCGTGCATGGACGATCCGCAAAGGAACAAAAGCGCCTGGCGCAGCGGGTGTCATTCACACGGACTTCGAACGTGGATTTATCCGTGCTGAGGTTGTTTCCTACGAAGACCTCGTAGCAGCAGGTTCCATGAACGGTGCCAAAGAGCGCGGTCAACTGCGCCTGGAAGGTAAGGAATACGTGGTGAATGACGGCGACGTGATGCACTTCCGTTTCAACGTGTAATAGAAAAATAAGTTGCAATCCAAATCGGACAGGGTTACTGCGGCACAAGGTGAAACCTTATAGATCACCAGATTGCTATCTGAACCGAAAAATCATTTTTTAGACTAGAACAGCACTGTTCTCTACTGTAGAGAATAGTGCTTTTTTGGTGTCCTATATGATCCGGGAGTAAAAGGATTACAGATGCGGAGATGACTATGACGACGTTTTCACTGGATTGTTTACTCGTGATGGATATAATAAAAGGAAAGAAGTACCCTTGAAGGAGGTGGCAACATTGGAGAAAAAGTTCCGAAAGGTTCGATATGATCCACTGCTTGCTAATATTTACTCCGTGAACTGTTGCTATTCAGAAGTATAAGAATATGCTATAATTAAGAGTCGTATACCCATGAATTTTATCGTTTCTAACCGATGAGATAAAACGTGGGTCTTCTAGATATAGCGATTTTTTATATTACTCTAAAAGTAAAGGATTTGATGACGTTGTAGCGAGTTTATACGTCGATCATATATAACACTGTGAATGACAGGCTGCGGTCAGGGGATTCAGGGAAGAATCCTGTGTATTGTAGAATTTAGAACTATAGATCGGTAGTACGAATGGTGCATGTGAAATTAGTATAAGTGGAAATGCACATGTGCATGAAAAAAATAAAACGTGAGGTGACTATACATGTTGGATAAATTGCAGGCGCTAGCCGATCGTTATGACAAGCTGAGCGAGCTTTTGTGTGACCCGGATGTAGCTAGCGATAACAAAAAGCTGCGTGAATATTCTAAGGAGCAATCCGATCTTCAGCCGACATATGATGCATATAATGAGTACAAACAAGTCAGCGAAGATCTGGAAGCGGCCAAGGAAATGCAGGGCGAGAAGCTGGACGATGAGATGCGTGAGATGGTGAAGATGGAGATCGAAGAGCTGTCTGCACGCCAGAAAGAACTGGATGAACGGATTCGTGTACTCATGCTTCCTAAGGACCCGAATGACGATAAAAACGTTATTGTTGAAATTCGCGGTGCGGCTGGTGGAGATGAAGCGGCATTGTTTGCAGCCGATCTGTATCGGATGTATACCCGTTATGCAGATGCACAGGGCTGGAAAGTGGAACTGATGGATGTGAATACGAATGACCTCGGTGGTTTTAAAGAGGTTGTGTTCATGATCAACGGACGCGGCGCGTACAGCAAAATGAAATACGAGAGTGGTGCACACCGCGTACAACGTATTCCGACAACGGAATCCGGCGGACGGATTCATACCTCCACTTCAACCGTTGCAGTGATGCCGGAGGCAGAAGATTTTGATATTGAAATTCACGATAAAGACATTCGTGTAGATACGTTCTGTTCCAGCGGTGCCGGTGGACAATCGGTTAACACGACGAAGTCAGCAGTACGGGTAACGCATATTCCAACGGGCATCGTAGCCACATGTCAGGATGGAAAATCTCAGAACTCCAACAAGGATAAGGCGTTGCAGGTTCTGCGCACACGTATCTTCGATATGAAACGTATGGAAGAAGAAGCGAAAATCTCTGTGGAACGTAAAAGCAAAGTGGGAACAGGTGACCGTAGTGAGCGGATTCGCACGTACAATTTCCCGCAAAGCCGTGTTACTGATCACCGCATTGGTCTTACGGTGCACAAGCTGGATCAGGTGATGAACGGAGAGATCGAAGATATTCTGTCTGCACTGACGATTGCGGAGCAGACGGAAATGATGGAAAGAGGAGAATAATCTGTGACGCGCGCGCAGTTTGTTATGACGCCGGAGCAGAGTTGCCGGGAAGCCTTCGTCGAGGCTTCCTCTTTTTTGGAGAAGTGTGGCGTGTACGAGCCGCATAACAATGCCCGGCTGCTGCTGGAGCATGTGCTGGGCGTCTATGGCGCCCAGTACTACATGATGCAGCCGGAGCCGTTCCCCAGCGAGCTGCGCAGCCGCTGGGAAGACGCCATCACGCGCAAGGCTGAGGGTGAGCCGGCGCAGTATATTATCGGTAGCCAGGAATTTTACGGGCTGCCGTTCGAGGTCACACCGGCCGTGTTGATCCCGCGGCCGGAGACGGAGCTGCTGGTCGAGGCTGTGCTGCGCGAAGCGGACCGCGTGTTTGTGGGCGGTGGCGACACAGTGCGCGCCGTCGATATTGGCACGGGCAGCGGTGCCATCGCGGTGACGATGGCTTCGCTTCGCCCGCAGTGGCAGGTGGCCGCCGGGGATCTCTCGGCGGATGCCCTGCAAGTGGCCGCGCGCAACGCGGCCGCGAACGGCGTACAGATCGACTTCCGTGAAGGCGATTTGCTGGCTCCGTTCGCTGGGGAACGGTTGGACATCCTGGTGTCCAACCCGCCTTACATCCCGGCGGACGATATCGCCGGGTTGCAGCAGGAGGTGCGCGATCATGAGCCGCGCCTCGCACTGGATGGCGGTCCGGACGGGCTTGCCCCGTACCGCATCATGCTAGAGCAGTTGAAGTTGCTGCCTGCGCCGCCGCAGATTATCGGATTCGAGCTGGGCATGGGTCAGGCTCGGGACGTGGCAGCGCTCTTGGAATCGGCGGGGTGTTGGCCGGAGATTATCATCGTTCCAGACCTCGCAGGCATCGAGCGACATGTTCTGGGGGTTCGAATCTAGACATGAGTGACAAAAATGTAAGGTAACTTCAGTTTCCTTTTTGCCGTAAAATGCTCTACAATGGGGTATGCCGAAGATTTTCTGAATGCTTGGGGGAACATAACTACATGCTGCATAAATTCAAAAAGATCGACTACTCCATCGTTTTTATTCTGGTGATTTTGATGGTCATCAGCCTTTTATCTATTTATAGCACCACGTTTGGTCGTCCGAAGCTGGAAGGACTAACACGAAGTGCAGTGATCTTTTATATTCTGGGCTTCATCGTTTTCTTCGGAATGTCGATGATCAACTACAAATTCATTATTAAAAACTATTTATATATCTACGGCGTAGGTATGCTGCTACTGCTTCTGGTCATGTTTATTGGTCAGGAATACTACGGTGCCAAAGGCTGGCTCTCGATCTTCGGAGTCAGTTTGCAGCCTGCCGAGCTGTTCAAGCTATGTTTGATTGTATTTCTTTCAGCGTTGCTTGCACGCAAGCGAAACAGGACCCTGTATTTCGGGCGGGATGTCATCCCGGTCTCCCTCTGTGTGCTGCCACCTCTACTGTTAGTATTACTCCAGAATGACTTGGGGAACGCACTAAGCTATGTGATTATCCTGCTTGGTCTGCTCTGGATCGGTAACATCAAGTTTGCTCATGCACTGATCGGTTTTGTCATTGCCGTGGCTGCATTTATCGGGGGCACCCAGGCATATATTCATTACCATGACGAGATCGTCAAGTTCCTAAATGACATAGGACGTTCACACTGGGCAGATCGTTTCGATCCTTGGCTTGTACCGGAGCAGACGTCCAGAGACGTACTGTGGCAGACCTATAATGCGAAGCTCGCTATCGGCTCTGGCGGAATCACGGGCAAGGGGTATTTGGAGGGCACGACGATCCAATCCAATCGTGTGCCGCTGGCGTATGCGGACTCGATCTTTGTGCAAATTGCAGAAGAATTCGGCTTTATTGGGGCGTCGATATTGCTCCTGTTGTACTTCATTCTGATCCACAGGCTCGTGCTCATTGCGCTGGAATGTAAAGACCGGGCAGGCCCGTACCTTATCGTAGGTATTATTGCGATGCTGCTGTACCAGATCTTTGTTAACATCGGTCCGTTTATTGGTTTGATGCCGCTGACAGGAATTACACTGCCTTTTATCAGTTCAGGAGGAACATCGCTTATACTGAACATGATTAGTATGGGCATTGTTATGAGCATCAAAGTACACACTGAAGAAAACGAAGATATTCTGGGGTCGGCAGAGCAACCGAGCATTACGGAACTGGTGATGAGGCTGTTCAGACGTAAACCTGTGCAGCAGGAGTAATCCTTACATTGAGGATGAATGCCTGTCACTTTTCAGTGAGACTTATATGCAAGTTCGTACCATAAATATATTGTTAAAACCATTCATAAAAACCTTGGGACTGATGTTTCCGGCACTGCCTGGAGAGATCGGTTCCAAGGTTTTTTTGTTTCATTCACATGAGCCATCCGGAATTCCATTCTCCCATTCACTGAGGTACAATGGAATTATTGATCATTATTGGGAAAAAGATGTGTGAACTAGGGGGATTTTCAAACATCATGTGGAGAACGGTAAAAAAGCTGGATGGTGTCATTCTTTTTGTGTTGTTGTTATTCATGATCATCAGTGCAGTTGCTATTTATAGTGGTACACGTGTTGATCCCAGCTTAACGAATCATCATGTCAAAACCATGTATTTCTATGTGGCTGGATTTATCGCTTTATTCGGAATTAGTTTGGTCAATTACAAGTTATATTTGAGATACGCGTTTCTCTTAAACGGCATCGGCATTGTTTTTCTAGTCTTAGCCAATGTACTTGGAAGTACGGTTAATAACGCAAATGGATGGCTGAAGATCACCGAGAGCATTTCGTTTCAACCTGCCGAACTCTTCAAAATGATTCTCATTTTGTTTCTTGCTCATTTAATAGTAAGGCGAAAGCGGGATGCGTTAGGGTTCTGGAGAGATGTTGTACCCATTGGATGCTGGACGTTTATCCCCTTCGCACTCGTGATGGCCCAGAATGACTTGGGGAATGCGCTGGGATATGTAGTGATTTTGGTGGCGGTTTTGTGGATCGGTAATATCAAAATGAAACATGCGTTAATCGGGCTAGTTATTATAGGTTCGGTCTTTGTTGGGTTTATCAAAGCATATACGTTCTACCATGATGAGGTGTTTACCTTTCTAGAAAAGATCAAACGTGAGCACTGGGCTGAACGGATCGATCCGTGGCTTGTTCCCGAAAAAGCAACAGCGAAAGCCATGTGGCATACCAAAAATGCAGGACTCGCCATCGGATCAGGTGGAATCATGGGCAAAGGATTTCTGGAAGGAACCTCAGTCCAAAGTGGACGTGTACCTTATACATACTCGGATTCAATCTTTGTCGTGGTTGCGGAGGAATTCGGTTTTGTAGGAGCATCACTATTACTTCTGTTATATTTTATCCTCATCCATCGGATGGTCCTGATTGCGCTGGGGTGCAAAGAACGGGCCGGGCCTATTATCATTGTAGGGATTATCGGTATGTTTCTCTATCAGGTGTTTGAAAATATAGGAGCATTCCTCGGTCTCATGCCACTGACGGGCATTACGCTACCATTTATCAGTTATGGCGGAACGTCTTTGCTAATTAACATGGCCTGTATTGGACTGGTGATGAGCATTAAACTCTATGGTGACGAGGACGAAGATGAACTGTTTCAAGAGGAGAATACGCCATCCCTCATGCAGCGGATTTGGAGTTTGATCAAAAAAGAGGATAGCACGGTGGTGCCAAAAGGAGACAGCTCGGTGTAGCTGTCTTCTTCTTTTGCTCTCATCTGAATGCCCTCTTTAACAAGCAGATGAATCGTTTCTACGAAAATTTAAATAGATTAGTGAATTTGCTAGGTTTACTTCTTCCTTGGCTGGGCATACTGATAGACATGAGAGAGTTGCATGCTGGATATCGGAGCCGAGGGGGAGAACGGGATGAACAGACGAATTGTAAAACAAATTGGACTTATTATCGCTTGTCTTATGATGATTATAATGATGTGGGAAGGTCAGAAAACCGATGCGGCGGTTGCTGCAGCAGTCATTCCGGAACAATCGATTCGTTTGCGGATTCTAGCAAATTCGGATGCGGCTGGAGATCAGCTTGTGAAACGAGAGATTCGGGATGCGGTCGTTGCACAGATGGGCGAGTGGGTCGGAGCGCTGGAGAATCCGCAAAGTCTGGAACAGGCGCGTCATGTTATTCGGGAGCATCTGTCTGAGATAGAAGATCGGGTAGGCGAGGAATTAAGTAAGCGTGGATTGAGCTATGATTATCAGGTGGAGCTGGGGACGGTTCCTTTTCCAACCAAGCTGTATGGGGGTACAGTGTATCCCGCGGGTGAATATGAAGCGGTGCGGATTACGCTGGGCGAAGGCAAGGGGCAGAACTGGTGGTGCGTATTGTTCCCGCCTCTGTGTTTCATTGATGCAAGTACAGGAGATGCACTGGCGAAGCCAGAGACCGCCTCTGCAACAACAGCGGGTGAGGTGGAGGTGAAAGCGACGGTGCAGGGAGAGACACCAGAAGCGAGATTCTTCCTGTGGGATGTGGTCGTGAAATTATGGGATTGGGTAACAAATTTGTTCGCATAACAAGGGTTTAATAACATTTAAAATTTAGGTATTAATAGCATATAGGTCAGAACAAGGGGAGTTTTCGTTGCAGATGTGCAGGAACTTCCCTTTATTGCTTGATGGAGGATATGCAGGGATTGGCATTGTGGCTGAATCAAACCTGAAACGTGACAGATATGGTATACTTATATGTACTGAATTTGAACCTACTTGAAGTTTAGGGATGATGATTAATATGAATAGAGATCAAAATGAGTTACCATATACCCCGTTAGGGGACAAGCATGACCGTGCAGCAACAGAGCAAGGCAAGCAGGAACTGCATACCGCTTATTGGGATGTCAGAACGCTGTTACATGAGCAGGATGAGGACGCGGATGCGCAAGAGATTTTCTCGGTTTCTGGTGTGAAAAAGGGGAGCGCCGACCACGAGACGGCGCTTGCTGACTTGCAGGCAGCCGCGGCCTGCCTTCGTCAAGGGAAGACGGTTGCCTTCCCGACCGAGACGGTCTACGGCCTCGGCGCAGATGCGCGCAGCACAGAAGCAGTCGAGGCGGTATTTGCCGCCAAAGGGCGGCCTTCCGACAATCCGCTGATTGTGCATATCGCGCACCGTGACCAGCTGCATGAGCTGGTCACTGAGGTGAACGAAACGGCCGAAGCGCTGATGACGGCCTTCTGGCCAGGGCCGCTAACGCTGGTCCTGCCGGTTAGGCCAGGGGCGGTGTCCCCGCGGGTCACCGCTGGTTTGGATACGGTGGCCGTGCGCATGCCGGATCACCCGGTGGCTCTGCCACTCATCGCCGCGGCGGCATGCCCGGTGGCTGCACCGAGCGCGAACCGCTCCGGGCGGCCTAGCCCGACTCTCGCCGCACATGTGCGGGAGGATCTGGATGGCCGCATCGGCGGCATTGTGGACGGAGGCCCCACCGGGGTGGGCGTCGAGTCCACAGTGGTGCAGGCCGGTGACGACGGTACCGTCACCATCCTGCGCCCTGGCGGCATCACGGCGGAACAGCTGTCCGCCGTGGCCGACCGTGTCGCCACGGACCCGGCGCTTCTCGCCGAAGGGTCCGGGGGCGACAGCTCTAGCCCGGCGCCGCGCTCGCCGGGCATGAAGTACACGCACTACGCACCCGCAGGGGCGCTGTGCGTGGTGGAGGGGCCGCCCGCAGCGGTGGCGGCCTGGACCCGCGCCGCCCTGGCGGAGGCGGCGCAGCGCGGAGAGCGCACCGCGGT
Source organism: Paenibacillus sp. JJ-100 (assembly GCF_948329825.1). Classification (GTDB taxonomy): domain Bacteria; phylum Bacillota; class Bacilli; order Paenibacillales; family Paenibacillaceae; genus Paenibacillus. The sequence continues at coordinate 540,158 of NZ_CAOJCM010000003.1, forward strand.
GCTGGCGTTCGCCGAGCACGCGGAGCAGTACCGCGCCGATGCCGTATTCTCGCTGGGGGACGCCAGCGAGTTGCAAGAAGCTGCGCGCAGGCTGTACGCCGCGCTGCGCAGCTGCGATGAGCAGGGCGCCACATATATTGTGGCGGAAGCCTGCTCACGCGAAGGGCTGGGAGCAGCCGTCATGAACCGGCTGCTCAAAGCGGCAGGCAACCAACTCATTCACGTTGGTTGAACCGCCCTCATCGCTCCTGACCACAGGAACAGGAGCACCGACTCCCTTTCCACAGCAAGCGTAACGTGTGTTCACAAGCTATAGGTTCCATACACCTGGCGAGCCTTGATCTGTTTTTTCTCAACGCAGTACTTCATCGACACGCATAACTCCTGTTTCCCTGCAACGGTCATGTTTAGGTTCTTGTCCGCATATCTTGTACAAGAACCTTTATGCGACTTGGGGGAATGAGGATGTGGGATGTATCTGCCCATGTAGGGCAGTTGGTGACCATTCTGATTATGGCGGTTGCGCTCGGACTGGATGCGTTCTCGCTGGGTATTGGCATTGGCATGAAGGGGATACGGCTGCGAGATGTGTTGAAAATTAGTACGGTCACAGCGTTATTTCATGTGATTATGCCGCTTGCCGGGATGTACACGGGCAAGTATGTCAGCTCCTTGCTGGGTGACATTACGAATTATGCGGCAGGTGGTTTACTCGTACTGCTGGGCGGCCACATGATTCTGAACGCGTTCCGTGAAGGGGAGACGAAGCTGGTGGATCATCGATCCATACTGGGCATTATTTTATTTTCGCTCAGTGTCAGTATAGATTCCTTCTCCGTCGGCGTATCACTCGGCATGTTTAGCAGCGATCTGGTCCTGACCATCCTGGCTTTTGGTATCTGTGGTGGACTGATGTCGATCATGGGCCTGCTTCTCGGACGCCGGGTGAGCCAGAATCTGGGGGATTATGGTGAGGCTGTAGGCGGGGCAATCTTGCTTGCCTTTGGACTTTTGTTTATATTTTAAAATAATATGTGTGAACGATAGGATTAGGCATATCACATCATGATCGAATGGGGAGGCTGACACATTGAAACATATTTTATTTGTATGTACAGGCAATACGTGCCGCAGCCCCATGGCAGAGGGGCTTTTGCGAAAACTTGCATCTGAACGTGGCATTCAGGTGAATGTCCGTTCAGCAGGTGTGGCTGCAATGTCGGGAATGCCGATATCACACCATGCTGAAGCAGTTTTGAAAGATCATAGTGCACAAGGACCGTCCCACTCGACAGAGCTCAGTGCAGAATTGATTGAATGGGCGGATCTCATTCTAACGTTAACGCGGAGTCATAAGCAGCATGTGATGCAGGTGTTTCCAGATTCGATTCAGAAGACATATACACTGAAAGAATATGCGGAGAATGATGCACAAGTGCTTCAAGACTTGGAGGAATTGGACAGCCTGTTCGCTACACTTGAGATGAAACGGGCACTGGGACAAGAAATCTTGGCGTCTGAGCGGGAGCGTGTGATCGAGATTAGGCAGCGTATCCCAAGCTTTGACATCTCCGATCCGTTTGGCGGTAGCCGGGATGATTACAATATTGTCGCGGCAGAGATTCGAACAGCATTGTCCAAACTACTGGATAAGCTTGAATAATTCTGCTGTGTAGAGATAAAATGTCGAAACGGAACATCGAATGTAAATTAACCGTTGATTTTAAAGTGGGGTTGATTTATGATGGAGGGGAAAACAGGGATCCGGTGTAACTGGCGACGAAGTGGGCATAACCACAGTGGAGCACCGGAACAAACGGCCGGTCGCCTGGGCAAAAGAGCAATTCTGCGATACCCGCAGACTGCTCTTTTTTTCGTCTTTCATCTGAAGTTTCGCTATAATAGTACCTGAAATGCCATGCAGTGTATGCGTAGAGTAGACCATCACGAGATCAAGGGCATGATTTTATCGGGAGGCGATAGGATGACTATTGAGTTGGATTCGGAACAAACCGGATTGCAGCAACAGACTGCATTGATCCTGCGCGAACTGGCGGTTGCCGGTAAGCTTGGCTCTGGGCACGTTGTGGTTATTGGCACGAGTACAAGCGAGGTGGCAGGCCAGCGTATCGGAACAAGTGGTGCTGTCGATGTGGCAGAGCAGTTACTCGCAGGTATTCGCGAGGTACAGGCAGAGTTTGGTTTCGATACCGTATTCCAGTGCTGTGAACATCTGAACCGAGCGCTTGTGATGGAACGTGCATTGCTTGATCGGCTTGGACTGACAGAGGTTGGTGCTGTACCTGTGCCGAAGGCGGGGGGTTCTATGGCATCAACAGCCTATCGTTCATTGTCCGATCCATGTCTAGCTGAACATATTCAGGCTCATGCGGGACTGGATATCGGGGAGACCATGATTGGTATGCATCTTCGCCATGTTGCAGTTCCCTTCCGGACATCGCTTCGTTACATTGGTGAGGCTCGTGTTACAGCAGCGCTTACGCGGCCGAAGCTGATTGGCGGCGAGCGAGCGGTCTATCGAATGGAGGAACAACCCGATTCGACCTTTTGTGACTAACGTATAAAGTGAAATGATGTTTACACGTAAACGAAGAGTGCAACACCGATCTGGAGAAGCGGAGCGTTCACGTTTATCACCGAATTTCCCCTTTTGTCAAAGGGATTCAAAGAAATTTGGGGATAACAGTGATCGTAAGATGGTGATGCAATTGAAGTCAGGAGTGTAACCTGAAGGCTCGCTTTATAACTTCATTATAATTTAGGAGGAATTTAATCATGGAACAATTGCGCAAACAAGACCCTGCAGTACTGGAGGCAATGAATCTTGAACTGAAGCGTCAACAGAACAACATCGAATTGATCGCATCCGAGAACATCGTAAGCGAAGCGGTAATTGAAGCCCTGGGCTCCGTTCTGACGAACAAGTATGCTGAAGGTTATCCGGGCAAACGTTACTATGGTGGTTGTGAGCATGTAGATATCGTTGAAGATATCGCACGTGATCGTGCAAAAGAACTGTTTGGCGCAGAGCATGCTAACGTGCAGCCGCACTCTGGTGCACAAGCGAATATGGCTGTTTACCTGGCAGCGTTGAAACCTGGTGATACGGTACTGGGAATGAACCTGGCACACGGTGGCCACTTGACGCATGGTAGCCCGGTTAACGCTTCTGGTTTGCTGTATAACTTCGTTGCATATGGCGTTCAAGAAGATACATTCCTCATTGATTATGATGAAGTTCGCAAAGCTGCATTTAAGCACCGCCCTCGTTTGATCGTAGCAGGTGCAAGTGCATACCCACGTACCATTGATTTTGAAAAGCTCGCTTCCATCGCTAATGATGTTGGTGCGCTGTTTATGGTAGATATGGCCCATATCGCAGGGCTTGTTGCTGCTGGATTGCATCCTAACCCTGTGCCACATGCGCACTTCGTAACGACAACTACACATAAAACGCTGCGCGGACCACGTGGCGGTATGATCCTGTGCCGCAAATCCTGGGCAGCTGCGATAGATAAAGCGGTATTCCCTGGTTCCCAAGGTGGACCTTTGATGAACGTGATCGCTTCGAAAGCTGTAGCATTTGGTGAAGCATTGCAACCTTCATTCAAAACGTATGCTCAGAACGTTGTGAAAAACGCACAAGTGCTGGCTGAAACATTGATCGCTGAAGGATTGAACATCGTATCTGGTGGTACAGACAACCACTTGATGCTGATCGACACACGCAGTGTAAATATCACGGGTAAGGAAGCTGAGCATGTGCTCGATTCCATCGGGATTACTGTGAACAAAAACGCAATTCCGTTTGATCCAACGAGTCCATTTATCACAAGTGGTATCCGTATTGGTACACCTGCGGCAACATCTCGCGGTATGGATGAGAAAGCAATGGTATCGATCGGTAAGATCATTGCCAAGACACTTAAAAATCCGAAGGATACAGCAACACTTGATCAGGCACGTGCAGAAGTAACTGCTCTGACTGACCAATACCCACTGTATAATGACCTTAAATACTAATACTACTTAAAAATATTGCTCGTGCTGTTTGATTTTGAGATGTTCATTTTTTGTGAACACGCAGACGGAGCAAACCGATAAGATCTGAAGAAGCGAAGCGTTCGCCTTTATCACCGGAATTCCACCATTTAATTAATGGATCAGAGAATTCTGGGGATAACAGCGATCGGAAGGTCATTCGGTTTGTGGAGTACCTTTAGTGTTCACGCGTATTTTGAGCATTCAACTCACACAACAGCACGAGCAAACAGGACCGGAAGAATTATTTTCCGGTCCTGTTTTTTGTAGGAATTGCGATTCATTGATCAATAGGTATCCTTTGATGGTGTAATTCAGTGTGGGTGATGATATAATATACAGGATTTATCGAGCCTGTGAATGATGGCTAGGTATATTTGGAAATGCTTAACTCATGAAGAACTTACCGGAGGGACAAATTAATGGGAAAATTAGTAATATGTGATCACCCCCTGATTCAACACAAACTGACGTTTATACGCGATGTGCGTACAAATACGAAGGATTTTCGTGAATTGGTAGATGAAGTAGCTACATTGATGGCTTACGAGATTACAAGAGATGTTGAACTGGAGTCAATCGATGTACAGACTCCTGTCGCAGCGACACAAGGTAAAGTGATTTCTGGCCGTATGCTCGGACTGGTGCCGATTCTACGTGCAGGACTCGGTATGCTGGATGGCGTTGTTAAACTTCTGCCAGCGGCAAAAGTAGGACACGTTGGTTTGTTCCGTGACCCGGAAACAATGCTACCGGTTGAGTACTATACCAAGTTGCCTACAGACGTGACTGAACGACAGCTGATTGTGATTGATCCGATGCTCGCAACAGGTGGATCGGCGATCGCAGCTATTGACGTGCTCAAAAAACGCGGTTGTAACCAGATCAAAATGATGAACCTTGTTGCTGCACCCGAAGGTGTTAAAGCGGTACAGGAGGCTCATCCGGATGTGGATATCTATGTGGCTGCATTAGACGATCGTTTGGACGATCATGGATATATCGTGCCAGGACTTGGCGATGCAGGAGACCGTCTGTACGGAACGAAATAAAGCATACTTTGATGCGTATTAGAAAAGGGGCTTGGCTTGAATGTCTAACAAAATTAAGGTGATGACCATATTCGGAGTACGTCCGGAAGCCATCAAAATGGCGCCGCTTATTCTCGAATTGCAGAAACATCCCGAGTCAATTGAGTCAATTGTTTGCGTAACTGCGCAGCATCGTCAGATGCTGGATCAAGTTCTTGAAGTTTTCGACATCCATCCTGACTATGATCTGGATGTGATGAAGGATCGTCAGACATTAAACGAGATTACCATTCGTGTTCTCGGCGGTCTGGAGCCGGTTTTACGCGAAGCTAAGCCGGATATTGTACTCGTCCATGGAGATACTTTGACTACATTTGTAGCCAGCTATGCCGCATTCTTGCAGCAAATTCAAGTGGGGCATGTGGAAGCGGGTCTGCGTACGTGGAACAAGCTTTCACCGTATCCGGAAGAGATGAACCGCCAATTGACTGGCGTACTGGCTGATTTGCATTTTGCACCGACGGAGTGGTCTTCCTCCAACCTTGCCAAGGAAAATAAACCGGAGTCTAGTACCTATGTCACAGGCAACACGGTAACAGATGTGTTTCAATATACAGTACGGGAGGATTACAGGCACCCGGTGCTAGATTGGGCACAAGGCAAACGTCTGGTGCTGATGACGGCACATCGCCGCGAATCGCAAGGCGAGCCTCACCGCAACATTTTCCAGGCCGTCAAACGAATCGCTGACGAATTCGAAGATATTGCCATCGTGTACCCGGTGCACCCTAGTCCTGCAGTGAAAGAGCCGGCTCACGCGATTTTGGGGAACCATCCCCGTATTCAGTTAATTGATCCGCTAGACGTAGTGGATTTGCATAACTTTTACCCGCACACTCACTTGATTCTGACTGATTCGGGCGGTTTGCAGGAAGAAGCTCCTTCATTTGGCGTGCCTGTCCTTGTATTGCGCGATACAACAGAACGTCCGGAAGGCATTGAAGCTGGTACGCTTGAGTTGGTAGGGACGGAAGAGGAACGTGTTTATGAACGGACGAGAGCGCTGCTTACCGATGAAACACTGTATGCAAGTATGAGTCAGGCTGCTAATCCATACGGTGATGGACATGCATCAGAAAGAATTGTCAATGCGATTTTGCACCATTTCGGCGTAAATAGCGAACGTCCGGAAGCATTTCACAGAAAGTTCAAAAAATAATTCACATTTTTTGACGGATTTACTGAGGGGATAGCATACAGTTAAACTGTACGGTTTACGCGGGTTTATGGGCTTTATTTAGCAGTAAACCCGTCGTAATACCCTTTGAATTAGCTGGAATCAATCAATTGACAAAGGCTCTCATCATTCAGTAAAATTAACTGGGATTGCAAGGGTGGCGAGGAAAATGGCCGATTCGAACAAACCAAATTCATCCCGTAACCATGATGATAAGTTATGGAAAGCAATGGGGCTCGTGACAGCTTTTGGGATCGAGATTGCCTTGCTCGCTGTTGCCGGATATTACGCTGGCTCGTGGTTGGATCAAACCATTGGAGGCAACGGAATATGGATCGCCGTAAGCGTTCTCTTTTTTATTGCGGCAGGTGGGGTAAGCATTTACTTTATTGCTAAAAAATTCATGGGGGAAAATGATGAGTGAACTAGCCAGATATCGCAGATGGATGACCGTTTCCGTCATGTATGTACTCATGATATGTTTTCTAACGGCTGCGTTTGCACCTCGTTTAGAGACGATTGCTTTGGGACTGGCTCTGGGTGTGATTATCAGTTTGATTAACGCATATTACCTAGGCTACAAAGTAAGGAAGATGTCCGATGATGCGGCAGAAGGGAATCTGAAGCGTGTTAACCTGGGATTTTTGACAAGAGCGGCACTCGCTGTGCTCGGTATCTACGTATCGATGCGCTTTCCGCAGTATTTCAATACATATGCGGTTGCAGGCGGTCTGGCCATTGCGCAATTTTCCTTATTGATTATAGGGATCATCATGTCCCGCAAAGAAGAATGATGTTGAGTGTGGCAGCTTTCAGGTAGAGAAAGGGGTGAGAAAAAATTATGCATGAAGCTCCAGTGATTATGCTTGGTGGATTCCATCTGGACTTGTCCGTACTGTTGATGTTGATTATAACCAGCGCCATTGTCTTCATTTTTGCCATCATCGCTACACGGAACCTGTCAGTGGATAATCCGGGAAAGCTGCAAAACTTTATGGAGTGGGCCGTTGAGTTCGTTCGTAATCTGATATCCAGTACAATGGATATGAAGAAAGGCAAACACTTTATTTCTCTCGCGCTTACGATGATTTTGTTCATCTTCGTAGGAAATATGCTTGGACTTCCGTTCCAGGCAGTTACTGATGTTAAGGATATCAATGAAGCAACCGTTTTCGGAAAACCGATTGTTACAGCGGTTGAGGCTTATGAAGAAGCTCACGCTAAGGATCCGGAAGCACATCCGCACATCGAGTTGGCTTGGTTTAAATCACCTACAGCTGACTTGTCCGTAACGATGGGACTGGCTCTCATTGCCTTCCTTGTAGCACACGGACTTGGACTGTTCAAGAACACTAGAGGTTACTTGAAGCACTATGTGCAGCCATACGCGTTGTTCCTTCCGATTAACCTGATCGAGACCGCGTCTAAACTGCTCACGCACGGCATGCGTTTGTTTGCGAATATTTTTGCGGGTGAGGTGCTGATTGCAACAATCCTCAAACTGACCAGCTTTAAAGTGCTGGGTGCTATTTTCGCAATACCACTGCTTGCAGTGTGGCAAGGCTTTAGTATCTTTATCGGTGGGATTCAAGCTTTCGTGTTCGTCATTTTGATGATGGTGTACATCTCACAGACTGTCGAAACACACGAAGAACATTAAGTTTTAGACCTGCGGGGATTTCTCCATCAGGCTGAACATAAAATTGATTTATAATTTTAAGGAGGATATACAAATGGGAGCAATGGCATTAATCGCAGCAGCAATTGTTGCAGGATTGGGCGCTTTCGGCGCAGGTATTGGTAACGGTATGGTAATCAGCAAAACAGTGGAAGGAATCGCGCGTCAACCAGAAGCGAAATCCACACTGCAAACAACAATGTTTATTGGGGTAGGTTTGATCGAGGTATTGCCGATTATCGGTGTGGTACTCGCGTTCATGTTCTACGGTGCTGCTTAAGACACAACACAGTACGGCGGGGAAGGCTGGAGCCCTCCGCGCCTTCTTTTTAGCTAGGAACTTGTCCTGTAAGGGATAACGTTTTTATAGGATACCTCCAGGAAGGAGTGAACAGATTGAGTTTCTTATGGGAAAATACGCTACTTGCGATTATCGCATTTGCAATTTTATATTGGCTGCTTAGCCGCTACGCTTTCGGTCCATTGTTCTCCATTATGGAAAAGCGTCGTGAACTCGTGATGAGTCAGATGAATGAGGCTGCTCAGACTCGGGAACAGGCGATTGCTTATGTGGAGGAGCAAAAACAGGCTCTGGAACAAGCGCGCAAAGAAGCTCACGACATTATCGAGCAGTCCAGACAAACGGGTGGCAAGCAGGCTGAATCCATTCTGGCTGATGCCAAGGCTGAAGCAACTCGTCTCAAAGACGACGCAGTACGTGAAATCGAAAGTGAGAAGAACAAAGCGGTTGCTGCTCTTCGCAACGAACTGGGTACTGCTTCCGTTCAGATTGCTTCCAGATTGATCAAAAAAGAAGTTGAGAACGGTCCAGCACAAGAGGAACTTGTGAACCAATACCTCAATGAGGTAGGAGGCCGACAATGAGCCGCGATACGATTGTTGCCAAGCGTTATGCAAAAGCATTGTTCGAAGTTGCTCTTCAGCAGCAGCAAGTGCTCGAAGTTGAACAGGAACTACGTGCTGTTGTCAGCGGATTGACTGGAGATCAAGAGATTATCAAATTTATTGTTTCTCCGAACATCTCTGATGAAGCCAAACGGAATGTGCTTCATGCAAGCCTTGAGGGCAAAGTGTCCGAACCTGTTCTTCGCACGGTTTTGCTTCTGATTGAGCGTGGCCGCGTGGAATTGTTGCATGACTTGTTGAGTGATTATGTGAAAATCGAAGGGGATTCCCTTGGAATCGCAGATGCTCGCGTATACTCGACGTATGCATTAAGTGAAGAAGAGAAAGAAGCGGTATCCCGTGAATTCGGTGGCCGTGTGAATAAAAAGATTCGTATCGAGAACATTGTTGATCCTGCACTGCTGGGCGGATTGAAAGTCGCCATTGGCGATACGATCTATGACGGCAGCTTGGCTGGCAAGCTCGAACGTCTTGAGCAGTCTTTTAACAGACGAGTACAGTAGATTGGGGTGAGGACACTTGAGTATCAAACCAGAAGAAATCAGTACGTTAATTAAGAGTCAGATTGAACAATATAAGACTGATATCGATGTAGTCGAAGTTGGTACAGTTATTGAGGTTGGTGACGGGATCGCCCGTGTATACGGACTCGAGAATGTCATGTCCAACGAGTTGGTTGAGTTCCCAAGCGGTGTAATGGGCCTCGCCATGAACGTGGAAGAAAGCAACGTGGGTGTCGTTATCCTGGGGCCTTACTCGGATATCCGTGAAGGCGACCAAGTAAAACGTACAGGTCAGATCATGCAAGTGCCTGTTGGCGAAGCATTGATTGGACGCGTTGTGAACCCGCTCGGTATTCCAGTCGATGGCAAAGGGCCAATCGCTACAACGGAATTCCGTCCGGTTGAAGGTAGAGCACCAGGCGTTATGGATCGTAAATCGGTTCATGAGCCAATGCAAACAGGGATCAAAGCGATTGATGCGATGGTTCCAATCGGTCGCGGACAACGTGAGTTGATCATCGGTGACCGTCAAACAGGTAAGACATCGATTGCAATTGATGCGATCCTGAACCAAAAAGGCAGCGGCATGAAATGTATCTATGTGGCTATTGGTCAGAAACAGTCCACTGTTGCTCAGGTTGTAGAAACGTTGCGCCGCAGAGGTGCAATGGAATATACAATCGTTGTAACAGCATCGGCTTCCGATCCGTCACCATTGTTGTACATTGCTCCGTATTCCGGTTGCTCTATGGGTGAGTACTTCATGTACAAAGGCGAGCACGTGCTGGTAGTATATGATGACTTAACGAAACAAGCAGCTGCATACCGTGAGTTGTCCTTGCTGCTTCGTCGTCCTCCGGGTCGTGAAGCTTATCCGGGTGACGTATTCTACTTGCACTCCCGTTTGCTAGAGCGTGCTGCGAAGTTGAATGATGAACTTGGTGGTGGTTCTTTAACCGCTCTGCCATTCATTGAAACACAGGCTTCTGACGTATCTGCATACATTCCGACCAACGTAATCTCTATTACAGACGGTCAAATCTTCTTGGAGTCCGACCTCTTTAACGCCGGACAACGCCCAGCGATCAACGTAGGTATCTCGGTATCTCGTGTCGGTGGTTCTGCACAGATCAAAGCGATGAAAAAGGTTGCAGGTTCCCTGCGTCTCGACCTCGCTCAATATCGTGAGTTGCAGGCCTTCTCTCAATTCGGTTCCGATTTGGATAAATCCACTCAGGCCCGCTTGAACCGTGGTGCTCGTATGATGGAAATCCTGAAGCAAGGTGTAAACCAGCCACTGCCTGTAGAACAACAGGTTGTCAGCTTGTACACTGCAGTTAAAGGGTACTTGGATGAAATTCCAACAGGTGATGTAACTCGTTTTGAGCGTGAGTTCCTTGCGTTCATGGAGAGCAATCATGAGGAAATCCTCGGATCCATCCGTGATACTAAAGAATTGACAGCAGACAATGAAAATGCACTCAAAGATGCAATCGAGAAGTTCAGAAAGAGCTTCGCTGTCTCTGTCTAAATAGATGAATGCAGCTGCGGAGTTGTTTAACCGATTCCGCATGTCTGCATGTGTAACTTTTAAGTTAAGGCTTACGAAATAGTTTTGACTTTGTCAAAACCGGAGTGGGTGCTTACGAAGTAACTTTGGCTACGCCAAAGTAGGAATATGCTTACGAAGTAGTTTTGACCCTGTCAAAACTTTAAGGTGGTGAAATCATGGCAAAAGGCATGCGCGAAATTAAGCGGCAAATTAAAAGCGTACAGAGCACAAAGCAGATCACCAAAGCAATGGAGATGGTTGCTGCTGCAAAACTGCGTAAAGCGCAGGAAAAAGCAGAGGCTGCCCGTCCTTATTCAGAGAAGCTGAAAGAAGTTGTGGCAAGCATTGCATCAAGCACGCAGGGTATTCAGCACCCTATGCTGGACAGCCGTCCGGTGAAAAAGACAGCATATCTGATCATTACGTCAGATCGTGGTCTTGCGGGTGGATACAATGCGAACATTTTGCGTCAAGTGAATATGACACTAAAAGAGCGTCACAACTCTCAAGACGACTATGAACTGTTCGTTATCGGACGTAAAGGACGCGACTATTTCAGACGGCGTGAAATTGCTATGGCTTCAACGATAACTGATCTGTCGGATTCACCTACATTCGCAGATATCAAATCTATCGCTCACGAAGCGGTTCGTGGATTTGAAATGGCTGAATTTGATGAATTGTACATCTGTTATAACCGCTTTGTAAATGCGTTGACCCAGATTCCAACGGTAGAAAAACTTCTTCCTATGGAAACACCGGAGTTATCTGCTGCGGAAGGACCAACTGCTAGCTACGAGTATGAACCGTCAGCTGAAGCTGTGCTGGAAGTTTTGCTTCCGCGTTATGCGGAAACATTAATCTACGGCGCATTGCTGAACGGTAAAGCGAGTGAGCTGGGTGCAAAAATGACGGCAATGGGCAATGCAACCAAAAATGCATCTAAACTCATTAACGATCTGTCATTGACTTATAACCGTGCCCGTCAAGCAGCGATTACGCAGGAGATTACAGAAATTGTAGCAGGTGCCAACGCAGCACAAAGCTAACCGTTTTTTATTTAATGAAGGCTTGCACTGCAAAAATGAACGAACGGAATTTTATTTTTGCCAAAGTAGCAGGCTTGTAGGAGGGGAACGTTAAGATGAACAAAGGACGCGTTGTGAGCATCATGGGTCCGGTTGTTGACGTCGAGTTTGAACGCGGCGGTCTGCCGGAAATCCTCAATGCCATTACGATCACTACAGCAACCGAAAGCGGCGTTAGTGTAAATCTTACACTCGAAGCTTCGAAACATCTGGGTGACAACCGGGTACGTTGTATCGCGATGTCCTCCACGGACGGTCTCGTACGTGGTATGGAAGCAGTAGATACTGGAGCTCCAATCTCTGTACCTGTTGGTGAAGCGACATTGGGTCGTGTATTTAACGTACTCGGCGAGGCAATTGATACTGGCGGTACAGTAGCAGCTGAACATAAAAATCCGATTCACCGCTCTGCTCCTGCATTCGATGAACTGACTACCCAAGCAGAAATGCTTGAAACAGGTATCAAAGTTATCGACTTGCTGGCTCCTTACGCAAAAGGTGGTAAAATCGGTCTGTTCGGTGGTGCCGGTGTAGGTAAAACGGTGACCATTCAGGAACTGATCAATAACATCGCGCAAGAGCATGGCGGTATCTCCGTATTTGCCGGTGTTGGTGAGCGTACACGTGAAGGTAACGACTTGTATCACGAGATGAGTGATTCCGGCGTTATCAACAAAACAGCAATGGTCTTCGGACAAATGAACGAGCCTCCAGGCGCACGTCTTCGTGTAGCCCTCACAGGTCTAACCATGGCGGAATATTTCCGTGATGAAGAAGGCCGTGACGTGTTGCTCTTTATCGATAATATCTTCCGTTTCACCCAAGCAGGTTCAGAAGTATCTGCCTTGCTTGGACGTATGCCTTCCGCGGTAGGTTACCAGCCTACGCTGGCAACAGAAATGGGTCAATTGCAAGAGCGTATCACTTCAACGAAAAAAGGATCCGTTACATCCATCCAGGCGATCTACGTACCTGCGGATGACTATACTGACCCTGCTCCTGCAACAACGTTTGCTCACTTGGATGCAACAACGAACTTGGAGCGTAAAATCTCCGAGATGGGTATCTACCCAGCGGTAGATCCGCTCGCATCCAGCTCACGTATTCTTGCTCCAGAAGTTGTAGGAGAGGAACACTACACTGTAGCTCAAGGCGTTAAACGTATCTTGGCTCGTTACAACGAACTTCAAGATATCATTGCGATCCTGGGTATGGATGAACTTAGCGAAGAAGACAGAGCGCTCGTTTATCGTGCGCGTAAAATTCAACGTTTCTTGTCCCAGCCTTTCCACGTAGCTGAAGCATTTAACGGTATTCCGGGTAAATACGTTCCGGTTAAAGAAACGGTGCGCAGCTTTAAAGAGATTCTCGAAGGCAAGCATGACGATCTGCCGGAAGCAGCATTCCTCTTCGTGGGTACGATTGAAGAGGCAGTGGAGAAAGCTAAAACACTGGTATAATCTGAGTCCAGGATTGTCCTTATGAAGCGAGCTATCCTTCGGATAGTTTCAGGAGGGATGGAATTGAGCACCTTTTTGTTGGAAATTGTAACACCAGAGCGTCTTGTCTATTCACAGCAAGTGGATAGTATCAGTGTTCGTGGTGTTGAAGGGGAACTGGGGATTCTCCCTGGTCATATCCCGATGGTTACACCTTTACAGATTGCACCGATCGTTATCAAAAACGGAAAAGAGAGCAAGCAGGTCGCTATCGGCGGCGGTTTTATCGAAGTCCGCAAAGATAAGGTTGTTGTACTCGCAGAGAGTGCCGAATTTCCGGAAAACATTGATGTGGATCGTGCGCGCGCGGCCAAAGAGCGGGCGGAACGCCGGCTTGCCAGCCAAAGCAACCAGGACCACTTTGATCACCGCCGTGCAGAGATTGCTTTGCAAAAAGCGGTTAACCGGATTAACGTATACGGCAAATAAAGTGTTTTACGGAGCCCGGTGGCTTAGTCTGCCGGGTTCTTTTAATCGTTTTTATAGGGTTATGCATCATAGAACCAAAAGCGCTTGTGAATGAATCTCTATTGTAAGGATTGAAAGACACAGTAAACGCAAGAATAAATCATAGTTATAATTAAATTTTATAAAATGAATCTCTGAAATGGAACATTAGAGGGTCACCTCTTTATATAGTATGAGATTTCATTTCATTGAAGGCACCTTTACATGATGAGATGAATACGTTATAGGACCTAAGCATTATAGGCGTATAACTCTGATAGAACCAATTTTATAAAGGGGAATTTGAATTATTTCCGAGGAAATGACAGAGTTGATATCTTTATTACGCTCTTTGATGTCGTTTTAGTCACAAACTCATAGCTAATAAAAATTAAAATATTTTCAAAGTGGAAATCTATGTAATTGACAAGATATGCTGAAACAGCCTATATTCCTTAGAGTTGGCAAAAGAAAAACGTAGATGTGCTAGTTATTGATCACTATAATGCATTGATGGTCTGTTGCCTCTCGTTTAATGACAACCATTGCTTCGAAGGTAAGAATAGGACCGAAAGCCAATCTTGCGTGATCCAAGTTTACTAACAAGTTATGAGTATGAGGCATATGATATGCTGATCACTGCAACAAATGAGTTGGAGGTAAGAAGATATGGGTAATGATCTGGCGAATCAGGTAAATCAGGCATTAAGCGCTAATAGCCTGATCTCAATGGTTGTCTCGCTTTTATGTATAGCCATATCGTGGTGGGCATTGCAGAATCTGAAGTTAGATTTGGTGATCAGACAGCCTAGAGGTGCTCAAGGAAGATTGCTTCATTTGTTGCTTGCTATTATTTTAGGGCATGCGGTGGCTGGCTTTGTTCTTGATTATTTATCCTGGACTCAAATGTTGAGGAATTTGTTTTGATTTCGAGATGGTTGGTTAATCATCTTTGAGGTTCCTCATGCTACTCCTTGTCGAATAACATCGATTAATTGTGTTAACAATTAGAGTATGAGTTGTCGGCCCGAAGAAGTAAGAAAGAAATGTGAACTTTGACTGAACGAATTGAAAATGTTTTGTGTAAAAAAATGCTTGTAACGTACAATTCAACAGTGTTATGATGGAAGTTAGGGAATTCACAATTTTTCACTTATTTTGTAGGTTATAAAGGGGATACCCGGTCAATACCGGCTAAAAATCATCCCAATTGGTCTGTTCTGATGCTATGGTGGTATGTATGATGTTTTTTACAAGCCATGAAGCAGGACGTACAGTACACATGGTATCATCAATTTGAATTATACAAACCAATTCTTTTCTGAACAGACATCTGAGCATATCGTGCCAGAATATGTCGAAATTCCACACACAGCAACAGTCCTTTCTAGCATAGTGGGGCTTACGTATTCCGGAATGAGGAAAAGGGAATAAAAGCGCGGAGGGAACCATGATGAGCAAATTTATCGTCCGCGGTGGCAAAAGATTGACCGGAAGTGTCAAAGTTAGCGGCGCTAAAAATTCTGTTCTTCCGATCATCGCTGCCTCTCTCTTAGGGGAAGAAGGACAAAGCGTTATTATTGACGCACCTCCTCTAGACGATGTGATGACGATTAACAAAGTGTTGGAATCGCTGGGAGCGGGAGTTACATACCGGGACGAAGTGATTACCGTAAATGCGGAGAATCTAACTTCCTGTGAAGCCCCGTATGAATGGGTTAGTAAAATGCGGGCGTCTTTTCTAGTCATGGGGCCTTTGTTGACACGTCTGGGTCAAACGAGAATCTCACTGCCTGGTGGATGCGCTATCGGTACAAGACCGATTGACCAGCACCTTAAAGGTTTTGAAGCCATGGGAGCCAAGATTAACTTGGGTCAAGGTTATATCGAAGCACGCAGCGAAGGACGATTACGCGGTGCAAAAATTTATCTGGATGTGGCTTCCGTAGGTGCCACTCAAAATATTATGATGGCTGCAACTTTAGCTGAAGGTGTAACCGTGTTGGAAAATGCAGCGAAAGAACCTGAGATCGTGGATTTGGCTAACTTCCTGAACGGAATGGGAGCAAAAGTTCGCGGTGCAGGTACAGGCGTCATTCGTATTGAGGGTGTAGAGAAGCTCTCAGGTGTCAAACATACCGTGATTCCAGATCGGATTGAAGCGGGTACGTATATGGCTGCGGCTGCAATCTCAGGCGGGGACGTCTACATTGAAGGAGCAATTTCAGATCATTTGGGCTCCGTTATTGCGAAGCTGGAAGAAATGGGTGTAACTATTCAGCCTGATGAGAATGGTGTACGTGTTATTGCGGATCGACCACTCAAAGCTGTGGATGTCAAAACATTACCATACCCAGGATTCCCTACAGATATGCAATCTCAGATGATGGCTTTGTTGCTTGCATCGGAAGGAACCAGTGTTGTGACGGAGACGGTTTTTGAGAACCGTTTCATGCATGTTGATGAATTCCAACTGATGAATGCAGAAATCAAAGTTGAAGGACGTTCGTCCATCATTACGGGCAATGCACAGCTGAAGGGTGCCAAAGTGACGGCTACAGATCTTCGCGCAGGAGCCGCTCTAATCATTGCTGGCTTGGTCGCTGAAGGTACAACAGAAGTTGGCGGTGTGCATCACATCGACCGTGGTTATGTACATTTGGCAGAGAAGCTCAATGGTCTTGGAGCAGATATCTATCGCATTTCCGTTGATGAGCCTAAGCTGGATGCAGTTAAAGCACCTAGTGAAAAGGTTGAGGAAGAAGCTCCTATGTTCAAAGTACAGCCAACTTGGGTGTAAAGGACATATAATCCCGGATGTGTTGCTCCGTATAAATCACTGAAAACTGTGGATTGCGGATACGAGAGAACATGCAGCAGGATGAATGTTTAAAAAGCTAAGCCTTCGGGTTTGGCTTTTTTGTTGTTTTTACATGTTTTATGACATCATTGATTTCGCAAGTTTAAACGAGAACGTCAAGGTTCTATGGCTCGTAATAATTAAACGATGATCCGCTTATTGATTAGACTTAAGCCTTCCTATGAATACGATAGATTGACGAACGCCATATGTAATACCTGATTCTATTAATAGCTGGTCCTAATCTGGATAATATAATGTCTGATTCTCTATCAGTACACAACACTATGCTACATACCTGATCGACCAATCCCACTGCCTGAGATACGTAGGCTCAATGTTTTCGGGCAGACAACTTAATAAAGAGGCATTCTGTCGCATCATTTAATAGCCGAGGTCTCTCTTAAATCTGGTTCTATCAGATGAAGTAAACTCATATCTTAAACTATGGATTTGACAAAAGAACCGGTTAAGGCCCGGTCATGAACAACGGAGGGTTATCTCGGATGAAAGAAGCTCGTGTACAGGTCAAAGTACCTCTTGTCCCAAGGCCCAGGGTGCAGAATTCGGAGGAGAGTTCCATAGACGTTGCAGCAGAGAAAGACAAGCCCGCCCCAACAAATCATAGAAGCAACTCATCATCGATCAACACATTGTATATGTCAAAGGGGAGCAATGTTGAAAAGATATCTATCAGGAACAGGCATCATGTAACAAAAGATCTTGAAGAGGCTGCTGAACGGAATATTCATTTTCCCGT
Organism: Paenibacillus sp. JJ-100; assembly: GCF_948329825.1. Classification (GTDB taxonomy): domain Bacteria; phylum Bacillota; class Bacilli; order Paenibacillales; family Paenibacillaceae; genus Paenibacillus. The sequence continues at coordinate 557,802 of NZ_CAOJCM010000003.1, forward strand.
TATAGAGTTTGATCAGTTGCGAAAAGTGAAGCGTCGGCGTATGCGTGCCTTTGGACGTCGTCACCACTGGGGTCATCTTCGGGGAGGTTGGCATCCTGCAGCAGCAGTTTCCGTTCTGCTCATTTTAGCGATCACTATTCCAGTCATTCTGGTATGGCCGCGAGCAGGTGAGCAAGTCAAATCAACTCCTGCTTCAACAGGTGTAAGTTCAAGCAGTCGTTTACAGAATCCAGCGCCTGTACCAGCCGTGCCTTTAACCTATCCTGAACCCAAAGTGCGCGTTTATTTGTCTGCGTCAGGGACAACAATCGAGCTACCGCTTGAAACGTATGTAACAGGGGTTGTTGCTGCGGAGATGCCGGCAGAGTTTGAACTGGAAGCACTCAAAGCCCAAGCGATAGCAGCACGTACGTTTATTGTGAGAAGACTTGCTGCTAACGATACGAGTGGTGTACCTTCCGGCACAGCAGATGTAACAGATACGGTGAGTCATCAAGTGTTCATTCCACCATATAAAGTGGAGGCGGACTGGAGCCGACTTGGCAAAGGAAAAGAGTGGGGGAAACTGCAGCAAGCAGTCCAGGAAAGCCGAGACACTGTTATGACCTATGAAGGTCGGGCCATTACAGCATCCTTTTTCTCAACTAGTAATGGATATACAGAAAATGCAGAGGATGTATGGGGCAACGCTGTACCCTATCTGAAAAGTGTAAATAGTCCATGGGATAAGAAGCTCGCCCCGGGATTTAAAGAAACGGTTACGATGAAGCGAAGTGACATTTTGCAAAAAATGAATCTGGATTCAATTCCGGTGAGCACTGGTACGGGGGGATCTTGGATGAAAGTGTTATCGACCACTGCGGGACATCGTATCAAGGAGATGCAGATCGCAGGCGAAACATTCAGCGGACCGGAAGTGCGCAAACGCCTCGGGCTCAGATCCAGCCAGTTCAGCTGGAGTTTAAAAGGGGACGAAGTACAGATCACAACGTATGGATATGGTCACGGAGTCGGGATGAGTCAGTGGGGAGCGAATGGTATGGCACAGGAGGGGCACACGGCTACCGAGATTTTGAAACACTATTATACGGGAATCTCCTTCGGACAGGCATCCAAGATGCTAGCTTCAAAACATTAACTACTCTCCCCCATATATAGCACTCTTTGAAAGTAGTGTGAAAATATTTAGAGTCGCACGTGTATAAAAGAGTTGCACCCGGTAACACTTGTTACTGAGGTGATCAAGATGAATGAACAAAACAACAAAAAAACAGTCCAAGAAGAAACTCCTAAAACAATGCCAGGAGTACCGGCAGCTCAGCCCTCTTCATGGAGAAAAGCAATGTCCAAACGCTGGGTTTTCCCCGCAGTCTACATCGCAGCAGCAGGTATTATACTAACTCTAGTGTGGGTCTACCAGGGAACAGGCGATAAAGCGCTGAACCCAGACTCTGCTAAAGAAGCAGTAGAAAGTAGTGCAGCGAGCACTCAGGGAACTATGACAGATGGAGAACAGGATAGTGTGGAAGTGGTTGCGAAAGTGGAAGATTTCGTTTGGCCAGTAGCTTCTTCGTCCGATATTTCGGTCGTGAAACCATTCTATGACAACGAAGCTTCAAGTGAAGAACACGAAGCAGCGATGGTACAGTACAATGACACATTCATTCCGAATACAGGTGTGGACCTGGCACGTGGTGATAACCAATCATTTGAGGTCAGAGCAGCACTCAGCGGAAAAGTTACACGTGTTGAGCAAAACCCGCTCACAGGTCAAGTGGTTGAAATTACCCATAGCGATAACCTGAAAACTGTATACCAAAGTCTTGCGGACGTCAAAGTGAAACAAGACGATGAGGTGAAGCAAGGAGATGCGATTGCATCTGCTGGTGTGAGCGAACTTGGCAAGAACTTAGGGAACCACCTTCACTTTGAGGTTTATGAAGATGGCCAACCAGTGAATCCGCAAGGATATCTTCCGGAAAAATAAATGATTTATACCGCAATACGATGATGGGCAGGGGTGAATAACCTCTGCTCTTTTTATGCTTTTCAGAAAATATTGGGACCTCCGAAGCTTGTCACACCTCTAAACCGCGAATATATAGGCATGCTCCTCATATAATGTACCAAACTATCCACACAGTAGGGAGGCGGGAGCGTGCACGATTACATCAAGGAACGGACCATTAAAATTGGTCGCTGCATTGTTGAAACGAGAAATACGGTCCGTACCATTGCCAAAGAATTCGGCGTGTCAAAGAGTACTGTGCATAAGGATCTAACGGAGCGTTTGCCGGAAATTAACCCTGATCTTGCTGACCAGGTCAAACACATTTTGGAGTATCATAAGTCGATCCGCCATTTGCGGGGCGGTGAAGCAACCAAAATCAAGTACAAAAAAACGAGTGGGAAAAAACATGAGGTACTGGCTTCCGCTAAATCATAAGCAAATTCTTCAAGAACTAGGCCAAAAAGCTCACAGTATGGATTGAATCCCTCCCCTGAAGTATGATATGTTAAAAGCTGGTACAGGATCGAATTATGACATCTTATCAGCCCGATTTTTACATATATATGTTGCACTTTGTCGAACGAGCGGTGACGTGATAAGAGACACTATTTCACAGGATACGCTGACCAAATAATATCACTTTGGGGGCTCTTTTATGTTTAGCAAGGATATCGGTATTGATCTTGGCACGGCGAACGTGCTTATTCACGTGAAAGGAAGCGGAGTGGTGCTTAATGAACCTTCCGTCGTGGCCATTGAAAGCGATACGAAGCGGGTCCTTGCTGTCGGGGAAGAGGCTCGTCGTATGGTAGGACGTACGCCAGGCAACATTGTTGCCATCAGACCGCTGCGCGATGGTGTTATTGCGGATTTTGAAATTACGGAAGCGATGCTTAAACATTTCATTAATCGTGTCGGGGCTAGAAGTTGGTACAGCCACCCGCGAATTCTGATTTGTGCACCAACGAATATTACTTCCGTAGAACAAAAGGCCATCCGTGAAGCTGCGGAGCGCAGCGGTGCCAAAGAAGTGTTTCTGGAAGAAGAGCCGAAAGCAGCAGCTATCGGTGCAGGTATGGATATTTTTCAGCCGAGCGGCAATATGGTCGTAGATATCGGCGGCGGAACGACTAACGTTGCAGTCCTGTCTATGGGCGACGTAGTCACCGCCTCTTCTATTAAAGTTGCAGGGGACAAGTTTGATGAAGCCATTACCAAGTATATCAAAGCCAAATATAAACTCATGATCGGGGAGCGGACTGCGGAGGATATCAAAATTGCAGTGGGTACCGTCAATTCGGCTGCACATCGGGCTGAGATGGACATTCGCGGTCGGGATATGGTAACTGGTCTGCCTGTGACCGTTACGGTGTCAGCAAGTGAAATACAGGAAGCACTATGGGATTCCGTGCAATCCATTATCGCTGCAGCCAAATCAGTATTGGAACGCACACCGCCTGAGCTGTCTGCGGATATCATCGACCGTGGGGTTGTTCTGACGGGTGGTGGCGCATTGCTAAATGGACTGGACGAACTTTTATCCAATGAATTACATGTACCGGTATGGGTTGCAGAGGATCCGATGCACTGTGTGGTTAAAGGGACAGGTATTATGCTAAATAATTTGGATCAAGTGGTTAAGAAAAAGTTCTAATCTGCCGATATATAGAGCAACTGGTTCATCAGACAGGTGAACAGAACGGACAAATCGCGGTCTTGCAATGCAGGGACAAGCGTTTGAGGAGAGGGGTTCATCCATGTTAAGAGGTCTGTACACAGCTGCTGCGGGAATGATTACAGAGCAACGCCGTCATGACACAGCGACACAAAATATAGTAAATATGAACACAACGGGATACAAGCAGGTAAACACTGTAAAACGCTCATTCCCAGAAATGCTCATTACTTTAACAGGCGGGGATGCCAATCTTCCAACGAAGCGACTGGGCAGGCTTAACTCTGGTGTATTCGCAGAGGAAAGTTTATCTATGAATGTTCAGGGGACTCTTATGGAAACGAAGCGGAATAGTGATTTTGCGATCTCCTCTAATCTGATTGTGAATGATCCGCAGACAGGGCAGCCTATTCCGTTTGATGCTTCAGGCAAATGGGTCCGCGCAGATGGAACGACAACATTCCAGCCGCAGGCTTATTTCACGGTTAGGGACGCTGAAGGTAATACACGTTACACACGCGATGGTCATCTGAAAGTGGATGGGACGGGACAACTTCTCAGCTCAACCGGTTCTCAGGTGCTGGATAATAATGGACAGCCAATCGTGTTGACAGGTTCTGTGGAGCAATTTAAAGTGGATGAGCAAGGCCGACTTATTAATGCGGTTACGGGTGATCTAACAGGTGTTAACCTTGGAATCAGTATCATTGATCAGCCGAATCAACTTATTCGTCAAGGTGACGGTAATTTCAGTCTGAGCGAAGAAGAGGGAGCAACGGCTCGTATGATGGCTGCTGCTGATAATGTCCAGATTCATCAAGGTTATCTGGAAGGATCCAATGTGGATGCCTCTCAGGCCACCATTGATATGAATGCTGCATTTCGTGCATATGAAGCTAACCAGAAGATCATTCAATTCTATGATCGGAGTTTGGATAAAGCTGTTAACGAAGTTGGTCGTGTATAACCCACGAGTGTAATCATCTAACCACGTAGTGAAGAACGGAATGTTCTTTTTCGAAGCAAAGCAGGGAGGCTAAATCACCGCATGAACAATTCCATGATTAGTGCTAAGGTATCCATGACTGCGATTCAGCAGCGACTGGATGTCATTTCCGATAATATTGCCAACGTGAATACGGCAGGCTATAAGAGTAAACAGGCAAACTTTGAGGACGTACTGACCCGTGTGCAGCAGCAGGATGACAAGTATAAGCTGGACGGACGTTCAACTCCAATGGGATACAATTTGGGGTTTGGAGCACGTCTCGTTAATCTTACCAGAGATATGTCCCAAGGAAGTATGAAAGAGACAGGGAATCCGACAGATCTGGCTATTGAAGGTAATGCATTGTTTGCAGTTGAGGCGAATGGACAAAAAGTATGGACTCGTCAAGGGTCATTTCATTTTGTGCCCGATATGCGTCCAAAAGCGAATCCTAATGATCCAGATCTAATGGTATTGGTCAATGGCGATGGTCATTTTGCTTTGGATCGTCGTGGGGAGTTAGTTACAGCACCAAGAAATAGTACAGTTGCTTTTGATGAAAAAGGGAACTTGCTCATGCGTCAAGGGAATGCAGCAGACGCAGTCATTACAGGACAGCTACAGATGGTTGATATTGAGCGTCCTGAAGGGCTTATGCAGCTCTCTGATAATCTGTTCGGTCTGAAAGCCGGGTTAACTGAGAACGATGTATTCGGGGCTAACGCGGCAACGCGTGCGCCTGAGGCATCCATTCGTACAGGTTTTCTTGAAGAGTCTAATGTGGATCTGACGCAGGAAATGGCGCTCCTCATGCAAGGTCAGCGGACATACCAGCTGGCAGCACGGGCGCTGACATCCAGTGATTCCATGGCGGGTCTTGCCAATAATATGAGAGCGTAAAGGTGGATGGGATGACAGAAACACAGCAGCAGAACAACAAGCCGGAACAGAAGGAAGTCAAGAAGAAAAAGAAGAGTTGGGGACGCATCGCAAGATGGTTTCTAATTCCTGTTCTGCTTGTTCTTGCCCTCGCTGGCGGAATGGTCGCTGGATATGTGGTACTGGGCAAACAGGATATCAGTTCCGTGTGGCAATGGAGTACTTGGAAGCATGTCTATGATCTGGTATTTGCTCCATAATATAATGAGTTCAGCGAAAACTCCTGCGTAGGCAGGAGTTTTCTTTTTGGTGTTGAAAACAGTATAATGGTGGGTGAAGTTTAATGTCAGAAGAGGCCTCTCCTGCGATAGACATTCATCATCATCGCGAAGAGAGACCCCTTATCTCAACCTTCACTACTGCAGTCATGAAGGATATCACTAGTGTTAACCCTAAATCAACATTTCATACAACCTAAAAATGAAAAGTAAAAACCATTTATATGAGGATTGACTTAATCATATCTGTTTTTTTGTGATCACGATAAGTAGAGGAAACAGAATTGTTCTAAGAAGCGGAGCGTTCGCGTTTGTCACAGAATTTTGCCCATTATAATGGGATCATTAAAATTCGGGGACAATGGCGATCAAAGAACGATCTGTTTCCGGAACGACCTAAGTGAGCATATAAAAACTTTATGATGGAGAGCCTCGTATAAACACCCCGAGAGGAGATTATATCGTGCTTGATATCAAACAAATTCAATCCATTATCCCGCATCGCCCACCGTTCTTGTTGGTGGACAGAATTTTGGAGATGGAGGATGGTAAACGTGCCGTTGGTCTGAAAAATGTTACGATTAACGAACCATTCTTCGTTGGTCACTTCCCGGAATATCCAGTAATGCCGGGTGTGCTGATTACGGAAGCCTTGGCTCAGGTTGGTGCAGCAGCAATGTTAAATCTGGAAGCTAATAAAGGCAAAATTGGTTTCCTGGCGGGCTTGGATAATTTTCGTTTTCGTGGACAAGTTGTGCCTGGAGACACTTTGATTTTGGAAGTAGAAATCACACGGTTGAAAGGTTCCATTGGCAAAGGCCAAGCTACTGCTCGCGTGGAAGACAAGATTGTCGCTGAAGGCGAGATCATGTTTGCACTTTCAGACCCTAGCTGATTACATAGGCATCTATAGGTGTTGCGATATTTAATCGCATGCATGCGGGTAAGTTGAACTAATTTGCACATATACGGAGAGGACAGAGAGAACCTGAAAAGTGAAGTGTTCGCCTAAAAACGTTTCTGTAAGGAAGCTACATCTGAAGCATAGGCGTATCACTGGATTTTCCCCTGGTGCAAATGTTTTTGGTTCAACTTATGACGATGCATAGCTAAGCTGATTACAGAATTTTATATAGACGGAAGGGGCTTATTGGATATGGAACAGTTAAGCGCAGCAGCAGCCGAGACGTTGCAGCAATGGTTGGAGGATGCTTCCATTGATGAAGCAACCAAACAGGAGCTTCGTGATTTGAAGGATCAGCCAAAAGAGCTGGAAGAACGTTTCTACAGAAATCTGGAATTTGGTACAGGTGGACTACGTGGTGTAATTGGTGCTGGAAGCAACCGAATGAACAAGTATACAGTAGGTCGTGCAACGCAAGGTTTTGCTCGATATTTGCTGGAGCAGCATGGAGATAAGGAAGGCAGACCTTCCGTTGTAATCGCTCATGACTCCCGTCATTTCTCACCAGAATTCTCGCTGGATGCGGCGCTGGTACTTGCAGCAAACGGCATTGTAGCTAAGCTGTATCCATCCCTGCGCTCCACACCACAATTATCGTTTAGCGTGCGCCATCTGCAAGCTACGGGCGGTATCGTAATAACAGCGAGTCATAATCCTCCGGAGTACAATGGATACAAAGTGTACAATAGCGAGGGTGGACAGTTGGTGCCACATGAAGCAGAGCAAGTGATTAAGTACATCCAGGAAGTTCCTTCTCTGGCTGATGTGAAAAAGCTGACGCAAGAAGAAGCCGAAGCTCAAGGGTTGTTAATCTGGCTTGGGGAAGAAGAAGATCAGGCGTTCGTAGACACGGTGGCGAGCCGCAGTCTGAGTCGCGAGCTGATCCAATCTGGCATCGGTCGTGATTTCAAAATCGTATACACACCGCTGCACGGTACAGGGAATCTTCCGGTTCGGCGCGTATTAGAACAGATCGGTTTCGAGCAGTTGTACATCGTTGCTGAGCAAGAGCAGCCAGACGCTGAATTTTCTACGGTGAAATCCCCTAACCCGGAAGAGCGCGAAGCATTCACACTGGCGATGAAGCTGGGCGAATCGGTAGGAGCCGATATTCTGATCGGTACAGATCCAGATGCGGACCGTATGGGTGCTGTTGTAAAAGACAAGGATGGTAAATATTTTGTCTTGTCTGGTAACCAATCAGGTGCCATTATGGTACATTATCTACTGAGTCGTCTCCAAGAGACAGGTACGCTACCAAGCAACGGTGCAGTCATTAAAACCATTGTAACGAGCGAGATGGGTGCAGCCATCGCACAGCATTACGGTGCAGAAGTGATGAACACTCTGACAGGCTTCAAATATATCGGTGAAAAAATGAACCAGTTCGAAGCTACAGGAAGCCATACATTCCTCTTCGGATATGAAGAGAGTTATGGCTACCTCTCCGGCAACTATGCCCGTGACAAGGACGCTGTCCTTGCCTCGATGTTGATTGCCGAAGCGGCTGCCTACTATAAGAACCAAGGCAAAACCCTCTATGATGTGCTGCAGGAGCTGTACGGCCAGTTCGGATACTTCCTGGAAAAACTAGAATCCCGCACACTCAAGGGTAAAGACGGCGTTGCACAGATCCAGGCGAAAATGACCGACTGGCGCTCTAACCCACCGAAGGAAGTTGCGGGGATTGCAGTTCAAGATGTACTGGATTATTCTCTCGGTCTGGATGGACTGCCGAAGGAAAATGTGCTGAAATTTATTTTGGCAGACGGTTCGTGGTTCTGTCTTCGTCCTTCCGGTACAGAACCGAAGATCAAAGTGTACTTCGCTGTTCGGGGAGAGAGTCTGGACGTTGCAGAGGGCCGGATCGAACAACTTGTTGCGGAAGTCATGTCGCGTGTAGACGCACAATAAAACAAATGGTACTGTAGGACCAGGATTAGAAGGCCTCTCCGCACCGTAAGGTTGGTTGGCGGAGGGGTTTTTCTTTGAAATATTGGAAGTATGACAGCATATTAGAGTGCGTGTTAACACATGCTGAACGTAAGAATTATAGGAGCAGAACGTGTAATTGGTTCCAACAACTGAGGAGGTACAAGTAGTGCGTCAAAAATGGGTTTTATGGAATAACGCTTCCCGGAAGTGGTTGTGGCTCATCGTTATTATTGGTTTGGTAGCTTCCATTCCAGTTATCCGTGATCGGGTACAGACTGAATCATCTGCGAATAAAGTGGAACTGGTCTTCAATTATCGGGGACTACTGGATATTTCTGCGTATCAGGCTCATCCACAAGATTTTATTGATCAACAAACGACACGGCTGAAAGAAGCCGGTGTGACAACAATGGCTGTATTTGAGAGCACATTGGACGAACTTAAGAAAACTCGTCGCTTGATGGTTTACTCTGGTCAAGATCTAGCAAATATGACAAAGGACGTTATTCCTTCCAATGCGAACTATACATATGTGTTGTTCACATCTGAAGAAAATGCGCAGATATATGCTCCAATCATTGAACAAACGTTCGCTGAGCGTCAAATCCCGATTCAACCATGGGAGTATGAAGGCCGCAGCGGCTTGATATTGCAGACACCGCCGGAGACTGCGAACATGCAACCGATGCAGCCTGATCCAGTTGCAGTGAAAATGTTGCTTGATAAAGGTTTTCATATTTTACCTCGCATCTCTGATACCGTTCCTTATAACCAGCAATCCATGGAACGACTGCTCGCCTTCTTTGAAGAGAATGGTGTGACACGTATCTTGTTTGATGGGGATGCGGTCAAAGGGTACAATGATAATGCAGAGATGAAAAGTCTAGATCAATTTGCTGCGTTGCTGAACAAGCATGGCATTGGGCTGGCAGCAATTGAGAATCTGAAAAAGCCACAATCTGGATTTGAGACGCTGGCATATAAGACTGATTACAATGTCACTCGTTTGTATTCACTAAGCGATGCAGATGCTAATCTAAAGGAAGATGTCATTGCCGACCGTTTTGTGCTGGCAACGAAGGATCGCAACATTCGTATGATTTATATGAATGCAGCGCCAAGCCGAAATACAGCCAAAGCAGCGATTACAGACCCGATCGACAATCTGATCAACAGTTTGGGTGAACCGGGTCATGCTGTTGAACGTATGGCCAAACACGGTTTTGAGCTTGGACAAGCTGAAGCATTTAAAGTGAAGGAATCATCCATTCAACGGTATGCGAAGTTGGTTGCTCTCATTGGAGCAATCGCATTGATTACACTAATGGTTTCTTATTTTGCACCTGTGTTTACGATTGCAGTATTCTTGCTTGGTTTGGTAGGAAGTGCAGGACTGTTCCTGTTGAAACCAACATTGTTAGAGCAGGGAGTTGCCTTGCTAGTAGCCATTGCTGCTCCAACGATTGCTATGGTGCTAGCTGTTCGTACCGTTAATGCGACGCAGCTTCGACACCCAGATGCCCCTGCGGGCCGTCGTTTGGTTCAAACCATCGTTTTGTATGTAAGAACTTCAATTCTTTCATTGGTAGCTGTGCCCTTTGTAATTGCACTGCTAAATAACATCACATATAGTCTGGTTATTAACCAGTTCCGCGGTGTGAGTCTGCTTCATTTTGCACCAATTGGATTGGTAGCACTCTATATTGTGTTCTATCGTGGATCAGGTTCAATCTCTGTGAAACAAGTGAAGGACATGCTCCGTATGCCAATCAATATTTTGATGGTAGTATTGGCGCTTGTTGCTGCCGTTGTTGGATATTATTATTTGAGCCGTACGGGCAACGCTGGTTCCGTTACACCATTCGAGATGTTCCTCCGTACGACGCTGGAAGATACGTTTGGCGTACGCCCTAGATTCAAAGAATTTGTGCTGGGACACCCACTGTTTATCGTTGGCGTGTTCGCCGCTTTAAAATACCGTAAAGTCATCTTTGTGCTAATTATCGCTACGATGGGTCAATTGTCCATGGTGGATACATTTGCGCATATTCATACACCGGCTGTATTGTCTCTGATTCGCGGTGTGATGGGACTCGGACTTGGCTTAATCTTTGGTATCATTGCTGTGGGTGTGTGGCAAGTCGCGGAAGGATGTTGGAAAAAATGGTCACCACTTCTAAAAAGTTAGTTATCTCAGGATATTACGGATTTCGAAACAGTGGAGATGAAGCTGTACTGAAATCGATCCTGACGGCACTAGAGGAAGAAAGTCAGCGATCAAATGTGACGATCGAACCGATTGTGCTATCCATTGATCCCGAATGGACAACTTCAATGTACGGCGTTCGTGCGGTGCATCGAATGAAGTTGAAGGAAGTTCGTGAAGCACTTAAGGAAAGTGATGGACTGATCAGTGGCGGAGGGAGTCTGCTACAGGATGCAACGGGATTAAAGTCCATTCCTTATTACTTGGGTGTGATCAAGCTGGCTCAGTGGTTGAAAAAACCTGTCTTTATTTATGCTCAGGGGATCGGCCCTGTTAACCGTAAATTTTTTAACCCGATGATCAAATCGGTATTTAAATCTTGTACTTATGTATCGGTTCGAGATGAACAATCTGCAGATTATCTACGTGGACTTGGACTGAAATGGAATCAGATTCATGTTGTACCTGATCCCGTGATGGGTTTGCCATTGCCAGAGAATAACTCATCATTCCGGGAACAAGGAGACACACCTTTTGCGGTTGAACAACCAGCCCATAAAGGGACTCCAATGGAGGCGACAGAGGCTGTGCCCGCAGATCAGCAAGAAACGGAAGTGTCTAAAGGCAAGCATGCCAACCTACCGGTAATCGGTGTGTCTGTTCGGTTTTGGGAAGCGGATCGCAAGGAGCTGACAGCCATTGCGACTGGACTGAAGAAAATAACTGCGAAGAAGGCTGTACATTTCCGTTTCCTGCCGTTTCATCTTCCCGATGATGTGCAGGCATCCCGTTTTATTATGGAAATGCTCGGTGATGTGACCAGTAAAGGCAGTGAAATTAGCATTACCGAGGATCTCACCGATCCACAACAGATGCTGGAGGAAGTAAGCCGCTGTGATCTGATGATTGGTATGCGTCTGCATAGCCTGATCTACGCTGCTTCACAGTATGTCCCGCCAGTGGGCATTTCGTATGATCCCAAAATCGATCAGTTCATGCTTCGTCTGGAGAGCGAGCCTGTGGGTAATACCCGTTCGCTAGATGCCGATAAACTTGCCGAGCAAGTTACTCGACTGCTGGATCAGCGTTCGCAGTGGCTGAAGCAACACGAGGATCAAATCACTGCATTGAAGCAGGAAGCTAGAGAACCCGCGAAGCAAATTATTACCTATTTAGGCCGCAAAGGATGAGATAACAATGAGTCAGACCGGAACGATTCCGACCGTTTCCATCTATGGTATACCCTTTTCCAAGTTAACAATGAAAGAAACGGTACAGGTACTTGAAGAAGCCGTATTGTCGAAACAGCCACATCAGGTTATAACGGCCAATCCAATTATGGTTATGGCTGCGCTGGAGGATAAGGCAATCATGAAGGTGATGCAGGATGCCGAGATCATTGTTCCAGATGGAACCGGTGTTGTCTGGGCAGCCAATTACTGTGGTGATCCTGTAGCAGAGCGAGTTCCGGGGTATGATCTTTTACATGAATTAATGCGAGTTGGAGAAAACTATCGATGGGGCGTATACCTCTTGGGTTCTACCTCGGAAGTGATTCAAGAAACGGCCGTTCGGTTACAACAGCAGTATCCGGCAATTCGTATTGTGGGTTACCGCGATGGTTTCTTTGGTCCGTCTGAAGACGAACAGGTTATAGCGGACATTCAACAAGCTGCACCTGATTTGTTATTCGTTGCTCGCGGAGCGGATACACAAGAACCTTGGATTCACAAATACAAACATACGCTGCAAGTTCCTGTAATGATGGGCGTTGGCGGTAGTTTTGATGTCATCTCTGGTAAAACCAAGCGGGCGCCTAAACTCTTTCAAAAGCTAAGATTGGAATGGTTTTATCGTTTATTACGTGAACCTAGCCGCGCTGGACGTATGCTTGCGCTTCCGAAATTCGCTCTCAAAGTGATGCGGGACAAAGAAAACGTGATAAAACCCCGTTAAAAACAGGTAATTGCGAGATAAATGCTTGTTTTTGCTAGAAATTGATGATAGCTTTTCGGATGTGATGAGCGTATAATTCATTCCGGCACATACGTGTGCCACTCAAATGAAATTATATTAGTTGCACTAGGCACTCCGATGTCAGAATAACCTTTCGCTCGCCCTTATCCCCAAATTTCAATTTATTCTTGTTCAAGGATGAAATTCGGTGATAAATGCGAACGCTGCGCTTCTACAGGTTGTTTCTGCCCTCTCCGTTAAAAGTGCAACATTGGATTTTCATCAACAGTGACAAATATGTTTTTTATATATAGAAAAAGAGATTAGGGGATTTATAATTTTTTCGGTACTAAAATTGGGGGTCGAATGTTCAAATGATAGCGATCTTTATCATTGGATTTATTGTGTCGATGGGACTTGCATTAGCTCTTACACCGCTTGTTAAAAAGTTCGCAGTCCGTATTGGTGCTATGGATACACCGAATGCACGTAAAGTGCATACTCGGATTATGCCGCGTCTTGGCGGTCTAGGAATATTTTTAGCTTTCATCATTACGGTTGCAGCATTGCTTCCGTTTGTATCTGCCTGGTTTACAGCGAGGGATATGAGTTTTGTTAGTGCATTTCTTATCGGGGGTACCATCATAGTGTTAATTGGTGCACTTGATGATCGGTTTGAACTGTCAGCTAAGGTGAAGTTGCTCGGACAACTCTTGGCTGCGGCTGTAGTAGTTTTTGGATTTAACATCCGTGTAGACTTTGTCAATATTCCGTTTCAGGATGCCTATTCTTCACTTGAGTCTTGGGTATCCATCCCGTTAACTATTTTGTGGATTGTTGGTGTAACCAATGCCATCAACCTGATTGATGGACTGGATGGTCTGGCGGCTGGTGTATCTGGTATTGCCATTGGTACCATTGCGGTGATGTCTTTCTTAATGGGCAATACGATGATTGCTTTGATGTGCTTGGTGCTGCTCGGCAGCATTATCGGATTTTTGTTCTTTAACTTCCATCCAGCCAAGATCTTCATGGGGGATACCGGTTCGTTATTCCTTGGGTTCTCTCTGGCGATGCTTTCTATGCTCGGATTTAAACAGATCGCAGTCGTTTCTTTCATTACGCCGTTGATTATTATCGGTGTGCCACTCTCGGATACATTATTTGCTATTATTCGTCGTGCGGTGCAACGGAAGCCGATTTTCTCACCGGACAAAGGACATCTACACCACTGTCTGCGTGAACTTGGTTTCAGTCATCGTCAGACGGTGTTGATCATTTACGGTATTGCTGCTTTTTTTGGTGTGCTGGCCATAATACAGTCCTCGGCAGCGATGTTCGAAGCTAACTGGGTGACGTTTGTAGTGATTTGTATCATGATGTTCTTCCTGCAGGTAGGTGCGGAGGTTATTGGACTTGTTAGCAAAACCAAGAAACCAGTTATCAACTTTTTAATGCGTATGCGCGTGAAGCTTAATCCGCAAACCCGATCCAAATCTTAAATAGAACATATTGATTTCTGCTATTGTTAATATCATTTCTGACCCTGACCTTATCCCGTTTGCGGATAAGGTTTTTTGTTTATTTTAAGTATTTTACTAAATATTTGGAACCTCACCGCCGATAAATAAAGGTAACTGACTTAAAAAGAGGAGAGATGAAATTTTATGACTCTAAAGAAGAGACCTTTAATATGGCTTGTATTAACAGCCATGATCTTTTCGTTATTTCCACCTGGCTTGTTCGGTAGTAACGTTGCGTCAGCCGCATCACAGGCTCCTGCGACTTACTTTATTCCAGATTTGAAAAGCATAAGCGATACATCGTTGCTCTCTACAGAGCCAAGCACGGCCAATAGTACACAAATTTCTCGTGGCAATGTCTATATGACAACAAGTCCTAACTTGACTATTACGGGGACCTTTTCCTATGTTTCCAAAGATACAATGCGAGTAAAGGTAGAACAATTAAGTTCTGAAGCTGTAGGTAGTCAAGGTCAGGTAAGATGGGTAACGGACGATACTCATTTCACCTCAGGGGCTGTGACAACAGACGCAAATGCAAGTAACAAGTTCACTGCAACTAATCTTAATCTGTTCTCAGGTTTTAACAAGATCACATTCTATGGTAATCAAGGAAATGTTGAGAGATCAGATACATTCTATGTTCTTTATGATAAGGTGCCTTTCGTAGAAGATTTAAAAGTATTTTCGGGAAACAATTCTTTTAATTTGAACGAAGGAGCTCAAGTTGTAGTTAACACTCAAGCGGTTGCTGTTCAAGGTAAAGCACAGAATGCTACAAAAGTAACCGTTTCTGTTAATGGTGGGACAGCTCTTCTGTCATCTTTACTTGAGGATGGAACATTCTTTACTCCACAGATGAATCTTTCTTCCGGTTTGAATAATCTGAAATTCTCGATTACGAATGCATCAGATACGATCAATATTGAGCGTTCAGTTTATTATTTTGACACCAATCAACCTTTTTCAAAATTGGATGTCGTAAGTGATACAGAAACCAAGTCACTTCTCGGTTCTACTCAAACTGTATCCACTCCGGGTAATCCGGCAGGCACAGCTTTTTTAAATGGTGAAGTTTTGCTGCCATATAATGCAAGCAATCAAGATTTTGCAACCACAGCCCAAATGACAATTAACACGACGGCTGTGAACTTTACAGTTTTAAGTAATACGGTGGTGGCTGGAAACGATGGTGTCACTCCTGCTTACCGACTGGTGACGTTCAAAACGGACAATTACAATTTGCAAACTGATCCTAACGGTATTAAAAACGATCAAGCTGCCAATCTCGTCCTGACCTATGGTACATTTAGTGCTGCTTACAATGGAGTATTCAAGTACCTGCCTGGAGATACCGTAATTACGAATATGTACTTACTACCTGATTATAATGAAACGAATAATACGTTCAGCTCTAAAGTTCCTTTGAATAACAGCCAGGTAGACAAAGATAGTTTTTATATCTTAGTTGCTGCGAACAAAGCGCCAACCGCAATGCTGGAAGCTCACTACTTGCCACTGGGTACCAACCCATTGTCAATAGTTTCTGTGACACCTGCCACTACTATTGGCACCAATGAGCAAGTCTACCATGTAACTAATTTTGCAAGCGGCCAACAGCAAGTGCGATTTAAGTATAACAATGCATCTTCTTCGTTTAACGCGAATATTTCCTTTGTATCAAAAAGTTATATTTATGTGTCCAACCTTTTTGATGGACAAACCTATTCGTTCGATTCTCGTACTACGCATAACTTGGACGTAGATGGTCAGTATATCGGGTTTACTGACCTGAACAACTCCATGTTTAATGCGCAGGTATTTGTTAATGGTGTGGATCAAAAACCAGGAGATACTAGCTGGATCACGAAAAGCACGGGCGCGTTCAAATTGTCATTTGAGATTAAAAAAGATGGTCCATTAGTATTCGGTGAAAACACGATTGTTTTGACGGGTACGGATAAAGATGCAAGCGGCGGAACTAAGGAAATTCGCAAGGAATTGCGGATATATATTCTGGATACTAACGTATCCAACATTGATCGCTTCATGCCTACGCTTATTCCAACCAACCAACGTCAGGCGTTTAGTGAGAAAGAAGTAAAAAACTACACAGCAGATCAAATGTCTAGAATTTTCTCGGTGACTCCTGATTTTGCATTTCAAACGGATCGTTATGTAACAAGTGAACAAGAGTATGATCTAGTATTCAAAGGCGGCGGTGCACAAATCGTGAACCTGTACTTTGGATCAAAAGTTATTCTAACTTATAATCCTCCAGCAAAAGGCAGTGAGACAAACGGTACTGCAAGTGATCCTCAAAGTGGGTACAAATATGACTTTGCTGGTAATGAAGATGAATTCATAATTCGGGTTCAAGATCTGAAATTTGATGCACCAGGTAGTCATGTATACACACTTGAGCTTATTAATAGCACTGGCGCGAGAACAACTCAGCGTCTAGAAATTGTACGTGAACCTTCATCATATCGGATTCTAGCGCCTCAACCAACCGTAGGCGATAAAATCGTAGTGAATAAGAACTTTGTCCGTTTTGACATTGAAGCTGAAGGTGCATCTCAAGTCATTATTGATAAAAAGCCTGCTGTGAAACGGACAGATTTAAAAGATCGCTTTGTGTACGATTATGTAGGTCTGAAACCGAATAAAAACAACGCGATTAAAATTCAGGTTGTTCGCGAAGGTAATACCATTAACGATGTGATTAATGTGTTTTACACAGGAACGGTAGAAGTGGACAGCCAGTTCATGGCACCAGGACCAGCTAACAAATATAGCGTGTTTAACAAACAACTCGAATTGAGTTTCCCTAAGGGCACCATTCTACAGTCCTCCTCACAAGTAGGAAGTGGAGTAGTGAAATTTTACCCAGAAAACAAACTGCTGTTTGGTATCGCTGATCCTAAAGATGGAGTAGTAGAGAGAAGAAATGATTACGGCAATATTATCAATGTGAACCCGGATTCCCGTACTGAAGGCGGATTAAGTACTATTATTATTCCTGATACATTGGTGTTGTACTTCAACTCTACGTTGAATACAAGTAACTTCTCACCAGTATCTGATATCTACTGGATTAACGGTGGGGTTGGTGAACTGGGTGATCAGGGATCTACAGGGTACAAGCCGGGCACCAATGGTTTGGCTCCTTACTCTATTGAAGGGAACTTTACCCAGTATCAAGCAGAACGTAAACTTGTACCTTCTCAACGGGGGACATTGAAGTTAACTTATGATTCTAATATCGTAGATGAGGTTGGCTCAACCATTACTGTTTTCCGTTACACTGACAAAGGTGTATGGCAAAACATTGGTGGAGAAGTGGATACGAAGAAACATACAATTAGCGTTCCTTTCGACGAATTTGGATATTATAAGGTTATGAAACAAAGTAAAGGGTACTCGGATGTGACAAATCACCCGTGGGGCAGAAACTTGCTTAATGCATTGTACTCTAAGGGAGTAATGAACAGCATTAGATTTAATGAATTTGGTGCAGATGACCAAACCACTCGTGGAGAGTTCGCTACATTACTTGTCAAAGGACTGAGCTTACCTCTAAATTATGAT
This sequence comes from Paenibacillus sp. JJ-100, assembly GCF_948329825.1. GTDB lineage: Bacteria > Bacillota > Bacilli > Paenibacillales > Paenibacillaceae > Paenibacillus. The sequence goes on from NZ_CAOJCM010000003.1 coordinate 575,808, forward strand.
AATAAGCAGACCTTCTATGATATTGTGCCTGGAGCACAATCATCCACATGGGACTATGCTTCCATCGAGACTGCTGCACGTGCAGGGATTGTACAAGGCCTTAGTGATGGGTTCTTTGGGGCAGACCAAAGAGTAACGCGTGAACAGGCTGCGGTTATGATCGCGAGGGCGATGAGTCTGAAGCTATCCGCAAATAATGATAAATTGTCTGCGAATCTGGGCAAATCATTTATGGATGCGGCATCCATTGATTTCTATGCACGTCCAGCTATCGAGGCTGTTAATAAAGCCAAGATCATGCAAGGAAGCCCAGTGACTATTGCTGGCGCTAAGAAGCCTCTAGTGCAGTTTAACCCTAAAGGGAATCTGACACGGGCAGAAGCAGCTAAAATTGCAGTGGAATTGCTTAAGAAGACAACCAAGTTATTCCCTAAAAACTTGAGTTAGTTCTCACTATCAACTCATAAGTTGGGTAAGACCTGCCCCTTGAACTTCAGGGGCAGGTCTCTTTTTATGCCTGTAAAGGAAGTGGGAAAAGAACCTTTTATAATAGTAGGAATCTTTTTTTTACCAATAACTATTTTTGTAATTTGCTAGAGATTAAGATACAATAACGGTAAATACACAAAGATCTAGAGGGTGAAGTTAGCTAATGAAACCGATTTATTCAAAAGCCCAGTTGGGCTACATGAAGGCAAAGACACAGTTCGAGAAGCAAGCAGTCATTCTGGAGAAAAAGTTGGAAGATACACGTAAAACACAGGAGATCTCTCAGGAAGTAATGGAGGGGCTTGTACAGACAACCGGCTTCCATGATGCGTATAATAATCTTGTTCTGGCTGAGAATGAATTGATTGAATGGTCTCATACGACAATGAAGCATGAGAAGACTTACCGGGAGAATAGATTGGCGATTGATGATATGTATCTGAAATTGAATTCTGATCCGAATATGCGTGCACAGATTATCGAACTTGCGATGAAAATTCGCTAGGACAAGTATAAGCGCAATGAAAAGCATCCTCCTAAAAGGGGTGCTTTTTATTTTTATTTTAGAAGATTTTGTCGCTTCATGTGCCTCGAGTGAGGGTATTAATAAAAGTTGAAACACAATTCAAATCCAAACTTGATTCTTGAAAAATGCTGTTATATCAAGTCTTAGATATGCCTTTAATGGTATCAGAACCCGCAATGTATCAACACAAAAATAAATTCAAAACTTTTTTTGCGTAATGCGCAACTTTTTGAAATCTACTGCGTTTAAGATGTAGAGTCAAAAACATTGGGGAACTTACCAAGAATGACCTCGTGAAGAATCTTGTCTATTTATTAGAAAAAATTGCTTTACGACTTGAGAGACCCATTGTATAATACGTAGGTAGGATTAGGAAACTACTCTATTTACGTGTGATCCGATTTTTTCAGACGGTTACAAGTTTCTGTGATATGCTCACAGACATCATTTATATTAACTTGCTCAGAACTCTGGAAAGGGGGTGCAACAATATATGAGGAACACGAGCGACCCTATTAAAGAAAATTCAAATGTTATGAACACCCAAGGAGGAGAAAAAAAGGTTATGAAGAAAATTTTATCCGTAGCATTGTCTACAGCAATGGCATTCTCAATGTTTGCTTCTGTAGCATTCGGTGACACTGCAGTTTCACCACAACAACAGTTTGATGCATTGAAAGCTAAAGGTATCTTCAACGGCTATCCAGATGGAACAGCTGGTCTGAACAAAGAGATGACTCGCGGCGAGTTCGCTAAAGTTATCACTAAATTGTTGGGTCTTAAAGAAATCACTGGTGTGTTTTCTTACAAAGACAAAAACTACAATGCTAAAAACTGGGCTGCTCCTTACATCGAAGCAGTAACTGCTGCGGGCATTATGGAAGGTAAAAACGTTGAAAAGAAAATTTTCGACTTCAACGGTAAAGTTACAGTAGCTGAAATGGCTACAATCCTGACTCGTGCACTTGAACTGGAAATCCCTGCTGAAACTAACAACAGTGCTCCAGCATGGGCTAAAGGTTATGTGCAAGCAGCAATCAACGCTGGTTTGGTTGACGCTAACACTAACTTCACAGCTAACGCTTCCCGTGAATTGCTTGTAGGCGCTGCTTACGCAATTGACCAAGAGCAAAGCTTGAAAGTTTCTTCTTACGAAGTAACTGAAGCTGGTAAAGTTGTTACTTTCAAAATGAGCGATGGCGAGTCCGTTAAAGTGACTTTGGATAAAGCTCTGGAAGCTAACAAAGAAACTGAAGTTAAATTCACTTACAAAGAGAAAAACTTCACTGAAAAAGTTACTTATAAAACAACTGTAGCTCAAGCTGTAGCTTCTGTATCTGCTACAAACTTGAAAGAAATCACAGTTAAGTTTGATGGTACTGTAGATCCTAACTCTGCTGAAAGCACTAATAACTATGTTGTTAGCGGATTGACTTTCAAAAGCGCTACATTGTCCGATGACAAAACTACTGTAACTTTGTTGGTAGCTGAAGGTAACACTTCTTTGACTAACCAAAGATCTACTACTCTTCAAATCAACAATGTTAAAAACGCTGATGCAACAAAAACTTTCACACAAAAAGTAGAGTTTACTCCACTTGATGTTGCAGTTCCAGAAGTAAAAGAAGTTCAAGCTTTGGGAACAAAAGCTTTCAAAGTAGTTTTCAGTGAGCCAGTTAAACCTGAAACTGTTAACGCTACTTCTTTCCGTGTGGATAACAACGTAATTGCAGCTTCTGTAAAATACGCTTATCCTAACGTTGCAATCGTAACTACTGATCTGACTGCTGGTGAGCACACATTGCGTGTGAGCGGCGTACAAGATTACTCCGGTCTGGCAATCGTTCCAGTGGAAAGCAAATTTACAGCAACTGAAGATACAGCTGCTCCTAAAGTAGTTGGCGTTAAATCCAACGACTTGAAAGAAATCACTGTAGAATTTGATGAGACTGTGAAAAGTGTAGCAAGTGCATATGCTAACACTTCAGGCAACACTGCACAATCCATTGAAATCAATGACACTAAAGTTACTTTGAAATTCAACAATCCGTTGAATGTATCTGAGAACACAGTTTACTTGACTGCAGTATCTGACTACAGCAATAACTCTGCTAACGTTGATACAAAAGTAACTCCAACATTGGATACAGTTCGTCCTACAGTTGTTGATACTAAGTTCAAAATGGAAAACGGTAACTACATTGCTGAAATTCAATTCAGCAAATCTTTGAAAGTGTCTTCTGCACAAGACGCTGAGAACTATGTTCTTAAAGATGCAGAAGGTAAAGTGGTAACTGAGTCTGGACTGACTTCTAAAGGTCACCCAGTAATTACACCAGTTTATACTGAAAACACTAAAACTGTTAAAGTTAACCTGGGAAGTAGCTTGAAATCTGATGCTACTTATACATTGACAGTATCCGGTGTTGTTGATACTGCAACTATCGGTAATGTATTGTTGCCTTACACTGCGACATTGAACGCTAACACTGCTCAAAACGGTAGTGTGACACGTGTATGGTCCGATGTGACTAACGGTGTTCGTTACGTTTACGTTCAATTCAACAAAACTTTGGCTACTTCCGGTGACGGTAATGCTCTGGATGCAGCTAAATATATGATTACAAATGTTGATAACAATGGTGCTCCAACTGGAACTCCATATCAAATTGCTAAAGAAAACAATGACATCACATTGATTTCTACAAACACTGTTAGAATCGCTGTTACAAATGACGTTGCGATCACTGACTGGACTAAAGCTAAAGTTTCTGCAAGCTACATCAAAGATTCCGAAGGTAAATACTTCAATACTGGTAATTACACTGTAGGATCTAACGTTGGTTCTTCCGAAGTAATTGCGACAACTGACGATGTATATGCTACAAGCCGTAACGAAGTAAAAGTTAAATTCAACACTGCGTTGTCTAACGTTAACTTGGGAGACTTCAAACTGAACGGAACTATTAGCCCAACAAGCTACACATTGGCTGATTCTAACAAAACTCTTGTTCTGAAGTTCGCTGACAACACAATCGCTAATGATGTTAACGGTTATACTTTGACTGCTACTAACCCTAGCACTCAAGATAGCTTCGGTAACAAATTGAGAGCATTTACTGCAACTGTAAAAGACGGTATTGCTCCAACAGTAACTTTGAAAGATATCGTTAGAACTGGTAACACTGTTACATTTACAGTATATGCTTCTGAAAATCTTGAACTAGATAACAACTACGGTCCTGCTTACATCCAAGGATTGTTCAGTGTTGATGCAGGTAGCGGCGTAACTGCAACAATTGCTGGTGCTACTCTCGACCAAGATAAGAGAACTATCACTGTTACTGCAACTGTAGCTGGTAACACAGCTGGTAAAGTAGCTACTGTTAAATTCGACGGTGCTAAAAACAAAGCAGCAAAAGCTATTAACGATGAAAACGGCAACGCACTGGGTGAGTTCTCATTCGGTAAAGAGCTGCAATAAGCATTTTTCCAAAACAGCCTTGCATCTTTTTGATGCAGGGCTGTTTTTTTATGTATGGGTGGTTTCTTCTTACAAAGCTTCGAAAAGTAACCTCTTTGAAACTTTCTGGATATATTACTCGTCTATAATATATATATCATGGAAATCTATGTATGGAGGTCTCGAGTGAAGAATAAATGGACGAGATTCATTATAGTTGGTACTTTGTTGGGAATGACACAAGTGGTTTGGGGGAATCATCTAGACACTGCTCAAGCTGCAACTTCAAAACCCTCATCACAAATTAAGACAACACTGAAAACCTTATCTAACTTACCTGTTGTAAAATTAACAAGCAAAAGCAGTGTGAAATTAACAGATGTGAATCTGTTAAAACAGGATGAAGGCAAGTTGCTGACCTATACCTTAACATATACTAACAATGATCAGAGAAGTTTGCAGTTGGTTGATTATTGGACGAAGGTACGCAGTAAGGGCGGAACAGTGTATACATCCAAGTTATTGGCGCAGGATGCGGAGAAAAAAAGTGTTGCTGGGGGCTCCTCACTTTCAGTTACCTATGTTACAACCGTAGGGAAAAATGTGGAGTTAAGTAGTCTTAATTTTGAAATTGTGAAGTGGGATTTTAGTAAAGCTAATTATGAGAGTATTTTAGGGAAAATTAACATTCCGGCTTCATATAATGTAGCTACCCCTGTAAATAAGCCTAAAAAGGTTCGTATTAATGGTGTTCCTGTTAACGTGAAAGTTCAAAGTCTTCAGACATTCTCTGCTTCTGACAAGTCAGATTATGCGAGCATCAAGATTAATTTGCATAACGTTGGCTACAAAGGTTTGGAGAATGCCGGAGTGAAGTGGGTACTTGTTACAAAGGGCGGAAGCAGTTATCCTCTGAATATAAATGCCAACGATTCAACATACAGCTTACAACCTCAGGAATCTAAAAGCATTAATTATATAACAACGGTACCTAAGAAGGTGAAGTTGGATGGGGCTGAACTTATTATGGTCCAGGAAAATGAGACAGAGAAATCCGTTATTCCTTTGGCGACCATGCAGTTACCGAAATCATCTTCGATGAAGAACACGGAGATCAAGGCAGGAAAAGTTCATACCATTACACTTGATGACAACAAGGGTAAAATGGCAACAAACGTAGAAGAAGTTAGTGTAAGTCAAACCCATGGTGTTAATTATTATTCTGTTAACTTTAAGATCAAGAATGTTGGTTCACGAGAGGTAACGGTGCCGAAGTACGAATTTTCGGTACAAAACAACAAAGGTAAAGATTTTCCGCTTGTCACGAAAGCTCTGGATACTCTCAAACTCAAGCCCGATGAGGAGCGTTTGATTCGTTTGACGTTTAGTCTTCCATATGATGAAGCCGAAGGAACCATGAAATTGGTAATGAATACACCAAAAGTGGAAGGCGCCGAAGATAAAGAGATTAAATTCTCATATCCGGCGGGAACCTATATTTTGCCTAAAGCTAGTTCGATGCAACAGTCTGTAGGTGCGGAAAGTACGCTTCAACTTCAGAATGGAAAATTAAGTGTCACTTGGGAAACCATTCAGCGCTTGCCTTGGGATAATGCGGATGTATTATCTGCAAGAGTAACTTTGCGTAACATCTCGACGAATACGATTAAACTTCCGGAGCTCAAGGGGATGTTATCTGTAGATTCCGCTGATATTCCAGATACGCAGCTTCTTATGAGCGAAAGCTCGGCGTTGCTTGGACCAGGTATGTCTGTTGATCTACATTTGTTAACCACTCTACCAACTAGCCTGGATGTAGCTCAATTACAGGTGGCTCTAAATGAAGTCGTGGGAGAAAGTTCCTCTGAGTTAATCCGACTTACTCATATTGGACAATTACCGGCTATCCCTCGAGTTAAGCTAGGGGATAACTATGCGATTAATAATTCTGGCCGCAAATCTGAGGTGAAAGTAAAACGTACCCTCGTGTATCCTGGAACTTCATCGGATATTGTATATACAGAGCTTGAAGTTAAAAACGCAGAAGATCGTCAAATTGATCTAGCAAAATTGACCGGATATTACGAAACCAAAACAGGCGAGTATTACAAGACAACGGTCAAGCAAATTGACTATCCGGCTGGACCTGGTAACTCTGCCCTCGTTACGATGTGGTCCAAGATTCCTAGAAGCATTGTGGTATCTGACATGTCATTACTCGTAGGGCAAACGGTTGGAGGTCAGAGTACGGAGAAAGAAACAACAACGTCGGGTAAAGGCTATGTTGATGCCGTATCATTTGAGTTGAAGCCTGATCAGGAATCTCCACTGGATAAGATCAAGAATTTTAATATATATCCTTACACAGTTGAAACGAAAGACTTCAAAGCTGTGCTAAGTGGCGGTTCTACAGTAAATGTATCCTGGAAATATGATGTATCAAGAAATAATGACTTGAATCTACCAGAAAATGAGCACAAGTTGATTTTGCAGATCATTGAGCCAACAGGTAAAGTATTCAATAAAGAGATTGTGTTAGATAAAGATTTAAAAGAAGGAAACAACCAAACCCTCAGTTGGACTTTAGATGATATCGTGTTTAACGATAGACGCAGTGGAGCATATACAGTTGCTTTATATGACGAATTCCAAGGACAAAGAATCAAAATTGCAACACAAGCTATGGGATTTGTACCCGCTGTAGGAAATCTACCAGAAAGTGTTCCGAATCCCCCTGAAGAATCGTTGTAGAATCTATCTATTAAAGTTATCATAAGAAGTAGGTAACTAAGGATTAGGTACTTCTAAGAGTTAAGGGGGAATAGAACACAAATGAAACCGTATAAGAAAGTATCTCTGGCCGCGCTGACAATCGGTGTTGGTGTATGGATAGGGTCAGTATACAATGATACAGCAATTGGTGCAGGAACCATCCAACCTGGAACAGCAGATGATCCAGTCGTGACGAAGAGTTATGTGGATCAGCAAATTCAGCAGGCTTTGGGCGGCAAGCTTCCATCAGGAAACAGTAATACCGGCAATGGTACAAACAGTTCCTCTGTGAATACAACAAGTCCTTCAACAGGCAATGGATCAACAGCAACGGGCAATGCCGGGGCAAACACAGAACTGCCACCGCTGGCAACGGGTGCTACTAATAATGTGGAGATTGTCACCGTTAAGCCCGGGCAGCAGCTGCTCGGTAAATCTGGCGCAGAGTTCATTGTACGTAGCGGCAAAGCCGTGATCGTCAGTGAGGGTAAGAATGGTGTAGCCGATCTGACGGACGGGGTTGACCTTACGAATGGACAGGCAGCGCCGAGCAATCATTTGCTCTCTTTTCCAAGAGATGGACGGGGCATTACGGTTCTGGATGGTAACAAATACAGTCTCACCGTGATGGTGCGTGGTGGATATACGTTGAAATAGGTTGTGCAATGGAATGAGTAATTATTCATTTATTATCTTTTTGATGTTCAGATTAACCAGTTTTAACAAACATTAATACGGCTAGCCGGATATGTTCCTGCTCACTCTATACATGTGGACAACCAATAAACGGAGGTGCAGGAACGATGGCTAGAAATAATCGAAAAGTCGTACCGGAAAGTCGTCAAATGCTGGATCAGATGAAGTATGAAATTGCTGCCGAATTTGGTCTGAATGTAGGTTACGGTAGCCGTGGAGGTCTGACAGGTGCAGATACCGAATTCGGATCTGAACTTGGCGAGATAAGTGATCACTCTTATGGACAGTATAAAGGGTGGGGACATCTCACTTCCCGGGAAAATGGATCGGTGGGTGGAGAGATTACCAGACGTCTCATTCGCCAGGCAGAAAACCAATTGTAGCACTCATACGTTAGATGCTCTTGAATTGACACCACTTGACAAATACGATAAGATGGCACTTGAGGTATGCAACCTTTTCCACTAGGGAAAGGTTGATTTTTTGTTGAGGCAATTACCTGAAAAATCCTTGTCTTTCGTCGTTAATGCGGAGCAGTATCCTTCATTTTACTGTAAAGCTTCTTCGAGGGTAAAGTGAACGAATCGCCGTTATGTTTTGTTCGGGCAATCGCCATACTATAGTTATGGGAGGTTGAAACTTCATGTCTGTTAAAGGCCGACATCTTTTTACATCGGAGTCTGTAACTGAAGGACATCCGGATAAAATCTGCGATCAGATCTCGGACGCTGTATTGGATGCTTTTCTTGCGAACGATCCAAACGCCCGCGTAGCGTGCGAAGTTTCGGTAGCAACAGGTCTTGTACTTGTTATTGGTGAGATCAGCTCCGCGTCTGAATATGTGGACATTCCTGCTATCGTTCGAAATACGGTGAAGGAAATCGGGTACACACGTGCCAAATACGGTTTCGATTATAATACATGTGCGGTTCTGACATCGCTCAACGAGCAGTCCGCTGATATTGCACAAGGTGTGAACGCTGCACTTGAGCATCGTGATCCAGAGCAAATGGCACGTGAAACAGAGAACATTGGTGCAGGTGACCAAGGTCTGATGTTTGGTTTTGCTACGAATGAAACACCAGAATTTATGCCATTGCCAATCGCTTTGTCTCATCGTATCGCTCGCCGTTTGGCTGAGGTGCGTAAGAATGGTACACTTGATTACCTGCGTCCAGATGGGAAAACACAAGTGACCATCGAATACGACGGTGACAAGGCAGTTCGTGTCGATACAATCGTGGTGTCTACACAGCATGCCGAAGAGACGACATTGGAACAGATTCAAAAAGACATCAAAGAGCATGTTATCCTGCCTGTCGTTCCATCTGAGCTGCTGGATGAACAGACCAAATATTTCATCAACCCGACCGGCCGTTTTGTTATTGGCGGACCTCAAGGGGATGCAGGGCTCACAGGACGCAAAATCATCGTAGATACATATGGTGGTTATGCTCGTCACGGTGGCGGTGCGTTCTCAGGTAAAGATCCGACAAAAGTAGACCGCTCTGCAGCTTACGCGGCTCGTTATGTAGCGAAGAACCTGATTGCTGCGGGTCTGGCTGACAAAGTGGAAATCCAGTTGGCCTACGCAATTGGTGTAGCGAATCCGGTATCTATTAATGTGGATACATACGGAACAGGCAAAGTCAGCGAAGAGAAGTTGGTGGAGCTTGTGCGTAATAACTTCGATCTTCGTCCGGCTGGCATTATTCGTATGCTGGATCTGCGCCGACCGATTTATAAACAAACGGCTGCTTACGGTCATTTTGGTCGTACAGACCTTGATGTTCCTTGGGAACAAGTGGACAAAGCAGAATTGCTGAAATCACAGGCAGGTCTATAATATTTTTCGAAAAACAATAAAACTCTTGGTTCCGTTCAGGAATCAAGGGTTTTTCTTATTTACTTTATGGAATATATGCCCAAATGACTAACAGATATTCCTTCAGATACCGAAATACATAATGAGGTCTGTATATCAGGCACAAGAAGTTATCGGAATAAGGGGGAACGTAAGTGAAGATCAGAGAAATAGCCCGTAAGAGCATGTTGGGAATATTGATTATACTTTTGACTGCTCAAGGCTGGTTAACCGGCTGGAATGGCGAGCAGTCACGCTCCTATGCAGCGAATGAATTATCTGCCTTAGGTATTAAGGATACCGTACCGGCAGTGAAAGCGATGAACGTAGATAGTTCAGCTCCACTTATGATTGATTTTGAAAAACCGGTCAAGAAGGCAGATTCTACTGAGAGCATGATTATAGTGAAACGGTTGAATGATAATACTGTTGTGGATTTTGTTCCCGTCTCCAGTGGTCAAGTCGCTATTGATCCGCAGCTACCTATTAATAATCCTCCTACACCAGGCGGTGGTGCAGGCACAGGTACAAGTACTACTCCTGTCAGTGGATATCGTGTAAACATTACGCTTAACAAGGTTCTTCCAGGAGCTACATATTACGTTGAAATCGACAATACATCATTTGTATACAGTGATGATAATACGGTTTTTAAAGGGTTGACTAATAAAGAGTGGACGTTCAGCACACAAGGTTTGGGCTCTACGACAATGGTCAGCAAGGTTCCTGAAAATGCTACGATTATGAAACCATCAACGAACATCGTGATGACGTTTAACAAGCCTGTAACAGCAGGCCAAGGCACGATGATCATCTATCAAGACCGAGTTGGCGGAACGGTATTTGAACAGATTCCGATTGATGCTGGGGCACCTCGCGTGGCGGGTCTAGGGACAAGTACAATTACCATTGATCCGGCCAAGGATTGGAACAGTAACACTACATATTATGTGGTTATGCCTGAAGGTTACCTGCGGGATATGAATCAGAACGATATCAGTGGCATCAGCGGGAATGTTTGGGGATTCAACATTATTTCTGATCCTACTGCACTTACAGTCTCCTCACTCTCCCCTGCAAATGGAACAACCAATGCTTCTGTATCTGGGAGTTTGAGTGTAACCTTTAGCAAAGAATTGGACCCAGCTTATTTTAAGGAGCCTGTTCTCAAGAAATCAAATGGTACGATCGTTTCTACGAGAACATCTTTTAGTGCAAACAGCAGACAGCTTACGATTACTCCGACAAGCGAGTTGGAGAGTAACATGGAATATATCGTAGACTTGCCAGCTAATGCGTATCGAGATCGAGACGGCAATGTTTTTACAGGATTGAACGGTTCGACATCATGGAAGTTCAGAACGATTAGTAAAGATACCACTGCTCCAGTGTTGAAAAATGCAAAAATGCATAGTAATAATACGATTCGTTTGACTTACGATAAGTGGTTGTCTAGCATTAATCCACATAGCAGCACATATGCCGTAACGGTAAATGGAGAGAAGCGAAATGTCAGTTATACCTACATTTCGGGTGATAGTGTATATGTTGTCCTAGATACAGGTGTAGCTGTAGGACAGATTGTACGTATTGGTTATACACCGGGGACAAGCAACCGGGTGACAGATCAGTCAAACAATGCAGCCGCACCGTTTGGTGCACGTGACGTAGACAACGGTTTGGACTCTGTTATGTCCAAGCCACGGGAGGGCAATGTGTACTATAGCACGATCACATTGTATTATCCTGAAACGGTATACGTTGCTTCAAGTGAGGCGATAAGCCAGTTCAATGTAACCGCAGATGAAGCTAGCGTAGGCGTGAGTAGTATATCTGCGAACAGCAGCTCGGTTGTAACTCTAAATTTGAGCCGTTCGATTACGGATGGCGAGGTTGTTCGTGTCTCATATACTCCAGGCTCATGGCCTGTGAAAGACAGCCGTGGACAGGCTCTTGCCGGATTCAGTGGTTTCTATGTCCGGAATACAATTGACACCAAACCACCTGAATTCAAGTCTGCAGAGGTGAGCGGAAACAAGTTATGGATGCAGTATAATGAGCCGCTTCATTCAAGCAATAAGCCTCAAAATAGTCAGTACTCCGTTCTTGTTGACGGTAAGCCTGTGTTTGTAACTCAATCTGAAATTGACGATAATCTCGTGACATTAACACTTGCTTCAGCGGTCAGAGATACACAGAACGTAACGTTATCTTATGTTCCTGGTACATTGCGGTTGACCGATCTTAATAGCAACCCTGCGGGATATCTTAACATGACGCCAGTAGCGTATACCTATGGCAATGGCAAAATCCTGTCTGCTGTAATCCAGGGAGATACGATCCAGATTCAATTTCGGGAGGCGATCCAACCTGAGACAGCATTAACACTAGCTCAGTTTAGTGTAATGCTTAGTAATGGTAATACGAGGTTATTGTCAGCATCTGCTTCTGGATCTGTGGTGACCTTGAAATTGGATCAGTCATTGAGTATGGGGATGGGTAATGTGAGTCCTACAGGCACGATTAGTTACACGCCTGGACCTGTGCCAATACGAGATGCATCAAACACAGTCGTGCCAGCGTTTGGACCACTTACTTTGCAGCAGACGAATACCAGTTTGCCTGTGAACAATCAGACAGGAGGACGTCCGTCTTGGCTAAATGAATTGGATGCATCGAATTACGGCTATTCACTTCTTGTCATGAACAACAGCACAGCATCTTCGGCTTCTGCAGTGTCACACTACAATCGCTCGACTCGTCAATTTAATGTCGATGGAGCGAAGCTTAGACAGGCTTTTGAATATGCATCTACATCTGGTAAGCTAAATCAACCTGTCGTGTTTGAAGTTCCTGCCAGTGAACCTTCGGCATATGTTGGATTTCCACTGACAGCACTGACAGAAGTAGCTGCGAATTACCGTAGTGGTACCATTGGAGTGAGATACGGGGACCGTCTATGGACCGTAGAACTATTTAAGCTTGATTTGGCTTCTATGAGTCGAAATGTGGGTGCATTTGCAAATTCAACAGGATTAACTCCAATGAATGAAAGTAATCTATCCCAAGCGATTGTACCTTCGTTGTACGTGCAATTAGAAACTGTGCCGTTGTCTGACTCGGGTACGATGGAAGGCTTGATCGCCAGAGCAGGTGCTCAGAAGCTAGCGAATTATACAAACGTTTACGTATTTGCAAGTAAAGGTCCTTCAGAACAACAAATTGAACAGCAACTCAAGAGTGAACTGTCTATGCAGGTCTCGGCCAATACTCCAAGAGAGACTTCAAGCATGGTTTCACAAGATCTGACAACGTTCCAACTGTCCTATGTACCAAGTTCTTTCAAGAGTACACCAGGTGGAGTGATCATCCAAGGAAGGTTGAATGGGAATCAATCAGTTGTCCCTCTAACTCATGGAGTCAGTTATCAGGATACCGCATCGCATTGGGCAAATGATGTCATTAAAGAATTGTCCGCGAAGTGGATTATCGGCACGCCAAACGGTTCCTACTATCGTCCTGATGAGAATATCTCTCGTGCGGAGTTTGCCGAATTGGTAGCTAGAGGGCTCGGTTTAAAAGCAGAGACACAAGCGGTCAGCCGCTTCCGGGATGTTCGGGGTGGAAGTATCACAAGTGCTTATATTGCTGCAGCAGCCGAAGCTGGAATTATTACGGGGAATACAGACGGAACGTTTAAGCCTGATCGAGCGATCACACGCGAACAAATGGCCATTATGATGATTCGTGCCATGAATTACGGCGGACAAACGTTATCCCTGCAATCCTCGGCCAATACAACGCTATCCAAGTTTAAAGATCATAAAAAGATTCAATCGAAGGATTCTGTAGCTAAAGCGGTACAAGCCGGAATCATTCAAGGAATGACGAGTAATACCTTTGCACCACAGGGCAATGCAACCCGTGCACAAGCAGCCGTGATGCTAAAGCGGGTTTTGGATAAGCTAGGTTATCTATAAGAGACGTTATTCAGATGTATTGCGGCACTCAGACTGGCGCTTCAAGAATATATATTTCTTGGAGCGTCTCTTTTTTTTTGCATACTCAATGAATATAGAAATATAACTTTCTATCTGTTGAAAGAGCGAATTTAGCGCTTATTCTTGGCTTTGGGCGTAACTTTTTTCACAAAAAACAGTCTATTAATAGAAGAGTATACTAGAGATCGATATATCTACTGCTACTTGGTAGTATAGGTGCGATGTCTAAGATTGATATACAAGATGGGAGAGACGTTTCGAACATGCTGGGGAAACAAAGGAAACAGCTGGAAGACGTTAAGAACGGCACGGCCAAGAAATGGGCAATTGTAACACTGGCAGGGGTGATATGGATTGCGCCAGTAATGAGTGCAGGTGGACAAATGTGGTCGGGTACTTCCTGGCAATCTGTAGCAGCTGCAGCGTCAACGAATACAACCAAGCTGAGTGAAGAAATTTTAACTTCAGGCGCGAAGCTGATGAAATACAGATATACGACGACACGTTCAGGGTCGAAGGTGAACGTGCTCGCAGATGTTGTACAGGTGGATCTGCAAAATCCGCACGTGAAACTGGACGTGATGACGGGTAAAGGCAATAAATTAAACAGCAAACAAAGCACTAGCGGTATGGCGAAAGAGAACGGTGCAGTTGCAGCGGTGAATGGGGATTACTTTAATGTGTCTGGGGAACTGTCACCGATTGGAGGCCAAGTCTCTAACGGTGTATTGGTATCCACGCCGTCCGAACTAAAGGGCATGTATGCTCTCACTGTAACGAAAGATGGCAAGCCTATGATTGACGAATATTCGTTTAATGGGACAGTGAAAGCAGAGGATGGTTCAACGTTTGCTCTGCGTGGGATGAATAAGGAGGACTATACGGTTGAAACGGGTTCTGGTCCGTACAGTCATGCCAACTCTATGTATATTTATACATCTGCTTGGACTTCACCGAAACGTCCGAACGATCCTTCTACCACACCGACGGAGGTACTCGTACAGAATGGCGTGATTACACAAATATCGGATAAAAAAGCACTAAATATGACTGTGCCAGAAGATGGCTACATCCTGCGTGCACATGGGACAGCGGCAACTTGGATCATGAGCCATCTGTCTGTTGGACAGACAGTGGAAGCAGATTACAAGCTGGTCGCCAAAACGACGGGACAGGCTGTTGACCCGAAAAGTCTGCAGATGATGATTGGGGGACATACCATTCTGGTGAATGGAGGTAAAGCAGCGTCCTTTTCGCGTAACATTGCTTCTTCCGGCATCGGAGGTGTTCGTGCCCGAACAGCAGTAGGATATTCTCAGGATGGACGTTATGTGTACATTATTGCAGCGGAGAAGAACAGTAACAGCAGTGGGATGTCGCTGACCGAGTTGCAGTCGTTCATGGCAAGTGTAGGGGTATGGAAAGGTATGAATCTGGACGGTGGCGGATCAACCACGATGGTTACGCGCCCGCTAGCGGAACAGTCGGCAAGTCTGACATTTAATACCGAGTATGGCACGGAACAACGTCAGGTCGTCAATGCACTCGGTGTGTTCTCGACAGCTCCTGAAGGCAAACTGAAAGGGTTTAAGGTAAGCGGTAGCCAAACGTTGCTTGCAGGTCAGGAAGGCAAATATTCAGCTAAAGGATATGACACCTACTACAACCCGATTGCTACGGGAAATATTCCTTTGACCTGGAAGTCAAGCAATAACGGAATTGTCAGTGTTACTAACGGAACGGTTAAAGGTGTGAAACCAGGTACAGCAACATTGACGGCGACGAGTAATGGAGCTTCCTCTTCGATTAAAGTTACGGTCCTTGGCGGTAGTAGTCTCGCCTCTTTGACTGCAGGTTCCGGCCTGGGTTCACTCCAGGCGGGTACAACTGTGTCGATTCCGGTAACTGCAACAACGAAAGATGGACAAAGTGTGACCGTACCAGCAGATTCTCTAACATGGGAATTTATCGGATTCAAAGGGAAAGTGAAAGGTGACCAGTTGACAGTATCATCTGTCGATGAAGGAGCGAAGGTTGGTTATGCAATCGGCCGTTACGACGGTTTTAGCACCGTTGTTGTACTTTCTGCGGCAGCAAGCGAAACCATCTGGGAGAATTTTGAGAATGTGAACTATCCGATTAACTTCACGACGAATGCAGCAGGCGTAACAGGCTCTGCGGCAGTTGTAGCAGGTTCGGGTGAAAAAGCTGGTTCCAAGGTACTGGAACTCAGTTATGATATGACCGGGGGAACTGGTAAAATGTACGCCTATGCTCAACTGAACGGTTCAACGGGCAAAGACGTATCTGCGGCTGCAACCTCAATGTCTATGGATGTGATGGGTGACAAAAGCTTGAACTGGCTGCGGGGAGAATTCACGGATGCCAAAGGTAAAACGGTATATGCAGATCTTGCCAAAGCTATTGACTGGAGCGGATGGAAGAAGATAAATGTGGATCTGAATGGTCTGAACATCGCTTATCCGGCCAAACTGAAGCGTGTGTATGTAGTTAACGTGGAAGAGGGACAAGATGAGCGTGCGATGACGGGGAAGGTTGCTTTTGACAACATCGCCTTCACAATGCCTTCCAAATCCAGTGAAGTTGGGTTGCCTACAGGTACAGCTTCACTCGTGCTTGGGAAAAAGTCGATAACAGTAAATGGTAAGAGTAAGACGATTGATGCAGCACCGGTCATTAAAAATGGAACAACGTATATTCCCATCAAACATGTACTGGATGTCTTTGGCGGACAGGCGAAGTGGGACAGCAAAAATCAGAGAATTACCGTGATTCGCGGTAGCAAGCTGATCGATCTGGTGGTAGGTCAGAAAGAATTTGTTCTGAATGGTAAAAGACAGAGCGCAACAGTTGCACCTTACGTAAGTGGGGGTAGGACTTTAGTCCCTATAAGACTCGTTTCCGAGCAACTTGGGCTGACTGTAAAATGGGAACAGAACACGAAGACCGTTACCATCTCATCGTGATATGGTATGATATATACCGGAAACGATAGAAATGGAGTCGAACAAACGTGGATTTACAAGCCGATGCCATAGACCGCGTCATAAAAAACGCCATACAAGTCATGGAAAACAGCAAATATCAAATGTTCGAAATCATGGACTCCACTCGGGAAGAGCTGAAGACGCTCAACGAGGAGTTGAAGTCGGTGCTGAAGGAAGCGGCGGAAACGATCGAGAAAGTAGATCAATTGGAACTGAATTACCGCCGTTCCCGAATCCGGCTCACAGAAGTGAGCCGCGACTTTGTCCGTTATTCGGAGCATGATATCAAACAGGCATATGAGAAAGCGACACAACTGCAACTGGATCTTATGATTTATCGGGAGAAGGAAATGTATTTGAAGGCCCGCCGGGATGATCTGCAGAAACGTGCCAAAAATGTGGAGGCTTCTGTCGAGCGTGCTGAGACTATTGGTTCGCAGATGGGCGTTGTGCTAGAATATTTGTCAGGTGAACTAGGTCAGGTGACTCGGATTATCGAGTCTGCCAAGAATCGACAAATGATTGGTTTGAAAATAATTTTGGCCCAGGAGGAAGAGCGAAAACGCATTGCCCGCGAGATTCACGATGGGCCTGCGCAGATGCTTGCCAATCTAGTGCTTAGGACGGAAATTGTAGAAAGAATGCTCGTGAAGCAGGATTTCAAGATGGTCCAAGCCGAAATAGTAGACTTGAAAGGGCAGGTTCGTTCAAGTCTTGAAGAAATGAGAAAAGTTATTTTCAATCTGCGTCCTATGGCACTAGATGATCTGGGATTGATTCCAACGCTTCGGAAGTATGTGCAGGATTTTGAAGTAAAAACAAAAATCCGGTCGCTTTTTGAAACTAGGGGCAAAGAACATCGTCTCTCTTCTGCAATGGAGGCTGCGATCTATCGTCTCGTGCAGGAAGGTCTGTCTAATGCTGCCAAGCATGCTTATCCCACGTATGTTGTAGTAGAAATTACATACCAGGCTCAGCTCGTCAAAATTGTGGTTCAGGACAATGGGCTTGGGTTCAAACCGGAGCTTCTTGCGAAGAAAAGCAAGGATCATAATCACTTCGGTCTGATCGGGATGAGAGAACGGGTTGAGCTGTTAGAAGGAAGAATGGAGATTGAATCCGCAGAGAATCAGGGAACCAAAATAGTTATTCATATCCCGACAAACGTGGATAAGGGAAAGGAGTAGTAGGATGGAAAACCGTGATACTGGAAAAACATCAATAAAAGTCCTTCTAGCTGATGATCATCAGCTATTCCGAGAAGGGTTGAAACGCATTTTAAATATGGAGGACGATATTGAGGTCATCGGGGAATGTGGCGATGGGATTCAGGTTCTCGAATTCTGTAACCAGGATAAACCGGATATCGTACTGATGGACATTAACATGCCAGTAGAGAATGGCGTAGAAGCTACGGAGAAACTGCGCGAGCTGTTTCCCGATGTGAAAGTTATTATTTTGTCTATCCATGATGATGAAAGCTATGTATTTGAAACGCTACGTAAAGGCGCAAACGGATATTTGCTGAAGGATATGGAAGCTGAGTCTCTGATTAACGCGATTCGTTCTGTCCATGAGGGGCATGCATTTATCCATCCAAAAGTAACAGGCAAATTGATCATGCAGCTTCGTCGTATGACGTATCTTAACGAGACAGGCGCGATGAGTGAGAGTGCTTCGAAGGAAGCTGGCGTCAAATTTGTAGCCGGCGATAATAACCCGCTGACACGACGTGAAGCCGAGGTATTGCGTTTGATGGCTGAGGGTAAAAGCAACAAGATGATCGGTGAATTTTTGTTCATCAGTGAAAAAACAGTTAAAAACCATGTCAGCAGTATCCTGCAGAAGATGGAAGTGGATGACCGTACACAGGCTGTTATCAATTCCATCAAATACGGCTGGGTTACGCTATAGTAGCGATTCGTATTTACTCGCATCCTTTCCGCATATATGGATTGGTTTGCGGGTTGATATCCTTTATCACTGTAAATAATAAAAGTGCGGAGTTGTGTTGAAACATTGGCTTAAGTAGGGGCCAGCTGGTTGTAACCCTTCGGAATACGCAGCATATACTGCTGTATACAGGGATGTTCGCCATGGGTGAGCATGACCTTCCGAGGAGGTGCAGTTGCCATGGTTGCTCATTTGACTATGATTCTGCTTATATACTTCCTGGCGGCAATGGCCGTTCATGTTATGCACCAGCGCCATACTTCCCGCCCGGAGTCCAGAGGCTTCGAGCAGATTCTGCTCATTCCTTCTAATCAGGCAGGACGGATTGAGGGTATAATTCGAGCACTTTATTTGGAGTTATTATATCGTGGTAAGAGCTTTACATTAACAGTGGTCACCGAACACCAAGAGTCAGAAACGATTACGATTATCGAAAAGATGATGCAAAGGCAAGGCTTGGAGCTGTCTTATCTGAGAACGACGCCGGCAGAACTTGATCATGCCGTGCAGACGAATAACAGCTATCGCCTGATTGATCTGCGCAAGTCCAGTGATGAGAAAGATTACAGCTGAATGCTGTAGTCTTTTTTTGTAATTGTAGCCAAATTTGCCTTTAAGTTGCATATGGGTTTTATTGCAATCCACAGTTAGAGACTAAGTTTCTCGCTTAGGATGATGCTGGTGCAAGCATTTTGAACTCAGGAATCTTAACTTAGAATTATAGACTGAGGAAACTGGAAAAAGTTCCGCTGATTTGAAGGATAAATTCAAAGTGTTTAAGAGAGTAGGCAAGTAAGCTATCTGAGAGTAACTTAAAAATGAGTAGCGGACAGATTGTCTATACATTCTTCAAAGGATAATTATAGTGTTGATATAAAGATTAATATTGGTTCAAGGAACTCGGGATGACGATGTGTCTAAGGATTTATAGATAATCCGTTTTGGAGAAAAAGAAGATTTATGAAGAATTAATCTTGTTGTGAAGTGAAATCATGGGTATACTTTGGGTAGTACAATAGTTGTGAATCAAAGAATGGACATGAAGCACATGCTCCGGTGAAAACGCCGGTTAGCATGTGCTTTTTTTGCATTTCTGAATAGGAACAGGGCAGGAGGGATTCAGTTGCAGGTTGCGTTGTATGTTTGCCGGATCGGTGCGGCGTGGAGGATGGAGATTTCTCTCGACATTCAAGTAGATGTAGTGTGGTGGCTAGAACACGTAAGCGGACAGCGTGTGAGCCAGTGGCTGGTATTAAGTATGCAGCTTCCTTTGAGTCAAGCTTCGTGGTTAGTGGATCAGTTCTTGTCAGTTCGTGCTATGAATCAGTGGCGAATTGAGGAATGGCAGAGATATTTCGGTACTAAGCTAGATTTCTATAATGAGGCGTCGGGTGAGACAGAGGCAAGGAACGAACAGGAGGGTGTCAAGCGTTGGGGTGAAAGTGAGATGGGGAGAGGAAACGGGCAAAAGGGGATAAGGACAGATAATCTGACAGAGAAAGAAAATGAGAAAAGACTAGAGAAACGGACAGAGAAGAGGGCTGGTGGGAAATTAGAGAAAAAAATCAAGATTGAGCATGAGACTGTTGCTGCACAGGCAGTTACGATTGGCGGGATGCCCCAAGCGTATCCCGCCGAGCATTGGGCTCAGCTGGAGCAGTGCGCAGCTCTGCTGGCTGAGCGAATGCGCGGCCGCCAACTACTGGCGGCCGAGGTCGAGGCGCTGCTGGCGGCGGAGCCTGCCATGCCGCCAGGGGGCTGGCGCGCGGCTGCGCAGCTCGCGTGCTTGCGAGGGCGGCTGCAGATCACAGCCGCCCTCGAAGGGCCTGCCACGCGCCATCGGCTCGCGTGGCTTGGCCGCGCGCGAAGCGCGCCCCGCTGCCACCGCTGTGGCAGCGAAGCCAGGCAGCGCGTGCCCTGCGCTGCCTGCGGGCTAGCGGCGTGCGCCTACTGCGAGGCATGCCTCGCGCTAGGGCGCAGCCGTGCTTGTGCGCTGCTGCTACGCAGTGCAGCGCAAGGGGCCGTGCCCGCACGCGGCGAAGCACTGCGTGGCACGGCCCTGGTCCCCACCGGAAGCGGGCTCGCCCGGTGGGGACTAAGCGCAGCGCAGAGCGCGGCAGCCGCCGCGGCTCTCGCGTTTTTGGCCCGGCCGCACGCAGGCGGTGGGCCGGGGCGATTCTTGCTCTGGGCCGTGACCGGGGCCGGCAAGACCGAAATGATATTTCCGCTGATCCAGCACACACTTGATCACGGAGGACGAGCACTTGTCGCTACACCGCGCAGGGATGTTGTACTTGAACTTGCTCCGCGCCTAGCGAAAGCCTTCCCGGATACCTCTCTTGCTACGCTTTATGGGGGCAGTGACGAGCGCTGGAAATACGCTCAGCTCACCTTAGCGACCACACACCAGCTCATGCGTTTTTACCAAGGATTCGATCTGGTGATTATCGATGAAATTGATGCCTTTCCATACCATAACGATCCCATGCTGGCTCACGCCGCTGCATCGTGCTGCAAGCCGAACGGCCATTTTATTTATTTGTCCGCTACACCGCCAGCACGTTTACAGCGAGAAGCTGCGCAAGGCAAGCTTGCTCATGCGAGAGTGCCTGTTCGCTTCCATCGGTATCCGCTGCCTGTACCACGTTTGATCAAGATGCCTACCGTGGCACAGTGTATTAGACGCAAGCAGCTTCCGGCCCCCATCGTGAGAAGGATTCAAGAATCATTACAGCGCAATGCCCAGGTGTTTGTGTTTGTCACACGCATCGCTCAGATTGAAGCCTTTGTTGATTTGATGCGCCGGACTTTCCCAGAGATCACCGTTGAGGGAACCTCATCACAGGACACGGAGCGAGCAGCCAAAGTCATTGCGTTTCGTGAACGCTCCATTCGCCTACTTGTGACCACCACCATTTTGGAGCGCGGGGTGACGATCCCGCGTAGCGATGTGTTTATTTTGGATGCAGACAACGGACTTTTTGATGAGGCATCACTGGTACAGATGGCGGGTAGGGCTGGACGTTCTATAGACGATCCGGCAGGCAGAGTTGTTTTTGCATCATCTCGCCGGACACGTTCTCAGGTGAAGGCTGTTGCACAGATCAGGAAAATGAATACCATCGCTCGTCGCAAAGGCTACCTTCATCGGTCATCCCAATCATAAATGTCATCTGCTCTACCATCATATTCTATATTAAGCAGAACAGGAGGTTTACACACCCATGTTTAACTGGCTTAGTAACATGGCCAATCATGTACAGCACATGACCCGGTACCTTCACCAACTGCTGGGCCCACCGGGGGCGAATTGTCTGACGTGTGGCACCCGAGCGGTCTTATCCACACTGTATCCCGGTATATGTTCACGTTGTGTAGAACAGATACCATGGATTCGTTCCAT
Source organism: Paenibacillus sp. JJ-100 (assembly GCF_948329825.1). Lineage (GTDB taxonomy): Bacteria > Bacillota > Bacilli > Paenibacillales > Paenibacillaceae > Paenibacillus. The sequence continues at coordinate 597,983 of NZ_CAOJCM010000003.1, forward strand.
CCGCTGCCTGCGCTGTGGTCGGGGTGTCGGGTGTCCGGACTGTGCTCGTACACATATGCAAAACCGTTCTTATCTCTGCAATCGTAGCGCCGTACAGTATAACGCTTTAATGAAGGAATGGATTGGAATGTACAAATTCAGGGGACATGAACGCTACGCGCCGCTCTTAACCGCGCTTCTGATTCGAGCCTTTCAAGCAATGATTGAAGAAATGAATGCTACTTTGGCAAAAGAAACCCAAGCTCTCGTGGCTCATTCCGCCACCCCTGCTCATAAGTCGGTGGATGGCTTCGTCCACCCACCTCATCTGCACACGTCAGCCAGCGCATACGCCTGCCTACCAGTCCCGAGTGCGTCACTGCACGCACTCGATGCCCATACCACTGTGGATGCGCACGTTCACTCATCCACCCAGCCCATGGATAACCATACGCCCGCTATTTCGCGGTTTCATTACCGAGCAGCGACCCATCGTCCTTCGTCGCTATCAGGTCCAAAGAAGCCGCAGTGGCGGCCTGACGCGATCACTTATGTTCCGGTTAGTGGTGAGCGTCTGGCCGAGCGCGGCTTCAATCAGGCCGAGCGGCTGGCAGCAGGACTTGCCACCGCTTGCCGTCTACCTATCGTTGATCTGTTGCAGCGCCAGATCAATACGACGAAACAAAGCTTTAAATCACGTAGTGAACGGATTGAAACGATGAAAAATGCTTTTTCCATCCAATCAGATGGCCTGTACATCATCGAAGAGCTATACAGGGGTATTGAACCTATACAGATATTGTTGATTGATGATATCTATACAACAGGCAGTACCTTGGACGCTTGTGGACAGGTTATCTTGGAAGTGGCACGTTCTATCAGCATTTCGGTAGAAATCTATACGCTGACGTTGGCTAGATCATAATTAAAATCACATTCCACAATGAGTTATTTTATAAAAGTTTATGAAACAACGTTATTAGACGCTAGAGCTTTAAAATAGTTATATTCTGATATGATTAATGTTGCGCATTGACGCAGATTTTCTTGTAACATAGTATATATAAAAAAGTGGACTTCAAAAGACGATATAAAGTAAAGTGAAATTAGTAGAAGCTTGAGAGGGGCGTTATAGCGATGAATTTGGGTAATTGTCCTCGCTGTGGTAAGTTATATGCTGTGAATTTTCGAAATGTATGTTCGAACTGCATGAAGGAAATCGAATTAGAATACCAGACCTGCGTAGATTATTTACGGGAACATAAGGGTACAAATATACAGGAATTATCTGATGTAACGGAAGTCTCTATTAAACAGATCACCAAATTCATTCGGGAGGGACGTATCTCGATTGAGAATGCCCCGAATATGATGTATCCTTGCGAAGTGTGTGGAACGCTGATCCGGGAAGGCCATATGTGTGATTCGTGCCGAAGTAGATTAACGAAAGATTTAGCAGGTGCGGCTCGTGAAGTAGGACAGAAGGAGAATGATCAATTAGGAGGACGCGCCTATAATGCCGTCGACAAACTCCGAGATTTCTAGTTACCAAGCCTTAAAAACGGTTAAAGCTATAACAAATGTTTTAGACCCTACCGATAAACTTATTAAAGATTATCGGTTTTTTACTTAATCTTCAAGGAAGGTGGAATGATCGTTATGAAAATTAACGAAACCGGACGGATCGGAGCCATCAACTCATACCAGCGGAATGTTGAATCCGGAAATCAGGCAGAATTGAAAAAAAACCGCCGTAAGGATGAGGTATCTATATCTCCGGAGGCGATCAAAATGCTCCAAGAGCAAGAACGTACACAAGATCCAGAGCGTATACAACGCATTCAGGAACTGAAAAGTCAAGTAAGTGCAGGGACTTATCAAGTGGATAGCAGTAAGCTTGCTGATAAATTGTTACCTTATTTTAAGTCATCTAATTCGTCAGGAGATGTTTAATGAGCCTCTTACAGGTAACTCAAGCAATGGAACAATTGGTAGAGCTACATGAGCAGCTGATTAATGTAGGTGAAGAGAAAAAACAGGCCATTATGTCCAACAATATTAGTGTCATCACTCAATGCGTGTCTAAAGAAATGCAGTTGGTCAAAAAAGTGGCTATTGCGGATGAAGGACGCATAAATGGAGTTTATAGTTTTCTACAAGAGAAAGGTATACGCTCTCAACTGAATCTGACGATTACTGAGATAACACGTCTTATCTTCGATCTCGAAGAAAAAAACCAGTTGGTTGCTCTGCAGACGAAGTTACATGATCGTTTAATACAATTGAAAGAACTCAATGCGGTTAACAAAGATTTGATTGAACAGTCACTTACCTTTATTGATTACTCCATGAACTTGATTGTCAATCAGCCTGAAGATCATATGATCTATCATGACCCATCCAAGCAGAAGCTGGATATGCCCAATCGGAATTACTTCGATACGAGAGCTTAGAAGGTGAGGAAAATAGATGAGATCCACATTTCATAATTTGGAAATCGGTAAAAGAGGGATCGTAGCTCAGCAGACGGCTCTTAGTACAACGGGACATAACGTTACCAACGCTAACACTGAGGGTTATTCAAGACAAGTTGCGAAACTAACAGCTTCAATACCTATTGAATATCCAGGTTTGAATAAATCCATGAATCCGAGTCAACTGGGCACAGGAGCTGAGGTAGAAAGCATTCAGCGTGTCCGTGATCTACTTATGGATATCGAATATCGTAATCAGAACTCTTCTCTGTCAACCTGGCAGACTAGACAAGAGAATCTCAGCAAAATTGAGGGCATTATTAATGAACCCTCCGAAGAAAGTATCGCTACTACAATATCAGAGTTTTGGAATTCTTGGCAGTTGCTTAGTAAAAATCCGAGTAGTACAGATCTTTCTGCTCGCACGGTTGTTCAGCAAAAAGCGATTGCACTTACGGAAACCTTTAATCACATGGCCTCGCAACTGAGTACATTAAGTACGAATTTGACGGACCGGGTCAATTCACAGATTGCGGAAGCTAATAATTATATTGGCCAAGTATCTGTACTAACACAATCCATCAAGCGTATTGAGGGTATGGGTGACAATGCTAATGATTTGAGAGATAAGCGTGATTTGCTGGTGGATCAATTATCCAAACTGGGGAATATTCAGGTAACAGAGACAAATGATACGTATCAACTAAGTTTTGGTGGAGTTCAAGTTGTTAATGACTTGCAATCAGCGCCTTTTGACTTAGCTAACGTGGGTGGATTGACACAGGGAGCTATCTTAGGAAATATTATTTCCCGGGATACCCACGTGGCTGAGTACACAAGGCAATTGGATCTGATGGCTAATACGTTGGCTAAGGGGAAAGTTGAAATTACTTTACCGGCAGGCTCCATATTGCCACCAGGTGTAACCATTCCCAATGCTGTAATGGATCCCACGAATCCTCGAAAGCTGGCACAAGATGCAGCATATACCGTTGAAGGATTAAATGGTTTGCATAAGCTTGGATATACACTGGGTACACCTGTAAGTACGGGGCAGGATTTCTTCGTAACTTCTGATGGCACAGGCACAATTACAGCGGCTAACATTCGTGTTAACTCCGCTATCATCAAAGATGCTGCGAATATTGCTGCTGCCATGCGTACGGAAAATGTATTGAACCCGGATGGTACTACAACAGAGAAAGTACTTCAAGGGAATGGGGACTTGGCACTTTTGATCGCAGGACTCTCCGAGAAAAAATTCAGCTTTAACCCTTTGAATAATAACGGTGCCATATCCGATCAGGCTACTTTTGGTGGATACCTGCAATCCGTAGTTGCCCAGTTGGGTACTGAAGCTGATTTGGCTAATAAGATGGTCGAGAACGGAACATTGCTCACCAATCACGCAAGTAACTTGCGCTTATCGGTAAGCAGTGTGTCCATGGATGAAGAAATGTCCAATCTTATTAAATTCCAACAAGCATACAATGCTTCTGCTCGTGTTATTACTACGGTAGATGAGATGCTTGATAAATTAATTAACGGCACAGGTGTTGTCGGAAGATAGGAGATGAATTAGATGCGGATCACCCAATCCATGATGAGTAGCGGGATGATGCATAACCTGCAAAACAACTATAAAAGAATGGATAAATATCAGGAACAGCTATTAACTCAGAAACAGTTGAACCGCCCTTCAGACAATCCTGTGGGCGTATCGAGTGCCCTTAACTATCGTCAAGAGGTATCATTCACGGTACAGTTTGCCGAGAACGTAGAAGATGCTGATTCCTGGATGAAGTTTACGGACTCTGTATTGACGGAAACCACGAGTATTGTGCAACGTTTATCCGAGTTAGCTGTACAGGCGGGTACGGACACTGTGCCAGAAGACGCCCGAATCAACGTCATGCAAGAGGTTGATCAATTGTATGATCAATTGGTTTCACTCGGGAATTCTCAATTCAAAAATAAGTACATCTTTAACGGACAGCGTACGGATCAAAAGCCCTACCCTGAAGACCCTGCAAACACTACATACCAGCTAGATACGGGAGTAGTGAGCTATCAAATCGGAGCAGGTATTACTATTCCTGTTAATATGATTGGAGACTCGGTATTTGGTCAGTTTGGGGCTGCGGATGGGTTATTCAAGGTAGTTGATGATTTTAAGAAGGCTTTGACCACCGATGATACCAATGGAATTCAAAATTCCATTCAGGCGTTGCAAAACTCGCTGCAAAACATTACAACTGCTCAGGCAGAAATTGGTGGTAAGCAAAATAGGCTTGATTTTAGCATGAGTCGCTTGGAAGGTTTACAGATTAGTTATCTTGAACTGCAATCCCAAGTAGAAGATACCGATATGGCAAAAGCCATTACCGAGTTAAAAACAGCCGAAAGTGTTTATCAATCATCACTGGATACGATTGCCCGAATCATTCGCCCGAGTTTACTTGATTTCTTGAGATAGGGTGATTATATGGAATTCCCACGTATTTTGATTCAACAAGGTTTCAGTAAAATTGGTTTGGATAAAGTGGAAGGTCAGTGGGATATAAGACAACCCAAAGCAGAACTGGGCATGCACCAGCAACAAGGCGATTTGGTTATCAAATATACACCTGGTAGCTTAGATGTCGATCAGAGTAAAGCATGGTCTGCACTTGCACTGGGTAAATCGATTGAGATGATTGATCGTATAGCCCAGAATGCAATGAATTCATCGATGCAAAATATTGCCGAGATTGCCCAGGCTGGCGATCGTATGATGGATATTACGAACAAAGGCAGTGCTTTTGCTGATCTGGCATATCAAAACTTTAACAAAGACAGGCCAATGGAAATACGAGGACCGGCGGGATACGATAATGTAGATATCACTTATACGCCAGGAACTACAGATATTCAATATACTCGAAAAGGGGTTACGTTTAATCCTGAGTACAACAAGCCGATCATTGAATATACTCCGGGAAGTGTAAGTGCTTATGTAACACAAAAAAATTTCATACAATTTAGTACAACCGGTACGCATACAGATAAGGTTGTATAAATCGAATGGCAAGGTAGCTATAATGAACATGATATGTTTAATATAGCTATTTTTTTTGAATATACACTTTTGAAAGATATTTAGGAGGTAGGTTATGAAAGTCCATTCCGTTAGATTTGGAGAAATAGAGGTAGCAGAAGACTCAGTTATTGAATTTGTAAGTGCCATTTTAGGTTTTCAAGAGGAGACCCGATATGTGCTGATCCCGCAGATAGAAGAAAGCCCATTTCAATATATTCAATCGATTACAGATCCAAATCTAACCTTTGTATTAGCTGACCCTTTTCTATTCTGTGCTGAATATGAGTTTAACATTGATGAACGCTGGCAAAAAAAGTTGAATTTGCATAGTCAAGAGGATGTTGATATCAGAGTGATTACAACGGTGCGTTCGTCAACAGACATCTCTATTAACTTGAAGGCGCCCATAGTCATCAATAAAAAAAGCAAGAAAGCCATGCAGATCGTTTTGGAAAATATGGATTACTCAACACGCTATTCGTTGTTAAATGAGCAGCGGGAGGCTAAATAATATGCTGATACTCTCCAGAAACAAAGGACAGAAAATCATAGTCAATGACGATATTGTTATATCTATTTTAGACGTATCGGGAGATCAAGTTCGTATAGGGATTGAAGCCCCATCACATATCAGTATATACAGGGAAGAAATTTACAAAGCGATCCAACAACAAAATGAGATGGCAGCATCACCGTTAAACGACCAAGTGGATCAACTTCTTCAGCAAATTCCGATCTCCAAGAAAAGGTGAAAATTTTTAAAAAATATTTAGATAAACTATAAACATTGTGTGGGATTGTCCGATATATATATTATGGGACGCATTCAAGAGTTTGACGGCCGTAAACGAATGAATGCACCAAATCATGGGTGAAGCAAGGATGCTAATCACCAACACATTCCAAGGAGGAATTTTATCATGCGTATTAACCATAACATCGCTTCTTACAACACACAGCGTCAACTGACTGCTAACAACAATGCACAATCCAAATCCCTGGAGAAATTGTCTTCTGGTTACAGAATCAACCGTGCAGCTGACGATGCTGCAGGTCTGGCAATCTCTGAAAAAATGCGTAACCAAATCCGTGGTCTGGAGCAAGCAAACAAAAACGCTCTCGACGGCATCTCTTTGATCCAAACAGCTGAGGGTGCATTGAACGAAACTCACGCTATGCTGCAACGTATGGGCGAACTTTACACTCAAGCAGCGAACGAAGTGTTGACTTCTGAGGATTCTGCAAAAATTCAGACAGAAATCAGTCAATTGTCGGCTCAAATTGATTCGATTGCTACTCAAACTAAATTTAACACTAAAGGCCTCTTGAATGGTACAGTAGCTGATGTAACATTCCAAGTTGGAGCGAACAAAGGTGACACTATTACTCTGACACTTCAAGCTGCTGATGGTGCATCTCTGGGTATTGATACTTTGACTGCTTTGGATGGTACTAATGGTGTTGCAGCAACCAACCTTGAGTTGGTTCAAAGCGCAATCAATGTGGTTTCTGCTATGCGTTCTGATTTGGGTGCTGTCCAAAACCGTTTGGAGCACACTATCAACAACTTGGGAACGACTGCCGAGAACTTGCAAGCAGCTGAATCTCGTATCCGTGATGTAGATATGGCGAAAGAAATGAGCGAATCTACCAAAACAAATATTCTTCAACAAGCTGCTACTGCAATGTTGGCTCAAGCGAACCAACAACCGCAAGGCGTTCTGCAGTTGCTTCGTTAATCAGTTATTTAACGCAGGAGCCGGCCGGATTTTCCGGTCGGTTTTTTCTATATTTGAACAAGGGGTTGTAATGAATGCGTGTAGAATCATCCGCTGAATTCCCTCTTCGATCTAATGATACGACTATAGTGAATCAAGCTAATGGAGTAAATCCTGTCCAACCGGACAAAGATGAATCCGTTAGTAAACAGCAACTGGATAAGTTAATCGAGGATGGAAATAAAGTTCTACAAAGAATGGACACCCAATTGCGATGGTCTGTGAATAAAGAAAGTAATCAAATGATAGTGAAAGTCATGGATACTCAGACGAACGAAGTATTACGGGAAATACCTCCAGAGAAGTATCTTGAATTAGTCCAAAATTTGTGTGAGCAGGTTGGTTTGTTTTTGGACGAAAGAAAATGAGTCTAAGGGGGGACACAGGTGAGCAATATTAAATTAAGCGGTATGGTTTCTGGATTAGATACAGATACGATTATTAAGCAGTTAATGCAGGTAGAACGGGCCCCGCTTGATAAACTTACCCAACAAAAACAAAAGATCGCTTGGAAACGTGATGAGTACCGTGAGATGAATACGATGTTAACATCTATTCGAAGTTTGGCTGACAAAATGAGATTCTCTACGACGTTTAATAAACAAAGCGCTACAAGCAGTAATACAAGTGTTGTGACTGCGAATGCTTCCTCAACAGCGACAAGTGGGAGCTATGCGATACAGGTAGATAGGCTTGCATCAAGCGCACTAGTTACAGGTGCTACTGTTTCAGTGGACAGCACTAAGTCTTTAGTAACAGCTAATGGCACTATTACTATTGAAGGAGCCAATGGTAAAAGTGTGGATGTTAATATGACTGCTGGAACGACCACTTATGATTCTATTATTAAACAAGTTAATGCTGCTAACGTAGGAGTAACACTGAGCTTCGACAGTATTAATAAAAGGTTTGTGGCGAGCACTTCGGCTACTGGTGAAAGTGCAACAATACTAATCACGGGCAATGGGGCAACAGAACTGGGATTTGCAACAATGGCAAATCCACAAAAGGGTTCAGATGCTTCTGTTCAGGTCAATGGGCAACTGATGACATTTGCCAACAATGCATTTGAGTTAAATGGTGTTCGTTTTGATTTAAAAGGAGTATCAACTAATGCGACTTCAGTAACTGTTGCAAAAGATACAGGGAATATTGTAGATCAGATTAAAAGTTTTGTTGACCAATATAATACCCTAGTTGATAAAGTTAACGAAAAAACCAAAGCAGTTCCAATTCGTAGTTATCTCCCGTTAACCGATGAACAAAAAGAAAACATGAGCGAAAAACAAGTGGAACTTTGGGAAACTAAGGCGAAAACAGGACTATTATATCGGGATGATATTTTAACAGATGCTCTGTCTTCGTTGAGAAGTGCATTAATGAATAAAGTGGATGGTTTAGCTACCATAAGTAATGGTGTGAAAACAGGAATTGATACAATATCCGATATAGGTATAACTTTCAAAAAATATGTGCCAGGCCTAACGGGAGAGTTAGGTAAGCTGGATCTGGATGAAACTAAGCTTAAGGACGCTATTGCAAGTAATCCAGATGGTGTTATGAACCTTTTCACTAAAACATCAACTCTAGACCCCAAAGACAAAAATTATCAAAAAGAAAGTGGTATCGCTGAAAGGTTATACAGCACCCTTAATACGCAGATTAACAAAGTTATGAAACGTATTGGTACTGGAAGGATTTCCGATGCAGCAGATGGTAGTCAATTGGGGGAGCAGATTCGTGGATTAAACAGCAGAATGGATGTTCTCAAGATGAGAATGAAAGTTGCAGAAGACCGCTATTACAAACAATTTACTGCAATGGAATTGGCTTTGCAAAAGCTAAATAGTAAAGGTTCTTGGCTCACTTCCCAATTAGGTCAATAATATGTTGCTGGGAGCTATATTCTTATATTCAACTTTAGTATAAAAGGAGAGATTTTCAATGATAGCATCAAATTATCAACAGCAGTATCTTAAAACCAAGGTGGAAACAGCAAGTCCTGGTGATCTGACCCTCCTTTTATACGAAGAGTTGTATCGGAAATTGAATATGGCCAAATCGCACTTGCAGAAAGAACAGCATATTGAGATGTCTGAGCGAATTGATGGAGCAAGAGCGATCTTGTATGAGTTGCTAGGTACTCTTAACTTTGACTACGCGATTGCTAATGATTTGCGTGATTTGTACCAGTTTTATCTTGGAAAGCTGAATGAGTTTGTGATAAAAAAACAGCCTGATCTGTTAGATCCTGTTATTGAATTTGCAAAGGGTTTTGCGGAGACATGGAAGCAAGCTGTGCAAATTTCAAGAAGTGGAAAAGGGAATTAATATGGAGCGCTACCATACAATGGAGCTTTTGAAAGAAATGTATGAAGAGATCGTGGAGAGTCAGGATGCCAAGCGGTATTTATTGAAGGAGGAGGAGATAGACCTCCTCTTTGATAAGCTGCAATCTATGGTTGACACACCGTATAATTCGAGGGAACTTGTCTTGTTAAGTGAGCTCTCCGTATTAAATAACTCCATCCAATCCCTAATGAAAAAAGGCATGAATCGTATTCAAAAGAATCACGAAATGTCACCAGTTATCTCCAAAAGTTATGAACAGGTATCATATAGTGAGTCTTACTTTTTTGACAAAAAAAACTAACCAGGAGGAAACGTATGAATAGAATTAAAAAAATGCTTGTGATTACATTAATATTTTTATTGGGAATCAGTTCTTTCCCGTTCTCTTCACAAGCATCGACTAACTATGTATCGGCAACAAAAACAGCTAATCCTTCAAGTATTTTAGTAGGTGGGGAAACGGAGGTTACACTGAATATTCAGGGAAGCCCTCCTGTTAACGTAGTAAAGCCTAATGATGTTATTTTGGTCATCGATAAATCAGGCAGTATGGGAACAGAAAAGATGAACAATGCTAAGGCGGCAGCCAAAGGATTTATCGATCTTATGGATTTGTCCAAGCACCAAGTGGGGATCGTTGATTATCAAAGTGGTCCAGGGAACGGTATGGCCCTAACAAATAATGCGCAGTCGGCCAAAAGTTATATTGATACGATTTTCTCGGGAGGTGGTACAGGTACCGCTTCTGCGATTGATAAAGCAAGAGAACTATTGGAGAATCATCGACCGGAAGCACAGCCAGTTATCGTACTTCTAACAGATGGAGACGCTACGCAAGCTGGAGATGGCCTTAACGCTTACCAGTACACACTTAAAAAGGCCGAAGAAGCCAAAAATGCCGGTATCGTCTTTTATACAATCGCATTGCTTGACCAAGGAGTTAATCCAGAAACCAGTGGTCCGAACAAACTTATGAAGGACATGGCGACTACATCCCATCACCATCATTTTGTTCTTGGATCAACCGGTCTTTCTGAAATCTATGCTGCAATTGTAAAAGAGATTGGGTTAGCAAGTGCTTATGATGTGGTGGTTACTGATATAGTTCCTGATAATTTTGAAATTGTTCCAGATTCTTATAATAATAATATACCAAAACCAGTTGTTTCTGGGAATACCCTAACGTGGAATTTTTTAGAATTGAAAAAAGATACCCTCTCTTTCACGTATAAAATCCGCCAAAAAGATGGTGGTACAAATGGTACGTTCCCTGTTACCAAAACGGGATCTTCCATAAAATATAAGGACTACACTGGAGCGAATAAAACACAAAACATGCCATCGGCTAACGTTGAAGTGAAGTATTTACCACCAGTAATTACTTCCGTGACGCCTGAGAAGGGTGCACTTGCTGGGGGAGAAGCAGTAACTATTAAAGGTGAGAACTTCTTGCCCGGCGCTAAAGTATTTTTATTTGGACAATTTGTTGCTGGAGCTACTGTAGTTAACGATAAAGAGATTACTTTAACTACACCTTTTGGTAAACAAGGAGAAGTAGAAGTTAAAGTTGTAAACCCGGACAAACAATCAGCAACAAGTGTATTTAGTTACTATGTGGACCCTGAAGTTACAAGTATGTCACCGAACAATGGACCAGTGGATGGTGGAACTTCAGTTAAAATTTACGGTAAATATTTTATGCCTGGGATTACAGTCAAGTTTGGAGATCAAACTTCTTCTGTGACTTACTATAATGAAGGCTATTTAATTGCGAGAACTCCTGCAACTCAGCAATGGGGTACAGTTGATGTGACACTGGAAAATCCAGATGGAACTTCACTTGTTATTAAAGATGGTTTCACATACGATGAACCACCTAAAATAACTCTAACGGGGATAACACCAGCTGAAGGTCCAACAACTGGGAATCAAGACGTAACTCTGACGGGAACAGAATTTAAAACAGGTATGAAAGTGTATTTCGACTCTGTTGAGGTGCCTGTGAGCAATCTCAGATCCACAGCAACACAGAGTGTAATTATTAAGACACCTGCTTGGAATCAACCAGAGACAGTTGATGTCAAAGTTGTAAGTGCTGATGGAAAGGAAGCGGTACTTTCTAAAGCGTACACTTATATAGCTCCACCTCCTCCCCCAGCACCAGTTATTGATACAGTTTCACCTAACACAACACGTGTTGATCAAAGTATTTTGACTTACATTGATGGAGCAAATTTTGTTCAGGGAGCAAAAGTTGATATCGGTAGTACAAGTGGTATTGAAGCAACGGTACTTTCAGACAAACGTTTGCGAGTACGAACACCTTTAGCTAATGAGGCTGCTTCGGTAGATGTAAGGGTAACAAACCCTGATGGACAATCTGCAGTTAAGACTCAGGCTTTTACATTTGAACCGAAGCCAGAAGAACCAGCTCCAACGATTACGAATGTTACACCAGGTAACAGTGCTATGACAGGAGGGATTCTTGTCTATATTGATGGTTCGAACTTTCAATCAGGTGTTAAGTTGGATTGGATTGAGAGTTACCAAACTACCTCCTTGGATGTCCAGTTTTTAAGCAAAGAAAGAATTAGAATTCGTGTTCCAGCAACCACAGTTCATGGTCCTGTCGATATTAAAGTTACTAATCCAGATGGCAAGGAAGCATTAAAAACAGCTGCATTCACTTATGATGCACCGCCTGTATTTCCTGACCCTGTGCTGACTTCAATTACTCCTAACTCTGGTAATAAATCAGGGGGAGGAATTGTCGATATTTTAGGTGATGAATTTCAAACAGGTTTGAAAGTAACTATAGGCTCTCAAGAAGCACCCTTGTATACGTACGTAGACAAAACCCGTGTACGTGTCAGAGTGCCGGCATCTTTGGTTGCAGAATCGGTTGATGTTATAGTAACGAATCCGGATGGGAAGTCAGTTGTACTACCTAAAGGATACACGTACGAAGAAGCTAAACCTGAAATTACAGGTTTATCTCCGTCCAATGCTCCTTTGGCAGGTGGAACATTAGTGTACATTGACGGAAAATATTTTGAAAGTGGACTTACTATCACTTTTAATGGTTCAACAATCAACTATGATTATTTGAGTAATTCAAGACTGCGTTTTAGAACGCCACAGGGTATCACACCAGGGGCAGTCGATGTTACCGTTACTAACCCTTCTGGGACATCAACTACAACTCAATTTACTTATGATGCTCCGCCTCCTGTCCCTGCGCCTGTTTTAAGATCCCTCTCTCCTGCGAGTGGACCCGTTAGCGGAGGAACCTTGTTATATTTAGATGGTTCGAACTATCAAGTTGGGTCAACGATAAATATTGGTGGAGTGATTTATGATGCAACATTCCTATCTAATACAAGATTAAGAGTTCGTATGCCGAAAGCTGATGCTCCTGGTATGGTAGCTATCAAAGTTATTAATCCAGATGGTCAGGAAAGTGGTACACTTAACTTTGAGTATAAATAATAATAAAGTTAAAATTGGGGAGGAGTCCTTTGGACTCCTTCTTCTTTAATTTCTAAACTAAAGGAGTGGTTACTGTATGCAATTGCCGATCAGTGTATGTATCTTATCCCTGAATGAAGAGGGGGAAATAGGTGACTGTGTTTCCTCAATATCAAGGTGGGTGAGTGAAGTTCTCGTTTTGGATACAGGATCATCTGACAGAACGATAGAAGAAGCGACGTTAGCAGGAGCCGATGTTCATCAAATACATTGGAAGGATGATTTTAGTTATGCACGTAATAAGCTTATCGATCTAGCCAGCTCACCTTATATATTGATGATGGATGCAGACGAGAGGTATGAAGGTGATGGAAGGGACTTGTCAGAATACATTAATACTTCTGTATTACCTGGAAGAGTCAAGATAGTAAATCAATTAGATGGAGAAGAACAGTCAGAAACTTATGTTACAAGGATTTTTGCGAATAATGGAAATTTCAAATACAAGGGTACAGTTCATGAGCAGTTAACGGATGATGGTAAGGCAGTAATCGGAGTTGATACAAACATTCCCTTTTTACACTACGGCTATTTAAGAGAAAAAATTGAAAGTAAAAAGAAAATGGATCGGAATCTCAATTTGCTACTCAACGAATTAGAGCAAAACCCAGAAGACCCTTATATATTATATCAAATAGCAAAAACGCTTTATGTCTCCAAAGATTATTCCCAAGCTTCAATTTATTACAAAAAATCACTGTCTCATATTGATAATGAAAAGTTTGAATATAAATACACACCAAACTTGTTGTTACAGTATCTATACTGCCTACTATATGAAAAGAAATGGGGGCTGTTGCAAAGTATTTTATTAAGAAGTATTGAAAAATACCCTGACTTTACCGATCTATATTATATATATGCATCATGGATTATAGAAGAAAGGAAAGTTGAACTGTTTAATATGTTGCCTGATTTATACGAGAAATGTATAGAAATTGGTGAAGCGGACCCAACAAGGTATGAAACGACAAAGGGTGTAGGAAGCTTCAAAGCTTTATATAATTTAGGACTGTATTATGAAATGGTCGGCAATAAAGAGAAATCCATAAATTGCTATAAATTAAGTAGTGAAATGGACTATTCTGTTGCATCAAAGAGACTTAATATTTTATTAAAATAATATGAGACGAGGAATATATTTATGAAGCATCAAACGATATCCTTATGTATGATTGTCAAGGATGAAGAAAGAACGTTAGAGAGGTGTCTGAACAGTGTTAAGGGGATTGTTGACGAAATAATTATAATAGATACAGGATCGACTGATAATACAGTGGATATTTGTAAGAAGTTCACGACGAAAATCTTTAATTTTGAGTGGAATAGTAATTTCTCAGATGCAAGAAATTATGCTATGAAGCATGCAACATCAGACTATATCTTGTCACTAGATGCTGATGAATATTTAACAGAGCCAAGCAAGCGACTGCTGTTAGAGCCTCTATCTTCTGGTTACTATTTTTTGAGAATTAGAAATATGGTTCGTTCCGGAATTGTTGATACACACTCATTTGTCAGACTGTTTAGAAGAGATGTTGGTTACGTCTATGAGGGAGCTATTCATGAACAAATTAACTATACTCAATTCACAGAGATACAAGGTAGTGACCTTCCTGTCTATATAAATCACGATGGTTATAATAAGGCCATCATTCAGAGCAAAGATAAATTGAACAGAAATATGAAGATTATTGAAGAGGAGTTGAAAATCAACCCAACAGGTTTTGGGTATTTCAACCTGGGAACCCAATATAAGGCTTTAGGGAAAATGGAAAGCGCTATTGAAGCATTTAAAAAATCTTATTCTCTAAGTCCACAAACTTCTTATGCACCTAAGATGATGCTGTTTCTCATGCAATGTTTGTACAATTTAAAGAGGTATGACGAGGCTTTAAAAGTTGCAAAAGACGCAGTTTTATTGTATCCCGAATACACAGATCTTGTATTTGACATTGGTGTGATTTATAAAGAGATGAATTATTGGAAAGACGCAGAAGAATATTTCCTGAAATGCCTAGAGATAGGGGAAGTTACGAATTACCTCTATTCTTCTTTGGAAGGTGTAGGTTCGTACCTAGCGCATGCAAATTTGGCTGAAATCTATATTCAGTTAGATCAACCAGAGCTGGCCCATCAACACATTATAACTAGTTTAACTCAAAATAAGGTTCACTTAGCTTCTTTGAGAATCTTTCTTGAACTTTTTATAAATGCCACTTCAGATGATTTGTTACAGCAACTAAAAGGGATATATACATTGGATTCTGCTGAAGAAGTAAAACTATTGATGCAAGTAATATACCATTTAAGACACCCGCTGTTTACAATACTTGCACAGTATATAAGACAAGATATTGGTGATGAATTAAAAGCATGGATTTCACAAATGAAAGGTGACTTTCAAATAGCACAAAAGTTATGGGCTGAATGTGGGGAAATCACAAATGGAAGCCAGCGCGATTTACTTTTAGTAGCAATCGTTAATGAAGACCTTACGTTTTTCAAACAATTTGATCACGAATTTAACCTCCGATCCAAAGATAAATCTATATTTATCCAAATGATTAACAGAGAAACGATTACAAATATGGACCTAAGTAAAGATATTAAGAAATACATTGAAGATCTCTGCTATGATGTGTTAATGCAACGAAGGTATGATGTAGTTGAGTATCTTATGACTAAGGTGCAAGTTCCAATGATACGCTATCAATTGGCAAAGATGCTTTTTAAGTTCGAATTTTACGAATTAGCATTGGAATGTATTATGGAACCTGAGAAATCAACAGACAAAAATCAGGTGTATCTTTTAGTTGGAGATATTCTTAAAAAGTTAGAGATGTATGGAGATGCCTATCAATACTATAGTCAAGTTAGGTCGAATGAAAATAACTTTGAAGTACTTTATAAAATTTACGACCTGGCAGTTCTAGTTGAAGATAAGGCTACTCAAGAAAAATATATTAAAGCGATGTCCAATATAACTCCGATTAGTGAATGGATCATAAAATTGAAATCACCCCAAACGTCTTTATAAGGAAGTAACTACAAACTAAGACTCATGTGTGTAAGCTGCTTATAAAAAGGAGAGTAATAATAATGAAAGTAGTTATATTGGCTGGAGGTAGAGGTACTAGGATAAGTGAAGAATCCCACTTGAAGCCTAAGCCGATGATTGAAGTTGGTGATGCGCCAATACTGTGGCATATTATGAAAACTTATTCTTCGTTTGGTTATCATGAGTTTATTATCTGTCTTGGTTATAAGGGGTATGTCATCAAAGAATACTTTGCCAACTATTACCGTCATATGTCAGAAGCGATTACGTATGATTTCTCTCTGGGACAAGATAACACGATGAAAGTTCACAGGAATTCAGTAGAACCATGGAAAGTCACTTTGGTAGACACTGGGTTAAATACAATGACGGGTAGTAGGATTAAGAGAATTGAACAATATGTAGGAAATAATTCTTTCATGTTAACGTATGGAGATGGATTGGCTGATATTAATATTGAATCGTTAGTAGAAAACCATAAAAAAAGCGGGAAGTTAGCAACGATCACAGGTGTACAGCCGGATGGGAGGTTTGGTCGTCTGGAGCTGGAAGGAAACACTGTAAACGGATTCACTGAAAAAGTAAAAGGAGACGGTGGTTGGATTAATGGAGGCTTTATGGTCTGTGAGCCAGAAGTTTTTAACTATATTGAAGGTACAGATGATGTGATTTTAGAAAAGGAACCTCTGCAAAACTTGGCTCATAATGGTCAACTTAATGTTTACAAACATCAAGGTTTCTGGCAACCTATGGATACATTACGTGAAAAAATTATGTTAGACGAGCTTTGGAATGGCCATGCCGCCCCATGGAAAGTTTGGTCTGATTAAAATGAATTAGACTATGGAGGGAATATGTTCGAAATTTCATTGAGCAAATATGAATTACAAAAATATGTTCAGCATCAACTAAACAATTTCTATCCAGATAACAGATTTTTAAATGAAGATAAATTTAAAAATTCTATAGATGAAGCACTTGAACGTGCACAGTACTGTTTTCAACATATTTCTCTTTCAGCATATCATCGAGATGGGACAACGTATTTCAACCATTTACACGCAGATCAGTACACCATTTTTTTGTGGTTCCTATCTAATAGTATTTGGAATAAATTTGAGGATAGTGAACTTTCCGCTAAATTATTTAATTTAAATAAGACCTTAAATGGGTTTCTTTGCATGTATGATGCGAAGTTACCCGATATTTTTTTAGTTGTACACGGAAACGGTATTGTTTTAGGGAAAGCAACGTATAGTGATTTTTTAGTATGTTATCAAGGCTCCACTGTAGGTGCCATTGATGGTAAATATCCAAAGTTAGGTAAAGGTGTTGCTTTAGCTCCTGACTCGTCAATAATTGGAAATTGCTCTGTTGGAAACTTGGTCACTATAGGTAATCAATCGCTACTTAGAAACACTAGTATTGATGATCGGTCGTTATACTATCGTCATACTAAGACGGGTGAACATATAGTTCAACCGACTGAAACTCCTTGGGCACAAACGTTCTTTAATGTACCTATTTTATGACATGGAGATGAATTTGAAGAGTGAAAACAATTCTGATTAGTGGTGCAAATGGCTATATTGGTCTTCATATGTCTGCTTTACTAAAAAAAATGAACTTTAAAGTAATTACAGCTACAAGGGATACGGGGGGAGATATAAAGATGGATTATACTGAACCCGCCGAAATAGTAAATATGGAACTTAATAACGTAGATGCTATGATCCATTTTGTTTCGCCCAATGAAAATTTATATTCAGAGGCTCCTCATAAAGCTCTTGCTGAAAATGCTGCTGGTGTCCACGCAGCATTAGTTTTTTGTGAGAAGAATAAAATACCTTCTTTTATATATGTATCAAGTTTCCACGTCTTTGGGAATTCAGAAGGGGAGCTTAACGAAGAAACCCCTATTTCTCCGAGAAATAATTATGGTCTTGCACATTGTACCGCTGAAGAAACTGTGAAGCTTTTTGATAGAACAAACCGGGTAAAAACATGGATTGTTCGTCCCTCCAATGTTTTTGGTATTCCTCAGGACTTAAATAAATTTAAGCGTTGGAATTTAATTCCCTTTTCATTTTGTAAACAAGCTGTTGAAGAAAAACAAATTATTCTTCTTACTAGCGGTAGACAATATCGCAATTTTGTAGGGGTTTCTGATCTGTGTCAGAAAATCTTATGGATTGTGGAGAAAGAGCCTATAAATCGTATTATACATGCTTACGGAACTAGCACTTTAAGCGTTCTAAAGTATGCTGAACTAGTAAAACATATAGCCGAAGAAAAGTTTGGGGTTTCTGTAGATATTATTAAGTCGGAACGTAATGATGAAGTCGTCAACTTTGACTTTACAAGTTTATATAAATCACCTGAGTTATCTCCAAAAGACAGATTAGAGGAATTTGTAACTCTTATGTTGGATCGTTTGCTGGACAGTAAGAAAGAGGAGGAAACATATGAATTGTAATGTATGTGGCGAAAAATGTGTATGGCAAGAAGAGTTCAAGTCTGCTCCCCATAGCGTAATGCAGGGATATGATTCAAATCAACTCATGTTACATGATTTAGAGATTTACAGTTGTACTCATTGTGGACACGCACAAATTCCCAAATATATAAACGATGAGTACTACGACGAATATGCCATGGGAGCCTTCTGGGGTGAAAGTTTCAAAAAAGCTCGAACAGCACAAATGGAGCGCTTAATTAAAATCGCACCTTCATTAAATAAATTTCTTGATATTGGATGTGGTATGGGGCATTATCTGGATCTTGCATCCCCATATTTTGCAGAAATTCATGGTATAGAACCATCTAAATTTGTAATGTCAATAGCCTCAGATAAAGGATATTTTATAAAAAATGATTATTTCCATGAAGGAGTGTATCCTAATACGAGGTTTGATGTGATCACAATTATTGAAGTGTTGGAACATTTGGAAAATCCGTTGGGATTTATAAAAGATGCGGCTAATTTGCTTAATGAGAATGGAATTCTTTTAGTAGAGGTACCAAATGGTCAACGTATTTTCGAAAAGCGGCTGTATAATAATCTTTGCACCGATCATATTCAATACTTTTCTATAAGCAGTCTTACAATTCTAGCCCGTCGTGCTGGATTAAGTATTGTTTGTGCACAAGAATCTTCTGATCCTAATTTACTGGAGATTTTTATGAGGAAGGTTTCGGCTGTAGATGAGACTTTTACTAATAAAAGGAAGAAATCCTTGGATAAAATACGTACTAGAATTTCATTAAATAAAAAAGTAGGAGCATGGGGAGCTGGAGCTGAATCCAGTTGTTTTCTAGCAATGTTAGACGGGAATATTGATATTAGCTGTATATTTGACAATGATGAGAAAAAACAAGGACATTACATTGGGGCAATTCCAATCTTAAAACCTGAGAATGATGTGATTTCTGAATATGAACAGATTATTTTGTTTGCTAATTCACATAAATCTCAAATAGAAGACCAACTTTCAAAAATGGGTTTTAGTGGTGAGTTAGTTACTTTTGAATAGATAGTTCAAACGCAGTAAAGCAGGGAGCGAGCATATGATAATCCTACCAACAACTTTGAATCAAGCTAAATTAATTAAGATCGAACCTATCGAGGATCATAGGGGGTATTTCGCAAGAAGTTTTTGTGAAAATGAGTTAAATGCACATGGAATTGATTTTAGTGTCAAACAAGCTAATATAGCATTCAATAAAAGTGCTGGAACATTAAGAGGAATGCATTTTCAATTACCACCTTATGCTGAAGACAAAATAGTGACTTGTACTAGTGGTGCATTATATGACGTTATTATAGATTTAAATAGAGAAAGTTCTACTTTTGGACAATGGTATGGTGTTAATCTTACATCTGAGAATTGTTTATCCCTGTACGTACCCAAAGGATTTGCGCATGGCTATTTAACCTTGTTGAACGACACATCAATTCATTACATGGTTACAGAAAAATACACTCCTACTCACGAATCAGGGGTTAGATGGGATGACCCTGCATTTAGTATTGATTGGCCGGAAACGGTTAGTAAGATCATCTCTGACAAAGATAACAAATGGACAAACTTCAGTCTTGAAACGGACGGAGTTTAAGGGGGAAGAGAGTTTTGGATAACTCGGCAGCTGAGAAATTACTTCAAATTTTACAAACAGGAAATGAAGGTATAGAGTATCTTGAAAGACATATAGTAGATAATACCCTTGATTTAGTAGATTGGGAATTACTGCAGGATTATTTTGAATTATTGCGTGCGGTAGAAGAGTCTGTGGCTTCCACGTCAAAACCTAATCGTGTTAGCGATATAAACGTTAATATGTTTTTTTATATTGATGAAATGATAGATAACATTAATAATTCTGATTTAAATAGTTTTTGTTATAATTTCCGATTTCACTTTAGTTCGTTATACAGAATTTTGGAGTTTGAAATAGCCTATATTATAGAGGAATATGTCACAAAGAGTGATTATCCTCACTTTTATCCGGATACCCTCAAAGTTGACCATGATAAGGTATCTTTGTTAAGCGGAAATTTCAAATATACGGTGAGCATTGTTTTATTGGCGTATAACAATCTTCAGTATACAAAGGATTGTTTGGACAGTATTTTGTGTCACACTGGAGATGTGAATTATGAACTAATTCTTGTTGATAATGGTTCTACAGATGGCACGAAAGAATATTTTGAATCTATTCCAGGAGCGAAAGTTATCCATTTGAAACAAAATATTCATCTAGTTAAAGGTTTCAATATTGGTTTAATGGCAGCAGAAGGAAAATATTGCGCGGCAGTATGTAATGATTTTATTTTCACATCTAGGTGGCTTGAGAATTTAATCGAGTGTATCGAATCAGATCCTCTAATCGGATTTGCTTCACCTGGTGCAACGTTTATTTCCAACATGCAAAAAATACCAATTCCTTTTATTTCAAAAGAAGATTTTCAAGAAAAAGCAAAACAGTTCAATCATAGTGATCCTTCTAAATGGGAAGAGCGGGTTGTTCTGCTTCCAAATGTGTTGTTCAGTCCTAAAGCGCTACTTGAACAAATTGGATATTATGATACTAGATTCTATCGTGGTGAGTTTCTAGATGATGATATCAGCTTTAAAATCAGACGTGCTGGATATAAATTAGTATATTGCGGGGATACAGTGGTTCATCATTATGGAAGTCTAACAACCGCGGTTGATCATCAGTCAAACTCTATTGAAGAAGGCAGACGAACATTCAGAGAAAAGTACCAGTTAGATGCTTGGGATGATGCCCGAATGGATCCTGCGTATTTGAGTATTAAATCAAGTACCCTATCAAATGTTAACTCAATACTGGGTATTGATGTAAAGTGCGGTGCAACTTTACTTCAAATCAAGAATCGGGTTTGGGCTGAAAATGGAAATAAATCAATATTGACTGTTTTTAATTCGGAAGATAAATATAAAAAAGATCTTCAAACAATAGCTGATAAAGTAATAGGGTTTAAAGGCTATAATGAAATTCCAGAACAATTAATTAACAAAGTTGATCTGGTTTATATTGAAAAACCACTCGATTTATACTCGGATGAGTTGCATGATATTTTCAAATGCCTATCTAAAATTATGAACCCTAATGGGAAGGTTGTTTTTACAACAAATAACAAAGTAAGTATTGAGTCACTATATAATTTGCTAAATGGATCGATATCGATTCATAACAATAAAATATACATCGCCAGCGCTGTTTGTGAAGAGGCGAAGTACCACAATTTCGATCTCATTTCCATTGGGAATTATTCAATTTCCCGTAGTTTGGAAAGCGAAAAAATTATTGAGAATTTGTCTCAATCCTTGTCTAATGGCGCTTCGAGTGAAGTTAAATACATCAGTTCCCTACTAAGTTGCTCACATCGACTTTATCAAATGCAATTAAGATATTAGGCTAAATAAACTGAAAGTGAGACATTTTATATTATGGAGATGCTTATAGATCGAAATTTCTGGAGAGGGAAGCGTGTTTTTGTAACAGGCCATACAGGTTTCAAGGGTAGCTGGCTTTCTTTATGGCTACATAATTTAGGGGCGCATGTTAGCGGTTATTCACTAAATATACCTTCTGATCCTTCCTTGTTCAAACTAGCTAAATTAAATGATATTTTCCAAAATTCTATTATGAATGGTGATATCACGGACTTTGATTTTCTGATGGAATCTATGAAATGTGCTGATCCTGAAATTGTTATTCATATGGCTGCTCAGCCTTTGGTTAGAAAGTCATACGATAATCCGATAGAAACCTATGCAACAAATATTATGGGGACGGCCCATGTTATGGAAGCCGTCAAACATGTTTCATCTGTACAAGTGGTTTTAAATGTCACAACGGATAAATGTTATGATAACCAAGAGTGGCCATGGGGATACCGTGAAACGGATAGTTTAGGAGGGCATGATCCATACTCAAGCAGTAAGGCATGCTCAGAGTTAATTACATCCTCTTACCGTTCTTCCTTTTTTAAGTCACGGGGAATTAAAGTGGCTACTGCTCGTGCTGGGAACGTAATTGGAGGAGGAGACTGGGCCGTAGATCGTTTAATTCCAGATTTAATTAGGGCTTTGAACGGGAATTATGAATTTAAGACTAGGAATCCTCAAGCAACACGCCCGTGGCAGCATGTGCTGGAACCTTTATATGGGTACCTGCTATTATGTCAGAGGGCATATAATGAAGGTGAGCATTTTTCTCAGGCCTGGAATTTTGGTCCTAACGTTACTGACATTAAAACTGTTGACTGGATAATTCAACAGGTTCTTAATCAGTGGCCCTATAAACATCTGGGATATAAGGTGGATACCAATGGAAAAGATGACAAGCATGAAGCAAATGTACTAAAGCTTGATTGTTCGAAAGCTAATATAGAACTCGGTTGGATACAAAGGTTTTCAGTGGAAGAGGCGATTAGTGCTACTGTTAAATGGTACGTGGGTTATCTAAATGGTGAAGATATGAGACTATTATGTGAAAAGCAAATATCTGAGTACGAAGATAGAGCGACATAGCAATAGTACAGGAGAATTTTCTATTAGATTAATAGTATTTGTTTTTATTGGCTTAAAGTAGATGGGTATGATTATCAAGCGACAGGATGCAACATATTCCTCAATCAATCTACAAAAAATACCAATAAAACATTTTCTTTACCAATTGACAATGGATAACTTTAGGTGATATCATCTGAAATGTGGGCTAGGGTCTTCTTGGCCAGAGCTTCACTTCATTTGATGACGAAGGGAATGTTAGTGCATGCAAGGTAAAGTAAAATGGTTCAACGCAGAAAAAGGTTACGGTTTCATTGAGACTGAAGATGGCGGCGACGTATTCGTACACTTCTCCGCAATTCAATCCGAAGGATTCAAAACTTTGGAAGAAGGTCAATCCGTAGAATTCGACATTGTTGAAGGCGCGCGTGGACCTCAAGCCGCTAACGTAATCAAATTATAATCATCCGGACAATCCGACCTACATATATGGTTAGATGGTTACCAAATTGAATTATCGCTAGCATCAGACTCCGGTGATCCGGGGTCTTTTTTTGCGTTCATAGCATTCTGAAATGGGAGGGAGGGACGCCATCGATCAACACCACAGAAGAAGGAACAATAGGGCTCGTCGCAAGGATCATTTTACATAAAAGATTGAGTAATCTCGAAAACGGTTAAATACATCATCAAGCACCGGATTTCACTCCAAATAAATTTTCAATTTTGATCGAAAATGGCGAAATACCACGAAATATGGCGTTAAATCGACATTAGCTGATGTGGATGAAAGAGATGTCATTATTCGGTCACCCGGAGTTTTTACATGGCGCTTACATTCGTGTTATAATGAAGTTGCAAAGATAAAGGAGGAGTGCCCTATGAATTTAAGTATTCGAGGTCAACAAATCGAGGTTACTGAAGCTTTGAAAGATTATGTCGACAAAAAGTTGAGTAGACTCGAGAAGTATTTTGATGCACCCCTTAACTCTGACGGTGCTGTTACATTGAGCACGACAAGAGGCTTGCATACAGTTGAGGTGACGATTCCTTTGAAAGGCTTTGTGCTTCGTGCTGAAGATGAGAGCGACGATATGTATGCCTCCATCGATGCCGTTGTGGACAAGCTGGAACGTCAAATTCGCAAACACAAAACGAAAATTAACCGTAAATTCCGTCAGGAAGGCGGCCTGAAGACTCTCTTCGTGGAAGATCCGTCAGGCACTGTGGCTACAGCCGAACTGGACGCAGATACGGATGACGATGATTTTGAAGTGGTACGTACGAAGCGCTTTATGTTGAAACCAATGGATGTCGAAGAGGCAATTCTCCAGATGAACATGGTTGGTCATAACTTCTATGTATTCTCCAACATCGAGAATGAGGAAGTGAGCGTTGTTTACAAACGGAACGATGGCAAATACGGCTTGATTGAGCAAGGTTAAGACTAGTTAAGACATCGCTTCAGTTGAATAGAACATTCTAATTTGTTGAATATAAGCAGGAGCATATGCTTCCTGAAGTTAACCTACCAAGAGCTTCCATCCTTAAAGGGATGGGGCTCTTTTGTGCGTTAGAGGCTGCGGTGCTCTCTTATTCCAATCAAAAAACCTGCATGTAATAAATTAGTGAAACTATTCTAGGTTCTGCTACGTCTAATAGAATAGGAGTTCAGAGGGTTTACATTCAATGAAAGATTGTGGTTGATAAATTGATATAAAATGGTTTTGTATCTGTAAGAATGCAGGAATATTTAAGGATAGATAGAATATGAAATATAATCCATAATTTCCACAAATAAAGAACTTTACATTGCGACATTTGGGGAAAAGGAACAATCACCGTGCCGCTTCCGCTAACGACTATGATTTTTTGTACTTCTACTCGGTTTATTCAAGGGTTAAAGTTCAAAGAAGTCTGCTGCGGCGTGTTGCGGCGACCATTACAAACTGTTACAATTTATGCAAAGAGAATCATTGTCCTGATGAAGAATTGTCAACGAATGATCGCTAATCATAATCAATGACAGGCACAGCACCATGAACATGATTCAATAGGCTCGAACGACGTGAGATTTTTATTAAAACCCGTTCGGGGGAATACCGGATCAGCTTCATGAGTAACCATGGCAAGCCTGGAGTTGATTCATCTCATATGATTTTTGTTTGTCACCCCCGGGGGCAAGTGGATCAACAATCCACTCGATGCTGCCGCATGTCGGCAGCAGGGGGTCTATTCTGTTTTGCACGAAAGGGGTATACCATGTTAGGACTTGTCAAAAAGATCTTCGGAGACATGAACGAGCGTGATGTGAAACGTCTGATGAAGACGGTCGATGTGATCAATAAACTGGAACCAGAATTTCAGGCGTTGTCCGATGAGCAGTTAAAAGGTAAAACGGAGGAATTCCGTGCTCGGATCGAAAAGGGAGAAACGACGGATGAGCTTCTTCCTGAAGCATTTGCAACGGTACGCGAGGCATCACGCCGTGTATTAGGCAAACGTCATTATGATGTACAGATGCTTGGCGGAATTGCGCTGCACGAGGGCCGCATTGCTGAGATGAAAACGGGTGAAGGTAAAACACTGGTAGGTACACTGCCAGTATATTTGAATGCATTGATGTCCAAGGGTGTACACGTGGTCACTGTCAATGACTATTTGGCTCAACGGGATAGCGAAGAAATGGGACAAATCTATGAATTTTTGGGCATGACAGTTGGGGTTAACCTCAGCGGTATGGATCATGCGTTGAAGCAGCATGCATATGCATGTGATATTACGTACGGAACGAACAACGAATTCGGGTTTGACTACCTGCGTGACAACATGGTGCTATACAAAGAGCAAATGGTACAGCGTCCATTGTTCTTCTGTATCATTGACGAAGTGGACTCTATCCTTGTGGATGAGGCGCGTACACCATTGATCATTTCCGGACAAGCTCAGAAATCGACGGATCTCTATTATGCAGCGGATCGTTTTGTGAAGCGTCTTGTGCCAGAAGAAGATTTTACTGTCGATATCAAAGTGAAATCTGTAGCACTGACTGACGCCGGCGCAGCCAAAGCAGAGAAAGCCTTCGGTATCGAGAACTTGTATGATCATGCAAACGTGACGTTGAACCATCACATTGTGCAGGCTCTGAAAGCCAACGTAATTATGCGCCGTGATGTGGACTATGTCGTTACAGATGAAGAAGTTATGATCGTTGATGAATTTACTGGACGTCTGATGGCTGGACGTCGCTACAGCGATGGATTGCACCAGGCGATCGAAGCCAAAGAAGGCATCGAGGTTCAGAATGAAAGCATGACACTCGCAACGATCACATTCCAGAACTACTTCCGGATGTACCGCAAACTTGCGGGGATGACAGGTACAGCGAAAACAGAGGAAGAAGAGTTCAAGAAAATTTATGGACTTGAAGTTCTACAGATTCCAACCAACCGTCCTAATAAACGGAATGACATGGCGGACGTGGTATACAAGAGCATTGATGGCAAGTTCAAAGCCGTTGTAGAAGAAATCGTAGAACGCCACAGCAAAAACCAACCGGTTCTTGTAGGTACGGTCTCCATCGAGAACTCTGAACGTCTGTCGGACATGCTGAAACGCCGTGGCATCAGACACCAGGTCCTGAACGCGAAGTTCCATGCGGAAGAAGCTGAAATTATCTCCGGAGCTGGTCAAGCGGGTGCAGTAACGATTGCAACGAACATGGCCGGTCGGGGTACAGATATTATTTTGGGTGAAGGTGTTGCTGAAGTTGGCGGCCTCCACATTATCGGTACAGAGCGTCATGAATCACGCCGAATCGACAACCAGTTGCGTGGTCGTGCAGGACGTCAAGGTGACCCGGGTTCTACACAGTTCTACCTGTCTCTGGGTGATGAATTGATGAGACGTTTCGGTGCAGACAACGTGTTGAATATGATGGAGCGTCTTGGTTTTGAAGAAGATCAGCCGATCGAGAGCAGAATGATCACACGTGCCGTAGAATCTGCACAGAAGCGGGTTGAGGGTAATAACTTTGACGTGCGTAAAGTGGTTCTCCAGTACGATGATGTAATGAACCAGCAACGTGAAATTATCTATAAGCAGCGCCGCGAAGTGCTAGAGTCGGATAACATTAAACAGATCGTTATGGATATGATCAAGCCATCCATCGAACGTATTGTTGAAGCACACTGCAGTGACGATATTCCAGAAAATTGGGAACTGCAAGAAGTTGCGGACTTCATGAACAGCAAATTGCTGGATGAAGGTTCTATTACCAAAGATGATCTGTGGGGCAAAGAAGCAGAAGAAATCATCGAGTATCTGTTCGAGAAAGTACAGAACAAGTACAACGCTCGTGAAGAGCGCATTGGTGAAGAGATGGTTCGTGAGTTCGAGAAGGTTGTTGTACTTCGTGCAGTAGACAGCAAGTGGATGGATCACATTGATGCAATGGATCAATTGCGTCAAGGTATCCACCTCCGTGCATACGGCGGTACAGACCCACTTCGTGAATACCAATTCGAAGGTTTCGAGATGTTCCATCAGATGATCGCTTCCATCCAAGAGGAAGTTGCGACATATGTGATGAAAGCACAGATCGAGAGCAACCAGGAACGTCAGGCCGTGGTAGACGAGAGTCAGATCTCGACAAGCGGTGAACCTACGGAGAAACGTCCAGTGAGAGTTTCTGACCAAATCGGCCGTAATGATCCTTGTCCTTGCGGAAGCGGCAAGAAGTTCAAACATTGCCACGGTCAAGAGTAGTCCTTGTCTCATTTTTCTCATCGAAGTGCGATAGGTAAGATAGCTTAGTCTAATGTATATCGTTTAACTTAAATGGCTCCTTGCGGCCGGGTGTTCAATAAGATAAAGTGAAGAATGCATAACCGATCACTGGTGCATATGAATCATCATATGACGCTGAGTGAAGGCTGACGCCCCTGCTGGTAACAGTATGCGGTAGGCTTGCGGTATAATGGTTCTGAGACTTGATCTTATGGATTGAACTTCCCGGTTGCGGGGGGCTTATCTTAATGAAAAGAGGAATTGCACATGATTGATCCAAACGTGAAGCATGACCTGCGTGAAATAGGTAAGAAATTAACAAACCTTAGGGGGTCTCTTTGACTTAGATCTCAAGCAAGAGATGATTGAGAACTTTGAAGAGAAAATGTCCGCTCCCGACTTCTGGGATGACAACGAGAAGGCCCAAGCTGTTATTGCTGAGATGAATGCGGTAAAGGGTTCGGTAGATCAATATGCCAAGTTGCAACAGGATTATGACGATGCATTGATGATGGCTGAGCTGGCAGATGAAGAAGGCGACGAAGAACTGGCTGCGGAGATTGGCAACAGTGTCGCTGCGATTGTGAGCAAGCTCGAAGCATTCGAGCTGCAGCTTCTCCTGAATCAACCGTACGACAAAATGAACGCCATTCTGGAGCTTCATCCGGGTGCTGGCGGCACCGAGTCGCAGGACTGGGGATCAATGTTGCTACGGATGTACACACGCTGGGCTGAGAAACATGGCTTCAAGGTTGAGGTGCTGGATTATCTTCCTGGTGATGAGGCGGGAATCAAAAGTGTGACATTGTCCATTAAGGGACATAACGCATATGGTTATCTGAAAGCAGAGAAGGGTGTTCACCGTCTGGTACGTATCTCTCCTTTTGACTCATCGGGCCGTAGACACACTTCCTTCGTATCTTGTGATGTGGTGCCGGAGATCGACGATACCGTTGAGATCGACATTCGTACGGAAGACCTCAAGATTGATACGTATCGTGCGAGTGGTGCGGGTGGACAACATATCAACACCACGGACTCAGCCGTACGGATTACACATATCCCGACCGGAGTCGTGGTAACCTGTCAGAATGAACGTTCACAGATCAAAAACCGTGAGCGGGCAATGACGATGCTTCGTTCGAAATTGTATGAGCGCAAAATTGAAGAGCAACGAAAAGAACTGGACGAAATCCGAGGGGATCAGTCGGATATTGCGTGGGGAAGCCAGATTCGCTCCTATGTATTCCATCCCTATAGTATGGTAAAGGATCACCGTACAAATGTAGAGACAGGGAATACAGGAGCGGTTATGGACGGCGACCTCGATGCATTCATCGACGGTTATTTGCGTAGCCAAATTAAAGTGGATAACGATTAATTCAAGTTCCTGTATAGACCCATGCGCACAGGCGTATGCTGGTGTATACAGGGGCTTTTTTTTGAGTGTTTTTATGAAATGTAGAGGAAATTACCGATCTGTTATACAAAAGGAGAGCGCGACAGCATGCAAGAGCAACAGCATTTATACCCTCAACGCAAAAAAAGAATATCCACTTTCATCCCCCTGAACGGGCCTTGGCGAAATATCTTTGATACCCTGCTGATCATCGTAGGCTCGTTTTTGATTGCCGTAGCCTTTAATTTATTTTTATTGCCCAATCAAATCGCCTCTGGTGGTGTGTCCGGTATATCTATCCTTGGAGATGAGTGGTTCGGCTGGGAGCCTGCTTATACTCAATGGGCGATTAACATCCCGCTGCTCATTGCAGGTTTCCTCCTCATCGATAAACAGTATGGCGTTCGTTCCGTTCTCGGCAGCATCATACTTCCATTCTTTGTGTATTTGACGAGTCATTGGGAGTTTCCTACTACCAACCCGCTACTTGGATCGTTGTATGGAGGTATTGGAGTTGGTCTGGGAATCGGGATTGTATATCGGGGCAGAGGATCAACCGGAGGCACGAGCATTTTAGCACGCATTGTTCAGAAGTACAGCGGACTCAGTTACTCTCTATGTGTTGTCATCATGGATGCGATCGTCATTATTATGGCGGCTTTTGTATTGTCGCTGGAACAGTCCCTGTATGCGCTCATCGGGTTATACGTGACAGGTAAAGTCATTGATGCTGTGGAGATGGGACTGGGCTATTCGAAGGTGGCGTACATTATCTCCAACCAGACGGAACCGATTACCAAAGTCATTCTGGCTGATTTAGACCGGGGGCTGACCAAGCTGGAGGCTAGAGGTGGATATACGGATGACCAGCGGACAGTGCTGATGGTAGTGGTTGGGCAAAATGAAGTGACGAGACTGAAAGCGTTGATCCGGTCTGTAGACCCGGGGGCTTTTGTCATCATTAGTAATGCGCACGAAGTGCTTGGAGAAGGATTTAAGCGCGGCGAGCATGTATAAGAGCATAAGGAAGCAGTTAAAAAGCGTTAAAAATACATTGAAAATGCATTAAAGAAAAGCATTAAAGAAATGCATTAAAAAAAGCAAATACTCTCTTCATCCAGATGGTGGATAAGGAGTAATTGCTTTTTCTTTTTGTGCCCATAGAAGAATACAGAGTAATTCCGGAATAGCAAAGCGAGAAGCTCCTATATTGCTCCTATATCAACCGCTGCTTAAGCTTACAGAATCGGAGATAGCAGGCGCGAGATCGCTTCCTTGAAACGAATGATGAGACTACGGCCTTGATATTCCTTCAGCGTCAGCTCCCGCGATACATGCAGGTCGTGCTCAAAAGTCTGGACAAGTGCCGTTGCAATCGTTTCATCATACATAAAGGCATTAACCTCGAAGTTCAGCCTGAAACTACGATAGTCGATATTGGCAGTTCCGACGGAAGCAACGAGACTGTCGATAATCAATGTTTTTGCGTGAATGAAACCATTATCATAGACATACACTTTGGCCCCTACTTTTAACAACTCCCCAATATAAGACAGTGTAGCCCAATAAACAAAGGCATGGTCAGGTTTGTTAGGAATCATGATCCGTACATCAATACCTGACAGGCACGCAAGACGTATGGCTTCGAATACACTGGCATCCGGAATAAAATAAGGCGTTTGAATGAGAAC
Source organism: Paenibacillus sp. JJ-100 (assembly GCF_948329825.1). GTDB lineage: Bacteria > Bacillota > Bacilli > Paenibacillales > Paenibacillaceae > Paenibacillus. Next base: position 629,152 of record NZ_CAOJCM010000003.1, read on the forward strand.
GGAATGTTTGGCACCGTTAATCATCTTCAGGTAGCTGTTTTTGATATGCTCAATCTCGGCGTCAGGTCCGCTGGACACAATCTGCATAGCCGTTTTGCCCGTTCCTTCTATATTAGGGAAATGAGCAGGGACGTACGGCGTATCATGTTGTTTGGAAGCTTCGTTCCAGTCGAGCATGAAACGTGTCTGTAGCGCATGAACGGCAGTACCCTTGATACGAAGATGAGTGTCGCGCCAATAGCCGAATTTTGAATTCAGTCCAAGATATTCATCACCCACGTTGAAACCGCCAGTATAACCAAGGTTACCATCAATGATCACGATTTTCCGGTGATTGCGGTAGTTCAATCGCAGATTGATCAGGCTGAATTTGGATGGGAAAAAGACTTCAACAAGTCCGCCCGCTTCGCGCAATTCTTTGAAAAATCGATTTCTTACACGCCGTGATCCAAGCGCATCATAGAGTAGACGAACCTTCACGCCTTCTCGTGCTTTGCGGATCAACGCATCCCGAATTCTTTTACCCAGCGTATCCGCTCGATAAATGTAATATTGCACGTGCACATGATCCTTTGCCGCTGCAATGTCATCCAGAAGCTGCTGGAATTTGTCTCTTCCATCCGTAATGATCTCAACGGTATTGTCCTCTGTCAGGAGTGCACCGTTTTGCTTGAGGTTCATGTAGATCATGTCCTGACTGCTTTCCGTTGCCTTGTTGGAAAAAGGAGTACGATTATCTTGCAGCTGAGCAAGCTGTGCCTCGATTCGTTCCTCCAAGCCAAGCTTTTTACGGTCTTTCCATTGAAAGAGACGATATCGGGTCAGATTCTGCCCCGTCAAAAGATAAAGGATGAACCCGAAGACCGGAATAAAGTTTAATACCAACAGCCAAGCCCATGAAGAACTGGCATCCTTGCGTTCAAAAAAAACGACTGCGGCAGCAAAAATAATATTCAGGCCCAGGAGCACAACTAGTAGTATGGATTCGATATGCACGTTAGTCCTCCATGTTTCATAATCATAATGACCTTCAGAGTGCGGTCCAAATACACCTTGAAGGAAAAGGTATACATCGGAACAAGACTCTATATGTAATGTATCCTACTAGTATGTATTCTAACAGAAGAAGGTCTGTTCGTCCCTAAGGGAAAGAGATTCGTTCGGATTTGTTGGAAATCCGTGTTAAATTTCAGGATAGATGGTTGTATTTATATAACCAGAGTCGTATAATAATACACAAATATGCATATAAGCGACGGAATTGTCTGCTCAAGCTTTAACGACATGTGGAAGGTTGCTCGTCATTGAAGTTCTAATGCGAATTTCTCTCTATCATTCAGAGAGTTTTGAGCAAGGCACAAGTAGCGCATACAACAGGATTGGGGGAGCGAGAGTGAATAACAAATTAAGAGTAGCAATCGTTGGTTCCACCGGCTACGGCGGGGTGGAACTGATTCGTTTTTTTCAGAATCATCCGCAAGTCGAAATTACATCGGTAATCTCTTCATCCAGTAGCGGGGAGTCCATCGCCGATGGTTTTCCGCATTTGACGGGCGTTATTCACAGGCCGCTTGACGGTGTTGATCCTGCAGAGATTGCAAGTCGTGCAGATCTCGTATTCACCGCGACCCCGTCTGGCGTAAGCGCGAAGCTCGTTCCGAGCCTGCTGGAAGCTGGTCTGAAAGTGATTGACCTGTCTGGTGATTTCCGTTTGAAAGACGGATCGGTATATGAGCAGTGGTACAAACATCCGGCCCCGCCAGCAGATGTGTTAGAGAAGGCTGTATACGGCATGCCTGAGGTGTACGGAGATGAAGTGAAGGACAAAGATTTCATATCCAATCCTGGATGTTATCCGACAGCGACACTGTTGGGTCTGATTCCTGCGGTACAGGCGGGATGGATTGATCCTTCCACAATTATTATCGATGCCAAATCAGGCGTATCCGGTGCAGGGCGTGGAACGAGTCTGACGAATCATTATGCAGAAATGAACGAAAATTTCAAAGCTTACAAGTTGAATAAACATCAGCATATTCCTGAGATCGAGCAAGTTCTCGGCAATATTACGGGAAGCCCGGTAACAGTAACTTTTACAACACAGCTTGTGCCCATGACACGCGGCATTATGAGTACGATGTATGCCAAGCTGACGGGTGAGCATAGTGATCAGGAGATTGTGGACTTATACCGTAAATATTATGAAAATAGACCTTTTGTACGTGTGCGTGAACCGGGCATTTGGCCATCGACGAAGGAAGTGTCTGGATCGAACTATTGTGACATCGGATTTTCGGTAGACCCGCGCACAGGGCGCTTAACGATCATTTCGGTTATTGACAATCTGGTGAAGGGTGCATCTGGGCAAGCAATTCAAAATATGAACCTGATGATGGGATGGGAGGAGAACCTCGGGCTGAACATGACACCGGTATATCCATAAGTATGACGAATGAGGGTCGCAGGGGGAAGCGTGAATAAGCGAGCTTGAGTCAAGTCATTAGGGATAGTTACGAATTATGGGTGAACAAATTCAGTTGAAGCAGGCGATTCATCAGCATATGGCTGAACGCATACGGGGGATATGATATGGGAGCAAAAGTGGAGCAACAAGCTTTTACCGTAGTTGAGAACGGAACAATTGTTACGCCGGGTGGGTTCACGGTTGGTGGACTGCACTGTGGTTTGAAAAAAACGTCACGCAACGACATCGGAGCGATTCGCTGTGATATTCCTGCAACTGCAGCAGCGGTCTACACGACCAACGTGTTTCAGGCTGCACCGCTCAAAGTTACAAGGGAGAGTCTGAGCAATGGACGTTTGCAGGCTGTGATTGTTAATAGCGGTAATGCCAATGCATGTACAGGGCAACAGGGTGAAGAGGATGCGTATGCGATGCGTGCGGCAGCTGCCCGTGAGCTTGGCGTGCTTGAAGAAGATGTGGCGGTTGCTTCCACAGGAGTCATTGGTGAACTGCTGAAGATGGATGCGGTGCATTCGGGTATCAAGGCACTTCCGGAGCAACTGGGCAAGGGAACAGACGAAGCAGAGCAATTTTCACAGGCGATTCTAACGACTGATTTGGTGAAAAAGGAAGCTTGCGTCTCCGTCGTTGTCGGCGGCAAGACGGTAACGATTGCGGGAGCGGCCAAAGGCTCGGGGATGATTCATCCGAATATGGCCACCATGCTGGCGTTTATGACCTCAGATGCGGTCATTGGAGCAGAAGCGTTGCAACGCTTGCTGCGCCAGGCAACCAATCATACTTTTAACATGATCACTGTAGATGGGGATACGAGCACGAATGATATGCTTGTAGCGATGTCCAGTGGCTATGCAGGTAATGAAGAGTTGACGATAGATCACCCGGATTGGGATGCGTTTGCTGCTGGATTCACGTATGTGTGCCAGGTACTTGCCAAAGCGATTGCTCGCGATGGTGAAGGAGCAACCAAGCTGGTTGAAGTCGAAGTGACGGGTGCAGTTAGTGATGAGTCTGCACAGGCTGTTGCCAAAACGGTGATCGGCTCAAGCCTGGTCAAATCCGCGATGTTTGGTGCTGACGCGAACTGGGGCCGGATCATTGCTGCGGTAGGCCGTGCGGGTCAGCCGGTGAACCCGGATACAGTGGATATTCGTCTCGGAGACATCCCGGTGCTTGCCCAGTCTCGTCCGGTTGTATTTGACGAAGAAGCGGCACTGGCATACTTGCAGACGGACACCGTGCGCATTGTAGTAGATCTGCATCATGGCGAAGGCAACGCTATAGCCTGGGGATGCGACCTGACGTATGACTATGTACGTATTAACGCCGCATATCGCACGTGAAAAAGATGTTATGCCATTATTATATTGTTCTAATCCATGCGTACTGAACTTGCAGCTTAATCTCTATAAAGCTGCGTACCATCATCGATGTAAAAATTATGTATAAGAATTAAACTTTAAAATATAAAAATAGACGAATGTAGTGGAAGAGGCGGAATCGATTCTGTAGAAGCGGAGCGTTCGCATTTGTCTCCGGGTTATCCCTTTGGAAAAGGGAATCAAACAAACCTGGAGACAACGGCGATCGAAAGAACGATCCGAATCTGGAACGGCTTTGATCGTCTAGCGATAAGTGTTTTAAGTGTTAAGTCTTGTATCATTGTCTGAACGAAAGGGGTCTAGTCTCATGAATTCAACTTTACCTACTAAAAGTACTGCAACGGAAGCAGGTACGGAGAAACAGATGTTTGTGATGAAATGTGGTGGCAGTACGCTGGCCGCATTGCCTGAGTCCTTTTTTTCAGACCTGCGTGACTTGCAGTCTTCCGGAAACAGCCCAGTCATCGTTCATGGCGGCGGACCAGCCATTTCCGAGAATCTGGCGAAGCTGGGCATTGAAACCGAATTCGTCGACGGACTGCGTAAGACAACAGAGCCTGTGCTGGACGTAGTCGAGATGGTTCTGGCTGGAAGTATTAACAAGCAGATTGTTCGGCTCATCCAGGGTGCAGGAGGTCGGGCCTTGGGCGTTTCGGGTGTGGATGGTGGCCTGATTCAGGCAAAACCTGTATCAAATCATGCCCAGATCGGCTGGGTAGGTCATGTGACCAGTGTCCAAGCTGAGATCATACAAGGTATCGTTAACATGGGTTACATGCCTGTCATCGCACCTGTTGGTGTGGATGCGAGTGGGCAACGTTACAATATTAATGCAGATACGGCGGCAGGAGCAGTGGCTTCACATCTTGGAGTAAAACGTATGATTGTCGTGACCGACGTACCAGGCATTATGAGGACTATTGGAGGCCAGAAAAAAGTGCTGCCTTCTGTATCCATTCAAGAGATCGAGGATATGATTCAAACCGGTGAAATCTACGGCGGTATGATTCCGAAAGTGCGCGCAGCCATTGCGTGCATCCACGGCGAAGTACGCGAAGTAATTATCGTGGATGGCAGCGAGCCGCAGATTCTGAGCCGTGTGCTTGGCGGAGAGACGGTTGGTACGCGAATTGTGCGAATGCAGTAGAGTCAACACGAAACTCAGACTTTTGGCTTTTATTTATATAATCGACAAGGAGTGATACGGTCATGGCAAAAGGTAACGAACAGCCAGGTTCTGGCACAGCCGTAGTGGGCGCAGCAAGTACAGGTGTAGCGGCCGAGACGGGAAGCTCTCTTTTTCAAACATATGCACGGTATCCGATCAGCCTAGTCAAAGGAAAAGGTAGCTGGTTATGGGATGATCAGGGGAATCGCTATCTCGATTTCATGTGCGGACTTGCAGTAACGAGCCTGGGCCATGCACCGGAGAAGGTCGGAGCGAAGCTGAAAGCTCAGATTGATGAGCTGTGGCATGTGTCTAACCTCTTTCAGATTCCGGGACAGGAAAAGGCAGCAGCTTTGCTGACAGCCAATACCTGTGCGGACGCCGTCTTTTTCTGCAACAGTGGTGCTGAAGCTAATGAGGCAGCCATTAAGGTGGCGCGTCGTTATCAACAAAAGGTAAAGGGTTCGGATCGGTACGAAGTGATTACATTCGCCCAATCGTTCCACGGACGGACACTGGCAACGTTGACGGCAACGGGCCAGGATAAAGTCAAAGAAGGTTTCTTGCCGCTGCCCGCTGGATTTGTCACTGTACCGTTGCATGATATCCCTGCACTCGAAGGTGCGATTGGACCGAAAACCGCAGCGATAATGCTAGAGATGGTTCAAGCCGAAGGCGGAGTCTATCCGGTAGAACCTGAATTCGTCAAACATGTGCGGAAACTGTGTGATGAGCATGGACTGCTAATGATTGTAGACGAAGTGCAGACAGGTATGGGCCGTACAGGCAAGTTGTTTGCTCACGAGCATTACGGTGTTGAACCGGATGTATTCACTGTAGCTAAAGGGATTGGCAGTGGCTTTCCTGTTGGTGCAATGCTAGGTAAAGGTTTCCTGCGTGATGCATTCACACCAGGCAGTCATGCTACGACGTTTGGCGGCACGCCGCTTGCTTCCTCCGTCGTTATCGCAACCATTGAGACGATGCTAGAAGATCGGTTGCCAGAGCGCGCAGCGGAGATGGGTGATTATCTGATGACGTCTCTACGTACTCGTCTGGCTGGCAATCCATTTGTCAAAGAAGTCCGCGGGATGGGCTTGCTGGTGGGGATCGAGTGTGCAGAGCCGATCGGTGATATTGTGTTGGCAGGACAGAAGCGCGGCATCTTGTTCGTGTCGGCTGGACCTAACGTTATTCGCTTGCTTCCTAACCTCTATGTTAGTAAAGAAGAGATTGACGAGGCTGTGTCCTTGGTAGCTACATTAATTGAAGAGCATGTTGCGGCGAAAGCCTGATATATAAAAATGAATTTGCTGATCCGTGGGCCATAGCGGCCCTCGGAACGAAGCGAAGAAAAGTTAAAGAGTCCCTGTAGCCGTGCGGCAACCTATTCGCAGAAGAAAGATTTGATGAATATCAGCACGAACATCTAATTAGAAGAGAATGTTCTAACCCATGTGTATTGCGTGGCTTCTGTCCATGCGGGTGCAGGGAACGGGAATTGAGGAGGAAATAAAATATGGCAGTCCAGCACACAGATAAGGTTCAAAAGATAGACCTGAGAGGCCGGGATTTCATCGAATTCACCGACTATACAGCTGAGGAAATACGTTACCTGCTCGATCTTGCCATTGAGATTAAAGGCAAGCAAAAAAGCGGTGTACCGTTTCAGCCCCTGAAAGGCAAAACGATCGGACTTATTTTTGAAAAATCATCAACACGTACACGTGTATCCTTTGAAGTTGGCATGTTCCAGCTGGGCGGACACGCGCTGTTCCTTAGCAAGAACGACATTCAGCTGGGACGGGGAGAGACGACACATGATACAGCGAAAGTGTTGTCCCGTTACCTGGACGGCATCATGATTCGCACGTTTGGACACCATAATGTGATTGAATTGGCAGAACATGCTGATGTTCCCGTCATTAACGGTCTGAGCGATGCAGCGCATCCGTGTCAGGTGCTTGCAGATTTCCAAACGGTGCTTGAGCATAAAGGCAAGCTGGCAGGGCTGAAAATGGCTTACGTCGGGGACGGCAACAACATGGCACACTCTCTCATGCTGGGCGCAGCCAAAATGGGTATGCACGTTGCTGTGGCTACGCCGGAAGGCTATGAGCCGGACAGTGATGTGGTTGAGCAGGCTCGTGCCATTGCACAGGAGAGCGGTTCAGAAGTGCTTGTGACATACAGTGCACAAGAAGCGGTGAAGGATGCTGATATCGTGTATACCGATGTATGGGCGAGTATGGGCTTTGAAGAAGAGCAGAAGATCCGTGAGCAGGCATTTGCGGCTTATCAAGTGGATGAGGAACTGATGAAAGGTGCCAAGCCGGACTACATGTTCTTGCACTGCCTGCCAGCACACCGCGGTGAAGAAGTGAGCGCAGGTGTCATCGACGGCCCGAACTCGCTGATCTTTGATCAGGCAGAGAACCGTCTGCATGCACAAAAGGCGCTGATGGCCGCTCTGATGAGCGAATAGACGCAGTTTGTGGTTACGGGTTGATTTTAAACGCTAATTTGGCGATGATAGGATGAAATAAAGTATAGTGTTTGAATGATTGCAATTGATCTTGGGGAGGACCATACGACATGGCTAAGGAAAAAATCGTACTCGCCTATTCGGGCGGGTTGGACACATCTGTAATTTTGAAATGGCTGAAAGAAACCTATGATGCAGAGATCATTGCTTTTACCGCAGATATCGGTCAGAAGGATGAGCTTGATGGTCTGGAAGAAAAAGCACTCGCTACAGGCGCTTCCAAAGTATATATCGATGATCTGCGCGATGAGTTCGCAAAAGATTTCATCTATCCCATGTTCCAAGCAGGTGCCCTCTATGAAGGCCAATATCTGCTGGGCACAAGTATTGCGCGTCCGCTTATTGCTAAACGGATGGTAGATATTGCTCGCGCAGAAGGGGCGATCGCGATCGCTCACGGCGCTACGGGTAAAGGGAATGACCAGGTTCGCTTTGAGCTGAACGCAGCTGCGCTCACACCGGATATCCAAGTGATTGCACCTTGGCGTCTGGAAGAGTTCCGTAACCAGTTCCCTGGACGTGCCGAGATGATTGCTTATGCTGAGAAACACGGTATTCCGGTTACCGCTTCTGCGGCAAAACCTTATTCTACAGACCGCAACCTGCTGCATATCAGCTATGAGAGCGGTGTGCTTGAAGATCCATGGTTTGATCCGAGCACGGACGAGAACAAAGATATGTTCTTGCTGAGCAATGCACCTGAAGATGCACCGGATCAAGCAGAGTATGTTGAACTGGAGTTTGAGCAAGGTAACTGTGTTGCTTTGAACGGCGAGCGTCTGAGCCCGCTGCAAGTGATGGAGCAACTGAATGAATTGGGCGGTAAGCACGGAATTGGTCGTGTCGATATGGTGGAGAACCGTTTTGTCGGCATGAAGAGCCGTGGCGTATACGAAACACCAGGTGGAACGATCTTGTTCACTGCACATCGCAAAATGGAATCCATCACGATGGATCGTGAAGTGATGAACCTGCGTGACAGCTTGATCACACGCTACAGCACACTCGTATACAACGGTTTCTGGTTTGCGCCGGAACGTCTGGCGCTTCAAGCGTTGGTAACCGAGAGTCAGAAGAACGTCACGGGTACGGTGCGTGTGAAATTGTACAAAGGCAACGTTATTGGCGCAGGAGTAAAAAGCCCTGTCAGCTTGTACAACCCGGATATTGCTACGATGGAAGCTGACCCATCGGAGGCGTATGATCAAGGGGATGCAACAGGCTTTATCCGCCTGAACGCCCTGCGTTTGAAGGTACACTCCGGCGTGGAACAGAACAAGAAATAAATGAAGAGCGTGATGCTTGTCACGCTGCATGATAATCACTGACAAGGCGGGCCGTTCTTGCATATTTTGGCAGGGACGGCTTTGTCCATGAGCGAAAGGGGATACTCACTGTGAGCAAGCTGTGGGGAGGACGTTTTACGAAGCAAACCAACCATTTGGTTGAGGAATATACGGCATCCATTAACTTTGACAAAGCTTTGGCGGAAGAAGACATCCAAGGAAGCTTGGCCCACGTAACCATGCTGGGCAAATGCGGTATTTTGCCGGCAGAAGATGTGGAAACCATCAAAGAAGGTCTGATTACCGTTTTGCATAAAATTCGTGCAGGTGAAGTAGAATTCTCCGTATCAGACGAAGACATTCACATGAACATTGAGAAAAATCTGATTGAGACGATCGGTCCTGTGGGTGGTAAATTGCATACAGGTCGCAGCCGGAATGACCAAGTGGCAACGGATATGCACTTATATCTGCGTGAGCGTGTCGTTGGTTTCGTGGGCATGTTGCATGCACTGCAAGAAGCACTGATCGGACAGGCAAAAGACAATCTGGATACGATTGTACCGGGTTACACGCACCTGCAACGTGCACAGCCGATTCTGTTCGCACATCATTTGATGGCCTACGTGTCGATGTTCCAACGCGATGCGGAGCGTCTGATGGATAGCTACAAACGGATTAACGTACTGCCGCTGGGTGCAGGGGCGCTTGCAGGCACAACGTTCCCGATTGACCGTCACTTTGTAGCAGAACAGCTTGGTTTTGATGGAGTATACGAGAACAGTCTGGATGCGGTAAGTGACCGCGACTTCATCGTAGAGTTCCTGGCAGCAGCTTCTCTGATCATGACTCACTTGTCCCGTCTAAGTGAAGAGCTGGTATTGTGGAGCAGTACAGAGTTTAGTTTTGTGGAGCTGGATGATGCGTTCTGCACAGGCAGCAGCATTATGCCGCAAAAGAAAAATCCGGATGTGCCTGAGCTTGTTCGTGGTAAAACAGGACGGGTATACGGCAATCTGATTGGATTGCTGACTGTGCTGAAGTCTCTCCCCCTGGCCTACAACAAGGACATGCAGGAAGATAAAGAGGGCATGTTTGACACAGTAGCGACACTGGAGGGGGCATTACAGTTGTTTGCTCCGATGATTGCTACGATGAAGGTGAACAAAGATCGCATGCGTCAAGCGGTGAACCAAGACTTCTCTAACGCAACGGATATTGCTGATTTCCTCGTAGGCGAGGGTCTACCTTTCCGTCAAGCTCACGAGGTGATTGGTAAAACGGTATTGTACTGCATCCAGAACGGCAAATATTTGCTCGATCTGACAATCGATGAATTCAAGCAATTCTCACCGCTGTTCGATGAGCGGATCTATGATGTACTGCAGCCGGAAGCGGTAGTCAACGCTCGCAATGTATACGGCGGCACAGCATCTGGTCAAGTGGCAGAGGCGATTGCTCGCAGTGAGAAGTTACTTACACAGACAGAACAATGGATTGAAAACCGCGGTTAAGGATGTTCATAGAATGACCGTGTAATAGTGACCATACAAAAGCAGGCTGAAATGAAATGTACCTCTGGATGATCTGTAGTAACAGAGGGGCAGTTCAGTTCAAGCCTGCTTTTTATCTTTTTTAGTTTTGTTTTGGCAGAGGTAACCACTTTAATACATCTTGAATCTTGTTGTCCCAATAACCCCACTCATGTTCACCAGGTTCTTCCTCATACGTTAATTGGAAGTCTGTTTCAGCACAAGCTTTACGGAACGTTTGATTATCTTCATACAGGAAGTCTTCTGTCCCACAGCACTGATAGAGAAGAGGGCGCGGACCAGAAAATCGTTTATGATCTTTGATCAAATGAATCAGATCATTATCTGACCCTGCAAATTGAGGACCAAAGATGCGTAACAACTCGGTCTGTGGCAAGGCGGAAGGAACGTCGTTGTTCATATGAGCGGCCATATCGAGAGCGCCAGATAGACTTGCGGCAGCTGCATACTGATCGGGTTTGAGGAGAGCCAGCTTGAACGCACCATATCCACCCATCGAGAGGCCAGCAACGAAATTATCTTCACGTTTAGGAGATAGCGGGAAAAAGGAGCGAGCAAGTGTAGGTAATTCCTCACTGATGAATGTCCAGTAACGCCCGCCTTCTGCCATATCCGTGTAGAAGCTGCGATGTACTTGGGGCATTACAACAGCAATGCCGAGGGAAGCCACGTAACGTTCAATTGATGTGCGGCGGAGCCAGATGGAATCATCGTCAGACATGCCGTGAAGCAAGTACAGCGTAGGGTGTAAACCAGAACCTGTGACATTTTCCATCCCGATTTGATTATGAGTCTGCTGCGGAAGAATCACATGCATACTTGTACTTAATCCGAGTGTGTCCGAGTAGAAATCACATTTAATGAGTGCCATGTCGAAAAGTAACCCCTTTCATAAATGGAAGTTCAAAATAATGTTCATTTGCAGCAAGGAGATCAGAGAATAAAATAAAGTATTTATGGTTGCAACTCAAGGGTATACCCAAAATGGAGCAAATGCAATGATAGGGTACACTTATGCACTATACAAATAAGAGGGATAAATTTTTCTGGATTTGAACTTTCTTCCATCTTTACAACGTAACAATGTTTTGTTACACTACATTTAATGAAAAGGGGGTCCTGAAATGACGGATGATTTGATCTCCAAAAAAGAGTTGCTTGATTTGACAGGCATTTCATATGGTCAATTGTATCGTTGGAAACGAAAAAATCTGATTCCGGAGGAGTGGTTTATACGTAAGTCCTCCTTTACAGGACAGGAAACGTTTTTTCCAAAACACCAAATTTTACAACGAATCGATAAGATCCTGCACATGAAAGATGGTTTGTCATTGGATGAACTGGCAGACGTGTTCTCCCCAACTCTGGGTGACATTGAGATGTCGGATCAGCAACTGCTAGATCGCAACATTGTTTCACTGTCTTCGCTTGACCTGTTAAATGAGGCTGGGCGACAGCAATCCTTATATGGTCTAGAACAAATTATGATGCTCTATGTACTTGAGAGACTGCTTCTGAGCGGCGATATCACTCAACAGGAAGGGTTACTGCTGGTGGATGTGATGTCCGAACACTACTACCGATTCCGAGACCGCGCCAGTGAACTGCTGCTTATTCGTAAAATGGGCGTACCAACATTTATGCTGGTGAACTCAGGGGCAGAGCTTTATTTTGATCCAGGTGTGAAAGTGGTGCTCCGCATTCCGCTGGCAACGTTCATGGAAGAATTGAAACTTAAATTGGGCTGAGGGGGATTATGCGAATGGAAGAACGTCATTTGAGAAACGATCTGAATGTTACAGGGTCTCGTAAAACTGAAGGAGGGGAATACCACCGGGTTAATATTGATGGGATGGCTAAACTGGATGGCGATCTGGATTGTTCCTTTCTGAGCGTTAATGGCACGCTGAAAATCTATGGTTCCCTCTTCTCTGACAGTACAACGGTGAACGGAATGGCCAAAGTAGAAGGAGAGCTGCGTACCCAATCTCTAGATGTCAATGGAACCCTTGGAGTCCTCGGAGCAGCTCGTGCCGAGAATACGAATGTTAACGGCATGTGTACCATTAACGGTCCACTAGTTAGCTCTCGCTTCCGTGTCGATGGTATGGCGACGGTAAAAGGGGACTTGTCATCACCGGAATTCACAGTAAACGGAAAGTGTAATGTGCACGGTAGAGTGGACGGAGAACGCATCGATATTGGTGGCATGGTAACGATTGATGGAGATGTGCAGGGCGAGACGGTGAATGTTCAGGGGAATATTAAAGTGGGCGGATTGCTTAACGCAGACAGTGTGGACATTCGTTTATATACCTCCTCTTCAGCGAGAGAAGTAGGCGGGGAGCGCATTGATATTCGGCGTAGAGAACGAAGCGGATTCTGGAAAGCACTCGGCTTGGGCGGTGCACCATCTTTCAAGGCTCAATTAATTGAGGGAGATGAAATCGTGTTGGAAGACACCGAAGCCGATACGGTTCGAGGTACTAGAGTTCATATTGGACGGGGATGTAATATCCGGTTTGTGGAATACTCCGGAGAACTATCCGTTGATCCGGAAGCGAAAGTGGGTCATAGCGTACGAATCTAGCCAAGATTGATCTTCGTACGCTTTACGAGTGGCTTCGAGTGGTAGAATTCGTAAGTATGTGTCCCTCCAAGGTAGAGGGAGAAGGTAGGGACCTTTGCTATAAAGCAATCAGTCCATGGGCTGATTGCTTGTTGAAGCTTTTCGGATATACTAATGCAGTCATATGAATAGAACGGGAATGGAGAGATTGATAACAATGACTGCACGTCATAACAAGATTGGGTTTGTGCTCGCAGGTCTACTGCTCAGCATTTTAATGGCTTCGATGGATAATACCATCGTGGCTACGGCGATGGGGGATATCGTCGGCAAGCTGGGAGGACTCGACAAGTTTGTCTGGGTCACCTCCGCATATATGGTAGCCGAGATGGCAGGTATGCCGATCTTTGGGAAACTGTCCGATATGTATGGACGGAAAAAGTTTTTTGTCTTTGGAATTATCGTATTTATGCTTGGCTCGGCATTGTGTGGAACCGCGACATCCATCGTGGAATTAACGATGTACAGAGCGATTCAAGGGATTGGTGCAGGAGCACTGATACCGATTGCTTTTACGATCATGTTCGATGTGGTCGCACCGGAATCCCGGGGCAAGCTTGGTGGATTGTTTGGAGCAGTCTTCGGTCTTTCAAGTGTATTCGGACCGCTACTCGGGGCTTACATTACAGAGTATGCCACTTGGGAATGGGTCTTTTACATCAACCTGCCGCTGGGATTGATTGCATTTCTGTTTATCGCATTTTTCTATAAAGAATCCCATCAACATCAATCGCAGCAGATTGACTGGCTCGGTGCAGTTACGCTGATTGGTGCAGTAGTCTGTCTGATCTTTGCTCTGGAGCTGGGTGGTAAAACATATGCTTGGGACTCCACACAGATATTGGGGTTGTTTACCGGATTTGTTGTGCTGACACTGCTCTTTCTGTATGCTGAGACGAAGGCCAAAGAGCCCATTATTACCTTCAGCATGTTCCGCAAGCGGGTATACTGGTCAAGCAACGTAATCGGGATGTTCAGTGGTGCCGCTTTTATTACGGCTTCTGTGTATATTCCGATTTTCATCCAGGGTGTACTCGGCGGTAAAGCAACCAATTCGGGTCTAGTCCTACTGCCAATGATGCTCGGTTCTGTAGTAACGGCTTCCTTAGGTGGTGTACTCATGACCAAGATTAAGTACCGCAGCATTATGATTCCGACTTTAGCTTTGTTAGGTCTAGGTCTGGGCTTGCTGACTACACTGGATGAGAGTTCATCCCTGTGGACGATTCGGGTATATATGGTCATGATTGGTCTGGGCGTTGGCGCGTCCTTCTCCGTGCTCAGTAATGCGGCTATGAATGCATTTGAACCCCAACGACGCGGCGCAGCCAGCTCTACGTTGAACTTCCTGCGATCTCTGGGGATGACGATGGGCATCACGATCTTTGGGATCATCCAGAGCCAAGTGTTTACGCGAAAAATGACCGACAGCATGGCTAGTGCTGCTGGAGAAGTAGGTGCATCAGCTGGAGCGCCTGCTGGTGGTATGCCTGCGGGCATGAATCTCTCAGACCCGCATGCGTTGTTATCACCGGAACTTCGCCAAGGCATTCCACCACAGGTGCTGGACGCAATTACTCATGCGTTGTCATCTTCCATTGTGCAGCTGTTCGCTTGGGCTGTTATTCCGGCAGTCCTCGCATTGATCGCTTCCTTCTTCATGGGGAACGAGAAAATGGTTGTGGGAGAGGAGCAGCAAGAGTACACTGCGGGGCATTAAAGTTGAAGAAGAAATCAACACATATATGGAAGGAAGCTTGCACATATAAAAAAATAAGAAACATGTCTCAATCCCGTGCCTGGGTATGAGACATGTTTTTTTATTTCGTACATATCATTCCTATCATTCGTATGGCCGTAAAACTTATGTTCAAGTTGAACGTCCATTTACACTTCGATTTAAGGTAAATTTCCCTCACGAATGCCATCCTCCACGACAGAGGGTTGTTCCGGATCGGGCATGCTCATGTGACCTGAACGTGCAATGAGACGGCTCTGGGCCTTGTAGATATCGCGTGAGATTGTTTTGGATTCAACCACCTTGCCATCCACTTTTTTGATACGAACGGTCTCGACAATATAACCGGGCTGTCCATTCTGAAGGACTTGTTGGACCCCGTCAGGAAGCATATTGCTGGATACATATTTTACAGGTGCACTCAGCGTCTCGATCGTACGAGACTCCACCGCATAACTGACATTCTCCGGGAATGTTCCGAAAAACTTCACGACCAGACGATGGTTCTCCACCTTCGCTTGTATCAATAAAGACTTCTCGGTGCTGTTTCGAAAGCGAAAGTTGATCGCGCCGGAGGCAAAGGTAGCATCCAGTCCTTTCGGCAAATACTTCACTGGCACTGAATGATTACGCCGCTCAATAATATCCAGACCGGTCAGAAGGGCAGCGTTATAAACGGTGCTAGATACCTGACAGATCCCTCCTCCGATCCCCGGTGTCAACCGTCCATTAACAATGACAGGTGCTTCACGGAAGCCATATTCCTTCTCCGCTTTCCGAATCACTTTTTCATAGTCGAACACACCGCCAGGAGGTAAAATCATTCCGTGAATAGCCTGGGCCGCCGAGCTGACATTATGTATCCGGCCTTCGCTGCTGTTTCCCAGTCCTGTGGAGAATTGAATAATTTTGCGGTCGATGCCCTCCTTCTTTAATGAATCAATGGTTACATCCGGTTTTAAAGTGTACACAGGCAAGAGGATACGGATTGGATCATGTTGTTCTCCATCTTTCACGTCATTCAGATCCCATTGCATCTTGTTTTGTATAAGGGTATGGAGTGTTTTCCAATCAATTCGGCGCACGCTTTTCTCCGGAATGTATTGTACTTTGTCGTTAGGGGTGATCCGGCGGACGGCTTCCGTTGGCACACCGAAGGTTTCTTTTTCCCAGGCAGGGCTAAGTCGTTGTTGTAAGGTTTGTTCGCTATAGGTCATATCCAAAAGGAAGCTCTGGGGAAACTGATACCTTGCATAAGCTCGCTCCCACAGATTTCCCTCATCCAGCTGTTTGATGGCTGCCTCGAAGAGGTGTGCATTATAACTCAGCCCTAGATCGGTTGCGGTAATTGTCATCGTGATCGGCTCAGGTTCAGCTACCTCAAGGGTGACGGGCCAGACCTCCAATTGTTCAATACGCTTGTGTAGTTCTGCCAGCACTTCCTTCCGATGTTTGCCATCAAGTACCCAGCCACTGATCTGCACGCCCTTGGGCAACGTTGGCTGATTCACGTACATATAGAGCAGTCCATAGGATGCGGAGCCGATCAAGAGTAGAGAGAACAGGACGATGACCGTTACATGTATTTTTTTCATAAGCAAACGCTCCTTTTGGCTTCGGTTGTTCCGAAATTCGTAACATGTTCTATCTATATGATCCAAGTGTGAAAAACTTTCGGGTACTCAATAGGTAACAAATTTGTTACAATAAACTTCAAATGAATTCATGCTTCACTATGAAAAGAGAGTCGAGGCTGATTTTTTCCTGATGAAATTCAGGTTCTTTTAAAGGAAATGCCGGGATTGTGTCGAAATCATAATGGCTAACTATGCGAGCAGGAAGTGATGATGTGATAGAAATGCAGGACGTGTGGAAGACCTATGCCAATGGTACCCACGCATTACAAGGGGTGTCGGTGAAGATCGACCGCAATGAATTTGTCTATATCGTTGGTCCATCCGGTGCAGGCAAATCAACATTTATGAAACTAATGTACAGAGAAGAAGTTCCAACCAAAGGGCAGATATCCATCAACGGATTTAATATTGGCAAGTTGAAACCACGTAAAATTCCTTACGTGCGCCGTAACATCGGCGTGGTATTTCAGGATTTCCGACTGTTGCCAAAGATGACGGCATTTGAGAATGTGGCATTTGCAATGGAAGTCATTGAAGCGCCGAAACGTCATATCAAAAAACGAGTTATGGAAGTGCTTGATCTGGTAGGTTTGCGGAGCAAAGCCAATCGGGAGCCTTCACAGCTATCCGGCGGAGAACAGCAGCGGATTGCTATCGCTCGGGCGATTGTGAACAATCCTTCCGTCATTATTGCGGACGAGCCTACAGGGAATTTGGACCCGGAGACGTCATGGGGCATTATGCAACTTCTGGACGAGATTAATTTCCGAGGTACAACGATTGTTATGGCTACACACAACAAGGATATTGTAAATACGATGCGCAAACGGGTTATCGCCATTGAACGCGGACAGATTGTACGGGATCAGATGAGAGGGGAATACGGTTATGAATTTTAGTACTCTCTTGCGGCATCTGCGGGAGGGCTTCAAAAACGTATTCCGCAATGGCTGGATGTCGGTGGCATCAGTCATGTCGATTATCGTATCTCTGTTTATTCTTGGCGTGTTTATGCTTCTCGTACTGAATGTGAACTCTATGGCCAACCAGGTAGACAGCCAAGTGGAGATCAGTGCGTTCTTGGAGCTGAATGTGGATGAGAAGCTGCGTAATGAAATTGGAGAAGAAATTAGTGCAATGCCTGAAGTCAGCGAGATTCGGGTGGTTCCCAAGGATGTAGGACTGAAGGAGTTCCGCGAACGTTTGGGAGAAAATGCCGATAATGTTCTAGGTGGTTTCGATGTGGATAATAATCCACTGCCAGATACCATTGAAGTCAAAGTCATTGAACCGGAAACGGTCAACTTTGTAGCGCAGAAGATTGAAGAGCTGAACGAGAAGCATCCGGAGAAGCCGATCATGAAAGTGAACTACGGCAAGGAAACGGTAGATGTTTTGTTCAAATTTACGAAGCTTGTTCGTAATATCGGATTTATTTTTGTCGGGGGACTAGGTCTCATGTCGATGTTTCTGATCTCGAATACGATTCGCGTAACGATTCTGGCTCGTCGCCGGGAGATTGGAATCATGAAACTGGTGGGAGCAACCAACACCTTTATTCGCTGGCCTTTCTTTATTGAAGGGGCGCTCATTGGACTGATTGGTTCCGTCATTACGGTCGGGGTTCTGTTCTTCGGATACAGCCGCCTGATGGCAACCGTTGGTCAGGATGTGTTCATGCAGATGCTTAATCTGATTCCGCTCAGCGAGATTTGGCCGCTCATGGGAACGTTATTGATTGGGCTTGGTGTGCTTGTAGGTATTTTGGGCAGTACGCTATCGATTCGCAAGTCACTTAAAGTATAACGAACAGGTTCATAAATGAACGCTGTTTGACGATATGTAGGAGAGACACAACTGTTATTTTGATGAAGAAAGCAAAGGAACATGCTGTTCGACCACCTGTGTAGGTTGCTTTCTTGTGAATTCATAGGATGGGGGATCATCATTTTGAAAAAAACCGCTTCGCTACTGGCCTTTGTGTTACTGGCTGGTATGACGTTTCAACCTTCTGACGGATATGCTAAGAACAGCATCAGTGACATTGACCAGCAGATTCAGCAACTGGAGAGTAAGGCGGCTTCTGCCAAACAGGAGCAAAAGAAAGCTGCGGCTAATAAAAAGGAAGCACAGCATTATAAGAACAAAACCAATGCTTATCTGAAGGTTGTCTTAGAGCAGATTAACGTCGTAAGTGATGAGCTGGCGAGTGTATCCTTGCAGATCGAAACCACGGAAGAAGATCTTCGTACAACCAAGAAAGACCTGCAAGCGGCAGAAGACCGCATCGTTGCAAGAGAGAAGTTGTTGGAGTCACGTGTACGTCTGATGTACACGGATGGAGCAGTATCTTATCTAGATGTCCTGTTGTCTTCCACAAGCTTTACCGATTTTCTAACTCGTGCGGATTCTCTCAAGACGATTGTTAATCAAGACCAACATCTGTTAGATGAACATAAGGCGGACAAGCAGCTTGTTGTGAAGAAAAAGGCAGATTTGGACCGCCAGTATGCGGAAGCCAAAAGTCTTTATGCCCAGAAGAAGCAGCGTAAGTCGCAATTGAACGAGAAAGAGAAGGAAAAGCAAGTGCTTCTGGCCTCATATGATGCTAAGATTGAACAATCTGAAGAACTTACAGCAGAACAGGAAGCTGTGTTAATTCAGATTGCAAGCAAGCGCTCAGCTCTATTGCAGGAGAAAAATAAATTGCGCGAGCAACAGGCAGCAGCAGCAGCCAAAGCGCGTGCTGAAGCTGAAGCACGAGCCAAAGCAGCAGCCAAGAAGCCAACGCGTGTCAGCTCAACCGGCAGCAGTGAAGTAACTTACTCGTCGGGCAATGGTATTTTTGCAAGACCTGTCTCCGGAGGACGTATATCTTCATCATTCGGTCCACGGGTTCACCCGATTACAGGGGAAGTAGGTAAGATGCATAACGGTGTCGATTTTGCTGTTCCTGTAGGTACGTCTGTTCATGCGGCTTCGGGCGGAATTGTCATTATGGCTGAATGGTATAGTGGTTATGGTTATACAGTTATTGTAGATCACGGCGGAGGTTTGTGGACACTGTACGGTCACCTGCGTGAAAATGGATTTAAGGTCAGCAAGGGAGATACGGTGAACAAGGGAGATACCATTGCTGAATCAGGCAACTCAGGTAACTCGACTGGACCTCACTTGCACTTTGAAGTACGAGATAATGGTAGCGCCGTGAATCCGATGAACTATCTATAAGAAGTAGACAACAGGTATTAATCGGATAAACTTCGAATGGAAATATCATAATCCGTACAAGCTAGACATATACTAAGCTGGCATGTTCAGGCAATGATTCGGAGCAGTCTGATTCGGATGAGCTTCATAACTAAAGGCGGTGACAAACAGATGATGAAAAAAAGATCGGCACTGCTGCTCGTTGTACTGGGGCTGCTTGGCGGAAGCCTGTTAACGCTGGTGTTGATGACTTACCCCGGCATAACAAGTCAAACTTCACCAGGTGAGGGACTGCTGGCAAGTATAACAGGCAGTTCACAGCAGAAAAATGAATTGAAAAAGATCGAAACTGCAATGGATTTGATCTCGAAAAACTATTATAAAGATGTCGACCGCACCAAACTGATTGATGGGGCGATCAACGGTATGATGGAATCTCTTGGTGATCCATACTCCAACTATATGGGACAGGAAACTGCTGCCCAGTTTGAGGAGTCGATCGAAGGATCATTTACAGGAATCGGTGCCGAGGTTTCGTCGCAAGATGGTAATGTCGTTGTCGTTTCCCCGATCAAAGGCTCACCTGCAGAAAAGGCGGGTATTCGTGCCAAGGACATTATTATGTCGGTTAATGGCGAATCTCTTCAAGGACTTGAGCTAAATAAAGCTGTGAACAAAATCAGAGGTCCGAAGGGAAGTTCAGCCAAAGTACAGGTGAAGCGTGCTGGGTCCACAGAGCTAATAGAATTCACGATTATCCGTGATGACATTGATCTGGAAACGGTCTATGCTCATATGGAAGACGGCGGGATTGGTGTCATTAATATCACCCAATTCTCTCTGAATACAGGCGAACGCTTCAAGGAAGAGTTGGCTAAGCTAGAGAAGCAAAATATGAAAGGCCTGATCATCGATGTACGGAATGACCCGGGCGGTGTACTGCAAGTTGTTATTGATATTGCAGAACAATTCGTACCGAAAGGTAAAGTCATCGTTCAGGTGGAAGATAAAAATGGCAAGAAGGAACAAAGTAAATCCAATGGTTCTTCCAAACCTTATCCAATTACGGTGCTGATGAATAAGGGGAGTGCAAGTGCATCCGAGATTTTGGCGGGAGCTCTGCAGCAGTCCGCAGGTGCTACGCTTGTAGGTGAGAACTCATTTGGTAAAGGAACTGTGCAGACCAGCTATGATAAACAAATGGGCGATGGTAGCTTGCTGAAGATTACGATTGCCAAGTGGCTGACACCAAATGGTGATTGGATTCACGAAAAAGGGATAAAACCGGATATTGCAGTGGATCAGCCAGAGTATTTCTCGGTAGCACCAATAAATAAAGAGAAGCTGCCGCTCAAGTATGACAGCAACAACATGGATGTGAAAAGTGCACAGACGATGCTGAGAGGACTTGACTTCAAACCGGATCGTGTGGATGGATATTACGATCAGAAGACGGAAGAAGCGGTCAAGGCGTTCCAGAAGGAGAAAGGCATTAAGGTTACAGGTCAGATCGATGAGAAAACGGCCGAATCACTGGAAGCAGCTCTGATCGAACGAATTGCTAATCCTCAATATGATGCACAGCTGAAGCGCGCGATCGAAAATGTCTCGAAGGATATTTCGTCCGCTGTGTCGAAGCCATAAAGAAGGCTGATTTTCAGCCTTCTTTTTTTCTGAACCGGCTGAAGGAGAGGAGTGGAACACTACAATGGAATGGGTTTGGCCGTGGTTAACTACTTTAGGGGAAGCATTGTTACAGTTGTTTATTCAGCCGTTTTATTATATGGCAGTTATTTTAATCGCTTTAATCTATCATCGCCAGTTGCTCCAGGAACGTAGACTCTTCCTCGTTCGTATGCAAAGCTCAATTACTCAGACGATACGAGCTGTTCTTGGAGGGATTTTAATTGGTATCATGGTGTCCATCGTGTCACTATTTCTCGGCACTTATGCGACCATGGGCGCTGTGATTAGCATATGGATTGCAGCATTGGTTTTATCTCTGATTCGTATCCGATATTTATGCTTTGCCTATGCGGCAGGAACACTGGGTATCGTTCAATTTGCGTTGAATGTGGCTTCAAGCTGGCAGCCCACAGGCGTGCTTGGGCAGGTTGTGGAGACGATTCGTGGACTGGACATGCCTGCGTTACTGGTTCTAGCTGCGCTCCTTCACTTTGGAGAAGCTATACTCGTTCGCATGCAAGGTGTGTCGATGGCTTCCCCGTTACTTATAGGAGGAAAAAGAGGGAAACTGGTAGGGGGATATCAGATACAACTTTTTTGGGCTATACCGCTACTGATTCTTGTTCCGACAACCGGAGGTGTGGCTGGATTAGCGTGGACTCCACTATTTAACGCAGGTCAGAGTTATACACTTGTTGCTCTTCCCCTCTTACTTGGATTCAGCGAGAGCACACAGAGTATGATGCCAGGACGCAAGATCCAGCTTTCATCCAAGCGTCTTCTGCTGTACAGTTTGGCATTACTCGTGTTCAGTTTGCTTGCCGTGTGGTGGTCACCGCTGATGGTGATTGCAGCAATCATTGCTTTTGCTGGACATGAGCTCTTGGTAGGGTACAGTGCATTGGAAGAGCAACAGCTTAGTCCAGCTTTTGTTCACCCTCAACATGGACTGAAGGTATTAAGCGTGATCCCTGGAAGTCCAGCGGCAGAACTCGGAATTGAGGCTGGTGAAACGCTGTATAAAGTGAATGGCGTGCTCGTACATAGTCCTGAGGAGCTGCACAAGGCACTGCGCATGAATCCCGCCTTTTGCAAGCTGGAGGTGCGGAATCATCAGGGAGAGAGCAAATTCATGCAGCGTGCGATCTATGAAGGTGAGCACCATCAGCTCGGCGTTATTCTGGCACCGGATAACCAGGAGGCGTGGGCAGTCCAGTTGCGGCCGGTTACCATTTTCCATATCATAACCCTCCGATTGTTCACTCATCGGAAAGAGCGGCGAATGGACGAGGCTCCGCTTGCCTTGCCAGCGCCTCCCGTAGTCAGCGAGAAAGGATCAGTCGAAATGTAACGAAAAAAGGTATTTCCAACCGCCTTTAGACGGTAAGGAAATACCTTTTTGTATACTCTATTGTTTGAGCATGTAAATGGCAATTTGTGTGCGGTCACGTAAGTTGAGCTTGCCCAGAATTTCTGTCACATAGTTTTTGACGGTGCCTTCGCTAAGAAATAACTTGGCGGCAATTTCCTTATTGGACAACCCTTCGGCTATGGATTGCGCAACAGATAGCTCCGCCCGGGTAAGCCCATGTGTTCTACTAGGCACATGGGAAGGTGCAGGGGCAGGAGTCTGGAGTAGACCCGTAAGTTTGCGCGCAATATCCGGGTGAATTAGCATATCCCCGTTATGTACAGTTTTGATGCCCTGAACGATGCGTGGAGGCGGTACATTCTTGAGCAGATAACCGCTCGCTCCGTTCTGTAAGGCTTGGATAATGTATTCATCATCGTCAAAGGTCGTCAGCATTAGGACTTGAATCTCAGGAAAACGGGATTTGATCAGATGAGTACCTTCGACTCCATCACATTCAGGCATACGAATATCCATTAAGACGACATCCGCCATGGTCCCCGATTCAAGTAATTCGAGTGCTTCCTGACCACTGGAAGCCATGCCTGTAATTTCAATGTGTGCATCAAGACAAAGTACAACCTTCAGACTTTCGCGTATAAAATAATCATCGTCGACAAGCAATACCTGGATAAGCGAAGACTGTTCAGGCGATGCTTTCGGACTTGCCCCGTTCGTTCCTGGCATGAGTTTATTCCCTCCCTTAATTTAAAGTGAATTTATTTTGTCTGAGACAGGGATACGCGTAATAACGGTATATGGATGATCGGACTGAATTTCGATCGTGCCTCCAATGAACTGTGTACGCTCACGAATACCCTCGTGGCCAAGACCTGTTTTACTGCCAGCAATAGGAAGGGGGTGAGTGCTGCCGTCATTACTAATGATCATACAGACCTCCTGCCGATCAAAGACTAGTTGTAATGTAATGGAAGAGGCGTTTCCATGTCTTAGTGCATTGGTTATCGCTTCTTTGGCGTTTTTGTACAACACAATCTGGGTGCTTGGGTATAGTGTACGTACCGGACCATGGGTTGAATAAATTGTTTTTACACCTGTATCTCGGCCAACTTCCTCCAGCAGAAGGTCTAGAGCGTAGGCGTTGGACGCATGAGTGACTGGTTGTAATCTATGTAGTGTATTACGCATATCTTCCATGCTTACCGCCAGCTGATCTCGGATCTGTTCTACCATCTCGATTCCCTGTTCGGAATTTAAAGGTAGCGTGAGCAGTGCTGCTTCTGACATGATTTTGGTGCGGATCAGACGATGTCCGATGTCATCATGAAGCTGCCTGGATATACGGGTACGTTCTTCTGCCTGAGCAGCATCCTCCAATTGTCTTGCAAATGACAGTAATTGTGCACGTGCTTCCTGGAGCTCATAGTGTTTATGTCTTAACTCGTCATACACATGCTCCAGTTGCCCACGACTCGCTGCTGTGTTGGCGCCTTGCCAGGAAAGGGTGGCTGTCAGCAGCAATAGCAAATTGACAGCAATCCAAACCAACATGGATTCGGAGAGCCAGGTCATGGTGACAGCCTGGATTCCAGTTATATCCTCAGACATCCAGGGCGGGGGTGTATAATGCCAATGAAGTGCGAGGTTGCCAGCAACCATCTGGATACCTAACATCATCCATCGTCTAGCTCCGGAGAGCCGATACATATAAACATAGAGAACAGACAAACAGACGAACAACATAAAGGGGCCGTACAGAGCAAGTAACCAGCTGCTCCACCATATTTCTGCGAGGAATAACAGCGATTGCATTGCAACGGAGCGTGTGAAACCGTTCATTACAGCGAGTCCTGCGGCAATGAGAATACATAGCGTATATAGCGCTTCGCCTTTTGGGGGAAGCACCAAACCGTACAGCACTGCGGGCACAAAGAGTAAACCGTATTGCAGGAACCGCATTGGCATATGTAGATGACATCCTTTGTATAGAGTATGAAGACGAACAAGATTGAAATGTCTGAAACATGCATTCTTGATTATAACATAACCGGGTTTGGGGTCAGGAGATGACTTAAGTCACCTTCGGGTTATGACTTTGTGTACCTTCGAAAAAGATCGTTGTTCGTTACAATATAAATACGATATGAAGACAAGATAAGAGTTCAAACGGAGAGGACGTATATTCATGAATATATTGGAAGTGGATCACGTTGTGAAACGCTACGGTAGCAAATTATCAGTAGACCATCTCAATCTGAGTGTAAACAAAGGTGAAATTTTTGGTCTGCTTGGTCCGAATGGAGCAGGTAAAAGTACGACAATCAGTATGATTGCAGGGCTTTTGAAAATGGATCAGGGTGAGATCAGGCTGGATGGCATATCGGTTAAAGATCAACCACTGGAGGTAAAACGCAAGATCGGGTTGGTTCCGCAGGATTTGGCATTATACGAAACGATGAGTGCGGCGGATAATGTTACTTTTTTTGCCCGGCTATATGGGTTGCGAGGTAAACTACTCAAAGAAAGAGTAAAGGAATCTCTTGAATTCGTGGGCTTGCAGGATAAGGCGAAGGAGGCCCCATCTACCTTCTCCGGCGGAATGAAACGCAGATTAAACATCGCGTGTGCTCTCAGCCATCGACCAGATCTGATCATTATGGATGAACCAACCGTAGGTATTGATCCACAGTCCCGTAATCATATTCTTGAATCCGTTCGAACTCTTAACGAGATGGGTTCAACCATTATATATACCAGTCACTATATGGAAGAAGTTGCGGCTATCAGCAATCGTGTAGCTATTATGGATCAAGGGAGAATTATTGCCTGTGGAACCGAAGCTGAGCTTAGAGAACGTGTTGCATCCGAGGAAAAGATCGTACTCACTGCTTCAGGCATCCATGATGGTGTGGTGGAAGAATTGAAGCTTCATCCCCGCGTTCGAGCAGTTGAAGTCACTGAAGAAACATTGACCATTATGCTGCCTTCAGCACAACTTGCATTGCAAGATATGCTCTTTATTTGTACTAAGCATGATATGTCCATTCAGTCTCTACGGGTCGAAGAACCGGACTTGGAGACGCTCTTCCTCAATTTAACCGGACGCACGCTTCGAGACTAGGAGGGAATGAGATGAACATATGGCATATCTGTATCTTTGAATTAAGACGTATTTTGAAAATTCGTTCTGTGGTCATAAATCTGTTTGTTTTGCCCTTATTATTGATCTTTATCTTGGGGACAGCACTATCGAGCGCCATGGGAACAGGGAAAGAAAGCATACCTGATGTAGTCCATGTAGGGATTGTACAATCGGCTGAAGCGACCTCGTCTCCTGTTGGTGAAGCACTGAACGTATTCGTGGCTGCACCGGAAGTGGCAAAAATGCTGAAAGTTCAGCAGATCAGTTCCCAGGAAGAGGCAGTGAATGCGTTAAAACAAGGAGAAATTAACTTTGCAGTTATTCTTACCTCAGATACGGTGAAGCAGTGGATGGCAGGAGAAGAGGCCAAGCTGCAATGGATCCTTGGGAAGGACAGTACACTGAATGTGGTGGGGCAAACCTTGTTCACTCGCTTCACGGATGAGTTAAATCGACAAGCTGCCATGGTAAAAGTCCTTGGATCCGAAGCCATGGGGACTGCCGCTGCTCAAGTTGATACTAAATCGGCAGGACAGTCTAATGTCACGGTCACTAGCCCTGGGCAATCCGATCAATCCTATAGTGCCTCACAATATTACGCGGCAGCGATGCTGGCTATGTTTATGCTGTACTCAGGCATGACAACGATTAACAGCCTGTTTACTGAGAAAGATAAACGAACGCTGGCTCGTCTTCAGGCTGCTCCTGTAGGCAACGGAGTTATCTTTGCTGGTAAAATCGCAGGTAACAGCCTGCTTGCTTTTATGCAGGCAATCATTATTGTTCTCATGACACATGTATTATTTGGTGTGGACTGGGGTGGTCATCCATGGTTAATCGTATTGGTCTGTGTACTTATTACGCTGGCATCCATGACTTTAGGTGTTATTGTGGCATTCATTAGTAAAAGTGCTGCTTCAGCTACTGCCCTGATGCAGAGCATCATCATTGTGATGACATTTATTAGCGGCGGATTTACGCCGATTGCTGTAGATTTTGTACAACGTATTAGCGAATTCACAGTAAATCATTGGGCTCTTCAAAGTTTCCTTAGCATGATGTTGGGTTCTTCCTTAGATGAAATAACACACAATATGTGGATGCTGGGAGCTGTGTGTGCAGTGCTTGCTGCCGCTGCGGCAGTGATATACAGAAAGGTTGGATACCGCTATGAATAGTCTGCATATTGCTTGGCTGATGATTAGGAGAACGCTTGGGAGTAAACGCGGATTTATTACGTATCTGCTGCTTCCGTGTCTTGTTGTAACGGGAGCGGTTGCCCTTTTTGGAAGTGAGCAGGCAAGCCGTGCTGTGATACCTTATGTGAATATGGATCAGGGCACTGCGGGGTCATGGATGGTGCAAGAACTTGGCCGAATGAAAGAATACAGCTTCAAACCTGTGAACAGTGAGGCAGAGGTCAAGTCAGATGTAGTCAAGCAAAAAGGAAACATGGGGATCGTTATTCCCGCGGATTATACGCAATCACTGTTACAAGGGAAGCAGACCCATATTCAGCTGATTGAAATGCGTGTTAGTGAAAGTTCATATATCTTGCGGGCAGCCGTTGAAGGAATAGATGATGGACTGAAACAGTCTGCGTATGCAGCAACTACAGAAGAGAAGTTTGAACAGCTTCTGGAGGAGGTTGGCAGACATACCCTATCAGGGGAAGCGCTGAACCTACAACTGTATCCTAAACCAGGGCTAAATAACGTTACAGGGTTTACCATCATGTTTATGATGGGCCTGTTGACCAGTGCTGTGGCCGTGATTATGGAAGATCGTAAGCAGCGTACGATGGCTCGAATGTATACAGCTCCTGTTAAGTCGTATGAGATTGCACTCGGTAATTTTCTGGGCAGTCTGGCGATCGGGATCATTCAGATTGTACTAGTGCTCGGCATTAGCAGATGGGTGCTGCATTATGATGCCGGAATTCCGTTCGGTACTCATTTTCTGATTCTTGGCGCATTCATGCTCGTTTCCATGGGGCTGGCGAGTACGGTTAGCGGTCTAATTCGAGAAACGAAAAATGCCAGTATGTTGAACTCCCTCATTATTGTACCGACTTGTATGATTGGAGGCTGCTTCTGGCCACTATCGATCATGCCGGAGTATATGCAGAAGCTGGCCAACTTCGTACCGCAGAAATGGACGATTCAGGCCGTTGAGACGATCTCTGCTGGAGGCACGTTGGCAGATATTACTCTGCCGCTACTGATTCTGACTACTATGGCTGTTATTCTACTAGCTGTCGGCTCTGCGATCCTTCGTCCAGATCAGCCAGGAATGGATGCGTAGTATCTGGGAACATAATTTGAATGAAGATAAAGGTTACTTAGCATGGAATAAATAGAACAGAATAAACACGCCTGCCGAATAAATGCGGCAGGCGTGTTTGTTGTTTTATTCTTTTGCAGAAGTATAATCAGAAGCTTGCTAACAAATTACGTTGTTTTACGCTCGACTAGGGTTGCAACTGACGAAGCACCGTAATCTCAACCCGGCGATTTTTCTGTCTTCCTGCTGGAGTTTGATTGTCCCCGGTTGGACGGGTATCTGCGTAACCTGCATATTGGAAGTGATCTGGATCGAGTTTCTCCTGATCTAGGAAAAAGCGTAATACAGACAATGCTCGTTCGCCAGATAACTCCCAGTTATCCTTGTACATGGAATTAGCTCCGATTGGCACATTATCCGTATGTCCTTCGATACTGACCACCATTTGAAGATTACGAAACAAACTTGCCAGTTTGTTCATTGTCGGGGAAGCTTCCTTTTTCAAAGCAGCTTGTCCTTGGTCGAACAGGAATCGGTCACTTAGTGTAATGGAGATGCCTTGAGGCTTGTCCGCAACAAAAATCTGATCTTCCAGTTTATTCTCCTCAATATATTGGGTAATCACATTGAACAGATTTTGCAGCTCCTGCTCCTGCGTCCTGAACTGATGTTCACGTTCTGTAAGCGGACGATTGCTTTCATCCGCGGGATCTGTTGCTGGTGTGGATTCAGGGTCTTGCATATCTCCTGATCCCGTCTGACCATCGGAGGGAGGTGTCTTGGTAATCACTTGACCAGGTTTATTATTAAGTCCATCTCCAAGCTCCAGAATAGAGCTGGATTCATTGAATGTGTTCTGAAGGGATTGGGTAACGATGTCATATTTACCCGAATCCAGATTGCTCATGGCGTACATGATGACAAAAAATATCAACAGCAGGGTAATGAGATCGGCATAGGTAATCATCCAGCGATCCCGATGGTCCGCAGTTTCGCGTTTGGCACGCCGTTTACTGCGCCGACTCATCCAATCCCTCCTTTGCCAGTGGCGAATATACCGCCTGACGATGCGAAAGTGTAAAAGATTCTAGCCGTTTACGGACGAGCTGCGGATTTTCGCCGTTTTGAATGGCAAGAATGCCTTCGAGTATCATCTCCATGGCTTGAACTTCGTCAGCACCTCTGGATTTAATCTTGGACGCAATGGGCAAAAAGATCAGATTGGCACTGGCAACTCCATACAGAGTGGCAGTAAAGGCAACAGCAATAGCCGGTCCAAGTCCAGTGGGATCGGTTAAGCTGCCCAGCACTTGAATAAGTCCCATTACGGTTCCGATGATCCCCATGGTTGGGGCATAACCGCCGGCAGATTCGAATATTTTGGCATAACCCTCATGTTTCTGTTCCACAGAATCAATCTCCATCTCCAGAATCTGCCGAATGACATCAGGGTCTGTACCATCAACAATCATTTGAATGCCATCTTGTAAAAATGGATGAGGATAATCCACTACTCTGCGTTCCAGAGCTAGCACACCGGATCTGCGAGCAATAGACGACATCTCAATCAGATCCTCAACCGACTGCTTAGAATCATGATGATGACGTCCAAATGCCATTCGTAGAGCAGCAGGAATCGTGCGTAGACGATGACCAGGGAAGCTGGCAACAACAGCAGCTATTGTACCGCCAAATACGATTAGAGCAGCCGTTTTTTGTAGTAGGCCAGACAATTGACCGCCTTCCCATAAAAAACCACTGATAATGGCAGCAATTCCGGCTATTATACCGATGAGTGTTGCAATATCCATAAATTAACCCACTCCTATCTTCATTTCACGTTTGCAACACTAAAACGAACAAGGTATAATTGAACGGGAACAAATATTCCTATTACTATAAGTTTTCCCAACAGGAAATTCGGGGAACTTCGACAATATATAGTGACTATTATTTTAGACGATAGGGTGAGATACGGCAATGAGCGATATTATAATGAGCGACAAAACGTTCGAAATCGAGTCAGAGTTTTCTCCCCAGGGTGATCAGCCTGCAGCCATAGCAGAATTGGTAAAGGGTGTTCAGGAAGGGAAGAGATACCAGACGCTTCTGGGTGCAACAGGTACGGGGAAGACGTTCACCATTGCACAGACCATAGCCAAGCTGCAGCGGCCGACGTTGATTATTGCGCACAATAAGACACTGGCAGCCCAGCTGGCGAGTGAATTCAAAGAGTTCTTTCCGAATAACATGGTAGAGTATTTTGTCAGCTATTACGACTACTATCAACCGGAAGCCTATATTCCTTCATCTGATACGTATATCGAGAAGGATTCGAGTATTAATGAAGAGATTGATAAATTGAGACACGCAGCGACCAGTTCGTTGTTTGAACGTCGCGATGTCATTATTGTAGCCAGTGTTTCTTGCATATACGGTTTGGGTTCGCCGCATGACTATTCCAGCATGCTTTTGTCACTGCGGGTGGGTATGGAAAAGCCACGCAATCAGATTTTGTCTCGTCTTGTAGAGATACAGTATCAGCGGAATGATATTAACTTTGTTCGTGGTACGTTTCGTGTCCGCGGCGATGTGATCGAGATTTTCCCAGCCTCCAAGGGGGAACATGCGATTCGGGTTGAATTGTTCGGGGACGAGATCGAGAAAATTACCGAAATTGACGTTTTGACCGGAGAACTGATTGGTGAACGCGAGCATATTGCTATTTTCCCGGCATCTCACTTCGTAACACAAGAAGAGACGATGCGTGTGGCACTAGTGAATATTGAGCGTGAATTGGAAGAACGTCTTGAAGTATTGCGTGAACAAGGCAAACTGCTGGAAGCACAGCGGCTGGAGCAACGTACACGTTATGATATTGAAATGATGAAGGAAGTTGGATTTTGTTCGGGGATTGAGAACTATTCCGGACCGCTGACCTTCCGTGAACGCGGGGATACACCGTATACGCTACTTGATTATTTTCCTGATGATATGTTGATCGTGGTGGATGAGTCCCATGTGACACTGCCGCAGATTCGTGCGATGTATAACGGTGACCAAGCGAGGAAGACTGTGTTGGTGGATCACGGTTTCCGTCTTCCTTCTGCGCTGGATAATCGACCGCTCAAGTTCGAAGAGTTCGAAGAAAAGATGAACCAGATTATCTATGTATCGGCAACGCCGGGACCTTACGAGATTGAGCATACCGATACGATGGTGCAGCAGATTATTCGTCCGACGGGTTTGCTTGATCCTGTCATTGAACTCCGTCCAACGAAAGGACAGATTGATGATCTGATTGCAGAGATTAACGATAGAATTGCCAAAGACGAGCGGGTATTGATCACGACGTTAACGAAGAAAATGTCGGAAGACCTGACGGATTATCTGAAGGAGATTGGTATTAAGGTAAGATATCTGCACTCCGAGATCAAAACGCTCGAACGGATGGCGATCTTGCGTGATCTGAGGCTGGGTACCTTCCATGTATTGATTGGGATCAACTTGCTAAGAGAAGGTCTTGATCTGCCTGAGGTTTCATTGGTAGCTATTCTCGATGCTGATAAGGAAGGGTTCCTTCGTTCCGAGCGTTCGCTTATTCAGACGATAGGGCGTGCTGCGAGAAACAGCGATGGTAAAGTTATTTTGTATGGAGACAAAGTGACAGAATCTATGGATAAGGCGATGAAAGAGACGGAACGACGTCGCAGCATCCAGATGGCTTATAACGAGAAGCATGGAATAACACCTCAGACGATTCGCAAAAAAGTACGTGATGTGATTGAGGCAACGAAGGTTGCTGAATCCAAAAATGAGTATCTGACTGGCGCTGCCGAGAAGATGTCGAAGAAAGAGCGTCAGTCGCTCATTCAGCGTCTGGAGGCAGAGATGAAGGATGCAGCCAAAAACTTGCAGTTTGAACGTGCCGCTGAGCTTCGTGATGCACTGCTGGAGCTGCGAGCAGAATAGATGTAGATCGATATAGGAAGCTTCCTTGATTGAACATTTTGTGATAAGAGAACGGCCAGTTGGCCGTTCTCTTATTGGGTGAAAATGAGTAAAAAAATGCCTCGGTTAACCCGATAATAAGACATGTTGAAATGACAAATTAAGGTCTATACTGATAGAAACGATAAATTTGGTTAAAAGGTTTATAGATAAGCAATGAGAGGATGAATACTATTGGCGAGCGAGAACATTGTCATCAAAGGTGCGCGAGCGCATAACCTGAAAAACATTGATATCACCATCCCACGTGACCGCTTTGTCGTATTGACCGGTTTGAGCGGATCAGGCAAGTCCTCGCTGGCTTTTGATACGATCTATGCCGAAGGACAGCGACGTTATGTGGAATCATTGTCAGCCTATGCACGTCAGTTTTTGGGCCAGATGGAAAAACCGGATGTGGATTCCATTGAGGGCTTGTCACCTGCGATCTCGATCGATCAGAAAACAACAAGCCGTAACCCACGTTCCACGGTAGGAACAGTTACTGAAATCTACGACTATCTGCGTCTCCTGTTTGCGCGCATTGGTCATCCACATTGTCCGGATCACGGGATCGAGATTACATCCCAAACGGTGGAGCAAATGGTGGACCGTATCATGCAGTACCCTGAACGTACCCGATTGCAGATTCTGGCTCCAATTGTTGCCGGACGCAAAGGGGAGCACAAGAGCGTATTTGCCGATGTGTCGAAGCAAGGTTTTGTCCGTGTACGGGTCAATGGTGAACTTCGTGACTTGTCCGAGGATATCCAGCTGGAGAAAAACAAAAAACATACCATTGATGTTGTCGTTGACCGGATCGTTGTGAAGGATGATGTCCAGGCACGTCTGGCAGATTCTATAGAAACGGCACTTAACCTTTCTGGTGGACAACTGCTCGTGGATATTATCGGTGAAGAAGAACTGCGCTTCAGTTCGAACTTTGCATGCCCAGTCTGCGGATTCAGCATTGATGAGCTGGCACCTCGGATGTTCTCGTTTAACAGCCCTTTTGGTGCTTGTCCGGATTGTGACGGTTTGGGTGTCAAAATGATTGTAGACCCGGATCTACTTGTGCCAGATCGCAGTAAATCTATTGAAGAAGGTGCGTTTGATGCCTGGACAGGAGGAACGTCAACGTATTATCCGCAGTTTCTTCGGTCGGTATGCGAACATTTTAACATCCCACAGGATGTCCCAGTAGAAGATCTGCCTGCCGATCAGATGAACAAGTTATTGCACGGGACAGGATCTGAAAAAATTCGTTTTCGTTATGAAAATGACTTTGGACAACGCAAAGAAGCGTTAGTTACGTTTGAAGGAATCGTTAATAATCTGGAGCGTCGTTATCGGGAAACGGCATCCGAAGGTATCCGGGAGTTCATTGAAGGATACATGAGTGCCAAGCCTTGTGGTACATGCAAAGGACAACGTCTGAAACGAGAAAGCCTTGCTGTAACCATTAATGATCACAACATGGCTTATGTGACCAGTCTGTCGATCGGCGAAGCGGGACGTTTCTTTGAGTCACTACAGCTGACGGAGAAGGAGCAGACCATTGCCAAACTGATCCTGAAAGAAATTAATAGCCGCTTGGGTTTCCTTGTTAATGTCGGTTTGGACTACTTGACGTTAAGCCGTGCTGCCGGCACGCTTTCGGGTGGGGAAGCACAGCGGATCAGACTGGCGACTCAGATTGGTTCCAGCCTGATGGGCGTACTCTACATTCTGGACGAGCCAAGTATCGGTCTGCACCAGCGGGATAATGATCGTTTGATCTCTACGCTGGCACATATGCGGGATATTGGAAACACTCTGATCGTTGTTGAACATGACGAAGATACAATGATGGCAGCAGATTATATTATCGATATTGGCCCTGGCGCAGGTATTCACGGCGGTACAGTCATGTCACAAGGTACACCGGAAGAGATTATGAATGATGAGAAATCGCTAACGGGTCAGTACCTCAGTGGCAAGAAGTTTATCCCTGTTCGTACAGAACGCCGAAGTGTAGGCGACCGCTGGCTGGAAGTGCGCGGAGCCAAAGAAAATAACTTGAAGAATCTGAATGTGAAGATTCCGGTAGGTGTATTTACTGCTGTAACGGGAGTATCAGGTTCGGGTAAATCTACACTGATTAACGAGATTCTCTACAAAACATTGGCGCGTGATCTGAACCGTGCACGAGTACGTCCAGGACAGCATAAGGAGATTCGTGGACTTGAGCATATCGATAAAGTTATCGATATTGACCAGTCACCGATCGGACGTACACCACGCTCGAATCCCGCTACGTATACAGGTGTTTTTGATGATATTCGTGATCTGTTCGCACAGACGAATGAAGCCAAAGTGCGTGGATACAAAAAAGGACGGTTCAGCTTTAATATTAAAGGTGGACGTTGTGAGGCTTGCCGGGGAGATGGCATTATCAAAATCGAAATGCACTTCCTGCCAGATGTCTATGTGCCATGTGAAGTTTGCAAAGGAAAACGATATAACCGTGAAACGCTAGAAGTGAAATACAAAAACAAAAATATTGCGGATGTACTCGAAATGACAGTAGAGGATGCTACTCAATTTTTTGAGAATATTCCGAAAATTCATCGCAAAATGCAAACATTAATGGATGTAGGCCTCGGATACATTAATCTGGGTCAACCGGCAACAACGCTGTCCGGTGGTGAAGCACAGCGTGTGAAGCTTGCTTCCGAGCTGTACCGACGGAGTACGGGCAAAACGATCTATATTCTGGATGAACCAACAACAGGTCTGCATGTTGATGATATTGACAGGTTGTTAACGGTGTTGCATCGTCTTGTAGACTCTGGTGAGTCTGTGCTTGTTATTGAGCACAATCTGGACGTCATCAAAACAGCGGATTATATCGTTGACCTCGGTCCAGAAGGCGGAAGTGGGGGCGGTACAATCGTCGCTACAGGAACACCTGAAGATATTATCCAAGTGGAGGAATCATATACTGGGAAATATCTGAAACCTGTACTGGAGCGCGATACAGAGCGGAGCAGAGCTCTACAGCTCACAGAATAGGCAGACCTGTAGCGGGCTACTGCCTAACAGTCCTTTTCAATCCCTCGCTACGTACCTCTCTATCATAATAGAGATTAACATGATGCCAGATGAAGCATGAAATATGAAATATGAAACATGAAACATGTAGATATGCTGGGTGTATATAAACCTTCTTCACTCGAGAAATAGGCTGTGAACGAAATTCACACTTGTTCTTTAGGAAGAAGGTTTTTTATATACGGGTTCATGGCAGGGATATCAACGTCAAGTCAAGTACGGATTGTTAGTGATGGTGACCGCGATCTGCTATCTGTGCTCCAGATACTCGCTGAATATGGTTTTCCCATGAAAGTGTTTACATATCAGATGGGGTAAGCTTTAGTAAGCAAAACAGGAACACTGGATTTTTTTCATTTTTTGGATGATAGGGCTTGCATTACTAACAGGGTACAGATAACATAGAGGAAGAGTTTAGGGTATGCGTTAGTTGTTCAACTATGGTGAGGAGGTCTGTCTATCCATGCTGCTTGCAGAGGCTGCCACGGCGAGTACATCCAATTTTAATGCATTTGATATTTTTGTCATCCTGTTCACAATCCTGATATTTATCGGACTGGTTCGACTTCTTCGGGCACCGAAGAAAAATCTGTTTGCTATTGGGTTTACCATTGTCAGTCTGCTTGTATTTTTGATGACAGACTACGCGATGATCACGGGCTGGTTTAGTTAACAGAATCACACGCTAGTAGATGTAAATAGAAACACAACACATCGTAAGATACATCCATAGAGATACATCACGTATCAACATAATCAGGACCACCCGTCCAACGGGTGGTTTGCTCTTGGGGTATAACCCCCTGTTGCCAAACTGCGCCTAAAGACGCTAGCCTGACAGCAGGGCTGTTCAGGCTCAGTGTTATTTGTCTCTT
>NZ_CAOJCM010000004.1 GCF_948329825.1 Paenibacillus sp. JJ-100
GATTTATAATGAGTATTTTGCTGATCAAGCTAGTTTTTAAATTCATAGATAGCCAAAATGATTATGGCAATTAGTGCTATAAGAAAGAAAATAAATAGGGCAGTTAGAAGTCCATATCCTAGTATAGATGCTAGCTTGGTAATTAACTTTTTCATAGAGAACAACCTTTCTAATATAGGAAGTGCGGATATAAGATATGACCATGGCAAAGACGGTATTGAAGAGTATCAAAAGCAACAATATTGCTACTTTAGAGGCTCAGGTACAACAAGAGACTTAGGCCAAACTTTTGGATAAAGTACAACAATTTCAGTCTTCTACAAATGCTAATGATCCATCTAATTTTGCAGCAACAGCAGAAAAGAACAAAAGCACAGTATCGTTCTGACTTTACTTTAATAGCGCTATCACTAGGCTCTCTCTATTGAACTTTTGCAGGACAGGCTTTTAAAAATCCGCTTCAGGATTCTCCATCTGCACTTAATTATGTTGCTGGAAAAACATTTGTTTCTGGTGATTCGTGTGTTGCTACCAGCGCCGGAAATCATAAAAGGTGCGAAAGCTCAAGAAGCAGGAGACAGATCCTGAAGTTTCGCCAATTCCCGAATACCTTTCAGGAGTAATAGTTGTCTTGGAAATAGATTGGCGTCTAGGAATTGAAATAAAATACAAATAAAGAATATATTATATTGGAAAAAAATGTTTTTGTCTATGTCAAAGAATATGGATTCTTCCATACTGAATTGGTAATATGAGTAAAAAAAGAGAAAGATACTGGGTTGAAACGGAGGGTAGTATATGAAAATAGCAAATGAAGCCAGATTTTTATTTAGAGAGAATAAAGTGGTTGCATTGAGCAGGCAAGCCGGGACATGGATGAGATTAACGAAAGAGTGTTATGACATTCTCATGCAGGCTATCGAGATGGCACTTACCAGGGAAAAGCTTATATCAAGTATGTATGACGAGGAAGACAGAATATACTTTGGAAATCTTTTGAGCAAATTATATGAAATTGGTGTCCTTACGGATGGAAACACACCACACAAGGCTGATTTGACAGATGTGAGTATTATTTTGACCAAACGTTGCAATTTGAAATGTACTCATTGCATTGTCGATGCCAAAGCAGAAGATTTTATAGATCATTTGAATACAGAGCAATTGAAAGAGGTCATAGACAAGGTTAAGGCTGCCGATCCTCGTAACATCACACTAACCGGTGGAGAACCTATGGTCAGAAAAGATTTTATGGAAATACTCGAGCATACTTACCATAAATTCAATGGGAAGATTACTTTAATGACAAATGGCACTTTGATCAATCCAGCGAATGTTGGGGCTATTGTTAAAATGGTCAGCAATATCAATATCAGTATTGATGGCGTTGACGAAGCGTCTTGCAGTTTAGTAAGAGGAAAAGGTGTTTTTAACAAAGTTATTCGTACGGTGCGGTTACTTCAGCAGAATGGATTCAATAAAATCAGTCTTTCCATGGTTTTAACTAAAAATAACGCAAATGTCGTTACTCAATTTCATGAATTATGTGAAGAGCTCGGAACTAAACCCATGCTACGTGCCTTGTCTCTGGAAGGGCGAGCCAAACAAAATAAGGAATTGCTTACAGAAGTTCAGTTACATGAGGATAACAAGGAATTGACTAAGTTTGTTGAGTCCAAAACCCGTGTTTTTGGGTGTTCCTGTTGCGCTGGCGTCGAAGAATGCACCATTGAGACTAATGGAGATATATTTCCATGTAATCTATTTGTTAATAAGGAGTTTAAAATGGGCAATATTCAAGAGGTTCATTCATTATCGGCAATTCTTCCGATAGAAAACAATGGCTGTGCTCATTCATGCCTTCACCGTTATGAGCCGGAAAAAAATGAACAATGCAAAAATTGCGATGTTAACCTATTTTGCTGGAGCTGCTTACATGATTTGTACCAGTTTGAGGCGAATCCAGAAGCGTTCAAGAACAGATGTGCATACATGAAACGGGAGCTTGGCGAGTTAGTCTGGAGTAGCTAGGGATATGATTGCAAAGGAGGCTATATTTTGATTGCAACAGTATATCTTACAAACAGGTGCAATATGGCATGTACATATTGTTATCAGGGGAGTGAAAAAGCAGATCGGTTGATGGATAGGGAGACTCTGATCCAGACTGCAAAATATATCGGCAGGCACTCCCGTCAGTTGCGAGCCTCCAATGTTATGGTCGTTATTCATGGAGGGGAGCCTGTCCTTGCATTCCAAGAAATGAAGTTACTTATGAGTGAAATTAGATCGATCATCCCAAATGTATATTTTTCAATTACCACCAATGGATTGTTACTAACAGATGAAGTTATTGATTATATATCTGAAGAATTTCTGTACGCATCCGTGAGCCTTGACGGGGATGAGTGGTCCCATGACTGCAACAGAATCACTCATAACGGCAAAGGGACATATAAACTAATTATTCCAAAAGCGTTAAAACTGCTGGCACAGAAAAATGATGTTAGAGCTAGGATGACCATTAACCCGTATACCGTAAAAAACTTATATGAGAATGTGAAGCATTTAGTCCATTTGGGTTTTGGGACCGTTGCTCCTGTTCCGGACGCTTTTGATTCAGACTGGGACTCCGATTCCATGGGAATTCTTAAAGAACAATTGGAACGCATTGTGAACTGGAAACTTGCAGAAAACATAGAAAATAAGATTACCATTATCGATGAGGTCATTTCTCCACCTCGAGGTAAGGGCCTATGTTCTGGTGGTGTAGACACGATTAGCATAGATACAGATGGAAGTATTTTTCCCTGCACGTATGTCGTCGGGAATAGCGAGTATCGCATGGGGCATATCGCGGAAGGCGTTGCTCTGGAGAAGATTGAACATATAAAAACTATTGGGGAAAAGCCTAACGATAGTTGTGTAGGATGCAGCAGATATCATAGTTGTTCGACGACTCGATGCAAAATTATTAACAAAGTGTGTATGGGAGACTACCATGTGTCTTCTCCAGTATTTTGCCATCTAGAAAATATTAAACATGAGCTTGGATTGTATTATCGCGAGCAGACCCAAACCAGCATGAGAAACATGATGACATGAAGGGAGGTGATAAAGTGGAACTTAAAGTGAAAAAAATCACAGATTATATGGATTTATCAGTATCAGGTCAGGGTTGTAAAGATGATTGTATCGGTATGATCTGGAAAGCCAAAACCGACAAGGAAACCAAAGGCTGCTACTACAGCAATTCAGGTTATACACCTGAAACCACCTCATGGTTCTAAAAGAGAGGAGGAAAATACATGAGCTTAAAGTTATCTAAGATTACAGACAAAACGGAATCATTGGAAGTCATAGGTCAAGGATGCAAAACCGATTGCGTTACAGATTGGGTCTGGAAAGGGAATACGAATGGTAATGTCAAGGGCTGCGTAAAGTGGGAGAACGTATACACGCCACAAACGACTTCTTGGTTCTAATAAGTGCTTTCAATTATGGGATCATATCTATATGATCCCTTTTAAAATACAATATCTTTCTACTGAGGTGTTTATGGCCAATCCTTCGCTTGTAATTATTGATAGCGGTATTGACGATCTTACATTGGGAGGAAGCTTAGTAAAAGAATATGAGTATGATAAAGGTTTGGGGAAATGGAATGAGGTCTCTCAAAGTTTTGATCATTCAGGTCATGGCACGGCTTGTGCTTCAATTATCAAAAAAAAGATTCCGTCGGTCAGTATTATTTCGTTAAGGATTTTAAATAAAGAATCAAAAACTTCAATTACTGCTTTAAATTCAGCTCTGAAATTTTGCTTGGAATTAGATAGCGCATTGATTCATCTTAGTCTTGCTACAACATCCATAGAGAGAGTTCCAGATTTGAAAGCAACCTGTGAGTTGTTAAAGAAGGAAGGCAAAATTATTGTTTGTTCGGAATCCAATACGTCCAGATTTAGTTACCCTGCCTCATTTTCTTCGGTTATAGGAGTGAGAGGGTCATTTTTTGAGAATGAAGAGGAATTATGGTTTAACCCTAATTATACTATTCAAGCTGTCGCAAGTCTCGTGCCGGAGTATACAACCCGTTCAGCTAACCAATATATGTTCATGGGCGGTAATAGCAAAGCAGCTGCATTAGTAACTTCGGAAATTATTCGTTATATGCGAGAAGGAGATCTCAAGTTTGAAAGAATTTTGCAGAGACTGGAATCTCAGGCTTCAAGAAGGGAATGGAGTGAAGGTGTTATTATTAGAAGTTTCAATTCTCTTCTGAGCAAGTCTCCGAAATGTATTGAATTAAGTCCTAGTGAGAAGGGAATTTATCAAGCTCTTCTTCAATGGTTACCTGAGGGACAAATAAAGATTGATACAAACCTGTTTCTTGGAGGCTTTCTTCAATCTCCGGATAGATTAATGGAACTTTTGCAGAAGATTGAACAACACTTTGAATTGGTTATTCCTGACGATGACTTGCAAATCCAAAAATTTATAACCCCATATTCTATTATTAAGCTCATTACGGGGTGCTTGTGATGAGTAAAATCAAAATGCTTAAAGATGTGTTTGCATTTATATTACCTAACAACAAGAAAGATTATTTATTTGCAGTAATATTACTGTTGATTAGCACTGGCGCGGCAGTTGCCTCTCCATATTTTATTATGAGAATTTTGGATAATGCTCTATCTTTTCAGGGATTACAATTGTTCTATATTAACATCGGATTAGCATTGCTCTGCAACTTGCTGCAGTATGGGAGTAAATTTGGATCTGATTATTTGTTTGAAAAAATAGGAAGGAGATTCACTTCTTCCCATAGAAAGAAAGTATTAAGCCACGTCAGTAAGTTTTCCGGCTCAGAACTGATCACGTTGGAGACGGGCGATACGTATACCGTGTTATTTGAAGATATTGAGAACGTCCGTCAGATTGCTACCAAAGACTTAATCAACTTTCTATCAGACATCATGATGTCACTAGGCATGTTAGTGTTCCTATTATGGATTCAACCGGATATAGTACTCATTGTTGTTTTGTTGCAGTCTGGGGTATTTATTTTCCAAAGAATTTGTAATCGTAAAATGGAGCATTATGGGGAGAGAGCCAGAAATGCAATGGGGAGTATGGCTTCATTCTCACAGCAATTATTGAGTAATCTGTTCAGTATTATTTTATTACATTCAGGAAACTACTTTCTGAACCGATTTGCTATCGAGGAGGAAGAGAGTGCCCGCACGAAAATGAGATTGCAAAATCTGATATCTGGTTTCTCTAATGTACTCAATATCTTTAGCAGTTTAATAACGTTAATTATACTGGGCTATGGTGGATACAAAGTTATGATGGGGGCACTTACCATCGGAGGATTGGTAACGTTCAATATATACTCTCAACGATTAATATCTCCTATAACAAGAGCTTCCCAGTACCAGATGACCCTCACAGATGCCTACATTTCTTGGAATAGAGTTAGCAGAATTATGAATACTCCTATTCCATCAGATTCTTATTATTCCAGTCACATAGTCAATAAA
Organism: Paenibacillus sp. JJ-100; assembly: GCF_948329825.1. Taxonomy (GTDB): domain Bacteria; phylum Bacillota; class Bacilli; order Paenibacillales; family Paenibacillaceae; genus Paenibacillus. Next base: position 5,544 of record NZ_CAOJCM010000004.1, read on the forward strand.
TTCAATGATTTTGATATTCAATTCTGTAATGTTCAATTTCACTACGCAGAGGATACGGTTATTTCTAAATTTAATTTGCGATTGGATTCAGATCAGACTCATGCCATTGTAGGGGAAAGTGGATCAGGGAAATCTACGTTAGTTAACTTGTTACTTAGGTTATGGGAACCCTCACGTGGAGAAATTAGAATCGATGGAAGGGATATTAGAGATCTCCCTATTAACTCTCTAAGAGATTTGATAGGGATTGTTAACCAGAATACGTTTTTATTTAATGATTCCATATACAACAATATCGTGATAGGTAGAGAAAACATTACTGAGCAGGATGTGGTAGACGCTTTGAAAAGAGCGGATATTTATGATTTTGTTCAAAGTTTGCCTGGAAAAATCCATACCATCGTTGGAGAACAAGGTATCAAACTGTCGGGTGGTCAAAAACAAAGAATCTCTATTGCCAGAGCATTACTGGGGAAAAATCCTATTTTGATTCTGGATGAAGCCACATCCATGCTGGATAATTTCTCAGAAGAAAAAATTATGAGTAAGTTTTTGGAAAGTAAGGGGCACAGACTTAAAATTATTATTGCCCATCGACTATCTACTATAACCAAAGCAGACGTGATCCACGTGATCCACGAGGGTAGGGTTGTTGAAGAAGGAACGCACTTCCAACTTATGGAGTATGGAGGTTATTATTACAGGTTGTTTACAACTTCCAATAATATGCAGACAGAGGGTGAAATAAATCACGGAAGGGAAGAAGTGGATATGTTATAAAATGGAAATAATATACTGAGGTGGCCAATATGACTATTGTTACACAAGATCTTTACAAAAAATACGGGAATCAGGATGCGCTCAAAGGGATCAATATAACTATACCTACAGGAATGTATGGGATTTTAGGGAGAAATGGTGCGGGAAAGACAACATTCATGCGCATACTCACCACGTTAATTGAGCCCAATAGTGGTAGTGTCGAAATGAATGGTATTCCCTTGTTACCCAAGAACGTAAATAAGATTAAAGCCATGGTGGGGTATTTACCACAGGAGTTTGGTTTTTATCCTAACTTCACAGTTAGGGAGAGCTTGGAATATATTGGTCTTCTGAATAAAATGGACTCTAGAATAATCAAGGCTCGCATCGATGACATCTTGGAAGAGGTTAACTTGATTCAACATACGCGAAAAAAAGTGAGGCAGTTGTCTGGGGGGATGAAACGTAGACTTGGTGTAGCCCAAGCTATTTTACATGAGCCAGAGATTCTTATCGTGGATGAACCAACAACAGGTGTTGATCCCGAGGAACGGATTGCACTGAGAAATCTATTAAGTAACTACTCCCGGGACAAGATTGTTATATTATCAACTCATATCATTGAGGATATAGCCAGCACCTGCAACCAGATCGCCATCTTGGATCAGGGTCGCCTTGCATTTGATGGGGAAGTACGAAGTCTGATAAAGCAGGGTGAAGGATGCGTGTGGACTGCAATGGTATATGACGTGGAAGAATTGGATCTTGTTAAGGAAAGCTATCCTGTCCTATCTACACGTTTTCTGGAAAATGGAATTGAGATTAGAATGATATCTAGAACAAGGCCAGCTATGGAATGCAGTCCCGTATCTCCAAGCATTGAAGATGCCTATATGCTTCTTCTGAAAGGATGAGGTTTATCTATGTCCGTTCTCAAGCTCATGGGATTTGAAATGAAACAACAATTCAGGAGCCCGATCCTTATCATGATCGGGTTAATTCTGATAATCTTTACCTATTCGGAATTCAATACATATATATATTATTATCCAATACAGAGCCAATCTGATATTGAAGGTTTACAACAGTCAGGATATCATTCTTTTCTCTATGTACCTCAGGCTGACGAAGATGTTAACGGTATTCATACTGAGGTGATCGGTACTGTTAAACAGGTCAACCAAAATTTGCTGCGAGAATTGGATGGTCGGACATTAACCTCTGTAGTAGCTCAAATCTTTGCCGACCGTATGCAAGTTGTGTCTTCGCTGCTGGCTCTGCCGTTATTTACGTTTATGTTTGACAAGGATCGCAGGTTTAGGATGAATGAGCTTGTTCGAACGCGACCCATCCATAAATATAGTTATGTTCTGGGGAAATACGGTGGAGTGCTATTGTCTTATTTGTCCATCATTACTGTCATAGGTATTATTCTGAACACCTGGGTGCTGTTCAAGGTATCGGGCTCAGGCAGTGGTTTAACGGGAAGCTTCTGGGATATGCCGATAACTTTGATTATACAGGTCTATCCAACAATATTGTATATGAGCGCCTTTATCGTCGGTATTTCCTTGTTATTTTCAAGCAACGTTATAAGTGTTCCGGTGGTGTTGGTATATGTTATTTTTAGTATTTCAATAACAGCTTTCACCGGAGAAGTGAATAACGATGTAGAACTATATAGTGCTATTATTCGAAATGACACAGGGTTCATTGAGCAATCGCAAGTCATGGTTCTGTTGAATCGCTTAATATACCTGGTTGCCACAGTTGCCATTCTTTACTTTGCTGGGTTTTGGTGGGAGAAGACGGGGAGGAGAGTTGATAAGTAGTGCTTAGAGATATAGCCTATCAATGGAAACTGATATATAGCCCCGTTCGATGGATCGTGTGTCTGCTATTCATTGTAATGGTGCCCTTCATATTCTATGCGCCAACAGCCAGAGACGTCTTGAACATATCAGAAATATATATGCCGTTGGCTGGAATGATTATGATGACCGATCTGATGTTAATTGAAGTTACATGTCAGGCAAGTGAAACTGTATATATGAGCAAGCAACACAGGGGGGTACCTCTGGCTTACAGATTCATTATGATTACCATACTTCTTTCATGTTGTTTACTAATTTCCTACGTTATAATTCAAGGGAAAAGTATGGACACGAGCTCGTTTACGTTTGATTTTCTCAAGATGTACATGATTGTTATGCCGGGAATACTTCTGATGGGCATGCTTGGAATGACGTTTGCCAATTTAACCTCATTCACTGCCGCCGGATACCTGCCTGCGCTGCTATACTGGGGATATTGGATGACCAATTCGACTATGAATCAGGATATGCCTTTTCATCTGTTTGCATTTGCCAACAATAATAACTATATCTTATCCAAAGGATTGCTTCTCCTCACTGCATTATTTTTTCTCGGAATAAATATTTATATGGTCAATCAGAGTCCATTGCGTAGAATGCGAATAAATCATCTGAAAAAGCATATAAAGCGATTTAAGAAAAAGATTATGTGAATACCAATCCACAGAGGGCCAAACGTTGCTTGTTTCCACACGAAAAAGCCCTTGTAATAGTAATGTTGCATCAGAACACTGTAGTCCATATGGACGGCAGTGTTTTTTCTTTTGGTGTGTTTGGTGTAGCAGAAATACCTACTGGTCTGCAATCAAAAAAGCCTTTAGACACAGGTATATGGTCGTATACAACCTATTTTTTACTTATGATACAATATAGTCCGCATCCAATGTGAACCGCGCTTGTTATCCGAAAGGGTTATTTTTGGAACAGGTATTCATAACTTGAAGCAGGGGTTAATGGTTCTGAGGAATATACATACGATAAGGGGAAGAGCATATGATGAAATGGAAATATACGATGAAAATGTTTACGATCATGTTCAGTGTAGCAGCTGTTCTGACAGCTTGTGGTGGTGGAGCTAAAGAAACGCCAAAGCCAGAGGCAACTTCCAGTACAGAAGTCACTCCATCCGAGACGAGTAGCACAGATCCTGTCTCAACGGAAGCGACGACATCTGGTTCGAATGGGAATGAACAGACAGGTTCAGCTACCGAAGAAGGTCGCATTGGGATGGACTCCACTATGGAAGAGTTGGAGCAGAAGTATACGGATAAGCTCGGTTATATCCGTATCCCAATTAGTGATCATCCGATTCGTCGAATCAGTGAGAATGGGTCTAAAAATGTTAATATTTCCAATTATGGTGATGCTGTTGTGGATTTGAATGCCGGTGTGCCGGTTCATTCCGATTCGCAGAAGCTGATCGATGATGCTTTCCCTTTTTTTACAACGGTGCAAGCACCTGACGTGTCTTATGTGACTTGGGAAGAGGCCACCAATATGGAGCGTGCCATGGTGAAAACGCTGTTTATCGCCCGTGAAGGCTTGCTCATCACTGAGGATGCTATGAAGAATAAGGACTACAGCAGCCAGGAATTTCGTGATTCCATGAATTTCTTCACAGTAACCGCCAAGTTCGAATCCATGGCACCCGTGGCACAGCATCCGTACGACATTACACTGACCACGCTGTATGAGAAGGCTCGAAAATCGTGGGGGCAGCTGGCTGCAATGGACCCGGAGCAGGATGAAGCGGCATTTGCCGAGATGTATAAGACGGCCCGAAAGGATGCCAACAATGCGATGGGATTTCTTAATGTGGTGTTGTCTACGAATGAGGAAGAGCGAATCAAAGAGATCTATGGGGAGTAAACCTAGCAATGTGCTGGTCGGCAGTGCCGTTGTAGCTTTTACCGCAGGAATTGCCAATGAAGGTGCAGAAGCTCAAGAGGCAGCGGCGGCATTGGTTTTTAATCCATAATGGTATTTATTTCTATATAACAACTAAAAAAGAGATTAGTTTCCCATTATTATCAAAAAAAGTGACTCTGAGCTTTTGAGTCACTTTTTATTTTGGGTTAGTGCTTTATAGATAGGTTGGTAATGGGTTGGAAAACTTATTTGGAGTTAACCTCTTCCTCGCTTTTTCGTTTGTCAATAAACTCTCCCGGTCCACTAGCTCCTTCAATTTCTAGAGAGGGAAGATAGAACGTAAGGGAAACTTTGGTATAGGGGTCATCTTTAGGATATCCATTTAAAACCATAGTAGAAGACATAGGCACATTAATATAAAACTCAGTAAATTCAACATCCGCATCATAATATTTTTTAAAGTAGTCTTGACCGATAGGAACGGCTCTTTCGTAATATGTATTCGCTTCTTTGTCAGAAAGTCCTCCACAGCCAGTGGCCATAGTGACGGTACCTAAAATCAGCACTGCTAAACAAAACCATTTAAGAAAGATAATATTTCTATCTCCTACAGGAGTTTGAGTGTAATATCTCATTTGTAGTTAACCTTTTCCTCGCTCTTTCGTTTGTCAATAAATTCTCCCGGTCCACCTTCTGAATCGATTTCCAAGGATGGTAGATGAAATATTAAAGAAACCCATGTTTGCGGATCATCTTTAACATGTCCATTTAATACGATTGTAGAAGACATAGGTAATAAGATCTGGTAATCGTTGAATTCAACATCCGCATCATAATACTTCTTGAAATATTCTTGTCCAATAGGAATCGCTTTATGATAATATTCATCACTTTCACTCTGAGATAATCCTCCGCAACCAGTTACAAGGATCATAAGTGTAATGAACATTAGTAATAAACGATGGTTAATAACCAAAATGAATATACATCCTTTCTTGGAAAAAAGTATGTGTCATAGTATACTATAATCCTCATGAAAATACATACGCCAATGCTATAGACCTTTAAAGACCATCCTATTCTCCATGGAGATTGGTGCTTAAAGGTTTTTGTTATCTTAATTTCTAAATAGACACATCTTTCAAAAAACGCTTACAAAATTTCAATTCTGCCCTACCCATTCGGCTACGAAGCTGAGATAATGGAAAGGGCTGATCCGATGAGGATTTTAGACGACATAAGAGATAGCGGTTACAACCCGCTCGCATATGAAATGGGAGGAATAGAGATGACCACACAGGTAACAGAACTCATTCAGTCAAAACAGGGACAGGCATTGCTTGCGCAAATGTACGGTTCACAGCATGCTGAGGAACAGGGCGCACGATACATCAAGCTAGATGCTTCATTTCGCGAGCACTTTGGTGAGCAAGAGCAGGTGCATTTGTTCAGTTCTCCGGGACGCAGCGAGATCGGTGGTAACCATACGGACCATAACCATGGTAAAGTTCTTGCGGGTAGTATCACACTGGATACGATTGCGGTAGCAGCAGCGACAGATGATTCCGTAATTACGTTTTACTCCGAGGGATATGATCAAAAATATGTCATCGATCTTGCAGATTTGAAGCCGAACGCAAATGACGACGGTACTACTGCATTGATTCGTGGTATGGCTGCCGGACTTGTCGAAATGGGCTATAAGGTTGGCGGATTCAAGGCAGACATCTCCAGTAACGTATTTGCGGCCTCTGGCGTGAGCTCCTCTGCATCCTTCGAGATGTTGATCTGTACGATCCTGAACCATTTCTACAATGAAGGTAAACTGGACGTTGTGACACTTGCGAAGATTGGGCAGTATGCAGAAAATCATTTCTGGAACAAACCGTCCGGCCTGTTGGATCAAATGGCTTGTGCATATGGGGGTCTGATCTCCATTGATTTTGCCAATCCGGCTGAACCTGTGATTGAGCCTGTGGAATGGAATTTCCAAGAGAACGGTTATTCCTTGGTCATCGTGAATACAGGTGGTAACCATGCCGACCTGACAGAAGATTATGCTTCGGTTCCTAATGAGATGAGAGCTGTTGCGAAGGCGCTTGGCGCTGAATATGTACGTGAAATTTCGGAAGAAGACATCTATGCGAAGCTGCCTGCGATCCGTGAAGCAGCTGGAGATCGCGCTGTATTGCGTGCACTGCATTTCCTGGAAGAGAATAAACGCGTGGATGGACAAGTATCTGCTCTACGCGAAGGACGCTTTACTGATTTCTTGTCCCTCATTACTGCGTCGGGTAACTCATCATGGAAATGGCTGCAAAACGTGTACCAAAGCGGTGCTTCGCGTGCACAGGAGATATCCGTCGCTCTGGCATTGACCGAGAATTACTTGAGTAAACTAGGGGATGGCGCTTGCCGTGTCCACGGCGGTGGATTTGCAGGGGTTATTCTGGCTATTGTACCGAATGCCAAGGCAGAGGAATACATGAACTGGATGCGTGGCATGCTGGATACACCAGTCATCGTGGTTAACGTGCGCCAGCATGGCTCCATCTGTTTGAATGCGGAGCTGAATGAAGTTTAAGGCGATAATAATTCAAGGCGGCCTGGAGGAAATTCCTCTAGGTCGCCTTTTTTGGATTCGGGAAATAATGCCGGACAATGGTTAGTCAGATGAGTTTCATATTAAACGTTGATTCTGAAAAATCGTGTCTTCATGCCAGAAGTCCTCGATCTCAGCAAGGATAACACTTGCCGGTGTAATGGTGGCTTCCGTAATCGGTTGGCCTGTTTTGTTCAGATAATATCGGATCAGATGATATCCGCAAGCGTATCCCGCAGCGTAGGGCATGCCCACAGGCGAAAAGTGCTGCATACGTGCGAGTTCATCACCGTAAAGATAAGGGTGAATCTGGTCGAACCCGGTCACACTTAATCGGTCTTTAATCTTAGGTTTAATGATGGTGTTTAAGGTATTCATATCCGTTTTAGTCACCCATGGTCCAAGTAGCCCCTCCCCATATAGTGATGTGGCAAAGTTCTCCGCAAGCCCCTCGCTCACCATCATCTCACCGAGTGTAATCGCCGGATTCCACTGGATATGTTGGTACCTCACATTATGGTTACACTCATGGGCAAGTACGGATGGAATGCGAGGTAGGGTATACGCGTTTGGAACCAGATTGGCAATAATATAACCTGGAATTCCTCCATCTCCACTAATGCCTTCATTTATTTGCAGCATCGGGCTGTCCGGATTACCTAATAAAATGGTGTATATGTATTCCGAAACGTTCAAGGTAACGCCATCCTCTATAAATGCATGCAGGTTTCTCTCAACCGCCTCCTGGCATTGCTGCCAGAATGTCTCCGAAGAGATGGCTGCGAGAGGTTCTTTAATGTCCGCAGTGATCGCTTCTGGTGCGATATTCATCCAGTTGTTCATCGTAATTACATCGAAACCGCCAGGCTCCTGAGCGCGGAAAGGGATGTGCTGAATGTTCCATTTTTCCATAAAAGGGCTCAGCATCTTCTGACGGTACAATTCTATTTTTTCCGCTGGCACAGCTTGCATAATATTCTGATAGATCTTGTCTGAACGTAACGCAGTTATGTTTAAAGACATGTTAAATCGCTCCCTTGTGTATGATGGAACTCATTATCCGGGATCACGTTACGTGAGAGTCAAGTGGGTCTGGACAAGACTTTGATTTTGATTCTGAACTGGACCAGACTACATGGATGAATGGTGCTGTTGCTGCTCAGGAAGATCAGACACATTGCGCATCTTGGAGGCAAACAGGAAGCAGGCCACGATGTAAACGGCACTAAGTAACAGATAAGGCAGTTGCAATGAGAAGGAGCGGTCGAAAAAGGTTTCGCTCACACGTACGAGTAATCCGCCCAGCAAGGTGCCGATCGCACTAATGCCGAAGGACAGGAATCGGAATACGCTGCCTACACGCCCGAGTAGTTCATTCGGAACAGAGCGTTGCAAGATCGACGAACGTGTCACGTTATAAACAACAATGAAAAAAGCTGCACAGAAGTACAGGCCGCCGACAAGATAAGCATTGGACGTCAGTCCGACCGCGCCGTAAAGTATGCCCATCGACAGGATGGATAGAAGGATGAGCTGCTTGGCACTCCAGCGTGTTCGCATATGTGCTACAGCCTGACTACCCAGAATACTGCCGATCGTCGCAATGGAGATGAGTACACCGAAGGCATACGCTTCTAGCTGCAACACTTCACGTACAAAGAAGATTTGAGTCACCAGAATCATCGAGAACATTAAAGTGATCGTCACCGAGAGAATAGCGAGACCCCGGAGAAAACGATCCTGAAAGACATACTGAATGCCGGACCACATCTCACGTTTCCAATTATGCATCGGCGGGGCTTTCTGCTCAGACTCTTCCTGAGTTGTTTGCTTGGAATCTTCTGTTGATGGTTCTTGGTCTTGGGACGCTGTCGGTTTCGCAGGCACGAAGCTGCCGCGTAAACCCATAATCAGGAGCAACGAGAGTACAGCCGTTACGGTGTCGATGGCAAAAGGATAAACGATATGCAGCGTAATAATAACTCCGCCGAGTGCTACGCCCAGAATATCACTGGTGATCAGCTGCCCGGCCGTGAATTGGCCGTTGGCTTTTTCAAGATTCTTTTCCTCCACGATCTGAGGAATAATCGTCTGGACGGTGCTGTCAAGGACAACGCGGCTCAGACCGATTCCGAACATAAAGAGGGCAAGCAATGGGATACTGATCCAGCCTCCCCAGATACATATCGTCAGGATCAATAGAAACATCATCCGGGTAAAGGTGGCTCCAACCAGCATATGTTTGCGTGAATATCGGTCGATCAGCACACCAACCGGCAGGGTGAAAATAAGCCAAGGCAATCGCAGAGCGGTCATCGTAATGGATGCATATAACGTATCTGTCGTTAAGGTGGAGACAAGCCAGGGGACAGCAGCGAGAGTCAAACCGTCTCCTAGGAAAGTAAGGGAGAAAGCGCTGAATAGTTTGGTGTAATTATTCTTTACCGATATGGATTTGCTCTTCATTATGTCCTCCATTTAGCTGATGAATGGTGGTATCTACTCATACGTCGCAGGATAAAGTATGAATGTGGCATAACTCCAATTTATGGTATTATAAAATGGATTTCAATCCTTATTATGTAAACGGATGGAATGAAGAGGGAGGAATGTCTATGAATACATTGCATCCGGAGACAAGTCTGGAAGAGGCGCGTCTATACGAAGAATTGCACCGTGCACTGGTAGACATACCGCAAGGGGAAGGGCGGCAGCGAGTTATGCAGCGAATGATTCGTCAGCTACAAGCTACCAACGGGCGCAATAAGCGTTTGAATGGACTCAAGGAATCATGGAAAAGTGGCAGGCCAGCTAAGCTGTGGATATGGATCGCTACTGGAGCGCTTGCACCTGTCGTGTTCTTCTGTATATTTATCTGGGCATCCCTTTGGGTGGAGTGACGGGGAATATGAAACTGATAAAGGGACGTTCCTCAGTCTATTGTTAATTTCCTTTATTATTGATGGCTACATTTTTATTATCTTTAACGTATCCACTCAAATTAACAGTTATGACTACGATCCTTTGGATATAGACTCAACAAAAAATAGTTAGAATCGGGTGAGAAGAAGCTCCGAATCTAACTATTTTCATTTATATGTGGATGGCTAAGATCTGCGAGGCTGAAGGTCCGTTGTTATTTATTCATTACCTTGACCTGACCTTGCACATACTCATGGTAGTCCCGAAAACTGCTGATATGGTGAAGGGCATCAGTTTTCGACGATTGAATTTTGATTTTTCCAGACCGAGTGCTGTTCTTCATTTTGGCTACTGCATTTTTGGAGCCTTCGATATCCCCGGACATCTCTTGAATGCGTTGCAGCAGGGCAGGTTGGCCTTCATATTGAAGCATCTCGGCGAGCGGTCTCATCTCTTCGAGTTTTTGACTTGAACGTTCCAGCGTTGTCATGACTTGATCACCATCGGTGTTGACGCTTAGAGAGACCATGCGATGAATGTGATCTTTCTCCATCCGTTCCAGAGCTTCAAGGTGAGAAGCTTCTAACCGTTTGGGATCTCCCCAGCTCTGGGCCTGTTCAGTTTGCTGAGACTGATCCATTGCCGTATGGTTGCCGTTTCCGCTGTTAGTCCCGCATCCCCAAACTAACGAGGTACATGCCAGAATCGCTCCAATAGCAGCTATGCATTTTATACTCATGTTGTCTTGTCACTCCTTCAAAATTTTCCTGAAGGTAGTATGAGCTATATTTTCCAAAAACATGCCTGATTTTTCAAGGATTCATTCTACAAGATTGCGCGTAAGACTACGATTTGGAAATGAGCCGGCATAGGAGAGGTTAGAATGAAGATCACTATGTTGTGTTGAAAATATAACGACTGAAATCCCTCATGCTGAGTTTCAACAAAATATCAGACCGAGATGGACGCAATAGAAAGAAAGCGATAACATGTACTGTATAAGGTATAGATCAAGCTATGCAGGATGAGTATTCAGGACGAGTAGATCGAGAGCTCCGACGGTTTCACTGAACAAACAGGGAGGAACACACAATGACCATATCAACAAAATCACCTGAAGAGATTACAGTAGGTTTTATTGGAACAGGCGTTATGGGGAAAAGCATGGCTGGTCACATTCAGCGTGCAGGTTATCCGCTTCATGTATACACGCGCACTGCCGCTAAGGCAGAAGCGCTCGTGAAGGAAGGGGCTGTCTGGCATGAAACGCCGGCAGACTTGGCTGCTGCATGTGATGTGATCATTACCATGGTAGGTTACCCCAAGGATGTAGAGGAGATTTATCTCGGAGAAGCTGGGCTTGTTGCTCATGCTAAGCCGGGTTCATATCTGATTGACATGACCACATCCAGCCCGCTGCTGGCAGCCCGCATTGCGGAGGCGGCCGAAGCCAAAGGTCTGCACGCACTGGACGCGCCTGTATCCGGCGGTGACATTGGCGCTCGGGACGCCAAGCTGTCCATTATGGTGGGCGGTAACGAGGACGCCTATGAAGCGGTGCGTCCGATCTTTGAGCTGATGGGCACCAACATTGTGCTGCAAGGCAAGCCGGGCGCCGGGCAGCATACCAAGATGTGCAACCAGATTGCCATCGCCTCTGGCATGCTTGGCGTATGCGAAGCGCTCGCCTATGCCAAGACGTCGGGACTGGACGCGGAGAATGTGCTGAAGAGTATAGCAACAGGCGCAGCCGGAAGCTGGTCGCTCAGCAACCTCGGACCGCGTATGATCGCAGGCGACTATGAGCCGGGATTCTATGTGAAACATTTTATCAAAGACATGGGCATTGCCCTTGAATCTGCTCAAGCGATGGGCATGACAACGCCGGGACTGGCTCTGGCGGAATCCCTCTATCAGGAAATATCGAAGAACGGTTTGGACGAGAAAGGTACACAGGTGCTGTACACCTACTATCTTCAGGCCTGAAGTTGAACATGAGAAAATGACAGTGGACTCTTTGGCTTGGGGGAAGGGGATGCTGTCTTTTTCTTTTTATGTTGAGCCAAAGGTGTGTCTGAAATCGCAGATTAGGGTATATCATGTCGTGTACTTATAACAAATCATTGAATTTATCGAATATCCCTTTATTTTTGTTCGACTTTATCCGACATAAGTTATAGAAGTTTACATAATGATTGTACCAATATAAATAGAACGGAGCTTGCCCATGTTCAAAAAAATCTTGTCTCTGTTCAAGACTCAGTCAGAGCTTGTGAGCCCGCTTACCGATTCTGTTTCAGCTGCGGCTGTGCCGACAGCTACAGCGATCCCTCCACGCATGGCGCGTAGTCGGCGCAAGAAGAAAAAATCGGATTCCGATTGGATCAGCGTCCCGCAAGAACCAACAACTGCCGAGCTTCTTCTTGGGTTGCCAAGCGAATATAAAGTGTTGAACGATCTGCTGGTTACCAATCCGAAGTCACGTTCGGGGTATTCACAGATTGATCATGTGGTGATTGGTCCGCGAGCAATCTTTGTCATCGAGACCCGCAACCTGACCACCGGAGAGATTCGTGGTGGCCGCCGGGAGGCGAATTGGTCGGTGAGCAGTAGCCGGGTCAAAATGTATAATCCGCTCATGCAGCATCGTGCTCGTGTTGAAGCGATTCAGGCACATCTCGGAGACTACAAGCGTGTTCGGCTTGTCTCCATGGTGACATTCACCAACCGCTGCCGGATCAGTGTGGATCCAGACGTAAGGTATGTCAATTCCGATGAGATGGTTATCTACGATCATGAATTGGTGGAGACCATCCAGCGCAAGACAGAACGGCTGGAGGCTGAACTTCCCGAAACCTTATATAAAGAGCAGGATACACAGATGATCTGGAACATGCTGAATGCAGCGAATACAACAGATTATCAGGTCCGGGCCGAGCATATGGCCAAGGCCAAAGGGATCAAGTAGTCAGGAACCAGTTAAACAGTAACTATTCGATCGGCTGAATGAATGAGCTACCAAGTTTTCAGAACCCAGAGTCAAGGGTCAGAGGTCAGCACAAACTACATGCAACAGGGATACTTCGAGCTATTGTACGATGCTCTGGAGTATCCCTGTTTGTTGTTCTTCTCCTTTTAACGATTAAGGCAGATGAAGCGTTTGAATATGACTGGTGTGCATGATACGTGCGGAACCTTCTGCATCGATTACTTCCAGTAACTTGCCATTTATACTTTTGAGCAATCCCGTCTGTTCAGGCTTGTAACTTAAGTTCAAAACTACGAGCCCTCCTACCATTTTCTGTAATTGTTGATCGAGAGTGCGAGAGAGTGAGAGTGATGATGGCTGGATCGGGAAATGTTGATGGTCCATAGCAAAAGGTCTACTTTCGGAGGGAGAAGGGATGATATATTTCAGATGGTGAATGGAAACATATACGGATTGATGTATCGGCGAGTAGAAGATAAAGTAATCGTTCATAATGCTAGTAATATAACCATGCAGGGTTCGTCCACCAATGGAGATTTCGCTGAATTTTGCACGAGCATTCATTAATACTTTTCGGTAAGAGATATCGTTATGGTCCATTTCAGGATCAGGGGCAGTTACATCTATGGTATTGGAGTTCTTCTCTGAATTCATAAAACACATCGTTTGAAGATGATGAAGCGGCACATAAATGTAGCGTTGATTCCCATACACCACCATGATGTCCTCACCTGCATCAATGACTTCCCCCTGAATAGGCATCTTACAGCCCGACAGTTCGAACTCGATGCTTTTACCTAACCACGTTGCTGCAGGTTTCACAGTATTTTACCCCCTATCAAAACAGCATAGCGACCCAAATATATAAGGAAAAGAGGCTAACAATTAGACTGAGAGGTATCACAATAAAGGTTACCTTCATATACTGTTTCCAAGAGACTCGAATATGATGAGTCCGTAATATATACATCCATATCAAAGTGGCAAGTGTGCCTATAGGAGTCAATAGTGCACCAATGTCACTGCCCAGTATATTGGCGAGGTATGCCAAATGCACCTGGGTTTCACTCAAGTGAAGGTCAGTAACAGCAAATGTTCCGATCATAACCGAAGGCAGATTGTTGAACAAATTAGACAGTGTAGTAAGCAGTAACCCGGATACAGCAATAAGTGTGGCGTCTCCACTTGCTGCAATCGGACCGATGATTTCGGTAATCCATGTTGTCATTCCGGCCCGGTGAAGACTGTCCACAATAATATAGATGCTGAAAGCAAAGAGAAGAATATGCCATGGCGTCTGTGTAACAACATCTTTCAGTCCAGATCGTGTACGATACCATCGTACAGTGAGCATGAGAACAACTCCGGTGATGGCCACAATCTCCATATGAATGCCGAATTGTTCTGCAAGGAAATAACCTGCCCGAATGAACACGACGATCCCGATACAGACACGGAATAACCACCAGTCTACCTTGTTTTTGGAATTATCGGATTCGGCTGTCTGGAGCGGATGATAACCTGAACCAGATGAGTTCTGCATAGACACGGGGAAATGATGAATAGTTTTGGGTATACTCTTGCGAAAATAATAGAGTAACAGCAGAGTCATGACGATAATCCCGAGCATAGAGGGTACAAACATCATCTGAGTATAGGTGTTCAAGTTCAATCCAACCATCTTTAACGCGATCAGATTAGCTAGATTACTGAGTCCGATAGGAGCACTGGAGGCTGTAGCAATGAGTGCACCGGATATGAGGTAGGGTAACTGCTGATGGATTTTTAGACGTAACATGGAACAGATTCGAATGATAATTGGGGTAGTGATCAGAATGCTTCCATCGTTGTTGAAAAAGATGGTCATGAGAAAACAGAGTAATAGAACGAGCCAGAATAATCGCAAGCCGGAGCCTCGTGCCTTCTCAATCATATTCACAGCGATCCAGCGAAAAAAGCCGATGCTATCTAGAATAATGGACATGACAATGGTAGAGAGAATCGTGATCGCTGCGCCAGAAACAATCTCAAAAATATTCAAGATATGCATCCAACTACTCACACCCGTTATCACAAGAAGCAGTGCGCCAACCGAAGTGGGGATGGATTCGTTTAATCCGCCAGGCCGCCACATGAGGAAAATAACAGTAACTATAAATATCCCGAGAGTTAACCACAACTGGTAATCAGGCATTTACTGTGATTCACCTCCCAGGGGGAGAAGTCTTTGTGAAGACTGAATTAAATGTTCATGGGTCGGGGCAGGCCTTCCCGGGATAACGATCCAATACAAAGGCACACCTGTCAAGATGATTGCAATAAAGATCAGCATGATAATTCCCCCCTTTAGACTGGCAGTATCTTATTTCCTTTGCAGACTTAGAAGACTCAAATTACCGTTTGCCACCTGACTTATTTCCACGAGATTGATTCCCCTGAGCTTTGTTCCCTTGAGACTTGTTCCCACGAGATTGATTCGCTTGGGATTGGTTCCCTCTGGACTTGTTGTTGGACCAGCGATTCCCGTTAGATTTATTGCCTTGTGCTTTGTTTCCTTGAGACTTATTGCCTTGAGATTTGTTGCCTTGGGATTGATTGCCCTGTGACTGATTCGCTACATTGCGATTCCCTTGCGAACGATTGCCACCGGATTGGTTGTTTTGTGTTCTATTTCCCTGGCTTGTATTGTTATTGTTACTGTTGTTATTGCTGTTGCTGTTATTGTTATTATTGTTGCTTCCACGAACAATCGAGACAGACTTAACATGCTGCAACGGAATACGAATGATCTCCTGGTTTTTCAATGTCAGTATCAATTGACTTTGGTTAGCCTCTGCCAGAACGCCTGCTACTTTTTCAGGGCCTCCACGGTTAATCTGAACATGACGGAAGCGAAGTGCCTGCATAACACCGAGGAAGGTGTTCGACGGAATTGGATTCCCGACCGCTCCTCTGACACCGCCAGAACGACCTGTGTCCGTAATGCTCTTGACATGGGATTCGTTCACATACACAATACCTTCCTTGCAACCCATCGCCATATAATCCCAACGAACATCCATCAACGTGCCTTGTATTGCATCAGGCCCGCCACGATTAACCTTGATGTCTCTTCCAATCAAACTTCTCAATCCTTGACCATTCATAGACATGGTTTGTTGCCCCTTCCCGGTATAAGTTCAGATAGGCCATTGACGGCTGTGACTTAAATCCCTTCCATTCGCCATTGGAGTCTGTCTGTAGTTTAATCATATGTGTCCTACGATGAAGTGGGACCAGCAGACAACTATTTATCTAGTAAATTGGCAGTAATCTATGAGAAAAATAGTAATTTATAGATTAGTGATATGTTTTTTCAGCAAGTTTACATAATGAATTTGCGTATGGTTCCATAAATGGGCTGTGTATATGCCCTTACGATCTACTGTGCTTTTGCATACGATGGTGTAACAGTCTACGGGCTAAACTCACAGGTGACTGAAAGGCGGATGGAAATGACTCTACCTGTCTACCACATCCAAGTGTCTGCGAATGAATACCAGCGCTTAACTTCGAACATATGGTCAGAGGTGTTTTCGAACGGCACGATGCGGATGGACGGCAAGCAACTTCCCATTCGAATTCGGTACCGGGGAGGACATACGCGTGCTTATGCCAAAAAATCATTCGAGGTTCGCACCTCCAGCCGTACGTTCCACTTTAATGCAGAATACGACGATCCATCTCAATTAAGGAATGCACTTTCGTTTCGATTTTTCGAATCCATTGGTGTTCCTGCGCCTTCTACGCGCCACTGTGTGCTGTATCTCAATGATCAGCTTGCAGGAGTGTATGTACGAATCCAAGGGGTGAAATCTTCTTTTTTTCGCCAGAGAAAAATGCCTGTCCGAAGCATTTTCTATGCTGTTAATGATCACGCCAATTTTGCTGTATCATCCGGGTCAACCGATGCAAGGACCAATGTATTGTCTGGATATAGTCTTATCCGGGGAGATGCAGGCGATCGAAAAAGACTAGGTCAGTTCATTCAACAATTGAATGCCAAGTCCCGCATGGATTTATTTCATTTTTTACAATCGAGAGTAGACATTACTAACTATTTGCGGTGGTTAAGCGGTGCTGTGCTGACAGGCAACTACGACGGATTTCATCAGAACTATACCTGGTATGAAAAAGCGAGAAGTCGAAAATACGGCATACTACCCTGGGACTACGAAGGAACTTGGGGGAGAAACTGTTACGGTGCAAAGGTGAATCCGAATCTGGTTCGCATCCAAGGGTATAACAAACTAACGGGCCGTCTGCTCGCATTCCGTGTATTTCGTGAACGATACAAGAAATTAATGCAACAACACCTGGAGAACGCATTTACGGAGAAGAGAGTCATGCCACTGGTGTACCAATTGCACGATGAGATACGGGAAGATGTGGAGAAAGACCCTTTTAAAAAGTGGTCTATGAACGTGTTTCTAGATGAACCGGAGCTGATTCGCAGGTATGTGAAAGAGCGCCGAGAATATGTATCCAACGCATTAAACCAGTTGTAAGAAGATGCCCAGGCAACGAGCAACGCTGCCTTGGGTATTTTATTTTGGCTAAATCAGCATGTTCTGGGGCAGTCGATTGCAGGTTAAAATTTGGGGGTAATACTAAGAATGGAAGAACGTAGCGATGTGCAGCTGGAAAATGCGATATAATAGTCGTATTGGTTACGTGAAATTTTACATAGTGTTGAAGTAAGAGAATAACGGAGCTAACGGTTTAGCCTCATGCAAGGTTGCCAGAAACGTGCTCCGGGCCGGAGGAATGGGAATGCTCAAGCTGTTTGTTCACTTGAAGAAGTACCGGGTCGCCGCCATTGCAGCGTTAGTTATGATGCTGATTGAATTAACGGTGGAGCTGGCTCAGCCTTATCTGATCTCCAAAATCATTGATAACGGTATCCAGCAAGGAGACCTGGCCGTCGTTTGGATGTGGGGCGGTGTACTCGTCGGTAGTGCAGTCATAGCGTTTGCCGCCGGGATTGCAAGTTCCTTTTTTGCTTCCCATGCGAGTCTTGGGTTTGGATACGATCTGAGAGAGAAGCTGTATGACAAGATGCAAACGTTTTCCTATGCGGTATTCAATCGCTTTGCAACCTCATCGCTCATCACTCGGTTAACCGGGGATGTGACGCAAGTGCAGGATACCATCTTTATGAGTCTTCGATTCATGACCCGTGTTCCGCTCGTGGTGATCGGCAGTATGATCATGGCGGTGGTGGTGAGTCCGAGACTGGGATTGCTGCTCGTTGTTATGGTGCCAATCCTGCTTATCGTTGTCGTTTGGATGATCAAAAAGGCAGCGCTGCTGTTCCGCAATGTGCAGCGCAGACTGGATGCCGTGAACGGTGTCATCCAGGAGAATCTGACAGGCATCCGGCTGATCCGTGTTTTTGTGCGGATGGGCCACGAGATTGAACGCTTTGCCACTTTTAGCGGCAAGCTGATGAAAGGCACCATCTCCGCGCTGCGTCTGACGGAGACAACGATGCCATTCATGCTGCTTATGATGAACGGCTGCATTATTACCGTGCTTTGGTTTGGACGGAAGGATATCGTGTCAGGTTCAGCAACAGTTGGAGAAGTTGTCGCTGTGATTAACTATTTGCTGCGCACGATCGGAGCGATGTCGGCACTCTCTTGGATCTTGGTTACCTTTTCACGGGCGAGCGCTTCAGCACAGCGTCTGAATGAAGTGTTCGAAACGGAGGATACATCGGAGACAGAACGTACCGGACAGAGAGAACAGACCACACAGCATGGAAAGACTGGAATGGCCGAGCAGGAGAGTTGGACAGCGCATACGGATGCGGATGCTATAACTCGTAACATACAAGGTGCGGTAGAATTCCGTCAGGTAGGTTTCAGTTATCCCAACAGTGAGATCAAAGTACTGGAGGATATCTCCTTTTCGGCAAAAGCAGGCGAGCGAATTGCCATCATGGGGGCAACCGGATCAGGGAAATCCTCACTGGTGCAGCTGATCCCGCGCCTGTATACGGAAGAACAAGGTGAGGTACGCATTGATGCTGTGGATGCGTCCGAGCTGGATCTGCCTACCCTTCGCAGAGCCATTGGTTATGTTCCTCAGGAAGTCGTGCTGTTTACTGGTTCTGTGCGAGAGAATATAGCCTGGGGACGAGAAGACGCCACAATGGATGAGATTGTGGAAGCTGCGAAGCGGGCTCAGATTCATGAGACCATTGAACAATTGCCGAAGGGGTACGATACGCAACTGGGACAGAGAGGTGTCAATCTTTCGGGTGGTCAGAAGCAGCGTCTCTCCATTGCGAGAGCATTAGTTCGTCGCCCAAGTATCTTGATTCTGGATGATAGCACAAGTGCGCTGGATGTAGCTACTGAAAGCAAGCTACTGGATGCACTCGAGGAGCTTTCATGTACAACGTTTATTATTACGCAGAAGATCAGTTCGACTACTTCGGCCGATCTGATTCTGCTCCTGGATGATGGACGGCTGATCGGTCAGGGAAAACACGAGGACTTGATGGAGTCGTCGGAATTATACCGCCGAATTCATGAATCACAATATGGGGAGGGTGCACAGTATGTTCAAAGCTATCATTGAGCCTTTCCGCCAGCCGCGCCCTTCACTGGATTCCGAATCTCTTCGTTCAGGAGGTCAGCGCAAGCCGAAGGCGAGAGCCAAAAACTGGTCAGGGACACTTGGACGGATCTGGGCCTATCTCTCTCGGCGCAAGCTCAAGCTCTCGCTTGTACTGCTCATGGTCTTTGCCAGCTCCGCTCTGGCCCTGCTTGGGCCTTACATGGTGGGCGTAGCAGTTGATCAATTTATCGCTGGAGAGGCGACAAGTTCAAGCTGGACCTGGTTCCTGCTTGGACTGACAGCGGTGTACGTATTTTTTTCCCTCACATCCTGGTTGCAAAATATATGGATGATTGAGATTGCTCAGGAGACAGTCTTCCGTATGCGTTACGATCTGTTCGCTCATCTGCATAAGCTGCCGATTCCGTACTTTGGCAAACGTCAGCAGGGAGAGATTATGAGCCGAGTCACCAACGATATCGAGAATGTCAGTAGCACACTAAATAGCTCGGCAATTCAGATTTTTTCGAGTGTGTTAACCTTGATTGGTACATTAGGTGTGATGCTGTGGCTTAGTCCACTGCTGACGTTACTTACATTTATCGTGGTACCTCTGATGGCTCTAGGGATGCGCTGGATTACGCGCAGAACGGGTCCGCTTTTCAAAGAGCGGCAGCGCAATCTGGGTGAACTGAACGGTTATATTGAAGAGACGTTATCCGGGCAGCGGATTATCAAGGCATTTTCACAGGAAGAACGCGTCATTCGCGGCTTTGAGGAGCGGAATATGCGCATCCGGATTTCTGCATTCTGGGCACAGACCATTTCGGGTTTTATTCCGAAACTCATGAACGGACTGAACAACCTGAGCTTTGCAATCGTAGCGGGGATTGGTGGTATTTTGGCCATTCAAGGCTCGGTTACGGTAGGGGTTATCATTATTTTTGTGGAATATGCGCGTCAATTCACTCGTCCATTGAACGATCTGGCGAATCAGTGGAATACACTGTTGTCTGCCATCGCCGGGGCTGAGCGGGTATTCGAAGTGTTAGACGAGGATGAAGAGACGAAGGATGAAGTGGCTGCGATAGCTCTGGATAACATACAGGGCAACGTTCGGTTCGATAAGGTATCGTTTGGATATGATGAAGGGCGAGAGATTCTACGCGGTATCAGCTTTGAGGCTAAGCCGGGTGAGATGATTGCGTTGGTCGGCCCGACGGGGGCAGGCAAAACTACCCTGATTCAGCTCTTATCCCGCTTTTACGATCCGACCAATGGAACGATTACCGTAGACGGGCATCCAATGACCACCATAAGGCGAGAAAGTCTTCGCTCACACATGGCCTTTGTGTTGCAAGATTCATTTTTGTTCCAGGGAACCATTCGGGAAAACATCCGATTTGGACGTTTGGATGCAACGGATGAAGAGGTAGAGGCGGCCTCCAAGCTGGCGAATGCGCATTCCTTTATAATGCGAATGAAGAATGGGTATGACCGGGTGCTCCAGGCAGATGGAAGTGGGATTAGCCAGGGGCAGAAGCAGTTGCTTGCCATTGCCCGGGCAATCCTCGCGGACCCGTCTATTCTGGTGCTGGACGAGGCGACCAGCAGCATTGATACGGTGACTGAGATCAAGATTCAGGAAGGGCTGGAGCGTCTGATGCAAGGCCGTACCAGCTTTGTGATCGCACACAGGCTGAACACCATCCGTCAAGCCGACCGCATTTTGGTGTTAAAGGACGGACAATTACTGGAGCAAGGTTCACATGAGGAACTGCTGAAACAAGGCGGATTTTATCGTGATCTGTACAACAGCCAGTTGCGCAAAAAAGCCCAGTAAGGCAGCTAATCAGGACAGAATCAAGTAGATTCGATGTCTCAATAGAGAAGTACATGATACTTGTATCAGTGAAGCCAAAGTTCCGAGTCACAAGTCACGAGTTCCGATAAGAAGCAGATTCGTAAGAAATAAATAAAGGACGGAGCTGGATCAACCCAGCCCGTCCTTTTACTATATATTCGTTAATCTCTCATATCCTTTTATCATATCCCATAATATCCCCATGACATCCCCCAGCTTCACACACATCAGTTTCAGCTGGTCACTTTCCAGTTATGCACTTCTCTCACTTGTAACGGCTGATGTCGTCGAATATAATCTTCCACCAGTGCAGCCATGTCTGTAGCGCCTTCGTGCAGCACTTTTTTGCCCGGATACATCGCATAATCTCCACCGCCTGCCGCGCGGTAACTGTTCATTACCACAGCGTACGTTCCATCCATCTCCAGCGGTTTACCCTCACATTCGAGCTTCACTACTCGCCTGCCCACAGGCTGGGAGATGTCCAGTTCGTATTCAATGCCGGCCCACATGTCGTAATTATAATGTTGAGGTTTGGGCTGTATGTAAGCTGGATTAACGATGACTTTCCCGGAAGGTTCCAACTCAAAATAGCGTGCAGTCTGCTCCAAAGCCTCCCGAATATCCTCTCCGCTCAGTTCTAGCACAGTTAAGGTGTTAGGATAGATGAAGTTGGATAACACATCCCGAACCGTAATTTGGCTGCCGAATCCACGAGCCTCTTCACTTAGCATAGCAGTATTGGATATCTGAGCTCCCGTTGCTTCCAACTGCACCTCATGTACAAAATCAATAAAGGGATGTGCCTGAAGCCGCAACTGTGTGGCACTGGATATGGATAGATCCCCATCTCCGGCTACTTCTCCGATTGGCTGATCCAACCATTGCTGCGCCGAAGCTTCCAACTCTTCCGTTACCTTTATGACCACTGGGTTAGGCTTAAGATCAGGGTATTCATCCAGCATTAGCAACTGCGCTTTCTTGTCCTTGATGCTCCACTCCCCGCTTGGAGATTGCTCCAACTGTACAGACACATGACCTAATCCACTACCATTGAATCCAGGTTGAATGACAGTTACCCCATGGATTTCTGCTGTTAACTGGCGGTGCTGATGACCTGTCAGTAATACGTCAATGCCATCGATTTCCCGGCATATGGCATAGGCTTGATTTTCCCCGGTTAAGCGCTCGGCAGGTTCTCCCGTTGTCAAATCACACTCAAATCCCCCATGATAACTGACTACCAGCACATCAGGCTGCTCGTTTTGACGAATGTAATGGACCCACGTACGAATGGTTTCCAGTGCATCCAGGAAGTGCAGGCCTTCGATATTTTTCGGGTGCTCCCAGTTAGGGATGTAATGTGTCGTGGCTCCGAGCAAAGCGATTTTCACACCGGAAGAGAGCTTTTTAATCAGATATGGAGGTCCAAAAGCAGGAGTACCTGTTCCACCCGGAGCAATGGGATGCTCTTCCTGTTTAACAATATTCGCAGACAGCCACGGAAAGGAGGAGCTTCTCACCGCATCATGCAGCAGATCCTGGCCATAGTTGAACTCGTGATTGCCCATCACAGCTGCATCGTATCCGAGCTCGTTTAACACGTTTATGAAAGGATGAATACCATCTTTGGAACCATGAGAAGCGGCATAAGAAGCTAGAGGGGAGCCTTGCAACAAGTCTCCGTTATCGACTAGCAGCAATTCAGGTGAGCGCTCACGTTCTTGCTGAATCAGAGAAGCCAGCAGGGCAAGACCGGCATGACGATAAGCATTGGTGTTGTAATGAATCGGGCGAATCGCCCCGTGAAGGTCACTAGTGAATAGGATATCGAAGTTTGTCGTAGGCAGAGTGCGCGTCATTTTACAATCTCCTCTAATATATAAGTTTAGATATATCTGGCATACTCAATGAGCCTATTTTAACAGAAGAATGTCACGCTGACAGCCTGCCAGGAAACTTTACAAAACTCCAAATTTCGTTTCACATCACGCAAATATTTGCCAATTATAGTAGACAAGTATTGAAAATTAGAAAAACTTTTGGAGGGTGTTCGATTGAAGAAGTCTGCTTTTTTTCTACCATTATTGATTTTGGTTCTGTTCCTAAGTGCATGTGGGTCTAATGCTACAAGCAACACATCCAACGGGGCTGAGAATGGTTCCAGTGCGCCGGGCACATCGACCGATTCAGCAGAGAAAGACAAAACCGCTGAAGGTTATGTACCTACAGAACTGACAGTACAATTCGTTCCTTCCCAGAATGCAGACACCCTAGAAGCGAAGGCGAAACCACTGGAAAAATTGCTTGGTGACAAGCTGGGTATTCCGGTGAAAGTGAGCGTTTCAACAGATTACAACACCATTATTGAAGCAATGGCTTCCAAAAAAGTAGATGTAGGCTTCCTGCCTCCAACGGCTTATGTACTTGCAAAAGAAAAAGAGGCTGCTCAGGTGATTTTGCAAGCTCAACGTTATGGTGTGAATGACGAGACAGGCGCTCCGACAGAGCAACTGGCAGACTCTTATAAGTCTATGATTATTGTAAAAAAAGACTCTCCGATCCAATCGGTTGAGGATCTGAAAGGTAAAAAGATCGCTTACCAGAACGTAACATCTTCCGCTGGTTATGTATGGCCTGCAGCCTTGTTGCTGGATCGCGGCGTTGACCCATTGAAAGATGTACAACCAGTAACGGTTAAGGGTCACGACCAAGGTGTTCTCGCCGTACTGAACGGTGATGTAGATGCAGCGGCTATTTTCCAAGATGCACGTAACACGGTTTCCAAAGACTACCCAACTATTTTTGAAGACACACGCGTACTTGCATTCACTGAGCCTATTCCTAAC
Source organism: Paenibacillus sp. JJ-100 (assembly GCF_948329825.1). Classification (GTDB taxonomy): domain Bacteria; phylum Bacillota; class Bacilli; order Paenibacillales; family Paenibacillaceae; genus Paenibacillus. The sequence continues at coordinate 29,881 of NZ_CAOJCM010000004.1, forward strand.
GATACGATTGCTGTTCGTACTGACATGAATGCAGATTGGACTGCGAAGATCAAACAAGCCTTCATCGATATCGGTAAAGATACTGAAGGTCACCAGATCATCAAAGAAATCTACACGCACGAAGGTTATGTGGAGTCCGATGACAGCAAGTTCGACATCGTTCGCCAGTATAACGAGAAAGTGAAAACCGAGTAGTTTTTCGATCCAGAAGCAATTCGTGACTTGTGTACAGCAAACAGGCCAGTTCAGCGTAATTGACGCTGCACTGGCTTGTGCCGTTATTACAAGTGCCTGCTGAAAGCCGCAGGAAACTATATAAGTTGAACTATTGATTTACACCATAACGGAGAGGGCAGAAAAAACCTGGAAAAGCGGAGCGTTCGCCTTTATCACCGGATTTTACCCTTGAATTGGGAATCAAAAAAATCTGGGGATAACAGCGATTGTAAGGTTATTCTGTCATCGAAGTGCCCGTTTAAATCATCTTTAGTTCAACTTATATAGATAAATTCTATGGATGAAAGAAGGATTAACGCGATGATTGAGCTTCACAACGTGACCAAAACGTATGCGAACGGCACGAAAGGCCTCGATAACATCAATTTAAAATTCAAGCAGGGTGAATTTATTGCAGTGGTTGGTTTGTCTGGTGCAGGCAAGTCTACACTGCTGCGTTCCATCAACCGGCTGCATGATATTAGTGAGGGAGAGATACTGATCAATGGAAGCTCCATCACGAGAGCGCAAGGCAAACGCCTGCGCATGATTCGGCGCGATATCGGCATGATTTTTCAGAGCTTCAATCTGGTGAAACGCTCCAGTGTATTGCGTAATGTATTGGCGGGCCGGGTGGGATATCATTCTACACTTCGTACCATTCTGGGTCGTTTTCCGAAAGAGGATGTCGAGCTCGCCTTTGACGCACTGGATCGGGTGAATATTTCGGAGAAAGCCTATTCTCGTGCAGATCAGTTGTCTGGTGGACAGCAGCAGCGTGTGGCGATTGCCCGTGTACTCGCTCAGGAAGCCAAAATTATTCTCGCGGATGAGCCGGTCGCTTCCCTTGACCCACTGACGACGAAACAGGTTATGGATGACCTAAAACGGATTAATCAGGAGCTTGGGATTACAACGATTGTTAACTTGCACTTTATTGACCTTGCGAGAGAGTATGCAACACGGATTGTTGGTTTGCGGGGAGGCGAAGTGGTATTTGATGGTCCGGTGGAAGAGGCGACGGATGAGCGTTTTGCTGAGATCTATGGCAGACCGATTCTGGCGGATGAATTGCTGGACAAGCAGGCTGTGCATGAGCAGGAAGAAGTGCTGGTATGAAAGGACAAACCAATATTTCACTTGAACATGAAGGACGTACGGGTGCGGGCAAGGAACCTGGTTCCAACCCGAGACAAATCGTGAATCGTCCCAAACCACCGGGGAAGACGAAACATTTGCTAACGCTAGTCATCATCGTGTTGCTCTTGTGGGCAAGTGCCAAGCAAACGGATGCCAGCTTTACAGAACTATTTACAGGTGGACCGGAGATGTGGAAGCTGTTGAAGGAGATGTTTCCACCTCGCTGGAGTTATTTTGACAATATCGTGCAGGGCATGTTGGAGACCATCCGTATGGCTTTGATCGGAACAACGATTGGTGCCATTCTTGCCATTCCGATCTCCATCATCTGTGCAGGCAATCTCATGCCGAGCCGCTGGATCTATTATCCGGCACGTTTTCTATTGAACCTGATTCGTACGATCCCTGACTTGCTTTTGGCAGCTTTGTTTGTTGCTGTGTTTGGTCTGGGGCCGATTCCGGGGATTCTCGCTTTGGCTGTATTCTCGGTAGGACTGATCGCCAAGCTCACGTATGAGTCACTGGAGACGATTGACAAAGGACCGCTTGAAGCCATGACCGCGGTAGGCATGAACCGAATCCAGCTTATTGTTTATGGTGTCGTACCGCAGCTGGCTGCCCAGTTCACATCGTATGTGTTGTATGCATTCGAGATAAACGTTCGCGCTGCCGCCATTCTTGGATTAGTCGGTGCGGGAGGGATCGGGCTCTATTACGAAGCGACACTCGGATTCCTGGAGTATGACAAGACGAATACGATCATTATTTTCACACTAGCCATCGTTCTGATTATCGACTATGTGAGCAATAAGCTGCGGGAGAAATTGTTATGATGAAAAATGAAGCAAGCCGTATACGGCCAAGACCCAAACCACGTAAAAATCCGATGCGCTGGATCATTATTCTGTTGTTAATTTTGGTCTATGCGTGGGCTCTAGCGGGGGTGCCTTTTACCGGATTCAAGGAAACCGCCGGACAGATTATGAAAGCGATCATCGCGGGCATATTCTCGCCTGACTGGGATTTTGTTTATTTACCTGAAGGTGAGGATTTGCTGCGCGGGTTGCTGGATACGCTAGCGATCTCTGTGCTTGGTACCGTGATTTCTGCCGTACTCTGTATTCCATTTGCCTTCTGGTCTGCACGCAATATGAGTGGACATCGGGCGATCTCGGGTGCGGGCAAAATGATGCTTAGTTTCATCCGTACGTTTCCCGAGATCATTATGGCCCTATTGTTCATCAAAGCGGTAGGCCCCGGATCATTCGCAGGGGTGCTCGCCCTTGGACTTCACTCCATCGGTATGCTTGGTAAACTGTACGCGGATGAGGTTGAAAATATCGATTATGGCCCGTCCGAGGCGTTACTCGCTTCCGGAGCGACCCGAATGCAGCAGTTATGGTTTGCCATTCTGCCGCAGGTTATCCCGGGCTTCCTGAACTATACGTTGTATCGGTTTGAGATCAATGTGCGTTCTGCCACGATCCTCGGCGTCATCGGAGCAGGTGGGATCGGAACGCCGCTGATCTTTGCACTCAGCACCCGAAACTGGCCACGTGTAGGTATTATCCTGCTCGGCATAATCGTGATGATCACGATTATTGACCTGATCTCCGGGTATATCCGGAAGAAGCTGGTGTAGAGGGGAGGAATACGTTAACCGTCTCGATCCATAATCAACGATGAGAAGCAGCCTCGTGCATTCGCATGGAGCTGCTTCTTTGATGATTTTATTTTCACACACGTAGAGGGGTTATGGGCCTGATCTCCATATCCTGATTTCTTTGTTCATAGAACAAAAAAAACCGAAACCAACACCGCCTGTTCCCCGGGGCGGAGTGGTTTCGGTTATCATTGCCTAAACTTACAGCAAAACTAGCTTGCTAAAGGCAAGGTTGCTTTACTTACCTGCACCGTAATCGTTTCTGTACTCGTCACGCCAGCAGCGTTCACAAGCTCGGCACGGTACGTGTACGTTCCGTTCGTACGGTCACTCAGATCGGTCTTCGCCGTTTGAGCAGAAGGAGTTGCAGCGTTTAAGACTTGGGTATCGATCAGTACATCATTTTCATACAGACGATACTCGGTTGCGTTGGTGCCCCACCAGAGGTTCATCGTTACGGTGAAGTTGCCATCGCCATCCCAGTTGTTTTGAGACAATACAGCTGAACCTGGCGCAGCATTGGCAATTTGAACGGTCAACTCGTCACTGTGAGTAGTGCCTTTGTCATTGATCAACTCGGCAACATACGTATATGTTCCATTCGCTTTGCCTTTAATTTCCGTTTTAGCAAATTGGGAAGAAGGTGAAGCTGCCGTTAACGTCTGCGTATCTACAAGAACACCGTTCTCGTACAGCTTGTACTCGGTTGCGTTCTCGCCCCACCACAGATTCATGCTAACGTTGAATGAACCATCCGACAATCCTGTCGAATATCCACTATCAGAAGAAAGATACGGTTTGCCCGGCGCTCCTTCAGCTGGAGTAGAAGGCTCCTCGCCTCCACCTTGTTCTTCAGCAGCCACAATATCGTTCAAGCTTCTAGGCTTTAATTGATATACATCTTTGAAAATAGCCGAAATGCCTGTGATATCCAGTTTGTCCCCAGCCACATAAGGGAAGGATGTTTCGTTCAAACCAGTACGTGTATCCACACGTACATGAGTACTTGTACCATCAGTAGCTACCGCATCGAATTCAAAGGAACCGGCAGGTGTAGCGCTGATGATGTTCTGGATGGTCACATCTTTCAATTGAACGAGTTGACCTTGATTGGTGTCATTGATTGCTGTAACGAGAGTTGGAGCAGGAACAGCAGCAGTTCCCGTTTTCTCAATCGCAACCACATCAGTTAACTCAAACTCACTATTATAAATTGTTGTTGGTGCAGTCACCTTTACTTTGTCCCCTACATCGAACCCACTGGTGTGCTGAAATACGTAGATTCCCGCTGTATCATCCTGAAGATAGAAGGCTTGTCCGCCAAAAGAACCCGGTTTCGTTGTTACTACACCTTCAACGGTTACAGTTGTGCCGATGGATTTGGTACGTGCTTCAGCAACAGTAATCGCTGCTGGGATCGGGCCTTCTTCTTCCGGCAGTGGTTGTGCAGGCACATTCGCGATGCTTACCGCATTCGTGATCAGGTTGCTACCATTGAGACGCAGACGCAAGCTGGCATTCCCATTCGTGCCCGGCTTGATGCGTACATTCAGATCCTTAATTGCGCGGCCTTTGCTATCTGATGTTACACTGAACGCAGCGCTGTATCCGTAAGAAGTTGGCCATGTTCCGTTATCATTCTGAACCATAGCTACCTGGGTTCCGCCTGCCAGATAGATACCAGCACTATAACCGGAGACCGTCGTGTTCGGCGGCATATTCTCAACCACTACACGAATCTGGAAGTCTTCTGCATTAGGCAGCGTATCTTGCTTCACGAAGCTATAAGCTGCGTTGGCGCTAGATGCTGGACCACCATAAGAGCCTGGTTTGAACGTAGAACGATCATACCACTTGTATCCAGCAGCTGGTGCAGACCAAGGTTCAGCTTGCGGCTCTGTAGATGCTGCAGGCTCCTCGAAAGGCAGCAGAGCTGTAGCCGTATCCAGTTTAAGGCCGGCTACTTCGGACAATTTAGTGTAGTTTTCTTGTGTCGCCAGCCAGTTTACGGTATTGACGAGTAATACAGCATCATCGGCTTCTTTGAAACCGTCGTATGTCGTTTTGCGTGTGCCTGTCTCTTCGCGCAAGTACTTTGGTGATGCATCTTCCACAGGGGAGGAATCACCGATAAAGGCCGCTTTACCTGCACCAAGTTTGGATACAGCCACATATGGGCCTTCTTCAATACCGCCGCCATTGTATACGCCCTGATCTACGGCATTATTCCATTTGGCGTTCGTTTTTGGCAAGTATACGATCCCTTTGGCTTTTTCGGGGTCCGTGATTGCAAGGGTAGAGCCAGCGTGCATCGCTACAGCAGATACACCTTCCGTAATGCCGAATGCCTGATCAGCCGGCACGATGATATTAGCATTAATGTCGCCGAGTGCATTATAACGGAAGCGTACACCGAAGTTGTCCGACAACCAGTCTGAGCTGGTAATGTTCTGCATCGCTTCAGAGTTACGTTCGTCTGTGCTCATCCCTTTGGCGGGGTCTTCATATGCGCCGCGGCGGTATCCATTGATAACCTCGGAGCCGTCCCAGCGATTTTTGTTACGGTCGGCATTATAGTGATCTCCCACGAAGAAGATACTTCCACCGGATTCTACATATTGTTTCAATGCTGCCTGTTCAGACGTTTTAAATGGGATTTGTGGTTCTGCTATAACGAATACGTTGTACTCTTTCAGGTCGTCATAGGTAAAAGGAGTGGTTTTGCGCAGTTCTTTCACATCATAACCGTCACTGGCGAGAGCGTTCGCGAAGTCGGAGAAGCCGCCATCAATGACCCAGTCTGCTGCTCCAGCCGTCTGACCATGCGAATTGTCGAATAGTACCTTTTTGCCGGCATTTTCGTTAACTACTTTGGCTTGAATGAATGGAGCTGGATCTGTTGGTCCTTCTGCATGAACCGAAGCATCTCCGTTCCATAATCCCACTTGAAGTGGCAAAGCCATAGATAATGCCAGGAGTGATTTTAACCAGACTCCCCGCAAGCGTGTCAATTTACCCAACCAAATCCCTCCCAAAAAATAGTTGATTCATAAGTTCGTCCATATTCTACCACATGAAAATCTCACTTTGTCATAACAAAATGTAAAAATTAGATCGATATTTGTAAAATTAGGTATTATGGCATGCGGATAGGTATTTTGAATCGTTTATATCGAAAGCGATCTCGGTTATGACGAAGAGGGACAGAATCCTTCTTTTTTCGGTGGAAAAAAATATAATAAATTTTATATAATTCAATTTACAGTAATATTTACATGTCGTATAATCACACTATAAGGAGGTGAACAGGTAGTAACCTCAACCCATAGTCAGACAATCCAGTTTTTTAAAAGACAAAGAAGTAAGCGCTTACGGTTAAGGTGATTTTGGATTCAACATTTTTCTTCACTCTTCAAGCCCAATCACATGGAGCAACTACACCACCACAGTATACTCTCTTGATTTCACCCCCACACACACTCACATTGCAATTCTACCGAACACACCCGACGTTTATTTTGTATTTAATCTAGCCCTTTGAATTAATGGAGGTGATTGAAACACACTCGTTCGATCATGCATATTGTGCCATGCATCCTGCTTCTACACAGGAGAAACAGCTGACATGAGTTCAATCCAATCTTAAATAAGGGAAAGGTGGAACTATGAAGAAAACATTGAAAACTAAATCAAGAGGTAAGCAGACGCTGCGTAAAGGTGTAAAACAAGTGCTGGCAGCTGCGCTGCTTGCGGCAGGCGTTTTCCCGGGAATGTCTCCAGGCGTGACACAGGCAGCGGAGGCGCATGTTGACAATCCGTTTGTGGGTGCTACGGCATATATCAACCAGGACTACGCTGCACTTGTAGATACCTCGATTGCAATTACCAATGATGCCTCGTTGAAGGCCAAGATGGAGACGGTGAAATCCTATCCAACAGCGGTATGGATTGACCGGATTGCAGCAATCTACGGTGGTGCAGATAATGCCGGCCGTAAGAGTGTGGAGGAGCATCTGGATGCGGTGCTTGCCCAGAAGAAACCTGGCGTACCTATAACGGCATCATTTGTTATCTATAACTTGCCAGGCCGGGATTGCCATGCCCTTGCGTCGAACGGGGAGCTCCCTTTAACCCAGGCCGCTTTGCAGACCTATAAAACAGATTATATTGATGTCATCGCGGATATTTTTGCTGATCCCAAATATCAGGACATTCGCATTGTCACCATTATCGAGCCGGACAGTCTTCCTAACCTGGTGACTAATCTTAGCACGCCAGCTTGTGGTCAGGCTGCGGCCACGGGGATCTACGAAGCTGGGGTCCAATATGCTTTGGACAAGCTACATGCAATTCCAAACGTATACAACTATCTGGATATCGGCCACTCAGGCTGGCTTGGCTGGGACAATAACCGTTCAGGAGCAGTAGCTCTTTATACAGATGTGGTCGGCGGAACATTGGGTGGACTTCGCAGTGCAGATGGATTTATCACAAATACCGCCAATACGACACCACTTGCTGAACCGAACCTGTCCAATCCGGATCTGAACGTCGGTGGGCAACCGATCCGCTCAGCCAAATTTTATGAATGGAATCCATATTTTGACGAAACGGATTTCACAGCGAAGTTGTATGCAGATTTCGTACAAGCAGGATGGCCAGCGAGCACCGGTTTCCTGATTGATACCAGCCGTAACGGATGGGGCGGGGAGAATCGTCCGGCCACAGCCATAGGCAACAATATCAATGATTATGTGAATTCCGGTCGTGTGGATCGCCGGGAGCACCGGGGCAACTGGTGTAATGCAAGCGGAGCAGGAATCGGTGAAGTGCCTAAGGCGGCTCCAGGACCTGCACATCTGGACGCTTATGTATGGGTAAAACCTCCTGGTGAATCGGATGGCTCCAGTTCTGAGATTCCAAACAATGAAGGTAAAGGCTTTGACCGGATGTGTGATCCGACATATACAACGAAGGACGGTGTGCTGACAGGTGCATTGCCTAACGCACCGGTATCAGGCCACTGGTTCCATGATCAGTTTGTACAACTGGTTAAGAACTCGTTCCCAGTACTTTCTGAGAACGGAGGAAGCAACCCTCCAGGTGGGAACACAGCACCAGCAGCTCCTGCTTCTGTAACAGCCACGGCAGGTAATGCTCAAGTGACCTTGACCTGGGCGGCTTCGACAGGTGCCACCAAGTATACGGTGAAACGTGCTTTGACAGCATCTGGACCATTTGTAACGGTTGCCGCGAATGTCAGCGGAACCACATACACGAACACGGGATTAACCAATGGTACAACATACTATTATGTTGTGACAGCAAGTAATGCAGCAGGCGAGAGTGTGAACTCGGCAGCTGCGATGGCAACACCAATAGCTGCAGCTACAGCTCCGGCGGCTCCGACGGCTTTGACTGCAACTCCTGGCAACGCACAGGTGAGCCTGTCCTGGACAGCCTCCGCAGGTGCGACCAGCTATAATGTGAAACGTGCAGCGACTGCTGCAGGTCCATTCACAACGATTGCATCCAACGTAACGGCAACGTCGTACACGAACACATCACTGACGAATGGCACCACATATTATTATGTAGTGAGTGCAGTGAATGCAGCAGGACAAAGTGCGAATTCTGCTGTCGCTTCTGCCACTCCGGCGGGAGTCGTAGCGCCGACAAGTGATCTGGTGGTGCAATATCGTGCAGGAGATACCAATGCCACAGATAACCAGATCAGACCGTTGTTTAATATCAAAAATCTGGGCAGCGCCGCTGTTGATTTGAGCGACTTGAAACTCCGGTATTATTTCACCAAAGAGGGTACAGCAGCAATGGATTCCGCAATTGACTGGGCTGTCGTTGGCGCTGCCAACATCGAGCGTACCTTCGGAGATGGATATGTTGAGCTGAGCTTTAAATCCGGCGCAGGAAGTATAGCTGCTGGTGGACAGTCCGGCGATATTCAACTTCGGATGTACAAAACAGACTGGTCTAACTTTGACGAGAGTGATGACTATTCCTTTGATTCAACCAAGACATCTTATCAAGACTGGGATAAAGTCACGCTCTATCAAGATGGCAGCCTCGTATGGGGAATTGAGCCATAACGTTTCTGGGTAAGTATTACGTATTACGTTCAAGGTAAGCATTAAAACCGCCGTTTTCCCTTAAGGGGAGACGGCGGTTTTTTAATAGGGTTCGTTTGCGAGCAAGATAGATATCCAATCCAGATATAGAAGGGCCATTATTCCTTGAAAAACTGTCTACATACATGCAAAATGCCCTCGGCGTAGGGATACGGAGCAATAGATTTATGGTATGCTTTGGCTTCAGAAGTAGCATTTTGCAGGAGATACCCGTGAGCTACGGATTGAAGCATTTCAATATCGTTCCCGCTGTCCCCGAAGGCAAAGGTGTTAGAGGGAGGCACTTGATTATAGTCGATCAGGAATTGAACGGCAGCTTTTTTTCCCGTACCTAACGGGATAAAATCAACATCGTAAGCACCCTCGGGATCACCAGCTTTAGGGTTGCATTGATTGATATTGATACCCATCCCCGAACTGGAGGCTAGATGTTGGATTATAGGCAGATCATACTGAGTTTTAACATTGGATTCTGCATAATAGTAGTAGTTCATTTTGTATCCGGATTGACCGAATTGAGTTTGTTCATGAAGAACAATATTGTACATGGATTTTAATTCGGCGATAAGATCCTCAACAACTCTGCGGGAATACCCGGAGCTGTCAATCTTCTGTTGCCAGGGAGGGATTACGTCCCAAGTTCCATCTAAACGGAGTTCCCACAGATCGGTTCCCAGATTGCTGGCGATAAAATGAGGAAGATAGGTCATGCCTGCCATTTTCATTTTCGTTTGAATCTGTTTCATGCTACTTCCAGTAATCCAGGCTGTCTTGACTTGATGACGTGATGTCAATGTCTTCATATATTGTTCCATTTCGTATACTCTCTCCAGCTGTTCTGGCAAACAATCATGAGGGAAATACGTCTCATCAAAATCAAATAATATCAAATACTCGGTCTGAACTGGAATGTGGATCGTTTCCATGTGCTGTCATACCTCCTAAGGTTCGTTATGTATATCTTAGAAGCTGGGAACGTTCCCAGGTCAAATCTTTATAACGAGGTGTTGTTGTTGCCAACTATTATTGATATATCCCGTGCGTGCGGTCTGTCCAAATCAACTGTATCCCGGGTACTGAACAATCATCCGCATGTGTCTGAAGATAGCAGGGCAAAGGTGATGGAGGCTGTCCAAAAGCTTGGATACGTTCGAAACTTACATGGCGTTCAGCTACGTCTTCAGGAGAGTCGCAATATCGGGGTACTTATCCCGGATGTAGAGCATCCTTTTTTCAGCCAACTGGTGAGTGCATTAAGTCGTTCCTTGAGTTCCAGAGGTTATCGGCTGGTCATATACCAAACCGAGTATTCTCAAGAATATGAGCGTGAAGTATATGCCAGGTTACGGTGCCGAGAGATTGACGCTGTTATTGTTGTATATTCGCATTACAACGAGAAAGAAATACAAGAGTTTATAGGCACAGGTGTTGCGATCATCTGCAACGAAGCGATGGAGGGGGAGTTCCTGGATGTGTTCCGGTTGGATGAACAGGATGCGGTGTATCAGGCAACGGCCTATTTGCTCTCCAAAGGGCGGCGCCGTCTGTTGTTTGGGATGGACCACAAAACATTACTTCAGGAAAAAAGGTGGCTTGGATTTCAGCAAGCACTTCAAGATTCAGGCGAACCATGCTTAGAATCACAGTGTCACTCGGGGCTGATTACGATGGAGGATGGTTATGCGTGGGGGGAACGGTTATTTGCTTCGGCAACATGGCCTGATGGAATCATAACAGGCAGTGATTACGTCGCTGCAGGGTTATTAAAGGCAGCAGAGAAGCATGGAGTTTCTATTCCGGAGCAAGTGTCTGTGATCGGCTTTGACAATCATCCTGTCGGTCAGATGACTAGTCCGGAGTTAACGACCATACCCAACTGTATCCCGGAAATGACCAAAGACGTTACAGAATGCCTCGTTCAGAGGTTAGAAGGGATACGATCCACTCCTCTCGTGCGAACGTATAAAACTTCCCTTATTATTCGGCAATCCGGATAATTTGGTTTATGGGGCTAATCATCTCCTTTGCATCTACACTGATTATTCATTATTTTGATCGGATATTTACCTATGGTTAGAAGAAGAGGATGTCTATAATAGTACCGGATGGGTGGTAAGGCTTGTTCCAGTATTCATTCCTGGAGACAGAAGAAGGGATAGAGCGAGCTAAGCCACCTGGTATCCAGGTTTCTTTTTTTCATTTATGTAAGCGCAAACATTATAACAAAAGGAGCGTGAAGCTAGATGAATTTGAAAAGAACTACACCGGTAGATGGAAGGCCTATCTCAGGGCCGAATTCAGGAATAAGAAGGACAGGAGCATTCCGAGCACCTTTTGCGTTCAAAGTGTTCTCATCTGCACTCAGTCTGGCTTTGATCCTTGGCGGATCTGCTGGAATCAGCGGAGTAAAGGCTTCGCAAGCGGAAGGGAGCGGTGCGATGGAAGCGAATATGTATGCCCAAGATAAGGGGGCCAGCCGTGGGAAAGGCGCTCAACTGGAGAAGCTGGATCGTGGACTTGTTGCAGCTTCCACATCCGAAGGTGTTTTTCTAAGCTGGAGATTGCTTGGGGAAGAAGCGACAGGATACAGCGACAAGGGACTGACCGGAACGGATTTTAACATTTATCGGGATGGCAAAAAAATTGCAACGGTCACAGATAGTACGAACTATGTGGACAGCGCAGGTACAACATCTTCTCGTTATGAAGTTGCCGCCGTGAACAGCAAAGGCAAAGAAAGCAAACGCAGCGCATCTGTCAAGCCTTGGGCGAACGGGTACGTCGATATTCCTTTGCAAAAGCCGGCTGATGGTATGACACCGGTGGGTGAAACGTACACATATGCTGCCAATGATATGAGTGTTGGTGATGTGGACGGAGATGGTCAGTACGAGTTTTTTGTTAAATGGGACCCGTCTAATGCCAAGGACGTATCGCAAAAGGGATACACCGGCAACACCTACGTTGATTGTTACACGTTAGATGGACAATTACTGTACCGGATCGATCTCGGGGTTAACATTCGTGCGGGTGCTCATTATACACAGATGCTTGTCTATGATTTTGATGGAGATGGTAAGGCTGAATTGATGTTCAAGACCGCTCCGGGTACGCAAATCATCAAATATAATAAAAAGGGCAAACCCACCTCACAGAAGTACATCACACTGCCAAAGGAAGATCGCAAAGCAGGGGTGACTAACGAGGATGATTATCGCCTCAGTGCAGAGGGGTACCACGACCATGTGGTCGATATGTTCAAGAACTGGCATAAACACGAAGAGGTTGTGAAAGGGAACTGGCCTGCGACTCTGGAAGAGGCATTCGGAATAGAGAAGAAGTACAACTATCCGTTATCCCAGCAAGATGCGGAGAGCCTGGCCGACTACTTTATCGATGTATACGCACCGCAGCGGAGCGATCGCAATGAACTGCGCAAGTTCGAAGGTTTTATTGTCGATGGGCCAGAGTATATCACGGTGTTTGAAGGCAAGTCGGGAAAAGAACTGCAGACCGTCCCGTATGAACCGGAACGTCATGATGACGGTTTGATGTGGGGCGATTATGCGATGGCACGCATTGAACCGGCAAACCGCGTAGATCGTTTCCTGGCAGGGGTCGCTTATCTGGATGGCAAGAAACCGTCTGCAATTTTTGCACGTGGATATTATACTCGCTCTACCATGGCGGCCTACAACTGGGATGGCAAGAAACTGAAGAAAGAATGGATGGTAGACAGCGGTTGGACACCGATGAAAAATCCGTTTAATGACGGGCCGCATGGTGTAGATGGAACAGACCCGCAGTACGGCTCTATTACAACACAAGGTGCACACTATTTCAGTGTCGCTGACGTGGACGGTGATGGCAAACAGGAGATCATCTACGGCTCGGCTACCATTGATCACGATGGAAGTGTGTTATATAGCTCCACAGATGTCATGCCGCCTGAGAGTGCTGCACCAGGAACGATCGCCCGTTTGGGACATGGGGACGCGCTACATGTTGCAGATATCGACCCGGATCGCCCGGGGCTGGAAATATTCATGGTGCATGAGGGTGGCCCTTGGGCGCCGTATGGTTACTCCTTGCGTGATGCGAAGACCGGGAAAGTAATCTATGGCGGATATACGGGTAAAGATACCGGACGAGGTATGGTTGGGGATATCGAACCAACTCGTCGAGGGCTGGAGACATGGGCTGTTGGTTTATGGACAGCACAGGGTGAAAAAATAAGTGATCAGGCACCCGGAACGAATATGAGTATTCGCTGGGCCGCCGATATGACCACCCAAATCGTAGACGGTGCTATTGATGTTACGCCTACGATTAAGGACTGGAAACGTGGCACTCTGCTGACCGCAAGCGGAACCTTGACGAATAATCATACGAAAGGTACACCTTCGCTGGTCGCTGATGTATTTGGAGACTGGCGGGAAGAGATGCTGGTGCGTACGGCTGATAGTTCAGCGATCCGGATCTATCTGAGCACCGAGAAGACAGATCGCAAGTTATACACGCTGATGCATGACGCCATGTATCGCGTGGGCATTGCTGGACAGAACAGTGGATATAACCAGCCATCGTATCCGTCCTTCTACATGGCATCCGATATCGATTGGTCAAAGGTTACGCTGCTCAACAAATAGCACGTGTTGTCCAAAATAGGTTGCGAAATGGCTGAAAAATGCTCTGTAAAGCTCTAGATAAGCTCTGAAAAAAGGCTCTGGAAAAGCTCTGGGATTCTCTTCTGTGTCACGATAACGGAGGGACTTTCCAGAGCTTTTTGGGTCTGAATGTGGAGCATTAATTCTCACCGTTTCCACTCAAGTTCAAGTGTGTTGTGGAGGCGAACGATTATTCATAAAGCTAATACCCAGCGCACAGACTTAAGACTTGTTACAATAGAAGAAACGGGGGAGACGCAGGGATCAAACTCCAAGGAGGTCATAGGGATGGTCATGGATCAGGCACAACCCTTCTCGGGCAGTCTTTTTCAAGAACGGCTTCGAACAGAGGACTGGGGACCGCAATTTTTCGCCTATTATTACAAGCAGTGGGATGATTATGAGATGGCCTATCACACCCATGATTCCACGGAAATCATGTACATTATTACGGGGGTGTGCCGGGTAGATGTGATGATCGCAGACGGAAGTTCAGAACAAGTAGTGTTGAAAAAAGGACAGTTCATCTTGCTGGATGCCGGGGTTCCCCATCGGTTGCTGGTGCAGGACGGTGTACCGTGCCGGATGCTCAATGTCGAATTTGGATTTGCACGTACTACCCCTAAGCATCCATCCATTCGTCAGCTTGCGCTGGAAGAAGCGGCAGTTCACACCCTACTGACCCGTCCAATACCGTATCTTGTATTGCCTGACCCGGAAGAGGTATATCACACGATGAAAGGTCTGGTTCTTGAGCTAGATCAGCGGCTTCAACGTGAAGCCCGAAATCTTACCTCTCCAGAGCAGGGAACGCTGGTGCACACTCTCTTTATCCAATTGCTTGTTCGGATTGCAAGGCTGCGGGGAGAGATGGAAGGAAGTACACTGGATCACACCGAGCTGTATGTGAAACGCGCGATCGAATTCATGGTGCACAATATGGATCGCAGCATACAGGTGAAAGATATAGCGGCTGAGGTTAATCTGCATCCGGGATACTTGCACCGAATTTTTCGCAATTCCACGGAGCAGACGCCAACCGAATATCTGACGATGTTACGCATGGAAAAGGCAAAGATGTTGTTACACCAGACCAATATTCCGATTTCCGAAATTTCAGATTACGTGGGCGTGGGGAGTCGTCCATATTTTCATATGCTATTCAAGAAAACTACAGGTATGACACCTGTCCAATATCGGACTAGTGTGGAACGAACACAATGGAGGTACCCGGAGTAGACGTGGTAAGAGCGGAGACCAACGCCTAAGTAGAAACTAAGTGTTGAATTGAAAGGGTAATCATGATATTCTTTGTTCATAGTAACGTGTCTTATATAAGTTAGAGATTCATATCATATATTATAGGATTGTGACTGTTCGGCAGGCGATACCTAAATTGTTCGTAGTAGACAAGCGTTCTGCATGTCACTGCTTCAATTTAGGTTTTTTTTGTGAAGAAATGATGAGTTGGGGGTGATGAAGATCAAGATTAGGAAGATTTTTAACAACAACGTCATATTACTAACGGATGACAATGGTGACGAAATGATCGTGATGGGAAAAGGGATAGGTTATAACAAACATAACAGTGATGTTATTGATTTTTCCCAAGTGGAAAAGAAGTTTGTGGTTGAAAAAGCAACATCCGATAAACTGATGGGATTGATTGGCGAGATTCCAACGGAACATCTGGAGTTATCCAATGAAATCATCGAATATGCTGAGCAGCAGCTTGCGCTTAAATTCAGTGATAACATCTACATCACCCTGACAGATCATATCAGCTTCGCACTCAGCAGATTTCCCGAAGGGATCATTGTCAAGAATGCTTTGCTGTGGGAGATCAAAAAATTCTATGCGTCTGAATACGAGGTAGCGCTGAATGCGCTGAACATCATTGAACAGAAAACGGGTGTGAGGCTGCCCGAAGATGAAGCCGGTTCCATCGCCCTTCATTTCGTCAATGCCCAGCAACGTGGGCAGGATATGAAGCAGACGTATCAGATGACCAAGATCGTTAACGATCTAGCAAACATCGTGAAATATCATTTCGGAATTAAACTGGACGAAAGTTCAATTAATTACAGTCGTTTTCTCACACATCTGCGGTACTTCGCATACAGAATTCTGCATGATGAATTGATTCCAGAGGAAAGAGATTCTTTATACGACCATGTGAAGGACAAGTACCCTGAAGCATATGCGTGTGCCCGAAAGATTCGGAACTATCTAGAGATTAATTACGAGAAGAAAACAACGAATGAAGAAATGGTTTATTTCATGATTCATATTCACCGGGTAACCAGCCGGGATGATCAGATAGAAGAATGAAGATATAACTGAATTGAATATAGATCAAGGGATTGTGACTGTTCGGCAGGCGAAACCTGAGCTGAAGCTTGTGTATTGACTTCGTGTCAGTAGACTGGCTTCAGTTCAGGTTTTTATTTTTTTCATCGTACATGATGATGAAGGTAAGACTTGAATTGTAGTGATAGTACAAGAGTATGGGGGGAGCAACATGGATCATAACAAATTAGCTCAAAACATTGTAGACCGCGTTGGAGGCAGAGACAATATTCAATCGCTAACGCACTGTGCGACTCGTTTGAGATTCGTCTTGAACGATAACGGGAAGGCTGATGCCGGCAGTTTGGAAAATACAGCAGGCATACTCAAGGTAGTTGAGAGCGGCGGCCAATTCCAGGTCGTTGTTGGTAATGAGGTGTCTGAGGTATACAAACATATCGTGAAGGAAGGAGATTTCGACGGAGGAGAATCAGGTGAAGGTTCTGCCAAAGAAAAGAAGGGAATACGTTCAGCCATCTTCGGCTTGATCTCAGGCAGTTTAACTCCATTAATCCCCGTGTTCGCCGGAGCAGGTCTGGTCAAGGCACTGTTAATTGTTCTGGAAAAATTAGGATGGATTGCAGTGGATAGTGGGACATACGCTATATTGGCAGCGGCAGGGAACTCGATCTTCTATTTCCTTCCGATTTTGCTCGGGATTACGATTGCTAAAGTTCTGAATGTGAACTCATATGTGGCAGCTGCCATTGGAGCTGCATTAATGGAGCCGAATTTCACAGCACTGGCTGCAGCAGGAAGCGCAACTCATTTTCTCGGAATTCCTGTCGCATTAATGAACTACGCTTCGTCGGTGTTCCCAATGTTCATCGCAGTTAGCATCTATGCGGTTCTGGAGAAGTTCCTGAAGAAAATTACGCATAGAAATATACAGCTGTTCGCGGTTCCGTTCCTGTCTCTTGTTATTATGGTACCGTTGACGGCCATGTTAATTGGTCCATTCGGACAGTATGTAGGCCAATGGATTGGTGATATCGTTAATTTCTTGATCAACAGTAACTCGATCATCGCAGGCATTATTCTTGGTGGATCATGGTCCTTCCTCGTATTGCTTGGATTACACTGGGCAACCGTGCCTATTATTATGAGTAATCTGAACGCCGGTGGAGACTTCATCACACCTCTTGCGGCGACATCGATTGCGGCTTCAATGGGTATCGGTCTTGGGGTGTTCTTGAAAACGAAGAATAAAGATCTTAAAGCTCTGAGTGGTTCGTCATTCCTGTCCGCAATTCTATCAGGTGTTACTGAACCTATTCTATACGGTATCATTCTGCGTTATCGCAAAACACTCATTTATTTGGTGGCAGCCGGGGCTATTGGCGGCGGTCTGATGGGGTATCTGGGCGTGAAGCTGATTGCATTCAACTTCTTCCTCAATGTATTCACATTGCCAGCTCAGAGTCCGATGCTGTTGTACATCATTGGTATACTGGTTACGATTGCGGTCGGAGCGCTGTGCGTGGTGCTGTTTGGCTATGAGAAGAAAAAAGATTCGGGTACTGTAGAAACTGAAGTAGGGAATACCTCCGATAACTCGAATCATCAGCAGTCCACACTTGGATCGGATAGTGAAAAAGTGGAGCAAGATGCGGCTGATGCAAGCACGAACAACGTGGTAGACAGCTTGATTGTGAGCCCTCTTGAGGGAACGGTAATACCACTTAGTGAAGTAGAGGATGTTGTATTTTCCTCCGAATCGATGGGTAAAGGTGCAGCGATTATTCCGTCCAAAGGTCAGTTGGTATCTCCAGTAGACGGTGTGGTGTCCGTAACGATGAAAAGCGCACATGCGATTGCCGTCACTTCGGATGAAGGCGTCGAGATTCTTATGCATATCGGCATAGATACAGTGAAATTAAAAGGACAATACTTCACACAGAAGGTTCAGCAAGGTAACCGAATTCAGAAGGGTCAGGTATTAATTGAGTTTGATATGGAGCGTATTCGGGAAGAAGGATTCAAGCTGACTACTCCAGTTGTCGTGACGAACTCCGATCAATTCAGTGTTGTCACACCTTTGCTGACAGAAGGCACCGTTGCTGTAAAAGAAGGACTCTTGTCCGTTCGATCATAAGTTGAAACAGAGAAAGGAACGAAGCAAAATGAAGCTGATTATCAATGCAGACGATTATGGGATTACCATGAGAGTGAGCGAAGGTATCCTTCAGGGGATGAAACAAGGTCTGATTACAGATACCTCTGCGCTGGTGAATTCGGTCCATTTTGAAAAGAGTAGTGCCATGGCTCTTGAAGCAGGGATTAGGGCTATGGGAGTTCATCTGAACCTCACGTTCATGAGTCCGGTCTTGGAAGCTTCGGCTGTTCAGAGTATCGTCGATGAATCGGGTCGTTTCTACCGGAAACCAGGACTTATTCCTTCATCCTATGATGCTGGGGAAGTCCGTGCGGAGCTGAAGGCACAGATCGAGAAGTTTCTGGCTTCCGGGCTAACCTTGAATCATCTGGATACTCATCATGGTGTGAGTGTGAAGGATGCACAAATGCTTGATATCGTCATGGAACTCGCTCGGGAGTATAACGTTCCCATGAGAAGAGATGATATCTTGTCTCCGGAATTAAAGGGGAAGATTGCGGATGCGGCAGGTATTCGATCTACAGATATGTTATGTGGCGATCCGGCTATGCCTACTCTGCAAGAATCGTGGTTTCGTGGTGTTCTGGAGAAGTATAAAGATACGGAATCTATTGTTGAAATTGCCGGTCATCCGGGGTTTGCAGATGATGAACTGCGCAGTGTTACCTCTCTAGTAGATGAGCGTGAGCAGGACCTGGCTCTATTGATGAATCCAGCGCTGCGGGAGTACGTGATGGAACAAGGGATTACACTAATTAGCTATAGCCAGCTTTAGAAGTGACATGTTCATTCCAGAATTCAGAAGGTATCTATAGTAGGTAGATGAAAATAAAAGTTAGGATTTTGGACACCTCGCTGTAGAACAAGTCATGATTTTGATAACGGTCTCGATCTTACCGTTGCTACAATGAACCCATGAAGCAAGTCATTAACCGAAGCCGGAAGGTTTGGATTGCGGGAGGACATGAACATGTCGTTTAAAGTGGCGTTTATTGGAGCTGGTAGCATTGGATTCACAAGGGGATTGTTGCGTGACCTGCTTACTGTACCGGAGTTCAGTAATATTGAGATCGCATTCTGCGATATTAATCAGCATAATCTGGACATGGTCACCGAGCTGTGTCAGCGGGATATCCGCGAGAACGGATTGAATATTCAGATTCAGTCAACAACCGATCGAAGAGAAGCGTTGAAAGACGCGAAGTATGTGCTGTGCACGATTCGGGTAGGAGGACTTGAAGCTTTTGCAACCGATGTGGATATTCCGCTGAAATACGGGGTGGATCAATGTGTAGGTGATACGTTATGTGCAGGCGGCATTATGTATGGACAGCGCGGGATTGCCGAGATGCTTGAGATCTGCAAAGATATTCGTGAGCAAAGTGCGCCCGATGTGCTGCTTCTGAATTACTCCAATCCGATGGCGATGCTGACATGGGCATGCAACCAATATGGCGGAGTGCGGACGATCGGACTCTGTCATGGCGTTCAGCATGGTCATCATCAGATTGCGGAAGTGTACGGGCTGCACAAGAATGAAGTCGATATTATCTGTGCGGGCATTAATCATCAGACCTGGTACATTCAGGCGTCACATGAAGGCAGGGATCTTACCGAAGGTATGCTGGAAGCTTTTGAGAAGCACCCGGAATACAGCCGTACCGAGAAAGTTCGGATTGATATGTTACGCCGCTTTGGATATTACAGTACAGAGTCCAACGGTCATTTGAGTGAATATGTGCCATGGTACCGCAAACGTCCTGAAGAAATTGGCGACTGGATCGACATGGGGAGCTGGATCAACGGGGAGACGGGCGGATATCTGCGCGTGTGTACCGAGGGTCGCAACTGGTTTGAGACGGACTTTCCTAACTGGATGAAGGATGACCCCATGTCATTTATTCCGGAAAAACGGGGCGAGGAGCACGGTTCATATATTATTGAAGCGCTCGAGACAGGACGTATCTACCGTGGTCATTTCAACACGGTCAACAATGGAGTGATCTCCAATCTGCCGAATGATGCCATTATTGAAGCGCCGGGTTATGTGGATCGTAACGGTATTTCGATGCCGCATGTCGGTGATCTTCCACTGGGTCCTGCGGCGGTGTGCAACGTAAGTATATCTGTACAGCGGCTTGCGGTCGAGGCAGCAGTCCATGGGGACGAGAAGCTGCTGCGGCAAGCGTTTATGATGGACCCGCTGGTGGGGGCAGTCTGCAATCCGAAGGAAATCTGGCAGATGGTGGACGAGATGCTCGTCGCGCAGGCACAGTGGCTACCGCAGTATGGTGAAGCGATTGCCGCTGCCAATGCGAGACTGGCTGCCGGCAATCTGATTCCAACGAAGGCATATGAAGGTGCTGCACGCCTGAAAGTCAAAACGGTCGAAGAGATGCAACAAGACCGGGAAGCCGCCAACAAAAATGCGGGCGAATCGGATAAAGGAAAAGATCGTGAGAAGGTGCAGCAGTAAGCGATAGGCAACGGTGGAGTGAACTAATGTGGTGCAGTAAACAAAAACTGCAGGTGAACAAACGGGGACAAAACAGCAATATTGCTGTTTTGTCTTTTTTTTATTTGAGTACAGCACGATACATATTACCTTTACAGACATAGTAATATGTCATATAGTATACTTTGACGAAAGGCAAAAGTAAGCAGGAGAGCTGGTGAACGCTAAAATGGATAATCCAATGATCAACAGTGATCTTATTAGGGGAAATATTGATCCGATTATATTGAGTGTGCTCATCTCGAAAGATAATTATGGATACGGCATTATTAAGGAGATTTACCGCAAGAGTAGTGAGCAGTTTGATCTTAAGGAGCCTACGCTGTACTCCAGTCTGAAACGTCTGGAGAAGGGCGGATACGTGGAGTCCTATTGGGGAGAAGAGACACAGGGCGGACGCCGGAAATACTATCGGATTACTAGCCAAGGTCGTGACATCTACCAGATGCAGGTTCAAGCTTGGCATGCGGCCAAAATATTAATTGATTGCATGATTACAACCAGTGAACAAGGAGTTGAGTAAAGTATGACACTCGAAACACGAATTAATCGGCATTTGGATCGTTTGTTCGCAGGTGCTCAGGATACGTTGGAGCATCGAGAGTTGAAAGAAGAGATACGCGGCAATCTTCTGGCACGGATGGAGGATTATCTGGCCAAGGGCATGAGCGAGAAACAGGCTTTTCAGACAGCCATTCAGCATATAAAGGGTATGGAACAACTCATGAGCGACCAGCGGCGTGTGAAACGTGTTCCTTACTGGACAGCGTTATGGCAGTCCATTTTGATCTACAGTCTTGTTGCCTGGATTGTTACGATTCCTACGCGAGTGAAGCTGGAAGGCGCTCTTCTTAACAATCTACTGTTCATCTTAAGCCTGATTGTGGGTGTAGCTTATGTATTTTATATGATCAGCAACAGGGACAACCTCAACAGAGACGAGCAATCAACCCAATCTTCCGATCAAGACAAGACCATGCGTATTCGTATGTCGGTTATGAAGCAATGGCAACGCAGAGTATGGTGGCTGTGGGCAGCTGTGATGTTTGTACTTTGGGGTACCCAGGCAGCATTACGATTTGGAAGCAATATCTGGTTTAATCGCCCCATTGAGGTGGATGGGCCCTATCAACTGGCTGTAATCTTGGTTGCTTTTGCCCTGCCACTAATCAGTATTATTGTTCCGTTGATCGTAAACCGTGCATACCGGATCGTTAGCAAATATGAAGTGAGTGAGAATATATGAACGTGAAAAACATAAAAAATATATGGATTGTTTCGCTTTTTATCATCGGGTTAATTGGTCTTGTGGTGGTGGAGGGATTCATTAATCCCAAGATTGCTGCAGATGAAGTTCGATATGAAGCCGAGCAGGATGATCCGCTGACCCATGATTTTACCGCTGTGGCTCAATATCAGAACGCTTATATGGGGAATTTCTCGAATCTCAGCCATCTGAATCAGAATCTTCCGTTGCATGAGCGATTAGATGGCTATGAGTTATTTCCAGAGACGTTCACGGCTCAGATCCATTACAGTTTGAATACAGATGAGATGGATTCCGTGCAGCTTGATCGAATACTCGTATATAACGCGCTTGCGAATTTTGTGCTGATTGATAATTTAGAGCAGATCGTATACCAGTTCAAGGATACACGGATCGTGTTAGGACGAGAGCTGGCACAGCAATGGGTTGGTACGGAGCTTAAATCATTGCAAAACGTTGAAATATGGGATGATGTAGTACGGCAGAGGCTGGTGGAACCGGCAAAAGCACAGGAGGCATTTTCACAGATGGTTGACCAATCTTAGGGTTAAATTATTAGAATATGTCGAAGATACTCGACTCTTCTCTCATGCTATGTTATTATAAGACTCTGATAACGTGGTAACGAACTAAAGCGTTTGGCTTGGTTATAGACATGGAGGGGTACGAGAGATGAGAAAAAAAGCAATTCTACTATTATTTATCAGCATATGTATGATCGTTGTGGCAGGTTGTTCCAGCTCCGCAAGCAAAGATGAGAACACGATTATTGTCGGGATTGACGACAAATTCGCTCCGATGGGATTCCGAGATGAGCAGAATGAAATTGTTGGGTTCGATATTGATTATGCCCGTGCCGCTGGGGAGAAAATGGGTAAAAAGATAACATTCCAGCCGATCGACTGGTCTTCCAAAGAGTCTGAGCTGAATAGCGGCCGAATCGATATGATCTGGAACGGGTATACGATTACCGACGAGCGCAAAGAGAAAGTGCTTTTCACTAAGCCTTATCTGGAGAACAGTCAGGTTGCGATTACACTCGCAGACTCCCCGATTACCAAGCTGGATGAACTGAATGGTAAGAATGTAGGCTTGCAGGCACTATCTTCAGCTGCAGATGCACTGGCGGCAAGTCCTCTGAAGGATAAAGTGAAGACTTCGGAATTTAAAGACAACGTACTTGCCTTGACCGACCTGAAAACGAAACGTCTGGATGCCGTCATCATTGATGAAGTGGTTGCAAGATATTATATGTCCAAAGAAGAAGGAACTTTCAAACTGCTGGATGAATCCCTGGCGCCAGAACAATATGGAATCGGGATCAAAAAAGGAAATGAAGAACTTCTGAACGAACTGCAAAAAGCACTGGATGAGTTGAATGCTGATGGTACAGCAGCTAAAATCTCCACACAGTGGCTAGGTGAGGACAAGGTTCTGAAGTAACTTGAAGTGCGGACTATTGATTTCTGAAAAGAAAGCTAAAGTGATCTATGAGATCTTGAAATTGCACTCATTCGGAGAATAGACCTAGACAGGTGAAATGACCTGACATATAACATGTGAACTGTTCTCGCTATTGAGATACAGCACTCACATAAACCCTGACCCCGTATTCCGCGTTGAAGCTATAGGCTTCCGAGGAGTGCGGGGTTAACAGATTAGAGGAGACTTTATATGAGTTTGGACTATATATTAACCATTTTAAAACCGATGCTTGAGGGTGCGCAGACAACGATTATCATGTTTTTGGTTGCAATTATTTTGTCGGTACCGCTCGGCTTTCTGATTACACTTGCAATGAGAAGCAGGTTTAAACCACTGGCCTGGATTGCTCACATTTACGTCTATGTCATGCGTGGAACACCGTTGCTTTTGCAAATTTTATTCTTTTGCTTTGGATTGCCGTTATTACCGGTCATTGGTGAATACCTCGTGTTTGAACGAGTTGTAGCTGCGGGAATCGCTTTTGTGCTGAACTATGCGGCTTACTTCGCGGAAATTTTCCGTGGCGGTTTGTTATCCATCGACAAAGGTCAGCATGAAGCGGCTAAAGTGCTTGGATTAACGAAGTGGCAGACGATGACCAAAGTCATTATTCCGCAGATGATTCGTGTGGTGCTCCCAGCGACAGCCAACGAAGCAATAACTCTGGTTAAAGATACAGCATTACTCTATGCAGTCGCTGTACCTGAATTGCTGTATTTTGCACAAGCCGCGGTCAACCGGGACTTGCAGCTTATTCCGTTTTTTGTAGCCGCAGTCATATACTTGCTTATGACTCTGATACTTACGTTATTGTTCAAGGCGCTGGAAAAGCGGTTTTCATTTGAATAATCCAATAAATCTCTTCAATCAAAGGACTGTCTGCATATGACATATAGTATCGAAGTTAATCAGTTGAAAAAATCATTTGGCACACTTGAAGTGCTAAAACAGGTGTCTTTTAATGTGGCGCCTGGGGAAGTCATTGCCGTGATTGGTCCTTCGGGTTCGGGCAAAAGCACCATGTTGCGTAGCTTGGTCCACTTGGAAGATATCACGGGCGGTACGATTCGTATTCAGAACCAATCTCTGGTGGAGGATGGACGATACACAGGGGCTACCGAGATTCGAAAGATTACCGATCGCATGGGTATGGTGTTTCAGCATTTTAACTTGTTCCCGCATCTGACCGTACAGGCTAATCTGGAACTCGCACCGAAGACGTTGAAAAAAGAGAGCACCAAGGCGATTCGCACCCGCAGTATGGAGTTACTTGCCAAAGTTGGACTCTCGGACAAGGCCGATGCTTATCCGGCTAACCTGTCTGGTGGACAGAAGCAGCGTGTGGCGATCGCCCGCGCTCTGATGATGCAGCCCGATATCCTGCTCTTCGATGAGCCGACCTCGGCCCTTGACCCGGAGCTGACGGGAGAAGTGCTACGCGTTATCAAGAAGTTGGCGCAGGAGAACATGACCATGATGATCGTTACCCATGAGATGAGCTTCGCTCGGGATGTTGCGGACCGTGTGTTCTTTATGGATAATGGCGAAATTGCTGAGGAAGGGCCGCCTGAACAAATCTTTGGTGCACCAAAGCTCGCACGCACGAAGACATTTCTGCAGCGGGTTGATATGGAAGAGTAGACACCCTGATGAATGATGTAATTTATACGCGACGAGTATATGAAGGTATGTTCTCGTCGCGTTTTTTGTGCGGCGGTCAAGGGTGCCTTTGATTCTGTATCAGGAGACAAATCCGTCGAATACCCAAATTCCCTCAGGAGAACGGATAAATGAAAATTCATACGAGATATTACCTTCTGAGCCCTTGGTTGTTATATTTCGTGCGATAAAGAGTAAAAAGCGATCTTCATCTCGTTGTAATGAAAAATAAATAACAAAGTTATTATTTTACATAATTTGGATGTGGTTATTTCCTATTATCGATTATAATGAGAGAGTACTTAATCTAAGGGAGGATTTACGTTGAATCAACCAAATCACAATAATTTTGATCGGAATTATAACGACACATTGCCGCCACCGCCGCCTTATGTGGCACCACCCAGAACAAACTCCAAGTCCATTGTATCGCTCGTTCTAGGGATACTTTCGATCGTGATTCCCTACCTGGGTTTTTTGATCGGTATCGTAGCCATCGTTTTTGCTTCGCTTTCTTTCAAAGAACTTCGGATGCGTCCAGAACAAGGTAGAGGTCTTGCCGTCGCAGGACTCGTATGCGGCATTATTGGAACGGCAATCTATGCTATTGTCCTTTTTTTGATTCTGTTAGGAGTTATTTTGTATTCCACAAGCGGGTACTCTACATACTAGATCGACGATAAAAATTAGAAGCAACTAGAAGCATTTTTATTGCAAAT
The DNA here is from genome assembly GCF_948329825.1 of Paenibacillus sp. JJ-100. Lineage (GTDB taxonomy): Bacteria > Bacillota > Bacilli > Paenibacillales > Paenibacillaceae > Paenibacillus. The sequence goes on from NZ_CAOJCM010000004.1 coordinate 55,823, forward strand.
CAAGTTTAGTAGAAGTCACCATATTCAAAAAAGACCTTTAAATAGGAACATTCAAAAAGGCATAACCTTCATGTCCGATTTGCTGTTTAAGCAGCGAGTCAGGACTGGGATATGCCTTTTGATTTAGTGCAGGTGCGAATGTGAAGCTCCCATGAAATCCCCGGGGGATTCGCACCTCGAAAGTAATGAAAATGAGGTGTTTTGTTACCTTTAGGCAACGAAATCAGGAAAAAGATTGAATTAGTTGGTGGGAAGACATAGAATAGTATTGAAAAAACGTGGTTTTTTAACGTGCAGAAACGTACTATACGTATTTTTCGCTGTCGCCCTCCGTAAACTAAACAACCGAACACTGGTGCCAGTACATTTCATCTCAGATGGATTGAGTTTGAAAGTAGATTGGAATTCGAATAATGCATTGGTGACTCTGACGTCCGAATAAAAAACGAATTAGAGGGATTACATCTCCTCGATAGTCCGATGGCAAAAAATTGTAAGCAAACGAATAAATAAAGTCGTATCTACCCTCCGATCAGCTGGGGGTGATACGGCTTTATTTTTTTGAATGAGTTCTCTACTATGAATTGTTATCTGTATTTTCAGGTCACATAAGATGTAATATTCATGGGTGATTTCCTATATTAATACATACTCTTACATATCTAATTTGAATTAGTAAACAAATGGTTCATTTATTTCAAATTCTGTGATAAATATCACAGCAAAGATATAACAAATGTATATTACCACACCGATATGACTATATGTGAAATCTCTAAGTAGAACTAAATCTGTTGGGGATCAGCACAATCTAATCGTGAAAAGGGTGGCTCACACACATGCGTAGCATGAGTATTGGTACTAAAATCAGTTTGATCGTAATTGGCATTTTTATTCTGTTCTCCTCAGCTGTAGCGGTCAGTGTCATCATGGAGATGAGAGATGGCATTAAGACCTTCGCTACTGAAAAGGCGAAACGGGACTTGGATATGGCAAATCACATCATCTCATACAAATATCCTGGAGACTGGGCAATAAAGGATGGAAAGTTATACAAGGGCAATGTATTGGTAGAGGAAAATTTTGATCTGGTGGATGAAATCGGCAACGCATCCGGAGATACGGTGACGATCTTTCGCGGAGATGAACGGGTTGCTACGAATGTGATGACTGACGGAAAGCGTGCAGTAGGCACGAAGGTATCTGAGCAGGTCGCACAAACCGTTCTGCAGAAAGGAGAAAAGTATTATGGGGAAGCCGTTGTTGTCGGGCAGAAAACCCAGACAGCATACGAACCCATCAAAAATGCATCTGGAGAGATTATCGGCATTTTCTATGTAGGTGCTTCTCAATCGTTGATTGATGTGATCATCTCTTCGTTTCTTAAAACCTTCCTGATCGTCGTTGGCATCGCTATGCTGGTTGCGATTGCTTTAATCATCTGGTATGTCCGCAGGGTGAAGGTAAGAATCAATCGGGTATCCCTGGCCATCAAACGTGCAGGAACTGGAGACTTCACACAGCCAGTGGTAGATCATGTTAGAGATGAGATCGGGATGCTGAGTGCAGGCTATAACGAAATGAGAAACAGCTTGCAGGGCATTATTCAAGGCGGGTTGGACGCAGCGGATAAAGCAGGTCATTCAACCGGATTACTGCTGAAGATTGCAGATCAGACCGCAAGTAAGTCTGAGGAGATTGTTATCTCTGTTGAGCAGGTAGCGCGGGGGGCTGAGAGTCAGACGATAACTACGGAAGAAAACTTGCAGGCCATGGAAGAGGTGGCTATCGGAGTACAACGCATGGCGGACAGAGCTTCCAGTATCGCTGATGCCGCAGTATACTCACGTCAGCAAGCAGATGCCGGCGGGCAGGCCGTACAGCTTACGGTGAAACAAATGGCGGCTATTGAAGCTTCCGTCAGTGCAACAGATGAGATGATTCATATGTTGGAGGAGAAGTCCGCTCAGATCGGTCAGATGGTAACTGCCATTCATGAGATTGCTGGGCAAACGAACCTGCTTGCGCTTAATGCTTCCATTGAGGCTGCAAGAGCAGGAGAGCACGGGCGGGGGTTTGCTGTGGTATCTACCGAAGTGCGGAAACTTGCTGAACAAGCTGGGCAATCATCGAACCAGATCGAGGTGCTTGTTCGTGCGATGGAACAGGACATGCTGCATTCTTTGGAAGCGATGACCCAAGTTAAGGATGAAGTGCATGAAGGATTACGACTTACACGTGAAACAGAACAGAGCTTTACCCAGATTCGAGATACGAATCTGCGCATCGCAACGGAGATCGAAGATATGGCGGCTACCAGTGAGGAGATGTCCGCCGGTGTAGAGCAGGTTGTTGCATCGGTGAACGAGATTGCACGTCATGCACAGACAGCAAGCGCTAATTCTCAGCAAGCGGCCGGGTCTGCACAAGAACAATTGAAGTCTGTGGAGCAGATTAAAGAATCCGCTGCAGTGTTGTCAGATGTTTCGGCAGAACTGCAAGCATCTCTTAAGCCTTTTAAAATATAAACGTTGCCTTACATTGTGTTACATACAAAATTAGAAAAGGCCCTGTACCGTTCAAGCGCGGTTCAGGGCTTTCTGCTTTTGCCATTTCACAGTGGCTTTCTTTAATAATGAACACTATTGAACTATTCGTTGATAATCCAACGTATCAAGCGATATTAACCATTGATCATGCAATCCTTAATTTATAATAATAGACATGAGTTGATTAAACGAACGATTTTGCTTATCTGCAAAGCGTCTGATTTAATGACTAGATTATTGCGATAAAGAGGGGAGAAAGAGGTATGTCTTTGATTGTTGAAATCATTATAGCAGTTTGTCTTTTGACTGGATTATATATGGCTTTAAGTCGTTTGTTGGATTCTCAGCGGATTCATGATTATTCAAGACATCTATATGAACAATTTGTAAAGAATCTTGATGGTGATCCATGCAAAGAGAAGAGTCGGTTATGAGAAGTCCTTGGATCAAAGAAGTAACGTAAGCCTTCAAACGTCAATATCAGTACGAAGTTACGTCAATCTGTTTTTTCATACAGGACTTTAGATGTGTTTGTAACCTATTCACTTCAATTAACTACCAGAGTATCCGATATACACCTATGGAAAACAGTAGTTAGATTTTTGAAGAAAGGGTGATAAAATATACAAACCTTAGATAAGAGAACAATCATTCGGGGAACCATATTCTCATTCCTGTTGGCAACCCTATTGTGTGGAACCATGCTTGTGATCGGGTTAATCAACAATAAGGAGGATACAGAAGGATTTGACAATCTGAAGGACCTAGAACCAGCAACGATATCTGCTGGGGATCACGTTGAGGTGGAGTTTGAGCGAATCCATCCCGCTTTTGCAGAGTTCTATATGCAAAGAGAGGGAGATACAACCCAGATGGACAAGCATTATTTTTATATGTATCCGTACAAAGGAAAAGGGCTTGTTGTTAAAGTGCCGTTTTATGATTCAAATAGATACGATACATTAGCACAGATTTCGAATCATGGTGAATCCGTTGTGAGTTCCCCACTGGTCATTAATGGGAAAATTGAGCGTATGGAACCTGAGTTGATTAAATATGCGAATGAATTTATGGATGAATATGTTAGTCCGTCTGATGCGAAAGATCCCATGGGGAAAGAGATTTGGCCATACATGGTTAATCTTAATATACCATCAGGGCTCACTGAAGATCATTCAGAGCTAATCTATACGATTGTTGGTGGAATATACGTAATAATTTTGGCGCTAATTAGCCTGGTTATGGTTGGGCGATTGTTACAGTTGAAGCATCAGCAACGCAAGCTCTAGTCTACGTATTATAGAGAATATTGATATTATAATAGTAAAATAACTACATATAATCGTCCAATGTTTCTGCTGTGCTTACATATAGCATTCTTTTGTACGAAGCACATAACATACTATCATCACAGCATCGTCCCATTAAAAGGACAAGGTTGATATCCAGAAATCACCTACGCATATATAGTTGATGAGAGTGCATAGATAGCTTTTAGTAATGCCTGATCTTGAGTTTGAATAGTTATTTATCATATGATGAGAGAAGAAATGTAACAATTATTAGGAATGCGTGATACTTGTAAACGATGTGACTTTATTCCTTTCATTTGAGCTGTCGCACTCCATATGGAGTGCGTAAATTCAAATCACTAAGTGTATATGGCTGTGAAGTTAGGAGGTACCGTCTTGTTAGAAATCGAGAAAGTAAAGGCACGCCTGAGCCAATTAAACGAATCGGAAGCAAAAAGCCTATTGTTGATCATTTACGGAAGGCTTGACATAGCTATAAATGGAACGGGCGGGGATGAAACCTTCAAGGAAACCGTAGAGGATATTTTTGATATGTTCAACAAGATTCCTTAGGTGGAGATTCATAACGCTTATGTATGATACATGCACAATTAGAATAGGCCCTGTACCGTTTAAGCGGTTCAGGGCCTTCTGCTTTTGTCGGTTAGGTTGTTGTAATTGTGTGCTAACGTTCGGCCTTGCGATCCGTTGGTTTGGGTGGATCTACTGGCTGTGCACGGCGGGTGTGAGCTTCGTTACTTTCTGTGCTCGTTTGTTGGGGTGAGTAGAAATTAATGATGTCGTCAACCGTGGAAAATACAACATGTTCACTAGATTTATAATGGTCTGTTGGAATAATAACCTCTTTTCTATGATGGATATAACTTAAAGGGAGCTGGTATAAACCAATCTCCAAACTTAACTGGGTAGATGTAAAACAAAGAACAAAATAGCTGTCCATTGGCATAAATAAAGGGCTGCCGAAGGCAGCCCTCGTATCAATTTACAGTTTAGTAACGTTCTCCGCTTGTGGTCCACGGTTACCTTGAGTTACTTCAAACTCGACACGTTGTCCTTCGTCCAACGTTTTGTAACCATCACCTTGAATGGCGCTGAAGTGAACGAATACGTCTGTTCCTTCTTCAGTTTCGATGAAGCCAAATCCTTTGTCCGCGTTGAACCATTTTACTGTACCTGTTTGCATGTGATTCCTCCAAAAATAATAAGTTTTGTACGACCATTGGTATGAGCTACATTCAATCCTGATCTATGCTCATTTCGGTGGTTAGACCGCAGACGTAAAGTCCACTAATGTATCGACCTATATGATCATAACACGCGTGCCAATATAAGTCAATTTTTAAATATATTTTCTAAAAAAGCTATAAAGAAAGCGATTACATCAGTCCGGATTTATTGTATATTATGTGGGATATCTATCGGTTATAAAGTGGACTGCCTGTCGAACGAGAAAAAGGGAGGAATCAGAACATGTACCGTGTTCTACTTGTGGACGATGAGGAAGATGTACGTGAGGGATTGGTTGTCGAAGTAGACTGGGAGGCACTGGATCTGCGCATCGTAGGTCTGGCCGAGAATGGCCGTGAGGCACTGGAGATGGCAGAGCGGGTAGAGCCGGATATCGTGATTACGGATATTAGCATGCCGTTTATGGATGGTTTGGAGCTGGCACGAAGATTAAGAGAGCGAAATCCGCTGGTGAAGTTGGTTATTTTAACGGGATATGATGAATTCGATTACGCTCGGCAGGCTGTGTCACTTAGTGTGGATGAATATCTGTTGAAACCTTTCTCGGCAGCGCATCTTACCGAACTGCTTACCCGATTGCGAGCCCAGATGGAGGCAGAAATTACAGAACGTGAGGACGTACAGCAGTTACGTGAACACTATCGTACGAGCCTGCCTTTATTACAGGCTGATCTCATCGCAACGCTGTTGCATCGCCAGAAATCTTCAGCATATATATTAAGCCGGGCAAGCCAGTGTGGACTGGAACTGACCGGTAGACGTTATGGTGTATCGATCCTTACACTGCATGCGTCCGAAGACCCTGAATTAAAGCTATTTGCGGCGCTTAATATTGCAGCAGAAGTCTGGGCGGAGCATAAGGCAGGGCATGCTTTCTTGCATCAGGAAACGGTTGTATTGCTCTATGTGGAACCCTTGGAATCGCTGGAAGGAACACAAGTGGAAGCAGAAAATCTACAGCAGCAGGCACTGGAAAATGTGATTCGTAGCATCCGTCATTACTTGCGTGTGCCGGTAACGATAGGATCGAGTCGTCTTGTTGGGAGCCTTCCCGAGGTGAAGCATGCCTATGAGGATGCTCTACTGGCACTGGATTACCGACTTGTACCGGGAACAGATTCCCTGATCTACATTGCGGATGTGGAGCGACAGGCTGCAGGCAAGCTGCGATTCGATGAGTTGAAACAACAGACGTTAACCCGCTGCTTGAAAGCGGGAACGCAGACAGAGCTGGAGCAGGGGCTACAGATCATTTTCCGGGAAATTACGGTGGAGCATGGGCGAAGTGATATTCAGCTCTACTTGATCGAAGTGTTAACCACGGTGTGGAAAGCGGCACAGGCTTCAGGGGAAGATATGGAGGATATATTCGGTGCAGGATTCCAGCTGTATACGGATCTGTTCCGATTGCCGGGGTTGTCTGAGGCACAGCAGAAGGTGCGTGAAGTCTGCTTGCTTGTACAGCAACGGATATCCAGCGGACGGCAGCATGTATACAAAGATATTGTGGAGCAGGCACTTGCGTTTACGAAGAAACATTATGCCGATCCAGATCTGTCCATTCAGAAAGTATGCGCACATCTACATATCAGCTCCGGTTATTTTTGCAGCATTTTCAAAAAAGAAGTCCAGCTCACCTTCCTGCAGTATCTGATGCAGATTCGAATGGACGAGGCAAGGGAACTGCTTCGCTCCACGGAGTTGAAGTCATTTGAGATTGCTGAGAAGGTGGGCTTTGCCGAGCCGAATTATTTTAGCTTTTGTTTTAAAAAGAATATTGGCGTTTCGCCTAAAGAGTATCGCAAACAGGCCGCTGCGGCTCGGAAAGGTTCCCTACCATGAGCTGGAGAACATTAACCGCACGCATGAAGTCCATCGCAGTTCAACTTGGTTTGTATGTACGTTCGTCCAAGGTCAGCAGCATTCGTTCTATTATTACTTGGTCTTTCTCCATCTTCATTGTGCTGGTACTCACCATTATGGCGGTACTGCTGCATGACAAATTCACCCAGGCTGCTGAGCGCAGTGCGGAACTGTCCACCAGACAGATCGTAGATCAGGTCAGTTATAACCTGGAGGATTACGTACGGAGCATGTCCCATCTGTATCGTGCTATCGAGGAACATATGCTTCGGGACGGCACGTGGGAAGGAGAGCAGGTGGACAAACAGCTGGACACGCTACTCAGCAGCCGGGACGACATTGTCTCTATTACGTTGCTCGACGCGAATGGACAGCTGCTCAAAAACAGGCCGGCTGCCGAATTGAAGCGAAGTGCTCATGTGACCCAGCAAGGGTGGTTTCAATCGGCTTTGCGTGTGCCCAATCATCTGAGCTTCTCCTTGCCTCATATTCAGAACATGTATGCAGGTCCTTATCAATGGGTTGTTTCAATGAGCAAAGGGATCACCATTATACAGCAGGGTCAGGAGAAACAGGCTATTTTGCTGGTCGATATCAATTTCAAGCAAATGGATGAACTCAGCAGGCGGGTTAGCCTGGGGCAGCGAGGTTACGTTTATATTATTGATGAGAGCGCTGGCAATATTGTGTACCATCCGCAGCAGCAGCTCATGTATATGGGGTTGAAAAAGGAAAATATCGAGCAGGCGCTGGTGGCCACAGGCAGTTATGAAGATGAGGCAGATGGGCAGAAAAGGCTGAATACCGTGAAGTCGGTGGCGAATATCGGCTGGAAAATTGTCGGGGTAGCTTATCTGGATGAGATCATGACAACGCGTCAGGAAGTCAATGGATATCTAATCCGTGTGCTTGTCATTGTACTGGTACTGGTTATTGTTGTATCGTTGGTTCTCTCTTCAAGTCTGACACGTCCAATACGGTTAATGGAACGGAAGATGAAGGCGGTAGAACGAGGGGATTTTAACGTGGAGCTGCCGACAAAAGGACCGCTAGAGGTCGAGCGCCTGGCGCGCAGATTTAACCTGATGGTGAACAAAATTCGTAACCTCATGGATGAGATTATTTACGAACAGGAGCAGAAACGCCGTCTTGAGCTGGAGGCACTGCAAGCTCAAATTAATCCCCATTTTCTCTACAATACACTTAATTCGGTTGTACGCATGGTGGGGATGAGCCGCAATGAGGAAGTGATCACGATGATCACCTCGCTCTCCCGATTATTCCGCATCAGCCTCAGTCAGGGCAAAACGATCATTACCGTCCGTGAAGAATTGGAGCATGCTAGGCACTATATGACGATTCAGCAGATGCGATTCAAACACAAATTCACCTTCACCATTCATGCGGATGAGCAGGTACTGGACTGTCTGACACTGAAGCTGATTCTACAGCCACTCATCGAAAATGCCATCGTGCATGGCATCGAGTATCACATGGACGAGGGGAGCATCGAGGTGGATGTGAGGCGTGAAGAACATGTCATTTTGTTCCGCATTACGGATAACGGTGTAGGGATGTCAGAGGAACAGATGGCAGGTTTGCTTAGCGGCCGTCCAGTGGTGAAGAGCGGAGCAGGGTCAGGTGTGGCAGTACGCAACGTACATGATCGCATCCGTCACTATTATGGTGAGGGGTATGGGCTCGAGTTTGCCAGCGAGCTGGAGGAAGGCACAACCGTATGGATTCGGATTCCTGTTCAGGAAGAACAGAAGGAGGACGGGATGAATGAGAGCCAGAAGTGGAATGAGTAGTGAGATGAATAGTGAAATGAATAGTAAAATGAGTAGTTTACGGCCACACAGAGCCTTCTTCCATGCAGCATTAGCCTGTTGCCTGTTAATCTGTTCCGCTTGCGGTATGGCAGGCGCGGATCAACAGGCGTCGCCGCAGCGCATTGCACTCATTACGCCTGCGGGCACTGGAGAGCTCGCCGAAGCGATTCGTCTGGGGGCCGAGGCCGCTGCCAAAGAACGCGGCGCACAGCTCATCACCGTGGAAGCATATCCAGTGGACTCCGCTTCACAACATACTTCTTCTAATGCGGACTATGCGATCAGTCCACCTAGAAACATAGCAGCCCCTGCCGCAAGCCGCGATTTTACTCGCAGCGAGCGTGAGCAAGCCCAAGTTCGGGCAGCAACACTCGCGATGAAACAAGGGGCAACGGCAGTGCTGGTTGATCCGCTAAGTGAGGACGCTCTTAACGGTATCCTTCGAGAGGCGGAGATATCACGAACAGATGGAGGTATCGTGCCGGTTATTGTGCTGAACGATGAGTTCCCGGTTAAAGGCATCACCAGTGTCATCTCGATGGACAATCTAGAGGCAGGACGTCAAGCAGGTCAGGCGATGGCAGAGTTACTACAGGGACGTGGCCAGATAGCCTTGGTGGGTCCCGATCCGCTGAACGCAGGTGTGATGCTCAGGGAACAGGGAATCAGGGATGTACTGCTGAACTATTCGGGCATCGACATTATACCCAAAGCGGTATGCAACAGCAGGGACGCATGCTGGCAGGTGGTCAAGCAATTGCTGGATCAGCATGAGCTGGCCGGGTTAATCGCTCTGCAAGAGTCAGCTTCGCTTGGAGCCGCAGATGAGCTACATCGTCGCAAGGATGGAACGCAGATCAGGATTGTAGGGTTTGGTAGTGAGCAGCAGCAGTTAGAGCAACTGCAGGAAGGTGTTTTTCAACGACTGATTGTACAAAATGGGTATAGCGCGGGATACCTGGGGGTGAATCAGGCACTTGCCAAACTGGAGCGCGAGCATGTTCAAGTCCGAGTCACATTAGAGACCAAGGTGGTTAGTACAGATAATATGTTCTGGATGGATAATCAGAAGCTGCTGTTTCCGTTTGTGCAATAAAAAATAGAATCCTTAAGCTGCATCGTAGTGATCCGCGTAGGCTCAGGCAGTTCAGTTAGATTGACCGAGAATTGATGAGGATTTCGATATAACAGATGAAGATATTGTATTCGAAAACATTGTAAACCCTTTCATAATAAAGACATCGGTAAAGCCGAATGAACTTGGGGGAGGTCATTAAGAATGAAGAAGAAAACATGGATGACTCTGTTGCTTACGGTATGCATGGCTATTGCGGCAGGGTGCAGCAATGGTGGAGACAGTGCTGGTGGGAACGGAAATGCGGGAACAGACAGTGGCACTACGGCAGAAGCGGAAACGAAAACCGATAATCCTAAGATCGGGGTTGCCATCTATAAGTTTGATGATACGTTTATGACCGGAGTGCGGAATGCGATGACCGCAGCAGCTGAGGGTGTGGCAACCATTGATATTGTAGACAGTCAGAATGCACAGCCGACCCAGAATGAGAAGGTGGACCTGTTTGTATCCAAGAAATACAACGCTATGGCGGTGAATCCGGTAGACCGGACTGCGGCTGGTGTCATTATTGATAAGGCCAAAGCAGCCAACATTCCGGTCGTTTTTCTGAACCGTGAGCCTGTAGCCGAGGACATGAATAAGTGGGATAAAGTGTATTATGTCGGTGCCAAAGCGGAAGAATCCGGCACGATCTCAGGTCAACTGATTGTAGACTACTGGAAAGCCCATCCGGAAGCAGATAAAAACGGCGACGGCAAGCTGCAATATGTCATGCTGAAAGGAGAACCAGGTCATCAGGATGCCGAGCTGCGCACCAAATATTCCGTCCAAGCGATCCAAGATGCTGGCATTGAAGTCGAAGCGCTGGCTGAAGATACGGCGATGTGGGATCGAGTGAAGGGACAAGAGAAAATGCAAGCATTCCTTGCTTCTCATGGCGATAAGATCGAAGCAGTGCTGGCGAACAATGATGACATGGCACTCGGTGCAATTGAGGCATTGAAGGCGGCCGGTTACTTCAAGGATGGCAAAACGATGCCTGTCGTAGGTGTCGATGCTACAGCCCCAGCGATTCAGGCGTTGCAGGATGGTACCATGCTGGGCACCGTGCTGAATGATGCCAAGAATCAGGGAGCAGCAACGGTGGCACTGGCTGCGGTTCTGGCTAAAGGTGAGACACCTACCAAAGAAAACACCAAATTTGATATTACGGACGGGAAATATGTCTGGATCGCCTATAAAAAAATTACGAAAGACAACATTGCCGACGCCCAATAAAGAGCTGCAGAGAGGGACGTTTGTCATTAAGGCAACGTCCTTTTTTACTGGTCAGATGAAAGGGGAAGATACAAGATGCAGTCACCGCAGTCACCATATCTGCTGGAGATGAACGGAATTTCCAAGGCATTCCCCGGTGTGCAGGCACTCAGCGAAGTTACACTGAAGGTGAAGCCTGGAACTGTGCATGCGTTGATGGGCGAGAATGGGGCGGGGAAATCAACCTTGATGAAATGTTTGTTCGGGATGTACCGTCCGGATGCAGGTACAATTCGGATCGAGGGAAAGGACGTAGAGATTCCGAATTCCAAGGCCGCACTACAACATGGTATATCGATGATTCACCAGGAATTGAATCCGGTTCCGCATCGTCCGGTAATGGAGAACATATGGCTGGGACGATTCCCGATGAAAGGTCTGTTGGTGGACGAGAAACGGATGTACGCGGATACGCTGGCCCTGTTCCAGGATCTGAATCTGGATATTGATCCCAAAGCACAAGCCAGAACATTGTCCGTATCCAAAATTCAATCGATGGAGATTGCCAAGGCAGTATCCTTCCACTCCAAAGTCATTGTGATGGATGAACCCACCTCATCCTTGACAGGCAAAGAAGTAGAGCAACTGTTTACGATCATTAATGAGCTGCGAAACCGCGGTGTGTCCATCATCTACATCTCTCACAAGATGGAAGAAATTTTGACGATATCGGATGAAGTGACGATTATGCGAGATGGATTTGTGGTAGGCACCTGGGATGCAGCAGATCTGACGACAGATCTGATTATTACGCGTATGGTGGGCCGTGACTTGAGTGAGAGATTCCCCGAGCGGCTGAACGTGCCTGGCGAAGTGATTCTTCAGGCAGAAGGGCTGACGTCGAATCAGCCGAATTCGTTTCGCGATGTTTCATTTCATTTACGCAAAGGCGAAGTACTCGGCATTGGTGGTTTAGTTGGTGCCCAACGAACAGAGCTGATGGAGTCCTTATTCGGTTTACGCGGACTTGCTTCAGGTACGATCTCTATTCATGGGCGCAAAGTGAAGATTAACTCGCCATCTGCAGCCAAACGTCATAATATAGCGCTGCTGACCGAAGAACGACGTGTGACGGGTATATTCCCCGTGTTATCCGTCTATGAGAATACAATTATTGCAAGCCTGGGGCGTTACCGAAATCGTATGGGTCTGCTGGACGAGAAGAAGGGGCGCGAAGAGGCACGGGAGCAGGCTCAGAAGTTCAGAACCAAAACGCCTTCAGTTAACACCTTGATTCGCAACCTTTCTGGGGGGAATCAGCAGAAAGTGTTGCTGTCCCGCTGGCTCTTGACCGATCCGGAAATTCTGCTGTTAGACGAACCGACACGTGGAATTGACGTTGGGGCCAAGTTCGAAATCTATACGATCATCACTGAACTGGCCCGACAAGGCAAAAGCATCATCATGATTAGTTCGGAGATGCCTGAATTGCTTGGCATGTCAGATCGCATTATGGTCATGAGCGAAGGACGTCTCACGGGCATTGTGGACGGGGCCGAGGCTACAGAGCAGCATATTATGAGGCTGGCCGCGCAGCAGCGGATGGCTAGTCCTGGTCAGGAGGAACACCAATGAATACAACCCTTGTTCATCAAGTGAAGCAATATGTAACTCAGCGCGCGATTTTTATCGTATTGATCCTGCTTATTATCGGTATTGCAATTGCTGACCCGAACTTTCTCGCATTTTCCACCCTGCGGGATATTTTGCAACAGTCCTCTACAAGGGCCATTATCGCACTAGGTGCAGCTTTCATTCTGGTAACAGGAGGCGTCGATCTCTCTGCTGGACGCGTTGTGGGTCTGACAGCCGTTGTATCGGCATCAATGTTACAGATTGATACGTATGCGAATCGTTTTTTTCCTGATCTACCTCAGTTGTGGGTAGGACTGCCGATCATCATTGGCATCGTTGCAGGTTTACTCGTGGGCCTAGTGAATGGCATCATTGTCGCCAAGCTACATGTACCCCCTTTTATTGCTACACTGGGTACGATGGTTGCCGTTTATGGATTGAACTCGATCTATTTCGATACCGAACCAAACCAATCACAGCCCATCGGCGGGTTAAGACCCGATTTCACCACGATTGGCTCGGGTTATATTGATCTGGGCGGAGGGTATTCCATCCCCTACATCGTGCTAATTGCTATTGGAGTTGCCCTGATCTGTTGGGTTATTTTCAACAAAACCCGTCTGGGTAAAAATATGTATGCTATCGGCGGAAACATTCAGGCCGCCCATGTATCTGGCATTCACGTCGCACGCAATCTGATTGCGCTGTATGCGATTGCTGGAGCACTCTATGGACTCGGCGGTGTACTGGAAGCCGCTCGTACTGGCGGAGCAACGAACAATTATGGAAACATGTACGAACTGGATGCGATTGCTGCATGTGTCGTTGGCGGTGTATCTACGGCTGGCGGGATCGGAACGGTACCGGGTGTTATGGCGGGCGTACTGATCTTTGGCGTTATCAACTATGGTCTCACCTTTATCGGAGTAAGCCCGTATTGGCAGCTGATTATCAAAGGACTCATCATCGTAGCTGCTGTAGCATTTGATATCCGCAAGTATATGGCTAAAAAATAATAGTATATCTGGATTCCAGAGAACGAAGCCAGCCCTCATCATCCGAGAGCTGGCTTTATTTGATGTTGGAATGAAGATTTATGCACCACCTACAATGATTACAATGACATCATATGTCCTATGGTTTATGAAAATTATACATTCTTGCGAATTTGATAAGCTTCCAATAATCGACAACATCAGCTAATCATAATCGATATAATATTTATGGATATTTGTTCGTGTGATTTTGTCTAAGGGGGCGAGGCTATTTGCTAAGTTACACAATGAAAATGGTAATATTCCCAATCGGTTGTCTGCTTGTCATTGTATCCTCACAAATACTGGGACAAACATCACACCTCATATGGATGATCATTACAGGTGCTTTGCTAATCATCAGCATCTGGGGAGAACGCCGTTATCCATATTTACGACTGATACAGTGGCTTTTCCTTGGTTTATTTCATTATTTTAGTGAATTGAACTGGTGTAACATGCTCTATTATATGCTTATCTTTTCCATGATTCATAACAAACAGAAAATCACTCAGACCTTACCGATTTCAATGCTACTCGTGTTCCAATATACATTGATTCGACTGACCTATGTTTCGATAGATACATACAGTTTGCTGGTATCTCTCTTTGACATGCTTACCGCGATTGTCATTATTTTTCTCTATCATACCTTAATGAGCAGCGAGTCTGAAAAACGGAAACTACGGGAAAAAAATCAGTTTCTTACTCTTCATGATCCACTTACGGGGTTGTTAAATTACGAGGGATATATGGAAGTACTTCACAAGACGGTGGAGGCAGAACAATCTTTCCTTTTAGTTCTGTTGAATGTGAATAATTACAGCGGGTATGAGAAAGGATCGGATGATCCTTGGTGTTCTGTCATCACGGGGACCGGGAAAAGGATCATATCTCAATTTCCCGAGGCGCATGGTGTATCGCGTTATGCCGGTGACCGATTTGCAATTGTGCTACCGCAAATACCAGATATTGATGATCGGATCTCTTCCTTGCTGTCGAATCATCTGCAGGGATTGCAAGTCAGTTACAGTGTATCGTGTTACCCGGGACGATCACAGACCTTACAGCAATTCATGACCACTGCGGAAGATCAGTTGCTTCAGCAGCAACGCAGCCAGTGGATTAAAAATGAAGAGGAAGTATTTCGGTCCGAGAGGCTGCGTGCTGTAGGCGAACTGGCCGCAGGCATGGCGCATGAGATTCGTAATCCACTCACCGCAATTCGAGGTTTTTTGCAGTTGTCCCGTGGACAGGCTTTTAATATAGCACCTTGGTACGAAGTGATCATGAGTGAGGTGACAAGGGTCACTGAACTAACGGGGGAGTTTTTGCAATTTTCCAAACCGCAAGTCAATCATATGAGGCCCGAGAAACTGGCAAAGTGCCTGGATCGAGTCATGTCTTTGACCGAGTCGGATGCTGCTTCACGAGGACATTGGATTACACTTCATATGAGAGATGAGTCTGTTTGTGTGAATATGGACCGAGATAAAATTGTACAAGTCCTAATTAATCTGATTCGGAATGCATTTGAAGCGATGTCAGACCCCGGAGAGGTACATATCGATATGATGCAGGAAGGAAATAACGTATTCGTTTGCATATCAGATACAGGAAGCGGTATTCCTGAGAGTTCGTTATCAACGATTTTTAATCCGTTCTATACTACTAAGGAAGAGGGAACAGGACTTGGTCTTGCACTGTGTCAAAAAATTGTCCAGGACCATAACGGTAAAATAACTGTAGAAAGTGAAGTGGGCACCGGTTCCACCTTTACGATATGTCTGCCAGTGGTGCCAGACGAATCGTAAGTCGTTTACATGCTGGACCCGCTCAAAAGGGGGGATGGATATTGTATGATTTTTTAACCATATGGAATATAAAAGGGCTGCCCCGTTCTCATCGATCATTGATTAAGGTCAATCATCGATGGAATTACGGGCAGCCCTTGTTGCGTCGGTAGTGCTCATTGCCACTTACTTATATGGAAGTATCTTGTGACGTTCTTCTGGATGCTGGAGAGATCGAAAGTTTACGCCATAACCATTCCACTGGACCTAATGGGTATTTGCGCAGCCAGAAGTGGGAGAAAAGCATCAACAACAAACAGATACCAAGCCAAGAGAGCAGAATAAAAAGAGAAGAAGGGTGCCCACCCACGCCAAGTCCCCATCCATAGAATAGAACCGAAGCCATGATATTCTGTAAAATGTAACAGCTTAGCGCCATCTCGCCGATTTCACCAAAACGCTTGAACAACCGGGAGAATCGTCCTATTTCCAATCCATAGGCAATGATTCCGAGGTAACCCAGTGTTAGTACAGGTGCACTGATGTATCGCACCCAAATGTCCATAATCCCGCCAGGAATGAGCAGGAGCAGGTTCAGAGGAATGCCTGCCGCGAGACCGGCAATCATTAATTTTTTGCGTTTGAGGCGTCCAGACTCATCGTTAGAGAACAGACCTGTGCGCATGAGCAGTGCCCCCAGTAGAAAAAGAAAGATGTTAAGCGGAATGATTGCAATGGATTCGGCACGGAAAAAAACGAAGTTGTTCAACCGGAATATAACTTGCTCCCACCATGTACTGCTAGCGTATAGCTGTGTAATGGTATCCATACCGTTCAAAGTTGAACCCGATTCGAATGCGAGCAGGGCTGTAATTCCTGTAACGCCAATCACGTGTATACTCCCGGCAATTCCCATCATGATCAAGATAAAACGCCGGGAACGATGAATAATCATGGAAACAATCATGCCTGTAATGGCATAGCTCATGAGAACATCATATTCCATAACAAAGATGTAATGCAGTAGACCATCCAGCAGCAGGAGTGCGCATGACCAGATATATACACCAGGCCAGCGATAACCATCACGAACTGCTTTTTGATGTTTCAATTCCATGCCAGCTCCAAACAGCAAGGTGAGCATACCGAGGAATTTTCCGTTGACTAATAGAAGCATAACCGTCTGTAGCAAACGATCCCCTGAACTCCACCAAGGCTCCAGAGTATTGCCAAACACCAAATTAAGGTCACCAAGATAGGCGAAAATCCAAATGTTAGTCCCTAAGGTGCCGATAATGGCGAAACCCCGAAGAATGTCGAGCAAAACAATGCGTTTCATGAAACCCTCCTTTTTGATACAAGTGAATTAAAAACAATATAACACAGATGTATTAAAAAGAATAACATTAATTTTATGTCATTCCTTGTTTCGCTATTTGAAGGATATGGTATTATCTAGGTGGTGCAGTTTATTCTCAGAGGCCCCTGATCAACGAATCTATCTTTAGCAGAGGTTACAAAGGAGGCACTTCTATGATCAATAATCAATCATCGAATCTTACGAAAATGAAATGGAAGACGATAATAGCTACGATGCTCGCATTCCTCTTAGTGATGATGTCTGTAACTCCAGCTCTGGCAGCTTCTCCAGGCAAAACGGTGAATGCATCAGCTAAACTGGCTTATAATCTCAAAGGACTCAAGTTTAATCGAGCGGTTCAAAAGGCATATATTGCAGACAAATATGTATATGTGACCCAGCGAGAGGGTTCGACATGCCACCTGTCCAGACTGCTGATTAAAGGCAACAATGCAGAATATGTGGATCATATGACCGTTAAAAACAGCGGTCATTGCCAGACGCTAGATATGTATACGTACAATGGGGCTAACTATTTCTATTTCAGCTCCAAATCAGATCCTTCAACGAAGCAATATTGGTCTCTCCAAGTGGCCCGGCTGCAATACAAGGCTGGAAAAACAGTAGATTATACGGATCTGAATCGGTTCACGTATATGAACTATGCGAACAAAAAAGGCTCCAGACAGGGAACAACATATCGTGTTGATGGCGGTGGTAACAGTAAATACACCTTCTTCCGTATCCAAACAAGGGAAGGGAATACATCCAGCACCGATAAAGTCGTGTGGGCTGTTTATGATACAGCTGCGCTGAACAGACTGCTGGACAACAATAAACAGGTCCGGATGGATAGTCCTGCAGCGATCAAAGCCGCTGTATCCAGTTTCACGCAATCGGGTAGCGGCATTATTAGACCTAATGGATCTTTCCAAGGGGGAGACTTATTGGGTAAAACTGAGTTATTTACATCTGGAGGAGCGGAAGGGCAGACACCGCAGATTGCCAAAATATCTGCCTCTGGTAAATATCAGTCTCTTGTGAAAATAACTAATGTTGGAAAGCACGAAATCGAAGGTGTGCAAACGAAGAATGGAAATGTATATTTTACGATCGTAACGGACCCGGGAAATAAAAAGAATGGGCAGAAAATTTACTACGTTTCAGATCGCTTGTTTTAAAAAAAGTCTGTTGGTCTGTTGGCCTCTAAAAACTGCACTGTGATGTGAATCATACCAATAATCAGATATTGCTGTCGTTCTTGCTCTGAATATTAGAGAGCCGGACGGCAGCATTTTTTTATCCAATATAAAATGGAAGATTTGACCTGATCACAAATGTTATGTTACATTGTTATTAACTATTTGTTAATAACAAAATGTTAATAACAGAATGGAGGCAGCATCATGTCTCATGAAAACAAAGAATACGGTGCTTCACTGCACGTAGAACATCAAGCTGAGCAACCCGCTACGAATGAATATTCTTCAGATACAGAGAGGGAGAACATCCATAGCAGTGAAGAAGAATTTCTAAAAACATATGATGCAGGAGATTATGAGCGTCCTTCTGTCACCGTCGATATGCTGATATTCACAATCCGTAATGAAGAACAGGAAAATTACCGTAAGCTGGCCGAACCGGAGCTGGGACTGTTGCTGATTCGCCGGGGCGGTCATCCTTATCTGGGGCAATGGGCATTACCGGGAGGATTTGTATCCATGCAGGAATCGCTGGATGAAGCTGCAAGGCGAGAACTGCGGACGGAGACAGGACTGGATAACATTTATCTTGAACAGCTCTACACGTGGGGAGATGTAGGACGTGACCCGCGCACACGGGTAATCAGCTGCTCTTATATGGCACTCGTGGACAGCAGTGAGCTGGAGCTTCAAGCAGGCGATGATGCGAGTGAGGCTAGCTGGTTTCGGGTGGAACAGAAACTGATTGAAGAGAAACGTCATATCCACGAACATGGGCGAATCACGGAGCGAAGATTACAGATCCTGCTGAGGAACGAAACCGAACAGTTGTCGGCTATCGTGGAGACCAAAGAGCAGGTGGAAGGGCGAGTGCGGAGCAGCAAGTTAAGTCTAGTGGACGTTCAAGGGATCGCATTTGACCATGCTCAAATTATTCATTACGCACTGGAGCGGCTGCGATCCAAGATTGAATATACGGATATTGCGTTTAATCTCATGCCTGAGAAGTTCACGTTAACCGCCTTACAGAAGGTGTACGAGATTATTAGCGGCAAAAAATTTCTGGCAGCTGCTTTTCGTCGCAAAATGGCAGACTGGGTCATTGAGACCGGTGAATATGCAAGCAGTGCGGGCCATCGGCCTTCCCGATTGTACCGCTTGAATCCGGAGAGGGAGAGTATGTAGTTTGAATAAGTAACAAGTAAGGGGTGATCTGAATGGAAAAGTTTACGTTTTTCTGGCGCACAGCTTCACCGTTTTCTCAGTGGCATCCTGCTGATTTTACGGTGAACGGAATTCAATATACGAGTGCTGAGCAGTACATGATGCATCAGAAAGCGCTGCTCTTTGGCGATCAGAAGATTGCGGACAAAATCATGAATACGAATTCGGCTTCAGTGCAAAAAAGGCTGGGCAGAACCGTCGCAGATTTTGATCAAACGAAATGGGAAACCGAGTGCAAACAGATTGTGTATGAGGGAAATCGGGCCAAATTTACGCAAAACGAGGATCTGATGGCTGCTCTTCTTGCCACTCGGGGCACAACCCTCGTGGAAGCAAGCCCGGATGATCGAATCTGGGGTGTGGGGCTAGCGGAGGAAGATCCGCGCATTCGCAGCCGAAAAACATGGCGAGGAACGAACTGGCTTGGCGAAATTCTTACTCGTCTGAGAGAAGAGATAGGAAGTGATACTAATGAGTCATTTGGAAAAACAAAACAAACTTAACAGCTTGAATAGGAAGAACAATGGGTTCTCTAAGTCCAATGCATCAACAGATCAAGCGGGCGTTAACTCGCGTTCTGGACGTTCGCGTATTGCGCATCAGACGCTCGAGATTTTGGAAGAGGGCGTGTATGTGAATGGATACGACCGTGCCGTTCATATCAAGGAAAATCTGGAGCGGGCAATTCAGAACTCTGTTCTATATCGACCTTCAGAGCTCGCAGGACTAGGGGATAGACTGCGTCATGGAGAGAAGGTCAGCTCGGCGAGGGATCGGCATGCCAGCTCGTCCACTGCTTCTGATGAGAAAACAATGCGGATGGAGGTCACCAGCGAAACGACGCTTGCGGCTGCCGCTCGTCTGACGACAGAGGAAGGAAGAACGGATGTCGTTTGTCTGAACTTTGCATCAGCGAAAAATCCGGGCGGTGGTTTCCTTGGTGGAAGCCAGGCACAGGAAGAAAGCTTGGCACGGGCAACCGGTCTGTACCCATGTATTGTGCAGATGCAAGAGATGTATGAGTACAATCGCAAACAGCGTTCTTGCCTATATTCAGACTATATGATCTATTCACCTGATGTACCCGTCATCCGGGACGACCATGACCGATTGCTTGATCAGTGCTACACAACCTCTTTTATCACTGCATCAGCGGTAAATGCAGGTGTAGTCAAAGAGCGTAACGAAGCGACAGATGAAGAGATCAAGTCCGTCATGAAGCAGCGTATTCGATATGTATTGGAGGTTGCGGCTGCTCATGGTCACCGAACGGTTGTGCTAGGGGCTTTTGGCTGTGGTGTATTCCGGAATGATCCAGCACAGGTGGCATCGTATTTTGCTGATGTATTGGTTGGAGAAGGGTACAGGGACTATTTTGACTGCATCGTCTTTGCCATATATGACCGCAGTGCAGGTCAGCGAACGTTGGAGGTATTCAAGCGAAAGCTCACAGAAGTTTAAATCTGGCATCACATTGAATGGTAGCGAGGGAAAGGAAGAGGTAATATGCAGTTTCACGAACGACAACAGGATTTGTTTGAACTGGAGGATCACTATGTATTGGCACACTGCATATCGGCTGATGCCAGAATGGGCAAAGGGATTGCTGTTCAGTTTAGAGAGCGATTTGATCTACAGGTCCTTCAGGAACAAGCTCAGCAAGAGCCTCTTGAGATTGGGAAGTGTTATCCGGTTGGTCGCACGCTTAACCTTGTAACCAAAGCTAAATTTTCAAATAAACCGACGTATTCGTCTCTCACTAAGGCGGTAGAATCCATGCGTGACGTCTGTAAAGAGAAAGAGATCACCCACCTGGCAATGCCTCGAATCGGTTGTGGGTTAGACAGATTGAAGTGGGAGAAGGTTCGTCTCATTATTCAGAACACGTTTGCAGATATGGACATAGAGATTGTTGTATGCACAGTATGACGGATATATTCAAAATAAAAAAACCTCATCTTGGTACCGGAGACCGCGAGGTATAGGGTTCAATCATACTTTTGATTATTGATCCCTATATCCAGTAAGCTGGAGCATGGTTTATATGCTCGTGCTCTTATAAATGCAGTTCCGATGCCGAAACGAGGTTTTTTGTTGTTTTGGTTGTTTTGTGGCTTTACTGGCTTTTAATTGAGCGCCAAGCTGGATTTATTTTTTGGAGAACATTTCTTTGGCTTCATCCATAGCCATCTTGTTACCGATGGAAGAGTAATCAAGCCAAGGTTGAGCTCCGATCGGGTATACTTGTTCGGCCTTCACGGCTTTCAGTCCTTGCCAGATGGGGTTACTCTGCAACTCCTTGAACATCGTCTGAGCTTCATCATCCGAATTGACCACGACAAAGATTGCATCGGCATCATAGTCTGGCAGTACTTCACGGGATACAACTTGATACGGTTTAGAGGTATCCATCTCTTGAATGCCTTTGGCTGGAGTCAGACCCAGATCATCGTACAAAATGGGGCCCATGGGACGGCGTGTGCTGAATACACGTAATTCCTTGGCTGTCACACGAATCGCCATCACGGTGCCGTCACCGATCTGATCATGAATCAGCGCTTGAACTTCCTTCGTTTCTGCTTCATAGTCCTGAATGTATTGCTCCGCTTCCTGCTCGCGGTTAACCAGCTTACCAATCTCTTTCAGGTGATCCCGCCAAGTGCCATCATCCAGATTAAACACATGTACAGGTGCGATTTTCTCAAATTTGGCAACATCGTCTCCGGAGAATTCTTCATCCAGATAGATGACATCCGGTTTAAGCGCAAGCAGTGCTTCCATATCCGGGTCTTTGACGGGGCCAAGCGGTGTGGTGTCTTTCAGGCGGTCTGCCACATGAGATAAGAACGCTTTTGCTTCACCGCCAATAACCGAGCCAACAGGTGTGATCCCGAGAGAAAGCAAATCATTGGTTAGATGAATGGACATAGACGCAATACGCGGTTCATCTGAAGTAGAATTACTATTCGAATTGTCTGCTGATGTGCTTGTATTTGAATTGTTGTTCGAATCACCTGAGCCCGATGTGGATGTTTGAGCTGTTCCGCAGGCTGCAAGTATAAGAACTAAACTGATGGTTAGCAAAAGCATAAGATTTTTCTTCAACATATCTGTATTCTCCTTGTACATCTCTTTGGATGTCATTCATATTTTCGATGTCATTAGGTATTGCCCAATGAAGCTAGTGAATCATCATTTCGTTCGGACCAGCAGGTATAAAAAATAAGGGGCGCCAATCGCGGCCACAACAACACCTGCTGGAATGGCGTTTGGTGCAAAGATCGTTCGGCCTACCGTATCGGCTATCACCAGAATCACCATGCCGATCAGTCCGGCAGCTGGGATCAAGTGCCGGTGCATCGGCCCGACCAGTCTGCGGGCTAGATGCGGTGCGGCGAGTCCGATGAAGCCGATGCCTCCAGCCACAGATACGCTGACCGCTGACAGCGCGACCGAACAGAGAAGCAGCAGGATACGCCGGGATCGGACAGGTGTACCGATGCTGGTGGCAGCGGCATCACCCAGATGGAAGGCATCCAGCGTTTTGGAACGGCTCCAGATATATGCGATACAGAGCACGACCCAGGGCAGCAAAGCCTGAACATGAATCCAGTCACGTCCCCACACACTGCCCGCGAGCCAGCGTGCAGCGAAGGAGTACGTATCTTCGTCCAAACGGAGTGATAGATAAAGCGTGAGCGCATGGAACCCGGCGGCAATCGCAATGCCGACCAGAATAAGTTTAATGGGTGATACACCGCTGTTTCTGTCATAGGACAGTAGCATGATAATTAGTGCAGCAGCTACACTACCCGCAAAAGCGAACAGTGGAATGAGCAGTGCCACTGAGGAATCCATGCTCAATGACAAGCTGACAAACACGATTAGGCCAAAAGCTGCACCGGCATGCAAGCCCAGAATTCCTGGATCAGCGAGGGCATTGCGTGTAATGCCTTGCAGCGCAGCGCCTGCGATTCCTAATCCAGCCCCGGCAAGAACCGTGACGAGTATACGGGGCAGGCGATAGTCGAACAGAATGATCTGGTCCTGCTCACTTCCTTGTCCCAGTAAGGTCTGCACGACGGCCAGAGGGGATACTCGAACCGTCCCCGTGTTCAAGCTGATCATAATCACCAGCAATGCTACACAGAGCAGTACAATGCTGACGGTAAGTGCCCTCTGTGCACGGGAAGCTGGATTGCTTGGAGAAGGTAATTTCAGGATCGATTTGAACCCCCGTTTCATCACCTACAGAGCCCTCCTTTCCTTACGGGCTAGATAGAGGAAGAATGGTACACCGACAAAAGCAACCATGATACCTACCGCAAGTTCCTGAGGTGGATTCACAATCCGTGCACCCAGATCGGCGAGGATTAGCAGAATCGCGCCAAGCAAGGAAGACATGGGAATGATCAGTCGATAGTCCACACCTACCAGTTTACGGGAGATGTGTGGGATAACGAGCCCGACAAATCCGATTGAACCTACGGCGGAGACTGATATACCAGCGAGTACAACCACAGCGGCGAGGGCGAGGAAACGAGTCCAGCGAAGGTTCATCCCGAGATTGATAGCCACTTCTTCCCCTAGAGACATGAGTGAGACACGCCGGGCGAGCGGCATGGTTAACAGCAGTGTGAGCAACAACAATGGCAGAATCATTCTCAGGTGGCGCCATTCGATACCTCCAAAACCACCTGCATACCAGAAGGCCAGATCTTGGCTAAGATCAAAATAAATGGCGACCCCGGTGCTCAGGGAACCAAGCATGGCGGCAATGACAGCACTCGCAACGGTCAACCTGATCGAACTCAATCCTCCAGGCGCAGCCATACCTAGCAAGAAGATAAGCAATGTGCCGAGCACAGCTCCGATGAAGGACAAAAGCATAATCCAGCCGTAGGATAATCCCGGCCAGAAGGCGAAGCTTAATGCTACGACAAACGTTGCCCCAGCGTTAATGCCCAGAACTCCGGTATCTGCCAGCGGATTCCGGGTAATGCCCTGCATCAACGCACCGGCTACGGCAAAAGCAGCTCCAACGACAGCAGCCGCCAGTACGCGTGGCAGTCTTAATTCATGAATAATCTGATGAGATGTCAGGGAAGGGTTATATTGAAACACGGCAGTCCAGACCGTTTCCAGTGTTAATCCTTTGGCACCTAATGAGATAGCAACAAATATGCAGATCAGCAGGATGGCAATAGCGCATAGAAACATTAGGCCAACCGTTACCGCAGACCTGTGAGTATTGGACGGGCGATGAGGCAATCCCGAATGTTGGATACGGGTCACTCCTTTATAGTCAATAACATGTTTTATTGTTATTGATTATCATTATCAA
Source organism: Paenibacillus sp. JJ-100 (assembly GCF_948329825.1). Lineage (GTDB taxonomy): Bacteria > Bacillota > Bacilli > Paenibacillales > Paenibacillaceae > Paenibacillus. The sequence continues at coordinate 80,555 of NZ_CAOJCM010000004.1, forward strand.
TTAGAGATTATTATAAAATCTTAATCTAAGCCCGTACATGGCATAAATTAAGATTTGGGACATGGACATTTTTTAGATTACAAAAGTGCAGGTTGGTTCGTCAACAGCGAGAGTGCTTCATCAAGCTGGATGTTGATGGAATACGGGGCGTAGACGACCCAACTATTCCAATCGACAAGATGCAAGCGCCCATGACGAACAGCAGGGTGGCTGTTCCATTGTGGATCGTTCATTAATTTTTGGAGCAATGCCGTTCGATTATGCATGTTGTCGATCGCAAGCACCAAGACATCCGCTTCCAGGCCGTCCCACTCTCCGGGTGTAAAAGGCATCCAATTGAAGCCAACGCCAGGAGTTTTCCCTTGCAATTCGGCCTGAATGCGCTGAGGAGCAGCGAGTTGTAACGTGCGATAAAATACATGACCGAAGTTACGATGACTGTACATTCTTGTGCCTTTGGCAGTCAATGTACCGACAGCTACAGTAAGGCCCCCGGCTGCTTCTTTAATTTTCTTGCGCGCTCGCTCAGCCTTACGCTCATGGCGTTCCAACCATTCATTGGCTGCTTTTGTACGATCAACAATGGAAGCAATGCGCTTCAGATGGCCGAACACGTCAGTCTGGTTCCACGGAATGGTAATGATGGGGGCAATATCCCCAATATGTTCCATCGCTTTAACTGCGGCATTATCTTTCGTCAGAATCAGCTCGGGACTCACATCCAGAAAAGCCTGCCGCCCTTGTTCCCAAGGCTCGTACGCATGAAAAGGCAGCTTAAGCGACTGGGGGAGATGGGGCAGTTGGCCCTGTATCTGGGCTGCACATGGTGTGATACCAAGGGTCATCAGATGATCGGTATACGGATACGAAAGGGATACGATGTTACGATGAACCTGCTTGGGATAGGCGGTTGGCGCATATCCCGCATGATTGCGGAAGCGTCTGCTAAAATAGAACTCGTCTCGATACCCAACCTCACGGGCGATATCACGAATGCGCAGATCGGAGGTCAGCAACATTTCTTTAGCCCGGTTCATGCGAAGATGGGTAATATATTCAGTCGGATTTTTCTGCATCCGACTCTTAAACAGCTGTGAGTAATAGGACGGATGCATGCCTGCCAGTTCGGCAAGTGTGTCCAGCTTGATCTCGTGCATATAATGCTGCTGTATATATTGAAGTGTTGATTTCAGCCAGAACTCGGGATCATTCTGTGCTTTTTCTTCGGCAGGCCATGGATTGTCTTCAGGCCATAACATATGTAGCAGGTCGGTTAACAGCAACTGTGCTTTGATTGCACGAGAAGCTGCTTCGTACCCCTGATCAGCCAGCTCAGTCAGCTGGGAGGCGATGCGCTGAATGCCATAAAAAGGTCCCTGAATCCATCCGGTAACAGGTGACCCCAGCTCACGCTCATAGATGCGCCGTAATGCAGTTTTCTCCGTTACTCGAAACAGATCAAATTCCAGGATGTACAGCTCCGTATCTTGATCGGCATCGGACACAAGCTCAAGCTGCGTGCCGGGTGGGTACAGGCAGGCTGCTTTACGCGCGATGCGTGCTTGCTCCCCATCCACCATCTGTGTGCCAGAGAAGCGGTGCATGTAGATGAAGGTATGATGTAAGAGTTCATCGGACTTCCACTGGAATGGACGGTCTGTATTTATAATGTTTATATACTCTGCCTGTCGTAGTTCAATCAAAGTATCGGTTAGAAACTGGTGAAGTTCATCCCGAACCATTAAACGTTCAGAGACAGGCCCTTCATTGGGATTAGAGGCCGGCTGAGCATGTTCGCTCATAAGACTAGGGTTACTTTTTTCTGAAATCGTCTCGATGGGTTGTGATTTATTAAAATCGCCATAAGGGCGCTCAGGTAACTTGTCATCTGAAGGTATGCGGCTAAGGCCTATGTTGCGCTTGGTGATCATGGCGTACCTTCCTTTCATTGGGTCATATCGTTTCTCTAATTCATGTCTTTGTCTCCAAATCATCTTAGCAAATCTAATACGGAAATGAAATCGAATGCACGGTTTCATCCTTTTCTGACGAGAATGCATCTTTTTGGTAAAATAAGAGAGCTAGTATATTGAACTGAACTTGAATCATGGATTAGTCATCATAGCCAAATGCTGAAATAGGGAGGATGTACTTATGGCACAGGTTGTTGGAAGAGACATGGTACGATGGGGCATTATGGGCACAGGATGGATCGCATCGCAGTTTGCGAAAGACTTGGGACATGCTGGGAATGCAGTGAAGGAAGCCGTAGGTTCACGAAGCGCTGAGAGTGCGCAGAAGTTCGCTGCCGATTATGATTTTGAACGCGCTTACGCTTCTTATGATGAATTGTTGCGTGATCCTGAGATTGATATTATCTACGTCGCAACGCCACACACGGTGCATAAGGAAAATGTAATGGCCTGCCTTGAAGCAGGCAAAGCGGTACTCTGCGAAAAACCGTTTACGATGAATACACGTCAATTGGAGCAATTGGTGGAAACGGCACGAGAGCGGAAGCTTTTTATGATGGAAGGGATGTGGACACGTTTCCTGCCACCAATCATTCAGGCACGGGCGTGGATCGAGGAAGGGCGCATTGGTGAAGTGCGGATGGTTCAGGCTGATTTTGGATTTCGAACGGGCTGGGAGCCGGAAGGGCGGCTGCTTAATCCGGATCTGGGCGGTGGTGCATTACTGGATGCCGGGGTGTACCCGATCTCCTTCGCCTCGATGATCTTTGGCGAACAGCCACAGCATGTATGGAGCACCGCTCATATTGGGGAAACGGGTGTGGACGAGCAATTCTCCGTACTGTTGTCCTACTCTGAGGGACGCTCTGCTTCGCTGAATGGTGCAATTCGTTTGAACTTGAACAATGAGGCTGTAATTTACGGTACGGAAGGTCGAATACGACTGCCTTTTTTCCTTGCAGGCAAAGAAGCATACTTACATGTGAACGGACAAGACGAACCGGAGAAAGTTGTGGATGATCGGGAATGTATCGGGTATGCGTTTGAAGCAGAAGAGGCTGGACGTTGCATCCTGCAAGGGCGCACGGAGAGCAGCACCATGAAGCTGGACGAATCCTTGGAGATTATGAAGCTAATGGACACCGTTCGCCGTCAATGGGGCCTACGCTACCGATCCGAGTAAGAGGGAATGACGTGAGAGGAACCGTATTGTTTATGTATGAAAAAAGGAAACATATTCATTCATCTGGGACATCTGGGATGTTCATTTGTAATTTTGAATTTTAGCTGAAGTCAGATGCCTAGAAGATAATCGAACTCTTGTAAAGCCAAGTGTAAATGAATAAATGGAATGAAACGAGTAAATCAAGTAAAAACAACCGGTTGATTGTCACGAAAAAGAAGCAGCTTCATGTCGTCACATAAGGTGGCGGGAGGAGCTGCCTTTTTCATATTCCATAAAGCCAATAAACCTCGATAAACCTCAATAAAGCATAAACTTACAAACCCTGCAAACCTGCAAGCCGTAAACCGTAAACCGTAAACCGTAAACCGTAAACCGTAAACCGTAAACCCGTAAACCAAACAAGACGTTAACCCAATCATATCTGGGGCAGTTACGTTAAAGTTAGATCTTCAACAGGTTCAAGTCGAACTCGGGAACTAATTTTTCACTCATCGCGCGACCAAGCAGTGCAGTAATGGCTGCATAGCCATCTTCACCCAGATTTGCACTGAACTCGTTAACGTATAGATCGATATGTTGAGCAGCTACTTGAGGGTCCATTTCCTGTGCGTGCTGCATTACATATGTTTGCGATTCTTCCGGATGAGCCCATGCATATTCAACGGAGGCGCGTGCCCAGCCGGCCAGAGCGTGAGCGTCCAGATCACGGCGTGCAATGATAGCGCCGAGCGGGATAGGGAGACCTGTGTCACTTTCCCACCAGTTGCCGAGGTCCGTCATCAGTTGCAAGTTATAGTTCTGGTACGTAAAACGTGCTTCATGAATGACCAGCCCAGCATCGATCTGACCATCGCGAACAGCAGGCATAATTTTGTCGAAGGGCATAACTACAATTTCACCGACACCGCCAGGCACATTTTGTGCGGCCCATAGACGGAATAATAGATAGGCTGTAGAGCGTTCGCTAGGTACGGCAACCCGCCGTCCAGACAGGTATGCTGGGTCAGTAGTGCCATTAGCTGTCAAGACTAACGGACCGCAGCCTCTGCCCAAGGCACCTCCAGCAGGTAATAAAGCGTAATTTTCCAGCACATAAGGTAGCGCTGCATAAGAGATTTTCATCACTTCCGGGATGTCGGGTCCAAGTGGGCCCGCAGCGAGACCGTTGGTGATATCGATATCCGCATAGCGGACCTCCAGCTTAGGCGCACCAGGAATTAGTCCATGCACCCAAGCGTGGAAGATAAATGTATCGTTAGGACAAGGGGAAAAAGCAATATTCATGATGTGATAACCTCCCGTAAAATAGAACTTGCAGCCTGGAGCGCATCCAGGGCATCCTTGATGCGCCAAGCGTCGCGGTCGCGTGGACCGACCGCGTTAGATATGCCGCGCAGTTCGAGCACAGGCAAGCCGAACTGCTGCGCAGCTGTTGCCACGCCGAAGCCCTCCATGCCTTCGGCGGCGGCATCCGGCACGCGGCGTAGTAGCTCCGCGGCCGTCTGTGCTGTTCCGGTCGCCGTGGACACGGTGACCGCAGTGCCCCCGCTGACAGCGAGCCCTGCTCGCTGCAGCTCATGGCGAAGGCGCGCGGCTAGCACCGCGTCCGCAGCCACACGGGACGAGCCGAATCCGAGCTCGTCCACAGACAGGAAGCCGTCTGGCGTCTGCGAGCCCAGATCGGCTGCAACCATAGCGTCGGCTACCACGAGGGAGCCGACGTCTGCCCGGCCGGGGAACCCTCCGCCGATGCCGGCACTGATCACCAGCCTGTAGGCTGATGATCCATTGCCGGTCCCGCGAGCGGGCCCCGGCCCTGATGATGCGGCAGATCCCTGTGCCGCATCAAGTTCCTCTGGCGCAGCTGTGCCTTGCGCCAGATCACGTGCACTTGCCGCTACAATAGCAAAAGCAATGGCAGCGGCAGTTCCGGCAGCGGCCGAGGCAGGGCCAACGCCCGCAGCAATAACATCAAAGCATTCTGCGGCTTGGTCACCCAAGCCCCGTATAATGGCATCTTTTTCCGCGTCCACTGCGGTTACGATCAGGACACGTGAGGTGCCACGGAATTCAAGTGGAGATATGTTTTGGGCTGACACTGTGTCATTCCTTGTAGTCATTAGCCATGTACCTCCACGTTAATATTCGGAAGAATGTTACTGCCAACCGATGAGTTCATGGGGTTGATATGATTCATATGGTATATATCATTGCTGTGCTGAGCGAGATGCTTGAATTCAGTCATTTTCCCAATGCTCCTTATTTATATAGATCATCTTAAACAGTATGACCATAGTTGAAATAGTAAAAAAAGTAGTCCAAGTGCTGGCATGAATTAATGTCCATTGTATGAAAACAAAAGCGTCATTTTTGTCTTTCAAAGAGTGGACACGGTTCTCAGAAAGAGCATGTCCCTCCGCTAATCATTGTAACACTATATATAGACAAAAACCCCTTGAGTTATAATTTTAATCAATATGTAGAATGGGGGGTGAAGTGTGTTAGTTTCCAAGACGTGTCCACCTTTTGATAAACAAATATCCAAAATGTACGCGAAAGGTGGACATGGAAGTAGATTATGTACAATGGCAACATGTCAGTTACTCACCGTAGCTGATATCTCAACATACCTCACTGTACCCCACCATAGCTCACTGTACCTCACCATACTCACCTGAGCTCAACATACCTCAGCATATGTCCCACTTTTATGTTCCATATCATACCTCATCCTAACTAATCCTATCTCATCGTAACAATGATAAGAGTAAAACAATCTTTTGCGTATATTTCATATAAAGGGTTTGATGAGCCACATAAATCGATATTCGATTATTTTCTTCGCAAATCACACAAAGCACAGTACCAAACACAAGCGAAGGTTATCGATACCCGCTCAGCAAGCCTTCATCTCCAATCCCATTCGCATGCCTTCACTCAACTTTCGTTAAACAACATTTCGTCCCATCCGGTCTCTAAACCTCAAAGCTTGGTATTTGCTTTCACCTATAAAGTCATATGTCAATTATACCATATTACATCGTAGGGTCGAAATTGTGGCGGCTAATATCTAAGCTAATTTCATAAATCAATTCTAACTTACAAGTTGACAATGTGTATTAACTGTATTAATAATAGTAATACAGATGGTACAGTGTCATACACACACTCACATATTCGCGGTCAATTTATTTCGCCATGCGATCTTCCCGGTATATAGAGTGCAATTGATGCATCGGAGAGGTTTTATCGGGTATAACATCTTCGGATAATGGTATCTGATGTGCGACTGTGTCTCCGGGACATTGCGTCACACATTTCTAACGATGCACCTTTAAGAGATGGATGCACGTTTGGCGCAAAGGTGTAAAATCACTATAGCATTCTGGCAGACTTCAAACACCCTTAGAAAAATAGATGGGTGCATTTTGAATGCTGTGCCATGCATCATGTCTGTCTGCTATGTATGTACGTATGTATGTGTATGTGATGTGTATGTATGCTCTCGTATGGCCTCATGTCGGTCTCCAGACACGTAAGACATCGAGGCCTGAGAGGCTACATGACGCGTATGCATAACAAAACTGCATGACAAAACAACATCACAAAGCAGCATCACAAAACCATATGATACCAACGCATAACACAGCCCAATGATAAGACTTGTTGAGCAGCAGAGAAGAGAAAACTAAGCTCAAGGTATATGTTTGACTTAAACGACCAAGAGCTGAATAAATACTCCAAAAGCTGAAACAAGCACGGCAGACAAAACGATGTAGGTCAATCATGTTAGAGAGGAGGTGCGGGATGTTCGAATTGGATGTACGCAGCCGTAAGGCGATCTATGAGCAGCTGGTGGAAAAAGTCAAGGAAATGATCGTGTATGGTATTCTGAAACCCGATGAGCAGCTTCCTTCCGTTCGGTCATTGTCAACGCAGCTTACGGTGAATCCGAATACGATCCAGAAGGCATACCGCGAGCTTGAGCGCGAAGGTTACATCTATTCCGTGCAGGGTAAAGGGAGTTTCGTATCACCATCTGTGGAACATCCGAAGGACGCTATGAAAGATGAGATCAGAGAATCCTTGGTGAAACTGATTGCCGAAGCTTCGTATTCAGGTTTAACCAAGGCAGAGATGACTCTTTTATTTGAAGAAGCGATGGCCCGTATAGAGAAGGAGGTGCCTCATGATTGAGTTGAATCAAGTCATGAAAACTTTTGAGAGTGAGAAGGCCGTCGATGGCGTAACGATGCACATACATAAGGGGTCAATCTACGGTTTGCTTGGTTCCAACGGCGCCGGCAAAACATCCCTGCTCAAAATAATCGCAGGTATTTATCGTCAAGACAGTGGGACGGTGCGTATTAATGGAACAGAAATCTACGAAAATCTGGACCTGAAAGGCCGCACGATTTTCATGGCGGATTCCCCTTACTTTTTTCCGCAATCGTCAATTCATCACATGGCTGCATTTTACCGTTCCGTCTATCCACGCTGGAGTGAGGAGCGCTTCAAGCAGTTGGCTTCTGTCTTCAAATTAGATGTAAAACGCAAGCTTCATCGCATGTCCAAAGGCATGCGCCGTCAAGCTGCGGTATGGCTGGGACTCAGCTGCATGCCAGAAATACTGCTTATGGATGAGCCCATCGATGGCCTCGATCCGGTTATGCGGCAGCAGATCAAAAACTTGCTGTTCCAGGAAGCAGCAGAGCGTCAGGTGACGATCATCATCTCATCTCACAATTTGCGGGAGATTGAAGATCTCTGTGACCATGTCGGCATTATGCATAAAGGTCAGATTATCGTCCAGAAGGATCTCGATGATCTCAAAGCCGATACCCACAAGATCCAGGTTGCTTTCCGTCATCCGGATCATGCCGCTGTTCTGAAAGAACAGGTTCACATTTTGCATGAAGAAAAAAGGGGAAGTGTCTCCTTATACATTGTTAAAGGTCAACGCGAGCAAGTTACCGAACAATTCCGTCTACATGACCCGTACTTGCTGGATGTATTGCCGTTAACGCTGGAAGAAATATTCATCTACGAAATGGAGGGTGCAGGGTATGACATTCAACCGATTATACTTTAACCGTGGCTTCCTGTACCAAAACTTCAGGCAACATGGATGGCTGGGCATCGTCTATCTACTTCTTTTATTATTTTCACTTCCACTGTATATCGGTACACAGGTACGGGATGTTCCAGGGGAGATTAGCAGTCTATTTAGAGCGAATGGAGAATTTCACTGGCTCTTCGCAGTCACAATCCCGGTTGTGATGGCTCTATTCCTGTTCCGCTACATTCAAGCGGGTGGGCCTGCAGATGTGTATCATAGTTTGCCGTTACATCGTAAACACTTGCTTACGATGAACCTGCTGACCGGATATGTGATGATTTTGGTTCCCATCTGGATCACCGCTGGAGTTACCGGTTGGGTATCAGCAACTCTGGTTGAACCTGCCTTTACCTTTGACGGAACAGTCATCTCCATGTGGGGCTTGACGATGAGCATAATCTCCCTGTTCATGTTTACATTGGCAGTAACGGTAGGGATGTGTATCGGGCAGTCTATTCTACAGGGACTTACCGTATATGGAATCTGCTTGATACCACTTATTTTCTGGGGTGCGTTTGAATTGCATCTGCAGCGTTATTTGTTTGGCTACCCGGAGAAAACTTCTCAATTACAGGCAGAGATGATATCTCCGATCTCACGGATCAGTAGGCTGAGTAGTGCCCCGGGCTGGAGCGAACTTACTATCTATGTAGCGTTGACCGTACTATTAAGCATTCTATCGTATCTTCTGTACCGTAAACGGCATGTAGAATCGGCAACGCAAGCCATTACATTCGGAATTGTAAAACCGATTTTCCGTTTTGGCTTCATGTTCACGGCTGTGTTGCTTAGTGGCGCTTATCTTTCAGCGATTTCACCTGGAAATCCCGAGGTATGGGGCGTTATAGGATACATTCTTGGAGGCATTGCGGGGTACATTGGAGCCGAGATGATCATTCGCAAAACCTGGCTGATCTGGAGCGGGAGTATACTTCCACGGTTTGCACTTTACGGAATTGCAGCAGCGCTGATCCTGTACGTGCCTGTTGCAGACTGGAACGGTTATGCAGCAAAAGTACCTTCCAAAAATAATGTAGAGAAGGTTCGTATTGGCGGCGATCAGTATATTTATGTCGATAATCAGTCTATAAAGCTGGATGATGAACACCTGTACTCTAACTCTACCGAATATATTGATGCTGTACTTGCACTTCATCAGAGCATTGTTGATGCTGGTCAGGATTTGAATATCAGAGGGCAAAATCACTATATCCCTGATGAAGAGCGTGTCCAAATTGACTATATGTTGAAAAACGGAAAGACGTTATCGCGGGAATATATGGTTCAGGAATCCAGTTTTCAACAAGAGTTTAAGAATCTGAAGAACTTCGAAGATTATAAAGTTGTCAGCTATGGAACCTATACACTGGACAATGACGTCCGGAGCATCGGTATCCGTTCAAGTCTTCTAAGCGATCGTGCTGTGTACATTAGTAACCCGCAGCTCATTCGTGAATTTAAAGATCTGCTAAAAGCAGAAATTTTAGATCAAACGTATGATGATCAGGAATCCCATTGGGAGTCTATTGCGTCAGCTGAGGTCTATCAAGATTACCAGGATGAGTTATCATCAAAAAGGATACTGGATAGCCCTAATCTTAGTTCAACATATGAGATTAAACCAACCTATACCCGTTTGATTGCATGGCTCAAAGAAAATAAGCTGTACGATCAGTTGCAGGTATCCACAGATGAAATTGCTTCGGCGCAGTTTATCAAACAGGAGATCGATAGCCCAGGTAAGGTTAGATGGGTCTATCCTGATCCGCAATTTATAGATGAAAATGTGAACGGTTATAAGAAGGTGGCTACCAAGAACAAAAAAATTATTAACGATTTGCTTCAACGCCAGAGATCAGGGGATTACACGGAGAATGGCACCTTCTATCAGATCAAACTTAATTTTATCAAAGGCCAGAACGTCTATATGATGTTAAAAGAGGAAGACCTGACCGAGGATATGAGAGCGATTTTGATCGATCCTTAAGGGCGTGTATTCACTGTTTGTGCATAATATTGAATCTCACGAGGAGTTACGCTGAACTTGACCAATCCATCCTTGTGGAATATATTAGAAAAAGTACAGATTCAAGCGATGCGTTGATTCATTAAAGCTCGAATCTCATAGGGAACGGCTCATGAGGGAAGCACCCGTAAGAGCAGGCATATGCCTGACTTGCGGGTGCCTTTTTGTCGTTAGCCGAGTCATTCTATGGCTAGCTTTGAATCTTGTGCTCGAAGGAAGCCACGCTCAGAGTGAATAGCGGTGGGGAATTTAAACTAATTTGCGAAGAAGGGGTGTAGACGGATATGCATTTAAACGGAGAGAAGAGACTGCTGGTACAGCCTCAAATACGGGGCAGACAATCCGTATTATTCAGATTCATCGTGATGTTTGCTGTAATGTTCAGCTTCGGAATGATTGGGAGTACATCAGCAGTTCATGGTGAGGGGATTGAACTGAATGTAACGGCGCAAAAAGCTTGGAACACGGTGCTGAACAAGGCGGACGCACAGACCAAACGTTCCTTGCAGCAATCGTACGAGAGTGCCGGGAGATGGAAGATTCATAACGAGATGTGGGAACAAAAGATCAAGCAACTGCGTGGGGTCAATTCTACTGAATTGAGACGGATTCGTAAGGCCATTAGTGGTATTGACGGAACAAAACTGGCATCGCTTCAACAGAGTCTGGAACAGACGCAAGCGCGCTATGAACCTTTGTTTACACTCTATAGCTCATTGAATAAGCAATTGTCGGCAGCCAAGGCTTTTCAGAGCAAAGAGTTAAGTTCAGCCATTCGGACTCAGACCGAGGCTTTAAAACCAATGGTACAACTGGCACGAGAAGAGATTCGTCTGAAGAAGATGGACCTTGCCGAGGTACGCAAACGCAAAACGAACGAGATGAAAAGACTGCGAACGATGTTAAATGGAGCGAATACTGTGCAAAAACAGATCCAAACAGCCAAAAAGCAAATCAGCTTATCCCGGAAAAGATATTCGAATGCGTTCCGAACATTAAAGCAAGCGCTGAAAAAGGGCGAACCCGCTCAAGTTCTACGTGATGTGAATTCCTTGGCTTCTTCCGCTGAGAAGTGGGCAGGTGTGAATGAGAATATTCACAGGCTGGAGCAAAATGTATCAGCAATCTACGCTAAAGTTAGCCAAGAGATAAGTGAAAAATCAAAATGATAGGTTAGTTGAACATGGTACGAGGTACAAGCCTAGTGATCGTGAACGATAAGAAGCTGAAAGGCATGTAGAGATCAAGTGTCAGATAAAAAAAGAGGGCGTCCCACAGTTAACCATAAAGATTCATGGCAAGATGCGAGATACCCTATTGTTTACTTATCAACCAATACCAACAATCTGCGCATGGCTTCTTCAACCGTGGCTCGTGGGCAGGCTACGTTAATTCGCATGAATCCGGCACTTTCTTTGCCGAATACAATGCCGTCATTAAAGGCAAGTCCAGCTTCATGAAGCAGTTTATGACTTAATTGAGCATGTGACAAGCCTAGTCCTCTGAAATCGACCCATAACAAGTAGGTTGCTTCAGGCAGATGGACCTTGACACTTGGCATATGCTCTGCAATAAATTGCTGCACGTATTCCATATTACCACGAATGTAAGCAAGACATTGGTCAAGCCAATCTTCTCCTCCATTATATGCAGCCTCGGTGGCAGCAGCTCCTAATGTGCTGACGCTGGACAATCCCATCGTGCGAACACCAAGGGCGAAACGCTCCCTCAATTCGGCATTGGGAATAATGATGTTGGATGTACATAATCCGGGTATATTAAACGTTTTGCTAGGTGCTGTGCAGATGATGCTCCGATCTGAGATCGCTTCTGAGATCAGACTTAATGGTGTATGGGTTCCGCGCTCATATATGAGATCAGCATGAATCTCATCCGATACGATAAGTACATTATACTTCACACATAGTGCCGAAAGCTCTTCCAGCTCTTCACGAGTCCATACTCGGCCAACTGGGTTTTGTGGACTGCAAAGGATGAGCATTTTCACCTTGCCTGTCTTCAGACTTGTCTCAAGCTGATCCAGATCCATGGTATATTGCCCTTGCTTCTCGATCAATGGATTAGTAATGAGTTCCCGGCCTTGGTTCTGTACCACGTCATAGAAGGGAGGATATACCGGGGGCTGAATGACTACAGCATCACCTGGTGAAGTGAATTGTTGCACCGCGATGCTAAGCGCTGGCACAATCCCTGGTGTGAAGACGATCCAGTCCGCATCGATTTTCCAGTTGTGACGGCGTTCCATCCAGTTTGCGACTGCAGCATGATAAGCCTCGGTACGCAGTGTATAGCCAAAGATCCCGTGAGCCATACGGGTTTGTAATGCTTCGATAACAGATGGAGGAGCGGCAAAATCCATGTCGGCCACCCACATGGGAAGTGCATCTGCTACACCGAAGATTTTCTCCAGCCCGTCCCATTTCTCGGATGCTGTAGATAACCGGGGAATCGGTGTGTCGAACGAACTTTGATTTATCATAAAAAAAGAAGCCCTCCTTGGTTCATTGGTTGGGTATATTGATTTTGGTTGTGATGTCCTTCAAACAAAACATTATTATCTAATACTTCTTCTATTTTCGCAACTTCTAAACCGTGTTACTATTTCTTCTGAACTCCAAAATAGCAAAGCCGCTTGCCAGGAATCTAGAGATTCCAGGCAAACGGCTCTTTTTATGTTTATGGTACGGTATTCCTAATTCAATGTTCTAAGTTCGTCAGATCTATAACTAGAACGATGAGGGGGCCTTTCCAAGTAATCACCTTACGTCCCGTTTAGGTGAACGTCACAGGTATTCGCTAAACCACCCAATGATATGCTCTAAACGTCTTACCCTTAGATGAGGATTACCGGAGCGGGATAATTCGTGGTTGGCTCCCGGGAAACGAACAAGCCGTGTTATCTGTTTACGTCGTTTCAATGCAACATACAGTTGTTCTGCTTGTTCTATCGGGCAACGTAGATCTTCTTCACTGTGAAGAATAAGCAGTGGTGTCTTCACGTTATTAACATAAGCAAGCGGCGAATGTTTCCACAATTTTTCTGTGTCTTCCCATGCGTTGCCGCCAATCTGATCCTCTGTAAAGAAGTATCCGATATCACTGACTCCGTAGAAAGATATCCAGTTAGAGATGGAACGCTGAGTAACCGCAGCTTTGAATCGATCGGTATGTCCTACGATCCAATTGGTCATAAAACCACCGTAGCTCCCCCCGGTTACACCCAGCCTGGATGCATCAATGAAAGCATACTGTGACAATGCATAATCGACGCACTCCATCAGGTCGCGATAATCCCCGCCGCCGTAATCCCCGCGACAAGCATTCACGAATTGCTGTCCATAGCCAAGGCTACCACGTGGATTCATATACATCACAGCATAACCTTGAGCGGCAAGCAGTTGGAACTCCTGCATAAATGTGAAACCGTACATCATGTGGGGGCCGCCATGGATCTCAAGAATGGTCGGAACTTTGACACCATCAACCAGGCCGTAAGGTTTCATAATCCAGCCTTGCATCTGCAGTCCATCTGAAGATTCATACCAGAAGGTTTCCGGTGTACTAAGCTGAATGTCGTGCTCCAGCTGCGGATTACTCCGGGTGAGCCGCACAGATTCAATCTCGGAGTTACCCGGTTGTTCATATAGATACAAGTCCCCCGGATGCTGCGTGTCGGCTACAGCGGCCACGATCGACCCTTGTGGCAGCTCGGAAAACTGGTATACCTCGCACTCCTCAGGCAACATATAATCGACATGACTCCCATCTAATGCAAAACGGGCTATGCGTACACTGCCATGTACAGAGGCAAGACAGAGAATCGACGAGCCGTCTTGTGAATATACCGGGCCAGTAGTAACAAGATGAGAGCGCATGTCACCAACAAGGCTATGATTGATCTGTACATCCCAATCTGTACTTAGACAGACAGGTGTCCCGCCCGATATGGGGAGTGTATATAGCTTCACAAGTGTAGCATTGCCATAGGAACGGTCACTCGCAAGAAGGGCTAGTGACTGTGCATCTGGAGCAAAACTAAGCCGATGGAAGGTGTATCCTTCGGATGTGAGTTGTTGTATATCTGACCCATCGGGTCTGGACATGTACACATGATTGGTTAAAGTAAAGTCATTATGATTATTGCCTTCTTCAGGCATCGTGGTAATCCAGGCAATTCGGGTTCCATCGGGTGACCAGACGTAATCACCAATATCGTAGTGGCCGGAGGTTACAGGGATAGCTTCTGAGCACGTTAGCGTGATCATAAAAAGATGATTGCGTCTGCCATTCCACAGTCCACCACTGTCGGATTTCATATGGATTCGGTCTACGATAGTTTCCTGAGGCAGGACACTGCTTGTACGATCTTCATTGGAACTTGCTGTAGCACTTTCGTCTTGTTTTTCATCGACATCTACAGAAGACTTTACAAGCAATGACTTGCCATCCGGCGACCATAAGAAGGAAGTCACACCATGTTGCAGATAACTGATCTGCAGCGCTTCTCCACCGTCCGAAGGAATCAGCCACACTTGAGAATGCCCGCCGACCTTTCGTATAAACGCAATCCGCGTTCCATCTGGTGACCAGGAAGGGGAGTGATCATGTTCTCCAAAAGTAAAAGGCTTGTCCTTTCTGGTCTCAAGATGAATCAGTCTTAGATGAGAGCGATATCCATCGCGTTGGTCATTGATTTGCCGACTGACATATACCAGAAGTCCACCTTGGGGAGATGGAACCGGATCATTAACCCATGTTATCTGATATAGATCTTCCGAAGTTATGCCGCGTTGTCCGTTCATCTTTAGCCCTCCCACTATCATTCAGATTGAATAATTTCCTAAGCTTTCCATTTATATTAACGGAAAGACAAGTACAGGACAATAACTTGCTGAACGGAATCAGGCTAGGAATTTACAGCGAGGGAGTGAACGGAGGCGACGTGTTTAAAAATATGTTGTAATGGTTTAATGTACAATGCAGTTAGTTTATATTTGTTTTGTTCTGCGCATGATTTAGTGGCTAGAAGGAGGAAATTACACTTGAACACATCTTATGAACAGCACGTGGAGTATCCGAGCAGGGGACGAATGGCTTGGTTTGCCGCCGGATCGGCGCTTTTTGTAGGCGCTGGATTATTCTTGATGTTTGATCCGTCAGAAGATGCGGGTTCTTCAATGATTTCGAGGGTGATTGGCCTGTTATCCATTCTCTTTTTTGGATTATGTTTCGTATACTATCTGGTAAAGATGATTAAGAAAGAACCTTCCTTTGTGATTAATGAACGTGGATTTATCGATTCTTCCTCTTATACCTCAGGCGGCGAAGTGAGCTGGGAGGATGTTGAACATATTTTTATGTATGAATTCATGGGACAACAAATGATTGGCGTCAAATTGAAAGATGAACAGGCGTTTCTGGAGCGTCAGAGCGGGATGAAGAGAAAACTGATGACGGCGAGTACTAACATGGTTGATGCGACGATCAGTATCCCTCAGAATAGCATTACGTTGCCCCTTGATCAACTGTGTCTAATGATGATTAATCATTGGCAACGTGTTCAAGATATAGAACAAGTTGATCCGTCTCGACCAGGAGAAATAGCGAAGGACTAAAGAAGTGAGCACACAATAAGGAAAAACCGTTCCGAATAGCGGATAACATATAGAGGAGCAGGTCATGGAGACCTGCTTTTTTTATTTGCGTTCTGACGACATTTCAAAATAGGCTTTACAACACTATACTACTAGTGTACTATTTAACTAGCACACCAATACAGAAGGGAGCGAGAACATTGTGGCTATAGAATTTGATAATAATTTACCGATCTATATGCAGATCATGCAATACATCAAGCGGCAGATTGTAACCGGTGCCCTTAAGGCAGGAGATAAAATTCCATCGGTTCGTGAACTCGCTGCTGAATTGCAGATTAATCCGAATACTATACAGCGAACGTTCCAGGAACTGGAGCGAGAAGAAGTGGTTGAAACGAAGCGGGGCTTGGGCAGATATGTGACAAGTGAGGAGAGAAAAATCATGATGATCAAAAAGGAGATGGCAGGTGAACTGCTAGATCGATTTCTGAAGGGAATGCAGGAGCTCGGAATTGAAGAGAAGGATATCGTGTCGATTGTAACGGATGCTCTGGCAGAAGGAAGTCAGGAGAAGGGAGGACAGACACATGAGTAATTTACTTGAACTCAATCAGGTCAGCAAGGTATACGGCAAGAAGGAGGCATTACACAACGTTTCGCTTCATATTGCTCCTGGCCGGATTGTAGGTCTGCTCGGCAGTAATGGTAGTGGTAAAAGCACACTGATGAAACTGGTCGCGGGTTTGCTACATCCTGCTAGTGGAAGTATTCAGGTTACAGGTAAGCGAATCGGCCTGGAGACGAAGTCACTTGTTTCATTCATGCCTGATCGTCCATTAACGGAGAAGTGGATGAGGGTGCGAGATGCAATAGCGTACTACCGCGATTTTTACGCAGATTTTGATGAAGAAAAGGCACAGGAGATACTGGAGTTCATGAGTCTCGGAAAGGATGATCGTGTTAGTCATCTGTCCAAAGGGATGAATGAGCGACTGCAGTTAACACTAGCTCTTTCCCGTAAGGCAAAACTGTATTTGCTGGATGAACCGATTGGAGGGGTTGATCCGGTAGCCAGAGGTAAAATTCTGGATGCCATCGTCAAGTTCTACGATGAAGACAGCAGTTTGATCATATCCACACATCTGGTGAATGACATTGAACGTATATTTGACGAAGTGATCTTTATTCGGGAAGGCAAGCTGGTCATGCATGAGGAAGTCGAGACCATTCGGCTGAAACATGGAAAAAGTGTGGATGAGATGTTTAAGGAGGTCTTTGCAGAATGATGACATTGTTGAAATATGATTTTCGGAGAAATTGGAATACATTGCTCGCAGGACTCGTTATTCTGATGATTATTCAGCTGGTACAGACGATATTAATGTCTCCCGTTACAGGGAGTCTGCTTGGCATTATGGCTTATATAGGAGCCGGCGTGGCCATTTTCGTGAAAGTGATCAGAACTTATACGGCCAACATCCGCTCTTATAATCGTCGTTTGATCCCGGTGACGGGCCTGTCTCATGTGTTGTCCCCAATCATTTTTGGTTTTCTTTGTGGATTGGGTCTGCTGCTGCTTGGGTTAATTCACGGTTACCTTTATATCACGATGAAGCTGGGAATGAATCTGTCCACTTATCTGGATATACCGAATATTAACATCGCGAATATCATTAGCACACTGCTATTTACAGGCTGGATTGTTCTGTTCATGACCATTATTATCTTTTTCTCCATTAGCGTAGCAGGTACTTTCCGCTGGAAAACAGGTCCATGGATCGGAATTGCGACCTTCTTTATTGTAACCTACCTGCTCAGCTGGTTGGAAAATATGATTTTTGCAGGAAAGTTTAGCCCTAGTGATCTGTTCCAATTCACCGAAGAGAGCACAGGTATTTCTTTTACCTCGAGTGGAGTCATATGGACAGATGGGCGCTGGGTAAGCACTGCGTTTGAAATAGCTATCGCTGTACTTCTCATGTGGGCAATGGTCTATATGAACAATAAAAAAGTAGAGGTGTAATCATTTCGTCAACAATAAAATACTGTACGGATATAACGGGTGGCGGAGCTGCTCGTTTTTTTAAACAGAAAATTACGGAGGATATGCACCCAACTTCAGTTTGAATACGTAAATTGATGTATATAGGATGTCTTATTAAGAAATGAATTCACTTGTTATGCATCGAGAATGACGGCAACGGGAAGGAGAAAGGGATATGCAATTATATTTCAGAGATAATTTCTTTAATGCGGGATCAACGGAAATTATGAATGCCAATCAGGAACGAGCAGGATTCCTGGATCTAAAAAGTATGTTTGGATCATCACTTGAGGTATCAGACGAATACGGTCTGGTGTGCAGTGGCAAATTTCGCATGTTAACGAGTCGCTGGGACGTGACAGCAGCGGACGGTACACATCTGGGAGTGTTGAGAGGAAGGTTCAGCTTTTTCAGCAAAAAATATGAATACGATGCCGGTTCACGCGGTCTATATGATGTATCTGCTCCGGCCTTTTCGCAGGAATATGATGTGACCGACGGAGCTGGCCGGATCGTCGCAAGTTTCCGCCGTACAAGTGGCTGGTTTAGTTCAGGGGCATTTGTACTGGATAACCAATCGGAATATTTGAACACCTATGAATTGGTTGCTGTGGTGATGGGAGTACACGCCATTAACAAAAGACGAAATGCAGCAAACAGTAGCAGTGCTACGTAAATCGAGTTTTTTGCAGCATTCCGTCCCTTATTCGATGGAGTATTCGATTGAGGATGTTAATCTAATCAGCTTGTGCTGTAGTTTCATGTTCCACCTGCGCAGACTCGGACTGTTCATAACGGGCCAAAACTTTGGCCGCAGTCTCGGACATTCGTTCCTGCAAGGCGGTATCGTTAATGATTCGAACACGTTTGCCGAGAAAACGCATTTTGGACAACACATAATCGATCTCATTTCGCGAAACTTTCAGCAGAATCCGATAGATCTGTTGAGTTTCGTTATACTCGACCTGTCTCTCAAAACTGGAGAAAGCATACAGAATGCGAGATAACTCCGTATTAAACTCAGGCAGCACCTCGATGGTAAGCGTCGTTTTACGTTTCTCGGTTAGGAGAGCGATGCTTGCTTTATATCGGGATGCTGCTTCTGGTTTGATGGACCGGGCCTCCAGCTTGGTGATGCTATGCAGTTTGGTGGACATTAATCTCCCGAAATGTGGAGCATACCAGAGGACATACCATTCCTTTTTAACCATGGAATATTCAAGTTTATAAGGGAAACCGAACTGCTCCTGACTTGTGCGCCCGCTGCGGATTCGTCCTGTCATCTGAAACCCTTGACCTTGCAATATGATCTGCCTTAACGGTCTGAGCAGCGGATGCGAAACACTGCGTTCTTCACTTTTGGCTTTTTCGGTCAAATAATCCTGAAGATTCAGGTGTTGCTCACCGTCCAGCATATGGTTCAGTTTTGCCCATGTTTCTGGACTTAACGCCTCTTGTGCAGCTGGATGTTCCATCATCATTCGCAACCAGGCTCGTTCCTGTGAAGTCCACGTGAACACTCCCGTCTCATTCAGCCTCGTCATAATCTGATAGTTGAACATCTTCTCGAACAGGTTCATAGTACGCGGCAATCTCCTTCCATTCCTCAATCATCTCCTGGCGCAGCCTAGGCGGAGCCAGAATCTCACAACTGGAGCCAAAGCTGCGCAGCCAAGGTTTAATCTCTGTTGTGCCATTCACCCGGATTTCATATCGAAAGCTATGATCCGTTTCTGGCGTAATGGTTCCCCATTGTCCTTGCAAGCGGACACGATCCAGAATAAAGTTACGCTGTCCCTCTCCCGGGTGGAAAAAGCGTGCTTGCACCGTCACGGTGCTTCCTGTGTCGACTAGCCAGCTGTATCGGCTTATCTCTGCCCACTCTTTTTTCAATGCGGACATATGCTCTTCTTCAATGGGATGGAGCTCCTCCAGCTGAGTGATGCCCTCCATCCGAAACTTTACATATCTTCGCCGGCTCTGATATCCGATGACATACCAACGCCCATACTGATGATCATAGACGACTTCAATCGGGGTGATCCGGATGGAACTTCCACTACCTTCCCGTTCAAACTTGGGATTGGTGTTTTGCGAGCTGTAGGTGGAAGGTTTTTTCGGCGAAAAATACTGAAACTGCACGCGTTTACGCTGGCGTATGGCACCGAGTAAGGGAAAGAGATGAGCTTCGTCCAGAATGCGCGAAACATAATGGTATTTATAAATATATGGCTCTGTCGCTTCTTCTTGCGGATAATTTGCCGTAATCACTTTTTTCAGACTATCCCGGAGGAGATACCCCTGCACCGATGGAATCTGCGTGTTCGCCATGATATCGACAAAGTCGTACAGCTCCAGCTGCTCCTCTGGCGTAAGTTCCGTCAGTACATCCTGTTGTAAGGCATACCGATAGGGGCGCCCGCCCGGTTCTCTGCGAATGACACCCACTTCCTCCAGGTACTTGAGATCCGTCCGTATCGTTTTTTCATCAGGCAGTGCCCAATCCTCCGGCAGGTCGGCGCAGCACGCATCCAGCAATTCCATCGCGGTTCGTGCGGAATCTTGAAGTGTGTGCAAAATGACGGACAAGCGCTCAACTTCTGATTCTTTCATCGATTTGGCGCGAAAAAGGAAGAGCAGCAGGGGCTCGGCGGACTCGCCGTACTGAAAACGAACAAGATCTGCCATCTCCCGGCCAGAGTCACTGTCATGGTCTTGATTGGTCAAGCTAAGGTGAATATCTCGCAGCTTGCGCTGAGTCTTATCAAAGGTATGTACAGATATGCCAAGTCGTTTGGCGTATTGCTGACGGTTATATGCACCGCTGGTCAGAGACAGCATCCGCAGGAACTGAATCTCTTTGTCAAAGCTTTCTTTGGCCATGTGTCTCACTCCCGTATGGATTGTGATCTCTTTATTGTATCAAGATCAACGTCTGTTTTCATTGCAAAGTTGCTTTTATTCGCGCAGATTCGCTCCAAAGTCCCACTAAAGTCGTCATACTTTCACCATGTTCGGAGTGCAGGATATCTAGCATACTACAAGGAGAAGATTGAACATATGAGAATAAAACATTTTACCGTAGCTTTGTAGACGGTACCGAGATGGAGGAGATCAAGTATGACCGGAGTGGATCAAACGATGAGAGACCATATCGTAAGACAGCTCGCTCAGATCGAGCAGGAGGAGCATGTTCGCATTATCTATGCCTGTGAGTCAGGCAGCCGGGCTTGGGGCTTTCCTTCTCAGGACAGTGACTATGATGTGCGTTTTATTTATGTCAGACCTTTGGAGTGGTATTTGTCGATCGATGATCAGCGAGATGTGATTGAACGTCCGATCAGCGACCAGTTGGATATAAACGGATGGGATATACGCAAAGCACTGAAACTGTTCCGCAAGTCCAACCCGCCATTGCTGGAGTGGCTGCAGTCCCCAATCCAGTATGAGGAGCAATATAGCGTCGCTGAGCAGATCCGTAGTCTGTCACCGCTGACGTTTTCACCAAAATCATGTATGTATCACTACCTGAACATGGCTAAGGGCAACTTCCGTGATTACTTGCAAGGCGAACAGGTGAAGATCAAGAAATACTTCTACGTACTGCGACCGCTGCTGGCCTGCGGCTGGATTGAACATAATGAAAGTATGCCGCCGATGGCGTTTGAGGAGCTTGTTGATGCCTTGGTTCCAGCGGACACTTCCCTGTATACCGAGATTCAGGAACTGCTACGCCGAAAAAAAGCTGGAGACGAAATGGATATGGAGCCGCAGCTTCCTGCCATTCAATCATATATTGTTGATCAAATTGCACATGTGGAGCAGATAGCTGCCGGGATTGAGGGACAAGTAACTGTGGAGACTGAGACATTAAACCGGATATTTCGATCAGCTGTACAGGAAGTTTGGGCATCAACAAAGTAGAGTGATTTCAAGTGTATAACTGGTTTATAAATCAACGAGAGAACGAGAGGAGGAGAAGATATGCATCTGATCTTAAAAGCTAGTGGAGCGAATGCAGGGGTCGTGTCTCATCTGCTCGCCAAAAATCCGAACAACGTGTATGACCGAACGGATAAAGGTGTACGTGTCCGGATGGTCTATACGACAACCTTGGAGCAGGAGACAGAGGTAGAAGTGTTCATTCATGCCGAGCCCGATCCAGTTCAACTGGTCAGAGGTACACCGGATGGATACGATATTACGCAATACATCAATGACAGGGAGTTCGTGACCAGCAGTCTATTCTGCTCCTACATACGTGGTGCACTGGGCACGGCACTGAATGGCAAACCGAAGGAAGACTACGTTCAGTGGGTGGACCATGCCTTCGAATTGGAGCTGAAGTTTGGCCCGGTGGCTTCCGATCTGCCTGACCGTGTGGTGGAGGAGCTATTCTCCCCTCTGGGATATGAAGTAACTATAGAACGGGGAGAGTCAGCCTACTCTTTTGACCTGAAAAATAGAAGCACAGTTCGTCACATTACGATACGTGGTAAGCAAACGATACAGCAATCTTTACGCCAATTGTTTCTGCTGATTCCGGTGCTGGATAACTATAAGCATTATTTTATCAGTGAGGATGAGATGGATAAAATCAACCGATATGGCGAGGGGTGGCTAGACACACATCCGCTTAAGGAGCTTATCGTTAGGCGTACTCTTCGTTTTGCTGAATTGATTCGGACGTATGAACGTCAGTATGGAGCATTAACTGCTGGAACACTGAGATCTGAGCAGGGAGAGGGAGCGACCGGTTACCAGCAGGTAAAAGCGGAACCTGAGTCAGCATTACCTGTGCATGAGGATAAGGATATAAGTGCAGATGCAGCTGTAGACTCGTCCGAAACACCTGTACGCCTGAATGATTTACGCTATCGAGCTATCACAGATATCGTGGCTTCGTTGTCGGATAAACGGCGTATTGTGGATATGGGTGCAGGGGAAGGCAAGTTGTCTGCTCGCCTCGCTTATATCTCTGGCGTGGAATCCATCCTTGCTGTTGAGCCTTCGGGTCAATCACGTCTGCGGGCGATGGAACGATTCGCCAAAATGCAGGATCGGCCTGGAGTTAAAGTTATACCCGAGCCGATGCTAGGTTCATTGTTTTATTTTGATGAGCAGATGCAGCATCAGGATGTCATGATCTTGTGTGAAGTGATTGAACACATTGAGGAATATCGTTTGGATGGCATTCTGGATACCATTCTGAAGGAGTATCAGCCGAAAGTGTTACTGATGACAACACCAAACAAGGAATATAACGAAGTGTATGCGATGGAGCAAGAGCAGCTACGTCACCATGATCATCGTTTTGAATGGACACGGGAGGAATTTAACAGTCGTTGTGCACATTGGGCGGAAAAAAGTAATTATACCTATGAGATCAGCGGAATTGGTATGGACAAAGAAGGCTTCGGACAGCCAACACAACTGGCCATGTTCACACGGAGAAAGGAGGAGCAGGGATGAGAAGAGATAAACAGACAAATACGGGGGATCACAGTCATTCACACACTGAATCGGGTCCGGGAAAGCCAGGTTATAAGGACTATATGCAGGACAGGCAGCTTCATGAAGAACACGACAGACAGCCGGGTAGACAGCGAGAGATTCCGTTGCCGCATGCAGGAATCGTTGTACTGATTGGCCCATCGAATAGTGGTAAAAGCACATTGCTGGCCGAGCTTGTAGCTGAGGATGTTATTCGTGCTACCGAGGTGGTTTCGTCTGATCAGTTTCGTATGCTGGTTGGTGACGAAGAGTATGTGGAATGGAGGCATCGACCTCGCAGTGAAGCAGATGTGTTGTACGCTGAATATCAGCAGGTATCAGCCAAAGCATTTGAAGCGATGGAAGCAATGCTCGCAACCCGTTGTCGTCTGAACAAGCTGACCTGGGTGGATGCGACTCATCTGTATCCCGAGGATCGCGAACGGTTGATTGAGCTGGCGCGTAAAGCCCATGTGCCTATCATCGCGAGCGTTCTGGATGTACCGGAGCATGTATTGCTTGAGCGTGATGAACGGCGCAAACATCCGCGTGGACGTCAGCGGGTAAAACAGCAAGCACAGCAATTCAAACGTACCTTGCGCTCCATCCGTGATGAAGGATTTGATGCGAGCTATGTGCTGAAACACCCTTACCCTGTGACCTTTGTACGTACAACGAATCCGCTGATGTTAGACATGGGCACGGGGATTGATATCATTGGCGATATCCACGGCTGTTACGATGAAATGATGGAGCTCATTTATCGTCTAGGGTACGTGGATGAACGAGGCGATGGCATGATGCGCCATCCCGAAGGGCGAAAGCTCGTTTCTGTCGGGGATGTAAGCAGCCGTGGGCCGGAATCGTTAAAATGTTTGCTTTTCTGGCAGCGGCATTGTGAAGCTGGTCTTGCTTATATGGTCGACAGTAACCACGGATGGAAAATAGCGCGTTATCTGGACGGACGTGACGTTACATTGAATCATGGGGATGAGCTTGTAGAAGCCGAGCTGATGCAACTGGAACAAGTCCAAGGCGCGGATCGGGCACAGCAAGTTCAGGCAGAACTGCGAGATTTTCTGCTTGGAGCACCGTCACATCTGGTGTTCACCCAAAACGGTGTACGGCAGGTCGTTGTTGCCCATGCGGGGATACGAGATCATTTTATCGGTAAGCAGTCCAAGCGCATTCAGGATTACTGCCGGTATGGGGATGTGGATGGAACAGATGAGAGAGGAAGGCCAGTGCGCAAGGATTGGTACGTAGACCATACATCTGGTGAATGCGTTGTCTGGGGACATGATCCAAGACCGTACCCTACCATGGTGAATGACACCGTCAATATTGATCAGGGCGTTGTATTTGGGGGCATGCTCACGGCATGGAGAATGCCGGAACGGGAGATCGTTAGTGTACCGGCGAAGCAAGACTATGCCCAGGACCCGGATAGTCCGTTGAAACGTTGGGAACAACAGCGCTTTGCACCGCCGAACATACGCAAGTTCAAGAACGGTTTTACGGTGCAGACAGGGTCAAGGTTGAATGTCACTGTGCAGGGAGAATTGGCACAGACGGCGCTGGATACTTTCTCACATTTTACGGTACCACTTGAGGAACTGGTCTATATCCCGCCAACCATGAGTCCACCGCCGGGTGAATGTTCTGTGGAAGGGTTTACGGAGCATCCGAGGGATGCGTTCCGTTACTATCGTTCACAGGGAGTAACTCGTATGGTTGCGGAGAAGAAACATATGGGGAGTCGGGCTATTCTAATCCTGTTCCGTGATGAACAGGCTGCCTCCCAGCGTGTAGGAAGACCGATACTGGGCCGGATCGTAACACGCACAGGACGATCCTTTTTTGATCCAACGACAGAGCAGGAGATACTCTCCAGATTACACGCGGACTTGACTGTGGAGGGATATTTCGAACGGTATCAGACCGAATTTGTTTTGTTGGATGCAGAGATTGTACCTTGGAATCTGAAAGCACAGGAGCTGATCGCTTCACAATACGCTCATGTTGCTGAAGCAGCATTGTTGGATCGCAGCGTTGGGGTAGACAAAATCCGTGAGGCTGCGAAAGCAGGCCGTGATGTCGCCGATTGGTTACAGGAAACGGAGGTTAAGCTGGCGAATGCCCGGACTTTCCGGGATGTGTTCCAATACTACTGCTGGGATGTCAAGGACATCGGTGACATCCGTATTGCACCGTTTCATATTCTCGCTCATAGCACGGGAACGTTCTGGGAGCAGACCCATGAGTGGCATATGGAGAAGAGCCGGGAGCTGGCTCAGATCTCGGGGCTCATGATGGAGACGGAATACCGTGTTATTGCAGATGAGACAGATGAGGAAGACATCATTCGCTGGTGGGAGGAGATTACAGCGGAAGGTCATGAGGGGATCGTAATCAAACCCGAGACATTCCGCAGTTGGAACGGGAACAAGATGATTCAGCCTGCACTGAAAGTTAGAGGGCGTGCATATTTGCATATCATCTACGGCATGGATTATCTGGCTCCTGAGCATGTTGCTCGTCTTCGCAAACGCAAGACGTCCAAAAAGGAACGGCATGCGCTACTGGAAAGTGCTTTGGGCATGGAAGGG
Organism: Paenibacillus sp. JJ-100; assembly: GCF_948329825.1. Lineage (GTDB taxonomy): Bacteria > Bacillota > Bacilli > Paenibacillales > Paenibacillaceae > Paenibacillus. The sequence goes on from NZ_CAOJCM010000004.1 coordinate 106,623, forward strand.
GTCGAACGTTTTGTGCGCGGCGAATCCATAGAGCGAATTCATGAATGTGTGCTCGCTGCCTTATCTCTTGAATCGGAACGAGTAGATCCGCGTTTATAGGCTTTTCATATAGACACGGAGTGAACGTTAGATGAGTGGAAGTGCCCACTTTTCTGTGAGTACTTGAGTATGAAATTAACCTGAGAAAGATCTGATAAATGATCTGAAAAAGGATCTAAGAAGGAATGTAACTGGATGATTATTCATTCATGTTATGTTCCTTTTTTGTTGTTCACTTTTTACGGTATAAACGGTTTATTCTTCGCTTTATTTCTTTGTTTGAAGAAGTTTGGTGATGGTGTTTCTTTTATAAATAGCAACAATATATGCACCGATAGTAATGGTGAGTTTTTCATCATACTGACTCAGAAAGGAAGCGAAGAATATGTTTAAACGTGTAGAGAATGAATTGGAATTTGCGATGTTCAATGGGGTGTGGACAACCGTCTGGAATGAAAAAGGGTTTGAGTTTGAGTTTTCTGAGGATTTTCTCGAACGATATGTGGTGGTTACGGGGGAAGGATATTATGTAGGTTCAATTGAGATCAAACCTTACGCCAGGGAAAGTTCCATTAACGAAGTCGGGCCATTTCTGGAGCATCCCCTGATTCAGGAAGAGATGGGGAACATTGCGGAGATCGATAAATTAGCTATTTTGTCTACCTTCCGCGGGCAATATATTGCCGAGCTGTTATCTGCCATAGTGCACTACGCAGAAATGAAACAGATCCGTTATTACGCCATGTTACTGGAGCCAGTGCTACTGAGAGCCTTGCGCATCACCTATCATGTGCCGATTCAGAAAGTTGGGGGACGAGTATTTTATAAAGGGGAGGATGTGATTCCGTCCATTGTGAATGCACGGGAGGTATATATGCATAAGGAACGATATGCTTGGCTGGTTGACCCAGGACAATATGTGACAAATAAATACAAATAACTTCATATATCAACGTAAAATATACATTTTTGTTGAAATTAATCTTATAAACTCGAATTGAATATAAACCAGATAGTGTTTGTTAGATATGAGGATGGAGGCCTAAAGAACCTCATTTTCATATCGTGAAGATGGGGTTTTGGAATCATACGAATGAACCATAGGCCTATATCCAATCTGTACATTCTAGGTAATAATTATAAGAAGAAGCATTGGAATCTCACTACGTAAGGATAGGAGGTAACCTGTATGGCGTCAATGATTATACTCGTGAAACAGACTGAAGACGATGAAAAGGTTATTTATCGATTCGGACCGAATGAGCGGAAGATGGGACTCATCGAGATGAACAAAATTAAGGAAAGTGTGAAGGAACTCGAGCCTGTTCAGGTGGACGGCATGAATCCAAGTTTTTACTTCAATCGAGCCGCTCAGCGATTGGTGCGATGTCTGTTTAGAGAAGGCGGTAAGTTCCCAGAGCGGACATCATTTGAATCGTGATAAAAGGGTAACTAAATAGGAACAGATACAAACCCAAGTTCAAGTGCTCTTCATATGAGCACTTTGACTTGGGTTTTATTTATACCTTGGTAGAAACATTTCCTGTGTTATTTTATTTGCTTTTTGGAAGGTGACTTACGTTGACTCCAGGTTTTACGGAATATCTTAAGAATGTCGTTTTCCTGGTTTTTCAGTAGACTGTACGTATAGATTTTATGGCGCTGTCCCGACGATTGAATAGGAATAAGAAAAGCCCACAATTCACCTGATTAGGGATGTGGGCTTATATTAGTTTGTAAGCAGGGGTATACGACCCGTTCAATATCAAAATGTTTTTGCATACGAGATCAGGGCTGTAATGGTAATGATATTGAGCAACGTAGAGATGAGCACCGTTTGGGCTGCAAAATCGGGTTCGTTGTCATACTCTTCTGCCAGAATCGAAGCATTCACCCCAGCAGGCATTCCGGAAGCGATAATAAGTGCCTGAGCTGCAATACCTTGTAACCCTAATAACAGCACAACAGAAATTCCGATCGCCGGCCCAATCAGTAGACGGATAAATGTGCTAATATACACATCAAGACGGTACAGACGGATCGGATATTTTACAATCTGGGCTCCTAGGGTCAACAAGGCTACAGCGACCATACTTTGTTGCGCATAGGTTAGCGGCATGGATAAAAAGGTAGGCAATGGCACTTTCCACATATGGAACAATAACCCGAGCAATAGCGCATAAGGTACAGGCATTTTTAGAAATCCAATAATGACCGCACGGTAGTTTCCTTTGAGCTTCGCCCCTTGAATCGATAATACACCATAGGTGAAGGTGAGTAGAGATTGCAAGGACATAACGAGCGCCTGAATAGAAGAGGCGAGTGGATCACCGCGGAATACCAGTGCATTAATCGGCAGACCGTAGTTGCCTGCATTGTCGAGCATGATACTGTTATTAAAAGCGGCCTTCATACTTTTGTTCATTCGAAATGTACGTGCCACAATGGAACCGATGATATAGAGAATAAAAACATAGATCGCATAAAACAGGGTAACCGTACCGAGTAATTCACCTGACATATCCGAATGGTACATGCTCATAAAGACAGCTGCGGGGGTAATACAATAGAAATTGATTTTCGCGAGGGTGTACAAGTCCAGCTTGAACACCTTTTGCATCCAGGATCCGACAGCGATCAGGAGAAATACGGGCAGGACGACTTCTAACATGATGTCTGCAATCATTGGCTCAGCTTCCTTTTTCATGAAAATTTCAGATATTTACGAAAAACACTTTGATTATTATATCATTTATCCCTAGCTGTAAGGGCATTGCATCCAAAAAGTTCAGGAGGTGTTATATCATGATTCCAGATCATCTAGATATGGGCTTATCGATTTTGTTTATCGGGTTCAATCCGAGCATTACCTCAGGAGAGACAGGTCATCATTATGCGTATAAAGGCAACCGTTTCTGGCGCATTCTGGAGCGTTCCGGGCTGACCCCGCGTCTATATGATACAACGGAGGATGGGGAATTGTTGAAGCTGGGGTATGGGTTCACCAATATCGTTGCGCGTCCAACCAAAGGTATGGAGGATATTACCAAGGAAGAGTACGCAGAAGGACGCAAGATTTTACGCCAAAAACTGGAGAAGTACCGACCGGACATTGCCTGTTTCGTTGGTAAAGGCGTGTACACCCAATACAGTCAACGTTCTAAGGTGGAGTGGGGATTCCAGGACGATCCAATCGTCAAGGAGATTCAGGAGTTTGTTGCGCCTTCGTCTAGTGGACTGGTGCGTATGTCGATGGATGAGATTGTGGCCATCTATACTCAGCTGGCAGAGTTTGTTGCGGAGAAGAACGGTGGAGAATAAGAGAATCATCGTAATTCAACATATCACTCCATGTGTGAGTTCATCCGACTCGGCAATTGCTGGGGAGGATGGATTCTTTTTTTTTGGAATAAAGTGAGAAGTTATGAGAGCGGCTCCCGTCTATATAGTACAGAACCATGCATGGAAGCTGTAGAGAAGGAGGACTACATGACACAACAGGTACCGGAGGAGGAACTGATTCAGCGCATTATAGAAGGGGACAAGCAGCTATTCAGTGTATTCGTGGATCGATATAAAAATAAAATCTACGGCATTATGCGCGGAATGGGCGCTAGTCACCCGGATGCACAGGATCTTGCGCAGGATACGTTTATCCGCATCTATCGATATCTGCCAACGAGAAGGGAAGGCAGCAGTTTTTCGGCTTGGGTGTATACCATAGCGGTGAATGTGATGAGGGATCATATGCGGCGGGTTAAATCAACAACGACCCGTGTGAACGAAGAGTCTTATACGCAGGGAATCGAAGAGTTGACGCCGGAGAAGCAAATATTACAGAAAGAAATGAAACGTGAAATCTACCGTCACTTAGAGCAGTTGCCAGAATCCTACAGACTGGTGCTGCTTCTCAAATATACAAATGAACTGAGTTATGAAGAAATTGGTGAGGTTACTGGTATGAGTGCTGCCCAGATTCGAAATGCATTGTATCGCGGTAAAAAAAGCCTTCAGAAGCAGTTGAAGCAGGCGCGAGGGGAGTGGTCTTATGAAATCTAAACCGACGGAACAGGACATGCAGTGGGAGAAAAAGTTGTTTCAAGAAACGCCTGATTTTAATTTTACGGAAAACGTGATGAAGGAGATTGAACATGTGGAGATGGAGCATGGAGAACAAGCGGCTGTTAACATGGAGCATAAACATAGAAAAAGAATGAGACAGCGGAAAAGACGCCGAATCATCTCGGTAGCTGCGGCTTGCATTGTACTTGGGGGTTCTCTCACGATCTGGAGTCAGCCGGAGCTCAAACGTCAGGTTATGAGTATCGTCTCTCCGCTATGGGAACAGGAGGACGAGATGTTCAAGAATGAGAAGGTAATGTCTGAGTGGACATGGTATGACGACTACTTGCGTTCCAAACCACTCGGATTGATTCAATACCCGAAGCTCAAGGTCGAAGACAAAGGCTACAGCTTCGAAGTAAAGCAAGTACGGTTTGACGGTTCAACGCTGATGATTGCTGTCGTTGAAAAGGGACCTGACGGGAAGCTTCTACAGTCTCCATTAGATGCTACATTGGATGAAGGGAGTATCAAGGTAACAGATCTTCAGGGGAATAAGATCGCCAAGGAAGGCAGGACTGTAATGGACCAGTCTGGCCTATCGCATTATGTATTCCTTTTTGATGGTGACATTCCAGATACAGTTGTCGTGAAAAGTGATACTAGTCAGATCGAGATTAGTACAGAAGACTATAGTCGGGAAAAAGTGGATGTGGATTGGAATTTTGAATTCAAGGTTGACACACGTAGAGGTAAGGAACTCGCAATCTATGAAACGATCCAGGATGCAAAATATACAACGAAGGATGGACTCGAGCTGGATCTGAACAGGTTCATTCGTACCGTAAACGGCATTCGGCTAGATATGGAAATTACACCTAACACTGAGATGATATCGAAGCTTCAGCCGGAATGGTGGTGGAACATCTCACTGTGGTATCACTTCGAGGCAGAAGGTACAGATGGCTCCATTGGACATGTTGGAGATCGAATCAATTATAGTGCGAGAAAGGTTGAGGGAATAAAGTATAACAGCGAACAGCACTCGCTTTGGTTTTCAAATACACCTTATTTCGAAACCCTGCCGCCGGACAAGAAAAAGTTAAAGTTTGTCCTGGATGGTTACAGTGTTCCAGTAAAGGAAGAAGCAGAGGTCAAGGTTCAACTTGAACAGGGAGGGAAAACAAACAAAGCGGAGTTAAAGGATAACGGAGATGAGATCAGCTTTACCAAGTATACGTATGAAAAAGATGAAGAGACCAAGGAGGATGTACTAAGGATGGATATGGAAGGAATAATGATAAACAACCTTGGTTCTCCTGATGATTGGGTCGCTTTGGACCATACGGGAAAAGAATACAAAGTTGATTTTAATGGTGGTGTAGGAACGTATGAAGGTGACGCTAACCTTTATGAACTAACGGGAATGAAGATGCTCGTTAAGGGTTACCCGATCGATGCCAAAGAGATTACTATAAAGCGGAAGGTAGTCAACAAAGTGGTTACCGATGTGGACTGGTCTGTGGACCTGCCTTCCTATACATCCCTTCCGTGGGAAAAAGCTGGTCAATAATAGCTGTCATAAAAAAAGACTTGGGATACTCATTTTTATGAGTGTCTCAAGTCTTTTTTAGTGATTACATGGTTGTGCTAATTTATGAGATAGACTTGCTGGGTGCAAGAATGATCGTGCTGATGTCACAGTGAGATTAGGGTGTTTTTAACCAGTCGGTAATCCGTACTTTTTGTCCGGTACGTGCGCTTTCGAGGGAGGCGAGAACCATAGCCATGCTGAACTGATTGTCACTGCAATCTGTTTCTGGCAGTCGTCCTTCTTCAAGGGCATTGAACATTTCTTCAAGACAGCCGTGATGTCCGGTTTTGTCCATCATGGTTAATTCGGCATCGACTCGTTGACCTCTCTGGAGAAAGGAAGGGCTGCCATCTGACTCCAGCGAAAGTGTATGAACCACTTCAGCATAGATGTTGTCATGACCATCCCAGATGGCCGTTCCTTTTTCACCAGTCACGCGCCAGCTTGCTTCCCAAGAAGTAGGTACACCCTCCGCACACCAGGAACCACGATAGTCGAAGACAGATCCGTCAGACATTTCGAAGATGCATATTGCCATCGCATTCCCTTTGTACCACGACCCTGGAGGATTGAATTCATGGCAGTAGACCGACACCGGATTAGCTCCAAGGATATAACGTGCCTGATCAAAGGTATGGATCGCCATATCTAGCAAAAGCGGACTATCCATGAGGTCACGGAACCCGCCAAAATGTGGTCCAAGGAAGAAGTCTGCCCCTGCATATCCCGGCTGTCCAATGGTTCCACTGGAAATGAGCTGTCGATAGGCACGAATCCTTGGATCAAACCTGCGGTTCTGCATGACCGCCTGAATACGTCCTGAATTACGAGCCGTTTGCACAATGTCCGTGCAGTCTGAGAAGGATTCTGCCAAAGGTTTTTCTCCAAAGACGTGACATCCTGCCTGTAGTGCGGTCATCGCAATCTCATAGTGACTTGACGGGATGGTCACATCAAATACAATGTTGGCATCCACAGATGCAAGGGCATCACGAATGTTGGGAAATGTAGGACAGGTCAGGTTGTGTCGCTTGGCGAAGGCCGTCGCTGTGTCCTCATAGAGGTCCACGAGTCCCACAATCTTGGTATCTGGTCTCTGCCTCGCATAGTCAGCCCAAGTGTTCGCCATGGCTCCACAACCTGCGATAATAACCCGATACGTGTCATTCATATCATTCAACCCCCTCGCATAGATGGTAATGATCCATGGGATCGTTAGTCTGTTTTTATATTTTAGGACACGTGAGTAGGTGAGTCTTCAAGTCGTTACACCGGATTAGGTACAAAGCTACCGCCACGGCAATGTTTTAGATAGTTCAAGGCATGGACTTGCCCGGTCATTTCAAGTTCATCTCGATATACCGGATCATGCCAGCCTTCAATGTCGATGGTGCCTTGATAGCCGTTCTGACGCAAAATAGTAATGATATCTGCCCAGTTACTGTCGCCGAAGCCGGGTGTGCGATGCCAGACAAACTCCTTCGGACCATGCACGCCATGTTCTTTGACAATATCCCATGCGATTGTGGCATCTTTGCCATGAACGTGGAACACTTTCGGAGCCCATCTGCGCAGCTGAGGAATCGGATCAATCAAGCTAACCATCTGGTGGCATGGCTCCCACTCTAGACCGACATTCTCATCAGGTACAGCATTGAACATCATCTCCCAGGCAGTCGGGTTATGCGCAATATTCCAGTCGCCGGTCTGCCACGTCCCACCCATATCACAGTTTTCAAAAGCAATGCGTACACCTCGGTCTGCCGCCCGCCTTGCGAGTTCACCGAATACTTCCTTGAATCGTGGAATAGATTCATCGATCGGCTGGTTGGTCAATCGTCCAGTAAAACCCGAGACGATATCGGCTCCAAACAGCTGTGCATGATCAATGACACGCTCCCAACTTGCCAAGGTGTCCGCGTTATCCCCCGTTCCGGTAAGCGGATTACCGAATACACTTACAGCCGAAATGATGATGCCGTGTTCGTCAACAATGTCGCGAACACGTTTGGCAGTCTCCGTCAGATCAAGGCTGCCCGTCGTTTGCCAGAACGTGAGATTAAAGGATTCAAACCCGTGTTGCAATATCTGCGGAATGACCCGGACGGCATCGTGTCCGCCGACAAGGGTTCCGATACGAATGGATGGATTCATGGTTGTAATTCACTCCAATATTGGCTTATAGTACTTCGTGACACACTCATTATAACGGTGCTTCTACGGGATGGCTCTAAACAATTTTGTGCTTTATTAGTCGGATATTGTGGTGAGGGGGAAGAAAGCCGTGTTGGACTTGAAAGCGCTTCACGAAAATACGCGAATGGATCATCAATCTCATCCGTTTCAGTTGTTTCAAAATCGTTGCTTTGCGAAGAAAACGGAAGAATGTATTTTATATCTGCACTGGCATGAGCACTTTGAATGGGTCATCATGCGTAAGGGAAGAGCGGTGTTCCATATCGACAGTCGGCCTTATGAGGCGGAGGCAGGAGAGGTCATTATTATTCCTGGTGGTGCACTGCATGTTGGATACTCCCTTGAGGAAGGGGATGTGCATTATGATTCAGTTGTGGTGAACCGGGCCTTGTTCCAGGATTTTGCTAGCGACCCTGTGCATGAGCAGTATGTTGCGCCCTACCTGGAAGGCAGTGTGAGGTTTCCTGTGAAGCCAGCTGTAGAGAATGTGGATTGTATCAGCTATTTTTCTTTGTTAAATGAAGCGGTGGAAGAGATGGCGTTGCAGGCTCCTGCGTATCAACTTGTGGTCAAGTCCAAGCTGCATGCGTTGTTTACTCTACTGGCTCGAACATTTACGCCGCATCCGTTGCGAGATCGATCGAGCGGCGTTTATTTTCCGAATCGGGAGCGGTTCAAACAACTGATTGCACAGATTGAAGGCAATCCTCAGGAGAGATTGTCGGTTAGTGAAGCGGCAAGCCAAGTAGGACTGAATGTGTACCATTTCTGCAAAATGTTCAAAAAGCTGACTGGCCGCACCTTTGTGGAATACGTGAACAGGTGCAGAATGAGTGAAGCTGAGCGTTTGCTTCAGGACAGCGGCCTTACGGTCACGGAGATCGCTGCTCAGGTAGGCTGTGACAATGCGAACTATTTTACAAAACTGTTCAAACAATACAAGGGAATGACCCCTTCACAGGCTCGTGCAGGGGTGAGCACGGGTACCCCAATCTAGCCGTGTGGGGCTTGCCGATTGGACTGGGCCCGTGCTGGACCCGTGCTGGACCCGGGTGAGCCATACACTTGATTACTTCATAAATCGGGAGAACAGTCGATTAGCCTTCTTTGAGAGATCTTCCATTTTGAGATTGGCCTGATCGAGCTGATTATACATCCATTTGATCGTTTGCAGCATTCGGGAGGAGACGGGTGTGCCTTTGATTCGTGGATAGATATTGTGATAAGCCCATACGAGATGTTCCCAGCGATGATCGTTGCCCTCCTGAATGTATTCCGAGACGTCGAGGACTTTGCCCCGTCCATTCTGGAGAAGTACATTCTTCAGGTGAATGTCGCGTGGATTCAGTCCAAGGCGACGAACTTCATCCCGCGCTGCGTCTACATCGAGCATGACCTGCTCGGGGACGGGGATTCCTTTTTCCAAACATTCCAGCAAGGTGTCTCCAGGTTCGTAACTGATGACCAGTATGTTTCGGCCGCTGCCGTAATACGTCGGGAAGTAGGGCAGCCCTTTAAGCTGAGTGTAGACCGCTTTTTCATTATTTAATTTATCCAATGCATGATCCGAGTACATTTTGAAGGCGTACTGCGGCAGACCGTCATACGTAAAGACAGCCGCATCTGTTCCGATACCAATGCAGTTCACTCCTGCTACCTCGCCGATGATATTCACCAGCTCATTCCGATCGCTTCCAATGACTTGGATTTGTTGTAATGCTTCTTCCGCCTGGAACCAATCCGGCTGATTCATGGGTGGCGCCTCCTTTTGGATATGCCTGTACATTTTTCGGTAATGTATACTATTTTTCGTGCAATGCAGATGTAACTATATAAACGATACGTATCGTGTTTCAAACGGTTGCGATCATATGAAAATAACGGAAGCCGGGTTGCGACATGAGGGCAGGGGCTTTATACTGTGAGCAATAATAGGATCTTCTCGCCTAATGCGAAACAAGATACAGCACGGGCAACCATAGATCCGGTATACAGAAAGGCAGATTTTTATATGGCACAATACCCGCAGTGGTCTTATTCGCAGTCGCGGGCGAGTATGTTCGATGAGTGCCTGCGCAAATATTATTATCATTACTATGGTGCCCACAATGGCTGGAAAACAGAATCAGCGGACGAGATGCAGGTCAGGCTCTATCGTCTCAAGCAGCTCAGCAATCTGTATCTGGTATTTGGTGATCTGGCACACCGGATGTGTGAGTCGGCCGTGCGAAGCAGGGAGGATGGCAAACCTAAGCCGCGTGAAGCTTTCTTGGAGAAAACGATACGTGATCTGCTGAACCAGGCTTACAAGGAGTCGATGAACCCCGAGCAGTGGCGTCTTCATCCGAAGAATTATACGATGCTATCCGAAATATATTATGGCGATGATACGCTGAACGACCGGATCGCAATCATTAAAGAACGTGCAGGAGCTTGTGTAGGTAATCTCTATCAGACACTCACATGGGAAGATCTGTCCCGTGCGAGTACAACAATTCTGGAAATCGAGAAATGGGATACGATGGTGCTGCATGATACGCGTGTGTATGTGAAGATGGACTTGCTATACAGACGGAGTAACGGCAACATTGTCATTGTGGACTGGAAGACGGGCAAGGAGGATGATTTCTCCGATCAGTTGATCTTGTACGCTGCCTATGTAAGAGAACATTACCAGGTTCCACTGGAGCAGATCGAGATTCGGGTGGAGTACCTGTTAACTGGCAAACACAAAGAGTTTACCGCAACTGAAGAGGACATTCGTAAAGTAGAGGAGAACGTCGGCCGTTACATCGAGGAGATGCGCTCCTGTGTGGCAGATGAGTATTACAACCGTCCTAAGGACATATCCTATTTCACGCCGATGCCTTCGCACCGCGCATGCCGGGATTGCAACTTTCGTGAGGTATGTAGTGAACGGGTGGTCTAGTATGACGTGGTTTAGTGTGTAAAGTGATCGTGGAGATGACCCGAGACAGTAAATTGAGGATGCAAAAAAGCAAAGCAGAAGATGTATGCAAAAAAAAGAAGCGCTGTGCCCGGAGGAATCCTCCGTGGAGCACTGCGCTTCTGTGCGTTCCACAGGCTGGACACGGTGGGTCCAGGTGGAACGGCCGAAAGATTTACTGGACGGCGGCGTTATCTTCCAGCGCCTGTCCCGCAGGTACATAGGCGTGCCCGAGGTCGCGGGCAACCGCCTCGTACGTGATATGTCCATTCAGCGCATTCACTGCGCTGCGAATGGACGAACTGCCGCGAATCGCGGCGGCTGCACCGTGGTTCGCCAGTTGCATCGCATAAGGCATGGTGGCGTTGGTCAGCGCCACCGTGGACGTGCGCGGTACGGCGCCAGGCATGTTCGCCACCGCGTAATGCACGACACCATGTTTCACATAGGTGGGTTCATCGTGGGTGGTGATATGATCAATGGTCTCCACGATCCCGCCCTGATCAATGGCCACATCCACAATGACCGACCCGGGTGTCATGGTCTTCACAACCTGCTCGCTGACAAGCGTTGGCGCTTTGGCGCCCGGGATCAGCACCGCACAGATCAACAAGTCCGCCGTAGCGACAGCGGACGCAATATTGGAAGGGCTGGATGCCAGTGTCTGGATCTGATTGCCGAAAGTATCTTCCAGCTGCCGCAGCCGATTCAGATTCAGATCCAAAATGGTCACATCCGCCCCAAGGCCAAGTGCAATTTTGGCAGCATTGGTACCTACCGTCCCGCCGCCAATAATGACGACCTTGCCGCGGCTTACGCCAGGCACACCGGATAACAGAATGCCTTTGCCGCCCTCTGTTTTCTCCAGAAGCTGCGCACCAATCTGCGCAGCCATCCGTCCGGCAACTTCACTCATCGGAGTGAGCAACGGGAGAGAACCGCCGACTTCGAGGGTTTCATAGGCAAGGGCAGTTACCTGCTTTTCAACCAGTGCTTTAGCAAGTTCCGGTTCTGCGGCGAGGTGCAGATAGGTGAACAGAATCAGGCCAGGGCGAAAATAATCATATTCACTGGCAAGAGGTTCTTTTACTTTAAGAATGAGCTCAGCCTGTTGCCATACCTGAGATGCATTTTCCACAATAGTAGCGCCAGCCTCTTCATATTCCAGGTCCATGAATCCGCTACCCATTCCGGCAGCTTGTTCGATGAAGACTTGATGCCCGGCTTTCACGAAATCAGCCGCCCCCGCAGGCGTCATCGCTACACGATTTTCATTGTTTTTGATCTCTTTCGGAATCCCGATTCTCATCGCCATGCACCTCGTCCATTTAATGGTTGTTAGATTATACTACAAGTTTATGACCCCATACATGGTTTTGCACCATACATGATGTCTATTTTTTAGGATGATAACACAACATTATGTCAAATGATACTATTCAGGACATATGTCCTTAGATTATAATGTAAGAAAAAATGACACTAAGAGGGAATAACTTTGCGAAACGACCGTGTATTTACTGTCAGAGATATTCTGAAACGTCCGGTATTTGGTCAAGCAAGACTTGCCGCAGGGCAAGAAGGGTTAGAGCGTCAGGTGGGGTGGGTTCATGTGCTGGAAATTACCAATGTGTCTCCTTATGTAAGTCCACATGATCTTATTTTATCCACCGGGTTATGGCTTCAGTCGGAAGAAGGGCGCGAAGTTTATCTGATGCAACTGATTGATCGTGAAGCGGCTGGATTATGTGTCGAGTTAGGAACCAGCATTCATGAAATCCCCGAATCGTTGATGGAACTGGCGAACCAGCATCAGTTTCCGCTCATCGTATTCAAAAAACCTGTGCGTTTTGTTGAAATTACGCAAGATATCCACTCTCTACTTATTAACCACCAACACCAGCTCTTGAAGAGCCTGGAGACCTATTCTCGTGAACTTCAGCAGCGTACGCTGCAACGCACAGATATTTCTGCGGTGCTGGAGTTGCTGCATACCTATGCTGCGAAGCCGGTTGTGTATATTTCATCCATGGAGGCAGGCAGTTTTGTGCCTGAACTGGCTCCGGAGATGGAACAGGCCATCTATAGCTGGTATAGCAGAGAAATCGAACAGCTGGATCTGAACGACTCGGATACGGAATTGTGGTTTCACATGGATGAGGAGAAGGCTCTGCTCTGTTATCCTGTCGTTTGTTTTGGGCAAGTGTTCTCGGCGATCGGGATGATTGTGCATCCATCGGCGGCTGTAGAGTATATCAAGCTGCTGCTTGACTACACGGCCAAAGCCGCGGCTGCACTTACGCTTCGATCACAATTCCTGGAAGAGAAGATGGTTCACAACCAGAATGAATTGATTCAGGATCTGATGAACGGTCGCATTCAGCTGGAGGAGCAGGCGCGAACACGTATGGGGCTTCGCTTGTTGGTGAAGGGACAATACTGGTTCGCGGGAGGTCTATTGGAGATTGAGCACCAAATGAAAGGGACGGGCAGGGAACGAATGGAGGCTAACCACCAGGATATTCTGGTGCTGCTTCGTTCACTTTTGAAGAAAAATCATCTAACCAGTCTCATTATGCTGAAAAACAATCTAATCTATCTTTGTTGTGCCAAGGAAGGGACCCAAAGCTCCTTGCAACAGCAACTGATCCAGACACTGGAGGGTGTAACTCAGGATGTGAAACGGTTTGCACGCTCCAATCTGAAACAAGTCGAGATTCATGCTGGCTTCGGCAAACTTCGAAATCAACTACTCCCTCTAAATGACAGTCTTCATGAAGCGTATCAAGTGATTGAAGTCGCGAGATCCGTTAAAGCGATGAAACATGTTCATTTTTACGATCGTATGGGTATATATCAAATGTTAAAAACGATGCCGCCTACTTTCCTGCAATCCTTTGTGCTAGATCATCTTGGAGTCCTTGTCGAGTATGATCGGAACCACCAGTTACGGTTAGTAGAGACACTCGATGCCTATCTTGCGAATTTCGGGTGCAAAAGAGATGCGGCTGCCCAGCTGTTCGTTCATCGGCAGACTTTGTATAACCGCCTAGAGAAACTGGAGGAACTGCTGGGGCCGGATTATATGCAACAGGAGAAACGAGTGTGTTTGGAGATTGCACTGCTTGCGATGGCCATGATTGAAGGCGGGGACGGGCTAAACTCAGGATGGTAACATTTAGAGATATGGATTTTGATTGAGATCAAATCCTGTCCTGGAGAGGCGTCCCCGGTAACATATGGATGGGCGAGAAGAGAAGGCCGGGGAAAGGGAGGCAGGAGCCGCAAGACGATAAGGTGACTCCACACGCTCGTCCCTTCGCTCTCGTTGGTCTGATCGATTCGTAGTTGCTAAACCATTATCGTTTAGCCAATCCTGAAGCTGTTTGGATGATATGCCTAGCTGTCCGCTCAAATGACAGATATCGAGATGTTTTTTCATACAAATCCGCCTTTCCTGATTTATCGGGCTGAAAGTAAGATACGAAAGGGAAGCATGAAACCAAGTTGGTAAACGGTGTACAGACTTGCTCAGGGTGATCGGCGGAGTATTGCAGTATGTGTTATCAACCAGCGACATGGAATCGGTCGGTTAAAATCGGCCGTGATATTATCTATTTCTATAAAATGGCTTTTATCAAAATTCTAACATTTTAGATATGATTGCGCGTCTCAATATAGTCTCATTTTTGTTAAAAGTAATGGATCGTATAAGGACAGTATCGAGTACGGAGGACATATATGGGAAACGGTAGTGAGTCTCGAATGGAGAAGGTTGTTAGGGACGAGAAGCGTTTTGTTGGTCGAGCCAGAGAACGGATGACACTGGAGCAATGGTTTGATCACCACGAAGCTCCCATGACTATATTTTCAATTACCGGTATGGGGGGAATAGGAAAATCATCGTTGCTTTCAGAAATGCTGTCCATCGCTCGGGAACGTGGGGCAATCGCTTTGTGGCTGGACGGGAGATCTTGCGGAACGACACCTTCCGTTTTTATGGAGAATTTTATATCTACGCTGGGGCTTGAACTAGAGGTTCCTGAACGCAGCGAAACCCACCCGCTATCTCTGTTGAAAGTCATGTCTGCTGAGAAGCGCCTGGTTATTGCGGTCGATAATTATGAGGAACTTGCATTACTTGAGAGCTGGTTTATGGAAGTTTTTATTGCGAAACTTCATCAAAGTGGGGTACTCGTCATCCTTGCTTCCCGTTCAGAACTATCGGCGGCATGGCGAACGCACCCGAGATTATATCGGCGGTTAGTGCAGATGCAACTTCAGCATTTTACGGCAGAAGAAATTACAGCGTACATCACAGCAGCTGGACGATTGAAGCCAAGTGTGGCCCGGACCATCACCCGAATGACAGACGGACATCCACTTGGGCTGGCACTTGCAGTGGAAGCAGCTGATCAGGGGCGTAATCTTCCTCATACCAAGTGGGCTGAATTCTCACAGATGATTAGTGTTCGGCTGCTCCTTGAGGTGACTATTCCCCGTCTGCGTCCAATGGTAGAGGTTCTGACCCTGCTGGAGACAGCAAACCAGGAGCTGTTATCTGCTGTACTGGATAGTGCAGTTGAGCAGGAAGAGTATTATATGCTGAGACGAATGTCCTTTATCCGTTCCGCTCCGGACGGCCTGGCCTTGCACGATATAGCCAGACTGCATTTGATGCGAGATTTTCGGCAGCGTGAGCCGTACCGTATGCAGTCCATGCGAATACGAATAGCGGAGCTTCTGAAGCCACTTCATGAACAAGCTAGTGCATATGAGCGGCGTCAAATTGCGAGAAAGATGCTGCTGCTCTGTCACGAATCCATGCTCCAGTACCGCAAGTACGCCGATGTGTCTCGTGATCGTGATTCGTTGTTCTCGCCACTTGAACCGATGAACAGAGCTGATTTGCCCTCCCTGCATAAGCTGCTGGAGCAATGGTGTGAATACAGCGTTGAACCTTGGCAAGCGGTGAACTATGGTCCCTTTTTGGATGAGTTGGCTCTTCGATATCCCGAAGGCATCGTATTAAAGCGGAATCAGCTTGGAGAAGTCGTTGCAATGTTCATTACAGTGCTGGTACACCGAGAGACAAGTGAGTTGCTGGTGAAGTATTTTCCCAATGAAATGAAGGAGTGTTTTTCTGAAGAGGAACTGCAGAATGACCCTGACGAAAGTGACACACACTTCGCTTTGTTAGCGGCGGCAAGAGATGATGTGCCTGAATATACCCGTGAGGAACTTGTTGGATATATGGTACTGGACCGTTTGTCACTGCTGGGAGATGGAGCGAGAGCTATTCTGGTGGCTACTAACCCACATCTGAAGCTGTTTCTGCGGAGTATCGGCTTTCAGATGAGGAGAACTTCCACCCGTGTATGTGATCGGTACGAGGATGAGGCGGATGTGCTGGAGCTGGATCTGCGCAGTGGACAATTCGGGGATTGGGTGATGTCGCTCCTGCATCCAGACCTGCCAGTGAATCCAATACAGCAGGGGACAGTGAGTTCGGGTGAGAAAGTTTGGTCTGAACAAGAAGTGCGCAAAATGCTTGGAAATCTTCGGTCTCCGGGGGAGTTGCAGGAATATGCCGACAGGATTACAGGTGTGAAGGATGGCGTTCAGCTGCAGCTATATGTATTAGATCTGCTGGAAGGCAGAATGCATGGGGTATCGCCTCAAGACCAGAAGTTGTTACATGCGGCTTACTGGACCCATGCTGGCAATCCCACTGCCGCAGCACAGGCATGCTCAATGAGCAGAGCCACCTTTTATCGCCATCTCAGAACAGCGCTGATTCGGCTAGCGAGAATATTGTAACGAGCAGGGTGCTCTGCTACGTAATGTTTTGTGAATGAGTACGAAAGATTCTGGAAACGACCCGAAAGACCGGTGCTTCTTTGGAATATATCCATGCTAAAAACCCGAGTAAACGGCAGATGGCCCGTTACTGCGGGTTTTTCGAGCTTTAGCTTTATATGAGTGGTTAGAGATGGATAGCTGGGAATGATCGGATCTTCAAGGATGTCTAATCGTCCAATCGTCCAAAGTAGAGATTACAAACCAAGACGTTTCATGCGGTTATATAATGTGGCCCTGGAAATACCCAGCTGCTTCGCTAACGTTCGTTTATTACCACCTGCGGCATCCAGGTATCGAAGTAGAAGTCGAGCCTCATAAGCATCAACCTGTTGCTGATAAGAGGAACCAACGCTCTGCATAGGGTCCATATCATGGACTTCCGTCTTTTCGGATGCAAGGTGCTTTGGGGTGTTACTCACCTGTTGAATCTCGGGTTCAGGCGATTCATCGGAACGCGTCAGCGTAAGAGAATCAGGCAAATATTCCGGTTTAATCTCACCATCGACCGTGAGTATGGTCAAGCGTTCAATCACATTGCGCAGCTCGCGGACATTACCGGGCCAGTCGTACTGGAATAATCGTTTGAATACCTCAGGTGGTACGATTTCAACATGACGATTGTAGAGCATCGAGAATTCTTGCAGGAATGTCTGTGTGAGTTCATAGATATCCTCTTTGCGCAGCCGGAGTGGTGGAATAATCAGATTAATCACATTCAGCCGATAATAGAGATCTTCACGGAATTGATTCCGGGTAATCAAGGCAGGGAGATCCTGATTGGTTGCGGCAATGATTCGGCAATTGGCTTGTTTGGTACGGGTGCCTCCAACCGGGAAGTAATTACGTTCTTGCAAAACACGAAGCAGCTTAACTTGCAGTTCAGAGGGCATTTCACCAATCTCATCGAGAAAAAGAGTACCTCCTTCTGCCAGTTCAATTTTCCCCTTTTTCCCCTTGGGATCAGCCCCGGAAAAGGCTCCTTTCTCGTAGCCGAATAATTCACTTTCGAATAATGATGCCGGTATGGCGCCACAGTTAATCGCAATAAAAGGGGCAGTCTCTGGTTCGCGTAGATCGTGGATCGCTTTGGCAAACAGCTCTTTTCCGGTACCGCTTTCACCCATAATAAGTACGGTAGCAGGTGTCGAGCTGATCTTGCGGATCGTATCAAGACATTCCCGGATAATCGGACTGCTGCCTTTGATACGGGCGAATGGATCGGTTTCGGGACGAAGCTGTGCAACTGCCTTTTCCAAATGCTGAACTTTGGAGGACATATGCAGCAGTTCCTGATGCAGCCGAATTTCTGTGGTAATATCCACTTCTGCAGCGACTGCTCCGACAATGTGTCCGTCCAACCTGACAGGTCGGGCATTAATGAGTGCGAACAGATCTGGTCTGGGCTGATGTTGCTTGCGGTAGACTGTTTCGCCGGTATATAACGTTTTGAGTGATTGAAGGCGTTCAGGCGGGAAAAAGTTTTCAGCGGGCTGGCCGATAATGTCGGTTTTGCTAATCGAAAAGATATGTTCTGCGCCAGATGTCCAGTAGGCCACTTTCGCTTCCTCGTTAATGATGGATAGTGCAGAACCAGCGGTCTCAAGGGTGGTTTCCAGATAAGCCTCCATGAGCTGATGGGCTTGTACCAAGGCATGGATCACATCAGAGGCGGATATATAACCGGTCCATTCGTCACGGTCATTTCTAACCATAAGATAAGGTGATTTAGTAAATAGTGGAACAGTTTGTGCGAGTTCAAAGCTATATGGGATTACAGGGACAGGGAGCAAGGAATTAGACGGAAATCTATAGGATGTTACCGACGTTGAAGAATATGTTGAGGATGGGACTTGCTCAGGAAGCAAGCTTGATTGACTAAAGAACGAGTAGAGATAAGCCTCTCCCGCTTTGGAACGTACAAATAAAGGCCGATCTGCCATTACATCGGAATGGGGATAAGGAGACGAAAGAATGTGTTCCCGTAAGAGAAACTCATCGTAAATCTTCATATCTGTTCGCATCAATTCTTTTAGAGTGGGAAGTAAGTGTCTCATCAGGATCACCTCGAATACGTATTAAAGTGATTGGAATTATATTCATTATATCGTTCACCATCGATTGTGTATATATTTTTTGACATCGTTGTCCGTATGAATGTAAGTGACCGTTTATGTGGAAAAAGTAAACGAGATGTATCCCATTTTATGGATCATTCCGGAGTTACAGACGTTATTCATCTTGATCTGTTAACCGAATTATCCTGAGAAAATGGTAGATTAACGAAGAGATAAAAGATAAAATTTGTGAATTTTTCAAGGAATAGTCTAAAATTTTTTACATTCAAGTTTTGGATATTCTAATCTTTTAGACATAGCTAACTCCAGAAACTGATGGGGAACAAAAACGGTAAACCAAATCAAACTAAACCAAATCCAAATCCAAAACCAAAACTAAAAACAAAAAAACCATGCTCTCCAGATGGGATGGATTACATGGCTAGAACTCCATTTTTGTGACATGCATATTAACGAAACATGTTTTTCACAACCATCCAGAGATTAGCGGGTTTCTCTGCGAGACGACGCGTATAATATGGGTACCACATCGTTCCATACGGTACATAACAACGAATGCGATAACCTTCCTGTGCCAAGCGTTCCTGCTCGCTCATGCGAAGACCATATAACATCTGGAATTCAAAGGCTTCGGGGGAGATATCCCGATCCTTGGCGTATTGCTTCGTCCAGTTAATGATATGATCGTCATGAGATGCCACTGCTGTATACACGCCTTGATCCAGATGATGACGAATCATCGTTTTGAACTGGTGAATAACCTCGGCTGAGCTCTGATAAGCAATATTTGCGGGCTCTTTGTAGGCTCCCTTGACAAGGCGTAGCCGAATGCCTTCCCGAATCATATCGCGTGTATCCTCTTCTGTTCGATGAAGATAAGCCTGTAATACTGTACCGGTGTTATCCAGCCCTTCGGAATGTAGCCTTCGCACCATATCCAGCGTTGCTTGTGTGAACGGACTATCCTCCATATCAATGCGTATGAACAATTCACGCTCTTTAGCCCGAACTGCGACGGCGCGAATATTCTGATAACTCTCTTCTGGATCGAGAGCCAGCCCCATTTGTGTAGGTTTAAGTGAGACATTGGAGTCCACACCTTCATCTGCTATACCTTCAACTAGCCTCAGATATTCATCTCTATACAGCGCAGCTTCATGCAGGTGTGTAATACCCTCGCCTAAGTGATCCAATGTCGCCATAATCCCTTTGCTATTTAATGACCGAATTGCCTCCAGTGCCTCTTCTAGCGTACTGCCTGCAATAAATTTGCCGGCCAGCTTTTTACCGTATTTGAGAGATAGATTCTCTACAGCTTTGTTGCCAGCCACGGTTAACAGGGTTTTGCGGTATAGTTCCGTTCCGACACTCATCGTGGTACCTCCCTAAACATTCATGATTGTATACTCATATATCAAGCAAAAACCATGCCAAGAGCGGCCATTTAAACGTGGGACATCCCTAATATTTTTTATATCTGCTGAACGATTCATCGACACAAGCGAGATCATGGAATCTGCCCTTAGCAAAGTAGAGTCAAAAAAACTGAAGATTACACCTACTCTCAGATTATTCTGGCATCGGAGTGGTCGTGAGAATGATCATACATACAACGCATACATCTTTTTCGGAAAAAATATTTCATTTTCAAGCGGAGTTGGCATGCTTCTTGCTTCATATATTTTGGTGAGGCGCAATCGGCGCGAGTTCTGGCGGGGAGCCACCCATAGCTTCATATGGCCAGCCAGTGACCTATATCTTGAAGGAGGAATTACTGATGAATATCCCATTTGTTAACGAGCCATTTACAGCTTTTACGGTGCAAGCGAACCGGGACGCCTTTGAAGAAGCACTCCGCAAAGTTGAATCTGAGCTCGGGCAAGAATATTCAATGATTATCGGTGGGCAAAAAGTAACTAGCAGCCGCACGTTAACCTCCGTAAACCCGGCTGCAAAGGATCAGGTCATTGGAACGATTCATCAAGCGAATCAGGAGCTGGCCGAGAAGGCCATCCAGACCGCAGCTCAGACGTTCGAGACTTGGAAACATACGGACCCGAATGAACGGGCCCGTTATCTGTACAAAGCGGCTGCAATCATGCGTCGCCGCAAGCACGAGTTCTCCGCCTGGATGGTCTATGAGGCGGGCAAAACATGGGCGGAAGCGGATGCAGACACCGCAGAAGCCATTGACTTTATGGAGTTTTATGCAAGAGAAATGCAACGTCTTAGTGAACCGCAACCGCTTGTTCGGATTGCAGGTGAGGATAATGAGCTGACGTACATTCCGCTCGGAGTGGGGGTGGTTATCCCGCCGTGGAATTTTCCGCTGGCAATTATGGTAGGCATGACTTCAGCTGCATTGGTATCGGGCAATACAGTAGTATTAAAACCTGCAAGTACCACTCCGGTTATTGCGGCCAAATTCATGGAACTGCTTCAAGAAGTTGGTTTACCGAACGGTGTGGTTAACTTCTTGCCGGGGCCGGGTAACGAGGTAGGGGATTATCTTGTGGATCATGCACTGACCCGTTTTATTAGCTTCACGGGTTCTCGGGATGTTGGTTTGCGAATCAATGAACGTGCTGCGCGCACCGCTCCGGGACAAAAGTGGATCAAACGTGTGATTGCTGAGATGGGTGGCAAGGATTCCATCGTCGTTGACAATGACAGTGATCTGGAACTGGCAGCTGAATCGATTACGGCCTCCGCTTTTGGCTTCTCCGGGCAAAAATGTTCTGCCTGCTCCCGTGCCATTATTCATAAGGATGTATATGATGAAGTGTTACAAAAGGTAGTGGAACGTACACAGAAACTGACGATGGGCAGCCCGTTAGAGGCAGGAAATTATATGGGGCCTGTCATCGACGATAAGGCATATGCAAAGATCACAGAATATATTGAGATAGGTAAAGAGGAAGGACGTCTTGTTTATGGCGGAGGTACAGGGGATGACGCAGGTTATTTCATTGAACCGACGATTATCGCAGATGTGAACCCTCAGGCTCGAATTGCACAGGAGGAGATCTTCGGCCCGGTACTCGCTTTTATTAAAGCTGATTCATTCCAGGATGCGCTGGAGATTGCTAACAATACAGACTATGGTTTGACAGGTGCCGTTATCTCGCGTAATCGGGCACATCTGGAGCAAGCAAGACGTGAATATTTTGTTGGCAATTTGTATTTTAATCGGAAGTGTACAGGGGCCTTAGTGGGGACGCATCCTTTTGGCGGATTCAATATGTCAGGTACGGATTCAAAAGCAGGAGGCAGAGATTATCTGCTGCTCTTTACTCAAGCCAAGCTCGTATCGGAGAAATATTGAAAAATGCAAGGATGTAGATGAATACTGCTGACAAGCGCTCGCTTATATGATATCATGCCTGCGAATCCCTTTTTATGTAAAAAGAAGTGAGCGGATGACAACTCAAAGTGCATACTGCATTAAATTCATGTCCAGCGTGACATAAGGAGGGCATTGGATGTTAGGTGTTCAGTTAGTGCAAGAACAGCAGTTCCGGCTGTCCATCACGCCGGAGATGAAGCAGTCCTTTCATTTGCTAACCTTGTCCGGTCAGGAGCTATCGCGTTATTTACAAGATGCCGCAGCAGATAATCCGCTGCTTGAACTGGAAGAGCAATCAATACACTTTTCTAAATATGCACGGATGAATAATTTGCGCTGGCTTGATTCCTATGATCCTTTGCTGCAGGCCAAAGGGATGGAGCCTACGCTGGAACAGTTCCTTGCTTCGCAAATTCGCTTGATGAATGTTCCGAACGGACCCGGGAGAGTCGCTTCATACTTGGCTGGATGTGTTGATGAAGATGGATATTTGAGGATAGAACTGTCAGAGGTGCAGTCTGAACTAGGGGTTTCTTCAGACGAACTAAACATAGGGCTCAGCCTGCTGCAGTCGCTTGACCCTCCGGGTGTAGGCGCACGGAGTTTGCAGGAATGTTTGCTGCTGCAGATTCGGCGTGATGCGTCTGCCGCACGTTATGCCGAACACATGGTGCAGGCCGGTCTGGAGGCTTTGGTTCCTTTTCATCCCGGACGGACAGCAGGCAGGTTAGGTATAACCTCACGAGAAGCACAAGCAGCATATGACTATATTACCCGACTGAACCCCAAGCCGTGCCGCTCGATCGGAAGTAATGAACGCTCTTATTATATTGTTCCTGATGCCTATGTAGAGTTCGTTCAAGGGGAGAGGGTGCTCGGATTGCTTGCAGCAGGTAATCCACGCATATCCTTGAATAAGGCTTGTAGCAACTGGGTGAGAGGCTCGGCTCCCAGCCAGCTCTGGCTGAATCAGGCGTCAGAGGCGAGGGCCATTGTGCGTAGTGTGCAGATGAGACGCAGGACGTTACTACGTGTATTGAAGGCGGTTATGGATGAGCAGAAGCAATTTTTGAGTGAGGGACCTGCTGCCATAGTACCCCTTAATCTTACGGATATTGCCGAGAAAATCGATATGCATGAATCGACCGTCAGCCGTGCCGTGAAGAATAAATGTATACACACCCCCTATGGGATCTATGAGCTGAAGCACTTTTTTGATTCTGGCATTTCAACAGTATCTGGACAGCAGACGTCCGCATCGGCTGTAAAAATGCGGCTGAAGGAAATTGTTCGAACGGAGCAGATGAGCAGACCTTATTCAGACAGCCAGTTAGTTGCTATTCTAGCTGATGAAGGAATTGTGATATCCCGAAGAACGATTGCGAAGTATAGGGAGGAACTGCGTATTTTATCGTCTCTGGAACGAAAACGGTGAGCAGAATCGTATGCATATCAGTTGGTATGATAACTGAACGTTGCATTAGATATTTACAAAAATCCCTGTTAATCCGGAGGTCCGGATCAACAGGGATTTTAACATTTTTGGATGATGCTCTATATATATTATAAACGCTCCATGTTACGCAAGAAATGTTCTCCAGCAATACCTGGGGTGGTCATCTGCTCCGGATGTAAAATCTCTTCCAATTCTTCCGGTGTCAGCAAGCCTCGCTCCAGAATGATTTCCTGCAGACTCATGCCTGTCTTTAGCGCTTCTTTTACGATCGTGGCAGCTACGTTGTAGCCAAGGTGAGGATTCAGGGCCGTAACGACACTGAAGCTCTGTTTCATAATTGATTCACAGCGCTCACGATTAGCTTCCATCTCTTCCACCGCATATCTGGTGAAGACATCAATACCGTTATTCATGATCTTCAGTGATTGCAACAGGTTAAAGGCAATGACTGGACCCATAACATTCAGCTCGAATTGACCTGCTTCACAGGCCATACAGATCGTATGGTCGTTCCCCATAACCTGGAAGGATACCTGATTGATCACCTCGGCCATCACCGGATTAACCTTACCCGGCATAATGGAAGAACCAGGCTGGCGAGCTGGCAGAAGCAATTCATTCAATCCAGCACGTGGACCAGAAGCCATCATGCGAATGTCATTACAGATTTTGGACAGGCTGACTGCACATACTTTCAGGGCTGCTGACAGTTCCAAATATGCATCCGTGTTCTGCGTCGCGTCAACCAGATCGTCCGCGGTCTGCAACGGCAGACCCGTCACCTCGGACAGATGCTCAGTAACCTTGACGATGTACTCAGGTTTGGCATTGAGCCCTGTTCCTACAGCTGTGGCACCCATGTTGATCTTGAGCAAGCGTTTGTTAGCATATTCGAGACGTTCAATATCCCGTCCAATGACACGAGCATAAGCACCGAATTCTTGACCTAGACGGATCGGTACGGCATCCTGCAGATGAGTACGTCCCACTTTAACAACGTCGTTGAACTCGATTTCTTTTTTGTGAAAAGCTTCTTGCAACTTCTTCATTGTATCCAGCAGAGTCTCGGATAGGCGATATGCCGCGATGCGCAGGGCTGTTGGCACAACGTCATTCGTAGACTGGGACATGTTCACATGATTGTTAGGATTACAGTGGAAGTAGTCTCCCTTGCTTTTGGTCAACAGTTCAAGTCCGCGATTAGCCAAAATTTCGTTGATATTCATATTCATGGAGGTGCCCGCACCACCCTGAATGGAGTCCACAATAAAATGATCGAGATGATGGCCTTTCATCATTTCATCCGCCGCCATGATAATCACTTCTCCGATTTTGGATGGAAGCATTTTCAGATCCATGTTTGCCATAGCAGCAGCCTTTTTAACAGCGGCCAATGCTGTAATCAGCTCGCGGTGAACCGGAACGCCGGTAATCGGAAAGTTTTCTACAGCCCGCACCGTCTGAATTCCATAGTACGCATAATCCGGGATTTCTTTTTCGCCGATAAAATCTTTTTCCGTCCGTGTGGACATAGTAGACATCTCGTTCGCCTCCATTGGCATCATAAAAATACTTCTGCTCCAGCATTGCTGAAACGCACTCAGTATACCATTTAAGCAAAATAGATGCCAAGCTAAATGATTCTTTTCTTGTAACCGATAATAATTAAAATTAAAAAATCTAAAATTTCCTACAAAAATTAAATTTATAAGGAGGTCTATCCAAGCTTGTCTTATTCATTTGGAGCGAGTTTTGTAGTAATAAAGTCATGCATAAACAGCGAATCATGACGAAAATACAGCGTTTTCAGTGATATTAATCACATGAAATATGGTATGATATTGGTAAAATAGGAAAAAAGGACTACGGGGTGCGAACACATGAAATGGACTTTAGGGGCGAAGAGTGTCGTTGGTTTAGTACTTATCTCAATTATTACGTACGGAACTAGCGGCTTTTTTATTTTTTTTGTGAAGGATTGGGTTTCACTTGATATACCAAATTGGCTGTACATATCGATCGTTCTGCTTATGGGGGTATGTTGGAACGGAATTCTCGGGTGGATGGCTTCTCGCTACCTGACTCGTCCGATTGTTCGGCTGTCTCGTGCTGCGCAGCAGGTATCTTCCGGAGATTTGACTACGGAAATTCCACATCGCCGCGCACAAGATGAGCTTACCGTATTATATGATGCTTTCAACGTTATGGTTTCTAATCTGAGAAGTATTGTGAACGATATTGCGGAAAGTACACGCACAACCTCTCAGAATGCACAGTCGCTTAGTGAGGCGATTACCCAGGCAGCGGAGCAGATTGAGATGATGTCGGAAGCAGTTGATCATATTGCGGTAGGTGTTGAAGAGCAAAAAGTGACTTCCCATCATTCCCTGATTACAGCAGATGAAATGTTGAATGATTTTCAGAAGATGCAACATCAGTCTTTGGGGATGACAGAACTGTCCGGTCAGATGGAACAATCGGTGGATCATACGAAGGAAACATTTTCTTCACTGATGAAAGGCATGGACGAGCTGGCTGAATCACACAATCGTTCTCGTGATATTATGCTGCTATTAGAGAAGGAAGCTTCCGATATCGAAGTGATCACACAGTCGGTCAAAAATATAGCTGAAGAAACAGGGTTGCTTGCCCTGAACGCTTCCATTGAAGCCGCCCGAGCAGGGGAAGAGGGGGCAGGATTTGCAGTTGTTGCTCAGCAGATTCGTAAGCTTGCTGATGAGAGTAAAGATTCGGTACATCGAATTAATGAGCTGATTAGCCGTGTGCAGCAACGAATCCGGGAAACTGTGCAGCTTAGTCAGGAACAGCATGGATTGGTTGTAGATGAGTCAGAACGGACCATTTCCGTGGATCAGACATTACATGAACTAACGGGTACGGTTGAAGTGTTCATGAAAGGTGCACATGAGATCGGCTCCAAGATTGCTGAACAGACGGGACGTGTGGAGCAAACACACGGCAATGTGAAGAAGATACAAGGCAAAGCGAGCTCCTTCTCGGATGAAGCTAAGAAGATCATGGATGCTGCACATGAAGAAACAGCGATTATGGAGGAAATATCCTCATCAGCGGAAGAGTTAAGACGGTTAACAGATCGATTACTCGATAAAACGAAAGCATTTCGGATGCAGCCTTGAGCTGTTTCCGAAATGCTTTTTTATGTCCAAAAAATTAGCTTAAATTGGTTAAAGACGAACGTTTTTTCGTGACAATGGTGATTTGTAAAGATTTTTTAATAAAGATTAACAAAATTGCAACGCGCGGGCGATAAATGAAGATATAATAATATTATTACAACAGAAGAAGGAGCCCAGTATATTGAAAACTTGGACAGGTATCCTGCTGATGATTATTTTGGCGGTTGCTACACTTTCAGTAACTTCGACTGCCAAAACGACAAATGAGTCGCAACAACAGCTTAATATAGATAATTCATCCAGCCAGACCGTAGCGGTCGAGGCTTCCCATATCGATTTGAAGAATGATGAAGTGAACAGCAATAGAGACAAAACACCAATTAAAGCAGATGATGTTTCGATAGCACCAGAGAATAAAAATGTTCGAGTGTACCCAATGAGTGTCGAAGGTTCCGGATATATATATAATGGCCTTGTCGTTGAGGTCAATGGCAAGAAGCGTGAATTCAGTGATTGGCGTGCAGAAGGTGGATCTTATAAACCTGAAGTACATGAGCTTGATTTGAATGAGGACGGTAAAAAAGAGATCGTCGTGTTGTATTCAGAAGGACACGGAACTGGAATTTATCTGGGCCAGGCTCATATTTTGGACCCGATATCACTGGAAGTAATGAAGATGCAATCCTTGGATGACATCGTAAAGGATCATGTAGAATCCAACGTTACGGTGAACTCCGACTATATCGAGATCGGTGTGACCGTGAACGGTGTTCCTGCGGAAACAACCCGTGTGGAGAAAGCAGCCGGTGATGGCGTCTATCATGACAAGTTACAGTTTGGTCGTGTGACCTATTATAGTGTTGAAGATGGCAAGCTTGTTGTGTCAACGTCTGGCGCATATGGCGAAGGTTTGTATGCAGGTGATTTGACATTCGTCTACGCGGATCAGAACGGGGAATGGCAAGCGAGCGAGCTGAAATACAGTATGGAAGTATATGAAGAGGAGTACTACGAATCATTTGATTGAGCATGTCAATCGATGGAGCTACAGCATAAGATCGTCGATATTTCTTTAATTCATATAGGACAAGTTATGACAACGGTGTCCAGCGCAAGGGGCTGAAAAAAAGGAAGTACTCCAGCCTCGTTTTGTGCTGCCTGGAATAAAAAAGATTAGAAAATTCCTCGGAAATAATTGACATTATTGCTTTAGTCATTTAAATGTATAAAGGACAATTCATTTAAATGTCTGGGAGGGAATTAGGATGAAAAAGAAGGTCGTACTCGGTTTAATGGTGGGCACACTGACGCTTGGGATAGGTACAGGTGCGTTGGCGGCTACAGGTTTGGAACAGATCAAAGCATATTTGAATAGTAAGATTACCTTGAAGCTGAATGGTGAGGTAGTAACAGCCAAAGATAGCAATGGAAAGACAGTACTGCCGATTACCTATAATGGAACCACGTATCTGCCGGTACGTGCGGTGGGTACTCTGCTTGGAACAGAAATCACATATGATGCGGCAACTTCATCCGTCCTGATCGGTGGAACAACTGGATCGTCTCCGATAAGCAGTGAAAAATTAACCTTAAGTTCTCTTGGAACATCTGTACTGGGCTCGATCGCATGGCATACGAAAGATCCAGCTGAGACAACATACAACGGTAAAGACTACAAGGATGTGTATCTGCATAATGATCCTAAGAAACAAGGGGACGATATACAGATTAATACGGGCAAAAAGTATTCTTCTCTGCATCTGGAACTGGCAGCGCTTAAAGGAAATCAGGAGATACAGATCGTCGACCAAGACCTTACGGTCCTCAAAAAGCTGAGTATATCACCAGAAAACGGCATGATGAGTCTGGACGTGGATGTAAGTGGAACGGAAGCTGTGTACGTGGAGATTGTATCCGAAGATCCGGGTTCAGCTCTATTTGTGCCTCTCACAACATCATATCTAACTAAATAACACAAAACCCTTATCTCGAGGCTTGGAAATGCCTATAAAAAAACGATGTTTCACTTGTCCTCCCTGAACTAGAATCAGAGCAGAAAGGCTAGGTGAACATCGTTTTTAATTTTTAAAACTCACCTTAATAACTCAGCAGATTTCAGGTGAATTAAACGCAATTCACTGAATTTACTCCATTAACGAATGATGGTATCCAGCGGTTTGAGGTTGGCCTCAATCTCAGCTCGGCGTCCTTCCAAAAATGGAGGCAAAGCAAGCGATTCTCCAAGCGTAGCGAAGTCCTCGTCTGTATCAAATCCCGGACCGTCTGTAGCCAGCTCGAACAAAATACCGTTGGCTTCGCGGAAGTACAGGGAGCGGAAGTAGAAACGGTCTACAAAACCGGAGCTTGGGAATTGGAACTGATGTACCCGGTCAACCCATTGTCTTAATTCTTCCTCATTATCTACACGGAATGCTACGTGGTGCACACTACCACGTCCAGGCCGTTCCTGCGCAAGATCGTTGCGCTCCTCAAGGTGAACTTCAGTACCGCTGCCACCTTCACCAGACTCGAAGACAAGTACATCGGGTTGCCCCGGTGTAAAAGCAGGGTAGCTGCCTTTAGCTCTGAATCCAAGCAGTTCCGTAAGCACAGGAGTCGTAAGTGAAGCATCTTGTACAGTCAGATGAATTGGCCCCAATCCAATAATAGCGAATTGTGCAGGCACAGGACTTCGATCCCAAGGTGTGCCACCAGCTACGCCTGAGTTATGTTCATCTGAAACAAGGATCAGACGCATGCCTTCGAAGTCAGTGAAAGCCAGTGTTGCACGACCGCCGCGTTCTACAATTTCATCGTGCGGTACTTTATATTCATCGAAGCGTTGTACCCAATAGGCAAGGGCTGCATCATTGGGCACACGAAGTGAAGTAGCTGAGATGCTGTTAACACCTTCACGTGTGCGGCCAGCCATTGGAATCTCGAAGAAGGTGAGTTCTGTACCTGGATTTCCTATCTCATCTCCATAGAACAGGTGATAGACAGATACATCATCCTGATTCACGGTTTTTTTGATAAGGCGCAGGCCCATGATGTCAGTATAGAAGCGGTAGTTCTGATCGGCTTGTGCGGTAAGTGCGGATACGTGGTGAAGTCCTTTGATTAGCATCATAATTCCTCCTAAAATTTAAGGGTTGAGTCGGTAACAGATATTTTATGGACAGGATGAAACGCTAAAGATCCATATAAGTAAGATAATAAGAAGTGATAATTTATAAATCATATTTATAGCTACTAACTTTTAGTTTGTTTCTGGTTTTATCTTAACATAAAGATATTCAAAACACAACGCTTAATTCAGATGAGGGTGGACAGCTGTGGAGTTCAGTGGCAAAATAAGAAAAAGTTACTAGTCGTGTCGGTAATAATCCCCCATTAACAGGCGTAAAGGAGAGAGAGAAGGCATGAACTACCCACCTTGGCTTGACCCGTATGATGCAGAGCCTTTTGTGGCATTCTCCACTTCACATATTGTAACTATGATTATTATTGCTGCACTCCTAGTCCTGTTATTTATCTTCAGGCATCAGCTTCGTTCACGATCTGCACGTACACGTCGCAAGATGCGTATCGGATTGGCAGGATTCATGGTTAGTTGTGAGATTGTACTTCAGTGCTGGTATATGTACGGAGAGATCTGGAGCTTGCAAACTTCACTGCCATTAGAGCTGTGCAGCTTGTCTCTACTATTATCTGCCCTGTTATTATTAACGCGCTCGCGGTGGTTATATTCGGCTTTAATATTTTCCGGCATTGCAGGTGCTTTGATGGCCATTGTAACACCGAATTTGGGATATGACTTTGCCCATTTCCGTTTCATTCAATTTTTTGTAGCTCATGCGATGATTATTCTTGCACTGCTCTATATGACATGGATCGAACAGCTTCGTCCAGGATGGCGATCTGTTGCAGGCTCCATGATATTTGTGAACATCGCGGCCCTCTTAGTATATATTGTGGATGTGGCATTAGGGGCCAATTACATGTTTCTAAGACATAAGCCGAGTACGCCCTCTGTCATCGATATGCTTGGGCCATATCCGATTTACATTCTTGGAGAAGAAGTTCTTGCTTTGATATTATTCTCCCTGTTATATGTTTTGTTCTTTGCCATCCCTGAGCGTTTACGACGCATAAGTGGTAAACAGGAGGAGCAACCTCGGATTCAATCCAAAAGCTGATGTCATCCTGTAATCATGTAGATAACCCGCAAACGTCCTGGACATCCAGTGCATTTGCGGGTTCGTTTGATTTTAACGTTATTTGAAAAAGGAGAGGGGAGTTATCCACGCAAAAGGGATTCAGCCCCATCCACATAGATTCGTGTTCCTGTCACATGAGAGGCTTCATCTGAAGCCAGGAACAGTACCAGATTGGCCACTTGCTCTGATGTTCCTGGTTCACCTTTGAGGGGGTGTTCATGTCCTTCAGGGAACTCCACTGGAATTTGAACATTTTTCAGATCATCCGATGGAAACGTATTCTCGTCAATATTCGTATCAATTGCGCCAGGACATACCGCATTAACACGAATTTTGTACCGAGCCAGTTCAAGTGCAGCCATTTTGGTAAATGCAGTTTGAGCGGCCTTGCTGGAAGCGTATGCAGAAAAACCGATCCCTGAGAACACTCGGTTGCCATTAATCGAGCTGGTGATAATGATGCTACCTCCACGATCCTTCAGGTGAGGGATGGCATATTTCACGGTTGCAAACGTGCCGCGCATATTAATCTCCATCGTCTGATCCCAATCCTCGATCTTCATCGTTTCGATCGGAGCCATTGCACCATTGATGCCTGCATTGGCGAAAACAATATCCAGCTTGCCTGCTTCTGCTGCCGCCTGATCTATTGCTTTTTGTACTTCCTCAGGCTTGGAGATATCACATGCAATGACGTAAGCTTCGCCGCCAGCCTTTTCAATAATGTGTTTGGTTTCTTCTGCGTTCTCTGGTGTACGATCCAGCATATATACTTTGGCTCCATGTTCGGCGAAACGAATTGCGGAAGCCTGACCAATGCCCGAGCCACCTCCAGTAACAATCGCCACTTTGCCTTCCAAACGCTGTTCAGCCATCATCGATCCCTCCATGTATAAAGTGTCCTCAACTACTTTACTTCTAAATACCCGACATGAGGGGGCTGAATCATATGTCCGCATATTAAAAAACAGAACCTTGTTAGGGGTTCTGTTCATGAATTGAAGTGTAGTTTAACATCAGCGATATAATGTTAGAGGAGGGAACAACACCGATAGACAGACTTCCAGTCTTTCCTGAGTTACTTGTGTTTCTTCCAATCCATCGAACTATTATTCAGCAAATATTCAAAATCATTATCGCGCCGTTTCTGCTCCGCTTTACGAGCTTCCTCTGCCTGTAGACGTTCCTGTTCCTTGCGCTGTGCTTCCGCAGCTTTGGCTTCGTCAGCCTGTGCCTTTAGTTTCTCAAGCACATCACTACTGAGGAGATCTTTCAGCGTGGTCGGTTTGTCCTGAGTCTGAGCTTTGGGTGCCGGGGTGTGTCTTTTCGATTTTGCCATAGGAAAATCTCCTTTCCAAACATGAACATAATCCATATCGTTATCGTAGTCATAGTATATCAGGTTCATATTGCTCATGCCATAAAGTTACAGAAGTGGTTGCAGGAAAAAGGCGGTGTCATAACGAATGAATAGAGGTATAAAACCATATAATGGTACCGAGACTACGACTATTCCCTGGAGAAAGGAGTCGTTGTTCGTGGAAGCAGACGGAAGTGTGTTGAAGGGGCTTGCATGGGGGATAGCCTTTAGTTTCCCATTATGGATTGCCATCATTGGGTGGCTGCGTTTGTTGGGGTGGATGCTTTAAGTTGTTATCCGTTGCTGAAAAAGATGTTTTACTAGTCATTCATGTAAACGCTATCATTATATAAGCTCTGCTCTGCGCTGAATGCACAGGACAGAGCTTTTGTTTGTTCATATTTTTGTTCATATAGAGGATGGTTTACTTATTATCTTCCGTAATCTTCACAGGTTCTGGATACTCAAGACCGTGGGTATCTACCGTTACTTTTTTCATCACCTGGTCCGTTACCGGTTTGTCGCGCTTACCGATCTGCTGCGCTGCGATACCATCAACTACATCCATACCTTCGGTTACTTTGCCAAAAGTAGCATAAGAGTTATCCAGATAATCGGCCTCGGCCAGCATAATAAAAAATTGAGAACCGGCTGAATCCAGACTATCTGATTTGCGTGCCATAGAGATCACTCCACGGGTGTGCAATAGATGGTTTTTATGACCATTAGAGGTGAACTCACCTTTGATGGTATAGCCTGGTCCGCCTGAACCATCACCGTTGGGGTCGCCGCCTTGGATCATAAAACCTGGAATAACACGGTGAAATATGGTGCCATCATAGAAGCCTTTGTTCGCCAGTGAGATGAAATTGTACACCGTATTTGGTGCAATTTTAGGTTCTAACTCAATGACAATCTTCTGCCCATCCTGCATCTCAATTGTCGCTACAGGATTCGGCCCTTCTGGCGGAGCCGGAACCGGCGTTTGCGAAGCATTGCTTGCAGGGCGTACGCACCCGCTCATAACGATTAACAGCATCGCCAGGACAAGGGATACTGCGGTTGTTTTTTTCCACCGTAAAGACATGAATAGGTTCCTCCTTGGTTCGCTATCATAACGAATTTTCAAGAAATATAGTTTGGATATTTCTGCAACTATCATACCGTTTTTCGATACTGAATGGCAATGTGGGCGGATTTAATGGTGGATTAGGGCTGGTTATGTATAGCACAGGGGCAAATGAACTGAAATGCTTCTGTATCGAGGGATGTAAAGGGAATAAAAATAAGAAGCCCCCTAGCGCGAAGAGGGCTTCAGTATAATGATACAACAGAAAGATACAGTATGTTGAATTCACGTCATGCATGCCCAGATATCTAGCGTGGCGGCAAGATGCTTTTCTGTGGCTTGGCGTCAGCGCCGACTCCGTTTAACAGATCTGTCCCATGTAAGGCATCCGGATCAGGTGCAGCAGGATCAACGGGGCTGCCAGGCTGCACTTGATCCGCATCTGGTACAGATTCCAACGGAGGTTCAGTCAAACGGGATTCCAGTCCTTCATCATACACATCTGTAGAAGCAACAGGTGGCAGATCGGAATCATCCATTTCAATACGACTGCCTGAAACTTCATCCAAGGTATCCATGTCTCCTACAGGGATTTCGGTTTCAGGAGGAATATCACGAGATCTCTGATAGCGGTCGTAATAGCGGTCACTCTCTGCGTTACTAATCGGCTTGTCAGACATAATTAGGCACTTCCTTCCACAAAAGTATATAAATCATGTTTTCATCAGAATCGAGGCATGTTATTATCCCTTTAAATCGAACAAGTTATGTTAGGAATTCCATTAAAATTTCGGAAATACATACTTCACGAGGAAGTAGAGAAAACCAAAAAAGATAATGATGTATGCAGCATATTTAATAAAAGTGGAAGCAACCATACTCGAGTCTGATTTGTGCTGAACATCCTTATGCTCAACTTCTACTGTACGATGAGGCTCATTCATTCTGATCATCTCCTTATATCGTGAGTATTTGCTTTGAAAAACCATTACACCTGATTCACGTGATTGAATCGCGGGAGCTGCTTTTACAACTTTTCCTGTTTTGCCTATGTTATGATGAAGCTTGATAAGGAGGAGTGCTTGTGGACTGGTTCACACTTGGGAATATGATTACCCGTATTCGGGTTGGACAAAAGGCATCCACACCCGGATTTTCTCGCACCGTCATTCGACGTCCAGACGGTTTATTCTGGGTGGGAGGGATATGGTCCGGGCAGGTGGTCCAGTTACGTGATTTCCTTTTCTCTGATATATGGACCATTTACGATGACGAAGAAACGGAGCAGTGGCTCGAATTTCGAACGAAAGTGGAGCAGAAGGAACGTGAAATGATTGAAAATCAGTTTGAGGATTTACGAAACTAACGATACTCATAACAATAAATTGGAAAAAAAACTATAAATCTACTTTTATGTGAAAAATGCATTTATTGAAGAAGGTGACATGATAAGTGATGGCGAATGATATATGAGGAGAACTTAATAAGAGAAAATAAAAACTTTGAGGTGCTGTTGAATGAGGAATGTACCCAAAGCAATCATCATCGTATGGATGACGGTATGGATGATTTTGTGCATGCCACATGGACTTATTCTTGCCGCGCCAGAGGAAATTCAGGAGCCCACATCCATAACCAGATGGGAAGTGAAATGGGGGAAAGCTGGGGATCAAGGTTTCATCAGTGAGGTAATGGGAGAGGACGAGATTTGGGAGAGACAGAGTGCTGACCAAATCATGGACATGACTAAAGAGCCATCCGGTTCATTGTGGACACGCTTAACCATTCCCTCTTTACATGATGGAAGTTCAGCTATTCGTTTCGAAAATATTAAAGGTACTCATATTGTGATCTATCTTGAAGATCGGAAAGTGTACGAGAATTACCACTATAATTACGACAATAATGCTGTTTTTTTACCGCTATCTGCTGATCATTCCGGCAATACTCTCTATGTTTGGGCACAAAATGAGAGAGGATGGGTAGGCATTCAGGGCGATGTTCAGGTAGGGCCCTACGCAATGCTGCAGGAGCAATATATTCATAATGGGCTTATGGATATCATTTTGGGTTCAACTTTCGTATTTACCTCTTTGATTATGTTGAGCTGCACATTTTTCCTGGGGAAGTTTCATAAAGGCTTATGGATATCACTATGCGTTGTGATGGGTTCAATCGGGACGATGGTTATTACATACTCGAAGTTCCTGTACACTTTTTATCAGGTCTATGGCGATTTATATTCAGTTCTATTCGATACGGCTATGCTGCTGGGTATGCCGGCGCTTTGTTATTTTTTTGAACAGATCATTGGTCCCGGAGTCTACGGAATATTCACCAAAGTAAGAAAAATTCAATGGACCTATTCAAGCATTGCATTGTTTTCGTTATTTATATATGTAGTTTCTGGCGGGCAGTGGAATCTGTTATATAGTTTGTTTGTGACGCGTGTAGTTGGCATTGTACTGGTTATTCTATTGATTATCCTGCTGGCTGGTACGATCACAAGAGCATTGCAACGCAACCGTGAAGCTATACTGTTAGCATCCGGTTTTGGTACGTTTTCTCTGATCAGCGTACTTGAATTGTTGTGGTACTTTCAGCGCAATGGGACGTATCATCTCTTTTGGTGGAAATGGTCTATGGTTGCATTTGTAATCTCGTTAATTGCCATTCTTGGAAGCCGTTTCGCGGAGAAACATAATAAAGTGCTGGAGTACTCCAAGGAACTAGAGCTGTTCAACAATGAATTGCAACGATCGGAAAAGATGGAGATTATTAGCGAACTTGCCGCATCGGTTGCACATGAAGTACGTAATCCGCTTCAAGTGACACGAGGATTTCTTCAACTTATGACAGAGCAGGAAGATAATAAGAATAAAGGTTATGTACGAATCGCGCTGGAGGAACTTGACCGAGCTTCTGGTATTATCACTGATTTCTTAACGTTTGCCAAACCGGAATTCGATCATATTATATCGCTGAATATTTCGCATGAATTTGATCATATTGAAGGCATACTTGTACCAATGGCTAACTTGGAAGGTGGGAAAATTACAACAGATATCCCGCCGAATCTATATATTCGTGGAAATTCTTCAAAGTTCAAACAGGCTTTTATCAACATTATTAAAAATAGTATAGAGGCGTTTCAGGGAGGAGAAGGCCAGATTGATATCTGGGCGTACTCACAGGATGGGCAAGTTAAAGTGCATGTTAGAGACAATGGTGAGGGGATGAGTGAGGAAGCCTTGTCTCGATTAGGAGAACCGTATTTCTCCAACAAAATCAAAGGCACTGGACTAGGAATGATGGTGACGTTCCGAATCGTGGAAGCTATGAATGGACAGATCACTTTTACAAGCACAAAAGGGGTAGGAACAGAAGCTGTTGTATCTTTTCCCGAGTTCGATAAATGACTCGGGAAGGATATCCAGTTACATGTTCTACCCCTGTTTTTTTAAATGATGACAAGTTTAAAGCTTAAACTCGGATGGATCTAATCTCTCCATGGGCCGCAATTGACATCATAATTAACTTTTGCAGGATTAGGAGGAATGACAAGAACATAATCATTTTGCTGCTCCTCAACCGTACGAACCTTGATATAATCAGGAATTGTAATGCCGAATGCTTCGCGAAGTGCCTGTTTGGGATTGGAATGAAGTTGTTGCCGGAATTGCTCATCAGTCCAAGCCTTCTCAATAATATCCTCTTGCAACGTTTTCTCTGATACCATCATCGTCAACATTCCCTTCGTATTTAAAATTAAACCGAATCAGCTTGTTCTTCGTCAGATATTTCAGGTTGTGACTCACTGATCCAGTAGTGAAACCCGCCTCGGTAAAGTCTTTGTTTATGCTCTTTAATGTCATGAACAGCTTGTACCAATGTGTTGCACAGATAAGAATTAAGTGAAATAAACTGTGGTAATGATGAGCTTGATGTTGCAAGAATTCGGTTAAAATGATGGGCTATGTCTGCATAACTATTCATGAGGTGAGAGTTAAATACATTTTGATGAACGGAATCTTTCAGCGGATGAGTCAGATATTCTTGCTGGAGTGCTGCGGATATGTGAGAGAGGTAGCTATTGTAGTTGCCGTGAACAGCGTCTTGTTTCGTATCTGTAAAATCATCCGTCATCTGAAGAGTCATGAGTACGATATTCATCGCACTACAGACCGGAACGATTCGATCGGGTTGTTCTAGTAGAAGCAGAGCACCGATGATTCCTATTTGTGACGGTGAAGCTTTCTGGGCAATCAGAAGCGGATTTTGCTGAAAATAATCGAGATGTAATTCCCCGTTCACACTTACGGCCCAGTCCAGAATAACCTTTCTGAAATGAATCCAAAAGACAGAAGAGGATTCAAATAATGCACCATAAGTTTGAAGGGCGTCCACGTAATAAAGGTTGCCCAACGATAACTTGAGCACGGATTCCTCAGTCGGTTCATCCATGATGTCATCCAGATTCAGAAAGTACAACATGTGTAACAGGCAAGCTGTGCTAAGTAAATGAGCTTGTTCTGAAGGGAGTCCCTCGGTGTGTTGCATCCATAGCGGAGTGATGTAACCGATGCAGCTGTGTCCTGATTCTTTTCTGGAGGGGTGAAGTAAACGTAGCTGTTCAAGTGCATGTCCAACCAGTGGCTCAGGGTATCGCTGAAACCTCTCTTCAGCTGAAGAGAACACCGCTTGTACGTCAAGCAGGTACGGATCTAACCATTCTCGCTGCATGATAAGGCAACGTCCTTCCTGATTCGTTATCGTGTGCGGTAGATTCAAGAAGTTACATACAGTATAGCTTGTTTGTTTTGAAAAAAATAGGTTTTTTTGTGATCTTTTGTGAAAAATATCATGATATTTTGGATTTTATAGCATAAAAAGGTGTTGTTTGGGTTCAAAATAGGGAGGCAGAGGATATCGACACACGAAAGGCGGATAAACAATGAGAAAGAATTGGAAATCACGGCTGGCAGTGGGAGTGGCAGTTTTCATTTTCTCCGTGGCACCGGGGTCCACCACTTTTGCCAATCCTACTACTCCTGCGGAGCAACAAGGTGATCAGCATGCTGGCTCAACCGGAGGACATCAAAAGCCTTGTATGCACGCAGGACATAGTCTGTTTATGATCGGTGAAACCGCTGACTTGCTCGGTATTGGACTTCGTGAACTGAAGCAGGAGATGGGACTCGGCAAGACTTTGTCTCAGATCGCCAAGGAACGTAAAGGCCTCAGTGAGGAAAAGTTGTTACAGAAGCTAAAACCTACGCTATCAGCGCGTTTGGATAAAGCAGTAGAAGAAGGTTGTCTTACCAAAGAACAAGCTGCAGCAGCGAAAAACGATATGGATGTGAAACTGAGAAAGGTAGTTAACACACCGCTTGCCGAATTACGACGTGAATTTACACGTCACGGAAAACATTCCATGGTAGATAAGGAAGCCATAGCAAAATTTATCGGAATAACAACCGATCAACTGAAAGCGCAGCTCCGTGCAGGCAAATCGTTGGTTGAAATTGCTCAAGCGAAAGGGATAACTGAAACCCAACTGGTGGATCAACTCAAGGAGCAACTGACGGATGATCTTCAGCGATTTGTTCATCGAAAGTATCCAGGTCACCGCGATCCCATTCGCCCTGGTCAGGTAATTGATCGAAACTGAACCGATGGGAATTAGGAGAGAAAAGAGCGTGTTCCACAAGGAACACGCTCTTTTCTCTGTAACTTAAGCTTCTAAGTTAATCAGGGTTAACGTTTGAAGGAAAAGGCTTCAATCAGTACCCCAAGTACCCTAATGAAAAAAAACCTAGTGTTCGTTTCAGTTATCGGTTTGTCTCTAAAGTTTTGTTCTTGGAAGCGGCTAATCCAACCGTATAACGGGAACCTGGCAACTTGGATAATGTCCAGCTGATACCAAGAGCAGTAACCACCGTGACAACAAACGAGACGATCGTTACGGACAGATGGCATCCGCTGAGTTGCATCGGTCTAGTAACATAGGAGATGGCATAGATCACCAGAGCATGGACGAGATAACCGCCAAAAGAATAACGCCCAATCCAAGTGAGGAGTCGCCCAAACCATAGATTCTGACCCTCATTGCCACGCGACAGCACGAGAAAACTGTATAACATCAATAGCTGAGCTATAATGTGGATGAACGTGCTGGGTTTAAGATAAGTAGAAATACCCAGGTTCATCGTACCTACTGACCCTCGTAACACATCATATCCAAGCCAGATATACATCACGATAAAAACGGTGATGCTGAGAGGCAGAATCTTCACTGTCCAGTTTCTCCAGCTCTCTACTGACCAGGCACATACAGCGCCAAGGAAAAAGTAAAACCAATAAAAAATCCATGAAAACGATCGGTATTCCAGCAGGCTGGACCAAGGTTCTGTCCAACGTTCAGTCCAGCCGGCCATATCATAATAAGACAGTTTCATAAGCCACATATAGAGTATGGCTGACACCAGCAGGATAGACATAATGAGCTGCTTTGAGGTAAAGCGTTTCAAGTTCTCCAGACGTTGGCGAATCGCGTGAGCCAATGACAAAAACAATGGAAACAGAATATAAAACTGGAAGACCATCAACACGAACCAAAGGTGATATCCTGTCTGTGGTACGAATAGCTCGCGAACAAAACTCTCCAGATCCGGCATGCCTGAAGACCAGAATGCAGGGGTAAATACACGCACGGATAACCAATAGATAAGTGTCCAGAGGAAAAACGGGATATAAATATCAGCAAACCGTTTGCCAATGAAGCGGGGATAATCCGGCTTAGCATGACGATGGTGGTAAAATAACATCACACCTGACAGAAATACAAAGGTGGGTGTACCAAACCTTGTTAGATGATAAATCATGGTCAGCATAACGGAATCAGGTTGTTCGATGTCAGGCCGATAAATATATTCAGCAATGCTATGTTGCATGACGATGGCCAGGAAGGCTAGTCCGCGTAGCTTGGTCCATTCAGCTATTTTTGGTCTGTTCATTCACGTTCCTCCCTTATGCAGTCAAGGTCATCAAATAAGACTACCCTCCAAACATTAAGGCTGCATTAAATGTCGAGAAAAGGTAAAAAAAAGACGGCTTAGGCCGTCTTTTGCTGTCGAACCAGTAGTCATTCCGTTGTCATTCCTTGGACTCACCCGATGACGAGCTATGGGAAGTGTCGTGGTCTTCTTCAAATAATTTTTGTATGTAGGCTTGAAGCTTATTCACATTGACACCTAACACCTGAGCGCCTCCAACCCGTTCATTGGTCAGAAGATGGTTCGGCGGAATCTGTTGTTGATGAATCTCTGTAGCACGAATATCAAAGCCAAGAGAAGCGAGCTTTAACATCTGGGTTGGACTGAGATCCGTTTGAACATATGGAGCGATAGCTTCCAAGATCTCAGGGATTTTGAAGAGAGAAGTGGTGCTCTGCATCTTCTTCGCAAGTTCGGTCATAAAGATACGTTGACGCTGTGTCCTTGTGAAATCAGAGGTCGCATCGTGTCGGAAACGAACATATTGGAGTGCAGTTCTGCCATCCATATGCTGCAGGCCTTTTTTTAAATCAATATCATACATGTGTTTATCGGCTTTACTTGTATAGTACATATCTTTTTCTACATCAATATCAATACCGCCCAGGGCATCAACGAGAGCCATGAATCCTGTGAAGTCGGTGTATACGTAGTGCTGGATCGGAATACCGAGCAGATTACTGACCGTTTGTTTCGTTAATTCGGCTCCTCCATAGGAGAAGGCAGCGTTAAGGCGGCTTTTGCCATGGCCTGGAATCTCAACGTACGTGTCACGAAGCACGGAAAAGAGGTGAGCTTTTTTGGAGAGAGGATCAATGGAAGCAACCATGACTGAGTCTGAACGTCCAGCGTCATCCCCTCTGGAGTCACCGCCAATCAGTAAAATATTCACTCTCTCCTGACCTTCCCATTTCGGGATGGTTGTTACGATAGTATCTGAACTTGTTGTTACATCACTGCCCGCTGTGGACGAGGGGGTAGATGCGGTTGAGATGCTATTGGCGAAATGAACGATTGAATATCCGTAATAGACAATGATTCCAGTTACAGAAAGCATCAAGGTTAGGGCAATCCCCCATAGCCATTTTTTAAACATAATCTTCACCTTTCTATGGTTAAACTGATAGATACATACACCCACGTTATTTTAACAAAAAGAAAGGGAAATGTCCTCTTTGTTTTCTAAATTACGGTTTAATTCTTTTATGGTAAACTAATCGTTTGTTTTTTTTGTATATATCGCACGTTATGAATATAGATGATGATTGGTAATAGGTCACAACAATGTTATTTCAGAAGTCACCAATGTTGATATTGCAAGTCTAACAAAAAGATATAATGGTAATTAATGGTGGAAATTACATCCAGTTACCACCATGGAAAGGGGCGAGGCTACTCCAATAACTAGAAGAAATCACCTGGAACCTCAGGAAAAGGAGCTGAACAAGATTGATGAAAGGGCGCTGGTGGAGACGAGTTGCTGTAGTAACGTTATCGGCAGGACTACTGGCAGGGAGCTTTTCTATGAATACAGGATTACGTCAGGCGGATGCGGCCGCTGGAGATCATAACTATGCTGAAGCACTTCAGAAGGCTATTTATTTCTATGAGGCACAGCGATCAGGTCCATTGCCTGACAATAATCGGGTTGAATGGCGGGGCGACTCGGGCATGCAAGACGGAGCCGATGTTGGTGTGGATCTCACCGGTGGCTGGTATGATGCTGGAGATCATGTGAAGTTTGGTTTTCCAATGGCTGCTTCAGCAACGATGCTTGCCTGGTCTGTAGTCGAGTATCGTGATGGCTATGAGCAGGCGGGACAACTGGAGGAGATCAAAGATAATATCAGATGGGCCACGGACTATTTTATGAAAGCGCATACGAAGCCAAACGAATTATGGGGACAAGTCGGAGGGGGCAATATCGATCACGCTTGGTGGGGACCTGCAGAAGTGATGCAGATGAATCGTCCTTCGTTCAAGATCGACGCTTCCTGTCCGGGAAGTGATCTGGCGGCAGAAACAGCTGCTGCACTAGCGGCTGCCTCCATCGTATTTGCAGATGATGATCCGGCCTACTCGGCGAAGATGCTTCAGCATGCGAAAGAACTGTACAACTTTGCAGATACATATCGGGGAAAATACACCGATTGTATTACCGATGCTGCGGCATTCTATAACTCGTGGACGGGATATGAAGACGAGCTGGCATGGGGTGGGGCGTGGCTTTATCTAGCAACAAATGATAACGCTTACTTGTCCAAAGCGATTGCAGCGGCAGATCGGTGGTCTACAAGCGGCGGTTCCGCGAATTGGCCATATACCTGGACCCAGGGATGGGATAGTAAACACTATGGTGCACAGATTTTGCTTGCCCGGATTACATCCAGTCTGAATATGCCGGAGGCAACAAAGTTCATCCAATCAACCGAGCGCAATCTCGATTACTGGACGGTTGGCACGAATGGAGGACGGGTGACATACACGCCAGGCGGATTGGCTTGGCTGGATCAGTGGGGTTCACTCCGATATGCGGCTAACGCAGCCTTTATCTCATTCGTATACTCGGATTGGGTCAGTGACCCTGTGAAAAAATCAAGATATCAAAATTTTGCGACTTCACAGATCAATTACATTTTAGGAGATAATCCCCGTCAGAGCAGTTATGTTGTCGGATACGGGAAAAATCCGCCTCAGCATCCGCATCATCGTACGGCCCATAGTTCATGGATGAACAATGAAGATATCCCAACGAATCACCGCCATATTTTATACGGCGCAATGGTGGGAGGACCCAATGCCTCAGATCAATATACGGATGATATCGGGGATTACGTGAGCAATGAGGTAGCAACAGATTACAATGCCGGCTTCACTGGAGCACTCGCTAAGATGAATCTGCTGTATGGACAGAATGATCAGCCTCTCGCGAATTTCCCTGCTCCTGAAGTCAAAGGTGATGAGTATTTTGTAGAAGCGGCTATTCGCTCATCAGGCGCTAACTATACGGAAATTCGTGCATTGCTTAACAACCGTTCAGGCTGGCCTGCACGTATGGGAGATCAGCTATCCTTCAAATACTTTCTGGATTTAAGTGAGGTGTATGCTGCTGGACGCACCGTATCCGATGTGCAGGTTTCGGTATCTTCTACCGAAGGAGCAACCGTATCTCAGCCTGTCGTGGTAGATGCAGCCAAGCGAATCTATGCGATTACGGCAAACTTCAGCAATACCAAAATCTATCCAGGCGGAGAGGGGAATTACCGCAAAGAAGTTCAGTTCCGGATTACTGGACCACAAGGGGCGTGGAATCCGGCTAACGATCCTTCGTACCAGAACCTGACAACAGGCACTCCGGTCAAAAGTGTAACCATTCCCGTCTATGACGCCGGAGTGAAGGTGTACGGTCAAGAGCCGGGTATTACACCCGTAACGGTACCAGCTGCGCCTTCTGGTGTGCAATCCGCATCTGGCAATCAGCAGATCACGCTGAACTGGACTGCTTCTGCCGGGGCCTTATCGTACACGGTGAAGCGTGCAGAGGTTAGCGGCGGCCCATACACAACTATTGCCACAGGGGTTAACGGGTTGACTTATACCAATACAGGACTGACGAATGGCAAGACGTATTATTTCGTAGTGACTGCTGCCAATGCTGCTGGGGAGTCACCAGCTTCTGTACAGGTGTCGGGTGTGCCGAAGGCAGCTTCAAACGTGCCAGGGGCACCCGTTTTAAGCGGTACAGCTGGAAATAACCAGAATGTGTTGTCATGGACAGCAGCATCAGAAGCGGTGAGCTACAATGTGCAACGCGCTGTTGCAGGCGGAGCATATGCCGATGTGGCCACTGGATTGACG
Organism: Paenibacillus sp. JJ-100; assembly: GCF_948329825.1. Lineage (GTDB taxonomy): Bacteria > Bacillota > Bacilli > Paenibacillales > Paenibacillaceae > Paenibacillus. Next base: position 150,920 of record NZ_CAOJCM010000004.1, read on the forward strand.
GTATTGACCTATACCGACACCACAGCTCAGAATGATACGTCCTATAGTTATCGGGTGGTTGCTGTGAACGCAAGTGGGCAGACGTTGTCTAACGTCGTTGTACTGACCCCCTCCGAGCCGCCTGTTTCGGGAGGAACACTTGAAGTGCAGTACCGGAGTGGAGGGTCCGGGAATTCAAGTAACGCAGTAACTCCACAGTTTAATGTGAAGAACACGGGCACACAGGCTATTGATCTAAGTACGGTGAAGATCCGGTATTACTTTACCAAAGATGGTACAGAAGATCTGACATTCTGGTGTGATTATGCGCAGTTAGGTACAGCCAATGTACAAGGAAAGTTTGTGGCAGTGAATCCGGCCAAAGGAACAGCAGATACCTATCTGGAGATCAGTTTCACCTCTGGAGCGGGAAGTCTGGCTGCGGGTGCGGAGACAGGTGTGATTCAGGGGCGTTTCTCCAAAAACAATTGGAGTGCCTTTGATCAGAGCAACGATTACTCGTTTGATGCTTCGAAGACTGCTTTTGCCGAGTGGAACAAAGTGACCGCATATCAAGGCAGTACCCAAGTATGGGGACTGGAACCTTGAACGAGGTGAGCTCGGACAGGGTGAAGACGAGGTGAGCTGTAGACGGAAATCCACAATTACTAAAAATTAAAGAGTTAAGGAACAGCATGGGCAGACCGAGCAGTGATATTGAATATCCACTATTCCGGGGAGGTATATATTCATGTTGAAAACAGCTGCAAAAAAGAGTTTAACTGCCATGCTGGCGGGAACCGTCATGTTGACGGGATACACGGGACTGTGGGCCGGACCTCAAACAGCACATGCGGCCGATCAGGCGATTGAGATGCAAGCGGATGGCGTGAATGAAGCACGCTTTCTACAACTATACAGTCAATTGAAAGACCCAGCGAACGGGTACTTCTCTCCAGAAGGTATTCCGTATCACTCGATTGAAACATTGCTGAGTGAAGCGCCGGATTACGGGCATATGTCTACATCGGAAGCATACAGCTACTGGTTGTGGCTGGAGACGATGTATGGTCACTATACGGGAGACTGGTCCAAACTGGAGGCAGCCTGGGATAACATGGAGAAGTATATTATTCCAGTCAATGAAGGCGATGGCAAGGAAGAACAGCCGACGATGAGCAAGTACAATCCGAACAGTCCTGCAACATATGCAGGGGAAAAACCGTTCCCGGACCAGTATCCATCCAACCTTAATGGTCAATATGCAGCAGGAAAAGATCCACTGGATGCTGAGCTTAAGGCAACCTATGGCAACAATCAGACGTATCTGATGCACTGGCTTATCGACGTCGATAATTGGTATGGATACGGAAATCTGCTGAATCCTTCCCATACGTCAACGTATGTGAATACGTTCCAGCGTGGGGAGCAGGAATCGGTGTGGGAAGCCATTCCTCATCCATCTCAGGATGATAAATCCTTTGGTAAAGCAGGCGAAGGTTTTATGAGTCTGTTTACGAAAGAGAATCAGGCTCCGTCCGCCCAATGGCGCTATACGAACGCAACGGATGCGGATGCTCGTGCAGTTCAGGTGCTCTATTGGGCCAAAGAGATGGGCTATAACAATACCGAATATCTGAATAAAGCGAAAAAGATGGGCGATTATCTGCGGTATGGCATGTACGATAAATACTTCCAAAAGGTAGGAAGTGCAAAGAGTGGCACCCCAACCCCGGGGACAGGTAAGGATTCTAATATGTATCTCATGGCTTGGTATACGTCATGGGGAGGCGGACTGGGTCAAGGCGGAGACTGGGCATGGCGTATTGGAGCAAGCCATACCCACCAAGCATACCAAAACCCGGTTGCAGCGTACGCATTGTCTGATCCTGCAGGCGGTTTAATCCCGAACTCACCTACAGCGAAAGCAGACTGGAATGCGACGTTAAAACGTCAGCTTGAATTCTACACTTGGCTGCAATCTCATGAGGGTGCAATCGGGGGCGGGGCAACCAACAGTATTGGTGGTTCTTACGCCGCTTATCCTTCAGGTGTGAGCACGTTCTATGATATGGCCTATCAGGAAGCGCCGGTATATCGTGACCCGGATTCGAACACATGGTTCGGATTCCAAGCATGGCCGCTAGAGCGTGTAGCCGAGATGTATTATATTTTGGCAGAGAACGGGGATCTGACCTCCGAGAATTTCCAAATGGCGAAGAAGGTCATTACGAAGTGGATTGACTGGACGAAGGATTATGTCTTTGTCGGTGAGCGCCCTGTCACAGATGCACAAGGATACTATTTGAATGCGGCTGGTCAGCGGATACTCGGTGGAACGAATGTTGAAGTAGCGACAACGCCTGCGCCAGGTGAATTCTGGATTCCAGGTGGTCAAGAGTGGAAAGGACAGCCGGATAAGTGGAATGGATTCAGTTCATTCACCAACAATCCAAACTTCCGTGCAATTACAAAGGATCCAGTTCAGGATACTGGCGTACTTGGCAGCTATATTAAGGCGCTGACGTTCTTCGCGGCTGGAACGGAAGCTGAGAACGGTACACTTAGTGTGAAAGGTCAGGAAGCCAAAGCATTGGCTGAGCGTCTGCTGGATACGGCTTGGGATTACAATGATGGTGTGGGGATCGTTACGGAAGAGCAGCGTAAAGATTATTTCCGTTACTTCGCCAAAGAGATCTATCTCCCGGCGAACTGGTCCGGTACGTTCGGTCAAGGAAATACGATTCCAGGAACGGCAGGTGTACCGTCAGACCCGGCTAAAGGCGGGAATGGCGTATATATCGGATACGCTGATCTACGTCCGGCAATCAAGCAAGACCCAGCTTGGACTTATCTGGAGAACCTGTACAAAACCTCATACAACCCAACGACGAAGCAGTGGGAAAAAGGTGCACCGACCTTTACGTATCACCGTTTCTGGTCACAAGTTGATATGGCTACCGCTTATGGAGAGTTTGACCGTCTCCTTGGAGACAGCACTACACCAGGAGAGGAAGTACCGGCTGCACCTACCGGCGTAACTGCAACGGGTGGTGATGGGCAGGTTGTGCTGAACTGGAAAGCTGCAGCCGGGGCTACTTCATATACAGTGAAGCGCGCCGAAGCGAACGGTGGCCCCTATACATCCGTAGCGACTGGAGTTACCGGTGCGACCTTTACCGATACGGGATTGACTAATGGAAAAGCGTATTATTATGTAATCACTGCGGTAAACAGTGTAGGAGAATCTGCACCTTCCGCACAGGCTACGGCAACACCGCAGGCTGGAGTAACTGCACCGGGAGTCTTCACGTTAAGTGGAATAGCCGGTGATGCACAGGCTGTATTGAACTGGACAGCTTCAACTGGAGCAGCATCGTATAATGTGCAGCGTTCAACGGGAACGGGTGCATACAGCAATATCGCTACAGGCCTGACTGCACTGACCTATACCGATGCAACAGCTGTCAATGGTACAGCGTATAATTACAGAGTTGTCGCTGTGAATGCAGATGGTCAGACCAATTCAAATGTGATTGTCCTGACACCAGCTGCGGCTCCGATCTCAACGGGAACGTTGGAAGTTCAGTACCGCAACGGAGGAACTGGCGCCTCAGGCAATGCTCTGACGCCGCAATTTAACCTCAAGAATACAGGAAGCACGGACATCGATCTGAGTAAGGTGAAGCTTCGTTACTACTTTACAAAAGACAGTGATGCAGATCTGAGCTTCTGGTGTGACTATGCACAGATTGGCAGTGCGAATGTGCAAGGGGAATTTGTAACGGTTCAGCCGTCAAAAGGCACAGCAGATACCTACCTCGAGATCAGCTTTACCGCAGCTGCTGGCAACTTGGCAGCAGGTGCTGAGACAGGGATCATCCAGACACGTTCTTCCAAGAACAACTGGACCAATTTTGACCAAACGAATGATTATTCCTTCGATGCAACCCAAACGGCATTTGGCGCCTGGACTAAAGTGACAGGTTACCAAGATGGTGTGAAAGTGTGGGGAATGGAGCCATAATCAATACGAGATGAGTATAAAATAGTCTCATTATACGAAGAGCCGGGGAGAAATCCCTGGTTTTTTGTATATTTGGATACCTATATTTTCAATTTATGAGGCGAGATTAAAGATTATAGTGAAATGAAACGTAGTAATGTTTTCCAATTAGTTATAAAGTTTCATTAAAATCTAGTACATAGGGAGCATGTACAAAAAAACATAAACTGATCTCGGTCGAAACGTCACAAGCTAAGGCACATCAATAGTTACAAAAAATTAACCTTTCTATTTACGTGATCCATCCTCTATTTTTTAAGTCCAAGATTGATTTGAATGATCCTTAGTACTCAAACTTGTCTGGACCATGGCAGGACTTTGGGCTGATGAACGATACGGGATGCCCGTTTACAATAAGGCAAGCCGGAAAGATGATTTCTTGGTTAAAATTTTGTAATATCCGGAGGTACACGACATCATGAACTGGAAGAATACCATTGTTACGGCAAGCGTAACGGCAGCTATGCTGATGGGAAGTCTAACAACGACAGCACTCACCGGACAAGTATCCGCAGCAACGACAAATCAATCGACAGCAGAAGTTATCCGAGGGGTAAATTTTCGAACCTCACCAACCACATCCGCCAAAATAATTCGAATGGTTTCCAAGGGAGAGACGGTAACTATATTGCAGAAGTCGGGCTCGGCTTGGTATAAAATCAAAGACTCGGCGAATCGGACAGGCTATATATCGTCTTCATCCAAATATACAAAAATTCTGAAGACTGGCACAACAACGGGGAGTAACACCTCAACTCAGACTTCGACGTCAAAAGGAAGTGCAGCTGTAGAGAAGGTCATTACAGCAGGAATGAAGTATATGGGAACTCCTTATAAGTATGGAGCGAATCGTAACAGTACGGCAGTGTTTGACTGCTCCAGCTTTGTACGTCGCGCCTTTATTGATGCATTAGGAATTACACTCCCGGCAGATTCCCGCCAACAAGGAGACTATGTGAAGAAGAAAGGTGCAGTCACAACGAATTGGAAGAATCTGAAACGTGGTGATTTGATGTACTTTATGTCTTACAAAGGCACCAAGGCGTCAGCCTACAAAGGCGTAAACAAATCGAACGCAAGGATTACGCATACCGGTATTTATCTGGGCAACGGTAAAATACTGCATACATATTCCAACGCTGGCGGCGGTGTAACAGTTAGTAATGTCGCTGGAAAGCATTGGGAATACCGCTTCTTATTTGGCGGAAGTGCGCTGTAAGAACCAACTTTATGGTTTACCGTTAATCTGATTGTTAAGCCAAGTAAAGAGGTATTCAGGTGCAAACGGAATGATTATTTCCTCTATCCAAAAAGTACAGCATCCTCTATGCAGGCTTTATCGCATTGAAAATGAAATTCAAAAGAACCCCTTACCTCTTGCCTTATGATTGGCACATGAAAGGGGTTCTTTTTGCTGTGCTTTGCTGTATTTACAGTGCTGGGATACCATCGTGGTAGAATAATCGGAACAAAATGTCTTGATTATAGTTGCCGAATCCTTCACCATACAAGGTCATACCGCCCACATGCCTGGCATCTTCCTCTACAGAAAGGCGTAATGTCCACTGATTGCGTTCTACCGGGATGTCTGCGAGTGTAATGCTCGACAGATGTTGTCCATCAATAAATGTTCCTTCATGGGTTATACGCAGTACTTTGAGCATGCCGTACTGATTGACGACATCACTCCACCAGTCAGGTGTAAATATGCCGCGGCCATTGCCTGAGTCACCTGGGCTGGTCCACTCACCCAAGCGAATGCCGTTCAGTGTAAACGTAATGTCGGAAGGCCAGTTTGGGTTGACAGATGGCGCCTCCGATCCAATCTCCAGTGACAACTCAATAGCTTCAATCTGCTGTCCGGTCAGTATATAGTTAGGTATTTTGTATTCGACAAATCCACGTCCAAACCACAAGATATGGGCATGCATCCGGTCCGGGTCCAGAAAATAGCGGGGATCATCGTACTGCCCGATGACATGATCGGAGGTCGCTAGACCACATGTAGGATATACATCGAAATGTGTATAGTGACCGACAGGGATGGAAACTTCGTGAAACTTGCGGGTTATCCCGCTCTCCTGAGGCATCGAGATGCCAATCCAGTCCACGGCTAAGCTGTTCATTTTATGTGTGCCGCCGTCCTTGCGAACCATTTTAGACTGAATAATGCCTACATCTTGAAGTTTTCGTACATGCATAGTGACGATGGCACTGCTCAGACCTAGTGAAGCTGCAATGTCTTTCACATTCATAGGGGTTTCGGCAACAAGACGGATAATTTGAAGACGAACTTCGCTGGCAAGTGCTTCATATAGTGGAAGCCATTCGGCGTCGGTGTTTGCTCTGATCACAAGTATTCCTCCAATTGGTTTAATAGAATTAAGTTAAACATAAATTCAATAAAAAGAGTAACAATTTTCGAAGTTTCAGTTGAAATATGTGCTGTTATCGATTTTAATATAAATATGAACGTTGATCCATAGAATATCAATTCATTTTTATATTAATCTTAGGGAGATGAAATCATTCATGGAAAAAGCGAAAATGACAGTAGATAAAGATTTTAAGATTGGTGAAGTCGATAAGCGGTTGTATGGATCATTTATCGAGCACTTGGGGCGTGCTGTGTATGGTGGAATTTACGAGCCCGGTCATGCCTCGGCTAATGAGCAGGGGTTCCGCACAGATGTGTTGGAGATGGTGAAGGAGCTGCAGGTGCCTATTGTGCGTTATCCGGGTGGTAATTTTGTATCCGGTTACAATTGGGAAGATAGTGTTGGACCAGTATCCGAACGCAAACGCAGGCTGGAACTGGCATGGAGAACGATAGAAACGAATGAATTTGGTTTTAACGAATTCGTGGATTGGGCTAAACAGGCGAACTCTGAAGTGATGATGGCTGTTAACCTGGGAACACGCGGGGTGGATGCTGCCCGTAATATCGTGGAATACAGCAACCATCCGGAAGGCTCATATTATAGCGATCTTCGGATCAAGCATGGATACAAGCAGCCGCATGGTATTAAGACATGGTGTCTTGGTAATGAAATGGACGGCCCTTGGCAGATTGGACACAAGACAGCTGAGGAGTATGGGCGAACAGCCGTTGAAGCGGCCAAAGTCATGAAGTGGACTGATCCGACGATTGAACTCGTCGCTTGTGGAAGCTCGAATCTGGGTATGCCATCGTTCCCGGAGTGGGAAGCAACGGTGCTGGATCATACTTATGATCATGTGGAGTATCTGTCTTTGCACCAATATTACGGTAATCCGGAGAATGATACACCAACTTTTCTTGCACGCTCATTAGAGATGGATCGTTTTATCGATACGGTAAAAGCGACTTGTGATTATATTAAAGCGAAAAAACGCAGCAAAAAAACGATGTATCTGTCTTTTGATGAGTGGAATGTATGGTATCACTCGCATGAGAATGATTCCAAGATGGACCCATGGCAGATCGCTCCACCGCAGCTTGAAGACATCTATAATCATGAAGATGCCCTTTTGGTAGGCTGTATGCTAATCAGTATGCTGAAACATGCAGATCGGGTCAAAATGGCGTGTCTTGCTCAACTTGTTAACGTCATCGCTCCAATTATGACGGAGACGGGTGGAGGATCATGGAGACAGACGATTTTCTATCCATTCATGCATGCGTCTGTATATGGCCGGGGTACAGCACTTGTGCCTTTGATTCAATCACCGAAGTATGACACGAAACAAATTACGGATGTTCCTTATCTGGAGGCTATAGCGGTGCATAATGAGGAGCAGAGCGAGGTTACTGTATTTGCGGTAAACCGTCATTTGCAAGAGTCTCTGCCGCTTGAAGTGGATTTGCGTAGTTTTGGCAAATGCAGCTTGATTGAGCATATCGTTCTGGAAGCAGACGACCTCAAAGCGGTCAACAATGCTGCACAACCGAAAAATGTTGTTCCACACCATCGCGGAGGAGCGACTGTATCTGATACGTTGATTACAGCAAGTCTGGCGAAAGCGTCATGGAACGTAATCCGCTTGAGTGTGAAGTGAAGTGAAGTGAAGTGAAGTGAAGTGAAGATTAGGTCGAGATAGCGAAAGAATGCAATGAAGTTGAAACTCGATGTACATGTAAGGTCGATGTACATGTAAGGTTAGCGTATGATAAAAAGCTGGATGCGAGTTTATTCGCATCCAGCTTTTTTTGGAACTCTACACGGGATGATCCTATATCCAGAGGCGGAGTCGAGTCGGACAGAGGGAACTAGTCTGAATCACTCTCCCTTGTGTTCCTCTAATGTCCTTTGTAGAGTATTCAACGTTGTCTGGAGTCCTTTTTTTCCAAGTAAATGGTCGGTGTGAATATGAATGCGTGTGCCGTCCTTCAGATATATGGCGTACATGGGGGAAGCAGCCAGTTGCCATCGACTTCGGGACGGAGCTGCGAGCTCAATCTTGCGAATCTGGTTCCAAGGTACATTTCGGCTACCAGCGTAGAGGTTTTGTTGATCCCAGGATACAAGTACCGTTGAACCTTGAATGGAGCGGTTTAGAAACATGAAAAAAAATGGACCAACCAGCCACATGCCGAGTACGGCGGCCATAGGATAATAGATTTTTTCCACGCTTTGTGTCTGCCCGGTAACAATGACCCATAGGAGCAGTACACATAAGAAAAGGAACAGAAGACAGAGACCACTTTTGCAAATGGCAGTTATACGCTGATAACGAATCTCACCTTGCCGGGTTTGAGTAGTTGAAGATGACATGTTCTATCCCCCTTTAATTTCTGATCTCAATGTAGAGTGCTGCTCCCACTAATAATACTTCCGTGATTGGTATATGGAAGTCTTTATAAGGTTTACGAGTCCGAGCGACATTTAGATGCGTTTGTGCACGAAATTCTAAAAAACACCTCGCAAGGATCGATAAATGAAAAGGTATTTAACCTAGCTTGGTTGTACACGACGGTTTCCCAGCTTCCCGCGCATGCTGGTACAGATCAGCATAAATTCCTTGTGCTGCAACCAGCTCCTGGTGTGTCCCTTCTTCGACAATTGCACCTTGTTCCATGACGAGAATTCGATCGGCGTGCATTACTGTAGACAGGCGATGTGCAATAACAATGGTTGTTCTGCCCTGGGAGACGGTCTCCAGTGCTTGCTGCACAAGTTGTTCGGTGTGTGAGTCCAGGTTAGCCGTAGCTTCATCCAGGATAAGCACTCGGGGCTGGAAGACTACAATTCGGGCAAAAGAAATGAGTTGCCGTTCTCCAGCAGACAATCCGCTGCCGCGTTCTGACAGACGGGTATCATACCCTTGTGGCAAACGGCTAATCATCGGTTGTGCTCCGACGAATCGGCAGGCTTCCATTGCCTGCTCACGCGTTATATCCTGCCTGAACATTCTCACATTATCAATAATGGTGCCAGAGAATAGGAAAGGTTCTTGCTGGATCAGACCAACGATGCGATGAAGCGTATGTTGCGGAATGTGGCGAATATCTGTGCCATCAATCTGAATGCTGCCCTGATTGACGTCATAGAAGCGATTGAGCAGGGAGATTAATGTGCTTTTACCTGCGCCGGTGGTGCCCACGATCCCCACCATCTCTCCCGGATATAAGTGTAGATTCAAAGACTGGAATATGGGGCGGTCCTCTAGATAACCAAAGGATACATGATCGAAATCAATCTGACCCATAACCTGCCGTGGATTTATCGAGGTAACGACATCTGATTTCGGGTCGGCAACTTCAGGTTTTGTGCTTAGAATGTTCCAGATTCGTTCCATGGAGACCGTAGTGGACTGGAAGGTATTCCATTGCATCGTAATCTGGTTGATCGGTTGAAAAAACTGACGTATATAACTGATGAATGCATACAGTACCCCAACTTGCAAAGATTCGCCAAGAACAGCCCGGCCCCCTAACCAAACCATCATAACCAGTGCTGCGTTGCCCAAAATATCAAACGTCCGGTTGAATATGACATTGGAACGAGCTTGGATTATGTTTGCCTGTAGATGAAGAAGGTTCTGTTCCTTGAAGCGCCTCTTTTGTTCTTCCTCTTGATGAAATGCTTGAATCAAAAACATACCGGACAGGTTCTCTGCTGTGAATGCAATAAGGCGGGAGAGCCGGGTTCGTGCATTCTGATAAGCTCTTCGCAGCATACGACGGAATAACGCAGCTACAACAGCGATCACAGGGAGCACGATGAGGGAATAACCGGCGAGCACAGGATCGAGCTGAAACATGAAGAAGATGATAAGTACTAGCATCATTCCGTCCCGGATCAGGCTGAGAAGCACCTGTGTGAAGAAACTGCTAATGGTTTCCGTGTCACTGGATACATTGGTAACGAGGCTGCCGATGTGAAAACGATCGAAGAAGGACATAGACATTCGGGAAATATGGCGGAATAAGTCTTTGCGAATTCGGGAGACAATGCTCTGACCGACATGCTGCAACAGGTTGTTTTGAATATATGTGAAAATAAAACTGACGATAGCCAGGCCAAGAAAAATGGCCGCAAGCTGGACGAGAAAGCCAATGCTGGTTTGATTCACGGCCAAGTGGTCATCAATCGCAATTTTTACGAGATAAGGCTGAAGTAGATCGGCTGATATGCCGAGCAGTGAACAGCAGAAAATACCGACAAATGCCCAGCGGTGCGGCTTGGCGTACCCCATCATAGCTTTGAACGAAGTACGCTTGTTGTAATTCTTGTTATTCTCCTCAAGATGAGTTTTGTTGATATTTTTCCTATCATTCATTGTGTCTTTATGATTCGCATCCGCATCAGACATGATGTAACCCCTCCTCCTGCAAGCGATAAGTTGCTGCATAAAGTCCCTTGGCTGCCATCAATTCAGCATGCGTTCCCTGTTCAACGATCTGTCCTTCATCGAGCACGATGATGTTATCGGCATGACGGACTGCACTGATCCGATGGGAAATGATTAACGTCGTTTTGCCTTTGCCGATCCTGCGCAGGCTGCGCAGGATGCCAGTTTCAGTCACGGCATCCACGGCACTCATACTGTCGTCCAAAATAAGCATCTGTGCCTGCTTAATTAACCCGCGGGCAAGACTGGTACGCTGACGCTGACCACCGGACAGGGTGAGTCCTCGCTCTCCGAGTAATGTATTGAAGCGGTCAGGGAAACGTACAATATTTTCATAGATCATCGCTTGTCTAGCGCTGTTCTCTACATCATCCATGGGTGCCTCGCGATTGCTAAATGCTATATTGTCCCGGATGGTGGTACTGAACAGAAAACCGTCCTGAGGCACATAGGCAATTCGAGATCTCAGACTGTCCAGGGACAGCTCTCGAATGTCCGTGCCATTAATAAACATGCTACCATGCGGCGGTTCATAGGTTCGGAGCAGTAATTTGACCAGTGTACTCTTACCTGAACCGGTTTTGCCGACGATACCCACCGTATGGCCCGCATGAATCTGGAGATGGATATTCTTCAATGCAGGAGCGGAGCTGCCGGGGTAATGGAATGTCAGATTATTAATGGTAACGTCCTGAACGTTGTGAAGCGCCTGTGCTTCAGCAATTTCTTGCACATCGGGCTCTTCACTGAGAAGATCATTCACTCTTTCAAGAGAGGCTCCTGAGCGCTGCATCGTATTAATGACGTTTCCAATCTGCTGAAGCGGTCCCATAATAATTCGCAGATACAAAGTCAGGGCGACAAAGCTACCCAGTGTAATCGAGTTCTGCATCGTCATCATACCGCCAACCAACAGGGATACAACGAGAGACAAAGCGCCCAGCAAAGGAAGAGTAGCTTGAAAAAGAGAAGAGAGACGAACTAAACGAAGCTGTTTGGTTTTGATATTATCAACGGTCACGCCAAATCGCCCTTGGGCAATGTCTTCGATCGCAAATGTTTTGATTACACGAATACCACCCAGTTGCTCCTCGGCAGACTCCGTCATTGTAGCGAGAGCATCCTGTACATCACGAGAGCGCTTTCGAATTCGCGGACCGAAAAAGACGACCAGAAAAGGAGTCGCCAGCAAGGGCACGACGCTGATCATGATCAGTGACAACGGAATCCCGCTAAGGAGCATCATTACGATACAGGACATTAACAGAAAAACAGCGTTCGTCATCATCGTAACGCCGTTGGATATGGCTTCACGGACAGAAGTAACATCATTCATAAAATAGCTGAGTAGCTTGCCATTCCCCTGTTTAGAAAAATAATGCTCACTGAGTTCTGAGAATTTGCGGAAGATCCGCTCGCGCGTTATAAATTCAAACCGCCGACCCAGCTTCATAATCATGAACTGGCCAGTACCAAACAGAAGATTGTATGTAATCGCAATGGAGAGTAGTGATAAGCTGTAACGGATCACGGTCTGCATCTGAAGTGTATTTTGCATGAGTTGATCCGTGAAGCTGCCCAGAATACGGGGGAGAGAAGCCTGACCGACATTGGATGCGATGATTAAAAGAACCGCCAGAAGATAGATGGGCCAGTTGGATAACACATAATCACGTAGCAAACCTTTTTTGGACATAGGTATGGGTTCTCCTTCATTAGGTTAGAACTTAAGTACGCTAGAAACAGAAGTTAGACAAATGAAGTCAAGAAAAGGGCAGACACCTCATGATGAGTTGTGCCATGCCCTCTTACTTTATGCGAACTAGATTATTAATAATCCGTGATGTGTTACTTTTATTTATATTTTCGCGCTAATGGGATCAAATGTCAATGAATCTGCTCGTCCATCATGAGTGTGAGGCAACTACAACAATCGTGAAGCAATGTTATAAGATGTATGTACTCCATGCTACTTGGACTGAAACATTTTCTCGAAATGTCTCGTCTGTAGGGGTAAGAAGTATATAACAAGTTCTATTATATATAATGGAGGTGCATGGAAATGAAGCATAAAAAAGGTTGGGTTGCAACGCTTGCGCTCTGCGTTTCATTAACAGCAGGAGGTGCTTCTGTGTTTGCATTTTCCGACATCAAAGATGAGGGTCAGAAAGCTGTTGTGGATTCATTGCAATCCAAGGGAATCGTGAACGGAGTAACAGCAGATCTGTTCCGACCAGATGTTGCTTTGTCTGAGCCACAGGGAATTCAAATGATTGTCAGCGCATTTGGATTGAAAAATGAGTATAATGAGGCCTCGGCCCAAAATAAAATTAGTCCGAACACCTGGTACGCCGATGCTGTGCAAGTTGCCACTCAAAATGGACTGTCCATTCCAGTAGAAGTGAGTCCGCAAAATAAGTTGACCCGTGAACAATTTGTCATTCTGCTGCATGAAGGGATTAACACAACCGGTACTTATCCGGTAACCATGAAGTATAATGACATTAAGGATGAAAATAAAATAGGTAAGGATGCCAAATCTGCGGTCCAGAACCTGCTGAATATGAACATCATTGAATTGGACAAGGAAGGAAACTTCGGCCCGGATCAGTCGCTTACCCGTATGGAGGCAGCAAGCATGATATTCAACGCACTTGAGTTTGTGGACCGGCATGGAAACGGTGGTTCAAGTGAACCTGCTCCAACTAATCCTGGGGAGGGACAGCAAGCTATCGTTCCTGAAGTGACAACGACAAAGGTAGATGACAAAACAAGCAAAGTTACGCTGACTGCCGAGATGCCGCATCCAGGGTATGGATTGAAGATTGATGATGTCAAACTGGAGAAAGACGGTCGGGCTATCGTGATTTATTCAATCGTACAGCCTGATCCAGATATGATGTATCCGATGGTCATTACTAAAGCGACTGCGGAAACGGAGATTCCTACAGGCTATACGGCTGAGGCACAACCTGCTGGTAAATAAATTAGTATATGTCAGGTAAATCGTCTCACCTAGCGGTTGCTAGGGAGGATTAAGCAACTTGAAGAAAATAAGAAAACCATCTAACCTATCGCATTCTCTATGAAAAGGTGATAGCCAGATAGCAATCAAGGTATCTGGCTAGTATCTAACTATGAGAAAAGGATAGGTAGGTGGTTTTTTTGATGTGAGATGAGGGTGTTTCAAACGCTAACGATCTCCACAGACCTCGGTATTATCCAACCAGCAGGCCAGCCAAATCAAAAACATTATACAGTAGCATTAGAATCCTCATACCAGAATTTGGAGTAATCATTCATGACAGAGGCATGCCCCAACTGACGCAACATGGTGGATATATTGCCCCGGTGATAGGTCCCGTGATTCACCAGATGTAAGACCATTTCTGCGAAACTGGTTTGACGCACGCCTGCAAAGGGATTGTCGAGTAGAATCGTTTGCTCCAAATTCGTCTGTTGACTGAACCAATCAAAGTATTGATTGGATAGCTCTGCATAACGCTCGAAGTAATCTTCAATTGTGGCAAAGGTCTCTCCGTTGCGCGGCATGCAGATTTGTAAAGCTTCAGGCATGCTGGTGCCGGTTAGAACCAGATACCACATCTGATCCACAGCATACATATGGCTGAGCGCATGGGCGAGGCTAGGGAATGAGCTACCGACCTCCTGATGCAGAACGGCAGGTGGCAGTTCTTGAACGCGTTGCATTATGATCTGTGAAGCCCAAACATGATAGTGATACATTTGTTCTGGGTAATTCATAAAACATCGTCTCCTTCATTTTGGCGAATAGTTGAGGTGATGTGCTGCTCTCTTGCTGAAATGAGTATAAAAAAAGAAGTATGACAACAGCGTGTCATACTTCTCCTATCACTTCACTACACTTCACAAAATATTGAATTCACCGAGCAATGCAGTATATACACGTTCAAACCGAGCCCCTCGTAAACCGAACAATTTACCGATTACTATACTTACGCGAACACGCGAACATGTACCTCCAAATTTAGTGGGTCTTTAAACATCCCGTGTGTCGTAACGTTTCAGGGCATTTCGTAGTTGCGTCTCTAGAACATTCCTCAGTGCTACAGGTTCTAAAACCTCTGCACCACTGCCCAGGCTCAGTAATAACGACCATAACCACGGGGCCTGGAGCGGATCATGAATCTGTAAACGCATTGTCATGCTGCCATCTTTATGAAATTGTTTGTCTGCCTGCTGAAAATGATCCAATGCCCCTGAGAGTGCCTCAGGGTATACTCGCAAGACCACATCTGTCACGGTATCCTGCGGGACAGGAAGAGTGGGTGACGGCTCTTCCGAAGGAAGGGCATGTGGTGGAAAATGGCTGTTGGTTAGATGCACGTTTAACATCCGGGACAGTCTGAATTCCCGATAATCCCACCGGCTTCGGCAATATCCATACACATACCAGCTACGATATTTAAACTGCAATCGAACAGGTTCAATTTCTCGAGTTGTGCGCTCATTTTTGGAATTAATGTAGTCAAACTGAACAGCCAGATAGTTCATGATTCCTGCACGAAGATGCGGAAGCGAGTCAGGGTCTGTTCGATACGTGTTCAGATCTACAGTCAAGCTTGGATGGGTATGTTGCTCACTGATCGTCTGCAAACGTTCAATGGTGCCCTGGGCACGCGCATCATTAAAAATAGTAGAGAGACTGTTGAGTACTGTAATCAGCGCATTCACATCATAGGAGCCGAGCAGGCTCTTATCCATTTTATAACCGTCCATGATACCATACCCGCCGTTCATTCCCTGATGCGAAACCACTGGAAATCCTGCTGCACAGATCACATCAATATCCCGATAGATCGTTCTGGGTGATACTTGATATTCTTCTGCAAGGGTAGATGCAGACAACACTTCGTGATTAAGTAACTTGTAAATGATCGAGACTAACCGTTCCAGCTTCAAATGAACCCCACCCGTCATCACATTTCCGAAACAGGCCATAAGTATACCACAGCAATGGAACAGACAAGCGCGTATTGTCCTGATAAGATGGATTCTTCAGCAGAACTCTCCCGCGCTAATCCTCCAGCACGTTATAAAGCACCCGCGCGAGCAGGCCCTGACCATAATTACCGAAGTTTTTACCGAAAATGGTCAAGCCGCGTTTGTTGACAGGTCCATCCGTGACAGCGATGCGGAAGTGAATATCGCTCTTATAATCCAGCCCGATATCATCCAGCGTAACGTCGGAGATGCGGCATCCATCGATATAACTGCCTTCATTCGTAATGCGAATCAGCTTCAACATGCCGTACTGATTCAGGTGCGGCGGCCACCAGTCCGGATTGAATGTACCGCGTGTATCTCCGAAATCCCCCGGACTCGTCCAGAGACCAATTTCTTTTCCATTAATGTAAAAGTAAATATCGGAAGGATAGTTGTCACAGAATCCAGGTGCTTCCGAACCTAGCTCCATGGAAAGCTGGATCTCGTTAAATGTCTGGTTGGGCTTCAGATAGTTGGGAATACGATATTCCAGATATCCTTCGGCCAGCCAGATCATCTCTGCATCAATCCGAAGCGGATCGGCGAAATAACGAGGATCATCAAACTCCCCGATAATACTGTCTTTCGTTGCAATGCCACAGGTGGGGGCGGCTTGATAATCACTGTAATGCCCAACCTGAATCTCGACTTCATACCGATTGTGAATCTCCTTAGAACGCAGGTCCACCATCAATTTTTCCTCGTTAAGATAACATATCTTCTGGATGCCGTGTTTGCCAACGGCAGTGTTAATCTCGATTAATCCACTTTCCTCCAGCTTTTTGATATGCATTGTAATTGCACCGTTACTAAGTCCGAGTTTGGTTGCAAGATCATTGAGATTAAGACTTTGGTTTTTGGCCAGCAGCTCAATAATCTGAATGCGAATTTCGGAACTGAGTGCTTTGAAAATATTCACACCTGACATCAGATCTTTAATATAAATCATAGGTGGATGTCCTTTCCCCGTTCTGAACAAAGCCTATTACGCAGACTTTTGCACATTTGACTGTTTTATTTCAGATAATTATAAATCATTACATGCTGGAAAGAAAGAGTAGAGAAAAGGGAAGTAGAGGCTTGTATATGTAGCAGAAAACGAAGGAACGCCCCAGATTTTATTACGAATTGGTCAAAATAAAAGATTAAATTAATTTATATATATTTGAAATATACCATTGAATTGTAATGTAACCGCTTTTATAATCCTATTATACTTAAATTGATTTAATACTTCATGAACCAAAGTAACCATTTATTAATGAGAGGTGGCGTTCCGTTGTGGAAAAATTCAGTTCATGGAAGAGATTGAAGAGCTTTGAGTGGAAGACGTTGATGAGTTTCAAGGGCATGACATTGTGGAGTTCAAAAAGGATGAAAGATGCGGATGAGCTAGACCATACGAGGGATTCAGGTCATTCGAATGGCGGGGGTTGGATAAGATCGAAGATTTCACCTCGAAAACGGTGGGCTTTACCGGCACTGCTGGTCTTGGTGTTAGTGCTTGCAGGACAGTCGCGGGCTTTAGCCGCCTTTTGGAATCTGTCTGGTGATATTGCGGTTCATGATCCAACGATGATCAAGGAAGGGAACTCCTGGTATACCTTTTCCACGGGTCCAGGGATCCAGGTGTTGAAATCAGATAATGGAACGTCATGGTACCGCGTACCGCAGATCTTTTTGAAAGAACCATCTTGGTGGAATTCGGCTGTTCCTGGACAGAAAGATTTGGATGTGTGGGCGCCAGACGTACAGCGATATAACGGTAAAGTGTGGCTTTATTATTCCATCTCGACCTTTGGTTCCAACAGGTCTGCGATCGGTTTAGCATCGGCAGATAGCGTGGGCGCAGGACAGTGGAAGGATGAAGGGCTTGTATTGCAAACGACAACATCGAATAACTATAACGCCATAGACCCTGAGCTGGTGATTGATGCTTCTGGCAATCCTTGGCTGGCTTTTGGTTCGTTCTGGAGCGGTCTGAAGATTGTGAAACTGGACAAAAATACGATGAAACCGACAGGCAGCATCACTTCGATTGCAGCACGTCCGAATAACGGGGGAGCTATTGAGGCGCCAAGTATCGTATACCGCAACGGGTATTATTATTTGTTTGCTTCTATTGATTCCTGCTGTAAAGGTGTGAACAGTACCTACAAAATGGTCTACGGCCGGTCCAGCAGCATTACCGGGCCTTATGTCGACAAAAACGGAGTCAATATGATGAACGGTGGCGGCACGATTTTGGATACAGGCAACGTAAGGTGGAAGGGGCCAGGCGGGCAGGATGTAGTGAACGGCAACCTGATTGTACGCCACGCCTATGATGCTACGGATAATGGCAATCCGAAATTGCTGATTAACGATCTGCTGTGGGACGCCAACGGCTGGCCAACGTATTAAGGTGTCGTTTATTTTAAATAAATATAAAATGTTTTAATAAAGTATTGACTAAATGGATCTGGATTTGATAAATTTAACAACAGAAATGCTGATTCATCGTATTGAATACGTTTACAAGTCCAGATCAGGAGGGGTTCATATGGTCAAGAGAAAGAGTTGGGTCACTTTTATGCTGCTTATGCTAGTCAGTGCACTGGTACTTGCAGGATGTGGAGGGGAGAGCGGAAGTTCTGGCGGTGATAAAGAACTGACATTTATGTTCCGCGGAGGAACGGATGAGCAGAAGGCGTATCAGGCTGTCGTGAAAAAGTTTGAAGAAGAGCATCCGGGTGTCAAAGTTAAAATTATTGTGACCGCTGCGGATCAATATGCAACTAAACTCCGTGCAGCCATTACAGGAAACAGCATGCCGGATGTATTTTATTTCACCCCGGGTGATATGAAGGCGTATGTGAACAGCAATGTGCTGATGAACCTGACACCGTATATTGAGAAAAACCAAGATATCAATCTGGATAATATTTGGAAATACGGAGTCGACCTGTATCGTTATGATGGCAAAATGGCCGGGCAAGGTGACCTTTACGGTATGCCTAAGGATGTCGGACCGTTTGCACTGGGTTATAACAAGACCCTTTTTGAAAAAGAAGGCATTCCATTCCCAGATAAGGACAAACCGTACACATGGGATGAATTCATTAAGGTGAATCAGCAAGCGACGAAGGATACGAATGGGGATGGTAAGCCTGACGTATTCGGTACAGGTTTTAACGTACAGTGGGCGCTGCAAGCTTTTGTATGGAGCAATGGAGCTGACTGGCTGGATGAGAGCAAAACAAAAGTGACCATTGATGATCCGAAATTCGCGGAAGCGCTGCAATTCTTTGCAGATATGCAGAACAAGTACAACATCACACCTTCCATTGAGGAAGCACAGACACTGGATACGTATCAGCGCTGGATGAAAGGCGAAATGGCCTTCTTCCCTGTAGGTCCGT
Organism: Paenibacillus sp. JJ-100; assembly: GCF_948329825.1. Lineage (GTDB taxonomy): Bacteria > Bacillota > Bacilli > Paenibacillales > Paenibacillaceae > Paenibacillus. The sequence continues at coordinate 170,228 of NZ_CAOJCM010000004.1, forward strand.
GGGATATGAGTACATTCGAGAAGCTTCCATTCGATTATGATCTGCTGCCTTTCCCGGCAGGATCAACAGGCAAATCCGCTACATGGATCGGTTCCCTGGGGATTGGTGTATCCGCCAAAACCAAGCATCCAGAAGAAGCTGCTGCATTGGTGAATTACCTCACAGCTTCGGAGGATGGCATGAAACAACTGGTAGACGCGAAGGTGCAGATTCCGAACTTGCTTGACATGGCAGATGAGTGGGCGAAAGATACGTCTACGAAACCGGAAAATAAACAAGAATTCATTGATATCGTCAAAGATTATGGACGTTCGCTACCAGGTAACTACACGTATAACGCGGAGTGGTACGACATGTTCTTCACTGACATTCAGCCCGTACTGGATGGCAAGATGACAGCTGCGGACTATGTGAAGCAGCAACAGCCAAAGATGCAGAAGCTGCTGGACAAAGCGGTTGAGCAGGAAGCGAAATCTCAGAATAAATAGACAGGAAAGAGAGGATGCCAGCAGCCTGAACCGATGCTGCTGGCATCATTTGCTCATTAGAAGATACAAATTGAACTATTTTTTCATGTCATCGGAGTGAACTATGTAAACGTTTAATTTAATTTTTTCGCCAGATTCCATACGAGCATGTGGCATGTATCGACCGGAACGCAACAGAAGCCATGATTCAGAAAGGCCAATCGATGTATGCCACATGCTGATCTTAGAAACAGGGGTGAACACGTGAATACGAAATCGAGTTTGTATCGCAAAGAGATGCTGTATGGATATTTGTTTATTTTGCCCCCTATTCTGGGGTTGCTGATCTTTGTGTTGTTCCCGTTCCTCTATTCCCTCTATGGTTCATTTACCGATTGGGACGGACTGGGGCAGATGAACTTTATCGGACTTGCCAACTTCAAAGACTTGTTAACGGACGACCTCTTTTACAAGGCGATGTTCAATACGTTTTACCTGATGCTGGGTATTCCAATCGGTCTGCTACTTGCGCTGTTGCTGGCGATGGGACTGAATCGTAAAATTCCCGGTACAACAACTTTTCGTGTGATCTATTACATTCCGGTCATTTCTTCCTTGGCGGCTGTATCCATCATGTGGAACTGGGCTTACAACGGAGACTATGGTCTGGTGAATCAGTTCCTGGATCTGTTTGGGATTAAAGGTCCGAACTGGCTAGCCAATAAAGATACAGTAAAACCCGCACTGATCATCATGACCGTCTGGAAAGGTCTGGGCTATACGATGTTGCTATATCTGGCAGCGCTGCAAAGCGTATCCCGTACCTACTACGAGGCCGCGGAACTGGACGGGGCAAACGGGTTTCAAATCTTCCGCAATATCACCTGGCCCATGGTGAAACCGGTAACCTTTTTCCTCGTGGTCACAAATATCATCGGGGGTTCCCAGATTTTCACCGAGATGAACATTATGACACCTACAGGTGGACCGGAGTATGCCTCCGCTTCAATCGTCTTTTATATCTGGCAAAAGGCTTTTAGTAACTTGCAGATGGGTTATGCCTCAGCGATGGCCATGATTCTGGGTATCTTCATCTTTGTGATTACGCTTGTGCAATTCAAACTTAACGAAAGATCAGCCTACGACGGGGATTAATGGGCGGGGAGAGGAGTGGAACGGAAGATGTCTTATAGTCAAAGAAGGAAGGTAACAAACTCTATTATATTTATCGTTCTGTCCATCGGCGCTATTGCGATGATTGCGCCTTTGCTCTGGATGCTGTCCACCTCGCTCAAGGAGAAGCAGGACGTATTTGCACTTCCACCGGTCTGGATTCCGGAAGTGTTTCGGTTCGATAAATATAAGGAGATCTGGGAAGCCGGGCCGTTGCTCAGCGGGATTAAAAACAGTCTCATTGTAGCACTTAGTGTGACGATCGTGGGGACGTTTACGTCGAGTCTCGCTGCGTTTGCTTTTGCCAAGTTAAGATTTCCCCATAAAAATAAATTGTTTCTCGCCCTGCTGGCCTCGATGATGATTCCTTATCCAACAGTCATGATTCCGCAATTTATGATGTTTTCCAAGCTGGGCTGGGTAGACACCTTGCTGCCGCTTATTATTCCGGGGCTGTTCGGTAACGTGATTATGATCTTTTTCCTACGGCAATATCTGCTCAGTGTACCTGATGCAATCATTGAGGCGGCGAAGATTGATGGAAGTTCTTACTTCCGGTTATACTCCAGCATTACGTTTCCACTGATCAAACCTGCCGTGGCTGCTCAGTTAATTCTCTGGTTTATGGGGATCTGGAACGATTATCTGGCACCGATCATCTATCTGAATTCACCTGAAAAACAAACGCTACAGCTCGTAATTGCGAACTTCAACGCGACCTATGCTATTCAAACGGATTATCCGCTCATTATGGCTGCCTCCATTGTCGCGCTGCTACCAGTTCTGATTATTTTCTTGATCTTCCAGAAGCAGATTATCGAATCGGTGGCCATTTCAGGGGTCAAAGGATGATGAGAGCCTGGAGAACATGGACAACACCAGAGGCGCGAGAAGATGGGAAAGAAACGAAGGCACGAAGAGATGGGAACGAACCCCCAAAACGGCACATTGCGAGGAAGGGAGTTGCGGCGTTGATGTTACTGATGCTGATCGGTACGACAGGCTGTGCAGATGGCGAGGCTACGGCAAAACCTCCGGTTTTCCCGGAAGCTCCGCAGGATACGAAGCTATATGATCTTTCGATTCTGGATGATGAATCCAAGTGGACAGTGAATAACGCACATGATCCGGCCATCATCAAAACAGATCAGGGCTACTACGTCTATTCTACAGACGTTCGAGTGGCAGGAGAGCCGAAACCGGGAGTTATGGTGCGCAAGTCAGATGATCTGATTAACTGGACATGGGTCGGGCAGGCTCTGCCAGGTATTCCAAAAGAAGCACTGGACTGGACGGGAGCTACGAACTTGTGGGCACCGGATATTATGAAGACTGGAGATACGTACCGATTGTATTATTCAGCTTCGAGCTTTGGCAGTACACAGTCTGCCATCGGATTGCAGACCTCCAAATCCCCCGAGGGGCCGTGGAAGGATGAAGGGCTGGTGGTGAAGACGGCTGGTCAGGAGAAGGATGGTCTGAATGCCATTGATGCCAATCCGGTGTTGGATGCTGTAGGCAACCCTTGGATGGTATATGGTTCGTTTTTCGATGGAATTTACATCGCACCGCTTGACCCGGTTACAGGCAAGTTCAAAGAAGAGGGATACGGTACTCGGATCGCGGCAAGAGATCGTGCAACCGAAGAGGGCGCAGTCGAAGGGCCCTATATTGTGTATAATCCCGAGTTCAAAAAATATTACTTGTTCGTCTCGTATGATTCCCTGTTCGAAGACTATAACGTACGGGTAGCTCGTGCCGACTCGATTACAGGGCCTTATACGGATATCAATGGCAATTCCATGTTAGATACGGAACATCTCCCACAGTATGAAGTCGGCACTAAAATTCTGGGGGGATACCGATTCACTGAGGGTGAGGGCTGGGTTGCCCCGGGACATAATTCCGTGCTGAAGGATGACGACGAATATTACATCGTGCATCATGCACGGGGCGAGACTGATAAAAACTGGCCGTATCTTCATGTCCGCAAAATGCTGTGGACCAAAGATGGCTGGCCTGTCGTGTCACCTGAACGTTATGCCGGAGAGAAAGCGCAAGACATTCCGAAATCGATGATCGCCGGAACGTGGGAAGGCATGGCGTTGGATCCGGCAGTGAACGGACAGGTGCAGTCAGTACCATACACGCTAACGGCCAAAGGCAAAATCGAAAGCGAGAATGGTTCAGGCACGTGGACGTTTGATGGCAAGCAAACGTTAACGCTGACGTGGAAGGAAAGCCCATGGGGCGGTGCTTCCACGGAAGAGCTGAAGCTGCTCCCATCCTGGGATTGGGAGCGAAGTCAGCCTGCGCTGGTGGTGAGCGGCCTGAACGACCGCGGCATCGCGGTCTGGGGCAAACAGATCAGCGCAGCTGAAAAGTAGGCACTGAGCGGCGGAGGGTTGCCAGCGTGCGGGAAAATCGCGAGCAGCCCGTGCCCGGGGGCACAAGCAGTGAGGAGGAGGAAGGAGCCGCGTGTGCGAGTTTGACATCCGATTTCCACCGCTAGAGCGGTGAAGGAAGAAATCGGAGGGCAAGAAGAGCGCCAAGGCCCTGCCGTCTCCGAACGTCCGCTGTGCTTGAAGCGTTTGTGCGGGGAGAGTTGACCTGGCAGAGCGGTCAACTGCATAAGTTATCGAGCCAACCTAAAGGCACGAAGACAGATGTGTGCCAGCGAGCGGGAAAATCGTGAGCAGCCCGTGCCGGGGGCACAAGCAGTGAGGAGGAGGAAGGAGCCGCGTGTGCGAGTTTGACATCCGATTTCCACCGCTAGAGTGGTGAAGGAAGAAATCGGAGGGCAAGAAGAGCGCCAAGGCCCTACCGTCTCCGAACGTCCGCTGTGCTTGAAGCGTTTGTGCGGGGAGAGTTGACCTGGCAGAGCGGTCAACTGCATAAGTTATCGAGCCAACCTAAAGGCTCGAAGACAGATGTGTGCCAGCGAGCGGGAAAATCGCGAGCAGCCCGTGCCCGGGGGCACAAGCAGTGAGGAGGAGGAAGGAGCCGCGTGTGCGAGTTTGACATCCGATTTCCACCGCTAGAGCGGTGAAGGAAGAAATCGGAGGGCAAGAAGAGCGCCAAGGCCCTGCCGTCTCCGAACGTCCGCTGTGCCCACCGCTTCTGCTTTATTTTCCCACCCACACACATCATAAGATTCAGAGCCATACACACACATATGAAAGGGGTTCATTCTCATGACCAATACCATTACATTCACCAACCCACTACTGGAGCAGCGTGCTGATCCTTGGGTATACCGTCATACAGATGGATATTATTATTTTTCGGCTTCCGTGCCGGCTTTTGACCGGATTGAAATTCGGCGTGCCGAGACACTGGAGGGACTGAAAGAAGCTGAACCGGTTACCGCCTGGAAAAAACGGGAGACAGGACCAATGAGTGCAAACATCTGGGCACCGGAGATTCATTATATTGATGGAAAATGGTACATCTACTATGCAGCAGCACATACGAGTGAAACCAACGACGGTTTGTTCGATCATCGTATGTATGTACTCGAGAATGATTCGGCTAACCCGCTGGAAGGGAAGTGGGAGGAAAAAGGCCAGATTATAACCAAATGGGAGAGTTTTGCACTGGATGCCACAACGTTTGAACACCGAGGCGTTCGTTATCTCGTCTGGGCACAGAAAGACCCGGACATCGACGGCAATTCGAACCTTTATATCAGTGAAATGGAAAATCCATGGACCCTCCGCGGTGAACAAGTGATGATTGCTACACCGGAATACGATTGGGAGATCATCGGCTTTAAAGTCAATGAAGGTGCGGCGGTGTTACATCGAAATGGACGTCTGTTTATCAGTTACTCCGCCAGCGCCACCGATCATCATTACTGCATGGGACTGCTCACAGCAGATGAAGATGCAGACCTGCTCGATCCAGCAAGCTGGGTGAAGTCACCCGAGCCGGTCTTCCAGACCTGTGAAGAACATGGACAATATGGTCCAGGACATAACAGCTTTACCGTATCCCCGGATGGCACAACAGATATTCTGATCTATCATGCACGTAACTATAAAGAGATTGAGGGTGATCCGCTGTATGACCCGAATCGTCATGCTCGTGCTCAAGTGATTCATTGGAATGAGGGTGGAACACCTGACTTCGGTATTCCCGTTCCGGATGGTCAAGCGGTGGCAGAAGTGAAGTAGTATCTTGGAATGCATATAAGAGTCTTTTGTTAGCGAATAATGCTAATGAGAGGCTCTTTTTTGATATGATGCTGAAATAAAGCAACCGATACACTAATTTTACGTATGAAAATAAGGTCAATCCAAATGACAATCGTACTACAACCTATAGGAGGATCACATATGGAATCACGCGAGACACTGGATGGAGAACTTGAGTTAATCCTAAAATGGGAGAAGGAACAGAAGGATCTGTTCATCTGGGACAAGATTGGGCGTCTGCCATTTGCCATGCTGGATAAAGTAATGCCTAAAGCAATAAAGCAGAAGATCGGTGACGCTTTGAACGAAGTGGGTCAGTATTTGCAAACGGGTGGCAAGTTTCTTGTACAGAAGAAAAAAGTAGCCAAGCTCTTGCAAGAGGAAGCCGAGCGTTCGGGGTACCCCATGACAAAAGATCACATCTACCGCTTGGAAGAGGATGCGGAAACGGAGAAAACCGCCAAAATTCATAGTGTGGAAAAATTACCGCTTGAGGTGCTGGACCGTGTGGCGGATAGTATCACCGAGAGTCGGAGCAAATTCGCTGCGGCACAAGGGGCCGCGACTGGATTTGGGGGCATCGTCACGATTGCAGCAGACATTCCGCTGGTGATGGGGCTTTCGCTAAAAGTATTGCAAGAGATGGCACTGTGCTATGGATATGACCCGGATGACCCGCTCGAACGTATCTTTATTGTAAAATGTCTGCAATTCTCTTCAGCTGATATTGTGGGCAAAAAAGCCATTATTGAAGAGCTAGCGGACTACGATAATCCCGATAAGCAAATTGAGGTGGTCTCTCAAATGCAGGGATGGCGTGAAGTGTTCAACTCTTACAGTGAATCGTTTGGCTGGAAAAAGCTATTTCAGTTGGTGCCGATTGCAGGTATGATCTTTGGATCTGTCAGCAACAAAAATACAATTCAGGATGTAGCCGAGGCCGGTAAAATGCTGTACAAAAAACGTCTGATCCTGCATCGTTTGAAATAGATCTTTCCTTGCACATATATCTCATAAAAAGGCTCCTGCCAATCTGGATGACCAGATTCGGACAGGAGCTTCTTTTGTTTTGGGAGATGTCTCCACCGCTGCTCTAGACTAGAGAAAAACTACCAGTGAAACCACTGACCATGATGAAGAACCTCCTATGTGTCCAAAGAGTCAGAGAACATCTACCTGATAATAACCTGAATTATTAGGATTACTCCTCACTACCGTTTTCTTGTGCCCAGCGATGCAGCAATTTGTCAGATGGCAGTAGGAAGGTAAAGATGCCGATCAGCGGCAAGAAGCTGCAAATCTGCATAACCGGTGAAACTCCGAAAACATCAATCCAGTTGCCGAGAACCAGTGCCCCAAGACCGCCCATGCCAAAGGCAAGGCCCGTGATCAGCCCGGAGACCGTTCCGATTTTACCCGGAATGAGCATCTGTGCGTACACAACTGTTACCGAGAAGCTGGACAACATGATAAAGCCGATAATCGTCAGCAGTACACCCGTCCAGAACAGGTTGGCATACGGTAAAACCAACGCGAGCGGTGCGGCACCAGCCATGGATAAAAAGATCATATTACGCTTGCCGAACCGATCTGCGAGCGGGCCGCCAAAGAACGTCCCGAGTGCGCCAGCGGCAAGAAACAGGAAAATATAAATTTGTGCGTCTTCCGTGGACAAGCCAAAGGTATCTTTCAGGTTAAAGGCGTAGAAGCTGCCGATGGAAGCGACATACCATGACCGGACAAACACAAGCAGGATCAGTATCGTAATCGCGGCAGCAATCTTCTGGCGCAGTGCTGGATTAGGAGCACGACGCGCAGCCGCCTGTTTGCGCAGGTATGCCCCTGATTGGAGCATACGCCCATACCATCGTGCAACGTAGAGCTGCACAGCGATCCCCATGGCGGCAATGCCCGTAAAGCCGATCGCACCAAACAGCCCAAACGGGATGAAAATCCAGCGCGTTAGCAGTGGCGCAAGCGACTGTCCAGCATTACCCCCCACCTGAAAAATAGATTGTGCCAGTCCCCGACGCTGCCCTGCGGCCATATGAGATACCCTAGAGCCCTCCGGATGGAAAGCAGCGGACCCGAGTCCGACAAAGATAACAGAAATAAGCACCATCACATAACTGTCGGCAAATGCGAGCAGCAGCATGCCCGTAAACGTGAAACCCATGCCGATCGGCAGAATCGACGGGGTTGGTTTTTTATCCGCAAACCAGCCCACAACGGGCTGCATAATGGATGCGGTGAAGTTGATAGCAAAGGCGATCCACCCAATCTGGGTGTACGTTAGTTGCATGGAATCTTTTAAGATAGGAAAGATCGCCGGAATGACAGACTGAATGGAATCATTGAATAGATGCACCAGACTGATGGCAATAAGTATCCGGTATACGGTGCCTTGGGCATCCAATCCGGGTGGGGTTTTCGAACGCGTAGCAGCGTCCTTGGCGTATGTAGTTTGTACCGACATGGACATTTCTCCTTTGGTCGCGGTCACGAGGGATCAGCGCCTAATGTTAGATTTTATGCATTTAAGCATATTGTTACATAATAGGGCAGAATGCATGGAGCGACAAGGGGAACAGGGGAGAATGATGAATAAAGGGGATAAAATCGTATAATTATACACATCAGATGATCAGTAGCGGATATTCTGTTCAGTTATAAAATTGTGGGAACATACATTCTTATTTTGGTGTCAAATAGATGTCCACAGGTTAGGACATATGGTATAATATGTTATAACAACAGAATGGCTTGAATGGGCGGTCGGCTAGTCTCCTGTGTAAGGAGGTGATGCCTGTGGAGATAAAAGATGTATTGACGTTAATGATCAGTTTTGCTGGGTTCACAGTAACCTTAATTGGACTGATTGTAACCATCGTCATTGCATTGAATAATCAAAGCAAAAAGAAATAGGCCGCCCTCGGTAAGGTAGCAGCCTATTTCGATTACCTGTCCACAGCCACCGCCCTTGAAAGCGGCTGTTGTAGAAGAGTGAGGATGTTGACGCATCCTTGCTCTTTTTTATGTTATCCTAGTTGACTACAGTTTATCACAACATTTCCCAAAACTCCACCTTTGCAAGGTTGACTTTTGATCAGTTACACGAGGTGAGTCCTGTGGGAACACTAGCGATTATCAATCGTCTCCGGGTTCATGTCATGATTCATCATGCGATGCTCAGCCATTTGCTCGTATTTCGTTCCCGGTTTGCCGTAGTTGGTATACGGGTCGATGGAGATACCACCGCGCGGGGTGAATTTGCCCCAGACTTCAATGAAGCGAGGGTCCATCAGCTTAATCAGGTCGTTCATAATAATGTTCACGCAGTCCTCGTGGAAATCACCATGGTTGCGGAAGCTGAACAGGTACAGTTTGAGTGACTTGCTCTCAACCATTTTAATATCGGGGATGTAGCTAATGTAGATTGTGGCGAAGTCCGGTTGCCCCGTAATCGGGCAGAGACTCGTGAACTCCGGGCAGTTGAATTTGACAAAATAATCACGGTAGGGATGCTTGTTATCAAAGCTCTCCAAAATACCCGGATCATACTCAAACGTATATTTCACATTCTGGTTACCCAGTAATGTCACATCTTGCATCTCATCAGGTTGTCTCATCGGTTACAAACGCTCCTTTTATCCAGTCGAAGCCGCTGGCCTCGTCATATCTTTTTGCGTATATCATGACAGGCCGCCGAACAGCCTGTTTTTTCTGTGAATGCTTAAAGCAAACATACATCATACAGCCCATGCCGCCACTAACATCCATACGACCCAAAAGTCCATTCTAAACGTGCCCAAATGATCTACGAGTAGCACGGAAAGGGCGTTACACTCCGCGTTTATTGCCCCATACCAGCGTGTGAAGCTGCGGAAGTACGCGCACATTGTTGAGATCGTCCGAGGCACTTACTTCATCAATTAGCCACTCGTAACGAGCTAGTAGAGAAGCTGCCAGATCTGGCGTATCGGCCGAAGAAACATCCGGGTTCCCCGTTTGTAAAAATAAAGCCGTGCCCGGATATCGCTCATGCACGCGGCGGGCATAATCCAGGTCTGTCTGATCGAAGATCACGATCTTCAGACTGTGACTTCGATCCGCCGGGCCAGTAGCCAGACGGCCGATCACATCGTCCAGCACGGCCCAGTCGGTGTCCATGCCCGAGCTGGGTGGCTTGGGCGAGACCGTGACTTCGTCAATGTCCGCCAGCCATGATTGCCAGCGTGAGCCCTGCGTCTCGACCGCGGTGCGGACGCCGTTCTCACGCAACAGGGCAACCAGCCCGCCCAGCGAGGCCAGCAGGGCGGGATTGCCGCCGGAGAGGGTTACATGGGAGAAACGCGTGCCGCCCAAGCGGCGCAGTTCATCCCATACCGCCTCTGGCGTCAGCATACGAATCTGGTCCTTGCCACTACCGTCCCAGGTAAAGGCGGAGTCGCACCAGGAGCAGCGATAATCGCAGCCCGCGGTGCGCACAAACATCGTTTTTTGCCCGATCACCATGCCTTCGCCTTGAACCGTCGGACCAAAAACCTCCATTACAGGGATACGTGCTTCCCCTGCACGAGCTTGAGGGTGATCTGCAACCGATACAGCTTGCTTCTGATCTTCTAGACTACTCATCGATCATCCACTCCCGTCTTGCTTCGGCGTAGCTGGTCGGCGTTTCGAAGAGTCGAACAAATTCGGTGCGTGCACCGTCCGTGAGTCCGACATAAGGCTCCGTTTGCAGAGCATGCTCCATCTGTTCGAACAGCCAAACGACCATGTTTTCGGCCGTCGTATTCATGAGGGGCAACGTTTCATTCAAATATTGATGATCCAGATAACCTTCAATCCGGTTCTTCCAGATGTCCTTGATATGTCCAAAATCAACGGTTAGCCCGGTTTCACCCGGATAACCGCTAATGCCAAAAATGACTTTATACGTATGACCGTGCAAGTTTTTACACTTGCCTTCGTAACAATGCAGATGATGTGCTGCATCAAAAGTGAACTCTTTGCTGACCAGCACACGTTTACGGTGATATCTCAGCTGTGTGGGCAGAATATCATGGTCAATTCGCTGCAACCGTTCAACGATTCGAAATGTTCCGGGTTCTCTCATCATGCTTCCACCCCAGAGGAGGGGACAGCCGTTTGAGCCATTGTACGCTCTTGTACATAACGATCCAGTCCGGCTTTACGCAGTTTGCACGCAGGGCATTCACCACATCCATCACCGATGACACCGTTATAACAAGTCAGTGTGCGTTCCCTTACATAATCGAAAGCGCCTAGCTCGTCAGCCATTTTCCACGTTTCGGCCTTGTCTAGCCACATCAGCGGAGTATGAATGACGAATGGATAATCCATCGACAAGTTAAGGGTGACGTTCATTGACTTCACGAATGAATCCCTGCAGTCAGGATAGCCGCTAAAGTCAGTCTCACAGACACCAGTAACCAGATGACGGGCCCCTTTTTGTTTCGCTAAAATGGCTGCAAAGCTAAGGAACAGCATGTTCCGTCCATCCACAAACGTACTTGGCAGCTCGCCTTCTTCATGGGTAATCTCTACATCGGAACGTGTAAGTGCATTGGGAGCGAGCTGGCTCAGCAAGCTCATATCGAGTACCGTTTGCTGCACATCCAGATCTTTTGCAATTGACGCTGCACATTCGATCTCCAGCTTATGACGTTGCCCGTAATCAAATGTAACGACTTCAACTTCGGCGAAATGTTTTTTCGCCCAGAACAGACATGTTGTGCTGTCCTGACCGCCGCTAAATACAACGATGGCTTTTTCTTTGTTCAACATAAAAAAACCTCTCCATCTTCTTGAGATCACTCCTGCATACAAGCAGAAATGTCGAAAGAACAGAGAAGTTCATGAACTAGCATCCATCAAAAAACACACCTTCTTCAAAGCGGCTTTAAAAAAAGCTGCCATAAGCAAGTGTCCTTAGTTTTTTACGCACACCGTTAACATACCACCTTCAGCCAATCAAAGCTGCATGTACTCACGGTAATTTGTACGCAAGACTGTTGATGACCTTCACAGGTCAAGTCTTGTAGAGGGAGTTCGCGAACCTCTCCCATGCCTGAGCATGGATTTTCTTATCTAATTGTCCGGGTACAGTATAACACACAAAAGGCGTATCGGCATTGTATAATCTCTCTGGTTTACTTAATAATGACATTGCCGAAGGGAATAACCTCTTTTAATATTCGTTTGAATAGACCCTCGTCATTAACGTCTTGCTGCAACTTGTGATTTTCGCGGCCAGCTTGAAAAAGAACAGATCCTTGACCTGTCATCTTCCAATGATAATTCATATGCTGACTTGCGAGGTTGTTTCCATATACGGTTAATTCCAGATGGGCATTCTCCGGGTAGGCAATAATACTCCCGGCATCCACATAGAGCGGGGCAGTAGGATGTAACTCTTGCTGACATACCTGTCCTTGCGTGAGCAATCCGATGGTGCCTTTGCCCGAAAACTTCATTTTTACAGCATCTCGGGTAATCAGCATATTTTTGATTTTTTGTATTTTGGTCTGCATCGTGACACCATCAGAGTAGAAGAATAAGTGGCGAAAATCGTACAGCAGATCACTGTGCTCGGTAAGCTCTACTTCTTTCATGGTGAATCCCGGAGGGAGGGCAGCGACAAACTGGCATGGCCCTGTAATTTCAGATTTAATCAGCTTTCTTTTGCGATACATTCCTGAAATATTCATGAATTTATCTTGTCTGCTGCTGCTCGGACCTCGAAAAGCAACAATTTGCTGGGGATGCAGAATATGAAGACGGTCATCTTGAATCAGTGAAAAGGTGACCACTTGTCCTGCCCCACCAGCTTCAGCATGGTTCAGATGTATGTTCATGCAGTAGCTCCTGTTCTTTTATAATCGGCTGGACCTGCGGCGCATGCCCCAACGCATCACTCGAATGAGAAGAAAGTAACCTAATATGAGAGAAATAATCGTAATGATCATCGTTTGAATACGCTGTGTGGTGGCTGTTCTGGCATCCTGTTCGTTCTGCAGCTTGTTGACCATTTCAGTAAGTTTCTGATTCTGGGCTAAGAGTTGATCATTCTGCGCCTTGAATGCTTCCACATTGGCCTGGGCTTGTCCGAGCTGAGCTGAGGTCTGATTCAACTGTTCCAGCGTCTGCTTATAACTTTCTTGCAGTGCGTTCACTTCGCCAGGTAATTCCGACACGCGTTCCCAACCTTTATACATATCCGAAAATATATTGGCACTTGCTGCATTTGCAGTAGAAACTAATGTGACCATAAATAGAATACATGTGGTGAAAAACACCCGAATGAAATAACCCTGAAGGGATTTTGGCATGGGTAACACCTCTTTCTTCAGTAAGATCGATCGGTTGCCGAAATCGTCGTCATTTGTTGAAATACCGCTCTTTCATTATACGTTATAAACCGAGTATTGGGTTCAAGCGGATCATATTTTATTACCCAAAATAACTCGAAAATGAAAGAAAACTTATGTTTAGATCTAAAATTCGCTGGGTAATACAACGATAGCAGTGGCCTAGGTAGACAACTCTATTGAATAACTTCCGTTCTGTACAAACTGTTCACAAATACGAATATAAAGTCTTATACCCAATACATTTGATGAAACCTAATATACGAAATGAAGGAGAAGAATGAATATGTATACACAAAAACCGAACACATTAACGAAAACAATCGTCATTACTGTAAACGGTGAGCCGGTCGGACGAAAACTGATTATTGATAGTGTAACTTTTGCGCCTGTCTCTGAGACGGAGAGTACGTTCATAGACAAAATGGAGAGTAATCATCCCATGATTTAAGTTAGGACTTGTCGTAACAACACGATGAAAAAGCTTGGCCGAGAGCCAAGTTTTTTTGTCGTTTATTGTCGTTTTTAGGCGGATTCAGGGGGAAGAGAGTAATAGAATGGAAAAAAGTAATAAGAACATATGTTCCGTGACAATATAGTGTCCATTCACCCTGCTAACTTAGAAGATAATACATATAAATTGGGGGAGAGACTACCAGTGAACTCAGTCTTTGAAGTATCTTATTCATGGAATAAAGAGGCCATACCGACAGGGGGAACCGATCCCGTATACATGATGGTAGAGTGGCGTTACGGGTCCCCTGCCAAAAGACTTAGGAAAATAGCACCCAAAATTATGTCGAGAGATTTAGAGCTTTTGCTCAAACCGGAACATGGAGCTCAACTTAAAGCCATCTATGGATGTCGTTATAAAGAGACAGACATTGGCTGGGTTCTACGACTAGGTGATGTCTACAAAGGTGAAAGCAAGCAGGTTCTGTTGCAATTCGCTCTAGGGCCTCATTTTTCAGGTAAAACTGCTGTGTGTTCTGCATACTGGAGTACTCGCAAGTTGAAGCAAAGTCAGCGTGTGCTTCTACGCAGGGAACAGCTCTATATTCAGTATACAAGTCACTTAGGCATGCTTCGGCAGCCTGAAGATCCCAAAGTAGAGAAAACGATTAAATTAAACGAAACGGTTCCGATATTAAAGCAAGCTCTTCGTGCTTATGAACGGGGTCGTATTGAGGAAGGTAGCAATATGCTACGTCGCCACGCGGATGCATTACTGATTGAGGCTGCCCGTAAACAGGATCTGGATTATTATACAGAGGCCGAAATGATCGAGAAGCTTCGTTATCACTATGGAATTACGCATACAAAAGGGTATGCAAATCGCGAAAGAGCTGCGTTATGTGAATGATGTGTCTATCAGGTTGTAACGGTATAAAGAGCACGAGTTTACATATGTTTTCTAGGTGATGTTCCGCATTAAGTTGAGAGTATGAATCATAAATCATTAGTACATCAGGATATCAGTTAAGTATGGAGCTTTATCATACTATTTGAACCAACTTCATGGAGGGCCTGGCAAAATGACAGACCGACTAATCCGATTAATGCGCATTATCACGCTGGTACAAGCCAAGCCAGGCATTTTGGCCCGTGAACTTGCTGAGCGGTGTGAGACGACGGAAAGGACGATTTACCGCGACATGGAGGCCCTCAGTGCAATGCATATCCCCATTGCCAATATGGGACATGGAAGAGGGTATATGTTTATCAGCCATTTTGCTATGTATCCGCTGAATTGGTCTGAGGAAGAAGCTCAAGCATTCATGCAGCTTGCAGACGTTATGGAGGATATTCGCCCTCTAGTCAAGCCATCATTCGAGAGTGCGTACGAGAAAGTCATTGCTTCAAGTCAGAAACAAAGGACGGAGCGGGTGGAATGGTCGGAGCAGATCAGTAAAATGTTCAAGGAAGGCTCGATTATTTGCGAGAACAACAACGGGGATGAACCGAATCGTTCTCTTCTTACGCTGCTTCAAGCTGGGATCTCTCATAACAGTGTTGAAGGAAACTACCAATCTCAGCGAGAAATGAAAATCGTTCGTATTGATCCTTATTGCTTGATCCCAAGGGAATATCAATTTGATCTGGTAGGCTATTGTCATCTCTCCCAGAGAATAAGAACATTCCAGGTAAACCGGCTGCATGATTTAAAAATGATGTCTAACACCTTCCGCAAAAAAGATTATTTAATCCAGTCTTATTTCCGTACTGCTTCGAAACCGAAAGAAAGTACGGAAGAGACTGCTGTTAAAATTCGATTTTCTTCCCTCGTCGTGGAACGCGTGATGCAAGAGCGGTTTTTAGTGCTCCCCGTTGTAACCATGGAGCCCGAAGGTACCCTGCTGTTTGAAACGAGTGTAGGCGATCTCGAAGAGATTTTGGCATGGATATCGAAGTATGGACCAGAGGCAGAAATCCTCGAACCAGAACATTGTCGTCACTTGATGAAAGAACGATTAAGCCGCTGGCAGCAGGTGTACGGTCAGTCCTAAACGTACAAACTGCAATTTTGGTGCTGACGCTATAATTGTTTTAGTCCTTGCTTTTGAACAGATTAGCAAGATTGCCAAACGGCGACTCCTTTTCCTCATCATCCACAACGCTGGAATACACCACCTTGGAGGTAACACCTTCGTCATCTGCTGCACAGTTGTTTTCCAGTTTGAACTGATCAAATTGGTGGATAAACACCTTAGCTGTATTGATGGCATCATCCAGAGCACGGTGCTGTGTACCATCAAATTCAATTCCACAGATTTCAAGAGCTTGGGCAAGTCCGAGTTGTCGGAATTTCCCCTCTTTATGCATGGCACGTGACCATTGCTGTTGTAAATCATTATGATTGGTAATCCAAGCCACATCCAATTGATGTGTACGACAATGGGAGATGAGTTTGCTGCGGTCATCTGGTCCCCATGAGCACATATAATAAGGTTCAGAGCCCATCCACTCGATGAATTGACTCAATGCTTCCGGGAACAGTGGGGCTGCATCAATGTCCTTCTGTGTGATCCCTGTGAATTGAACGGTGTCGCTGGACAGGACGGACTTGTTAGATGGTCGAACATAGGTATGAAAGGTGTCGGTGACCGTAAGACCAGCACCTGGGACCTCACTCACTTTGACAGCACCGATATCGATGATTTCGGATGAGTACCGTGTGTTACGACTTACTGTAAATTCAAGATCATATATAATATATGGCATAAGACAAACTCCTTTATCCGGAATAAACACTTGCATTCAGAAACAAGAACCAGAACCTGAGATTTTAAAAATGTTATTTCTCTATTCTACAGTGAACTAGTGGCCATGTCAGCTATAGATACAGAAAACGGGCAAGAGGTCACTGATTATGACGTATTGGTTGACAAGTGAATGTAAATATTCTAATGTGATCAAAAATGGATAACAGCGTTTACCGGGGACATGATTACGTAAGTTAGCTTCAACAGAGAGGGGATGGATTGGTGTGACATTCCTGCTGCTACTACGCGATTCCTACCTCATTAGCTGCGAAGGGAAGGTCCTATGAATTCTGGACTGTAACCTGCGCCGGAAGGGTCCGTTATGCCCCATAGGACTGCATCTCAGCGTGCGAAGATATGAACAGATCGTTTGCGGTCAAATAAGGGTGGTACCACGACACATTCGTCCCTTGACGAATGTGTCTTTTTGCTATTTAAGACCTGATAAGATCAGGATATATCAATCAGATCAATAAGGAGTGTATCATGATGCGCCAAAGTGAAATGCTTGTTCCAACATTACGTGAAGCTCCAGCGGAAGCTGAGGCTGTAGGGCATCGTTTGCTGCTTCGTTCGGGGATGATTCGCCAACTGGCAGCGGGGATATACAGTTATTTACCGCTTGGTCGCCGTGTGCTTCTGAACGTTGAGCGAATCGTTCGGGAAGAAATGGATCGTGCGGGATGTCAGGAGGTGCTGTTGCCCATTATGCAGCCAGCTGAACTCTGGGAGGAGTCTGGTAGATATACACAGTATGGTCCAGAGTTGATGCGGCTGAAAGACCGGCATACACGAGAGTTTGCGCTAGGGCCTACACATGAAGAAGTCGTTACAGCACTGGCCCGTGATGAGGTCAATTCGTACCGTAAGCTGCCGTTCACATTATATCAGATCGGAACCAAGTTCCGAGATGAACGCCGTCCGCGTTTTGGTTTGCTACGTGGACGGGAATTTATTATGAAGGATGCTTATTCGTTCGCGGCAAACTGGGATGAACTGGATCGAACCTATAAGGCGATGAACGAGGCATATTGTCGCATTCTGGAACGCTGTGGTTTAGAGTACATTCGGGTTGAAGCGGATGCGGGAACCATTGGTGGACAAGGGGAGACACACGAGTTCATGGCTCTGGCTGATGTAGGAGAAGATACCATTGTGACGTGTAAGCACTGCGGTTACGCTGCGAACCTGGAGAAGGCGGCATTTTTACCTGCTGAATCTCCACTCCTCGCAGATAGTGAAGCAGGTGGGCGCGCAGAAGTGTTACGGATTGCAACACCAGGCGTCCGCACCATTGCGGAGTTATGCTCATTCCTGGATCGTAAGGCAGAGGACATGATCAAAACTCTGCTGTACCTAGCTGATGGGCAGCTTGTGGCAGCCCTTGTTCGTGGAGATCATGAACTGAATGACATTGCTTTAAAACAGGTGCTTGGCGCTGAAGAATTAACTTTGGCTGATGATGCAGCGATCGCTGCACATTCTAGTCTTACGGTTGGTTATATTGGACCTGTAGGGCTTGGACTGCGGATGGTTGTCGACGCGGATGTGGCTGCAATGAAACAAGCGATTACGGGAGCCAATGAACCGGATATGCACCTTTCAGGTGTCCGTCCAGGCGTTGATTTTGCATTGGATCAGGTGGAACGTATCCGTTTTGCCACAGAAGGGGACCGCTGCCAATCTTGTGGTGAAACACTGGTGTTTACCAAAGGCATTGAAGTTGGTCACATCTTCAAACTGGGTACCAAGTACAGTGATGCCATGGGGGCCTCTTTTCTAGACCATAATGGTCGACAATGTGCACCGGTAATGGGATGTTACGGCATAGGGGTATCCCGTTTGATGGCTGCCATTGCTGAACAGTATGCAACAGAAGATGGGATTCGCTGGCCTGCATCCGTGGCACCGTATGATGTTCATTTAATTGCAGTAAGCTGGAAGGATGAGCAACAGCAGAAGGTTGTGTTAGAACTGGAGCAACAGCTTCTTGACCGCGGTTTTCGTGTACTCGTTGATGACCGGAACGAACGTCCAGGTGTGAAATTCAAAGACGCCGAGTTGATTGGACTACCGATCCATATTGTTGTTGGCAGAGGGGCAGCTGAGTCACAAGTTGAAGTCGGTTCACATATGCTTGCAGCTTCAGGTGAAATGAAGCGAATCGATATGACGGCACAGGAAGCTGTTCGTTACGTGACTGAGCAACTCGTGTAAGCTCGGTCCTTATTCGATTGTAAGAGGCGATGGAATACCTGTGAAGCTTCGAGTTTGATTAGTTATATCATAGGACTGAATATGATGTCGATTGTTAAATATGGAGTGGAATTGACAATAAGCTTAAGTAAATGATGACTAAAGAAGGATAAAAAAGTACAGAGAACAAGAAGTATCCTACGAAGTAACTATAGATGAGAAGGAGACATCGAGAGACTTGTTTCTTTTCCTAATTGTAGCTGAAACAAGATTAGCTAATCGGAAAACCAGAGTGTAATTACGCAAGCTTTTTACGAAAGCGGCTGAACATTGTCTGCGCATTAAATCGCATGAAGATGGCTATTAATTGCCAATATGCACTAGTTCGGCATGAGGACAATCTATGAATTAAAGACGAAGTATTGTTGTACAGGGTTTATTTTTAAATGGAAGGGAGTCGTTGCCGATGTCTGGCAACAGACTCCCTTTTTTAGTGAATTGATAAGTGAGGGAGCTAGAGATCGGGTCGTGTTAAAAATCTTCAATATCCTATTGCAACGATGCTCGTATGTAGAATTGTAATGGGTGTGCCTTTCTTAGATCGTTGCTACTGCCGCAAATGAAACATTCTTGAACAGTAAACGAACCATTAGCAGAAGTGAAACATGTAGATATAGTAGAAAAAGATTTCAGACAAAGGAACATACGTTCTTAAATTGTGTAAAAAAAATGCTGCGCTTCACGCGGTAGTCCGGTGCGCAAGCAATATTTCTCAAGTGATTCATCGGGTTCAGGCATAAATCCAGCCGTCAATAGTTGAATGGCAAAGCGGTTCGCTTGTCTCTCCAGCTTACCTGGAGCAAAATAGGAATGCTCCTCCAAGAAGAAACGATTGATTCCTTTATGCAGTCTGTCATGACCCAACTCGTGCGCGCATACAAATCGTTGCCATTCAGGCGGAAGTTCATTGTGAATCACAATAAACCTACGGCGAAGTTTGCGGAAATACAACCCTTTGGTTGATCGGCCTAGATTGGCGAAACGAATCTGTATGCCTACAGCGCGGGCAATGCTGAACGGACAATTGGTCCGGTGTTTTCGAATCAGCTTGGTTACGATATCATCCATATGATCTCACCTGCAGTTTCAGTAAGTTGAACGCGTGTCTTGGCCTCATGGGCGTTGGTCCGATTCGCCTGACTTCTTGCGTTTGTTCATCTGTTTGGCTTCCCAGAACAGACCTGTCAGCACATCCTTAATTCGTTTCTTATCCTCTTCGTCAAGCGGGATGCCGTCAAACATCAGATCGTCATCATCCTCCAGCATTTTTTTAAAATCTCGCCGGTCTTTGTATGTTGCCCATTCAGGCACCTCCTGCAGAGATACATCCTTGGCTGGTTCTATATACCCCGCCTGCTTCATCATGTCCGTGTACGGTACGGCGAGTGCTTCAGCAATCTTGCGGATGGTGGCTGGTTTGGGAACTCCACGGACACCATTTTCAATACGTGAAATCTGCGAATTGCTTATTCCTGCTGCCTCGGCAAGCTGGTTGATGCTGAAGCCTTGTTGCTCACGCAGCTGTTTCATATAAGGACCAAAAGCGTGCTCCACAATTCATGCCATCTCCTTCGACTCGTCATATACGAGTTCTATTATTATCTGTACTATATCGTATATATACCATTAGGTAAAGAGATATGAAACAATTATGCCAAAAGGTATAGGAAATGAGAGCCTAGGTTTTATTTTATCGCTTAAACGAGCCAAAATGAAGGTTTACTTCGATCTCCAGAAAGTGGTATCCTCTAGTAGAAATACGAACAAAAGGGGAACACAGTGTAAAGATAAGCTATTTCCAAAAGGCAACATGAAGAATGAAACCAACGTTGTTGGGCTTAGAAATGATGGAGTCAACTACTGTAGAAGTCTATCTTCAATAGAAGATAGAGACAAGATGTCAACATGATATGAGATATAAATGAGCATATACAAGGAGGATAACAGTTATGGCAAATATGGAATTGATGTTACCGGAATTGGATCGTCGTAAAACACAGGCGGCAGTTGAAGCCGTTTTGGAGAAGTATCGGATATATAAAACCATTGCTTTTGAGGAACGTGAGGTGCTGGTGACGGCGAGTTACACGGAACGTTTCCATGGTTCCACCAATGTTACAAGCGATTCTACAGCAAGAACTGCGATCTTTAATGTGGATGTACAACGCGCACGACAGACGTACTGTGAAACCATTGATCAGATCGTGTCCAGACTCAGTGAAAAGGAACGTGTACTTGTGACTGAGCGTTATATGAAGGATGATGACGTATTTGACTATAAAATATATAATCATGTGTTCGATCCCCCTGTGAGCAAGGATACGTACACCAAGATTCGAACCCGTGCTTTCTACAAAATGGCGCTGGCCTTGTCCGACCGTGGGCTGATTAATATGGAGTCTCTGTCATCCACCAGAAAAGAGAGGCAGAAGCTTGGCTGATCAGATCATTCGCTAAAAAGTTGAAGCTTTAATATCCCCGCAAGATTGGTTACAATGGTTGGGATAAAATCACAGACGGAGCATCTGAGGGGGAATGCATCATGCCAGAAGAAGCTGGAATGCAGGACATGGTGACGCTGAAAACGATCGCAGAGACGCTGAATACCTCTAACGATCTTAGCTTGATGCTGGATACGGTGGTTGGCAAATTACTTGAGCTAACCGGATTAACGGCAGGATGGCTTTTCCTCATCGATGAACGTGGAGAGTATACCTGTATATCGGACTATAATCTGCCCCCCGCATTAATGCGAAGGGATAAAGAGCCAATGCGAGTAGGGACATGCTGGTGCGTTAACCGTTTTCGGGATGGAAGGCTACAACATGCGGTCAACATCATTAACTGTAAGCGTCTGGAGGATGCTGTAGAATTCAAGTGGGGAGACACGCAGGATATTACTCATCACGCAACAGTTCCACTCCGTTCAGGTGAACGAATGCTGGGATTGTTGAACGTAGCTGCACCAGGTAAAGAGCATTTCAGCGACAGTGAGCTTGCCCTTTTGCAGGCCGTAGCCTATCAGATTGGCAGTGCGATGGAGCGGATGCGACTGTACCGTGCAGAACAGCGCCGGGCTGATCTCTATGCTCGTTTAGGGGATTTCGGGGCTGCATTAAGTCTGACCGTCAATGAGTGTACAGAAACGGATGCATTGCCAGGTACGGTCATAAGAATGCTCGGAAAATATTTCGACTGGCCGTTCGCTGCGCTTGTACAACAGACTAATGGAACATGTCATATTCAGGCGATCTACACCAATAGTCAGATGTGGCTGGACTCAGTAGTAGCTCTATCCGAAGAGGGAAGACATCTTATGAATCGTATCGTTGATCATCATCGATCAGCTGTACTATCTATGGAAGAGCTCGTTGAGATGTTTGGCCAGGTCAAGCATGAATTGAATTGGGATCAGCTCGCATGGGCAATCGGTGTACCGATCTCGTTTCAAGCGCCAAGTGAAGCAGGGCTACTTGTCGTTGGTACAGGGGAGAAATCTCCAAACTTAGCCAAAGCGGACAGTGAAGTGCTTGAGGCGCTAGCCGAGCATATTATCGCTGCCAGAGAGAGCCTGAAGCTGGCTGATCATCGGCGTGAACTGGCTAGACTGGAGGAACGCAATCGGCTGGCTCGGGATTTGCATGATTCCGTCAATCAGATGTTATTCTCCTTATCGTTAACAGCGAGAGGTGTAGAGAGTATGCTCTCCGATACAGAGCCCTTACATCCGGCGGTTGAAGCGATGCAAGATATACGGGCATTATCTCAGGAAGCACTCAAGGAGATGCGCGCGTTAATTATGCAGCTTCGTCCAGTTGGACTGGAGGCCGGACTGTTAAGTGCCCTGCAGGAGTATGGTACGAAACAGGGACTACAGGTTATCGTGGATCGAAAGGGAATACGGTCCATCTCCCGTTCTGTTGAAGAAGGATTATGGCGTATTGGTCAGGAGGCTATTAACAATATACGGAAGCATTCAGGCGTGACTTCAGCAAACATACTCCTTGAATTAGATGAAAAGGAAGCCAAGCTCACCATCTCGGATCAGGGTAAGGGCGGTGCCAAAAAGCGTAAATCATCCAACCAGAATTCTTTGGGGTTATCTATTATGAGAGAGCGTGCACACTCGCTCGGAGGCAGACTGGATGTGTGGAGTTCTTCACGCAAGGGGACAACCGTAACAGCAGTAATACCACTTTCCTTGGAATCCGAATAAAGTCAGGGGGCAGGCAGCAATGTCAATTACAATTTTACTTGCCGATGATCACGCCATGGTCAGGCGAGGACTGCACGTTTTTCTGAAAACACAACAGGATATGCAGGTTGTCGGTGAAGCATCGAACGGTCAGGAGGCCTTGGATCGAGCACAGGAGCTGAAGCCGGATGTTGTGCTCATGGATCTTCACATGCCGGTCATGGATGGTATCGAAACAGCCAGACGTTTGCGCAGTCTGCTGCCCAAGACACGGATCATCGTGCTGACTTCATTCTCGGATCAAGATCATGTTGTCCCTGCTGTTCGTGCAGGCGTGAGAGGTTATCTGCTCAAAGATATCGAACCTGAGGATTTAGCGGTTGCGATTCGAAATGTATATTCAGGTCAGGTCGAATTGCATCCGGCAGCGGCAGGGCAATTAATGCATGTCATGGCGTCGATGGATATGCTGGAAGATAGACATCAGGGGGTACAAGCCTCGACAGGGGCAGCTCTTCAGCGCACCGATCAGAATGAACAGCAGATAGTGTCATGTGAATCATTAGATACAGGTCTGGAACTGCTCACTCGCCGTGAACGGGAAGTGCTCGGGTTGATTACCCACGGGCTGAGTAACAAAGAAATTGCAGCCAGACTTGTCATTACGGAGAAAACTGTCAAGACACATGTCAGTCATCTGCTGGATAAGCTTGGACTTGCAGATCGTACTCAAGCAGCGCTGCATGCCGTGCGAAATGGCTGGGAGCTATGATGGAATGGTATCGTTAAATGCAGGCAATTTCAGACTAAAGTTGTAAGAACTCAACCGAAAGGTTGAGTTTTTTTGTGCTGAAGTTAAGTCTATCAGCTGACGAGTTGACCCTAGTTATAAGGTAAAATAAGGATAATCAAAGTCGAGATGGCTAATCGAATGAGCGAAGCTAGAAGCATTTTGCAACAAAAAACAAAGGAGAGTGAATGAAATGAATATTGTGATATTAGCGGGCAGCAACCGAAAAAATGCAACAAGTACACGCCTGGCAGAATATACGGCAGAGATGATTCAGGGACAGGGACATGAGGCGACCTTATTTAATCTGTATGAAAAACCGCTCCCTTTCTACGCCCCGGATGAAAAGCAAGAGACGCACGAGAACCTGGCCGATTTAACCGTCGCGATGCTTGCAGCCGATGCAATCATCCTATCTACACCGGAGTACCATGGCAGCATAAGCGGTGTACTTAAGAATGCACTGGACCATCTAAGTCAGGCTCATTTTAGCGGAAAACTGGTTCTGTCCATCAGTTCTGCTGGAGGGGCGGTGGGTGTTAGCTCACTTACCCAGTTGCAAACGATGGTACGTAATTTGCACGGTATTAATGCTCCCGAATGGATATCTATTGGTGGTGCACAGCGCAGACGGTTTGAAGCCACGTTTGATGGATATGAGGAATATGAAGGCAGTCAGGATATAGAGGAGCGGGTGCAGCGGGTGTTGGGATCGTTTTTGAATCTGGCTCAGACGTTGACGGCAGCAAGGAAGGCACTATAAGGGATTATAGAAAAATGAGTACGTCATTGTTTGTTAACTAAATCGCATCATTGTTAATGCCATGAGAAAGAAGGAATCGATCATGATTAAAGGGATTTATGAAACACATCTGAACGTTACGGATCTCACAAGATCACATCATTTTTATGAAAATATACTAGGACTATCGCACGCTTATGGACAGCCCGAACGTGGCAACTCATTCTATTGGATTGGCGGTGAACGCCATGCCATGTTGGGGCTGTGGGAGAAGGAGCCTGCACAGGTGCAGCGTCAGCACTTTGCTTTTCACGTATCCCTGGAGGATATGGAACATGCGGTGGACTACCTGGAAAACAAGGGCATTACGACCCGTAATTTTCAGGATGATGATATTGGGGAGTTGTATGTTTTTGGCTGGATGCCTGCGGTTTCTGTTTATTTCACCGATCCGGATGGTCACTCACTTGAATTCATCGCTGTACTGCCAGACGAAGCGAAACCTGAGCTTGGCTTGGTGCCATGGAGTGAATGGGAAAGGCTGCATGGGAGGGGGAGCCTATGATGATCGAAGAGGTATTGTTTTATACCGTAAAACTGGAGGAACTGCACTATTTTTATGGAGAGACACTGGGGATGAGGGTGTCCAGCATTGATGCAACAGATGGAATCTTTACCGTGCAGGCAGGAATCACCAAGATGATTTTTAAGCAGTGGAATGATACGTTCGAAGCAGGAAGCAAGAGGATAGAGCCGTTCCCGTTCTATCATTTCGCCTGGATGATCCCGAGGAACCAGTTTCAGGAAGCGAAGCAGTGGGCGGCGTCACGTGTCACGTTAAGTACAGATGGAGAGCGGGATGAAGCCTATTCCCATAATTGGGACTCGCATTCGCTGTACTTTGAAGATCCTGCTGGCAATATTGTGGAACTGATTGCTCATCATCGGGAGCATAACGAGCAAGAAGGACCATTCTCCGTGGCGAACATCCTGCAAGTATGTGAAATAGGGCTGGTTTCAGAGGATGTACCGACTGCTGTAAAAGAACTGGAGAAGATGGGACTCGTCCGTTGGGGTGAGGGGAGTGATACGTTTTCTCCGGTTGGTGACCGAAAAGGTCTGTTTATTGTAGTTAAGAGGGAACGTGTCTGGTTTTTCTCCAATCAAAAAGCAAAGATTTATCCCCTGGAAGCAACGATCCGAGAGACAGGCAAGTTACAATTCGAGCCGGATAACAGCGAATCTTCAGGTTATTCTGTCATCCGCGTGTCCTTATAATATATCTTTAGATCTTAGATCAAATATCGTGTAAAAGGGGAATAAGTATTCAAACTTGATCATGTTATAGAAGTAAACGCTTTATTTATAGAGATCAGGGCAGTACAGCTTAGCTTATAGCGAAGCTTCATCAGTTGAAGGGGGATGGCAGACTTGGATCGACGTTTGTTAGAAGAGGGACTAGCGACAATAGCGTCCAGTCGGGAACGGACAGGTGATCTTTGGCATGCCCATTATGGTGCAGGTGCGATTGCGGCTTACTTTTGGGTACAGGAAAATCGCCTTACGGCCCTGGCCGCTGGCAGCGTTATTGCCGAAGCAAAAGCGATGCTTCGCCAGCATGGGATACGTATCAGTCCTGCCGCTTCACCTAATGAACGTCTGCCGCTGGAAGAAGCCGAAGTGCGTATTGCAGGCGCACTGGAGCACACGATGGGCGAGTTGCACTGGGTTGGGCACCAAGTCATCTATGGTGCAATAAGCCTTAAAGCTATTCGTGAATTGGAAGGATGGGGCACTGCACAAGAGATCGAACAAATCGCCCAATTCATTCTGTCTTTTGAACGCACACCACCGGGTAGATCCTGGGCCAATACAACGATGAAAGAGATCCGTCATATGCGTCTGGAAGAGAAGGGTGGTTTTCCTGAAATTATGCATCCAGTTCAGCTGTCTCAGTTCATTCTGGAGGAATGGGGTGCTATTCGAACGATCTATCAAGCGGAAGCCCATTATGATCTGATCGGTCATATGTTCACCTATGGACACGCGCTGAATATGCTTTATGAGCTGGGTTACCAAGGCTTGTTTTATCAAGGCATTCCCCCTTTTCTCAAAATAGTCAAAGCCTTGCGGCTGAGCCCTCATGTTGTTGTGACGTCAGAGGCAGCTATACTGCAATCTGCTGTGGATGTGCCGCCATTAACACAAGCTGAGCGTTCACACGCACTGCCACATGAATTGGAATATTGGCTCACGGATCGGCGCTGCCGAGACTGGTATGGCGGGCATGTATTTAAATTTCCGTTTAGCTTCTATCACCACGCTAAGAACGGGGGAGCAATGCCTGAGATTTGGGAGAACTTCCGTTATATTATTGCGTGAACGTTGATGTGTAAGAACAAAATAATAATGATTCAAAAGCATTGGCCAGATAGGCCAGTGCTTTTCGCCATTTATCCACATAAAAACCACGACAATCAACCATATTCCATCCGTAATGCCGTCTGCATGAGGGAGAAAAGACGGTAAGATGGTATTATCGGATCAGAAGCAAGGAGAGCAGAGGGAAGCACAACGGGCAAAGGATGATGGGTAAAGAATCAAAGTGTAAAAGACCAAAGTTGAACGATGCCCACACATAGAGGATCAGGCCAGCGAACTGCTGGCTTTTTTCAATTTGGTGATTGTTTCCTTGCTCTGATCGGGTATTGAAGAATATCAAAAAAACAGGAGGCTACATGAAATGAAAACAGTATTGTATGTTCCACTTGATGATCGTCCGGCCAATCTGGACGACGTTATTGTACAAGGGAAAGCAGCCGGCATTCACATTCTTACACCGAATCCGAAGGATATCAAGAATCGTTTGGATACGGAGAAAACAACCGATGGCACAACGCTTCTTGGTACTTCTACACCCATGTATGGAAACATGTCTAAAATTCATGAATTTATTGTCAAACATGCAGCCAAGGTGGATGGTTTCATTATCTCAACCGACATGCTTGCGTACGGCGGACTGATTGGCAGTCGTCAGCTACGGGAAGATGGTGGGGGGACGTATCCGGCGTATGACGATAAAACGATTCGTCTGCTGGATGTCATTCGCAGTATCAAAACCAAATATCCACGCAAACCGCTGTTTGTGATGGATACGATCATGCGGCTTGCGACAACTTCATTCGCAGACAGCCTGGCGCTGGATGCGTATAACGAGTCACGTGCTTTGATGCAGCAGCCGCGTCAGACCTACACTAATTTCGAAGATATTATCCAAGGGTATAACGTTTCTCCAGAAGGGGTTGAGTATGGGGAGACAACCTATTTTGATAAACAGAAATATTACAATACTAGGCAGCATAAGTTCAAAACCAATCGTTACATTCTGGATCAGCTCGCGCGCACAGGATATATCGATTTCCTTGCCATTGGTGTGGATGATGCCAATACGCAGGGTGTGCAGATCAATGAGATCAAGTATGTTGAAGCACGGATTAACGAATGGCTGGGCGGAACGGACGGACAGAATCCAGATCGAGCAATCATTTTGCCGGATGCAGACGGTTTGGGACATGCTCTGGTCGCTCGAATGGCGAATCAGCTATTCAGAGGCGGGGCTAAAACGAAGTATGGCGTGAAGTATTACGGACCTCACGGTTCTACCATTATTAACACTTACGAATATATGGATCTACACCAAAATGTGGTGCACCACGTCGATATTGTCGGAGGTGTATTAGTAGAGGATAACACAGACTCCAAGGTAGACATGGAGATCATTGCGATTACAGCGTTGGATCAGGTTCAAGCAGCGGTGGAGCGTCTGGCGTTTAATGGAGAACAGGGACTTCCTTCAATCCTGATTGATTTTGTAGGCAAAGGGCCTGCGAATGTCGAGGTGGCTGAAGCGTTGCTGAACAGTCCATATACTGGACGAGTGCTGGGTTACAGTGCCTGGAATACACCGGGGAACAAAATCGGTCTCGCCGTGGGTATGGCACAATCAAGATATGCTTGGATTACGACAGAAAAGCATGAACCTAAGCTGCGCGAAGCCATGAATGCACACGGTTCGCTGTTGTTCAAACGATTCCTGAAGGATTACAGCTACAAAGCCGTAGCGATCGCCGATATCCGCACATATTCACGCGCTCATGCGCTCTATACCAATGTGGAAACACTGGCGGATCAGAACATGAAGCTGTTCAACTCGAATGAAGATTATGCTCATCTGCAGAACTTACTTCGTGATCTGATGCAGACGCACACCGCTGAACTGGCAAGCAAACCGGCCTTCCAGCAGGGAAATCCAGCAATTCGCCAAATCTGTGACGGACAGCTGAAGTATGCCACATACCACGGTGCGCTTCTGGAATACAACAACCCGGATTTCACCTGGGGACGTGCATTTGAAGTTACGCTAAGCCCACAGGTGAGATTGAAGTAGTGGAGTTCCTTCTACTCTATATTTTTACAGACAATATAACCAGCAGCTGGATAAGACAAGCTACCCTTTTAGCTCGTCTTTTTACCGCCCAGACACCTCCTTTATTCGCACAGAAGTCAACCGAATCACCGTCTGCGTGAAGGGAAAAAGGTTGTAAGATTGTATTATCGGATCAATAGCAAGGGACACACCGAAAGCACATACGCTAATGTACAGACCAGCCAATACGGCTGGTCTTTTTGATGCGGTGAAGTCGTCCTTGCAATGATTTGAAGGCTTCCTGATAGCAAGAAAAAACTTAAATGTGGGAGGGTAGAGTTTAATTAAACATCATATCGAATGCATTATATTTTAAAATGGAGGTTTTTTTATGGCAAATACTATTGAAGTTCGTTTTGCAGCTTTTATTCCTCAAGCATGGATCGAATATATGCGTACATCAAAAGTGATTATTCAATACAATGGTAATAATAGGGATTTTACGTATAATACAGAAAATCAACCTGAACTTTCAAAAATGGTTCAGCATATTGTAGTCGATTTTACCAACAAGGAGATAAAATACTTTAAATCTACAGGTTCTACTACTGAAAGAACCATCGAAATTTCTAGTGGTAAAGTGTTGCGTCAAGCATATGGTCATGCTCCAGATACTGGATTAACTATTTCTAACAAAGTAATTACAAGTTCCTCAGCTTCGTTTTCGCTCCGGGCTAGTGCAGCTAATCCACTTAATAGTGATGCTCCTCCAATTGATTGGGAATATTCTGTAACAGTAACTAGTCAGGGTAAGGTGACAGTGAAGGGAAGGCATGACGGATATCCTGCTCATGAAATCTATAAACGAGTAGATAAAGGAACTCCTATCAGAATGTATTCACATGATCCTCGTGTCACTGGTGATACTCCCCTTTCTTTGTTTAGCCCAATGGAGAAAGAAGTTAATAAAACTGTATAAACACCAAAACTAAAACGAGCTACCTTCAATGGTAGCTCGCTATTTAATGCTCAATTCAAAGCGATTAAAATTATAAACACCACAATTATTACAAAAGAGAATATTAGAAATGACCTGTGATTAAATTGCTTTTGTGCAATCCATATTCCATAAGAGGACATTAGAGACGAAATTAAGAAGAATATGTAAAAAGGAAATCCTTCTTGAGAAATGGGATAAGCAATACTAGCAAAATTAAAAAATCCAGATAAAATTGGAATAATATAAACTGGAATAATCGCTACAATTGCAAATAAAATTGTCTGTGTCCAAAAAAAGTACTTCTTCATTAATTTTAAGAGAAAAATGGATAAGAGAAATAATAGCAAATTTACTGTAAAAAAAGTAGGAGCGGTCCAAGTAAACAGTTGTCCCCAACTAATCATTTTTTCATTATAAAAAAGAAATAGACTCAGGGTATAAGCAACTACTCCTGCAAAGTAACTAGAGATTAGTACCCATATATATAATAAATCAGATTTCTTCATTATTTTTCCTCCACTCTTAATATAAAGGTATCACTTTCTTCAATAGTATATTTTTACAGTTTGTTTGTCTAGTTAAATGAGAAAAAAATCACATAAGGATTGTCGTCTTTTTATCTCCCAGATATCTCCCTTATTCGCACAGAAGTCAACCGAATCATCGTCAGCGTGAAGGGGAAAAGGTTGTAAGATTGTATTATGGGATCAATAGCAAAGGGACACACCGAAAGCACATACGCTAATGTACAGACCATCAAAAGAGCTGGTCTTTTTGATGCGGTGAAGTTGTCCTTGATTTTTGATCCGGTTCCTATACCAATAAGGACAGTGGGGGAAAAGGGGGAGGGCTGAATTACCGTATGGCTGCTGCTCCATATAGGGGAAGCATTCATTTATTGTAGCTGAAGGGCGAATTGAATGATGTCCCTATAGGAGATACAGTGGCAGCTATGTTTTTCGGCAACGTATTATTTCTGGAACAATTGAATACAAGTCAGTCCGAGGGTGAACTGATTGCATTCTCAAACGACCAGGTCTGAAGGTTTATTAATAGCATGTAAGATTTGATACTATTTCTCATTAGGAAAACTAACTTGTATCAAATCTTAATCTCAAAGGAGGTGAACCATGACCACAACTCAATTTACAAATTACATTGCCGCAACACTCTCACATCACTTCCCCAATCTCTCAATTCAACCTGCTATCGGAGTCGATACTCCAAAAAACCAAGGCCTAACCTACCGCCTACTCGCTGCAAAGCTCACACGTGAGCGTAGCGATCGATTCGTGCAGTCTCACATCTATGAGATTCGGTGGCTGGATGATAACAATATTCCAGAGGACCTCCCGGACAAGCTCTTTGAAGCACTGGAGACGATTGAAGTCGAAGGAACACCGTATCGGGCGACAGAACTGCGATGGAAAGCGTGGGGAGAGACACCCAAACTGTGGGTGTATTACACGATGCGAACCACCAAAGTGTCGGAGCCCACCAGTCCAATGAAACATCTGGCACAGCGGCCAACTGCATTGAAATCGCTACAGGACTAGTATGAATGTTTAGTTTAATTTTCAGATGAATATCTAGTGTGGATATTTGGTTTCTGAACTTATGTAAGGAGGACTTATCATGAAAGGATTAGGAGGCGCAATGGCGATGTTTACCAAGAAAGAAACAGAACGCAAAAATCTTGAAACAGTGCAGCAGTCTATTGATACAAAATACAACAAAGCACAGTTTGCCGAAGCCCGGCAGTTTGACCGATTGGAGAAAGATATTTTGGCAGCTATTCTATTGGAAGAGAAGACGTACACTGTGCAAGAAGCACAGCAACATATCCAACAATTTATGAATGAGGAGGCACAATAATGGCTGGAGGAACATGGACAACTCAAAATAAGGTACGCCCCGGCGTATATATGAATTTTGCATCGGAGGGCACTTTACCGGGAACCGTCGGAGAGCGGGGAACTGTGGCGTTGGCACTTCCAATGTCTTGGGGAAAAGCAGGCAAGATCCTGACGGTGCAAGCAGGTGAAGAGGTACAAGCCACACTTGGCTATGACTGGACAGCACCAGAGCTGCTGCTGATTCGTGAGGCGTTGAAACGTGCGCAAACATTGCTACTGTACCGTCTAAACGCAGGTACAAAAGCGAAAGCTACGCTGGACACTCTTACAGTAACAGCACAGCATGGTGGCGTACGCGGCAACGATTTGGCAGTTGTCATTTCAACGAATATGAATGAGCCTGATCGATTCGATGTCTCGACTCTGCTCGCTGGCAAAGAAGTACACAAACAAACGGTGTCCAACATCAGTCAGTTGCAATCCAATGCATATGTCACCTTCACTGGCGAAGGTACACTTACGACCACTGCTTCGCTTCCGCTAACAGGTGGAGGTGATGGTACATCTACGAACCAAGAGCATGCGGATTTCCTGAGCAAACTGGAGGTACTGGATTTCAACACCGTGGGTCTAATCTCAGACGATGACACACTGAAGTCAGTGTACGCAGCTTACATCAAACGTTTGCGTGATACAGAAGGTAAGAAGGTACAACTGGTACTTTCCAACTATCCGACTGCAGATCATGAAGGCGTCATTAGTGTGAAAAATGGAGTTGTGCTCGCAGATGGTACGGCTCTTACGCCGAAACAAACCGTAGCTTGGACTGCCGGTGCGACGGCAGGGGCTAATCTGAACGAATCTCTGACCTTCCAAGCGTATGACGATGCCGTGGATGTGAATGGACGGTTGACGCATACCGAGACAGAGGCGGCACTGCGCAATGGAGAGTTTGTATTTACAGCGAGTAGCAACCGTGCATTGGTGGAGCAGGATGTAAACACCTTCCGTTCCGTAACCCCGGATAAGGCACGCCATTTTGCCAAAAACCGTGTAGTTCGTGTTCTGGATGGTATCGCAAATGACATGAAACGCATCTTTGAATCCTATTACATTGGTAAAGTCAACAACAATGAGGATGGACGCAGTCTGTTCCGCTCTCAATGTGTCACATATCTGAAGCAGCTTCAGGATATCGGAGCGATTCAGAATTTTGATTCCAAAACAGATATTACCGTGCTTCCGGGCAATGAAACCGACAGTATTTTGATCGAAGTGCAGGTACAGCCTGTGGATTCCGTTGAAAAAGTATACATGAAAGTGAAGGTGGTTTAAGATGGCATTTTTGAAAGCAAGCGACACGATCTCCGGGCAGGAGGGCCGCGCATACGCAACCATTAACGGACAGACGGAAGAGATGTTCTATGTGAAGACGCTAGAAGCAACGGTAGAGAAGCAAAAAGCAGAGGTCAAAACATTGGGCCGCCGCGGCGTGCAGCACAAAGCAACCGGCTGGTCTGGATCGGGCTCCATGACGATTTTTTATACGACCTCCCGTTTCCGTGAGCTGATGCTCGAGTACATGCAGAATGGCGTGGATACCTACTTCGACATTGAAGTGACCAATGAAGATCCATCGTCCACGATTGGCAAACAGACCGTTACCCTTAAAGGTGTTAACCTCGACAGTGTGATCATGGCATCCCTGGATACCGAGGCTGAGGCACTGGAGGAAGAAGTGAGTTTTACGTTTGAAGATGTAGATATGCCCGTATCCTTTAATCTGCCAAAGTAAGCTAAGTAAGCTAAAGCACGGACTGCGAATACAGTAAGATCGATATTTATAAATGGAGCTTCGGTTTTGTGAAAATAAACCAGTTCAACTTGCCTGTGTTACGGGCTATTTGGCGTGTTCAAATTCTTCTAGCATTCGCTTCTAACACCTGAAGAGTTACTTGGAATAAACCAATACAATAGCTCTTCGTCGCTTATGTGCGGCGGGGAGCCTTAATTTAAGAGGAGGAACAAACATGAGTGGATTGAGTATGTTTTTTGCACAAAATGTAACAGCAGATACAACGGAGGAATTTATCGTATCTCCTCGCTTTAAAGATGACAAAGGTGCACCGGTTGCCTGGAAACTACGCAGTATGACCGAAGATGAGAACCAGGAATGTCGCAAAGCGGCTACCCGCAAAATCAAAGGCAAAAATGGTGTTTACACACCTGACATTGACGCAAATGATTACATGGCTCGTCTGATGACAGCAAGCGTGGTATACCCGGACTTGAAAAATACGGAACTGCAGCGCTCTTATGGCGTGATGGGGGCGGAGTCGCTTTTGCGGAAAATGCTGTTGCCTGGGGAGTTCGCTTCGCTTGGTGAACAGGTTCAGAAGCTAAATGGCTTCAATCAGGACATGAACGAACTGGTGGATGACGTAAAAAACTAATTAAAGAGGGCGATTCCGAAGCCAATCTGGCTTATTACGCTCTCCACGAATTAAAGATTTTGCCGCATGAGCTAATGGCCTTCTCGATACGACAACGAGCAGCCATCTATGCGATGATCCAGGTCCGGGTGGAGGAAGAGAAGAAAGAGCGAGCGAAAAGCCGCTCTCGGAAAAAATAGTGTAGAAAGGAGGGAGATATGAATGTATGCCATGTTTGCAAGATTATATGTGATGTCAAACCGAATGATCCAGCAATTTCAACAAATGCCTGCGGCGATCAGCTCCGCGTTTAGCTCTGCGCGACAGAATAATATTGCAGCTGTCGGTAGTTTGCTTCGAGAGGTATCGCAGGAACAAGTTAAAGTGAACGCTGCTTTTGCTGAAGGAGCTCAGCGAGTCAAAGCCTGGCTTGGCATCATTAAGTCAGCAGGAAAAGCTGTTCTGGCTCCGGCAGCGCAGGAGGAGGATCTGAAGCATCGATATATGGCTGCAACAGGCGATGATGCTCAGGGAGAGACGATATTTAATCGTTATCGTGCAGAAGCGTTCAAGGGTGGACATAGTGTAACGGACGCTTTGCAAGGTGCCCTGTCACTTATCCCCTACGCACAGAATACTGGTCAGATGGACAAGTTGCGGGATATGGCTAAACGGTTAAGTATGTTATCTCCGGATGGCAAAAACATGTCGGATGCAACTGGTGCCTTAGTCGCCGCCATGAACGGAGATAATGGTGATCTTGCTCAGTCTTTTAATATTCCAGAAGAGTTGTTAAATGGGGCAGGGCTTGAACAAACGATTGATGCATCCAATTTGGATGAGTTTATACAAAAGCTTGATGTGATTTTGCAGAAGCAGGGCTACACTCAACAGGCTTTCGATACCATGCTAGATTCACCTCTCCAGAAATGGAATGCCCTTGTTAATCAATTCAATGGAGTTCTGGGTCAGATTGGACAGGTTGCACTTGTGGCACTTACGCCCTTATTAGATCGATTGAATGAAGCTTTTGCCAACGGGGAATTTACGGGTATCATCGAATGGATTAGCAATGCATTTATGATTGCAGCTAATGCGCTCACGATACTTGTTGATGGCATTCTGTATATTGCAAGTGTGATTCTGCAGAACTGGGACATTATTCAGCCGATCTTGATGGCGTTAGCTATAGTGGTACTCGCTTTGGTCATCGCGCAAGTTTACAGCCTCGTTGTAGCCTGGTTATTGCTAAATTGGCCGATTCTGCTTGCCATAGCCGCCATCGCAGCAGTGATTGGCATTTTGAGTATGATGGGCGTATCGGGAACCGAGATTTTGGGAGCAATTATCGGTATATTTATGCTGCTTGGAGAAATTATACGAGTTGTAATCGCCACCATGTGGAATCGCTTTGCTATTTTCGCAGATTTCATAGCTAATCTGTTTAATGAACCCGTATATGCAGGGAAGAAACTGCTCTATGATTTAGCAATGTTCGCTTTGCAGACCTTTTACAATATTATTGTAGGCATCGAGGAGTTTCTAGGCAAAGCCGCAGGGGCAATTGGAAAGGTTGCTTCTTTAATTAACGACACCTTCGGTACGAATCTGTATGTGATGTCCGAGTCGGATATTAACATTGGTAGCAGAAGTATTAAGGGTTGGATGGATGCCTTGGAATCATGGGAGCCAAAGAGTGAAAAAGAGGCTTTTCATATGAAACGGATGGACGGAGAATTCGATCCTAATGTTTTTGGCAAGGCACAGGATATTGCAGAAAATCTATTTTCTAAAACACCTCCTTTGCCCGATCCAAACTCCAAAGAAAAAGAATTACCTGGGGGCTTTGGCAAAGATCTTATTCCTAAAACACCTCCTATACCATCCGTGCCAACGACACCTGCTCCCGCTCCCACAAACATGAACAATATGAGTAATATCAACAAGATTAACAATATCGGACAAGTCGACAAGATTGGTGATGTGGATGCACTGTGGACGTAACGAGCGAAGATCTGAAACTAATGCGTGAGCTTGCCGAGATGCAGGCAATTCAGCGCTTTGTCAGTCTGACGCCAACCGTGCAGGTCACCACAGGTGACATTAACAGTGGACACGATATAGATAGTATCATCAGCAAAATTACCGATGGACTGAACAGTCAGATCGTCTCCAGTGCTCAGGGGGTGTATGGTTAAATGGACTATTCAATTCAGCTTAGTTTTAACAACCGTTCGGAATATATCTATTTCCCAGTGATTCCGGAGAGTATTGAGTTCTCAGATGCAGGAGACGGAAGTACGTTTAACGTCAGTCGTCTGGGGGAGATCAATGTAATCAAATCACCTAAACTGAGAGAAGTGAGCTTCAGCGGCATTTTTCCGGCGGATTACAGCCCATATCATTTCAAATATGATACAAGAGATCCAGGAGCGCAGAAAGGATCCTACCGCGATCCCTATGAGTATGTGAAAGATATTATTCGCTGGATGCAGACCGGACGACCTGTCAGGCTGATCTTCTCGAGTGCGAGATATACGGTCAACATGGCCGTCTCCATTGAGAGTTTCGACTGGAAGGAGACCGCAGGTACGGTTGGGGATATCCAGTATGAGATTCAGCTCAAGCAGTACGTTTTTTATGCAGCCCGAAAAGTAGTACCACTGAAGAACAGCCAGAGTAAGGCCGCAGCTTCAAAAACGAAAAGCAAACCTTCCCGTCCCGATGAAAAAGTAAAACCGAAGACCGTCACACTGAAAGCCGGAGACTCCTTATGGTCTGTTGCCAAAGCTCATCTGGGTGACGGAGCACGCTGGAAAGAGTTGCAGAAGCTCAATGGTATCAAGGACGCACAGCTCAAGAAGTTGCCGATTGGACTTGTCGTCAAGCTTCCGTGAAAGGAGAGATGATATGCAGCAGGAGATCCATCTGGACAATAGGCAGATTAGTGAGAAAGAGCAGCTATTGCTGGATGACAAACAAGGGAATATCTGGGACATTAGCGACATTGCTGGCGACATTACGTACAAAACCTCTCGAATCGGCAAGCCGTCTTCTCTGGAATTCACGTTGATTAAGGGAAGCTTGTTCCAGAGTCGGAACTTTAGCTATGAGAACGGTTATGTGGTGAGGTACACGCGTGGAAAACAGGGAATTTTTTATGGATACATTTTTTCAGTGGACCACGGCATGGACGAAAATGTAGAGATCAAAGCTTATGACCAGACACGATATCTCACCGCGAATCAGACCTACCAGTTCGTTAACGCAACGGCGGCAGACGTCATTAAGCGAATTGCAACGGATTTTCAGTTGAAAACGGGAGAGCTGAAGCAGCCCAACTATGTTATTCCGCGCATGCTTTTTGATAATAAAAAGATGATCGACATGATCTGTGAGGCTCTGGATAGAACGCTGATTTATAGTGGCAAAAACTATATCTTCTACGATGATTTCGGCAAGCTTGCCCTTCGAGATGTCGAAGAGATGCCTTATGGCTTCGTCATTGGAGATCACAGTCTGCTTACGGACTATAGTTATACACGGTCAATTGACGACGAGACCTATAATAAAATCAAGTTGTACCGGGATAACAAAGATACGGGCAAACGAGAAACGTATGTGCATCAGGATTCAGGCAGCATCCGTCAATGGGGGCTGCTTTTTTTGTACCAAAAA
This sequence comes from Paenibacillus sp. JJ-100, assembly GCF_948329825.1. Lineage (GTDB taxonomy): Bacteria > Bacillota > Bacilli > Paenibacillales > Paenibacillaceae > Paenibacillus. The sequence goes on from NZ_CAOJCM010000004.1 coordinate 208,096, forward strand.
GCGGATGATGGTCTGAATGCAGGTCAGATTGATGACATGCTGAAGACATTGATGACGCTGCGTAACCGGGAGACACAGACGTTGAAAGTCGATGCGCTTGGCGATTTCAAGGTGAGGGCCGGAAGTTTTGTTAACATTCAGATCGAAGAATTGAAAATTAATCAATATTTTCTGGTGGACGAGTGTACGCACAAGGTACAGGGAGGTGTGCACACCATGTCCCTGGATTTGAAGGTGGTGTAGCCATTTATGATGCTTGATGTGATTAAAAAGGCGGCAGTAGCCGCCGTAGATGCCAAATCTCCCGTGCAGATTATGTACGGAAATGTGACGAGTACACAGCCTTTGGAGATTACCGTAGAACAACGGTTTGCTCTACGTGACCCTTTTCTGGTGATACCCGAATCTGCAACACAAAAAAACTGGATGATTGGTGACTCGGCTTTGATGCTACGTGTGCAGGGCGGAGACAGTTATGTTGTACTGGATCGGTTGGTGAAGCCATGATCCCGCAAGGCGCACTAATTGGCGAAGAAAATCAGGACGAAGTTTCAGTACTTCCAAGTTTGACCTATGTGCTGCACGCTTCGGGTCAACGGATCGGGAGACTTCAGTTAGATGGAAAAGAGGCAGTGAAACAAGCGGTGTACAAAGCTTTATCCACACGTCGTTATGAACATTTAATCTATTCGACCGATTACGGCATGGAATGGTCTTGGGAAGGTGTGTCCGGGAGATCTATGGTTGAATCTGAACTGGAACGATGGATTCAAGAGGCGCTCCTTCCGGATGATCGGATTTCAGAAGTCACTGCATTCGATTTTGTCCATGAACCGGATGGTGTAAAGGTTTCTTTTAACGTAGCAACGGATTTTGGCAGCTTCAGGCAGGAGACGGAGGTGAACATAAATGTATGAACAGGAGACATTTGAAACAATTTTAAACCGGATGTTGGATAGAGTGCCAGATGGTGTAGATAAGCGCGAAGGCAGCATTATCTATGATGCTCTCGCTCCAGCAGCAGTGGAGATGGCTCAACTGTATATCGAATTAGATGTGAACGCCAACCTGAAATTCGCAGATACTGCTTCCGGTGAATATCTGGATCGAGCGATAGCCTGGTCGGGTATTACTCGTAAACTTCCTACCAAGACACGTTGGGTTGCAAGCTTCGAGGATAACGAGGGCAAACCTGTGGAAATTCCGATGGAGAGTCGTTTTTCGACCGGAGAACGAGTATATAGAGCTGTGGAGCGGATAGCGACAGGGCAATTCGTACTCGAATGTGAGGTCGCAGGTGCGCAGGGGAATGAATACACAGGTACGTTGTTACCTATCGATTACATTGCAGGCCTAACCACCGCCAAATTAACCAAACTGCTTGTTCCAGGAGAGGACGAGGAGACAGATCAAACATTGTATGATCGTTATCAGGACAAGGTGTCCCGCCCGATCACAAGTGCCAACAAGTATCAGTATGAGCTGTGGGCGCGGGAGAATGCCGGAGTAGGCAAAGCAAAGGCTTTTCCACTCTGGAATGGTCCCGGCACAGTTAAGGTGGCTCTGTTGAACAATGAGATGCGCGCTCCTACTGAGGGTGTGATTGAATCTGTTCAGCAATACATCGACCCTACACAGGATGGCATGGGTGAAGGTGCTGCGCCAATCGGTCCTGTCGTCACAGTCGTAGGGGCGGAAGAAGTCCCAATTGATATTGAGGTGCAGGTCACACTTGCTTCAGGATCGACATATGAAGGTGTGAAATCGTTGATTGAAACGGGGGTTGCCACGTACCTAAAAGAGCTGGCATTTACCGATCCGTTAGTTCGCTGGACACGGATTGCCAATGTTATTCTCGATCTTCCGCCAGTTATTGATTACAGCAATCTGCTGGTCAACGGCGGCATGTCCAATCTGGAGATTGCACCGGGAGCCGTCGCTGTGCTTGGGACGGTGAAGGTGATATGACCAAAGCGGATGTATTAATGAATTTATTACCACCGCTCTACGAAAATGTACTTGAGATGCAGCTTCTGACAGAGACAGAAGGCGCTGAACTGGACAAGCTTGCCGTTGGAGTGGAAGATGCACTGCAGCAGTTTTACCCAGAGTCCGCGACTTGGGCATTAGATCGGTATGAACAGGATTTGCAGATTCCGATTAACCGTGCCAAACCGGATGATCAACGGAGATCCGTCATCATTTCCAAAATGCGCGGCAGCGGAAAAGTCTCAGGTTCCATGCTCAAAAATGTTGCTCAGGCTTATGAAAGTGGGAGCATTTATGTTTCGTTAGATGCAAGTGAGTATCGCATTTTAATACGCTTTACCGATACGTTGGGTCTACCGCCCAACTTAGACGATCTGAAAGCAGCGATTGAAGATATTAAACCGGCACACATGACCGTGGAGTATCGACTACGTTATCTGACCATTGCCGAGGTCGAGAGCATGACTCTGAGAGAAATTGAACTAATTCGACAGGATAAATTTGCAGGAGGTGGAGCTTAATGAGTGAACCAAAGACACCCAACCTAGGGTTAAATACAATTGATCGTTCTACGCCATCGACAACCTATTTTGATCTGGACAAATATTTGGATCAGAACTGGGAGAAGATTGATGATTTTGCGGAGCAGATGGGGAATAAGGCTGAAGAAACAGCAACAAAGGTAAGTGACATTCAGGAACGATTGGATGTGGCTAAACGTGCTGACATAACTCTCCAACCTGGATTACAAATAGTAAATGCCACTCAGGATGCAGCGTTTAAACTTACCGGCCTTCAAGGAAAGACGGAGCTTAACTATCATGGTCAGATTGGTATTTATGGGGTACTTAACCCGTATGTTATTCGGTATGGAGAAAATTTATTGCCTCCTTTTTATGAATGGTCAAATTTAGGCAGCAGTAAGTCAATAAACTCCCTGTATTCTATCACAATTAATAACCCAAGTGTTGGTGATGATGTTGCTGTCTATTTTAAATGTGAAGAAGGAGATACGTTTACATTATCCGTTGAACATGATGGTCGGATTGGTGTTAACGCATGGGACATCAACGGTAATACTGTTGGAACAAATTCAGTAGTCCCTTATACAGCCAATCAAAGCGTTACTTTTACAATGCCAGCGGGGACAGTAAGGGGTTCATTGCATTTTGGTAATATCGCAGGAGCGGATCAAATCCTTTCAACTTGTTCCTTTGTAAATCCAATGCTCAATATCGGCAATACAGCTTTACCGTTCGTGCCGCGCGAAGACTCCTTGCTTGCGCTGCAAACAGAGCTACACGCACATCCAGATACGGGGGCCAACCCAGATATTGTATTTGAGCGTGATGGGCAATATTTCAAGTTGGCTAAGTGGAATAAATTAACGCTTAACGGAAAACTCTCTTATTCATTTTATTCGTTTGGGAATGATAGTGGATTTAAGAGGATACGAGTAGATTCATTTCCTGCTTACAATGCTGTTAATTGGAATCCCGTAGGCACTAAGTTCAATGGGACACGTCTAAGTAGGGGGAATATTGAGGTAGCAGATGCACTCTATGGATCACCAGATGGATCTTTGATAGCGATTAATATATCAAACGTAGACAGTGGCTGGGGTGAATCATACATACCTACAGCCGACGAGATTAAGGCTTATTTCTTGGGATGGCGTATGGCGAACAGTGGTGATTGGAGTCCTTATAATGGCACAGGGAGTAAGGCATGGAAAAACATTTTGAGATACCAAGATGCGGAAGGAGAGACGTCATATAGCTTACCAACTACTAAGGTGCCAAATTGGACTCCATACCAGCTCCTATACCAGCTTGCTACGCCAGTCGTAGAGCCAATCACCTCACAGGGGCAATTAACATTTAATCAGGGTAGAAACCAAGTTGAGGTAGGAACCGGAATTGTGTTGCAAGAATCAGCGCCTGCGGCGACTAGAGACTCTTACGGACGATGGAATATAGGTAACAAATATGCTGGACCAGGTGCGGAAGAGTTTAAGAATAAATCCAAATTGGTTCTTAACGTCTATAAGAATGGGAAATTGGATCCTATGTGGTATAAATTTTCTGCCGCGCAAGAATTAATACTCGGAGTATCCTATGATCCATCAGCAGCTTACAGTGTCACATACCTGATGTCGGATCAGTATCCCGTATCAGATATTATTGGAACATATGCTGAGAACGAAAAGGCAATGCTTCTGGATACTGTCAAAATGTTGAAAGAAAACACAACGCGGATATCAGTTCTTGAAAACAAGAAAGCGGAGAAGGACACTCCTGCATGGATTACGCCTACGTTGGTAAATGGATGGGCTCAATATCCCGGTTATCCAACTGTGCAATATGTTAAGGATTCAAGCGAAAATGTACACATTAGAGGATTGATCCAAGGAGGGCTTAGGGATCCGGGTAAGAGAATATTTGTCTTGCCGCAAGGATTCCGACCAAAAACAAGACGAATCTTTAACGTACTTTCCTCCGAAACCAGAATCACTGCAGTGGGGACGACAATCGAAATAACAGAAGACGGAAACGTGTACTTAGGAACAAGTGCTTCTGAAAAATGGCTGAACCTTGAAGGAATATCATTTAATATCAATTTGTAAAGGAGGACTACTATGAAAGCCGTACCTAAAGTAAATATAGATGGACTCTATATAGAGGACGCATTAGTGGACGATTCGTTTAGTGGAGTCGTCCCTTTTTATACCGATTCTGAGCCCATGTTGCCTAGTCCGGATCAGCTTGAGCAGCCAGAAGTTAAACGTGAAGAGGAAGAAGCGGAGCGAGAAATCTCCGGATATTTAGTTGGTGTACCGGTTCCAACTGGTCTATTCTGGCCCAAATTTAATATAGCTGCTTGGAATGCATATCAGGATAGGGATACTTCTGATCAAACTTTGCCTGAACTATGGATTGAGGGATTAGGCCAGGTAGAGATTGATGAGCTGACTAAGTCGCAACCTGCAGAGTTAACAGAGATCGATATGTTAAAACTACGATTGGCTGATTCTGAAGCTGAGAACAAGCGCTTGGCGAAAGAAAGCAATGCTAACCAAATAGCGCTTATGGAATTGCACACGATGTTGCTAAGTATGACGGCCGAATCATAAAAATTGTCCTACTAGTCTATTCAACAGTAAGGTTTATGGATGTAGGAGAGGAGGTAATCCCTTGCTAGCTGTATATGTAATGATGATAAACAAAAAGTTAATTGAATTGCATCAAGTTCCTGAAACTAGTCGAAGTCAGGTGGCTGCACTACTGGAATCGGCAGACATAGACGACTAAGGAGAACCAATTCTTTATAAAAAGAAAAATACTAAGGAGGTGAAACCATGGAACGATGGGACGCCCTATGGAAATGGGGAATAGCGCTGATGAGCAGTTCGACAAACTACTTCTTCGGAGGCTGGTCTGGGGTACTCGGCATGTTGCTGGTGTTCGTCATCCTCGACTATCTAACAGGCATCGCAGCGGCGGGAATGACGGGCAAGCTTGAAAGTAACGTCGGGATGTTCGGGATCGCACGAAAGGTATTTATATTTGCAATGGTATCGGTGGCTCATCTGGTGGACGGTGTTCTGGGAGACGGACATTTGTTCAGGGATGCGGTCGCCTTTTTTTATATCGCGAATGAGCTGTTGTCTATTATTGAAAATGGGGGCAAGCTGGGTGCCCCGATCCCGCCGGTCATTCGGCAGGCGATCGAGGTACTAAAAGGGAAGGGAGGGACCGGGGAATCTCCCGGTAACCTGCCTCCGCCTTCCTCAGAGTCTATTACCCGTTTGAATTCGGATGAAATAGAAGCATTTGCAACTAAAGATAACGCTAAGAAGTAATAGATTTTCTACGTTTTTGTTTGCTAAAAAGCGGGGATGATTTTGGATAACAGAAGTAGTGTGTATTCATTTTCTTTTGCTATCTAAAAGGACACGCACACAAGCAATACGTAACCCGTCCGCATTAACTAAATACTAACGGCATTTTGCCGCATAAAGGATGTGAAAATCTTGCAAAATAGAACTCCGGGTAACACGAAGGGCATTGACGTCTCCCGGTACCAGGGGAATATTGACTGGCCTAAGGTGAAGGCAAGTGACATAACATTTGTGTTTATCAAAGCTACCGAAGGGCGGACATATATTGATCCGAATTTTAAGAAAAATGTAACGGGTGCACTCGCAGCAGGTATGATGGTGGGAACCTATCATTTCTTTCGCGGAACAACGGTTGAGATTGCGAAGGCAGAAGCCGCGCATTATGCGAATACGTTGAACTCGATCGGGGGAGCCAAAGCACTGCAATTGCCACCGGTCCTAGATTACGAGAACAACCCGGGCAATCTGAGCAAAGCACAGATGAACACAGTCGCCAAAGCTTTTTTAGCAGAATTACAGCGCCTGACAGGTGTAAAACCGATCATATATACAGGCAACGCGTTTGCCAGAAATTTCGATGCCTCCTTGGGTTCCTACGATCTGTGGATCGCGCGATACAGTAATACACGTGTGCCGGAAGATCAGTCAGCGTGGAAGCGCTGGACATTTTGGCAATATACGGACTCAGGTAAGGTGAACGGGATCAGCGGCAATGTGGATATGAATGAATTCAGTGGGACTGCGGCACAGCTTCGAGCCAAATATGCAGCAGGTGCTCCAAGCCCATTAACTCCAACGAAACCGATAGAGCCATCGAATCCGAGCAACCCGTCCGCACCTTCGGTACCATCGAATCCGAGCCAGCCAACTCTACCACCGAAAGGGGGGGGACCGATGACAGCCGAAGAAAAAGCTGCGTTTGATGCGCTTAAAGCGCAAGTTAATCAATTGCAGGCACGTCAACAGATGGAAGTTCCGGTCTGGGCAAAAGCTGCTGTAGATGCCGCGCTAGCCTATGATATGAAAAACCCGCTGTTCAGCTTGGATAACGGAGCGAGTTACGATTTTTATCGTTTTATTACCGTGATGTACCGCAGAGGGATGTTCAAAAAGTAAATTGGATCAATAAAATTCGAGAAAGAATAGATCTGATGTGGAGATAAGAATGAAGGGACACGGGCGGTTATTGTCGAGCTGTGTTCCTTTTTTGTACATAATGTCAATAACGCTGACGCGAGTCGTGAATTTAAAGGCGGTTCTTTGTAAATCTCTTGTCTATTCGGTAAATGTGATGTAAAGTAAGTTACACGAAAATATTTTTCACCACGATTTAATACAGAAACCTCCTCATCATGACAAAACCTTAACATGTAAAGTTATGTACTGTCGTTGATCCATTCCAATCCCTTTCTTTTCTTACTTACTACTCGTCACTCTAACCGTTTGATAACCTTATGAAATAAACTCACGTTACAAACTCAGACTACAAACTCTCGTAACAAACAGCTACGGCTAATGCTCACGATCTATGCTACTAGATACGCATTAAGAATCGGATAGCTTTACACTTCCAAGATCTTCATATCTTTTCAATCCTGCAGTCACTCCATCGTAGTCACTCAATTCCAATCACTCCATGTAGTCAATCCAACGTAAACCTTGGTAGGCTTCCGTAAATGAACAGATCTTTCAACCTTCTCTAGTGAAACTTGCTAACACTTATTGACCTTGGTTCAATATCTGCATTTGGTATCAGAGGCATTTACAGCCTGAAATAGATGATACAAATATTACGTAATTAAGATCTGCTGAGGTATTACCTGATGAACACGGCAGCAAGTATCGAAACCTCCACAACATCATTGCACAGACTGCCAGAGTTTCCGTTTTTTTGGGCACAAGCATCACACACATTATGAGACAGGGAAGGGTGTTGTAACGTATGCGAATGAGAAAAAAGTGGATGTCCGGTTTTCTGACTTTGGCACTGAGTACTGTACTTGTTTTATCGGGCTGCTCCAGTAGCAATGAGGGCGGCGATGGTACGCCAGCACCTGCGGAAGGCAATGAACCTCCTACAGAAACAGCTGCTCAGGATACGCTGATCATGGGTCGTGGAGGAGATTCGGTAGCGCTTGATCCTTCGATTGTAACGGATGGGGAATCCCTTAAGATTGGGCATCAGGTGTTTGATTCGCTCCTCGATTACAAGGAAGGTGGAACCGAAGTTGTACCTGGACTGGCCGAGAGTTGGGAGATTTCCGCAGACGGGCTCAAGTATGTGTTTAAGCTTAAATCCGGGGTGAAGTTCCATGATGGCACAGACTTTAACGCGGATGCCGTAGTATTCAATTTTAATCGCTGGAGTGATCCGGCAAGTGAATATAAATTCGAAGGCGATTCCTTCGACTATTATGATTCTATGTTTGGACCAGAGGGAGCTCGTGTGATCAAGGAAGTGAAGGCGCTCGATGAATCGACGGTGGAGTTTACCTTAAATCAACCACAAGCTCCTTTCCTGCAAAATATTGCCATGACCCCGTTTGGTATAGGTAGTCCAACAGCGATTCAGGAGAAAAAAGAGAACTTCAAGAGCGAGCCTGTAGGTACCGGCCCATTTGTGTTCAAAGAGTGGAAGCGGAACGACTCGATCACGCTGGAGAAGAATGCCGAATACTGGAAGGAAGGGTTCCCGAAGCTGAACAAAGTGATCGTTCGCTCCATTCCGGATAACACCGCTCGTTTCAATGCCTTGCAAAACGGCGAGATCGATATCATGGAAGATTTGAACCCGGATGATCTGAGCATTCTGGAGAGTAATAGCGAACTTCAGAAGATTGAACGTCCACCGTTCAATGTGGCTTATCTTGGCTTTAATTTTAAGAAAAAACCGTTCGATAACGTCAAAGTCAGACAAGCCCTTAACCATGCGGTGAACAAACAAGCCATCATCGATGCTTTCTTTGCCGGACAGGCGAAGCCTGCGGTGAACCCGATGCCGCCTACGCTGTGGGGATATAATGATGAGATTGAAGACTACGCCTATGACTTGGAAAAAGCAAAAGCTCTGCTGGCTGAGGCCGGCTTCCCAGATGGTCTGCCAGACCCCGTAACATTTTATGCGATGCCTGTATCCCGGCCGTATATGCCAGATGGCAAGAAGGTGGCAGAGGCAATCCAGGCCGATTTCGAGAAAATCGGTGTGAAAACAACGATTGAATCTCCGGAGTGGGCGACGTATCTGGAAGATTCCAAAGCCGGGGAGAAGGACGATATCTACATGCTCGGTTGGACCGGAGACAACGGTGATCCGGATAACTTCCTGTACACACTGCTGGACAAAGACGCCATCCCGGGCAACAACCGCAGTTATTATGTGAACGAAGAGCTGCACACCTTGCTTACGAAAGCACAGACAGAGACGGATCAGGACAAACGTGCTGAACTGTACCAACAGGCGCAAGTCATTATCAAGGAAGATGCCCCGTGGATTCCGCTTGTGCATACAACACCAATTCTGGCTGGAAAAGCTAACTTGAAAGGTTTTGTCACATCGCCGCTTGGAACTGAATCCTATGCAGGTGCATATTTCGAATAACTTGAAATGTAAGTAGCGATTGGGAATTGAAGTGGGAGGACACCTCTTGTGTTATAACGACTGAACGCACTGGCGGACATGTCATGCTTGGAGGATTATCTATCTGTAGCCACGCTAACCTAAGCAGATGTGTTCGCTGGTGCTTTTTCTCTAATCTGGAGGACTGAATCGAATACGCATGATACGTTTAGGGCAGGTGATCTGGAAGTGAACAGCTATATTGTCAAACGTGTGCTGGTATTGCTGCCCGTTTTGCTGGGCATGACATTGATCGTTTTTTCCATCATTCACGCGATACCTGGTGATCCGGCCGAGACGATTCTGGGGCAAAAAGCAACCGAACAATCCAAGCAAGCTCTTCGAGACCAGCTTGGGCTAGATAAACCCTGGTTCCAGCAATATTTCGCCTATCTGGGTGACTTGCTGAAAGGAGATCTGGGCACATCCATTCGCACCAAAGTGCCTATTGCCCAGGAAATTGTGCCTTATTTGACAGCAACGCTCGAACTCACGATGGCGAGTATGTTGTTTGCTGTCATCATTGGTGTCAATGCAGGGATTGTTAGTGCATGGAAGCACAACTCCTGGTTTGATTACTGCTGTATGGTGATTGCTCTTGTCGGAGTATCCATGCCGATCTTCTGGCTTGGTCTAATGGAACAATGGCTGTTTGCCAACAAACTGCAATGGCTGCCATCGATCGGACGAATGAACGCACGTGATCCGGTGGAAGCGATTACAGGTTTGTATGTGCTGGACACGATGCTTGCTGGACGCTGGGATCAGTTGTGGACGGTGACCAAACATCTAATTCTGCCAAGTATAGCGCTCGGTACCATTCCGATGGCTGTAATTGCAAGAATGACCCGTTCCAGTATGCTGGAAGTGATGAGCTCGGATTATATTCGTACCGCCAAGGCGAAAGGGCTGGGGCCATTTTTTGTCGTATATGGACATGCACTCAAAAATGCATTCATTCCTGTACTAACCGTTATCGGTATTCAGACCGGGTCGCTGCTGGGAGGTGCGGTGCTGACAGAAACAATCTTTGCGTGGCCGGGTGTGGGGCGCTATATATATGAAGCAATCAGTTCACGGGACTATCCTGTGATTCAGAGTGGAATCCTGATTGTGGCTTTCTTTTTCGTATTGATCAATCTGATTGTCGACCTGCTATATGCCGTATTTGATCCGAGGATCAGCTACAAGTAGAGAGGGGCAATAATATCGATGCAGTCAGCTGTTGACCTTGTAGTAATCTATTTAAGTTCAGCAAAGGAGAACCTGTATGGCCAAACTCTCAACCAATACCGGACAAACTGTTGATACAGTTCACACGAGCAGATCAGGTCCCTGGCGTGAGGCATGGAGGACGTTTCGGCGGAATCGGCTTGCCTTGGCGGGTTTGATCATTATAATATTTTTCATCCTACTGGCCTTTCTTGCACCATATATTGCGCCGTACGATTACAAGGAACAGGTGCTGCAGGACCGGCTTCAAGCACCCTCAGCAGAGCATTGGTTTGGAACGGATGACTTGGGACGAGATGTGTTTTCCCGTGTAATACATGGAGCACGAATATCGTTGTGGGTCGGTTTTTTCTCCGTAATCGGTTCGATCATTGCAGGAGCGCTGCTGGGACTGGTTGCAGGGTTTTACGGGAAATGGGCGGATATGCTGATCTCGCGTCTGTTTGATATTTTGCTGGCGTTTCCGGGCATATTGCTAGCCATTGCCATTGTTGCGATTCTGGGTCCGTCGCTGCAGAATGCGTTGCTCGCCATTGCTATCGTGAATATACCAACCTATGGTCGGTTGGTGAGGTCGCGCGTGCTTAGTTTGCGCCAAGAGGAGTTTATTACATCGGCGCGAACGCTGGGAGCAGGGAACGGACGCATCTTGTTTCGACATATTTTACCGAACAGTCTTACTCCCCTCATTGTGCAAGGCACACTGGGGATTGGTACGGCCATCATAGAGGCGGCTGCACTGGGGTTCCTGGGCATGGGGGCTCAACCTCCGGATCCCGAGTGGGGGAAAATGTTGTCGGATTCCCGTCAGTATATCCAAAAGGCCCCTTGGACATTAATTTTTCCGGGTCTCTCTATCATGCTGACTGTACTCGGCTTTAACCTGATGGGCGATGGTCTGCGTGACACACTTGATCCCAAAATGGCGAAGAAGTAATGAACGTAAAGAGAGTTAGAGAGTAAGGATCATAGAGTATAGAGTAAAGAGTATTGAGTAATCAATGAGAGAGTATATTCATTCCCTATCTACCGATCATCAAGGGACATATGTATCCGCAAATCTGAGGGCGAATGTGCTGTTCTGGCATCATACATCTCATCTGAATACGCCGTCCCGAATATCCATTCGAGACGGTTTTTTGTATTGGCAGAGGAAGTGCGATAAACTGTGAGGAGGGGTCAATTAGTGTGGAGGATTCTCTTCTTGTGACAACGTGGAATCAATCATTTTGTTAAAATAACCTTTGTCGTATTGACACCCAATTTTCCCATATGTTATATAAAAAGAAGGGTTTAGCACTCTGGTTATTCGAGTGCTAACAATAAAGCGAATACACACCACTACATCTCAGTGGTTTTACTTCTCAACCAATCATTCGATATCCAAATTTGAAAGGAGCACTTCATTCATGGCGGTTAAAAAAGAATTTCAGGCAGAATCCAAACGTTTGCTGGATATGATGATCAACTCCATTTACACTCAGAAGGAAATTTTCCTCAGAGAGCTGATCTCCAACTCCAGCGACGCGATCGACAAAATTTATTACAAAGCACTGACAGACGACACACTCGTTTTCAACAAAGAGGATTACTTCATCAAGCTTACAATCGACAAGGAAAACCGTACGCTTACGATTACCGATACTGGAATTGGTATGAGCCAGGAAGAGCTGGAGAACAACCTGGGTGTGATCGCGAAGAGTGGTTCCTTGGCATTCAAAAAAGAGAACGAAGCCAAAGACGGCCATAACATTATCGGCCAATTTGGAGTAGGTTTCTACTCCGCGTTTATGGTGGCGGACAAGCTGACCGTAACGAGTAAAACGCTCGGCAGTAATGAGGCTTGGAGATGGGAATCCGAAGGTGCGGATGGTTACACGATTACCCCTGCTGAGAAAGACACTGTAGGTACAGAGATCGTTTTAACAATCAAACAAAACACTGAAGAAGACTCCTATGATGAGTTTTTGGAAGAGTACCGCCTGAGATCCATCATCAAGAAATACTCCGACTTCATTCGTTATCCAATCAAGATGGATGTGACAAGTCAACGTCCGAAGGAAGGCACAGAGAACGAGTTTGAGGAGTACAAGGAAGAACAAACGATCAACAGCATGGTGCCGATCTGGCGCAAAAATAAAAGCGAGTTAACCGAAGAAGACTACACCAACTTCTATATGGAGAAACGGTACGGTTTTGACAAACCGCTCAAACATCTGCATATTAGCGCGGATGGCGCGGTGGTGTACAATGCGATTCTGTTTATCCCGGAGAACACGCCGTTTGACTACTACACCAAAGAGTATGAAAAAGGTCTGGAACTATACTCCAACGGTGTATTGATTATGGATAAGTGCGGCGACCTGCTGCCAGATTACTTTGGTTTTGTGAAAGGGATGGTGGATTCCGAGGATCTGTCTCTGAACATCTCCCGTGAACTGCTTCAGCATGACCGTCAGCTCAGCTTGATTGCGAAGAATATCAAAAACAAGATCAAAAGCCAGCTACTAAGCTTGCTCAAAGACGAGCGTGAGAACTATGAGAAGTTCTACAAAGCCTTTGGTCGTCAACTGAAGTATGGCGTATATAGTGATTATGGCGCAAACAAGGATACACTGCAGGATCTGCTGCTATTCACGTCCTCCAAAGAGAACAAGCTGGTAAGCCTGGACGAGTACGTCTCCAGAATGCCGGAAGATCAGAAGTACATCTATTATGCTGCGGGTGAGTCGGTCAGCCGAATTGAGAAGCTGCCACAGATCGAGGGCGTATTAGAGAAAGGGTATGAAGTGCTCTACTTCACGGACGATATCGACGAATTCGCGATCAAAATGATCATGAACTATAAAGAAAAAGAATTTAAATCAATCTCCAGCGGTGACTTGGGCATCGAAGATAGTGCAGAGAAAGAAGAGAATCAAGCACAGGACAATGACAACAAGGAATTGTTCGAAGCGATGCAGGCACAGCTCGAGGGCAAAGTTAAAGCGGTAAAAGCGTCCAAACGTCTTCGCAGCCATCCGGTGTGCTTGTCCACGGAGGGTGAACTGACGATTGAGATGGAGAAGGTGCTCAAAGCCATGCCGAACAGTGGCGACGTACAGGCAGACAAAGTGCTGGAGATCAACGTGAATCATGATGTGTTTAAATCGTTGAAAGATGCTTTTGCACAAGATAAGGAAAAACTGAGTCTGTACACGAGCTTGCTATATCACCAAGCCCTGCTGATTGAGGGATTGCCAATTCAGGACCCTGTTGAGTTTACTAATGATATCTGCAAAGTGATGGTATAAGACCGGGGTATCAAGACCTGTATGGATTCACCTGAAATATAGCTTATTTTGAAGTTAGCCCCGACAGGACATGATTGTGCCTGCGGGGTTTTCTTTTAGGTAGAGGTGTTAAATAGGCCAAGCGGTGTAGAACTTGTAATTCTATGCACAGATCATAGTCTCGCAGGGTATAATATACAGAGAGAGGGCTGTACATCACTAAAAGATGTAAGAAGAGTTGACATGACAGGCAGATTTTACTTTTGGAAACTGTAGATGTTGTGTATAATCACTCAAAATAGAGACAGCCGGCTAGGAGTGATTCACATGCAATGGAATGATTTGAGAGAACATAGACAATATCCTGAACTTACTAAGCTGGATGGCTCTCGCGCAGCATACGAACGAGACTATTCAAGATTAATTCATTCGCCAACCTTCCGGCGTTTGCAAGGTAAATCACAAGTGTTTGGAGCAGGTACGGGAGATTATTACCGGACACGCTTGACCCATTCCCTTGAGGTGGCACAGATTGCACGAGAAGCGGCAAGAAGCTTGCTGCGGAGGCACCCGGAAGTAGACTGGAGTCAAGCAGAGAGCCCCGGCCTGATCATTGATTCGGAAGTAGTCGAATGTGCGGCAATCGCACATGATTTCGGTCATCCGCCTTTTGGACATAAAGGGGAAGAAGTGTTAGATGGCATTTTGGATGATTTGATCAACAGTGAGACGAAGAAAATCATGAAGAAAAGTCGTGCAGCGAAAGCACCTAAGGCTGAATCCGACGTGCGAGCGGAGCTGAAGCGGAAATATGAACATTTTGAAGGGAACGCTCATAACTTCCGCCTGATTATGTTTTTGGAAAAACGGGAAGATATTGACGGGCTGAATCTGTCGGATGCCGTACTGCTCGGAATTAACAAGTATCCATACCCAGGAATTGAGAGCAAGAAAGGCATGTACCACCATGAATGGCAGTACATCCGTGACATACGGGAGCGTTGGAACATTCCGGCAGGCAAGAAAACGCTTGAAGCTCAGCTGATGGATCTCTGTGACGACATTGCTTATTCCGCGCATGATCTGGAGGATGGGATCAAAGCTGGTAAAATCGAGGTGCATGAGCATTTTCTGCAAGACCAGCATATCAACCGGCTCATCGTAGACAAAATTACGACACTCGATGATCTGTTCTGGAAAGGATGGACAAGAGAATCGATCTCAGAAAAAGTGGAAGAAGTCCTTGCATCGTTTCTGCGCATCTGGAATGAAAAAATGCCTTACTGTGAACACGATTACTCGCGTACCCGTCGTGAGGTCAAAGCTTACTGGGTCAGCCTTTTCGTGGGCAGTCTGGGTGTAATTGATGATGGGGATTGGAAAAAGGTAACTTTCGTCCGCGAAGGTGTGGAAGATCTCGATATGCTGCGCACCGTAAGTGTGCTCAAGAGCTTCGCCTGGGTAACCATGATCCGGGATCTACGCGTGCAGCGTTTGCAGAAACGCAGTGAATGGATGATTCAGCGACTCTGGGATGCATTTCTTGATCCGGAAACGTCGAAATCCATCATTCCTTCGGATTGGCTGCAACGGTTCGAGAAGGATCAGGCCAAAGCTCAGCCGATCTGGACGTGGGAGCACATGGTAATCGATTATATCGCAGGGATGACGGACGCATTCGCGGAGAAAATATATAATGAACTCTACGGCTTGAAGGTTGGTTCCATCTACGACCTGGATTAATAGAAGCACATGCATCCCTATCAAAGGAGTTAGAGGATTTGACTACGAGCTTCAACAAGAACTTAAATGAGAACGTAGAGCGATTCAGTCTGGGTGTGCTGGACCTTGTTCCCAGACTGAATGGTGCAAACGCTGAGCATGCCCTTCGGCAAGCAGTCCTGCTGGCTCAACAAGCGGAGGCGTGGGGTTACACACGGTATTGGACATCCGAACATCATGATATGGCTGATCTTGCTTCTGCGGCTCCGGAGGTACTGCTGGCTCATATTGGGGCGAAGACGGATACCATACAGCTTGGTTCGGGAGCGGTATTGCTTCCGCATTACAGCCCGCTCAAGGTTGCGGAGTCGTTCCGCCTGTTGGCATCACTCTATCCAGGACGTATGGAGCTAGGGCTGGGACGGGCTCCTGGTGGAGGTCCTCATGCAACGATGGCACTTAGTGGCAACTATTTGCAACACGTTTCGAATCTTCCCGCCAAGCTTGCTGCGTTAACCGAGCTGCTGGAAGACCGATATGTATATGAGGATGTTCCGGTTACTGCACGGCCTATTCCGGAGATCCCACTATCTCTGTGGATGCTGGGTACCAATGTCAAAAGTGCAGTATATGCTGCTCAGTTTGGTATGGGATATGTGTTTGGTCAATTCATGAGCGATTCAGATGGAGTAGAAGCGGTTAACCGATATCGGGAAGCATTTGTTCCAAGTGTTCATATGAAACAGCCCCAAGTCATGGTAGCGGTGAGCGCAATGTGTGCTGCTTCAGAGAGCGATGCTCTAAGCTGGAGCTGTGAGAAGGTGAGTGAACCTGAATTAAATCCGGCAGGGGATCACAAAGTTATGCGTCATGTCGCTGGAACCCCTGAACAAGTGTGGCAGTATATTCGGCAGTTAGGACAGAGACTGAATACGAATCAGATCCTTGTCGTAACAGATGGTCCTGATTATGAACGCAGGCTTGAATCCTACCGTTTACTGGTGGAGAACCGGGGGGACGGGTTTATCTAACATTTGTTAACGACTTCTCAAGAAATGAACGAAATGGATACTGAATTGAATGATGGGTAAATTGAACGAAACCTTGCTAATCTTGCGTAGATGATGCCTGGAAACCTATGAGTTGCAGATCTGAATGATTCCGGATATTGCAGCTCATTTTTTTGAGTTTGCTTGAGTCTAGCATAGACGATCTAATTAAGCATTTACAGACAAAAGAAAGCGGAAACAATCTGAGGTTGTCTGCCGCTCGCTAGAATATGGATAGTGCATTTTGCAAGAGGCAAATCGCTGGATTTAATAATGGAAATAGCACTCAATTCTAAAACTGAAGAAAGTTATGATGAGGGAGGAAAGCTATGTTCAGCAGATTTAAAATCAAAAGTCTCAGTCTGCGCATTAGCATCGCGTTTTATTTGTTTATCCTCTGTTTAATCATTCTGAGCGTCATCATCATTGGCCGAATGAATTCAATTGAGACGAACACAAATGATATTACAGGTAAATGGATGTCTTCTATTCAGGAGATTAACCGTTTGAATTATACAACAGAGCATATTTTATCTTTGAGTTATCGTTACTTTGATGCAGAATCATCCGACAAGTCAGTGATCAACGAAGAACGTACAAAATATATTCGTGAAACCGCACAGGTAATCACTATTTATGATAAACAGAGCAAGTCTGCGGTAGAGGCAGAACACTGGACATCTTTTAAAAGTAAATGGGAGACTTACCTCAAAGTTAACACACAGGCGATTCGATTAAGTGACGAGGGACAGACTCAGCTGGCTAAAGAAGTAATTGCTAAAGGCGCAGAGTCCTTTGATGCGATGCAGGTCGATCTGAATTATCTCGTCAATTATAATCAGCTACAATCGGATATTTCAGCCGCCAAAACCATTCGTTCTGTTCAAGATGGTAGACTATCTGTCATCTTTGGGTTACTTGCCATGATCATCATTACCGCAGTTTTTGTGCCCATTATCCGTGTGCAGGTCGTAAAACCGCTGCTTCGTGTGATCAGTTCTGTTAAATTGATCGCTGATGGTCAACTAAATATTCAAGATATACATATTAAATATGAAGATGAGGTTGGTGTACTGGCCAAAGCAGTCAATGAGATGAAAGGTAATCTGACTTCGATGGTGTGGAATGTGAAGCGTGTAGCGGAAACAGTGAATCGTCAGAGCAATGAATTAGCCATCGCTTCTGAAGAAGTGAAGATCGGCAGCCAGCAAATTGCTATGACGATGGAGGAATCAGCCAAAGCAGCCGAAAGTCAGGCGCAAACTGCTATAGAGTCGGCTCGTACTGTAGAAGAATTGAATAATCATATTCAGAAGCGTGCTGAGCAAGGAAATCAACTTCGTGCCTTGTCCGGCCAAGTGATTGAACAGGGGGAACGTGGCAGCAAAGCCATGGAAGAAACTGTGCAACAGATGCAGCAGATCGCCAGCACCGTGTTGTCCTCTATGAGGAAGATGGAGCAACTAAATCGTAAAAATGAGGATATCTCCAAGCTGATTCAGGTTATTCATGATATTGCTCGTCAAACGAACCTGCTGGCACTTAATGCGTCAATTGAAGCTGTACGCGCTGGAGAGAGTGGGCGTGGTTTTGCCGTTGTAGCATCGGAAGTTCGTAAACTGTCTGAAGAGGTTCAAGCATCAGTGGAAGAGATTACAACCATTACTCAGAACATTCAGCAGGATTCTCAAGGGGTAGTAAATGAATTACGTTTAGGTGTGCAGGAGACGGAACTCGGACAAAAGCGTGTATTTACTTCGGGTCAGTTGTTCAGAACTATTAATACATCGGTCGAAGGCATGGTAGAGGTGATCGGCGCCATGTCGGAAGGGCTTGTCGTTATGGGCGAGAGCAGTGGTCGCATGAATGATTTGAGTCAGCAGATTTCTGCAGTGTCGGAGCAATCAGCAGCAAGTGCGGAGCAGGTCTCCGCCTCAACGGAGGAACAGATGAGTTCAATGGAAACCATTAGCGATAACATTCAAACGCTGAAGGAACTGTCCGGCGATTTGCTTACATCAATTGAAAAGTTAAAAGTGTAGCGGCTTCTCTATAACCTTCTATATATAATAGAAGGAACAGGGTAAAACAATTGTTTGAACAAAGGTCAATTTGTCCGACAAAATTAAAATTAAGACCAGGTACTAAATTTTAGAAAATGGAATTCCTGAGATTTAAAAGCTTTTTTTGGTCAAAGTAGATGCAAGAAACGAGGTAAACGATTTGCGAACTAAATATGTATACACCTTTGCCTGTCATGAAAATGAATATGAATTATGCCAGCTTGAACTATACACACTGCTGAAGCCAGCGGAAGAGGTGGATTATACCAATAGCTCATATGTTTGGTCTGAACGTTGCATTCCTCCAGGCAGGAGCCCCTTTATTCATGGTCGACTGGATGTGATCGGTGAAGGTGCGCAGATAAAGGAACTCTTCCCGATTGCACGAGAAATCCGTTTGAAGCAGGATGAGACATTTAAGGTGGTTTGTTTGAAAGCTGGAGATCATCGGCCTGATTACGACGAGGCACGGAAAATTGAAAAAGAAATAGGTATGTGCATTAATGGAAGAGCGCAAATGAAACAACCTGAAGTGACTTTTGGCCTAATCAAAATAGGAGAAAAATGGATCTTGGGTCAGTGGACAGAATCCGACAAATCATGGCAACTTCATCAGCAGAAACCGCAAAACTACTCGACTGGATTCGGTGTCTCTTTGGCAAGAGCACTGGTTAACATTGCTGTCCCAGAGGGAGCGAACCATCGTTTGCTTGATCCCTGCTGTGGCATGGGAACCGTTGTCATTGAGGCTTTATCGATGGGGATTGATACAAAAGGTAATGACTTGAATGTCCAGGCTGTACGCGGAGCACGAGTGAATCTAGCTCATTTCGGATATGATGCAAAACGAATTACGCAGGGGGATATGAAAGAGTTAGAAGGTGAATATGATTCGTCATTATTAGACATGCCTTACAATCTATGCTCCGTCCTTCCGCCTCAAGAACAGCGACTGATGCTTGCGAAACTGCGCAAATTATCCAGACGAGCGGTTGTTGTTTCCACAGAATGGGTGCAGGAGCACATACTGGAGGCAGGCTGGAAGATAGTTCAGTATATAACTGTAAAAAAGGGTACGTTTGTACGCCATGTTTGGGTATGTAATTAGTTATACGACAGAGTGCATAAAAAAGACTCCAAAAAGGAATAATATCCCTTGTGGAGTCTTTTTGGTCTGTATTCTCTTCAGGAGTGAAATACGGTAAACTTCATTTAAAAATCTTGCGTGGGAACAAATGTTTGTGTTAGTATTTATGACTATAATCGACAAGGTTGAGCGGCAGAGTTTTACCTGCAACGTAGGATTCCAGATTGTTGATGAAAATTTGGAGGGCACGCTCGGTATAATGTTCTGTGCTGCCTGCGATATGAGGGGTAATCAACACATTGTCCATGCTCCAGAGCGGATGATCAGATGGAAGGGGTTCTTCCTCGAACACATCTAGTGCGGCGAATGCGATCTTTTTATTGAGAAGAGCATTCATTAAAGCCTCTGTACTTACACTAGGTCCTCGACCTACGTTTACGAAACAAGCATCTGCCTTGAAATGATCAAATGCATTCTGATTGTAGATATGCCGAGTATCATCGGTTAACGGTAAAATATTTATTACATAGTCACCTTGGCTCAGGGCTTCATATAGTCCGGACATATCGTACATTTGATCAACGTTAGGAACGTCTTTGCCGGAGCGCCTTACGCCAATCGTGCGCATGCCTAGAGCTTTCAGTACCCGAGCCGTTTCAGTTCCAATCTCACCAACACCGACGATAACAGCCGTTTTTCCGTATAGTTCTGGCAAGGCCTTGCCGGGGATCTTCCATTCAGCCTGTTGCTGGTACAGCATGGCTTGTCTTAGCCAGCGGCTGTGGGATAACATCATGCCTAGAATGATTTCGGTTATAGGAATGGCATGAACCCCATTTGCACTGGTGACCTGAATATTTTTATGCTGTAATTTGGCGAACGGCAGATTGTCAACGCCTGCTGACCAGACCTGAATCCATTTCAGGGGGCTGTCCTCATGAAGGGCATATTCCTCGACAAGGGGAGACCAGCCAAGAATAATTTCTGCTTCTTTTATTTCGGCCGGGTCCAGATCCTTTGCTTTACCTACTTTTAAGGTATAACCTGGTGCAGATTTCAGTATTTGTTGCTGTTGTACTTCGGACAAAGATGGAAAACATACGATTTTACCCATAATGTGTATTCCTCCTGAGATCAATGAATTAGTCATTTCAAGTGTATCAGATTCAGTATGTGAAGTGCAGGGGAATGGAAAATGCAGGAATGAAGTCTGATATGCAAAATCGACAGAGTGTGTCACTCTATATTTACCCAGCTTGAAATGATATAGCTGAATATGGAATAATAAAGCGAACTTTAGAGAGGTGTATGCAAATGAATACTCAAGGACTTCAAGAACATGTATCCAGACGTGAACGTCTGTTTATTGCTGTGCGTCTTCCTGGATCTGTTCAGCAATCACTTCATATGCAGACACAGTTAATACGAAATAAGCTTGATTTTCGCAAGTGGACAGACTACAGGGATTATCATATCACTTTGCAATTTTTAGGGGATACGTTGATGAGTGACGTTGGTCATCTGCGATCAGCACTGCATGCTACCGCGACTCAATTCAATGCATTTGATCTGAAGCTTGCCGAATGGGGAACGTTTGGCCTGGAAGAAACACCCAAAGTCCTGTGGAGAGGTGTTAGCGGAGATATAGAACGGTTACATCTTTTACAAAAACAAATTGTTAAGGCAACGACAAGTTTAGGTTTTGAAGCAGAACTAAGAGCTTATCGTCCACATGTTACAGTAGCTAGAAAATATCTCGGTCATCTTCCTGGTATGGATAATCATGGGGTTTCAGAGGTGATTTCAGATCATCATTTTCATGGGGATTCGTGGTCTGTAGAGGGAGTTGTACTTTATGTGACAAGGCTTGGACAAACGCCAATGTATGAGGTGCTGGATACGTTCCCGTTTTCCTGAAAAACTTTTTTATACCATAAACTCACATTGACATTGTGTTTATCCCTATGTAATATTAGCCATCGTTATTCAAATTCTTTTTTTTTGGTTACTTAGATTAGGGAATTGTTTCGACAGGAGGAATCTTCGAATGGAAATTATAAGTAAGAATCGTTGGGTGGCACCGATGTTATCCGTGCTGCTTGTATGTATAATGGGGATCAATGTCGTTCAGGCGGCGGGGAAGTGGAATGAAGAGAGTGATAGCAAACAAATGACGGAGCTTGCGTCTTCGGCGCACGATAACCCAGCATTGCCGCAAGATCAGAGGCCAATGACGGAAGAGGGGACAAGTCTGTCTACAGAGATGCATGTACAATCCGTGACGTGGACTGAGGCTTTGCCAGCGAATAAATGGCTGTCAGCCGCTCAGGAAGAGATAGAACAAAAGAAAGCTGAGGAGAAGCGAAAAGCTCAGGCTATAGCTGCTGCCAAAGCAAAAAAAGAAGCTGCTCTGCGACAGGCCAAATTGGAAAAAGCCAAAGCAGCTGCGGCAACTTCAACTCCCCCCCAAAAACTTTACTTTACGCGGACCGAGCTTCTGAATCAGGAAGATGCCAAACTGGCAACCTGGTCTTACAGTGTGTCCGATAAAGAACTGCTTCTGCTGCAAAAAATCGTCATGGCAGAGGCGGAAGGTGAACCGTACAAAGGCAAAGTGGCAGTTGCTAACGTTGTCTTAAACCGGCTGCGGTCAGCCAATTTTCCCGATACCATTTATAAGGTCATTCATCAGAAATCCCAGTTCAGCCCTGTGGCTAATGGACGCTTGAAGCGGGTAACTCCGAATGAGGATAGTGTTAAAGCAGTTAATGCTGCGCTTAACGGACAGAAGGAAGTCTCTGATGATACGTATTATTTCTTATCATTAACGCTTGCTGACGATCTGACAGTGGCGCGTACGAAGAAAGAAGTAAAAACGATTGGTCATCATACTTTTTACAAGTAAAAGGCCTTATAATTCTGCAAACAGGCAGGGTAGTTAACTATGCGAGTGTTATAGAAGCCCTGAAATTCTAAATAGCAGTTTTATTTCGTCGTTTTTGAGTAACTCTCTATCTGTAATATACCCATTTTTCTGGAAGAAAATACGATAAAATCGAATTGAATCAAAAAAGGTTCCCCACTTTCAGTGATGGGGAACCTTTTTGTATAATCTCAGCTATATTAGCCTCAGGATTAATTAAGTATTATTTATTATAGCTTCAGACGACCTCTAAGCCTCCTTAGAGGCATTATAAGTGAAGTCTGGTACCTGACAAGGGTCTGGTTCCAATTCCAGCTGAGAAGCGATCCAGCGATGTGGTTGTAACATCTAGTTTGGACGGGAAAAGTAAATCGTGTACAGCTTGAGCACAAC
The DNA here is from genome assembly GCF_948329825.1 of Paenibacillus sp. JJ-100. Lineage (GTDB taxonomy): Bacteria > Bacillota > Bacilli > Paenibacillales > Paenibacillaceae > Paenibacillus. The sequence goes on from NZ_CAOJCM010000004.1 coordinate 231,344, forward strand.
AAGTTGGATCATAAGGTAAGGAATGCCCAGAAGTAAACCTCGTTTGCTTAGGATGATTCATCTGATCAGGCTCGTTTTCAGATAATTCCCGAAACCGATTGGTAATGACATCGGCGGAGTGAATGATCTGCCCATATCCGGCTTGTACAAAATACTCGCAGTTCTCCTCTTCCTGTCCTGGAAGTGGGGGAATGAACAGCATGGGGAGGCCTTTAGCCATCGCTTCTGTACACGTCATGCCGCCTGGCTTTGTGATCAGGACATCTGAAACATCCATCAGTTTGCTTACTTCCTTCGTGTATCCCAGAATACGTATATTGGGATGCTGGAAGCAAGGGATTTCCTTCATCTTATCAATCATCTTCTGGTTGCTTCCCAGACAGAAGATTAATTGTACCCGATCTGCCCAGGATGCGAGAGCTTTCATATGTTCTTCGTCAAAAGAAAGTCCCCAGCCACCTCCCATAAGCAGAGCTGTTGGCATATTTTCCAATCCCATCTCTTCTCTGAGTTTGACTTTATCACCGGCTTCCCAGAAATCTGGATGAACCGGAATGCCTGTAATCTGGATTTGTGAGGTAGGAACCCCTCGAATCTCAAGCATCGCCTTAACCTGAGGCGTGGAAACCAGATATTTGTTCACTTCAGGGTTGATCCATGTTCCATGTACGTCATAATCCGTAATCAACGTATATAGCGGAATGTTCAGCCCTTGACGTTTAAGTCTGGAAATAACCGCATTGGGAAATGGGTGGGTACAGATGACGATATCCGGCTTTAACTGAGATACGACTTGCGCCGTCTGTGTGTAGAAAATACGGTGCAACGCCAGTTTGGTTAAGCCATTTAATGATTTGTTGTACTGTGTGCGGTACAACAGGCTGACAAGTTTGGGTTGAACCGATAGTGTCTTTCGATATGCAGAAAAGATCAGCGGAGCTACGGTCGGATTCAAAAATTTCCCCAGTTCAATAACACGGCTATGGACATGGGGACTTACTTTTTTGATACCATGTGCCAGAGCGTGAGCTGCCTGTGTGTGACCAGTACCGAATCCTTCTGATAATAAGAGCACTCTTGGTTTTCGCATGAGTTCACCTTTATTCATAAATTTGAGTTAAAATTAAAATTTGAAATGAGAACAATCGTATTTGTGATAGGAACGATTTTGCTTGGTTTGTTTGTTATTACATGAATATACATTAAAACACTGAATCATGTTTCATCCAAGTATAATTTACACCGTATATTATGTTTTGAGACATTTAACTTCAGCTATGAGCGCATTGTATGAGTTACCTTACACTATAGACGACCGCGCAGAGAGTTTCCACTGCATTTCGGTTAAAAAAAATTCATACATATTTTTATTATTAGGCTTGCAATCTTGTTTTTAAGATGTTATTGTAGTTTTTGACCAAATGACCAATTTGTATTTCTGGTCAATTTATAAGGACGATAAACTATTATCACATTTTTATAATAAGCAAGGAGGGGATAATAAGATGGCTCCCATTGACAGGAGACAGCAGGTCATTCATGCAGCCGCCCAGTCGTTTGCCATGTTTGGATATAAAGCAACTACAATGGATCAAGTCGCCAAGATTGCCAATGTAGGCAAAGGCACGATCTATACTTTTTTTACGAACAAAGAGCAGTTATTTGACCAAATCCTGGTAGAGGTCATTCAGGAGATGAAGGTGATTGCGCAGCGTGAAGTCCACCAGGAGAGTGCTTTTTTTGATAATCTGTTTCGGGTGCTTGATGCGTTGCTGGAATTTCGTCGTGACCACGAGTTACTCGTGAAGTTGTCGCAGGAATTGAAGGATTTCGGAACACTGCAGGCCAAAGAAGGTCTGGAAAAAGTGGAGAAAGTTATTACAGAATTTCTGGCCCGTGAATTGGAAAAGGCAAAAGATAGCGGAGAGATCCGAAGTTGCGATCCGCAAGTCGTTGCTTTTATGATGATTCGATTGTATATTGCTTTGACTTCCGACTGGAACAAACATCATGAGCCACTTAGCAAAGAGGATATTAAGAATTACTTCAGCCTTTTCTTAATGGAAGGGATCGCTGCCATCAAACCACTTAATGGAGTGTAGACATTAAAACTTGTCCTGTGACAAGTTTGTTTTTTGCCCTTGATTGACCATATGAGAGAAGTGGTCATCAAGTATTTCGGAAAACATTCCATATATTTTCAGTGTGTTTTCATATTGGATATTCCTGCTATTCAGCAGAGAGATTAAGGGGAGAAATAACATGAAATCATTAAACGTGTTTTTCAAGGATCTAGGATCAGCCGTGAGAAACCCGAAGGTGTTGATCCCTGTCATTGCCATACTGTTTATACCGATCCTGTACAGTGGGATTTACTTGGCGGCTTATTGGGACCCATACGGTCAGGTGGATAAATTGCCAGTAGCCGTTGTGAATCTGGATAAAGGAGCCGAACTGGAGGGTAAGTCACTCCATGTAGGTAAGGACCTTATCGATGAACTGAAGAAAAATGAAGATTTTAAATGGGATTTTGTCAGTGCTTCTCAAGCAAAGGACGGCATGAAAAATGATAAGTATTACATGCAAATTACGATTCCGGAGAACTTTTCATCCCAAGCTACAACATTACTGGATGATAAGCCAGCACCGGCAGAGTTGATCTATGAACCCAATGGGAATTATAACTTCGTTGGTGCACAGATTGGGAAAACAGCCATAAAGGATCTGAAAGCAAAAGTTTCAGCTAAAGTCACAGAATCTTATGCGGAGACACTGCTCGATAAATTCTCCGAGGTCTCCGATGGATTAGTTGAAGCAGGTGATGGTGCAGGGGATCTGAAGAGTGGTGCGGGTAAGCTTGACGACGGGGCAGTGAAACTGAAGGATAACCTAGATAAACTTGCATCCGGTACGCTCAAGCTTCAAGATGGATTATCCCCATTAAGTGATGGCGTTACTTCCCTGCATAACGGAGCTTCGAAACTGGAGAACGGAACGACGAGTCTGGTTTCTGGTTTACAGCAACTTCATGATGCAGCTACGGGGCAACTCCAAAGCGGTGCTGACCAATTGAAAGACGGAAGTGACAAGCTGGCTGCGGGCCTCCAATCTTCATTGGATGGCACAAGCAAGCTGCAAGCGGGTCTTCAATCATCTGAACAAGGTAGCGCCAAATTGTCTGATGGGCTGCAAGCTGCAGTTCAAGGCAGTGGAACGTTGGCAACAGGTCTGCAATCCGCTGTGGATGGTAGTGGCAAGGTTGCTGATGGGGCGCAGGGCGTAGCAGCAGGATTAAAACAACTAGCTGCTAGCAACCCGGAACTGGCAGCAAGTGCAGATATGCAGAAGCTGATTGCGGCAAGTCAGGCTGTTGCTGACGGCAGTGCACAGCTGCATGAGAGCGAGCAAAAGCTGGCTCAAGGAGCTGAACAGCTCCATCAAGGAAATCAGCAACTGGCTTCAGGGGCAACCGAACTGCATGTAGGTCAGCAACAACTTCTTGCTGGATCTACGGAGCTGGTAGATGGGCAGAAGCAACTCGTTACAGGGGCTGAGCAACTCAGCCAAGGTGGAGAGAAGCTCTCCGATGGTTTGAAGCAATTCAGCAGCAAATTAGGCGAGGCAGCTACAGGAGGTAGCCAACTAGCGGCAGGTGCGAAGCAACTAGATGCTGGCACGACTGCATTGCAGACTGGTGTTAGTAAACTTAGTGGCGGTGTTTCGTCTCTGGCTGACGGTTCGAAGCAGCTTGGTGATGGAGCCGACAAACTCGCAAGTGGCCTTACAGAATTGAAAGATGGTTCTGGTGAACTGGCAACCAAACTAAAAGATGCAGCCAAGAAAACATCCGAAGTGAAGAAAACGGATGATGTGGTGAATATGTTTGCAGAACCGGTCAGTTCTTCGGAAGACAAGGCAGAGAACGTAAGTAATTATGGTACAGGTATGACACCATTTTTCCTGTCGATCGGTCTGTTTGTTGGATCGCTGATCTCCACTATAGTTCTGAAAATGCGTGAAACGTCGGTGCCGGGCGTATCGGGGTGGAATCGGTTCGTCAGTCGTACACTGGTGTTTGGTTCGGTGAGTATCCTCCAGTCGGTGATCGTTGCGAGCTTCATGCTGTACGGGCTTGGTCTGGAAACACACAGTACAGGATTATTCTATCTATTTACGATTATAACGGGTCTGACCTTCATGTTGATCGTTCAAGCTCTGGTAACCTGGTTTGATCTGCCTGGACGTTATGTGATCATCTTGCTTCTGGTCTTCCAACTTGCAGCGAGCGCAGGTACCTTCCCATTAGAATTGATTCCTTCATGGCTCCAGGCGATCAGTCAGTGGCTGCCAATGACTCACAGCATTATGGGGCTTAGATCGGTTGTGTCCAGTGGTAATTTCGATGCGATGTGGCATCAGGCAGAAATACTTGTCATCTACGCATGTGTATCTATTCTGCTTACGCTGGGATACTTCTTGTGGAATGGGCGGCGTCCGAAAAAGGAGGCCGAACTGACTGAATCAGGTCAACCCTTGACCGTATAATGAAGTGATCGAACTACCACATGTTTTATTCAAAAAAATGGAATTTACATGTATCGGAATTGTGCAATATAGTAGTCAAATAGTGCAAATGGTCTGAGGCTCATTTATGAGCTTCAGACCTTTTTGTTTACAATGGTATGAAACGGAGAAGCTTGATCGGAAACACGGAATTGAAAATGGTGAAAAAGTGCTCAAATGCTGGTGGTATATAGGGAAGTTTTCTTTTGTTACAAATAAAAATTAGTTGTACTCTGTCATAAAATGTGTATAATTATTCGAAAAAGAAGCCTTTTTTGACATCAATACATTAACGCTGTGCTGTAAAACAAACACTATTTAATATACTAAAAAGTTTAAATTGCGCTGATGTTAGGTCGGTGTTAAACTAATAGAACTATATCAAAGATATGTCGCGTTATAAGAGTAGCCGTTTCCTGCGCTGTGTGTTGTTGTATATATGCTGTTACGGCATTATGGGTGACAACTCTTCGCTCACGGTCTTTAAACCGCAACCGCAATACCAGTCTCACAACAGATAGCTCAAGCTGTTATCTCTTCATCTAAGCAGGCTAGCTTATCTAAAGCGAACTGCCTGCTCCTCTCGTTTCATTGTTGCCTGTTGTTATGTTCTTGATCTTTCCGAAATATTTCATTATAGAAAGGTTGTGTTCTATGAGACACATCGGATTGCCTCCAAAACAGGGTCTATATGACCCACAGTTCGAAAAAGATGCATGTGGAATGGGTTTTGTTGCAAATATCAAAGGAGTGCCTTCACACGATATCGTTAGCCAGGCGTTGACCATGCTCAGTAATATGGAGCACCGTGGGGGGCAGGGAAGTGAACCGAATTCCGGTGACGGAGCAGGGATTTTGATTCAGATTCCACATCGTTATTTTGCAAAGGAAGCAGATCGTCTCGGTTTTGCTTTGCCCGAACAAGGTTTTTATGGGGTAGGCATGCTGTTTCTGTCTCATGATCCTGCCGTTCGTGCTGCACATGAAGCAAGCCTGAAAAAAATAGTTGAAGAAGAAGGACAGAGCTTGCTCGGTTTCCGAGATGTCCCTACTTATGATGAGATGTTAGGGCGTTCTGCATTGGCAGCGAAACCTTGTGTACGCCAAGTGTTTATTGGAAGATCGGACGACGTGAAGGATGAGCTTGCATTTGAGCGGAAGTTGTATGTTATTCGGAGACGTGCTGAACTGGCAATTCGTTATTCGGCAGACGAGGCGGAAGGAGAATCGTTCTACTTGCCAAGCTTGTCTTGTCGTAAAGTGGTATACAAAGGCATGCTGACAACGGAGCAGGTAGGCCAGTTTTACCTGGATTTGCAGGAAGAGTTGGTTGAATCAGCCATTGCCCTTGTGCACTCTCGTTTCAGTACGAACACGTTCCCAAGTTGGGAACGTGCTCACCCGTATCGTTTCATGATTCACAACGGTGAGATCAATACGATGCGTGGTAACGTGAATTGGATGCATGCTCGCCAGTCCTTGTTCGAAAGTGAACTTTTCGGCGATGACATTGCAAAGGTAAAACCGGTTATTAATCCCGATGGTTCAGATACAGCGATGTTTGATAACACGCTGGAATTTTTGTATCTGAGCGGACGCTCTTTGCCGCATGTTGCGATGATGATGGTTCCCGAACCATGGAGCACGGATGAAGGCATGGATCCTGCGAAGAAGGCATTCTATGAATACCACAGCACCATGATGGAACCGTGGGATGGACCGGCTGCTATGGCCTTTACGGATGGTTTGCAGATTGGTGCTACGCTGGACCGTAACGGTCTGCGTCCGGCCCGTTATTATGTAACGAAGGATGACCGAATCATTCTTTCTTCGGAAGTTGGTGTGCTGGATATCGCACCCGAAGACATTCTGTATAAAGATCGTCTGCGTCCAGGACGGATGTTGCTCGTAGATACTCAAGAAGGGCGCATTATCTCGGATGAAGAAGTCAAAGCGATAATCGCAGCTGAGAAACCTTACGGAGAGTGGCTTGAAGAGCACTTGATAGATCTGAACGATCTGCCTGAAGCACCGGAGCTCCCAGATCCTAAACATGAAAATGTAACTCAGCTGCAGCTGGCTTACGGTTATACATTTGAAGAACTACGCAAAGTGCTGGAGCCGATGGCGTCCACAGGAATGGAAGCGACAGGTTCCATGGGTTATGATGCACCGCTGGCCGTTCTGTCGGATCGTCCGCAGCGTTTGTATAACTACTTTAAACAGATGTTCGCACAGGTAACTAATCCGCCAATTGATGCAATCCGGGAAGAGATTGTAACATCTACAGCAACAACGATTGGTCCAGAGCGCAACCTGCTTAATCCTGAACCGGAGAGCTGCCGCCAGATTCGTTTGGATACACCCGTTTTATCTAACGAAGATTTTGCTAAGCTCCGCCACGTTCGTCGTCCAGGCTTCCGCTCCATGACGATCCCCATCTTTTTCACTGCTGCAGAAGGAGCGGAAGGACTGCGCAAAGCTATGGACTTGCTCTTTGAAGCAGCAGACCGTGTCATTGACAAAGGACATAATATTTTGATTCTGTCTGATCGCGGAGTAGATGCAGAGAATGCAGCAATACCGGCATTGCTGGCTGTTGCGGGTTTGCATCACCACCTGATCCGTAAGGGGACCAGAACTAAGGTCAGCATTTTGCTCGAGTCGGGAGAGCCACGTGATATTCACCACTACGCGTTGCTTCTGGGGTACGGTGTAAGTGCAGTGAACCCTTATCTGGCATTTGAAACGCTGGATGATATGATTCAGCAGGGCTTGCTGCGCGGGATTTCTCATGAGAAAGCTGTTAAAAATTATATTAAAGCCGCTACCAAAGGCGTTATTAAAATTTTGTCCAAAATGGGCATATCTACTATTCAGTCTTATCGTGGCGCTCAAATTTTTGAAGCCGTTGGTCTGAAATCAGACTTCGTTGACCGCTACTTCACATGGACACCTTCCCGAATCGGAGGGATCGGTCTGGAGGAAGTCGCAGCAGAAGCGTTGACACATCACCACCGTGCTTTCACGGATAAAGACGGGAATGATCGAGTACTCGATTCCGGCGGTGAATATCAATGGCGTCATGATGGGGAAGAGCATTTGTTCAATCCGCAAACGATCCACACATTGCAACATGCTGTCCGTACGGGAGATTACAAGCTGTACAAAAAGTACTCCAAGCTCGTACAGGGTGAGAATGATCAACTGCTCACCATTCGTTCCATGTTGAAGCTGAAACCGGTTGGACCATCCATTCCGCTGGAGGAAGTAGAATCGGTCGAAAACATTATGCGTCGTTTCAAAACCGGTGCGATGTCCTTCGGTTCGATTAGTAAAGAAGCTCACGAAGATTTAGCTATTGCCATGAACCGCGTGGGTGGTAAATCCAATACCGGTGAGGGTGGAGAAGATCCAGCTCGTTTCATTAAAGACAGTAATGGGGATTCTCGCCGCAGTGCAATCAAACAGGTTGCTTCCGGACGTTTTGGTGTAACTTCCAACTATCTGGTGAATGCGGACGAGATTCAGATCAAAATGGCACAAGGCGCTAAACCAGGTGAGGGTGGACAATTGCCTGGACGTAAAGTGTATCCATGGGTTGCCGAAGTTCGTGGCTCCACCCCGGGTGTAGGTCTAATCTCTCCACCTCCGCATCACGACATATACTCTATTGAGGATCTGGCCGAGTTAATCTATGACTTGAAAAATGCCAATCCGCGTGCAGAGATTAACGTGAAGCTGGTATCGGAAGTTGGGGTCGGCACCATTGCGGCAGGTGTAGCCAAAGGGCGTGCGGATATTATCCTCGTCAGCGGTTACGACGGTGGTACAGGGGCATCTCCTCAAGGTTCGATTCGTCATGCGGGTATGCCTTGGGAATTAGGTCTGGCCGAGACGCATCAAACGTTGATGCTGAATAACCTCCGTGATCGTGTTGTTCTGGAGACTGACGGCAAAATGCTGAACGGACGTGACCTTGCAATTGCTGCATTGCTTGGAGCAGAAGAATATGGTTTCTCTACGGCACCGCTCGTTGCACTGGGCTGCATCATGATGCGCGTCTGTCAAATGGATACTTGTCCAGTAGGCGTGGCAACACAGAATCCGGAACTACGCAAAAATTACATGGGTGACCCGGCTCATGTCGTCAATTTCATGCGTTTTGTCGCGGAAGACATGCGTGAAATCATGGCAGAGCTTGGTTTCCGTACAATTCAGGAGATGGTAGGACGTACAGACTGTCTGGAAGCTGTGGAAGCAGTAGACCACTGGAAGAAAAAAGGTGTAGATCTCTCTGTATTGCTACATGTACCTGAGATGCCGGAAGGTTCTGCACGTTATCGCATACAGCATCAGAATCACCAATTGGAAGAGACGCTTGATATGCAGCAGCTCCTGCCACTGGCACAGCCAGCTATCGAATCGGCTCAACCGGTTGAGGCAGTTCTACCAATTACCAATGTGAACCGTGCAGTAGGCACCATCTTGGGGAGTGAGATCACTCGCAAATATGGCCTCGCCGGTTTACCAGAAGATACGGTTCAATTCAAATTTGTCGGCTCAGCCGGACAAAGCTTTGGTGCCTTTGTACCCAAAGGCATGACTCTCACAGTGGAAGGCGATTCTAACGATTATGTGGGTAAAGGGCTTTCTGGAGGCAAGTTGATTGTTATGCCTTCGCCAAAAGCAACATTCGAGGCAGAGAATAACATTATTATCGGGAACACCGCTTTCTATGGAGCGACTAGCGGAGAAGCCTACATTCGTGGTATTGCCGGAGAGCGTTTTGCTGTACGTAACTCAGGAGCCAAAGTTGTCGTTGAGGGTGTAGGCGATCATGGCTGTGAATATATGACAGGTGGGCGTGTCGTCGTACTGGGCGATACAGGTCGTAACTTCGCAGCAGGAATGTCTGGAGGGATTGCCTATGTGTATGATCCCAAAGGGACCTTCTTGCAGCGCTGTAACTTGGAAATGGTTCTTTTGGAGCGCGTCGAAGATGCTTCCGAGATTGATAATCTGCGTGGCATGATTGAGCGTCATGTAACGTATACTGGCAGTGCTGCTGGTCAGCGTATCTTGGATACATGGCAGGATGAACTGAATCAATTCGTGCGTGTGATTCCGAAGGATTTCAAACGCATGACGGAACAGATTGAGCGGGTAAAAGAAACGGGTTTGACCGGTGAGGAAGCATTGCTTGCAGCTTTTGAAGCGAATATGCGGGAGCTTGTACGCACCGGAGGTTAATCATTCGTTTATTTCGTCATAAAACTGTAAAACAAAAGGAGCTTTAAGATGGCCAGAATGGGCCGTCATAAAGCTCTTTTTGTTTTCGACAAAATTAGAACCCGCTCAAAAAAACGTTCTCGCCAAGAGACGACAACATCAAGGAACGTTCTAAAGTATAATTAGTTTAGTTTTCGGAGTGCAGAGAAAGTAAAAGATAAGAGAGGTTAGCGGAATGAACATGAAACATCCAAACAGTGGCGGTTCTAAGCCGACAGGTAAACCCGTTGATGCAATCCCGATAGACATCATGAAAGTGTTATTGCAGTGTGGAATCGACCCCGCGCGTTTGAAGCATTTCGTTTCCTCCGACATCAAACGTTCTTGATCTGGTGCACACCCAAAGAATGGAGGGAATTCATGATACACAAAAAGACCCAGGTACCGAGATCAGGATCTACTCGGAAACTGGGTTTTCTTTGCGCATGAAGCCCTGATTTAATCCATACTTCGTTCCATTCTAACAAAAGCAATAAAGCGGCGTGCTTCTTCCTCGGTTAATGGTTTACCATCGATCATCAAATCAAAACGCTCCAACACTTCCTTGTCTGACAATTCAAGCGCATCAACGAATTCACGCACATCTTCATCCATGACCGTATCACTCTGCTTCGTACGTCCAATCAAATAATCTATGGACACGTCGAAGATATCAGCGAGCCGTGTTAACACCTCGAAATCCGGTTTGCGCCGGTTCTTCTCGTAGTGGGAGAGGGCCGCTCTGGTAATATGAATGGAGTTCGCAAGTTCTTCTTGAGTAAGTCCCCGCTGTTCTCTTAATTCAGCAATGCGATTTCCGTAGCTCATATGCTATTTCCCCCTGAACACCATCATATATATTGATAACAATTTTGAGCCAAGTAAATTTTTAATCAGGGCAAGCTTTCCTGCTAATGTACTACGCTCATATGTCTCATATAATTCATTTGTAAATAGGTCTGTCTAAGGACATCTCAAATTGTCGTAAATCAAAAGAACCATGTCCAAATACCGCTTGACATGATACGTTTTGTATCGTAAATTGAACGTATAGAGTTACAAAATGTATCATTTGACTATTTTAAGTATTTCCACATGGCCTGTACATCATACATATCAAAAGCAACGGCAGGCTAATCCATCCTAAAGGAATGAAAGCATGAATTCAAAAAATCTTCAGGAATGGGCTGATCTGAAACTAAATGTCCATATGTACATTCAGGAGTTTCATGGAAAAATGGTAGACCGCAAAAGACGTCCCGTCTTGTTACTTGGTATGGACACACAAGCGATCACTTTCCTGAGCGACCTGAACCTGCCGGTATTGTCAGAAATGCTATTGGGTTTAGATGTAGAAGACAGCCGCGTATGCGTCAGACTTCAGGCTAAGCTGCAATGGAAACAACCCTTTGGAGAACTAACATTGTATCATTCGAATTTGCATATTCAGGAAGACCAGACACTATATATAACTGGACAGTTAAACAGGATGCTTACCGAGATTGAATTTGAGGCTGTTTCCCGTTTCGATTATGGGAAGGCATCAGACCCATCACACCAGTTAAAACCTTATCGTTACATTGATTTTACCGCATAAAACTCGTTTGGAGTCTTAACTTTTTCTAATCAATCATGCACTTAACGCCATTTTACTATATTTTATAACGTTATGCATTAGTTCTTTAACACCAAAAGCATTTGCACAACGAATATAGGCGTAAGGAGGATCATACATTGAGGAAGTTTGGATATGGTTGAAATGCACTGCCACATTTTATTCGGTCTGGATGATGGTCCTGTTCAAATGGAGCAGTCCGTTGCGATGGCTGAGAAGGCGGCAGCCTCAGGAATTACCTCCATTATTGCAACTCCGCATCACCTGAACGGACGATATAACAATGAACCAAAGGTAGTCAATCAAGCTGTCCATATGCTTCGTGCAGAACTTGCTAGACGAAATATTCGTTTGCAGATTGGTCCCGGACAGGAGATCAGAGTGCACGACAGATTGATTGAAGACTTGTATGCAGGGAAATGCTGCACACTTGCCGGTAGTCGTTACATGTTGCTGGAGCTGCCCTTTGGTCATATTCCCTCACAGTTCCCGGGAATACTGCATGAACTGCGAATCGCGGGAATTACCCCTATTATTGCTCATCCGGAACGCAACCTTGTTATTTTGAAAAAACCGTTGCTGTTGACCGATTACTTGAGACAAGGTGGACTATGCCAGCTTACGGCCGAATCTTTCACTGGGCTTTTCGGGCGAAAAGTTCAGAAATGGTGTTTTCATTTTTGCAAAGAAAATGGGTTTCATTTCATTTCATCAGATGCGCATGATACTTGCAAACGGACATTCAAGCTGAACACAGTTTATCCTCTGCTTGAAAGACGTTTAGGTCGTTATTATATTCAGCGATGGCAAGAGAATGCACGATCAATATGGAACAACCAACGTGTTAGGGCTGAAACACCAGCGAAGAAAAAGCGAAGCTTTTTGTTCTGGTAAGCAGCTATGGATGTACTAAAGATATGTTCACATTATCCTTGTTGATTGGAATGGGAGGAGTACTGAAATGGAACTGAAAGAGTATATACACATTTTACGTAAACGAATATGGATCATCTTTGCTTTCGTAGCTGTCGCTTGCATTGGTGCAGGAGTCAAAAACTATTTCTTCACAGTACCGATCTATGAAGCTAGCGCGAAATTAATCATCAACCAGACATATAATGCTCAAGGTGTTCCGAGTCTGGATATTGGAACCATTCAGACGAATATTAAAGTGATCAACTCTTATATGGAGATTATTAAATCTTCTGCGATTCTTGACAAAGTGGCAACTACATACCCCGATCTTGGCATGACCGGTAATCAATTAGGGCAAAACCTTCGTGTTTCCACTGCCAATGAGTCCCAGGTTATGAGTCTGACCGCTATGGGGCTATCATCCGAAAAAGCGGCGAAAACCGTAAATGCAGTAGCGAAAGTGTTCAAATCCCAAATCCCCGTAATTATGAAAGTAGACAACGTTACGATCCTGAGTGAAGCGAAACCTACGGATTCCTCCAATCCTGTTAACGTCAATCCCATCATTAATCTTTTAATTAGTTTTATTGTCGGTCTCCTGCTTGCAGTGGGCTTTGTATTCCTACTGGAATATCTGGATGACACCTTAAAAACGGAAGATGAATTGGAAAAAGAACTGAATCTTCCTGCACTTGCGGTCATCTCCAAGGTTAGAAAAGACGAAAGCCGTTTATCCAAACAGTCTTCCATATCCAAACAGGTAGGTGATGGACAATATGTCACGATTAACCAATGAACGAGTGGGCCTAGTCACGATGGCTAATCCCAGATCTACATCCTCGGAAGCCTATCGAAAGTTAAGAACTAATATTCAGTTTTCATCTATAGACAGTCAGATTCAAACCATCATGATTGCTTCGGCCTCATCAGGCGAGGGGAAAACGACGACGATTGGCAACCTGGCAGTCACCTATGCGCAGGAAGGGAAAAAGGTTCTGCTTATGGATACGGATCTGCGTAAACCGGCAGTCCACCTGATGTTTAATGTGCCTAACCACGTGGGGCTGACCAGTGTGTTATCGAGTCAATATCAAGTGAAAGAAGTGCTTCGAGAAACCGGTGTAGAAGGTCTTCATGTGTTATCATCCGGACCTATTCCGCCTAATCCTTCAGAGATGATCGGTTCTCGCAAAATGACGGCACTGCTTGAGAATTTGAAGGAAGAGTACGATGTTATTTTGTTTGATACCCCGCCAGTTCTGAACGTGACAGATGCATTAATTATCAGTTCATTATGTGATGGTGTCATTCTTGTGGTGAATGCAGGCAAGGTGAAGAAGGATCTGGTCAAAAAGGCAAAAGCCCATCTTGAACATGTGAATGCACGTATTCTGGGTGCGGTGCTGAACAATGTGCAGGTCCCCAAGAGACGTAATAACGGTTATGGGGAACAGGGATAACCGACGTAATACATCTTTACATTTCTATATCAGCTTAAAAGGTCATGTCTACTATACCTCTATCAAGGTAGGCACTCGGTCACACTGTGGGTTGTGAACCTTAGACGTGTATCGTCAGGGGTGTGATGTGAGGAGGGGTTCAATGCCCTAGTATGAATGATTTTTTTCATGTTTTCATTGCTAAATAAAAAATATGGATAGGGTGATATCTATGACAAAGGTGAGAAAAGCGATTATCCCCGCTGCTGGATTGGGAACCCGATTTTTACCTGCTACTAAAGCAATGCCTAAGGAAATGCTCCCTATTGTGGACAAACCGACTATCCAGTACATCGTTGAAGAGGCGGTTGCTTCCGGTATTGAGGACATCATTATCGTTACCGGTAAAGGGAAACGTGCCATTGAGGATCATTTTGACAGTGCGTTTGAACTGGAGCATAACCTGCTAGAGAAAGGAAAGCTCAGTTTACTGGAAGAAGTACGGAAGTCCTCGAACGTGGATATTCATTACATAAGACAGAAAGAAGCACTTGGACTTGGGCATGCTGTCTGGTGTGCTAGGAACTTCATAGGCAATGAACCCTTTGCGGTACTGCTTGGCGATGATATTGTTGTTTCGGAAGTACCGTGCTTGAGACAACTTATCGAGCAGTATGAAAGGGTACAACAGTCTGTACTTGGAGTGAAAACTGTAAGTCCGAGTGAAACATACCGCTATGGAATTATTGATCCGTTGCATACGGATGGACGCTTATCTTCGGTCAGAAGTATGGTTGAAAAGCCTCCTCTAGGTTCAGCACCTTCGAACCTGGCGATCATGGGACGATACATTTTGACACCGAAAATTTTTGAATATCTGGAAGAGCAAAATGTAGGTGCAGGCGGTGAAATTCAGCTCACAGATGCGCTACAAAAGCTGAATCATGATGAAGGCATCAGTGCCTACGATTTTGAAGGCTCCAGGTTCGATGTAGGGGAGAAGCTGGGTTACATTCTCACGACATTGGATTTTGCTCTCAAAAATAAAGAGCTGCGTGCACCTGTGCTGATGGCAATAGAAGAGATTTTAATGAAAGAACAAATGAATCAAATCCTTGTAGCTGGAGGGGATAGTCTGTGAATCTATCAGAACCGGAATACTTTGGGAGTGGGGAATCCCTGGTCAAAGACGGCAATGCCGTAGTGCTCGAGCAGCCATACTCACAACGTGTTGGCGGGTACGCGGATGTAATAAAACCATTTGCCGACTTTGTCATTGCCATTCTGTTACTGCTGATCACATTACCGGTTATGCTGGTTTCGGCTATATTGATTAAACTGGATTCGAAGGGACCTGTCATCTTTAAGCAGGAACGATACGGAAAGAACGGAGTTAAATTTAACATTTATAAATTCAGAACAATGCGTACAGATGCTCCCCAATACGGACTCTCTCCAACGACGAGCCATGACCCAAGGATTACACGACTGGGCAGAATACTGCGTAAGACGAGTCTGGATGAACTTCCGCAGTTGCTTAACATTATTAAGGGCGATATGAGTTTTATCGGACCAAGACCTGAGATGAAACGAATCGTAGAGGAATGTTATACCGATCTGGAGCGCAGGCGTTTTCTCGTTAAACCAGGAATTACAGGATTATGGCAGGTGAGTGAGGCTCGCAAAGAGCCGATCCATCATAATCTGCAGTATGACTTCCATTATATAGCGAATGTATCACTGAAAATGGACATCACCATCATATTTAAAACGATCGGTGTAATGATTAAAAGCAATACCTTCTAAACATTTTTGATAATGATGTGGAGTGTGATGTAATGAAACATATTGTAGTAACAGGTGCAGCCGGATTTCTAGGTTCTCATCTCGTACAGTCGTTGATTAGTCAAGGACATCGGGTGACTGGGATCGATAATCTTTCAACGGGTGTGATCCGTAATCTGGCAGAGGTCATCCAGAATCCTTTATTTGTGTTTCATGAGACTGATGTTACACATTCCGATGTAATGGATATTTTCAGTGATCAGCAAGTAGATGAAGTGTATCATCTGGCATCGCCTGCATCGCCTAAGTTTTATCAAGCGGATGCCCTCGGAACCATATGGGTGAACACGCGAGGAACTTATCATATGCTGGAGCTGGCCCGGCTCAAAGGAGCGAAGTTCCTGTATTCTAGTACGAGTGAAGCTTATGGAGACCCCGAGATTCATCCACAACCTGAAAGTTATCGGGGCAATGTGAATACATGGGGACCAAGAGCTTGTTATGACGAAGCCAAGCGCCTAGGCGAAGTTTTCTGTTATGAATACTACACGAAACAACGTGTTTCCGTGAAAGTTGCGCGTATTTTTAACACATATTCCTCCGGACTACGTAATGATGACGGCCGTGTAATCTCTAATTTTGTCACGCAAGCACTGACGGGTCAGGATATTACAGTATACGGAGATGGGTCACAGACACGTTCCTTCTGTTATGTAGATGATAACATCCGAGGGTTACAGGCCTTCATGGCTGAAGACCGGGCGGACGGAGAGATTATCAATATTGGCAATCCTACAGAATACAGCATTCTTAAGGTAGCCCATCTGGTAAAACAATTGACACAATCGGAGAGTCAGATTGTATTCCTGCCATTACCAGCAGACGATCCAAAGGTCAGACGACCAGTGATTGATAAAGCCCGTGAAATATTAAACTGGGAACCCGAGATTGGTCTGGAAGAGGGATTAACACGTACGATCGAACATTATCGAGAAATGTTACAGATGCAGGAAACCTCCTAACAAGGAAGCTGAATAAAGCGAGTTGAGATGTATGCAAACCATATTGATTGCTCACAGTTTATATCCACCCCATGTGATCGGGGGGGCTGAGATATCCACCCAGATTCTCGCCCAGACGCTGGAGCCTAGTTATGACGTTAAAGTCATTACCGTAGGTGGTCATAAGGAGGGGGATGTCCAGACAGATACGGTGAACGGGATCGAAATCTCTCGGCTGCCATTTAACAATCGGTACTGGATTGGTGACACTACAAGGCAGACCAGCACCTCTGACAAAGTATTATGGCGGATTCAGGATATTTTTAATGCGAGGCAGTATCGGCATATTAAACAATTTCTGATGGTGCAACGTCCGGCCCTGATTCACACTCAGAATATTCCAGGCTTAAGTCTGGCCATCTGGAAAGCAGCATTTGAACTGAATATTCCGGTTGTGCACACGCTGCGTGATTTCTCATTGATTGAACCTATTGCCATTACGGCCTATTCCAAATTTTACAGACAGATCTCGAAATACTATAGCCGCAGAGTGTCATCGGTAATTGGCATATCTGAGCATGTGCTGAAGAAACACACCGATCTGGGATTCTTTGAGCATGCCTCCAAACATATCATTCATAACATTGTTGAACGTGATGATCCCGTCCAGCATTTTGATACGGATAAAAGAGTTCGTCATCATCAGCCGCTGCACATTGGATATTTTGGACAACTTACTGAAGTAAAAGGAGTTCATTATTTGATTGAGGCAGTTAAACAGCTGGATGAGCAGATCGTGAGGAAACTGTACATTCACGGAGATGGCCCTCTGCTCCATTCATTACAAGAGCTTGCAGAATCGGATTCTCGAATCATCTTCGTAGGCAAAATCGATAAAAAAGAAATCAACTCACAGATGAAAAAGATGGATCTCACGATTGTACCGTCCACATGGGATGAACCTTTTGGAAGAGTTATCATTGAATCGTATCAAGCAGGTACACCTGTCTATGCTTCAAAGGTTGGAGGGATCCCCGAGATTCTACTAGATGCGGAGACCTTCTCTTTTACTGCTCATCGTGCCGATGCAATTCGTGAATCCATTCTCCATTACTACGGACTGTCTGAAGCTAAAAAAAATGAACTAATGCTTCAATGCTGCGAGCACAGCTTATCCTTTAATGAAGATTATCTTCTCACTAGGCATGCCATCATTTACGAGAAGTTAATTGGAGGGGGACGCTAATATGTACATGACTTCTCTGAACGTCAAATCTCAATCTTTAGTTCAAGCGAGATCTGATGCACCTTCATCGGTAATGATGATATTGATTCATTTTCTGCTTCTCTATCTATCCATTTATGGCTTGGTCTCGATCTACGTGGATAATATTGTGATTCGTTCATTGAAGGACGCAGGCATGTTGCTGCTTGCGCTATATACACTTGCCCGAGTATATCGTCAGCAGGTTCAATTTTTGAATCTCTTTCTGTTTATTCTAGCTTCCCTTGTCGTGTTGGGATCGTTAAATGTACTGGTCGGTTCCAGCGTAGTGACTTTAATCTATGGAATTAAGATCACACTTTTACCGCTGGTAATGTTGTTTGCAGGCATGTTTATGGCCGAGCATGGTGGAATATACGCATTTGCCAGAACCAATCTGGTTATTTTTATTATGCTCATTGCAGGATGGTGTGCCCAATATGCGCTGGGTATAGAAAAATTAATCACTATGGGATTCGTATACGGAGTAAACATCAAAAACTATCTTGAAGGTGTGCCGCGTTTATCTTCAATTACGTATTCACCGGATGGTTATGCGTATGCATTGCTCATGACAGGCATTCTTGCTGAACAAACGAAGATGGCAGTGAAACATCGAAGCTTTCGCCTCGTGATTCAACTACTGACGATTAGCTTTTTGCTATTATCAACGATTCGATCAGCACTGTTACTCTGGTTGGTATATCAGGTGGTTCTGTTTTTGCTGAACATTCGCAAATACAATAAAAAGAATATTTTAGTTCTGGCGATGGTATTTATGACGCTGCCTGTGGTTGTATTTTTTGGAGGTCAGTTTCTGCAATCCAAAAATCTGCTGTCCAGTTCCTCTCTAATGGAACGACTGCAGACATGGGGGAGTAGCTTGACCTCTCCGTTTACCATGAATGGCATGATTGGCAATGGAATTGGTTCAGTAGGTGCTGCCAGCCGACGCACGCATATGATGGGACTCAACTCCAGCAATTTTGCGGTGGATAATCAGTATTTTTCTCTATATGAACAGACAGGTTGGATCGGGCTTGCTTACTTTTTTATGCTATTTATGTGGCTTTTGATTACACTGGTTAGACGAATGAATACTTCGTCTGACGTGGCAGGTTCCAGACGTTCTCAGATGGCTATAGCCCTCGGCGCTGGTGTGGCCGCAGCCAGTATGACGACCAATGTCCTTGAGCTGTTTCCAGCTAACGTCTTTTTCTGGATGTTCGTTGGTATGGCTCTATACCAGCATCGTAGTGCAGGAGATATACCTTATAAAGCGGGTGAGCGGGAATGAAGATTTTGCACATCGGAGAATATGTGGTGGGTGGAGTAGCCACGTATGTAAATGAGCTGGTCTCCTACCAGCGCGAAAGATTCGACGTTTATGTATTGATGAGTGATTATAACTCAGCTAAGGACTTTGATTTAGAGCCAGAACGCATTTTGCGTTACAGCTACAAGCGTCACCCGAAACATTTTTTCTCAGCGATGAGACAGATTCACCAAGCCATTCGGCGGATAAAACCAGATATTATTCATGTACACAGCTCATTTGCGGGCATGCTCGCAAGGGGCTTGTTTTTTTTTACACCGCGCAAAGCGAGTGTATTTTACTGTTCACACGGCTGGTCTTTTTTGATGGATACCAAACCCCTGCACAAAAAAGCTTATTTCATGATGGAAAAACTATTGGAGTTCAAAACGGATTTTATCGTAAATATTTCAAAATATGAAATGGAGCAGTCCATTCGTCTGGGAATGTCTACTGGCAAATCCCGCTTCGTCTATAGTGGCTTGCGTGACCGCAAGCCAAACAAACAAACAGAGCTGCCGCAAGCGATTGTGCAGTCTGAAGAAGATACGAGCATGATCCGGCTCTTGTTTGTAGGCAGATACGACCGGCAGAAAGGACTGGATCTACTCTTGGAAGTATTCAGGCAATATCCCGAGCTGCAGCAACACATTCAGTTATACATTATCGGTGACAGTGTTTTGGAAAAGAATGAGTGGACGTTTACGGATAATATGATCCGTCTAGGGTGGGTCAATAACGCAGAGATCGATCACTATTATGAGCAATGTGATGCGATCATTATGCCTTCTCGCTGGGAAGGACTACCTCTGGTTGCTCTGGAGGCGATGAAAAACCACAAAGCCGTCATTGCCAGCAATCGGGCTTCATTGCCAGAGCTGGTGACTCATGGCGTGAACGGGTACATCTTTGAACTTGAACAGCTTGAAGGATTGAGAGATATTCTAATGCAACTGGACAAGGAAACACTGACAGCTATGGGGGAGGCGGGACGTCAACTGTATAAAGAAAAGTTTAGCTCGGATCGAATGAATGAAGAATTCGTGAGTCTCTATTACGAAGCGAGAAATGTAGAGGTGAGCTTTCAGACCGCTCAGCCATCTTCCCGTTTGGAAATTTCTAAGAGGAATGGAGATTAACATGATTACAATATATATTAACGCCCGTTTCCTGACACAGACGGTTACCGGGGTACAGCGCTATGCGATTGAACTGGTGAAGGAAATCGACAATTTAATTGAAGCTGGAGAAGTGGACGGAAGCAAGGTTGAGTTTTGTCTGCTCTCACCTGCGAATATTATTACTCATCTTGAACTGAAGCATATTCGCCACCAGATTGTTGGCAGGCTGAAAGGCCATGTATGGGAACAGCTGGAATTACCTTTTTATGCAAAAAAAGGAATGTTGATTAATCTGTGCAACACAGGACCAGCTTTCAAACGTAATCAGGTCGTAACGATTCATGATGCCTCGGTGTTCAGTTATCCCAAGGCTTTTTCCTTTGCGTTTCGATCCTGGTATCAATTTTTAACCGTAAGATTAGGTAAGATTTCGAAAAAGGTCATAACGGTTTCTAACTTTTCCAAGGGTGAGCTCATTCAACATTGCAAAATTGCTGCACAGAAAGTATCCGTTACTCATCTGGGCATTGATCATATTCATCATAGGCAGGCTGCTCAAGGCACGCTTGAGAAGTATGGGATCAAGTCTCCCTATGTGCTCGCCGTCAGCACGATGAATCCTTACAAAAACTTCAAGCTGATCTTGGAGATTTTACCTGAGGTGAAGGCGCAGAATTTGAGTGTTGTTATCGTGGGATCGAAGAACAGCAAAGTATTCAGCAATCATGCTGTGAACGAGTCGGACGACGTGAATTGGGTAGGGTATGTGACAGATGAAGAGTTAAAAGCGTTGTACGAACATGCCACAGGTTTTATTTTTCCATCCTTATATGAAGGATTCGGCTTACCGCCACTAGAGGCGATGGCACTTGGCTGTCCGGTTATCGTGTCTTCTCGTGGCTCGATTCCAGAAGTGTGCGGAGAAGCTGGATTATACTTTGACCCACATTACCCTCAGGAAGCAGCTTCACGTCTCGTGGAGATGATGTCTGACCCGGAGCTTGGGAAGCGGATGTCCGTTCAGGGCAGAGAACATTCGGCCTTCTTCTCGTGGAACAAATGCGCCAAGGATACAGTCAACATTATTATGAGCACGGTATAAGCATGCCAAATGTATTCTTGTAAGGGAGATAAAGCGAATGAACAAAGTGTTTGTTGCGATTGATTTTCCGCCTGAAAAGGGAGGGATTCACGATTATGCCTTTGGGCTGATATCGCAGATCCCGGCAGAAGAGACTATCGTGCTAACCAATAAAATAAACAATGCGGTGGAATCCGAGCAGTTTGATCAGAAGAGTGATTTTCAAATCATTCGTAAACGAATATTTTCAGATTCCAATAAGCGGATGATGATCTTTTCACAGCTCATTTTGCTCATGCAACTGATTCTACTGAAATGGCGCAAAAATACGAAAGAAATTCACTTTGTGAACATATTCCCTGTAGGTCTGGCTGGTCCGCTCATGAAATTTTTGTTTAGAGTAAAATACTTTCCTTATGTTCATGGGCTCGATGTGATGGGCATGGTTAACAGCCGATTGTTCCCGCTTCTGTTGTTTATTCTGAAACGTGCGGACAAGGTCATTGCCAATAGTCAATATACGAAGTCGAAGCTGGTAGAGCTGGGAATTGCCGAGTCTCAGATCGTCATTATTCCACCGGGACTCAATGTGAATAAGTTAAGCGCGGATACAGGAAGCGAGGAAGATATTCGGGCTAAGTATGATCTGCATGGCAAAAAGGTGATGATTACCGTCTCACGACTTGTCGAACGCAAAGGGCATGATGTCACTCTCAAAGCAGTAAGTCATATTGTTAAACGCATTCCTAATCTAAAGTACGTAATATGTGGAGATGGTCCCTATAAGGAAGAGCTGGAACGGTTGGTCATTCAGTATGGACTTGATTCTGTCGTTGTATTTACAGGGCGCACAACCGATCATGAGCTGCATCAGTTATATGAATGTTCAGACCTCTTCATCATGCCTAGCCGGGATATTAAGGAGAAAGGTGATGTAGAAGGGTTCGGGATTGTATTTCTGGAGGCGAACTATTATCGGTTACCAGTCATAGCGGGCAATAGTGGCGGGATTCCAGATGCTGTGAAGGATAACATCACCGGTTATCTTGTAGACCCTGTTAATGATGAGGAAATTGCCATGCGAATTGAACAATTAATTACTGACGAGGGACTAGCTAGAACGATGGGGGATAACGGATACGACTGGGTGACTAATCATTGTCTGTGGTCGCATCGTGGGCAGTTGTTAAAGCAGCTAGCCTAAATATAAATGTAATCGGGGTGAGAGCATGAGGGCTTCTGTAGCCATTTGTACACACAACAGAGCAGTAGACACCATGCAGGCTGTTGAGAGTGTGTTGAAAGGAGATACCGACCATAACGATTATGAAATTTTGGTCGTTGATAACCATTCAACAGATCATACCAAAGAATTATTTGATTCTTCCCAGTTCCCGGGGCATGTGCGATATATTTTTGAAGCACAATTAGGTTTGTCTTATGCAAGAAATCGAGCAATTAAGGAAGCGAAGGGCGAGTTTGTTTTATTTCTGGATGATGATGCTCTAGCGTGCCCTACATGGATCAATGAAGTCCTCAAAATATTTGATATGGATTCCCGGATTGGTTGTGTGGGGGGAAAGATTGTCCCGATATGGGAAGGCGGGAGGCCCGAATGGATACCACAGGAGATAGTCAGTTTGTATACATTAATGGACTTTTCAGACAAAGTGGTTGAAATGCAAGCACCTTCTATTCCATTTGGAGCTAATGTAGCATTTAGAAAATGTATTTTTCAGCATTTAGAACCGTTCAGAGAAGATTTGGGGCGGGTTGGCACGAATCTAATGTCCAGTGAAGAAAGTGAGTTAATCAGCCGGGTCCGCCAGGAGTATAAAGTTTTCTACAGTCCATACGCGGTTGTTGAGCACAAAATAGCAAAAAGCAGGTTAACGAAGCGTTGGTTATTGCGTCGGATGTATTGGCAAGGCATCAGTGATGCCACGCGATACAAGAAGAGTGCCTGGGGAATATTCAAGCATACGATAAGAATTGTTCAAGCAGCATTATTAATCATTATCTCTTTTAATAATGTGCAGAAGGTCATGAGTGAAATGGCTAAAATATCATACCGGAACGGTACAATTGTGGGATCTTTCCGAAACGGTAGAGGACTGAACACCTGATGAATATGGTGATGGCCCGTAAACCAAGACAGCGAAGCATCATTCAGAACATCGTCATGACGAGTATGGCTAATATTCTCATTATGGCTGTGACGACATTAACCTCGATCATTACAGCGCGAATGTTCGGTGCTACGGGGAAGGGAGAGATCGCTGCAGTTTTATTCTGGCCTGCTTTCATATCGGGTCTGGCTGCTTTTGGTCTACCCACTTCTTTAATTTATAATGTCAAAAAGAATAGCCATCAGCTGCCTGCTTATATCAGTATGAGTTTTGCGGTTCAGATCCCTATCAGTATCATCGCTGGAGTAATCAGTTGGTTTGGTATCCCGGCCTGGCTATCGGGATATTCCGAATCGGTTATTACGATTGCAAGGTGGTATACCGTGTCAATGGTTCCAGTCATGCTGCTGATGGGTGTACTTGCAGCTGCTGCTCAAGGGACGGATAAATTCCATATCTATAATCTGTCTCGCTTGCTGGCTCCTGTGTTAAATCTTGCAGGATTGGTTCTGCTGTGGATTGCTCAGGTATTGACAGTAGAAAGAGCCATTATCATTAGTTTTGCAAGCACAATCCTGGTGTTGATCTGTTATATGATTGCGATGCGTCAGCAAATATTCAGTTCGTTTAGCAAGCTGGCGTCTCAGTTTCAAACAGGAGTCCACTTATTCAGCTACGGTCTTCGTGTATACGGTGTGGAGCTGCTGGGAACGTTGTACAACCAATTCGATAAAATTATTATTTTGGCACTGCTGACGCCCAAAGATTTCGGTCTGTATTCGGTTGTGTTCGCTCTTTCGCGTATGTTTAATGTGGTGCAGACTGCAATTACGAATGTGGTTTTTCCAAAAGTGGCGGGCATGGAACAGCAACAAGTATTGTCTCTTGTGGGCAGAGCTTTTCGCATTAGTATGCTACTTATGACGATCATCATCATACCCAGTATGCTGATTGGTCGTTTTTTTATTGGCTTGTTGTTTGGTCCGGAATTTCTGGAGGCCAGCGGTGTGTTTTATTTGTTATCTCTAGAATGTATTGTTGGCGGAGGCTCCTGGATTTTGGCTTCGGCATTTAATGCGCTGGGAAGACCAGGTGTTATCGTACTTCGGCAGGTCATTGCGCTGGCTGTGACGATTACGTTGTTTTTTGTGCTTACTCCGATGTTTGGGTTATACGGCTTAGGGCTGGCGTTATTACTTGGTTCCTTTGTACGTATGTTGATGTCGTTAATATCCGTTTCAATCATTTTCAAAATGTCCATACTCAAAATGCTGTATAACAAGGAAGACATGGCCTTCCTCAAGCAAAAATGGAGAGATAAAAATCTATTCAAAGGAGCCAGAAGAGATGTCAAAAGTGCAAAAGACTCATCCCATGGATGAGTTGAAGAAACGACTTGAATCGATCCTGGAGGTTGTACCTCCTTATTCGAAGATTTACTACGTTGATTATCCCGTATATAGCAACGGTGGCGATATTCTAATCATGAAGGGAGCGGAAGCCTTTTTTAAGAGCAATAACATTAGGGTTTCTGCAAGATACAGCGTACATGACTTTCATGAAAACATTCATATCCCCGATGATCATATCATCGTTCTTAGCGGGGGAGGTAATTTCGGAGATTTGTATGATGCTCATCAGAACGTGAGAGAATTGATCGTTAAAAAATATCCTCGGCACAGAATTGTTGTTTTGCCGCAAACCATTTTTTATAAAGAAGAGTCCAATATCCAGAAAACCGCTGCTCTTTTTAACCAGCACAAGGATCTCCACTTGTATGTACGAGATGAGTCATCTCTTCAACTGGCAACGACGTACTTTCAACATTGTAAGGTAAAGCTTCTTCCGGATATGGCACATCAGCTTTGGCCGATCGAAGTTAAGCGTACACCAACTAGGGAGAAACTTCATTTTTTTAGAACGGATATTGAGAAAAATGCAGAGCAAACACAGTCAAAATCAGATGGAGATTACTTCGATTGGCCTACCTTGTACAACAAATATGAGCGTAAGCTGATCTACTACATCAGTAAAGGTTTAAAGAAACCTGCTTCACGTGCCATTTCCCAGTTCATATGGACGAAGTATAGTGACTACCTTGTGAATAAGGCTGTTCGATGCTTCGCCAATTATCGTGTGATTCATACATCCCGTTTACATGGTCACATTCTATCCTGTCTGATGGCTAAACCTAATCTGCTGATCGATAACTCTTACGGAAAGAACTCGGGATATTACCGGATATGGACACATGAAGTGAATACAGCCAACATGGATTCTACATCCACAGCAAGCTCTCCTCCCGTGCCTCAATATAGGGAATCAACCGCAACAGTGTAACGAAATCGTATCTCTTATGATCTTAAAATATATAGAGTGGAGTGGTTGTTATGAGAATCGTACTTCTCTCCGGTGGATCAGGTAAGCGGTTATGGCCGTTGTCCAACGACACGAGATCCAAACAGTTCCTGAAAGTACTTGAAGGTGAAGATGGACAGACAGAATCCATGGTACAGCGTGTATGGAAGCAACTGCAGCATACGGGACTGAGTGAACAAGCGACAATTGCAACGAGCAAACCGCAGGTCGAAATTTTGAGAAGTCAGTTAGGTTATGAAGTGGATCTGGTTGTTGAGCCTGAGCGTAGAGATACCTTTCCTGCAATCGCTTTGGCGGCAGTATATTTGTACTCTGTACAGGGAATTGGATTGAATGAAACGGTAGCTGTGCTTCCGGTTGACCCGTATGTAGAAGAATCTTTTTTTTATAAAGTAACTGAGCTGGAGGAAGTGCTGCACGATTCCGGTGCGGAGCTTGCATTAATTGGAGTGAAGCCAACATATCCGTCTGAAAAGTATGGATATATCATTCCAGAGCGTGTTGAAACGAAACAAGAGCAAGGTTATGCCAAAGTATCTCGTTTTCAAGAGAAACCCCGTGAAGCTGAAGCAGCAGAGATGATTGAACAATCTGCCCTTTGGAATTGCGGGGTTTTTGCATTCAAGCTGAATTATATCATCAACCTTCTGATTTCGCTTGAGTTGCCCATTCAGTACGAAGAAATGCTGAAACAATACGGTAGATTGCAGAAGATCAGCTTTGACTACCAAGTGGTAGAGAAAGCGGAGCATATTGTTGTCACACCCTATGAAGGATACTGGAAGGACCTTGGCACATGGAACACGCTGACAGATGAGATGAGCACCAATATTGTGGGCAAAGGTGTCATGACGAACAGCACGGTAAATACACATTTAATCAATGAATTAAACATTCCGGTATGTGTGCTGGGGGTATCTAACCTGATTGTGGCAACAAGTCCCGATGGCATTCTGGTCAGTGAGAAAGAGGCAAGTCCCCAGATCAAAGAAGTGCTTAAAGACAGTGCAGAGCGACCTATGTATGAGGAACGTCGCTGGGGCTGTTATAAAGTGCTCGATTATACACGCAATAAAAGAGGCGAAGAGGTGTTAACCAAACGTATCATCATCGAGCCGGAGAAAAACTTTTCTTACCAGTATCATCTCAAACGAAATGAAGTATGGACCGTCGTTTCAGGGCAAGGGGAGTTCATTATGGATGGTGAACTGAGACCTCTTCGCCAAGGAGATGTCGTTGTGATTCCTGCAGGTGGGAAGCATAGCGTCAAAGCGTTGACAGAACTCGAAATTATTGAGGTGCAGATGGGCAGTGAGCTGGTGGAAGAGGATATCGTTCGCATTGAGATGGAATGGCACGATATTTTACAAAATTGCGTGAATTGGGGGAAAACAAGATGAATATTGCGGTAATTGGAACAGGGTACGTAGGACTTGTGTCAGGAGTATGCTTTTCGGAGATCGGCAATCAGGTCATCTGTGTAGACAACAATGAGAAAAAAGTAGAGATGCTGAATGAGGGCGTCGTTCCCATCTACGAACCTGGTCTTAAAGAGTTAATGCTTTCTAATATGGAGGCAGGTAGATTATCTTTCACTTCACACATTGGCGAGGCTATCCACCAGTCGGACATTATTTTTATTGCTGTAGGCACACCTTCTCTGCCTAGCGGAGAGGCCAACCTGAGTTATGTGGAGCAAGTAGCAATCGAGATTGGCACTCATCTGGAAAACTACAAAATCATCGTCACCAAAAGTACCGTTCCAGTGGGCACCAATGATCGTATCCGTGATCTTATTCGTAGTATATCGCCCCAGCCGTTCGACGTAGCTTCTGTGCCTGAGTTTTTACGTGAGGGGTCTGCGATCAACGATACGCTCAATCCGGATCGGATTGTCATCGGGACTAACAGTGAAAGAGCGATCCAGACGTTAAAGAAACTTCATCGTCCTTTAACAAACAATCTGGTCATTACAGATATTCGCTCAGCCGAAATGATTAAGTACGCATCCAACGCATTTCTGGCAACGAAAATATCATTCATTAATGAAATCTCGAATATCTGTGAGAAAGTTGGAGCGGATGTTACACGCGTTGCAGAGGGCATGGGATACGATAAACGCATCGGGTCTGCTTTTTTAAAGGCAGGTATCGGTTATGGCGGTTCTTGTTTTCCTAAAGATACACAGGCACTGATCCAAATTGCAGGTATGGTGGATTATGATTTCAGGCTGTTAAAATCGGTCGTTCAGGTCAATCAGGACCAACGCATGCAAGTTATTTACAAGCTGGAGGAAGCTCTGGGTTCGTTGGCAGGAAAAACGATTGCGATCTGGGGGCTTGCGTTCAAACCAGACACAGACGATGTGCGAGATGCGCCAGCAATTGATATTATTCAGCATTTAATTGATGCTGGGTCTGAGGTTAAAGCATATGATCCGATTGCAACGGATAACTTCCGTAAAGAGCTCGACATTGCCACGATTTCGTGGGCAGATACCCCTCTTCACGCTGCTGAGGGCGCTGATGCACTCTGTGTACTGACGGAATGGAAGGAGTTTGCTCAGATTGATCTGCTAGCGGTAGCCCGATTAATGAAGGAGCCTGTGATGGTTGACGGTCGTAATGTGTACAGTGCGGAACAGATTCAAGCATCTGACTTCAATTATTATTCTGTGGGACGTCCAGGCCTGATCAAGCTGGAGGGGAAAGCAACGGCGATCATCTGATCTGTCCGTGATTATAATGAATGAGTGAGGAAGATCCCCATGAAAAAGTGGATGAAATGGACAGCGTGGATAATATCTCTGTTTGTTATCGTTGTGTTTGGTTATGCGATATATCTGTATCAATCCGTCAAATCAACTGCTGATCAGATTTATGAGCCGCGCAAACCGGTACAGCCTATTTCGGTAACCGATACGAGAGGTGGACTGCAAGTTGATTTTAAACGCAAAGAGCCTTTTAACGCATTGATTCTTGGGGTGGATGAGCGCCAGAACGACAGAGGACGCTCGGATACGATGATCGTTCTAAGTGTGAATCCGGGGAAAAAGAGAGTGCTTATGTTTAATATTCCGCGAGATACGCGAACCGAAATTGTGGGGCACAACACGGATGATAAGATCAATCATGCCTACGCCTTTGGAGGCGTGGATATGTCGATTGCGACAGTGGAGCAATTTTTAGGAACCCCCATTCATTATTACATGAAAGTGGATATGGAAGGGTTCTCTAAAATGATTGATCTCGTTGGTGGTGTGGATGTTAATAATCCGTTTGCTTTTGATTACGAGGGGAAGCAGTATGAACAAGGCAATATTCATCTGGATGGTGTAGCAGCACTGGGTTTCTCCAGAATGCGATATGATGACCCGAAGGGAGACCTCGGACGGAATGATCGTCAGCGAGAAGTTCTGAAGCAGATGATGAAGAACACGATGCAATTCTCCAGTGTGTTTCATCTTCAGAATATACTGGATGAATTGGGCACACATGTAAGGACAGATCTGACATTCGACGAGATGAAAGAGTTCCTTCTGGATTATCGGAGCGACCTGGAAGAGATTGAGACTATAGAAATTAAAGGGAAAGGCAAGAAGATCAACGGTATTTATTACTTTATCGTAGATCAACAAGAAAAGGAGCGCATTCACGGGCTCCTAAAGCAGAACTTGGAGTAGGAAAAGCACCGTCCGTGAAACAGCAGGGAAAGTGGTGATAACATTGCTGAAGGCGGAAAAACGGTCAACAAGGAAACAAAGATCTGAGCGGAAACGTCACCCATTTAGAACGATCCTATGGCTGATGTTGGCTGTTCTCTTGTGGATTGTGATCATCTGGTCGTTCTCTGCTCAATCCTATCAACAGCAGAACATTCAGCCGTGGCTTCACAAACTGTCGCAGAAGGTGCACATCGGGTTCACATTACCCGATGTGCAATTCACGTATAGTGGCTACGAATATTCGCTAAAACAGAGACCATATGCATTTGTGGAATTTCTCTTTCGCAAGACAGCGCATCTGTTTGTCTATGCAATACTTGCGATACTAGTCTACGCTGGGCTGCGATACAAGAGAGTACGTGCAATGAAATGTATTGCTGCGGCGCTAATGGTTGTGGTGATTATTGGCTCTATGGATGAATATATTCAACAATTTAGTCCTAATCGGACAAGTTCGGTCCGAGATGTCGGTGTAGACTTCATCGGTGGATGCTTTGGTATTGCGATCTATACAGGGATTCGAGCAGTGCGGGGGAGAAAGCCTCGTTGATTTCCCAGGAAATGCAGTGTGGGCCCCACCGAAACAATATCCTTGCAGTCTTAGCTTCTACTTGCTTGCAAACCATCATACATATGGGGTAGGCGGGACAAGGAGGTTAGATTATGCTGCGAAGAAGAAATCGTAATGCGCTGTTCAAAAAAATAGGATTTATGTTGTTTGTACTGCTCTTGCTCTGGCTCATCGGCAGAAGCATACCTGCTTTGTTCCGTGCAGATGCAGCGACTGAGGCAGCGACAGTAGTGGAAGAGTTCTACAAGTATGAACAAACGGGTGACTTTGGAAGCTCATGGGAGCTTTTTCACCCTCTAATGAAAGAGCGATTCCCTAAGAGTGCCTATGTGCAGAACAGGGCCCACATCTTTATGCAGCATTTTGGTGTGCAGACATTTGAATTGGAGATAGAACCACCGGAGCGGGTATTTGATGTGCAGATCGTGAAGGGCGTGAAACCATTCCCTCTAGCTTATAAAACAAAAGTAACACAGACGTATTCAGGGACTTTTGGAGAATTCGACCTTGTACAGACTTGCTACCTCGTCCAGGAGAATGAACAGTGGGAGCTACTATGGTATTATCCAGATGACAAGAGTAACAGCGAAGAACATTTGTCATGATAATACGCTATAATTCCACAAAAAAAGAGAAAGACATCGAGTGTTACATATTATGTGATGTATTTGAAGATTGAATGTGCCGATTTGTATCATTAGTCCCTAATAGAACGCTATAAATGCGAGACTTCTGTCGCGTTTATAGCGTTTTTTTTAGTTTTTAGCACTTTTTAATGGTTAAAAAGCTTGACAATAGTCCCGGTGTCAAGTAAATTACGAATCAGGATACAAAATGTATCAATTTTCTGCGCCTTACGACAAATAACAGGGGACTAGAGTCTTCCTGTGAGGGGAAGGTATTCCATTGAGTGAAACGGGCCGCTTTTACTGTGTCAGTTGTGGGATGATTGTATCCGTCTCTAGAGACGCTGCCCAGAAGGAAGAGGGCAATGGAGGCAATCATGTGTTTCGTACTGGATTTTACCGGAGTGAAATGCCGCTTGGATGCTGTGAAGCGTGTGTAGTAGAATCAAAACGGGAAGAGAAAACCCAGTTTACAGGACAATATTCCAAAGATTATGATACACTATGCTCATATGAGAAGCGGGCATAAAGTATGCCCGTCCATGAAGGAGAGGATGGAATGCAGCAGGAGCCAGTCGTCCGACTTCAGGGCGTCAGTAAAATCATTTCCTCCCGATCATTGGTCAGCGACCTGACCCTGGATATTTCTCCGGGCCAGGTTTTTGGTTTTTTAGGGCCCAATGGCGCGGGGAAAACAACAACGATTCGAATGATGGTAGGTCTCATGTCTATTAGTAAAGGAGATATTTTCATCTCTGGACACAGTGTCAAGAACGAGTTTGAGAAGGCGATATCTCAGGTAGGAGCCATTGTTGAAAATCCTGAGATGTACAAATTTCTGACGGGGTATCAGAATCTGGTCCATTTTGCACGTATGTCACCTGGTGTTACTAAGGAACGTATTGCAGAGACGATTGAACGTGTCGGTCTGGCAGCGCGTATCCACGATAAGGTTAAGACGTATTCATTAGGTATGCGTCAACGTCTTGGTGTAGCACAGGCTATATTACATAGACCTAAGTTGCTCGTACTGGATGAGCCAACGAATGGTCTTGATCCACAAGGTATAAGGGAACTAAGGGACTATCTGCGCCTTCTCACCCGTGAAGAGGGGATTACCGTCTTTGTATCCAGCCATCTATTATCTGAGATGGAACTGATGTGTGACACTGTCGCCATCATTCAGAATGGAAAATTGATAGATGTTCGAAATCTCCGAGATGAACAAGGTTCAGATGCATTAATGGAAGTGGCGTTTGAAGTGAATGATGGAGAACGTGCTGTTCAACTTATGGAGGGAGAGGCGGTTAATCAGGGGAATGTAATTGTGATGTCTCTCTCACGGGAACAGATTCCTGAGGTTAATGCCAAACTAGTTCGTGAAGGCGTGCAGGTCTATGGTATTCGTACTGTGACTCGTACGCTGGAGGATCAATTCTTACAAGTGACTGGAGGTGGCGGCATTGAGTAGTTTCGGCAATCTGCTACTGAATGAAAATATGAAGGTGTTCCGCCGTGCACGTACTTGGTTTATGTTGGCTATACTAGCGCTGATCTCCTTGCTACTTCCTCTGTTACTGAGAGAAGGCTTGGGGTCAAGTGGTGTTTTGTATTGGCAGCCCGCGGCTACAACGGTTCAGATTGCATTTTTCCTGAATACCATTTTCTGTGTGGTCATTGCAGCAGAATCGGTCGCTGGTGAATTCACATGGGGAACGATTAAACTGCTGTTGATACGTCCATGGTCTCGCAGCAAAATTCTCGCTTCCAAATATCTGACCGTAGTAGGGTTTAGTATAATGAGTACATTGCTCGTTATTGGATTGGCTATGTTAAGCTCTTATTTTCTGTTCTCCCATGATGTTCCGGCAGGGGGAAGTGTCAAGGCATCCAGTGCGTTAACAATGTGGCTCTATCTGTACATCGACCTGTTTATTACACTTGCGATAGCCTTTATGGTATCCTCGGTATTTCGTTCGGGTGCGCTTGCGATCGGTTTATCCCTGTTTATTATGTTTACGCAAAGTATATTCTCAGCGATCTTTAACACGGAACGATATGAATGGGCCAAATATGTTCTATTCAACAACATGGATCTGAGCAGATATATGAACACTTCATCAGAGCTGGGCTTCATGACTGGTCCAAGTGATGGGATGACTCTCGGGTTCTCAATAGCCGTGCTCGCCGTATATTATGTAATCTTTATGGTAATATCCTGGGTTGTGTTCAACAAAAGAGATGTGGCAGGTTAATTCCTGCCTCTTTTTTTGTTTATATGGGGCATGGGGGATCATTCAGGGTACATACTGTTATTGTAAGGTAAGAACTATATTATTGCCGCAGTTACATATACGTTGCTATGACAGCGCACGGAGGGAGCACATTTCGTGATAAACAACAAATTTTACCGCGTATGCACAGCGATTATATTGCTCCTGTTGATTGTGTATCTAGGAGAAAAAGTGAATTTTATTTTTCGACCTCTAACCTCATTGATTCACATCATCATTGTTCCGTTGCTGATCGCAGGATTTTTCTATTATCTTCTGCGTCCACTTATAGATTTCATGGAACAGCATAACATCAAAAGAGCTTTATCTGTACTGATTATCTACCTCGCTGTGGGGCTCCTCATCGCAGGGTTCAGCGTTCTGGTATGGCCTTCCTTGCGGGAACAATTGTGGAATTTTGTTGAAAATACGCCTGCGCTCATTTCTGGGCTTGTGGAGCAGATTAAAGCTCTGGAAGACAATCGTTTCCTTGCCCGATATCTGCCTGAAGATTCGGACTTGCTTACCAGAATGTCGGAATATTTAAGCCAGGGAATCACGCAGGTTACCGATTATGTCTCGGGTCTGTTTTCCGTTGTATCCAACCTGGTTATCATTTTGGCAACATTCCCGATTATGCTCTATTACATGTTGAAGGAAGGTAGTAAATTCGGGACGAACTTGACGCTATTATTTCCAAGGAACTATCGAAAAGATGCGGAAGAAACCGTTCACGAGATTGATGAGGCGCTAAGCAATTATATCGTAGGCCGGGTTATTGTTAATGTGGCGCTGGGGATCCTCATGTTTATCGGATTCATTATCATTGGCTTGCCTTACGCACTATTATTAACGATGGTGTCCATTGTACTCAACTTTATCCCTTATGTGGGGGCACTGCTAGCAGCCATTCCGGTTGTAATTGTCGCTTTTATCGACTCGCCTTCCATGGCGTTCTGGTCCCTCCTTATCATTGTGGTAGCACAGCAAATTCAGGATAATCTAATCTCGCCCTATGTATATGGCAAGCAGCTCGATATTCATCCGTTGACAACGGTGATCTTGTTGCTCGTTGGAGCTGACCTTGGGAACATTCTTGGTATGATCATCATCATTCCGTTGTATATGATTCTCAAAATTATATTTCGCAAAATCCAGAACCGAATTGTTGACGATAAAGCAGATCCCAAATGAGTTGTAGGCGGGGATGCTGGATAATTCCATACTGTACACCCACACGGAACAGCATGACTTCAAGGTCCTCTAAGGATGATGATCCATTGGTAAATAGCTTGGCATACAGAAAAGGTCTGTCCTCGTCATAAATGACGAAGGGACAGACCTTTTTCAATTACAGTGGTGCTTCTTTTTCGTTCTCATCCGTATAATCGGACATATTCAGTGGTTCTTTAGGAACGATAGCGACCTTATAGAAGCGATTTTTGTCTTTTTCCAGCAGAACAAAAGTTAGATTCTCAAATTCGTACTCTTCCTGTTCTTCCATCTCTGGGCGATGACTGTAGAGCCAGCCTCCGATTGTATCCCACTCATCTGCATCCAGAGAAGATAGGAACATATCATTGACTTTAGGCAGCGAAACCTTACCATCCAGGATGACATAGTGTTCATTTATAATCTGAATTTCTTCCTCTTCATCTGCGTCGAACTCATCACGAATCTCACCGACGATCTGTTCTAGCACATCTTCAATCGTTACGATACCCGAGGTACCTCCGTATTCATCGACCAATACAGCAATATGAACACCATCCTTCTGCATTTTTTTGAGCAGATCTTTGACTGGCGTTGTCTCATGAACCGCTGACACAGGTTGAATGAGGGAATACAGGTCTACAGGTTCATCATTACCATACAGTTCCAGGAAAAATTGTTTTGTATTAATGATACCGATAATATCGTCCTTGTTCTCATTAACGATTGGAAAGCGGGTATACTGTTCTTCTCGAATAATCTCCAGATTTTCCTCGTTCGTTTTATTTAGATAAAGGCAGACCATGTCAGTCCGGGGAACCATAATCTCTTTGGCTAACATCTCATCAAAAGCGAAAATGCGGCTCACATACCCAAATTCAGCCTGATTGATTTTACCACTCTCAAAGCTCTCATTAATAATAATCTGTAATTCTTCTTCGGAGTGTGCCTCTTCATGTTCTGAAGCAGGTTTGATCCCGAACAATTTGACCAGTTGGTTCGCAGAGCCGTTTAATAGCCAGATAAAAGGATACATAATTCGGTTAAACCAGATGATAAGTCCAGACGTTAGCAAGGCAACCGTCTCGGCCTTACGAATCGCAATCGTTTTGGGAGCCAGTTCACCCACAACCACGTGCAGATACGTGATCGATACAAATGCAATGACAAACGAAAGGAATGAAGCAAGTGAAGCAGGAATGCTCATGCTCTCAAACACCGGATGGAGAATTTTCTCTACCGTAGGTTCACCGAGCCAGCCCAATCCGAGAGACGTTATGGTGATCCCCAGCTGACAAGCAGACAGATATCCGTCCAGATTGGCAACGGCCTGTTTCACAGCGAGTGCCCGTTTGTTCCCTTCTGCAATCATTTGATCAATCCGGCTCGAGCGAACCCGTACCAGAGCGAACTCTACTGCCACAAAAAATGCCGATAAACCTATCAATACTGCAATCAAAACCAAATTTATCGCAAACCTCTCACTGTCCATTCACTACTCTTCTCCTTTGATGTAATAAGTTTTAACGAGTATTATATCTAATTTTACGTAAGAAGACCACCTTCCATTGAAGGAATTAGGAATAGTCTGGAAAAAATGATCCCCTAAATATGCAGTACAAATATAATTTTTAAAATCGTACAGGTATCGCCTATGTAAAGTTTTATCTAGATTTTCGTTACGAATCGGGTCCACATTGGGTATCTATGATTAGCTGGAAGCAATATCGTCAAAGCTGGTTAGGATGAAAGGGAGAAGGGTGGAACGGTGGAATAGAATAGTTGCAAGTAAGTTGTTAAGGAGGAAGCCACATGCTCTGGCTGGTCGTTATTTTACTTATTTTTATTTTTCAGGCTGCTACCATTCTGGTGTTGGAGTTCCGTAATCCAGCCAAAGCGGTGGCTTGGCTATTCATATTATTTTGTGTGCCTCTGATCGGATTCGTGGTGTATTACTTCGTTGCCCAAGACTACAGCAAACGTAAAAAGCTGCGAAAGGGTGGGTCTAGAATCTTTAGAGAAATGCGTAAAACCATCTGGAAGCAGGCTCACATCGTACATGAAGTTGGTCAAATGCCAGGAGACAGGTTCAAACATCAGCATCGCTTATTTAACTTGCTGTCCCATCTGTCGGAGAGCCCAATTACAGGATGTAATCGAAGCAAGGTGCTCACGAATGGGGAAGAGGCTTTCGCAGCTATGCTGCGAGAGATGGAGAAGGCGGAACATCATCTACATGTAGAATTTTATATTTTCAGGGATGATGTGATCGGTACACGCTTTCAACAGGTGATGATTCGTAAAGCACAGGAAGGCGTCAAGGTAAGATTTATCTGTGACGGGCTTGGTAGTCATCACCTGAGTTGGAGTTTTATTCGCAAGCTTCAGGATGCGGGTGTTGAGTTTCATTTTTTCCTGCCGCCACTCATTGCGACGATTGATCGTAGGGTTAATTATCGTAATCATCGCAAAATTGTCGTTGTGGATGGCAGGGTAGGTTTTGTTGGTGGAATTAACGTTGGAGATGATTACCTGGGGCAATACCCAGAGGTTGGTTTTTGGCGAGATACCCATGTGCAGATTGAAGGAGATGCAGTCTACTTTCTGCAAAGTGCGTTTCTTAATGATTGGAAGCTGGCTTCGGGAGAACGGATTCAGGAGCCGCAGCTCGAAGAGTTATTTCCACCTCATATTTGCAGCGGGGAAGAACGGATTCAAATTCTGGGGAGCGGGCCAGATCAAGATTGGGATGCCATTCAGGAGATGTGTTTTGGAGCGATTTCAGTTGCTTGTGAACGGATCTATATTACATCACCCTATTTTATACCTGATCCAGCTCTCTACGAAGCACTGAAAACGGCGGCTGTCAGTGGAGTCGATGTGCGAATTATTATTCCTTATCAATCGGATTCAAGGCTGGTGCACCTGGCATCACTTTCTTATGTTGAAGAGTTATTGCGCGCGGGTGTGAAGTTTTATCAATATCGTAAAGGGTTTGTTCATGCCAAAGTAATGATTGTGGATGATTTGTTATCAACGGTTGGTACTGCCAACATGGATATGCGCAGTTTTTTCTGTAACTTTGAATTAACGGCTGTATTGTTCGAAAGCTCTGCTATCCATCGTTTGCTTCAGGATTTTGAGCGGGATCTGGAGGAGTGCAGTCAGATTGATCCACAGGTTTTTCAACATCGCTCACGCTTGCAAAAAGGGGCTGAAATGCTTTCTCGGATGCTTTCTCCGCTTCTTTAGCCGATTTAGCCAGATTTCTGAAGGTAAATTCACTTTTTGTGAATTTATCTTCTTTTTGCTGACTATTTTGCACTAATTTGATGTTTTATGATATAATAATGATATAAATCATGTCATGGTGAAGGAGGGGAGTCTGCGAGAAACAGGCTCCCTTTTGCTCTTTTTTGGAAGTTTGGCTCAGCACAAAGTACATGTTGAATCTATTTTATATCGCCTTTAGATACCCGTTTTGATGTTGGGTTAAAGTACATGCAGAATAAAGTTTAGCTCCTTTTTCTACATGGATCTTCCCCGTGGAGTAGTTTAATGGATATATAAAATGGATTCACATTCTGATTTTACGGGGGGGAAACTATGTCCAATGTAACGATGAAAGAACTAACGGCCAAACAAGCTGGCCACGGCGTCAAAAGCTCGGTATTTACCCTGAAGTTTCTACAGCGTATCGTTATGATTCTGATCGGCGCTTCACTTATGGCAGTATCACTTGAAGTGTTCCTCGTTCCCAATGGCGTTATTGACGGTGGCATCACGGGGATTTCAATTATGGTATCGGAACTTACCCATCTACCACTGGGGATATTCCTGACTCTGCTCAATCTGCCTTTTCTGATTCTCGGTTACAAGCAGATTGGAAAGACTTTTGCATTATCCACTCTGCTGGGGATCGTCGTGATGTCCATTGGCACATCTTTACTTCACAAGGTTCCAGCGTTGACCCCGGGCGAACCGCTTCTCGGAGCTGTATTCGGCGGATTGATTCTGGGTGTCGGGGTAGGACTTGTGATACGTTCTGGTGGTTCACTGGACGGTACGGAGATCGTAGCCATTTTGTTCAGTGAAAAGTCACCGCTGTCTGTAGGACAGATCGTTTTAATTATTAACGTATTTATTTTTGCAGGTGCTGGATTTGTATTCGGCTGGCCCAACGCTTTATACTCGATGATTGCCTACTATATCGCAATGAAAATGATTGATATCGTGAACGAAGGGCTGGATCAGTCCAAGTCCGTCTGGATTATTAGTGAGAAGTATCGTGATATCGGTTCAGCGCTAACGGATCGTCTTGGACGCGGTGTAACGTATCTGGACGGCGAAGGCGGATTCAGTGGTGATGAGAAAAAAATCATTTTCGTTGTCATCACCCGTCTGGAAGAAGCGAAGCTAAAGTCTATTGTTGAAGATTGGGACCCACAGGCCTTTGTGGCCATTGGTAACATTCACGATGTGAAGGGCGGACGATTCAAGAAAAAAGGTATACATTAGCTGTTTCTTACATTTGAGAAATGAAGCAAGTGTAATGTGAAATAGAAAACATCGTTGCGTAAGTGATGCGGTGCATAAAAATAGCCGATACCTGATCGAAGGTATCGGCTATTTTTTCTTTAAGTGTCTTAGAATCAGCTCTATAGGCTGTGGAGGGACAGCCGCAATCAAATCGCCAACAACATGGAGACGTTCAATAATATTCATCAGGTGATAATCCTGAATGGAAACGTCGCTGCGTACCTCATCCCAAGTTAGCGGAGTAGAGACGGTTCCTTTTGGCTTCGCGCGAGGGGTGTAAGGCGCTGCTAACGTTTTGCCACCATAATGCTGAAGATAATCAAAGTAGATTCGATCGCCCCGGTCTTTTTTCAGCCGTTCCAGTGTGAATAATTCAGGATGCTTTTGTGTGACATATTTTCCAACAAAATGACCGATATCCCGCAATTCATCAAAGGATACCCCTGGCTTGATCGGTACAATGATCTGAACGCCTGTAGCACCCGAAGTTTTGGGGACAGATTGCAATCCTAGCGAGGATAAGGTTTCACCTACAATGAGGGCAGCTTCCATGATCCGTGGCTCATGCTCCAATGAAGGGTCCAGATCAATCATCCATTCGCACGGAAGCGTACTATTTATGGCGTGCAGCGAAGGATGAAATTCCAATGCTGCAAGATTACCGAGCCAGAGTAGCTCGGGCAATTCGTTCATGATTATGTAGCGGATGCCTTCGTGATCGTGTGTATGAACGAATTCAGGTACAGGTTCAGGGGCATTTTTTTGATAAAAGAAAGTTCCTCCGGCACCATGAGGGTATCGAATGGTTGTCAGTAATCGGTTACGGGTGTAGGTTAACAGGTACGGAGCGAGCGCAGCTAACTTCTGTAAATACATAGCTTTGGTTATACCTGCTTCGGGCCATAACAGTTTATCTGGATTCGTAACGGTCAGCTCTACACCTTCAATGGTGATGGAGCCTTTGATTTTGTTCGGCATATGGTGTCTCCTTTCTATTCTTTTTGGAATGATGCAGTTTGACTTACTGTACATTCATGGATATCGATATCAACAACAGTCTGAATACTTGGATGTCTCATCGATCCTCCAGGAGTAAACTCAAGATATTCCACCTTCACAGTTAACTCAGGTTGAACCCAAAAAACCTCTTTTGCTGAATCCGGGACATTGGAAAATGGACATTGTGCAGAAACGAGGTTATTTGTCTGTTCAGTGATGGATACCCAATCTTGGCGTTTTAATTTTCCTGTACCTGCACTCCCGATGTAGATCAGGTCACCTGTATCGGTATATAAACCTAACAAAAGAGAATTAACAATGTGATTCGCTTTGGTTACTCCACCTACGACGGCAAATAGATCATTCACAATTTTATGTTTTCTCCATCGATCATCTTTACCTTGTATTCTGTATTTACTGGAAAGGTCCTTATAGACCACACCCTCCATCTGATACTGACTCATAAGCTTAAAAAGAGCGGGCCCATCGCTGAAATTTTGTACAAGTTGTACATTCGTTCGGGGCATGATGATTCGATCAAGCAGTTGTTGTCTGTATTCTAAGGACTGATCTGTAACCCAGGCGTTATTGTAATATAAGATGTCAAAAATCATATAAGTAACAGGCGTGACACTCAAAGCATGTTGTATACTTTGTTCTTGTTTCAGGCGATCTCTTTTCATAACTTCATGGAAGGATGGTGTGGTGTTGTCAAAAGCGATTACCTCTCCGTCAAGAATCACAGAATCCGCTTGGCAGAAAGTGTGCGTATCCAGGAATTCGGGATACTGTTTCGTACGTTCATTTAATCTTCGATTGAACAACCGAGATTCACTTCCATCGTAATAGTGTAGAATTCTTACCCCATCCCACTTGACTTGAGCTACCCAGTTGCTTCCTGAGGGGGGATGAAGCATTCTGACTGGTTCAAATGGAATAATTGGATTGATTTTCATATCATCGCGCCTCCTACACACCTTTCATTATTTCCAATTCCACAAATCCTAAAGAATATCAAACACGATTTCCATAGGTATTAATTATAATTTCATCCAGACATCTTGCTGCGATTCAAACTCTTTCGTGTGGCGTTGTTTAGGCTCAGTTAGGATGTGTCAATATTCCTGAATTTATCAACCATGCTAAAAAAGCCTGTCCTTACGTTCTCCTGTTGAAGCGAACGGAGGACGAGGGACAGGCTTGTTGTTTTAACACAATGGTGAGAAGAAGAACATCATTCTAATATCTATTCAAACTTTAGTTTTCCGCAATGAGGCGAATTCGAATGTTCTGCGGATCTGCCGCATACCAACCATCTTCATTCTTGGTCACTTCTATCCCTGATTGACGTAAGCGCTCAATGGCTTCCTGAACTTCTCTTTCATGAGCGTACACAATCGTGAAATAGTCGATTCCCGTCGCATTAGCAGGGTTAATCGGAGCATTAACACCAGCCCACACGTTAAGTCCGATATGGTGATGATATCCGCCGGCTGACACGAATAATGCGGACATGTTGGCAAAGTTACCCACCACATCGAATCCAAGGATACCTGAGTAGAAACGACGAGCTTCTTGCAGACTGCGGACGTGGAAGTGAACATGACCTATAACAGTATCAGCAGGAAGGCCGCTCCAGGTTTCATTCGCCGACAGGTCAAACAAGCTCTGCACATCTACAGGATCACTAGCCATGATGTAATTATTATCCGCATCACGTTGCCAAGTATCACGAGGTCGGTCAGCATAGATTTCAATCCCATTCAGGTCAGGATCAGATATATAGAAGGCTTCACTCACAAGGTGATCTCCTTGACCAACGTCAATGCCGGATGCTACAAGATTACGAACAGTTAAGCCAAGAGACTTGCGATCAGGCAGCAGTATTGCGAAATGGTACAAACCGGCGTGGGTCCGCTCAGGGAACGTGACGCTGTTACTTACTTCCTCAAGGCGAAGGAGAACGTTTTTACCGTCCGCTGTCATGGTGGCAATAGGATCTTGGCGTTTCAACAATTTTAGACCTACAACATCCGTATAAAATTGAATAGATCGCTCCAGATTGCTAATTCTGAGACTGACTTCACCCAGACGGGTAGTCGCTGGAATTTGATAAGTAGTATTCATAATAATAATCCTCCTATAGGCTGCTCAAATGATGTGTCAGATGAAGATAAACTATATTTCTCAGGTTGGTGAAAAGAAAAGTTGTACTACTTGATATGAAAGTTTCAGTGTAGATCAAGACAAAGGTCGCAGTGACAAAAATAAGATGGTACCTAACACTTATTACTCATGTCGCTTTAAAAATATTAATAAGTTACTTTTCATAAGTTAGTATAGAATATTAACTTACTTTCGTCAATAGCTTAATGAGAACAAACATAAAAATATTCTGCCATCCGCAGAAACAATTGGTGAAAGCAGCCCGTTTACTTCGTTCAACAAAGACACGGATCAGCGCCAGGATTAATCATGATTATGGTTGGCTGTTCATTTTCCTAAACCGAAGAAATACAAACGGGATAGTAAGCGGATGGCAAGTAAAAGTTGATACGTCTCAAGTAAGTAGGGCTCAAAAACGAACAAGTTAACTTGGATTCCAGATGATTAAGTTTTTGGTTTGGTGGATGCTCTTTTGCGTTTTGGTGTAGCAGGTGCTTCTTGATCTCCTCCGACCGCGGCCTGAGCAGTCGTTTTGCGTGGAGCGCGTTTTTTGGGTTTGGCCGTCGTTGTCCCGGGATCAGCGGGAATAGGCTTCACTGCTTCAATACTTGCTTGAAGCGCCGCCATCAGATCCATAACATTGGCCTCCGGTTTGGATGGAGCAATCTTGATTTCCTCACCAGCCACCTTGTGCTGAATGAGATCAAGCAATTTTTCACGATAATCATCTGTATATTTGGCAGGTTCAAACGGTGTAGATAGCTGTTCAATCAGCAACTTGGCCATGGTGAGTTCTTTTTCGTTCACCTGTTGAACTTCGGGAAGATTGGGAACCTGTGAGACTGGACGGATCTCATCTGGATAGAAAATGGTTTCCATCGATAAACAATCCTCCAGCACACGAATGGCAGCAAGACTGCTTTTGGAGCGGATGGAGATTTTGGCGATGCCAATTTTACCTGTATCTCGCATGGCGTTCATCAGGAGTTGATAAGCATTCCCACCCGCTTGATCGGGCGAAAGGTAATAGGTCTTTTGGAAATAGATTGGATCTATTTCGGTCAAATCCACAAAGTCGAGAATCGTAATGGTTTTGCTGCTTGACTCATTCAGAGCTTCAAGTTCTTCTTTTTCAAACAGGACAAATTTACCTTTTTCATATTCATAACCTTTGGTGATCTCTTCCCATTTAACGTCCACCTCACAGGAGGGGCACTGCCGTACATAAGCGAGTGGGCTACCACAGACCTTGTGAATGTAACGCATGGAGATATCCTTGTCTTCGGTGGCCGAGAACATTTTGACAGGCACATGCACGAGACCGAAACTGATAGCGCCTTTCCAGACGGTATGCATAAGGTCGGCTCCTTTCCAAGTTCTT
This sequence comes from Paenibacillus sp. JJ-100, assembly GCF_948329825.1. GTDB lineage: Bacteria > Bacillota > Bacilli > Paenibacillales > Paenibacillaceae > Paenibacillus. The sequence continues at coordinate 274,713 of NZ_CAOJCM010000004.1, forward strand.
TTTTATAAATAGTATGGGCAGTTGTTGTGAGAGATAGTCGCGAACCTAACTCAGGATCGTGTAGTTATTTCGGTTGATTTAAGCGGTTGTGTGCAATCGTTTGTATGGTTCAGTAATAGTCGGGGATGATAACAAAAACAGGATGGGGAGGTGCCAGATGAAGAACAAGAGAGACGAGGAAGAAGCGCACAAGCATACATTCACACCTTATCCTCTGAAAGATGCCGAAAGTGCAGAAGAGTTCTACACGCCGGGAACGGATGTGAATTGGGAAGCAGTCACTTCGGAGAAGCTACCGCTGGATCGTGAATCCTTCATGCTCGACATTGATCGCATGGTGAATGAGGGCTTAGGCGGAGGTCAAGTTACAGAGGATAATGGGTATATTGGTGACAGTACGACGGATACGATGGTTCAGGAAAATCACAATGAAGATCCGGAAGGAGACTACGAATGAGATGATGGATACAAAGCGGGCCAAGGCCATTTATGATTCCAAAGATACCATTGCAGTGACGCTTGAAGGAGATCCTGTATGGATTGAACATGTGGACGAAGCTAACGGTATGGCAACTGTGCAGGTCGGGAGCAGACCCGGTAACACTCAAACAGTGCGTGTGGATCGTCTGGAGGAGTAGCTACCAGGCAATCAAGTATAGACCATCTTGGTGATGAAACTATTGGTGAGGAAGCATTCGCAATCAATAGTTAGGAAGTAAGCATGGGACCATGATAAGATGGATCTTGCAGATGTAGATATCAATATAGATGTAAAATAGGCTAACTCAGGTGCTCGTATCTTGTAGAGTGTCCGGAGTGTCCGTAAGCATATTCTAGACGACCGGCACCGAGAGGTGCCGGTTTATTTCATCTCATCGATGAAATAGATGAAGATGGTTATGAGAGATGGACTATTGAGCATGTTCCTTCGATGTTGCGGGGGAGGAAAGGGACCGATATAATAAGGGTCAAAGTGAACTCAGGCGGGGAACCGTCAAAGGTGGGGCGTATATTGAATCAGACGCATGAGCAGTGGGTGTATGAGTCCCATAGCATTGCAGATACAGAAGCGCTGGCGTCGGCTCTTGCCACGCAAGCACATGCCGGAATGGTCATTGCATTGGATGGCGATTTGGGTGCCGGCAAAACAGCATTTTCCCAGAAGTTTGCTTGGCATCTGGGTGTGAGGGATGTCGTGAGCAGTCCGACATTCACGTTAATTAAGGAATACGAGGGAAGATTGCCTTTATACCACATGGATGTATATCGAATTTCGCTGGAAGAAGCGGACGAGCTGGGGCTTGAAGAGTATTTTTACGGTACAGGAGTCAGTCTTGTAGAGTGGGCTAGCATCATTCCTGAGCTTCTACCGCAAGACCATCTTCATGTACAGATTGAAACCATGGGTCCGGAAGAACGCAAGATTACACTGGATGGGTACGGTGAAGGGTATGCCGCGCTGTGCCGACAGTTCAGACAGAATGGAGTCATAGGATGATGGAAGATTTGCAAAAAAAGCCGCGTCAGCGGTTTTTGGTGTTGGATACATCCACCGCAGTCATGGCTGCAGCGGTGATGGAGGAGCGATCGCTGCTGGAAGAACGCAATGAGCGTGCTGAGCGTAATCACTCGGTGCACGTTGTGCCAGTGATGGAGCAGTTGCTCGCTGCCAGCAGTACGGAACCGGGCCAGCTAGACGGTATTGCCGTCGGCATTGGTCCGGGTTCCTACACGGGCATACGCATTGCGGTGACCGCGGCGAAGACGCTTGCCTGGGCTTGGGACATCCCCGTTGCCGGGGTGTCCAGCCTTCAGGCTCTCGCCTGGGGCGGCTGGCATAGCGGCCTCGCCGCCAAGGCAGAAGCTGCGGCTGATCATGCCGCAGCCGTACCTAGCGGAACGCCATCCGCGGACCAGGGCGGCACAGGTGCCGCCCCTGTCCACTGGATCGTTCCGCTCGTGGATGCGCGGCGCGGTCAAGCCTATACCGCGCTGTTCGCCTCCGCCGGCGGCGATGCGCCCCGCCGGCTGGCGCCGGATGCCATCCGCCAAATGGACGGATGGCTGGAAGAGCTCGCCGCCCGCCTGGCGGAGGCGGCGCCGGAAGAGCGGCCGGCTGCCGTCTGGATCGTCGGCGAGACGGCCCAGCATGCGGCGGCAGCGGCAGAGCTTCGCTGCCCCGCAGGAACGGCGCTCCAGCTCGTACCGTATGAGCTGGAAGGCCGCTGGATTGGGCGCCTTGGCGCCGAAGCGCTGCTTGCAGGTCAGCGTGACGACGTACATGCGCTGGTGCCGAACTACACCCAGCTGTCCGAGGCGGAAGCGAACCTGCTGCGCAAAGGCTGAAGGGAGAGGGAAGCGGATGGAGAACGTTGCGAACGAAGGACAGGACACCATGTTTCAGTTCAGACTCATGACGGTAGCGGATATTCCGGGCGTGATGGAGATCGAGCATGAGGCATTTACCCTCCCTTGGACGGAAGAGGCTTTTCACAATGAATTAAACCATAATCATTTTGCTAAATATATGGTCATGGAACTGGATGGGATTCCCATTGGATATGCAGGCATGTGGACAATTATGGACGAAGCCCACATTACCAATATTGCCGTGAGAAAAGCATACCAGGGCCGCAAGCTTGGTGAGAAGTTGCTGGATGAGCTAATGAAAACGGCAGCGTATCTCGGGATGGAGCGAATGACACTGGAAGTCAGAGTGTCGAATATTGTAGCTCAGAATTTGTATCAGAAAAAAGGGTTTGAATCGGCTGGTCTGCGCAAAGGGTATTACTCCGATAATGGAGAGGATGCAATGATCATGTGGGCGGCACTGCCGCCTGTGAGCCGGAGCGGCGAAGAGGAAGGAAGCGTACAGGATTCATGAACGATCTTATAGATAATCAACAAGGCTATGCCCCATCCTATATTCTGGCGGTTGAGACAAGCTGTGATGAAACATCGGTAGCCGTTGTTAAAGATGGGCGTGAGGTGCTGTCGAATCTGATCTCGAGTCAGATTGAAACACATAAAGCATTTGGCGGCGTTGTACCGGAGGTGGCTTCGCGTAAGCACGTTGAAGTGATCACGCTGATGCTGGAGCAGGCCATTGAGCAGTCCGGCATTCGTCCGCGTGATTTGAGCGCAATTGCGGTCACCCAAGGACCTGGATTGGTCGGTGCACTACTGGTGGGCATCGTAGCAGCCAAAACGCTGGCCATGGCACTGGGCAAACCGCTGATCGGCACCCATCATATAGCCGGGCATATTTATGCGAATCGCCTTGTGCGTGAACTGCAATATCCGGCGATGGCTCTCGTCGTATCTGGCGGACATACAGAGCTTGTACATCTGGAATCCGAAGGCAAGTTCAAGCTGATCGGCCGTACACGGGACGATGCTGTTGGTGAAGCCTATGACAAAGTGGCTCGTGCTCTGGGCTGTCCTTATCCGGGGGGCCCGCATGTAGACCGGATGGCATCCGAGGCTGAGGACGTTGTTCCCCTGCCACGAGTATGGCTTGAAGCAGGTTCGTATGACTTCAGTCTCAGCGGATTGAAATCAGCGGTATTGAACGCGTTGAATCAAGCCAAGATGCGTGGTGAAACACTGGAGCCGTCTGCGGTAGCACGTGGTTTTCAGGAAGCAGTCGTTGAAGTGCTCGTGGAAAAAGCGGTACGTGCTGTTCGTGAATACGGATCACGTCAGTTACTTCTGTGCGGCGGGGTTGCAGCCAATCGTGGCTTGCGGACAGCTTTGCAGGAACGCTGCGCGAAGGAAGGGCTGGAGCTGGTCATTCCGCCAATGGAGTATTGTACGGATAATGCAGCTATGATTGGCGCAGCGGCACATCTGAAATGGATTCGCGGCGAGGGGACTAATTTTGACGCGAAGGCAGACCCGGGACTTTCTTTGGAAGCTTGGTCGGTACAGTCTTGAAGCATAGAATGTTGTGGAGTTCGAATTTAGTGTAGTGTGTTTTGGAAAGAGATTTTTTCATTTTTGGGATGTATGGTTGACAGCGGTTGGCGAAGAATGTATATTAGTTACAAATTTAAGCAGGATTCATTTCCTAAACTGATAAACGCAATGAACAGGAACAGTAAGGTTACTCCCGGTCATAGAGAGCTGCGGAATGGTGCAACGCAGACGAAGGACACCTGAAACTCACCTGGAAGCGGAACGATGGAACGCGGCTGTTCTATAAAGGAAGTAGAAGATTGAATCAGCCAGAGTATATCGTTACGGGTTGCCTCCGTGAAAGGGCCATTGTTATCGATCGAACTTAGGATTGAAGCGAAACGGAGAAGACTTCCGTTACGATAAATACGAAGTGTGGGATCGATATACAATACTAAGGGGATTTTCAGACCGAATCATTTTGTCGTTGTCGTGTGCAGCATGCGCAGGATACGGATAAAGTGGCCACGGAATGAGAGTCAACAAGAGTGGTACCGCGAAGGTGAACAGCCTGTCGTCTCTTGCATGATGCAGGAGAGGGCAGGCTTTTTTGATTTTTATTTTTTCGTCAATGTAACAATAAATGTCATATCAACAAAGGTAATGAACGGGAGCAGTAGAATGACAAAGGCGCTCAGAGAGCTGCGGGGTGGTGCGACGCAGTGGCTGGAATCGTTTGAATCTCGCCCGGGAACAGAGCTTTGGAAACATGAGAAGAGGTAGAGCGTGCACCTCACTAAACGAGACGGTGTCAACTCATGTGTACATAGCAACGGCTAACCCCCGTTACAGGGTGTTTCTCTGAATTGTTACGGTTCCGCCGTAGTTAGGGTGAGTCTAATGGACTTTTTGGAGAACACGAGGTGGATGGCACCAGCGCAGGCTGGGCGATCAAGCGAGAGTGGTACCGCGGAGGGGAGAATAACCCGCCGTCTCTTTGATGAGATGGCGGGTTATTTGTTTTTGCTGCCGGCAGCAGGGTGGGCAAATGAAACAACCATATGGGATGCATGGTGCATCAGTCGACATCAGAATAATTCAGAGTGTAAGTCGACGTACACTTTGAACCAACACCGGAGGATATATTTTCACAAACCATTCGTACAAGTGCAGAAGTGAGCTGAGAAAGAAAGTATAATTTCGTCCCTTTCGTCTTTTTCGTCCGTCTCGTCCGTCTCGTGCAAGTCGGAAGTTGATTCTGGTTCATAATGAACCAGCCGCACGGGATATCCTAAAATAATGGAGGCTGAATCGTATGACCACCAATCCGAATAAACGCATGATTGAAATTTTTGATACAACGCTGCGCGATGGAGAACAAGCGCCTGGAGCCAGTCTTCATCCTGAGCAAAAGATAGAACTGGCTCACCAGTTGGCTGCGCTAGGCATTGACGTCATTGAGCCAGGATTCCCAATCTCCAGTCCAGGAGAATTTGCAGCAGTTCAGGCGATATCAAGACAATTGCAGCAAGTCGAAATCTGCGGATTCGCGCGTGCAGTCAGAGGAGACATCGATGCAGCGGTGAAAGCAACGGCAGATGCAGCTCGGCGACGAATCCACTTGTTCATATCTTCTTCCGATATTCATATTGAACACCAGTTGCGTCGTCCGCGTAGTGAAGTGGTGGCTACCGCAAGAGAGATGGTTTCCTACGCTCGTCAGTTTACGGATACGGTGGAATTCACCGCAATGGATGCGGCGCGTACCAAGATCGATGATCTGATTGAAATGATAGAGGTAGCCATTGAAGCAGGTGCAAGCATTATTAATCTGCCGGATACGGTGGGGTACGCACTGCCGCATGAGTACGGGGAGATGTTCCGACGAGTACGTGAGGGAGCAAGAGGCGGCGATCGTGTCCGCTATAGTGCTCACTGTCATAACGATCTGGGATTAGCTGTGGCGAACAGTCTGGCTGCCATCGCGAATGGGGCTTCACAGATTGAAGTGACGATCAATGGAATTGGAGAACGAACGGGTAATTGTGCACTGGAAGAGCTGATTATGGCGCTGGAGACGCGTGGTGATGTGATTGGGGCGACGACCAACATCAAGCTGAATCAGCTGTATGAGACCTCTCGCCAGATTAGCCGGGCCATGCATTTTCCGATTGCCTACAATAAACCGGTTGTGGGACGCAATGCGTTCCAGCACGAATCAGGCATCCACCAGGATGGTTTGCTGAAAAACCGTAATACGTATGAAATTATGGACCCGGAAGCACTAGGTATTCCGCGTAGTATGATTATATTGGGCAAACATTCAGGTCGTCACGCCTTGAAGGATCGGGTACGCAAATACGGATTTGAACCGGATGAGCAGCAGATGGAGCAACTGTATGAAGTGTTCAAAGTGACCGCAGATCAGCAAAAAGTAGTGAGTGATGATCAACTGCTGCAGATGGTAAGCCAAACGATGAACATCCCGGCACAGGACTACGAGCTAGTCGAGCTGCAGGTGACTGCGGGCAGCATGACAGATCGGATGGCTGCCGTCCGCATTCGCACGAGTGCAGGGGAACATGCATATTCCGCCGTAGGCAAAGGGCCTGTAGATGCAACGATTCAGGCTATTGGTCAGTGTATATCGGATGATATTACGTTTGTAGACATGGAGATGCATGCGTTGAGTAGTGGAGAAGGGGCTAGCGCGGAAGCTGTAATCACGGTGGAACGTGCCGGACGAGAATTCCGGGGGACTGCGACACATCATGATATCGTCATGGCCGCAGGTTTGGCGTATGTTGCGGCATGTAATGCAGCTGGACTGAAAGCAGAATCCCCGGAAGATGAAGAGGTGTCTGTACAATAGAGAAGCTGGGCTTATTATCGCCACGCCAGAAGGGTTGCTTTCGTCAGATATTGGCGAAGGTGACCCGAAAATCTATAATGAAAAAGTGAATTATGTCAAGGTGTGATTATAGTTATCCACATATCCAGTATAAGTTGTGGGTAACTGAGGTGAAGTCCTGCTATAGACGTTTTCGAAACCATGCGCTTATAGGGGATAGAATACGATAGTATTATCCACAATGTTGTGGATAAAGTGGATAAAATAGTGGATAAATATGGTTTTTCCCTCTAAATCCTATTCTGCCAATGTATAATTACATAAAAAGGGTCTTAAAGGGATGTCTCTTCTTGTGGATAAAATAAGGTAGTGATTTCAAAAAAAAAAAATGTGTCATTCACAACGATTTGACAAAAAGGAAAAAATAACTCCCTAATCGCTTCAAATGACGATTGACGTTGGAGGTTTACATCCAACTATATTTTGCGCTTCCTAGATGACAGTGCTAGCTATACAGAAAAAAGGCTCAGCGTAGTTTCCTAACGCTGAGCCTTATTCATCCAGATTGGACGAGATATGCTATTCAGTGACAATCAAGCATATGGAGTATCTTGTTAACAATTCGCTCCATTTAGGTCTCATTGTCACTGGAATATTTTAATTATGAATTATGATTCTAGCCCATGGCGAGGTTTTCCCATTCCTCGTAAGCCTTGGCGAGCTGGGCTTTGTGATCTTCTAAGGACTGCTGGAGCTCCTGAAGTTTCATATAGTCCTGATAAACTTCGGGCAGAGCCATCTGCTCTTCCAGAGCCGTTATCTCTGTCTCCAGCTTGGCAATCTCCTCCTCCAATGCTTCCTGCCTGCGCTGTCGGTTTCGTTCTTCGCGTTTGGCTTGTTTGTCTGCTTCGAAGGATGCGGCACCGGATTTCTCGACTACACCGGAATGGGTGCTTGCTGCTGATGAAGCAGTAGATTTGGAAGATAACTGTCGACTCTCGGCGGCCTCGCGGGCGATCTCTTCCAGTTCCTCTTTTTTCTCCACATAATCATCATAATTGCCAAGGTAGTGTTCTGTTCCACCGGGATGTAGTTCAACGATCCGCTCTGCCATCTTGTTCAAGAAGTATCGGTCATGCGAGATAAAGAGTAGTGTTCCTTCGTAATCCATCAATGCGGCTTCCAGCACTTCCTTGGCAAAGAGGTCAAGGTGGTTGGTCGGCTCATCGAGAATAAGAACGTTGGCTTCCTTCAGCATAAGCTTGGAGAGTGATACACGGGCTTTTTCTCCGCCACTGAGTGAAGAGATTTTTTTGAGCACATCATCACCGCTGAACAAAAAGTTGCCGAGTACGGTACGGATGCGCGCTTCCTCCATACCTGGATAAGCACTCCACAGTTCTTCCAATACAGTATTGGAAGGGTTGAGTCCTGTCTGTTCCTGATCATAATAACCAATCTGAACTTTCGTGCCCCACTGAATATCCCCCTCTGCAGGACGCAAACTTCCTGTAAGGCATTTCAGCATCGTCGATTTGCCGATTCCATTCGGACCGATGAGCGCAACCGTTTCGCCGCGCCGCAGATCAAAAGAGACATTTCGGAAGAGCGGCGAGCCCTCATCATACGCAACAGACAGCTGGTCTACACGCAGCACCTCTTTGCCGGACATAACCGCGGGTTGGAAGGAGAAATGGGCTTTCTTGAGATCCCCGAGCGGTTTGTCCAGCCGATCCATTTTCTCCAATGCTTTGCGCCGGCTCTGGGCACGTTTCGTCGTCGAAGCGCGTACGATGTTTTTTTGTACGAAATCTTCCATCTTTGCGATTTCATCCTGCTGTTTCTCATATTGTTTCATCTGACTCTCGTACTCGGCGGCCTTCAGTTCCATATAGCGGCTATAATTGCCCGTATATTTTTTGGAGCGATGACGTTCAATTTCGACAATGGTCGTTACCAGTCGATCCAGGAAATAGCGGTCATGGGAGACAACGAGCAACGCGCCTGAGTATCCTCGGAGATAATCCTCAAGCCATGTGAGTGTAGCGATATCGAGATAGTTCGTAGGCTCGTCCAGCATGAGCAGATCGGGAGCTTGCAGCAAAATGCGAGCTAAGGCGAGTCTCGTCTTCTGTCCGCCGCTGAGCGTACCAATCGGAGTATCTGGTGAGAATTCACCGAACCCCATCCCGTGCAGTACGCTGCGAATGCGAGTTTCCATCTCGTACCCGCCATGATCTTTGAACCAGTCCGAACGTCTTGCGTAGCGTTCCAATAGGTCAGCATATTGTTTCTCATCTTCCATCAGGGCAGGGTCAGCAATATCATGCTCCATCTGTCTTAGTTCTGCTTCGGTTTGGGTGAGATGTTCGAAGACATGCATCATCTCTTCCCAGATGCTCCGGTCAGACTGCAGACCACTGTTCTGCGCGAGATAACCGAGCGTTGTTTCTTTGGATTTGAAAATTTGTCCACCATCATAGGACATCTCGCCAGCTATGATTTTGAGCAGAGTTGATTTACCTGCACCGTTAACACCGACCAGGCCGATGCGTTCGCGTTCTAATATTTGTAAGTTAACGCCGTCCAGGATCGGATCGACACCAAAACGTTTAATAATTCCGGATACTTGCAGCAACATAGAATTAAGTTCCTCCATACGTCGAGTTCTTGATTAAACACTTACATCTCAGTTTACATGAAATACAGAGCAAATGCACCGATTCGGAACCGCCTCGGCTTGTAGTCTTTTTGGGCAATCAATGATAAACTGAAAGAAGACATGTTATACCATGAGGATTTTGCAGAAAATGAATCATTTCAACTTGATCATCCAGATGACATCTTGTCCTAACATATAATTGCAGTGGAATCATATTTTTTTACCTTCCAGATCAACAGGAGGTTTGTTAGCTTATGCAGCAGGATCATACGGAACAGAAGAAGCAGCTTCGATCCCGGTTGAGAGCGTTGCGTAATCGTTTGGACGAACAGATGCGAGCGCAAGCCATGAAGCAGATGAATGAAGGATTGAAACGTGAGATGGACCGTCTGCGGCTAACTAAAAACAAACATAGGCAGGGGCCGCTAGTTATTTTCAGCTATCTGTCTTATGGAAGTGAGGCATCCACCGCTTTTGTTTTCGAAGAGGGATGGAGACAGGGGGATGTCATGCTTGCGCCTAAAGTACTCGCTAATCCGCCTCGGATGGAACTGCGGAGAGTGACAGGGACTGAGGATATCGAACCGGGTATTTGGGGCATACCTGAACCTAAAGACTCTTGTGAAGTGTTGCACCCCGAAAGCTGGCCTGACCTGGATCTGGTGCTTGTCCCCGGACTGGGGTATGACCTCCAAGGAGGGCGCATTGGATATGGTGGCGGTTATTACGACCGGTTCGCAGAGCGTCTAGAGAAGCATTGTGCCGAGCAAGGGAAAAGACCTCGTATGGCAGCTCTGGTACTGCCTGGACAGCTGGAGCCCGAGATCCCGATGGATCCGCTTGATCTGCGTCTGGATCTGTTGATAACACCCGAAGGTATATTACATATCGAATAAAGGGTTGTGATGTGATTGAACTCAGAAATAAACCAAGGTCACGCTTCCGGCGGGAAGTTGACTCATTTTAATGAGCAGGGACGGGCTCGAATGGTTGACATTTCCGGTAAAGAGGTTACGGTACGAACTGCTGTAGCAGTAACGAAAGTAACGATGAACCCGGAGACACTGGAAGCGATCCGCCTAGGGCGTATTGGTAAAGGTGATGTGTTGGCAGTTGCTCAGATTGCCGGTATTCAGGGGGCGAAGAAAACGTCGGACTGGATTCCGATGTGCCATCCGCTTGCACTGAATGGTGTAGATATCCGTTTTCATGATAATGGAGTGGATGAACTCCATATTGAAGCGACCGTTAAGACAGAGGGCAAGACAGGTGTCGAGATGGAGGCCCTCACAGCAGCCTCGGCTGCGGCACTTACGGTCTATGACATGTGCAAGGCAATGCAAAAAGATATGATCATCGGTCCGACGATGCTCCAGTCCAAGAGCGGAGGGAAAAACGGTGATTTCAACCGATAATAAGTATTTATTTTCATAGAAGAGAAGGGTGATCTTTATGGTGTGGAGAACAGCAATCCTGACAGCCAGTGACAAAGGGGCCCGTGGAGAACGTGAGGATACAAGTGCACAAGTCATACGCGAGCTGGTTGAGGAAGAACTGGGAGGTCAGATCGTGGAGTATCGGATCGTTCCTGACGAACCTGATGAGATTATTGCGGCATTGATCGAGATGACTGATTATTTTCACGCCGATCTCGTATTAACAACAGGTGGCACGGAGCTTGCAATTCGGGATATTACACCTGAAGCAACGAGACGTGTCATTGAACGCGAAGTTCCGGGAATGGCTGAGGCGATGAGGTACAGTGTAATGAGCAAAAATCGCTCCGCGATGTTGTTCCGCGGCGTGTGCGGCATTCGTGGTCGTACGTTAATTGTGAATCTGCCAGGGACACCAAAGGGTGTGCACGAGCATTTGGCAGCCATTATGGATCAGCTTCCAGAGGCACTTCTGATGGTTACAGGACAATTCAAGCAGTAGGATGAATGGAAGGCTGTTCATTCCCCAAAATTCTGTGGTATTACGCTAGGAAACACCTTTCCCTTGTTGAAAGAGCTGTCTTCTGAATTTCGGTAGAAGAAATATGTTCCATTATAACATTTTACAGGGTATGTAAGTGGTTACATCTGTGGTATGATGGGCATACATCCAAATACAGTTAAGACATCTGATGAATGTGACTTCGGGTATGCGCATTTCGAAAGCTTGAAACAAGGAGGAAGATCAATGTTTAATTCGATTGGACCAACAGGATTTATTTTGCTGGCTGTGCTTGCATTGCTGTTGTTTGGGCCTAACAAGCTGCCGGAATTGGGACGGGCTGTTGGACGTACATTCCGTGAATTTAAGGAAGGCGCACGTGATATTATTTCGGACGATGATACTTCCAGCCGCAAAGAGCAGGAAAAAGCGAAACCGCTGGCAGCAGAAACAACAATAGCTGAGAAACCTGTGGATAAACGCCTGCCGGAATAAGGTTCATGCAATGAATGAGAGATCCCTTCCTGCCGGAAGGGTTTTGTATTTTAAGCTGAATTCCAGGGGAGGCAGGCATGACGCAGCAAAATGAAGAAATGACGCTTTCGGAACATTTAAGTGAGCTGCGTAAGCGGCTAATCTATGTGTTAAGCATTTTTGTTTTGGGACTAATTGCAGGTTTCTTCGTAGCAGATCCGGTCTATCGTTATCTGACTAAAGCGGAGTCGGCTCAGGGCTTCGTCCTCCATGCCTTCTCTTTCTGGGATGGTATTGGCATCTACATGAAGATTGCAGGACTTTTTTCCATTATTATTACATTGCCCTTTACGGTGTACCAATTATGGAAGTTTGTTAGCCCAGGTTTGCGACCGCAGGAGCGAAAGGCTTCTTTGAAGTATGTTCCCTATGTGTTCCTGCTGTTTCTGGTCGGTGTAGCCTTCTCGTATTATATTATCTTTCCAATGGCGCTGGCGTTCACCTCCACGATCACCGAGAAGATGGGACTTGTTGAAACGTACGGCATGAAACAATACTTCAGCTTCCTATTCGGCATCGTGCTGCCGGTATCTCTGCTGTTTGAATTGCCACTGCTGATTATGTTTCTTACAGGACTGCGGATACTGAATCCGATTCGTCTTCGCAAAATGCGCAAAATTTCTTATTTTGTGCTCATTTTTATTGCAGTGGTGATTACACCGCCAGATTTCATATCCGATCTACTCGTCATGATTCCGCTGTTGCTGTTGTATGAGATCAGTGTGTTTCTATCGGCCATTGTGTATCGCAAACAGCTCGCAGCGGACCAGGAGATTGAAGCCCGTTATCTTCGTGCGGATGACAATCAGCATGCGGGATAGAGAGCAAGAAATATAGAATGCGAGTGGAAAGACTAACCATTCGTTCGTTTAGAAGACCCGGTGAGGACGTTTCGTTCTACGCCGGGTTTTTGGGTTGCGTTTGAAAATGAGAGCCGATCTGGACATGCAGGCATATTATGCAGAGCAATGGATACAATGGAGAAGGGTGAAGTTTGTAACCAAGTCAACGAATCTTGTAAAATAAATAGTATATCGACGTTACATTCATCCAGCTGTGCAAACCGGGAATTGGCCGAGAAGGTGTAGATTCAAACGTAGTTTCTCGTAAAAAATCATCAAAAAGACTTGAAATCATGCTTCAAGTTGAGTATCATAAAGTTGGTTGTTAGCACTACACACTGTCGAGTGCTAATACATATGGCTGCAACCTACAATGCAAGGCTATATAATTTCAAAAGGAGGCTATTTTTCATGATCAGACCTTTAGGTGAACGCGTATTGGTAGAACCACTGGAGCAAGAGCAAACGACTTCTTTCGGGATCGTACTTCCGGACTCCGCCAAAGAAAAACCGCAAGAGGGTAAAATCATTGCAGTTGGTGCGGGTACATTGAAAGACGGCGTACGTGTAGCTCTGGAAGTGAAAGAAGGAGACCGCGTTATTTTCTCCAAATATGCCGGTACAGAAATCAAATACGAAGGTAAAGAATATTTGATTATGAAAGAGAGCGACATTCACGCGATTCTCGACTAATTTCAAATTTAATCGGTTAACCGAACGATATAGCAACACCATTTTACACAATATACTAGGGAGGTTTTCTTAAATGGCTAAAGACATTAAATTCAGTGAAGACGCTCGTCGCTCCATGCTTCGTGGTGTGGATGCATTGGCTAACGCAGTGAAAGTAACGCTCGGACCAAAAGGCCGCAACGTGGTTCTGGAGAAAAAATTCGGAAGCCCGCTCATCACGAATGACGGTGTAACGATTGCAAAAGAAATCGAACTGGAAGATGCATTCGAGAACATGGGTGCACAACTGGTTAAAGAAGTAGCAACCAAAACTAACGATGTTGCTGGTGACGGTACAACTACTGCAACAGTTCTGGCTCAAGCCCTGATCACAGAAGGTTTGAAAAACGTAACTGCAGGCGCTAGCCCAATCGGTATTCGTAAAGGGATCGACAAAGCGGTTAAAGCTGCGGTTGCTGAATTGCAATCCATCTCCAAACCGATCGAAACCAAACAATCCATCGCACAAGTTGCAGCAATCTCTGCAGCTGACGAAGAAGTAGGCGAACTGATCGCTGAAGCTATGGAAAAAGTGGGTAAAGACGGAGTTATCACTGTAGAAGAATCCAAAGGTTTTGCTACAGAGCTTGAAGTGGTTGAAGGAATGCAGTTCGACCGCGGATACATCTCCCCATACATGATCACGGATACGGACAAAATGGAAGCTGTTCTGGACAATCCATATATCCTGATCACAGACAAAAAAATCTCCAGCACGCAAGACATCTTGCCACTGCTTGAGAAAATCGTTCAACAAGGCAAGCCGCTCGTATTGATCGCTGAAGATATCGAAGGCGAAGCATTGGCTATGCTGGTTGTGAACAAATTGCGTGGTACATTCAATGCTGTAGCGGTTAAAGCTCCAGGATTCGGTGACCGTCGTAAAGCGATGCTGCAAGATATCGCTGCTCTGACTGGTGGTCAATTGATCACAGAAGAACTGGGTCTGGATCTGAAATCTGCAGTTGTAGAACAACTGGGTACAGCTCGTCAAATCCGTGTAACCAAAGAAAACACAATCATCGTTGACGGTGCGGGTAACAAATCCGATATCGATGCACGTGTTAGCCAAATTCGTACTCAACTCGAAGAGACTACTTCTGAGTTCGATAAAGAAAAACTGCAAGAGCGTCTGGCTAAACTGTCCGGCGGTGTAGCTGTAATTAAAGTTGGTGCAGCTTCCGAAGTTGAATTGAAAGAACGCAAACTGCGTATCGAAGACGCCCTCAACGCAACTCGCGCAGCGGTTGAAGAAGGGATCGTATCCGGTGGTGGTACTGCGCTTCTGAACGTATATCAAGCTGTAGCTGGCGTAGCATTGTCCGGTGATGAGCAAACAGGCGTGAACATCGTGCTGAAAGCTCTGGAAGCACCAATTCGTACAATCGCAGCTAACGCTGGTGAAGAAGGTTCTGTCATCGTAGAACGTCTGAAAAAAGAGCAAGTTGGCGTAGGTTACAACGCAGCTACTGGCGAGTGGGTTAACATGATCGAAGCAGGTATCGTTGACCCTGCAAAAGTAACTCGTTCTGCGCTGCAAAACGCTGCTTCTGTAGCAGCTATGTTCTTGACTACTGAAGCGGTTATCGCTGACAAGCCAGAACCAGAAAAAGCAGCTATGCCAGATATGGGCGGCATGGGTGGAATGGGCGGCATGATGTAATAAAGGGCTGAAAAGCCTTGTGTGGCAAAGGTTTTTCTTCGTAGAAACCCGATTGCTCACAATGAATTCATAAATAGGCTTCTCACGAGTTCAATTCGAACTTTGTGAGAAGCCTATTTATTATGCTTTGCGGGTACATTCATTTATGTTGTGCATGAAGCAAAATCTTAGAGATTGCTTTGAAAAAGATGTCTAAACTTACTCAATAGAAAAATCGGTCATGACGTTGGTGCATTGCTTGACGTTATTGGACTTTTTTACCTTTAAATAAATCAGCAACATGTTACTAGTCGATCTGAGCCAATCGTAGCAAGTCCTCCAGAGTCAATCTTCCAATAATTTCATACCCTTTATCATTACCAAGAGGTTTAACTATGACTGTGCCCATACTCGGAATTTCTCCTAAACCAACACCCGGGGGAAAAGAGTGAGCTACGATAACTTTATTGGCCTGATTAGGAGTTAAACGTTCAACTTGGCGTGTGAAGGTTTGAACGATATTTTGTGTATCAGCCGTATTGGTGTTCTCGCTGAGTTCATATATTTTCAACCAAAACGGATTCACAGTTACATTCGGTGTACCAAAGGCAATTTCCGCAGTTTGCACAGTTCTACATAGTGGACTCGATTCTACCGGTAGAGAAACAGGTATATTCAGTTTTCGAATGGCCTCACCGTACTTTTTGGCTTGTTCTTTACCTTTCACGCTTAAATTCCTTTGCGTGGAACAGTCTGTCAGATTTAAACCCGGTTGATCTTCTCCGACAGTTGCCTCCCCGTGACGTACATAAAGAATAAAACCTCCTTTACGAAGATCATCGATAAGAGGGACCAGATCCTCGGACGGTTGTGAGACAGGCAAAGGTATAGTCAACAATAAGAGACAGTGTAACAAAGTAAACCAACGGTACATTTCCTTTCCTCCTGTTTTTAGAATACTGTCCCCATATGGAAAATAACTTATCCAACTCCCTTTTATCGTCTGTTGAATCGAATTTCACAGGAGGTAGGTATTGATAACAGAAGAAATTTCAGGTATAAAAAATCCTCGATCCGAGATAATAAACACAATGGTTTATTGGAAAAGGAGAAGGGGTGAGAGACATGATTCGGAATGTGCGAAAACTCTTAGGAGATCCAAAAAAAAATAATACAAATCATATACAAAAACAGAATGCTGGCAACCAAAATCCTGACATGCAAAATCCGTTAGAAAAGAACTTTGATAACAATGTAGAGACGATTCGTTCGATCTACAATCATTGTTCTGATGTTGTCTATCGGCCTTTTCACATTACGGCGAATCTCAGGGCAATGATTATATATATTGATGGAATCTCTGATACCGCATTGATCGATGAACAGGTACTGGCGCCTTTTCGGAGAGAACAGAAGGAGGAACCAGAGTCTCTAGTTGAATTTATCGAGAATACGGTCTCTGTATCTCAGATGGATCAAGTGAAATTATTAACGGATTGCATCGAATCGATATCAACAGGCAAACCGATCTTGTTAATTGAAGGGCAAAATTACGCTTATTCTTTAGGACTAACCAAATTTGAATCACGAAGTATAGAAGAACCTCAGGCAGAGAAGGTGATCAGGGGGCCGCGTGAAGGATTCGTTGAATCTCTACAGGTGAATACTTCGATGTTACGCCGAATTATTAAGAGCCCTGCGCTGAAAATAAAATCCATGAAGATTGGTGAGTATTCTAGAACGAGTATAGCCATTGCATATATTGAAGGAATTGCTTCACCTCAATTAATTGAAGAAGTGGAGACTCGCTTAAAAAGCATTAATCTAGATGCTATTTTAGAAAGTAACTATATCGAGGAAATGATTGAGGATAATCCGTATTCACCCTTCCCACAAATTTTGTCTACGGAGAGACCTGATGTAGCCAGTTCCAACTTACTGGAAGGTCGTATCGTCATCATGACCGATGGAACACCATTTGTATTAATCGTACCAGTTTCCTTTTTCTCGATGATTCAAGCACCTGATGATTACTATGAACGTTACATCGTTGGAACGATTATTCGTTGGGTACGATACGTCTCCCTAATTGTCACCCTGTTACTTCCATCATTTTACGTAGCGATTACTACATTTCACCAAGAGATGATACCGGGTCGATTACTCATTAGCATATCTGCGGCAAGGGAGAGTGTTCCATTTCCTGCTCTAGTAGAAGCGATCATTATGGAGTTGATGCTAGAAGCTCTTCGTGAAGCAGGGGTTAGACTTCCTAACCAGGTAGGTTCTGCGGTCAGCATTGTTGGAGCGCTCATCATTGGCCAAGCATCGGTTCAAGCCGGACTGGTATCCGCCCCCATGGTTATTGTAGTGGCGGTAACAGGTGTAGCATCCTTTATTATTCCACGTTATTTTGTCGGATATTCGATTCGTTTTCTTCGTTTTCCGTTGATCCTCCTAGCGGGGACCTTAGGATTGCTGGGGATTATACTCGGTATATTAATTGTCATTACTCATCTATGTTCATTAAGGTCGTTTGGGATGCCATATTTGGAGCCAATAGCACCATTCAGAAAGAAACAAATAAAAGATGTTTTGTGGAGATCACCTTTTTGGATGATGGATAAGAGCTCGCAAGTGAATAGCGCATTAATAGAGGACAAGCAGCAATTAGAGGGGGATAAAACTTGAAGATAAAAAAAGCTGTATATAAAGCTATCTTCCTATTTATCGTCTTTGCTGGAGCTGTTCTTGTATTGACGGGCTGCTGGGATCAAACTGAAATCGATGAATTGGCTATTGTTACTTCAGCAGCTTTTGATAAAAGTGATCATGGCCAAGTGGATGTCTCTCTCGAAGTCCTCATACCCAGCTCTATAAGCGGTGGCAGTGGTGGCGGGAGTGGGAGTGGCGGCTCTGGGAGTGAGGAGAAGACGATGATCAAATCTAGCAAAGGAGTGAATATAGCCGATGCTCTGTCAAAGCTTCAGTCCGAGTTGCCGCGTCACATTTTTTTTGGTTTATGTAAAGTGTTTATTTTTGGTGAAGAGCTAGCAAAAGAAGGCTTGCAGGATCATCTCGATTATTTGGTTCGGGACCCAAGACCAAGAGAACGATCTTTTATTTTTATCAGCCAAGGAAAGGCTAAACATATGATTGAACTATCTACTCTTCTAGAAGTCTATTCAGCAGAAGCTATTCGAAAAATGGCAAATATGGAATATGGCATGAAGGTCACACTTCTGGAGTTGGACGAAATGATCGCTGAAGAAGATCGTTCTGCAGCGATTCCCTATTTAACCACAAAAATGGAGGCGGGGAATTCTGGAGAGGTTAAGGAATTACCCAAAATGGATGGCATAGCCGTTTGCCAGGAAGATCGAATGGTTGGCAGAATGTCAAGATCAACAACGAGAGGATTGTTATGGTTAAGAGGAGAGATCAAAGATTATACGGTCAGTTTCACTCCCGAAAACGAAGAAGGGAAATTGTCCGTCACTCCAATATCTACTGAAGTACATCTGATCCCGAAGATACAGGATGAGGAATGGAAAGTCATTATACACATTAAAACAGATGGAACGATAGCTCAAAATGGTACAAATTTGAATCTTAGTGATGCCAAAACGTTAAAGAAAGTAGAGTATGACTTTGGTGAAGCGATAAAGAGCCGGGTAAGCTCAGCTTTTCAAGAAATGCAGAAGATGAAAGCGGATGTTATATATTTGGGAAAAAGATTTCATCGTAAATATCCTAAGCAATGGAAGAAAGTAAAAGGTCAATGGGAAGAATTCATTCCGGAGGTGAAAACAGAATTTGTCATTGATGCACACATAGGTGGGCTGGGATATACGAATAAGTCGGTTGAGTCAGAGGAGAGGTGAATCAGAGATGCAATGGTTAGCTTTTTTCAGCACAATGGTAATCATTACGGTGATTATCGCTCTACAGTGGCCAAGGATGAAACACTATCCACGCAAAGACAAAGGGGCCTTTTTAGTCCTTCTACTATTCGGGTTAGTGTTGTCCATGTTTGATTTGAAATATATGAATGGGCCAACGACATGGGTAGAAGCTATTTTTAAACCATTTGGACAATTCATGGAGAAGTAATAACCTCTTTTCATTGATAATCGCAAAGGAGTGGCAAACATGGAAAAGGGAAAAATCTCAGCTTTGCAAATGTTGTTGATGCTATATCCTACCATCATTGCTACAGGGATTCTTTCAGTTCCATCGATTACTGCGAGATATGCCCATAATGATTTTTGGTTTTCCCCCATCATAGCATCTGTAGTGGGGTTTATGACCGTTTATATTGCTGTCCAATTACAAAAGGCTTATCCAGAACAAACGGTAACTGAATATAGTACAAAAATCATTGGACGTATTCCGGGGAAAATGTTTGGTTTGTTGCTGTTATTCTTTTACACAGAAAGCACCGGCGATATCACAAGAATGTACAGTATGTTTATTAGTAATTCTTTTCTTCCCCAAACTCCGGAGATCGTTATCATTGCAACTATGGTGCTCGTTTGCGCATTTTGTGTTTATGGCGGTCTGGAGGTTATTGGGAGAGTGGGTCAAATCATTTTTCCGCTCTTTGTTCTTCCAATCGTTATGTTAGCCATATTCTTAACACCTGACTTCAAACCGTATAACATCCTGCCAATGTTCGAGAAGGGAGTGTTACCTTCATTGAAAGGAGCAATTACACCAGCAGGGTGGTTCGCTGAATTCTTTATGATGACATTTTTGCTTCCTTACTTGGCAGACCAGAAAAAAGGAATGAAAAATGGAATGTTGTCAGTCATAGGTGTGATGATAACATTGGTCGTTGTGAATCTGATCGTCCTCTTTGTCCTGGGTACAATGACGGCAAACAAAGTCTTTCCTCTGATGAATGTCGCTCGCTATGCCAATATTGCTGGCTTCTTCGAGAATCTGGAGACCTTCGTCATGGGGGTCTGGATTGCAGGTGTCTTTCTAAAAACGACAGTGTTTTTTTATGTAGCTACACTATCGACTGCCCAATGGCTGAATCTTTCGGATTATCGACCAATCATCTGGCCTTTAGCGATCTTGATTGTGATATTTGCTTTTTGGGGGGTACCTAGTTCAATGGAGATGACTCATTATAATGTAACGGGATTCCCGTTCTATTCAATCTTTGTTCAATTCATCGTCCCGCTGTTTCTCCTTATTATCGCAACGCTGAAGAATAAATTAAAGAAAAAGTGAATTTCAGTTAGCAAGATAGAAGAGGCTCACTTCACAGCTGTTATTTCAAAAGTAGAGTGATTCCGATCTTGTATACTGAAGCGATATTCCAATCCGTTGCGAACGGTTTTTCCATCAAAATCAAGCTGATTCACATCGCGATCCAATAGACCAATTTCTTGAAGAACGTCTTGTACATCGTTATAGGTATACTCGCTATTGGTAGCGAGAATGAGTGCGGCGATCGCAGTTAATTGCATTCCACCCGTTGGTTCAGTCGTATCCCCAGTGCGGTACAACCTAATCTCCTGCACATGCTCATCTGCATTAAGGACACCAACCAACCGTAATTCTTCATTGAATACATACTCAAAAGAACCCGTCTCTTGGGCTCTAGGTTCGATTCTGTTCAAGTGGGTAATGCTCAACCCGTTCAGTCGATATTTGCCCACGGCGATATTAAACCTGTTTTTGAATTCATCGGTGGTCAGGTTGAGGCTTAGAAGTTCAGTCTGGGATCGAGGGGGCATTCTTTCGTCTGTTAAGTCATTGTCTGTTATGTCATCGTCTGATCGGTGAACTGCTGTTTGTTCAGTCCCGGAATGCGGATCTGCCGAAGGGAAAGCCAGCATGCCGTACATGCCGATTACACTAATAGCAAAGCTGGCCATCGTTAGGAGCACATGCCTTATCGACACTTTATTTTGTTTTCGCATGGACAGAATCATCCTGCCAAGAAATCCGAAGAACACAATCAAACCAAGAATAAAGAGTGCGGTCAGTAGATATCGCAATTTCTCACCTTCCTATACATATCACTACATGGACATCCATCCATTATAATGTTCTTCCTGAAAACTTCAAATAGTTAGATGTTGTCCAAAAAATAGGATCAAACGGAAACATCTCCTGTTATACTCTAAGCATGACTCACGACAAAGGAGCGTTAACACATGAATGGAACTTTGCAGATTCGAGAACATTTATTAAAGGAATTGGAAACGGGTGTGCGCACAGGTGCTTCACTAATTCGATTGATTCGTTCAGAGGACTGGACATATCGGCCCCAAGACAATATGCGCTCACTGGCTGAGCTGGTGCATCATTTCATCCAGATTACCGCTTCCGATCTTGCAATCATGCAGGAGAAAGACGAGGCTGAGGTCGGTCTCGTAGAGAACAGCTTATCGGGTGATCTAGATATCGAGCAACTGGAAAAGACACTGTGGAGTAATCTGGAGGCATACAAAGCCTATATCACAAGTCTTAGTGAAGAGGACTATCTGAATCGCTCTACCAAAGCCTTCTATGCGGAGCATGGACATCTACAAGCACAATGGCAGATCGAAACGCTGACGCATCTGTTCCACCATCGTTCACAGCTCTATAACTATCTCAAACAGCTGGGTCATGAATTGAACTTTTATATGTTGTATGCTTAGTTCCGGGCAGTATTGAGGAACGGTTGGACCTCTGCCGACATTGTCGGCGGGGGTTATTTTTAATTTCTTTTCCATTCGTTCACCGGAAGATACATGAATGTAAACTCAAAGAGTTTACTCGAGGCTAAGTACGATTAATTGAATAGTATAACCGCATGTTGAGATTATGCTTAAGAATCGGGAGGTTGATTGATCATGAAAAGTAGACGAACCATTGTATTGGAGTCTGAGCGACTTCTATTTACGACCTGGGACGAAGAAGATCATGCACTTGCATTTGCACTCTGGGGTGATCATGAGGTGACTCGTTGGATTAGCCACAGTGATGTACTGAGTGAAGAGGAAGTAGAGGCGAGGTTAGCCCAAGAAATTGAGCGGGAGAAACAGGAAGGTGTACAGTACTGGGCTCTTTTTCAGAAAGATTCAGACGTATTTGTTGGCTGCTGCGGCCTGTGTACATATGAACCAGATAAGAATATCTATGAGCTCGGTTTTTTGCTGACTCGGGATCACTGGGGACAAGGCTATGCACAGGAAGCAGCACAGGCTGTTGTTGATTATGCTTTTGAGCAATTAGGGGTATCGGCTCTGGTTGCAGGTCATCATCCTGATGATCAAGCAGCGTGTCATATTTTGATCCAATTGGGTTTTGAGCAAACGGATGAGCGGAGGGATAAGGCCACAGGTACGATGCAGCCTTTCTATACTTTACGAAAAAATAATAGTACGCGTTAAAGTGAAATTTTGGAGAGGCGTTGAAGTATTGAACGCATTGCCGAAATTGTTCACTATAAATTGAAAGTCACACCATAAATACCGTAACGTGTCATGGTGTGACATGACGTAACGTAAAGTCTGCGTTTTTATGGTATTTTTATTTCGCTTTCAGCTTCTATTAAGGTAAAAGAGATAAGATAACCAATGTAAACCCCTTCTCGTGTTAAAATATATTGTTTAATTGACCCTGCCGGATCACGGTGGGGTATTTTTTTTGCTCTTTTCTAAAATTGAAAAACAAACATAAACAAAAATAAATAAAAATAATATCTGTGATCTGTATTGACGAACAGTATAAAACAAAGATATAATGAATGTGAAAAAAGGAACGTACTTCTGTTAGGCCACACTTATTTAAAGTTGAATATAGGAGAGGATCAACATGAACGTGCCCCTTCATACTGAACGTGAGAGACTTCAATCTCCATCTGCCGGTTTTCATATTCCATTTGTACGCGAGATGGCAGAGATTACACAACATATGTGGAAGAATGGCTGGGATGAGCGCAATGGCGGCAATGTGAGTTATCTGCTGAATGAGGAGGAGGTTGCGCCATACATCGATATCCATCAGGTGATCCGGACTCTGAAACCAGTCTTCTCTGTAGAAGAACTGGCAGGACAGTATTTTATCGTCACGGCATCGGGCAAATATTTCAAAAACGTGCTGGCAGATCCGGAGGGTAATCTGGGTGTGCTTCGTGTATCGGCGAACGGACAGGAGCTTGAGGTGCTATGGGGTCTGAGAGGCAACGCGGACCCGACAAGTGAACTGCCAACCCATTTTATGAGTCATATGGAGCGGTTGAAAAAAGACCCGAATCACCGGGTTGTCATGCACAACCACGCGACACATCTACTTGCGATGACCTTCATCCACGAGCTGGATGAGGCCAAGTTTACCAAGACACTTTGGCAGATGTGCACCGAATGTGTGGTGGTCTTTCCAGATGGCGTTGGCATTATCCCATGGATGATGCCTGGGTCGAATGAGATTGGCCGCGCAACCGCGGAGAAAATGAAGGAATACCACGCGGTGATCTGGCCGCAGCATGGCATATTTGGAACAGGCACAACGATCGACGAAGCATTTGGTCTCATTGAGACGATTGAGAAGGCCGCTCAAGTATATATGCTGGTTGCCGGTCACGATATCCGTCAGCGGATTACGGATGAGCAGCTGCGTGCACTTGCACAGCAATTCGGCGTAACGCCGCGCCCCGGTATCATTTAAAGTTTAGTTGCATACAAACTTCACATCACTTTGATATGACATTATTGATATATATAGCTAGCCGTATGAAAAAGTAATGACTGCCTTTGGTTCTCCGAGCCGAAGGCTTTTTCCTTTTTCAGGCAAACAACCGCCAATTTAGCTCAAATACGTTCAATTTGCTGGGTAAGAAAGGCTTTGTTATCGATTATTGAATTGTAGAATGCATTATCACGCGCTGGCGATTTTCGGGTGAAATGACATATTGTCAATGGCTCTGCGATTTTGCATAATAACAATGCTTCACAGATAAAAAGAAAAAAATTAACAGATAAGAGATGGAAGGAAGTTATGATCATGCTTGGCAAAATGAAGAGAATATTAATTGGCAAGCCAATGAAGTCGGCTGAATTGGATGCAGAAAAATTGGGGAAATGGAAGGCACTCGCCATCCTATCTTCCGATGCTTTATCCTCTGTCGCCTATGGTACGGAACAGATTTTGCTTGTGCTCATTGCTGCTGGATTTGCCGCGCTATGGTACTCAGTCCCGATTTCGATCGCTGTACTGGGATTGCTCGTCATTTTAATTTTCTCCTATCGCCAGACCATATTTGCTTATCCCACAGGGGGCGGCGCTTATATTGTAGCCAAAGATAACCTCGGTACGACTCCTAGTCTGATTGCCGGAGGTTCATTGCTGGTCGATTATATCCTCACCGTGGCTGTAAGTTCATCCGCGGGGACAGATGCGATCACCTCTGCTTTCCCTGTATTGCATGATTATAGTATCGTTATCGCACTTATTATGATTCTCTTTCTGACGGTTATGAATTTGCGAGGGGTTACAGAGTCGGCATCGGTGCTGGCAATCCCTATATATCTGTTTATATTTTCGATTGCCATTCTCATCATTTCCGGTGGCATCAAATTTTTGACAGGTGGTATACATGCTGCAGCGCCAGAATTCGGAACAAGTCTATCCCATGTGAGTATCTTCCTGCTACTGAAAGCGTTCAGCTCTGGCTGCTCGGCGTTAACCGGGGTAGAGGCGGTAAGTAACGCGATTCCGAACTTCAAGCAGCCTGCGGAGAAAAATGCTGCCGGGACATTGTTACTCATGGGCTGTATTCTCGGAGCCATGTTCATAGGTATCACGTTATTAGCCTTTGGCTACGGCATCCAGCCTGATCCTAAAGCAACGGTCATTTCCCAGATTGCCGAAGCAACCTTTGGCAGGGGGTGGATGTATTTTATCATCCAGGGTGTAACAGCGTTGATCTTGTTCTTGGCTGCGAATACAGCATACTCGGCGTTTCCACTGTTATCCTTCATGATGGCAAAAGATAAATATATGCCACATATGTTTATGGTGCGAGGAGATCGGCTGGGTTTCTCCAACGGTATTATTTTTCTCAGCGTTATGTCTGCACTGTTAGTCGTGGGATTTAAGGGGGATACTGGGAGCCTGATTCCGCTCTATGCGGTGGGGGTGTTCATTCCGTTCACTTTGTCTCAACTCGGCATGATGATTCGCTGGATCAAAATCAAGCCGTCCGGCTGGAAGAGCAAGCTGCTCGTGAATACCATCGGGATGGTGACAACGTTATCCATTACGCTGATTTTTATTTTTACGAAGTTCACGCAGACCTGGGTGATCTTTATCTTTTTGCCACTTGTGGTTTATGTATTCATGCGCATTCGCAACCATTATTGCAACATCGCTGATGAACTGCGAATTGATATTCGGGTGGATAGACCCGCTAAGAAAGGCAATACGATTGTCATTCCGGTAGCGGGGATTACTCGGGTAGTGATGAATACCATCAGTTACGCCCAAACGATGTCTGATCATGTGGTGGCGCTGTATATCGGCTTTGACGATGAGGCCATTCGCAAGATGGAGCAGAAGTGGGAGGAATGGAATCCTGGTGTACGTCTGGTCGTCATCAAATCAAGGTACCGCAGTATTATGGGGCCGCTGAAGAAATTCATTGATACTGTTGAATGGAAAATAGCCGATACAGATCATATTACGATCCTGATTCCCCAATTTATTACGAAGCACTGGTGGCAAAATGTACTTCATAACCAGACCAGTTTTATGATTCGGGCCTATCTGATTAACTATAAAGACGTGATTGTTACGACCGTACCATACCATCTTAATCGATAATCTAAGAACGTTTCCTACCCGTTCAATGGTTCATAGGGGCAATGAATGCATTCGAATAGCTGATTATTGTAAAACGAGAATGGTCCTCATACAAATCATATTTAATATCGAATTTACACAACTAACCGCAGGGGAAAGTCCAGATTGGAGCACCCACGCGGTTTTTTGCGCATTTGTGAAGGCTGAAACAGCGGATCTGATCTGTGTTAATTTATGTAAAACGGTCAGGTGAGGATTAACTTTAATTTGATACAAGTTCCATTTTGCCGTGACATTAGAAAATTAAACTAGAGGTCGTGGGTATGAGCTTCGGTCATCTCTGAGCTTGTACGCCGAAAGTGTAAATTCAAGAAGTGCAATCAAGGAGGAAGAACTTCAGATGAGTGATCTTGATAACCAGATCAGCTTGCCTGCCGTAAAACAGCGTATAACCTCAAGTACACGCAAGCAACGGACAACTTCACTGCGGTTACAGCGTATGAGGGAGAACCTGCTGGCCTATGGTTTTCTGGCACCATCGCTACTATTATTTGCTGTGTTTCTATTCTACCCGATGTTTAAATCGGTGTACTTGAGTCTGCATTCTACCGATCCGACAGGACAGATTGCGGCTTACGTTGGACTGGATAACTTCAAAGCCGTGTTTCAGTCAGGTTTGTTTATGCAAGGGATGAAAGTGACATTATTATTTGTTCTGTTTACGGTGCCAACGGGGATCATCGCTTCTTTAATACTGGCTGCTCTGACCCATAATCGCTTCAAGGGAATGCGTGTGTTCCAGTTTGTGTTTTCACTACCCGTTGTATTATCGGTTGGCTCGTCAGCAGTTATTTGGAAGTTTCTCTTCCATCCGACGCTGGGGATGCTTAATTATCTGCTTGGCAAAATAGGCATTGATCCGATCCCGTGGTTGACCAGCCCGGATTGGGCATTAATTTCAATTTCGATCATGACGATCTGGATGAATCTGGGTTTCAACTACATTATTCTATCCAGCGGTCTGCAAGGCATCCCGGATGAGATCTATGAAAGTGCCAAAATTGACGGTGCCGGTCCCTTGCTGACATTTCGTAAAATCTCCATGCCGCTGCTGTCACCAACTTTGTTTTTTGTGACGGTCGTATCCATCATCGGTGCATTTCAATCCTTTGGTCAGATCAACATTCTCACCCGTGGGGGGCCGATGGACAGCACAAATGTATTTGTGTATTCCATCTACCAGGAAGCATTTGTTAACTTCCGTTTTGGGACAGGCAGTGCGCAAGCATTAATTCTGTTCGCAGTTATTATGTTGCTCACCCTGCTTCAGTTCAAATGGGTAGAAAGGAAAGTGCATTACCAATGAGTGCAAAATGGACCCAAACATTGCTCTATGTTCTGCTGACAATCTGTGCCGCATTGGTACTGTATCCGGTAATGTATACCTTCTTCATGGCTGTCATGACACCTGAGGAAGCAAGTGCATATCCGCCGCACATCATCCCCACTGCTGTTGAATTGTCCAACTTCGCGGAGGTGTTCGACATTGTACCGATTGCACGATTCATCGGTAACACCTTTCTCGTAGCTGGTTTGACTACAGTTGGTCAATTAATCACAGCGAGTATGGCTGCATACGCTTTTGCCAAAATGCAGTTCAAGGGGAAGAATGTCGTCTTCAGCATGTTTGTTGCTACCATGATGATTCCATGGGAAGTGACGATGATTCCGAACTATTTAACGATTCGTAGCTGGGGATGGCTCGATAGTTATCAAGGACTGACAGTGCCGTTCTTAGCAACCGCATTCGGCACATTTCTGCTAAGACAGTTTTTCCTGCAGCTACCCAAAGAGTTGTTCGAAGCAGCAAGAATGGACGGATGTGGACATATTCGTTATTTCATCTCACACGTACTTCCGTTGTCCCGTCCAGCTCTGGGTACGTTAGCCATCTATTCATTCCTGAACATGTACAACTCGTATCTCTGGCCGTTGCTTGTAACAAACACACCTGAGATGCGAACCGCCCAGATTGGAATTTCGATGCTGGAATTCCAGGAATCGACCGCATGGAATCTGGTATTTGCCGGAACAGCGATGGTGATTCTGCCATCCTTACTGCTGCTGATCTTTGGTCTGAAACAGCTGGTTCGAGGTATGGCAGCAGGTGCGCTTAAGGGATAAACGAAGTCCAATCATTGGAGACATTGGAGACAAGCCCTACTAAGGCATTGCCATCCGAGCCTTTGAAAGACTGATCGAATAAACGCAGGTTCGCCTTCCACTTCATATGAACGCGACCTATATAAAAGGAGAGAGATTATTGTGGGATATCGTTTGAAAAAAAGAGGAACCTTTGCACTTATGCTGGCTGCGTTAATGTTGGTCATCTCCGCATGTGGCAGCAAAACGGAAACAAGCAGTCCAGCGAGCGGAGCACCAGCGGATGCTGCTGAAGCGCAAACGACCCAATTGACATGGTGGCATTCCATGTCCGGTGCAGGTGAGAAAGCGATTAATCAACTCGCTTCTGATTTTAATGCCAAACATCCTGATATTCAGGTTAAAGCGATCTATCAGGGAAAATATGATGAGAGTTTGAATAAACTCAAGGCTTCCATGGGTTCAGACAGTGGTCCCGATATTATTCAGGTCTACGAGATCGGCAGTAAATTTATGATCGACTCGGGCATGATTACACCCGTGCAGGAGTTCATTGACAAGGACAAGTTTGATTTGTCTCAATTGGAGCCGAACATTATTCGTTACTACACGATTGATGGTAAACTGAATGCGATGCCGTTTAATACATCCAACCCGATTTTGTATTATAACAAAGATATGTTTAAAGCTGCAGGTCTGGATCCGGAGAATCCGCCAAAGACCTATGAAGAATTCGAGCAAGCTGCCAAGGCGTTATCCAAGGATGGCAAACCAGCAGCATCTATGGCCATTTACGGCTGGTTTATGGAACAATTTTTTGCTAACCAGAATGCGGATTATGTAAACAATGGAAACGGAAGAAGTGAAGCAGCCACTGAATCATTGCTGAATTCCGAAGCAGGTGTGAAGACACTAACGTGGTGGAAAAAGATGATCGACGAGAAAACCGTCTCTAATCTGGGGCGTAGTACGGATGATACAACCGCAGCATTTACGGCACAACAGATTGGTATGACACTGGACTCAACTGCAGGATTGCGTAAAATTGTTGAAGGATCTGGCGGTAAGTTTGAACTGGGAACAGGCTTCCTGCCTCGTCCGGCTGATGCCAAAGAAGGTGGCGTCGTTGTCGGTGGCGCAAGTTTGTACATCATGAATAACAAATCGGAGGCACAACAACAAGCAGCTTGGGAATTTATCAAATATCTGGCTACCCCTGAAGTGCAAGCGAACTGGAGTGTAGCGACAGGATACTTCCCTATTACGACAGCTGCATACGATGAGCAAGTATTGAAGGATAATATGGCGAAATATCCACAATTCCAGACAGCAGTCGATCAATTACATGCCTCAGCTGAGTCGACTGCAACATCTGGCGCAGTTATGGGTGTATTCCCAGAAGCAAGACAGCTTGTCGAAGGGGCGATTGAAACGGTATTGAATGGACAAGGAACACCACAAGAAGCATTGGACGCTGCGGCAAAACAGATTACGGAGAAAATCAACCAATATAACAGCACAGTTAAGAAATAAATTCTTAACCGTAGTTGTAGATCAGAAGAAAATAAATTGGATGCGGGAGGTATGCCGCATTCAATTTTTTTTGCCTAATTCGCTATTACCCACAAACAGATTCACTTGACATTCTTGCAGTGAAAGTTGGTAATACTATAAAGAAGGAGGTAAGTCTTTATGCATTCCATTAACAAAATAGGGAACAACTTTTGGTACATCACTCCAATATCGGTAACTGACCGGCCCATTCTAGGAATGGTGGTAGGAACGAACAAGACATTAATGATTGATGCAGGCAATTCGGAAGATCATGTTCAGTATTTTTTGAAAGAACTTTCAGAAAGGGAAGTACCCAATCCGGATATCGTGGTTCTTACGCATTGGCATTGGGATCATATCTTTGGACTTTCGGCTTTAACGGATACCATTTCAATAGCTTCCAGTGAAACAAAAAAGGAAATGGAGAAGCTAATCCCGCTCTCATGGTCTGACGAGGCTATAGATGCACGAGTGAAAGAAGGATCTGAGATCGAATTTTGTGCGAAGGCCATCAAGGAGGAGTTCAAGGAACACCGGGATATTACAATTACCTTGCCGGATGTAACGTTTGATAACCGAGTGGTTATTGATCTTGGAGGGGTAACCTGTGTCCTTCAACATGTTGGAGGAAATCACGCTGCAGATTCAGTCATTGTGTATGTTGTGGAAGAAAAAATTCTCTTCTTGGGAGACTGCATATATCCTGATATTTTCTCTGAAAACGATAACTACACCATCGAGGAAACACTTCGGTTATTAGATGAATTGGAGTTATTTGATGCGGATACGTATATCCCTTCGCACCAAAAGCCGATCTCAAAAGAGGAATTCAAACAGGAAGTAACCAAGCTTAGAACTGTCGCAAAATACACAGAGATCTTCCGTGGTGATCAACAGAAAATAATTGAGGCATACGAGAAACACGTCGAAAGAGAACTTAGAGAAGACGAAATAGAAACTATCTCCAACTTTGTGAACGGTTATTGAATCGTATGGGAAAGGTGTACGAAGATCTGAGGAAATTCATACTTCTTCATGAGATAACATGATGGCAGGATTAGTAGAGGCAGTGGTAAGTTCCCACTGCCTTTTTGGGATTGTAGATCATTTAGTACCCAATTCCTGACATGGTATTGCATGATTTCTTGGCACGCTGTGAACTGATTGTTGTAAAGTGAACAAAAAAGCTATTTATGATACTTCTACTTCTGCTTCTACTTCTAGCCAATATTGTGACCAATCTTCTATACTCCTCATAATTGGCTCGAATGCAAGTCCCTTATCTGTCAACGAGTATTCGATTCGTACTGGAGTCTCTGCATAAACATCCCTTTGTACAATTCCCTCGTTCTCCAAGTCTTTCAATCTCTCCGAAAGTACTTTGCCGCTTAGTCCGATGGCAGATTCAAGAGTACAGAAACGATGTGGACCAGACATCAATTGGTAAATAATCATGCCAGTCCATCTTTGGCTTAATATACGCATGGCTTTTTCAAATCGGGGACAAATCGTTTTATCCAAAGAAATCACTCCTTTATATGACTACTATAACACATTCTTAATGTATAATAATTACTTTTTTATAAATACGCACTTGACGGAATTAAATATTATAAATATAATCACTGTTATAAAGTAACTAACTAACTGGCAATCTGACTGATCTTAGTGTTCGTCATTGATCTATGTGGTTAGCCTACACACAAAAATCATCATAATGAAGGAGTGTTTAGTAGTGGTAAGGAAAGAAGAGTGGGGTTCAACATTGTTAAGGGTAATTTTAGGGATCGTATTCCTGGTACACGGATATGTCAAGTTCCAAGGCGGAATTGGATATACAGTAGACTTTTTTGAAAGTTTAGGACTTCCAGGATTCTCAGCTTACATTGTAGCGATCATTGAATTAGTTGGTGGTATTGCCTTGGTGTTAGGGCTTGGAACAAGAATCGTTGCGGGTCTATTAGCCATTATCTTGGCTGTTGCAACCATTAAGGTTAAATTAGCGGTTGGATTCCTGGGCAATGGGCAGATGGCGGGTTATGAACTTGATTTGGCTTTGTTTGCCATGGCGATCTATCTTGCGTTAAAAAGCAAAACCTTCCTGGCATTAGATAATGTGATTTTCCGCAAAAAAAATGTTGAGTAAAGACTGACTATGTATGAATGTTATGTATTATTTTGAAGCTTTAATCTAAAACCATTATGGGGTGAAATGATATGGGAGTGGAAGAGCAAGCTATACATTCTGGGATTGAGATTGGGATCTACTCCCTAGCTGATCTATGCCCAGATCCTCACACGGGTCAATCGGTGAATGCCCAGCAACGAATGAAGGAGATCATCCAGGCGGCAAAACTTGCTGACGAGGCTGGCCTCGATATATTTGGTGTCGGGGAACACCACCGATTAGATTACGCTGTATCAGCTCCCCCAGTTGTATTAGCAGCCATTGCACAAATAACTGAACGTATCAAACTGACAAGCACAACCACCGTATTAAGCACAGTGGACCCCGTTCGCCTGTTCGAGGACTTTGCCACGTTAGATTTGATATCGAACGGACGTGCAGAAATCATCGCTGGTCGGGGTGCATTCATTGAATCTTTTCCACTATTCGGTTATGACACCAATGACTATGATGCGTTGTTTTCAGAACATATGGATTTGTTTTTGAAACTTAACCATGATGAGATAGTCACGTGGAATGGTCAATTTCGTTCCCGGTTAAGGAATGCTGATATTGCTCCCCGGCCTGTACAGAAGCAGTTACCCATATGGGTCGGTGTCGGAGGTACGGTGGAGAGCGCAGCTCGCGCAGGTCGTTTAGGCGTGGGGATGGCTATAGCCATGCTCGGCGGTGACCCTATGCGCTTCATGCCATTGGTGGAAGCATATCGAGAGGCAGGGGTACAAGCGGGGCATGATCTTGAAAATCTAAAATTGGGTGTCACAGGTCATGCCTACATCTCTGAGACAACACAACAAGCCAAACGCGAATTCTATCCGTATTATTCGAATTATTGGTCACATGTGAACCGTCAGCGAGGGATGGCATTCAGAATGACACAAGCTGACTTTGAACATATGGCAAGTCCGGATACGGCCTTGTTCGTGGGTAGTCCTCAACAGATCGTGGAGAAAATCCTCCGTCAGTATGAGCTCTTTGGACATAAACGATTCATTGCCCAGATGGATATTGGTGGTTTACCTTTCCATAAAGTTGCTAGTGGTATTGAGCTATTAGCTACGAAGGTAGCTCCAATCGTTCGGAAAGAAACAAGTAAGTGAATGATTAACAGATGGTATAGGGAAGAGCTCAAATACAGGGGCCTTCCCTATTTCCATTGGCCCATGGCCTAACGAACATATGTCCATTCGTCATTCCCGCCGGCCTAAAGTGAAATCGTATATAACCCCAAATGGCTATTTTCTATATACGACTCTATTGGCATTTACTATACGTGCACATATGATCTATTATATATGCAACGTTCTATTTTAAGATAGAAGGGCTCAACTACAACATACAACATGAGCAAGCAGATGAAGAGGAGTGGAGTTAAACCATGAATAAACCGTTGAATGAATACGAGGTAGCATTTTTACAGCAGTTTTCACATTCGGATTGGGTTGCAACGAGGTCTTTACCTAATCCCAATCATTCTTTATACGATGAAACGATCGCTGTAAAGCCAAAAAACGGTGAACACTATGGGGTTGTTTTTAAAATCGTATACTTAACCTCTACGTTTGATTTTCTGATGGAAAGTGAACGTGTGTTAGAAATTAAATATGAATCAGTTGGTAGCGCTAATATCAAATCAGAAATAGCAAATGCGATTGCGCAAACGGTGAAAAAAGTAGCCCTTCAAAATAGTATTAATGTTATACATATCCGATATAGCAATACTATTTTTAATCAATCGGGTTTTGATTACGAAGATCGTTCATTTTATTGGATCGGGGATCAGAAGGATATTCAAAATGAACTACTTCGTCAGTCGATTCAAGAGGATGGCAGGATTGATTCAGAGACGGCAAAACAGCAAACCTATGTCGACTATTTTTCACGCATCGTCAAACAGTATATGACGATTACAGATACGAAAGTGATAGGTAGGACAACTTTAAGGTTTATTGGACAACACGACGAATATTTCAATATGGAACTTCGTTTTGTGCCGATCAGTCCAAGAGACAGAGGTACTCATCTAGATTTCCAGTATAAACAAGTGGATGGCGAATCAATTATGAAACATATTTTCAAAGAATTAGTGCCATTTGCGAAAATGAAGGGGTACAACCACTACAAGCATGAAATGTTTGGCTATACGAAAGATAGTACGATTAAATTAAACGAGGTCGAACAAGCTATGTTACGTGTATATCGCTCTTTAGGCTTCAATGTGCGACCAATTCATAAACACGGCTATGGTGAAGATGACCGTTCATGGTATTTGGTATCGAAGCAGCTATATTAAACTAATGTATTCAACTGAAAGAAGCATCTTCGCAACCGAAGGTGCTTCTTTGTTATTTCATAGCGGGTTCACCAAACATCAGGAGAACGTAGTTGGAATGGTGGAAATAATTTTCATTATATAAATTGTGGTGAAATTAATTTACAAAACAATATTTGTATGATAAGTTGTAAGGGCTTACAGTTGTAAAGCTTATTACTTAAAACATCAGGGGGGATTTCACTTGACTTTAGAAAAGTTCCATGGAATCATACCGGCATTCTACGCTTGTTATGATGATGAAGGAAATATCTCAGAAGGACGTACCAAACATTTATGTGATTATTTCAATGAGAAGAAAGTAAAAGGGGTGTATGTGGGCGGAAGTTCAGGGGAATGTATCTATCAAAACCTGGAAGAGCGTAAAGCGACACTTAGCTATGTAGCAGAACAATTGAAAGGGAAAATGACACTGATTGCCCATGTGGGAGCACCTTCTACCCGAGATAGCATTGAACTGGCGAAGCATGCTGAAGCTTTGGGATATGACGCTTTGTCTGCCATCCCGCCGATCTATTTCAAATTCTCGGATAGTGCTGTATACAAATATTGGACGTCCATCATCGAGGCGACTTCTCTAGATTTCATCATATACAATATTCCTCAGACTACAGGCTATACATTGTCACCATCGATGTTCGCGAAGCTTCTGGAGAACAAGAAAGTGATCGGTGTG
The DNA here is from genome assembly GCF_948329825.1 of Paenibacillus sp. JJ-100. Classification (GTDB taxonomy): domain Bacteria; phylum Bacillota; class Bacilli; order Paenibacillales; family Paenibacillaceae; genus Paenibacillus. Next base: position 309,530 of record NZ_CAOJCM010000004.1, read on the forward strand.
AAAAACTCTTCCATGCCGACAATGGATATTGAAAGGTTCAAAAGAGTTGGCGGAGACGATGTAATTGTATTTAACGGACCAGATGAACAATTTGTCGCTGGAAGAATCATGGGTGCTGACGGAGGCATCGGTGGTACTTATGGTGCGATGCCTGAGTTATTTTTGCAAGCGGATACATTTATCAAACAAGGCAAATTTGAAGAAGCAAGAAGTATTCAGAGTGAAATTACGGAGATCATTATTGCACTGTGCTCGCAACAGGGCTCGATGTACGCAGTGATCAAAGAAATCCTCAATCGAAGAGGCGTAAACATTGGCAGTGTTAGGGGTCCACTAGAGCCAATAACGATGGATGATTCGGCACCGATTGATGGGGTCATAACTATGATTGATCAAACAATAGAACGCTATTGTAAGTGATACCACAGGTAATACCAAGTACGAATAGATCACCTAGAATATTTAAAAAAAGGGAGTAGATTTGCATGAAAAGAAAGCGCTTAATTGGTGTTCTTATCTCTCTAATCATGTTGACTTCAATTATTGCCGGATGTACAGGTAGCGGAAGCAACAAGAATGAATCAGCAGGAGGGACTTCCGGCGACAAAGAGAAGGTAGATCTTAAGGTTTGGTTGACACCGCAATGGAAAGGTGTTGTGAATGCATCGGAATCCGGCGCTGACTATGACAGCTTCCTAAAACATGCAGCGGACAAGTTTGCTAAGCAATATGATAAATATGATGTGAAGATAGATGTAGAAGTGGTTGCTGGTGATCAACGTGATCAGCTACTCAACGTCAATCTCAGTAGCAACACACCTCCTGATGTGTTTTTTGAGAGCGTTTTCGCCATGGGTGATTACGTTCACCGAGGAGCTATGGTACCTCTGAATGACATTGTGGATGAAGCAGCTAAAGAAGATATCGACCAAAGCTATTGGGACGCAGTAACGTTCGGAGATGATATTTACTTCTATCCGTTCCAACATAATCCGGGTACTCTGGCGTATAACGCTGATATGTTCAGAGCCGCTGGCTTAGAGAAATATATCGGCGGAGAAAATGATATCCAAACTTGGACGTTGGCAGAATACGAAGAGATCTTGAAAGGTCTTAAAGAAAATCTTCCAAAAGATAAATATTCCAACACTCACCCAATGTCCCTGTTCGCTTTGAATACTCAAGGGGATACATGGAACCTTGCTTATCTCAGAATGTTTGGCAATAAGTTCTTTGACGAAGAAGGAAACATTGTTCTAGATGATGCTAATGGCGTTAAAGCAGTAGCATGGCTGAAAGATCTTAAAGATGGAGGGTACACCAATCCTGGTCCGGAATCAGTATCTTCCAACGATGCTAACGGTATGTTCCAGAACCAGCAACTTGCGATCAGCTTCTCGAACCCAATGTTGTTCAATAACACAAAAGCGGATATGGAAAGCGGCAAATTGAACAAGTTCGATGTTCGTCTTGCTAACATTCCATCCGAAAGCGGAGATCCACTATCCTTTACGTATGTAGTTGGTGCAAGCGTATTCCAATCGAAGGATGAAAAGAAAGTCGAAGCTGCAAAAGATTTCGTGAAGTTTTTCTCGACAGATCCAGAATTAGTGAAATCGTCAGTGAACAGCATTCCAGTTAGAAGTTCTGTTGTTGAGGAATTCAAGGACGAGAAACCTCTATTCGCTGCCTATGATAAAAATTCCCAATATCTGTTTAACTTCACAGGCAACGTTCCAGGCTACAGTCAGTTAAGAGAAGTACTGTATCCAGAGCTTCAAGCGCTCTATACGGGTGCCAAAACACCTGAAGAAGTGGCAAAAGATTATCAAACTAAAGGTAATCAAGTGATTCAAATGAATAAAGAAAGCTCAGTTATTTATCAAAAATAGATAAACATTTCATGATTACCAGCCTTAAGTTTTATCATTTTAAGGCTGGTAATTAGAAAGGAAAGCGATATGAAACTGCGTAATCAATCCTTCAAAGAAAGTCTAACGGGCTATTTGTTCATTTCGCCTCAAATGTTAATTTTTTTGATCTTCCTAGTCTATCCAATATTTGAAGGCATAAGGCTAAGCTTGTATCAGATCAGCTATACAAGCGAGAAGTTTGTAGGACTGAACAATTACGTGACATTATTTAATGATCCTGTATTTTTCAAAGCGCTCCTGAACACGGTTGTTTTTGTAGTGTGTATCGTTGTCCTTACGGTAGGCTTTGCGTTATTCGTTGCTTCCGCCGTGTTCGACAAAAATGACAAATATGTTTCATTCATTCGAGGAAGTTATTATATCCCTGTCATGGTATCGATGGTTGTAATGAGTATGGTGTGGAGCTTTCTATTGAATCCAGCTAACGGACTCATTTCTTACTTATCTCAGGAAGTAGGTCTGGGCACAGTCAATCTACTAGGGAAAACAACGACGGTACTGCCGGTTATCATATTCGTTACATTCGCGACAAATGTTGGACAAGCGATCATTCTCTATATTGCTGCGATGATTGGAGTGCCTAAAGATTTATTTGAAGCGGCAGAAGTGGATGGAGCTAACAGATGGCATGTCATTACTAAAATACTGATTCCATCGGTCACCTCAACGACGATCTATATTGCCATCATCAACATCATTGCTGTATTGAAAATATTTGTCGTCATCCAGCTCTTGACGGGTGGTGGACCGAACAATGCATCTGTAACACTCATGTACTACCTTTATAATAACGCTTTCAAATATAACCAGCTCGGCATAGCTTCTGCTGTTGGAGTTATTATGTTCCTGATTACGATATTGTTATCGGTACCTCAGCTCAGAGCTTTGATCAAGGATAAGTAAAGTGAGGGATAATCAGCATGTCGCAAAAAATTAAAAACAAGAAAAAGATGGAACGGTTTGATCTTGTAACCAACGTGGCCGTTACCTTTTTCGCGATAGTTAACTTGTTCCCTTTATATTGGCTATTTACGAGTTCCCTTAAGAACAGCTCGGATGTTGTCAAAATGCCGCCTGACTGGTGGCCAACATCGATCACATTTTCTAACTATGTGGATGTGTTCCAAAGTCAGCCAGCTATAAGATGGGCATTTAACAGCATCGTCGTATCAGGACTAGCTACGGTTCTCGTTATCGCTGTAGGAGCGATGGCGGCTTATGCATTCTCCAAGATTCAGTTTAAAGGTAAAAATGTTATCTTTATTATTTTTATTTCAAGCTTAATGATTCCTAAAGAAATCATGATCGTTCCATTATTCCGAATCATACAGGATTTCGGAATGGTGAACAGTTACCATGGTATGATCTGGCCGAACGTTGCTACTGCATTTGGTGTGTTCTTGCTGAAAGGGTTCTTCGATGCGACACCTAATGCCTTGAGAGAAGCGTCTAGAATCGATGGCGCGGGGGAGTGGAGAACGTTCACTCAGATTATGCTTCCGATCATTAAACCGGGTATTGGTGCTCTATTCATCCTGAACTTTGTTCAAGTGTGGAATGACTACTTGTGGCAATTAGTTATTGGACAAGACAAAAACATGAAGACCTTGATGGTAGGTACTGCGACACTGATGCAGGATCTTAACCCGAACTTCGCCTACAAAATGGCAGGGGCTACCGTTGCAGCGATTCCAATGTTGATCATCTTCTTATTATTCCAAAGATACTTTACTCAAGGGATGACTGCTGGAGCTGTCAAAGAATAACTACTAAGTTGTGGAGAGGGAACTTATGAAAATAAACAGTAATGTTCTTGAACAGATTAAGAGAAAACTCATTGTTTCTTGCCAGGCATTGCCAGACGAACCGCTGCATAGTCCGTTTATTATGGGAAGAATGGCATATGCAGCTTACTTAGGTGGAGCTTCAGGGATCCGGGCTAACAGTGTTGCGGATATCAAAGAAATTAAAACAACGGTCTCATTGCCGATCATTGGTATTATCAAAGAAGTGTATGGGGACTGTCCTGTATTTATCACACCAACGATGAAGGAAGTCGATGCACTGTGTAACGAGGGCGTAGACATTATAGCGATGGATGCGACGGATCGAGTGCGTCCAGATGGTTCGACTATTTCCGAATTGTTCCCGCGCATCAGAGCGAAGTATCCAGATCAACTGTTTATGGCAGATTGCTCTACCTACGAAGAAGCAGTCACTGCTGTTGAACTTGGGTTCGATCTCATTGGAACGACTTTAAGTGGATATACGGAAGCGACGAAGAGCAATGAATTGCCTGATTTTAAATTGGTAGAGAAGCTCACCCGTACGTTATCGGTTCCGATCATTGCAGAAGGCGGTATTTCCACCCCGGAAGAATTGGGAAAATTATTTGATCAGGGCATATATGCAGCAGTTGTGGGCTCGGCCATCACGAGACCGATGGATATCACCAGAAAATTTGCCGCAGTCGTGGAGTAGCAGATGAGCATAAAGATCTTGGCGGCTGATATCGGCGGAACGAATACGAAGATGGCCATCTGCGATGAACGGGGACATATCGAACAATTCAAGGAATATTCAACAGAGGCTCATTTGGGTGGTACACACCTTATGGAAAGACTGATATCTCAGATGGACATGTATGCTGATTTTGATGCGATTGCCATTAGTACGGCTGGGCAAGTGAATTCGGAAGAAGGGTATATTTCCTATGCCAATGAGAACATTCCGAATTATACTGGAATGAAGATCAAGGAGATCCTTGAGGAACGGTTTCACAAGCCCGTTAAAGTCGAGAACGATGTTAATGCGGCTGCGCTAGGAGAGGCCTACTTCGGCGCAGCCCAACTGTATCCAGATTTTTTATGTCTTACGTTTGGTACGGGGATCGGCGGCGCCATTATTATCAATCGTCAAGTCTACCGAGGTGCTAATGGATCAGCGGCGGAGTTTGGTCATATGTTCACCCATTCCGTGTCTGAGATGAATGGAGACATTATGAAACCCTACTACGAAACTTATGCCTCTACAACAGCGCTAGTTCGGATGGCTAAGCAAGTCGATTCGGAAGTTGTGGACGGGCGAGTTTTTTTTGGTAAAATAGAAGAGATGAACGATAAATTCACACCAATTCTGCATTCCTGGGTTAGAGAAGTTGCTACTGGATTAGCATCACTTATTCATATTTTTAACCCATCTGCTATTATTGTAGGTGGCGGAGTGATGGAGCGCCATGACTTAGTTGAATTGGTCGATAAACAAACCAAAGAATGGATTATGGCAAGCTTTGCAGATGTGAAGATTGTTAAGGCTGCCCTCGGCAATAAAGCGGGTCTACTGGGTGCAGCATCATTGTTTTTGCGCTGAACATAATGAATGAAAGGTGGTGGTGGGATGCGCACTGTCGATATTTTCACAACCATTCATTCCAAGTACAATAATCTTACCCATACGGAAGCGAAAGTAGCGGACTATATTCTGGATAATGCCAAAGAGGTTGTGTACATGTCAATTACAGACCTCGCAGATGTTTGCGGAGTAGGAGAATCCAGTATATTCAGGTTCTGCAAATCACTCCAGTATAAGGGATACCAGGATTTTAAGATTGCGCTAGCTCATAGCATTACGATTGGGAATGAAATACCGCAGCTAACAGATAAGGTTCTGATGAATGACACAACACATGAAGTGGCATCCAAAGTACTTTCATCTAACATCAGTGCATTGAATGAAACATTTAAATTAATTGATTATGACAAAATGGATCAAACGATTGACTACTTTCTCCAGGCAGACCGGATCATATTTTTTGGAGTAGGATCTTCATTAATGACGGCCATGGAAGCTAAGATCAAGTTTATGCGAATTATGAATAAAACAGAATGTACCATTGACTCCCATCTGCAGATGATGTCCGCAGCATTGATGACGGAACGGGATGTCGCCGTTATTATCTCGTATTCGGGTTCAACCAAGGATACGATTGAAATCGCGAAGAAGGCAAAAGAACGCGGGGCAACCGTCATATCGATTACTAGATTCGTGAAGTCCCCACTCACTTCCTATTCGGATCTAACATTGCTCTGTGGTGCGAACGAAGGTCCACTTCAAGGGGGATCACTATCTGCGAAGATTTCACAGCTGTATTTGCTGGATGTTCTATACGTCGAGTATTTCAAGAGAACGTATACGGAATCTATAACGAATAAGGAACAGACAGCCGGATCCGTTACTTCTAAACTTCTATAAACATAACATTGGAGGGATCACTCTTGATTCTAGGTTCGATGTCATCATGGGAAGCACAGCGTAAATACGAACATAAAGTGATTGTGTCAGCGATGACAGAACTTCATAAAGTACTAGAAGGGAGTCCTCCTCTAGGCCGCACGGACATTAAGGGGGATCAGATGTATGTAACGATCATGGAATTCGATGCTAAATCTTCGGAAGATCATCTAGCTGAGAGACATGAGTCTTATATCGATCTCCAATACTTAATTGAGGGCGAGGAGACCATCGGTTATTCGTCGCTAAGCAGTGATGTTAAACTGGCTAAACCGTATGACGGTGAACAGGATTATGCGCTGTATACTCCTGCCGAAGATGAAATATTGCTTCATCTTAAGCCTGGCATGTTTGCGGTATTCTTCCCTAACGATATCCACAGACCGGGCATGGGACAGTCAGGCATAATTAAGAAGGCAGTTGTCAAGATTCATGTTAGCTTGCTCTAAGGGACAGAATTGAAATGGTTGATATATAAGATAGCAGTCTGACGTTGGTACTCTACCTGCGTCAGTTTTTTTATGTCAATTTATTGATGAAAAAATACACCCCCTAGAATTCAATGGATAAACTAGACGTTTAATCCTTTGTCCATTCTAAGGGGTGTGGTGCATAATCGTTTTATTCGCACACGACTCTTTTTATCCTATATTCAAGAAAAACGCTGTAATTGGCTCTTTTCGAAGCAAATTTTATATATTAAACTTTGTAACTAACTTCTGAAGATTCTCTGCCATATCAGCAAGTTCTTGAGCAGTATGTGCAATTTCATGAATTGAGGCCAACTGTTCTTCAACCGCCGCTGAAGTTGTTTGTGCTCCTTCTGCATTAACTTCCGAAAACTTCGCAAGCTCTTGAACCGAAGCGGACACTTCCTCCGTTCCTGCTGACATCTGCTCAGATACAGCAGAGATACTCTGGATCTGTTCTATAATACGGGCCGTTGAATGTTCGATGGTAGCGAACAGGGAGGCTGCCTCATTACTGATGCGCAATCCTTCTCCAACCTGAGTACTTACGTTACCATTCATTGTCGTATTCGATTGTTGAATCAGCTCATCCATCTTCGTAATCGTCTCCCCGATATCTTGAGCAGTACGCTTGGATTGTTCGGATAGTTTGCTTACCTCTCCAGCAACGACAGCGAAGCCGCGGCCATGTTCCCCAGCTCTGGCAGCCTCAATGGCAGCATTAAGGGCTAACAGATTAGTCTGATTGGCGATATCCGTGATGGCTTCATTCATTTTTCTAGTTTCAATAGAGAGATTCGCCAAGTCTTCAATCATAGCTGTAGATTCGCTTACAGCCTCAAGAATGCGATTCATTTGTTCACTAACGTTTTCGATAGATACTCTACCCTTAGTCACATCTTGCTCTGTTTGGATAGCGGAATCTACAATTGTATTCGCAGCTTCTGCTATAGAGCCAACGCCTTTGGCCATTTCTTCTACAGATATAGCCGTTTGGTTGGAAGTTTCCGCTCCATTAATAGCATTATCTGCACTTTCTTGTATAATTTCAGCTACATGCTGAACCGATTGAACAGTCTGATCTGTACTTTCTCTGATGGTTGAGGAAGAGGATGCCAGCTTCGTAGAGGTCTGGCTAAGTTCTTTAACCACGGAGTAGAGTGATAATGTCATTTCATTAAAGTCTTCAGCAAGAGCTTTGAATTCATCATCTTTTTTGAGCTCTACCTTATTGGTGAAGTCCCCATTCCTTACGCTTCTCGTTCCCTGCTTTAATTTTCTGATAGGAATAAGGAATGCGCGGATGGCAATCGTTATCAATGCAGCAGTTAACAAGAAAGCAATACTAACGACTAACAGGGTTGTTTTAAATATTGGCTTGGCCGCTACAGTATAATCTGCTGTACCAATCATGGCTGCAATGGTCCAGCCTGTCATCGGTTCTTTTGTCGTATATAATTCCAATTCATTACCTTCGAGCTCAAAATGATATTTGTTGATATGAGCATATTTCTCTTTTTTCTCATCAGGAATACTCACATCACTACTTGGATCAAAGACTCCTCCAGGTACAAAGAAATTAATATCAAATACATACCCGGCACCCGCAACAATAGTATTATTCTCATCCGTTACAGTCATAGTACCGTTATCGCCGATTTGGGCGAGTTTTACTGCTTCTGCTAACATATTTTGGTTAATAGTGAAATTTAACACACCCTGGCCATCGTTGAGGGTATGTGAAAAGTTGTATTCGAATTGTCCCGTTAAAGATTCCTCAGCAGTCTCAGATGAAAAGGCAGTTTGTCCAGATTTATTCAATCCAGCTACATACCATTTGGCTTCAGTTGGTTTATATTCGCTGGATTCGCTCTGAGGGTAGGTGACGTATTCTCCCTTACTATTTACAAGATGAACTCTAGTAACCTCTGGGAAGTTGCTTAGTACCCGCTCCAGTTGTTGCTGCGTTGCAGCAGAAGTTATGCTCTTGGAATCTAATTCAGAAGCTAACAATTCAAGGTTATGAACTATTGGGGTCGTATGCAGGTTTATCATACTCGTTACAGTTGCTACATTGGAATAGATGCCGTTCTTAATTTTGAGCTCGATCTCTTGTTTAGCGCTCTCATAAGAGAAATAACCAATTAATACGCTGGGAATGATGAGGACAGCTAAAAATGCTGCCGTTAAACGAGTGCTCATTAATTTTAAATGTTTTTTAATGAAAATCAATAATTTAGAAATCATAGTATGTTCCCCCTTTTTTTGTGTGCACGGATATCGCCTTGTTCATTTGATAGTCATCTCCCATATAATATATACCAATATATTATATATCGACATTTTTCGATGTTTTTTTACCCTGTTCGACATTATGACATATTTTAAAAAAAGTCATGTACTGGTTGAATTAGGGCAGAATTCACATATCAACATAGATAGTGCTGTTTTTTTCTACATTCAATGCTCATTTAATATTAGGTAATAGATGATTTTTTTACCGAGAGAGAAATAGATTGCTTCATGAGGGTCTACTTTTTGAATGATAATCTGATGCGGAATATTTTGTTGCAATTTGTCGATTTGAGGTTTTTGAAGATGCTATGGGTAAATTACATACAACAAAAGAAACGAGGAAGGCATGCGCAGTCAAGTGCACAGTCTCCTCGTTTCTTTGTTTGGATCATCAAAACCCCGCTTCTCCTTAAGTAAGGAGAAGCGGGGTTTTTGAAAGAAATAGTTAACAGGTGAAGACGTAACTAATCTGATGATTTTGGATAAGATGCTCTGGTTTAATTATCTTTCAAATCTGTGATGGATTTAACATCCATGTAAGCTGGAACCACAAGGCCGGTTTTAACACCGGTCATATTGGCGCCAAGGTCATCCAGCTGATCTTTATATTTAGCCCAGTAATCAGCATGTGTCAATGGCAGCCATGCAGCTGGGGAAGCATCGACGTCGCCTGTTGCAACGCCCGTCCACATTGGTCCTGCTTCCACTTGCAAGGCATTAACTTTGTAGCCAAGTTTGTTTTCCATCACATATTTCAACAAGTGAGTACTTGCAATCTCCGAGTCCCAAGCGACATAACCTAGACGGAATGTGTCACCATTGACCTTTTTCAAACCTTTGGTCCATTCATCAATCTGATCCGCATGTTTCTCGGCATATTCTTTAGCTGCTTCCTCAGGACTTATACCGTTTTGGATAGCGATCATCATCTCGCCCATTTCGTCGGAAGTCCACTCGAAGCGAGACAGGAACTCATAAGCAATTGGGTGATCATCCTTTAGACCCTTACGGGCGATAGTGTGAATCTCTTCTGCATCGCCATATACCTTATCAGGGTCTTCCAGATATTTCAGGTCATATTGATTGAACATCCAGTGAGGTGTCCAGCCTGTAATGATAATTGGTTCTTCATTTTTGTATGCTTTGTCCAGCGTAGCCGTCATGGCTGCACCGGACCCCTCAATCAAATTCCAGTTCGTAAGGCCGTAAGTTTCAATGGCACTGGCCGTTGATTTCATGATACCTGCACCTGGGTCGATGCCAATGATCTGATGGTTCACTTCATCTCCGATCTTGGCATTAGCCGCAGGTTGAGAGGAGGAAGAAGTCGCTTCTTTACCCAGATCTTCGATGGAGTTAACGTTCATGTAACTAGGAACTACCAGACCTGTACGAACACCGGTCATGTTGGCTCCAAGATCATCGACCTGATCTTTGTAACGTTCCCAGTAGTCAGCATGTGTCAATGGCAGCCATGCAGCTGGAGAAGCATCAACGTCACCAGATGCAACGCCCGTCCACATCGGTCCAGCTTCTACTTGGAGAGCATTAACTTTGTAACCAAGTTCGTTCTCCATTACATATTTCAGTAGATTGGTGCTGGCAATCTCGGAGTCCCAAGCTACATAGCTCAGTTTGAACGCATCACCATTTACTGGAGTTAATCCTTTTGTCCATTCATCGATCTGTTCCTTATGCTTCTCGGCATAATCTTTGGCGGCCTGTTCAGGGGATGTACCATCCTGAATGGCAATCATCATTTCGCCCATCTCATCGGAAGTCCATTTGAAACGAGACAGGAATTCATAAGCGACAGGATGATCTTCCTTCAAACCTTTGCGAGTAATCGTATGGATCTCTTCGGCATCACCGAACGATTTTTTTGGATCATCCAAATATTTAAGATCATACTTGTTGAACATCCAGTGAGGAGTCCAACCCGTAATAATAATAGGATCGTTGTTTTTAATTGCTTTATCCAGTGTCGCAGTCATGGCTGCGCCAGAACCTTCAATCAGATTCCAGTCAGATAACTTATAGTCTTCAATGGCCTTGGCTGTAGATTTCATAATACCGGCACCTGGATCGATACCAATAATTTGATAATTCACTTCTTCACCTACACCATTAGCTGCTCCGTTGTTGCCACCAGCTGATGTTGAAGCGCCGCCTGTGAAGTATTGTGAGAATCCGGCAACCAGTACAACCAATGTTGCGGCTGCAGTAATCCATGCTTTTTGTTTCGTGGAGACACGAGACGTTTTTTTGCGTCCTGGCATAAATAGATTTTGTGTGAAACGGTCGAGCACAATCGCAAGCACAACTACGGCAAGACCAGCTTCAAATCCTTTACCAATCTGTAGCTGTGTTACAGCACGGTATACTTCCGCACCGATACCTTGTGCACCAATCATGGACGCAATAACAACCATGGAAAGGGACAGCATGATCGTCTGGTTAATACCGGACATCACGGTAGGCAATGCGAGTGGAAGCTGTACTTTAAACAACTTCTGCATGGAAGTCGAACCGAATGCATCGGCAGCTTCGACTAATTCGCCAGATACCTGCTTGATCCCGAGGTGCGTCAGTCGAATCGTTGGTGGAATAGCGAAGATAACCGATGCAATGACACCCGGAACAACGCCCAGACTGAAGAACGTAACAGCTGGCAGCAGATATACGAACGCTGGCATTGTCTGCATAAAGTCAAGCAGTGGAGTGATAATCCGTGCTGCTGTTTTGCTGTATGCAAGCCAGATCCCTATAGGTACACCCAGCAAAATGGAGATCAGTCCTGACGTTATAACGAGACCGAGCGTGTCCATGGATTGGGACCAGTAGCCCAGGTTATCTACGAGCAGGAATCCAATAACCGTAAACAAGGTGAGTGGTAGTCTACCTACCAAGAATGCGAGTGCACCCAATATAGCAATAAACAGGAGGGGGTGAGGCAACATAAACAGCCCGGAGAAGAATCCGACCACTTCCTGAATCACTACAGAAATTACTTTAAACAATCCGGAGAGCGAGGAGCTCATCCAGTCAACGATGGATTCAATCCACGATGCTAGTGGTATTTTGGGAATCATTCAGAGCTTCCTCCTTTTCTGCAACTTCACCGCTTAGCGCACCCAGCAGGGCACCGCGAACGATAACACCTTGCAGACGGCCAGCCTCGCCTACAACGGCAAGTGGCACATGGGCTGAACTTACGATTTCAAACAATTCATGAATCAGGGTTTCAGGCGACACTGTCGGCCCATCCGTAATCAGAATGTCGTTTAATGGTTTATTTTCGCGCATTGCACGAGTTGCGTCTTCTGCTGTAATGACACCTAATAGCTTTTTCGAACGGTCAATAACAAATAGGTTCGAAATGCCTCGTTCACGCATCAATTCGAGAGCAACACGAGGACCACGATCAAGTGTAATTGTTTCTGGCCGACGCATAACGTGTGATGCAGTGAGGACCTTGGACAAGTCCACATCTTCGACGAAGCGGGCCACGTAGGAGTTTGCAGGTTGAATCATAATTTCTTCTGGTGTACCAATCTGCACAACGGCTCCGTCCTTCATGAGAGCAATACGATCGCCTATGCGCAGCGCTTCGTCCAAGTCATGGGTAATGAAAATAATGGTCTTTTTCATTTTATCTTGAAGCTCGATCAACTCATCTTGCATATCACGACGAATTAATGGGTCAAGCGCACTGAAGGCTTCGTCCATGAGCAGAACTTCAGGATCATTGGCAAGTGCACGAGCGAGGCCGACACGTTGTTGCATCCCGCCGCTAAGCTCATCAGGCATTTTATCTTCCCAGCCTTTGAGGCCAACCAGTTCAAGGGAAGCTTTGGCCTTCTCACGACGGACTTCCTTATCTACCTTTTGAATTTCCAAACCATATTCCACATTATCAAGAACAGTTCGGTGTGGAAACAATGCAAATTTTTGAAACACCATGCTGATTGTTTTCCGGCGAACTTCGCGTAATTGTTCTTTGTTCATTTTTCGTAAATCTTTTCCATGAACCAGAATCTCTCCAGATGTTGGTTCAATCAAACGATTAAACATCCGAACTAGTGTGGATTTACCACTTCCGGACAGGCCCATAATGACGAAAATTTCGCCTTCTTTAATTTCCATGTTGACCCGGTTGACCCCAACCGTTATCTGTTTTTCTTTGGCCAACTTCTCTTTTCCCCAACCTTGCTCGAGTAATTGTAAACCTTGCTCGATTTGGGGCCCAAATAGTTTACTTACGTTTTTCACTTCAAGTATGGTCATGTTTTCACCCCTTCTGATGTGTTGTGCACTTCGAACGGCTTTTAGCAGCCACAAGCCCATACACTTGTGCGCCCAGCCACGAAATCCGGTAATATGTGCTTCGCTTCCCGTCTTTCTGGGTAACGGTTTGTATTCTAACAATAGTTAACCAGTATATCAACTGAATAAACAGTACATAATGTTTGTACAGTAAAAACTGTACAGAGTTTTGCTCTCATATCCTCTGTTTAACTCCTTATTTTGGCTATCTAGGGTTCTTTACTTTTATAAATGCTTTTCCTACAATAGAAAACGAGCTGAATTAAAGCTTGATTATTTGGTTAAAAGATCATCGTAGGCGAAATGAAGCATGGTAAAGTTCCCAATATAAGTAATTGGGTGCGAGTGTTTCCTAGGATATAGGATATAGGATATCCAGTTGCATGCTTTCTCATGTAATATGAACTTTAACGTGCTGATTTTTTTTCCTAAGACTGGAATGTTCAGAATGGAGGTTGCAAGCATGAGCTTGGACCATTTGCAAGAGGATCAGCAGGCTACCGTACTGAAGATCCGTAAACGCATTATTGAAGCCATTGGACGGAATATGGATCTATACGGCGTTACGTTGTCTACGGGACATTTATATGGTTTGCTATTTTTCGCAGACAAACCGATGACCCTTGATGATATGGGCCGGGAAATGGAAATGAGCAAAACAAGTATGAGTACCGGAGTGCGAACACTGCTAGATCTGAAAATGGTAAATAAGGTGTGGAACAAGGGCTCCAGGAAAGACCTATACGAAGTGGAGTACGATTGGCATCAGACATTTACGGATTATTTCGTTATTAAATGGAGAAAAGCGGTGGAGAGTAACCTTCAAATTCTTCGCAAATCCGTTGACGAGATGAACCGGTTAATGGAGCAACTTGATGAACATGCCGATGCTGACCTACTGAGCGTGTTACACGAGGACAAGCGCAAGGCTTTGCAAGCCGAAGCATATTACAAATGGCTCGATCGATTGATTGATACAATGGAAAATGAAGAAATCTACAAACTGGTTCCTAAAGAAGAGATTAAAAAAACAATGGAAGAACAATTATAAGACTAATACAAAGGACCCTTCCGAGAGGAAGGGTCCCTTTGCATTATTGTCCGACTACTTTCCAATTTGTATGTTTCCTATAGTTTGGGGAATGTGCTGCAATTGGAATTCTCATCATTGTGCTAATAGTTTGTGGTGTGACTTGCTGATTGTGTATTTGTTCTGACCCATCCATACTGTTATGCTCAGGTTCTATTGCAGGAGAGGTTGCAGTTTCCCAACAATGAAAGAGAAGCTCCTTTACATGCTGTCGTGCTAGTGTCTCACGACCAATGAGTTCTGCCAGATGGAGATGGATTGTCTTCCAATCGTGGATCACTTCGACAATTATAGTAGGGGCTATCCTCTTCAAATCATCATAATAAGGTTTGCAGGAACTGTCTCCAATAATAAGATCAGGTTTGGACCGGCGTAGTTGATCTAATATTTTGGTTAAGGAGTGTTTTTGTTCCGATGTATCTGTCTTCGGATGGAGTTCCAAATCAAGGGATTTCACAGGTTGTAATCCCAAGGCAAGCAGGTGTTCATGCAAAATATGGGATATTGTCGCTACACGCAAATCATGTTTCTTCATATATATACTTGGTGCGATCCCAAGAACTTGTTTGAATTTACGACTAAAATAATATTCATTGCTATACCCTACGGTTTCTGCAACCTCTTTAAGAACACAATTCCCCTTGGCCAGTAATTTCTTGGATTCTTCGATTCGCATGCGGTTCAAATACTCGGTAGGGGACATGCCTTTTGCTTTTTTGAAACTGCGTGAATATGAGCTTGGCGTCAGTCCTGCAATTTTAGCCAAGTGATCCATGCTAATGCTCTCATTCATGAAACGTCGCATATACATAATACTTCGCTCCAGCGCAGGATCGACCTTTTCTAGATTGGCTTCAAGCCGATGCTCTGACAAGAATTGCAGGAGTTCTTGCAACTGACTATGTATACTGGTAAAGGGCTCCGATGGCTCACCTCGATAAGAGTCATATAATCTGGTCACCCGTACTGCTGCCTGCTGTTTATGCCGGATTCGGATTTTACCAGACGGCCAGTTTAGAGGTAGAACAGGGGAGGCTTCTGCTTTCCAATGGCCGCGTATTCGCTGCACACACATATTTTCCATACTCAAAACTAAAAATTGAGTGGATTCTGAGTTCGACAATGCGTCGACAGTCACGCCGGGGTTGATTAAAAACAGTTCTCCACTTTTTGCTTCATACACGATGTCGTCCAGAGCTACCAGACCTTCACCTTGTAAAATAAGACAAAGTAAGGGCCGGTTTACCCTCATGCCATCTATACGGAAGTTTCTCCCGCGACGTACAAGACACATGGAAGAGAGCAGCGGTAGAGAAGAGGTTTCGGTGCAAAAAGGGAACAATTCATTCATACGGGACCATCCTTTGTCTTATTTTTACTAATGATAACAATTATCATTCTCAAATGGAAGATGTTTTTTGCAAAAATCGATATTAATCAAAGAAAACACAAAAAGGATAAAGATCGGTACAAAGGCACCATCTTTATCCTTGTCGGACTGAAAATGTTCATACATTTGGAAGGGACAATCCCCTAATTCGAAGTGATGAGAAGAATGTTGTCCAGGAAAAAATCACTTAAAGCTTTTTGCCCTGTCCCATTTGCTTTTGAATAATAGAGGCGGAATTGATCTTTGGCATGGATATAGAAAATTCCCGGAACGTCATCACGTAGATGGAATGTGTCCCATTCTTCTCCGGCTATTTTACTTACTTTGAGAGAGGTATTGACAGCATATAGACCATTATTGCCGGAAATGTATGCAATCTCAGGTTTAGCATTCATCATTTGATTAATAACGTAAGTAACATTGCTCAGGTTGAGATTAGTCGTTTTACTCACCTTACTGGAAGTGACCGTTTTTGCGTAAGCTTTTTTGTCCACATCGAGGATCACGACCTTGTCTGATCCCAACGAACTAACATCTCGCACACTTTTGGAGTGAAGCTGGAACGTTTTGCCCGATGTCGTTAGTGCATAAGCTTTTCCCGTACTATAGTTATAATCTTTATTACTATCCAGTTTAATTCCTTTGTTGTATACATACAGATTGTTACTCCAACCCCCGGAATATACAGAGTTTACATCCAGTTTGGTTTTTGCATTTACGGGAGTACCTTTACCTGTATTGTAATTGACTTTGTACATAACGATCGCGTTAGTTGAATATATACGCTCATTGGGATTAGTGTTGACCATGAGTTGCAATTCATTTTTACCAAAGTTTGCAAAAAAACGACTCTCCACAGCCCCTTGCACTAAGTTCCGTACTGCCCCTGTACCATTGGATGCTTTGGAGGCAACCCAAGTTTTCCCGTTTACGAGTGTATTATAGTATACACGTCCTTTAGTCACGAACAACAGCGGATGATTAGGATCTGCTTTGTCCGCTATTTTGGTGCTAGACGAGGCGTCTTGGTTACCATTGACCCGATAAATGCTTCCCTTGGAATTCAAGTAATAGAGGAATCCGTTATCTGTGTAATAATTGATCACATCTGAAGCAAATGTTTCGGCTGTCTCGCTGGAACCGTCATTGGAAATTCGAAGCAGTGTTGTCGAGGTTGGAGACGGTGTGTAATAGAGATACGAACCTGCCGCAACTAAGTCTTCGCCTTCAAAATCAAATAATACCTCTGTAGGGTTACTGCCATCACCGGACACTTTGTACAGAACACCATCGGAGTCGTAATACACTGTCGATTGGCTCAGTGAATGTGCCTTTGCATTGGTTCCTCCACTTAATACCCCTGCACCCATCAAAGCCATAACCAGCATTGCGCAGAGGGTACGCTGCAAATACATGGACCATTTCTTCATTGGTTCATCGTCACCCTTCTTCATTTATGTATGTATTACTTCACTATCCTTGATTATATCGGTAAACAATGGAAGAAAAGTTATATAGAAGAGTGTGCAATTTAGATGGAAAGCCCGTGTTAGAGGATACCTATTTAATGAAATTCAATTTCATGGTCGATGACCGTAATGATAGGGAGAAGCTTATATTCTAAGGCCAGTTTTAGTTGAAAGTCTGGGTACCGTTGGGTACCCAGCTTTTTGCATAAACGTACAATGGTTGAAGCACTTGTATAAGTGAGCTTAGCCAGTTCATGAGCAGGGGAATAAATACGGCTTCAGGCTGATTCAATATAAATTCACAACCACATCAAATTTGACTTTCCGCAAGTTGCTGGCGACGATTCCAGATCGTCACGAGACGAAGGAGAACCCAGCTTATGAGCAAAAGGACAGCTCCTGTGCCAAAGAGCATCCATGGCCCAATCAATAACATACCGGTCGCCTGACCGGCGATCAATGCAAGCAGAGGGAGAACAACGAGCCCGCCAAGCTGGTAAGCTTCCTGAAATCCTCGTACTTTGGCCGAGATCAGCACATTGAGCAGAATAACAGCTAAACTGCATGTCGGAACAACCCAGACGATCAGAATAATCCAGTTCAGATTCGGGAACATCAGCTTACCAAACATCGGATACATCAGAATATTAGCAATAACGCCATACAAAATAAAAGTGACCCAAGATAAGAACAGTGAAGGGATAAGAGCAGCTAGCACTTTACCTTTAAATAGGGTGCTCATGGACATGGGTGTGAATAACAATCCCTCAAGTGTCTTACGCTCCTTTTCCCCGGCGAAACTATTGGCGGTAAGTATGCTGGAAGCCATCACTGGTATGATGAGAAACAATGGCGCAAACATGTATAAAGCCAAATAATACACAATTCGGTGATTTTCTGAGGTCATGGAAGCAAGGGAGGGCATTAGCCCGTCCTGGATCAGCCTATTCATCGTTTCAAGAATGACATTGATGTTACTGATCGAATGCAGATTCATTCTGGACGCCGCCCATAACAGAGCAGAAGGTACGATGATGCCAATAATTAACGGTACGATTAGCATGGGCAGCCATAGTTGGATGCTGGATGTGACAGAACGGATATCTTTACGAATAAGTGCTCGTATGGCTTGACGATTATTCATGTGCATTAGCCTCCCTAATGGCAAAATAGATGCTTTCCAGATCATTGCCTTCAATCCGCGCCTGATAGACCTGACCACGTTCAGTAAGCTGGCGGAGCAGTAAAGGAATATCTTCACGAGAGTTCAACTGGAACGTAGCACGCTGCTCTACAACAGTCTCAGGCGAATAAATCCCAGTGTTCCAACCATTCGGCATATCTGCTTCGACTTCTAGCCTTGGCGCCGATTGATAACGCCCAATGATTTCTTGTTCGGTTCCCTTTTCAACGATTCGTCCGTTTTCCATGAAAATATAATGGTCACAGACTGCCGATAGTTGAGTCAGCACGTGGGAGGAGATGAGAATCGTCATGTTCTGTTCCCTGTTTAGCTGACGAATAATACGAAGAACCATCTGAATTCCATCCGGATCGAGACCGTTAGTAGGTTCATCAAGGAATAGAATAGAAGGGCGGTGGAGCAGGACGCGCGCAAGGCCCAAGCGTTTTTTCATGCCTGTACTGTACGTGCCGACTTTGCGATGTTGGTATGTCTGGATCTCAAGCAGTTCCACAAGTTCGTCAATACGTTCATGGGGACGTTTCAGCCCAAAAGCATCTGCGAAAAAAAGTAAATTATCCCGCCCACTCATATTTTCGTACAAGCCGCTTTGTTCGGTTAGTGTACCGCACATGGCTAGTATCTTTTCTGTCTCGGATGAAGTGTCTATGCCTTGAATGGTAACTTGTCCGCTATTCGCACCCAGTACTCCATTCATGATACGGATGAGGGTGGTTTTACCTGAGCCATTTGGCCCGATGAGTCCGGTAACGCTGCCTTCTGGAATAGTAAAACTGACATCCTGTAAGGCTTGCTGTGTGTCGAAATGTTTTGTGATATGACGTACTTCAATCATGAATGATCACCGTCCGTTTCTAAGTTTGATGATTATACGTCTAGCTAGGTCTAATCGTTCAATGTAAGACTAAAGAAATATATTTTTACTCCAATAGTCCTGAATTGCAGATGCGTAATTTCCCAAAAAAAATATCTAAATCGGTTCTCAGGTTTGTTTTTTTGACAGGCTGTACAAGGTATCCTTGAAAAGAAGAATGTTCTAACCGTTTCATTGTGATGGAGAAGTGAGTAATAGAATACAGGCTTCAATCTGTTATACGGTTAATTGTTACATTTTTTACATAATGAGTTCGTCTAACACATCAGCATATTCAGTGTGACTGTATTTTAAGCCGCCCGGATGGTTGTGTTTGGACCCAAAGGAAGGGTGAAGTTGATGAGTACTCCTAACGAATATCGCTTTCAGGTGAACCTGAGCGGTATGATCCAGATTTTATCGAATCATCTGTACAGCAGCCCTAAAGTCTTCCTGCGTGAGCTTATGCAGAATGCTACAGATGCAATCACTGCACGTAAGGAAGTAGAGCCAGGATATCAGGGAGAAGCACGTATTGAGCTGACAGGAACCGGCGATCAATTGACGATGATGGTGGAGGACAATGGGGTCGGCCTGACCGAAGCAGACATCCATGAATTCCTGGCGATGATTGGACAATCTTCAAAGCGGGGACAGCAGGCGCTGCTGGATGGTGAGTCATCATTTATCGGACGATTCGGAATTGGTCTACTCAGTTGTTTTATGGTGAGTCATGAAATCGTCATGCTTACACAATCGGTCAAAGGCGGCCCGTCGATGGAGTGGCGCGGTAAGCCGGATGGTACATATACGATCAGACAGCTAGACACGCAGTTATCTCCAGGAACCAAAGTATACTTGCGTTGTACACCCGATGCTGCCCACTATTTTGAAGCGGAGTATGTAAAAGAAGCGTTATTTTACTATGGTGCGCTACTGCCTTATCCGCTCATGCTGATTCATGATGGGGTCCAGACCGTGATCAATAATGATTCTCCAATCTGGATTACACGCCCGGAGCTTGCCCGCTCTTGTCGTGCAGAAGTCCTTGCCTTTGGTGAGCGTCTGCTGGGAGAGAGGTTCCAGGATTTCATCCCGCTGACAACAGCTTCCGGTCGCACCGGAGGCATCGCTTATGTGTTACCACACGCGGTGAATCTGAATGCGAAGCGTTCCCACCGGGTTTATTTGAAGCGGATGCTGATCTCGGAGAAAGCCGAGAATATTTTGCCGGAGTGGGCGTTCTTTGTGAAATGTCTGATCTGGACGGATGAGCTGCAACCGACAGCTTCAAGGGAACACTTTTATGAAAATGAAAAGCTGGAAGAAGTGCGCTCCGAGCTCGGAGACGCCTTGCGTATGGGACTGGCGGAGATGGCTGAACAGCAGACAGAACGGTTGCAGAAGCTGATTCGTCTGCACGCCCTCTCCATGAAGGCGCTGGCTGTTCAGGATCAGGAGTTCTACGGAATGATTCACCGCTGGCTTCCGTTCGAGACCACAAGAGGGCATCGAGAGCTGGGCGAGCTGATTGATGAAGGTGATACGCTGTATTACACGGGATCGATTGATGAGTATCGTCAGATTCAC
The DNA here is from genome assembly GCF_948329825.1 of Paenibacillus sp. JJ-100. GTDB lineage: Bacteria > Bacillota > Bacilli > Paenibacillales > Paenibacillaceae > Paenibacillus. Next base: position 330,441 of record NZ_CAOJCM010000004.1, read on the forward strand.
CATGTGGCTTCCGCACAATCCATGCTGGTCGTCAACGGAGGTTACATCTACGATAAAGAGCTGATGGCGACGCTGCCGGTCATTCTGAATGACGTGCAAACGGAGCGGATTCAGCCAGATGAAGTGTCGATGACGTTCACAGATGTTGCTCCGGCTGAGCGTAACCAGTACTATGACGCATTACGTCTGGCAGATTCGGCGTTACAACGTTTTCGCTGCCGGGCAGAGGTGAAAGGGTTCAAGCCAGCGGACTTACCCGTGTTGTTCACCCTTTCGCAAGAGTCCTCAACGCTACGTGCGCTGGAGAAAGCAAGCGAAGAGAGCACAGACTTGTTCTCATCTGTTCTAGGTTCGTTGTCAACAGGCATGAATTCGGCAGGGTACTCCACCCTTTACCTGAATGTGAATAATCCCATCATTAAACGGGTGTTAACATCACCAGACAACCAGATGACACCGATTGCGATCGAAATGTTGTATGTTAACGCATTAATGATGGGGCATTACGCCATGAACAAGCAGGAACTTGAGGTGCTGAACCAGGGGATTGTACGATTTATTGATTGGGGTTTACGCGCAAATACGAATCATGAGGGAGATGCCTGATGAAGACAGAGATGGATTTTGAAGATTTAATGGAAGAAGCTTATGGCCTGCCGAATGGTGCAGCGAAGCTCGGTCTGTTGGAGGAGGCTGCACGGGTAGCCGATGTTAATGGCATGGTCGAAGAGGCGTACGAAGCACGCTCAGAGATTGTAGATGTAGCCACTTTCTGTGGATATCCGATGAAAGCTTTGATCGCTTTTTCCTGGCAGCTTGGCAAGTTCGATCAGCAACCCGATATGTATGATGAAGAGACACTTTTGTGGTCATACAAATGGATTCTAGGCAAGATGCCTGATTTTCCAGAAATCTCACGCGAGAAGATCATGGAGCTGCTGGAGGATTTCGGAGCACGCTTCAAGTCCTATGGGTATAGTGAGCGTTCGTATTGGTATTACCGTTTCCGCCTCTTTATGGATTTTGGAGAGCTGGAGGAGGCTGGACGAAGCTATGACAAGTTCAGAACGTTAGACCGCGACTTTATGAGTGACTGCGAGGCGTGTGAGCAGGATGAGATTATGCGTTATTTTATTTTAAAAGGAGACGACGAGAAGGTGTTGGAAGTGGCGAAGCCTATTCTCAAAGGGAAAATGGGCTGTGCGGAAATCCCACATCTGACCTACTCCGAAGTTCTGATGCCGCTGTATCGTCTGGGACGGACGGAGGAAGCCGATAAATATCAGGTCAAGGGGTACCGTTTGATCAAGGGTGAGAATGATTTCGTGCAAAGTTTTGCTGAGCAGCTTGAATATCTCACACTAACCAATCCGGCCAAAGGAATTGATATCCTCGAAGAAACACTGGTGCTCGCAGCCGATCATGAAGATGCCTATGCCAAAATGATGTATTATGCGAAGGCAGCTTCGTTATTGCAGCGTTGGACGGAAGAGAAAGAATCTGAAGGGTATCGCCTGCGTCTTCCAGCTTCCTTCCCCTATGAAGGAGACCCTGGAGACCTGCTCAAACTCGCAGCGTATTTTGAAGATCATGCCCGTACCGTTGCAGCGAAGTTCGATGAGCGCAACGGAAATCATCATGTATCCTCGTTAATCGCATAACCAAAAGGCTTGTTCGTAAAGGGTAAGGTCCCTTTCGAACAAGCCTATTTTAATGTTTGCTTTATTCCTTAGGTAGCTTGTTTATTGAACGGAAGCTGCGGAAGGCACACTCTCTGTTACCGGACTTGATGAAGTCTCTGGATTATTCTCCGAAGTCCCGGCTTCCTCACCTGCTTCTTTCGTTGATGATGGCTGTGGTTGTTCTGACTGCTGTGCGGCCATCAATTCAGCAACGATGCGATCCGTGGGCTGAGTGATTAATGCATACATCATAGCAGCTTGTTCCTGACGAATCAGAGGTTTACGGGAGAGGAAATCGGCAGAACCGTCCTCGCGGACGCCTACCTCAGGTCCGTAGATGCCCAGCTTCACCATCATTTGCACTGCAGGTACAGCCCATTCATCCGTGTGACCAGCAAGCGGAACATTTTTGAACAGTTCACTTGGATATTGCAGTTGGAAAACTCTCCAGATCATCACCGCTGCCTCTTGACGAAGGATGGCTTGATCTGGTTTGAACTGTGTTTGGTCTGTACCTGTGATCATACCCATTTCATAACCAAGCTGGATATATCCAGCTGCGGCATGGCTGGCCCAGTCGGTGTTAGCAGGTGGAGTTGTTTTGCTAGGCTTGAGCCCGCTAAGCTTTAGAATATTCTCGATGAATTCAGCCCGGGTTACAGCCGCTTTCGGTTGAAAAGATTCGCTCGCATTATTTTCTAAATATCCAAGGGATTGCAAGCTATGGATTGCTTGAGCATAAGGACTGTTCTTCGGAACATCTCGGAATCCTTCGGCCATTTCCCCCTTTTTGGCATAACCGTATGGATTAAGATAAGGCTCTTTCATATAGGTGGTTCCATCTTCATATTCCTTGAAGGCCGTAAACTGCCCGGTGAGTTCGTCCTTGAACAAACGATCTTCCAGTTGAATCAGCTTGCGCTCACCCAAAAATGCATCACTAATGCTAATACGCCCGGAAGTTTCACCACTAGCTTGCAGCTTACTGATGATGGTACGGATACGAAGGTCAGCATACAATCCGTCAAAACGCTGCAATTCTTCGGCAGATTGCGGCGTGTACTCCTGAAATTGAACCGGCTCAGCATATTGCGGGAAAAACTGTTGAATAAAAGCGGAGTAGAGCAAATTACGAAGAGCTCCATTCTGGTTATACGTTAAGAATACGCCTGTGTTCTGTTCAGGAATAAAAAATAGATAAGAGCTGTAACCAGACAGGTCGCCACCTTTGGTAATCACCTTGGAACTGCTTCCGGCTCCAGGAAGTTGAAATGGAGCCTCGAATCCGTAAGTTGCATCCGGTAGCAACGGATGCATGGAAGAACGGTACTGCTCCATGCTTCTCACGGTTGCAGGTTTCATAATCTGTTGGTTATCCTTTGTACCGTCATTTAAGAAAGCAATCATGAATTTTCCGATGTCTTCTGCCGTAGACAACATACCGCCTTGAGGCAGCGGTGTTGGATCAATCATGTATAGATCAACGGCCTTGTTGGCTGCATCATAACCGGTTGCGAGCTGCTTCTTGAATTTTTCATTCAGCATAAAGCTACTGTGGTTCATGCCCAGGGGCTTGAAGATATGCTCCTGCATGTAAGATTCAAACGGCTCGCCGCTGACATTCTCGACGATCATACCAAGTAGCAAAAATGAAAAGTTATCGTACATGTAAGCACTGCCGGGTTTCCGCACAACAGGAGGCATATGCTCCTTGGCGTAATCCTGCATGGTTATGTACTTGTCAGGGTCTGTATGGATATCATCCGGCTGTGGGTCACGAATCTCGAATCCGGTAGTATGAGTGAGTAGATTTTCCACGGTTACAGGGGTATCAAAAGGATTATCGAATTCCAAACCTTTTACATACGTTTGAAAATCGGCTTGCAGGTCAACCTTACCTTGCTCCACAAGCTGCATGACCGCAGCGGCTGTAAAGGTTTTGGAGACCGAGGCGACACGAAATGCGGTGTTCTTCGGATCGACAGGTGTTTTTTTGTCCAGATCGGCGTAGCCGTATCCTTTTTCAGCGAGGACTTGACCATCCTTTACAATGACAACAGAAGCACCGACATAATGTGGTTTGGTTTGAGTCGATGCGAAGAAGTCATCCAGGAAAGCGTTGACTGACTCTGCATTCAGTGTTACCGGTTGCTTGGTATCTTCAGCGGGTGGAGTAGTTTCAGCCTGTACCTGGGGGGCCCAGAGGCTTAGAGAAAGAGCAAGAGCCATACAAACGCTAGTCAGGACTGTCCAATTGAACCGGGTGTTTCGTTTGAACAAATTCACGTAATCACTCCTTTGGTCAATTTTTTCAAAAACAGATCGTTCACTGAGTATTACTGTTTCTGGGCGCGGTAGGTTTCACGAAAGTAGACTCCGATGTTAATCAGCCAGATGACCGTAAGCAGTACGATCGGGAACGCAGCAAAACGATAAAGTACAGAATAAACTACTAACGAAGCCATTCCGATGCCAAGTAGGAGATTCATCATTTGAAACGAACGATAGGCTGCACGATATACAATCCATTTCTCGCCTTCATCCAGTTTCTCGAAGTGATCTTTTTTCGTGTTCAACGAGTCTAGATCCAAGGCACGATCAGGGAAGTAACGGTTGTAGCGTTTGATGGTGAGATATTGCAGCGTAACGACCAAAATGATAGAAATGCATGCTGCAACAAGATTGCCGATGATAAAGTAGTCTGGGGAATGTGACAGGTGGTTGCTTGATTCATATAAAGCCATAGCCAAGGCAATCCAGGCAAAAGCAGTTATTACACCAAAGCTGCTGAGCATCATAGCGTGTCCGAGAGACCGTTCAGCAGGAGTAATCAATGAATGATTCTGATCCGGATCCAGATCGAGGTCATCTGCCTCATCTACCTCGGGACGAACGGACGGCGTAAGAGCCAGACTAATGCTGTTCCAGATGGTTGTTACGAGCACGATAAGAGCAATAAGGGCAAACAACAGGTCGTAATCATAATAAATGGATAGCGTCCAGTTCAGATCAGAAGGCATTTTTTGAAATAAAGACGAGGTCATAAAACCGATGACAGCTCCACAGGCCGCATAGATCGGTAGACGCATTTTTTTCTTCTTGGACGGGGAATTAACGGTCTGATTCATTTTCCTTTCCACCTTTCAACTCAAATATATTTTCAACCGGTTCATTAAACACATGGGCTATTTTTAGTGCGAGAACGATCGAGGGGGAATAATCTCCACGTTCAATCAGAGCAATCGTTTGCCTAGATGCACTGATGAGTTTCGCAAGCTCTGCCTGGGATAATCGATCCCTCGCCCGTAATTCCCGAACATGATTGTGTAATTCTTCCACGTACTCACCTCCATGCATGGATTGTATATGATAATCGACATAATGTAAACTATAATATACAAAATGTTAATTATCATTTACGTTCAGTTGCTTTATTTTATTTCACAACAAGGAAAAAAGAGCCTAGAAAGGCTCTTCAACCAAATGATATATGCAGTCACTTGATATATGCAGTTCCGTTTTCGACTTAAGAAGCATCTACATAGGAAAAATTTTGTTGTCGCCCATCTTCTGCTCGAAGAGATATTCGAAAAAAATATAATGCTGCCAGCCCCATGGTCACGTACAAACCTGCCATCATGTATGAAGGGAGGAACGTGCCAACTGTCAGTCCGAGGCTGCCCAGTAAAGCAGCAAGATGATAACTGAGTCCATCAGCAGCCATATAAGCAGCGCGATTCGAATCTGGAATAATGCCAGCAAGAATGACCTGCCGCACAGGAGCATACATGAGTTCTCCGACGGTCAATATTCCAGCAGAAGCGATAAGCAACCACGCCCAGTTACTAAACGCCAAAGTGGCAAAGCCTGCTGTATAGAGCAACAACCCTACGGTAATGATTGTTCTGGATTGCAAATGGCTCATCCATTTGGCAAAGGGTATCGCGATTAAGGCCACCAGCACCGTGTTAATCATTAGGATTGCGCTGAACATGTGAACCCCTGATACCTGAAAGCCTAGCAACTCTGCGGTAAACTCATTTTTTAATCGCACAGCAATATATTTATCGAGCTGAAGTTCAAGTGAGATGGCAAGGACGGTTGCTGTAAAAAACACCATGAAACGATGGTCCTGAAGAATGGTTTTGTAAGTATCTATAACGTTTTTTAGATTGGATTTTCTCGCCTTTTTGGAGGTGTTGGCTAATGCTGTTCGTCTGGTCTCTTTCGGTAGATCGGTTGACAGATGTTGTTGACTATCCATGGTTTCATGAATAAAAAAGATTAGAATCAACAAGGTTGCGATACTTTCGACACATACGAGGCTAAACAGTAGAAAACGAAATGGTTCAAACAAAAGCCCACCCAGTAAAGCTCCGAATGTTATGGCTACATTGGTTGTCCAGTACTGCAATCCATAGACGTATTGACGTTCCTTATCACTGCTTACATCAATAATCATCGCACTTGCAATGGGAACAGTAATTCCCGAACTGATGCTGCTAAGCAGAAACATGAAGCAGGTCAGAGGGATAGAATTCATCCATGGTGAATTGGCTGCTGCCAAACAGATCAATGCGAATACCTGCAGACTTTGGGCGAGCACCATTAGTTTTTTGCGTCCAATTCGATCAGACCAGTATCCAGCTCCGAGTCCCGCAAACATGGAAGCCAGAATATTAACGGTCAGAAATACTCCGGCCCATCCGGCACCAATTTGTGTGCTAAGATAGATGGCCATAAAGGGAAGGATGGTCTTTTGTGTCAAGTCAGTAAAAAAATCAGTACAAATTCGAATCTTAATATTAGGGTGCAGATCAGAAAATTTCATAGGTGCTTCTTCGTCCTTCCAAGTGATCTAATGGTTGTTACCGAGTATAATGGAAGAAAACCTGAAGAAAAACTGTATACATATCTGAGAATGTTTCGTATTTTATGCAGATTGGCAAAAAGGGCTTTTTAGGAGAGAAGGGCGACATATGGATATATCCGAACATTACATACAACTTCGATTGAAGTTTCCCCAGATCCGGGATAATCAGGAGCTATATATCACTGTAGGTGAGCTTGCCGAGCTTCTGTGCTGCACCATGCGTAATATGAACCTGATCATAAATAAATTCAAGGAGAATGGTTGGGCAAGTTGGAGGCCACAGCGTGGTAGAGGCAAAAAATCCATTCTTATTTTTTGCAAACCTGTAGCAGATGTGGCTTCAGAACGATTCGACCATCTTCTGAATACGAACAGGATGGATGATGCATATGAGATGGCCTCCTCCTTGCCTCCTCAAATAAGAGGACAGCTCATTCATAATCTTCAGCATCAATTTGGTTTGCGTTCTAACGAGGGGGGTGGAGGCAGAGTCGATACTTTACGGATTCCGCAGAATACTCCCTTCAGAACGTTAGACCCGACGCAGACAGCGATGTGGGGAGAAGGCTTTATCATTACAGAAGTTTTTGATCGCTTGGTCCGGTATAATGCAGAGCGCGAACAATGTGAACCAAGTCTGGCTATAGCGTGGGAGAGTGATCGAGAAGGGAAGGAGTGGACATTTCATCTGAACAAAGGCATTACCTTTCATCATGGTCGCATTCTGGAAGCTGAAGATGTCAAATTTACGTTTGAACGTATTATTTTTGACCCGGCTAACCCTTGTCGAACCCTGTTTAGTTCAATCCAACATATTGAAGTTGTTGACCCCTTGACGATACACTTCACGCTGCATAAACCTAACTTCATGTTTCCTGATCTGTTAAGCAGTTTGTATGCCTCGATCGTACCCCGAGATGTGGAGTTGGATCCGCTTCATCCGATTGGGACAGGACCGTATCGTATTACGCGTCACGATGCTAATCTGCTAGTTCTGGAAGTATTTCCGGCCTACTTTCGAGGCCGATCCTATATTGATCGTGTTGAAGTATGGCAGCTGCCACAGATCGATTTGCCTGAATCTGTAATCAAGCAACGTCTATTTTCAGATCATGAACCTCGTGCGGTAGAACATGAGATTCAGGGTGGTGTGTTTATGACGTTCAATATGCAAAAAGATGGTCCGCAACATGATTTGCGTTTCCGACAAGCGGTACGGCTGTTAATGAATCCCGATGAGTTGATGAATACCAGAGTCGATCCTGATATTCGACAAACAGATCGCCTGATCCGTGGCCAAGAGCAACAGAAACGTATAAGAACTTCGGTTGAACAGGCTACGAGTCAGACAGGATTGGACAAGTCTTCTCTGAGGCAGGCTGCCTCCCTGCTGGAGCAGAGTTCTTACAAGGGACAACAGTTACGAGTCTGGGTTGAAGAAGGGGAGAAGATGGAGTTAGATATGGCTTGGTTTGCCGAGCGCTGTGCACTTGTTGGATTAGACATATCTATTGTGCCCGGTAATCCTGTTCATGCCGTCTACCACAATGAAATACAGTCTTATGAGATGGTCTACACAGGTGAATTGTTCGATGAACATGTCATGCGAAGTCTAATCACGATGTATATGTTCGGAAATACGTTGTTTCTGCTTGCCATGAATGACGATTGGAGGACAGAACTTGCGAATGAGTGCGAGAGAATTATGATGATTGAACAATCTTCCTTGCGAATGGAAAGATTAATTCAACTGGAAGATCGTCTGATAGAGGAATCGCTGATCTTGCCCGTATACTACTTCAAAGAAGAGCATGCATACGATGCTTCATTGCGGAATTACAAAATTGCGGGCTATGGATTACCTGATCTTCGTCAATTGTGGATTAGAAGAAATCCGGTTTTAAGCAATGCAGAGAAACAGCCTGAGACAGGCTTTTCCGTGTATATCCCGTTGTGGTAAACGATGTGGGATGTTTTTAAAATGAGAGGCCCTTCTGCCCTGTGTTCTCGCGGCTTCATGCTATGCTTGTCAAACTAGTCCGCATATATCGAACAAGTCCCTCATAACATGTACTAATCAAGTAGGGGTTCTGCTGTATGCACAATCCTGAAGTGAAAACATGTGCTAAAGGGGATGATGTCATGCGCCGAATATCGTGGATGCTTGCCATGGTATTGGTCTTATCGGCCTTACTTGCCGCCTGCGGTAAGAAGGATGCGGCAGCTGTGGTCAAAGATCTGAATGAAGTCGTTGGTGAGATGGAAAGTTATCAAGGGACAGGCGTTATGACGCTGCATACGGGAGAGACACCGCAGCAATATAAGGTCGAAGTATGGCATCAGAAGCCTTCGTATTATCGCATTGCTTTGACTAATGCCAAGAAGGATGTAACACAAATCGTACTCCGTAATGATGAAGGTGTTTTTGTACTGACGCCGAGTCAGAATAAAAGCTTCCGCTTCCAAAGCGACTGGCCAGATAATCAGGGTCAGGTTTACTTGTATGAGACGTTAATTCGAAGCATTACAGGGGATACGACCCGTCAATTTGCAGATGAGAAGGAAAGCTATGTATTTGATGTTGCGGCCAATTACAATACACATGCGCTCGTCAGACAAAAAATTTGGCTGAATAAAAGTGATTACGCTCCAAAACAAGTAGAGGTATCGGACTCCAATGCCAATGTGGTAGTGGATGTGAAGTTTGATAGCTTCAAATTCGGAGCTGAGTTTGGAAAAGACGCCTTTGACATGCAACGTAACATGACAGCTGCAACAGAGGAAGGAAATGCAGCAACAACAGATGATGCTGGCACCAAGCAACCTGCCAATCCTCAGGCCGAACCGGATGCTAACGGAGCTGTTAGTGATGGGCAGACGGGAGTAAGTGAGGGGGCAAAACAACCAGGAACTGAAGGAGCGGAAGGCTCAGAGGGAGCGGTAGGTGAACAAGATGGCGAAGAGCCTACTTCGGCTGAACCGAGTGAATCAGACAGTTTTGGTGTTATTCAACCTACGTATGCACCAGAGGGTGTTAAGCTGAAAGATGATCAGATAACAGAGGAAGCTGGGGATTATTCTGTCCTTCTTCGTTATGAAGGCACATATAACTACACTATTTTTGAAGCAAGACCACAGGATCGTGCAGTATCTCTGGCGCCTTCTCGTCTTGTAGACCTCGGATTTACAGCTGGTATGATCAGTGGAGATGCTTTGCAGACGCTGACATGGACTTTTGATGGAGTGGAGTACCGAATTACAAGCGCCGATCTGCCTGAAAATGAAATGGTGCGCATTGCAACATCTATGCAAGAAAGCACAGGCAAATAAAAAACGGAACGCATATCGTTCTTGTTGGAAGGAATGCTATAGAGTATTGGAGACAACGTTTCTCCGATGCTCTATTTTGTTTCTATACGGAAGAACCTGCGGAGTATATCTCAAAAAAAGTAAAATACGCTTCTATACGGACCGAACCGGGTAATAAGCTGATGTAAGCATGCTATTTCCATACAAACCATGTGGCAGCAGGGAAATATCACTTATCTCCGTCTTCGGTCCTTGACTAGGGTTCTGGGCAGACTCCTGAAGCAGATGTTGTGAGAAGCAACGATCCCGCGTATTTGACAGTGACATGCTGGAGCATTACGATGGAATCTGATATGAGCCGGATTAAGAAGATTAGAGAAGGTGACCTAACGTGCAAGGACAATATCGGCCGACCCAAGCGGAGATCAACCTGGATCATCTACGTAGCAACGTAACCGCTTTTCGTGAGGCTTTGCCACAGGATACGAGATTTCTCGCTTGTGTAAAGGCTAACGCATACGGGCATGGTGCAGTAGAGATATCCAGAGAACTGGAACGACTGGGAGTGGATTATTTAAGTGTAGCATTTCTTGATGAAGCTCTTGAATTGCGTCTACACGGCATTACCTGTCCTATCCTGGTGTTAGGCTATACACCGCCTGAAGGGGTCGATGTAGCATGGCAGCATGATGTGACGATCACATTGTTCAGCAGAGAAGTGCTTGAGGCCATCAGATTGGTAAAACCAGGTACTTATGCGAATCGCTTGAAAGTTCACATCAAAATTGATAGCGGTATGGGGAGACTAGGGCTGCTACCTGGCCAAGAGGCCATTGATTTCATACAAGAGGTGTCCTCACTTGATCAGGTGATGCTTGAGGGAATGTTCACTCACTACGCCAAAGCAGATGAACAAGATAAGACCTATACACAGGAACAGTATCGACGGTTCCAGAGCGTGGTTAAGACGCTTCGGGATCAGGGATGTGTCATCCCGATTATACATACGGCGAACAGCGCTGCTGCTATCGATACGCCTGAAATATCTTATGATATGGTGCGTGTGGGGATCAGTTTGTATGGACTGTACCCTTCAGCAGAGGTGAATCATCAGATTGTGAAGCTGCTTCCGATATTGACACTGAAGACAGAAGCGGTTCTGGTTAAAACACTGCCTCCCCATTGGGGCGTCAGTTATGGAACTCGTTACTTTACGCATGACAATGAACGAATAGCGACCTTGCCCATCGGCTATGCAGACGGTTTCTCAAGAATGCTGACAGGAAAAGCACAAGTGCTAATCCGTGGTCGCCTTGTTCCCGTCGTTGGTACGATCTGCATGGATCAATGTATGGTGTCGCTGCAATCTTTCGGAGAAGAAGCGGAAGAAATTCAAGCCGGCGAAGAGGTTGTTCTCATCGGTCACCAGTCAGATGGTGTGATTACCGCTGGCGAGGTGGCAGACCAGCTAGGTACGATTCATTATGAAGTGATCTGCATGATTGCCCATCGTATTCCACGGGTCTATACTCGCGGAGGAATAGAAGTCGCCAAAAAGAATCCCCTTTTGACAACTTGATTCGTCTATTGGACGTAATTACCAGCAAACTTTTTTCAGACCAGAAGGAAAACTGTCTTAACATCTCGAAATATGTATGATGTTAGGAATAAAATCCTGAAATGTGATGTTTGGTCTGTACGAATAATGATCCCGTGTTTATAATGAAGTACAGCATACTTGATATACGCGGGGCATATATATTCCTTTGTATAAAAGTTCTGGAAATGCGTTATACTTGTTCACAATGGCGAAAGGTTTGTGGGGGTGGAAGAAAGGTGGCCAACTTGCAGAACACCAAGCGGATTATGATCAGTCTGCCTGATCATCTTTTGCAGGAAGTGGATGGCATCGTAGCGCTGGAGAATTCCAACCGCAGCGAATTGATTAGGCAAGCAATGAAGCTGTATTTGACGGAGCGGAAGAAACGTTATATCCGTGAATCAATGCAGCGAGGATACATGGAGATGGCGAAGATTAATCTCACCATGGCATCCGAAGCCTTTCACGCGGAGGAAGATGCGGACAGCACTCTGGACCGCTTAGTTAGCGGGGTGTAGACAGTGATCGTAAAACGTGGTGACGTTTTTTTTGCGGATCTTTCTCCCGTTGTCGGTTCCGAGCAAGGTGGAGTTAGGCCGGTTCTGGTGATCCAGAACGATATCGGCAACCGGTTCAGTCCAACGTGTATCGTGGCGGCTATTACCGCCCAGATTCAGAAGGCAAAGCTTCCAACGCATGTCGAGATTGATGCGGCTGCGCATGGCTTTGACCGGGACTCCGTAATTTTGCTCGAACAGATTCGGACGATCGATAAGCAGAGGCTGACTGACAAGATTACACATTTGGATGAGGAGACCATGAAATTGGTTAACGAAGCCTTACAGATCAGCCTTGGCTTAATTGATTTTTAGGTAGCAGAATGGCATTTTATGCCCTTTTGGTGTCTATCCGTTGACAACGGATGTTTCTGTGAAGGAACATACAATTTCAGAATGCAATCAAGAGAGCGTGCGATACCTTTTAAGGTGTTGTGCGCTCTTTTGGTTAAGACTTGATGAAAGCGTAGAACATTAGTGATCTTTTCGTTATAATGAACTTGAGAAACCGTTTACTGAAATATTATATAGATAGATGGAGGAGACATATGAGCATTTATATCAATCAAGAGAAACTTCAGTTTCATTTACAGACTCGCGAGGCAAGTTATGTGTTTCAGGTACTTCCTTCGGGGTACTTGGTGCATTTGTATTATGGCAAAAAGTTACGTGATACAGACCTGAGCTGGCTGCATGTTCGGACCGAGAGATCATCTTTCAGTCCTAACCCGGTGCCAGAGGATCGTACAATCTCGTTCGATACTCTGCCAGTGGAGCTGCCGGTATACGGTACGAGTGATTTCCGCAACCCGGCTATTCAGCTGGAACTGGAGAATGGCTCGACAGTATCCGAATTTACGTATACAGGACACCGATTGATGAAGGGAAAAGAAGGGCTGACAGGACTACCGGCAACTTATGTAGAGTCCGAGGATGAAGCAGATACCCTAATTGTTGAGATGCAAGATAAGGTGTCGGGTATTAAAATTGAATTAACGTATACCGCATTTACTGCTTATAATGCGATTACACGCTCGATGCGCATCGTTAATGAGAGCGCTAACGTGGTGAATGTGCTGCGTGCCCTTAGCTCTTCTGTAGATATGCCGCATGCGGATTACGAATTGCTGCAACTCTCGGGTGCTTGGACTCGTGAACGTGATATCATCCGCCGTCCACTCGCTTCCGGCTTGCAAGGCATTGAGAGTCGCCGTGGCTCCAGCAGTCATCAGCAGAACCCGTTCATTGCACTGATGACACCGGGAACAGATGAAGATCAAGGGGAAGTATACGGATTCAGTTTGGTATACAGCGGAAACTTTACTGCACAAGCAGAGGTAGACCAGTTCTATACAACCCGTGTATCCGTTGGGATCAATCCGTTTGAATTCAGCTGGAAACTGGAGCCGCAGGAGTCTTTCCAGACACCGGAGACGGTGATGGTGTACTCGGCTGATGGACTGGATGGCATGTCGCAATCCTACCATGAGCTGTATCGGGAACGTCTGGCACGTGGACAATTCCGTAATGCGGAGCGTCCTGTACTCGTTAATAACTGGGAAGCAACTTACTTCGGTTTTAACGCAGATAAGATTGAGCAGATTGCACGTGCAGGGAAGAAGTTAGGCATTGAATTGTTTGTGCTTGATGACGGCTGGTTCGGCCATCGGGATAGTGATAACTCGTCACTTGGTGACTGGATTGTGGACAAAAACAAGTTGCCACAAGGACTGGACGACTTGGCTAACCGTGTAACAGGTCTGGACATGCAGTTCGGATTGTGGTTCGAGCCAGAGATGATCTCTCCAGATAGTGAACTGTATCGCAAACATCCAGACTGGTGTCTGCATGTGCCGGATCGTCGCCGCACCGAAGGAAGACAGCAACTTGTGCTGGATTTCTCCCGTCAAGATGTGCGTGACGAGATTGTTCGGATGTTGTCCGATGTTTTGAACTCTGCGCCGATCACTTACGTGAAATGGGACATGAATCGAAACATGACAGAGATTGGTTCCGCTCTGCTCCCAGCGGATAGACAGCGTGAAACAGCGCACCGTTATATGCTTGGTCTGTACGAAGTAATGGAGCGTATCACTTCTTCCTTCCCGAATATTCTGTTTGAAAGCTGCTCTGGTGGCGGAGGACGTTTTGACCCGGGGATGCTGTACTACATGCCTCAGACATGGACAAGTGATAACACGGATGCAATTTCCCGTTTGCGTATTCAATACGGTACGAGTCTTGTATATCCTGTTAGTTCAATGGGCTCACACATTTCGGCTGTGCCAAACCATCAGGTGAACCGTATTACGTCTCTGGAGATCCGCGGCCATGTTGCAATGTCGGGCAACTTCGGATATGAGTTGGATCTGACAAACTTCACAGACGAAGAGAACGCAATCGTTAAAGCTCAGGTCGAGCTGTACAAGGAAATTCGCAGCACTGTGCAATACGGTACATTCCGTCGTCTACTTAGCCCATTCGAAGGTAACGAGACGGCTTGGATGTTTATTGCACCAGATGGCAGCGAAGTAATCGTGTTCTACTTCCGGGTACTCTCGGAACCGAATGCACCGTTACAGCGTCTGAAACTCAAAGGACTCGATCCAAATAGTGACTACCGTCTTAAAGGCGGATCAGAGATCTTTACAGGAGATGCTTTGATGTATGGCGGTATTGCTGTAGGTAGCCAGTCTGGAGACTACCTGAGTGAAATGTTCCGGTTTGAGCGTGTATGAATAAGCTGAACTAGAGATTTTACACAGCTCACTTCGATGACAGAATAACCTTCCAATCTCTGTTATTCCCAAGTTTTTTCTGTCCTCTCCGTTAACGTGTAAAAGAATCTTTTAACTTATTTAGATTAATTGGATTAAATTTTTATGATGAAGAAGACTCGAGGAAGTCATGGTGACGTCCTCGGTCTTTTTTTCGTACAGCTGGGAAAGATGTAACGGAGTGAAATAACGCAAATGGATGTATGACATAGGAATGATAGAAAAATCAATGTGATTTTGTGATAATATAGAGTGGAGTGTTATTTAAGGATTGAAAATCCTGAAAAACGTGAGATCAACTTCGGATGATCGACCATACTGTTATTATGCAGCATAGCTGCCCTGAAAATGAGTATTATGAACGATTCAGGAAGGAAAGAGGGATTTATTTGTCTGAACAGGAAACGGTTCTGGAACCCAATGAAGAAACATTAAAGGCGGAACGCCAAGAACGAATCATCAAACAGGTAGCCAAGGAACTGTCACTATCCTTGAAGCAGATTCGGACCACATCGGAGCTTCTGGATGAAGGCAATACGATTCCATTTATCGCCCGCTACCGTAAAGAAATGACTGGAGAACTGGATGAGAACCAGCTACGCCAGATTGAAGAACGTCTTGTGTATTTACGCAATCTGGAAGACCGTAAACTGGAAGTCATTCGTATTATAGAAGAACAGGGCAAGCTGACCAAAGAGCTGGAAAAATCCATTACTCAAGCTGTCAAGTTGCAAGAAGTAGAGGATTTATACCGTCCTTATCGACAGAAGCGGAAGACTCGTGCCAGTGTGGCTAAGGAAAAAGGTCTGGAACCGCTCGCTCAATGGATCTGGGAACAGCCTAAACAGGGCGACGCGCTTCAAGAGGCTGCACGTTATATTAACGCAGAACTCGGGGTAGAAGATGCAGAGTCTGCTCTTCAGGGGGCGAAGGATATTCTCGCTGAAAATATTGCCGATGATGCGGCCATTCGTGCCTGGATTCGTAGATACACACTGGATCACGGCATGCTGACTTCGGAAGCGAAGGATGCTGAGCAGGAGTCCGTGTACGAGAATTATTACAGTTATCGTGAATTGGCCAAAAAAATGCCGCCGCATCGTATTCTTGCGATTAACCGCGGGGAACGTGAGGGGATTCTCAAGGTTGGCCTTGACGTGCAAGCTGAACCAGCCCACCGTCACATGGAAGGACAGATCATTCGGGGCGCTTCTGCCGTGCAAGATATTTTGCGTAACGTTATTGAGGATGCATACAAACGATTGATCGCTCCATCCATTGAACGTGAAGTGCGTGCCGAGTTGACGGAAAAAGGGGAAAATCAGGCCATTTCGGTATTCTCCGCAAATCTGCGGAACTTGCTGTTGCAGCCCCCGATTCATGGCAAACGTGTACTGGGTGTCGATCCTGCGTACCGGACTGGCTGTAAACTTGCGGTTGTCGACGATACAGGTAAGCTACTGGAAGTGGCTGTCACTTACCCAACACCGCCGCATAACAAAAAACGTGAAGCGGCAGAAGTATTCCATCGTCTGATCAAACAATATGATATTGGATTGATTGTCATTGGTAACGGAACCGGATCACGCGAGACCGAGCAGTTTGTGGCTGAGATTATTCAGGAGAATGGCGACGAGAGCCTGGTCTACCTGATTGTTAACGAGGCTGGTGCGAGTGTGTACTCTGCTTCCAAGCTTGCTCAGGAAGAGTTCCCCGATCTGGATGTTGCTGAGCGTAGTGCGGCTTCGATTGCTCGCCGGGTACAAGATCCACTGGCTGAACTCGTTAAGATTGATCCTAAAGCCATTGGCGTGGGCCAATATCAGCATGATGTATCTCAAAAGGTGTTGGAAGAGAGCTTAAAGGCCGTAGTGGAATCGGCAGTTAACCATGTTGGTGTGGATGTCAACACAGCTTCGCCTTCCTTGCTGTCTTATGTTGCCGGTGTTAATGCAACCATTGCTAAAAACATCGTTAAATATCGCGAGGAAAATGGCCGCTTTACCAATCGTCGTCAGCTACAGAAAGTGCCACGGTTGGGGGCTAAAACCTATGAACAATGTGTAGGGTTCATGCGTATCTCGGAAGGTGAGAATCCGCTGGATCGTACTCCGATTCACCCGGAATCGTACAAGGTTGTCGATCAGCTCTTCAAGGAGCTTCAGGTTGATCTGGACAAGCTTGGAAGCAAAGAGCTTTCTGCACTTCTGTCTGAACAGCAGACAGAACAACTGGCTGTTAAACTGGATGTAGGTGTGCCTACGCTACGCGACATTCTGGACAGCTTGCAGCGTCCTGGCCGTGACCCTCGTGAAGAGATGCCCCTGCCGATCTTCCGTACCGATGTACTCAAGATTGAAGATCTGGAGGAAGGTATGGAACTGCAGGGAACAGTCCGGAACGTAATTGACTTCGGAGCTTTTGTTGATATCGGGATTAAGAGTGACGGGCTTGTCCATATCTCCCAACTCAGCAACGGCTATGTGAAACATCCGATGGATGTGGTGTCTGTTGGAGATAATGTGACGGTCTGGGTAATGAATGTGGATACGAAAAAGGGCCGTGTCGGACTCACGATGAAAAGACCTGCGTCCGCTTCAGCCAAATAATGTTCGTCCTCGAAAGTAAGACGTTTGATTGGTTACAGCCTTCCCGTTGCGGGAAGGCTGTTTGTCGATACATATTACGTCGAGATTAAAAAAGAGCTGAAAGGAATATGGTCAATACCTTTTCGTAATCTCATTATTTCTAATTAAGTAAGATAATACATATATATCCGTTTCCGTGATACGACTTACAGTTCATTTTCTGCACTGCGTGATGTTCCGCTTGCAGGTTTGTTTCGATAGAAATACCAGCATTCATTCAACAACTTGATTTGGCGGCTGTCCTTTTTGTGAAACGCTCGCATGAGTTGGTTACATAGCCATTGAGGCAAAGGAATCTCCTCCTTTTGCGTAATTCATCTGTACGTTAGCATATGTAGCAATAGCCTGGACTGTGCGAGATTACTCCATGTCAATTAATTGGTCAGTGTTTGTTGAAGGGGACGAATCGGAGGAAGAATGAAAAAAAAGCACATTACCCGGCTGAGGGAAGTGCGCTTTCCGTTGGAACCTATACAGTTGCAGAGATTAATGGCAGATCATTGAAGCACACGCACTAAACCATGGTGTGCATAAGAGCTTGACTGGTTTGAAGTAAAATAATTAGAGTGACTCCATCTCTTCTTCATACCATTGCTCCAATTGGGCTTGTAGTGCTCGAATCTCGGTAAGCAGGGAAATCAAAGGATAATTGCTCTCACGAACAGCTGCAAAACGCTCTTCAAGGGCGTTGATATAGTCAAGGCCGCCGATGATGGACAAGTTTTCGTTTAGCAGATCGAGATGGTCACATTCGGCAATGGCCCAGGGCAGAACAGGTATATCTGTTGCCGTGAGTTTGTCGATCTCCTTGTGCAGACGCAAATTAAGTGCACTCAGTTGATAAGCATAGTCTGCGGGCATCTCGACAAACTGCAATTGATGCTCCTGCTGCAGGATAACGTAGCGCATTGTTGGCATAACGAGTATTCGTCTCCCCTCATACATTCTACTTGACAGTGTAGCCTACGAAACAGTTAGAATTCAAGTATTGTGTCTTAAAATAAAGGACTTCAAAGGGGAGGGAGAGAGGAGAAAAGAATGGAAAACAAAGAATTACAACAATGGATTGAGCGGGTCTCATTAGAATATTTCGGAGTTCCATTCACCCATGAGGCGATTTTTAATCGTCGTTTGACGACAACCGGGGGGCGATATATGCTCAAAAGCCACCGAATTGAGATCAATCCACATCAGCTGGAAGTGTACGGGAAGGATGAAGTGGAGAAGATTATCAAACATGAATTATGCCACTATCATCTGCACATCCGGGGACGAGGATATCAACATCGAGACCCGGAATTCAAGGCGCTTTTGCAGAAGGTGGGAGGATCAAGATTCTGTCAGTCCCTTCCTGGAGATCAGGCTCGAAAACCGTTACCCTATCGATACAAGCTGGTGTGTAAGAGTTGTGGTATGGAGTACTTGCGTAAGCGGAAAGTAGATCCAAAGTGTTATCGCTGTGGTCGATGCTCGGGTAAGTTGGGCATAATATCCATATAAAGTGAAATTAATAAATATGGAATATAATGAATGTAGAAGTAGGTTGACTTGAATTATTAATCATGATAAATTAATGTTATTCAAGTTAATTTTCCCTGATAGCTCAGTTGGTAGAGCACTCGACTGTTAATCGAGTTGTCACAGGTTCGAGTCCTGTTCGGGGAGCCATTTCTTGGAGAGATACCCAAGTGGCTATAAGGGGACCCTCTGCTAAGGGGTTAGACTGCGTAAGCGGTGCGAGGGTTCGAATCCCTCTCTCTCCGTTCTGAATAAACTTCAATGGCAGGGATGAGAACCCTAAAGGTTCGTCGGAGCATATGCTTCGGTAGCGATACATCGCAGTCTCGAACGAAGTGAGAGTATCCCTCTCTCTCCGTTCTGAATAATAAGATGAAAAACCTTTTTACATGAATGATTTCTTCGTTCTCGTAAAAAGGTTTTTTTGATTTCAGTATAT
Source organism: Paenibacillus sp. JJ-100 (assembly GCF_948329825.1). Lineage (GTDB taxonomy): Bacteria > Bacillota > Bacilli > Paenibacillales > Paenibacillaceae > Paenibacillus. The sequence goes on from NZ_CAOJCM010000004.1 coordinate 349,844, forward strand.
TCCCCTTAGAGGTATTAAATAGAAATATCTAAAACATCGTATAAACCTGACTTTCCAGTCTCTGTTACTTCAACAGCGCGGCTTCCTGATTTTTGACGAATCCAGTTTAGTTCGAGTAATCGATGAACGAGCTGATCACCAAGCAAACCGGACACGTGATGACGACGTTCGCTCCAATCCAGACATTTACGTGCGATGGCACGCCGAGATCCAGGTTTTAATTGAAGCTGAATTCCAAATGTAGTAAACCACTGTTCCCCTTCCTCTGTAATTAGAAATTCTTTACTATGTGCGTTATTCTCCTGTTCAGACAAATAACCTCTCTTGAGAAAAGCTTCGCACAATGAAGTGCCGAGTTTACCCGCCAGATGACTGTAACAGGTGCGAGCATAACTTAATTGCTGCAATTGATTCGATTGTTTCAATGAGCGAACCTCTACCGGTGGAGCGATGCTGGCCATTTTTTCAATCAAATCTGCGATGTCCTCGCTTGCGAGACGATAATACCGATGACGGCCTTGCTGTTCTACTTCCAATAGTCCTCCAGCTACAAGTTTGGCGAGGTGATTACTCGCGGTCTGTGGACTGACACCAGCCATATAGGCGAGCTCACCAGCAGGTAATGCACGACCATCTAGCAAAGCGGAGAGAAATATAGAACGGCTCGTATCAGCAATAAGTGAAGCAATAACAGTGATATTCGGATATGCATTCATACTTCGATGATAGTTGAAATAATGCTGTATTACAATGGGGTTTGAACTCAATATCCGAACAGGAGAGATGCATAGTGAATGGCCATACGCAGCAGCAAAATAGAACAAAACAAACTTCCCAAATGCGCAAGCCCAATGTTCATGAAACGATAAATCCAAGTATTCTATACTATGGCACACCTGTCATCATTCTCAGTACTTTAAACAAAGATGGGTCTACGAATCTTTCCCCTTTATCGTCTTCTTGGGCGTTGGGTGATTGTCTGGTGCTGGGGATAGGGACACAGGGCAGAGCTTATGAGAACCTTTGTCATCATCCTGAATGTGTGATTAATCTGCCGGATGAATCGATGTGGGGAAAAGTAGAAACACTGGGACGGACAACGGGGATTTCCCCTGTGCCTGAAATTAAAAAGCGAATGGGGTATACGTTTTGCCAAGATAAATTTAAGGCAGCGGGGCTGACACCTCAAAGTTCACTTCAAGTAGCGCCTGATAAAATAGCGGAATGTCCGCTTCAGATTGAAGCGTCTGTTCAACATATAAGAACCCCGGAACATACGCCATTCATGGCGATTGTAGAAGTAAAGGCGGTAAAGGTACACGCCCATACTCATTTGATCTCAGAGGTCAACAAGATTGATCCGGAGCAATGGCAACCGTTGATTTATAATTTCCGCCATTATTTCGGGTTGGGGGAGAGACAAGGTGAGAATTTTCGGGCTGGTAGATGAGTGGGGAATGGTATTGAGGGCGAATTGTAATTCTCCACATGTTGAAGAATCAAAAACAAGCACAGGCTCGGTTAACGAGTCTGTGCTTGTTTTCAATGGATCAACCTAGTGCTGGACGTTACTGGCCCTCTGAGACAATCGTTTCCAAAGGAGCAATAGGTTTACCTTCCAGCAGGCTATGAATCGCATGAGCAACGCCGTGCTCAACATTGGTAAGGGTTATCGTTTTAGCCAAGGCACGTATTTCAGGTTCGGCATTACCCATGGCGATGCCTAGTCCTGCCATTTTTAACATCGAAACATCATTGAAGTTATCTCCAATCGCTACAGTGTCTTTCATCGGGATATTTAGATGTTCTGCCAGTATGGTGAGTGCATTACCTTTGGATACATCAGGGTGCTGCATCTCGAAGTTATGCTCAAAGGATACAACCATGGCAACATCCGTTCTTGAAGAAAAGGTTTCGCGTCCCAGTTGGAGTTTTTCGGGATTCATTGAAAAGGCCATAATATTATAGATACACCCTTCTGCTGGAATTTCATGATGGCTAGTCACACGATGATAGTCTTTTTTGTTGTAATGTTTCTTAATTGAATGAATCATGCGAGCTATATCTTCGTCAGGTTCTGAGCCAAGTACACGTTCCAACTCCGCGAGCATGGCCTCGTGACTGCTGATTTGTGCGTAGATGCCCATCTGGGTTGAAGCTTCATAGTAAATCTGTTCGTCTTCCAGCCATTGCATCACCGAAGCAGCAGTTTCACGCGACAATGGCTGATGGAATAACCGTTCCCCGTTCTCATCATGAATGGTGGCACCGTTGGAGCCGATAATTGGGGTTTTAATTCCGCCTTGGCGACTGATTTCGACGACATCTGAGTATACACGTCCAGTCGCAATGGTTACTTTCATTCCAGCCTTTTGTGCCTTATGGATCGCATCAGCGTTCTCCTGGCTGATCTGACTATCTCGATTCAACAGTGTACCATCTAAATCGGTAGCGAATAACTTCATATCTTACAGCTCCTTATCTTGTGTAGGTTCGGGTATCAAAATGTCAACTTGTTGTTCCTTTAGAAAATCAAGCCATTCCTGAGCCGGCCATTGATCTGTAATCAACATATCCACGAGTGACCAGTCTGCAAAACGATAAACGTATCGTTTGCCCATCTTGGAATGATCGGCAAGTACAATAACATTTTTGGCTGATTTCATCATTTGATGTTTGATCTTGCCTTCCTCTTCGGACGCACTGAACCCATCCATGGTGAGACCGCCAATGCCAATAAATGCTTTATCAACATAGTAGTGAGATAGCGTCTCGATAACAGGTGTTCCATAGACATAACGCTGCTCCTTATCCAGCTTGCCTCCGAGCAGTCGGATCTGGACAGCAGTATGATTGGATAACAGATCAGCAGAATAGATTGAATTGGTGATGACGGTGCAGGATTTGCCGTTCAGATTCTCTGCGCAGGTCTGGACTGTGGTGGAGGAATCCAGAATAATGGTTTCGCCTGAACGAACCAGAGCAGCCGCCAGTTTGCCAATAGCTCTTTTTTCCTCAGTAATATACTTCAGCCGGTCTTGGTAAGACTTGAATTCTTGCGGTGGAGGAGGCAGGATTGCGCCGCCGCGTGTGCGAATGATCGCTTCCTGTTCTTCCAGTTTAATTAGATCTCGGCGTGCAGTGTCGCGCGAGACGTCAAATAGAGATACAATCTCATCTGCCGAGATTCGATTATGTTTGCGCAGGTGCTCAATAATGAGTTGCATGCGTTCTTCTTGAAACAAAAGTAAAGCCTCCTTCGTGTGGAGTGACCGTGCGTTGTACTGTAAATAATTATAAGTGATTATAATTATATCTGCAATATTTTAAGTAAATAATAAGCGTTTGTAAGTATTTAATTTGTTTTTTACAGAAAAAGCGTAGGGAGGAGACAAAATTTTGATTTTTGAATTTCGGATTGAAAGTTGGATGTTTATTAAAAGGTAGAAGTAATCAGAGAAACTTCAGTTAAATGGCGTGTGATTATAGATTTATATGTATTGATTTTGAAATAAGAGAGAGCATTCATATTTTTTTAAAAAAAGTGTTGCGCTATTCAAATTCATTATGCTATACTCATTCTTGTCGCCAAGAAAGACAACTTAGTATAAGGCCCGTTGGTCAAGGGGTTAAGACACCTCCCTTTCACGGAGGTAACAGGGGTTCGAATCCCCTACGGGTCATAGTATTACCTACTTCTTCACCGTATAGAGATTCACATTTTAGTGAGAATTTCTTCAAAAAGTCACTGCTCTGTAAAATCAATATGAAGCATGGCATAGCATCGGATGGAGTTACATTGAGAGCCATTAGCTCAGTTGGTAGAGCACCTGACTTTTAATCAGGGTGTCGAAGGTTCGAGTCCTTCATGGCTCACCATTTATATTTTATGTGCGGTCGTGGTGGAATGGCAGACACGCTATCTTGAGGGGGTAGTGGGTGTATACCCGTGGAGGTTCGAGTCCTCTCGACCGCATTACAGCAATAATGGTGTTGAAGAAGACTTTTGTGATTAATCACGAAAGTCTTCTTTGTTTTTTGCGAAGTGATTTTCAGTGTGAGTGGCCATGGTTTGCGGATGATATGGATGATCAAGCTTAAGACCAACCTTTCATAATTGCTGGTATTTGTTGAGTATGATTGAACGAATAAAAGGCTGAGGATTCAGGAAAATTGTGCTATAATTCTATCATATGGCTTGTGAGTTCATTATTACGGTTGGAAGGCGGTTCTTGCATGCAGTCGATCTATGAGCGAATTGAACACCTGATTGCTGAAAGAGGGATGACGAAGAAAGCCTTCTGTCAACAGCTGAAAATAAGTACAGGTAACTTGGGTGACTGGAAGCGGGGGAAGTCCATTCCGAGTACAAATAAACTGATTGAAATTGCTTCATTTTTTGATGTGAGTCTGGACTGGCTTATGATTGGACGCTTATCTAAGGAAGCTATTGTGCGGGAAAAGCGGGAAGATTATTTTTTTAACGTTTTGCGGCAATTGGATTGCCAAGAGAGCGAATTATCGACTGTGGAGCAGTCATTTATCAGTGAATATATCGAGTTCACGCGTTATCGCAAAATGAAAGAGGGTAAAGACAATAGTAGCTATCACTACCAACCTGAAACGAACGACGACGATAAGTCAGAACAGGACGGTAAGTGAATGCTTCTGGATGATGAAAAACCTCCATCTGTACCGAATTTCTTCGGAGACAGCAGGGAGGTTTTTTTGTGTTGAGGTTAGTGGGGGTGATCAAGGATGGTGGAGTATTTCGGGTACAATCGGCGAATGCATTCCGGGCAAATATCATGTGTGAACTCGGCAGAAGTATGTTTTTCCAGATAACGCTCTACGGAGTTCCACTCGTCCGATTCATCTTTAATATGTTTGCAAACAGCACAAATCGGTAGCAGTCCGTATAAAGTGCGCGCTTCATTCAAAGCTTGTCGCAATTCTAGCTCTGTCTTTTTTTGCTCCGTGATATCGGTGTGAGCGACTAATGCAAGGTGTTTATCCGCGAGGGAATTGTCTTGCAATGGGGTGAGTTCTACGCGAAACCATTTCTCTTCGTTGTGTTCTGTGGTGACAGGGATGTCGTATGTATGGGCCTCGCTAAAAGGGACTACATTGTGCCTCAAAAAGTGTGCGATTTGGGATGGGTAACCGTTTTTCTGTTGTGCTGACCAGGCTTCCATCAGATGTAGGTAATGATTATGGCGACAGGCTGCATAAGATAAAAGTTTATGAAGTCCATGCTGCCAAGCTCGATTGCAACTCCGGATAATCCAATGTTGATCGATAATAATGAGTTGATGTTTGGTGGACTGAAATGAAAGGCTCTCAAGGTCTGATGTGAAATGTCTCATGCAAGAGGTCCTCCTTTGATGGAAAAGTCTTATCGCAGCTCTTCTGGTATGTCTAAAATATCCGCCACTTGTTGTCTGAATCTCGTTGCTTTACGTGTGCCGTGAATAAGATTAGAGAGCCGGTAAGGGGGAATGCCGTGTTGTTCGCAAAAGGTTTTCTGATCGACTTGAAGTTCGGTTAGCCGTCGTTTTATGGCCCAGCCGAACGGAGTGACTGGTTTTTTCTTGTTCAAAAGGGCTCACCCCTGAATGAATTTTTGGATTTGCAGCACGTTATTCTTGGTGTAAGATGGATGTAGATGCGAATTGTAATTTCCATTATATACGTAAAACAGTCATCTAACAATTAAAAAATACGGAAAAAAGTGTATTTTATGAATTATTATGACGTAATTACGTATTTTGTTGTGGAGATTAATGAGAAAAATATAAAAACACGCCAGCGAGGGGGCGGCGTGTTTAAGAAACTGTTCAATACAGGCGTGGAAGAGATACGAGGTTTTTTAAGCTCTGTAAGCATGGAGCCCTGCTCCAAGCATATGAAAGCTGGGGAATAATGACTTCATTGAGATGGATGAAGGATACATGTGTGTATCTGTAGAAGTGGTGTTAATTGTAATCCATTCATTTTCAAGGTCTGCGGCAAGACGAGCGAGAAGCTCTTGGGTGAGATTTTCGCTAAGAGGTATGACTTTGCAGGCTTCGGATACGCAGGCATTCATGGCTGAATGCAAGTAACCAAGGATCGTATCTTCAACGGGGATGTCGAGATGGTGATTGATCCATGCGTGAACTGTGGGGAGACAGCCCACGGAATGATACTTCTCGAAGATTTGCTCAAGCGGGCTGAAGTCGATCCAGGGGTGCAGAGCGCGAGATAGTTTGATTAATCGTTTGCCTGTGGTCTTGGCTTGTTCTCTTAGTTCAGAGGGGGTTCGCTGTACGTGGACAAGTTTGTCGACGAGTGCGATTCGCCATGTATCCTGGTGATCTATTGCATTATAGATGCCTTTAATTGCCATGCCTTCGAGACGAACAAGGGTGGGGTGTAACTGACAACGCATGAATGATTCGAGATCTTCGCCTGTTCGAATCGTACCTTCATTCATGTGGGTGTGAATACCGAAATAGTGGGTGAAGCCTCCTAATTGAATAGAGGGATCAAGCAGTTTCACATAATCAAGCAACTTATTCCCGCGATTCATCATTTTCAACCTCCTAATACATTTGTGTTACATTTAATTACGTGAAGATGACCGTTTCATAGTAAATAAAGACCGTTTGAGAGTTTTATGGTATATATATTCACATATTTATCCTTAAATTGTCAAGTATCTATATGTGAATATGAGAAAAAATTATAGAAATAAAGATTTATGTTATATAAAATTACATACAAATTTCAGTTCATGTTATATATGTCCCAAACATCCTCATTTGTCGAATCAGGTTAATGATATGTGCTTTATCATTTTTTATGTTCGTTCTTGGAATTTCTATATAAACTTTAGATCAAATTATGTTGAGTTATATTTTTCGACTTGCTTCTTAATTAAATGCTTTACTTTTAGAATTAATTCTGGTATCATAATTTCTGTTGCCGATAATTTACGACATGCGGTCGTGGTGGAATGGCAGACACGCTATCTTGAGGGGGTAGTGGGTGTATACCCGTGGAGGTTCGAGTCCTCTCGACCGCATCATATGAAGAAATACTGAAGAAGCTCTCCTTAATGGAGAGCTTCTTTTTTGCTTGTTTCCGTAGTTGTAAGGCATATCGCAGACAGTGTAAGGTTATTCATAAGAACATACACCAAAAAGCCATTCTAAAGCTTGAGCAGAGTCTCAGCTTAGAATGGCTTTTTGGATTATTCTTCTGTATGAAATGGAACTATTTAAGCAGTTTCTGAATGTCTTCTTCAATTTTATCCGGTGTAGTCTGCGGGGCATATCGCTTCACAACTTTCCCATCCTGATCGACAAGGAATTTAGTGAAATTCCATTTAATTGCTTTGGATCCAAGAAGGCCTGGCGCTTCTTTCGTAATATGTTGGAAGAGGGGATGAGCGCTTGAACCGTTAACGTCAATCTTTTCAAACATAGGGAAACTTACGCCATAGTTCATTTGACAGAACTCCGCAATATCATCAGAAGATCCTTTTTCCTGTGCGAATTGGTTGCTGGGAAATCCGAGTACTTCGAACGGAGCATCTTGGAATTTATCCTGCAGCTCCTGTAAACCTTTGAATTGAGGTGTGAGACCACATTGACTTGCGGTGTTTACAATTAACAATACTTTGCCACGATATTGGGACATCTCAATCTCTTGCCCGCGGAGGGTGTTTACCTTGAAATCATAGACTGACATAGGGATCGCCTCCATCATCTTATGTTTGATGGTTATAGTATATTTTAAACAATTGAATAATGCAAAATTTATTTCAGTCTGACTTTACTCCCAGTAATCATATGGTTTCACCATTTTTGAAAGAGGGATATTCGAATTCATTTTTGTACGGATAAGAATTAGATAGCTTGAAAGAGTAGGATAGCGTATAAACGGTATGTAAGCGTTATTATGTGAGTTTATCTCTCGAAACCTGCCGATTCAGTGATCTGTCTACACTTTACATGATCATGCCGGCGGTGTATGATTCATATCGTGATTTGATTTATAATGAAGTTGTATTAAAAAATGAAACAAACGATAATATCGATCGATTTTATGCTCAAGATAAACGAACGATGTTTTAATCGCTGAGTTTCCATTCGTAGTGAGTGGAAAACGGGGGAACCAACGGGATGGGCTGTGTTACAACAGCAGACATCCATGGGGTGAATTTTCCGGTTGCAACCGGAAATAGGGCGACTCTCGCGCCCGAATCCGTCAGCTAACCTCGTAAGCGTTAAAGGGAGAGGCAACAAACCGCACGCTGATTCATGGCGATTTCGTCATGGGTTATTTAAGAAGCGTTTCGGAGGCCTTGGTCCCCACGCTTCTTTTTTGTTGTCTTTTCACGCCAAGGGAGGAACGAAGAATGGATAAAGAGATGATTCTAGTCACGGCTCCGAATGAAGCTGGACGTAAATTTGTAAAATTACTGATGTACAAAAAAATGCCGTTTGCGGTTTTGACGAACAGTGCTGATGAAGAGCGCAAACTTCGCCGAATTGGCGTAGAACACATTATCCGCATGAATACAGCGGCCGCTGAAAAATGGTTTTTGCCGCAAGCTAGTGTAGGTAATGTGTTCATTTTCGAAAACAGTTTAAACTTGACTTGCCGCTATCTTCAGATTTGTCGCTCGTGGACATCCAAATCTTTGTGTGTAATTACGGAGCAAAGCCATCCCAAAGGAATTTATCGTGGCATGGGTGCGGACAAAATTGTATACTCGCTCAACGGAGAAGTCGGCTTTCTTCTCAATAGTTGCAATAAGCCTGAGGCTGAAGCGAGCAGCATGTGATTGATCCCTTGTAAGGCGCCTGCTATAATCGCAGGTATAGACTAACGGAATATTGAGGAGACTCATGCTTGTCGTGGGTCTTCTTTTTTATGGATACAGCAAGAAAGCTGTGGAGAACCTGCGGCTTACAAGGAGGAATAGGCGTGCTGGATATTGCAGGATTGAAGTGGTTGTTTTTTGATGTAGGGGACACGCTGGTAGACGAATGGGAACCGGTAGACGATATTATCGGGCAATTCGTTCGTGAGGCTAATGCTTATGGCTATCCAGTAAAGATTGAGGCGGTGCGAGAGCTGTTCGCAATGTGTTACCGAAAATTTGAACAATGGCCGATGAAAGTTGCCATACGTACATATATTCATGATGAAGATCACCGCAATCAGATTCAGGACAAGTTGAAGTTTTGTAAAGAGCTGGAGAAGCCTTTTCCTCATGCAGCTGAAGTTCTAAAGCAACTTTCACAACACTACCGCATTGGTATCATCGCTAATCAGAGTCCTGGGACTGAAGTGAGGCTGGAAAGCTATGGGCTTCGGAAATATGTGGATGTTCTGGCCTGTTCGGCAGAAGAAGGATTATCCAAGCCTGATCCGGAGCTGTATGTGGTTGCTCTGAAACAGGCAGGATGTGAACCCGGCGAAGCGGTGATGATCGGAGATCGAATCGATAATGATATCATACCTGCGCGCAGTTTGGGCATGAGAACCATCCGTATTTTGCAGGGATATGGAAGGTTCCAGCCGGATCTGTCGGATAAAGAACGTGCAGACTGGACAGTGGAGTCGCTGGATGAACTGCTGCCACTGCTTATACCAGATGGAGCTACCAGCTGACTCCTTTTATATTTAGGTTAGAACAGCATGATTGTCTGGACAATCAAATACACATTCAGTACGACAATGATCGTAGCAATGATCCAGGAAACGATCTGGAGCCATAGTTTGTTTACAAAAGGCCTCATGCTTTATTTGTCGCTTGTAAACATGATGATAAAGAAATGATCAAGCGTTTCAAATCGAGCCAGAAGTTTAAAAAGAAAATGTAGGCAGTTAAAAATCAGTAGCGAAGGAGAGATTCTGATGGAAGCTTTATATACAGCAACAGCAACGGTGAAAGGTGGACGTACAGGTTCTGTGTCTTCTTCGGATGGTGTACTGCAGCATGATCTGAAAATGCCGAAAGAGCTGGGCGGTGCAGGTGGAGAAGGGACAAACCCTGAGCAATTATTTGCGGCTGGTTACGGTGCATGTTATGAGAGTGCTCTGGCTAATGTAGCTCGCAAAGCGGGTGTTAAACTGGAAGACGTGGTGGTAACTAGCAATGTATCCATCGGTAAAGATCCTACGGATGACGGGTTCAAACTGGCGGTGCGTCTGGATGTAAGTATGTCTGGAGTAGATCATAGTCAAGCTGAGGAGCTTGCTCGCAAAGCACATGATTTCTGCCCATACTCCAAAGCAACACGCGGTAACATCGACGTTGTATTGAATGTGGTTTAATCGTGGGGTATCTAGCGATACCTGATGTTATAGTACAAGCCCTGCTGCTAGTCAGCAGGGCTTTATTTCCCTATCTGGGGAATAGGGAAGCATATTTTTCCCGTCTCAGCACGTACTCTTTTACATAACAGAACAGTCACTTCATGCCACATATTCCATAAGGGGGAACGGTCATGAGTATAGAAGAAATGATTGAGAGAAGATTTGTATGCACCAAATGCCGGGGGACAGATTGCAGTATTAAGGAAGTCTCCATGTCGGGAGCGGGTCTCAGTAAAGTGTTTGATATTCAACACAACCACTATTTATTTGTAAGTTGTAACTCATGTGGGTACGTCGAAGTTTTTAATCCAGATGTGTTGAAAGGCAAGAAACAGGGACAGGTCGGAACGATACTGGATATTTTGTTTGGTGGATAAGCATATGTGAGTTGACATCGACCTGAAATTTCTTTAATATGACCTAGTACTGAAAAAAGTCAGTGCAGTTAGCATGAACCAAATTTGAATTCACAGGTGATATCCATGTCTTATAGACCAAGCATCGCAAAATTGCAAGTAGCCAGCAAAAATGAAAAAGACGGACTGTACGAATTTACGTTACAACTGGCGGACGGTACAAAATGCCGTGTATTCTACTCCAAATCTCCAGATTGGAAAATGACTGCGATCAGCCGTCTGCAGAAAACTCCTTGCCCTGTATGCCGTAAAGATTTCATCTGTAAATGTATGGATCAATGGTCAGGTGACCTGCATCAGCAAATGTCGGACGAATGGATCGAAAAAGCACTAGCAGAAGCTGAGTAATTGGTGGACAAATATGAGTGTGGGCATATGCCTGCGCTTTTTTTCTTTTTAAAATAAAAATAGTCATATAAAGTTTAGATTCAGCGAGAAAGTTGGTTCAAAGTGGGTAAGTATTCTAACAGCAATAAATAGGAGGCTACCATTATGACAGCAGCTTATGAGGACCAACATGAAGGACATTCAATTGTTCTTGTCGACGGTGTGTGTCATTTCTGTCAGGGAATAACGAAGTGGATTATCAAACGTGACCCGGAAGGGAAATATCATTTCGCTTCTCTTCAGTCGGATGTAGCAAAGGAATTATTAGAAAAGGGTGGCTTGAGTACAGACAGCATGGATACGTTTGTACTGATTGAAGATGGGGAATACTACACACGCTCGACCGCAGCTCTAAAACTGGCCAAAGGATTAAAATTCCCATATCCCTTGTTCTATGTGTTTATTATCGTGCCCAAATTCATTCGGAATGCGGTTTATAACTGGGTTGCGCGTAATCGGTATCGCTGGTTTGGGAAAGATGAAGCATGTATGTTGCCTACGCCTGAGATTAAAAATCGTTTTTTATAATTAATAGTTTTTCCAAATAAGCTTCCATTAAAGAGTCAACTCCTGTATTATGATTAATATCGGAAATTATTGGTTAATAGTTAATGGTCTTATTACTTACATTTTTAGGAGGATATCAACTTGAAGAAGTGGACAACAATTATGATTGGGGCATTACTAGCAGTAAGCTTGGCAGCTTGTGGAAACGATACAGATAAATCCGCAACGCCGTCAGCAGGAAACGAAACAGCAAATGAAAGCAACAAACCAGCTGAACAGAAAGCAGCTGTACCTACACTGGATGAATTGCTTGCAAAAACAAGTGAAGCATCGAAAGCACTGAAAAGCTTCACTACTGATGCTAATATTGATCAGAAAATCAAAGTGGTTGCTGGTGAGCAATCTCAGGATCAGGAAGTTAAAACTTCTCTGAAAATGGATATCATCAAAGATCCAATGACGATCTATCAAGAGGTAGAGTTGGATATGCCTGGACAAGGTAAGCAAAATGTGAAGCAATATATCACTTCCGATAACATTTACTCTCAAGTGGGTGACCAATGGGTAACGGTCCCTGAGGATCAAGCGAAAGAACTGATCGAGCCGATGAAAGCAAGTATGAATCCGGAACAAGAGCTGGATCAATTCAAAAAAGTGGAAGATAACATTAAAATCACTGAAGAAGGCGACAGCTATGTCATGAGTGCCGATGTATCGGGTGACAATGTCAAAGATTTGGCTAAATCCCTTATGGAACAGAATGGTTCAGATGCTCAATTGCAAGCTATGCTTGAGCAAATGACAATTAAGAGCATGAAGATGAAATATATGATTAACAAAGAGACTTCATTGCTTGAGAGCGTTGATGTAGATATGGTTATGGAATTGGAGCAAGAAGGTCAGAAAATGACGATGGACATGAAAATGGATACAAAGTTCTCCAACCATGACAAAGTTGAAGAAATCAAAGTTCCACAAGAAGCATTGGATAGCGCAAAATAAGTAAAACCTACACACCTTTGATCTGAAATCGGGAGAACCTGCGGGCAACCGAATCAAGATCAAGGGTGTTTTTTTGGATTTTGGCTAGAAGTTAGAGCTCGATCTAGATATGGAAAGTTTGCAGAATGGTATAGTATAGACTGATGAACGTAAGATTCATTGGAGTTGCTGGGAGGGGACACTAAAATGATTAGATATGCACATATTCATCACGTAAGTTTGGCCGTTCGAGACCTGGAGACAGCAAAAAAGTTCTATTCTGGCTTATTAGGTATGCAGGAGATTGAGCGCCCGCCGTTTCGTTCAACGGGTACCTGGTATGCTATCGGTAGTCAGCAGCTTCATCTGCTGCAGCATCCAGAAGGTCATACATTGAGAGAGGCAGGAATTGATACTACAGATGGACATTTTGCCATCTGGGTCGTTAGTTATTCGGAAACCATTGCATGGTTGGAACAACAGGGCATTGAATATGAAGCGAGACCCGATAGTGTCGCTGGATTTGCCCAGATTTTTATCCTGGATCCGGATCGAAATATCATCGAGTTTGGAGCACCCTATGGTTCATAACCCGGAGGTTTGAATAAATCACTTGCTCGTCCATAAAATGTATGCTATAGTATGCATACATTCATAGCACGTGACGGAAGCACCGTCCATATCCTGCAACTTCATGCGGGTAATGGACGGTGTTTTTTTTTGTGCTTTTTTGTGGGAGGGAAGCAGAATTTGATTGTACTTAAGACAGTATTGGTAGCCAGGGATAAAGACTATATTCGTGCCTGGCTTGATTATGCACAGAGTAGCCCAGCGGGCGATCATATGCGGTTTACGGCGTTTTCCCAGTTGGAAGCATTCACTAATTATATGACTGAACAGGAAGAGCGTGATTTGCCTGATCTAATCATAGCTGAACCAGAGTTTTTGAATCCGTGGCTGATCAACGGAGGAGAAGCATCCGGAATCCCATGGCTTATGCTTAGTGAAGGACATGAAGGTGAGCATGAGAATAAGCAACTGATGAAGTACCAGCCACTGTCCACCTTGTTAGAAGCTGCGAGGAATGCTTGCCGGCAGCCAAAGAGTAAGAAAAACCAACGTCGGGGTCAAGAGACGCTATGCATTGGTGTTCTATCAGCATCAGCCGGGAGTGGTAAAACAGCGGTGGCTATGCATATGGCAAAGCAGCTTGGGCTTGCAGGGTATGCTGTGTTGTATCTCAATCTGGAAACACTGGACAGTACGTTTCCCTTCCTGGAAAAAGGACTGCGTCAGACTCATCGGCATCATGCTGAGGCAGAGACGGGGCTGTCGCGGTTGTTATACGATCTGAAGATGCGCAGAAGAGAAGTGAACAGCGGTCAGATTCAGGGGCAACGAAAGGGACAGGAACGTGGTTCACATCAAGGCAGGACTACGAATATAAACATAGGTGAAAAAGTGCCTGCGCCTGCGATCTCTGGCAATGAGGCATCGAACGACGGGATTGCTCCATGTAAAGCAGCAAGCGAATATGTTATTTCGCATGAAGCATTAAAATCGGATGTATTTTGGCCTTTAACTAACCGGAAAGAAATGCTGCAGATGTCTAAAGGAGACACAACAGATCTGATTCGATATTTGACCGACTGTGGTCAGTATGAGTTACTGATTCTGGATGGAGATTCAGGCTGGGATGAACGAAGCGAAGGCATAATGGAGGCAGCAGATACCTTTGTATGGCTGGTAGAGGATGATATCGCTGCGATGCATCGATGGGGGCAATGGCTGTATCATGCAGAGCGTAATCGGCCAGATGTAATCGAAAGTGTATTGGAGAGGACATATTTTGTAATTAACAAATACCGGGAACAATTGCTTAATCCCTTGCCAAGGGCAGATCTGCGTGTGGATGCCGTATTACCCTATATCCCTTCATGGAAGCAGTTAAATCAGGAAGAAGTTATGCTGAGCTCACCCATTTTTCAGCGTGAAGTGAAGAGATTGTGTGCTCTGCTGGTTCAGACTATGGGAGACGAGCAACGACAGACAGGGCAAATGGTTCAACAGGAGTCAAGAGTGTTATGACGGAACATTTATGGAGCATCGCAGATCGGGAAGAACAGTTCCAAACGATACGTAAACAAGTACGTGCATCACTGGATCTGACTTCATCAGCTGGAGACGAGGAACTGTGGCGAGGGATCGAGGATAAGGTTCTTCGTGATTCGGACCTTGGGGATCTGACTTCAGGTGAACGCCATGCACTGGTACAACGATTGTTTGATTCTTTTCGCGGGTTAGATATCTTACAACCTTTAGTTGATCACCCGAACATTACGGAGATTATGATCAACAGTCACCGGGAGATATTTGTGGAGCAAGAGGGGGAGGTCAGACAGATTCCTCTGCAATTCGAGTCCAGAGAGCGGCTGGAAGATATTATTCAGATGATTGTCTCCGGTGTAAACCGGATCGTGAATGAATCTTCTCCGATTGTGGATGCCCGTTTAAAGGATGGTTCTCGAGTTAACATCGTACTTCCACCTATTGCGCTTAAGGGTCCAACAATGACCATCCGGAAATTCCCGAGTGAACCGTTGAAGATGTCTAATTTGATTGAAAAAGGCGCGTTGCATCAGGAAGCAGCCGTCCTATTACAGCAGTTAGTACGGAGCAAGTACAACATTTTTATTGGGGGAGGAACAGGATCTGGTAAAACGACATTTCTAAATGCCTTGTCTCAGTTCATTCCTTCTGACGAGCGGATTATTACGATTGAGGATTCAGCCGAATTACAGATCGTGACGGTGCCCAATCTTGTATCATTAGAAACACGAAATGCCAACACAGAAGGCAAAGGTCTTATTTCCATCCGGGATTTGATCAAATCCTCCTTGCGGATGCGGCCTAACCGGATTGTTATCGGGGAAGTTCGGGGAGCGGAGGCGTTGGATATGTTACAGGCAATGAATACTGGACATGATGGAAGTTTGTCAACGGGCCACGCTAACACCATCTCGGATATGATCAGCAGACTAGAGACAATGGTACTCAGTGGAGCGGATCTTCCTATTGCGGTTGTAAGGCAGCAGATCAGTTCGGCTATCGATATATTTGTTCATCTCTCCCGGCTTCGAGACCGTTCACGACGTGTAACAGAGATCAGCGAAGTGATTGGTATGGAAAATGGTGAAGTACTCCTGAATCCGTTGTATCGTTTCCAGGAAGAAGAGGAGCGTGAAGGTCATATCATCGGTGGACTAATACAGGTCGGAAGACTGAGCAAGACAGATAAAATTCAGGCAGCTGGACTTGGGAAATGGCTTGATGAATACATAGAGGGTTTGGCCAAATAGATCGAACATGAGGATAGGGACGGAAAATGAAATAGTTTGTTATCGTCGTGTAACAACGATTGTTCGACATTTGAAGTAAGCGATATTATTTAACCTTTCATGATAATGTGCTTCTTTATCAAATTTTAAATATGGGGAGGTGATGTAGTGTGGAGCAAAGCAGACAAACATTAACGGATTACAACGTGTATACGCTTAGCTCAAAGCAACGCCTTGTGTGCATGCTCGTCAGCGGTATGCTGTTTTTCGGAATTGGTTTGTTGTTTTATCATCACTGGATCGCCGGAATCGTATTAGCAGCAGGATGCATATGGGTGCCCAGGTTTTGGACAAAAGTGTTACTTGAACGAAGAAGGATGACGCTTAGTCTACATTTCAAGCAGGCACTCTATGCGCTATCTTCTGCGTTGGCGGCAGGGAAATCGGTAGAGAACGGCTTCAAGGAATCAGTTGAAGACTTACGCATGTTAAACCCAGAAGCGGATACAGATCTGATCCGAGAATTCACCATATTGCGGACACGCATGGAATACGGACAGCCAATAGAAGAGGCGTTGCAGGATTTTTCGGATCGGGCACAGATCGAAGACATCACCAATTTTGCAGACGTGTTCATCACTTGTAAACGAACAGGTGGTGATCTGGTTGAGGTCGTTCGCCGTACCTCCGGAGTGATTGGAGAAAAACTCGACATACAGCAAGACATTATGGTGGCTGTGGCACAGAAAAAATTTGAATCTAAAGTGATGTTTGCAGCTCCATTCATTTTTCTGTTGTTCCTCAACCTCACAGCCAGTGATTTCATGGCACCACTATACAGCGGGATGGGATACATCATCTCGACAATTGCACTTGCTGTCCTAGTCTGCTGTTATTTATGGATTCAGCGCATTATGAATATCAAAGTGTGAGGAGTTGAGAAGATGCTATTTCCTCTCATTATTGGAGGAGCACTTGGAGCGGGCTGGTTGATGCTTGATCGAACCCGAGGGCAAACCTATAAACATTTACGAAATCTAGATATGAAAGGGTTACGTTTCAAGAAATTGCACGCCCCGTTTCTATTCATGCTGGATAGATTCGAGATTGGCCGCAGATTGCCAGTGCTTATGTTCCGAATGCAGCATGCCATCCAAAAGATGTATGGCGTACAGCATAGCGGTGAGAAGACGCTGCTCTATTGTGCGGAAATGTTGACTTACTCTTGGCTCTTGCTACTGGCTGGGTGTGTACTTTCACTCGTCGGGGATACAGGTATGGGAGGAGTAGCCGGAGGATTTGTCCTTGGGATCGCTGTACCTTTTGCTATGTATAAAGACCTTTACACCAAAGTGAAACATAGAGATCAGGATATCCTCATCGAGCTACCGGAATTACTTAATCGGATTGTCCTCCTGGTTGGAGCAGGAGAAACCGTACAACGTGCGATTATTCACTGCGTGGATAGCCAAGGTGACCGGGACCATCCTTTATATAACGAACTGCGGAAGGCGGCAGGAGATTGGAATAACGGCTATTCGTTTCAACAATCCTTTGAGCAGTTCAGTCGCAGATGCGGGGTACAAGAAGTGACGATTTTTACAACGACAGTGCTGCTGAATTTCCGGCGTGGGGGAGGTGACTTTGTATTGGCGCTGCGGGATCTTTCACATGCACTGTGGGAGAAACGCAAGGCTGTTAGCCGGGCCAAGGGAGAGCAAGCTTCTTCCAAACTGGTGTTTCCGATGGTATTGATCTTTTTTACAATCGTAGTCATGATCGGTGCACCTGCTTTTATGATGATGAATATGTAGGAGGAAATGAGATGATGGATCTGAGAAGCAATGCAACGGAAGGAATGAAGAGCAAAATATCCTCACTGTGGAAGGAAGAGGATGGGTTAGGTACTCTGGAGTCAATTCTGATTATCGGCGTAATCATCATTATTGCCTTGATTTTTAAAAATCAGATTAAAACTTTGGTCGAAAATTTGCTAAAAAGTGTCAGCAGTAAAAGTAATGAGTTCTTTGAGTAGAAACTTCAAAAAGGAAGAAGGGAGCTTCACCGTTGAAGCTTCCCTCGTCTTCCCGGTTGTGTTGTTTACTCTTGTGCTGCTACTTTTCTTCACGATGTATATGTACCAAAAGACATTTTTGAACCAGCAT
Source organism: Paenibacillus sp. JJ-100 (assembly GCF_948329825.1). Lineage (GTDB taxonomy): Bacteria > Bacillota > Bacilli > Paenibacillales > Paenibacillaceae > Paenibacillus. Next base: position 368,012 of record NZ_CAOJCM010000004.1, read on the forward strand.
GCCTATGCGGCATCCGAACGAGCTGCTTATAGCTGGGATAACAGTAAAAAACAGGCGATGACAGGCGAATACGCTGCTGGAGAATATGATCACCTGTACTGGAGGTTAACCGATGATCGGCTCTTAGGTGCCCTGTTTGGATGGGCGGGAGCGGATAATGAGGTGAGTATTTCTGTACCTTCCGGTGAAGGAGGAAGTCTATCGGAAAAGAAATTAGTACAAGCATCCAGCCAGATGCCTTCAGCTATGAAAGGTACGATGACATATCAAAATACGCTGATTCAGCGGAAAGTGACAACTCATCTGGAACAGGTTATTTCACTACCTTTGCCTATGTTTTTGTTTGATTCAGGAAATCGAGTACTCACAAGGGGCTCATCCGCAGTTGTGGAGCCGGTTGAATTCATCCGAACGGTAGATTTGATTCGTTACTATGGTGCGAAGTTCAAAGGTAAAGGCGGCAAGGCAGCCACTTCAGCTACAGAGGCGGGGCAAGTTGTGCAGTATTTTGGCACAAGTAAAAAATAAGCAAAGGAGGAGGAAGGAGCTGTTCAGAAAAAAAAACGGTGGTGAATCTGGAGCGGTAACATTGTTTTTGATCTTAATTTTGGCTGGTGTATATATGTTTGTAGCCATTTTTATAGATTACTCGAGAATTGCAGCCTTCAAGGTACAGACGGAACGTATGACACATGCAGCGATGAGATCGGTTATGTCTGCTTATGACACATCACTTCGGGAGTATGGATTGTTTGCATATGGGGATACCAGTGGAGATGCACTCATGGCAAAAGTGTTGAATGATAGTGTGAAACCTTCGTCTGTAAAGGATAGTTTTCCGATCCTGGATATCCAATGGGATACCACTTCACTCCAAATGGAGCGCGAGCTAGGCAGACATGATATTTTTAATCGTCAGATCCAGGAAGACATGAAGTATAGGGCTCCAGTTGATTTTGCTATTGAAGTGATTAATCGATTCAAGCCGATGTCGGAAGAGATGAAAGAAGCAGCCCATACGGTGGACCTGTTGAAGAAATTACAGAAGCTCTATGACAAACGTGAACAGCTGCTGGATGAAGCTATCGCTAATCAAGTAGACTCTGCTGAGAAGGTAAAGAAGCTGCCGGACCTGATTATGAAGCCGCCAGGCCAGTCAATCTATGAAGAAATGCTTGAAGCAGCACCGGAGACAGCGGCAGAAGCAGCAGCACGTTATAGCGATTACTTAAATAAAAAGCAGGCAGATGAAGGATTACCATTTAATCAACAGCAGTACATATTGGAATTGGGACGTTACCGGACAGGTGTCAATCAAATTGTGACAGGCATTAGCATGATCATACAACCAGCATTACAGGCACATCAGACCAAGCTTGCCGAAGCGCAGGCGAAAATTGAAGAAGCGCGCGGAATTAATGAAGAAATGAAACGGGTGATTGCCGAAGGAGAAAATCGTTCTGAGAATGCCAGTTATGATAGCGTGGGAAGCTCTACTCTGCCTGGAACGAGTCCGACATCTACGGGTTCCGGCAACGAAGCCAAGAGCACACGTTCACTCGCTTCGGAGCTTGTTAGGGAAGATGCTCTATTTGATCGGTTAAAATCTCGTGTCATCTCGCAAAATACAGACTTCTCTAATGTTCGAAAAGATAGCATAGAACTCAATAATCAGCTTCGGAATGTGACAGGTATGAGTGGTGTACCCATCAAACCTGCGGTTAGGCAAGGAAGTCAGACTGCGGAACGATATATGAATTCCTTCATAAGAACGGGTGCTGCCAATCTTATCACACAGAGCAAACAGGAGCTTGAGAATGGACGTGGGTCGGATGCCCAGCGTAAAGAAAATGACAAGCAGTCCCAACGTAAATTGAAGGAAATTAAACGGTTATTTAGCAAGATTGAGAACGGCAATGCGGGTTCAATGCAGGCATTCAAACAGTTGGAGGAATATTATGAAGCCAACATTGCGTTGAATGAGAGTAGCTCCGTACGAGCGGAAATGACGGGGATAGATAGTGATCCTTATGATTCTGGCGGAAATGCCATGAAAGGAATGGATCACCTATTTGGTGGAATGTCTGGGTTACTGGATCAACTTGGTGATGAGTTATTTCAGAATGAATATGCACTTGCCTATTTTAATCCCATGGATTTTGGTCAATTGTTTTCTTGGACGGAAGGCAGTGGAAATGCTGATGATGTGTTCAAGCTGGAGAATCAGGAACTGGAATATATCATATACGGATTTCACAACCCTTCAGGTAACATCGCATCTGCGTATGCCGAGATCTTTGGTATGCGGCTGGCGATCCGAACAGCTGAAGGACTTGCCGAAAACAGTAAGCTGGGGAATCCGCTTCTTGTGTTATCTGCGGCGATTCTATACGGAATTACACATGCTATAGAAGATATGATGAAACTGGCAAAAGACGGAAGTGTTGAATTATCCAAATACATCAGGGTGAAGTTGACGTATAAGGATCATCTTCGATTGTTCTTGCTTATGCATAGCAATAATGAACGCAAAATGTCTCGCATGCTGGCACTGATTCGAATGAATACGGGTGTAAACCCGGATGAGAAACAAACCTACGCTTCAGGCCAGATTCGTAGCAGTATTAAGCTATGGTTTTTACCTGGAATTGTGCGAAGTATAGGTGCTGCTATGGGGAGTACAGATCAAGTACAGGATGGACGATTTTACATTGAACGGAAGGCGGATTATTCCTATTGAACAGATGAACAAACCATTGGATGGAGGCGCGATGGATAAATGGATTCAGGTTCAAGATGAACGAATGAATGTGCAGGTGCAACATCGAATGACGCGGATAAGTAGATTAGATCGCTTGATGTCCTTGAGAAAACAGATGCTGGAAGCGAAAAAGGAACAGGGCAGTATGGTGCTGGAAGCTTCACTGGTTCTTCCTGTTTTTTTATTCTTTATTCTATTTCTTATCTTCATCGTTCAGATGACGCTGATCTCCACCGCATTGCAGAGTACAGCAGGGGAAACGGTGAAGCAGCTATCAACAAAGGTGTACCCAGTCTCTCTTGTCTTTGCTCCTTCGGATTCAGCAGGAGGTGAGGGCTCAAAAGAGGGATTGATGTGGTCAGAGCTTTCTCTTACCGAATGGGCAGATGAGTATGCCTCTTCATTGCCTGAACCGTTAAGTGACTGGGTGCAAGCAGCTGCAAGGAGTGGAGAAGAGCCACTGCAAAGAATTAAAACCTCGGCATTAGAGGTAGTGCTTGATCCTGTGATTAAACCGTTACTGCAACCGTTCGTTGACACAACGCTGCTAGATATGGAGCGAATTCATGTGAACGGAGTTTCCGTCCCCAATCTAAGGGATAAAACGAATCCTTATTTCAGACTTGAGCTAAGTTATGAGCTGCCAGTGAAAGTACCCTTTCTCGGTAAACCTTTGCGAATTCAAGTTGCTGCGGCAGAACGCATATGGATTGGGGATACAGGTGAGGGGTCAGATGGCGTAAGCGGGGAGGGCAAGAGTGGGAGCGCAGCGACCGTTTTATCCAAGCCAGACCCCGCATTTATAGGGAATCAAGCTAAGATAAAGGTTCAGGTGGAGCCTGGATCAACCGCCAATCTTACGATTTTTTACAAGTCGGGTGAGAGTTCCGCGCAGCATATAGGCTGGGCTGTTGCTGACGAGAATGGAATTATAGAGTGGAACTGGTTTGTCGGTACTCGAACAACAGAAGGCACATGGAGTTTTGTTGTAGAGACAGCGGACGGTGCTCAGACGGAAACGTCGTTTACGGTAGCATCTAGAAATAAGGAGAGGTGATCTCGGTGGGATGGTTTTATATAATCTGTGGCGCATATCTTCTAGCGGCGTTCATAACTGACATACGCTCAATGAAGATTCCTAATTGGCTAACTCTGCCCGTAACGGCAATAGGTGTAGCTGCCCATCTCCTGTGGGGAGGATGGCAGGGTGTGCTGTTTTCCTTAGCTGGATTTGCTGTGGGTTTCGGTATGTTGTTTTTAATGTATGTCATTGGTGCAGTCGGTGCAGGTGATGTGAAATTGTTTGGGGGGATCGGTGCATGGACAGGATTTACATTTGGTATACACGTTATTGTGTACTCGATCTTGTATGCTGGTGTGATTGGTTTAGTGATCCTCTTGTTTCGTAGAGATGCGGCGAAGCGAGTAAGGACAATGGCATTTAATCTACTAAGTTTCTTTAAACTAGGTTCTCTTAAACTTGTAAGTCAGGAGAAAACATTAAAATTTCCGTTTATGCTGGCGGTGCTGCCCGGCTTCGTTAGTTCATGGATATATGTGACGGTATAATGGAAAGTGAGGAGCGACATGTACGGATTAACGAGAGATTTCGTGCGGAATGGCGGAGCTTTTATGATTTTAGAAAAAGCAGACGGGCTTCGTATGGACGAGCTTAGCAAAGTGCAGATTGGTATGTTATTTTCCAATCGGATTCCACATGTTTTACCTTTACATACGCGGGAGATTGATCAGAATGTAACGTTGCAGTATGACATCTCAGGTTATAAAATGCTATCCCAGATGTTAAAGTCTGGACATATCAGCCTGCATGTTCTATATCATCTTTTGTTTCAATTGGCTGATGTTCTTGTGGAGTGTAGGCAGTATATGTTAGAACCGCAGAATTTTTGGATTCAGGAGGATTACGTATTTATTCAGGGGTCAATGGAGCAGGGGGAGTTAGGTTTAGTTTATGTGCCGATGATGAACACCGGACAGACGGATCAAACCCCGCAGTTATTCCGTGACTTGGTCATCAGATTAATGGCTCATGTACAAGAATTGCAAGGCGAGGGCATACAAAGGGTATTGCAACTCTGTGATGATGAGCGATGGGATATTCAGAAGTTGCGTGAGCTTTTGCATGAATTGTCCGCTGGAAGTTCCGCTCGACCGTCCAGCCAGCCAATAGGAGAGGAGAACGAGATCGGCTTCAATCTTAATACGTCAAATACAGGGCAACCGAATCTACCTCTACGTCCGTCATTACTCAAGCCAGATGTAGAGGTCCGAGACATTGACCCCAATATGAATTCTTTTTTACATAGGCGAACAAAAGAGAAAACTTCATCGGATAGCCCTAACTACACATTTCATAAACAGAACTCTGCACAGACACAGGTTCCTTTTGCCAAGTCGGCAGCACAGGAAGATATGGATATTGAAGAAGACAGTTCAGCGTCAAGTTCATCGCGTACTACATACCTATGGCTCGGTTGTATGGTCGCAATCGCACTAGTATGGAGATTTATCTACATGGAACAGCCAAGTCGTAATGTCATGATCCTGTCTATTTTGCTAAGTGTGGGACTGATTGCAGCTGCAGGCTGGATAGGGAAGACCGGGAAGAAAAAAAGTGGTTTTCGGAGTGAATCTGGGGATCGCAAACGCTTCACTTTATCATTGTCAGGAAGTAAAAAAGACAAACGGGCAAAGGTTGAAGAGGAAATGTTTCAAGAGAGTTGGCGCTGGAATACGACAGACAAATCTGGAGGAGTGAAGGAGCCGTATAACGAATCTTTACAGGCGGGTTCGGTTGATGAAAACCGTATAGCCTCTCGTTTCTCAAACCTTAGCACTATGAGTGCTTCTGACATAACATCTATGGGTGCCACGCCAGAAGTAATGTATAATCCTCTGACTTCACAGAAACAAAGTGGAGAGTATGCTGGTTCTTCTGGGATGGAAAGCGCCATTCCTGCTGTGGATGCAACAGTGAATCTGCAACAACTGGCAGCATCCGGCATAGCCAATATAAACTCCGCAGTCAAATCCTATTATTTAGAACGAACGATAAAAAAAGGTGAACGGAGTGAACGTGTAGATCTGAAGGGAACATCTTTTGTCATTGGAAGAGCCGAAGATATGGTCCAATGCGTAGATCGTTCAACAGGCATATCTCGTGCTCATGTAGAATTGAGCCGAAGTCAATCCGGTTATGTTATCAAGGATTTGGGTTCCGTCAATGGAACGATACTTCAGGGTCAACTGCTGGCCCCCTACAAGGAGTATCCATTGACGGATGGAGATACATTTATCCTGGCTGAAACGGTCTATGTTTATCGAGTGGCAGGTTAAATGTGCTTACGGATGACGTATAAATTTTAATCGGACAAGCCTCGATGCTTCAGATCTTCCAACGCTTGAGTCAGTGTCGGAAAAGTGAATTGAAAGCCATGGTCCAGTGCCTTTTGCGGAATGACACGCTGTCCTTGCAGCAGGACAACAGACAGCTCACCAACAATGGTTTTGATCAAGAAAGCGGGCACGGGGAACCAGTGAGGACGATGATAGACTTTGCCTATTGTACGACCGAATTCATCATTGGTTACGGGGTGAGGAGCAGCAGCGTTAACAGGGCCGGAGATTTCTTTGTTGTGAATGGTAAAGTCGATCAACCGAACGATATCCATAATGTGAATCCAGCTGGTCCACTGCTTGCCACTGCCGATCTTGCCGCCAAACCCCAGCATATATGGCAGTTTCATCAATGGGAATGCCCCTTTCTTATGTCCCAAAACGAGACTCACCCGAATTTTGACCAGTCGTACACCTTGGATGGCATCGGCAGCATTTTCCCATTTCTCGGAGACCCGTGAAGGGAAGTTCATACACCTTTGCGGACTGTTCTCATCAAAAGTTTCATCAGGGGAAGTTCCATAGATCGCCATAGCTGAAGCCTGAACGACCACTTCAGGCTTTTGCTTCAGAGTTTCTACCAGCCTAGCAACTCGTGCGACGGTTGTGACTCTGGATTCCACAATCTCATGCTTGGCCTTGGTTGTCCACCGTTGGTTAAGTGTCTCACCTGCAAGGTTCACCAAGGCATCAAAGCCTTCCAGTTCATGTGGCATTTCATCAAGCTGTTCCCAAGAAATATATGTAAGGTTTGTACTCGGATTAGGCATGTCAGGAAGCTTGCGAGTGATTACTTTCACATGATGTCCCACTTCTAACCAGTAATCCACAATCGCTCCGCCTACAAATCCGGTTCCCCCGCAAATGGCAATCTTCATAATGAGCACCCTCTCTACATGAGTCAAAAAGCCCCACACGGTAAGTTTTGAACGAGTGAACAAGCCTCACCGAGCGGAGCTAATCTGTGTAATTCATTTAACCAGATTTGTGTCAAGTCTAACGATCTGGTCTTGCTTTATTTTTCACCCAGTCCTTACGTAAATTATTTCATTAAGTGACGGTAGGGAGTGTAGTCGATTTTATTTTTCTCCAAAAATTTAACTAAAAATTTGTTGTCCCGTTTGGGTGTTGCGATGATATAACCTTTAATGCAATGATCTCTTGATACTTCGGTTGCACAATCCTCCACAGCAAGTTTACCGATCTCTGCTGCAATAGAATGTTTGGCGATGTCGCGAAAAGGGCCTGGCACAGGCTCAACAAGCTGGTCAAGGAAAGCTTTGGCTTCATCTGTCCATAAGTGTCTGCTTGTCTCTACCCAATAATTTTGCCAATCCAGCTTCGATTTGCCATCTGCTTTGGGCAGCACTTTGAGGAATTTGCGCATCATAAAAAAACCACCTATGCACATGCTTCCAAGTAGTACAAGCGTCCAAAATGCGATCGTATTCATAAACCAGTTACTGGGGGTACTGTTGGTTAAAAAGTGGGTGTAGGCATTAGCAATCATCGCGGAATCACCTCGTTTATTAATTTTACGCAGTAAAAGAAAGCGCTATCTATGTTGCGTACGTAACTGTAAAAAATAGCCTCTCATCCGAATTATAGCGCATTTCTAGATTTATTTCGATAATCGCGTTATGATAAGGGATAATTCGGAATAAGGGGGATCAATGATGCTGAAAATCGGCTCCCACGTGTCCTTTTCGGACAAGGGATTACTGAGTGCAACGAAAGAAGCGTCTTCGTACGGTTCTAGTTCGTTTATGATATATACGGGTGCACCGCAGAATACCCGCCGCAAACCTATTGAATCGATGTTCATCGAGGAAGGTAAACTGGCGATGCAGGCAGGTGGCATCGAGGAAATTGTTGTCCACGCTCCCTATATCATTAATTTGGGTTCATACAAGGACAACACGTATAGACTGGCTGTGGATTTTCTTCAAGAAGAAATTCGCCGTACCCATGCCATTGGTGTGAAAAATATTGTACTGCATCCTGGTGCATTCACAGATAAAGATGCTCATTACGGTATTGAGCGCATCGCACAAGGACTGAATGAAGTGTTGGATGGCGTTCAGGAGACGGATGTGAACATCGCCCTCGAGACCATGGCTGGTAAAGGAACTGAAATGGGGCGCAGCTTTGAGGAAATCGCTCAGATTATCGATAAAGTAACACACAACGAGCGCTTGACCGTGTGTATGGATACTTGTCACATTCATGATGCCGGCTATGACATTGTCAATGATCTGGACGGTGTGCTGGATCAATTCGACCGCACGGTGGGACTTGATCGAATTGCTGTTATGCACATCAATGATAGTAAAAATGCTGCAGGTGCACGCAAGGACCGTCATACGCCTATTGGATCGGGCTGGATCGGTTTTGAAGCGATCAATCGTATTGTGAACCATGAAAAATTGCACAATCGCCCGTTCATTCTAGAGACGCCATGGATTGGTAAAGAGGCGAAGACACAGCGTCCAATGTATGAAATCGAGATTGCATTGCTCCGCGGAGACGTAGAAGGTCGTTTTGGCCAGGAGTTTCTGAATGAGGTTGAGCAACTGCAGCATTTCTTCAAAGGTAAAGAACTGGCTTCTCGCGCCTATGTACTTGACGTGTGGACTCTGCTCAAAAATGATGCGAAAGCCAAAAAGGCTGATCCACGTGAACCGCTAGAACGGTTATACGACATGGTGACGGAAGCAGCGCTATTTCCACATCTGAATGAAGAACAAGTGAACCATCGCTTGATTGCATGGCTTGCAGGGTAATCCCTGCAAGTCTTGCCTGATATAATTCCTGAATGTTTGTTTATTTTGAAGGAGGAAGATTACCCCGATGGAGATTCATGCTAAACAAGTACGACCTGATAATCAAAACCGTGCCAATCGAGCACGAATGCTCATTTCCTGTCCAGATGGTCCAGGGATTGTAGCTGCTGTATCACACTTTTTGCACCAGCATGGCGCTAACATTGTACAATCTGACCAGTATACGATGGACCCTGCTGGTGGTATGTTCTTTATGCGAATTGAATTCGATCTTGCACAGCTGCAGGATAACTTAAAGAAACTGGAAACCGACTTTGCCGAAGTAGCGTCAAGATTTAAGATGGAATGGTCCCTTACCGCGGTTAGCCGCAAGAAAAGACTGGCTATTTTTGTCTCAAAAGAAGACCACTGTCTGGTAGAGTTACTATGGCAATGGCAAGCAGGCGATCTGGATGCAGATATTGCGCTTGTGGTCAGCAACCATTTGGACATGAAGGATTATGTGGAATCATTTGGTATCCCTTACCATCATATCCCGGTTACAGCGGATACGAAGAAAGAGGCAGAACAACGCCAATTAGAAGTCATTGGAAATGATGTAGATGTAATCATCCTTGCACGTTATATGCAGATTATTTCTCCAATGTTTATCGAGCATTATCACAACCGCATTATCAATATTCATCACTCGTTCTTGCCAGCCTTTGTTGGTGGAAAGCCTTATGCACAGGCGTATAACCGTGGTGTCAAAATCATCGGAGCAACTGCACACTATGTAACAGAAGAGTTGGATGGCGGTCCGATTATTGAACAAGACGTTCAGCGTGTAAGTCACAGGGATGATGTAACTGAATTGAAACGTATTGGACGCACGATTGAGCGTGTTGTACTTGCACGAGCGGTCAAATGGCATGTAGAGGATCGTATTCTTGTACATGAGAACAAAACGGTGGTATTTTAATCTTTTACTTTAACACTGTGCAAGGTTGATTCGTAACCTTGCAAGCGAAAGCTAGATAATTAAGCGAAGCGGCCCTCAGTTCATCATTGAACTGGGGGTCGCTTTTTGGCGAGTACATATTTTCCGCACATACCAAGCAATGTACCAAATAACAGATGACCTGCAACCCAATATAAGATCGCTCCAGTGTCATTCAAGTCAGGCACACGTGGGGATAACGGAGCTAAGGGGATGTACAATAGGGAAGAGAGCGCACCAAGTATTATTCCCCGGATGATCGGACGACCTGAACGCTGGATCCACCAAATATAGAAGATGCCAATGACCATAGAAACAGCGAGATGAAGGAAAAATTCAAACCATTCCGGTAAGTGGGCAGGTAGTCCTGGCACAAAATCAACGTTTAATAACAAGGTGTACACTTTCTCACCGCTTAGCGCCTGAACGGATTTGAGAAAGAAACCAAGAAAAACACCCGTGACTATTCCAGTTATGATTCCTGATAACAAGGGTAATGATGTTTTTAAAGAACTAGACGGGTGTCGCTTTGAATGAGGCATATTAATTCCTCCTTGGGTGTATGGTTTTTGGCTTAAGGGTTATACTTCATCCGATGGATTAGCAAGATTCAACATTTGATCAGCCGCATTTTCCGTAACTTTCTAAAAGAAGGTTATGGAAAAGCTTCACTCCAAGTGATACAATACAAAAGTGAATAAGTCAAAATGAAACATTCAAGCGGATTTACTTATTGTTTATGCGGTTTGCTTGTATGATGAGAGGGATTCGCTTGCGCACCCGACTTATCTAAAGACATGAGGAGGACAAACCATGACTGACAAGAACGAAGCGATTCAAAAGGACGAGAACAACACAATTGACAACCTGTCGATTACAACCGTACGTACTTTGGCGATTGATGCAATTGAGAAGGCTAACTCCGGACACCCGGGCATGCCGATGGGCTCCGCTCCGATGGGGTACCAGCTTTTTGCAAAAACGATGACTCATAACCCGGACCACCCGACTTGGATTAACCGGGACCGCTTTGTGCTGTCCGCAGGACATGGTTCCATGCTTCTGTATAGCTTGCTGCACCTGAGCGGCTATGATCTTCCGATGGAAGAATTGAAACAATTCCGTCAATGGGGAAGCAAAACTCCAGGTCACCCGGAATTCGGACATACAGCTGGTGTTGATGCAACAACTGGACCACTGGGTCAAGGTATTGCTATGGCAGTTGGTATGGCGATGGCGGAAGCTCAACTGGGCGCAACTTACAACAAAGACAACTTCAACGTTGTTGATCACTATACGTATGCCATCTGTGGTGATGGTGACTTGATGGAAGGCGTGTCTCATGAATCAGCTTCCCTGGCTGGACGTCTGGGCCTTGGTAAACTGATCATGCTGTTTGATTCCAACGACATTACACTGGACGGTAAACTGGATCTTTCCTCTTCCGAAAGCATTGCGAAACGGTTTGATGCGTATGGCTGGCAAGTGCTTCGCGTTGAAGATGGTAACGATCTGCCTGCAATTGAAAAAGCAATCAAAGAAGCTCAAGCGGACACTGCACGTCCTACATTGATCGAAGTGAAAACCGTTATCGGTTACGGTAGCCCGAACAAACAAGGTAAAGGCGGTCACGGCGGTACTCACGGATCTCCACTGGGTGCTGAAGAAGCTAAGCTGACCAAAGAATACTATAAATGGGTATACGAAGAGGACTTCCACGTACCCGCTGAAGTACGCAATCACTTTGCTCAAGTAAAAGAGCGTGGTATCGCTGCTAACAAAGCTTGGGATGAGAAATTCGCTGAGTACAAAAAAGCGTACCCTGAACTGGCTGCTCAGTTCGAAACTGCAATCAACGGCGACCTTCCAGAAGGTTGGGATCGTGACCTGCCGAAATATGCAGCAACCGACAAAGCGTTGTCTACACGTGTAGCATCCGGTAATGCTCTGAATGGTTTGGCGCATAACGTGCCACAATTGACAGGCGGATCTGCTGACCTGGAGAGCTCCACAATGACTCACCTGAACAATCTGACAAACTTCACTCCAGAAGACTACTCCGGACGTAATATCTATTTCGGTATCCGTGAGTTTGGTATGGCTGGAGCGATGAACGGTATGGCACTGCATAGCGGTGTGAAAGTATTCGGCGGTACGTTCTTCGTATTTACCGACTACCTGCGTCCGGCTGTTCGTCTGGCTGCATTGATGAATCTGCCAGTTACTTATGTTCTGACTCACGACAGTATCGCTGTTGGTGAAGACGGCCCTACGCACGAACCAATCGAGCAATTGGCATCCTTGCGTATCATCCCTAACCTGACAGTAATTCGTCCGGCTGACGGTAACGAAACTTCAGCAGCTTGGGCTTATGCGATCGAAAATAAAGAAAACCCGGTTGCTCTGGTGTTGACTCGTCAAAACCTGCCGATCCTCGAAGGAACCGTAGAAGGCGCACGTGAGAACGTGAAACGCGGTGCTTATGTTGTGTCTGATGCGAAGGATGGCAAACCGGTTGCTCAAATTATTGCTACAGGTTCTGAAGTACAGCTGGCTGTTAAAGCTCAAGCTGCACTGGCTGAGCAAGGCATTCAAGTTCGTGTAATTAGCATGCCAAGCTGGGATCTGTTCGAGAAACAAGACAAAGCTTACAAAGAGTCCGTGCTTCTGCCGGATGTTAAAGCTCGTCTTGCGATTGAAATGGCTCATCCAATGGGCTGGGAGAAATACGTTGGAGATCAAGGTGACATTCTCGGAATCAGCACTTTCGGTGCTTCCGCGCCTGGTGACCGTGTAATCCAAGAATATGGCTTTACGGTGGATAATGTAGTTAGCCGCGTAAAAGCATTACTGTAATAGTTCTTAATAGTTCTAGTTGACTTTGATTTTACGTTTCATTGTATGCAAGTCAACTTGTAATGAGCTTTTGTTTCAATAGTACTGTCATGGCCGGAACAGCTTAGTCCAGTTCTGGTCCATGACAGTTGTTATTTCCGCCAGTGCCAAGGGTGTGAATGGACGCCCGGGTCTGTGTTGCCTTTTGTTTTGTATTAACCTTCAGGGGAGCGGGTACACATGTCACAATTGGATCAAGTCAGTGTAGTGAAAAAGGCCAACATTTACTATGATGGTCAGGTAACCAGTAGAACGGTTATTTTGGGGGATGGCAGTAAAGTAACGCTCGGTATCATGCTTCCAGGCAGCTATGAATTCGGTACGGATTCCCGCGAGATCATGGAGATTCTGTCCGGAGACCTGAAAGTATTGCTTCCTGGTGAAGAAGAGTGGCAAGAGATTCAAGGCCAAGCGACGTTTCATGTGCCTGCCAAATCTACACTTAAACTGGTGATACGCAGCGTTACTGACTACGTCTGTTCGTACCCGGGGGAATAACTCAAGAAGGGGAACTCGAACCGCAATACTGCGGATTCGATTTGCCCTTTTTGCTTCTTGGCTGTGAAAGTCAAGTTATGCGTAAGCTTGTCAGCCTGATGGATTTGAAGTATCCTAAGGACAAGTTGTATAACATGAAAACGGAATAATATACCGATATCAGGAGGTTTTTGAGATCATGGCAAAAAAAGTGACATTTGACTATAGCAAGGCTTTGCAATTTGTGAACCAGCACGAAGTAGACTATTTCGCTGAACCGATTCGTTTGGCACACGAGCAGCTACATAACGGTACTGGAACAGGTTCCGACTATCTGGGCTGGATTGACCTGCCAACAGCATATGACAAAGAAGAATTTGCTCGCATTCAAAAAGCGGCTGCCAAAATCCAAAGTGATTCGGAAGTGCTGATCGTTATCGGTATCGGCGGTTCTTACCTGGGTGCACGCGCAGCGATTGAAATGTTGACGCACTCCTTCTATAACAACTTGCCGAAAGACAAACGCAAAACACCAGAAATTTATTTTGCAGGAAACAACATCAGCTCTACGTATGTAACACATTTGCTGGATCTGGTAGAAGGTAAAGACTTCTCCGTGAACGTCATTTCTAAATCCGGTACAACCACAGAACCGGCTATTGCTTTCCGTATTTTCCGTGCAGCTCTGGAGAAAAAATACGGTAAAGAGGAAGCTCGCAAACGTATCTATGCAACAACAGATAAAGAGCGTGGAGCACTCAAAAAACTTGCCAATGAAGAAGGATATGAGTCTTTCATCATCCCGGATGATGTAGGCGGACGTTATTCCGTACTTACAGCAGTAGGTTTGTTGCCGATCGCAACAGCAGGTATCAACATCGAAGAAATGATGCAAGGTGCAGCTGACGCTTCCAAGGAATACAGCAACCCGAACGTTGCTGAGAATGAAGCATATCAATATGCTGCTGTTCGTAACGCATTGTATCGCAAAGGCAAAGGCACAGAGATTCTCGTGAATTATGAGCCATCCTTGCACTTCGTATCCGAGTGGTGGAAACAGCTCTTCGGTGAAAGTGAAGGTAAGGATTACAAAGGGATCTATCCAGCATCTGTGGATTTCTCCACAGACTTGCACTCCATGGGTCAATTCATTCAGGAAGGTACACGGAATATTTTCGAAACGGTTATCCAAGTTTCTGAAGTTTCTGAGCATATTTCCATTGAAGCTGATCCGGACGACCTCGATGGCCTGAACTTCCTGGAAGGCAAAACAATGGATTTCGTTAACAAAAAAGCATTCCAAGGAACGTTGCTCGCACATACAGATGGTCAAGTTCCGAATCTGATTGTGAACATTCCGGATATGACTCCATATTCCTTTGGATATCTGGTATACTTCTTTGAAAAAGCATGCGGCATCAGCGGTTATCTGCTGGGTGTGAATCCATTTGACCAACCGGGCGTGGAAGCATACAAGAAAAATATGTTTGCGTTGTTGGGCAAACCAGGTTTTGAGGAAGAGAAAGCAGCGCTTGAAGCGAGACTTTCTGAATAATTCTTGGCTTAGCTCATATAGTTTAATAAAAGATCGTTAAGTCCATTCGGGAATCGGTGCTTTGCAGAGGATCGTTTCCTGAATGGGGTTAACCAGAGCAGTTCATCCGCGTTATGCGGAGAACTGCTTTCTTTTAAATGGACGATGTTTATACAGCGACCCGTAACCTGAATGATGGAATAGAAGACTAGCATTAGAAGATTTCAGAAAGTTGGATTAGAAATGATGGAACGTTATCGAACAGTGCGCGGACCAGGTCAACTGGAGATTGTCATTAAAAAATCACGTTTTATCGGTCATATTATGCCGGTTACAACCGAAGAAGAAGCGATTGCATTTATTGATGATATTAAGAAAAAACATTGGAACGCAACACATAACTGCTCGGCGTACATGATTGGAGAGCGGGATGAGATTCAGAAGCAGTCTGATGATGGGGAACCGAGTGGTACAGCAGGCAAACCGATTCTAGAAGTAATTAAGAATCAGCACTTAAAAAATGTAGCTATTGTAGTCACACGTTATTTCGGGGGAATTATGCTTGGTGCTGGCGGACTGATCCGTGCCTATACGGATGGAGCAGTGGCAGCAATTGAGGCAGGAGAGGTTATTACCCAGGTACTGCATCGTGAAGTATTTGTTGAGCTGGACTATACGTGGCTAGGTAAAGTAGAAAATGAGTTAAGGAGCCGGGAAGTGCGTACGGGTGAAACGACTTTCACCGATAAAGTTACGTTGACTTGTCTTCCGCCGGATAATGAAACCGAGGCTTTTATCGCCTGGATCACGGATTTGACGCAAGGGCAATCCCGGATCACGGAGGGACAGCGGCTTTATTTTATTGAAGGGGAATAAAATGTATGGCTAGAAGAGCAGTCGAACAGGAGTTGTCGAGGGAGCGGATATTGGAGGCAGCGAGACACCTTTTTATTACCAAGGGATACCGCGCCATTTCGATGCGAAGCATCGGCCAGCATCTTGGTTATAGTCATGGGTCGCTGTATTATCATTTTAAAGAAAAAGCAGAGCTGTTCTATGCGATCGTGGTGGAGGATTTCAATCACTTGAGACAGTTGCTGTTGCAAGCGATGGTCAGGCCAGAGACAGATGGCGTGAGCAGGGTTGAACATATTCTAATGGAATTTATTCGTTTTGGTCTAGAGAATCCGTATCAGTATGAAATCATGTTTATGATTCGGGATGAAGAATTATTGTCCTATTGTCGTACCGAACAGGGACGTTGTTTCGAACTTTTTAGGTCCATTATCGTGCAGTATATGAAGGAAGAAGACTGTTCCGAAGAGGACATCGAGCATGTGCCACGTACATTGTTTCTTGCCATGCATGGATTCATATCCTATTATATACAAGATCGTTTAACGTTTGCGGAGATCGAGTCTTCTGCACAGTCTCATGTTAAAGTGTTGTGCCGTAACATAGGTTAACAGCTTGCGTGCAATATGTAACACTTTTTCTTGTGCTCCTATACTTCAGGACGGTGATTGGTCATAACATTAATTCTTTATAACGTTATCTTGCGAAAGTTAATCATTATACACGCTTCAGAGACAAACAGGCGATTCCGAACCCCGATAAAGGGTGGATCGCCTGTTTTGTTTTGATTTTTAGAGTTATAACTACCCTTCCATAATCTTAATGAAATACTCCCGGTTACGCGGTCCATCAAATTCGCAAAAATAGATACCTTGCCAGCGGCCCAAAAGTAGCTTGCCTTCATGCAGAATAACGGTCTGTGACGGACCGGTAGTCATCGACTTAAGATGAGATGCCGTATTCCCTTCCGCATGTCGATATTGGGGATGTTCCCATGGATATACTTCATCCAGGCGTAACAATACATCATGTTTTACATCAGGATCTGCATTTTCATTAATGGCAATACCGGCGGTTGTATGCGGGCAGTAGATGAGCACGGTGCCATTTTGTATGCCACTGCTCTGCACAACTTGTCTTACATCTCGAGTGATATCTTTCATTTCATCTCGCACAGATGTGGATAAACTTTGGGTATACAACATGTGTAATCACTCCCTATCGTTGTAGTACTTCCTCTAAAGTGCAGCTTCCTAAATTGTACCTTAACCAGATCTAGCGAAACAAACCAAGTTTCAATCAGAAGCAAGGGTAAGCCAGAAAAAATTAGCGAGAAGCACGGTTACACTGGTGCTTATTCAATGAATCTATGAACAAAAAGATTGCATCCATAAGTTCAAATAAAAGCATTGACGATCAGCACTGCAAACTGGTAAAGTATCAGTTAAGAAAAAAAACCAAGTAGACTAATGGGAATAATATTAAAGTAAACTTATCCAACTTAGGGAATTGTCGTATGGTCAGTTAGACTGCCGACCGGATTGAAAGCCGGAGGCTGGGAGGGAACACAGTAATGAATACCGTTCTTCGTCACAAGGGATGGACTTGGGGATTTCGTAGCACTGTTTTGTTATATTTTATCGTACTCATTGTGCTTCCGATCATCGGTGTGTACGCGAACTCCTTCTCTGAAGGATGGAGTAACTTTGCCGAAAGTATTATGGACCCAATTGCGTGGAAAGCGGTCCTCTTGACGGTGCGTCTGGCCGTAGTCGCTGCGCTAATTAATGTGATTCTGGGCACCATGATTGCCTGGGTGCTGACAAGATACCGATTCGTTGGCAGATCATTTCTCAACAGTCTCGTCGATTTGCCCTTTGCCTTGCCAACAGCCGTAGGCGGGCTCATGATTATGCTTCTACTCGGTCCGGTGAGTATGGTAGGAAAACTGGCAGAATCCATGGGCTTCGAAATTGTATTTCATCAGCCTGCAATTGTGATTGCAATGACCTTTGTAACTTTTCCTTTTGTCATCCGGGCAGTGCAACCTTTACTGGAAGAGATCGACCCCTCCGAGGAAGAGGCTTCGTACACCATGGGGGCTTCCAAGGCTCGTACGTTCATGCAGGTTATTCTGCCTTCGATGGCTCCTGGTATGATTAGCGGCGGGATGTTGGCCTTTTCGAGAGCACTGGCTGAATTCGGAGCGGTTGTACTGGTTGCAGGTAATATTCCAGGCAGAACACTCACAGCTTCCGTTTTCATCTATGGAGAGATTGAAAGTGATAACCCGACTGGAGCGGCCGCGGTATCCGTGTTGCTTCTGACGCTCTCCTTCCTGATCCTCTGGCTGATCAATCTGGTACAGATGCGGGGGAGAAGACGATGAGAAGACTGTTAATTGGACTGACCTTTGCTGTTTTTACGCTGCTGTTGATCATTCCTCTTGGGCGCATTCTCATTGGAGCATTTGAGGACGGTGCTGGCGGCTTTGTCCAAGGGATTATGCGTCCTGAGGCACTTCATGCACTGATGATGACCGGATTGGTTGTACTGGTGGTTACCCTGTTAAATACATTGTTCGGGATTATGATGGCGATTTATCTGGTTCGGGCAGGCTGGCTGAGTGATCGGTTAAAAGGGCTGCTAAACAGTATTGTCGATCTTCCTTATGCGGTATCACCAGTGATTGGCGGTTTGATGATCGTTTTGCTGCTCGGACCGAACAGCATTATGGGTGGTTTTTTTGAAGGCATCGGATTTAATGTGGTATATGCTTTTCCGGGTATGGTTATAGCCACATTGTTCGTTACATTTCCGTTGATGGTGAGAGAGGTCATGCCCGTATTACAGGAGCTTGGTTCCCAACAGGAAGAAGCGGCTTCCACACTTGGGGCTTATGGTTGGAGAACATTCTGGAGTGTCACTTGGCCTTCTATTCGCTGGGCGGTCGTATATGGCTTGGTGTTGACGGTAGCGCGCTCCTTGGGCGAATTCGGGGCTGTATTAGTCGTATCCGGTAACATTATGAACAAAACACAGACGGCAACAACGCTGGTGTATCAGGATGTAGAGAATTTCAATGTGTCGGCTGCAAACGGTGTAGCATTGGTGCTGGTTACCTTTTCCGTAGGACTGCTGCTCCTGATGGAATGGGCCAAGAAGCGAAAGGAAGTGCATTGAGATGCATGTGGAAGTCCGTGATCTGAACAAACATTTTGGTGATTTTCATGCGGTAAAAGATGTCTCGTTTGATATTGCCAAAGGCCATCTAATCGGTCTGCTTGGCCCCAGCGGAGGCGGGAAAACGTCAATTTTGCGTATGCTGGCAGGGCTTGAAAGTCCGGGATCGGGAGAGATCCGCTTCCACGGACAGGTTGTCAATCATTTGCCGCCGCAAGAGCGGGGGATTGGATTCGTATTTCAGAACTATGCTTTGTTTAAACATATGAGTGTGTTTGATAATATCGCGTTTGGCCTCAAGGTGAAAAAAACACCCAAAGCCCAGATTCGTGATCGCGTGATGGAACTGGTTGAACTCACTGGGCTAAAAGGGTTCGAACAGCGGTATCCGCACCAATTGTCGGGTGGTCAACGTCAGCGTGTGGCTTTTGCCAGAGCGCTTGCGCCAGAGCCGCAGTTGCTCTTGCTGGACGAACCGTTTGCTGCCATTGATGCAAAGATTCGTCAGGAGCTGCGCTCATGGTTGCGTGAGCTGATTGAGCGCGTTGGCATTACGTCGATTTTTGTTACCCACGACCAAGATGAAGCGATTGAAGTGGCAGACGAGATTATGATTATCAGTCAGGGACGTTTGGAACAGAAGGGGACACCTTGGGATATTTATAAAAATCCGCAGACTCCTTTTGTGGCGACTTTTATTGGTGAGTCTACGGTAGTTGAGGATGCCTCGCAATTGAAAGGTTTTGAACATGCGGTGCCCGATCATCATACACGTGCGCTGATCAGACCGGAGTATATCGAGGTGGGATTGAAGAACGAATTCACGATGCTGTCTGCAACGGAAAAAGGGATCGTGAAACATCTTCACTTCCGCGGCAGTGAATGGATGGTTGAAGTAGAGGTCGAGGGCCACAAGCTCATTACCTATCGTTCGCTGGAGAAAACGACACTGGAGATTGGGCAGACCATTCGTGTGCTTGTACATCGTGCGTATTTGTTCAACGATTTGGATAGCTGGGTTGTTGAGAACCGACTGAAGGAAGATCCGATGCCGGTGATGATTTAGATCAATGAAGAAAGAAGGAACGGCCATGCAGACGAGCGAAAACAAGAAGAGATTGAACCCTATATACGTGGTCTTGATGCTTGTGCTCGTCTGTGTGACTGCAGGCTGCAGCAATCAGGAGCAAGAGCAGTCAGACACGGCTACAAGTGGCGATGCATCAACCACGCTGGTTATCGGTGCATATAGCGTAGCAAAGGATGCTCTGGGTGAGCTATTACCCAAGTTTCAGGCGGAATGGAAGGCCAAGACGGGACAATCCATTCACTTCCAGGAGTCTTATGAAGCTTCAGGAACTCAGGCTAGGGCAATTGCAGGCGGATTTGAAGCGGATGTAGCTCTGCTTGCCATGGAAAGTGATATTGATAAGTTGGTGAAAGCCAAGCTGGTCAATGCGGATTGGAAGCAGACCCCTAATGCGGGGATGATTACCCGTTCGATTGTTGTACTGGGTACGAGAGAGGGCAATCCGCTGGGGATTCAAGATTTTCAAGATCTAACCAAACCGGGTGTGAAGGTGTTGTATCCTAACCCGAAAACATCTGGCGGTGCGCAGTGGGACATCAATGCCATCTACGGTGCGGGATTGAAGCTCTCAGAAGAGCGAGAAGGCAAGAAAGACCCTGCCGCAGCCAAAGCTTTTCTGGAGGAGGTACACAAGAACGTCGAATCCCTGGACAAAAGTGGTCGTTCCTCGATGGCAGCCTTTGAATATGGTGTAGGTGACGTCATCGTGACATACGAAAATGAGTTGCTTGCCCGAATTGCAAAAGGTGTAAACTATGATATTGTTGTGCCGAAAAATACAATTTTGATCGAAAATCCTGCAGTGGTTGTGGATCAATATGCTGACAAACACGGTAATCGAGAGCTGGCAGAAGCCTTTGTCGCTTATCTACGAACGCCGGAAGCGCAGAGGATTTTTGCTAAACATGGTTTCCGTCCTGTAGACCCGGATGTATTTGCAGAGACACAGTCCGCGTTCCCGACACCAGAAGGGCTGTTTGATATTCATTATCTAGGTGGATGGGATGAGGTGCGAAGTACGTTGTACTCTAAACGTGGGGTATGGTATCAAGTGCTCGCGGGGTTATAGTTCAGTTACTGTTACTATAGGAATGTAAACCTTCATTTCGCTATATGCTGAGATGGAGGTTTTTTACTGCGGAAAGGTTATAATAGGAAGTATACGAATGCACAGGATGTCATCATCGTTAATTTCAGAAAGGCGTGACAGCAATGAGTACAGAGATCAAATTATCCCAAAGTACCGCCATTCGGCTGGAGCAAGCCCGAGGCAAAGGTATGCCGGAAGCGGAGATTTTAAAGGCGATTCAAGCCAAGGATAAGGCTGCCTTTGATGCCGTATCGGAGGAGCATTATAATTATGACACCTTCTTCTCCTATGCAGACGAGCACGGTGAGAACCTGGAAGGGGCGCTTCAGAGCGGGTATCGAATTACGTTTAATACTCGCGGCGGACTTGGCATCTGGCTTGAAAAGGCATTTAACCTTCAAGCCGAGAAGGATTTTACGGTGGGTGAGGGCATCATCACCGGTTTGCAGCTGACTGCTGCTCAGGCGGAGATACTAGAGCAGCGGCTGGCTTGGAACTGGGTCATTGCCGATTCCAAGGAGGTTCCTGCTGGACGGGAACTGACGCTGAAACTGCGTGCACTGGTGTAAGTGAACGCACCCGGCACAATCCGGTCTGACCTGTTACTCAAGGTCAGACGATAGACTTTCCCGGCCAGCATAGATGAGCTGCAGCGGGAGAGTCTTTTTTTTGCAAAAGCGGAGGTTGGAGATTACAATTTACATAGAATATTTGAAGATAAGAGATATGGATCGATTGAGATTGTAGAGATTTTACATCTGAGCTGAATCGGCTTCAGGGATCGAGAGGGGAATGCAAGAATGAATCAGCTCACATTTCTGGGCACAGGCGATGCCATGGGTGTTCCACGGGTGTATTGTGATTGTGAAGTATGTTCGGAGGCCAGGCTAACCGGTGCCAATAGACGAAAACGTTCATCGGTTCTGGTTCACGGTAGTGGTCAAGATCAAGGTATGCATGAAGATGACATGTTTATGATTGATTGCGGGCCAGACTGGCGTTCTCAGATGGAAGACCAGGGGATGCGGATGGTGAACACGCTGCTGATTACACATGCGCATTTTGATCATATTGGCGGGTTGCCGGAATGGGCGGATGCATGCCGCTGGCTAGGGGTGAAGGGCAAGTTGTATGCACCGCGTGAAGTGATTATCATGATTCAGGGACAATTCCCGTGGCTCACTCGTCATATGGATTTTCTGGAGACGGACAACGGGATCGAACTTGGCGGATGGGAGATTCGCTCATGGAAGGTGTGTCACGGACATAACGGATTTTCGTATGCTTATCGATTGGAACGTGAAGGGTATGCATGGGCGTACTGTTCAGATGCTATAGATTTGAAGGAAGATGAGAAGAAACCATTATATGGCCTGGATCTGTTGATCCTGGGAACAAGTTTTGTGCATGAACTGGCGGAATTCTCGACACGATCGGTGTACGATATGCAGGAGGCACAGGTACTTTTGCGAGAGTTGAAGCCGGGGCACACTTATTTTACACATATGTCGCATGATGTGGATGTACGGCGGGATTATGATCTGGAACAAGGGATTACGATTGCACGTACAGGGATAACGGTGAAACTGGACTAAGTTGCGATTGGATAACGGCATTACTAAATGAGATTCGGTAATCGAGATCCGAATATGGATCTTGAAAAATAAATAAAGAAGAGCGTATCCTTCGAGGGAAGTTCTTCGTTTACATAGTGAAAGTCATCTAAGAAGTAAGTATGAATTCAATCAGGAACCAGCAAAGGGGGGCCCCCGAGATGGCCTTTGTGAAGTCCGTAGATTGCCAAATCGACAGACCACAGTATGGATATAACAATACATGTAGTTATTACAGAACAGATGAATGGGTTACGTTCAATAGAGCCGGAGCCCAAGAACATGATGGGACTATAGAAGTTAATAAAACAACTCAAGGCGAGGGAAACGATGGCAAGACGGACGTTGTGGTGGATAAGTTGCGAAACTTCACGCTTCATTCTGTTCTGCCTGAATTGATGAAACCCCTCTATGCTTATTGCTTCTCTCTAACTAAGTCTGTTCCAGAGACGGAGGATCTGGTACAGGAAACCTGTCTAAAGGCGTTATCGTCTGCAGCTGGCAAGGCCTCGGAAAGAACAAGAGAAATGAATTGGGAGGCGTACCTGATTCGGATCGCACGCAATACATGGATTGACGGAATACGCAAACAAGAGAAACTGCGTTCCATACTCGACGGGCTGAAACCTGTTGTGCCAGCGTATGTGGAAGAGGAATCGTTTGAAGAACTGGAATCGGCGGTGCAACTTCTGGTTAACACATTGCCATCATGGCAACGAGCGATCTATATATTACGGGAAATATTGGGGTACAAGGCGGCAGAGACTGCGCAGATGTTGGGAACAACAGAAGGTGCTGTGAAAACAGCATTAAATCGTGCACGTACCGCTTTGAGCAAGGTGAGGCATGCGTTGGATAACTCTGAAATGGATGCCTTATTGGAAAAGGGTACAGCACCAAATGGCATTGATATGGATCAAGAACAGCTTCGTGATTATCTGATGGCATTTCGTCAGGGAGATACGACACGTCTTATTGACTTGTGCTTGAACCAGACAGATGATCCGATGGCTGTGGCAGGTACGATTCTGCAGCAAACTCTGCCGTCTCCATCCTTGCAGCCAGTGATGTACGGTTATGCGACTTCTGGCATGAATTTGATGTCTTATGGAAGTGGGTATACGGTCATCATGGCTGCCTAAAAATAAGGAGGCGACATCATGAACGTAGTACCTTATGTGGTGGAACAGACCGCTCGCGGTGAGCGGAGTTATGATATATATTCACGTTTGTTGAAGGATCGAATCATTATGGTGTCGGGAGAGATTGAGGATCAGATGGCTAATGCGATCGTGGCCCAATTGTTATTTTTGACTGCAGAGGACCCGGATAAAGATATCCAGATGTACATCAATAGTCCAGGAGGGTCAGTAACAGCTGGATTCTCCATCTATGACACGATGCAGTTTGTGAAACCGGACATTTCGACGATCTGCACAGGCATGGCTGCAAGTTTCGGTACGATATTGCTGGTAGGGGGTACCAAAGGGAAACGGATGGCATTGCCGAACAGTGAAATTATGATTCATCAGCCGCATGGCGGAACACGTGGGCAGGCATCAGATATGCTGATCCATGCGAATCGGATTATCCAGCATCGCCAGCGACTGAATCAGCTGCTTGCGGACCATACTGGTCAGCCGCTGGAACGAATTGAAAAAGACTCCGACCGTGATTATTTCCTCACCGCAGCTGAAGCGGTGGAATATGGTCTGGTGGATAAGGTTATTAGTAGCTAGCATACAAGGATGAGGGATGACAGGGGACTGTCGTCCCTTTTTGTTTTGGCAGGAGAGAAGAAAATAGATCAAAAGAAAAAAATAAATAAACATTGACCTCAACCAGGCATAGTGTATATATTATATATATACACTATGCCTGGTTGGTCATACGATACAGCAGCAATGAGGTGAACAAAGTTGAATATAAGGATTTCTAACGCTTCAAGCGACCCTATATATATCCAGATTTTATCCCAGATCAGGCAGATCATTCTGAATGGGGAGCTCGCTCCAGGGGATCATTTACCTTCGATCCGGCAGCTTGCCAAAGATTTGCAAGTCAGTGTCATTACAACGAAACGTGTATACGAAGAGCTGGAGAAGGAGCAACTGATTGATTCGGTTGTTGGCAAGGGAAGCTTTGTTTCGGGTGCTAATCAGGATTTTATTCGCGAGAGGCGCATGAAACAATTGGAAAACAAGATGCTTGAAGTCATTCAGGAAAGTAAGGAACTAGGCATGAACTCTAAGGATTTGATCCATCATCTTACTGTGCTGCTAGAGGAGGAATAAGCTAATGAATGCTATAGAATTGCGGAACGTATCCAAGTCGTACCCTTTATTCAAGGTAGATAACATATCTATGGATGTAAAACAGGGATTTATTACAGGGCTAATCGGGCCGAACGGTGCTGGAAAGAGCACGCTGATCAAAATGATTACGGGGTTAATTCACCCGGATCAGGGAACGTTACGTACCCTGGGCAGAGATATGGCAAATAACGAAGTCGCTGTTAAACAGCGACTGGGGATTGTGTCTGATGAATGCTTTTATTACGAGCATCTGACGATCCGGGAGACGGCGAGTATGATTGCTCCTTTTTACAGTCGATGGAATCATACTCTGTTCAAGAACTACTTGGAGCAGTTCGAATTGTCTCCCAAGAAAAAAATTCGAGACCTGTCCAAAGGCATGAAGATCAAATTCTCACTTGCCGTGGCATTATCACATGAGGCTGATCTGCTCGTAATGGATGAACCGACATCAGGTCTTGATCCGGTGTTTCGGCGAGAGTTACTTGATCTGCTGGCCGGAATGATACAGGACGAGACAAAATCTATTATTTTTTCGACTCATATTACGACAGACCTTGAGCGTATTGCCGATTATATCGCTTTTGTTCACAGAGGCAAGCTGATCTTCAATGAGGCCAAAGACGATGTGCTGGAACGCTATACCATTGTCAAAGGGGATACGGATTTGCTGGATGCCGATACCCGGCGCCATTTCGTTGGTATACGTGAAACTAAGGTTGGTTTTGAAGCATTGTCAGATAACAAGGAAGAGGCGCAGCGGTTGTTTGGCGACGAGGCTCTTTTACATAGACCTGCTCTGGAAGATCTCATCTATTTTACGGCAAAAGGGGGACATCAGCATGCTTAATTTACTTCGCAAAGATTTTATCGCTCTAAAGAGTTCCTTGTGGACGATTGCTCTATATTTGGTGGTGTTCAGCGTTGCTTTTATTCCGCAGATTGAAATGTCGATGTATTTTGTTGGGATCTATACGGCTTTTGGTTCGATCATGATGGCGACGATGATTGATATCAAAAATCATCATCATAACTTCCTAGTCACTCTGCCTGTGAGCCGTAAGCAGATCGTGCAAGCGAAGTATCTGTCTGCCATCCTGTACGCTCTGTTCGGAGTGCTCACATCCTACGGAATTCATAAGCTGGTTATCCTGAATTTCCCTGAACTCATCAAACCTCAGTATTCACTATTGGACATCGCTATTTCGATTGGAATTGTACTTATACTGGCATCCATCTATATGCCGCTTTTTTATGCACTTAGTAAAAAGGGAGCAGGCATTATTAACGCGATCTTTATGATTTGCTTAATTATATTTGCTCAGCCGGCGGCATTTATTCTCCATATTGCAGGTAACAAAGGGTTGACTACAACACCAATCATCGCGGGGATTTCCGTTGGTGTTATAGCTTTGTTTTTCATTTCGTATATCGTTACGATTCGCCTGTTTGAGAGAAAGGATCTATAAGCAGAGGAGGTCTACCTGCTAAGGTTCAATTCGCTCTTCGAACTTTCTTCGTTTTACCTTTTCGCCGCCAAGGTAATCAGTCTCTCCATGCCTTCCCGAATCTGCTGCTCACGAGCGTAGGCGTAGGAGAGACGAAGCTTGCGGCTCCCAGAGGCTTGGGAGGTATCAAACACTGTGCCGGGTACAAAAGCAACGGATTGCTCCATGGATTGGTGCAATAACCTGCCTGTGTCGATTCCCTCCGGCAGCTCCGCCCAGATGTTTAGTCCCCCTTCGGGGCGTGTCCATGTCCAGTCCGTCTCCAGCAGACACTGTTCCATCACTTCCATTCGAAGCTGAATTGCGGTTCGCAGTTTGGACAGATGCTGATGCATTCGTTCCGATTGAAAATAACGAAGAAAGAGCTTCTGATTCAGTAACGGTGACCCGTTGTCGGTCAATGCTTTGATCGCCTGTAGCCCTGCCATGAGATGTGGACGGCACATGATGGCTGCGATTCGCAGACCCGGAACAACGTATTTGCTGTAACTGCGAATATACAACGTATGTCCGGAAGTATCATAAGTGAAGATCGGCGCGGGCGGTTTTTCTTGAAAATAAATATCATACGTGCTGTCATCCTCCAGCAGATAACAGCCATACTGCTCAGCCAGTTCCGGCAGCTGTTTGCGCTGCTTTACAGAAATGCTGATACCTGTTGGATTCTGGAACGTCGGTGTCATATAGAACAGACGTGGCTTCTCTGTTTTCATCAGATGCTCAATCTGTTCCAGATCATATCCTTCCGATCGGAGATCGGTAAACACAAGCTGTGCGCCTTGTTTGCGAAAAATCTGCATTGCTGGGCCATAAGTTGGCCGTTCAATTAATACCCGATCTCCGGGCTTGACGAGAGCACGGGAGATGACATCAATCGCCTGTTGTGCACCGGAAGTAACCAGCACTTCGTCAGATGACAGGTAAAAGCGCTCCTTTGCGGTCAGATGGCTTGCCAGACTGGTGCGAAGCTCCAGATCGCCTTGAATGGTCGAATATGTGCCAAGCAGACGGGGGTACTGATCGAGCAAATCTCGCATTAACTCGCCCCAGTATCGGTTGGGCAGCAGGGCAGGATCAATTAATGATTTGGAAAATTGGTATTCAGCCTCTAGCGATTGAACGCGATCAAGTGTGTCCCAGTGGAGCCAGGCCGACACAGAGGGATCATCTCCCTGATCTGTATCCGCTAGTGGTTTCGCCGGACTGACATAATAACCGGACTTGTCTCTGACATAGACGATTCCGCGCTGTTTTAATTCCTGATAGGCTTTGAACACCGTAAGTCGGTGAACGCCGAGCTGCTCGGACAGGCTTCGTACCGAAGGCAGTTTTTGTTGTTCAGTCCATTCACCTGCCTCAATCCGTACCATGAGATAGTGGATGACTTGCTCGTACCGTTTCATACGGTTATCTGTCATCATTACGGTTTTGCCCACCCGTTTCACGCTCCTTTTTGAATTCCATTGTAACAGCTAATGGGAGATAACTGTTCTGTTTTGTTCATTCTGTTCTGTAGACCATGAGCTATGATGGAGAACAGATAAAGGAGTGGTTAACATGGTGGGGATTGCATTTACCGTAATGTGTCTCGTTTTTGGAACAACGTTTCTGGCCATCAAAATTGGAGTAGAGGCAGGCATGCCACCTTTTCTATCGGCTGGACTTCGGTTTGTCATTGCAGGAGCTTTAATGTTTACATGGATGTGGATGAAGGGCAAAGTGAGCTTGTCCCTGTTGTTCCGCAAAGAAATGCTGATTACAGGAATGGGACTGACGTTTGGGACGTTTGCCACGTTATATTGGGCTGAGCAGCATGTCAGTTCCGGTGTTGGAGCGATTCTATCGGCTACAGGACCACTAATGATTATGCTCATGCAGACGGCGTTGTTAAGGCAGAAAACTTCTGCCCGCATGCTAGTGGGTTGCCTGATCGGGTTCACGGGTGTTGTACTTGTTGTTTTGCCAGGCGTATCGCTTGGTGCAGGTTCTTTATTTTTGTGGGGTTGCGTAGCTGTGCTGGTAGGGGAAATCTGTTATTCCGCAGGTACGTTGTATTCCAAAAAAGTCATTCATCAATTCAGTGAGATGAGTCCTGTTGCGATTAATGCGGTGCAGATGATGTATGGCGGCGTGTTGTTATTCATCTTGTCGGCATGGACGGAATCTTGGAGTATGTCTACACTCAATGTACTGCCAGCCGTGTCATCCGTGATTTATCTGACGGTCATTGGTTCGATGGTCGGGCACAGTCTGTTCTATTGGATCATGTCGCGCACGAATCCGCTGTTCCCAGCAACCTGGTTGTATATCTCGCCACCGATTGCGGTAGGGCTTGGGGCTATAGTCTACGGGGAACATGTTAGCTGGGTGACGTGGATCGGTGTGGTATTGGTGATCTCTGGTTTACTAGCCATGAATGAGAAGGTGAGTGGCTGGTTGAAGAAAAAGCGTGTGACAGAGGTGGGCCAAGCTCCTGAATCTGTTTTGTAAAGAAAGTTAAAGGCTCAATCTCAAAATCAACTCATGATTTTGGATTGGGCTTTTCGTTATTCTAACCTGATTTTCTCGTTAACCAATTGGTAGTAATATTCATCCATCTGTTCAGCTGTAATATGATCCTCAAAATGAAGTATCCACCACGTCACAAGTAAACTGATGACCCCTGAGTGAAATTCCGCTACAAGTTCTACAGGAAGTGCAAATTGCTTCCCCCTTCTTTTTAATTCTAGAAAATCTTGCTTGAAGAGTTCTCCGATATAATTTCTGAAAAAATCGTTAAATGCCTCATCCTCCTTTTGATTCTGTACGATCGTTGTCAGCACGTTTCCAAGCATCATTCTAGACAGGCTTTGCAGTGGTTGTTGCAGACGTTTCTCTACGTCCATTTGCAAATAATCCCGAAGGCACCAAGTGAGGGTGGAGGACAATAGGGCAAACTTATCTTCAAAATGCTTGTAAAACGTTGTGCGGTGAACCATGGCTCCGTCGCATATCTCATTAACCGTAATGTTGCTGAAGCGTTGGCAGTGCCTGGATAACAGATCAATAAGCGCCATCGTTAACAATTTATGAGTTCGGGTAACTCTTAAATCGACCTTCTTACCCATCGTTTTCATCTACACCATTTCCTTATTGTAGTTTATCTATATACTTCTCTCACTTTGTCCCTTACCAAAAAAGAGATTTTAGTTATATATTGGTATTATAAGTATATTTTTGAATGATCTACAACTGTAGAAAAATAACCGTCATGGAAAGGATGGAATCAATGATGCCTGACATGAAAAAAGCTGTAATCATTGGAGCAGGAATTGCAGGGCTAATCACAGCCAAAATGTTATCTGAACATTATGAAGAGGTATACGTTATTGAGAGAGATGAACTGCCTTCTGATCCAACGAATCGGCAGGGTGTACCTCAATCCTATCATCCACATCGGGTATTGCCGCGCGGCGGCCTCATTCTGGAACAATACTTTCCCGGATACAATGATGAATTGATTGCGCTGGGTGCCATTCCTTCACAAGAAGAAAAATTTGTGATTGCCAATCGTTACGGAACGTTAGTCAATAAAGCGGATGCTGCTGCTTCTTCATTCAAGATTGCATCGTGTAGCAGAGCCCTGTTGGAATGGGTACTGCGTCAGCGAGTGCAGAATATCGATCATGTAAGCTTCTTGACGAGTACAGAAGTTACCGGATTAATGGTATCGGAAGATCGCCGTTCCATTACAGGAGTATATACGAAAGAAAGAGGCCGGGATCATCAGATCGGAATGCTTGCAGCGGATATGGTGATTGATGCCTCAGGACGCTCTTCCAAATTGATCAGGTGGCTTGATCAGATAGGAATACCCGTGCCTGAACCGGAAGTGCTGAAGGTATCTCTTGGTTACAGCACCCGTTATTACAACATCCCATCCTCTATTCAGAATGAATGGGGAACGGTGATCACAGAATCAGACCCAGAGCAAGGCGTTCGTGCAGGTATGTTATGGCGAATTGAGAATGATACCGCAGGAGTGCTACTTTTCAACGCAGGAGGCAATGAATATCCTTCCACCGATCCGGATGAGTTTCAAAAGCAAATCGTCCATTTGTTTGCTTCAGATGAAATAGCAACTTTGGTAGACCAGTTAGAGCCAATTCAAGGACCCCGGGGATACCGTATTTCCGAGTCAGTTCGTCAACATTTTGAACTTATGGAGCATTGGCCTTCGGGATTACTTGTGCTTGGCGATGCATTCTGCAGCTTCGATCCGATCCATGGCCAAGGCATGACGGTTGCCGCCATTGAGGCCGAGACGATCGGGAAATGTTTGGAGGCACAGCGAGTGCATCCCGAACCGCAGTTTGAGCGCCAAGTGCTGCTTCGTATGCAGCAGGAGATCGAACCGGCTTGGTGGCTTAGTTCGGTGGCAGACCTGCGCTGGCAAGGTGTTGAACATGTTGGACCATCTCAACTGAAGGGGGTTACTTTTGCTCAGAAATATATCAATTTGTTTATGAAGCAGGCAATGAAAAAATCGAGTCAGGAAAACAATAATCGTCTCTTTTTTATGCAATTTCTGATGAATGCCTTAATTCTTCCTCCAAGCGAATTTTTTAAAGGAGACCTCTTGAACCTGATTTTGAATGACAATGGCTCCAAAGAAGAAATGGAGTTAAGAGCAGAGCTTGGTGTAGAAGATCCAGAGCTTTTCCAGCAAAGAATAGATGAGATTATGCCATCATTTCAGTTGGAGACCGATGATCGAATCAAGAAAATGCTGGATTCTTTGCAGCTAGCTATGAGCAAGTAATGAGGAAAAATATATGAGAACAATCTTCCTGAATTTCGTAGCCAGCGTTATCATTACTATCATTGTTTTCATTCTTGTTTTATTTTTCGTTCATATATCAGATTCAACGAATATCATGGTTTCGGTAGCAATTACTGTGTCGTTACAGATTTCTTTTTTAACCGCAGTATTGCTGGCCAAAAATAAAAAATAAAAACAAAGCCCGGAGCCACAAATCATAGTGGCCTCCGGGCTTTGTTGAATTAACAAATTATATTTACTCCGCATTCAGTACAAACTTCTCAATTACCTCTTTGACACCGTCTTCGTTGTTGCTTGCTGTAATGTAATCCGCCAGCTCTTTCAGGGCAGGGATAGCATTGCCCATCGCTACACCAAGACCGGCCACTTCTAACATCTCGTGATCGTTCCACGAGTCGCCGATCGCGATGCACTCGCTAAGCTCGTGACCGAAATGATCGGCCAGGAACGTTAGCGCGTGGCCTTTCGTGCCTTCTTTATGCATGATTTCAAGGAAATATGGCTTGGATTTGGTAATATGAACTTCAGGTCCGAGCAGCTCACGAAGCTCTACAGCAACTTCATCCAAATAGTCCGGCTCATCGACAATGAGCAGCTTGGGAGTCGGTTGTTCGATCACTTTGATGAAATCAGGCTCGATGTAATATTGTGTGCCGTTTAGGTTGGCATAATCGAGCAGTTTTTGGTTCTCTTCACGGGCATACAACTTGTCGTCGATGTACGTTTGCAGATGCAGGTTTTTCTCCAAACAATACTCAAACAGCTTGCGAGAAGCCTCCTGCGGAACATAACGCTCATACAGTACTTTTTCATCAAGCAGGTTTTTCACCAAAGCGCCCTGATACGTAATAATCGGCACGTTCAATTTCGTTTGGCGAGCAAGTGCTTGTGCGGATGCGTATGCGCGTCCTGTAGCTAGGGTTACCACCACACCGTGTGCTACGGCTTGTTCCAGAGCAGTTTGCGTAGCAGGTGTAACTTCCTTGTTGTCGTTAATCAGCGTGTCGTCGATGTCGATGGCAATCAGTTTGTAGGTCATGTGATGTTTCTCTCCTTTTTTATCTGTATCTATATTCATTGAACGAAATAAATAGATTATACGAGTCACTCCAAATCAGATTCATCTTAAGATCGCTCTTTTAATCATCTCCGGATTTTTATTAGAGCTTACTATAAAAGTTGAACCACCGATGATTTACACATACACTCCGAAGACAGAATAACCTTACGATCGCTGTTATCCCCAGATTTTTTGAATCCCCTGAGAAAGGGGAAATCCGGTGATAAAGGCGAACGCTTCGCTTCTCCAGGTTTGTTCTGTCCTCTCCGTTATTGTGTAAATAAATAATTCAACTTAATAGATGGTAAATCCGGTCTAACGCGAGCACTCGCTTCTTCATATGAATTCTGCCTTTTCCGTTAAACGTGTAATCCAGAATTCGTTCAAACAATCGATATCCATCTAAATTTCGTATTTCCGTTTGTTACTCCTCCAGGAAAACAAGGCCAATAAAGTCCTCCAGCTCCAGGTTGCCGAAGTAATGCTTCACATCCAGGCCTTCCAGTGCTGATCGAACCTCAGTCTCGTCATAACGCTTGCCACGCAGCATATCCTCGATATCGGCTACATCGCCAACACCGAAGAAATCGCCGAAAATTTTAATATTTTCGATGCGTCCATCCTTGATGTTCATGCGCAGGTCGATGATGCCAACCGGGAATTTTCGAGTGTGCTTCACATTGCTCTCCGGTGACAAACCATAGTTCCAGTCCCAGTTGTTATAGCGCTCCGCCGAGATTTCCTTGATTTTGTCCCAGTCCTTCTCGGTCAGCTTGTACTGAGGAACGTCCTGCGGCTCCATACGGAAAATGTGACGCAGCAGTTCATCACGGAACTGTTCAATCGTCAGATTGGTGTCAATCAGATCGCGAATATTAGCCACGCGACTGCGAACCGATTTGGTGCTCTTGGACTTGAACTTCTCAGGATTGACGTTCAGGGATGCCTGAACATGCTCCAGATTCAGATCAAACATCAACGTGCCGTGACTGAACATACGTCCACGGGTGGCAAATTGGGCGTTGCCCGAAATTTTCTTTTCCCCGACTTGCAGATCATTGCGCCCGGTCAACTCGGCATTTACACCAAGCTCATGCAGCGCTTCGACAACAGGTTGGGTAAACTTACGAAAGTTGTGGAAAGATTGGCCGTCATCCGCCGTAATAAAACTGAAGTTCAGATTACCCAGATCGTGGTAGACAGCTCCACCCCCGGAAAGACGACGTACGACTTGTACACCGTTATCCTGAACATATTCGATGTTAATCTCTTCGATGGTATTTTGATGTTTACCAATAATGATCGACGGACGGTTGATGTAAAATAACAAATAACTATCATCCTCCATCGGCAGATGCTTCAGAATATACTCCTCAATCGCGAGGTTTACAGAAGGATCTGTAATGCCCTGGTTATCTACAAACAGCATGGTCATTCCTCCATTAATGTATGTGAGGGATGTTAAGTCCCTTATGTAGTGATGCTTGTGAATAAAGATGTGGAACCGTAGTTCCTGTATTTCTGAATTTCTTCTTCTATTGTAAACGAATTGTCGTTGGGACACAAAGAAAACAAGCTGACCACTTATTTACACCAACTCCGCATCAGTTAATGAATGGAGAAGTAATACAGGATTGACCCATCCGACATATGCCATCCATAATGAAAAGAACTGACAGAGAGGATGACGGAAGAATGACCGGTTATATTGAAGTGTTCGGACATGGCGGTGATGTGGAGACAGCGGCTTCGCGTTTTGGAGGTAATGCTGTGGAGTTCCTGGATTATAGCGCCAATATTAACCCCTTAGGGCCACCTAAGGAGGTTCTGGAAGCCTTGCAACAAGGTCTGCAATCGGTGCTTCGTTATCCCGATCCAGCTCATCGGGGGTTCAAGTTGCTGTTAAGTAAGCGTCTGGGTGTAACACCAGAACAGATTTCTGTGGGCAATGGTGCGGCTGAAAGTATGGCACTGATTCTGCTAGCACTTGCTCCGCGTAAAGTAGGAACCGTGGAACCGGGATTCTCTGAATATCGAGCTTTGGCAAGGCAATTTGGTGCAGAGGTTCTGCATACGGAAGGCCGGGAAGAACTAAATTGGCAAGCACAACCTGAAGATATCGAACAGTTGATCGAAAAGGTAGACCTGCTATTCCTTGGACAGCCGAACAATCCGAACGGGGTACAATACCCGGTCGAGGTGCTTCGCCGGCTGGCCCGCAAAGCGGAAGAGAGCAATACGGTGCTTGTCATTGACGAAGCGTTTATTGATTTTATTCCGATCTCTCAGCGCCAATCTCTAGCGCCGGATTGGAGTAAGTATCCGCAAGTCATCATCATCCGCTCAATGACCAAGTTCTATGCAATTCCAGGTCTGCGGCTCGGATATGCTATAGGCAGCCCGAAATATATACAGGCGATGATGGAGAAGCAGGTTACCTGGAGTGTGAACGGCTTGGCTCTAATCGCTGGAGAGGCTTGTCTGCGCAGTGGCGAACGCTTTGAACAGGATACGATATCGCAGATTACACGTGAACGGGAGCGTTTAACGACAGGCCTGCAGGCATATGGATGCAGCGTGACGCCGGGTGAAGCTAATTTTATTCTGGTGCGAATTCCCGAACCTTGGACGGCTTCTACGTTGCAGGAAGCGCTTGGACGTAGAGGCATTTTGATACGCAGTTGTGCCATGTATCCGGGGCTTGATGCACGACATGTACGCTTTGCAGTCAAAGGTGCTGAGTCCAATGGCCGATTCCTTGAGATGATAGGGAATGTATTTGAACGACCGGAACATCAGAATGACGAACCGGCAAAGATTGATGAAGCAAGCCATCAGCAGCAGATGGAGTATGGGTTGAAACAGCAGGGAGGGGAGCGTTTGTGACACTTCCGTTTTATAACTATTTTACACATGGGACAAAAGACGAGGACACCTATGTCTCTTCTTCTTGGCCAGGTCTGCGCATATCTGCTCACGAACGGCATATCAGAGCACAGAACCCTCATCTTGCCTATGCGCTCTCCAGTGCGGTATATGGCGGAGGGATGCTCGAATTAAACCGTGTCTTTAACATCTATGTGGACAAAAACTATCGTTGCGATGATCCGCCCCGTGATATCAGACAGGCACTTCAGGAATGGCAGGAGCAAGTGGATAAATGTGCGGGATTATTGACCGCGGTTAGACTGGAACATACCTCCATTCAAGAATATACGAGCTCGGAATTCGGATTGCTGTGCTGCACCACAGCTGGCGTCTCGAATGCAGCAAGAGCAGGTTCAGAGAGGACTGTGTTTGACGTACACGGTGGAAAACGAAAGACGGGAGCCCTAGCTCAACAGAAGACAGATGCTACATCAGCTCCAACAGAGGCTCGCCATCCGTTCAGTGCTGACCATGTCCTGGATACCATGAAACGGAATTCAACATACACCACGAATGGTACTTCGACAAACAAACGTAACAACAGCACTCCATACGTCCCAGGTACAATTAACATCATGCTCTGGTTCAACGGACAGATGACACCGGGCGCAATGGTTAATGCGCTTCAAACGGCAGTGGAGGCCAAGACCGCAGCGCTAGCTGATGCAGGTGTCGCAGACGCAGAGAACGGACTCTCGGCCACTGGCACCACAACCGATGCCATGGTGCTTGCAGTGCGTCAGGATGAGCATGAAACCAAGCCGCTTCACACGTACGCCGGTACAGCTACGGCTTTGGGTGCAGTTATCGGCAGATTGACGGAGAGCCTTCGGGCTGGGTTGCAATGGAAAGAAAGGAAAGGACACAATGACATTTGAATGGGGTCAATTATGGGAATCGTCGTTCTGGATAGGAATGACGGGGGCATGGGTCATCATTCTTGCGTACGTACTAGATCGGTGTATCGGAGATCCGCGCTGGATTCCGCATCCGGTTATCGGCATGGGTAAAGCCATCTCGGCACTGGAGCGTATGATTCGATCACGTGTGAATACCGATGCAGGTCTGAAAAAAGTCGGAATGTTATTTCCGCTCCTGATTGCAGGAGGGGCTTTCGCTGCCACATGGGGACTTCTGTTTCTACTCGGGATGATTCATCCGGTCTTAGCGGTTGCAGCCGAAATCGTTCTGATTGCAACCACGATTGCTTCCAAAGGGCTGCGGGATGCAGGCATGGAAGTGTACCGCCACCTGAAACAGCAGGATTGGCCTGCCGCACGGCGTTCACTGAGCATGATTGTTGGACGGGATGCGGCACATCTGGATGAGCCTGAGGTGGTACGGGGGACGGTGGAGACGGTTGCGGAGAATATTGTGGATGCGATAGTATCGCCTCTATTCTATGCACTCATTGGTGGTGCTCCGCTGGCTATGGCCTATCGTGCTGTCAATACGCTTGATTCCATGGTTGGTTATAAAAATGACAAATATCTTCATCTCGGCTGGGCATCTGCCCGGCTTGATGACTGGGCGAACTGGATTCCGGCGCGTACTACTGCGTTGTTGCTCATTGTAAGTGCATGGGTGTTAAAGCTGGACGCCAAAGGAGCAGGGCGTATGGTTGCCCGGGATGCGAGATTGCATCCTAGCCCCAATAGTGGTTTCCCTGAATCAGCAGTGGCTGGAGCACTAGGTATTCGGCTGGGTGGACATAACGTGTATCACGGTGTGGCTTCGTTTCGAGCGTATATGGGCGAAGCAACGCGGCCAATGGAGGCGGAAGATATCGTGCGAACGACACGACTGATGTTCTGGTCGGCAGGATCTTTCGTTGTTCTTTGTTTCTTAGTCACCTTGAGTGTGTGGCTGGTAGGAGGGACGTTATTATGGCAATAAAGCCAGGGCAAGAGCAACGTGAATTACACGAAAGTTCATCCGTACAGAATAGATGCGTACAGAGTCGATGCGTACAGAGACGATCCCAAGAGAGTGAATCACAACCATCCGGCTCACATCACAGCATTGTGCTGATCCGTCATGGAACAACCCAGTGGAACGTGGAAAAAAAATATCTGGGGCATACCGACATCGGTCTGTTACCTGCTGCACAAGAAGAACTGGCGTCGCTGCGGGAGCAGTGCCTTCATCTGACATGGGATGCGGTATATTGCAGCGATCTGCTTCGCTGCCGCCAGACGCTGGCACAGATTGCACCGCAGGCTGATGAGCAGGCGAAGTTTGACCCTCGCCTGCGCGAAAATGATTTTGGACAGTGGGAAGGCCTGACGTATGAGCAACTGAAGTATAACCCATTGTATCGAAGCTGGATTGATGATCCTCAGGAAATTACGCCTCCTCAAGGGGAAGCATGGCAGACATTTACGAGACGATTAGATTCTTTTTTACATGAACATATTTGGTTGGAGGAACACAGGAATTCACAGAAGACTTCGCACAGGACATTGATTGTAACTCATGGCGGGGTCATCCGTTATTTGGTTTCAAGGCTCATCCAAGGCATAGGGTTCTGGGATACGCATGTCATGCCGGGACAAGCCATTCAGGTTCAGATTGAAAAACAAGGTCATCACTGGTTGGGCAGACGGAGTGATTTTCCATCCATCGGGTTGTAAGGTGGTGCATTATACCCTATAATCACAACAGAAGTGTGACTCGCTACGGACGTATTTCGTATGACAGGCTACAGTGCCTGAATGAACGGATCTGTGCAAAGAACACTGCGACTATGTTTTGATCTGAGTGAACTATCTTTAACGACCAAGGGTCCCGTGTGCAATGCAGTATTCATGATGAATAAGGACAAGTCATGATGTGCACAAGGGTAAAATGGGGAAGCTGGTGCAAATCCAGCACGGTCCCGCCACTGTGAAACAGGAGTCTTCCTGTAAGTCAGATTACCAGCCCTGGGCGTACAAGCCGGTGTTCCTTCGAGGAAAGGACAACGTTTCGGGCACATCTATGCGCATGTACAGCTACCTGCTGCACATGTTCAGATTGCTGTATGCGAGACGTCATCCCTGATCCTTGTTTGAGGATTAGGGATTTTTCTTGTTGTGCGCGATGTGTTGAAAAATATGATGTTACACGTGTACACATCTTCATTATCCTTTCATCGGAACACCAAGTTGGGGTAGAGCATTAAGAGTGAGGTAATGTGCAACAACAATAGTACATATAGAGAAGGGGAGAATGAATCAATGATTAAGAACTGGAAAGCACTAACGTCCCTGCTAAGCGCAGCGATGCTGGCATTGGCGCTGGCTGGATGCGGCAACGCAACTACAAAAGAAGGAGCAGGTAGCTCCCAGCAACCTGCACAGGAGCAGACTCAGGAACAAGCGCAAGCGGATCTGAAAACTCAGTATCCACTGACCGTTACGGATGCAACAGGTGAATCGTTTACGTTTGAGAAAGCACCTACCAAAATTGTATCTGTATCTCCATCCGAGACAGAAGCTCTATTTGCCCTCGGTTTGGATAATGAAATCATCGGAGTCTCCGACTATGATGATTATCCGGAAGCGGCAAAAACAAAGGAGAAAATGGGCGGTATCAATAAGCCGAACGAAGAATCTGTTATCGCAGCAGAAGCAGATATCGTATTCGGAGGTATTTCATTAAGCGAGGATGCAGTGAAAAAGCTGCGTGACTTGGGTATTACCATTTTTAAAACGGACCCTAAATCCATTGACGATGTGATGAACAATATTGAAACATTTGGTAAAATTACTGACCGTCAGGAACAGGCACAGAAGCTAATCACACAGATGAAGCAGGACGTGACGGATGTAACAGAAGCAGTGAAAGCTGTGAAGCCAGAAGAGAAGAAAAAAGTATTTATTGAGTTCTCCCCGGGCTGGAGTGTGGGTAAAGGGGAGTTCATGGATGAACTGATTACGGTAGCCGGGGGTACGAATATTGCCGCGGATCAAGAGGGCTGGTATCAGATTAACGAAGAAAATGTGATTGCCTCCAACCCGGATGTCATTCTGTACGCTAATGATGTCATTGATGAAAACTCCAAAACGCTGGATCAGATCATCAAAGCACGTAGCGGTTGGGATCAAATTACAGCGGTGAAAAACGATGCTGTGATCGGACTGGATGCGAACTTGCTGAGCCGTCCAGGCCCCCGTGTAACTCAAGGGTTAATAGAAGTAGCCAAAGCGATCTATCCCGACCTGTTCAAATGAGCAGAAAGCTGATCCTGTTCGGAACGATGGGGATGGTGCTGCTGGTGCTTACGGTGCTCATCTGCACAGGCATAGGGTCAGTGGCGTTGCCCATCGGGGACATTGCAGGTATTCTCGTTCACAAAATGCCATGGGTGGGTGACTGGATTACACCGGATTGGAGCAAGGCTGCTGAACAGATTATCTGGAAGGTACGTTTTCCGCGTGTACTACTTGGAATGCTCGTTGGCGCTTCGCTGGCGATTGCGGGGGCGGGCTTCCAAGGTGTGCTGCGCAACCCGCTGGCTGATCCATTTACATTGGGAGTCTCCTCAGGTGCTTCGGTCGGTGCGGCTTTCCTGATTTTTTTCGGTTTGCAGTATGCGCTGATTGGGATCTGGACATTGCCGCTGGTTGCCTTTTTGACTGGGGTTGTGACATTATGGTTTGTAATGGCGCTGGCTCGTGAAGGACGGAAAATACCAACACATAGCCTCATTCTGGCAGGTGTGGTAATGCAAAGTTTCCTCGGAGCGGTTGTTTCCTTCCTGTCGACGATGTCGAAGCAAACGATAAATGAAATTATATACTGGACGATGGGAAGTCTGGCACTGCGCGGATGGTCGTATACGGCCATCCTTTTCCCGTATTTCCTGCTTGGATTCATTTTTCTGTGGAGCCGGGCACGTTCATTAAATGTACTGGCGCTGGGTGAACGTCAGGCAGCACATATTGGTGTTGGCGTGGACAGACTCAAGCTATCTGTACTCCTTGTGGGTA
Organism: Paenibacillus sp. JJ-100; assembly: GCF_948329825.1. Lineage (GTDB taxonomy): Bacteria > Bacillota > Bacilli > Paenibacillales > Paenibacillaceae > Paenibacillus. Next base: position 408,295 of record NZ_CAOJCM010000004.1, read on the forward strand.
CACTGTTAACGGCAGGAGCCGTCTCCGTCTCGGGTGTCATCGGTTTCGTTGGACTGGTTATTCCGCATATACTTCGGTTGCTTGTAGGACCAGACTACCGATTGCTCGTACCGCTCTCTGCAATTGGAGGCGCGATCTTTATGGTATGGGCGGATACAATTGCCCGCTCTCTGCTGTCACCAACCGAAATTCCGCTCGGTGTTGTAACTGCATTTGTGGGGGCTCCATTTTTCGCGTACCTATTACACCGGAATAAAAAGCTGCGGAGGGGGATGATGCCGTGAGTGAAGATAACGAGCTGCTAATATCGGTTACAGGAGCAGGCAAAACTTATGGTGATCATCGCGCCCTACATCCTATAAACTGGCAGGTTAACAAAGGAGAATGGTGGGGAGTAGTCGGACCCAATGGAAGCGGCAAGTCAACACTGCTCCAGCTCATAGCAGGAACGGAAACGTTAAGTGAAGGCCAGATCAGCATTGAGGGTCGTGACCTTGGTTTATATAGCCGTAAGGACTTGTCACGTATGATCGCGGTTTTACAGCAAGATGGTCTTCCCGCAATCGCCTATCCTGTACGTGATGTTGTAGAGATGGGGAGATATCCTTACCAGAACTGGCTGGGCCGGGAATCGGCAGATAGAGCCGGGGTTGTGGACAGAGTGCTCGAAGAACTGGGATTGATGGAGCTGGCGGATCGAACGCTGGATTCTTTGAGCGGTGGACAACGGCAACGTGTAGCTCTTGCCAAGGTTATGGCTCAGGAGCCGCGTCTGCTGTTGCTGGACGAACCAACGACTTTTCTGGATATCAATTATCAATTGCAATTTATGGAGTTACTGGCTGCGTGGCAGCAGAAAAGCCAAATTACGATTGTAGCCGTGCTGCATGATCTTAATCTAGCCGCATTGTTTTGTGATCATATTTTAGCTCTGCGGGATGGTAGAGATTCAGGACAAGGCACACCCCAGAGTTTGATGACGGGTGAGCAGATTCATGAGATTTTTCGTGTGAACCCTACGATGGTATCGCATCCAGATCATTCCGTACCTCAATTGCTGTTGCGAAGAGAGATGGATTAGACGAGGCGGGGAGCCTTTTATTTTGACAAAGGAAGTGCTGGTTGTATGAAGAATGAACAGGTATTGCAAGAAGTAATAAACACAATTATAGCTCCTGATGAGGACATTGCTGCCGAAACGTCAGCTCATGTAGATATGCTCACGAAACCACCAGGCAGTCTAGGTAAATTGGAGAATCTTGTTATTCGCCTGGCGGGGATGACAGGTCATGCACGTCCGCGTTTTGATCGTAGAGCTGTCATTGTGATGGCCGCTGATCACGGTGTTGTAGCTGAAGGTATCAGTGCTTTTCCAGCGGAAGTTACTCCTCAGATGGTGATGAATTTTCTGGCCGGAGGTGCTGCAGTCAATGTGCTCGCACGCCATGCCAGGGCAGAAGTAATCTGTGTCGATATCGGCGTGAATGCTGACCTTGAACATGTTAATCTGCTCTCTCGAAAGATCCGTAAAGGGACTGCCAACATGGCCCAAGGCGCAGCAATGACTCGAGAAGAGGCAATCCAAGCGATATTAGTCGGCGTGGACGTTGTGAAGTCCGAGGTGGCGAAAGGAACACAGTTGTTTGTAACCGGAGAAATGGGAATCGGCAATACCACAGCAAGTGCTGCGGTGATGAGTGCGCTCACCGGGATTGCGCCTGCTGCTGCTGTAGGTCGAGGAACCGGCTTGGATGATGCAGGGGTACAGCGCAAGGCGGCTGTTATAAGTCAGGCCCTGAGTACAAATGCACCCGATCCTGAAGATGCACTGGATGTGCTGAGTAAGGTCGGTGGACTGGAGATTGCGGGACTCACAGGTGTTATTCTTGCAGCTGCGGCGCATCGCTGTCCGGTAATTGTAGATGGTTTTATCTCTACCGTTGCGGCATTGATCGCAAGACAGTTGGCCCCTATGAGTACATCGTATATGATTGCTTCCCACACGTCGCATGAGAATGGACATGCTGCGCTGCTGCGTGAACTTGAATTGAAGCCGATGCTCGATCTGGATATGCGTGTAGGTGAGGGAACGGGCGCAGTGTTAGGGTTACATCTATTAGATGCGGCTTGTCTGCTATTGAATGAGATGGCTACCTTTGCCAGTGCAGGGGTGTCGGATGGCACGAATCAGGCTTCGGAAGCTGGTGCTGATGCCGATCTGAACGGGAAAGAGCGTGTGGCTGACTCAGCCAGTCCAACGGTTCCATCTGTTCAGGAGGATGGAGCCGAATGAGTGTATTGGTTACGGGCGGGGCGCGCAGCGGGAAAAGTTCGTTTGCCGAACGTCTCTGCATGCAGCGTTCCTCGGAGGCTTGGTATGTAGCAACAGCTCAGGCATATGACGATGAGATGCGTGAACGTATTGCTATGCACCAGAAGCAACGTGAGGATTCCGGTTACCTCTGGCATACGATGGAGGAACCTCTGGAATTGCCTGCTTTAATTCAACGGATGGGTGAAGGACATACCGGCACGTCCGCACCGACGATTTTGGTGGATTGCCTGACTCTCTGGCTGACGAATGTTTTGTTAGCCCATGAGCATGACGAGAGCCACGTGTTACAAGGTCATCTGGATGCGCTGGTCGAAGCGATTCGTACCTATCCGGGCTTACTCGTGCTTGTTACCAATGAAGTAGGGGACGGAATTGTACCAGAATATAAGCTTGGCCGAGTGTATCGTGATCTGGCAGGTGTGCTTAATCAGCGGATCGCGGCAATCTGCCGTGAGGTTTTCCTTGTGACAGTAGGTATTGCGATCGAATTAAAAAGTAAGGAGTATCGCTTATGAAGGATACTACAGCAGGCTCGGCCGTTCCGGATCGGAAACATGCGGCTGCAGCCGCCTTTCAATTTCTGTCCCGTTTCCCTGTGAAAACGCAGCTTGATTTCGTGCCGACATTGCTGCGTGAGAGCGTAGTCTATTATCCACTGGTCGGCGCTGCAATTGGTCTATCCGTCTGGTTAGCCGCTGCGCTGGGCGGTGTGCTGCTTCCGGCTCTGCCTGCGGCAGTTCTGATCTTGATAATCTGGGTCTGGCTTACTGGAGGATTACATCTGGACGGATGGATGGATACAGCGGATGGCCTGCTCAGTTATCGGAGCCGTGAACAAATGCTGGAGATTATGAAGGACAGCCGCGTGGGAGCGATGGGAGTCATTGCCTGTGTGCTACTGCTCATGATGAAGGCGGCGCTGATTGCGGACATTATTGCTCGTGGCAACTGGATGTACGGGGCGTTACTGATTCTGCCTATGATCTGGAGCCGCTGGTTTATGGTTTACGCTATGTCAGCTTGGCCCAATGCACGCGGGAATGAAGGACTCGCTGTGTTATTCAAAGGACTTGGCGAACGAAAGGAAGTCGAGCGGTCACGCAACACAGCGATTAGACTGACACTGGTCTCAGGAGTCGTTACATTCGTTGCGGTATGGTTGTTCAAGCCGGATACAAGGATTGCCGATGCGATGGTCAGTGGGTTTGGATCACTACCCTGGTGGCTATACCCTATAGCAGCAGTGATCGTGTTGCCTGTAGCATGTTATTTTATCGGGAAGTTCGTGGCTGCACAGATCAGTTCACGTCTGGGCGGTCTTACTGGAGACACCTATGGTGCCATCAATGAACTTCTAGAGGCGGCATTATTGACGGTGCTAATCCTGCTCCAAGGATTGTTCTGGCTGTAGTTGTGATTACGATAGGGTTTGTATTTCATAGAGAATGTTAATCGCATAATAGACAGGGGGAGCAAGCATGGAAGCTCAGGTTAAAAAAACAGCGGCCGTACTTATGCTGCAAGGAACAGCATCCGACGTAGGTAAAAGTGTTATTACAACGGCGCTGTGCCGGATTTTCAAACAAGATGGCTTCAAACCTGCCCCGTTCAAATCACAAAATATGGCGCTGAACTCTTATGTCACGGAAGATGGCAAGGAGATTGGGCGAGCTCAGGGAGCGCAGGCGGAAGCATGCGGCATTGAGGCGACGACCGATATGAATCCCATTCTAATCAAGCCCGTACGAGATATGCATTCACAGATTGTGGTACATGGTGTACCTTTTGCCCAGATGAGTGCGTCGGATTATCGGCAGCATTTCCTGCCGGAAGCGAAGCGTACCGTAATGGACGCATTAAACCGGTTGCGAGATACCTACGATATTGTATTAATGGAGGGGGCGGGGAGTCCAGCAGAGATCAATCTGAAAGATCGGGACATTGTTAATATGAATTTGGCCGGGTGGGCCGATGCACCGGTGATATTGATCTCAGACATAGATCGTGGCGGAGTGTTTGCCTCTATTGTTGGTACGCTGGAGTTACTGGAGCCCCATGAAGTCGCCCGTGTAAAAGGTTTTATTATCAACAAGTTCAGAGGGGATCTCTCTCTATTGCAACCTGGCCTGGACTGGCTTGAAGAAAGAACGGGGATTCCGGTCCTAGGTGTGTTGCCATACATAAGGGATATTCAGATTGAAGCGGAAGATTCGGTGGTGCTGGATTCCTTGCGTCATGGCAAAAAGGAACATACCGAACTGGATATTGCGGTTATCCGTTATCCGCGCATCTCCAACTTTACGGACTTTGATGCGTTGTCTCGTGAACCGGACGTGAATGTACGTTATGTGACTTCAACGGAGGAGCTGGGTAGTCCCGATGTCGTCATTCTGCCAGGTACCAAGGATACGATCGGCGATTTGCAATTTGTACGGGATTCTGGATTGGAACAAGCAATGATGGATGAGGTAAAGCGGAAGCATGTTCAGCTTGTGGGCATATGTGGTGGATATCAGATGTTGGGACAGCGCTTGATCGATCCTTTTACTGTTGAAGCGAAACATACTCAGGAGGCTGCAGGTATGGGCAAGCTACCTTTATCCACAACATTTCTTCAGCACAAACAGACCGTCAGAGCCTCTGGTTTTGTGCAGCCCAAGCATCCACTTCGCTTGTATGGGGAAAAGACTACCGGCATCTCGCCAGTACCTGTGAACGGATATGAAATTCATATGGGTGTGACGGAATGTCATGAACCTGAACAGGTAACACCCTTGTTCGAAATTGCACATTCAGGTGAGCAGACCTTCTTGGAGGGTTGGGGAACTCCCGATGGCAAAGTATGGGGAACCTATCTGCACGGGTTGTTTGAGAGCGATCAATTTCGCCGTGTCTGGCTGGATGGTCTGCGTGAAGCGAAAGGGCTTGCACCACTGAAGACAACCTACAGTGCTCAGGAGCGCAAAGAGATGGAATTTGATCGTGTAGCTGCTTCTTTGCGTTCTTCACTGGATATGAAGCGAGTATATGAGATTATGGGTATACAGCAGCGATAAGCTGAATGTACATAATCACTGCAAGAAGTACAGTTGAAATGATAAAAAATACCCCCGTAACCGGTAGCACGTTCATTCTTGAACGATTGCAGCTAGTTATGGGGGTGTTTAATTATGCATTGATGGATGAAATCAAAAGAATACTGCTCATCGATGATGGGATAAGACATACAGCTTGATCATAATCATTGAAACGAAAATACATTGTTAGTTGATTTTAAACTTCTTCATAGCTGTTTGCAGTTCGACTGCTTGTTCATGTAAATGACGCACGGTACTCGTATGAGAGTCCATCTCATCAAGCTGCAATTCCGCAGTCGTTGCAATCTGCTGCATGCTCTCACGGGACTTGGACGTAATCTGTGCCGTCTCTTCCACTGAAGCGCTGACTTCTTCTGCTCCTGCAGATACTTGTTGTGTAGATGAAGAGACCGTTTGAATCGTGAGATTCACATTCTGAATCAATTCGTTCAATTGTTGGAAGGCCGAACCAGCCTGCTGCACGACTTGTGTTCCTGAGCCAACCTCTTGGGTTACTCGGCTCATGGCACTTACGGAGCGTTCGGCATCTTCACGAATGGTACCGAGATATTCAGCAATTTCCTCTGTCGCCGTCTTAGATTGTTCTGCCAGCTTGCGAACTTCTCCAGCAACGACTGCGAATCCACGTCCGTGTTCACCCGCACGGGCAGCCTCAATAGAGGCGTTAAGTGACAGCATGTTAATCTGTTTCGTAATCTCAAATATAGAATTTACGATGGTACCAATGGCTATAGAGCGCTCATTCATCGTTTCGATGTAACGCAGCGACTCGTTAGCGGTCTCTCCAACAAGCTCCATTTGCTGAACCGCATTTTGTGCCAGCTGATTGCCATTAAGCGCTTCTGATGCGGCCTCACTGATTTGTTCCGAGACTTCTGAGGCAGAAGTTGCAATATGCATGATCCCTTGGGTGATCTCTTCCATAGCTCTTGCGTTCTCGGATGCGCTGGAAGCTATACTGGAGCTTCCTTTCTCCGCTTCTTCAGCAGCACGGCTTGAATTCTGAACCATGCCGGACATGGACTCTACACGATTTAGCAAATCGTTAGAGCCAACAACCACTTCATTGGAGGTTGACAAGGCCCGACCAATCATATCTTTAAGATTGTGTGTCATAGTCTGGAAGCTGTCAGCCAGTTGGGCGATCTCATCCGAGCCTTTCATATGAAGCTCGGCTGTCAGATCACCTTGAGAGATTTTTTTACTATGTTCCACAAGTGTAACAATCGGTTTCGTCACTCTTTTGATCATGCTCGCAGAGATAAGCCAGCCAAGTACAAAGACCAGCGCTGTAATGCCTAGACACAACCAGGAGATTTGAGCGATTTTATCCTGAACAAACTTGGCATCCATGCTCACGGCCATCAGCATATTGCTTCCGGCAATGGGCATGAATGCTGCTTTATGTACACCAAAAGAATCAGAAAACACCGGACTAATTACTGATTTTTTCGTTTCGCTTGCTTCCACCATAGCAGGCTCTATTTCAATGGCGTCCCCGGGTTTCATTTTTGAATCGGTATTGGCGACAACGACACTCGCTTTACCATCTTGTAGAGCAATGACATATGCGGCATCCAGATTATGTGTTTTCACTTGTTCAGCCAAGTCAGACCCTATTGTCAAAGCAGCACCTTCAGCACCTGAACCGCCACTTTGGATCTGCAATATTCTGGATGCAGATGTGTTTTTGTGAATATCCTGAATGGACGTATTCAGATTATTGTCAAACTGAGGCAGAACGTAACTTTGAATAATATTCATTGAGACTGCATAAAAACTGACACTGAACAACAGGGAGGCAACCAGCAGCACAAGGAACAAAGTCCCTCTGATTTTGCCGGCAACGGTTCGTATACGAAACATAGAATCATCCTTTCATGTCATCATCATGAACAATATCCTTTATTCTATCTCTGTTGGTCTTTATGCTCATGAACAAAGACCTAATTTTATCTCTATATAACATTGGAATAAGAGGATATACCTATATTACAAAATTAACCTCAGGTTGAATAGAAAAATTTTCATGAAAATGCATAAATATTTTCGTGATTCATGAATGTATGACATGCTTGTTACATAATATCAATTAATACCTACCAGAATAGTTTGATATGTGGTATATTGTTCATTGTCATATTTGCAGGTTAAGAATAAATAGAAAAATCGGTTCAAATCCGGTGATACATGTCTGAGGAGGACTTAGGTAATGGATACATTTTTAATTGTTGTGAATGTAGTGGTCATGCTGGCACTGCTGGGTGTACTCTACTGGATGCAGAAGAAACACATCTCGTTTACGAAACGTGTATTTGCGGGTCTCGGTATGGGGGTTGTGTATGGCGTTATTCTGCAACTCATCTACACGTCGGGTTCCGATGTCGTTGCAAAATCAGTCGATTGGTTTAATCTTGTTGGCTCAGGATATGTTCGTTTGCTGCAAATGGTCGTTATTCCACTCATCATGGTGTCTATAATTTCGGCTATTATGAATCTTAAAGGGAAACAAAATCTCGGTAAGATGAGTGTTTCCATCATTGCTATTTTGTTGATCACCACAGCTATTGCTGCAGGGGTCAGCATTGTAACCAGCTTAGGCTTCAACCTGACATCCATCGAGATCGAAGGTGGAGATCGTGAGCTTGCTCAAGGACAAAAACTAGAGGAACGTCTCGTAGATGTGAAGGATCAGACGATTCCACAGCAGGTGCTGGAATTCATACCTTCCAATCCATTCGCGGATATGACGGGTGAACGTCGTACGTCTACCCTTGCTGTTGTTATTTTCTCAGCCTTTATTGGAGTAGCTGTACTGGGACTGGATCGTAAAAAACCACAGCAGGCGGAAACGTTCCGTGGTATGGTGAATGCCGTTTATGCGGTAGTAATGCGGATTGTAACCTTGGTGCTAAGGCTTACGCCTTACGGAATTCTAGCACTGATTACGAAAGTAACGTCGACAACGAATCCGGAAGAGATTTTGAAGCTCATTAAGTTTGTCATTGCATCTTATGTGGCACTGGCAGTTATGTTTGTAATCCATTTGATTATTATCGCCCTGTCAGGGTTCAACCCGATTACGTATCTGAAAAAAGCCCTGCCTACTCTCGTATTCGCCTTTACATCCCGTTCAAGTGCAGCTTCCATTCCACTTAACGTGGAGACTCAGACGAAGAAACTGGGCGTATCCGACGGGATCGCCAACTTGTCTGCCAGCTTGGGGGCTACGATTGGGCAAAACGGCTGCGCTGGAATCTATCCGGCCATGCTGGCGGTGATGATTGCTCCGACGGTTGGTATTGACCCGCTGAGCTGGGACTTTATCGTAACGTTGATCCTTGTTGTTATGATCAGTTCGTTCGGAGTGGCTGGCGTCGGCGGCGGAGCAACCTTCGCTTCCCTGATCGTACTATCCACGATGAACTTGCCGGTAGCCTTGGCTGGTCTGCTGATCTCCGTTGAACCGCTGATCGACATGGGTCGTACAGCGCTCAACGTGAACGGGTCCATGACATCTGGACTGGTTACGAGTAAGATTTTGAAAGAAAATGATCAGGATACGTTCAATGATCAGAGCCGCCAGTTGGATTCTGCGGCTCACGTATAAGCTGGGGCTTGGCCTTGCGCCACAGCTCTTGCATGGAATGAGCAGATGCTCGGCAAAGTGAGCGTTCTGCAACAAAGATGGCGCAGAGCCGCTCTTCGGAAATTTTCGAAGAGCGGCTTTTGCGTATGTAATTACGCCGGTGCGTGCGGTCAGGCACGAGAGCGAGAGTCTTTTTTTCCATTAGACAAGGGGGGAGAAGATATGATAGAGTATTCATGTTTTGGCCCTGCGCCAAGCCGCGGTTCGTAACCATCCCGCGTAATCAAAACTAGGAAGGCAGTGTATGTATTCATGTTTAATTTAGGTTGGGGAGCGCTCTTCGTTCTCGTGACGTATGGATTTTTCCTCTTGTGTTACCGCTTGTTTGGTAAAAAAGGTCTGTATGCCTGGATTGGAGTAGCTACGGTTATCGCCAACATTCAGGTGACCAAAACGATAGATATTATGGGTATTGTGCTGACGCTAGGTAACACGATGTATGTGAGTATGTATCTGACCAGTGACCTGCTTAACGAGAAGTACGGATCAGGTGAGGCGCGGAAGGCCGTATGGTTTGGATTTTTCACGCTGATCATGACAACAATTCTGATGCAAATGGTGTTGTTCTTTGATCGGGCACCGACAGATTTTGCACAGGAATCCATGGAAACATTGTTTGGTTTATTGCCACGTCTTGCGCTTGGCAGTCTGTCTGCGTATTTTATCAGTCAGTTTCTGGACGTGCGTCTGTTCAGTTGGCTGCGTAAAATTGCACCAGGACATCATCAGCTGTGGATTCGGACAAATGGCAGCTCAATCATCAGTTCTTTTGTGGATTCTTTCGTATTCTGCACGGTCGCGTTTGCATTCATCTATCCATGGGATGTATGGCTGGAAATTTTCCTGACGACGTATCTGATCAAATTTGTCCTGACTGCAGTTGGTACGCCGTTCCTGTATGCTGCTCGTAGCTTCAAGTTTAAGGACGAGACATAAGTTGCTCTGTTTTCAACTAAACTCGGGCCAACTTCAATTCATCCCCCTGCGCAGCCGGTTGCATATCGGACTTCATAGGGGGATGTTTTTTATGTGGAATATGTTTCCTGTTTATTTGGTGTGATGTATTATTAACTGCATATTACCTTATATAAGGGGGATTGGCATGTATTCCACACTGCGTTATACACTGGAGAGCAACGGCACAACCTACGAGAATGAGAGTATTAATGCCTCGCTTTTGGTGGATTTGATTACCAATCTGGAATTGCAGGAATACGTGGTGCTTGAACCCTCGGAGCTGGTGGAGGGAAGCATGTATTTTCAAGCCGCTGCGCTGGAGGAGCCGGGACAAGTGGTGGCGGAGATCCGTTTGCAGGAAGGGGAACATGGTTTCCGGCATTACAGCTATATGACGGCAGACACAAATGTGGTGCTTCAATGGTTTCTGGATTATTGGGGAAAGCAACAGCTGCCACAGCTGGAATCCTGGCAGGACATCACGCATGAGCTGAGTTAATGGGAAGTAACAAAAGTCCCGCAACCTATGAGAACATGGGTAGCGGGACTTTTGTTGATGTTAGCATGTATGCGGCGGCCTTTGCTAATTAGTCTGTCAGGATTTGCAGTTCTTTTGAATACGTCGTGAGCACCTCTACTCCCGTCTCCGTGACAAGAACGTCATCCTCAATACGTACGCCGCCTGCTGCGGTATAGATGCCTGGTTCGATGGTAAATACGGTTCCAGCCTGCAGCAGATCCTGATTCTCTCCATGCAAGGAAGGATACTCGTGCACATCTATACCGAGTCCATGTCCGACACGGTGCATAAAACGCTCGCCGTATCCGGCATCGATCGTAACCTGCCGCGCGGCTTGGTCAACCGATGCACAGGTAATGCCTGGTTTAACCACTTGAATAGCGGCTTCATTGGCGGCAAGCACGGTGTTATAGATGGTTCGTAGTTCCGGCGAAATCTCTCCAAATGCAAATGTACGTGTAATGTCCGATGCATATCCTCCGGCATATACGCCCATATCAAACATCAGCAGATCCCCGTGTTGCAATTTACGATCACCAGGCGTACCATGCGGCAGGCCCGTTTTAGGGCCCGTCAGCACCATTGTATCAAAAGAAGGGCCGTCTGCTCCCAGTTTCTTCATCTGATATTCCATCTCGGCGACCAGCTCAATCTCGGTAACCCCTGCACGTACATGTGTGAGACCTTGACGCAGCGTCTCTTCAATCAGATAAATCGCATGGCGAATGCGGGCGACTTCATCCGGTGTTTTATTCACACGCAGCGAGCGCAGCAGCGAACCCACATCTTCAAAATGTGCACCGCCGAGTGCAGCGCTGAGCTGTTCATAACGCGAGACGGTGACGTATTCTTTTTCCAAGCCTACCCGGCCCAGACGTCCCTTATATCGGTCAAACAGCGCATAGGGATTATCCGTGTCCGGATGTGTAGCAATGTTGGATACAGAAGAAGCCGCTGCTGCAGCATCCGCATCCAGTGCAGGTACGATTAATAAAGGCTCTTCGCCTCGTGCCAGCATCAAGCCCATAAAACGTTCATGTGGATTGCTTGCATACCCCGTGAGATAATAAATATGTTTTGGATCTGTAATTAGCATGGCGTCCAGGCCTTGCCGGGAGAGGTCAGCTTCCAGCCTTGTTAAAGGGTTTTGGTTCATAAGTGTAAACGTCCACCTTTCATATGTACTTTATCCAGAATAACGTCTGCTTCTTCTATTATAGAAGATGTTGGAGGAATTCTGAAATGGCGGGGGATCGGTGAGCGAGAAATGCATATTTTTACCGTTTAGGTGAAGAGTTGCAAGGGTAATACAGGGCGAAACCGCTCTACAAACGAGTCAGTGGCTGGACTAAAGAAAGCATAGATTGAAATGGACAGTATAGAACAATGCTCACAGATAAAACAGTTACTGACCTTCAGAGATATATAACGTGTGGGAGAGAAGAGGATCACTTTTTATGCTTAGGATAAAATTTAAACGGAAGGGGATCTCAGACGGTCATGAACAATCGATTAACTGTACCGCTATATGCCTCGTTGCTTAGTATGGCTCTGTTAACCGCATCTTGTGCTCCGGGTACTCTGAACTCAGGTTCACAACAGTTGTCTCAAGGCGAAGGAGCTGGTCAAAGACAGACGGCCAACGGAGGACATACGGAAACAGGAACTGGACAACGTGATGAGCAAGGGAGCGCGGTTGTTCCGTATCAAGCTTCTGTGCTGGTCGAAGGACTGGATGCACCTTGGGAGATTGTAACGGTTGGAGATGGACGGATGTTTGTTACGGAGCGCCCGGGTGTCATTCGAGTGATTAAGGATGGGAAGCTGGAGAAGGAGCCGTTGATTGAATTGGAAGCCCCATTTAACGAAGAAGGTGAGGGCGGACTGCTCGGACTGGAGGCCGATCCAGACTTCGAGAGCAACGGATATCTGTATGTGTACCACTCGTATAAGGATGGGCAGGATATTGCGAATCGCGTGTTGCGGTTGAAGGTGACAGATGGAAAAGCGGTCATAGACAAAGAATTGCTGACAGACATTCCGGGCGGAGTTAACCATAACGGTGGGCGCATCAAAATCGGACCGGATCAGTTACTGTATATTACGACAGGAGAGCGTTATGAACCGGAACTGGCACAGAACCAGGATAGCCTTGGTGGGAAAATACTGCGTATCGGTCTCGATGGATCGATCCCGTCAGATAACCCTTGGCCGAATTCCCCGGTATTTAGCATGGGACATCGTAACGCTCAAGGGCTGGCATGGAACCCGGATAACGGATATCTCTATGCGACCGAACACGGTCAGCGCAACCATGATGAGATTAACCGGATTGTAGCCGGAGAAAATTATGGTTGGCCCGAAGTAGAGGGCGACGATGATGCGAATGGAACCTATCAAGCTCCGCTGGCCCATAGCGGTAAGGACACCTGGGCACCTTCGGGTGTAGCCTTCATTACAGAGGGCCCGTGGGCGGGTTCATTGGTGGCTGCGAATCTGAGAGGAGAGCAGCTCCTTCGGGTTGTATTGTCAGCAGACGGTACGAAGGTCGAGCAGGTTGTCCCTTTTTTCCAAGATGAGTGGGGACGTATACGCAATGTCAGCGCCGGCGAAGAAGGTAAGCTGTACGTGTTAACCAACAATCGCGATGGTCGAGGCTCGCCGCGTGACGGAGATGACAAATTAATTATACTTACTCCGATAGAGTAGTACTCTTTGCAATCCCCAAAAAAAGCTGCCCCAGTCAGAATATCGACATAGGACAGCTTTTGAATTGAAGGATTATTAACCACCCGTTGTTTATCATTTATTCAGGTTCAGAAGGGAAGGCGTTCATGTCCATTCAAACAGCTATTGTAACGGGGGCCAACTCCGGTATGGGTTTGGCTACCACGATTGAACTTGCACGGCAAGGTTATCACGTCATTATGGCCTGCCGCAGTGAAAAGAGAGGACAGGAGGCGCTTCAGCAAGCGCTGAACCAGTCGGGCTCCTCTAAGATTGAACTTATGTTGTGTGATTTGGGTTCACTGGACAGCATACGTAAGTTTGCCCATCGTTTCCGCGAGCATTATGACCAGTTGGACGTGCTGGTTAACAATGCTGGGGTGGTAATGATGAAACGCAAGGAAACATCGGACGGCTTCGAGCAGTGTATCGGCATTAACCATCTTGGACATTTTCTACTGACCTTGCTACTGGTTGAACCGTTAAAGGCCTCCAATCAGGCGCGCATTGTGAATGTATCTTCAGGTGCATATAAGGTCGGGCGTATTCATTTTGATGACCCGCATCTACACAAAGGATATAATCCATTCAAAAGTTACGCCCAGTCGAAGCTGGCGAACGTGCTGTTCACCCGTTCTCTTGCTCGAAGACTAGAGGGAACTTCCGTTACAGTTAACTGCCTGCATCCAGGTGCGGTAGGAACCAGTATCGGAGTGGATCGGAGCACTGGCTTCGGTACTCGCATTATGGCGCTGGTAAGCAAGCTCCCCTTTTTTCAGAGTCCCGAGGAAGGGGCCAGGACAGCCCTATATCTGGCAACAAGTCCAGACGTTAAAGGCGTGACCGAGCGTTATTTCTATCAGCAGAAGGAGCAGCCTCTCAAAGACCATGCGTTGGATGATGAGGCAGCCCAGCGGTTATGGACGTGGAGTGAAGAGCAGGTTGGACTGGGAGAGAACGAAAGGATATAACTTGTTGAGATTCTCTTGGTCTTCAAAGTCTCACATGCTTACCTCACTCCACCCCGCAAATTAGTTGCAGAAGTATCCGCTAATTAGCTGCAGCAACATCATGTTTAAACTTTGTTCTTCACGGCTTCCTGAATGTCCCGGATAAACTCATCAATGCGCTGCATGCCTTGATCCACCTGGCCGTAAGCTCGGACAGAGACGGACGAGGCATGTTTTTCTTGTTCGCCAAGCACGAGCGAGTAGGGCACCTTTTGCATCTGGGCCTCTCGAATTTTGTACCCGAGTTTCTCGCTGCGTAAGTCTGTCTCCACACGTATACCCGCCGCTCGAAGCTGGCTCTGCACCTCAAGTGCATAATCTGCATAGTGATCTGACACAGGAATCAGCTTCACTTGTACAGGGGCAAGCCAGAGCGGGAATGCACCTGCATAGTGTTCTGTCAGAATGCCAATAAAGCGATCAATTGAACCATAGATGGCCCGGTGAATCACGACAGGACGGTGTTTGAGGCTATCTTCGCCGATATATGTGAGGTCGAATTTTTCTGGCATTTGAAAATCAAGTTGAATCGTTCCGCATTGCCAGCTGCGCTTCAGCGCATCGAGGATATGGAAGTCAATCTTGGGTCCGTAGAAGGCACCGTCTCCCTCGTTAATGCGGTATTTCACCCCGCGGGCATCCAGCACATTGCGCAGCGCCTGTTCCGCTTGTTCCCATAATTCCTCCGAGCCCATGGAATCCTCTGGGCGTGTGGATAGTTCAATTGTATAGTCAAAACCAAAGATGTCGTACATCCGTCCAATCAGCGAAATCGCTTGATTGATCTCGTCTTCGATCTGTTCCGGCATGACATAGAGATGGGCATCATCCTGGCAGAATGTTCTTACACGCATCATGCCATTCAGGGCACCTGAAAATTCATGACGGTGGACCTGACCGAATTCCATCATGCGAATGGGCAATTCGCGATAGGAATGCAGTGTGTTTTTGAAAATAAGCATATGTCCAGGACAATTCATCGGTTTCAATGCGAAAGTGGCATCATCCACGTCTGCAAAATACATATTGTCCTTATAATGCTCCCAATGCCCGGACTGTTCCCACAGGCGGTTGTTCATCATTAGCGGAGTACGAACTTCCTGATAGCCTTCTTGCAACTGTAGATCCCGAGAGAATTGCTCCAGCTCTGTACGAATAGTCATACCTTTCGGTAAATAGAAGGGCATACCCGGGGCCTCTTCGGAGAACATGAACAGCTCCAGTTCCTTGCCAAGTTTACGGTGATCCCGTTTCTTCGCTTCTTCCAGCATGTGAAGATGCTCATCCAGTTGGGCTTTATTCGGAAAGGCAGTTCCGTAGATACGCTGCATCATTTTGTTGTCCGAATGTCCTCGCCAGTAGGCACCTGCAACCTGTAGCAGCTTAAACGCTTTGATGCGGCCAGTAGAGGGAAGATGAGGGCCACGGCACAAGTCGAAAAATTCACCTTGTTCATAGATCGAGAGCTCAGCGTCTTCAGGCAGATCGCGGATAAGCTCCAGCTTGTAAGGGTCCTGGATTTCCTCGAATCGATGAATGGCCTGCTCGCGGCTAACGACTGTACGACAGATTGGAAGATTTTCCTGAATGATCTTGTGCATTTCCCGCTCAATGGCAGCCAGATCACTGATAGAAAGGGAATGTTCCAGATCGACATCATAGTAAAATCCATCTTCAATGACAGGGCCGATACCTAGCTTCACTTGGTCTGCACCGTACAAACGTTTCAGCGCCTGAGCCAGTACATGAGCTGTACTATGACGGTATCGATACAAGCCTTCCTCACTGTCCAGTGTAACGATGATTAATTCGCAGTCTTGCTCCAGCTTCTCGTTCAGATCGACATTTCGGCCGTTTACGATGCCGCCGATGGCTTGTTTTCCAAGGCTAGTGCTGATCGAAGAGGCAACCTCACCCACAGTCAGGCCTGCTCTAAAAGAACGTGACGCCCCACCTTGTAGTTTAATTTGAATCATTAATTCTGGCATGTGTACCACTCTCCAATGTTTGTAATGGAAGCGCAAAAAACACCCGTCCCGGAGAAGGGACGAGTGCGCTTAGCTCGTGGTTCCACCCTAATTTGGTTATGGTACTTCCGCTTCGACCAACCGCCGCAAACAGAAAACATCATAACCCTCATTGGAATCCGTTATCGGGGATCAGGCGGTGAGCTCTACTGATCCTTGATGCAAATATCCTGTGAGGACAGTTGGTTCAAAGAGGTTCGAGACCACGGCTGCAGAGGGGTAACTTCGGTCCGTTCGCTGAAGAAGGTTTCACCAATCCCCTCTCTCTCTGGGCAGCACGCAAACGAAATCATGTCTCTGGTCATCGCCAAATATGAATGGATGCAGCGATATGAACTGTATAAAAGTTCAAGGACGTTGATCCAGTACATTCAATATTTTAATCGTTCATGTGGAACAGGTGTTACTTGAGTGTCGATTATAAAGACTGAAAATGGAAAGGTCAAGCGCAATGTTCAAAAAACATTTATTGTTTTTTTTCGGTACGCTCATCCCAGATCAATCGAATCACGGTTCCTTCACCCGGCGTGGAATGTACCTCGATCCGGCCGTTCATCGCTTCGATCAAGCCTTTGGTCACGGCCATTCCTAGTCCAGATCCAGTGTCCGACGTGCCCGTATCCGTCCCCCGATAATATCGTTCGAACAGCTTCCAGACCGTCTCCGAATTCATGCCTGTTCCATTATCGGTGAACTCGATTGTGAAATTTCCGTCCCCTTCACCAGCTTGCACACGTACAACAAGTTTGGCTTCGGGCGGGTTGTGGAGCAAGGCATTCGCAGTGAGATTATCTACGATTCGTTCAAAAGAAGGTACGTGCACCAGACCGTATATGGGCCCGTCAGCGGATTGAAAAAGTAGACGCCCTTCTCCATAGGCGGGATTGTGCTCCGTCCGCTGCAAGAGGTCACGAAGTAACGCATTTACGTCAGTTCGCTCCACTTCGGGCTGATACCCTCCGCTCCGCAACCGATAAGTCATGGCGAGATCGGTCACAAGTCGATCCATGTACATCGACTTGTCTACCATAATCCTTGCAAACTCCTTCACTTCATCTGTCGTCCAGCTATATTTGTCCGTCTCGAGCATATGAGCATATCCCTGAATGGAAGAAAGGGGTGTCTTCAGATCATGTGTAATACCTGCAATCCATTCCTCTCGCAAGGAATCGGTCTGTTTGCGCTGCTCCTCATCTTGCTTGAGCGTAAGAGACAAAGCTTGCATAGAATGAAGCACTTCGGCATATACCCGGAATTTTCGTTTCCATTTCCCATTACGATGTTGGCTTCTGGGCAGGCCCGAAGCTCCTGTAGGTTCTTCATAATGCCCTTGCTCTAGACGCTGCAGCCATTGAAGCATATGCAGCATGGGCGAGCCGAATCGATTGGCATACCATAGAGCCAGCAGAACGAGCAGGATGATGATGGATAAGATCAGAACAATCAATGCCGGTTCCAGAATGAAAGCGTAGGGGTTCTCCAGATCACCTGCGGAATAATCTACGGGCACACTCAGCATCCAAGTCGTTTCATTCTGGTCGTCGTACCATGTGGCGACAGCTACCCCCGTACGATTGGGATATCGCATCTGGAGTACGAGATTCTGAATGCTGTATTCTTCGGGAACACCCATAGCTGGTTTGTTGTAGGAGGCTGTTTCCCTCCCGTAGGCGTCCAGTATTTGAATATAGGCACCTGCGTTGCGGAGTGTTTCTTGTTCAGCAGGGTTCACTAGAAGTTGGCCGCGTGTATACGAGAGGTCTGGACGGATCTGATCCAGCAGTGACCTGGCAGCATTCCGTTCTCCATATAACAAGGTGAACATCTGTCCATCCTTTTCCCGAATCATCATGTACAGCTGGTATGGAAAAGGCGTCTCGGCTTCCCAGTATGCAATTAATTCCCCAGGCTTATAGTGATCTGGTACGTCAGGGGGGACGTGATAACCGTCAATGACATAACCTTTTTCATCGAGTACCTGAAGCCAACCGTGGTTTTTATCTACCTGTCTAAGTAGATCGGGATCGTATCGTATAGTGTTGTCTGGCATAATCTCGGCAGTGCTGATGAGTTGATCCAATCCGCTGTTTGCGAAATCATCCACGATATTCACTTCATTGACTTTTTGCAAAACCCAGATCGTGACCATAGTTCCTAGCAAAATAATCAGAATGACCGTGACTGTGAGCATGCCGATGAATCGAGTCATTAATTTGCGGCGTATGTTCATATCGATGACACACTGCCCGGCTGAACCAGTTTGTAGCCCAGACCACGCACATTGATGAGGAATGCCGGATGGGAGGGATTAGCTTCTATCCGTTCCCGAATGCGATGGATATGCACCATGACGGTATTATCATCACTAATGGCTTCCGAACCCCACACGCGTTCATACAGTTCCGATTTAGTGAAAATTCGGTTGGGATGTTTGCAGAAGAAGAGCAGCAGCTGGAACACCAGTGCCGGACAAGTTACCACTTTCCCTTCAACGCGCAACTCTCCGGCCAACTCGTGCACCTGAAAACGTCCGTAATCATATATGGCCCCTTTTGGCACACCTGATAATGACGTTTTTACGTGCTCCGAAACTTCCGGTTGAGACAATCCCGTTCGGGAAGGCAGGTAGCGATTCAGTAATGACTTAATCCGTGCGACCACTTCAAGTGGGTTAAAGGGCTTAACTACATAGTCATCTCCACCAACTGCAAAGCCAGTCAGCTTGTCATAGTCTGTCGTTTTGGCGGTCAAAAACAGAATAGGTGCATCTGTGACCTGTCTTAAAAAAGGACAAATTTCCAATCCACTTTTACCCGGAAGCATGATGTCCAGAATGATGCAGTGATAGGTTTTATTTCGGCATGCTTCAAGTGCAGCCTCACCTGTTGTCACTGTATCGATATGGTGAAACTGCTCTTTGAGTAGAACGGTTTTGAGCATATGTAGAATGGCCTGTTCATCATCTACAAGCAGCAATGAGACATGATCCATCGTGTTACATTGACCTCCTAACTAGCATCTTGCATTGCAGTATAGTTCCCATCATATCATTTCAAGCGTGCCTTGGGCTGTGTAAACCGTCTTAACAGAACCTTAATTCTGAATGGGAAATTGGTTATTGAGAGTTTATCTCGAAGTAAGATGGCGTTACACGTAGCGTAAGATTTATTTCGTAGAGTGAAGTCAAGGAACTTATTTCTAAGAAAAGGGGTGTTGGAGTTGAATCAGAGATGGAGGTTACTTTTGTTAACATGGGGGGCGGTTGTTATATTATCGGCTTGCACAAGTAACAAAATTACATCAGATGAAGCTGAGCAGTCTTCTGCTAAGGAGGGAGTTGAACAATATAAAGATAATGACAAGTCCAGCGAAGAACAAGTCGGAGGTTTGGCTAATCATGAAGCCATCTCCCCAGATCGTTTGATCGATACGTTGATGAATGGTTCTAAGGAAGCCATCTATGATCAGTTTACTCCCGAGATGAAGCAGGCCGTGTCCTTGGCCGATTTCAAGACGGCTATCGAAAGCTATATGAATCCAGAGCAGTCTTGGAAGCAGGTCGTTTATGCCGAGCTCAACGGTTTGAAGGAATACGGGTGGATGGATGAGACGGGAACCCAGGGCATTCGCGCCTATTTTACAGAAAATCACCAGATAAGTGGTCTGACCATTATTCCAATGAAACCTCATCCCGATACCGACAGCAAGCTGACCAAAACGGAATTTCAGTTTCCGATGAAAGGGGATATGTTCGTCTTCTGGGGCGGCAACAATGTCCTTCTCAACTATCATTACGAACATGAGACGCAGCGTTATGCCTTGGATATTGTTCGGACTCAAGACGGTGCAAGCTATAAGGGTGATCCGAAAGTAAATGCCAGCTATTATGCTTTTGGAGACCCGCTGTATGCGGCTGCGGACGGAACCGTGGTTGACATTAAAAATAATATTGAAGATAATGTGCCGGGTGTCTTGAATCCGCAGGAACCCGCGGGGAATTACGTAGTCATTGACCATGGACAGGGTGAATACAGTTTTACGGCACATATCAAAAAGGGCAGTGTTGCTGTGAAAAAAGGAGATCGAGTCAAACAGGGCGATTTGATCGGTGACTTGGGTAATTCGGGTAACTCCAGTGAGGCACACCTGCACTTTCAGGTATCGGATGGACCGGATCTGTTCACATCCCGTTCAATCAATATTCGTTGGGCGGATCAGAGCCAGGATTTGACGAAAGGAAATACCGTTCAGGGACTCCCGCAGTAATTCAACTTGTACCTGATTTTGGTTTCACGCATGTATTCGAATGACGCAGACTTCCATTCTCCGTTATAATAGCCTCTATACTTAGATTTGAACTGGATTAATGGAGGAATCGGGATGCAGCTGCAAAAGGTACGGATTGAATACGCGAGTCTGGAGGACTTGCCGAGAATTGTGGAGATTTATAATTCCACCATTGATAGCCGCATGGTAACAGCAGACCTGGAACCGGTAACGGTAGAACAGCGTTTGTCATGGTTCAACGAGCATACTCCAGATCGTCGTCCATTATGGGTGATGAAGCTAGATGAACAGGTCGTGGCATGGGCCAGTTTGAGTTCATTTTATGGACGACCGGCATACAATGGGACGGTTGAAGTTAGCATATATGTAGATCAGAAATGCCGGGGGATCGGGGCTGGTGGCCGTTTGCTGGAAACGGTGTTTGAGGCGTGTCCTGCCCTAGGTATAACAACCGTATTAGGATTTGTGTTTGGTCATAATGAGCCAAGTCTAGGTTTGTTACGCAAATATGGTTTTGAACAGTGGGGGTTTTATCCCGAAGTGGCTGTGCTGGATGGAGTGAACCGGGACCTGGTAATTCTGGGTAAAAAAATTGAAGCGAAGCTGTAAGGAAAACCGATATTAAACTGTTAATAAAATTATAAATCAAGTCGTCAATAAAATCGTAAGGTAATTACGCCTTAAATCGGAAGGGCCTCCGTATCCACGAAGAAGTGGGGATGCGGGGGTTTTTGATTTATTTTAAAGTTCAAGCTTTTGGATGGCCACTTTTTACACCAGAAAGCAGGGAAAAAAGACAAGGCAGAAGAATATACAGGTGTGAACGTGAATAAGTCTCAGCATAGGTGTGAAGTCAAAAGGGAGGATCTATATGATTAAGCCGGAACAATGTGAACGTTTGACTAGAAAAGCACGTAAAACCCTGGAAGAAGAATACGGTCTCGGTGCGGTTGCCGATCTGGTGCTGGATGCTGGGCGCTGGGGCATTCGCCTGGATATATCCACGACGGATGAATATCGTAGAACAGGGAATTCGCGTGTCGGCGGTGATCCAGATCTACCGGAAGGTTTGGATTGGCCGTTGACAGAGGATGGCGTGCCAATGACTTTTTTGGCCCAGCTAAATATGGTGGACCTGTCTCCATACACGCCAAATGATGGGCGCGGAACGTTGCCGGAGCGTGGCATGTTGTACTTTTTCATTGGCAGGGTGAACGCAGCTTATCCGATTGAACATCGCGTGATCTATGAGCCTTCGACACTTAACCTTGTAAAACGTGAACCAGACGGGGTTACTGCACTCGGAGGTGAGCCAACAGTAGCTCATGCTGTTACAATATTGCCTAACCTTGAAGTTCCTACTTATGCGTACATAGACGTTGCGGCGTTGAATGAAATGTATGATGCTTCAACGACAGTAGCTGAAGATGGAGGTTCTATAGAAGGAAATTTATTTGACCGTTATCTGGAATTCGAATCCGATTGGAACCATCCTAGTCCCCTTAATTGGGGCGGCATGTTTGGTTACCCGGAAAGGCAACAACCCGATGCTGAACACCAAGCTTTGAGCTATATTGAGCTGGGTGAGGAATACAATGGCAGCGAGCACGAATGTATGAAGAAGTTGACTGCTCATTACGGCGGAGATGAAGAGCTCGTATGGGAAGAGTTGTCCGATACGCTTCTGTTGCTCAAAATTGATACCCATGATGCCATCGGTTTTCAGTGGCTAAATAGGGGCGAACTACAGTTTTTCATTCGAGGCGCGGACCTTGAGGCTGAACAGTTTGATCATACATGCTGTTCCATCTATTCGAATTAATTCAAGCTTCACTTGCATCTAATCCTAGATTCATTCCATAAATTAGGTAAAAAAGTGTTTGGCAGATGTAACAAAATGTCCTGCTTCCCGTCTATAAGAGGGAGGAGGGACTTTTTTTGTGCGCATATGTTAATTAAACATGGAAGGACGTGTATATAGTAAAGGTGGATAATGAATTGAAACAAGATCGTATGTTCCGTATAATGGAATGAAAAGGAAGTGATGATGATGATTCAATCTGTATTCAAACATATTGATACGGCGGTTGCTTCTTTAGTTGAAATTTGTGATCAATTGAATGAAGAGGACTTGCGTCTGGTTCCCATCGAGGGAAAACGTTCTGTCGGAGATCTACTCTCTCACCTGGCATTGATCTGTCGTGCAGATCTGTACATATCCGAAGGGGCGTCGGAGGAAGAGATGGCTCAATTTTATGAAAAGAACGCCCTGTACTCTGTTGACCAGATTAAGCATGCACTTATCACGAACCGGGACTTTCTATATCGTCAGTACATGCAGTTTACAACAGAAGAATTGCTTCATGTAACAACATCCTATTGGGGTGCTTCCTATAGCCGTTTGGAATGGCTACTCGAAATGATGGGACATATGTATCATCACAGGGGTCAACTCTATACGATGTTAACCTTGACGGGAAGAGAGCCCAAGATACCGATGTTTACATGAATGCAATACATATTATCAATACATATCAGGTATAGGGATAAGGTGAATGAAACGGGATATTAAGGATTATGAGGAGGGAATATGCAGCTATTTTTTGGCATGAGCTGACTTCTGGCACATGACCTAACTAAGGAGGGATACAGTTGGTAGACTTCATGAATAATCGGAACCTATCTTCAACTGATCGTGGGATACTTGAGCTTGTGAAAGCGATTCCTCAACTTCGAGAGGCTGTACAGATTGAACGTATATCCAAAGGATATTCCCTGGATCACAAATTCAAAATGGAGGTTCCAGGTGAAGGGAATGTATTGCTGCGAATTTTTCCATACCGTGATATGGAAGGCAAGCAAAAAGAAATTCATATTCTGGAATCTTTGAAGAAAATGGGGGTTCTTTGCTCTACGCCACTTGGCATTGGCAGGCTGGATGATAACAACGGGTACATGATTGTCAGCTATCTGGAAGGTGAAGATGCCGCAGAGGCATTGCCTCTAATGAGTGCACAGCAACAGTACTCTATCGGCATGAGAGCGGGGGCTGAGCTGCGGCGCATTCATCAGTTACCCATCGAGAAGCAAGAAGAATCTTGGTACACACGCAAAAGTATGAAGCATCAGCGTTATGTCGAACGATATCAAGCTTGTCCAATTGTAATGGGTAACGATCAGCACATTTTACATTTTATTGATGATCATCTGGAGTGGATGAAAGGACGTCCTGATGGTTTTCAACATGATGATTTTCATCCGGCTAATCTGGTCGTGAACAATGGAGAGTTAGCTGGAGTAATCGATTTTAACCGGGCAGACCAAGGGGACCCCGTGCATGAATTTTTAAAACTGGGCTTATTCGCGACAGAAGTCAGTATTCCGTACTCGATTGGGCAGGTGCAGGGTTACTTTGAGGGACATGATCCCGATGAGGAATTCTGGAACTTGTATTCGCTATACATGGCTATGGCACTGGTATCCTCTGTCGTGTGGATTCAGAACGTGAAGCCGGAGGAGACAGATCAGATGATGATGAAGATTGAACGTGTGCGTGAAGATCACGATGATTTTCGTAGTGTAATTCCAAGTTGGTATACGTTGAACAAATAAAATAACAGGAGTTTGGATTATTCTCATTCAAAACTCCAAAAGCAGAAAGTAGAGGGCATTACAAAAGTGGCACAACCAGCATCTATACTGCTTGTCGATGATGAGCAGGAGATTATTAAACTAATGGAGATTTATTTCGGGAATGAAGGATACCGGATCCTTACAGCGAGTGATGGAGCACAGGCTCTTGAGCTACTTCAGACGGAAGTGATCGATCTGATTATCCTCGATGTAATGATGCCTAATATGGATGGAATTGAAGTTTGTATGAAAATTCGGGAACAGCAGAGAATGCCAATTATTATGCTATCTGCGAAAAGTACCGACATCGATAAAATAACCGGACTAAGCATTGGTGCTGATGATTATGTAACCAAGCCGTTTAATCCGCTTGAACTGGTAGCGCGAGCCAAATCTCAGCTTCGAAGGTACCATACATTTAACGAAGGTAGAGAGAGCAGGGAGCACGAATGGGTGATTGATGATCTGGTTATCAACACCGATACACATGAAGTGTGGGTGGACGACAGACCTGTTCATCTGACCCCGCGTGAGTTCGCTGTGCTGGAGCTGCTGGCGCGTCATCAAGGATCGGTACTTAGTATGGAACAGATTTATCGGCAAGTATGGAAAGAAGATTTTATGGAATCCAACAACACGGTCATGGTACATATTCGTAAACTTCGTGAGAAAATTGAACAGGACAGCAAACGTCCGAAATTCATCCAGACCGTATGGGGTGTCGGGTATAAGATGATCAAACCGATGTAAGTTGAATGTTAGAAGCAGGGAGTCTCTATAATGAATTCGAAACTGATTAATACCGTGCGATGGAAATTTATCTACGCATTCCTTTTGAGCGGCATATTAACAGCAGTGATGTTGTATGGGGTGGCCAAACTGTGCGAGACGATTCTGGCTACCCAGCGTTATCCGAATTATACGATTCCTGGACAGATGGTTAGGTGGCTCGTGAATCATATCGGTTCTGTTCCTCTAATGATTGCTGTAGGTATCATTTGTTTTGTGCTCTTTTTTTTCCTGTCTACTCGTAAAGTAATGGTTGTATTGGACGAGATCACAGCGGGAATTCAGGAAGTAGCCAAAGGAGAGCTGTCACATCGAATTGAGGTGAGGACTTCGGATGAGTTCGGAGTAGTTGCAGCGAGTATCAACCAGATGGCAGAGCAATTACAGCGCTCCCTTCAGGAGGAAAGAAGTGCAGTTGCTGCCAAGAATGATTTGATTACAGGCATTTCGCATGATCTGAGAACACCATTAACGTCCATTCTCGGATTTCTGGAATATGTGGAGAAGGATCGGTATCAAGATGAACTGGAAATGCGTTATTATGTCAGCATCGCTTATGAGAAATCGCTGACCTTGCGCAAGCTTATTGATGATTTATTTGAGTATACACGAGTGAGCGGGGGCGGTCTGCCGCTATGTCTGACCCCACTGAATCTGAGCCCGTTCTTGATGCAGCTGGCTGAAGAATTTACCCCAATGCTTGAAGAAGCAGGTATGACTTATCAAATCGTTGGAGCCGAGGAGCCCATATGGATTGAAGCAGCTCCTGGAGAATTAGTTCGAGCCTACGAAAATCTATTCAGCAATGCCATTCGTTATGGTGCACAGGGCAAAATAATGGAAATTGGGTTGAAGCTTGAGAATGGAGAAGCTGTAGTCCGTATCAGTAATTATGGCGATCCGATCCTGGCTCAGGATTTACCGCATTTGTTCGAACGGTTCTATCGAGTTGATAAATCACGTTCCCGTGATACTGGTGGAACAGGGTTGGGTTTAGCCATCGCCAAATCAATGATTGAACTGCATCAAGGGAAGATTGCTGCATATAGCGAGCATGGCAGAACAGACTTTGTTACCCGCTTTCCGATGATAGCCCCCCCAGAGCATGATGAAATAAAAGAATAGAACTTTTTAAATTCTATCGGTGTGAAGTTAAGAATTTAATAAGAATTTCACAAAGCTTCCTTAAGAACTATTCGGTATGCTACCTCTATGACTTGGTTAGCAGCTTGAGGAGGATGCCGAATATGAGTTCGAGATTTAACACCGTTAGAATGAAATACATATATATTTGCGGAGCAAGTGCGCTTCTCAGCATAGTGATTTTGTTTGTTGTTTATCAACTGATGAAATTCATTTATCTTCTCATGTTCAATGACGTTGCTTGGATTAACCGTGTAATTCAATGGGGCATCAACCACATAGGGAAGACACCGCTGTTCTTGCTTGCCTTTGGGGTGCTGTTTGCTTTGTTTTTCTGGATTCGCTCTCAGAAAATAGCTGAAGATATGCAACAACTTGTCCAGGGAACTCGTCAACTTGCGAATGGTCAGACGATTGATCCCATCCGAGTACTAAGCAGTGGCGAGCTACGACAATTAAGTGATCAGATTAACGCTATTGCAGTTCTCGCCACTAGAGGGAAGGATGGCAGTACATCGCCTCATGTGGCAAGAGAAGCTGCACGAATGGTCCAGCCTCCAAACAAAAGTGAACATATCTCCTTACCTATTGAACTTACGCTGTATGGCATTCAATCTGCTCTGGAGGAGTTGCTGAAGACGAGCGGCAGACACGACAGCGAGGTACAGCATTGGGCGAGAGTGGCTTATGAACAGACATCTCTGCTCCAGCTTGCGCTTGGTATATCGGAATGGAAAGAAAATAGTGACAGCCCTTTAATAAAGGGTGAAACTGAGGAAGCGCAATGTTAAGAATCAAGTTTAAGCGCTCGATCTATCGACTATTTGATGTTGCTGTTGTTGCAGCGGTCCTGCTGGTACTGATATATATGTATTTGTTTTTTTACGGCAAAATCATCATCCAAAATCAACCGGAAGTAATGCAGCAAGTTTCCTCTACATCCATTCTGGACGGAAGCGGAAACGAAATATCCAAGATGATTACATCGAATCGGGGATACATTGAGTATGCAGACCTAGATGAAATGCCGGATATGCTGAAACAGGCTTTTTTAATTACTGAAGATAAACGTTTTTACCGTCATGCCGGACTTGACCTGATTGGTGTTGGGAGGGCAGGAGTGCAAAATATAATCCATATGGATTGGAGCCAGGGCGGTAGCTCGATCACACAGCAGCTGGCAAGAAATCTATACCTGGATGGCAGCAAGACCCTTATCCGCAAAATAAACGAGCTATCCATTGCTCTGGAGTTGGAGAAGAGATATTCAAAAGATAAAATTCTGGAAATGTATCTGAATCAGATCTATATGGGACGGCAACAGTATGGAGTCAAGGCGGCAGCCTGGCGTTATTTTGGTGTGGATGATCTGAATAAACTGGAACTATGGCAGATTGCTACACTTGCTGGTATTCCCAAGGGACCCTCCATTTACAATCCAGTAGATAATGAGCTTCTATCCAAAGAGCGACGCAGTGTAGTGTTATCGCTGATGCATGAACAAGGACTCATTACAAGCAAACAGATGAAAGAAGCTGCAGCAGTTGAGTACAAACCACCCCGTCCCGGCATGGAGCGAAAATCAACCACACAAATATCAGACGTGAGACAGCCTTCCTATATATCTGCTGTGGATGCCGTCATTGCAGAGGCCTCCCTTCTAACAGGTAAAAGTGAGGCTGAGATTCGCTCAGCGGGCTGGACGATCCGCACCGGGTTAGATGTAAGTGCTCAGGAGGCGATGGAGAAAACTTTTGCCGAGTCAGTTTGGTTCCCGGATGATCGAAAGGACCAGCAGGTGCAGGCCAGTATGGTTATCCTTGATCAGCATAACGGCGAAGTGAAGGCGATCATGGGCGGACGAAAACCTGTAAAGGGAGATATCAATCGGGCTCTGATAGATGCAAGGCAGCCTGGTTCGGTGTTCAAACCTATAGTTGCTTATGGTCCAGCGTTGGAGTCGGGGAAATTCAATCCAGGAACTATGCTGCCGGATCGGCCGATGTCTTATGGCGGGTATCAGCCCAGTAATCTGGGAGGAAGATATCGTGGGACTGTATCGATGTCTCAGGCGCTACAGCAATCCATCAATGCGCCAAGTGTATGGCTGCTCGACCAGATCGGATTGAGACAGTCCAAGGATTTTGCTCAGAAACTAGGGATTGAGATTGGGAATGAAGATACGAATCTGTCCATTGCGCTGGGCGGATTACATAAGGGTATTTCACCGTTGAAATTGGCACAGGCTTATGCTGTGTTTGCCAATGATGGGAAATTTAATCGCGCACATCTTATACGTGAAATAACGGATGCTCAAGGACAAGTAATCTATGCACACCAGTCTACTAATAAACAGGTCATAACGAAGCGGACCGCACAAGAAATGACGAAAATGTTGCAACTTGTCGTTAGTCAAGGGACCGGGAAGCGAGCTCAGATGTCTCAGGTTAGAGTGGCAGGCAAAACCGGTACGACACAGGCGGCTTTCCCCAATGCTCCGAAGGGAGCCAACCGGGATATCTGGTTTGCCGGTTATACCGAGAAGTGGACTGGTGTTGTGTGGATGGGATTTGATTACACGGATGCTTCGCATTACTTGCAGTCGGGGAGTGGTACTGCAGCAGAATTGTTCTCAACGGTGATGAAACAAGCTAAGCAATGATCTAGAAATGATACATTAGTCGAACAAACCAAAATACCCATGGCATGTACAAGCAGAAGCTTGCAGGCTATGGGCTTTTTTTGGTGAGAGAATCACCATCTCGAATCACCATCTCGTTTGTTACATCATTTAGAGGCTGGCTTGACGCGAGCTACATGGGATAAGTTACGAACGACCTGATTCAATACCTCGGATAATACAAGTCCTACGGCGATCGAACCGGATAACATCAGTGCTTTCGCTGCCATTTCGATGGCAGCACTATAGTCGTTTTGTACAAAGCTGCGCATCGCGTTATACGCCAGTCCTCCCGGAACGAGCGGGATGATGCCTGCCACGCTGAATATAATGACTGGCGCACGAAACATGCGGGAGAAGAGCTGGCTGATTGCACCAAGAGCTATCGTAGCGATCAGCGTTGCTGGAACGGCGTTTGTGGCATATTCGAGCACAACATAGATAATCCAGCCAACCATACCGACAAATCCACCATGAATTAGCATACGTCTTGGAGCATTGAAGATAATCCCAAATGCTGCCGAAGCGACAAAACTGGTCAAGGCTTGTTCAATATAATGGAGCATAACTTACATACCTCCGTCTTACAGCAAAAGTGTAATCACTACAGCAACGCCTGTGCCGATGGCAAAAGCAGTCAGGAAAGCCTCTGCACCCTTGGACAAACCGGATACAAGATGCCCTGCCATCAGGTCGCGTACTGCATTGGTAATAAGTAGTCCCGGCACAAGCGGCATGACAGAACCGATAATAATTTTATCCCGTTCAAAGCCTACACCCGCATATACCAAGAAAAAGGCAAGCATCGCGATGACAAAAGAGGCTGTAAACTCAGCGAAAAATTTGACACGTACCCATCGGTGAAAAAGAATAACCGAAGCATACCCGATTCCGCCGCAGATCAGTGCTGGAATAAAGTCTCCCCAGCTACCGCCGAACATAATCGTGAAGCAAGAGCTGGATAAGGCAGCAGCCCCTAGCTGGACGGCAAACGTATAACCCGAAGGTTTGCCTTCAATCTCGATCAGCAGATTGTTCGCCTCCTTAGCAGTAAGCTGCCCTTGTCCGATCCGGCGTGAAACGTCGTTGACCTCAGACACTTTATCCAGATCGGTTGTACGTTCAGAGATGCGGATCAGCTTCGCTGGTTCAACGGCGTCTACCGAGAAAAAGATGCCTGTAGGCACAACGTAACTATGAGAATGAGGGAGCCCCAGTGCTGCTGCCATTCGTTTCATGGTATCTTCGACGCGGTAGGTTTCAGCACCACTTTGGAGCATAATTTTGCCGGCAAGCAAACAGATAGCTGCAACTTCAGATTGCTCAGATGGCTCAGTAACCATATATTGACTATTATCGCTCATCTCCGCTTCGGGTTTAAGAGGAGAGGTTAAGTCATGATCTATGTATTTCAACCGGATCAAGCTCCGTTTCCTATAAGTTAAGGCATTATACAGAGACCATTGTATCATATTTTATACGTCGAATAGCAGTCTAGAAACATGTTGTGCGTCGAGCTATTCGATGTGGATTTTCATGCCCCTCCCCAAAAAAGCTTCGTTCAATCCCGATGGGGAAAGAGACGAAGCTTCCTGGTCTACATCAACAGAGTGATGACGAGCAATTCATACAGTACCAACGGCAGAATCGTCGGGCCAAACAAGGCACGCGGTTCGGGATAACCATGCATCGGCGTCACCTGGAGGTATAGAATTCCGCGGTCCGCACTAATAATGACACCTTCCCATACTTGACCGTCAATGTTCTGAACTTGTACTTTTTTGCCAACATGCTGACGAACCGTATGATGCAGCATATTCCGCACACTTTGCACGGATTGCACCATCGGTTGATTGGCCTGATACACAACACGAGCGGATGGTGTAGATGTTGATTCAGACATGATGCACAACCCTTCCTCGAAATAAAATCCTTCTTCCTTCAAGGTATGCATCTGCCTACAAAAGGTGATTACGCGTAAAGTTTGTTGAGTGCTCTACAGCCTGTGAGTCATATCTCTTAAGGATGTACAGGGATTTCAAGTGAAAAGGGGGAGTGTGTCTTGGACGGATAAGTAGCAATTTGCATCTGAAGATCCCCCTGCAATTTTGCACCTTTTTCAATGGTAATAGACACCGTGGTATGATTTTGATCTTTCCCGTGTCCCGAACTCCAGCTTGCGCCTGGAGTTTCATAAGATTGACCTGTGCTATCTTTTACCTTGCTGAAACTGAAAACAAAACTATTTTCCATGCTGTCAGGAACAGAGAAATCAACAATCAGATCTTTGCCTTCCACCTTACTGCCCAGCATCCGAAGTCCGGAAGGGCCGCCCGTAATCTCATGAGTATTCAAGTTCAGACTGAATTCCAGTTCTTTTTTATCCAGTCCTGAGAACCCTGAACCTTGCAACGTCAGCTTTTTAGGCTTGGAAAAATACATACTTTCAAAATAGATAGAACGCGTATCTTCGCCAATTGAGGTGTTAGTTTTCCAGGCGCGTCCTTGTTCATCCACTAGCTGCAAATCACTGAGACCAAAGATTTTTTTGGTGTTGTTCGGATCAAGCTGCACGTCAAGTACCAAGCGGGTTGGATACATGGTGGCCTGTTTCACCTGGATATGTTGTCCTTCAATGATCAACGTTTGGTTGACGGGTATCACTTTCATCATGCCTTTGGTTAGATTTTTATCGACAGGCATCGTTACTTTCCACACCCCTGGATTGTTTTGGTTTCGGGATGTGAATACCACCGTTAACACATCTGGAGGAGAGGATTCATTGGTAAAGAAGACATCAATTAAGTTTTCATGGACTTGATCTTCTCCATCAGCGTGAGGTGCAGAATAGCTTAAGCCAACGGGAAGATGCTTCCCATTACCATCAAGCAAATCAACGTCATAGTTAAATTGCTCTGTATCTTTCATGCCTTTCATCTTATAAAAGATAACCATGCGTGAGTCGTCTGTTATAATGCCTTCCACGGTTACAGAACCCCCGTCCTGTTCGTCGGTAATCCCAACTTTTTGCAAAAGGGACTGATCAATTGCCATCATCAATCCCTTGTCTTGGCGAATCAGATCAACGACTCCTTCCATGCCAGGCAGTTGCTCGACAAAAGACGCAAACGCAGGGGATACCCGAATACAGCCAGTGAACAATAAAATCAGGGCAACTGCAGAGATGGAACTAGTCAGCCAGCGTAATTTTGTTTTTCGCTGACGAGAAGCTTGGCGAATCCCGGTCTTCACCGCCTGTGAAGCTGCCATATCCGGTATGGGCATGGTGTCATATTCGGTCTTACGAGCTTGAAGACGTTCCTCCAAAGCATCAAACGGGTTGAGTTCGTTGGTCATAATAAGTGCTCTCCTTTCGGTTCAAGTCGATTCCGAAGCTTGCCAAGAGCGCGGTGCAGTCTTGATTTTACCGTGCCTGCCGGGATTTCGAGAATGTCAGCGACCTCAGTCAGTGAGAAACCTTCGAAATAGCTCAGGATAATAATTTGTTTGTATTCCGGTTCAAGTGTAGCGACTGCGGCTGCCAGATCCGGATCCTCAGGGTGATCCCAACGTCCGGATTCCTGAATTTCGGTGACGGGGCTGAATCGGATTTTGCGTTTTCGTTCATCTGCACAGTAATTCAGAAGAATGCGAATTAGCCACGTACTGAAATAGGAGGGTTCTTTCAATTTTTTGATTTTGCGGAATGCGCGGTAGGTTGCTTCCTGTATCGCTTCCAGTGCATCGCCTTCGTTATGCAGATAGGCATAAGCGATTCGGTACAGACGGCTCTGATTCATTTCCATTAAGGCTGTAAAAGCAGCAGCATCCCCCTTTTGTGCAGCTCGCGTAAGTTCGGTAGGGGTCACAAGGCTCCTCCTTTGTAGATATGGTTTCGTATTAGACAGAGAAAGCCGCCGAACGGTTCTCGTTTTGTGAAAAAAATGATATTGCTCATATCGATCTGTTCACCGAATGTGAAGAGATAACAAATAACCGTCAGCCTTCCCAGGGGCATGATCTGCGCCAAGGAGAGACGGACGGTTATGAATATGTCTAGGATATCGGCGGGGCGACTTGCTGTAGAAGAGCCGCCACAGAGGAATTGCCGCGTTGCTGCGCAATTTGTAGTGCGGTTGCGCCTGCAGCATCTTGTGCTGAGACATCAGCACCATGTTCAAGTAACAACTCAATGATCGCTGTCTGATCCGTATGAAAGGCCGCAGTGTGTAGTGCATGTTGTCCGTCACTGTCTGGAATGCTTGTGGATGTGCCATGTTCTAGCAATTGTCGGATGACTTGCAATGAGCGCTCTCCAGCGAGTGCGGCGTGCAGGGCTGTGTTGCTGGGAATGAACGAAATCCGTGAATGGGAGACCGCATTGACATCAGCGCCATGTTCGAGCAGTAATTGTACACTTCCGGCTTGCCCATAATGGGCTGCATACCCCAGAGCGGTTAAACCGTCCTTATTTTCGATATTCGCTAGTTCTGGACGTTCTTGAAGGAGAGACTTCAGTTTGTTGATCTCTCCATGCTCTGCTGCTTGAAACAGTTGCTCTACCATTGCTGTATCCGATTGTTCCTCTTTCATCGGTAAAACCTCCTCTTCGCTACCCTATGAATGAGATATGACTGCTTATTATTGAGTTATTAATCCTGTACATAACGTCGCTTCGCTGCTTCTAATGCCGGAATGGCGAAGCTGGCAAGTGGAGCAGGTAGATCATTAAGCGGAAACCATCCGATCTTGCCGATGGCTCCGCCTTCTTCCAGATTTCGTGCCACCCCGCTAATCACTTTGGTGGAGTATAACATCGAAATCCAGTGCTCCTGCTGTTCCGGGTGAATGGTCTCCGCCGTACAGAGAAGACAGCCAATAGCGATATCGAGATCAACCTCTTCTTTAATCTCACGAATAACGGCTGATTCTAGTGTCTCATAGGCATCTACTTTCCCCCCTGGAATACTCCAGGTATGCTGCTCTGGTGCACGATTGCGCCAGGTGAGCAATACTTCATTACGTTCGTTAAGGATTACCGCACCGACGCCAATTCGGGGGAAGACCTCGACATTTCGAGTGCCACTGTTAGATTCCGTTGAGCTAACTAAGCATACAGAAGCAGTATCCGATGCAGAACTATGGTCCGTGCAACAATGGGCGTCTTGATGGGGCTTAGTTTCAGTTGAAGAAGCACCCGACGGCAGGAAGGAGACCGGATATCCGGTTTGGCTTGACCACTCCGCGGCCAGAATACTCATCGAGATCAGATCATATTGTGTACCGTCGCGCATGACGGCAGCGCGATGCCGGCCTTCCTCGCGGAATCCAGCTTTCAGGTATGCTTTTCTAGCTACTTCGTTGTATTCAATGACGTCCAAAGCGATTCGATTCAGATTTAATTCATGGAAGGCGTATCTCAGAATGAGAGCAAGTGCATCACTGCCGTAACCTTTGCCACGATTACGTTCTTCACCAATGCCGATGGCGAGTTGTGCAGAGCGGTTATTCCATTCAATCCGGTAGATCGCGACGAATCCGAGGAAGCGATTGTCTTCCAAAGTGCGCAGCGAAAATTCAAAATCCTGACCATTGCGGACGGAAGAGGCACCTGTTTCATCTGAAGTTTGCGGAACGGCAATATCCGTATCCAGGTTACGCAAATACTCATACTTCTCCGTGAAGTGTGCAATTTGCATGCGATCTTCAGGGCACGGCGCCGTGAGTCTGACCTTGGAGCCTTGAAAAGCGTTATATTGTGGAGCCATGTTGCACCTCTTTTGGATGGAATATCTTTCTTCATAATACCATTATACTACAGGGCCACAGAATACCGAACCTACGGGGTAGATCAGCACATGCTCCTAAAAAAGAGAAAACTAGGACAGAAGAGAAAGCTGGTACAGAAGAGGAAACACGGACAGTTGCAGTGGAGTTTCCATACGAAAAAAAACAGCCACGAGGGCTGTTTATCCATTATTCAGATTATTTTATTTCAGGTCATTCAATAAATTTTTCATCTTTTTGTAATGTCCGCTAACGCGATCAGCCATGTAGTTGTACAGAAGCTGATTCTCAGAAAGCAGAGCCATTTCACGGTCAATATCCACATTATTGTTGTTATTGTTCATAGCCGTTTCATTATTCTGTATCACACGGTAATGTACAATAGAGTCATTTGGACTACCGACTGGAAAATGTTTCTCATGCGTCCGGCGCATTCTGAGCTGCCCATTTTTACCGTTCTCGACGATCCGTCTGAGCTCATCCTCAAACTCGACCGTTGTCTTTTTATAATTGGGCGTGTCTGCATTGGCGATGTTGTTGGTAATGGCCTGATGCCGCGCATTAAGAGCTTGCAAAAGGGATTCATTCCGTCTGGAAGTATTGGTTTCGATCATGCTCAGATCCTCCTTCACCGCAACCGAATGCAGTTCCCTCTATTTTAAGAAATCCGTCTGCACACTGTCAAGATATCTAGCCCAAAGAATCGACGGTTATCTCCAAAAATCTACAATGTTTATTCAAAAACATAGCAAAAAAGACAAGTATATGGTTAATCTGACTTCTGTTCAGGAAGCCAGCAACCATAGAGACTTATCTTTGTCATCGTTTATATTCACTTCAATGTACCTTAAGAAGAGCGGTTAATATTTTTACCATAATAGATCTCGTCCATTTCGAGCTTCAGCCACTCAGTGATTTCCTGTTGTTCGGCTTTGCTGAGTTTGTCTTTCGTGTACCCGAATAGATAATTATCCAGATCAAACTCCTTCAGCTTACATTTGGTGTGGAAAATGTTCTCCTGATAGACGTTCACATCAATCATATCAAAGCCGCTTTTGATCTCGTCTGGAATATAATTCTGGATCGAACTGATTTCATGATCAATGAACAGTTTGCGCCCGCTCGTATCCCGCGTAAAGCCACGTACGCGATAATCCATAATCATAATGTCTGTATCGAACGAATGAATCAAATAATTCAGTGCTTTCAATGGTGAGATCTCACCACAGGTGGACACATCAATATCTGCACGGAAAGTGCTGATTCCTTCGCTAGGGTGAAATTCAGGATAGGTGTGTACGGTGATGTGGCTTTTATCCAGTTGCATCACGACGTTATCGGGCAGAGGACCAGGTGATTCGTCGAAGGATTCTTCGGGAATTTCCACGATGGGACCTTCTGAGACTAGCATCGTTACGCTGGCACCTTGCGGCACGTAATCTTGTTGCGCTACATTCAGGACGTGTGCACCGATGATGTCCGATACATTTTTCAAAATATGAGTCAGCCGATCTGCGTTGTATTGTTCATCAATATATTCAATGTAAGCTTCACGTTCTTCTTTGGTCTTGGTGTAACAGATATCGTACATATTGAAACTGAGCGACTTGGTAAGGTTATTGAATCCGTGCAGCTGAATACGCTGCTCTGGCGTTAAAGTCATATTGCCGTTCCCCTTTGTCCCATACGACATAAAAATCGCAGTTTTAATACTACTTATACCCAACCTTGCCCGAAAAAAAACATAGGTGTACGCAATCTACGGTCAAGATGAATCTACTATCGATCAGAAGGATACATCCTCGTCATAAGAAAAATCATTCATGCGCTCATCCTCTGCGATGGATTGAATATCCTCTGAGGTTACGATGATAATCGGGTAGTGCTCGTTCTGCTGTTTTTTGACTGCTTTTTCTTTCACAAAACGCGGACTGCCTTCTCCGGCATCTTCATCATAGACAAGTAATAATCCATCACTTTTACGAAGCAACAGATCGTCCCGTGCGGTGAACTGCCATGGCCCGATATATGGCTGTTTGCTGATTGCTCCGTAATAGTCCACCCCGGATAGGATGGCGCGATAGTATTCCTGCTTGTCTTCCTTCCATTGCTCCTCCGGATTCTGGAATGCAGTAATGATCGACAGCTTCAGATGCGGATAAGTCTGTTTTAGCTCCAGCACAACCTCACAGGCCCACAGGTCAACGCCGTATTGACCGGGGGTAAGCACCCATTCCAGCCCATCTTCTACAAGAGGAGTAAGGCGGGAGGCAATTGCTTTTTTAATGTAGGGAATGCCTTCATGCTTTTGTCCAAAAATCTGCAGTTCGTGAGCACGGTACCCGGTAATGAACAGGTTTTGCAAACGTGATGACCTCCTTTCAGGCGGGTAGGGCACTAGGGGGGAAACTTAGTTTCCGCTTTGGCTTCGTCTTCGTATGATCACGTTATTGTACAGGCGTGCTGTCTCCACGGAACGGATATAGGAAGGGCTTCGGAATATCCGTCTCGAATGTCATCAGCTTACCTGTCGTGGGATGAATAAATGAAAGTACGCGTGCATGCAGTCCCAGACGTCCAAGATCTCTCGTGCGTGCACCGTATTTGCGATCTCCCGCGATCGGATGTCCCAGATCTTCCATATGAACACGAATCTGATTTTTGCGACCTGTCTCCAGACGCACTTCCAGCAATGAGAACTCACGGTTTGCTTTCAGGCGCTTGTAATGGGTAACAGCATGTTGTCCATCGTTCGGACGGGAGCTGGAGTACATTTTGAGCGTTTTGGTTTCTTTGAGCCAAGAGGAGATCGTACCTTCTTCTTGAGCGACAGCTCCTTCAACCAGTGCGATATAGACACGATCTCGTACGTTTTCTTTCCAGTGGTTTTGTAACTGCTGCTGTACTTCTTCACTTTTGGCAAACATCATCACACCTGATGTATCCCGGTCCAGGCGATGTACGACGAATATCCGATTTAGCGGATTCGTACGACGGACATGTGCCATCAGTTGACGGTAAGCGGTCAGGTCATCACTTTTGTCAGCCGCGATGGAGAGTAGCCCCGCTTCTTTGCGAATGACGATAATGTCATCGTCCTCATGCAAAATGTTGATGCCTGTGAGAGAAGGAGCGGCGACCGCACCTTCTTTGCTAATGGATATGATCTGGCCAGGTTTCAGCGGCTCGTTAAACTTGGTCACGACTTTCTCATCAATTGATACTTGCCCACGTCCCAAAATTGATTTCACAGCATTTCGACCTGACTTCACATGTTTCAGCAGAAAATTCAGCAATTCGTCCGGTTCCGTGACATTGTACTGACGGGGCGGTTCGGACTTGCGGTAATGGCCTTGACCCGGGCGTTTCGTCGCAGATGATTTGGCTGCCACTTTGCCATCTATTCTTGCAGAGGTCATAGACACATCGGATGCTGAGGCATTCTGAGCACCATCGCGCGCGCGAGGGGACTTGGCTTCGGATGAGGAAGCATGTGGGCGGCCAGAACGTGGCTTGGAAGAACCCCCGTATGATTTACCTTTGGCAGATGACCGACCTTTTGAGCCTTTTCGTTTATTCATGAATACATATCTCCTTCTGAACAGCCTGTACCCTTTATGTGCATACGATCCGTTCGTTTCGTTATGCAGTTCAATATACCATTAACCGCATTGAATTAAAAATAGGTTCATCAAATCTGTTAACCATCCAATCGGAAGAGTTATCAGATTCATAGGATATGTTATCCCATAGCATTGGAGGTGTTACTTCATGGGCGTGTTTCTCGATATGAGAACCTCGGCGAACTCGGGATCCGTAGGAGCGCCGGGATTGCCGTTGTCTCAATCACCTGAAGCCTTCGGGGTAATCGGTCTTCAGACCCAAGGAGTCATTAATCCTATAATTACCTTGAACGGCACAGTGGGTGTTACGGGAGAACTTGGCGATACATTTGTAGTCGAGATTGTACGCGGATTTGTATATGATCCATTCTTCATCATATATCGCGCAGAAGGTACAATCGGGCAAAATGGCGGAGCCGAGTTCCATTCGTTCACAGCTCAGGATTTGTCTGCACCACCAGCGCTGGAAAGTGTATATACGTCGTTCATCTCAGGCGTGTCTACAGCTGTGCGGACCGGACCAGAGATGTTCTGCGGCATTGCTGCGACCAACTAATAGAGCATAGAGGAAGTTGGTCAAGCCGCGACTTCTTCTCAAGATCGTTCTCTCTTTACCGAGAAGTTTGGATTATGATTCTGGCAGGATTCATTCAGGTTGTATCTCTTAAAACCCCCGACCGAAGCAGGTGGGGGTTTTAAGTATTCGTTGAGTGAAACACCGAAGGGGAAGGGTTCTGAAGTTAGGAGTAAAGAAGAGAGAGCATGAAGTGAGAGCATGATGAAGTGAGAGGGTGAAGTAAGTGGACGAAGACTAGTTGGCTTTCCCTTTCAATATCATATTATTCGCTTTGCCGAAGTCAATAGCAACTGTGCCTGTAAGCGCCGCAGTGCGTTCCGCAAGAATGACTGCATTGACGCCACAGGAGAAGAGCGCGATATCAAATTTGTTCCGCTGACTTTGAATCCATTCCAAAGTTTCATCCATCTGATCATAGTTGTCAAAAGAACGTGCATTAACAATGTCGAGATGATAGGGATCTTTCATGAGTGCGGCTTGTAGCTGCTCCAGCTCACGCGTAACAAGCAACACACGTTTGCCTGCGAGGATCTGCCAGAACCGCGGCACCTGCACAAGTTCACGATTCACACAGGCATGACAGGTCAACGCAGGCGTAATGCCATAATGAGCAAAAATCATGTCAGTCAGCGGTCGTTTAAGATGATCCGGGGCTTTGATGGTACTGTCCCCTCGTGGCAGTACGCCCACAATGGTAGCACGTTGTAAAGATGCAGCAACTTCATCACGCATCTTCAGATTGGGAAGGCGTAGCCCCTTTTGTCCAAGATTAGCTTTGATTGCCCAGCGTTCTTGTAATACCTGCTCTATAGGCCACACCGTTTCCTGCGACATGACGATATTTTCGCCATCCCCCACACGCACCAGTGAGAGTGCGCGCTTCTCTCGTAGCGCTGTGTCGAGCTGATCCAGCACATCCTGCATTTCAAGATAAATGGAATTCATTCGAATGCTGCCTCCTTTGAAAATTAAGCCTTCTCTATTCTATGTTGCGAGAGAATTCGTGATCTATGTGTTCGACCTCCAAGAGACATATCAGGGTGTATATCAATCTATTTATTAAGTTAATCAGTACATCTGTCGGTGCCGGAATGCTATGAAGTTCATACGTTATACAGAGCTGGCATTCAAGAAGTTGACGTATACAACGATCAGCGCGAGAAACGAGATTCGTAGATGAGAGCTTTCACCAAAACTATGAAAATGACTGTGCTCGGACAAACGGGTATACAGCATTCATGAGGAGGAAGGACATGTCCAGAAAAGTTGTCATTGAGATTAATTTCAATAACTACGGGTTGGACCCGCAGCGTCTGACACGTGAGTGGCTGGAGCGTCGTATGACGATTTTTCGCACATTCACACTGCATTGTCTTAAGGCCCAGACCAATCAAGATTTCTTGACGGTGGTGAAGCTGTCGAAGGAATCTGGGGAGCTGATGCAGGAGATTCTGGCGAGCCAGGAGCCGCTGCCTTCGAATATTCGGTTTGGAACCCATATTGAAAGTGTGCGGGCCATTTTGGAGTTTGCAAAAGATGTGGAGGACATTTACATTGCCCGTCTGGATTCGGATGACCTGTATCATAAAACATTTGTGCAGCAGCTCTATGATGTACAGCCTCAGCCAGGCACGATGGCTCTGATCAACCAGAATGGCTATCTGTGGGACAGTGTGAACAACGAGATGGCTCCGGCGTTTCATCGTTCACCACAGTTCTACGTGTATCTCTACAAGACAGCGGAATATGCCGCAGGATATCGGATCAAACTTCCGGGCCGAGGTACGCATGGTAATGTCATCGACTTGCCGCATGAGCTGCTAGCGCCGCGAAACTACGTCAACATCGTGCATTCCAGCAATACGTCAGTCAAAAAGGTACCGCCCAAAGACCGTTTAAGCCACGAAGAGATGGCACAGGTTTTACGTGAATTCATGATCTGAACTGGAGGGATTCATCCATGATTGAAGGACAAACGATTCTGGTTACCGGAGGAACAGGCTCCTGGGGCCAGAAACTGACCGAGGTGCTGCTTGCACAAAACCCGGCAGAGATTCGGCTCCTTTCCCGGAACGAATATGCTCAGATTGCGATGCAGCGGGAGTTCAATCATGATCCACGTCTGCGTTTTATTATTGGCGATATTCGGGATTATCAAGCAGTCGAGGATGCATGTAAAGGTGTGGATGTGCTCTTCCATCTGGCAGCGCTGAAGCATGTTCCAGTCTGTGAAGATCAGCCGGATGAAGCATTCAAAACGAATGTGATCGGAACACAACATATTATTCGCGCGGCAATTCGCATGGAGATTCCCAAAGTGATCGATGTATCCACCGACAAAGCGGTTGATCCTATTAACGTCTACGGCATGACCAAAGCGCTGGGTGAGAAAATGATGATTCGTGCCAATTGGCTGAGCGAGAAAACGCGTTTTGTGTGCATTCGTGGTGGCAACGTATTGGGGACTAGCGGAAGTGTAGTACCTTTGTTCCGGCGGCAGATCGACGAAGGCAAAAGCCTGACCATTACAGACGAAGGTATGACACGGTTTTTCCTGACACGTACGGAAGCTATCCATTTATTGCTCAAGGCAGCGGAAGCGGCAGTGGGTGGAGAGACATTTGTGATGAAAATGAAAGCTTGCAACATGACCGATCTGGCTTCCGTCATGCTGGAACAGGCAGGTCGCCCGTCAGGCGACTATAAAGTGACAGGCATTCGCCCCGGGGAGAAGCTGCACGAAGTGCTGATCTCGCCATTTGAAGCACCACGTACACGCCAGTACGATGCGCAGTATTATGTCATTTTGCCAGAGCGCCCTGATCCAGAGTTGACGAATCGTTATGATCATTTGCCACATGTGAAATTTGAACAGTATCGCTCAGATAGTGAAATGATGAACAAACCGGCCATCGCAGCGTTTTTGCGGGCTGGAGGGTATATCAACTAACGGAAGGGAGGCGGAACGTTTGGAGGTGGAAGATATGAGTGAGAATAGTCCGTACCCTGAGCAGAAAGAACAAGAGAAAGTAAGGAAAGGAAAGAAACAGGCGACATCAGTACAAAGGAACGAACAACAGCAGCTAACGAATCAGGAACGCGCAGATCAGGAATACCATGACAATCAAGCAGACGATGAGTCTCAACGAGAACATGAAGCTCCCACCCCTCAACCTCGTCCATCATCCCAAATTCATTCATCACCTCAAGCTCATCAGGATCATCAAGATCATCAAGATCATCAGGTTCACCGTTCGTTACCTAATCAGGTTTACTCCCAGCAACGGAAGTCCACACTTCAACGCATTCATGACCGCTCCCTGAAAGCTGTAGTCATCGGTCTGGGTTACGTCGGTCTACCGATGGCTGTTGAGATGGCGCAGTCCGGTTACCGTGTACACGGCATTGATATAGATGCAGGTAAAGTGGCAAAGCTCCACGCAGGCCATTCCTATATTATTGGCATCGAAGATAACATGCTTCAATCGCTTCTGCAGGTTGGATTGTTCACCGCAGGTACAGATTATACCGCAGTTGCTGATGCGGAAGTGATTGTCATCTGTGTACCGACGCCGCTGACGGATGCACATCAACCGGACATCTCTTATATCTCCTCCGCAGTTGGGGGGATGACCCCCTATCTTCAGGAAGGCAGCTTGATCATTTTGGAGAGCACCACGTATCCGGGTACAACCGAAGAACATGTGAAACAGCCCGTGGAGGCAGCGCGCAGCTGGACAGCGGGTGAGCAGTTTTATGTCTGTTATTCGCCTGAGCGAGTTGATCCGGGCAGTCAGCATTATAGCGTGAAAAATACGCCGAAGATCATCGGCGGCTCTACTCCTGCTTGTCTAAGCTATGGGACTCAATTCTACGGCTCGTTTCTAAATGAAGTCGTGCCCGTCAGTTCCACGACGGTTGCGGAGACAGCCAAACTGTTCGAAAATACGTTTCGCAGTGTTAACATTGCACTGGTCAATGAATTGACACCCGCCTGTGAGCAGATGGGTGTGAATATCTGGGAAGTGCTTCAGGCGGCGGCAACGAAGCCATTCGGTTATATGCCGTTCTATCCTGGCCCCGGGATTGGGGGGCACTGCATTCCAATTGATCCGATCTATCTGTCTTGGGCGGCCAGCCGTCAAGGATCAGAGCTGCGGTTCATTGAGCTCGCAGATGCCACCAATAGACGAATGCCGGAGCATGTCGTTCATCGGGCAGCAGCACTGCTGGAGCAACGGGGCATTTCTATTCGCGGAGCCCGCGTCGTACTGGCGGGAATGGCGTACAAAAAAGACATTGACGACTTGCGCGAATCCCCCGCGCTTGACGTATTCCGGCTGCTGAGCGCAGTGGGAGCCGAAGTTGTTTTCACCGATCCGATGGTGCCGGTGTTCCGTCAAGATGATGGTTCAATGGTCTCTTCTAAGCCTGCTTCGCCCGAATTGTGGACGTGGGCTGATCTGGTCATCATCACGACCGACCATACGGGGTTCAACTATCAGGAGATGGCAGATCATGCACACCTAATTTTTGATACACGCAACGCAACTGCCGGATGCCATGGGGGGAATATCGTTGTGCTTGGTCAGCCGGTGCAACATGAGATGCAGTCTGCGCAAGACACGAAGTCACAACCTCACGAAA
Organism: Paenibacillus sp. JJ-100; assembly: GCF_948329825.1. GTDB lineage: Bacteria > Bacillota > Bacilli > Paenibacillales > Paenibacillaceae > Paenibacillus. Next base: position 451,784 of record NZ_CAOJCM010000004.1, read on the forward strand.
ATCTGCATGGGAAAATGGGAGATGGCTATGGCGAATCATGACCGAGTGAACGAACGTTATTATGGACAGATCAATTCAGAGGATTCACATGAAGCAACCAGAGCTCGTGTACACTGGATGTGCCGTGAGACAACGGGCAAGCGCATTCTGGATGTGGGATGTAGTCAGGGGATCACGTCTATTTTGCTTGGACGGGAAGGATTTCGTGTGACAGGCGTGGATCTGGAGGAGGACAGTATCCGCTACGCGCAGGAGGAGCTGGCCAAAGAATCAAAGCCTGTACGCAACAATGTAGATTTTCGCATGCTGGACATTACCAAATGGAAGATTAGAACGACCTTTGACACCATCCTGCTGGGGGAGGTACTGGAGCATTTTGCTCATCCCGAAACTCTGCTTACGCACCTTCACCGGTTGCTGGGGGAGGAAGGTACGTTAATTGTGACCGTTCCCTACGGGTATCATCCATTCTACGATCACAAGCAGACATTCTATGCAGGTAACCTAGGGATGAGCATTACTCCATATTTTGAAGTCTTGAAACTGGAAGTTCATCATAAATATTTATGTTGTGTGGCACGCAAGCGGCGGAATGCTCCACTGCATACGACGCCTTCTCTACATCAGGTGTTATCGTGGATGGAACTGGATCATGAGCATTTCGCTAAGGTAGAGCAGCAGCATCTACGGTCCATGAAACAACGCAAGAAAGCATTGGACAGTGCCGTTGAACAATTGAAACGGTCACGCGAGTAACCTGTAATCTCTTCATTAGTCCGAGATGAGTACGATGAGATGGACTTGGTGAAGTGATGAAAAAGAGGAAATCCGTACGTGTACGTCAGGAAGGGGCTTGAACCGTGGTCACCATCAGTTTATGTATGATTGTGAAAAACGAAGAACGCACACTGGCACGTTGTCTTGACTCAGTGGCGGGTATCGCAGATGAAATCATCATCCTCGATACGGGTTCGTCAGATCGGACGATGGACATCGCTGCGCAGTATACCGACCAAGTCTATACGTATGCGTGGAACGATGATTTTGCCGCAGCACGGAATGAGTCCTTCGCCCGAGCCACACAGGAGTATATCCTATGGCTCGATGCGGATGATGTGCTCTTGCCTGGAGATCGGGCAAAGCTTGCGGTATTGAAGGAGCAGCTGCCATCTGGAGGAGCAGCGGGTGTGATCTTGAACTATACGCTGGCCGAGGGGCCGGAGGAAAGTCCGCTGGTGGCGGACCGCCGACTTCGCCTGGTCAGGCGAGATGCCGGGTGCCGCTGGCATGGCCGGCTGCACGAGCAGTTGCGCTTCCCGCAAGGCGAGGTCATTACGGCAGATATTGCCGTCACTCATCGCCGCGAGGCGGGCAATCATTCGGCGCGGAACGTGCGCATTCTGCGCAAATGGATCGCCGAAGAGGGCGTAGCCCAAGGACGCCTGCTGTTCTACTATGCAGGCGAATGTTATGACCGCCAGCGCTATGCGGCGGCGGCACGCGGTTATGCGAAGCTGCTGGAGCAGCCGAGTGGTTACCGCGAAGATTGGCTCATTGCCTGCGCAAGGCTGGCGGAATGTTATGAGCGGCTTGGCGAGCCGAGCCGCAAGCTGGGCGCATTGCTGCAGTCGTTCCAGTTCGACCTGCCGCATGCGGACTTTTGCTGCGCCATTGCCTCCTGCTTCCATGAACGGCAGGAAGTCATTACGGCCATCTACTGGTATATGCAGGCAGTGGATGTGAGCAGCCGTGATCCCGGTCTGCGACCCGTACCGGCGGCATGCCGAACGTGGTTGCCGCATGCCAGGCTCTCGCTCTGTTATGCCCATCTGGGGAACTGGGAACAGGCTTTATTGCATAATTCTAAAGCTCGGGCATATCTACCGAATGATCCCGGTCTGATCGGCAATCGGGATAAGCTCGAAGCGGTCATTCGCAAGCAGAAGAAAGAGAGAGAAGGCTAGCCTTTGACGAAATAACGGTGGAACTACTAGCGGTCAAAGTGTGCAGATTTACACGAAGTGAGGTTTGGATGTTCATGTGTCTCGTGAATCGAATGGTGGGAGTTATGAAAGGTAGAACTTTTGATGAATGTAATAAAGATGTAATAAAAGATGGAATGAAGGATGCAATAAAGGATACAATTCAAAAAACAATACGGGAGATACGCCGAAATTAGAGCCTGATACGTTCAATAAGCTTGTAGTATATTTGGGTCATTAGAGATAGAAGAGTTACCGAATGTAGCGAGTAGATCCGGTTTGAATATGAGAACTAATAGAGAACGCCCCCGTTAACCGTGAAGCGGTCAACAGGGGCATTTTATTATATACCAACTATACCAAAACCGACTATCCCCTCTAAATACTCTAGAACTAGAATTTTGCACCGGGTGCAGCTCCCGGCGTGCGGTGTCCTGCTTTCATGACAAGGGTGGTCAGCCATATTACTGAAATCTACACGGTCCAAGCCTCACAAGCTGCTCTGATTTGTATTGCAAGGGCCTTAACTGTGAATAGAGACTATAATCATCGCATGGATTGCTGATCGGCGGCGTCTATGAAAAACAGAACTCTGTGTCTGTCTGCGGATGAACAGTTGTATTGCTTTGCTTAGAGAAGGTTCAAGCGTTTTACAGGAATACGCGGTTGCTCATTCGGGGCTAGCCCGTTAAACTAAAGAGAGCGGCGTTTTGCTTGACGAACAAGTCATGGGAACGCCATTTTGTTGTCAGGGATGCGGCAATGATGTCGCGTCTGAATGTCAGATCGGATAGAACCAAGCTGGTGAAGGAACACCAGTGACAAGTAAGGAGTCTTTACATGAATGTGCAAACACCCACTTTAGAAGAAGCGCAGGGTCTCCTGCAAAAATATTATGGTTATCCCGATTTTCGTGAGGGTCAAAAAAAGATTGTCTCCAGCCTGCTCGAATATGAGGATACGCTGGGTATTATGCCAACTGGAGGCGGGAAGTCGATCTGTTACCAGATTCCCGCTCTGTTATATCCGGGGCTGACACTGGTTGTCTCCCCGTTAATTTCGTTGATGAAAGACCAGGTCGATGCGCTGACGACCGCGGGCATTGCCGCCGCTTATATTAATAGTACGTTAAGCGGCAGAGAAGTGAATGAGCGTATCCGCGCAGCGCAGCGCGGTGAGCTGAAGTTGCTCTATGTCGCGCCGGAGCGACTGGAGCTGGATTGGTTCCGCGATGAGATGGGGCAACTGCCGATCTCTTGCGTTGCAGTGGATGAGGCTCACTGTGTGTCACAGTGGGGACATGATTTTCGGACAAGCTACCTGGCGGTAGCGCCGTTCGTGGATAGTTTGCCGGAGCGGCCGGTGGTTGCGGCCTTCACGGCGACGGCGACGCCCGAGGTCATGGGCGATATTTTGCGGTTGCTGCGTTTGCAGGACCCGCAGACGTATGTGACCGGACTTGGGCGGGATAATCTCGCGTTTAGCGTGCTGCGTGGCGAGAGCAAAAAAGATTTTGTTTTGAACTACGCACGTGAGCATGCGAGCGAGCCAGGTATTGTCTACGCCGCGACCCGGAAGGACGTCGATGATCTGCATCAGCGTCTGCTGCAGGCAGGTCTGGCTGCAGGGCGCTATCATGCAGGGATGACAGACGATGAACGGGCGCAGAGTCAGGAGCAGTTTTTGTATGACGATATCCGCGTGATGGTTGCGACGAATGCGTTTGGAATGGGGATCGATAAGTCTAACGTGCGTTATGTGCTGCATTACAGCATGCCGAAGAATATGGAGGCTTATGTACAGGAAGCTGGACGTGCAGGACGGGACGGTGAACCGAGTCAGTGCATCTTGCTTTTCGGAGCACAGGACATTATCACGCAGAAATTTCTGATTGAACAGAATCCGATGGAGAGTGACCGCAAGGCGAACGATTATCGCAAGTTACAACAGATGGTGGATTACTGTTATACCACTCGTTGCTTGCGTAGTGCGCAGCTAGACTACTTCGGTGAGGTTCATGAGGACAAGCCATGCGGCATTTGCAGTTCCTGTACAGACGATCGGGAATTGGTGGATATGACGATCGATGCGCAGAAAATATTCAGTTGCATTCACCGTATGCGTGAACGCTATGGTGTATCACTGGTTGCTTCAGTGCTTAAAGGATCTCGCGCCAAAAAAGTGCTGGATTACGGCTTCGATTCCTTGCCGACCTATGGTGTTATGGGCAATCGCACAGAGCGAGAAATTGCCGAGATCATCAACGTTATGGTATCCGAGGGTTATCTGACGTTGTCCGAGGGACAGTACCCGGTGGTGCGTTTACAGCCGCTGGCGGTGGACGTGCTGAAGGGGCAACGGGAAGTTATGCAGCGTGTCGTGCGTAAAACCGCAGCAACGGCTTCCGGTACGAACTACGGTGGACGCCGTGGACGTGATGCGATGCCTTCTGCTGTGAATGAAACCGTGTTTGAGCAGCTACGCCTCATCCGTCGTGATCTGGCGGCAAAAGAACACGTTCCATCCTATATCATCTTCAATGATGCGACTCTTCGTGAGATGAGTGTGGTATGTCCACAGACCGAACGTGACATGCTGAGTATTAAAGGAGTCGGTGAGGTCAAATACCGAAAGTATGGGCTGCCATTCCTGGAATTCTTCCAGAAACAATCGGGCGAAGAAGTGGATACGGACGATGATGCTTTTTATGAATATGAGTGATGTGAGATGGTATTAAGAGGATAAGAGATGAAAGTAAAAGATGAAGTAACGATGAAATAAAGACAAAAGACAACAGGCAAAAGATAAAAGACCAAACGTAGACCAATATAGAGACAGGGACAGCACTACGGATATGAGTATAAAGACGAATAGGGCATAAGGCAAACAAGAGCCTTAACTCGAACAGGGGCATAAAGGCAAACAAAAGCCAAAACGCGACACAAGCACCAGAGACGGACAGCAGCAGAAACACGATTAGGAGCACGAACGCAATAGAAGCAAATCAACAGCAAAAGCCAATCAGGAGTAAAAGCTTAAGCAGAAGCGTTAGCAGGATCAGCGTGTCTTAGGGGTTGTCTCTGTACAGTGGACGGAATGAGTGAAAATGTTTTTCAAAGGGTGGACATTCGTCGAACATGTTGTGAAAGAATGTCAGTACAGGATATAGTGCCTGTTTTGTGTTAAGATCTATATGTTGTGTATTTTGGCGGACGGAGAGCGGGTATGTTTTTGAAAGGGGTGTCCACTCTTTGAAAGACAAAATGAAGATATGTTTGCGTATGACGGACGGTTGTGACCTTTCACCGTTCGCTAGAATTAGTTAGTCTTCACTATTAGTTAGTTTCCGATATTTTCAATGTAGATAGTACAGGACACCTATAAAACAAGTATTAAGATACAATACTATACGATATGCAATATGTTCGGTATTATCATGGCAACTACGGACAAAGTGCAGTAGAAGTAATCCTGTAATATAGGATTGGGTAGTGTTTATTGAACATTCCATGCAAGTGCGTTTTAGCAGTGTGACTCATCTGCCTGAATTGGGTTACAGGAAATCGATCGACATAGTTTGTCCAATTAGGATACACTGTGGGATTGCAGAATACGACTTGTCTCAGCTATAACAAAACAGTCATAGTAAAAAAAATCATGTTGGAATAGTCTTAGTAAAATAGGTCAACTTTCTACTTGTCTTTGTAGAGTGGACAAAAACAGAAGGTTTGTCTTTTCGGAAGGTGGACAAGGGTTATATACCTGCTCTGAGCAAACTTGATCAATATGTAGTTTTATATCATTGAATTGTACTGCATGTAGTAGTTTGAGGCGGGTCAAGAGGGTTGATGTAATGAACAACGGTGTCCACTCTTTGAAAGACAAATTTTGAATTTGTTTGTATCCGGTGGACTTTTTGACCGATATGCACGTGATTTTTTGACCATTATGTACGTAGTTTGTAGTCCAAGTCGTGCGGCTGGATATCTTGATACATTTAGATGCACGAAACGCATTATACAAATTACACAATTTAACGAAGATGAAGTTGTAAGTCAGGATGTAATAACAAACTCTTAGATCCACAAGGGTTAGAAGGATATATCTGCGTGTGTTGACGCAGATATCAATAAGAGTTTGTACAAGGGCGGCCATGAGCAGGGCGCGGAGATTGTGTTAGAGATTTGTCTGAACAGCATCCGGAGGGAGGATGGCTGTGGAGATTTACTTTTCCCCAAAAAAATATGGTCTGGTGTCCAGGCAAAGGTTGTGAACCATGAAGGTAATTTTATCGACTTTGAATGCAAAGTACATCCATACCTCGCTAGCGCTGCGATGTTTGAAGGCGTACAGTGAGAAGGATTTTGATATTGAGCTCGCGGAGTATACGATTAAAGACCCGGTGATGAATATTGTGTCAGATCTGTACCAGCGCGGGGCGGATGTGATCGGGTTTTCGTGTTATATCTGGAACATTGAAGAGACGATTAAGGTCATTGATAATTTGAAAAAGGTTATGCCTGACGTGAAAATTTTGCTGGGCGGGCCGGAGGTGTCCTACGACACTGAATATTGGATGAACCGTATCCCTAATGTCGATTTTATCGTCATGGGTGAAGGTGAGGAAACGATGCATCAGCTCTTGATGGAGCTGGAAGGCAGTAAGAAGTTCCATTTTGTCTACGGACTGGCGTATCGCAAAGGAGAAGAGGTCATTATCATGCCTGCGCGGCCAAAGGCAGATCTGAACGATCTACCGTCACCACATCGATTCGAAGAGGATATTCCGGATCTCGGGAAGCGGGTTGTATATTTTGAGACCAGCCGGGGCTGTCCGTTTAGTTGTCAGTTCTGTTTATCCAGTATTGAAGTTGGTGTCCGGTATTACGATATCGAGCGAACGAAGTCAGACATTCTGTACCTGATTGAGAAGGGTGCGAAGCTGATCAAGTTTGTGGATCGGACGTTTAACATTAAACGGGATTATGCGATGGAGATGTTTAAGTTTCTGATCGAGAATCATCAGGGGACGGTGTTTCAGTTTGAGATTACCGCTGATATTATGCGTCCTGAGGTACTAGACTATCTGGCAGAGAATGCGCCGCCAGGCATTTTCCGTTTTGAAATCGGGGTTCAGTCCACGAATGATCCAACGAATGAACTGGTGAAACGCCGTCAGAACTTTGCTAAGCTGAGTCGCACGGTGAACAAGGTCAAAGCCAGCGGCAAGATCGATCAGCATTTGGATTTGATCGCAGGATTGCCAGAGGAAGACTACAATACGTTCCGCAAGACGTTTAACGATGTATTTGCTCTGGGGCCGGAAGAGTTACAGCTTGGGTTCCTCAAAATGCTTCGTGGTACGGGTCTGCGTCTGGATGCAGAAAAGTACAATTATACGTACATGGATCACGCGCCATATGAGATTTTGGGCAGTGATGTGCTTCCGTTCAGCGACATTGTGCGCTTGAAGCGACTAGAGGATGTACTGGAAAAATACTGGAACGCACACCGGATGGATCATACGCTGAAGTATTTGATGGAGCAGGAGTTTGATTCGCCGTTTGATTTCTTCCAGGCGTTTGGCGATTACTGGGAGGAGCAGGGCTGGCAAAAAATCGGTCACCAGTTGGAAGACTTGTTCACTCGTCTGCATAGCTTCCTGGAGTCCCGCAACACACCACATATGGATGTTGTACTTGGTCTGATGAAGCTGGATTATTTCCTTGGTCACAAGTACAAGCCGCGTAAAATCTGGTGGGAGGATGCGCTGGAGAAGGATCAGTGGGCGTTGTATATGAAAACGCTGGCCGAACGTCCAGAAGACGTTCGTCTGCCACGTATTGCCGGTGCTGCAGGCTCGGCATGGCTGGAAAGCAGCGGCGCAAGTGTAACGTCCGCTGCGGGAACTTCGCCGGCTGCCGGAGAGGACACTGCCGCAGATGCGGCGGGTGTGATCGGCAGCCATGGCGGGGATGCTGCGTCGCAACCTGTGGGCGACGCAGTTCTGTCCGCCGCGGATGGAGCGGCGGACATGGGGGACGGCAACGCTTCGCGTGCGTTGCCGATGACCTCGGCCATGACCGCACAGACGGTCATGGGTGCCCGTGCTTTCGCCGATCTGAGACTCGGCGAAAAGGAACTGCAGAAGCACGCCGTACTGGACGTGCTTCCGTTCCGGCTTGAGCGTGTGCTAGCTGGCGCCAGCCCGCTTGCCGCGAAAGGCCAGACGCTGCTGGTCGTGGTATACCAGCAGCATGAAAACCAGCAGGCGCAGTATTACATGCTGCCGCTGGGGGAAGAAGCCGCTGCCATATAGGTGCAGCGGCATTAGGGGAACTGCATGGCCGATGGCGGCATGCAGTGAGGTTGCCACCACGGCTTTGCTGTCGTGGGGCTAGAGAAGTGAGCACCGCAAACATGTTCTGCGGTGCTTCCTCATGAGTTGCTGCACACGCTTGGAGCAGCAACTCATCCTTACGCGGCTTGCAGTTGCATAAGCCGCGCCCCGTTCTACTTTTTACAACAATATATATGATCCGAAAGCATCGGAAGGTCGTCTGATTCCTTATGTGAGGAAGAAGGCCTTCCTTTTGTTTTTTTCAATGCAGCGATTTGGATAATGAGCGTCAGAGCCCGCTAGATCGTTTGGAACTGGGAGATTGCATTTTTACAAAAGTATAACTTTTTAACCAATTTATTCTTCGCAAATGCCAGCACTTGGGTTATCATGGACGTAGTTCAGATATCAGGCAGAGAAGTCAAGTTATTCTGACCCGGTCGCGTTCGCTCCCTTAAGCCTCTCGGGTTCCTAGATACATGAATGTTATAAGAGATAGACACAGGATTCATATGTGATATGGGGGATTAAGATGAAAACTGATTTAGAAAATTCGATGATTCTTGTGTTATGATCAAGTTTGTGATTTTTTGATTGAATTATCAAAAGATAACCGTAAACGTATAAATTGGAATTGGGCAAGGTGGGAATGGATGTTTTTCCATCCTGATTTTAATCGTGACATAAAAAATAAAATTGGATTATGGTATCTGGATGATGAGTTAGTAGGTATAGCAACTTATGATCATTATTTCGGTGAAGCATTTTTTGCTACTAAACAGGGATTTGAAGAGTTAGAAAAAGATATTTTAGAATATGCTATTGCTACTTTCAGTAATGAAAATGGCCTTGGGATTGCAGTGAATGACAAGGATACTCATCTTATAGATTTATTGCGTAGTCATAATTTTGTCAAGAATGATCTGACAGAAAACATACTTGAGCTCACACTAGAGAATGTTAGCCTTGATTTTGTAACTTCTAAAGGCATAACAATAAAAAATATTGATATAAGAAATGACTTATATAAACTTCATCATATGCTATGGAAGGCATTTGATAACGAAGGGCCTGTACCCGTTGATGAAACTACGATGAGTAAGCAAAAAGAAATGTTTTCAGCAACAAATTTGAATACATTTCTACATATTGTTGCTGAAAATGAAGATGGGGAATACGTTGCATACTGTGGCTTATGGTACAGTCAGAAAACGGATTATGTTTATGTTGAACCTGTGTGTACAATTCCGGAGTATCGACATAAGGGGCTTGGTAAAGCAGTGGTCCTAGAAGCTTTAAAAAGAAGCCGTTCCTTGGGTGCTGAAAAAGCATATGTCATTTCTGACAGCTATTTTTATAAGTCATTAGGATTTCAACAGCATTCCCATTATACCTTCTATTGGCATAACATCTGATAGTTCCATCATCATTAAGTGATAGTTGTACATCCTCAAGGAATAACTTTGTTGGTGACTCAGGGAGGTGTCTACATCTCATAAAATTACATTCCTACGTCGCCGCTTAGCTCCTTGGTGGCCAGAGGGATATCGGAGAAGTAGATCCAGGCGACACGTTCAACCGGCTAAGTCTGACGACTCGTTCTCTTTGGTCACTTAAGCCGCCTGAACGTCAGGAATGCGTGTACGTTATCAGAAATTGGTGTAGTGCGGAAGATAATAATGGGGGGATTAACATGGAAGTATATTATAAAGACTATCTCATTACTGACGATAAAGAAAAGATTGATAGACAAGTGGTATTAGATTTTTTAGCTCAAAGCTATTGGGCTAACAAAAGACCGACTGAGCGTATTTTGAAATCAATTGATCATTCAAATGGTTATGGTGTATATCATCAAGGTAAACAAATTGCATATGCGAGGGTAGTGACCGACGGAGCAACCGTGTATTATTTGTGTGATGTTTTTGTCTTAAAAGAATATCAGGGACAAGGAATAGGAAAGAAATTGATAGAGACTATAACGAACTTAAAGGAATATGAATGGATGACAGGTATCTTAGGAACTAAGGATGCTCATGGATTATATGAACAATATGGATTTGAAAGAGATCAAGAACGTTTTATGAGAAGGATGCCCCAAGGAAGGAGAGAATCTTGATCGTAACTTGAGAAGACATATCTTTCTTTCATATAACATAATATTAGCGTGTTGGTCCAACGACTGAGTACGTCAGACGACCAGAATGTTTCTTTATTATGTTTATGATTGGAATTATTTCTATGTGTATACAACTCTAAAAAATTCTAGGGGAGAAAACTCAATGGAGAATATGATAAATCACCAAATATTGTGTTATATGAAACAGCTCAATACAAAGGAAGTTCTTCCTGAGTCAGGTTTAAGAAGAAATTCAATTTACTATAACTTAATAACTTCAATAAATCATACAATAGCTCTATTAATTAGTGGCTCATATGATGAGGTAGCATTATTTATTAATAGAGCCTATAGAGAAATTGATAAGAGACATTTTTTAGAAACTACATATATAGAACTTTGCAGAGATTATTTAAGGACTTTAACAGAGTATTTAGAAGATAATAAATTATTAAGTTCAAATGGACAAAACTTATTAAAGATGAAGGAATAGTTGTGAGGTGTTTTAGAGAAGGCAGTAACATAGGCTAACAGTATGTTCACGGTTAGGGCATTCCTCCTTGATCGCTTAGAAAGATTTCAAGCAGATTATTTAGGCGATATATTTCAAGCAGCTAAGTCTAACTACCCGTTACATAGGGTCACTATAAGCTGTTTGAACGTCAGGAATGCCAAACGTTATAAGAAATTGGTGCGATATTTTAAGAGGAGTGATTTCTATGAAGTTCATATTGTTATTTGGACCCCAGGCCGTCGGCAAGATGACAGTTGGTCATGAATTGACGAAAATAACCAAATTGAAATTGTTTCACAATCACATGTCAATTGAGTTGTTCCACCCATTCTTTGGGTTCAGTAACGAAACATGGAGACTATCTAATATCGTAAGAAGAGAGCTTTTTGAATCGTTCTCAAGTAGCAAACAGTATGGACTTATTTTCACTTACGTATGGGGATTTGATCTAGTAGCAGACTGGGATTTTGTTAAACAAACGTGTGATATTTTTGAATCGAAAGGTGCCCAAATCTATTTTGTTGAATTAGAAGCAAATATAGAAGAAAGAGTAATACGAAATACAACAGCCTTTAGGCTTGATCAAAAACCAACAAAAAGAAATGTTGAACAATCTGAAGTGGACTTGATCAGCACGGCTGAAAAACATAGACTCAACTCCCATAAAGGAGAAATTACAAGAGAAAACTATTTGAGAATTGATAATACAAATTTAAGTGCAGATGAAGTCGCAAGAATTATTAAGGATACATTTCATTTATAACGTACGTGTGTAGGTAATTCATGTAGGCATTTCATATACAGGAACGTTATGCAAAGCCCTTGTGAAAGATAATTCACTGTTGGAAGTGATTTTATGAAAGATAAAAGAATAAAGTGTACGATTATAGGAGTTTATGAACATGCGTTAACCCGAGGGAAAATATATGAAGTATCTGATGAGGATGAGGATAAATTCCGTATAGTGGGTGATCACGGAAAAAAGTCTGGATCTCTAAGTATAACTTTTCATCCATCGAAGAAACGGTATTAATTATGAAGACTTGGCAATTTGATGATGATAACGAGAAATATGAATTTATAGAAGTGACAATTACTTTTGATGATGGCTCTAGGAGATGGTGTGTAATAACTACACCGCAGAAAATAGTCGAATACTTTAATAATGAATTAATGAATCCACCCGGAATCAATATGAAACACCTAATAATAATGAAGACTACAAGAACAGAAGACGTAGAAAGAATGTTAAAGCATCTAGATAACCAAAATGAATTAATAGAAATGACAATACCTCTACTTAAATGCTAATCAAAGAAGACAAGGGAATCGCATAACATAGTATCTAAGCTATGTTCCGTTCGGCCCTTGTATTGGAGAGGAGACAATACTTTTGAACGATCAGTTGGTTTTATCTAATCCGAGTATTGAACTGAAAGACTCCTATTTGAGTTTTTATCAGGAATGGAAACAAAGTGGAGAAGATATGGTTCCATGGGTAATTGAGAAAGACCCAGAAAACTATGAAGACATGATCTTATGGCTTAACCATAACAAACAAGGAATAAATACAAATGGCTTTGTTGCCAATTCAACGTATTGGCTAGTAGCAAATCAGAAGGTTGTTGGGGTAGTAAATATAAGACACGAATTGACAGATAAACTATTCCATAGTGGTGGACATATTGGCTACGGCATCAGACCATCGGAAAGGCGGAAGGGATATGCTACAGTGCTTTTAAGACTGGCTTTAATGGAAAGTAAAAGACTGGGAATGATGAAGGTGCTTCTAGTATGTGATGAAATTAATGAAGGATCGAAAAAGACAATTATTAAGAATGGTGGAATAAAGGATAAAGATTTTATAGAAGAAGACGGAAACATATTAAATAGATTTTGGATAGAGATTTGAAAACTATTCGAAGAGAAAGTACTACGCCTAACAAAATATTCAAGCTGTGGCTCCACGGAGCCTTGGTCTGCGGGTTTCTAAAGACATTCTCACCGAAATAGCTCTAAGAGAAGAAGAAGATCAACTATATGATGAAGGATTAATAGGTTTAACCAAGGAAGAAAGTTGGGAAAAAATTTTAGCTCTTGAAGAATTAATGAATTCAGATTACTGGAACAGCTCAGAACAAACATTTACAGGTGGTTATAGCGATCAATCCCTTTGCATAAAATTAAATTGCCTTTGAGAGTATATAGCGAAATGAGAAAAATTTAAAATAAAGGAATTGAAGAAGGCATTAACATCGTGTAACAGGATATCCCCACATCTGGACTATAGTCCCCCAGTCGCCAGTGACGTAAAGCGAGAAAGTAGAAACATACGACACATCGACACCATCTAACTTCATCGAGGCCGATCTAGACCAGACTTATATGAGATTTCAGCTAAATCATCGGAAGCAATCAGACAGACAACCCTACAAATCTAAGTGGTGAAAACTCTGGAAACTAATTACCATATGAGGAAAGAAGGATAACCAAATGGTCACAATTAGGTTTGTTTCAAGTAAAGATATCCCTCATGTTCAATCCATAGCTCAGGAAACATGGATGTATACTTATGAAGGAATTTACTCAAAAGATTTCATTCAACATTTTCTAAGCAGGGCTTATTCTAATGAGAATTTAAGTCGATCTGTGGAGAGAGATTTACAAAGTGCTAAACGGAGTTTTTTGATAGCTGAATTTAATCATGAATTACTTAGGATCTATGTACGACCTGAATATCACAAGATGGGAATAGGGAAAGCCTTCGTTCATGAATATATTCAAGTTTTAAAGCCAATAAAAAAACTGTTTGCTTGGGTAGCGAAAGAGAATCATATAGGCAGAACATTTTATGAGAAGAGTGGATTTAGAGCAATAGAAGAAAAGAACGAAACCGTAGAAGGGCAAAGTAAAACACAAATTAAATATGAGTTAAAAATAACGAATGAACAGGATTGAAGCAATTCATCGCAGCACTGCCAAATAAGCCTAAATATTGAGGAGAATATGAATGATAATTCGTGAAGCTGAGACAAATGACGCTGAGGCTATTGAACGACTATACAAAGAGTTGCTTCCAAACAACTCAAAAATAAAAGTGCTGAAAGATAGGATAGAAGAAATTAAACATGATGCTAATAGTTATTTGTTCGTTTGCGAAGTAGACCAAGAGATCGTTGCAACTGCACACTTGCATCTATGTTTAGATGCGTTGATAGAGTCACAACCTTTTGGGGTTGTAGAACGTGTAATTGTATCTGGAGACAGACAAGGTCAAGGCTATGGATCTCTCATGATGAAGCATATTGAAGATCTGTGTATTTCAAGGGATTGTGTTAAGATCTTTTTAGCGAGCGGAGCTTCGAGGAAAAAAGCACATGAGTTCTATACAAGTTTAGGTTATGACGGTGATTCGAGTAAAGCCTTTAAGAAGTACTTATAAGTACTTATAATTATTGAAAGTTTTGCGGTGATGAGGTAGACATCAATTCAGAAAGGGGATATTCATGGTTAAGGTAATTTTGTAGATGAGTATTATATGGGAAAGTGCTATTGATAAATGTCACCAAGAAGTGGCTGGCACATATGACAGCATAGCTACACTGCGACCAATCATTACAATGAGGAGACAAGCACAGATGAACACAATAAATAAGACACCCATGGATATTAAGGACGCAACCTTATCAGGAATCATGAATAGTGAAGGTGTTATTGAATGGTACATTAATCTTGAGTGTGGTAGCATCCAACTCCACGGACACACTACAACACCTAGAATATACTTGGAAAGATTCGAATGGGATATACAGTTCGTAGGAGAAATAACAAATAAAAATATAATTATAGAAAACGGAGCACATTTTTCAAACCATACCATTTTACTGGGAAATCGACTTTGTTGCTTGTATGTCTTCGAGCATGAGTTTTTATTTGATAATCAGATATCTTTTTATCTTAAAGACCAGGAATTGCATGTTCAATGGAAAGCTCATAATTCAAATAGTGTTGAGGAAAAATATGTGATTGATATAGATACAAAGATTGATTTTTTAGGTTTGAACTTAGGCAATATCGAATTAGCTGATGCTAAAGAAATATTAAAGTTCAATACATCAGGACTACTTTTTTATGAAGAAGAAGGGACGCTTTATTTAATTCCTGATGAATGAGACGAAGTGAAGGAAGACCCAGAACACTTTGAAGATATGATTGCGTGGCTTAACTATAACTAACAAGGTGTGAATACGAATGGCTTTGTTGCTAATTCAACGTATTGGCTATGGGATCAGACCTTCGGAAATCGGAAGGGATATGCTACAAAGCTTTTGAAATTGACCTTACTTGATAAATATTGATAATGAATGATCTCTTATAAGCGTTGATGAGTTTCTTGGCTGAAAAAGATAAACTCAAACCAATTAAAAGAATGATCGATAAAAATAAAATGAGGTGATCTGATGAGACAGTTGCGATATCAGGTGGCATGTAGTCTGGATGGCTTCATCGCAGGACCCGAAGATGAGTTCGACTGGATTATGCCAGAACCCACATTTGATTTCGAAGAGCATCATGCGCAGTTCGATACACTCCTTATGGGTCGTCGGACGTATGAGATCATATGTAGTATGGGTGAAAGTTTTCCCGGAAAGCAAGTAATTGTTGCCTCGCGATCACTTCGGCAAGAAGATCATCCTGACATTGAGGTCGTGAGCGAGGGGCTTGAAGCACGAGTTCGCGAACTTCGTGCGCAACCTGGTCGAGATATCTGGCTCTATGGCGGAGGGGATCTCTTCTCCCAGTTACTCTCGTGGAATCTTGTCGATACGGTCGAACCGGCGATCATCCCAATTCTTTTGGGAGGTGGGGTTCCGCTACTCGCTTCGAATGGAGTGCGCCGGCGTTTGGCATTCATTGGACAGCAAGCCTATCCCAGCGGAATGGTGCTTCTCAAATACGAGGTACAACAATAAGGGACAAACATCGTGCTGATCAAGAAAGATACTGGCTTGAAGAGGTATAGGTATTGGTAATTGCCCGGATTGTTTAGCGTTTAAAACCGAGGGAACATATACTCCTGCAGCGAGATACTGTGGGAGTTTTTTTGCGTACTTAATTTTTTATTAAGATTCAGATAAGAAAAATTTATCTCTGCTGCTTAAAATAAAGTTATGAACTGGATGGTGTGGGATCTTCTTGATTTTGGAGTTCTGAAGTCTATATTCTATTTAAAATTGAGGTGTAGGTTATGGAGAAAAAGTTTGAAAATGTGGTGGACGGTATTTTAGATAACTTTTTTGTACATTTTACAACAGAGATATTTTTACTTAACATTATTGGGGGAATCGGTTTAATTCTGTTGGGATTTGTGTTGCTAAAGAGTAGAGCTTCGGAAGGCAAGAAAGTGTTTGGATGGATTGCACTAACCGTCGGATGTCTAGGGATGCTAAGCGGTGTTGCACAGTTTCTAGGCTACTTCATGTCATAGATATATAAGAAGTGTTTATGTGAATCAGTCGCACACAGTCTGCGGTAGCAGTTTGAAATGTATGGAGTGGGTACTGCGAACGTCAGCAGAAGAAGTATGTAAGAACAGGACGGGCGCTCGAAAAAGCGGTCGTTTTTTCGTATTGCTCTATATAGCCTGGTTGCCGTAGTGCACTAGGCTCTTTTTTGTTTCCTCATTTTTACATATAGTATATATTGGGGATAACAGCGAGGGTAATTGGCAGGACTTGATATGAATGGTAGAAGGTTGATTGAAGTAAGCTTGTAGAAGGGATTAAATCATGAGACATGGTGAATTAATTGGAATGGGTAATACGGCAAATGTTTATCTTTGGGGAAATACAGAAGTTATTAAGATTTTTCATGATCATGAAAGTTCATTCTTTGAAGCAAACAAGGAAGCCAAGAATGCAGAGATCATTAATCATTTAAATCTAAGAGCCCCTAGTTATTCGGGTTCATTGGAGTATGAGGGAAAACTCTGCCTCATATATGAAAGAATTGACGGACAGACTATGCTACTGCAAATTACTCCAACGGTATCTAGTATTACTCATTACGCGAAACAAATGGCTCAACTTCAATATGAAATGCATCAAGTGAAAATCGGAATTCAGCCGAATTTAAAAAATGAATTATTGTACAGAATATCTTCTCATGAACTAATTAACGAAAATGAGAAACGAAGGTTAAAAGGCATTTTAGACCAACTGCCTGAGAATAATACCATTTGCCATTATGATTTCCACCCAGGAAACATAATTCTATCCTCTAAAGGACCGATCATTATTGACTGGTTGAATGCATTGGTTGGTCATGAGGCAGCAGATGTTGCAAGAAGTTCGATGATGCTTCAGTCTCATGCATTACCACCTAATGCTCCTGAAATATTGATACGAAGAGAGTATCGAGAGTTATTTCACCAAGAGTATCTAAGAGAATATTTAATATTATCTGGCAAGAAAGATGAAGAGATTAAAGAATGGATGGCTCCAACGTTAGCATATCGAATTGGTGAAATGAAAGGTTTAGATCAAATTGAAATGCTGACAATCTTGCAAATATGGTTAACGAAATAGCGTGGGGCGGCTCCTGTCTCAATTTGAAGAAGTGGGGCCGATCAATTAGATAACATCGTATCTAAGTTGCGAGCTGAGTTCGTGGTTCCCTAGATGAAACAACCTAGCAAGTGGACTCAGCTTACACAATGCGTTGCAAATCCCTCGGACCCCGTCGCTCTGCTCTTAAGCCTCCCGGGGTTATAAATATAGGTACGTTAGGTGAAATCAGTGCAGAGTCGGTTATACAAATTGGTTACTTAAACGAGGTGTTCTATTTGGTTATAGTAGATACAGAGATTCTCATTAACGCACCAATCGATCGTTGTTTTGACATGGCCAGGAATATTGAATTGCATACTCAAACCGTATGGAAACATACGAAAGAAAGAGCAATCGATGGAACTACAAAGGGTATGATTGGAAAAGGTGAATTTGTTACTTTTCAAGCAACTCATTTTCTAATCAGGCAGAAATTAACGTCGAAGATAACTGAATATAACAGACCGTACTATTTTGTAGATGAAATGCAAAAAGGCGTATTTAAGAGCTTAAGGCATGAACATATTTTTGAAGAACAAGATGGAAAGACATTAATGAGAGACAAGCTGACTTTTGAAGCTCCTCTTGGCATTCTAGGGCTTATTACAGAAAAGATTATATTAAAGAAATATATGAAGAGATTTTTAGAACATCGAAACAATCAATTGAAGTTAATGGCTGAAAAAATGTGAAGAACTGATTTGTAGATAATTCAACACGGCACTCACATCGACTAACACAATATTCGTGCTGCGGGCCATTCGGTCCTTCGGACGTCGCGAAACAACAAGGTTGGATGAAATCAGTTTAAACTTAAAAAATTTATAAGGGGTGCCAAATGGACTACAATATCATTCACAAAGCAAAAGAAATATCAATAAAAACTATTCGTCAGGCAGGTGAGATTTCTAAAGGGAAATTTGATGATTTTGTTGATCTAAGATCAAAAGATGAATTTGGTGATGTGGTCACCGAGGTTGATTATTTAACTGAACAAATCCTAATAAATCAAATTCGAACGACATTTCCTACTCATCAGATACACAGCGAAGAAGCAGGGATAATAGGGACGGAAAACGATTGGCTGTGGCTCATTGATCCGCTGGATGGAACTAATAATTTTGCAATCGGATTGGCTGTTTTTACGATTTCATTAACGCTGATGTATAGAAGAGAACCCGTACTTGGAGTGGTTTACGAGCCCTTGACCGATAGATTGTTTGTATCAGTAATAGGGGAAGGAACGTATTGCAATGAACGGCAGGTTCAGATAAAAAGTAATTCTAATATTTTCAAAGGAAACATTGGTTGGATTCAAGGTCACAACGTACAGAACGATAGAAAGGCAGTTAAATTAAGACAATATATTGATATTAACTTCAAGAGAATGATGAGATTATGGGCTCCAACACTTCAATGGTGCATGCTTGCCAAAGGGGACATAGATGGAATTATTCTTTATAACTCCGAAGGAGACGACTTGTATTCAGGTATTTTAATGGTTAAAGAAGCCGGAGGCATCGTAATAGATTTCGATGGCAACCCGTTCACAGGAATGAAAGAAGAGCCTTACATTATTGCCTGCCATCCAGATCACAAGCAAGATTTGCTAAGAATTGTGAAAGAGGGACTTAGTTAACTCGAGGAGTCAAATGACTCCCATCTAACACCAGATTCAAGCGGCGGGCGTACGTCTGGCAATTCGGCGTGACGACCGCTTCGCAGATCGTGGAGGCAGCTTAAACCCTTGCCGTTCGTAGCTCACAAAGACCAGAAGATGCCAGCGGAGGAAGGCAGAAGGAAGGTTAACTGTAGAAATAGAAGATAACAACGTATTTCGAAAGGAGATACATGATGAAAGGTAAGGTACTCTTATTATTTTTTATAGTGATCATGCTCTCAGCTTGTCAAAGCAGTAGTCCACCGACTACGTTGAATGACGAAACTCAACTCATAAAAAAATCTGAAACGCTTCCTAATGTAGCGAATACAGGTAATGGAACAGAGTTAGGAGGAGTAACAGAAGGTCAACCAGAGCGTTCTAGCCCTGAAATGTTATTCAGGAGTATGGGGAACTTTGAATCGAGTGGGGAATTTTATGATGAAATGCTTCGAAATCCGATAGATCATGATTATGAAATGGAATTCAATGAATTGCTAAATTCGAAAGAGATTATTACTACGATGGATTGGGGGGCGTTTGAAGGTAAATATGAAAAGATTTGGGATGAAGAGTTGAATCACATATATGAAAAGCTTCTTTCTAAGCTCGATAGAGAGTCAAGAGAAGCACTAATCGAATCGCAGAAAGAATGGTTAAAGTACAACCTAAAGGAAACGAAATTTGTAGAGAAAACATTCATAGATACAGGTTACCTTGGATCAAAAGGATCGGTAAGTTTAGCTAGAGATATCATGGAGAGAATTAGGGAAAGAACCATGCAGCTAATGGAATATCGATATTTGTTAGATGGTGAAGTTGAGTTTTTATATCAAAGTAACAATTAAAGCTAGAATCTTGATCAATGTGCAAAATAAAAGAAATAAGCAATGAAGTTCCCTATCCTATGGTAAGCTTTTCAAGCCAAGAGAATTATATTAGAAAGACGTGATAATGAATGAAGACAGAATATTCTTCTAAATCTCTAGTTATTATCCTGCACGAGATATACGGGATTAATGATCATATTCAGTTTTATCATGATGTGTGGATTAATGAAGGGTTTGACGTGCTTATCCCCAATTTATTACATAGAGAATCATTTACTTATGCTGAAGAGGAAAAAGCATATCAATATTTTATGAATGAGATTGAATTCAATACATCTTTGCAAGAAGTTAAGGAAATAGTGAAAAACAATAGAGATATGTATGAGCAGATCTATATTATTGGATTTAGTATCGGTGCAACAATCGCATGGTTGAGTAGTGAATGTGAGGTTGATGGAATCATCGCATACTACGGGTCAAGGATTAGAAACGTTGTAGAGATCGAGCCGAACTGTCCAACGTTATTGTTTTTTTCCAATGAGAAGTCATTTGATGTACAAGATCTAGCCATGCAGCTGAGAACGAAAGAGAAGTCCGTGGTAGAAATAATAGATGCCGAACACGGATTCATGAATCCATTCTACAAAACCTATAATGCTAGTGAATGTCATAAATGTATGGAGACTAGTATTGATTTCCTCAAGCAGCTCGAAGAGCGCCGCGGCATCTAATAGATCCCGTATCACTATTGCGGGCAATGTCCCTAAGTTTCTACTAAGGGGATATGTTGAGAAGTGAAATCTGCGAAAAAATGTAGCAAGAAGGTGAGAAAGTTGGAACTCATTCCACTGAAGATTCCGGCAGGTTATGCCATAACCTATAATAAATTCTACGATGTAGAACCTATTCGTAATAAAGATGAGGATGACTTCATCGAGAACTGGGGATATTTCACAGAAGATTTACTGCAAATCGTTAAAATGAAAATTCAAAAGGGGAACTGGTATGTTCCTGAACGAGAAGACAAGTTGCTCTTTGATCTAGGATGGTACCCCGATTCAGATATCAATGGGCAGTATGTTTTACAACTTGTAGATGAGAACTGGTATGAAATTAAAAGCATCTCTTCAAGAGATCGTCTTATCATCAAAGAAACCCTAGAAGCATGGATGGAAGAGCACCAACGTTTGTAGCAACAGATTGCACCACATTGCACCACATCCATGTGGATATCTCCCCAAGTATGATGGATATTGCCAGAGAAAAAGTGATATTAATTATATAAAAATATATGAAAGATAGGAACAACAGCATGAAGTTTAACTATAAACATTTCTCCTGTGATGCCGAGGTGTATACCAAAGATCAGGACCTCATCGTCCGATTTTTCGATAGTGCCAAAGAACAAAAAGAAGATGAGATCATCAATCTCGTGTTTGTTGATCCTGGGTACGGCTATCTATGCGTGAAATATAAAGGAGATGCTGCACTTATCAGTGGATTCCTAGATGAAAACATCTTTGTATCAGACGATCTGGTTGATGCAGCCATTGAGTTCATCGAGGAGTTAAGTCCACAAGTCAAGCACTGCTATGCTCCATATCATATCTCACGATTTAAGCAGACCAGATTTAACGAGTACAACGGAGAGTATTAAATTACATTGAGTGTGTCAGATGAATGTAGATAAATTCAATTCTAAGAAGGCGGCGAGTGGGGTGGGAGAAGTAGTTACATTAAGCTGTAAATCATGCTCTTACAGCCAAAAGGTTATGTTAGGTTTCGGTTTTAGATATATGTATTTGAGCAGCATTTTGGAATGGTACGAGCAGGAGGAAGGGCGACAACATATTAGAGAATTTATAGGTAGAGAAGATGCAACTTTTGATTGTTACAACGGGATTTACGTCTGTGAACAATGTAAATATGTATTAAATCGCGTATTTCTAGAGTTGAAATCCGAGAATCATTGGTATACCAATTCATATGAATGCCCGAGATGTAACTCACCCATGCCGACCAAACCGCCTTTAGATTGTGTGGAGAGTGGGGAACTGGACTGTCCAGAATGCGGAGAGACTAAATTAAACATGAACTTAGATATGGACTGGGATTAACGTTCTAAGGCTGATCACAGAGGATGTATCCCATAATCTTTGATCAGCTCGGAAACATTGAAAAGGCCGAAGTAGATGAATTTTTTGTTAAGGAGTGGGGGAATTAAATCTCCTGACTTGCTTGAAATATGTATTCCAGATGTTTGAGAAGATCAAGGAGCAATGATATTTGTGGATTGCCCTCAAGAAGTTTGAGCCCCGCGAGGAATTTTCGTGGGGCTTTCTTCATGCGGTGCTACGAACACGAGGGTTGCACCCATCCCTTACGCGGTTTGCCTCTGTACAACCGCGCCCCGCTTCACCTTTTACAATATACTCTAGTGCAAGTTCGGTTTGATGTGCTGAATTGACAAGATTGAGAGAAAATGGCATGGTTTTAAAGTGAGGATAATCAGGTGAAGGATGCTTGGAATGTGGCTTCCGAAAGAACCGTTGTGAGAAACAGTGGGGAAAGCAGATTCCAGGTTACATCGAGGAAGATGGAAATATGATTAGACGATATTGGATCAAAAATAGCTGATCTGAGGAGTGATCACGGATGGATATTAAAAATAAAAGTGGAGACTTTCTTGGTAAAATTCAGATGGAATCGCTGGAAAGTGATCATGTCGTGGATCAAATCATACGTAATCTAAGACCTGGTGATGGAAAGGCAATCTATCTTGCAAATGCTGCTGAAACAAACCAGTTCACACAGCAGACGAATTATGCTGCCGTTGAATGGGAGCACGGACTGGATCAATTGAAGGAAATGTTAACGGAGTGGCAGCCGAAGTTCCCGATCTTTGCTGAGGTTGAGCGCATCAAGGTCTATTATGGATTTGACAATCTGACACCGGATGAGATTGAAGCGATGGCTGAAGAAAGTAGAATTACTGGACAACAGGTTATCATCCGCGACTTGAAGCCCAACAATAAACTGGTCGGTATCCGAATCAGCTATCAAGGCGATGGTGGGTACACACTCCAGATATTTGGCACAACCAAAAGCCGTATTCTACTGTCTGACCTTGAATTGTCTGAAGTGAAACCTATGTGCGTTCGGGATGCGGAAGCATTCTATTTTTCGAATCATGGGACAGATCGATTGATCTGGATTGAAGTCGGAAGCGGCGGGAAGGCGCTGCAGTATGAACTGAACGGCCAGAAACAATCGGCAGCAGCTTTAATTCAAGTGGCAGAAAGGATGAGCACATAGTCTTAGCAACAGCAAAAGGAAGGGAACAGAAATGAATAATAAAAGATGGGCAGTAGTTTCTACGGTTATTCTGATTGCATAATGCAAGTATGAAGTCAATTATTCGATGTTTCACAACATGTTTCATGAGGAGAAGCTATGGGGACAGACATTTGGTTTTATGTGGAGAAAAGACACTACCGCAGAGAGTATCAATGGGTAGATGGCAACTTAATCGAGATTTCAAAGAGTGAAAAAGAACTGAAGGATACGGCCCGTTGGGTCAGTGAGGACCACTGGAAGGTCAATCCCAACTACCATCTGTATCCGGAAGAGCATACTGCTCAACTTATACAGAGTAATCCATATGAATTTTACAGTGGAACAAGAAACTACGATCTGTTTGGTATTTTGTCCAATACCAGAAATGACCGCAATCTTAGATATATAGCTGCTCCGAGAGGTCTTCCCGCCGACCTTTCTCCAGAATTGCTTCAAGTGGCATTAGAGAATAAGGATGACTTCTATGATCACAGTTGGCTCTTATTAGAAGAGCTCATACAATTTGATTGGGACGAGCGGTTTTATTGTGATGCATTTATGGAGTACAGAGATGTCAAACAGATCTGTTCTGATTTTATATATGAAACGATCCCGAAGCTATCCGTGTTAGGGAAGCCTCAAGATGTACGGGTGATTTTCTGGTTCGGTTAGTAAAAGAGATATACGGAGGGCATTTTAGATATGTTAACCAAGCAGGTAAAGCTGGAAGAGCTTAGCGATTTGCAATATGAAGTTCACATAGGAAAGTCCAAATCGGTTAATTACTGCAACATCATGATATTAAAATTCTCGGGTGAATACGGTTTTGGTTCAGGTGGCAATTCAGATGCCATTTATATGAGTGCCATTGGAGAAGCCGTGGTGGAAGCTTGGGAACCATCGGGTTTGATTTTGGACTTTAGTGAGCTCGCCTATGAATGGGGAGACCTGATTGAACGTGTCTTTGATGTGGGCAGGGCCAAGTATGGAAATATTCCTTTTCCATCGGCACTTATTGTTGGAGAACGTTCGGAAGAAGCGATAAGGACATTAATTTTAGGTGTATACAGTGAACAGACCATTGACGACATTGACTGGGTGCACCGAGATCTGGAGAGTGCGTGGACGTTCATTGAACACAAATTAGCCGAGTATGATCGGGATAAACGGTTGTAAGATACGCCTCGATGACCGCGATAATTTTAACAAAATAGCCCCTGAGTAGGGGCTTATTTCATACAATGAATTTTATTAAATGTGGAGAAGATCATAACTCTTGTTCCAGATGGTACTTTTTCATAACGGTGTCGTGGAACGTAGTATATTCGGTTAATTGTTGGGAAGTCGAGGACAGAGGAGAGCTATTCGGGCTCATGCCGTTCAAGCTGAATTTGCCCAAGTTGCCATTGATTAACCCAGAGAGTGGTAGTTGTGTACCTAGAGGGAGGTAGGATCATGGATCAACAAGAATATGGCCGCTATTGATTAGCGATGGGTGGAGACGAGTTTATGCCAGAAACTTATTACGGATACAGAAAATAATCGAGTTATTCAAGGAACTTTAACCTATAAGGTGGTGGAAGCGATTATAATTTCTTTTTCTGGGATTGATGGTTCAAGAAAAACAACGTATGCTCAAAAAATAGCAACAGCTCTTTATGATAGAGGATATAAATCTGAATATTGTAAGCCGGATTATGTTGTTAATGGGATAATAAAAAAATATTGTGAAAATCAATTTGGTGATCCGTTCTCATATATTCCAAACATCAATGGTAATGTGTATATTTATGGTATTTTAATTGATTGGTTGGATACATTTAATAAAAAACTTCAAAATCATTCTGATAAGATACTTGTGTTGGATAGATATGTGTATGATATCCTTGCACAAGGTCTGCATTATAATGCCGATATTGAACCTATGATAAAGTTGATTCCCCATTTTTCTCAACCTACCATAAGTTATTTTATTGATATCGAGCCCATAGAAGCTTATCAAAGGTTAAAAGAAAGACTTTCACCCCCAATTCATCATCTAGAAAGTTTAGATAATTTACAAATTTTAAACAAATGTTATTCAGAGGTTTTCTCAAGAATCAATTGGAATAGAACTCATATTTCAGCTGGCATGTCTATTGAGGAAATCTTGACTCTACTCATATCCGAATTTAATGATTTGTTGTCAAATTACGAAAGGTAGGAGAAGACTATGAGTTCACCTATTGAATGGCTTGAGTGGGTTAAGAGAATTCAAGCTATCGCACAAACAGGTTTGACTTATTCAAAAGACGTATATGATCTTGAGCGATATGAACAATTAAGAGCCCTTAGTATCGAAATTCTTGAGAATTATACTGACGTAGGAATGGATAAGATTAAACTACACTTTGGAAGTGAAACGGGGTATGCTACCCCCAAGGTAGATATACGTGGTGTTGTTTTTCAAGAAGGTAAAATACTCTTAGTAAGAGAAAAGGCTGATAACGCATGGGCACTACCAGGTGGTTGGGCTGATATTGGCTATTCTCCTTCCGAAGTAGTAGTTAAAGAAATAGAGGAAGAATCAGGACTCATTACTACCTCTAAACGAATACTGGCGGTACTTGATAAAAAATTTCATCATCATCCACCAGAACAATATCATGTATATAAAATTTTTATTCAGTGTGATATTGTTTCGGGAGATCCAAAAGGGGGGCTTGAAACTCTTGAGGTCGGTTTCTTTGATAGAAGAGAGATCCCTGCATTGTCACTTGAGAGAAATACACCTACCCAGATCCAAACGATGTTTCAATTTCTAGATGACCCGCAGAAAGCAGTAATTATTGATTAAGATGGATAATACGGAAGAATGGAGAGAGTGGTAGTTTGTGTACACCAAGAGGGAGGTAGGATCATGGATCAACAAGAATATGGCCGTTATTGTTTAGCGATGGGTGGAGAAGAGTTTATGCCAGAAGAGGGCGAACAGGTTGAAGCAGACCATCTGTACGGATTTTTTCAGTGGTTTATGCCTACGGGGGAGGGCGTTGAGCGTGTGTTTGAACCCATTCCAGAGGGCCAACGCTTCTTGAACAGAATTCGTCCGATCTATGCGATGTTGAATCCGGAGGACTTTACCGGCGAATCTGTACCCGGTTACTTCAATGGAGGACGTGAGCAGGCTTCCAATGCCGAACTGCATCGTTTGGGAGAAGAGCTCATTCGAGGATTAAAGAGACTGTTCTCTATCGTGGCGGAGGATGATGAAGTAGCCGACATGGCTAAGGAAGCGCTTCAAGAATTGGAAAGTATGAAGGAAGTCATTGTGCTGCCCCCAGGTGAAATCGGCAAGTTAGAGCAAAGAGCGGTTCAAGGCACAAATGAAGACGCTAGCGATATGGTGTACGAAGCTCTTGGCGAACTTCTTAGCTCACGTACGGACTATGATGAAGCTATCGAGATATTGAACGAAGCCTATTATTCTATCGCTTGCGATTATTGGGTTGCCTATTACTTGCAGTGGCCCCGCTATCAAGGTTTGCAAGAAGCAGAAAACTGCCTGTATCCATACTTTGAGCTGTATCGTTACGGCTATAATCTGCACTGGACTCAAACGACATTATACATTGGCAGACGGTAAAACGCTGTGTTTGATCTTTATGTCTAGAAGAAGGGGATCAAAAATATGATGGAGCGATATAAAACTTCTCAAGGAAGACAGCTTATATACGAGTCATATGATAAACTGCTGCAAGCGTATGGGGTGCACGTTGAAGAGAAGCGTATCGAGACAACTTATGGTCAGACACATGTGCTTACGGCTGGAGATTCGCAAAATCCTTCGTTAATCCTTTTTCATGGGACAGCAGATAACGCCGCAATGATGTGGGTCTACAATATGAAAGAGTTATCCAGGAAGTTCTTCGTCATCGCCGTGGACTCGATCGGAGGATCTGGGAAAAGCGAACCGAACGCCGAATATTATAAACGTTTTGATCAGGTGAAATGGATCGACGATATTATGGATGCCTTCCAGCTTCAAGATTCATATATTTGCGGAGTATCTTACGGCGCGTATCTATCCTATTTTTACACCTTACGAAGACCCGACCGCATCAGAAAAGCAATGTGTCTAGCAGGACGAATTCCTTCAAGTTCGTTTGAAGTGATCTCCAAAATGATGAAAGCCTTTATGCCTGAGGCATTGTTCCCATCCGAGAAAAATTGCAAGAAGCTGCTAAGAAAATTAAGCGGTCCTAACTATGAGGTTTTTGCCAAGAATGAAGAATTAATGAGGCACTGGTATTACCTGCTGAAGTATTTCAACAACAAATCCATGATGAAGCACAAAATTCACATTGTGGATGATTCCGAACTTGCCATATTGAGAGAGAAAACCCGGTTTCTGATCGGGGAATACGACATGCTTTCTAACTACCCAAGAGCAATACATAAGCTGAAGCGCAACGGACTTGATTTTGAGATCATCCGAGATGCCGGTCATGCCATTAACCACGAACAAGCAGATGTTGTGAATAAGAAAATAATTGATTTTTGGAGTGAATCATAGATATCTTGATTGACCCGATTCGTTCATTGTACTATGTGTGTTATGTAGAAGATAACTTAAGCAGAAGAGCGGCTAGCTGGATTTTATCATAATGCTGATTATGATGCCTGAACCTAACGAGATTTCGTTAGGTTTTTTGCTTATTCCCATAGAAACCGTTAGATAACGGTAATGATCAGGTTTAGTATAAAAGCCGTCTGTGTTATTGCAAGTGAACATTTTCGGTGCTGTTAAGTTGAGGTGTAATCGCACCCATTGAATATTTTATTTATGTATAGAATTGTTCTATAAGTAAACCCGTTGACGATATTCCTGTGGGAATGCTATTTTTAGATCAATTAATTCCTAGTTAACATGTATGAATTAGTGGTTTAAAAAAATGGCTCATATAACGGGGGAGAAAAACATGAAAAAATGGTCTGTTCTAACACTTACAACTGCAATCGTATTGGCGCTCACAGGATGCAGTACCGGGGGAGACACGAAGACAGCATCGGGAGCTAGTGGAGCGAAAGAACCAACCAAGATTATTGTGGGAACAGGTACGCAATTTCCGAATGTCGCTTTTATTGACGAAAATAACAAGCTGACGGGATATGATGTAGAACTCGTCAGAGAAATTGATAAACGACTGAATGATTACGAGTTTGATCTGCAGACGATGGAGTTCACGAACTTGCTACTCAGCCTCGAAACAAACAAGATTGATATGGTTGCGCATCAAATGGAGAAAAATCCGGAGCGCGAAGAGAAATATGTATTCAATAAAGAAGCGTACTCCCATTGGAAGAACAAAATCGCTGTTCTCAAAGATGACAATACGATTCATTCCATTGATGATCTGAAAGGCAAAAAAGTGTTAACGACAGCCACCAGTGCCCAGGCCATTTTATTGGAAAACTACAACAAGCAGAATAACAACGCACTTGATATTGTGTATTCAAGCGGTGTAGCTAACGATTCAATCACACAGCTCAAGGCTGGACGGGTTGCAGCGTTTGTAGCAGCGGACTTTACGCTTCCACTCATTGATCCGAGCGGCGAGCTGAAACTGGTGGGTCCACCACTCAGTGAATCGGATACCCTGTTTATGTTCCGCAAGGATGATCCTGAAGAGCAGAAGCTCGCGGACCGCATCGATGAAGCACTGAAGGAAATCAAGGCAGACGGCACATTGAAGAAACTGAGTGAACAGTGGCTTGGCTTTGACGCTACGCAATCGGAAACGAAATAACACGTAGGGGAAAGGCAGGTCACAGCGATGGGTGCACCATTTGAATTCAGTTATGTCATGGACTACTTTGTAAAGCTCCTACCCACCATCAGTACTACGCTTCTAATTGTAGTTAGTGCAATGGTGCTTGGTCTAATCATCAGTTCCATCGCGGCACTCCCGCAGATGTACAATATTCCGGTGCTGAAACAACTATCTAAGCTGTATGTGTCCTTTTTTCGCGGTACACCGATCTTGATTCAGCTGTTTTTGTTCTATTACGGTGTGCCGGAAATTTTGGGTTTGTTCAGTATTAATGCCAACCGCGCACCTGCAATCTACTTTGTCATCATGACTTACTCGCTCCATAGCGGAGCGTTTATGGTGGAGATGATTCGGGCTTCAGTTGCTTCCGTGGATCGGGGTCAGGTAGAAGCTGCTTATGCCATGGGCATGTCTGGCCCACAAGCTTTCTTCCGAATTGTACTTCCACAGGCCTATGTGACGGCATTGCCTATATTCGCCAACATGGTGATTGGTAGCCTGAAGGATACATCCCTTGCGTTCAGTGTTGGTGTCATGGAGATGACGGGCAAATCCTCTACACTGGCAACGATCTCTCGTCATTTTATTGAAGCGTATATCTCGCTGGCGCTCATTTATTTTGTTTTGAGTTTTGTGCTGGAGAGGGTGTTCAGTGTGCTTGAGCGGAAAGTGCAGAAGAGGGGGGTTGCTCCGATATGAGCTTTGATCTTTCCTTTGTATGGACCGCTTTCGTGCAGCTTCTCGGTGTCATCCCAATCACACTGGCCATCACGGTGGTCTCTGTGGTCCTCGGTTTTATCATTGGCACAGCGGTTGCACTTCTCCGCCAGTTTCGGGTTCCTGTACTAAGCCAGCTGGCGACTGCCTATGTTACGTTTATTCGCGGCACACCCATGATCACACATCTGCTTCTGATCTATTTTGGTCTGCCGATGATCATTGACAGCGTGTCTTCATCACTCGGACTTGGGTTCAACTCGTCGTCTATTCCATTAATCGGCTTTGCTTACTTGGCATTCTCGATTACGGCGGGTGCTTATGCGTCAGAGATTGTCAGATCCGGCTTGCTCTCGGTGGATCGCGGGCAGATTGAGGCTGCGTATTCTCTAGGCATGACAGCGACGAAGGCGCTGTGCAGAATTGTGTTGCCGCAGGCTTTTGCAGCCAGTCTACCCAATATTTCAAACATGCTCATTGGCATGTTGCATGGCTCTACACTGGCATTTGCGGTATCGGTGGTGGAGATTAACGCCAAGGCGCAAATTGTCGCATCGACCAACTGGAAATTTTTCGAGGCTTATGTGGCGGCAGCCCTCATCTTCTGGGGTCTGACTATCATGATTGAAAGATTGACCGCAGTGGCAGAGAAGCGGTTCAGGTCGTACAACCGGGGAGGCGTGACATGATTGAACTCAAGCAAATACACAAAAGCTTCGGAGACAACAAGGTGCTGTCAGGAATTGATCTGAACGTGGCGCGCGGAGAGGTTATTGCGATTCTGGGGCCGAGTGGATCAGGCAAAACGACACTTCTGCGCTGCATTAACTATTTGGAAAAACCGGATTCCGGGCATATCACACTCGGTGATTTTACCTTGGATTACGGGAAGCACACCAAAAAAGACATCCATGCCTTACGCCAAAAATCAGCGATGGTATTCCAGCAATATAATCTGTTCCGCCACAAAACAGCGTTGCAAAATGTGATGGAAGGGCTTGTCGCAGTGCGTAAAGTGGCTAAAGAGGAAGCACGGACGCGGAGTGTCGCTTTGCTTGAGAAAGTAGGTCTAGGAAACAAGCTCGATTCATACCCCAGCCAGCTTTCAGGTGGACAGCAACAGCGCGTCGGTATTGCACGGGCGCTGGCGATGAATCCAGAGGTTATTCTGTTTGATGAGCCGACCTCGGCGCTGGACCCGGAACTTGTAGGCGAGGTGCTGGCGGTTATTCGCCAAATTGCGGAGGAAGGCATAACGATGATCATCGTTACTCACGAAATGGGTTTTGCACAGGAAGTGGCGAACCATGTTGTATTTATGGATGGTGGGGTCATTGTGGAAGAAGGAGAACCAAAGCAGTTGTTTCGCTATCCGAAGGAAGAACGGACGAAGCAGTTTCTCAAACGCATTACACCAGATACTGCATATTCCATATAAGAAAACGGGATCAGAAACATGATAATGGATATCCAAGGGGGAAGAGATATGTCATTTACATTAGGGATTTTGGATCAAAGCATTGTATTTCCGGGCCAGTCGGCTGCGGAGGCATTGAAAAATACCGTAGAAGTGGCGAAACTTGCAGAATCACTTGGATATGATCGGTTTTGGGTAGCAGAGCATCATGACTCGGAGGGGGTTGCCGGCTCATCGCCAGAAGTGCTCGTTTCGTATTTGCTCGCACAGACTCAAAAGATACGGATCGGCTCCGGTGGTGTCATGCTCCAGCATTATAGCCCATATAAGGTGGCGGAAAACTTCAATGTGCTTGCCACACTGGCTCCGGGGCGGGTTGAACTAGGGATCGGGCGTGCTCCAGGCGGCTTGCCTCGTTCCACGAAGGCGTTACAAAAGGGAATTGCAGAGCCGGAGATGCTGGATGATAAACTGGTAGAACTGAAAAACTTCCTGAACGCTCCGGCAAGTGAAACCCATGCGCAGCCAGGACTGACAGCCCATCCGTTACCAGGGCAGCCTGCACGTATTTATATGCTGGGCACGAGTGTTTCCAGTGCGGAACTGGCAGCCAAGCAGGGACTTCCTTATGCGTTCGCGCTATTTATCAACAGTGATCCCGAAATGGCACGCGCTGCGCTGGATACGTACCGCACGCAATTTAATACGGAACATGGAGGAGAGCCTGAAGCCATTCTGGCCTTGTCGGTCATTGCTGCAGATACGGAAGAAGAGGCTAATGCACTGGCGGGACAGCACAAAACGGTGCGTGCAACGCTGGCGAGTGGCAAAACCGTGAATGTGCAGACGTTGGAGCAGGCAGCAGAATTCGCAAGGCAAGCGGGAGAAACGTATACGGCGGTTAAGCGCGAAGCGGACATTACACGTGGCACCAAGGAAACGGTGCGGAAGCGGCTACTTGAGCTGTCGGAAGAATATAGCGTAAACAGCTTTGTGTTTACAACCATTATTCCCGATTTTAAACAACGAACTCGGTCGTTCCAATTGCTTAAAGAAGCATTTACAGGGGAACTAGTATAAGCACAGAAATTCCTGAAAATAATATTTTAGTTAAACTTATAGATCGGAGAGCGGTAATCATGGGGAACACAACAGTGAAGACAGAATCAATGATATCGGCATATGTACACGCTTATGAAGAGATTGAACAGGAAATTGCGGGTCTGACCGAGCAGCAGTTGAAGTGGAAGTCTTCTCCATCCTCCTGGAGTGTTACTGAAGTACTGGCACATCTAGTGGATCATAGCATCGTCGTGTCCTTTCGCATCCGGGAAATATTAGCGGGATCACAGGCAACGCTGCCTGGTTTTAATCAGGAAGCGTGGATCACCGGACAAAAAGCAAATGAGGAACAGATCTCTCAGCTGATTACGATTGCTGGTGGTCTAGTTCAGTACAACTCAGGATTACTGGAGCGGCTGAGTGATGAAGAATGGAAGAAAACAGGTGTTAACTTCAAAGGAGAGACGGTATCTCTAGCTGCGATCATTCCGGGTTTTGTCGCTCATGTGCAGAATCATCTCAACCAGATTCGCAGAATCAAGCAAGCAGCAGCTGAAAAGGAGGTGCAGTAATGGGGAACACAAAGGAGCAATCAACGGATAGCCAAAATCCGAATTCGGGTACGGGCAGCCGAGAACTGATCATCAGGGAAGCGGCTGCCAATGAAGGTCATTTGCTGGAGGCAGTCCTTTATGAAGCATACAGTCAATATGAACAGGAGCTTCCTCAGGATGCATGGATTGCCTATAAAGCAAGCATTGCAGAAGCGATCGAGAAATCGTCAACGATTGCCAAGCTTGTCGCAGAACTGGATGGAGAAATCGTGGGCAGCGTATTTGTGTATGCCTCATCCGAGACCGCATACGGCAATGCATCGCTAGGAATCCATTCCCCGATTATTCGTCTGCTGGGCGTAACTGCTAAGGCTCGCGGCAGAGGTGTGGCGACAGAGCTTATTCGGGCCAGTGTCAAATTGGCGAGTGAACGAGGTGCTGACACGTTGTACCTTCACACCTCGGACATGATGGGGGCGGCGATTCGTCTTTATGAACGTCTGGGGTTTGAACGAGCGTTGGATAAGGAGTTTATGACAGGGGAAAATAGGCTGGTCAAAAGCTATCGCTTGCAGCTGGCCGACACCCTATTGCTTCAATAACGGATGCCAGCGTTAATCTTGAATTCTACACACAGCAAGCGCCCAGACCGCGGAACGGGGGAAATTCGATCTGGTGTTTATTGCCGATGGGCTGGGACTGTCCGTGCCTGTGAATCACTATGTGAAGCAGGCTTGATGGGGTCTTGCCTAACTCGTAAAATGATGAATCACTGAAACAGAGAATGCGTGTAACTGTGATGCGGGCTGATCCCGAACCAAATAGAAACAGCCAAAGCGTGTTAGTATCGCCTCGGCTGTTTTTTTGATGTTATTTTATCTGACCGAACCTTACGTCCTGTTGTTACAATTTCATATCCTAATGCCTTTGTCCGCTCCATCCCTTTCCTTCCAGTTGCCCCTGTAGCTCTAGAACATAATTTACATTATAATGAGATTTTATTTGGTGTTATATAGGTTCAACTAAAGATTTTACACAAGTCCTCTCCGTTAACGTGTAAAAAATAGTTCAACTTATTTAGATGTGATTGCTATTATTTATAATCAGTAATACGTGGCATTTAACGTTTGAATATAGAGGAGACTACAGGAGGAGCTATGAATACAGAAGAGCAAATTCAACAAATGTTACAGAAAATCATTGAAAATACACAAGCCATCATTAACGATCAAGGAAAGCAATCCTTCGGCTCTCTGGAATATTTCCTGGGACATATTTTAGAGTATCGGGATGAAAAGAAATACCTAACAGACGAATGGCACATTCGTACACCGCGCTGGCTGGGGGAGTATGGCAATACACACGAGGAAGAAGAGCTTCTGTCGGATATCTACCGCTTGCAAGCATATATTACAGAAAAGTTAAAGGGTGGATAGTGGATAGGTAAATCATGAATTATCATGTCGCATTAGTCCGGCTGAAATGTCGCAAAAGTACATGGTAACACGATAAGTAGATCGTTTATACTCTCTTTATGTTTCGATAATGAAAATCATTATCATTAGTATACATAAGGGGGATTCACAAATGAAACAAGGAACAAAAGGGCAAACGGCCAGAAACAAGGGCTACGCTGCTCACCAATCAAAATTACTTATGGGCATAATGCTGGCCCTTATTCTAGTCCTGACGGCTTGCGGCGCCGGAACAGGAACAGATAGCGGTAAACCATCTGCGGCAACACCTTCGGATACACCTGCGACTGCAGATGCGAACACGGATGGAGCTTTTCCTGTAACGATCAAGGGCATGAAGGGTGACATCACTCTAAACGAAAAACCGAAGAGAATTGCAATTCTCGATGTTAAGTTTTTGGATCAGATGTTAGCGGTTGGCGAGACGCCAGCAGGCAGTGTTATCGCTGGAGGTAACACCGATTTTCCAGAATACTTAGGCGATCAGGCGAGTGGAGTTGAGGTTCTGGGCACACGGGACGAACCTAATCTGGAAGCAATTGTTGCACTCGATCCAGATCTGATTATCATGACCGACTTTCAGGAAAAACAGTATGAGGGTGTAAGCAAAATTGCACCTACTCTGGTACTCGATTTTTACGAAGACTGGCGGGATACGTTAGCTACAGTTGCTAAGATTACAGACAAGCAGGACGAAGCAGAGAAAGTGCGTACGGCGTATGAAGAGAAAATCGCTGGGCTGAAGACAAAATTGTCAGAGAAGCTGGGCGATGAAACGGTCGCGGTCATTCGTCCACGAAAAGAAGGCATTCGTGTTCACGGTATTGAGCACCGCATCGGCGGTATTATGTATAATGATTTGGGGCTAAAGATGCCTGCTCTGGTGCAGGAGATTAATGAAGATGGTTCTGTTGAAATCTCGATGGAGAAGGTGCCTGAGATTGGAGCAGATCGTTATTTCGTCCTGTCGGATGAGCTGTTTGCTGCAGAAGCAGAGGCGATGGTGAATAATCCCGTGTGGAAGTCCCTGGATGCTGTGAAAAATAATCACACGTATGACGTGAATTCTACACTTTGGATCGCATACTACGGACCACTAGCGATTAATCTAATTGTAGATCAGGCGTCGGAAGCCTTGCTGGGATCGAACTAATATGAACTCATATCTCTCGACAGACTTATGGAAAGAGACGGTAGAGGATCATTCGATTTGGCTGGGTGAGCCGCCTGAACATAGTGTCCGAATCATTGCTCTGCGTGAGTTGCATAACGAAGAGGCGTGCCGAGAGTATATCAGCTGGTTTCAAAACTATATTGACGCACCAGACATGAAGGTTGCTGCTTCCATGTTAGCCAAGCGACTTGGCTATCTGTGGACGGCACCTCTGGTGACGGCGATGACGTATCATCATCAGCATGTAACCTTTCAGCTGGAAGACAGCTATCTTTATCATCCAAAGCTCGCAGATCATGAGGACGGTACACGGTTTCCTTTTCTAGCGGTGAATAGGCTTCGGGCTGAAGCATGGACGGGAGACAGGGAAGTATGGTGTGAAAAGGTGGTTCATGAGATGTTTGCGGTACAGCTTACACCTCTGTTACAGACCCTTGCTACGGTTGCGCCTCTTTCGATGAGCATTCTTTGGGAGAATATCATGGTACGTATAGGCCGATTATACATGCCTGATGAAGACGAGACAGAGCAGGAAAGTGAGCACATTCAGTCGGACTTTGCCTATCTGACGCAGGCGGCATCCGGTCAGGTGTTCGGTGTGAGAAAGAATCCGTTAACCCGCTTCACCGATTGTAAGGACAATGTGTATGTTGCCAAAAGCGAGCGGATCACCTGCTGTTTCTATTACCAGATGTCAGGGGAATATTGCCTCAAATGTCCGAAAATTGACAATGAGAAAGAATCTCAATTAAAATGACAACAGCAATGAATTTACCTATGCGACTGTCAGGAGATGAGAGGAATGCCGCTGCAGGAACAGACAAGTGGTTGGAGTGATATAGCGATTAAGATGCTTGATGGACATAGCGGTACTTTGCAGACAGGCAGCATTTTACACGAAACGAATGTAACCTCAAATGTGCTGCTACTGGCCTACGGAGGGAAAGGGGAGCTTGCAATGGATGGCGAGGTTTGCCACATTGGAGCTTCTTTTGCCTGTCATGTGGTGAAGGGATCATCCTACACGCTGACGGCCAGATCAGAGGACATTCATTATATTGTGATTATGTACAGGGCTTCTTCCATGGAGGGAGCCTCTCTTGTTGTGCCTTCGTATCAAAGACACCCGCTGCGCAGGTCATTTGTGCAAAACTCGGCAGCCCACGCCGAGTGGATTGAAAATGCTGAAAAAATCGTTGCCAAATGGCGCCGCGGTGAGGGGCTGGAACGATTCTATGCGAATGCGCTGCTCCAGGGCATGATCTACGAGCTCATTATGGAATATGAACGTGGTCAGGGGGAAGTGGAGTCCGATATGGTGGACGTGGTCGCTTCTTATATTACGTCGCACTACCGCCAAAACGTGGAGCTAAAAGAGCTTGCTGCGCTTGCGGGATGTAGTGTGAGACAATTGCAGCGTCGTTTCAAACAAGAAAAACAGCTCGGTCCGATGGAGTATGTCATTCAGCTGCGCATGGAAAGTGCCTCACGCATGCTGCGTCATACAGATGCTTCCATCGGGGAGATTGCGGACAAGCTGGGCTACCGGGATATGTATTATTTCAGCAGGGCTTTTAAAAAATATGTTGGCGTCCCACCTCAGCATTACCGACAAGCCGCCGCTTCAAGGACAGATGCAGATTATGAGAAGCGGTTGCTGCAAAACCGTACAGCTTCATCCTATGAATCAGCCCAAGGCCCGGTCATCTGTCATATGCAAGGGGAGTAC
This sequence comes from Paenibacillus sp. JJ-100, assembly GCF_948329825.1. Taxonomy (GTDB): domain Bacteria; phylum Bacillota; class Bacilli; order Paenibacillales; family Paenibacillaceae; genus Paenibacillus. The sequence continues at coordinate 489,114 of NZ_CAOJCM010000004.1, forward strand.
ACCGTAACTGAAACACCGCAACGTATCGCTGTCCTCGATGTGCAATATGCCGATCATTTGCTTGCACTGGGCCTGGCTCCAGTGGGAAGTGTCGGACTGGGAAGTGCGGTATTAACGTTTCCTAAAACCCTCCGAACAGGACTTCAGCATACCCAATTACTCGGCACGTATGAATACCCCGATCTGCCTGCGATAGAGCGACTTGCGCCGGATCTGATTATCTGCACCGAGGTGCATGCTCAGTATCATGAAAGGTTGAGTCAGATCGCTCCGGTGCTGATGTTCAAGCGCAATGAAAACTGGCAGACCATTCTAAGTCTGTTCGGTGAACTGACAGAAAAGCGAGCAGAAGCCAAGCAGATTATTGCGGACTATCTTCGCCGAACGGCTCTGCTGTCCGAAGAACTGGCTACTTTATTGCAAGGTAAAAGTGTGGCGCTGATCCGTCCGCTGGACTCTCTCGTACGTGTCCATTCCGCCGCTCATCGCACAGGCGCTGTGCTCTACCGTGATCTTGGCCTTCCTGTTCCGCTGTTTGTCGCGGACACATCCGACACAGCCTATCATATCTCGGTTGAGAGATTACCAGCAGTGCAGGCGAGTTACTACTTTTTGCTGAGTAATGAACTTATGCAGGATGGGATATCGGCGACAGAGGAACGGGTTTTGGAGATGCTTGATGGGGATGAGCGGCAACATGTGCATTCGGTGGATGCGGCGACATGGATTGGTTGTTATGGGCCGATGGGGATCAATGGGATTGTGGATGAGATTGAGCGGGTGTTGTTGGGGTGAGGTGAGTTATGCTGTGACTCCCCTATAAGTGTACCCATAATGAATTGGATTAGTGGATAACTTCTTCAAGCAGAGATGTATATCATAACTTGAGGGCAAAATCATTCTATTATGCAGGTCGTATTTGCTTCTTCATTTTATGGTTGTGGGGAACGTTGACAGAAGTAATTGACGAAAAATTCAACCTATATAATTCTTGTACAATTCAACTGTGTTTGCATAGATGGATCGTTTGAAAAAAATACTTCAACTCTCTTATTTGGAATTTGATTTCTTGGATACTCCTTCAGGGAGCGATAGTGTCTCAATACTTAGAGGATCGTAGTTTACGAAAACAAATACCTTCTTTTTCTTATCGCCTTCAATGTAGCCGTGTAGGCCTAACGACTTGCTTAGATCGGGAGGAGAGAATCTGTAATCCGTAAAACGAACGCTCACACCGTATTTTTCGAGGATATAATTTGCAGCGAACTCCTCGGCAGAGGATACAATCACCTTCTCCTCTTCGGAGGCACATGCTCCAAGCAAGAGAGATGAGATGATTAAGATTACAAACAGGAAGACAGGTCTTTTCAAAAGGGACACCTCTACTTTTTCTATAAAAAGGAATTAATGTGCTATAAGGATTGAATCATAACTAGTTTACATAATCGTTTTGAAATGTTCAATTAACGAGGTATTTATAGTTCGGGGATAAGGAGGCCAGAGAATGGAAACAAAAATGCTGTTTGACGTAGGTTTGGTCTTCGATACACCTGAATACGGAACCATCGTAATGGGAGCGAACGAAGAGTTGGATAATCTTCTTCCCTCGACCATTCAAGAGATGATCGGTGATCAGATTATGATTAAATCAATGGATGGGGAAGAGCGTGTGTAAGATGTAGTTTCTTCTCAGGTTAATCATTCAATTGGGGGTAAAAAGAATGCTGGGATATGTTTGGGGAAAGCAGTAACCCCAGATGAAATAGTGGTTGGTTCGATTGTCTACTGTTATTCATTAGAATGAATTGAAATAAGCCCGAGTAAAGATGCTATTGAATAGAGTTTTATTATTGAATCTGCTATCCTAGATCATAATTCTAAACATGCTACATGATCCATAAAGCATCGGAAGGTATCTGCCTCCCTATGGGGTGAAGAAGAGCCTTCTTTTTTGTTTGGACAGAAAAATATTCGACATATTCATAGTCCAAAGGATCGCATGGACATTGGAGAATGAGTATCTAATATATCTTCCTTTTCCACCAAATTTTTCTTCGAAAATATCATCGTATAGGTTATCATATATGTAGCTCAGATATCATGTAGGATTTGTGGTATTTACGAAGTGCGTAGATTTAGATGTTAGGCGAAATCCTCAAACCATTAAGAATAAGTGATGAAGCATTAACAGACCTTCTTAATTTTTAACGGCAAACCTATTTTCAGGAGGAGATTATTGATGAGAAAAAGATTTTCTACTGAAAAAACAGAGTGGTCAAAAACAAGAGAGTATAAGTATCAACAAGACTGTGAAGATATTGTATTTAAATTTAATGATGAACTTCTAATACAAGAGGATAAGATTCATTTGAATAGAAATGACGGACAAACGGTTACGATAAAGCCTTTAAATCATAAAACATTTTGGTATGAGACATGGCTGAAGATTAAAGACATTTACGATATATGAAGAAACCTGAAGTCTAAACTTAATTGGAGACCTTTGTGAGCAAGGGCAGGAAGTTGAGGACTACGCCTAACATAATATTCATGCTGCGGACATACGTCCTTGGTCCGGCATACGCCGGACACTCGACATGCGTCGAGTCGTGAATACAGAAACGTTAGGCGAAACTGAGCTTAAGGAAGAAGGAATATAATGCAGTTAATACATAGAAGAGGCTGGGGAATATTCGAGGATGAAGAAGAGGTTTATTTTCACCTAATGGGTGAAAAAGGTGAGGATCTCGGTTATGCTAAGTGGTCCAATTCACAGGTGAATACTATTTCTAAACAAGAATACTTTTATCATAAGTACGGTCCATACTATGTTGAAATTATGAATTACTTTCAGGACAATATAACTGAATCATGCAGGTCATTAGATGGCTCCGTCTATGTATCACACTATCAACAATCAGATATTCATAAGTTTGATAGTAACGGAAATCTAGAATGTATCCATCAGGAGATGTTTGATACAGTCTATGGTTTTGCTGTTTCTGGGGATCTGATTTGGGTTGCTTACCCAACAAGCAATACAATAAAGTGTTATAACCTTAAAACATACAAAGAATT
>NZ_CAOJCM010000005.1:0-214913 GCF_948329825.1 Paenibacillus sp. JJ-100
GCCGCCAGCGTTCGTCCTGAGCCAGGATCAAACTCTCCAATAAAGTATTGAAAAGAGCGATTAGCTCATTTTGAATCTGACGAGATTAAAAATCTCATTGTTGATCTTGCAAGCAAGATCATTACTCACTCGTTGTTCAGTTTTCAAAGATCAAACTTTTCCGTTTTTCATCGTCTCCGTGTTTCAGCGGCGACTTAAATAATGTACCACATCACAAAAATTTATGCAACAGTTTTTCATAAAATTGTTTTGGTTCTTCATATCTCTTTGCATTTAACCTCATTCACATGCTGAAATTAACGTGCAAATGATAATGCATATCTATTGTAGCACAACTATGAATAGGCTTTCAAACAATATACGCAATATTTTTGTTATTCCGACATATACGTTGATTTCTGTATATTATTTCATTCTTCAGAAGAATCCTCAATGAAAAGACCAGTTCTAATTCATAGAACTGGCCTTTCCACCAGAAGCCTATTCTTAATATGTTACTACGTTAACTAGTATTAATGTTGAATCCAGGGATTACGACGTTTTTTAGCAGGTTGGCGTCGATTAGAAGTCACCGGCGATCTTTCTTCTTTGGAGGATTTTCCAGATCCAGATACAGAAACCTTGGATTTATTTTTCAAAGTTGTTTTGCTTGTTCTCCGTTTGGACGTACCCGATTTAGTTGAGGTTGATTTCGACTTGGCTTCCGCCCCAGCATCCGACTCAGTATTGATCTCCTCAAACGCCGCTTGGCTTAAGTTCGCTTCTTCTCGTCCGCCCTTTTTGCCACCACTGAAACCCTGGCCTTGGGAAGGATACATCTCACCAAAAGCGCCAAGCGGTGATGGAGGAACCATACTTTGAGCTGGATAAGGGTTTTGATAAGCATACTCCATAGGATGATTCGGCATAACAGATGTGGACATTTCAGGTGGCATACCATTTGGATGACCATACATTCCCCAGGCTGGTTCCTGATAACTATGCGAAGGGTAAATGTAATGAGGTGCTTGTGTATGTGATCCACATCCGCATGGTGGGTACGGAAGCATGGAGTAAGGAGACATCATCGGCGGCTGATGGTTCATATGGTTATTTGCAGCTGCAAAAGTCGGAAAAGGGCTATTTACCTGACCAGCAGGTGAAGTTGGAAATGGACTATTTATCACGTCTGGAGAGACATTAGGCGTTACGTTGTTGTGATTATAGGTATGTTCTGCTCCCGACCACGGGCTATTTGGCATATTGCCAACACTGTAGACACCAACATCCTGAACACCTGGGAATGGAGAGTTATTCCCCATACCTGCTGTGTACATGTTATCTTGCTGAACAGCGTATACTTCTTGTGCCGGTACCGGAACCTGCATATATGGATGTTCCATCGGTGCATGAAGCATTTTTTGACCACACCCGCATGGTGCTTTAGTTGCTGGAGCAACATTCACAGGTGGTTCGATGTTAGGCATTACAGGCAAAGGCATCATTTCAGCTGGAGAAATCGGCATTTCAGGTTTTTTCGATTCATTTACAGGTTGGGTTTGGACCTCAGGTTTCATTTCGGGCATTTCAGGTAGTTGCGGCAAAGCCTCCAATTCAGGCATTACATTAGGCTTAACCGGAGCAACAGGCGCCGGGGTCGGAACGGGAACGGGAACAGGGACTGGGACTGGAGCTGGAGCCGGAGTTGGAGTTTCAACTGCCTGAGGTGGAGATGGCGGTACGATCGGTGCCGTTTCTTCTTTTACACCCGTATATTCCTTACCTTCAGGTGATATTTTTTCAAGTACGCCCACATTTCCGATTTCTGCATTGGACATATAGTTGCCTTGCGAGTGCATCGAAGGAATATAGACGGTTTCTCCTACCAGAAGAGCATTTGGATTTTTCAGTTGAGGATTAGCATTGATCATTTCTTTCAACGGAACTCCCCAAGCTTGCGATAGCTTCCATAACGAATCCCCTTGTACTACCTTGTGACTGTGCAGTACGCCCTCTGGTTTTGGACTTACTGGCTGTGCAGGAATTTTGACCTTCATCCCAATATCCAGCTTGTCGGGATCTGAAATCTGCGGATTGGCCGCAATTAATTTTTCCAGCGCTACATTGTATTTTTGGGACAGCAGATATAATGTGTCGCCTTTTTTCACCATGTGTATTTTCACAGGGAACTAACCTCCTAGACGTCATACTTGGGCAGTACATTCGCCCATACCTTTACTACATCCTATGCAGCAACCGGGCTAATGACATCATCTGAACAAAAAAAAATCCTCCCGCCTTATAAAATACCGCATACTTTAAGCATGCTACATTTTATTGGACAAGGAGAATTCCTCGTTTATTCATTTAGGATGAACCTATGACTCCCACACTTTGTAACCATCTTTGTCGACAATTTGACGGAAAGCTTCAAGTAATTGCAATGTAACCGGACCCGCTACACCAGAACCAATCGTTCTGCCATCCACTTCACACGCCGCAATAACTTCCGCAGCTGTTCCGGTGAAGAATACTTCGTCCGCAATGTATACATCATGAAGCGTGAAAGGTACTTCTTTTAGCTCAATATCAAGCTCGCCACACAGATCAATAATGGCTTGGCGTGTAATCCCTTCAAGTGCTCCCAAATAGCATGGAGGGGTGTAGACCACACCATTTTTGATAATGAAAATGTTATCACTCGAACCCTCGGTTACATAGCCTTGAGAATTCAGCATGATCGCCTCACCAGCACCTGAATAGTTGGATTGCAGTTTGACAAGGATGTTATTCAGATAGTTGAGAGATTTGATCTTGGGATTCAGAGCATCCGGAATGTTTCGACGCTGCGATACTGACACAGCTTTAAGTCCAGTAAGATAAGCCTCTTCCGGATAAATCGCAAGTTGCTCCACAATAATGATCACAGAAGCCTTAGGGCAACGCAGCGGGTCAAGACCCAGGTTACCTGGTCCGCGTGACACGATAAGACGAATATATCCGTTACGCATGTCATTGCGGCGCACCGTTTCAGCCATCACTTCAAGCATCTCGTCGTAAGAGAGAGGGATGTTCAGACTGATGGATTTTGCCGAATCATACAAACGATCCAAGTGGGCTTTACATCTGAAAATATTACCATTGTAAATCCGAATCCCTTCGAAGATTCCGTCTCCGTACAAAAATCCGTGGTCATACACCGAAACTTTCGCATTCTCTTTGGTTACATATTCACCATCCAAATAGATCCATTGCTCTGCCACGACTTACCGCACCTCCATTAAAATATACATTCCCGAGATTTCCAAAACGTGCTGGACCTGTCCATTGTACATTAACAATAAAGGAGAAACTCTCATTACACATCAATGTCGAAAGACATCTTCCCGTTATTCAACCCAATCCGTTATTTCCGTGAAGGGTATGTATAACATGGATAACAGCCAAGAACACGCACCTGACAATTCAACGCCTCGATTTCGGCCATGGCTGCCGTGAGCAATACGGAGTCAACCGTTTCAATCACGTCAATATAAAAATAATAACTGCCTAATCGTTTCTTCGTTGGCCTCGATTCAAGACGGGTCAAGTTCAACTTTCTCCAGGCAAAAGCCGACAACACCTGATGCAATGCACCCGGTGCATCCTCAGGCAGCGTTACAAGCAAGCTTGTCTTCACATGATCCGGTTCACGCGGAATACTGACAGGTTCATGACCAATCAGTACAAAGCGGGTGTAGTTATTATCATGGTCCGTCACCCGTTCAGCCATGATGTCTAACCCATGCTTTTGTGCCGCAAGCTTCGTGCCTATGGCCACCCAACCTTTACCCGGATTTTTTTTCACAATCTCGACCGCTTCAGCCGTGCTGTTAACTCCTTCGAGATCTGCGTCCGGTGAATACTGTCTAATAAAATTCTGACATTGCGGGATCGCCACGGGATGAGACATAATCTTGGTGATTTTGCCAAAATCATATGTGCCTTCATCCGTGATGAATTCACTCCCGTGTCCGATGACATTCTGAATGGATGGGTATACCCACTCCGCTTGCATCGGAATATCCACCTCATTCACAAGCCAGTCCATATGGAGGCTGACCGAGCCTTCGATGGTATTTTCAATCGGAATTACACTGTACTGTGTACCCCCGCTATCAACGGCGCGAAACACGTCCGAAATGAGTTTGAAGTGTTGCAAGTCCATTGGTTCGCCATTAAATAAGAATTCGATCGCTTCGTGTGAGACCGACCCCTCCGGTAATACTGCTATTCGTTTCATCGGCCAACTTCCCCTTTGATTCTGTCCAAAAAAGGACGTTCATCTTGATCCGGCAGGATGACAACGCCCTCCAGATCCGGGTCCAACCACAACGCAGAGGCCGTGATCCCCTCCTGCTTCATGATACCCATTACGTATTGCTCCAACTCTTCCTTCCGGGTATCGTGACGATCCACCAGTGTTAGCACCGTCGGTCCCGCCCCACTAAGCGCCGCACCCAATGCGCCATGCCCGGTAGCATGTTCCAAAATATCCGTCATGCCGGGTACCAGTGATGCACGATATGGCTGATGGATCCGGTCTGACATTGCCTTTTGAATCATATCTAGCCGCCCACTGGCAAACGCAGCAACAAGCAATGAAGAACGGCTTATGTTGTGCACAACATCACGCATGCCGAACTGCTGTGGAATGACATTTCTCGCTTTGGAGGTAGAGAGCTGGAAGTCCGGCACAATAACCAAAGTCTGCAAGTCCTGATGCGGCTCGATACGAATATAGTCGACACTTTGACCGTCCCAGGCCGCTGTGATGATCCCTCCAAATAATGAGGCACCCACATTATCCGGATGTTTCTCCAATGATGTAGCCATATCCAACAATTTTTCATTCGATAGGGGACTGCCAATCAACGCATTCGCACCTGCAAGAGCACCTACAATTGCCGATGCACTGCTTCCGAGCCCTCGAGTGAGAGGAATATCCGAGTACATCGAGATGTCCAATTCAGGTACAGACACTCCAGCCTCATCAAATACCATTTGCGCGACTTGATAAATCAGATTGGATTTATCCGCGGGCAGCCCCGTCAGATGGTCTCCATACAGATGAAATGTTGTCTCAGTTGCCGGTTTGATCTCAAGCCAGGCATACAAAGACAAGGCCATGCCCAGGGTATCAAACCCAGGGCCCAGATTGGCTGTACTTGCCGGGATTTTTACGGTTACTTTTTCACGCAAGCTCATACAGACTGCTGCTCCAGTTGGGCAATAGCTGCCAGAACCGCCTCTTCTGTATCTTCAACCACCAGCGGCTCTACAGCTGCCGTCTGAATGGCTACATTCGGGTCTTTCAGGCCGTTACCTGTCAGCACGCATACAACCGTTTCCCCACCTTTGAAGTAACCTTCACTATGCAATTTGTACACGCCAGCGACAGATGCAGCAGAAGCCGGTTCTGCAAATACCCCTTCACGCGCCGCAATCGTACGATAAGCTGCCAGAATCTCTTCATCCGTTACATAGTTAATTTGACCATTAGACTCTTCTGCTGCAGCTACTGCCGTTTTCCAGCTAGCCGGGTTACCGATTCGAATCGCTGTAGCTACAGTCTCTGGCTCAAGGATTGGCTCTCCTTTAACGATGGCCATAGCTCCTTCTGCTTCAAACCCAACCATACGTGGCAAAGCAGTGGATTTGCCTGCCTCTTTATACTCTTTAAAACCTTTCCAGTAAGCCGAAATGTTACCCGCATTACCTACCGGTATTGCCAGAACATCTGGAGCATCGCCCAATTGCTCAACCACTTCAAAAGCAGCCGTCTTCTGTCCTTCAATCCGATATGGGTTAACAGAGTTCACAAGTGTAATTGGGTGCTTCGCAGTAATCTCACGTACGATTTCAAGCGCTCGGTCAAAGTTACCATTGATTGCGATGACTTTGGCACCGTAGATCATTGCTTGAGCGAGTTTCCCCAGTGCAATATTGTTATTTGGAATCAGCACGATACAATTGAGTCCACCGCGTGCTGCGTATGCAGCAGCTGCTGCAGATGTATTACCAGTGGAGGCACACATAATGGTACGACTGCCTTCTTCCATAGCTTTGGCAACAGCCATAACCATTCCGCGGTCTTTGAAAGAACCTGTAGGATTCAATCCCTCGTATTTAAAATACAGATTCAAACCGAGTTCCTTTGACAGATTCTCTGCATGAATCAGCGGTGTATTTCCCTCCTGAAGTGTAAGCTGAGGGGTATTTTCATTTACGGGAAGGTGCTCTTTGTACGTTTGCAATAATCCTTGATATCTCATTATGGGTGAACTCCTTTATGATGGATTGATCTAAATTTTTTGAAATAAATAATGATATTCAGAACCGACGCTTGTTTGAATGAGGTGTTAAGAAGTAAAAGATTGTTAGCTACTAACCTTCAACACGATAAACACTCTTAATTCGGCGTATCACACTGAGTGATTCAAAATGTTTAAGGACCTTATCCATACTTGCTTTACTTGCATTATGAGTAACAATTATAATTTCAGCGTCTGGGTTGTGCTTATTCGGCTGTTGAACAACAGATGCCAAACTGACTTCATATTCCGCGAAAATCTGCGTGATCTGCGCCAGCACACCCGCTTTGTCGTCCACATGCAGCAAGATAAAGTTTTTAGAAATGATCTGCTCATCACGCTGCAGTCTCTTCTCTTTATAGGGTACCATCGCCTTTACTCCGTTTACACCAAGTTTCAGGTTCTTGATTACAGCCACTATATCCGCAACTACAGACGTTGCTGTCGGCATTTCTCCTGCGCCAGCACCATAAAACATCGTCTCCCCTACTGCCTCACCATGAACATACACTGCGTTGAATACACCGTTCACTGATGCAATCGGATGGTTCTGTCTCACCATGGTTGGCTGTACACTAATCGTAATTTCATCGTCTATACGATCTGCGATCCCTAGCAACTTCAACTCATAACCGAGTCTTTTAGCATAGGTAATATCTTCACGCGTGACAGCAGAGATCCCTTGAACGGTAACATCCTTCAATTCCACATTGGTTCGAAAACCGAGTGTACTTAAAATCACCATTTTACGAGCAGCATCGAGTCCTTCTACATCTGACGTTGGGTCTGCTTCGGCATACCCTAAAGCCTGTGCTTCCGAGAGCACCTCCTCATAGGATGCACCTTCCTGACTCATTTTTGTCAAAATATAGTTCGTTGTGCCGTTAACAATTCCCATAATTCGGGTGATCCGGTCTGAAGAGAATCCTTCAATAAGCGTCCGGATAATCGGAATTCCCCCAGCTACACTGGCTTCATAGAACACGTCGCATTGTTTCTCCTGTGCCTTCGCCAAAATCTCTGAACCATGCAGGGCCATAAGGTCTTTATTTGCTGTTACAATGTGTTTGCCGCGTTCCAACGCTTCGAGAATATATTCTTTCGTCTGATCAATACCGCCCATGACTTCCACAATAACATCAATATCCGGGTGACGAATGACATCCCAAGGATCTTCTGTCAGCTTCTCCTGATCAATCTGGAGAACACGATCTTTCTTCGCGTTCTTCACAGCGATTTTCTCAATGATAATCGGTGATCCCACTTGACTGCTCAGATCCTCCTGATTCCCTTCCACAATTCGGACAACGCCCGTTCCCACTGTACCCAGGCCCAACAATCCGACTTTTACCGGTTTCACTAACGACCTACCCCCTAATGTCTAGTCATGTCTACCCATTATGCAAATTTCACTCCTGATTGCACTGCATATCTCTGAAAATATATATTTACAAAGCCAGTCAACCTTGGCCTACGATACGCGTTCGCTTCACTCCAGGCATATCTTGCATACGTTCTAGCATTTCTCCAATCTCTCCATGCAGATGCGTCGTTTCGACAGAAATAACTACATTAGCTCTTCCCTGCAATGGAATACTCTGATTAATTGTAAGGACGTTGGCCCCGTAGGCTGCAAAATGTCCAAGCACACGAGACAGAATACCAGACTGATGCTCCAGATCAATGGAGATCGTTACGATTCGTTCACGCTCTAGCTGATTGATCAGATGGATTCCATCCTTGTACTTGTAAAAGGCACTCCGGCTTAAACCGACCTGTTCTACAGCTTCATGCACTGTTTTGACATCACCGGAAGCAAGCAGTTCTTTTACCTGCATCGTTTTCACTACAGCCTCGGGTAAAATATCTTCCCGTACTAAGTAATAGCGTTCATTCACAGAACGTCCTCTCCTCAAAGACTGATGTATTCATATAGTGGACATTATAAAGGATGATTAACAAAAGGGCAATATGTGACATGTCTATTTTTTCAAAAACTATTTCTCACAGTATACAGGTTTCTCCCTTTCTCATGTCAGAAAAACAAAAAAAACGCAGCGTCACGGTAACTTCACCGCTTGCTGCGTTTATAATTTATATTTCCATATCATCATATATCACGATCAGGGGTGCAGCAGCTTAGTAGTAACTGCTGCTTTCCACGAACTCAAATTCGAAATCTCCAATACGCACAATGGTACCTTCAACGGCGCCGCGTTTGCGAAGCTCATCATCCACACCCATATAGCGAAGTGTACGTGCCAGCTTCAGAATGGCTTCGTGTGAGTTCAACTGCATTCGTTTCATCATGCGATCAATCTTGGCACTTTGCACAATAAACGTATCGTTTTCACGCACAATACGGAAACCTTCGTCTTCTTTCTTCTCCAAACTGTATACTTTACGCTCCGACAGTTCGGTAACTTCCTCTACTACAGGCTCATCCGGAATCTGATCTAGCAGGTCAGCTGCACGGAATAACAGTTCCTGAATGCCATGACGTGTTAAGGAGGAGATTGGCATCACTTCAATATCCGGCTTCACTTCACGAACCCGCTGCAAAAACTGCTCCAGGTTAGCTTCGGATTCCGGCATATCCATTTTGTTCGCAGCTACAACCTGCGGTCTCTCGGCGAGAACAGGATTGTATAGTCTCAGCTCATCATTGATCTTCTGCCAGTCTTCGAAGGGATCGCGTCCTTCTGAGCCAGACATGTCCACAACATGAATAATGACGCGTGTCCGCTCAACATGTCGAAGGAACTCATGTCCCAGTCCAACACCTTCATGTGCACCTTCAATCAGTCCTGGTAGATCGGCCATTACAAAGCTGCGACCTTCACCCACATCTACAACACCTAAGTTAGGTGTAATAGTTGTAAAATGATATGCCCCGATCTTAGGCTTGGCCCCCGAAACAACGGACAACAGCGTGGATTTCCCTACACTTGGAAAACCAACCAGTCCTACATCCGCCATGACTTTAAGCTCAAGTACGATATATCGTTCTTCGCCTTCTTCCCCGTTCTCTGCAAGCTCAGGAGCAGGGTTTTTTGGCGTTGCAAAACGAATATTCCCACGGCCTCCACGGCCTCCCTTGGCAACAACAACTTGTTGACCATGGCGCGTCAAGTCAGCTAATATTTCACCGCTGTCCTCATCAACAATGACAGTGCCAGGTGGGATACGTACAACCATGTTCTCTGCATTAGCACCATGTCTACCCTTATTGCGTCCCTTTTCCCCACGAGGAGCTTTGAAGTGACGCTGATAACGAAAGTCCATCAATGTCCGAAGACCTTCATCCACACGAAAAATAATATCTGCACCTCGACCGCCATCGCCGCCGGCAGGGCCACCTTCGGGTACATACTTCTCACGACGGAATGAAACAATACCGTCACCACCATCTCCGGCTTTCACATAAATCTTCGCTTTATCAACAAACATTAGTTACCCCTTCTTCCTATATTCCACAAGGCATTCTGAATTGTATAAACGTATCTCCAGACGGAAGCTGCTCCGTTCTGACTTTTTTACCTTTGAGTACGGCCGCTAGTTGTTGCAGCGTTTCCGGATCAGGTGTCTGATCCCCGTCCAGCCGGACAACCAGATCTCCATGATCCTGTCCGAAGTTCAAGGTCAGTTTGCGAACCTCTCCCCAAGACGACCGGCCGCCACCATATTGATAGGCCCGAATTGCATCCGCAATCGCCCCCGTAAGCGACTCGCCATCCTCGGGAGAGACCAGAGCACTCAGTTGCAACTCTTCCTCCACTTCCACATGCAATTCCAGCGCAGCTCCACTGGCTCGAAAAGACTGCAAATAAAATACGAGAGAAGGTATGCCTAATTTGGATATTTGGCTCTCTTCCGTAACCCGCTCCTTTATTCTTTCCACACATTGCAGGGATTTATCAAGTTTGCCCAATCGAAGATATCCATATAACACCTGAAGATCGTTCATCCAGTCATGCCGATGATGATTTAATGAAGCTATTGCTGTTTTCTCCATGGATTGTATAATGGTTCTGCGTTCCGCCTCGGCATGCTTTTTCATTGCATATCCCGATATGAACATCACTGCGACGGACCACAATGCGCACATGACGCTCGCGAAGATCCCTGGATACAACATAACGAAAACCAAAGGAATCACAAGTGAACATGCCGCAATCCACGGCACTCTTTTCCAGGATTTCATGGCTTCTCTCCGTTCTACAAAACTCGGTTGGTATAAACCCACCGTAACCAAGTATAACATGTCTTATCTGCCAGTTCATTATCGAATCATCGCTGAATACAAAAAAACCTCCGGCAAAAATGCCGAAGGCTCCTTAGGCGGAATGCCGATATTAAGCTTCTACTGCCGCTGCCACTGGAGCAACGTCTACAGGGTAGATGCTTACTTTTTTGCGATCGCGACCCCAACGTTCGAATTTAACAACGCCGTCGACTTTCGCGAACAAAGTGTCGTCTTTACCGATGCCCACATTTGTTCCTGGGTGAATTTTCGTTCCGCGTTGGCGAACGAGAATGCTACCACCAGTTACAGTTTGACCATCTGCACGTTTAACACCCAGACGTTGTGCATTACTGTCACGTCCGTTCTTCGTGGAACCTACACCTTTTTTCGATGCGAACAACTGAAGATTTAATTTCAACATGATTGGTTTTCCTCCTTCTTCGCTTATTGGTGTTGCTGTATCTGAATATACTTCCCGTATGACTCTGCAATATTAGAGAGCATAACTACCATGGATTCGAGTAATAACTGTACCTGAGAAAAAGTTTCCCCTTTTACCAGCATTGGTAAAGAACCACTCAGAAAGCCATTCTTCATCTTGGCATCCATTTCGACACCAGTCAATGCCTCAATCGAGTTCACCGTACCTACGGTTACAGCAGATACCCCGGCACACACGATATCTTCTCCACGTTTGGCATAATTAGCATGCCCTTCAATGGAAAAGCGTTCGATATTACCATCCGCATTACGAAAGATCTGAACGATAATCACTTATCGCACCTTCTTACGCTTTGATTTTTTCGATAGTTACTTTAGTGTACGGTTGACGGTGACCTTGCTTCACATGGTAGTTCTTTTTCGGTTTGTATTTGTATACAACAACCTTTTGACCTTTGCCATGTTTCTCCACTTTAGCCGTTACAGTAGCTCCGGAAACCAATGGTGTACCTGCTGTCAAACCTTTATCGTTAGATACAGCCAGGACACGGTCGAACGTTACGCTTTCGCCGTCGTTCGCAGTCAATTTCTCGATGAACAGAACATCGCCCTCTTGGACTTTGTACTGTTTGCCGCCTGTTTCAATAATTGCGTACATTTGCCTTGCACCTCCTCATGTCTCAGACTCGCCCGGTCTCAGGTGACAGCGCCTTACGGAACTGTTCTTGTACCCGGCCAGTGCGGTTACAGCATGTGCAAGACCAATAGGCTAAACACATACTCAAGGAGTATACCACGCAGTATACTAAAAATCAATGCAAAGGTGAAATATATCTTTTTCCAGTCCCATGACAAGAAGAACAAGGCTCCACATAAGGAAGTGTGTTCTCTTCTCTCACCTTTTTACGCGTTAATTCAAGCAATCCAAGCTTCGTCCATCCCAAGACAAATGCTTTGGTTCGATCTTTGCGGAGTTCTTGCTCCAGTGAGGCCGCCACTTCATGTCGATTAGATGCTTTTTCCATATCGATAAAATCCACGATAATCATTCCGCCGATATCTCTGAGTCGCATTAACCGAGCGATCTCGACTGCGGCCTGCAAGTTGGTTTCGGTTACCGTTTCTTCTAAGCTGTCTCCGCCCGCTCCGATATATTTGCCTGTATTCACATCAATAACGGTTAACGCTTCGGTTTGATCAATGACAATATATCCGCCTCCCGGCAACCATACCTTGCGAGCGAAGTCTTTGTTCAATTGTTCCTGTACCCCGTAGGCATCAAATATGGATTCCTTTCCAGAATAGACTTGAACTTTGGGCTTATGTCCCGGACAGATCTCTTCAAGCAACGCCCGAATCACCTGAGCTTGTCCCTCACTATCCGTAATGACTTCGTCACTTCCTGGAGTATATACATCTCTAATGACCCGTTGAATCATGTTATCATCCCGGTGCAGCAGACTTGGAGTTGGCAAACTATCTGCTTTTTCTTGGATTAGAAGCCACTGAGTTCGCAGCGTCTCCAGGTCGGTCTGAATCGCCTCATACTGTTCCTCAGCAGAAACGGTACGAATAATCAGCCCTTCTTCATCCCGGCAAATTTGCTCTCCCATCGCTTTAAGACGTGAACGATCCCCTTCTCTGGCAATCTTTTTGGAAACTGCCACGTAACCGGCCACAGGCATGTATACAAGCCAGCGACCCGGTAGTGAATAATGCGTGGTCACCCGGGCTCCTTTACTACCTACCGGTTCCTTTAGAACCTGTACGATCAATTCCTGACCAGGACGCAGCAGTTCCGAAATAGACGGTTTCACCTTCGGCTGCTTCTCCAGATGAGGATGAAGTACATCGTCCACATACAGAAAGGCATTTTTTTTCTGACCAATATCGACAAAGGCAGCCTGCATACCCGGTAACACATTCACTACCCGGCCCTTGAAAAAGGAGCCAAGCAGTCCGCGCTCACGTGTACGCTCTGCCGTGAATTCTACCGCTCTGCCTTCTTCCAGAAGCGCCATTTGCATGAGGTTAGGTTCATTATGTACAATCATTTGTTTCATGGCTCCACCTCTAGAAGACACTTCATTCCACCCACATCCATTTCATATTATAAGAAATACTTGTCCTACGATGTATTACCCTATTTCAAAGCAGTTCATCAGCAAGGATTACTATTAATCCGTATTTTGTTGAAAATAGGTTCCGATCACGCGCTGTTCTGGCAAGACTGCCATGATCCGTCCCTGTTTGTTCATTACGTATACCATGTGGTATCTTTCCCTTTTTAATAGACGCAAAATAGCATCTAAAGGTTTCGCAGGAAACGAGATTATTGGCTGGGCTAAACTGCCTGTAGCCGCATGCCGGACAAAAACAGCTTCGCGATTCATCAGAAAACGGATAAAGCGGTAGGGAACATTGCGATAATCCGTAACATTGGAATACAACAAAAAAAAGCCGATTAACAAGAGGTTTAACGGAACCCCGTAATCACCGGATAGCCATTGACTAACTGCGGTCAAAATAACCCCAGCGCTACACAGAATACTGATACGATAAGTCCACATAAGTGTCGTATAGTAAGGAGCCCACAGGCTCACAATGGCTTGAACAATTTTGCCACCATCCAGCGGTAATACAGGTAACAGATTAAATAAAGCGATGAGCATGTTCGCGTTAATAATATATTCCAGAAACACTGGATCACCCAACTGAAATTGGCGTAACAATACTACCACACCAACCATCAGCACATTTTGCAACGGACCTGCCAAAGCAATAACAATCTCGCGGTAAGCCGTTAATTTGCCGCCATCTTCAATGACGGCTACTCCTCCGAAGGGAAGCATCTGTATGGATCGTACTCGACAGCCGAGAAGGGCAGCAGCCGCTGCATGTCCACATTCATGAATGAATACGATAGCAAACAGCGTGATCAGTTCAATAAAATGTCCCGTCAGTAGCGATGTCATCATAATGATTACGAAAAATGGGTGAAGCGAGATACGTACATCCCACACCCTAATCAAGGGCAACCACTTCCGCAGGATCCACGTACTCTTCTCCTTCTTTTATCGCAAAATAAAGGGTAGCTGGATTTTTATCATCCCCACTCTTAAGACTTCCTACCGCGTCCCCCGCTTCGACCCAATCATTCACTTGAACATCGTTGTTATTCATGCGGCCATAAACCGCTGTCATCTTACCCGTATGTTGAATCACAACAGTGTATCCACTGGAAGGATCTCCGAGAACCTCAATGACACGTCCAGCACCTGAGCTGACCACTTGCACCAACCCTCCAGCTACGGCAGTGTCAGGAACAATCTCGATTCCCTTCATGCTTAGCGCAAAAGGTTGAACAACCGTTCCTGACACAGGTTTCTGAAGAAGTTGTCTTACTCCTGTTCCATTGACCACATCGGTGGTATGTCCGAGCACAGGTAGAAAAGAAGGCGTCCCACCAAAATTCTTTTCATACCATGCAGCGGCCGCAGCAAAATCCATGTCATTATGAAGCACATCAGCGATGACCGTTTTGGGTGATACAGTCCATGATGCATTCAGTTGAAATAGCCCCCAGACACCTCCAAATAGAACTGCACTGATTACCGTGCGCCGCAGTAGTGAACGGAACAGATTAAAACCGGAACGGCCATCAGGACCAAAATGTCCATTCTCTTTTTTCCACAACCATTCTGGGTCTCGTTCTGGTGGTTGCTCTGCAAAAACAAACGACTTCTGCCCGGACTGTCCAACCTGGTCTGCTGTGCTCCTGTCTTGATCTCGATCTTTATCTTTTTCGATCTTCCTCTCCCATTGAAAGGCAGGCTTCTGTTCTTCTAATATTTCATGCAATGCCCCATCCATCAGCCGCCGGATTCGTTCTTCTCTTCTCTGCTTGATTCGCTCTTTGGTATTCATATGTTATCCTCCCACTGAGGCTTGTTTACTTCATCCTATGAATCGGCAGTGAATAATATGAACAAGCCTGTGTGCCTAGCTACAAATAAACTTGAAACCATGAATACCACGCTCTCGGTAAGTGGACGTGGGGGTTGTCTTGTACTTTAAGGTGGTAAAGGTGCTGAAATAGAGATCATTCAGGTGTGACTGATGAAAGACAAAAAAAGCCGGGCACCTTGTCCCGGCTTTAAAAAATTTTATAAGGTCAACTATATTGGTTGCAAATTGGAACGATAAGTTGTTAGCCCATTCCGAAGAATTTCTTGAAACGGGAAAACGCACCTTTTTTCTGCTCCAACTGCATTAATGGCACAGTGTCTCCCAGAATTCGTCTCGCAATATTACGATAGGCGATAGCTGCAAGTGAATCCGGATTCATCACGGTAGGTTCACCAGAGTTGGCAGCTTTGATAACAAGTTCATCATCTGGCACGATGCCAACCAAATCAATGTTAAGTACTTGTAAAATACCGTCGATGTCAAGCATGTCACCTGACTTCATCATATTATTACGAATTCGGTTCACTACAAGCTTCGGTGACTGAATGTGTGAACTCTCCAGCAGACCGATTACTCGATCCGCATCACGTACTGCAGCATTTTCGGGCGTCGTAACGACAATAGCCTGATCCGCTCCTGCTACCGCGTTTTTGAATCCCTGCTCAATACCTGCGGGGCAGTCAATAATAACGTACTCAAAATCCTTTTTAAGTTCCAGAATGATATCCTTCACCTGTTCTGGCGATAAAGAGTTTTTATCTCTCGTCTGCGCTGCAGGCAACATATATAATTCTTCGAAACGCTTATCTTTCACCAGAGCCTGATTCAGACGGCAGCGGCCATCTGCAACATCGCACAGATCGTAAATAATGCGGTTCTCCAGACCCATCACAACATCCAGATTACGAAGGCCAATATCGGTATCGACCAGACAAACCTTTTTGCCTAGCAGCGCCAGCGCTGTCCCGATGTTTGCCGAGGTGGTTGTTTTACCCACGCCGCCTTTACCCGAAGTGACCACAATCGCCTCTCCCATGAGCTACACTCCTTTAAACACATTAAAATCTCGGCGCAACCGAACGATATTGCTCATTTTGTCGATCTGCATCTGATTATCCTGTAAATAAGCAAATTCCATTCCGGTTTCACGACTCTCCCATTCATCCGGGGGACGGCTGATCACATCTGCAATACGCAGTTGTGTCGGTGCAAACAACGATGCTGCAATAATAGCCTCTTCGTCCCCGGCGATACCGGCATGAGCCATACCTCTGAGTGAACCCAAAATATATATATCCCCAGTACACGTCACCGTGCCCCCAGGATTGATATCTCCAAGAAACAGGAGATTTCCTTCATGATGAAGCACCTGTCCCGATCGTACCATGCCGCACATTGTCATAATCGGCGGGGGACCTTTGACCTCCTGAACAAGAGCAGGTGAGTCAATTGACCGGATTAGCAGATTTCCTTTTTGCTTCAATATGTCCAGAATTTCTTCCTTCTGATCTTCCGTAACTTCACGCGCTCCCAGCTTGATATCCACATGAACAATCGGTCCGGTCAAAATATTTTGATGGCTGTGTTCCAGCTTATAGCGGAGCTCATAGAGCAATTCCTCGAATTCACATTGATCGTCCAACAGGAAAACCAAGCCGTCTCGGATGCCTTTAATCGTTACGTGATTCGATTTAACCGTCATAAGCCTGTCCCTCCCATCTCATTACATTTCGTGCCCCGGCCCCCAAGTTCCTGCTTCACGTTCCATAATTGTCGTCAGGAGGCTTCTTCTGTCCTGCTTTTCGGTTTGCCGATCTTATCCAGTTGTTTGCGCAGTGGTACATATATGATCAAGGCAAACACAAAGTGGACAAATAAATTCGGGATCATGTATTCAATCAGTGCCCAGTCAAAGGTCACATGATTAAGCTGGAAGAGTTTATATAAGAAAAATAACATTGTATCATTCAGTAAACTTCCGAGCAGGACAACCGAAACCATAATTGGCAGCGGTGCACGGGGTGCTTGAAATATTAATCCCATCATATAAGCAGATAGACCCATAGAGAATCCATAAGGGCCAATCATCTCTCCATAGAACACAACATCATGCAGGAGTCCAAATGATATACCCAGCACAAGTGCGGTATGCCGATGATAATATACTGCAAAAAACAGAATAACGATATAAACGAGGTTGGCCGAGATCCGCATCTGCCAAGCTGAAGGAATGATATGCGGCAAAATAGTATCTTCAGCGATGAACAGAACGAACAGTAACAGAAACAGAACTTGTTTGCGTGTTACCATTATTTTTTAACCTCAGGTGGAATGATGACAATTAGCAGTTTCCAGTCAAGAAAATTGGCATATGGCTTAATCGTCGCTGTCTGGGTTAAACCATACTCACTTTTTTCCACACTCTTCACTTTACCGATTCGCATATACTTCGGAAAATTGTTAATGATGCCCGATGAGATGATCTCATCACCTTCTGCAATATTGGAATCTTCTGAGATTTTGGTCATCTTCAACATGCCGCTCTTCGGATCGTAACTCTCAATCATACCAAATACTTTCTCTTTGCCCACTGCTGTAGCAGCGATGGCATTCGATGTGGGATCATTGGCATCCATAGAGGTTAACAGATTCACCGTTGACGTATACGCACTGACATGACTAATTACACCAACAAGCCCTTCCTGTGAGGTGACTGCCATGCCTGGTTTAATACCTGCATTTTCCCCAATATCGATGTTGATCGTCCGACTATTCGGGTCTGCATTGGCACTAATGACCTGGGCAACTCTCGTTCCATAGTTATGACGTTCTCGTTGTTCTGTTGTGAAATTGAGTAATTTCTCAAGTTCGTCATTTATCTTCTCCATATCGTTATACTTCAATCGGTCACGAGTATAGTGTCCCATGGCAATACGAAGCTCTTCATTTTCTTCGTATACCGCACGCATGTTCGCCACATCTTTGAAAAAGCCCGCTACATAAGAAGCGGGCTTGTAAAATACGTATTGTACAAATCCAACTGAATCCTTCAGGAATTTTTCCGGCCAGGATAGAGTGGCTCGCGGACTAAGGGTAAAGCCCATCAGCGCGATAAATGTAACAAGGCCCACCAGCAAAACAAAAAGTCTTTTGTTGCCCAGCAGTTTAAACAGTTCCAACACCCTCTAACATCCATTATTCTCTTGAGCCCAGCCCGGTGGGGAGAACTCAGACCTGAAGTCCTTGCGAGAATATCAGTCTAACCCTCCCCTGTTAAGCGGGTCATAGCTCTCCCGATAGATCCGGGCAATCTCGATTGACATGCTGTGGCCAGATCTAGGATCAGACCGAAAAGCTATCAATTAACGTCTGGAACGAACTGCCGAGCTGCTTTTGCTTTTAAACATATGGATATTGTCCAATGCTTTGCCTGTTCCGATCGCTACACAGTCAAGCGGGTTCTCAGCAACAATGACAGGCATTCCTGTCTCGCCAGCAAGCAACTTGTCCAGATTGCGAAGAAGTGCACCGCCGCCTGTCAGAACAATCCCGCGATCCATAATATCTGCAGCAAGCTCAGGCGGACATTTCTCCAGCGTTACTTTTACCGCTTCAACAATAGCATTCACCGTGTCAGCCAGAGCTTCACTAATCTCGTCAGAAGTAATGGTGATGGTTTTTGGCAGACCTGTCACCAGGTCACGACCACGAATCTCCATCGTTTCTACCTGTTCCAGCGGCATCGCTGAACCGATGTCCATCTTCAACTGCTCAGACGTACGTTCTCCAATCATCAGATTGTATTGGCGTTTGATGTACTGGATCACGGAGTCATCCATCTCATCGCCAGCTACACGTACCGAACGACTTGTTACGATACCGCCGAGAGAAATGACCGCTACTTCTGTCGTACCACCGCCAATATCAACGACCATGCTTCCTGTTGGTTCCCAAACAGGGAGGTCTGCACCGATCGCCGCGGCAAATGGTTCTTCAATCGTATAAGCTTCACGCGCTCCCGCTTGTTTTGTTGCATCTTCTACCGCTCGCTGTTCTACTGCCGTAATTCCGGAAGGTACACATACCATAACGTTTGGATGACGCTGAAACATGGAACGTTGCTTCTGTGCCTGACGAATGAAATATTTAATCATCGTGGCTGTTGTATCGAAGTCAGCAATGACACCATCTTTCATTGGGCGGATGGCACGAATGTTGCCAGGTGTACGTCCGATCATTTTTTTGGCAGACTCCCCTACCGCTTCAATGGTTTTTGTATCCGTGCGCAGAGCAACTACCGAAGGTTCACGTACCACAACGCCTTTTCCTTTTACATAAACCAGCGTATTCGCCGTCCCCAAATCAATACCTAAATCTTTCGTAAAACCACCAAACATGACGTATTCTCCTTTTCTGCCTCATATTGCCGCTCACACTGTCTTGCAAGAGCGTAATTTTATCCACGGAACCGTGGAGCTAATATTCGCATTTGTATTTTGATTCTGTAATTATAAAGTGAACCTATCTGTGACGGACACGTCCGTTATCATTCATAGGTAAACATCAACGCCAACCATTATATTATACTAAGCCCTTCTCCTTCAAACTTACGTATGTGCCATCACCTATAACAAGATGATCCAGAACGTCAATTCCCACAATCGCACCGGCTTCAATCAGTCTTTTGGTTATCTGAATATCTTCCGGACTAGGCGTTGGATCACCGCTGGGATGGTTATGAGCGCATACAATTGAGGCACTACTGCATTTGATAGCGGCACGGAATACTTCACGTGGATGTACAATCGAAGCATTGAGACTGCCCATGGAGAGTGTTTCCTGAGCAATGATGTGATTTTTACTATTCAGAAAAAGACACATAAAATGTTCTTTCTGCAAATAACGCAGCTTTTCCATCAAAATATCTGCGGCATCTCGCGGTGTGCGAATCGCTACCGAAGGGGCAAGTCGGCTCTTCGCGACCCGATGGCCAAGTTCAATACCAGCTTTAAGTTGGACAGCCTTGGCTATTCCTATACCCTTTATTGCCATCAGTTCTTCAAGGCTCAGATCGATCAGTGAGCGAACTCCACCTGATTCGTTAAGTATCCGTTGCGCCATATGCATTGCAGACTCTTGCCTTGTTCCTGTCCGAAGTAATATCGCTAGCAACTCGGCATGACTCAAGGCGCCCGCCCCATATTCTATCATGCGTTCTCTCGGGCGTTCTTCCTGGGGGATGTCGCGCATCATGTATTGAGGCGACTCCATACGTTCCCTCTTTTCACAGATCCATTTTGAATTCATTTTCTCGGGAGTACATGAACCCCGAATCCATCCAGCATGTCACTAAGTAAAGATAAAGGTAAACCTACTACATTAAAATAACATCCTTCAATGCGGTCGATCAGTGAAGCACCAATGCCTTGAATCGCATAAGATCCTGCTTTATCTGAAGGCTCTCCTGTCTTCACATAAGCACGGATCGTGGCTTCAGAGAGCTTCTTCATTGTTACATCGGTCTGACGATAATGCACCACGGAATGCCCGCTTAGCGCATCAATACAAGCGACGCCAGTAAACACACAATGCTCCCGCCCTTGCAGGCGTGACAACATCCGTTCAGCATCTGCCTCATCCACTGGTTTGCCTAGAATCTCGTTATCCAGGACCACAACGGTATCACTTCCAACGATAACGGCGTCATGCCCACGCCCCTCCAGTCCACGATACACAGCGAGTGCCTTACGCAGAGCAAGTTCCTGTACCGTCTGTTCAGGTGTCCAGTCCGACGGTGTATTTTCGTCTGCATAACTAGGTATAACTTCAAAAGCCAGATGGAGTGAAGCGATCAGTTCCTTGCGCCGTGGTGATGTGGAAGCCAGAATAATCGGGCGCTGATCGGTGTTATTCAACATGAATGACTCCTTATACGACGGCAACATCTGTCGAATCACAATAATAGATGTCACGTTTTTATTTTTTGGTCAACATTCGTCATTCTCCTACAATCTGCGATACAGCCATAACGCTGTAATTATACCAATCAGACTTAGGAGGCTCATTTGAAATTGAAATGAAAGGTCATAACTGAAAATGTCAAGATCAGCCTGAGGCGACCAGCGAATTGTGGTGACCTTGGTTAGAAAGGCTAATGCCTTTACAGGCTGAAGTGCCTTGGCGATCCAAGCTCCGGCCATCCAGCCGAGAATCAAAAACAATAATAACACGCCGAAGTTTTTTTTCATCGGTTAATCTTCCCTCGCCATTTTTTGACACCCTCATTATTATACGGGGTTTTGTACGGCAATACAAACACAAATCCGGCAAGGGGAACTATTTCCAGTTCCTTGCCGGAAGGGCGTTTTATGGCGTTGTTATATGAGAGATATACAACTCATTGTTTGATGGACTCCAGCCACTTTTTCTGTTGCAGCACGTACTCCATCAAATCGGACTGCACTGCCCACATATGCACAGCATCCGGATTCTTGTTATACTCTGCGATAGCTGTCATCGCACTGTGCATTGATTTCTCCATACCATTCACCAAAGGCTGCACTTCTGCCGCCATTCCAGGGGCGAGACTCTTCATTCCGGTCAACCACGTCTGATGTTGATTCTGTAGTACTCCCATCATGTCTGGTGATATGGCTGCCTGCTCCGACTGACCAAGCTGCTGTATAGAGATTGTCGATAACTGGTCGACAAGTGCCGAACTATTTTTAAAGAAAAGTGCGGCATCTTCCTGCTTGTTTCCGAATATTTGGGGATCCACTATAGGATTAACAATCTCTTTGACATACAGTTCTACCCCCCGGGATTTCAGTCTTGTACTGAGAAGTTTGGCCTCCTCCCGATCAGAGGAGATTCCGGCATACACCCGATTACCATCTTCAGGGTCAGATCCCGCAGCAATCCCTGATTGAGTAAGTTCTAGTTTGGCCTGTTCCGCTCGTTCTGGAGAACTGAACACCCCGTATTGCAGAGCATAGTATGTCCCCGCTTCAGAGGAAACGATGTTTTCAGTTCCCGCTACTCCCTCCTGACCTATTACAGTAGAAACTGTCTGGTTAACAGGAACTTGCTCATCTGGTTTCAATAAAACGTCCTTATTAAAAAAGGATAAAATGACTACACCAAACAAAGCTCCGGTTACCAATGCGCCTGAAACAGAACCGATCATTTTCCATCCCCTTGGGGGCCGATTTCGTTTATATGAATAATTCTCTGTTTCTACCATCCAGTTATGCCCCTGATCCAGAACATGATTTTGATCAGACTCATAGGGATCATATTGCTCGTTTTGATCTGTTGCGTCGTTGATATAGGTCGAACGAGAATCAAAATCAGATTGGCCCTCTTTTTGCACCAATGTATGTCTCAAATGCTCTGATTCCGGTCGGGAAGCATCTGCCAGAATGGTTCCTCCCCAGTCTACAGGTATATCCTCCGCTGTCAGTATATGTGCTGGCATGGCTGTGTTGTTTTCATCTGCTTCCGGCTGTGACAGCGTCTGGGATGTGTAAGGCTTCTCTTCATTCTTAGTGACCAGTGGTCTGGCTGTCAGCGTCTCCTTACTGTCCAGCTTGTCCGATTCTCGATCCCCGAAGCGAAAGGTCATTCTGGCGTTACTCACCCGTACCCTCTCCTTTGTCCCATTTATACCAGCTATATGCTGAGAGTAAAGAGAACATTCCATGAATCGGTTAAAAAACGCCTGCTTCATGAAGAAGACAGACGTTCTAAGGTACTGAGCTATGAAATTTATGCTACTTTTACTTCAATCCTTTGGCAAGGATGTCGCCTACTTTCCAAATATCCCCTGCGCCCATCGTAAGCACAAGATCTCCTGGTTGCAGTCGCGGCTGCAGATCAGCCACAACTTCCTCTTTGGTAGGCAAGTATCTTGCGGATGCATTACTGTTCTGTACAATAAGCTCAACCAGTCTGGCCGAGTGTACACCTTCAATTTGCTTTTCACCTGCAGGGGAATAGATATCGGTAATCAATACCTCATCCGCCTCGGCAAAAGCCCGACTGAACGCATCTAACAGGAAGAACGTACGCGTATATCGCTGAGGCTGGAATACAGCAATGATCCGTTTGCCTGTTGCTTTTGCCGCACTGATTGTAGCTTCTATCTCCGTAGGATGGTGAGCGTAATCGTCGATAATTAACATATCACGTGCCTCACCTAACACCTGAAATCTGCGTTTAGCTCCATGGAACTGCACAATCGCCGCTGTAATCTTATCAAACGGAATGCCTGCTTCAAGACAGGTAATAACCGTTGCCATCGCGTTATAGACATTGTGCTTACCTGGTACAGACAACTCCACCGTTCCCATGGCTGTCCCCTGATGATTCATCGTGAAGGAAATGCGACGATCTCCGAGCACGATATCTGTAGCCGTATACTCCGCTGTTTGATCAATACCATACGTTGTCACGCGGGACTTGAGGTGTGGCAAGATAGCCTGCACATTCTCATCATCAGCACATACGATGGCTGTTCCCTCTGGACGAATCTGACTGAGGAATTGTACATATGCTTTCTTGAGTTCCTCGAAATCACTGTTGTAATTCTCAAGATGGTCCGCTTCGATGTTAGTAACGATGCCGAGCCAAGGATGGTACTGTAAAAAGGAACCATCGCTCTCATCCGCTTCGGCAACTACCCACTCGCCTTGCCCCGCTTTGGCGTTCGTGCCCAAATTCATGATCTCTCCACCAATAATATAGGTCGGGTCCGTGTCGCATTGTTCCATGACTAATGCAATCATGGAAGAAGTCGTCGTTTTGCCATGCGCTCCCGCAACGGCCACGCCTTTGCCCTCATTCAATAATCGTGCCAGCATTTGGGCACGATGAAGAATAGGGATGTTTAGCTGCTCAGCAGCTACACGTTCCACATTATCCGCTGGAGCTGCTGTAGAATAGACCACTAAATCTGCTCCGTTCACATGCTCTGCGGTATGTCCAATATATATTTTCGCCCCTTTGGCTGCCAACTTCTCCGTCAATTCCTGTGAAGCGACATCCGATCCGGTAACGGTGTATCCCATCTCCAGCATAACTCGGGCGATGGCACTCATGCCATAACCGCCTATTCCTATAAAATGAACGTGTTCCAATGTGTTTAACAAAACTTTCACCAACCTTTTTCAGAATCGGTTTGATGCAAAAGGGCTGCCCGCACGTCCGCAATCAGATATAGCGTGCCGGAAACCACCCCCAGATCTTCCGCTTCCGTCCGTGACTTCAATAAATCAAGTGCCTTTGCCCAGTTAGGCTCGACGATGATATCCAGTTCCTGCTTCGCAATAACGGGACGTACCCGTTCAACAATCTGCAGCAACTCAGCTGCAGGCATTTTGCGCCGGAAATCTGGCTCGGTCAGGATCAGCGTATCCACTAGTGGCAGTATATGCTGCAAATACGCTTCGTGATGCTTATTTGCCAGCATACCCATCATCAAAATTAACTTTTTTTGGGGATATCCTTCGATAATGCTTTGGGCTAGCGATTCAGCACCTTCGGGATTATGAGCTCCATCAAGCACAATTAGAGGATTGTCACTGACTTTCTCAAATCTCCCAGCCCAGAAGGCACGCTCAAAACCAATTTTAATATCATCTTCATCCAGCATAAACGCCATGTATTGCCTCAACACTTCAAGTGACATTAATGCGGCTGCAGCATTATCACATTGATATACACCCTGCATACGAATGTGAATGTGCAGATCACGGAAAGGACCTATAAATTGAAAACTTTGCCCCTCTTTGGAGTGATCCAATCTGCGGTAGGAAAATTGCTCCCCAGCCAAGTACACCGTGGATCGCAGCTGTTTCGCTCTTTCCTGGATAACCTTGATGGCTTCAGGCTGCACTGCACAGGTTACAACGGGAACACCAGGCTTGATAATACCAGCTTTTTCTCCTGCGATCTGCTCAATGGTATCGCCAAGTATATCCGTATGGTCCATACCAATATTGGTGATGACGGACACAACAGGAGTAACGATATTCGTTACGTCCATCCTTCCCCCTAGCCCGGTCTCCCATACCACGATATCTGGGTAACACTCTTCTGCATAATACAGTAGTGCCAGAGCCGTCGACACTTCAAACATCGTCGGTGAACCCAGCGATGTAGATGCCATCTCGTTCACAAGTGGACGCAAGCGGTTCGACAGTTTTAACAACGTTTCTTCTGGGATGTCTTCACCGTTGTATTGGAAACGATTCGTGAACTTGGTGATATAAGGTGAAGTAAACGTCCCCACATCGTATCCAGCCTGAAGTAACACCGACGTCAAAAAAGCGCAAGTCGAACCTTTGCCGTTCGTTCCCGCGACATGAATGAATTTGAGTCTTTGATGCGGATTACCTAACCTGGACATCAGACTCTGAATTCGCTCTAGCCCCGGTCTGATCCCAAAAGGAATAAGGCCATTGATCCAATCCACGGCCTCATCATATGTTTGTAAAGGAGTTACTATATCTGTCCCGTTTAATTCCGTCATCTGATTCACCTTCGGTCCCTGTATGATTGAAGATTGAAAAAAGCGGCCGGATGGCGCAGCTAGCATACCCATCCGACCCTTTTGATATTAACCTCTTAGCTCTTTGATCCGTGCAATGACTTTATCGCGTTTATCGGAATAATCCGCTTGTTTAGCTCGTTCTTCTTCGATCACCTTGGCCGGAGCCTTAGCGACAAAGCCTTCATTCGCCAGTTTTTTCTCGACGCGGAGCACTTCAGCTTCCAGATTTTGCAATTCTTTCTCCAGACGAGCTACTTCCTGCTCAATATCGATCAGACCCGCCAGTGGTAAGTACAATTCTGCTCCTGTAATGATCGCTGTCATTGCTTTGTCTGGTGAAGTCAGATCCAGTCCACTCTGGAATTCAGATGTGTTACAGAAACGCTTGATGTAATGGCTGTTGCGTTCAATAATGCTGGATGTTTCAACATTATTTGCTTTGACCATCAATTCGATCTTTTTACTCATCGGAACGTTCACTTCTGCGCGAATGTTTCGAACGGCACGAATGGTATCCATCAATAAGTTCATCTCTGCAACAGCTCCCGGATTCTCCAGAGCAGGGTCATATACTGGCCAGGAAGCGAGTGTAATCGTCTCCCCTTCATGAGGCAGATGCTGCCATATCTCTTCAGAGATATAAGGCATGAACGGATGAATCAAGCGCATGGTCTGATCCAACACATAAGCCAGTACCGATTGTGTTTTCTTCTTGGCAACCGGATCTTCTCCATAGAACGAGAGTTTCGCGAACTCAATGTACCAGTCACACAGATCATCCCAAATGAAGTTATACAATACGCGGCCTGTTTCTCCAAACTCATATGCATCGATTAGACGCGTAATATCACGAGAAGTTTCGTTCAGGCGGTGCAAAATCCAATAGTCAGCTGTTCCGAGCTCACCGCTGATGTCACGTTCTTCGTAGGTGAACCCTTCCAGATTCATCAAAGCGAAGCGGGAAGCGTTCCAGATTTTGTTGGCAAAGTTACGAGCCTGCTCTACGCGCTCCCAGCGGAAACGGAGATCCTGCCCTGGCGTACTGCTGGTCGAGATCATGTAACGCATTGCATCTGCGCCATATTTCTCGATAACATCCAGAGGGTCTACACCGTTGCCAAGGGATTTGGACATCTTACGCCCATCTGCATCCCGTACAAGACCATGCATCAGCACATCTTTGAACGGAATTTCATCCGTGAATTCCAGAGCAGTGAAGATCATACGTGCCACCCAGAAATAGATGATGTCATATCCAGTTACGAGTACATCTGTTGGATAATAACGCTTCAGGTCATCCGTATTTTCAGGCCAGCCCAATGTAGAGAACGGCCACAGTGCCGAGCTGAACCACGTATCCAGAACGTCCTCATCCTGCTTCAGCTTACGTCCTGCATATTCAGGCAAAGTAGTTGGATCTTCAGCCGATACAATCACTTCACCTGTCTCTTCATCATACCAAGCTGGAATACGGTGACCCCACCAGAGCTGACGGGAGATACACCAGTCACGTACGTTTTCGATCCAGTTCAAGTACGTTTTCTCAAAACGATCCGGAACGAAGTTAACGCCTTCTCCACTTTGCTGCTTTTGGATCGCTCTTTCAGCGAGTGGTTTCATCTCTACGAACCATTGTGTGGACAAATACGGCTCAACTACCGCACCCGTGCGTTCGCTATGTCCAACTTGGTGCATATGATCTTCAATATGAATCAGAACGCCTTGTTCTTTCAGATCAGCCACAATCTGTTTACGGCAGTCACTACGGTCCAGACCTTGATACTTACCTGCCTCGGCATTCATTGTGCCGCTTTCGTCCATAACTGTAATCTGAGGCAGGTCATGTCGTAAACCTACTTCAAAGTCATTCGGATCGTGTGCAGGCGTTATTTTCACGGCCCCACTACCGAACTCTTTGTCTACATACTCGTCTGCGATGACTGGAATTTCGCGTCCAATAATCGGAAGTACTAGCGTTTTGCCGATCATGTCAGCATAGCGCTTATCCTTCGGATGGACAGCAACTGCGGTATCGCCCAGCATCGTTTCTGGACGTGTCGTTGCCACCGTAATGTGACCACTTCCATCTTTGAGCGGGTAGCGAAGATGGTACAGATGCCCCTGAACTTCCTTATATTCAACCTCAATATCAGAGAGTGCTGTACGATTAACCGGATCCCAGTTGATAATGCGTTTCCCTCTGTAAATGAGGCCTTTTTCATACAACTGAACAAACACTTTTCGAACAGCTTTGGACAAACCTTCGTCCAGGGTGAACCGTTCACGAGAATAGTCAAGTGATAGACCCATTTTGCCCCATTGCTGACGAATCGTTGTTGCGTACTGATCTTTCCAATCCCATACTTTCTCCAGAAACTTCTCGCGTCCTAAATCATAACGAGTCAGTCCCTCTTCACGCAGCTTTTGTTCTACCTTCGTTTGGGTTGCAATCCCGGCATGGTCTGAGCCAGGCAGCCAAAGCGCATCATATCCCTGCATGCGTTTCGTACGAATGAGAATATCCTGAAGGGTGAAGTCAAGCGCATGCCCAATGTGCAGCATACCCGTTACGTTCGGGGGTGGAATTACAATGGTATAAGGCTTAGCATCCTTGCGTCTTCCCGCTTGGAAATAACCGCGCTCCGTCCAGGTGGAGTACCATTTATCCTCTGCAGCCTTTGGATCGTATGTGGTCGGCATTTCTGTTGTTGCTTTTTTTTGTTCAGACATGTGTCATTCCTCCGTTACTTCATCATCTTCACCAAAAAACAAAAAAAACCTTTCATCCATCAAAGGACGAAAGGTTAGCTTTCGCGGTACCACCTTTGTTTCACGCTGACAGCAGGATACTATCTATCCTCTGGATCAAGCATGACACTTCAAGCAGATAACGGCTGCGACCGGCCTATCCTACCTCCGAGGATTATGAATATACACCATTAACCCCAGTACTCAAACAGGCAACTCCCGGGCGACTTCGATCAGTTGGTTCCTGCGGAATCTCACAGCACATCAATTCCACTCTCTGAAAGGTCATACTGTCTACTACTCCCGATCCACGTCATTATTCAAAAAACCTAAACACATCATACCTTGCTCGTGCTCGATAGTCAACCTGGCAACCGTGGAACAATACGATTAGACAACTTGATTATTGAAAAACAATTAAACCCGTAATCCTAGTGATGGACTACGGGCTGTTTCTACAAGAATTAATATCTCTTTTGTAAACTATGGGATGTACAGAATCTGTCCTTCTTCGACTACTTGTTCAGTCAATCGATTATATAACTGGAGCTCTCTCGTACTTAACTGATACCTGTCAGCAATGGCATCCAGTGTTTCTTCACGTTGTACAATACACAATTTCACTTTACGGAAAGGGGTCTGGTCCACAATTGTACCCAGGAACAGATTTTTCCACTCTACATCTTCGGCTTGATTCACACGTTCGGCAACAATGTTAGCTGAATTCTCTTCACTTTGTTCTCCCTCAGGTTCACGAGCCGCACGCCCGGACGATAACAGAGAGGAAATACCTACGCCTTCTTCTACTCTTGGGGATGATTCCTTTTTACTGCCAAAAGCCACCTTAAGTTCTGGCTTGTCTTCCACCTCAGCTAGCGGTTCAGGAACTGTCCCTTCATTGTGTACCACAGCTCCGTCATCCACCGTTTCTGGTAATGGCCGTTCTTCTTCTACTTCGGATGCGGAAAAAACATCCTGCCAATTCTCGGTCTGTTGCTGAACCGAAGATTCTGGATCTACCGGATCTGAATGTTCTTGTTGGATATTCGAGCGTGCTTCTTTAAAATGCCATACCTCCGTGGCTTGATCTCCAAGGGGTTTCCATGATTCTTCTGAACGCACTTGACTAGAAGCCTCTATATTAGATGAGCTCACACTCTCAATCGTACTATTTACAGAAGGTTCGGACCATACAGATGCTTCATCTTCTATTGGAAGCAGCGGGTCTGATTCGGGATAAGAAGCTAATCGATCAGCTGTTTCCGCCATAAATGACGAGATTGGAGAAGGTGCTTCATCGACTTCATCCGATGCCTGTGATGGAATAATCTGAGCACTTGAGACTGATTTTCTACCATCATCCGATTCATTGATCAAGGAGATATCAGATGGATACGGTTCAGTTGGCGCCTGATTAAGATAGGCCTGTGAGAGCTCTTCGTACTTTGATTCTTCATCATCTCTAAAAGATAAATCTGCTGATTCAGGTGAGCCATACGCAGCAAGCGCAGACCCATTCGCTAGCTCTTCCTCTTCATTACGCTGCAACAGAGCTTGTTGCTGAAGTTCGAACTGCTCCGTCTGATCCCATTCACTCGCACGACTGTCGGGCGCAGCTTCTGGCGAGTGAACAACCGTGAATTCGTCTGCTGACCATACTTCTGGCTCCTCTACAGGGAACCCTTCAATGCCACGAAGTGATAACACACCTGTAATGTTCAGGCTTCGGCTGGATAGCAGATCGACGTCAAAATTTTCAATCTCAATTGAAATATCATCAATTGATCGAACCCGGTTCAATGGAACGGTAATTTCGACAGGAATAAAATGCTTCAACTCCTCCGAATGTTCGCTCTCTCCCCGGTACGTTCCCGTGAGCAGCAGATGTCCCCTCAAGGTGGCATGGTCGTCCTGTCCAATCACCTCAATGCGTGGATATAGTTCAATTTCCTCCAGTTCCTCAATTGCAGGCACTCCCTCAGACAAATGAACGCGCTCATAAATATCGAACCGCAGACCATAAGGTTGATTCAACAAAGGTGGCGTCCTCCTTTCAGCATATGTTCACCATGATCTTTCTCATGGAACTGATCCATGGTTAAATCCTTCGTTACCCATCTATATGCCATGAATGGGATGGGCATGCCACCTTTTGTGAAAGACTGTTATTCCCTGCATCATTTATTCATTCTGCAACTCGGACAATAAAAGAAAAGAACTGACCGTCTATTCGGTCAGTTCTCCACACCGCTACTCTCCCTCTCCGCCAATTGTGTAAAATCGATTGGCCAAGGGTCTTGCACTTCAATAAGTTCTTGGGTTAAAGGATGGTTAAAACGAAGTAATTCACCGTGCAAAGCCTGTCTAGCAATTGGATCTTTGCGACCACCGTATAGTTCATCCCCTATAAGAGGGTGTCCGGCATAACTGAGGTGCACACGTATTTGATGAGTACGTCCGGTCTCCAGTTTCAAACGTACAAGTGTTGCCTTGTCCCATGTGTGCACGATGCTCACATGAGTAACTGCATCTTGGCCTCCTTCCGAGACACGTCTACGCTGCTTGTGATGCCTGTCCTTACCGATCGGCGCATCAATTTTGCGAAGATCTCTGGAAACTTGGCCCCCAGCGATGGCAACATACTGACGATCGATCGCTTTGCGTCGCATCGCTTCGTCCAGTTTTGCAAGCGCAAATGTATTTTTGGCATATAACACAGGTCCGGTCGTATCCTGATCCAAGCGATGTACATGACGCACACTGGTTTCGATGCCATTCATCTCGTAATACGAGGCTACAGCATGATCCAACGTAATATCGCGATCCTCACGGCTTCCATCCGGGTGAAGCTTCATCCCGGCTGGTTTATGCACGACTAGGCAGAAATCATCTTCGTACAGAACTGTTATATCCGCCCAGCGCGGCTCCACATCCAGCGGCTGGGCAGCAAAAAGAGCCAGCCGAAGCCGGTCCCCTGCTAGCTGTATCCCTTGGGCTGCCTTGAGCTGGCGCAGCAACTTTTCTGGAAATTGTATTTCCGAAAGAAGCCACTGTTCAGCAGCTGCCTGTCTATCTCCTTCTCCAGTCACTGCCTTACCTGGCATGAGCTCGAGCCATTGCCCACGGCGTTTCCAGCTTTTCATGCTCATAACGATAGCAAAGCCTTACGGTTCGCTTCGATGGTATCCTCGATATCCTGTTCGGTATGCACACCTGACACAAACATTCCTTCATATTGGGAAGGTGCAACACTAACTCCTTGATCGATCATCGCTGCGAAATAACGACGGAAGTGATCCAGATTGCTCTCCTTAGCAATATCGTAGTTGGTCACAGGAACATCACTGAAGAATGGGCACACCATGGAGCCGACACGGTTAATAGTAACAGCAACGCCTGCTTCTGCTGCATTTTTCTCGAATCCAGCCTGCAAACGTGCAGATAACATTTCTAACCGATCATATACTTCCGGCGTCAACAGTTTCAATGTAGTGTAACCTGCCGCCATTGCCAGCGGATTACCACTGAGCGTCCCAGCCTGATAGATTGGTCCTGTCGGAGCAATCTGTTCCATCAGATCACGACGACCACCATAAGCTCCTACAGGGAGTCCACCACCGATTACTTTACCAAGACACGTCAAATCCGGTGTAACACCGAATCGACCTTGTGCACAGTTAAGCCCTACACGGAACCCGGTCATCACTTCATCAAAGATCAGCAGGCTTCCGTACTCCGTCGTCACACGGCGTAAACCTTCCAGGAATCCGGTAGCTGGAGGTACAACCCCCATATTGCCTGCCACAGGCTCAACAATAACTGCGGCGATCTCTTCACCAAATCGTTCAAAAGCAAGTTGAACAGACTGCAAATCATTGTATGGTACCGTGATCGTATTCAGGGCGACTCCTTCAGGTACTCCCGGGCTATCTGGCAGACCCAGCGTTGCCACTCCTGATCCAGCCTTAATCAACAAGCTATCTGCATGTCCGTGATAAGAGCCTTCGAATTTCAAAATTTTACTGCGTCCTGTTACCCCGCGTGCCAATCGAATCGCACTCATTGTTGCTTCCGTACCTGAATTCACCATACGCACGATATCGATGGAAGGTACACGCTCACATACAAGCTTAGCCATTTCTGTCTCAAGCAGAGTAGGCGCACCAAAGCTTGTTCCTTTCAGAGCTGTCTCTCGAAGCGCCTCCACGACCTCGGGATGAGCATGTCCCATGATCAGTGGTCCCCATGACCCTACATAATCAATAAACACGTTACCATCGATATCATAAATCTTGGAGCCCTCTCCGCGTTCAGCATAGATTGGGGTAAGTCCCACAGATTTGAACGCTCGAACTGGGCTATTCACCCCACCAGGTATGTACTTCTTAGCTTCCTCAAATGCGCTACGTGAGCGCTCATCCTTACGGTGATTGCCTTGTTGTGCAGTCATTGAACATCCTCCTTAATGTGAGGACCTGCTTTCAAGAAAGGATTCAGCCCGCTTGCAGCTGCATGAATTTCTAATAAAAGCAGGACCTATGAGTCGTATTCGTGTATTTCTAGAAATCAACATACGCTACTGGTTCCGTGAGATGGACATCGACTTATTTTTCAGCCAGCCACCGGGAAGCATCTTTAGCATAATAAGTGATAATCATATCCGCTCCCGCACGTTTCATGCTAAGCAAGATTTCCATCGCTACCTTCTTCTCGTCGATCCAGCCCTGAATTGCGGCTGCCTTCACCATTGCGTACTCTCCGCTTACGTTGTAGGCAACCAGTGGAAGATCAAATTGATCCTTAATCGTGCGCATAATGTCCAGGTAAGACAGTGATGGTTTGACCATCAGCATATCAGCGCCTTCCAGCACATCAGTCTCCGCTTCGCGCAGCGCTTCGCGAGCATTCGCCGGGTCCATCTGATATGACTTTCGATCTCCGAATTGCGGCGTTGAATCTGCTGCTTCACGGAATGGGCCGTAGAACGCCGAAGCATATTTTACTGAATATGACATGATGGGGATATGGCTGAATCCATTCTCGTCCAGACCTGCACGAATCGCCTGAACGAAACCATCCATCATATTGGATGGTGCGATAATGTCTGCGCCTGCCTTGGCCTGGGATACCGCCGTTTTCACCAGCAGCTCCAGCGATTCGTCATTCAGAACATCACCGCAGATATGTCCATCAATCTCCGTCGTATGCACCATGCCGCAGTGCCCGTGATCGGTGAACTCACATAAACAAGTATCTGCGATCACCAGCAACTGAGGATACCAGGACTTGATTAGTCTCGTAGCTTCCTGCACAATCCCGTCCTCTGCAAAACCGGATGAACCTACGCTGTCTTTTGTTTCGGGAATACCGAACAACAATACAGCCGGAATGCCCAATTCAGCTATTTCTTTTACTTCTTCCTGTAATCGATCCAGTGAGAAACGGAATACACCTGGCATCGACTTAATCTCTGACTTTACATTTGTTCCATATGTGACATAGATCGGTTGGATGAAATCCTCCACATTCAGATGTGTCTCTCTCACCATGTTGCGAATGCCTGCCGATTGACGTAAGCGGCGATGACGTACAATTGGAAAACCCATTTATAACCTACCTCCCTGAAATTTCATACTGTAAAAAGGGGAAGCGCGCTGTTTCTTCTCGAATTCAGCACGCTCCATATATTCAGCCGAAGCTTGTCTTGTCACGATAACCATCGTGTACTTCACTTGCTTATATAACTATCATAACTCTGTTATGGATACATTCATTCAACCTATTTGCTTGCTTTTACAGCGTCACCCGTTCGTTTCCACTCGCATAAAACATCAATCAGGCTGGGGATCGTAGCTTCCTTCGCCATCATTGTGACTTGCAGTCCAGCAGCCTCCGCAGTCTTGGCTGTGAGTGGACCGATACAAGCAACCTCTACTCCCTTCAACAATGCCAGGGGATCTTCCACACCCATTTTTTCCAACATCTTCATGAAATTCGTCACCGTGGATGAACTTGTAAAGGTCATCGCATGGATGCCGCCCTCTTCAAGCAGTTTTAGCAATTCATCGTCTTCTTCACCCACAAGGATCGTATCATAGATAATGGCCTCGGTAACGTGCAATCCTCGCTCCCTTAATTGCTCCGGCAACCACGAACGTGCGAGGTCTCCATGAGGAATCAATACCTTGTCTCCTGCCTTAAGCTCACTTTCAAATGTTTCAAACATGCCCTCCGCTTGAAATGGTCCTTCGACAACTTCAGGCGCGATACCATGCTTGCGCAGAGCATCCGCTGTGGACGGTCCTACTGCAGCAATTCTTGCTTGATGGAGAGAGCGAATATCCTTACCTTCAATCTCCAGATGACGGAAGAAAAACTCTACACCGTTGACACTTGTAAAAAAGACCCAATCAAATGTATTTAACACCTGTAATGCATCTTTGACACTTTGTTTGGACGATTCACTGGAAGGCATCACGGTCTCAATGACTGGAAACTCATACGGTTCACCGCCCAGTTCCTCGATTCGATTCACCAGTTCACTCGCCTGACTTCGAGCACGAGTCACCAAAATACGTTTACCAAACAATGGCATCACTTCTGCCCATTTCAATTGCTCACGCTGATTGACAACCTCACCAAC
The DNA here is from genome assembly GCF_948329825.1 of Paenibacillus sp. JJ-100. Classification (GTDB taxonomy): domain Bacteria; phylum Bacillota; class Bacilli; order Paenibacillales; family Paenibacillaceae; genus Paenibacillus. Next base: position 34,932 of record NZ_CAOJCM010000005.1, read on the forward strand.
CACAATGACCGCTGGTGGTTGGAAATTCGCCTCAATCACCTTTGCTTCGATATTTTCCAGCGTTCCGGTAATAGTCTCCTGTTCTGCTCGTGTTCCCCAGCGTACAAGTGCCACAGGTGTGTCCGCTGGACGACCATGACGAATAAGCTGCTCGCTGATATAACCAATCTTGGCAACACCCATCATAAATACCAGTGTTCCCGTAGCGTTCGTTACTTTATCCCAATGAATGCTTCGATCTAGCTTGTCGGGACTCTCATGCCCCGTAATGATAGAGATTGAGGAAGCGTGATCACGATGTGTTACCGGGATACCCGCATACGCGGGCACGCTTATTGCTGCGGTTACACCAGGTATAATCTCAAATGGAATATCGTTTTTGTAGAGCAGCTCCGCTTCTTCACCTACCCGGCCAAAAATCGTAGGGTCTCCCCCTTTTAGGCGCACAACAACTTTGCCTTCCAATGCGAGATCAACTAACAGCTGATTAATCTCTTCCTGTTTCATCGTATGTCGATCTGGTCGTTTACCCACATAAATCTTCACTGCACCGGGTTTCATAAGTTTCAGCAATCGCGGACTCGCGAGCCGATCGTATACCACTGCATCTGCCTTGCCGATCGTCTCCCATCCTTTTACCGTAATCAGCTTTGCATCCCCAGGACCTGCGCCTACCAAATAGACCTTCCCCGCCATGCCTTCATCCCCTAACTTCTGCCAGAATCTGTTCCGCTCCGCGATCAATTAATCTCCAGGCCACTTCTTCTCCCAAACGAACCGGATCCTTGCCGCTCAACGTTTCTTTAAGAATTAGTCCACCGTCCGGCGTACCAACCATACCTGTTAATTGTAACTTGTTTTCACCGTTCAGGGAAACTGCATCTTGCTCTGGCTCCCATATCGCATGAGCACCGATGGGCACCTGACAGCCTCCATTCAGCACGCTAAGGAAGCGTCGTTCGGCCAATACTGGGGAAGCTGTTGCCGGATCATTATATAAAGTCAGCAGATGCAGCAGTTCCTCATCATCTTCTCGGCATTCAATACCAAGGGCTCCTTGTCCTACAGCAGGAAGGCAGGCTTCCTCAGACAAATATTCCGTAATCCGTTCCTCCCAGCCCATCCGATACAATCCCGCTGCAGCCAATATAATAGCGTCCAACCCTTCCGTTTCAAGTTTACGCAAACGTGAGTCGATATTACCGCGAATAGATTCCAGCTGCAGGTCTGGACGGTAAGCCTTCAGCTGACTTGATCTGCGCAAACTACTCGTTCCAATCCGCGCACCCTCTGGCAATTGATCCAGTGTAAGACCACTGCGAGACACAAGCGCATCCCTTGGATCAGCACGCCGGGGAACAGCACCGTTAACCAGACCTTCTGGCAGCTCGGAAGGCATGTCCTTCATGCTGTGCACAGCCATATCAATGGTGCGATCCAGCATCGCCTGTTCGATCTCTTTAACAAACAATCCTTTGCCCCCCACCTTGGACAAGGTGACATCCAAAATGAGGTCTCCCTTCGTGACAATCTTATGTACCTCAAAATCAAATGCTAAACCTTCCCGCTCACAAATATCTCGCAGATCCTGAATCACGTATCCAGTCTGAGTTAACGCCAGAGCACTCTGCCTGCTGCCCACTTTAATTGTACGCATATCTATATTTCCTCCTGATTACGGGATATCCAGTTCCCGATTTCTTCTTCGGTCCACCACTGAAATTCACCTGTTCGTATTTTGTCCAGTATGTCCATCTCCGTCAATCGCCGCAGAAGCGTTCTTCTTGTGGCAGAAGGCAGTTCGCGGGATTTAATCTCCATTCTCATCTGATGTAAAAAATCAAGATAGACCTCGTATTCATCTCCAAACTGCTGTTCCAATAAAGCACGAATCTCGGCTGCTGCTGCTGGCCCTGCACCAGAAGTCGAGATTGCAATGCTTAATCGTCCTCGTCTAACCACACTCGGCGTGATAAAGCTGCTGTTGCCGGAAGATATTGCATCATTCACGAGTATCGTCTCTGCCTCAGCTTCCTGTACCACAGCTCTATTAACTTGCGGATCATCAGTAGCTGCATATACGAGAAAGGCCCCCCGCAAATCTCCATTGCGGTAGGACCGAGCTATCCACTCCATTCGGGATTCTTGATGTAATTGTTGTAGGTATGGCGTAAGCTGAGGACTTATCACTGTAATTTGAGCCTTTGCCTCCAGCAACCCCTTTACCTTACGCTCAGCAACAATCCCGCCGCCGATTACGAAGACTGACTTGCCTGAAGTATTCACATAAATCGGCGTGTAGTGTTCCATACCTCTTCACTCTCCCGTCCAGCGATGAAACGCTGAGTAAGCATTGGATAAAAAACTGAGGATGATTAGCGCATATCCAACCAATGTCCATTTAGACATGATGATCATCGAGAATTGTTTTCTTCTCTTTACTACAAAATAGCCAACATAGATGGCAATTGCCAGACCTGTGGCAATCACCTTCAGGTCCAGAAGCAAGTGCCAACGTCGTTCCGCTACTATGGACAAAACAGCTAACACAACCGATACACCAAGAAGCGGGGTTCCGATCAATGTAGCACCGTCCATGTACTTTCCGATAACCTCCAGGCTTGGCAGGCGTCGTACGGTATCATTCCACTTTTTATTCTTGAGTTTGTGATGAAGGAACAAATAGAGCAGTGCCAATACTGCGGCAACCGTTAAAGCAGCAAAGCCCAGATTAGCCAGCGTTATGTGCATGATCAGCAGACCATGAACTGTCTGCCAGTTATGAAGCGAGATCTCCCCTGCTGTAAACCACAATCGATTCAACACTGTTACCGAAAATCCAACGATGTTAAGCAGCAGAATGACAAATTCCGAACGCTGGATTCGGGTCAAAATTAGCGATATCAGCACAATACTGAAAGAGAAAATAAACAGAAAGTCAAAAGTAGTATAAATAGGGAAGTGGCCTTCCATCCACATCCGTATAATAACATGGGTTACCTGTAGTCCCCAAACAACAATAAGAAACCCTGTGCCTGTCCGCTTCGCCCCCGCATTGCGTCGAATGCAGTCCGAGAAATAGAACAGTAGGCTCAGGGCATACATATAGATCAAAACTTCATAGACTTGTTCAGCAAGGGTCAAACTGCCCACCTGCCTTATACGCCTGCCGGAACATAAGCCGGCACGGGTTCTTGCCGGTTTTCATTAAGGTGAACAGCTGGTTTGCCTAGAGCAGTTGCGTCACTCTGATTCACCTTTTCAGCAGCCTTCTCCACCGCATCTTCCAGCGCAAAAATCTGGGTGAACATGCGTAGAGCTTCATCACCTTGCTTCGTACCTGCCATTTCCTTAATCCGGTTAATCGGATCCGTTGTCATTTGATTTACAATACTTTTCGTTAGACGACGAATGACTTTGCGTTGATGTTCATCGAGCTCTGGCAGCTTGTTAAACAGACTATCCATCGTTTCTTCATGAATAGATACGCCTTTTTCCTGCAATGCTCGAATGACGGGACGGACGCCGAGTGTTCTGAGCCATTGATAATAGTCTTCCATCTCTAGCTCAATCATTCTCTCGATTTTGGCCGCTTCGACTTTGCGCATCTCCAGATTGCTCTCCACAATCCCTTCCAGGTCGTCGATATCATAAAGGAATACATTGGAAATCTCCCCAATGGCTGGATCGATATCCCGCGGTACCGCAATGTCAATTAAAAACAGTGGTCGTGATTGTCTGCGCTTCATGCTTTCGCGAACAGTTGTTGCATCCAGCACATAACGTTCTGCCCCTGTAGAGCTGATAACGATGTCAACCTCACTCAGTCTTGCAAGTGCCTGCTCCATCGTACAAGGGGTTCCTCGGAATTTGCTAGCCAACTCTTCGGCTCTGGCGAGCGTACGATTGGCTACGATCACTTCAGATGCTCCATTGGCGTACAGATGCTTGACCGTAAGTTCACTCATTTTGCCGGCACCCAATATAAGTACCTTTTTGTCTGTGAACATTCCAAAGATCCGCTTGCCGAGTTCTACCGCTGCATAACTGACAGACACAGCACTCTCCCCGATGGATGTCTCCGAATGTGCCCGCTTGCCCAGGGTTACCGCCTGTTTAAACAACTTGTTAAACCAGGTGCCCGTAGACTTCTCTTCTTGCGCTTTGAAAAAAGCCTGTTTAACCTGACCCAGAATCTGAGTCTCTCCGATGACCATCGAATCCAGTCCACAGATTACCCTGAACAGATGGCGCATAGCTTGGTCATCTTCATATATATATAAGTGTTGCGTGAATTCTTCCCGTGGAACGTCAAACCATTGCTCCATGAATGTTCGAATAAAATAACCGCACATGTGAAGACGGTCGACCACAACGTACAGTTCAGTACGATTACAAGTGGTTACGATTACACCTTCCAATACACTCTTGGTCAGCTTGAGCTGCTGCAGCGCTTCAGACAAGTCCTTTTCTGCAAATGTGAATCGTTCTCTGACCTCTACAGGCGCCGTGCGATAATTCAAACCAACAACAACGATGTGCATTGCAAGTTCACCTGCCTAATAAATTTCCAATCAAAGTGCTTACTGTATAAGTCTATCCAGTTAAGATTGACATAGTTAATTATATCACACATCACGTCCATCACTCGCTCATTTTTATGAAATGTTTATGAAATCACGATGATGATTTATCATATGCATTGTCATTTATTGTAGTGTCTCACCATTATCCTCCGTTATACGTGAAATGATTGAACGACACAAATTCATATTTATAACAAATAGCCATGGAAACCTTCCATGACTATCTTGGTGCAGAAACATGATGTGTTCTTTAATTGTTAGTGCTTGTCTTGCTGAATCCCATCAACCACTTCATTCTCATTCTCTGAATCGGATTCCACGGGCGCATACTTATCTATGCGAGCATGACGCGTAATGATATCCCACAGTTCTTCCTTTCCCAGACCTTCCTCAGATGAAAAAGGGACAAATAAGTCGCCCGAGCGAAGACCCAGAGCTTCCTTGATCATTTTAATATGTTTGCCTCTACGTGTCTTCGGAATCTTGTCCATCTTCGTAGCAACAACGACCAATGGCAATCCATGGTGGCGCAGCCACTCATGCATCATCTTGTCGTCCTTAGACGGCTCATGTCTCATGTCTACCATCTGCATGACCAGTTTCAACTCATCACGTTGCAGTAAGTACTTCTCCATCATTTTACCCCAGGCAAAACGCTGCTCCTTGGAAACCTTCGCGTATCCATAGCCCGGAAAATCGACGAAGTATAGATCTTGATTGATCTTGTAATAGTTCAGTTGCTGGGTTTTACCCGGAGTTGCGCTTGTACGCGCCAAATTTTTGCGGTTAATCAACCGATTAATCAGTGATGACTTGCCTACATTGGAGCGCCCGGCGAGGGCAATCTCTGGCAAGCCGTCATCTGGATATTGTTCAGGCCGAACGGCACTAATAATGAATTCAGATTGATTCACTTTCAAATTGCATCTTTCCTCTCTTGAACTCCTGTCCTGCGAATATACATTTCAACATTTTATCTCGTATTATGCCATTATTCCTTCTATCATACCAAAAAAAAGACTGTTTTACTCGGAAAAACGATGATGATGTGCAAAAAAAATGCTACAACGCCAAAATCATATCGGTTCTCAATAAAAAACCGTTCTGTGGAAGCCAAAAGCTCCGCAGAACGGTCTACTCTTCATATGATACCTCTGGATATGGAATTAAAGACTAATGCCTGCCTGTTCGACCAGCGCATGCTGCAGCACCTGATCCATATGGGCTACGGGCACAAATTCCACATCTTCCTTGATACTATCCGGAATGTCGCGCAAATCGCGTTCGTTATCCTTAGGCAATAATATTTTTTTATAACCCGCACGGTGGGCAGCGAGCGACTTTTCCTTCAAACCGCCAATCGGCAGCACTCGTCCGCGCAGTGTGATTTCACCAGTCATGGCAACGTCCTTGGACACATGTTTGTTCGTCAAGGCCGAGATCAACGCAGTTGCCATCGTAATCCCCGCAGATGGACCATCTTTCGGAATAGCACCCTCAGGTACATGGATGTGAATGTCGTTTTTCTCATGAAAATCAGCGGCGATACCCAACTGTGCTGCTTTGGATCGCGTATAACTGAAGGCTGCCTGAGCTGATTCTTTCATTACATCTCCCAGTTTCCCTGTCAGGGTCAACTTACCTGTTCCAGGCACGACAGTTACTTCAATAACAAGCGTATCCCCGCCTACTTCAGTCCATGCCAGCCCTGTAACCGTGCCAATCTGATCTTCCAGCTCCGCCATACCATAGCGGAATTTGCCAGGACCCAGATACTCTTTGACATCATCTGGTGTAATGACAATCTGACCTTCTGCACCGGATACGATATTTTTAGCCGCCTTCCGGCACAATGATGCCATCTGCTGTTCCAGGTTCCGCACACCAGACTCACGTGTATATTCACGAATGACTTTCAGCAGACTCTCTTCTGGTATTTGCAACTGTTCTTCTTCCAGACCGTGATCCTTCTTCTGTTTCGGGAGCAAATATTTTTTGGATATTTGCAGTTTTTCCAGTTCGGTATACCCCGGGATATTCAGCATCTCCATACGATCTAGGAGCGGACGCGGAATGTTGTGCACAGTATTCGCTGTAGTTACAAACATAACGTTCGACAAGTCAAATGGCAGCTCCACAAAGTGGTCACTAAACGTGTTGTTCTGCTCAGGATCCAGCACCTCAAGCAATGCAGCTGAAGGGTCTCCACGGAAGTCGGAAGCCATCTTGTCGATCTCATCCAGCAAAAATACAGGGTTAAGTGATCCTGCTGTTTTCATCCCCTGGATTATGCGACCTGGCATCGCTCCCACATAGGTACGACGGTGTCCACGAATCTCCGCTTCATCCCGCACACCACCGAGTGAGATACGTACGAACTCCCGTCCCAGTGATCTTGCGATCGAACGAGCTAGAGATGTTTTACCTACCCCTGGTGGTCCAACTAGACACAGGATTGGACCTTTCAACTTCTTGACGAGCTTCTGCACGGCCAGATATTCCAGTACACGCTCTTTAGGTTTCTCCAGACCGTAATGATCTGCGTTAAGCACATCTTCAGCTTTCTGGATATCTAGATCATCCTCGGTCATCTGGCTCCAAGGCAAGGCAAGCAACCAATCCACATAGTTACGGATGACGCCTCCCTCCGCAGAACTAGCCGGCATTTTCTCCAGTCGATCAATTTCCTTCTCGACCTTTTCTTTTACCTTGTCCGGCAGGCCAAGACTTTCCATCTGATTACGAAGTTCTTCCACTTCGCCTGCACGGCCCTCTTTTTCGCCGAGTTCCTTCTGGATCGCTTTCATCTGCTCACGCAAGTAGTATTCCTTCTGGGTCTTCTCCATCTGTTTCTTCACACGCTGGCTGATCTTGCGTTCAAGTTCAAGCACTTCGCGTTCATTATTCAAGATGTCCAGCAGTTTCTCCAGACGCTCGCGAACGTCGATGGTCTCCAGAATTTCTTGTTTATCTTTGATCTTCAGAGACAGATGGCTTGTGATCACGTCTGCTAGACGCCCCGGCTCTTCAATGTCGGACACGGCCGCCAGTGTCTCGGGGGTTACTTTTTTGGACAGATTAATATAACTCTCGAACTGGTTCAGAACGGTACGCATGAGGGCGTCCGTCTCTGGATGTACAGTATCATCCTCAGGCAACTCCTGTGCGAGCACCTCGTAATAATCTTCGTTGTCCGTATATTCAATAATTTCAGCCCGTTCCAAGCCCTCCACAAGTACTCGAATCGTTCCATTGGGCAGCTTCAGCATCTGTCTAACTTTAGCTACGGTCCCAATTCGAAATATATCCTCTCGTGTGGGTTCTTCAATATTTACCTCGGCTTGGGAACATAGGAGAATCAAATGTTCTTCTACCATCGCTTTTTCTAAAGCCTTGACCGATTTCTCCCGGCCCACATCGAGATGCAGCACCATACTCGGGTAGACGAGAAGTCCTCTTAAAGGCAGTAAAGGAAAACGACGACCTTTCGTTTTGCTCGGTCCCATCGCTTTCGCACCTCCAATGGCTCTCAGGTTGTAGTCATCCATTATTCTATCAAATGTTCACATAAAAAACCAATGAAGGGAATCCCTTAGCAGCCGCCTGAATCTGTTACCTTTCCCTGACGAGGGGACTCTGCACGCAAGAAAGAGGCCGATGCCGGAGGGAATACCTCGGGCTTGGGTGATGCAATCTCTTCCGCTACTACCTGTGATTGTTCGATTTGTGATGCTTCCGGTTTCCAATCGAACACCTCGCGAAACACATCCTGAACGGTATCTACCGGGATCACTCGCAGGCCTTCCAGATTATCAAAAATAGACTGCCAATTCTCAGCCGGTATAATGACCGTCTTCGCACCAGCCTGGAAAGCCGCCTCTACCTTCGCTAGTACACCACCAATCGGTTTGACACGACCGTGAATACTAATCTCACCTGTCATCGCAATCTCATGGTCTACAGGACGCCCTTGTATGGCAGAAGTAATCGCTGTTGCCATAGCTATTCCAGCAGATGGACCATCGATCGGCGTGCCTCCTGGGAAATTCACATGTAAATCGTAATCACTCGTGCGGATTCCCATCGCTTTCAGGACGGTTAACACATTTTCAACCGAGCCCTTAGCCATACTTTTCCGCCGGAGTGTACGGGATCCGCCTCCAATCTCTTCCTCATCCACTACTCCTGTGATGTTGATACGTCCTTGCTCTTTCGGTGCGGGAACGGCTGACACCTCGATCTCCAGAATCGTGCCCATGTTCGGCCCGTATACGGCGAGTCCATTGACAAACCCAACCTGCGGCTTGGAAGGAACCTTCCGATCCGGTCTAGGCTGGATCTGACTGCTCCCTGCTACCCACTCCACATCAGAAGCCTGAAGAGTTTCACGCTTCTCAGTGAGTGCAAGTCCAGCTGCCAGTTGAATGATGTTGACCGCTTCGCGTCCGTTGGTCGCATATCGCTTGACCACTTCTACGGCATCCGGGCAAGGGCTAAACCCAATTTTCTGCACGGCATCCTCCGCAATTTTCCCAATCTCTTCTGGTAACAATGGACGGAAATAGACCTCCATACACCGTGAACGTAGTGCAGGAGGAAGCTCATGAGGAGAGCGTGTCGTTGCTCCAACAAGACGAAAATCGGCTGGCAACCCATTCTGGAAAATATCGTGGATATAAGCAGGAGTATGCGTATCTTCTGAGTTATAGTACGCACTTTCCAAAAAGACCTTGCGGTCTTCCAGTACTTTCAACAGCTTATTCATCTGAATAGAATGTAATTCTCCGATTTCATCAATAAATAACATACCACCATGTGCTTTAGTTACTGCTCCTGGCTTCGGCTGTGGAATACCCGCAACCCCCATCGCTCCCGCTCCCTGATAGATCGGATCATGAACCGAACCAATCAGCGGATCAGCAATACCTCGCTCATCAAAACGAGCCGTGGTCGCATCCAGCTCCGTGAATTTAGCATCTGCCTTGAAAGGAGAGGCTGGATTTTTTTTGGCTTCTTCTAGCACAACCCTTGCAGCTGCCGTTTTCCCCACTCCCGGCGGACCATATATGATTACATGCTGTGGATTACCACTGCATAAAGCCGCTTTGAGGGCACGTAATCCATCTTTTTGTCCAACAATATCGTTAATTGTTGCTGGACGTGTCTTCTCTGCCAGTGGCTTGGTCAACGAGATCGAACGCAGCTTACGCAGCTTCTCTAGTTCTTTTCGCGATTCACGTTCAACCGCAGTTCTGTTTGTTTTCTGGCCTCGAAGCAGATTCCAAAAATATAGCCCAACCACCACTCCAAAAAATAACTGTATCATCATGAATACCATGCCTAGCTCACCCATAATTCATCATCCTCCTGTTCTATCCTTCTTCTCATCTGTGTCATGCTAATACTTGGTAGTATAGCCTTTTCAGCGAGACGTAAACGGAACAAGCAGAATTTGTGCCAGAGAATTTGTTCGATTCCATGTAAAAAGCCCGCCAAGAACGGCGGGCCTTCACTTTACAACTTATAAAAAATCAATGTCACCAGAATATGAGCATAGGAATCTGTTGAATCTGTTTGTACTTGTACATAAAAGATTCAATCGTAATTAGTGCGAGCGTCCGGGGATAACACCTGTCTCTTCATACACTTCGACGATCTTGTCGATCTCTTTCTTCAGTTCCTCTACCATGGTCTCTTCTGGTACTTTACGAATCATCTCACCATGACGGAACAAGAGACCTTCACCGCGAGCACCAGCAATCCCGATATCCGCTTCTTTTGCTTCACCTGGACCATTAACCGCACAGCCAAGTACGGATACTTTAATCGGTACCTTTAACTTTGAGATATACTCTTCCACTTCGTTAGCAATAGAGAAGAGGTCAATATCCAGACGTCCACATGTTGGACATGAGATAAGTGTAGCAGCATTAGTAATCAGTCCAAATGTTTTGAGCAGATCGCGGGCTACTTTGATCTCTTCTACTGGATCTGCACTCAAGGAGATCCGCATTGTAGAACCAATGCCCATAGAAAGCAAAGCTCCCATGCCGGCTGAACTTTTGACCGTTCCAGAGAACAGCGTGCCTGCTTCAGTAATCCCCAGATGTAATGGATATGGAATGATCTGTGCCGCCTTAGTGTATGCTTCGATTGCCATCGGCACATCTGATGCCTTAAGGGATACGATGATATCATGGAAATCTAGCTCTTCCAGGATTCCGATGTGGTACAACGCACTTTCAACCATAGCATCGGCTGTTGGATAACCGTACTTTTCGAGCAAGTGGTTCTCCAGAGAACCCGCATTTACCCCAATTCGAATCGGAATACCTTTCTCCTTACAAGCTTTAACAACTTCTTCGACTTTGGTACGTTTACCGATGTTACCAGGGTTAATCCGTACCTTATCAATACCATTCTCAATAGCAAGCAAAGCCAGCTTATAGTTGAAATGAATATCCGCTACTAGCGGAATGTGAATTCGCTTCTTAATTTCTTTAATCGCTGCCGCAGCTTCTTCATTATTCACCGTTACACGCACCACTTGGCATCCGGCTTCTTCCAGTCGCAGAATTTCTGCAACGGTCGCCTCCACGTCTGCTGTTTTAGTTGTACACATACTCTGAATAATAACTTCGTTACTGCCGCCAATAGTCAAATTCCCAACTTTAACGGGACGGGTATCTTGTCTTAAATACATGAGTGATTTCTCTCCCCACAACGTCAAAGCTCCACTCTGACAAAAGACCCTATATAAGCCTTCTGCCCAAGTGGAGAACTGACAAGTCTATATTTCAAAGATCAGCTGAAGCTGTGCCACTTAGGCACTCTCTTCCTGCTTATCGTCCTTTGATTGGCCAAGTTCAGGCACAACTTTTTTCTCAACAACCTCTTCGGTAATGACACAGCTAGTCACGTCTTCACGTGAAGGCACTTCATACATAATTTCGAGCATAATGCCTTCAATAATTGCACGCAAACCACGTGCACCTGTGTTACGCTTGATGGCTTCTTTTGCAATCGCCAGCAAAGCACCTGGTTCAAACACCAGATTAACATTGTCCAGCTCAAGCAGTTTCTGGTACTGCTTCGTCAGCGCGTTTTTCGGTTCGGAAAGAATCCGTACCAACGTATCTTCGTCCAATGGCTCCAACGTAGAGATCACTGGCAAACGACCTACGAATTCAGGAATCAAACCGAATTTCAGCAAGTCTTCCGGCAATACCATACCCAGGTATTCACCCGGTTTCAAATCTTTTTGCTCCGAAACGGTGTTAAAGCCAATGACTTTTTTACCGATCCGGCGTTTGATCATCTGCTCCAGACCGTCGAAGGCACCGCCGCAAATGAACAGAATGTTTGTTGTATCAATCTGAATGAACTCTTGATGTGGATGCTTACGACCACCTTGTGGCGGCACGGAAGCAACGGTACCTTCAAGAATTTTCAGCAAAGCTTGTTGCACACCTTCACCGGATACGTCACGAGTAATGGACGGGTTCTCCGATTTACGTGCCACTTTATCAATTTCATCAATATAGATAATGCCGCGTTCTGCTTTTTCCACGTCATAGTCAGCTGCTTGGATCAATTTGAGCAGAATGTTCTCCACATCCTCACCCACGTATCCTGCTTCTGTCAATGAAGTCGCATCGGCAATAGCAAAAGGAACATTCAGGATTTTCGCCATCGTTTGTGCAAGCAACGTTTTACCCGAACCTGTAGGTCCTAACAGCAAAATGTTACTCTTGGAGAGCTCAACATCCTCAATTTTACTTTGTGTATTGATGCGTTTGTAGTGGTTGTACACCGCAACAGACAATGATTTTTTCGCTTGTTCCTGACCAATAACGTATTGATCGAGGATATCACGAATTTCTTTTGGTTTCGGAATGTCTTTCAGGTCCAGTTCTTCATCATGACCCAGTTCTTCCTCTACAATTTCGGTGCAAAGCTCGATACATTCATCACAGATGTATACGCCTGGTCCAGCGACCAGCTTGCGAACCTGCTCCTGAGATTTACCGCAAAAAGAGCATTTCAGTTGCCCTTTCTCATCGTTAAATTTAAACATGAAACCACCCCTTTAGGAATTGATCGGTCTGCTGAGCACCTGGTCAATAATGCCGTACGTTTTCGCTTCTTCAGCACTCATGAAAAAGTCACGGTCTGTATCCCGCTCAATTTTATCAAGGGGCTGACCTGTACGATCAACATATATTTGATTCAGTTTCTGACGAGTTTTAATGATCCATTCTGCGTGGATTTTAATATCCGCAGCCTGTCCCTGAACACCGCCAAGTGGCTGGTGTATCATGACTTCGCTGTTCGTAAGCGCATATCTTTTACCAGGAGCACCTGCGGTCAGTAACAGAGAACCCATGCTCGCTGCCATTCCTACACAAATGGTTGATACATCCGGTTGGATAAATTGCATCGTATCGTATATACCCATCCCTGCCGTAACAGAACCACCAGGTGAATTAATGTACAAGCTGATATCCTTCTCGGGATCATCGGCTGCCAAAAACAAAAGCTGAGCTATGACAAGATTGGCTACATCGTCATCAATCGCACTGGTCAGAAAAATAATGCGATCCTTCAGCAAACGTGAATATATATCGTAAGAACGCTCGCCCCGATTGGTTTGTTCAACAACCATTGGCACCAGACTCATGAGACCAACCTCTTTTCTACATGTAATTAGACATAGGCTGACTGTAAAGCAAACCCAAAATTATTTTAACATGTTCCTGTGACAATGTCATTTTTCAAGAATCACGTCATCTTAAGCATGTTTACGATTTAGCCTGATCATATTTAACCATGTTTTCTATGTATGTGCAAATTACATCCATCCTATGCCGTCTAGGCCTTTTTTTATTTTATACCCAGGCTAAATGGTATGAAATCTACAAAAATGGGCAACATGCCAAGAAAAACAAATCAACATCCATATCAATACTCATTTTTCTATAAAATGGATGTATCAATTTAAAAATAAGGCACGCAATGATTCACGTGCCTTATCATTTATGAAGCTGTCACATTCGCACAGCTTGTCTTATTTTTTGTCAGCTTTTGCAGGAGCTTCTTCAGCTGGAGCTTCAACCGGCTCAACAACTTTGCTGTTCTCCACGAGAACGTCGATTGTTTTGCGCAGTTTCACTTCATCACGAAGACTGTCGAGGGAACCATTACCTTCAAGGATACCACGGATCTCTTCCGCAGGACGCTTGTAAGATTCAGCCATTTTCTCGAGTTCTTGATTCACTTCTTCATCGGAAACTTCGATCTTTTCTGCGTTACCTACTGCTTCAAGCACCAGGTTGTTACGAACACGTTTCGCAGCATCATCTTGCATTTGTGCTCTCAAGTCAGCTTGTGTCTGACCGGAGAAGCTCAAGAACATCTCAAGGTTCATCCCTTGGTTGCGAAGACGGTTGTCGAAATCGCGCATCATGTTCTGTACTTCGCTGTCAACCATTGCAGAAGGGATGTCCACTTCAGCGTTTTCAGCTACTTTTTCTACAACTGCATTTTCCTGTGCAGCTTTGAACTCATCTTCTTTACGGGATTCCAGTTGTTTCTTGAGATCAGCTTTGTACTCTTCAAGTGTATCGAATTCACTAACATCTTTGGCAAACTCATCATCCAGTTCTGGAAGCTGTTTGCGTTTGATTTCGTGAACTTTCACTTTGAATACCGCTTGTTTACCAGCCAATTCAGCTGCATGGTAGCTCTCTGGGAAAGTTACTTCCACGTCTTTGAAGTCACCTGTGGACAAGCCTACAACTTGCTCTTCAAATCCAGGAATGAATGTGTTGGAACCCAGCTCCAAGGAGTAACGCTCTGCTTTACCACCTTCGAAAGGTACACCATCAACAGAACCGTCGAAGTCGATTACAGCTACGTCGCCGTTTGCTGCAGCACCTTCGTCAATGACAACCAGCTCAGCATGACGCTGTTGCAGACGCTCCAGCTCTTCTGCTACTTCAGCATCAGTAACTTCACCTTTAGCTACAGCAACTTCGATTCCTTTGTAGTCACCCAGAGTAACTTCAGGTTTCACTGTTACTTTCGCTTTAAATTTGAAGGATTGTCCTTTAGCGAATTGCTCGATGTCTACATCAGGACGATCGACTGGGAAGATATCCGTTTGATCGATTGCTTCTGTATAAGCTTCAGGAAGCAAAATATCGATTGCATCCTGGTAAAGGCTCTCCACTCCGAAGCGAGCTTCAAAGATTGGACGTGGCACTTTACCTTTACGGAATCCAGGTACGTTTGCTTGTTTTACTACTTTATTAAAAGCTTTATCGAGTGCTTCAGTTACACGATCAGCACTGACTTCAACCTCAAGAACCCCAAGGTTCTTCTCTATCTTTTCCCAAGTTGCTTTCATTGTATACTTTCCCCTCCAAAATTCACATGTTCACGTAGGCAATCACGCACAAAATAACCATTTTAGTATAAACAAGTTTACATTCTTTTTCAAGGGGATTCCCTTGATACCATTTAAGGTAAACGTTTTAACCCTTAATGTCCATCCAAACCGGCAGAAACAAACTGCTTTATGGAGCGATAGGCTTGCTCGAGCCGAAACCTCATTGCACCTGTCACAGCGTACATCGAGCGTGTATTCTCTTCATCATGGGAGCCACCCAGGCTGTCTGCCACTGTCATATGTAGTGCGGCGGCCCAAATATCTGCCATTGCATCATTTTGTTCCAGCATAGACTGGTAATCCCGAGTTCCATAGACGGCCATAACATATTGTATCCACAGTTCTTGAGCAAAATAAAATAGAGTAGGTTCATGAACCTCCGTCTGATCTGCTACTCGTTCCAGAATCTGCACAATCGGAAGCGGGAACTCTTCTGGTTTAAGCGGAACGTCAGCAAGATCAATCTCTACCTCTTCGTCACCTCTCGTAAACCGAACGATGTCTTGCCGGCCTCTGCGGCGAAGCGTTTGAAGCACCCTGAACTGTAATAACGGATGAAGCGTTTTGGTCTGAAGCCACTGAACCAGTTCTTCATCTACCTTGGGAACATCCAGAAATGCCAGTTGTTCCAGCGCCAGCATGGTTTGTTCAGACAGTGGTCCTTCCATAACTGTGCGTAGCAACTTATCAGCATAACCGTCGTCTTGCGCAAGTTTGGACTTGGCATGTTGTCTGGCCATCTCTTCCTCGCTGACGTCTTCTTCCTCTTCTTCACTTATGGTCGGTGTATCCATTCCTTCATATTGAGGAAACGCCGCCTGCAGCCATTCCAGCAAAGCCCGCCACTCATCATAGTGACGTTCTTCCTGCCCTTGGCATTGCAGCAAAAAGCGAAGCAATTCCATTGCTTCACCATTACGTTCATTTTCAAGCATAACCGTCAGTTGGATCTGATAATAGTCCAGCGTCTTTGGAAACAGCACGATCTTATTGTTGTGCTCATTGTCCGGGGTCGTGGATTCCTTGATAGGAGCACCTCCTCTGTTCCTGAATCTCCAGCGGGAATCGACCATGAATAGATATATATCAAAGAATATGGATCTATTTTCTAAGTTCTTCTGATATTCTAACATAACCCTAATTAGAAAGAAAAAAACGTTACGGCCGCCAAATATCATATCCGAAAATGAACCAAAAATAAAACAATTGATATTATTTTTTATTTATGATAAAATCATTTTTGCTTGAAAAAATTCATGTCTCAGTAGCTCAGCAGGATAGAGCAACGGCCTTCTAAGCCGTCGGTCGGGGGTTCGAATCCCTCCTGGGACGTCATGAAAGAAGCTTCCTTCGGGGAGCTTTTTTTGCGTTCTAGGGATGAGAACCCCAATGGTTCGTCGAAGCATAAGCTTCGTTAGCATATACATCGCAGTCTCGACTGTAAGGAGTATCCCTCCTGGGACGTCAAAAAAGAAGCTTCCTCCGGGAAGCTTCTTTTTTGCGTTCTGGGGATAAGAACCCCAATGGTTCGTCGAAGCATAAGCTTCGTTAGCATTTACATTGCAGTCTCGACTGTAAGGAGAGTATCCCTCCTGGGACGTCAAAAAAGAAGCTTCCTCCGGGGAGCTTCTTTTGCGTTCTAGGGATGAGAACCCAGGTTTAAATTACCATTAATAAAACAATTATACTCTGGCTTGCTACCTCTCTCCTTCATCTCCCTTTCACCCCACTATCTCATAACAAAAATCAACAAATGTCACATTCTGGCACATTTAAAACGTAGTACCTTACAAATACAGCAATCCAAAGGAGAGTTTTATATGAAAAAGAACATGAAGTACAAGACAAGTCTAATCGCTTTGGCAGCAGCTATGCTATTCATTCCGGCCTCAAGTTTTGCAGATGATCTCCACAGCAACCAAATCTTTAAGCTAACCAATAACAAAGGGGAGGTTGTCTATGAGCAAAAGCCATACGAGGCCTCCCAAAAGTCGGACAACTCCGCCCAGGATTTGCATCTGGCTTCAAAGAGCCATAGCTTAGCAAATGAGCTACTGAAGAAAGGGGAAGCCGCCCTGTTCTACATTGCCGAGGACAATCCACAGCGCAAAACCAACATTGTGCGAACATCAATGAGCTTCAAAGAAGCAACCAAGCTGAGTAAGCAGCTAAAGGGACAATCGGTTAAAATTTTGGATACCATCCAGCAGAAATACAAATTTGACAGTGCCAGCGTAACATATCATCCAGTCTTGTCTGATTCCGAGCGAGCCAAACTGACTGATCAGCTGGAGCAGCAGGCCGTAAAGTCCGGTAAAGGCTATGCCATGCAGAAACTTAAGCTGACCGGTAAGCACTGGAACCTTTTCAGCACATATAAAAATGGAAGCAGCGAGTTGCTGGTTCAGGCTATGAAATCCGATGAGAAAATCACAATTCTTACTCCTTCCGAGCAGACAGGGGTCACGCGAGAGCTGATCAATTCAGGAGGAACTGAAATGCTCTATTCATCGTATATCGAATCCGAGTCTCAGGATTTCAAATCTTCAGGCCAAGGCATTACATTTGTTTACAGCATCCCTAATAGTGAGTTTCATATCAAGTACCATATTGAAGACATCGGCAGCAAGCTGAGTAAACAGGAGTTCATCAAGCTCGCCCAATCGTATCTGAAATAAGACGCGGAGTAAGAGGCCGCCTTTGAGTGACAGCGGCGCTTGGGGATATAGCTTTCAGATTACTACGCCCCAGACAACAGCCTGTCCATCCGTAACCGTTATGATGAAGTGATGTTCCTAAGCATATACAGGCACACGATGTAACTCTCTTTTTATTAAGTATGTTCGTTTAAACGAACCGGGAGGGATGCATCCTGTGCCTTCTTGTGCAAAAAATACGGCAAGCTGTCACATTGCGAGGTGTCTCCTTCGTAAAACACTTTAAAAGGGGTGGGGACTTGGAAGACACAGATCTTCGCCAGATTATAAGCGACATTCTGAGTGGTGATACCACGCAGTTTGAGAGAATCATGCATAAGTATCAGAGACCGATCTTCCTCTACTGTTATCATATGCTAAACAACTATGCGGAAGCCGAGGATTGCGGACAGGAGGTCTTCCTCAAGGCCTTCAAGCATATGAAAAGGTATGACCCGGAGAAATCGTTCGAGGCCTGGTTGTACACCATTGCATACAATCAGTGTATTGATGTGCTGCGCAAACGCCGGCTCGTCAAGTATCTGCCTTTCCTATATCATTCCACCAGGGAGTATAGCCCGATAGATCAGAGAATTGAGGATATTTATTTTGATGAGCAGGTGCTTCAGGCTATGAATAAACTGTCGCCGGAGGAGCGCAGTCTGCTTATTTTGCGATGTGTGGAGGACAAGACCTATGAGGAGATCAGCACGATTCTCCAGCGAAACAACGCTTATCTGCGTAAGAAATATGAACGAACAGTCGGCAAATTCCGAAAGCACTATTATCCAGTGAAGGGAGCTAGCCACAATGAAGCCAAGCAGCAATCAGGATCTTCGAAACCTATTTAATAAGGCAGAGCCGCCCCATGCAGACCTGTCTGGGCCTGTAATGAAAAAGCTACAAGGTGAACAACCTCAGATGAAAAGCTCCGATCGCCCCCACCTGAAATACAAGGTTAGTGTGATTATAATGGTCTGCATGCTGCTCAGCATTTCTACAGGCTTCGCAGCCGTTCATCTCTACTCACTGACCAACAACAAGGGTAAGACCGTTTATGAAGAAAAGATCTTCGAGCCATCCATTCTGGAGAAGAAGGATCCTCAAGAAGAATTACGTGATCGAGAGGCTACTAAACTTAGCTACAAGCTGCTGAAGCCCGGTGAATCTGCTGCTCTATACATTGCCGCAAACAATCCTCACCAAATGCTGAACCTAGTCACTGGTCCAGGACTAGGCTTCAAAGATGCACACGCTCTGACAGAGGAGTTGAAGAATCAGGAGATCAAGCTCACGAACAGCATACGCACGAGTAGGCAGGTCTATTCCTTTGATCGCGCTAATCTGAGCTACCACACCCCGAAACCGCTGACAGCCGAAGATGAGACATCACTGACCGAGGAGCTCAAGCGGCAAGCCACGGAATCTGATGTTGGATATGCCATGGCCCCCCTTGAGACCCTCAAGGATAACTGGAACATGTATATCAGCTACAAGAGCTCAGACGGTCAGATCGTGATACAGCCCTGGAAAAGAAAGGAGAAGTTAACGATCCACTTCAATGAGAACCATGTAGACGCGAAGGAGGAAATGAAGATATCCGGGGTAGATGTACTGTACAAGGAAGCGAATAAACGCAGCAGCAACAGATCCATTCAATTCATTTATAATATCCCGAATAGCGATTATCATATTAATTACTATATAGAAGCTACTAGAAAGATCACTAAGGCAGAGCTGATCGAGATCGCCAAGAGCTTTTTGGAATAAACTTCTGTCGAACCCGAAGCCCTTAAGTCAAGCAGCGAATAGGCCCGCACTACTGGATGATACCAGCTGTGCGGGCCTATCTTATGTTCCTCGGGTTCTATTGATGTATTTTAAAAATCGGGCTTGGAGTTTGAAGGTCATGATTATATTGCCGGAGGCAACTTCTAGCATCCTAAGCTAGACGGATCTGGTATCCAACAAGATTGATTGTGCAGATTAAAAAGGGAAAACTCATTAAAGACTATCAGAATTCGATGATTCAAGTTAAACTACACATTAGCACAGATCAACGAGGCAGCTAAGCCGTGAAAAATGAAATCCTTGCTTTAACTTCACTTCAACTTCAACTTTAGCTTCTCTATTCGGAAGATCATCTCATTAAAAGTCGCTAGCGATCATCCAACAAACGAGAAACAGGAGATTAATCATGTCATCACGTACTCAACAACAACATTCCATCTATTCTGAGGAAGAACAATTGCCGCAGCAAACATCCAAAAATATGGGGATATTGCTCGCTGGAATTATCATTATCGCTGCGACCATGCGATCACCTATTACAGCTACTGGTCCTGTAATTGAATGGATCCGATTAGATACCGGGATTGGTCACACCATGGCAGGGCTTCTGACCTCCTTGCCCCTGATTGCTTTTGCTGCGGTGTCTCCTTTCGCTCCACGCCTTGCCAAACGTTTTGGGCTTGAGACATCCTTACTGCTTGCTGTCATTATCGTTACAGCTGGGATTACGATGCGCTCGCTTCCCTCCGTCGTCGCACTATATGCAGGAACAGCTATACTTGGATGCGGGATTGCTCTCAGTAACGTACTCTTACCCAGTTTAATCAAACGGGATTTCCCGCTGCGTGTCGGCATAGTCACCGGGCTTTATTCTGTTTCAATGAATATCTTTGCCTCGATATCCTCAGGAATAAGCGTACCTGTGGCAACAGCCTCTTCACTTGGCTGGCGGGCGTCATTAGGGATGTGGGCTATCCTGTCGATAGGGGCTATACTCTTATGGCTCAAACAGGCGGGAGAAGGGCGCAAACGGATGTTATATGTCACCTCCCAAAGCGAGACTGCACCTACACGTCTATTGACATCTTCCCTTGCATGGTTCGTAACACTGTTTATGGGGATACAGTCATTCATTTTCTACACAACGATCACTTGGCTTCCAGGAATTCTAGCGAATCAAGGCTTCAGTTCTGCGTCGGCTGGCTGGATGCTCTCTCTCATGCAAATGATCAGCGTCCCAGCTACCTTTATCGTACCCATCCTGGCCGGCAGAACGCGAGATCAACGACTGCTGACTACAATAACCAGTATGTGTCTCATTACGGGATATGCCTTGCTGTTCACTACTGCCCCTGCGCTCGTTACGATCGGTGTGGCTCTTGCCGGGATTGGTGCGGGTGCTTCATTTGCTCTAGTTACGATGTTCTTCGTTCTTCGCACCAATCATGCAAGAGAGGCCGCAAATCTATCGGGGATGGCCCAATCTTTCGGTTATCTGTTAGCAGCTGGAGGACCTATGTTGTTTGGCTTGTTGCACGACTGGACTCAAGGATGGACACTTCCGTTACTCATCCAAATTTCTCTGGCGGTGGCATTACTCATAACAGGAATCCAGGCAGGTAAAGATCGAACCATTTCTTAGTTTTATAAAAAAAGATCATCAGGAGATCGGATATCTATCCTTCCCTGCAAGCAAATAATGAGAAACGGCCTTATCCTGTACATGCACAGGGTAAGGCCGTTTCTCATATCCAGCTTTCGTCCAGTCATCGGCTTCATGCCGGACAGGGACGAAGCACTACTTTTCCCAAACCACAGCTTGGAATTGTGCTCTTATCACACGACATATAACATTACATTGTGCCCCTAAAGGGATACCTTGTTTACTTCACCTTTACCTTCATTGTATTCGTGCTTGTCACGCCGGCATCGTTATTCAGCTCAGCCCGGTACGTATACGTACCAGAGGATTTACCTTTCACTGTGGTCACAGCGTATTGTGACATGGGTGTAACAGCTGTAAGGGACTGCGTATCAATCAGCTCATCATTCTCATAGAGACGATACTCGGTAGCATTGGTACCCCACCACATGTTCATCATGACTTTATAGTCACCGTCTCCATCCCAATTATCGTGAGAGAGCACCGCTTGGCCAGGCAACGCATCCGTTACCCGTACAGTCAATGTCTGACTGCGTGTTACACCCTTATCATTGGCAAGCTCGGCCACATAAGTATAGGTGCCATTGGTTTTGCCTTTAATTTTCGTTTGAGCAAACTGTGCCCATGGCGCATTATACGTTAATTTTTGCGAATCAACCAAAACGCCATCCTCATACAACTTGTAGCTGGTCGCATTCTCACCCCACCACATGTTCATGGACACGGTATAGTCGCCCCCTAACAGACCGTTAACAAAGCCGTTATTATGGGACAATGTAGGTGTTCCAGGTGCTTTGGTTGCCGGGGTTTCCGGTTCCGTCTGCGCTTGCTCCACTGTAATTACGGTACTAGCCGTACCTGTAAGCCCTTGCTCGTCTTGAACCGTGGTTTCCACAGTATATGTTCCGCCTTCAATACCTTCTAATGGATATTGGAAACTGCCATCGGCCTGAACATTAAACGTCCCTTCTTTCAACGTGGAGCCATCTTCCTTTTTCACCAGGTAGGATGCTTTCAACGCAGCCGTCGGATCAAACTGGATACTCCAGCCCTTGGCTAGTGCAGGGGCAGCACGGAAATACAGATCTTCCACGGTACCGCTGATTACAACCGCATCGTCCGCTTTAAATTGCAATGATTCTGGAGCAGTTACTGCCGGAGCTGTCTTTTTAACTAAAAATGGAGAAGTATCTTCTTTGTAAGTCTTGCCATCTGCCCCAATTGTTGTGATATCGATGGTATACAAGCCATCAGCAAGCTCGATTACTTCTTCCGTAGTGTAATCCGAATACTGTCCATCCCAAGCCAGGGTATATCTTGTATTTGCATTAAAGTTGTAATAATTGCCAAAGATTGAACCGATGTACCCATCTTGGAAATGACCACCCTCAGGTTCGAGGCCGTTATAGATTTCGATCAACGCAAAGGTCATTGGATTATGGAATTCCATCGCAATGTTTACGGTATCCAGTGAACCGTCTGCCTTCAACGGATAGTAGAACGGATTCTTGGTCGTTCCTTTTACAGTCTCAATGTATTTCACTCCACTAGACGTAACATTAAAGTGAGCCACATATGGCAGAGAGAACGTATCGGTTCCATTCGTAATCTCAATATAACCTTGTGCCTCCGTTGCCGCAGTAACACCGCGAGGTACAGTTAACGTCACTGCGATTTCCTCTTCGCCATTCAAGGTGAATGAGGTCTTATCCACTGCAACCGACACTCCAGCTACAGTACGAGTAGGGTTAACGTTTACCGTATATTCGCCACCACTTCCACTCAAAGGCTGAATCTTAATCGTTTTGGTTACTGTTTTCTCATCTGTACTCATGAAGTTTCCATAGTTGATGCTGCCCGTGATGTTCTCTTTCTCAACAACCGAGCCGCTCTCGGTATACCGGGTCACATCCATGACTTTGAGCAAAGCCGCAGGATCAATCGACTTCACTGCCTGGATACGTCCAGCACCCTGATCGAATACGTCGTATTTCGCTGTATCCATAATTTTAGCATTGTTCATTAGAGCTACTTTGACATCAAATGGTGTCCAGTCCGGATGTTTTTCAAGTAACAGTGCAGCCAGTCCCGCTACGTGCGGTGCAGCCATACTTGTACCGCTCTTGCGATCATACGCTTGCGCATAATCGGCATCCGGTTCATCTTTGCCGTAGGCAGGAATCGTCGACAATATGCTGGAACCCGGTGCAACGACATCCGGTTTAATATCCAAAGTTACTTTCGCGGGCCCACGTGAACTGGAAGAACTCATTTCGTCGCCAGGCGTCTGACTACGCTCAAAATCATTAAAACTTACTTTCATAGATTGACCAGCATCCAATTCAGCCTTAAGCACTTCGCCAATTTCCTTCGACATGCTGAGTGTCGGAATCAGGTCGAAGTTGTCCCCAAGACTAACGCCAATTGGACCAGGAATATTGTTATATACAATAACTGCTACGGCTCCTGCTGCTTTGGCATTCGCAACTTTCTCGACAAATGCAAGTTCACCGCGCTGGATCAGAGCCACTTTACCCGTGAAATCCTTACCTTCAAAATCAGCAGGCTTACCTAGAGCTGCATACTCAACATCGTACCGATCTGTAAGAACCGTTTCGGGATCAGCCGCAAGACTCCAGCCCATCACATCGAGACGATATACCGATTCAGTAACAGCAAGTGGTGTCTGCTCCACTTCCGCTGGTATTGCTGGTGCAGTTGTTCCCTCTTCTGTATTAGATGATGCAGATGGTGATGCCGCCTCTGTTGCTTCTGTTTCTTCTGTAACTGTTGCTTCTGTTGCTGGAGCAGTTACTGTAGCATTCTCCGCATCAGGGTCATTACTGCTATTCGTTGCAGGTGGAACCTCTCCCGCTTCATCATCCGATACGATAGCCTCCACTCTATCTTCAGGCTCACTAACCATTGTGACGTCAGGACGCTGCGTTTCAGCTGCATTTCCCAGTTCAGGGATTTGCGAATCATTTTCTGGAGTTGGCTGTTGCTCTGGCGCCGTATCCTCACCTTCTGCACCTATCCAGAAATGGCTGTTCGCCGTAATCACCTGACTAGGACCTGTAGAGTTACCTACAGTAATGGCCATAGCAGATGCACCTGGTGAACCCAGCGTATAACGGTTAGGGCCACTGTTACCACTAGATACAACGGCTGTTACGCCAGATAGCATCGCATTATTTAACGCAACTGAAGTAACATAGCTCGGATCGTTATTCTCGGCACCGAGTGACAAGTTAATAACGTCCATTCCATCCGCTACCGAGCGGTCAATTCCGCCAAGTACCCAAGCGGTCTGTCCGCTTCCATACGGTCCAAGAACACGGTAAGCATAGATATCGGCTTCCGGAGCGATCCCGACAACACCGTAATCTCCTGCTTCGCGAGCAGCCACCGTACCCGAAACATGTGTACCATGTGACGTATAATATGAACTTCCGTTGGAGTTAAACTCAGGCTCGCCTGATGTTTTCCACTCCTGATAGGTGGCTTCATACGGATCATTATCGTTATCTACAAAATCCCACCCGCCCTTGTAAGCTTCACGTAGATTAGGGTGAGTGTAATCAATTCCTGTGTCGATGACGCCCACTTTCACACCTTTACCTTTATAGCCCAAGTCCCACACTTCAGGAGCTCCAATAAATGGTGCTGTATCTTTCATGTACGGATTCACTTCGTCTTTGTCTGGGCCCAGTGTCACTTCAAGGTCTGGGTATACACTGACAACGCCTGGTATTTGAAGCAATTGTCCCAATTGGTTCCCCTTGATCTCAAGAGCTACACCATTAAGAGCATATGCATAATTGTCCAACACTTCGTGTTTAATTTTTTTCTGAGTGAGGCTATGTACAAAGGACTGTTGTTGTTGTTCAACCTGATTCACAGCCTTTGATTCCATAGAGGAGGTGAATGATTTCCCTGAGAGGGTTGATTCGCCTTGCGCTACAGCAACTGGTTTATTGGAAAGTTCAACGATAACCCGTGTACTTTCTCCTCCAA
Source organism: Paenibacillus sp. JJ-100 (assembly GCF_948329825.1). Lineage (GTDB taxonomy): Bacteria > Bacillota > Bacilli > Paenibacillales > Paenibacillaceae > Paenibacillus. The sequence continues at coordinate 60,135 of NZ_CAOJCM010000005.1, forward strand.
GACCTTTCAAACTGTTATCCAGGAAAGGATCTGCAGCAATTCGAGATTCTCGTTCGGCAAGGATTTCTCGCCATTGTTTGGCTTCCGTACTGTTTAACGTGTTATCCAGCTGAATTACGGAATTAGCAGAAGTTGCTCCAGCCGCGGGCAGGATAAGGGAAAAAACCATAAGGATACTTATTAACATAGATATCAATCGTTTATTCAAGGTTATGCCCTCCTTCTTCGTATGAATACCTCACCAAATGGGATCATGTTGCCTCTCGCACTGCAATACGTTTCGACTAATTCACCGCCAATCTGCATATTGTTTGACCCCCGGTAGATTATTCTACCAAAATATCACATTTTCCTTCTAAATAATTACATTATGATATAAAAATTGCTTATATAGTTCTTAAGAAGGAGGAAAAAGCCACACCTCTCTAAACTGAAGAAAGGCATGGCTTTTCATCTTTTTTGTTTGATCCTACTCAACCTTAGGCTTAAACGCTAACATACGAAGACGCTTGTAATCGGCATAGATCACACCGTTTTTATTCAGCTTTGGACTCACGATCTGGCTAATTTCCACACACCACTCCTCAATCTGCTCCAAGCTAAATCCCCGGAAATAGTCACCGCCAAAATGAGTCAACCAGTCTATAATTCCACGATCACCATCTGCAAGTTTAGTAGGACGGTCATAATGATATGCTTGTCGAACGACAAAACCTCTATCCTCCAGAATGCTGCTGTATTGACCGATCGTTGGAAAATACCACGGATTACGTTCGGAAGCATTGATATTCGTGTGTCGATCCATCACGTCTTCGATCGCTTGTACAATGATCTGCACGTTCCCTTGACCGCCAAATTCGACTACGAATCGCCCTCCCGGCTTCAGTGCATGCCACACACAATCAACCACCTTCCGAGGGTTGCGCATCCAGTGCAGCGCAGCATTCGAAAAAACCGCATCATACAATTGTTCTGTTACAAATTGCTGACCATCCGCTTCCCAGAACTTCAACTCCGGAAACTTTCTCCTTGCCTGTTCAAGCATATCCGGGGATGCATCCATACCCGACACTTCTGCTCCAGATCGGGAAATTTCATGCGTCAAGTCCCCGGTTCCGCAGCCAAGGTCAAGAATGGCTTCGCCTTCAGCAGGTCGAAGCCAGGAGATCAGATCTTTTCCATATTCCGATACAAACGCCAGTTGATTATCGTATTCTTCAGCTTGCCACTGATTGATCGATTTCATCTGCTCCACCGTCGCTTTCACTGTTAATGTATTCATTGTGGCACAGATCGATTTATTACTAAAATACATATAATCTATCCCTTTTATAGGTAAAACCAATTAGAGAGGGATGTTAAGTCTTTAGAATCAAGACTGCGATGTATATGCTAACGAAGCTTATGCATTGACGAACCATTGGGGTTCTCATCCCTAGAACGCAAAAAAAAGCTTCCCGAAGGAAGCTTCTTTCATGACGTCCCAGGAGGGATTCGAACCCCCGACCGACGGCTTAGAAGGCCGTTGCTCTATCCTGCTGAGCTACTGAGACAAATATGTATTATAAAAAAAATCGGAACGTTCTCTATTATACTTCTGTTTTCAATATTTATCAACTGTTTAATAATAATTTAATCATCTATTCACCGATGAGGCCATCCATTTCGCTGAAAGGAATAATTAAATTGAGAGTCGAATAAGTTATTTGGCATACATATTGACGTTCTATGGAAGGGGAGATTGGTTATGAGGCAACTTTTATCATCATTATCGTACTTTAGCATTTTCTTTGCTCCGTTTCTATTTCCTATTATTGTCTGGATTGTAGCAAAAGATGAATATATTGCGGGACACGCAAAACGTGCTCTTTTCACTCATGTATTTCCGTTTATTGCGGCAATTCCACTGCTCTATTTCTTTGTAACAGCTCAAAGTTTAGGATCAGCCATAGGGTTCGTTATCTTGTTCTTTGTTATTTATGGCCTAAGTTTTGTATATAATGTGGTCAAAGGAATTCAAGTTTTGCGTGAATATTACTAACCTGCCGACAGCGGGATATAGGCCATTTTTATCAAAAAACCGCCATGCTATTAAAGTACACCCCTAGACGAGACTTTGGAATAAACTTATGGTTTATTCGATGAACCTCCAGAGGGTGTCCTTCGCATCATAGCGGTTTTTTCTATTCTTTCTTGCTCTTATGTTCTTCTTCTTACCTTCTTACTGAGTTTAATGCAAGATTAGTTATGGGCAAGTTGTTCAACCGTTAATTAACCTTGGCCAATCAAATACCGCTGGAGCGTAGGACGAAGCAATCCGAATGCAAACAGATCACGCTGAAACTGGGCTTTGTCCTCTTCTACTGTGATGCCTTCGCTATTTTCAAATGCCGTTTCTGTTGCATCTTCAAAGGCGGTATGCATGTTGTTGTTATACCAATCGATCGCTCCATCCGAATGATTGCGAACAATCCGTACCACTTGTAATTCATTCCCCGGTTGAGTGGAGGCCACATATACAAGCAATGACGGGTCTCCTGCATTCCCTGGCTGCACTTCAACCTCAGCACAAGATAATCCATCTACTTCAGTCAATCTGCGTATTTTCGCATCCTGAATGGCATACATCGATATCCATCTCCTTCGCTCTATTCATGTACTTTGTTTAATCTGATGCTTGGTCTCCGGTGTACCTAACCGATAAATTTCCCGATATACTTGCTGTAAAACTGCTTCATAAACACGGTTCACATCCTGTTCCGGTGTATCCGGCCAAGGAAAAACCATTCCCGGAAAGGCTTCTTCTTCCTTTTCCTGCATAAGATATAGTAATCCAAGTAAATGCTCAGCTTCCTGAGGAGTCGCCTGAATCACCCATTCATACGATGTAGCAGACGAATCCGTTAAGACGGAGCGTCCCGTGACAGAAACATAATAATTCATCCTGTCCATTCCATAGTCTCTCCTTCACAGAGCTTAAGGCTGATATCCCTAGATGTAGTTTCCGAAGAGGACAGACATTTTATGCCTACATTCGGCATATATTTGTTACGACTTCTGACGAAAAAGACACCATTTGCTAGCTGCTCTCGACACTTAGCAGCATACGGATGAACGACTCGACCAAGAAAGGATGAACAAACCATGTGCGGTATAACCGGCTTCGTACAGTGGAATCGGGATTTGACACAGGAATCGGAGCTGCTAGTCCGGATGACGGATAGCTTATCGAACCGCGGACCCGATGCTTCAGGTACATGGATTTCCAACCCTTGTGCGTTTGGACATCGCCGCCTCAGCGTTATGGATCCGGAGAACGGGGCACAGCCCATGCATGCGTTACAAGGAGACACCTCCTATACCGTTGTGTATAACGGAGAACTATACAATGCACCCGAATTAAAGAAGGAACTGCTCCAGCGCGGGCACCATTTCCGAACGCAATGTGACACAGAAGTACTTCTCGCCTCATATATCGAGTGGGGACCAGCGTGCGTTGAAAAGTTTAACGGTATTTTCGCTTTTGCCATATGGGATGGCGGACGGGAACAGGTCTTCATGGCCCGAGATCGTCTCGGGGTGAAACCTTTGTTTTACAGTAATGAAAAGGATGCCCTCATTTTTGGTTCGGAGCCAAAAGCTCTTCTTCTTCACCCAGATGTAGAGGCTGTAGTAGGACCTGAAGGACTCGCGGAAGTATTTATTGTCGGGCCTGCACGCACACCGGGACATGGGGTGTACTCTTCACTCCTTGAACTGAAACCTGCCCACGCCCTCATTTACAGCCGTAACGGTATAAAAACTTATGCCTATTGGAAGCTGGAGTCCGTGAAACACGAACATAATCTAGAAGAGACATCAGCTGAAGTGCGCCGTCTGTTACAGGACACGCTGGAACGCCAGCTTGCTTCTGATGTTCCTGTATGTTCCCTTCTTTCCGGAGGACTTGACTCCAGTGCTTTATCTGCTCTGGCAGTCGATTATTACAACCGGACGGGGCAAGGTCAGGTTAGCACGTACTCCGTTGATTATGTGGATAATGCCAAACACTTTCAGGCACACGCCTTCCAGCCCGGTGCCGATGGGCCGTGGATTCAACGGATGGTGGATGAGCTTAAAACCGATCACCACTGGATCGAGATTGAAAATGGAGAGCTTGTGCACGCACTGACTCAGGCTATGCTGGTAAGAGATCTGCCTGGCATGGCAGATGTGGATTCATCCTTGTATTTGTTCTGTAAAGAGATCAAAAAAGGAGCCACCGTCGCGATCTCTGGCGAAGCTGCAGATGAGGTATTTGGTGGATATCCTTGGTTTCACCGAGATGATATGTTGAACTCAGGCACGTTCCCTTGGTCTGTCGCCCCTGATATGCGTGCGGGATTGTTATCTCCAGACATTCGTGAGTGGATTAGACCGCTGGACTATCTTGCAGACCGATACTCAGATGCTGTTGCGGAAGTTCCATTATTAGATGGGGAAACAGGAAAAACAGCTCAAATGCGCGTGATGTCGTACTTGAATATCACACGTTTCATGCCTACACTGCTGGACCGCAAAGACCGGATGAGTATGGGGGCTGGCCTGGAAGTACGTGTACCATACTGCGACCATCGTTTAATCCAATATGTATTTAACATTCCCTGGGAAATGAAAATAACAGGTGGAAGAGAGAAAGGTATTCTGCGAAAAGCGCTGGAAGGTGTACTGCCTGACGATGTGTTATATCGCAAAAAAAGCCCATATCCCAAAACACATAATCCACAGTATCTTGCAGCAGTCAAACAGCAAGTGCTTGAAATACTTGATGATCCAACATCACCGATTTTACCGTTAATCGACAAAACGCAGATTCGAAGCCTTGCGTCCTCACCAGATGCCTCCTCGAATCTGCCATGGTTTGGACAATTGATGTCTGGACCTCAGCTGTTTGCTTATTTGACTCAGATCAACAGCTGGCTTCGAACATATAATGTTGCTATCCGATAACTAGCTTCCCTTTTGTCCTTAATTTAATCTATTAAACAAGACTGCCCATACACCGAATCCATGGTGTATGGGCAGTCACTTGTTTTTATAATTGAAGCTCTTTCATACGATTGCGATTAACTCTCCGTAGAGAAGATCAAGAAACTTTAAAACGAGCAACTGACTGTTGCAACATCTCCGCCATAGATGACAGATCATTCGCAGCCGATGCGATCTCCTGCATTGCGGACAACTGCTCTTCCGTTGTGGCACTCACTTCCTCAGTTCCTGCAGCAGCATTCTCGGTTACCTCCATAATTGACTTCATCGAGGCATTAATCTGTTCTACGCCAGCATTCATCTGTTCAATCGAAGCAGATACCTCCTGGGTCTGTCCTGCAACGCTACTCACCGATGTTCGAATCTCTTCGAACGTATATCCTGCTTGATTCACCAATTGAATACCTTCCTGGACTTCAGAGGATACCACACTCATAGAGTGTGCTGCATTTCTCATCCCCGTCTCAATAGAGGATACCAGCGTTACGATTTCTCCTGCTGACTGCGCAGACTGCTCAGACAATTTTCGGACTTCCGTAGCCACAACCTGGAATCCTCTTCCGTGTTCTCCAGCTCTCGCAGCCTCAATAGCCGCATTAAGGGATAGCAGATTCGTTTGCGCAGATATTTCAGAGATTGTATCCACCATTTTTACAATATCCACTGAGTGTTTATTCAGTTCTTTAATTACTCCCTCAAGGCTAGAAACAGTGTTTTGAATGGAGTTCATCTGTCCAACTGCTGAACGAATGGATTCACTTCCGGTGATCGTCTGAGCAGAAGCTTCTGCAGCGTGCTCGGACACAACGGTTGTATTTTCAGCCACTTGCCGAAAACCTGCTGCCAGTTCATTCATCGTTTGTAGCCCTTCGCTGACCATATGAACCTGCGCATCCGTTCCTCCTGCAATCTCCCCCATTGTCGTGGCTACTTGTTCATTGGCAATGACAGTCTGTTCTGTACTTGCAGTCAACTCCTCCGAAGAGGCGGCTACACGCTCTGCGCCGTCACCTACCTGATGAATCAACGTACGCAAATTCGCAGACATCACATTGAATGCCTCAGCCATTTCTCCGATTTCATCCCTGTTTCGTACCTTGAGTGGTTCTCCTGTCAGATCACCTTCAGCAATACGCCCTGCTGCCCGTGCAACCGACTGAACCGGCTTGGAAATTAATCTCCCCATTAGAATGGCAATGGCTAAACCAATAAGAATAGAGACCACGCCTATAATAGTGATCAACCGAAGGACACTCGCTGTCTGAAGATTAGCCGCAACCGTACCTTCATCCATCGCTTTTTGCTGGTGGTTTTCCATGGACTCCACAACTTCCTCAAAACTTTCAATAAGTGGAGGAGCTGTCTCTTCCATGAGCCGGGACACTTCTTCCACTTCCCCCTGCTTCGTCAGTGACATGATATTTTGTGCTAAATCATTATACTCGCTCATCATCTTTTCAGAGTCCGAAATATATTGTTTCATATTGGAACTTGTCACTGTTTTTTTCAAATCATTGCTCAAGTTTATGTAATCTTCATACGCTTGATTGAATTCACCCTCATTTTCCGCCGTAGGTTGCATGATATAGTTCCTCAAGGCAACCTGTTGCGTTTTCAGATCAATCGTCATATTTTTGATTTGCAGTAATTTTTTTGTGCGATCATTAATTAAATCGGTATATGTTCTCTCCAAGCTTACCAATTGAAAATACGAAATGGATGTAACTGCTACCAACAATAGTAGAACAGATGAAAAACCGATAAGCAATTTTTGACTAATAGACAACCTTTTTTTCACGTTAAATCCCTCCTGAGTTCAATGCAAGCAAGTTTTAATTAATTCCTTTCGCATTCAACCCTCCTTTAGTAAGTCCAAAGACCTATTTGGTGGAATGTGTAAAATATATAAACAAATACACCTTTTTGAAACAGGTCTTTACTCCTATCTATACTAACCCAAAACGAACTAAACTTGAATCAATAAAAATCTTAATTTCGAAATAAAAAGAGTCAAGACCCACTTACCGGATTTATAATACTTTTCCTCCCAATCATCCAAACAAAAAAGCACCTTTCAGTATAGCTTGTAAACCAACCTTTCGGTTCGACACAAGCTATTTCTGAAAGATGCATTTATGAATGAATGAAGGCTACTGGGTTTCGCTCCAGCATACCTGTACCAAACGTCTCTCTGAACGGAGAATCCTGCATATGAATATAACCGATATAACATCCGCATTTTTTCATGCGGCATGGTCTGTCTGCTGATAAAGCATGCAAACCGTCCCGGTAGAGATGCCCGATGATCCGTCGATCCTTATAACACCGTTTCACATGTCCCGACCCTTGAACATAGAACACGTCCGAACCCGCAGCACAGTGTTTACCCATACTCTCATAATCGCGCAAATTCCCTTCAAACAACGGGTCGATCCCCTTAAGGAACTCAATTTCTTCCGGAGCGTAATATTGGGGTCGATCTTTGAACGCATTAATCCACATATATACTTCACTCGGCAGGGCTTTTCTCATCGACTCTATAGCTGGAAATGCACTACGCAGTCCAACTGTACCCACACTAAATGACAGTCCCATCTCACGCAAAGTCATACATTGGTTAACAAAGGACGACTCCTTGGTCTCCCGAGGATGGTAGGTCGCCCAAAAAGCGGCTTTATCCACATGCAACTCCCGCGCCCAATCCAGTTTGACAGACAAGTTGGTCTGAATTGCCACCTTGTCCACATGAGCCATATGTGACAACTCAACCATCGCTTCCCGGTACCAGCGCCGCACCAAGGCTTCACCGTAAGGGTTGAAAAAAATAGAGAAACGGTGTCCCTGATCTTCCTGTTCTTTGACCCAGTGTACAAACTGGCGCAGTTGCTGTTCATCTATGCTTAACGTTTCTTTCGAATCGACTGTTTTGCTAAAAGGACAATACGGACAATCGTAGTTACAGGAGGATAACTTCCCCCGATAGTATAAGGTCGCTCTCATGAGAAAACAAACCCTTCCATCTGCTCACGAATTTCGGCAGATATAAGCCAGTCCCCAATGGCATCAGAGTATCCAAGCCCTTCCTCTGTCAGACGCAACATTCGTTCCTCTGCTTGAACATCGAAGTATGCCATTCCTTCTTCCAGCAATTCGTTCAACCACGGGTAGTCAGACATCACTTCTGTTCCAAATCTCTCCTGATAAGCAGACAACATAAGTCCCTCCCGATGCAGCAGTGCTTTTAATATAAAACGACGCCTTTGCTCTTCACGGCTTAACACAATACCATAATCTGCGACGTCATACCGTTCAGCGTTTACATAATCCGCAATGATGCTCTGTGTTGCCTTGTAGGTCACACCGTACTTGGAAGCATAATGTACCTCGCTCGTATAGGAGCGCGCACCACATCCAAGTCCAACCATGCCTTCTTCCTGACAACTGTATGGTAACAGTGCTTTGACAGAAGTTTGTTCCTTAGCGAATCTGCGCATCGAATATTGCGTATATCCTTTGCTTTTCAACAATTCACGTGCCGCTCGGTACAGTTCCATTCGAATATCAGGGCCTTGACGCTGGATGTCTTCAGGCTTCACAATCGTATTCTCGCGCGTGTACAAAGGATAGATAAATACTTCACCCGGATTATAGGCGAGGACACGTTCAAGCGAATAGATCCACGTATCCACAGTTTGACCTGGCAGACCATAGATCAGATCGAGATTTAGTAGTGGAAAATCATGTCGAACCAGCTTTTCCAGTGCTCGCTCTACCTCCTGCGGCTTTTGCGGACGGTAGATGGCCGATGCCTCTGCTTCAATAAAACTCTGTATTCCCATACTGACACGATCCACTCGCCGTTCTTTCAAAATACTCAACTTCCCGTCCGTAACGGTGTCAGGTGAAGTCTCCACCGAAATAGAAGCATGTGAAGGATCTAGTCCCATCGTATGTTCAGCAATGTCAAACAGACGATTCAGCTGTGTCTCATTCAACAATGTCGGTGTTCCCCCACCAATGGCAAACCTCGAATACGGTCTACGCGATGTAATCGGCGCCCACTGCTTCGCTTGACGCTCTAGCGCATTCACATACTGTTCATGGCTATCCTGCCGTTTGTCAGGCAGCGTGAACAGATTGCAAAATCCGCATCGTGCCGCACAAAAAGGGATATGCATATATAAAAAGTAGGTATCTGTATCTTCCTTTTCCCACAGAGATCGCAGCTCAATCGGCGGATTCAGCTCACGATAAGCTGTTTTATGTGGGTAGGAGTATAGATAAGAACGGTAAGGGAATTTTAGCACATCCCGAAGACGTGCTGTTGATCCGGAGCCAGATTTCGGAAGACCTGTTGTTATACGTTCTGTATACTCACTCATCGGCTTCCTCCTTATAATATAAATTCACGGTAAGGTACAGTCCAAACGACGTCGTGTGCGAGGCGGTGACCATGATACCCGTCCTCACCATAAGCGGTGCCATGATCCGAAAAAGCCAGGCAGAATGTTGGACGTTCTCGCGCTCTCATGGCTTCAAACAATGGGCCTAACGCCTTGTCCACATATCGTAATGCTGCGCGCTGCGTCTCCACCGAGTCCTCTCGTGCTCCCTCAACAAAGTAACGATTGGGGCCGTGAATGGCTGAAACGTTCATGAAAAGAAATAGTTTCTCATCAGGGGCCGTCTTGTTCAGCAGCTTCAAGGCATGGTTCACCTGATGCTCTGTCGACCTTGGATTGGTGACCCCAAAATTCATTCGCCAATAACTTTGCTGAAAATAACCAGGCAGCACTTTGGCCAGCGGATTCTTCTTTGTAAAAAAAATGACACCGCCGATGCAAATCGTACGATACCCCTCGGCGGCAAATCCGGAAACGATATCCGGAGTGTCAAACAACCAGGTATGCGGATGCGTTTTAAGTCCGGTATTTCGAGAATGAAATAATCGAATGTGAGATGACTTGTCTGTATTTGCAGGTGTAGGCATGAAACCGCCGAAAAAAGCATGATGTGCAGCATATGTAAAGCTCCCCGGGGTATGCCGTTTCTCCCATGATCCAGAGCCACACAGATTAGGGCAATGCGGCTCCTCCAGCTTGGCAACGTCATATCGCAGCGTATCCAGTGTAATCATTAATATGTTATGGGAGCCCACAATGGTGTTCATATCAGGCATGTCTAACAGGCTCCTTTCGCAAAAGCTCCATTTCCCATTCATAGGGGGTCAACTCTTGATGTTTAACTCGGTATAACAAATCCCCGAACGGATTCACATCCAGCACGTATGCCCGAGGATTCATACCGCTGGTAAGCATTACATCAATGCCTGCCGACCATGAGTCAGGGAACGCCTTCATTGTATCCAGTGCTGCCTGCTGAATCATCGACATCCTTGACTCATCCAGCCCCGCTTCAGCTGGCAGCATCCGCTCATTACGCAGATGAAGATTGGTGATCGGTGTGCGGCTAAGACGCATAACCGAATGACCTGCCTCTCCCGCTGCAATGAGTTGACGAATGTCATACACGCGTTGATGCAACGCTGCTTTGGGCATCCATCGTTCAATCTGTGCACCTTCAGCACAAAGCCAGTCCATCAACGTACGAATCTCAGTATGACGGGTATACGTTCGGAGTTTCCCCTCGTTATAAAAAACAGTTCGTCCCTGGGAGGTCTCCATACCCACGGTTGTCACGGCTATCTCCTCGCCTGTCCGTGGATTAACCTGATAAGCGACAATGCCCGAGGCAGCCGAGCCATAAGCAAGTTTGACAAATACCCGATGCATTCGCGAGACATTCATCGCTGAACGCAAAATCTCCCAGCAGTCAACAGGTTCAGACGACGGCAATATGGGCGGTACCTGTATCCCACGTTGTGCCAGATGCAACTGACATAATCTTTTATCAAACATCACGGCAATCTCAGCAGGATCATTCCAGAAGAGAACGTCGGGCCATACTGTACGCGCTTCACGTCCAATCCGTACAAGGAACTTTTTCCAACCTCGAAACCATTGGGCAGGTGCATAGATCCTCCCCCACTGCTGTTCCAATGTGAGAGCTGCCTCAGCAGAGTACATCTCAGAACCTACCTTTTGCGATTCAGCTGATAGATCATTGGGCATGAACAGCGTTGATCCGTTGAGATTCAATGCTGTATTCCCCGCTGCGTCATGGTAGTCTGCTGCTCCGAGATATAACAGTTCTCGTTCAACATTCCAATCTTCCCCTGGAGCATCGATCCGAATAAGCAGATTCTGTAGGTTTAACTTCACAATATCAGCCAGAGTGCCTCCCTGTCTCCAGGTACGGAGCAGCTTCTCATATGGCAACACAATTGCAGGTCTCATGCCCATTCGTTTTCTAGCTTCTTGCAGCCCTGTCGTTCGTCGATTCCCCGGATTCCCAATTAACAACAATGGCTGTTCATCCAACATCGGTTATTCCGTCAACATTGGAAAACGCCAGTCGTCTTCATCACTTTCCTGCTGGTCACTAATATCCACAGATAGACCTGACTGCTTCCAGCGCTGCATCATTTTGTCCGTCATGTAGTGATAGCTCAGGTTCAGATGTTTTAACTTTTTAACTTTGTCGCTTGTTAGTAACGCCTCCGCGCCCTCATCGGATAATGTGCCTTCCGAGAGATCCAACACTTGAATTTGATCCAGGATGGGTGCATCGGCAACTGCCTTTGCAATCTCATCTTGAATTTCGCTGTTTTTCAAACCTAAATACTCCAATTTAGGGAAGCGCCCTTTTTCAAGCAAAGGCAACACGTCTTCCAAAGCACCATCGAATCCGTAATCTTCAACACCCAGATACAGTTCGAGCTTGCGCAATTCAGGCAACTTAGCGGTGGCAATGGAAGACAACACGTCCTTAGGCAAGCCACCACAGATGATAATCAATTCTTCCAGCTTGCTGTGCTGAAGTGGTTCGATTTCCAATCCGCTACTCCCTTTGATCACGAACGAGGTCAGATTAGGGAATGCTTGCAGAATTGGTGCGAGATTCGTCTGAATAATCCAGGAAACTTCACATTCTTCGGACTCCATGTCTCCGATAAAAAGTTGTTTCAACGCCGGGAAACTTGGAGCCAGTTTGATCAATGTATCCTTGAACTCCTGCGGAGAATTTTCATAGGCTTGTCCCCAATCTCCAATGATCAGACTTTCCAGCTCTGCCGCTTCTGGCTTCGCTGCCAAATCTTGAAGGAGTGCCTCCATTCGAATCCCTTCTTCATAGTCATCGTACGATACAACCAGCTTCACTTCTTGCATGCATATCCCTCCTGTATAAGGTTCAATCATCAATTCACTAATTTGAATGTTAACCGATACTCAGCATAACTTGCAACATCTTCCAACCCTAGTCCCAAAGCCCTTCCTAATCGTGCAAACCACCTCTTCATCTACATAGGAAAAAGAACATACGTTCCTATTATTAAATGCCATATACATGAATATTAAATAGGTACATCGAAGGAACTCACACGCAGAACTCATAACGCATATAAAAAGACGCTAACGGAATGGTATCCTCTTCCACAGGAATGAATACCGCATTTCCATTAACGTCCTATATGCCTTAGCTGTCCCTCTTGTTTGCTTCACACGATAAGGTCAAGAATTGATACTCAGATGAGCTTATACCGATATGCTAATCTTAATTTTCTATCCTTTTAAACGGGAAACAAGCGCTCGCAGCGCATGCCCCCGATGACTGATGGCCTGCTTTTGTTCTAGCGTAAGTTCAGCCATTGTCTTCTCGTATTCCGGCACATAAAAGAGAGGGTCGTATCCGAAGCCGCCTTCACCCGCCGCATCAGCTGTAATCCAGCCCTCAGCCGCACCTTCAACCTCATACTTGTCTCCACTTGCCGGATCATACAGTACCAATGCACAGACAAACTTTGCCGGACTGAGCAGTGGCTGTTGGGAATCCTCACCGGATTTGAGCGCTGAAAGTGCATCTAGCAGCTTCGCATTGTTCTGTGCGTCGGTTGCCCCTTCACCTGCGTATCTTGCGGAATAAACTCCCGGCTCACCATTCAGCAACTCCACACAAAGTCCTGAATCATCTGCCAGAACAGGAAGCCCGAGGGCATCACCAACAACTTTTGCTTTTTTCCATGCATTCTCGGCAAAGGTCACGCCGTCTTCTACGACATCCGGGAGCTCCGGATAGTCGAACATGCTTTTGACCTCTTTTCCCAGTGGAGCAAAGGCATGAGCGAATTCCCGTACTTTCCCCGCATTCCGGGTAGCGACAATGATAACTGGACTATCCAGACTCATGTTACGCCTCACCCAATCCGCGCGAGCCTATTTTGAGTGCAATCGGTCCGAGAACTTCTTTTTGGCGCTCGATCATTTGCAAAATCCCCTGCTCACCAAGCTCCAGCATCGCGTTCAATTCACGGCGGTCGAATGGCGCTTCTTCACCTGTTCCCTGAAGCTCTACATATTTGCCGCTACCGGTCATCACCAGATTCATGTCCACCTTCGCTTTGGAGTCCTCATCATAGTTCAGATCCAGCACCGGCTGTTCTCCCACAACGCCTACACTTACGGAAGCAAGGAAGTCTGTAATCGGGAACACCTGCAGCTTGTGTTGCTGGGCAATCTTGTTCACTGCGAGTGCCAGAGCAACAAATGAACCCGTAATGGAGGTTGTACGTGTGCCCCCATCTGCCTGAATGACATCACAGTCCAGCGTAATCGTACGCTCACCAAGCGCCTGCAGATTCACGACCGAACGTAGAGCACGGCCGATCAGTCGCTGGATCTCCATCGTACGGCCGGTCAACTTACCCCGATTCGCTTCACGCTGGTTCCGAGTATGCGTCGCCCGAGGAAGCATAGAGTATTCCGCTGTAACCCAACCTTTGCCTTGTCCTTTCATGAAAGGTGGTACACGTTCCTCCACCGTAGCCGTACAAATTACCTTTGTATCACCGACTTCAATCAATACAGAGCCCTCGGCGTATTTATTCGTGTTAATTGTTAAATTCATCGGGCGCAGCTGCTCGCTAGTTCGTCCGTTAGATCTCATATTTTCTGCCTCCTACGACTTAAGCATCCTGTAATGTTGAACTTGTTCACTCATGCAACAATCAAGCAACAATCTTTTATATTTTACCAAAGAGTTTCCTGAAAAGCACCCTCAGGTCTCTTCGATTCTCCATCAGATTGGAATTTCATTAATATACTCCGGCTTGGACACTGGTGCGCTGTAATCGCGGTTATCATCACCTTTGACCGTTTTCTGTCCATTCCATTCAATCTGCACCTTGGCATCTTGACCCGGTGTATTCTCCGCAGTTGTCAGAACAACGGACTGCAACAATTCACTAGGTACAATATCCCCTTCTGTAAACATGTCATCCTTCAATGCAACCGTCACTGTTCCATCCTTAGATGTTTTAACAGACTGCAATTCCGTTCCACCTGTCATCACTTCTTCCAGCTCGCCATCTTTAGCCGGGCCTTTGATTAACTCATGTAATGCCGCCTGAACACGGTCTTCACCTGGCGTTACAAGTCGTGTTACGGGAACATAGTACTGTACACCAGCAGGGGATGCGGCTGAAAAATAAACCGTTACTGGGCTACTGTTCGTGGTAAAGGATTCGCCCAGATCCAGATTAATACCTACCGCACGATTCAGCGGTTCGGGCAGAGGAGTACTGTTCACAGGCATTTGGCTTAACTTTTTGCCATCGACCCAGATCTGTACATTTTTGACGTCTGGTGTACCTGTCAATGTCCACGTCACCGCTTCCAGCATTTTACGCTCATCTTTGGCATCATATTTGGCAAAGTTACCCGTGAACTCAACAACAGCCAGCTTATCGTCTGCGTGTATCGTTACATTCTGCACAATCGTACCTTGTGGCAATACACCCTTAAAACCTTCAGGTAACATTCCAGCATAGGCTCCGCCTGTTACTAACGTATCCAAAGCGGTCTTGGGGCTGCTTACATCCGTTCCAGACGGAAGTGTTAGCGAAACTGGGGCAAGCATTCCCTGTTGGTCTTGCAGATATACGGTTGTGAGTGGAAGAGATGGAAGCTTTCCATTACCTTCGGCCGCTTGAATCATAGCGGCTTCCTGGATACGTGGCGGCGGATCAATAGCTTCTGAAGATTGGGCACCAAACATACCGCAACCAGTCAGAACGACAGGAATACTCAATAAAGCGGCGGCTGATGCCTTACGTAAAGATGGAATCTTTCTCATGATCACGTTCCCCCTCATCATTTTTACAGTTTGTACTACCATGTATACGAGCCTTTGATCAAAAAATAACTACTTTTTACACAAGCCTTTACTGGAGTAGACCTGTTCATAGGTTACAAACATAAAAGCAACGCAATTGGGTTAATGACGTATGTAGGTAATAAACGCATTGCTATATAAATTGAACGATTTTTTTACACGTTAACGGAGAGGACAGAAAAACCTGGGGATAACAGCGATTGGAAGGTTATTCTGTCATCGGAGTGTTCCCGTGTAAATCTCTTCGTTCAATTTATATTAACATCAGAGGAGGAATCGCCCATGGAACATCTGGAGCAAGAGAAAATCCCTTATAGTCTGAATAGCCGCAAAGTTGCGGAAGCCACGAGGGAATGGTTGCATAAACGGGGCGTGACGATCCCTGAGATCGCAGAACTGGTTATGCTTCTGCAGAAAAAGTATTATCCTGGACTGACAATGGAGGAATGCATCGAAAATGTCGAGATGGTTCTGAAAAAACGCGAAGTGCAGAATGCTGTCCTGACCGGCATTCAGCTTGATCTGTTAGCAGAAAAGGGACAATTGCTCTCTCCCCTGCAAGAGATGATTGAAAATGATGAAGGTTTGTATGGCGTGGACGAAATTCTGGCCTTTTCGATTGTGAATGTATATGGCAGCATCGGATTCACGAATTATGGATATGTGGACAAGCTGAAACCCGGGGTACTCGAACGGTTAAATGACAAAAGCCATGGACCTGTGCACACATTCCTTGATGATATTGTAGGTGCTATCGCATCTGCTGCCAGCAGCCGAATTGCCCACCGCAAGCAGTCCGAGCTGGAAGAGGCGATGGGAGAGAAGCCTGTCAGTGACGATAAAATGTAGTGATGTTGATTTTGTGAAGTTCGTTTACTATTAAAAGATCAACATAAGTTCCTCTACTATACACATCAGTAAACTCAACACAAAAGCTTGCCCACAACTGGGACAAGCTTTTTCCTATTCTTCAATAGGTTTAACTTCAATCAACCTCAATGAAGACTACAATTACATGTTGTTGACGTTCAGATCTATATTGATTAAAGGTGACAGTGGCATCGCTACAAAAATGTATAGGATCTCTTTTCTATCCTTAAGGACTTAGAAAATCTATAACAACTTCCCTGCTACTCGTAACGTTTCTATATCAAGAAATGAATGGCAAATATTTAAATCAGTAAAGTGGAGTTGAGAATCACATTAAAAAGTTTATCATTACTATATTTACGATCTATCTTCTTTGTCTGCTTAATTTTGTGGTAGTAAAATTTTTTGGAAGTTTCGAGGCTGTTCAAAAGAGAATGGAGGATGTACTTCTGCAAAGAGAATTGTATGGTATATGGAACATTTCACTAGAACCATTCCAGTCCATTACTGCATCGGTTTCTTCTTACATTCGTGATCCAGGTTTCGGGGTAATCACTCTATTTTTAATTGGAAACATATTGATATTTGTACCATTAGGCTTTTTATTACCCTTACTATTAAAAAAACCTTCTTACATTAAAACCATGCTCATTTCATTGGGCGTCATTGTTAGTATTGAAACATTGCAGTTGGTGACTTGCCTTGGTATTGCAGATGTAGACGATGTGCTCTCTAACATGATAGGTAGCACAATAGGGTATGCTGCTTATTATTTTATAGAAAAAAACATGATTATAAATAAATACAATAAGCGAATCAAGCCAAGAATTCCCTCGGTGTGATTCGCTTCTTTTTTTAGCATACCGATGCCTACTAAAAAGAGAAATACATTTCCCAATCAGCTATATTAAAAACTTATTACAAAAAGCGGCCTATGCCGGCCGCTTTTCGCATCTGATTCTATTCATTTGGGATGGTCTTGTCTCGCAGTTTCGCAGTTCCAACCAGCCCATAGACTTCATTCCATTTGTGATGCGTCATCGATTCGGATGCGGACCGTTTGGGTCCAATCGTGATCTGGGGTCCTTTGTGTTCCCTCATCAGACCGCACAATATGGTGATGCCTATGACGCTGAGCCCAGTAAATACATACATCAAACGCATGATAACGTTCCCTGAACCACTTTCCGTAAGCATGCCATGAATCAACAAACCAGCGAACGTCGGGTACGATAGCACCCGGAACGTGGAACACCATTTCCGCCCCAGCTTGTTGCGAAGATCACTGGAAAACAATACAATCAACAGGCCGTAGAAGGCTAATGTTCCAAGTCCAAGGCTAATCCGATGGACCGAGGCGGTGAAAGGAATTAACAGCTCACGCCAAGTGAATGAACTATAATGATCTAGATATAGCGTGAGTAGATGTATCATTCCAACCCCAAAGGCAGGCCAGATTATCCGTGTACGCCACTGGAGCATGACGGCTCTGGGTTCGCCCTTTGCCATCGGTATCCTTCGAGCAACACCCAGAAATACGCCTACAAAAAGAAGAAAATAGGCCACAACACCGCTGATTCCAATGATATTCCACGTCGGCAGGTAATCTACGATCCACTGTGCCATAACCGGCTGCCCCCCATGTGTTAGACTTGTTTACCTTCTATATCAGACTGAAACGATGATCCGGGTCGAACCCGAGCCAGCATTCCGCAAGTGTCGCTGTATTGCCTCTAAAATAAATTTGACCCTCTTTAGTAATCCAGAGTACGTCGTGCCTGTCATAATGACGATTGAGCCATTTTACGGCCTCAACACTGCCCAAGATACATACCGTTTTGGCAATAATCTCGCACTGAGAGGTATGCTTCCCAACCACCGTACATTGCAAAATGTCTGTGTCCGCTGGTTCCATGGTCCGGGGATCAATTAAATGATGGACTGTACCTCTATGGTCACACTCCGCCTGCTTCGGAGAAATGCCAGATGTGGCAACAGCTCCATTCCGTATCCGAACTTCTCCGGAAAGGTCCTGCTTGTGTGGAATAGGGCTGGTCACCTCAATCCTCCAAAATGGATGATCGGCCGTTCCCCATACCTGGATATCCCCGCCTGCGTTAATCATTCCCGCATCAATCTTCATCTTCTGCTGAAGCCAGTCTGCAACTCGTTCGACAGCCCATCCCTTCACAATTCCTCCGAGATCAATCTCCGTTCCCGGGTCCAGATGAACCATTCGACTGCCCTCTCGTTGTATCCAGGTGGGCCGACTGTAGTCCAAGGTTTCTTGCTCTGCGTTAGCCGCGTCCATTTTTCTTGCACCGATCAGACGATCCAGCAATGGCCGATGAGATGCTCTCTTCGACAAACGAAGGGCTTTGGAGATGCCTGGCTGAAAAATGCCCTCTGTCTGCCCAATATATCCGTAAGCCAGACTAAGTACTTCATCCATCGCTGCCGACACAGGCATCCACCCTCTACTATGGTTCAGACGGTTCAGTTCACTGTCCACTACAAAACGACTGAAGCGCTGCTCCTGCATTTCAAACCAGCTTTTCACGAGAGTTGCCGCGTGTTCCGCTTGTTCTCTGTCTGCACAGAGTTGAACGTCAATGTTCGTGTTCATGGCACGAAACTCGAAATGAAGTGCACGAGAAACCTGCTCTGTACGACTCATGATGCACCCTTATGTGACTTACTATTGTTGTTGTTATTTTTATTATGGTTATGGTTAGTCCCGGAGTCTTTGATCTTCTCCTTTTGTGCCGACTGCTGACTCGGAGAATCCAAACGTTCACGATTCACGTGCTCATCTGGTAACGCTCGGGATGAATCCGTCTGCGTAGAGACTACCACTCCTGAATCTGCTTTATTCGCTGATGCATAAGCAATATCAAAAGCATCCGAAGTTCTTACATATTGAAAGAGCGCAGCCACGGTCAATGTAGCTGCCGCTGAAGCCTGCCATCTCCGCCACTCGTTCCGTTTACGTCTTGCCATCGCTCATCCCTGCTTTCTATTACGAATTTATATAGTTATATCTTAGGCAGGCTGGCTTAAAAGAAGATGAATATACCGTTAATAGCGGCTAAAGCTTTGGAATAGATCGTGATTATAAAAAAAAGAGCAAGGATACACTGGCATCCTCACTCCTGGTAATAATCCGTTTGATTATTCATATTCGTAAACGCATGGTATTTTCCCAAAAAAAGAAAGTTCTTGTTCACTTCAATTCTACTGATGATATTGAAAATAAATAATGCCGTCCGGCTGCTGCACTTGTCTCGCCAAGTCACGCCGGATGAGTTCCTGCAAGTGTGCCAGCGTCTCACTCATTGCAAAACGCAGCTGGTGGGTTCCTAGCCGTTCACCAAACAGGTGCAAACATATATCGTACGCATGAGCGGGACTATCCTGCAGACGTTCACTCAGCTTCGCCAGACGTTCTTCATGGTGAGCAAGCAGTTCCGCTGTACGCTCTGTAAAACGGGTAAATGGATTTCGGTGCCCCGGATAGGCTCGCTCCACCGTCAACTTATTCAAACGAGTCAAACCATCCATGTAGGACAGTAACGGCTCCGGATCGCTCCCCGGCTGCAAGCTGACATTAGGTGAAATCTGTGGCAACACCGCATCTCCGCACAATATTTCCCTGGATTCAGGTGCATAGAACGACAGATGCCCCGGAGCATGTCCCCCCGTCTCCACAGCGATCCACGTTTTGCCTCCCATCTGCAGCTGATCACCATCCGCAATGTGTGTTACCTCTGGAAGCGGGGTAATCTGTGAAATAAACGTATGCATATGTTCTTTAATTTCAACCGTCTTATACTCCGGCATCCCATGTGTACGATAATACTCAGGTAACCTTTCAGCTATGATCGCTCCAGGTCCCCACATATAATCCGCTTCCTCCTGGGAGCGCGCCGACATCAACACGGGTACACCGCTCATCTGCTGCATCCATCCAGACAATCCGAGATGGTCTGGATGATGATGGGTTAATACAATTTGGTGAATGTCTTGTAATGTCAAGCCAAGTCCCTCTAGTGCGTCACGCCATTCCTGCTCTGTCTCTGCTGTTCGAGGGCCGGGATCAACAAGGGTCACCTTGCCATCTGGTTCGGTTAAAATATAGCTATTCACCCATCGCAGCGGAAAAGACATCGTAATCTGTATACGATGCATGCCTTCTGGCATAGTTAATTGTTCAGCTCGTGTGCGTTTCATCGTCACCCCTCCTATATATGTAACCGACCAATCGTTCACCTTTACAGACGATGTCCTACAAAAATCATGCGTGGCGAAGTCTGTTCATCATATTCCTCTTCATCGTAACCACCATGAACCTGATCCACCTGAAGCCCTGCTTCCTGAATCATGTCGCTAAGCTGCTTGCGGGAATAGAGCTTGACACTTTCCTTATAGATGCGCGGTTCAGCCCCAGCTGCGATGTCTGTGATCCGAATCTCCTTTTGCACAAAACCATCCTGAATTCTACGAAATTCCTCAATCCGCTGCCCCTCATCCTCCCGAGCCGAGTGCGGAACCAAGTGTTTCTTCACGTAAGCTGTATTGATAAAATCAATAATAAACTGGCCTCCCGGCCTTAAAAGGTCATGGATGGCACGCAGCACTTTTAACTGCTCCACATCCTGTGGAAAGTATCCAAATGACGTGAACAAGTTAACGACCGCATCAAATCCGCCCTCCAATGGAGGTTTGCGCATATCGGCATGAACCCACCTAACCCGATGTTCGGTATCCAGTTCCCGAGCTTCCTTAAGAAGTACATCTGACAAGTCAACTCCTGTCACCTGTAACCCGGCGTCTGCAAGCGCAAGAGAATGCCTGCCCATGCCACAACAAAGATCCAGCACTTCCGCCCCCTCTCGGAGCTTGAGCCAATTAATCATTTTATGTACTTCCTCATACGCACCGTGTACATCCCGATGTTTATATACAAGCAGATAATCTTCTCCAAAACTCTCTTCGTACCATGCGGTCATGAAGCTTTTCGCCCTCCATATTGTCATCAGCCCATCTACGCCCCTACGTTGATCTGCTGGATACACCAGTGGATTAATCTTAATCACTACGCTTGTATGGGGCTGAGATTAGGTCATTTCAAGTTATTGTAACGTTTTATGTCGGAAACTCAAAATAGCCGTCTACCGCCTCATTGAATGCCTCCAACACGCACGATATAATGTTACACATGTCACACCCCTGCGAATCGGTTAAATATAAATAACAGGAGGTGTTCTTATGATTCGTATTGGACTCACCGGATGGGGTGATCATGATGACCTCTATCCAAACCGTACCAAAGCAAAGGACAAGCTCAGTCTGTACGGACAATATTACTCTACGGTAGAGGTAGACAGCTCCTTCTATGCCGTGCAGCCCCGGGACCGGATGGCCCGCTGGGTCGCGGAGACACCCGAGTCGTTTTCATTTATCGTGAAAGCTTACCAAGGAATGACCGGACATCTGCGTGGCAAGCCGTACTTTAACAGCACGTCCGAGATGTACAAAGCGTTTCGGGAATCACTGGAGCCTGTCATGGAGGCTGGCAAAATGCAAGCGGCCTTGTTTCAATTCCCACCCTGGTTTGAATGCAGCCGGGACAATGTGAATGAACTGCGGGAAGTGAAGCTCCGTATGGAAGGCATTCCGTGTGCCATTGAATTCCGCCACCAAAGCTGGTATGAAGACAGCATGCGTGAACGCACGCTTCATTTTCTTAGGGAACAAGGATGGATTCACAGCGTCTGTGATGAACCCCAGGCAGGGCCAGGCTCTATTCCTATTGTGCCGATCGCAACAGATTACCAGATGACGCTGGTTCGTATGCATGGACGAAATGTATCCGGCTGGCAGCAAAACGGTGCACCAAACTGGCGTGAGACACGTTATCTGTACCGATACAACGAACAGGAACTACTCGAATGGAAGGGTTATCTGGAACAACTGCAGGAGCAGAGTGAAGATGTATTTGTTATTTTTAACAACAACTCCGCCGGAGACGCCGCCGCCAATGCACACATGATGATGGAGCTGCTTGGCCAGCCTGTCACACCTTTCCCTGACCGCACTGAGCCTGAAAAAGAAGAAGGGCCGGAGCAGCTGGAGCTATTTTAGATATTTTATACAAAGATTATCTTCGAAGGATAATTCAATATCCTAACGTTAAATGGGTAGAGAGGGAGTAATTAATTTAATTATCTCCCTCTCGATTCAAGTATGATTTACACGGGGGTATTGAAACTTGAGAGTATAACTCATACGGGGATCGTGAGCGTATAGTTCATCTTGTCTTAGTCCCCCGATTCATTCGGCACTGGGTGCGAGGGTAAAAGAAAGACCTCGAGGATTGCTGCCCCAAGGTCTAATTACCAGAAAGAATACAATGTTTATCTATACTTCCCAAAATACTCATCTGAAAATTCACCATCAACTGTATACTCAACATCATAATAGTACTGTTGAATTTCTGTCTCTGGATGAAGTAGTTCAAGACAAACTCTAAAAAATGGATAAATCCGATCGTGGTTATTAATATATAGCTCTGTGCACTTATAACGAATAACATAATCTTTTAGCTTCATGTTATTTGTTAATTTCTGCTCCTCTTCTTTCAAAAAATTTGAATCACTGTTTAATAATAATTCTTCAAATAATTTGATTGATTTTTTTTTAACATCTTCAAAAATATAAGCATTATTAAAAGCTTTCTCAAGTTCTAATAGATTCACTTTTTACCTCCCATTACTTCTTCCCACTTGTAATATAATCAAACACTAAATTACCTTTATCATCCACTCTACCATATACCCTTACATGATTAGGAGCCTTCGCTACTTTTAACTTATACGTGTACAAGTTTCCTTTATGGCTCAGTTGCTCATTTTTAGAAAGGAAGATAATACCGTTATCATTCGAGCGAGTATTTGCAAGACCTTTTTTCATTGCACGATTAAATTGCTCATTAAGACCTAGTTTTTTTAACTCTTGATAGGTGTCTCGTTTAATCCAACGAGAATCAGGTAGACATGAATTATGCGTCCAAACTCTATGGTTAGATACAAAATACGAATGATAATCCTTTACCATAAAATTATAGACAGTCTTATGTTCTTTCTTAACCTCAATATTCTCAATGATCAATTCCTTATTGTCCGAGGTTAACAGGACATTCCCCACCACAAGGTTTCGTGCTTCCACCCAGCCTTTGCCGACAATCCAATACGGATGCTCATCAGTCGTCGTTATGACTTCGCCACCAACAGTAATATTATACGTTTCTTCAACATCGCGTTGGAAGAGCCATTCAACTTCCTTGTAAGCCATCTCACCAGTTTCATCATCCTTGGCGAGAACCTTATCTCCGACTTCAATGTCTTCGATATTCTTCTCACCTTTGTCTGTTAACACTTGGGTTCCCGCTGTGAAACAATTGCAATCCTTTGCAGCTTTTTTAATCAGTTTTTTTCCTGCAAATTTTATCGTTTGCTTCACTACCACTTTCGCTATTCCTGGTATTCCTCCACCAAGATCGTATACAACACTGTCGTCTTCAGATGCACAATCAAAACAGCCTGCAACCAGTTTCTTTGTTTCAGTATCATAATAAGCCATCTGTGCATCTAATTGGGCTCTTGCCCACTTTCGTTGTCCTGGATTTCCTTCATACCATAGTCTTTCCAGATAATCATATTGATTTTGGAGAAACACGATTTTGTTCCCACTAGGGTCCACATAAATCAACGGATTATTATGCACATACGTATAAAGATTCTGACTCAGAGGATTCGTCAATTCCCCTTCATACGTATCCTCACTGATGAACCGCCCAACACTAGGATCATACCAACGCGCTCTTAGGTACTGAAGTTCAGTTACGTCATCCCAATACTCACCGGCATAACGCAGAGCGTTCGGCACTGTTTCCTCTGTCGTTTCCGGATTGCCCCAAATGTCATACGTATATCGATTCAATATGTTACCGGATGCGTCCCGAATTTCGGTGACATCCCCGTGGCCGTTGGTTACGTAGGACTGGAGCTGGTTTTCTCCAGCGATCTGCCGGGCAGTCAGTTTGCCAGCAGCATCGTAGACATATCCAGTCGTGATCTGCACCGCTCCCTCGCTATTTACCGTGCCTTCCGCCAGCAGCAATCCACGATCATCATAGTAATAACGGGTGGTCTGACCTCCTGTGCTACGCTCGGTCATCAGACCGTCTCCATTGTAACGGTAGCTTACACTCTGGTCGTTAACCACGGCTCCCGTCAATTGGTTACGGGCATCGTAAGTATAGGATGCTGATGCAGGCGGACTCCACTCTCGTTCACTCTCCAGACTGCTCCGATTATCCCGCACATCATAGGTGTACGTTTCATTATACTGGCTGGACGTTTGAATCCGGTTCAGTTTGTCATAGGTGAATTGAGAGGCGATTCCCTGATCCGTTTTGCTGGTGATATTCCGGTTGTTATCATATGCATAGCTGTAACTCGGACCGTTTGTCCCATTAAACGTATGGGTGAGTCCATTCAGGTTCAGGCCATCGTAGGTATAGACTTCATTCCAACCCGACTCTGTACTTTTTTGTGCCAGACTATTGTTACCTCGGTACGTATAGGTGAAGCTTCCAAGGGGTGTCTCACTTCCACTTGTTAAGCTCAGCGATGCCGGAAGTACAGCGGCCCCTTGATATGTCATATCCAGGTTGAGCGTATAACTTCCTTGCTGGAAGCTCTGACGTGTACGCGCGCCTCGTGCATCGTAACCGAGTGTTAACGTTGCTCCATCCGGGTACGTCATTTTCTCCAACTCACCGACTGGTGTGTACTGATATTGGGTGCTTCCGATAGCATCGGTCATGCTTGTTCTCCGGCCCATGGCATCATAGGTGTAAGAGATCGTTCCGTCACTGGCCTGGTTTTCCATCAGGAAGTTCCGGCTGTTGTATACATAGGTGCGTTCTTGCCCTTTGCGGTCCAACATCTTCGTGACATTGCCATTCGCATCATACGTATATGTCGTGACTTGCCCCAAAGGATCGGTTTGTACGAGCAAACGGCCAATTTCATCATAACGTTTATGCATGATCTTACCATCTGCATAGGTTACTTGAGTCAGATCACCACCGAGGTTGTACGTATAACTTGTCTTTTTATCCTCTGCATCCGTTACTGAGACGAGACGGGACAAAGCATCATAGTCGCTGGTGGTCACGTTACCATTCCCGTCAGTGACGGAGGTGACATTGCCTACGCTGTCATACGTGTACGCGGCCAAAACTACGCTGTCGCCGGCCTTAAGTTCTTCCTTTTTGATCACTTGCCCCATCTCATTGTAGGTCTCGCGAATCCGGTTGTTTTCCCCATCGGTAATGGTCACCGTTCGCGAAGTATCATCATAAGTCATTTCGGTAGTGGACGTTCCATCCTGCTGACGAACAATTCGATTGAATGCATCATAGGAATAGGTCATCGTTTGTCCTACTGCATCCGTCTGGGCGATCATTCGGCCATACGCATCGTACGTATACGTCGTGCTGCCTCGTTCATCTGTTTCGCTGGCTAACCTGCCCAGCGGATCAAAACGATATATCGTTTGTCCAAGATCAGGTTTCGTTACCGTTATGGTATTATTCACATCATCGTAAGACAAGGTCGTCATGGTTCCATCCGGATTCTCCTCCGAAATGATCCGTCCCAGCTTGTCATAGCTTGTGGTCGTTATATTCTGATTGCCATCGGTATAACTGCTCATCTCCCCAAAGGAGTTGTAACCTGCTTGCAGCGTAATTGTCGAATTATTCCCTGCAGCATCCGTTACCTGAACCTCCTGCTGGGTAGGCAACATAGACTTGTAACCGAACTGCTGTCGAACGATCGTATCTGCTGTATCCCCCTTCAGTTGGTACACAACCGGGTTGCCGAAGTCATCGTATTGATAATCCGTCTGTTGCAGAAGATTACCTTCACTGTCCCTTATAACAGACTGTGTCAATGATCCGGTAACTGAATCGTAACTATAATTGGTTGTTGCTAGTTGATTATTACCGCCTGTTTCAGTCCTTTGAGTAAGGACAATGACTGGAGATAAGTCATACCCGCTTAAAAACTTCATTTCGTAGGTGGAATTAACCGTAGCTCCAAGGGGATTCGTTTGGGAGATGACCTGCCCCCAATCATTATATTGGAGTGACGTCACCGCTGCACTGGACCCCCCGCCTGTATCGTACGATCGTTCTTCAATCCTGGTTGGCACACTCCGATAAGCGGACTCATTATACATGTAGGATGTAACCCGCTGTTGATCACCTTCTATGGCACGGGCGTTGATTTGGGTGTTATAGATCACGTCCGGTTTGTTAAATGCGACAAATTGTTTCTTGAAACTGTAGTCCGTTCGGGTCAGGCCGTCCTCCACCGTTGTCGTGAACGTATTGTCTTCTCCATATACCGCGCCAATATCACCGCTATAACTCACATTGATTTGACTGGTTACTTCCTGTCCTTCTGGAGTAATGTAGAATACTTTGCGTTGCTCATATCGAGGCTGGGTTTCAACGCCCACTGAACCCAGCTTTCTCAGTACAGTCTCACCGAACGTGTATTGTGTCATCGCTTTGGTTGGATGCTCAATGGAAGCCAAAACGAGCCAGTCATTCCATCCCCAATAGACCTGCTGATTTTCTCCCGTATAATCCTTGAAGGAATCAATCAGATTGAAGAGCAATCCATTCCAACGAAGATATCCGTATTTTGTTATTCTACCTTCTGGATCGATGACGTGATCAAGTATGCGCTGAGTACGATTGTTGCTCGTCACATTACGTGTTTTATAAGTAACGACCCGATCATTAAAAGAGACTCTTACCTCGTTCGTGCCATATGAGAAATCCATGGTCTCAACTGGCTGCCCCTTCCCAGCCCGGGTCATCACAAAGCTTAGTACGGTGCCGTATTCGAAATTCGTGGTGTAATAAAATTCAATGGTGTTATTGTACTGATTAACCATCTGCAGAATGTTACCAGCCTGATCAAAATAATGAACAATACCGGTATTGTAATCGTTTAGAACATAATGTGCTTTTTCCCCTGAAACGTAGAGATCAGAGTGTACAGGTCCAAAGTCCAGATTATCCCACGGATATCCTGCTAAACCGCCTCTTTCAGAATCGGCAAATGTGCCAACGCCAGGAATGTGTACATACGTTCCACCACCTTCATGCTTCACATAAGGCAGATCCCAGGTCCAGCCTTTCCCAATCGGAAACTTTTGCTCCTCTGCTGTCGATTCAGTTATATTTTTAAAATCAGGGTTAACCCTTGCATCAATTCGGTCTTTACCCAATGAACTGTCATATTTGCGCCGCAACGTAAAATCAAAACCGTTTGGCCCGGGCATCACCAGATCTACCACACTAATGTTAAGTGAGCCGTCACTCGTGGATATGCTGTCATCCACTGATCCAATTCCATAAGGAGCCTGATCATATTTGATCGCTTGACGCTGTAAGGCAATATCATCATACCCGTTGGCCGCGAGCGCAAATGCTTGAGGTAATGCATACACCTCTTCTGTCACCGATGAAGGCTCTGATGTCTCACGATCATCATAAGTCACCTGTGTGACGGATGGCTCATCCACCCGGCCCAGTGAACCAGGTTTAATATCATGGGTCATAGCTTCTGGACCATCTTTTAAGGAATAGACCTGGGCATCTGGATATTTCTCCTGTATGTACGCTTCATAGGAACTTCCTTGTTCCTGAGCAAGCAAGCCCTGATAGATTTCATTCAATTTATAGCCTTTGCCAAGTTCAAAAATGACCCAATCCCGTTCGACTTTAAAACGTTCAGACACCGTTGTAATGGTAATCAGATCATTGGAATCGACTGTGCTTCCCAACGATGGGAGCAGTGCGCTATCACTGTAAACACCTTCTGTCACACTCCGGGTATCCCGCAGTGTATCACGCGATGCAGAAGCTACCGCACGCTGTATGCCAAGTTCCGGCGGAAATAATATGGATGCCAAAAAGGTGAAAACAAGCAGAATTGACAGCCTTCGTTTCATATCATCATTCTCTCCTCGTATGCGTTGTTCTTTCAAACAGGACTAATAAAGATTCGCCATGGATCGTTGGTCCCTTGTTTACACTTTGATCTCTATGGATTACGCCTCATCGTTTACCGATTGGCTACATCTTGAACAATTTTCAACAGATTCCCGTTCGTATCATACTGGTATATGTATACCTTCCCACTAGCTGTGGTCACAGAAGTTAGCCGATTGTTGGCATCATATGCATAGATTGTTTTCCCTGCTGCCTCTACCGGAAAAGCCATACACAGTAGCCCCAAGACTAACACACTTGCTCCCGCCCATTTCTTCCATTTCGGTGCTCTGGATTTGATGTTCAATGTACTTCCTCCTCTATCAATATGATTGGCAAACTCCTAAATTATAGTAATTTATTAGACGGCAATCTACAAAAATATGTATTTTAATCCATAATTCTTAGACAATTAATCCATTAGTACTAAAAAAAAGACCATTCGAGGCAATTTATCACCTCAAATAGTCTTCCAGCCCTTTTATATGAACTTCACTATATCTTCTCCATTCCTTTCTCTTCGCGACTGAAACTCTCCCTGTACTGCTGATGCATCTTATATGCTTCAACACCTGCCAGCAGCACAATGCCAATACCGTGAGTATCATTGAGATTCCAGCCGAGATCATCGCGGTAATAGAGGGTGGTAAACGAGTAACCTGACCCGCGACAGACACCATAGATGTTGCCTTTGTAATCAATAGATAACCGGGCCAAGCCTTCCCAGCCTTTTCGTACGGCCTCCCGATAAAGCCCCGGCTGCTCCAGCCAGCCTTCACGAATGCCGCGGGCGTAAGCGTAGATAAACATGGCGGTGCAGGAGGTTTCCTCATAGGAATCTGAACGATTCAGTACCTGATGCCACAGCCCATTCTTCCCTTGCATCGCCAGAACCCCGGCACACATTTCCCGATAGAAGGTTAGCAGATCTGGCCGTTTCAGATGATCCTGCGGGAGAATGGATAATAGCTCGGTTAAGGAAAAAAGCACCCAGCCGTTTCCACGTCCCCACGGAATGCCCGTTGCCTTACCCCGCACAAAATCATAGACATGGGACATGATCTGCTGATCAGGCAGGTACAGATACTTTTTGAACATCAGAAACTGATTCACTGCATCGTCCCAACAGGACATATCCCCCGTCAACTGACCATATCGCATTAGAAAAGGCGTGCTCATATACAGATCATCACACCACATCGTCTCCTGCCGCATCTCTCCGCTGCCGCGAACACGGTAAAATGCGCCATCTTGGAGTCGTTCCTGCTCATAGGCCATATAGTTAGCAATCCGGTCTGCTGTCTCTCTTCCCCCGCGAATCTCACCGAGCTCCATCGCTGCCAGCAGGGTTGAACCGAATGAGCCGCAGTCATCCAGACTGTCAATGGCCGACAACTGATTGTTAATGCCTGCTGCACCATAGACGGTCCGGTCCCATAATCCATATTGATCAAAAGCCGTACTTAGTCCAATATGCTCGCGCACATACTGGATATAATCTTCGCGTCCAAGCTCCTGACCTGTCTGGAGCAGACCCATCAGTGTGACCCCAAGGGGATAGTTCCATTTCCCATAATGGGTATTCTCAAGGTACAGACGAACATGCATTGCTGGCAGATCTACACGCCAATAGACACCCTGTGTCCCATCTTCAAATACGGTGTCCGTAACGGCAATATCTGCTGGAGCAGGCTCCGTACCCGGAATGAAAGGCCCAGTGTAAAGCCACACATCAGTGCATCCAGCTACTGGACGTGCCGGCCTCAACCTCCATCCTGCAGCAGCCGACGAATCACCATCAGCATCAGCAACAGTTTGCTCACCTTGTTCAGCTTCTGGATGCTTCAATGTAAAGCCCCAGTTCTGCTCGTCCGCTTGATCTAACTGGCCTTTTATGACGAGATCCCTTGTACCGTATCGCCTCGGAAGCTCCACACAAAAATTCCGGCTATCCGATGCAGCGTACATTTCTGTCCCATCCAGATAGAGTGCGAGGGCACCTTCATGATGACCCTGCAAAATAACCGGTGCCGTCCCCGGCACGGTAACATCAAGCTTGCACCATGCATAAGCAACAGCAGGCTGAGCTGTGCCATATATTCTGGCAAATGCTCCCTTACTTCGTTCCTCATCACTCCATGACTTGCGGGGATACCAGATGAGTCCTGTTTCTTCCTCGGTCATGCCATCACGGGGGAGAATCGATAGCAGTTCATCTACGGGCTCAGAGTAGAGCCATCCTTCCTGACCTTTGCGATCCATGCCGGGTGTTAGGAAATGCAGCGGGAAATTTTTGAATGAACCTGTACCAAAAATACCACCAAAGCCTACATCTGTTTTCACAAAACAGAGTAGCACATCATTCCATCCTTCCTTCACTTGCAAGGGAATCGGAGTTCGTCGCTCGGGAAACAGCTCCTGAAGCAGCTCCGACTTAAATATCTGTTCCCCGTTCACATAGATCATCACCGGACTATAACAGTTGAGACTTGTATTGAATGTTGCCTGCCCATCGCTCCACAGCTTGCCCCACACGTATACATACTGACCGCTTCGCGCTTCCTTGCATCGATCTGTCAGATCGAGTTCGTACCTGTAATCTCCCAATCTACGGAAGCCCTCCTCGTGACAGGCTCTAAATATGAAGGAGTGCTGCGGATGATCGCCAATATATCGCTGGGCCACTGTTTTCAGCACATCCGGGATGGAATCAAAATGATAGACCTTGTTTGCAATCGCCTCATGTTCATGAAAATACCGAATAGTCTTCAGCTCCTTTCCCATTCTATACTTGAATCCGCTCGCCAAGACGCAGTGTCTCCCCACCTCTGACCTCAAGTACCTGCTGATCTGCGGTAAACCATACCGACAACGCAGACGGATTATGAATGATTGACCTGTCTGCCGAGCATTCCAGCCGCTGAACGGCTCTCCAGTATGCGATAATCTCGCCATTGGTGGCGTACCAGATATCATCTCTGCCGCCAATCTGCTCACCGAACTGTTCGATGATCTCCCAATTATCGTTGTCGTTAAACTCATAGCTGTGACCCCAGATATAGAGCAGGAGTGGCGTGCCTGTTTTGGTGTGCTGAATAAAACGCTCGGTATAGGACGACAATGCATCGTTATGGTGACAGGTCGGATGCCATTCCAGTGGCTGCTCAGGTAAGGTAAATCGTCCGTGAGATTCGACAGTACGCGCATAGTCGATACCCAACCACGCCAACTTGGTGCTGAGCGCACGATCGTATCCTCCATTCGGATAGGCCATCCCGCGCACCGGGTAACCTGAAAGCCGCTCCAGCGCTGCCCGATCCTGCATGATTTCTTCAGCCAGCAGCTCATTCGGCACATATGGCAATGTCGGATGGGTAACCGTATGCACAGCTACCTCATGACCTGTATACAATGTGGCGACTTCCTCTGCCTCAATACGCCCGGCCTTGCCCAGCAAGCCTGAGTTGAGATTAAAGGTTGCTTTTAACCCATAACGATTACATATATCCACCAGTCTTCTGTCATGCACTACGCCATCATCGTAACTAAGCGTTACCGCTTTCATCACTCCACCCGGATACCGATCAAACTGGATACGATGCCCCACTTGCTTCCCCTCCTTCTTGTTGCTGTTTCTGTTTCTACCTCTGTTTCTTTTATGTCCTCACCACGGTTGTCGCTGCACGACGTCCTGAAGTCGATGTTCTTTTCCGTCAAAATACATACCTTCCAGCAGACCAATCAACGTATTGGTCACACACACTTCAATCTCGTTGTCTCCCGGTCGCAACCAGATTCCTTCGCCCTGCCAGCGATATGGAGACCAACAGCGCACACCGAGACTGTGCCCGTTAATCCGCACCTCTGTAACATCCTGCACAGACCAATCCCTGAATTCCACTTCAAAGCTGTGCACTTCTGTCTCGACTTGGTCCAGCCAGAACATGCGTTTATAACTCATCTCCCCGGCAAAGTGGGGATACAGCGGCAGTGGCTCTGGTCCGATGCGCTCTGCGACGTGCGGTTCAGGTACAAGTGAAGCTGCACCTTCATGATGATATTGAACCCCGAATTCCCCTCGCAGATACAGTGGATCAACAATCCCATCCTCATCTCGGGTGATCTCCACTCGAACAACTAGTTCATTAAGGCCCCTGTGGAGCATCTCTGCTACGTTACAGGCGATATTCGTATGATCCGTAATTTCAACTGGTATGAATTGTTCTCTCGTTACCGTATGACCGTTGATTTCCATCGTCCATGCTCCCGAAATGGCAGCACGATCCATGAACAGCAGACATTCCGGCAGTGCTGTCCTCAGCTCAAACGTTGCAGTATATCGACACTGGATCGGGTAGGCTACGGAAGCCTTTTTCGGTGTACCAAATACTTGTTCAAACTGAAGGGGTAGTGGGTGCTGCGCTGCAAAGGCTGCGGTCAGATCAATAAACGGCTTAACGCTGGTCTGCGGTATCTCCAGAAAATCACCGTTCACATTGGATGCCTGTACTTGAAACTGTCCGATACGCAAGTTATTAGACTGTACCGCCTTGATCCGCCAAGGTCCTTCACTAGATAGCACTATTTTATGGGTAGTTTCCGCTTCAGCTCCTGCATCTTCACATTCTGGAGACCTACAGCCAGCCCTCGATTGCAAAAGGAACCGGACCGCATGCGCTTCATATGGCGCTAACGTAAGGGGAATGCACCACTGGCCTTCAAGAGATGTAGTTGGAATTACCTCCTGTTGGCCAGTCTCTAGGTTTAGACGTTCAACAAGCAGTACGCTGTCTTTGTCGTTGGACACCCCCACGCTGTACCTCAGCTGAAGCTGTTCGCTATTGATCCTCATCTGCCCTTCATAACATTCTCCCTCCTGATTGGACAGGAAAACAATAAATTCTCTGGCAGATAACTGCCGAATCTGCATTAGCAGTGCTGTACTTTCCTCTACCATGGTCCAGCTGACTACCTCAGGCACAACCTTCTCCAGCAGTAGCGAAAGTCGTTCTAATGGAAGAGCATTCTCGCCTTCGCTTCCCGCCTCGTACGGAAGAAAATAAGTGTTACCCCGGTTCTCACCGGACTGACCATTTTGATCCGCTGTTCCAAAAAAGTCAGTCGCTTCCTCTCCCGCCGGGCTTCCAGGCTGGATAGCGATATGAGGCAGCATTCCCATCGAAATAACAGTGCCTCCTGCTGTAACCAATCGCTCGATCTGTTTCCAGGCAGCGGCCTCCAGATTGAGCATAGGTGGCAGAATTAACACCTCGTAACAGGCAGCACCGATCTGAATAACCCCATTTGTCACATCTGCTTCGGCCAGCAGTTCCGGGTCAAGGTGGTCGTAATCCCGTCGCTGCTGCAGCAGATGAGCCGTGATTCGCATCCAGTCCTGAATTAGCTGATTCAGCTTCATCCGTTCTGCTTCATCCTCGCCGCTATAATCGAAACCGTGCAGCGGGTTGCCCATCAGACTCCAGAAGGTGGTCGTTGGATCAAGCACGGCGATATGGATCATTGCTGTACCTGAGCTCATGAGGTAACTCAGGCGGCCTGTATAATCGCCCAACTGTCTGAAATGCTTCCAGTACGGATTCTGTAGAAACTGGGAGGGTGGTGCATCATGCTTGGTCAGGCCACCAATGGTATAGAAAAACGCATGAAAGTTATAAAAATTAGTGCCCATGGCAGCCATTCGGTCAATCATCCATTTGGCATCCTGCAAAGTCATCGACCAGCCGACACTGTGGAAGCATTCAATCATATTACGGCTCCGTCCCAGCTGACGGGCAAGTGAACTGACCATTTTCGGATTATCACGCAGTCTCTGACCATACCGCTCCAGAATCCATGACAACGAACGGCCCATTTTCTCATGTGCCGAATCCCCTCCGGGCATATGGCTGTACAACTGGGTCGTCATCCGCACCCCCGGCACCTCTGCTGCATACTGAATACCTGCCGCTTCACACCAGTCATGCACCTGCTTGTGATATGATTCCCGTAGTAACAGATGCAGCGACTGAAAATAGTCATATCGAATCACAGCGGCATTCGGCGCATCAGAATATAGCAATGCGGGCAAAGATTCGAGCAGGCTGTAACCACAGCGTTCACCGAAATAACGTGGCAACTGCGGTGACCAGGGCAGCCTGCCCAGCGGGGCAATTTCATCCGAGAACATGCCCTGTATTACACCGCTCTCAAAATGTTCCCCCACAGCATGCTTATAACGTTCATGAGTCAGCTGGATAAAATGGCTCATCGCCTCCCTGTGACACGGGTCCACAAAATGGCCGTAATACTTAAAGTCCTCAATCTCCTTTTCCTGAAAAACAATGAGCTCCCAATCTCCTTCCGGCACATCCCATAGCAGGCGAAATGCGGTTTGGTACGTGAAGAAACGTTTGCGGTTATACGATGTGAGCCCCGTCTCCTGGTAAACCTGATCCGTCTGGATGTTACCGATGAAACGACGCAGGTCAATGGATGAATGCCACTCACGCTTACCCTGTACATCCCGCCGAACCGCCTTCGCCAGTAGAATACGCCCCCATGGGAGCTGCTTCTGGGCAACTTCCCCCCCACGAGCAACCACATGATGATGGATCAGTTCACGCTGCTTCGCTTCCGGAAAATCCAGTGTCACCTCTCCCCCAGCCATCCCGCTTGGATATGGATATTCGTCATACAACCAGACCTGCATGCCACGAGTGGCGGCTTCGCTAACAGCGATACGCACCTTGTCAAACCACGCTTCGGACAGATAGGGAACTTGCAGACCTTGACGGGGGCAGATAAAGAACCCGCCCACGCCTTGTGCATGCATCTCTGCAATCTGCCGTCTGATCTGCTCTTCCTGCATCTCTCCGTTCCAAAACCAAAAGGGATGCACCCGATACTGTGGTCCGGGATGTTCAAATGCATTACGGTTCCACTCCATGTCATTTGCCTCCCTGTTTGTTATAACCAGCTCATTCTTCATTTCAAGGCAGCGTACAGCTCATTCATTTCCTTCACATACTCGTCTCCACCGCTGCTTTTCCATAAAGCCACCGCATCTGCAAATCCTTTTTCATCGATCTGTCCTACAATATATTTGATCCGGGCATCATTAATGATATTGTCCAGCTGCGGTCCTTTCTGAGCATATATATCCGAGATCAGCGGCTCGCCTGGATTAGCGACAACGATCTGCTCATTGGCTTTCTGTACCTGTGCCACCTTCTCCCGGACAGGGGTTGGCTCGACGCGAAGCGTTTTGTCCTCAGGAATGAACATCAGCATCTGATTCAGCCCTTGTACATCCCGCAGTGCGAGCTTGTCGGTTGTTGGAAGCACATAATCTCCTTTTTTCTCATACTGCTTGCCCTCAATACCGTTCCCCAGCAAAGCCTGCAATTCAGGCTCGTTCAATTGATCCAGGAAATGCAGCACCTTCTTGAGCTCTTCTTCGGTTTTGACACTGCTTTTGGAGATCGCAATCATACCCGAATACCCCGAAGTTGGCATATCCCGCAGCCCCTTGGGCCCCTCCATCGCCTGCAGCACATCTACGCGTCCTGTTGCGTTCGGGTCCTTCTCCAAAATCTTCTGATCCATACGCTGTGCATTATCCGCTACATCCACCATGACACCCGCTTTCCCGTTCACAAACGGATCAGGCAGCTTCGTCGGGTCCATCACGGCAAAGTCCTTGTTGACCAGACCTTCGCTATAGATTTGTCTGAAAAATTTCAGTGCCTCCATATACTCCGGGGTCTCATGTGCAGGGATCAGACCGCCCTTCCCGTCATCGCCCCACTTGTTCGGAGCTCCGAACCAAATCTGCATATTATCCCACGGGCCAGTAAATTTGCTCGCGACCAGACCATAGGTGTCGTCTTTACCGTTTCCATCCGGGTCATCCTTCGTAAACGCTCTGAGCACATTGTAGAACTCTTCAATGGTTTTGGGTTCCTGCAGCCCCAGCTTTTCCAACCAATCACTTCGAATCGTCACACCGTTGCGCCCCAATGCACGTGCCCGGTAGATGCCGTATGTTTTGCCATCAATGGAAGCATTGTTCTGGATGATCTCATTCATCTTGCTCAGGTTCGGATAATCCTTCAAATACGCGTCAAGTTCCCAGAATGCCCCTGTCCGGGCCGCATTAATGAAGCTAGGCGACTTGCCCAGCACTACCATAATCTGAGGAAGCTTGCCCGATGCCAGAGTAATGTTGAATTTATCCTCATAGGAACTGCTTGGCACCCACTGGAGATCAACATCGACTTGAGTGAGCTCCTCCAGCTTCTGAATTACCGGGCTGTTCGCTGGCGGATTCTCCGCTTCAAAGTTTGGCAGCATAACGGTAAACTGTTGCTTCGTGCCTGCTCCCGATGTTCCTGATCCTTCCTTGGATTCAGTGGAGCATGCTCCCAAAACGGTGCCGAGTACGAGTGATGCTGAGAGCAGCCAAGCCCCTTTTTTCAACGCGTTCATGTGTACCATACGTTCTCCCCCTTGGTTTTAACCTTTGATAGAACCTAACATGACCCCTTTAGCAAAATGCTTCTGCAAAAACGGATATACCAGCAAAATAGGGATGGTGCCTACAACGATTACCGCCATTTTGATGGACTGCTCGGGCGGCTGCACAAAGTTCGGGTCCATATTCGCCATATCACCAACGCTAGCCTGAGATAACAGTACAATCTGTCGCAGCATGACCTGCAACGGCCATTTCTCACTGTCCGAAATGTACAACAGCGCCGAGAAGAAATTGTTCCAATGGCCTACAGCGTAGAACAGGGCAAAGGTAGCAATGACCGGTTTGGACAGCGGCAACACGATCCGCCACAGGACACCCAGATCCGAACAGCCGTCGATACGGGCCGCTTCCTCCAGCCCGGGCGGCATTTGTTGAAAAAAGTTTTTGACAACAATCAAATTAAAAGCGCTAATTGCGCCAGGAAGCATCAAGGCCCAGTACGAATCGAGCAGCCCCAATCCGCGAATGACAAGGTACGTTGGAATCATGCCGCCGCCAAATAGCATGGAGAAAATGACCATATTCATCAGCACATTACGGCCCCAAAAGTCACTTCTGGACAGCGGATAAGCCATCGTAAGTGTGAAAAACAAATTCACCAGTGTACCTGCGACGGTAATGAACACGGATACACCAATGCTGCGAAATATAGTAGAGGACGAAAAAATATACTCATAAGCACTGAAGGAGAACACCTTCGGGATCAGAAAAAAGCTTCGTTCTGTAATTTCAGCCTCCGTGGCAAACGAATTCCCTATAATATACAAGAAAGGAAGCACAGTTAAGATACCCAGAAGGCCCAGCATGACATAGTTGAACACATCAAATACCTTACCGGCAGAGCTGTTGTATAAACGGCTGTTCACAGGCGTTCCTCCTTCCAGATGATTTTGACACTATCAATAAATGCCTGGATGACCGAACTTTTTCGCCAGTTTATTGCTGCCGAGCACTAGAATGATGCCCACCACCGATTTAAACAGCCCAACAGCCGTACTGTAACTGAATGCACCTTGGGTAATGCCCACGGTGTATACATACGTATCGAATACATCAGCCACATCACGGTTCAACGAATTGGTCATCAGGTAAATCTGTTCGAACCCGGTATCCAAAAAGTTGCCCAGCCGCAAAATCAGCAAAATGACAATCGTCGTACGGATCGCAGGAAGTGTAACATGCCACATACGCCGCAGCCGTCCTGCTCCGTCCACAATGGAAGCCTCGTACTGCTCCGTATCGACACCTGCAAGAGCTGCCAGGAAAATGATCGTGCCCCAGCCCATCTCCTTCCACATCATTTGAATGATAATCAGAGGCCGGAATGAGCCCGGGCTGGAGAGCACATCGACAGGCTGGCCTGTAATCCAGGCGATCAGATCATAGAGCACACCGCCCTGCGGGGTGAGAAACACATAAGTGATGCTTGCAATAATCACCATGGATACGAAATGGGGCACATAGACCAGCGTCTGAATGGTTCTTTTGAAGAAGGTCACGCGAATTTCATTTAATAACAGGGCAATAATGATTGGTGCCGGGAAAAAGAAAATCAGATCATATAGTGCCAGAAGCAGTGTGTTGCGAAGCAAGCGAAAGAAATCCGGGTTAGAGAAAAAATTGGTGAAGTTCTCCATCCCGACCCACTCGCTCTGACGAATGCCAAGGAAGGGCTGATAATCCTGAAAGGCAATGACGATACCCCACATCGGTAAATATTTGAAGATCACAAAATACAAAAAACCGGGAAGCACAAGCACATATAACCATTTGTTTCGTTTAATTTGCCTCTTCCAGTTGGACTCTCGTTTCACCTTTTGTAAGGTGACGTCCGCCTGAGTAGCGATCGCTGCCTGACCAGCTTCATGTCTGTTCATGTTCCCGTTCATGGTTCCCCCCCTTGTGTCTGTGATTTAAATTGTAAGCGTTATCAAAGTTCTGGTAATCAGACTATACAGCAAGCGATTTGCAGGCAACCTTCATTTTTTGCTGTGACTGTATAACTGTTGATAAAACCCGCTATAGCGCCATTTTGGGGGTAGCTTGCACATTTTATAACGGAACGCATTGCACTTTTTTGCCGATTTCTCTTTCTTTGTTTTGAGTAAGAAAAGATGAAAAACCGGTATCTGCGTCACGCAGATATCCGGCGAGGAATAAAGCAGCTATATCCTGACATCCTTCCGCTAATAAGCACTTCTCATTGAACCTCTCCCCTTTAAAACCATTGCTCCCGGTACTGGGATGGGGTGATGCCCTCCTGTTTTTTGAAAATACGATTAAAGTAACTATGTTGGTATCCAACCGCTGCCGCGACATCGTTGATCCGCATGGTTGTTTCACGCAGCAGTTGTTTGGCTGCATCCATGCGAATACGTGTGACATAATCAATAAAGTTACTTCCTGACACTTGTTTGAAGGCTTTGCTTAAAGCGTATGGGGTCATCTGCTCGATGTCTGCACAGATTTCCAATGAAACATCGCTTGCATAATGCTGTTCGATATATCTCATCGTGCGCTCAACAACTTGTTTCAACGGCTCTTGGGAGCGTGAGTGCATCTCTTGTATATATGGTAAAAAAACATCCTGAACCATCCACTCCCGCATCTGTGCCGGCTCGCGGATCGCAGACAATTGTTCATACATGTTGCTACCACCAAACAATGTATAAGGTGTAACCCCTGTCTGCAGCATCATATGTTGGACACTACCAAGTAATTGCATCATCATCTGATGGACCTGAAATTCAGTGCGTCCCGCACCCGTAATCTCAGACATAAAGGTTATAAGCGCTTGCTCCGCCTCAGATAGATTCACCAGCCGCAGCGCCTGAATGATCTCACGTTCCAGCCCCAGCGGATATGAAGCGCCCTCATCGTTACGAAAACACTGCTCATCCTCCAGATCGAGAATCTGACTACCCTCTTCTACGCGGCGGTATGCTGCGGCCTGCTCCATCTCCACAAGCTGTCCGGGCAATTCCAGCAGCGCATTCACGGGCCTGCTGACCATCAATGTCACCTTCAATTTTAGTGTGCGCGCAATGACGTCTACCAGTTCCTCTGCCCATACGAGGGTCTGGGCTTTGATCGATTCAGACGCAGGAGCGATAATCAGCATCGCCGAAGAGAGGTTGTGAAAATTCATCACACTGACCTGACTGAAATACGCTCTCGCAACCTCCTGAATGATATTCACTGCGGCAAAGGTTACTAACCCCTTATCCTGACTCCCGAATCGACCCTGCAACTGGTCATATCCCGTAAAATACATCTGTACCAGCAGAAACTGCTTGTCTTCCAGTTCAAAGCCCAGATGAGACATTCGCTGGTGCAGATCCTCTTCGCTATAAGCATACATATGTCCCTGGATAAGCTGTAACATGAAGCTGTTCCGCAGATGCGGAAGCTGCTCCTGCAGCTGGCGATGTGCCGATACACTCCGCGACGTCAGCTCGTGCCACTGCTGCTCCAACAGTTCGAACTCATCCCACTTGGTCCCCACGGTTTCTTGGTCGCTATCCCTGTCACTTCGCACAGGCATAAGCAGATGCAACATACGGGCAACCGGGGAATATATCTGACGTGAGGCGAACCAGGACAGAAGCAGCCCCAGTATAAGACTGCCCGCACTGGCAGCCACGATGATCTGGGACACTAGCTTGACGGGAGACGTGACCGCATCCAAAGGTGCAGCCGAAACATAGGTCCATGCCGAATCAATCCGATCCAACGTCCCGTACGAAACAGAGTAGGTCTGATTCTCATAACGAAATAGAAAGGAACGACTGTCCTTGTGAAGGTTCATCTCTTCTTTGAGCTGTTGTTCAAAAGCAGCATGCGGCCTGTTATTGCCCGAATCGCCTGATGTGAGTGTACGCCCTCTTTCATCCATCAGGAAGGTTACCCCATCATCATATGGAGTAAGCGTTTTCAACAAACTCGAAATTTTTTCATTATCCAAGGTGACGATCAGAGCACCAAACGGGTGAATGCTTTCCCCGGGTATTTTATGAACGAGCACCAGTGGATTTCTCTGAGCCGTATTCAGAGATTTCTCTTGGTCTTTGATTAAAGACTGCTCTTGATCTGTATTTAGGCCCTTATCTTGATAAGCCGCTACTCCTGTGTTTGTCTCTTTCTTGCTGCCGGGTCGCCAATCCGTCCAATAGACATGGTTGCCCATGGTCAGATAACGTTGATAAGCTGCTGGAAGCGAGCTGTCTGTCAATTCGGTATACTCGCGGTCAAACAGAATTGGCTCGGGTTCCTCCAGATACAGTTGTACGGATTGTATTAACGGATGAGAGCCCTGCAGTACATACAATGTCGTTACGATCTCCTGCGTTTCCTTAAAATAATAAATAAAATCCAGATTCCGCAGCGCATTGCCAAACCTGGGTTCAAATGCCCAATGAGATAAGTTCATCTCTAGGTAAGCGAGCTGGTCGTCCACATTTCTGGCACGGTTCTCAATCTGGCTCTGATGCATGCGATTAAATTCATTTTCCATCCGTCCAACGACCAGCTGGTACATCACGATACCCGTAATCAATCCAGGAATACTGACGATCAAAAGAATGAGTATCAAGCTGTTTCGGTAGAAACGGCCCTTGTGCCTTGTCATTCGCCATTCAGGCCAATCCTTGAGTCTGACGGTCATGAAGTATTCTTCAACTCCCTGTTCAATAGTTAAGTAAAGTTGTACGCCGCATGCCTGTCTTCTATTTACTAT
This sequence comes from Paenibacillus sp. JJ-100, assembly GCF_948329825.1. Lineage (GTDB taxonomy): Bacteria > Bacillota > Bacilli > Paenibacillales > Paenibacillaceae > Paenibacillus. The sequence continues at coordinate 101,733 of NZ_CAOJCM010000005.1, forward strand.
CGTTATGATCATCCAATCTTCACTGAGAAAAAATGGATAACATCCGTTTTCTGTATTATACGCACAATTCTCTTTTTATTGAACACGTTTCAGATGGTCATTTTTTTAACCAATGTTTTATTAACATGACAAAATGGATTACAATAGACTGAAAGCAGATTTGAAGGAGGCCTTTTAGATGAAAGAACAAGCATATTTGGAGCAAAACCGGGACAAACATCTGGCAGAACTGAAAGAATGGTTATCCATTCCAAGTATTTCTGCCATTTCTGAACATAAAGTAGATGTTAATCGTGCAGCACAATGGGCAGCCGATGCACTCATACGTGCAGGGATGGAAAATGTAGAAGTTATCCAAACGGCTGGTCATCCTATTGTATATGGAGATCATCTGCATGCTCCGGGTAAACCGACCGCCCTGATCTACGGACACTACGATGTACAACCTGTTGATCCGCTGAACCTATGGGAGACACCTCCTTTTGAACCAACGATTCGTGACGGCAAATTGTATGCCCGGGGTGCGACGGATGATAAGGGGCAAATTTTTATACATATCAAAGCCGTTGAAGCGCTGCTTGCTGAAAATAAAGAGTTGCCTATTAACGTGAAATTCTGTATCGAAGGTGAAGAGGAGATCTCCAGCCCGAACTTACCAATCTACCTGAACGACAATACGGACAAATTGCGGGCGGACATGGTGCTCATCTCGGATACATCCCTTCTGGAAAAAGGAAAACCGGCCATCTCCACGGGCCTGCGCGGCCTTTGTTCCATGCATGTGGACCTGTTCACCGCCAACACCGACTTGCACTCAGGCTCCTTCGGCGGTGGTGTACCGAATGCACTTCACACCCTTGTTTCCCTCTTGGCTTCACTACATGATGACCAAGGTCGCGTGAGTGTGGATGGGTTCTATGACGGTGTTCTACCCTTGTCCCCGGAGATGAGAGAAGAGTTCGTGAAGCAAGGCTTCAATGAAGAACAGCTTCGTCAAGATCTCGGACTAGAACAATTATATGGCGAAGAAGGATATTCCTTCGTAGAACGAGTAGGCGCTCGTCCGACACTGGAGCTAAATGGTGTATGGGGCGGCTTCCAGGGCGAAGGCAGTAAAACGGTTATTCCCAAAGAAGCTCACGCCAAAATTACGTGCCGTCTGGTCGCAAATCAAGATCCGCAGCATGTACTCGATTCCATTGAAGCTCATCTGCGTGCACATGTACAGCCAGGTGCGACATTACAGATCAAACAGATCGAGAAAGCTTTTGCGTTCAATACCGATCCATCTGACCCAATCCTGCAAAAAGCTGCAGATGCCTATGAAAAAGTATATGGCGTGCGCGCTCTTTTCACCAAGGATGGCGGCTCCATTCCGATCGTAGAGAAGCTTTCCCGTGTGCTGGGCGTACCTGCGGTTTTGATGGGCTTTGGTCTGCCCGACGAGAATCTGCATGCTCCGAATGAACATTTCAACTTGGAGAACTTCGATAAAGGGTTGCTGACCGTAGTGGAGTTTATGAAAAGCTTGGCTTAACGGTTAAAACGGAATGTGGGGCGCGTGTGTGGACGTTCCGGTGGCGAATCGTTCTTCCGATCGCTGTTATTGCCAGATTTCATTGAATTCCCTTGTTCCAAGGAAGAAATCCGGCAATAAAGGCGAGCGCTACGCTTCTCCAGAATCGATTTCGCCTCCTCCACTACGTTAGCGCTCCCGTTGTTCATTTTAAAGATGAAGCCTACCTTTTTGGGAGGTAGTGCAATAAGAAAAATGGAATGAGGGGCGCGTGTGTGGACGTTCTGGTGGCGAATCGTTCTTCCGATCGCTGTTATTGCCAGATTTCATTGAATTCCCTTGTTTCAAGGATGAAATCCGGCAATAAAGGCGAGCGCTACGCTTCTCCAGAATCGATTTCGCCTCCTCCACTACGTTAACGCTCCCGTTGTTCATTTTAAAGATGAAGCCTACCTTTTTGGGAGGTAGTGCAATAAGAAAAACGGAATGTGGGGCGCGTGTGTGGACGTTCCGGTGGCGAATTGTTCTTCCGATCGCTGTTATTGCTCGCTTCAATAGTGTAAAAAAATTAAAAAAACGATGGCCTACACGGTCATCGTTTTTTTATATTTTCGTTTGTACAGGAATTCTAGTTCCTACGCGAACAAAATATATAAACTACAAAATCGCCTAACTGGCGACCTTCTAGTTGGTTCTCGGAATGACGTTGTCATCTCCCAGAGGCATATAAGGTTTGAATCAAACGAACAAAGAGGCCTAAAAGGCCTCTTCGTTGAGTACAACTTTACGGACGGAATGTCGTGAATTTCAGCATGTGCACCAGTTTGGAGAAATGTGTAATTTCCAGATCTACGTCTCTGGTATCTGTGCCTGCCATGGCCAAGTTAGCTCGCAACGTTCTGCGCGTATTCATCATACCTTCAATGAGCTTCATGACCGTATTGCGTCCACGATGGTCCACAATCATGTATTTTTTGCGTACATCGAGCTCGATCCATAGGATGTTGTTAAACGTAGTGAACAAATGTTTGCGGTACTGCTCCATATCCGTCTCATTGTAATGCTCGCCATAAAAAGCATAATATCCGTGAATGTGCAGTTTCTCCGCAAGCACGGGGATAAACGGATCATGTTCCAGCATGGCTTTACGTTCCATGTTCATGCCTCCGTAATGATCCGAAGATCTCATTTTTTGAGATCTATTTTAACATATTGTTCACTGCATTTCCTCTCAAACGCCGATTTTTCTACCCTTCACCCATACCGTATCAATGTCCAAGTTCTCGTTCAGCAAAACAATATCTGCCTGCTTCCCTTTCGCGAGTGAACCTGTGCGGTGATCTATACCAAGTAGGCGTGCAGGCGTCAGACTGGCTGCCCTTGAAGCTGCTACCAGACTCAGCCCTACTTCCTGTACGAGATACCTGAAGCCGCGAACCATGGTCAAGGTACTTCCAGCCAAAGCCCCGCCTTCCTTCAAACGAGCCTCGCCGTTCTTGACGATCACGGGCAGGTCTCCGATTTTATATTCACCGTCGTCTAGCCCGGCTGCTGCCATCGCATCCGTAATCAGCACAAGCTGATCATTTCCTTGTTTCACTTGAGCAAGGATTGAAATTGCGGCTGGATGCACATGTATACCATCTGCAATAATTTCAGCACTGATGCGAGGATCACTCAGCACAGCTCCCGCTGTTCCCGGATTACGATGATGCAGCGGTGTCATCGCATTAAACATATGCACCGCATGATGCAGTCCGTATTCTACTGCACGCTGCACATCCTCATAGGTAGAATCTGTGTGGCCAAGGGCGGCTGTAATCCGCTGCTCTCGGAGCCAGGAGATGACCTCCAGCGCGCCTTCACGTTCCGGCGCCAACGTTACTTGACGAATAAGGCCAGGGTACTGTTTCTCCCATTCCTGTAGCCAGCTGACATTCGGGAGCACGATGTGATCCGGATTTTGCGCACCAGGCCACTTCGGACTGAAAAAAGGTCCTTCCAAATGCACACCCTCAAGCTGGGCATATGGCATGTCCCCGGAACGGTAGCGGTCTACTTCTGCCAGAACATGATCCAGACGCTCCTTCGGAGCCGTCATTGACGTTGCCAGCATCGCCGTTGTTCCCTGTGAACTATGAAAAGAGGTGATCTTGTCCAGCACTTCTGGACTGGCATCCATGAAATCTTCTCCGTTGCCACCATGTACATGGATGTCAATAAAGCCAGGCACAATCAGGCCCGCCCTCTTGGCAGGAAGTGACCTCGCTTCTCGGCGAATCAGTTCAGGTAGACCTTCCGATATGCCGGCATATACAATTTTCCCCGCGCGCCAAGCGATCAGACCGTCTTCCAGCAATTCATTCGCAAGAAGCAGTCTGCCGCGGAGCAAGGTTACCTTTTTTTCCAATTCACCGCTACTATTCATAGGGTTGGCTTCGTTCATCGAACCAGGCTCCCTGCCGCACGATCCAGCAAAACAACCACATTCGGATGACACTGTAGCAGCGATGCTGGACAGGATGTTGTGATCGGACCCATGAATGCTTCACGGATAATCTCCGCTTTTTCCTCTCCACGAGCAATGAGCAGGATCTGTTTCGCTTTTAAAATCGAACCCACTCCCATCGTAATCGCTTGCGTTGGAACTTCATCGATGCTGTCAAAAAAACGGGCATTGGCCTGTCTTGTCTCTTCCTTCAGGTCTACCACATGAGTGATTGCCGTCAATTCCGTTGCCGGTTCATTAAAAGCGATATGGCCATTATGACCGATCCCTAGGATCTGCAGATCCACAGGCCCCAGATCCTCCAGACGCCGCTCGTAATCCGCACATTCTGCTGCCAAGTCTGACGCCTCTCCATTCGGCACATTCGTCCGAGACAGATCGATATCAATGTGATTGAATAACTGCTCATTCATGAAACTGCGATAACTCTCACGATGCTTTGTAGGCAAACCTACATACTCATCCAGGTTAAAAGAATGAGCCTGAGCAAAGCTAACCAGACCTTTTTGATGCATTGTAATTAATTGTTTATAAATACCTACAGGTGAACTTCCTGTGGCAAGTCCAAGGACTGCACGAGGTTTCGTTTGCAGCAAACTGGCGATCAGGCCTGCACCTGTCATGTTCAAGTCTTCTTCATTTTCAAAAATATGAATATTCATCTGTTAAGCACCTCCGAAGTAATGGTAACGATAGGACTGTACATTGTGATACGACTGCTCTAGCTTAGGGATAAATTGATTAAAGTCCGCACTTAACATACCTGTGAACAAAATATCAATCACATGCAGTAGCGCAAGACGTGAAGCCATGTCCCCGCGCCGCATCCCCTCTTCAAGAGAGGAAGTAAAAAGTGGAATATCCGACACTGACGCCAGGGTGTTACTACCGTAAGAAGTCAGCGAGATGGTGGAAGCTCCGGCTTGTTTCGCACAAGTCAAGGCATCGATTGTCTCCGGAGTTTCACCTGAGTAGGATACGGCCATTGCCACATCTCCGTGCCTCAGTGAAGAAGCAGATGTAATCTGCATATGTGAATCGGAAAATGCGGTACAGCTTTTACCGATTCGCACCAGCTTCTGATAGAAATCCTGTGTTACGATGGATGAGGTAGCAACACCGTACAGATCAATACGGCTGGCCTGACATAATAGCTGCACCGTTCGTTCCAGCCTGCCTAAATCCAGTAAACGTGTAGTATCTGCAATGGAAGCGATATGATTCGCTTCGATGGCTTCAACGATTTTGGATAACGAGTTGCCTGCGACTATATCCTGATAGGCCATGTCGTTCGGTGAATGCGACAACTCGGCGGCGAGTTTCATTTTGAGGTCAGGAAATCCTTTGAAATGGAATGATTTGCAAAAACGGGTCACTGTCGCCGTGCTCGTCCCGCTCTGTTCTGCCAATTTGTTAATCGTCATTCTTGGCACGTCAGACGGCGATTGTAAAATCACTTCGGCAATGCGTCGTTCTTGTGACGGCAAATGGTCCAATTCTTGTTGCAGCGCATGTAATATGGCTGTCATAGACACCTCTTTGGAGTGAAATTTTTTTTTGATAATCATCCAATTCTAAAGAAAATAATTTTCACGCCTTTATTGTAGCCAAGATCCTCTAGTAAAGCAAGTGGATTTTCGCTTGAGCTGCTATGAGCCATAATGTGTACTAAAACAGACCTATTCAGATTCAGATTACGCCCAACCACTGGACACAGTAGACATTAGTTATGCCTTCTTGAATGGAAACGAGGGCATAAATATAAATTCACATTATAACAAAAAAGTATTACATTTTAATATAAGCCATTTTTATTACATTTAATATAAAAAATATATTTTATACCAAATTGATGAAAATTGCAATTATTGATCATAAAGAAATATGACACAAAAGTTGTAGTCTACTGCATTTGATACTAAAAGGAGATCATAAATTGGAGTTTTTCACAAACATAAAAGCCTTTCTCCATGCTTCATACGGAAGGATAGAGAAAGGCTTTTGTGTTGTCTGTTTAACTGTGGTTCGCAACTAAATCTTCAGTTCTCCGAGCTTGATTAGCTCTACAACTGCCTGCGAACGACCCTTAACATTGAGTTTCTGCATCACATTGGAGATATGGTTACGCACCGTTTTCTCGCTGATGAATAACTGCCCTGCGATGTCACGCGTTGTTTTGTCCTGAACCAGTAATTCGAATACTTCGCGTTCACGGTGGGTCAACAAAAATTTACTTTTATGATGATCGATACCCTTCAATGTTCACCCCTCCTTGCTCGGGTTGTGTTGGTGTAACAAGGTTAAGGGGATACAGTCAACTCATCTTATGTAAGGTCAAGGGCGTTGGTTCAGTTTTAAAAGAAAAATGGGCTGCCTTTCGATTCTGTCTTGTCCACGGTTATAACAAATATGCCTTTGCCGTAGAAGGATCTCCACTGACAAAGGCATATTCACAATTACTTCGTCTTATCGATTCATACGATTCAGCATGCCGCCACCATCATGATTACGATTCATCACGCCATCATTCAGAATACCGTCACGTTGATTCGTACCGCCAGCGTTGGTTGGGAAGATGCGCTCGACCATCGACTGGAATGTATCGATCATGCCACTTACCGGTTTACCGTTTCGCAGATCGGCCGCATAGTTTTCAACTTGACCTACGAACTCCGGATTAGCCGAAACATATACGTTCTCCACGTTTGGTGCAAATTGCTTGATTTTCGCTGCAATTTTACCTTTGATCTCTGCCGGTGTGTTGTCATCGGAACTATCCATCATACGTGGACGCTCACTACGAGTACCATACTGGCTTTCGTTCATTGAACGCGCTCTACCATTCTCGGTCAGACCACGCATCATTCCAACTGTGCCCGTACCCATTGTGCCATAAATGCCACGATCATTGCCCATATGGCTACGGTCTGTTGCTGAACCGGTGTTCAGCCCTGGAGCAATTCCGCTTGTGCTGTACGGAGACCTTGTACCTGTGTCCCCATGTACACGCAAACCGCCCATATCCTGATTCATGCTTCCACCGCGCATCGTATCACTAGCATAGTTCCGCATTGTACCATTCAGACGGTTACTCGTATTCCCTGTCGATTTGCTGCCCAGCTTACCTGCATGTCCATTCGCCAGACGTACAGCAACATAGGCGTTACGATCTGTTAACATGACATGAGCGGACTCGACTTCTTTCATCTCTGTAATGCGCTTTGCCAGCTCATCACTTGATCTCAGATCAGTCACATTGTGCATCCGGTAACTTCTCGCACGAATACCATCCATACCGTTAGTTTCAACGCCATAACGATTAATCCCATGTGCTTGCTCACGAACACTTTGTGTATGCATGTTGTTATCGCGATTCCCACAACCTGTCAAGCCGGCCATTACAAAAATTGCAGTAGACAATGATAACGTAATCGCTGTTGCCTTTTTGACTGTTGGCATGTAATGTTCATCCTCCAATGTGGTTGGTTTGGTTCACATAGATAGGATGTGCCTCTGGTCTGATCGATATGCTGAAAGGATATGGTACTTCAACCTTTGAATGGACTTGCTTTGGGACATTAAAAATGATTCAGAACCTTTTTGCGATGCTCATTTTGCCGACTCTGTGGATTCAGCAGACTCCGAGGACGTATTCGATGATTTAATCGTATCGGAGAACTTTTCAACCTCTTCCACATTGGCGGCATCTAATCCGTAGGCCCATTGGCCATCCGGGGTAACCACCCAGATGAGATTAGGCTCCGCAGAGGTAGTCATCATACGATACACCGCTGTACTCCCCTCTGTACTCTCCTCGCCTTGCAGCTCAACCAACAATGTGGAGCGAGGTATAGCCCCCTTCAATTCAGACGCTTTACGCACGTCGTCGGCAGCGGTAAGATTTTTAATCTGGCTGATCAGGGATATCGCCTCTTCTGCCTTAACGGAATTACCATTTAACGTCCATGTACGACCAGATGCCGTGTTCCCTTCTGCGGAAGCCTTTAGCATCCAACTTGCTGCTTCGCCTTCCCATTCCAGCGTGCCTACATTGGATTCATCCAGATTAAACGGAGTTGTATCCATTAACCCCTGGCGTGTGAGAGCCATATTGGTTACAGCTTCATTTTTCACCGCCACCACAGCCCCTGAATTAACCTGTACATAATGTGTATCCCCCGTTGGTAACTGGCTGCCAATGACAAGTTTTAATTCTCGTCCATCCTTTAATCGGATATCCAGACGTGTAGCTGTATTGTCCAAACCGTACTTGCCCATATCCTTTGGCGACTCTTCAACAACCATCTCCTGATCCGCACTACTCAGCGCGTCAAGCCAACTGCTTACGCTGTATTCATTCAGCGGATAGTCCTTCGGTTCAGTCATATGCCAGTTACCATCCTGTACTTCGAGTGTTGAAACGACAGTTTTATCTGCACCGGGCTGCTCTTTGCTTCCTTCATGCAGCGTGATTGCTTGGATATCCGCAGATGAAATATTTAGAAGCTTGGCTTGCACCGCCTCTTCTTCCCGAAAATAATTCTGATTCGCGGCATACACCCAACCTATAATTAAAATAGCGACGACTACTATTGTTGGTATTAATTTTTTCATACCCGTCTGCGCCTCCACCACAAGAATACACCGATGACTACAAAGATGAGCGGGAACACCACAATCGCTGCAAAAAAGATCGTTCTCGCCTGCTTACCATTCAGATATGCAAGCTCAAAACCTTCTTGTATACGTGGTCTGATCGTGAGATCATCTTCTTTTTCACTCAAATAATTTACTGTGTTCAAAATAAAATCCCGATTGCCGCCACTCGCAATTTCCGAATCCTGCATGAAAATAGAAGACCCCAAAATGATCGCTTTCGGCTTGCCATCCTTCGTATCTACGGCATAGCCAAGTTCAACAGGACCTTGGACGTCCACAGCCGTATCATTATTCGTTTCATTTTGGAGCAAACCGCCAATATCCTTCTCCCCGTAACTGTCACTTGAGGAGTACATCAACGGTGATAACTTATATTTATCCTGTTCCTTGCTTGATAGTGCAATCGATAGGGACAGCATAGGATACAATTTGTTTTCAGCAAGTTTATCGGTGATGGCATGGCTGCCATATTCCGGAACAACCCACAATGGTCCCATCGTGCTGGCTTGTTTATTGTCCACCATAACCGCATGCTCATCCACCACACCATAATCTGCGATTAGAGCATCAATGTTTTTCCAGCTGGATTTCATATCTTCCGCAAATCCAAGAGAGACCAACAACTTACCTCCATTTTTCATGTATGTGCGAATGGCTTTCAACTCAGCATCACTCACATCACGCTGCGGCCCGATGATCGCAAGTACATCAGTATCTTCTGGAACTTTACCAGCCTGATTCAGTTGCAACTCCTCTGTTGTGACATTGTTCTGCTCCAATGACGATCGCAAAGCACCCATCTGGTTCAGACTTAACTCTTCATGTCCAGTCAAGAACACCATTTTTTTGCTTTCTGTAGTGGAGAGATTCATCAGTGCCTGAGTCAACTTCTCTTCGCCCGTAAACTGATATGACCCATCCGTTCCGTCCCCATATGCAGTAAACAAGCTAGCAATGTCAACAACCTTATACCTGTCTCCCTGTTCCAGTACAATAGAGCTACCTGTAATCCCGTACTTGGAGGCAAGCGCAGGTTCCTGCGTCAGGTTATACTGCTTCATTTTCAGCTTATTGCTGCGTTTGGTGTATTCCTCGATCATATCCGTCACTTCGCGATTCAAGACAGTATTGTTTGCATTTTCAACGATTAATACGAGGATATTGACGTCGTCTTGGACATTTTTGATGGCCGTCAGTGACTGGTCGGATAATGTATACTGTTTATTTGAAGTCAGGTCGAGCTGGAAACCGCCAAGTGAATTCAGGAACAGGGTTAGCAAAATAAAGATGCCAATGACCGCGACAGATAAAACGGTACTATTGGTATGACTTAACCATTTTTTCATGTTCTCACCTCCACCGTTTCCGTTCTACAATTTGAATACTTAACAGTAAAAACACACCTGTAAGTGTGACATAGTACAGCACATCAGGTCCGCTGAGCACACCCTTGGTAAAGCTGTCAAAATGTTTCGTCAGGGCAAAGGGATCAAGCCATTTCTGCAATGCAGACCCCGTCTTACCTCCGAATGAATCAATCATCCACAAAACGAGCAACATAATAAAACCTGCCACCGCAGATACCATTTGATGTTGAGATAACGTAGAGGCAAACAGCCCAATCGCCATCATGCTACCGCCCAGGAAAAACAAGCCTAGCGCAGACAGCCCGACGGACGTCAGATCCAATGTTCCATAGAACGACATGATGAATGGATACACCAGACTGCAAAGTATGAGCACGAGCAGTATAACAAGTGAAGCCAAATATTTTCCGAAAATAATCTCGGTTACTCGTGTCGGCGAAGTCAACAGCAACTCGTCCGTTCCCTGCCTGAACTCTTCTGCGACGAGACGCATCGTTAACAGTGGCACAACAAAAAGCAGCATGGACAATGTATCCCCCAGTACAAGACGATAGTCCACAATGCTCGGCTGATAGTATACAAAGCTCGAATAGAATAACAGGCTGGTCATCAGCACATATACGGCAAAAGCAAAATACGAAGTTGGCGACAGAAAATAAGCCTGAAGCTCCTTGTTACAGATCGCTAGCATCCGTTTCATTTGCTTCCCTCCTCTGAGTCGGAAGTGGAATCCGAAGAAGCTTGCGGCTGAGTATCGTCCGTATCCTTGTTCTGTACATGTTGCTCCATAGAGGCCGCGGTCTCTTCCGTTCCTGTTGTCTCTGATGTCGTTAATTTCAAGAAAATCTGTTCCAGACTGAGATTCTCACGTTTCATCTCCAGAATTGGCAAGCCTGCACCCGACAACAGATAAAATAGTTCTTCACGGAAATCCTCTGACGTTTCCCCTGTAAGCCGCACTTGAATCGTAGATGGTGCATTAGATATGGCATCATCCAGCCTCCCCGACTCATTTATCGTTGCTCCTGTACTACCCTCAGAAGCCGATGGCGTAGAAGCACTCGCAATGACTTCCGTTTGCGCCTTCTCCCATGGGGTCAACACTTCCAGCAGCTGTTGCTCCGTTGCCTTTACTTCAAGCGAAACTTTGAAACGGTCCCCCATAGCAGATCCAAGATCCTGCGGAGAACCATCCAATACAAGTCTCCCCTGATTAATAATCAACATTCGATTACAAAGTGTACTGACCTCAGGCAAAATATGCGTGCTAAGCAGCACCGTATGGTTTTCACCAAGTTCCCGAATCAAGTCACGGATTTCAATAATCTGATTCGGATCAAGTCCAGACGTCGGTTCATCCAGCACCAGCAGATCAGGCTTATGTATAATCGCCCCAGCTAGACCCAGCCGCTGCTTGTACCCTTTGGACAATCCACGAACCAGTTGTTTTTCCCTGCCTTGCAGACCCAGCCTGCTGACCATCTCACTAATCCGGAGTTTGATCTCTCGTGCCGGAACGTCCCGTAGATTTGCAACAAATTTAAGGTATGATTGTACGGTCATATCCGGATACAGCGGCGGGGTTTCTGGTAGATACCCAATTTTGGAGCGAACACTCCGTCCTTGATCATGCACCGATACTCCATCAACCAGAACCGAACCAGCAGTAGGATGCAGATAACCTGTAATCATACGCATCGTCGTTGTTTTACCAGCACCATTGGGTCCCAAAAACCCGACGATCTCGCCTCGCTCCATGGTGAAATCCAATTCGTGTACACCGCGCTGGCCTTCGTACACTTTGCTCACCTGTCTCACTTCGAGCACGTTCTTCATCCTTTCCCGTTAAAAAATACCCGTGTGGCAACATCGAAAATACAACACGGGAAGTTCCTTGTATGATACGAGATGTATCCTAGCCCTAGCTTAAGATGACTTAAAATACAGCTTAATTTTTTTTGTCTAAATTGTGAACTTTCAATATTATACCCACACCTCGCCCTGGTGTCACACGTACCATACAATACAGGAGAATGAGCTCCTGACCAATAGTCAGAGGGTGAACCGTGTGAAAGTATTGTTTACATTTTACGTTCCCAGTGGCGGGGTCGATACCCTTAACAGGCTGCGGACCGCTGTACTGAAGCGCCATGGTATCGAGGCCCATCTATTGTATCTGAATACAGGTTCGGGTCTGCAAAATAGCAGCAATACACGTATTTTCACCGCATCTAGCGATCAGGAAATTCATCATCTGATTCATACTCAGCATTATGATGCCATTGTCACCACTTCCGATATTGCCATGCCTGGTCGTTTGAGGGGCCTCGGATATACAGGTCGTATTATTTTTGAGGCACAGGGACTTGGTACACGGGAACAAGCACTGGAAACGATCCAAATGGCCGTCCCTTACCTTCAGGCTCACTGTGATGCCGCTGTTCTGCCGCCAACCGATCATCTACTGGATATGTTCATTCATATTTGCCCATGGCTCCATCGCTTTGTCATTCCCAATATGCTGGACACAGATACCTTTGCCCCACTCTCGGTGGACACTCCACCTTACCCGGTTCTTGCGTGGGTTGGACGTTTAGAACATAACAAAAACTGGCGGGAATATCTCGAAATCTGCCGTGCGATTATCAAAAAGAAACCAAAAGCTCGACTATGGCTCTTCCATGACCCCACCCTAGCTAATCCTGAAGATGAAGTCATGTTTCGACATATGCTCGCCGAGTATGGATTGCAAGACCGCATCGGCATCTTTGTCAATGTTCCCCACTCGCAAATGCCAACCTTCTACTCTATGGTTGCAGCATCAGGGGGGATCATGCTCTCGACTTCTTTAATGGAAGGTTTCGGTTACGCCGTAGCCGAGGCGATCAGCTGTGGATGTCCTGTACTCAGTACGGATTCGGATGGCGTTCGTTCATTTATTACGCACAATAAAACCGGTAAATTTTATCCGATTGGTAATGTAAAAACTGCAGTCCACGAGGCCATGGACCTCATGAACAACAAGAAACTACGCGAATATATTCGGATTCAAGGAAGACAGCATATGAACCTGTCCTTCTCACCAGATCGATACGCTACCTCTTTCCGCGAAATGATGACGGCCTTGAGGATTTTCCACTGAGCCGGTATAAGTGACATCGAAAAGAGGACATTCAAAAAGGCAGTCCAGAGCGTAAGCGCTCCTGAACTGCCTTGGATCGAATTTCTTTTAATGCCCCATCATCATCGCTGGGTCTGGCTGCTCCCCAGTCTGCAATTCCGGTTCAGCCATGCGCTTTGGTTTACGCAAAATCAGACTTAACAGGCAGCCAAGCAGGGCAATACAGGCAGCAAGGAAAAACGTATCATTGAACCCACTAACCATCCCATGCACGATATCCATCTTTCCGGTGCCCGTGGTGTTACTAGTCACACGAGAGGTTAGGAACCCGGTAAGACCCGCAACGGCAAAGGAAACAACCACCTGCTGCGCAGCAGCTGTCAGTGGGGTCACACGCGCAACCAGTTTACGCGGTGCTGCGTTCAGTACATGTGTATTTAGCGGCATCATGGACAACCCCATACCAAAACCCATCATAATCAAGGCTGTAATAATAAGGCCAAGCCCTGTCGTTGCCGTAATAGAAGACAAAATAAACAAGGCTCCTGATATGATACCCAGTCCCACAAACGCCAGTGGTCTTGCTCCAATCTTGTCAAACAGTCGACCACCCAGCGGCATGGAAACCCCCGAAGCCAGCGCTTGAGGAAGAAGGATCAGTCCTGTCTCCAATGCCGTATACCCTTTGATCTGCTGCAAATAGAGCGGGATCAGAATCATGGCACCGAACAAAGCTACCTGGGATACCCAGGCAAGAACAATCCCTCTGGAAAAATCGGAAGAGGTAAATACCCGAAGCTCAAGCAACGGATTTTGGTGACGAAGCTCTACGATAATGAACAGGATGAGCGCTACTCCGCCGACAATAACACCTGTAAGTGTCGTCGATGATGTCCAACTTGTGCCTCCTTCACTTACACCGAAAGCTAACATGGAGAAAGCGATGGGAGCAAGAATCATGCCCAGCAGATCCAATGCAGGGCGCTACGTTGGCTTCGGATGAACCGGCCTGTAGACGACCGCCTATAATGTTTTTTTCTTCAAACCACCGTTTTAAACAATTGTTTCAAACATACGTTTTATACTGGTTTAATTTTAATGAAAATACCTTTGCTGTCAAGCTATTTTTAAAGGGATTATTTTAGATATACAATGACAAAAAAAGACCAAGCTTATCGCTTGATCTTTATCGTTGCTCCCATTTTAATTCGCAAGTTTTATCATTTGATGCTCTGACAACACGCCTATGAGCTGTCCTTCCCCGCTGCGGCAATAGATTCGAATCACCAGATGATATGGCTCCGAGCTGTTGCTGATGATTTTCAATTCATTAATTTCACTCGATACAGCCATATTCGGAATCATATGAGGATTGTCTGCTGACTCTACGCCTAATCCTACATGAAACAAGTAGCGGTACAGTTCTCCATGAGTGCCCACTAAACCAACATACACATCTGTTCCTGCTCCGTCCCCTACATAAGCAATCTCCACATCCATATATTTCACAGGAATACACGTCTGAAGCACATTTTCATGCATCTGGATGATATATGCCGCCATCTCGCACCCCTTCTACGGAGTCTGAATTATTTGCAACTCTCCTTGTAGACAGGATATGTTTCTTCTTATGCAATGGCATGGTTAGTCACCCAACTTAAAATTTTGCAACCAATGCCCGGCCCCACTACCTGCTTCATTCATAAAATAACAGGATAGAGTTCGGCCTGTGCAGGCCGTAACAAGGAGGTCGTTATGAGAGTTCTACTCGTTACGTATTGGGAACTTACGCATATGGGCGGTATCTGGACATATATCAGACAGCTCGCTGACCGACTCGCTGTCCTTGGGGTAGAAGTGGACATCATGGGCACCAATGGCGCAAGAAATGAAGTATATGTCCGTAATCTTAACCGTTCCTTCTCGAAAAACCTGGTGTGGCCTATGCTGCAAGCCAAGCTCAATCCAACCGATCTTCCGCAATTTACAGCTGATCCTCTGCTGGCCTATTACGAGTTAAACCGATACGCTTTTGAGATGGCTGCAGCCTATCTAGGTGTGGAACACTATGATGTTATCCATGCACAAGACCCTGTTGCAGCGGTAGCCATGAAGCGGATTTTGAAGCGAAACATACCGCTTGTTACGAGTTACCATGGAGCCCTAGCCCGCGAAGCGTTCTATGATGCGCAAAATTCTAACCCCCAGATGACCCTGGCGAGCTATCTGCAATCTAAACGCGGACGTTATTTCCTCTCGCTCGAACAGCGAAGTGCAGCGCAGTCTGAACTGATTCTGGTCTCCAGTCATTGGATTAAAAGCACACTGACCGAACTCTCGGTGCCTGAGTCGAAATTCAGGCAAATTCCTTATGCTGTGGATTTGCCAAATTATCGCAAAGCTGCAACAGCCAAGTTTCCCCATCGTGCACCTAGAGGTAAGAAAGTCATTGCTTTTACCGGTAGACTGGAATATATCAAAGGCGTGCATGTGCTGATTCAAGCTCTTGCTATTCTGAAGAGAAGACGTTCAGACTGGATCTGCTGGATTGCCGGAGAAGGTAATCTTCTGGATGAGTTACGTGGTCAGGCTACTGAAGCTGGCATATCATCCGATATTGTTTTTTGGGGCAAGCTGGACAACATCCCTTCCTTCCTCACACATGCGGATATTTATGTGCAGCCCAGCCTTCAAGACACACAACCTTTTTCAGTTACCGAAGCACAGCTTGCAGGTGTACCCGTTATCGTAAGTGGTACAGCAGGCATGCCAGAAATGGTTGAACCCGGGCGTACTGGTTGGGTCGTACCTCCTCAGGATGTCGATTCGCTCAGTGAGCTATTGTACGCCTTGCTCGAAGATGATGTAACTCGCAAAAAGGTGGGAGCCGCAGCCAAATCCTGGGCTGAACAACATCGTTCCCTGGAAGAAATGGGACTGCGTACGTTTCATGTATATCAAGAAGCCATCTATAGAGGAGGTCGATCCACATGACACTGCTTGTTCCAAGCGACCTGTATAACTGTTGGTTTTCCGTTCCTGTCTCCACACCTCATATTGAGGTGGATTATGAGACGATGAATGCACTCATGCAAAAGCTTCCGCAAGGATATGCAATTCCCGATCCGGTGTCGATGGTTATTATGAATGAAAAAGACTAAACGTTCACGGTGCAAACGTTAGCCATCCTCGGATATTGTACCGACATTATAAAAAGAAGCCACAGATGTAATCTGCAGCTTCTTTTTCATATTCATTTCATAACTTGAGCTCTATCCTGCTCTCCTAATCGGTAGACAGCTTCGAATACATATACAGATCATTGAATATGTTTTCTACTCCTGCCCCTTCCCCAGTTCCTGATCTTTCATAACCTCTCAGCATACCTTCTCGCGTAAATTCAAGTTTTTCCAGCAATTTGATAGAATTCACGTTGCGAGGGTCAACCTTTGCTTCAATCCGGTTCAATTTCAATGAAGTGAAGCCGTGATCTAAAAGAGCAGATACCGCTTCCGCTGCATATCCTTTGCCCCAATAAGCTTTGGCTAAATCATAGCCAATCTCCGCTCTTGCGTGTTCATAATCAAGGTAGTTATAACCACAAGAGCCCATGATTGTCCCTGACTCTTTTTCAATGATCGAAAATCGAATAGCCTGGTTATCCTCAGCGAGATTAGCGAGCACCTGAATCATCTCTATCGCTTGCTTCTCATCCGAGAAAGGAGAAATATTCATATATGTGGCCACCTCTGGGTCAGACCATACTTGAAATAATTCAGCCGAGTCGGATTCCTTCATTTGTCGTAGATGCAATCTGTTCGTGTGTAATTCGGTAATCAATACGTTAACCTCCATTAATATGATTTATAATAGTCTGGTTATCCAATATTGATATCTGCGCATAGTTCAGTCCCTTCTATGTACAAGTCGTCACCCATTATACAGGAAATTCCTTCCTCCTGCATACTCAATGCTTTTTTCCCCTACTAATCTCATCACGTTCTATCTTGCTTATCTCTGAAAAAAGAAAGAGCGTGCACCCTACAGCATGTAAATCTGCTCCTTAGGTATCCGCTCCTGCTGTTCACCACCTATTATTTCCAATACCCGCCAACGTGCAGCAAGTTGAGCAGGATCGGCCGATGTTTTTCCTGGACACGTTCCATCTCCGCGACCAGTTCTTTGAAATGGCGCTTCGTTCCCATCGACTCGTGCAGCCGGTAACACATTAGCGGTTCATTGAAGTAAAATAGCTCATATAGCGGGAACAGTCTTAGCCACATCTCATAATCATGCGTATACCGAAATTCCGTGTCGAACACCCCGAAGCGCTCGAATGCCTCCATCTCTACCATCACGGTACAACCATTAATCGGACAGCCTTCCATCAATACCTGTAGCATCTCCAGACGACTCCCTACCTCTGGCTGCACCGTATCCAGCCATTCGCCATGTTCATTGATATAATGATATGCACCATGACAGAACGAAGCCTTGACATCAAGCATGAACTTCAACTGTTTTTCTACCCGGTTCAGCAGCATTACATCATCCGAGCTGAGCCAGACAAAATAGTCCCCTGTCGCATGTTTGATGCCTTCGTTAAGCGCAGTTGCTGTACCGCCGTTCTCTTTGCGAATGTAATGGATCTGATCCATAAAGGGCTGCAGCCGCTCCACATGCCGGGTTGAACCATCATCTACCACGATCACCTCAATATGAGGATACGTCTGGTGAAGGGCACTGTGAACGGCCTGCTCAATGTATGGACAATTATAAAAAGGAATCACGATTGATACCTTCGGCTCCATCCGGGCATCCCCTTCCTCCTCAAATCTCTGCAAACTATGCGTCTCCTCCAGTATATGAAGGTGAGCAACATCGGTATCGGGCTTTCGCATCAGGATGAACGTACATTTTCCACTTCCTCGCAAAAAGGCTGCGCCAAAGAGGCCGTTAATCCGCCCGCAGACGCGGCTTCATAACGGCCTCTTCGCTACCCGCCAAGTGCAGCAATACGCTGCAACAACGGTTCGCGATACCTGGCCCAGACCATAGCCGCTTCTCTTCCGATTACGTCAGCATGACGTACCGAGCCCATCCCTCCGTGCCAGCGATACGCTGTCAGCGGCTCATTAAGATATGGGAAGCGGTAGCCATTGAGCAGGATTCGCAGCCAAAGATCGAGATCGTGCGTATAAGGCAGCAGTTCGTCAAAAAGCCCCACACCGCTAAACAGCTCTTTGCGAACCATCACTGTACATCCGTTGACGGGATTACCACCATTAAAACGACGCAGACAATCCAGTTCAGACATCGGCTCAGGACCGCCATGCAGTCTCGTCACCGCCGAATGTTCATTGATATAATGAAAATTCGTATGGGATATGAGCACATTTTCCCGTTGCATGAACTCAAGCTGGTAACGAATTTTATCAGGATAAAAAAAATCATCCGAGCTTAGCCAGACCACATACTCACCCGAAGCATGACGAATGCCATGGTTCAATGCAGAGGCTGTGCCTCCATTACTTTTGCCAAGGACATGGATATGTGGCAGATATGGCTGAAGCAATTCCGCATGTCTTGAGGAGCCATCGTTAACCACAATAATCTCTACTTCAGGATATGTCTGATTCAACGCACTCTGAATCGCCATCGGTACGTAAGGGCAATTGTAGAACGGAATTACAACGGATACGCGGGGATTCATCCTCTCGTCCTCCCTTGCTGAGCACGAACATCACTCAAAATATCTCGAAGCGACGTCTCAAATGGTATTTGCGGTTGCCAGCCCAGTCTGCGCAGCTCCGATAATTCCTCTTGCTTGCCTGCTCCGTCCGGGCCGGATGAAGCACCATCCCAGCGGATCGGCACCTCTGCCTGGGTCATGGATAGCAACAGATCGGCGATCTCGCCAAGACTCCGCTCCACCCCGGATACCACTGGATACACTGTACCACGAGTACCATGCAGCAACAGTACTGCGTACGCTCGAACGGCATCGCGGACATCCAGAAAATCCCGGGTGTTATCCCGCCCAGACAGGCGGAACGCTTCGGTTGTGGTCGCCTGCTCACAGGCAGCTACATGGCGAGCGAGCAGAGAGCAGATACCTGTAGACGGACCGGCTCCGATCAGATTCCCCGGTTCGGCCAACATGATCTGTTGACCGAACAAGGACATCCAAGACAGGGATACCATCTCTTCCAGCGCTTTGCTTAAGCTGTACGGATGCGGCGGCTGAGGAATACGTCCAGGCTCCGGCGTATACTTGAGCCTAGACCCTACGATCAACGTCCTTGCCTCCGGACAACTGCGGAGTGCATCGAGCAGGTACAGCACTGCCATGACGTTAGTTTCGAGTACAAGCAGTGGATCGGCCCAGGAATCCGGCACCGAATTTTTGCCAGCAAGATGCAATACGTAGTCAGGCTCAATCCCTATAATCAGTTCACGCACTTGATCTTTATTATTGAGATCACAGGTATATACGCCCACGTTTTCACCAAAAGAATATACATCCGGTCGCCGGACAACGGCTGCAACGTCCGCCCCGGCGCCTTGAAAATAAGTGACAGCATGCCGTCCGGTAAAACCGGAAGCACCTGTAATCAGTACTTTTTTGCCTGTCAGTTCTGCTCCATCCATAATGCCAGCTCCTTCAGCATAGTTGAATAGTCCGGCAGGTCTGTCTTCACATCCACACGAGTCGATACCAGCGTACGATCCTGGACCATGCGACCATCCGGTACAATCTTCACATCCTGCTTGTTCCAGACCTGTTGAAAAAGCACAAGCAGATCATGTTTGCTAACTGGCTCAGGATGGGCGAGATGGATCAGTCCGCTGACTGGCGAATCCAGATAATGATCGACCCATTTTGCAAGCTCCAGTGTCGTCACGCCATTCCAGAAAACCCGGGTGTACCCGCCAACCTCGCCTGTGCTGGACATGAACCACTGCATCAGCCCGATGCCGCCCTGCCTTATTTCAGGTCCAATAATGGATGTCCGTATCGTCAGATGTCCCTCATCTTTCACTTCACCAAGTGCTTTTGTGATCGCATACGAGGATGTACCATCCGTCACATCATCTTCCCGATATGCCCCACGATCCCCGCTGAATACGCAGTCTGTACTGATGTGAATCAGACGAGCACCGATAGAATCGGCTACCCGCCGCAAACGATGCGGCAGAAAACCGTTGATATGATAGGCAGCAATTTTATCTTCATCAGCGAAACTGTTCAGCACACCAACCCCATTAATGATGACGTCGGGGTGCACGGCTTCTACAAGTCTGTCTACCATGAAGCTATCATTCACATCCAGGATCAACCCATTCGGATCTGTCACGTCCCGGGTGGTGTAGAAGACGCTGTGCACACCTTGACGGCGGAAATAGTCGACCATCATATGGCCGGCCATTCCGTTCCCCCCAAGAATTAGCAGCTTCATGACAGAAACCCTCCGCGTCTGAGAATTGCCCGAATCTCGTCTTTCGTCATAAGTTGATGTTCGGAACTAAAACTGCTGTACGGAACGGGTGGGCAGTTGGTGTAATGTTCACGCAACCCCGGGATGCCGAGTGTAGGCAAGATGACGAGATATTGTTCGTCGTAGACAACGGTAGTCATACTTTCGAATTCACTCATTAAAATTTCATGAATTTTCTCGCCTGGACGGATGCCACGCTCGACAATCGCTACGTTTTCTACACCGGAATCCTCAATCAATACCTCAGCAAGATCCACAATTTTGCACGTGGGCATCGTCATAACAAAGATCTCGCCGCCCACACTTTCTACTGACGCTTTGAACAACAGTGTAATGGCATCTTTGAGTGTGAGGAAGAACCGAGTCATACCCATATCTGTAATGGACACTTGGCCTTTTTGGCGAATCTGATTCTTGAACAGATGCACAACACTGCCATTGGTACCGAGTACATTACCGCCCCGTACTGTGACAAACTTGGTATCACTGTGCAGCAGATTGGCATAAACAATCAACTTCTCGCCAATGGCCTTGGTCATTCCATAGAAGTTCGAGGGATTGGCCGCTTTGTCGGTCGAAATATAAATTACTTTTTTAACTTTATTTTCAATCGCCGCTTCAATGACATTCTGTGTTCCGATCACATTTGTTTTGAGTGCTTCATACGGCTGATCTTCACATACCGGAACATGCTTGAGTGCAGCCAGATGAAAAATATAATCCACATGCTGGCAAGCTGCTGTCAGAGCATCCTTATCACGAATATCTCCAATACGGAAATGAAGGCGCGGATCTTCAAAATCACGGCTCATCGCTACCTGGCTGGACTCGTTGCGAGAGTACACAATAATTTCTTTTGGCTGCTGGGGAAGCAGTTGAGCGACAAGCTCATACCCCCATGATCCCGTACCACCAGTCACGAGTATACGCTTATTTTCAAACATGCATTTTCCCTCCAAGCAGAAATTTAACCACTTTACTGGACACATCTGTTGCCTTGTAACCTTGTGGACAGTCCCAATCATTCGGCAGTTTTGTCATCACATTCACACAGTCTGCAATCCGTGCTGCATCCAGGCCAGAGACCACATTACTGCCGCAGTCCACCGTCTCCGGTCGTTCTGTTGTACGGCGCATCGTCACAGTGGGCACCCCCATAATGCAGCACTCTTCCTGGACCGTTCCACTATCTGTCAGCGCACACCGTGCATGCCGTTCCAACATGACAAAGTCGAAAAATCCAAACGGCTCGTGAAATTCCACGAGTGGATGCATCTCGAGCTGCAGATGCTCTGCAATCCGGATCGCTGTGCGAGGATGAATGCTGCATATGACACGAAGTCCATGCTCTTCCGCGACTTGATTCAACCCCTTCATGATCTCCAGTAAATGAGGTGGGTGATCCACATTTTCAGCCCGATGAGCAGTAACCAGAAAGTATTGTCCTGGCTTTAACTTAAGCTTTTTTAAAATTTTGCTGGCATTCACCTGACCACTGTAGTGCTGCATCACCTCGTAAATCGGATTGCCTGTAAGCACAATTCGGCGGCTAGGCACTCCTTCAGAGACCAGATGTTTCTTGCTCTGTTCGGTGTATGGCATATTGATCGTCGAGATGGCGTCAATCACGCGGCGGTTCTTCTCTTCCGGTACATCCAGATCGAAGCAGCGATTGCCAGCCTCCATATGGATTACTGGAATCCCCATGCGTTCAGCAAGTACCGCACATAAGGCGCTATTGGTGTCTCCCAACAGAAGCAGTTTGTCTGGCTTCTCCTGCTGGATCAAATCTTCCATCTGCGTAAACATGGAGGACAGCTGCCGCCCCAGAGAGGCGGCTTCATCCTGGAGAACGTAATCGGGAGCACGCAGACCCATTTCCTTGAAAAAAAGACCGCTGAGACTTTCTGTGAAGTTCTGTCCCGTGTGTACCAGAATATGTTTGGACGCGTACTGGTCCAGCTTGGAAATGATCAGGCTGAGCCGAATAATCTCAGGTCTCGTGCCCAGCACCGTCATGATCTTCATCCTCATCCCTGCTTTCTATTTGATTGGAAACCTGTCTTTTATCGTGTAATGGAGGTCTTCTCTTTTATCGTGTACGGGTACCTTTGCGTACTGCCCGGATACGTCTCTTGCTTCCTGAAGAACGTGTGCGAGTAGACCTTCTTGTAAGAGTGGTGTGTCGACTTTTCATTTTACGTGTCTTGCGGGTCTTGCGAATCTTGTGTGTCTTATCCCTCTTCTTGCCGGTTCGTACAACCCGTTTCAGTTCTCTGAGCTTGCGTGGAGAAGTTAGAACACCTCTTTTGCGGCGCCGTTTACTCAACCCGGTTGCCGGTTGAATCGGTTTAGCTGCTTCTGCTTCTCTGGGTTCTCCGCCCCCTTCACCATGCTGCGATACGGATAATGGAGGCAGCGGGGAGCGTGGAAGAAGCTGCACA
Organism: Paenibacillus sp. JJ-100; assembly: GCF_948329825.1. GTDB lineage: Bacteria > Bacillota > Bacilli > Paenibacillales > Paenibacillaceae > Paenibacillus. Next base: position 124,848 of record NZ_CAOJCM010000005.1, read on the forward strand.
ATGCTCTCTGGAAACAGCAGAGTCCGTATAAGAGCAGGCTCGGAAACCAGCACCGTACGCAGTCCACCTTCTCCCCATGTCAATACAGGACCATTGGGTGGCTGGATATACGTAAACCATCCGGGATAGCGGAGCAACCACTGTGTGACCATCGTATGCAATTTCACCCGGTAGGTTTCGATTCCATACAGCTTTTCCGCTTCTGTCCGGTTGCGCCATCCCGTATCGGAAGCCATCTCGGGATCATTCAGGAGTGTCACCGCTAGGGCAACGAGGGCATCACTATCTCCTGGCGGGGCCAAGAATGCACCGCTCCCTACAGATTCCATTAGTTCACTAAGGCCACCTTGGTCGAAAGCAATGACTGGCTTGGCAAAATACAGTCCCTCCAGCGCAGTCATACCAAATCCTTCCTTGACCATACTTGGGATGACCACGATATCCATCGCACTGTAGGCCAATGATACGTTTTCCTCAAACGTGGTAAAGACGAATCGCCTTGCATACCCGGATCGTTTCACGCGGGATACACATTCGTCGTAATACTTTTTATCCGACGGCGCACCAATGATCCAGAATCGGCAGCGTGAATGGGTCTCGCATAGTTTCAGTGCCATATCTACAAAGGGTCTTAAACCTTTAGCGTCATATATAAAGGAAGAAATATAACCGATACAGGTATGCGATGACTTGAAATGTAGCTCTTTGCGTTTTCGTTCACGCAGATGAGTCCACCGATCCGGAGCAGGTAGTGCCGGCTCCCACGTTGGGGGAATGATCGTCACCCTGTCACCCATCCCTGCTTGCTTGAACGGTGCTGCTGCCGTCTCGGAGATTCCAATAATCCAGTCTGCATAACGACCAATCATCTGGATCGCTTCGGCAGTGTGTTCATTCGTCTGAATAATCTCGGTAATTTTCCAGATGACGGGAATCCCCAGAGATTTGGCTGCTACTGCAGGCATCACGTTTACACAGGTATTGGTTAAAATCATGTCTGGCTCATGACTTCGAATCAGCCAGAGCGCATCCTGAAAGGCCGGTGTTTGTCGCAGATGTTCCGCATCTTGTGCTATCCCCGCATACGGTGCGTAGACACCGTGAAGCATCGGCAGATGACATACGTGAACCTGAATGCCGAACCTTCGTGCGAGTCCGGTAAGTTTGCCTTCTTGCGGCGCAACGAGCACACATTCATAGATCGTACCTATCTCTCTCATAAAATGAAGTAGCAGCTTCTCCGCTCCCGTGATACTACGGGTATTGCACACATGGGAAAATAACATTAACTTTGGTTTCATTGCCATGGTCGCACACGGACCCTGTAAGCTGCAGAGAAGCCAATACAGGGTACTGTGCACACCTCCTCCTGGCCGAGATTAAGGGAATATAATACTTAACAGTTCATTGATTCTTCTGCCATACGTATGATCTTTGAGTGTCCGTTCTAGTCCCCGTAATGCGATCTCACGCCGCTCCTTCTCATGGATAAGGTAATATTCCACCTTATCCAGCATCTCCTGCGGAGAAGAATACGTCTCAATTTCTACACCTGGTTTGTAAAAGCGTGCCAGATCATCACGTGCATCGGTTAATTGCAGTGTGGTACTGGCGGCAATTTCAAACGTTCTCGGGTTGGGTGAGGCAGGTGGAATTTTGATCTGATTATTGTTCACTGAATCATCCTCATGGGAGCGATGCAGATTGATCACGATTTTGGTGCCGTTGTATACCTCATTGGTCTCTTGTGGATCCATCCATCGGCCCAGTTCAATCTTCTCCCCATAGGCTGTATAATCAGGCAGGCGATCCCACCAGATCCCGTTAAAGACGGTATTATGTGACATCAGTTGCGGCATGATCGGGTTGAAGAAATATACACGATTCCAGTATGCGGAGCCGATAAAGCTGACATCCCGTTTGAGCGGGGAAGGGGTTGTGATCGGGAAGTAGTGATTGGTAAAGGCGGCAAAAGGCATATAATGCACGGACGAACATCCATGCTGGCGATACAGTTCTACACAGTTTATTTCTAACGTGAATACATGATCATAGTGCTTCACGATCTCCAGCGTCATGTCGGTATAGTACGGATCGTCCGTAAGCCAGATCGCCGTCTGAATTCCGGCTTGACGGATGGCTTCAATATGCTCGAGAGGGATATCCATGCCGTCCAGTACCAACACCAAATCAGGACGTGTGTCCAGTGCAATCTGGGACACCGGTTGACGCGGGTCAGATAATGTCACCTGAGCAACCATTCCCTGTAATGTAGCCATGATCGCTTCGTCCAGCGGAGAGTATGGGAAGCCTTTCCCCGAAGATACATAGAGTACGTGAAGCTGCCGGAACGGCAGCGGTTCCTGTGCACAATTCACAATATAGTTGGCACGGCCGCGCAGATACCCTTCTTCTTTGCCTGCATCAAATCCAGCCTGCTGTCCGTTTCTGCGAGCCTGATCTGCTAGGCTGAGTACAGGTTCCTGATGAACCTTTCTCGTTTTACGGTGTTTGAGAGACATACCGCCACTCCTTTTTATTTGGGATAACATGCTTCCTGATGCTGCCCTTCCGCAGAAGGGTAACTACAGATGTCCTAACAACTCGGTCATGCGGCGGTTAAACGTGTGACGATTCATCGTAGTAAGCAGGCCTCGCCAAGCCATGACCTGGCGCTCCTCTTCATGATGCAAATAATAGTGAATTTTGTGTTGCAGTTCTGCAGCTGTAGTGAAGGTCTCGATGTCATATCCAGGCTGATAATAGCGAGGCAGATCTCCACGAGTATCTGTAATCTGCATCGTGCCGCAAGCGCCGATCTCATAGGTACGCGGATTGATTGAACGCCCTTGCAGCTGATGGGTGTTACGATTATCCTCACCGTTCTCGCAAGTCCGGTGAATGTTAATGACGATTTTGGCACCGTTGTAATAATTGACTGTTGCACCCGGATCAATCCAGCCTTCGTGGATGAACCTCCCCAGAACATCCAGCCGTGCCAGCCTGTTCCACTGACTTCCGGCAATGAAGACCTTTTTGTCAGCGAGGTACGGAGCTAGCTGATTAAACAAGTCGATCCGGTTCCAGAATCCTGTGCCGATAAAACAAATATCGTACTGATACGCTGGCTCTGTAGGGCGTGGCTGGAACATGCCCGGATTGACCGCGAGTGGCATGTAGATGACATGCTGTGCGCCTTGGTTTTTGTAAAAAGGTACGGCTGCTTCTTCATGGGTAAACACGATGTCGTAATGCTGGCAGATGATTGCCGTATCCTCGGTGAAATAGGGGTCATCGACAAACCATATTGCTGTCCGAATTCCCAGTTCACGTATCCCCCTCACCTGCTCCAGATGATTCTCAGGGAACACATGCAGACCGTTCATAACGAGCACGACATCAGGCCGATGCTGATCGGCTTCCTGCAGCATTGCGACTGGCGATCCAACAACGCATTCCCGAACAGTCTGCTGCAGAGCTAAAATGACACCTTCATCGATGGCATCGAATCCCTGCGGAATATACAGCACCTTCATATCCCGCCGGGTTGGTTCAAACGTCTGCACCCGCTCCATGATGGCTTGACAGCCGCCAAACCTGCGGCCTTCTGCGTATCCGCTGCGGTAGGCCGCCTCCGCTTCCGTCAGCGGGCGGTGTCTTCGTTTTGCCACATTCTTCACCCTGTCTTCCTTCAAGGAGATCCATTCCAGACTCTCCACGAGATTGGTCTTCCCTCTAAAGGATATGCCCCGGGGTCAGATGCATCATGGACGGGTGTCCTGCCAGGCTCAAAATTGGCGTCTGCCCTTCATATCCGCCTGCACGGGCATGTCCGCTGCTGCGGTTATGCAAATAACCCGAAGGGATCAGTCCCTCCGGGCGATAAAGCAATAACATGTTTTAGATTTCGTTGTACAGATATCATAACGCGCCTGTTTCATCTGCAATGCATCCGCTGCAATGAAGGATGATATTCCTTTTATCCCTTAATGATCAGTTTCACTGGCATCCTGAAGCTCAGGAGCGGGCACATTCAAATTGTCTTTCATTGGAGCGGCAATGTCTTTTGCGATGTCATCTCCTATTGCGCTTTGTATGCCAATTGGTGTCCGTCCTCGAAACCCTTGGCGAAACCCGCGTTGAACCCTTCGTTGTACGCCTCGTTGTATCCCTGACTGTACGCGCCGTCGGGGTTTGGATCGGTAGGCGTAACCGGGACGACATGTGGAGTCGATTGCACATTCCGATGCTTCCGCACCGTACGTTTCTTTTTTTTCAGCCACGCACTGCGTCCTTTGCTGGTACGTCTGTGAACGATACGCTTCGTTTTCAATGCGCGCAGTTTACGGATTTTGCGCAGGCGGGCACCACGGGCCACTAAAGCCCGCTTTGATTTCAGCCTAGTTTTCTTTTTTAACATATCAGCATTCCTCCTGTAGGTTCCCAGCGGCACGAATAGTACATCCAGGGTCTTTGAGCCATGGCAGACCTGGCTCTCCATGACGGATTCGGGACAGCCTGATCCCCGTGACCATCCGAGTCATCTCTTCCTGATAACGACTAAGCAGGCGGATGTTCTCCGCAAGGTTGCGGGCAGATACTTCTGAATGAGACGATACACTGGCTACACTGTCCAGAATGCGAGCGAGCGCTTGCTGGCTGTGTGCAATAGATTCAATGAGTGCCAGTTTAACCTCCTGCTCACGCTGTAGCAGACTCATTTTCCTAGATCCCCAAGATCCATGCCGCCAAACATGCCTCCGTCCATCCCGCCACCATCTTCGCTGTCACTCTGGACCATCACGGCCTTAAGATTGTTGCATAATCCCGTTTCCATCCGGGTTAATCCTTCCAGCAGTTCCACCAACTGCTCATGCATTTTAAGTGGCTCGCTTACCTGGTCGCCATGGGTCAAAAAGCTATCCCCGTTCAGATGATTCAGCGTCCAGTTTCTTACCTTCTCTGCCTCAATCGCCTTGGCTTCCAAAATCAGCGCAATGTTCCACTGCATCTTGGCTGCCGCATCCAGCATCAGAATGAGACTTTGTTCTCGGCTCATGTTTCATCACCCGCCTTCCGGGCTTATTCTTCATCTTGTACTGCTATCTCTCGCATAACCTGGGTCAGTGTCTCGGCTACAGCTTCTTCCAGGTCAGCAAGCCCTCCCAGGTAGGAGATAATGCTTTTGTTAATCTGTCCTGAGCTATCCAGCAGACCTTCAATCCCATCTAGCTCCGGCTCCATATCGGGCAAGTGTTGGATGATCTCCGACATACGTACAGCGACCTGACGTTTGGCATCCAACACCCGTGCAATCTGCTGGTGAGAATGCGCAATATGCGTAATAATTTCATCGATTTTGCTCTGCATGTTGCTCCTCCTTTCGGTCAAGGCCTGCTTCACCTATAGAAAAACCCGGCCTATCAGCATTTGCCTGCTACAGCATATGCCGGGCCGGGAGTGTCAGTTACTCCAGCTTGCGCCTATATCGTGAAATTAGTTCACTCCTGTATATCATTAATTATGTAGCACCTTAATTACAAGTAAAAAAGCCACCTCCCTATTATACGGAGAGTGGCTTTGTACGTTCATCGATGCACATTGTTAACCTATTCTTTTATCGGCGGCTGGCCCATTTAATTTTACGTGCCACTTCCACTCGCTGTAATTGCAAAATGCCAACACGTTCTTCAAACTTTTTTCGTTCATCCACAGAATGAGCGGCGTGAATCTGATGACATAGACCTGTCAATTTACTGTTGATGTAATCGAATCTCATCCATAATTCTTCTTCAGGAGTATGTTGCTGCTCCGTTGCCGCTTGAAATATTTTGAGTTGCTGGATAAGGGACTGGCGCCATTCGTGATCTTGAATTTGGATGGCAAAATGCAAAAGATCCAGATAATCATCGATTTGCAACGATACGTCGCAATCAGGTTTAGTCTTCATCGTCGTCTCTCCTTATTTCAATGCTTGGCTGGAATCAGTTACCTCCTATTTTACAGAACAAGCCCCCTGAAAGCGAGTGCCGAATGATAGAAATTTGGAAAAAAATTTGTTTTTTTTCGCCGAAAAGGGCTTTACTTTTCCAGTAAGATCATTTTCATCCCTTTTTAGGACATATGTCAGGTCTGTTGCGTATCTTAAAATGATGATCTATTGTCGTGCCTGCTGTCTCGTCATCAGTAACATTAGAAAGGAGATGACAACAATCGAGATTGTCCAAGCCCAAGCCATGGGCTGATTCCCCGAATCTACCGCAACATAAATAGCTGTTGGCACGGTCTGTGTTTTGCCCGGAATGTTGCCTGCAATCATCAAAGTTGCACCGAATTCTCCAAGTGCACGGGCGAAGCCCAGGATGAATGCCGTAATCAATGCCCGGCCCGCAAGCGGTAGCGTAATGTAACGGAACACCTGCCACTCATTAGCTCCGATCGAGCGTCCCGCATCCTCCAGATCACGGTCCACTCCGTTAAAACCGGATTTCATAGTCTGATACACCAATGGAAAAGCGACCACTACAGAAGCAATGACCGCTGCCCACCATGAAAAAATGACAGGGGATGAGAAGATCGTCTCTATCCAACGTCCGACCAGACTTCTGCGACCCAGAATAACAAGAAGTAGGAATCCTACCACCGTTGGAGGCAGTACAAGTGGAAGCATGAGAATGGTCTCTAGCACAACTTTCCCGCGAAATGCTGTACGTGACATTTTCCAGGCGACGGCTACTCCCATGATAACGGCTACTACACTGGATAACAGCGCTACTTGAAGGGACAAACGCACAGGGGGCCAGAATACGGACCAGTCTATCGCAGGTATGTTCATTCGGGTACGGAGAAGCCGTATTTTGCAAAGATGTCCAGCACTTCTGATGTCTGCAGGTAAGCATAGAACTGTTCGGCTTCTGTGCGATGTTTCGTACCATCGATGATGCCCAGCGGATAATTCGCCGGTGTGTAGCTGTTTTTATCCACTTCAAACGCAATTTTTACCTGCTTGGAAGTCATTGCATCTGTTTTATACACCAACCCAGCATCCGCATTACCAGTTCCTACATATTGCAGAACCTGCCGGACGTCTTTACCTTGCACAAACTTCTCCCCAAGCTGATCCCATAGCTTTGCATGGGTCAGAGCTTCCTTCGCATACGTTCCCGCAGGAACGCTCTCTGGAATGCCTATGGCTACAGTTTTGATACCTTCACGCGTCAGATCGTTCTCACTGGTCACGATGTTTGTCCCATCTGCCGGTACAATAACCACTAGTGAATTTTGCAGGAGGTTCTTCTGGTCTGTGGATGCGATGAGATTCTCATCAACTAATGCTTTCATATTTTTGGCTGAAGCGGATACGAAAATGTCCACAGGTGCTCCCTGCTCGATCTGCTGCTGCAAGGCACCAGATGCCCCGAAGTTAAAGTTCAGGCTGATATTGGGATTAGCTTGTTCAAAGTTCGCCTGGATTTCTTGCATGGCATCGGTCAGACTCGCAGCAGCGGATATGGTCAGCTCGACTTTTTCCTGCGGCTCTTGTCCTGACGATGCTGTATGGTCACCTGGCGCTGTTGGTACAGAGGACCCTGAAGGAGTAGCAGAAGACGCCGCATCCTGTCTATTCACATCTTCCTTGGCTCCGCAACCTGCCAGCACAAGCGCCAGTCCCAGGAACACGCTCCCAAGTAGATATCCAATTCTTTTGTGCATCCGTTCTCCCCCAAAATTATGTTTAGTTATAACTAGATATAATTGATTATAACTAATTATACACAGAACACATAAATTAGGAAGGTGACTATAATCACTTTCAATATCTAAGCTAGTATGTCAGCTTTATATTTGTACGTTCTCAGGTTTATGCACGTCTTCATTTAATGGTATAGTACAAGAAATCCCCTTCTTATATGTGGGTGGTCAATACTCGTTATATAGAATTACTTCTGCAAAGGTTTGTTTAGTATGATAACGATAGGATGACTCGTACAGGCTGTTACGCCTTTTATAATTATAGAGGAGGTTCTTCACCAATGACGGAGGAGCAATCCTACACGACCGAAGACATAGCTAGACTGCTGAAGATATCCAAATTAACCGTCTATGACCTGATCAAAAAGGGAGACCTTGTCGCCTACCGAGTAGGCAAACAAATGCGTATCGATGCTGCCGATCTGGAGGCCTACAAGCGTCGCTCGAAGCAGCTCCAGTCCCCTTCACACGTGCAGCATTTTCCATCGTCAGGAGCAACGCCAGAGCAACCTTCGACTGAACTTGTCCAGAAACTGAACCAAGCTGGAGGATCATTCACGGGGACCAGTCACAGAGAGCTTCAGACAATGACATCTCAGAATATGGGAGTATCTTCATCCCAAGCGGCGGTACGTCATCTGGTCATTACAGGGCAGGATGTGAGTCTGGATATTCTGATGCGTCATATGGAGAAGAAATCACGGGATATTCGTCCACTACGCTCCTTCATGGGCAGTCTGGATGGACTAATCTCCATGTATCGGGGGGAATCCGATCTGGTAAGTACTCACCTGCTGGATGGAGACACTGGGGAGTATAATCTGCCGTATATTCGTAAGATTTTAACAGGCTGGTCCTATGTTGTGGTTAACCTGTTGTCCCGCCCTGCTGGTCTATATGTTCCGCGTGGTAATCCACGTCAGTTGAATGATTGGACCGATCTAAGCCAACCTGAACTGCGCCTGGTGAATCGAGAAAAAGGTTCTGGCGCTCGAGTGCTGCTGGACGAGCAGCTTCGGCTGCACAGCATCTCTGCTGCGGGAGTACTCGGATATGATACGGAAGAAACAAGTCATATGGGCGTAGCTGCCAAAGTCAGCTCCGGCGAAGCCGATGTAGGTGTGGGCATTGAGAAGGCTGCCCGCCTTGTTGGGCAAGTCGATTTCATTCCGCTGGTACAAGAGCGCTATGACTTGGTCATGCTGAGAAAACAGGGGAATGAGGCCTGGATTGATTCTGTTCTACACATCCTTCAGTCTGCGGAGTTCAGGCAGGAATTACGAGCGTTCGAGGGTTACGATGTCTCACGGACGGGTGAGGTTTTATACGAGGCATAGTCTTGAATTGCTTCCCCCTCACCCATATTATCACCCACTATTCAGCATCTACAGGCCACGGCAACGGGTTATCCAATTGCCCCCAATCCGCCAGCATCTCTTCATCGCTGAGCAGACATTGATCCAGTTCATCTTCAATGGTGGATCGTTCCATATGGATGCCGATCATGACCAGTTCGGTTTGGCGATCGCCCCACTGTTCATCCCAATTCGCAAGCACATCAGGCTCTGTCCGCAAAATGTCTTCCTTGTCTGCTTCGGGTAGCGCGGCAACCCAATGCCCGGCAGGACCGAATTGAATGGATGGACCCGCCTGACTGAGGCTGGCGGCAACATCTCCCTCAGCGGCCAGCCATACCAGACCTTTGGCACGTACAATCTCTTCGGGCCAGTAACTCATCCATTCAGCCAGACGGGAAGGATGAAACGGTCTCCTACGGCGATACACAAATGATCCGATACCATATTCTTCGGTCTCTGGCGTATGAGTCTCTTTTTGAAGCTCCTGAATCCACCCTGCCGACATACTCACTTGATCAAAATCAAACCGTCCAGTATTCAGAATCTCTGCTGGATTCACCTGTCCATTCACGGTACGAATGATTTTCGCACTCGGTTGTAACTTGCGAATAATGCCCTCCAGCTTGTGAAGCTCCGATTCCTCAACCAGATCACATTTATTCAGCAATAGCACATCACAAGTTTCAATCTGATCCATGAGCAGATCTACGACATCACGGGTATCTTCATCTCCGGTAGCCTGGTTCCGATCTAGCAAACTTTGTCCCGAGGCATAATCATGCCAGAACCGATTGGCGTCAACGACGGTGACGAGACAATCCAGCTTCGCCAGATGTGTCAGATCAATGCCTGTCTCTTCATCGGCATATGTAAATGTCTGTGCAACCGGAACAGGTTCGCTAATTCCTGTCGACTCGATCAGAATGTAATCGTACTTGCCTTCGTTCACTAGCTTAGCAACCTCTTGAATAAGATCATCACGAAGGGTGCAGCAGATACAGCCGTTGGACATCTCTACCAGTTTCTCTTCTGTACGGGATAGCGTTCCCTCGCCTTTGACCATAGCTGCATCGATATTAACCTCACTCATGTCGTTCACGATAACAGCTACTTTCAGCCCTTGGCGATTGTGCAGCACATGATTCAGAACTGTTGTTTTGCCTGATCCAAGATAACCACTGAGAACGGTAACCGGAATTTGCTTTTGTTTCATATATCTCTACTCCTTTTCAAAAAATCTCCTTTTAGATGAAGCTGATTTGCACGACCATTCCCATTGCAAGCCCTCCCCAAGAAAAACCAAGCTTATTCATCTCATTGCTGCTCGGTAGCCACTTTACGCCGTTCATAGGCAAATAAAATCATCAGCGCTCCTAGAATGGCACAGATCATGTACATAAATGAATAGGAGGATAGATCTGCGACGGGCCCCATAACTACGCCGCCCAGTGATATCCCCAGATCGGCTGTTGCAATAAATAAACCCATCAGTACATTTCGGTTCATGAGAGGTAACACAAAAGACAAATAGGTCGTAAGCGTTGGATATAAGATCGCTTGAGCCATTCCCATCAGCACAGCACCTATATAGAAGAAAACTATGCCTCCGCTAACCGAAAAGCTGACGCACTGTGCTGCAACAGCCAGCAACAACATGGTTGCCATCATAAACGGTGAATGCCACTTCCCGTCCGAAGGAATCCGTTTGCGAAGCACTATTCGTGCCAGCACCACTGTACCCGCCTGCAGCATCAGATATACTCCCGCATTACCGCTTGGAACCTGACTGGCATATAGGGGAATAAACGTAGTGACTGCGCCAAATACAACCGATGCACTCAGCATGAGCATACTGCAACGGAATAATAATGGATTTTTCACAAGCTGTCCGAAGGAGTCCCACATGTTAAAACTTTGCCCTATAGGTTCAGTAGCAGGCTGCGGTTTCTCCTTATTTTTCTCCATCTTGGCAGTATATCCGAACACACCCGTACAGACAGCAATGCCGATCAGCACCACGGTAAAATAGTGCATCCCTCCGGCCTGCCAAATGGCTAATGCAAGCACCGGGCCAATAATGCCTGGAATATAACTGAACAACGAATAATAAGAAATACCCTGCGAGCGGTCTTTCTCTGGCAGTGCATCAATGATGCCAATCTGCAGTGCCATGGAAAAAAAGGCCGTCGATATGCCTTGTAAAATGCGAGCTATCAGATAACCGCCTAGTCCTGTAAACGTGTATAGCACCAATGCCAATCCATTGATGACCAGAATAAGCCGCAGAATTTTAATCGGTCCATACGTTTGAATCATTTTACCTGCCCAAGGTCTGAAAAACATCGTTGTAAACATATACGCCCCCATAATTAACCCAATGGTCGTACTGCTTGCACCGAGGTATGCCCCTTGCAACGGAATGATTACGTTCAGTATGGCATTGGCACTAAAATAGAGAAGCACTAAAATGTATAAACGTAGAAAAGGCCAAGACATTGCTCCCCTCACAATGGGTGTTCCCCCTCTCTCTCCAACATCTCTGATCTTGGCGACTCCGAACGCTCCTCTCTGTTTCACCTATGCAACGCACCACGTCTTTACTATAAGGAGATGAGATGATTCAACAATTGTTGGGCATAACTCGACTGCACATTCCTTAACTGATCAACCGAAACCGTCTCTTCAATCTGCCCCTCTCTGAAAAAAACAAGCCTGTCGCAGATGTAGGCTGCCGCCTGAATATCATGCGTAATGAAGATATAACTCATCTTGTACAGGTTCTTGAGCGATCTCAGCAATTGCAAAACCTGAATCTGAACGGACACATCCAGTGAACTGACAGCTTCGTCCAATACAAGGTACTGCGGTTCTATAGAGATCGCTCTCGCGATACAGACTCGCTGTGCTTCCCCGCCGGACAGCTCATGCGGGTACTTGTGTCGGTACGAAGAGTCCAGTCCGACTTGGGCAAGCAGCGTATCCACTATTGCTGGAGGATGCTGTCTCTGCCCCGCCTTTTTCAGTGCTTTCATCGGCTCCATGATGGCATCCTGCACTGTCAGAAATGGATTGATCGAAGAGGTATAGTTTTGAAAAACGGCGCTGATCCGGCCCATGCGAGCACGACGATCCTTCACATCTTTTCCCTGTAGCCGGATGGTACCGCGATCCGGGCTCTCCAGCCCAAGCATCAATCGAGCTAGTGTCGATTTGCCGCTGCCACTCTCCCCGATAATGCCGAGGCATTCGCCATGCCGGCATTCCAAAGTCACCTTTTTCAACACCTGCTGCCGTTGCTTGGAGAACAGTCCACCCTGTACATATGATTTCTCGACCTCATTTACCGTCAGCACCTAAGACCCCTCCTCCATTAATGCTTTGAAATGATTGCTCAGTTCCAGCCGGGTCGAGACCAGATAACGGGTATATGCATGTGCCGGTTCTTGCAATACAGACTTCATCCTTCCCTGCTCCACAATCTGTCCATCTTTCATGACGAGCACATCGTCCGCAATCTTCTGAACAACGCCCAGATCATGCGAGACAAAAATCATGGAGCAGCCGATACGTTCACGCAGCTGAATCAATTGCTCCAGCACTTCATATTGGGAGATGGTATCCAGCGCCGTGGTCGGCTCATCCGCGATGATTACATCCGGTTCCAGTACAAGTGCTAGCGCAATCATAATTCGTTGCAGCATACCGCCAGACAGTTGGTGCGGATATCGGTTAAGAATCTCTGCCGGATTGCGGAGCCTGACACTTTCCATCCCATGGCACATTCTCCGCTCCAACTCACGAATGTTCCAGTTATAATGCGTCTGCAACGTCTCCCGGATATGCACACCGACTACACAAGAGGGATCGAACGCACTCATACCATGCTGTAAAATCATACACAAATGCTTGCCCCTTCTGCGCCGCATCTCCTGCTCCGAGAGCTGATTCAGGTCTTCACCTTGAAACCGGATCATTCCCGTTTGACGAAGATGCGATGAGTTGAGCCGCATCAAAGCTCTGCACGTGACCGATTTGCCGCTACCGCTCTCCCCGACAATCGCCATGCAACTCCCTTTCCTCACCTTAAATGAACTATCCTGAATGAGCACTTGATCTGTACGGGTATCCCATACCTTAAGCTGTTCAACCTCGACTATATTCATAAGCTGCCTTCCTCACCTCTCTTTCAAGAGACATACCCGGTTTACCTGAAAAGGTCATAAGTTTCGGATCGAGAGCTACTTGAAGAGCGTCCGACAACACATTAAAAGCCGATACAACAACAATGATCGCAAGTCCCGGAGCCAGCATCAATTCAGGTCTGGAGAACATGACTTCCCTCGCTTCATTCAGCATCATGCCCCACTCGGCATGAGGAGCCTGAATGCCAAGTCCCAGAAAGGACAGTCCAGACACCTGAAGCATCATCGAACACATCGCACCACTGGAAATAACGGCAATATCCGCAAAGGTCACCGGTATGATGTGCCGCATCATTATGGTCAGATTCGGTATACCGGAAGCTTGGGCGAATTTCACATACTCCATATCCGTAAATTGCATCACGGATGACCGAATGACACGCGCAAACCAGGCCCATTTCATGCAGACAAAGGCGATCAGAATATTTTCCAGTCCCGCCCCCAAAATGCCAACTACCGCCAGTGTCATCACATATCCGGGAAAAGACAACATAATATCACAGATTCGCATCAACCACGCATCCACTTTACCTTTGAAATACCCTGCGACAAATCCTGCTGCCGCACCAATCAGTACCGAGAAACCGAGTGCCGCCAGCACCCATAACACACTCGGTCGGATACCGTAGATCAGTCTGGATAACACACATCGGCCGAGGTGATCATTACCCAGGAGATAAGGCCAGGATGGTGAGGCATAGCGAAGCTTCATGTTGACTGCTCCAGGGTCATGGGGTGCAAAAAGAGGAGCACATACGCCTAAAATTATCGTTACAACAATGATGGTAAAAGAGGTCACAGCAAGCTTGTCACGGCTTAGATTTTTGAATATACGCATCAAGATTCCTTTCTTAAACGAGGATTCAGCGCAGCATTGATCATGTCCGAAAGCATATTAAACAGTACAAACGTCACCGCCAAAATAAGCACATACGCCTGAATGATTGGGAAATCCCGGCTCAGGATAGACTTTACACTTAGCCGTCCAAGTCCTGGCCACGCAAATACATTTTCAATAACGACGGTACTGCCCAGCACAATAGGAATGGCCATGCAGAAGATAGATACAGCCACTTGCAGAGAGTTACGCAACATGTGCAGTATGACTTTCCGCTCACTCAGGCCGCTTGCGCGGGCATAAAGCACATAGTCCTCATTCATGTTGCTCAGCATCGCGCTGCGAACTGTCCTGAAATAAATGCCCGTATAACTAACTGTGATCACCACCACAGGTAGAATATAGCTGCGATAAGAATCCATTCCACTTGTTGGAAGCAGGTCAAGTTTCACAGAAAAATACCAGATCAGCATTGCTGCAAGCCAGTAAGATGGCATCGCTGTTAGGAAAAAGGAGACACCTCTGACCGATTGATCCAGCAGCTTACCTTCTTTCAAGGCACAGAGTACACCCAGCAATATGGATAACAATATAATGAAGACGGACGATACCAGCGTGAGTTTTAATGTATTCAGCAACGCCGGCCCGATCAAAGACCACACCGGTTCACCCGACACATAAGAATAGCCGAAGTCAAACTGTACGACAGCCGTGATCCAATCCAGATAACGAATAAGGAAGGGCTGGTTGAATCCCAATGCTTCATTCGTTTGAGCGACTAGTTCATCGGTGATCTGCGGCACATCTTGTGCCTGAAGGACCACAAAAGCCGGATCGAGTGGAGAGAGGTTGATTAACAGAAACGTAATCAACGAAGTAATAACCAGCAAAGGAATCGTGAGCAGCAGTCGTCTTGCAACATAACTTCCCATGGCCCTCTCCCCTCTACTCAAATTTCATTTTTTCAAATGGCAATTCAAACTGTGTCTGTTTAAAGGTAATCCCTTGCAGACCTTTCGGAGCAACAATAGTGACACGCCCGTTCGTAAGCGGGATGAACACCGCTTCATCATGTACAATTTTCAGAATATCAGCATATAGCGCTATTCTTGTTTCTTCGTCCGTCGAACTCATCACCTGATCGATTTTTCGATACAAATCTTCTGCTCCGGCAATGCCGCTCGTCGTATGTTTGTATGCAGAATCCGATGTAAACGCGGCGATGGTGCTCTGCGGGTCATATGCCAGGCCCCAGGTCTGGTTGAACAACAGATCATATTCCCCGGTCGCTCTCCGGTTCGCAATGGAAGAGGATTCTTCCCCTTTCAGATCCAGATCTATCCCGATCTCCTTCATCGCGTATTGGATGAACTCCGCCTGCGTCTTCTGAGAAGATGAGTTGCTGTCGTAATAGAGCTTCATCGCTAACGGTTTGCCACTCTTCGTACGGACTGTTTTCCCCTCTGTCCATATCCAACCGGCCTGATCCAACAGACGTTTAGCTGCTTCGGGATCATACGCTCGAACCTTCAAATCTACATTGGCGTAGTTCACATTAGATGAAAATAACGTGTCTGCCACAGTCTGTGTACCATTAAAAATATCTTTGCTAATCGTCTCCCGGTCAATGCTCATCCATAACGCTTCCCGCACCGCTTTTTCGCGAACCGGGCTGCTCTGGTTGCTGCTGTTCGCCACAATCATCGCTGTGTTCATCGCCTCACTTCGCACCACCTGATATTCGCCAGATGCAGCGAGCTGATCCATCGCTTCTACATCTATGCTGTCCGCTCCGCGATCATCGGTGAATACAAAGTTAATCTCGCCCTTTTGTAGTGCCAGAAATGTCGTTTCCCCAGCCGGAAGTACTTTGGCTGTGATTCTCTGGATCGCAGGTTCACCGCCCCAATATTCCGGATTGGCTTCAAATGTAGCGTTCTCCTCAACCTTATGCCCCGTCAGCTTATAGGGTCCAGTCCCGTGGTAACCGTTAACTCCATCGCTGGTTCCGCCATTGATGAAGTCCTTCGGTGAGATAAAAACATACGGTCTGGTCATGGACAACTCCACCAGAGCAGGATAATAGGCATCTGACAGAACCAATTCCACCGTGTACTCATCCTTTACTCTGACATCCTTCAGCTTGGTGGAAAGTTTGATCCAGGCATGTTTCTCCGCATTGGCCTGAACCGCTTCTAGATTCTGCTTGACTGCCTCGGCGTTAAAAGGCTCGCCGTCATGGAACTTCACCCCTTTTCGCAGATGAAAGGTATAGGTTCTGCCATCCTTCGAGATGTCCCATGATTCTGCCAGCAATGGCTTGATTCCCTCAGCTGTGTTCTCAACGAGGGATTCGTACACCATACCTTGTGCAGGCATGGACCCGGTGTACAGATGTGGATTCATATCATTGATATCTTTAGCAGATGCATAGACAATTTCATTGGTGACCCCGCTGACTTGTGATGCCGCTTGGGTATTTTTCTTCATGTCATTCTGAGCACAGCCCGAGACGATCGCCATGACAGCGACCAGTGTTACGACCCGTGATAAAGTATGGTTTTTTCTCACTACGGTCCCCCCTGATAAGTAAGTTAGATTCAAGCTGTTCCATGCATTACATCACGCCACTTCCACTGCAGCCCCATCTCTTAAGACGTGAGACTAGATCCTACTACACGGTGAGTCCATTGCAGATCATATCAATATCCTGTTGAAACGACTGGATCACAAACGCTTTGGACAGGCGCTGCTCTGTGTATAAACGTGTGACTTCCTGAAGTTTCGCTTCATATATGGCAATGAAATGATCAATGGTTGGACAATCGACATTCACATATCTGGCGATGCCTTGAATGATTTTGATACGGTAATAATCTTCTTTCGGCATTCTGGGAACGTCGAGTTCTCCCTCACGGTTCATAAATATCCGGCGGAATGGTACGGCTGAGAAGTCAAAATAGGTTCCAGCAGCATCCGGCTGCGAGAACGGATCAATCAATAACGAGGCGTACCGTATGTACAATAGAAACTCTTGATGGATGGGCTGGAATTGACAAAATTGATCGATATCCTGACGTGACAAACTCTCTAATCGAACCGGATAATTGTCATCCGTCATGAACTGCAGCAGATTCACTCCCTGAATATGGAGTCGGTCTGTAATCTGTTCGATCTCCTGCCACTGTGACCGCATACTACGAATCAGTGCTGGTGTAATGGGCCCTTCAGGATATAACTTGTAAACATATGTTTGAACCCCCTGTTCACCGAAGATCGCCTCTAACGAAAAATCATTCATAAACAATGGTGGATGTACATACAGCGAAATATTTCTCGTTTCGGCTTCCAGCGGAGAAGACATGATTGCCAGTGAAATATGCAACCGCTCGAACAACTCACACAAACGTTGCACATAGCCTGAAGAGGGAACCGTTGAGCCAATATAGACCTTCTTTTTAACCCCTGTTGTGATGACCTCATTGGACGGCTCTTCGTGCATCCAGCGAGTATCCCCCAGATAAGTGGAGAAGCTGATGATTTCAGGAGTTGCATCCCGCGCAAGCATATACTGCCTCACCAGAAGGCTGGAACCAAAGGTTGGAGAAACCAAAATGACGCATTTCAGTTGTTTGATGAACCGAACATGGATTTGCTGTAATACATCGATATACGCATCGGTAGTGACAGCTAAAATAATCGTATCCCACTCCCCTTCAATCGTGCTGTAACCTTTAAACACTTGATCCACCTTACATTCCCCTGCCAAAGGATGATGCTTCTCATTTTGAATGGTTACCTGCATCTGCTGCTGGCTCTCTTCGAGTGATGCATAGAATGATGCTGACCGCACCGATTCTCTGCCCGCCAAACCAATGTGACAGTCCAAATACATTTTAAGGACGACCGCAAGCTGTATGGACGCAGGCCCTGTACCGCATAACAGAACTCGTTCAATGTCGCTCATATAGACCTCCTTTGTGACTTGATGAATAACTCATCGACCAGATTTTACTTCGCTTCACTTTAATTCAATTACAGAACCTTCTGGTATAATGCAATATCAAACACATCATCCGGGCGCACGATATTGTCTGCCAACCTCCATTTGCGTCGATCTGTCTCTTTCATGGGATAGTTAAACAGTGATTTCAACTGATCGCCATACCGCATGGCTACAACCACTTGTTCATTGGTCAGTGCATGTAATTGATCGAGCAAGTCATACTTGTTAGCCACCGTGGAGCTGAAAATAATATGTGTCGCCTCTCTGGTATACGCCAGATCCTCCAGCAGCAAATGCTCTAAACGAATGTTCAGACCTGCTCCAAGCTTCTCCACAACGTTTCGCCCAAGCCTAATGGCCTCTGCATCGATATCAATGCCAACCACCTCGGCTCCGGTTCGTTTGGCGATCAGTAGAGGGGTCATCGGAAATGAACCGGAACCCACCAGCAGCACTTTGGATTGAGATGTCACCTGAAAGCGACCAAACTCCTTATCGATGCACTCTTCGATATTTTTAAAATAATCTGCAATCTGCACTTCTCCATCCTGCAGCTTCAATGCCCGGTATTTCTCCATAATCGCAACACACTGAGCAGATTGGTGTCTCAACTGGTGAATCAGTGGTTCAAGTTCCTCCAGCTCTACCTGTTTCAACATATCCCAAGCGATCTTGTGATCAGGTGCAGTCACAAACCGCGAATATTCATTGATAACCGTTTCCAGTTCCTCGCTGTGCTTAAGCGTCTGATCATATCTGACTGCAAGCTTGCCAAATTGTTCGGCAAAGGCATGTAGTCTGGTCTCCAAATGGATCAACGTAATCATTGTCTTTCCTCCTACACCTGTAATGGTCAAGCTATCATACATCCCATCTCAAGTCCTCTCAGACCTCTACGATGCTTCTGCTCTGTTCCAACGAGGTATCAATGAAAGCCGTGCCACAAGCAACAATTTCGACAGTACCCTCAATCGTAATGTCATTCACACCTTCTTCATTCCACTGAGCGGTCACCATAATGGTACCTCCAGGCTGCTTGATCCACTGGGTGACTTCGCTCTGTCCACGCCAGGCCAGATAAGCGCCTACCGAAGCCGTACCCGATCCACATCCTCTCTCCCAGATCAGACTGTCCAGCTTAGGGACGTAAATGAGTGGGGTCATCTCTTTCGTAGTGGGATCATACAACAAAATGCCGATCATTTTATTTCCCATGGTGATTCCTAACAGCCGTGCGAGATGCTGTGCTCTTTGTTTCATCACGTCATCCAAGTCCTGCACTTCAATGACGATGTGAATGAACTCGGCATATCGTACAATGACCATCTCTAGCTCCATCGCTTCAAACGTAATCATACGTCGCTCAATCTGCTCAGGAACAGGCATGCTCACCCGACAATCGTACCGATGCTCCTGCCTCTTCACATGGCAGACAATCAGGTCTGCTGAGCCCGAAACATCCAGTTTAATACTCATGGATGCCTGCTCCTCCAACCCTGTTTCCGATGCCATATGAGCTGCCAGTGCCATACAGGCATTACCGCAAAATTCTCCTCCAGCCATCTCCAGACGGGCAGCAGCTTCCTGCCTTCGTGACTGCTCAATAAATCCGACTTGTTCAGCATAAACATGACCATAGGACATCAGACTGGAAGCAATATCACCGTAATGTTCAGCTGCATGATTCGTCCTCACCAGAATGGTCATGTTCTGCGTTGGATTACATTTGATAAAATCAATTTCTTGTTTCATCGCGGTGGCTGCTCCTGTTCTTTGAATTCGAAATGAAGTGCTCCGTTTGCTTATGCTTTAATTAATAGTAATAATTACGATTAATGGACGAGAAAAATATAGCACACTCATTGGGGGGCGTCAACATTTTTTTCCATATACC
The DNA here is from genome assembly GCF_948329825.1 of Paenibacillus sp. JJ-100. Lineage (GTDB taxonomy): Bacteria > Bacillota > Bacilli > Paenibacillales > Paenibacillaceae > Paenibacillus. Next base: position 144,898 of record NZ_CAOJCM010000005.1, read on the forward strand.
TGTTCAAAAAGCACTATTCATCAATACACAAAATAGAGCTGACAACCAGCGTCAGCTCTGAAGCAAATAAATAGATAATATAAAAGCATATACCAATGCAAATATTAATATAAACAGAAATAGAAATACCGTTACAAATGCATATACGATTACATTTCAGTATATTACATCTATTTTCCTAAACTGGATATTACGCATAAACTTCTTTTCGACATCAGTGCCACTTTAAGCTTGTAGACGTTTCAAAGCCTGCTCAGCCAGTCCTGCCAGCAGATGTGCACCTATTGGTAGCGCCTGCTCATCTACATCAAAGCCCGGATGGTGCCACTCATGCGGCCCCGATGTTCCGAGAAAGAGGAACAGACCCGGCACTTCTTTTTGATAAAAGGAAAAATCCTCTCCTGCCGGCGAAGGCAGCGGTCTGACATGGTTCAATCCGAGCTCACGAACGACTTGTTCTGCATCCAATGTCAGCGATTCATCATTGACCACAGCAGGTGGCCCCTGAATCCAGCGCACTGTCGCAGTTGTGCCATAGGCTGCAGCCACACCAGCTACGACCTGGTTGAAACGTTCCCGAATCCGGGAGCGCACCTTCTCATCAAACGTACGTACTGTGCCGTCAAGTATCGCTTCCTCCGGAATAACGTTCCAAGCTGTACCGCTGTTTATTTTCGTAACGCTGAGTACAGCACTCTCCTGAGCACCTACATTCCGGCTCACAATCGACTGCAGTGCGGTGACGATATGGGCAGCAACCACAATCGGATCGATGCCTGCCTCAGGCACAGCCGCATGGGTTCCCACACCTTGCACATGAACGACAAAACCATCCGCTGATGCCATCAATGCACCTTCGCGAATACCCACTGTGCCTACTCGCAGATCCGGTTTATTGTGTAAACCAAATATAGCCTGAACATCGGCGAGTGCGCCGCTCTGAATGACTTGCCGTGCACCTGTTGCCTTCTCCTCTGAAGGTTGAAAAATCAATCTCACCCTCCCGGGCAAACTGGATTCACGCTGTTTCAATAACCGTGCGGCTCCAATCAAAATAGCTGTGTGCGCATCATGCCCACATGCATGCATTCGACCTGCGATCCGTGAAGCAAACTCCAGCTTGGTTTCCTCCTGAATTGGCAGGGCGTCTATGTCCGCTCGCAGCGCAACGACAGGGCCGTTTCCCTGCCCAATCTCAGCAACAAGTCCTGTCCGCAGTTTATACTCATCGGCAAGATAAATGCCTTCCTCTTCCAGCCAACTGCGAATAGCTGCTGTCGTTTCCTTTTCCTCACCAGAAAGTTCCGGGTTGCGATGTAGATGCCGCCGAATTGCGATCAGATATGCTGCAAGCTCCTTCTCTTGCTCCGTATTCCATCCCCATGGCAGCACATGTTGCTGATCCAACGTTCTCTCATCCTGCCCTTGCTCTCTCTGCTCGACTTTATGTTGCTCATCCTCCCACTGCTTTAACTGCCCTCTCGGCTGCTCCAGATTACTTTTCATCCCTGTATCCCCCTTTCCAGCTGAATCTATCCAATTGTTGCTTCTGTTTTCGAGGACTTTCATTCCAATCTATAGTTGCCTCAACAGTTCCCCAAAAGGCTCTGCAAATGGCGAATATTCTTCTTTTAAGGTCACAACACTGATCTGTAGCGATACACCTGCCACCTCATGGACTTGAATGGGGAACAACTCCTGACGATCTACCTCCTTCTTTACCGTTAACCCTGGGAGAAAAGCGATCCCCGCACTTTGCATAACCAGTTTCTTTGCTGTTTCCGAATTATCGACATGATATGTAATATCCGGCGGATGCTCCAGTGAGTCGAAAGCCCGGTGAATTCGAAGCCAGTCCAGTGAGCCACATTCGAAAAAGACCAGCTGTTCATTCCGAATCGCCTCCATCCTGATATGTCCCCTCTTAATGAAGGGATGCCCTTTGTATACATACAGCTGTATCGAATCTTCGTAAAAAGCAACGGTACGAATCGCAGGGTGCATCACCTTGCGTACAAACGCCAGATCGATCTCCTGACTGAGCAGTTTGGCAATCAGTTGATCCGTTGTTGCCGTTGTCAGTTTGATATTCACTTCAGGGTATGCTTCCTTGATTCGGGGCAAAAAATCGGGAATGACATAATTAGATACGGATACGGTACTGCCTAGGCGAAGTGTCTCTGGTGTCGTCTTGCGTTGCTGAATGTTCTGTCTGCCCTTCTGAATGACTTGCAACACCTGTTGCGCATACGGCAAAAATTTGCGGCCTTCATCCGTCAGCACAATTTGCTTGCCCAGTCGGTCAAACAGCTTGCATCCCAGCTCCCTTTCCAGTGATTGAATACGTGCCGTAACCGAGGGCTGGGACAAGAAGAGTACTTCAGCCGCCTTATTGAAGCTTCCGTAATGATTGATATGTACAAACGCTTCAATGTTTTCTATATTCATGGGCGCCTCCGTAAATACTTAATTTCCCCTATAAAAATACTTGGTTTTAGGTTATCGTAATCTCATTTTTTTCCAGTGTCAATCGTAATTCTTCCAAGGATCGATCTAAACGGGCTGTAATGTCTGCCGCGAGTGTAAATGTTCCGTCCTCATTGCGTTCAATCGCCTGATCCACTGCGTATACGCCGCCAAGAATATGGCGTCCGCCGAGTGCGGCAAGCACAGGCTTCAATGCATAATCAATAGCTAGCAAATGTGCAATCGAACCGCCAATGACAAGGGGGAGGGTCACCTTATCTCGTAATCCTTCTTGTGGAATCAAGTCGAGAAAAAGCTTGAGCACACCGGAATAGGCTGCCTTATATACAGGAGTAGCCACAATAACGGCATCCGCTGCTTCGACAATGGCAAGTGCATCCAGAATGGCCGGGCTGTCGAACTTTGCCTGCACCAGATCTTCAGCCGGCAAATCGGTCACCGAAATCACTTCAACGGAAATACCAGCTTTGCTTAACGTTTGGCTGCTATAATCCGTAAGCCCCGTCAAACGTGATCTCTTGGACGGGGTTCCAGCAATAATGACAACATGTTGCATGTTATTTTCCTCCTTCGAATGCGGTCAAGCCGCTCCTTTAACTTTTGGATCAAGTCGATCGCGAATATCGTCCCCAATCAGATTTACAGCCAGGACAAACAACGTAATGGCCAGCCCGGGGAATGTGCAAATCCACCAAGCTACTGTTAGGTAACCTCTCCCTTGAGACAGTAGAGCACCCCAATCCGGAATTTCTTTCAACACCCCGAGTCCGAGAAAACTGAGTCCCGACCCTGTCAGGATGGAGGTACCTACACCCAGCGTTGCCATCACGAGCAGCGGAGACAAGGAGTGTGGCAGGACATGTTTCCAGAAAATGCGAGCATTGGAACCGCCCAGTGAACGTGTTGCTGTAATGAAGGGTTGATTTTTGACAGACATCACCTGGCCACGCATCACCCTTGCATAGCCTGGTATCGAGGCTACTGCAACAGCCAGTGCAATATTCAGCAGTCCTGGCCCAAGCGCCGCGGCAACAGATAAGGCGAGTAACACACCTGGTACAGCCATAAGAATATCCACAGCCCGCATCGTTACCGTGTCAACCCTTCCTCCTGCATATCCCGCTAGGATGCCTAGAGCACTTCCGACGAGACCACCAACAAGCACGGAAGCAAAACCGATCAGCAAGGAATCCCGGCTGCCATGCACAATCACACTAAAGATGTCTCGGCCGAAATAATCTGTACCAAACAGGTGCGCAGCAGAAGGAGACTGAAGGATGGCTTCCGTCATCATCTGTGTTGGATCATAAGGAGCGATCCAGCCGGGCACGATGGCACAGGCCACAATAAAAAGGACAATGAGCAGGGCGGTATACAAAAACAATCGCGATACTGCAGATGAAACACGATGCCGCCAAGGAAGGCGATTCCATCTCCACAGACGAGCTTTCCCTACATTTCCTACAACTCCTGCCCATGTCTTTTTGTCACCAACCAAAGGTTTCATACTCATAAAAATGAATGCCTCCTCCCCCTGCCTCTTCCCATTCTTCATGCTCCTGATGCGATGTTCCTGACCTGTATCATGTACGGGCAGCCCGCCGAACCCGAGGATCAATGTATGAATATGAGATGTCTATCAGCAAATTCAACACGACATAGATGAGGGATGTAAAAAACACTACCCCCTGCACCACTGGCAAATCCTTCGCCATCAGCGCATCGGCAATAATGCGTCCGATTCCTTGTCTGGAGAATACGGTCTCTACAACAACGGTACCTGCCAGCAAATCCCCGATCAACATACCGATGACCGTTACCGCAGGGATCAATGCATTACGCAGTGCATGACCGTACATGATGGCACGTTTAGACAATCCTTTGGCTCGCAAAGCAACGATAAATGGTTCGTTGATCACTTCAAGCATGCTGTTGCGAACCATGCGCACAATGAATCCTGCACCGACAAGTCCAAGTGTGGCTGCCGGAAGCACCAATGAACTGAAGCCGTCCGAACCCATCGCCGGAAACCAGCCGAGCTGAACAGAAAATAACAGAATGAGTAAAATGCCGGTCCAGAAGGTGGGCATCGATATGCCGAACAATCCAACGACTCGAGACACCAAATCAATTACACCATTCCGGTGAATGGCCGACAGAACGCCAAGTGTAATTCCGATCGTGATGGCGATCAGCGAGCTGAGTGCCGTTAATGCCAGTGTTGCCGGGAAGTGCTCCAGAATTTTAGGTAATACCGGATCGGAATTGACCATGGATTGACCAAAATCCCCGCGCAGCATATTGCCAAAGTAGTTCGCAAACTGGATATAAAAGGGTTGATCCAGCCCAAGCTGTGTCCGGAGATTGGCAATCATCTCCGGGGTAGCCGAGGACGGGTCCAGCATAAGCAGCACCGGATCACCCGGCAGAAGATACATGATGCAGTACACCAGCATCGAAGCTCCAAATATAACGAAAAGCGACGTTGCAAGCCGTGAAAAGATCAGTTGAATCATACCGGGATGGCTCCTTTCTGAATCCGGAATAGGCTGTGCGCCGTGTTGGAGTGATGTCTGGATACAGCACTTGAATTATGGCTGGATACGTACATCGTTAAAAAGTGGATAACCTAGTGAATCAAACTTGAACCCTTCAACGTTTTTGGATGCTGCCACCGTGTACGGAAATACGTATATTGGCAAAATAACTGCTTGTTCAATGAGATATTTCTGAATCTGACTGTAGATCTCTACCCTTTTCGCCGAATCCGACTCTACCGCTCCCTGCTCTAACAGTTGATCGATCTCTGAATCAGACAAACCGGATAATGTGGGGCGTTCCCCTTCCGCACTTGTATGATAGAAAGCATATAAGGCGTTTGGATCGGAGTTGACCTGGCTGTTGCCATACAGATCATAATCCCAGTTCTGATAGATCACAGTAGCAATGTCTTTGGTAATCACTACTTCTACCGCAATGCCCAGCGGTTTCAGCTGTTGCTGGATGACCGCAGCAATGTCATTCCGTTTCTCCCGGTTAGGAGAGCCATCCACATAACGCAGGGTCAGCTTCTTCCCGTCTTTGACACGAATCCCGTCAGTCCCCTTAACCCAGCCCTGCTCATCCAGCAGCTGGTTCGCGCGGTTGATATCCGGGGTGATGCTTCCTTCAAGCGCCTTGTCATAGCCGAGAATGCCTGGAGACAATGCAGACCATGCGCGCTCGTAGTTACCCAGATACAAGGTTTTCACAATGGACTCGACGTCTACAGCGGATTGTACCGCTTGCCTTACTTTTACATCATCCCAAGGTGCCTTGCGCAAATTGAAAAAGAGGGTATACGGCAGTCCAACGGTGTTAGCCTGCAACAATTGCTGGTTTGGATCATTTTTCAGCGCAGCGATATTTTGCGGCGGTACGGTCTCTGCGGCAAACACCTGCTTGCTTTGCACACTTCCGATGCGTGTTGCTTCTTCCGGTACAATTTTAAACGTGATCGTATCGATATAAGGAGCCCCTTTGTTCTCAACCGTATCCGGGCCCCAGTTGTAATCCTTGTTTTTGGCTACAACGATATCTGCATTTTCATCCCATTTCACAAAGGTATACGGGCCCGTGCCTACTGGATTTTTGCCCAGTTGATCCCCATATTTCTTCGCAGCCGTTGGAGACACGATTCCCAGTAATGCCTGACTCAGGTTACCGAGAAATGCCTGCGAAGGCGCATCCAGATTGACTTTGATCGTATATTCATCAATGACTTCGGAGGAGCTATAAGGTCTAATCAGGGCTAGGGAATTGGCAGCTTTGGTGGCCGGATCAATGACCCGATCCAGATTATACTTCACCGCTTCTGCATTAAACGGAGTTCCATCATGGAATTTCACGTCCTCACGCAGCTTGAAGGTATAACTTTTGCCGTCCTTCGATACACTCCATTCCTTGGCTAGCCAAGGTTTGATAGAGCCATCGGGCAGCTGAACCACCAGATTGTCGTAGATCGTGCGAATCGCTCGTACGGCTACGGCAAGCCCACTGCGATGTGGGTCGAGCGTATCCGGTGAAGTGGCTAGCGCAAAGGTGAGGTTACCACCTTCTGCTTTACCAGCCTGACCCCCGCCGGCGGAAGCCTGTGCCGCACCGCTGGTTTTGCCTCCTGACGCTGCTCCGCATCCGGACAAAACCATCACCAATGCTACGGCCAACGCCACAACTTTTGTCCATGAAATAGACTTGTTCATATCGCTTCCCCCTCTGTGTATACAGGTGTCATTAATGTGCTACGGTAAGCAAACCTCTATATAATTTATATTCCCTATGAGAAAAGTAGGTTTTAAGACAAAAAGAACTCATTAACTTTATCAACTTTATTAGCCCTGTGATCCAGATGTATTTGCACTTCATTTTACACAGGTTAGATTTATCGCATCTTAATAACATGAATTAAAACAATTAAATGATGATCGATTTAGATGATATGCTGCATTCGATTAGATGACGTTCGACTGTTCCTGTGTTCTCGCTGCTGTATAACGGTTTACAGGCACCTGAACACCCAGATTGCCACGCAGTGTATCATGCTCATATTCCGTACGATAGATGCCGCGTTCCTGTAGAATAGGCACCACCAACTCGACAAAGTCGGACAATCCGCTAGGCAACTCCGAGGCAATGATGAATCCGTCTGCTGCTTCTGCCTCAAACCATTCCTGAACCTTGTCTGCAACCTGCTCCGGTGTCCCCAGGAATTGACTCCGTGGTGTTGCAGCCCGTAGAGCAACTTCGCGCAGCGTTAACCCCTGTTCTTTGGCATCTTTTTTAATCTTGTCTGTTCCACTGCGGAAGCTGTTGCTGCCTATGCCATCCAGTTCAGGGAACGGTTCATCCAGCGGATATTGGGAGAAATCATGATGCTCGAAGAAACGTCCCAAATAGTCCAACGCTTTATCAATGGTTACAAGGCTCGCGATCTCCTGATACTTCTGTTCCGCTTCCTCTGCCGTCTGTCCCACAATCGGGTTAATGCCTGGCAAAATGACAATATCTTGCGCTGAACGTCCATAGGAGGCGGCCCGTGTTTTCACGTCCTTATAAAATGCTTGTGCATCTTCAATGTTATCGTGTCCAGTGAATACCGCATCAGCTTCCTGTGCCGCCAGCGTTTTGCCATCGTCTGAAGAACCTGCCTGGAAAATAACCGGCTGTCCCTGCCGTGAACGAGCGATGTTCAATGGCCCTTGTACAGAGAAGAACTCCCCCTCATGGTTCAGGGTGTGCATTTTGGAAGGATCGAAGAACACGCCGCTCTTCTTGTCTCTTACGAATGCATCGTCTTCCCAGGAATCCCACAATCCCTTGGTCACTTGTAAATATTCCTTTGCAATTCGATAACGTTCCGGATGTGTTGGATGGTGACTCTTGCTATAATTTTTCGCGGTACCTTCCAAGGGGGATGTCACCACATTCCAGCCTGCACGGCCATCACTGATCAGATCAAGAGAACCAAACTGTCTGGCGACTGTAAATGGATCACTGTAGGATGTGGAAAGTGTACCTACAAGTCCAATGCGTGAAGTTACCGCAGCAAGAGCGGAAAGAATGCTGATCGGCTCAAAGCGATTCAGAAAGTGAGGAATGGATTTTTCGGTAATATATAGACCGTCCGCAATAAATACAAGATCAAACTTACCCTCTTCAGCCTTGAGCGCCTGACGTTTGTAAAATCCAAAATTTACGCTGGCATCGGCCAGAACCTCCGGGTGTCTCCAAGTTGTGTTGCTTCCCCCAACGCCATGAATGATGGCTCCAAACTTCAAACTACGTTTTGCTGTCATATGCAATCCGCCTTCCCTGAATTAAGGTTATTTGATGGAACCAAAATGTAGCGTATTTAAATCAATGATAGAGTATAAACAACCATAAAATTGATTATTCCTATGCGTTTGGTTTGCTTTAATTTCACACAGCTTATCACTGCCTCGTGAACCGGTCAACCGTGCTTCTAATAGATTTTTTCTATAAGCATATTGCATTCCTGGGACTTAAACTTTTTCCATTCAGACAACAATCACTTCATCCTGCCGCACCAGAAGTTCCACCAGCTTTTCTAAATCAGGCTCCAGCAGAGCTTCATATTTTCCGTTCGCGCCCACTTCAATGACAGGTACGTGCCGGATGCCGTATTTGACTTCAAGTACATCTCGTAGCACATCGTTTCCCTGCACTTCAATGTTCTCGAATGGCTGGTTATGCTCGGTTAGAAACGCTTTGACTTCCCCGCAGAAATGACAACCCGTTTTACTCCATAACACCACTTTTTTGGATGATGACATCGACATACCTCCAGATTTTCATAAGTGTGATCCAGAAGATTAGACAACCTGGACAACCAGATCACCTATGCCTAAATTCCCATCTGTTAAATAGGAATTATGGCTATAAATTTACTCCTGCACACTCGCAGCGTCAATACATCTGCTAATAGAACAATCCTATAACAGAATAGAAAAATTATATTTTGATTTTGAAATATAATTTTTGATTTAAAAAAAAGGAGTGAGATTAGACTCACTCCAATGCTTTTAACTTCTCCTCAATCCTCTTTGCTTCTTCTAAATTTGATGCAGGAGAACTTATAACTAAACCTTCATTCTTATATTTTTCATTCGTTAATTTCATGTATAGTTCAGGTTCTGTAATCATAATTGCAAATTGATTAGCCTGGTTATCCAAATATATATCTCCTAACACTGTTCTCTTAGCACCTTCCTAAGAAATTAGTGATGAGCTATGCATGAAGGTGACGTGTTCGAAGACCATATCATTAATCGATAAAGCCCCCTCATAAGCATTATTCTTATTCAAACTCCCTTTCAAACTCACCTCTAATTCCCTATACAGCTCGGAGTTTTCGCTAAACATATACGATGGTAATTTAATATCTATTTTTTCACGATGACTACACCCTGAAAGAAATAATAAAATAAATAAAGTAATACAAAGTATTCTTTTCATTTTTCGCCTCCAATTTTTCTCACCAAGGGTAGCTACAATCCCCCAGTCCAACTCCTTTTCTTCCACAAATGAAGATAGATATGCCTAGATGAACATTGAAAATATGTATATGCCTCTCGGCAGATCGCTGGGGCGAGCACCGCCGTGAACAGAGAAAAAAGGCATCCATACAACACAGGTATCTCCTGAATCACTTTCATGTCGTCGAGTGATTGCGCAGCCCATGTATGAAAAACTTCATGCGAATGAACAGATTAGCGCTGTGTTAAGCGCTAAAACGGCTTCCCTGCTGTGTTGCTCATCCGCATGTTTATCGTACTGATCGGTGCTCATTACAAGTCCTTATTCAACAGCTGAGGTGGAGCGATTATTGGCCATCCTTCCGGTACCGACTGAAGCTGTTCTGTCGTTATAGGATGCACATGTCTGGAACGTACTCCCCAGCATTCGGCTACGTAACTGGACACAAACTTTCTGCGTTTGCCCTCGCTGATCTGATACCATACTTCAGGGGTGCCTGTAGCCGCAACTATGCTTGCACCTATAGCTGACTGGTCAGGATCAGAAGTGATTACAGCCAAAGGAAGATCGGATTCAAGCGATCCATTATAGATGTCTCCAGTGGACATAAGCGCTTCTCCCACAGGTATGCCCAGCAGATCCGGTTTGGCTATCCGTACTGGAGAGATACCGCGTGGAACGGGAATGTTCAGCTTTCGACGCTGACCACCCCTTAGTATATAGACATCATCTTGAAGATCAATGAGGAATGCACCTTCGGGATAGAAATCACTGCTTCGTCTGAACGGTGATGCTGCAGGATTGTTTTCGGTAGAAGAGGCAGAGGACACCGCTACATGCTGGCGTAGATCTCCCTTGGCCACCGACGAGGTTAAATTCGATTGAGATCGAGATTGATGGTTTGAGTGCTGAATCTTTGCCAGCCTAGAGGTTTCGGCGATGAGCGCATGAGGATCTCCCCACTTCTGACTGTAAAATTGTTCATTGTCTTTGTTTACCGAGTGAAAGTCCTGCTCCCCGAGCGCTTTCATGCTGACACTTCCAAAATGGTGGATAAACGCGTCACCTGCTACAGCAAGCCTGTATCCCTGCATACGTACACGGATAATCCAGTCGTCATCCTCAAAGTTGCCAACAGCGTAACCTTCATCCAGATAACCTACGCGCTCAAACAAATCTCTGGAAAACAGCCAGCAAAATCCGACGAGTCGGTCTGTCAATCGATGTTTCTCTGGATCTGGACGATTCTGGATAGCAGCGAAAGACCACATCTCTTTCACTTCACGATAAGGCACCTCAATCTGCTGATCTCCGCCAATATAATTGGTTACTGGACCTACCACGCCGATCTGTGGATCACTGTGAAGACACTCCATCATATTATCCAGCCAGCCTGGGGTAACCAGAGTATCGTTGTTCAATACGACGATATGCCGCCCTTTCGCCATCATCAGACCATGATTCACGCCTCCGGCGAATCCTCGGTTCTTCTCCAGTGCAGCCACTCTGACCATACCGCCTTGGCGAAGCAGTGCTTCTGCCGTGCCATCCTGAGACGCATTGTCTACCACGATGATTTCATAAGGAGCCGGGGTATGTTTCTCAATGCTTGACACACATTGCAGCACATAATCACGCTGATTGAAGGTGGGAATGATAATGCTGACCCCTTCAAAAATAACCCCGAATGAATTTTGTCCCTGACGAACACCGTCTTCGTACCCTCGATCATACCCCTGCCTGTATAGCTTTGTGCTACGGAGGAGACGTTTGCTTTTTTTTCCTTTCCGTGAGCCTTTACGCAAGCCACCACCGGCGGCATGAACGAACACCTCAGCAGATGTTCCTACGCGATGAGGATGGCCGCCTGATGAGGATACCTTTTTTCTAGGCTGACGGCTTTGTTTTACACGTTCCAGACTGCCTTTACTTGCGTTCTGAAGCTGTGTTTCCGATTTCTTCAACATGCTTCCTCCATTCCACCTCGTTCCCAAGGCAAGGTTTCGCTGATTCTGCCCCGGACGATTCACTAGAGTTGAAGCTCTCCTGTCACTAATTTATCTGCCAAGTGTCCGAAGTCAATAGCAACTTTGCCCAGTTCGCCAGCAATACATCTGCATAGTACTACCGCTGGAATGCCTGCCGCGACTAATGCGATATCAAAGGGTTGACCCGCTGTCTGCTGCATCACTCTTGGAATATCTGCCATACCCGATACAACGGGAACGATGCCTGTGACCTGTATCCCATGCTGCTGAAGCAAGGCTCCAAGCTCTGTCGCCTGGCTACCCATAAGCAGCACGCGCCGTCCTTGCAAGATCGGTAGCAGCAGATGGGACTGATGCAGACTGTAGTTGATCGTAGAACTGGTCAATTTCAGGCTGGACCAGTCGATCCCGAAATGGCGTAGCACGGGGAATAACAGTCCCTGAAACGTGGGTGCACGTGAGGTGGGCACGCCCACCCAGTCCGCAGCTTGGATGGCTTCCGCCAGCATCGCGCGGATCTCCGGCGTGGAACTTGGCACCCCTGCATACGGCAGGAACGGTGCCAGCTCCTGCACTTCTGCGGCTGGCAGCACCGTATCCGCTGCCAGTGCAAGCAGTTCGCCATCTCCGAGGCGAACGACAGACAGGGGGCGCTGTGCATCCAGCGCCGCCATGATGTGACCAGCCATCTCATGAGGGCTGGTCAGCCGGGTAAGGCTAGGCGCGTACTGGCGGAATCCCGCCGCGATCAAATCTGCCGCCGCGACAGCGGGCAGAATGTGATCCGGCGGGATGTGCTGCGCCACCAGCGCCTCGCCCCCGGCGAATACGCCGTCGCGGTACCCTGCGGCGTAATCGCCGGGCCCTGCCGCCTGCACAGCATGCTCCGCAGCCGGCAGCGGCATGCCTTTTGCGCTGCCCGCACTCGCGGCAGCGCCTTCCCGCCCCGCGGGCACGACAACACCCTGTGGGTGTGTCGTCTGGCGCGGGGCGGGGCCAGCACCGCTGGCAGGCATCGCCTGTGGCGAGCTGGCTTGCGGTGCTGGCCTAGGCGCACGGCGCATCGCCGTGCGCTGCTTGGCGCGGGCCGCAGCGCGCCGGCCCTGCGCAGAGGCGTGCCTGCGCCGGGCCGAGCCTGGGCGCAGGCGGCCCTGTGCTGCGCCAGCCAGCGCTGCCCGGCTGGCTCTGCCGGTTTTGCCCGCTCTTGCCTTGCTGCTAGACCTATTGGCCCCGCCGCCTTTGCCCGGTCTTGCCTCGCTTCCAGACCTGTTGATCCCACCAACTTTGCCCGTTCCTATCTCACCTGCGGACCTGCTGGCACCACCTGTTGTCCTCATTCCTATCTCTCCTGCTGACCTGCTGGCCCTGCCCGCATGGATTACATTTACTGTTCTCCCTGCTTTTCTCGGCTTGATCTCACTTCCCACCCGGCCTGCCTTGTTCACTCTTCCAGCCGCAACAGTCCTGCCTACATTCAACACAACTCCAGCCCGTCCTGCCTTACTTACTCTGAGCAGGCCGCCCGTATTGTCTCCCATTCTCCTGCCCCCGACTCTTGCTGTTCCTCTCACACCATTCCCCCCTTATGCATGGAAAAGGATGGCCGCTGTCGCTTGCACAAAATGCCGGAGCTTTATTTCATTAGGCTCCGGCACAGATTCTGCTTCCAATCGGGCACTGCACAGCGGCTGTATCGTGATATTTCAGCTATGGCAGCTGACCCTTCATTCGTACGGCTGCCTCCTCGAGTGATTCAAATGTTCCAGCATCACTCCAGTATTTTTGCAAAATATCATATTCCAGTCCGCCACTCGCTGCATAATGGTTATTCACATCCGTAATCTCTAACTCTCCACGTGCAGACGGTGTGATGTTGTGAATCAAATTAAACACATGGTCATCATACATGTATATGCCGGTTACGCAGTAAGAGGTCTTAGGATGGCTTGGCTTTTCCTCAATATAGGCGATACGTTCCGGATGCTTCTCATCAAAGACAGGTACTCCGTAACGGCGGGCATCATCCACACCTTTAAGCAGCACACGTGCTGTACCCGCAGGTTGCTGCATATATCGGTCTACGTACGGCTTCAAATCATCACTGAACAGATTATCTCCGAGCAAAACTACGAATTTTTCACCGGGAAGAATAAACGATGATGCCAGATCAAGCGCTTCAGCAATGCCGCCTGCCTTTTCCTGAATACGATACGTCAGTCTTACCCCATGATCTGCCCCGCCTCCGAGATACTCCGTATACAACGCTGCGGAATGTTTGTTAATAACAATCAGAATATCCTCGATCCCTGCCTGGCGAAGCCTGTCGATGCCATACATAATCATCGGATGTTTACCGACGGGAAGCAGATGTTTGTTTATAAGCCGGGTCAGAGGGTACAGTCTGGTCCCTGTTCCACCAGCAAGAATTACACCTTTCATTCCTTGTTCCCTCCTTCATCGGATATGTCCATATATTCAAGCGGATCGACATGCCACTTATTTATAAAAATAGAACGGTTACGTTCCAATAACTGTTTCCATTCCAACGGATCTGTCTTTTGAAAACTAGCACTGCCCTGATGATGCACAAGCACATCATTACATATCAGCAAACGAAAGCCCTGAAGCCTCGCACGGTAACAGTAGTCGTCATCCTCATAATGTCCTGGAGAATAGGCTTCATCGAACCATCCCACGGATTCCAGCACACTTCGTCTCATTAGCATACATAGCCCGACAATTCGGCGTACTTCCTTCCATCTTGACGCATCTGTAACATTATTAGCAGCGGCCAATTGTTGAAAATGTTCGATATCTCGAAATGAGATATCCACCTGCTGAATGCCACTGGCATAGTTTGTAACCGGACCGATTATTCCTACCTTCTCATCTGTGTAGAGTGCTGCCTTCATATTCTCCAGCCAGTGTGACGTAACGGTAACATCGTTGTTCAGCAGCAGCAGTTCATCCCCGCACGCAGCCCGGAGACCTGCATTACAAGCAGCAGGGAACCCTCGATTCTCCGGTAAACGAACAAACCGTAATCGTTCCATAGCACAATATTCGGCTGTCCCATCTGTCGAACCGTTATCCACCACAATAATCTCGAATGGTGTAGATTCTGCTGTATATGTTCGGATGGCCTCCACACAAGGCTTCAACAAGGAAAGCCCGTTATACGTAGGTATAACTATGCTGGTCAAGGTCATCTGGCGTTCCTCCTGTAAGCTACCTCTGTACGGGATGGACGTCGGCGCCCTACATGTTTATTCATTTCCAGACAAGCGGCTAGCGCTTCCAGATGGTCACCAAGAATGAGTCTGGCGACATCATTTCCGTGACCCGTGTTACCAGGACGAATCCGGTTGGAACGAATGACATCCACTTGGTATGGAGCAGATACCTGCAATCCTTTTTGAATTGCGAGCATCTGTGCTTTAGGCGGGACAGCCAACGACGATGGCTTCACGGTCTCAATCATGCGCCTGGATAGGGCATGGGGAACAGCGGTCATCGAATTCGAAGCCAGATCTTTCCGGCCTAACGTACGATTCAAATAAGCTTTGATTCGGCTGACTTCATCCTGCTTGGCAAACGGCGGAAGCAGGGAGGTCAGGTCGTTTAATGCAACATCATCACCCCGGTCAATGGCAAACAGGAACGGTGCCAGCTGTTCAGCGGGCACAATCATGTCTCCATCCACGAACAGCACGATCTCTGCATCTGTCATCTTGGCTCCAAGTGCACGCCCCACATCATGTCCGGCCCGGTCCGGTTCATACACCAACGTGATGCCGGAATGTTGTAGCACCCGTTCTAAACTGTTATCTGTCGTGCCGTTTAATACGACCACAATATCACAGAGCGGTAAACGTTTTAGCTGTCCCAATACATGCCCAAGCGTGCTCTCCTCATTGCAAGCAGAGACGACAGCGGCCGCAGTACGATGGAGGAGCAAGGGGACAATCTCTGGCGATTGGCCTGAGGAGCGTGTATAACCCTGCATAAATGCTTTGCCTGCTAGTAACATAGTCTCGAAATTTTCCAATCCCGGCAGGTTAGCCGCATGTGCGCACCACGCATCAGAGGCATGTTTATCCGGTAGATCCGTATCAGCTCTGAACTGGCTTCCAGCCAGCCGTCCTGCCCTCCAATATGGATGTAAATCCGGCATGACTTTCTGGGTTTTCCGTTGCATCTGCCCCAGACGCTTCTGGCGCGGTGCACTTTTTTCTCCAGCCCTTCGTCTGCCTCTCAATCTGTTCGCTGTTGTTCGTTTTGGACCTGTTGGTCTACGGATACCAGCGCCTGATCGTCTTTTCATGGCTGTCACCTCCAACATGTTGTCCCCTACCACTGTCCGCTAGGAACGTCCAAGGTCGTTTACCCTTCGCTGTTTACCTTTCTTATCTGATCAGACTCCGAACTCGTTGCAGATCAGGGTAACCACCGCGGGGACCTCGTGTGTCCGTAATCCAGCGGATCGCCTCTAGATGATCTTGCAGCACCACTTGACTCAGCGGATCAGCACTGCTTCGTTTCTTCAAGCGAACTGGATTCCATTTACCGACAGGCACATGATGAACAGCCTTCACCCGAAGTCCGCCAAGTACCGCTTTTGCATGAGCAAGTGGCGGAATCTCCAGCGAAGATATATCGATGACCTCAAGAGCTTTTCGGCTGAGAGCATGAGGAATAGCTGTCATGGAAGCTCCGCCGAGATCAGATCTGGATAACAGAATGTTCAAGATATGTTTCGCTTCGACGACCGGATGAACAGGGTTCCGTGTCACTGGGCCGTTATAATCGTTCAATGCCACATCGACACCGTTTAGCACAGCTTGCACGTAAGGTGCGAGATGCTCGGCCGGAATCGGAATGTCTGCATCCGTAAACAGCAGAATCTGCCCTCGGGCTGCAGCTGCTCCCACTTTTCGTCCTGTATCATGCCCCAAGGCTTCGGGATACAGAAGTACACGTGCCCCTGCTCGTTCAGCTTCGCCCGCCGTGTCATCGGTTGATCCGTTCACTATGACCAGCACTTCCGCATCTCGGCATATACGGGCGGCTTCACGGACGACGGTGGCTATCGTGCGTTCCTCGTTCATGGCTGGGATGATAACCGATAGTATTGGGGGCCGGATCACTTCTCTTTCTTGTGGAACCGATTCTCCGACCAGGTTGTAAGGTGTAATCAGATCCATCGAACGAGATAAATGATGAGAAGGTATAACAAAAGAATAGGTCTTTATTCCCTTTTTTCGTCGAGAAGGAATCTGTCGTTTCCCTGATACGCCTCGGATGCGTTTCTTACTTGTTTTTGTTGCAAAACGGGCTTTATTCCGTTGTTTTCGCAACAACTTCACCTCCCGCAATCCATCCTTTAATAAGTCAAGGGAGTACACGTTATTTTATGTATTCGTGGAGCAGTGGAAACGGCGTATGTCCTTACCACCAGCAGGTTCTGTGTTACGACATAAGTAAATAAGCATTTAATGCGACAATATTCGTCATAAAAATTCAAAATAGCGTATATTGACTGCCTTTAGACACATTTTTCAAAAATATTTAAAATTGCATCTTTTCCAAACTTTTACATTGTGATACGATACGATTCAAGCCGAACGATTTACATTTTTAGTAATACAAAGAACATACGTACTCATATTACCTATTATTTAATCTTCGGTGAGTTAAACTATTGGATCTTCTCACCTGTCATTACCAACTGGACCTGACTTTAAAAGGAGTGATGCCGTTCCTGAAATTCCTTGATCCATCTTGTTAATGGGAGGACAAGCCCTGCTTCTGAACCACACTTCCACTACTACCCCACACTCCGCCTTGCCCGATGCAGACGGAAACCAAGCCGAGATCGGCATGATATTCTTTTTTCAACTAAATAATCTAAGAATAGGAGAGTTAACAATGAAATTCGCCAAAATTATGCCAACGATTCTTGGAGGAGCTCTTCTGCTCGCTTCCGTATCCTCTGCTGCTGCTGCACCATCTGACTCATCCATTCCGTTTGAGACCCCTTATGGCTCCGAAGAGAGTATATTGTTGAACAATAACCCAGACGAAACGATCTATCATTACCTCGGCCAACAGGAACAGTTCCTGGACGCCGATGTCAGAGGCCAACTCAAAATTATTAAACGTAACACAGATACGTCCGGCATAAGACACTTCCGTTTGAAACAGTA
The DNA here is from genome assembly GCF_948329825.1 of Paenibacillus sp. JJ-100. Classification (GTDB taxonomy): domain Bacteria; phylum Bacillota; class Bacilli; order Paenibacillales; family Paenibacillaceae; genus Paenibacillus. Next base: position 162,614 of record NZ_CAOJCM010000005.1, read on the forward strand.
CATCAAAGGCATTCCGGTCTACGGTGCTGAACAGACCCTACATCTGGACAAGACTGGAGCTGTGACTTCCGCTCTTGGCGAGCTTCCTCCCGTTGAAGAACAAGCTATTCCGAATGACGGTGTCCCTACCATCGGCGCAGAAGATGCCATTCGAATTGCCTCGGACGAAGCGACATCCCGCATCGGTGAGTTGGGTGCACCGGAGCTTGAGCCCAAAGCCGAACTAAATATTTATCATCATGAAGAAGATGGCCAGACCTATTTGGTTTACATCACTGAAGTTAATGTGCTCGAACCCGCTCCGCTGCGAACCAAGTATTTTATCAATGCCATCGACGGAAGTATCGTGTCCCAGTTTGATATCATTAACTTTGCCACAGGAACAGGGACGGGGGTGTTTGGCGACACCAAAACGCTGACCACCACTCAATCCGGCAACACCTACCAGCTGAATGACACCACTCGCGGTAAAGGTATCCAAACCTATACAGCAAGTAATCGCTCCTCTCTTCCAGGCACGCTGCTTACCGATTCTGATAACGTCTGGACGGATCGTGCAGCTGTAGATGCACATGCTTATGCTGCTGCCACTTATGATTTTTATAAAAGCAAGTTTAATCGCAACAGTCTCGACGGGAACGGACTTTTGATTCGATCTACAGTACATTACGGCTCCAACTATAACAACGCCTTCTGGAACGGAGCGCAGATTGTATTTGGTGACGGGGATGGCTCACAGTTTGGTATCTTCTCTGGCGATCTCGATGTTGTCGGTCATGAATTGACCCATGGAGTCATTGAGTATACTGCGAATCTGGAATATCGCAATGAATCGGGAGCCCTCAACGAAGCTTTTGCCGACATTATGGGCAATACCATTGAGAGCAAAAACTGGCTGCTTGGTGATGGCATCTATACGCCTAACATTGCAGGGGATGCACTACGCTCCTTGTCTAATCCTACCCTGTATAACCAACCTGACAAATACAGTGATCGTTACACAGGCACTCAGGATAACGGCGGTGTGCACATCAACAGTGGCATTATCAACAAAGCTTTTTACCTTGCAGCTCAAGGGGGTACACATAACGGTGTAACGGTTAGCGGCATCGGCCGGGATAAAGCAGTACGTATTTTCTACAGCACACTGGTGAATTACCTGACGCCAACGTCTAAATTTGCAGCAGCCAAAACAGCTACGATTCAAGCAGCCAAAGATCTGTACGGTGCCAATTCTGCCGAGGCTACTGCCATCACCAAGGCTTATCAAGCTGTAGGACTATAATCGTTAACTTCATGTATCATTGGCTAGTCCATCGTACACATCAAACATGAACTCATTTCTTTTTATATATCTTTTTTATAAAAAAAAGCATCGTTCCGACACCCCTCATGTCCGAACGGTCAGGCTTACCAAGCAGAAGCGGTGCCCAGGACATACTCTGGACACCGCTTCTGTTATATTGTCAGGTTGTCGGGTTATCGTACAAGGATCTTACGCAGATGGTCCTGCTGCAATCCAGGATAATAAACCATACGTATGCTTGCAATCATCTGTTCGCGTGACTTCCAGCACCGCTTCATCTTCGCTCTGGGACAGCAAGGATACCTGGAATCCACGGTCGTTGCTCATCGCTACAATCACGTAGTGCTCTGAGTTAAACGACTCTTCAAAAACAATCGTCACCTCGGTACATGTCTCCTGCTCTGGAAAAATAAAAGCTTCCATACCAAACTGCTGTACAGTCGGTTGTTTACTTACACTACGCACAGGCTGGAATGCCAGATGTTTGGCTTGAATAGCACCTGATTGCAACTGCTCGCTGCCTACGGAGCCTTCACACAAATGCTCTTGCGTCACGGATTGAGGCTCAAGTGTAAAATGGTTCGACGTCTCATCGTTAGAGAATTGAGACGCATCATGGTTAGTCAGCTCAGGGATCTCCGCATCAGACGTTAATGCATTTACTTCATCCAGCAGATCTTCCGATTCCGTCAATGCTGTAGCTGACTCGCCCTCAGGTAGTACTTCCTCTGCTTCAACGTCATTCGGCAGCCCGAGAAGCTTTTGAAGATCCAGGTTTCCAGCTTCGAAGTCATTAAGCATATTTTCCGAAGAGTTCTCTGCATCATCTCCCCAAGCAAACAGACCTTCATTTTGCAGACCTACAGAATGCATAAATTGCTGCACTTCCTGCATCGCTTCTTGCCTTTTGAACTCAGCAAGTTGTTCCAGTGTCTCTGCACTAACCTGACGAATGGCATTCCAGATCTCTTCACTTAAATGAGCCGTGCCCACAATACCTTCATTCAAGTGACTGGAGGTAATACTTTGTTCGCTCAGCTTGCTGCCGTCAATCGCACGATCAGCCAGATGTACCGACGATATCGTTCCTTCCGTCAGCTTACTTCCATCCACACTGCCATCCGCCAGCTTAGACGCCGTCACTGCACCATCTTGCAGATGAGCGGTGCTTACCGTTTCATCATTTAGATGGCTTGCCGTGATGCTGCCATCTCCGATGTGATCCGCATGGATAGCACCCTCTGCAATGTGAATAGACTGCACACTCTCTTCGGACAGATGAATGCTGGTTACCGCACGTTCCGTCAGCTTGCTGCCATTCACACTACCATCCGCCAGCTTAGATGCTGTGACTGCACCTTCTTGCAGGTGAGCGGTGCTTACCGTTTCATCACTCAGATGGCTCCCCGTGATGCTGCCATCTCCAATGTGATCCGCATGGATGGCACCTTCTGCAATATGAACAGACTGCACACTCTCTTCGGACAAGTGCATGCTGGAGACCGCACGCTCCGTCAGCTTGCTACCGTCAATCGCACGATCAGCCAGGTGTACCGACGATATCGTTCCTTCCGTCAGCTTACTACCATCCACACTGCCATCCGCCAGCTTAGACGCCGTCACTGCACCTTCTTGCAGATGAACGGTGCTTACCGTTTCATCACTCAGATGGCTTGCTGTGATACTACCATCTCCAATGTGATCCGCATGAATGGCACCTTCTGCAATGTGAATAGACTGCACACTCTCTTCGGACAGATGAATGCTGGTTACCGCACGTTCCGTCAGCTTGCTGCCATTCACACTACCATCCGCCAGCTTAGATGCTGTGACTGCACCTTCTTGCAGGTGAGCGGTGCTTACCGTTTCATCACTCAGATGGCTCCCCGTGATGCTGCCATCTCCAATGTGATCCGCATGGATGGCACCTTCTGCAATATGAACAGACTGCACACTCTCTTCGGACAAGTGCATGCTGGAGACCGCACGCTCCGTCAGCTTGCTACCGTCAATCGCACGATCAGCCAGGTGTACCGACGATATCGTTCCTTCCGTCAGCTTACTACCATCCACACTGCCATCCGCCAGCTTAGACGCCGTCACTGCACCTTCTTGCAGATGAACGGTGCTTACCGTTTCATCACTCAGATGGCTTGCTGTGATACTACCATCTCCAATGTGATCCGCATGAATGGCACCTTCTGCAATATGAACAGACTGTACACTCTCTTCGGACAGATGAATGCTGGTTACCGCACGTTCCATCAACTTGCTACCATTCACACTGTCATCCGCCAGCTTAGATGCTGTGACTGCACCTTCTTGCAGATGAACGGTGCTTACCGTTTCATCACTCAGATGGCTTGCTGTGATACTACCATCTCCAATGTGATCCGCATGGATAGCACCCTCTGCAATGTGAATAGACTGCACACTCTCTTCCGACAGATGAATGCTGGTTACCGCACGTTCCGTCAGCTTGCTTCCATCCACACTGCCATCCGCCAGCTTAGACGCCGTGACTGCACCATCTTGTAAAATGACGGATCGAACAGACTCTTCTTCCAGATGTTCCGTTCCAATGCTCCGCTCCTGAATATGGTGGGAAAATACAGCGCCATCCTGGATATGACGGGATTGAACTGCACCTTGCTGGAGATGTGCGGCGCCCAGTGACTCTAATTGCAGATGCAGTCCGCTGATCAGTCCCGGCTGCAAGTGTGCTTCCGTCACACAGAGAGGCGCCAGATGTTCCGTTTGCACTGATCCAGCCATCAGGTGACGGGAATGAATCGCCTGTTCGGTTATGTGCTCATTGCGAATCACATCTTCTCTCAGATGATTACTATTCACAGCCTGAGCTGCCAGATGGTCTGCCTTTACACTCCCTTCAGCCAGATGCATGGAGTCCACAGCAGCTCGCTGTAGATGCTCGCTGCCTACTGTTCCGTACTGCAACTTCTCTCCAGATACCGAATCGGCGGCCAGATGTTCTGTCGTAACAGCTCCTTGGCGCAGCTTGCTGCCAGGGATGCTGCCATTGGCAAACAATTCTGGCGTGCGAATCTCATCAGACAGATGTTCCAATGCGATGGTATGCTGCTTCAGATGGTATCCACGAATCGTCTCAGCAGGGATATGTTTGGCAACGATGCTTTCGGCCATAATTTTGGCGGAAGTGATGCTACCATCAGCCAGTTTGGCTGAGGTAACTGACAGATCAGCCAGCTTATCTGTGGAGACACTTTCCGGCGACAGTTTGGGTGATGTCACAGCGTGATCTGTAAGGTGTGGCGGAAAAATGGCACCACCGGCGAGTAAGGGCGAAGTAATACTGCCTGGAGCTATTTTGTCCGTGGTAATCGCTGCACGTGATATAGAGTCGGTCTGGACACTTCCCGGTTGCAAATGAGGGGCGCCTACGGCATGCTCCGTCAGATGTTCGGTTTTCACCGCGTACGGCCGAAGTGCTTCAGAACCAACACTGCCGGGTGCTAAATGAGATGTCGTAACAGCTCCAGGTGCTAAATGAGATGAATTAACCGTGCCTGAAGAAAGTGCTTTGCTTGTCACCGCACCTGGCGCGATTTTTTCAGTTGTTACACTCTCCCCTGCAAGCTTGGTCGTTGAGACGGCCTCATCCTGCAATTGGAATGATCCCACCGAAGATTCTGCCAGATGCGATTCTTGCACAACACCGGATGCCAGTGCATCTGAAGAGACACTCGCCTCAGATAGATGCGAAGCTTCAATACTGCCGCTTGCGAGATGTATAGAATGAATGGCACCATTATCGATATGAACCGGTGTGATCCCCCGATTAGCAATATGTTCTCCGCGAATTGAACCCTTGACCAGATGTTTTCCCTGAACAGCTTCATCTGCAAGTTTGGAAGCAACTACACTCTGGTCTGCCAACTTGGAAGCCGTCACTGACTGCTCCAGCAATTTGGCTGTTCCTATGGATTGATCTGCCAGCTTACTGCTGATAACGGCTCCATCCACCAGATGCTCACTACCGATTTCGGCATTACCGATCTGTTCACGACCAACAGCAGCAGCTCGAATCTGCGCAGATCCAATGGACCCATCCACCAAATGTCTTCCATTCAAAGTGTGCTCCGCAATATGCCGTGTATGAATCGAACCATCTTCGATCTGTTCACTGCCGATGCTGCTCGCTAGCAACTGATGACGTCCGACGGACCCTTCGGCCAGATGAGACTGTTTGACCGAACCAGCTTGAATATGGCTTGAATCGATGGATTGCTCTTCAATCTTGCTGCTTGTCACTGCTCCATCCCGAATTTTAGCGCTGGTAACTGCATCGTCTGCCAGTTTTGAGGTATGGACTGCACCTCCTGATAAATGACGCGTCTCGATCCCGCTAATTGCTATTTTTTCTCCAGTAACGGCCTGATTCTGAATTAATTCTTCTGTCACGAGCAGACGACTCAGATGTCTTGTGCCAATGGAACCATCCGCAATTTTAGCTGCATCTATCACCTGATTTGCCAGCTTCTGTGAAGTAATGCTGCCATCCCGAATTTTGTCTCCGGCGATGGAGGCATTCCTGATTTTGTGACCTGATACTGCCCCATCAATCAGATGCTCTTCTGCAATGGAGGCCTCAGCCAGTTTTGCCGATACAATAGCTCCATCCGCAATATGAATACTCGTTACCGCATAATCCTGAAGAGCTTCACTTCCTACAGCACCTGATTTCAGCTTGGATGCGTCCACCGAGAAGGGAGCTATCTTACTTTCCGTAACTGCGAACTCACTGAGATCATCCGTATAAATGTATTGTCCCTCATGGCCCGGCATCTGGTTTTGATTCAGGCGTTCAAGCCGCTGATTGCCCGTTAACTTGCTTTCATGATGTTGTTCTGTCAGTGGAAGTTGGACAACACTTCTAATCTGAAGCTCTTTTTCCACCTTGTTATCTTCCACGATTTTTTCTTCTACAGGCGATGAGGTCACTTGCTGCTCCAATCCAACGTCTTGTACTTCCATCACTTCTTCGGGTTGACTAACCAGAAAATTGGATGGAGTCTGTTCTGTTATCCCGGTTGGATCAGCCTCAATTGCTTTAGGAGTAGTTGGAGTGGAATTCAGAACCTCCTCCTGCTTCACTGTTTTTTCTGGCTTGGCATATTCCATTCGCCGCTCCATCAGATCCAGTTCCCTAAATTTCGGACTAATATGAGGCAATTTAGGCGCAACAATCTTTTTTCTGCCTTTTTTACTCATGAGGCCAGCTCCTTCCCCTAACGTTCATCTCCGGCATCATATGCTTTGAACTGGGCATCTGCCACTTTCTTGGCCCTACTTTTACACATCATTGATCCGATTCATTCTAAATTCACGCAACTGTTACACCTCTTCTGGTCTAATTAGGCTGTACAAAGCTTAGAAACAAGGCAGCTGTCCACGCCCCATTTCCGCTCATTTCATAGGATATAGTGTCTGAGTATCAACGAATGGATAGGGATACGTCTGCACACCGGTCTGCGTTATCGCGATGTTAGAGCCATGCATTGATGGGCCGGCGTGCTGGAATATAGATTCATGGTCGCGCGATAACAACAAAGGAGGAACGGTCATGTTCCCAGAAACGATCGGTATTATGTTCGATTCACGCATGTACCGGGGGATACCGGCCGGAAGGACTGGTCAGGAATCACTCGCCAATTATGAGCAGGCCGCAGCCTGTTACGGATTAACGCCTTGCTTTTTAAGGCTGGAGGATATCGACTTGGATCATAAGACATGCCTGGCTTATGTGAAAAAAGAAGGTAGATACGTCCGTGAACGTATGCCACTTCCTTCTGTGATCCATAACCGCTCCCTCCAGCTTCGCGGTGCAGAGCAGCGGCAGATTACTCGCTTGCTGCTACAAGGCATCCAGATATATAACGTGCGTAATCGCTATCGCAAAGATTATGTACATGAAATGCTGCGGCATGATCCTTTTTTAAAAGATCACCTCCCTCAAGCCGTTAAAGCAACGCCTGAAACGCTTATTTACATGATGGAACATTATAAGGATCTCATCATTAAACCGTGCAACGGCAGCGTCGGTCATGGGATCATGCGGCTGTTCCAGCAAAACAGACATTGGAAACTGACCTGTGAAACTAGGGCGTCACGCAAAGGTTGGGCAACTTTCCGCTTGAACCGGGGACAATTACCCACGGCTATACTTCGGCGAATATTCCATCATGCGTATCTGATTGAAGAGCGTATTCCGCTGATTCGATATGAAGGCAGGCCTATTGATCTGAGAGTGTCCGTGCAGCGTGGAGAAGACGGGTTATGGAGTGTAACGGGCATGTTTGCCAAAGCAGCACCAGCCCATACATTTGTGACGAACATCGCACAGGGCGGTAAGGTCATGACCGTTGCAGAAGCTTTGGGTCTGACTGCACCAAGTATGGAGCTCTTTCAGCTCGAATCCCGCATTGGGATGGTTGCACTTCGCATTGCCCGAACGCTGGCAGCCAGCCTGCCTCATCTTGCCGATCTCGGGCTTGATCTGGGTATAACGCGCAGCGGTCAGGTGTTTTTTATCGAGTGCAACGGACGGGATCAACGGTATGGCTTCCTCAAGGCTGGCATGAAGGATCATTGGCTGTTAACGTATAACAAACCGATTGCTTACGGACGTCTGCTCTTGGATCAAAATTCCCTCATTCCAAGGCAGCCACAGACCTATGATCGTGGATTATATTGATTTCATTCGGGATTTGTGTCAATATTATGCAGAATGGCCGCTTTGGCGACCTTGAAGTTTGTATTAACCCTAAGGGGGATATTCATGGCAAAAACGCTGTTGCGATTAATGACCGAGCTTTCCTCGCGCAAATGGATCTCCCGGACCGTGGGAGCTTTCTCCAAAAGCCGGGGTAGCAAAGCATTTATCCCATATTTTGTTCGGACCTACAACATCCCTGTACAGGAAGCCGAGAAAGATTGGAAGGAATATCGTTCGCTGAATGATTTCTTCACCCGCAAACTAAAACCGGGGATGCGCCCGCTTGACCTTTCAGAACACGCCCTGATTAGTCCCGTCGACGCCAAAATTACGGCTGCCGGTCCGGTATCAGCAGGAACACTCCTGAATGTGAAGGGGCAAAATTATACACTTGCTGAATTATTAAACCATTCTCCTCATCTCGAGAAGTATAAGCACGGTTACGGATTTGTGCTCTATCTTAGCCCTCGCGACTATCACCGCATTCATGCACCTGTGACTGGACGCAAAATCGAGAGTGAGCACGTCAAAGGCAAAGTTTATCCTGTTAATGACTTTGGGCTAACTCATATGAAGTCGGTGCTCAGCCGTAATGAACGGCTTATTACCTATATTGAGCATGATTATGGTGAGGTGGCTCTCGTCAAAGTTGGTGCAATGAATGTTAGTAGTATTCAATATGCAGATACCGATACGAGTTCCTGGGCACAAGGAGATGACCTCGCCTACTTCGAGTTCGGCTCTACCGTTGTACTTCTTATGCAAACAGACACCTTCGAACCGGCACCAGACCTACAGCCAGGAGATTCGGTTAAAATGGGGACTCTGCTTGGTCGTCTGAAACCCAAACATTAACCATTGTTGGTATACGCAGACAAAGAGGATGGCGCTGCACCTTAATCAGGTGTAACGCCATCCTCTTTATTCATGCCTTATTAAGGATATGACTGCAAAACTAACGTTCGTTCATGAAATACTGCGCTAACTATAACTTCATGTATACGGACATCGCGAATGTTTACTTCGCCTTATTGGCATGTCAATAGCTCGTTAAAACCATACATCCTGAGGTTCTTCCACCGGTCTCAGTCGGCGCATACGATTCCGATAAATACTGTATCCCTTCATGGAATTTCTGCGGCTACGGACCCGACGTTTTCTTCTGATCATCACATGTTCCCCCTTCTAAGGTCATCTGGAATGCTAGTTACTTACCCGGGCAATCCAGCAATGAAACGATGTGATATGGGTTTGAATGTGTTTTTAACGAATCTCTGATGGACTTTTACCCGTGTACTGCTTGAACTGACGACTGAAGAAAAAGATGTCCCGATATCCTAATGCATCTGCAACCTCTGTCACATTCATTCCGGTATATACCAAGAGATGTTCTGCCCGCTCGATGCGCATACGAATAATATGAGACTGTACAGATGATCCAATCAGTTCTTTGAACTTGATAGAAAAGTAACGTGGTGACAGACCGGCCCGTGCTGCCAGATCTTCTACACGATGGGTAATTCCGGGATGTTGACGAACATAATTCGCAACCTCCTGAATGACATCGGATAACTGGTTGCTCACCTTTTTCTCAACGGGCTCTTCCGTATCCGCGCGTAATAAATGAATCATCAACTGCTTCAGAATCAGCTTACTCTCCTCATCACGTCCGTACACATCCGATAAAAATAGCCGAACGTACCGTGCTAGCAAATGCTCGAATTCCACCGTTTCTTGGAGTTCACGATAAGACTGAGGCACGTCAACGACGGGCCCGTCCACATCAAAGTGAATATACGTCAGCACAAGTGGTTTCTGCCTATTATGCGTTGCACTTGTATGATCCCCGGGACGGAACAGGAAACAGCTTCCTTTACCTACCTCGTAAGGCTGATCATTCAAAATAACGGTCCCTTCACCACTCCACACATAAAATAAATCATAATTTTGCATTGGTTTTTCCCGTTTCTGCCATCTCCAGCCTGGTTCACAGACGATCTTGGCGACAGCAGGCAAAATTATAAATGATGACGGCGATGCATGCAGCATATCGCCATTCCCCCTTGACAATTAATCTCTATACACGCTTATCCCATTATACAGTGGAATCTACCGAAACGAAAATGCACACTTTTCCCACGCAGTTCGCATTCGCTGTATGCCTTCTCGGATCACTGCTTGTTCCAGATGAGCAAACCCGAAACAAATGGCAGCATGTCCAGGCATCAATCGATACTGCTCTACATCCCGGAACAACACCCCCTGATCATGAGCATGTTGGGTGAATCGTTCATAACTTGCCTGATCTCCGTTCCAGACGGCATAGATTGTGAGACCCGAATCTCCAGGTTGCATCGTGAACGCTTGCGGCAGACAACGTCTCATCTCTTCCATAAAAAAATCATGCCGTTCCCCATACAATCGGGTTAGTCTCCGCAAATGTCGCATATATCCCCCTCTTGTCATGAACCTGGCTAATGCACGCTGTTCCAACAGCGCTGGTGAGACTGGTTCATACAATGCCTTGGCCGCAAGCAGAGGCTCCACAAGACTTCGAGGCAATACTGCATAACCTAATCGGAACGAAGCCGGCATCGTTTGAGAGAAAGAACCGATATATATTACACGTTGCTCACGGTCAAGTACCTTGAGCGGTTCGATCGGTCGTCCTCCCCAGCGAAACTCACTATCGTAATCATCTTCAACAATAACGGCATTTTGTTTGGACGCCCAGGACAGCAACGCCCGTCTTCGTTCCAACCCGAGCACAGCTCCTGTCGGAAACTGGCGCGTCGGTGTAACAAATAACGTTTTGGCCTTCCACTCCTGCGGAATAATGCCCTCCTCATCCACTTCAGCTGGAATCACCTGACCGCCACAGGATCTGACTGCATGCACGATGCCTTGATAACCTGGACTCTCCAGCACAACCGGACTGCCCTCAGTAATCAGCAACTGGCACAACAAGGTAATGCCCTGGATTGATCCACTGAATAGCACGATTTGAGAAGCCTCCGCCTGAATGCCGCGTGTCCAGCGGAGATGTGCAGCAATAGCTTCCCGCAGCTCTGGATCACCTGCTGCACCCTCTGGCTCCCGCCAGCCGCTGCGATGAACCGCAGCCAGCGCGCTTTTCCACTCGGCTGCAGGAAAGTGTTCTGTGAGCAAACGCTGCATCCGAAAATTAATGACGGATTCATGGGCCGGTTGAACCTCTTCACGGGAGCGGGAGCGCTCCTGTTCTGCCCCTAGAGAAAGCAGCCGCTCACCCCATGAAGATAAAGATAATACCGCTTCGGTTTGAACGTGATGCTGTGAGGACAGGGATTCCGTAACATAAGTTCCTTTTCCCGTATAAGCATGGACATACCCATCAGCCATCAGCATATCGTATACCTGGGCTACCGAACCCCGAGACATGTCGTACTGTGTTGCTAATACACGTGTAGACGGCAGTCGTGCTCCTGCTTCCAGTGTGCCCGCATGAATTGCATCCCGCAGTGCATGATATAACGCCAGATATTTATAACGATGTTGAAGCTCATACGAGTCAAGCGGTAGCCATAATTCCAAGTAACTCTCCTCCTTTTCCTGTCTTATGCAATCACATGTGCCCATTGTTCAACCGTTCATCACAATTGGCCTATAAAAATGAATGTAAATTGGATCTATTTTACTGTCAATATACGTTCTATAGTTATTTCCATGATAAACGACTTCGCTATACAATGCGCTAACATTTCTAATCTTAAATAATGGGGGAAAACACATGAGACGCAAAGAATTTTCAATAGAAGAGGAACAGGAAATCATCACATTTCTAGATCAAAGTTCCTTCGGGTATCTGGGAACGGTCAGTCCAGACGGGGAACCGAGAGTAACTCCGCTGAATTTTATATATATGGATGGATGTTTTTACTTTCATGGCAGTCTTGCTGGGGAAAAGATGAAACAGATCAAAAAGCATTCGTCCGTCAGCTTTACCGTGGCAGAGGAGTTTTCGCTGATTCCTTCCTTTTTCAGTGATCCCGAACTGGCTTGTCCGGCAACCTCCTTCTTCAAAAGCGTAATGGCTTCTGGTCAGGCAGAGCCTGTAGAGGAGCTGGATCTAAAGGGTAAAGTGTTACAGCGTTTCATGGAGAAACTTCAGCCACAAGGTGGTTATGTACCCATTGATGCAGCAGATAACCGTTACAGGGGCCAGCTCAAAGCCGTTGCTGTCGTGCGGATTGTACCAGAGCGAATCAGTGCCAAGTTTAAATTCGGACAAAATTTACAACCCGAACGATTTGATCATATCCGTAGTGAATTGCACAAACGAAACGAAGGCCGAGATCATGAGACCGTTGATATGATGCGAAAATATTGCCCGTTCCATCAGCAGTAAGCTGTGAAAACGGAGTTAGAGAATTTGTTCCAATCCCATATTCTCACTTTCACAACAACGCGGTGAAGTAATATAACTGTCATATTGCGTTATTTACGTGACGCGGCTATGTCAAGGTGATATAATGTTAGGCAGTTGAATCACATTGACTTGGAAGGATGAAAAGTATGAATACACTGGCTGAACAGTTGAACGAAAGTATTCAGAGCGGCAGCAGTCACGTTTACTCCATGCTGTCACAACTCGGCAAAGAAATTTATTTTCCTAAAGAAGGTATTTTAAGTCAATCTGCGGAAGCAGCAAGCCTAGCCAAGACCTATAATGCAACGATTGGTATCGCCCTAGAGGGTGGTGTACCGATGCATCTTCCTGTAATTCAAGAGAAGTTATCTGCATTCCAGCCAAAAGATCTGTATCCTTATGCTCCGCCTGCTGGTAAACCCGAATTGCGGACTGTATGGAGAGACAAAATGTTGAAGGAAACCCCTTCACTTGAAGGTAAATCATTCGGGAACCCGATTGTAACGAATGCATTAACACATGGACTAAGTATCGTAGCTGATCTGTTCACTGATGAAGGCGACGCTGTTATATATCCGGATAAAAACTGGGAAAATTACGAGCTGACTTTCGGAATTCGCCGTCATGGCCAGTTGATTCATTATCCATTGTTCGATGAGCAGATGAACTTTAATAGTGACGGACTGCTTGAAGCTTTGCTTGCACAGAAGGACAAGGGTAAAGCTATTGTACTGCTCAACTTCCCGAACAATCCGACCGGTTACACGCCAGGTGCTGCTGAAGCAGATGCCATCGTAGATGCCATTCGTCAAGCCGCGGAAGCTGGTGTAAATGTAGTTGCCGTTACGGATGATGCCTATTTTGGTCTGTTCTTTGAAGATTCCATTCATGAGTCTCTGTTCGGTAAGCTGGCCAACATTCATCCGCGTGTATTAACGGTGAAGATTGATGGAGCAACGAAAGAAGAGTTTGTGTGGGGCTTCCGAGTTGGTTTCATTACATTCGCCCATGAGGATGCTGACGTACTTCGTGCATTGGAACAAAAAGCGCTCGGCATCATTCGTGCAACCATCTCTAGCGGACCACATCCTTCACAGACGTTTGTTCTGGATGCGCTGAAGGCACCTGAGTTTGAAGCTCAGAAGCAAGAGAAGTTCGAGATTATGAAAGGCCGCGCTAACAAAGTTAAAGCAATTCTTGACAGCGGTAAATATGGAGAAGTATGGGATTACTATCCGTTCAACTCCGGTTACTTTATGTGTCTGAAGTTGAAACACGTAGGTGCCGAAGAACTCCGTAGCCATCTGCTGCATCAATATGGCGTAGGTACGATCGCACTGGGTGAGTCTGATCTTCGGATCGCCTTCTCCTGCATTGAAGAAAACAATCTGGAAGAATTGTTTGATACGGTCTACCAGGGCGTGCAGGATCTGCAAAACAACTAAATGATTACCGTCTATACTAGACGTTTTGATGAACAGAACCCTTTGGAGCCTACTGCGAAAGCAGTCTCAGCTCCAAAGGATTTTTCCACTCTGTCTTGCCTACATTACAACTTTTTTTTAAGGAAAAGTGTCATGTACATCTTATGGTTTTCGCCGTGACATCTATATCTTTTCCCGGACAGAAGCCCAAAACACGGATGAACGGGCTGAGGCCCAATCAGCCTAACCCCAAAGCACATAATATACGATGTACGCAAGGGCGTGCCAAACCATCACTCGAAAGGGGTATGACCCATGTCCCAAGTTGAAGATACAAGAGGCGGATACGGATACGGATACGGCGGCGTTGGAGGATTCACAAACATTGGTGCCATTCTGGTACTGTTCATCTTGCTCGTAATCATCACAAAATCGTTCCTCTACTAATAAGCCGTCTATGGTTACACCCCTGACATCATGAGTTCACATAACGTAAACCCAAAAAGAAGGGTATTTCCGGGCTATACCTGGAAATACCCTTCTTTTGATATACAATGAAGCACAATGAAGGACAGATCATATATGATGCATGACATTCTGCTCTACTCATCCTCTTCTTCTTTCAACCATTTGCTGCCCTGAGAGCGGCGCATCAACACAACTACCAGCACACCGAGTATGAGTGCACTACCTGTTACACCAAGTCCTTCTATTCCTGCAGCAAGCATCGGCAGCCACATGAGGAATAGAGCTATGATATGAAGCTGGAAAATGAAACCGAGCACCTGTGAGCGCCGGCCTTCTCCTGAGATCGGGTAGATCATAATCCAGAAGGATTCACCGTGGCTACGGCGCAGCACCCCAAGCTGTACACCTGTAAGTAGCAGGAAGAACAGAAATACCCCAACCCCGAAGTAACTACCTGCCGTCCACCAGGACAACAGCATACCCAGAACGATCAGACGTAGTACAATAGTGAATACTTCTGTTCGAATAAACGTTTTGGTCATGAGGTATCGATAGGCTTGCCCTGCGTTCCACGGAAGGCCATTTCCCCATTTGCTGAGCCAGCGTCGAGTGCTTACTTTCTGTCCAGACGAAGGCACCTCTACGAACCAGCCGAGTGTCCTCATCACTCTACCCGCCTGTGTCTGCTCCACCTGAATGAGACGTTCCCAGGCGATCCGATGTTTAACCGGTACACGCAGTGCAACGATATAGACGGCAGCTAGCAGCAACAGGAACCACAGACTACGTAATGGAGGCTGCCATAGCCAAGCCGCAACAGCCAGAATCGCCAGTGCCCAGCGAAGTACCCGATACCCTTTGTAGGCTCCTGCCTGAACCATCCTTAGCTCTTGCCAAGCCCCATAACTGGATAGCACTTTCCATACTGCGAGAAACAGAATCGACCAGCCTAACGGCTTGGCCTCTGCATCTGCCCTTACATATAGCGGCCACAACGTAAGAAAAACGAGCAGCAGCCCCAGCATTTTATAAATAACGCCTCGAACAAAGCTGTTCTTCAAATAGTCCTGCATCCGGTACTCCTGCGGCCGCAGGAAGACAATATCTGCCGGAAGCAGATATGTACGGTAACTACTTAGCAGAACAAGGGGTGCCAGCAGCATCAGAGCAATCCAGCGAATCGGAAATCCCACAGGAATGTTCTGTACAAACGATGTATACCAAGCAGAGAAAGCAATGATCAGAAACAAAAAGACCATCGCTACACCACTCTGGATGACATAGCCCAGATAAGGAAGAATTCCATTCCAGAAACCTGTCCGACGTTGCTTCCATAACAGCTTGAGATCCATACTAATCCCTGCCTTGTACGAGGGAATAGAACATATGCTCCAGCGGTGTGTCAGACTCCCCGAACTGCGTGCGTAATTCATTCAGTGTACCTTGTGCAATTACATGTCCACGATGCAACACAACAAAACGATCACAATAATTTTCAATCGTCGACAAAATATGTGAACTCAGCAATATGGAAGACCCGGCTGCTTTCATCTCCAACATAAAATCAAGCAGGGAACGAATCCCCAGAGGGTCTAGCCCCAGAAAAGGCTCATCAATAATGTAGAGAGGCGGGCCCGCTACAAACGCACACATAATCATGACCTTTTGCCGCATCCCTTTGGACAGGTGCGTGGACAGACTTGTGCTTTTCTCATTCATGCGGAACAATTTCAGCAGCTTCTCTGTCCGTTGTTTGAAATCTGCCTCGGACACATTATACGCTCTGGCTGTAAACTCTAAGTGTTCCATGACCGTCATTTCATCATATAACTCGGGAGATTCCGGGACAAAGGCCATCGCGGATTGATAAATCTGTGCGTCCTCATCCCGCTTTTTCCCCATCACCCGAACCTCTCCCTGCTGGGGAGTCATCAGGCCAAGAATGTGTTTCATGGTTGTGCTTTTGCCAGCGCCGTTCAGTCCGATTAGTCCGACCATTTCTCCGCGTCCAACCTCCAGATTAATGCCATGAAGCACCGGCCGTTTGGCACTATATCCTCCACTAAGCCCGCTGATTTGCAGCACAGGCGATTGAACGTTCTCCATCTATCGCTGCACCCCTTTCATCCAAATTATTCCTCAGAGCGCGGTGCTCTGTCTTTACTCCATTTGGGTGCTCCCTTGTTTTTACGATTCTGGTCGCGGTCCGAGCGACTTGCATGACCAGATGGCTTACTACCTGCCGATCTCTGCGCTGAAAGGGTCGCCCTTGCACCTGACGTTTTGCCGTTTGAAGCCGGCTTGCGATCACTGGACTTCCCCGGTTTGCGAGAAAACGAATGTCCTTCCGGGCGAGTATCTGGCCGTGGATCGGCCTCGAGAACTTTGCCACCAAACAGAACACGTTCCTGCAACTCAATGCCAAGTTCCCGTGCGAATTTACGCATAATGAAAATTTGCGTTTCATCAACGATAGATAATACGATCCCTGAACGCCCCATTCGGCCTGTCCGACCTGCACGGTGGACGTAATGCTCTGAGTCAAAGGCAGGATCGTAATTGATAACCATTGGCAATCCCTCGATGTCCAGTCCTCTTGCTGCTACTTCGGAAGCAATCAGCAATTGGATTTTGCCATTACGGAAGGCAGCCAGTACGTTACTGCGAGTCACTTTGTCAGCATCTCCATACAATGCTGCTGCTGGTAGCCCGAGATGATTCATTTTTGCCTCAACCTCACCGATGTCTTCTGTTGCATTCACAAAGACAATGGCCCGATCCGGCTTGTATTGTCTGACCAGACGACGAAGCATATCAATCTTGTTGCGGCTCTCTTCTACAAAGTAATAATGTTCAAGTCCGGCAGCCGTCGCGCGGTCTGGTTCGATCCCGATATGCACAGGTTCTTTCATCTCGCGCTTCGCAAGTAGCGCTGTATGTTCATCAATTGTAGCGGACAGGAAGATTAACTGACGGTCACGTAGCGCGCTTTTCAACACAAACTCCACGTCGCTTACGCCGCCGAGCTGAAACACCTGATCTGCTTCATCAATAACAATGGTGGATACATTGTGCATCTTCAGCTTTTTGAGTGTAATCAGTTCCTTCAACCGTCCTGGTGTACCCACAACGAGTTCGGGGTGCTCTCGGAGCTTCTCAATCTGACGTTTGACAGCCGCACCACCGATCAGTCCCTGCACACCAATGCCGCGATCCGCACCATAACGCTGTGCCTCACGTACAATTTGCATCGCAAGTTCCTGCGTAGGCGCTATGATCAGCTTCTGGGTTCCTTTTATGTCATTCTTAATGGATTGCAACAGAGGCAACAGATAAGCCAGCGTTTTCCCAGTTCCCGTCTGGGATTTGGACACCACATCTTTACCTTCCAAAATAACCGGAATGGTCTGTGCCTGTACCGGAGAAGGCTGGTTAATGCCGTGTTGAGCCAGTAACGTCTCCAGATCCTGTGCAATACCTATTGATGCAAAAGTTTGATTCGTCATGTATTCCATCCTTTAAATTGATTTCGTAAAAAACATCCTGTCACCACATTACTTTTCATTATATGCCAAAAAAGCCTGCGTACCAAATCTTAATTCAAAATGTTCAATTCAGCAAAAAAAAAAGAAAAGCCCCTCCAACGGCGCTCTTCTTAATCCGATATATGATGCACTTGTTACATCCTACTTCTGATTCATTATACTGTGTGTCAGTCGATCAGCAAGCCGTGGGAATAACTGGTACAACCACATACCAGCTGATGCAATCCGCGGTAGATTCACTTCTTCTTTGCGTCTCTTCATAGCTCGGATCATGTGGCCTGCTACTTTTTGTGGTGTCAGCATCATCCAGCGCACATTGTTTACATAATGTCCCGAGGGGTCTGCACGGTCAAAAAACGGAGTATCAATAGGGCCTGGATTAATCGTAGTAACGGTAATGCCCGTCTTGCGCAGTTCTTGACGCAACGCGTTGCTGAATCCGATTACCGCATGCTTCGTGGCCGTGTAAGAAGCTGATTTGGCCGTCCCAATCTTACCAGCCATCGAAGCAACGTTTATAATCTGGCCTTTGCCCCGTTCCAGCATCTGTGGAAGAACTGCTTTGGTGCACCGGACTATTCCCATATAATTCACGTCCATCATCTCGTCAAATTCCTGCACGGACATGTCTGTCATCGCGGCAAATTTTCCGTAACCGGCATTATTGAGTAGGATATCGATTCGTCCGTATTTATGTAACATCGCGTCTACAGCCGTCTGAACCTGCTCACTGTCTGTAACATCCAGTGTAAGCAGCTCATGCTGTCCCTGTAGTGAAGCACCAATCTGTTCCAGCTTGTCCGACGAACGAGCAGCTAGAATGGGGATAGCACCTTCTTCAATCAGCATTTGCGCACAAAGCGCACCAATTCCGCTCGATGCTCCTGTTATAAAAACAACCTGATCTTTCAGCATGGTTGATGTCCTCCCGTAATAAACACACTGGCCTTGAATGGCCTATGCTTTTATTTTACGAGATCATCACCTGAATATCCATCTCGCCAATTCCATCCATCAACAAAGGAATGCTCAACGCTTTCGTTGCGTTAAGGGTGGTTATATGCTCAGATTGCATCACTTGCGGTGGAGTAATATCCACGACGACGCCCTGATTAGACAAAATTGTACTTGCATTACCGCTGATCATATTACCCAGTTCCGAAATTGCACTTTTACTCATTTCGTCCAACTCTGTAATCACAAAACCACCCATCATGGCCGAAACAATTTTCAAAGCAACCGATTCTTGTATACCAAAAACAATATTTCCGCTCAACTGTCCAGTCATCCCAATCACGATCCAGACATGGTCAGCAATGTACTCAACATTCTTCACGCCAAGACTCCCGGTGGAAGGCGAAACCTGGATGAGCTGTTCAAATACGTTACGTGCCGATTCCAGGAATGGATTGATCACTTCCGCTTTCACTGTCTATGTCCTCCTCACACTGGGTTATTGGTCACATACCAAAAGTCCCATATTCAATGATTTAATTATACTTTATCACGTACGAGAATTCATTAAAAAACTAGAAAATAATGTGTACTATAATTTATCGTCATTCGAATAGCAATTGTTTATAGCTGATCTGATCTGCATTTCACTTCTTTGGAAAAATATTTTTGATCTAAACGAGAGATCAGAAGATAGGGACTTTTATACTATCTTTTTTGTACACGTTCAACTTTTTTGAAACAATAAACCATCTCATATTTATCAGTCCGTCGACCTACTCAAAATATGATCTATCTGCCTTCATTGCTCTAGTGTCCGTAATCACCTATAATTTATAGATAAGAGAAACTGTACACGTCACGGAATTCTACGCATGACACATGACATACAGAGGATATTTGCTGCAAGGAGGCCGTATATGAACATCAGCCAATTGGAAACGCTAATTACCATTTCCAAAACAATGAGTTTTCGTAAAGCGGGTGAACTTCTTAACCTGACCCAGCCGGCTGTTTCGGCCCAGATCAAAAGCCTAGAAGACGAATTCAACACCGTTCTTGTGGATCGGAATCAACCTGTAACTCTCACAGATCGCGGACAGGTTTTTCTGGAACATGCTGAGCGGATGCTCGACATCGTGGATGAATTAAAACAAAAGCTGTCTGACTTGGATGAAACACCGCAAGGACGCATTGTACTTGGTACCACCACATCCATAGCAATCCAGATTCTACCGAGGGTTCTTTCGTACTTTCAGGATCAATTTCCACTCATCAAAACGAGTATCCAATCGCTTCCTTCTTCCCAAATTTATACCCAGGTCGAGAACGGTATCGTGGACATTGGAATCGGATACCTCACGGAGCGGAACCCTAATCTCAGTACATCGGTTTTGTATTACGACACCTTCGAACTGGTTGTATCTCCTTCCCATCCACTGGCGAAGAAAAAACATGCGGCAGTTGACGTACTGCGGAGCACACCACTCATTCTACTGTCACCAGATACGGTCGGACGCAGGTTTACAGAAGCTGTATTCAAAAAGTATAACATTGAGCCCAATGTCGTCATGGAATTGTCGAGCAGTGAAGAAGTGAAACGAATGGTGGAGATCGACCTTGGTGCTGCGATTATCTCCAAACAATCCGTAGCACAGGAATTACGGCAGGGTACATTGCGCATGATTCCTTTAAGTGAACTGGAGGTCAGTCATCCTGTAGGTGTCATCTACAAATCCAGTCGTTACCTCAACTCAGCGATGCATCAATTTTTGAGTGATCTCAAGGGTATGCCAGAAACACAATTTATTAGCTCGGAATAAAAATAGATGAGAAGAAAGGGTAGGGATTCCAATGAAATTTGATCTACATACACATCATTTCCGTTGTGGTCATGCGGACGGTAATATTCGGGATTACATCGAAGCAGGCATTGAGGCGGGGCTTCAGGCCATCGGAATCTCCGATCACACCCCTTACTTTGGCAGTGAACTGGAGCAGGCGTATCCGCGAATTGCGATGGGTAAATCTGAATTGCAACATTATGTCGCTGAAGTGCTCGCGTTAAAAGAGGAATATGCCGGAAAAATCGATGTCCTGCTCGGTATTGAATCTGACTTCTTTCCGAAGCATGCTGAACTGTATCGTTCGACGCTGGGACAGTATCCGTTTGACTATATTATTGGTTCTGTTCATCATACAGAGGACGTTAGTATTTTTAATAAAACCCGCTGGAAGGGACTAAGCTCTGCTCGTAAAATTAAAGTGAAAGAAGGCTACTATGCGTTAATCGCGCAATCAGCTCGCAGCGGCATGTTCCAGATTCTTGGACATATTGATGCCATGAAAGGTAACTATCCACCATTCTCCGAAATTGTTGCTGACCATGCGATTGACGAAACGCTCCAGGTGATCGCTGATGCGAACGTTGCCATCGAAATCAACACTTCAGGCAAAACCAAACTCAGCGGTGGCTGGTACCCAT
The DNA here is from genome assembly GCF_948329825.1 of Paenibacillus sp. JJ-100. GTDB lineage: Bacteria > Bacillota > Bacilli > Paenibacillales > Paenibacillaceae > Paenibacillus. The sequence continues at coordinate 183,961 of NZ_CAOJCM010000005.1, forward strand.
CCGATGCCATCTTGGAACGTGCGAATCATTACGGTGTAAAAGTTACCTTCGGTTCAGATGCTCATATCCCTGAGCGAGTAGCAGATGAGTTAGACAATGTGCGCACACGTTTGCGAGAGATCGGTTTTTCGGAATGGGTGTATTTCAAACAAAAAGAGATGCAGATTGTGCCGTTATAGAAGCTATGATAGAAAGATCACCCGTGTAGATACGTAGATACATGGTGATCTTTTTCTTTTGCCGTTTCAACAAACATTTTAACCTATCTGCTCAAAAAAAATGGACCCGCGATGTGCGGGTCCCAACAGCATAATCTATTATCAAAAAGGGGGTCATGAGATAAGTTTACCCCTTGTCTGTTAGAGTTCAATTGCAACAATATTTCAATTGTGTAACAAAAAGCATGAGGAATGTTTCAACCCTGTGTTTCTCTATTTTACAAAGAAATTCCAGGCTTGTTCGACGCTTGGGTATATACGCTCTTTCTGAAGATGTCATGTTGAAACTGCTCGCGGTACATCCCATACACCTTAACATCCATCGAGCATTCAGATGCTACATCTTGCCCTTCGTTCAACCCGTATGATGGAAGTTTGCGTTCATACGTCATGCCCATTTTAAGCAGTACTCGCTCCGAGGAACCGTTAGCCTCATAACACCTTGCTTCCACTCTCCATAGATGAAGATCATCAAATCCGAATGTGAGCATGCGGTGAACGGCTTCCGTCGCTACACCTTTACCCCAACATGACTTGTTCAGGATGTAACCGATCTGTGCTGTCCCTTTTTGGTCATTCCACTGCTGGAAGGAGGTTATACCGATCACTTGTTCTCCGTCTTTCCAACAGATGCCGTAATGCAGCGAATCTAACTTGGTACTACTGCTTCGAATCTGATGCAGCAGTTTCCTTGCTCGAATAGGAGCAGGCTGAGTCCCTCGATTAACGTAGCGAATGACTTGTGGATCGGATAACAGATCAGATAAAGTGATGTAATCACTCTGGCGTAATGACCTTAGTACAAGACGTTCCGTCCATAAGGCAGGCAGGCCTTGGATCAGCATGTTTCGGTTAAGCATGACAATCACTCCTTTGCCTAAACGGTTTTTAGTCCGGTAAGACAAGCATGCTCTATAGATGATTCGGCATCATATCACTCATCCGATGACATAAGCTGTAGTATGTCCCCCCATGAATCAGCTTTATACTGTGAAGACATTCTATTCCTGCAAACCACGATAGATCCCCAAACGGATCTCACGTACATAAGCATCAAGTGCTGGGACTTTTGCTCTCTGAGCAATCTGCACTTCATGTTCAATATCGTAAGGAACTCGGACGAACTGGAGGTTGAATGGCTTCTGGATATCGTCGTTCCGCTCGCCTTCGAGAATGCAATATGAAGCCTGAGGAAGATCAAGCGGATTACCCACACTTCCTGTATTAAATAACATTTTCCCATCCAGGTATTGTAGAAATGCATTATGCACATCCCCATAACCTACAATATCAGCGACCCCTGTCCCCTCTTTCGCTGGAGGATCGAACATTGCCAGTCGCCTGTCCATATCATCCCAAGGCTGCACGCGGTGATATACGCTCTGTGGTGAAGCGTGAACTAGCCTTATCAGTCGGCCACTTATTTTAAATTCATAACTGAAGGGAAGACTCGCCAAATAAGCTACTCGCTCTGCGCCCAGTTGTTCTGCTTGCCATGTAAAATCCACGACATCCTGGTTTACAGCAACAAGTTCGTCCCAGTTGCCGCGAATGACGACCTCACATACCGATCTGATCTGGTCAACGACTTCCGCTGGTTGCGGCCCCTTACCTACAAGGTCTCCGAGACAAAAGATTCGGTCCACACCGCGACGTTGAATGTCTTTCCATACAGCTTCCCAGGCAGTCATGTTACCATGAATGTCGGATACAATTGCTATTCGTTCCATCTGGTTCCCCCCATTCATGTCCCACATCGTATTTATCAATGCAATTTAATCTTCTTATATCTTATTTCGATCTCAAGTGGAGCACCGTAAGCTCCGGTCTGCACAGAAAGCGAATGGGTAGCTGTGTCATGCCGAACCCCCGATTTACATATACTGGCATCTGGTACGGAGAAGTGTAGTGTAATCCATGTATATATTTGCGCGATCCCCGAGGTGTTGTCATCGCTCCAAGCCAGGGAAAACGAACTTGCCCCCCGTGACTGTGACCCGAGAGCTGTAATCCGAAACCGTGTGGAGCTGCATAATCCGCATAATCCGGTTCATGCACCAGCAGCACCTTCCATATGCTCTCATGTAATCCGTCAACTGCTTTTTCCGGCTCCGGATGGCCTGTCAGAGCATCATCTAATCCCACTACGGCGATTCGTTCTCCTTCTTCTTCTATAACAACATGTTGATTGCATAGTAACGTAAAGCCCGCTTCACGAAACATATTCTGTACATCTTTTTGTTGGCGTCCACGATAGTCATGATTGCCCAAAACAGCAAATTTCCCGTATTTCGCTTCCATGGATGCCAGAACAGGCACACATTCACGCATCGGCTCTGCCATTCTCTCTACAATATCTCCAGTAAAGCAGATGAGATCAGGATGCTGCTCCTCAACCCGTACCGACAACTTCCTTAATTCTTTTACCCCGGTATGAAAACCTAGATGCACATCGCTGAAATGAACAATCCGCAATCCGTCAAACGTTTTTGGAAATAAAGGAAGATCAAGATCTACGTGATTGATTTGCAATCGTCTTGGCTCCCACAGAGCGTACCCCAACGTCAATACACTAGCCCCTATTGTCATTAATATTTTTCGTAATTGAACCATTCGACGAGAAGGGTCATGATCCTTTTCTTCACCAGGAAAAAGAGGTTTTTTCGAATTGTATGTTTTGCTCGGGGGTTGGAACGTTGAGCTACTGTTGTTCGAACGTGGTGTCTTCCCCATCTCTTTCCTCCTCGAATCGTATTACTAAAAAATGAAAAGCTGTGCTCCGTCTATATTCAAGCTTGTAATAATGTAGTATACCATATTCTGTATCGGATGCCTGGTTCCTTCGGCTGACGACAAAAGAAGCCGTGACCCTGTCAGATACTACACAGGGATCCACGACTTCTTCGATCGGCAGAGTCATCTCTGCTTATGCGTTACAATTTTGGTTATACACCCAGCCAACGTTTGAACATGTGCTTGGTGGTTTGTTTATTCATTTCGGCGATTGAAGTAGTGAGCGGAATGCCTTTTGGACATGAACGGACACAGTTCTGCGAGTTACCGCATCCTTCAATACCGCCATCTTCCATCAGTGCTTCCAAACGTTCTTCAGCGTTCATCTCACCTGTTGGGTGAGCATTGAACAGACGAACCTGGGATAGAGCAGCCGGCCCAATAAAGTCCGTTTTCTCGTTTACGTTAGGACAAGCCTCGAGGCATACACCACATGTCATACACTTGGACAGCTCATAAGCCCATTGACGTTTCTTCTCAGGCATCCTTGGTCCTGGACCAAGGTCATAGGTGCCATCAATTGGAATCCACGCTTTAACGCGTTTTAGAGCGTTAAACATCCGTGTACGGTCAATGACCAGGTCACGTACAACCGGGAATGTTTTCATCGGTTCGATACGTACCGGTTGTTCAAGCTTGTCGATCAAGGCAGCACACGCTTGACGCGGCTTGCCATTAATAATCATGGAGCAAGCACCACATACCTCTTCAAGACAGTTGGATTCCCAGCATACTGGGGCGATGGACTTGCCATCCTTGTTCACCGGGTTCCGCTGAATCTCCATCAGGGCGCTGATCACGTTCATATTCGGACGGTACGGAAGTTCAAACTCTTCAGTATAAGAAGATGACTCCGGGCTGTCTTGACGGGTAATAATAAACTTGACGGTTTTGCTCGCTGTTGCTTGTTCCGCCATATCGTTGTCCCCTCCTCTGGTGACGATGATTGTATTGCTAGTGTGCAAAGCGGCTTTTTTGGTGCTCGGGTAGACGCTCCGGTCGTGGAATGCCCTTTGGATCGCCATTACCCCCGAATTTTTTTGATCCACCCTTACCAGGGTGAAAATTCGGTGATAAACGCGAACGCTTCGCTTCTTCCGGGCATTTCCACTTCCTCCGCTACGCCGTGCACCTCGTGTTGCTTTGCTGGAAACTGCAATCCATTCCTCTGGATTGCTATATTTTTTTGTAAAAGCCTGCTCATGCTAGGCTTCCTGAATTAAAAAGTGACAAAGCAGTGTTGGTGATCGGATGGATGTTCCGATTGCGGGACGCCCTTCGAATCGCCATTACTATCTTCAGCTTAGTCTTTCGAGTAGTCCCGGATACGCGGTGGAATCAGGGATACGTCCACTGGCTCGTACGAGATCTGCGGGCCTTCCTTCGTCCAGCTTGCGATGGTCGTTTTCAGGAACTCCTCATCGTTACGCTCAGTGAATTCCGGCTTGTAGTGTGCACCGCGACTTTCGTTACGGAGCAACGCACCTAGAGTCATCGCTTCTGCAAGCTCAAGCATATTCCACAATTGGCGGGTAAATGCCGCACCAGGGTTGTTCCAACCCGAGTTGTCGTACATATTGATTTTGCCATAACGCTCTTTCAGTTCCTTGATTTTGCCGATGGTTGCTTCGAGCTTGTCGTTGTAACGAACCACGGTCATGTTAGCTGTCATCCATTCGCCCAACTCTTTGTGAATTACGTAAGCATTCTCGGTACCTTGCATTTTCAGGATGCCTTCGTATTTCTCGGTTTGGCGTTTTGTATAACCATCGAATACGGAAGAAGAGATATCTGCCGATGATTTCTTCAATCCTTTGATATATTCAGCAGCTTTCGGTCCAGCTACCATCCCACCATAGATCGCGGATACGAGAGAGTTTGCACCCAAACGGTTCGCACCATGATATTGATATTCACATTCGCCAGCTGCAAACAAGCCAGGGATGTTCGTCATTTGGTTATAATCTACCCACATGCCGCCCATGGAATAGTGAACTGCCGGGAAGATTTTCATCGGAATTTTTCGTGGGTCGTCACCCATGAACTTCTCATAGATTTCGATAATTCCGCCCAGTTTAACATCCAGTTCCTTCGGATCTTTGTGAGAGAGGTCGAGATAGACCATGTTCTCGCCATTCACACCTAGTCCCATGTCTACACAGACACTGAAGATTTCACGTGTCGCGATATCACGCGGTACAAGGTTACCGTAGGATGGATATTTCTCCTCAAGGAAGTACCAAGGTTTACCGTCTTTGTACGTCCAGATCCGACCACCTTCACCACGAGCAGATTCAGACATCAGACGCAGCTTGTCGTCTCCCGGAATCGCTGTAGGGTGAATCTGGATGAACTCTCCATTCGCATAATTCACACCTTGCTGGTATACCGCGCTTGCCGCTGTACCCGTGTTGATAACGGAGTTTGTTGTTTTACCAAAAATGATACCCGGACCACCACTTGCCAAAATAACGGCTTCCGCAGGGAAGGTCTGAACTTTCATTGTTTTGAGATCCTGTGCCACAATACCACGGCATACGCCTTCATCATCGATAACAGCTTGCAGGAACTCCCAGTTCTCATACTTGGTCACGAGGCCTGCTGCTTCCCAGCGGCGTACCTGCTCATCCAGTGCATAGAGCAACTGTTGGCCCGTTGTCGCGCCGGCAAACGCAGTACGGTGATGCTTCGTACCCCCGAAACGACGGAAATCCAGCAAACCTTCCGGTGTACGGTTAAACATTACGCCCATCCGGTCCATCAGGTGGATAATGCCAGGTGCTGCTTCACACATCGCTTTAACTGGAGGCTGGTTAGCGAGGAAGTCTCCTCCGTATACCGTATCGTCAAAGTGTACCCATGGAGAATCGCCTTCCCCTTTGGTATTTACCGCACCGTTGATACCGCCTTGGGCACATACGGAGTGTGATCTTTTTACAGGAACCAGTGAAAATAAATGAACATGGACTCCGGCTTCAGCCGATTTGATCGCCGCCATCAACCCCGCGAGACCGCCGCCCACAATAATTACATTCGATGATGCCATTGCTAGTTCACTCCCTCTAAGTAAGCATTAATCTTAAGATTTAATCAGTAAGCATGAATTACAAATAACTAAACCAACAAGCATGAATACATCAGTTTAAATTAATATTAAAAAGCGTTCATTCGCCGATTTTAGACCAAAATCGATTTAACCGTGTCGATCATTGAAGTCGCTGTCTGGAAATCAACGTTCCGGAAAGCAAACAATGAAGCGATAAACATAATGGAAACCAGTGCGAACAGGCTCATGCACACATAAGACGATACGCGCTGCGCACGAGGTCCAACCGTAATTCCCCAGCTAACGAGGAACGACCAGAGACCGTTTGCAAAGTGATATGACGCTGCAACCACACTGATCATATAGATCGCAAAGGTTATTGGATTCGTCACAGCATTATGAATGACGCCACCAATCTCCTCATGTGTTACATTACCCAAAGCAATTTGTACACGCGTCTCCCATACATGCCAGATCACGAAAACAAACGTGATGATCCCGCTAATTCTTTGCAGGGTATAGCGCCAGTTGCGCTCATTGCCGTAACGTCCCACGTTAGGCTTAGCCTGGTAAGCAATATACAGACCGTATACACCATGATAGAACAGCGGCAACCAGATGAGGAGCGCCTCAATAACAATAACAAGAGGCAGACCGTTCAGAAATGCAACGGCACCATAAAAAGCTTCTTTGCCGCCTTCAACTGCCGTGAAGTTCGTCACCAAGTGCTCTACAAAGAACAGACTGAGCGGAATGACGCCGAGCAAGGAGTGCAGCTTTCTGGAGTAAAACCCTTTCATAAAATGTCGATCCCCTTTCGCTAAATACAACGTTTTCATAAAACTATTCGTATATCATGACAAAATTCCTTCTTGCATGAGAAGGTTCGACAAATTGTTCCGATTTCATCAGGTGTGAACAACTTGTGTCACAATTCATGTTACTCCTTTTTTTCTTATAAGGGAATTGCAATATAATTATTAAATGTTATAACTTATAGGTATAAGCATTAAATTCAACCTGTTTACACGTTATAAAATCAAAACAACAGCTTTATCTGGCTTACAATAGATCAAACCATTAATCAAGGGCAAGAATCACATCCATAAGAAAAGAGGTCTGTGTTCATGTTCGAAGATCTAAATGCATTTGCGGCAGTGGTGGAACAATCTAGCCTGAATCGTGCTTCCAAGTTGCTGAACCTGTCTCAGCCTGCGCTCTCACGTAAAATCTCCAAACTTGAGGATGAGCTTGGGGTTTCGCTGTTCCATCGCCGAGGCAAACGGCTGGAATTAACCAGTGTAGGTCAGCTTGCTTATACCTTCGCCGTTGAGCAAAAACAGCAACAGCAGAAATTTCTCACCATGTTGTCTCAGTACAAAGACGAGGAACAGAGCATTATTACCCTCGGAGCCAGCCTAACGACACTTCAGACGACCCTGCCCCCGTTGGTTAATACCTTTATGGAGAAACATCCGAATACCGAGCTAAAGTTGTTAACAGGCAAGACACATGAGATCGTTTCTTTTGTACGTGACAAGAAGGCCGATGTTGGCATCGTTGCTTCGTCCATTAGCGAAACGGGGCTGAACTGTATCCCCCTGTTTGATGACCATCTGGAGCTCGTCGTGCCACTTACACATCCGCTTGCAGGCAAAGAGGCCGATATGGAGCATTTGCAGGACATGCCAATGATTACGTTCTCCAAAGGAACTTGGTACCGCAAACTGACAGACGACCTTTTCCAACGTTGTACCGTGATGCCTGATATTCGTATGGAAATCGATTCATTTGAAGCGATTATCCGGCTGCTGCCTACCTGCAAAGCCGCTGCCCTGCTTCCCAAATCCTATCTTCGTCCGCAGCTGCTGGCAGATAATGATCTTGTTGCTGTGCATCTCCCTCAGTTGAAGCAGACCCGAAGAACAACTTGCATGATTTATGGGGAAAAGGAAGACCTCAGCGAAACGTCCAGACAATGGATCAGGGAGACGACTGCATTTTTTACAGCAAAGGCGCCATTGCCTTCACGGAGGGCGACAGCGCCTTGATCGATTCTTTAACGGTCATCACTGCTAACAGCGAATTGGCTCAGTTTTCCTGACTTATGACCTCTTCCTCAAAACGTTCAATGTCATCATTATTTCCAATAATAATCATAATGTCGCCTGCTTGCAGCGAATCCATCGCGGTCGGGGCAATAATGACCCCGGCTTCTTTTTGCAGTGCTACAATACTACAGTTGAAGCGTACACGGGCATTGAGCGTAGAGAGGGTTTTATTGTGCAGACAGGCAGGCACCTTCATCTCTACGATACTGTAATCATTGGACAATTCAATGTAATCCAGCAGGTTGGGTGTAACCAATTGGTGAGCCACTCGAATGCCCATATCACGTTCAGGGTAAACGACACGGTCAATGCCCAGTTTATCAAGTGCCCGTCCGTGAAGAACAGAGATCGCCTTGGCCACAACCGTTTTGACACCCAGCTCTTTGAGCAAAATGGCGGTGAGAATGCTCGTCTGGATATCGGCGCCAATAGCGACGATTCCACAGTCAAAATTGCGGATACCCAGTGAACGAAGCACTTCCTCATCGGTAGCATCCGCCACGACAGCATGAGTGACCAGGTCTCTCATGTCTTCCACAAGCTCTTCATTTTTATCAATACCAAGTACCTCATAACCTTGTTCCATTAGTTCTTGCGCCAGACTCGATCCGAACCGTCCAAGGCCAATTACCGCAAACTGCTGTTTTCTCATTCTATCCTCACGAACCCCTCTATCCAATAATCATTTTACCTTCGGGATACCTGTATAAGTCTTTACCCTTTTTCTGCCCCAGTGCATACGCCAGCGTAATCGGTCCAAGTCGTCCAGCAAACATCGTAAAACAAATCATCAACTTACCAAATGTGGTCAACTTAAGTGTAAGACCAAGGGAGAGTCCTACCGTTCCAAAAGCAGATGTCGTTTCAAATAATATCATTAAAAAACCACTATCCTCTGTCGTACTCAATATCATCGTTACTGTAATAATGAATAGCAGTGCTAGCAGCGTAATCGTAAGCGCCTTGAAAATACGTTCCTGCAAAAGTCTATAGCGGAAAAAGACGATGTCTTCTCGTCCACGCATCATGGCAATCACTGCTCCCGCCATAATCAGAAACGTTGTTGTTTTGATCCCGCCTCCGGTTGAGCCAGGGGATGCACCGATAAACATCAATATAATCATGAAAAATTGCGTGGCCTGCCTCAGTCCGGCAATATCCACTGAATTGGCACCGGCTGTACGTGGTGTTACGGACTGGAAGAATGAGCCGAGCATTTTACCGCCCCAGTTCAGACCGCCTAACGTGCGCGGATTGCTGAACTCAAACACAAAAATAACGAGCGCACCAATCACAATTAATAAAGCGGTTATCAGCAATACAACTTTGGAGTGTAATGATAGCTTTTTTGTTTTATGATAGTCCACCAGATCCGACAGCACCACAAAGCCAATCCCCCCGGTAACAATCAGAAACATAGCAGTGAAATTAACAAGTGGATCATTGACGTAATCGGTCAGACTGCTGAAATCACCGAACATATCGAAACCTGCATTGTTAAACAAAGAGATTGCATGCCAGTACCCATAATATATGGCCTGACCAATCGGCATATCAAACGACCAGCGCAGTGCAAACAATGTACCGCAGATCCCCTCCAGAATCAGAGAGTAAATCACAACTTTGCGGATTAACCGCACGATCCCCTCCATGGTGGTCTGGTTCATCGCTTCCTGTAATATTAAACGCTCTTTGAGCGAAATTTTCCGTTTGAATGCAATCGCAACGAGTGTAGACATCGTCATGAATCCCAGTCCGCCAATTTGAATTAGAATCGCAATAATCACCTGACCCAGCACAGAAAAATAAGTTCCTGTGTCCACGACAACCAGCCCTGTTACACTGACTGCCGATGTTGCCGTGAAGAGTGCATCGATAAAGGCCAGGCTATCACCACTTCGGCTGGAGAACGGAAGCATTAGCAGCAGTGTGCCGATCATAATAATGCCAGCGAATCCTAGCACCAGAATACGGGGTGGCGATAATCGCATCCGTTGAATATTGACTTTCACTCAGTACCATCCACCTCTACTAAAAAGAAAATAACTCCACCGGGTGGAGCTCATGTCTAAATCAAACAAATGCATCATATATTGGAAGTTAATCAATTCCTGTTGACATTCATAGCTATGCTTGTTCTATTCGTTCCCTTGTTAAGCCCTGGACATGCGAATTTTTGCATATTTGCTTCAAAATTATAAGCGCTACAGCGATTATAAACAAAACGAATTTTGTGTAAATAACATCGAATTCGTTCAAAACGGGAAAAACGCTCAGTCTCAGCTAGCAAGATCCGATTCTTTCGAACATTTTCATTCATTTTCAATGTTTTGCACCTTTTTTCGTGTTGTAATTGGCATTAAGTGCATCCCCTGTGCTATCTTTACTTTAATATGTAATTGAATAAAGGAGGAACACCATTCTATGAATCCCTTAGGGCAGCCTTTGCAACTAAAGGCTAACTTCAAGCGTTTAGGCTTGCTTGCGGTGATCGGCCTGATTTTATTTTGTGTCTTTCAGATCTTTCCTGCAACTTCTTCACAAACGACCGAAATTTCTTCGACAATCCCCATCAGCAAGGAGCAAGCAATCGAATCTGCACGTTCATTCGCGGTTTCTATAGATGACTACATGCTTCCGAGCGATGACATCAAGCCTCTTGTAACGTATCAGACTCATTCTGACGTCTATGGCTATATGGCGAAGACAAAACAGCTTGATGCATATAATAAAAAATGGGAAACAACCTATCCTTACGATGTCTATCGTGTGCGTTTGCCAGATGAGGACAGAGGTGGCTACTTTAATGTTGACGTACACATGAAAACAGGGAAGGTCGTCGCTTTCAAACGTGTACAACCTTCCTCCCTCTATACAGCTGTTGAAGCAGAGCAAGAACAGGGATTGAAAAGCACTTCGGAGTCTCTTGCAGAGGGTAACATGGCATTGGATAAAAAAGAAGAACTGGCTGCAGGGGTTCTCCAACACTTCGGCTATGACGTCAATGCGCTTCAACTGGAGACAAGCGATGACGAACCAGGTCTGAAGTATACCGATGCGAGTAAAACGATTGGCAACGCCAATCTTGAATTGAAATTCACTTTTGAAGATGGAGCTGTTCGTTCTTTCGATCCCGGGTTCTCTGTCCCTCAATCTCATACGAGTTATGTCAAGGATCAGACCAAGCTAGCCAATTGGATGACTTACGGTGGTTACGCATTCCTGACATTTATTCTTGGGGTGCTTGCGATTATCTACAGCATTCTGACTCGTGCTCATACGTCGTTCAAACGCGGTGTCCTGTTATCGCTAGTGTACTTTGCAGCTTCCATGATCGGCACACTGAATATGTTACCTGTCTTTCAGGCACAAGGACTTTCCAATTTCATTCTGGTGTTCCTTTTGCTCATTCAAACAGGCGTTACACTTGTGATGAGTGCCTCCATCTATCTGTCACTTGTCGCAGGGGATGGTATGTGGCGCAAAATCGGATTTAATCCGTGGCCTCGGGCCAAAGAGCCCGGTTATGGTAAATATGTACTGCACAGCATGTATTCTGGCTACCTGTGGGCATTCATTTTGCTGGGTGTACAGTCCGTTCTGTTCTTCATTCTGGAGCGCAGCATCGGCACATGGTCTACTACTTCGCCGGAGCAATCGACATATAACATGACGTATGCCTGGATCTTCCCGATCATGGCCTGGATGGCCGGAATTGGTGAAGAAGCGGTCTATCGGTTGTTCGGTATTCGTATGATGCAAAAGGTTGTACGGAACACCTTTATCGCCTGCTTGATCCCAACGATTATATGGGCACTTGGACATACGTTGTACCCAATCTATCCAGTCATTTCCCGCCCAATCGAGTTAACGGTAATCGGACTGCTGTTCAGTCTGATCATGTTGCGTCATGGCTTCATTGCCGTCGTTTTCGCACATGTCATCTTCGACAGCCTGCTGATGGGACTTAGCTTGATTTTCATGGGAGACGCACTGAACATCGGCGCCGGCATCTTCTGGATTGTATTGCCAGCCATTGTTGGATATGTGATCTACCGTTTTAATCCAAAAGAAAAAGAGAAGCCGTATGTTACGACTCCTCATCACGAAGTGCTGCAATAATCTGTTTTGCCAATTTATCACCAATGGATAGAGGCCGGAAGTCTTCGACGCTGGCCTCTTTAATTTTGCGTAAAGAGCCAAAATGCTTCAGTAAAAGTTTGCGTCGCTTCTCTCCGATGCCTGGAATGGAATCCAGCCGGGAAGTAACCATGGATTTACCTCGCTGCTCACGGTGAAATGAGATTGCAAACCGGTGAACCTCTTCTTGAATCCGTTGAAGTAAATAGAACTCCTGACTATCCCGCGGCAAGTTAATAACCTCTGGTGGATTACCGATCATCAACTGTGACGTTTTATGCTTGGCATCCTTCACCAATCCGCAAACGGGAATAAAGAGCCCCAGCTCGTTTTCAAGCACATCCACAGCAGCTGAAATCTGACCTTTACCACCATCGACTACAATCAGGTCTGGCTGGGTGAGATTTTCTTTGAGCACACGCTCATAACGACGGCGAATCACTTCTCGCATCGTTTCATAATCGTCCGGCCCTTCAACAGAACGAACCTTATATTTGCGGTATTCTTTCTTGTCCGGTTTACCATCTGTAAAAACAATCATGGCCGATACCGGATTCGTTCCCTGAATGTTCGAGTTATCGAAAGCCTCAATTCGCCGCAACTGTTCCAGGCCAATCCAGCGTCCGAGTCCCTCGGAAGCTTTGGATGTCCGCTCTTCATTACGCTCAATAAGACGGAACTTCTCATCTAAAGCGACTCTTGCATTGTCGAGTGCCATCGTAATCATCTGACGTTTCAATCCACGTTGCGGAATGTGCACCTTAATCTCCAACCACTCCTGTAGGGATGCAGCCATCTGCAACGGATCTTCCATCTCGGATGGCAGTTTAGCGTCTGACGCATCTGGCGCTTCGGTTGAATGATTATAGGCGGTACGAGTCTCGGCAACAAGTGGCACGGAGGCAGCCGTTTGATCCATTCCAGCTTGCAATTCCTCCTGCGTAGATTCAGCCGTCACCACAGCATGAACATGGTCTGAAGGGTTAGCTTCATCAGCATTTTTTGTATTGTTCGTATCTTCGTCAGTGATTAGCTCTTTGGGCATCTCTGGTAGCAAAATTTCCTGCGGCAAAGCCGGATTGTCACTGTAGTATTGAGTTACATAGGACATAAAATCACTGTAAGGCTCCCCGTAAAACGGAAAAGTGGACACGTGACGTTCAATCATTTTTCCCTGACGCATATATAGAATCTGGACACACATCCAGCCTTTATCAATCGCAAACCCAAAGACGTCGCGGTCTCTGGCATCCGCCATCGTAATTTTCTGTTTTTCCATGATGGCATCAATGGCAATTACTTGATCACGTAGCTCTTTGGCACGTTCAAAATACAAGTCTTCAGCCGCTTCCTGCATCTTGCGTTGCAAATCTTTCTTAATCTCCTCATGCCCGCCACTTAGAAATGATCCAATCTCCTGAGAAATCTCATCATATTGCTCTTTTTTCACTTCTTTCACACAAGGAGCGAGGCATTGCCCCATATGGTAATACAGGCACACTTCCTTTGGCATTACACCACATTTGCGGAGTGGATACATACGATCCAGTAGTTTTTTGGTCTGGTGTGCTGCATACGAGTTCGGATAAGGTCCGAAGTATTTGGCTTTATCTTTCAGCACACGCCGGGTCACTTCGAGCCGTGGATGCTTTTCATTCGTTATTTTAAGATAAGGAAAAGTCTTATCATCTTTGAGCAAAACGTTATAACGAGGCATGTGTTTTTTAATCAGGTTACACTCCAGAATGAGTGCTTCCATGTTGCTGCCCGTGACGATATATTCAAAATCACGAATTTCGGAAACAAGTCGCTGTGTCTTTCCGTTATGACTGCCAATAAAATAAGATCGCACGCGGTTTTTCAACACTTTGGCTTTACCAACGTAAATAATCGTGCCCTCACTGTTTTTCATCAAGTAACAGCCCGGCATGTCCGGAAGCAGTGCGAGTTTGTGACGAATCTGCTCCAGTGCCTTCTCCTGCTCTTCTAACTTCTCCAAAAATGGGTCCATAATTCGGTGGTTCCTCCCTTCCGAGAAAATTGAAACCTTCACCTTACATGTTCCACTCCGATGACCTTTCCGTCCTCTTCGTTAATCATGTAAATTTCCAGTTTCATTTTATATTCGTTCATATATAATAAATTAGTTTCAGATTATGACTATATTACTTCTATATTGTCCTGCAAAGCGCTTTTCGACGCAAAACGCCCCCGGCATGTAAACCGGAGGCGATGTGTCAGCCTACATCTTATTGATGTTTTTCGATGATACCTTTGAGTGCTTCTTTCGAGTTCAGACCAACCACTTTATCTACCGGTTGACCATCTTTGAAGAAGATCAATGTTGGAATGCTCATTACACCAAAACGGGAAGCAGATTCTGGATTCTCATCCACGTTCACTTTAGCAATTTTTACGGAATCGCCAACTTCTGCGGACAATTCTTCCAAAATTGGCGCAAGCATTTTACAAGGACCACACCAAGGCGCCCAAAAATCAACCAAAACCGTTCCTTCTCCTTCGACTTCAGTGTTAAAGGATTGATCGGATACGTTAACAATAGCCATGAAATTGTCCTCCTTATATAGTACGTACGAATTTATTTTAACCTGTAACGTCGCGAACGACACTTCCAGTATAACACATGTTCGTTAAACTTGTGAAATGAACAGACTAATGTTCATCTTCCCAACATGAAATCTTCACAATTACAGCTTAAGCCAGCCTTCTGCAATTTCTTTACAAACGCTTTCTTTTCCAAGTATACTAAAATTACTCCAGATTGTAGCCCTGCTTGCAGGCCAAGCTGTCAATCTTCAAAGGAGGCAATACGATGGACGCTAATATTCGGATGACCGACCCGCGCGAACATGTGAACGAGGAGCCTCGTAACGATCTCTTCGATCTGGTTATGGGCGTTGTCGGTATGGGCGGTCTGATGACTGTCATCTTCTTTGGTATGGTTATTTTCAAATTCCTGACCGAATAGGATGTTCAGAGTTCTTACTCAGGCTCCGCACACCAGAAAAGCCCGGCTTTCGCATTAGTACGAAAGCCAGGCTTTTTTGATTCAAAGATAATTCAATACGTTGCATGGATGCGATTCGACTCATCGAGAGTCCTTTATTTGAGCAATTAGAAGCATCGACATGGAGAGAAAACAGTAATCTTCGAAGTCTTAACGTTTGCCCCGCTGATTCTCTCCACGAACTTGAATCACATCGACAAATGGGCGAATTCGGTCCATCAGACGCTGGCCTTTGTTTGTTTCCTCGCCATCCCGATTCGTGAAGCTCAAGTGTTTCTCCAACCCTTCAAGGTTGTAGTTGGACGTATAGAACGTTGGCTTGCGATTCATCCTATAGTTGAGAATGGAACCCATCACATGATCCCGTACCCACGGGTTAAGATTCTCCGCACCAATATCATCAAAAATGAGTAGATCGCAGCTTTTCAAAATGTCTGTCATTTCTTTCAGCTTCTGACCCTCACTGATCATGGACTTCAAATCTTCTACAAAGTCAGGCATATATATGATGACACCTGTATGACCTGCAACCGCGAGTTCGTGTAGCAGATAACACATGAGAAACGTTTTGCCGGTTCCAAATGAGCCTTCCAGATATAGCCCTTGCGTTGAAAGTCCGTTGGCCTTAGTCTCGCTGATATAACGAAGCACTTGATTAACTGCTGGCGCACGCATGCGATCCTTGCCCATAATCTCCACATCATTATATCCGGTACTAAGTGCACGCTCATCCACATAGAAACTGCGTATTCGCTGTTTGATCATATGCTCGTTCTGCCTAGCAATCTGTTTGGAACAAGGTGCTTTAATATCTATAATTTCGGGTTTACCGTTGAAGTTCTCTACTTCCAGTTTGCAAAAATGACCCTGAAAATCGTTGGGACAGTTGTCCAGTCCCGGACAATTCGCGCAGTTTTTCGAATCTTTGGCATACTGAAACAGCTTGCTCAGATCAGGCATGAGCTGTGCATCTTTCAGTTCGGGATGACCTGCACGGAACTCACGCACATATGGGTCTTCCAGCAAATCCGCCATAATTCGCTTCGACTGCTCACGAAAGGAAGGGTTCAGCTGCTGAAGCAGTCCTCCCAAGGATTCCATGGCTTCAAGCCCCCTTTTGAAGTAATCGATATCATTGAATATGGGACATCCTTATCCGCCTAATGTTCAATCATCGTACTGTTCATTCTATAGAAAAGCAGACAATAACTCAACTGATAGATTTGGAAAAACACTGTGTCTAGTAGATTACTATCCTATCAAAAAGACGAGTCGCCTCTCACAAGGGACTCGCCTGTATGACGTATACGACAACTTAACTATAATGTGCCTTTTTGCTTGCTTGCTTGCATCTCCTGAGCAAAACGCATCATCGCTTCGAATTCTTCCTCCGAGACGTCGTCTCCATCTTGGGTTATGTCTTGTACAATCGGAATTTCAGGTTTAGCTTTGGTTCCTTTGCCGTATGTACGGGTACGGGTTCCAGCTGATCCTGCAGCCTGTTTGCCTTTCACTTTCGCCTGATCACGAATATATTGCACAGCTTTCTCATACGTATTCACTTGCTTTAACAGCATATTAGAGGCAATCGCCTCTACAAAGTTACGGTTAATCCGTTGCTCTCCACCGGATACAAGCAATGCCATTAGATAATGAATCAATACGTTGATGACTTCACCAGGCAGTTTGTAGCTCAAATCAATTTTCTCGAACATATCAACCAGATTATCTGGCACAGCTCCTGGAAAAAAGGTCTGCAACAATCGTGTATACGGCTCATTACGTAGCATCATATTGTATTGATGAATATCACACTTGGTAGCAAATTGCGGCGGCACCTCGACATAATATTCCATCTGTACAACGTGCTCCACTGGCGGCTCAGCAGATTCTTCCAATGACTGTGGCTCCTCCATATGCTTCCGCAGAGCAACCACCTTGGCGGCTTGTACCGTCTGCTGTTCCTGACGTTTCTTCGTCTGTCTGAATTGCATACTCGCCTTGTGTTGCAGATCATCCAGCAGCAGCTGCCCTTGCGGGCTAAAGACACCATCTTCATCAAGCAAGCGACATACATCCTGCACACTGAGATTATACTTATTCACCACATAATTGACGATTCCGAGCTGCTCGTGATCAAAGCGAAGCTGTTCCACATAACGACGGTTCACAGACTCACGCGGGAATCTTAAAATGATATCGGCGTAATTCAGTGTGTTCTCTTCGGCCGCATCATTTGTTCCTGTTCGCTGCGCCGAGGTGGACACTTCGGATAATGCCTGCTCCAGCTCATAGTCGATGACATGGGTATTAAGTTCAAATATATCGTAAAACGGAACTGAAATATTCTCTTTATTAGCTGTGACATAAGGCGCGTCCCCGTTCTCAACTGCCGAAAAGCCAGCTCTCAGGGACAGCACGGCAAACTTGCCAATTTTGTCTCGGAGCAGCAATGTCAAATGCTGTGTGCGGAAAAACTCTGCTGGCGAGAGCGGCGGCTGCAGCTCATATTCATAGATATAATCATCATTTTCCGGAATATAAACCCGAGATGTCTGAAGGAGGCCCACTGCCTCCAGCTTGGACGCCTGTTCGACTAAATATTTACGGCCTTTCTCACTGGGTTCCAGCCCCAATGTCATGAATAGCCTCCGTTGCTGTTCAAGCGTGGAGTAACCGACCTGTTCCCCGGGAAGATGCTGAAATAACAGCCGATACAAGCCAATCGCAAAAGCACCTACCATAGGCTGGTAAGCTCCTGTAAGCATGCGATCGTCCAGGGCGCTTAGTCCAAACTCCCTGTATACGCAGTAGCGATGATGTTCAGTATAATGATGTAAATTCTTCATGCGCATAGCCTGATCTCCTTCTTCCCCAAAGGTTGTTTTTCTATTCTATCATAAATGTCTGATCCTCAAATGCTCAAAAACAGGTAAAAAACGTCCCCGTTCTCGCTCCGTTTCGTCCTAGGTCGACATCGTTCACGTTTTCGCAGAGTTGGGCGAATTTTCTAGCGAATCATTCCACAGTGTTGCTAGAGTACTATATAAGTTGCAGTCCAAGATTACAAGCGCAAATCGCTTAAATCTGTCCTGATCTATGCATATGAAACAAGTGGACAAACATTTCCACCTAACGTTGTTCACAGCAAAAAAGCCTTCCCTCTGCATGCGTAAGCGCTTGCATCAAGACAAGACTTTTTAGAGTCAAGGCAACATATGCCTTCACTTTCAGCCATTAGAACATACGATACCCACCTAGACGCAACTTCTGAATCGTCCAGCCACTGATCACTGCACCCGCCAGACCTGCTACCCCTGTCATGTAATCCACCAGCTGAAATGACCCTAGATGTGACACCAGCGTAGACGAATGATCCCACAAGGAGTATACCACCACAGGCAAAATAACGATCACGAACAAATAGGAAGGAAACCAAGTGGTCTTCATCAGCATATTCAAAATGAAACCGATACCAAACATCATAACAAAGAATAAAACCATTAATACGAGGACAGGTATAAACTGCATCGGCTAACGATCACCTCTTCTTTCACACTTTCGGTTATCTCTTCTGGATAGTAGTAAGTTTACCGCAAAAAATGTGGCGAAGCAACGAACTTTCTAGAGAAATCTCACCGTTTTCATGAGAAGATCATTTGCCCTTCTGCTTCGTGATGGGATACAATATAACGATAAAGCATTAAACCATCCCTACCGGGATTTGGAAATACAACCTGCAGGAGGAATAATATCCATGAACGAAGCTGCATCAACCCTAGAGGGCTGGTATGCCCTGCATGATTTCCGCTCGATGAACTGGACTGCTTGGAAAGCGGCGGATGATGAAGAGCGTGCTGTTGCTCTAGACGAGCTTCAGGAGTTTTGGAACGAATGGAAAAACGTTGAGGAAACTTCCCAAGGCAGTACCGTTGTCTATACCGTAGTAGGCCAGAAAGCAGACTTAGTCATGATGCATCTGCGCGAGACGCTGGAAGATCTAAAAGCAGTAGAGAACGCTTTCAACAAAACAACGTTTGCTAAATATACAACGAAAGCATATTCGTATGTGAGTGTCGTTGAACTGAGTAATTATCTCGGTAAAGAGGGCGAAGATCCGATGCAAAATCCGGAAATTGTTGCCCGCCTTAAACCCGTGCTGCCACAGCGGCAATACATCTGTTTCTACCCGATGAACAAAAAGCGTGAGTTGACGGACAACTGGTACATGCTGTCTATGGACGAGCGCCGCTCTATGATGCGCAGTCATGGCATGATTGGTCGCAGCTATGCAGGTAAAGTGAAACAGATCATTACCGGCTCCGTCGGATTAGACGATTGGGAATGGGGGGTAACTCTGTTTGCAGATGATGCACTTCAATTCAAAAAGCTGGTGTATGAGATGCGTTTTGATGAAGTGAGTGCACGCTATGGCGAATTCGGCTCGTTCTACGTAGGCAGCCTGCTGAATGAAAGTTCACTGGAAGAGATGTTGAAACTGTAATTTTGTATACATGCAAGAATCGTCCAGCCTTCCATTGAAGTAGGCTGGACGATTTTTTTTTCGTTACAGCAAAAAATCACCGCCGTACGTATTGCTCCGCGGTGATTTTTTGCTGATTAAGAATTATATCACTTTAAGCTTGATTTAGATTTATTTTAGTTAATCTAATTGTTTACACCAAAACGGAGAGGACAGAAATAAAATGGAAAAGCGAAGCGGTCGCCTTTATCACCGAATTTTTCCCTTTAACAAAAGGGAATCAAAAAATTTGGGGATAACAGCGATTGAAAGATTATTCTGTCATTGAAGTGTATAAGTGTAAACTATTCTTTTCAACTAACTGAAATCTCAATCCTGCTCCCCTTCATCAACCGCTTTCAGAGATTCGAGAAACTCGGCAGTTGCGCGATCACGGTCGCGCCCCTTCTCTTTTAGACGCTCAATTGCGGGCAGAATGAGAATATCTACTTCTTTCTGTACGATGTAGGCCAGGTCATATTGATTCTGTTCCTCCAAATAACCCCCTACTTGCATCAAACCATTATATCGATCCAGTTCCTCACGTGTTAATAACCCGCGAACCTGAACACTGCAATGTCTCATCCGAAAAACCGTCCTTTCCTCAGGACTAGCGGAATACCTCCGATAATGAACAAGTAGCGCAGATCCACCAGTTTTTTCAGCTGAGCTGCCTTCCAGCCCTTGTACTTCTTATCGCCAACGACGGCAATGGCCTCCCCTTTACCCAGAGAAGCTACGGTACCTTTGCTGGTAAACTCGAAAGGTTGAGGTTGCTTGTTACGAATGGCAGCCACAATATTCTTGGCACAATTCACACCCTGCTGCATCGCAATCTGTGCTGTCGGTGGATAAGGTTTGCCATCCTTGTTAAATACAAGAGAATTGTCCCCAATAACATACACATGTTCATGCCCGGGAGCACGCAAATATTCATCCACCTTCACACGGCCGCGCATCACTTCAAGACCAGCCTGTTCAAGTAAAGAGTTCCCGCGAATACCACCAGTCCATACCACTGTGGCTGCTTCAATCTTTTCGCCTTCACCAATTATAACGCCATCAGGAAGACATTGCTTGATCGGAACACCGATTTTAAATGTCACGCCTTTTTTCTTCAACACACTCATTGCATGCTCCACAAGCTCCGGATCAAACCCTGGTAGCGCAGAAGGCGCAGCTTCGACGTTATAAATATGTACATGTTTTGGATCAACATCAAATTCCTTGCACAACTGCGGAATTCGATCAGCCAGTTCAGCGACAAACTCAACTCCACTGAAGCCAGCTCCGCCTACTACAAAACGAATACGATTTCGTTTATTATCATTTTTGTACATTGCGAATTGATATTCAATGTGTTCCCGAATCAGCCTCACGGAGTTGATGCTGCGAATGGTCATCGCATAATCAAGCATCCCTGGTATACCGAAGGTCTCCGGCTCCCCACCCAGTCCAATAATCAAGTAATCATAGGACAGCGTCCCATCCTCCAGTATGACTTTACGGTCCTGAAGACGTATTTCTTTCACTGACGATTTCACGAGATCAATCTTGAACTCATCAATCAGTTTGGAAATAGACACTCTTGCGTGCTCTATTTTATCCGTGCCTGCTGCCGGCATATGTAGATGGGTTGTAATATAGTGGTAATCATGCCGATTCACTAATGTGACATCAGCTTCGTTGTAATTTAGCTCTTTCTGCAGCCGCTGGGCTGTCAGAATCCCGCCATATCCCGCTCCGAGAATGACAATTTTGGGAATGCTGCTCATATCTGTACTCCTTCCGGTTTCGCTCGCTTCCCCTCTGGATCAGATGGAATGCAAATTGCTCTTACTTACAAGTATTGTGGAGGTCTTATCCATTATGACGAAAATTGTAAACTTCATGTATGGTTTAGAGCTTTTATCCGCATATTATCGCTTTTAGTTGTGAATTTAACCACAAGTTTCCACAAAGCGCAGAGGTTGTCTGAACCTAACGTCATCTTTTTAAATGGACCAAAATTACACATAGTACAGGTCAAGGATATCTGTATTTCTCGCAAAGATCAAGAGTTTTTGTTATTTTTCATAACCTTTCATTTCCAATTTCATCCTTTTCTCACCAGAACTTCATCATTTATTCTTGATTTCGTGATCCAGCTAACTTTGCAACCCAGATTACACCGTTTATAATAGGAAAGACAGTTTGAGCACTATGCAGATTATTTGACGTAATTTGCAAAATAAATTCTGGTCTCTACCTATTAAAATAAGAAAGGTGTTGTTGATTGTTGACTGCACAGAATTCCGGTCATGAAATGACCGATTTGCTTATTATTGGCGGCGGTCCTGCGGGCCTGTTCGCTGCATTTTACGGAGGTATGCGTCAAGCGTCTGTTACACTTGTTGAAAGTATGCCACAGCTTGGTGGACAGCTTGCTGCTCTTTACCCCGAAAAATACATTTACGATGTGGCTGGTTTCCCTAAAGTCACTGCTCAGGAACTGGTCAATAACCTGATGGAGCAGATGAACCATTTCAATCCTAACATCCGCTTGGAAGAGAAAGTGGTGTCTGTGGAGAAAAAAGAAGAACAGCATTTCATCGTAAAGACCGATGAGAATGAATATCATGCCAAAGCCGTTATCATTACGGCTGGGGTTGGCGCTTTTGAACCTCGCCGCCTTGAACTTGAAGGTGCAGCAAAGTTCGAGAAAACCAATCTGCATTACTTCATCAATGATTTAAACGCTTTTGCTGGTAGAAAAGTTTTGATCAGTGGTGGCGGAGATTCTGCTGTAGACTGGGCTCTTATGTTGGAGCCAATTGCTGAGCAAGTGACACTGATTCACCGCAGGGACAAGTTCCGTGCGCATGAGCACAGTGTAGAAAACCTGATGAATTCCAAAGTTAACGTGGTAACCCCAACCGAAATTGCGGAACTTCATGGAGATGACACCATCACGAAAGTCACTCTTGCTCATGTAAAAACCAAAGAAACGCAAGAAATTGAAGTGGATGATGTTATTGTTAACTTTGGTTTCGTATCATCTCTCGGGCCGATTGCGGAGTGGGGAATCGAGATTGAGAATAACTCTATCGTTGTGGACTCGCGTATGGAAACGTCTATTCCTGGCATTTTTGCTGCTGGCGATATAACGACATATCCTGGCAAATTGAAACTGATCGCTGTTGGATTCGGTGAAGCTCCAACTGCGGTGAACAATGCGAAAGTATACTTCGATCCAGATGCCAAGTTATCACCTGGACATAGCAGTAACATGAAGCGCTAATTGGACAACGATACGATAAAATGATACAAAAAAGGGTATCTTACTCCTGAACAAACTCATGATCAGGAGGGATACCCTTGTCTTATATATGCCCGCTGTGTAACGGTCTGGTTGTACCGGAGCAGGCTTGTCCCCACTGCCTTCAGGGACTTTCAGAATGCGGCA
The DNA here is from genome assembly GCF_948329825.1 of Paenibacillus sp. JJ-100. Classification (GTDB taxonomy): domain Bacteria; phylum Bacillota; class Bacilli; order Paenibacillales; family Paenibacillaceae; genus Paenibacillus. Next base: position 207,264 of record NZ_CAOJCM010000005.1, read on the forward strand.
AATTGGACGACTACACCGGACCATACAGCCCTTATGAACTTCAAGCCTGCTCTGACATGACAGACGAAACCAAGAGCATCTGTAATCACTTGATGTATTGTCACCATTGTCAGACAAGCTTGCTGCTGCCTGTATCTTTATGGGACTTGTCCGGAAACGAGTAACATTGCCTGCAATGAGGATCTCTAGTGAAGAATGGCAGATACGTTGGTATCCAGTTTGCGCTTATGAATTTCTGCCAAAAGCAGCGCGATGAAATCTCGTTCGAGATCCAGTTCGATCGCTTTATGGTAGGAATCCAACAACATCTCATCGGATAACATAGCCATTTCCCGCCACAACCTTTCCTTTATTTTCCTCAAAACTATCATATCAGAGATCCTTAAAGAGAACAAGCGTTCCTGTTATCCACAACAATATGTGGAAATCCTGTGTATAGTTTGTTGATAATTGGAAAAAACTTAGATTATATAACAGTGGATAATGTGGATATTATTTATACACAGGACCTTATGATTATCCTACTAGAACAATGAATAAATATTTTTTTAGGAACCCATTTTCATATTTTCCAAGAATACTCCAATAAAATTACCCAAAGCTCAGATATTTCAAACACTCGCCTGTAATTCTTCTTGTTAATACTATCGGTTTTTTCTGTTATTTCTTTAGTTTTCCAGTCATCTTCATTGTGGTCTTGTATTCACTTCCAAAATCCAAATCCTGCCCGAGTGATCCAATCCATAATCGAATCCTAGCTGGCCGATCCCCGGGAACTGGCTTTCCATAATGTGTGTGCAATTCAAAGTTAACGAGCGCATCTCATGTCGCTTATATCGGTTAGCAATGTGTGGTAGCGATAAAGCCAGTGCTTTCTTACCAGACAGCATCGTGCCCCCCTTGCTCAGATTCGTTACACATAAACCTGGACGCGCAAGCCTTCCGACCAACGAGCGGAATACCCAGCCATGCTCAGTTTTAACCACCTTTACTCTGTAATCCACAGGTCTGCCATCGATGGTCGCAAGATGAATCCCTTGCTGAATCAAATATTTTCTTCTGGCCTTCACCCTTACCAGGGAACGATACATTTGTGTAAAGCTTGTGAATGAACGATTCACCTGCATATGTGTATACCTGTAGATATTGCCGCTTCTGGATACTCTGATCACGCCATATCCTCCGCCGCCTACAATGGGTTTAATAAATACCATTCCATGACGCTGTAGCATGTATAACAGATTTCTTGAATTAAATGCCTTTGTTTGTGGAATATGAACAGCAGCCACCGGATATTTCATTAACGCAGCAGTCTTTCTCCATTTACTTGCTAACTGTCTCGACATGGGTTGATCTCCTCTCTCTACATCATCGTCCTTCCTTATACATACTCAACCCATGGATGGTATTCTTGGATGATTGTCCAAGGCAGGGGCCTCTTTTCTATGGAACATGCCCCGCTTCATTAGAAGCAATTCAGGACAATAGTGGTCGCTTTTCAAACGCTTCAATCTGTCGTATGCTACTAAAGAATGATTTGTATTGGCAAAAAATGAAGATCTAAGGAGCGTTCAGAAGACATGGAAGCATTTTTTAAATCACTTTACGGTGTAGCCTATGTCGCAATATCCATTGTACTCGTCGCGGTGACGGCACTGCTCTTCGTGACTGGTATTCGTCTGTTTATCCAAAAACGTAATCGCGGCTTCGCCCTGAGTTGTATTATATTTGCATGTTTCATCGTCTTTATCATCGTCGTTTTGTTGACAACGCCCTTCTCTGCCACGCCTCCGGGCTCACCAGAAGCCATGGCTGCCCTGCTGCGCTACGGGTAAATGAACCTCTGTAGAAGGAGATGCTTATGACACGTAATAAAACACTTGGAATTGTTGATATTGGCTCGAACTCCATCCGTCTAGTAATCTATGAAGTGAATAACGATGGAGCGTACCGCATTATTCATGAAGACAAGTATGCTGCTCGGCTTAGTGGAGTTGTGGAACAGGATGGCTCTATTCAGAAGTCGTCCTTAACGACAGCGATAACTATCTTGCGGCAATTCAAAACCATCTGTGAGGCATATGAGACCGAGCTGATTCGAGCTGCAGCGACAGCAGCAATTCGTAATGCGACCAATGCGGCACAGATTATAGCATGGCTGGAGAGTGCAACTGGACTTACGATCGAATGTGTTTCTGGTGATCGGGAAGCATACTATGGATTTTTGGGCGTCATTCAGTCCATTGAACTAACGGATGGATTTGTGGTTGATATCGGGGGTGGTAGCACGGAGATCACCGTATTCCGCAATCGCGAAAGATTACATAGCGTTTCCTTGCCGATCGGTGCCGTAAACTCACATGCCCGTTATGGAGGCGAGGATCAATGGTCAGAAGCCAATCAAGATGCACTATGCAGGGACGTCACTGAAGCACTACACGGACTGGATTGGATCGGAGAACACCCGGGCCTACCTTTGATTGGACTAGGCGGAACGATGCGTACACTTGCAAAAGTAGAGCAAAAGCGCACACAATACTCTCTTCCTGTGACACATCATTATGAAATGGGAGAAGAGGCAATGGAAAATATCGCTCGTTCGCTGCCCTCCCTTACTTCAGCCCAACGCAAAAAGGTCCCTGGTCTTGCCAAGGATCGAGCCGATATTATTGTACCGGGCGTGCTGATTCTGCGAACGATCTTCCGCATCATCCAAGGCGATCGTTATGTTGTCAGCGGAGCCGGACTTCGTGACGGAGTACTAAGGGATTACCTAGCATCAGGTCAACCTTCGGCACCAGATGCACTGAAGGACAGCATCCGTAATTTTCTTCATTACGGTCCGCCCATTCCAGCAAAACGTCTGAATCGGATTCATCAGGATGCAGTGATCCTATACACCGCCGTGCAGGAGGCAGAACCTGACCCATCTGACGAGCGAATCCTGTACGCCTCCTCTATGCTGCATGTGGCTGGCAAACAGATTAACTATTTCCGGTACACACAGCACTCAGCATACTGGATTATGAATGCAAGTATCTATGGTCTCTCCCATAGAGAAACTATTCTTAGTGCGATTGCGGCCGACTATCATCCGAAAAAGAGAACACCTCAATTGTTGCAAAAGCATGCGGACATTCTGAAAGATTCCGACGAGCAGCATGCTCATCGCATTGGCTCCCTGCTACGTGCAGCCGAAGCGATCAACCGTGCGGAGAGCATTACCGCCATTCACGCAGTCAAAGAAAAAGACTCGCTGCAGGTTACATTGACCTGTACAGACGAGCCTTTATTGGAACTGAACGGCTTAGAAGATGCCATCAAAGATCTGCAGGAAGCCTGGGGAGTTACGCTAAAACACTCCATTCAGCAGGCTTCCAAGGGATAATACCCATCGCCTCCGTCTGACTTCTCAGCGGGGGTTTTTCATTTTCTACAAATATATAATTACCGTTTGGCATAAGCTGTCTGGCCTTCACATTATCATTCAGCGACAGATTCAAAATATCCACCAGCATCTTTTTTAATGAAGGGTCGAATACGGGACACATTAGCTCAATACGTCGGTTCAGGTTCCGCGACATCCAGTCTGCGCTAGAAATGAAGACGTCCGGGTTGCCTCCGTTTTCGAAATAGAACAACCGTGAATGCTCAAGGAAGCGATCTACGATGCTAATTACGCGAATATTCTCACTGAGCCCTTCGACGCCAGGACGTAGGCAACACACCCCACGGACAATCAGATCAATCTGCACCCCTGCTTGAGAGGCAACATATAGTTGATCAATCATATCCTGATGAGATAGGGAGTTGATCTTGGCAATGATACGGGAACGTTTACCTTTTAAGGCATGCTCTGTCTCCCGCTGAATCAGTGCAAAGAGCTCGTCCTTCATCCCGTCTGGCGCCACCCGAAATGCTTGCAATGCCTTCGGACCGGAATAACCAGTAATCTCGTTAAACAGTTCAGAAGCATCTTCCCCGATGATCGGGTTAGAGGTGAACAGACCCACATCCGTATACACTTTAGCCGTGCTTTCGTTGTAATTGCCCGTACCGACGTGAACGTAACGTCGCAGTCCTTGCTGCTCCCGGCGTACAACGAGGATGATCTTGGCATGTGTTTTCAGCCCAACGAGACCATAGACAACATGACAACCTGCTTTCTCCAATTTACGTGCCCAAGCAATATTCCGTTCTTCATCAAATCGGGCTTTTAGCTCTACAACGACGGTAACCTGCTTTCCACTCTCTGCTGCGAGAGCGAGCGCCGGAATAAGTCGAGAATCACCATTCACTCGGTAGAGCGTCATCTTAATGGCTAATACTTGTGGATCTTCCGAAGCTTCCAGAATAAAATCCGTTACCGGTTCAAAGGATTCGTAGGGGTGATGGACCAAAACATCCCGTCTGCGCAGCAACTCAAAATGACTCTCCCTTGGCAGAAACTCAGGCGGATACACTGGTTGTACAGGACTGTACTTTAGATGAGAGAAGCCTTCAAGGCTATCTACAAATCCGCCCAGGAAGCTGAGATCAAGTGGTCCGTCGATTTCAAAGATCGGGTCCTGAATCTCAAATTCGTCTTGCAGCTCCTTCAGTGCGTCACTACGGAAATCCTTGCACACTTCCAGTCTGACAGGAGCCCCGCGGCGTCTGCGGCGCAATTCTTTTTCAATGGCTTCCAGCAAGTCTTCCGCTTCCTCTTCATTAATGGAGAGATCCGCGTTTCGAGTCACCCTGAACTCCTGTACAGCCAGCGATACATATCCGCTAAACAGGGTATGCACATGATGTTTAATTAAATCTTCAATTAGAATGAATGTTTTTTTCTTGCTGTTGGCCCGCAGGGGCACTTTCACGATCCGAGGAAGATTGGATGGTACCTGCACGATGGCCATAAATGGCTCATCTTTCTGTTCGTCTTCTTTTTGCAGCATAATCGAAAGATACACCGACTTGTTGTGAACCAGCGGGAACGGCCGGCTCTGGTCGATGGCCATGGGTGTCAGTATCGGAAAAATAATGTCATGATAGTATTGGTCCATAGCCTTTTGCTGTGTCACATTAAGATCCACATACTCCTGGATGTGCACACCCTTCTTCGCGAGAAGGCGAATGAGCTCACGGTACGTTTTATATTGCTCCGCGACCATAGCCCCGGTTCGTTTAATCAATCTGCGGTACAGCCCCGAAGGGGTATATCCTGTAAAATCTTTTTGCGTGAATCCAGCCTTAATCTTTTCCTTCGTCTCTGCAAGTCGCACACTGACAAACTCATCCAGATTGCTGGCAACGATACCAAGGAACCTCATTCGCTCCAGCATCGGTGTAGTGGGATCTTGAGCCTCCTGAAGCACACGCCGATTAAATTCAATCCAACTTAAATCACGATTAACATAATTGCCCGTTCTAATATCCTTCTGCATGTGTGGCCTCCGAATGTGATGCATGTCAATTCTAATTCGAACTCTACTATGATTGTACTATTCGTAATCGACTCCAAGCGTCATCGGAATGTTAACGTATTGTTAAATTTATGTAAATGATAACTCATGAGCGCAACTTTTTCCATCCCTTTACAAAGAACATTAGACAAGGTAAAGTGAACTACAGTGTGATTTGATCGGCTGTCGTTTTTATTCCAAATTTAAGCTATTTTAAAGGAGTATCTCATGAAATCGAACAAACCTAGAACATTGCAAAAAAACATTGAATTTTTCACTGCGGCACTGTCGCAATGTGTAGTCATTGCATGGCAAGAAGATCCTGCCGGTGTATACTGTGAAGTCGGCCGCGGCATTGTCGAGCAGATCAGTGATGACAGTGTGCGGATTCGCAACGAAAACGGAACGAAGAGCCATTATGCAAGGGAAACAACCATGTTTCAAACTGAAAAATAATTTTGCGCAAATACGAAAAAAAAGACTAGCATTTCGAAATAGTATGTTGTATACTCTTCCCACAAGGAAAGGAGGTGCGTCAACATATCTAATCACATGTTGAACGTGTCCCTTACCCGATCCACAACTTCCAAATAATTTGGATGATGATGGAGGCGCGGGATACGGATCAATGTTTAAAAAAGCGCCACGGGTAGAAAAGCCGTCTTCGGACGGCTTTTTGTTTTGTCTCTTATAATTGATCGAAACATACCTATTGAACATAACGATTTTAGAGGTTAAGAAAACAACCAAAATATTGGAAATCGACCCTTTAGCCGTATGATCTCATAAGACTATAATGAGGATGCATCTCAACTTATATCGAGGAGGCATGTCGTAATGTCCAAAAATGTAAGGGGTTTCAAAAGAATGAGCATTCTGCTGGCTTGGGTCATGGTATTCACTTTCACTTCCATCTTACTGCCCTCAAGCCAGCACGCCAGCGCTGCACCCAGTTTTGCCAAAGGAGCCGACATCAGTTGGGTTCCCGGTATGGAAGCTCAAGGCTACAAGTGGAAAGATAAAAACGGAGTACAACGAGACATCATTGATATTCTGAAAAAAGATTACCAGATTAACTCCGTTCGAATCCGGGTTTTCGTTAATCCATCGAATGATTATGGTAACGGTTACATGAATAAAGACCGCGCTGCTTCTCTCGCACAACGCGCCAAAAACGCAGGCATGAGTGTAATGCTGACGCTTCATTACAGCGATTCCTGGGCAGATCCAGGCAAACAAACCAAACCCGCAGCTTGGAAAAACTATACGTTCCAGCAATTAATGGATGCTGTCTGGAATCACACTCGTGAAGTCATGACCGCTATGCAAAGCAAGGGTGTAACCCCAGATTGGGTACAGATTGGTAACGAAACGAGTAACGGCATGTTATGGGACGATGGCAAAGCTTCAACGAACATGAAGAACTATGCATGGCTCGTGAACACAGGACATAATGCTGTAAAATCCATCAGCAGCGGCACGAAAACGATTGTACATCTGGCTGGTGGCGATGATAATGCCCTGTTTGTTTGGAACATCGGTGGACTGATCAACAACGGAGCTAATTTTGATATGATCGCCATGTCTCTCTATCCTTCCGCTTCCGGCTGGAATACTGCGGTAACCAACACGGTGAACAATGCGAAGGATCTGATCAATCGTTATGGTAAAGAAATTATGATCTCTGAAATTGGCATGGACAATAATCAGGCGGCAGCAGGTAAAGCCTTTGTTGCAGCGATGAAAAATCAAATTCGTAATTTGCCGAGTGGAAAAGGGAAAGGTGTATTTTACTGGGAGCCGCAAGCTACCCCTGGTTATAACGGTGGATACGGCAAAGGCGCTTGGCAGTCGAATATGATGCCGACGGCTACCATGGAAGGGTTCATTGACTAAGCACAGGGATTAGAAGCCAATGTGGGGGGAGGAGCTGCGAGTGAACGTTCCGGGGGCGGGGCGTTCTTTCGATCGCTGGTTGTCCTCGGATCGTTTTGGATTTCCCCTTCATAGGGAAACATCCGATGACAAACGCGAACGCTTCGCTTCTACAGAATCGCTCCCGCCCCCTCCACTACGCGCTGCTCCAAGGGACAGGCTTCTAAAACGGGCTTCGGCATTTCACGGAAGCAGGGGAAAACCCTCGAGGGAGGGAGCTGCGGTGGGCGTTCCGGCGGTGAGTCGTTCTTTCGATCGCTGGTTGTCC
>NZ_CAOJCM010000005.1:215013-299026 GCF_948329825.1 Paenibacillus sp. JJ-100
TCCAAGGGACAGGCTTCTAAAACGGGCTTCGGCATTTCACGGAAGCAGGGGAAAACCCTCGAGGGAGGGAGCTGCGGTGGGCGTTCCGGCGGTGAGTCGTTCTTTCGATCGCTGGTTGTCCCCGGATGATTTTGGATTTTCCCTTCATAGGGAAACATCCGGTGACAAACGCGAACGCTTCGCTTCTACAGAATCGATCTCACCTCCTCCACTACGCGCTACTCCTTGGGACAGGCTTCTAAAACGGGCTTCGGCATTTCACGGAAGCAGGGGAAAAACCTCGAGGGAGGGAGCTGCGGTGGGCGTTCCGGCGGTGAGTCGTTCTTTCGATCGCTGGTTGTCCTCGGATCGTTTTGGATTTTCCCTTCATAGGGAAACATCCGATGACAAACGCGAACGCTTCGCTTCTACAGAATCGATCTCACCTCCTCCACTACGCGCCGCTCCTTGGGGACATGCTTCTAAAACACGCTTAGGTTTTCACTGGAGCAGGTGGAAACGATAAAAGGCGCTACCCTTGGGGGATAGCGCCTTTTATCTGTGAATGAAGTACTTATAGTTTAGAAGTACATTGTTTTCAAGGCAGACTGCTTAGAAACTTACATGAACACCATCACAACGATAAGAGATGCACAAAAACTGAGGAACGCAATGATCGCTTGAATAAAGCTAAACGATATATTTTCAATCAGAACCATGTGTTTCCTCTGTACAACATACGAATACACAAATGCCGGAAGGATCACCGGAAGATATTGATGCAGATCTGGACCATCTGTGCTTGGCAATATTGTGCCAAGATATCCGTTTGTCGTTTCATTAACGATGAACCACGTATAAGCGATACCAATTATGACTGAAAAAAGAAATGTGGATATGAAACGAATCCGATCTCTTTGCGAATGAAAACGACTACGCTTATGGTGCAATGAATGATCTTTAACCATTATCATCATCCTCCTAAGTCATCGTTTGACGACGAACCGTTTTATCCTGAAAAGCCCTGTAATTCAGCAAGCCAGCAATAATCGCCAGAATCGTTAGTCCAGCTGCAAATAAATAGAGGTTCACGATACCAATGTATTCAGCAAGCCAGGCCATACCTAGCAAAGAAACGCAAAATACGAGATGCATCATCGAGGCTTGAGCCGACAAAACCTTAGGTAACATTCGATTAGCTACACTACTCTGAATCAATGTACGACGGTTAATCATAGCAAGTTCAGCAAAGGGCCCCATCAACATGACAAGAATCAACGCCACAAATGGCTGTGAGTTCAATGCATAGACTGCGGTCAATACGCCATATCCTGCCATCCCCACCATCATGACTGCAAAATAACGGCTGCCAATGATTCTGGCTAATGCGAGTACCAGCAAACCACCACCAATGGTTCCGGCAAAATAAGCTGCGTTGATAAAGCCCCACCAGTCTTCTCCCTGACCAAGTGCCACTTGAACAAAAGCCAGCGTAAAAGCACCTACCCAAATAGATCCGCCAAGCATATCGATCATATCCATAAACGTAAGCACCCGCAAACGAGGTGTCTTCCATATCATTTTCCAGCCTTCGGTAAGCGTATGCCATCTGCTTGTGTCAAGATCAGGTGCAATATCAGTAGATGCATTCACATGTTTCTCCGATATACCTCCATGGACTGGCTCTTTGACACCAAGTGTAAATGTGGCTGCCAAGCCATAAATTACTGCTGTAACTAACAAGGTTGAGCTCGATCCGATCCATGCAACAATTACTCCACTCAGACCCCAACCTGCAAATTGTACAACTTGGTCGCTGACACTCATGAGACCATTGGCTTTTAATAAGCCTTGTTCATGAGTAACCAGTCGCGGGATCAGTGCATTACGAGCTGGGGTAGTCCAGCCATCGAGGAAAGACATGACAAATACAAGTGAGAATACGAGTAATAATGAAGATGCATCTCCATTTATATGTAGATATACAGCCAGGCAGATAAACAGCAGAAACTGCCCGGTTTGTGACATAAAGAGCAGGCTAGACAACTTGAAACGCTGAATGAGCAGCGGTGCAACAAGGCTACTTAACAATTGGGCTCCACTGCGTAACAAGGGTAGAAGCGCTGCTGACACTAGCGAATTCGTACGATCCAGCACCATCACGGTCAGAGCCATAATATACAGAACATCCGCGGCGTTTGCAGCTGTCTGAGTTGTCCAAAGGTAATAAAAAGCTCGAGTTAAATAATTTGACCTCATGAACAGGTTCTCCGTTTCTATAGCTTACTGTGGAAAAGCGTTAAGGGATACACTTTTTTAGATATCACATTATTTGTAATCTGCATCATCACTTCCCGGTCCCGCAGTTCCAGTACATCTGAATTAGATAATTCGCCGGGTAAAATCCAGCACGCATCTGCAATTTCTGTTGGATCCAGTCGCAGAGAACCACCGATGATTTCACCCATGAAATGAAACAAAACGACTTGTTGCTTGGTACTGCTTGTGAAATTGTAAACGCCTGTCGTTGAGGTCAGTCTAATGTCATATCCCGTCTCTTCTTTGGCTTCTCGCCGGGCCGCATCCATAATATCTTCCCCATATTCCACTCTGCCTGAGGGGTAATTCCATCTGTTCCGGGCAGACGCCTTGTTCTCCTTGATAATAAGTACTTTATCTCTATGTATAATCGCAACACTCACAACGAATACAATTCCCTGTTGCTCCTTCATGCCAAATTTCCACCACCTTTCAAAAAAACTAAACTTCTATAATTAGAACATTCGTTCCTTAATTTGTAAACCACAGAATCCTTTACGTTTCCATTTCAACTTCACAAGGATGTAAAAAGAGCCCTCCACCTCTCGCGGGTTGGATAGGGCTCTTACAAGCAAAAAGAGCAGATTAACTCTGATCTTTCTGCGATTTAAAGATATTACATCGATTTCAGGTATTACAACAATTACTGATATTACATCGACTTGACCAGTTTGGTAGCACGCATGGATGCCACCGCATAGACAACAAGCGCTGTCCAGATCAAAGCAAAACCAACCAACAACACAGGTGAAACAGATTCCTTAAACACAAATATACTCAGAATTAGCATAATGGTTGGTCCGATATATTGAACAAATCCGAGCGTAGACAGTGACATGCGGGCAGCTGCCCTTGCAAAAAATAACAGCGGCAATGCGGTTACAACGCCGGAAAGCAGCAGTTCGAAAAACATAGGTGCTGGCAGAGTCCAAGCTGTTGTTTTGCCCACAATGCCAAGATAAATCCAGTAGCCTAATGCAACAGGCAGGACAACGGCAGTCTCCGACAGCAAGCCTACGGAAGCATCTTGTTTGATCTTTTTCTTCGCAAGGCCATATAAACCAAAGGAAGCTGCAAGCGAAATCGAAATCCACGGGAAACGTCCGTAGTCAATTGCAATAATGAGCACCGCAACGGCTGCAATAGCAACCGCCAGCCATTGGCCTCGGTTTGGTTTCTCTTGAAGGAATACAACGGCAAGCAGCACGTTCAGCAAGGGGTTCAAGTAATAGCCAAGGCTAGTCTCTACCACATGGCCATTGTTAACTGCCCAGATAAAGATCAGCCAGTTGACCGCAATGAGAAGGCCGCTGGCCGCAAGTGACAGTAACAGCGAACGACTGGTCCAGATTCGTTTTACATCGCTCCAGCGGCGCTGAATCGCTACTAAAATCCCCATAAATACAAATGACCAAACTACCCGATGAGATAAAATTTCCCCTGCGGGCACGTCATCAAACAACTTCCAATAAAGTGGTAGCACTCCCCACATGATATAAGCAATAATGGCATTTATTAATCCGTTGTTCATCAAACATATCCTCTCTTTATCATCTCTCTTGGTGTAAGAATCTGAGCTTGTGTCAAATCATCTAATACATCAACGGATTATACGCCTCGTTTCTTATATAAGTAAAGAAGTACTTCTAGCGAATAACGATATGAGCAGAATGTTCTCAGATGAATTTTAGTTACAACAAAAAACGCTGATCCGTTTCGACCAGCGTTCATTGCTATTGTTTTCATTGCTATTATTAATACCCTTAATCATAGTAATGTCGTTTATTTAGCCTCGCCTACTACAGTAAAGCGCTCGTTTTTATGTTTTGCATTCTCAATTTCATCCACGAGGGCAATGGCATAGTCCGCGTAGCTGATATAACTATTGCCTTCACTGTTCATAATCATGACATCCTGACCAGACTGGTATGTGCCCGTACGCGCTCCATCTGGATTGAAAAATGCTGCTGGGCTCAGAAACGTCCACTGGATACCAGAAGAGGCTTGCAAATCCTGCAAGTTTTGTCCTTGATTGGTTGCCGTTGCTTTGTACTCATCCGGGAAGCCAGGAGAATCCACAAGGCGTAGCGTTTTGGACTCGTCCGTGAACAAGCTTCCTGCACCACCCACAACAATTAGGCGTGTATTCGGAGCATCTTTGAGAATAGCGATCAGAGCTTGTCCCACTTCCACATGCAGATTCTCTTTGCCAGCCGGTGCACCAAATGCATTAACAACGACATCAAAGCCTTTAATATCCGAAACGGTTAGATCCAATACGTCTTTTTCCAATACATTCAGGCTCTTGTCTTCTAATTTGGATGCATTACGTACAATAGCAGTTACGTTATGTCCCCGATCTGCTGCTTCTTTCAGAATCAACTTACCAGCTTTACCCGTTGCACCAATAATTGCAATGTTCATCATCAATCTCTCCTTTAGATTCAGGTTTTTATTTGTTGTGTTTGTGATTGTTTCTACACTTTATAATGTAACTATATAAGTTACAACTTAGTTTGTCAACATGTCTCCTTTATTTTAATCTTGCCTTCCAGTACATAGGTGGAATTCAGGAAGGAATGAACAAGGGATCATAACGGATTATGAGTAAGAGCCCTGTTCATAAATGAACAGAGCTTTCGGTGTTTCCTTCATCTGACACCACAATCCATACCCTAAAAAAGGAGCTTACGCTTTACCTTTTAGACATGTACAGGCATTGGCCTTAGATTTGCCTTAGGAAAACACTTAAATTTTGAGCGCCACCCTTCGTATTTATCCTTCTTGTTAGGCGCTTTTACGCCCCGTTCCCCATGCTGAAATATGATTGAATTCCTTTCGTAAAAATGCCACTGACTCTTCGTTCTCACTTATACTTGGAGCTGCGGCTCCCTGAGGAGCACCAGGTATGATGATACCATTACTAAAGGTGCTTACCCCAAGGGGGAATACATAGTTGCGTCCCCCATTATTATCCCAAGTACCACTGCCATTGTTGAAAACGGCCTCCAGTCCAGTGGCTGTACCCACGTCGATGGTAATCTTGTTATACCCGGGCAGCTCAGACGCAGGAATCGGAATACCAGGAGATGTCGTCCACGTCCCCCCTACCGGGCGATAATGGATGTTGGGCTGTGCATATCCCTGCTTATAGTAGAGTGTGACACGATTGCTTATTGGGGCAGCATCTGTCGTCACACGGAGTTCCGCACTTGCTGCCGATTTGTTCTGTGCTGCATCATAAGCAACAACATAGTATGCATAGTCTGTAGCAGCCTTCAGATTAGAGTCCGTATAAGCGGGTGTTGTGGTTGTTCCGATTTTGACACCATCCCTGAACACCTCATACCCAGCTACACTTGTGTTATCTGTCGATGGATTCCAAGCAATTGCAACACGATCCGAAGCTTTCGAAGGTACTATCAGATTTGTAGGTACACTCGGCGGAGTGGTATCCACTTGTGGTGCACCTTGGGTAATGACCCCTGTATTAAACGTACTGACTCCTAGCGGGAAGAGATAGTTTTTACCTCCGTTATTATCCCAAGTGCTGCTGCCATTGTTAAAAACGGCTTCCAGTCCAGTGGCTGTGCCCACATTCACAGTTATTTTAGTGTAGCCTGGCATTTCCGCTGCCGGCATCTGTACACCTGGTGCTGTCGTCCAGGTCCCGCCCGCTGGACGATAATGAATATATGGAGTAGCATAACCCTGTTTGTAATAAATCGTAACTACATTACCTTCTTTGGTCTTTACCGTGACCGGCTCACTTGCTGCCGAGATATTTCCTGCCGCGTCTACAGCTTTGATGGTGTACACATATTGAGTTGCAGGAGCAAGGGATGAATCCGTATACGTTAACTGGGTTGATTCACCGACCTTACTTCCATCACGGTAGATCTCGTATCTTGCAACTCCGTAATTATCCTGACTTGCCGTCCATTCCAGCGTGACCGCAGACGAAGTTGGTTCTTGTACCTTAACATTCGCTGGTGCTGTTGGTGGTTCGGTATCAGCAGCAAGCGTTCGTACCTGTACGGTCTGACTGGCAACTGAGATGTTGTTTGCCTTATCTCTCGCCTTGACACTGTACGTATAGGTTTTCATTGGTTCAAGTCCGCCGTCTGTATACTCCGTCGCCGAAGAACTCCCCACCTTAGTACCATTCCGATAAATGTCATACCCATCGACACCTACATTATCCGTAGCTGCCGTCCATTGGAGGGTGACACTGCGATCTGTTACACGTGAGGCTTTCACTCCAGTTGGAACCGAAGGCGGAGTTTGGTCTACCACGAGGAATGGGTGTGTTCCCTGAATCGTTCCATTCGCATCCTCCACCACTTTACCAGAGGCATCTTTCTTATATTTTCCCGTACCTACGTATACCGTCTGAATCTCACTGCGAGTCACATTACCGTTACCGTCTACAGCCTCAATATAATAATCGACCAGTTGATCCCGGAAATCGTTGAAATAGGTGTAATACATATCCCCGATCTCCTGTGCTGGTACACGTTTGAACATATCTGTACTGCTCGGCTGCCAAGCAACACCATTGATATCAGGTTTCAGATCGCGTTTGGTCATCGGGTACTCCTGCCAATTGCTGACTTTAGCCGGATCAATGTTGGACACACCTTTGGCTTTGAGCGCTGCTGGATCATATACGCGGAAGGTGTTGTCCTTCGCATCCGCCTGTTTATCACGGTGAGTCCGCACCTTTACTTTGATATCCCTGATACCGCTCACATCATAAGCGTAGGTATAGATACCAAATGTATTGTCAAAATAATGAAGCGTCCATCCTTCAGCCTTACTGACATTAGCACTACCTGGGTTGTACGGATAACGCTGCGGCCACCATACCGATGGACCTGTGCGATCCTTGGCAAGCTGCCCGTTCACATAAGGCTTTGAGAAAAACAAGGACTGATTGAACGACAGTGTTGGCTTCACGCCGTCATCCACGTTTTCATCATAATATCCAAAACCTGAATCCAGCGCAGGCAATAGGAAATACCAACTCAGTTCTGCCGGATTCGCTCCGCCCTTATAATTGTTCGCCGGGTCTCCCTTGACCGGATAAGCCATCATCCATGGATTGAGCTGATTGCCTTCATAGGTAATCTCCCGATCCAGCGCTGTAGCAGGTTTCCAGTGATTCGGGTTGGCATCCAGCCACATCTGTTCTGCTGTCTTGGCATAATTCAGCGCCGCTTGCTCCAAAGCAAAATTACGCTCCAGATAGTGATAACCATATTCGAATGACACCGTCATCCCTTCCTGAACCCCATCCAGATTCTTCTTCGGTTCCAGATTCAGACCTGTAGCCTTGTTGAACGCATCAAACTGCCCCTTCCAGATGCCAAAAGGAAGACGCCAGTGATACCATGTCGGATCAGAGGAGGAATCCCGCGTGTCAATCCAAGAGCCATCCTGTACATGGACCACATCATCGGCTTTCGGTCTATTGGTGCGTAAGTATTCGTTGATGCTTTCCCCTTTTACACCAGGCTGTGAATAGGTTACATTCCCTGCATTCCGCCAGGTGTCCTCGGACCCTGCACGGCCTGAGGAATTATCTCCATCATGGGCAATGACAAAAAATTGCTTCTGGTCTACCATGCCTTCAAATGGTTTAAGTGCATCTGCCTTCACTGAGCCTTGATATCCTTCTTCCCAAGATTCCGCCTGAGCGACAGGAATGCCAACAATCTTCTTCTCTACTCCCGTTTCGGGATTGACATGCCGCACCCAGTGGGGTGTAGAAGCAAACGGGTATTTATTGTATACCACCTGTTTCTCGTTAAACATCGGTGCAGACACCCATGATCCAACATTACTGGTGTTTTGCAGATCGGCACGGTTAGGTGGAGACACCATCGTATCCTTGCCCGGATCGTTTAACAGCGGGTAGTCCTTGAGAGTTCGCGAAAAATGATTATTACCAATTACGGACCACTCAATGCCGAGTTGATCCAGCACCGGAATAATGCGCTCCGAGAATCCAAGCTCGGTCGGGAAAAATCCTTTGGAAGATTTGAAGCTATCCCCCAGGAAAAAGGGCTGCGCCATTACAGCATTTTGGTAGATCAGATCCTTAAGCAAATATTCGTTGCCTGCCAAAGGCCCCATAGAGTGATGTCCCGAAAAATGAATGAGGTCCATCGTTCGTTCTCCATTGGTCGTTTTCAGATTGTTGTAGGCGTTCTTCCAAGGAGCACCCCAAGCCTTGTTGTTGTAACCGTTTACACTGTTCGTATACATAAAACTGTCCACATTGTTGAGTAATGAGCCCGACATCGTAACCTGCATGCCGGCAGCCGGATGGTTGTTCTTGAGATCGCCTGCAACCTGCCAAGGCCAGCTGAGATAAGCCCCTGTTTTGGCATGATGCGTGTAATACGCGACCAGATCATCGTGAGGCATAGGTGAGCCACCAGGTAGAAAATACGGGTAACCAGCCGGAGGGTTCTTTTTCAGATCTATCACTTGCCCGTCATAAGTGTATCGAATTGGTGATCCTACAGGTGTGGAAGCATACTTTGAAGTGTCATAGTAAGCCCAGAAGTTCGGCATATGGTTATGGTACACATGGGAAGCGGAGATTTCAGCATACGCTGCTGAGGGTTGTGTGGAAATGACAATGGATAATGCCAACAGGAATGCGCCAAGCCTGCGCACAAGCTTCATGTTTTTCCTCCCTTATCTGTTGCCCCTGTGGGGACCCGTATATTTTGAAGTGAATTTGCTGCTTAACGAACCAATCTGCAATTATGGATGGCTATCCTATACGTTCTCCCCCTCCCCTCTTGTCACCCTTGGTCTGATCCAGTACCTGATACAGAGTCGCAACATGACACCTTTTATTCAAACGTTTGCACATACAAAGAATGCCCTATGTTGTCTACACCAGCCTTTCTTATCGTTCGAATACGAAAGAGAACCTGCGAACAACTCACATTTTGCAAACGTTTGCACGAAATAATATACCTACATATGGAACAAAATGTCAATGCTGGAAAAACGTCATTTGAGCTTACGACGTCATTCCACTGGTCCAGACCCAATTAAGTTTACAAAGCACAAAAAAAGGCACACTCCCTAGCGAAGCCTTTTCGCTGGAAATGCGCCCTGACATACATATCTTCTTATCGTTATAACGATGAAGTCACGCTCAAACCGACATCAAATTAACAATCTTTATCCGGTACACCCGCATCTTCACGCGTACGGAACGAAGACCCACAGCCGCATGTCGCTACTGCGTTCGGGTTATGAATGGTGAAGCCGCCGGACATGCCAGATTCTTCAAAATCAATTTCAAGCCCATTCAAATATTTCACGTTCTCTTTCTCCACAACGACCTTCATGTCCTGAATGTCCATATATATATCCTCATCGGACTCTTTATCGTCAAAGCCCATGGCGTACGAAAATCCGGTACAACCGCCTGGTGCTACACCAAGACGCAGGAACATACCAGGTGTCTCTTGCTGTGCAAGCATCTCTTTCAATCGGTCTGCAGCCGTTTCGCTGATACTAATCATGCCAGGTCACTCTCCTTTTCATTACTCTTCCTCTAAATTATACTCCACCCCGTCAAGGGGCTCAAGTCATGTTTGTCCGCTTCCGCGTTCCCCTGAACTCCTTTTTCTTCCCAGTGTATTGAACCCCTGCGGCACGAGGTTTATAATGGATAGGTGGTCACTCTAAAATTGTCAATATTTTGCCATGACTTATTTAGAATTGGTCGCATATGGAGTTGTAATTTTTTTCACATTTCGAGACCGGTTCTCAGTCCCCAATGCATATAGAGTCGTTCGACTCCTTTTGAAAAAAGAAACTTTTGCATGCAGCATACGCTGCACCGGGTAATAAGAGTTAGTCTTTCCACAAGAAGGCGGCAATTGACCGCGTCTTTGTTATGTAGTTCTGCTTCGAAGTCCTACACATCACAACTCGAATTCCGGTAAAGAATAGGAGGAAACAGCATGTCTACATTGGTAACACCGTTCACAGACAAAAGAATGGCTGAAATCGTTGAGAAAGTGCAGAACGGCGTAAGGCTGAGTGTAGAAGACGGCGTATATCTGTATCAAACAGATGATCTGCTGACTTTGGGCCAGCTGGCCAATGAGGCCAATATGCGCAAGAACGGCAAAAAAGTTTATTTTATCGAGAACATGAGCCTTTATTTCACCAACGTATGCGAAGCGCGCTGCGCGTTCTGTAATTTCCGCAAAGATCAGGGTGAGGAAGGCTCCTATACGTTATCCGGCCCGGAAATGATCGACTATGTGGAACAGCATATTCATCCAGGCGTGCGTGAGTTCCATATTGTAGGTGGACATAACAACCATGTTCCTTTTCAATATTATGTCGATTCTCTACGTGCTTTAAACGAAAAATATCCAGATGTTACGCTCAAAGCTTACACTGCGGCAGAGATTGATTTCTTCACCCGTATCAGCGGTCTCAGTATCAAAGAAGTGCTGCAAGAGCTGCAAAAAGCGGGCTTGAAATCTCTGACAGGTGGCGGTGCTGAGATTCTGTCGGATGAATATCGCAAAAAAATGCGTGTCGACAAAGCGAACGTAGATCGCTATCTCGAAGTACACCGCACGGCTCATAATCTGGGCATGCGTACACATACCACGATGCTGTATGGTTCCATCGAGTCTTACGAGGATCGCGTGAACCATATGGTACAGATTCGAGAGCTGCAAGATGAAACCAACGGATTCATGGTGTTCATTCCGCTGTCCATGCAGCCAAAGAGTAAATCAGCCAGCATTATGCGCCGTAACTCGGCATATGAGGACCTCAAAACCATTGCAATCAGCCGTCTGATGCTGGATAACATTCAGCACGTGAAGGCTTACTTTATCAACATCGGACCACAGCTTACTCAAGTTGCGTTAAGCTTTGGTGCGTCTGACGTACATGGTACGATTGTACGCGAAAAAATAAGTCATGCTGCCGGCGCACTGACACCGGAAGGTTTGACACGCAAAGAGCTGATCTGGCTCGTCAAAGGTGCAGGCCGCATTCCTGTAGAGCGTGACACATTCTACAACGAAATCCAGGTATACGAATAGCCTGCTCACATCTAAAGTATGATTGATCACAATCACAGATAGGAGGCATCATTCAACTAAACGAACCTTGCTTGAACGGGAGGAAACGTTTTGCTATGAGTGGTGCCTTAACTGTGACTGGATATCTCAAATTTACATTGTCTCTTTTCTAATTTTTAGAACTAAAACAACATTTAGAACTAAAACAACAACTGGAGCAGCGATGTGTGTGTATGGCTGTTTCACAGGTTACAGCCCCAGAACATGGGACTGATGCAGAAAGGAAGCCGAGTCATGAAAAATTTCGTCATTCTTGGAGGCGGCTATGGCGGCCTCACGATCATCAAGGAACTTCTGGAAGGTAAGATTCCGTCAGATACGCAGATCGTACTGGTAGATCGCAGCCCCTTTCAGGGATTGAAGACCGAATATTACGCACTCGCAGCAGGAACGGTATCCGATTACGACCTGCGTATCCATTTTCCAGTGAATGAAAAAGTAACCCACCGCTTCGGTGAAGTTACTGCCATTAATCTGGAGCAGCGTCAGATTGAATTCGAAGGCCAAGAGCCACTTGAATATGACAAACTTGTCATTGGACTGGGGTGTACCGATCGTTTTCATAACACTCCAGGTGCCGAGGAATACAGCTGTACCATTCAAAGTTTCAGTAAAACACGCGAGACATATCTTCGTCTTAATGAGGTTAAAGCCTACGGACAGGTTCATATTGTCGGTGGTGGCTTAAGTGGAGTCGAGATGGCTGCTGAACTGCGAGAGAGCAGACCTGATCTGAATATCAGCATTCTCGATCGTGGTGAACGTGTATTATCCGCATTCCCTCAACGTCTGTCTGCTTATGTTCACGAATGGTTCAACGAACATCAGGTTGAAGCACGGGGACATATGTCCATTTCTCGAGTTGAACCGAATGCCATCTACAACCGCGATGAACAGATTCCAACGGATGCTGTCGTGTGGACAGCAGGGATTCAACCAGTAAAAGTGGTCCAAGACCTCAATGTAACCAAAGATCCACAAGGGCGTGTCGTTCTAAATGAATATTATCAAATTCCTGAATATACGGACGTTTATGTCGTAGGTGACTGCGCCAGTATACCCTATGCACCAAGCGGTCAAGCTGCCGAGGTTCAGGGTGAACAGATCGCTCATATTCAACATGCCCTCTGGAAAGGCGAAAAACCCAATCCGCAGCCACTCAAGCTCCGCGGCACACTCGGCGCACTCGGCAAGAAGGCTGGTTTTGGGTTGATGGGCAAGACATCCATGATGGGACGTGTGCCTCGTATTTTGAAAAGCGGTGTGCTCTGGATGTCCAAACGACATCTGGGTTAATCGAGATCTAACGCATCCCAGGCATCCGCTTCGGCAATTTTCGCAAGAATGGCATTGTATAGATCTTCTATGTTGTCCGTTGCAACGACTTCACCATTGACTAAGGCAAAAGGTGTCATATAGCATTGACCGCAATTGCTCAGACAGCCATATTCAATCACGTCATAGTCTGGATTCTCATCCAGTTGATCCATGACTTCATCCGTGCCAAAATGCATATTGTTAGCACAAAATTCAATAATAGGTCTCATTTTATTCACCTGCTTTGTTTGACCATTTTAATTTGTGGTCGTTTGTAATATACTATAGGGAGGAAAGGAGTTGAACAATATGAGCGAAAACGCACAAAGCACCATGTATGATGAGGTATCTGATGTGCTTGATAAACTTCGTCCGTTCCTGCAACGCGATGGCGGTGACGTGGAACTGGTCGACGTGGAGGACGGCATCATTAAGCTGAAACTGGTCGGTGCCTGCGGCAGTTGCCCAAGCTCCACCATTACACTAAAAGCCGGGATTGAACGTGCCCTTCTAGAAGAAGTTGAAGGTGTACAAGAAGTTGTACAAGTATTCTAATCAATCCTTCACGAGATAAACCTCAGAGAGCCTTTCGCTTCGTACGAAGCGGAGGGCTCTTTTTTTGGGTCATGGTCTGTTATATTGTTGGCCGAATTGGATCAAGCCCTCCTGATACATCCATGATGTTGCCTGTTATAAAATCCGAATGATCCAGACACAAGTATGTGATCACTCGTGCAATATCTTCTCCACTACCAGGCCGCCCTCTTGGTGTTTCCTTATCGGGTATGCCTGCAATCTCTTGGATTGTTTTCTCTTTGTTCGCACCGCGAATGTCTCCTGGACAAACCATATTTACTGTAATCCCGTACGGAGCTTCTTCTACCGCAAGTGTCTTGGTAAATGAAACGAGGCCTACCTTGGCAGCAGCATAGACTGCGCGATGCGGCCAAGACCTTGCTTCACCAGCATGACTGAAGCCAAAATGAATAATTCGTCCCCACTGCTTGCGACGCATTTCAGGGAGTACGAGCTGATCCAGAATCATCGGTCCCAGAAGGTTGCCCTGTACCAACATCTGCACTTCTGCCTCAGCGTAATCTGCAAACACCCGGCGCTCACGTACAAATGGGCCGGCATTATTCACCAAAATATCGATAGGTCCTAGCTGTGCTTCTACCGCACCAACGAGTGCATGGATCTCTTCGATGTTAGATATGTCCGCCTGGACGGCAATGCAGCGAACCCCTTTGGCTATAATCTGCGCTTGCAGTAACTCAGCTTCAGCTCTGCTATGCACATAATTGAGAGCAATATCGCATCCCTGATCCGCTAGAGAGAGTGCTGTCATTTTACCAAGGCCTTTGGCACTTCCCGTTATGAGGGCAATCTTTCCCTTCACGTTTATCCCCCTCTTCAAAGAGCAGTCACTCATCCAGTATAAAAGATTTATCCTCCCCCCACAACTTGCTTATATCATTCAATGTGTTCCATCTGCGATAATGCGCATAGTAAGGACCAAATTCTCATTCTTAGTCTGCATCTTAGAGCAAAACATAAGGACTTTGGTAGGAAAATATCCCCTCTATCCCCAGATATGCCTTGATTAATAATACGTTGCATGGTACCCTCGATGAGTCATTATGATCTTATGATGATAACGACATAATACATATAAACGATGTAAATGCAGTGCATCACATGGTTTGAAAGGATTAGAGCAAAATGAAAAAAAGATGGTTACCCCTCGTACTTTCCCTACTTCTATTCACTACGATTCAGCTTCCTTCAACAGTACAAGCTTCTGTAGAGAATGAATCAGTCCAGGAATACGATTGGAAAGATGGACCTGCTACAGTACCGTTGGACGATATAGCTACGTTAAAGGTAGCGGAAGGTCTAACGTTCCTGGATGCAGAAAACACAAAACGATTTATGGAGGATTCCGAATCCTTCCCGAACGGTACGGAAATTGGAAGTATCTATGGTGCTGGTGAACAATCCAATTGGTACGTCATTTTTGAGTATAATGACACCGGTCATATTGATGACAGTGACAAAAATGATCTGGATGCGGATGAACTACTGGACAGTTACAAACGCGGCACCGACGAACAGAACAAAAAAACAAGTGCTGAGAATCAATTAAAAGTTACAGGCTGGGATATTGAACCTGCTTACGACAGCACCAAACACCAATTACGATATTCTTTGGGATTACAAACCGCGCAGCAAGAAGCGCTTGTGAATTACAACGTAAACGTATTAACACGTGAAGGATACATCGGCGTGATCCTCGTCACGGACAGTGCGAACTTCAATGAAAATCGAAAGCAGTTTGAGAACCAGGTATTGAATAACCTACAGGTTAATCAAGGGTATACATACGAAGAATTCGATGCTTCACTGGATAAAAAATCAGAGCTTGGCCTTACCGGTCTCATTTTAGGTGGTGCCGGAGTAGCCGTAGCCAAAAAAGCAGGTCTGCTGGTCTTGCTTAAAAAAGGATGGATTGTCATCGCTGCCGTTATTGTTGGTGCATTTTCATGGCTGCGCCGCAAATTAAATGGAAGAAAGCAGCAGTCTTCCTCATCTACAAGTGAATCTACTGAGGAAACATCACTTTCTCCTGCTGAAGAAGCTTACCAACAGCATGCTGCAGGACAAGAGTCTGTCACACCTTCTACTAAGGATGACACGGATACAGATACCAAAAAATCTTAAACAACTCCGGTTGAGGTTGAATGATCTAAGCATATAAAATGCCCCGCATGTTCACTACAGAACATGCGGGGCATTTCATTATGGCTTTATTTTTATGTTTATATTCACCTTAAAATGCAGGTTCAACTGCACCTTGGTAACGTTCTTTAATGAATTTTTTCACGGTTTCCGATTGAAGAGTCTCTGCTAATTTTTTCACCGCATCAGCATCTTTATTATCCTCACGGGACACCAGAATGTTCGCATACGGGTTGCCTTGCAGTTCTTCGATCAACAACGCATCTGTGGATGGATTGAGGTTAGCTTCCAGCGCATAGTTCGCATTGATAAATACCAGATCAGCTTCATCCAACTGACGAGGCATCATCGCGGCATCCAGTTCAATAATTTCAAGATTTTTCGGATTCGCAGTAATATCCTGTTTGGTTGAAGTGATGTCTTTATCGTCTTTGAGCGTAATCAAGCCTTCCTTCGCTAGCAACAAGAGTGCACGGCCACCATTCGATGGGTCATTCGGAATAGCAACTTTAGCGCCATCTTTCAGTTCATCCAAAGATTTGATCTTTTTGGAGTAACCACCGAAAGGCTCTACATGGACAGGAGTCACAGTAACAAGGTTGAAGCCGCGCTCTTTGTTTTCTGTGTCCAGGTACGGCTGATGCTGAAAGAAGTTTGCATCCAGTTTACCGTCTGACAGTTGTTGGTTTGGCTGTACGTAGTCGTTAAAAGTCACCACTTGCAAACGAATGCCTTGAGCTTCAAGTTCAGGTTTGATACTTTCCAGAATTTCAGCATGAGGTGTAGGTGAAGCGCCGACTTTCAATTCAACGGTACGTGGAGCGCCTGCCGAGTTATCCGCACCACTGTCGGATTTCTTATTGTTACCACAAGCTGCTAGAACGGCAATCATCATCAAACTGAGTAGAATAATAGACCATTTTTTCATCTGTAAAACCCCTTCGCATTATATTTTTTATCTATCTTTACTTCCGGGTGAAATAAATTACTAAGCGATCTCCAATCATTTGTAGAACCTGAACGAGAATAATCATCGATACGACCGAAATAATCATAATCTCATTCTGATATCTAAAGTAACCATAGTTAATCGCTAGCGTTCCCAAACCTCCACCACCAACCATACCCGCCATAGCCGTATAAGACACCAGCGTCACAATGGTGATTGTAATTCCAGCAAGCAAGCCTGGTAACGCCTCGGGCAACAACACACGTCTGACAATCTGCCCTGTGGATGCCCCCATCGCCTGTGCCGCTTCAATGACACCGCGATCTACTTCACGCAATGTATTTTCCACCAAGCGAGCAAAATACGGAGCAGCTGAGATCACTAGCGGCGGGATGACACCAAGTACGCCTGTAGCTGTACCCACTAATGTACGTGTAAACGGGATAAGAGCAACAATTAATATGATAAAAGGTACAGAGCGCAAAATATTAACAATGACGGATAATATAGTGTAGATTACCTGTGATTGCACGGATACGGAGCGGCCTGTCATAAACAGGATCACGCCTAGCGGCAATCCTAGGATCACAGTAAACAAGCCAGCTGCACCCAAAATCTGCAATGTCTCAATCGAGGCCGTGCCGATCTCTTCCCAGCGCACTTCAGAAAAATCCATTATCGCAGCACCTCCACATCAAGTCCTTCTGCCGTTAGTTCAGATAAGGTCTGCTCAATCGCACCAGAGTCACCCTCGAAACGCACCGTCAGTTGACCGTATGGCACCTGCTTAATTGTTGAGATTGTACCTTGCAAAATGGCGAAATCCACACCTGTTTTGCGTACCGTTCTAGACAATATCGCTTCGTACGTTTTATTACCGAGAAATGAAACTCTCACCAATTTGGAAGATACACCTGCTGGCAATTCCGTTCCTGCATTCGCCAAAGCAGTTTCTTCGAGTGCCAATCCACCCTCACTCTCACGCGAGACGAAGTCCCGGGTGATGGCATGCTGAGGTTTCAGGAACACTTCGGTGACTGGCCCTTGCTCCACAATTCCACCCTGATGAATAACAGCCACCCGATCACAGATGTTCTGGATCACATGCATCTCATGGGTGATAAGTACAATCGTCAGATTATACTTTTCATTGATATCCAGCAGCAGCTTCAGAATCGAGTTGGTCGTCTGTGGATCAAGTGCTGAGGTCGCCTCATCACAGAGCAGTACACTCGGATCACTTGCAAGCGCCCGCGCTATGCCCACCCGCTGCTTCTGCCCGCCAGACAGTTGAGCCGGATATTTATTGCTATGCTGCTCTAGACCAACCAGCGCTAGCATTTCCTTTACCTTGCGGTCAATCGCTTCTTTGGGTGTGTTGACCAGTTTTAACGGAAACGCAACATTATCGTACACTGTCGCAGAAGATAGCAGATTGAAGTGCTGAAAGATCATACCGATCTTTCGTCTTTGCTGCTGCAACTCGCTTTTGTTAAGCTGGGTTAGGTTAATTCCATCCACCCACACCTCGCCCTGCGTCGGGCGTTCAAGCAAATTAATACATCGAATCAAGGTACTCTTTCCCGCGCCCGAGTGACCAATGACGCCGAAGATTTCCCCCTTCTGAATGCTCAGATCCAGGTTTGACAAGGCCGTTGTTGTTTTGGCACGTTTGCCATATGTCTTGGTTAATCCAACCAGTTCTATCAATAGTACTGCTCCTTCCCATCACCTACATATATCTTTACCCGAAGGAAGGGAAAACTCCCCGTTTTACACAAAAAAGAGCCCTTTGCAGATACAAAGATGGCTCTTCACGTGAAATGACCTTCTCATCTGCCAAAATCATGATCAACATGATTCTGTAGGAATTAGCACCTAACATCAACAATGAAAGACATTCATGCCATCATTGCAGATCGGTTGCCGGGCTTCATCGGGCCTGTCCCTCCGCCACTCTCGATAAGAGAAATATAAAGTTGTAGAATTATATAGGTTCATGTAGTTCATCATATATGATAAACGAACTGCATCAAATGCTGTATTGTAGATACGATCCCTATTCAATAATTTGATCTGGAACTCAGTATAAGCAAAGTATTCCTATTTGTCAAATGGTATTATTTCGTCGTTCTAGATACCGTTAATGTTTCACACCTTGTTTACGCCAGATTCGATTGATGTATCGATATGCGGTGTACAACGTTTCACACACCATATCGACACCCTGCCCCATTTCCAATAGATGTTTATCTAGATCTTCCAGCTTCACTTTGCCTCGTAAGGTCTGGTGTAGCTGCCAGAGATCATCCTGCATTTCCGAGTTCATATAGTGAATTTCCATATTACGCCGTTTGCGCAATCTGCTCATAGGTTCCCTGTACGTTTCCTTGATTTTGTTTAATTTCTGCGCCAGCACGTGGTGTTCTCGGTAATAATCAAATTGCCTTAGAACGGTATAATAGGAAAAGTGCACTTTCGATTTGGACGTATTCATTTGGAAAATCTCATTTAATACAGTCCCTAATTTATCAAGTATAGCGAAGCATCGAATAAAAGCATCTTTGTAAAAGTAAACGTACCGGGCATACTCGGCTTTCTCAGCAAAGTTCATATCTTCCGTTGAACCCGCGACGATTTTTTTGCGAAAATGAGCGGCAGCGAAATAGCTCTGTTCCAGTTCATCTAACGAGGAGATCAACCCCTGCGTCCATATATACAATTTCCGGTAATCATGGTTCGGATCGTGATCGACATACATCTGCTTCTCAAAAGACTCTAGGGTGAACGCCATGGTATCCATGGCTTCCTTCAATGTTCCCTGATTCACTCGTGGTTTTTCCCCTAGTAAAGTTCGCAGCATAGAAGGCCTCCTCTTTCCACTAATGATGCAATATACATATATGTGTTCACAGCCTTTGTACAGCCGAAGATGAACCAAAGGGTTGCTTATTGCTTCTCTTATGACAACTTGATTTAGGTTACCCTGTTCCCCTCCACATCAAACAAAAGTCCACCTCTCCAATGATCGACATCACCGGATGGTGGACTTTCCAACATGGCCCAGCACAGATGCTAATGCATTGTTTTCCTTCCGTTTAGAACCGGTTCACTGGACGATATAGCTTGTATACAAGGAAGCTCATATAGGTCAAAATTCCGAATAGTATTGCAATGTCCAACATATGTGCCAGCGCCACAAACATGTAAACCTCTGGGCGACTGATGGTCCACATCATGAACATACCAATAACTACTTGTAACAAAATCAATACTACAGATACTACACCAAGCGCTCGCAATTCCCGGTTATCAGGATGTTTGCGATAAGCATAGTGTCCCAAAATTGCAATTACAATTACGAGTGACGCCGCTGCTACACGATGGGCAAAAGCAACACCTACTCCGCCAGAAAGTTCAGGAATAATCTGTCCGTTACAGAGCGGGAATCCGGAACAGCCTCCAGCTGAGTCCGTATGGCTTACAAATGCGCCTGTATATACCACCAGATACGTATAGACTGTAGAGAACCAGACCAGATTGCGGAACCCTTTGCTAACACGAGGATATTGGTTCAGACGGGCAAGGCCGCCATATCTCGCCTCCTGTCGAATGCCTAGTGCCATCATTAAGGAACTCGCGAAGGCAATAAGAGCAAATCCAAAGTGAAGCGCCATGACCGCTGACGATTGAGAGAATACAACGGCAAAAGCACCCATAATCCCCTGAATGATAACAAATAAAAGGGTTAGGAACGAGAACAATTGCAGATCACGACGTTGCTTGCCAAATCGCAAGAAAGCGACAAATGAGGCGATGGACAAGAGTCCTGCCAGTGCACTGACAGCCCGGTGGGAATATTCAATCATAGAGGCAACAGTATGCGCTGGTACAAGTTTTCCGTTACATAAAGGCCATTCTGTTCCACAGCCAAGGCCTGATTCGGTTTTGGTCACAATCCCGCCACCAAAGGTAGCCAGAAACATGACGAGACAGGTTAATACAGTTAACCATTTAAACAATGTTAAGTGCTTCAATTTTTTCTCACCCGCTGTTGGTTTAAGATGGCGAAGAAAATCTTCGCTTGATAATCTTGTTTTTTTGATCCTGATTGAGTCATATTTATTGTACTTTGACACTAATTTCACAACTAAATCCATTATACCGGATAAAATGTTCATTGACGCCGTGCTTTGTGACAAAATGTTAACGTCTGTTCAATTTTTGACCCGCAGGTCATTTTATTTTTCTTAAGGTATGTAATCAGATCGGAACGGCTCTATATCCATAGAGAAAAGGCTGTCCTAAGCCAGATTACGACTTAAGCGACAGCCTTATATACGTAAATCATGTGTAAGAGTATGTCCTGCATCAGGTTCTTTTATCCCCTGTGGCATATTCTCTCTTTTCATCAATAGAACATGCTACTTTTATGCAGAGATGTTTCTTCAGTTTCTCCAATCGCCTTACTTGTGGATGGTGTTGTATACTTCAACGGCGCGGTCCAGGAATTGTTCAATCTCTTCTCTTGACTTGCGCAGCTTGTTCACATAACGAACCAGTTCACGTCCGTCTGTATAAGCCACAAAACTTGGAATGCCCAAAATATTCTGTTCCTGGCTTACTGTACCCACCTGATCAACGTCCACTTCAATCAGAGTCAGATCACGAGAATACTTCGTTTCCACCTCAGGCATAAACGGATCGATGTATTTGCAATCCACACACCAGTCCGCCTTAAATACCGCTACTGTCAAACGTGGAGATTGAATTGCCACATCGAATTCCGGTTTGGATGTAATCTGTTCCATTGTCACATCTCCCTTTCTGTACCTTGTCTCCATCTAAGTGAAGCAAATTGGTGATTGGAAGTCAAATGTTCAGCGCATACTTAGAATAACCACAAGTCCCGACATATCAAACACAGTTTTTCATGAAAGGATGTTCCATTCATGACTTCCACCAGAAGTGACTCTTCGGAAACCAATCATTCAGGTTCTTTCTTGCAGTTTGTTCGTTCGATTCACGGAGCGGCCTTGGAAGTGTGGCGCGGTAAACAGGCTGCATGGCATGCTTCCTCCCAGCTTAGACATCCAATACTTGACCTGAACTGGAACGCAGATACAGCTGCTGTGCTTCAGGCGGAGGTGGAGCAGTTGTTACCAACAACGGGCAGGCCATCACCGACTCGAAACCTTCAGGCACAAAGTGCTCTGGTATGTGAAGAAGACTGTATCGTTTTAGAAGAGATCAAAGCGTTAACCCTGGAACAAAATCGCAGTAATGTGACACGTACGGCTGCTTATTTGGATTGTTATGAGCAGTGCCCCGAACTGCACTGGGCTCTACTGGCTCATATGGTATCCCGCAACGGCGGATATCATATGACCGACCTGCAGAGCGATCTCATGCATAATCTACAAAATCAGAAGGATCGTGAACATATGTATCGCTTACTGGAGCGGTGCAACGCCCTTATTTTCCAGGATGCATATCCTCAATTACAGCTATACCTATATAGCCGGCGGCTTGGACGAAGCTGCTTCCATCTGTTGTCCCATTTTCACGTGTCTGCATTTATGACCCCATTCTGGGAGCGTTTCTGGCTGGAACGGTGCAGTTCCATCCTCAGTGTGGCGTTAATTATTAATGAGCAGAACTATATTGAGAGCCGTGTGGTGCAACATCCGTATTTTCAAAAAGAAGTGCTTACCAAACCTGCTTTTCATCTGCATAATCTGGCTGGTTTGAATCACATCGTTTTCCCCCTCGGACAAGGTGATGGACTCGCAGGACGAGTGATTGAGCATTTTGGCAAATTAAATGAACGGATCCAGTTCGGCAAAGGACTCTATGCACTGTTATTCGGCGTGGAACAAGTACTCCAGCAGGTGTTAGCTTTCGCACGCACCGTACCGCACAGTGGCTCACGGGCCGATTATTGGCCAGGACTATTCACCACACATCAATCCGGTCCCCGCGACCATAACCTATATGCAGAAGCGCTGTTGAACGAGGAATGGCTACCGAAAGATCAGCGTCTGTATTCCCCCGAGCTGCTCGCGGCATGGGGCGATACCCCCTATGAACCGATCACGAGACACGACTGGCTCCAGACAAGAGATTGCCTCGGATACCTGACTTCGCCGCGCAGACCATGGCTATTCGAGATGAGTCATGAACATCGGTACGGCATGTTGAAAACAGCGATCGCCCATGATGTCCAAGCTATCATTCATTAGCTCAGCTCTAAACAACAAACAGAAACGAACATAAATAAAGCGCATCCGCTACAAGAGCGAACAGCGCTTTATTTGAATATATTTAGGAAAGACTGCGTATTGGATTATATCCACGTTTGATTAACGTTCGATTAAGATACATCGACTGCTCATTCTTCAATTAGATGAATTAAGCCCGTTGCCCTTCGCCACGTTGCAGACGCATCAGTGGACGGAGAATTTTTTGCAAAATCCGTGGATAACTAGCCAGCTCGTCCTTACGCAGGACACGAAGAACAATCATCAGTACCAGATATACTGCAACAACCAGCACACCAACAACCATACAGGTTAACAGGAAGGATACCCGCGCAGGCAGGAATGCACCGAACACCTGGTTACCGGTCCAATTGGCTGCGAAACCAACTGCTGCCGCGAGCAACACCGTAATGATGAATCCCAGCCAGCGGTCTCCCATAATGGAGAAATCCACGATCTTACGCAGCACACGCAAGTTCAGATAGGTAATCACCAAGAAACATAGAGCAGTGGCGATAATGATCCCATATATGCCAAAGATCGGAGCCAGTATGAGGCTTGCAATCAGCTTGATGATAATTCCTGCCGCCACGCTGATCATTGTGATCCGTGGTTTACCCACACCAAGCAAAATCGAGTTGGTCGTCATCATCGTGACTTGGAAAATCGTACCGAATGTCAGCAATGTAATAATTGGTGTCCCGTCCAAGGTGCTAAATAACAGTCCATTGACCGAATACGCCGCTGCACATAATGCAATGACAATTGGCATACCTGTCAGGATGGAAACACGCATCGCAAGAGTGATCTGATTTTTCAGATGCAACTCATCTTTTCGGGCAAAAGCCGCCGAGATGACCGGCACAAGTGATTGACTTAGGGCAATTGCCAGAATGGGGGGAATCCCTGCAATACTTTGAGCTTTGGCACCAAGAATGGCAAGCACACCTGTTGCTTCTTCCAAACCAATGCGTCCACTTAACAGTGGAACAACGAGAGACGAGTCAATGAAATTGATGGCCGGAACAGCGAGTGAAGACAATACGATCGGAATAGACAATTTGAAAATATCCGTGTAGATGCCACGCATTGGCAGCTGTTCCGCACGCTCGTAATGAAGCTGTGCCGCACGATCTTTCTTGCGCAGCTTCAATGTGAAATACAGCATTACGGCGAAGGCACCGATACTTCCGAACACCCCGCCGAAGGATGCCCCCGCTGCAATCGTTTGATCGTCATAATTCCATTGCAGCATAATATAAGCCACAATAATTGCCGTACCGACACGCGCGAATTGCTCTACAATCTGCGAGATGCCACCTGCTGTCATATTGCCGCGTCCCTGGAAATAGCCACGCATCATCGCGATCGCTGGGAAGAGCAGCAAGGCAGGAGCCAATGCCCGAATGGCACCGACAGATTCCGGCACTTTGGAAATATGGGTAGCATAGAACGGTGCCGCAAACCATAACAGTGCAGACATCACCACACCGGCTACTGCTGCGAAGATGAGGGCTGCACGGTAAATCTGCTGTGCTTCCCCCGCACGTCCGAGTGCATAGCGTTCGGATACCATTTTACTCAACGTACTGGGTATTCCCGCCGTTGCCACAGTTAACAGCATTAAATACACCGTGTTGGAGATCGTAAAGGATGCGTTACCGATATCTCCCAGGATATGCTCCAGTGGCACACGCTGCACCAGACCAAGTACTCTTGCAATCAGTGCAGCTGCCGCCAGTATAAGCGTCCCCTTAATGAATGTTTCTTTCTTAGACAAACGAATTCCCCTTCTTTCCCCCATACCGGACCTTTTTCCGGCCATAAGCTAAGCTATTGCGCTGTCTAGGCGAATCGGACCACCCAAATAATAAATAGCACAATCATCACGATTTGCAGAATAATTTTCATCACTGTACTGGTAAATAAACCAACAACTGAACCGAATCCAACTTTGGACGCTTTGGACGGAGAAGAACCACCAATTAACTCTCCGATAAATGCCCCCAGAAACGGTCCCAGAATAAGACCAAACGCCGGAATTACAAATGGACCAATGATCACACCAACGGTACTCAGCGTTGTGGATAGCTTGGAGCCACCGAACTTTTTGACTCCCCATGCACTCACTACGTAATCCGCCACAAATAGCACAACCACAATCAGAATCTGAATAATCCAGAACCAGACACCGAATGGATCAAAGCTGAAGAACCAGCCGTAGACCAGAAACGCGAAGAAAATCGCAATGGCTCCCGGGAGAATCGGGTAGACCGTGCCTGCCATACCTACTGCAAACAGCAGCACAATTAAAATCCAGCCAACGGTTGCGAGCAAAGGTTACTCCCCCTTCAAAATATGTTCACGAATCAGGTAGGCAATACCATCCTCATTATTGCTTCCAATTACCAAATCTGCCGCTTGCTTCACCTGCTCTTGTGCGTTGCCCATGGCAACACCCAAACCCACTGCTTCAATCACAGCCAGATCGTTCAGACTGTCGCCAACAGCTACCACTTCGGACATGTCGATACCTAGCAACTGGCATACTTCGGCTACACCGGTTGCTTTGGATACGTTCTCCGGATTCACCTCAATGTTTACAGGGGAGGAGTTCGTCATTTGCAGACCACCCATGTCCTGCAGCTCCATCATAATCTGATGACGAATCTCATCATCCTCGGTCGTGAATCCGAATTTCAGCCATTCCAATCCTTCGATGTTATCCGTCCAGCGATCCCGATTAAACAGCTCCTCGACGGAATACGCCCAGTACCAGCTATTATATTTCTCACCAATCTCCTGCATCTTGCGGATCAGAGCGGGGTCCATCAGATGACGCAGATGTAGCTCATGCGGAGCTTTCCAAACCTCACTGCCGTTGACCGTAACCATTGGCGTTTCCAACGCGAGTTGCACCGCATATGGCATGGCGTGGTAGACCGCTCTTCCTGTAGACAAGCACACATGTACCCCGCGGCGGATCGCAATCTGTATCCACTTGGCTGTTTCTTGTGTAATTTCATGATTATCGTTCAGCAATGTGCCGTCCATATCCAGGGCCAGCAGTTTATATTTCAGTTCACTCATGCTGTAAATCCTCCTCCAGTATGTCTCTCTCCTCTAGAATCTCTACGTGTAAATCCCTGTGCCATAAACAATAAGATCGCCCGGTACCCGCGAATGGCGGATGCCCCGGACGTCACAGCTAACGCCATTTTACCACAGATCATCCATATGCAACAAAGTAACCTGTTTTTGGGGCTTTACCGCTTCAATTCATCTAGTTATGACCAATAGCATGCATCAAAAACCGCCTGCTGTGGCAGACGGTCTTCTCATTTTAATGAGGCTATGCAGATGTAAACCCTTTATCATAGTTTTCAGAGACTGTGTACTCTACCTCGTTGCGTGTATCTCTTAAAATGTCTTCATACCTGTTCACCTCGCCGCAAACTTGCGCCGTACATATCGAAGCACGATACCGTGTTTCGGAGATAACAAGAGTGCAAGGACAAAGATCATCCCAGCCACAGCCACCATACAACCTGCAATGGAAGCATCCAATGCATAGGCCATCAGATAACCGCCAACCGAGGAGGCTGCACCGACGAGTACAGCATACAGAATCATTTTACCAAGCTGATCCGTGAGTAAATAAGCTGCTGCCGCGGGTACAATCAACATGCCTACAACGAGAATGGAGCCCACACTTTCAAAAGAAGCAACCGACGTCATTGACACAAGTCCCATGAGCGCATAATGAAACAAAACTACCGGGATGCCACAAGCAGCTGCCAGCGCTGGATCGAAGGCGCACAACTTGAACTGTTTGTAAAACAGCCCGACAACGATAAGAATGACTAGTAACGTAATACCCAGCATCCACACCGCTCTTGGCCCAACATCCATCCCCCACATGGTTAATGTATCCCATTGCACATAGGCAATCTCTCCGAACAACACACAGTCCAGATCCAGATCAATGTGCTGGGCATTCAGACTAATCAGAATAACGCCCACGGCAAAGAGTGCCGTAAAAACAATACCAATGGAGGCATCCGAAGATAGCCCTCCCGCCTGAAGACTTTGAATGAAGAACACCGTCAACAATCCAAACACCGTTGCACCCAACAACATCCATAAGGAGTCTCTGGAGCCGCTCCACAGAAACGCAATGGCAATCCCCGGCAGCACGGCATGACTGATCGCATCTCCGACCAGAGCCATCCGGCGCAGAATCAGGAAGCAACCAAGAATAGCACAAGCAGAGGAGACTAATACTGCCGTTAAAATAATCCAAAATGTAGCCATCTACAACTCCCCCCGTTTCTGCGTTTTCGGCTGTGCGGAGCCGATCTGCAACGTAGCTTGTTCTTCACGTATATACGCTGATTTGGCCTGAATGCTCCGCAGCTTGCGGGCAAGTAATCCGCGTCTTGGTGCGAGTAGAGCAGACCCAATAAACAGCACCGTTGCTGCAAGCACCGTTACCGGGCCTGTCGGCAGATTAGGAACAAGCGTGCTAAACACCGTTCCCGCTGAACCGCTTACTGCACCGAACAACCCAGACAGCAGTACCATTAGAGCGAGTGAATCGGTCCAGCATCTTGCAGCCGCTGCAGGAGTCACCAGCAGTGCTGCAACTAGCACCACACCTACCGCCTGAATTCCGGCGACAACAGCAATCACCGTGAGCAACAGAATTAATTGCTCCAGTACACCGACTGGCAGTCCCATACCTCTTGCAAAGCCCGGATCAAAGCTCACTAGCTTAAATTCCTTGAACCAGAGAAGGCAAGCAAGTAATAATACAAGACATACCCCGCCCATGATATATACATCGGTGAGCACCATCGATGCGGCTTGCCCGAACAGGTACTTGTCAAGTCCACTCTGGCTCCCGCTTGCGCTGTGCTGAATACGTGTCAACATTACTACACCGATCCCGAAGAACACCGTCAGGACGATCCCCATCGCTGCATCTTGCTTAATTCTTGAATATCTGGTGATCCACGAAATGCCGAAAGTTGCCACGATGCCTGCGATGAGTGCACCGAACAGAAACAATCCAATAGATTTCGTTTCCGTCAACATAAACGCAATACAGATTCCCGGCAGAGCGGCATGTGCGAGAGTATCTCCCATAAGACTTTGACGGCGAAGAAATGTGAAAGAACCAATAATACCACTACTGAATCCAAGCAACATACACCCAAGCAGTATCCAGCGTGTATTCGGATCGGACAGAATAGAAGCAACCCAGTTCCACATGAAGCTACACCTGGCCTTTCTCCGTTCGGCTGCCGATCATCGCAATCCGGCCTCCGTAGGTTTCCTGTAACCGATCCGGTACAAATGCTTCGTTCGTTGGTCCCGATGCTACCAGGCGTCCATTGAGCAGGAGGACATGATCAAAGTATTCTTCCACCGTAGCCAGATCATGGTGAACTACAAGCACAGTCTTACCTTGCTTTTTCAATTGCTCCAGCAGTGCGATGATCGCTCTCTCCGTGGTCGCATCCACTCCAGCAAATGGTTCATCCATAAAGTACAGGTCTGCATCCTGTACCAGAGCTCTGGCCAAAAACACACGTTGCTGCTGTCCCCCTGACAGCTGACTGATCTGCCGATACATGTAATCCCCCATGCCGACCTGTTCCAGACAATGAGCGGCTAGATCCCTCTCTTTTTTGCCAGGACGACGGAACCAGCCCAAATGTCCATATCTCCCCATCATGACCACATCTAACGCATGCGTTGGAAAATCCCAATCTACTGACTCTCTCTGGGGAACGTAACCAATTCGCCGCCTTGCTTCACGATAAGATTGTCCGAAGATTTCTACGTTACCCTGCATTTTGGGCACCAGCCCGAGAATGGCTTTGATCAATGTTGACTTCCCTGCACCGTTGGGGCCAAGTATACCAATCAGTTGTCCTTCGGGTACATCAAAAGATACATGGCTGAGTACCGGCTTTTTGTGATAAGCAACCGCCAGATTTCTTACGCGAAGAGGTGAAGAGGTCATTATTTTTCCTTGTGCTGCCAGATGATTCTCTTCATTTTCTAAAGATTGTTTCATTGCGTTGGAATCGTTCATCATCATCGCTCTCCTCTCTCCAGATCATTCATTATTTCAAAGCCGCCGCGATGGTATCGACATTGTGCCTTACCATTCCGATATAAGTCCCCTCTTCTGTTCCTTCTGCCCCCATAGCATCCGAGAACAGTTCTCCGCCTATGCTGACGGTATGTCCCTTCTCCGCAGCTCCGGCAATAATGGCTTCCATCGCTTTAGCAGGTACACTCGATTCGATGAATACAGCTTTGATCCGATTTTCTACCAGATAATCACGCAGTTCACTTACATCTTTGGCTCCATATTCCGCAGCGGTACTAATCCCTTGAAGGCCCATAACTTTGATTCCGTAGGCTTGACCGAAATAGCCAAATGCATCATGTGCTGTAACCAGTACACGGCTTGCTTCCGGAATCTGTCCGATCTTCTCTCGCACTTCCGCATCGAGTGCTTCCAGCTTCCCGAGATACGCTTCTGCCTGTGCCTTATACTGCTCCGCATGGTCCGGGTCCGCTTCCATCAGCGTGTCACGAACAGCTTCGGTTGCACGCATCCAGTGTTTGACGTTGAACCACACATGTGGATCATACGCAGTTCCACCTGTTGCTTGACCGGAGTGTAGCTCCTCCACCGGGATTTTTTCAGCTACTGCGGTGACCAGTTTACTTTTGGACATTTTCTCCAATATATCTGTCATTTTCCCCTCGAGGTGCAATCCATTGTAAAAAATCACCTGGGCTTGTTCCAGTTTGCGGATATCCCCCTGGGAGGCCTTATATAAGTGAGGGTCTACACCCGGTCCCATCAATCCGGTAACCTCGACATATGCTCCGCCCACTTCACGTGCTACATCCGCAATCATGCCTGTTGTTGCAGTAATCCGCACCTTGTCATTCCCATCCGTTCCCGGAGTACTCGAACATGCCGTAAGCACAATAATTAATACAATACAAGCCAGAGTAATGACGCCGCGATGAATACTTTTCATCTTCACCTTTAACAAGGCAATCTCCCCTTTCCCTGATCTAAAATATTTGTCCATAACTAATTAAGTTGTCCAAGGTATTATATTTTAACCTGACCTAATAATGTTTCCCCAGTGCAAATTTTATCCGATGACAAAAAAAAAGGCAAGGGTTAAATTCCCTCGCCTGTCCTGAAGCATCACTTGATTGTATTACATTAATTTCACTCCTGATTCTGATCTTTTTTGTTCTTAGGAATACCATCCAAGCCATACACACGATCATAAGCATCAAATATTTTGCGAGCTATCGGCGCTGCGCTGACCGATCCGTATCCACCTTCTGGTACAACAACCGCTATAGCAAGTTTCGGATTATCCCGCGGTGCAAAAGCGATAAAGACACCGTTCTCTTTTTTATTAGGTCCCGTTCCTTGCTCGGATGTTCCTGTCTTTCTAGCAAAATCATAAGGGAAGCCGTCAAACGCACTTACTTTCGTCACCATACCCTTATGCACCTCGTTCCAGTGCGCATCCGCAAACTTTACCTCGTTAAGAACCTTCGGTTTGAACTTTTTCACCACATTGCCATCTGCATCCCGAATTTCCTTCACCAGGTGAGGTTCCATTCGTTTGCCCTTGTTCGCCAGCATGGTCGTATACTGTGCCAGCTGCATCGTCGTATATTTGGCTTGCTGACCAAAGGACGCAAACGCCAAACGCGTCAAAGCCGACTCATCCTCATCCTTATATTCCAACTGGCCTAGGAATTCATTCGGCAGATCAATACCTGTGGAGACACCCAATCCAAACTCCTTCATGTATTCGTCCCACTTATTAATCCCTTTCTCAGCACCGTAATTTCTCAGCAAGCGCTTGCCCACCATGTCAATCATGAAAGCATTGGACGATTTTTCGATCGCTCTCCGTGCGGTAATATTTCCATTGTAGGCAGAGCGGGAATTTTTCACTTGTCGTCCGTCTTTGCCTAGCAAGGCATACCCTATATCGGGATACGTTTCTCCCGCAGAGAATAACCCCTCTTTTAGACCAATAAGTACACTCAGCGGTTTGATGACCGACCCTAGCAACACAACGGATTCCGCCCTTTTTCTAGAATCATCAGGAGGGAAAGACTCTGTCGTTCCATTGCGGAACACATACTTGATTTTGTCATAATCCCAATCATTCGGATCGTAATCGGGCATACTTGCCATGGCTACCACATTACCCGTGTCCACTTCCATGGCTACAGCATAACCGGTAACGGCTTTTGGCAACTTGCGTAATTCATCCGTAATCGCCTGCTGTGCCACAAGCTGAATCTCCTTATTGATGGTGGAGATCAGACTGTAGCCTTTCTCTGGCGGTGTTAGCTCCATCGTACCTGTAGGCAAATTTCGAGAGTCAATGTCAATCGATTGATATCCGCTTCGTCCGCGAAGCTCCTGCTGATATTGCAGTTCCAATCCATCGAAACCAACCTTCTCATCCTGGGAGTACACTAAACCTGGATCACGTTGAGAAGTCGATTGCTCGATGATCGTTTTGTACTGCTTCAATGTCCCTGCTCCCTTAAATTCCCGTGTGTAACCAACAACCTGGACAGCAACCCGGTCGGGATCATATCTCCGTACATTTTCCTCCAGTACCATAACACCAGGATACTCCGTTTTTTTCTCCAGAAAAAAAGCAATTTCTTGGGTCGTCAGATCGGACTTAACCAGTCTAGGCACATATCCGAACGTTTTCTGATGATCGAGATCCAGTCGTTTAATAATCTCTTCTGCATCCGGCTGCTTCTCGTCTCCCGGATTAAATTGCTTGAATATATCCGCCAGTTTATGAGCCAGCCCTTCCGCTTCTTTCCTGCGTTCTTCATTGCGATAATCTTCATACAGAAGTACATAGAGCGACTGCACTGGTTCCGAATAAGCTAGTGCCACTTTTCCAGTCGCATCATAGATTGGACCGCGTACCGGAGCAAGAGGAATATCTTTTGTATTACGTGTGGATTCCATGTACGTCAGTTCTGGTCCTTCGACAAACTGTACAAATGCCAATCGAAAGATCAGAATGCTGAATATGACAAATGCCACGAAAAAAAACATATTCAACCTGGCCGTCGAAGGCTTATTAGACGCTCCCTCATCTTCATTTGGCAGTTTATTCTTCAGTCGGGTAAACATACAGTGCGTCTCTCCGTTCTTTTAAATGTATAAAGTATAAGTACCTTCTCTATGTCGAAACGTCATAATAGACCCTATGTCTTATCTTCACACCTAAGTTTAACAAAACCTGACTGTAACGTCTTTCTATTTTTGGTTACATTTTCGTCATAGAATCCATTTTATGTTATATAAAATCAACAAAAAAAGACCCCGGTTTCGGGGTCTTCTCAATTAAACTACCTTTCTCACTACCATATCACTGATTATTCGTTTCCGCTTCTTTATTTTTATCTTTTTTCGGAATTCCGTCGAGTCCAAACTCCTCATCGTAAGCATCGAAGATCGCCCGCGCAACTGGCGCAGCACTGGTGGAACCGAAGCCTCCTTCTGGGATCATGACGGCAACAGCCAGCTTCGGATTGTTACGTGGTGCATAAGCGATAAATACTCCGTTATCCACCGATTTGCCACCAATACTTTGTGTCGATGTACCTGTTTTTCTGGCAAAGTCATAAGGGAAGTCGCTAAAGGAAGAAACTGAGGTTGCCATACCACGCTGTACCTCATTCCAATGCGCATCGTCGAAGTCTACCGTGTTAAGAACTTTCGGTTTCACCTTCTCCACAACATTGCCCTCTGCATCCCTGAACTCCTTCACGAATTGCGGTTGCATGCGTTTCCCTTTATTCGCAAGCATCGCTGTAAACTGAGCCAGCTGCATCGTTGTATACTTACCCTGTTGTCCAAAGGACGCATATACCAGCTTGGTTAGGGAACTTTCAGAGCTTTCCATATATTCTTTGCGTCCAGCCCATTCATTCGGCAGATCCACTCCCGTTTTTACACCAAGACCAAACTGCTCCATATAGTTGTCCCAGACTTCAACGCCTTTTGCTCCATACTGCGAATAGAGCTTCTTACCAATCTCATCAATCATAAATACGTTGGAGGAATGACGAATCGCATCATACGGACGAAGCGCACCGTAGACGTGGCCAGAGGAGTTCTGCACGCGGCGGTTATCTCCACCAAACGTTGTTGATCCTCGGTCAATGTAGACTGAATTCGTTGTAAAGAATCCCTCTTTTAAACCGATCAAAACAGTTAGTGGCTTGATCGTTGAACCAAGCAGGACAACCGATTCTGCACGCTTATTTGAATCACTAGGAGGAAATCCCCGGATTGTACCGTTCTGATAAATATATTTGATCTTATCGTAATCTTCATTGCTTATGCTGCCCGTTCTCCACACATTCGTGTCGTAATCGGGCATGCTCGCAGCTGCCACCACCTTACCTGTATCCACTTCCATGGCAACGGCGAATCCGGTAGTGGCATTTGGATGTAATCTTCCCGATACCGGGTTACGGTGTAGCCAGCTCAACTGATCCATAATGGCCTGCTCGGTTTTCATCTGCACGTTTTTGTTGATGCTGGAGATTAGATCGTACCCTTTCTCCGGCGGTGTTGTACCCGCTACACCCTCAGGTAAGTTGCGCAGGTCAACATCAACGGAGGTATACCCGCTTTTACCTCGCAACTTGTCCTGATACTGCAATTCAAGACCATCGAATCCAACAAATTCATTTTCTGTGTATACCAAACCTGGGTCGGTCTGTGTTTTGTTCGCTTCATCCACTTCTTGATACTTTTTCAAGGATTTAGAACTTTTGAATTTTTTCAGATAACCAATCGACTGCACGGCAACCGTGTCTGGATCGTAGTAACGCACACTTTCCTCTACGATCTGAATGCCTTTGAATT
Organism: Paenibacillus sp. JJ-100; assembly: GCF_948329825.1. Lineage (GTDB taxonomy): Bacteria > Bacillota > Bacilli > Paenibacillales > Paenibacillaceae > Paenibacillus. Next base: position 248,701 of record NZ_CAOJCM010000005.1, read on the forward strand.
CATCCTTGTGCTGGAGAAAATATGCAACTTCAGCTTCCGACAAATCACTCTTGATCAGTCTTGGCATAAAGCCATTCGCTTTACGCGAGTTCAGATCCATTTCCTCCATGATTTGATCTACGGTCAAGGATTCAGAATCTTTAGATTTGTACTTTTCGAAGGCATCATGCAATCGCTGAGCGATATCCTGAACTTCTCCAATCTTCGGATTGGGTTGTCCATTCACATCCCCATAGTTTTTGTACAATGTGAGATAGAGAGACTGAATCGGCTTCGAGTATGCCAACTTTACCGTGCCCGTCGAGTCATAGATGGTTCCTCTTACGGGAGCGAGCGGTACATCTTTCGTAATATTACTCGCTTCTTCCTGGCTAAGCTCAGGGCCCTCGACAAATTGTAAATAGGCTAAACGTACAATAATCACACTAAAAATAACAAAGGAAACGAAGAAAAATACGTTCATCCGGTAGCTAAAACGCCTTTTGTCCGTAAGTTCATCCTTTTCATTGGAATGCTTTTTCATTCATCCTACCTCTTTCATGACTTGATGCATAATGCAAAACAATCCTATTTCCGGCATGATAGCCTGGCAACGTCGTCATATTTTGAACAGTGTAATATCAGGCTGACTGATCTTTCAGATGGGTGTCGGCAAAATTCGGTGGATTAAACCAGTCTCCACTAATAGCCCATGTTGGATCAAGTGGGACCCAGCTTTGAGTATTACTAAGATATACTTCATTCCACGCATGAGGTCCGTAACCACCCTGACCGTTATAGCCTAAACCTGTAACAACCTTGACATCAAGACCTTGGGAACGAGCCATGACTGCGTAGAGCCGGGCATAATCAATACATACCCCTTTACGTGTATCGAATGTATTCTTCGGGGTCTGTTCGTGCCATATCCCCTTCTGCTCGTAATCATCTACTTTCCCGTAGTCGTATTGAATTCGCGTACCCACCCAGTCATATAGCGCTCTGGCTTTCGCTTCATCTGTAGACTTCCCTTTTACAATCTCTTCTGCAGCCTGCTCAACATCTGCTGGAATGTTATGATCGATGACCTCATACTTCCGTTGCAGAATGCCGCCAAGTTCCTTCTGCACAGCCTGTGTAAATACAGGAAGCTTATCCTTGATAAACGTTCCTGATAACGGCTCAATAACAGATTTAGCTCCCTGCATGTAGATCGGAGAAGCCTCGACATAACGGCTGAACATGCTGCCCGGATATAGACTGACAATCATGAACAATACCGCGATTACGATCATCCCTCGGACCGAACCGATTACGGTTCCGATCACAGCCCCTGTCAAGCGGCTGAAGAAGCCTTTTGGTGCAGCTTGCTCATGTCCCGCATGTCTTCTGCTAAATATGAAGGAAGATATAACCCCAAGAATGATACGAATAATACCGTAACTCAGTACAAACAATACGGCGAACCGCATGAGCGGGAAATCCGCAATTGCTGTAACTAGCGTATAATACAACTGCTCCCACCGGTTTAATTCACGATTAGGCATAGCCGCAGCATGCCCAGACAACCACTCCTGTACATAGGGCGCAAGCCATAACGTCAGACCAATAGATAACAATATGCCAATCACGGCCATAATACCGTCCATCAGGAAACCAAAGAGTCTCCCCGCAGAACGTGAAGCCCCTCTGGACCATCCCTGCAACAAGGAAGCCGCTACAATCAGCAGTAGCAAAATGGTAATCCCATTCAATTCCTTCAGGCTGTCCAGCCAAGTTTGCAGCACGTCTTCATTCCCCCTTTAACTACGAAGCGGGTGCTGTTTTGTTTTTTTGTGCCTGTTCGACAAAGGTTTGGATCGTTTCGTTGCTCATCTTCCATTCACCAACCGAAATGCCGCGGAAGGTCACATCGACTTTTTCCGACTTGGTGTTACCTTTAATCTCCACATTAGGACTGGTAATCGTAAATTCACCATTCTGCCCTGCTGTATACGTTGCCTTGGAAGCCTCTTTCAGCATGATGCTTGTCGCCTCCTTCTTAAGCGCGTCCATCGTGCTGGACTGCACGTCAGTGACAGTCTGTTTAATCTGTTCAATGGAGATACCGCTGTATATCAACAGAGCCGCAATAATGATAATAGCTATCGCCCATTTCAACATCGTTTTGACCACATTCAGAACAAAGAACAAAATGATCAGAGCAACAACGATCACCAGCCAGTTCTGCATCACAAACTCTTTGATTACTTCTATGTTCATGATTACACCTTCCGTTATACGTTATAGAGTTCTTTCATGTTCCCGAATATTATACATGATTTCCGAACCTGCTGTCAGCTAAGCCCTCTCCGGTAAAAATAAACGGTCTAAGTTCGTCCTGCGGGGCGTACAAGTAGTACCATGAGGATTTGTCCTTACGAACGTGGACACGTTCAAGACCTGTGATCAAACAGGCATCGCCTAACAAGGAGGGGCTCTAGTGAAAACGGCCATCTGGCTATACCTTTTTTTGTTCCTAGCTGTATTTGATCTGCATGCCCAGTATCCCATTCTGACGCCTTTTGCCATATCACTTGGTGCAGCTCCAACCTTCATCGGATGGATGATGGGGATCTATTCTTTAACCCACTTGCCTGGTAATCTGATCGCCGGAACAGAGATTGATAAACATGGCAGCCGCCGATACATTGTGTTCAGCCTCGTAGGCGCAGGCATTATCCTACTCCTGCAGGCCCATGTCCACACCCCCTGGCAACTGCTTGCACTGCGTTCCATCAGTGGATTTGTATTAGCCTTTCTGTCTCCGGCATGTCTGGCCCTGCTTGCACAACTATCTACTGACCCAGTGAAACAAGGCAAATATATGTCAGGACATGGGGTAGTGCATACACTGGCTTCTGTGGTATCGCCAGCCGCTGGTGCAGTTATCGTGGGTGCTATGGGCTTCTCAGCCACTTTCTCCAGTCTCGGCTATCTGCTTATTCTGACAGGGGTCATTGCATTGCTCACCATGCCACGCGGCCTTGCGCCTAAGCCGCAGCCATTGACAGAACCAGCAAAATCTATCCCAGCTCACGCTAACTCTGCTCACACGCAAACTGACACATCTAAAGTATTCCTGCCTGTATCTTGGCGTTACTTTATGCTGCCCTTGGTCATTGCCTGTGCTCAGGGCATTCTGTTCTTTGAACTTCCCCTACGAGGAGACGGAGATTCCTCTATCATGTCTACTGGTTTACTATTCTCCATCATTAGTATAGGTGCATTATTTACACTTAGCATGTTATTCCTTAACCGGTATTCGCCAAAACTGCGTCTAGTCGTGGGAGTATTATTGATGTCACTTAGCTTCTTTGTTATGGCGGCGATACCACAGGTTTCGTTAACGGTCGTGTTATTTGTACTTGGAATGTCTAAGGGCATTATTTTCCCAGCCATGGCCACACTCTTTATTCATCTCAGCGGCGGCAGCAAACTTGGACGTATTTTTTCACTGCAGTCGATTGCCACCTCTATTGGATCGTTTATCGGTCCGATTACTGCTGGACAACTAAGACTTGGAGTATCACCTTATTTTATTGCCTTTATTTTGCTGATGATTGGTATTCTGCTTCTCCCGTACTACACATCCAAACCCACTGCCTCTCTCTCATCTTCCGATGCCAAAAGCATTCTGGGTTAAGACGTTGCAAGTTATAGTGAGATCTACTCATCTCTTTGCATTGAGATCTTTTGAACTTTGCATTATTCCCCCGTTTCCAGATACACTATAAGTACATTCAGTCGATTTTCGCTGTAACATTTCCCGGGGAATGTCGACATCAGCTCTCGAATCAGGGGGGAATAAGATGCCTATTCATGTCATCGTCGAAGGTAAGAATGATCGCAGTAAACTCAAACGACTAGTTGGTCCAGAGATCAACATCTTGTGCACATTCGGAACGCTAAACTCTCTCAAGCTGGAGACACTGCGCAAGCAAGTCGGCTATGATGAAGTATATTTGTTCATGGACAATGACAGCTCCGGCAAAAAAATAAGAGGCGTACTACGGGATGCTTTTCCCGATGCAGTACAGATGTATACAAGACGTGGGTATGCAGGAGTGGAAGGCACTCCAGATGAGTACATCATTGCCCAGTTAGAGAAAGCCGGGCTGGAGGAATTCATTCAGTATCCCGACCAAACTTCATATTGAAAAAGGCAACAAAAAGGCTGTTCTCGGGTCAATACAACCGGAAACAGCCTTTTCTTCAATCACGGATCTTTTAATGATGGATCGTTTAATTATAAATCTCTAAAGCAAATAATTTTCAACTCTAAACCTTACCTTCATACTCAGCCCATAACTCATGATTCATTATTCTTTGATCAACCTACGAATGTCCTCGGCAATGGTTTCCGGTTGCACATCTTCGGTATTGAACGCGTTATACACCTTGCGAAGCTGGTTATTCTCATCCACTAGACCGATCATGTTCATATGGGCAAAGTCTTCCTTGTTCTCACCTTCGATCAGAATCTGAAAAGATTCTTTAGCGAACTGTTTCGTCTTGTCCATATCGCCTCGCAAGAAATACCAGCCGGAATAATCCGCATGGAAGCGGTCGGCAAACGTTTTAATTTTCTCCCTCGTATCCACTTTCGGGTCGAATGAAATAGACACAAAGGATGCCTTGTCACCAAATGTACCATCCTCTTTCAACAAGTCCTGCACCTGAGACAGTGTAAATGTCGTAATCGGGCATACATCTGGACAGCTGGTAAAATAAAAGTAGAACAACCGTACTTTACCCTGTGTATCCGCCAGAGAGACGGTACGTCCATCCACATTTTCCATCGAAAATGATTGGATCTCCCGAATCTCGGGTAACTTCTCCTTGCTGGCAAATGCCGTGTTCCACATTAAGTACACCGCCATAATCAGTGCAATACCAAGCAATATCCATGTCCATATGTATTTCTTAATGACTTGCATCCTCTTCTCTTCCCCCCATATCATACGAATGAATGCGCATACACACCAAACAAAGTAAATCACATGATTAATATCTTACACTCTACACTTCTTTTCCAGTTGATTTTCCCAACGGCTCTATCTCAGATCGGTGTGATCATCTATGCCTTGGGCTACATATGTATTGAATAGTGTCTTCACGGCCAATGTCCAAATTCACACGGATTCACTTCACACATGAATGAACGTGTAAGTATCCATCCGTTCTATTCCGCTTACGATATAAATTTTATCATAGGCAACAGTCTAATTGTTTGACAATGTTCGTACATTTGCTGGGAATCGGACAGTTTCTTGCCAGAGTCCATTATGTTTTGCATCTACGTAAGCGGATAATATACACTAGATATGGGTATCACCTAAATAGAGATGTTTGATGTTTGAAGACGATACACCTTGTAAAGGAGACGTTTATGGATACCTCTACACATTTTGTTATGGGCATTGGTCTAGCTGGTCTCGCCTATGTTGATCCTGTCGTTGCAGCTGACCCAGTGCTCGCAGCCGCGGTCATGGTTGGTACAATTGCTGGCTCCCAGGCCCCTGATATTGATACTGCACTGCGATTCAAAAGCAATTCGCTCTATATTCGAAATCATCGAGGATTGTCACACTCACCGCCTTTCCTGCTCTTATGGGTTGTGCTTATTACCGGTGTGATTGGATTGATTTTTTCTGGGATTTCGCTGGGCCATGTAGCCTTATGGACTGCTGTAGCTGTAGGCGTACATGTATTCACAGACTTGTTTAATACGTATGGGACTCAGGCTGCTCGTCCTTTTACAGAACGCTGGATAGCTTGGAATATTATTCACATTTTCGACCCATTTATGTTCACGACACATGTGATAGCAATTCTGTTATGGGCCTTTAATCTGGCCCAGCCTGCTCCACTTTTCACTGCATTGTATATCCTAATTGGCGTATATTATATCTGGCGTACAATTGCTCGTGCACTTGCAGTTCGAAAAGTAATACGTATGGACAATAGCTCGGAAGCAGCCAAATACATTGTCATTCCTACTATTTCGTGGAGCCGCTGGCATGTCGTAAAAACAAATAAAGATGGTAGTTACGAACTTGGCAAACTCGATGGATCTGAGCTGACTTGGAGTCTTCATGCCACCTCATCCTCCCATGCAGCTGTTATCGCTTCACGCAAGTTGCCAGAGGTCAGTGCGTTTCTATACTTCACTTCTTATGCTGTCGCAGAGGTAGAAGAGCTTACTAACGGGTATAAAGTTCGCTGGGCAGACGTGCGTTATCGACACCGAAAACAGTATCCTTTTGTCGCTGTAGTCGTCATGGATCGGAATTTTGAAACCATTGATACGTATGTAGGCTGGTTAAGCGATGAGAAGATGGATAAAAAACTTTTATCTGCTGGCCCTTGACGCAAGTGTTGATTGCAGGGCACAATCGTTTATAGGAACGATTGCGACGGGAAAAGCCCGGGGCGTTATCCGCTCCGGGCTTTCTTGCCTTGCTGTATAAATTATTTGCCAGACCCAGCCAGAGACTGCTCAGCGATTTGTACCAAACGTTTAGTAATGTAACCACCCAGAGATCCTGTCTCACGGGAAGTGTAGTTACCGTAGTATCCGTCTTGTGGAATGGTCACTCCCAGTTCCTGTGCAGCCTCCATTTTCAATTGTTGCAGGGCTGCTGTTGCTTGAGGTACCACCAAGTTGTTGGAAGAACGAGATCCTTGAGCCATATTTAAAATCTCCTTTCAATCTGTGTCTGTAATGTATTGCAAGCTTGCAAGATTATTATGGCTCGTACGCTTCAAGTTATACGAAAATTCATTAATTCTGTACATGGAGGTTTTTCCCAATGAGCAAAGGCTTATCCCTATGGTTTGCGTTTTCTTCGATTGTTTTGTTAACGGTTACAGCGATTACGATCTCATACTCCGGCTGGCTAGCTACACTTCTATTTGTTCTTTCTATGGCAAATATCGCTTGGGGATTTATCATTCGTGCCAAAAAAGAACGTCGGGAAGCCAGCACCAACTCGGCTTCTGAATCGATATCCTAGGCTACAGAGCACACTTGGATGTAAATAAACGTATAGAAAGAGGAGACGGATGAACTTCATCCGTCTCCTCTTTTTCACATCCTAAAAGATGTATGCTCTTCATTTCCCTTGCTTCGAATTACAGCTTGCGTCTAGGAACAAAGCCCATCCGCTCTTTTACCGCGTCAAGTGTCTGCGTAGCAACCTCTTCTGCACGGCGTGCCGAAGTCTCTAATACATCTGTAAGCTCTCCAGACTCACGAATTTCATTATATCTGGCTTGCAGCGGTTCAATTACAGAAACAACCACTTCCGCAAGCTCTTTTTTGAATGGACCGTACATTTTACCTTCATAACGCTCTGCAACCTCATTTAATGTCATACCTGCACATTCTGCATAGATGCTCATCAGATTGCTGACTTCTGGTTTATTTGCTGGGTCATAGACCACTTCACGTCCGGAATCGGTTGTGGCACGGCTAATTTTCTTACGAATGACATCTGGTGGATCTAACAAAGCGATGTAACTTCCAGCATTCGGGTTACTTTTGCTCATTTTCGTTGAAGCATCATCCAAAGACATGACACGAGCCCCCACCTGCGGAATATACGGTTCAGGAATCGTAAAATACTCCCCATAACGGTGGTTAAAGCGGCCTGCCAAGTCACGAGTCAGCTCTAGATGTTGCTTCTGGTCCTCTCCAACAGGTACAAGATCTGCATTATAGAGCAAAATATCCGCAGCCATCAACGATGGATATACGAACAGCCCGGCACCTACAGAATCTTTACCCGAAGATTTGTCCTTGAACTGAGTCATCCTTTCAAGCTCACCCATTGACGTCAGCGTGGTCATCAACCAGCCCAGTTCCGCGTGCTGTGGCACATGGGATTGAAGAAATACGTTGGATTTGGAAGGATCGATGCCCGCAGCAATAAACAGAGCAGCAACGGCCTCTGATTGTTCGCGAAGCGCTGCTGGCTCTTGGGGCACTGTGATGGCATGAAGATCAACCACCATAAAATGGCACTTGTAGTCATGTTGTAGTTTCACAAAATTTTTAATAGCACCAATGTAATTACCCAATGTAAGCTTTCCACTTGGCTGAATTCCAGATAATACTGTTTTCATCTTTATACGCCTCCCTGATTTATTAAAACTCCCTCTACGAACGCAAAAAAGCCCCACATCCGCAAGGGACGTGAGACCGTGGTGCCACCCTTATTCGCTCTCCTACGCTGTCCTGATGACATACAGGAACACCTGTAAGGAGGAGCCTTCATTGTTCCGTAACGTGGAATATCCGGCATACCCTAATAAGGCCCGCCGTCTTAAATAGACTGCGCCTGTTCAGCTACACACTCAAGGGTCCATTCAGAAAAGAGTTCACACCAGTTCCCATCAACCACTGGCTTTCTGTAGAGATTGCTCTTCACTTACTTGTCCCTATCATCGCTTTTACTTCATTCAGTTCGTAATTATCTTCCAGAACTCTATCTTAATGCGCACAAGCTTGAATGTCAAAATAGGATAGGTTTTTCACCATCCTTTAAAATCTGTTATGATGGTATTGCCTATCCTCTGGATGCTACGCAGTCGCTTACAGGATGTTACAAAAAGTTCGCATGATCACTATGACGCGTCTGCACAGTTCGGGCAAAACCGTACCGTTTGCAGGCAGATTTCAAGTGGGAAAAGGAGCATCGATATGAAACAAGTGACCAAAAGTCAATGGAATGGTTACGACACGTATATCCTACATAGCCGTAATTTAGAAATCACCCTGTTGCCTCGGCTCGGAAATAACATTATAGCCATTCGCGATTTGGTGCAGAACAGGGATATTGTACGCCGTCCCGATGAAAATGACCTGGCCTTCTATTTGCAGAAGCCTTATCATTTCGGAGTTCCGCTGCTCATACCACCTGGACGTATTCACCGAGGACAATTCGAATATGAAGGCATACGTTATCAGTTTGATCAGAATACAGCGAATGACAACCATATCCACGGACTTCATCGCAGCCAGTCTTGGCGTGTGAGTGATATTGAAGAAGATGAAGACGGATGTTCCATTACAACCGAATTATTGACTGAAAATGACGCGCATTGGATGGAACAATTCCCAATCCCTCTGAAGCTTGAAATGACGTTTAGCCTGCAAAATGAAGTACTGACACAGCGACTTCGTGTAACAAACCTAAGCTCAACACCTGCTCCCTTTGGGATAGGGTATCATACATGGTTTTTGCTGGACGGTAACCCAGAAGAATGGATGCTCCACCTACCTGTTTCCGGATTGTATGTGCAAAATGATGAACAGCTGCCTACAGGTGAAATAGAAGCGCTGCATGATGAATGGTCCTCCCTTGAAAAAGGCATTAACATGCAAGGCCGAAACTGGGATACCCTGCTTCGTGCTTCGGAGGGTAAGCCAGCTGTGGCTCATTTGCGGAGAAAAGACGGACATACGTTGAAGTATTCAGTGGATGAAGCTCTTTTCAAACATTGGGTTTTGTATACTAAAGGAGAGTCTGATCAATTTTTGTGCATCGAACCTTACACCTGGCTTCCCAATGCACCGAATCTGCCTTTAACCGATGAAGTAACCGGACTTGTCCGACTTGAACCTAAACAGCCTATAGATTTTGTTACTCATATCGAAGTGATTACACCGATAGAACGTTAATATAAAGGTCGTGTAAACAAAGAAGCCGATCCGTACTGGAACGGCTTCTTCGAGTTGACACGACCTCTTTGGTTATCCATATATTCCCTTACGCCATATCATGTATATTTCTTTACTCTCGATCCATACTAACATCACTAACCCATAAGGAGGTGAGACATATGTACGGAGGTCAAAACCAAGGTGGCGGTAGCCGCACTAACAATCTGGTTGTTCCTCAAGCGAACGCAGCATTGCAACAATTGAAAATCGAAGCTGCGCAAGAGCTGGGTGTAACTATTCCACAAGATGGTTACTACGGTAACTATACTTCCCGTGAGACAGGATCTCTGGGAGGATATATCACGAAACGTCTGGTACAAATCGCTGAGCAGCAATTATCGGGTCGTTCGTAAGCTCGTAATTATTGCTTCAATGTAACTTGAATGGCGGCCTTCTTCGGAAGTGCCGCTTTTATTATGAGTTTATGAGGTTGATCCCATTCCGGAATCTAGATATGTATTCGTTCTAGGATAGCGAATCATCAGATTGGCCATATTGTAGTTGGATTCCATCGTTGCATCGACTAAAATCATACCCTGTCTCACAGTAAAATCGTAGCTAATTTCTCCATGCGTCCATTGACGTTTATACTTTAGTGTCTCTAAAGCCATAGCACGGAATGAGGTTCGTTGTGTATCATTAAGGCCGCTTCCTTCTATATCCATTCTTCCATCACGCCCTGTTATCGGATTATGTCGAATTCCAAATTTCCCAATAACATTATTGCGTATTTGCACAAAAACCACCCCAGAATCTAATCCAGATAACTCCTGATCAAGCTCCTTAAACACTAAATCTAACTGCCTTGCTAATGAAAGCTGTTCCATTTTCACATTAACACTCCTATTCTTAAGCTTATAGTCCTATTAACAAGGACTTACGACTCATTATATGACATCATCTGCACATACTCAACAAACGCAAACAATATTGGGTATTTTTTACTATAACTTGCGCAATTAATTGCCACTTTTCTTCCTTAAAGTGAGCTTTTTCCTTCAATTACGACAAAATATCCATGTTTCGTTTATGAACAATACAAACTAAAAAAACTACAATGAATGTCTATCAGACATTCATTGTAGTTGAGTTTATATCTTATCCAGATTTCTATGTTACTTCCCCGCTTCAGTCATCTCTAAAAATTGCTCAATATCGGCTACAACCAGGTTCGCAGCATTTTGCCAAAATTCCGGCTGTCTCAGATCTGTACCCAAATGTTTCTGAGCCAGTTCCTCCACCGTCATTCGTCCCGTGTCTCGAAGCAAATCATCATATTTTCTCGCAAAATCCGTACCTTCCTGTTGCGCTCTCGCGTAGATTCCCGCACTAAACATATACCCGAACGTATAAGGGAAATTATAGAAAGGTACACCCGTGAGATAAAAATGCAACTTCGATGCCCAGAAGTGCGGATGATTTGAAGCAAGAACGCCACAATAAGCTTCTTCCTGGGCTTCTACCATTAATCTGCTCAGCTCTTCCGCACTTACGAGGCCTTTCTTACGCTGCTCATAGAAGCGATTCTCAAACAGAAAACGGGCATGAATGTTCATAAAGAAAGCTACACTACGCTGTATTTTATCTTCTAACAAAGCAAGCTTCTCCTGCTCATTGCTTGCGGATTGTACCAAGGCATCCGCAACGATCATCTCCGCAAACGTAGAAGCCGTTTCGGCCACGTTCATCGCATATCGCTGATTAAGTGCGGGTAGCTCTTCCATAATATGCTGGTGATATCCATGACCAAGTTCATGCGCGAGCGTCGATACGTTCGATGCCGTTCCCGAGAAGGTCATAAAGATACGGGTTGCTTTGCTAAGTGGCAATGAGGTACAGAATCCACCTGGGCGTTTGCCCGGGCGATCTTCAGCCTCAATCCATCGTTTCTCAAAGGCCATTTCTGCAAAGCTAGACAGCTTCGGACTGAACTTGGCAAATTGCTCCACGATGGTTTGAGCGGCTTCGTCATATGTTACTTTTCCAACAGATTCGCCGACCGGCGCCTCTACATCGCTCCAGCTCAACTTATCGACACCCAGCAGTTGAGCTTTTCGTTCCAGGTACTTCACAAGTATCGGCTTCGTTCCATTAATGACTTCCCACATTGTATCTAGTGTCTGGCGAGACATCCGGTTGATGGCAAGAGGCTCCTTCAAGATATCATTCCATCCACGTTTCTCATACAATTTCAGACGGAAACCTGCGAGATGGTTCAAGGTATCTGCGCAGAAATCTTCCACGTCTGTCCAAGCCTGTTCCCATGTGGCAAAGACCCGCTCACGCACTTCACGATCATTGTCACTAAGTTTATTGGCTGCCTGTCCTGCTGACAGCATAACCGTTTCTCCATCTTGTTCAAATGGAATGTTCACTTTGCTTACAATCGTATTATAAAACTTACCCCAGCCGTGATAACCATCTACAGCCAGATCCAGAGCAAGCCCCTCTAACTCTGGTGACAATTTTTCTTTCGCTTGTGTACGACTCTCGTTCAGCACAAAGGATAGTGGCTGGATTTCCGGTCGTTCTAGCCATTTAGTCCATACATCCTCTGACGTTTGGCTGAGTATGTTATCGAATTTAGACTTGCTACTGTTTAGCATGGCTGCAAGGGAACTTACAGTGCCCTGAAGTTGTGCCGCTTTTTTGTCTTGTTGATTTTGAGCAGACAGACAGGATACGAATGCAGATCCTTCAGAGATTCGCACATAACAGCTCTGCAGAAGTTCAAGAATAGGGTCAAAAGCTTTCGTGTCTTCCAGCGTCGTTGGAGCAGCCGTCTGATTCAATGTTTCTTGCAACTTTCGTACATCCTCGTCCAAATCATGTAGATATGCAGCGAAAGCTTCGGAAGAAGAACCTCCACTAAAGATGGACTCCAGATCCCATACGGGATGTAATGGCATTTTCATCTAATAAGGCACCTCTTTCTATAGATTCAATGAGTAGAATTGAATTAAAAACTGGTTTTATACGCAACGTATCTCTATACTAGAGAAATAATTAGCAACTTATTCAGGAGGTAAATGTATGAAACCTTTACAAGTATCGGCTGATACGGCCGTCAAATTAGCAGAATCTCTGGGTGTTCCTTTGGAACATCTAATGCATATGCCTCAACATATTCTCATGCAGAAGATTGCAGAACTGGCCAAAGAAGAGGCTGCCAAATCTTCTGACAAAGAAGGCAAGTCGGAATGATCCCTTTTGAGAATAGCTGGCCTTACGATGTCATCATGGGGGATATTTATGTACAGCAATGCCCTTTTTGCGGAGCAAATAATGTACTATTGCCTCTTAAACCCAAAGAACTCGTCCGTATCCGTGAAGGAAAAAAGAAATTACTGGTTTTCCCTTGTTGTAATAGCAATATGACCGTCATTGATACCGATAATGATTACTTGCTGTCCAGTCGTCCTGTCCGTTCATAGCCCTGAATCCAATACATTAAAGGGGGCTGCGCTTCGCAGCCTCTTTGTCTGCCTCCAGCATTTCTTCGGGCAGCTCCATTTTTCCAGATATCATCTGTTCGCGCACCAATGCCCATTGTTCCCTTGAAGCTCGAATCATTGCTGCATCCGTAATTCGCTTGTCATGAATGACTCGGGCAAACCACTTGACTGCTTCATGGAACCGCCCTACTCTGCGATTGAGTTCTCCGATCAAATACAATAATTTCGCTTCATTGCCGCCTGTCCCTTCCTGTTCAAACACTTTAACATAAGCCTCCAGGCTAAATTCAAGGAAACGATTCTCTTGTTCATGATCTTCCATATACCGATACAACCAAGCTAAATGATGCAACAGACCGGCTACAACGCGCTCCTTTTCCTGAATCACCTGAGCACACAGTAAGCCTAATTTGTATGTAGCGAGTGCCTGCTCCAGATTCCTTGCACCACTGTAATCCCGTTTGACCCAACGATTTCCGATCTGTTCCATAAATGCCTTACGTTGCTTCTCATTCAGATTCCCCGTTGAATTCTCCGTTGAAGCAAATCCACAGGACGGACAGATCCGGACAACATAAAAATCAGGATTTTCCTCTTTGTAATACATACAAAAATCAGAATCTGTCCGGTAAGGCCGTTTCAAACTCGGTCTAACACGTGAAGTTTTGAATTCGGTCTCGCAATAGTGACACGTCACCTTCACCTTATACAGCGGCTCTAATTCCACTTGTCTATCCCTCTCCCCTAAGGCTTGTTGTATGTTGGAACTATGGTGTATTCACGAAATGGTGCGCAGGCCCAGACAAACGTTGCAATATAAAGGAATGTAGCGGCTCCTCGACACCAACCTGTGTTAACGCTTGATTCATGCATGCCAGCCATGCCTCAGCTCGCTCAACCGTCACCTCGAAATGCATATGACGAGCACGCATCATTGGATGTCCGTACGCCTCAGAAAACAACGCCGGTCCTCCAAAAAATTGAGATAGAAACATGAACTGTTTGTCCATTACTGGACCAATATCTTCTGGGAATAGTGGTGCTAGCTGTTCATTTTGCACAACGATGGGATAAAAAGCTTCCACCAATGCACGAACACCCTGCTCACCGCCAAGATTGTCATAGATACTTAAATTGGGATTCATTATTCTCCCCCTTATTTGTCGAATTTTGCAATATAATACACGTTACATGAACATGGTAAACAATAGATCAATGAGCTTCACCTTAAAGGCAAGCATCTTCATTCTATCAAAAAAAATCAAAAAGTCCTATATCATATGGAGGTTGATGTTGGAATAGAGCCTTATGTATCAAGGACTTTATAGCCTAGAAACACAAAAAAAAGCGCCAACACAAAGGCTGACGCACCACATATCCATTAATAACTTCGCCAATCTTCCTCTTCAGTACGCACCAGCGAGGCGCGTATAACATACACAAATGCACAGACCAAGACTCCGGCGATAAGACTCATGATCATCACTCCATCCATATTGATTCCACCTTTATGACAATTAGGTGACGTTCAGGCGTTTTTACTATTTTAGCATACATCAATCAAAAGAACAGCCATTTTTGCAAACGCTTACTAATTATTATTTGTACTGTTTGTCCACTCTTTCTCATATATTGATGGCAATAGCTCCCTGAAAAACAACAGGTTATTCATCTGAACAATAAAGGAGAAAACTCATGACTGCTCCTAAGCGTATTATGCAAATATGGATTATATTCGCTCTCCTGATCTTCTCTATTCTCATGGCTATGCATCCAGTGGAGACCTGGCATGCTAGCGTAAGGGGACTATCCATTTGGTGGGATGTTTTATTCCCATCTCTATTTCCCTTTCTGGTATTATCCGAGCTGCTTCTTGGCTTTGGTATCGTGCATTTCTTAGGTACACTGCTTAATCCGCTCATGAGGCCATTATTTCGAGTTCCAGGAAGTGGAGGTTTTGTCTTCGCAGTAAGCTGCGCTTCAGGTTACCCTACTGGAGCTAAACTAACGGCCCAATTATGGGAACAGAAGCTGGTTACACGAGAGGAAGGGGAGCGCTTGGTCGCATTCACCACCTCATCCGATCCCATCTTTATGATTGGGGCAGTATCCGTCGGATTTTTTCATAATACATCTATTGCTCCGATTCTTGTGGCATCCCATTACTCGGCTGCTTTTCTAGTAGGTGTACTCATGCGCTTCCATGGTCAATCTACTGCTAAGTTGCAACCCGCTCTCTCGCCGTCTCATGAACAGCACCAGAACCGCTTCCTGCGCGCAATCTATGCAATGCATACAGCTAGACAAGCAGATGGACGGACATTCGGCGAATTGCTACGGCACGCCGTGTCCTCTTCCCTACGACTTATTATTATCGTTGGCGGGCTTGTTGTATTCTTCTCTGTCATTATGGAATTATTGGTTCAGACCGGCTGGCTTGGCATATTATACGCTTGGACAGAACAAGGGCTTCAACTAGCTGGCTTACCACCATCCCTGTCACACAGTCTCGTTGGCGGCTTATTCGAGGTCACTCTTGGAGCTAAGGAAGCCGGAGCCACAGCCAGCTCCATACCTCTTATCTTCAAAGTTGCCGCTGCCTCTTTTGTACTTTCCTGGGGAGGACTATCCGTCCATGCGCAGATCATGAGTGTACTGAGCAATACACCGATGCGATATGGACCTTTTTTATTGGCCAGAGCCATCCACGCAGCCATTGCACCCTTGCTTGTCATTCTGTTATGGCCCGTTCTAATGGCTAATGCGAGTTCCCCTGCATTTTTAAACAGTCCATTCAGTCACTCCATTTCTTCATCTCATCCGGGGTGGAGTTACATTGGAGCAACCGGAATACTCGTATGTGTATCGATCCTCTTCCTTCTGCTATGTCTTGCTCTACTCTCCCAGTTGATGCTTAAACGAAGCAATAAGTAAGGCCAATCTCTAAAGCCAGTACCAAATAGTTTGCTTCAAACATTGTGTTCTGACGCGGAATTGATTATCATCGGTAGTATAATGACCACAAAGGAGCTTTCATCTTGAGATACTATGTTCAAGACCGCGGAGACCAATTATCAATTGATCTAGCTCAGCAATTTCATGCGCTGGCGAAAGAAGAAGGGTTCAAGCTGGACGCAGAATCGCCGGAGATTGTCGTCTCCATCGGAGGCGATGGAACGATGCTTCAAGCTTTTCACAATTTCATTGACCGCATTCCGGATATTGCTTTTGTTGGGGTTCATACAGGCCATCTCGGCTTCTATGCCGATTGGAAGAAGGAAGAATTAAGGGAACTGGTTAGATTGATGAGTGGTAAAGGCGATCCAGGTCTCCTTAAACCGCGTATCGTGAAGTATCCATTACTCGAGCTGGAGATTCGTAAAAAGTCAGGTAACGCTTCGTACATTGCCTTGAATGAATTTACGTTAAAAGGGGTCGACGGTACCGTTGTAGCTCAAGTTGATATCAATGACGTTACATTTGAGATGTTTCGGGGAGATGGCATCTGTGTCTCCACTCCTTCCGGCAGTACGGCGTATAACAAAGCGCTTGGCGGGGCCATGGTGCATCCTACCATTGAAGCCATTCAGATCGCAGAGATTGCTTCCATTAACAACCGCGTGTACCGAACGCTCGGCTCACCCGTCATTTTGCCCAAGCATCACCATTGCGATATTTTTTCACGTAAAGATCAGCGTTTGTTGCTAACGATTGATCACGTTAATCTGATGGTAGAAGATTTGATATCTGTTCGTTGCCAGGTCTCCGAGCAAAAGGTCAGCTTTGCACGTTTTCGCCCCTACCCATTCTGGAATCGGGTTCGGACTGCCTTCCTTGACTAACTTATACGATTCAATTTTAGGTGAAAATTCAAACATCGATGTATACAAAAAAGCGGTCCTTCTCAGGAACCGCTTTTTGCTTTGGCTTGAGGTTGCTCTTTACACTTCTGAAGCACAAAGTATGCACAACCAAAGTTACAATACTCATTGATGTAATCCACCAGATACGAAATAGTGGAATCCTTTGTTGCCTTGGGGTGGTTGTCCCGATAGAAGCCTTTGAGTCTCAATTGGCTATATCCCCAATCCCCAATAATGTAGTCATAACGCTCCAGCACTTCACTGTACCGGTCACGAAACACTTCAGCATTCCAACCTTCTTTGTGATTCTGAACGATTTCGTAATTTTTGCCGCCAACCTGCACAATCACAGGAGCTTTTGGTTTTTCCTGTACGGTTTCCTGAGTCGTTTCTTGAGTAGTTTCTTGAGTAGTCTCCTGAACGTTCTCTTGAACGGTTTCATTTACAGCATCCTGCACCTGCTGTTGTTCTTCTTTATTATTATCCTGTTCCAATCCGGACTCCTCCATCATGCGTTTGTTGCCGCCTGTTCCGTATGCTGGTTAGCAGATTTCACCTGTTCATGCGCATGATAAGAACTGCGTACCATCGGACCGGATTCCACGTGACTGAACCCACGTTTCAAACCTTCCTGTTTGAGTGCCGCAAATTCTTCAGGCGGATAGTACTTCTCAACATATAGATGTTTTTCGGATGGTTGCAAGTACTGACCAATGGTCATAATGTCACAGTTCACCGCGCGAAGATCATCCATCGTTGCTAAAATTTCGTTATATTCTTCACCTACACCCAGCATAATACTTGATTTTGTTGGAATATTAGGCTGCATCTCCTTGGCACGAGCAAGCAATTCCAGCGAACGTCTATACTTCGCTTTGGCACGCACTTTATCTGACAATCGTTCAACCGTTTCAATGTTGTGGTTCAAAATATCCGGTTTAGCATCCATCACGATCTGCAGTGAATCGCGGTCTCCCATAAAGTCCGGAATAAGCACCTCCACGCTACACAGCGGCAATCGTCTGCGTACAGCCTTCACTGTCTCGGCAAAAATAGTTGCTCCACCATCCTTCAAGTCATCTCGAGCTACACTCGTTATGACGCAATGCTGCAAGTTCATCTGTTCTGCTGCTTCTGCCACGCGTTCCGGTTCTTGCAGATCCAGTTCCGTAGGCAAACCAGTATTAACTGCACAGAATCGACATGCTCTAGTACAGATGTCACCCAAAATCATAAAAGTGGCTGTTCGATTCGCCCAGCATTCATAAATATTTGGACACCGTGCTTCCTCACATACGGTATGCAATGTTTTGGAACGCATCATCGTTTTAATTTCCTGATAATTATCTCCAGTTGTCAATTTGATCCGAATCCAGTCCGGCTTCGGTTCTTTAACGCGTTTAGCCAATGCTTAGACCTTCTTTCTACTGAAGTTAGCTTTTGCTTGGAACATATTATACCATGAAAGGCTTGGAAAAACCCCCATTTGTCACATCTTGTGCTTTCACAACATGGATAAAATCTGAGTGTTTGAAGAACGCTAGGATGTAGCTTGATCTATCGGGTACAAGTGCATCATTTTAATGGAAAGGGGCTGCTTCCCTGTGCAACAGCACTGGATACTCCGCAACACTTACGGCTTTTGCTTCAAAATCTTACTCGCAGGCGCTCTGCTTCTCCCGTTCCTTCCTGCGGATGTTCACAGTGAGCCTGTACAAAAAAAGGATACGTTGAAAAAGGCCGCGGAATCAAGACCGGCTGACATTTTCGCTGCACGTCGGCATTTGTATGAAAGTATTGGTCAAGTCACCCAGATTCCATGGTACAGACTAGCTGCTATCGATCAGTATGAACGGACCATCACACGAGCACATCCAAAGGATCGTAAGCATCCTGAAAGGTTAACTGGTATTTTCATGACTGCCCCGGCCTGGAGAGGCTGGCTGAATCCGGATGAGACAGATCAGCATCCTGGTTCCATTCTATTTTTCAACGGAAAAGGTCGGGATGGATCAGGAGACGGGATAGCCGATCCTAACAACGATCTGGATGTTCTCTACAGTATGGCCTCGATCATACAACAATACGGAAGTAAACCAGAGGATTTCGGCATTGCTCTCTGGGAATATTATCATAATTCAAGAGCCGTGCAGCGAATCCAACAATTTGCTAAGTTATATGAGCATTATGACAATCTGGATCTGTTCACACACGCCTTTCCAGTCCCTTTAGGCACCAATTATTCCTATCGCAGCACGTGGGGAACGAAGCGTAGTTGGGGCGGGTATCGCATTCATGAAGGGACCGATATTTTTGCCCCACATGGTCTGCCTGTTCGCAGCACGTGTTACGGTATTGTGGAGATTAAAGGGTGGAATCCATTTGGAGGCTGGCGTATCGGCATTCGGGATCTGAACAACCACTATCACTATTACGCTCATCTATCCGGCTTCGATAAAAGCGTTAAAGTTGGGGATGTTGTTACCCCTGGTCAGGTTGTAGGATGGGTAGGTAGCTCAGGTTATGGCAAACCAGGAACGCAGGGGAAGTTCCCCCCGCATCTTCACTACGGCATCTATAGAGATAGCGGACTACATGAATGGTCGTTTGATCCTTATCCGTTGCTTCGACATTGGGAACAAGAAGAACGAAACCAAAAGAACAAAAAAGCAAAAAAATAAATAAATAAATAAATAAATCATTTGTTTCGTTTAAACTACATGTTTTGCATTAGAAAAAGGGAACCTCTGCAAGCGCGAGAGGTTCCTTTTTCTATGGTAATAATGTAGATCACGAATTGTTCCCAACATGCAATCGTCTACTCCTCGCATCACCTAAACGGGTCTTAACCTATGGATTCCCATTCCCACCAGACTGTGAATTCCCGTTCAGATCAGGCAGGTCCGGTTCAATCTCAAGACCATTTGGCTGTGTATTGTAGTCCGGTGTTTGCAACGGAATCTGTGGCTGTGGCTGATTATTCGATGCATCCGTGCCATGACCATCATTGCCATGGGTTGCACCGTTTCCATTGTTCGTATGACCACTGCCGCCTCCGCTAGATACGCCAGCTTGACCTGATGGCAGTGCTATAGCGGGGGCGTTACTGCCGTTACTTCCAACGGGTTTGCCCTGATTGTCATAGTAATACATTGGCACATCACCAACAACGAGCAGATAAGAGATCGGGATCTCTGTGTCTACTGTCTCAGGTTCCATATCAAAAGGTACAACGACGGCGACTTCAGCGATAATGTGAATATACACCTCCACAAGTATCATATTAATGCCTGCATTTTGCTGACGTGTATTGAGGTCAACCTTCACCGCTCCTTGTGGCTCTATGCGAACCGGTATGCTTGGACCAAACGATGCCATGACTGGACTGCCCAGAGCCTGACCCAGCGGAATTTTTTCTTTCAACATATGCACATTCTGAAGGGTGGATTGCACCACATTCATTGTGCTCGCCGTGATTCGCATATGCTCATTATAGTTCAGCATGAAGCCTGAAACTTTCCCCTCGGTGTCCGTTTTCCAGTCAATTAAGCCCTCCGTTGTCTTACCTTCAGCAACCTGTGCCGTAATAGCTTTGTTGATCGCCTCCGTTGCAATCTGCTTCATCCTAATCTTGGCCAGATGCATGATCGGCGGTTTCATTTTTTTGTCTACATATGCGAACCCCTGCATCAAACAAAATGCAGATACAAGTACAACAATTAACCATACTTTGCGTTTGCCGCTAGGCGGCTTAGGCCGCCTTCTACGACTTCGCCATTTCTTTCGCATCATTGGAGCGTCCCTCCCCGCGAAATGAGCCATACGTTTATATGTTATCTGTATGCGACGTTGTCCTGAAAAAGAAGGACAATACTCGATAGGCTTGCTTGATAGGCTTCATGGGCTTAATTGGCTTGGCGATGCATAAGTGGTACGAAACAGCCGAGCGCAGTGAGGCCACGGGTATGCATCTTATGCTCGCCAAGCTCGTTGATGCATTGGAGTGGCCTGAACAGTGTTCCGCAGGATCTACACATCAGGTCACAGCAATGCAAAAAAACCTTCCGCCACAGCAGATAGGTTATCTGCTCAAGCGAAAGGTTTTCTTTTTAACAAGAATAGATTAGTTTTTCTCTACGGCATGTCCGCCAAATTCGTTACGCAGTGCTGCTACGACTTTACCTGTGAACGTATCTGTCTCCAGGGAACGATAACGCATCAGCAAGGACAAAGCGATAACCGGTGTAGCTGTTTGAAGATCAAACGCCGTTTCAACCGTCCAGCGGCCTTCGCCGGAAGAGTGCATTACACCTTTGATTTCATCCAGGTTAGCATCTTTGGAGAAAGCACGCTCTGTCAATTCCATCAGCCAGGAACGGATAACTGAACCGTTGTTCCATACACGCGCTACTTGTTCAAAGTCGAAGTCAAATCCGCTTTTCTCCAATACGTCAAAGCCTTCACCAATGGAAGCCATCATACCGTACTCGATTCCGTTATGCACCATTTTCAGGAAGTGACCGCTACCTGCTTTACCAGCATACAGATAACCGTTCTCGACGGAAGTATCTTTGAAAGCAGGCTCTACGACTGCCCAAGCTTCGGGGTCGCCACCGATCATGTAACATGCACCGTTACGCGCGCCTTCCATACCGCCGGAAGTACCTGCATCCATGTAGTGAATCCCTTGTGGTTTCAGCTCTTCATAACGACGAATGGACTCTTTATAGTGGGAGTTCCCCGCTTCGATGATGATATCCCCTTTGGACAGCAGTGGGCTAACTTCAGCCAGGACAGCATCGACAACGCTGTGAGGGACCATGATCCACAGGACACGTGGAGATTCCAGGGATTCAACCATTTCTTTGTATGAGGACACGCCTTGAGCGCCGTATTCTTTCATTTCTTTAACCGCTTCTGCATTCAGGTCAAAAGCAACTACTTCGTGTTTGTGATCGATCAGGTTTCTTCCCAGGTTCAAGCCCATTTTTCCGAGTCCGATAAGTCCAAGTTTCATTATGAAATCCTCCTGTTTGTGCAAATGTTTAGTATTCAAATTGTTCAATGAAAGCAGTTCCTGGCCAAGCAGCGAATTCCCGTTTCGGTTACGAATCGTTCCTTCGAGCGCTGTTATCACAGTTTTTTTGATCTCCCTTTGACAAGGGGAAAATCCGGTGATAAAGGCGCACGCTTCGCTTCTTCGGAATCGATTTCGCCTCCTCCACTCTCTTTGCTGTCAAACGAAATACTTTAAAATGAACAACTATCTATA
This sequence comes from Paenibacillus sp. JJ-100, assembly GCF_948329825.1. Classification (GTDB taxonomy): domain Bacteria; phylum Bacillota; class Bacilli; order Paenibacillales; family Paenibacillaceae; genus Paenibacillus. Next base: position 271,039 of record NZ_CAOJCM010000005.1, read on the forward strand.
TATAAAATGTTTGCGCCCTTCTGGCTGGAAGAGCCGGAAGGTCTTATGCAAAATTGGAACGGTATATTTAGAAAATAACATTCGATTCGAATTAGTTGAGGAATGCTCCCTCTTACCACCAACGGAATCCATTCTCCGAAGTTAAGCGATCTGCTGATTCTGGTCCGTTTGAACCTGCGCTGTACGTATCCAGTGGGATCGTGCCTGCCGCAAATGCTTCCTGAATCGGCTGTACCCATTGCCATGCCAGCTCAACCTCGTCCCAATGTGCGAAGAAGGTAGAATCTCCACGCATCGCGTCAAAGATCAGGTTCTCATACGCTTCAGGAACGTTACGCTCTCCTGAGTTAAACGTCATATGCATTGGTTCCACTTCACCATGGTTCAGCGGATTCTTCGCATTTAGTTGTAGGGAGATGCTTTCGCCAGGGCCGATCTCTAGTGTCAGCAGGTTTGGAGCCATCGTGTTATCGGATTCTTGACCTGTTTTAAGCGGGCTTTTGAATTCGATGACGATTCGGGTCGATTTCTCAGCCATACGTTTGCCTGTACGGATATAAAATGGAACCTCACTCCAGAATGGATCATCCAGCCACAGTCTTGCGGCTACATAGGTCTCATTCTGTGAACCTGCCGGAATGCCAGGCTCGTCCAAATAACCTACAACTGTGGAGCCTTGAAGCTCACCAGCACCATATTGGGCACGAACAACTTCAGATGCCACATTCTCTTTAGTTAAAGGCCGCAATGACTCTGCGATTTTCTTCTTTTTATATTGAATCTCCTGCGGTGTGCAACGTTTCGGCAGATGCAATGCAATCATCATCAGCATTTGCAACATATGGTTTTGGAACATGTCTCGAAGTGCTCCACTCTGGTCATAATAGGCAGCACGTTCTTCGACACCTACAGTTTCACTCGCTGTGATCTGTACGTTAGCAATATACTGGTTAGACCAGAGAGCCTGAATGACCGGATTAGCATACGTCAGCGTTTCAATATTCTGTACCATGGGTTTGCCAAGGAAGTGGTCAATGCGATAAATTTCTTCTTCCGCAAACGTATTACTCAGCTTCTCATTCAGTTCACGCGCAGATTGCAAATCGTGTCCAAATGGTTTTTCGATGATCAGTTTCTTCCAGCCCTTGGTGTTACCCAAGCCGCTTTCTTGAATATTCAATGCGATTGGCTCAAAAAATTCAGGTGCAACTGACATGTAGAACATCCGGTTTTCCGGAATATTCAGCTCTTGTTCACGTTGTTGTACCAATTGAAGCAATCGCGTATAATCCTCAAGTTTGGTATTGTTCAGTGAGCAGTAACGGAATGCTCCGATAAAATCACGTACTTGTGACACTTCCTCCGGCTTTTGACGGGAGAATTCATGCAGTGACTTTTCGACATTTGCCTGAAAGTCTGCATCCGACAGTTCACGACGTCCCAGACCGATTACGGAGAACGCCTTTGGCATTTTCTGATCTACGTACAGATTGTATAATGCAGGGTAAATTTTACGTTTGGCTAAATCGCCTGTTGCCCCGAACAGGACAAATGTCATTGCATCCATTGGAGTGCCTCCTATTGATCTGTGCATTATAGTATATGATGTTTCAAAATGTTCGAACCCAAGCATAACAAAAGACGGAATAAGTGGGCATGGTGCCCTATCCGCCTCCGCTATAAGCAATACCAGAATCCAATCATTTCAACATTCCTTCTCTCTACAATCTCAAGCAACTTTAAAAGGTTATTATTTGTAACCAATTTAATTGACGTAACCCATATTACACCTGTCGTCACAATTCGTCAACATCCTTGTCGAAACTGTGAAACCCTTTGTTTATAGGGCTTTTATTGAATGTTAACGCTTTATGTGGTAAGTTTATTAGCAATTGGAATGTGATATTGTATACATATGGGCTGTGGACAATATGGTTACAATAAGTATACTAAGTATAAGATACTAAACTAAAGGAGTACGGTTATGAACGATGATGAGAATGCCAAACAACTATGCGAAAAAGTGGAACAATCTTATCAGATCATTGGTCGAAAATGGGTGGCTCTAATTATCCATGCTTTGATGGAGGAACCCAAACGCTTCAGTGAAATTCATACTTATATTCCCGATTTGAGCAAACGTGTGTTGAATGAGCGTATGAAGGAACTGGAGGAGGAAGGACTGGTTGTACGCCATGTAGTCACCGAACGTCCCGTCCGGACTGAATATATGTTGTCCCGCAAAGGAACCGAGCTGGGACGAGCGTTAAGTGCTGTCGAGCGTTGGGCGGAGAAGTGGCTGTAGACGGTTTACATCAAGCAGTATGAGCGAACCCAGACATTTCATTCTCATGCTCTACCGCTGCCCAGCAAACCGCAGCAATCGATCAGCGATTTTATCCCGATATTATACTATTATGAGTCAGCCTTCTGTCAGACTACGGTTTCCGTATCTGGTTATATTGTAAAGTAAGACAAAAAAACGAAGGGAATTCATCCCTCCGTTTTTATTGAAACCCCTCAACTATTTCAAAGTTACATAAATGGTGTATCCACTATTCATATAGAATCTGTATTTTCCTGGCTGTAAATCCTTCGTGTCAAATTCAAAAACTTTTCCTTCAACATCTTGAGGGATTTGCAATTTCATTCCATGACCATCCGTGACTTCTTTTTCGAAATCTGCCAATGTACCATACGTATCTTCGTAAACAAAGTAAACGGTATGACCACCATGGTCTAAAGTAAATTTAATTACAGATCCAACCGGCTTCTCAATTCTCCATTGCGTTGGATGATCTACAAAGACAGGTCGTGTATATGAAACAAATTTAGTCGAGGTAAACACTTGATTTTTATACACGCTATCCGTAGTAGAGACTGCCCCTTCTAATAGCTTAAAATAAGTGCTTTTTCCCAAGACTGCCTTTTGAGGATTAATTTCTATTGAATTGTTTCTAATGGAGACCTTATCCTCAGGATCAAGTGGGACAAAATTTGGAGTCTGAGACCCTGTAGAAACCAGAATATAATCTTTTAATTTTCCCAGTTCAGACTCCATAATCATACGATTGAAACTAATGGAATATGATTCCTGAGCGTCAACCCAGCTTCCTCTCATACTTGTTCCATTCTGTACCAGAGGTTTATCGGAACCGTCCATCACACTGACATATTTCACTTCAGAACTCTTATTCATTGAATCAAGAGCAATAATTCGGATGGACCCATACTTCTTGATTATCTCAGCTGTAGGAATTTCCGTTCTTTCATTTGCTGTAATGGGAAGTTTTATAGCTGCCCCAGCGTTCACAGCCTCTTCGAGAAGGATGAGATTTTTTCCATCCAAATTTTGATTAGTTGCATAGACATTCCCGCTTCGAGGGCTGTATACATATACTGATTCCGTTACAGTGATTGCTTCTTGCTCTGCACCTAACAGGAAGAAAGTACCCCCTTCATAACTGCCATACTGACCGCTCGGTGATGGTGTAGAACCACCATTTCCTGGATTCGGGCTTCCTGTGTTTGGACTTTCTGGAATTATGTTGTCAGAACCCCCAGTTGAACCTGAAGAGGATCCAGCACCTCCAGAGGTTACATTATTTGAAGTAGGAATCGAAGTTACAGGTTTGCTTGTACCATCAATTTGTACTGTTGTATCTGAGGGCACTGAAGAGCCTAGAATCACTTTGTTTGGTGCCTTTTCCATAGTCACACCCACAGCGTTAACTGTAGCTTGCTCCACGGTTCCTGCCCCAAACATTTTAACAGCTGCATTGAGAATCGCTGCTATTACTTTGGCTTCTTTGCTAATCTCCACTTCAGTTCCTTCTGCAGAATCAGCAACATTCAGTTGATTGACTGTGCCAGAAGGTACTTGAATATTAATGCTTTTTGCTTCTACATCTACCGTATCAAAATTCCCTTTAAGGTATACTCTAGATTTCTCCGGAAGAGCCTCTGAGAGTTTGATTTTGTCAATTTTTGCATTTCCGTTCGACTCAATGTTTGCGGAAGTCTGGATTGTCATCTCATGTACTTCGGTCTTGCCTGTTGCCACCAGACGAACTGTACCATCCTTTTTGTTCACTATAACTGTAAGCAAAACAGAATCTTCTAGATGTACACTGTTCTCCCCACCACCGTAGACGTATGTTTTCCCTTGAACGGTTACGTTTTTGAGGAATACATCGCCTTGACCAACGGCTTTGCTGATAATCAGATCACCCGTAATATTCATATTCTGAAGGGTTACACCCGCAGTTCCAATGACTACATTTCCTTGAATCTCTTCTTGTTTGTCTGTTGAACCATACTCGCCTTCTTGTCCATACCAGCTGCCATATGTACTAAAAGCTCTATCTAAAATCTGCACTGCTTCAGCTCTGGTAACTGCATTCTTTGGTTTGAAACTGCCATTACTATACCCTACGACAATCTGCTTCTCAGCAGCTGCACTTACAGCCTCTATACTCCAGTCTTGAATTTCCTTCTGATCTGTAAAACGTGTCTCTCCACTGCTCTTAAGGTTTAAAATCCGTGATACAACTGCTGCTGCTTCCTGCCTTGTCAGGGTAGCATTGGGATGGAATGAGCCGTCCATGTATCCTTGAATATATCCAGCTTGAACTCCCTTGGCTATATCTTGAGCATACCAATCCGATTCAGACACATCTGTAAAAGTGGATTGACTCGCTTGTTCGTATTGGAAAATACGATTAATCATGGCTGCCCATTCAGCCCGTGTGATCTCTCCCTTAGGCAGGAACAGATCTTGTTGATTCCCTTGCACAATACCTCGGCTAGCCCATTTCTCAACCACTTCCTGAGCCCAATTCCCTTTCAGATCCTCAAACGTTTTAGCCGTAACACTTGGTTTCCCAGTGTTCTCACGTGCTGCATCGGTTACGGATTCGGCCTGTACTACCGTGCCCATGCTGCCAAATAACAAAGCTCCTGATAAAAATAAACTTCCCCACTTCTTCACGATACTCTTTCCCCTCCTGTGTTTTTAATCCTAAAGTCCTAATACTTTAGTTCTACTACCGTAAAAATAGTATCATATAAACACTAAACTAACAATATTCTCATCCATTTGAATTTTCTCTTTTGGACCCCATATTTCCCCTTCTATTGTTCTAAAAGCATATGGTTATACAGGATCCCAGACTCAAAACTTGCCACAAGGACCTCAGAGGAGCAATTGATGCTAGACTTCTCTACCTAATGCTCTATCCGCTTCTCTTTGAAGTTCTGTCGTTCTCGGCCCCATATATACGAAGAACTCTATTGTTTTTGGCGTATAACCTCGATATAAAAAACCACTGTATCTCTGGATACAGTGGCCTCTTAATGCATGTTCAACTTCTTGTTTCATGTTAATTTCGCGCGTTACTTCAAAACCTGTCAATCATTCTCCTGATTACACATCATCCAATCTTCGTCCTAGTGTAATACTCAAATCCTCAAAATTTTCAACCGATGATTTCTTCTCATAAAAATGCACAGCATGTTGCAGCATACTCTCTCTGGCATAAAACACATCATCCGATGGTATAGGAAGAACCACTTTCTCTCCCATACTTGCTGACTTATAGATGGCGATAATTAATTCCAACGTATTTCTCCCGCTCTCTCCATCAACAATAAGCGGAGCTCCCCTCTCTATAGCATCCAGCACATTCTCGACCTGTCCGGCATGACCTGCATGAGTGACTTCAGGCAGTTCGTCGAACTGCTGCTGCAGCTGCTGCTCAAGCTTCGGATTAGGTTCTGGGAATCCATTACTGCGCGAAGTCGATGCGGCCACTTTCCACGGAGCAGACACTCGGGCTTCTTTTCCTTGAAAAATTAATTGCTGCTCCTCTCCGTGATGTATCACGGAACTTGTAATCATACCAACAGTTCCATGGCCGAAGCGCAGCATCGCCATCGAAATATCCTCTACCTCGGCATTGTTATGTGCCGTGTTTGCCATCATCGCCTGCACTTCGATAGGCGACCCCATCATCCAGAGCATGGCATCGATGTGATGTACCGCATGATTAAGGGTGCATCCACCGCCCTCCTTTTCCCAGGTCCCGCGCCACCACAGATCATAATAGTTATGTCCTCTCCACCAGTATGAATCCACCTGAACATGAAGAATAGGACCCATCAGCTTGCTATCTAGTACATTCTTTAGCTTCATCATGGGAGTGGTAAACCGGTTTTGTGCAACAACAGAGAGTAACTTGCCGCTTTTCTGAGCTGCATTCAGCATCTGATCCGCTTCCTCCAATGAAGAAGCCATCGGCTTTTCAACCAATACATGCTTGCCAGCTCGTAAAAAATCAGACGCGATCGAAGCATGAGTATACGGAGGAGTACAGACCGATACAAGATCGATATCAGCTTGCAGCAGATCATGATAATCTGTGGCAGCTACTGCAGAGAGTAGTCTGTATTCGATGATTCGATTTTGTGCTTTTTCCACATACATATCTACCACAGCAACAATTCGGCATCGCTCAGGGAACTGCATATATGCGGCAATATGAGCGCTGCTAATCGCACCAGCCCCAATAATAGCTACGTTGATCATCACTTCATTCCTCCTTTGGTAGTTCCTTCACGATACCTCAGAATAAAGCGCTTTTATGCATGTATTCTGTGATAAAATGGAACTATCTTGCGATTATAGGGAGGTTTTTGTTTTGTTTCATATCGAAGATGATCAATTCAGCCTAACACCTCATCGCACTTCCCACTCAGCTTTTCGTGAAGTTTTTCACGCACATTCGCAATTAGAGTTAACCTATATTCACGATGGCTATGGACAATTAATTACCGAAGGGCATGTATTCCCACTTGAACCGGGTATGCTTATGATTTTCAGGCCATTTCAGCTGCATCATGTGCAGATCGAGGTATCGGAAGCTCATCCGTTCATTCGAACGGTGCTTATGGTGGACTTGGAACTGCTACACTGTTATTGGCCACACTTCATAACCACACATCATTTTATCCAACACCTTCTCCATGAGCAGCCTTCTATCCCCCCGATCTTGCTGACGCCGAGTTCTCCACTCATTCAGCGAATGGAACATTTCGGTGAGCAGTACACACTCTTATTGCCTCATGAAGCTGCTGAGGATGCCCGGCTCTTTACGCTGGATATACTGACACAGCTTCGCTATTTGTGGAAAACAGCGATTCAGCCGCTGAATTCATACTCGTCCACCCAATCAGCAGACTTTTCAGGACATCTCAACCCCCATGCCGAAGCAGCCATGCAGTGGATAGAACGGAACTATTCGGATTCATTTTCATTAGAAGATATAGCAGAGGAACTGCATTTATCGGCCTATCATCTGTCTCATGTGTTCAAAAAGGCCACCGGCACCAGCATCATTGCATATGCTCAGGCCACACGTATTCGTCATGCCTGCGTGCTGCTCAGCCGTACAGTGTTGTCCATTCCCGAGATTGGCCACCGTGTGGGCATGCCCAGCCCTTCTTATTTTTGCAAAGTATTTCGTAAAGCTACTGGCACCACACCGCATCAATATCGGTTGAAGGTGACAGGGAGAGACTAGTCGGAGATCGTAGTTGTCACTACTCAAACTCATGCTTATCAAGTTGTCTCCAGATCCACTGTCATCAACGCACTTCCAGACCCAGCTTTTCCAAATACACGCTCATACGCTCTGTTAATTGATCCAGATCAGACCTCTGATCCGTAGACATGCGATCCATGTGATAGCTGCCGTCTGGGTTTTCCACTATCGTTTTATACTGTTTCATCTGTTCATAGATCGATTTAAAGTCAGCATATTGCTCCTTCGTAAACAACTCCTCAGCCTTAGCGGATTGTTCCATCCAAAATGTTTCCTCGTCCATCAGCCTCGGTGAAACCGGTATAGCCCTGGAGGACTTATTCTCCAACGATTCCAGCTTATCAAAGAACGGTTGGAGTTCAGCCGCTAACCCTTTAAACTTTTCCTGTTCTGCTGTACTCCATTGTTCTGGATTCATCTTGCCTTGAACATCTGCATGAGTTGTTGCCATCTGTCCATATTCCTTGAGCAGTCCCATAAATTGCTCGAATTCATTCTCCGTAAAATGAGCCTTGGCTCGCTGCAGCTTTGCTTCCAACTGCTCGTAATCCGATGCCTTTCCACCTCGGGAGGTGATCTGATCTTGTGATCCGTATATACTGTCAGCCAAATACGTATATCCCGCGTAAGCTCCTGTGGGAATTAGAAATACTAACGCAATAAGTACGGCAACCCACCATGTTCTGCTGCGATGTACACCAGACGTTTCCTTCCGTGTAGCCTTTATTATGTTATGTTTCACACGAGCTGAGATGACCCAATCCTTAGTTTCCTCCTGATATGCCGACCGTAACTGTTCATCCAATTTCATTCACATTGTCCACCTTTCGTGCAATTTCAGAATGCATTCGCTGCTTCTGTCTTAACTTGGCAAGTGCTGCATGAATTCGAGATTTTACTGTCCCCAGCGGGATTTCTAGAATATCAGCCACTTCTTCTTGGGTATATTCGTTCAAGTAGTGTAAAGTAACCACCTGCTGCAATTTGTAAGACAGCCGCTGTACCTGCTCTAGTAAGGGCCGATTCGCAAGTTTCTCGACCAGATGTAATGAGAAATCATTTTCCATACCCGTATTGGTATTGATTAGTTCGATCCTCTGCTTGAACCGAAATTGAATCAGTTTCTTACGTCGATAACTTTTAACTTGCCGCATGCTAACGCCCATTAACCAAGGTCGAAAAGCCCGTTCAGTATCATATCTCTCTAAAGATTGATAGGCTTGAATATAAATCTCCTGTACTAAATCCTCCGCTTCCTCCGCATCACGAACTAGAAATCGAACCGTGCGGTACACATCCGTTACCGTCTTCTCATACAACGTTCCATATGCTTCATGATCGCCAGCAAGGGTTAACTTCACCAATGTGATATACTCGTTCTCCTCACTCATCTTCCATCTCCTTTCTGCTGATACTATATATTGGTTTAGGTCCGCCATATCGTTCGATTTATTTTTGTGCGTTTTAAATAAAAAGACCCCAGAATTACATCGGATATACCAGATCAATACCCAATGCCTATTCCAAGGGCCCGCTATCCTGAAATATCTTAGCTCAGCGATCTCTTACTTTCTTCTCAATACCAAAGATATCACCTATAAGTTCAATCTGTATCTCTTGAATAACATCTCCTACGACTACTAGCAAAGTGTCATCATGGCAAGCCAAAGCAGTGCCTCGAATGACTTCTCCAATCTTGGGGATAACGACAACTTCTCTTTTTCCTTCAACGGTCCAGTTAATAAATTCACGCTGGTTAATACAAACCACCCCTTTATCGTCTAAGGCATTAGTTTACAAGAACAAGCAGGATATTTTTAAAAAACATGAAATTGCTCGAATTGGTTTAATCTACGATTCTGGACCTTGCTGTCAACAAGAATACAACAACGTAGGCAAATAACTGAATTGCAAATACAATGGCTACGAATTCAATTACAATGCTGTTCCCTGCAGTGAAATCATTCACTATATCCAAAACAATTTGCCCTGGCTTAGACAATACATCCCATGAATTCCATCGATTAAATCTCCCAATGTATACGCCCAAACTACTCAGCAGTAAAAGAATGCCTACAACCAGCATGTTACTGTACTTACTGACTAATTTGTTCAACACTTCGTGAATTTGAATGATCGAGCAAGTTGACAGAAGTAAACCTAGTACAGCTACAGCGAACGTTAAGGTGAGGTTATACCAAAAATCAATATTGATCCAGAATTGAGTTTCTCCTTGAGTATTGAAATATCGAAATGAGTGCAGGATTTCAGTAAAAAGGTAGGCTGAATTCGGAAGAAAAAAAAGCCAGCTTGCACTCAGCGGTACCATCCAAATCAAGCTCATTTTCGTTACTTTCTTATTGAATGTGTAACTAATGCATAATGAAATGATATAGGGTACCCATGCCAGGAATATATCCCAAGTTAAGAATTGATACATATTCGTATCTGATTTGATACGTAGATCCATCGCAACACCTAAACAACATAAGGTAACTACTAGCAAAGTTACAACCAAAAATCTTGAACAGGATGTTTGTTAACATTCATTTCGTTGCTTCCCCATTTCTCTCTCTCGTAAATACCTTGTTGCAAGAATCTTTTTTTTTCAAATCATCCTCAAACATAACTAATATAAATAAATAAATAAAACAGCCCTAAAAAATGAATTTAATAGGACTGTTCACGTTAGTAAAAGTATATGTTTTTTTCTGCGAAGAACTAATATACTCTAAATGCTTTTTGCAATCAGATGCCCCTTACACTATCCGCTGCCGCATGGCCTCAAACAACAAAATGGTTGCAGCCATTGCAGCATTAAGCGACTCAGCTTGTCCTTGCATCGGAATCGTAATGGCATCATCGACAAGCTGTGCTGTACTATCCGAGATGCCTTTGCCCTCATTACCAATAACAAGCCACACAGGCTGTGTAAAATCATAACTGTAGCACGAATCTGTCGCCTGCAACGAGGTGCTAACGAGCCTCACTCCCTTTGCTTTTGCTTCAGGAAGCATGGACTCCAACTGTCCTTCTACAATGGGCAAATGGAATAACGAGCCCATCGTTGATCGAATCGTCTTCGGGTTATACACATCGGCGCAACCAGCACCAAGCACTACACCTGAAGCTCCTGCGGCATCCGCACTACGGATAATCGTGCCCACATTGCCAGGGTCTTGCACACCATCCAGAACAACAACAAGACCGCCTGATTCTGTAATCAGGTTTTGCACCTTCTCTTCGCTTTTCCGAACAACGGCTAATACCGGCTGTGGTGTCATGGTATCCGTACATTTAGCGATAACCGCAGGAGACACACTGATCCACTCTACTCGCTTTAACGGATTCTCCAGCCCGGATAATTCCGCAGGTACACCCTGCTCGCCGTCGTATATAATACACTCCAGATCAGCTCCCGCTCGTAACGCTTCCTGTACGAGATGAATACCTTCAATAATATATTTATGTTGACGAGTCCGATGTTTTTTCTCCAGCAACTGCGCCCATTCTTTAACACGTGTATTTTGTGGTGATACAATATCCATGGTTCCATCCTTCCCGCTTGCGGGCTCATTTACTTACTGCAGCATCTGCAACTTATTAAACGCTGCATCTAATATATCTAGTCTGTTCCAAGCCACTCAAGCCTGCTCGTCTAATTTTCATGAAAAACGTTTAATGTTAATCACTTCGCATATGCCCGCTCAAGTTTGGTGAGATGATCTTTGTGCCCCACAATAACCAGCACATCCCCATCCTCAATCCGATCCTCGGCGTAAGGAGAGATGTTCATCGAACCTCCGCTCTTAATGGCCATGACGTTACAGCCAAATCGTGCGCGGATATTCAGCTCCAGCAGGTTTTGGCCAACCATCTGCTCGGATGCTCTCATCTCCAGAATACTGTAGTCCTCCGACAATTCAATGTAATCCAGAATGTTCGGCGATGTCAGGTGATGTGCTACCCGCAGACCCATGTCCCGCTCCGGGTAGATCACTTTGTCCGCCCCAATCTTCTGCAACACTTTGCCGTGCAACTCATTCTGAGCTTTTACAATCAGAACCGGTACACCCATATCCTTCAGAATCAGGGTCGTCAGAATACTCGCCTGAATATCTTGACCAATCGCTACAACAACAACATCAAAATTTCGTATGCCCAGCGCTCGCAGCGCTTCTTCGTCTGTTGAATCTGCCGATACCGCATGAGTCACCACGTTGGACATTTCCTGGGTCCGCTGCTCATTCGCATCAATCGCCAGCACATCGAATCCCATGTCACTCAGTGCATTCGCTACACTTGACCCGAATCGTCCCATGCCAATCACGGCGTATTGTTTCTTTGCCATCAGGGTCTTTAACCTCCCGCCGCATTACGGCATAACATACCAGCTTAGGTACAATGCCGCCGTAAATAATCCTTCGTAGTATACCACAAAGACAGAGAAACTTGAATGCGCTCACCTTCCACAGGGTACAGTAATAGAGCAGCCGAATAATACGAGGAGGGAATTGCGATGCCCATTACATTAAGCTTGCGTGAAGCGATTGTTCATAAGGTTCATGACAAAAGTGACGACCAGCTCCGGGAGATGATCGAAGGTTCAGTGGACGGGCCTGAGGCAGCATTACCCGGACTGGGTGCCATTTTCGAAATGATCTGGAAGAACACCGAACCTGCTAAGCAGGACGAACTGATTCAGATCGCACAGGAGCATCTGCACACCATTCCCGTTCAACCGCTTCGCTAACCGAAGCAGGGACGGGTATAGGAACCATCACACCGTTTGTTCTGTCTGCAAAAAAACACTCCCTTCCCTGCAGATCCATACGACTGCACTATAGGTAAGGGTACAGCGAAAATCCCTCCACCAATCGGCGGAGGGATTTTATGATATCCGTTCACGCGTAGACTCACACGCTCCGGCAATATTTTGATCTTGGAGCATCAGCATATGCTCCCGCTCACTTCCAATCAAGCATTACCATGAAGTCATCGCTAGAACGAGCCTGCCAAACGCCTTATTCCGAATACTTAAGGCGCAGTCTCAAGGAACTTCGCAGTCGGATTTTTGTCCATGGCTGTTCTCATCGCATACTCATTTTCAAAGAGCACTACGTAGTTCCCTTTTTTATCTTTCACCAAGGTAGAGTTAATACGGAATTTGCTCGGGTCCAGATTCTCGTCAACGATCCAACGAGCAAATTGATACGGCATACGCTGCAATATCACGTCTACCCCGTACTCCCCTTTCATCCGGTATTCAAATACTTCAAACTGAAGCTGACCCACTACGCCCAGGATGGTCTCATCAAAGCTCACAGTATTAAATACCTGAATCGTACCTTCCTCCGTCAGCTGATCAATCCCTTTTTGATACTGTTTGTGTTTCAGCGCATTTTTAACCGTAGCTTTGGCAAAAATCTCTGGCGAGAAGGTTGGCAACTCATCAAAGACCACTTCGCTACCCTGGCTAAGTGAGTCCCCAATCCGGAAAATGCCCGGATCAAATAGACCGATAATGTCGCCAGCATAAGCTTCCTCGACAATATCCCGATCCTGTGCCAAGAACTGCTGCGGCTGAGATAGCTTGATCTCTTTCCCCACACGATTATGCTTCACGCTCATGCCGCGTTCGAACTTGCCTGACACAATACGCAAGAACGCAATCCGGTCGCGGTGCGCAGGGTTCATATTGGCCTGAATTTTGAACACATATCCGCTGAACTTCTCATTCGTTGGATCAATCTCACCTGCGGTACTACGACGTGGTTCCGGCTTCGGAGCCAGCTCCAGGAAGTTCTCCAGGAACGTCTGCACACCGAAATTATTAATGGCACTGCCGAAGAAAATCGGTGTTAATTCACCACGCTGTACTTTTTCCATATCAAATGGGTCGCCCGCTACATCCAAAAGCTCAAGCTCCTGACATAGCTGATCATGCAGGTACTCGCCTGCCATCTCACGGATAATCGGATCTTTGTATCCATCCACCTTTTGCACTTTGATCGTGGAGTGATCGTCACCTTGGAACAATTCCACCTGATTTTTCATCCGATCATATACACCGCACAGATCACGGCCTGTACCGATCGGCCAGTTCATTGGAACAGAGCGAATACCCAGAACGTTTTCCAGTTCTTCCATGAGATCAAACGGACTTTGTCCCTCACGGTCGAGCTTGTTAATAAACGTAAAGATCGGAATGCCACGCTTCGCACACACCTGGAACAATTTGATCGTCTGTGCCTCGACACCTTTTGCCACGTCAATCAACATGACTGCACTATCGGCAGCCGTCAGTGTCCGGTACGTATCTTCACTGAAGTCTTGGTGGCCTGGTGTATCCAGAATGTTAATCCGATGACCCAGATAGTCAAACTGCATCACAGAAGACGTAACCGAGATCCCCCGTTGTTTCTCAATTTCCATCCAGTCACTTGTTGCGTGTTTGTTAGCTTTCCGAGCTTTGACCGTTCCCGCAAGACGAATTGCGCCCCCGAACAACAGCAGCTTCTCAGTCAAAGTCGTTTTACCCGCATCTGGGTGAGAGATAATGGCAAACGTCCGGCGTTTGTCCACCTCATGTTGAAGAATATCTTTTACAGCTTTGCTCATAGCGTCTATCCCTTTCATCCGTTCATTCACGTTAATCCGGTCAGCACCGGTCCATCGATTCACACAGTAGACTTTGTTGCTTTAACTTTATGTCACCCGGCTTGGCCGGTTGAATATAAACTCGCATGTAATCCTCATCATCAGACATACATGATAATTTCATTTTACACATTTACAATGGAGTTCATCCTTTCAGATCGGCGCTTCCATCATGCTTCTACCCTCGTTCTCAATTCAACTCTCCTATTGTACCATAATCTGTACTTAAAATAACCGATTACGTTACACCAATTCAACACTTTTATTCGCAAAAAAAGAACCCTTCCGCCACTTACCTGGCATCCGGGTTCCTCTCATTTCTTACAGATGATTCGGTTTTAGAAAATCAGTGCATCCAGCGCATATTGCCCGCCGCCTGTCAGAGCTAGTGCTACACCCACCACAAGGATTGCCAGGTTATACTCGTAACCGTTCTGTGTAGACCAGTAACCGTTAGCACCATGCACTTTTACGATGGCCATTACCATGGTCAATGCGATGAGAATGCCACCTACAGGTGTCAGCAGTCCCAGAGCCAGCAGCAAGCCGCCGCCGAACTCTGCAAGCCCTGCAAGCAATGCAAGGAACGCACCAGGTTTCATACCCATGGATTCAAACCAACCTCCTGTACCTTTGATTCCATAACCACCAAACCATCCAAACAGCTTCTGTGCCCCGTGCGCCATAAACGACAAACCAATCACTAAACGAATCAATAACAATCCTACATCCAACATCATTTTCTTTTTCCTCCATTCGATATATACAAAATAGTATTCTTAGATTAAAGATATTATGCGAAATTTATTTCATGAACTCATCTGTCGCAAACCCCTTCAACTGGTTTACCTTTTATCCCATGAATGCTCCCCTGTTTCGTAAAGTTATATTTAGTTTATGCGAAGCCAGTGGGTCATTTGCGTAACTCTTTAACTCATGTATTGAGTATAAGTTATTCACTTACTTTTTGTCAACAACTAAAATAAACTTATTGTTTTAAATGCTGGTTTGTTCTCATTCCTTACAAGCTGGGTCTCTTTTCAGTCCTCACATCCTTCTCTAAGTTCGAACTATAAAAGCCCGGAACATCGCATCTTTCTTGCGATAATCCCAGGCTCTCAAGGCTATCTTCTACGCTCGATCTATGCTTTTAAAAGATTATCTAACGATCAAGATGCCTGTTGACTTCCCTCATCATCTTAACCATTCACATGCCAAACCACGCTGTCTTCATCTTGCCCATTCACCGGCCACCAGTGGAAGCCATCCTGCTCCAGCAGCTTGGCTGTCGCCTCCGGGCCCCACGTTCCTGCCGGATACGTGTGCAGCTCGCCCTGATTACGCCCCCAAGCGGCCGCAATCCGGTCTACAAAAGACCAAGCTGTCGCCACTTCATCCCAGCGGGTGAAGTACGTGGAGTCGCCTTCTGCTGCATCATGCAGCAGACGCTCATAAGCTTCGGGCGAGTTAATTCCGATCATACAGCTCTGGCAGAAGTCCATTGCCAGGGGCTGAATCTCGGAATCCGAGCCCGGCTTCTTGGCATTGATTTTGATATAAATGCCTTCCATCGGATTCACCCGAATCACCAGCAGATTCGGTTCCAGCTTATATTTTTTACCGAGGTATACGTTATTCGGCATCGATTTGAACTCAACCACAATCTCCGTCGTTTTCACTGGCAGACGTTTGCCTGTCCGAATATAGAACGGTACGCCAGCCCAGCGGAAATTGTCTACGAATACACGCGCGGCAAAATACGTTTCGGTATTCGACTCCGGATCAACCTTGTCCTCCTGACGATATCCCGGAAGCTGTTTGCCTCGGTACTCCCCTTCCGTATACTGGGCACGTACCACGTTATTACGCACCTCTTCATCAGACGTGAATTCTCGCAAAGAACGAAGTACCTTCACTTTCTCATCCCGGATATCTTCCGGGAACAGACGACTTGGTGGCTCCATCGCAATCATCGTCAGCATCTGCAACATGTGGTTTTGCCCCATATCGCGGAGTGCACCGGAATGATCATAATATCCTCCGCGTTCTTCCACACCCACCGTTTCACCCAGTGTGATCTGAACGTTAGCAATATGTTTATTGTTCCAGAGCGGTTCGAAGAAGGCATTACCGAAGCGAATGACCTCGATATTTTGCACCATTTCCTTGCCCAGATAGTGGTCAATCCGGTAGATCTCCTCTTCCTTAAATACTTCACGAATCTGTTCATTGAGCTTCTCAGCCGATGGCAGATCATATCCGAAAGGCTTCTCAATCACCAGACGATTCCACCCTTTACTCTCCAGCATGCCGCCATCTCTCAAACTGTACGATACATTGCCAAACAGCTCAGGTGCGAGTGCCAGATAGAATAGCCGATTTCCAGGTGTATTAAACTTGGCCTCGAGCTGTTCGGTCTGCTCCCGCAATTCCCGGAACCCATCCACATTGTTGATATCCAGTGATTTGTATTCAAAATGCTCGGCAAAAGCGTTCCACTCCTCCGTATTTCCAGCCGGATAACGGCAGAATTCCCGAATGGATTCCAGAAGATCGTCCCGGAACTCTTCCTGTGACCTCGGACGACGTGCTACGCCAATAACCGCAAAGTCATCAGCGAGCTTGCCCTCGCGGTATAAACTGTAGATGGCCGGAAACAGTTTCCGGCGGGCCAGATCGCCCGTTGCTCCAAAAATGAAAAATACTGCACCTGGTGTCTGCGCTTCATTTTGCATCTGTTTATTATCCATAGGCCCCTCTTTCTTCCGGGAAGACTTCTTTCATACGCTTCCCGAGCTATGTAATAGTGTTCATATCATCAGTTTCTGAAAACCAACGGACCAATTACCAGCATGTTCCAACCTGGATGTGATGCCATTTTAGCATATCAACCGCATCAAATGCAGCTAAAATAATCATTACCTCGTTTGCTTAATATTCAATCGTGATTACAGGAAAACCTACAGTAATTCGAGCTTCATCCTGCTCACTGACTTGATGCACGGCAAGCTGCATATTTAACATGTGTGAACCACTTTGAATTTGCAGAGGCAATTCAGCCGCCTCATACGAAACACTTGTTGTCGCTTCATCCTCATACCGTTCCACTGCCGTCATAGTCAGATCATGAGATAGCTTGGCCTCCATCGCTGCTAACTGCTTACCGGCCTTGATCTCCACTCCATCTTGAAACGCATTCGACGCTTCTGTATCGAGGGATTCTACATTCCCTTCTTGCATCATTCCTTGCACCGACATATTCCAGTTTGCTTTTACACCCGACTCAGTCAGAGCTTTATCCACCTGCCCATGTAAAGCAAGCAACGCTTGACGATCCAGACTCGCCCCACCTGATAGCTGCACAATAACATAGTAACCCTTGTTATCCGTATCTGCTACATTGAGGAGCAATCCTACTGGAGATTCTGAACCAGATTCTGAACCACCAACTGTTGCTTCGCTGCGATATACAGTATGCCCCGTTTGCAGATCATATACGGGTACGCCAAGACCCAGTTCTACAGCTAGCTTCACAGCTTGTGTATAAGCGTCTCCTTTACCTTCAGCTTGCCATTTGATCACCCATTGATCAGCACGGTCTATTACTGAATCTGCTGTATGTAGCAACTGCTCCAGATCTGCAATTTCTGTACCGGAACCTGTCTTACCCGCTCCAACGTTCTCCGCATATACCTGTGTAACCCCGATGAAGATAATAATGACCATCGCCATGAGTCCTGTATTCATCCAACGCTTTAACAAGTGAATTCCCCCGTTCGCTCCTGCATTCTATCAATCTATCAACAGCATACCCCCTTCCCGCTTGACCTATACGCAATTAGGAGACTTTAGATATGGATGCACAACAAAAACAAAAAACAAATCAAAAAAAGCCCATCCACCAACAAAGGGCAGACCGAGCTTCATGTTAAACTTAGATTTCATTTTTCTTACACCATATTGCTCCGAGTGTCACACGTTGCATTTTAAAACTTCCATACTGTCCTGCTTTTTAATCTTATTACTCTGCCAGTCCATTCTTATACGCGTAAATGGCAGCCTGTGTCCGATCATCCACGTCGAGTTTTGCCAGCAGGTTCGTCACATGGAACTTGACTGTCTTAATGCCGATAATGAGCTCATCTGCAATATCCTGATTGGACTTGCCCTGAGCTAATAAACGCAGAACATCCATCTCCCGATCAGTCAACTCCTCATGTAGAGGCGCTGCCGCTTGCGGCTGTCTGAACCGATTCATCATTTTGGACGCCACTTGCGACTCCAAAACGGATTGTCCTCTGGCAGCTGCACGAATGGCGTCAGCAACCTCATTAGCTCTGGACGTTTTTAGCAAATAACTGAAGGCTCCTGCTTCAATGACGGGATACATTTTCTCATCATCCAGATAACTAGTCAGTACAATGACTTTGCATTCCGGATTGATTTTGAGGACCTGACGTGTGGCCTCAATGCCATCCATGCCTTCCATCACAAGATCCATCAGTACAACATCCGGCTTATATTCCTGTGCAAGCCGAATACCTTCCTCTCCACTTCCCGCTTCACCAATCACTTCGATGCCGTCTTCGGTATCCAGCACAGCAGCAAGACCGATACGTACCATCTCATGATCATCCACGAGCAATACTCTGATCGACGCTTCCGTCTCTGTCTCGACTTCCGGTTCCATTGACATGTTCTACCTCACTTTCATCGTTCATCAAAGGGATCGTAATCTCAATCCGGGTCCCTTTACCAGGTGCCGTCACAAATTGGATGGCCCCCCCAATCTCTGTAACCCGTTCTCGCATATTTGCCAAACCATATGAGGCTTGCTTTTGCTCATCCAGATCAAATCCCTGTCCGTCATCCCGAATCAATACACGAACTGCGTCCATTCGGCGCTGTAGTCGAATCTCCATTTTCTCCGCCTTTGCATGACGTAATGTATTCGACATCGCTTCCTGGATAATCCGGAATAGATGGTTCTCAATGCCTTTTACCAGTTCAATATCTTCATCCATCTCCAATACGATCTCCATCGGAACCTTGGTTTTCAGTTCCATCACCAGATCACGCAGACCCTGCTCCAGTTGTTTGCCTTCCAGATAGACTGGGCGCAGATGCAATAGCAACGCCCTCATCTCGGATTGAGCTACCGAAGCCATCTCCTCAATTAATGCAACCTGCCGCTGTGCCCGTTCAAAATCCTTCTCCATCTTCCGGCCTACCGCTGTAGCTGTCATGGAGATCGCAAATAGCTGCTGTGATACGGCATCATGCAATTCCCGTGCGAGCCGTTGTCTTTCCTCTACAATGGCTGTAATTCTGGCCTGCTCAGCCAGCTGTGCATTGTTGGTGGACAATCTCTGAAGGGAGGACACCTGATCTTCCCACTTTTTTCCGATCCGGCCAAGCTGTTCGCTAAGTCGGCCAACATCATCCTGACCGAGGTCGGGCACCGTACGAGAGAGAGATCCTTTTTCCCATTGAAGCAAAGTTTCCGTTAACAATTCAAGTCGTCTTTTGACCCTGTAGCTCTGATAAAATCCGAAGATTGCACCAATTCCAATCAGTAACAATAGCAAAGCGAGCCCAGATTGAATCAGATGCCGCCAACCTGCGAATGGAGCCAGATAACCATATGTATACAATACATATAAAATAACTGCAAATACAATGAAAACAAGGAGGATCCCTTCTCGCATACTACGGGTAACCATATCAGTATGTTTTCTGTTCTTCATACGGGATTCCTCCTTTTCTTCATCCATTTCTTATTACTACGGATTATAAATATTTAAGTCGCCAACAATATACGAAATAACAAATTTTACTTTATGTTCACTGGATTCATATCCAGGTGTTCTCCATACCAATCTGTTCATCATGCCGCTATCCTGCTCACCTAAAAGATTAATTCGGCCAAATAGCACCGACGCTTCGATCTCTACCCCATAATGCTCAGGCAGGGTCAGGCGTACATTACCCATAACCCCTTGCAACAGTACAATGGTCTGTTTCTCTTCTGGAATGGAGAGAGACAGATCTGCATTGACCTCACCAATCGCATGCCACAAACTCATACTGCGCAGTCTCCAGGATGATTGATCCCAGTAATAGCGAGCCATAAAATTTTGTTTTTTCATGACATCATCATGCAAATGAATCTTTTGATTTTTAGAATAAAAATAGGCTAATGATGCTAGTACAATTAGAAATACAATCATCAAGTTATCCAGTAGCAACAACGCAGCACCAACACCAAGATAACGATAACCTTTTTTGGTTTCTCCTTTTCGAACCTGAAGCATGCCCACCGTTAACAAAATGAGTGCGGCAGCAGTCAGCAAGTTCATACTCCTGTTAAAGAGCATCAAACAGCCAATTACAATGATAATGACCGCAAACCATTGGTTTCTTTTACTCATCTCTGCCGCACCCCCTTTGTGAGTTATTCTTCCACATTCGACGGAAAAGCCATAGCAGGCACAGAAGTCCTGTATGGCTTAACTTGTGTTCTACGAACCGTACATGATACACGATCTATAGAATATCATATTGTTCACCGAGCGAACAGTTATTCTTTAGAAGTTCCGTTCGCTTCGTTCTTGGAACCATTGCCCATTTTGTTTTTAAGAGCCTGCAACTGTTGATCCACTTTGAATTGTTTCTCGAGATCAACCGGGTTGGTGTAAGTTGCTCCCGTATTGCGGTATGGTGCACGGGCTACATCTGCTTCAGCTTCAAGCTGCATAATCTTCTCTTCCATGCGGTGGAATCCAAGGGATGCACTTCCGCTCTCGATGGAATGTAGACTGTTGATCGAAGACATTTGTTTTTTGGCTTTTGCCATCTGTGCACGGGATACAAGCTCATTGCGTTTGTTGCGCATTTTGTAGAATTCATCTTTCATGTCATGCAATTGTTGCAACAGATCTTTCGCTTGTGCTTCGGATTGTGCATGCAGCTCGCGATATTCTTCGATTTTTTGATCGAAATAGATTTTCTCTTCCAGCAATTTGCGGGCTACTTCTTCCTGACCATTAGTCAGAGCAGCTTCAGCTTGGGACTCACGTTGTACGGAAGTGCGTTCTGCTTCATCCAGACGTTGCTTCATACGGCGCTCATTCGCCATCTGTTTAGCTACAGTCACCTCAGCCTCGTGAATCTCAGCCTCCATATCACGCAAATACTGATTCAACATTACAACCGGATCTTCTACTTTATCCAACATATCATTTACAGATGCCTTTGTCATATCTTTAATCCGTTTAAATACTCCCATTTTACTTTTCTCCCTTCTCATAACGAGATAGTTTTTGGCGAAGCTCTTCTACTTCTTTTTTCAAAGCCTTTTTCTCAATATCTTTCATCATGGAGTCCAGTTCACTTTCATGTTGGCTTCCTGTTCCATAAGCGTGATTGTCGTAGGGACGCGGACCAGGTTGCGGTCTGCTACTGTTATAGCCAGGGCCAGGACCAAAACCAGAGCCCCGTTGATTATGATTGTTGTTAAAAGGATCTCTTGGTGCCTGATGGTCATAACCACCATACCCTCTCCCAGGACCAGCACCCGGGCCATAACCATATGGATCATATGGTGGATATGGCTCTTTTGGTACCACCAATGCCGCGATGAAGTAAATTAATAACGTCGTGCCCCCGGTTACAAAGATACTGATGACGAATATGACACGTAGTAGCGTAGAATCCATTCCAATCGCTTCGGATATGCCACCGATCAGACCAGTCATCATCCGGTCACGCGTTGAGCGGTATAGTTTGCTCATGTGCTTGCTCCTTTCGTTTTACTTGTAACCTCTGCCATAATCTGAACCATAAACGTACGGATCGGCGTGATAAGGTTCCTTGGGTACAACCAATGCAGCGATGAAGTAGATGAATAGAGATGTACCACCCGTTGCGAAGATACTGATGAAGAAAATGATTCGTAGCAGCGTAGTACTAAATCCAAGATTTTCAGATATGCCGCCAATCAATCCTGTCAGCATACGGTTACGCGTTGAGCGGTATAATTTATTCATGTGACTACTCCTTTTTATCGTTATTAAGCTTTTGCTTTAAACGCTCCAGCTCTTTGTCCAGTGCGGAAGATGACATGCTGCCGGATAATCCGGTACCATCCTGGCCCATCCGCCGGATTTCCCGAAGACTCTGTGCCTCATATTCGAGATTAGAGACTTGGTCATCGAGCTTGTTAAACATACCAGGTACGTTCTGACCACTATAGTTTCCACGCTGATTCATTCGTTGTTGCAACTGGATTGTCTGCATTCTAGCATAGTAATATTGGCGTTTGCTGTATACATTCTGATACTCTGCCTTCAACTGATTGATCTGATCATCCAGTTCCTGCAGTGCAGCAGCACTTTGGGTATACAACTCATTGTATTGATCCATCTTTTCCTCATGCAGAATCTTCTCCTGCAAAGCCAGCTTGGCGAGATGTTCCTCTCCAGCCTTCAAGGCCATGGATGCTTGTTCTTCCCGTTTGTTCACCATTGCAGCCGCCTGATCAGCCTGCTGTTTCATTTGTCTTGTATGGCTTGCATATTGGTGTCGCAGCTTCTCTGCTTCTCCAATGTCTTGGCGTGTCGAGACCAGAAATTGATCAATCAGTTTAACCGGGTCCTGACTTTGCTCCAGATGTTCGTTTAGAGTAGCTACGGTGATATCCCGCATTCGACGAAATACACTCATTAGATTCTGTCCCTCCTTTTACTTGATCATGACCTTACTTAATAGCGACGACGTGGATTGCGATTGTTACTCAGCATTGAGATACCCCAGATAATCAATCCGATTGCGATAATCGGTCCTATTAGCCAAGCAAGTTTGCCGAGTAGGGATACGATACCGATGATAAGAACGATCCATCCAAGCATCACATTTCCTCGTTTAACACCATAATATCCTAGTGCAATCATCAAGATCGGAATTAAGTATCCCATCAGATGTCCAAGCAACGGTGTTAACTTTCCGAAGAGAAGCAGTACACCGATTGCAATCAGTACGATTGCCCAGCCATTTCCCTTGTTCATTCTCATAATTGTTGTTCACCGCCCTTTCCGTTTTTTCTGTTTGTTGCTCACTTCGTTTTACTTGCTGATGACATTTACTTGTTCTTCACGATTACTTGTTTGTTTTCCTGTTTCATGTTTCGTGATTTGTTGTTCGTGTTTCTTGTTCAACCTTATGTCTTTATTCTAGGGGATTCAACGGTTTTTCAAAACAGACTGTGGACGGTTTTTGATCCTAGACTCAGGTCGGGGATCTGCTTGGACCTTGGACTGTCCGTGTGCAGGACCAACGTGTTTAAGTGCAAAACAGTCATCCGGATACTAGTCATTACCCCTAATTCGGTATTGCTACAAGGCATATTTGCTTGCAAATTAAATGGACGGCTATCTCCTTTATAAGTACGTTCCTTCCAGTTTACGTTATATATATTACTTTTTTATCCAAATAAACAAAAATTAGATTGTTCTAATTGGAAGCGTTTACTAAAATAAGAATAAATCTATTTTTCAGCAAGGAGTGAGCCCGTGCGAACTTTAAGTTATCTTCATAAAATGATTATCTTCGGGCTTCTGTTAAGTACAGTCCCTATCTTGTTGACAGGTATCGCTGCTTTTATCTATTCTTCCAATCAGACTGAACTGCATCGAACTCAAGCGAATCAACAACTCCTTGAACAGATACAGTCCAATTTAGAACACAAGCTGGCTACAGTCAGTTACATGCTGGATCAGGCTGTACGCTCTCCAAGCACATTTCATTCCGTTTCAGGTTCCAATTCACCTCGGCGGATCGGTCAACTACAGGTAGAAAACTTACAGATAGAGTTCCAGCATATGAAGTCATGGGAACCTCTGCTCAACATCATCCTGGTTAACCAGTCTCAAGATTGGATTATGGATCGCCAGGGATTCTATCCAAACAAGCGCTTTCCCTTATCACTGCCCATGAAAGATTTAATTGCAGATACACTAACTTCCGGATGGCAGCTTGCGCCCTCATCCATATTTAGTAATGAAGATAGTAAAGAGGAACAGAGCTCCCGCCAGAATTGCATGTATCATATCACACTCGCAAGAACTGTTCCGGACACCAGTGGCTCTTCCAATACAGCACTCGTCGCCGGAATTCCAGCATGTTACATGCAAAATCCAATGAGGGAATCATTACAGGGCGCCTCTAACTCCGGTTTAATTATTCTCAATCGGGAACAACGTGTCATTGCTCATCCAGATTCATCTTATATTGGACAGCCTTTATCTGCTTTAGGGATGTTAGATCAGAATAAAAGTGAACGTATTGAAACATTAACGCCAGCAACATATACAGAGGGTTTTGCTGAACGTGTAGTACGTTTTGCCAATGCAGACTATTCACTAACCTACAGTCCTCCTACATTAAAAGGCTGGACTTATATTCTTATCTCCCCTGAGGACACTTTAACTAGGGATTATATCAAAATCGGCATTCATACGCTGTATATTAGTATCGCGATGCTCTTGCTCTCGCTGTTGCTTGCCTGGCTCGGTTCACGGCGAATGCTCGCTCCTATAAGACGGATTCTTGCTCTCTTAGGGGATAATAACATTATAAAAACTCACACTTCACGTCCCCAGCAACCTCTGAATTCACAGGATGAGCTTGAACAGATTCAGATCGGCGTCAAACGCTTATCCGATGCACGTTCTGAATTGGAATCTACTCTAAACCGACATCAGATGCAGATTCGTACCTACTTTATGATGCAATTGCTTCAAGGCAAGACGAGCTCCAATACATTATATGATGCACTACGTGATCAGGGATATGCCTTACAACTCTCATCATGGCAACAACTTGCCGTTTTGGCCTTCCAGCCTGAACTAGCAAGTCACTCTAGATATAGTTCACAAGATCGCTCTTTGCTCTTGTTTGCCATTCAAAACATACTTGAAGAGACTCTAACTCCTGAGCAGCAGCTGTTACCAATTGTTCTAGAACAGAATGTGG
Organism: Paenibacillus sp. JJ-100; assembly: GCF_948329825.1. Lineage (GTDB taxonomy): Bacteria > Bacillota > Bacilli > Paenibacillales > Paenibacillaceae > Paenibacillus. Next base: position 296,331 of record NZ_CAOJCM010000005.1, read on the forward strand.
TAACGGTATTTGGTAATAAAGAGCAAGATGTATCACTTTTCTTACAAAAGCTTTCGTCACTGACTGAACAACTACAACAACAGATCGGTGAAGTTTTAGATTTGAAGGTCAGTATCGGTCTAAGTCAGCCATATCATTTAATGAATCAGATTCCGCAGGCATATAACGAGGCTGTAGATGCACTGAAACAGCGGATGCGACTTGGGACAGGCATTATTATTCAATACGGACAACCTAACTTGGCTTCAACATCGTGGACAATCGGTTATCCAGAGACACTAGAGTATGCACTGCTCCAATCTATTCAGCAAGCAGATGCGGTTGTTGCTTCTACGCAGTTGAGCGAACTGTTAGAGACGTTATTTTCAACAGAGTGTACTCCAGCGGAGTATCAGGCTGCACTGATGAGGCTATTGACGCATATTCTTGAACTGGCCCAACAATCGGGCATCAGACTCTCTCAAATTTGCCAGGAACACCGTTCTCTTTTTAGTGAGTTGCATCATTTACAATACGCCGCTGAGGTAGAACTCTGGTTCGATCATGAGGTAATCCAGCCCATCATTCACATTTTCAAGGAAAGGCAGGTAGCCCAATATCAGCACATTTCAGAGAGAATGATTGCGATCATTCAGCAGGATTATGACAAGGATTTGACGCTGGACGAATGCGCAATTAGACTTCATTACAACGCCAATTATTTAAGCAGTGTATTCCGAAAAGAAACGGGTACCTCATTTAGTGAATATCTGACTCGATACCGTTTGAATATCGCCAAAAGATGGCTTGACGAGAGTGATTGGACTGTAAAAGAGATTGCTGAACGGCTTCGCTACACCAACCCACAAAACTTTATTCGTTCCTTTCGGAAATGGGAGGGGATGACTCCCGGAAGATACCGAGAGCGGAAGAAACATCCCGAGCGGGCTTTCAAAAGCTAACAAAAGCTAACAAAAGCTAACTATTAAATTGCAGAATGAGTATTGTATGTTCGTAGTTCAGTAGGGAGTTAATTTCAGCAGATGCGCTTTAGGTGTTATTGTCAACATCGTTTATTTGCTATCAGCACATAAACAGTGCCTAAAGTGCTCTGCTATCCCTCCAACTGATACTGATTAAGTTAACAAGTTGAGGATACATTCACATTAGCTGCATTATTTTCCGACCAAGCAGCTTTTGGACCAGTTCCTTTCTACCTAAATGAAAACACAAAAAAGGTTCATCAGAGTTAATCTGATGAACCTTTTAACAAATACCGGCGAGAGGACTCGAACCTCCACGGTTTCCCACTCGATTTTGAGTCGAGCGCGTCTGCCATTCCGCCACGCCGGCTTATGTAGTTAAAATCATACTGGAGGCGCCACCCAGATTCGAACTGGGGATAAAGCTTTTGCAGAGCTGTGCCTTACCACTTGGCTATGGCGCCTTAATATGGAGCGGAAGACGGGAATCGAACCCGCGACCCTCGCCTTGGCAAGGCGATGCTCTACCGCTGAGCCACTTCCGCATAATGGCTGGGGATATAGGATTTGAACCTATGCATGACGGAGTCAAAGTCCGTTGCCTTACCGCTTGGCTAATCCCCATTAGATAACAAAGGGGCGATCGAGGGGAATTGAACCCCCGAATGCCGGATCCACAAACCGGTGCGTTAACCACTTCGCCACGATCGCCATATAAAATAATTCTAAAGATTAATTGGCAGGGGCAGCAGGAATTGAACCCACACCAACGGTTTTGGAGACCGTTGTTCTACCTTTAAACTATGCCCCTAAAAACTGGTGGAGGATGATGGATTCGAACCACCGAACCCGTACGGGAGCAGATTTACAGTCTGATGCGTTTGGCCACTTCGCTAATCCTCCAGGATTACATGGTGCCGGCGAGAGGACTTGAACCCCCAACCTACTGATTACAAGTCAGTTGCTCTACCAGTTGAGCTACACCGGCATATTAAATTTTCTGTAAAGGTGGCTCGGGACGGAATCGAACCGCCGACACGAGGATTTTCAGTCCTCTGCTCTACCGACTGAGCTACCGAGCCAGAGTAAAGTTTAAGCTTGAGTCGCTACACTTTATCCAGGGCATCAGTGCCATACAGCAGATGTAGTGAACAGCTTCACTCATGTTAAGAATAAAATGGCGGAACCGACGGGATTCGAACCCGCGATCTCCTGCGTGACAGGCAGGCATGTTAGGCCAACTACACCACGGTTCCAAATCACTTTCAGCTAAGAAAGTTACAATTGCGGGGGCAGGATTTGAACCTGCGGCCTTCGGGTTATGAGCCCGACGAGCTACCGGGCTGCTCCACCCCGCGTCAGTAAAAAATATATGGTGGAGGCTGAGGGGATCGAACCCCCGACCCTCTGCTTGTAAGGCAGATGCTCTCCCAGCTGAGCTAAGCCTCCGAACAACACATTTATGATCTTAACATAAATATTAAGTGGAAATCAACTCTTTTTTTAGAGTTATAAGTAAAACTATGACCCGTAGGGGATTCGAACCCCTGTTACCTCCGTGAAAGGGAGGTGTCTTAACCCCTTGACCAACGGGCCTCACTAAAAAAGAATTATGGCGGAGAGAGAGGGATTCGAACCCTCGAGACGCTTGTGACGCCTACACGATTTCCAATCGTGCTCCTTCGGCCAGCTCGGACACCTCTCCATGGCTCCCCGAACAGGACTCGAACCTGT
>NZ_CAOJCM010000006.1 GCF_948329825.1 Paenibacillus sp. JJ-100
GGGGGCGATGGCGGAGGGGTTCCACACGTACCCATCCCGAACACGACCGTTAAGCCCTCTAGCGCCGATGGTACTTGGACCGCAGGGTCCTGGGAGAGTAGGAAGCCGCCAAGCGATTCCCTTTGGGGTATTTTTTTTGCCCCACTTAACAGGGAGATGGAGTTTTTACGTGGGCCTTTAGCTCAGTTGGTTAGAGCGCACCTCTGATAAGGGTGAGGCCGGTGGTTCGAGTCCACCAAGGCCCATAGTAACTAAATAAGAAGAATATGAATGGGGCCATAGCTCAGCTGGGAGAGCGCCTGCCTTGCAAGCAGGAGGTCAGCGGTTCGATCCCGCTTGGCTCCACCATTCCCTGATAGCTCAGTTGGTAGAGCACTCGACTGTTAATCGAGTTGTCACAGGTTCGAGTCCTGTTCGGGGAGCCATGGAGAGGTGTCCGAGCTGGCCGAAGGAGCACGATTGGAAATCGTGTAGGCGTCACAAGCGTCTCGAGGGTTCGAATCCCTCTCTCTCCGCCACAATTCTTTTTTAGTGAGGCCCGTTGGTCAAGGGGTTAAGACACCTCCCTTTCACGGAGGTAACAGGGGTTCGAATCCCCTACGGGTCATAGGTAATATTATGGGATGAGAATCCCAAGATGGAGGCTTAGCTCAGCTGGGAGAGCATCTGCCTTACAAGCAGAGGGTCGGGGGTTCGATCCCCTCAGCCTCCACCATCTATCTTATACTGACGCGGGGTGGAGCAGCCCGGTAGCTCGTCGGGCTCATAACCCGAAGGCCGCAGGTTCAAATCCTGCCCCCGCAATTGTAGCTTTCTTAATGCAGATTAAGAAAGTGATCTGGAACCGTGGTGTAGTTGGCCTAACATGCCTGCCTGTCACGCAGGAGATCGCGGGTTCGAATCCCGTCGGTTCCGCCATTTTTACAAGCTTCATGTACACCATGCCGGTGTAGCTCAACTGGTAGAGCAACTGACTTGTAATCAGTAGGTTGGGGGTTCAAGTCCTCTCGCCGGCACCATTTTAGTTTTTGCAATCAGAGGGAAGTACACTGTATAATATAGATTCTGATGGCAATACTAATATACTCATGCAGTAATTTGATTTTATGGCGATCGTGGCGAAGTGGTTAACGCACCGGTTTGTGGATCCGGCATTCGGGGGTTCAATTCCCCTCGATCGCCCCATAATTTCTTGTTGGGGATTAGCCAAGCGGTAAGGCAACGGACTTTGACTCCGTCATGCATAGGTTCAAATCCTATATCCCCAGCCATTTATTATGAGCCATTAGCTCAGTTGGTAGAGCACCTGACTTTTAATCAGGGTGTCGAAGGTTCGAGTCCTTCATGGCTCACTTTTATGTTTTGCGGTCGTGGCGGAATTGGCAGACGCGCACGGTTCAGGTCCGTGTGGGCTAACCCCCGTGGAGGTTCGAGTCCTCTCGACCGCACCATATATTTTGCGGAAGTGGCTCAGCGGTAGAGCATCGCCTTGCCAAGGCGAGGGTCGCGGGTTCGATTCCCGTCTTCCGCTCCAATATTTGCGCCCTTAGCTCAGCTGGATAGAGCGTTTGACTACGAATCAAAAGGCCGGGAGTTCGAATCTCTCAGGGCGCGCCATTATTTACTTTTCATATCGGGATGTAGCTCAGCTTGGTAGAGCACCTGGTTTGGGACCAGGGGGTCGCATGTTCAAATCGTGTCATCCCGATTTTGTTTTATGCGGGTGTAGTTCAATGGTAGAACTTTAGCCTTCCAAGCTAATAGCGTGGGTTCGATTCCCATCACCCGCTTACAATTAAAAGAGTTCTTGCATAATGCAAGAACTCTTTTTTTGTTAAGTTATTTATGAATGTATTGATAAATACGGTGGGCTCGAAGAAATCAATTATATTATAAGTATATGTATCTATGTTAATCTAAATCTTAAAGAGAAAATGTATTGGAGGGAGTTCAGTGGGTCCTATTATTATCATGATCATCGTTATTGTAGCTCTACTTGTTTTTGGAATGGGACAAATAGACAAATCGAATAGGCTGAAGAGGGAGTTCGGTGCAAGATTGCACTCGGTCGGGATCCATCAATACGGGTTACCCCAAGTCTCAGAAGGTAAGATAATAGATGTACTATTAGGGAATGAAAAAATATTCATTAAAACGAATCACCAAATATTTGAGCTTTCCCTTCATAAAGTGAGAGGAATCCATTCTTCGGCCCCCAATAACAGGATCACATCTAAAAGTGTTCTTCTGACCATCAGTTATGATATGAATGGCAGATTCCGTGAAATAGGAATAGTGTTTATGAAGCCTTCGATCGCCAAACAATTTCTATGGGAGATTGAGGGGAGATTGTTCACTACGAACTCAAGAAATGGCGTTACCAGACTGTAATCGTAGATTCTAATGTAAGGCGCTAGATTATACATACCTTTTATTATTTTCTGTTGTACTGCTACGGTAGTCTCAAGAAAAATGTGCTAAGAGCACCTAGTGATTGTCATCGTAAAATTGCGCACACAATGAAAAGCTCCTTCTTTCCGTCTCAGAACTGGAAGAGGAGCTTTTCATTGTTTAAGGAGCTAATTTGCTATTTTTAAAACGAAGTTGATTCTATAAAAAAGTTAATAAAATTACTTCCTGTGTTTAATATCGTTCCAGAATCGCCTGTGTCTTTAGGCCGTCGGAAGGGATTAGCCAGTTTTTGTTCTGAAGCAATTGCATCAACTGGTTACGCAGTTCAGAAACGGCTGCCGAGTCATCCGTTTTGAATGAAACTTCAACGATATTCTCAATACCTGTGCCTGCTTCATTGCGGATAGGCCATACCTCCAGGGTAAGCTCTTGACCGTTCCATGTTCCTTCGTAGCGCTGGAAGGTGATTGGGCCGTAAGCGCGAGATTGTGAGAGTTGTTGTTTGCCCCAATTGGAGTCAGACCAGTTTTTCAATTTACCTGGAAGCTTGTCCAGCAGCAGGTTCAAGGCATCTTTTTCAGAAGGTAGCTGTAAGCCTGTTGCTTTGGTATCTACCTTTTTCGTATTAGAGAAGCTCAGGGTCTGTTTGCCATATCCCCAGTCAATCTCAGCCTCATAGTTATCATCGGATTGATCGAAGCCTTCTTGGTTTGCAAGTGTCAGTGCTGCATCAATATCTCCGTTTATGACAGGGTAACGTTTTTTGTAAGTCAGCTCGTAGTTATTTTTGTCATCTTTTTTGCGAAAACGAACATTCCATCCTTCTGCATCCAGTCCGAGAGCATTCGTATCGAAGTACTCCACATTGATATTTCGTGCTGTGGGGTTCAGGCCAAGGCTCTGGATGACCTCACTGCGCGGTGTTCCATCGGTGTTTAGGACGAGCTCCGGCTTCGCGAGGAACTTCACTTCATAAGCGGGAACGGCGTTGGCAGCGGCAGAAGCCGGCGGCGTATCCAAAAATGTCAGTCCACTTCCCAGGGTGATGATGCTCAGCATCAACGAGGCAGTTACCTTTTTCCACTTTTTCAAAACCAATCACTCTCCCAATCTGGATTAACGTACAGACCCCACTTTACCGTCCAAGTTTCTGAATGCGATTAACGGGAAGCGCGCATTACGTTAACCCTGCATAGATTTGATGAATGGCTGGCGATAGTTTTTATCGGTTCATCCAATAGGTTCGTGCAATGGAGGAGGATCGGTAGGAACGGCTCCACGCAACACGGCTATGAATCGATCAACCTGAACCGAAGGATGGCGGTCTTTGTTGTGTACGGTATAGATATGGCGTGGTGCCTGCTCTCCGGGAATGGGAATCACCTGTATAAGACCTTGCTGTTCCTCCCATTGTACAGCCATTCGCGACATGAAGGAGATATGACCGCCAAGTAACACGAGCTGTTTGATCGCTTCCAGGGAATCCATCTCGACCGTACTTCTTAGCCGAATACCATGTTGTGCAAGCCATTGGTTGGTCAGTCTCCGGGTACTGGACTCATTACCATGTAATGCGAAAGGGATCTGCGCGATATCTTCAGGCTGCAACGATTCTTTCTGAGTCAGTGCATGTTGTGGAGCGCAGATTAACACGAGATCGTCTTTGCACAGCGTCTCCGCATGTAATATCGGGCCAACAAACGGCTCAGATGAGATGATACCCAGATCAAGCTGATGACGGATTACCATCTCACGGATGACAGGGGCGGGTTTGACGGACAACACCATCTGAATGCCAGGGAACTCCTTCGAAAAGGAATGTAGCATGGACGGAAGTAGATATGTAGCCGGGACGTAACTTGCTCCAATATGGAGCGTGCCCCGATACAGACTTTCGTATTCTTTGACTACACGGCGTGCCTCTTGGGTCAAGGCATTGATTTTGACACTATAATGAAGCAAAGCTTGTCCAGCTTCGGTCAGAAACGTTTTTCCACTGCGCGATTCGAACAAACGCACTCCCATCTCTTCCTCTAATGACTTCATATGAAAGGTAACGGTAGGCTGCTTGATGCCTAGGATCTCGGCCACGCTTGTCATATGGTGATGTTTGTCGATCAATTCGACAATGTGCAACTTAATCAGGTTCAACTGGTCCACACTCCTCTACGTTCTACATCCTCTTCTATAGATTTAATCTATGAACATCAACAGAATTCATCTAAAAAGTTAATTTCCATTTTACAAACTCAATAAACAACTCTTGAAGGCGAGCGTTAGACTGAGATCAGTACAAGAGGACAGGCAGGGATGCGTATGAAACTGGAGTTAACGGGAGTTCAAAAATCATTTCATCAAACGCCTGCACTATTGCCCACCGATCTGACGCTTGAACACGGAAAATTCACTACCTTGCTGGGCCCTTCAGGCTGTGGCAAAACAACTCTGCTTCGCATGATTGCCGGGCTGGAACAGCCGGATGCGGGAGAGATTCGTGCGGATGGGGAATACATCTACTCTGCAGCAAAGCGGATCGATACACCAACACACAAGCGCAATCTGGGCATGGTGTTTCAGGATTTTGCATTATGGCCGCATATGACAGTATACGAAAATGTAGCTTTTGGCTTGAAAGCAGGCAAACAGAAGTCTGATCTGCGCCAGAAGGTGAATGAAGCACTCGATATGGTTCGTCTGCAAGGCATGGAGGATCGTTATCCTCATCAGCTGTCAGGTGGACAGCAGCAGCGGGTTGCTTTTGCCAGAGCGGTAGCTGTGAAGCCGGGTGTGATCTTGTTTGATGAGCCGCTGAGTGCACTGGATGCAGTACTTCGAGAAGAGATGCGAATTGAGATGATGTCACTAGTACGGGACATGGGATTAACTGCTCTGTATGTGACGCATGATCAGATTGAGGCGATGTCCATGTCGGATGAGATTGTGGTGATGCAGAAAGGACGAATTTTGCAAAAGGGCACGCCCGAAACGATCTATTCTACGCCGAGTGATCCTTATGTCGCCTCGTTTATTGGAAAGTCCAATTGGCTTACGCCAAACGAATCTATGATTCGTCCGGAACATGTGACCTGGTACAAAGCAGGCCAAGATGATCTGGGCTACCCTGGAAGAATCCTCAGCGTGAGTTATGTGGGAGAACGTTATGAGGTACGTGTACAGATGGAAGGTCTGGGCATGTGGACAGCGTATGCGAACGAAAGGGTTCGCGTTGGGGAGAGAGTGCAACTGCATGTATCGCCAGAACGAATCTGCCGCATGCATGATCCGCAGGGCCAGAATAGAAGTTCGAATTCAGATTCAGATTTGCAGCTCCATCTGAATCTGAACACGGGTGGAAAGCAGAGAGAAGTGATTGCTGCCGCAAACTAACAAGTTCACCACAGGTAACTTAAGAGGGCCTAGAATGAACTAAAACGTAAAGTGGATCAAATGATGTGTAGAACAATACAAGGCGTAGCAGCTTACTTAATACGAATCTAAGGGAGATGGCATGAACATGTTTGGTATGAAGTCACGTAAAAAGAGGGCAACACTTCTATTAACAGCAGTGATGAGTCTCAGTCTGTTCGGATGCAGTACGGGCAACACTACGAATGGCAATGCAGCACAGCCTACGGGGGATGGAAATACAGCGGCAGCAGCGGAAACATCGACGAAAGAAACAGGTGGCAAACTAGTATTGTACAGTGCAGGGCCACAGAAGCTGGCAGATAATATCGTAAGTGGATTTACAGCGAAAACAGGCATTGAAGTGGAGATGTTCCAAGGCACGACAGGCAAAATTCTAGCTCGTATGGAAGCAGAGAAATCTAACCCGGTAGCAGACGTGGTTATTCTGGCATCTTTGCCTTCGGCACAGGCGCTAAAGGCGGAGGGTCTCACGTTGCCTTATCCGGAAGCGGCCAATGCGGACAAGCTGAACAAAGATTGGTCGGATGCGGAAGGTAACTATTTTAGCAGTAGTGCATCTGCGCTGGGCATTGTATATAACAGCAAACTGGTGACGACGCCGCCCAAAAGCTGGGCAGATCTGGCAACACCGGCATGGAAAGATGTTGTGAACATTCCTGATCCGACATTGTCTGGTTCTGCACTCGATTTCATTACAGGTTACCTAAGTGCTAATGGGGATAAAGGATGGGATTTGCTGAGTGCCTACAAAGCGAACGGTGTAGCTATGACAGGAGCGAACCAGGAAGCATTAGATCCGGTCATTACGGGTGCCAAAAGCATTGTGGCAGCAGGTGTAGACTACATGGCCTACTCCGCCAAAGCCAAAGGGGAACCGCTGGATATCATCTACCCTGAAGAAGGTACAGTCATTAGCCCGAGACCGGCAGCCATTCTGAAATCCAGTCCCAATGTAGAGAATGCCAAAGCATTCATTGACTACCTGTTGTCGGATGAGGCACAGAAGCTGGTAACAGATGCATATCTGATTCCGGGACGTGAGGATATTGAAGCAACGAATCGTGCCAATGTGAAGGACATTCCGCAACTGAAAGTGGATTGGGCATGGATGAGCGAGCATGGTGATGAGACCGCAGCACGTTTCTCCGAAACCTTTAAATAAGTGACGCGCATGCGCATGCAAATGCGAAGGTAATTCATCTTTATTCAACGCATGGAAGAACAAATACAAAAAACGGTAGGCAACAGGGAGATCTGCTGTCTTGACGTGGAATGTCATGTGAGGTGAGCGTAGTGAAACCTGTTGTGATGGATAACAACCGTATATTTCGGAGAGTGGGCGTGGTGTTAGCCCTCTTTCTGCTGGCGATTAGTATTGGGATGCCGCTACTATTGATATTCTGGCAAAGTGTTTATCCAGATGGGCAATGGGACTGGATGGCGCCAATTCGTACGATTACCGGTCATCATCTGTCGAGTGTGCTGCTGAATTCCATCTGGCTAGGGATCTGCGTGGTAGCGATGACCACACTGCTGGCGTTACCCCTCGCATGGATGATGTCCAAAACCCGGATGGGAGAGCACCGCTGGGTCGATGTTATACTGATGATCCCGTTCATGACCCCGCCGTATATCGGCTCGATGGGCTGGATTCTGTTTATGCAAAAAGGGGGATACCTGCAGCAATGGGTTCCTTCATCTGCGAACTGGACGGAGCTGTTCTTTAGCTTCTGGGGCATGGTCATGATCATGAGTCTGCACCTGTTTCCATTCCTGTACTTGCTGCTGCGGGATGCGTTGATCCGCATCGGTGGTAATCTGGAGGAAGCAGGGGCCGTGCACGGTGCACGTGCAGGATACCGTTTCAGACGTATTATTCTCCCCCTATTGCTGTCGTCTTACGGAATGGGGATTATGCTTGTTTTTGTTAAAACGATTGCGGAATTCGGCACCCCGGCTACCTTCGGTCGCAAGATCGGTTATTATGTGATGACTTCTGAGATTCACAAGTACATCTCCAGTTGGCCAATTGACTTTGGTAAGGCTACTTCGCTGGCATCTGTACTGCTGTCCGTCTGTCTGGTCATGTGGTACATGCAGTCGGCGATCAGCCGGAAGTTCACGTATCGTCTGGTAGGTGGCAAAGGCCAGCGTTCGAAGCGTTATTCTCTACGTGGCTGGACAGGATGGTTGTGCGGTGCGTATCTGGCCATTCTATTGATTCTGTCGATCGGTATTCCGTATTTCTCCATCATTGCAGCCTCCACGATGAAACTGCGGGGAGCAGGGCTGGCATTGGATAATCTGACACTGGATCATTACCGAGAATTACTATCTTGGGGCTCCGTAAGTATGAAGGCCATTGGGAACAGTCTCGGGCTGTCTCTGGCAGCTTCCACGGTAGCGGTGATTATAGGTACAGGTTTTGCACTGGCGATTGGCAAGTCTTCATCGTTCATGCAGCGGATCATCGATCTGTTCAGTCTGCTGCCCAATACGGTACCAGGCATTGTCATGGTCGTAGGACTGATTCTGTTCTGGAACTCGCCGTGGATGCCCGTGACACTATATAACACGTACGGTATGGTGGTGCTCACCTATGTGGTTCTGTTCCTGCCATACACCGTGCAATATGTAAAATCAAGCTTCACCCAGATTGACGGCACGTTGTTCCAGGCGGGTCAAGTGTTTGGCGGTAAGCCGCTGTACATTCTGCGGCGTATCCTTGTTCCGCTGATTCTGCCCGGCATGCTGGCGGGCTGGATGATGACATTCACGATTGCGACCCGTGAATTGGTCGGTTCGCTCCTGATTCTTCCGCCGTCGATGCAGACGTCGGCGACGTATATTTTTGCCCAGTTTGAACAGGGTCAGGTATCGCTTGGTATGGCAATGGCTGTGGTGACCGTAGGCATGACGGTGCTGATGTTGCTGGGAATTGAAATGCTGAATTCAAAGAGAAAGTGGAATGCATCATGATCAAACTGAACGTATGGGGCGGTGCGGGCGAGCATGGACGTTCCGCCTATTTGCTCAGCGGGAGCCGTTACCGACTGCTGCTGGATTGTGGTGTGAAAAAAGAAGGAAGCGGCGAATATCCGCTCATAGAACCGGCGGTTGTGCCACAACTGAATGCGGTGCTGTTATCCCATGCCCATGAGGATCACTCTGTTGCCATTCCGTTGCTCTACAAGCTAGGGTACACGGGCGAAGTATGGACAACACGCGAGACAAAAGAGCAGCTGACAACGTATTTTCGAGCGTGGCGACGTAATATGGAACATGCGGGACACGCCTTGCCCTATGATAAATCCGATGAGCAGCGTATTCGCTATCGATTTTTGGAGGATGAGACTGAACGTGAGTGCTGGTTTGAATTGTTACCTGGTGTGTCGGTGATCTGGGGGCGCAGTGGACATTTGGCTGGATCTGTCTGGTTTGGACTGGAGATGCAAGGCAGGCGAATACTGTACTCGGGCGATTACACATCGGAGTCGATGTTGCTGCAAGTGGACGATGTGGCTGACGGTTTCAGGAAAGCGGACCTGGAGCTTCAGAGTAGAACGTGGACAAAGCCACATTCAGTCTCGATAGGAGGAATTCAAGGTCTGTCAGGCAGGAATCATGTGACGTACAAAAGAATGACTAGGCAGCTTGAATATGTTAAAGCTCATGCTCTCGGGGCTACAGGTGCTGAAGGAGCAACGATCGGTTCTTCTGCTTCTCTGGAATGGGAGCCGGAACCCCGTAGACATTCTCCCGTGCCTACAGATAAGCATTCCTCTGCAGACTACAGCTACAGGGATGAACGAACTAGCGAAAACATGGTTACCACGTCTCTACCTACAGTTCAACTTGATCTTGCTATTATAGATGCTGCGTATGGCACAGACCGGGATACACAGGTAGATAAATTACGGCAGATTGAACAGGTGATCTCCAGAACGCTTGGATGTGGGGGCAAGGTGCTTCTCCCAATGCCAGCGGTAGGCCGAGGGCAGGAATTGATTCTGTGGGCACAGCAGCGCTTTCCTGATGTGCCATTGATTGTAGAAGAGAAGCTTGTAGAAGGTATGCAGCAATTGCAGGGAGCATCAGGCTGGCTTAGAGAACAGACGGAACAAATGCCTGGCAGCAGCCGGTCTATACACAGAATTTCAGGGTTTCTACATGGGACGGACTGGGATAGAGTCGGTACGGAAGAGGAGCGTTTGAGATTGCTTGCGAAGTATGGAGCTTCACTTTGGTTTATCCCAGATGGCATGATGCAATCTGCTTTGGCACGCTGGTATTATGGAGAGTGGGCATCTGATGCAAACAATCTGGTTCTGCTCACTGGACATGCGGCTGGTGGTACATTTGCTCATCAACTGCTCGAAATGCCAGATCGATACGGCATATGCAGGGTGGAGAAGGTTCGTTACAAGGTACATCAAGGTTGGCATGACGTTGAGCTGATGTTAAAGCGGGTATCTGCCCGGCACAACGTACTTGTGCATACCGATTATGCCGAGACAGAACGACTGCGGCAAGGGCTGCTTAGGGAGCATCTTCAACCAGAATCAGAGATTGATCTAGAGATTGATATGTTGTCTCCTGGAGATGAATTAATCTTTTGAAGAATAGCTGAGTACCGAACAGGAAAACGTCATCTATAAATACAAAAAAAGCGTCTATCAAGAGATAGACGCTTTTTTGTATGACCGGTAAAAGGCTTATGATTAGATACTCTTTTGAAGTATCGGTTGAAGTATAAAATAAGGATCACATCCCACGGATATATATACTTTCAGATGAAAATAGGGATGTGCCAGTGATTCTTATAATTTCAATGCTTTAGCTGTCCTGTTCTCAATCTCATTCAAAAGTGAGGTCATGTCCATGCCCGCATGATTCCCGAGTAAAATAATCGTCACATCGTCGGATAGATTCCGTGAAAACGCGGTAGAGAACCCTCCACCACTACCATTGTGGAAGACCGTTTGTTTAGATCCTTTTTCTTTAAGAATCCAGGCATAACCGTAATTCTTATCGGAGTAAGGCGTATACATGGTTTCAATCGTTTCTGGACTAAGAATCTGATCCGTGTATAGTGCCCGATCCCATTTGAGCAGATCATCCACGGTAGAATAGATCGTTCCTGAACCAGATTGTGAAACATAGTATGGTGCAGGTTCCCACTGTTCGTCTTCCAGAACAAAGCCGCTGTTCGTATGCACCTCGCGGGATGCTTCTCCCGAATTCTTCATGCCGAGTGGACCCCAAATGGTTTCTTGTATATATTCCGCGTAGCTCATGCCGGATACTTGCTCGACAACGTATGCGAGTAAAACGTAACCGCTGTTGCTGTATAAGTATTCACTGCCAGGCTCAAACTTCAACGTTTTGTGACGTATCTCCTCTACAGTCTCTTCAAGGGTAACGCCTTCTCCACGACCGAAGGCGGAAGGCAGCCCCGAAGTTTGGGACAGTAACATATGCAGTGTAATTTGATCTCCCTTCGGGATACCCGAAATGTATTTAGAGATAGGATCTTGAACGTCCAGTTTGCCTGCTTCCGCTAAACTCAGGATGGAAGCTGCCGTGAATGATTTGCTTAAGGACGCAATGCGGGTCTTCTGATCGGGACGATTCAGTGTATGTTGATCTGCAAGACCGTACCCCTGCCTCAATAGTACTTCACCGTCACGAGCAATAAGAGCCATTCCAGGATAATTGATTTCACGCAAATAGGTATCTACGCTGGTTACTTCAGGGTGCAGCAAGCTGACCTGATCGGTGATGATACCCACTTTCATCTGACCTGTAGTTGTTCGCGTGACCTTGATATCTGCTTTGAGCGCACTCGCCATAGCACGAACAGGGATCATTAGTGATCCGTTAACATTGCGAGATTCCACTTTAGTAGATAGAGACACTTGGTTTACTTTGATGAAGTTACTGCCAGCTTGATGAACCAGCTTATCTCTCCCAACAATGATAGTGGCTGTCTTAGTACGTGCATCCCATTTCAAGTCCCCTTTGAGAGATTGAACGACATCCCTTAAAGGAACAAACGTTGTTCCTTTATAAATTAGCGGAGCGTTTTTCCAGGATTGCTGCTCTCCGTTGACTTCAATGTGGACGTTATGCGTACTCTGCGTAGCAGAAGCGGTTAGGTTGCCCGCCTGTCCGAGTATTGGTCCTGCACATAAAATGAGTGCTAGAAAGATACGAAGCATGGATGAACGAATAGTAGACTTGGATTGCTGCGTGTGAAGCTTGTGTAAAATGTAAATCCTCTCCCCCCAAATGTTTCATAAAAAACCAACATATTAGCATTGTAATCGATCTCAACTAGAGGGTCAAAACGGAGTGACTTCAAGTAAACAGGTCAAGATATTAAAATTATGATTATTTAGTATGGATACGTAATGATTTGAGATAAATTTTCCGATATAGAAACTTGAACATAATGATGGGGGATAGACAATGAGAAACAGGTTTCAGATTCAAACCAGTCATACAATGAAGAAAAGACTTCAGAACTGGTTCACTTTGACAGTGAAAAAACGTTTGATTGCCGCACTGCTTTTATTTTTGATTGTACCCAGTCTTAGTGTAGGCTGGTTGGCTTACCTGAAGGCAGCAGATCAGGTTAAACTGGAGATCATTCGTTCTGCACAGGCCAAAACGGAAATGCTCAGTCTGCAGATCGATCAGATGCTTAATATGGAGAAAGATAACGTTGCACAGATAGCATCAGGCATGACCTCAGAGGAGGTCATTAACATATCTCCTGCAATTCAGGCACAGATGGACCGGATGTCGAAAAGCCATAAGGAGCTGGGAGTACTCACTGCCGGAGCAGAGGATGGAAGTTGGATGAAATCTCCTGAGGCTGGAGACCAGATCTATGATCCTCGTGATCGGTCATGGTATAAAATGGCGATGTCCCAATCTGAGCCAATCATCTCGGATACATTCCGGTCTACAACGACAGGGGAATGGGTGGTGACAGTAGCAGCCAAACTGGCGGATGGACAAGGTGCCTTTGGCGCCAATGTCAATTTGACTCATTTAAAAGAAACCGTTGAACAGATACATATTGGCAAAGAAGGAAAACTGTATATGTTGGATAATGGGGGAAAATTCCTTTTCCATTACAACATCGAATCTGGTACACAGTCAGATCAAAGTTATATTAATGAGATGTATAAGAAGGATCGGGGAACCGTAGCGTACACATACGATGGTCAGCCGATGGAGGCTGTATTCTATACGAATGAAGCAACGGGCTGGAAAATTGTCGGTGAGATGATTCCTTCCGAAGCAAATGAGGCTGTCGAACCGATTATGATCCGTACAATCACCCTTGTAGGGTCGGCAGTGATTGTAGGTATTGTGCTGTTAGTCTTCATTATCCGCGGCATTCACCGTCCATTGCAGCAACTGACAAAGGCGGCAGCGCAGGTAAGTGCTGGGGATCTGACAGTTAGGGTAGGGCTACAGCGTAAGGATGAGTTTGGACAGCTGGGAGACAGCTTTGATACGATGACCACTTCATTGCGTAAAGTATTGGGGGAGGTGCATGATACCTCTAGCCAGCTCGCAGCATCTTCCGAGGAGTTGATGGCAAGCTCCGAACAGACTTCCAAAGCCACAGAGCAGGTAGCTGAGTTGATGCAGGATGCAGCTTCAGGAACAACGATGCAGAATGAAAGTCTTGCCGCTACGGAGCAGCTTGTCGGCGAGATGTCACTGGGTGTTAAAGAGATCTCTTCAAGAGTGGAACATACCGAGAAGATTGCCATGGAAGCTTCCACGAAATCAGAAGCTGGTCTGGTCACCGTTCAGGAGGCCGTATCCCATATTCAAAAGGTAAATGATGAGAGTGAAGCAATGAAGGCAGTAATCGATGAACTGCGAGCGAAAAATGATGAAATACTGGAGATCGTGGCAGAGATTACAGTCATCGCCAAGCAGACGAACATCCTGGCACTGAATGCTTCTATCGAAGCTTCGAGGGCAGGACAGCATGGACGTGGATTCGCTGTAGTTGCCAATGAAGTGAAGATGCTTGCCAACAGTTCAGGTGCTTCAGCGGAGCGAATCAATGAACTTATGCGAGAGATGCATGAGAAGACGGAAGCGGTCCAGTCTACCTTTGCACGTACAGGGGAAGGCATGGTTACAAGTTCACAAATGATCTCGGAGGCCGGTGAAGCCTTCCAGATGATCCGAGATGCGGTACAGACAGTAGCGGCACAAGCAGAGGAGGCAGCTGCGGCCTCCCGCCAAATCGATCAGGGAATGGGACATGTAAACAAAGCCGTAAACGATACAATGGTTCTGTCCAATCAGATTGCCGCAGGAACCGAGGACGGTTCGGCAGCTGCTCAGGAGCAGCTTGCTACAATGGAAGAGGTTGCGGCATCTTCAGCAGCCTTGTCAAAGATGGCTGAGGATCTGCAAAGTATCATTGAACGTTTTAAACTATAATTATTGAATTGTTGAGATGAAGACTGTCGGGTAATTAACCCGCAGTCTTTTTCTTTTTGTCTTCTACAGGTTCTTTTTCTATTTATCTCTTTTTGTTTATTTCCGTTCTTTCATATCCGTGTGTTTGACAAATAATAAACAAAATAATATTATGTCTATAAATAAACAAACAAAAAAATGATGAAAAATGAAATTGAATAACGATGTAAGCTTGCGGATTCATAAAAAGATAAGTGTTAACTTCAATACAGAACAAGACGGAGAAAGTGTACTGAATAGAAGAGAGGAAGACGACTCATGAAGGCATCGGAATCAAGACTGCAAACCGCTTCTCTGGACGAGATTAAACGCGGCTATGTGGAGGAAGAGTTATCGTACTCGTGCATCTGCTGTGGTTATACAACAGAAGCGGGAATTATATATCCCGAAGAGGGGGTGCTCTATGATGCGGCTCGTTACATGCGTGTTCATATTGAAAAGGCACATGGCTCCGTATTCGAGTACCTGCTAGAACTGGATAAAAGTGTGACGGGTCTGTCCGATGTACAGCGAGGTTTGCTGGCACAGTTCTATGAAGGGAAGAAGGATGCCGAAGTGCAGAAAGCACTGGGCATTGGTAGTGCATCGACGATTCGTAATCATCGGTTTGTTTTGAAGGAAAAAGAAAGGCAGGCCAAGATTTTCCTCGCATTGATGGAGCTATTGAAAACGAAGGATCTTCATGCTCCGGCAGCATGGGTGTCGCCGATTATGAAACAAGGACATACGATCGATCAGCATTCATTCGACATATCCGAAGAGGAACGGGATCATGTGTTGCGCAAATATTTTCCGGAAGGCCCAACAGGCCCTATGACCACGTTCCGTATGCAGCAAAAGCATAAATATATCGTACTCACGGAGATCGCTAAACAATTCGAACCGCAACGTCACTATACCGAAAAACAGGTGAACGCAATTCTGAAGAACATACATGATGACTATGTGGAAATGCGGAGGTATCTGGTGGATTACGGTCTGTTGGAGCGGAAAGAGGATGGTAGTGCATATTGGCTGGGGAGCAGTTCTTCAGAGGGAAAAGACCTCAGCAGAGGGCAGAAGGAGCAATCGTCGGAAGAATCCATACGAGCATCTTCAGGAGAATGGAGTACAGATCCAGGCACAGAGCCCCATTCTTCAGTAAAGAGTTCAGGTAAAGGGGAGAAGCAGATGAATCGGCGTAAAGAGTTACAGGAGCAAGCTAAAGAAGTTAAGATTGAAGCCGGAGTGTACCAGATCCGGAATGAGCGTAACGGTAAAGTGTTTATCGACAGCACATTGAATTTGAAGACCATTAATGGCCAGCAATTTATGTTGCAGATGGGAAGTCACTTAAATCGCCGTTTGCAGGCTGAATGGAACGAATACGGTGAGAATGCCTTCGTCATTGAGGTGTTGGAAGTGTTGAAAAAGGATGATAATCCCTTCGCAGACCCGAAGGACGCACTGGCCAAATGTCTCAATCGCTGGTTCGATAAGCTGGAGCCATACGGAGATCGAGGCTACCACAGAGAACCGAAGTCATCCGAACAATAGTTGATCCCTGTATCCGAAGTGAACAACTGAGAATGCAGTGTATAAATAAGACATGATCCATTAGATGCTATCCAAATAATAGTCATTGCCCCAACGAGAAAGTCCCGTTGCCAAGGAAACCGGCAACGGGACTTTTTTCTCTTTGGATAAACCTCCCTTGAAAGATTGATGTTGTGAGGCTGTTAAAGTTTAAATTGATCTATGTTCCTCTCCCGAACTGACATGAAATGTGGTATATTTCTATGTTAATGCGCGAACCGTTCCACGTTCAATGATTGGATTGTTTATCTAACACAGCAGGATATGTATCTCTTATATATCGGCTGGCATTATTTAAAATTAGAGAGGAGTTGTACCTGATTTGAGTCAAAATATCTTACAATCAACCGCATCTGAAAAGGGTATGCTCCAAGATGATGCGACTTTTATGCAAGGAGTTCGTGATTGTGTACCTACACTGCTCGGATATTTAAGTATTGGCTTTGCGGCAGGGGTTATCGAGATGACTGCCGGTTTGAGTTATGCCGAGATCGCATTACTAAGTCTTATTCTGTATGCAGGTTCTGCTCAGTTTATTGCAGCAGGTATGCTGGCTTCCAATGGCTCAGCATTAGCAATCATATTTACGATATTCTTTTTGAATCTCCGTCATCTGCTTCTCAGTGCAGCGGTATCTCCTTATTTCAGACATCTGACACCGCTAAAAAATATGTGGATCGGCTCACTGCTTACGGATGAGTCATTCGGCGTAGCAATGACCCGTGCCATCGACAGAAAAACACTTAGTGAACGCTGGATGCACGGGCTGAATATTACAGCGTATTTGAACTGGTTTGTCGCTAATATGGCAGGAGCCTACTTTGGGCGATGGATCACGGACCCTGACCGGCTTGGTCTTGATTATGCATTGCCAGCTATGTTTATTGGTCTGATCGTGCTTCAACTGGTACACCGCAAAAGCAGAAAAATACATATTAATGTAGCGATCATTGCCGTAGTGTGTGTCATTTTAGCAAGCATGGCTTCACTGGGCAGTCTGAGTATTATCATAGCAGCGGTTGTTGCGGCAACGATGGGAGTGTTGATGGAACGATGGAAGTAAGATGGGATGTGTTTTGGATCATTATGGGCTGTGCGCTGTTAACATTTATCCCACGGGTGTTGCCGCTCATGCTCTTCAGTAAAATACAGATTCCAGTGTGGCTTATGCGCTGGCTTGAGTATGTGCCAGTCGCCGTGATGGCTTCCCTGATCGGTCAAGAGTTGTTTATGTCGGGTAATCAGTTCGTGCCTATTACGGAAAATGCTGCGCTGTGGGCAGCACTGCCAACAGTAGCTATTGCCATCTGGACACGCAGTCTGCTGGGCACAGTGCTGGTGGGTATCGTATCGATGATGATATTACGTTACCTCATAGGATAGAGGGAGATATAAGTTCCTTGAAAACGCTATTTTCTAATGAGCGAAAAAGGGATAAGATGGAAACGGTGACAGTGTGTAGTTTACTTTAGAAATAGATGATACAGGATTAAGTAGTATACTCTGATCAAAAAGGAGCGATATCTCAGATGAAACCAAGTCCATCCACGATCTTGTTTCAAGGGGATTCCATTACAGACGGGGGGAGATCACGCGATGAGGATTTGAATCATGTCCTCGGCCATGGTTATGCGTATCTGATCTCTAGCAGGCTGGGTCTGGAGCTGGCAAGCAAATCAAAAAAGTTCTATAACCGAGGCATCAGCGGAAACCGGGCATCGGATCTGTATGCACGTTGGAATGAAGATGCTTTTAGTTTGCAACCAGACCTGATCAGTATTCTGATTGGGGTTAACGATGTCTGGCGTTCCATGAACAGCGAGCCTAGAGGGTATACCGATCGTTTTGCCCGTGCATATCGTCATTTGCTAGAGGAAACGCGGGAAGTACTGCCGGATACTGGTCTCGTTCTGATTGAACCGTTTATTCTGAAGACTGGGGCAACGTTGGAGAAATGGGAAGCTTGGGAAAAACGTATGACAGAGTACCAACATCAAGTTCGTGAGATGGCGGAGCACTTCGGAGCAGTGTGGGTGCCGATGCAGAACACGTTCAATGCAGCTCTGGAGCAGGCTGATGCTGCCTACTGGTTGTGGGATGGCGTGCATCCAACCGCAGCAGGTCATGAATTAATTGCTCGTCAGTGGCTGTCTGTTGTGCAGCAATCCCCATTAGCTATTGAATAACGGTAAGGCAGGAAGTCGGATTTCCATCGTTGACTATGCAGTGCTTTTTTATGATTAGCGTACTACATTCCTTCGGTGAAGCGTGGTGAACCCTATGCAAGGCTCTAATCACGAAATCGGAAATGAATATAAATATAGAGATTCACGTTCAAAACATCATGAAGAAGATCCTGAGACGCTCAGTTGGCCGGCTGAGGATTATATTCTGCAAGTCATTCATCAGAAGCAACATCCCTGGCGAAGTACTCGCATCCTAAGAGCAGATAGAATACAAGAGGCATTGCGTCAACCTGTGTTTGCCGGGTTGCTTGCAGACTTGCAAGTATATGGAGAACGGGCACAAAATGAACCGTTTCCTTGCCTGACATTTGAACTGTTTCGACAATTCAGCAGGACGGGGGAACGAAAAGCTTATGAGCAAGTGTACTTCGATCGACGTGGCAGAGTAGCAGCAGTAGCGATGGTTGCACTCAATTCTGACTCCCCTCATGTCCTCCATGCTCTTGAAGAGATGCTGTGGGCATTGTGTGATGAATATACGTGGTGTCTTCCTGCACATCTGGGAACGGGAGAAGCCCAGCAGGTGGAGTATAATATCGACCTCTTTGCTGCAGAGACGGTTCATATGCTTGCTGAGGTTATAGTACTTCATGGTCAACGTCTAGACCCGCTGGTGGTGGAACGGGTCGTAATGGAGGCCGAGCGGCGTATTTTTACACCGTTATACAGGGAAAAGCGAACCTATCACTGGCAGACGGCAGATCATAACTGGTCCGCCGTCTGTGGTGGATGCTGCGGTATGGCGGCCATGCTGCTACTTGAGGAAGAGACAATCCTGCAAGAGTCGATCAAGCAGACAATCCGTTGTATGGAAGCTTTCCTGAGCGGTTATGGCGAGGATGGCGGTTGTGCGGAAGGGATCAGGTATTGGGTATATGGCTTCGGTTATTTCATCTATTATGCCGAGATGTTAATGGATTACAGTGATGGAGCCTTGAATCTGCTGACAGATCCCAAGATAGCCGCTATAGCTGCCTTCCCGAATCGAATTCATCTGTCAGGCGGCACATATGTTAACTATTCGGATAGCGCGGAGTGCGAAGAAATACCATCAGGACTGCTGTCTCGGTTAGCTGCAAGATTCAGACTGCCTGTGGATATACCCTTGCAAGTTCCTCGTCTTACAGACGATCCTTGTCGTCGCTGGGCACACATGCTGCGGAACATCATGTGGAGTGATTCAGCAATATATGAACATGAGCATAAACAAAAGGCTGTGCAGGTCAATGATGGCTTTATTTTTCATCAGCTGGATTGGATGGTCGTTAAGCATGCCCTTCAAATGTCTGAAATATCAGATGCATGTAATGAACCAGATAGATTGGGCTCCATCCGGGAGTGGGTTCAAGCGGCGTGCTCGTTTAAAGGGGGGCATAATGATGAACCTCATAACCATAACGACCTGGGACAACTGATTATTCATTGCGGTGGCGAAAATATATTGTGTGATCCGGGAGCGGGGGTGTACACGCAGGCGTACTTTGCCCCGGAACGTGAGCAGTACCTTCACATTTCGTCCTCCGGGCATAATGTACCTCTAATTGAAGGATATGAGCAGAGCTCTGGCAGAGAGGCCATAGCCAAACTGCTGGAGTGTACATTGGAGCCAGATGGCAGTGAGATGCAGGCAGCTCTCGATCTGACGTGTGCCTATCCGAAGGTAGCATCCTTGCATCAGTATATACGGCATATGTGGTGGAGGATCGAAAAGGATGGTACTCGAATAAGCAGAATCAACACAAGTGCAGATGGAGAAGTAGAGATGGAATTGGCAGCCTTACGGGTCGTAGATCGATTTCAATGGAAGTTGAGCACCGAGACCAATGCTAGGAAACACTGCGTGGATGAGCCATATGTCGGGCCCCCGTGTGTGGTAGAGCGCTGGATGAGCCGGATACGTCCGGTTTTGGAAAGGAAAGGGCGGCTTCAATGGCGGGCTACGCAGGCCAACATGTACATGATATATGATGCATCTCTCTGGCGAGCAGAGACAGAGGCTGTGCACACCGTAGATCATGACCAGGTTGCAGTCACATTCTATCGTACATCTCTTGTATGGCAGGGAGACGATGTTGAGGCCTTCAAAAGAAACGAATGTATGAGTTCTGGGGGAGAGGCTGTAGGTTTTGCTGGTGTTCAGACGGGTCAGAAGGTTGAGCATGAAATGCTGGAGATCGTATGTCAGGTCGATTTTATTATTGAACCGCATTACGGGAGAGACCGAGGTGAGTCAACGTGAGTCATTATACAGCCACAACGACATATCCATGGGCAAATGAACTTGAACAGTATCGTATGATGGCAGCCGAGGCTGGTCCTGCACCGAAGGATGGCTGGCATCGGGAGCGCAAGCTGGAACTTGTCAGACGAATTGTTTGCGCTTACAAAAAGGTTCAGAGCAGTGACGGGGCAATTATCGATCCGTATTCTGGAATAGAAAGGTATTATTCCACGCCAGCTTACGCTATGGCAGCGGCCGTTCTAGTGAGTGCAGGGCACATGGAGCTGTTAGAGTCGGCGTCAGCCGCTCTCTCACAGAGCATTGATGCGGTGGTCAAAGGGCGTACGCCCGACAATCATCCTGATTTCTATCCTGTGCTGATGATGGGGGCTTATATGCTGCTCCGGCCCCTTCGTCCTGAACAGGCAACGATCTGGGCTGAGGCCCTTAGCACGATCAATCCTGAGAACGATTATGTATTCACAATGAGCAAGATGAACAACGCCAATCGGATGATTAACTGGAATGCCATCATGATCTCAGGAGAGTTCCTGCGGTGGAACGAACAGCTTGCGAGTGATGATTCAGCTTGGATGGATCGTTATCTCGAAACCTATCATCTGCCGCGGTTTACGGGGCTTGGACTGTACCAGGACGGTCCGTTGGATCGACCCAATTGCCCATTTTCCTATGATATTGCTACCCGCTATCACCTTGAAGTGATGATAGAAGCAGGATACAGAGGGGCGGTCGCAGATATCTTGCGAGAGAAGCTTCGTCACGGCGCGTTCAGCTCCTTGCTGATGTTGTCACCCCTGGGAGAAATACCGCCACGTGGCCGCAGCTCCCAGCACCAATGGAATGAAGCTGCGCTTGCATCGCCAGCTCAGTACACGCTGAGCTGGCGATGCAAGCGGGAGATCCGGTGATGGCGGGTGCATTTGCACGAGCGGCGAATCAATGTTTTGCGGCGATAGAGCGCTGGCTGATGCCTGATGGACGTTTGAAGATTGTACGCAATGAATATGCACTGGAGAAGCGTCACGGGTACGAAATCTACACAAATCATACCTGTTACAATCTGTGGACGGCAGCAGCGCTGGCTCATGCTTGCCTCTGTGACTCAGGAGAGGATATCGCTCATTCCTATCTTCCTTCTGAGGTGGGAAGCAGGGTGTTACAAACAGACGGCTGGTTCGAAACGGTGCTGGCTTCCGTCCCAGGTCAGCAATTGGTGCTGCATACCGCACTGAATGATCCCTATACCATTTCAGGACTGGTACGGATACAGCAGGTGGGGCTACCGGGGTTGATTGGGCCTTCAGCAGCTAGCCATGGGCAGGCAGGGTTCACAGAATTTGCAGAAGGGCTTGTTCAGCCTTTGAGTTATTGTCCTGCTTGGAAGACAACCGATGGGGAGTGGCACACTTTGGCCGAGGGCATCCCGTCAGGTAAGGAATATGACCGGGATGCGGGCATAGACCCTGCAAGCGGCGGTGGTTCGGTTGTGTTCTCGAAGATGGGTCCATTGGTGGGGTCTGAGGCTCAACATAAGATGAATGAAACAGTGTCAACAACGGGTACGAAGGTTGAAGAGGGTGTTATGCGCAACACTGCGGAGAATATTTTTGATATAACCTGGAAGGGACCTTTATCCGGGATCAGCTCTGTAACGGCGCGTTATGTACAACGTGAGGATGAACTTACGGTGACGTATACATTTGAAGGTGAGCTTGAGGCAGTGGGAGCACAGATTCCACTTATGTTCAGCGACGGTCAGGAACAGGCTGTAATTACCCATACCAAGCAATGTGTGCGTACAACCTATCGGGGAGCGTACGTTGAATCAACGATACATGATGCAGGAGCAATAATACAGCTTGATCAGCAAGAGATAGCATCACGAAACGGGCTGTTGAAGCAGGCACGAATGGAAGTGTACGGCGCAGAGCAGTTGACATTCATAGTGCGGCTGGGACGCATGGCAAGAGATGTAATGAGATGAGTTGAGTTGAGTTGTTGAGTTGTCTACTACGATCTTCACGAATGTGTCTGGTGTGAGGCATTCGGATGAGATGCAGGAATTCCAGAGAAACCGATCAAATGCGTCAACTCGCATAGGAATAGGAGGAACAAGATCATGGCCATCCCAACATCGGCAACATGGCTGGAGGATGCATGGCAACAAGGGGTAAGCAAGACCATTCGGAATGCGAAACGAATCAAGGATACCTTCCCTCATATTTCAGTGCAGGGTGTGTACGACAAGAATGATCCGGAATGGTGGACAGCTGGCTTCTGGCCGGGATTATTATGGCTGGTGTACAGAGCTGCTCCGGAGAGTGAAGCGGCTCCTTCTCTACGACGGATCACCGAGAGCTGTGAACGGCAACTCGAGGGCTGTTTGCGTGATCCTGACTCGGTGGATCACGATCTGGGCTTCATCTGGCTGCTTAGCGGCGTAGCAAGCTATCGCCAGACAGGCAGTGAGGATGGGCGGCGGCGTGGCTTGCTCGCCGCGAATCTGCTCGCTGCCCGCTTTCATGTGCGCGGTCAGTTCATCCGCGCATGGAACTTCAGCTCGTCCATGATGGACACACGCGGTGTCGCCATCATGGACAGCATGATGAACCTGCCGCTGCTCTACTGGGCCTCTGAGCAGAGCGGCGATCCGCGCTACCGATGGCTGGCGGAAGCGCATGCGGACACCGTGGCGCGCGAATTCGTCCGCGCAGACGGGTCCGTCTGCCACGTGGTGGAATTCGATCCACACACGGGGCAGAAGCTGCGGGAGCATGGCGGCCAAGGCCATGCTCCCGGGTCCGCCTGGGCGCGGGGCACCGCCTGGGCGCTGTACGGGTTCGCGCTGTCCTTCCGGTATACGGGCGAAGCCCGATATCTGGGGACAGCGGAGCGAACGGCCGATTTCTTCCTCGCCATGCTTGGCAAAGATATCGTGCCGTTGTGGGATTTCCGCGCACCTGCGGAGCATCAGGTGGCGTGGGACTCGTCCGCTGCAGCGATTGCCGCGAGCGGATTGCTTGAGCTCGCGAAGCTGTCGCCGCGCGGGCATATCTACGCTACCGCCGGAGAGCGCATCGTCCGCGGCCTGTACGAGCACTATAGCTCCGGTGAACTGGCAGCGGAGGAGGGGCAGATTATGCAGGGAACGGTACACTACCCGGAAGGCCGGGGAATCAATGTACCGATTATCTATGGTGATTATTTTTATATGGAGGCTCTGGCAAAGCTACGCGGAAGTGAGGGGTTATTTTAATAGAAGATTGTCATCATACAAGCAATTAAAATGTTCTATCCAACACCAAGCATATTCATTTCACAGGCGAACGCTTCAGGATGACAAAGTCCGCGGAAGATTGCTCAGGGTAGCGCTGCCGAATAATCTCATATACTTTGAACTCGGGGTAATCAAACAGATAGTGGAACAGATTGCGGTCCTGTATGGTCTGCACTCCAGGATCGCCCTGTTCCTTCAATCTGGTGTAGAGCACGACCCAGCTGGTTGAAGCATGTAAAATATCTCTGAGGGTGGTGCGGAAGTCTGCTTCATCTGTAATATGGTACAGAACATCCAAACACACCGTCAGGTCAGCTTGAAGAAAACCGCGATTCATCCATAGGCCTGGTGTGTATACCATAAAGCTTTTGGAGGGATCGCTGGAATACAGTGACACACATTGTTTTATGGAAGAGACCGCTACATCCATTCCGAGATACTGCTCATAATTCATATATTGCAGCTGGTTACCGTCCCCACAGCCAAATTCAATAACCCGACGAATATCCTCTCGCTGTATTAGTTTATTAACAATCTCAGCTTTGAACTCAGCCAAAACGCCGTATGAACCTCTGCCGGATGTCTCACCCGAACGATAGGTCTGTTCCCAATAGTTAATGTAATCAAACGAATTATCCATTCCAATCTCCCCCGATTCATAAAAAAATAAAATGAAAGATGTATATGATTACTCCAAATTAAGGAGGGTTATGCACCACAAGCATGTGATGAAGGGCCTTGATCGTGAGCACTGGGCACCAAAATATAATACACTTAATATAAGGTTTATTAACATTATTTTACATCTAAAAACCTTAAAATTACCTTAAAATTACCTGAAAGTCTAAACATATGGAAAGTCTCTGCCGACATTAAGTATAGTATGAATAAATCGACGAATATCGGAGGGAAATGATGTTAAAGCCAAGATTGACCAAGTACATGGTGATGATGCTGGTATTGATGCTGAGTATTTCCAACGTAGGCTTGGCTGCTGCGGCAGAAAAAGACCTGTATAAAGTTGTAGTTTCCAAGAATGAAATGTCGCTCGAGGTCGGCGAATCCGGATCAGTGACTGTAGCGGGGGTATACTCGGATAATACCTCAAGTAACATTACACTTAGCACGTCCTGGACGAGTAATGATCCTTCAGTAGCAACTGCATATAACGGTACAATTACTGCAAAGGGAGAAGGTACAGCAACGCTAACGGCGACGTACAAGGGGCTGAGTCAAGACGTCCAAGTCAACGTAACGAAGAAAGTGAAAGCTCTCTCGAAAAATGTGCAAAGTCTAGAACTGCGCATGGGAGAAACAAAAGACATTATATTGACTGCTACATATAATGACAATACGACGGACACAAACGCTGCCAACACAGCTGTATGGACAACCAGTGATGAGAAGGTTGCCACGGTGGTAAACGGTAAAGTTACCGGTCAAAAAGCAGGTACGGCAATACTCACTGCCAAACTGGGCAGTCAGAGTATAACGGTAGAAGTGAATGTGGAAGTGGTCAAACGTGTTGATGCAGACAAGAGCAAAGTGAATTTGCTACTTAAACAACAAGAAAGTGTGAAATTAACAGCAACCTATCCAGATGGTACTACCAAGGATGTAACAGATCTTGCAGAGTGGACATCGAGCAATGAAAAGGTTGCTGACGTACTGAAAGGCAACATTACAGGATATTCAGCAGGGTCTGCCATAATTACAGGTAAATACGGAACCAAGGCCGTATCAGTAAGTGTTGATGTGGACTTGACAAGTAAGCTGAGCGTGAATGAACAGAGTATCTTCTTCCGTTCGAGCGAACCTGGTAAAACTGCTAATGTGGTCGTTATGGCTTCGTATCCGAACAGCAGTGATGTAGATGTAACCAGTAAGGCAATTTGGTCATCAAGTAACGAACAAGTGGCTACCGTATTTAAAGGCCAAATTACACCTGTAGGCGCAGGTTCAGCAACGATCAAGGCAACTTATAGTGGTAAAACAGTGGAAATTGCTGTTGATGTCGATACGGCGAGATATCTGGATATCAATGATGTCAAAGATACACTGGCTATGAGTGTCACGGGCAATAATAAAACAAAAACACTGACGTTGAACGCAGAGTATATTGATTCGAGCAAGGAAGATGTCACATCCAAAGCGACTTGGACATCCAGCAATGAGGATGTTGTGTATGTATCTAATGGGGAACTCGTCGCTTACCAATCCGGTACAGCTACAATCACTGCTGCATATGGCGGAAAAACTGTGAAATTCACGGTGAGTGTAGATGTTCCTGACAAGTATGAGATGGACAAGAAGAAAGCCACGGTTGGTGTTGGTGAGACTACTTCTGTCAAAGTGCTTGCAATATACGGCGATACCTCGAAGGACGTATCCGAAAATGCAACTTGGAGCAGTAGCAGTGAGAAAGTTGCAGAAGTAGATAACAAAGGGATTATTACGGGTGTAGCCACAGGGAAAGCAACAATCACTGCCAAAATCGACGATAAAACGTTGACTATTCCTGTAGAAGTGGGATTGGTTAGTAGTCTGGAGGCTGATACGGAATTTGTGGTTCTGTCAGCCAAAGAAACACAAACGGTCATCCTCACAGGTACAGATGGGGATGGTAATGTCAAAGATGTCACAGCAGATGCGATCTGGAAATCAAGCAATTCTCGTGTAGCAGACGTTAAAAAAGGTGTAATTACAGGGAACAACAGTGGTAAAGCCAATATCACAGCCGAATACGGCTCCCAGAAAATTACGATTAAAGTTGAAGTTGATGTGATTTCACGCATTGTCGCGTCTGAACAGGCTATTTCTTTGAAATCTGGTGAATCTGTTGATCTGAAGGTAACAGCCACTTTGAGCGATGGCAGTGAGCGAGATGTTACGGATAAAGCAGAATGGAAAACAAGCAGTTACAAAGTCGCTCAAGTGAGCAAAGGTAAAGTGAAAGCTTTGAATTCAGGTAAAGCCAAAATCACAGCGAAGTATGGTAGCAAAACAGTTACGATTGCGCTAGATGTAGATACACTGAAATATCTGCAGACAGATAAAGTATCGTTGACTATGAAAGTGGGAGATAAGGTAACCGTTGCAGCAATCGCAACGTATGTGGATGGAAGCGAGTCGGATGTATCTAAGCCGGCACTCTGGAAGTCCTCCCGGATCTTAACGGCTTCCGTGAAAGATGGCGTGATTCAAGCGAATGGTAAAGGGAAAGCAACCATTACTGTTTCCTATGCAGGGGTAAAAACGAAGGTTAACGTCGTGGTTGAGGCAAAGTAATATTTATCCCAAAATTTTAGGTAATCTATTCTATAATCTAAAAAAACGGTGTTGCCAATATAGGCAGCACCGTTTTTTGTATGAAAACATATTGTCACATCGTATGAGACAGCACCAGTGCACCATAAGCAAATGCAATAAGAATCAGAATGGCTGGATGCAGCTTGGTTTTGGTCATAACCCAAAGCGAGATGCCTGCAATAATGAGTGTTTGCCAGATACCGATGGAACCCGAGGATACTTGGCCGAATTCCCATGTGAGCAGAATCATGAGCACAGCGATTACTGGCTGCACAAGCAGAGTCATGCCTTTGACTCGAGGTGAGGTCCGGTGTTTGTTTAACAAACGAAGCAATAGAATCAGTGCAGCTGCTGACGGTACTATGGTTGCGAAGCTGGCGATCAAGGCTCCAAACCAGCCTGCAACGTGATATCCGACAAATGCAGCAATTTTTGTAGCAATAGGCCCCGGAAGCGCATTGCCAATCGCTAGCACATCACCAAACTGTTCGGTTGTCATCCAGTGGTAGTGGTTCACAATCTCTTCTTGCATCAACGGAATAGAAGCTGGTCCACCGCCATATCCGAGGATGTTAGCTACGAAAAACCCCCAAAATAATTCCCACCATGTCTGGACCATGCTACGATACCTCCTTATCGGAGTTACCTTTGGAGCGGAAATGTTGAACCAGACCAAAATGGAAGAAGCCATAAGCAAGGAACACGGTAATGACTAATCCAGGATGGATATGCAGCAGCTGTAATGCTGCGAAGGCAATGACGCCAAATAAAATGGCAAACCATTTACCTAGCCCTTTCCATGCTTTCATCGCAAATTCATAGGCCATCATACCGAGCATCACAAAAATAACAGGCCGAACGGCTGCGACCATGCCTGCTACAATTTTGGATTCTCGCAGCGCGTACATCGAGCCCAGTAGCGCAATAATCGCAATGCTTGTCGGCAAAATGTGAGCAAGTACGGCGACAATAGCGCCCAGTACCCCTTTCGTTTTATACCCGAGATAGGCAGCCATCTTGGTTGCAATCGGCCCCGGCAGGGCATTGGCAATTGCCAGTATCTCACCGAATTCATCGTCGCTGGCCCACTTGTAACGGGTGACGGCCTCATAACGGATTAATGGAATAACTGAAGGACCGCCGCCGTATCCCAGAATTCCAGTCCGAATCATACCGATGACGAGCCCTTTGTAATCTTTCCAACTCATGCTGACATCCTCCTAGAGTCTCATACCCATGCGGCTTTTATAACGTTTCAAGAGCAGTTGAGATTCCACCTTGACGATGCCGGGCATCTGGTAGAGCTTCTCCAGCAAGAACTGTTCCATCTCTTCCATATCTGCAAAAATGCCATGCATATGCAGGGTGCTCGGGCCTGTCATATGATAGAGGCTGGTCACAGCGGGCTCTTCGTCGAGCAACTGGGCAACTTCGTCCAGAAAGCGTGGTTCTACATCGACATTAAAAAAGGCAGAGACTTGCAGTCCTACCTTGCCAGGGTTAATGACAACGGTGAAACGTTCAATGATTCCTTTTTCCGACAATGCATTGATGCGAGCTTGAACAGCCACACGTGATAATCCGATCTGTGTACCGAGGTCTGTATAAGATATGCGGCTATTCTCGTGAAGCGCGGCGATAATTTTACGATCCATCTCGTCTAGATTATACATTTCAGGTATTTCCCCGCCTTTGGAGGGACGTTTATATGACATGTTGGAATCATCCTTTTCGTTTTCCTGTATGCAGTATCATTGCAGCATTCATAGTTTAATGACGAAACGTAATCAGCGTCAACTGATTTCATGTGAATTGTTCAAAATAGATACGGGAGAGCTTCCATTTTGTCTATTATGAATGAAAAAGACCACTCGCTGTATGCGGGTAGTCTGCACTTCATCGTTGACAAACATTTGATGATGAATCTGTATCTTCAAAGGAACACTTTTCTAAGGATAAATAGCAAGAAGAATATAAAAGGTGTTGTATTGATATTTAGTTGATGTCAGGGTGCTGGCAGCACAAGCCCATTACATGTTCACGGATTTCGGCAGTAGCAGTGTCACAGTGGTTCCCTCACCAGGTTCGGAAGAGATCCGCAATGTCCCGCCTGCTCCGCGTGCACGTTCTTCCATGCTGAATAATCCTACACCATTCCCGGCAGTAGCTTCGTTAAAGCCGGCACCTTGATCTTCAATAACGACGAGAGTGAGATCTGAGCTGTCTTCGATAGTTACACGTGCCTCTGCAACGTCTGCATATTTGGCCACATTCGTTAAGGCTTCTTGGATTATACGATAAATAGCAATCTCTTTGTTCATATCCAGTCTCTTGCGCAAGCTGCACTCCAGTGCAACCTCGATGCCGTAATGACGGGTATAGTTCTCAATATAGGTTCGAATTGCAGGAACAACACCGAGGTCATCCAGCACGGACGGGCGAAGTTCCCAAGCCATACCTCGTACATCCTCCATAATGCCAGTAACCTGTTTTCGCAGTGCTTCTACACCTGGATTCGATTGTTCTGCCAGCAGGCGGTCCATCTGAATCACTAGAGAGAAGAGGCTTTGTCCTATGCCATCATGGAGTTCACGAGAGATGCGGCGCCGCTCTTCCTCCTGAATGTTCATGACTTGGGACATCATCTGCTGCAGTTCGGCCTCTACTTGTTTAAGCTTGGTTACTTCACTGCGCACAGCCAAGTACTGATAAGGCTCACCCTCATTATCGAGAAAAGGCACGATCGTTGTGTTGACCCAATAATAACTTCCATCTTTCGCGCGATTCCTAATCTCGCCATGCCACACTTTACCTGAAGAAATCGTATTCCATAACGTCTTCATAAAGGTTTTACCGTGGTACCCCGAGTTAATAATCCGGTGATCCTGACCAATGAGTTCTTCGCGGCTATATTGTGAAATCTCACAGAATTTATCGTTGACGTATTGGATCTTTCCTAAACGATTTGTCAGCGCTACAATCGAGGATTCATCAAGTGCAAATTTCAAGTCACTGAGCTGATGCAGCGAACCCTTCAGTTTGCTCCGGAATTCATTATCCGAGATATGCTCGTCAATTTCTTTCAGCAGCAGCTGAACGGGCTGGTCGGCTAATCCGCTAAGTCGGTTTTTGTGTGGTTTACTCAAAGTTTAACAACCCCTTTTTCATCGCAAACTTCACCAGTTCCGGTCTGGTGCGTAGACCAAGCTTTTCCATCAGATTGCTCTTGTGCGATTCCACGGTTTTGACGCTGATGACCAGATGCTCGGCAATTTCTTTATTGGCGTATCCTTTGGCAATCCAGGACAAGATCTCCTTCTCCCGATCCGAGAGTGTATCGTAGGGCCCCGCATTTTCCTGTTTGGCTTTGTCCAGATACTCGCTCATTAATCGTTTGGTTGCACTTGGATAGAGGTAGGCGCTTCCATCTGCTACGGAACGAATGGCTGCCAGCAACTCCTCATGGGGTGCACTTTTGAGGATATACCCTGAAGCTCCTGCATGGATTGCACGGAACAGGTACTCCTCATCATCGTGCATCGTTAGAATTAAAATCGATAGATCCGGCATTAATTTTTTCAACTCCGCCGTAGCGGTCAATCCATCCTTACCCGGGGGCATGCTGAAATCCATCAGAACCACATCAGGCTTCAGCTCCTGTGCTTTGGCAATGGCCTCGTCGCCATCCGCTGCATCTCCAACAATATGTATATCGTTCTTACCTTCAAGCAAGGCGATCAGCCCAGAACGTACAACTACATGGTCGTCTACAACTAACAGTCGAATCACAATCGTTTCCCCCTGTCCGCTTCCTTCATCTACTCCTATCATACCAAAAAAAAGACTTCTCAGAGGTTAATCTCTGAAAAGTCTCACTTTCTAAGCACTCACGTATCAGGTGTATACAAGTCGTATCATAGTATATAGCGCGGGGTGTCTCATTCTACGACTCTCTCTTGCTTATGCATACTGTTCTAATTGTCTTGCGGTTTGTTCGGTTTGCATCACCATCTCGGGGGAAAATGTGCGAGGGGTTCTGCTTCCTACAAGCAATACACCGTCTGGCAGGCTGCCTTGCTTGAACAGAGGCACCGCTATCGCACATACCAGTCGTTCAGCAAGCATAAGTGGGCAGCGATCTGGAGTATATTCTCCCCTGGATTGCTCATCCAGCTTAACCGTGCGGCCTGTTCTGAGTGCTGTGCCAACCAGATCTTGTCCAGGACGCATAGCCATTCGTTGCACACGTTGATTCGTTGCCCCATAGGTATATTTCCAGCGTAACATCGATCCAGATACATAAGCTATTCCGCAAAAATCACCGGCGGTGATCTGACACAGGCCGCTGATTATCTCCTGAACGGTAGATGAGACTTCATCATGCATGAGGGACACTTCCTTTTTAATGGATCATATGGACGATTCGCACGTCACTCATTGTGTTTACTTCCTTATCGCGATTGTTATCGCAACATATGGGTAACCTTAAACTCAAGGCTTATATGATTGGAAATAGTTGTAAAATTGGGTTATTCCGATGTTAGTTCTATTGTAGACTGTTTCGTCAGCCTTGTAATTCAGGGAAAACCCCTATTTCACTTCTGGAAATTACTGAACTTGGGCACCGGATCACTCCGAGAAGCATAAGAATGAAAAAAACAGCTGGAAATATATGCCAACTGTCTCGTTTAAATGTGTATTCTGGAAAGAGTGTATATTTTGTATATTTAGGAAGACTCTCCTGCAGGTTAGAAAATGTACACGTTTCTATTTTTCTACATTGTAAATGTGCTCAGTAATGCTGGCCATACTGAGATATTCTCATGGCAAGAGGGGCATGTTGTTTTGCCTGCCAGATAGGGCAGATATGCGGCTAGTGTCTGTTCTCCGATCCATGCTGTCCGCTCTGCTAGAACTTGTGTCTCCTCATGTGTCCATGAAGAAGCGGGAATGATGGCGTGAGCTTCCTGATCAGGTTGAAAAACAGGATCTTGTTCATACGCTTTCAGAGGCACAGCATGATGTTCGTCGGGCCATATGTACACTTCATTTGCGCAAGCTGGGCATTCAGCTACATACTCATCTCCTTCTGTAAATGTCATCAGCATATTCGCGACAGGATAGGATTCGCGGAATGCGGCATCCGCAATGAGGATGTAACGTTTCTCCATATCATCTGTGGATGATACAGCGACATCATTCAGTACTTGTTCTGTCAGCGATTTAAGCTGGTCGATAGCTTCTACATAATCATTGTACATCTCCGTGCAGACAGTACTCCCCACCACATCGGCCAGCTCAGTCCAGGATGGTGGATATGGCGTTTGGTGCTGCTCATCGCGGCTTGCTTCAATAATACCGGAGTGGATAAACAGTTCCTTGCGTACCGCTGCATCGGATGTCGTACAGGCGAGATGTGCTAGAAATGGCATGGCGGCGTAGGTAGCTGTATAGATTGTATTTTGATGAAACAGATATTCCTGAAACAGATTTTCAAAAACTTCTTGGCTGAACTCCTGTTCTAGCTGCTGCAATAAGATGGGTACATGTTTTGCTGATCCATACGGGCCAGATAACCTTTTCCAAACATCACGATCATGGGATAACATATGATTTCCTCCTGTTCTGGAGAAGCATAAGTGAAAGACTTATAAATTTGAAGATTCACATGATTGAATACTTATAAGGGTTTAACTGTATGCTAGCATGATCGCAAGAAATGGACAATTTAAGATTGGGCTACTCGCAATGAGGCCTTTATAAGGGATGTGTGACTTTTCTCACAGCGAATTGGGGGAGTTTCCCCGCAAAGATCAGGTGATCCCCCGATAACTTTCCAGATCCTTTCACGATATGATGGAATCATAAGGAAGCAACCGAGGGGGACGAAATTTATGGGTACAGTATTTGTGGAAAGAATCACTCAAAAAGAAGAGCGGACACAGACGGAGGCGGGCAACATGACACAAAGAACAGGTGGGATTCTCTCTTTTGTTACAGCGGAGCAATGGAATCAGATAGAAGAGAAAATGCAGCCTAAAAAGGTGAAGTCAGGATACAGTCTCTTTTTGGAAGGTGATGAAGCCGGATATCTGTACTACATTCGTTCCGGGCGCGTGAAGCTGACTAAATCGACGGAGGATGGCAAAGAAATCATTCTGTCGATTCAGCAGAGTGGTGATCTGATCGGTGAATTTGGCGGCGTTGGCGGACAGAATCACAGTTACAGTGCTGAGATGGCGGAAAAGGGCGAACTGGCTATTATCTCGCTGAGCGATCTTGAAGGTGTGTTAAGTAAAAATGGAGATTTGGCGCTAAAATTTCTGCAATGGATGGCGCTTGCGCAACGGATTACGCAGTCCAGATTCCGTGATCTGCTGCTCTATGGCAAAGCAGGTGCACTTGCTTCGACACTGATCCGTGCCAGCAATACGTATGGCAAGATCGTCCCTGACGGTATTGTGCTGGAGATGAAGCTGAATCATACTGAACTCGCGGAGATGATCGGAGCGACTCGGGAGAGTGTAACTCGTATGCTTGGGGCTTGGAAGGAGCAAGGTACGCTGGACATGATGGACGGCAAATTAATGATTCGGGACATGGCGGCGCTACGCTGCATGTGTGGATGCCCGTCGTTTCCAAGCTGCCCGAAGGAACTGTGCCGGTTGTAGTGAGAGAGCAGGACGTAAAGAGGACGAAGCAGCTTGTACTGTTTCGTCCTTTTTTGTGTTGGATCTAATTTGATCTAATCTAACTCCCGATCAAGCATGGAGTAGAGCACAGAGTCATGATACCTGCCCTTGTAGAACCAATGCTCGCGCAACACACCCTCACGCTGCATTCCGATGCGCTGCATGACTCGTTCGGATGCGGGATTCTCCGGGCGACACTTTGCATAGATTCGGTGAACGCCAAGTTCCCTGAATCCAAACTGAAGCAGTGCACGGCAAGCTTCGGTGACATAGCCATTCCCCTGATGAGCAGGGTGCAGAACATAGCCGATCTCGGCATTCGTTTGTTCTGTGAGGTGTAGTCCTGCACCACCAATAAGTAGATCTTCCTTTTTTAAAACAATCGAGAATTCATACCCTTCTCTTGGCTCAGTCAGCTGCATACGCATGACATCCTGCACATAAGCCCTTGTATCCTCTTCTGTGTTGGGGCCCCAAGCGGTATGCACTGTAACCTCAGGCATTGATGTATATTCATGTATGTACGGCCAGTCATGTTCTACAATATCACGGATTAGTAGTCTTTCGGTCTCCAGCTGCATGGCGCCCAACTCCTTATATCCAGTTTCTCCCTATTATAATGTATAACGGACGTCGCACAACTGAAAAAAGCCCAAGATTGAATTCAATACCATGAATCCCTCAAGGGCAATTTTTATATGGAAGCATGCATTCATGCCTCGTATTTGAAGTGAGTTGATCTATGTGTTTTATTGTGGTTGCTTGCAAGCCGTTGCAGGATACGTGTAGGACAGTTTACGAATAATCTCTTTTTGCCATCTCGTGTCACCCAGGTTGGTTGCCAGGTTCAGAAGATCCAAATAATCGTCCAGCTGCAGATCAGCCTTTTGCAGAGTTGTGTTCATTTGATGTTCGTTCCCCTTTATCGTTAAAGTCATAAGCATGGTCGCGGTCATAGAACTGACAACATGACAGTAAACAAGCTCAATAATGATAATCATTATCATACATATATTTATATTATGCAACGAATATAGATAAAATGCAATGCCCGACCTGAAGAGTATTCAGCTTTTTTCATTAAGAAGCCTTATCCATAGCATATACGGAATATATACACCTAGGTAAGCAGCAGGGATCAGGAACCAGCCGTTAAGCAAAAAGTGATGAATTTCCGTTGTGAACGTCGTCATATGAGCATTCGTTGCATACACATCGCTGGCGATTACAGTTGCTGCACTGTAGAAGGACAGGATGGCCAGCACGTGGAAAATCCAGCGGATGGGTTTGAATCGAAGTGCAGCATAAGCCATAACAAGTGGAACAATAATCAGAAGTAACAGAAATATAATCTTCATAGGAGATTCTCCTTCATAACGAGAGATAAGATCTACTCGGTCTAATCTTCTTAACAATAGCCAGTATCGACGAAAGAGAGTTCATACAAACTTCTTTCAAAAATTTTACATAACCAAAGAGGAATTCATCATATGAAGTATTAAATTAAAGAGGAGACAGGTTGGGCAGCAAGACATTATTCAGGCGACAGACATGTCAACTTGATACAGCACGTACAGACATCCATCGATATGAAGGAGGAGAAGAGGATTATGAAAAAGGCGTTAAGGCAGCACTGGATCGGGGTATTCCTGGTCTTTATAATGATGGCAGCAACATTACTTGCTCCGGGGTATCAGGCTCCGGTTCAAGCAGCAGCACCACTTACTGTATCACAAGCTATTGCTGCCCAGAGCAGTGGGGGCACAGCAACGGTTGAAGGTTACGTTGTGGGACATGCCACAGGGTCACTGACGGCCAAATTCACCTCTCCGTATGCCAATGATTTCAATGTGCTGATTGCAGATTCGGCATCCGAGCGCGAGAACGCCAAACTGCTGGATGTGCAGGTTTCTTCATCTTTCCGTACTCAATATGGACTGGCTTCGAACCCTGGTCTGGTCGGCAAAAAAATTATCGTGACCGGAACACTTGGTGCGTATAACAGTTATGCCGGTATCAAAAACCCTACGTCCATCTCTCTCTCTTCTGGAACCACCAACCCTGACCCGGAGCCAAACCCAGGGACAACCCTTCCGGATGGTACAGGCAAAAAAGTGTTGTTTGACAATACCCATGCCCAAACCGCAGGTGCGGCGGATTGGATTATCGATGGAGCCTTTTCAGATTTTGCGAATGGGTTGCGTAACGCAGGCTTTACCGTGGATCAGCTGGAACGCAGCATCCCCTATACATTTGGTGAGCAAGCGTACACCTATAACAAATTGAAAGACTATGACGTGTTTGTCATTGGCGAAGCCAACGTGCCATTCAAGGCCACGGAGCAGGCTGCGCTCCTACAATACGTACAGAATGGCGGAAGTGTATTCTTCATCTCGGATCATTATAATGCGGACCGCAACAAAAACCGTTGGGATTCCTCTGAAGTGTTCAACGGCTATCGCCGCGGTGCGTTCCTGAATCCGGCCAAAGGCATGTCTTCTGCTGAAGCCGAATCCCCGGCCATGCAGGGAGTAATTAGTTCAGACTGGCTTGGAACAAACTTCGGTGTGCGGTTCCGTTATAACGCGCTGGGTGATGTGAACGCCACAGATATCGTAGCACCGTCACAATCGTTTGGGATTACGACAGGTGTACAAGCTGTAGCGATGCATGCCGGATCAACGATTGCGATTATGGACCCGAACAAAGCCAAAGGATTGGTGTATGTTCCAACGGGTGTGTCCAAGTGGAATAACGCTGTAGATCAGGGCGTATACAGTGGTGGTGGACGAGCGGAAGGAGCATACGCTGCGATTGCCAAGGTAGGTGCTGGGAAAGCGGCATTCATCGGGGATTCCTCTCCGGTTGAAGATGCAACGCCGAAGTATCTGCGTGAAGAGAATGGAGCAACTAAAAAGACCTATGACGGATTCAAAGAGGTGAACGATGCGACCTTCCTGGTGAATACAGTGAAATGGCTGGCCGTCAAAGAAAGCTACACCAGCCTGTCCCAAGTGCCAGGTCTGACTCTGGATACCGTGACCAGCTTGCTGCCGATGGAGACACCGGCGAGTTCCACGGAGCCGCAACTTGAGCCTTGGGCTGCTCCAGCCGCAGGATACAAGTGGTACGATCCAACAACGTTCAAAGCAGGTTCATACGGCAAGGCACAGTAAAGGATGAGATGTGCTTGGAGTGAAAAAATGGTCCGGATTTAACTAGTCTAGCTGCATCCTCTTTCTTGTGCGTATGATCAATACGTAAAGGGCTATAACCGTTGTGATCGGTTATAGCCCTTTTGGATGCTTACTCCATGTTATAGTAGATTGCTTGCCCCGGTTGATTTATTCTGAACAGCCTTAATCACTTGCTTGAGCTAGCGTGTATATTTTTCGATATCGTCTAAGTACGATTGTGACTCTCTTCTATAATGATCCTCATATTGACGAACGTCATTCTTTAACTTGGCTATGAATCCCCACCCCATAAAGACAAATAGAAGCACGGTGATTAGAGCATAAGCGAAACTGAATTGATTCATGTAAAAGTTAATAAAGATTGCAGCCAACAACGTTCCTAAGATCCACAATACCCACTTTGTACCCTTTTTCAAAAACAACATCCTCCTTGAAGAATTTCCTTATTTACCCTGTTATGTATCATAGTACGTACGATGCAACTAATAAATGGTTTCTAGAGAATTTTAATAACGGTGACCTTTAATCTCATCGGTTCAATAGCTTCACGGAAGATCTCTGCATAAGGCTTCTCTCCTGCGGACAGGATATGGGTAATCATGAAATTCGACCCTAGAGACTGACCAGTTCAAGAGCAGACGAGTAACAGAGAGAGAGGCGGCACAAGATGAATCAGCATATCAGACAAGCGGACTGTGACAGTTCCCTGATGAAGCAAAAGTTAAAGGCAGACCTGCACCGTGTAGCCGAACGAATGAATCTGACGTTATCACGTTTTGACCATGACAGTGTCTGCTTGCTCGGGCAGTTTGCAGAGATTCGTGCCGAGATCAAGCATATTGAAGTGCTTGCTTCTTCGTTTTATCTTGACTGCTACCTGTCACCATTCACCGAGAAGTTTGCAGAACTGACAACCAGCGTGCAGCACCTATCCGATCGCAGGTACGGAGCCTTGATTGTGATTGAACGAGAGGTTCCGCTGGAGTCAGTGATTCATTCCGGTGTAGCGGTAGATGCCAAGGTAACTCACGCGCTGCTCGAATCGCTCTTCATTCCTGGTGCACCATTGCATGACGGGGCCGTGCTGATTCGCGGAAATCAGATTGTATCTGCTGGCAATGTGTTACCGTTATCGCAGGTTCAGACCCATGAGAAAAAACTGGGCACACGTCATCGGGCGGCAATTGGACTAAGCGAGCAGACCGATGCGGTCGTGCTGGTGGTCTCAGAAGAGACGGGACAGGCTTCTTTTGCCGTGGATGGAGCGTTACACCCGATCAATGTGGTCGAAACGCTGGTCTAGAGCGAGATGGAGTATACTAACCTGACCAAGCATTAGTGATGAGTTGATGGAGGTTCTGACCTGTCACCCGTGACAGGTGGAATCTTTTTTTATTAGTGAACAGGTTGATGTGATTTTGCACAAACTGGTTGGATATGGGTAGAATAGTAGATAGATCATATCATTAGTTTCATAAGGTAGATAAAGAATGATGCGTTTATCGCAAAAATGGTTAGAGGAGACGGTTAGCACATGAGTTGGTTTGATGCAATGGAGCAGCATGATTATGAGGAACTGGTTCTGTGTCAGGATCGGAATTCAGGTTTGAAGGCGATCATCGC
This sequence comes from Paenibacillus sp. JJ-100, assembly GCF_948329825.1. Classification (GTDB taxonomy): domain Bacteria; phylum Bacillota; class Bacilli; order Paenibacillales; family Paenibacillaceae; genus Paenibacillus. Next base: position 38,523 of record NZ_CAOJCM010000006.1, read on the forward strand.
TATACACGATACCACACTTGGGCCTGCGCTTGGTGGTACACGGATGTGGACATATGCTTCAGAGGAAGCGGCCATTGAAGATGCACTGCGGCTGGCTCGGGGCATGACATATAAAAACGCAGTATCCGGTCTCAATCTGGGCGGGGGCAAAACGGTAATCATCGGGGATCCACGTAAGGACAAAAATGAAGCGATGTTTCGTGCCTTCGGCCGCTACATTGAAGGTCTGAATGGCCGTTATATTACCGCCGAGGATGTGGGAACGACGGAAGAGGACATGGATCTGATCTATCAGGAGACAGATTATGTCACAGGGATCTCCGCAAGCTATGGCTCATCCGGTAATCCTTCTCCTGCAACAGCTTGGGGTGTGTACAGAGGAATCAAGGCTGCTGCGAAGGAAGCTTTCGGCACCGATATGCTGGAGGGCAAAACAATTGCTGTCCAAGGTGTAGGAAACGTAGCCATGAACCTGTGCAAATATCTGTACGAAGAAGGCGCGCAGCTTATTGTAACGGATATTCATAAGGATGCCGTGAAGCTGGCGGTAGAGCGCTTTGGAGCCAAGGCGGTTGATCCGGCAGACATTACAAGCGTGGAATGCGATATCTATGCGCCATGTGCGCTCGGCGGTACGATTAACGATGATACGCTCAAGACACTAAAAGCCAAAGTTGTCGCAGGTTGTGCAAACAATCAGCTGCTAGAACCTCGCCACGGGGATGAGTTGTATCAGAGGGGAATTGTGTACGCACCGGATTATGTCATTAATGCTGGCGGCGTGATTAACATTGCCGATGAGCTGAACGGATATCATGCGGAGCGAGCATGGGCGAAGATCGGAGAGATTTACACCACGCTGGAGAAAATATTCGAAAGCTCCCGTTCCGAAGGCATCGCAACTTATGTCGCAGCGGATCGGCTTGCAGAGCAGCGGATCGAGATGATGAAGAACACGCGTAGCACCTTTTTGAAAAATGATTATCATGCATTAAGTGCTCGTAGATTGCGTAAATAAACCCTTTCAGCGGAGCATCCGAAAAGCTGGATTCATGTAAGACAAAGTGTAAGACGATATGTAAGACGAAGTGTCAAGCGGAATGGCATAGCAGAACAAACGTAGCAGGTAAAGCAAAGGCACAGTAAAGGCATGTTAAGTGCAAGAGCAAAGTAAGGCAAGTAGAAGTAGATGAACTAAAAGGGACAATCCTGAAGATTTGGTCCAATGAGCGAAGTGACATCCCCAAAGAACTTTTTTGGAGGCTCTTCGTGCAGACCTAATTCAGTATTGTCCCTTTTTGGTATTGTTCGTTTTCGTTTTTAGCATAAGCTTAAGCGGAAGCTCTTATATACTGAGACTAAGGTTTAGACACTTTTCGAGTAATCAGGTGATTCGATTCTACGGTGGTTATTTGTGGCCTTTTTTTCAATATACCAAAGAAGAACCATACATAGTGCATAGAACAGACTGATACCCAGAATAATGATCCATACACTCTTCATGTCTACGCTTCGAATGAACAGGCCCGTCAAATAAGGACTAAGAGTATACCCTAGACAACCTACAAACAACAGCAAGCCGTTAAATCTCCCCTGATGCGTGTCGGGCACGCGGGATGCAATATACAGATTGATATTGGTCTGCACCAGAATCTCTCCAATCGTCCAGAGCACCGTGGATACCACAACGATAGCAAATTGAGGCCAATCCCCGAGCAGGTATAGCGAACCAAATCCGATGCCATAAAAGAGAGCGCCTGCCGCGATCGAGTTTAGAGCCGTGAAGTTACGGGTAGCGGACAGCACCAGTGTGGTCAGAAGGATGACACTGATTGCATTAATGGTCATGACAGAGCCATAGTAAGCTGCTCCATGTTCACCGAACGTCTGATTCATCTGCAGGGGCAGGCTGAACGAGTACTGCATGTAAATAAAATAGTTAAGGAATGATACCACGATGAAAAAAATAACGAGCGGATTCTTCAGCAACATAGGGAACAGCGGCGAAGGCAGAGATTGTGATCCTTGTTGCTGCCTGGACGGGTAGCTACCCGGTTTATGTTTTTGCTTTCGCGGCTGCTGGTGTTCTTGGTATTGTTGCATCCCATGTGGCTGTTGTTCCCCCTGCGGTTGCTGTGTGTGATGTCCCTGTTCCCCAGTCTTAGTCTTCGTTGCTTGGTCGCTCACATTAACATAAACCTTTTTCCAAATGATAAAGGTAGAGATCAGAAATACTGTACCAATGCTCAGAAAGACGATATGCACGTAATCTTTGATAAAAAATCCGGCAATCAATGGCCCAAGCGCTATACCGAGATTGGCTCCAAGATACATCAGGGAAAAGGCCGATTTCCGCTCCTTCTCATCCGGGCACAGTTGAATAATTAAGGCGTTATACGCCGGGCGTGTAATACTGATGAAGAACATGACCGCAATCAGAAGGTAACCGATAGTCATCGTGCCTGACCAGAAAGAGCAGCTCATAATCATAAGGGCAGACAACACCTGGCCGGAGACAATAATCGTTTTTTTGCCAATCAGATCACTTAAATAACCGCCAAGTAGTACACCGGGGCCGCTAATCAGAGCTGCCATGGACACAAAAATACCCGCACTGACTACACTCATGCCCATCTGTAGCGTAAGCACCAAGGTGATCAGGGAGAAAATAAAATCCCCCGTGCTGTTAATGGTTCTTGCCAAGCAGAGATAATAGATATCACGGCTGAGTCCCGCGTATGTTTTGAATAAAGACAATCGTTTCATTCCTCCCCAAGAAAAACACAATTCCAGTGAAAAAACATGAAGTTAAGGTCGGTCTCTGCTACTTATTCGCGATCTTATACGTTTTCGGGAACCGCTACCTCAATGACGAAACGATCATACATATCCAGCAACGTCTGGCGTAATTCCTCGAACGAATCGCCTTCCACAATGGCGAACCCTGAGCGGGTCATCGTGTCGTTTACATCTCCTGCCTGCTGCCCTACTTCATAGGAGACGTTAAATTCAATGATGCCTGGAACATCCTTATAATCTTCTCTCCCCGAGATGTGCTGAATCACTCCGGCGCGGGAAGGGAAACAGACCATCCCCGTGAATTTGTTATGGGTCTCCTGCTGCATGAAGGTATATGTACCGAGTTCCAGATCTGTAACTGCTTCAAAAAAGTCCACACCATGCGTGTTTTTAATGCAAGGCGGCATCACATGAGAACCCCCGATTCTGGCTCCAATCTCTCCAAACACGACTTCTCCTTCTGGCGTGAAGAACAGCTCCGCATGGGTCACCGATTGATTGATGCCAAGCGCAGCAATGACTTGTCTGTTCATGTCCTGGATACGCTGGATAAAATCCGCTTCTGTTCCTTTGGGGAAAGTAATGCTAGCTGGAGGCTTCTGCTGTGTTGCGATATCCAAACAGTTGTAGAGATACTGGGACACGGAAGCAAAGACCACTTCTCCCTTGCACACAATGGAGTCACAGTGGAACTCTGTGCCATGAATGAATTCTTCCAGCAAATCTCGTTGCTGTTCTTGTCTTGTATGTTGCAGATAATGGAGGAGTTCCTCCATGCTAGACAGCTTGAACGTATTGATGCTGCCGTAACCGCTGAGCGGCTTCACAATGATGGGGAACCCATACGTAGCGGAGAAGCGAAGATAGTCCTGTTGCTGGAGTGCAATGGCCGTTCTAGATGTACGAATTCCGCGCTGATGCAACATTTGTTTCATAATCCACTTGTTCCGAACCGCCTCGGCTTGATTGCGTTGCATACCCGGAATGCCGAACTCCGAACGGAGTTGTCCCCCGATCTCAATGGCATTCTCACCCGGAGTTAGCAAAGCCATGATGGAGTAAGATTGCAGTATTTGCTGGATGTGTGCCCGGATGGCATCCACAGATTCGAGATGATCAACGTATCGTATTTCATCAAAATACGCTTCAAGCCGTTCGGGATGATGTAATTGATGACGTTCAATAATCAGAATCTTTCGGCAGTCAGTATACTTGGTTAAGGGTTTTACGAAGTTTAAACCAAAGGGAAGCCTGAAATCAGATATGTATACGATTGTTTTCATAGGTCCTCCTGGATAAAATTTGAAATAATGAATGGTTTTCACAACATTATAGCTCATTCTTTTCCGTTTTCAATACATTTTTTGTAAAAATTCTATGAACAACTATACATATTTTTGTTGCGTTGAAGTGTTAATTGACAGCAGGATTTTTTTGGTATAGTATCGTACCAAATTGGAAAATAAATGGGAGGTAATGGATAAAAGTGGATATAAAAAAAGAGAAATATGCCATACTGGGCACATTGGGTGACGATGAAGGATTCTTGACTTGCAGCATGCACATTGCAAGAAAAATGGATAATTCTGATATGATTAAGCCATACCCCGAATTCGAAGCGGCTGCAGAAGACCTGAAATCCGGTGAGATTTCCTGTCTGCTGGTGCCTGGAGCGTATCCCAAGCTGAATAGCTTCATAATGGATTCAGATCTGGTCGTGTCTGAAAGTTTTGTAGAGAAGATCCCTGCACTGGTGCTGTCCGGCTTCCACGCCGCATGTCCAGAGCAGATTGATACGATTTTTCATCATCCGGCAACTACATACTTGTTATCTGAACTCAATATTGCCTATAGAGAGAACCACACGGTATCTTCTAACCCAGAGGCCTGCAGGCAGGTTATGCTGAACACAGAGACCTCCATTGCATTGACGAACCAGCTCTGTGCGGAACATTATGGACTGGTCACGTATGAAGTACTGCGTGAAGGAATTCAAATGCCATGGGTATGTTTTACGAAAAAACCACAGAGGGTGAATGCACTCGTATGAAGAGAATTGCAATTATACTGGATAAAAATCTGGAGCAAGGAGCCGCAGCCAATGTGGCAGCATTGCTCATGGGACAAGCTGCTCTAAACGAACCGGAGTTGTATTCGGATCAGCCTGTACGGGATCAGAGTGGGGTCCAGCATGCAGGTATCCGATACAGCACCGTTATTCTGAAGGCAGGGGAGAATCAACTGATCAATCTAGCCAAATCCTGTACTGAGAATCAGGGCGGATTGAAACATCTTGTTTTTACACAGACAGGACAGTCCTTGAATAATGCTTTTGAACAATATGCAAATGAGATTGCATCGATGCCATTGGAAGAGACCAAAGTCGTAGGTGTCATTGTATGGGGAGAAGACGAGTCCGTTCGTGCGACGACCAAGAAGTTCAGTGTGATGAAATAAGGCAGGTCTGGGGATACGCTTCAAAAAGGTACAGCTAGGGTACAGCATTCAGGTTGTCGCGGCTGACTGGAACAGAGCAGAGCAGTGCTGAATAGAACAGAACGACTTGTCGATGCGGGGTATGAACATAACGAGAAGGGCAGAAGCAATCCTATGGATGGCCTCTGTCCTTACTTTGTATAAGGGAATTTTTAGATGAATGTTCTGTGTATGGTGATGGTGATTGAGATAAAACTTCCCTTGGGACGCCATTGGGCAGATTCATGATGAGACTAAACAAGGCAAATTTCATTGAACATACTCCTTGCCTATATAAAAGTTTATGTCCGTTTTGCATAAAAATGTAAACTTATTGCCACGATTGTTATTGACCACTGTAAAATTTAGGATTAAAATTGGTGTAATCATATAAATTCAAATTTCTGGATTTTAATTGTGGAGGTGGATACATGGAACCTACAACTACGATCCGCTCAACGATTGAGGATTACATCAGGAAACAGGGATTTACCCTTCAGTACTTTGCAGATATATCGGGCGTGAACGCTGGGACGCTCAGCGCAATCATTAAGGGAACTCGGCCCATTGCCATGGCACAGCTTGATCTGATCACAAGGGGCATGAATCTGGAAGAGGGCCACTTCTACGAAACATATGGTGCAGAATGCTTCGTGGAATCGGCTCCCCACTGGCGAAGGCTTGAGCCATTCCTGCAACGCTGTGCAGAATTGGACAAGCTCGACTGCATCCAGCGCGTGATTCAGCAGGTGACGGACGATCGCTCCTATATCTCGGAACTATTCGAGATGGCCGAAGGTATGCTGGAACGTGGTCAGCAACAAGCAGCCCGCATGTTATATGAATGCGTAGCAGAGTGCGAGAAATACCAGCATTCCGAGCGCCTGGCCTTGTGCCAGTATCGGATATTCACTCTATCGCTAGGTCAGAATCAGCATGATAATCTCCGGGCAGCCGTGCACTTTGAGCCGTATATTAATCGGCTGGATGAGGAGAGGCAGCTGGATGCGATTAAAGATTTAGCGAATACGTATCTGGCTTTAAGGTATTGGGACAAGTCATTTTCGCTTGCTGATGATCTGGGACGGAAAGCGGAAATTATCCAATCCTATACAAAGAAAAAAATAAGCAAAGAGAATAGGGTAACAGCCTACCCTTTATTTGTATACCAGGCATATTCAAACTTGCTTAAAGCCACTGCATGCGAGTGGAAAGGTGAGTATACTGAAGCGCTGTTATATACAAGGAAAAATGCTGAATTAGCTAGTGTGTTAAATTCTAGCGACGAAGATAAAGTATATATCGATATGTTTAATAGATGGACTGAGGCCAATACCTACTTATATAACTTGATGATGGGGAAGAAAGAGGTTCTCCCGGTGTATTTGGCTTGGGTTGAGCAAAATGAAGGAGAAACTCTCACTGCTCTTGTTAAGATTATTGAAGCAGCAAATCATTTCGAAATGGATATAGATCATATTTTATTGAAATTTGATAATTCCATTAATTCAATATTGAGTGATAAAACCTTAACAGAAGGGTACAACGAGCAAATAAAGAATGATCAATGCTCTAAACTATTATTTGAACTGGCAATGTATCTTTTTAACAGAGAGCGATACACAGAAGGAATGCAAAAGCTTGTCACTTGTTTGAGTTCAGCTATTAGAATTAATAATTCTGATGACATTATACAATGTGTTGCTCTCTTTGAGAGGTACAGATCATTTGCATCTAAAGAAATGGTAAATAACTATTGCAATCTAATGGAGGAGGTTTCCAGGTATTATGAAATTAAAAAAAATCGTGGCTATACTCTTGTTTAGTGCTGTAATTATTGTCAATTTCCCTGTAAATCAGTTTGATGTGCAAAATCAGATATATAAACCATTAGGACATGGTGCTGGAGCATTGTAAGTTATAATAATGGATTGTTTCGAATACTTTATCGGTTTATTTCCGAATGCGGAAGTAAGCCTTTTTTGTATATTCATAGATTGACCAATGTGAAATCAGGATTAGAAATACATTTATTATATGTTATTGAATTATACGTGATTTAGATGATGGAGGTCTGATAATGGAATTGGTACCTACAATAAGAGCACATATTAAGAGATATATGAGAGAACAAAATCTCAAGTTGTAGCATTTTTCCGATATTACAGGAATTAATGTTGGTACATTAAGTGCTATTCTTAAGGATAACAGAGCAATGTCTATGAAATAACTGAATCAGATCACTTCTGCAAAAGGACTAGAAAAGGGTTATTTTCATTTTCTTTAGAAAAGTCAGTTAATTTGTCATTCCAGCTCATCCAGCCTGAAGCTTAGATTTAAAGATCAGCTTTTTCACTGAACTTAAAGTGAGAAACAGTACAAGACACATACCTAATTTCACACCGATATCGGATAGACGTTGAATGTTACCTGTGGCAAAAACGTTGTATCCATTGGTGACGGATGAATTAAAATGATCCCCAAAGAACAGATAATATGATCCAAAAATGACCATATGAGAAACGGTATACAAAATAGAGAAGGCGAAGGGCATCAAAGAGATATAGATATTTTTGCTGATAACAAACAAAATGAGTGTTTGAACGGCTAGGATCAGGCCACCAATAAGCATGAAGCTATTACGCCCTGAAAAGTCATAAGCACCACTGAAAAATAAATTCTCAAAAAGCGTAAATGAATCGATGCCGCCAAACATATTTTTGAAAAGACCCAGATATGCCTGCAAGTATCCTAATCCAAATAAAATGGGAACTGATATTAGACACCAACGATCAGTGTTTTTGCGTGTCAGCAGTAAAGCACTACTCATGGCACATAGAGTAATGAAGGCAACTGGGAAAAGTTCGATCCATTTGTTATGAACATCGTAATGATAGAGAACTAATCCTGTAAACAAAGAGCTCATATACAGAATTGAGCTTATGATAATAAACTGCAGGATCAATTTGCTCGACAGACCATAAGTTTCTTGAGTTAATTGAGTTCGTATGCTGATCGGATCGCCAAATGACGCTATAGCTTTTGTGGCTGCTTGCTCGTCGGTGCATCCTTCATTCATATAATGTTCCTTGGAGGAATGTAAATGAGCAGCCATCTCTTCTGCCAAGTCCTTGCGCTCTCTTCTAGATAATAATGATCTCTTAAACACTTGGTCTAAATAGGATTGAATGTCCATGCGCCGTTCCTCCTAAGAAAATATTAATGATATGTGTATTTTGTTCCCATGAGGTTTTGATCGCTTCAAGTTGAAGTTGGCCTTCCTCTGTAATCCTGTAGTATTTCCGTCTAGGGCCGCCTTCTTGTTCACCCCAATAGCCTTCAATGTAAGAATTAGCCTCCATTCTCTTTAATGCGGGATACAGAGTGCCTTCTTTAAGCAGAAATGCCCCACCGGTTACTTGATTAATATGTTGAGTTATTTCATAACCATAGGTATCTCGTTGGTTCAAAATAGACAGCACAATACCGTCGATATATCCCTTAATCATTTCATTTTTCAACTGAAACACCACCTACTATGTATTTCTATGTAGTTAAATTAACATATATTTGAAAATGATTCAAGAGAAAGGAGTTATATGTGAACTCCATGCCATTTGGATACAATTAAAGATTTAGCAAACCTTTGTGCGCACTACATACTTATACTATTTCCCTTCTACTCAAAACTGGGCGACAATAATTACCAGTAAAGAGTTAACTTATGCAACAAACTGTGCTAAACTGGATATAATAAAAAAGAGCAAGGATGCGCAAACATCCCTACTCTTTACAACAGCCGCTTCTAAGGGCGGTGGCTGTGCATAGGTAACTGAAATAGACCTTACCTTAGTTAGGGCGGTCTATTTCTTTTTGTTTTGATTATTTAAGGCAATGACAATAGTTACAATCAGTCCAATCAAGGTTACAATGAACCCCGCAAAACTGATCATCAATGTCAATACCGTTTCAATTGTCTGATTGATATGACTAGCGATTGCATTCGACACCAATGGGTTTCATTCATCAAGCTAAAATAACCTTTAGTGGGTCATATGAGACGTTTATTAAAATGGGCGATGGAGTGATTCCTAATTTGGTGTCTCTAAATCATAGTTTGTGATTTTCAGTGAGATATGGATGGAGCACGATATATAGCTTTACTAAAAGATCGCTCATCCATATGTTGTAGGAGATTGTGAATATTGAACAATTTCCAAAATGCTAAACTTATGAAACTACACTTATGTAAACAATCATTTTGATTTTGCAAAGGAATAAATTATGAATTTTTTGGCAATGTATCCTAAAATGATATAAAAAGAGGGGGTGCATGCTATGGGTGAACCGATGCAGATCAAAGATCGAATTGAGCGGGATAGGCAGAAGTTACGTCAGTTGGCGGAAAATCATGGCATGCAGGACGACAAAGTCCTCGAGCAGTCCATGATCTTGGACGAATTAATCAATGAATATTATCGATTCCAATATAAAAAACATATTATGAATAGACAGCCGATTGCTTAATGCAGTCGGTTTTTTGATGCGACAATTCCTTTTTAGAAGATTAGGAGAATCATAGAGTCTATTAGAAACAACGATCCCCATAAACCTCCCTAATTTAGGTTGTACTAATAAAATGTAAAAAAGGAAGTCGGCCACTACTATGTGGTCGGCTTTTTGATGTTCTCCCGAACGCTATGCCAAACTCCCCTCAATCTCTCCCCAGAACTACCCATTCATCCATCTTTGTCCTAAAATTTCATACCAAATCCATAGCTTACAGTATAGCGAGCGCGACTCTACACTGGATATGATGACCTCAATTGAACGTTGGATTTCATGGAGTTATCGCGAGGTCAAATACAATGATTTTAACGAAGGAGGGACACAGGTGAATGATAAAAAGGGTGCGGGACTACATCTGGAGGTTTTGTTCTATTGGTTCTAGGTATGAGTTCCATTCTACGCGTGATTGGCGATCGATCCGAGATTTCATTGGTTTCCATTCAATTCGAAAAAGGTTGAATCTGCGCTCCAAGCTACTGCTGCTCTTCCTGGCACTGACGCTGTTGCCGCTCAGCTTGCAGGGAGTGATGGGATACGCCCATTTCTCACGGACGCTGGATCATAAGACGGAGCAGTTCACCATTGATATGGTGCGGCAGATCAATACCAATCTGAACTGGATGCTGAAAGACTTCGAGCGTCTGTCGCTCTTGCCACTCTATGACCAGATGGTGCTGGGTATCCTGCGCGAGTACGATGGGACGATGGGTTCCGGGACGTGGGCGAAGTCGGATGATTATCTGAAAATGAAGCTGTATACGTCTGCCCAAGCCTATGACCGGCCGGAGATTCGAGGGATTCATCTGATCAGCAATAGTGGCATCCTGTTCTCCAATCTGGACTCGCTAGCAGTGAAACCCGTCTGGGACGGGAGCCAAGAGCCATGGTTTGCCGAGCTGAGAGGTACGGAAGGGATGTGGCGCTTGCTTCCTCCCCATGTTCCTGGCTATTACGTGGATGAACAGGAAGGGGAATACATTACCGTAACCAGAGAGCTGCGTGATCCGGGTACGCTTCAGCGGCTGGGTTACATCTTGATTGATATCCGGCCGGAGGCCTTTGGACAGTTGCTGTCCAACCTGAATTTTGAGCAGAAGGCAAGTCTGATGATTGTGGACAGCCAGCAACGTCTTATTTTTGAACGAGTTTCCACGGAAGGGTTATCTGCTTACGCTCCTTTGTTATCCCACGGGAAGCTCTGGGATTATGAAGAGAACCAAAAGGTAGAACTGGAAGGACAGCCCTACCTCCATGTACGAAGTCTTTCGGGATATTCCGGGTTGTCGGTGATCAGTCTGACACCCATTACGGTCATTCAAAAGGAATCGGGAGAGATGCTCACCTTCACTATTGGGCTAGCATTGCTGTGTATGGCAGCCGTAGTGACTCTCGCCGTCTTGGTATCTTACAGGGTAACTCGTCCGCTCATTCGCTTGAAACATCATATGATCCGGGTGGAACAGGGCGATTTTAGCCAGCGGGTTACTCAGTACAGTGATGATGAACTAGGGCAAATTAGCCGAGGGTTTAACCGCATGATGGAGGAGATTCACCGCCTATTCCATGAGGTGTATTTACTTGAAATTCAGGAACGAGAGGCTGAACTGTCGGCGCTACAGAGCCAGATCAATCCTCATTTTATATACAACACATTAGAGTCGATTAACATGATGGCTGTTCGCCAGAGGCATGCCGAAGTATCTGCCATGGTTACGGCGCTTGGCAAGCTGCTGCGATACACAGTGGGTAAGGCTGATCGCATGGTGACGCTACGGGAAGAGCTGGCGTTCGTCGATTCCTATGTGCGCATTCAACAGGTGCGTTACAACGGTGAACTGGACATTATTTATGATATCGAGGAAGAGGTTAACGACTATCTCATTCCCAAGTTGATGTTACAGCCACTAGTGGAAAATGCGATATGCCACGGGATCGAAGGACAGCAAGCAGGTAGTAAAGCAAGCGGCACGATCTGGGTGTCTGCGGTTCTGTTCGAGCAGGAACTGATCATCAGTGTACGAGATAACGGCAAGGGGATGGATCAGGAAGAGCTGGATCGATTAAATGCTTCTGTCTCTGGACAAAACGTGGATTGCCTCCAATCGAATAATCCTATTCTGCACCGTCAAGCCGGAGATAGTCTGGGGCTGCACAATATTGCTCAAAGGCTTCGTTTGATATATGGAAAAGACAGCGGACTGAGCGTTGATGGCAGCCCAGGACAAGGACTGGCTGTAACTTTATCTATTCATCTTCATCCGAGAGGGGAATGAAACCCATGTATAAAGTGCTGCTTGTAGAGGACGAGACGGTTATTCGCCAAGGGTTACGGGAGCTGATTGTACAGGCCACGCCCCAGTTTCAGGTGGTAGGTGAAGCCGCTAGCGGAGCCGAGGCGCTGGAGGTGCTGCGCTGTGAAGTGCCCGATGTCTTGATTACGGATATTCGTATGCGAGAGATGGACGGACTGTCGCTGGTTGGGCTGGCGAGAGAGATGTACCCGGACTTGCTGATGCTCATTATTAGCGGGTATGGGGAGTTTGAATATGCACGCAAGGCGATGGAGCACGGAGTGCTGAGTTATCTGTTAAAGCCGATTGAGCGTCATGAACTGGTGAAATGTTTGCAAAAAATGCAATTACTGCTGGATCGAAGATACGGCCTCACTACGTTTTCTACTACAGAACGTTCTGGCATAGAAGAGCAGGATATGGGGGATACCCGCAAAATTATTCGCAGCGTCAAGGAGCACATCCATCAGCATCCTGATGGTGATCTTCGGCTCCAGACGGTTGCTTCACTGGTCAACCTGAATCCAACGTATCTGAGCCAATTGTTCAAAACCGAGACAGGAACCAACTACTCGGAATATATCGCAGAGGCACGGATCGAACGGGCCAAATGGCTGCTGGTGAACACGGGTCTCAAAATCTATGACGTCGCCCGGTTATCTGGATACCAGAGTCCAAAACATTTCATGCTGGTTTTTAAGCAGCAGACAGGGCAAACGGCAGGAGAATATCGTGAAGGATACAGCAAGCAGAGTGGACAGTAGGGATACGGAGCCACGAAACTCCTTAAAAAACCATACCATTTCTGCAACTCACGTGATTTAGAAGCAAGCAGGGCTTTCGATATACTGGGGTGGCACAGGAATACCATAACGTCCACAAGGGGGATTTCCATGAAAAAAGCAGGACTGACGCTGATTCTCATCCTTATGATCGCCGCTCTGATCGGGTGCACAAGCACCAGCAAGGGTGGGGATTCTAACGCATCCGGCGGAGAGAACGACAAGGTAGAGTTGAAGTTCATGATGTGGGGCAATCAAGCACATATTGATGTGTACAACAAGCTGATCGATGGCTTTACCAAAGAGAACCCCGGCATCAAGGTGACGATGGAATCTGTACCATTTGCTGATTATCAGCAGAAAATATCGGTGCTTGCCGCCGGAGGTTCGCTGCCGGATCTGGCCTGGGTATCGGAACGCATGATACCCCAGTTCAAGTCCAATCACATCCTGGCCGACGTGTCGGCGTTCAAGGATGATGCCGAGTTTAAGCTGGACGATTATATTCCCAGCACGCTGGATCTCTTCCGTGAGGGAGATCAACTGTTAGGCTTGCCGTTTTCCACACCGCCGGTGGTGATGTTTTATAATAAAACGCTCTTTGACAAGGCCGGGCTGACCGATCCCAATACGCTGGCTTCCAAAGGAGAATGGACGTGGGAGCAGTTCGAGGCCTCTGCCAAAGCGATAACCAGCAAGGATGCGGCGAGTCGCACGTATGGGGCTAACTTTTTTCGAGATTGGAAGACTTGGGCGGTGCTCTCTTCTTACTCTTGGTCGAATGGAAGCGGGCCATTCAATGAAGATATGACAGCGTTTACCTGGAATGATGAGTACGGTGTACAGACCTTTGCGATGCTGGAGCGCATGATGTTTACGGACGAATCCCACCCGAAAGCGGGCGAGCAGGTGAGCTTTGATGCAGGCAATGTGGGCATGTTCTTCGATAACTACAGCTATGTGTCCAAAGCAAGGGAGATCAAGGAATTTGAATGGAGTATTGCGCCTATGCCTTCTGGTTCACAGGGCAGCGTACCGATGCTGGGACAGGCGGGTTATGCCATGTTTAACGACAGCAAACATCCGGAGGAAACGAAGAAACTGCTGAAATATTTTGCGAGTGAACAGGGGACGCAGGCAACCGCTACGTATTTTGTGCCCGCTCGTACGTCGGTTCTGAACTCCGATGCCTTCATCCAGCAGCCGAACAATCCGAGCAAAGAGCATATCGTGCAGGCTGTCATTGATGAAATGCCCAAAGCACGCCTAATTCCGGGACATATCCGCTGGCAGGATATTGATAATGCAGTGCTGCAAGGGTTTGACCGATTATTCGCTCGTACGGTCGCTCCCGAGGATAATCTGAAACAGATGCAGACTGAAGTGCAGAGCGTCTTGCAGCCCTGAAGAAACAGGGGATTGAAGCTGATCGGGCAGGAGTGAGGGAAACGAAGGAGTGATGAGAGGCATGGAAGAAATGAAGGAACAAAAGGAGATAGCTCAAGTACAGGACATGTGGAACGTACAGAAGACAGGGCAATTGCAGGCTATGCTGCATCAGAAACCGTTGTCGCTTGTCATCAGTCTGCCTGAGAATAGTCTTGCCTTGGCTCGGGCGGCCCAAGAGGAAGGCGCGGATGCACTGAAGGTTCACTATAATGTGGGCCACCGTGCGAGTGGCAATCATTTTGGTTCGCTGGGTGAATATGTCGAGGTGTTTCGTACAATTCGCGCGGAGTTCGGAGGACCGTTAGGTGTTGTGCCATCCGGTAGCCTCGAAGGGACAAGGCGAGAGGACGTGGAGCGTTTGTCGGGTCTGGGGTTTGATTTTTACTCGATCTATGCACATCATCTGCCGTCATTTATGCTGAGTGATCTGGGACTGGAATCTACGTTTGCGATTAACGATGCGTATGATGTGTCTCTCGTGGCAGCGGCTGCGCATTTTGGTTTTACTGCAATGGAGGCCTCCATTGTACCCGGCAAAGAATACGGCACCCCGCTCAGCTTCGCGGATGTTCTTCACTATCGGCGGCTCGTCCTGCAAGCCGGAGTACCGGTACTGGTTCCTTCCCAGCGCAACCTGGTGCCGGAGGATGTACCCGTGTTGCATCATAGCGGTATCCAAGCCATTATGCTCGGGGCGATTGTTACAGGCAAAACGGAGGATGAGCTGCGCAGAGCAGTAAGCGGTTTCCGTAACGCGATTGATCGTTTGACTGGGAGGGAAGGGTCGTGAGCCGCCTCAGCAAACGGAGACGCGGAGGGCCGCTCGCCAGGGAGGCGCAGATTGCTGGCTGGTTGTTTATTTCGCCCATGGTGCTGGGCTTTACTTTGCTGCTCTTGTTCCCGATGGGGCTTGCATTCTATATGAGTCTGACGGATTGGCCGCTGCTGGGAGATCACCAATTCATCGGGCTGGATAATTATCGGAATATCATGACGGACGCTATGTTCTGGGAAGTGCTCGGCAATACCGTTTATTTTACGGCAGGTCTGGTGCCGCTGAATATTGTGCTGGCTCTGCTGCTCGCGTTGTTGTTATCCAAGAGCATTCGAGGGATTGGCATATTTAGAACGGCTATCTTTGTACCGGTCATGACGTCATTAATCGTGTGGGCCATTGTGTGGAAGCTAATGTACGCGACGGAGTCGGGATTAATCAACCAACTGCTGCTGATGATCGGCATCAAGGGCCCGGCCTGGCTGTACGATCCCAATCTGGCGATGCCTGCGGTCATCGTGACCAGTGTGCTGAAGAATGTTGGGCTCAATATGGTGCTGTTCATTGCAGCACTTCAGCAAGTCCCTCGTTCCTTATACGAAGCGGCAACGCTGGATGGCGCAGGCAGGAGAGCTTCTTTTTTCAATGTCACCCTGCCTATGATTACACCGACTGTATTTCTGACCGTAGTGATGACCGTCATTGGTTCGCTCAAAGTATTCGGACAGATCTATGTTATGACCCAAGGCGGCCCGAGCAACAGCACCAAGGTTCTGGTCTATTATATTTGGGAAAAAGCGTTCAAGCTATTTCAGTTCGGCTATGCTTCTTCCCTCGCCTATGTGTTGTTCGTGATCGTACTGATTCTGACGCTGCTGCAATGGCAGCTCCGAAAGAGGTGGGTATTTGGTGAAGGCGATGCCTAGATTGACAAGGCAGGGGTTCGGCGCAGCTATGGGCACCTATTTGGTGCTAACGGTGATATCGCTTATCATGATTGTTCCGTTGATCTGGATGATCTCGACATCCTTCAAGGAGCCGCAGAGCATATTCACCTATCCGCCGCAGTGGTTACCGGACACCTTGCAATTTCAGAATTATATCGATGTGTTCCGATTGATTCCGTTTCATCGTTTTTACGGGAATAGTGTGTATATCTCTGCGTTGGTAGTACTTGGGACGGTGTTTTTTGCCTCTCTCGCAGGGTATGCCTTTGCCAAGATTCCATTTAAGGGACGGAATGTCGTTTTTCTCATTTTGCTGAGCGCGATGATGATTCCGCATGAGGTGACCGCCATTCCGATGTTTCTGTTTATGCGTCAACTTGGGTGGATCGATACGCATCTTCCGCTGATTTTGCTGCCGATCTTTGGTGCGGGCGGAGTGTTTGGCATCTTTGTTATGCGTCAGTTCTTCATGACCGTGCCGACCGAGCTGGAGGAAGCGGCGATGATTGATGGATGCAGCCGGTTCCGAATCTATGCGCAGATTATGCTACCCCTTGCCAAGCCGGGTATGGCTACCCTGACGATTTTTACATTTGTGACGAGCTGGAATGAATTCTTCGATCCGTTGATTTTTATTAATTCACGAGAGCTGATGACACTACCGTTAGGGTTATCCTTATTTACAGATGAAGTGGGTACAGCCTGGCAGTATTTGATGAGTGCGACCGTGATGGCGACGGTTCCTCTATTGATCGTCTTTTTCCTGGCACAGCGGCGTTTCATTGAGGGTGTGGCGATGACGGGATTGAAGGAGTAACCAGGATTGGGAAGGAGGAGGTACGACTTGAGTGAACAGAAGCGTGTGCAAAGAGAAACGGCGGATGTTGTAATTGTCGGGGGCGGACCTGCCGGGATTGCAGCCGCGATTGCAGCAGGAAGGCAGGGGGTGCGAGTTGTCCTAGTGGAACGCTATGGATTCGTAGGTGGGATGTCCACGGCCGCGATGGTCTATCCATGGATGACGTTTCATACCGTGCAGGGGGAGCAAGTCATTCGGGGGATTGCACAGGAGATCGTGGATCGGTTGCAATCCTGCGGAGGCTCTCCCGGACATCTGCGAGACACGGTTGGTTTTGTGCATACGTTGACACCGTATGATCCGTCTGTCTATCCAGTAGTTGCGACAGAAATGTTGCAGGAGGCGGGGGTTCGGCTCTTGTTACACAGCTTCGTGGATGATGTGGTCGTGGTGGAAGACCGGGTAGAGGCTGTGCGAGTGACGAGCAAATCGGGCGAGTTGGAGATTCAGGCAGCTGTTTTTATCGATGCGAGTGGTGATGCGGATGTGGCTTATCTGGCTGGCGCTGCCATAGCGAAGGGGAGAGATGAGGACAACAAGTCTCAGCCTATGACGATGAAATTCCGGATGCGCGGCGTGGACCTTGGGCGTGTGAAGCAGTATATGCAGGATCATCCAGAGGATTTCTATGAGAAGACCCCTTATGCCGAGCTGGACACGATCCCACTAACGGGAGTGAGTGGCTTCTACTCGCACTGGAAGAGAGCGGCGGTGCCGATTCAGCGTGATCAGGTATTATTTTTTACCGGGCCGGCTGAAGATGAAGTACTGATTAATTGCACTCGGGTGCAAGGGTTTGATGCGACAGAGACTGTGGATCTGACGGCCGCCGAAACGGAGGGGCGGAAGCAAGTGTTGATGATCGCGGAGTTCCTGCGGAATGATGTTCCAGGATTCGAACGTTCCTCCATCTCGGCTGTAGCGCCACAGATCGGTATCCGTGAATCGAGACGTATCATAGGGCATTATGCGCTGACTCAGGAAGATGTTATTGCAGGTCAGAAGTTCGATGATGTCATCGCCAGAAGCGGCTATCCTATTGATATTCATGATCCCTCCGGGCAAGGGGTGACGGCGGCTTTTATCCAAGGTGATGGAGCATATGATATTCCGTATCGTTGTCTCATCTCGCAGAATAGAAGCAATCTGCTGGCTGCCGGGCGCTGTATCTCGACAACACATGAGGCTCATGCGACGACCAGATTGACCCCAAGCTGCATGGCAACAGGAGAGGCAGCGGGAACAGCAGCGGCTCTGGCAGTGAAGCTGAATCTTGCTCCTGTGGTGTTGCCTGTATCGCTGTTGCAGGAAGAACTTCGACAGCATGGTGCAGCGATATGAGGGTGCGGATGGTGTGAGTTCATGAAATAACAAGCTGCTGACGACAATTGAATGGGAGTATGAAAGAACTCCGAAAACCCACTATATTCAAGGGTTTTCGGAGTTCTTGTTTTAGAATCAGTTCAGCGCAGGGCTGGCCTTCATCTCATAGATTTTTTGGAGCGTATGGAGATACATCGTCTTCTCGGCATCGTCTTCTGTATGAAGATAATACTCTATGAATCTGTACCCGAACATGAGCAGGATTAGCTCATAGACGCAATGCTCGGCGACAGGAGGGACATCCGCAAATTCGGAAAAGCCTTTGTAATAAGCGGGGATGCATCGTTGATAATATTCGATCATGTGATCGATATGGGCTTCATCCGCAATCAGGCTTGCGATATCCTCGCCGAGGTAGCCCCAGCCGCTCATGTCCCAGTCGATGATTGCGAATGTTTTGTCTGTGTAGATCAGGTTGTTCACCCAGAAGTCCCGATGGCATAACACGACGGGTAATTTTTCGATGCGGGCAAGGATCTCATCCGCGTGCTCATCGATATCGATAAGCATCTGTCGCACATGCTTCGGGAATTCGCAATCCTCCGAACGGATATAATTGTAGACAAGTGGCCAGGAACGGTAATGCAGATACGTGTTCTTCATGAGATCTGCATGGCTCAGATTGGTCAGACTCTGAAGCACTACGGGCTGCTCCGCATATAGCTTGCCTTGATAGCGCCCCCATTCCAGTGCGACCTGTTCATACATGTCGCTGGTCAATTCAAGACCGGTCAAGCCGTCAATATATTCCAGCCACAGCTGGAATTCATCTTCTTCGGTATTCATCTCGGAGTGATAACACGTTGGCCAGCGGACAGCATCCGAGAACGTTGCCCCCAGGTCAGAAGCGTACAGATCATATTCCCGACGCCAAGATTCCGGATCGCCATAGCGTTCAAATTTTTTCTGGATTTTCAGAACGATACGGTAACCCAGATTTTGTCCATCCACAGTTTCCGCGTTGCCTGTTACCAGGTGCACATTACCTACCGTTCCGCCCTGCAACGGAACAGTTTGGCACTCAGCGGAAAGAATAGTCGTCTTGAACTTTAGACTTAAGGCAGAGATCAGCGATTCGTAGTTCATATTCATTTTTTCCAGCCTCCGTTCTTTTTCGTTTGCTTGCTCCACATGGCGATCGATTTATTGCGGGCCCTCTTGTCGATGAGGTAATTCGTTTTATCCTGAACATATTTGTTCTCATGCTGCTGGGCAATATAATACTCCCACCGTTCCAGTGGCAATAATCCGTCATCCAGAGCGGCCAGAACAGCACAGCCTGGCTCGGCCTGATGACGGCAATCTGTGAATCGGCATTGAGTGAACCATTCCTCTACATCGGTAAAGCTTGCACGTATACCTTCATCGGCATCGAATAGTCCAAGCTCGCGCATACCCGGCGTATCAATGACCATCGCACCAGAGGGGAGCATGAACAACTGGCGGTGCGTTGTGGTATGTCGCCCCCGGCTGTCTTCCTCTCGAATTGACTCAACCTTCATTACGGCCTGTTCCATCAAGGCATTGAGCAGAGAGGATTTGCCGACGCCGGACATGCCGAGAAAGACAACTGTTTTACCAGGCCTTAAGTAGAGATCGAGTTCCTTAAGCCCTTGGTTTGTATGACTGGAGATTGCGTGAACCGGTACATCAGGGATGCTCTGTGTGACTTCAGCAAGTGGTAGATTATAATCTTCAACGAGATCAGCTTTGGTCAGAATGATGATCGGCTGGCCGCCGCTCTGTCTTGCTTGTGTCAGATATCGCATGATGCGGGTAACATTGAAATCCCTATTCAGAGAAGTGAGAATAAAAATATAGTCAAAATTGGTTGCAACGACTTGCTCCAGCACGGTTCTGACATAGCCTGCGGCATGACCTGAGAAATCCGCGCGTGAGAACTTTGAGTGACGGGGCAGTACCGTAACGATGAGAGAATCTCCACTCTCGTTGTACTGCAGCAAGACAAAGTCTCCAACGCACGGAAAGTCTGCGCGTGATTCCGCGCTGTGATAGAACAAGCCTTTGAGCACTGCCGTTACTTCTCCGCGCTCAGTCATGACCGTGAAGCGCTCGCGGCGAAGCTCCGTTACCCTGCCCGCCAATAATCCGTCGGGAATTGCATCTATTTCTACATAGCCATACGTTTTCAAATCCATCATATTTGTTTGTTAGCTCCTTTAATGTTGTTTTTTTGGACGCAAAAATGCCACGGACAAGCAGCCTCTAAAGAAGCTGCTGTCGCGCGGCATCAGGACGCAAAAAAGATACGACCTTGATCGTATCCTGCAAAACAGCAATTTTCACGAAAGGTTACTTTGGGCGGCACAGCAAATAGAACGGGCATAATCCCGCTTTTTCACGTATGCCAGCTATTCAGTTCTAAGACCAAACCACCATATAAGTAGTTGCCATTAAAACACATCTCCCTTCGTGTCAGGAACTGGCTTATCGCTAAGCTTTCTATAAAGTAACCTTTTTTGGAAAAAAAATCAATGACAGAAACGGTTAATTTTGAATTATTCTTTCGCTTATTCAATTAGATTAGTTTAAACTAGCGTTTACCTTGTATTCCAAAAGTGGTTTCAGGGTATGGGGCAATTATCCATTTATATTTCTTTAAGAAGTGGGCAAGAAATATAAATTGAGATTGATTGCAATCTGATCCTATGTGAAGAAGGGGAGTTCAATATGAAAAACGTTACACCATTTTTAATGTTTCAAGGCGGTATTGCAGAAGAAGCTATGAATTACTACACATCACTCATTGAGGATTCAGAGATTAAAAGCATTACTCGGTACGGTCCTGATGGACCCGGGAAAGAAGGTACAGTGATACAAGCTATTTTCTCGCTAAAAGGACAGGAGTTCATGTGTATCGACAGCCATGTTAATCATGAGTTTACGTTCACCCCGTCTTTTTCAATCTATCTTACGTGTGATACCGAGGAGGAAATCGACAGCCTTTATGAAAAAATGATGCAAAATGGCACTGCACTCATGCCTATAAATAATTATGGATTCAGTAAGAAATTCGGATGGCTGGTGGACCAGTTCGGCGTATCTTGGCAGTTGAATTTACCAGCGTAATCAACCTGATTTTAAAAATAACTCTGCATGGTCAGTTCTTCCGTCACCGTAACGAGTCATAGCGAACTCAAAAGCTCCAGCTCCACAAAAAGAAGTGGAACTGGAGCTCTTGATCGTTATGCATTCTTTATGCTATTCGCCAGTATCTATATGCAATCTGACTGTATCTATGTGTACATTCCCTAATCTGACATGCTCTTTAGTTCAAACGTGCCTCAAGCCTTCTTGCTACGATGGAGAGGGAATAGTTGATGATGAAATACAGCACCGCTGCCAGTAACAACGAAGGTATGACGTAATCGAAGCTTTGGCCTCCAAGGATCTGCACATTGTGCATTAGTTCTGGCAGAGAGATGATGATGGCGAGTGACGTATCCTTGAGTAGGGAGATGAATTGGCTGACCATGGGTGGAGACATGCGGCGCAGTGCCTGGGGCATAATGATGTTGCCCAGTGTCTGCATATAGCTCAAACCCGAAGAACGAGCAGCTTCCACCTGACCGCGTTCCACAGATTTGAGGCCGCTGCGTACAATTTCTGCAATCATGGCGCCTTCAAACAGACTCAGTCCCACTACCGTGGACCAGAAAACTGACATTTTAATCCCTAGCTGCGGGAGTACGATATGAATAAAAAAGATAATGAGCAGTAACGGCAGGTTACGAATGGTATCTACGATCACTGCCACAATCTGTGCGAGAACAGGAATGCGTGTATAACGTATTGTGCCGAGCAGCGTACCTAACACAAAGCTGAACACAATGGATAAGCCCGCCACTTGCAGCGTCACCCCGAATCCATGTAGTAGAAAACGAAGGTTCGGCCACTCAAAGGCTCCGCTAAAGTCCATACTTCAGATCCCTCCTTCGGGAACGATATAAGTTCTAGCTGAAATTCATGCCCGATTCCTCTACTAGCCCCTACATCGTGACTTGCCCTGTAGGTTTGTTTTTCTTCGGTTTTCCTTTGGGTTTACGTGCCTCTGCATCACTTTGTCCGAATCGTCGTTCCATATAATGCACCAGGAAGCTGAGCGGTAAGGTCAGCACCAGATACAAAAGTGCAACAATGGTGTATACACTTAGCGGCTGGAACGTATCAGAGTTCACAAGGTCGGCAAAATACATCAAGTCCATACCAGCCACGACTGCCAGAATGGATGAGTTTTTGACCAGATTAATAAACTGATTGCCTATGGAAGGCAGTACGATCTTGATTGCTTGTGGCAGAATGACCAAGTTCATGGCCTGTACATAGGACAATCCCGATGAACGTGCAGCCTCCAACTGACCGCGAGGTACGGTCTGAATACCTGCTCGAATCGCTTCTGCGATAAAAACAGCTGTGTAGATGGTCAGGCCGAGTGTTCCTGAAACAAATCCATCCAGTGTAATACCAAGTGCTGGCAGCCCGAGGTAGAAAAAGAACACAACTAGCAGCAATGGAATGTTGCGAATAAACTCAACAAAAGCCGTACCGAACCAGTTCAACGGCTTAATAGGTGAGATGCGAAAGATCGCTAGTATGGCGCCTAGCACAAAGCTGCCTACCAGAGCGATCACGCTCACTTGAATTGTATTCCAGAATCCTTCAATGAACCGGTCCGAGTGCCTGAACAGTACGCCAAAATCCAATGTGCCCATATACAAGACCCCCGTTCTCCAGGTGTGAAAATAAAACAACAGCACATCTGCTGCATGCAGATCTTTCGCATACAGCAGATGCTTACATTACGTATTGAACAGATGGGTAGACTTGCCCATCATGTGCTGCTCACAACCGTTACTCAGGTTTGCTACCCAGCCATTTCTCGTGCAGCGTGTCATATTCACCACTGTCCTTTAATCCTTTAAGCATCTTATTCACTTCTTCTACGAAGGCGGTGTCACCCTTACGGATCGCCATGCCATAAGGCTCACTTGTGAAGTTGCCACCAACGAGCTTGTAGTTGTTGTCTGACTGCTGCATGCCGATGAGAATGATATTGTCAGTAGTTAGCGCTTCACCTTTATCTGCTTTCAGCGCTGTAAAAGCATCCTGATAGTTATCGAACTCGAGCACCTCGGCCTTCGGTGCCTTCTCGCGAATGTTCTGTGCAGACGTGGAGCCTTTCACGGCAAGCACCTTCACACCATCCAGGCTCTCGAGACCGGTGATGGCACTGTCGTTTTTCACCAGCAGGGACTGGCCTGCCTCGAAGTATACATCACTGAAATCAACCTGCTCTTTGCGCTCGTCTGTAATCGTCATTGTGGCAATGATGATGTCGATATCCCCGTTCTGCAGCATGGGAATTCTTGTTTTGGAGGTAACTTCCTTCAGTTCAACCTTCGTTTCATCGCCCAGAATCTGCTTAGCTAGCGCTTTGGCGATATCGATATCAAAGCCCTCCACGTTCCCGCTTGCTGGATCTTTGAGTCCAAATAACTTCGTGTCGTATTTCACACCAGCAATTAGCTTGCCGCGCTCCTTAATCTTCTCAATCGTGCCTTTCGCTTCCGCATTGCCCCCACCACCTGCCGAGGAGGTGTCTGTTCCTGTATTACAGCCAGATAAGACAAGAGATAACATAAGTACCAGCACAAACGTCAAAGTCGGCCACTTCATTCTATTTTTCATCAAAATAAGACCCCTTTCGAATTTGGAGTGCCCATGATAAGTCTGGGTGACAGAATTAGGAGGGATTAATGATGGATCAGACGGCTAAGAAACTGTTGTGCTCTCTCTTCTCTAGGGTTGTCAAAAAACTCCGTCGCAGAAGCTTCTTCTACGATTCGGCCTTCATCCATGAAGATGACCCGGTCTGCCACTTCGCGGGCAAAACCCATCTCATGGGTAACAACCACCATAGTCATGCCATTGTGGGCAAGGGAGCGCATAACATCCAGAACCTCGCCGATCATCTCGGGATCAAGGGCAGAGGTCGGTTCGTCAAAAAGCATAATCTTTGGTTCCATTGCGAGCCCTCTTGCAATCGCTACACGTTGCTGTTGTCCACCGGATAACTGGGAGGGGTAACTGTCTGCTTTATCGGCGATGCCGACCCGCTCCAGGTATTTCATCGCGGTTGCTGCTGCTTGGGCCTTGGG
Organism: Paenibacillus sp. JJ-100; assembly: GCF_948329825.1. Taxonomy (GTDB): domain Bacteria; phylum Bacillota; class Bacilli; order Paenibacillales; family Paenibacillaceae; genus Paenibacillus. Next base: position 63,031 of record NZ_CAOJCM010000006.1, read on the forward strand.
TTGTTTGCGCACTTTGATCGGTGCAAGGGTAATGTTATCGATGACTTTTTTGTGGGGATACAGATTGAAATGTTGAAAAACCATACCGATGTCACGGCGGAAGAGGTTGATGTCCACCTTTTTTTGATGCAGAGGAATGCCGCTGACGACAAGCTCGCCGTCACTGATGGTTTCCAGACGGTTGATACAGCGAAGCAGTGTACTTTTGCCAGAGCCAGAAGGTCCGATAATAACCACGACCTCGCCTTCTTCAATGCGGAGATGAATATCCTTGAGGACATGGAAATGACCGAAATGCTTTTGGACACTTTTGAATTCAATCAAGAACATACACCCTTTCTGCAATAGAAAATAGTAGGAATAAAAAGGCAATATTGCAAAGTAGTTATTTCATCATACAGATTCATCCTGATAATAGCAATTACTCTGTGATAAAACATGACATAAGTAACAGGTGTTGTAGGCCTGTAGCTCGAAATTACGTCATATATATGTTATATTTATAACTTTTTTGTGACGAATCCTGACAAAAAAATGAATCCATATGCCTATCTTATTTACAAGCATTGGAATTGATGTATGTTGTATACTGGAAATTGGTGTGCAATTTTCATAAATCACATATGTGGCATAGATAACAAATAACATCAAGTTCACCCTGTACATGGCAAAAAAGTTCAACCTAGCTTCGTCATGCCATTGATATGATGAAGTGAGATAACGACACAGTAGAGAGGATGATTTCATACGATGAATATTTATCACTCCCCGATGTCTTCAGGAGCAGGCAGTGTACCCGATGTTCAAGCTTACGAAGTGGATCTACCTGTTATTCCTAAGCGTGATTATCATATTACCGAGTATGGTGCTGTTGGAGATGGGATAACAGAGAATACAGAGGCATTCCGACGGGCTATTGCCGCGTGTGCAGAAGCGGGCGGAGGCAGGATTATCATTCCCCCTGGTGTATGGCTCACTGGGCCTATTGTGCTTCGTAGTCGAATTGAACTGCATGTGCAGGCCGGGGCGCTGGTAACGTTCAGTCAGGATTTTAGGAAGTATCCGCTCATTGGATCAAGCTTTGAGGGCTGGCAGGTTGTACGCTGCCAATCTCCGATTGATGCAGACGGGCTCGAAGATATTGCGATAACGGGTGAAGGGATCTGGGATGGTGGGGGTGAAGCCTGGCGTCCGGTGAAAAGATCTAAAATGACAGCAGGTCAGTGGGAGCGATTACTTGCCTCAGGTGGTGTTGTAGAAATGTCCGGCACAGAAGAACAGATCTGGTGGCCTTCCCAATCTGCACTTGATGGCGTAACCACTGCCGAAAAGCTTCGCCAAGAGAATGTAAGTGATATCGCCGCTTATGAAGAGATTCGTGAATTTTTGCGGCCGAATATGGTCAGCTTACGGCGATGCAAACGAGTTCTGCTGGAGGGACCTACATTCCAGAACTCACCGGCATGGAACCTGCACCCTTGGGCGTGTGAGCATGTGACGATTCGTAAAGTAAACGTACGTAATCCATGGTTCTCCCAGAATGGAGATGGACTGGATATAGAGTCCTGCCGTCATGTTCTGGTGGAGCAGAGTCTATTCGATGTTGGTGACGATGCGATCTGCATGAAATCCGGCAAGGATGCTGAAGGACGTGAACTTGGACTGCCATCGGAGTACGTCACGATTCGGGATTGCACTGTGTATCATGGTCATGGCGGTTTTGTGATCGGAAGTGAGATGTCTGGTGGTGTCCGGCATGTTCGCGTATCGGATTGTACATTTATAGGAACGGATATCGGTTTACGTTTCAAAAGTGCACGCGGACGCGGCGGTATCGTCGAAGATATTCAGATTGAGCGTATCTATATGAAGGATATTATTATGGAGGCAATCTCCTTTTCATTTTTTTATGCCAATCAGGAGGGGTCTGCACGGGGTGGGGATCTCGCGAAGGAGGTCAGCGAAGAGACGCCGGTGTTCCGGGATATTCGAATATCGGATGTGGTCTGCGCGGGTGCTGATGCGGCCCTGTTTGTCAGCGGTTTGCCGGAGATGCCCCTGGACAGTGTGAGTATTGAGCGTTACAGCGTAGAAGCTCGTACAGGGATTCAGTGCGCTCATGCTAAACACCTGCAACTCACCGAACTACAAGCACGAGTCACCGAAGGGCCGTTAATTCATCTTCACAATTGCAAAGGTGCAGAGGTACAAGGAATTAATGGTGTGGGAGCCGATGGGAAGCTGCTGATGGTCACTGGACTTGAGTCTGCCGGTATCGTATGCCGGGAAACAGATGCTGATACCGAAGGAAGGCAAATATCTGTTGGTCCAGAAGTCCGAAGTGGAGCCATCATTCGCGGATAAAAGATGCGGTATTTTCGCGGTGCAGCATCTTGTAAGCCTTTTAACAGCGATAAATAAGTAACCGTAGCAGGGTAGCCATATATCCAGTCCAGTCATCGATGCTCTTCTCCAGAGAGGGGAGACGACATAATGGAGCTGAATCACGGCTACCCCTTTCATTTTGGATATCAAATACAGGACACGGTAGCATGCGGCCTTTCACCTGTGCTCTTTGCGATAACGCAGCGGCGTTGTGCCAGTAACCTGTTTGAAGGTTTTGTTAAAATGAGCAGTATGTTCAAATCCTACCTTTTCTGCGATGAATTGAACTCGCTCTTGTGTGGAAAGCAATCTTCGCTGTGCCTCGCGAACGCGTACGATTCGTAAGTATTCGCTGAAACGAAATCCGGTAAGTCGGCTAAACATTCGGCTTAGATACGAAGGACTAATATAAAAACGGGCTGCGGTTCCTTCCAACGTAAGGGGTTCGGTATAGTGTTTATTGACATAGGTCACAATCTCACTAATCTTGTCCTGCATGGGGTGTAATGAACCCGGATTAGACTCTCGAATAACCTCCTGTGCTCGATGGATATAGACGAGCAGCTGGGCTAGCAGACTACGTACAGTAACCTCATAATGAGGACGTCGCTCTTTGCATTCTTGGAGCATCTGCCATAGGATGCGTTCAATCTCAGGCTGATCTGACTCGGGAACACGAAGCAGGCTGGAACATTCGAATGGCAGCAGACCACAGATGCCTAGCTCCATACCGGTTGCAAAAGTAGGTGAGAAACCAATGAGTATCCGTTCGAAGCCAGGCTTAGTTCCTTTGGACGTCGTGTGTACATCATGTGGATTGATGAGAACCAGGTCGCCTTTTCGCGCAGGTAAAATCTGTCCATTCATGGAATATACCCGTTCACCCTCGAGCAGGTAATATAATTCATAAAAGGGATGGGCATGAGGCTGTGGCATCGCGCTTCCGTCATGTCTTCGCATATATTCAATGGAAAAAGCATGATCACCAATCCGATATTTAGGTCCAATCCGATCTTCAATGAGACTCATTATACAACTCCCCTCTACTTCAGGCTTGGCGTTGATATCCATATCATAACGGAAAATTGATATTTTTGTAAACGCTATCATGCAGAGTGAGATTCGTTTTGGGTGGTGGACTCCGTATTTAACAGCTGTAAAGGTGACAAAACGGACATGTTGTTTTAGAGTAGGGAGAGCGAGGTTAAACTTCGGTTTGGAAGTTTCCCCGAATATGAGTTTGGAAGGAAGGAAACAGGTTATGACAGCACATGAATTATCACCACTCGTAGCTGCACTGGATATGCAGCCTCACGTTGAAGGTGGTTGGTATAAGGAAGTTTGGAAGGCATCCTATCAAATCCCGCAATCCGTTTTGCCGGATTCCTACTCTGGTCCACGTTTCTCGGCAAGTTCAACGTATTTCTTATTGCATGCCCATGAAATTTCTGAATGGCACACGGTGCTTTCGGATGAGTTGTGGTTATGGCATAGCGGTAGCCCGATTGAACTGAAATTGGGGGGCAATGGCGAGAATCCGGAGAATGAGGAAGTGCTGGTTCTCGGTATGGATATCGAGGCAGGACAATCTCCTCAGGTCCTCGTTCCTGCAGGTGTATGGCAGACGGCACGTCCTCTGGGCGATGAACCAGTGCTGGTCACTTGTGTGGTTGCACCAGGATTTCACTTTGATGATTTCAAGCTGATCTCCAAAGGTTGAGAGTGTTGTAGACTCAATGGAAATCCCGATTCGGATGGTTCAACATCTGCATCGGGATTTTTGGGGTCTTGTTCGCGCGGGAAGCCCCTGTTTTTATCCTTTTTCGGCAGGCAGAGGTTTGGTTTTGACGTTTGTGGGTGATAAGATGAAGTATACGAAAATAGAACGAAACGTATGGATAGTATGATTCTTTGCTCATGATTCTTGTAGAACACCCTTCAGAGGAAGAGATTCAATCATTGAGTCGTATGTTTTTACATAATCTAAACCAATCTAATGCAGCTATTCCGTATGATCAGCGGGACTGCGCAACGAACAATAAAGGAGCAAGATAATGATGGCTAAACCTAAAAAAACCAAGACGGCAGCAGCCTGGTCTCTCGTGATCATGGGAGCAGGATTCGCAGCATCATTACCATTTCAGGGTGTGCCTGTAGGGAAGTTGTTGGTAGGCTCATTTGAAGCGGGACTGGTAGGTGGTCTTGCGGATTGGTTCGCGGTAACTGCGCTGTTCCGCCATCCGCTTGGCATTCCAATCCCCCATACAGCGCTATTGCCGAAGAACCGGGACAAGATGACCGAAGGTCTGGTCTCCGCTGTGGAGAACAACCTACTGAACAAAGACAGTATTACGGAGAAAATTGCTGGTTTCAAAGCAGCTGAAGTTGTTCTGGATACGCTGGGGCGGGAGCTGCACAGTGATGGCGTCAAAACGATGATGGATACATTGTGCAAACGTATATTGGCAGGATTGCCGCTAGAGCAGATTGCTCCCATAGTTGCCAAAGAGATCAAGTCACAGGCTGGCGCGTTTGATCTGGGGCCGATCCTGGAAAGAGCCGCTGTACAGGTGACGGAGCGAGGATATGATGCACAGGCTTTGGATTATGCACTAAAACAGGCGGAAGAGTGGCTGGTTAAACCGGAGACCATTCAGTTACTGGGTGAAAGTGGCATGAAAGCCATTAGTGGTATCCAAATGAACGGACTCATGCAGTTTGCGATGAATGCGTTCATGGGGTATTTGAATGAAGAACGTCTGGGCGGCATTATTCAAGGGTATCTTTTTGATCGGGTAGAGGATATGAAACGGGAAGGCAGTGCGCTGCGATACAAAGTGCTGGATACGCTGCGTACGCAGGCTATGCGAATTGCAGTGAGTGAGGCTATGCAGGATGGCCTTAATGGCTGGAAGAACAATCTGCTGGATGGCTGGGACGCCGAGGAAACGGTGCTGAACAAACTCACGGAGCTGCGTGATAAAGCGCTCGCTGCGATGGAGGATGGGCAATATGTGGATACGTATGCGCTACCGGCCATCGAAAAGGTACTGGCAGATCTACGATCAGATGACGTGTTAATGACAAGCATGAATGCCAAGATTGTGGAAGGTGTCACCACACTGCTGGAGAAAAATCACTCCAAGATTGGGAATCTCGTACGCGAAAATGTAGATAAAATGGATAATTCTACGCTTATTTCGATGATTGAAGATAAAGTGGGACAGGATCTGCAGTGGATTCGGATCAACGGTGCAGTGACTGGATTCATTATCGGGATCCTACTGACTGCACTGCGCATGGTGCTTGAATAATGACGATAGAGGCCAAGCCGGCTCGGCTGGCCAAGAAGAAGAGCCGCTCATTTGCAGAGCAGGCTCTTTTTTAGTGTAAACATGGACGACGTGACTTTCGGGTTGGCTAGGCCTAAGAGGAATATGGAATCATTTGGCGGTTAGCTGCTTCGCTTGTGCCGGCAGTTCATCTGCTGTGACTTCTTCCCAGTGCGTTACACCACGTATTGCGGCGACATAGAGTTTCAGATATGCACCATTTTTGAGTGATTTTCCCGTAGAAAAGTTCAATGTTTTGGATTTTCCCTCATCGGTATAACCGACTAATTCGTAGCTGTATCGTCCGTTCTCATCCTTGTTCACCTCGGACTGATTCACAACCGTATAGTAGGTGGTCTTGCCTGCCGGGTTATCAGGTGTCAGTTTAGCCGGGTCCATGAAAATAAGCCACAGACAGGTCAGTATCACAAGCAATAATGCGAGAATACCGAGTGATTTTTTCATCGCAGTACACTTCTTTGCAGGTTGGAATTAGGATGATGTAATGTCTTTATATTTCAGGCGGCGAATCGACCAGACCGCAAACAGTAGAATGAACAAGGTGTTCATAAATAGAAAAATCATATTCTCTGAAGGTGTCAGCCCTTTCTGACTAAGCACACCCATACCTATAGTTAATAGGGAGAACGGAAATAACATACCGATCTTCAGTACATACATCCCTAATCCGAAGAAGACAGCACACAGGCTGATTCCAATAGGTGTAGCAAAACTTCGTATGCGAATGGATAACCCGAGTTGAAGTGAGGCAATCGAAAGGGAAGCAAACCATCCGCGCAGGCTCCACACCAGAATTTCCGTTGGAAACTCACCTGGAATATTGAACATCTTCCCCGCTGCCCAGTACATCAGCATGAAGAAGGCTTGAGCGAAAAAGATCAGTATGCTGACAATGACCAACTTAGCGACAAATAGACTGGTGACACTTAACGGTGAAGCCAGAATCATGTTCCAGTTGCGGTTGCTATGCTCAAGACGGCATACGAAGGCACAACAGATCGCAATCAGAATGGGCAGAAAGAATTCGCCGTAAAATAAACTGACCTGTGTCCACAAGCTGAACCATCCATTTTGTAAAGCCGCTTGGTTAAAATAAAAGTTAAAACATCCGATGAGCAGACTGATAACAGGCAGAATTGCCAGCACCAGGCTGATTCGGGAACGCCGAAGTTTAAGCCATTCGGCAGAAATACTCCTCAGCATGTAGTCCCCTCCTTAGATTTCTTGTTTCGAGGCATGAAAATTGCCAGCAAGATAGAAGATGATGGTCATACATAAGGCTGCGATCAGTAGGCCAACAGGCAAGGTTCCAGATACATAGGTTCCTGAAGATGCGCTGTAAATGTAAGTGACTGGATTCAGATCCAGATAATAAGACCAGATGAATAAGTGACGAATTGCAGCTGGAAATAAACTGGATGTCGTTCCGATGAATCCGCCCAACATGCCCAAACATAGAGCAAACGCCTGATTGCGAACGGTCAGCGACAACCATTGCTGTAGAGCCGTAATGACAAGTGTGGTCAATAGCGTACCGATAGCAAACTGCACAAGCAGGGAGAGCGGGATTGATCCGGAAATATTTTTGGACAGGCCAAAGCCCACGATGAATATGGCCTGTGCGATGATGCCATACAGAATCAGACTATTTGCACATATATATTTGGCGGTGTAAACGTGATTCCGTCCCGTATTGGTTGTCATTAACATCTTCCATGTATTGCCCTTGTGCTCCATATCACAGATGCGGGACACCACAATTGCCGATATGATCGGCAGAAACAGACCGTTCATCGAAGCGATGCTGAAAATGAGTGCTTCCCAGCTTGCATTACTTGCACTTCGAGAGATCGATATGCTCATGGACATGGCCGCCCAGATCATCTCTGCAGCAAGGAACAGTGTGATCATGATCCATATCTTTTTACGGCGAATTTTGTAATATTCCAGAGATAGAGCTTTCATTACAGACTTCTCTCCTTTCCAGTCAGGTCAAGGAAGATATCTTCCAAACTTTTTTTATGCTCCTCGATCCGAGTGACCGGGATGTTTTGTTCCACCAACGCTTTGTTTAACTTCGAGACTTCTTCATCGCGAAGATATTTAAATATAAGCTGGTTCCCATGAACTTGAGGCATGTATCCGTGAGTTAATAGAAGTTTCTCTGCTTTTGCAGGCTCAGGGGTCTGAAAACGGATTGTGGCTTGATTGTTAGCCTGAAGGCTCTGCATCGTACCTTGAAACAACAGCTTGCCATCACTGATAATGCCTACGGAGGTCGCTATCTGTTCAATCTCAGACAATAGATGGCTGGAGAGCAGAACGGTGATGCCATACTGACCTGGCAGGGATTTAATCAGTTCTCTAATTTCACCGATACCAGCAGGGTCAAGGCCATTCGTGGGCTCATCCAGAACAAGCAAGTTTGGAAAAGCAAGTAAAGCCATGGCGATGCCTAGACGTTGTTTCATACCAAGTGAATACTGATCAGCTTGTTTATGCTTCTGATTTTCGAGTCTTACAATTCTCAGAGCTTCATCAATATTTTTACTCGGTACATTTCTCAGTCGCTGCATGACCTTCATATTTTCAAGACCAGTCAAGTGACCGTAATAGGAAGGGGATTCAATCAGTGATCCCGTTTGGCTTAGAATGGCTGGGCGATGTGTGGTCAAGTCTTTCCCGAAGACTTTGACCGTACCTTCGCTAGGTTTGACCAAACCGAGCAGCATTTTTAACGTAGTTGTTTTTCCAGCTCCGTTCGGGCCAAGAAATCCAAAAATCTGTCCTTTCTCAACAGATAAGTTCACTTGATGTACACGATTCATACCGCCGTATGATTTAGACAGATTGTGCGTTTCGACAATAGGGGAAGTGTTTATCATTGATTTCATCTCCATTTCACGGTGATCTCTGTTATGTTCAATATAGAGTAGACTTCTTGCTCTTGGCTGAAGATAACCTTACATTTACCTTAAATAGAATTGGAAAATATAGGTTTATCCTTGTCTCCTGATGTATAATGAAAAGGGTGATACGAATGGACATAATGAAAAATAAGAAAATACTGATTGTAGATGATGAACCGGAAATCCGTGAGATGATCGAACGATTCTTGCGCAAGGAGGGTTTTTTTAGGGTATATACCGCTGGTAATGTTGCTCACGCTCTGACGATGTGCAGAATGGAAAAGCCTGATGCAGCCATCCTGGATATCATGCTGCCAGATGGAGACGGATTCTCACTATTGTCTTCCATTCGTTCCTTCTCGGACATGCCTGTGCTGTTTTTGTCAGCGCGTGGGGAGGACGAGGATCGTTTACTCGGTTTAGGTCTGGGAGCAGATGATTATATGGTCAAACCCTTTCTTCCAAGAGAGTTGATTCTTCGGCTCATGGGTATTTTGAAAAGAGTGTACGCCTCTAACATAGTAGAGAGACTACCCGTATTTCGTCTGGGCGAATTAACCATCGATTTAGAAAGCGCTGTCGTTCAGGGGAAGGAGACAGAACTTCCGCTGACTGCCAAGGAGCACGCCATATTAGTCAAACTCTATGAGAACCAGGGTCGGATCGTAACCAGTGATGCACTTTGTCAGGCAGTTTGGGGAGATGAGAGCTATGGATACGAGAATACCTTAATGGTGCATGTTCGGCGTATTCGGGAAAAGATCGAAGAAGACCCATCCAAACCAGTATTCCTGTTAACCGTCCGTGGACTTGGTTATAAACTGATGACTCAGGAGTCACGATAATGGATGGTTTGGTTCGTATTCTAAGAAGATTTGTTGGTTCTACCATTCTTGTATCTGTCGTGTTGCTGTTATTTAATCTCGTATTATTGGGTTCATTAATCTTCAAGGAAATTCACCAGGGGCCTTCTCCTGGAGATGTTGTCAAACAGGTCGCAGGCACCTTGAGTGAGAGTGAGCAGGGGGAGTACATACTGCATAGCAAAGGCATGGAGATTCTCGATGATCATCAAGCCTGGGCCATGCTTCTAGATCAAGAGGGAAGGGTACAGTGGAGTGAGCGTCTTCCATCCGAAATTCCCCTTTCTTACAGCGTGACCGATGTTGCTAAATTTTCTAGATATTATCTTAAGGAGTATCCGGTATATGTGTGGGAGCGGCAAGATGGACTTCTTGTATTGGGTTACCCCAAAAATTCGTATGGAAAATACCAGTTTGATTTTTTGGCGGCCTGGCTTAAATCCCTACCTGTACGAATTGTATTGTTGCTGATATGTAATGTAGCTTTAGCTCTGCTTATTTCTCTGCTGATCGGGACCCGTGTCATACGTAGCATTCGCCCGTTGATCAATGGCATTCATGCACTTGCTAAAGGAGAGTCGGTGCAGGTAGAAACCAAGGGGATTTTCAATGATCTGTCTGAGAGCATCAACTCGACCTCACATATGCTGCAGGAGAAAACTGATGCGCTGAAGGCAAGGGATGAGGCGCGATCGAACTGGATTTCAGGAATATCACATGATATACGAACGCCGTTATCCATGATTTTGGGATATGCCAGTGAACTGGAGGAGCAGCCGGATCTAACAACCGAGCAGAAGCAGCAAGCCTCTATTATTAGGCGTCAAGGGGAGCGTTTGCGATCACTGGTCAGTGATTTAAATCTGGTATCTATGCTGGAGTATGAAATGCAGCCCATGCAGATGAAATCCATTCGGCTGTCTGTGCTGGCAAGACAAGTTGTATCTGACTTTTTGAATAATGGTCTGGACGAGCGTTATCCGATATCACTGAATGTTGAAGACGAAAGTCTGTATGTACAAGGGGATGAGCGATTGCTCTACCGAGCAGTAACGAATCTGGTACAGAACAGCATCAGGCATAATCCGGATGGCTGTACAATTGAACTGATGATTAAGCGTGATGGGCAAGGGACGGATGGTGAATTCATCGTCTCCGATGATGGAAAAGGGATACCTGAAGAAGATCTACAGGATGTATTGATACTTCCATATACGGCAGGGCGCTTAAGACCTCCACGTCATGGTCATGGTCTAGGACTACCCATGGTGTCACGGATTGCTCAAGCTCATCGGGGTAAACTCCTGCTCCAGCATAACAGTGAAGGAGGGCTTCGAGCGGTAGTACAACTACCTGTAGTGTTATAGAGTTTGCCTGTCTAAGGACGGGTTCTTTTCAATATATGCATATAACAACGAAAAGGAGAACGTTTAAAATTTAAAGTATAAGTAGTTGTTTCTCATAAATCTAAATAAGGAAAAATAAGGGTTATTAGGATTGGAATAAAAGACACGGTACTAAAAAGTAAGCTTTCTTTTGGACACCAATCGGTGTTTGAAAGAAAGTTTTTTTGTCTTTAATAGGGTGAAAGTTGGGGTTTGCTGGTACAACAGTCTTATAACTGGGTAATATACACCCAAATATAAGCATGAATCATCTAGGAGAAAAGTTCCAAGAAAACGCTCCTGTGAGCCGATGTGTCTTATGTTGATTTTGTACTATGATGCATATAACAGTTGAAAGGGGCGCTCTTTGCTTATATCGGTTTGAGCCAAAGGGGGAATTGTTATTCCGCGCACCAAATGGACGAGAAGTTTATTCGCACTGATGATGGTGTTCACTATATTGCTGGGAGGGTGTCAGAACATGACAGAGAGCCAGAAGCAAGCCTATTTTCAAGAAGCGGAAAAGAAGGCTGTGAGTTACTTCAAAGATAAATTCGAACTGGATGTTGTCATTACGAGCAAGGAGTTATTGCCCGAGATGGCGCTTGATTCAATTGCGTTAGAAGGACATGTCACAGAACATCAGGATCAGGAATTCACTATTTCCTATGATTACACCGAGAAAAAAATGAAAAATTTCGGAATGAGTCCTGCGATTAAAGAAGCTATTATGGCAAAAGGATATGATCCTTTTGAAAAGTAGTAATCAAATGACTTGATAGAGGTGAGTGAAACGTGGGAGCTAAACCCAAGGTTGATGACGAAACATACCACGTGATGTCTGAACTAGCTTACAAAAATGCGAAAGCTGGCACAGAATACGCCAATCTTCCGGGCTGGAAAGTGCTTGAGGATACACACGGTAATAAAAAATCCGGTCTTGATGCAGTGACCTTCTACAATCCCGAGACGAAACAAGCAGTCATTGCTTACCGAGGGACAGAAGGAACGGCTCCAGCGGATCGTAGCGTACCGGATTTTTTTGCGGATGCACAGATTGCTGTACCGGCAGCAGGAAGAAAAATTACTGATATAACTCCAGATTGGTTAGCCGGAGGAATTCAAAAGGTAAAGGATATCACAGGTTGGAGCAAAATGGAGGAAATCAGGGACATAAGTGCTAAAATTATTGATAAAGAATATAATCCTCTACCTAATCAGATGTATGAAGCGGAAGACTATGCGAGGGAAATGAAGAAAAAATACAAGGATCTCGACTTCTCTCTGACGGGTCATTCACTTGGTGGAGGGCATGCGCAGTACGCAGCAGCTCATACGGGAATGACGGCAGTTACTTTCAGTGCTCCTTCTGTTATCTCCAATCTTCCTTCACACTTGAAGCGCAAAGCAGAAGAAGGTGGTTTTGATTCACAGATCATTAACTACGGTCATCCTGGTGATTTCGTCGCAAGTGGTTTCTTTGATGGATACGATCGGCATGTTGGATCCACATATTATATCAACGCCAATTATAAAGATATGAACGATGGCATGAGCGGAATAGAAAAGTTTTATCATACTGTGTGGGGTGATTATCACAGTCTGAAACAGTACAAGTTCAAGAATGGGTATATCTCCAATGACCTCTATGATTCAGTCACTGGAGAGAAAATCAATTCTTCCCCACGTGAACCTTCCAATGTCTTGACTAACCTTGCAGCCTTTGCGCGAAGTTCTGGAGCTTATACAGGCGGTCTATTGGGTGGAATCGCCGCAACAGCTTCCGGTCTGATTCAGGTAACTCCGGAAGAACTCAAAAGTGTGGCCTCCCGCTGGAAACAGAATGCCCAACAGTGTAATGCTGAACTAAATCAAGTGCGGACTCGTATGGCCCAGTATTTACATTCAAGCCGTAGCCGCAGACTGGAGCCCATTGTCACCCAGTTAGATGCGTCAATCCAGGAATTGAGTACATGGCATATGAAGCATACAAGTCAGTTCTTGAACTTTATTGATGAGAAAGCCGATGCTTTCCGGCAAGCGGATGAACGTCCGGTTCAATTTAACTAATAACAGGTTCCAATGGAGGATAAGAGCGTCCAATTGCTTGGAAACCGAAAAAAGTCTGATTTCATAGCATGTATGTATGACATGAGATCAATCCGAAGAGGGTGACCCGTATGAAATCAATGCGAAAATATGCTTTTTTATTTTGTTTAATTATACTATCTGCATTTATTTTAGGGGGTTGTCAGCGCATGAATGCTAATGAAGACGAGGCATTGTTGCAGGAAGCAGAGAATATTGCGATCCAGCATATGAAAGAAAAATATGATCTTGATGTGGTGATCACCAGTGAAAAGAAACTGCCAAGAAAGGCGGTTGCTGAAATATCACTCAAAGGACATGTTGTTGATCAGGAAGAACAACGATTCAATCTGTACGTGAATTACGAAAGAAAAGAAGTTACCAGTATGGGCATGAGTGAAGACTTTAAACAACTATTAATAGATAAAGGCTATGATCCATTCAAAAAGTGAGTACTAACGACATCTTAATTTAGGAGGAGTTCATAGTTGAGTAAAATAGATGATGAAACGTATAAAGAGATGTCGAGACTTGCTTACGAGGATCTAGAAGCCGGGGATGAATACGATACGCTCCCAGGCTGGAAAGTGCTTGAGGACACACATGGTAACGGGTATTCCGGGTTTGATGCGGTAACCTTCTATAACCCCGAAACAAGTGAGGCGGTAATTGCATACCGCGGTACAGAGGGAAGCGCCGGTTGGGACCGCAAAGGTAGAGACTTATTTGCCGATGCACAGATAGGTCTGCCAGAGCTCGGGAGGAAGATTGAGCAGAAGACAGACTTTACACCGGATTGGATATCGAGCGGCGTGCAGAAAGTAAAGGACGTTACTGGAATAACGAAGCTAGAAAATACCAAGGGTGATGTTGATAAATTTCTAGATAAACATTTGAGTTTTCAACCCAATCAAATGTATGAAGCAGAAGATTATGCGAAGGATATGCAAAATAAGCATAAAGATCTGAATTTCTCATTAACAGGACACTCACTTGGAGGCGGTAATGCCCAATACGCGGCCGCCTACACTGGACTCCAAGCGGTCACTTTTAGTGCACCGTCCGTCATCTCCAGCCTCACACCAGAGATGAAGCGCAAAGCTGAAGAGGGTGGCTTTGATGGACAGATTACGAACTATGCTCATCCCGGTGATTTTGTGGCGAGTGGTTTCTTCGATGGATATGATCGTCATGTTGGTTCAACGTACTATATTGATTCCAATTATCAAGACATAAATAAAGGTGGTTTTGGAGGCATAAAGGAGAAGATCGACAATACGTTTGAAGGAAATAAGTATCACGAGCTTGATCGGTATGAATTCGATGAAAACGGCTATATTGCTAACGATCTATATGACCCTGTGACCGGAGAGAGAATCAATTACTCCCCGCGTGAGCCTTCCAACGTGTTGACTGATCTCGCCGCATTTATGCGTAATTTGGGTGTTCAGGCCAGGGGTCTTGTTGGAGGTGTAGCGTCCGCAGCGGCGGCTTCCGGGTTGATTCAGGTAACGCCGGAAGAACTAAAAAGCGTAGCAAGCCGCTGGAAGCAGAACGCTCAGCAGTGTAATTCGGAATTAAATCAGATTAGACATCGGATGGCACAGTATCTGCATTCCAGCCGTAGTCGTAGGCTCGAACCAATTGTTACGCAGCTCGATGCATCTATCAATGAGCTCAGTACATGGCATATGAAGCATACGAGCCAGTTCTTGAACTTTATTGATGAGAAGGCGGATGCTTTCCGGCAAGCGGATCAGACTCAGGTGAGTTTTAAATAGGACAGGCGATTCTGCCAAGCCTTGAAATTTACATAGGAGAGGTGAACATGAGTGAGCGGACAATTGCTGGTGGAACTGAATGATCTGCGAATTGCGGAAAAAGAACTGTCGCAACTGCTTGTCCGTCTGCAAGCGGACGAACAAGAGGCGAGAGCGCTGTACGCGCGTCTTAACGATTGGAAAGGGCAATCGGCAGACTATACACGAGAGCAGATTGAGGCATTCTTTGCAGGTCTGTCCTCACGTATTCAATCCATTGAACAACAGAAGCAGACTTTGATTCAATATATTGAGATTATGATCCAGACGGATCAGGAACGTTAGAGTGTTACAGCAAAAAAGGAACCGTTGCTCAGGTGGAGATCATTCCACAGGTCAACGGTTCCTTTGTGTTTTGAACCTTCTAAATTAGCGTTTTTTGCGGCGTGTTGCTAGAGCGATTCCCAGGAAGGACATGATTAATGCCAGGATAGATACGATCAACGTGGCTTGTTGCAATTTCAGAGTTCCTGGATCAGAGTCGGTATTGTTCGGTTCACCAGTCACCGTATCGGAAAGTGCATCGCCGAGAGTGGTATCCTCATTAGCTTTTTTGTCATCGGTTGTTGTGTCAGCAGTTGTGCCGTTTGTCGCATTGCCAGCTGTACCTGCGCTGTCATGACCGTTACTTCCAGTACTATGGTGGTCACCACCAGTTGCAGCGTCACCAGTTGCTGGATCTTTGCTAATCGCTGTGATACTGTGCGGGTTGTTGTCGCCTGGCTGACCTGTCCATTCTACAATACTACCATCACTATAATATTGGAACGCATCCCAAGCTACTTCTGTTTCTGCTTCAGGGTTCTGTGCAACGAAGTTGAACTGTTGAAACTGACCCGCCAGTATACCTTGATTATCTCCATCAATCTCCCAAGTAATCGAAGTGACTTCGTTTGAGTCATTTTTCTCGGTTGTAATCTTCCATCCAGCAAGTGGTTGATATTGCTTAAATGCAACGCCCTCTGGAATTTTTAGTGTAATTTTGGTTGTAGGGAGTTCCTTCTCGGACGGTATTTTAATGGAATAAGTCTGCCAAGCACTGGTCTGTGCAACAGAAGGATTGACCGTCACGTGGGCGCTGGCCAATCCAGAGAACAGCAGAAATGCTGCTGCACCTGTTGCCATAGCGGATGTTAATTTGGATAACCATGATGTCTTCTTCAAAGTCATAACCCCTCTCTTTTTTTACGAATAAGTTCAGATCCGTGTCCCTCTAAATATAAGCTTTCTATGGACTCGCTACTTCAATCTCGAATTCAGCGTCTAGCGCATCAAGTGATCTGGTCAGCGCATGAACTTGGATATTCCACTTGCCAGGCATGGAGATGTAATCATCTGCTTGATATATGCCAGTCTCATTCTTTGGAATGGTGATCTCATAGATGCCCATATCCATATCCAGATGGGTCAGGGATAACGTTACCTGTTCCAAATCGTTAATCACAGTCCCGTCAGCACGTTTGATACTGACTTCAAACTGGTTCTCTCCTGTCGCATTTGGGCTCACCTGAAGTGTAACCTCGGTGCCATCATCTATCGTCTGGGTACCTTGATAAGGTCCAGTAGGGGCCGGCTGACCTGGAGAGAGATGTGTCAATATAGCCGCTAGCGCTAAGATTACAGCACCTGTAACGAGTTCAGCTTTCAAGCTTGAGGACAGGCGGTTACCGGTAGCTTGTTTTGCCCGCTTAGCGTGATACCATGCAAAACCGATCATCAGCATTAGTAGCAGTATTTTGCCGATCAGAACCCAACCATACGTTGTTGAGAACAAGGAGTTCAGCAGCGGTGCAGGCAAGATGACCAGACTGCTATAGATGCCCGTGGCAAATAACACAGCTACAGCACCGATTCCCCAAACGGTAAATCTTCTTAACGTAGCCCAGTAGAGCTCACCTCGCAGCTTCACAGGCAAACGATCCGTAAGTGATGGCAGGCACACTGCCATTGCCGTGAGAGCTCCAATCCAGAATGCTGCCGCAGCAAGGTGCACAAAATCCATCGTAATGGCAAGCACCTGTTGCTCAGCAGCAGCAGGATGTCCTGTCATGGCGTGGGTGAGCATCCAGCCTAGGATAAGCACCATTGATCCGTAAGAGGACCAGGTCCGCACTCGTAAAGAACGATCCAGATCGTAACCGGATAATAGTGTCACAGCGATTAACATGGCAATCAGCATCTGAAGTATCCAGATCTGGCCAAAGGATGTCAGTTTGAGCGCACTCCCGATTAAAGCCCAGCTGAATTCATTCAGAGTTACACCAGATTCATATAACGTGTTCAGCGGAAGACTCACCAGCGCAGCTAGGGATGTCGCAGCATAGCTGATCCAGAGTAACTTATGGCTGCCCGGTGCATCTAGTGGTTCTCGTACCAGTGAAGCTGGAGCAATCCCCAGCAGTAGAAATGCGAGTGTACCCAAAAGGATGGACAGACCGAGATACTGAATCCAGTCGGTGAATGATAAGATCCATTTCAACGGCCCTCCAGTTGCACCCGAACCTGATGCCAGGTCTTTAAACCCGGCAGGTGCACCGGAAGGTTCACCGATATGGAATACATAAGTTCCCGAGATGGGATGCCCATCAGCGGATACAGCCTTCCAACTGACTGCATACGTCCCGTCTGCAAGACCGGATTTCAGACCCGTTTCCAGAATGTGCGGACGTTCCGGGTCAATCAGCATGTTGCCATCATCTGCCTGATTGCCATCAGGCCCAGTAATTCGAATATTATAAAAGGCCGTTTGCAGCGATTCATTAAACTCCAGTGTCAGCCGCTGTGGTGCGGTGGCGAGAAGTTCATTTTCTTCCGGAGACGCCTTCACAATATAAGCATGGGCAGATGCCCATTGCGGCACCACTAGGCAGAACACCAGCAACAGGCTGGCTAGTAGAGCCCAGTGGCGTTTGTTCCATTGCAGGGTTAGACTTCTTATGTTCAAAAAATGATCACCCTCGAGTTATAGATTTGCAGTTGTCTTCTTCCTGTGATCGTTCGTTCACACACAATCTATATCATTATAACTTTGTCCAAAATGAAGGCGTATGACTACATTGGGCTATAAAAAATCATAGATTCCAGCGTATTTGTGACAAAAAAATGAAATGACGCGTGCCTGGATATCGTGCTATTAGATAACGCATATCCCAAATAGATCACGATGTGCTAGAATGTGCTGTTGCTTCAAAACACGTCTATTTACGAGGCTTGCGTCCAGCCAGGCCACTCTCCAGGGCATAGCGGGTAAGCTGGACCCGGTTCTCTAGCTGCAGCTTTTGCAGGATGTTTTTCAAATGATTCTTAACTGTCTGATCTGAAATGCCTAACTGATCTGCGATTTCACGATTCGTATATCCGGCTGACACCCATTGTAGAATCTCCAGCTCACGGGTCGTTAACGGATTCTCCTCTACTTCCTCACTACGAGGGGAGGGAAACTCCTGCAAAATTCGATAAGCAAGCTCCTTACTAAGAGGAGCGTCGTCACTGACAATAGCTCGCAAGTATTCAAGCCATGTGGAAGGAGACAGATTTTTGCGTAAGTAACCTTGAGCTCCTTGCTTCAATGCTTCAAACAAGTAGGTGACGTCATCCGAGACGGTAACCATCACGATAATGACGTATGGGAAGCGAAGTTTGATCTGTCTCGTTGCTTCCAGTCCGTCCATATCAGGCATCTGTACGTCCATGAGAATAAGGTCAGGCATCCATTGCTCTGTCAGTTCAATGGCTTCCTGTCCATTCCTAGCAGTGCCTATGACATCAAACAAGCTGTCTTCCGATAAAATGGTGCAGATGGCCTCGCGCGCATGCGCATGATCGTCCACGACTAATACACGTACCAATTCCATTAGCGATGCTCCTTTCCAATTGTAATCTGCGTCTCACCTGCTCTGGAATCCAGTCGAAACTCCCATCCCATTTGCTCGGCTCGTTCCTTTGTGATTCTTAAGCCGTAACGGTCTTTCAGCAGCAACGGATCTCCCTGAATCCCGATGCCATTGTCTCGGATATGAATAGACCAGTGAGAAGCATTACCTTCTGCTTGAACTTCTACCCTGGTAGCCTGGGCATGTTTACGTACGTTCAGCAGTGCTTCTCGTATACAAGCCAGCAGCTCCACCTGTTCTTTGGCTGAGAAAACAACTTCAGTCAGGCTCCAGTCCATGTGAGCATCGGGAACGGTATCGCTTACGATCGATTCAACCTGTGCTTGCAGAGCGATAGCTTCGGGATCCGCAACGGGAGAAGGGACATAACGCAACTGAGCAATGGATTGCCTTACATATGTATTGACTTCGTGTACCGTTTTTTGAATCTCGCGGATATCTTGCTCATGGCTCGTGCCCGCTAGACTGCGACCTGCTTTATCTGTTTTGACCGAGAGCAAAAATAGGGATTGTGAGATCCCGTCATGCAGCTCCCGGGCAAGCTGGTCGCGGGCTTCAAGCGCAGTCTTGGATGCCCGCTCCTGTTCCAGTGCGGCCCTGGCACCTTCCAGCATACGAAACAAACGGCTGAGTAGCGTCACGCTGACCAAGTAAACGATAACAGGTGTCAGCCAATTACCGGCATCCATCGATAGATAAGGCATCAGAAACTGATGGCGAATATATTCCCACAATCCCACCGTGAGGGTTGGGATCAGTAGAATCATCCATTTAATCTGTTTGTAAGACATAGGTACATAACTCCTTTTAAGGGCTGGATACATCATACTGTAGCAGGCAGCAATTTTACGACACAGGACGTCGGAATATAGCCAATGGGATCATTATAACGCAACCTTGTCCAAGACCCTAGTCCAAGCTGTTTACTGGAAAATGGGGAGGATCATAGAGCATTTAGGAGGATATCTAAGAACGATATGGGTTGAAATAGTGTCAGGCTAGGTGAGGGTAGAAGGGCTCTGCTCAGAGGGACTCTGCCCGTTTTCGATATGAAGAATAGTCCTCTATACTTATATAGAACGAAAAATAAATAGAAAAACATGTTAAGGAGTGAAGCAGCAACATGAGTCAAGAAGTATTGGAACGTCGCAGTGAATTGCTCAAGAAAAACATTCATCAGATGCTTATTCAAGACAATCAGCACGGGATCAGTCGCCAAGACAACATGTTTTTGCAACAGATGATCAAAGAGCTGCATCAGACCTCGCATGAACTGAACACGATGAGTAGCACAGAGTCTTCAAAGGACTAGTTTTTTGTTGGATCTGGATGATCCAGTCCGAACCGAAGATCCACATCATAATGAAAATGAAAAGGGCGCTATCCCCGAATGGGGGATAGCGCTTTGGCGTTCTAAGATATATTTGTCGACTGGTATTCATAAACTATATTCGTTGCTGTGCCGTTCGTTTCTCGATATAACGGATAAACAATTCAGCAAGTTCCGGATCAAATTGTGTACCTGAACATGCTCGCAACTCCTGAATAGCTTCCTCCACATTCTTGGTCTCCTGATAAGGCCGCTCGGTGGTCATGGCGTCGAAGGAATCAATCACGGTCAGCATCCGGCATAACTTCGGAATCTCTTGTCCCTTCAGGCCGTAAGGGTATCCTTGGCCATCATATCGCTCGTGATGGAGTTCGATATAAGGGATCAGATCGGCGAAGCGATCGTTCGCCATCACCATTTTTTTGCCCCAGATCACATGACCTTTGATGGTTTCCCATTCCTCTGCGTTCAGTTTTTCCTTTTTATTCAGAATGGACCAAGGAATCTCCAGCTTCCCGATATCGTGTATCAACGCCCCGAGTACGAAACGCCGCTTCTCTACATTATCGAGTTTGAGGACTTCGCTGATATCCAGCGCGTATTTGTAGACCCGCTTTGAATGTTTGAATGTATCCATGTCTTTGTATTGAAACAAATTAAGTTGTTGCTCGATATCACGAACGTCCTGAACCAGATCAATCTCGTGCTCCATACCGTCATTACTACCGTAGCGATGTACGTTGTTTTTGCCTTGTTTTTTGGCGTAATAGAGTGCTTTGTCCGCCTGATCAACTAATTGAGATTTGTTATACATGTCTACCTGATAGGAAGCAACCCCGGCAGAGAACGAGAGACACCCATGCGGTAATACCTCTACGCCTTCAAAAGGGGTGTCATTCAGCTGTTTACGCAGCTTGTTCATGAATTGGTAGGATTCTTCAAGGTCCATGCCTGGCATCAGCAGAGTGAACTCTTCTCCACCATAGCGAAAAGCAGTGACCGGTGTACCTTCAGTCTTGCGAATCAAAAAATCCCCTAGCAGAGCCAACAGGCTGTCACCCTGAAGATGACCAAACTGATCGTTATATTTTTTGAAATCATCAATATCAAGCAGACCGAGACAGAGGGAAGTTCCCTGCGACCGTGCTCTGTTCAGTTCCATCTCCAACATGCTCTCAAAATAACTATGATTAAACAGTCCTGTACGCTGGTCTGAATTAGCCTTCTCCTCAATGGAATGATACATGATAAAGAGTTGTTTGAATGCATGGGATAACAGGATGCTAAGACTCAGATATAAAAGCAGGCCGAGCACACCGTTATGCACAACGAGTATGGTGAGCACCAACGCGAGAATAAGCGTGCATAGATAAACCAGGAGTGACTCAGTGAGAAAAACTCGCTTCATCTGTTGCAGGGCATCCTTTGTTGAAAAATGAAAGAACAGTCCCAGCGTGATCGTGTTAATCATAAAATAGGCTGCCAGAGCGGCCGCATAAGGAAACAGGTTGTACCCATCAATGGCACCGGTTTGGCCACCTGTCCATTCAAACACGGCAGCAGCCCCTGTGATCATGAGACTATAGATGCTGAAGTTGACAACATGCTTCCACCAGGCAAGCTTGCGGTCTTTGATTAACAAAATGATAGAAATCGGCAGCAGTACCGAGAGGCTGAATGCCCCGCCAAACATAAAGATGCAGGCGAGATATACAGAGGAGTCCATAGATTGCTGATTGCCCTTCGGGGGAATCTGGAATGTAAAATAGTCGAGGATGAGCGCAGCTCCCAGCATGGTATAGACCATGACCCAGTCGGCTGTAGTCAAGTGGAAATAGGACCACTGGTTCATATAGAAAAAAACGCCGATCCCCGTGCAGCTTAGCAAAATAACATAAATCATGCTTCGATCTGCTTTATGGATAAGGTTACGTATAAATTTCATAGAAATCTCCTGCTTGGGTTTAGTCATCTCGTGATGTTAATTATAAACGAAAGCTTGAGCAATACATCCCGTTTGGGTGAGAATGCTTGTTTTCGTTTATAATGGTTATTCTTGTATAGGCACGTACAATATGTTTTTTTAACATAACAAGATCGCTCCCAAAAATCCAGCAAGAAAAAACAGGCCGCTCGCAGCCTGTTTGTCTGGGTGACGGCAGAATCTAGCCGCCAAGCTTGTATCCCGAAGTTAATGCCACAACGACAGAAGCTACGATGATTGCGTTAATGACAATACGGGAATATTTGATGCCTTCGAATTTCTTCATGGAAAAGACCTCCCTTCCTTGGAGTCTGTCCGGTGTTCACTGGGGTTGATATGTTTTGCTGGACGGCACATCTTGCTTGCCCCCATTCACCATCATGGACTGGATGAACAGAAATATGCCGACATTCATGACAACATCGCCGATGCTGATCACCTGTGTCCGCGGATACGGACTGGACAACGGGATGATATCACCGAGAAAAGCAAGATGAGTTGAGGCATCCAACATATAATGTTTGGATACAGCTCCCCCTTCCCGAAGTAGATCAACATAGTACGGACCAAGTACAGCCGAAGCTTCTACAGAAACAGGCATCCGGCCGCCGTTAACCGCCATTACAATAAAGTTGAGTAACACCCCGATCCAGATCAGAGTGAACCCCCGATGATGCCTGTTCAGCCATAGAAAAATGAGCCCAGTGATATAAACAGCCGCAAACAGATAACCATTAATGGATGCGACCCAGTTCAACCGCTCCTGTAGATAGAAGATGCCAAACTGAAAGAGTAAAAGGAGCGGAAAGATCCAGCCACCTCGTAAATGGAGTGAAGCAAACTGATTAAGCCCATGGCGGGCTCCACCCCTGAACAGACCAACAATCAACCCGATCAGAATACCGTCGTATACCATGAATAACCCCTGTTCTTGCGGAGATGTGCAACGCTAGTTTCGTGTTTGTGTACATATAACATTCGACTTAATATTGGTAAATCCTCCCTGAAAATCGGATGTTTAAGAATATTTTTGCAAAAGCATAGCAAAAAACCTCCTTCACGAGAAACATAGGTCGAAACCCGGATCTAATCTGGTGAAGGAGGTTTTACTTTTTGTTATCCATGGGCAGTTCAATTTAAAAGTGGTTCAAACGCTAATTACTCAGAATCACCGTTTAAATAGTTAAAGAAAGGTTGATCTACCCAGAAATTGTATGAACTAATGTTTGCGTCTGGTGCAAGTGTGCGGAATCCTTCCTGAATACCTTTTGCGTTTTCCTTCAGGGAGAAGGATTGCGCGTAATAGTGATCAAGTGAGATTTTATTATTCGAAATCACTTGGTAGTTCGCCAGTTCGGTCGGTGAATAATACAGCGGCTGCCACCAAGAGTTGATAATTAACGGCGATGAGCTGTTACTGTTCTTTTTGGCATACTTCAGAACGATGTCATTAAAACGTGCTTTGTCAGCTTTGTTGTTGAATTCGAACTGAATGTCGTATTCCTTGGCATAAGCGATATAGTTACCATTTTCAATCTGTGTAACTCTGTAATCCGGTGTTTCCTTAGGCTCGCCCCACTCTTTCAAGTAAATAAAGGCGGATGTCTTCGGCTGGAATTGTACATCGGCATCAATGCCTTCACTCCGGAGCAAACCAATCAGTTGTACAGCATGATGAATGCTGTCATGACCATAGGTTAACGTCAACTCATCGATAAAGTTGGATTCAAAACGGCTGTCTTTCAGGTTATAACCCGTAATCAGATCCTCTCGGAGAGCTTGATCGACAATCTTTCTTAGCTCAGGTGAGTCTATGAGATCTGCTGTGCGATATGCAGCATACAACTTGGTGTAGATGTCTGCATCATTGGAACGTCCGATTTCGTTTTTATAGTTACCTTGGCTGATCAGCACACGTCCGAGCAGAATGTTTGCTGCATCGTTGCTTGCTGCACCGCCCTTAACAAGAGCAGGATAGAGGCTCTCGGGAATGAGTCCCGTATCAATGGCTGCAGCCACTTCTTGTGCCGCTTGTCCTTGTAAGCGATTAGGTTTGATTCCAGCTTTGGCAAGTGCTGCGGCTGTTTTGTCAGCAGGATATGTATCAGCGAGTTCTTTGAAACCGGCAGTTCTTACGGCGATGAATACAGCTGTGTAAAGGTTCAATGGTTCTTGTGCCCGTACCTCAGTCGATGTCAAAACTCCATTATGATATAAAGCGGTGGCTGAACTATAGACTGCATCGCTCGATTTCAGATCGGTAAAGGCTGGTGCTTGTTCAGCGTCTTGGTCTTGAGCTCCTGCGGTGCTTGTTTTTGTGATTGTGGCTACGGCCTGGATAAAATCACCCTTGGTAGCTTGCTGCGGCAACTGGATATCGTACTTCGCTTGCAAAAATTGAGCAAAGTCCGCTGCGCTCTCTGTGTAGACAGCAGGTACCTTAACCTTCGAAATCTTCGCATTCGATGTTGTAGAAGCATTCGGTGTTACAGATGCTGCAGATGCAGGCAGACTAAGGCTACCGAGAGCTAATGGAGCGGCAAGCAGAGCCGCGAGCGTAATCTGGGTGATCTTTTTCAAATGAAAGGCCTCCTTAAGAATAGGTTGAAAATGATAGAAGAAGTAGTATATTTCTGACAAAACCTATCAGAATACAAATGATTGGATTGACTTTAGCACGGAGTCGCGCCAAATGTCAACGAGAAAAAAACTTGTCACAGCAGGGTTTCCAGAGGTTGGAAATAGGCCATTTCCAATGATCATTCATAAGAGTGTATACGCTGAAAGTTATGTTGACAAGGATCGACATTATCCGCTAGGATATAAAAAAGATAATCGAAAAGGGGAATTTTTAAAAATGAAAAGAGGTTTATTGTTCGTCTTATCAATTGTTATGTTGGCGATTTTGTTAGCTGCTTGTGGGAATTCGGGCTCTAAAGACGAACAATCCACTCAAAACGCTCAAGGCGGAGATTCTGAGAAATCCCTGCGGATGGCACTGGTGCTTCCTGAGAAAATAGGAGTTAACCCTTTCTTTGTACAAATGGATGAAGGTTTCAAAAAAGCAGGTCAAGAGTTCAAGGTGGATACCAAAACGATTGAATCTACAGACCCTGCAGCATTCGAGCAAAACCTTCGTGCAGCTGTTGCGGAGAATTATGATCTGATTATTACGGCAACGTTCCAAGCCGAAGATGCGCTGAATAAGGTCGCTGCTGAGAATCCAAACAAGTCGTTTGCAATTGTGGACACAACGGTAGATCTGCCTAACGTTCGTAGCGTTGGTTTCCGTGAGTATGAAGGAGCGTACCTGCTCGGTGCTGCTGCCGGACTCTCCACAAAAACAGATAAAGTGGGCATGATCGCTGCAATGGACGTGCCTTTGATCAAGAAATATACAGAAGGTTTCAGAGCAGGTCTTGAATCCGTTAATCCAAAAGCAGAATTCCTTGTAAACTACGTTGGTGGTTTTAATGACCCCGCCAAAGCCAAAGAACTGGCACTCGTTCAATTCGGCAAAGGGGCTGACTTCATCGCAGGTGCGGCTGCTGTAGGCGATCTTGGTGTGTTCGAAGCGGCTAAAGAAAAAGGCTTTTATACTTCCGGACAAGATACAGACCGCACGGTAGAAGATCCGGAACATATCGTTCTTTCCCAGTTGAAATCAACAGATACTGTTGCATATGAGACAGTGAAGGATTTTGTAGATGGTAAATTCCAAGCAGGCGCTGTGAACTATGGCCTGAAAGAAGATGGTGTGGGGCTGACATACGTGACACGTGATAGCGAGTCTCCATTGAGTGCGTTTGTTGGACAAGATGTTGTTGACCAAGTAAAAGCGATCAGAGATGACATCGTATCCGGTAAAATTGTAGTTCAAGATCCATTGCAACAATAGTATAGACTTAAATCAATTCTTGAACATGATCTGGAATACTTCATATGAAGATGAATAATCAATTGAGGGATGAGTAATCCATCTAGTTAGCCGGCTGCCCAACCAGGCAGCCGGTTTTGCTACTGTTTACACTGACCTTATATGTTGAACTGATATCAACCGAGAGGAGCGAACGCAAAGATATGCTGCTGGAGATGGAGCAAATTACGAAGAAGTACGGTAGCTTCACGGCTAACAAGGATATCCATTTTAATCTGCGCGAAGGGGAGATTCATGCTCTTGTTGGGGAGAATGGAGCAGGTAAAACGACACTGATGCGTATGCTGTACGGGATGGAGCAGCCAACAACAGGTACGATCAAAGTCCGTGGACGTGAAGTTAGCTTTGCATCACCATCTCAGGCTATGGCCAGTGGGATCGGCATGGTGCACCAGCATTTCATGCTGTTTCCTTCCTTTACGGTGGCAGAGAATATTGTCATAGGGCGTGAACCTGGTGTGGCAGGTGCATTCAATCGAAAAAAAGCAGCAGAACAGGTCTATGAATTGGGCAGACAGTATGGCATGCCGGTAGACCCGTGGAAAAAAGTCGCCGAATGTCCACTAGGCATGCAGCAACGTGTAGAGATCCTTAAGGTGCTGCATCAGGGAGCGGACATCATTATATTGGACGAACCGTCCGCGGTGCTCACTCCGCTAGAAGTGAAAGAGCTGCTGGCCAACATGAGATCCCTTGCGAAGCTGGGAAAAACCTTCGTCATCATCACCCACAAGCTGCAAGAGGTGATGGATGTCGCGGACCGAATCACTGTATTGCGTGATGGACAAGTCACAGGGATATTAGAAGCTAAAGATACGAATGTAGAGGAACTGTCACGCCTGATGGTAGGACGTGAACTGGAGCGTATGGACAAGCCGCCATCTGTGCCAGGCGAAGCGGTGCTACAAGTGGAAGGCATTCATCTCACGGGAGCCAAAGATCGGTCTGCCCTTAAAGACATTCATATGCAAGTCCAAAAAGGTGAAGTGGTCGGTATTGCAGGGATTTCAGGCAATGGTCAATCTGAATTGATTCAGGTGATCGCCGGATTGCGGAAACCAGAAGGAGGACGAGTCCTCTTATCCGGGCAGGACACGACAAACTGGCCAGTACGCCGGATTCGGGAACATGGCCTGGCTCATATTCCGGAAGACCGCTATATGTGGGGGGCGGCGAAGGATGCTAGCGTGAAAGAGAACGGACTGATGGGACATCACCACCGTTTGCAGAAGAAGGGCATGATCAAGGCCAAAGCAGCGAAAGCCATGGTGGAGGGCTGGATCAAACAGTTCAGTATCAAGACAGGTTCCGCAGAGACGAAGGCACAGTTTCTATCGGGTGGTAACTTGCAAAAGCTGATAGCAGCACGTGAATTTGCGCAGGATACACCATTCTTGATTGCTGCAGAGCCTACACGCGGAGTAGATATTGGTGCGATGGAGACAATTCACGCCGAATTGTTACGTAAACGAAATGAAGGAGCAGGGATTCTGCTGATTTCATCTGAACTATCGGAGATTTTGCAATTATCAGATCGCATTATTGTCATGTACGAAGGTGAGATTGCTGGAGAACTTACGGCAGCGGAAGCGACAGAAGAACAGATCAGCTTGTTGATGGCAGGAGGGAAAGAGCGGATATGAATCGGGTAAAAGAATCACTTCGCGGACTTGTACAGCCGCTACTTGCCGTACTGATCGGCCTGCTCGCGGGAGCGATCGCTATTCTAGTCGTTGGTGGCAGTGTCATTGATACGTACGCGGAGATGTGGAAAGGAGCTTTCGGCAACTTCTACTTCTTCACGAATACATTGGCGCGTGCTACACCGATTATCCTGGCGGGACTTGGCGTAGCACTAGCATTCCGTGCCGGATTCTTCAATATGGGTGCGGAAGGTCAGATGATTCTTGGGGGACTCAGTGCGGCACTCACGGCGCTCTATCTGCCAGGGCCGGGCTGGTTCGTTTGTATCGTTGCGATTGTGGCGGGAATTATCGCCGGCGGTGTATGGTCTCTTTTTGCAGGCTGGCTGGATGCACGTTTTGGTATGAATTTGTTGATTACAACCTTGCTACTTAACTATATCGCGATCTATTTTGGTGGATACATGGTGTCATATCCATTCAAAGATCGGACGGGATCAGCAGCGATGGCCCAGACGCCGATGATCGATCAGAGCATCTGGCTGCCGAAGCTATTTCAGGGGATGGGACTGCACGCAGGTTTCATTATAGCGATAGTAGCGGCACTGCTGATCTACTGGTTCACACACAAAACGGTGACGGGTTATGAGATTCGTATGCTCGGCAGCAATCCGTCGTTTGCCACTTATGGCGGTGTGCGCCGGATTCGTATGATGATGTTGTCGATGATCATCAGTGGTGGACTTGCGGGTCTCGCGGGTGCTGGTGAAGTGCTTGGTACACAGTATCGTTTCCTCGATGGTTCGTTGTCCTCGGCAAGTTATGCGTGGAGCGGTATCATGGCTACATTGCTGGCACGCTCGCATCCACTGGGTACAGCGGTAGCAGCTATTTTGCTGGCTGCTCTGCAGACGGGTGCGATGGGCATGGAGCGAAACACGGATGTGCCACTGGAAGTGGGTAGCGTGATTCAGGCTGTTCTGACATTATTTGTCTCAGCACAGATCGGTTATTCCTTCCTGAAGCGGAGAAAGGAGAAGAAGTCCAATGCAGCAACTGTTTGATGCAGCCATGTTTGGCTCAACCTTACGGATTATGACGCCCATCCTGCTCGCAGCACTTGGCGGGGCTCTATGCTCGCGTGTCGGTCTGTTCAACGTCGGTCTGGAAGGGCTTGTGCTGATCGGGGCGTTCTCCGCAATTGTGGGCAACTATCTATTCGGCAACGTTCTTTTGGCAGTACTATTTTCGATTATTATCGTGATGCTGTTCTCGGCGCTCTTTGCATTTATAAGTATTAATCTGAAGGCTAATGCCATCGTGGTCGGGATCTCATTGAATTTCCTGGCGGCGGGACTGACGACATTCGCATTGCGAGCGATCTTTGATGTGAAGGGTGCATACTACGATAAGGATATGGTAGGCTTGCCGAAATGGGACATTCCATTGATCCAGGATATCCCTTGGGTGGGCACGGTGTTCTCAGGCCATAGTCCGCTGGTATATCTCGGTATTGTTATTGTCATTGCTCTGCAGTTTTATCTATTTAAAAGTGTATCTGGCTTCCGTCTGCGTTCGGTGGGCGAGAATCCGATCGCAGCACAGAGCATTGGCATCAAAGTGCGCGGCATTCAGTACGGCGCTGTGTTGATGTGCGGTGTACTGTGTGCACTGGCTGGAGCGCAGTTGTCGCTTGGTCAGGTGACGATGTTTACCGAAGGAATGACCGCAGGCCGCGGCTTTATTGCTTTGGTTGCTACCATGCTGGGACAAGCCAATCCGCTTGGCGTGATGGGGTCCAGCGTGCTGTTTGGTTTCATGGAAGCACTTAGTATCCGTCTGCAAGGCTTCTCCTTGCCAACCCATTTCACCATGATGCTGCCGTATATTGTGACACTGGTGGCGATGTTCTTTTTCAAAGACCGGACGTATGCGCAGGATGCACTGAAAGCGGGCGGAAGCTCGCGTTAATAAGGAGGAAGCAGGGAATGCATAACAAGGCTGAACGTTTGAAAAAAACGAAAACACCGCCACCCAAAGCAGGTGCCGATTATGGAGATCGGCTGCCGCCGGGTCAGGTGCTGACGGAGAAATTCCCGATTTTGCATGAAGGGGAAGTGCCGGTGTATGACCTCTCCACTTGGGATTTGAAGGTTTTTGGTGAAGTCGAAGAAGAGAAAGTGTTCTCTCTGACTGAGCTTCAGGCGATGCCGCAGGTGAACATGGTTAGTGATATTCATTGCGTGACTCGCTGGTCGAAGTTTGATACATCGTGGGAGGGTATCCGTTTCTCGGAATTCATAAAGCTGCTTGGGGTTAAACCAGAAGCGAAGTATGTCATGATTCACGCGGATCATGATTACGAGACGAATGTTCCAATGGAAGAACTGATGCATGATAATGTATTGCTTGCATTTAAGTATAACGGCGAGCCGCTCACACCGAAGCATGGGTTTCCACTTCGATTGGTTGTGCCACAGCTGTACTTCTGGAAAAGTGCGAAGTGGGTACGCGGACTGGAGTTTATGACGGAAGATCGCAACGGCTTCTGGGAAAGCAACGGCTTCCACCATTTTGCCGATCCGTTCAAGGAACAACGCTTCTCAGGTGAGGATCTGCCGATTCCTGAGGATGAGTGGACGAAGAAGGAGTTTGATTAAGATGTTGATGCCGATTTTGCAGATTCATTCAGAAGATATGCCGGCTTATGCTATCGTGTGTGGAGACCCGGCCCGTGCCGAGAAGATTTCTCGTAAGCTGGAGAATGCCAGAGAGCTGGCTTTTAGCCGTGAATACCGTACCTTTGTTGGAATGTATGAAGGTGTTCAGATGGCTGTAGTTAGTCATGGTGTAGGATCACCAGGTGCAGCTGTTTGCTTCGAGGAACTGATTCGTGCAGGAGTGACAACCCTGATTCGTGTAGGCACAGCGGGTTCATATACAGCTGATTATCCAGCAGGCAGTGTTATTGTGAGCACTGCCGCTGTGCGCACGGATGGGCTGACACGTCAGCTTGTACCCGACGGTTTCCCAGCTGTAGCAGATATCGATGTGACTAGTGCTTTGGTTACGGCTGCTCGTGAGATAAGCAGTAGCACAGGTGAGGGGAATACCCAGGCTACCAAGGTTGGGGTAGGTATCACGGTAACACTGGATGCGTTCTTCACAGGGGTGGAGGAGATTCCCCACCGCAAGTACAAGCAGGCTGGGGCACTTGCCGCCGAGATGGAGATCGCCGCGCTCTATATTGTAAGTACCTTACGTGGTGCAAGAGCTGGAGCGATCGTTGCGATTGACGGCTTCGCAGACAGTGATCTTGCTGCCGAGTATGATCCGCATACCGATGCGGTCGCTAAGGCTGTGGAGCATGAGATCGATGCCGCACTGCGGGCGCTTGCTGTGCTTGCTCGCCAAGATCAGGCCAAGTACTAATTGTCCAAGACACCAAATGAAAATGGCGTCCCCAAGGTCATTATATTGACCAGGGACGCCATTTTTATTCTAGATTTTACGATGCAATGAAGTCAGAGAGGGGTAGGAATCTGGTTCAGACTTCGTTGCTTCCATGAATCCAGCAGATCATCGTGCTTGTACACCGTGGACACTCTTAATTGTATACAATTTGCATGTTAAAGAAGGTACCATCAGAATTGTAATTACCTTCCACGGTAGGTTCGCCTTCTTTAGTAAAGATAACGACGTCTGAAGGGAATGCTTTCTTTTCGAGCATGTGGCCGTTCAGATCAAGACCGAGCAGCAGCTCTGCCTGTGGTACACCGGAGTCTTGTAACTGTCTTGGTGTCAAAGCCTTCATTTTTTTGTTGTATTCGTCCAAAGCTTCTTGTCCTTTGCCATACAAGTCATCTGCAAGTTCTCTTGCATTGAAACCTACCACTTTGTGAGTGGCTTGATCCACGTTAATCCAAGTGCCGAAATCGCCATCTGTGTACATAAATTCCAAAATATCATGTCCGCCTTTGTGCTGAAGCGTAATTTTTGCAAGTTCTCCGACTGGTAAACCTAGTTTGCTGAACACTTCTTCCGCTGCTGCAATATCCTCTTTAGACGCATCTTCATTGGCTAAGCTCTCTTCGGTATGGCTAATTTTGTTTTTTTCAAAGAAAGTGGTGATTTCATTTTCCTCAATGTATCCGGATTTAATATTGCCTTTTGCATCGATCAAGATCTGACTCGAAGGCGTACCCTTGACATTGAAATCCCAACCTAAACCGTCAATATACTTGCTTTTATCCAGCTTGTACTCTTTTTTGGTTAATTTTTTAAGCGTTTGTTCTGCTTTTTTTATGATCGCTGCCGGCGCTTTTTTCGTTTGGTTTGCTTCTGCTTTTTTGGAAACTGTAGTGGACACATCAGCTTTTGCTGCACTTACTGAAGATGTGAGTGGAGTGATGGACATGGTTCCGATTATTCCTGCAAGGGCAACAGAACTTAATACTTTGTATATTTTTTTCATAAATATACCTCCTAGTTTAATCCATTGTATTTTGTGTTTCACCTATATAACAAATAAGACCGTACTTTTGTGACACGTTTTTAGAATTTATGGAATTTCATGGTGTGAGTGTGATGATAGGCAATGCCTAACCTCTATCGAATGATATTGAAATCATTGGGTAATTATATAGAAGGAACATACATCAACATGAAGTTGTAGAAGGAGGACTCAGAGCGATGACACAAAACAATCAACCTCAGGATGAGGCAGCAATTCGCAACAAACTGGACGAAGACGGCGATTCTTTGATGGAGAAAAAGAAAATTATGAACGGTGTGGACATTGAGCCACAGGCAGATGATTGGGCAGCCAAACCGTCACCGGTTGCTTTTAATGAAGAGATCAAGACGTCTTCCAAAAAGTAGTTCGAGATGTTCTCCCCTCATGGATCTAGAGCAGGTACCATATGGTATCTGCTTTTTCGTAGTTGTATACTATTGGAAATACATGATCAGGAAATGTGAGGGGGGAACATAATGAAAAATATAATAAAGATTCGAACTGCACAGCTTGCTGACTATCCGGCTATATCCACGTTAATGGATCAACTGCACGATCTGCATGTACAGGCTAGACCAGACATATATAGACCGCTGCATCCCCGGCTGGCGGAAAAGGATTATGCCGAATGGCTCGGAACGGATCAGCGTTATTTCTATGTGGCTGAGCACGAAGAGACAGAGAAGATGGTTGGCTTCTGTAGCGCGCAACTGAGTGTCATTCAGGATCATTCTCTTTTTACGGATCGCAGGATACTCTATATCCATGAACTAGTGGTGGATTCTACTCATCAAGGACACGGAACGGGCAAACGGTTAATGCTTGCGATGCTGGATCTGGCAAGAGATCTTCAAGCAGACCATCTCGAACTTACCGTATCCACATTTAACTCACATGCGCAGGCGTTTTATGAGCAGATGGGACTACGAGTGCGTAGCAGTCGAATGGAATACCCATTATAAATCCACTTGGGAAACAAGTCAGAGTGTGATAACTACATACACAAAGCGTTGTGCGAAATGACATGAAAAATAAAATCATTGAATACCCCCATGGGGTATGTTAATCTGTAAAAAGAACGATTGAAAAGGGGTGTTATGATGGAACATCCAACCCATCCCGAAGAGCTTGCAATCACTGTGGCAGAGGAAAAAACAGAGTCATGTCATGGCATGAACGTGGATCAAGACGGCAAGCCTGTCCGTAAGAGCCACCATTCCCAAGAGATGAAAGGCAATTTGATCTCACGTTTAAACCGGGTGGAAGGGCAGATTCGCGGTATCAAAGGATTGATTGAGAAAGACACGTACTGTGATGATGTGTTAACCCAGATTGCTGCAGCACAGTCTGCATTGAATTCGGTAGGTAAGCTTTTGCTGGAAGGGCATATGAAGAGTTGCATTGTGGAGCGCATCCAGGCGGGTGAGCACGAGGTTGTGGATGAATTGCTGGTTACTGTAAGAAAATTGATGAAGTAAGGCCGTAAGGATGAGGCACAGATATAAGAAAACCAAACAAACTCAAGGAGGAATCGAGTATGTCTAATGTTACATTGAACGTAAAAGGAATGTCGTGTAATCACTGTGTGAAGTCCGTCGAAGAAGCGGTGAAAAATGCAGGAGCAAGTGGGCAAGTTGACCTCGCCGCTGGAACAGTTGCCATAGAATATAATGAGCAGTCCGTGACCATAGATCAGATTAAGGCTGCCATTGAAGATCAGGGATACGACGTCGTTTAATGATCTGAGGAATCGTTCACCGAACCAATTAAAATGGAAATTAGCAGTGCAGGCTTAAATCGTAGGATCATGGAATTCATATCAAGCCAGTTCTTTGGAGAGGGTGACAATCACTTCCCAGCTGGCTAACTTGATCAAACATGTAACGGTTTAAGCCTGATTTTCTGTCTTGCATATACCCCCATAGGGTATTATACACTTCTGAAAGGAGCTGATTTGATGACTACCAACGCATCTGAAAACGTAGAACCTGCACCCACGCCTGAACCGATGGATAACTCCGGTTTGAAGACAACGCTGCACATCACGGGCATGACTTGTGCGGCATGTTCTACGCGGGTAGAGAAAGGATTGTCCCGCATGGAAGGTGTACATGAGGCTAATGTGAATCTTGCCACCGAGCAGGCAACCATCTCGTATGATCCGAAAACGACCAGCGTGAACGCATTACGGGAGAAAGTTGCCGCGCTTGGCTACGATACCGTGACCGAATCTGTCGATCTGGATATTACGGGTATGACCTGTGCGGCCTGCTCTGCACGAATTGAGAAAGGGTTGTCGCGCCTGCCGGGTGTCACTCAAGCTAACGTTAATCTGGCGCTGGAGACAGGACATATTGAATATGCCGCAGGTACAATCAAGCCGTCGGATATTACAGCCAAGATCAAACAGCTCGGCTATGGCGCCGAGTTGCAATTAACACAGGAGGAATCCAGTTCTGTTCGGGAAAAGGAGCTGCAGCGTAAGAAATGGAAGTGGATGATCTCCGCACTTCTATCGATTCCGCTATTGTGGGCAATGGTTAGCCATTTCTCCTTTACTTCGGGCATTTACGTACCGGAGTTGTTTCTAAATCCGTGGTTCCAGCTGTTACTCGCAACGCCGGTACAATTTGTTATAGGATGGCAGTTCTATGTGGGGGCGTATAAGGCGC
Organism: Paenibacillus sp. JJ-100; assembly: GCF_948329825.1. Lineage (GTDB taxonomy): Bacteria > Bacillota > Bacilli > Paenibacillales > Paenibacillaceae > Paenibacillus. The sequence continues at coordinate 97,809 of NZ_CAOJCM010000006.1, forward strand.
TACGAAATGGCAGTGCAAACATGGACGTTCTTGTTGCTCTGGGAACCAGCGCAGCATTTTTCTATAGCTTATATCTGACGGTAACGAGCGGAGTTTGGCCTGCTGGTGGTATAGGTGAGGGTATGAATCATGGGACAATGGGAGCGGAAGTCACAACGGCTGCCGGAACTGCTGCTATGCCTATGGTGGAACTGTATTATGAGACCAGTGCAATTCTGATTACATTGATTCTGCTTGGGAAATGGTTTGAGGCTGTGGCGAAGGGTCGCACTTCACAGGCGATTAAAAGTCTGATCGAACTGGCTCCGCGTGAAGCACGCGTCATTCGTGACGGGCAGGAAGTTCTGATTCCTGCTACCTATGTCGCAGTTGGTGATCTTGTTCTGGTGAAACCCGGGGACAGCATCCCAGTGGATGGCATCGTTCAAGAGGGGCAATCCTCAGTGGATGAATCCATGCTGAGCGGTGAGAGCTTGCCTGTAGATAAAAAGCCAGGGGACCCTGTTACGGGTGCAACACTGAACAAGAATGGTGTTCTTCGCATTCAGGCGACACATGTGGGCTCGGACACGGCTTTGTCCCAGATTATTAAAGTCGTTGAGCAGGCTCAGGGTTCAAAAGCCCCTATTCAACGCATTGCAGATGTGATTTCGGGGATTTTCGTGCCGATTGTGGTGGGGATTGCCGTGCTGACCTTCTTGATCTGGTACCTGTTTGTAAGCCCAGGTGAATTCGGTGGATCATTGGAAAAAGCCATTGCTGTTCTTGTGATTGCTTGTCCGTGTGCACTGGGGCTGGCAACGCCGACCTCTGTCATGGCTGGATCGGGCCGTGCGGCAGAATATGGCATTCTGTTTAAGGGCGGTGAACATCTAGAGTCTGCTCAGCAGATTCAGACCGTTGTGCTGGACAAAACAGGAACAGTCACTCAAGGAAAACCTGTTCTAACCGATGTTGTGGCTGCACCCGGTTGGACAGAAACGGAGCTGCTCAAGCGTGTTGGTGCGGCGGAACAGAGCTCGGAGCATCCCTTAGCCGAGGCGATTGTACAAGGCATTCGAGAGAAAGGTCTGCTTCTGGAATCCGTAACAACGTTTGAAAATATACCTGGTTATGGTGTACGTGCTACGGTATCTGGTGAGGAAATTCTGGTGGGGACACGCCGCTTGCTGGCAGATGCGAACGTAGAGGTACCTGCGGAAAGCATACAACAGATGAACCAGTTGGAGGAGCAAGGACGTACGGCGATGCTGGTTGCTGCTCAAGGCCATTGGGCGGGTATTATTGCGGTGGCAGATACGATTAAAGATACGTCCCGGGAGGCTATCGGACGCCTTCAAGCTATGGGGATCGATGTCATTATGATTACCGGAGATAATGAACGGACAGCTCGTGCGGTGGCAGAGCAAGCCGGAATTCAGAACGTTTTGGCAGAGGTTCTCCCTGAGGGCAAAGCAGCGGAAGTGAAAAAATTACAAGAGAGCGGCCGTAAGGTAGCCATGGTTGGAGACGGCATCAACGATGCGCCTGCGCTGGCGACAGCCGATATCGGTATGGCGATTGGAACTGGAACAGACGTAGCGATGGAAGCGGCAGATATTACGTTAATGCGCGGTGACTTGAACAGCATTGCAGATGCCATTGAGATGAGCCGACGCACGATGGGAAATATTAAGCAGAATCTATTCTGGGCACTCGGCTACAACGTGATCGGCATACCGATTGCAGCTGCTGGTTTTCTGGCTCCTTGGCTGGCAGGAGCTGCAATGGCATTCAGTTCGGTCTCGGTTGTGCTGAACGCACTGCGTTTACAGCGGTTGAAGCTGACTCGAAGCAAACATCAAGAAGCTTAATAGAATAATGGTTTTATTATAGAATGACATAGCGATAGATCATCATTGATGCATGGTTGCTCTAGGGTGACCGTGCATTTTCTTACTCTAGCATAATTGGAATTGCACCTCTTTCTTGAAAGTAAATCCAGCTTCATTCATGAAAATTAGGCTAATTTTTCTGAGTTTCATGAAAATAAATTGACAATATAGACATATGTCTTTAAAATTTAAACGATTGTTTGATTCAAACGAACGTTTATATCAAATTAGAACTATTTTGAGGATGGGGGACCAACGTATATGTTGCAAGCTTTACGAGCTCTATTTAAAAAACCACCAGTGATTATAGGTATTGTTACCGCACTGATGTTCCAAGTGATCTTTAGCGTAATTTGGATGACTGCATATTCCGGGGTTAACGACCGGACGAATGAATTAACCGTAGCCATTGTGAATGAGGATGGTGAACTTTCCAAAAGTGTTGCTGATCGGTTGGCAGAGACATTACCCTTCCATACCGTGGCGAATCTGAGTACGGATGAGGCACTGGAGCAATTGAAGCATCATCAAGTACATATGGTGCTGAACATTCCGGCAGGATTTAATGTCTCCCTTCAAACGCCCGGCGCCACCGCAGAGGTCCAATACACCATTAATGAAGCTAATCCGGTAACGATTAAGAGTATGATGCAAGGTGTATCACAGAGCGTGACCAACACGATCAACAAACAAGCTTCTGCTCTAGGCGTACAGACCGTTCTAACCGCTTCGGGTGCTCCTGCGGATCAGGCTGCTCAAGCCGCTGCGAGTCTGACCAACCGTGTAGAAGGCAAAACCATTTCTATTAATCCAGTCAACGGTATGAACAATCAGATGGTGCCGATGATGATGGTGCTCGCATCCTATGTAGGTGCCATGATTATGGGCATGAATCTTCAAGTTGCTATGGGCATGTTATCATCAATGTATTCTCGCCTGACATTATTCGGTGCACGGGTTGTCATTAATGTAACTTCTGCACTGGTTGTTTCCTTGCTGGGGTCTTCCCTGATTGTGGCGCTGGGTGGACAGATTGCACAAGGATTTGTTGCGTTCTGGTTGTTCCAGGCACTGTTCCTGTGTACGTTCATGTTTTTCTCCCAGTTCTTCTTGATCTGCTTTGGACCGGCAGGAAGTCTGTTCAACATCATCTCACTGTCACTGCAACTGGTATCGTCCGGTGCGATGGTGCCGCGTGAGTTGTTGAACAGCTTCTACAGCGGAATTGGTCAATACTTGCCTGCAACCTATGCCGTTCAGGGAATTCTAAGCGTGCAGCTTGGAGGGCCTGGCGTACAATCAGCCGCAGGTTCCATCGTTATTGTACTTTTGATTGCTGTTGCGCTGTCCCTGGTTGTGACGTTCTTGAAAAAAGGGCGTAAACCCGGTGGTATGCCAAGCGCAGTTCCAGCAAACAGCTAATATACGCAGGTGTTATAAGATCTGCATCGTCGATACTCAAGCACCCCGGTGATTTTCATCGGGGTGCTTGGTGTAATATAATAGATGAGATGAAGAGAGTTTTGGTCGGGGTTAAGGGCTGAAGAAGCTGACATGAACGGATAAGAGGAGAGACCAGGAATGACTGCACCGGAATTAGATATAAAAACGAGGATTTTGCTTGCAGCTAAAAAACTTTTTGCATTACAAGGGTACGACGGGACGAGTGTTCGTCAAATCTGTGATGAGGCAGGGGCTAATGTATCGCTGGTGTCTTATCACTTCGGCGGCAAAGAAAAGGTGTTCGATGCGTTGTTTGAGCATTTTTTTCCCGATCATATCCTGAGTATGCTGGCTGCAGAATCCATGTCTCCGATTGAAGGTATCCGCCGAATTGTTGGTGAAGTCGTCAGATTTACGATGACAGATCGCGAGATGAGCGATATTGTGCAGTTAGAAATTACGCTGCGTACGCATCGCACTGCAACCGTGTTTCAGTATTTGGACCCAGTCTGGAATAAGGTGAGAGCGTATTTGCAGGAAGGAAAAGAGCAAGGACTGTTCCAGATTGAATCTTCATCCTATGCGATGCTCCAGGTTATGGGAGTAGCGCTCGCACACAAGCGAGCCAAGCATTCGCGCTTTGGCTTTGATTATCAGGATATAATTACAGAGGAACTAGCCGAACAGACCGTAGAGTTCGTACTTCGAGGATTGGGAGTGAATAGTCATGAATGAAACGATTGAACTGATGATGAAACACCGCTCTGTGCGAAAATTCAAATCAGATCCAGTTAGTGAGGAGCAGCTTGCAGCGATTGTAGCAGCAGGACAGATGGCTTCCTCTTCAAGTAACGTACAGGCATATTCGGTTATCGCTGTAACGGATCAAGAGAAGAAATCCAAGCTGGCTGAACTTGCCGGGAATCAGGCTTATGTCAATGAATGTCCGGTCTTTCTTGTCTGGTGTGCTGATCTGTATCGACTGAATGATGCTGCGAAGCGTCATCTTCCGGATAAAGAATCATATGCGGACTCAACCGAGAACTTTATGGTCGCTACGATCGATGTTGCACTCGCTTCTCAGAATGCTGCGCTTGCAGCGGAATCACTTGGTTTTGGAATCGTGTATATTGGCGGAATTCGCAACCGTATTGAAGAAGTAGCTGAATTGCTCCAATTGCCGGATGGCGCGTATCCGGTATTCGGGATGTGCATCGGGGTTGCAGATCAGGAGACGGGCATACGTCCACGTCTGCCGCTGAAGGCAGTATTACATCATGATCATTATAAGTCAGCGCAGACTCTGGAGGGTGTTCAGGAGTATGATGTAACTTCAACGGAATACTTGAAGGAACGTACCAATGGTGAACGCACGACCCCATGGTCTGAACTCATGGCGAAGCGTCTTACTGAGCCTGCACGTCTGCAAGTGAGAGAATTTTTGGAACGTAAGGGATTCTTGAAACGCTAACAAATCGAACCATAGGTTTGCGTAAAGGGCCATGGGTACGCATGCGTCATCAATTTTCATACATTTCGTTAGTGAAGTATGATGAATATCAATGTGATCGATTAATTGCTTTGAACTTTTGAGGGACTAGATTTCGACATACGCAACATCAACGTTGAATACTTGTATATAGGAGAATGAGAATTCATACAATAAGTAGATAAAAAGCACAGCCATACAGGGAATGGCTGTGCTTTTTTCGGGAAATACGGAAACGAAACGATTTCCAACAAAGTTGGGGCAGCTACGTATTCGATTTTTTGCAGTGCTCCCGTCATGAGATAACTCCCCCAAATAGCTGTGCCTGTTAACGCCAGGCTTGCAACCATAATCAGCATTAATCTCCAACGAATCGTACACAGCCACTGTGGTTGCATCCTACTCACTCCTTACTTTTTAAATCGCTTTCGATTTTGTATCCAACCCCCCATACGGTTTTGATAATCCGTGGTTCGCGCGGGTTAGGTTCTATCTTTTCGCGGAGCTTACGGATATGAACCATGACGCTATTTTTTGACTCCATAAAGGGCTCGTTCCAGACCTCTTCATAGATGCGATCCATGCTCAGCACCGTCCCTCTATTGACCACCAGTAAGCGAAGGAGTGCAAACTGGCGGGGGGGCAATTTGATTTCCTGCTGATCGACCTTTACCGTATGAGACGCAAAATTAATAATGAGGTTTTCAATATGTATTTCATTCGCTTTAGCTGTGATGGCGTTGAACTGGTTCATCCTTCGAAGCTGCGACTTGATGCGTGCAATTAGCTCAAGTGGGTTGAACGGTTTGGTAACGTAGTCGTCGGCGCCGATACTTAGGGCTGTTATTTTATGGATATATTCGCCTTTAGCCGACAGCATGATGATGGGGATCGGACTCGTTTCACGTATTTTCATACATGCTTGTAACCCGTCCATCCCAGGCATCATTAGATCAAGAACAATTAAATCGATATGTTGCGAATTCAGAATCTCCAGTGCCTCCACGCCATTCGACGCTTGCAGGAGCTTGTATCCTTCGTTATTGAAATAGATACTCATTAATTGAATGATTTCGGCTTCATCATCCACCATCAAAATAGTACTTTCCGCCATAGATCCTCCTTGATTCTGTATCTACCTTACGTTAGAAGGCAGAACGATAATTATAAGCAATATTTCTTATGCATTAAGTAACGTCAGCATTAATTAAGGAAATGATAAGAAGTACGTTAGTTAGCTGATAAGCTTTCACCTCTATACTTAGTTCACACAAGCGAATAATCGTTTGAACAAAAATGGAGTGGAGGTTTTATTTTTGAAGCGCAACTTTTTACAGAAGGCCGTGCTTGTTAGTCTAAGTGTTATGTTGATCGGTATTTCAGCAGGCCTTAGCACAGGTAAACAAGTTTCTGCAGATTCGGCTAACGAGACTGATACGAAACGTACATTAAAAGTGTTGTACTGGAACGAAGACGATTTCAACATGAAGTATGGAGATTTATTTAGTCAGAAGTACCCGAATACAAACATCGAAGTAGTTGGACCTGCGGGTATGGAAGCGATTGTGGATTACAATGGGGCTATCCAGAAGTATTCACCAGATCTGGTTATGCTGCCCCCATATCATTACAAACAATTGTCTACAGATAAAAAGCTGGTCGATTTAGAACCGTTAGTTAAGCGAGATGAGTACGACATGACAACGCTATACCCTGGCTTGCTTGCTGAATTGAAGAAACAAGGCGGTGGCAAACTTTACGGGTTAAGCCCAAAAGTAGATTCGTACGCTCTTTTGTATAATGCTGATTTATTTAAAAAGTACAATGTCAAAATACCAAGTGATGGAATGACATGGGGAGAAATATTGAATCTTGCTCAAAAATTCCCGACAAAAGGAGATAAGAACTCCCGGATTTGGGGCTTAAGCTCCTTTGGATCTAGCAATCTGGTCATGGATATCGCCAGAACAGAAGGGTTAACGTATATGGATCCGAATACTCTAAAGGCTACTGCGAATACAACTGCTTGGAAAAATGCCTATCGTCTTGCGAGCGAAGCAACGAAATCCGGGGTGCTTGACGAAAGAGTCAGTCTGTCTGCCAAAAGTTACTTGGAAAGTAGCTCATTCATTATGGGACGATCAGCTATGCAAGTAGCTTCAATTAGTCAGCTACAGTCCTTACAAGCAGCAAAAAGTGGCGTGAAAAATTATAAACCTTTTACGCTTAGGATTGTTGCTGGCCCCGCAGCTAAGGATCGAGAGTCAACAGGAAATATCTTTATTAATGATATATTCGCGATTCCAGCAGACGCATCTCATGTTGATGCCGCTTGGGAGTTCATTAAGTATTTCAATGGAGATGAATACGCTACCGAATACTATAAACCCAAGAGCTCGAATAATAGTATCGGTGCTCCTCTATCTCGCATGATTAAGGAGTACTCCGGTTACAAGTTAGAATCGTTTTATAAATTAAAGCCTAATCTCGATCCATCAATAACAAGTTATGCTATCATTAACAAGTCACCAAATTTTGAATTAAGATTCCATTCAATTCTACTTAAAGAACTGACACAGGTAATCAACGGGAAGAAAACAATAGAGAAAGCAACTGCTGCTATTCAATCCAGCACTCAAACTATCACGGATAAACTTACAAAAGCCAAGACGGAAAAGAAATAGTATATGAACAATCACTTAAGAGCAGAAAAAGAATAGCTGCATGCAGGCTAAGCAGTTTTAATTGAAGGAAAACAACCTGCTACGACCTCCCCCTATAAAAGGGGGGGCGTATTTTTTTGCGTCAGGGTACATCCCGAAGCTGATTTAAAACGTACTCCGGAATTGCTTTCTCTTCTACGATAATCCATTCTTTTGTGTAGGCTCCCTTAGCAAGTACCCTCACATAGATATCCGGCTTCTGTTCATTGCTTGAAGAGAAAGTGACCTTCTTCTTTTCTCCTTCTTCAGTGTATCCTGTCAGATTATATCTATAGCGAATCCATTCATTTTTACCTTCCTTCTTGGCTGGTTTATTGATTAATGCGTAAACATATTGTTCCTCATACAACGGGTTGAACTGATCAAACTCCCGTTTGAATGTTATATACAGGGCCGAGCAAGTAATCAATGCAACCAGAATGAAAATCACGGTTTTTTTCATGCTGAATTACCTCCATTGTTATAACATAGCGTTTCGTACAATTTTTTTGTAATAGCCAAGCGTGAAGAAAGCGAACAGGAAATAGATAGCGGCATAAGCTCCCATCGAAATCATCGCAGGGATCGTATCGTCTGAAAGAGTTATGAAGTAACTTGCCTTGACTGCATAGACCGAGTGAATAATTCCAATAAACAGCGGTAGTAGAAACACCAGCATTTGCTTCCGCAAGATTCCTTTCATGATCATCTTTTCATCGAAACCAAGCTGACGCAAAGTTCTAAAACTCTGTTTTTCCTGTTCGGCTTCGCTCATCTGTTTAAAGTAGAGAATGCTGCCGGTTGAAGCAAGAAAAGCAAGTCCCAGAAAGGCAGCTATAAAAATTAATAATCCGGATTGTTGGAGCAGACTTGTGTAGCGGGAATAATAGTCTGCCGAATAATATTCATTCGTGTTATATTTCTGATAGAGGGTGGAAGCCAGTGCGAGTTCCTTATCGTCCGGGACTAGAAATGTATCTATCTGAACCCGTTCAAATCCGTCCATATCGGACATTCTCCTCTCAACTTCTTCCAAGGTGGCTTCAGACACCAACATTTGTCTACCTGATATTCCGGCATTCACGATATTTTCCAAGAGTATTTCATTCAAGGGATAACTCTTGGTCTGTGTTTCTGAACGCAGTTCAATCGTAGTTGGATATCGCTTGGTGAGATCAATGTCATCATATGCGCTCAGAGCAGAAGCATCATATTCTATTGCCTCGCCATAGTCAGGTACAGAGACATCTCTGCCTGATTTTTGCAACTGTTCAGCCGAAAGCCATAGAAGCGAGCCTTCTCTAAACCCGGGCTCAATCAACGGATCCAGAACAACGCCAGTAGTCCAGAACGTATTGATAGTATAGTGGTTGTAATGAATCCCTTTGCTCTCCAGCTCGGCTGTAAACGCATCTGCATCCTGCTGGTTATTCACCATTGCGAAATCATATGGATAATCTTTGCGAGTGACTTCCTCCACGGAGTAGTAGATAGAGTATGCAATGGTAACCAGTGTAAGGGTTAGGGCTGATAGGATAGTAATCAATGTAAGCGAGTTGGCATTGGCTTTCATACGGTGCATTAGCGGAGCAAGCGACAGACTGTTGTATAAGCCCAGATGTCCTTTTTTACGTTTGCGGAACCAGTAGAGACACCATCGGATCGTCACCCTGAATAAGATATAGGTTCCTATTATTGTAGATGCCATGACCAGCAGTGCATTCAAAACTAATTGTTCATCTACCATATGGCCGGATAACTCATACCCGTAGCCAATCAATATAACACCAAGTACAGCGATTATAGCCGTAAAAATAGAGGGTCGTTTGCTGATGAGATCAGGTTGCTTATCTGCCTGGAATAAGCCGAGCAGGGTTCTGCGATTGATCATTACCACCATCTGAATAGAAGTAATAATAATGACGAGAATGAACACTACGGTCGTTTCTAGCGCTGCCAGTACAGAAAAGTCTATCGAAGGCAGACCGTTCAAGTTGAGCAGATTCATCAAAATCAAGACAAACAGACGGGATACGAGTGCTCCGCAGATGACCCCTGTTATCAAAGCGCCCAGACCTAGCAATATATTTTCAAGGAGTAAATAACGGATAATCCAACCCTTAGAAAGTCCTATGAGCTGATATAATCCAAATTCTCGGCTCCGTCTTCGTAGGAATATGCTGTTAGACGAAATAGCGAAGATTCCTATGATGACCATAAGCAGGACCGCTGCAAACTGAAAGGCTGTAGTGAAGTTTGTACTTGAATCCAGCATATTCTGTACCTGTTGATCATACTTGAGGGAAGAAAAGATGAAGAACAGGCTCATACTGAAAATCATTGCGAAGAAATACAGATAGTATTGCTTCACATTTTGCCGCATACTGCGGAAGACCAGATTAAATACCCTCAATATTATCGCCTCCTAGTACAGCCTGCACATCAATGATTTCCTTAAAAAACGACTGTCTGGATTTATCCCCTCGGTACAATTCGGAATAAATCTTCCCGTCTTTTAGAAAGACCACACGGTTACAATAGCTTGATGCAACCGGATCGTGTGTGACCATGATAATGGTGACCTCTCTAGTCCGGTTCACCTCATCCATTACGGACAACAACGATGATGCAGACTTGGAATCCAGGGCACCCGTTGGCTCATCTGCAAAGATGATGGAAGGCTGATGAATCAACGCCCGTCCGGCTGCAGTACGCTGTTTTTGCCCTCCTGATATCTCAAAGGGGTATTTCTCCGACAATTCCCGAATACCCAGTACATCTGCAATCGCTGTAAATTCTCTCTCCGCCCGCTTCTTACTTAGCTTGCTAAGTGATAACGGCAGAAGGATATTTTCCTTTACCGTCAACGTATCAAGAAGATTGTAATCCTGAAAGATGAAGCCAAGCTTGTTACGACGGAACGTGGAAAGGGCGGCGTTGGTCATGGCAGATATATCTTCATTATCAATTAATATTGTACCATCGGTCGTCCGGTCAATCGTCGCAAGTACATTTAACAACGTAGTTTTACCGGAACCGGAGGGACCCATAATGCCGACGAACTCTTTACGCAGAACGCGTAAATTAATGCCTTTCAGTACATGTTGGCTGCTGCCCCTTGAGCCATACGCTTTATGAACATTGCGGGCATGTAATACGGTATCTTGTTCATTGATTTGATTCATGGTGAACCTCCCATATCTGGTTATAGGTTAAGTTTACGTGCAAATATCCTTGGTGTCGCACGTTTCGGGTGACGAGTTGAAGCGGAAGGTGACGAATTTGTCAGGTTAAACAAAAAAAACCAAGTTACCTTGGCTATTCACAGCGGGATATTATTCACTTGTTCTCTTCTAACGGTCTCGAATGCATTCGAATCTGTAAAAGTCATTCGCATTGTTGTACCTTGCGGCTGGCTGGAGTTGACTTGAAGCGTAATTCCTATTTTGGCTGCAACGGTTTGGGCAAGATAGAGGCCGAGTCCAGTAGCGGCATTATGAATCCTTCCATTCCCACCAGTAAAACCTTTATCAAATATACGTGGCAAGTCATGAGGCTGTATTCCCGGGCCCTCGTCAATGATGTCCAAGAAGACATTCTCTGGTTCCGTAACAGCTGTTCTGAACGTGAGTGACGTGTCGGAAGGACTATATTTGATGGCATTAGTAAGGATCTGTCTAATGATGAATCGGCACCATTTACGGTCTGTGACAACAGTGGCATCTTGGCCTTCAATACTGACTGCCAGGTTTTTTTCCATACACCAAGGTGCCAGTTCCTGAATTTCTTCTATTGCGAGACGTTGTAGAGAGAGCCTTTCAAGGACGTAGTCTGATTCCAGGGCAGGAAGGCGTGTCATGTACAGTTGCCGTTCAACAAGCAGATGAATCCGAAGCCACTCGGACTCAATTTTACTTATATCCGGGTTATGTTCTGCGTCCATAATCAGTTTCATAGCGGTAAGAGGGGTCTTAATTTCATGAATCCAGGAGGCAGTAAAATCATTCTCGATCAGTTGCGCTTCTTTCACTTGAGAAATCATTTGTTTGAAATGGATTGATGCCTCTTTTAATAGGTTGTCCGTTATCTTATCTAATTCATTGTCAGGGTGTGGGAGACTCTCAAACCAGTTCGTTTGCATGTCTTTTTGTAGCTTAGCAACTGCTTTCAGATACCTGGTTTCTTTCTTATATCGCCAAATGAAAAATACAACAAATAATATAATATAAAGCGAATTCAAGTATATGAAAGAGGTGGGTTCAACACGTACTCCCTGATCGAAAAGTATAAGCAGGTCAGTCAAACCTAGTAAGCCGATAAACAACAGGATCCAGCTTTTTTTTGAAATAAAGTAACGTACGAACATCTCATCTATTCCTCCTATAAAGTCACGGCCATATAACCCATCCCTTTCTTTGTTACAATGGCGTCTGAAAGTCCAAGCACTTCTAACTTCTGGCGTAAACGTGTGATATTGGCGGTAAGTGTATTGTCATTTACGAACTGTTCATCTTCCCATAGCTTACGAATCAGGTCATGACGTGAAATGACGGAATTGTTCGACTTCACCAAAGCAAGTAGTAAAAAAAATTCGTTTTTGGTTAGGTCTGCTTCCTCACCAGATTTTCGGATAACACCTCGCTTTAAATCAATCAAGGCACTGTTCCATTCGAGTGTATCTGCCTGGGTCTCCCCATAAGCGTACGTCCGTCGAAGAATCGCTTGAACTTTGGCATACAGCACATTCGTATGAAAGGGTTTCTGGACAAAATCATCCGCACCCATATTCAGTGCCATAACCATATCTAACGGGTGATCACGGGAGGATAAGAAAATGATAGGTACTTCGGATACAGAACGTATTTCCCTACACCAATGGAAACCGTCAAATTTAGGTAGCGTAATATCCATGATTACAAGATGAGGCTGCTCATCAAGAAATGAACGCATAACCTCATCAAAATTATTGGGTTTCGAAACTCGAAACGCCCAAGCTTGTAGCCCTGTTTGTAGCGCTTCGAATAATGCTTGATCATCTTCAACTATAAATATATTAAATTCCATATCGTGAAATGTTCTCCCTTTTGTAATGTATTTATTTCATACTACTACATTAAATGGATAGAGTGGAGTGAGCAAAGAGATTTTTGGTGTATGAGGAATTAATCGTTTGTCTTCGTGGAAGCTGTGATGACAAGCGAATGCAGTTCAACCTATTTCCGACTGGCTTTTTGTGGAGTTGATCCTATTTCTGGATTGCTGCGATACACCTCCCCTATTCGGGCAGACGATAGAAACGTTTGGTATTTCGATGGAAAAGTCGTGCTGCTCGCTCCGTTCTCATACCGGTAATCTCGCTCCAGGCCTGAATGACCTGACGTGTCATAGCGGGGTGTGTTATCTGTCCCTGAAACGGCCCTTCAAAAGGCCAAGGCCCGTCTGTCTCGGCCATCACCTGTTCCGCTGGATATTGCTGCGCCAGCTCAATAATCTCGGTCTCATATCGAATATCCGGTGTGAAGGAGATAAAATATCCATTGTTCGCCATACGCCGAATGGTCTGCTTGGAGCCCTTGAACCAGTGAAAGTGAGCTTGTGTAAACTGATGTTTTTCCAGTAGATCACAGGCAATATCGGCATCTTCATATACAGCATGCAAGACGAGGGGCTTATCGTGTTTTTTGGCGAGTAAAATGAACTGTTCAAGCAGATCAATATATCCGCTCTGGTCGAAGTCCAGACCTGCTCCCTTTGCTTCTTCTCGGCTGTAATAGGGCAACCCGACTTCTCCAATCGCAACAGCATGGTCGATGTGCTCTTCAATCCAGTGAAAGAACTGCTCTTGTTCGGTGTGGGATAGTAGGGGCTGTTCGGGATGGTAGCCAAACGCGGGATGAATATAACGTGGATGCTGTTTGGCAAGTTCCAGATTCGCCTGAGCCGAAGCCAGATCCATGGAGACTGCAATGACAGCCTCAACCTGTTGCGCCGGGAAGCTAAGAAGCATCTCTTCCTGCTGTTCTGGTGTGTATTTATCCATATGAATGTGGGCATCAATGAGCGGTGCAAACGTTTGGGAATGCATGAGGGAGTTCCTCCTTGTATCGTAGGTATACATCTTATATAACGTCCAGCTTGAGATGTTGGATTATCTGTATTCGAAAAATATAACCCGAAAACCCGCGCTATCCAGATAGGCGGGCTTTTTGCTGTTCTTCCTTCATCCATTGGGCAATTTGTCGTTTGCGTTCGAGAAAAGCGGGCTCTTCCGTCACTTCATCTCGTCTCGGACGATCAAAAGGGACTTGAACCTCGTGCAGCACAGTTGCTGGCCGGTTGGATAACACATAGACCCGATCCGCCAGCAGCAGCGCTTCCTCGATATTATGGGTGATGAACAGCACTGAGCGGCGATGCTGTTCCCAGATATCCAGCAACCAGCGCTGCATGTCGCTCCGAGTCAGGGCATCGAGCGCACTAAACGGCTCATCGAGCAGCATGAGCTCCTGCGGACTAAGCAGTGCACGCAGGAAAGCAGCACGCTGCTGCATCCCGCCTGACAGTTGATGAGGGTAAGCACGCTCGAATCCCGCAAGGCCCACGCTAGCAAGCCATTGCCTTGCCTCCGCGAGTGCTTCAGCACGTGTAGCAGGCAGAGCACTTGGGGCAGTGAATGCTGCTGAAGAAGCAACTTCACCAGCCAGCAGCACATTGTCTTCAATTGTCCGCCATGGGAAAAGAGCAGGCTGTTGCGGCATGTAGCTGATATGTCCGCGTTGTCCAGTAACCCGTTTACCGTTCATGAGAACTTCGCCGTCTTGTGGTTTCAACAAGCCGCCGATCAGGTGGAACAAGGTACTTTTACCACAGCCGGAAGGGCCAACGATAGCGACGAACTCACCTTTTTCCACCTTCAGAGACAAGCCGTTCAGTACAGGTAATTGATGACGCTTTTCCTTAAATGTCACGTGGACATTAACGATATCCAGTGCAGGCGGAGGCAAGGGGGCAGCCGAAGTAGACTTGGGTGCAGTATCCGCAGTGGGCCTTTCCATCTGAGCAGTGCCGGAAGCCAGATCGACATTACCTGCAATTGTGGCTAATTCAGCCGTCTCCGCTTGATTGTATCTGTCCGTTGACGTGGCTTGCTCAGAGTGTTCTTGATGCTTTGTCATGGGAAAATCACCTCCTCATTGATCTATTATGGTACAACTCTAGCGTTTCTGAGGGCGCCAGCGAACGAGAAGTTTCTCTAACAGCGCAATAAGCAGGAATAGCAGCAGGCTGAGAGCGACGATAATCATGATGGCGACAAATAGGCGGTCCGTACGATAAGCGGACTTCTGCAACATCATATAATAGCCGATACCTTTGCCGGCACCGATCCACTCTGCAATGATGGCACCCATCACGCTGTAGGTTGCAGCGATTTTGACACCGGAAAACACAGATGGCAGGGCATGGGGAAGCTCCAGTTTCCAAAAGATATGACGACGATTCGCACCTGCCATGCGCATATAGTTCATCATCATTGCATCCGTGCGCGTAAGTCCATCCATCGCAGCTACTGCCACCGGGAAGAAGCAGACCAGAATGATCGTAATCAACTTGGGTAGCAAGCCGAAGCCGAACCAGATCAACAGCAGCGGTGCAAGCGCGATAATGGGTATATTTTGACTAAGAATGAGTAATGGATACAAGGCTGACTTGAGAAAAGGAATCAGGTGCAGCACCGTCGCAATTAACAGACCTACCGCTGTACCTGCCCCAAATCCGATAAGAGTTAACTGTATCGTTGCGGAGGCATGCATGCCGAGACGATCGGCCTGGGAAGCTGCTTCCCGGGCAATGTCGGAAGGCGCAGGCAATATCCATTTCTCAATATCGAACAGGGAGACTGCCCCTTGCCATATCGCAATAAAGAGAATAACCGCCACAAGGGGCGGCCATACACTTTTGAAATAAGTAGACATTAGCGGTATTTCTCCGTCAATGTGTCCATACTGAATCCGTCGGGACTATGTGCAATTTTGATCTGGGAGATGATGCTTGGGCTACCGGCTTCTACAAGCACCTCGTGCATTTTGCGAACAACCTCGAGCAGCTCTTCCAGTTCGCCTTCCATGGTGGTGTCGAGTGCGTTAACCTGATATTTCAGGCCGGATTGCTGAATCACTTCGATGGCTCTGTCTACGTATGGATATGAGTTCTCGCCGTTCGGCGTCTTGGGAATAACCTGAATACTGAGTAATGTACTTGCCATGAGAGATCATGCTCCTCCTTTGGATGTAAAATGAAAAAAATGATCGTTACACGTGCTACTCCGATAACCGAATAATCTTCCAATCGCTGTTTTATCCACCGTTTTAACTTCCTTTTTCGCAATGGAACGCGTAAGTATCAAGTTCATTTTCACATGAAGTAGTAATGTTACTATGGTGTTATTATGGTGTTATTGTGGCAAAAACTCGTTCGTATAGGCTTTCGTTACATCGATCTCTTTATCCAGCAGTTTCTTGCTGAACATCCAGTCGGTGTAGTTCGTCCAGACCTCTTCTTTTTGTTCACCCCAACGCGGTGCATCATCCTTGTATTTCGGGCTTAGCCATTTCTGACTTGCCAGTACTAAATCCTTGTCCAGATCCGGAACGGCCTTAAGCAAAATGTTCGCTGCATCTTCAGGATGGTCTATCGCATATTGATATCCTTCGGAAGTTGCCTTCAGAAAAGCTTTCACCAGTTCAGGGTCTTTCTGAATCGTCTGTTCATTCGTTACAAGTACGGGTGTGTAGTAGTCCAGCGCTTCGGCGTAATCTTTTACATACAACATGTCAATCGGTTCTCCGCGCAGTTCAGCCTCAATTCCAGTCCATGCATAGAAAATCCAGGCAAAGTCAATATCCCGTTTCACGGCTGTGAAAAAGTCGGCATCACCCATGTTAATGTTATTAACTTTAGATACATCGGCACCTTCGCCTTCCATAATGGATTGCATCACTGCTTCTTCCACCGGTGAACCCCAGCCTCCGTAAGTTTTGCCTTCGAAGTCTTTAGGTGATTTGATCTTACGATCCACCGGAGCAGCAAATCCAGAGGTATTATGCTGAATAACGGCAGCGATTGACACAAGTGGAACGTCCTGCGTGCGTGCCTGGGTTACACTTTCTTGATAACTGACGCCAAATGGTACCTCACCTGAAGCAACCATCGTATCGGCTCCGCCAGCTCCGGGCTGTACAATCTCTACATTCAAACCGGCTGCTTGATAGAAACCCTGATCCACTGCGGCATACAGACCGGTATGGTTCGTATTCGGAGTCCAATCAAGGACAACCTTGACGTCTTTTAATGCAATGTTGCTGTCCTCTTGAGTGTTCTCTGCACCCGCTGCACCTTTCTGCTCGGTCGGTACTGCTTCTTTCCCGCCGCATGCAGCAACGGTAACCAGCAGTATACACATCAATAACATTCCTAACACTTTAGGCCATTTCATGATGATTCCTCCTTCAATATGTCCGGCCAGATGGCGCGGGTACTCCTTGGCTTCATATCCAATCCCTTTGCATAAATCGACGGATTTATACTTGTCGGTTATCCGGATAACGTCATTTTTCTGTTTCAGTTTGCAAAAGAGAACAAAAAAAGCGCCCCGTAATCTGGGACGCGTGCAGGTATGAGAGAGGGCGTTCAGCTTATAGCTGTGCCGTTGCAATATACTCCAATTCCTACGCTGGCATGATCCAGATCAGGTCTAAGGGTTAGTATCTTCATGGGATACACTCTCAGCCGGCCAATTCCGACTCCCCTGTGGGAAACTATGAAGTTACGGGCATTACTAGGTGTAATTATAGGCCAGCAATGAAAGTGTGTCCAGTCAACAAATTGTTCACAATATGTTCACTTATGTAAGGATCGTCGCAATCTCTATAATGATCCAAGGTACAGAAAGGATGAGTATATTGTCAGTAAGTAAAAAAGAAGAAATCGTTTTTGGTCTCATGATGTGTACAGGAATGGTCGTGGTCATGATGACCTTCAATCTATGGCACACAGGGATGTTGAGTCAGATGAACTTGATGCAGGTATTGATTCAACTTGTCATCTGCTTTGTCATCGCCTTTTTGGTGGAGTCTTTTATCGTTGGGCCTGTAGCAAGAAAAATCGCATTTTCGTTCTCATTTGCGAGAGTGAGTAAAATCAAAGGAGTTTTGACTATGTCTTTCTTCATGGTTATTGGCATGGTGTTGGTCATGTCTCTGTATGGCATTATGACTGCCTATGCAGCAGACCAGTTAAACGGAGAGTCCTTATTCAGCGCATATCTTCATACGATTGCACGTAATTTTAGTCTGGCATTGCCTTATCAGTTGGTTATATTAGGGCCGCTTGTACGTTATGTGTTTGGCAGATGGGTTAAGGGCAGAGCGGTGACCACAGTGTCCATTTAACCAATATATGAATATACGTGAATATCTATCCCATCGTAAAAAAGTATTTCCTGGGCAATCTTGTTTTTAGGAAGTTCTAATGTAAGCTGTCATTCAGCCGATTTGGTTTCATATTCATCATGCCGTAGCTCCCTTTTTAGATAAATAATTGCCTAATTGAGGCGAGTGTCATAATGATGCCAAGGGCAATAAGGACGATACCTCTGATCTTAATCATCGTAAGGTCCGCTTTATTTAATTCTCTTCGATGGGGTTGAACGGCCAAGAATCCGGTGTTGTTAAAGCCCTGAACCCAAATATGAACCCGATCACGCCAATGAACAACAGGATTATAAAGAAGAACATGCAACCATTCCTTCATATTAATCAACTTTTCAGTCAACTTCGACTTCTATTAAGCATAGTTTACCTGAAAAAAATCCGGGCAGAAACGTAGGATGGTCCTATTCCAAAAAACGAAAAGTGACATGCATACGGAGTGGACTGCATGGCCGTTCCTAAAAATAGTTCTAAGATGTTGCATTTTTAATCTTTTTTCGTATATACTGAGTAACACAATTACAGATCGGATCATGCCATTGAAGAGAATCCAACTCGGAGGCGTTTTCGCCAGGGAGCGAATTGAAACCTTTCCCAAGTTAACCGGAACCGCCCGTTATCGCGGACCAAGAGGCCGAATTCTGAGATTCGTACGGATTCGGCAAGTTGGGTGGCACCGCGAGCAGAGCGCTCCTCGTCCCAAGGGATGAGGGCGCTCTTTGTATTTTTTTAGCCAAAGGAGACGGTGACCATGTTAGACATGAAGTGGGTTCGGGCACATGCAGAAGAGGTTCAGGCTGCAGCAGACGGGAAAAAGATCAAGGTGGATATTGCTGTGTTAATACAGTGGGATGATGAGCGCAAAGCACTTTTACAGCAAACGGAAGAATTGCGTCGTTTGCGTAACACCTTGTCGGGAGAGATCGGGAAGTTCATGCAGTCGGGGAAGCGTGAGCAGGCGGAAGAGATGCGGGCACAAGTGAAACAGCTGAATGAACAGTTGGAGCAAGAGGAAGCGAAGCTCGCGGTCATTCAGGAGGAAGTGACCAGGTTGCAATGGCTAGTGCCCAATATCGTGTCCCCGGATACGCCTGTGGGCTTATCGGATGAGGATAATGTTGAGCTGCGGCGAGTGGGTGAACAGCCGGTGTTTGACTTCGAAGCCAGGGATCACGTTGAACTCGGGGAGATGCATGAGTTGATCGATATTCCGCGCGGCGTAAAGATCGGTGGAACACGCAGTTACGTGCTGAAGGGTGCCGGTCTGTTACTCCACCGGGCAGTACAGCAGCTTGCTCTGGATCTGCTGATGAAGCATGGATTCACACCGCTGGAGGTTCCGCTCATGGTCAGAGAGGACGCCTTGATCAATACCGGATTTTTCCCAACAGGGCGAGATCAGGTGTATGAGTTGCAAGGGGAGGATAAATGGCTTGTAGGCACATCGGAAGTGCCGCTGGTTTCGTATTATGCAGATGAAGTGATTGATGTGAAAGAGCCAGTGAAGC
Organism: Paenibacillus sp. JJ-100; assembly: GCF_948329825.1. Taxonomy (GTDB): domain Bacteria; phylum Bacillota; class Bacilli; order Paenibacillales; family Paenibacillaceae; genus Paenibacillus. The sequence continues at coordinate 117,312 of NZ_CAOJCM010000006.1, forward strand.
TGGCTGCAGTGTCGACGTGTTTCCGAAGTGAGGTCGGTTCGGGTGGGCGTGATGTGCGTGGTTTGTACCGTGTACACCAGTTTGCCAAGGTGGAGCAGGTGATTCTGTGCGCACCGAATGCTGCTGAATCGGAACGTATGCTGCAGGAGATTACGGGGCATGCAGAAGAGCTACTGCAGTTGCTGGAATTGCCGTATCGTGTAGTGGCCGTATGTACAGGCGATATGTCGCAGAAAACGTACAAACAATATGACATTGAAACCTGGATGCCAAGCCGCGGTGCGTATGGTGAGACCCATTCGTCGTCGAATCTGCATGATTTTCAGGCTCGTCGCTCGAACATTCGCTGCCTTAATGAGGAAGGCAAGCTGGTTTATTGCCATACGCTGAACAATACTGCTGTGGCTTCGCCGCGTATTCTGATTCCACTGCTTGAAAATCATCAGCAAGCGGATGGCAGTATTCATATTCCATCGGCCTTACGGCCTTATATGGGCGGGCTCGAACGTTTGGTTTTGCCAGATAGCGATCAGGGGTAAATATCGGATCATCGAAGGATACTTGTGTCTCCTTCTCGGATTGTCATTTAACTTTAAACTATGATTACCCGATATAAGTTATTATTGGAGTAAAATATTGGATGATGGGAGAAGGAGACATGAGTAGAATCAAATGGGCGTTTCGAAGTATGCTAGCACTAGTTATCGCGCTCACCGTAGCAGTACCTTCGTCTGCTTGGGCAGCGACAGGTAATGTCATCTCCACTGAAATTGCAGGTGGCAGCAAGCAGAAGATGAATGTAGGTGAGACAAAATCGTTTCAAGTGATGGCCAAAGTTGAAGGGTTTGATCACGAACAAGATGTCACCGGAGGAGTAACATGGTCTACAAGTAATGCTGCTGTCGTGACCATGTCGAAGGGCAAAGTCAAAGCCGTTGCTGCAGGCGAAGCGACGATCGTTGCGGAAGTAGAGGGTGTTAAAGCTCAGGTTGTTATCCAGGTTCAGGATAAAATTAAAAGCATTAAGGCCTCGCCTAGTTCGTATACGTTAGTAAAAGGGAATGAAAACACACTTCCAAAGGTAACAATCACTCGTGCCAATGGCAAAGAAGAGGATGTCACTTCTGACATCGTGTGGACTGTATCGAAAGACATGGCTGTGCTCGAAGGTGGGAAGATTAAAGGTGTCACGCCTGGCCGAGTCCTGTTGCAGGGGAAATATGGGTCAACCACCGTTAGAGTTCCCGTGGCTGTGACAGATGTCATCACCAAAATAGAGGTCACGCCGTCTACAATTCAACTTAACCTGAAGAAATCCAAGGCAATCAAAGTGATTGGAACATACGCTAACGGCAAAACCGTTAATTTATCCAAATCGATCGTTTGGGCTTCATCCAATCCCAGCGTAGCTTCGGTGAAAAATGGTTCAGTCAAAGCACTCACTGAAGGAAAAGCTACCTTGACAGGTACATATCAAAATCAGAACTTAACCGTAGAAGTCACCGTTGTACCTAAGCTGCAAAAGCTGATTATGGGACAGAAAAATCTGACCTTATCTCCGCAATCTACCACAACAATTGGTGTAATGGCGAAGTATGATACAGGCAAAACAACAATGGTGACCACAAGTGCAGTGTGGAGCAGTTCCAAACCGGGTGTTGCCACTGTGACTAATGGAAAGATTGTTGCTGTAGCGAAAGGCAAGACTGTAATTACTGCGAAGTGGGACAATAAAAAAGTGACGATCCCTGTGACAGTAAAATAGTAGATTTTAAACTATCAATGTCACAGACAAATCTGTTTAACAACAAATGATTAAATCAGGACAACTAAGAGGGGGCGTAAATCTACGCTTCCTTTTTTTGAACTTTGGAGGTGTTTATGCATGAATATCGATAAACTCTTTGTAGCGTCCCCCGAATTCGAAACGTAAGCAGTTGAAGATAAAAGGAGTATTTACCGATCAGAAATTGTACGCCCGCATCCGGGATGATCTATAATATCTAGTTAACACGAGCTGTATCACAGCAATGAAGGAGGAAGCCCCTATGATCTATAGCATTATTTCCCGTTCATTATGGGAGGAAGTATCCAAAGGAGACACCTATGCACCAGAGAGTCTGCAAACCGATGGCTTTATTCATTGTTCCACCGCAGAGCAGATTCCGTGGGTGGCTGGGCAATATTATGCAGGACGTACGGATCTGTTACTGCTTGGGATTGAAGAGAGAATTCTGAAGGCAGAGCTGATCTACGAAGATTTGTATAATTTGAATGAGCTATTCCCACATATCTATGGAGAGTTAAATCTGGATGCGGTAAGTAAGGTCTTGAACTTTGAGCCGAATGCCGATGGCACGTTTTCTTTTCCGACATAATTTTCGAGAGGTGGTCAGGTTCGGATGGATATGAATCGGGTTTTTCTTGAAACAACTGAGAAGCAGTTTATCTATTACAAACAGCTCGGTGAACGCGCGATGGAACAGTTGGAGACGGAACAATTGTTTCAGACATGGAACGAGGATACCAATAGCATTGCGGTAATTGTGAAACATTTGTCGGGTAATATGCGATCCCGCTGGACGGATGTGCTGACTACAGATGGGGAGAAGCCGTGGCGTGAACGAGACGCCGAATTCGTGGGTGATTTTAATACGAGAGAAGAGCTGCTTGCCTTATGGGAAGAGGGATGGGACTGTTTACTAGGTGCCATACGTTCGTTTATGCCAGACCACATGTCTCAGATCATATATATTCGCAATGAAGGACATACCATCATGGAGGCGATTATGCGACAATTGGCACATTACCCCTACCATATCGGGCAGATCGTTCATACCGCCAAAATGCTGAAACTAAGTTCGTGGGAGAGTCTATCCATCCCCAGAAACGGATCAAGCAGCTATAACGAAGGAAAATTTTCGAAGCCTAAGACAAGAAAACATTTTACAGAAGACAAGCTTCAATAGAAAAGAGGGGACAACAACAATGACACAGATTGCTTTGATACGTCATGGCAGTACGGCCTGGAATAAGGAGAAGCGCTCGCAGGGACAGACGGACAACCCACTTGATCAGGAGGGCAGGGAACAGGCTGCTTTGCTTGCGGCGAGATTGGCTGAGGAATCGTGGGATGCCATCTACGCAAGTGATCTGGAGCGGGCAAGTGAAACGGCTCGGATTATCGGAGACCGGCTAGGCATTCAGGACATTCATCTGGACCCGAGATTACGGGAAATGGGCGGAGGTCAAGTGGAAGGTACGACAGAAGAGGAACGTATCGCGAAATGGGGCGCAGACTGGAGTTCTCTTGATCTGGGCAAAGAACATCCAGATGCAGGTGCCTCCAGGGGCAGTGCAGCGCTTGAAGATATCATTCGGCAGCACCCGGATGGACGAGTCATTGTGGTGAGTCACGGGGCTGTGCTTCGCAATACGCTTCAGGCACTGGTACCGGAACTGGATATCAGCATGAAATTAGGTAATACATCGATTACACGTGTAGTGCATCAGGATCAGGTGTGGCTGTGCGAGCTGTACAATTGTAGCTTACATCTGGAATAAGTGGACGGCAGGAAGGTGAGAAAGGAGGGAGGGCTAAACCGTGAAACCAATACGGAATTCGGCCAAAGCGGTCATTGTACAGGATGGGTGTTTGTTACTGCTTCGTCTGCATGATCAGTATGGCGATGCGTATGTTTTTCCTGGTGGTGGACAGGAGAAGGGTGAGGAACTGAAAGATGCCGTTGCACGGGAATGCCTCGAGGAGATTGGACAAGCCGTGCAGGTAGGTGAGCTGTTACATGTCCGTGAATATATCGGTGCCCATCATGAGTTTGCGGAGTGGGATGCTGATATCCATCAGGTGGAGTTTTATTTTGCATGTCGTCTCCTTGATCCCGACGCTTCGGTCTTTGAAGGTTCTAACCCGGATGACCATCAGGTTGCTGTAGAATGGGTTGCTTTGGAGGAACTGGGCGACATCCGTTTATATCCCAAAACCATCGGTGAACTGTTGTTAGATAAGGGAGAGCAACGCATTTATCTTGGGGACCTAAATTAGATCAATTAGATCACATTCTCTAAATTGTCATGTCTATGTTCTGGTTCAGGGATTCATCATCGTTGAGGCGGGTACACTAATAGTACAGGTGTTTGCACAGCAAATGTATAAACTGTTGGTAGCGAGCCTTCAAAGCTAAGCATAAACAATCCCCCAACCTGAAAGGAGAAACGCTCATGAACCAGAACGAATTGGAACAAAACATTGTGAAGGCTTTGGAAAATAACCCGTATTGCAGCTTCTCGACCGTAGAGAACGGGAAGCCAAAGTCCCGTTATATGGCTCTGTTCAATGATGGCCTGAATATTCATCTGGCTACGAACCGTCGTACACACAAAGTAGAAGAACTGGAGAGCAATCCGAATGTGAGCCTGTTGCTTGGTTACGAGGCTGGTGGTACCAAAGAAGTGGTAGAAATCGAGGGTACTTGTGAAGTTACCAAAAATGAAGCTCTACGTGAGCAAGTATGGAACGATGATTTGAAGGCATGGTTTGATGGACCTAACGATCCGAACTATGTCATTTTGGATATTACACCGGAACGAATTGAATACACAGGGAAAGACCATGAACATCATGTGTGGGAAAAATAAATGTTGGCAACTTCGTTTGCCAAACGGATTGGCGGATGAGCATGTCAGCCGCTGCGTAATATTGAATATACTAACCGTGAACGCCGATTTTCGGCTTTCGCGGTTTTTTTATGTGTAGAAGCTACTGAGAGAGTGTGTTGATGTGAGCATGATGTAATATCCGTGATTTCAATAATAATAACCCAGATTAAACCAATATTAACGCGAAATATGTCGAAATCACGCATGAAAACGTAAAGTTATATAGATATGTGCGGATAATGTAAAAATAATTCCTTTTCATTCGTTTAACATTACGTTATGATTTGTTAAGTAAATGACGTGCACGAATAGGAATAGATCTTCATGTGGATTAATCTGAACATCACTACTGAAACGTATGGATGATTAACAAAGCAACCCATGAAATCTATTATTTCCTGTGCCATTATTTACGACATGGCCTGAGTTAATGTACATAAACCGGGAGGGGTTATTTTGAAGAGAAGTAAGAAAGTATTATCGAGCCTGACTGCCGCTTTCGTTGCATTTAACGTGCTTGCGGTCTTTCCAGTACCTGTATCGGCTGCAGATGCGGCCAAAGTCAAATTGCGGATTATGGAAACGACGGACATTCACGACAATCTGATCAACTACGATTATTATTCAGACAAAGCGACGGATCAATATGGACTGGCCAAAACAGCTACACTGATCAAGAAAGCCCGTGAAGAAGCGAAGAACAGCCTGTTGTTCGATAATGGTGACTTGATTCAAGGTAACCCGATGGGAGACTACGTAGCGAAGATTGATCCTCTGAAGAAGGGTGAGACTCACCCTGTATATAAAGCGATGAACCTGCTCGATTACGATGCAGGCAACATCGGTAACCATGAATTCAACTATGGTCTCGATTTCCTCGACATGACATTAGAGGGAGCTAACTTCCCATATATCAATGCTAACGTATACGTAGACGATGGAGATCAAGACGAAAGCAATGATAAAAACTATTTTACACCTTACAAAATTCTCGACAGAAAAGTAACAGATGAAAATGGCAAGGAGCATACCATTAAAGTGGGTGTAATCGGCTTCGTTCCGCCGCAAATCATGCAATGGGACAGCGCTAACTTGGAAGGCAAGGTCATTGCCAAGGATATGATCGCTACTGCGAAAAAATTCATTCCAAAGATGAAAGCCGAAGGTGCAGATATTATCGTAGCCATCCCTCACTCCGGATTTGAAGAAATTCCGCAAACCGACTTGATGGAGAACTCCGTACTGTACCTGAGCCAAGTGGAAGGTATTAATGCTATTTTGTTTGGACATGCCCATAAAGTATTCCCTAGTGCGGACTTTGAAGGCAAAAAAGGTGTTGACCTTGAAAAAGGTACAATCAATGGCGTTCCTGCGGTAGAGCCCGGCTTCTGGGGGGATCATCTCGGAATCATTGATCTGGATCTGGAGCAAGTGGACGGCAAATGGAAAGTTGTTGATTCCAGAACAGAAGCTCGTCCAATCTACGATGCAGCAAACAAAAAACCGCTGGTTGATGCGGATCAAGCGATTGTAGATGCGGTTCATGATGAACATGAGGGGACATTGGAATATGTACGTGGCCCGGTTGGTGAGACGACAGCGCCCATTAACAGTTTCTTTGCACTGGTACAGGATGACCCGTCTATTCAGATCGTAACGAATGCACAGAAATGGTACGTGGAAAAGAAATTGCAAGGTACTGACTATGAGAACGTTCCAGTCCTGTCAGCGGGTGCACCTTTCAAAGCGGGCGGTCGTTCCGGTGCTTCCTACTACACCAACATTCCTAAAGGTACGATTGCGATCAAAAACGTAGCAGACCTTTACGTTTATCCGAACACAGTACATGCTGTTATGGTGAGTGGTGCGGAGTTGAAAGAGTGGTTAGAATGGTCAGCAGGCCAATTCAACCAGATCGATCCAGCTAAAGGCGGTCAGCAAGAGCTGATTAATATGGATTTTCCAACGTATAACTTTGATGTGATCGATGGAGTAACCTATGAGATTGACGTGACTCAACCAGCCAAGTATGACAGCAAAGCAACGGTGGTCAATGCATCAGCAAGCCGTATCCAGAACTTGAGCTTCGAAGGCAAACCGGTTGACCCAGCACAAAAATTCATCGTGGCAACCAATAACTACCGAGCATCCTCATCCAAATTGGCTAACCCGGACGGTAAACGGATCGTTCTGGCTGCACCGGATGAGAATCGACAAGTCATTATCGACTATATTCGTGAAAATAAAACGATAAACCCAGCGGCAGATGGCAACTGGTCACTGGCACCAATCAAACCTTCGGCAGGGGTCACAGCCGCAGCGCTGAATGACCTTGAAGTCGTATTTGCTTCATCCCCAGATGCGAAGGAACTGGTTGAAGCAAATCCAGCAATGTCTTTTATCGGTACGAATAAAGATGGTTTTGCAGAGTATGGATTAAAGCTCACAGGTGAGGTAGCACCAGCACCAACACCAGCACCAACACCAGAGCCGACTCCAGCACCATCACCAGAACCATCTCCAAAACCAGAACCGGCTCCAACACCGAAGCCAGCGCCATCATCTAAACCGCAGCCGGACAAACCTGCAACTACGAATAAAGTGGTGTATGTCGTGAAAAAAGGGGATAACTTGTATCGCATCGGCCTGAAATATGGTGTGGACTGGCGTAGACTTGCTCAAACAAACCAAATTATAAATGTGCATAATCTGAAGATCGGACAAAAAATTATTATTCCTGTTTCATAACGTTTAGTAATGGGTAAAGTGTGAAAAGACTGACAGTCATCAGACTGTCAGTCTTTTTTTATGATGTGGGTGCATATAACTATTCCTGTAAACGTCATATAGTAAGTCATTAAAACATAAGGCTTGAGTTCGAGACCCGTGATATACTATTACCAAACTTTGGGCATTAAATTGATAACATTATTGACGTTACTACATAACTGGCAAGGGGGGTTCTACATGAATTGCAGTAGCTGCCGTCCAATCTATCCGAAAGAGGGTCAAGGTACGTTGTACTTGCGTCCCGTCTCCCCTGCTTTGGTGGAGGCACTGCAAACGATAGGGAGGCATGTTGAATATTCAGAAAAGGTGCTCTGGTTTCATTATTCAGATGTGAATGAATTACAGGATCGGATTGAAGAAATTATTCATATGGAAGACATGTTATCGATCTCCCTAACTGTACAGATGAGATCCACAGTGGATATGCCTATGGGAGAATTGGAGGGTGAGTGGATCAGCTTGTCCATGCAACACTCCAGAATTAAACATGCTGATACAGTGACTACGATATTGAAACGTCAATTCAGCAGTTATATGCAGCCAATAGTAGATGCCTCAGAGAAGATTATTGGCTTCGAGTTTCTACTTCGTCCAGCTGAACATGGAAGAGCATTTAGCTCTTTTGAACTGTTTGAAGTAGCCCGAAAGACGGGACTTCATTCGTTTTTGGACCGGACTGCCCGCATTACGGCTATTGAAACCAGTGCGAAGTATCTGCCCTGCGGTGTTAAACGGTTCATTAATTTCTTGCCTTCTTCCATTTATAACCCTGAATATTGTCTGACACATACGTTTGAAGCGATTGAACGCCTTTCGCTGGATCCGAAGGACTTCGTCTTTGAAGTCGTGGAGACGGAGCAGATTCAACATTTATCAATGTTGCAGCGTATCTTTGAGATATATCGTTCTCGCGGTATGTCCGTAGCCTTGGATGATGTCGGTGCCGGGTATTCGACGATTGAACTCATGAACCGGCTAGAACCGGATTTTATCAAGATTGATCGCAGTCTGATTGATCATTGCGATCAAGATCATACAAAACAGCAAAAAATTCTAACTATTGTCCAGGCATCTAAACGATTTGGTGGAAAAGTGCTGGCAGAGGGAATCGAACGCTTTGAGGAGTTTGCCTTCTGCCGTTCGGTTGGTATCGACCTTGGACAAGGGTATTATTTTGGTAAACCTGCAGCACACCCTCCAAATGGTCCGTACTTAGGCTCCGAGTATAGAGCTGTGAAATAACTTCTAACACCCTCTTGCTAATCTCAATTTTTTTTAAGATTGAAGATCACTGAACAAGTCACTTTTTAATGAAAGTGGCTTGTTTGTCGTGAACTATATTTTATTCAAATAAACCCCTTCGTTAGCCGATATATAGTATATGGCTATAGTCGTTCAAACGTAGCAGAGAGAATGGCTTTTACTAAAGGGGGATAAACGAATGGACGGAAATCAAAATGAAGTGTTGGGGAAAAACGGGAAGCCTGTTAAACCGGGCAAAGCAAAACCGATTAAAAACAAAAAGAAAGACAAAAAGAAAGCTTTTGTCTGGAATATAAGAAATAAAATGCTCGTTTCGTTTCTGCTCGTTCTTTTATTACCTAGTTTGGCGATTAGCGTTGTGTCTTTATACATTTCGGAAAATACGGTACAAAGGCAGCTAAATGATAGTGCTCTGCAGAGTGTGAGTACAGCCAATAAGATTGTGGAAAGTCAGATCAATAGCAGAATTTACGACATTAATTACTTCGCAGATTCACTCGACTCCGCTTTGATCAAAGGAGAAGATGATAGTGTTGAGCTCCAGGCTAAGCTTGCTCAATATTTGGGGCTGCATCCTGATGCTCTGAATATTTTTGTGGGAAGCACAGAGGGAGTCATGGTACGTGGTAAACCAAAAGCAAACAGTGCGAGTGGAGAAACTTATGATCCAAGAGAGCGGGACTGGTACAAGCTGGCGATGGATAAGCCAGGTACGGTTGCAGTTACTCCTGTCAGCAAGAATACAGATGGAGTAGCGGTTGTTTTTATTTCCAGAACATTATCGGATCAATCGGCTGTGGTTGGCTTGTCACTTGATTTGACCAATATGCAGAATCAGACCGCCATGAAGGTGGGTAAAGAAGGATACGTTGTGATCCTCGACCAAGATAGAAATGTTGTAGTTTCTCCTGTACAGGAGGTAGGTACGAAGAGTGAAGATGAAGTATTAGACAAAGTATACGAGAGCAAGGAAGGGCAATTTGATTATGCTTTTGAAGATCGTTCCAAGACGATGATTTTTTCTACCAATGAAGCAACCGGCTGGAAAATAGCGGGCACGATGTTTAATAGTGAAGTGACGGATGCAAGCAAAGGGATTCGTCTGGCCATCCTCATTGTTCTTTTGGCTTCTTTGCTCTTGGCTGTTGTATATATTATCTGGTTCACTAGTTCTATGCTGCGTCCAATTAAACGTTTACAGGAATCCGCCCGTGCGGTAAGCAAGGGGGATCTGACGGTGAAGATGGATAGTAAACGCAAAGATGAAGTCGGTGAATTGGCTAAGTATTTTGAACGTATGGTAGATAACTTACGTATGATGATTCTTGGTGTACAAGAAACAGCAGAGCAAGTATCCGCATCTTCACAAGAACTGTCTGCTAGTGCAGAACAAACAACGAAAGCAATTGAACATTCGACCATGGCTATTCAGGAACTAGCTGAGGGTGCAGAACAGCAAGTAAACAGTGTCAAGGATGGTTCTGAACAAATGAGCCACATGGCGGAAGATGTTCGAGTGATGTCCGAGCGTGTGCAATCCATCACATCTGCGATGAGAGACACTTCTGGAGCAGCGTCTTCAGGAAACGCAGCAGCGGGACAGGCTGTTGAACAGATGAGTATTATTCAGGAGACTGTTGAACAGTTAGGAGAAGTTGTGCAATCTCTGAATGCCCGTTCAGTCGAGATTGGAACTATGGTGGACGTGATCGCATCGATCTCGAAACAGACGAACCTGCTTGCATTGAATGCATCGATTGAAGCAGCGAGAGCGGGGGATGCGGGGCGTGGTTTTGCAGTCGTGGCCGGTGAGGTACGTAAGCTGGCTGAAGAATCAGGTGAATCTGCGGCACAGATTGGTGAGCTTGTGGACAATATCCATCAGGATATGGATTCGGCCCTGGTAGCTATGAACGCAGCCCAGACGCGGGTGGGAGAAGGTCTGCAGGCGGTAAACATCTCCGGACAATCGTTTGCCCAGATTCGTCAAGCGGTGGAGGAGGCTGTCCTTACGCTGGATGAATTGTCCGAAACGACGAAACAATTGGAGAGCGGTGCTTCCCATGTAGCTCAAACGATGACGGATATCTCAAAAGTTACTCAGGAATCGGCCGCAAGCACTGAATCCGTATCAGCATCATCACAGCAACAGCTCGCTTCCGTAGAGGAAATTGCATCGTCCTCTGCACATTTGAATAGCATGGCAGAACAATTACAAGGTTTGTTGGGGATGTTCAAAATGACGGATGATTCTGATAAGGACCATAATAAATCCTAATTCTCGTAGGCCGAGTACTTTTTATAACAAAATAAAGATAGACAATCCTCCTGCAGCCCTGTATAAATATATCGTCTGGTCCTCACACCAGTGGACTTCTGGATGATATAGCGGTGAGCATAACGAGTCAGGATAGCAGCAGGAGGAACTATGGTATATGTAGCAATATTGATATTTGTTTTGACGATCACAATGGTCATCTGGCAGCCACGCGGCATTGGCATAGGCTGGAGTGCTTCAGGAGGAGCAATCCTTGCCCTTGCAGCAGGGGTAGTCACCCTGAATGATGCTTCTGATGTAGCTTCTATTGTATGGAATGCTACACTCGCCTTTGTTGGCATCATTATGATTTCATTAATTTTGGACGAGACTGGATTCTTCGAATGGGCCGCTCTACACATGGCGAGATTAGCTGGAGGCAACGGGCGCAGACTGTTCCTATATTCTATTTTGCTCGGTGCAGCAGTATCTGCTTTATTTGCAAATGATGGCGCAGCGCTAATTCTGACACCGATCGTTCTGGCGATGGTGCGTGCATTGAAGTTTGAAGAGCGTATGGTATTGGCCTTTGTTATGGCGAGTGGGTTTGTGGCAGATACAACATCATTACCACTCGTGGTGAGCAATCTGGTCAATATCGTGTCTGCCGATTTCTTCGGCATTACATTTGTTGAATATGCGGTGCGTATGATTGTACCGAATCTGTTTTCCATTGCAGCGAGTACAGCCATGTTGTTTTTATTTTATCGTAAAAGTATTCCGCAGACCTACGATGTTACAGCTACTCGCGATCCAAAAGAAGCGATACGTGATCCGCGAGTGTTCAAGATTGCATGGTTTATGCTGGGGCTGCTGTTGGTAGCATATGCTTCCAGTGAATTTCTTCCGATTCCCGTCTCCGTTATTGTAGGTGCGGTGGCGTTGTTATTCGGGTTTCTAGCTCGTAAGAGCAAAGCGGTGAATTTGAAAAGAGTCATGAAGGAAGCCCCATGGTCCATCGTTGTCTTCTCCGTGGGCATGTACATTGTTGTGTATGGCTTACGTAACGCCGGATTAACGGATTACCTGAGTAGCTGGCTGGATGCTATAGCGGACTATGGCTTGTTGGCAGCATCGCTAGGGATGGGTTTGATCGCTGCAGTATTGTCCTCTGTAATGAACAACCTGCCAACCGTACTGATCAATCTACTTGCTATTGAGGGTGCGCACGTTGAAGGCACGGTAAGAGAGGCAATGATCTATGCGAATGTGATCGGTTCCGATCTGGGCCCAAAGATGACGCCGATTGGTTCACTAGCCACGTTGCTATGGTTGCATGTGTTATCCCGCAAGGGCGTCAAGATTACGTGGGGATATTATTTCAAGGCAGGCATCGTGCTAACTATTCCAACGTTGTTGATTACGTTGGCTAGCTTAGCTCTATGGCTGTGGATTCTGGGGTAACAGATATTGGAGTTTACAATAGGAGAATGAAGAAGGCTGTACTCACAATGTGTCATGCACATCCAGTGAGGCGGCCTTTTTTTATTGATTCAATTTTCCTTCTTTAGTGATGCTTATCATTTGAAGGAAATATTTTTATCTTTATTTATTATTCATGATTTAAGCCAAAGGCTCACTTCATATGAAGTTCAGCTTTGTTCTTCAAATGTTAATGTTAATTTTAATAATAAAACCCAACATCATTTGGAAACAATAGCAATGGAAGAATGAATCGGTACACAGGAACACCTTCCAAGGACGGGTTATTCCAGTCTCGGATGACCGGTAGATCTTTGTTTTAGAGGAGGCGAATGAGTAATCACCTAGTGAAATGAACAGAATAACGATGGAATGAACAAGCTAAATTTTTTTACATTGCGTTTACAAAACAATGATTTTCAGATGACATACTGAAATTACAATGATTAAAGAGTTGATGGTGATCAAACAAATTCAAAAAACGCCATCACTACATTGGGGGAGGAAGAGAAAACATGTTTAAAAAGTTGCCGTTTATTTTGATGACCTTAACGTTCGTACTAGTGCTTGCAGCATGCGGATCGAAAAACGACGCAGGTACAGATGGTGCTACAAGCAATGGATCAGGAGAAGGTGCTGCTGCTGAACTTAGCGGTAACATTCTTGCTGTTGGATCAACAGCACTTCAACCTCTGGTAGAGCAAGCCGGACAAAAATTTATGGCACTTGATGAATATAAGAACGTAATGGTACAAGTGCAAGGTGGCGGTAGTGGTACAGGTCTGACACAAGTTTCTGAAGGACAAGCTACAATCGGAAACTCCGACGTATTTGCTGAAGAGAAGTTGAAAGAAGAAGCGAAAGCAAAAGAACTGGTAGACCACCAAGTAGCAGTCGTAGCCATCGCACCAGTAAGCAACAAAGATGCGGGTGTAACGGATTTGACTAAGGAACAATTGGTAGACATTTTCTCCGGTAAAATTACAAACTGGAAAGATGTTGGCGGTAAAGATCAAGCGATCGTTATCGTTAACCGTCCAGGCAGCTCCGGTACGCGTGCAACTTTCGAGAATTTTGCACTGGGAACGAAAGTAGAAGATATTCAGGGTTCCATTCAAGAAGATTCCTCCGGTACAGTTAAGAAGCTTGTAGCTGAGACTCCAGGAGCAATTGGTTATCTGGCTCTGTCTTACCTGGATGACAGCTTGCAAGTTCTGAAATATGGTGGCGTTGAAGCTACAGTTGAGAACGTAGAAGCAGGAACATACCCTGTATGGGCTTACCAGCACATGTATACAAAAGGCGAGCCGGATGCAGCGACAAAAGCATTCCTCGACTACATGTTGAGTGACGAAATTCAACAAAATGATGTTAAGGAACTGGGCTACATCCCGGTATCTGGCATGAAAGTAAAACGCGATGCAGCAGGTAATATAACGGAGTAATATTCTTTGAACTTGCGCATACAGCGAGAGAGGCGGACCCAGGTCCTGCCTCTTTACGCGGTTTGCTCAGATATTATCCCATATTTTGCATTAATTCTACTATAGAAGGATGGTTGTTATGGAACAGACCGAAGGGGGAACGGTAATGAACAATAAGCTGAAGCCACGCCGGCCCTTGAGAGAGAAACATTACTGGGAAGAGTGGACGGGACGGATCTATACCTCGATATGCGTGGTGTTCCTGATCGTTGTCATGTTTTCCATCGTATATTTTGTGGCGTCGAAAGGGTTATCGACCTTTTTCCAGGATGGCGTCAGTGTGCGCGAATTCTTATTCGGCAAAACGTGGAATCCTGCAGGCGAGCCTGCGGTTTATGGTGCATTGCCGTTCATCACGGGTTCTTTTACAACCACCTTGCTTGCCGCATTAATTGCGAGTCCGCTTAGTCTGTGTGCAGCGCTCTTTATGACAGAGATTGTACCAGGTAAAGGTAAAAAGATTTTGCAACCAGCGATTGAGTTGCTGTCCGGTATTCCATCTGTTGTGTATGGATTCATCGGTCTGAGTGTGATTGTTCCTATGTTACGGAGTATCTTCGGAGGAGCCGGAATCGGGATTGCAGCCGGATGTCTGGTGCTGTCCGTTATGATTCTTCCTACAGTAACAAGTATTATGGCAGATGCGTTGTCTGCTCTGCCTAAAGGTTTACGTGAATCTTCTTATGCGCTTGGTGCGACACGCTGGCAGACGATCTATCGGGTAATCATTCCGACAGTATTACCAGCATTGCTGACGGGTATTGTACTCGGTATGGCTCGGGCGTTTGGCGAGGCACTCGCTGTACAGATGGTTATTGGTAATGCGCCGCACGTACCGACTTCCCTGCTTGAATCAGCTTCAACATTAACAAGCGTAATCACCCTGAGTATGGGTAATACCACGATGGGTTCTGTTCATAACAATGCACTGTGGAGCATGGCGCTTGTCCTGCTGGTAATGACCTTCATCTTTGTCATTCTGGTTCGCCTGCTTGAAAGGAGGAACCGGGTATGAGAATGAAACCAAAAACAATGGACAAGATCGCAACAGCTGTCATCGTAGTTCTTGCGTTGTTCATTGTTGTACTTCTATTAGGTTTGCTCGGCTATATTCTGGTTCGTGGAATTGGCAAAATTGACTGGCACTTCCTGACGAGTGCACCTCAGTTGCTAAGAGGTGGCGGCGGGATTGGACCGCAGTTGTTTAACTCGGTATTTCTACTTGTGCTGACCCTGATTATAACAATTCCGCTCGGCTGGGGCGGCGGTATTTATATGGCGGAATATGCGAAGCCAGGACGGATAACCAGTTTTATTCGTCTAGTTGTTGAAGTGCTGTCATCATTCCCATCCATCGTTATCGGTTTGTTTGGACTGTTGCTTATCGTCAATAAGTTCGGTTTGGGTTTCTCCCTACTATCGGGTGCTATGGCATTGGCGATCTTCAACCTGCCACTTATGGTGCGAACCACGGAGCAGGCGTTTCGAGCTGTTCCCAAAGAACAGAAGGAAGCCGGTCTCGCACTCGGTTTGTCCAAATGGAAGATCATTACGTCTATCCTGCTACCCGTGGCACTGCCAAGCTTGATCACCGGAACCATTCTGGCTTCCGGCCGGATATTCGGTGAAGCTGCTGCACTGATGTTTACTGCAGGGATGAGTAGTCCACCGCTGGACTTCACGGACTGGAATCCGACAAGTCCAAGATCACCAATTAACCCGCTACGTCCTGCGGAAACGCTAGCCGTGCATATCTGGAAAGTAAACAGTGAAGGCATCGGACCGGATTCTAAAGAAGTAGCAGCAGGGGCATCTGCGGTGCTGGTGATTCTCGTACTGGCGTTCAATTTGAGTGCACGCTGGATCGGGCGGGTTGTATATCGCCGCATGACAGCTTCGAAATAAGGAGGAACACCACATGGCCATACCTTTTGGTACGGAACAGTTAAGTATATATTACGGGCATTTTCAGGCAGTGAAACAGATCAGCCTGGCCTTTCCCGAAGCGAGTGTAACGGCTCTTATCGGACCGTCGGGTTGCGGTAAGTCCACGTTCCTCCGGTCTTTGAACCGGATGAACGATGAAATTGCCGGTTCTCGCACAGAGGGTCACATCTGGATGGATGGCAAAGACCTGAACGAACCGGGTACAGATGTGATCAAGCTTCGTCAGAAAATCGGTATGGTATGGCAGAAGCCAAACCCTTTCCATAAATCCATCTACAACAATATCGCGTTTGGCCCTCGCTACCGCGGTACGAAGAGTAAGAAAGCATTGGATGAGATTGTTGAAAAGAGCTTGCGCCGTGCTGCCCTCTGGGATGAGGTTAAGGACAGACTGAATGATTCGGCCTTGGCACTCTCGGGTGGACAGCAACAACGTCTCTGTATCGCTCGTGCATTGTCCGTGGATCCACAGATTCTATTGCTCGATGAGCCAGCGTCTGCCCTCGATCCCGTATCCACGGGTAAAGTAGAAGAACTGATCTCTGAGCTTAAGAAAGATCTGAGAATCGTTATTGTGACCCACAACATGCAACAGGCAGCTCGAATCTCGGATTATACGGCCTATTTCTATCTCGGCAATCTGATTGAACATGGGGATACAGAGCATATATTCTCCAACCCGGACAATCGGTTGACACAGGAATATATTATGGGTCGTTTTGGATAATTGGATTGAGAGTACAATATAGATGTATAGAATTTGAGTAACAGGATACACAGAAGCATGATCTTTGAACAAGGGAGTTCATAGACCATGCTTTTTGTGTTCTTATGCAATTGAATTTCATATGTTTAAAAGGTGTCTTGCCAACAAAACGCGAAAAACGTACGCTAAGCGAAAATTAAATCAAACAATCCTGGAATTCCGTACGCTAAGGAAATCCGGCTTGTTCTTGTACAAGCGCTATGGAAGATCAACTTTTAGGGTAATCCCTGCGAATCTGTTAACCTTACATTAGTGCTGTGTGCAAAGACTTTCGTCTTGTGCCTTAAGCTACATCAATACGCTTCTCCCGTATCGAAATAATTACCGCCACAATCAATCCGACAACGGCAACAAAACCGCATAAGATAACCTCAGGCACGTTAAATCTACCATGAAAGATAGTATTGAAAACGATGTTATTATCCGATAATGCCTTGTTGACTGAAAGTACGGCTATTCCCGCAACCGCAACACCGACCGGAACGGCCTTAATCAGCATCATTACAATATTCGCGCTAAATCTCGCAAGTATAAACGCGAAACATGCCGTACCGACACTTAGTGTAATTATCATTCCTGCGAGTATGAGAGTATACTGCCCGAAGGTAATGTTATAAAGCTGCATACCCCAACTATTAAGCGACATAATATGCGAATCCCAATAATTCCCTGCACCTGCTGCAAGGAATGGAATATATGCTGCGACAATCAAAAGAATGGATAAAACGAGTGCACTTACAATAGTTGCGGCAAATTGAAGCCTAAAAATCGTGCGACCAATAGTTGACGAATACTGCATTAGGTTTACCTTCCGCATGCGGTCGGTTGTCAGCAGGGGGGCAATGAGAATAATTACGGACACTACAGTAAAAACCCCAACAACAGCGGTGTAAAGCGAAAATTCCATGTCAAGGTCATAGCGGATCAAGTTTGCATTGCGCATTTGCATTAATTTCTCAGCGGTGTGGACGACCACAGGGCGGGAATCGTGGTCTATATAGCTGCGAAGAGAAGCCTCATAGTCATTATATGTGCGTTCGAGCGCCTTGAGCGTCTGCAGCCTAATCAGTGGCGAGGCATACCATTCATCCAATGTTTGTGTGCTATTGCTAAAATCCAGCTTGCTCTGCATTGTGGAAATAGTATCATTAAAGATTTCCTTTTCCTCCTCGCTTAGGTCGCTGGAGTATCCGTTATCGGCAAATACCTCATAATCAGCGTAGCTGTAGATATTGTTTTCGGTAAAAATCGTCTCGTTTGAGATAATTTCATCCATTTTAGAAATAAGGGCAACCTTTTTGCCTGGGATATCATAGTCGGCCAATTCTTCCGGTTCAAGCGTATCGCCGTAAAGTGCAAACATCTCATTCTGATAGGAACCGTAAATACCATGGGTGGTCAGACTATCATATGAGCGCAGTGCTTCGCTCAAAAATGCGAACCACGTCAACGTAGCAATTGCAGCAATAAGCGCAAGAATGCGCCAATTCCATAGCTTCTTGAGTTCACATACAAAGATTCTCATAATAGCTCCCTCTTGTTAAATATTTTAGTGGAAATGAATGCGGCGATGGAAAGCACAGCAAGGGAAACGAAAAGCCCAACGGTCTCAAAGTTCGCCCATATAATTTCCGCTCCGCCGTCGGTGAACCATGCTACATTATTTTTCCATAACCAAACGGGAGTGAGGGTCCAAATGCCCCGTGAAACCGAGCCGATTGGAAAAAGGGGCTTAGCAAGAAATGTGACGCCGACTACCGACGCAGCGGCGATAAATGCTCCGTATCCGTTACGAACAAATACCCCAGTTGCATATCCTAACAAGCAAAAGCAAACTGCAATACCAAAGGTTACTCCGATTGTTGCCCAAAGATACCCCTCAACAGTGAAGCTTTGCCATGTGATGAAAGGCTTCTCGTATTCATTCACAGCGTAGTTAAACATACTTGATACGTTATCGTACCATACATCTGAAAAATTGAATCTGAGAAAAAAAATGCACAAACTCACTCCTAGAATTACGACAGTCATGGCTACTGCCGCCATCAGCGAGGCACTCAGTTTTGTCCTGAGTACCCGTCTTCCAATTTTTGAAGCGCAGATAATATGTTCGGTCCCTCTCAAGTTTTCGTAGGTTACCGATATGAGTGCGGCAAATAACGCTAGCAAACAGCTTTCCGCAATAATTGCCATAAACATGTTATTAAACAACAGACTATGGCGGTAATGAGTTTGTCCACCGAAGTAAGTTGATAAAGCATCGCCGTTAGCGGCTTTCTCATCAATAACAGGTTGTAGTTTTTTATACTTGTCGCGTATATTCTCGGCGTTTTCGCCTGTGATGTTGTACTTCCTTATATATCTCTCCCCGATTTCGCTTGTCTTAAATCCCTCAAAGATATTGACAGCTTCTGCTTCGTAATTCGAGCCATAATCGTTGTAGCCGACTATCGCAATCACAGCGTTAAAAACGATGCATAGGACAACGATTCCAACCATCACGGGTGAAAACACAAGTTTTTTAAGCTCGTACCCGAATAGCATATATCTCACCTCACATTGCCTCATCTCGATATATGTATAGAAACACGTCCTCAAGATTGGGGCTGACACTACGCGCGACATCGCCGCAGTCGCTCTCACTCGCGAAACGCGTGACAGTTTTTCCGTTCTCCTGGTGTTCTGTGAGCACTAGATAAGGCGATTTGATATCGGCAATATCGTCCGTTTCGTAGACCTTGCCCATGAGCGTCCTGCATATCGACGCTGGTGACTCGTTGGTGAACAATCTGTGATTTTTGAACATAATAACCCTACTTGCGATTGTTTCAATGTCCGACACAATATGCGTCGAAAGTATGACAATTCGGTCTTTGGATAGTGACGAGATAAGGTTGCGGAAGCGAACGCGTTCTTTTGGGTCAAGCCCTGCCGTAGGTTCGTCGAGAATTAGGATTTTGGGATCGTTCAGCATAGCCTGAGCGATTCCGACGCGCTGAATCATACCACCTGAAAACTTCTTCATCTTCTTATCTCGCACGTCCGACAAGCCCACAAGATCAATGAGTTCGTCGGTCTTGCGCTTTGCTTTGTCGCGATCGATACACTTTAACGCTGACATATACAACAGGAACTCTCTCGGCGAGTGATTCCTATAATAGCCAAAATCCTGCGGCAGATAGCCGATAATGTCGCGGTATGAAGCGTCAAGCCCAACGATTTCATCTCCGTTCCAAAGGATCTCGCCCTTTGTGGGGAAGATGAGTGTCGTGAGCATTTTAATCAGTGTGGTCTTGCCCGCGCCGTTTGGGGCAAGCAAGGCGTAGACACCGCCAGAGAATTCAAGGTTGATATCCTCCAGAGCGGTGAAATTTCCATATTTCTTAGTCAAATTGTTAAGCAATAGCATATTTTTTTACCTCCGACATCATTTTTGAAATTTGATAAGCAAATGCTGCCCCTCCGAGAACGGCAAGCACAACCGAAAAAGCAATCGGCATTTCGCGTAATATTGTCTCCCATTTTTCCCCTAGTGAGAAAGGGATTACGATATTTACGAACACCCACACCACCGAGAACACCGCATTTACCCATTTGCCGTGAAGAAAACGCATAAAGGATATACTCAAGGTAGCGCAGAGAAACAGGGCGGACAGGCAAATTGGAAACAGTGAGAGGAATTCATATCCGCTGTCTGTACTGATTGTCGCGATAACCGTGGTGAACACAAAGCCGAAGACCGAGTAGCAAATCACCCGCAGAGCGGTTATCTGCTGGATGGTGTAGCGGCAAGTCTGTTTTAGTCCGTATAGCCCACATGTCCGCTCCGACGTTTCGGCAAACATGGTTATCAATAGGAAAACTAGTGGGGCAACGGCGATGGCGGCGGAGAAGCGGTAATTATCAGGCGCAAAGCTGAATAGCGCGAGAACAACTGCGAGAGTTACGGCGGCGAAGAACAAGCTATATCCAGTATCCCAAAATATGAAACGGAAGCCTATGATGCGCAGCATTTCAGCAATCCGCTCTCTAGCCGTTTGCGGCTTGACTAATCCTTGCGAAAGGATATATTCAATGCTTGCATTCTTTGTTTTCTTATCCATAATCAGCAAACTCCTTTCTAATCAGCTTGATAAGGCGGTAATACTTGGATTTCACGCTTCCCTCAGGAAGTCCTTCGATACCTGCGATTTCAGAGAACGTGTACCCGCCGAAAATGTGAAGCCGGAAGATTTTCTGCGTATCCGGAGGCAAACCGCCCAAAAAAACACATATTTTCTCCGTAAAATCCCTGTTTTCAAATTGCCGAGTGAAGTCTGCTTCATCAATCGGCTCCACCTCGTCAAGCGATATTGTTTTGGTCATCGCGTGGTAGGCACGTGACCGGAACCAATCAACGACCTTATTTGCGGCAATCCTGTACATCCACGTTCGGAATCCCGCACCTCGCTTCATATCGTAAAACCCGATTGTCCTGAGCATTGAGATAAAGATCTCTTGTGTCAATTCGATAGCAATATCTGCATTTGAGACTTGTTTCCTCACAAATCCGTAAATCTCGTCATAGTAGCATTGCACCAGTTCATCGGCGGCGGCGCGGTCTCCGTTTCGCTGGATTTTCTTTATTAGGCGTAGCTCGTCCAACCGCACCACCTCCTTTTTGTCTGTCCATTTATACATTCGTAGTGGACAGAGAAATAGTTTCAACGCCGGAAATAATATATATTTTAGATTTTATCTTCCGCTCAGAACGAAGTCACCAGTCTATGGTCTTCTCAGTATTTTTAAAGAATATTCCTTGGGCATCCGTATGCAACTGCAACACAATTTAACAGGATTGCCGCAATTTCTTACACAACACAATGATATGACCGCTCAAACAACACTCAAAAGAAGAATAGAAAAGTTGGAACAAAATGATGAGTCTGATTTCCTTGCGTACGTTTTTTGCGTATTGTTGGCGGTACCCCTAAAAAGGAAATAACTGAAAAAACGATCTTGTTCGTATATAATTAAAAGATCGATAGCTGTAAGGAAGCATAATTACTCGGACGGAACTGCCCGGGGATTATGCTTTTTGCTATTTTTCAACTTATCGTTATATATCGACGAAGCAATTTATAAAGAAAGTATAAACTTTGCAGAATCAGATGGATTCTTCGCTACAATTTAGTCATGGGAGGATGAAAGCGCAATGACAGACAAGGACAACATACTTCTCGTAGAAGATGACCCGGAAATAGCCCGTATTCTATTAGACCATCTGCGCCGGGAAGGATATGCGGTGACCTGGGCTTCAAGTGGACTGGAGAGCTGGGAAGATTTCAGGAATGGGGAGTACCAACTTGTGTTGCTCGATCTGATGCTGCCGGAGATGGATGGATTTACCGTGTGCAAGCATGTGAGGTTAATTAGTGATGTTCCCGTATTAATCATGAGCGCACGCACTCAGGAGGAAAGCAAACTCAAAGGACTTGGTCTGGGGGCGGATGATTATATCACAAAACCTTTCAGTCTGGCAGAACTCACAGCGCGAGTGGAGGCTCATCTGAACAGATACCGCCGATATCAAGGCAGTCCATCGACTTCCGTTTCTCAGCAGTACAATGACGGATTGTCTATACATCCGCAGAATCAGCAGGTGAAGCTGAATGGCGTTGAACTTCAATTGACGAGTAAAGAAGTTGCGTTACTCATGTTACTGGCTTCGCACCCAGACCGGGCATTCACGAAAAAGGAGATATATGAGCATGTATGGGGACAGCCGGCAGAGGGGAGTTCAGGGACAATCACTGTCCATGTCAAAAGTCTGAGGGCAAAGTTGGGGGATGAACCGCATCAGCCGCGCTGGATTCAAACGGTGTGGGGCAGTGGTTATCGTTTCATCGGGGAACGGATCAAATGAAGTTGAAATATTGGTTAATGCTAGCATTTCTCATTGTCATGCTGCTGCCTGTAGTAGCAGGATGGGCTTTGTTTTCCCTGTATAACTACTATGAGAATCAGCGTTCTGTAGCTGAATACGTGGCATTGTCTGAACGTCTCGCCCCGATCGAGCAAGCACTGGATGATCCAACGCTTTATCAGCTTCAGTCTCCCGAGCGCCATCAAAACCTCCCTAAGCTTGCAAACGAACAAGTAAGCTTTAATCTGTATTTGCCCTCTGGCATTCAGGTGTTCACTTCTAGTGAGGATACTTGGAAAAC
Source organism: Paenibacillus sp. JJ-100 (assembly GCF_948329825.1). Classification (GTDB taxonomy): domain Bacteria; phylum Bacillota; class Bacilli; order Paenibacillales; family Paenibacillaceae; genus Paenibacillus. The sequence goes on from NZ_CAOJCM010000006.1 coordinate 140,184, forward strand.
AAGTGGATATACCATGAGGAGCTCTGAATTATATCGAAATCTATATAACCTGCAGATTCGACATCGTACGTTTTCGCTGAAAAAACCGGTCTGGCATCAAGGAGAACTGGTGGGCATTTATGAAATAACGATGCTGCGGCAAGACTGGCTCGACGGAATCTCTATTCGAACGACCTGGGTCGTTAGCGGAGCAGTACTATTCTTTGTTTTGTTGTATGGAACGGTGTTGTGGTTATTGTCCCGGAAGCTGTTCTTTCCCATGAAAGTGTTGATGAACCGAATGCATACCTTTGCCCGCGGAGAAGAACCGGAATCGGATATCAAGGGCCATATTCGCCGCGATGAGATGGGCACGTTGTTACAGCAGTTTGATGCAATGCAGCAGACCATTAGACAAACCTACGGAGAAGTGGAGAAGCAACAAAAAGAAAAAGAAATGATTGTAGCCTCCCTCTCTCATGATCTGAAGACACCCTTAATGTCGATCAGTGCCTATGCAGAAGCACTCAGTATGGATGTACGTTCTGAACGATCGGAAAGACAGGAGTATAAAGAGGTTATCGCTAGGAATGTGGAACGTATGAAACAGATGATTGGGGAACTTGAGATGTACACAGCGCTGGGCTCCGGTGATTCGGAACTGGCTATGGTTGAGGTAGAAGGGGAAGAATTTTTCGAAATGTTGCTCGGCAGTTACGGCGAAATCGCGGAACGTGAAAAGTTCACTATCCAGATGTGTGTGCGTACGAATCAGCCCTACCGGATACACCCTGAATCGCTAATGCGTCTGGCTGATAATCTGGTGCATAACGCGCTTCGTTATACTCCGCCCAAAGGCAACATTGGACTTGCAGTAATAGATTCAATGGAGGAGCTTCCTGAATGGATTCATGCATCACTAAGAGAGGAACTAGATTTGTACAGATCCGGGATGACGATCCTGGTGGTGCAAAATGAAGGTTCAGCCATTCCGGCAGAACAGCTGGAACGAATCTTTGAGCCTTACGTCCAATATCAGAATCAGGAGGGGCACAGCTTCGCTGGAGGCTCTGGATTAGGGCTCAGTATTGCCAAACGAATTGCATTAAAACATGGAGGGGATATGCGCATGTGGTCCTCGGAAGAGTATGGGACTGCAGCGGTATGCCGATTGCGAGAGTTGGAGAACTGCGATGATTGCGCAGATATGATCTAAGAAAGGATGATTGTTTATGATTAAAAATGGATTGAAACTCATTGGAGCGGCCTTGATCGCTGGTTCACTATTTGCAGGTTGTGCAGAGAAGGAGCTGCTTGGAATGTCTGGAGATGACATGATTGAGAAAATTATTACTACGGAGTCGGAGCCGGCGTCCTACTATGCAGAAGGTGTGTTGAAGATGTGGACGGATGACGAGATCACCAACACGATACAAGTGAAAGAATGGGTGGACGGAAAAAAGGGACAACAGCGAATCGAGACAGATGATAATGGAAATGTAAGCTATGCTGTTCATAACGGTTCAGAGATTCTGATCTATGAGAAAGAGACAAAAACTGCGTATTCGATGGACTCATCTACACTTCAGCAAGAGCCTAATCAAACCCAGAAGCAGATGCTGGTAGATCAACTGGAGCGGATGCGTGATACCCATAATGTGAAGATGCTGGGACAGGAAAAGCTTCAGGGGCATGAAGTAATTCACATCGAGCTGACACCAAAGGATGAAAATACTCTGGCTATGTCATCTCAGTATTGGGTCGATCCCGAGAAGTGGATGGTTGTTAAAGCTACCAGTACGTATGGGGATAGTAGATCTGAGGTTCATTATGATCTGATTGATTATAATCCTAAATTCACAGATCAGACGTTTACTCTGGACATTCCTGCAGACGTTGAAGTGAAAAAAATGAATGATATGATGAATAACAAAGAGATCACAATGGAAGAAGCAGAGAAGGCAGTAGGCCAGCCTTTCCTGCAATATGTAGGTAAGGATCTGGAATTATCAAGAATCGAGTTGACTCCATCGTTAGCAGAAAATGGCCGTGACGAAGTCACATTGTACTATGTGAAAAATAACAAACCTGAGATTAGTCTCACCCTATTCAAAGCGCCAGATGAAAATGTAGATGAGAAGCTTCTGCCAGAGGAAAAAAAATTGGCCGTGCGTGATACAGAAGGTTCATACATGTCCATAATCCGGAATTTGTCATGGAGTGAGGGAGGTTTGCGTTATTCCATCATGGGAGAAAACGAAACATGGACAGAGGAAAAACTGCAGTCATGGGCGAACGATTTGCAGCTTCCAAAGAACAGCAAATAACTCCCAGGCATGAACCGCGCCTGAACGATATCCATGAATAATGCATATAATTGTAGAAAAGAGAGATATTATCTTTCTATATTAAGGTCTCCTTTTTAAACATGCATATGTGATTACGTCACTTTTATTGACATATACAATCCATGCATATTAATCTGTATATGATCGAATTGGTCTAGGCTTAAAATTTCGTAATGAAACAAATGAATACAGCGAATGATAACGAGTGGGAGAGACTTGAGCAGGCTGAATCCATACGGAATGGATGGGTATGATGCATCATGTAGATGCAGAACGATTCTGTTACTGGCCAGCTTGAGGCACCGAAGGAGCAAGCGTTTATGTATCCGGCAGAACGTTAATCTCTCAGGTAAACGAACCATCGTTGGACGCAACTCTGGAGAGTGCGCGGAAGAAGCGCCACCCAAGGGGTATATGTTCCGTCCGTCCAGTGAACAGAGGGGTACTGCAATGTGCTTGACCTTGTTCTGCTTGGCGCCAGGATCATGAAACTCTCAGGTATCAAGGACAGAGAGAGGGCTAACGGCCTTCTTCTGTCTTTTTTTAATGTCATCATTCAGTAGTCATTAACATTATAGTGGGTCTTGTCTGGATGGTTCTGACGAAACAATGGGAGGGTTGTAAGATGCGGTTTAAAGATGTTTTTTCAATTATTGGTCCGTCGATGACAGGACCGTCCAGTTCACATACAGCGGGTGCAGCGAGATTGGGTCGTATTGCGCGTCAGTGGCTTGGATGCACACCGGAACGTGCGCGTCTGACTCTATATGGCTCATTTGCAGATACCTATCAGGGGCATGGGACTGATCTGGCTCTAATTGGGGGTCTGCTCGATTATGTTACGGATGATCCGCGTATACCTGATGCAGAGCAGCATGCGGTAGAAGCGGGCATGGAGGTAGAGTTTTACACCAGTGGTCTCCCTGCTCCTCATCCAAACACAGTCAAGATTGAAATCTGGCATGGTGAACGGGAATGCTCATTAATGGGTGCTTCCATCGGGGGCGGGAGTGTATCTGTGCATGCATTGAATGATTTTCGTGTACAGATTAGCGGAGAGTTTCCAACGCTTGTTTTGCGTCATGCAGACAAAGCCGGGGTACTCGCATCTGTGACTTCAGCAATCAGTTCATCAGGAGTGAACATCGGATATATGCAAGTAGATCGGAAGGCAAGAGATGGGGAAGCATTGACCGCTATGGAGATGGATGCTCCTCCGAGTGAAGAGGTGTTGATGAAGCTTCGTGCACTGGATCATGTGCTGGACATTCGTGTGATCGATCTGAAGAGAGGGGTTGACCCTAATGCGTTTTAAACATTTGCATGAATTAAACACGATCTGCACAGCGGAGTCCAAAACGATTGCGCAGCTGATGATTGAGGAGCAGGTGCAGGAGACGAATACTCCAGAAGCAGACGTCGTGAAGCAGATGTCGGAATACTACCAGGTGATGAAGGAAGCAGTGCGTAAAGGGCTTACCGAGGATACAACATCGCGCAGTGGACTGACAGGCGGAGACGGGAAAAAGATGGCCGATTACATTCGCAAAGGAGAGATTTGCTCTGGTGATGCCTCTGCTCTGGCTATGGCATATGCACTATGTGTATCCGAAGTGAACGCCTCTATGGGGCGAATTGTGGCTACACCTACAGCAGGTTCGTGCGGCATCATTCCCGGTGTGTTTATAAGCTCGCAGGAGCGCTTTGGCTGGACGGATGAACATCTGGTGAATGGATTGTTCTGTGCTGGAGCCATCGGTTATGTCATTGCCAACAATTCATTCATCTCTGGAGCCGAGGGGGGCTGTCAAGCTGAGGTTGGTTCAGCGATTGGCATGGCTGCCGGTGCAATGGTGGAGCTTCGTGGCGGAACACCGGAGCAGGTTGTGCATGCCGTAGGATTGGCTCTGAAAAATACACTGGGCCTTATCTGTGATCCGGTGGCGGGTCTTGTGGAGATTCCGTGCATTGTGCGCAACGGACTCGGAGCCGTTACTGCCTTGGCTGCCGCTGACATGGCTTTGGCTGGCGTACGTAGTGCGATTCCGTCCGATGAAGTCATTGATGTGATGCTTGAGGTAGGCAGCGCCATGCCAAGCCGTCACCGTGAGACAGCGCAGGGTGGGTTAGCTCAGACACCGACGGGCCGCAAAATGATGGAGAAGCTGGCGAAACCTAAGGCCAAGCGGGCGGAGCCGGAAGATCCGGAAGTAACATCGGATACAAGTTCGGGAGCCCCGAAGGCTCAATCCGAAATAGAGAAGAAGTGATTCGAACAAACAAGCGTCCATCAACCTGAGATCAGGTTGACTGGACGCTGTTTGTTTATGGAACGGTATATGAGAAGTTAATTCATTATATCCACTGGATCCAATAGGCGATACGAGTGATAATAGGAGCAAAAATACGATTAAGCCAGATCTAATTCCGCGCGCATCACTGCATATCCATAGGCAGGTAACTCAATGGCAAGTATGCCATCGTCAAGTGCAGTTCGGTGATTTCCTTCGAACAGTTCGGTCCATGGCTGAGTACCTGCTTCCAGTTCAACAATTGCAGTTTCCTCCGACCGGTTGAACAGGATCAGAATCCGTTCCTCATTACTTTGGCGTTCCAACACCAACTGACTACCACCGGAACGGGCTTGCAGGAAACGAACCGTACCTTCCGCACGTAGCGCAGGATGAGCATGACGCAGAGCAATCAGCTTCTGATAATATCGTAGTAGTTCTCGGTCCTGCTTCGTTTCATCCCATTCCATGCATTTACGACATCCCGGATCATGCTCGCCGTCCAGGCCAATCTCGTCCCCATAATAGATACAAGGGGCTCCTATATAACTGAACTGGAATAATGCTGCCAGTTTCATCTTGCGCTGATCGCCTTCACTTAGAGTGAGTAGACGAGGGGTATCGTGGCTGTCCAGTAAGTTGAAAGCCACCTCACTCGCCTGAAGCGGATAACGGGACAATTGACGTCCAATGGCATTGGCGAATTGTTCCGCATCGATCTTGTCTTCCACAAAGAAACCGTTCACGGCTGCGGTAAATGGATAGTTCATGGCTGCATCAAATTGATCACCTTGGAGCCAGGCAGAAGATTCATTCCATATCTCGCCCAGGATGTAGGCGTCCGGGTTGGCTGCTTTAACGACTTTTCGGAAATCCCGCCAGAAGGCATCATCTACTTCATCGGCCACATCGAGACGCCAGCCGTCTGTGCCCACTTCTTTAATCCAGTATTCGGCGACTTGTAACAAGTAAGCTTTAACGTCCGGGTTCTCTGTGTTCAATTTGGGCATATGAGCCTCAAAGCCAAAGGTTTCATAGGTCGGTATACCATCCTTCACCTCCAGCGGGAACTCATGCACATGGAACCAATCCTTATATTTGGATTCAGCGCCATGTTTCTGTACATCAAGGAATGGAGCAAACGTCTTGCCTGAATGATTGAACACTGCATCCAGAATTACACGAATGCCGCGTTCATGACACAGCTTAACCAGACGTTTCACGGTATCGGCATCACCAAAGTGGCGATCTACGCGTAGATAGTCCTCTGTGTCGTATTTATGATTGGTCGTGGCCTCAAAGATCGGAGTGAAGTAGATCGCATTGATGCCCAAGTCGCTCAGGTAATCTAAGTGATCAATTACCCCTTGCAGGTCACCCCCAAAGAAATTGAAGGGCGTAGGCTCACCTCCCCATGGGTCAACCTCTTTGGGGTTGATTTCAGGATTGCCATTGGCAAATCGCTCGGGGAAAATCTGATAAAATACAGCATCTTTCACCCATGCTGGGGGCGTAAATACGGCTCCTGCATGAATATAAGGAAACTGGAACATGCGGCCGGGGTCATCCGGCTCTTCTTCCTGGAAATCTGTTTCGGTCATCCAGATTTGTTGATCCCCACTCTTAAGCAAAAAAGCATACTTCAAGCGACGATAGGGAGGCTTAACTTCCCCTTCGTAATAATCAAACATAGAGTCGGACGTGAGTTTGGTCAAAGGAATCATATCCCGGGTTTCTTCCCATGCATACTTATCCCCTGTCAGGGCATACACTTCCGTCAGATCGTCCTTTTTGGCACGAAGGCGTAGACGGATTGTGTCTTGGTCGTAGGCATAGGCCCAATTTCGCTTCGGTTGGTGAAAGATCGCTTCAAGTAGCATGTGGAATTCCTCCAGTCAGATATAGAATAAGATGTGAAATATGGAAGTGTAGTATGTAAATCGTATTTCAATGATGGGGAGAACCGCATATTACAAGACTATGGATTGCGTTATAATGGAAATAGAAAACAGGATACCTGACATTGTAGCTTACACAACAGGTATGTCGTTTAACCTGAGAACAGGATGTTTTTGAGTAGTTCATGCAGATGCGACATTTCTTCCCAGATACATCATTAACCCAAAGGGAATGGAAAGGAAACGAGTACATAGATGAAAACCAAACTGTTATACATTGAGGACGATAGGGAAATAGCGTCATGGGTGAGAGAGGACTTGCAGGAACGCGGATATGAGGTCGTCTGGCTCGAAAGCGGGGAAGGTGCAACGGAGGCAGCGGCAGATTGCTCACTGGTGATACTGGATGTGATGCTGCCCGGACTGGACGGATTCACGGTCGGTCAGCGTTTGAAAAAAGAACATCCTGCCGTGCCCATCGTCATGCTGTCAGCCAGAACGTCGATTGATGACAAGTTACATGGACTTGAATTTGCCGATGATTATGTAACCAAGCCTTTCCATCCCGATGAGCTTGCTGCGCGCATTGAAGTTCAACTTCGAAAGGCCGGCACGGTGGTATCAAGTGATGCGGTGCTTAAAATGGATCATCTTTTGATATATGAACAGGATAACCGAATCATCAATGAGCAGACAGGAGAAGAGATTGTTCTGTCAGGTAAACAGTTCCACATCTTTGCTTACTTGTTAAGACATATGGGTATGATCCGAACCAAAGAACAGATCTATGAGGCAGTTTGGAACGAGCCTTATCTGGAAGGGGACAAGACTTTAATGGTACATATCCGGCATCTGCGCGAGAAGCTGGAGATAAATCCGGCCAATCCAGTCATCATTCAGACGGTACGCGGTGTGGGTTATCGTGTAAAGAAGCCATGATCAGGTGGCTTAGAGAACGGAAGGCAAGGAAGAATGAGCGGAACAGGAACATGGATCAGCCTGTCCGTCAAAAGATGAAGTTCAGGCAATCCCTGATGTCCAGATACATGCTTCTGATTTTGGCAGGCGTACTGTTTGTACCGGTTATCGTGCCGCTGGTCGCTACAACTTTTGTTATTATCATCACGAATACAAATCCTAGTAAAGAAGCACCTTACGGCGACGCTAAGCGAATTACCGATATGTGGATAGAAGAGTCTAAAAATCTGGATGGTGCGTCGGATCAAAACATCAATATGCGAATGAAGCAGCTTCAGGAAAAGTATCCCCAATCGGCTATGTATCGTGTAGATGCGTCAGGCAAAACAGTATACGTACTTGGTGGAGAGGAAGCCGAGTTATTCAAGGGAAAATCATCCGAGAATGCACAGGGTATGCCTCAGACCTCCGAAACAGATGTTATTCTGAGATGGCCAATGGGATCTGGGGAGTCAGAAGAAACCCGTATTCCCGCAACATGGACAGCGAATGATACAGTGCAATTTATGAAAGAAGCATCTTATCGTAATCCTCTGACGGTTATTTCTTATATTGGAGGAGGAGATGTTAACAAAGGACAGGGGTTCATCGTAATTGAAGTCCCTCGTAAGCTTATTCAAACTTCTCCCAGAAACGGGGCAATGGAATTCATCTATTTTGGTGTAGTGATGCTGATTGTTTTTATGATATTTATTGTCTTGTCCGTTCTGTTTTTTGCTAAAATTCGCAAAAGGTTAGTTCGCTTGCAGACAGCGATGGTCGCTCCGGGTAAGGAGGGCATACCGCGTCCAGTGGACATTCGGAGATGGGATGAGATCGGACAATTGGAGGAATCCTTTAACCAGATGGTGCATCAATTAACGAGTAGCCGTCAGCGTGAACGGGAGGAAGAGAAGCTTCGCAAACGGCTTGTTGCGGGATTATCACATGACCTGAGGACTCCGCTGACGGTTATTCGCGGGCATATGCATTCACTGCATAAAGAGAATCTGAGTGAGCAAGGCGATAGAGCGCTGATTCGTATGGAAAACAAGATACAGGATCTCGATGAATTGATCGATAACATGCTCTCGTATAACCTTCTAACTAGTGGGAGATATACGTTGAAGTTGGAGCAGAGAGATGTGCTGCGGCTGACTAGAGAAGCTGCTGCTTCATGGTATCCGGTATGGGAGAACGAGGAGTTTGAGATTGATGTCGACCTGCCAGAAGATCCGTTAATCTGGGCTGTGGATGAGCAGGGGATGCGACGTGTACTGGATAATTTGTTTCAAAATGTAGTTCGTCATGCTGCGTCTGGAAAGTACATTCGTATCTCGACAGATCAGATCGAGGGTCACACCGCCATTGTGATTGAAGATCGCGGGCCAGGAATCCAACAAGATTCGGGGACTAAAGGGACAGGGCTTGGGCTGACCATCGTAGACTTGCTGATTCGTGAGATGGGTCTACGCAAGCGAGTGGATAGCTCCGATAAAGGTGTCCGAACGTATCTATATACCGGAAAAGACCGTTCGGAATATTGATTTTAAATAACGTAGAGTCTTTTTTAAACTAAACTTAAACTTGGGTGTATGCTTGCTTTAACCTTGGAGGGTTACGATGGTTCCGAGGTGATTAATCGTGAGCGAAAATATTATTCAAACCGCGAATTTATGGAAAACGTATAAAGACCGGGCAGCGGTCCGGGAACTCGATCTGCATATTAAAAAGGGAGATATTTACGGCTTCCTCGGTCCGAACGGGGCCGGAAAAACAACAACCATCCGAATGCTTCTGGGGCTGATTAAACCGACCAAAGGAGTCATCCGAATCTTCGACAAAGATATTCGCAAGGATCGGATGGATATTTTGCGCCGTGTAGGTTCTCTGGTAGAGTACCCTTCCTATTACGGACATCTGAATGCAGTAGAAAATCTGGAAGTGTTACGCCGCATTATTAATGTGCCCAAGTCTAGGATTGCTGAAGTGTTGGCAATCGTTGATCTGACCAAAGATGCGAAACGGGCTGTCAAAGGGTATTCACTCGGAATGAAACAGCGTCTAGGCATTGCCAGTGCGTTATTGGGTGATCCGGAATTGCTCATTTTGGATGAGCCGACAAACGGACTGGACCCGGCGGGTATTCAGGAGATCCGAGAACTCATCAAACGTATGCCACTGGAGCATGGTATAACGGTTCTTGTATCCAGTCACTTGTTGAGCGAAGTAGAGCAGATGGCGAGCCGCGTCGGCATCATTCGGGATGGGAAAATGGTTTTGCAGGATACGATTGCGAATCTGCATAGTCAGACAGGCAGCTCGATCAGGCTGACGGTATCAGAACCCGAGGGAGCGATGAAGTTGGCTCGGGAACAGGGACAATTTGGTCAGAGACAAGGATCGGCACTCACGTTTCCTTACATGGAAGATCATGCAGTTGCCCTCCTTGTTCGCCGCTTAATCGAGCAGAATCATGATGTGTATCGGGTAGAGGAGCAAAGACAGTCTTTGGAGGATCTCTTCATGCGTGTCATTGGCGAGGGGGCTTCAATATGACTGGACGTGCTTTATCATCCGATTGGCTTAAGATTCGTGGCAAAGGCATCTGGTTTCTCGTGTTTCTCGCCCCACTTGGATTAACAGCCATGCAGGCACTGAATTTCGGATTGCGTTTGGATTATTTGAAAGAGCAGTATGCAGGCAACCTGTGGGGAGGATTGCTAGAGAACGTTATTGTTTTTGTGCCCCTTGCTCTGATGCTGGGGGCAACCATTCTGAGTTCCATGATTGCAGGGATTGAACATGAACAAGGCTCATGGAAACAATTGCTGGCTCTCCCCATTCCTAGACCTGCAGTTTATCTGGCAAAGTTTCTGCTAGCTTGTATGCTGCTTATCGTCTCTTGTGTGTTATTGACAACAAGCGTCGTCGGACTTGGACTAATCTTTGGCTTCGATGCCAAAGACATACCGTGGGCGCAGGCACTGAAGTTGGGACTCATGCCGCTGGCTGGCGCACTACCTGTGCTATCGATTGAATTATGGTTAACCATGGTATCCAGAAATCAGGCCCTTCCTGTTACATTTGGTATCGTGCTTGCCATAACGGGTATGTTCTCGCTCAGCCTCTCTCCACAATTCCCGCTTGCATGGTCACAGATGGCGTGGAGTGCCCCTAATCCATATCTATATGCTGGGATGGGTGTAGCGTTAGGGATTGTGATTATGCTGGCAGGTATGATGCACTTCAGCCGGAAGGATGTGGCCTGATATGAGCTTTACAGCGACCTACTTTCGTATTTTATCTGCTGAACGGTTGAAAATGGCTAAATCGCCTGTCTGGCTTCTGATTCTAATTAGTCCGCTCATCGCATTGCTCATCGGTCTCCTATCTTCTACATCAGGGGACTGGAACGTTTTGATGTCTGTCATGGTTATGCTGCACGGGATGCTGCTGTTACCTATGCTGACAGGCGTGTTCACCTCATTTGTGTGCCGATTCGAACATGCGGGGGGTGGCTGGAAACAGCTTCTCGTCCTGCCGCTAACGCGTACCGCTGTGTATCTCGGCAAATTCACCATTGTAATGGCACTCCTTACGGGTACGCAGCTGCTACTACTGGGAAGTATCTTGCTGACGGGAATGATCCAAGGGATGCCGGAACCTGTTCCTTGGGGGTTCATTCTAGGCAAACTGCTACTTGGACTTGTGGCCTGTGTACCGCTGACAGCCCTGCAGATGTTTGTATCTCTGATCTGGAGCAGTTTTGCTGCACCATTAGCAATCAATTTTGCGCTGACCATTCCGAATATGTTAGTCGTGAACTCAGCCACGTATGGCCCCTATTATCCTTGGGCGCAGCCGATGATTCTGATGGTCCCTTTTGACGGCCCAGGTTTCGGTGTTTACAATGTTCCGCTAAGTTCACTGATGACCGTGGTGGGAGGCAGTGCTGTATTATTTATAACGATTGGTATCGTTTATTTCTCCAAGAAGGAAGTATAGTCTATACGGTCATAAATTAGAATTCGTCTGAGGTTGCACATACCATTTGTAGTTGGTATGTAGGCAACCTTAGTTTAATTTTAAAACATAAAAGCTTGCAAAAACCCAATCCCATCATTTTTCATCTCCATAGATGTGAATTTTATCCTCTTTTATAGGCAAAATCACACGATAATCTGGTAAAATAAAAAAAGCTGTTTCTAGTCAGGCGTACATGGTTATTCGAGGGTAAGCCTGTTACAGTCCGAAATAGCACATGCGAAATGTGAGAAGAAGATATGGCTGGGAAAAGAGGGGTAGGCCTTTGGATCGTAATAAAACGGAAACCCTGAAACGAATTATTTCTGAGGGGAGCTCTTACCGATCATTGTATTTTAACCACCCGGATGCAATCTATGTCATGGACATTGAGGGGAATCATGTGGATGCAAATCCATCCTTTGAGCGTTTATCCGGCTACAAAATTGGAGAGCTTGCAGGGGTGAGTCGGGATCGCATCAGCCCGCCTGAGAGTGAGAAGAGACGAACACAATTCATCGAAGAAGTGTTGGCTGGACATTCAGTCAGTGAATCGAAGATGGCCTTTTATCATAAAGATGGATCTGTGAAACATGCACAGGTTACTTATATTCCGATTACAGAAGGTGAAGAGGTCGTCGGCATCTATGGTATTGCCAAGGATGTAACAGATAAGGTGTTAATTGAACAGGAGCTTCAGGAAGCGCAAGAGAAGTATCAGGCGCTCGCAGAGCATGCTCAAGATCTGATTACGACCTGTACCGTTAATGGAGAACTTCTGTATGTCTCACCATCTGTACGTACACTGCTGGGCTATGAGCCCGAGGAAGTCACAGGAAAATCGTTTAAGTCGTACTGTTACCCGGGCGATTACCCCGATTTGGTAAAGCTCTCGAATAACGGGAACGGGTGCAAAATGAGAGTGCTCCATAAGGATGGTCATTATATCTGGATGGAGACGCTGGCGAAGCCCGTAGCTGGAGAGCAAGGAAAGGCAACTCAAATTGTTAGCATCAGCAGGGATATTACACAGCATAAAGATGCGGATATCCGGCTTCGTGAGAGCCGTCAGCGATACAAGTCCTTGTTTGAATATAATCCGGCTGCGGTGTATTCCTTGGATCTCCACGGAAAGTACAGTGCAGTGAACAGCAATATGGTTCATATGCTGGATATCCCGCGCGATCAACTGCTTGGACAGTCTTTTTTATCGAATCTGGATAAAAGGGAAATACCAAAAGGCAAAAACTCCTTTGAGCTCGTGAAGAAAGGAAAGCCTCAATATTATGAGACACGTGTGGTCAATGCCAGCGGTCGAAAGATTGAAGTTTCGGTAACCAATGTACCGATTATTGTGGATAAGGAAATGGTTGGCGTCTACGGTATTCTATCCGATATAACGGAGCGTAAGGAGTACACAGAGCGCATTCAAGAGCTGAGCAAGCAGCACGAGTTGATCCTTAACACCGTTACGGAAGGAATCTACGGTTTGGATGCAGATGGTATAACGATGTTTATGAATCCGGCTGCAGCTTCAATGTTTGGTTATGAGGCCCATGAATTCATTGGGAAAAGTTCACACCCGATTATTCATCATTCCCGTGCAGACGGTAGCTATTTTCCAAGAGAGGAATGTCCAATTCATATGACAGTAATGGATGGACAGGCTCGTTCTGTGGCGGAAGATGTGTTCTGGAGAAAAGATGGCAGCAGCTTCCTTGTTCAGTATCAAGTTACACCAATTATTGATGAGGGGCAGATTCGCGGGGCCGTCGTTGTATTTAATGATGTTACGAGTGAACGTGAAATTGTTCGTGCGAAAGAGACGGCTGAAATGGCTGCACAGGCCAAGTCTGAATTCCTTTCACTCGTCAGCCACGAAATCCGGACACCTATGAATGGTATTGTGGGTATGACAGAGCTACTGGTAGGGACGGACTTGTCAGAGGAGCAACGTGAGTACGCTCAGATTATTCAAGAGAGCGGCGATGCTCTGCTGAACATTTTGAATGATATTCTGGACTTCAGTAAGCTGGAGTCTGGTAAAATGGCACTGGCTTATGAGCCGTTCTCATTGCGCAAAATGTTAGAGCAAGTCGCGGAACTATTCAAACCGCGAGCAGATGAGAAACATCTGGATATTCGTTTTCGGTTGAACCCGAATATCCCTGACTATATGGCAGGCGATTCGATGCGAATTCGTCAAATTCTGGTAAACCTTGTGGGCAATGCGCTGAAGTTTACCGATCAGGGAAGTATTGATGTCACTGTGGATATCATTAGAGGCAATAAGCCAGAGGATACCGTACTTGATTTTGCTGTGGAGGATACGGGAATCGGGATTCCAGCAGATAAGCTGGATCAGCTGTTCCAATCATTCTCTCAGCTTCATCCGGTTATTAACCGTAAGTATGGCGGCACAGGGCTGGGACTCGTTATCTCCAAAAGACTTGTAGAGATCATGGGCGGCAGCATCAGTGTCGAAAGTACTGAAGGCAAAGGCTCTATTTTCCGGTTTGCCATTCCGACTACACGTGTCGAGGCATCTGGAGAAGAGTCAGCAAGTCAGTTCCAGCATGACCGTACACGTCAAAGTGACAAGGTTTCGATGCGTATTCTCGTCGCGGAAGATCATCCGGTGAACCGGAAGATTTTGCAGGAATATTTGGAGAAGCTGGGTTATCAAGCTGATGTGTGCACTAATGGTGTGGAAGCCATTGATGCCATCTCGCAGAATGTCTATGATATTGTACTTATGGACATTCATATGCCTGTAATGGACGGGCTCAAAGCGACGAATCTGCTACATCGATTGATTCCACAGGATCGAATCCCTCCAATTATTGCCGTAACAGGCAACACGAGACGGGAAGACAAGGAAGCTTGTCTACAGATCGGAATGCGCGATTTCATCAGTAAACCGGTTATGTTGAGTGAATTGAAGCGTGTTCTACAGCAATGGGGTCCATCTGATGAGCCGCGGCTCGCACCCAATTAATAGGTAGATCCGTGTAGTTGAAAACAACCTTAAATATCCTCCAACCATGGGGAGGATTTAAGGTTGTTTTTTTGTTCTGTTTCGTAGTCGGGATCGTCGGGACCTTCAGAAACTCAGGCGATAGTCAGCCGATTAATATTCCCCGACAGAATTTCGCAGGAGCGCTCAAACTTCTCATATTCAGTCGGGTCCAGATTCAATTCAATAATCTCCTGAATGCCACCTTCCCCGATGATCGCAGGCACTCCTGCACACACGTTCCGTTGTCCGTATTCACCTTCCAGAATAGCGGAGACAGCAATAATTTTATGCTCATCATTCAGAATAGATCGGGTAATATGGGCAAGAGCATTGCCGATACCAAATTGGGTTGAGCCTTTGCGAGTGAAAATCTCCCAGCCAGCATCTTTCGTTTTTTTGGCGATATCGTCCAGATCGAGATGTTTAAAACGTTCCTTATGCTGATCGAGAATATGCAGAATAGGCTTACCTCCAATGGTAACATGTGACCAGGCAACAAATTGTGACTCTCCATGTTCACCGAGTGCGTAGCCATGTACGCTGCGCGGATCGATAGAGAACACCTCAGAAAGCAATGTTTTGAGCCGTGAGGAATCAATGGAGGTTCCCGTCCCGATCACACGTTCACGGGGTAATCCGGATAATTTCCATACCATGTATGTCACAATGTCCACGGGGTTGGCTGCGACGACAAAGATGCCATTGAAACCACTGTCCATAATCGGCATTACGATATCTTTGGCGATGGCCTCCGCTTCCTCCAGAACATCCAGTCTCGTCTGGCCTGGCTTCGGATTGGCACCAGCAGTCAATATGATGACATCCATATTGCCACAATCGGCATATGTGCCTGCATACACTTTGGTTCGATGATGTGTAAAATCCATGCAATGGGAAAAATCAAGAGCTTGTGCTACAGCACGGTTATATGTCCGATCGACCATCATAATTTCTCTGCTTATCGATTGATTGATCATCGAATAGGCACAACTAGAACCAACAAGACCTGCCCCAATAACCGCCACTTTACCTGATTTTCCTAACACTGCCTTCAGCCTCCGTTTACATTGAATTTATCGATGACTTGATCATTCTTATGTTAAGTATAGTCCTTCATTTTATGCTGACACTCAATTCTACGTTACATAAGATAACACATGAATAGGCTATACAGCAATGATTCTCTTTGTCGCGGGAGCGTATTGGAGTAACGGAGTGAACAAAGTTGACATGTAGTGATGTGTAACAAATTTAGACAGCATTTGCAGATGCTTTTTTCGACACGACATCATTCCTGTAACTTGTCGGATGCAGGGACATTTTTGCGAAACATAGCCCTGACAAAAGTTCTTATGAATCCCTAGAAACAGAACTAAACCGTCAAAGGGTTCTGCAGGCTCATCGACGAATACATACCGACAAGCAAAGTGAGAAGCACTGACGGATTGGTGATGTGAGTTGTTGTATGGTTCAGTCATTGTCCATTGTTGCATGCAAGGGAAAGGTTACCCGATCCGATGACAGTTCGTTGCAGGAACGCTGATGCCGTTATTTTGCAAGCCCAAAAGACTTCATACCGGGAGGGAATTCATGATGATTGTAGAAGCAGGAGTAACGACAGAAACGGCCAAGAGCCTGGGAATAGGTGCCAGCACTCTTCGTAAATATGCGGCAGCACTCGAAGAGCAAGGATATCGCTTCGAGCGTGCTGCTAATAAATCCAGATTGTTCAAAGCGGATGATATTGAGTGCATTGAACGTCTAATGACGGAGCTACGGGAGCACAATCTGCCGCTGGCTGATGCAGTAATTACCGTGTTATCTCCGCCAGAAGGGCATACAGAACAAAGCTCAGTACAAGCCACAGATGAACAGCAATTAGAATTAGAGCAGGAATGCGCAGTTACCAGCGAAGAACAGTCAATATCAACTCCGTTAACGTCGCTGGAACCGGAGCAGCATGGACAGATGAGATCCTACGAAGGTCTGGGCCAGCTTGTAAGTGAGGTTACCTACGGTGCGGTAGAACCCCAGCAGGAAGAGGATAGTCTTGTCCAGGTGCTGCAACATCGTGTGGATGAACTGGAGCTGACACTTCAGCATCTGGCAGAAACCCATCTGGTTCTCCAAGAACAGATGGAGAAGCAGCGTCAGTGGATGAACGAAAAGCTGGAGGAGGAACGGGATCGGGAACTGGTCACGAATCTGCGCAGCTATCAGGGACGAAAACGGAAATCCAAGGTCACTTCCCTTCGCATGTTATTTGGACTGCTGCCGAAGAAGCATAAGGAAGCATAAGAAGGACTAAGGAAGAGTAAAGGGAAATAAGAAAGGATGAGGGGAAGCCTCATCCTGAGTTATGCTTTATCGTGATTTCACCTATAGAGCCTGCTATAATTAGCTCCAATACAACATGAAGTCCAGCCGCTGATCAGCATTCTTTCAAATGATGAGAAACGAGATCGGAGATGAACCTGAGAGCTGGCATGGGAGGCAACGTGGAGCTGGGGCGAAGCTGGCAAAGATGGATTGGAATATTTACCGATCGCCCAAGGCGGCAAGGGACAAGTATCGGGGATCGTTATGTGATACGGGAGCTGCTGGGCATGGGGAGTTATGGGCTGACTTATCTGTGTATGGATCAACAGTCTGGAAGGGAAGTTGCGTTGAAGGAGTCAAAGCCCAGTAAGGGGAAGCTTGCGGCACGACTGCTAGACCGGGAAGCGGATGTGTTGCAGCACCTGCATCATCCTGCGATTCCTAAGCTTCTGGACACCTTTAGAGTCCAGAAACGAAATTATATCGTGACCGAATATGTTCGGGGGCAGACGCTGGAGCAATTAATATTTGAGCAGGGCCAGCAATATACCGAGCTTGAATGTTTGGAACTGGCCACACAGCTACTGGCTCCAGTCGCTCATGTGCATGAGCAAGGATACATTCACGGAGATGTACGAATCCCGAACGTCATTTTACGAGAGGGACGAGTGCATTTAATTGATTTTGGCCTGGCAAGACGCTTGGGGGAGCCGTTGTTGCCAGAGCTGAAGCGGCGAATGAAGACTGTGCCTGAGCCGGAAGATGAACCAGCTATACCAGACCAGGATCTGCAGGATATCGGTCATTTTCTGCTTTTCATGCTCTATTCCGCCTATGAGCCTCAGAAGGGTGTTGCCCCTGCCAGCTGGCAGGAGGAGCTTCAACTTACGCCTGAACTGCATGAGATGTTGGAGCGGCTGCTTGGTTTACGTCCTGAATATGCAGGCGGAGCAGGAGAGTTGCTCCGTGAGATGGAACGTTTGAAACTGTTGCTGTAAGTGCAGAAGAGCGGAGTCATCATTCGTAAAAATATAAAGTAGGGGTGTTCAGCCAGCCGCAGATGCGGTATTGGCGGAACACCCCTTTGTTATGACTTAACATTTTGACGCATATGGTAAGGCGAAATGAAGGTTAAAGCTCTCTACTTTTTAGCTGGAGCTGTATTTTCTGCTTTTGTAATAACTCGATCCGTGGCGCGGATCCCTGTACTTCATATCGGAGGAGGAATAACGCTTATAACTTCGTTTGCCAGAGGAGCTACTGTATTTTTTATAAGAACGTCTATGGGAAGAGCTGTACCGTTTGTGATGAGATGATGATTTGGAGTCGATGAGTTTGCCAATGAGCTTTCTGAACATGAGTGATTCACCCTTTCGCTTTCAGCTATTTTATGCTAATACGTGGCATAAGCAGGACGGGTTTCGTGTTTTTGAGAAAAAAAGTATTCATCTATTCATCGGCAGGCGTATAATAGGATGTTGGTTAAGTTATCGGAATTTTTTATTTTGAGCGTTTCGCGTTACAATAGAAGACAGGATTAGATCATAACGGACAAGGAGTAGTTGGCATGATCACTATTAAGACCAAAGAACAGATTGAATATATGAGAAAAGCGGGTGAGATTCTAGCTGCTTGCCATAGAGAAATTGCAAAACTGATTCGCCCAGGGATCACAACCCAAGAAATTGATCAGTTCGCGGAAGCATTTATTAAGAAAAATGGCGCAATACCGGAGCAAAAGGGATACAACGGGTACCCATATGCGACATGTGCGTCGGTTAATGACGTGATTTGTCACGGCTTTCCGGGGAAATATGTGCTGAAAGACGGTGATATCGTCACCATCGACATGGTGGTTAACCTGAACGGCTGGCTTGCTGACTCGGCTTGGTCTTATGCTGTAGGGAATGTAAGCCCTGAAGCGCAGAATCTGCTGGATGTGACGAAAAACTCTCTATATAAAGGGATCGAGCTTGCCGTTGTAGGCAACCGAATCGGTGATATCTCGAATGCGATCCAGACCTATGCTGAAGGAGAAGGTCTGGCTGTCGTCCGTGAATTTATCGGTCACGGTATTGGGGAGAAAATGCATGAAGAGCCGCAGGTACCCCACTATGGTCCACCGCATCGTGGCCCGCGTCTCAAGGAAGGGATGGTCATCACGATTGAACCGATGTTGAATATCGGAACGTTCCGCAGCAAGCTGGACTCCGATGGGTGGACAGCGCGCACACAAGACGGAAGTTTGTCTGCTCAGTATGAACATACCATCGCGATTACAGCAGATGGCCCGGTTATTTTGACTGCACAATAAAATTCGTTTGAGCGGTCTTCATCAAGTTGTCTGAGAAGTGTTTTAATAGTGAAGAACCCCTGATATGGGGAGTTGAAAAATGTACAGTGTAATGATAGTTGTATCTTTTTGGGCGGCCCACGTTTGTGATCCGCCTGTTTCGGTTTAAACTATTATGAAAGTTAACATAGAGCCAGTGGTGTATCGTTTCACTGCAGATGACAAGGGCTAACCTTGAAGCCACTGGGAATCAGGAGGTTATTTTAATGACTGTAAATAAACAGATCGTACTGGCGTCCCGCCCTGAGGGGGCTCCTTCCAAAGAAAATTTTGAATTCGTTGAGACACCGCTACCTGAACCGGAAGCAGGACAAGTGCTGGTTCGTACATTATATTTGTCAGTTGATCCGTACATGCGGGGACGAATGAAAGATACGAAATCGTATGCACCGCCTTATGCCTTGAATGAAGTGATTAAAGGGGGCGCTATCGGCCAAGTTGTAGAATCATCCGAGCCGAATCTGCGTAAAGGTGATCTGGTGACAGGCATGTGGGGCTGGCAGCAATATGCTGCGGTCAATACCACCGACCTGTCGTTGATTGACTCCGAAGAGGCTCCAATCACAGCCTATCTGGGTGCACTGGGCTTGACCGGTTTGACTGCGTATTTTGGCATGGAAGATATCGGCAAGCCCAAAGATGGTGAAACGGTTGTTGTCTCTGGTGCAGCAGGAGCTGTAGGCATGATCGCAGGCCAAATTGGTAAAATTGTTGGTGCACGTGTCGTTGGTATCGCAGGTTCCGACGAAAAATGTGCGTATCTAAGAGAGAAACTGGGTTTCGACGTGGTGCTCAATTACAAGACAGAGCAGGATATGTCTGCAGCGATTGAAAAAGCCTGCCCGAACGGAGTTGACGTCTATTTCGACAATGTTGGCGGTGACATCTCGGATGCGGTGTTACGTCATATCAACCGGAATGCGCGTATTCCACTGTGCGGACAAATCTCGTCCTATAATCTGGAGAAGCCGGATATCGGCATGCGTCCGCAGACACTGCTGCTCACCAATACGGCACTGATGAAAGGTTTTCTGCTCGGCGATTATGCGAAGTCCTTCAAAGAAGGTCGTGCCAAGCTGGCGAAGTGGATTCAAGAAGGCAAGCTGTTATATGAAGAAAACATTGTAGAAGGTTTCGAACGGACACCGGAAGCTTTCATGGGTCTTTTCTCCGGAGAAAATCTGGGTAAACAACTGGTGAAGGTGGCAGATCCTCAATAGTGGGCTTGTTTTAAATAAGGCAAAATAGAAAGTAAGGAAAAAAGACACGTTCTTGGCACCGATCAGTGGTGGTTGGAACGTGTCTTTGTGTATTGCTCGGGGTTACCACTGGCTCAATAACGAGAGCAGGGAAAGATAGATTCTAGGTTTGAACAGCTAGCACTTCCTTATAATGCTTATACATATAAACACGCCAGTGAACAATCATGCCAAATGCCAGCAGGAAGAACAGGCCGCCCGTCTGTGGTATGCTGACATATTGTTGGATGACTTCATGTAGAATCAGGCGCACAGCCAGTAGTCCTAGCAAGATAAAGGCAAAACTTCGAGAACGTGTGGCAAAAATCTCTTCGCCTACGCGTTCGAACTTGGTACTGCGAATGAGCGGATACGAGAAAATAAACCAGCCGACCAGAAACGCGATGAGCGCCCACAGCCATGGAACACGCGTATCCGGGACAACAAACATAAAAAAACCTGTGCTCATGCCGAGCGGCGGAATAATAATTTTGCGAATGGTGACTGGCCGGTGGCTGGCTTTCATTCGGATGAAGATGGCAAGCAAGGCCATGACAAGCATGCCAACAGTCGCCCCAATCTGAAGATAGTACGGAGAGATTTGAGCCACGTGAACGCCCTCTTTCTATAATGATATGTAACCCGATACACCGGATGAGGTACAAATATTTAAAATTTTTTTCAGTTCCTATTATAGCACAAACGCTGAAGCTCGATAGAATGCATTCATTTTAAAATCTAACTGGTACGGATCAGTTTTCAATTAGAAAATATGTAATAATATTCCCACTATGATAGTCGTTTATTCGAATAAGGGAAATTGTAGCAGAAATGAAGAGGAGCAGAGCATAATCCGAATGGTGAGGAGCAAAGTGTGGCTCAAATGAAAAGAAACACCGTGTGATCTAGAAGATTCACACGGTGCAAGAACCATGAGGGGTTGTCCGGCTTGCTCAGGCCAATGCCTGTTATTCCAAACCCAAAACCTTATGCTGCCTGGTCGGGGAGGTTCTGGTTATACGTCTTCGGAAAGATGGCGAAGCCCATGGAGAAAGGCGGTTACGGTCAGACGCAGACTGTCGTCTGGACTGAAATCCATGCCGAAGCCGTCTTGTGCCTCAACCGAGGCAAAACCATGGCAGAGGCTGCGCAATCCCCTCACCGCATGCAAGGCCTGTGCTTCGGTGAGAGGGTATGGCTGCAGGGTGTGCAGCAGCATGTTCAGCAGAGCTGTTTTGCATGCCACGAGCTGAGGTTCGTTCAGATCGGGCGCATGATATGAAGCTTCGTAGAGCCCGGGATGCTGGCGAACGAAGCTCAAGTAGGCGGCGGCAATGGCTTGAATCGCCTCGTCGCCGGTGCGGTCTGCCGCAGCCTCGGTTAGGGCAAGGCCAAGCTGTTGCACGGACATCAGCGCCAGCTCCTGGCGAAGCCCGGGGAGCCCGCTGATGTGGTTGTAGAGCGACGGCGAGCGCACATCCAACCGCTTCGCAAGAGCGGCAAGGGTCAGCGCCTCAAAGCCGTCGCTGTCTGCGATCTGGACTGCGGCGCTGAGCAATGCGCCGCGATCCAGACCTTGCCGGGGGCTCATCGCTGCACCCCGGCTGGTTGCAGTCGCTGCTGTGCATCAGCGACTGCCGCGCGCATGGCCGCCGCGGGCTGGCGTAGCATCCGTCCGTGGCCAACGGCCAGCACGGATGGTTCCAGCTCCGCCAGACGCTTGGCGCTGGCTAGTGCCGCTTCGCGATTCCACGTGGCCAGCGCAGGGAAAGGGAAGAGCGGGCGCACACGGCCAGACACGGCAAGGCCGCCGCGCACCTGATACGCATCGCCGGCGATGAGCACTCGGCTGCGTGTATCCATGAAGGCCATATGCCCCGGCGTATGGCCTGGAGAAGCAATAGCGACCAGCGATCCGATCTGATCGCCATCTTCGAGGAGCCGATCCGGCTTCGTCCGGACGGCTTTTGGCACACTGCCGCGTACCGGGGTCTGCGGCTCGTGTGCCAGAAGTGACGTGTCTCCGGTTAACAGCTTGGCATCTCGGCTGGAGATGCATACTTGAGCATCTGGGAGCACGTCTTTGAGACCATCAAGTGCACCTATGTGATCTGCATGAGCATGGGTGAGGATAATGGTGGTAATCGGTTTTCCAAGAGAGCCCGCTGCTTCGAGGATACCTTTGAGACTGAAGGGCATCCCTGCATCAATCAGGGTTAAACCGTGTTCTTCTTCAACAAGATAGACATTCACAGGGAAAATACGGGGGAAAAAGGTGACCTGGATGACATCGAATTCACGGGTGATACGCATCGGAATTCCTCCTAAAACTAATGATGTTAGTAATATAACTAATGCCATTAGTTTATGCAATAGTTTTATTGGAAGTAATCGGATTCTCCTTAAATCAGACTGAAAATTCTTTTTACAAAAAAAGCGTTTTCAAATTGAAGATTAGCGATTATAATAATCACGTAAGCCCTTTCATATGTCTATCTTATTGGAGCCCTTCGCGAAGCGAAAGGCTCACTTTTTTATGTCAAAGAGCTTGTGTAGTACTCTGAACACAGGATGATTTCAGCAGACGACTGAGGGACTGTAAGTATTGATCTAACAGGAAAATTCATGCCTGACCGGGACCTGGATGGAGATGTTGACAAACATAACTGTTATTCATATAATAACAGTTATACTTACCTTGGATTGAAGTTTATCGGTGTTTTATGCCGGGAAGGGAGTAAGTTATGAACAGCGAATTTACCATTGCGGTACATTGTCTTGTTTTTCTCTCTATGAGAAGCGAGGGTATGGCCAACAGTGAAGACCTGTCACGCAGTGTGGGCACACACCCGGCCAGAGTCCGCAAGGTACTGAGTGTTCTGCGTAAACATGGCTACCTGGCTACGAAGGAAGGTGCGCATGGCGGGTATTTACTTAGCCGTCCAAGTGAAGAGATTAAGCTCGGAGAAGTGTACAGGCTTGTAGCCGGAGGTTCTTTGGGGCCAAGCTGGTGTTCAGGAGAGTCCGGTTCACCTTGTAAAGTATCTTCTAACATGCAGGGTGTGATGGGTGCTATATACGATGGAGGGGAAGAAGCGCTGAGTGCTTATTTCGACCGCATATCCATTCGTGATGTGAAGCAAAGTATTGATCGTGGTGATTGCCCGTTACCATTGGAGAGTTCATCTGCCAAAGAATAATTCTGATTCGTACGTACGGTGAATTGTGAATTCTATATTTTACGTGGCTCATGATGTGTATTAACCAGATCCGGGTGAGAAGTCTGAATTGTAACAACATGCGTATGCTCCGGTGTGCAATGGTCTGAATGAAGAGGGAATTCCGGGCATAACGTGAACACAGATGGGAGAGTTCGTCTGCGCTGATGTTATTTTCGGAAAGCTTATGCTTGAGAGCGCACTGGCTTTCAAGATGTGCTTTGCGGACGTAAAAAACAATAAATTATAAACAGAACTAAGGAGTGGAACACATGTCGGTGACTGAACAAAATGAAACCCTTCGCGTGATTAGCGAACGCCACGCAGTTAAAAAGTATGAAAAAGGTGTTGTAATGCCTGAGGCTGATCTTAACGCGATCCTGACAGCAGCTTCTGAAGCACCGTCTTCCTGGAACCTGCAACACTGGAGATTCCTTGTGATTGAATCCGAAGCAGACAAAGCAAAATTGCTGCCGATTGCTTACGGTCAAAATCAGGTGGTTGACAGCTCCGTGACGATCGCCGTTCTTGGTGATCTGGAAGCAAACCGCAATACCTTTATTTATGATCAGGCTGTTGAAGCAGGTACGTTGCCTGCTGGAGTCCGTGACGCGCTGGTTGGGCAGATCAATGCAGCTTACCAGAGCCCGCAAATCGCTCGTGATGAAGCGATTCGCAACGCTTCGTTTGCTTCTCAGAACATTATGCTTGCAGCACGTTCCCTGGGTTACGACACTTGCCCGATGGGTGGATACAACCCGCAGCAATTGATTGAAACATTCAATATTCCTGAACGCTTCATTCCTACATTGCTGATTACGGTAGGTAAAGCTGCTGAGCCAGCTCGTCCATCCGGTCGTTTCCCATTATCTGATTTGGTTGTAAAAGGTTCTTTCTAAGTCCATCTAAACGAGGATCATAGGCCATAATTCGAAGTGAGTACATTCCCCTTCACGGGGAGTACTCGCTTTTTTGCTTTTTTACCCTGTGCTAACGTGGGAAGATAGAAGATTACTGGCTTATCGAAAACAGGTGACTTCAATGACAACCGTACTCATGCAATTTCTAGTAGAACATCAATTGATAAACTAACTTCATTCAATGGAAACGAAACAAAGATGCAAGCAGAAACGTGACAGATGTTGCATCATATACAGCTCAGGATATACAACTCAGGCTGAACAAACCCCGCAACCTTCCTAGGGAAGAAAGATGCGGGGTTTTCGGTGTCTATACTTTAGCCTAAGGATAGTTCTACTTCTCCGGTGTTTCCGGAGTTTGCTCGGCATGGAACGATTCCATATGTTCGATTGCGTTGTACATCATCACCGCAGCTTCAGCGCGAGTAATGGTTTGCTTCGGATTGAACTGTCCGTTCGCATTCAGTGTGCTGATCTTCAGCACCAGGGAACGTTGCACTGCACCTTGGTACTCCGGCGTCAGCTCATTCTCGTCTGCCATGTCTACTGGCTTGATTTTGATCATAGGTAGACCGCCTTTGGCCTCAAGAGCTTGCATCAGGAACAACGTGTACTCTTCACGAGTAAGTGGCTTGGACGGATCAATATTTTGCGGCAGTTTGATGCTGTTGAACTGTGCACGGACGAAAGCATCACTGTACCAGACGCCATCTTTTACAGCGGAGAAATAATCACTCGGCACAGGCATTTTGATGAAACGAATAGCATCCAGGTTCAGATCCAGCCCGTCCACAATGAATTGAACACCTTGTGCGGTACTCAATTGTTCTTCTGGCTTGAACAAGCCGTCAGTGACTCCTTTGATGAATCCATCCTGATGGAGAGATTCGATCTTGTCTGCACCTGCAACGCTTTGAATATCAGTAAATTTAGAGGATGCAGCAAGAAGAGGACCTGCACTTATCGAGAGCGTGAGCAGTGTTCCTGCTGTGAAAGCAGCCATGTTTTTTTTCTTCATGTCGGTACGCCTCGCTTCTCCAGGGAGTCTGAATTCCCTTTGTATTAAAGTGATCTGCCCTATAGACGTCCGCTCTGTTCAAAAGGTTGCTGATATTCGGTTTAAACTAACCTTTGGATTGGTTTCGATAATCTGTCGGTGACCGTCCCATCATTTTGCTGAATAGCCTTGAAAAATAGTATGGATCACTGAATCCCAGTTCAGAACTGATCTGTTTAACGGTCCAGTCGGTAAAATCAAGATAACGGCAGGAATGCTGAATTTTGAGTCGCAAAAAATAGTCAATCGGTGAATGGCCCGTCACCTGTTTGAACACTTGTGAATAATGTGGAACGGACAAGCGTGCATGGGCCGCCAGTTCCTTGAGTGTGATTCCGCTCTCCAGATGTTCCAGCATATATTGTACAGACTGCTCTGCTGCTTGTTTGCTGCTCATCGCGGCGTGATCTGTTTCAACATTGTGAGACCCGTATGTAAGCAGTCCCAGCATATAACCGACAATCTGTGAGGCGAAGGTCATCGTTTGTAGAGAGTACCCAGTCTCCAGCGCACCGTAACATTCATGAAAAAGCTCCAGCCATCGCTGGACCTTCGCAGGTGGCATAGTTGAAATCTCTTGCGTTAACAACGAATCAATATATGCATGGGCATGTTCACCCCGCAGGTGAAACCAGAAGATACTCCAAGGTTCTTCGGTATTGGCACCATAGACATGAGGAACCTGAGCGGGCAAAATAATCAAGTTCCCTGGCTGCACCTTACAGGTTTTGCCGTGATCCAGAGCATACCAGCCTGAGCCTTGCGTACAGTACATGAGAATGTGCGAATCACATCCTTCTGGTCGATTGCGATAATGATGCTCCGCTTCATGAAAATAGCCAATGTCCGTGATATACAACCCCGACGTAATCGGGGAAGCTGCCGCTTCAAGCAACAGGGATTCGGGTAACACCATGATTTTTTGCTGGCGGAATCCGTCTGACTTACGTAACAGGGGTGGGCGATGTGTTGGTCTCATAGATCATATTATGGTGAGAGAGGAAATCAGAGTCAATCTTGTTTTGAACCAAAGGAAGTATTTTATTACTAAATAAGACCTATAGATGGAATTTTATGTTTAATTTAAAATGATTATATTAAAGCGCTTACATAAAAGAGTGATAAGTTATACTGCTTATCTTTAGATGCGCTACAGGACACTGGGCTTACCAATTCGATAGGGGAGGCTATGAATGATGTCACAATTATCGCTCTGGAAGCGCACATGGCGGGCCGCTAGCATAACACTGCTGGTTTCAGCGCTGTTTGTCACTTCACCCGGTTTGATTCACATGCCTGAAGCGCATGCAGCTGGTCCGAGGCAGATGGAATTTCTGGATCGCGGCGTGGTAGCGGTCAAGACGGGAAATGGTGTATTTGTCAGCTGGAGGCTACTCGGAACAGAGGGGTCCAATGTGACCTTCAATGTGTATCGGGATGGCGTGAAAGTAAATGCTTCGCCCATAACAGGCAGCACCAATCTTCAGGATACGGGCGGGACCAACAGTTCGAAATATACGGTTCGTGCTGTTGTTGGCGGGACAGAGCAGGCCCCTTCTGCGGCTGCAAGTGTGTGGGGCAGCAATTATCTAACCGTGCCGCTTCAAGTTCCAACAGGCGGTACGACACCGGATGGAGTAGCCTATACGTATAGTGCCAACGATGCCAGTGCAGGTGATCTGGACGGCGATGGTCAGTACGAATTGATTGTCAAATGGGACCCTTCTAACTCCAAGGATAATTCGCAGAGCGGTTATACTGGCGAAGTATTCATGGATGCATACAAATTAAATGGTACTCGGCTGTGGCGGATCAGTCTGGGCAAAAATATTCGCGCTGGTGCTCATTATACTCAGTTTATGGTGTACGATCTCGATGGAGACGGGAAGGCCGAGGTTGCGATGAAAACGGCGGACGGTACCCGCGATGGCACCGGCACGGTGATCGGGGATGGCAGCAAGGACTACCGAAACTCGAGCGGATATGTGTTATCCGGGCCCGAATTTCTGACCGTCTTCAACGGACAGACGGGGAAAGCGATGTCTACCGTAAATTATGAGCCCGCACGCGGCAATGTCTCCGATTGGGGAGACAATTACGGCAATCGGGTCGACCGCTTTCTCGCGGCCATTGCCTATCTGGACGGGGAGCGCCCAAGTCTGGTTATGGCTCGCGGCTATTATACGCGAAGTGTGCTGGTAGCTTATAACTGGCGGAATGGACAACTGACCAAGCAATGGACCTTTGACTCTAATACCTCAGGCAACTCAGGGTATGCCGGACAGGGGAATCATAATCTGAGTGTGGCGGATGTAGACGGGGATGGCAGGGACGAGATTGTTTATGGCGCAATGGCTGTTGACGATAACGGTAGAGGGCTGTATACGACTGGATTAAAACACGGCGATGCGATGCATCTGAGTGATCTGGACCCGGACCGCGCGGGGCTGGAGGTGTTTCAGGTTCATGAGACACCGTCCAATGCCGGGGTATCGTTCCGCGATGCAGGGACAGGACAGCTCATCTGGGGGGTCAAAACGACGAAAGATGTGGGACGCGGCATGGCGGCGGATATTGACCCAAGGTACAAAGGTGCTGAAGTGTGGGCAGACGGCAGTCTGTACACAGCCAAAGGACAGAAGCTGGGTTCAACCCTCCCTTCCTCTACGAACTTCGGTATCTGGTGGGACGGCGATCTGTTGCGTGAGCTGCTGGACAGCAACCGGATCGACAAATGGGACTATGCCAACAGCAAAACGATAAATCTGTTGACCGCTTCAGGCGTATCCTCTAATAATGGCACCAAATCGACGCCGAGTCTGCAGGCAGATCTCTTCGGAGACTGGCGCGAGGAAGTGGTGTGGCGCACGAGTGACAGCTCGGCCTTGCGAATCTACACAACCACTGCCCTTACAGACAAACGCATCTATACATTGATGCATGATCCGGTATACCGCCTTGGCATTGCTTGGCAAAATGTAGCCTACAACCAGCCGCCGCACACCGGCTTTTATCTGGGGGAAGGCATGAATCCGCCTCCGATGCCAAATATCCGGTACGCGGGCAGATAAGAGAAGGGCTGCATGTGGCAGCCCGGCTCAATGATGTGAATATGAGCAGCGAAGGTCTACACTTCGCGGAAGGGAACAACGGGCGAAGGTTCGTTGTTCCTCTTTTTTCAAAGGAACAGAATTTCGTTAAAAGTGAGAAAAAACGTTTGACAGCTATCTAGACTGCCTTTATTATACGTATATAACTTACTAAACAGGTAGGAATAATGTAATTGATTGAGGTTTTGTCAAATCAGTCATGACAGGCACAGCAGAGCAACACGATAGCCACTCGAACAGCATAACGTTCTCACCGTATAGACGGAGGAACACCACAGCGCATTTTACCGCATGAAGCATACACGGCCTTAGGTCGGCATGACTTGATGAAGGGGAGAGTGCGCAGGGGTTCCTCCGTCTCTTTGTTGTTCGGGTACAATTCGCGTTCTGCTGACCTGTAGCCTGTAGCTGATCATGCAAGTTTATATCGGGGGGAGTGTAAATTGATGAAGAAGAGAGTTCACAAAGGCATTTTGATTGGGCTGGCACTTGTGTTAACAGGGGTGCTGGCAGCTTGCGGATCAGATAAGGGCGGGCCTGGTGCATCAGGTGCAGCTACAGGAACAGGAACGGATACCAATAAGGAAGGCAGCAAAGCGGTTGAGCTGCTCAACGTCTCCTATGACCCGACCCGGGAACTGTACGAGGAATATAACAAGGCATTTGCCGCGCACTGGCTGAAAGAGAAGGACCAGGAAGTGACCATTAAACAATCTCACGGAGGTTCGGGTAAACAGAGTCGTTCCGTCATTGATGGATTGGATGCAGATGTGGTGACGCTGGCACTAGGTTATGATATCGATGCGATTGAAGATAAAGGTCTGATTAACGCAGGCTGGCAGGATAAATACGAGCATAATAGTTCACCATACACATCCACGATTGTGTTTCTGGTGCGCAAAGGTAATCCCAAAGGCATCAAGGACTGGGATGATCTGATCAAAGGAGATACACAGGTCATTACGCCGAATCCGAAGACATCAGGTGGAGCACGTTGGAACTATTTAGCGGCGTGGGGTTACGCCCTGAAGCATAACAATAACGACGAAGAGAAAGCAAAGCAGTTCGTGGCAGAGTTGTTTAAACATGCTCCCGTGCTTGACTCGGGTGCCCGTGGATCGACAACGACATTTGTAGAACGTGGTATTGGGGATGTACTGCTGGCTTGGGAGAACGAAGCATTCCTGTCAGTAAAAGAGTTAGGGCCTGACAAATTCGACATTGTCGTGCCTTCTGTTAGCATACTCGCTGAACCCCCTGTAGCGATCGTGGATAAAAATGTAGACAAAAAAGGGACACGTGATGTGGCAGATGCTTATCTCAAATACCTTTACAGCGAGGAAGGGCAGACCATTGCAGCGGAGAATTATTACCGTCCAACGCTGGAAAGTGTGAAGGACAAATTCAAGGATCAGTTTCCGCAGCTGGAGCTGTTTACGTTAAAAGATGTTTTCGGTTCTTGGCGGGATACCCAGGCCAAACACTTTAAAGATGGAGGCATCTTCGACCAGATCTATGTGCCAGGAAGCTAGACCCGGTTCTGCTCGGAATCTGTGATTGAACTGGAGAAGGAATGAAGAAGACAGGAAACACATATTGCGCTGTACGCGGCCAACCAGCCCAACCGGCTGAAGGCGGAGAGGATGAAATAGGCATGGGCAAGGTTATTGCGGCTCGGGGAAGGCAGACATTGCCGGGGTTCGGATTAACGATGGGGTACAGCGTGTTATATCTGAGTCTGGTGGTGCTGATTCCACTGACGGCACTGTTGTTCAATTCTACGGGATTAACCTGGACGACGATGGTGGAGGTGGCTACCAATCCAAGGGTGCTGGCTTCATTCCGGGTCAGTTTCCTAACGGCTGGAGCAGCGGCTTTGATCGACCTGTTCCTGGGCCTGCTCCTGGCTTGGGTGCTGGTTCGATATGAATTTCCCGGCAAACGATGGTTTGATGCCGTCATTGATCTTCCGTTTGCGCTGCCAACAGCAGTAGCTGGGGTAGCACTGACGGCAATCTATGCCGGAAACGGCTGGATCGGACAATTCGTAGAGCCCTTGGGTATTAAACTGGCTTACTCTCAAGTGGGGATTACTCTTGCGCTTATGTTTATCGGCATCCCCTTCGTCGTACGGACAGTACAGCCTGTGCTGGAGGAACTGGAGGCTGAGGTGGAAGAGGCAGCAGCAACGCTGGGGGCAGGGCGATGGCGGATATTCCGTGCCATTTTACTGCCGGATTTAATCCCGCCGCTGCTGACAGGGTTCGCACTAGCTTTCGCAAGAGGCATTGGTGAGTATGGGTCGGTTGTATTTATTTCGGGCAATATGCCGATGAAAACAGAAATCGCACCGTTGCTCATCATGGCGAAGCTGGAGCAGTTTGATTATGCGGGAGCTACTGCAGTCGCCTTGCTGCTCTTACTGATCTCCTTTATCCTGCTGCTTATTATCAATACCCTGCAACGCTGGAGCCGCAAGGCAGGGAGAGTCTAAGATGACCTCACATTCCGTCCGTGCGGCTTGCCCACTCGTGGCGGCCCGGATGGATTTATATAGCCACTCCGTGGCACACTCACCAAACTGAGGGAGGTGTATTTTATGGCGGGGTCTGTCCCACTACGGCCTGCTCGACCTGTTCGAATGGGTAGAAGTTCGAATCATGCAACAACAGAAGCGCCTTGGGTTAAATGGTTGTTGATTGGACTGGCAAGTCTCGTCCTGATCTGGTTGCTGATTCTGCCGCTGGCCATTGTACTAATGGAAGCGTTAAAGCAAGGCTGGGGTGTCTACATCGCTGCCCTGACCGAACCCGACGCTTGGTCTGCGCTGAAGCTGACACTGCTCGTTGCTGCAATTACAGTTCCGCTT
Source organism: Paenibacillus sp. JJ-100 (assembly GCF_948329825.1). Lineage (GTDB taxonomy): Bacteria > Bacillota > Bacilli > Paenibacillales > Paenibacillaceae > Paenibacillus. The sequence goes on from NZ_CAOJCM010000006.1 coordinate 171,786, forward strand.
AATACGATCTTTGGTGTGGCAGCGGCCTGGGTTATTACCAAATTCAATTTTAAAGGCAAAGGGCTGCTCATCACATTGATTGATCTTCCCTTTTCAATCTCACCTGTGGTTGGCGGTTTAATCTTTGTCCTGGTATTTGGCTCGAATGGATGGTTTGGCCCATGGCTGGCTGAACACGATATCAAAATCATTTTTGCACTTCCGGGAATTGTGATTGCAACGTTGTTTATTACCTTCCCTTTCGTGGCAAGGGAGCTTATTCCACTGATGGAGGATCAAGGTACGCGGGAAGAAGAAGCAGCTGTAACGCTGGGAGCTTCCGGGTGGCGCATCTTCTGGAGTGTAACACTGCCTAATATAAAATGGGGACTTCTCTACGGAATTATTTTGTGTAATGCACGTGCTATGGGGGAGTTTGGAGCGGTATCTGTTGTCTCCGGGCACATACGTGGAGAAACGAACACCTTGCCCCTACACGTCGAGATTCTATATAACGAATATCAGTTTTCGGCATCCTTTGCCGTTGCATCTTTGCTGCTAATTCTGGCTTTGGCTACGTTATTGCTCAAGAGCTGGCTTGGTCATAAAGCGGTTTTGGAAAAGGGGTAGGATGGACCAGGGAATTCAGGAGGACAGCCAAAAAAGAGGTTCTGTTCAGGATTAAAATATCAATTGACAGCTGCTGGAAGCCCTGATATTCTATAAACCAAGTATATAGGTTGGATAAGAATGGATTATAATTCACTTCATGGTATGCAGATGCGCACGGGATTTATACAGGATTATAACGGGTGGCAGCCCGAGAAGAGGAGGCGGCTCAAATGGCTAAGCCGTTAAAAGTGGATGAGGTATGGTTGAACCGAATTGCCGGGCAGTTGGATGACATGGAGTTTGGTTCATTGCACATCGTGGTACATGAAGGGCAGATTGTGCAGATGGAGCGGACTGAGCGCAAACGATTTGAAAATACGTCCTCAAGCAGTGCCTCCAAATCCAGTAATGTCGCTAGAAGCAGCTCTGCTCGTTCTGTTCGTGGATCAAACGCGAGTGCCAAAGGATAGGATTCTGATCTGAAGAGTATTCAGGGAACATGCGCATCGAAAACACACTAGAGTCGTGAGAAGTATGATCAGTAGTGAGTGGTGTATAATGATTTCGAATAATGAATAGGCTGTCCCCATCATCATGATGACTTAGGGACAGCCTTTTTTGTGTACTTCCGAGATCGTAGCGGAACAAAACGCTGCCTCCCTGGAATGACCGTTCTACTGGTAACAAACGTAACAGGAATCTACATCCGAATACATACTTTAGAATGCATACTTCACGTCTCTTCGTCTGCGACTAGTCAGAAGCGGATACAGATCTTCGAGGTGTCACAGGCGGAGAGAGATCCCCTGTAACAGAGTCATGTATCTGTGAAGCCGCATGGTTGCTGCTGCTGTTCTCATCCGCTTCTGCATGTCCGGCATATGGGCGCTCACTGCGAGAACGTGATCCGGTTAACCCGAATCCGGAGATCAACAGAATAAGTTGCAAGGCAAGAGCATAAGGGGCTGCTGCAAGTCCGATCACATGAAGCAGAGAGCATAGTGCAATCAGGAGCGCAAGCCATCTGACTAATGTACCTGATGTTCCCCGCTTAGGACTTGCCCAGAGCACATAACCGTATAGTATGGTGAGCATGAGAGAAATGGTCTGGAACCATGGCAACAGGCTGCCCCAAGTATCTACGGAAGTACCTGCGATCCTCTTGGTGTAAAACAGGTTGCCGATCAAAAGGGCAGTGGCTGCCAGTGCAGCCGGTTCAGCAGCAGGCCTGAGAATTCTCCAGATGGCATGCCCCCAGTGCACCGAATATGTACTCCGGTTTAGTTCGTCCGATAGAGCGGTACACTCCCGTTCGAGTGCTTTATGCATAAGGCCGAGCCGGGCGGTATCTTCATTTTTCACACAGTCACGAATCTGATCCTGAAGCTGTGGGGAGAGGCATGAGGCCGATTTACAGGCGTGCAATGCTTTTAACAACTCATGATGTTCCTCTGAAGATGCTTCATATTTTCGTTGTTCCCAAATGGTAAGTAGTCCCAAAAGCTCTGCGCTTATGTATAATGTATCTCGTATCCTCTGCATATGCCTTTCATGGCTGCGCCGAATTTCTGTGGCTGACCACAGATAAACGGCCAAGAGCAAGGCGATCACACCCAGATATATAAACGCAGCGTCAGGATGTGACGATAGGTTATCCGACCAACGTTGAAACACAACTTTTCCTCCTTTACAACCAACTTGACGTATCTGGAATATGCTTTACGCAAGCTTTCTCTCACTATTACACAGGAAGTAGATGAATTCAAGCAATTGAATCATGAGACGGAGCAGAAATGAGGAGGTTTTTTTGATAGTATACGTACGAAGACATAACGACAGATGCATGGATTTAAACATAATTAATGAGGAATACGAACTTGCTTCTGATTTTAATGGAGATTCTAGCAGAGAGGAGCGTAATGGATGGACGAGGTAAAGATTGAACATGCACCGCCGGCTGCGGTTGAATATTTGGCACTGCGGCAGATTGCCGGACTTAGTCCGATGAGCCGGGAGGGGGCTGAGATTGGCCTGCCGCGCAGTTTATTTGCAGTATGTTTACGAGAGGAAGATGTTCTGATTGGCATGGGACGTGTGATCGGAGATGGCGGCTGCTTCTTTCAAGTAGTCGATATTGCGGTACATCCCGATCAACAAGGGAAAGGCTACGGTAAACTGATCATGATCGAAATTATGAACTATTTACGTGAAGCTGTACCTGCGCGCGGCTTGGTTAGTTTGCTGGCAGATGTTCCTGCTGACCGTTTGTATGCTCAGTTTGGCTTTGAATATACAAGTCCGAAGTCAGAAGGCATGTGGTGGAGGCAAGGAGATTAGAACATGAGATATAAACCGTTAACCTTTGGATTACCAAAGGTTTTTCGGCATGATGAAAAGGAATCTGGGTGTAGAATAGGGATGATGATTCGAGTTTACAAGTGCTCGGTTCCGGTTTAAGATGACGTGAACCGTTTAAGGTATATAACAATAGGAAGTCGTATCACAATAACGGTAGTTATGAGTTGAGATCTATAGAAAAGAGGGAATTAATATGAAAGTAGCAATCTTTGGAGCAACCGGTGAGATTGGGAAGACAATCCTGTGGGAATTAATGGACCGCGGGCATGAGGTCACAGCAGTAGTTCGTACCCCGTCCAAAATCGAGATGGTGCATGAACGTCTGCGTGTAGAGCAGGGGGACGTGTTGAACCCGAATCAGGTAGCTGATTTTTCGGCTGGTCAAGATGCGGTAGTTAGTGCTTACGGACCGAAATTCGGTGAGGAAGAGGAATTGCTGGAAGTTACTCGATCACTGATTGAGGGCGTGCGCCGCGGGAAAGCAGGACGTCTGGTTGTTGTTGGCGGGGCAGGAAGTCTGATGACGGACACTGGTGAATTGCTTATGAATACACCTGGGTTTCCGGAGGAAGTGAAGCCACTTGCGCAGGCGCACGCGGATGCTTATGGGATTCTGAAAGAATCCAACATTGACTGGACTTTTATGAGCCCGGCGGCAACTATTACTACGGGAAGAAGAACCGGTCAATTCCGAATCGGTATGAACCGGGTCATTACAGACGATCTGGGTGAGAGCAGTATTTCTGTAGGTGATTTTGCAGCGGCTTTAGTGGATGAACTGGATGATCCGCAATTTATTCAAGCCCAATTCACCGTAGGGTATTAAGTATAAGCTGGTTTAACGGCACGAAGATACGGATGATGGTCAGATCGTAATCATGGATTTCGTGGCGAGCTTAGGGTGAAAAGTTGCTTGGCACAGGACGGGTACAATTCTAGACCGTGAATAACGAATCGCTTTAGGAGAGTCCTTGAGTACGATGGGGATGTAGATGGAATTCATACGTGGCGATCGGGAGGGATGAGTATTGTTTATCGTAACGGCTGAACAGATGCGTGCGGTGGACGAGCATACGATCCGGAAGCTTGGCATTCCTGCAGCGAGCTTGATGGAGAATGCGGGCAGGGCTATCGCCGAGGAAGTCATCAAGCTGTGCCGGGAACAAAGCGAAGGCGGAGAGCAGGGAGATGGCTTGCCTGATCATAGCCAGGCGAGAGATAACCCGGCGAGAACAGCGTGGCAGGCACATACGGGGCCCGGCGATCGCGCGAGCTACGGGGGCGACATCTCCGCCGATCCGGCGCTGGTGATGACGCATCCCGGTGATCAGCATTGGTACATGCTGATCGGCAAGGGCAATAATGGCGGAGACGGGCTGGTTGCGGCTCGCCATTTGGTTGAAGCGGGGCTTGGCGTAACGCTGGTCTACGCCGATGCCCCGGAGGCACTGCAGGGCGAAGCTGCAGTGCAGAGGGATGCCGCTGCGCAGCTCGGCATCCCTGCCGTTGTCCACGGGCGCGAAGCCGTGGACTTCAGCCGGTGCACAGGCATCGTTGATGCGCTGCTGGGCACCGGCTCGCGTGGGGCGCCGCGCGGAGCATATGCGGCGCTGATTCGGGCGGCGAACGACAGCGGTAAGCCGGTCGTGTCCGCCGATGTGCCAAGCGGGCTGAACGCCGACACCGGGGAGGTGTACGAGCCGTGTATTAACGCACGGGTGACCGTATGCCTGGCGCTGCTTAAGCGCGGGCTGGTACAGTACCCGGGTGCTTCTGCTGCAGGGCGCATTGTGGTGCGCGCCATCGGCATTCCCGCACGGCTGGCGCCGCAGCATGGTCCCTCTGTCCGTCTGCTGACAGAGGAGGTGCTGCGTGCAGCGCTGCGCATAGACACTGGCCGCCGCCGGGCACCTGACGGCCATAAGGGCACCTACGGCCATGTGTTGCTGGCCGCAGGGAGCTTGCCGATGAGCGGCGCAGGCCTGCTCTCGGCCAAAGCTGCGCTACGCGCAGGTTGCGGGCTCGCCACATGGGCGCTGCCCGCTGCACTGCTGCCGCATATGATCGGCAACGTGCCTGAGCTGATGCTCGCCCCTGTAGCCGATGGCGACAGCGGCGAATGGGACGCGGCTTCCGCCGCAGCGGTGCTGCGCCTTGCGGAGAGCCGCGACGTGCTTGCGACCGGCCCGGGCCTGGGCCGCTTCCAAGGCGACACCGACTGGCTGCGCCGTCTGTGGCAACAGACGGATCGTCCGCTTGTCCTCGACGCGGACGCCCTCAACATGTTGGCAGATGCAGGCCCAGATGGGCCAAGCACCTGGGGCCAGCGCAGTGCGGCGACTATTTTGACGCCGCACCCTGGGGAGATGGGCCGACTGCTCGGCATGTCGACCCCTGAGGTGCAGCGTGACCGAATCGGACACGCTGCACGGTACGCCCGCGAGCAGGGCGTGACCCTTGTGCTCAAAGGAGCACGAACGGTCATCGCAACGCCTTCCGGCGAGGCGTATATTAACACCACTGGCCACGCCGGCATGGCTACGGGTGGCGCAGGGGACGTGTTGACCGGCATCATTGCCGGTCTACTTGCCCAAGGACTGAGCGCGGAGCAAGCGGCCGCGTTCGGCGTCTACCTGCATGGGCAGGCTGCCGAACGAGCAGCACTCCTGCGCGGGGACCCTTCATCCCTACTGGCTGGAGATATGATCGAAGCACTGTAGGGATGGATATAGAGAGCGCTGAAGTATATAAATTTGAAGTATATAAATAAAGAGGGAGCCCCCAACCAATCGATGGTGTGGTAGGCTCCCTCTTCTTATTTGAGTTCAGATATGAACCTCTTATTCAATCAGTGCATCCATCCTGCATGATGAATCCTGCACAATCCAACATGCTTCTCCGCGTTTCCTTACAGACGGAAACGCTGGAGTTCCTGGTGCATTTCCGCACTGATATCACGCAACGACTTTACCTTCATACTCGATTCGGTGAAGGAGCGTTGCTGCTCCGCTGTGGAAGCAGTGATCTCTTGACTGCTGGCCGCAGACTGCTCGGTGATGGCACTAATGTTTTCGATAGCTTGCTGCACTTGGGAACTTAGTTGGCTGGAATGATCCATATCTTCAGCAAGCTTCTGGATCCCTACACTGATCCGCTCAACACTCTCGCGTATCGCCGAGAAGGATTGACGAGTCTGGCCCGTAGCTTGTTCCTGTTCACCAAAGAGCTGCATGCTTTGCGTCACAGAGTTTTTTACTTTTTCCATGGATTCTGTGATCTCATTAACCGCATCGTAGATATGTTTGACGGATTGAGCAGACTGCTCCGCGAGCTTGTTCACTTCTTCTGCTACAACGGCAAATCCGCGTCCGGCTTCTCCTGCACGTGCCGCCTCAATGGAGGCATTCAGAGAGAGGAGAGTGGTCTGTTTGGCGATTTCCGATACATATCCAGTCATTGTGGTGATGCGAGCTGTGCTTTCTTCCAGTTCCAGAACAGTCTGTTCCACTTCGGACATGGCACGGCGATTCACTTCAGCTAATCGCAACTGTTCTTCGATGGCGTTGTTGCCCTCTTCCACAGTCAATAATACTTCACGTCCAGCCGTGGCAGATTGTGAGGTGGCTTGCAAATTATCGTTGAATGTAGACTGCATGTTATCGACAACAATGACGGTTTCACTTAGATCCTCGGCAATCTTTTGACTACCAATAGACAACTCTTCTGTTGTACGAGATACCTGCTGCACGATCGCTTGTACCGTATCATTGCCGCGATCAATGTCTTGAGCCATCTGATCTACGCGCTGACCAGCTCCTTCAATGGAGCGAAGTATTCCGCGAATATTATTCGTCATTTGTCCAAAGGAGCGGCTTAGATCATCGAGTTCGTCTTTGCCACGAGGCTCTGGCAGTGTCTGTGTCAGGTCACCATTAGCGATGTGTCCTGCAGCTTCTTTAATCAGGCCAATGCGCTTGGCTATCTGACGTGAAGTGTACATATTAAACAGCATAACGGCGATGAATAAAAGCGCTGCACCACCAAGAGCAACCTGCCATGTCTGCTGAATGTTTTTCTCCAAATCTGAGGTGTATTTCGTGTATCGATCCTTAGTCAACTCATTCAGTGAATAAATGTCATTCTGTATACCAAGCACCCGCGCGCTGTAACGCTTTGCTTCTGTACTATCCATGTTGTTCATGGCTTCGGTAGCTCCCTGATCCAGAGCCTGCAGCTTCGTTTGGACCGTTTGCAAGAACTGCAATTCCTGGTCCGTTTCCAGCAAACCATTGGCAAGGTCCGTAACCATAGCTTGACCTTCTTTGAGTAGACGAAGTACGGCGTCCTGGTTACCTTCTGTCATTGAGAAAGAGTAGACATCGAGTGCTTGTTGAATCTGAATTTGATTCGAGTTCAGTTCGCTTACCTTGAGCATTGCAGGAACCAAGTTTTGATTTTTGGCATTCATACTGAGCAGTTCCATAATAATATAAGCAACCAGTGCAAGACATAGAAGTAGTGAGATCAGAGCATTGATAATAAGTTTCCCCTGTAATTTCATATGCGTACCTCCTCCAACCGTGAGTTATGGATGATTTATAATTTTGATTTGACCCGAAGAGATTCCGGATTTTTGATCATCAAACATTTTCTGCTGTTCTTCACTTAGACGGATGTTGTGAAGCTCAGTCAAGCCTACAGCATTCTCAGCCAGTCCTTCTGAGATTTCCTTAGTCGGGAAGGTATGGTTGTTCTGGATAAACCTATTCACGGCGTTATAGATGGAGACATCTACATTTTTCAACATGGATGCAAGGACTGCTTTCTCCGCGATAAAGAACTGATCCGTATCTACACCAATGGCATACTTACCCAAATCTTGAATTTCGGTCAGAGCACCCACCCCTGTCAGGCCTGCGACCGCATAGATCACGTCGACACCGTTCTCCTGAATCATTTTATTAGCAATCTGCTTGCCTAGATCGGGATTACCGAAATCACCGGCATAGATAACATCTACAGTAGCTTCAGGGTTGACTGCGAGTACCCCCTGTTCAAAGCCTTTTTCGAAATCTTTAAGCACCGGAATTTCTAATCCTCCCAAGAATCCGACACGGTTTTCCTTGGAAGCCATGGCTGCAAGGACACCGGCCAGGTAACTGCCTTCCTCAGCACGAAATGAGATGGAAGCAATGTTAGGCAGGGTCGACTGACCGTCAATCAACAGAAATTGCTGATCAGGATATTTGGTCGCGACCTTTTCCATATCAGCGAGAATGGTATTGCTGAGTCCAATAATGAGATCGAATTTTTCTTCTGAAAATTCCTCAAACGCAGCTTCGGGTGTTAGGTCCTTGCTAGGTTCACGATAGTCAAAAATAATGCTTTTCTCATCCCTGGCTTTAACCAGTCCGTTAAAAGCAGCGTCATTAAAAGATCGGTCTCCCAGGCCAACCTCCGTCAGAACAATCCCGACCTTAGTCTTTGCATCGGTAGCTGCCGTTTCAGATTTGCTTGAACAAGCCCCTATGAGTAGCAGAACTAGAGTGACAAGCATAGTGAGACTCATACGGATAAACATCTTCGTTTTCATTTGGATTGCCCTCATTTCTATAGCGATATGTATGTATTAGATGTGGAATTTGGAGTGTTGGCTGAATTCTAATGATCTCCACAACGTCATTCCCTTATCTATATCGGTGAAAGCTGTTGTTTTTTTATGCTGTTCTTTGAAAATTTACGGAAATATAATTATTTTTCATGAATATTGCATATTTTTACGAAATATCGCAGAAAACTAACACGTGTAAGCGCTTCTAATCTCCCTGAACACAAAATCATGGTACAGCCCCATAGCAACGAAATCATGTGCAGAAAATAGAAAACAATAAAAGCAAAGCAGAGGAATAGATCCTGGGCTGCTTTGCTTTATCTTGGACACAGTACAAGTCTGGGAATAATCGTATGATCGGGTTCGTTTTCTGTTTGATTTCTGTTCGTTTTCCTCGCTCTAGTGTGTTCGCGTGCTGTGAATCTGTCAAAAAACCTCTTCCTTTAATTGTGCACCTGATTTCACGTCGTGACCATATCGCCGCCATTGACATGAATGCATTCGCCGGTAACGTAAGAAGAATCACGTGACGCCAGATAGACATAAGCTGCCGCCAGTTCGTACGGTTGACCAGCTCGCCCCATGGGCGTATCGGTCCCAAACACCTGCACATCCTCGGCCGAGAAGCTGGATGGAATAAGCGGCGTCCAGATGGGACCCGGAGCCACAGCGTTTACACGAATACCTTTGCCAGCCAGAGATTGGGATAGCACACGCGTGAGAGAAACGACAGCTCCTTTGGTCGATGAATAATCAATTAGACGCACATCACCTTTGTAAGCTGTAATAGAGGCGGTATTGATAATAGAAGCCCCTTGACACAGATGGGGAAGGGCAGCCTGAATCAGGAAGAAATACGAGAATACATTCGTTTGAAACGTGTGATACAGCTGCTCTTCCGTAATGTCGACAATGCTCTGCTGCACATACTGAACGGCATGATTGTTGACCAGTACATCGATCTTGCCGAACATATCTACCGTCTTGCGGATGACTGCTTCACAATTGGGTTTCAGACGCAGATCAGTCTCTAGGAGCAGACAGCGCTGGCCCAGCTCGATAATCCGGTCACGTGTCCATTCTGCATCACTTCGCTCGTATAGATAAGCGATAACAACGTCTGCACCCTCTTTGGCATAAGCAATTGCTGCAGCCCGACCAATACCGCTGTCACCGCCTGTAATAATGGCAACCTTGCCTTGGAGTTTGCAGCTTCCAATATAAGCAGGGTCTTCACTGATTGGTTCGGGAACCATCAATGATTCCAGCCCCGGCTGCTGATCCTGATGTTGGGGTGGGAAAGCTAACTTTTGCGGTTTACATACTGTTTTTTCACCATAAAATGGATATACAGGGTTCATCGCTTGAACTCCTCCTCGATCGATTCTTGATATGCTTACTCTATGCATTCGCCCAGAAGAAGGTGCGATGAGACGGAGCCTCGAGGTTGTATTTTGCAAGAAAGATATACCATAATAAGAGTGGAACTCTTTAAATTTGATGGAGGTGTTAGGAGCCATATGAACATTCAGGGAATTAATCATTTGTGCTTTTCCGTATCGAATCTGGAGCGATCCATTTCGTTCTTTGAGCAGGCTCTGGGTGCCCGAATTCAGGTGAAAGGACGCAAGCTGGCCTATTTCGAATTGGCTGGTCTATGGGTTGCGCTGAATCAGGAGGATGTCCTTCGTAATTATACGGAACGAACCTATACCCATATCGCCTTTACAGTAAAAGAAGAAGAGTTTGAAGATTCCGTTGAGCAGTTGCGAGCTGCAGGAGCTGATATTATTCCCGGAAGACCGCGAGATGCGAGGGACGGGAAATCCATTTATTTTACAGACCCGGACGGTCATCTGTTTGAATTGCATACCGGCAGTTTGAAGCAGCGATTGGAATACTATCGTGAAGAAAAACCCCATATGACGTTTTATACATGAAATGAGCATAAAAATAAAATTGACATTTAAGCTCACATAACTATTGTAAAAATGATGTAACTAACGATAAAATGGACAAATAGTACCTTAATTTACCAATGTTAAATTCGTGGGTTTAATCTTAAGGGGGTTTGTCATGATTCAGTTTCCGAAGCCGGATGTGGAGCAGTATTTCCAGACGTATCGCATTGCGCATTTTGCCGTATCCGCTGATGAGAAGCGGCTCTATATGGACAGCAGCCTGAACGGTCAGCCGAATATTTGGGCGATGGATTTGCCTGGCGGTTATCCGTATCCTTTGACGTATCTGAACCAGAGCAGTCAGTTTATCAAAGCCGACCCGCAAGGACGCCATCTGCTTACCGCTTTTGATCGCGATGGGAATGAAAACTATCATCTCTATGCGCTACCGCCGGAGGGGGGAGTGCCACTTCCTGTGGTTCCAGCAGAGCCAGATGATCGCTGTTATTATGCTCACTTATCGGAGGATGGGAAGCGTCTGTACTACATTACGAGTTCGGGCAATCCGAATTATTTGAATTCACGTAGACGTGACCTGGAGACTGGAGAAGATATCCTTTTGCATGAGGGAGAAGGGGCTAATAGCAGTCTCATAGCGGTAAGTCCGAATGAAGAAGCCTTCGTAATCCTTAAATTGTATTCGAATACGTACCAGACCGCTCATCTATATCGTAACGGTGAATCACATCCCATTGTACCGGTTACGGAGCGGCAGAGTCAGATTGCCGATGTCCTGTTCGCAGGAGATGAACGCTTGCTGCTGATTACCAATGACAACTCGGCATATTCGTATGTGGCGGAATATGTCATTGCTACGGGAGAATTCCGATCGCTGTGTCACATTGATGGTGAAGACGTAGAAGTGATTCGCTGGCATGAAGCATCTGAAACATTGTATATCTGGACACTGACCGGGCCGGAGAATCGCATGTATGTGCTGGGAAAAGGTGAGAAGGAACCTCGCCGCATGGACATGCCGCTTGATACGATTGATCAGGTGAACGTGACCAAAGCGGGTAACGTGTACATGCTCGGACGCGGTGCTGTTCAGCCTCATAACATCTATCGCCTGCTTGCAGGTAGTGAGTCCTGGGAAGCGTTAACGGCCAATCGGCTAACCGGGTTGAACCCGGACGACCTTGTATCTCCCGATGTAGTACGGTACAACTCCTACGATGGGCTAGAGATTGAAGCGCTGCTGTTCAAGGCCAAGCCGGAGCAGGCAAACGGATACAGCGTATTCTGGCCGCATGGCGGACCGCAGGCATCGGAAGCCAAGTTTTTACGGCCTATGTTTCAGTTATTACTTGCGGAAGGGTACAACATCTTTGCTCCGAACTTCCGGGGCAGTACAGGATACGGTGCTGAATTCGTGAAGATGGTTGAGCGGGATTGGGGCGAAGGGCCGAGGTTGGACTGTGTTGCAGGCATTCAGTGGTTGTTCGATCAAGGCATTAGCTCACCTGAACGTTTGTTTGTCGTTGGCGGCAGTTACGGAGGTTATATGACCCTTCTGCTTGCAGGGCGCCATCCAGAGTTGTTCCGTGCAGCAGTTGATATTTTTGGCCCATGCAATCTGTTCACTTTTCTGGAGTCTGTGCCGGAGGACTGGAAGCCCATGATGGATATGTGGCTGGGTGATCCTGTACGTGACCGGGAACGCTTGATCAAAGATTCACCGATTACGTATCTGGATCAGATGGTGAACCCGATGCTGGTCATTCAGGGAGCCAATGATCCGAGAGTGGTCAAGGCTGAATCCGATCAGATCGTGGCCGCGTTGCAAGAGAAGGGTGTAGAAGTGGAGTACATCGTCTTGGATGATGAAGGCCATGGCTTCTCTAGAAAAACGAACGAAATTTTAGTGTATCGCAAAATGGTAGAGTTTCTGCAAAAACATCAAGAGACGCCAGTTGCTCAAGTTTGATCTGAATTGCTCTGATCGCTTTATGATCTGATTGCTGTACCATATAGAGAGACCGTTAGTGTGCAGTTCATAATGTGCAGGCAGCTCTCGCGACAAAACATATAACAGAGTAAAGAAACAGCCAATGATCACGAAGATCACGGGCTGTTTCTTTATGCTTCCACCAGAATATTAATATCTATCTTACCAGATTGATTGCTGAGGCTTGAGTTCTCGAAGTACGTGTTCCCAATATCCATGGTAACCACTTCATTATTGTTGTAACATCTCATCCATTATGTTAGCCGACTAGAAGTCTCCTTGTCTCTTTAATCCAACTCAGCTCGAGAAAATAAGTCCAGAATGAGGTCACGTTGCTCACATGCCTGCTTAAACCCGAGAATAAAGGATATAAGAGCGTCTTTGTCATTTGTATAAGCACAGAACATATCGGCTTCCGGATCAAAACGAATGACAGACGTCAGATGTGGCATTTTTTCTTCGAGAAACACGGATGCAAGGGAGGCCCAATCGTACCCACTACCTTCGAAACCTTCCTCTGCACGTGAGTCAAACACGTCTTGAAGATATGTACCTGCATTTAGAATCACGGAATAGGAATTGGTTCCTGCATCAATGAACCTAAAAGGGGCAATGGCTTCTTTCGAAAATGTTGTCACGCTTTGGTTCTCTGTGAATACAGCAGTAATTGCTTGTTTTTCATCGAGCGGGTCAAAGTCTTCCTCGTCAAGCAAATCAAAGTGTTCTTCGTCCAGCAGACCGCGAACGAATACTTCGAAATTAGGTGCCAGATAGGTGATTTCATAATCACTCTCTTGATCGACATGCACGACACAAGGCTCGCCTTCCGGTCCGCAGAAGCGATAGTCCAGCATGACTACATCATGGCCGGCTGATGGACAATCACAGATGACAATCCCGAGGTCGGGGTATCCCCAATTTTCAATCATGAAGCGGCTACCGAGCTCACCTCCGAGAGAATACATTTTGTCCCGGCCAATCCCGCTAATGCTTGTAATGGCGATATGATCTTCTGCCCAACTTGTACTCTCTTGGGTCGGGAACGTTGTGCGAGCGGGTATACCGCCATTCTGTGTGTTCATCAATTGAATATAGGAAGCAGGGAGTTTGTACCCGAGTTCCTGTTCAATGGATTGAACCAGTGCTTCGTCAAAAGGTGCAGACACATGGTTGTCCCGTGCATAATCGCTCTGCTGCCAGAACGTTGCAGGGTCGTATGTTCCTGAAGCTGTCCGGAGCTGATTTAATGTACCGCCCTGCTCCCATTCCGCCTGTTCTGCTTCCCAGAGAATACGATCCCGCTCCATTTTGGTTACTTTGGGGCGAATCCAGTCCAGAAAATCTTGCGTGGACTCATCGCCGGGTTCGAGACGATTAGCCTCCTCAAAAGCAGCCTGTGCGAGCTTGTATTCAGCAATATGATAGTAGCCATAACCCAATCGGAAATGCCATAACGGGTCAAGTGTTCCTTGTTCCTTGACGCTGTTTAACAACTGAATTGCTTTACGATAATCTTCTAAATTGTTGTATGCTCTTGCAAGCTGTCCGATGGTTTCAGCATCCTTCTCGGATTCTGGTAGTGCCTCAAGACGTTTAACGATGAGAGCGTAGTCCTCCTGTTCATGCCAAGTATTGATCTGTGCAAGCAAATCTTTATTCATGATTAGACCTCATTTCTAATTGAAATAATGGAAGCTTTTTCAACTATTTTACAAGGTTTAGAGAGAAAAAACACTCTCCTCGCTGGCAGCTATGAAGCTTTCCCAGCAGGGAGAGTGTTTATGATATACATATTTTCTGCCTTTAGCAGGGCACTCACAGAGCATCCTGTATCATCTTGGATAATCTGTTTCTTATCCTGTATAGAGCATTACCTGCTCCATTGCTATTACAGATCGTCGAATCCGTTATCGTCGCCTACTTTACCATAGTTACGGGATTTGGCTTCGAAGAAGTCGGTTTTCGTTGCGTTCAGTGCTTCGTCAGAGAACGGTTTGATCCAAGGCATGCAGTTTACGTCCACGCCTTCATACGCTTTTTCCATACCCATCAGACGAAGACGTTTGTTAGCGATGTATTTAATGTAGTCTTCCAGCTCGTTCAGGTCGATGCCGCGAACGTTGCTGAGGGTGTAGTGTGCCCAGTTGGTTTCAAGTTCAACTGCGCGGTCAATCGTTTTGTATACGTAGTCCATGTTTTCTGGCGTGTTAAGTTCAGGGAAGTCTACCAGTAACTGTTTGAACACTTCAGCGAAGAAGTAGCAGTGCTGGTTCTCATCCCGCTGAATGTACGAGATCATCTGGCTGGTTGCCATCATTTTCTGATCCCGAGCCAGGTTATAGAAGAACGCAAATGTACTATAGAAGAAAATACCTTCGAGAATCAGGTCAGCTACCATAGCTTGGAAGAATGTCTGTGGAGACGGATTGTCTCGGAAGCTTTGGTAGATGTCAGAGATGAAACGGTTGCGGTCAAGCAGTACCGGATCATGTTTCCAGTATTCGAAAATCTCTTTCTGCTCCTGTTCGGATACGATCGAAGACAGAACGTAGGAATAGGATTGGTTGTGCACAACTTCCTGCTGTCCGATAATCGCTGAGATAGCCTCAAGCGAAGAGTCCGTAAAGTAACGTTTTACATCACCAACAAACATTGTCTGCATGGAATCCAAAACGGCAAGCAAGGAGATGTTAATTTTAAATGTACGCTGCTCTTCAGGATCCAGATGGGGGAACTGAGAAGCGTCCTTGGACATTGGAATCTCGTCCGCAATCCAGTGGTTGAGCAACAATACTTTATACAATTTGTACATGTGAGGCATACGAATGTCGTTCCAGTTCAGGATCCCCGAGCATTCACCTTCAATGATGCGAGTCGATTGGTTAGGGGCTTCGGTATTAAAAATTTTCTGTACTTGCATAATCCGTTCACTCCTTGAATGATTTTACACTGTAAATAAACGATAACGAAAGAATAAACTTCCGCATGCGACGTTGAGGTTTTGGGTAAAAAAGAACCAGGGCAACGCTATTTTGCATTCAAAACAGGATGCCCCGGTGGTCATCATAGTCTTATCAATCAGCTCGCGCAGGAATCGCATTCCTCGATCGTTAATGCACGGCTTCGAACATAATAAGTGGATTTCATACCGGCTCTCCAAGCATGCAGATGCAGTTCCAAGAACTCGGTCGCCTTAATATCCGGTCGAACATACAGGTTGAAGCTTTGACCCTGGTCAACGTGACGTTGACGGGCAGCCGCCATGTTGATGGAAGCATGCTGATCGACCATAAATGCCGTCTTGTAGTACCAGATCGTTTTATCAGACAGATCCGGTGCCGGGTTGGCAATTTTGTATGTTGTTTTCTCTTCATAGGACAACAGCTCATAGAGCGGGTCAATACTTGCTGTTGAACCAGCAATAATGGAAGTGGAGCCGTTCGGTGCGATAGCAAACATCCAGGCGTTACGTACACCATTTTGTTTAACCTGCGCTTGCAGTTCTTTCCACTGTTCTGTTGTTACGTATTTTCCAACGCGCTCGCCTGTCGTGTAATCGCGTTGGTCGAAGTAATGACCGCTCTCCCAGTCAGAGCCTTTAAACTTCGGATAATGCCCTTTTTCTTTGGACAACTCCATGCTTGCTTGAACGAGCAGGTAGTTAATCTTTTCATACAGGTTATCATTATATGTCACAGCTTCTTCGGATTCCCAACGAATGCCTTCGAGAGCAAGCAGGTGATGCAGTCCGAATGTACCCAGACCAACAGCGCGGTATTGACTGTTCGTGTACTGAGCTTGAAGCACTTCAATATTGTTAATGTCGATTACGTTGTCCAGCATACGAACCTGAATTGGAATCAGGCGCTCCAGTACATCATGAGGTACGGCGCGAGCCAGGTGAATCGAGTTCAGGTTGCAGACCACGAAGTCGCCAGGTACTTTGGAGATCACGATGCGTGTCTGACCATCCTTGGTTACCAGTTCTTCTTTTTCCACTACAGTAGGGGATTGGTTCTGCATAATTTCAGTACACAGGTTGGACGAGTAGACCATACCATGTGCCCGGTTCGGGTTCGCCCGGTTTACGGTATCACGGTAGAACATGTACGGTGTACCTGTTTCGAGCTGTGATTTCATGACACGTTTCATGATGTCGATGGCTTGCACCGTAATACGGGACAACAACGGATGATTCACGGCTTCCTCATATTTCTCACGGAATGTACCTTGGCCTAAGGACTCATCATAGAAGTCTTCCAGACCGAGTGCACGACCGTTTTCATCTTTCCAGCCCATGATTTTTTTTGTTTCGTGCGGGCAGAACAGGCTCCATTCGCCGCGGCTTGCCACACGCTCCATGAACAAGTCAGGCAGGCAGACACCGTGGAAGACGTCATGCGCACGCATCCGCTCGTCACCGTTGTTCAGCTTCAGGTCAAGGAACGCCAGAATGTCTTTGTGGAAAACATCCAGGTATACGGCGATTGCACCTTTGCGTGTTCCGAGCTGATCTACACTCACGGCTGTGTTGTTCAACTGGCGAATCCAAGGGATAACGCCTGAACTAGTGTTTTTGTGACCACGGATGTCTGAACCACGCGCTCTGACTTTACCGAGATACACTCCAATACCGCCACCCATTTTACTCAAACGGGCCACGTCTGTATTGGAATCGAAGATGCCTTCCAGAGAGTCATCAACGGTGTCAATGAAGCAACTGGAGAGCTGTCCAGCCACCTTTTTACCTGCATTGGACATCGTCGGTGTAGCAGCCGTCATGTACATGTTGCTCATTGCCCAGTAAGCTTCTTTCACCAGCTCCATACGTTTCTCAGCAGGTTCTTGGTGCATTAGGTACATGGCAATGATCATGTAACGCTCTTGTGGCAGCTCCATGACTTTTCCGTCAAAATCATTGGCGAGGTAACGCTCTGCCAGTGTGAGCAAACCGATGTAGTCAAAGAGCAAATCGTTGCGGTAGTCGATGCACTCCGCGAGTTCGTCAATCTGTTCCTTGGTGTAACATTCCAGCAATTCTTCACGATAGATCCCTTTTTTGACCAGGTCAACGATCAGTGGATGGAATGCACCGTAAGGTTCGTCTGGGTATGACTTGTATCTGCGGTTCGTTGCCGCTTTTTTGTAAAGGGAAGTTAGCAGAGATCTTGCTGCTGCAAATTTCCAGTTCGGCTCTTCTTTCGTTACCAGTTCCAGAGCGCTCATCATAAAAGCGTTGCTGATCTCATCTCCGGTGACTTCGTCACGACGAAGCTTGCTGATAACTCCGCGTACCAGACGTTCCTTGTCGAGCATGTCCAGTCCTTCCAGGATACGGTCGGCATATACCGAGATGCGCATCTCGTCAAAGGCAAGCTGGCGATTGTTCGGCTTGGTCACAACTTGTGGCATGAATATTCCTCGCTTTCACATGATAAAAAATAAATAAATGAAAACCATTCTTTATGAATAGAATGGGAAGTCTACAACGATAAGGTAAATGCTGATTCTTGCGGACTACATTAGGGTAGTATCCAGGTACGGTTTGGATGGGCCATACGACAAGGTTTGAACAGAACATGCTCATACAAAAAGCATTCCCCTTGCCTTGCGGCTGAAAATGCCCATCCATGTTCTGGCTGCCCCTATCTGTCCGTGTATGGCTCTGACAGAACAAGTTGCTGTATGTAAGCTTTTGTCTGATCTGATCGGTTCGTACCTGTAAGTGAGGGTGCCGGGCACAGTCCAAATAGCCCCGTTAACCTCCGTACCAGTTCTGTCTTCGAGAAAGCGACTTACACCTACAGGGGCGTGCTTTTGAAGGTGATCACGACTCGCTTATCAAGAGATTTCAGATACTGGGTATAAGAAGTGGGGGAATCCCGGTTCACTATATTTTGTTGTTGTTATAATAACATACCCCAACATATAGTGTTTGTAAACAGGGTTTAAACAACAAAACGTAATTCCGAGTATACCATTTAAGCTATGAATCCGCAAAGGAAAAGGACTGGAAGATTTGAAGATTCTGCGAAAAAAAATTTAATGCATATGGAATGACGTCATCACGTCAGTTTGAATTCGAACACTTTTAACTGGTAAAATAGAAAGAGTCAAAACTCGACTAAAACTTGAGCGGCAACGGTTCAATCGGGGCCCAAAGGAGGCAGAGCTAAGTGGCAATTGCAGAAGTAACCGTCATACCGATTGGGACGGGAACTACCAGTCTGAGTAGTTACGTAGCAGATATGCAAAACATATTGGAAAGACAGCGCGGTATATCATACCAATTGACTTCGATGAGTACGATTATTGAAGGCCCGCTAAATGAAGTTTTTACCGCAATCGCAGCCTTACATGAAGCTCCGTTTCTGTCAGGGGCCCAACGTGTCTCTACATCCGTGAAGATTGATGATCGACGTGACAAACCGGATGCCTCCAGTGTGCAGAAGCTGCAATCCGTGCAGGACAAATTAATTTCGCTGCACAACAGGCCGAATTAAAGCGATAACCAATCTTGAGATTATGTGGCAGGAGCCATAGAAGCACTTTTCTAACAATATGTTCATAGATATGCTAATTTAAGTTCATAGACATATGAAATACACCCTTTAGAATTTTATGGATAAACGATAGTCTACCACCATGTCATTCTAAAGGGTGTGTACAAGAACAAAACCGAGATTTCGGCCTTGAATTAACGGATCAAGCCGGATTTTTTCAGATCTTCACGATGCAGGACAAGAGATCCTTGTAGTTTTTTGTAACGGATCGTGTTACCAGAAGGATCTGCTACAACTTTTTCCTCGGCCTCTTTAAGGCCATTAGCATTGACTGTAAGGAGAGTATTTAAATTTTTCGAAACGTTGTATACGTCAGCTGAATCTCCTTTAAGTTCAACCTTATAACCGTAAGCAGCAGATAGATCGATTAGAGTGATCCATTCCGCTTGGGATTGACTTTTTGCAGAGAACTCAATCGAGCGAGTGGCGCTCCGATAGTTTACCTCATAACCCAGAATTTTAGCAGCTTCACGCAGTTGTACATATGTATTTCCTTTATAAAGCAATTGATTGGATGCTACGGATTTCGACTGGCCATTCACCATAATCTTGAAATTAGCCAGAGTCGCTTGAACCTTTTGGGAAGTAGCGGCTACAGCCATAGAGGAAGAGCCAACCAGTAACCCTACGGATAAAGCGATGATAACTTTCTTCATTTTCATGTCCTCAACTCCTATGAAATTGTAATATACCAGAAAATTTTACCCCATTGTTCCTAAATTGAAACAGGAGTAATTTATTATTTTTCTCCGGCTTTAGAACCAAAGAGTGATGAAGGAAAAGGGAAAAAATGAAAAAAAATAGCCGTCTTCCATTAAATTGAAGACGGCCAATTCGTATTTATTAATTCTGTAGGCTTGCATCATTACCTATTCAGCTACAATTAATGACGCTCCTATTAAAGTAGAGTTAGTGAATCCACCACTCACATTTTCGAACGAGTAGTTGGCGATCGGTGCGCCAATCACGGTAGCATAGTCACCGTCAAGCAAGTCTCCTGTCGAGGCAGGATATATCGCTGTAATATAATTACCATAATCATCCTCAACTAGTACCATGGCGAAGGTTCCTCCCAAGGAGTTA
The DNA here is from genome assembly GCF_948329825.1 of Paenibacillus sp. JJ-100. Lineage (GTDB taxonomy): Bacteria > Bacillota > Bacilli > Paenibacillales > Paenibacillaceae > Paenibacillus. The sequence goes on from NZ_CAOJCM010000006.1 coordinate 191,901, forward strand.
TCTTCTTCGACTTGAATAACCTGACCGCTTACACTGACAAACTCAGTGTAGTAATTAGATACGTTTTTATTGAGGTGTCGAGTTGTCACGTCTTTATTCACGAGTCCTTTAACCTTTTTGCGAAGGTCTGCGGTTTCTGCAGGGAATAGATCCGTGTGTTTCGCAAAGAAATCATACGATGCTTGCTCCAGCACGGCTTCGTCAGAGGTTAAAAATGGAGCCAGATCATTAAAAAAATCAGCGACAGTTGCAGTGGAAGACTGGTTTTCTGTCGATGCTGTTTGAGCTGTTTGCGCCAGTGTGTCTGTGAAATTCAAAGAGTTAAGGATGGTATTGGCCTCTTCTGAATTATAAGTATCCTTGGCATAGCTTAATGTCATGGTATAGAGCTCTGTGTTGGTTGGAATCATGTATTGAATCAGGACGATGTCGGTGCCAGAAGAATGAGTATAGCTCCCCTCAAGTACACCTGCGTTTATTTCTTTATAAGGCTTATTGCTATAGCTTGTCTTCTTGTAATTGGATATACCAATAGATTCGCCGTTCTGCACGTAGTAGTCCGCAGTATTGTTAGCAAATTCCTCTGGATTAACAGAACCTGATGCATTGGCTTCGATGGTCAAGTTTACGTTATCTGCAAATTTTGCTGAGGTGGATGGATTTGAAAATGCAGCTTTGACCGCTGCGTTTAATTGACTGGTATCTACACTTTTCCAAGATTCAGGATGTGAGAAGGAAAATCCTTCCCCTTTGTATGTAGTATACTTAGCTTCCTTCGTCTCACTTGAGACGGTTTGGGCTGCATTTGTTGCTTCAGATGTCTTGTTCTCAACTGATTTTTCTGAGTTGCTGCAAGCACTAAGTAGTGCGGTTAATGCTAGGATCGTAACTAGTTTCTTCATCATTTTTCTATTCCCCTAATATGGTTCCCATCGGTTGGGTTTTGTTCTTATGTCATCGGGCATTCGCTTAAGGCAGGCTTGATTACTCCTTTCCATATGAATATATAATTCTGAGTATTTCTAAAGAATTTCTAAAGAAGATGTACCTTCCCTGATAGGGGATATAGATCCTCTTCTATTAATTCTATCACTTAGGTGCTTATAAGGTAAGTAAACCGCCTATTTTAATCATGAGCCCGGTCTACTGTGTCTCTGTTGCATATAGTGAACTGTACCTCAAATCAAAAGGAGGGTTTTACATGAGTGGAGTCGTTGGTGGATACGGCGGATGGACATCGACTGGTGCGATCCTGGTTCTCTTTATCTTGCTGGTGATCATTTCTAAAGCATTCTTGATCTAATAAACGTTTAGACTGTCATGATATAAGCAAGGAGGGGTTAAGATGAGTGAAGTAGCGGGCGTAGGATACGGCGGCTGGACTTCCACTGGAGCAATCCTGGTGTTGTTCATTCTGCTGGTAATTATCACGAAATCATTCTGGGTATAATTTGTCGAGCTCTGCCGGGTAACCGGCAGGGTTTTATAAGAATGGACAAGCTGTGTGATCAGGGGGGGGAGAGACACACAGGGGAAGGCGAAGAGGTGGAAGTGATGACGAATGCCCATTTTGACATGATGAGGGCCATAGCCCGGTCCGCGAATCGGGCAGATACATAGCTTAGGGGTGTAGGCAAATGTTAAGGAGGAATGAGTAATGAACGAAATTAAACCAAACACACCGAACGGACAGGGGCATGTTTACGGAGTTAAAGGAGGAAAAGAGCAGATGTACGGATACCAATACACAGGTCACGAGATGTACACTTACGGCACGATGCCAATGGGGTATGGTTACGGTTATCAGTCAAATCAGGCACCGATGATGCATGGATATAACCATGGTTACAATCAGGGTTATGCACCTGCTTATGGTTATGGTGGAGGAGTCTGGAGCTCGATGGGAACCATTCTTGTATTGTTCATCTTGCTCGTCATCATTTCCAAAACAATGTTTATCTAATTCTTTTGTTAAGAGAGGCTGCCGTCCTAGCGTGGACTGCACCAATGGTTGTGAATCGGAAACATGGAAAAGCACCCGGAACCCAATTCCGGGTGCTTGATGTATGTTTTCAATCTTCTCAAGAATAAGTGATATCCAAAACAACAAAAGCCCTACCTCTCTTTTGTCCTTGCGGCTCCGATGACCGCGCCAGTGTGAATGGGAACATCTTGTAAACCCTGTCTACTGGGTTATTGTGATTCAGGTTCGTCAATCTCCATAGGTTCGTTGATCGTATTCGCTGCGGTCGCAGCATGAAGAAAATATTCCGGGGTTAAAAAGAAGACAGAAAATCATATGAGGTTGTTTATACAACTTTTATATCATACTACAGTCTGTAATATATTGCAATAAAAAGGAATCAAAAGATAACAAAGTTTAAAATGGAATGGAATCAGGCATCATGAAATCTAGTCTCAACTCTTGTTGCAAAGGTGATATATGTACTGGAAGAAAGTGCAATCGAAAACGCAACCAACTTTATTAATTTTTTTGGTCAGAATAACCGATAAACATATTGGAGGAAACATCATGATCCTCCTTTTTTAATAGGGGCAGAACTGGTTAGACATAGAGAGCGAGGGATAAGATTGGAAGTATATCGTGCATTTATCTTCCGTCTGCTGCGCAATTATCTCATTGGATCATTAACAGCCGTCTTTGTAGTGGGCACGGTGGTGATGGTTTCAACCTTACAGATACCGAATATTCAATATGTTCGATTGATTGTTATAGTGCTCATCTCCATTCTGTTTATGTTGGTTGCAGAATTAATCACCTTATGGGCTCAATTGGGTCCGATCAGGCAGTTCTTCGCTGCAGAACACCATGAGAAGACGGAATTAAATCAAATATACGAGAGAATTCATCGCTTTCCAGGACAGACTATATATCGCATTATTGGACCGCATATGTTGGGCTTCTCTTTACCTGCGGCCGGGCTTACCTTGTGGATGATCTCTACAGGATGGCTCGAAATCCCGTATGGATATGTCACTATTGCAGGGGTATGCGCGTTTTTGATTGCAATTATGCATGCTCTAATCGAATACTATCTTACAGTGCGGGCGATAAGGCCAATGCTTCTCGAAGTCCGTCGCAGAGGCAAAGTGTTGTACGGAATGGAGCCTTCCTTGGGCGGACGCATCCTGATATCTATACAACGAAAGTTCCAGACGAGTACTGCACTCATCGCTTTGTTTCCTCTAAGCTTATTTTTTCTGGCAACATACATTCGGCTCCAGTACATTGATCCGCAGTTTGCGAAAGAATATACGTTGTGGGGTGTACTGATTGTTATTTTAGGCGCAGGATTCTCCATGATGGGTAGCTGGCTATTGATTCGAGATGTCCGTGACCCAGTGGCAGAGCTGACACAAGAGATGAACCGTATTCAGGAAGGCGATTTCGGTAGGAGAACTCCCGATCTGTATGCAGATGAATTTTCACAGCTGATTTCCGGATTCAATATGATGATTAATCGGCTGGAACTAAGACAGGAGCGGAATCGGCAGTTACTGCAAAGTTATTTTTCTCTGCTTGCAGCTGCGCTGGATGCCCGAGATAAATATACGGCAGGACATTCCATGCGTGTAGCGGAGTATTCCATTTTGATTGGCAGACTGAGCGGTATGAATGACGAACAGGCCGACTTGTTGTACAAGTCTGCATTGCTCCATGATATTGGTAAAATCGGTATACCAGACGAAGTATTGCTCAAGGACGGCAAGCTCAGCTCGGAGGAATTTGCAATTATTCGCACTCATCCTGTGTTAGGAGAGAGTATTTTGCTTCAGATCGAACCTGTGGATGCCATGGCAGACTTCCTTCCGGGAGTACGCTCTCATCATGAGAGATATGACGGCAAAGGATACCCTGATGGCATGGCGGGTGAGGACATACCATTGTTCGGCCGCATTATCGCGGTAGCCGATGCTTTTGATGCCATGACTTCAGATCGGCCGTATCGGAATGGAATGAGTGATGAGAAAGCGCTCATGATTCTGGAAGAAGGAAAGGGGACCCAGTGGGACCCCTATTATGCAGGATTGTTTATTGACGAATGGAGAAGGCAGAGACAGTTGAATCAAGAGCCTAATGAGGGGGTTAGTTGATCCCCTCGGTCCATTTGGAATTTTTTCTGCGACGATGATAAAGGGCTAGTCCTGTAACGATTGTAAAGATACATTCACCCAGAATGATTGCACCGAGTGCATCATAAACGACATGCTGCTTGATCAATAGTGTTGAGGCAATAATGATGGAAGCACCAGTAGCGACGAGTCCCTTAACGGATTTGCGAATATTTGGAACCGACAGCACGGCACGCATCACTAGATAAGAGTGAAGGGCATGAATGCTCGGAAAACAGTTAAACGGGCGATCCTGGCTATACAGCCAACCGACGAGTGTTAAGCCCAGACCAGATCCTGTTAGTTCCGGCCGCGGAACCATGGTTTGGAAGTTGAAATAAATCAGATAACAGATCCATACGCAGATGTTCATGGTCAACAACACACGATAATACATAAGACGGTCTTTAGCACATAAGTAGGCAAGCACACCGAATACAAATGGGTACCATCCCAGATAAGGAATCGACATTGCAGGAATAAAAGGAATCATCTGATCCATGGGAGAGTTCAGAACAACATACCCACGCTCCGGACTGTTCAAAATATCATAGAAAAGTCCCATGACAGCCAAGGATAACATCAAGCTCAATGACAGCCAGTAAGATTTATTTTTTACTATATGCACAGCTACTTACTCCTTTCATCATGCTCTAATCCAACATGACCACAGCGATAATATGAAAAAATGAGACAACAATATATTTTACTATGTCCAGCACATAAATTGAATTCCAATTTTGTGTATTTTTTTGTTTCTTTTTGACGGGTTTCCATGCCGAGGTGGGCTTAGCGTGATATGATGTACAAATACGAACGAATAAGCACTTGGGTTATATATCGAACAACAGGAGTGAGTCGATGCAATTATCAAAAATGTTCGTACTCAATATGGGGATGCTTATTACGATCGCTTATCTTGCCAGTGTGCTTTACAAGTATATCGTCATACGTACCTCTTCCCGGGTGAAACAAGTCAGTTCAGTGTTCGTGCTTATTTTTGCAGGTTGGGTTAGTACTGTATTTGGTTTCCAGCTGAATAATGAAGTTGTTTTTGATCTTCGCTACGTGCCATTAATCGTTGCTGTTCTGTCGTTTAGACAACCCTATAGTGTAATCATTATAGGTGTGGGGATCGGACTGTCGAGGCTAACCTTCGGGATAACGGATGCGACCATCGCCGCGGTCATCAATATGTCTCTTCTTGGATTGTTATGTGCAGGTTTGAACATCTGGATGAGGCGCAGCAGCTACGGGCTAATTATGAAAGGTATCATTGTTACAGTGATTGTGAATGTTGTGAATAGTGTCAATATTGCCCTGGTGGGCGTCATTCCTGCAACGTATTTCTTCTCGCATATTATGCCGTATACACTCCCTGTCGGAATTTTGCTTAGTCTCGTTTTTGCGTTCATTTTAAGAGATTTTCAGAATGAACAAAATCGAATTCTCCTCATTCAAAGTACAAATCAACTATTATCCTTACAAAAAGAAGAATTGCAGAAGGCACAGATCGTACTGGAGGAACGTGCCAAACAATTGATGATTGCCTCCCAGTACAAGTCGGAATTTCTGGCCAATATGTCTCATGAACTGCGTACACCGCTTAACAGTGTCATCAATTTCGCTCAGATGATTAGTGAGAATGCCGATTCGATGGATCAAGAAGACATCGTGCGTTTTGCAAGCATGATTGATCAATCCGGACAAGAGCTCCTCAGACTAATTAACGATATTTTGGATTTGTCCAAAGTGGAAGCTGGTCGGTTGGATATTGTATTGGAAGACATCAGTTTGAATCAACTGATTGAAGATGCGATGAATCACTTTCAGCTCGTTGCAGAAAAGAAAGGGATCGAGCTTGTGCTAGAGAAGCAAAACGGGCTGCCGGATACCATTTGGTCTGATCCTCAGCGCGTACAGCAGATTTTGCGCAATTTAATGTCCAATGCGATCAAGTTCACGCCTAAAGGAAAGGTTACTCTTACCGTGAGTACCAAAAAGACCAAACAAGTGAGCAATGAAAACGATTGGCTCGTTTTCTCTGTACAAGACACAGGAATTGGTATTCCGGAGGACAAGCATCATTCCATATTTGAAGCTTTCCAGCAAGCGGATGGTTCCATTAGCCGGAAATTCGGGGGAACCGGACTGGGTTTGTCTATCAGTAGGGATCTGGCTAGATTGCTGGGTGGATCGATCGAACTCGATAGTGCTGAGGGGAAAGGAAGTACCTTTGATCTATGGCTCCCGTTGACCGTGAAAAAATGAGTTGACAACCACCGTGCCGTGAGTAGAATTTGGGGTGACAACTAGCATCGGCCGGCATGCTTTACCCGGTCTAAGGAGTGTATTCCCATACAGAAGATGGTTAAGATGAATCCTTCTTCATTGATTAGCAAGTCACGGCGCAAGGGTTCCGCACAACGAACGAATTTATCGATTGCAACATGGGAAGGCGTTCCGGCTATTATTTTGCAAACCTTGCTGGGAGGTCCATTTCTAACCGGGTTTTTGCTGTACCTTGGGGCTGGGTCAAGACATATTGGCTTTGTGCTCGCAATTACTACGTTTGTGAATATTGCTCAGATCGGCGCAGCCTATTGGATGCAGCGCATTCGCAGCCGCAAGCGCATGCTTTTGTTGTTCGTGGGGGCTCATCGCATCCTGTGGAGCGCAACGGGACTGATTCCGTTCATTTTTCCCAAAGAGTGGTGGGTCAGTGTTTATATTGGTTTATACACGATTGCATTCATATGTAACACCATCGGGGGTATGATCTGGACATCTCTCATTGGGGATATCGTACCTGCCAAGGTAAGAGGGCGTTATTTCGGAATACGCAATACTATACTTAATGCACTTGGAAGCGCATGCTTATTTGGCGGAGGTATTTTACTAGACCGTTATCCGGGACAAACCGGCTTCTTGATTTTGTTCATTCCCGTATGGATCTGTGCCATCGCCAATACCGTTATTTATTTCTTTTATCCAGATATGCCCTTTGAACGTTCCACAGAAAAGTCGTTCTCACGTATGTTTATCAAGCCGTTTCAAGATCGGGTATTCCTGAAAGCGACTATATTTCTGGCGGTATGGCTGCTGATTCAGACGTTAATTGTGCCGCTCTATTCTTACGTGATGCTCGACCTGTTGAACGTCAGCTATCAGATGGTCTCCCTGATCACGGTCGTGCAGACCTTGGTCATGATGGGAGGATTCTATATTTGGGGTAACCTGAATGCCCGATACAGCAACAAAACACTTTTATTCTGGACGCTGCCTGTGATCGCTCTGTCCTGCCTGTCTTGGGGTTTGATGTCGTTTGCTCCGGTATTAGTGGCGTTGTTCATGTCTCACATCTTCCTCGGCGTGGGTGTTGGAGGCTTCAACCAGCTTGCGTTTAATTTTACGATTGGGGACACACCGAAAAGTGAAAGACCGATGTTCGTGGCTGTCTATTCGGCTCTGACTGGCGTAACGTCATTTATTGGCCCGCTGATCGGGGGCTGGCTGTATGAGAAAATGGAAACCCTTTCGGAGGCAATGTTCTGGATCTCTTCCTATGGTTTTCAAGTCATCGTGGGTGTAGTGATGCTGTTGCTTACGTTTACTCTGGGACGTCGTGTGCTCTTGCATTAGAAATAGTATAGAATCAACATATACAATATAACGGTGTATCCCAATATGGATACGAATAGATGGGAGGGATGGAGAGATGAATCATCCTGAACGCAAAGCGATGATCATTGGCGCTACTGGACTGGTAGGTGGGCATCTGGTGCAAAGCTTGCTGGAACACCCAGCGTACAGCGAGGTTCGCATACTGGTGAGGCGTAAACTTCATCTGGAACACCCTAAGTTGAAGCAATACGTTGTGAATTGGGGGGAACTGGAGCTGCAGAGTCACCTGTTTGAGGGCATAGACGATCTGTATTGCTGTCTGGGCACAACGATCAAAAAAGCCGGCAGTCAAGACAAATTCCGTGAAGTCGATTATGATTACCCGGTTCGTGCTGCGGTGCTCGCGAAGCAACATGGCGTGGAACAGATGCTAGTGATCTCCTCTATGGGAGCAAATGCAGGTTCACGTGTGTTCTATAGTCGGACCAAAGGTGAGATGGAGGATGCACTTACGAATGTTGGATTCCGTACTCTGCACATCTTTCGTCCATCACTTATTCTGGGTGAGCGCGGGGAAAAGCGCCCGGGGGAACAGTTTGCTGCGCAGATCATGACCTTTCTGGATCGCTGGATGAAAGGCCGTTTAGATAAGTACCGGGCAATTCATGCATTAACGATTGCACAAGCCATGAGAAATATCGCCATAGTTCAGACTAGAGGCAATCATATATATTCCAATGAAGTCATTCATGCGCTCGGGGTACAGGATGCTGCCAGCTGATACCGCTTGTCGCGTCGTGGATACCACTCCATTACTAGCGCTTTGCTTCAGCGGAAACAAGCGTTACTTGTCCGAATGAAGAGCATGATATAATAGGATTCAAAATAAAAGCGAGCCTTGTCTCCTACGGGGAGCAGGGTAGCTAACACAAAGGAGAACCGTCGAATGAAGAAAGCAATCTCGACTGAACAGGCGCCAGGCGCCATTGGTCCATACAGTCAGGCAGTAGCTGCAGGAGACTTTATCTACACATCCGGTCAGCTTGGTCTGAACCCACAAACGGGGGAATTTGGTGCGGATGTACAGGAACAGACTCGTTTGTCTCTAAGTAACGTGAAAGCTATTCTAGAAGCAGCAGGCACAAGCATGGATAAAGTTGTGAAGACAACGGTATTCCTGAAGGATATGAATGATTTTGTTCCGGTAAACGAAGTGTACAGCAGCTTTTTTACTCAGCCTTACCCGGCACGCAGCGCCGTAGAAGTGGCGCGTTTGCCAAAGGACGCGCTGGTAGAGATTGAAGTCATTGCGCTGAAATAGAGTATGATACTCAGCCCTACATAGGACAGGTGATCCTGTTCTGTATGAGTGTACAGCAAAAAGCCGACGAAGGGTCAATGGACCTGGAATCGGCTTTTTGCTGTGGATTGTTTATAGTAGAGGAGGTATTCAACCTCGGTTCTGATTGCGGGCGAAGAACAGCCATACAGCGTAAACGGCCAGAGCAATAGCGATAATGATTCCCGTATAATAGACGGAAGTAATATCTTTTTGCTTCAGAGCAATGGCGATATAGGCCCATGTGAATACAAGTGGGTATACACTGTCACGGTAACGGAAGCTAACAAGCACAGCGAGAACCATACCGACAATTAACATGATGATGGTCCAGGTTACTTCACTGATCCCGAAGCCATCCCACCCGATTTTATACAAATAAACGGCTGTATTGACGATGGTTGCGACACTGACCCATCCCAGATAAATGCTGAATGGCAGTTGAACAAGCCATTTTTCTGCAGTAGTTGGTCTAGTAATCATGCGCGTTTTGACATACAACACGATGAGACTAAGTAAAAGTAATATAATAATCAGAAGTGACAGTCCAGTCTTCAGATTTTGAAAAGTAAAAATCCATGCTACGTTAAAAGCACAACTGGCGAGAAACCAGTAACCCAGACGGGAAATGGTGTCATTTTTCCAAGATGCAGGGACGAACTGATAGATGACGAAGCCTGCCAGGAGAAGGTAGATCAGGCCCCATATGGCGAAGGCATAACCCGAAGGTGTCAGCAGTACAGGATACATATCGGAGACTTCCTTGTTCGTTCTGCCGCCGATCGGCAGCGCATTAGAAAGATAGTTCACAACAAGCACAACAATAAAACCGATGGCGTTTAACCACTTATACGGATTGTTACGGGACATTGCGTTTCCTCCTTGGTTTAAGAAATGTAATGAACCACGGGTCAGTCTACAATGAATATACCCACTAACGTCTCGTTCTAATAATCCACAATTAAAATAAAGAGTTGATCGAGTTTCCAGCCTCCTCATTTTAATGGGAATTACTGGAGTGAGATGCACTCTGTCCAATGTACGCTACGGCGACCTTGAATATGTCCATATCATATCTGATTTAAGAATTGGGGGAGTAAAAGCGGCATGTTAACTAAAGAAACGATGGAGAAGCAGCAAACCTGGTTCTATGTAGTAGCTTTGTTCGCAGGTGCAGGAATTGGACTGGCTGCTCCGGTATGGGGAGATATGTTGCAGTATGCAGTTTCTCCAGTCCTTGCTGTCTTGCTCTATAGTATGTTTGTTCAAATTCCGTTTATGGAGCTTCGAGCGTCTTGGTCTAATCTGCGTTTTATGGTTGCACTGCTCCTAGCTAATTTTATCGTTGTTCCTGCGGTGGTATGGCTGCTTACACTGATATTTCCTCAATCTCCAAGCGTACTTTTGGGAGTTTACCTTGTTTTATTAACCCCTTGTATCGATTATGTTATCGTATTCACACAACTGGGGCGGGGGGATGAGAAGCTGATGCTGGCAGCCACTCCGCTGCTGTTTGTGGTTCAGATGATTTTGCTTCCGCTTTATCTATGGTTATTTATGGGGAGCGATGCAGCTACCATCATGAAGACAGGGCCATTTATAGAAGCTTTTTTGCTTCTAATTGTGGTTCCGTTGCTGCTCGCAGTAGTGACACAGCTATGGTCTAATAAAGGCGGAACCGCGCAGAGGTTGTATCAAGCCACGGCTTGGCTTCCGGTTCCGATGATGGCTCTCGCGCTGATCCTCGTAGTAGCTTCCCAAGTGGGCAAAGTCTACAAAGATCTGAGCATCATTGCAAGCGTCATTCCGATCTATGCTGCTTTTCTAATCATTATGCCCGTCATCTCCCGATGTATTGCAAAGCTTTTCCAACTGGAACCAGGTGCTGGCCGGGCATTAATCTTTAGTGCTGCGACTCGTAATTCATTGGTTGTCCTACCATTAGCACTGTCACTGTCGCCTGAATGGGCTACTATCGCTGCGGCGGTCATCGTCACACAGACGATAATAGAACTCGCAGGAGAACTGATCTATATTCGGCTTGTGCCCAAAGTCATCTTACGGGACGAGTGATCAGTCCCGTTATTATGAACCCGTTTGTAGCATGGTTTTGCGATATTCTGCAGGCGTTATGCCCTCCGTTTTTTTGAACACTTTGCTGAAATACTTTTCATCCTGGAAACCGACCATTTCTGAGATTTGAGCAACTCGTAATGAGGGATTTTGCAGCAGTAGCTTGGCATTGTTGATTCGCAGTTTACCGAGATATTCCGACCAGTTGAGTCCAAACTGCTGTTTGAATTTTCGTGAAATGTACTCCCTGCTCAGATAAAAGCGGGCGGCTAATTGCTGTAGTGACAAATCCTCTTGATAATGAGCATCCATATAACGGGCAATCTCACTCATCGGATCAGGGTATGCGTGATGCTGGGCAGTGAGCGCCTTTCCGGCTGCGAGTAAACGCTGCTCCAGCAGTGACCGAAGCAGAGGGAATGAAATCAGGCCATCATGATCGAGGGGCAACTCGGCAAACGGAGGAAACTGGTCCTCAGCAGATTCCTCGTCATGGGATATCGGCCCTTCTGCATCATCTAACCAGCAGCTAAGCATCCACTCGAGCTCTTGAATCCATTGTTGCAGCTGCTCGGCGCTGATCACCTCTAGCTTGGTGAATGGTTCAAGCCATTCAGCAACGATAGAAGATATGCTAGAGGCACGACAACTCAAAGCAGCTATGCGCATAGGTTCTTCAAAAGCGGCGAGTCGTTTTCCTTTGATCCTGCTCGAAGATTCAATTGTAGAGTGAATCAGATTTTGCGTAAGGACGATGTTGCGTCTCCATAATTTCGAGCTTGCATCCAGGTATGCTGTCGAAATCCCTATAGGATAATTCTCGCAAGTGGATAGACCAAAATGAAGCCGGCGCTGAATGGTCTGCTCTAGCCCATCGTTAATACGTTCCAGAATACGCTCCAGCGAAGACTGAGTGCCCCAGTGCAACAATACAATCTCATCAGGCTGATTGAGCTGGTGGAATGTAACGCCTTCGATGGGTGTACGCATCATCTCTGCACAGATGTTAAGTACTGAGAATACGAGCAAGTTCGGCTGACTCCGATATTTAGCCAGACAATCCGCATCGAGATGAGACAGACTGGTGACGGCAACACAGCACATCGGAATAGAAGAGGGCAGATCAAGTTCTTCCTGCAATTGCTGGATATGAGCAGAGGTGTTACCTCTGCCGACCGCCAGCTCGGTGAGCAGGCGGTCCTGATAATGCGGGCGCATACGATTCACGACGATGGATTGTTTGGTGGACTCCGTACGTAAGGTATGCTCCTCCTTCCAGGCATGAACTGCCTTGACTAAGGCGGCATTCAGTTCGTCAGCCTCGACAGGTTTCAATAAGTAGTCCATGCCGCCATGCCGGATCGCATGCCTTACCAGTTCAAAATCATCATATCCACTAATGACAATGACTTTACTATGAGGGGAATGGACAGAGATCCATTCAAGCAACGCCATTCCATCCATGCCAGGCATGCGCATATCGCTGAGTATAATTTGCGGTTGGTGGACTGTAATTGCTTCAATCGCTTCATTTCCGTCTGCAGCTTCCAGCAATACATCGATTCCCAGGTCATCCCAACGACCCAGAAGCTGGATGGCATGGCGGACATGCTGTTCATCATCAACAAGCAGTGCTTTCATGCTGTTCACTCTCCCACATATAGTTTGATTTGAAGCTTCACACCGCCTGTGTCTATATTATTGATTTTGATCTCCGCAGATTGACCGGGATGGGAGTTGAGTGCAAGTCTGCGTATCACATTGCGAAGGCCGATGGATTCCGACCTTGCTGACTCCTTAGGAGTAGTATCTGATAACGTTTCTTGATGCTCCAGCCATCCTCGTATTTCAAGCAATTTATCTTCAGGTATGGTTGGTCCGTTGTTAATCAGTTCAATCTCAATCAAATGACGGTCAACACGACGGCTGGTGATGGAGATCAATCCTTTTCCAGGCTGAACGTCCGCTCCGTGTTTGAAATAATTCTCAATCAGAGGCTGCAATGTCATCCGGGGCATCTGGGCAGCTAGTGTATCTTCTGCAAAATGCATGTGTACCTCCAGACGTTCACCAAATCGCTCCTGTTGTAATTCCAGATATAATCGAGCGTGTTCAGCTTCTTCACGGAGTGTTACACAGGTCTGATCTCGCATGCTGTAACGTAGCATTTTGGACAGCGAGGAAAGTAAGGTGTATGCTCGCTCTCCTTGTTGCTGTAAGGCCAGTGTACCGATAGACTGCAGAGTATTATATAGGAAATGAGGATGAATCTGAGCTTGTAATGCTTTGAGCTGATTGGTCTTGTTCGCAATCTCCAGCTGGTATTCTCGCAAAATCAAGTTATTCACAGTGTCCATCATATCCCGGAAATGTCTCGCAAGCACCCCGAACTCATCCCGACTTGACAGGCGGATATCCACATGTAAGCGTCCTGCCTGAATCTGATTCATATATCGCATTAATTGCTTAAGTGGGCCTGTAATTCGGATCGAGATAAATAATGTAGCCACGATCACGAGCATAAGTGCTGCAATGGCAATGATTGCATTATTCCATGTAAGCGCAGTTGCTCTTTCATATAATGTTTCATTCGGAATTTGCTTGATAATGGTCCAATCCGCGTAGTTGCTTCCAAGTTGCTGGTAAACATAGATGGAGTGATCCTGTTCAAAATGTCCAGCCATAGCAAGCGTTGTACCTGCAAGGTTTCGTGCTTCCTGTAGGCTACTAGCTGCCATTGGTTGCAATTGTCCGCCTGCATTGGCTCCTGATACCTCCGAATGTCCCTGATAGACAATCCGATTTTCTCCATCCACGACATAGATCTGTTCTTTAGTTGAATCATAGAGCCGGTTGCATATCGCTGCAATGCTGTTCATGTTGAGGTCAATGGCAAGTACACCTAAACGTTCAGGGGAGGGAGTATCCCGAATGATTCGGTGAAGCGTAATGACTGTTCTTGGTGAATCATCAGGAGAAGCCGCCTTGAAGCCATAGGTATGACTCATATGGGCAGATTCTAACCAGATATCGGAGCTGCCATTATCCATCTTGCCATGCAATGAATTGGAATAAGCTTGCTTGCGTTCTTCCCTTTTGGGGAAAGGATTGGTAATCAGTGTGGATTGATCAGATACAAACGAATGTAAATAGAGCTGAAATACGTCCGGTATGGCTGCCCTGATGGTTTGCAGTGTAGTGTAGACCTCGGCCACAGCCCGATAATCCCCAGGGAGTTTAGCCAGATTTCGCAGGAAATTGGGATCGTTATATACCGCCAGAGAGGCCCGCGCCACATTGTCTACATAATTATTAAGGTTGGTTGAAGCCTGATAGATGAGCCGTTTATTCTCCTCCAGTGCTTGTTCACGCAAGGCTGATTTGGTCTGAATAAAGGTCATGCTGATGGATGTCAGCAGCGGAATAGTTGTTGCAATGAGCATAAAGGCAATTAGCTTCGTGCGAATACTGTAATATTTGGACATCACTACACCCCTTCAGGCTGATCGTCATGAGAGGACAATATTTTACACCCAACTGTTCAAGACTGTAGGTGTTTCCCTTCACGATTATCGAGTTTAATAGAACAAGAGACCGATATCATCCATCGAAAGAAGGGGAGAACGATATGAAGCATCGCAAGTCTTCACAGCTGTTACAGCAGCTCGTGTTCGTGGGTCCCTCTGTTGTGTTTTTTATTCTCATCATCGTGGTCCCTTTCCTGCTTGGCATGGTGTATTCGTTTACGGATTGGAACGGTGTATCTGCCAGCATTAACTGGGTTGGACTGGATAACTTCATGCATGTTTTTGCAAACGATCCCAAGTTCCAGACCGCATTTTGGTTCACGGTGCGATTCACGGTGATCGGGGTGATCCTCACGAATGTCATTGGGTTTTTCCTGGCCTATTTCCTGACCAAACCACTGAAGACAAGAAATATCCTGCGTACAATCTTTTTCATGCCTAACGTCATTGGCGGGTTGCTGCTCGGGT
This sequence comes from Paenibacillus sp. JJ-100, assembly GCF_948329825.1. Taxonomy (GTDB): domain Bacteria; phylum Bacillota; class Bacilli; order Paenibacillales; family Paenibacillaceae; genus Paenibacillus. The sequence goes on from NZ_CAOJCM010000006.1 coordinate 207,066, forward strand.
TTATCTGGCAATTCATATTTGTGAAAGGGTTTTCAGCAGTGGGTGACGTGACCGGCTGGTCCTTCTTCAATCTCCCTTGGCTGGGGGACGAACCCACTGCGTTCTGGGGCATCGTCATCGTCTTCGTATGGCAGACGGCAGGTTATCTGATGGTGATCTACATCTCATCCTTGACGAATGTTTCACCTGATCTGCTGGAAGCTGCCGAGATCGATGGAGCCAGCCGTTGGCAGGTGCTGAAGAGCATTATTTTGCCACTCATCATGCCGGGTGTAACCATCTGTCTGTTTTTGGCGATCTCCTGGTCCTTCAAAATGTTCGATCTCAACCTGTCGCTCACCAAAGGGGGACCGTTTGGATCAACAGAGTCAGTTGCACTTAATATCTACAATGAAGCTTTTGTGAACAATCGGTACGGTATCGGAACAGCCAAAGCATTTATATTTTTCGTCATCGTTGCCATTATCACCATGATTCAGGTACGTGTAACGAAGAGCAAGGAGGTTGAAGCCTGATGGAAACATCGAAGAATTACCGCTTCGGTACCGCTGTAACCGAGATTGTCATGGTGTTAATCGGGTTATTGTTCCTGATTCCGTTTTACTTCCTGTTTGTGAATTCGGTCAAGACCTTTGGAGACCTGCTCACCAATTCGGCTGCATGGCCGGAAGTGTTCCAGTGGGGTAACTACGCCAATGCTTGGGAAAAAATCAGCTTTCCATCCGCTCTCTTGAACTCACTGATCGTAACGATCGTCAGCAATCTCTTGCTGGTGTTGATCAGTTCCATGGCCGCGTATCGGATGGTCCGCAGCAATACAAGATTTAACCGAATTCTATTCGGTTTGTTCATTGCCGCAATGGTGATTCCGTTCCAGTCTATCATGATTCCACTTGTTACGGTAACCAGCAATCTGGGACTGATCGACAGTCTGGGTGGACTCATCATCTGTTATCTCGGATTTGGTGCACCGATGTCCATCTTTCTGTTCCATGGATTTGTTAAATCGGTTCCTGTGGAGATTGAAGAAGCGGCTCGGGTGGATGGGAGTTCCGTCTACGGGGTATTCTTCCGGATCGTATTCCCATTAATGAAACCAATGTATGTAACCGTCATCATTCTGAATACGCTCTGGATCTGGAATGACTATCTGTTGCCATCCCTGATCCTGCAAAGCTCTAATCTGCGAACCATTCCCATTGCTACATTTGCGCTGTTCGGTCAATATACGAAGCAGTGGGATCTGGCGCTGCCTGCCTTAGTGCTTGGGATCATGCCAATCATCATATTCTTCCTGCTCATGCAGAAGTATATCATTCAGGGCATCACGGCAGGGTCAGTTAAAGGATAGGTGCGCGGGCTGGTCGCTCTGGCATCATGTGCGCTTTCGGTCGCTGTTGCTCCTCGGGGGCCTGAATGATTGAGGCAAGGAAGCCCCCGAGTTTCAAAGGCGAACGCTCCGCTCCTCCAGCGCATCATGATGCCTCCGCTCCTGCCTCGCACGGAGGTGGGCAGAAGGCTCACCTGCCCGCAGGGCTTGGGCAGATGAGCCAGAGCAAGGCGGAAAAGACAGGGGAAGCCTAGGGCGAACAGGGTGGAGCTCTGTAAAATGTCGTTATAGAGTCAAGTAGGAGGACTGCCCCTCCGATATCAAAGGCATAAAGACAAGAGATGGCTTAACCGTTAATCTGTGATCAACTACGCATACCATTTATGGAAAATGCGTTAGTTCATCTATATAAATTGGGGTTATTCATTTACACAGAAACGGAGAGGACAGAAAAAAACTGAAAAAGCGAAGCGGTCGCCTTTATCACCGGATTTTTCCCTTTAGCAAAAGGAATCAAAAAAATCTGGGGATAACAGCGATTGGAAGATTGTTCTGTCATTGGAGTGCTACGTGTAAATCTCTTTAATTCAATTTGTTTATTGTAAGCAAGAGATGCAGGCGGTAAAAGTGAAACTACTTACAGGGAGAGTGTATCTATGAAAAGAATGACAAAGTTAACATTGCTGATGCTCATTGCTTTTTCAGTCATGCTTGCAGGTTGCGGGAACGGGGACAAAAGCGGTAGTCCCGTCAATACGGATGCTCAAACAGGCGGTGATGAAGCTGCGGCTGGCACCAAAACAATTAAAATTTTCCAATACAAAGTGGAAATTGCTGAAGCATTGAATCGCCTTAAAGCAGAGTATGAGTCATCCCATCCAGGCATTAAGCTGGACATTCAGACGGTAGGTGGCGGTAGTGACTATGGCGCTGCATTAAAAGCCAAGTTTGCCGCAGGCGAACAACCAGATATTTTCAACGTCGGTGGGTACCGTGAATTGGATACCTGGCTTGAATACCTGGAGGATCTATCCGATGAAGCTTGGACAAAGGATGTACTGGAAGTGGCCAAAGAGCCGATGACCAAGGACGGCAAGCTCTATGGTCAGCCGCTCGCCCTGGAAGGATACGGATTCATTTATAATAAGGATTTATTCGCCAAAGCGGGCATTACTGAGATTCCAACCACATTGGAACAGCTGGACCAAGCAGCAAAGAAACTACAGGACGCAGGCATTACGCCTTTCTCCAACGGATATCAGGAGTGGTGGGTGCTGGGCAATCATAATGTGAATGTAGCGTTTGCGAATCAAGTAGACCCGGTCAAATTTATTCAAGGACTGAACGAAGGAAATGAGAAAATTCCGGGTAACCCTATATTTAATGACTGGCTGAATCTGCTTGATCTGACGCTGAAATACAGCAACAAAAATCCGTTGACTACGGACTACAATACACAAGTAACGTTGTTTGCTAGTGGCGAAGCAGCTATGATGCAGCAAGGAAACTGGACACAAGTACAAATCGACGGCATTAATCCTGATCTGAATCTGGGCATTCTGCCGATGCCGATTACGAATGAACCTAACGACAAGTTGTTTGTAGGTGTGCCTAACTTTTGGGTTGTGAATAAGAACTCACAAGTGAAGTCGGAAGCAAAAGAGTTTCTGGAATGGCTTGTCACATCTGACACTGGCAAGAACTATTTGACGAAAGAGTTCAAGTTTATTCCGGCATTCAGTTCCATTCAGGCATCTGAGGAGGAGCTTGGCGATCTGGCAACAGATATCATGAAATACAGTCAGGAAAATAAAACGTTAAGCTGGAACTTTAACCGTTTCCCAGAAGGGGTTCCGCAAGAGTTCGGCAGCACGATCCAAGCATATGTGGCAGGCAAATCGGATAAGAACGCGTTGCTGGATGGCTTGCAGCAGAACTGGGACAGTCTGAAAAAGTAATTAAGGAAGTTGATAACCAAGTAGGTAGCGAAGTAAATAACAAAGTAAATAATAAAGTGAATAATAAAGAGTTTAATTCACACGCTCCAGAAGTCGGTTGCCTAGTGGCAGCTGGCTTCTTTGTTGTGTGCCTCTAGTTCTTTGCTCGGAGAGTAGATCATATCTGAAAATAAAAAAGCCGCTTAATTAGCGACTTCAATGGGAATAGGTTTTTGTCCCTCGAGAAATATAACATGAGTACAATGTTTTTTAATTTGTTGTAAAGCTGTTATCTTTCTGGTGTGTCTGCAAAATTCCCTGAAGTATCACTTCAATTCCCCAGAAGAACCTTTCCTTAGAAACAGTATCTCCCGAAAATAATTCTTTCTTTAGACTGTGGATTAGCGGAAAACGAACCGGATCTGCGTCATTGTAAGAATTCTGAATAGTTACCATTTGCTCGTTTGATCTCGTAGCCTTCTCTAAGGCAACTGAAGACACATATAGAAGCAAAAGATCTGTTCCCCAAGCAGCGGAGGTAGAAAAAATTCCACCCTTTTGTAATACGGCAAGCAAATATTCATTCAGACGAAAGGCATTATCTCCAATGGGAATTGTCTGAAGGGACAGCTCAGCCAATCCAGGTTGTTCAATAAGTAGTTTAGCATAGGCGTGTAGTGCTTGGAATAATTGTTCTTTCCAATTATCTTCCGTATGCTCGGGTAAGTTTAACTCTCCCAGCCCATAGTCAAGTACATAAGAGCTTAACTCCTGAAAATTTTTAACATAAACGTAAAGAGAAGAAGGACCTGTGTCGAGGTGCTTGGCTATCTTCCTCATGCTCATGCCAGAGATTCCTTCCTCTTTTAACAAATCATAGGCAGTCTTTACAATTAGTTCATGGCTCAGTGGTTCTTTGGATGGTCGATTACGTCGACTCACAATTTCACGTTTAGGTTTCATCATACTTTTCTTATAGCATAACGGAAGCTAATAGTAAATATATAGCTCAAGATAACATCATGCTTGCTGCTCATACTTGTCGTGATAAGATTGCATTAATTGAGCCAGCTTTGGTGCAGCATGATCAGAGAAGCAAAGGATAAGATTTTCATTAGACTCAGCAGCTTTCTCTGAGGAATATTGAAACATTTTTTCCTCATATTCTTCAATTGCCTGGGCGGTATTTTCGTTTCTTACAAGTGCAAGAGCGAGCTCCAATGCATCCAGCATAGCAAGGTTTACACCTTCTCCAGCAAAAGGTGACATGACATGAGCCGCATCACCGATCAACGTGATACCAGGGTTGCGTTCCCATCTAAAACCGACTGGCAGCATGTAAATTCTTCTTGGTAAGATACTGTCTTCCGCATAACGAATATAATTTTGCAGCGACTCATTCCAATCGTGGAAAAGCTCAAGCAATTTTGCTTTCATTTCCTGTGGGTTATCGTTCCGGATGTGATCTAACCAGTCCCGTTCAACCTTAAAACTGGCATATACTTTGATCCGTCCGTTGCCATTCAACTGACCTAAAATACCTTTATGATCCTCTAGTGCAAACATCTTACCACGTGAATTAAACGCTGCTAAATCTGGATGATGGTCCGCAATAACGTTAAGCTCCAGCATAGTCAGACCTGAATATTCTACATCTATATCCGTGAGCAGAGGACGAACACGAGAAAAGGCGCCATCAGCTCCGATTACAAGATCGGCCACTTCTACATTTCCATTGTCAAAATGAAGCTCAGACTTGCCATCTCCTAGAGAAACAACTTTATCAAGTTTATAGCCATATCTTATTTTAGACTGATCTAATTTGTTCAAGAGCAAATTACAAAGTACACCACGGTCAATCTCTGGACGGCCATGTCCGTCTGAAAGATTTCCATCTGCCACTTCGTCGATATAAATCTTGCCTTTTTTATCCATGAGACGGAAGTCTTCTCCCTCAGCCCTTGCTGCCATCTGAAAAGCCTCATATAATCCGGCTTCCTTCAAAGCCAATTGCCCGGAATCTTCATGAATGTCTAGAGAGCCTCCCCGTTCATGGCTTTTGTCCTCTAGGTCACGCTCATAAATAACCGAGGAAATGCCATGTTCCTGTAAAATGAGGGCAAGTGTCAGACCTCCTGGTCCACCTCCAATTATTGCGGTGCGACGTTGTGTTTTTGAATGGGCTGGTGTCATTTGTAGACATCTCCTTTGTATATCGGTTTCACGAACGGTGTTCGTTACATTTATAACACCACGAACAGTGTTCGTCAAGAACGTAGTTCGTTTAATATCAACTTATTTTTCTAAATAAAACATGATTTTTACACCGAGTTAATACTACATGTGGATATCCTGTGAGTATATGCTCTAAATGTGGACAACTCTTGCGTGAATATGCTAGTGATGTGGTTTTATTAAACGTTGTGCTTGCTTTTGTTAAAATAGTACTATATAGTTCTATTCATGAATAAAGACAATATATCACAACAAAGGATTTCCAAATCCTCTGAACCGTCCAAGTCTAGAAGCTCCAATCCCAGACATGCGAATCCCGTTAACCGTACCAAAGCGGTGGAAGTCGCTACGCAGCTATTTCTCCGGCAAGGTTATGCTTATGTCAGCATGGATGAGGTAGTGCGTGTAAGTGGCGTGTCTAAGTCCAACATCTATTATCATTTTAAAAATAAGGAGGAACTGCTTCAGGCGGTTGTTCAGTTCTGGATCGCTCAATACGAATCAGAGCTGTATCTACTGCTCAGCCAGCGGGAGCGTGGGGTACAGGAGCGAATCCATTCATTCCTGTCATTGCTTTCGGCCGGCATAGAGAGTCGCAACTTTGAAGGAACGTGTCCGTTTGTCACACTTTACATGCAGGCGCCTGAGAATGCTTCCCAGGTGAAGGCAAGTATCTCGACCTTTTTCCAAGAGCTTGTTCCTATGGTGGAGAAGTTGCTTCAACAAGGGGTGGAACGCGGAGAATTTCGCAAAGGGATAGATCCTGGAGCGGCCGCTGCGCTATTTGTTGCTGCAATGGAAGGTTCGCTGATTCTAGCAGGAACTTCTCGTGATCTGGGTATTATTGAACAGTCGGCACATACATTTTGTCAGATGCTTCGTTAAGCGAAGCGTTTTTTTTGGACATATCTAGTACTATATAGTACTAATATTAGTTTGATATTGAATGAGGCAAAGACAGAGCAAAAAATAAAGGAAGTTAAATAGTGTGGAGGCATAGTGATGAACTTAACCAATTGGGGACAGACCGTTCTTTTCATGACAGGTAGTACCGGTTTTATTGGAAAGGAAACAGTCAGACAACTTGTAGAGAAAACGAATATACATATGCTTCTGTTAGTGCGCTCTGAACAGCGGGCCAGAACAGCACTGGAGAGTTACGGTGTGAGGAACTTTGAACGGATAACGTTTATTAGGGGAGATTTATCTCTGCCAGGTCTGGGACTTGATCAAGCAGATCGTGAACACATCAAGCAGGCAAGAGTCCTTCTTCATGCGGGCGGCACGATGGATATCACATTGGAACGAGAGACGGCGGAGCAAATCTTCATGCAAGGGGCTAAGGAGATTACTCAGTTGGCAGAGGATATCCAGCACCAAGGTGGTGGAGGATTGCGACATTTTATTCATGTCGTTGGTTTCATGAGTCCTTACGGGCAGGGAGACCAGCAAGGGGAACATATGGAGGCGAACCATAAGGGGGGTCAAGAGAGCGCGTATGAAGAGATGAAATTTAAGGCAGATGGTTACATTCGAGAGCATGCGAAGCAGCACGGTTATCCGTTATCTGTCATAAATCCCAGTACAGTGGTTGGGCCTCGTCCGACGGGGGAGACAGAGCAGACAGGCGGTATTGGAATACTCATTGGCGCCGTTCAGCGAGGTTTTATGCCTGTCGTACCTGGTGGATCATCTTACTGGCTACCACTGGTGGAGAACGATGTGGTGGCAGAGACCTTGGTGTTTTTGATACAGGATGATTCTCCGTTAGGAGGGACCTATCCACTGTTGGCGCGTAAGGAGGAGAGTCCGGACATGAAGGAATTGTTGAATGTGATCACGACCCAACTGAGTGTACCTAAACCAGCAGGAGCATTACCGCTGTCCTGGATTCAACGCCTTATGAGCCTTGGAGGAAGCCGTATTAGCGGTATACCTGCGCAATCACTGGCTTTTATTACAGATCGGACATTCCCGGTACAGGAGACGGAGGTACTGTTGAAGCGAATGGGGCGAAATTGGCCTGATATCCGGGAGCAGTTGCCGTTCATCATTGCTGATCTGGATTATCGTCTTCTGCCCAAGCCTGAAGCGGAAGCTTATCCAGCAGATTATACCCGTTCCCGATTAGGTAATCTGGCAATGTTAGGCTGGAAAGGTGAGGGGGAGCCGTGGGTAATCGTGCACGGTTTACTCCAAAGTGCGGATGATCTGCTTCCACTGGGATCAGAGCTGCATAGACTTACGGGCAATCCCGTATGGATTGTTGATCTCGCAGGATTTGGTCGTTCACCTGTTCATCTAGAACAAGATGCATTTACAGGTCAGGTTCAAGCGCTTATCGATGCTTTATCCGAAATGCAGGCTCCAATCAAACTGGTTGGTCACTCTGTGGGTGCTTCTGTCGCAGCCGCCGCACTGCAGCTTAGCGGGCGTACCGATGTTCGGTTGGCCCTGCTCCAACCTGTCGCGGACAATGCTAGAGATGCACGATTCAAACTGATGCTGCGCCTACCGCGTCGAGTGGGCAGGTTACTGCTTCGTACTAGATCTCGGCGGAGTTGGGCACGGATGTTTCGTTCAGGCAATGGTGACGTGATACAGGAAGGGGGAGTCGAGAGACTGGCTGAGCGAGTACACGGCTATCTTCGTTCACCTCGTATAGCGGGCGCACATGTGGATTTATTGCGGTGGATTCACTTGGGACACAGGCAGACAGCGAGCTTTTGGGATACATACGGGAATGTTCAGGACATGGGGCATGAAGCAGATCCATTGGTTGTTTGGGCGGAAAAGGAAACGGATTATTATTTTCCGACTGGACTACACAAAGGTTATAAAAAAGTGGATGTGCCTTATGGTCACTATTTTCCAGTATTCCAGTTCGAACAGACAGCGGAAATCCTCATCGATTGGGCTGAAGGCGACCATGTGAATAACAAGGGGCAGGAACCCAAACTCTGATACGGCAATTCAAAGGCTTTCCACAATATGTCCACACGACAGGATAACAGGACTGACTATGACAAAGTTCTGCGTTAGAAATATAAACAAATACATCACATGTCCACATTAAAATGGTGAATATCCACATAAAATAATATATATATCCACAGGTTGTGAGCAATATGTGCACAACTTATCCACAAATCAGGTATAACTTTATATTTTTATCCATGAAAAGCAAGTTTAAAGAATATTTAATGAGTTATCCACAGAAAAGTGCATCTAACAATCTATTTATAGAAAAAGGATGAAAAAGCGTCAGGACTACGATTCTTGTTGTCTAAAGCCTAAACATTTGCTCCGAAATTGCCGATACAACATGTAACGACTCATCGTCTAAAGTTCGACAGCCAAAAGCGTGTTGAAGATCTGATTTTACGGAATGAGAGGGTATGGGGACAATTATGGATGAAGTAGTACAATATATTAATTTCACGGTCGGAGAACAGATTTTTGCGCTTCGCATTGATCAGGTTCATGAAATCATCAGAATGGTAGAAGTAACAACGGTGCCTTTCGGAAGTCCCGAGATCAGAGGATTCGCTTCATTGTACGGTAAGGTGGTTTCGGTCGTGAGTCTTCGCGTGTTGCTGGGCATGCCGGATCAGGAAGATACCTCATCTACACGGATTATCGTTGTCCCATACAAGAACGGCTTTGTGCCTCTGGTTGTAGACATGGTGGACTCGGTTGTAATATATGATCGTTTCGAAGAACCTGCTGAGGAGCATCGTCGGTTCATGATCGGCGTTTTCGACAAAATCGGATTTTGTGCTGATCATCGTGCGGGTATATTGAACCTGGATGTATTGCTGGGCAGTCTGGTTCGATCTTGATTCGATACAATCGGTGAAGGTTTGGTGCCTCAATTCTTTCAACAATTAAACGAAATGTTCCTTATCCGTTTTCTGGAGAAGGAGCATTTTTTTTGTGAAGAAAACGAAATGAATCCGTATTTTTTATACGTAAATGTTTTTAAATCCTTTCATTTTCGTATATGATGGAGAGTAACAATGCGAAGGGATGACGGGAGACTGTAATGATGCAATCGCTGTATGGAGTATGGCTTGGAGACGTATTTTTTTGTTTTTCTGGTGAGACATCGGAACCTCGTGTGGATGCATGGAGCCACGTGGTGAGGAGGTTGAAATTCGGCGACGCAGGTCGTCTGTTTCAGCCTGCGGCGCTGCGACTTGCGGAATTGCGCTGGCCGAATTCGCTTCGAAATACGGCAGAAGCCAAAAATTCGAAACGGCGTCAGTTGCTTGGACGAACACTGGAAGGCTTGGCGGTCCCACCCAAGGACGCTTTCAGGCTGCTGTTGCAGTGGGATGATCGGATGTTGCATGCAGCTGGCATTCAGGCTGGAGAGGAGATGCGTTACTGGGTCAAGGCGGCACAGTTCACTCAGGAACTGATGCTGCGAGGTGCATTTGCTCCGGCCGCTGCATTTGCCGCGAAGACAGGTGCAAGAAGGCGAACCGGACAGGAGACTTTAACAGGAATTTGGCGGCCGCGTTTGCAGCTTGAAGAAGATCAGGAGCGTTTCAGAAGCCTTGCAGAGTCGATGCCGCCCATTGCGCTGTCAGCGCCCGTGGCATACGCATTCATGGAGCCCGAGACAAGGGAGGAAGCCGCAGGGGCTGTGTTATTTTCATTCATGAGCGGTATCATCCATGCAGTGGTGACAAGTGAACTCGAAGGCATGGATAGTGAGCTGTCTCGTTACCGAACTTCGTTCAGGCGTGGTTCTTCACCTGTATCTGAACTCTGGTGGAACAGTCTGATCTCGATGTTCCGTCCTGTTACCGTACAGGGGCCGACAGATGAAATGACTGCCTTTGTCGATCTGATTCAAGAAGCAGGGGGGACGACAATCCCGACGTTACGCGCTGAGGAGACGCCACCTGTCGAGGGGAAACTTGAACTGGTCCTGCGCCTAGAGCCGCCACTAGGTGAAACAGATTCCACCTGGGGGATCAGCTTCTGGGTGAATAGTGATCAGGAATCAGGCCTCAGGCTGCCTGCACGAAGTATATGGGCACATCCTGAGCGTGACCTGGATCGCGGCAAGGTCTATTACACCTCAGTGGCAGAGCAATTACTTATGGCTATCGGTCAGGCTTCTGAACTGGCTCCGGAATTGGAGACCGCTCTGTTGCATGCTCGTCCCGAGGGGATTCACCTGCAGCAGCAGAGCTTTTTTGAGTTTCTAACTCATGCGGTTCCCAAGCTGCAAAAGGCAGGAGTAACGGTCTTGATGCCTTCGAGGTGGAGCCGTGCGGGAAAACGACGTGCTGGGTTGCGGTTGCAGATGGTGAATGGAGCTCCTGATCGTCAGCCTGGATCTGTATCTGCGCTGGGCATGGAACAACTGGTTGCCTTTACAGCAGAGCCGATGTTGGATGGTAAGCCGATTACAGCCGAGGAACTCGCCGAACTGGCTGAATCCACCGTTCCCTACGTGATGTTCCGCGGGGAATGGATTGAAGTGGACACCAAAGAGATTCGCCAAGTAATGCGTTATATGAAAAAAGAAGAAGAACAATACATGCCTCTTTCTGAATGGCTACATCTGGCTGCGGATGAAGGGGAGGATTCCATATGGAAAGGGATGTCTGTCTTCGGTGCTGAATCCGAAGGCATGCTTGCTTTCCTGCTCGAAGGACAGGTGCTTCGCAACATTGAACCGCGTCCAGTGCCTGCGGAGTTGCATGGAGAACTTCGTCCATATCAGGAACGTGGATTTCAGTGGTTATCTGCTATGGGGGAGCTGGGTTTCGGGGTGTGTCTTGCGGATGATATGGGACTCGGCAAAACGATCCAGGTCATCACCTGTTTGCTCGATCGCAAGCAGGAAGAGCGGCAGAAAACTTTACAGGAAGCACAAGGAGATGCAGTTGTTGATCGGACTGCACATGTAACATCGCTAGCTGAAGAAATGTCTGAACGTGAACAGAAGGGAACCAAGGAGTCCAAGCGGATTAAGTCCAATGGAGCGTTGCCTGCGGTTGCTTCGCAGGCTTCTACCGATCTTCTTGAAGGTCAGTGGCCAGCCCTTATCGTCTGTCCAACATCACTACTGGGTAACTGGCAGCGTGAGCTGAAGCGTTTTGCGCCAGACCTGTCTCTGTACATTCATCATGGTGGACAGCGGCTGCATGGTGAGGTCTTCCAAGCGGAGGCTCAGAAATATGACATTGTACTCACCACGTATCATCTCGCTGGCCGTGACGGCCCGGACCTGGCTTCATTGCATTGGTCTACGGTTGTACTGGATGAGGCGCAGTATATTAAGAATTACCGTACGAAGCAGGCACAGAGTGTCATGCGATTATCTACTTTTCACCGGATTGCGATGACAGGGACGCCTGTGGAAAACCGGCTCAGTGAGCTTTGGTCGATTTTCCAATTCCTCAATCCGGGATATCTTGGCACATCTACTTCGTTTCGTCAGCGTTACACGGGGCTCGCTCCAACGGAGGAAAATGCGGCCTCCCTGCGTGAGCTTCATCGGCTGGTCTCTCCCTTTATGCTTCGCCGATTGAAAAGTGATCCGGATATTCGTAAAGATCTGCCAGAGAAGCTTGAACTGAAATCCTATTGTTCGTTGACTCCGGAACAGACGATAATGTATCAACGTGTGGTGGATGAGCTTATGGGCGGTCTGGACGGCCGAAATGGCATTGCACGCAAAGGCATCGTGTTATCGTCCTTAACCAAATTGAAGCAGATCTGTGACCATCCTGCGTTAGCAGACAGCAATCGGAGGGATCATGGCAAGGCGGAAGCGTCCGGCAAAATGGAGCGGCTCCTGGAGTTGCTGGATGCTATTCAAGATAACGGAGAGTCGGCGCTGATCTTCACCCAATATGTTTCGATGGGGGAATTGTTAGTTTCCAGACTGAAGCGGCGTTATGAGGTGGAGCCTTATTTCCTGCATGGTGGCGTATCGAAGGCGCAGCGGGACGAGATGGTGGAGACCTTCCAAAAAGGAGAAGGTCCTTCTATGTTTGTTCTTTCCCTTCGCGCTGGTGGAGTAGGGCTGAATCTGACGAGGGCAAGCCATGTGATCCACTATGACCGCTGGTGGAATCCAGCGGTGGAGAATCAGGCGACAGACCGTGTATTCCGGATCGGACAGAATCGCAACGTTCAGGTGCACAAGCTCATCTGTCAGGGCACATTAGAGGAACGAATTGATGAACTGATTGAGAGCAAGAAGGCTCTATCCGAGCAGGTTGTTGGCTCAGGAGAGAACTGGCTGACCGAAATGTCGGATGACGAGCTGCGCAGCCTGATCTCGCTGCAAGGGGAGAATTGGCTGTAGTTTACCAGGATAAACGGTAGTTCAGATATTGAATGAAGAGAGGGGGATGATGATGAGCGAAAAATGGAAGATTGAGCTGCATATGTCCCCCGGGGTATGGACAGCAGAGGTGAATACAGCAGCGGATTCGGAAGAGACGGTGTCTGGTTCCGCTGAGGCAGATCAGACCGGAACAGCCGCACCCGGCGTGTTCACGGTCACAGGTAAGCTGCCGCAGCTAAGCGAGGCGGAGCGAGAGGCCGTGCTGGCTCAGTTGCGCAAGCGCCCCTTGGCGCTGTATGCCCTGCTGCGCGGCGGCCCGGCGCCAGAGGAGCTCGCCGGGCTGTTGCCCGCGGCGGCTGGTGCGCCAGGCGTTGCTGCACTTGGTGCACCAGCCGCCGAGGCGTGCACCTGCGGCCGCGATCGCTGCGCGCATGCTGCGGCGGCGGAGCGTGCCGTTGCTGCGCGCCTCGCGGCCGAGCCGCTGCTGCAGCTGGCGCACGCCGGCCTGCCGCGCGAAGCGCTGCTTGCCGGCGTGCTGGGATCATGGGCAGAGGAACTTGCCCATGACCCCAGCGGCGCTGGCCGCGCAGCGGAGACGGCGGGCCGCCCGCAGGCGCGGGCTGGCGAAGGCGGCGCAGCCGTCGGCGAGTGGATCGCCGAGGCCGCCGCAGACGGCGCCATGCACCAGCCGGGGCCGGGCTTCGGCGCCGTGGAGGTGCGGCTCGCGCAGCCGGGCCAGCCGCCTGCGCTGCCCGAGCTGACCGCGCTGCTGCCGGGTGTGCCCGCAGCAGCCGGTCTGGATCTCATCCGCGAGCGCGTGGCAGCGCGGATGTGGCAGGCTGTCCAGAAGTACAAGGACAGCCCGGCAACGAAGTGAAGCATACAACAAGTACAGCGGGGGAGATCTCAGATCACTCCTGCTTGTTTTTTTGTGAAGCCCTAGTTCTCATTTCTCATTTCCAGTTTGCATCGAAGCTGTCTAAGTTTGGGATGTTACATTAAATGTACAGAAAACAAGGGTAAAGGCTGTATAACGGGTATATCTCCGCATAGAGACTGGGAGAAGCGGCTCTTTACAGGTGGAGCTTATTAACCATTTACGGTATACTGTCGCAGGGAACATTATCGTAACCGTGAGAACAAGTATTAAGAAATATTCATTCTACTAAGGTGATAGGAGTTTTATGATGAAATCAGGAGCAGGAAGACAGCGCCGGATCGTGGTTCTGCTGTCCTCACTTATGATATGTGGAGCGTTGTTAGCAGCGTGTCAGAACGGTTCCGGCGCGAAGGACAATCAGAATGCCAGTGGACCATCCAGCACGGAACAGGGAGCCGATGGAACAACCGTTCATTTGACCGATGAATCAGACTCGAATGGGAAGGGAAATGCCGAAGGGGATAGCACAACGAATTCGGGCAGCGATGAAGGGGCAGGCAGCGGATCAGATAGTGCACCTGCAGGAGAGCAGGGTTCCAATGGAAATGGTAGTGCAACAGCAGAAGATCCACTTATGGAGAAACGCAGCATTAGTGCCCTCCAGACGACCATTGATTCCCAGTCTGTGGTGACCAATGCTCAGGCAATGACCGTGATTGTTAACAAGCAACGCAGTCTGCCGGAAGGGTACGAGCCGAGTGATCTGGTGGAGCCAGATGTGCCGTTTTCTTTTGATGGGCCACATGAGAAGAGACAAATGCGCAAAGAAGCTGCCGAAGCGCTGGAGAAACTGTTTGCTGGTGCAAAGGCAGATGGTATAGAGCTTCGTGCAGTGTCTGGCTATCGATCTTACCAACGTCAGGTATCCATCTACAATAATAATGTGAAAACTAAAGGAGAAGAGTATGCTTCCCGTGTGAGTGCCGTTCCGGGCCGAAGTGAACACCAGACAGGGCTTGCCATGGATGTATCCAGTCCAAGTGTTGGCAATGTGCTCGAAGAGGTGTTTGGCTCATCCAAAGAAGGTCAATGGCTGGATGAACATGCTGCTGAATATGGGTTTATCATCCGTTATCCAAAAGGCGAAGAGGACGTAACGGGTTACGTATACGAGCCTTGGCATATTCGCTACGTGGGTGCCGATCTTGCACCGGATGTGGTGCAGAGTGGATTGACACTTGAGGAATACTTTGATGAGGCGAACATCAAGCTGTAACATGGAACAACAACAAATCCCCTGAATGACTCCGGTTTAATAGCAGATCCCGGGCGTCAGATCAGGGGATTTGTTGTTTTCTGAATAAACAATCATATACGTGATTCCATATCAACTGTTTTTGGGAAGACCAAGTATTACTCAGCTTGTGCTAAACTTCTGGGAGCTCCACAACAACTTTCCAAGCAGTGCCGATTGGAGGCAGGCTCCGTGTCAACGCTGGGCTGTAGAATCCGATCACTTTGGTTCCTTTGGTCAGTTGCTCCGCTTGTATGACTTCGCCTTTCGGATTCACGAGCGAAGTGGCTTTGTCGATATTTAATACGACATGATCCGGCGCAGTTTCAGTCAGGCGTGTGCCGGTAATCTCAATCTGGGTAACGATGCCATCCTTTGTATCTACATTTTCAATCGAACCTGCTGTACCAAAAGACTCTGCGGGCTGTGCTGCTATTTCGGCTGCCGTATCCAGTACGGTCACTTTATATGTTGGTGTCTGTGGTGGCAAACTTAGAGTGGCTGCCAGGGAATGCTCGGCCTCCACGACCATACCGATGGAGAGATCAGCAAGTGAAATTTCTTTTCCATCTGCGGAAATGAATTGCGTATCCTCGTTCAGATTCAGTACGATGCCATCCGGTCCCGCACCACCAATCTGGATGGATGGATATGTATCCTGATTGGAGATCAGGGTAATTACACCGCGTTCCACTACTGTCTTCACGTCCTCCTCACTTGTGATCGTCACCTGATTCCCGGCTGTGTTTACTTGTGCATGTAGAACTTTCTCCGCAAAAACAGCGGGCACGTAAAGTATCCCATCTTTAATTTCAGGAGCAATGCCCAGAGTTAGCAACATTTTGTTCACAGAATAACGGTCTTTACCTGTAAATACCTGAGTCCACAGCGTACCGCGAGTCAGTTCTGCAGACTTGTCTTCTTTATTCCATTTCAGCTCGATCCCGAGTGCTTCCGTCAGGGCGCGTAGCGGAATCATGGCTGTTTTCTGATCTTGATTCCAGTATCCATGGGCAACAGATGCACCGTTGACGGATACCTGTATAGCTTCGGCGGCAATACTCGTGGTTAGAGCGCTGTTCTCCTGCGCTGAAGATATGGTGTTTTCCATGGTTGCAGCATAAGCAGATCCGCCGCTCAGCGCCATGGAAAGGGCGACCAGGGTGCTTACTTTTTTCATGTTGTTCTTCATAAGATCATCCCTTCTCATTAGTGTTATGTTGCGGTAATCTCTTGTATAAGAGGCCCGCATATCATTAACTGACGAGATAACATGCCGTAGGGTTGCGAATAGATATACACGGAAGAAAAAAGATGGCCGTTAAATTCCAATGAATGCTTAGTAGGCAGGTTATCCGCAATAGGATTAGGTTAATTTCAAGATATGCGGACAAAGCTGAAAATTCAACACCGGGGATTTATGAAGGCATGCTGCGGGCAGACTAGACGTTAAAGAAGTTTTGGAAAATGGAGGGAAAACGAAGATGAGCACTAAGCAAATGCTGCATATCGGTATGATCGGTACAGGTTCTATCTCGGATCTTCATATGAGGTATTATGCCAAAAATAAGGATGCCGTTATCTATGCCATCTGTGATCTGAACGAGGAGCGGGCCAAGGCGGTTGCGCAGAAGTATGACGCTCAATCCGTATACACTAACTATCGTGAGATGCTCGAAGACCCGCATGTGGATGCCGTCAGTATCTGCACATGGAATAACACCCATGCGGAATTCGCTATTGCTGCACTGGAAGCGGGCAAGCATGTGCTTCTGGAAAAGCCGGTGGCTACCAATGTTGAAGACGCACTACGGATTGAGGAAGCGGTGAAAAAGAGCGGACGTACGCTCGTTGTTGGCTTTGTACGCCGTTATGATAACAATATGCAGATGTTACGCAGGTTCATTGATGCTGGCGAGTTTGGTGAGCTATATTATGCGAAGGCATCTATTCTGCGACGTCTGGGTAATCCGGGCGGCTGGTTTGCGGACAAGGCTCGGTCCGGCGGTGGACCACTAATTGATCTGGGTGTACATATCATTGATCAGTGCTGGTATCTGATGGGTAGACCGAAGCCAGTATCCGTCAGTGGAAATACGTACCGAAAACTCGGCAATCGTGCGAATATTGAACATCTCTCATTTTACAAAGCAGCGGATTACAGTGCAGCGATCAATAATGTGGAAGATATGGCGAACGCTCTGATTCGTTTTGAAAATGGCGCTTCACTGGTGGTCGATGTGAGCTTTACCTTGCATGCCCGCGAGGATGAGTCCTATGTTAGGTTGTACGGGGAACGTGGAGGGTTTGAACTGGAGCCCAAAACGCTGATTGTTTCGGAGAAACATGACACGATTATGAATATTGAGCCTCAGACGGATCATTCGGGTCTGGATATCCACGGTGCATTCCAGAATCAGATTGATCATTTTGTGGCATGCAGTCTGAACGGTACACCTCCGATTAGTCCGATTGCGGATGGGGTAACTTCTACCCGTATGCTGTGTGCCATCTACGAGTCTGCCGAGAAAGGGCAGGAGATCCGGCTGGACTAAGATTTGAACGGTAGAACTTAACTACTAACATGGGAATGCTATTCAGATTTATAACGTGAAACGTTCGCTGACAGAATAACCCTCCTTCCGAGTTCTACTCATTAGAAGGAGGGTTATTGATTATTTATTCATTGGCGAGTGTTCATAACCCGGGTCATCGTAGTCGGTATCTTGCAGCTTGGGAAGCACGTTCATCTCCTCTATGGCTTGTCTGGTCTCCGGTGTGCCGTGATCGTAGAGAAAGGTGTACAACATCGTTACGCCATCTGTAAATCGTTCATTTCCCTCATCATGATCTGCCGACTTGTAAGGTACGGGTGCTCGCTGCAACGAATAGTCATCACCATCTTCCAGCACTTTCATCAGATCCTGCAATGTTGCCAATTGTCCGTCATCCAGAAGCACTTCAAACGGTGTAGATTCGTTTTTCGTTTGCTCAATAAGGTTATGAGTTACCGATACATACAGATGTTGTTTACCGTCCTGCATAATCCAACCCCCATTTCAATATTGAAAAAAAGTCCTGTTACTGTTGAATTGGAAAAAAAAAGACGCTTCTACTGTTAATAAAACAGCAGCAAGCGCCCTGAAACGAAGATGAAGCCCCTCTATGTGCTAAATAAGTGGTTAACCAATTAACATATTTACATTTTCAGATAACCAATCGCGGAGAATGCGGAGAATACGGTGATGTAGAAAATGACTATTTTCCGAACCGATTCGTAACAGGAACCTCCCGAGTACCAGCGATCATCGTCCCAGAACATAATGGACAGGCGGGCGGGCCAGAGGTTGTTTTTTTCGATGCTTTGCCAGAGGGCACAACTGGTTTCTGCCGTAACCAAGCTTTGCACGTAGCCGAGCTGCATTTCCAGACCGCTACCGTTTCTGTCCGCTCGGCTCTGCTCGCACCAGCTTGAGAGGAACCCGCATTCCGGGAAGTGCTCGAGGTAAAGGTTGTAGCGGTAGCTTTTGGATGAAGACCTGGTGTACTAAAAGCCTTATGATCTCGAATAATTCCACTGCCTCGGCGCTCCATGAGACGATCCTCATCTCGCTCATCCAGCATCTCCATTTCCCGATGATCCTTGTAGTTTATGGCACTGCGTTGCCGTTCATGTTGAGCATAAGATGAAGAACGTTGATCTGTACTATACGTACCACTTTCACGTTTACGGCTGTCTCCAGCATGCCCGATGCTTTTCCAGTTCCTGTTGCCGCTGTTGTGGCCTCTATTGTTACCCGTATCTAACCTGTTCCCATTTCCATTGCCACCACCATGGTTGCTCCTGTACGAGCTTGAATGCCCATGATTCCCATAAGACGATGAGCCGCCTGTGCGCGCTTCTTCCCGTGTTTTGCGTTTGTCCGGAACCTCCATGCCAAAAGCTTCAAGCAGGAAGCGAGACACGTCCGCAGGTTTGCCATGATGGCTTGCTGGTGAGGTCACATACAGATGCTGCTTGGCACGAGTGATCGCCACATAAGCCAGTCTGCGTTCTTCCTCTAGGGCCATGTCCAGCTCGGCATCGGTCTGCTGCACGGTGAGTACTGCCTTCTGGTCCTCAGGAATATCCTGACGCAGAGCGGTGCTATGCGGTACGATGCCTTCGCTCGCTCCAATCCAGTAGACACAAGGGAACTCCAGTCCTTTGGCCCGGTGAATGGTCATGAGCTGTACTGCATCACTATCCTGCGCGCGGCGAAGAGATTCCATCTCACGGTGTCTGCGGGACAACTCGTCGGCGAATTGCACGAATTCCTCTACGGTTTCAAACTTTTTGACAGCCGCTTCGAATTCATCCAGTGTTTCCAGCATCGTTTCCTTATAGTGGGTGAAGATCGTCGGATCGCCGCTCTCCATATATTTATCGTAGAACTGTCTGCGCATCTCCTGGATCGCAATAATCGGTTTTAGCTTGTGCAGGGATTTGATCAGCTTGATGCGTTCCTTGACCTGTTCTTGTTGAAAAGGCTTCAGCTTGTCCCATTTGCTCAGATGAATCAGCGGATATTTTTTGGGCTGCTCCTGTTCACAGCGCTGAATCCATTCCAGGCCCGCATCCCGGGATACGTACAGCGGACCGAGTGCACTTGGCAGAGCATCCATCGCCCTTGGGTTCAACGACAGCCGCATATGATCCATCAGCGGTTTGATGAGAGACTGATCATAGAATACCGGCGCAGCCCCGTGTTGTACAAAAGGTACATCCTTCAGCACCAGTTGCTCAAACACCGCCCGGCTGCTGCTGGCTGTCCGGTGCAAGATGGCGATATCTCGATACGGATACTGTCCTTCCTCTACTTGCTGACAGATCTGATTCACGACCCAGGCAGCTTCTTCCTCGGCGTTCGATGGGGTGGCGAACCTTGGCGCATCTCCGCGCTGTCCTGCCGCGCGCAAGCGTTTGTCCCGTCTGCGTTTGTTGCGAGCAACCAGCTCACTACCTAGCCCCAGAATGCGCGCATCACTGCGGTAATTAATATCCAGCGTCACGATGCGTGCGCCGGGGTATACTTTATCGAATTCCAAAATCGATTCCTGCCTTGCGCCGTTGAACGTATAGATCGTCTGGTCATCGTCTCCAACCACCATCAGATTGCGGTGAGCCGCAGCAAGCATCTGCACAATCTCGTATTGCAGCCGATTCGTATCCTGAAATTCATCGACCATAATGTATTGAAAACGCCGCTGCAGCGGCTTTAACACCGCAGGATCACGAAGCAGCGCAGCCGCGCGCAGCAGGATATCATCAAAATCCATTTTGCCGCGATCCTGCTTCCAGGTCTCGTATCCGAGCAGCACTCGCTTGGCATCGCGTTCATCCTGCGTTTTCTCCGGCAGGTCTGCCGTGTCTGAGCCCTGCATCTTCCAGGCAGAGAGCATCGCCAGCAGGCTCTCCGGCTGAAATGCCTCGCTCATGCCATTCTGGCGCAGCAACATTTTCAGCACTGTATGCTGGGCACGCGGCTCGCCAAATATGTCCTCCTGCACTCCGTAATGGCGCAGCAGAGTCAGTGCGAACGAGTGAAACGTACGAGCCTGCACCGCTCTTGCCGCAGCAGGTCTTATTCCCGGTAAGGCAGCAATCCGGTCTTTCATCTCGGCAGCAGCTTTATTCGTAAATGTCACGAGTAGAATGCTACCTGCGTGTACACCACTGACCTCCATCAGATAGCCCGCTCTTGCAGCCAGTACGGTCGTTTTGCCGCAGCCCGCGCCTGCGAGCGTAAGTATAGGGCCTCTGCCATGGCGCACGGCTGAGATTTGCGGGCCATTGAGTTTAATGCCGGCTTCTTCAAGCGAGCGGAAATAATAGGCGTCCTGCTGATCATCACTCACAAGCTGCCGGCTGGTTTCCAGTGGAGCGGAGGGAGATTGGGGCAAGGACGCTGCTGGGGTCACCCCGAGTGGACGGGGGTAGAACGTTGAGTTCGGACTTAACATGTTTCATCCACCTCTGTATACATTCAGGGATTGATAGATCCCGTTCAAACGTAAAGAATTTGCCCGTTTCACAATCGCATTGTAAATTGGTAAGATAGAGTTAATTGTGAATTATATGTGTTTCATAGGTCATCGCTTTATAAATATGGAGCCAAAGTTCCATTATACCGAACGTATGGTCTTGACGAAAGCCCCTGTTTCCATCCAATATCCGTATAAAACGGAGGGCGGCGTACGTTTTCGCAACTTTTTGGCTTCATACCGTATAAGTTATATACCCATGGCATATCGCATATTGTGATAGCTGACCAACTATGAATGAAAAATGAAATGATATTGTTTTGACAGGACAGAGGAGGAATGATTATGAAACTGCTTCAGCGTATCAAAAACGGAGCAAACAAAGCCACAGAGCGTGCCCAGCACGCCGTTGAAATTGGCAAAATAAACAATCAGATTGTGGGCTTGCAACAGGAACAGGAAGTCCATTTTACCGATATGGGCCGGATCTTCTATGAGGGGTATCGTGCGCAGGACATGACGCGGGCTGAAAAAGAGATGGTGGATCTGTCACATCTGTGTGACGAATTGCAAGATGAGATCGACGCACTGCGGAGCAAAATTGCCGAGCTGAAAAATGAACGTCTGTGCGAGTGTGGACACGTCGCATCTCTGGATGCCAACTTCTGTCCGAAGTGTGGACGCAAGTTGGGTGAGTTCAAACCCGGTGCAGCTGCTTCGGGAGTTGCAGGGGCTACAGGAGCTGCCAAAGCTGCCAAACAAGAGGCCGCAGCTGCACAAAACCCGACTGAGGAGCAGTCCATTTTCAGTGCACCAGCTATGGAAGAGCATGAAGAGATCGAGCCGTATCATACCGTGATTCCATCCATCGCGGACCTGGAGACCGAGCCTGGATTTAACAGCACCGAATTTACGCTGGAAGAGAAGGAAGCATTCGATGCCGAGTGGGAACGTCGCCGGGAAGAGGAGATGCAGCGGGAACGTGAGCGCCAGCAGGAGCTGGATGAGCGTATCCGTTACTGGAAAGAAAACAATCCAATCGTGAACACCGTGGATGTGCAGACCGAAGTGCCGCGTGAAATGGTGAAATGTCAGATATGTGCATCTGAATTGCCAAAAGGCTCGAAGTGGTGCCCGCGCTGCGGAGCCGAGCAGATCTGATCTGATGCAGTAGACGTGCTGCCGTAAGGCAGTGCTGGTTGCTGACAGCATGGGGGGACAGATATATGGACCAACTGCTGCATCATTTACGACATCTCGGGTTCACCGAGATGGAGTCCAGGATCATGGTGGAATTAGCCCGTCAGGGATCAGCTTCGGGATATGAGGTAGCCAAGCGGCTGGGCGTGTCCCGTTCGAATGTATACGCCACCTTGCAACGGCTGGAGCAACGGGGATTTTTGCGATGCAGTCCGGGCGAGCCTGCCAAATATAGCATGCTCAGACCCGAAGAGATGACACGTATGATTTCAGATCAGATGCACACCTCTTTGGATTACGTCGAGCGAAGTATGCCGAAGAGCGAACCGGAGAAGCCTGTATTTTACAATGTGGAAGGCGACAAAAATGTGTTTGAGAACCTGAGTCGTGAACTTGCCGCAGCACAGCACGAGATTGTAGTGGACGTCTGGCGAGAAGAAGCAGAGCTGCTTCGAGAGGATCTGCAGCAGGCCGAGGCTCGGGGTGTGCGCCTGTTGTGGTCTTGTGAAGGTGGGGAAGGCATGGTGGATCAGCCACTCCCTTTACAGGGATTTCTGTCACATAGCACAGGCACCGGGCGAAAGTTCTCGCTCGTCGTCGATCGCCGGTGGTGCATGCTGGGCATGCGCGGGGAGTCTTGCCCTACTCAGGCCGTGGTCACGGAGCATCCGGTGATGACGGGCTTACTCCTGAATCATTTTGCACAAGAATTGGTGTTATACGAACTGGAGCAGGACATGGGGACGGAGCTGGAGGCCCGTTACGGACGACGGTACGCTGACATTGCTGCACAGTACTGGGCTTCACCTTCACCCGAGAAGGGACAGTGACGGAGGAAGAAAGAAGAGGACGAGGCAGAGCGATCATTCGCTGCTGCTTCGTCCTTTTGTGTTTTTAGTATTGCGGTGACGTATGTTACGGCGTTTGTTTTCAATCCAGTGAATAGTAGAGGTATGAAGTGGTGCTTTTATTGAGAAAATGAAGCTATACTTGTTCAACGCGTTTCAGGGCTTCCAGTACATCGATATAATATGCGGTTCCATGCGGCACAAAGTCTGCTGCGCGAACATCACATATGATGCGTTCAGATCGAGTAGACGGCGTATGATCGCCAAGATCAGACGGCAGGTCAGCTAGTGTTGATATGTCGTCCGGTGGCCCAGATAATACGGCGTCTGCTGATATGGATGAAGCTGAATACGGGCGTACACCGGATGCTTGAACCACATCTGTCTCCTGACGGAAAAGGGCGAGTAAGTCATCCAGTGGTGCCTCATATAAGCTATCTACTTCGCTAGCTTGCAGCGCATAACTCTCTAGCGGCTGATTCAGATATACACCGTAGACTGCACTGATTTCTCGGTCCAAGAACGGAACTCCGCGCACTTCACCCTGAAGCTGCTGGGTAGCGGTAAACAAATAAGTTAGTGCATCAAACGACGTGTGCACACCCAGTTCTTCTTCCAGCTCCCGATGTGCGTCTTGTAGCTTCTCACCGACAGTGAGATGACCTGCAGCCGTAATGTCGTAAAATCCGGGGAAGGTATCTTTAATATCCCGCCGCCGCTGAAAGAGAACCATCCGCTTGTCATCTTCATTACGCACGATCCAGCAGTGAAAGGAACGATGCCAATATCCTTTGGCATGAACCTCGGTACGAGGTGCTGTCCCAATCCATTGGTGCTGATCATTATAAATGTCGAAACGTTCTGGAGTCATGAAACGTATCTCCTTATATAGCAGAATTTAAAGTTCAAAATTTCACAAAGTATGTTTTTAACGAAAGGGGAACCATCGTATGGAATGCATTGTACACTTTCAGGTGATTTATCCGCAACCACAGGAGCGTAAAACCCTTAGAGGGCTTATCTTTGTAGGACAAGGTCAGGAGCCGGCGACGAGTCAGCTTACGACGATGTTTAAAGACATGGGATTTCATGTTCGACTGGAGGATGAAGCTCAGCTTTTGTTTAAACCAACAGAGGCCAATGCCAATTTTGAATATATTCGAGTTACCGAGCTGGATACCGGGGAAGAGGTCTACAAGGAAGATAAAGATCTCAAATCAATCCTCGAACATCTGTTGCCCCGACGTTTCTAAGTGGTGGGTTGAGGAACAATATATAGCAATTTGAATTTTAAAAAAGGTCCCACCTTCAAGGTGGAACCTAGGCTGATGCAGGTTTGGTGAATTTTACATGCATTCAACAGTGACGCATCAGTGCATACCTGCTTTTCTTGTGCATAGCAGGATTAACGCATCAAACCTGCGTCATGATGTTATACCATTGTGCGTAGGAATGAAGTACATTCCGATCGTTAGGCCGGAGCGTGGCTTCCTTCATCCTCCAGCTGTGAAGTACATTGGGAACAGCGGGTAGCTGCAGCTGGAATTTCAGACAGACAGTACTTGCACGTCTTCGTTTCTTTTTTCGGTTCGGGCTGAGCAGGCTCCTTACGTTTAAGGTAGTTGATGCCCTTAACCAGCATGAAAATACAGAACGCCACGATAATGAAATCAATCAACACATTGATAAATTGACCGTAAGCAATGACGGTAGCCCCAACTTCATTGGCTTGTGCTAGTGTCGTAATATCTTGTCCGTTGGCTGTTTTCATGCCGGGGTCGAGGTTCCATATTTTCTGGCTGAAATCAATTCCGCCGAGTAATTTCCCCACCGGGGGCATGATAATATCATTCACAAGTGACGTAACGATTTTCCCAAAAGCCGCACCGATAATGACACCGACCGCCAGATCAATGACGTTACCCCGAACAGCAAACTCCTTGAATTCTTTTAATATACCTCTCATTGCGACAATCTCCTTTGATGACTAGATTCAGAATGTTTCATCCCGTGTTCAGGATCAATCCCGTGGGATGTGCTTTTGTTCTCATATTGTACATAAAAAATCAGAATCAATCACCCCCTGTTTGTAAAACAAATATCGTTTACGCAATTTCCATGAAAATACCTCTTTATTTCAAGCCGCCAATTCGGTATACTTCTAACATTGTCGTATTGTTGTGGAGATTACACTTTTACATTCCGTTTCGCAATGATACATTGCAACGAATTGTGGAAACGAAAAATGAATTAAATATGCCGTTACTCGTATATGTGCAGGAATAGGCCTGCATGTCTCTACCCGATCACCGGAATGATTGGACTACGGGAAGGATACAACTGCGCGCTGCGTGGGTTAAGTTCAGATATACCTTAGTATACTTTGAGCTTTGTCCCATCGTGCTTGTTGTATTCATGCGGCTTGTCCATAGAGGAACAAGTCCGTCTTTCCCGTCTCCGGTTTATGCCATTGACGTGTGAAAAGGCGGGCTTTTTGTTTTTTTTACACGGGGAAGAGAAGACTGAACGGATGGATTACACATCAAGGTAAACACAACTTGGGGAGGAAAAAATAATGCAATTGTTAAAAGACAAAGTAAGGCACGAAGGCATTGTCCTGTCGGAGCAAGTGCTAAAAGTAGACTCATTCCTGAATCACCAGATGGACCCGATTTTGATGAAAGAAGTCGGTAAAGAGTTCACTCGCCGATTCGAAGGTGAGAACATTACACGTGTACTGACGATTGAATCATCCGGTATCGCGCCAGGTATTATGACAGCACTCGAACTGAATGTTCCGCTGATCTTCGCCCGAAAGCAGAAGTCGCTTACCCTGACCCAGGACATTCTGGTGGAGAAAGTGTATTCCTTTACCAAGCAGGAGACGAATGAAATTACGGTTGCCAAAAAGTTCATGAACCCTGGTGATCGTGTGTTGATCATTGATGATTTTCTGGCGAACGGTGAGGCTGCCTTCGGTCTGGCTCGCATTGTGGAGCAGGTAGGCGCGGAAGTCGTTGGAATTGGAATTGTGATTGAAAAGGCGTTCCAACCGGGAGGTCGCCTGCTCAAAGAGGCGGGTTACCGTGTAGAATCTTTAGTTCGCATAGGGGCACTGTCCAATGGACAAGTGACATTCGCAGATGAGGAGGGCACGAACTGATATGGCAAGCGAAAGTATTTTTCAGCGTCACCGGCATCCCGCCAAAACCTTCTCACTTGGCTTGCAGCACGTACTGGCGATGTATGCAGGAGCTGTCATTGTACCGCTTATTGTTAGTAACGCACTTGGATTCACTCAAGAGCAGCTGACCTACTTGATTGCGATTGATCTTCTTGCCTGTGGAGTCGCTACACTGCTGCAGGTCTGGGGGAATAAATATTTTGGCGTCGGGCTGCCCGTTATGCTCGGTTGTGCATTCCAAGCCGTCTCCCCGATGATCATGATCGGTCAGACAAGCGGAGTAGGGGCGATCTATGGTGCCATTATTGCTTCAGGTCTGTTCGTGCTCATCTTCTCAGGATTGTTCGGCAAGCTGATTCGACTCTTTCCACCTGTTGTTACGGGTTCGGTTGTAACGATCATAGGTTTGACACTGATTCCGGTGGCATTTAACGATCTGGGTGGTGGTCAGGGACAGCCGGACTTTGGCAGTGGTGTTAATCTGTTACTCGGTTTCGGTGTATTTATCTTTATTATTTTAATGACTCGTTTCACAACAGGTTTTATACGTTCGATCTCTGTATTAATCGGTCTATTCGTTGGAACGGTGGTGGCTGGCTTGATGGGCGAGGTAAAATTGGCTCCTGTGCTTGATGCAAGCTGGTTCCATATGGTGCAGCCGTTCTATTTCGGGAAACCGACGTTTGAGATCGTTCCTATTCTCACGATGATTCTCGTCGCTATTGTCAGTGTCGCAGAATCTACGGGAGTATTTATGGCACTCGGCAAAATTATGGACAAGGACCTCACCTCCAAAGATTTGGCGCGTGGGTATCGTGCAGAAGGACTGGCTATTGTCCTTGGAGGGATATTCAACTCCTTCCCTTATACAACGTATTCGCAAAATGTAGGGCTTGTTCAGATGACACGTGTTAAGACGCGTGATGTGATCGTCGTTGCAGGCGGTTTGCTGATTGTCATCGGTTTTGTACCGAAGATTGCCGCACTTGCTCAGCTTGTACCAGGTTCAGTGCTTGGGGGTGCCATGGTAGCACTGTTCGGCATGGTCGTATCCTCCGGTATTCGCATCATCGGGACTCAGGTCGATCTGAATCGCCATGAAAACCTGTTCATCGTTGCGTGTTCTGTTGGCATGGGGCTTGGCGTGACTGTAGTGCCACAGTTGTTCGCAGGTGCACCAGACTGGGCTCAGATTATGCTGGGGAACGGTATTATTGCGGGTAGTTTTACAGCAATTTTCATGAATCTATTGTTTAATGGCCTTGGTAGCAAAGAAACAGCCGCTCAGCTGGCGGAGCAGCACACGGGTGAAATGATTGAGGAAAACATTAAAACGGCGTAATGTAATTTCCCAGTGTGATTGTTATGTAAACTATACAGTGTGAATTATTCATGGCATAACGGATATTGACTCAGGACATGAATGATTTATTCCATGAATGATTCAGGTTATAAATGATATTGTCATGGATATGAATCTTATTTATGAACAGTTAACATAATATATGCACAGCAAACACCGAAACGACGGGTTCAGCAGAACCCACCGTTTCGGTGTTTTTGTGTTTTTTCCTATTACAGATGTCGCATTTGCTTCTCGGCCACATCACCAACCCAAGGCAGCTTGAACCATTTCCCTTGCAGACTGGTCACTACCATCACAAGCCATACGATGATCCCCAGAAGGGATAACATTGAAGCTACAAGTGGCCCGAATAGCGGCA
Source organism: Paenibacillus sp. JJ-100 (assembly GCF_948329825.1). GTDB lineage: Bacteria > Bacillota > Bacilli > Paenibacillales > Paenibacillaceae > Paenibacillus. The sequence goes on from NZ_CAOJCM010000006.1 coordinate 235,040, forward strand.
GAAAGGTGGACAGCACATGCCCTACCATGATGAGACCAAAAACGATCACCGATTGAAGGGCATGGAATAACACAAATCGGCTGCGCTTCTCCACCGCAAGAAAGATGATGCCGCCTACAAACGTGAATAAATAACACAGCATACCCGCTATATTTTCATCCAGACCACTGGATGATTTCATCGGTGACATTCGGCCCAGCCTCCTTTGTTATATGGCTTTTATACAGCCTATGAGGGAGATGGACAGAACTGAACCGGTTTGACCAACGATTGTTTCAGGTGGATAGAAGAGAAGGCGACAGATTAGAAAAAAATAAGACTAAGGATCCATATATGGATGGAAGTGCGTGTATACACATACAATTTGAGACTTTCTACATATTCAATATATTCCATAAAATTCTGATTTATATAAATGCATTATTAAATGTGAAGTTACATGAATGCAAGGAGGCCAATCATGAATATATCCGCAACAACATACGGTCAGGTTCGGGTAACACCTTACGAGATTGTTCGCCTACAGACCCTTGAAGTCAATAAAACGATGAACGGCCATGCGCGAATGAGAATGACGGCAGTGATCCCGGAAGCGCGCAAAGACAGCTATGTCCAGGCAACAACATCTCAGACGGATATTAAAGTGAAAATTACCGATGACGATGGACGCGAAAAGGTATTTTTCTCGGGTGTGGTGCTACATGTGAAAGTCAATGTGATTAACGGCGTACATACCCTTATGGTTGACGCTGTATCCCATACCTACCTGCTAGATGTTAAGCTCCACAAGCGTTCCTTCCAGAACCCTAATCTGTCTTACAAGAATCTGGTACGCAAGATTATATCCCCTTATGAAGGCTCAGATGTCATTGATTATGTAACGAATGGTCGTAAAATCGGAGATTTTGTCATGCAATATGAGGAAACCGATTGGCAATTTATCAAAAGGATGGCATCCCACTTCTACACTGGAGTTGTAGCGGATACAGCTTCCGGCAAACCCAAGTTTTATTTTGGCTTACCCGAAGGCCAGTATAAGGGTGAATTGCAAGCAACGCATTATACAGCGACCAAACGAATTGCGGACTATCGATCTGCCAAGGAAAATAAAGTGCCAGGTGCCAAAGATCCGGATTATATCGTATATGAAGCGGACAGCAGGCAATGGTTCGAAGTGGGGAGTGAAGTAGGGTTCAAGTCCAAAAAGTGGATTGTCGGTGAAGTGAAGACTCGATTCATCGATAGTTTGCTCAATCATACGTATTCCATATATCCAGCTGAGGGGCTTCGTTGTAAGAAGAGCTACAATACTTCCATTATTGGCGCTTCTATTCAAGCTTCTGTTCTTCAAGTCAAAGGGGACAAAGTCCGTGCCAAGCTGGATATGGATGAGCAGCAGGATGAGAGCACAGCCTATTTCTTCCCCTATTCAACGATTTATGCTTCCGAGAACAATACGGGATGGTATTGCATGCCTGAAGTGAACGATAGCATCCGTATTTATTTTCCGAGCAAAAAAGAGGAAGATGGCATTGCCATAAGCTCTGTAAAAAGACAAGATCCTGAGATTGTACCGGCTGCACCAAAACAGGTATCAACCGCATCACCAGCGGCTGGAAAGGGTTCTTCAGGACAGTCTGGGGGGAGTTCAAGTGGAAGCAATCGTCATCAAGCAGGTGCAGGTGGAGGCAGCGCTAGCTCGGCTAATAGAGTAGCTCCACCTCCTGTGCCTGAAGATCGGATGGGCAACCCTGACATCAAGACATTCCGAACAAAGTATGGGAAAGAGATCATGCTGGCTCCAGACAAAATTGTGATCTCGGCAGGTGGAATGTATATCACCGTCAGTGATGAGAATGGCATCGAGATTGTAAGTGATCAGAATGTCAGTATTACTGCTGGGCAGGATGTTGTCATGTCTGGACAGACCATTCGGATCGCAGGTGAGAAGGTTGAATTAACCGGAAAGGGCAACACCATCACTCTGGAAGAAGAGCTGAAGATGCATGGAGCGGAGATCAAGATGAATTAGCCATGAGTGATAGAAAGGAAGAGAAATGAACAAAGCGGAAGCGATCGCACATTTGCAGCAGGAAGTATGGGAACCCGCACTTCAGGATCAACTCTCCAACCTGAGGGCGTATATCGTACAACATCAGGAGGCACTAATCCATTCATTCGTCGAATCCATGCAGCAACTCGTTCTAAAGGCAGTATCGGCCCAACAGACACTTGGGAAAGATCCCATCGCAATCCTGCATTGTTCGATGTTGAGAACATCTATATTGGAGGGGAATTACCTCTGCTTACTGGAAGCTTACTCCAACCGATGGTATTGGGACGAGGTGGAGTGCTTGCATACATATGATGCGACATGGGCTATGCAGCCGTTGTCTTCGTTACAAGAGCATCTCCATATCAAGATGAGACGTTATGGGGGTGTACTTAATGCTTCTGACGTTGAACGGATGATGTTGCAGTCTGCGAGTCGATTCAATGCCTATGTCACTGCGCTTGCACGTTTGGCCGTTCCTCATATTGTGAACTTGAAAGAGATGGAACACATCGACCGTGCAGAGCTGTTTCAGATCAGGGTAGGTGAATACAAGGACTGGAGTGAACCTGTATATATCAGGGACTACGGGTATAGAGACATTCAGAACATTCGCAAGAAGTTGTCTGTAGCGGAAGGTTTGGAATGCGCTTATGGAGACTATACGTCATTATCCTTGGCAGAGGGAATATATGATCACGTGGATATCCGGTATTCGGACTTCAGTCACACAGACCTGAGCAAGAGTAGCTTAAGGAATGCTGTAATGATTGGAACCAGATGGGAACATAGTGAGCTCAGTGGAGCTGATCTTCGAGGGGCACTACTCATGGATGCTGAATTCCGGGAATGCAATCTGTGTGGAGCTGACCTGTCTGATGTCAGTGATGGAGGAAATATGGGAGCTCAGGAAGGTGTTCTTGGTCTTCAGGGAATCTGCTTCGCAGGAGCCAATATGGAAGGTGCTGACCTCAGGGGAGCACAGTTATTCCATGCCGATTTCCAGGGAGCTAGACTGGGTCAGGCACAGATCTGGCTTCATGATCGTGAACGGTATAGGCATGTTCTGACTGAAGAGCAGATGGAATCGATATACTGGGTTGTCTCTCGTGAGGAAGAGGAGGAGTTATGGTCCAACGATTTTACGAACTGACCGAAGATCATCGGATATTGAATCCGTTCAGGCCTCCGGCGCTACCCACTAGTTTTGATGAGTTGCCCCTCTCATCTGTCATGATGATTGAACGGCAAATGAATGAAGAGCCGACGGATTGGATAAGCAGGCCTTCGTATTTTGTCAGTGATCGCATGAAGCGGCTTATGGAGATGGTCGATGAAGCACTATTGTTCAAATCGGTCACCTTCATTGATCAACGTAGCGGGGAACAGTTGGGTTACTGGGCATGTCATATCCCTGCTGTGCTCGCATTGTCTGACAACAGCTTGTTTTATCCGAATGGCTCCATACAGCACCTGTTATTACAGGGTGAGAAGGTTAGAGATCAGCGTATGTTTACCTTGGAAGGTGCACGAGGGAGTGGTGTGATTGTGCGCTTGGATCTAGCGGAAAGTATGCTTCGCAGAGGGTTAAGCGGCTTTGTTTTGCGAAAGGTGGATCTGGAATGAACCGCTATGGGGATGAGATGTTGTTGAAAATGGATCGGGATTTCCGTCTGGCCAAGCGCATTCAGGAAATTGAAGCATCCAGTGAAGACATGATGACACAGGAAGAAGTTACGTCTGGTCTACGCCGCGGGCTGATCGAGACGGATGAGGAGAGCATCACACTCAACAGTCACCAAATCTGGGAAGGGGTACTGACTCTTCCTTTACCGGATCATCTGGTCCAAGTTCCCCGAGGCAAGTTGCAGGAGGGGCGAAACAGCCATGGACGAGATGAAGTGATGTGGATCGACGAGCGAAAAGGTATCAGCATATGCCTGTCTAGATTATCACATCCATTACATGTCAGCCAGATTGAGAGAATGGGCGTTGTTATCACAGAGCAGATGGGATCGCTCAAAAAAGAAGCGCAGTGGCTACATGAAGAGAAGGTGCAGGGAGATTCCCTGGTTGTCTTCTATGGAGAGTCCATTCAACCCTCAACCAGGGGAATGGCATATGACATGGTGTTCGTTACTTCGGTAGGAGGGAGAGCAGTCACGGGAAATGTTCGATTTCCTGTAGAGCTGCTGCATCTATGGCGGCTTCTAACAAGGGCGATATTCATATGTGCCCATACGAGTGAGAAGGGAAATGAACCTTTAGAGTTATAGCACAGGAGGGAAATAAAATGCTTCTACCCATGCTGGTCAAAGCTCTGATGTCAGGAGGCTTGAATGGTGAGTTCACCTATGTGGTCAGAGGTGCTGAGATTTCTTGTAGTGAGGGGTCAGATCCCGGTGTACTGAATCTGCCTCTTTCCCACGGCATTTATATCAAGGAACAGCCTGTATTGAACGTTGCAGACGTGATTCCCCTGGCTAACGTGGGGCGGTGTGGGTTTTGTAAAAAGGATGGCGCCGTGTGTGAACCGGATACGTTCTTCAATAAATGGAGCCAAGGCAAAGAAGACGTGTTGGTGGAAGGTGAGGCTGCTCTGCTCAGTCGATCTGAACTGATATGTCGAAAGGGCGGGATTATCAAGATTGAGATGGACGGTCAGATGTAAGATACAGACGAATAGAAAGGGGGAACACGGTGCAGACCTTGGAAAAATCAACGCTAACCTATGCAGATATCCATGTCCATTGGCCGTATGGCAAGATACGTCTGGATAAGCTGGAATTAATCCAGCAAGCAGGAGCACATGCCTGTTTATCTTTCAGTGGATGGGTCGATGAAGAGTGGGAAGAGACGATGATTCTGAAGGCCGGGAGCCATGATCGAGTCGGATTTATCCAGATAGATGAATCTGGAAGAGAACTGCCCCTGTTCAAGGGGCAACTTCATGAGATCAAGGTCGAAGTTAACAGGGGAATTGTATATGTGATGGCCGTTGTCATCTCACATACCTATGAGCTAGATACTGTGCAGAGAACCAAATCCTATCAGAACGAGAAGATGCGCTACTTGGATATTGTTAATCGTGTTATGAAGGGTTATCCTGAAGGAGACTATATTGATTTTGCCTTTGAAGATACGAAGACGGGCGCTTTTATTATGCAGTATCAGGAGACCGACTGGAGCTTTCTGAAGCGGTTAGCTTCCCATCTGGGAGCGGAACTGGTGCCTGATGTTACTGCACACAAGCCCAGGTTCTGGATTGGTTATCCTGAAGGCAGAGGGGCTTTTGAGCTGAAAGCCATTCCTTTTGAGAAGAGTCGTAATATCGAGCGTTATCTACATACCGAAGCTCATGGCCAACATGCAGTAACCGAGGAAAAGTATACAACATATACCTTCGATCTGGGACAGGAGTTTCAATTAGGGGATGAAGTATCCTCAGATGGCCATGTATACAACATAATCTCTCGGCAGGCGATGCTGGAACGAAGCTTGCTACAATGGAAATATACATGTGCATTACCAGCATCCCATCCACTGCCCCGACAGCTTCAGACGATGATCACTGGAGCTGCGATCGAAGGGAAAATCATTGATGTGAAACGTAACCAGGTGAAGGTTCATCTGGATATGGATGAGGGTCAGCAGGCCGGAGAGGCTCGCTGGTTCCCATATGCTGCGGAAGGCAGTCAGGTATGGTATATGATGCCTGAACCCGGCGCGAAGGTGAAGCTGTATTTTCCAAGTGCAGAAGAAGACGAAGCGATGGTGATGCAGTCGGTTCGTCAGGAACCAACGGAAGCGGGACATGTGGAGAAGAGTGGTAAAGTCATGCAAGACCCAGGTGTGAAGTCGTTCGGTAACCCGCAAGGGAAATCGTTCACTCTGGGCGACAGTGAACTTGTGATGAATGCCCAGGAAGGCGCCTTGTATATCTCGATGGCTGCGAGTAAAGGTGTTACATTGAATAGCACAACTCACGTCCAGATCCAATCCATGGGGGACTTGAATATCAGTGGAGCCAGCGTGAGTCTTGAGGGTGCAGAAGGCCTGTATATCCAGACCATGGCGGACCACGTGGAACTCGTGGAAGAGGTCAACGGCAAGAGTGAGCATATCCTGCTGGAAGCCGAGATCCATCGTTCCTTTGACATGATTCAGTCTGCATTCGATCAGAGTCTGGCCAGTATGGGCGAGAACGCCTTGAAGAAAGCACGATTGAAACGAAACTTGGATGCACGTAGAGAGGGACAGCTGGACGGGTTGATCGAAGAGGGCAAAAGCCTGCTCAGTATGGTCGGTGATGTAGCCGATTTGGCATTTACAGCATTTGTTGGGGAAAGCGACGCCAAGGATCTATACAGCTGGGTCAAGGGGGAAGAAGTAGGGTCATTAACGGAGCGGAATGCCACGGTCCAAGGAACAATTCAGGGCGTGAACAACGTCATCGATTACACAGGGGACCTGGTCACGTTGCAGAAATCAGGAGAAGAAATCTGGCAAGATGTATCTAGTTTAGGAGAAGATTTTGCCAAACCGTTCATGGACCTGGAAAAGGATGACTACCTCACCATGCTGAGCCTGACGGAAGAGGAGAGCTACGAAGCCGGGTTAAACGATGTGGGTGCGACGATGCGAGTTGTGGATACGGCGGGAACCATATTTGGCGGGGCTCCATTGGTCAAAAATGGTGTCAAAGTGCTCAAGGGTGGCAAGAAGTCTGGCCATGCAGATGGAGATGGAGCCAAGGGCGGTGTCCCGCATGGTCATGGGGATGGGCCAGACGGCGCTCCAGGCGGTGCGATGAAGGATGGCAAGCTCAAGACGAATGCGGCCTTAATGCCACCATCCCTGACGAAGCTGGGAGAGCGAATCAGCCAAGCCTTGGGCAACATGACCTCAGGTGCAGCAGCCAGAGTCCCATGGCGAGTGGAGCGCATGCAGACGATAGACGGCGGTTACGTACCGGTGATTGTGAAGAATGACAGTTATATGTTCTCGAAGACAGGTGGGAATCACGGGAAAGGCAGTGATTCTAACAGTTCGAAGGGATCGCCGCACACCTCTCATGTGGATTCGAAAGAAAACGGTGTGTCGTCGAAAGGAACCGTTTCTAAAGGATCGTCAACGACGTCTTCAAAAGTTACGCCATCGAAGCCGAAGGATGCTCCTAACCCTAAAGAAGTTCCATCATCGAAAGATGGAACTAACATTGGGGATGGGACGGGTGGACTTCCTAGAAGATATGGGGAGCCTCCAAAAATAAGTAAATTAAAAATTGATTTAAAAGCAGAAAAGAAAGCAAATGAGATAAGGGATTGGAGTTATAAAGATGTTCAAGAGTTTTCTCATAATACTGGATTAAACTTACAGGATGCCAACGATCTTTTATCGCATATGTTCTTAAAGGAATATGATTTACCATGGTATGATGGTAAGGGCCTCTACTATTATAAATCTAAGTTAACACCTGATTCGGAGGTAATATTTGCTTTTCATAAGGCGATTGAAGGGGAGTTAACTTTGGAACAAAAGAAGTGGTTTCTTAAACTAAAAGAACACGAATTGGAGGAAAAGAAATTAATGGAATCGGGGAAAGATTATCGTAATCCAAATGCTTGGAATGGAAAGGATGGCTTTAATCCTGATCCCCCAGGCGCTCATGAATTGGCTCCAGAACAGCCCAAATTTGGTACGTTTCCAGGTTATATAAATGGTTTGAATAAATTCTATGGCATAAAAGTAGGTGAAGAATGGGATGAGTTATAATTTTGTAACAGCTATTGAAAGAATACAACAAATAGACTGGACTATAGACGCAGAGTATAAAAAGTCCAATGATTTATTGGTATCGGAATTTCTGAGGAGAGCATCGGAATTTCTAACATATAGCTCTTCCACTAGTTCAAGTTTATTCTTTAGTCCTATTAAGGTATTGGGAATAAATATTGATCTTGATCTTGAGGAATTAAGTGAACAGTTATTTCCGGAACAAGACATTCCTTCAAACCCTATTACCAGGATAATATGTTTACGTTATATAGAACTAGCTTATTTGTTAGAGAGGGGAGTTACAACTGCTATAAAATTTCAAGATATTTATGAACCTATCATTAGATTTCTAGAAAGAGGTGGTTCATTAAGAATAGATAAAGGGGTATATCTCGAGACTGGAGGGTTTACTTTCCTGCTTGGTGAGTGGGTGGAAAGGTATTCAAAAGATGAATCAATAGATATTAGTGATTCGTATTTAAATTATGTTGATGGTTTAACTTGAGTTTTTTCATAATTTATCTGGAGATATCTATGGGATTGGATGGAAGATGATCTTATTAGAGTTGTATCGCTACGTTCTAAAGGTCGATTATGGTTAGATATAACCACGATCGACCTTTTTTAATTCTTATTTTGACTAGGTTGTGTCTGAAAACTCTTCATTTCGGTTGTACGCACATCAAAATGCTTTAATTACATACTTAAATAACGCTAATGCGTTGAATTAAGTAGGTCCATTATGGTCAGATAGCACCATGATTGACCTTTTTTTGCACCTGAATCCGTCGCGAAGAAGCTGTATTTTCCAAGTGCAGAAGAAGACGAAGCGATGGTGATGCAGTCGGTTCGTCAGGAACCAACGGAAGCGGGACATGTGGAGAAGAGTGGCAAAGTCATGCAAGACCCGGGTGTGAAGTCGTTCGGTAACCCGCAAGGTAAATCGTTCACTCTGGGCGACAGTGAACTTGTGATGAATGCCCAGGAAGGCGCCTTGTATATCTCGATGGCTGCGAGTAACGGGGTTACATTGAATAGTACAACTCACGTCCAGATCCAATCCATGGGAGACTTGAATATCAGTGGAGCCAGCGTGAGTCTTGAGGGTACAGAAGGCCTGTATATCCAGACCATGGCGGGCCACGTGGAACTCGTGGAAGAGGTCAACGGCAAGAGTGAGCATATCCTTCTGGAAGCCGAGATCCATCGTTCCTTTGACATGATTCAGTCTGCATTCGATCAGAGTCTGGCCAGTATGGGCGAGAGTGCCCTGAAGAAAGCGCGGCTGAAACGAAACTGGGATGCGCGTGAAAAGGGACAGCTGGACGGGGTGATTGAAGAGGGTAAAAGCCTACTCAGTATGGTAGGTGATGTAGCCAATTTGGCATTTACAGGAGTGATCGGGGATGGCGCAGCTACAGATCTATACAGCTGGGTCAAAGGGGAGCAAGTAGGGTCATTAACGGAGCGGAATGCTACGGTCCAAGGAACAATTCAGGGCGTGAACAACGCCATTGATTACACAGGAGACCTGGTCACGGGGAAGAAATCAGGAGAAGAGATCTGGCAAGATGTATCCAGTGTAGGCGATGATTATGTCAAACCGTTCAAGGACCTGAAAGGTGAAGACTACCTCACCATGCTGACGATGACGGAAGAGGAGAGCTACGAAGCTGGGCTAAACGATGTGGCTGCGACGATGCGAATCGTGGATACAGCAACGTCCGTAGTTGGTGGTGTATCCTTTGCCAAAAATGGTGTCAAGATGGTTAGGAGTGGTGGCAACAAGTCTGGCCATGCAGATGGAGATGGAGCCAAGGGTGGTGTCCCACATGGTCATGGAGATGGGCCAGACGGCGCTCCAGGCGGTGTGATGAAGGATGGCAAGCTCAAGACGAATGCGGCCTTAATGCCGCCATCCCTGACGAAGCTGGGAGAGCGAATCAGCCAAGCCTTGGGCAACATGACCTCAGGTGCAGCAGCCAGAGTCCCATGGCGAGTGGAGCGAATGCAGACGATAGACGGCCGTACCGTACCGGTGATTGTGAAGAATGACAGTTATATGTTCTCGAAGACAGGTGGGAATCACGGGAAAGGCAGTGATTCTAACAGTTCCAAGGGATCGCCGCACACCTCTCATGTGGATTCGAAAGAGAGTAGTGTGTCATCGAAAGGGACCGTTTCTAAAGGGTCACCTACGACGTCTTCAAAAGTTACGCCATCGAAGCCGAAGGATGCCTCTAACCCAAAAGAAGTTCCATCATCAAAAAATGGAACTAAGGTTAGTGAGGGGAAAACTGAGGGGATGGGTAAAGTTCCCAATAAGACTTTTGTCGATAATCCATTTGATGAGGCAGGGAAACTAAAACCGAATGTGAAGTATAAAGCTGGTGAGCACAAATACGATTATGAAACAGATCATCTGGGTAGAATTGAAAACTTTAGTACGGATGATTTAAAATTAACGGCAAGAGATGAACGTTTACCACATGACGCAAATACGCCAGGGAAGGAGTCAGGTGACCACGCAGGTCATTTGGCGGGAGATAGATTTGGCGGCTCGCCAGAGATTGACAACCTTGTATCTCAGTCAAGTAAGGTGAACCTAAGTACGTATAAGAAAATAGAAAATGAATGGGCAAGGGCTTTAAAGGCCAAACCGCCGAAACATGTTACTGTTGACGTAAAAATAAAATATGATGAGGATTCGCTTCGACCGGCTAGCTTTAATGTAACCTACACAATAGATGGTGAGCTAAAAGTTTTCGATTTAATAAATTAAAAGGAGATTGGATTATGACAAAGGTATTTGAAGATTATTTTTCAGAACTACAAGCAGATATGGTGTCAATTTGTCTTGAGTATGTGAGTAATAAGGCAGATATGATATATATATACGGTTCTAATGAATTTGGACAATTTAGTACAGATGTATTTTATCAAATTAACAATTTTTTTGTTAAAAAACATAAGGTTAATGATGCAGTATCAGACACTGACAGTAATTCAAGACCTGTTTATAATATTTCGAAAGAAAGACAAGTTACTTTACTTAACATTTTAAATAAAAATCTCCGTGAAATTAGTGATTTATGCCAAAAAAATAATAGGGAAATGCCTACAGAGATGAAATTGACTTATGATGTATCTAAGAACAAATTAGATGCTCAGTACAGTTACGAGATAAAATATACAAATGATCCTGAAAAATTATCTAGTCATATATTTGATGATTGGTTCGAAGAAGTGGGCGGAAAGTTATAGTTTACAACCCCAACGACAAAATCATACAATACAACCAACAAAGCCACACTACGAGCTAGCCGCCCGTAGTGTGGCCATTTTCGTTCTCTAATATGGATGGCAGCGGCTCATTAAATAGACCCCCCCACCCAATGCCGAATGAACCATCAATCAACCGGTTAACCCATGGAATACCCTTATAAGATTTCATCATTTCGGTTGTATGCACATCAAATGCTTTAATTTCATCCTTAATATCGTAATAGCGTCAAACTTAACAGGTCATCGGAAGAAGGAAACATGGAGAAGAGTGGCAAAGTCATGCAAGACCCGGGTGTGAAGTCGTTCGGTAACCCGCAAGGGAAATCGTTCACCCTGGGCAACAGTGAACTTGTGATGAATGCTCAGGAAGGCGCTTTGTATATCTCGATTGCTGCGACATTAATGTACCGATTGGATTTGATAAAGGAACACTGGGTCATGATATCTGCATATCGACCTGATGCTGCCAAGGAACGAAGAATTATGGAAGAGTTTCGTCGTTTAGAGCAGACCTCCCAGAAAATCCTGTTAAGTGATATGAGGGGAACCTAGCTAGCGAAATTAGAGGGATTACATGAGATGAGAAAACAAGGGCAAAAGCAGCCTGTTATGGAACATTCTGCCCCTGTTTTTTACTGATTAATTATCCTTAACTGCAATGTTTACCCACCCTGGAACTGTCTACGTGGACTATCGATTTTTCCATTTTTGTCGGTGTCGTTTTCTTTGGGCACCAAACGTTCATCGGTACGTCCTTCGTGATGATTATCGTAAGTGTACTCAATTAATTTCCATTCTGACTTGCCGAGAACGGGATCAGCGGGGAAATGTTGACCCCGGTGCAAATGTTCCTCGCGTCCAGCTTCGTTGATGTAGACTCCGTCTACTTCCACCTCTTCATGCGAAAGGGGCAGCATATCCTGTTCTTTACGGTCCATAAAACAGTGCCTCCTTTGGGATTTCAGTAATTTTACTATATAGGTTATCCGTGATAATATTCCCCGAATACAGGCGTGTTATGCTGGTTAGATTAATCCGTATAGAATACGCCTGTTATAAAATATGATTCGGAATTAAACTTTTTGGGTGATAAAACCGTTATATATATTAAGAAAAATCGTCAAGTCGTAACGGAGTTCCGAATATGATACAATAAGATTATGATTCAACTTGAATCATATCGGGTATTTATAGTGTCAGGTACTTGCTATTCCGCGAGGTTCCCGACCTAAAGCTTGCTTTAAGCCGCGCACACACTTCATGAATGGCATTTAAGACTTATTCGGCGTTCTCTAAACGGAGCATTCACTTTCAACGTTTTGGGAGGGAATTACAATGGCAACGAAAGGTCACAATGAGGTCAAAGAAAGTTTGAGGGAAATGACTCGGATTTTCCGTCCTAAAGATCCAAAAAAATTCGTGAAGGAGTATGTAAGAAAATACCGGATTACAGGAGGATATGAGGAAGAATTGACTTCTGTAGTTGAGCATGAGCTTGTCAAAATGGATTCTTCCGTGTCCTGAAACAACACCAACTCTGATTAATACTGTTTCAATATGAATATAACCGTCTCTCGGGCTTAAGCTCGGGCAGACGGTTTTTTTTGCGTATACGCAGAGAATTCACGGTGGGTCCACACATTCTTTAAACATTCATGCCACTTTGGGGCTTTGTTCTACACTTCTTGCATATATATGGAAGTACACTTACAGCAGGAAGGATGAAGGCATGTGGATCCCATTTTGAAAACCAAAGAAGAGATCGGCTACATGCGGGAAGCGGGACGAATTCTGTACAGCTGTCACCAACATATTAAGCAGTGGATGGTGCCCGGAATCACAACAGCAGAGATTAATGAGCGGGTAGAAGAATTTCTCGCGGAACACGGAGCCACACCGGAGCAAAAAGGATACAAAGGATATCCGTATGCGACATGTGCCTCAGTTAATGAAGTGATCTGTCACGGATTTCCGAATCATGAGGCGCTGGCAAGCGGAGATGTGGTGACTATCGATATGGTGGTGAATAAAGACGGCTGGCTTGCTGATTCAGCCTGGACATATGCCATAGATGAGCCGGGCAGATCCATACGCAAGCTCATGAAGCGAACGGAGAAGGCGCTGTATAGAGCAATAGCACAGGCTATTCCGGGGAATACACTCGGAGACATTGGGAATGCCATCGAACGAACAGCAAGGTTATACCGGTACGGAATCGTGAAGCCCCTTATTGGTCATGGGATTGGTCAGTATATTCATGAGCCGCCCAACGTACTGCCTTATGGCAAACGCAGAACGGGAATGTTGCTTACGGAGGGAATGGTTATTACGATTGAACCGATCTTTACGAAAGGTAGTTCCGGAGCAGTGGTATGGGATGAGGATGGCTGGACGGTGAGAACGCTCGATGGTAGTTGGGGAGTTCAGTATGAGCACACGGTAGCTATAACTAATGAGGGTCCTCTGATCCTCACAGGCGGCACATAAGATGAAATGAGTGAAAAACAACTGGCCGAATATGCAGGTGAGGGAGTGGAGTTGTATTAGTTGATCACTTCTATCGATTGGATGCTCCATGCGCTTTTGAGCTTGAATGAGGCAGTGTGGAGCATGTGAGTTATTCATTGAGGTGATATGGAAGATGACGCCCAAAAAAACTTTATCAATTTTTTGCATAATACTGCATGTTTTCAATGTGATAAAAATCGTCAGTATATCCAGTGATATCACCGAAAATTGGCAATTTTTTTCAGGACCTAATCGTAATATTATTAAGTGAAATCGTTTGCAAATCAAGCTATAGAGCGGTTTTTTACATAAAGTGAACAATTTGTGAACATGTGTCCAAAGATTGACAAAATCATACCCTCAACTTATATTTAATAAGTGATTGAAGCGTATAGAATGAATTGGAAGAATGCGCAAACATGCCCTGTACAGGAAATCACGGGAATACTGGGAGCGTTATTTTGTAACTCATCTATATGTAGGAGAGGATTATGTTTATGGTACAGAATGGTACAAGGTATGAACATTTGTACAGACGACAACGTAATCTACGAAAATGTAAAAAAAGTGGGGTAGATCAATGATGAAACAGTGGCAGGTTACAAAGCGAATTCTCCCCTTGCTGGCGGTGTTCTCTTTGCTGCTATCCGCATGCGGGCGGGAAGACTTGTCAGTAATGAAACCTCAGGGTCCTGTGGCACAAGGCCAATTAGATCTGATGAAGCTGTCTATCACGATTATGATCGTGGTGCTCATCATTGTATTTGCGATTGCCACCTATGTCCTGATCAAGTTTCGCAGACGAGCCGGACAGAATGAAGTACCCGAACAAGTTGAAGGCAATTTTAAGCTGGAAGTAATATGGACAGCCATTCCTCTATTGCTGGTCATTATTTTGGCTGTGCCGACCGTACAGACGATTTTCGCTCAAGGTGAAGATCTGTCCAACGACAAAAACGCAGTTAAGGTCCAGGTAACCTCACATCAGTATTGGTGGGAATTCACTTATCCTCAGTATGACATAACCACCGCTCAAGACCTCATCATCCCGACCGGAAAGAAAATTGCATTCGAATTGAAAACCGCTGACGTGCTTCATTCCTTCTGGGTGCCGTCACTTGCGGGCAAAATGGACACAAACCCGGATGGAACACTGAATAAATTTAGCTTCTCTGCTCCGAATGAAGGCGTTTACCGCGGTAAATGTGCTGAATTATGCGGCAGATCACATGCATTCATGGAATTCAAAGTTAAGGCCGTTAGCCAGGAGTCGTTTGACCGTTGGGTTAATGCAATGAAAGCACCGGCTGTCCTGCCTGAAGATGCGCAGCTCGCCGAGAAATTCAAAACGAACTGCCTTTCTTGTCACGCTGTGGGTGATCAAGGTGGACCTGTTGCACCGAACCTTACAGGCATAGGTGGAAAGGAATCTGTTGCCGGAATTTTGCTGAATCAGCGTGAAGGTCAGGAAGAAGGTAAACCGGTACTTGATAACATGAAAGAATGGCTTCATGACCCACAATCCGTAAAAGAAGGCAATACGATGCCAAGTCCGAAGAGTCTGGGACTGACGGATGAAGAAATCGACGGAATAGCCGAATATTTGGCCAATTACAAATTGGACTACGAATAGTACAGCAAGGATGAAGAAGGGGGTACACAACCTTGGCTCATGCGCATAGCGTCAAGCGGTACAAGGGCTTGATGGACTGGATCACCACCGTCGATCACAAAAAAATCGCCATTCTTTACTTGATTGCGGGCGGACTTTTCTTCGGTATTGGTGGGATTGAAGCTATTTTGATCCGGATTCAACTATTGAAGCCGATGAACGATTTTGTATCTGCACAGGTGTTTAATGAATTGATTACCATGCACGGAACCACAATGATCTTCCTTGGCGTCATGCCGATTATTTTTGCCGTTATGAATGCGGTCGTTCCTTTGCAGATCGGGGCACGTGACGTAGCGTTCCCTTTTGTTAATGCTTTAGGTTTCTGGACGTTTTTGTTTGGTGGTTTGTTGCTCAATCTGAGCTGGGTTATGGGAGGTGCGCCTGATGCAGGATGGACGGCATATACACCTCTCTCCGGTTCGGAGTATAGCGGAACACACGGCGTAGACTTCTATACGATAGGCCTACAGATTGCCGGTCTAGGTACACTCATCGGGGGGATTAACTTCCTGGCAACAATTATCACAATGCGTGCGCCTGGCATGTCCTACATGCGGATGCCGATGTTTACCTGGACCACGTTTATTACGTCAGCCATTATCCTGTTCGCTTTTCCTGCCATTACGGTAGGCCTTGTATTATTGACGTTTGACCGGATTCTTGGTGCGAATTTCTTCGATGTTGCAGGCGGCGGTAACCCCGTGCTCTGGCAGCATATCTTCTGGATTTTCGGACACCCGGAAGTTTACATTCTGATTTTGCCGGCATTCGGTATTATCTCGGAGGTTATTCCGACTTTCGCACGTAAACGGTTGTTTGGTTACAGTTCCATGGTGTTTGCTACGATTTTGATTGCCTTCCTGGGCTTTATGGTCTGGGCGCATCACATGTTCACAACGGGTCTGGGTAACGTGGCTAATGCGTTATTCTCAATCTCAACAATGCTGATTGCCGTGCCGACAGGGATCAAAATCTTTAACTGGCTCTTTACGATGTGGGGTGGACAAATACGCTTCACAGCAGCAAACCTCTTTGCTGTCGGATTTGTTCCTACCTTCGTTATGGGTGGAGTTACAGGGGTTATGCTAGCTTCTGCTCCAGCAGACTTCCAGTTCCATGACACATACTTTGTCGTAGCTCACTTTCACTATGTTATCGTAGGTGGACTAGTGCTCGGATTATTCGCAGGTCTTCATTACTGGTGGCCGAAGATGTTTGGCCGGATTCTGAGTGAAACGCTTGGAAAGTGGACGTTCTGGACATTCATGATCGGGTTCCAGTTGACCTTCTTCGTACAGCATTTCCTCGGTCTGATGGGGATGCAGCGCCGGATCGTTACATACTTGCCGAATCAGGATTTTGATCTGCTTAACCTGGTTAGCTCCATCGGCGCGTTCCTGATGGGCGTCGGCGTAATTATCTTCCTGATCAACATTGTAATTACGACGAAGAAACCAATTGGTGCACCAAATGATCCGTGGGAAGATGGCCGTACATTGGAGTGGTCGATTCCATCACCTCCACCGGAGTACAACTTCAAACAAACGCCGTTGGTACGAGGTATTGATGCTTATTGGAAAGAGAAGATGGCAGGCAACAAGGAGATGACTCCGGCAGAACCGGTAGGCTCCATTCACATGCCATCTGCTACACCGTTGCCGTTTGTTATGTCCGTGGGTATTTTTATCGCTGGTTTAGGGTTTATGTTTAGTAAGGACACCTTCCAATTGGAATTTATGAATTTCATTTTCAATAATTATATTGTGGTTATTATCGGTCTGGTGATTACGTTTGGTGCGATGGCTCTGCGCTCATTATACGATGATCATGGGTGGCACATTGAACCGGAGGATCAGGACGAGAAGGGGGCGAGAACATGACAACCTCACATGCCGAGCCGGTAAACGGCAAATTGCCGCATGAACCGGAGAAGGCAACGCTGGAGGGACGCAACAAGCTAATTGGCTTCTGGTTGTTCCTTGGCGGAGAGACCGTGCTGTTCGGTACGCTTTTCGCCACCTTCCTGGCACTTCGGGGACAAACAAATGACGGACCTACCGCGAACGAATTATTCCATTTGCCCCTTGTGGCAGCAGCAACGTTTATCCTTTTGGTCAGCAGCTTAACGAGTGTGTTCGCAATCCAAGCAATGCATAGAGGAAAGCGGGATGCACTCGCCTTATGGCTCATCATTACGGTGGTTCTGGGTCTGGGATTCCTGGGTCTGGAGATTTACGAATTCTATGAGTATGTCAAACATAAAGAGTTCGGCATGACCACGAGTGCTTTCAGCTCTGCGTTTTACACATTGGTTGGGTTCCACGGAGCCCACGTAGCATTCGGTATTGTGTGGATCGGAATCATTATCGGGCAGCTGTTCAGAAAAGGATTAACGGTCGTAACCGCTCCAAAAGTCTATGTTTCTGCTATGTACTGGCACTTCATTGACGTTGTGTGGGTATTCATCTTTACGGTCGTGTACCTGCTCGGAAAGGTGGGATAACACATGTCCGCTCAAGATCAAAGTGATCAACAGCCGGTGAAGCACCGTCATCGTGTAGAAGGACCGCAAAAGCATATCGTCGTGTTTGTTTTCTCCATTATTCTCACGTTGATTGCATTTGCAGCAGCCTCTGCAGGAGGGGTTAACACGACCTTCACCATTATTCTTATGGTTGTGATGGCCATTCTACAGGTGTTTGTACAGCTTGGTTACTGGATGCACCTAAAAGACAAAGGCCACTTGATGCCTATTCTATTTATGGCTTTTGGATTTTTTGTAGCCTTTACATGTATTATTATGGCTCTTTTCTGGGTCTGGTGGTAAGAGAGATGGCGGCGGCGAATTGTCGTCGTCTTTTCCCCTTTTTATGTGAGTAAATGGGACGAGATTATCAAAATGTTCACTAAAACAGGTCACGGGGAGGTTTCCCGTATGCTCGGGTTGCAATATTTCAGTTTTGAGGACTTGTGGAGTCCGCTTACTCTTGCGCTGTGTTTGATCATTGCGGCAGCTTATTTGGTCTTGGTAGGACCATTCAGCGAGAAGGTAAAGGGCGCAGAACCAGCGACAACGGGACAGAAGGTGATGTTTCTTGCAGGTCTGGCCGTGCTGTATCTAGCACAAGCAGGCCCGTTTAATCTGCTCGGTCACGTCATGTTCAGCTTCCACATGATCAGTATGGCTTTATCCTATCTTGTGGCCCCGCCTTTGATGATGAAGGGGTTGCCCGCTTGGGTATGGCGCAGCATCTTACGCTGGCTGCCTACTCGCCAGTTTTCCTTCCTGGCGCATCCGATTGTGGCAGCGGTTCTGTTCAACGGACTGTTTTCCTTGTATCATCTGCCCGTTGTGCATGATTACGTCATGCTGAATTTTACCGTCCACCGGTTGTATTATATCGTGCTCTTTATCACATCGATGCTAATGTGGTGGACATTGCTGAATCCATTGCCTGAGGGCAGACAAGCGTCAGGCTTGTCGAAGATTGGTTTTATCTTTTTGAATATGGTGCTATTAACACCAGCTTGTGGATTGATTATTTTTGCTTCCGAACCACTGTATCAGACTTATAGCAACCCGGCAGTATGGGCTGAAGCGATGAGGTATTGCGTATCGGGTGACTCTTCGACAATCCTTCGTTCATTCGGGGGGCCAACGTTCTTTAACTTTCTCTCTTCCACCAAGGAAGATCAGCAGGTAGGCGGTATTCTTATGAAGTTCATACAGGAGGGCATATTTGTTTCGATGCTGGCATACGTATTTTCGCAGTGGTATCGAAAAGAGAGACGGGAAGAGGATGATGATCCCATTCCTGGTGGTGGCAATGAGCAGGGACCCCTCAATCCAGTTGCCAAATCATGAGCGAAATGTGATGACAAAAGGAGGAACACACGATGGATATGTATTTTTGGCTGCCTACGATCAGTACTTCTTTCATTGTGCTTAGTGCGATCCTTGTAGCGATTGGCTGGGTCCTGATTATTCGGGGGAAACGTGAGGCGCACCAGTCTGCAATGGTAGCGGGGGCCATCGCGGCTCTAATTTTCTTTGTGATTTACATGTCGCGCACCGTGTTCATAGGCAACACAGCTTGGGGTGGTGATCCCGATATGGAAATATTCTATCGAATTTTTCTGATTTTCCATATCATCCTGGCTACCGTGGCTGCCGTATTTGGTATCTCAACTTTGGTGCTCGGCTTCAAGAAGAAATTTAGAACCCATCGCCGCTGGGGAAAGTTCACCTCAGTTATCTGGTTCGGTTCCGCACTAACCGGCACAGTGGTATATGTATTGCTGTATCTGCTCTATCCTGGGGGACATACAAGCCCGGTATGGGAAGTTATACTCGGCACTTAAAGAAGGTATAACGATTGCGTCATATTTTCCGAATGAATCAATGGATGTAAGCTAGATCATGTTAAATTCTTATAAAAATATGAAAATGGACGAATCTCGCAGACGATTGGTCCATACCACCTCTCCTATTCATTCATAGAATGAGTTTGAGAGGAGGGAAACAAATGAAAAAAACAGTCAACGTTAGTCAAACGCAACCTCGTCTTACCGTGTATTCGGATGAGAACTTCAGAGGAAGAAGTCGTATTTTCCGTGGCAACACAGGGCTTCGCAACTTGGACAACATTTTAGGTGGGGTTGAGAGTCTGCGCTTCTTCTCAACAAGTCGTAATGCAACGCTCGTAGTGTTCACACGGCCAAACTTTCAGGGTGGCTTCCGTGTCTTTCGTGGGAACACCAATCTGAGAGACTTGGATGATTTGATCCGTGGCAATGATGTAGAATCGTTGATCTCCACCAATCAGCGTCTCACACTGGCTGAAATTCGTGCCATCCGTAGAAACCGCAGACTGCCAGCAGGCTACGAACTCGTGTAAAGATGAGGTCTCTTCTGTAATCAGGTGACCGGAAAAAGAGAAAGAGCTGAACCCTCTGTGATTTTGTCACAGTGCGGGTACAGCTCTTTTTTTATTCGGACAGATCATATTAATCCCCGCCACCGCCACCACTATGGCCCCCTCCGCCACTATCGCCCCCGCTGTCACTGCTTCCGTGATCACTACCCGAATGATGGTCAGATCTCCAAGAAGAGTGGTTGTCATGAAGTCTGTGATCATGGTGAGTCTGGTGGGCATGATCTCGCCTGGCATGAGCATCTGTGGGTAAGTCAGAGCTCATTGGAGAAGAAGAGGAAGTGAAGCTGGAGTCAGACTGGTGACCGTACTGCCTGGAACGTCGGTCCTTCCGTCGGTTGTTTTCCCGATTAGGTTCGCTCCGAACGATGAGCCAGATCACGACTAAAATAAATATAAAAATAAGTAAGGGTTCAATCAACCATCCCATAGGAATCATTCCTTTCGATAAAACTGGCTGTATATATTCTATCGTGGGGAGGATGTTTTTTCCATAAATCCTTCCTGATTCAGGAAAAAAGGGTTGACGGAATATATAACAGGTTTGTATACTGTGTATATTGATATACACAGTATGCACAGTGAGGAAGTAAGAGCACAGTAGACCTGATCAAGAAAGACAGTCGAAAGGCAGGCATAGATATGGATGCATGGAAGCAAGCATGGTGGCTGACCCGTAACGAGTTTAGTAAGGATAAGCTTCAGTGGTTATGGTCTGCGATGTTTATGATCTACACGGGAAGTATGAGCGGAATAATGTTACTGAGTCAAGAGAAGAGCAGTTCGATTTATCCGGTAATCGATAGTTTTTTTATGATTATGATTCCTTTGCAAGGATACATGTTCTGCAGACGTAACTTCCGTTTTATCTATGAGGATAGTTACACGCAGATGCTGGCTTACTATCGTAGACTCCCCATTTCGAATGAAACTGTCATGTGGTCGAGAATTCAGCAATCCCTAATTGCATTTACATACAATGGTCTCTTTTATTACGCGTCATTATATTTAATTAGACTGCAATATGAAGGATTCCAATGGGATCAATATCTGGCTTTTGCTCTGACCTGCACAGGATTCGGGCTTTTGATTACAGGGTTCTACATCCTCGGTGAGTTTTTGAATAGTGGTAAGAAGTATATGATTATCAGTATTTTGTTCATACCTATTATGATTGGGGCTGCTCTACTTATTCGTATGACCGATAGTTACGGTCTGATGATCTTGATTGATGCGAGTAAATCCGATGGTTTGTTATCTCCCATCATGTGGGTTTCGATCATATGTGGAATGTTAAGTATATGGCTGTGTAGTCGTCTCACCTTGAAAAAGCTAGTTCACCGGGATTTGAGTTGATAGTGGACTTGATCAAGATATAAAAATATACAACATTGGACCGGCAAATATGAAGTAAGAAAGTGGAGTGTACCGGAGGGCGAGGTGCAAGATGTGAAGATACCCATTCAAATAAATGAGAATAGCGCTGAACCTTTGTATCACCAGATTGAGAATCAGTTAAGGTCGTTAATTATAACGGGTCAATTGGGGGAGGGAACACATTTGCCATCCATTCGTGAGTTTGCCGGAGCATTGAACTGCAGTGTAATTACGGTTAGACGGGTTTATCAGGATCTGGAGAATGAAGGTCTGCTGCGTACGAAGCAGGGGACAGGAACCTTTGTGGCCAAGGTTGAGGTAGGAGAGCGAGAGAATTATCGGCTGAAGGCTGCGGAAGAAGCGATGCAAGCGGCTGTGCAGTCTGGTAAAGCTGTGGGGTGTACAGAAGAGGAGATGGAAGCCTTGTTCCGGAAAGTCTTGAGCATGAATTACTCGAAGTAAGGAGGGGGAAGTATGGTGGAACCCATAGCTGTTCAATTCAATGGTGTGTCCAAGATGCGTAAACGTAGAGTGATTGGGCCGATCGACCTGACGATTCCCGAAGGATATGTTGTGGCGATTCTAGGTCATAACGGCTCAGGCAAAAGTACACTTCTTAATATGCTGCAACAAATTGTACTGCCGGATAGCGGACAGATCATATGGTTTGGACAGGAGCATACTGGGCCACTTCCAATTGAACTGAGACAGCAGATTGGTTTTGTGGCTGACAACACTGGACTTGAAGAGAATAAGATGACTTCACAGGAAGCAGCAGTTTTCCGAGCACAATGGTATCCGAGATGGGATATGGATATGTTCAAGCAGCTTATGGAGGACATGGATGTGCCAAGTGATGTGAAGCTGACCAAGATGTCCAAAGGGGAACGGCGAAAGTTCGAGATTGCCGCTGCACTTGCAGCAAGGCCCAAACTTCTTCTTCTGGATGAACCCTCATCCGGTCTGGACCCTTTTGCCTGGAAAGTGATGGTTGAACAGTTTCGCAATTATATGCAAGGGGGAGACACCACCATTCTGATTGCTACGCATATTGCCGATGAAGTTAAAAGACTGGCGGATTACATCGTGCTAATGCATCGCGGGCAAGTTCTAGGGATGGCGGAGAAAGACCTTGTGCTCGAACAGTGGAAGGAAATCTGGTATGAAGGGGATTTAAAACCTGAGAGTATCCCTGGGGTGGTGGAATCTTTTCAGGAAAAGAATGGATTGACCCGTGTCATTACGACACGAGTGAGCGAGGCACTGGAGAGGTTGGAGCTGTCCAATCATCGGGTGCTCCAGATTCGCAATCTGGAACTGGGAGAAGTGTTGGAGTATTGGATCGCCGGGTATGCACCCGTACAGTGGAGATAAACCGAAGGGAGACGATTCTGAATGAACCGATTGGAATTAAAGCAAGTCGTCAAACAGTACGCAGACAAAACAGCTGTTAATGGAGTAACACTTAATGTAAAAGAGGGCGAGATCTACGGGTTGCTGGGGGCCAATGGTGCCGGTAAAACAACCACAATGCGTATGGTGCTCGGGCTGATTCACCCGGATGGGGGCAACATCTTGTACAATGGCAAACCCTATAACAAGGAACTGCAACAGATTATGGGGTATCTGCCAGAAGAGCGAGGATTGTATCCGAAGGTGAAGGTTAGTGAGCAGATTAATTACCTGGCACGCCTTCGTGGAATGAATGCCAAAGATGCAGATGAGAGTCTGAAATACTGGTTGAAGCGGTTCGAGGTACCGGAGTATTACGACAAAAAAATTGAGGAATTATCCAAAGGGAATCAACAGAAGATGGGCTTTATTGCCGCAGTAGTGCATAGACCACAAATTTTGATTCTGGATGAAGCGTTTAGTGGATTGGACCCGGTTAACGTCGAACTCCTCAAATCTACAGTGAAGGAGCTGCGCGACGAAGGTACGGCAATTTTGTTCTCCACACACCGGATGGAGCATGTCGAGGAGCTGTGTCGTCAGATCACCATACTTCATCGCTCTAACACGGTAGTCCAAGGCGAGATCAAAGAGATCAAGAGCCGTTATCCACGGGAACAGGTGTATCTTAACACCCTTGGAAGAGTGGAAGGGCTTGATCAGCTGCCTGGTGTGAATCGGGTAGAGCAGAACGAGCGTGGATATCAGATCCATGTCAGTGGGGCTGAGGTAGCGCAGGAAATTCTGAAAACAGCGATGGCGCAAACCACTGTTGAACATTTTGAGATTAAAGAACCAACGCTTAACCAAATCTTTATCCGTGAGGTAGGTGAGTCGAATGAATAAGATGGGCACTATTACAGGATTTACGTTCAAAAACAAAGTAAAGACCAAATCATTCATGGTTACTACAATTGTACTGGCACTTTTAATTACGATTGGACTCAATATTCCATATTTCATTTCCTTGTATAACGGCGACACCAATGGTGGTGCTACAGGTAATAACCCTGTGAATATTGGTCTTCTGACAACTGAACAGCAGGATGTAGCACAGAAACTGGAGGACTTCTCCACTGCGCAGGGTAATCAGGCATATCGATTCATCGTGAGTGGAGATAAAGATGAGAACGCATTGAAAGCAGATGCGAAGGCTGGGCTGATCGATGGCTATCTCAAACTTGAATCTGTTGCAGGGCAACAATTCCCGCAATCCGTTTTATATTCTACAGATGACATTTCACCTCAGATCGTTACGTCCATCGAGACGGCGCTGCAAAGTGTGAAGCTGGATATGGTCGTCAAGGATGTATTGACCGAGGAACAAAAGGCGTTAATTACAACACCTGTTAAGCTGACTGAACAAAGCCTCAGCACGGATAAAGAAGAGGCTGGAGCGGGTGCAGAAGAATCGATGAGTCCGATTAACTATATCGTGGTATACCTGCTGATCATTCTTCTGTTCACATCCACGATGATGACAGGGAATATGATTGCCTCCGAGATTACAGCTGAGAAAAGCTCGCGTGTTATGGAAATTCTGATCACGAGTGTATCTCCACTCAGTCAGATGTTTGGTAAAATCATCGGTATTTTCATGGTCGGCATGCTGCAGATCGGAATCTTCGGAGCGGTTATTGCGGGGAATATTCTATTACCACACAATCGCGCGGTACTAAGTGATTTCAATTTAAGTGTGAATGACATCAATATTGCGGTTATTGTGTATGGACTGATCTTCTACGTTCTGGGTTACTTCCTGTACGCAGTGTTGTTCGCAGCAATTGGTTCTATGGTCAGTCGTACAGAAGAGCTAGGGCAGGCCGTTCTGCCAATCACGATGCTGTCGCTGGTATCCTTCTATATCGCAATCTTCAGCATCTCTACACCCAATATTTTATTGCTGAAAATTGCAAGTTTCGTTCCGTTTACTTCACCAACAGCGATTCTGGTACGGATCGGAGCAGGTGTTGCACCAACATGGGAGATTCTAGCGTCTCTCGCCATCCTGGTCGTATCCATCTTCGTCTTTGGCTGGCTTGCAGCTAAAATCTATCGTACGGGCGTACTGATGTATGGTAAACGTCCAACCTTCAAAGAGCTGTTCAAGGCGATGAAGGCGTACAAGATTTAATCATTCTTTGAGAATTAATTAATTTTATTTAAACTGAAGTGGAATCGGAAATGGGGAGAGAGGGATCATGCTAGGCAAAAAGATGGGCCTCTCCCCAATTCATTATCTGTAATATGGATGGTTGTTCTTTGTTTGGACTAATAGAACTAATCTACTATACATTTAAAGGAGCTTACATAATATGAAAAACTGGAAACGCATGCTCTTGTCACTGACGATCTCCGTAGGTTTGCTCGCATCTGCAGTGCCGGCTATGGCCGCGCCGCAGCAGACATCAGTGAAAGTGAATGAGGAAACGGTTGATTACACAATCGGTGCACCGATTAACGATAAAGGAACAACGCTTGTACCGCTGCGATCCACGCTGGATGCAATGGATGTGCAACTGAAAACAGCTACAGATGATACGATTACAGCCGTAGTTAACGGCAATACAATTACACTGAAAAGCAAGCTTACGCGCATCAACGGCGTAACGTACGCGCCAATCCGTATTGTTGGAGACGCTACAGGTTACGAAGTTAACTGGGATGCAAAGACGCGTACAGTTCTACTCGTCTCCAAGGGGACTGACACTGCGGTACAAACGAGTGGCCAAGGCTTCATGTGGGAAGTCGAAAGCAATGGCAACACGGTGTACCTGGTAGGCTCAATGCATATTGCCGATGATAGTTTCTACCCATTGCGTAAAGAGTTCGAGGAAGCATTTGCTGAGGCAGATTATCTTGGAGTTGAGGTCGATATCAGCAAAGCAGCGGATGAGGCACAGCAGAAACTGGTGCTCGAACTGGGATCGTACCAAGATGGTACAACGTTGAAAGATCACATCTCTAACGAGACGTATACTCAATTGGGAGAACTTTTGAAGAAAAACGGGATGGAACCTGATGTGCTGGATACATTCAAACCGTGGGTGGTGGAGACCACACTTGCAAGCCTGAAATCCACGAAGGCGGGTTATGAAGCTTCTGCTGGGATAGATCTGTATTTCATCCAGAAAGCGATCGAACGCAAACTTCCAGTTATCGAGTTGGAAACCTACGAATCTCAATTGGGAATGTTCAATAACTTCTCGAGAGAGCTGCAAGAAAAAACGTTGAAAGCGACATTGGACAATTTTGATGTGTTGGATGATACCGTGAATCACATGGCCGAAATGTGGAAGACGGGCAACGACGAGCAACTTTTGGAACTGACGAACAGCCTCTCCGATGATGAGGAATACAACAAAGCAATGCTCACTGATCGCAATAACGGCATGGCTGACAAGATTGATGGTTATCTGAAAAACGGGAAAGGCGAGGAGTATTTCATCGTGGTTGGTGCAGCGCACTATCTTGGTGATAATGGAATCGTGAAGTTGTTGGAGGATAAAGGATACACGGTGAAGAGGAAGTAATCTATTTGCTGTAGCAATCATCACAAATTAAAAGGACACCTGACATCCAGATGCTATAACGCTCTGGATACCAGGTGTTTTTTCATTAAAATAATGATCATTCTTTCTTCAATTGAGACAGGCGTAAATGCAAAGGGGAGAAAGATAGATGCTCCTAATGGGTCTCATTTTTTTGACGACACACGTACACAAAAGCAGGAGGGACATTGGAAGAGACGAGTTTTTGCATACAACCTGAAACGCATGGTAATCATAACCTTACACAGTGGATTGACCACATCCGAATACAGGATTCCACAGGAAAGGAACATGCGACGTGCCAGATTGGTTGGAGGTAATCATACGAACGTTTTCCGCGGTGACTATGTTGTTTCTCATCACCAAAATTTTAGGCAAAAGGCAGATCTCTGAACTCTCTTTGTTTGAATACATAACGGGTATTACCTTGGGGAATTTGGTGGGGTATATCTCTTTGGACACCGATAAAAGCTGGTACTTAGGTTTTATTGCAGTGTTTGTGTGGATTGTCGTATCGGTAGGGGCAGAGTATTTAACGATGAAAAGCAAAAAAATTCGTGATATTGTCGATGGCAAATCAACTGTACTTGTGGAGAATGGGGCTGTAATTCAGGAAAATCTGAAGAAGGAACGGCTGACAATTGATGAATTTTTGGAGCAGCTTCGTAAAAAAGATGTTTTCCGGGTGGCAGATGTAGAATTTGCTGTCATGGAGCAGAGCGGAGAGATCAGTGTTTTGTTGAAAAAGGAATATCAGCCACTTACCGCCGACTTGTTGGGTTACAATATTGCTTCCGAAAAAGAAACCCGGACGATCATTATGGATGGTCATATTTTGCCGGAGACATTAAAGGTCGCTGGGTTAACGGAAGATTGGGTCAGAAAAGAATTGCGCAAATTGAACCTGACTCTGAGCCAAGTCTCGATCGGTCAGGTGGACAGTAAAGGAAAGTTAACCGTGCAGACGGGTACCGAGGCTTTACCTAAACCGGCCAATACCAATCCCAATGACCAGATTAAAGAGTTGGTTCAGCGGATGCAAGATGATCTAACATTACGAAAACAGCTTGCTTCGAATAACAAAGACCGACTCAAATATCAAGAAGCGTTAGAACAGTTTCAAACGGCAATGCAAGCCTATCAAAAAAACAATCCGTCATGAAGAATTGCATAATCGATTCCTCTAAAGCCTAGGCAAAAGTCTAGGTTCCTTTTTTTGAACAATTTTATATAATAAATTATGGAACATTATCCACCTTCACTCGTATGAAAGAGGGACACTTTTACTTTTGTACCAACCATAGGCTTTGAAATATTTTTTACTGCGAAGGAGAATACATAACATGATGAAGCAATGGAAACGCGTACTCTTATCTCTTACAATTTCGGTAGGTTTACTATCATCGGCAGTACCAGTAATGGCTGCTCCCCAAGATACAGCTGTTAAGGTCGACAATCAGGCTGTTCAATATACTGCTGGTGCACCAATCCTTGAAAAAGGAACGACATTCGTTCCACTTCGTACAACACTGGATGCGCTAGATGTTGAATTGACAAGCGCCACCGATGACAGCATTACAGCTATCGTGAACGGCAATACCATTACGCTGAAAAGCAAGCTCGTTCGCATTAACGGTGTAACCTATGCACCTATTCGTATTGTTGGTGATGCGGCAGGATATGAAGTTCGTTGGGATCAAGCTACACGTACCGTGCTGCTCGTATCTAAAGGTGGCGCAACCGAATCCGCTCAAGTCGGCGGACGTGGCTTCATGTGGGAAGTGCAAAATAACGGCAATACCGTGTATTTAGTAGGTTCTATGCATTTAGCGGACGAAAGCTTTTATCCACTCCGTCCAGAGTTTGAAGAAGCTTTTGCAGAAGCAGACTATCTCGGTGTAGAGGTAGATGTAAGTAAAGCGGCAGACGAAGAACAGCAAAAGTTAGTGTTGGACTTAGGTACATATCAGGACGGAACAACGCTGAAGGATCATATATCGAGTGAAACGTATGACAAATTGGGAGAGATTTTGAAGAAATCGGGGTTAGAGCCTAACGCACTAGATGCTTACAAGCCTTGGGTGGTTGAAAACATGCTGGCAGTTCTCAAAGTATCAGCAGCTGGCTATAAATCCGGATCTGGTGTGGATTTGTATTTCGTCCAAAAAGCTGCAGAGCAGAAAATTCCACTTATTGAATTAGAATCTTACGAGTCTCAACTGTCAATGTTCAATAGCTTTTCAAAGGAGTTACAGGAAAAAACATTGAGAACCACCATTGATAATTTCGATGTGTTGGATCAATCTGCAATTCAGATGGCCGAGATGTGGAAATTGGGTAATGATGAACAGTTGCATGAATTTACAAACAATTTCTCAGATGATGCAGAGTACAATAAAGCAATGTTGACTGACCGTAATATCGGTATGGCTGACAAGATTGACGGTTATCTGAAAAATGGTAAAGGTGAAGAGTACTTTATTGTAATTGGTGCAGCACACTATTTGGGAGACCACGGGATTGTGAAGCTGCTTGAAGAAAAAGGGTACAAGGTTGAGCGTAAATAAGGTAAATAGGTTAAGCGTTAGAAAAGGTATTTAGATGATGTACTACCCATGCCGGCGAAAGTTTTCTTCTATATAATAGGAATGTGGAAGACCCTTCAATACTTTTTGTGTTGAAAGGTCTTCTTTCAATTGTAGAGTTCTAGAGAGTAGCCTGTACTATAAGATTAATTAACTGGTAAGTGGATGGCGTAGATAGTCTATACTTCATATTGTTTTGTTTAAGAATTGTGGATGAAAATGGAAATTAAATTTAGCTAAATAGTTCTTTACATGTGGGGTGTAAACGTGGTATATTCTAATTCCGGCCAAGAAAACACAGTTTAAATCGTGTGGTAAGCCAAGTGAAGACATACAAGCTTCGAAAGAAACTTGAAAAAAGAACTTGCAAAGTTGGTTCGGAAATGGTATGATATAAAAGTTGCTGAAACGAACTGGTTTCGGTAACGAGTAAAAGTTTGATCTTTGAAAACTGAACAACGAGTGAGTACTGATCTTGCTTGCAAGATCAACAATGAGATTTTTAATCTCGTCAGATTCAAAATGAGCTAATCGCTCTTTTCAATACTTTATTGGAGAGTTTGATCCTGGCTCAGGACGAACGCTGGCGGCATGCCTAATACATGCAAGTCGAGCGGAGTTTGAGAGAAGCTTGCTTCTCTCAAACTTAGCGGCGGACGGGTGAGTAACACGTAGGCAACCTGCCCTCAAGCTTGGGACAACTACCGGAAACGGTAGCTAATACCGAATACTTGTTTTCTTCGCCTGAAGGGAACTGGAAAGACGGAGCAATCTGTCACTTGAGGATGGGCCTGCGGCGCATTAGCTAGTTGGTGAGGTAACGGCTCACCAAGGCGACGATGCGTAGCCGACCTGAGAGGGTGATCGGCCACA
>NZ_CAOJCM010000007.1 GCF_948329825.1 Paenibacillus sp. JJ-100
GGAATCCGACGGGTGCTGTGGATGCCGGACATACGAGTGCTGCGAGTCATCCAAATGTGGATCACAACATAAGCAGCTTCCATGAAGCCCGTCCAGAAGATCTGGCGTATGTGATCTACACGTCGGGAACGACGGGGAAACCTAAAGGCGTGATGATCGAGCACCGCAGTCTGGTCAACACCGCGGCGGGTTATAGACGAGAATACAAACTGGATCAGTTCCCCGTGCGATTGTTGCAGCTCGCGAGCTTCTCCTTCGACGTGTTCGTGGGCGATATCGCCCGCACACTGTATAACGGAGGCACGATGGTGATTGTGCCGAAGGATGATCGGATTGACCCGTCTCGTTTGCACCACTGGATCGAGCAGGAACAGGTAACCATCTTCGAATCGACGCCAGCACTGATTGTACCGTTCATGGAATATGTATACGAACAAGGGCTGGATCTGAGCCAGATGGAGCTGCTTATCACAAGCTCGGACAGCTGTAGTGTAGCGGAGTACCGCACATTGCAGGACCGATTCGGTTCGTTGTTCCGTATCATCAATGCCTACGGTGTGACAGAAGCAGCAATCGACTCCAGTTTCTACGATGAGCCGGTGACCCAGCTGCCGCAGACAGGCCATGTGCCGATCGGTAAAGCATGGTTGAATGCGAAGTTCTACATCGTAGATGCGCAGTTGAATCCGGTGCCCGTTGGGGTACTGGGTGAGCTAGTCATAGGTGGAGTGGGGGTAGCCCGTGGATACTTGAATCGTCCAGAATTGACGGGAGAGAAATTCGTGGACAGCCCGTTCGCCGAGGATGAGCGGTTGTATCGTACGGGAGACTTGGCACGGTGGATGAACGACGGCAACGTGGACTTCATTGGCCGGATCGATCACCAGGCGAAAATTCGGGGTTACCGAATTGAAACGGGAGAGATCGAGTCGCAGATGCTGCATCTGGAAGGCGTACGTGAAGCGGTGGTAATCGTGCGAAATGACGCCAAGGGGCAGAAGACGCTATGTGCGTATTACACCCCAGATCCAGGAGCTGAACTTGTAGTGAGTGATCTGCGCAACGCACTGGCACAGGAATTGCCGGGGTACATGATTCCATCGTATATCGTGGAGCTGGAGCGTCTACCTCTGACACCGAACGGAAAGATCGACCGTAAGGCACTGCCAGCGCCGGAAGGGGAAGCCGGAAGTGGAGCAGAGTATGTTGCACCGCGCAATGAGATGGAAACCAAGCTGGCTTCCATCTGGCAGGAAGTACTGGGGCTTTCGAAGGTGATAGGCGTTCACGACAACTTCTTCGATATCGGGGGTCACTCTCTGCGCGCGACGACGTTGGTCAGCAAGGTGTATAAAGAGCTGAATGTAGATCTGCCCTTACGAGAAGTATTCCGCCATTCCACCATCGAGAGCATGGCTACCGCCATTTCCCGGCTGGATGAGAAGACATTCATTGCAATCCCGGTCGCGGATCAACGAGAGGTGTACCCTCAATCCTTTGCTCAAAAACGTCTCTTTATTCTGAATCAGCTGGAAGGTGCGGGGCTTAGCTACAACATGCCGGAAGCGATGTTACTGGAGGGTTACCTGAATCGGGCAAGGTTCGAAGAAGTGTTCCGTATGCTCGTAGCAAGGCATGAAATGCTACGCACTGGGTTTGAAATGGTTGATGGCGAAGCATCACAGCGGGTCTATCAAGATGTCAATTTTACGGTGGAGTTTTATCAGGCAGATGAGCAAGAGTCTGAAGAAATTGTTCAGCGCTTTGTCCGTCCGTTTAACTTGGCGAAGCCTCCGCTACTAAGAGTAGGTCTGATCGAGCTGGCTCCGAGACGCCATATTCTGATGTACGACATGCATCATATTATTTCCGATGGTGTCTCCATGGAAATCTTTGTTGAAGAGTTCGTTCGCTTGTATGGGGGCGAGTCATTGGAACCTTTGCGTATTCAGTACAAAGACTACACCGTTTGGCAGCATTCACAGGAGCAGAAGGAACAGCTTCAACGTCAGGAGGAGTACTGGCTGGATATGTTCAAGGGTGAGCTACCCGTGCTGGAAATGCCGACCGACTATCCGCGTCCTGCCGTGCAGAGCTACGAGGGTCAGACGCTGGAGTTTTTCTTAGAAGCTTCAAAAACGGATGCTCTGAAGAAATTGGCTACAGACACAGGCACAACACTGTTTATGGTGCTACTTGCAGCGTACAACGTACTTCTGCACAAATACTCAGGTCAGGAAGATGTGATCGTAGGTACGCCGATTGCCGGAAGGAACCATAGCGATGTGCAGCCGTTAATCGGGATTTTTTTGAACACGTTGGCGATTCGCACTTATCCGTCTCCTGAGAAGACATTCCTGTCATACCTGAACGATATTAAGGAAACGACCCTACATGCTTTCGAGCATCAAAACTACCCGTTCGAAGAATTAGTAGACAAGGTACAGGTCACACGTGATTTAAGCCGCAATCCGCTCTTTGACACGTTGTTTACAATGCAGAATACGGAAAATGATGAATATGAGCTCGAAGGGCTTCGTCTGATGCCTTACCCGAGCAATATGAATACGGCGAAGTTTGATATTAGTTTGGATGTAGGTGAGGAGAACGGTGGCTTGGATTACAGCTTCGAGTATGCAAAGGCCCTATATAAAAGGGAGACGATCGAACGGCTGGCCAAACATTACGAGCAGTTGCTCGTTACGATCGTAAGCCGACCAGATGCGAAGATTGCCGAGCTGAACCTGCTGACGACAGCGGAAAAAGAACAAATCCTCGGCGTGTTTAACCCGGTACTGTCGGAAAAAGAAGCTGTTCCAGCAGTTGCATTCCACCGCTTGTTCGAGAAACAGACGGAACTCACACCGGAAGCAGAGGCTGTCGTGTACGAAAACGACCGGCTGACATACGCGGAGCTGAACGAACGGGCGAACCACTTGGCGGCTACACTGCGCGCAAGTGGCATCGGCCGGGAAACCCTCGTCGGTATTCTCGCCGAGCGTTCGGTGGACTTGCTGGTCGCTGTGCTGGCGGTCTGGAAAGCGGGCGGAGCCTATGTGCCGCTTGACCCGGATTATCCGGCAGACCGCGTGCGCTTCATGCTCGAAGACAGCGGAGCGAAGGTGCTGCTGACACAAACGCCACTGCGGGAGCGTGCAGAAGCCTGGCTTGCCGAGGAAGAGCTGGCACTGGGGACAGTGCTGTATCTGGACGATGAAGACTCGTACAGTGAGGAACGGGCGAATACATTGACGGGGTCTGGTATGGTCTCCGGGAATCCGACGGGTGCTGTGGATGCCGGACATACGAGTGCTGCGAGTCATCCAAATGTGGATCACAACATAAGCAGCTTCCATGAAGCCCGTCCAGAAGATCTGGCGTATGTGATCTACACATCGGGAACGACGGGGAAACCCAAAGGCGTGATGATTGAGCACCGCAGTCTGGTGAACACGGCAGCGGGTTATAGACGAGAATACAAGCTGGATCAGTTCCCCGTGCGATTGTTGCAGCTCGCCAGCTTCTCCTTCGACGTGTTCGTGGGCGATATCGCCCGCACACTGTATAACGGAGGCACGATGGTAATTGTACCGAAGGATGATCGGATTGATCCGGCTCGTCTGTACCATTGGATCGAGCAGGAACAAGTAACCATTTTCGAATCGACGCCAGCACTGATTGTACCGTTCATGGAATATGTGTACGAACAAGGGCTGGATCTGAGCCAGATGGAACTGCTTATCACAAGCTCGGACAGCTGTAGTGTAGCGGATTACCGCACGTTGCAGGACCGATTCGGTTCGTTGTTCCGCATCATTAATGCCTACGGCGTGACAGAAGCAGCGATCGACTCCAGTTTCTACGATGAGCCCGTCACGCAACTGCCGCAGACAGGCCATGTACCGATCGGTAAAGCATGGTTGAATGCGAAATTCTACATCGTAGATGCGCAGTTGAATCCGGTGCCCGTTGGGGTACTGGGTGAGCTAGTCATAGGTGGAGTTGGGGTAGCACGCGGATACTTGAATCGTCCAGAATTGACGGAAGAGAAATTCGTGGACAGCCCGTTCGCCGAGGGTGAGCGGTTGTATCGTACAGGAGACTTGGCACGGTGGATGGACGATGGCAACGTGGACTTCATTGGCCGGATCGATCACCAGGCGAAAATTCGGGGTTACCGAATTGAAACGGGGGAGATCGAGTCGCAGATGCTGCGTCTGGAAGGCGTACGTGAAGCGGCGGTAATCGTGCGAAATGACGCCAAGGGGCAGAAAATGCTATGTGCGTATTACAGCCCTGAATCCGGAGCTGAACTTGTAGTGAGTGATCTGCGCAACGCACTGGCACAGGAATTGCCGGGGTACATGATTCCATCGTATATCGTGGAGCTGGAGCGTTTACCTCTGACACCGAACGGAAAGATCGACCGGAAGGCACTGCCAGCGCCGGAAGGAGAAGCCGGAAGTGGAACGGAGTATGTTACACCGCGCAATGAGCTGGAAACCAAGCTGGCTTCCATCTGGCAGGAGGTGCTGGGGCTTTCGAAGGCGATAGGCATTCACGACAACTTCTTCGATATCGGTGGCCATTCCCTGCGGGCCACAACGCTGGCGGGCAAGGTGTATAAGGAGCTACGCGTTAACCTGCCACTGCGCGACGTATTCCGTTACTCAACGATTGCTGCGATGGCCGAAGCAATTGCCCGGATGGAACAGCGGGAGCATGAGGCCATCCCTCAGGCGGAAGAAAGAGCGTACTATCCTCTGTCCTCCGCGCAGAAACGACTGTTCATTCAGCACACGCTGGATGGAGCCGATCAGCTTTATAACATGCCAGAGTTGGTGCAATTGGAAGGTGAGTTTGATTTGGAGCGCATGGAAGTCGCCTTGCGGAAATTGATATCCCGGCATGAATCGCTGCGCACCGGTTTTGAAATCGTGAAGGGAGAAGCGGTTCAGCGCATTTACCCACATGTTGATTTTGCTATCGAGCGTTATGAAGCGAATCAAGAGGATGCGCCTCAAATCGAGCAGATTATCCGCAGTTTTGTTCGTCCTTTTGATCTTGGCAAACCACCGTTGCTTCGCGCCGGGGTCATCGAGCTGGAATCGAATCTCCATATACTCCTTTTCGATATGCATCATATCGTGTCCGACGGCGTATCCATGGCGATTGTGATGAATGAGTTCTCGAGCTTCTATGCTGGTGAAGAGCTGCCGCCACTACGCATTCAATACAAGGATTATGCGGTTTGGCAGCAGTCGACGGCTCACCGAGACCGGATCGGGCGGCAGGAAGCATACTGGCTGAGCACCTTCGAAGGAGAATTGCCGACGGGAGACCTGCCGATGGACTATGAGCGGTCTGCAATCCGTGACTACGAAGGTATGCACCTGGATTTCGACGTCGAAGCTTCTCTATCTGAGCAGCTGCGGCAATTGGCGGTTGAGCATGGAAGCACGCTGTACATGGTACTGTTTGCGGCATATACGGTGTTGCTATCCAAGTACAGTGGACAGGACGACCTCATCGTGGGTACACCTGTGGCAGGAAGAACGAATTCCGATTTGGAACCGGTTATCGGGATGTTTGTCAATACGCTGGCACTCCGCAATCGTCCGTCGGGCAACAAAACGTTCTTGTCCTACCTTGAAGAAGTGAAGGAGACGGCTTTGGGTGCTTTCGAGAATCAGGATTATCCATTTGAAGAGCTCGTGGAGCGCTTGAATGTGAAGAGAGAACCAGGTCGCTTCCCGTTATTCGATGCCGTTTTTGACTTGCAAAATATCGAAGAACAAGACGTTGAACTGGAAGGCGTACGTCTAAAAAATTATGAGCTTGATCATTTGGAAGAAGCCAAGTTTGATCTGACACTATTCATGTATGAAAACGACGGAGCGCTGAGCGGTGGCTTCTTCTACGCCACGAAGCTGTTCAAAGAATCGATGATCCGCACCTTGACTGAGAATTACTTGCGTATACTGTCTCAAATTGTGGACAATCCACAACTTCAACTAAGCCAGATCGAATGTCATCAACCGTCAAGTGCCGCAAAGAAAGCGGTCGATACGATCGAATTCGCATTCTAATTTGTACAAACAAGTTTCTGTCGTCAAATGGCAAAAAGGACATGCACCCCAAGGAAGACGGCGAACAACATGCAAGCCCGTAGATGCGCAGACCGAGAAGCAAAAAATTTGGATCTGCGCGGGGGCGTGCAGTTACTTCATTTTTAGGGGAGGTACGAATGAAATCTTTGTTTGAAAAGGAAGAAAGGTACTGGAACGGTAAGTTTGATGCCGATGACAGTCTGAGCTTTTTTCCCTATAGTCAATCCTCCAAGCTATCTGCAGGTAAGGGAGCTGCTGCGACCAAGTCGGACTTAATTCTCATTCATCGTACCTTACCGAGTGAGCTCTCGGAGAGGATCATTCGGCTCGCGAACGATTCGGACTTGGCGATGTATATGATTGTTTTGGCAGGAGTAAAAAGCCTGTTGTTCAAATATACAGCGCAGGATCATATCCTCGTCGGCATGCCTTCTTATAACGTAGATCCCGATGAGACTCCACCTCCACATGACATTTTAGTGATCAAAACGGCTGTAAGCCATCAGACAACCTTGAAAACGTTGCTCAGGGGCATTAAAACCTCCATTGGTGAAGCGTTAGAACATCAGCATTTGCCTTTTCGTAAAATGGTGGAGCCGCTCCATCTGAACTATACGGAGGACAGCTTCCCGGTCATCAACACCTTGGTATCCTTTGCTTCGATTCATCCTGAACCTCTGGGTAATCGGGTAGCTGTCGACACAATGTTCCACTTTGATCGCGAAAACGACTCTATCAAGCTGGAAATCCGTTTTGACGGGCAGCGGTATGAGCATACGTTAGTGGAACAGATAGCAGATCATTTGCTTCGGCTTCTGTCCTTGCTTGTATTTCAGCCGAATCTGGAGCTTGGACAAGTGGATGTGCTATTCCCGGATGAGAGGGAGGCGTTACTGAATCAATGTAATGAACTGAAAGCCGGATTTGATCGAAGCAAAACGATTCATGGTTTGTTTGAAGAGCAGGCGGAGCTATATCCGAATAACGTGGCAGCCGTCATGAAAGAGCATCAGATGAGTTACCGTGAGCTGAACGAGCGAGCCAACCGGCTAGCGTGGAAACTTCGCAAGATGGGTGTTGCAGCAGATCAACTGGTAGGTATTCTGGCTGAACGTTCGCTTGATATGGTCGTTGGTATTTTGGCGATTCTCAAGGCTGGTGGTGCCTACGTACCTGTTGATCCTGACTACCCTGAAGAACGCATTCGCTTCATGATTGAGGATTCAGGTTCACCACTATTGCTGATTCAAAAGCATCTGCATGAGAAGACAGATTTTGCTGGAGCACGCCTTGAGTTGGATGATTACGTATGGGGAGACATTGACTCGAACTCGGCAGGTGCACCGGAAGTATCCAACCTGGAGCCGATTTCCGGGCCGGAAAACCTGGCCTATGTCATCTACACGTCAGGAACGACGGGTAAACCGAAAGGAACGTTGATCGAGCATAAAAACGTTGTGCGTCTCCTGTTTAACGACAAAAATCTGTTCGACTTCGGGCCATCTGATACGTGGACGCTGTTCCACTCCTTCTGCTTTGATTTCTCTGTCTGGGAGATGTACGGAGCACTGCTGTATGGGGGCAAGCTGGTCATTGTGCCACCGCTCACGGCAAAAAATCCAGCTGATTTTCTGGCACTGTTAAGCAGTGAACAGGTCACAATTTTAAATCAGACACCAACGTACTTCTACCAGTTGCTGCGTAAGATGTTGGTCGATCATCCATATGATCTGAACATGCGCAACGTTATCTTCGGGGGAGAAGCGCTTAGTCCACTGCTGCTCAAGGACTTTAAGACGAAGTACCCGGAGACGAAACTGATCAATATGTATGGCATTACCGAGACGACAGTTCATGTTACATATAAGGAAATTACATGGGTCGAAATAGAAGCGGCGAAGAGTAATATCGGTAAGCCGATTCCGACCTTAAGCGTATATATTCTGGATGACAACCGCTGCCTCGTACCGATTGGTGTAGCAGGCGAGATGTACGTGGGCGGGGAAGGATTGGCCAGAGGATATCTGAACCGTCCGGAACTTACAGCGGAGAAGTTCGTCGATTCCCCTTTTGCAGAGGGAGAGAAACTGTACCGCTCGGGCGACCTGGCAGCTTGGCTGCCGGACGGAAACATTGAATATCTGGGCCGGATCGACCATCAGGTGAAAATTCGCGGATACCGGATCGAGCTGGACGAAATCGAGACTCAGCTTCTAAAGATTGCATCCGTGCAAGAAGCCAAGGTTCTTGACCGTAATGATGCGAACGGCCATAAGCAGCTTGTCGCATACTACGTCGCGGAAAAAAGGCTTGCGGCGAATGAACTTAAAGGGCAGCTTGCCAAACAGCTTCCAGGGTATATGATTCCTTCGTACCTGGTACAGCTAGCACAGATGCCACTGACCTCAAACGGGAAAATTGATCGTAAAGCACTGCCCTCGCCGGAAGAAGTTGCATCTTTAGGAGGCGAATATGTTGCACCGAGAACGCTGCTCGAAATGAAGATTGCCCATGTCTGGCAAGATATACTTGGTGTTTCACAGGTGGGTGTGAAGGATAACTTTTTCGAGCTGGGTGGCAATTCGTTAAGTCTGATGAGGCTTGTTCAAGCTGTTTATGATGAAACGGGCATTGAGATCCCACTGAACCGCGATTTCCATCATGTAACCGTTGAAGGCATGGCATTGGAAGAGGGGAATTTGGGGCTGGATGAAGGGGGGAACGCCTTCGTTAAACTGAATAAGGCAGGAGATCTAAACGTATTCTGCTTTCCTCCGGGTTCCGGATTCGGTATTGGTTATCGAGAACTCGCCAGTAGGCTTGATGGACGATTTCTGCTCTACAGCATTGATTTTATCGATGATACTGCCAATTACGAGCTCATGCTGAATCGTTATGTGGACGAGGTTGTCCGCGTCCAGCCGGAAGGACCTTACGTGCTTCTTGGTTACTGTTTTGGAGGCAATCTGACGTTTGAGGTAGCCAAAATGATGGAGAAAAGAGGGTATTCCGTATCGGACGTGCTCATGGTGGATTCCTGGATTAAGGACACACTTACGCCTTCTGAAGAGTCAGAGAAAGAGCTTGCAGAAATGCTTGCTGATTTTGACGAAGAAGAGAAGGAATTGATGAGTAACCCACTTGTACGGGAACGGGTTCATCGGAAGATCCAAGCCACTTTGGCATACGAAGCGCAGCTGATTAATTCAGGCACGATCTCGGCACGAATCTATGAACTGATCGCGAAGGATAGCGAAGCGTTCCGTCTGGAGCAACAATTGCCGTCCTGGCGTAGAGCAACGTTGCGAGATTACGCGGAATACCGACTGGAGGGTGCGCATGAGGAATTGCTGGAACTCACACGCGTAGACGAAACGGCAACCCTCATTCAGGGCATCTTGGAGCAAGTTAAATGGCAGATTGAAGCCGAAGCCGGGGTACTGCATGGAAGCTGACCGGGAACTGTCTGTTCTAGAAGATGGCACATTGACGCGCTCCAAACGCCAAACGGCTTACGCCACATGGAAAGCATTTCGCTGGCTAATGTCCTATGTAAGCCGTCACAAAGGCTGGATGATTATCGGTATCTTGTCCGCGATTGCTGCCGCCGTTATCGAGATATGGACTGGAAGTTTGATCGAGCAACTGACCTCTGAGGCCGAGAAGGGGGCAGGGCCAGTCGTACTGCAAATCGTGTATACGGTCTTTGTAGTTATTTTGATCGGTGTGCCTGCGAAGTATTTCATGAGCTTCGGCGTCGAGCGAAGCAGTGCTTCCGCAGTACAGGATATCCGCAATCATGTCATGCATCATATCGGCAAACTCCGGGTCTCCTATCTGGAAAAGCAGCACTCCGGCGACGTGTTGTCGCGGATGAATAACGACCTGCAGCTTATCCAGCAGTTTATGATTCGGGATCTGGCCCAGTGGTTCTATCATCCGCTGTTATTCATCGGTTGTTTTACTTATTTGATCTATCTCCAATGGGAGCTGATGTTGTATAGCCTGCTGTTATTTCCCGTAGCGTTGCTGGTTTCCCAATGGATTGGCAAGCAGCTCGCGCGGTTGACTGAGGAAGCCCAGACCAACATGGGGCGAATGAACGTTAACCTCCAGGATACGCTCGGAGGTATGCCTATTGTAAAAAGCTACTTGTTATCCGGTATGTTATCTCGATCCTACCAAGTGTTGCTGCAGATGACAGCTCAAAAAAAGCTGGCTGTGAAAAAGCGGGAGGCCTGGGTTAACCCGCTTCTCTCCACGTTGATGATCAGCCCGATCATTTTCGCAGTAAGTTACGGAAGCTATCTGATCTATCAGGGACAGCTGGGGGCAGGAGAGCTGGTTGCTTTCCTATACTTGTTGAATCTGTGTCTGGAACCGCTGGAGCATATTCCGGAGCTCATCACGCGGACGTTTGAAATGGCTGGTGCGTTGAGAAGGGTCTCCGACATCGTAGAGCAGCCGACCGAAACGGAACATGGTCGTCCGCTTCCGAAAGTGAGCGAAGCACCTATCGAATTTCAGAACGTCACATTCGGGTATGAGGAGAACTCTCCCATTCTGCGGAATATTAGCTTCTCGGTGCCAGAAGGCAAGACAATCGCGCTTGTCGGAGCGAGCGGCGGGGGGAAAAGCACGGTGTTTAAGTTGGTATGCGGCTTTTATTCGCTTCCAGTGAACCAGGGCATAATCCGTGTATTTGGCAGCTCCATCGACGGAGCCGATCCGGAGGTTCTTCGGTCACATTTTTCCGTGGTGTCTCAGGATTCCTATTTGTTTAGTGGCACGATTGCTGAGAATATCGGATACGGGCGGGAACAGGCGTCAATGCACGAGATTATTGAAGCTGCAAAAGCTGCGCAGGCCCATTCCTTCATTATGCAGCTCTCGGACGGTTACCAGACGTATGTCGGGGAGCGCGGTGGCTTTTTGTCCGGAGGACAGCGTCAACGTATTGCCATGGCCAGAGCTTTTCTGAAGGATGCTCCGGTTCTGCTGCTGGATGAGCCCACGTCGGCTCTTGATCCGGAGTCGGAGAGAGCGGTTCAACAAGCGCTGGACGTATTGATGAAGCAAAGAACAACGATGGTTATCGCCCATCGACTCTCAACGATACAACGTGTCGACGAGATTTGGGTTATGGAACAGGGAGCCATCGTGGAGAAGGGTACCCATGAACAGTTGCTTGAGATGAAGGGATTGTATGCCCAGTCTTACTATCAGGAGTTTACGGAGTCTGCCGAGCACAAGGAGGTGGCGTACACATGAAAAAGGGTAGATGGCTCTCGCAAGTAAAGGAACTCAGCTATTTGCTGACGTTTATGAACCGCAAGCACAAAATCCAGTACGCCATCGGCCTTGCTGTAACAGCGCTCACTCAAACATTGTTCCTGATCGCCTTCAGTCTGGTCGTACATAACTTAGTTGATTTCGCAGTGTCCCGAGATACGTCTCTGATGGTGAATGCCTTTACCATTTTGGGCGCGGCGCTGTTCCTAGAAAATATAATTTCTCCTTGGTTCATTTATTTGTACCAGCGCAGTGTCGAGTTGACCGTACTGAATATCCGCCAACGCCTTTATGACAAGCTGTGCCGGGTACGGCCGAGATTTCTGGAGCAGACGCATCATGGGGACTTGCTGTCGCGAGTGAACAACGACGTAACAACCGTGGAGTTTACATTTTCACAGGTTTACTTCGTTTTGTTGCTGCAAATTGTCTTCTGCATCGGCTCCATTGCTTCCATGGTGTTGATCGACTGGAGGTTTGCCGGCGTATCCTTTGTCATTTTACTCTTGTCTTCCGTGGTCAGCCTGAAATTCGCACGGGATATTCGTGTCTTGTCTGAACAGGGCCTGCACACGCTCGGTAAAATGACCGAAAAATTTAAAGATTTTATGGGCGGCATTCAAATGGTGAAGCTGTTTCGCATCCGTTCAATTTATAGCCAGTATGAGGCGTTGAACGAACAGATGACGCAGACACTTCGGCAAACTGCGCAGAAAAATGGCATGCAGGCTGCGGTGAATCATTTCATCAGCTACGTTACGTTTTGTGGCATCATCGTTATCGGCAGTCTTCTTTATGCATACGGGCTTATGGGAATGGGGAGCGTGGCCGCTTTGGCCGTTTTGCAAGTGAATCTGACGCATGCGTTGTTAAACTTGGGGACGGTTCTGTCGATGACCCAGAATTCGCTCGCGGGGGCTCACCGCATTCAAGAGGTATTCAGCGAGGAAGAAGAACCGGAACGTCTGGGATCTCCAGATAGCAAACTCGTGTCAGAGGCTGCGGTGGAGTTTCGCGATGTGGAATTTTCCTATCAGTCGGATAAAAAGGTGCTTGCGTGCATGTCCATGCAGGTGTTTCCCGGTCAGGTTGCTGCAATTGTCGGGGCCAGCGGTAGCGGCAAAAGTACGCTCATTAAGCTGTTGCTTGGCTTCTATCCTGTGGACAGTGGAGAAATTCTGATTCAAGGCAAACCGTTCGGTCATTACACCCTGGACGAAATTCGCAGGCAGATTGCGTACGTCCCGCAGGAGCCGTTCTTGTTTACTGGCACTATCGAGGAAAATATCCGCTACGGTAACCCCCATGCAACGGATGAAGAAGTGATTGAGGCAGCCAAAGCGGCGTATGCTCACCATTTCATTCAGGAACTTCCTGAACAATATAAAACATCGGTGGGCGAGAGAGGGACGTCGTTGTCAGGCGGACAGAGACAGCGGATTGCGATTGCCCGGGCGATTCTTAAAGACTCGCCGATTCTACTGCTGGATGAAGCGACTTCTGCGCTTGATAACGAATCCCAGCATTGGGTGCAGCAAGCCCTTAATGTACTGATGAAGGGGCGTACTACTATTCTGATTGCACATCGTCTCAGCACCGTGGAACATGCAGATTTGATTACTGTCATGAACGAAGGTACGGTCGTCGAGCGGGGTCGCCATCAGGATCTGCTTACACTTGGGGGCTATTACGCCCGTCTGTACAGTTAGATCTACAAACAATCTCTAAAACGGGAGTGTGTCGATGTGAGAGAGAATACCAGCAAGCAATACGGATTAACGCAAGCCCAGCGCCGAATATGGTTTATGGAAATTATGAATCCGGGTACGTCCATCACGATGCTTTCCGCAACATACCAAATTACGGGTGAGATTGACACACAGC
Organism: Paenibacillus sp. JJ-100; assembly: GCF_948329825.1. Classification (GTDB taxonomy): domain Bacteria; phylum Bacillota; class Bacilli; order Paenibacillales; family Paenibacillaceae; genus Paenibacillus. Next base: position 13,287 of record NZ_CAOJCM010000007.1, read on the forward strand.
TTCTAGAGCAAGCAGCAGCAGAGATCGTCAAAACCTATGACGCCTTCCGCATCCGTATCGATGGGGAACTGCAAAATCCAACGCAGTGGTTTGAAGAACCGGAGAATGTGCAAGCGAGGATAAGCCACCTCGAATTAGGCACAACCGAACAATTTTATACATGGGTAAAAGAAGTAACCGAGAAGCCGGTCAGCGTGTTCGACGAACACCTCCACCAATTTACCATTATTCATTTTGCCAACAGTCACGTGTGGCTTAATTTGACGATAAATCATATCATCGCCGATGGCTTGTCTGTTAATGCTCTGCTGCATGCTGTGATGGAAAAATATTTGGAGCTGCGCAGTGGCAGAAACATCTCCGGCAATACTCAGGTTCCTTCCTATTTGGATTATATTTCTGCAGAACAAGAATATGAGCAATCACAGCGTTATCAAAAAGGGAAGGAATACTGGCTGACGAAGTACAGCACCTTGCCTGAAACGACCGGCATGAAACCCGTACCACCCTTCTCCGTTGGCAGTGATTCCAATAAACTGGCTATCACATTGGACGGTTCCCGGTATGAACGCATACTTACCTTCAGCGAACAGTATCAGGTCAGCTTATATACGTTATTTTTGTCCGCTATGTATGTCTTACTATACAAGCTGACCGACAGCACCGATGTTCCAGTAGGTACCGTTTTCGCCAATCGGACCAGCAAAAAGGAAAAAGAAACCATCGGAATGTTCGTCAGCACCGTGGCTACACGGATTCATCTGAATCCAGACGGACACCTGCTCTCCTTAATCCAGACGGTTTCCAAGGAAAATACGGCAGATCTGCGGTATCAGAAATATCCTTATAATCAATTGATCCAGGACTTACGTGAACAACATGGCCGCAACGATCTTTCGGAGCTGTTCCGTACGTCCCTGGAGTATTTGCCTTTAAACATTGTGGAGTACGACGAACTCAAAGTACGTCTGGAGGCTCACTTTGCTAGACATGAGATGGACGATTTGTTATTGCGCTTCGATCATATGCTGAATGAGGGCCATGTCATTCTCCACGCTTCCTACCGTACCGACTTGTTTGAGAAGGTCGAGATCGATCGGATTATGGAACAGTATGTAACCGTTCTGGACCAGTTTCTTCATACTCCTGAAATGACGGTACGCGAGATTTCTCTATTGAGTGAGCAGGAGAGACAGCGTATTCTAGGCGTTTTTAACCCACCGATTGCAGAACTGAGCGAGGGAAAAGCGTTTCATCGATATGTTGAAAAGTTCGCACAGGAAATTCCCGATCATCCTGCCGTTGTTTATATGGATAAACAGCTGACTTATGGCGAATTAAACAAGCGATCCGATCAACTGGCTGCTCTCCTCCGCGCACAGGGCGTTGGGAGAGAGACGATTACGGGAATCTGGGCGGAGCGTTCAGTGGAACTGCTTATCGGAGTGCTCGCCGTTTGGAAGGCTGGAGGAGCCTATGTACCGCTGGACCCTGATTATCCGGCAGAGCGAATTGAGTATATGCTGAGCGATAGTGAAGCATCGGTACTGCTTACGCAGCAACATCTGTTGGAGCAGGCCGGAGTGTGGTTAGCCGATGACCGATTGAATCTCCAAGGTGTCTTTGCCATGGATGATGAAATGATTTATAACGAGACTGCCGATGGCATAAAGTTTGAATCTGCCGACAGTGCACCTCAAGACTTGGCTTATGTGATCTACACCTCAGGAACGACCGGACGTCCGAAAGGTGTCATGATCGAGCACGGGAGTCTCATGAATACGGCGGATGCATATCGTCGCGAGTACCGATTGGACCAGTTCCCCGTGCGGCTGCTTCAGCTAGCGAGTTTCTCGTTTGACGTGTTTGTCGGAGACATCGCGCGGACGCTGTATAACGGAGGTACGATGGTGATTGTGCCGAAGGATGATCGGATTGACCCGGATCGCTTATATGGCTGGATTCAGGATCAAGACATTACGTTATTTGAATCAACGCCTGCGCTCATCCTGCCGTTCATGCAGCATATTTATGAAGAAGAGCTGGATGTTAGCTCCATGCAGTTGCTAATTACCAGCTCAGATGCTTGCAGTGTCGCCGATTACCGATTGCTACAGACCAGATTCGGTGGGCAATTCCGCATCATCAATAGCTATGGCGTTACCGAAGCGGCTATTGACAGCAGTTTTTACGATGAGCCGCTGGATAAGCTACCACCGTCGGGGCATGTGCCGATTGGAAAGGCTTGGCTGAATGCCCGGTTTTACATTGTCGATGCTGCCTTAAATCTGGTTCCTGTAGGGGTTCCGGGAGAGCTTGTCATCGGTGGTGCCGGTGTAGCGCGTGGGTACTGGAAGCGCCCCGATCTAACCGCTGAGATGTTTGTTGAGAACCCGTTTGTGCCGGGCGAACGTCTGTATCGGACAGGCGATATGGCCCGCTGGCTGGAAGATGGCAACGTCGACTTCATTGGCCGGATCGACTATCAGGTTAAGATTCGCGGGTTCCGAATTGAACTCGGCGAAATTGAAACGGCCCTTCTGCAATTCCCGGGCGTCAAGCAGGCTGTGGTGATTGACCGTACGGATGAGCAGGGACAAAAGTATCTGTGTGGCTACGTAGCAGCGGATGCTACCTTGCAGCTGAGCGATCTACGGTCCCAACTAAAGCAAGAGCTGCCTGCGCATATGATTCCCGCTCGACTGGTGTCTCTCGATAAACTTCCGCTCACACCGAACGGCAAAATCGACCGTAAAGCTTTGCCTGAACCAACTGAAGAGGTGGAAGTAGGACGTGAGTATGTGGCTCCTCGGACGACACTGGAAACAAGACTTGCTCTCATTTGGCAGCAGGTGCTAGGTATTGCGCAAGTTGGGGTGCAGGATGATTTCTTTGAACTGGGTGGTCATTCCTTGCGAGCCTCCTCACTGGTCTCGAAGATTCGGAAAGAACTGCAAGTCGAAATTCCGCTGCGAGACGTTTTTCGCTACACCACGATTGAACAGCTGGCCCAAAGAATCCGCGGTTTAAGGCAGCAGGAGACATATGAGATTACAAAGGTAGATGAGGCCGAGTACTATCCGGTTTCGTCTGAGCAAAAGCGTCTGTACGTTTTGCGTCAGCTCGACGGAGCCGAGCGCAGCTACAATATGTCGGCAGCGCTTCTTCTCGAAGGCAAGTTGAACCATACACGCGTCCAGCATGCGTTTCAGGCTCTGATTCGGCGTCATGAGACGCTGCGTACCGGGATTGAACAGGTTCAGGGCGATCTTGTTCAGCGCATCTATGACGAGGTGGAGTTTGCTGTCGATTATTTTCAGGCAAGCGAGCGGGAATTGGATCAAGTGGTGGAAGCCTATTATCGCCCGTTTGATCTGACCAAGCCGCCACTTCTCCGTATTGGTCTCATTGAAATCGCCGAGGATCGTCACATTATGCTGTTCGATATGCACCACATCGTCTCGGACGGTATTTCGACAGCACTTCTTTTCGATGAATTCAGCCGCTTGTATCGGGGGGAGGAGTTGCCTCCACTACATATTCAATACAAAGATTATGCTGTTTGGCAGCATTCCGAATCTTACGCGCAGTTGCTTCAGCCGCAGAGGGAGTATTGGCTGAGACAGCTCTCGGGTGAGTTGCCAGTTTTGGAATTGCCGACGGACTTCCCACGGCCTGCGGTGCAGAGCTTTGAGGGTCGGACTGTGAAGTTTTACATCGAAAAAGAGCGGACGGAGATGCTGAAAGAGCTGGCGGCACGGACGGGAACAACCCTGTATATGGTGCTGCTGTCGGCTTACTCCATCCTTATGCACAAATATTCGGGTCAAGAAGATCTGATCGTAGGAACGCCGATTGCCGGGAGAACACAAGAAGAAGTGCAACCCATTGTAGGGATGTTTATTAATACGCTGGCTATACGTAGTCGTCCGGAGCGTTCCAAGGCGTATCTTTCGTACCTGGAAGAAATAAAGGACATCACACTTGGTGCTTTTGAGAACCAAAATTATTTGTTCGAGGACTTGGTGGAAAGTCTTCAAATCCCACGCGCAACGGGTCGGAATCCGCTCTTTGATACGTTTTTCTCTCTTCAAAATACGGAGAATGAACAAATTGTCATTGAGGGGCTGGAGCAATCGTTCTACCCGCTGGAAAACCGAACATCCAAGTTCGAGTTGCTTCTGGATATTTCAGAGCTGGACGGTGAGCTCGAATGCCGACTGGAGTACGCCACAGCGCTGTATAGACAGGAGACTGCAGAACAGTTCGCCAGACATTATGACAAACTGTTAGGTACCATCACAGCGGCACCGGACAGGGACATAGCCTCGCTGGATATGCTCACCGAGGAAGAAGTTAGCGCGCTACTGAGCGGTTTCAACGATTCGCAGGCCAACTACCCGCGGCAGCAAACGATTCATGGATTGTTTGAGGAGAAGGCGGAACTTTACCCAGACAACGTGGCGGCCATCATGAATGAGTATCAGATGAGCTACCGTGAGCTGAACGAGAGAGCCAACCGGCTAGCACGGAGGTTACGAGAAAAGGGAGTTATAGCCGATCAACTGGTAGCCATTCTGGCTGAACGTTCGCTTGATATGGTCGTTGGTATTTTGGCGATTCTCAAAGCAGGCGGTGCCTACGTGCCTGTTGATCCTGACTACCCTGAGGAACGCATCCGTTTCATGATTGAGGATTCAGGTGCACCGTTGTTGCTGATTCAAAAGCATCTGCATGAAAAGACGGATTTTGCTGGAACACGCCTTGAGTTGGATGATTACGTATGGGGAGACATTGGCGCCAACTCGGCAGGTGCACTGGATGCATCCAACCTGGAGCCGGTTTCCGGACCGGAAAACCTGGCCTATGTCATCTACACGTCAGGAACGACGGGAAAACCGAAAGGAACGTTGATCGAGCATAAAAACGTTGTGCGCCTCCTGTTTAACGACAAAAACCTGTTCGACTTCGGGCCGTCCGACACGTGGACGCTGTTCCACTCGTTTTGCTTTGATTTCTCCGTCTGGGAGATGTACGGAGCGTTGTTGTATGGAGGCAAGCTGGTCATTGTTCCACCGCTCACAGCAAAAAATCCAGCTGATTTTCTGGCGCTGTTAAGCCGTGAACAGGTCACGATTTTAAATCAGACGCCAACGTACTTCTATCAGCTACTGCGTGAAGCTTTGGGGGATCACCAGCAAAATCTGCAGATACGAAACATCATCTTCGGAGGCGAAGCGCTCAGTCCACTGCTGCTCAAGGGCTTCAAGACGAAGTACCCGGAGACAAAGCTGATCAATATGTACGGCATTACTGAGACAACGGTTCACGTGACATATAAGGAGATTACGTGGGTTGAAATAGAAGCGGCGAAGAGCAATATCGGTAAGCCGATTCCGACGCTGAGTGTATACGTTCTGGATGAAAACCGCCGTCCTGTACCCATTGGTGTAGCGGGAGAAATGTATGTGGCCGGGGAAGGATTGGCCAGAGGATACCTGAACCGTCCAGATCTAACAGCGGAGAAGTTCGTCGATTCCCCTTTTGCAGAGGGAGAGAAACTGTACCGCTCAGGTGACCTGGCCGCTTGGTTGCCGGACGGTAACATCGAATATCTGGGCCGGATCGACCACCAGGTGAAAATCCGCGGGTACCGGATCGAGCTGGACGAAATCGAGACACAGCTTCTAAACATCAATGGTGTGGAAGAAGCGGTGGTGCTCGCCCGTCAGGACGAAGGAGGAGAGAAGGCGCTTGTCGCTTACTTTGTGGCGGATCGAACAATGACAGTCAGCGAAATGAGAGCATCTCTGGCTAAGGGGATGCCGGGGTATATGATCCCGTCGTATTTTGTACAATTGGAGCGTATGCCGCTGACATCCAACGGCAAAGTGGATCGTAAAGTGCTACCTGAGCCCCAAGTTGGCATGGCAACGGGCGTTGAATACGTCGCGCCGCGTAACCGGACGGAGGCTCAGCTCGTGAAGATCTGGGAGGAAGTGCTCGGTTATTCCGGCATTGGAGTTCTGGACCATTTCTTCGAGCTTGGAGGTCATTCCTTGCGGGCGACGAGCCTTGTCAGCAAAATTCGGAAGGAGATGAACGTTGAACTTCCACTGCGAGATGTATTCCGCTATATGACGGTAGAAGCGATGGCCGAGGCTATATCCCGTCTGGAGGAAACGCAACATATTTTCATTCCAAAAGCAGAGGGAAAAGACTACTACCCGGTTTCTTCTGCACAAAAAAGACTGTACGTCCTGCACCAACTGGATAGTTTGGAGCTGAATTACAACCTCCCAAGCGCGTTGCAATTAGAAGGAGAGTTGGATGAGACCAGAGTGGAACAAGCGCTGAATACATTGATGACCCGTCATGACATGCTGCGTACCAGTTTTGAAATTATAAACGGGGAACCGGTTCAACGTATCCATTCTCATGTGGATTTCAAGGTTAAAAAGATTCAGGCAAGTGAAGATCAGATTACAGCTATTTTTGAAGACTTCATTCAGCCTTTTGATTTAAGCCAGCCGCCTTTGCTGCGCGCACTCCTGATCGAACTGGAACATGAGAAATTCCTGCTCGCATTGGATATGCATCATATATGTTCCGATGGCCTATCCATGGACGTGCTGCTGCGTGAATTTGTACAACTTTACAATGGAGAAGTATTACCCGAGCTGCGGATTCAATACAAGGACTATGCCGTTTGGCAGCAATCCGAGGAGCAACAGCAGCAGATCAGACAACAGGAAGAATACTGGCGCGGAGTATTCAGCTCCGAGCTTCCGGTTCTTGAGCTGCCCCTCGACTTCACGCGTCCAGCTGTTCAGCAATTTGACGGTCAGACGCTCACATTTACGCTAGATGCTGAGAAGAGTGAAGCGCTGAAACGCCTCGCAGGGGATACGGAGGCAACGCTGTACATGCTTCTGCTAGCTGCGTATTCCGTTTTGCTGCATAAATACGCAGGACAGGAAGATATCATCATTGGCACGCCAGTTGCTGCCCGTTCCCACAATGACTTACAGCCAATTATCGGTATGTTCGTTAATACGCTGGCTCTTCGCTTGAATCCTGCAGGGGAGCGGACATTTTTAGATTACTTGCAGGTCGTGAAGGAAACGACGCTTGGCGCTTACGAGCACCAAGACTATCCGTTTGAGGAACTGGTAGAATCTATTCAGGTGAGCCGGGATTTAAGCCGCAATCCGCTGTTTGATACGATGTTTTCTTTGCAGAAACACGAAAGCCTGGATTTAACGCTGGAAGGCTTGCAATGGTCGTTGTTCGACATCGAAGAAAAGACGGCGAAGTTTGATCTTAGCTTGGATATTGTTGAAACGAAACACGAGTTGGTTTGCAAGATTGAGTACGCTACTTCATTATTCAGACCCGAAACGATGGTACGTTTTGCGGGACATTATGAGCAGCTTTTGGCGTCAATCCTGTCTCAGCCAGAAGCGCGGATAGCAGATCTGAATTTCTTGACGGAAAACGAACAGCATGATCTGTTGGTTGGATTCGACGTGTCGTCCTTGGCTCTCGCGAAACAATCCACCACAGAGGGTACAAGCTTGGAGACGCATGAATTGTGGAGAGAGAAAACATTCCACGAGCTGTTTGAGCAACAGGTGGAGCGTACCCCAGAAGTACTTGCAGTTGTCTACGAAGATAGCAAGCTGACGTATGCAGAGCTGAATGCCAAAGCAAATCAATTGGCGTATGCATTGCGATCGCACGGGGTGAAACCTGAGCAGGTGGTTGGCATTCTAGCCGATCGTTCGGTGGAGCTGTTGATCGGGGTACTTGCTGTATGGAAAGCGGGTGGCGCTTATGTCCCGCTTGACCCCGATTATCCGGCAGAACGGATCGAGTACATGCTTGCGGACAGCAGGGCATCGGTGCTGCTTACGCAGACTCGCCTGATGGGGCAAGCAGAAGCTTGGCGCTGCGATGAAGCTCTAGTGCTGGAGATGGTGCTGGCGCTTGACGACGCTTCAACATACAACCTCGGAGCCGTGGAAACGGCTGTGGGTATGCAATCCTTGGCGCAAGCAGAAACGGAAAAGGCTGCTCTCGAATCCTCTGCAACGGTAGAAGCCGAGGAGACCCGACTGACGGTAGATTCTGCATTGAACCCGGCAAATGTGAACAAGCCGAGCGATTTAGCGTACGTTATCTATACCTCTGGTACAACAGGTCGTCCGAAAGGTGTGGCAGTGGAACACCGTAGTCTAGTGAACACGGCGGAGGGCTATCGACGAGAATATCGCCTGAATGAGTTCCAAGTCCGGCTTTTGCAGCTCGCCAGCTTCTCGTTCGATGTATTTGTTGGCGATATTGCCCGGACGCTGTACAACGGGGGAACGATGGTCATCGTGCCGAAGGACGACCGCATTGATCCAACACGCCTTTACAGCTGGATTCGTGATTATGCTATAACGGTGTTTGAATCCACTCCAGCACTAATTGTACCGTTCATGGAGCATGTGCATGCCGAGGGTCTGGATCTCAGCTCGATGCAGTTACTGATTACAAGTTCGGATGCGTGCAGCGTAGCGGATTACCGCACTTTACAAGAGCGCTTTGGTTCACAATTCCGTATTATTAACAGCTACGGCGTAACGGAAGCGGCGATTGACTCCAGCTTCTATGACGAGCCGTTGGAGAAGTTGCCGAAGATGGGCAGCGTGCCAATCGGGAAAGCGTGGTTGAACGCCAAGTTCTATATTGTGGATGCAAATCTGAAGCCGGTACCTATTGGAGTGCTGGGGGAGCTAGTTATCGGCGGTGTGGGTGTAGCCCGCGGTTATTTGAACCGCCCGGATATGACGGCGGAGAAATTTGTAGAAAGTCCGTTCACTGCTGGAGAACGGCTATATCGAACAGGGGACTTGGCACGCTGGATGCCAGATGGCAACGTGGATTTTATCGGTCGGATCGACAACCAGGTTAAAATTCGCGGCTACCGGATCGAACTCGGAGAGATAGAATCGGCTATGAAAAACGTTACTGACGTGCGTCAGGCCCTTGTTATGGATCGGACAGACGAGCGGGGGCAGAAATATTTATGCGGGTATGTCGTAGCGGATTTCAGTTTTGATCTGCATGGGCTTGTATCTCATCTGGATGCGGTGTTGCCTACTCATATGGTGCCTTCTCGCATCATGCGCTTGGATCAAATGCCGCTTACTCCGAACGGAAAGATCGACCGTAAAGCACTGCCTGTGCCGGAAGGGAGTATTCGTACAGAGACTGAATACACAGCGCCCCGTACTCCTGCCGAACAAGCACTTGTGTCGGTCTGGCAGTCAGTACTAGGTGTGCAACAAGTCGGTACGAAGGACAATTTCTTTGCACTCGGTGGGGATTCGATCAAAGCTCTGCAAGTCTCATCTCGTCTTCTACAAACGGGATACAAGCTGGTCATGAAAGATTTATTCCATTATCCGACGATCGCCACCCTTAGTTTGCAGCTGCAGAAGGTGGAGAAGACAGCAAGTCAGGCTGAAGTGACGGGAAAGGTCATTCTGACCCCGATTCAACGCTGGTTCTTTGAACAAAAGCCTATCGATGTGCATCATAGCAACCAGGCGTTCATGCAGTTTTCCAAGCACGGTTATGATGAAGAAGCTGTACGTAAAGCGGTGCATCAGCTTGTTGTGCATCACGATGCTCTTCGTACGGTTTATTGTCAAACGGAGAATGGATATACGGCTTGGAACCGCGGCGCTGGGGAGGATGAAGCCCTGTTCGATCTGGAAGTTGTTGATTTCAATGGAGTCCACAATGTGAGCGAACGGATAGAGGCTAAGGCAAATGATATTCAAGCGAGCATTGATCTGAAAAACGGCCCGCTAGTGAAGCTCGGCTTGTTCCGCTGTCCAGAAGGAGACCATCTGCTCATCGCCATTCATCATCTGGTTGTAGACGGGGTATCCTGGCGAATTCTGCTTGAGGATTTTGCTACTGGTTATGAGCAGGCACTGCAAGGGCAACCGATTCGTCTGCCGCTCAAAACGGATTCATTCCAAACGTGGGCGAAACAGCTCGCTGATTATGCAAACGGCACAGTGATGGATAGGGAAAGAGAGTTCTGGCAGGATATCGAGCAATTGAGCTACGAACCGCTTCCTAAAGATTTTGAACAAGGTAGATCCAGTCTGAAGGACAGCGACGTTGTTACTGTTCGCTGGTCGGTAGCGGAAACCGAACAGCTGTTGAAACAGGCACATCGTGCTTACCATACGGAAATGAACGATCTGTTGCTGACCGCACTTGGTAGAGCGGTACAAGCTTGGAGTGGTCATGACCGCGTGCTGGTCAATCTTGAAGGGCACGGCCGGGAAGATCTTTTGCCGGATGTGGACATTACACGTACAGTAGGCTGGTTCACAAGCCAATTCCCTGTTGTATTGGAGCAGGGTCATGCTCAGACGCTTGGTCATCAGGTGAAACAAGTGAAGGAAAGCTTGCGCAACATTCCGAACAAAGGCATCGGGTACGGCATCTTGCGTTATTTGTCCACTCCACGGGCTGGTCAATGTTTCGATTTGGAACCGGAGATTAGCTTTAACTATCTGGGTCAGTTCGACCAGGATTACGAAAGTAGCGGTTCGCAGCCGTCTCCGTTCAGTTCTGGCTCTGATTCAAGCCCGAATGCAGTGATGGATTTTGTCCTCGATATGAATGGAATGATATCGGAGGGCGAGTTAGAACTCACGATCCGTTATGGAGAAACTCAATATAAGCGAGAAACGATAGAGCGCCTGGGAAGCCTGCTTCAATCAAGCTTGAGTGAAGTCATCAGCCATTGTGTTTCGAAGGAGAAGCCAGAGCTTACACCTAGCGACGTACTGCTTCAGGGGGTAACGGTGGAGGAATTGGACCAGCTGGCTGAACAAACGGCAGCACTCGGCGAAATGGAAAATGTATATAACCTGACTCCACTGCAAAAAGGGATGTTGTTCCATAGCCTGCTGGATGTCGATTCAGAAGCTTACTTCGAACAGGTAACCTTTGATTTGTACGGCAGCCTGAATGTTGAAGCGTTCACGAAGGGATTGGATACGCTGGTGCAGCGCAATGAGGCACTTCGTACGAACTATATTACTGGCTGGAGAGACGAGCCGATTCAGGTGGTATTCCGTGAACGCAAGTGTGAAGTGCACTTCGAGGATATTCGTTCAGTAGGCAGCGAAGACTCGGAGAAGACGATAGCTGAATTCGTTCGTGCGGATAAAGCGAACAAGTTTGATTTGGCTCAGGGCCCTCTGATGCGAGTGACCGTTTTGCGTACGGGTGATGAGTCCTACCATGTGATCTGGAGCCACCATCATATATTGATGGACGGTTGGTGCATGTCCTTTATGATCAAGGAAGTGTTCGACACCTACTTTGCGATTCAGGAGCAACGGTCGCTGGAGCTCCCTCCAGTTACCTCGTACTCTCGGTATATCGAATGGCTGGAAGCTCAAGATGCTGCTAAAGCTTCGCGTTACTGGTCAGCGTATTTGGCGGGATATGATCAGCAGACCAATCTGCCTCAGGCGAAAAGACAGCTGAAGCAGGGTGCTTTTGAAGCAGCCGAAATTGACGTGGAACTGACCAAGGAGTTGACCGGACAAATCGAGCGAGTGGCACGCCAGCAGCAGGTGACAATTAATACGTTCATGCAGACCGTGTGGGGTCTGGTTCTGCAGATATACAATAGCAGTGAGGATGTCGTGTTCGGCTCTGTAGTGTCCGGGCGTCCGGCAGAAATTCCGGGTATCGAGAGCATGATCGGCTTATTTATTAATACGATCCCGGTTCGCATTCAGGGAAAAGCTGAAGAGACGATCGCTTCTATCTTGCGAAAAACTCAGGATCAAGCGCTGGCATCAGGCGTGTATGAGACCTATCCACTGTTCGAAATTCAGTCCCTGAGTGAGCAAAAACGCGAATTAATCAATCATATTATGGTCTTTGAAAATTATCCGATGGAAGAACAGATTGAGCAGGTTGTCGGTGGGGATCATGAAGCGCTGAAAATCGCTAATATCCGCTCACCGGAGCAAACGAATTATGACCTGGACATTACCGTCATTCCGGAAGATCATATGTTGCTGCGGTTTACGTACAATGCGCTAACATTCAGCGAGGAAGATATCCGATTGATTCACGGCCATTTTGCTCGGGCACTGGAGCAAGTTGCAGCTAATCCTAACATCTGTGTGAAGCAGTTGGAGTTATTGACAGCAGCAGAGAAAGAGCAAATTCTCGGCACATTTAATCCAGCGGCGCAGTCGGAATCAGAAACTGCTCCAGCGGTTGCATTCCACCGCTTGTTCGAGGAACAGACAGAACTCACACCGGAAGCGGAGGCTGTTGTGTACGAGAACGACCGGCTGACATACGCGGAGCTGAACGAACGGGCGAACCGCTTGGCAGCAACACTGCGTGCAAGTGGCATCGGCCGGGAAACCCTCGTCGGTATTCTCGCCGAGCGTTCGGTGGACTTGCTGGTCGCTGTGCTGGCGGTCTGGAAAGCGGGCGGAGCCTATGTTCCGCTTGACCCGGATTATCCGGCAGACCGCGTGCGCTTCATGCTCGAAGACAGCGGAGCGAAGGTGCTACTGACGCAATCGCCACTGCGGGAGCATGCAGAAGCCTGGCTTGGCGAAGAAGAGCTGGCACTGGCAACGGTGCTGTATCTGGACGATGAAGCCTCGTACAGTGAGGAACGGGCGAATGTGGATCACAACATGAGCAGCTTCCATGAAGCCCGTCCAGAAGATCTGGCGTATGTGATCTACACGTCGGGAACGACGGGGAAACCCAAAGGTGTGATGATCGAGCACCGCAGTCTGGTGAACACGGCAGCGGGCTATAGACGGGAATACAAGCTGGATCAGTTCCCTGTGCGATTGTTGCAGCTCGCGAGCTTCTCCTTCGACGTGTTCGTGGGCGATATCGCCCGCACACTGTATAACGGAGGCACGATGGTGATTGTGCCGAAGGATGATCGGATTGACCCGGCTCGCCTGCACCACTGGATAGAGCAGGAACAAGTAACCATCTTCGAATCGACGCCAGCACTGATTATACCGTTCATGGAATATGTGTATGAACAAGGGCTGGATCTGAGCCAGATGGAGCTGCTCATCACAAGCTCGGACAGCTGTAGTGTAGCGGATTACCGCACGTTGCAGGACCGATTCGGTTCGTTGTTCCGCATCATTAATGCCTACGGTGTGACAGAAGCGGCAATCGACTCCAGTTTCTACGATGAGCCCGTCACGCAACTGCCGCAGACAGGGCATGTACCGATCGGCAAAGCCTGGTTGAATGCGAAATTCTACATCGTAGATGCGCAGTTGAATCCGGTGCCCGTTGGGGTACTGGGTGAGCTAGTCATAGGTGGAGTTGGGGTAGCACGCGGATACTTGAATCGTCCAGAATTGACGGAAGAGAAATTCGTGGACAGCCCGTTCGCCGAGGGTGAGCGGTTGTATCGTACGGGAGACTTGGCACGGTGGATGAACGATGGCAACGTGGACTTCATTGGCCGGATCGATAATCAGGCGAAAATTCGGGGCTACCGGATTGAGACAGGGGAAGTTGAAGCAAAGATACGGAGTGTAGATGAAGTGAAGGAAACGGTTGTCGTTGTCAGAGAAGATCATGAAGGTCAGAAAGTGTTGTGCGCCTATTATACAGCGGTAGAAGGATTAACCGTGGCAGACTTGAAACGTGCAATCGCAAATGAGCTACCGGGCTACATGATTCCATCGTATTTTGTCGAACTTGAACACTTACCTCTTACACCAAACGGCAAAATTGACCGTAAGGCACTCCCGGCACCGGAAGAGGATGCACGTGGAGGGCGCGAATATGTGGCACCGCGTACTGAACTAGAGACCAAGCTGGCCGCCATTTGGCAGGAAGTTCTTGTTCGCGAGAAGGCGGTAGGGGTAACGGACAACTTCTTCGATCTTGGTGGACATTCCTTGCGAGCGACAACGCTGGTGAGCAAAATGCATAAGGAGCTAGGCATCCAATTCCCGCTTCGCGACGTATTCAACTACTCAACCGTTGAGGATATGGCTTCGGCTATAGAGCGTATGGAGATCGGTTCGTTTACGGCTATTCCGGTTGCGGAACCTAGTGAGTATTATCCGCTCTCTTCCGCTCAGAAACGTCTCTATATTTTGAACCAGCTGGAAGGAGGCGAGCTGAGCTATAACATACCTGGAGCTATGATGCTCGAAGGCAAGATTGACCGACAACGGTTTGAAGAAGCGTTTCGAGGACTGGTAGCTCGTCATGAAACGTTACGTACTGGCTTTGAGATGCTACATGGTGAAGCGGTTCAACGGATTCACGAAGAAGCAGAATTTCAGGTGGAATATGTGCAGATCAGCGAGGAGCAGGCAGAAGGAACGGTACGTCAATTCGTTCGTCCGTTTGATTTGGCGAAGCCACCTCTACTGCGGGTAGGTCTTGCTGAACTGTCCCCAGATCGGCATATTCTGATGTTTGATACACATCATATTGTATCTGATGGTGTTTCGATGGACGTCATGATCGAAGAGTTCGTGCGTTTGTACAGTGGGCAGTCACTGGAGCCGCTCCGCATTCAATACAAAGATTATGCGGTATGGCAGCAATCGGACGAACAGAAGGCTCAGCTTGCCAAGCAAGAAGCTTACTGGCTTAACATGTTCCACGGAGAGCTACCAGTGCTGGAAATGCCGACAGACTATCCACGCCCGGCGATCCAGAGCTATGAAGGCCGTACACTGCAAATGTTTATGAATAGTGAACAGAGCCAAGCTCTAAAACAACTTGCTGCCGAGAATGGCGCAACGCTTTATATGGTTCTGCTCGCTGGATATACCCTATTATTACAGAAGTATACAGGACAAGAAGATGTGGTGGTCGGTACGCCGATTGCGGGAAGAAATCATAGTGACGTTCAGCCGTTGATTGGAATGTTCGTCAATACTTTGGCCATTCGTAGCTATCCGGCGGCTAATAAGACGTTCCTTGACTATTTGAAGGAGGTCAAGGAAACGACGCTGGGGGCTTTTGAGCATCAGAATTATCCGTTTGAGGAACTGGTGGATAAGGTTAACATAACGCGCGATTTAAGCCGCAATCCACTATTTGATACGATGTTTGCTGTGCAAAATACAGAGAATTTGGCCATCGAGCTTCCTGGACTGCATCTGTCGACGTATGCCAGTGAAGAAATGGTTTCTAAGTTCGATCTCAGCTTGGATGTTACGGAGATTGAGGATGGATTGGAGTATTTATTTGAATATGCCACAGCTCTCTATAAAACGGAAACGGTGGAGAAATTGGCTGCTCACTACTTGCAGTTACTTGAATCTATTCTCCGCAACCCATCCGCGACTCTTGCCGAACTGGACATGTTAACACCAGCGGAAAAAGAGCAGATTCTTGGCACATTTAATCCATTACATTCGGGAACAGACGCTGTTCCAGCGGTTGCATTCCACCGCTTGTTCGAGGAACAGACAGAACTCACACCGGAAGCGGAGGCTGTTGTGTACGAGAACGACCGGCTGACATACGCGGAGCTGAACGAACGGGCGAACCGCTTGGCGGCAACACTGCGCGCAAGTGGCATCGGCCGGGAGACCCTCGTCGGTATTCTCGCCGAGCGTTCGGTGGACTTGCTGGTCGCTGTGCTGGCGGTCTGGAAAGCGGGCGGAGCCTATGTCCCGCTTGACCCGGATTATCCGGCAGACCGCGTGCGCTTCATGCTCGAAGACAGCGGAGCGAAGGTGCTGCTGACACAAACGCCACTGCGGGAGCGTGCAGAAGCCTGGCTTGGCGAAGAAGAGCTGGCACTGGCAACGGTGCTGTATCTGGACGATGAAGCCTCGTACAGTGAGGAACGGGTGAATACATTGAAGGGGTCTGGTATGGTCTCCGGGAATCCGACGGGTGCTGTGGATGCCGGATATACGAGTGCTGCGAGTCATCCACATGTTGTGGGCAACATAAGCAGCTTCCACGAAGCCCGTCCAGAAGATTTGGCGTATGTGATCTACACGTCGGGAACGACGGGGAAACCCAAAGGCGTGATGATTGAGCACCGCAGTCTGGTGAACACGGCAGCGGGTTATAGACGAGAATACAAACTGGATCAGTTCCCCGTGCGATTGTTGCAGCTCGCCAGCTTCTCCTTCGACGTGTTCGTGGGCGATATCGCCCGTACACTGTATAACGGAGGCACAATGGTGATTGTGCCGAAGGATGATCGGATTGATCCGTCTCGCCTGCACCACTGGATCGAGCAGGAACAAGTAACCATCTTCGAATCGACGCCAGCACTGATTGTACCGTTCATGGAATATGTGTACGAACAAGGGCTGGATCTGAGCCAGATGGAACTGCTTATCACAAGCTCGGACAGCTGTAGTGTAGCGGATTACCGCACGTTGCAGGACCGATTCGGTTCGTTGTTCCGTATCATTAATGCCTACGGTGTGACGGAAGCGGCAATCGACTCCAGTTTCTACGATGAGCCCGTAACGCAACTGCCGCAGACAGGGCATGTACCGATCGGTAAAGCCTGGTTGAATGCGAAATTCTACATCGTAGATGCGCAGTTGAATCCGGTGCCCGTTGGGGTACTGGGTGAGCTGGTTATAGGTGGAGTTGGGGTAGCCCGTGGATACTTGAATCGTCTAGAATTGACGGAAGAGAAATTCGTGGACAGCCCGTTCGCCGAGGGTGAGCGGTTGTATCGTACAGGAGACTTGGCACGGTGGATGAACGACGGCAACGTGGACTTCATTGGCCGGATCGATCACCAGGCGAAAATTCGGGGTTACCGAATTGAAACGGGGGAGATCGAGTCGCAGATGCTGCGAGTGGAGGGCGTACGTGAAGTCATTGTGCTGGTTCGAAGTGACGCAAACGGACAGAAATCACTATGTGCATACTACACAACGGATAATGAGCTGCCTGTGTCCGAGCTGAAACGGACTATTGCCAATGAGCTACCAGGTTACATGATCCCGTCATATTTCGTGGAGCTGGATCGCTTACCTCTAACGCCAAACGGAAAAGTGGACAGGAAGGCGTTACCGGCACCCGAAGAGGGAGCTGGTGGAGGACGAGAATACGTTGCACCGCGCACTGAGCTGGAAGCAAAACTGGTTTCGATCTGGCAGGACGTGCTCGGACCAGTCACAATTGGTGTGACGGATAACTTCTTCGATCTCGGCGGGCATTCTCTGCGAGCAACCACACTGGTCAGCAAGGTGCACAAGGAGTTAAGTGTGAACCTGCCGCTGCGGGATGTGTTCCGACACTCGACGATTGAAGCGATGGCTGAAGTAATTAGTCACTTGGAACGCCAGGAACACTTTGCTATTAAGGTTCTGGATAAAAGGGACTACTACCCGCTGTCTTCCGTGCAAAAACGGCTGTACATTCAGCAGCAGATGGAAGGTGCAGAGCTTAACTACAATATGTCGGGCATGACAGTTCTTGTCGGGCGATTGGATCGGAAGCAATTTGAGACTGCGCTCAAAGGACTAATCGCTCGTCATGAAATTTTGCGGACCGGATTCGAGATGGTCGACGGTGAACCCGTACAACGGATATATCCGGATATCGAATTTGCAGTGGAGTATACGAAAGCTACCGAAAGTGAAACGAAGAGTATCGCAGACAGTTTTGTGCGTGTCTTTGATTTGGAGCGGCCTCCGTTACTGCGTGTAGGCTTGGTCGAATGGGAGACAGAGCGACATCTGCTCATGCTGGATATTCATCATATTGTCACAGATGGCATGTCGATGGGAATCTTGGTTGAAGAGCTGTTGCGCCTGTATAACGGCGAGACATTAGCACCACTTCGGATTCAATACAAAGAATTCGCTGCTTGGCAGCAGTCTGAACCTGTAAAAGAACAGCTGAAACGTCAGGAAGCCTATTGGCTGGACGTGTTGCAAGGCGAACTGCCCATCCTTGAACTGCCTACCGACTTTGTCAGACCTGCCATTCGTAGCTTTGAGGGGGATGTATTGCTGTTCAGCATTGACAAGCAGGCGACCGACAGCTTACAACATATCGCCGATGAGAATGGTGCCACCCTCTATATGGTGTTATCGGCTGCCTATTCAATCCTGCTCAGCAAGTACTCGGGACAAGAGGATCTTATTGTAGGTATGCCGGTGTCGGGTCGCACGCATGCGGATCTAGAGCCACTAATCGGAATGTTTGTCAACACATTAGCCATTCGTCATTATCCGTCCGGGGAGAAGACGTTCCTTGCGTATTTAAACGAAGTGAAAGAAACGATGCTAGGGGCATATGAGCATCAGGATTATCCATTTGAGGAGCTTGTGAAAAAGGTACAGGTATCGCGAGATCAGAGCCGTAATCCTGTATTTGATGTCATGTTTGCACTGGAAACGAAGGAAGACAATGTTCAAAGTTTTGGAGAGATCCAGATTGAATCTTACCCGGAAACGCAAACGGTCTCCCCATTCGATCTAACACTGGTCATTTCGATGTTGGATGAGGGGATGAACGGGCAATTCGAATATGCCACCAAGTTATTTACACGCAATCTGATTGACAATTTCGCTCAGGATCTGCTGGTAATCATCGATCAGATTACCGAACAACCTTCGATGTTGCTTAAGGATATTGACCTGAGCGGACAATCCGAACAGGAATCAGATGAGCTAGAGGCTATTGATATTATTTTCTAAATCCCTTACCCGGTTTGGGTGCCTACTGTTCGCGGTATGCATCCTGCCGGGTGTTTTATTTCTTCTACTATATACGATCCACTAAATTCAAATAATATTGTTTCAAAGAATCCTTTAGCGTATCTGGTTCGACAGTCTGAATGGACGTGCCATAACCTGCAAGATAACTCACAATGAAATCCAGCTCATGGGGCTCATAGGTTCCGATGAGCAGGCGGACGCCGTTCTGTTCTTCAATACGCATGGAAGGATAGTGATTTTGCTTAAACTGCTCAATCCCAGTCTCGTTAATCCTGCATTGAAATGAAATTGCATGTACAGAAGGTTTCCACAACGATTGGAGATGTGCATTCTGTTCGTCAGCAAGGTGAGCGACAGGCTCGATACTGGTTAAAATAGCAGAAATGATTCGATCACAGCGGAACACACGATATGCTGTTTTCTCCAGATCGTACGCCTGACAGTACCAGTATCCTTTACTCGCGGATAGCGTAATGGGCTGAATGATACGAGTGGAGACGGGAACTTCCACGTTACGATTCACACTTTTGCTCTGGTGAGGATATGTAATCTGAATAACCATTTGCTGAACCGCAGCATGTAATACAAGCTCCAGATGGGAACTGTCCCTGATTTGTTCAGTATGTTTAAAGCTGATACGTTGCTGCATACGATGAATATTTTCTCGCTGCTGGTCAGATAAGGCCGCCATAAATTTCTGATGAACGGAATCAAATGTTGTCTGAAAAGGTAAGCTGGAGAAGCTGCGAAGAGCCTGCATGGCGAAATACAGGGCGTGAAGCTCATCCGTGTTAAATGAGATTGGAGGTAGCTGCATCTGTTGAAGCAGCCGATAGCCACCATAACGTCCATATTCGGCATAGATGGGTGCACCCATCTCTTCTAAAGATGTAATATCCCGTAATGCAGTACGTTTGGATATTTGAAACTCCTGCATTAAATCAGGCAGGGTGAACCGTTGTTTTTGATTGATAAAGCGAAGCATATGGTGTAAACGTTCTGTTTTATTCAATGGATCGTCCTCCTTTTCGTCAGAATACATTCTTATGGTGCCATGTATTGGCACCTTTTATCGTTATAGTAGTAAGTGTAAGACAGACTAATGAAGGAGGCAAATGACATGAATTATGAGGTTATTCCTTTTCTCTCAATGAACGGAGAAGCGGCAGACGCGATTGCCTTTTACGAGAAGACGTTGGGGGCAAAGGTCTTATTTCGAAAAAGCTATAAAGAAATGCATCAGATGAATCCTAGTTTTACGTATCCCCCAGGCCAAGATGAGTACATCACCCATTCGGTGCTGGAGATCGGGGCGAACAAAATCATGATTGGCGAGGAAGCAATGGATGCGGAGAGACCTTGGGAGCTGGGGAACAGTGCGTCCTTGTGCGTTCAATCGCGGGATCAGAGTCAGATCGATCAACTCTATGAGGCGCTACTGAAACATGAAGGGGTGAGGGTACTTGTGCCTTATGAACAAAATGAGTTCAGTCCTGGATATGGGATCGTCCGTGATCCGTTTGGTGTTGTAATCCAGCTATGTGTGACAGTACATGATTTCTAACGTTTGAACGGTGCACATTTACGTGTGTATATGAGGTTGCCGTTTACCGAAGAAGAGCAGGTTATGATTATTCATAACTTGGTCTTTTTTGTCATTCTGGTCTTTTTCTCATAGATGGTGAATTATGTTCTAGCGAGAAGATTCTAAATAGTGTAAGATCAATCCCTAAGCCCGTACTTACCTAAGAATGAAGACTTATGTATATAAAAAAATAATTCTCTGGATTCATGAAAGAGTGATCCAAAGGTCCTTAGTACGGGTATATATACTGAGATAGATTGCAGGGTCATGCTATATAAAAACGTCATTACTCTGTATCATCTGTTAAATTCATAAAATTTATAGCCTATTGGATGAATTGTGGGGGATTGGGATGTCTTTATTGGAGGTTCGGGAGCAAGATCAGGTTACAGACGAATTGGTGGTCAAGGCGATGGAGAAAAGCTTGGCAATTATTCGTTTCGACCTGAATCGCAGGGTTACATACGTAAACGATGTGTTTGCTTCAAGGATGGGATACAACAAGGAAGAGATGTATGGAATGCAGCATAAACAACTATGCTTTGATACATTTGCAGACAGTCCGGCGTATGAGGAGTTCTGGAAAGGTATATTCAATGGGGAAAGCTTTCAGGACAAGATTGAGCGCAAGGACGCGAAAGGTCAATCGATATGGCTTGAAGCCACGTACATGCCTATATATGACGAGTCAAATCAGAAGATTTTGGGCGTGTGCAAGATGGCAACCGATATTACCGACCGTCAAAATAATATAACCAACGTTGTTCAGGAATTGAAGGCATTATCCCAAAAGTTGAACGAGCAGGCGGGAGAGGGAATCGAACGAAGTCACGAGCTAATATCCAGCTTTTCTTATATATCGGAAGTATCGACGGCCAACCAAGCTACATTAACCCATCTTCAAGAACAAGCTGGTGCGATCCAAGGTGTGGTGCGAACGATTCGAGAGATCTCTTCTCAGACCCAGCTCCTCGCGCTAAATGCAGCGATTGAGGCGGCTCATGCGGGAGAGTTCGGGCGCGGATTCGACATTGTGGCGAAAGAAGTGCGCAAATTGTCATCTATGGTGGAAAATTCAATCAATGAAATCCGTGATAGTGTAACGGGAATTACCAAAGAGATTACAAATATAACGAATGGTACGAAAAAGGTTGAGGATTACGTGCAGCAGAGTCACGATAGAATTGAAATTGCATTGCAGGACTTTAAAACGATTGCGTCTGCTGCCTATATGCTTGATGATAAGGCACAGCATGTGACTCGAATTTTGTAAGAGAAAAAGGTTTTAAATTATCATAGCTACATGTAAAAAGAAGAATGACTGCATATGGATAACGATTCTGTGGGTATTACAGGATCGTTTTTTTTGTGTCCAAAGCGATTTTTCAGAATCGAAACTTTCCATCAATAGAAACGGTAAGAAAGCGATCTTTTGCATTACTTACCAAAATAACGGAATTTTTACGAGCAAACGGGACACAATAATTCCGAAACCTGGGGTCTGATCTTGCTGAGATGGGAGGCGGAAGAGTATGTGGTCAACGATAGTGTCTTATATACCCAAATGGACGATATGGGCGCAGGCCATCATGGTTCTTGTTGTGCCAATCATCATATTTGTGACGACCAACTGGCTTCATAATGCAATCAAGCGTGGAAGCTTCTCACATAAGAAGAAGATACTGACCTCACCAAAAGATTTCTCACCTGCTGAGCTTGGCGTAGGAGCAGGAAAGGAAACCGGACATTTTGCCAATATCAAGCTAACAGGAACGTATACTACGGATCTCATTACGGTTCGAGAAACTGTTGGGAAGAACGCAGATGTACATATTCGTGAATTTACGATTAGAGGAACGGATACGAGAGTAGCGATTGTATATACGGAAGGGCTTATCGATACTGATCTGATGGATGATTTTTTGATAAAACCGTTGATGACCGTCGGCATACCCGAACTGAAACAGGAAAGTTTCCTTCACGCTGAACAAGCAGATTTTCTGTCAACCTATCTAAAAAATCAGATCCTCCCTGTCAGCATGATTGAAGAAACGCAATCTCTTCAAGAGCTTGCTGTGGGTGTACTCGTAGGCAAAAATGCTCTATTAGTGGATGGCATGCCGAAAGCTATGCTGATCGGAACCGCCAGATTAAAAACGCGTGGCGTTGATGAGCCGTTATCCGAAGGGTTACTACGTGGGCCACGAATTGGATTTACAGAGGAGCTCAGTAACAACACAGGCGTATTACGACGGTATGGCAGAGATCAGAGTCTGTTTATTGAAAAACTTGAAGTGGGCAGCCGGATCAAAAAGGACTTGGCTATTGCTTATATTATGGATATCGCTGATCCAAAACTCGTAGCCGAAGTTCTGAAACGTGTGAAGAGTATCGACATGGACACGATATTGGAATCAGGTTATGTCGAACAGCTGATTGAAGATGATACATTGAGCCCTTTTCAACAAGTTCTGAATACAGAAAGACCTGACCGGGTGATGGGTGCCTTGCTAGAAGGACATGTAGCTATTTTACTCGACGGCACTCCATTTGTACTCGTTGTCCCTGTGACATTCAGTATGCTTCTCCAATCTCCGGAAGACTACTATGAACGCTGGATTCCGAGTACGTTCATTCGTATTCTGCGATTTATGGCAGCTATGTTAGCATTGCTTGCCCCAGCACTCTATATATCGTTTATTTCGTTCCATCCAGGTCTGATTCCGACGAAACTGGCGCTTACGATTATTGAAACACGTTCAGGTGTACCCTTTCCTTCCCTTATAGAGGCTTTAATTATGGAGCTGTCCATTGAGATTCTGAGGGAAGCAGGCATTCGTTTGCCTAAACCGATCGGGCCTGCGATGGGCATTGTTGGGGGTTTGATCATCGGTCAGGCAGCAGTACAAGCAGGTATTATCAGTCAGTTTCTAGTCATTGTTGTAGCCGTCACAGCCATTTCATCCTTTACGATTCCAGTGTATAGTGCTGGACTAACTTTGCGCTTGTTGCGCTTTGCTGCGATGTTTAGTGCCGCTGTAATGGGATTGTACGGTGTGGTCATGTTCTTTTTACTCGTGTGTACGCATCTAGCCCGACTATCCAGTTTCGGAGTGCCTTACATTTCGCCAGCTGTTCCATATCATGTGAGTGATTGGAAAGATTTTATCATTCGTGCACCACTTAATATGATGAGAAGACGTCCTGACATGATGAATACCATCGATGAAGATCGGAAGGAATAGTTTCGTTCACAGTGCATTTTCGTAACGTTCGGTACAGTTCATAGAAGATCTGGAGGTCTGTTGAAGTGAATGACTCCCAAGTGAAAATTAATACCACGCAAACCGTAGTTATTATCGTCAATTATATGCTGGGTGCAGGCATATTAACACTGCCCCGGACAACTAGCAGAGCCGTTGGAACACCCGACGTCTGGATCTCCATCATTCTCTCCGGGCTTATTATTACGGGTGTTGGATTGATTATGGTAACCTTATGCCGAAGATTCCCCGACAAAAACGTGTTCCAATTCACAGGGGAGATCACGGGACGGTGGATAGGCTACATACTAGGCTGTGCGACTATCGTTTATTTTATGGTTATCGCAGCCTTTGAGATTCGGGTGATGGCCGATGTAACCGGCATGTATCTGCTGGAACGTACACCTACATGGGCGATTGTGATGGTGTTTATGTGGATTGGAATCTATCTAATTTCTGGTGGACTGGCGGTCATCGTACGTGTATTTGAGGTCATCTTGCCGATTACCCTGATTATATTTGTCATGGAAATTTTACTCAGTAATCAGCTGTTTGAGATCGGTAATCTCAGACCGGTACTTGGAGAGGGCATCATGCCTGTGATTAGAGGATTGAAACCTTCATTGCTGTCATACACAGGTTATGAGGTTATGCTTGTCATTACAGCCTATATGCAAAATCCGAAAAAAAGCAATAAGGCCATGGTATGGGGACTGGGAATATCCACATCCATCTATCTGATAACGGTCGTGATGGTTGTTGGTAGTTTGTCCCTGGATGGGATTAAAACGAGAACCTGGCCAACGCTGGATTTGGTACGAAGTTTTGAGATTCAGGGTTTAATCTTTGAACGATTCGAATCGTTATTGCTGGTCATATGGATTATGCAGATTTTCTCGACCTTCGCCATCACCCATTACTTGGCTTCTGTGGGGATTCGTGATCTGTTCAAAGCTAAGAGAATACGGACAATCATGTACGTGCTTCTACCCATCATCTATCTGACAGCCATGATTCCCAAAAATGTATATGAAACGTTTGCACTCGGTGACAGGTTGGGTGATCTATCTGTCATTTTGTTTGCAATCACACCTTTCATATTGTTAGTAGTTAGCATTATTCGTAAAAAAGGAGGTACACAGACATGAGATCACTCCGGTTGTGGCTGCGTATCGTCTCTGCAATGCTCATTCTTAGTCTAATCTCGGGGTGCTGGAGTAGCCGTGAGATTGAAGACTTAAGTCTGTATGTCGGTCTCGGAATTGATGTTGGCGAAGAGACAGAATTTGAGAAGAATATAGCCTCTCAAGGAGGCATCTATCCGGAAAAAGACAATGTTACGGCCACCGTTCAGATTGCTCCAGGAAAGTCGAGTAGTCAGCAGAGTGAGCAAGGTGGTTCGCCATCTTCTGGGAAATCCTCCTATTCAAACGAACAACTCACAGGAGATTCAATGCTCCAGATTTTTCGGCAGTTCGCCTTGCGCCGTGATCATCCACTTATTGGACATCATCTGAAAGTGATTGTTGTTTCCAAGGATATAGCCAAAAAGTATGGGCTGAAACAGTTACTTGATTTTATACTTCGAGATAATGATATTCGTCCGAACTGTCTTGTGCTGATCAGTCATCAACGAGCAGTGGATGTGCTCACATCGAAAGATCCTACCCGGATTCCGGCCTTCTATCTCACGGGAATTACGAATAACTCATATATATCGAATAAAATCATAGAACCTGTTTCACTATCCAAACTGGATGCACAGATGCAATCAGGATCCAGTTTCCTGCTTCAAAATGTGCTGAGCTATAAGGGGGAAGACAAATTTTCAGGAGGTAGTATATTTGCAGCCAAAACAACCAAATTTGTAGGAGAGCTCAGCCAAACCGATCTCGAGGCTTTGTCATGGATTAAGCCTAAAGAACGATCAGGTGTCATCAAAACATATAGCAAGGAAGGTTTCACGGTCACCTATGAGATTAAGAATAAAAGGACAAAAATTATTCCGAAGGTGGTCGGCGGAGACATTTCGTTCCACGTTAAAGCTGAATCCGAAGGCTGGTTAATGGAGGACTGGCGTGCTCCCGAAAGAGAAGAGAAGGGGGCTTATCTGAAGGAGCTGGAGGCGGAGTTTGCCAAATTAGCTAAGCAACAGATTGAACAAATGCTCTATAAACTCCAGCATATCTATAAGGTTGACGTTGCTGATTTTCGGGACAGCCTCCGGATTCATTATCCAAAAACGTGGAAGAAAGTAAAAGATAACTGGGATGAAGTATTTGCAACGGTAACCATAACGTATGAGATTAAAACAACAATTACAAATCCAGGCTCTTCCACGGAGTAGTGGGATACATGACTGTTCGAGGGTGTTCCTATTTATGATGTTGACACATTCGACATCAATCGATATAGTTATACAAAATCATATTCTTATCCAGAGAGGTGGAGGGACTGGCCCTTAGAAACCTCAGCAACAGATCTTAAGGATACTGTGCTAATTCCAGCGGGTGAAAGCCTGATAGATGGGAGCGTTAGTTTTTATTTGTCAGTAGCGGCGCACTCTTCGGGAAGAGTGGGTCTTTTTTGTTTGTTCTGGATGAAGAGACGGGGAGCAGATTATATGGAAAATAGCAGTAATAGGGGTCAATTTCAGCGAAAAATGCAAACGAGGCATGTAGTCATGCTCTCACTTGGTGGCGTCATCGGAACAGGTCTGTTCCTCAGCTCAGGGTATACCATCCAGCAGGCTGGGCCGTTAGGTACGATTCTATCTTATCTGATTGGTGCATTGGTGGTGTATCTGGTGATGCTCTGTCTAGGTGAACTATCCGTTCACATGCCGGAGACAGGGGCATTCCATAGTTACGCAGCTAAATACATTGGACCGGCTACAGGTTATACCGTTGCCTGGCTGTACTGGCTTACCTGGACAGTGGCTCTGGGATCGGAATTCACAGCCGCTGGGCTACTTATGCAGCGCTGGTTTCCGTCTGTCAATGTCTGGATCTGGAGTGGTCTATTTGCACTGATGATCTTCTTGTTTAATGCGTTCACAGTCAAACTTTTTGCTGAATCGGAGTTCTGGTTCTCCTTGGTGAAAGTGACGACGATCGTCATCTTTATCCTTCTTGGCGGGGCTGCGATGTTTGGCATTATTCCAATGGCAGATGCTGAACCTGCTCCGTTTTTTTCCAACATTACAGCGTCAGGGTGGTTTCCGCACGGAGCGACCGCAATTTTAATGACGATGCTTGCAGTTAACTTTGCCTTCTCTGGAACGGAACTGATTGGTATTGCAGCAGGTGAAACTGAAAATCCGGAGAAAACGATACCGAAAGCTATCCATACAACGCTGTGGCGTTTAATTATTTTCTTCATTGGTACCATTGTTATTTTGTCGGCATTGCTGCCATCGTCGGATGCAAGTGTGCTGGAGAGTCCATTTGTGGCTGTCATGGAGCGGGTCGGCATTCCGTATGCGGCTGATATTATGAACTTTGTCATTATAACGGCCATTCTTTCGGCAGCTAACTCTGGACTATATGCTTCATCCCGGATGCTCTGGTCCCTGGCGGATAAAAAAACAATATCTCCATGGTTTGCCCGCTTGACCAAACGCGGCGTTCCATTCAATGCACTTTTGCTGAGTATGGCTGGTGGTGCGCTGGCTTTACTGTCCAGTATCATTGCACCTGGAACCGTCTATATTACGCTCGTATCCATCTCGGGTCTTGCTGTCGTGGCGGTGTGGATGAGCATTAGCGTATCTCAGTATATGTTCCGCAGACAGTATCTTCGGGAAGGACATGACGTGAAAGATCTGGTGTACCGCACACCGTTATATCCAATCGTGCCGATCGTTTCATTTTTGTTGTGCTTGGCATCCTGTATCGGTATTGCTTTTGATCCTACGCAACGGATTGCTTTGTATTGTGGTATTCCATTCATTATTTTATGTTATGTCGTGTATTATTTGACGGATCGTACGAAGAAGAAAAGAGGGCTAACACAATGACTCAATCGCAAAAAAGTAACTCTATAGATGCTATACAACGAATTTTGAGTAAGTATCCAGTCATGATTCTGGATGGTGCACTGGCGACGGAGCTTGAACAACATGGCTGTGATCTGGATGATCCGCTCTGGTCTGCACGTGTCTTGCTGGAGAACCCGGATATAATCGTGAACGTGCATGCTGATTATTTCCGTGCTGGCGCGGACTGTGCAATTACCTCTAGTTATCAGGCGACCATCGAAGGTTTCCGTAAGCGTGGCATTGGAGAGGAAGCTGCACTGGATCTGATTCGCAAAACAGTGAAGCTGGCTGCCAAAGCTAGAGATGACGTGTGGTCAGAATTGCAGGGAAGCGAAGCAGCCGCCATCCGCCGTCCAAAGCCGATCGTTGCCGGGTCTGTCGGCCCATATGGTGCCTATCTGGCGGATGGGTCGGAGTACGTTGGACATTACGACGTATCGGATGAAACACTCGCTGCATTCCATCGTCCGCGAATGGCCGCGCTGATTGAAGCGGGAGCTGACATTTTGGCCTTTGAGACAATTCCATCCCTGCAGGAAGCTCGGGTGCTCGTTGAACTGCTAAAGGAATTTCCGGAGGCATATGCCTGGCTATCCTTTTCATTAAAAGATGGGACAAGCATCAGCGAGGGTACACCGCTTGAAGTATGCGCACAGACATTTGGATCGGAGCCGCAGATTGCGGCAATCGGTCTGAATTGTGCTCCGATGGATGTAGTCACAGAAGCCATTGGCATACTGCGCCAAGCCAGCGATAAACCTGTTATTGTATACCCGAATTCAGGAGAGATTTATGATGCCGAGACGAAAACGTGGAGTGGTCAAGGCTCCTGTGGTAGTATGAAAGACGCGTCGGAACAATGGGTTGCTGCAGGCGCTCAGATTATTGGCGGCTGCTGCCGTACCACACCACATCAGATTGGTGAGCTGGCGAAGAAGTGGCGGAGCTAAAAATACGATGTTGTTTATATAGAAAGAGCTTATTATATGAACATGTAGACTTAAAGAATATAAAAAAGAGTCCTTACTTACCTGTTTGGTAGAGTAGGGACTTTTTTTATTTATTCAACAACTAACATATGTGGTGAAAGCAGCCTGCGTTACACATGTTCCAGATCATCTATGGGTTCATGCTGTCTAAATTTCATGTATTCTGCGGGAGACACACCAAAGTGTGCCCGAAACACCCGGTGGAAATAAGAGTAGCTGGCAAAACCGCAGGATTCGGCTATATGCTCCAGTGTCATTTCACTATATTTCATGCGCTCCAGTGCAGCATTCAGGCGGATTTCAATAGCATATTGGATCATGGTTTGATTATAGTGTTCCTTGAATAAACGCACAGCACGAGAGAGACTCAGTCCCGCATAACGTGCAGCTTCCTCCAATTTAAACGTGACAGTGGCATGTTCTTCGATAAAACGCTTCAGCTTAAGTGCCGATGAGACGGCACGGTCGGTCTGAATATTTTCCGTAATCGCCCGGTCAATATACAGGCATAATCCCCGCAGCAGTGCATCCTTCAGCTCCGCATTTTCCTCCAGTGGGCCGCGCCGTTTCTCCAGCAACATGTTACGCCACAGACTGATTAGTTTATCATCCAGTCCGATCCGGCTTACTGTTGCACGATGCTGGCGTTTCCACCACTGTTCAATCCAGCGCCCTTCACAGAACAGATAATAGTCCCCGCTAGATAAGCGCCCTTCCTTATGTGGCTCATCCACCACGAGGCGATAATCATCCCCCGGTTTGAGCAATAGCAGATCACCGCTGGTCATACGGAATTCCTCTTCTTGTACATATACTTTACACGTGCCTTCTGTCTGCAAGCGGAACAGGTAGGTGGACAGCTCGCCTTTCATATTATGGGTGAATGCCTTGTAGTGATAGGAATAGTCGCAGATCAATACGGATGTGTCTAATGTGTCCAAAGATGTACGCCCCCCCAATGTTCGATCCACTCGATTCATCGATTCGTGATACTGCCCCAGTGCATCCAGATAGCCGGAATGATGGGAACATTTAGGATCGAAATAAAAATTGATCAGATAGTTCATGTTCTGACTATATTGTATATGTTCATTCTAGCCTGTTTTGCGTTAGGATGAAACCAGATAGAGCAATGCAAGCAAATTTGAGAGCAGAGGAGTATCTGTCATGAAAAAATTGAACATTGGTTTGCAACTTTTTACACTTCGTGATGAAACTGCAGCAGATTTTCGTGGTACACTGCGCAAAGTAGCCGCTCTTGGATACGAAGGAGTAGAATTTGCCGGATATGGTGACATACCAGCAGAAGAAATGAAAGCGCTACTAGAAGAGCTGGGCCTGAAAGGTTTCAGCAGCCACGTGTCCCTTCATGCGATGCGCGACAATCTGCAAAAAGAAATCGACTACCTGAAAACGATTGGTGCACAATATATGATCTGCCCTTATCTGATGCCGGAGGATCGCCCGGACAATGCAGAGGGCTGGACGAAGCTGTTTGAGGAATTGCAACAGTACGGAGCTGAAGCAGCAAAACAAGGTTTGATCTTCGGTTATCACAATCATGATTTCGAATTCCACGGTCAGGTTGGGGATGCGAATGCATTTGATGCTATGTTCGCTCAAACCACTCCAGAAGCAGTGCAAGTGGAAATGGACGTATGTTGGGTGCAGTTTGCTGGACAAAATCCAATCGAGTATATTAATAAATATGCGGGCCGTTTGCCGCTGCTTCACTTGAAAGATTTCAGCAAAGACGAGCAGGGACAGATGAAAACACTGGAACTAGGACAAGGCGATGTGGATCTTCCGGCTGTTATTGAAAGCGCAACAAAAGCTGGTGTAGAGTGGCTAATCGTCGAACAGGACGTATGTCAGAACCCTCCACTTGAAAGCGTAGAGAACAGTCACAACTGGCTAAAACAAAACTATCTGAACAAGTTCTAAAATAGCCAAGTACTTAGACGCTAGGCAACATTTGTTCCAGACGTAACATCTGACCATGTCAAACATGAATCTAATTGTCAAAGGAGACTTATGTACATGAGTAAAATTAAAGTTGCTGTATTCGGCTGTGGAGCTATTGCCCAGCGCAGACATATTCCAGAGTACGCTGCCAATGAGAACGTAGAACTTGTTGCTTTCGCTGATCCGATTGTGGAGCGTGCGCAAGAAATGGCTGATATGTACGGCGGTAAAGCATATTCCAGTTACGAGGAATTGCTTGCGAGCGAAACTGTAGATGCGGTGAGCGTATGTACACCGAATCATCTGCATGCACCAATGGCGATTGCTGCTGCAAATGCGGGCAAGCATGTGCTTGTTGAGAAACCGATGGCGGTTTCGACCGAAGAAGGCGAGCAGATGATTGAAGCAGCCAAGAAAAATGGTGTATATCTGATGGTAGGCCACAATCAGCGTCTGATGCCTCCGCATGTGAAAGCGAAAGAGATTCTGGATTCCGGTCGACTGGGTAAAGTACTGAACTTCCGTACTTCCTTTGGTCACCCAGGTCCAGAGGCATGGAGTGTGGACGGAGCAGGCAGCTGGTTTTTCCGCAAAGAAGAAGCGATCATGGGCGCAATGGGCGACCTTGGCGTGCATAAATCCGACTTTATCCGTTATTTGCTGAATGATGAAGTGTCCGAAGTGGCTGGTTTCATCAGCACGCTGCATAAAGAAGGCACGGAAGTGGATGATAATGCAACGTGTCTGCTTCGCATGAAGAGTGGGGCAATTGGCACACTCGTAGCTAGCTGGACACAGTATAGAGGCGGAGACAATAGCACCGTGCTGTGGTGTGAGAATGGTGTAATGAAAATTGGTACTATCGATGGTGACGAGGTAATCGTCGAGTTGACTAATGGTACGGTTGAAACGTACAAAGTTGGCGCGATGGCTACTAACGAAAAACAAGTACCAAGTGGTGTGATCGATGCATTCGTAGAATCCATTGTGACGAAGACACCTCCAAGCATCTCTGGTGAAGAGGGCTTGCGTTCTCTGCAAGTCATCCTGGCTGCGTTTGAGTCTCAGAAAACAGGTCAAATCATTAAGCTGTAATAGGTTGTAATGAGCTTGAACGGGATGGATTCTAAGACTGAATACAATCCCAGGTAGTGTATGACTTCAAATAAGGGACATTCTCCAGTGCAATATACTGGCGGATGTCCTTTTGTCATTGACTTCAAAATAACACGCGAGGACAAGTGATTAGTGTAACAGCATCTAGTTCAAAGGCATTCAACGCATTCAACACAAGAATCAGCAAAAAATAAACCAAAAAACGGGGCAGTTCAGATGATGATCTGAGCTGCCCCTGTTTGTTTAATCCGATCTTTTGATCCATTGTACACGATCATAGGATTTGCTTACTCGGTTGCTACTTATGCATACACCTTTAATCTGATAGAGCATGGAAGGTTCGCGTATCAGTATTAGTACTATAGACTAGCTGGCTTAACCTCACTCGCCAGATCAATCCAGGCGATTTCTTCGGAATTCAGCGTGATGCGGGAACCTTCATCACAGGAGAGTAACTCTGCCTGATTTTGTGCCCCGATTAGAGCACAGGTCGGGAAAGATTGATTCAACACATAGGCCAGAGCAATCTGAATCGTGGTTGTCTTCTTCGCTTCAGCCAATTCCCCGGCACGGCGAAGACGTTCCCAGTTGCCATCGCTGTAGAATACACGTACTAAATCCGCGTTATCGCGTACCTCAGGCGTGAATCGACCAGTGAAGAAGCCGCGAGCCTGAGAAGACCAAGACAGCAGCGGCAGTTGTGTACGCTCATGCCACGCGAGCGTCTCAGCATCCGCGGATACACAGCCTGCCCAGAATGGTTCGTTCGCTTTGGCGAGACTGAGATTCGGGCTGCTGAACGTGAATCCTTTGAGACCATGGGATGCGGCATAAGCGTTAGCTTCCTCCAGCCGCTGCCAGGTCCAGTTCGAGGCGCCGATGGCGCCGATTTTTCCAGACTCGATGTGTTCGTTCAGGGCTTCAAGGATGACAGCAACAGGTACGTTGGGATCGTCCCGATGCAAGGCATACAGCTCGACATGATCCGTCTGCAGCCGCTCCAGACTGTCGGTCAGATCGCTGCGAATGGCCTCCGCATTCACACGTGGTCCGTGTTGATTATGATGCGCTCCTTTGGTTAGAATGACCATCTGGTCGCGATTACCACGTTCCTTCATATAACGCCCAAGAACCTCTTCGCTCTGTCCTCCGCAATAGATATGTGCTGTATCTACCGTATTACCACCGATGGCTAGGAATGCATCCAGATTTGTTGCGGCTTTCTCATAGGCATCATGTACAAAATAGTCGGTTCCTTTGATTAAACGGGAGACACGTTTGCCTGCACCAGCGATATCGATATATTCCATAGATAAACCATCCTCTCTTATTAAAGGGTTAATCGTTTTAATGGCTTATTGCCATAAGCTGTTGTAAGACCTACCCTAGTACATTTTTTTAAAGCGTGATGCGTGTACGCTCTTCCGCCGAGCGAAGACAAGCTTCAAGCACTTTCATATTAGCGGCTGCATCGGAAGAGGCGAAACGAAGCTCTTTACCTTGGAGTACAGCACGGGCCATATCATCCCCTTGCAGTGCGTAGTGATTGACTTGAGGAACCTCAACCTCCCGACGTTCACCACCCGAAGTCACAAAGAAGTTAGAGCTGCTGTCCGGACGAGCGATATATGCAGAAGGTACTTCAATGATGCCCTCAGACCCGAGTACCTCCAGTGTGTTGCGGAAGGCTGCCCACATGCTGCTGTCAAATGTAACGCCTACGTGATTGTCGAATTCAAGCAGTCCGGAAGCCATCATATCCACCTGATCATGCTCCGGGGAGAACATGCCGATGACCGTTACTGCCTTTGGCTCCTGATCTAGGAGAAGACGAGCTGCACTGATGGAATAACAGCCGATATCATACAATGCGCCGCCGCCCCATTCCTTACGGAAACGAACGTTACCGGATGAACCGGAATTGTTGAACGAAAACGTACTGTGGATGCCACGGATTTCACCGATCTCACCGCTCGCAATGATCTCGCGAATCTGGTCATAACGCGGGTGATGGCGGTACATGAATGCTTCTGCCAGATGCACACCTGCATCTGCGCATGCTTCTACCATTTCCAAGGCTTCCTTTTCCGTCAGAGCGAGTGGTTTTTCACATAAAATATGTTTGCCGGCTTGTGCCGCACGGATCGTCCATTCCCGATGCAGATGATTGGGCAGTGGGATGTAAACGGCATCAATGGAATCGTCCTCCAAAATCGCTTCATAGCTCCCGTAAGCCTTTTCAATACCAAGTTTATCAGCAGTTTGCTGTGCTTTATCGAGATCACGGCTGGCAATAGCGGTAACTTCGTTTAATTCGGATTGCTGCAAGCCAGGAATGACGGAACCTATTGCAATGTTGGCGCTACCAAGAATGCCCCAGCGTAACTTTTGAACAGAATTCATATCTTGTTTCCTCCTGTAATTGAATGTATATTGTGATTATAATGAATAGATGGATGAATTAAAATGATAATATATTGAATTGAATTAACACAATATTGTTTAATGGAGTGAACAAGCATGATGAGACAAACCGTATTGCTGACTTTGCAGGATATCCCTTATTTTTGCTACCCGGAGTCTGTTGGACATTATACGGAACATGCGCAGCACGCAGTTTTACGTGAGGCTGGCGTGCTGAACAATTTCAATATTCATTATGTTGCGGCAGGTAAAGGATACGTGGAGGCCGATGGAGTGGTACATGAGCTTCGGG
Source organism: Paenibacillus sp. JJ-100 (assembly GCF_948329825.1). Classification (GTDB taxonomy): domain Bacteria; phylum Bacillota; class Bacilli; order Paenibacillales; family Paenibacillaceae; genus Paenibacillus. The sequence goes on from NZ_CAOJCM010000007.1 coordinate 47,724, forward strand.
CAGGTCAAGCGGTGCTGTATTTTCCTCATCAACGGCAGCATTATTACAGTAGTGAAGATGAACCGTGGGATGTACGCTGGGTTCATTTTTATGGGGAAAGGCTGCATGATTACATGCTGGAGCGCGGCCTGCACCGCAATTTATTATGGACACTGAGACAGGGCACTTCCTGGGAAGAAGCACATCTGGCACTCCTTGAAGAAGCGGAGCAGAACAGGATGCTTCGTCCAGCCCAGTTATCCACGTTGACTTATGCTTTGTTGGCGGAATTCGTGCAACATGCCGTGCCCCTCAAGAACACACGTACCACGAGTAAAACGGAGAGCCGGGTACTTGCGTTATTACCGCAGATGCAGCAGGAAGCATGCGAGCCTTTTCTATTACAAGACTGGGCGGATCGGGCAGGAGTGAGTACGTATTATTTTTGCAAAATATTTAAAAATGCTGTAGAGATGACTCCGATGGAGTTCATCACCCGTTCACGGCTGCAAATGGCCAAGCAATGGCTGCTTGAGCGTCCGTCGGCTAACATTGGGCAGATTGCGGAGGAGGCAGGCTATCCGAATGCCAGCTATTTTAACCGCCAGTTTTTGGCGCATGAGGGCATGACCCCTACAGATTATCGAGGGCTGTATCACAAATAAAAGCTTCATCGTAGTGTCACACTCTACTGAACGAATTCCCGTGACATGTCTTCTTTCTTGCTGGATCTCATGCGGATTCGTTTGACAGAGTGTTTAATCAGGTCTATTATGGATAAATTAAATCCGTATATATTGAGGTGTCCTCTCATGAAATATTCCAAAGCGACAAACTATGCTCTGCATACGATGTTATATCTTGTCAGCACCGCGCCTGAACAACTGATCAGCGTGCATCAGCTGGCTGAGTTTCAGAAAGTATCACCAACGTATCTGTCCAAAATATTAACGAAACTAGTGAAGGCTGGCATGATTGAATCCACTTCTGGTGCCAATGGCGGATATCGGCTGAGCCGTAGAAATCCTGATCCTTCGTTCTTGGAGATCATTCATGCAATCGAAGGCAAAGCTTCTTTATTCGAATGTTCACAGGACCATAATACTGCATGTTTGATCCAGCAGGTCATGGTACAGGCGGAGGAAGAGATGGAAGGTTTCTTGCATCACAAAAAAATGTCAGAGCTGGCTTCTCAAATGAGGGAAGCTCATTCACTATAATGTGCATTGGGCCGAAGGCCTTTTGTAAAAGGAGAAAATTCATCTTATATACTACATTTTAAGACTAGAATCCCCCAAATCTCGCGAGAGAGGTGGGGGATTTTTGATATGTAGATAGGTGGACTAACACTTAACCAGACTAGGTAATCGTCACATGTGTGATTCCCTCGAGTAAAGAGCAGAGCGGACAGGAACGGCCGGTCTAGTATTTCATCAAGGCAAGATGTTACAATAAGAAAGATACGATATACATACTAATCATACTTACATCTCTGGAGGGAAACACATGAGCCAAACAACAATGATGACTGAACTGGAGCAGTTGCTCGCACTCGAAAATATTAGAAATACCAAGGCGCGCTATTGCCGATATATTGATACCAAAGCATGGGACGAGCTTGGGGATGTTTTTGCCCCGGATGCTGTGGCTGACTTTAGCACAGAAGGAAATCCGATTCCTGTGTTGACTGGACGTGACACCATTGTTCAAGTGTTCCGTGATCTGGTAGACCCGGCAGTAACCGTGCACCATGTGCATAGTGCAGAGGTTGAGTTTGTATCCGCGACGGAGGCTAAGGTTATTTCTCCAATGGAAGACAGAGTAACATTCCCTGAAGGCAATGAGAATAAATCTTTTCATGGATTCGGACACTATCACGAAACATTCGTCAAAATCGATGGACAATGGCTTATTCAGCATACCACTTTGAAACGTCTGAGACTGGATCTGTTTGAATAAGTAACGCTGTATTCAGTATAGTTTTAAAGCCATTAGGACCTGATCCCGATCAGGTCTTTTTGTGTTGTTTCATCCTTTATTCATTATATTGGTAAAAGTAAAAAAACCAGAAGTTCTGTCGTGGGACAGTTCCTTCTGGTTGGATGAAGCGGAATGGAATTAGGCCGCGGTATGTTTCCGGGACTGCATTCTCAGATAAAGTTGCGAAAAGATAATCGATGCAAGGGCGACTGCGGTCATGCCCCAAAAGATATAACTGTAAGCTGAGGATAACTGTATACTCTGCATTGCTGTCAGAGCCACACCCGTTACCGCTACGCTGAATGCACCGCTGAAAAATTGACTGAGCTGGAAAAGGCCCATGCCTGCGCCCACTTGATCCATGGACAGGTTACCCGACAATTCATTGGATACGCTTGTTGTCAAGGAAGAAAAACCAACGCTAAGCAGCATATATACAGCCATAATGGCATAGATGCTCTGATCTGCGAATAGAGCAAACAGTCCGGCAGCAGCCAGCAGTAACCAAGGTGCAAATTTTAATAGCAATGTATTGCCATGTCGGTCAATCATACGGCCAATGCGATTCGACAACAGCATAGACACAAGTGCACCGGGGAAGATGACAAGTCCTGACTGTGCAGGCGTCAACGCATAGAGGTGCGCCAGAACCTGCGGAAGCAGGAACAGCGTAGCGAAGTTATTAATGTAGGATACAATACCCAGCGAGCTGAGGATCATATACTTTTTGTCTTTGAACAGTGCGGGTTGCACAAACGGATCTGCAGCACGGCGAATGCGGAACCAGAACAGAAGCAGTGCGCTTACCCCAATAATTAGCGTGATAGGCTTCCGAGATGTCAGGAACAACAGTATACCGGTTGTACCAATGGCAAGCAGGATTGCGCCAAGCAGGTCGAAGGAACCTTTTTGCGGGATCTCCCGAGGTAATAGTTTGTAGAAAACAGGAATTAAAAACAGGGTTAATCCCGTCACGATAAACAGATCATGCCATCCCAAAAACTGAGTAATGCTTCCGCCAAGTACCGGTCCGAGTCCAAGACCCAGCGAACTGGCAGACATGATGACAGCCATTGATTTTCCCCGGCGATCATTCGGAATGTAGCGGGTGATTAACACAATGGCGAGTCCCGGAACGGAAGCTGCACCTGCCGCCTGAACCAGACGCGCTATGAGCAGCACGATAAAATGATTACTGAAGAATCCGAGAACGGATGCTGTACCGAGCAAAGTAAGTCCAGTCGTGAAGAGCGTGCGGATCGGCACAAAATCAGATAGACGCGAGAACGTAATCGAGGAAATGGCAAATACAATAGAGTACCCTGTCACAATCCATGAGGAAGCAACAGATGTAAGCCTAAAATCGGCTGCGATTTGGGGCAGCGCCAGATTGAACATCATTGTATTCATAACAACAAGTACAACAGTGAAGCCAAGCAAGCTTACGATTAATCCTTCCTGTATTCCAGTCCGTTCCCCTGATGATGCCGTTGCGGTATTATTCATAAAAAACCTCCTAGAGTAATGTGTGTTTCGCAACATTTCAGAAACGGTGTGCAACATTTGCATAATGCTGTATGATGTGAATCCCTTGCTATGACAGCAGGGTTACATAAACGAATACATTATAGTTCGATTGGAATCGAACATTAGAAATATATCATGGATCTGTGTTAAAATACAACGCATAGTCTGAGAAAAGGGGACTACCTTATGAAAATTTTACATCATCCTCAAGTAGCCGATATTGAACTTTCTTCCGTGTTGTATGCACTCAGTGATCCGACCCGGCTCGGGATCGTTGCAGAAGCAGCGAGAAGCGGAGAGCAGCCGTGCAGCCATTTTCATGCACCTGTTGTGAAATCAACGATGTCGCATCACATTCGCACGCTTCGAGAAGCTGGAGTGATACGAGTTAGAATACAGGGAACACAGCACTTTATCACACTTCGGTCTGAAGATTTGGAAGCACGCTTTCCGGGTCTATTGGAGCCCATATTACAGGCAGCCGCTCAGACAAATATAAATCCATCCTAAATGTTGTCCTTTCTTCCATTCGAAGAGAGGACATTTTTATTGATCGAATACTCATACGACATTTTGTGTCGTACCATGCTCTATATAATAACGGTGTACACACAAACCATATTGAAAAGAGGTTCACAACCATTGGCAAAAACCAAAAGAGGACGTGTCTTGTGGAGTCTCCCTTCCAGGGGCCGAGGAACATGCCCTGTGTGCAGTAGTACTCGAATTAAATTGTTGTATACACAGACGAAAACAGATGGTACAAGTCTGAAAGTATGCAAGAAATGTTCCAAAGCAGTGCAATCTAGAGTGGATATGGCACACGTATAACAAAACTGGCCTGTTCTTAGGGACGGGCCATGTCTTTTGGTATAATGGGATATATTAGCATTGGCTGAGATGGGGGCGGGAAAATGAGTAATATGCATCGGATTCATTGGTTTGATGAACAGATTCGGGGTGGACGTTTTCCGAACAGTAGCTGGCTCGCCCGTGAATTTGAAATCTCCCGTCGTCAGGCTCAGCGTGATATTGAATATATGGCAAGCTCTCTGCGAGCCCCTTTGGTGTATATGGCGAAATATCGGGGCTATTGTTATGAGGATCAGACGTTTCGTTTGCCCCATTTGTATATGACCGAAGAAGAGCAACGTGTGCTGAAATATTTAGCGCATCGCTATCGACACTATGATTATGATCAAGCTGACACGGTAAAACGTGTAGCACATTTGCTGGAGCGTTTTACGTTAGAAGAACAAAAGGTAGGAAGTAGCGCGATTCCGATGTTTTCGGCGCAACCGAAGCAGCTGCAATCCTTTGAATTGTTGTCCCATGCTATAACTGACTTGCGTAAAGTACATATTCATTACAGGGATCACGATGGAGAACGGCAGTTTTCTTTTTGTCCATTGAAGATGATATCCCAGTTTAACGCCGATTACGTTGTGGGTTATGAAGCAGACCCTATGAAGCAAGTGGCGATTCGATTGGAAGGTGTTGTTCATGTATCGAACTTGGATGAGAGGTTTGAGTACAGGTCAGATGCCCTGCTAGGTGGATGGGAAGAACCACTGCCTGTGCGTAAACCGTTTGTAGCTGAGATTCGATTGAAGGAATTGCAGCATATTGAGCTATGGCAGGGGTATCGCATTCGGGCGAGGCAAGATCAGATTTATTCAGTTGAATTTTATGACACGGACGCTTTCTTGCAGCATTTGTTTATTAGCGAATGGGAGGAACTTCTATCCCCAGGGTGGCTTAGACGTAAGCTTCAGCAATATGCAGAAGAATTAATGGGCAGGCTCACGATACAACGTAAGCAAGACGTGGAATAAACCAGCGTAGAGAGGAGAAGATACGTCCTTGGCTGAGATTATTTTAGATCACCTCATGATGAAGCGGGAGTCCAAATCGTACGTGGATAGTCTGCATGCAATACTCACCCATACGGGTCAGTTTCAAGGTTCCAAGTATTTACTTGCCGGATATACGGGCATGGCTTTCAAACTGGCTGTGCATCGTAGACTACTTCCCCTATCGGTTACAGCATATGGACAATGGGGGGAAGCGCATCGACTGGGAATAGATAACCTGGGGATATTCACGATCTGGGATGGGGGACGTACACGCCATTCCACGTTCCGTTATTACCAGCAGGATGCAGTGAATTGGGTAAGACGTAGTCTTGATGAAGGCACAGGTATAATTTACTGGATTCCTGAGTTCGGTGTTATTCATGGATATGATGACAGTGACCGCATCTTTTATGTGCAAGACGGATGGAGCAAGGAACCGGAGATTTTGCTTTATGATAATTTCGGCTTAAATTTTACTGGATTTTGGTATTGTCAAATGTTTGGTGATCAGGTCCGCATCCCTGAACAGCAGATGTTGCTGGAATCGCTGAGACTTGCAATTGAGGACTGGGATACCCCCTATCGTCTGCTGCCTGATCGGAATATTGCTTCAGGTAGGCAGGCATATGATGTGTGGATACAGGCCCTGCGGAGTAGGGATTTCGATGAATCGGGTGCGGCTTATATTTTGGAATCCTTCTGCCATTCTCGAACTGAAATCCGGATGTATCTGCAGGATGTTCGAGGAATATGGAACGAACTGGACCAAGCTTGTGCATGTTATGAACAACTTGGGACGTTAATTGACCAGATGAGAGGATATATGGTTCAGCAGGAGAATAGACGGATCTTGCGACCAGACACCACAGAAGATCTAGCACATGTATTAGTGAAGGCCAAAGCACTGGAAGATGAGGCTGTTAATTATTTTCGAGAGATATCCAGGAAGTACCCTGACCTGAAACGGTCAACTATACCAAGGTGGGGAGCACATTCCGCACGATAGAATGATAGAGCAAAGGAGGGAAGAATGATGGTTGCAAAAGTAGTATTGCACGACTGGATTCAATCCCCGAAAGCTGCGAATTCTGCTGATGCACACAGGTCATGGAGCGGCGTGAGCACATATACAGAGGCGTTGCATCGCATTTTATCACATAAACAGTGGACGGATCTCCCACACCACATGATTGCAGGTATGACAGCAAGTGCCTTCCGATTAGTGGTGAATCGTCGTCTGACGGCAGAGTCAATCTCCGCATATAACTGGATGGCAGAGAACTTTGTCGCAGCTGACTTCGTTGGTGTGACGGCGAGCCAAGCAGCGGGATTTTCGTTCGAACCAACCTTTCCCCTCTATCAGAAGCATGCTCTTCTAGATATCAAAGCTTCCATTGATCGGGGCATAGGTGCCATTCTCTGGCATGATCAATTTGTCATTGTTACTGGATATGATGATGTGGAACGTGTGCTGTTCATCTGTGAAAGTAGAGGCGATGAATTCATTCGTCTTCCTTATGATTCGTTTGGTCGGAACAGTACGCCCTACTGGTACTATCAGGTGCTGGAAGCCTGTACACCCATAGATCGATGGGAGGTCTGCAAGGAATCGTTAATCCAGGCCGTGTACAAATGGGAAACCCATGACTACATGCTGCCTATTCAAGATTATGCCTGTGGGGCGGATGCGTATGCTGCTATGGCTGCTGCTTTGCAATCAGGAGAATATGACGCAGGACAGGCGGCAACTGTAATTCGCTATTATGCCAATTCAAGATGGGATATTGCCTCTTATATTGCAGGACTTGAGCATCTTTCCAATCAAATGGATCAGGTTATAGATCAGTATAAGCTACTCGCAAACCTGTATACAACGATCGTTGAGGTAGTAGATGACTCCATATCTTGGGATTCGAGAGAACCGAAGTGTGTGCAACGTGTGATTGAGTTAATTCGGAAGGTAGGAGCGACGGAACAACGTGCCACGGATGCCATTAAACGTGCCTTTCCAGAGACGATAGGCAATCGCTTTGTTGATGTTGGTTTACGGTGATTTAAGGTGAATGGATTATGGTGGAGAACATGGTGAAGAATATCGAAATGAAGATGGAAAAGCTCAACTTGAATAAACCGGAAAGGCTATGATAGCCTGCCCGGTTTTTTTACATGTAAGATTTCATCTGAACAGGTCATGTGAACCAAGCTATTAATAATTTTATAAGAAAAAATACATAATTTTGTATCTAGGGGTAATCCAATCCTTCTCTTGTTCCGAATATTATAATAGATGGTCTTTTTTGGGTTATATATTATGGATAACAGGGGGCGGGAGTATGGTACAGGATCGGGAAACCATTCAGGAATGTATCGAAAAAGCAAGGCAGAAGCTCTATCAGATTGCTGATCATCATCCGGAGCTCTGGCACCCGGAAGTTATTCACCAATCCATGGTTTTGGATGAGTTGATTAATGAATATAACCGTTTGGTAAACAAGAACCCAAACGGACTCCCACATACGTTAAATTACGCTGTAAAACAATGAAATAAAAGACCACCAGTGATGGTGGTCTCATAGATATTAATATTCATTTACCTCGAAAGTAATAATTTTGTCGTAGATGATGTAATCCTGTCTCTGCTTGAAGGGACCGATGTTATTGCTATGTTTGTTAATGGCAAACGTAATTGGTCCGCCTACTGCTCTCGTTTCATACCATTTAATAAATCTTTGGACTTCAGCCATAGAGAGATCATACTCTTTAACAGTGCCGTTGCTTAGAGTTAGTACTAAGATAGCGCGATCACCTACAGGATCAGGTGTTCCTGGATCTGGTGTTCCCGGGTTAGGGTTTTCTGGATCAGTTGGATCCTCTGGATTAGGGTATTCTGGATCTGTAGGATTCTCCGTGCCAATTGGGAAATCCGACTCATGTAGATCATTGGTTCCTGTTATGACTTTTACTCCAGCTCCTGTTATTACGAGATCACCATTTTCAGCAATGGAGATATATTCAGTAGTACCAAGGTTAAATGTTGAATGGATTTTACCTTCAGGTGTGATTAAGGAGACCCCATGAACGCCGTTACTAAGGTAGATCATTCCGGAACTATCCAAGATAATACTACTTGGAGTAAGACTTACTTTATCGCTTTCCCACTTAACGGTTCCATCCGGTGAAATAGCTGTTAACACTGAGGTTGCAGCATAGATTATATTTCTTTTTTCATCCAATATAAGCCCGGATGCAGTCCTGTCTAATTTCAAAGTCCAGTTAAGGTCTCCAGCAGAATTGACAGAGTATATGGTACTATCATCTCCAGTACTCATAACATAAATGTTTCCGTCTTTATCGATTAAAGGAGAACCTCTTCTCAAGGGATTTTGGTTCCCTGAGACTTGATTTAACTGTTTACTCCATTTCAATGTTCCGCTAGGGTTAATAGCCGATAGTCTTAAACCAGAATTACTGTGCTGCACATATATGGTTCCATCAGAAGAGACAGTTGGATGACTGTTGTATGAATCTTTCAAGGCGTAGGTCCATTCCAACTTTTGAGTAGCAAGATTGATAGCATAGAGATTTCCACTATTACTTCCTAAATATGCAACATTACCATTGTCAATAGCAAATTCTCTCACAGATCCATTGAATGTTATTTTCCAATTTAAGGTTCCGTCTGGGTTTATCGCATAAAATGTGTTTCCACCTGTCGCGTATATTAATCCATCACTGCCGATAACAGGCTGGTTTGTTGCGTCTTTGAATGTCCATAAAGGAGAACCTTGAGGCGAAGTTGCATTAATACCTGAGCTCGAAGTATAGATTGTGCCATCTTTACTAATTACTGCAGGGTATCCTCCGTTTGTTCCAAGAATACTCCACTTCTCTATAAAGTTCCCATCAATAGCATCAAATCTTGATTTTCTTGTCCAGTTAAAATTCGTGGGTTGTACCGCTTCAAGATCGTATCCACCGACCGAGTAACCAGAACCTTGCTCAAAATTCGGTGTGGCGGCGTGAGATGTACCTCCCAGTAAGGTTAATGCGATCGTGAAACCTGTTAATAAACTAATGCTTTTCTTAAATCTCAAACTAAATCCATCCTTTCAGTAATATCTCATTAAGTATTTCTTCTAACAATATGCTTAAGATATATCGGCTTCACTTCACTTAATGTTTATACTTATAATTCCCTTTTAATCAAAATAGGACCAAGAAGTTATTAATCAAGTTACTTAAGCATGTCATAGCACGAGGGAGTGGGCCTACTCTTTTACCGCCCCAAGCACAATCCCCTTTACGAAGAAACGCTGCAAGAACGGATAGACGAGCAGAATTGGCAGAGCGCCAATAAAGATTTGAGCCGCGTTCACCGTACGTTGGGACATATTTTGGAGCTGCGTTGCATCGACGTTCATGTTGGAGAAATCCTGCTGTACGATAATAGTCTGCATTAATGTGGCAAGTGGATATTTGGAAGCATCATTCATATAGATCAACCCGTCGAACCAGGAATTCCACTGTCCGACCATCGTGAATAAGGAGATCGTAGCAATGGCGGGCATGGATACGGGTAGATAAATTTTGAACAGGGTCGTGATATGGTTGGCTCCATCGATGAATGCGGCTTCTTCCAGCTCTTTCGGTACGTTACGGAAGAAGTTCATCATGAGAATAAGGTTCCAGACAGCGACCGCTCCCGGCAAAATGAGAGCCCACATCGTATTGATTAGTCCTAGTTTCTGGATCAGGATATAGGATGGAATCAATCCTCCGCTGAATAGCATCGTGAAGATGAAAAACCACGCGTATAGCGAGCGTCCCTTGAAGTGCAGACTCTCCTTGGATAATGGATAAGCCGTCAGAAAGACAAGCGTCATACTGAGCAGTGTGCCAAGAACCGTACGCTGGACTGAAATCCAGAGTGCACTGAGAAAGTTACTGTTACCAAATGTTTTGGTGTACGCGTCCACCGTAAAATCAATCGGCCAAAGTGTCACCAGATTGGCGGATGCTGCCGCCTTACCACTGAAGGAAACCGCCAGAATATGGACCAGCGGCAGGATGCACAGGATGGAGACGGCCGCGATGAATATCAGGTTGAAACCATTGAATATACGGTACCCGGTTGTTTTGTGATACACCTTGATTCCTCCTTAATGCATTATGCTAACCCTTTTAGAAAATACGATAATTGGCGATTTTGTACGCCATCCGGTACGCAGAGATGACCAGGAACATCGCGACAAATGATTTGAATAGTCCAACAGCGGTCGCGAAGCTCATTTTGCCATTCAGAATCCCCATCCTGTAGACAAAGGTATCGATAATATCGCCTTTCTCATACACCAGCGGATTGTACAGGTTAAAGATCTGGTCAAAACCTGCATTCAGGATGTTGCCCAGCGATAACGTACCTACCACGATAATCATTGGCACGAGCGCAGGCAGGGTAATATGCAATGTCTGTCTAAGTCGTGTTGCCCCATCTACCTCCGAAGCCTCATACAATGCCGGATTAATGCCCGCAAGTGCTGCCAGAAATACAATCGTACCGAATCCAAACTCCTTCCATACATCACTGACCACCACCGTTACACGGAACCAGTCGCCATCTCCCAGAAAAAAAATCGGTTCAACACCAGCCGCTGCTAGCATCTGGTTTATCAGTCCGCCTTCGGGTGATAACATGTCGAGCAGAATGCCGCCCAGGACAACCCAGGACAGGAAATGGGGCAGATATACTAATGTTTGCGAGAAACGTTTGAACGTAGAGTTCCGCACTTCATTCAGTAAAATGGCAAACACCACAGGGGCCACAAGTCCGGCCACGATTTTCATGGAAGCAATCAGCACGGTGTTCCAGATGACCTGAACGCTATCGGGATATTCGAACATGAACCGGAAGTTGTCCCAGCCCACCCATTTGGAGCCAGTGAACCCCAGCCACGGTTTGAAATCTTGAAAAGCAATTATAATGCCGCCCATGGGCACATAGGCGAACAGCAATGTGAGCAGTACAGCAGGCAACAGCATCAGATGTAGCGGCCACGTGCGTTTGAAATTCCAGCGGGTACGTTTGCGTAGTTGATGTGGTTGCCTTGTCGTTTGCCGCACCGGCTTGTTGGTTGATAGTGGTTGTTCCATAGCCATCGGGGTCCCTCCTTTATCTCCGTCCAGCTCTGGCAACATGAGGTGAAGAAGCCTGTGCACAGAGTGGAGCAACTGAATTATAGCAACGGAAGAGGGTGGACTATAGAACAACATTTCAATGCGGATGTTGAAATATTAACTTGTTGATGAAAACGAAAAAAGAGCATTCGCAAGTTGTAGGAAAGGCAGCGAACATAAAATCATATAGAAATGTAAGGGTTTTCAATATAAAATAGGACTTCAATGTAAATGGAATAAAAATTCAGAGACAGGGTGAAATGATGAAGTTCACAGTATTCGCCAAGACGGTTATTCTCTTAATCTGCCTGTTGGTACCCATTCTGCTGCTCTATACATATTCGAATCAAGCTAATGTGGACATGGTGGTAGAGGAGAAACATCAGTCGAGTTTGAACCAGTTTAATTATTTCAGTTCCCAGGTGGATAAAAATATCGAGCAACTATCGCTGTATGGTCTGACGTTGCTACGAGATCCCAGTATCCTGCACTACCGTTACATGACAGACTCAACCAGCCAATATGAGAAAAACAGCATCTATCTGGATATTCTCGACAAGTTATCGTTGTACCAGTCCACCAGCCGTTGGAAGAACGATATTACCATCGTGCTGCCACAAGCGGAACTTGTGTTGTCTACCATGTCGAGCCGGACGGTCTACGATGAGAAGATGTTGACGTTTCCTCAGCCAGGACAATGGCAGCTGGAGCAGGGGAGCTTCACCTACTTTTTCACGGATAACTATGAGTGGAACGAAAGACCGGTGAACACTAGCGTGCGAACAGTGATGGAGATTAATTTTGATCCGATGAACGTGGTTACCATGTTGGATGACTTCAAAGAGACACAGGGCGGAGATCCTTTCCTGCTAGTCCCGGGTAACGAACCATTGCTCAACCGCACTGCGGATCCCGAACTGGTCGAAGCCGTCATGCGTGATATCCCCTTTAGCGGACCGGAGAGGGAAGGCAATCATCAGCTGGAGGTGGGAGGCAAGCAATATCTGGTCAGTTACGTGCACTCCAAACAAATGCAAGCAGTTTACGTAAATCCGGTAGTTTTGGATGATCTGCTGAACCCGATGGACAAGAGTCGAAATATGTTTATTACTTCCATTCTGTTATTGCTTGTGTTGAGTATCGGGGCCGCACTGCTCTTGTATCGAAAAGTTCAGGTGCCCATCTACCGTTTGATGAGAGGGCTGCAACAGATTCGCAAAGGGCAGCTGTCCACACGGATTCCGGTCGATCACTCCCGGGATGAATTCGCATATCTGGCCCAAAGCTTTAACCATATGGCAGAGCAGATCCAGGAACTAATCGAGAAGGTATACGAGGAACGTATCCGCTCACGGGAAGCGACATTGAAGCATCTGCAATCTCAGATCAATCCGCATTTTCTGTACAACTGCCTGTTTTATATAAAAAATATGACCCAGCTTGGCAACCGTGAAGCGGTTATCGCCATGTCGCTCAGTCTGGGAGACTATTATCGCTACATTACGCGAGGCGAGAAGGATATGACGAGTGTGGAAGAGGAGATCCGGCTGCTGGACCATTACCTGTCCATTCAACAGATGCGGACCAACCGGCTGACCTACGAGATTGCCGTACCACAACAACTGATGCAGCTCCATATTCCAAGACTGCTCATTCAACCAATCGTTGAAAATGCAGTGATCCATGGCATCGAGCCGATGGAGGGCAGTGGGCATGTTATCGTAACGGGTATGGCGGTACCCGAGCATGTCGAGGGGCGACAATATACCCGATACAGCCTGTTTGTTGACAATGACGGTGTCACGCTGACAGCGGAGGAGATTGCAGAACTGGAACGGGAGATCAATGAACCGATGGGCGAAGAGATCGGAACAGGCACGTGGAATGTGCACCAGCGACTTATTACGCGATATGGCCTGTCATCTGGGCTTCATTTTGCAGCGATTCCTTACGGTGGGCTTAGTGTAGAAATTCGATGGTTTGAGGAGGAATAAACGCATGATGAATCTGATGGTGGTAGACGATGAACATTCGGCAGTGGAATCGATAGCTGTCTCTATACCGTGGACAGAACAAGGGATTAATCAGGTATTCAAAGCCTATTCAGTCAAAGAAGCACTGGAACATATGGCAGCATACCCAATCCATATTATTATCACGGATATTCGTATGCCGGGTCTATCCGGTCTGGATCTGGTTAGTCATATCCGGCAGAAGTGGGCACAGACCAAATGTATTATTTTATCGGGGCATGCATCCTTCGATTATGCGAAGCAGGCGCTCAAATACGGGACAGTCACTTATCTGCTGAAACCGGTTCGGGATGAAGAACTGATCGAATCCGTACAGCAGGCTGCCGTGCAGATTCGTCTGGAGGGTGAAAAGCAATTGCTGCATCAGCGGGCTATGTATTCGGTAAGGGAACATCTGCCCGAGAAACGGGCGGAATTAATGAAGGATGTGTTGCTAGGGCATAAACTCACTGATGCTGAACTCACAGCTAAGCTGGAGCAGCTGGAGATCGGGTTCCGTCCACAGGATAAAATACAGCTATTGCTCATTCGATATGATGACCACCAACCTACACAGAAGGCTTTTCGATTGATGAAGTATGCGATCTCAAACGTGGTGGAAGAGATCTATGGAAGTGCCTACCACCTCTGCCATACGGATGATGCCTATGACGACCTCGTGTTCATGGCGAGTCCAAAACAATCGCAGTCCGAACCGGAACTTCTCATGGGCCGGCTCGGAGATCGATTGCTTCACAGTGTGAGGCAGTATCTGAATGCGACTATTTCACTATCCGTTAGTGGGATTGGACGTTTTCCCAATCAGGTGCCCCAGTTATATCATCAGGCGGTGAGTGCGCTACGCAAGCAGGCTGAGGCAGGCAAGGGGAAAGGATTACATCTGAATGCAGCAACAGGCTCCAAAGGAGCTACGTTGAAGTCACTCGCCGCACTCTATGAACCTCCCGGTCTGACCACATTACTGGAAGCCGGACGCATAGGGGATGCAGAGCAGAAAATCGATCAGATTTTTACCGAGCTGTCGAACAGCGTATTCCCGGAGCATGTATATGTGGCCTTTCATTATTTGGCGGCGGCGTTCTCCTATATGGCGCATCGGGAAGGAAGACAGTTAGCCGATGTGCTCGGCGAGCATTACCAACAGTTGCTCAAAGACGGCTATGGCATCTCGCTGCGGAGTCTGGAAACGTGGACACGTTGTGTGATGCAGCAGTGGGCCGAGAGTGCAAGCGATGGGGGACAGGATGCCGGATCAACGCTGATCCGGCAAGTGCAGCAATGGATCGACCATCACCTGAGCGAGGATCTGTCATTACAGATCATTGCGGGGGAGGTGCATCTGCATCCGGTATATCTCTCGAAAATGTACAAACAATCCACAGGTGAAGGGATCAGTGACTACATCATCCGTTCCCGAATGGAGCGTGCTGTTCATCTGCTCAAGCATACGGCGATGAAGATCTATGAAGTCGGTCAGGAAGTGGGGTACAACAACACGCCTTATTTCATACAGGTATTCCGTAAACATTATGGACTGACCCCGCAAGATTTTCGGAACGGTTAACAAATCAATATGAACATTGAAATTGTGATATATGTTTGCTACCCCGACTGCACTATCCTTTTCATGTAAGGTGCCTTTGGCATCAATCCAATCAGCGACTTGCATCATCAAGATAAGAATCCAAATGGTGTTGTTCGTCCATGTTTTGCACCCGTGATCGGTTGTAGTCGAATGATGCAAAAAGCAGAAGGTGCATTAAGCGCTGAAGGGTATCCAAGTTACCTGGGGAGGGGTTTGTTCATGTATAGAAAAATGATGACGGCATTACTGGCAGTAACGATGATTACCGTAACGGCATGCAGTTCAGGGGCCAAGGAAGAACCAGCGAAGGAAACTGCTGCACCCCTAGCCTTGCAAAACGGGAAGTATGAACCGGCAGTTCAGATGAGTTATTTGCGAGCCTGGAATGATGATACGAAATTCAAGAACGGAGAAACGGCACAGAATAATGTGCATACCAAATGGGCCAAGGAGCGACTTGGCATCGATCTGACCACACCATGGGCCGTATCCGTAACCAATGATGCATTTTACACGAAATTGCGTCTGTCCCTGTCGGCAAACGAGGAACTCCCGGATATCGTCTCCATTCGGGGGGACTACAATCTGGTGCGGGAATTAATTGAATCGGGGAAGTTTGCCAATGCGGGGGAGTTGTTTGACCAATATGCGTCCGACACTTGGAAACAGGCATCCGAATCGGCCCCAGAAGAATGGTATCCATACATGTATGAGGGCGAGCGGTACGGCATTCCGATCTTCGATTATGCATATAACGGCGATTCGGTCATGTTCATTCGGGAAGACTGGCTGAAGAAGCTGGGACTGAAGGAACCGAAGACCATGGATGAGCTGGTTGCAGTTATGGATGCGTTCACGAATCAGGACCCGGATGGCAACGGTAAAAAAGATACGTATGGTCTAACCGTGGGCATGAAGAATGGGCTTAATACCTGGATGACTGAATCGGGCTGGATCTTCGGCATGTACAATACGATGCCAGGACAGTGGAATGATGCTGGAGACGGGACACTGCAGTATGGCTCGATCCAGCCAGGTGTGAAGGAAGGATTGGCGACGATGAAAGATTGGTTGTCCAAAGGTTACCTGCCCAAAGAAGCGGGTGTCTATGACGAGATCAAAGCAGCTGAACTGTTCACCGCAGGCAAAGCCGGCATTATCGTAGGACCACACTGGATGCCGAACTGGCCGATTGATGATGTTAAGAAAAATGTAGATGGTGCCACGTACAAAGCCATTGCCCTGCCAACTGGGCCGACAGGTGAGAGCCACCAGCATGGTTCCGGGGCGAGCAACGGGGTGGTACTGATTAACAAGGACATGGCGAACCCGGAGATTTTCTTCACGTATCAGAATTATTTGTTCGACAACTTTGCTAACCCGGAAGTGGGCAGCGAGTTCGAACATGGCTTCGCGCAAGGATATGACTATGACATCGTGGACGGCAAGGTCGTTGGCGAAGCAGAAGTGAAGGACGGCGTATCACCACTGAAGTATACGATTACGTATGATGGTGCACGAATTCCGAATCTGATGATGGATACACTGGCAGAACTAGCGAAGGGCAAAGAGCCAGAGACCCCTTTCGAGAAAAATACGAAGATTGCCAACAAACCGGAAGTGTTTGCGGCCGCTGAAGTGGTCGTTGCGAATAAAGATAACGCGATCAAGAACAAGTTCACGGGAGCACCGACCGAGACGATGAAAATGAAGAGGGACGCGATCGACAAATTGGAGAAGGATACGTTCAGTAAGATCATCTATGGTCAAGTGGGGATCGAGGAATTCGATGCGTTTGTGACGAAGTGGAAATCTATGGGCGGGGATGATATTACAGTCGAAGTGAACGAGTGGTTTAAGACAGTAAATTAATAGGGTGAATGATTCATCAGATAAATCAGACTAAAGTAGTGAAAGAGAGCAGCATGTTTCATGAATACACCGGATTTGGGCGGAGAAACGTCTGATTCCGGTGTTTTTACTGTCTGATCTAGGTGGATATAGACAGGTATAGGAAACCCTAGATCTTTTTGCTGGCGAACAACCGTGCGTAAGTCTTATTGTTCGAGGTGGGCTTGGAAGAGTAAAATAATAGGTGATATACGAAAATCAATAATATGTGTATACATCGGTTGGTTCGCGGAACTATCCGTTGAATAGAAGAATGGTGAGTGCAAGCGGAATAAGTGAAATTAAGTAAGGGAGGAACTTAGATGAGTGTAGAATATGATCAGGCCATGGAAGAAATGGTCGCAGCCCTTCATGAATGGTTCAATGAACAGGCGAACCGGAACGATCTTGATGATACGGTGAAGCGCACTACCCTGCAAATGGGAGTATTCAATAAGATCCTACTTGATTACAGGCCTGGACGGACCATAGTAGACAGTGTAGATCTGGGGTGGGACGATGGATTTAAGTCGAAGCAGGCAGGGATTTTTACCAAGGAACAGGTGCGAACGGAGATACAACCTAAACTAGTAGAAGTTGTCCGAGGAAGATTGGACGAGCTGGCGAACACACCTGTGATTGACTATCGCTTCACCTTTCGTGGGAAATTCCCAACGACCGAAGGAGAACTCGAGCTGACGATGCTCGAATACATCAATGAAGAGAAAAAGCAGCGATTAATGGAACATATCCATACATACATCGATAAGAAGCTGGAGAATGGTACGTATCCAACAAAACCATTAGAATCTTTCTTTTTGGTGAATCATCTGCTTAATCCCAAATTATTCCCTGAGTTGGATGTAGCATGGACCATCAGGCAGTATGACCGAATTCTAGAGTTAAACAAAGATCGCCAGGAGGCACTTGCAGAGCATCGTGGTTATATTATTCGTACGGTGAGGAGATGGGCGGAGAATCAGTTTTTACCTCAGTATTATGATGTACAGACTTCAGCATATCGTACCAATGAATATACACTGAAGCCAGATATAGCGTGGGGATCCAGCGATATGGAGCATGTTGAACTGCATTCAAGTGAGAGCCTGAATCAGGCCAGTGTCTCTCAACCTATCGATCTGTTGTTATATGTGGCGGTCATGATTCTGCGTTTTGAACCGAGCTACAGCAAATCCAGAGGTCTTACTTTCCTGGAACTGGCGAAGGAACTTGGTAGCAAGCGCGCGGCGCGCATGATAGCAGAAGGTAGCGGGGCGTATGCGAAGGAAGATACGCATGTGAAAACAGAACAAGTCGAATGTAAGGCGAATGATGTATTTGCTCTGATGACCATTCACATTCGTAAGGAGGAACCGGAGGCCTATCAGCAAGCCCTTGCCTTTATAATCCATTTATTGAAGCAGGGTTTTCCGAAAAATTACAAGATCAAGCTCAAATCCAGTGTTAAACAGTATTTGCCGATCAAAGGACTTGCGAAGTCGGATACCCATCGATTCTTTGCCAATGCACTAGAATATCCAGAGCTGCATCCACTCCTGGAAGAGTATGCGCGAGAGGCGATCCAAGAGTTCGAGTTCTACCAGGATACCGAGAGTGAGAAGAGCTGTATGCCAGGTAGCTATGCTACTTTTGGGCTGGGACTCGTGAATGAGCAGTATTTCCCGCTGGTTGAATATTATATGGGTGAAGTGGATGATGAGCATCAGTTAGTCCAGGATAAATTCACGGCTGCTTTTGCGGAAAAACAGGGTGTAACGCGCCACTCGGTACCTGTGCTAGTCGCCAGCTTGCGGCGTTCGACCGACAGTTTGAAGCTGAAGATTCAGCCGGAGCTTGAGAATGATGAGACACTCGAACTGCTGGTTAGACAGATGCAGAGTCTCAAACGTAATGAAGTAGAACATGTCATTTACCCGATCTTCGGCAAGGTGGAGAAGCTTGCAACGCTGGCACGTAAGGCACAGGGAAGACGAAAGGAATTGTTACTGGACCTGCTGCGAGCCGCGGGCAAGTAAGACAGGTATGGCGCCATGAATTTGCCAGAACGTCTAACAAAATGCAGAAGGGAAGGCGGATAGTGGATGGAAGCATGGGATCGAGACGTGTGGCAGAAGCTGAATGCTCAGGACAAAGAGGGATGGATGCGTAAGTTGGTTCGTCAATTACCGGAAGGCATGACCTATGAGGGATTGCAGACATTTGAACGATTTGGACGACGGGCTCAGACAGGGGTGTTTACACAGGAGGGACAACGTTTCGTTTTTGTGCCGGGCGGTGAGGTAACGTTAGGCTGGTCGCAATGGCAGGATGGAATGGATGAAAAAACCTCTACCGATCTGCATGAAGCAGCCAGTAACTATGGTGTTCAGGATGTTGGTATGTTTCTTGCCAGCCAGATGTCACCCGTGCGAGAAGTCCACATTAGTCCGATGCTCGTGGAGTGTAAGACGACCTCAGTGGGATGGATTGAAGTAACGGAAGAGGAAGCATATGCTCAGGAGCATGAGGATTTTCCAGAAGCACTAGTAGCATTCAAGCAATCGGGGCTCAATGAATATGAACTTCACCTGCAATTTCGGCTAATCCGAGATAACGGAGGAAAGGTTCAGATCCTCTGGTTTAATGAAGGGATCGAGATCGAAGACGTGATCAAGGAAGAAAAGGAAGCAGGCTTTGAATTGTTGACAGAAGATGAGTGGGAGTATATCTATGGCGGCGGCTGTCGCACATTATTCCCTTGGGGAGACACCTTCGACTACACGTTGAGATTAAAACATTTTGGAATTCTCCATCATGCAGAAAACGCTGAACGAATGTCTATTGATACAGGGACAGATACAGATACAGATAGAACTTCTTCCATACTTACTGGAGTAAACAGGCATGGATATGAATTGGAGTTGCCGAACTTTTTTGGTGTTCAGTTTGCCGGAGATCCATATATGTATGAACTCACACTCGGTCCAGATGGAGAAGTGATGCCCAAAGGTGGAGATGGTGGGAACTTGATCTGCGAGGGCACAGGTCCACTGCTTGGCTTCCTGCCGGCAGCATCCGTATTTTATCGGGATGTGAATGTGAGTGAACTGGACTGGGAGGAACTGATGGACACGTTGTATTATCGCCGTATTATTCGTTTGACGAATGTAGGAGCAGAATAAATGCTGCACAGATCCATGGAGTCCCCTTTTTAAGACAGGACGGAAAATTAGAAGACCAGCTTATTTCGCTGTGCCTTTTACACATGATTTGGGTATATATAATCAGGCCGGAAGGCTTAATATCAGGAATGAGGACACATTGAGTAGCATTCACGTTCCTTTTACAATTAAGAGTAGATGCTCTCCATGGGTTTTCATTAATAAAAAGGAGAATACATGTGTCAACATATACATCCATTCAATTTAACGGTATGGAGACCTTGTTTCTATTCGAACTCATCAACATACCAGAAGCAGAGCAGCTACGAACAGAATTAGTTGAATCTATAGACCAAGCAGAACAATCAAGTGAGAGAGTTGCGCAGATTCTCAAGGATCTTGCACAAGATCGCGTTGTCGAAATCAATGATCAACAAGTTGCCATAGAACCACAAATACATAGACTGCTTATGGCCTGCAAGCTAAGTAGTGCTATAACTCGTCTGGAGTTGAACACCACAGATCAGGGCAGGTCTGTAACCTATGGCTTTTTATCAAGCGATCAGTTGGTTGAATGGGTCTGGAAGCCTGAGGATCATCAGTCCATATTCACCCCTTTCTCGTCAATGGGTGAGATGTTTCAGGTTCTCGGCAACCGATTAGAAATAGATGACTCTTCAGAGGAGACAACTCCTGAACTGGAGCAGGGAAGCGCATATACGTCTATTGGGCATGACACGCTGCGTCGTTTGTTTGAACTGGATATTCAAGCCTCGGGATCGGGAGAAGGGAACAGATCGACCGAAGCAACCCAAGCAACGGAAGCAACCGAACGAATTCAGGTCATATTACAAGCGGATCAACACCTGAAACAGACCTGGGTCCAACCTTTGAGCCGGAGTCTCGCTGCGTTGGAACAGCGCGGTAAATTTGAAGTGTACACCCGTGGAACTGATGATAGATCACAATGGATTTACTTTATCGGCAGTGAGAGAGGCAATTGGATTTTTCTTGAAGTGGAAAATGAGGACTTGTTTACCGTATTTAAAGTGACGGAAGAAGAGTTGGTACAGAGTCTTTTTCTACTTACAACTCGCTCAATGTCTGTTCTGCCTGAGGTGCGTTAAACAGAGAACATATACGTCCGAAGAGTAAGGGGGATTTGAAAAATGACAAAAATCGTTATGAAAGCAGAATACTTGAACTCGCTTGCCCAACAAATCGAGCAGGTTGCCGCACAATTGCAACAGGTCGATGGTGTGCTTCAGCATGCAATTCAAGGAGCCGCATGGCAATCGGGGAACAGACAGACCATTATTGGATTGTATCAGTCGCATCAGCAGCGTTTCCGCAGCGCAGGGCAGAGTATGTATCAACTGGCTACCTATGTCAAAACAACCCGGCAGAAGATGGAGCAGGAAGACAACAGCGGCGGTCTGGCGATCAATCCGCTGGCTCCATTTGATGGCTTAGGCAGCACGGTAGGTACATTATCCGGAGCTATGGCTGTTGCTCGTCTGGGGTACCGAGTTAAGAATGGTTACATGGTTAAGGCTGAACTGGATCGAAATACACCTCGTGTTCTAGTCCGTGAGAGTCACGATGCAGTCAAAGGCAATAAGGGGCCTAACGGCCGACCAAGAGACTACAAGATTTACTATCAGCGTGACCTTGAAGCGCGGATTGCTAACGGGACGGCCACTCCACAGATGAAGGAAGTTGCCGCCATGATTAAGCCTGGTTATGGGGTAAAGACTGCGTTAACAGATAAGCTGGGATGGGCCAGTGTCGGAATTGATGTGTTTACAGATACGAAAGAGAATATTAGCCAGAATGCAGGCACGGATAAAATAGCGGGTGATATTATTGGGAACGTTGTTGTGGGTGGAGCAACCACTGTAGGAGCAACTCTGCTGACTGCGGCTGTTATGCCGGCGGCAGCACCTGTTCTGGCTGTTGGTGCCGTTGGTTTCGGGGTGTCGGTTGGCTTGACCTATCTTGCTGAAGGCATAACGATGGACATGGACTTGGATGGCGACGGGAACAATGATTCGCTGAAAGATGTCGTTAAACATGGTGCGAAAAAAGCTTGGTCTACCGTAGCGGGATGGTTTAAATAGATGGCGAAAAAACAGCGGTCAAAAACACCAGCTTCTAAGGTAAATAGTGCTACTACTCCCACCATGTATGAAGGGACGCCCTACCCTAAGGAAACGTTTGAGAATTACCTTGTCATTTATGCGTCCGATGGTATTCGGCTTAGTGCAGGTACGTTGGTTCTGTTTTTTCTGAATGTCTTCGTGCTTGTTCCCGTGTTCAGTGTTCCGTATCAGCCTCTGTATGCGTATCTACTATTGCCGCTGTTAGCCGTTATGAATTTGTGGGCGATTGCCTTGATTGCAGCCCCGCGCAGACTTCAACTGAATTATGTATTATTTCGAGGCGTTTTCGGACTCGTCTCATCAGCAGCATTTATGATCGTTATACAGAAATTTGCTTATGGGACATTAGGCCTAACTACGCCATGGTATGCTATAGGGTCATTGGCAGTGTATGCATTTGCTCTAATCCAGTATGTGAGGTACCGTTTACAAAAATTAAAGCAACCGCCTCAGCGTCAAAAAGGTAATAAAAGCTCTGGTATGCCTGTCGCTCTCTTAACGACCATTACGGGAGGCGCGTATCTACTGGCCAACATCTCATTAGCCTTTGTGACACAGCAGACGGTAACCGTTGTTCTCATCTGTGTATACATCATGCTGACCTTTGTTGTGTTTCACTTTGTTATGGACTTCCATCAATATTATTGGCTTCGCCGAGTGATGAACAAATCAGACGTGTGATACAGAAACAAAATCTAGAATGCACTACCAGACATAAGGAGGATGATCAGATTGGAAAAAAACACGGTAACTTTACTGCCCAATGGATCTGTGATTCGTTTGAAAGAAGGCACCAAAAAGCTCGTCATTTATGGACGCAAGCAAATGTTAATGACAGAACCTCCGCGGCAGTTTGACTATATTGGCTGTCCGTATCCTGAGGGGTATATTAATCCGGATTACACTTATGTTTTTAACCATGATGATATTGAAGAGATTATTTTTAAGGGGTTTAGTGATGAAGAGGAAGAGGTTTTTGCAGCAGAACTGGAGTAGGCGTGATGATGTTTACACGTCGAATCTGCTGTTGACTGAAGCGTAGTGGGACCTCGAAAGCGATATTCTTATTCATCGTTGTTTCTGAAGAAACGGATCAGTGTTAACGTGACTGATCCGTTTCGCGGAAACGAGTTGCCGTCTGTTGCAATTGAGTTCCTGTCTCCTGCAATCCTTGTAAATAACTGCTCACCGTTGTCATACTGTCGTTTATGCGTGTGAGAAACTCACGTTGACGATTGCCTTCCCACTGACCTTCAGACTGATCAATCATCGTTTTGAGCTTGGCTAGAATGTCCTGTCCGTTCTGTGACGCTTTGTTGAATTCAACTGCAAGCTGTTGCAACTCCTCTGGTGACAGATCAATGCGCTGGTTCATATATGTTTACTCATTCCTTCCGATTAGAATATGTAAGATGCCATAACTACTCTTATTATAACCCCTTCTGAATCAGAATGAAGCTGGACGAAAGCCTCGTTTTTGGGCAGCAAAAAAGTCTTATAACTAAGACAAAACACATCCCGAATGACCTCCCAAGTGTGGACAAGGGAAGAACTCAAATGGCATGTGTTAAGTTTGTTATTATGATTGTATACAACAGGGGATACGTTTATTTCACTTTCTGAACGGTCATGGCTATATCGTCCATTAGTTATATAAATACAGGACAAATCCGCCTACACCCAACACGACAGCGACGACGTATACATATGTAAGTTTACTCAAATTTTGCTTCGTTCGGCGATCATATTCGGGGTTACTCCTACGATTAGCTTTGGAGTTCCCGATGATGAGTGTAGCAATTCCGCCAAATAAAGCGATGCCAATAACCAGGGCATAAGGCAGCCAATTCATGAGCTAACCTCCTTTTCCAGTCGATGAATGCGTATACATCTATTGTATCTCAGGTTCCCTCGCAATGTAAGTTAATTATGAGAAATATAGGAAATCTACAGTACTTAAACTAGAAAGAACTGTAACATGGACATTTGGATATCCGAACGACCTGGAAACGGAGAATGAGCTCCTGGAATTTCGTTTTTTTTCTTCAAGAGAGAGAGCTGTAGGTCAAAAACTGTCCACATATCCGCTTTTTGTATTCACCCGAAAGAGCAAATATTTGGTATAATTGATTGGTCATTCAATTACATAAGTATTCCGGATTATCAGGTTAAACAGGAACATAGCATTAGTCTCAAATGAACGAACGGAAGAGGAGGACAGTGGCATGAGTGCAACATCTAATTCAGAGCAACCTGCACGGAGTGTAGATACCCGGTTATTTATCGCCTGGGCTGTGTCTGTCATTGCAACGGGGGGAAGTCTTTATTTTAGTGAGATTATGGGGTTCCTTCCATGTGATCTATGCTGGTTCCAGCGCATATTTATGTATCCTTTAACGATTCTGCTCGGGATTGCGTATTTCAAAGGTGACGTGGGTATTACCAAATACGTGCTTCCACTCAGTTTGATCGGGGGCGGTATATCTCTCTATCACGTTACAATTCAGCGGATTTTCTCGGCTACAGGCAACGCGGTCGCATGTGGCAAGGTGCCATGTTACACTGATTATCTAAACTGGTTTGGTTTTATCACGATCCCGTTACTGGCACTCATCGCATTTATTATCATTATTGCCATGCTATGGGGATTAGGTAAAACAACAAAATCTTCGATGTAAATGGTTTTCTTCTTATATTCTCTTTAATCGGAAAGGAATAATGTGGATGAAGGGACATGTTCGCTGGTTTACGCCTTTGCTTATACTGCTTCTTATTGTGACGGGGTGTTCTTATACGGAACAGTCTCCCCCTGATGAGATGCCAGAGATGATTCGAGTAAAGATGATGATACCGGATAAGGTGAAAGTGAACGAAGAGGTAGCCCTGCAGATCAAACTAACCCAGGGAGAGAAGCCAGTCGATGATGCCGATCATGTACAGTTCCAAATCTGGAACGAACAGAACGAGCCGGAAGCACCATCCATAGAACAAGGCATGATGAATGCTGATGAACTGGAGGCTCGCGGGGCAGTGAAAGCGCATTCTATAGGTGATGGTGTGTATGAAGTCAAACACACTTTTCTGGAGCCAGGGAAGTACGTTGTTCAGGCACATGTAACCTCCGGTGCAATGCATACAATGCCACGATCCAAAATTGTAGTAGAATGAAGTAGCCTGGACTCATAGGAATGGTTCAGGACGTGAAATAAATATATAATCATGTGAATACAAAAGAATGTAGATAGGAAAAGAGGCTGTTATGGCAACTATTCATGATGTTGCACTGAAGGCGGGTGTATCAGTAACTACCGTCTCACGTGTATTGAACAACAGAGGTTATATCAGTCAGAAGACACGTGACA
The DNA here is from genome assembly GCF_948329825.1 of Paenibacillus sp. JJ-100. Classification (GTDB taxonomy): domain Bacteria; phylum Bacillota; class Bacilli; order Paenibacillales; family Paenibacillaceae; genus Paenibacillus. The sequence continues at coordinate 73,433 of NZ_CAOJCM010000007.1, forward strand.
AAGTGTACCAAACGATGAACGAGTTAAATTATAGACCCAATGAGATTGCCCGTTCTCTGCTGCGCAAGCAGTCCAACCTTATTGGTCTGATCATTCCAGATGTATCACATCCGTTTTTCGGAGAACTGGCCAGCTATATAGAGTATTATGCCTATAAGAATGGTTTCAAAATCATGTTGTGTAACTCTCATATGGACCCTTCCAAAGAACGTGAATATGTAGAGATGCTTAAAGGCAATCGTGTGGATGGCATTATTATGGGTAGTCATACACTTGAAGTGGATGAATACGTTAATCTCCATTCTCCAATTGTTACCTTTGATCGGCAGATCGGAGAAGATATTCCGTATATATCCTCTGATAATTATCAGGGGGGGGTGATGGCAGCGGAGTTACTGCTCTCCAAAGGTAGACGTCATATTGCTCATATATGTGGTAATCTGGGGCTAAACATGCTATCCAATCGTCGTACGACAGGGTTTGTGGACACGCTGGAGGCTCATGGGGTCAAGCCAATCATAATTTATGAGACGGACCTTAATGTATTTGATCAGCAACAGTACACCGAATTAATGGATAAACTTCTCACCCAGTATCCCCAGTTGGATGGGTTATTTGTAACGAGTGATCTTATGGCTGTTCATGCGCTCAAGAAGACCATCTCTAGCAGATACCGGGTTCCCGAAGACATCGCTATTATAGGATATGATGATAGCCGGGCAGCTTCCTATACTGTGCCAGGAATTACTACGATTAGACAGCCGATAGAGGATATGGCGAAGCTCGCAATTGATTTGATTCGATGTCAGATCGCAGAGGAACAGGTAAAGATGGAGAATATTTTCCCTGTAACATTGGTAGAGAGAGAGACGACCTGAATTAAACCATACCCTACAGAGCAGGCTTTTAAAAAAAAGTCTCTGTGGGGTATTTTTGTGTACCATAAACGAGACAAAAATTTTTTTTAAAATCAATATGTCAAACGATTGACATGTTAAACCTTTGACATTATAATCTGAATTGTAAACGTTTTCTCTTTACACTAATGAATGGGGGACATAACAAGATGAAAACAAAACAACGTCGGACAGGGATTTGGATTTTTTCATTGATTATGATGCTGGTTCTGTCAGCATGCGGAGACAAAGCAAGTACAGATTCGAATTCTTCAACAGGTTCAAACGATGTTGGCAGTGAGAATGTCAAAATTACTTTGCTCAACTCCAAATCAGAAATTAACAATCAATTAGAGCAAGCAGCCAAAGACTTCCAAGCAGAAAATCCAAACATTACACTTGAGATTGTGCCAGTAGGTAGTGGACAGTCTCCGTTTGAAAAAGCATCCGCTCTCTATGCGTCAGGGAATCCGACAACGATGATGATGTTGGATACTGGAGATGTTGAGAAATTCAAGGACCGTGTTCTTGATCTCACCTCTGAGCCTTGGATGAAGGATGCGGTGGAGAACAGTACAGCCGCTACTACGTTTGATGGTAAAAACTATGCTTTTCCTTTGGCCATTGAAGGTTATGGATTTATCTACAACCAGGAGGTAGTTGATCAAGCGGTAGGCGGTACATTTGATCCAAAATCGGTAGAGACAACCGCACAGCTGGAAGACTTGTTCAAAAAAATAGCTGCTACTGGCAAAGCGCCTTTAATTATTTCACCGATGGATTGGTCTCTTGGAGCCCACTACTTGCCGCTTGCCTATGGTGGACAATCCGAAGATCTCTCCGAAGTGGATCAATTCATAAACGATTTGAAAGCAGGCAAAGTCGATCTGGCATCCAATGCGGTCTTTAATGGGTTGATGGATACATTTGATGTGATGAAAACGTACAATATCGACAAAGCATCACCACTTTCCGGTACGTACGAGCGTGGACCAGAAGTACTTGGTAAAGGTGAAGTTGGGATCTGGTTTATGGGGAACTGGGCTTGGCCGCAAATTGCCGGTTTTGATACAGCAGATGGAAAATACGGCTTCCTGCCGGTACCTGTAAGTAATAATGCAGCCGACTTCGGCAATTCACAGATATCAGCCGCTGTATCCAAACGTATTTTGCTGGACAAGGAAAAAAGCACACCAGCACAGCAAGAAGCCGCTAAGAAATTTTTGAACTGGATCGTTTATGAAGAAAAAGGTCAGGATTTCCTGGTTAAGCAGGCCAATATCATTCCAGCGTTTAGCAATATTACACTGGAGCCAGCTGATCCACTTGGCAAATCCATTAGTGAATACATCAAGGCAGGTAAGATCGAAGAATCTATGAGTACGCTTCCAGCCGATCACTGGTCCAAATTGGGAGCTTCCATGCAGAAATATTTAGTTGATGTCATTGATCGTGCCGGACTTGCCAGCGAGATTCAGGCTTACTGGACTAACGTGAAATAAATGATGCAGTTTGACATTTAACACAGTATAAAGAGAAGTTTTCTCCATAGGATGGATACCTGATAGGAGGTCAGACAGGAAATATAGTTTACTTCTGCCTGACCCACCTTATGGTAACTGCCAGGTTTATGACGTGGAGAGAGATAGAGTGGAGGATGACAATGCTCACTGAAAAAGGATTATGGACACGTCTGCGCACTCGCCTGATATTCACTGGCCCTACATTATTTGCTTTTGCAACAGTTATGATTATTCCTTTTTTGTACGGTATCTATTTGACGTTTACGAACTGGGATGGCATTGCAGTCGATCAAACTTTTGTGGGTTGGGATAATTATATCGGTGTATTCAAAGACACTGTGTTCTGGAAGTCGTTTGCAATGACGCTGGAGTATGTATTTATTACGGTTGTGTTGACCAACGTCGTTGCCTTTCTGCTTGCATATGCCGTAACTCGGGGAATCAAGGCACAGGGCTGGTTCAGAGCTGGTTTTTTCTTACCCAATCTTGTAGGCGGCATTGTGCTGGGTTTCATCTGGCAGTTTATTTTCAATCAGGTACTTGTATTTGCAGGTCAAAAATTGAATATACCGTTGTTCTCCGCTTCCTGGCTGGCTGATCCGGACAAGGCTTTCTGGGCACTTATTATTGTGACCGTCTGGCAGTATGCAGGTTATATGATGGTTATTTACATTGCTGGTTTGATGAACGTACCGCGGGATGTGTTGGAAGCGGCGAGCATCGACGGGGCAAGTAACCGTAAAATGCTAATGCGCATTGTATTGCCACTGATGGTGCCTTCCTTTATTGTGTGTGTCTTCTTGTCACTACAACGCGGATTTATGGTATACGATCTGAACGTTTCTTTGACAAGCGGTGGACCGTTCAAAAGTACAGAGATGGTATCCATGCATGTATATGAGCAGGCCTTTCTAGCGCGTGACTATGGTTTAGGTCAAGCCGAAGCCCTTGTTTTGTTTATCCTCGTGGCGACGATTACATTGCTTCAGGTGTATTTTAGCAAAAAGCTGGAGGTCGAGGCATGATGGCTGGACAATCGCGTATTCTGAACGGACTGAAATTAGTAGCCTTAGTCGTTGGTATGATCCTTTTCGTGTTTCCCTTTGTGCTTCTGATTTTGAATTCATTTAAAACCAATCAGGCCATTACTTCTGATCCGCTCGGCTTGTCAGGTTCTTTTCAACTGGAAAATTACGCAAATGCGTTTGATAAAATGGGTTATTTATCAGCCTTCAGCAATTCTTTGCTCATTACGGTTGCCGGTGTGTTGCTCATTGCCCTCTTCTCAGCGATGACTGCGCATTATTTTGTTCGACATCACAGCAAATTGAATCAGTATCTCTTTTTCCTGATGGTAGCGGCGATGATCATTCCATTCCAAGCCATTATGATCCCCCTTGTGAAAATTTATGGCTCGCTTAGCTTACTGGATAACAAGTGGTCACTGATTTATATGTATATTGGCTTTGGTAGCCCGCTTGCTGTATTTATTTACCATGGCTTTGTCAAAAGCATCCCGCTGGAACTGGAAGAAGCCGCTCTAATGGACGGCTGTGGCAGAGTGCAAACTTTTTTTCGTATCGTATTACCGGTGTTGCTGCCAACTACCGTTACCATCAGTGTACTGAACGTCTTATGGATATGGAATGACTTTTTGCTTCCATCTTTGGTACTTACATCGTCAGAGCAACGGACATTGCCGTTGTCTACGTTTTATTTTTATGGAACGTATACGGTGGATTATGGTCCGCTAATGGCTGGTCTGGTATTGACACTTCTGCCTGTATTGATTGTTTATCTGTTTGCACAGAAGTATATCATCCAGGGCGTTATGCAAGGCGCCATTAAATAAGTCCAACAAGGTGAGATAGAGACAGGAGTGTAAGACATATGAAGCATGATGCACAGAACGAAAATCGTTATACCCTTGAAAGGGCAAAGGCGTATATTGAGGCAAATCGTCACAACGTTAGTCCAGTCTATCGCTTGGGGTATCATCTGATGCCAGAAGTCGGCTGGATGAATGATCCTAATGGTTTTATTTATTTTAATGGGATGTATCATATGTTCTATCAGTATTATCCTTACGAGCCAGTATGGGGACCGATGCATTGGGGGCACGCCGTGAGTCAAGACTTGGTAACATGGTCTTATCTGCCCGTTGCACTTGCACCAGATCAGGATTATGACCGTGACGGTTGCTTCTCAGGCAGTGCTATTGTTCAAGATGGCAAACTGGTGCTTATGTACACAGGTCATGTAGTGACAGGACCAGACAAAGATAAAGATTATAGGCAGACACAGAATATTGCTGTATCAGAGAACGGAATCGATTTTGTTAAATCCGAGCTGAACCCGGTCATCGGACTGCATCAGATTCCAGCACAGGCAAGTCCAAAGGATTTTCGTGATCCGAAAGTGTTCGAACGAGATGGGATGTATTATTGCGTACTTGGGTCGAATGATGATGCAGGAAACGGAAGCATCTTGCTATATCGTTCAGCAGACTTACTGAATTGGACATATGTGAACGTGATGGCTCAGAGTGATGGAACGCTTGGAGACAACTGGGAATGTCCAGATGTATTCTCGCTGGATGACCGCGATGTGCTGATCATGTCCCCGCAGCGAATGCCAGCCCAAGGTGATCATTATCATAATTTGCACTCCACCGTATATATGATGGGAACATTGGACACGGACAAGGGAGTGCTTGAATATAGTGAGTATGTTCCACTTGACTGCGGCTTCGATTTTTACGCACCTCAGACGATGGAGGACGCACAAGGACGAAGGATTATGATGGCCTGGATGGAGACATGGGAGACCGAAATACCGACACAACACTCTCACGCTTGGGCAGGGGCAATGACGTTGCCGCGCCAATTAATTCGGAGAGGGGAACGTTTGATATTCCAGCCGCTTCCCGAACTTACCAAGTACAGACTTGCTGGCGTGGAACAAAAGTCACGGTCAATTCATGATGGCACACATGATCTGGGCATCAGCGGGGATTGTTATGAATTACATGCTATATTTGAGGCAGCAGAGGCTCAGTATTTTGGATTAAAGCTGAGAACAAGTGAGCAAGAGGAAACCGTCATTACCTATGATGTGAAGCAGCGTCGATTAAGCTTGAATCGGGAACGTGCCGGACAAGGTCCTGGTGGAGAGCGTTCAACAACAGTAGAGCTTAGTGAAGGCAAGCTGGAGCTTCGCATTTTTGTAGATATTAGTTCAATTGAGATTTTTATTCAGCAAGGAGAGCAGGTCATGTCAGCGCGGATATATCCTGGTCCGAACTCTAAAGGGATTCAAGTATTTTCACAGGGAAGATGCACACTGACCGAACTTCGTAAATGGGATCTACAAGTGTGACTCCAAACGTAGTAACAACACCCCTTGACCTTGAAGTATACTTCAAGGTCTATTCTTGTTGTATCAACAGCGTTTGGAGGAAAAATCATGAAGTTATTTGAATGGATTTTCGTAATGGTAACGATAGCGGGGGCACTTGCTTTGCCACTCTGTCCGAAACGGCAGAAGCTTGCGATAGGTATGCTTAGTACCTTGATCGTCTCATTCTTACTACATGCTATCATTGATTCAGTACGTGTGATGTTATTACCGTCTTATATAGTTGCACTACTACTCTTCATGCTGTTAATCAATCAAATGGTTCAATGGATTCGTAGTGGTGCAAGCCTGACATCGGAAACGTACAAGAAAAAATCAAAAGCACGCATCTGGCTTCGAAGAGTGTTCATCCTTATCCTTGCTGCCTTCTCTGGAGTTGGTTCAGGACTGCTTACGATGTATTTCCCTACATTTAAAATCCCGGCGCCAACAGGACAGTTTGCCATCGGTACGTTTTCACAACGAATTGTAGATGAATCCCGGGAGGAGACTCTTTCGCCTGAAGCTGGAGACAAGCGTGAGCTGATGATTAATGTGTGGTATCCGGTAGAGCCCGAAGCTGCAAAAGGCATTAAACCGGAGTCATACCCTGCTGAATTGGGGGAAGCAATCAGTCTGGTATTTGGCATCCCATCTCAAGTATTCAGTTATCTGGATACGATACCTACACATGTGGTGAAAGGTGTTGCGATGTCGAGCGCAAGCAGCTCTTATCCTGTTGTCCTGTTCTCTCCCGGTGTTCGTTCGTCTCGTTTCCAGAGCATGACTACAGTCGAGGAACTGGTCAGTCATGGCTATATCGTTGTAGGGATGGACCATCCTTATACGTCCGCTCGAATAACCTTCCCGGATGGACATGCAGTTTCTTATGATGCGGGACCCAAGTTCGCGATGTCCAAAGAATTATATCAATACAACGTAGAAGGGGTAGGCATACGCGTGGCGGATGTACGTTTTGTACTCGACACCCTTGAACAGTGGAATGCTAATGACCCCCATCAGGTGCTGGAAGGCAGACTTGATCTGAGTCACACGGGCATTATGGGACATTCATATGGTGGAGCCACAACAGCGGAAGCACTTGCGCAGGATGAGCGTTTACAAGCAGGACTCAGTTTGGAGGGCGGATTCTGGGGTAGCGTCTCTAAGACGTCTTTGAAACAGCCTTTTATGTACATCATGTCAGGCGAAACAGCGAAAAGTCTTGATCCCAAAGTCGCCTCCAAAGATAAAGTGTTCTATCCCGAGTTTGAACCCGATCTGAGACATGTCATGACGAATAGTCTGAATGATACCTATTATTTGACCGTGAATGGGTTCTTCCATCAAAGCTTCACCGATATAGCGTTGATTTCACCACGTCTGTTTACGAAGAACATGTCTGCGAAGCATAATATTGATATTACGAGAAGTTATGCACTCGCCTTTTTTGACCATTACTTGAAAGGGGAAGAACAACCTCTGCTGAAAGGAAGTTCAGCGAAATTTCCCGAAGCATCTTATGATAATGAGTATACGAAGAGCCGTAACAAACAAACAGAATAAGTCTGCTGGAAGGGTTGGATCGCTGTGCGTACCATGACGAGAGGCCAACTGGCCAAAAAGACAGGGGTAAGTATGGCAACGCTTCGCTATTATGAGGACAGCGGCATACTGCCCGCTCCGCATCGATCCTCTAATGGATATCGGATGTATACCGAGGATTATCTGGTCAAAGTCAAATTCATCAAGGATGCACAGATGCTCGGTTACTCGCTGAAAGCAATACAAGAAACTTTGGATTTGCTGAGCCACGAAGAAATGGAAAAAGACACTTTGAAATCACTTGTCCGCGAGCGGATCACTGATATTCAGCAACATATTGATCAACTGGAGCAGATGCAGAAACGTCTGGCCGGGTTGTTACTTATCCCCGAGGACGAGATCGACAGTTATATTCAGTCTTTTAGAGTAGAGAAGAAAGAGCCGTAATCGCGGCTCTTTTCTTTGTTCAAAGAGAGAAGTAGTGACTTATGAGCAGGAATTGGTTGGGAAGGAACGAATATAACGATTACATCGTTTAATATCTTCAATACAGGCTGGCTAGCGTGATCTCCATATGGAGAATAGATGCACACTAGAGGGGAGTATAGTGCTTGATGAGAGATTTACAATCTGTTGTATCCGAATATATGAAAGGTAAAAAGCATCTTCATCTTGAGATTGGGATCGTTACCAGAGGAGATATCGAATATCATTCCTTTGGCAATTCCCCCAAACAGAGCACAGTTGCTCCTGAACATAGGTTGTTTGAAATCGGCTCTCTGACCAAAGTGTTCACAAGTATCCTTCTATTAGAATTGGAACACCAACAACGACTGTCCTCCGATGATACGGTCAACATGTACATAGATCATGGCAAGAACGATTATCTCAACAAAATCACACTGAAACATCTGGCTACGCATACCTCTGGATTACCTAGACTTGCGACCAATTTGTCCTCGAAGAACAACCGGTACAATCCGTATGTAAATTATAAAGAGCAGGATTTGCTTACCTTCTTAGCTGATGCGGACTACACAGATCAGATCGATTCATTCGAATATTCCAATACAGGTGTCGGCTTACTTGGCTATATCCTATGCAAAGTGGCAGGAAGTACGTATGACGATCTGCTCAAAACATATATCGCAGACCCGTTAAACCTTACAGAAACAGCCGCTCTGCTGAATGCAGAGCAGAATGGCAGATTAGTCGATGGACATACGTCAACGGGGAAAATCATGCCTCACTGGGATCTTAGTGTACACGATGGAGCTGGGGCCATAAAGTCATCTCTTCATGATATGTGTTTGTTTGCACAAGCGAATCTGAATGAAGATCATCCCTTGGCCCCTACCATGCAGCAAAGTCATATTCCTGTGCGAGTTGGAGATTCAGATCTATATTATGGTTGGCAAGAGGATACCGTGTCAGATCAACAGGTTCTATGGCATAACGGAGGAACCTTTGGATTCAGCAGTTATTTAGCTATTAATAAAGAGCAGGGTGTAGGTGTCGTAGTACTATCCAATTACTGTTTTGGATCGGCCTCTCGTGTGGACGAGTACCTGGACGCCATCTATAAGTTTTTAACTAAAAAAGATCTGTATCCGCTCACGTTTCTAGATCCTGTAGGCAAGAACATATTGGAATCCCTACTGCAAAAATGATAATGCAGCAGGCAGTTATGATGGAAAATAAACACCTCCATTGCAAATCCCGACGTAGATCATCGCGGTTTCTGCTATGGAGGTGTTTTTCTGATTTTACTCACAACATGCCTATTTCGCGCAGAAAATGATGCACAATCTCCGTCTGATACTTGATGCGCACAGCACGTTTCAGGCTCCAACACGTTTCAACGGTGACAGACTTCGCTTTCAGCACTTTTGAAGCAGCTGTCCGAGCGGAACCCGGCAACTCATGTCGCTTCAGATTAAAATGGTGCTTACGCATCGATATTGAGCGATTCATGCGTTCAATTACGCTGCGGCAGATGGGGACACTAGAGCTGCCAGGGTTGGTGATCAGCGTTTGCCCAAGCACACGCGGACTGAGCTGTGACAGGCCGTTAGCCTCATGCAGATCAAGCCACCAATCTGCCTCGTGCTTACGGGCAAGCTGAAACACAGCAGCTGCCAGCGGATGCTTGGCTTTACCCGAACTGCGACGGGGGAAGGTGCGATTCAGGTCGGGCTTGCCTCTAATTTTTTTCGCATAAGCCTGCTGGTTGACTCTAGGTACAATAATCAAGGTTCCACGATGGATTACGCGCCGTCCTGTGGCACAATCATCGGCAAGTTTCTGCGCAGCGGCCATGCTCGCCGTTTCATTGCCATGAATGCCAGATGTAATCATTATAACGGGTCCAGGGTTCATTGTACGTACGATGTAATAAGGCGTAGCATAAGCGCTCGATGCAGCAAGAACATGTCTAGTCACAAGCATGACCCTCACCTCCGTTACTACAGTACGCCATGTCCCTCTTTCATGTAACGGCGTTCGAACAGCGCTGTATGCGTTTCATTGTAAAATAGGCTAATCCATAGAATTTAGAGAATCGATAGGATCATTAATAGATGATTAATAGACTTTGTGAATGATATCCTCGAAGTCTGGTTCTTTCATCTCAATATCATCGATCTCTCCCCACTGCCCCAGCTCCTTCAAAATGTCCATCGTACGCCATTCCTTTCGATTCACCCGTGCAGTCAGCACCTGGTTGTCCATACTCGTCACCTGAATGGCAGAAGGCAAAGCATCCGGCAGCTGAACTTGTCCACGGAAGGCGACACGGATCAGTGTAGGCAGACCAATCGTATCCCGAAGGGAGGAGATGGTGCCTTCATACGTTAGCCGCCCATGATTGATGACCATGACACGACTGCACAGTTGTTCGATATCATCCATGTCGTGAGTGGTGAGCAGAATCGTTTTGCCAAACTCTTCATTTAATGTACGCAGGAACTGGCGAATATTTCGCTTGGCATTCACATCCAGCCCAATCGTCGGTTCATCGAGAAAGAGCAATTCCGGATCATGCAGCATGGACGCTGCCAGATCGGCTCGCATGCGCTGTCCAAGAGACAGCTTGCGAACCGGGGTGGCCCAGAACGATTCGAGATCCAGCAGTTCTGCGAACTGGGACAGCCGTTTCTTTTTAACCTCGGTACTCACACCGTACATCTCTGCCAAAATATCATATGAATCTTTTACGGGTAAGTCCCACCAGAGCTGGCTTCGCTGTCCAAACACCACCCCGAGTTTACGCACCGTCTTGCGCCGTTCCTCATGGGGATTCATTCCGCCAAGCAACACCTCGCCTGATGTAGGGTGAAGGATGCCGGTCAGCATTTTAATCGTTGTTGATTTACCCGCCCCATTGGGGCCGATGTAACCAACGAACTCTCCTTGCCGAACATCAAAGCTAATATCACGTACTGCCTCCTTAGTCACATACTGACGTGAAAACAACGTGCGAACTCCCGAGAAGCGGCCTTCTCGTACGACAGGGGTTTTAAATTGTTTTTGCAGATTACGCGCAGTAATCATATTCATGTGCGTTTCGCCTCCTTTGTTAACTCCCCGTACTTTGGTATTTGGTCATACCGAACGCCCAGAACCTAAGACTTGCTGCCAAACATACCAGCGCAACACCTACAATAAGGGCCAGCACCCACATACCGCCTTCGCCACGCAGCAGATAGAGGGATGGAATGTAGTTTACGAATCCTACGGGTATGACGGTAAGTAGCAGGCTAGACATCCATTCGGGGTAGAGGGTGAGTGGATATTGAGCCGCAGTGCGAGCTGCATCCTCTGTGATGACCTGTAACTCTTCGATGCGTGTCGTCCAGAAACCAAGGGTCGCTGTAGCAAGTCCGATGGAAAAAAGAATAATGGCTCCAGTCACAATAACGAGCAGGGAGAGGGGGATAACCGTCCAGCCGATCTGCCCGCTGTACATCATACCGGCCAGCGACCAGCACAGAATGAATCCGCCTTGAAGCACTTCCCCAATCATGATGCGGAAGTTCTGCGGCATCAGTGCGAGTAGAACAGGCATCGGTCGTGTCAGCAGCTGATCCAGTTCACCGCCCACCAGATATTTCTCCAGATGATGCACTTCGTTGCCGAATGTACGATATAACGTTTTGGATAACGTCATGATGGCGAAGAGATAACCGATTTCATATAGTGACCAGCCCTTGATTGCACCGAATTTGTGTAATACCAATGCGACCATTAGAAACTCGGAAATTTGAATGAGTGCGGCCAGGATAGCTCCCAGCACGAAGTTGAACTTGTACTGCATCCGGCTACGGATGCTTGTTCGAATGAGTATTTTATATAAGTGGAACCAGGAAATGGGTTTCATCCCCCTTGCACCTCCACTTTGCGACGTAACATGCTCGTGATACTCAGACAGATTAATGTCATGAATACACACCAAAGCAAGGTTCCCCACAGTAAGGAGCCGTCTTCAAAACCAAGGTAAATTCGAGTGGGAACGTAGAGCAGGAATGGATAAGGGGACAGCCAGGCCAGTTGTTCCAGCCACTTCGGCAGCCATTCCAGCGGAATGAAGAAACCAGCCATCAGGTTCATCATGGCATGATTAGCCCAGTGTAACCAGGACGACTCCGTGGTCCACATGGATGTGACACCGATAATATAATTCATACAGATGGACAAGTATGCTGCGCCAGCAAGTGCAAGAGCGGCATAGCCCAGGGTTTGGGCCTCTGAAGGCCATTTCAGGGAAAACACAATGGAGAAGAGAAGGTAGATGGGAAGGCTTTTGTACACGAACTGGTAGGCGATCTGCCCCCATTCCCGTGCCATCAGATGAGTGAACAGATGTACCGGACGCATGAGATCCAGTGCAATCTGCCCTGTCCTGACACTGAGCGGAATACCGAGTCCATGGGTCAGAAATCCTGAGATCCAGAGTGATGCTTGCGTGAATGCAATGTAACTGATCATTCCCTGTACCCCGTATTCTCCTAGCTGGTGGTCGGCCCCGATGCCGATCCAGAGACAAGCATACATGTAACCAAACATGGCGCTAGCCAAGTTATGTACCATGTGTGCCCCGCGATATTGCAGGTTTCGGGCGTAGGCTTTGGAAGCGAGCGTAAGATAAAGCATATGACACCTCCGATAAGTGGATTGAACGGCGGACCCGTTCACTTCAGTCAAGGCGAAAAGAGAGAAGGAAACCATCATACCAATTTATTCCTTCACAGGCAAGACATTATTTTAGAGAATACTGGAACATATGGGGATGTTCATGAATGCGCCACAAGACAGTGAGAGGGGATTCCTTTATAATTAAGAGGCAAGGTCGCAAACGTTTACAATTGTATTTATTCAAATTCAAAATAACCGCCGGGCTTGTGCCTGACGATGGTAGGATACAGCACCAACAATCCGGCAAGAGAGAAGGATGTCATGAAGAGAATTGCATGGGTCACAGACAGCACCAGTACAATCGATTCCGCTTTTGCGGAGCAAAATCATATCTACATCGTGCCGCTGCGCATCGTATTTGGCGATGAATGTTATCGGGAAACCGATGAAATTTCATCCGATGCTTTTTATGAGAAGCTGGCAGCTTCTTCACGTGCGAGCAGTTCACAACCGCCAATCGGCGAATTTGTTGAACTGTATGAATCGTTGAAGGATCGGTATGATGAGATTATTACGATTCATTGCTCCACGGCACTTAGTGGAACGCTCCATACCTCGATGCAGGCTGCGGAGATGGCAGGTGTGACAGTGACCGCAATTGACTCAAGGGCGGGAGCCTATCCTCTTCGCGAGATGATTATGCGAGGTCTGGAATGGCAGAAACAAGGGGATTCAGCTGCCCAGATCAAAACTCGCATTGAACAGATGATTGATAACATGTCTTTTTATCTGATCCCCTCCAGTCTTCAGAATCTTCATCGCAGCGGGCGTGTGACCGGGACACAGCTGATTATTAGTCAACTGCTCAAAATACATCTACTGCTGCGATTTGAAGAAGGAAAAGTGGTTGTAAACGAGAAAATCCGTACATTTAAACGTACCAAAGAGCGGATGCTCGACATGCTCAAGAGAGACATGGAGAAAGTCAAACATGTGTGCATCATGCATGCAAACAACCATGAGGAAGCACATACGATTAAACAACAGATTTCGGAGTTGCTTCCCCGTCTGAAAACAGAGATTATGCCCTTTATTCCGGTGGTTAGCATTCATGCAGGGGCTGGTACAATCGGATTGTGCTGGATTCGCGGTGAACATGCATAACGAGAGAGCGGAAGCCTGAGCCCTTTTGCGTAGAGTATTGTCTAGACAACTGTTGCATATGAATTAATTCATACAAAATCAACCTGAACGAGCACACTTGAAGACGGAGTGTAGGCTTGGTCAGGTTTTTTTTGATCAGTTATTGCCTAATAGATCAAACTGTGAGGTAATAAAGGGAAATATTTCATGCTGGAGGTAAGCCTATGTCGAGTCACCGCTTACTGCTTGTTGAAGATGACCGGTCGATTAGTGAGATGGTTGGCCCCTATTTGGAAAAGGAGGGCTTCGACCTTACCTATGCCTATGACGGTCTGGAGGCAGAACGTTTGTTCATTGAGGCAAAGCCTGGTTTTGATCTGATTATTCTAGACCTGATGCTGCCACAGCGAAGCGGGATGGATGTCCTCCAAACCATTCGCGCCAGTAGTCTAGTACCTGTGCTTATTTTGTCTGCCAAAGATGGAGAGGTGGATAAAGCACTTGGCCTTGGTTTTGGCGCGGATGATTACCTGAGCAAGCCCTTCTCGCTGATCGAGCTGACTGCCCGTATTAAAGCCTGTATCCGCCGGGCCAATTACACCGTTCAGACTGCGGAAGTAGCGACACAAGATCAACGGATCATGATCGGTGAACTTGTGGTGAATATGGAGACATATGAAGTCGAACGTGATGGTCAGCCCATTAAGTTAACATCGAAGGAATTTGGAATTTTAAAATTATTGGTGACCCATCCTGGCAAAGTGTTCACCAAGGCTCAGATCTATGCTTCGGTCTGGAATGATCACTATTATGGGGACGAGAATATTATTAACGTACATATGCGTCGTCTGCGAGAAAAATTGGAAGCCGATCCCTCTGCTCCGCGTTACATTAAGACGTTGTGGGGCATCGGATATAAGCTGGAGGCGGAGCCGGTATGATCGTCATGCTTTGGCTGTTTTCTCTGGCTTCAGTGCTGCTGGCATGTGCAGTCATCGGGCTTGGATTAAAGCTTCGTAAACGAAGCGCCCACCTGACCTATATCCATGAAAAAGTGTCAAATATATTGGAGCAGGATACCTTCGAGCGCTTGCTGGTATTTGATAGTGATGTGGAGGTGAGCCGGCTGTTAAACGACATGAATCGGTTACTTGAACATGCACACCTCGTGAAGGCTGACTACATCAACCAGGAAAAGGAGATGCGCAATATGCTCTCCAACATCTCACATGATCTGAAAACCCCGCTCACCGTGGTGCTAGGGTACAGTGAAACACTATTGCAGAGTGCTTCCCTGACAGATGCGGAACGGCGAGTAATGATGGAAAAGATCCAGGATAAGGCCCAAGAAGTCCAGCGTTTGATCCATTCCTTTTTTGACCTCGCTAGGCTTGAATCCGGAGACCGTGAGCTGGAACTGACCCGTGTAAATATCAGTGAACTGAGCCGGGTCAAAATGCTGTCATTTTACGAATTACTTACGAAGCTGGGACTGCAAGTGGAACTGGAGATC
Organism: Paenibacillus sp. JJ-100; assembly: GCF_948329825.1. Taxonomy (GTDB): domain Bacteria; phylum Bacillota; class Bacilli; order Paenibacillales; family Paenibacillaceae; genus Paenibacillus. The sequence continues at coordinate 88,582 of NZ_CAOJCM010000007.1, forward strand.
CCGGAGAAGGATGTATATGTGAGAGCAAACGAAGAGGCGCTCGATCGAGTGCTGGACAATCTGATTACCAATGCGATGAAGTATGGAGCGGACGGCAAAGTGCTCGGCATATCTATCCTGCATCGGAAAGGGGAACCGGTAACGATCCAAGTGTGGGATCGCGGAAAAGGCATTCCCGAGAAGGAGCACAGCCGTGTCTTTGAACGGATGTATACCCTGGAGGACTCCCGCAATCGGATGTATCAGGGCAGTGGTCTTGGCCTAACGATCACGAAGCGACTGGTGGAACGCATGGGTGGACGCATAGATGTGCATAGCGTGCCGCATCAGCGAACCGTATTTTCCTTTTCGCTGGAAGAGATTCTGCATGAAAATGGCTCTCATTTAACTTAAGGTTTTTGTAAGATTTGATTAATAAAAAAGCAGACTTTTTTCTTTACAATACAGATATAAGCACCCGAGCAGGGGATGTAAAGGAGAATAGCCATATGAATTATATTGCACGGACCATAAATCTAACCAAGGTATATGAAGGTACAGAAGTTGTATCCGGCGTTAATATGAATATTAAGCAGGGCGAAATTTATGGATTTTTGGGTCCGAACGGGGCAGGGAAAACGACATTGATGAAGATGTTAACTAACCTGGTTAAACCTACAGTGGGTGAGATCGAGTTATTTGGTGAGAAGCTTAACCCGAACTCTTATGAGCTACTGAAGCGTATGGGCAGCATCATTGAATATCCTTTTTTCTATGATAAATTATCCGCTTGGGAGAACTTGGACCTGCACTGCGAGTATATGGGATTTCCTAATAAGCAGGTCATTGGTAAACATATGGAGATGGTCGGACTGAAGGATGCAGGTAAGAAACCTGTGAAGGATTTCTCGCTGGGAATGAAACAGCGTCTTGGCCTGGCTCGCGCACTTATAACGACACCGGAGTTATTAATTCTCGATGAGCCGATCAACGGGCTGGACCCGGTCGGTATCAAAGAGATGCGTGATCTCTTCAAACGATTAAGCACAGAGTATCGGATTACCTTGCTAATTTCCAGTCACATTCTCGGTGAAGTTGAGCAGATTGCAGATACTATTGGCGTTATTCGCGGCGGTAGACTGATCGAAGAAGTCTCCATGGAGAGCATTCGGGGCAGACATACCGATTATATTGAAATACAGGCTGCGGACCCTCGCAAGGCTGCCTATGTTGTGGAGCATGTACTGCATCTAAGCAATTACAAGGTGTTTGATGAGCATATGCTCCGCATTTATGATCCGGGTATTATACCTTCTGATCTCAATAGCAAGTTGATCCAGCACGGTGTTGCTGTGGAGTCGATATCCAAACGTTCGCATTCGTTGGAAGAGCACTTTATGGGACTGATGGAAGGGGATGATGACGTTGCTTAAACTCATTCGACTAGAGTGGCGCAAGCACCGGTTTGCCCGGAATTTCTTAGGTGCAGGTATCGCCATGATCGGCATTCTTCTTTTTCTCATTATGATTGCTTTTCTGGATCAGGAAGTGGAGGATTTTGTTTTTCTAGATTATCAAGGTTCATTTATTTTAATTGATACGTTTGCCCGAGCCGTTTTTATTATATTTGCAGGTGTATTAATATCTAAACTTATTATTAGTGAGTACCGGGACAAAACGATGAATGTTATGTTTACCTACCCCATCAAGCGTCATAAAATTATTGCTGCAAAGCTAATATTGGTGTTTGTTTTCACTTTTGCAATGATTATGGTTACGGATATTTTAATGGGGATGCTTCTGCTCGTGGTGAATCAATACTATGGCTTTATCACCGACCCGCTGGAGAGCAAAGTATTGTGGCAGATGGTGGTCAAATATACGATTAGTTCAATCTCTGCTGCAGCAATGTCTCTGATCCCACTGTTTTTCGGGATGCGCAAACATTCCGTGACCGCAACGATGGTTGCTTCGGTTTTGCTTGTATTCATTGTGTGCTCGGGTTTCAGCGGTTCCAATGGTCCGACCATGTCGGTAAATAGTATCATTATTATTCCGTTAACCTTGGGAGCAGTGGGCCTATGGATTGCAGCACTTTCTATGGTAAGGCTGGAGACCAAAGATCTGAATTAAACAGCTGTTCTTTTCTAATGAAAACCTTGCTCCGCATGGGCTGACATGCCATTGACATCCGCACGTACAAGGGATAGGATAATGTCAACTGAAACACGAAGGAGATTAGAACGACCATGACGATTCCCAAAACATTGACCATCGCGGGTTCAGATACGAGCGGCGGTGCAGGTATTCAAGCGGATTTGAAAACCTTCCAGGAACTAGGTGTATATGGAATGACCGTATTGACGACGGTTGTTGCGATGGAACCTGAAACATGGGATCACCAAGTCTATCCTGTAGATTTGAATGTAGTCGAAGCACAGCTTCGCACCGTTCTGGACGGAATTGGTTTCGATGCTATGAAGACAGGCATGCTTGGTTCAGTTGATATTATTGAGCTTGTTGCAAAACATATTCGCCGTCGTGGACTGCCGCAGATCGTTATCGATCCGGTTATGGTCTGCAAAGGTACAGATGAAGTATTGCAGCCGGAAAACACGGAAGCAATGATCGAATTTTTGCTACCAGGTGCTGATCTGGTGACACCAAACCTGTTTGAAGCTTCCCAGCTCGCGAAGAGTGGTCCGATTCGTTCCAAGGAACAGATGGAATCTGCTGCAGCCACCATTCATGCGCATGGTGCTAAGCATGTCCTGATCAAAGATCGTGGTGTAATTAACCCGGGTAAAGCGATGGATTTGCTCTATGACGGGAAAAATTATGATTGGTTCGAGGCTGATGTGGTCGGCTCAGGGTACACCCATGGTGCAGGATGTACAACATCCGCTGCGGTTACGGCTGGTTTGGCTCGTGGCTTGTCTGTAAAAGAGGCTGTGCGTGAAGGGAAAGCTTTTGTGACCAAAGCGATTGCCGGCGGCTTTCCGTTGAACCGTTTCGTTGGTCCGACGTTGCATATTGCACACCGTTTAGAACATCAACGTTAATACATGGGGTGAGATGCAGGGCATCCGTCAACGACAGATCCCGCATCTTAGCGAATGATCTGGATAAGTACATTCCTATATCATCTAGAAGCGGTCAACAAACAGCGCCTGGCTTGTTGGCTGCTTCTTTTTTGTGCCCTTTTAAAAGGAAATAGTAACTTTTGGTATATGCCAATCGTATATAAGATGAAGCAACTCTCAAACAAACTGGATTAATATGGATTTATTCGGACACATGAACGACACATGAAACAGATATGTTATTTTTAGAAATGAAGAAGGAGAGTCGGTCATGATCAGAACCGTGCTTCTGGTAGAAGATGAAAGCCGCATTCGTGAGATAGTGGCCGATTATTTTATAAAAGAACAATGGAATGTCATTGAAGCCGAAAATGGGGTACAGGCGTTAGAGCAACTGGCTGTGCATCAGGTAGATCTGGTCATTCTGGATGTATTGATGCCTGAAATGGATGGATGGACATTATGCGGTCATATTCGTTCCACTTCCACCGTACCTATTATCATGCTCACGGCAAAGTCTGAGGATGATGATAAGATTCACGGGTTTCAATTAGGTGTGGATGATTATGTTACCAAACCGTTCAGTCCGCGAGTTCTGGTTGCTCGGGCTGAAACGTTGATGAAACGAGTAGAAGGTGCAATTGGAAGAGACCAAAGTGTGATTCGTTTTGGCGAACTTACGCTTGATCCTTGGGCTAGACGGCTGGAAAGAAGCGGGGCTGAAGTGGAGCTTGCACCCAAAGAATATGATCTGCTTCTCTACCTTGCTCGAAATGCGGATATCGTCTTATCCCGAGAAGCGATATTAAACCGGGTATGGGGATTTGATTTTGAAGGTGATTCTCGTGTGGTGGATACCCATATCAAAAAGCTACGCAGTAAACTGGGGGAAGAAGCGAAGTGCATTCGCACCGTCATTGGTACAGGATATCGTTTTGAGGCGGAAATATGAGAAGAAATGGCGTAACAATGAAACTGTTTCTGGTCATGGCCGGATTCCTGCTTTTGTTGTACGGAACAACAATGCTTGCCCAACTGATCTGGTTCCCCGATTTCTATCAGCATCAGAAAATTACGAGTATAAAAAAGAAATTGTCCAAGTTTGAAGAACACTATTCTGCGAATCACTGGAGTGATTTGCAGCTTGCCAAGGAAACAGGTAGTTTTATGCGTCAAAATCAGTCACATCTCGTCATTTTGACTAATACGGGTAAGCTGGTGGATGATCCATTCCATATTACACTTCTTCAAGAGAATGGCAAACGCGTGAAAGTATCCCTTTCTCTCTTTATAAATAGTGAGAACGCAGGCTGGATCAGGTCAAATCTGAAATTCGGGCAAAAGCTCACCGTGAAAGGTCCCTCCAGTGACTTGGATCAATCAGAACCTATGGTGTATCCATTTAAGATTCAGGATACGAATTCCACCGCATGGGGGACGGAGACATTTCAGGAATCGTTGCTTCCTGTGCAGGAATGGACCGGGGTATTAACGGAGGTTGTGCTTCCAGATCTTGCAACCTGGAGTCAGAGACAAGGATTGCTTGTCCAGGCTCTGGAGAGTCGATTCCCATTGTCAGAAGAAGACCATCAGACGTTGGCGAATGGGAAAATGATCAACGAAGAATGGACGGACAGCTGGAGCGGTGTTCGAAATGTGATTACTATTGTTCCGGTACAACGTGCCGGTGCGGAGCAACAGTTGATTTTCTCACTTACCTCGTTGCAGGAGATGCGAGAGGCGAATGAAGCTACTCGTTTATTCTATGGATACTTCGGTATGGGTGCATTTGTGCTGATTCTGTTGCTCACGTTGCTCTTGTCCCGCATTATAACTAAGCCGCTATTAACGTTGAATCACGTGGCCAAGAAGATGTCGACCCTTGATTTCACAGTGAAATCACCGATTCGACGCAAGGATGAGATCGGCAGTCTTTCTGACAGTTTGAATGCTCTGTCGGGTACACTTGGTCAGACCCTGGAGGAACTCAAGCAAGCCAATGAACAGATGCGTAAGGATATGGAACTGAAGCAGCAGATTGAACAACGACAGCGTAAATTTTTTGCGGATGCTTCTCATGAACTCAAGACGCCAATCAGTATTATTAAGGGATATTCTGAAGGGTTAAAAGACGGCGTGAGTGAAAACAAGCGAGAACGCTACATTGAAGTGATTGTAGACGAAGCCATCAAGATGGAGAAGATGGTCGAAGAAATGCTTGATCTCGTCCGACTTGAGTCTGCTGCGATTCAACTGAATACAGAAGCGATTGCTCTCGCGGACATGATCGAGGATATTGCTGGGCGTCTAGGGCCTCAGCTGAAAGATAAAGGACTTGAAGTAGTGCTTGTGTCCACAACGGAGCAGACCATTGAAGGAGACCGAAGCAAGCTGGAGCAAGTATTTTACAATATTATGATGAATGCTATACGTCATGCGATTCCGCAAACCGATATAATGATTGAGATTAGTAGGCACGACGGTTGTGTTCATGTCACCATTGAGAATAAAGGCGAACACATTGCGGAAGAAGAACGACAGTATATATGGGAGAGGTTCTACCGTGTAGAGCGCTCGCGCAATCGCAAAATGGGAGGGAATGGGCTCGGCCTGGCCATTGCGAAGCAGATTCTGGATCTGCACGGGTGCGGTTATGGGGTGGAGAATACACCGGGTGGCGTACGCTTTTACATTACATTTCCTAAAGCCTAGTATGAAAGGAAGTTAAATCTTATGAAGTCTTTACCATCCATTTTAACGTTGGGGAATTTGAGTTCGGGGATGCTTGCGGTCATTATGGCGATTCATGGGGAGTTTGCCTTGGCTGTGACAATGATATGGGTAGCGATGTTTTTTGATCTATTTGATGGATATGCGGCACGGAAGCTCCATTGCGAAGGAGAATTTGGCAAGGCGCTGGATTCACTAGCCGATGTGGTTTCCTTCGGTACGGCTCCTGTGCTGATTTTGTACCTCAATTCGATGACTGAGGTGGGCATGCTGGGTATGACTCTGACAGCACTGTTCCCAGTGTGCGGGGCTCTCCGTCTGGCGCGTTATAACTGTCAGAAAACATCAGTGAGTGGTTTTGTCGGTATGCCGATTACTTTTGCGGGTGGACTCATGTCCTTCTTCGCATTATGGAGCCCTTATTTTAATCATGCTGTAGCCTATCTTGTTATTGTTGTATTATCCGGTCTCATGGTGAGTCAAATCCGTTTCCCTTCACTGAAACAAATCTTGCCTTCTCATGAGAAGGATATCGTGGAACCGAAATAAGGAGCGAGTCAGTATGGAATTAGCTAAAGAAGTTATTAGTCAGTATGGATATTTTGCTATTTACGGATTACTCGCTCTTGGTGTTGTTGGAATGCCCATTCCGGATGAGGTGTTGATGACCTTTGTCGGTTATCTTGCCTCCATCTCGGTTCTGAATTATTGTGTGTCTATTGTTGTATGCTTTGGCGGGGCATTTACGGGAGGACTACTAAGTTATACGATCGGCAGAAAAGCGGGAAGGCCCCTTTTTAACAAATATGGCAAATGGATCGGTATAAATGCCAAACGATTCAGTAGGGTGGAGTCGTGGTTTATGAAATATGGATCGTGGTCTATTATCCTCGGTTACTTCATTCCAGGTGTTCGTAATCTGATGTGTTGTTTCTCGGGTATGAGTCGCATGGCGATGAGCAGATACATTCTTGTTTCAGGCATCGGCGCTTTTGTCTGGTGTGTTGTGTTTATCTCGATTGGGTTCTATGTGGGGGTATTAACCTAGAGGGGGACAACCTTCAAGCAGGCAATAAACTCAGGAAAACTGAATAATACAACTTGAAATTGAAGACCTCTTTGTTTGTAAGGTGGTCTTTTTTTGCTGTGTCTAGGAGATTAGAGCCAAATAGGAAAAACTATCATTCTAACTTTCTGATGTTCGCTTACAGTTATGTATACGAGAGTTGATCCGCCTGATGTCTGATATGCTAACGATCCCAGAGCATGACCGGCATGGGGCTCCCTGAGATCGTTAGTCAACATACAGACGCATTTATATATTCATTTTCATTTATCACATGTTTGTATAAACGTAGGTTTGATATTGTACGAGTTGATGTGAACGCACCTTCATCTCACCTGTTCTAATGGGACTCCTCAATGGCACGTTCTACACGCTGTTCTCCCTTTTTACGAGCAAAGGTGATTTTGAGCAGCGGCGGTGTGACCAGTGTGGTGACAATCACCATAATGACAACACTCGTAAAATACTCCTGATCAAGCAAGCCGGATGCTAGTCCGGTTGAGGCGATGATGAGGGCAACTTCCCCTCTGGAGATCATACCAGCGCCGATCGCAATAGAAGAGGAACGATCAAATCCGGTTAAGCGTGCACCAAGCCCTCCGCCAAGCATCTTGGTTATAATGGCAACGATGCTGATGACAACAATCAGTCCAAGCTGGGAGCCGACACCCTCAAAAGTGACATTCAGCCCGATGCTGACAAAGAATACCGGTACGAAAATGCTGTAAGCAATCGGCTCCACCTTATGCTCAACTTCTTGTTTGAAGTCTGTCTGAGATATAGCGATACCCGCGGCAAATGCACCGATGATGCCTGCAACACCCATCCACTCTGCAAAATAAGAGAATCCAAAGCAGATTATCAAACCTGCAGTTATAACGGTCTCCGTCACACGCAGAGGAGCCATCCATTTCATAATACGTGGTACGAGTAGCCAGCCTGCTGCAATGATAATGACAAAGAACAACAGCTTTTTACCAATCAGCAATCCGATGGAGACATCTCCGCCGCCTGTTCCGAGGACACTCATCATGATAGCGAGCAGCACTACGACCAGCACGTCATCCACAACAGCAGCTCCGAGAATGGTCGTACCTTCACGTGAACCGAGTTGATTCATATCTTTCAGCGTTTGCACCGAGATGCTGACTGATGTTGCACAGAATAATAGACCGAAGAACAGGGCATGAGTCTGCGACATACCGAAAGCAATAGCTGATCCATATCCTCCGATAAACGGTAAAATGATACCCCCGACAGCCACCGCGAAGGCGGATTTCCAGTTTTTCTTTAATTGGTCCAGGTCGGTTTCGAGACCTGCGATAAACATAAGCAATAAGACCCCGATCTCGGCCATATAATGCACAAAATCACTTTTGTCTACCCAGCCAAGCAGGGCAGGTCCAAGAATAACGCCCACGATGAGTTTCCCCAGTACCGAAGGCTGGCCTAATCTGACAGACAGATCACCGGCGAGTTTGGTAAAGATCAATATAAGGGCAAGAACTAACATGAATTCCACTGATGGTTTCTCCTCCTCTGATCGCGCATAACTTAGAATAACCATTTCAAGGGAAAGCATCCCCGCTTCAGCCTTAAAACAAACAAAAGGCATGAAACGATAACAGGTTACCGTTCCATGCCTGAAAAAGACAAAGAGGGGCCCTTGGTGACAGGCTCCTCCATAGTTCGACGCGTATGTAATTAAGTGCAACCATTATAACACAATCCGGGACTTGGGTAAAATCGCACTTGGATGAAGAGGCATGAAAAGTGCTTCAAACGGGCATTTATACGTAAAGACTGCTTTTTTTGTTCAGAGTGTTGTCACTTAACAGCCCTGAATTGCCGAGATATAATGATATAGAACACAGAAAGTAGGATATGAGGAGGATTTTTCATTGGCTAAAAAGGAAAGAGGGGATCTGAACATGTCATCTAATCAGACGACCCCAACCAGTAATAAAAATTTCGCAGGTATCATTATCACCATCTCCATTCTTGCTAACGTTATCATCTTATTGTTGTTTTTCGCACCGTCGATCGGTTACAAAGGTGATGTTACGTTCGACATTACAGTGCTGCCACGTTTTAATGCCGTATTTAACAGCTTTACCTTTATCTTCTTGCTTGCAGCTCTGATTGCGATCATCAAACGTAATGTTAAGTTGCACAAACGCTTTATTCTAGCGGCATTTTCAACCACGCTGTTGTTCCTGGTGACGTATCTGACGTTCCACTACCTCTCCCCGGAAACGTCTAAGTTTGGCGGCGAAGGCATCGTTCGTTCCATCTATTTCTTTATTCTGATCACGCACAGCATTTTGGCAGCGCTGATTGTACCACTGGCATTATTCACGCTAGTGTGGGGCTGGACCAACCAGTTGCAGAAGCACCGTAAAATTGCACGCTGGACCATGCCGATCTGGTTGTATGTCAGCTCTACGGGTGTAGTCGTGTATCTCATGATGGCACCGTATTATTAATGCACTTCAAAATGTAATTCATTAGATTAACAAAGTATGGGATGAATCATGTTTGAACAGAACGGCATTCACTAATGACGCATCTACTGTTGATGTATCAGTTTAAGGGATCAGCGGGTAATGTATCTAGTGAAGGAGGGTTCACGTGATGTACAGAATAGTGTTGATTCGCCATGGGCAGAGCATGTGGAACGTGGAAAACCGGTTCACCGGTTGGACAGACGTGGATCTGACCGAGGATGGATATGGAGAAGCACGTAAGGCTGGCAAAATCCTGAAAGAGCAAGGGTTTGATTTTGACTGCGCCTACGCTTCGGTACTTAAACGTTCCATTCGTACACTGGATATAGCACTCGATGAGATGGACCTGATGTGGATTCCGATTGAGAAAACGTGGAAGTTAAATGAGCGCCACTATGGTGCACTGCAAGGACTAAACAAGCAGGAGACCGCTGTGAAGTACGGTGAAGAGCAGGTCCATGAATGGAGACGCTCCATTCACGTCTCACCGCCCGCCCTAGATGAGAACGATGACAGATATGTTCAGGATCTGGACAAGTACAGACGTCTTGGATGTACCATTCCACGCACAGAGAATTTGATGGATACTTCCAAGCGGGTTCTCGAGTACTGGGAGGCAGAAATCAAACCAAAGGTGTCGGCTGGAAAAAGAGTGCTGATCTCTGCGCATGGCAATACGCTCCGTTCACTTGTCATGCATCTGGACCAGTTGTCCGAAGCAGACGTGATGGCGCTCAACATCCCGACAGGCATTCCGCTTGTCTATGAGTTGAACGAAGAGCTACACCCGACCGGTCATTTTTATCTGACCGCCGATGGCTCCACGTACCAACATGAAGAGATGAGACATGTAGCCAGACCAACCGATTGATGCACAGGGCAACAATCCCCGTCCTCATCCAAGCTGGTTGAGCTAATGAAGATCATACAAGCAGATACTTTTGAGCATAATAGCCAAGAGCTAGATGATTGTCGATGTCATTCGATGATCATCTTTTTTTAATCTGTCCTGATATCCTGGAGAGGGCTGGTGCCTGAAATGAGACATGTTATTTTCATAAAGTAAAGCCTGGATACCGTTTCGTTTGCTCTAAATCGGGTAAAACTCAAGCAAGACGCAATGTACATGAATCCATAAGGAGGAGAGTTACATGTCAAAACGTAAATTGCTCATAACGGCGATTGGAGCCGGCGTAACGTATCTGATGAGGAATAAACAGGCCCGAGATAAAGTGATCAACACCGTGTCGAATATGGTGAAAAAGAACGGTTCATCCGCTCGGACTGCCAGACCTCGTGTAGAAGTTAACAATAACGAGTGGAAGTATTGAGAACATTAAAGTTCATATAAGCATCATGTGGATAGCGAGAAGACCTGGGGCGATAGTTCCAGGTTTTTGTTTTGTAGACTGGGGTGAGCCAGGAGGGTCATAAGCGATTTTTGTGAAGAAGAATGATACAATGGATACTTGCAGAACGTATGGAGGGAGATGCACCTTATGAAACAAAATCGTTTGGGCACATCCGAATTAATGGTGGGTGAGATCGGATTGGGCTGTATGTCGCTTGGAACGGACAGGCAATCTGCTGTGAGACTGATTCATGAAGCGCTGGACCATGGTGTGAATTTGCTCGATACAGCGGATCTGTACGATGCAGGCCAGAATGAAGAGATCGTTGGACAAGCAATCCAAGGCCGCCGCGCTCAGGTCGTACTAGCTACCAAGGTAGGGAATCGTCGTATTGCTGGCAAAGAAGGCTGGTCGTGGGACCCATCCAAAGCTTATATCAAACAGGCTGTGCATGAAAGTCTCAAGCGGTTGCAGACGGATTACATTGATCTGTACCAGCTGCATGGAGGCACACTTGATGATCCAATGGAGGAGACGATTGAAGCATTCGAGGAGTTAAAGCAAGAGGGGCTCATTCGATATTATGGCATCTCCTCCATTCGCCCGAATGTCATTCGGCAATATGTAGAGAAGTCATCCATTGTAAGTGTTATGAATCAATACAGTGTGGTGGATCGCAGAGCCGAGGAGGAAGTATTACCTTTACTTGAGCAAAAAGAAATCAGTGTCATCGCTCGTGGTCCGGTTGCCAGTGGGGTACTGGCAGAATCGGGAACGGCGAAGGCGAACAAAGGATATTTGGATTATACGCCAGAACAGCTGAATCACATCCGCCAAGGGCTGGCTGAACTGGTCACGGAGGATCGCAGTATGGCACAGACAGCCATCCGGTATGCACTTGCACACCCGGCAGTCGCCGCAGTCGTGCCCGGGGCAAGTTCCAGTACGCAGTTGCTGCATAATATTGCCGCAGCAGCATCAACTCCACTCACGGCTGCCGAGATTCAAGCTATTCGAGAGCATAGCCCGGCTAACCGTTACACGCAGCATCGCTGAAAACGTCAGACCTATTTTCAAATGTAACTACATGAGGTACAATATAGTCAAGCAACAGCTACACAACCTTTACTAAGGAACAAGCTAAACAACATCACAACGAAGAATACTAAGGAGAGAGCCTACATGGAAAGAATACAAAGTGCGCAACAATACCAAGACCTGATTAACTCCGACGGTTTGACGGTCATTAAATTTGATACAACTTGGTGCCCGGACTGCAAAAATCTAGATCGTTTTATCGGAGATGTCATCGATCAGCATACGGATAAATCTTTTTATGCGCTGGATGCAGAAGAGTTCCAACCCTTTGCGGAGGAGAACGGTGTACGCGGAATTCCAAGCTTGCTCGTATTCCAGAACGGCAAAAAGCTTGCACATCTGCATAGCAAATGGGCGAAAACCCCTGCACAAATCTCCGAGTACCTGGAGACGCTTGAATCTAAAGTTTAAACAATAGCTATCTCATAATAGAAAATAGAACCCCTTAACTTGTTATCGAACAAGCTAAGGGGTTCTATTTCTTTGGACTTTGATAGTCTAATCGTGCATGTACATTGGGCATTCAATTATAAAGGCGGTCCTGCTTCCGTAGGGAAAGTGGAACCGCCTTTATGGGTTTGTTTTTCGACTTAATACAAGAACAGGACGATAAGGACATTACATCAAAATAATAAAAAATACAGCTGCCAGTACAAAGCGGTACACAGCAAAGACGGTCAAGCTCAATTTTTTCAAAATGGACAGGAATGTCTTAATGGCAAGCATGGCAACGATGAACGCAGCGATAAACCCGATCGCAAAGATGAGGAAATCACTGCTTTGCAGGTGATCCAGGCTTTTGTACAGATCATATCCCGTAGCGCCAATCATGATCGGCACAGATACAAGAAAAGTGAACTCTGCGGCTGCAACCCGGCTAACTCCGGCAAACAGACCGCCCGAGATGGTAGAGCCGGAACGGGAGAAGCCAGGCCACAACGCTAAAATCTGAAATACACCTACAGTTAACGCCTGTTTGTAAGTAATGTCGTCCACATCATGCGTTGTAATGCGGGAGCTTTTGGTGCTCCAACGTTCAGCTATGATCATCAATATACCACCAATTACAAGGCTGTACAGTACGGTTTGCGGACCAAACAAGTGTGCCTTGATCCAGTCACGGAACACAAGTCCGATGACGACAGCAGGAACCATTGCCAGAAAGATATGTCCCAGATTGAGACGGCGGGAATACGGCCTTTTGCCTCCAGTGAAACGAAACATATCGATGAATTTGTTCCAGTACAGTACAACAACAGCAAGTACTGCACCAAGCTGAACAACTACCTCAAACGTTTTGACTGACTCGTTGTCCTCTGATAAACCCAGCAAGTGAGCTGTCAGAATCATGTGTCCAGTCGATGACACGGGCAAAAACTCAGTCAAACCTTCGATGATGCCCATAATAATGGATGATATGAAGTCCAATTTTCTTCCTCCTTGATGTGCAGATGACAACCATAAGGCTTGTCCTGCAATGACGATGTTTGTTCTATGGAACAAAACTATCCTCTATTATGCTCACAAATGTCTCTCACTTCAACTCTATGCTTGTAACCTATGATTTAAAACTATATTGACAAAAACCGAGTTATCCCATAGGATATAAATCAACTGACTGACTGATCAATCGGGAGGGTTAAACGTATGGCTAAAACCAACGGTTTGGAACCGGGAGAAGAACGCCGGGATCAGATCATCCGCATAGCGATGGAACGATTCGCAACCCAGGGTTATCATCAAACCAAAATTTCGGATATTGTCCGTGAAGCCGGTGTAGCCCAAGGAACGTTTTACTGGCACTTCAAGAGCAAAGAGGCGATAGCTTCCGAGATTTTGTTAACGGGTAGAGAGCAGTTACTTGAATCTATAGGTCAAGGATATCGGAAGGATGCTGGCTCCGTTGAAGATATGGTGAAGGCAACCGAGAAGCTGTTTACGGACTTGTTTACTTTTGCCGCACAGAACCGGTATTTCATGGAGTTACTTCTTAAAGGGATTGTGACCGAGGAATCTGTTCAGCGACTGGTTGAAGAAACGCGTAATGCGGTGGAGATAGCGTTCCGTCACAACATGGAGCGCGCGATGGAACTGGGAATGCTTCCAGCGGATATGAATGTACCACTGCGTGCAGCATTACTTGTAAGCATGATTGAGGGTATGATCTCGCGCTGGTTATTCGGTTCTGATGCCTTGCACAGCCGTTTCCCCGAGATGAAAGCTGCTGAGCTGGCAGCCGAAGCAGCAAGCTTTGAGTTTTACGGCCTGCTCGGTACATAAAAATGACGGAAAGGCCGGTGTCGTTATTTTTCCAACAGAGAAAAGAGGCAGTACATTTATTCATTTCTTCACATGATTAAGCTAGTCACAGGGAATAATGGAATCACCAAGAGAACATAAGATGAATGAGAGGAAGTTAACGTCATGAATAACACATATGGAACTAAAATTCGCAAAGGGTGGTCTCTCACGGCTATTTTGCTGATGGTGGTGCTTGTAGTAAGTGCGTGCGGCAGCAAGCCAGCGGAGGAAAATGGTAACACGAACAATGCAGCACAGTCTGGTAGCAATGAGTTGGAGCAGATCCAATCAGCAGGTGTAATGAAAGTCGGCATGATGGGTACGTATCGTCCTTATAACTTCCTGAATGACCAGAAAGAAATGGACGGATTCGATGCGGATATCGCGCGTGAGGTGGCGAAGCGTCTCGGGGTTGAGGTTGAGTTTGTATCTCAGGAGTTCTCCGGTCTGACACCAAGTCTGCAAGCGAAAAAACTGGATGCGATTATCAGCCAGATGACGATAACGGATGATCGTAAGAAAGTGCTGGATTTTAGTGATCCGTACATTACGAACCAGGTTAAAATCATTGTCAGAGAAGAAAATAACGATATTACTAAGCTGGAAGATTTCAAAGGCAAAACGATTGGTGTAGGTTTGGGTACGAACGATGAGAGCTATTTGCGTAATGAAGTGTTGCCTCAAGTCGGAGATTTCACAATCAAAACGTACGATGATGTGATCTCATCCTTGAAGGATCTGAACGCAGGCCGAATCGATGCAACGATCAACAACTTGTATGCCCTGAAACCGATTGTAGATGCCAACGGATTCAAAATTAAAGCTGTAGGTGAAGCGATCAAAAGTGACCAGGCAGGTATCGCGGTGCGTAAGGATAACCCTGAGCTTGTCGCTGCACTGAACGATGCACTGAAAGGCATGAAGGATGACGGCACGTACAATACCATTTTCAAAAAATGGTTTGGTGAAGAGCCTGCGCAATAATGAACTGGCAAGGCGAAGGGAAGTTTGATCCATGGAACTGGTATTCGAGAACATCCCCTTCTTTCTGAAGGGGGCTTACTATACGCTCTATGTTACGGTGATCTCCATGTTTTTTGCCTTTATCATCGGGCTTTTTGTAGCCATTGCTAGACTTAAAGGGCCGATGTGGTTAAGGCTGATCGCCAGATTTTACGTATCCATCATGCGGGGAACCCCGCTGCTGGTGCAATTATTCGTTATCTATTACGGGCTTGTTGATTATGGCGTAACCTTAGGATCTCTAACGGCTGCTTGTCTTGGTCTTAGTCTGAACGCTGGAGCCTTCCTGTCGGAAACGTTCCGCGGTGCGATTCAAGCGGTGCCCAAAGGGCAGATGGAAGCGGCATACGCTACAGGGATGACTCCGGTACAGGCGATGAGACGTATCATTTTTCCACAGGCTGTTCGTATCGCCATTCCACCGATGGGTAATACCTTTATCGGCATGCTCAAGGAAACATCGTTGGTGGCTGCTATTGGCGTCACGGAGTTACTGCGTTCCGCACAGCTCCTGGTATCCCAGTATGCGCTGAACATGCCGTTCTATCTGGCCATCGGTGTGATTTACTGGATCATGAGCATCGGCTTCTCAGCCATTCTGGAACAAGTGGAGCGCCGGCTGGCCCGGGCTTACTAAGGGGGGAGAGAACCGATGATTACAACAACTGGACTGACCAAACGGTTCCAAAATCATGAAGTGCTGACCCATATTGATATGCATGTAGATGCGAGAGATATCGTTGTATTACTAGGTCCCAGCGGCTCAGGCAAAAGTACACTACTGCGCTGTCTCAACGGACTTGAACAATTATCCGGCGGACAGATTGAAGTGAACGGTGTTGTAGTGAACAGTGCAGATCCGCTGCGTGTTCAGCGTGCCCGCGTGATGGAGATTCGTCGCCAGACGGGGATGGTGTTCCAGCAGTTCAACCTGTATCCGCATAAGACCGTGCTTGGCAATATCATGGAAGGCCTTGTGACTGTGAAAAAAATAAAGCGGGACGAAGCCGCCGAACGTGGACGGCTTTTACTGGACCGTGTCGGTCTGTCGGATAAGCAGGATGCGTATCCCTCCCGTTTATCCGGCGGACAGCAGCAGCGCGTAGCTATTGCGAGGGCACTAGCGATGGAGCCAGAAGTGATGCTGTTTGACGAACCGACCTCAGCTCTCGACCCCGAACTGGTGGGAGAGGTGCTGTCAGTTATGAAAGAGCTGGCGCAAGAAGGTATGACAATGCTGGTTGTAACCCATGAACTGAAGTTTGCTCGTCATGTAGCTAACAAAATTGTTTTTATGGCGGATGGTACCATCGTGGAGACGGCAAGCCCGGAAGTCTTTTTCGAACATCCGGAACAAGAACGTACTCGCCAGTTCCTACGGCAGATTACCGAATTTTAGGCTACTTCTAAATAACTTTTGAACATTTTTTTACACTTTAACGGAGAGGACAGAAAAAGCCTGAAGAAGCGAAGCGTTCTGAAAGCTTTCTGAAAGAAAGCTACATCGGAAGCATACGCTTATCACCGGATTTTCCTTTTAAAGAAAGGGAATCAAAAAAATCTGGGGATAACAGCGATAGGAAGGCTATTCTGTCATCGAAGTGTATGTGTAAACATTTTAGAGAAAGAAGGATAACATCATGAATGTAACTACAGTATGGAAAGGCAAACGTGCGTTTACCTCCGAAGGACCTTCGGGATATGCAGTAGGCATGGATGCCACAGCGGCGTATGGCGGTGACAGCCAGGGAGCAACACCAATGGAACTGCTGCTAGCTGGACTTGGTGGTTGCATGGGGATCGACATTACCATGATCCTGGATGCCTTTCTGGACAAGATCGATTCGATTGAGATTGAAGCACAAGGCACACGTAGTGAAGAGATGCCCAAAGGTTTTACATCCATCGATCTGATATTTAAAGTAGATGGTGACATTCCGGATTATCGGATCTGGAAGGCCATTCAGATGGCAGAAGAGAAGTATTGCGCAGTTTCGGCATCACTGAGCGCAGACATTCATCCGAAGCTTATTTTGAATGGCGTAAGTACACCACGTCCTTAACATGAAGATTCACCTTGAGATCTAACAGCCTCATAAACCTATTCATTCAACGCAAAAGCACTTCCCAACAGGGAGTGCTTTTTTGGTGTATCTCTATTTTATGTGATGACAACACTATTGCTCTTTAAAAGTCCAATCCATATCTCTATGTTAATGTCAGATTGAATATGGAGTTTATGTGTTATGATGGATTCGCAGGTGAGTGTGACTCGCCTCTGATATGCTTCAGATGAACCAATCATGTAAGCGCTTATACTGGAGATGGAAGGTGCAGTAATGTTAAAACGGCTGATTCGAATGACGAATGATCTGAAATTAAAGCATAAATTACTGATTTCCTATGTGCTTGTTGTTATGATACCTGTGCTGATTATCGGTCTTGCAGTCACGAGTTATTTTCGTCAGCAGGCACTGGATAATGCGATCGGCCAAACGGTCATTAATGTGGATAAAATCAAAAGCCAGACAGCAACCATGTTACGTGTGCCTACGGATATTTCCAATCTGCTCATGTTTAACAACGATCTGAAGGAGATTGTGAATCGGCGTTATAAAAGTGTGGTGGAGCTGACTTCAGCTTACCTCGCGTACAAAGATTTTCAAGAGTATCGACGACTGTATCGAGAGATAGCTGGGATTCGTTTTTACTCAACCAATCCGACACTGATTAATAATCTAGAATTCATTCCGGTCAACGAGAAGACCAAAGAGAGTTACTGGTATAAAGAAGCGCTGAAAACAACGAGCATTGGCTGGTTCTATATCCCTGGCAACGAAGACAATCCGGTTCACCGGCTCAGTCTGGTACGTAAGATTCCGTTTGCCGAATATAAGACCGAAGGGGTACTGATGATTGTGATCAATCAGGAAGAACTCAACGGCTTGCTGCGTCAAGAGCAGTTTGAAACGCTAATTACGGATGAGCAGGGTTATGTTGTTGC
The DNA here is from genome assembly GCF_948329825.1 of Paenibacillus sp. JJ-100. Lineage (GTDB taxonomy): Bacteria > Bacillota > Bacilli > Paenibacillales > Paenibacillaceae > Paenibacillus. Next base: position 106,725 of record NZ_CAOJCM010000007.1, read on the forward strand.
AGCCAAGAATACCGATTTGGTCGGTAAAACATTGGACGAGCTTAATTTTGGAGTAGATCTTCAGAGTCAACCGAAAGGTACGATCGAAGCGGATTTTCAGGGGGAACCCTCCAATATTGTAATTGATGAACTCGGGCCGGGGTCGAGCTTTAACAAACTGAAAGTTATCTCGGTGTTTGCTACCAAAAATATCGTGAAGGATGCTAACCAGATTAGTCAGATCGGCATGTTGTTTATTACCTTGGTACTCGTGATTGCGCTACTTCTGGTGTATATCATATCTTTTCTCACCTCGAACCGTTTGCTTCGGCTCAGTAAACATCTGAACAAGCTGGCTCTGGGGGACTTGAATGTGACTTCGCGTATCGATGGAAATGATGAAATCGGACAATTGTCACGCCAGTTCAATTACATGGTGAAGAGCATCAATGAGTTGATGACCCGGGTGGTTGAAACGACAGAACAGAACAACCAATTGGAAATCGCCCAAAAAGAGATTAAACTGAAAATGATGGCTAGTCAGATTAATCCCCATTTTTTATTTAATGCCTTAGAATCCATTCGCATGAAGGCTCATATCAAGGGGGAAGCCGAGATTGCGAATATCGTCAGGCTTCTGGGCAAGCTGATGCGAAAAAGTCTGGAGATTGGCAGCCGTAAAACAACATTCGGAGCCGAACTCGAGATGGTACGTTCCTATTTGGAGATTCAGAAATTCAGGTACGGTGATAGGCTGGCGTTTGATATTCATCTGGACCCTGAGGTGGAGCGGATGTATATCCCACCGCTAATTATTCAGCCGATTGTGGAGAACGCGATTGTGCACGGATTGGAAAACAAAGAGGGAACCGTGCGGGTATGCGTTCACATTGGGATAAAAGAAGGCATGGTTCAGGTTCAAGTGAAGGATGATGGAGCAGGGATCACGCCAGAACGGCTTGCCGAGGTCATTCAGTTTGTCAGCGGCCCCGAGGAAGAGGAAAAGAGCCGAATCGGAATGCGCAATGTGCATCAGCGTTTAACGTTGACATATGGGGAAAATGCCGGGCTACAGATTAACAGTGTGTACGGGGAAGGAACCGAGGTTTCTTTCACCTTGCCAGCAGGAGGGAACCAGCATGTATAAAGTATTGTTGGTCGATGATGAACCCAGCATTCGCGAGGGACTGACCACGATTATCGATTGGGAAAAATACAGCTTTCAGGTGGTGGCTACAGCAGGGAGCGGCCGCGAGGCCATCGCCTGTTACAACGAGTTGAAGCCAGATCTGACCATTATTGATATACGGATGCCAGGCATGACTGGCCTGGAGGTGATTGAAGAGATCCGCCAGCATGAACCGGATGCACATTTCCTAATTTTGAGCGGTTACGCTGACTTTGATTACGCTAAAAAAGCAATTAGCTTTGGCGTCGATGGTTACCTGCTGAAGCCGGTAGACGAAGAGGAGATTATTGCTGAACTGGAGCGCATTGCAGTGCAGCTTCATCAGGAACGAGAGACGCATGCACGCTACGCCAGTGATGATACAGCCTACAGGGAACATCAGATTGAGATGCTCCTGTATGACTCGCTTCAAGGCAACGGGAGTAACGAAGAAGACAGTCTTGGTCTTCACTGGCCACAATATCAGGTGGTTTTGCTGGAGATTCATGCAGCACTCGATCTGCAACGTGGAAATGAGATGAAGCGCAAGCTGATTGAAGCATTTGATCAGAAGGAAAGAGGCATCGTATTTTCATTTCATTCCGGCTTGGGCCTATTAATCAAAGAAACCATTACCCAGAATACCTCTGCGCAGAGCCTCTACGATGAATTGCAGGCGTTACTCGCAGAATGGAACGTGCAGATGTTCGCAGCTGCTGGAGAACCGGTCCATTCTACAGCAGATATTGCGAGATCCTATACACAGGCGAGCAGCCTTCTTGCGGAACGGTTTCTATTCACAGAGCACCGGATTAAACGTTGGGATGAAGACCGCTTTACTCCTTCCCTTACGCAAGGAGAAGGTATGGCAAGTGAAGTGGACGGAACACTGGAGCCGGACGAAGTTGAACTGGCGGACAAGCTGTATTATGCCTTGGATATTCGCAGTAGTGAATCGGTCATGCGTGTACTGGGGGAGATGGAGGAACGCCTCATCCCATATCACTGGACAGAGCAAGCGATCAAGACTGCATTCTCGCAAGTGCTATCCCTTGCCTTCAACAAACTTGCTGCAGCCAATCAGCATATGGAATCCATTATGCAGGAGCACTCGGTGCTGATTAATGAGGTATATCATCAATTCACGATGGCTGATCTGAAAGCGATGGCAGCAGATCACTTGAATCGTCTGATTCAACGAATGGGTGGCGGTAGCACGGATACCGTGATGAAACAGATGATTGAATTCATTCAGCGTAATCCAGGGGAGAATCTGAAGCTGGAGGTTCTAGCCGAGGTGTTTAATTACAACAGCAGTTATCTGGGTAAATTGTTCAAGAATCACACCGGCGAGTCATTTAATGCTTTTCTGGATAAGGTTCGGATCGAGAAAGCAAAGGAGCTGCTGGATGAAGGGTTGAAGGTTCATCAGGTAGCATCCAGAGTAGGTTATGCCAATGTGGACTACTTCCATGGAAAATTCAAAAAATATGTGGGTGAATCCCCTTCGGCCTATAAACAAGCTAGATCCCAATCTCAAGTTAGAGGAACAACTCAGCCGAGAGCGGCCATGAGTGATGAAGAATAATGAAGAGCGGCTACAAGTATGATGATTATTGATGAGTATAATTGGTATGATGTGTGATCAGGGGTTCATCATAATATAGTCCATGTACTTCCCGTAATAAGCAATGGCTTCTCAACGTCTCGCACTGTAGACTGATTGTACCAAGTACAAGAGTCCAGATGAAGGGATGGTTACAGGATATGAATCAGTCTGATGTAATGGCTGTACGCGGCACGATGAATTTGAACGGAACCTGGCAGTTTCAGTTGGCTGGCCCGGCTGGGGAATCAGGGGAACAGAGAAATAAGGAACAAAAGAATCCTCCGCATCGGGGCGATGCCTCATGGAACACCATTCAAGTTCCCGGGTCATGGGAAGAACAAGGATATGGACAGGCGCCGGGGTATGCCAGAATCGATACATGGACCAAAGTACGTGAGTATGAGGGCTTAGCGTGGTATGCCCAGGACATTGATGTCCCTTCTAATGCACAGCAGGCAAACTATGTATTCAGACTGAGAGGGGTACGCTGGACATCCAGGCTCTGGTTCAATGGGAATGAAGCGGGAGTAAGGGATAGTCTGCTAACTGAACAGACGTGGGATGTGACGCCTTGGGTAATACCAGGAGAGAGCAATCGTGTAGAGATTTTGGTCGATAATACGATGAAACTGCCTCTTGCTGGAAGTCACATTCACTCTTTACATACTGCTACGGCTTGGGGTGGTATTACTGGGGGCGCTTTACTGGAGATGCTTCCATTACAGCGAGTGCATAACGTGCGTATCGAACCTGATATGGGCAGTGGAACGATTACGGTTCAGTGCGCGGTGAGCACTCCCGTTGCATTCTCAGCTTCACCGTTACAGTTGCTGATTGATATTCAACATCCAGATGGTACATGGCTCAAACGCCAGTCCTGTGAAATAGATTTGGACCAGAACCAGATCGACCTCGACACTGAAGTTAATGTTGATGGGAGTAGCCGTGCGGACCGAGAAGTGTATATGGCATTATGTTCGATTGCTCTAGGTGACGAGCACGTGATTGTAGAGTGGAGCGATGAGAATCCTGCTTTATATCGGGCGGTGGTCCGTCTACAGGAGGGCGAACAGGAGCTTGATCAGGTGGAGCAGCGGTTCGGTATGCGTTCTTTTGCGGCAAACGGGAAACAGCTTGTCCTGAACGGAACACCGGTGTTCCTGCGCGGATATGTGGATTGTTGTATCTTTCCGCTTACGGGTTATCCGGTTTGGGATTACGACCATTATGTGAGACAGTTCCGCATAGCCAAATCTTATGGATTTAACCATGTGCGATTGCATGGGTGGAGTCCGCCGGAACCGTTCTGGGAAGCGGCGGATGAAGAAGGTATGCTTGTTCAGGCAGAACTCCCGCATTGGTCGCGTTTTTTTGAGCAACAGGATGTGCCCGCACCAGTTGAGATACGGACGTATCTGACACAGGAGCTGGATCGGTTGCTCGAGACACTGCATCGTCACCCGTCCTTTGTCCTGTTCTCACTTGGCAATGAGTTAATTGGTGCAAACGGACATCCCGAACTCAATGCGCTGATCGAGAGAGCAAGGGAGAAAGACCCCTCCAGGTTGTATACGGATAACACGGGGTTTGGGCAACTTCCGGCTCAGGGTAGAGAGACCGATTATTATATTCAATCATTCAACTGGCACCCGCCGCTTGAGTCTGTTCTGGCCGCTATGCCGGATACGACGCTGAATTATCAGGCGGTTACACGTCTTGCATCCCAACCGGTAATCGGTCATGAACATGCGCAGTTTACAATGTATGTACGTCCCCAGGAACGTGAGAAGTATACGGGCGTCCTACGTCCGACGTGGTTAGAGTCTATTGAAGAGTCGCTCATGCGTAAAGGGATGATGGGGAAGTTGGAGCGATATCAACACGCAACAGGCATCCATCTGATGAGGTCACTGAAGGAAGCTATGGAGCGAGTAAGACGCACGCCAGATGCAGCAGGTATCCAGTTACTTGATATCCGTGACTTCCCTGGACAGGGGCACGCTACTACTGGTTTTCTGGACGTATTTTGGGATGATAAAGGCATCACTACACCGGATGAAGTGAAACAGTTCAATATGGACGTGGTTGTTCTGCTATCCTCCAAAGCACGTACGTACTATGCTGGGGAAATGATCGAAATAGATGTGATTGGTTCCCACTATGGGAAAAAGAGACTAGAGGATGTTACTGTCCATTGGAGAATGGTTACGGTTACAGATGAACACATACTTAGTGAAGGAACTTGGAACTGTGAGGACATTCCATGCGGTTCCGTCATGTCTCTGGGAAGTGTGAAGGTGAGCGCACCTATCGGAGGGGCAACTGCTTTTCGAGTGGAAGCAGAGCTACGCTGCCGTAGGGCAAGAGAGGACTCCGCACATTCCATTGTCCATTCCTCCAATCGTTTGGCAACCGTCACGATAGCTCGCAATTACTGGTATGGTTGGTCTTTTCCGCTGATGAAAATGAATAGTGAACGTCGTGCAGATATGAAACGTATCTGGAATACCGTTAAGGAATTACAGCCCCTGCTGGTACAATCGCATGAGGACCGTGTAGACCATGTCGATGGTTTCCGATTGTTAAAGCAAGGTGACCATGACTTGTTGATTGTGAAGTCATTAACTTCCAATGTACTGGATTATCTCTTGAACGGTGGCCGTGTATGGCTTCATCCATCTGCAACGGATCTGTACGATCCTGTAGAAACGAAATACCTGCCTGTGTTCTGGAATTACCTGATGTTTGCGACTCAGACAGGAGCTACGATGGGCATGCAGATGGAGGAAGAAGCTGCCTTTCTCGGAGATTTCCCGCAGGATTGCGCTTCAGATTGGCACTGGTATCATCTTGTCAACGGCACGCCGGCCATATGTCTGGATACGGTGCAGGACGTGACACCGCTGATTGAAGTGGTAGATCATTTTCACCGTGCGAAGCGGCTCGCTTATGTGTTTGAAGCAAGAGCAGGGAAAGGGCGGCTTCTGGTATCCTCCTTTCCTTTTACAGACACAGCTTTAATGAAGCGCCCGGAGGCTGCTTATCTATTTCAAGAGATGCTGTCCTATGTCTGCGGAGAACAATTTCAGCCGGAGAGCACCATCACAGTAGCTGAGCTGCTGGGGATGTTCAAACTTCAGCCTATTCAATTTACGTTATGACTTAAGAGATGACCGAGAGACCTGCAAAGGTCTCTTTTTTTATGTTCATTTTGATGTTCAAAAGGAGAAGTAAACGATTTCTATAAAACGTTTTCGGATGCATCCTTATAAAGATAAAAATACTCTTATCTAGAATGTACGCATTAACGTAAGTGTGAGGGTATCTCTAATTTTAACGGATCAATGTCTGATTTTAGTGGGAAATCTCTAATTTTTATATGATTTTCTCTAAAATCCAGATGGTATTTTGAAAACGCTCTATCGCTTATGATTATTTTATAAATACAGAGGAGGGGGAACGTAGATGGAAACGCTAACAAATAAATCCGCTTCCGCAAAAAGAAGCAGTGACCCCAAACTGCCAGTGAAAAAACGGCGGAACGGAATTTGGGACAGAATGAAGCAGCAGAAGTACCTTTATCTTATGTCATTGCCATTCGTCGCTTGGGTTTTTGTATTCAACTATCTGCCGCTATGGGGATGGACGATGGCTTTTCAAAACTACAAACCGGCCAGATCGTTCGGTGAACAAGAATGGGTTGGTTTTAAACACTTCGTAGAATTGTTCAGTGATGACCGTTTCTATCTGGTGCTTCGAAATACACTTGCGATGAGTTTGATGGGACTGATTGTTGGTTTTGTCGTACCGATATTTTTTGCCATCCTTCTGAACGAAATGAAAGGCATGTTTTTCAAGCGGGCTGTGCAGACCGTCTCGTACCTTCCTCACTTTGTCTCTTGGGTCGTTGTTGCGGGGATTATTACCAAGATGCTGTCAACGGATGGCGGAATTGTTAATGATCTGTTGATCGGACTCAATATTATTGACCAGCCGATTCAGTTCATGGCGAAAGGAAACCTGTTCTGGTACATTGTAACCGCTTCAGATATGTGGAAAGAAACAGGCTGGAACGCAATCATCTATCTGGCGGCAATCACAGGTATTGACCAAGAGTTATACGAGGCTTCTCGTGTAGATGGTGCCAACCGATTCAGACAAATGTGGCATATCACGTTACCGGGAATCCGGACAACAATCTCGGTATTGTTCATTATGTCCATCGGACATCTGATCAGTATTGGCTTTGAGAAACAATTTTTGCTGCAGAACAGTCTGGTCTTGGATTACTCGGAAGTTCTTGATCTCTATGCCCTCAATTACGGTTTGAATATGGGCCGATTCTCGTATGGTACAGCGATAGGTATTTTCAACTCCGTGGTGAGTATCATCCTTCTGTTTACTGCCAATGGTTTGTTCAAAAAATTCACTAAAGAAAGCATCATGTAGGGAGGGGAGACATTATGGCGAACAAAACATTCAATGCTACACGGGGCGATAAACTGTTCGATATATTCAATATCCTCGCAATGACCATGGTGCTGATTGTAACACTCTACCCATTCCTTAACGTACTGGCGATCTCGCTTAATAACTCAGCAGATACGGTACGCGGTGGAATTTACTTATGGCCTCGTGAGTTTACATTGCAGAACTACCAGACGATCTTTCAATATGAAGGTTTGCTGCAAGGTCTGAAAATCTCCATTATGCGTACGCTCGTAGGTACACTGCTTGGTCTGATCAGTTCTTCAATGATTGCTTTTACACTAAGTCGACCTGATTTTGGTCTTCGAAAGTTTGTATCCACAACTCTGGCGCTGACCATGTATTTCTCGGGTGGTCTGATTCCAGTATATATCCTGATGCGTGACCTGAACCTGATCGGTACATTCTGGGTATATGTATTGCCTGGTATGATCAGTGCGTGGAACGTATTTATCATCCGTTCATTCATTGATGGTCTGCCGTATGCCTTGCAGGAATCGGCCAAGCTGGACGGTGCGAATGATTTCACCATTTATTACCGTATCATTTTGCCCTTGTGTAAGCCGGTACTCGCAACGATTGCTCTGTTCTTGGCTGTAGGTCAGTGGAATGCGTGGTTTGATACGTACCTCTATAACGGCTCGAAGGCTCATCTGACAACGTTACAATACGAGCTGATGAAGGTACTGCAAAGTACACAACAAGGCTCTGGGGCCGGGCGAAATGCGAATGATATGGCGCAGCAGATGGCACAGATATCACCCGAATCCATTAAAATGGCCATTACCATCGTAGTAACCGTCCCGATTCTTATCGTCTATCCGTTCCTGCAGAAGTACTTTGTTGGTGGTATGACGCTTGGAGCCGTAAAAGCATAGACCTTCGCTCAGATGTAAAGACTGGCCTAATAATAGACGAACCCCCTATAATGGTGTACTTATATAAGAAGCTCGGAATATTCGATCTGCCGATACCTTGGTATGACTGCGTCAGTGCCAGCGGCAGCGAATATTCATGAAGCTATAGAGAGGAACAATCAGTTCCCTACTAGACAGACATATGAACAGGGAGGATTACCATTATGGCCAGTTTCAAAATGAAGTTTGCGCTGGCGCCAGTTCTAGCTTTACTTTTGCTCACAGCCTGCGATCAAAGGGGTGTAGATCAAAAGCCAGTTACGGATACAAGCGGAGCGACGTCTGACCTTACATTCGATTTTTTCAGTGTTGATCCGAAACCGAACTGGAATGGCATGCAGGATGAAGTTGGCAAAGTCATTACAGCAAAAACAGGCGTAACCCTTAACGGTGAATTTGCCGTTAGCGGAGGACAGGACAGAGTATCGCTAATGGTTGCAAGCAGAGACTTTCCTGATATCGTTTCACCCAAAGGCGAGCTTAGCAAGTTGGTGGATGCCGGAGCAATGCTGGATCTGACAGACCTTATCGAACAACATGCTCCCAACCTGAAGAAGCTGTATGGTAATTACATGGATCGGTTGAAATATAGTAACGAGGATCAGGCAATTTATGTGTTGCCTTCGTATTATGCGGTGGATCAGAAGTACTTTGATGCTGGTGGAGGATTCGGCATTCAACATCGTGTACTGAAAGAGCTGGGATATCCCGAGGTACGAACACTTCAGGATTATGAAAATGTACTAAGGGCATATCGTGATAAACATCCGATGACCGATGGTCAGCCGACCATTCCGTTAACGCTGGATGCAGATAACTGGAGAATCATGATCACTGTCACGAATCCGGCTTTTCTGGCGACAGGGGCACCGGATGATGGCGAATACTACATCCATCCGGATACTCACGAAGCAAAGTTGCATTACAAACGCCCGGAGGAAAAAGAGTACTTCCGCTGGTTGAATCATATGTACAACGAAGGATTGCTTGATCAGGAAAGTTTTGTGCAAAAATCAGATCAGTATAAATCCAAGATTGCAAGTGGACGCGTGTTGGGGGTGATTGATCAGGATTGGGGCTATGCCGAAGCAGAAGATGCATTGAAATCAGCGGGTAAGGGAGAGTTAACCTATTCTCATTTCCCAGTAACATTGACTGAAGACATGAAGGATCACTCTTTTCAAGATCCCGGTTTTATGTCCGGCTGGGGGATCGGTATAACTACTGCAAATCCTGATCCGGTGCGAACGATCCAGTTTTTTGATTATCTGGCTTCTGAAGAAGGGCAGATTCTTATGAACTGGGGAATTGAAGGCAAGCACTACGAGATCAAGGACGGAAAGCGTGTTATTCCAATGGATGTACAGGATCAAAAAACAAACCATGCATCCACATTCCAGAAGGAATCCGGTATTGGACTGTACCAAAATATGTCTGGACGTTACGGAGATGGCGTGAAGGACTCTACAAATAATTATTATACGACGAACTTTCCTGAACAGATTGAAGCTGCATACACTGAAGCAGAGAGGGAGACTCTTGCGGCATACGGTGCATCCACATGGAAGGATCTGTTTCCGAGTGAAGAGGAGTTTCCTGTTAAACCTTGGGGGGCGGCATATGATATGCCTACTCCTGGAGACTCGGATTATAATGTCATTTCCCAGAAAACTCAGGATATTATTCGCAAACGGATACCTGAAGCTGTCTTAAGCTCACCTAAACAGTTTGATGTCATCTATGACGGCATGATCGACGAACTGAACCAGGCAGGGGCAGAAAAAATGGAAAAACAATATACAGAATGGATTCAAAATCGCGTTCGATTGTGGAACGTTGATTAGTGTTGTCCTACTTCCATTAGGATGTTTTGAAAATGAAATCAAACCCGAACTATCGGGTTTGACTATGACAGAAAACGTTTTAGAGAAACCGTTTTATATTTTTGTATTTAGCTATTGACAAGGTTTTTTTAAGGTATTATGATTCAACTGTGAAAGCACTTACAAAATAAATTGGAACAGTTTAATCGATCCAAATGCAGGTGAGGAATGGAATGGTTTTAAAGTGATTGATTTATGGTAAGTCAGCGTTGCATCCGCTATCAACTGGAAATTAGTAAGCGCTTATAATGTCACCGATTCTGAGAAAAACATTGGATTCACCCGGATATGGTATGAACAGGCGAGACCTGTTGTACAAATATACAGCTTCATTTTATCCAAAGGGGGATTACACATGAAGGGCAGAACACCAAAGACATTTGCAATGCTTTTGTTGGCTAGCGCTCTTGCCGTGACAGCAGGATGCGGTAATAGTGGGGGGAATGCAGCCTCAGAGAAACCGGTGGACACAGGTGACACAACAACGCCGATCACCTTTACTTTCTTTGGAGCAGATGCGAGTCCGAACTGGAACAACATGAAGGATGCTGTCGGGCAAGAAATTACGAAGGCAACAGGTGTTACGCTTGAAGCTGAGTATGACGTGAATAACGGTGGCGACCAGAAGATTCCGCTCATGACAGCCAGTGGTGATTACCCTGATATTATCTATCCAAAAGGAAACCTGTCGAAGCTGGTAGATGCGGGTGCAATGCTGGATTTAACTGACCTGATTGAGGAGCATGCTCCCAATCTGAAGAAAATCTATGGTGACCAGATGAACCGTCTGAAATATAGCACAGAAGATCAGGCCATCTACACGATCCCAACAAACATGGGCGTAGGCAACGTTGCATTTGATGCTACTGGCGGATTCGAGATTCAGCAGAAGGTGCTGAAAGAGCTGGGCTACCCTGAAGTGAAAACTCTCGAAGACTATGAAAATGTGCTGCGGACTTACTATGAGAAACATCCAACCATCGACGGACAACCGACCATTCCGCTCACGCTGAATGCCGATGACTGGAAGATTATGATTACGGTTACAAATCCGGCCTTCCAGGCAACAGGTGGACCAGACGATGGTGAATATTATATTGATCCTGAGACCTATGAAGCGAAGCTGCACTATAAACGTCCGGAGGAGAAAGAATACTTCCGCTGGCTGAACAAAATGTACAACGAAGGCCTTTTGGATAAAGATACATTCGTACAAAAGGATGATCAGTATAAGTCCAAAATCGCAAGTGGCCGCGTTCTTGGCCTGATTGACCAGGAGTGGAACTATGGCGAAGCTGAGAATGCGCTCAAATCCAAAAATAACGGCGAGAGCACGTATGCCCACTTTTCCGTCTCTCTGAACAAGGACATCGTAGATCATACCTTCCAGCCTACCGGCTTTGATGGATACGGTATCGGAATCACAACGGCTGCGAAAGATCCCGTTCGGATCATCAAGTTTATGGATTGGCTGGCTTCCGACGAAGGTCAAGTCCTCAGAAACTGGGGTGTTGAGAACCAGCACTACAAAGTGGAAAACGGGAAACGGATCGTACCGGAAGATGTTCAGGATCGCAAAATCAATGATAACTCCGCCTTCACTAAAGAGTCTGGAATTGGGATGTATAACATCTTTAGTGCCAGATACGGTGACGGTGTGAAGGACTCCACAGACAACTACTACACAACCAACTTCCCAGAGCAGATTCAAGCTGGATACACAGCGGCTGAGAAAGAAACGTTGAAAGCCTATGGCATTACCACTTGGAAAGACTTCTTCCCGTCTGAGGATGAATTGAAGCTGAAGGATTGGGGAGCAGCATATAACATGCCTGTGCCGTCCGATACGGAGTACAATGTAACATTCCAAAAAACACAGGATATCATCCGCAAACGGATTCCAGAAGCGATTCTGGCAAAGCCGGATCAATTCGACAGTGTATATGATGGACTACTCGCTGAACTGGATAAAGCAGGTGCAGTGGAGATGGAAAAACAATACACCGTATGGATCAAGGATCGTGTATCCCTCTGGACAGGTAAAGACGTGAAATAAGTTAGATACTTCAATGAATCTAGTCTGATTTCTTAAGTTACAAGTAATCATTTTTTCTTTGAAATATACGGTATGCTCAGGCTTCGGCCTGTTATACAGATAAATCTTTCACAAATAGGAGAGATAGACAATGAGAGGCAGAATGAAAGGCAGAATCACAGGTAAGACACCGAAGACGTTTGCAATGTTAATGCTTGCTAGTGCAATGTTGGTTACAGCTGGATGTGGCAATTCTGGCAGCAAGGAAACGACTGAATCTAGCGGTACCGACCCGATTACAATCTCGTTCTTCGGTGCGGACCCAAGTCCAACCTGGAACAACATGCAGGATGCCGTAGGTAAAGAGATCACGAAACAAACAGGCGTTACGATTGAAGCAGAATATGATGTCAACAATGGTGGTGACCAAAAGGTTGCATTGATGGCAGCCAGTGGCGATTATCCAGATATGATTTTCCCAAAAGGAAACTTGTCGAAGCTGGTGGATGCAGGAGCAATGCTTGACCTTACTGATCTGATTGAAGAGCACGCTCCTAATCTCAAAAAAATCTATGGTGATCAGATGAACCGTCTGAAATACAGTACCGAAGATCAGGCGATCTACACCATCCCGACCAATATGGGTGTAGACAACGTTGTATTTGATGCTACAGGCGGATTCGAAATCCAGCAAAAGGTATTGAAAGAACTCGGTTACCCTGAAGTGAAAACACTTGAAGATTACGAAAATGTACTTCGTGCGTATTATGAAAAGCATCCGACCATTGATGGTCAGCCAACCATTCCACTGACGCTGAATGCCGATGACTGGAAAATCATGATCACAGTCACGAATCCGGCTTTCCAAGCGACGGGCGCACCGGATGATGGTGAGTACTACATCGACCCAGAGACATATGAAGCGAAACTGCACTACAAACGTCCAGAGGAGAAGGAGTACTTCCGCTGGCTGAACAAAATGTACAATGAAGGTCTTCTGGACAAAGATACATTTGTACAGAAGGATGATCAGTACAAATCCAAAATTGCAAGTGGTCGCGTGCTTGGTCTGATTGATCAGGAGTGGAACTATGGAGAAGCAGAGAATGCACTGAAATCTGCAGGCAAAGATGACAGCACGTATGCTCACTTCTCCGTCTCACTGAATAAGGACATCGTAGACCATACCTTCCAGCCAACGGGCTTTGATGGTTACGGCATTGGTATTACAACTTCAGCAAAAGACCCGGTTCGCATCATCAAGTTTATGGATTGGCTTGCATCCGATGAAGGCCAAGTCCTGAGAAACTGGGGAATTGAAGGAGAGCACTACAAAGTAGAAAATGGAAAACGTGTTATTCCACAGGATATTCAGGATCGCAAAGTGAACGATAATTCCGCATTCACCAAAGAAACAGGCATCGGTATGTACAATATTTTCAGTGCCAGATATGGTGATGGCGTGAAGGATTCGACAGACAACTATTATACAACCAACTTCCCGGAGCAGATCCAGGCTGGATATACAGCAGCTGAGAAGGAAACGTTGAAAGCGTATGGCATTAACACATGGAAGGATTTCTATCCTTCTGAAGATGATCTGAAGCTGAAAGAGTGGGGTGCAGCATATAATATGCCAGTACCTTCAGGCACAGATTACAGTGTGAAATTCCAAAAAACACAGGATATCGTTCGCAAACGGATTCCTGAAGCTGTCCTGACTTCACCAGCGAACTTTGATGCAACCTATGATGCGTTCCTGGCTGAACTGGACAAAGCTGGTGCAGTGGAGATGGAGAAACAATATACGGAATGGATCAAAGACCGTGTATCTCTCTGGACAGGTAAAGATGTAAAATAAGAGGCATTACTCTCAGTTAAAGTTCATCCATATAAGAAAGGCTCTCGTTATGAGAGTCTTTTTTATGTACCATTGTATAGTCGTGTGATGGGAATCATTGACGACATTTTTGAAATCGAATATAATCCTCTTGTTGTAAGCACTTGCAAATTAGAGAGAAGAAAGATTGTATCTACTTTTCGAAACTAACCATTCGTAGTATGGATTCATTTTTACTTTTCATGCCGAAATCGAAAACGTTTTAGAAAATTAAGAATGACCGCTGGATTGATAACCACGCGTCATCAGAAACGGAGGACTTATCTATGACCATTTTTCAATTCCCGAAAGGTTTCCGTTGGGGGACTGCAACTGCTTCCTATCAGATTGAAGGGGCTGCACAAGAGGGCGGACGCGGAGTATCCATTTGGGATACTTTTGCACGCACGCCTGGAAAAGTGTTCAACGGTGATAATGGCGATGTCGCTTGTGACAGCTACCACCGCTATGAGGAAGATATTGAGCTAATGAAAAAGCTCGGAATCAACACTTACCGCTTTTCCATTGCATGGCCACGCATTATTCCAGACGGCGATGGTGAAATCAACCGTGAAGGCTTGGACTTCTACCATCGTTTTGTAGATGCTCTTCTAGATGCGGGAATAGAGCCGTTCCTTACCTTGTATCACTGGGATTTGCCTCAGACGCTGGAGGATGATGGGGGCTGGGGGAACCGCCGAACCGTGGATGCATTTGTGAAATATGCAGAAGTGATCTTCAAAGAGTTCTCAGGCAAAATCAAACTGTGGCTAACCTTTAATGAACCATGGTGTATCGCTTTCCTGTCTAATATGTTGGGCATCCATGCACCAGGTAATAAGGATCTGCAAACAGCGATTAATGTAGCTCATGGCCTTTTAGTTGCACACGGAAAAGCTGTTCAGTCCTTCCGTCGTATGGGTATCACGGGACAGATTGGAATTGCTCCTAATGTATGCTGGGCTGAACCATACAGTAAGTCTCCTGAGGATCAGGCGGCATGTGACCGTTCTATTGCACTGAACACAGACTGGTTCCTTGATCCAATCTATAAGGGTGCATACCCGCAATTTTTGGTGGACTGGTTTGCAGAGGCTGGGGCAACTGTACCAATTCAAGACGGAGATATGGAGATTATCTCACAACCGATCGACCTGTTGGGTATTAACTATTACACGATGGGGATTAACCGTTATAATCCGGAAGCTGGAGTGCTTCAGTCTGAAGAATTAAACATGGGTTTGGTTAAAACGGATATCGGTTGGCCAGTGGAATCTCGTGGCTTGTATGAATTCATGCATTACCTGCAGAAGTATGGAAATGTGGATGTTTACATTACTGAGAATGGGGCCTGCATTAATGATGATTTGGAGAATGGGAAAATTAACGATGATCGCCGCATTTCTTATTATGAGCAGCATTTAGCCCAGATTCACCGTATTATCAATGATGGTATTCATCTGAAAGGATATATGGCCTGGTCTTTAATGGATAACTTCGAATGGGCTGAAGGGTACCGCATGCGCTTTGGTTTGGTACATGTAGATTATCGTTCACTTGTAAGGACTCCCAAAGAAAGCTTCTACTGGTATCAGAACGTGATTAAGAACAATTGGCTGGAAATACGGAACTAATCGTTTTTTTAACCATATTGAGATCTTTTAATTGAGATCTCTAATATAGGCGGCTCTGTCGGACTTTTTTGACAGGCCGTTTTTTTCTTTTTTATTGCCATAAGGGATATCAAGTTCATAAACTTTTCATAAACTGTAGTCTAGGATTCTGTTATGAAACAAGTATTTTTGGGTTATAAGAAGTGAGAGAGGATTGCAGATGGATTTGTCAATATAATTTATGGAAATAAAGTGTCTAAAATGAGAATAAAATTTGAACATTTATTGACTAAAATTCATACTGATGTGGTATATTGATAACAGGGAAGAACTTACAAAAAGGGAAAAGGAAGTGTTTACTATGGCGTCGAAGACAGCTATGGTCAGCCAATTAGAGCGTAAAGATAAAAATATGCAAAGAGCAGTTTTGACAATGACTGTCATGGCATGGATTGCACTTATTACCGGAGTTGTGATGTGTCTGATTAACCTGAATGATTTTAACGATCGGAACCTGGGATTAATGGTGGGTATTGGATTTCTCGTAGGTAGCGTATTTATTTACGTTATTGCCAAAGCTATTGGTCTGGTTCATACACGACGGGAAGATGAAGGCGCAGATTGATTATAAACTTGCAGAATAACGTTCATAATAAGACTGGAAAATCCCCCCGGAATCCAGTCAATTTAAGCCCTTTGCGGATTCGTTGACATTAGTTCAACGGGACTGTGAAGGGTTTTGTTTTTGGAGTTGGAGGGTAAGGGTTACAGAGCAAAAATATCAACCGAACAAGTGATTTGTGAGAAAAAATTCACAGTTTTAGGGTGTAAAATCGACAAATTTGTTAACAAGAATAAAAAAGTTACTCGTTTCTGATATCTTTAATAGGTACAGAGTAGTATACTGATTTTTTAGTATTAGCGAATATTTAAGGAGAGGGGATCAAAATGAACAAGAAACCTAGGTCGCTAACTCGGATTATTATTCCGGTTGTCCTGACATTGGTTACAATTGCACTAATTGTTTGGCCGTTGGTGGCAGGCGGGCAGTACGTTGTTCTGGATCCGAAGGGGCCTATCGGTGCTTCGCAAAGAGACCTGATTGTTATTGTAACTGTTCTCTGCGGAATCGTTATTGTTCCTGTGTTGATTATGTCTGCTGTAATCGTTTGGCGTTACCGCGACAAGCCAGACAACAAAAATGAGTATCAACCCAACTGGGCTCATAATACGAAGGCAGAAGTAATCTGGTGGACCATTCCGATTATTATTGTTGGACTGATTGCTATTATTACAGTTCGCTATACGTATGATCTGGAGCCTTCCAAACCGATAGCGCATGAGAAAGATCCAGTTACGATTCAAGTATCTTCACTGGACTGGAAATGGTTGTTCCTCTATCCTGAACAAGGCATAGCAACGGTTAATACGCTGAATATTCCGGCAAACCGTCCTGTGAAATTTGAACTGACTGCGGATTCACCAATGAACTCGTTCTGGATTCCGCAATTGGGTGGACAAATTTACACAATGTCAGGTATGGCGATGACCTTGTATTTGGAAGCAGATCATGAAGGTAAGTACTGGGGTTCAGGAGCGAACTTCACGGGCGAACACTTCGGGGCGATGCGTTTTGATGTGAACGCCACTTCCGATGAAGAGTTTGAACAATGGGTGCAAGAAGTAAAGCAACAATCTCAGGAAATGACTCAAGAGACGTATGAAGCTCTTGCGAAGCCGGGAACAAGTAATGTCGCTTATTATTCTTCGTTCCCTGAAGGTCTTTTCCAAAAGATCGTAACAAAATATGTTGTTAAAGGCAAAAGTACCAGCGAGCAAGAGAGTTCGAGTTCAAACGAAGCTGCTGGAGAACAATCCTTATCTGTACCTAAATTAAATACAAGTACGAACTAAAGATTGGAAAGGAGGCTCCCAATGTTAGAGACGTTAAAGGAGTTCGCATCGGAATTTTTCGTCACCGGCGATCCATTGATTTATGGTGCGATGGTAGCGATCGGAATCACGACGATTGCGATTGTAGCGGTGCTGACTTATTTCAAAAAATGGGGCTGGCTCTGGCGTAACTGGTTAACTACTGTTGACCACAAAAAGATCGGTATTATGTATATTATAGCTTCCATTATCATGTTGTTCCGTGGTGGTGTGGACGCTCTAATGATGCGTCTGCAGCTGGCCATGCCTAATATGGATTTTTTAAATCCAGAACACTACAACCAAGTCTTCACAACACATGGTACGATCATGATCCTGTTCATGGCGATGCCATTTATGTTCGGTTTGTTTAACGTCATTGTGCCGTTACAGATCGGAGCAAGGGACGTTGCATTCCCGTTCCTGAACGCACTGAGCTTCTGGTTATTTTTCCTGGGCGCAATGCTGTTCAACCTGTCCTTCGTTATCGGTGGTTCACCGGATGCGGGATGGCTGAGTTATCCGCCTCTATCGGAGCTGTCACACAGTCCAGGGGTAGGACAGAACTTCTATATATGGGGTATCCAGATATCGGGTATCGGTTCCCTGGCAACCGGTATCAACTTCTTGGTTACCATCATTAAAATGCGTGCGCCAGGCATGAAATGGATGAAAATGCCGATGTTCACTTGGTCGGTATTCTCCAC
Source organism: Paenibacillus sp. JJ-100 (assembly GCF_948329825.1). GTDB lineage: Bacteria > Bacillota > Bacilli > Paenibacillales > Paenibacillaceae > Paenibacillus. The sequence goes on from NZ_CAOJCM010000007.1 coordinate 124,935, forward strand.
TTGTATCATTATCTTGTTTGCATTCCCGATCTTGACAGTGACACTTGCACTGCTCTTCCTCGACAGGTTTGCCGGGGCGCATTTCTTCACACTTGATCTGGGTGGTAACCCAATGATGTATGTCAACTTGATCTGGATGTGGGGTCACCCTGAGGTATACATTGTTATCTTGCCGGCATTCGGGGTATTCTCCGAGATCGTAAGTACGTTCTCACGGAAAAAACTGTTTGGTTACAAATCAATGGTCTTCGCGATGTTGATTATCAGCTTCCTGTCCTTCTTCACATGGGCGCATCACTTCTTCACGATGGGTTCAGGAGCAGATGTTAATGCTTTCTTCGCGGTAACAACCATGTTGATTGCCATTCCGACAGGGGTTAAAGTCTTTAACTGGCTCTTTACGATGTATCGGGGCCGAATACGCATGGCTACACCGATGTTGTGGACGATTGCCTTTATTCCATGCTTTATTGTCGGTGGGATGACGGGGGTTATGTTATCTGTAGCTCCAGCTGACTTCCAATTCCACAACAGTTACTTCCTGATTGCCCACTTCCACCAAGTATTGATCGGGGGCGTAGCCTTCGGATACTTCGCAGGTCTATACTACTGGTGGCCTAAAATGTTCGGTTTCCAATTGGAAGAAAGACTGGGCAAATGGGCATTCTGGTTCTGGAATATTGGTTTCTATGTCTGCTTCATGCCGCAGTACGCTGTCGGTCTGATGGGTATGACACGTCGTCTGAGCACTTATGGCTGGGATACTGGTTGGTGGGAACTCAACTTCGTATCCACAATCGGAGCATTCCTTATGGGTGCCGGATTCCTGTTCCAAGTTGCACAAATTGCAGACGGTATTCGCAAACACAAAGCACTCAAAGCTTCTGGCGATCCATGGGATGGTCGTACGCTTGAGTGGTCGATTCCTTCACCTGCTCCAGAATACAACTTCGCTGTTACACCTCGCGGAGATGATCTTGATGAGTGGTGGGAAGAGAAAGAACGTCGTGCGAAAGGCATCTATCCGCCTGAGCCTGTAATTGAGCCAATTCATATGCCGAAGAATTCTTCTATTCCGTTCATTATGTCTGTCTTCTGGTTCGTAGCCGGTTTTGGCTTCGTCTTCGGATGGCTGTGGATGGCAATACTTGGACTCGCTGGCGTAGGTATCTGCATGATTGCTCGTTCCTTCTCTTACGATACGGATTATTACATTCCGGTCGATGAAATCAAGCGTACCGAAGCGTCGTTAAGGGGGTCGGTATAGATGGCTCAAGTAGCCGCTAAGCACGGTGAGAATCATGCACATGGCCATGACCATGGTCATCATGATCCACAAGAAATGAAAATTCTCGGATTTTGGTTCTTCCTGATTTCCGACGTGATCCTGTTCTCCGTATTGTTCGCAACCTTTATTGTGTTGCGAGACAATACGGCGGGCGGACCAATTCTGTCTGAACTGATCAAAATGCCTGGTGTTATTGCGGAAACATTCATTTTGCTCACAAGTTCATTTACGAGTGGACTTGCAGTTCTGGCGATGAACCAAGGTAAAGTGAAACAATTGATTAACTGGCTGATCGTTACAGCCGCTCTAGGTGCAGGCTTCCTTGCTCTGGAAATTTATGAGTTTGTTGAGATGGTTCACGAAGGATTTAGCTACACGACAAGTGCAGCCTCCGGTGCATTCTTTACCCTTGTGGGTACGCACGGACTTCACGTATCGCTCGGTCTGATCTGGATGATCGGTCTGGTGTTCCAACTGAAAAAACGGGGCATTACCGATGTAACTCGTGGTAAAGTCAACGTAATCAGCTTGTACTGGCACTTCTTGGACGTTGTATGGATCTTCGTCTTGACCATCGTCTATCTGATGGGGGTGATGTAGATGGCAGAGCATAACACACATGATTCTCATGGCCATGAACAACATGGTTCACTGAAGTCCTATGTCATCGGCTTCATTCTGTCCATCGTTCTGACCATCATTCCTCTGGTAGTGGTGCTGAACGACTTACTGAACAGAACAGGAACTATGGTTGTTATTCTTGGAGCCGCGGCACTTCAATTTATGGTCCAACTCTTCTTCTTCATGCATATCCGTGAAACAGGGAAACCTCGCTGGAATGTGATGGCCCTTATTTTCGGATTGTTGATGATGATGACGATCGTTATTGGTTCGATCTGGATCATGTTGAACAACGCAGTTGCACATTAATTAATATTTTAAAGATCCTCATCGCTATGAGCTTCAAGGCGGTGGGGATCTTTTTTTGTTGTCTTGATATGTTGAATTTTTATTGAAAAAAGTTATTTTATATCACAATAAGTCGTTGATGAAATAATTCTCCATTGATACTATTGTTATGTAATCTGTAAATATATTCAATATGGCAGTTAGAACTACGCTGGCAAAATGATTAGTAGGAGATGCATCAATGAAAGCGAAGGTAATCCGTTATTACCGTTTTGGAGAACCAAGTGAAGTCCTTGAAATGAAAGAAAAAGAAGTGTTACCACCAGGTCCAGGTGAATTAGCAGTAAGGATGCGAGCTCGACCTATTAATCCCTCCGATATCCTTCCTATTCGAGGAGCATATCCACATCGTACTCGTCTGCCGGCTATCCCAGGGTTTGAAGGTATAGGCGTAGTTGAGGCAGTGGGGCCAGGTGTATCCAATCAAATGCTGGGACGACGTGTATTACCGTTAAGGGGTGAGAATACTTGGCAGGAAATCGTCAAAACGTCGGAGCGATTTGCTGTTGTTGTGCCCGAAGATATCGATGATCACTCAGCTAGTCAGATTTATATTAACCCGGTTACAGCTTGGTTGATCTGTACGGAGGTGCTTAACCTTACACATGGTCACACTCTGATTGTGAATGCAGGAGGATCTGCGATTGGGCGTATCTTCGCGCAGCTATCACAGATTTGTGGATTCCAATTGATAGCGATTACAAGAAATGATTGTCATACTGTTGATTTGTTACGTCTCGGGGCAGTTTCTGTTGTGAATACAACTAAGGAGCTACTACTGGAGAGAATCGCAGCACTAACAGAAGGATGTGGTGCTGATGCCGCTGTGGATTGCATTGGCGGGACAAATGGGGAACAGCTGGTAGATTGTCTGAAGCCGGGTGGTACGATCATCAGTGTTGGCCTGCTTTCAGGAATCACACCATTATGGCATGAAGTAACACAGGGAGCACAAATTAATGTGCGACTTTTCTGGTTAAAGCACTGGGTGGAACGTAGTTCTCAAGAACGCTGGGAACAGGTATTCCATGAGTTGATGGATCTAATTAGAAGTGGCAGACTTGTCATGGCAAACATTGGGGCGGCTTTTGAGCTAGTGAATGTACAACAGGCTATTGCAGCGGCTGAATCGGGCGTAGAGGGGAAGGTACTCCTATTATAGTAATACATAGAACTGGGTTGAATTTTTAGCAAGAAAAATGGGATATGCAACAACAGTTGATCCGTAAACAACAATCTTGAACCGCTGTATGATTAGCGACATTAAAGGAAATAGCAAATACGATCCAATGAATTTAAACATTTTATAAAATAAGGGTACACAAATGTTATTAAATGAACTAAAATGAACTTATATAAACTTTAATGAACATTGATGAACATCATCAAAGATTAGAAGACGTCAGGCGTGCACGAACTCATTTCACAAGACGAAAGGAATGGATAACAGATGGAAAACCGTTATGCAGCACACCCGAATGAGGTCAAAAAATATGATACAGCTCGTTTGCGTGAGGAATTCCTCATGGAGCAATTGTTCGCGAAGGATGAACTGGTAACAGTATACTCCCATGTGGATCGTTATATCGTAGGAACGGCTGTAACTCAAAGCAAAGATATCACCCTTGAAGTAAATCTAAAAGATATCGGAACGGACTTTTTCCTGGAGCGTCGTGAAATCGGTATCATTAACGTTGGTGGACAAGGTACCGTAACAGCGGATGGAGAAGTATATGAGATTGGAGCTAAAGAATGCCTCTACATTGGTAAAGGGGTTAAGGAAGTCGTGTTCAAGAGCAATGGCACAGAACAGGCTGCTCAGTTTTACTTCGTTTCCACGCCAGCTCATCACACCTATCCGACGGTAAAAGCAACTCAAGAGCAAGCACAGCCGAATCATCTCGGCAGCATCGAAAGTTCCAACGAACGTACGATTTATCGTTACATTCACCAAGGTGAAGGCGGAATCAAGAGTTGTCAGCTCGTCATGGGTATTACAGAATTGAACAAAGGAAACATGTGGAACACGATGCCTGCACATACGCATAACCGTCGTTCCGAAGTATACCTGTACTGGAATCTGCCCGAAGATGGCGTTGTATTCCACATGATGGGTGAACCAACTGAAACGCGTCACCTCGTTGTGCGTGATCGCCAGGCGATCATCTCTCCAAGCTGGTCGATTCATAGCGGTGTGGGTACGAGCAACTACACATTCTGCTGGGCGATGGCTGGAGAAAACCAGACGTTCGAGGATATGGACGGCGTAGCGATGAAGGATCTGAAATAAGAAGGAAATAGGAAGTGGATTAGATGAATCCATTGAAACGACATGAAAAAATAATGGAAGCTCTACTAGAGCGCCAAGAGGTCACAGTCAGTGATCTGAGCGATCTGCTGCAGGTGACAGGCAAAACAGTGCGTGAAGATCTCGACAAGCTGGAGAGCATGGGCTTGCTCGTGCGAGTACATGGCGGGGCCATGCTGGCACAGAATGACCAATATGGTATTTTGAACAGCCGAGGGGCCCTTGAGAAAAACCAGACCGAGAAAATCGAGATTGCCGAACGAGCACTTGCGTACATCAAGCCTGGAGATATTGTAGCACTGGATGGCGGAAGCACGACGCTAGAGATAGCGAAGCGATTGGATAATCAGCCGCTGACAGTGATTACAAGTGACTTGTACATCATTGCCGAGCTGACCAAAAAGGAACAGATCAGGCTGGTTGTGCCCGGTGGATCGCGTGTACGAAATATGTTGGTAGGTGAGGATACTGCCGCATTTATCTCCGGTCTGAACATTCATAAGGCTTTTATCTCAACGACCGCGCTCCATCCTGAATTTGGGTTATCCATCTATACAGGAGATCTGGTTCCGCTGAAAAAAGCAATGATTGCGGCCGCGCAGCAAGTGTTCGGTGTAGTGGATCATTACAAATTCGGGCAATTTGCTCTACGGACCTTCGCACAATGTACTGAGCTGGATTATATCATCAGTGACAACCATCTGGATGAAGAGACCGCAGGTCTGTACAAGCAGATGGGTGTCCTGGTGGATTACCAAAGTTAATGAACGGCATAGATCTTTAACGTGATGAAAAACAAATGATGTTAATTGCATATTAACGACAGGTGGAGGAATCGTTCATGAACCCTTTTGATTTAAGTGGACAAGTGGCAATGGTTACCGGTACTTCAGGAGGACTTGGACAAGGAATGGCTGTTGGGCTTGCGGAAGCAGGAGCAGATGTGGTGCTGGTGTCTTACTCCAAACCGGCAGAAACAGCAAGTGCCATTGAAGCATTGGGACGCAAAGCGCATATCATTGAAGCAGACCTAAGCAAGGAAGAGGAGTTATCAGCTGTATTTGAGAAAGCGTTGTCGTTCCAAGGCAGAATTGATATTCTCGTCAACAACGCAGGCATTATTCGCCGTACTCCAGCCGCGGATCACGCGCATCAGGACTGGCATGATGTTATCGCATTGAACTTGAACAGCGTATTTTTCCTGAGCCAGCTGGCGGGAAGACATATGATTGAACGCGGAAGCGGCAAAATCATCAATATTGCATCGATGCTATCTTACCAGGGCGGCATTAATGTCCCGGGATATACGGCTAGCAAACACGGCGTTGCCGGATTGACCAAAGCACTCGCCAATGAGTGGGCTGGCAAAGGCATTCAGATTAACGGTATTGCGCCAGGTTATATGGTGACGGATAATACAACACAGATTCGTGCGGACGAGAACCGTTATCGTGATATTACCGCGCGTATTCCAGCCGGTCGTTGGGGAACTCCAGAAGATTTGAAAGGTCCGGTTGTATTCCTGGCTTCTGCCGCATCAGATTATCTGAACGGACATGTACTGAATGTGGACGGTGGATGGATGGCACGTTAGGCAATGATCTGATCTCAAGACCCATTTTGCAGAAGGAGGCAGTGTGATGAAACTTGGCATTCTTGCACATACGTTTGGCAAACGGCCTACAGCTGAATTGGCTCAGACGATTGCGGACAACGGATTCAATGCGGTGCAGCTGGCTTTAGCCAAAGCTTTGTCCGATGTGGATTCTGCAAACGGCAAATTGAGCCCGGGATTAGCGAATGAGGTCGGCGAACAATTTGCTAGCCGTGGGGTAAAGATTGCTGTTCTCGGTTGTTATATCAATCCGATTGATCCCGATCCTGTGAGTCGTCGTGCAGATATTAATCGATTCAAAGAGCATCTGCGTTATGCTCGGGATTTTGGGTGCAGTATGGTTGCCACGGAAACCGGGGACCGACACACGTATCGGGATTCTCACCCCGATAACTACGATGAGAAATCCTGGAGTGTACTGAAAGATACACTTGAAGAAATCACAGAGGAAGCCGAAAAATGGGGCGTGCATGCTGCCATTGAACCGGTAGCCACCCATACGCTCCATACGTATGAACATATGACTCGTTTGTTTGAAGAGATTCCATCATCGAATCTGGGGATGTTGTTCGATCCGTGTAATCTAATTAAGCAGCATCATACGGCTGATCAAGGCGCGTTTTTGCGTGAAGTGATGGAAAAGTTGTATGAGCGAATCATTGTCATTCATGCGAAGGATGTAGCTTTTAATGAACAGGGAGAGAAGTATAATCCTGTTCCTGGAGCGGGCATCTTGGACTATCCGTTGTTTTTCGAATTGCTTAAGACATATAAACCACACATTGATATATCGCTGGAAGGTGTGAATGCAGAACAGGCTGTACCTGCTGCCAAACATCTGCGTGAGGTATGGAGATCAGTGAAGGTTTAATCCATTATAGCTTAATCAAGAGTTGTAGGTGTTGTTAGAGATTCGATCAGAACTTAAGCTAATGAACCGTGACTAACGATAAAGCTAGATTGATGAATGATTGAAAAACCTTTGCTACGGCAAAGGTTTTTTTAGTACATCAGATTGGATTTTTACATATTAACATTTCTTATCGGAAAAATCGGAAATAACTCTTTTCAAAAGCGACATCTTGTGAGAGAATATGAAAAACATAAGCCCCCATGACAAGACATCAAGAAACCAGAAATTGAAATTACGATGCAGAAGAATGTATATATCAAGGGAGGATTCAGAATTATGTCAAACGAACGTGAACTTTCATTTGAAACATTAGCTATTCATGCAGGTCAAGAGATTGACCCGACAACTCAGTCCAGAGCCGTGCCATTGTACCAGACCACATCTTATGGATTCCGTGATACGGAGCACGCTGCTAATCTGTTTGGTTTGAAAGAGTTTGGCAACATCTACACACGTCTGATGAATCCTACAACTGATGTGTTTGAACAGCGAATTACGGCCCTGGAAGGTGGAGCAGGCGCACTCGCGACGGCTTCCGGTCAAGCTGCCATTACGTTCTCTTTGCTGAACATTGCCGGTGCTGGGGATGAAATTGTGTCCTCGGCGAGTCTGTATGGGGGAACATACAACCTGTTCTCAACCACGTTGCCGAAGCTCGGCCTTGATGTGAAATTTGTGGATTCCAGTGATCCTGAAAACTTCCGCGCGGCGATTACGGAGAAAACAAAAGCATTATACGCTGAAACGATTGGTAACCCGAAAGGGAACGTACTGGATATTGAAGCGGTAGCAGCCATTGCCCATGAACACGGGATTCCTCTTATCGTGGATAATACGTTCCCAAGCCCGTATTTGCTTCGTCCCATTGAGCATGGAGCGGACATTGTGGTTCACTCAGCGACCAAGTTCATTGGTGGACACGGTACATCCATCGGCGGTGTTATTGTAGACAGTGGAAAATTTGACTGGAAAGCAAGCGGCAAATTCCCGGGCTTGACTGAACCAGACCCGAGTTATCATGGAGTTGTGTATACGGAAGCGGTTGGCCCGATTGCGTATATTATTAAAGCGCGTGTACAGTTGCTACGTGACTTGGGCGCGTCGATCTCTCCATTCAACTCCTGGTTACTGCTGCAAGGTTTGGAGACACTGCACCTCCGTGTGGAACGCCATAGCAGCAATGCACTGGCTGTGGCGGAGTATCTGGAGAAACATGAGGATGTTCTGTGGGTAAGCTATGCAGGACTGCCGAGTCATCCATCCTATGAGCTTGCGCAAAAGTATCTGCCAAGAGGTCAGGGTGCGATTTTGACATTCGGAATTAAAGGTGGTGTAGAGGCAGGACGTAAATTGATCGAAAATGTAAAACTGTTCTCTCACCTCGCTAACGTTGGTGATTCCAAGTCATTGATCATTCATCCGGCAAGTACAACACATGCCCAGTTGACGGAGGAAGAGCAAACTGCAGCGGGTGTTAATCCGGAATTAATCCGTTTGTCCATCGGTACGGAAAATATTCAGGATATCATCTATGACCTGGAGCAAGCCATTAAGGCAAGCCAAGGTGCAAACGTAGGTGCGTAAAAAGGTTTAAATTTAATGTGTAGTTTAATCATTGAGGTAAAGTAAAAGTTGCGAAGAAGTGAGACAACCCTCTGGTGGGTGCTCACTTCTTTTTTTATTCCATCAGCTCAAAGAGCACGATACTAATGGTAGATTGAGTAAAGCTAGAGTGCATTATGTTTTCCTTTATTGGCTTACAAGAGTCAGTTTGTCCGGCAATATACCAGGTGTGGACTCTCTCATAATAGGTGTAGTCACGATATGTGAGACCTGGTAAGGCTGTTCCGGGTTGTCGATTCGGGACAACAGCATTTCTGCCGCCTTAATCCCCATCTCGTTGCTGTAGATATGGACCGTCGTTAAAGGAGGCTCAATGATTCTTGATTCAGGTGCGTTATCGAATCCACATACCACAATATCCTGCGGAACCGTCACATCTCTTGATTTAAAGGCCTTGATTAGCTCAACCGCAATGAAGTCATTAGCGCATACATACGCCGAAGGGAATGTCTCTAGTGCAGACACCCGCTCCTTCAACCAACCAGGTTTTGAGAAGAACAGCTTATCATTATCTGTAATGCAGTGGGAGAGATCTACCTGCAGTCCTGATTCCAGCATCGCGCGGTTATATCCCATCCATCGTTCATTAAAGCTTTTACAGTGATTGTAATCCCCGGCAAAACCGATACTATTGCAGCCGCTATCTATGAGTTTTTTGGTTAAATGGTAGATACTATGTTCATTCTCCATAAGTAACAGATCGGCATGGAAATCCGGATAACAAATGTTAGCTGCACAATCGATAAAGATCGTAGGAATTCCGAGCTCTGTAATAAGGCGGGTGTATTCCAGATTAAATAACTCGATGCAAATGATGCCGTCCACTTTTGAAACATCAAAATTGTTTGGTAATGTCGGGCTATCCTGATCAACTGCACGAACGATATGGATCGAAAGATTATACCCCTCTGCACTGATTCTTTTCTCCAGTCCACTGATTAACAATGATCCAAAGTGAGACGTATTAGGAAGGTTTTCTGTTAACAGGGCGATATTGCCCGGCGTTTTGCTAAGAATCTGTTCGCTCTCCACGTAAGCGAATTGTTTGTATTTTAACTCAATCGCTTTTCTAATTACCCGATTCCGTGTCTCTTCAGGAATGTTCCCGCTATCATTAAGGGCTTTGGAAGCTGTATTTCTGGAAATGCCCAAAGCATCCGCGATATCCTGTATCGTCACTTTCTCTTTTGCCATGTTATATCTCACCTCTAATGGTCAATTCATTATCTCAAATATGTCTTAACCCAAATGTATAATATATCAGGGTAAATAGCAATCTCATTTTTACAAATGCACAAGATTAATATGTTTTTGTAAACCTAATTTTTATCGTAATTTGCAAATGGGGAAATCTCACATTTTCATGACATGAATCGAAGTTAGACGCAACATAGTATTTTAACATCTGATTCAGCAAGGTTTCTGAGCTTTTCACCTATCTTTTACACAATTATTGTTGTGCTAACATTGAGCATATGCACATTTAATTTTTACATTTTGTATTGACATATTGGATTCGATTCTGATAAATTGTAAAATATTGAATATGCAATTGTAAATGTTGTAAACCCTTACTGTAAACGATTGTGAATTACATTCATGAATGGAGGTCATGTGTTGGAGAAAACAGTGAACACGAATAAAAGGATGGCGAACGGCCTCAAGGAGAGAAGCTCTCTTTTTAACCTACTGCAGCAAATGAAAAAAAATTATTTTTTGTATGTATTGCTTGCGCCAGCGCTCATCCTGACTTTGATCTTTAAATACATTCCGATGTATGGGGCTATTATCGCATTCAAGGACTTCAGTCCGATCAAGGGCATCATGGGTAGTGAGTGGGTGGGCTTGAAGCATTTCGAGAAATTTTTAGCTTCACCCAATTTTGACGTCATATTTATGAATACGCTTAAACTCAGCTTTTTGGGGCTGATTTTCAGTTTCCCTATACCTATTCTGCTGGCTCTCATGCTAAATCAGGTGCGAAAAGCTGCTGTGAAGAAAAATATTCAATTGTTTCTATATGCACCTAATTTTATATCCGTTGTCGTTGTTGTGGGCATGTTGTTTATTTTTTTATCGCCGACAGGTCCCATTAATCAATTAACCACATGGATTACAGGTCAGCCGATTATGTTTATGTCCGAACCTGAATATTTCCGCTGGATTTACATTTTGTCCGATATCTGGACTGGAGCAGGCTGGGCTTCGATTATATACGTTGCAGCTTTGGCCAATGTCGATCCCGAGCTTCACAATGCGGCCAATCTGGATGGTGCCAATCTTCTTCAGCGCATTCGCCACATCGATCTTCCGACCATTCGTCCGATTATGGCCATCGTCTTTATCCTTGCGGCGGGCGGAATTATGTCCATCGGATTCGAGAAGGCGTACTTAATGCAAACATCTATGAATCTGCCATCCTCGGAAATTATTGCCACCTATGTATATAAGGTCGGATTGCAGTCAGGTGATTACGCCTATTCTGCGGCAGTTGGATTATTCAACTCCATCATTAATGTCATCCTGCTGATTACCGTGAATCTGATCGTGAAGAAATTAAACGAAGGCGAAGGCCTTTATTAGGAAGGAGTGTTGCGCATGACTATTAAACCGACAGGGTTGGATCGTCTGATCCTTGCACTGAATGCCATTTTTCTAACGTGTGCTGTACTGGTTGTGGTGGTTCCTCTCATTTATATCGTTATCGCTTCCTTTATGGACCCAACGGTACTGCTGAACCAAGGTTTGTCCTTTAACGTATCCGACTGGAGTCTGGACGGCTATCAGATGATTTTATCCAATCCGGCCATGATTCGAGGTTTCGCGAATGCGGTGTTATACTCCGTTTCCTTTGCCTTCATGACCGTTGCGGTCTCAATCTGTGCAGGTTATGCATTGTCTGAGGAAAGACTGGCGGGAAGAGGTTTCTTCATGGTGATATTTATCATCACGATGTTCTTTGGCGGCGGTCTCATTCCCACTTATCTGCTCGTACGCAATCTCGGGATGCTCGATACGATATGGGCGATCATTATTCCTGGAGCCGTTAACGTGTGGAACATCATTCTATCCAGAACGTTTTTCAAAGGTGTCCCAAGGGAACTCAAAGAAGCTGCGAACGTGGATGGCGCTTCGGATATGAAGATTTTCTTCCAGATTGTCATTCCGTTGTCTAAACCCATCATATTTGTCCTCGCCTTGTATGCGTTCGTCGGACAATGGAATTCATATTTCGATGCCATGATTTATCTGGATAATCCCAATCTGCACCCCTTACAGCTTGTTCTGCGTTCCATATTGATCCAGAATCAGGCTGCGCCGGGCATGATCAGTGATCAGCTTGCTATGGCAGAGCTCAAACGGCTTTCCGAGATGATTAAGTACTCTGCGATTGTTATCTCGAGTCTGCCGCTGATTATCATGTATCCGTTTTTTCAAAAGTATTTCGAGAAGGGTGTCATGGTAGGTTCACTCAAATAGTGAACAGCCTGAGATATCGCTAGTCAGATCCAATCCTATAAAGTGGAGGTCATGTCATGAAAAAAATGAAAAAGTCCAAAAGAGCCATTACAACGCTTTCCGTTTCGATGTTGTCTGCTATGCTGCTGCTCTCGGCTTGTGGTGGGAGCGGGGGAGGGGCAGCAAGTGAAGCTCAGTCTCCGGATGGGAAAGTGACATTGAATTTTATAACGCAAAGCTCGCCGCTGGCTCCGGCCGATCCCAACGAGAAGCTGATTAACAAAAGGCTTGAGGAAAAGACCAATGTGCATATCAACTGGAAGAACTATACGAGTGATGTGTTTGCCGAAAAAAGAAATCTGGCGGTAGCCAGCGGGGATTTGCCCGATGCCATTTTTGACGCGGGTTACGGGGATTATGATCTCTTGAAGCTGGCCAAAGACGGGGCTATTATTCCGCTTGAAGACTTGATCGATCAATATATGCCCAATCTGCAAAAGGTATTAAAGGAAGCTCCGGAATACAAGAGCATGATCACAGCACCGGATGGACATATTTATTCTTTTCCATGGATCGAGGAGCTCGGAAGCGGCAAACAGCGGATCCAAGCGGTGGATAATTTGCCCTGGATCAATGTGGAGTGGTTGAACAAGCTTGGACTGAAGATGCCAACGACCACGGAGGAATTGAAAAAGGTGCTGATCGCATTCAAAACGCAGGATCCGAATGGGAATGGGAAGGCAGACGAAATTCCGTTGTCGTTCATTAACAAGCCGGGCGGTGAAGATCTGACATCTCTCTTTGCGGCATTTGGACTTGGCGAGAACTGGGACCATACTGTAGTGACGAACGATGGAAAGGTAGTCTTTACCGCAGCGGATGATGGCTACAAGGAAGCCGTGAAATTCATCCATGAGCTTGTGCAGGAAGGCCTTGTTGATGTGGAAGCTTATCAGCAGGATTGGAATACGTATCTAGCCAAGGGTAAGGATCATAAGTACGGCATGTATTTCACTTGGGATAAGGCAAACATTACGGGGATGAATGACACATATGATGTTTTGCCACCGGTTGCTGGTCCGAACGGAGAGAGAAATGTGACAAGAACCAACGGAATCGGGCTCGACCGAGGACGTATGGTCATCACGAGCAGTAATAAAAATCTGGAATCTACAGCAAAGTGGGTGGACCAGCTATACGAACCGCTCCAGTCGATCCAAAATAACTGGGGAACGTACGGAGATGAAACCCAGCAAAATATTTTTGAATTCGATGAAGCCAAAGGTATGCTGAAGCATCTGCCGCTGGAAGGGGCAGCGCCTGTCGAACTGAGACAAAAAACAAGCATTGCCGGACCGCTGGCTATTCTGGATAGTTATTACGACAAGTATACAACCAAACCGGAAGATGCTGCATGGCGTATGGAGCTTCTTGATCGGGTTATGGTTCCGCATATGAAAGCAGATAACGTTTACCCAAGCGTATTCTTCTCCATCGACGAGCTTGACCGACTGTCTACCATTGAAACCGACCTGTTCGCCTATGTACTGCGCATGCGCACGGAATGGTATCAGAACGGGAAGATTGAGCAGGAGTGGAATGCCTATCTGAAAGAGCTGGATCGTCTTGGATTACAGGAATGGCTTCAAATCAAACAAGCAGGATACGACCGTAACACACAATAAACGAATCGGACACGGAGACTTTGACTTCGAGTAGCAACCTGCTTAGACATCAGAGTTTCTGGCAAACCGGTCTATGTAGAGGAGAGAATCAGCATGTCTACAATTTCAACAAACGATTACCGCAGTACCTATCATTTCTCGCCAAAAGAGAAGTGGATGAATGATCCTAACGGAATGGTTTTCTTCAAAGGTGAGTACCACCTGTTCTATCAATATCACCCGTACGGTAATACATGGGGACCCATGCATTGGGGACACGCTGTGACCAAGGACCTCTTTACCTGGGAAGAGCTGTCTGTGGCTTTGGCGCCGGATGAACATGGCATGATCTTCTCAGGCAGTGCTGTGGTAGATTGGAACAATACTTCCGGTTTCTTTGATGAGGAGCCAGGACTAGTAGCCATTTTCACTCACCACTTGGAAGTACCGAACGATCAGCCGGTTCAGCGGCAAAGCATTGCGTACAGCAAGGACAATGGCCGCACATGGGACAAATATAAGGGAAATCCGGTACTGCAGCATGAGTCATTCGTAGATTTTCGCGATCCCAAGGTGTTCTGGCATGAGCAGACGAAGGAATGGGTGATGATTATTGCCTGTGGCCAGAGCGTTTGTCTATATCGTTCTCCCAATCTGAAGGAGTGGACTCTCGGGAGTGAATTCGGTGCAGGCATCGGTTCACATGACGGTGTATGGGAGTGTCCTGACCTGTTTCCGCTAGCAGTGGATGGAAATAATCAGCATATAAAATGGGTTATGCTTGTGAGCATTGGTGCAGATCCTGCGTTTAAGGAAGGTTCGCGAACTCAATACTTTACCGGGGAGTTTGATGGTTCGACCTTTGTCCCGGATGAAGCTTCCCACACTGTGCGTTGGCTTGACTATGGACGGGACAACTACGCGGGGGTCAGTTGGTCGGACATTCCGGCAGATGACGGCAGACGGCTGTTTATGGGCTGGATGAGCAATTGGATGTATGCCAACCAAACGCCTACAGAAGGTTACCGCGGCGTCATGACTATAGCCCGTGAACTGAGTTTGGAAACGATAAATGGAAAAATAACGTTGGTTCAGCGTCCTGCCCGTGAGCTTGAACTAGCCCGGAGACCGATATTGTCTTTGCAGAACGTAACAGTCAAAGAGGCTAGGACTCACCTTACTAACCTGCAATTGGAGAGCTATGAAGTCGATGCGAAGTGGATATCCGAGCAATCCGTTCACTTTAAATTGCGAAGCAGCGCAAATCATCAAACGGTTGTTGGCATCGATGCGAGTCGGCAAGAAGTGTACGTCGATCGCGAGCGATCAGGCATCGTTGATTTTCATGAGCATTTCGGGGGACGTCATACAGCAAGCATTCAGTCAGAGAATGGAGATCATCATCTGCGTATGTATATAGATTCTTCATCAGTTGAGGTATTTGCCAATGGGGGGCAGGCCGTTATTACCGATCTGATCTATCCGGATGCGGAAGCGAAACGAATCACGGTAGATGCCGATGACGACAACGTAGTCTTCTCCTCTCTTGATATCTACGAGTTGACTCCAGCAAAAATGGCGATTAATAACAAATGAAGAGGAGGGGGTCAGGTCGATGCGTATAGGTGCAATTGAAGCAGGCGGAACTAAATTCGTATGTGGAATAGGCGATGAACAAGGAAATCTGGAGGACTGGTGTAGTTTTCCGACGGAACATCCCGAGATTACACTCGCTAAAGTTAGGGATTATTTTCGGGGTAAAGGCGTGGCTGCGATCGGCATTGGCTCCTTTGGTCCGATCGACCTGCAACCGGATAGCCCTTCTTATGGTTGTATCACGACAACTCCCAAGCCGGGATGGAACAACTGTAACGTGGTTGGCATCTTGAAGCGTGAATTCGGACTTCCTATCGGGTGGGATACGGATGTGAATGCCGCTGCACTAGGTGAAAGTACATGGGGAGCTGCTCAGGGCCTAGACAACTGCGTATATTATACGATTGGCACTGGGGTTGGCGTGGGACTCATCGCCGGAGGGAAAAGGGTACACGGATTATTGCATCCTGAAGGCGGACATATTCGGACAAGAAGGCATCCTCATGATCACTTTGTTGGCTTATGCAACTATCATGGCGATTGTCTGGAAGGACTGGCCGCAGGACCGGCCATCGAAGCACGCTGGGCAAGGCCTGGAAGTGAGCTGCCCAGCGACCACCTGGCGTGGGAGATCGAATCCTTCTACATTGCGGAGTCCATCACAACATCGATCCTGCTGCATTCGCCGCAGAAGGTCATCCTGGGGGGTGGAGTCATGCAGCAAACGCATCTGTTTCCCATGATTCGGGAACGGGTTGTCCAGAATCTCAATGGTTATGTGAATGTATCCGAACTGCTGCAAAATATCGATCAATATATTGTTCAACCAGGCTTGGGACAACAAGCAGGTTTATATGGTGCACTCGTCTTGGGTATGGAGGCGCTGGAACTCGCAACAACGGAATTATCATATTCAGATTCTGAAAAGGATGGATACCTATCCACTTCGTAGTTGGAATAGCGCACCGTTCCGATAAACACCCATTTACAAATGAACGGCACAGGCATATAATTAAGCAAAAGTTGTATTGAGTAAAAATAATTGTATAAGTGCAAAAATGATTATCATTCTCACTGAATCTTCGATCTGCTGAGAATGCAAAATCAGTTCTAAACCATGCTGCTGCGGGATTCCCGCAGCAGCATGTGCCATTTTTAGGGCAATAACAATGGATCTCATTCTCAATACAAAGGCAAAAAAGCAGCACGTTTATTCTAAAACTCAAGTGAAGGGAATGTGATTTCTATGCAAGCGATACATCAGCCTATGCAAGGAAAACAGCAAGCCAAGCAACACTCAGCCCCTACTCCAGGCCCGAACCGGAGGAAGAGACCTAACTTACGGGCAATGTTGCAGAACAAGGAGATGCAGGCAGCGTTAGGAAGTGGTGTGATGATGCTGATTGCTTGGGGGATTTCACCTTATTTTGCTACGTTATCGGTGATCCTCTACATTGCTGCATATGCCATTGGTGGCTGGACGAAAGCCAAGGAAGGCGTTGAAACTCTGGTTAAGGAGCGGGACCTGGATGTTAACCTGCTGATGATTGCCGCTTCACTTGGAGCAGCCACTATTGGCTACTGGAACGAAGGTGCGATGCTGATCTTCATTTTTGCCCTCAGTGGTGCATTGGAAAGTTATGCGACAGAGCGCAGTCACAAGGACATCTCTTCTTTGTTGGCCCTTAAGCCAGAGACGGCATTGCGGATTGAGGATGGACAGATGCATATCGTGGCTATTGAGGATCTAAAGCCGGGTGATCTGTTACTGGTGAAGCCGGGAGAGCTGATTCCTGCGGATGGCGTCGTCTATCGGGGAAGTTCCTTTATCAATCAATCGTCGATTACCGGAGAATCTATGCCCGTCGATAAAAGTGCAGGCGACGAAGTTTACGCAGGTACTGTGAACGGTGAGGGAGCATTATATGTCGAGGTCACGAAATCGGCGGAGGGATCTTTGTTTGGAAAGATCATCAAGTTAGTGGAGGAGGCACAAGCCGAGGTGCCGGACTCTCAGCGGTTTATGGAACGATTTGAAGGGATCTATGCACGTATTGTTGTAGGGGTTACCCTCGTCGTTATTGTAGGAACACCGATACTGTTGGGGTGGACGTGGAATGAAGCATTTTACAAAGCGATGGTCTTTCTTGTGGTGGCTTCGCCTTGTGCGCTCGTGTCGTCCATCATGCCTGTCATGCTGTCTGCAATGTCCAGTAGTGCCCGCCGAGGTATTCTCTTCAAGGGAGGGGCACATATGGAGAATATTGCTCAAACTAAGGTGGTTGCTTTTGACAAAACAGGTACACTCACCATGGGTACACCTCAAGTAACGGATATCCTTACCGTATCCACCGTAACTAGAGAGCAGTTATTATCTGCGGTAGCATCGATTGAAAATCTCTCCATGCATCCTCTTGCACGGGCAATTGTGGAACAGGCTAACAAGGAGAATTTGCCTATACAAGAAGCGGAGCATGTCCAGTCGATAACCGGGCACGGCATCGAGGGGATAGTAAACGGAGAGGTATGGAGGATAGGGCGACAGAATGGAATGGTAGGGATGCAAACGAGAGAAGGCGAACGGTCTGTAGCAGAATGGGAGAAGATATGTACCCAATTGGAACAGGAAGGTAAAACGATATCTGCTGTAACGATCAATGGTGAGTTTGCTGGCTTGATTGCCATGCGGGATCTGATTCGTCCACAAGCTGCCGTTGCCGTGCAAAAGCTGGAGAGTATGGGTGTCAAAGTGGCGATGTTAACCGGTGACCGTGCTCGTACAGCCTCGGTGATTGCTCGTGAAACGGGAGTTAGTCTGGTCTATGCAGACTTGCTGCCTGAAGATAAGGTCAGACAGGTGCAAGCGCTCCGTGAACAATATGGTCATGTCCTCATGGTTGGGGATGGGGTTAACGATGCGCCTGCACTTGCAGCAGCGACAGTAGGCATGGGTATGGGGTTGTCCGGAAGCGGAACAGCCATTGAGGTTGCCGATGCGGTGCTTATGAACGATAACATTGAAGAGATTGCCTGGGTGATTGGGCAGGCTCGGCGAGCACAGCGCACCGTGAAGTACAATATGGGGTTTGCCATTACGGTCATTCTAGCGTTAATTGCGGGTAATTTTTTGCAGGATGTAGCTCTGCCGCTCGGGGTGGTGGGTCATGAGGGAAGTACAATTCTTGTCATTCTGAATGGATTGAGGCTGCTGCGTTAACGATGAACACCGTGAGTGGGTTATCTTATCATCAGATATTACGTATGGCTCCCGTTTGAACCTGTGATCAGAGGGTAATAGTCGAAGAGGCGTGATAACGTATCTTAATGTATGATTAACGATTTTACTAATGATAAGGGAGTTGTGAAAAATGGGCCGTTACGTACAAGTAGAACCAAATGTAAAAGTATATGTTGAAGATATTGGTGAGGGGACTCCGGTGCTATTTTTGCACGGCTGGCCTGTCAATTATAAAATGTTTGAATACCAGTTAAATGTGCTACCGAACCATGGCATTCGTACCATTGCGATGGATTTCAGAGGTTACGGCTTATCGGATAAACCGTCTACCGGATATGATTATGACCGCATGGCGGATGATGTAAGGGCAGTTATTGATGAACTGGAGCTAACGGATGTAGTGCTTGCCGGTTTCTCCATGGGCGGTGCGATTGCGGCACATTACATGGCGCGTCATCAGGGGCACGGAGTTTCCAAGCTCGCCCTATTGTCAGCGGCAGCTCCTGTATTCACGCAGCGTGAAGGGTATCCGTACGGCTTGACGCCAGATGAGCTGAACGAACAGATTATTGAGCCGATTTTTACGGATCGACCGAAGCTGCTAGATACATTTGGCGGGATGTTTTTTGCGAAAGAGCACAGCAAGCCATTCATGGAATGGTTCCATGCGCTAGGCATGGAAGCTTCATCTTATGGTACGATCAGCAGTGCTATGGCACTGCGGGATGAGGATTTGCGCGGGGAGCTGGAAACGATTCAGGTGCCTACGGCTATTTTCCACGGTAAAAAAGATGAGATCTGCCCGTTTGAATTAGCTGAACAGATGCAAAAGGCGATCCCTTCAGCCGAAATGGTCGTGTTTGAAGAGAGTGGGCACGGTGCGTTTTACGATGAATTGGAAAAATATAATGCGGAACTGATTCGATTTATTCAATCTTGATCTTATGGATACAGACTTGCTGTCATATAAACAGAACATATGAAAATTTATTGAATAGCTTCGGAAAGTTTCAGTACGTTCATGCAATCTTCATTTGTGGCAAAATAAAGAACCCGACTTCAGCTTGCGGCTGTTGTTCGGGTTTTTCTGGTTTTTATATGAAACGTTTAATTTTGCTCTTAGCCTGTAGCGTGATAGCTTATACTCCGTTAGAATAGCTCAGTCAGACCGATCATGGTAATCAGACCAAGCAGGAAGGAGATCGTGGCTACGCGTGCGTTGCCATCGCCATGGCTTTCGGGAATAAGCTCTTTGTACACGATGAACATCATCGCACCGGCTGCAAACGCCAGACCGTATGGTACAAGGCCAGCGACTAAACTGCTGAGTGTAAATCCAATCATAGACGTTACAATCTCTACAGCTCCGGTTAGCGTGGCGATACCAAGTGCTTTGAAACGGCCGATGTTCTGATTGACGAGAAAGAGAGCGACGAGAAACCCTTCCGGTGCATTTTGCAGTCCGATGGAGAAGGCGATCAGGTTCCCCAGATTCTCATCCGTACTCGCGTAACTTACACCGACAGACAATCCTTCCGGCAAGTTATGCATTGTGATGGCGGCGATGATCATAAAGGCTTTGCCTTCGATTTTGAATGGCATTTTCTCCGGATTTTCCAGATCTACGTGAGGAATACGCATCTCCAGCACAAGCAGGACCAAGCTTCCGAGCATAATGCCAAAAGCGAGTACAAACAAATTGGACTGTCCGAGTGCTTCCGGAATGAGATTGTACACCGATGCGGAGGTCATGATACCCGCTGCATAAGCGAGCAGAATGTCACGCAACCGATGTGATATTTTACGCATAAATAGAATGGGCACGGCCCCAAGTCCAGTAGACATGGCCGAAATAATACTGCCTAGTAGAGCGTCGTTCATACTTCCTTTTTCCCTCCTGATGAAGACTTCTTCATAATCGCTGCCTAGCATTGACACCGTACATAAAAGAGATCATAATGAACTACAGATTAGAATAATTATAAATTACAATTCCGTTTCTGCATAGGTGAAAGGTTCATGTACAGGCAGTCTTGGTGGACATGAGGTGGGCTATCCGTTTTAGTGTATGCAAACGCCCGCGCTTTTGATGCCGGAGAACCTGACCTTTTTGCAGAACCTGGGGGAGGAACTATACATGTATAAATCCATTATTATCGGAACAGGCCCTGCAGGGCTGACAGCAGCAATCTATCTGGCACGTGCCAACCTGAATCCACTTGTTATCGAAGGACCTCAACCTGGGGGACAACTGACTACAACGACGGATGTGGAGAACTTCCCGGGTTTCCCTGATGGGATCATGGGGCCTGAATTGATGGATAACATGCGTAAGCAAGCGGAGCGTTTTGGTGCAGAATTCCGCACGGGTTGGGTAAACAGCGTCGACATGAGCGAACGTCCATTCAAAGTTCAAGTAGAGGGCATGGGAGAACTTGTATCCGAAACCCTGATTCTGTCCACAGGTGCATCTGCTAAATATCTGGGTATTCCTGGTGAAGAAACGAACGTAGGCCGTGGTGTCAGCACATGTGCGACATGTGACGGATTCTTCTTCCGTAACAAAGAAATCATTGTTATTGGTGGCGGCGATTCTGCACTCGAAGAAGCGAATTTCCTGTCCCGTTTTGGTACCAAAGTGACACTGGTGCACCGTCGTGAGGAACTGCGTGGTTCCAAAATCATGCAAGATCGTGCACGTAGCAACGAAAAAGTGGAGATGGCTCTCAACCGCACACCACTTGAAATTCTTGCTGGTGAGAATGGCGTTACTGGCTTGAAAGTACTCAACAACGCAACCGGCGAAGAAGAAGTGATTCCGGCAAGCGGCGTATTCGTAGCGATTGGTCACACACCTAACACAGGTTTCCTTGGTGGTCAGATTACTACGGACGAGCATGGTTACATTTTGACCACACCAGGTACTTCTGAAACAAACATCCCAGGCGTATTCGCATGTGGTGACGTTCAGGATACACGCTACAAACAAGCGATCACAGCTGCAGGTAGCGGATGTATGGCTGCTTTGGATGCAGAGAAATTCATTGAAAGTCTGGAGCACAGCGCGGTAGCGTTGTAATTCGGAACCATTGAATAATGGATATAGAATAACAAGCTGGAAGTCCAGTGTTTGAATCATGCTTCTTTAAGCTTATAAATAATTAACCATATATACTAAATATTAATTATGAGGTGAATTACACATGGAAAACGTAATTGTATACACATCCACGAACTGCCCGAACTGCAAATCCGTCAAGTCTTTCCTTGATGAAAAAGGTATTACTTACGAAGAGCGCAACATCGAAACAAACGACGAGTTCGCACAACAAGTATGGGATATGGGTGTACGTGCTGTGCCTCTAACTGTGATTGGTGAACACCGTATTCTGGGCATGAACAAAACTCAATTCGCCAAAGTTCTGGACGCTTAATTGATAACGAGCAGATCTGAACGTGGGTAAAAGGTGAAAAAAAGTAACTCTATTCCGGTTCGCGCGAACCGTTTGAATATAGAAGTGAAGAGAAAGAAAACCGTACCTGTAGAGGTGCGGTTTTCTTTATTTTTCAGATGGAGTGAAGAAAAAGGAAGACGCGTAAAGCAACGTCTAGACTTGAGGACATTGCGTATAAGCGTCTCCTTGATCAGGCTAGAAAAAAATACTCATAAATGTCTGAAATACGACATACACCAGTAAACCTGACAGCATGTACATGAAACCAGCTTTCTTTTTGCTCTGAAATAATCGAAGTATACCCAGGCTGAACAGGGGCGCAAGTACAATCAGGAACAGGAGTACGGTGACAAACATTTGCGCGTTGATATCTGATGTATCCACGTAGGTCACGAGTTTTCACTCCGTTTCATTATCGGATAACACAGCAGTCAGATCACTGCCATGACAAAAATCACATAATCTCATTATACCTCTGGATTTCTTTAACAAAAAGGGAGGAAATGGGGCGAAATCTTGTCAATTTAAAGATTATAAGCTAACTATTAAACAGAGATGCGTACATTTCCTAAAAACTGGGATACAGCGGAATAAGCCGCTCCAATTCGGGTCGAACGGCTACCGAGCGCCGCCCATTCTACTTGCAGACTCCGACGATGATAAGGCAGAGTGCGTTCCTCTACCACCTGAGTGAGTGCCGCCTCGATCCAGGGTCTGGCTTCCGAAAGAGGCCCTCCAATGATAATACGCTCTGGGTTAAAGCTATTGACGATATTGGTAATCCCAATGCCCAGCTTGCGTCCTATGGTAGTGTACAACGCTAACACCGCTTCGTGCCCATTCTGAGCGTGCTCAATCAGTTCCTTGGTCGTATATGCAGGCAGATGCTGCTGATCCGGGTTTTCATATACTTTTTCCGAGGCATATAGCTCCCAGCATCCCCGATTACCGCAAGAACATGGTAGACCCTCAGCTTCAATGGACATGTGTCCAGTCTCACCAGCGTATCCCCAAGCACCCTTATATAATTCACCATCCACCATAATGCCTGAACCAATCCCGATCCCTGCGCTAATATAGATCAGATGACGTACGCCTACACCTGCACCAAAATGCAGTTCGCCGCGAGCTCCTGCGTTGGCCTCATTATCAATCGTGACAGGAAGCTTAAAGTTCTCTTCCAACATGGCTCGTAAGGGAACCATTTCCCATCCTAAGTTGGGCGCAAACAGTACGGTGCCTTGTTCATCGACCATTCCGGGAACACCAATGCCAATGCCGATTACCCCGTGTGGGGAGGGGGGCGCCTGAATAATCAAGTGATCGGCAGCCAGTTTCAATTGTTCAAATACAGAAGCGGTATCATGCTGCTCCAGATCGACAGCGTATTCGGCAACGATGTGCCCCTCCAGATCGGTGAGCACACCTTTCAGACGAGTCACGCTCAGTTCCAGACCAACAGCATATCCAGCTGTCCCTCGAAAAAGTAACATCAAGGGTTTGCGCCCGCCACTGGATTCTCCAGGTCCGATCTCCTGAACCAGCTCTTCGCTGATCAGATCCGCCACAAGATTGGATACCGTTGCTTTGTTCAGACCTGTTACTTCAGACAATTTCGCCCGGGAAAGAGGGGCGTGACGACGAATCGTATCAAGGACGATGGACTTGTTTATTTTTTTGACCAGCATCTGGTCTCCGGTAATTTTCATATCGTTAAGGCACTCCTATTCTCTATAACCGTGATTCTAATCCTTATCCGCTAAGAAGCTATTCGACTATTATAGCGCAAACGAACAGGGAAAAAACAATTTTATTTTTACTTTGTTTAATGGATAGACAAAGTGAAAACGATATGTTAGGATAACGGTGTAAACGATTTCTTTAACTATTTCTTTTAAAACTTTTGAGGAGGCATTTATCACATGGCCTATTTTGAATCCGTTAATAAGATTGCATTCGAAGGTAAAGATTCCAAGAATCCATTTGCTTTTAAACATTATAATCCGCAAGAAGTTGTCGCTGGCAAAACGATGGAAGAGCACTTCCGTTTCGGTATGGCGTACTGGCATACATTAACAGCAGGGGGTAGCGATCCATTTGGTGCTGAGACAGCAGTGCGTTCATGGGATAGCTATTCGGGTCTGGACAAAGCGAAAGTTCGTGTAGAAGCTGCATTTGAATTTATGGAAAAAATGAACCTGCCTTACTACTGTTTCCACGATGTAGATATCGCTCCGGAAGGGGCAACGCTGCGCGAATTCTACAGCAACATCGATACCATCGTTGATTTGCTGGAAGAACACATGAAAGCAAGTGGCAAAAAACTGCTCTGGAACACGGCTAACATGTTCTCTAACCCGCGCTTTATGTTTGGTGCAGCATCGACTTGCAACGCGGATGTATATGCTCACGCAGCAGCTCAGATCAAGAAAGGTCTGGAAGTAGGTAAACGTCTGGGTGCAGAAAACTATGTATTCTGGGGTGGTCGTGAAGGTTACGACACATTGCTGAACACCGACATGCAATTGGAGCAAGACAACATTGCTCGTATGTTCCATATGGCTGTGGATTATGCAAAAGAAATTGGTTTTGACGCTCAGTTCCTGATTGAGCCTAAACCAAAAGAGCCAACGAAGCATCAATATGATTTTGACGCAGCGACTTCTATTGCGTTCTTGCAAAAATATGATCTGCAAAATCACTTCAAGCTGAACCTTGAAGCGAACCATGCAACACTGGCAGGGCATACGTTTGACCATGAGATCCGTGTAGCTCGTATTAACGGCATGCTCGGTTCCCTGGATGCGAACCAAGGCGATCTGCTGATTGGCTGGGATACGGACGAGTTCCCGGTTGATATGTACGATGCTACGCTGACCATGTATGAAGTGTTGAAAAACGGTGGTCTGGGTAAAGGTGGCGTGAACTTTGATGCGAAAGTTCGTCGTGGCTCCTTCGAGCCTGAGGATCTGTTCCTGGCTCATATTGCGGGAATGGACACGTATGCGAAAGGTCTGAAAGTAGCAGCGAAACTGATTGAAGATCGCGTATTCGATGAGTTCATCGAACAGCGTTACAGCAGCTTCAACGAAGGGATCGGTGCAGATGTCGTTGCGGGTAAAGCAACGCTTGCTTCCCTGGCTGAGTATGCTTTGAACAACGAAAACCCACGCAAAAACCAATCCGGACGTCAGGAATTGCTGAGAGCAAAACTGAACCAATACATTCTGGCTGACTAAGATCAGTCATAGAGGAAGGCATGGATGCCCTGATGTGCAGCTTGCTTCTGACTGAAATCATGGGCAAGAATAAAGCAGGAGCATATAGCTTCCTACTCGGTGCGGGTCAAGCTTGCGCCGTGGACGTTGAATAAGCGTGACATTCATACCGTCCCCGCTTTCCTCTGGGAAGGCGGGGACGGTTTGTTGTCGCTTGGAGCTCCTTTGCTGCAAAAGAGTACGGTTGTACCGTTTGAAGGCAAGGTTAAGAGCGGCATGCGGAACGGAGTGGACAGAAAGAACCCGTAGAAACGAAGTGCTCGCATTTACAACCGGATTTCACCCTTGAAGAGGGGGAAGTGAGGAAATCCGGGGGTAAGGGCGATCGAAGGGTTTTCTGCACACGGAGTGACCCACCATGCCGCACCCAAGGTTTTTCATAAACCAATGTCAAAGTGAAGACATTGGAGCCTCTTTGCTGCAAACGAGTACGGTTGTACCGTTTGAAGGCAAGGTTAAGAGCGGCATGCGGAACGGAGTGGGCAGAAAGAACCCGTAGAAACGAAGTGCTCGCATTTACAACCGGATTTCACCCTTGAAGAGGGGGAATGAGGAAATCCGGGGGTAAGGGCGATCGAAGGGTTTTCTGCACACGGAGTGACCTCACCATTGCCGCACCCAAGGTTTTTCATAAACCAATGTCAAAGTGAAGACATTGGAGCCCCTTTGCCGCAAACGAGTACGGTTGTACCGTTTGAAGGCAAGGTTAAGAGCGGCATGCGGAACGGAGTGGGCAGAAAGAACCCGTAGAAACGAAGTGCTCGCATTTACAACCGGATTTCACCCTTGAAGAGGGGGAATGAGGAAATCCGGGGGTAAGGGCGATCGAAGGGGTTTCTGCACACGGAGTGACCTCTCCATGCCGCACCCAAGGTTTCAATCCTGTATAAACGAAAGGAGTATACTTATGAGTTATGTAATCGGCGTCGATCTCGGAACAAGCGCGGTCAAAACCGTTTTGGTTAATCGCGATGGCCAAGTGGCATTTGAAGCATCGGAGGCGTATCCGCTCTACCAGCCTAAGGCTGGATATAGTGAACAAAATCCCGAGGATTGGGTGGAGCAGACGATTGTATCGCTTCGCAAGCTGCTGGAAGTATCCGGCGTACAGCCTTCCGAGATTGAGGGAATGAGCTTCTCCGGGCAGATGCACGGGCTGGTGCTGGTGGATGCCGAGGGCAAGCCGCTGCGCAATGCCATCCTGTGGAATGATACCCGAACGACTGCACAATGCCGCCGGATCGAGAATGTACTTGACAGCAGGCTGCTCAGCATTGCTCGGAACCGTGCATTGGAAGGTTTTACACTGCCTAAGATCTTGTGGGTACAGGAAAATGAACCCGAATTGCTTGAACAGGCGGCTCTGTTTCTGTTACCCAAAGACTATGTCCGTTATCGCCTGACTGGCGACTACGCCATGGATTATTCTGATGCAGCGGGTACGTTGTTGCTGGATGTAGCAGGTAAGCAGTGGAGCACGGATATTGCGACCGCATTCAATCTGCCCATCTCCATTTGCCCGCGTCTGGTGGAATCCTTTGATGAAGTCGGCACGCTCCTGCCTGAGATTGCAGAGCAAACTGGCTTGGCGCAAGCGACCAAAGTATTTGCTGGCGGCGCGGACAATGCTTGCGGTGCAATTGGCGCAGGTATTTTGAGTGAAGGACAGACGATGTGCAGCATCGGTACGTCCGGGGTTGTCCTCTCGTACGAAGAACGAAAAGACCTTGATTTCGAAGGGAAAGTGCACTTTTTTAATCACGGGGAGAAAGATGCCTTCTATATTATGGGGGTGACACTGGCAGCAGGATATAGCCTTTCCTGGTTCAAAGACACCTTTGCAGCAGACAAATCATTTGATGTGCTCCTGCAAGGGATTGACCAGATTCCGGCAGGAAGCAACGGACTGTTGTTCACGCCTTATATCGTCGGGGAGCGCACACCTCACCCGGATGCTAATATCCGCGGAAGTTTTGTTGGCATGGATGCTGGGCATAAGCTGGAGCACTTCGGACGTGCTGTCATGGAAGGTATCACTTTCTCGCTGCGCGAGTCGATTGATATTTTACGAAGCGCAGGCAAGACGGTAAACGAGGTAATCTCCATTGGCGGCGGAGCCAAAAACGAAGCTTGGCTACAGATGCAAGCCGATATTTTTAATGCAACGATTGTGAAGCTGGAGAGCGAGCAAGGTCCGGCGATGGGGGCAGCGATGCTGGCGGCTTATGGCAGCGGTTGGTTCCCGTCGATGCAGGAATGTGCGGCGGCATTTATTCGTCCAGCGAAGTCATACGTACCGAACCCGGAGACAGTGGCGGTATATGATGATTTGTTTGCCCTCTATCAAGAAGTATACGGCCAGACACGCAGCTTGAATGATCGTTTGGCAGCATACCGTTAAGGAAAACGCGGTGTTGATGATCAATTTTCAACTTCTTTGCATTCATTCCTGAAGAGACAACAGTTAAAATAAGAAGCATTCGCGGGAGCGAGTGCTTCTTATTTTTATGTCTACAAACCATAGCTGAAGAACCATATTTTACGGCTTGACCAGGCGTTTGCGGAATATTCTGTGGTTCTTTTTCAGAGAATTAATACTTGAAAATAGCTGTCTCTTCCTGATGGATGCTTTACAATAGTCTTTAACGGAAAAGCGGTGAACACCTGATGGTCCTAAGCTGCCGACTCTGAACAATTAGAAGGAAGTGAACAGATATGAACTTGACGGAGATCCTATTGGAATCAAGGCTGGTTGCTATTGTACGAGGTATAAGCCGAGAAGCGGCGGTTACGGCTGGACACGGTATGACAAACGGTGGCATTCGCCTGATGGAAGTGACACTGAATACACCGAATGCTCATCAGATTATTGCAGATTGGCGCGAACGGCATGAAGGACAAGCCTATATTGGAGCGGGTACGGTACTTAATGTGAGCATGGCGAAGGAAGCTGTAGCTGCAGGAGCACAATTTTTAGTATCCCCGAATGTCGATCTGTCTGTCATTGAATATGCTGTAGAACACGGGATAGAGATCTGGCCTGGGGCGATGACACCGACCGAGATTGTAGCTGCATATGAAGCAGGGGCGAAGGCTGTTAAGTTATTTCCAATGGCCAGTCTGGGCATTCCATACCTGCGTGAGATCAAAGCACCTCTGGATCATATTCCAATCTTAGCAACAGGTGGAGCGACATTAGAAAACATGGATTCCTATTACGCAGCGGGTGCAGCAGCAGTGGGCTTGGGTAGTGCACTTTTGCCAAAAGAGGCTCTGGCCACAGGAGATACTTCCAAGATTGCAGCTCAAGCAAAAGCATTTGTGGAAGCGGCCAAAAGGAAAATGGATAGATAAAGCAAAACATGAAAATCGGGTATATTATAAAATGAACCATGTGTTGAAACAATATTACAAAAAATAAAATTCATTTAACGTGCAGTTTATCATACGACTGTATGATGAACCTATGCGAGTAGCCGGAAAGGAGAGACGCCTTGTGAAAGCCAGAACCATGATTGGCGGTATGTTAGCGGTGGCCGCTGTAACAGTGGGAGGGTTATGGAAAGCGGCGGTGAAAAGTCAGACACCTAAAAAAATTCCCATTACCTTGACCCCACCTATGCCCTTTGAAGATATTACCTTTATGAGTGGAGGAGGTCAGGTGCAAGGTTGGTTCATTCCGGCGAAATCCGATGTTCCGAAACCCTGGCCCCTGATTATTATTGCTCACGGCTGGGGTTCTAATCGTTCCCGTGTGTTAAGGTATGCACGCCCGATATGGGAGGCAGGGTATGCTCTGCTGATGTACGATGTTCGTAGCCATGGTGCCAGTGATGCGGTTCGTGCAGCATCTGCCTATCTGTTTAGGGATGATCTGCTGGCTGCGTTGACGTATGTGTCCAACCGACCTGAGGTCAACCCGAATGCCATCGGTGTGTTGGGTCATTCCCTAGGTGGACTGGGGACCATTCTTGCGTTAACAGAAGGCATTCCGGTCTCAGCCGTTGTGACTGATTCCATGCCATCTCAGTTTCAGGTCATCGTCAGCTCGGAGCTGAGACGTCGGCGTCTGCCGCTGTTCCCGCTGGCGCAGTTGATCCCTCGAATCTGGTTCTGGCGGCTGGGTGAGTCCTTGAAGACGTATCAACAGAATGATCCGGTCATGATGCTCAATGAAAGGCGAAGAGGCATGCATTTACCCCTGTTGATGGTACATTCCAAAGGAGATAATTTTATTCCTCCAAGTGAGCTGGAATATTTCATGTCCAAAGCCGATCCACCTGTAGAGCATCTTTGGGTCAACAGTGAAGGCCATAGTTGTTCTGAGGAAGACCCTTCCTTCTGGGAAACGGTTATTCCATTCCTGAAAACACATGTTCATACCAGAATAGAGCCAACGGGTTATGATGATGAAGTGGCTAAAGTGCAGAATGTGACGGATCTACAGCATACTGCCGGTTGACCAAGAGAAGTGAGAATTAGAACAGAACAGAGAAGAGAAGCATAGTAAAGACTAAGAATAACTATGAATCTAAACATAGAAGACCAAATCTAAAGGTAAAGATCGTGAAAGAACGCCTATTGAATGGGCGTTTTTTTGTTTCGGCGTTATGTTATACAAAAATTCACAACTGTAAATTTAACGGAAAACAGCGAATAGAAAGGAAGCTTATGGTATCATAGATTAGAATGGCAATATTCATGTAAAAGTATTCAGCATATATTCTGCATGAAATTGAAGGGAGAGGTAACCATTTTGAGTTGGGATTGGAACATGAATGGAAGGCTTAAAACGTTCACAGCCAAAGCCGCAGCAACAGCAATGGCAACTCTGCTGTTTACGACACATGCACCGGGTTTCATGGGGAGTGCGTCCGCTGCTCAAGCTGGAGCTGGTTCAGTGAATGAAGCAGTTTCGGGGGGAAATGAACAACTAGACGTAACAAGCAATGACGTGCCAGAGGGTGCGAAAATTTCATCCAGGCAAGCCGCTGATCATATATTTAAGCTGTTTCCGATATTAAAAAAAGCGACTATTACTTCTGCTAATTTTGATTCACCTAACTCTTATCCAGCACCGGATTATAAGGCTTGGGATATCGGATTTCAATTTGTACAAGGCAATCACTCCATGGGATTCAGTGCTAGTGTGCACGCAGGTACAGGGGAAGTACTTGGTGTACACTTGCCATCTGAATTGGTGGAGAACCAGCTATCGGCAGACGATGTTAAATTGACTAGGGAAGAAGCTGAAAAAACAGCTTTGGAACTGCTGCATAAAGCAATTCCTGAACTCCAGGAAGATCAGTATGTGCCACTTGGAGATCAGTTTTCACTAGTTGAGCAGCCAGCACTGTTTGGTCGCAATCAATATCAATTTGCTTATCATTTAAAACATGATGGAGTCGTGTCAGATGCCGAAACTGTCTACATAAGTGTGGATGAGAGAGGTCAGGCAACATCGTATTCGAGATCCACCATCTCGGCGAAGTATCCTTCCTCCAAGCCGAAGGTGTCGGAGGAGAAAGCCAGACAGATGTTTGAAGATGCATTTGATGTAGAGCTGGCATATATCTCTAAGGAATACTTGTCTTCCAGACAGCGTCAGCAATACGTTCTTGGTTATTTGCCAAAAGAAGACAGTATGGGCCCGATTAATGCCAACACATTAGAACGAATGGATGTGCTGACAGGGAAAGCTGTGGATAAGAGCAATCAGCAGCTAAATAAAAAAGTGACTGGTAATGTGCCAGCTTTTACTGCTGCCAACGGACAGCGCTTGAATGTGCAACAGGCAGTGGACCGGGTTGCAGCGAGCTTTGACATTCCTAAGGATTACAAACTTGAGCATAGTCAGTTAACCAAAAGTTACTATGGTAATATGAACAATCAGGTATGGAGTTTGAGCTGGAGCAACCGGAATGCGAACATGTCCTATATGTTCATGCGTGATATCTCGGCTCAGGTCGATGCGGTCACCGGACAGGTCTACAGCTATAACATGATGCACCGTGTTGGACCTGAGATGGGACAGAAAGAGCCTGCCCAGAAGGAAAAGAAGCCACTTACTTCGCAACAAGCGGAGAGTCTAGCAATGAATACGATCATTGCAACTGTCCCGCATGCCAAAGAAGAGTATCAATTGGCCAGAATGACGGAATTATCCGATGCCCGTACGTTTGTATTTCAGCGATATGTGAATGGGATTC
Source organism: Paenibacillus sp. JJ-100 (assembly GCF_948329825.1). Taxonomy (GTDB): domain Bacteria; phylum Bacillota; class Bacilli; order Paenibacillales; family Paenibacillaceae; genus Paenibacillus. Next base: position 156,550 of record NZ_CAOJCM010000007.1, read on the forward strand.
GGGTACAGGGTGACACTGCGCAGGTGCAGGTCATGAATAACGGAACGATTAACGAATTCTATACACAATTGGCGGCAACTTCTGAACAATTTCCTGCAGAGATCAAACCTGTAATTAGTTACGAAGAAGCCAAAGAGCTGTATTTGAAAAAATATACGCTAATGTTGAACTACACCCGCTATGGTGGATTCGGTCTGGGTTCTAGCGAACCTCTACCAGTTGGTGTGAATTTGGCTTACGTGCCGGTAAGCGATATAAAATCCCTCTATAACATGGATGAATTGCTGGATGCCAATACAGGTCAATGGTTCTTCATGTATGGTGGGGCCCATGCGGAAGCTCAGGTCGAACCGACAGATATAGCGGGTCACATTGCGGAATCAGCCTTGCGTAACATGATCAAACATAGTGTATTAGTGCCCGATGAGCAGGGACGTGTATTCCCGGATCAGGTCATTACCCGTGGTGATTGGTTCAATTATGTGGCAAGAGCGCTTAATCCGAACATGGACATGTACTATAACAGTAATAACAATGAGAAACTTTTTGCTGACGTGACGGTAGATAGTCCCTATTACAAAGCAGTCAAAGTTCTGATGGATCAACGCTGGCTTGGTGGAGCTGATCCTGAGAAACAGCTAAAACTTGAAGAAGAAATGACACGCGAGGAATTGGCTGTACTGCTGATGCAGATTCTACGTTATGAGAAGCTGGCTGGATTCTATATGCAGCCATCTGACTTACCTAACATCGCAGATGCCAGTGCAATCCATAACAAGGGAGCCGTTTCCTTAAGTCTGAGGCTTGGTTTATTGCCTTCGATTGAGGGGAGATTCATGCCTGCACGCAAAGTAACCGTAGCTGAAGTATCCCAAGTACTTGAACGGCTGGCGAAGCTGCAAGGCAAAACGGACACGTTTTTGAGCGGCAGTCGTCTTTATTAATTCTGATCTACGGAGTAATCCTGGCGCAATTCATAACTTGCCATTGAAAGACATAGGATGAAGAGAAGCGGGAAACAAGATGACTGCAGATGCAGTCCAAAATCAAGGGGCCTTCCGTCGAAGGTCCCTATTTGGTTTGATATGCTCTCATATGAAAAATATAGAACAGGAGAGCGAGATTTTTTATGATACAATATTGCATGAGAATGTAGCAAAGAGAGGTGGTTTCCTTTCATGGCCAAGAAAGCTAAACGAGTAATTACGATATTGCTGGCAAGTTGCCTTGTAGTTGCATGGCTTCCGCGTACAATTGATTTGGATCAATTATATGCAGCCTCGGGTACATCAGAACTATCTACTGCAACGGACCTGCACCATACTTTGTTGAATGCGATGTCACAACGAACAGAAAAATTGATGTTTACTTACAAGGGCAATGTGAAAGGACTCAAAAAACAGCTACAGACCTCAATCGACGAAGCAATGAAAAGCGATCCCTATATTCAATATACGGTGAAGAGTTATGCTTTTAATTATAAAGGTTCGAATACAACCGCTGAGGTCCATGTCAACCTCTCGTACCGGGAGACGAAAGCTCAGACCGATTACGTAAATCGGAAAGTGGATCATGTGCTGAAAGAAATCATTAAACCCGGCATGACCAGCCATGAGAAGACTAAGGTTATTCATGATTGGATTGTGCTTAATCTCTCCTATGATACTTCCTTACAAAAGTACACGGCTTATGATGGACTGGCTACAGGTAGTACCGTATGCCAAGGATACTCATTGCTAGCTTACCGAATGTTAGAGCAGGTAGGGATTGAGAATCGAATTGTGGAAGGAAAAGCAGGAGGACAGCTGCATGCCTGGAATCTGGTGAAGCTGGATGGAAAGTGGTACCACATGGACACCACATGGGATGATCCAACGCCTGACCGCAAAGGTAAGGTAAGTCATAATTATTACTTGTTAAGTGACAAAGAGATGGCACGTGACCATGTCTGGACAGGCAAAAACAAGTATCCATCGGCAGCCGCACCTTACCGTGAAGCCCTACTTCAACTGATGAAGGCAGGAGGCAACAAGCAAGAGGTGTATCAGAAACTATATCATGCACTAGAGTACTCATTGTATGATGAAAAGGATGCGATCAAGGAACGGGCGGTGCTCAAAACTAAAGTTCAGAATATACTGAAAGAAGGCGGTAATTCGCTCACGTTCAGATATAAAGGGACGGAGAACCGTTTGATCGAAGATTTGCAGGATCTGTACCAGCTTGGAATGAAATCGATCTCTTATTTTGTTTCCAAGCTGGAAGGTACAACAGATCTGCGTGTCAAAATTAATTGGACCATGTAAGAGGAATATAATAAAAATATGTTTTTAATGTAAGGAGTGCTCTGGAAGAGGGTGCTCTTTTTTTATTTTGAGATGTTCATTTAACGTTACCTTCTATACGGCGAACAGAAAAACAAGAAAATCCCCTGTTCGATAAAGAGCTGGCTCTCTGCAAAACAGGGGATGAGGATCAGTATTAAGTTTTATTACTTGTTATCGCTTGATTCCATAGGGGAAAAGTCACATTCCTGCAACGGCACAACTTTGGTCTTTTTGATCCATTTGTAACCGAGCCACAGAATCAGGAACAACGGCACGCTCAGATAGGCCACAAGGACACCGTTCCAATCGATATGTTCGCCTGTAAATGCTTGATAGTTCTGTCCCAGAATGACGATGATACATAGGACAAAAGCAAAGATTGGTCCAAACGGGAACCACCGTGCACGGTAAGGGAGATCCCTTAGATCTCGTCCTTGTGCCACATAGGCCCGGCGGAAGCGATAATGGCTGATTGCAATTCCGAGCCACGTAATAAATCCGCACATACCGGATGCATTGAGCAACCAGGTATAGACGACACCGTCGCCGAAGAGAGAAGCCAAAAATGCCAGCATGCCAACCGCGGTTGTGATGAGCAATGCATTCATTGGGATACCACGTTTATTCAGCTTGCCAAGGAAACGGGGGGCTTTGCCATCCCGGGCAAGAGCATAAAGTACCCGGCTGGAAGCGTACATGCCCGAGTTGCCGGCAGAGAGCACAGAAGTCAGAATAACGGCATTCATCACAGAAGCCGCAATGGCGAGTCCTGCTTTTTCAAACACAAGCGTAAACGGACTGATTCCGATGTTTTCCAGATCACCCTTCAGCAGATTCGGATGTGTATAAGGAATAATCAAACTGATCACGATAATCGCCAAAATGTAAAAGATCAGAATGCGCCAGAAGACTTGGCGAATCGCACGAGGTACATTTTCGCGCGGGTTCTCGCTTTCACCGGCTGCAACCCCAATCAACTCCGTTCCTTGGAAGGAGAAACCGGCTGCCATAAACACACCGAGTACAGTGAAGAATCCTCCATGAAATGGCGCATCTCCAATGGTAAAGTTGCTAAAGCCGACAGCTTCACCACCCAAAATGCCAAAGATCATAAGCACGCCGACACACAGGAAAATGACGACAGTAGCTACTTTAATAATTGCAAACCAATACTCCGATTCCCCATATCCTTTGACAGACAGGATATTCAAGGCAAAGATCAAGACTAGGAACAATAAACTCCATAACATGGATGAGCTGTCTGGAAACCAGTATTTGATCAGAACGGTAGCAGCAGCGAGTTCAGCTGCAATTGTTACCGCCCAGTTGTACCAGAAGTTCCAGCCCATGGCGAAGCCCAGAGCGGGATCTACATAACGTGCGGCATACGTATTGAAAGAACCAGAATCTGGCATAAAGGTTGCAAGCTCACCCAAGCTGGTCATCAGGAAATAAACCATAATACCAACGGCCGCATAGGCAACTAAAGCACCACCAGGGCCAGCAGTTGAGATCGCGGTACCACTTGCCAAAAACAGCCCGGTTCCAATGGAACCACCCAGGGCAATCATGGTCATATGGCGTGCACGCAAACCTTTTTTCAGGGTAGGTTCAGTTGTTCTGGTTGTTGTTTGTGATTGGTTACTGCGGTGTTGCATGGAAACACTCCTTCATTTGTAATGCTGATGCAGGCTTTTAGCTCCATAAACGAAAATAGACCACTGGCCTGAGCCAGCGGTCTTTGATATTAATGTCCGCACCATGTCCCAGATGATTAAGATAGCTCAACACAAAAGAAGTCATACCTTTTTCGGAAAAAAAGATATACCTGCTTATGTGACAGTTCTGCACCTTTCGGCTGCAGCCCCAGCTCGCTAGACTATGAAGGAACATCCAGAGAGCTTCGGCGGGTACACCTTTCGGCTGATCTCAACAGCGGCTCCTAGCGCCTCCTTCAGCGTACTGATCGCACCCGCGACCTCTACCTCACCATACAATGGATGAGGTGTATCTATTGTTTATGAAATTAGAAATTACACTTAGCGTAACGAGTAGGCTATTAATCAAACAGACACAAGTATACCCCTCATCGTTTTAGAGTGCAATAACAAAAGTTGGGAGGGTGCTACGATAGAGCAACTACTCCTGATTTTTATTCCGTCCTGCCATCTGTTGCCATACCGTTCCAGCGGCCTGTTCACCAGACTCAATGCGTTCCAGTGCCATTTTAGCTTGCAAGCTTACTTCGAATTCAGGATCTTCAGCAGCTAGGCGCAGCGCTTGCTCAGCTTCCTCGGTCCCGACTTCATACAGAAAGCGGGCAGCACGCCAACGTACGAGTTTGCTTTTGTCGGTTAACGCTTCGATCATGGCCGGTGTCGCTGCGGGGTCACCGATGTCGGATAACGTATCCCCGGCAGTACGCCGCACTGCAGGAGAACTGTCCTGAAGTGCTTCGTATAACAGCTCCATTGCTTCAGCTGTACGGATATCGCCCAGATATACAACAGCCAAGCGGCGAATTTGCATTTTGCTATCACGCAACGCTTGTGCGATCAACGGCAGCCTTTCCTCTGTCGGTTCCATACCATCCAATGCAGCATAACGAACATTCCAGTCGTCGCTGCGAAGTGCAGCTTCAAGTTCAGCTCCATCCAGCTCACGACGACGTTCAACGAATTCTTCTGTATTGGTACCATGAGCGATAGCCTGCTGGATGACTTGCTCCAATCGTTCAGGAGGATAGGCTGCTTCCAGTTCTTGCTCGACTTCACGCGCAATATCCGGTAACTCACCGTATCTTACTCCGTAATCAGTCAACTTCCGTTCTTTGATCAGCGTTGCACTGGCCACTTCGGTAACTGCTTTGACGAAACGGTCTGATAACGAGATCCGTTCTTCTTTGTTTCCAGCTTTGACTCGAATCTGCATCGGTACGCCGCGGAAGAATTGAACAAAAACTTGCGCCTCACCAAAATGTTCACCTGAAGCATCTTCTGATTCAATCCAGTCCAGCTGAATGCCTTCCTGACCTAGACGATTCTGTACTTCACCAAGAATGAAGGACCAGTCCGCATTTCCCTTACGATCCAGAGCAACAAAATCGGTCGTGTGAAATACACTTTTTACGCCTGGGATGTGAAGCATTTGACGAATAAACGCAGGGGCTGAACGCTCGTTGTCCAGTGTGTAAGTTCTGCGAATCCCGTCTTCCAGTCGTTCATCGAGATGGAGCATCATCGTATTTGGACTTGGTGTCGGTTCAATGGAAACTATATTCATGGATGTAACCTCCTATATTACCAAATGGATACGTTATGTCCCGTAAATTAAATCATGCGGGGATATATCTATTTTACATGAATTTAGGGAAACTGCGAAATGACATGACCTTAAATAACAGTCTCTCACATGGATGTGAAGAAATACGAAGATTATTAACAGTTCTTTCATTTTCAGAAACGAACATTTTTAAATGAAACCTGACACAATAGAAGAGAAGAAGCTAATGGAGGTTATACCTATGGAACCTGTCGCTGTACTAACGGATGGAGAGCGTCGTGTCAACTATGAGAAAATCAATCGATTATTTGAGGATTGGATTGCTTCTGCGCCATCAGATTCAGTTAAGGGAACAGGCAGAGGAAGAGGGGATTGGGAAGATTCCCGCTTTTGTATAGTGGATTACAGGAACGCCGAGCAGGCTATATCGGCAGCGAGTGCTATTCGTGCGTTTGTGCCGGACGTTCCCGTAGTAGTTATTACCGATTTTCAGTCATTGATCCGCAAACGTCACCTGCAACAGATTCCCGGTACAGGTCCTGTAAGATTGGTGCTCTGGAATGAGCAAGACCCCGATCAATTACTTCGTAGCCTTGAGCGGTGGCTGCTCACCTATGGGTACGAGACACCCTTAGCTATATTTCCCGTTCTACACATGAAGTAGAGCCTAAGAAGCAATGCTTGCAACCGTTGCTATGTATGCAAATCCCTGATTAACGGTCGATCTAGGCCATATATTTATAGCCTGTGCCCCATACCGTTTTGATATAACGGGGATTTTTGGGGTCAGGCTCAATTTTTTTACGCAAACTGGAAATATGTACGTCAATGGTTCGATCGAGATAAGCACGTTCCGATCCTTTGATCCGGTCCATCAGTTCATTGCGCGTAAAAACTTTACCTGGGTTACGATATAACTCCTTCATAATTTCAAACTCAATGTGGGTTACTTCAATTTCAATTCCGTTTACAAACAATGTTCTGCGATATTCGTTTACATTAATTTGTCCCGTAACCATTTCGGGCTCTTCCTCTTTTGCAGACTTGTCCTGGTATGTAATGGTAGACCGGCGAAGTAACGCTTTAATTCTAGCATCCAGTTCTTTCAAGCTGAATGGCTTGCAGAGAAAATCATCCGCTCCATTTCGCAATGCTCGCAACCTGTCATTCAGCATCGTGCTTGCAGAGATCATTAGTATAGGTACAGTTGAATTTTGACGAACAGCGTCGACAAGATCGTTTCCATCCATCTCTGGAAGCATGAGATCCGTTACGACAATGTCAGGTTGAAACTCCGAAAATAGATGAAGTGCCTCACGCGCATGATGAGCTCGCTCCGTTATGTATCCTTCCTCCTCTAGGAAAAAGGCGATCATATCCGCCAAATTTTTCTCATCTTCGATAAGAAGTACTTTAATAGACATAGCTCAACACTCCTGGTGAAAAGTAATTTGTTAAGAAAGTACAAAATGAATACAAGAAACCGATGTCAATTTTCGATGTTCAAAGTTTCTATTCACATTAAAGGAAAAATATGGATTTAATAAAAGACATTACTATTCTATTCAGTATAACAGATGCATTCTTCTTTCTCGATTCATAAAAATTTCCATATTGTTGCCTAGGTCTTATGCCTAGGCAACAATATGTTTAATCTATTTTTCTATAATAGCATATTGATACGTATTATACGTATAAGAAGTCACTGAAATCATCTTTTATATTCATAATTCATAGCCTCTGAGCGTGTCGAATGATGGGAAATTATGAAGGGAGTACAATCATTTTTATACTAAATTCATACATACAAACAAACATTCTTAAATATTAATTGGGAAAATAGAACTATATCATTTTGTTTGGAGGCGTGACCATGGACCCTGTTTTCGTTCTGACCGATAATGGAAGAAACATTAAGTTCAAAGAATTAATTCATTTCTATGATGTGAAATTAGGCGACACTTCCTTCCATACAGAAGGTCATCCGTTCGAAGAGATACGTTGTTGCGTAGTCGATTACATAGATCCAGAAGACGTGGTAGCAGCGGCTAATGCTATACGGGCTGTTGATCCTCATCTGCCTCTGTTGATTATTACAGATGTGCATTCAAGTTTACAGGACCAGCACATGATACAAATAAATGGGGTTGGAAGAATTCGTCTTTTACATTGGAATGCAAACTATCCCGATAAATTAATTACAGATATCCAAAGTTTGTTACATCCTGAGTATCCTACGAAAAGCACACATATCGCATTTGTATTGTCAGTTTACAATGAAGAGGAACGATTTGCACACGTCGAGAGCTTTTGCCGCAAGTTACAAGACTATATCTGTACACACGTTATCGAAGGATCTCTATATCTGATTGATGATGGTAGCGGAGACCGAACTTTAGAGTTGATCCAAACGTTGGAGAAAGATACGACGCTGTCCATTAACCGAATAAACCGTGATGTTAGTCCGTTACTGAATGCCAAAGAATTAGGTAGAAACACAAGAAAAGCAGGTACATACCTAGAGGGAATGAAGGAAGTTGAAGCAGATTATTTCGTTTTTGTGGACGCAGATGACTCGTTTTTTATTGAAGATATCGCTCGTATGATCAACATTGTACGACTGGGTTACTACGACATGATTACTGGAACCAAAGATACTTCAGCAGAAAACCGTCCTTGGATTCGTGTCGGACTAAGTTTTTGTAAGAGATTAATTTCTAGGCCTTTCTTACCAGAGGGCGTTATTGATTCACAGACAGGATTGAAGGTTCTAAGTGCAGTTGCAGTCAGAAGATTATTTCCGCATTTGAAGGAGAATCTTGGACTGGCTGTAGATCTTGAAATGATGTTTCTTGCAAAAAGATTGAAATTAAGAGTGCTTCAACTGCAAGTTGCATGTATTGACCGGGAAGGATCTCATATTCATATCTGGAAGGATTCCCTCCGCTTCCTCAGATCCATCGCAGACATATGGCGTTTAGATCGGCGAATCCGATGAATGGTACAAAAGCGAGATATCGCTGGCACGGACTCGTTTTCCCTTTTTTTAATGTAATGTTAAACGGATTTAATTTTTTATTCCACATTTTAGCTGGTCGCTACTTATCTTCCGAGCAATATGGGCAGGTAAATGCTTTACTGGCTTTGTTTGCATTGTTGTCAGTCGTCGGTCTATCCATTCAGCTCGTTATTGCAAAACGTTCCTATCCGAAAACGGATGAAGCTGTTCTTCCTGCACCTAGGATAATATCCCTTTTTGCACTATCGATTAGTATATTGCTCCTCATATTTCTCTCTTTAACAAATCCAATTTTCGGCACAAGTGTGTTGGCTAATCTTTGGTTAGTTATGATCGTAGGATTTCACATTATAACTAGCTATCACAGAGGAATTATGCAGGGACAGGGTTATTTACTGAAGTTGAATGTGAGCTTTTATACAGAGGTTGGAGGGAAGTTACTTTTTGTCTTTCTCTTTGTTTTATGTACAAAAGAAGGTCTGAATGTGGAACGGCTGATGTTCACTGTGATGATGGGTATGCTTTTTTCGGCTATACATGGTTATTGGACAAGCAAAGCTGGCGCGGGATTACAATCCCGCAGAGATCCAGGCTCCAAAATCTCTTGGAAGCAGGTAGGCAAAGATCTGGGACAGTCATTTGTACTGAACTGTTGTGTTTTATTTTTTTTGTCAGTGGACATGTTGATTGTCCATCATTATTTGCCTGAGCAATCAGGAGAGTATGCAGTAGCATTAAAATATGGTCAACTGATCTATTTTGCGGGGTTCAGTATCATTACAGCCCTTGTTCCACGAATCAATACAATTCGATCTGAGAATGAACATCACGTGAAGAAAACAAACAGGAAGTTAACCACGATGATCACCGGATTTACACTTTGCATTTTTTCGGGACTGATGGTGTATATCCTTTTCAACTCATGGTGGTTACCGCAAACGATTCCTTTACTGTTTGGTCCGGATTATTCCAGTGCTTCTACGATCTTGGTACCCGTAGGAACGGTATATGCGATCTTCTCCGTAGTCGTGTTCTTGGCTTATCTTCATATGCTCTCGGGAAACGCCCGTCTTATGGTATGGCTCATTGCAGGGGCGATATCCATCGTCATTGCTTTTATATTTAATCATGGTAATTTAACGCAAATCCTGATAAGCGAAATCATGGTATATAGCTTGTTAGGCGCAGGCTTATTCGTGGATTGGCTGTTCTACAAGAAGACAATCAACGTGGCCAAGCCAATAAATTAGGATTCAAAGGAGAGAAGCATGTGAAAGCAAACATCCAATTATCCGATCAGGTCGTATTATTGTTGTCCTGGCGGGACATCCTTGCTCCTCGCAGAGGCGGGGCAGAAGTGTTTACACATGAAATGCTCAAGCGGTCAACTTCGAAGCAGTTTCAATATGTCCATTTTTCTCCGATGTACCCGGGGGCTAAGCCAGCTGAGATGATTGACGGTGTGCTTTATTTAAGAGCAGGGAACATGTGGAGTGTTATTCTGCATGCAGCCCGATTCTATCGGAAACACCGAGCGAAAATAAAATATGTTGTTAATCAGTGCAATACGCATCAGTTTTTTACACGGTTCTGGGTACCACGGGCCAAAAGATTGTTTTTCATTCACCAGACGACCCGAGAGATATGGTTTCAGAACATGGGCTTACTTAAAGGGTTACCTGGGTATGTGATGGAACCGGCCTTGCTCCGCCTAGCCAAGCATGATCGTACAATTACAGTCTCTGCTTCGACTCGAAACGCTTTAATTGGACACGGCTTTCATCCGGATCGCATAGATATAATTCCCGAGGGCATCGAATTTGAACATTGGCCGCATGAACATTGGCTGCCCAAGCAAGCAGATCCGACCTTTTTGTACATTGGACGTTTTGTGAAGTATAAAGGGATTGATTATGTTGTTGAAGCCTTTGGCAAGTTGAAAAAAAAATACCCTGCAGCGACATTATGGATTGCTGGTAAGACCAACGAACAATACCTTAAAGAGGAACTGCAACCCATTATGGAGCGTTACGGGTTAAGTTTCATGAGAGGAACTGAAAAGGACGATATAAAGACGTCCAACAAACAAGCGGATGTCATTTTTCATGGCTTTGTCTCGGAGGAACGTAAGCTGGAGTTAATGAGCCGGGCACACATGCATGTTTTCCCGTCACAAAGAGAGGGATGGGGGTTGACCATTACGGAAGCAGCCGCCGTGGGAACTCCTAGCCTGGTAAGTAACTCTCCCGGGTTGGTGGATGCAGTGGATTATGGACGTAGCGGATATATGGTTGCTCACGGGGATGTAGATGCACTATGCACACAAATGATGAGTGTAATCGAAAGACCCGAGGAATATGAGAGAATTCGTAATTGTGCCTACGAGTATGCGAAGCAATTCCATTTTGATTATACAGGCCAGGCATTTGGAGAGTGGTTGGAACGGATGAGCCTGCCATCCTGAACTAAGGCAAAAATCATATATGAATTTAGAGAGGGGATTCACATGGGACCCAAAGTATCCATTGTATTTTCAACGTATAACAATTCCGAGTGCATCGAAAAGTGTCTGGAGAGTTGTCTAAAACAATCCTATGAAAATGTCGATATTATTATAGCTGATGATGGGTCCACAGACGATACAACCTTACGGATTCATAGATTAGCCTTGAATGCCCGAAAACGTATAAGGGTTTTGCATCTGCCTCATGGAGAACGTGGAATTGCAAGAGTAACCGCTATACAAGAAGCCGTGCAGGAAGGTGCAGAATATCTACTGATCATTGATTCCGATATGATTCTTGAGGAAGGCATGATTGATCATTTGATGGAAGCCGTGAAGAATACGGAAGTTGGCGCGTACGTTATTCCGGAAGAAGCCTTCACCAATTACCGAAACTTCTTTTCAAAAGTTAAAGTTTTTGAACGAAATATTATTAATAATGCTGGTGAGGATGTAGGCAAACGTTCAATTGAAGCGGCGAGATTTTGGAAAATGTCGGCATACTTATCCACAGGCGGATTCAATGCGGGACAGATATCATTTGAAGAAATCCAGCCCACACTGCGTTATCTGGAACAAGGAGGGAAGATCAAACGCGCTGTTTGTACCCGACTGTATCATGATGAGAAAAAGGTGTTATTAAGAGAGCTTTTAGCTAAGAAAGCCTATTACTTCACTGCTATGGATCGGACCTTATCCTCCGAAAGTGGAGGATTTTGGAAGGCTCTCGAACGCTGGTACTTCTTCCGTCCGGTTCTTTACCGGAAGGATAATATCAAGCGGTATGTGAGACACCCGTTGTTATTTTGCGGAATGATGTTTATGTATGGATGCCTTAGTTTACTTGGGGTTTACGGAATTATTAAGGGACGAATCACCCGTTCAACCCGCATCGTGCAAACGGAGAAAATAAAATGATGTACCAAAAGTATTCAAACGAACCAGGGTGTAACGTTCATGCTCTGTGACATCTCTATTGCTAGGTGGAATATGCAGATGATGATTGGCTAGGTACAGTCCTTCCCATGCGTCGTCTTGAAGTACGACACCTATAGGGTAAGCTTCGGACAGAGCAGGATCTGCTGCTATAATTTCACCCTTCTCGTCGAGCAAAAGATAGTTTCCATCATTATGTTTAAGAAGCGTGATTAGGAATTGTTGCAACAGTGTAGCCGAATGTTTCTCAGATATTTGCTTTTGACGATTCCGGTGAGACTGATTCAGTGCATTCTGGATGACAGTGGTGAATTGTTCTGTGTATTCGAGAGGTTTGGTCATAAAGGCAAAGATTCCAACTTCGTTGATCGCTGTTAACATGGAGGAAGTGTGTAAATGCCCGGATAAAATAATACGTACCACGGCAGGATATACACGTTTTAGCGAACGTAAAAAAGCGATTCCATCCATATCGGGCATTAGAATATCAGAGATGACAACATCGATCTCATGATTTTCTAAAATCTCAAAAGCTTCTTTCGGATTAAGTGCGGTAACGACATTCACTTGCTCTGTTTCCAGCCAACGCTTGAGGATCGTTAATACCATCTTGTTGTCGTCTACACATAAAATAGTTCTGGTTGTCATTGTTAATTGCAGCTCCAATCTAAAGAGAAGGAATGAACTTCTGTATATGAATGATACCAACATTATTGCTTTTTTGAAAGACAAGAAGTTGGGCGAAATGTTGAAGCTAAGTTTTGAGCGTATGAATTCTGCTGAAAGGTCTCTTAAAGCGAGAGGCATGAGATTGTTCTACGGTGTGCCAGAGAAAAAGTGGGGCAAGTTATCGATGAAGATTACAGATCGGCTCGAACACATAGACGGAACATATGATTTGTATATCATCGATAGCCGAGGGTTTGATGTTGTAGAACTGGAGAGGCTGTATTTTGACCATCATAGTCGAATCTTACTTCTTCATGAGGCTCAAGAAGAAGCACAATCCGTATATGAGTTTTTCGAAAGGAAAGTTACTCGTTTATTGTGTCTGAGATTACCTCTGATCGAGTTTGAATTAGAGTGTGCTGCCAAACAAATGATCGACTAATCTGACCAGGGAGAGGAGGGAGCTTCGTTGGTTAACAAACTAAATATACTGATTAAATCCGTTCTCCCTTTAGTACTTATCGTATTGCTTTTAACTATTTTCTACATCGGTGTAATTCAATATATGAACTATACCTATCGTGAACAGGCCATTCAAAGCCATAAAAAAGAACTGGAGCAAGCCGTCTCGGTAATCCGTAACCGTTTGGATTCTCAATATGAGCTGTGGCAGCAAACTTTAATCTATCTTGCCAAAACGGGGTTAACCAAAACATCGAATGGAACGCTCAAAGCTGATCCGGAAATGGCTGAACTTTTACCTGACACTTGGGCTGTATTGAACAAAAAAGGGCAGACGATTGCTTCGAATAAAAATCATATATCCGTCCCTGCCAATCTGTTGAATATAGCTCCTGATCAGACTTATCAATGGACTGAGTTTTATGCGGATGATGATGTACCGAGGCAATATTTAATTAGTCCCATCCCAACAGAATCTGCGAAAGATATGGTTGCGGTTCTTGAGATCGGACCGGATCAATTATCGGAAACTATAGGTTCGGATTTGCCATATCATATATCACTTTACAACTACGAATATAAAGTCGTGGCCTCCGATTTAAAAGGTGAGATCGGGCACCCGGTAATCAATGAAATTACTAAAAAAATGCTCGATGGTGATACTGGAACGGCGCATGCTGACGGAAAAATGACAGCTTACGGATTTAGTGATACCAAGGGAGGCGCGTTATATGTATCGGCATGGTTAGCTGAATCAGATGTTTTAAGACAGGCTAATCGGTTAAAAATGTGGAGTTTACTCTCCATTGTACCGGTCATTTTTGTCTTCGCGCTGTTAGCCGCATGGTATCGCAAGATGATCATCGCTCGTGAGACACATCATCAGCGCTCCAGAGATGTCCAGCATCAAGCTAGCTTGTTAAAGCGACAGGATGAGCTGCATGTGCCGTTCCTGCAAGAAATCAATGAGGGTATTGAAAGTATGAGTGACCGCTTGCAAGCTTTAACAGGCGGAGAGGATATCAAACTGTTAGGTTTTTACCGAGATATAGCTGATGAATGGGCTCAGGAGGAAGGTCTCCTTATGAATCCCGAGCGAGCAGAAAAAAAAGCTTTTTTTGATGAACTTAACGAGATGTTCATCCAGAATCGATTGGAACAGGAAAAGGAAATTGATGTGGTTCAGCATCAATTAAGAACGATGGGAATGAAAGTGACTTCGCATCTGCAGACAGGTATGAACAGTGAACTGGTCGATATTAATATTCTGATTCAGGATACCATTACATGGGCTAGAGCTCATATGGATCTATCCGATGTCGAAGTGTATTTTGTAGCTGAACATATTCCTGCCGTACTTCTGCATCCAATGATGTTCCGAAAGGTTATTGTTGGACTGCTGGAGAACGCAGTAAAAGCGATGAGAAAACAGAATAAGGCTCAAGAATCAGCGGGATCGAGCAGAAAAACAATTCGTTCCGGCAGAGCTTTAACTATGAAGATTCAAATTTATACGCGTCTTGAACCGCAAGGAATCAGCGTTGAGATGGAAGATGAAGGTGGCGGCCTAGATGACAAGAAGCGGTATCAATACTTTCAGGAGAATTATTCTCAAAGCACACAGGAGCATGGTCTCAGCTTGTTCCATATGGACCAATATCTTAAAAGCATTAATGGTAAATTAAAGCTTCGAAATACTGATGTGGGATTGAAGGCAACTGTTCGAGTGCCTCGATAATGGGAGTTGGTGCACATTGAATGGACAACCATCTCTTCATTGCGTGGAGGGAGAAATATGAAACAACGGATATATGCCTATCGATATGATGCAGTGTCCATTCTGTTTATGGTCATCGTCATTGGCATTTTTTTGGCCCCTATATATACGGACGGACATATTGTGTTCAGTGATCTTGCATTTGGATGGAGTTCGGAACGTTATCTAGAAGAAATTGTCGGTGTATGGAATGAACGGTGGTCTACATCCACGCTATTTAATGCACCACGATTACTCTATATTCTTCCTTTCTATATCCTATCAACTTGGTTTGATCATAGTGGAGCAGTACTGATTAAGTCCTTTATTACTTCGCTGCTACTCGTATCTGGATTGTCCATGTACCTGTTTACGAAAAGATTGGTTAGTGTGTATTATTCCAAGAATTTTACGTTCCAGCGGATTATGGCACTGACGACAGGTTCGTTATTTTACGCCATTAACCCATGGGTAATTTTTCGGATTCAACACATTTATCTATTGTGTGGATATAGTCTGTTCCCGTTAGTATTAATGTTTTTCTTTAATGCATTTGATCCTAAATTCCAAACGCAACGTATTCCCAACTATCAGATCTCCAAAGTGTATCGAAAAAATGTGATTGATCTGTTTCTATTAGCTCTGGTATTCACGGTGAGTGCAGCTGCAATCCATTATTTCTTTTTTGGAGCCATGTACCTAGCGATGTTCGCTTTTCTGCTTTTGATTAAAGTGACATGGGAGTATCGTAGAGAGGGCTGGAACGTTCTAAGGGGAATCTACCGAAGCTGGATTTTAAAAGGTCTCGTGTTTGGTCTGTTTTTCGGTATGCTTAGCTTCTATTGGTTGTCTCTGTATGGTGGGAGCATATTAATGGGAGCTCAGGCGTCTCAGCATAACATCAACGTGGTGGATACCTTGTCATTATTTAGCCAGAACAGCACGCTGTTAAATGTGCTATTGATGGTTAGCTATTGGTGGCCGATGTTCCCTTTGAGCCAATTGCCCCTCAGTTTTTATATATTTGGCGGCATTATACTCATTATCATGTTAATCGGTATCGTTATGCGATCCAAGGGGAGAACCTTAATTCTTATATTCGGAGGTATTGCGCTGATTCTCATTCTGGCCTCTACGGGAACGACGATCTCTTGGCTAGCTAACTTCTTTGTCATCGTGGTTACGAAGACTCCGATTATAGGTGCAATGTTTCGGGATCCGAATAAAATCGTAGGACTGCTTGCTCTGAATTTTGCCATCCTGCTCACATTTGGTGTGATACAAATTCAAGAATGGATCAGAGCAAAAAAGTTCGGCCGACCGTTAAAGTTTGCTGTAGTTATTGCCGTAACGGCATGTTTGTGGATCTACATCTCACCAGTACGCCATGAATTCATCGAGGGGTATTACAAACCCGTACAGGTTCCTAAAGAGTACCGTGAAATTAACAATGAATTGTCCAAAGTAAATAATTATGCGAGTAAAGCTCTGTATATTCCGGTCGCTGATCAGATGATCCAGAACTATAACGGGGTAGCAACGCCTGTATGGAATGTGGGAGACACGGCGATGGAGAAAGCTACGGGTGATGTCCATGTGTATTCTTCTTCTCAGAACACGTTATTTCACCATGAAGGGAACGCACCAAGCATCAGCTATTATATGAATTTTCTGCAGTACCTGTTGGATCAAGGACTTAGCTCTAAATTAGGAACGTTGTATGTTCCTTTTGGAATCAGTCAATTGGTGTATCATAACGAGTACTCTGGTCAGAGAGAACGCCAACAGTTTAACGAGCAGATCTTGGATTTCCAGGAAGGACTCAAACGAACGTATAAAAACTCTATTTTTTCCATGTACCATCTGGCTGATCCACTCCCATACATGTCTATTGTCTCCAACAAAATTATTACACCTTACGGGTATAGTCGTGCAGAAAGTTACAGTCACCAACCAGGATTTGATTTTAATCGATTTGGTCTACTATACAGTGCCCTGGATCCCTCGGTGAAAACGGTGCAAACTGCCAACAAGGGTGACTATATTGAATCTTCAAGTATGAAGGATCTGTGGCTGAGCCAACTCCCGGATTCATTTTACCTCAGACCCTTTGATGTCATTGAGGATGGAAATGCTTTTCTGAAATGGTCTAAATCCTATGTGTCCAATGCGGACTGGATGTGGTTTCTCTCATCTCAAGGAATCCGTAACTTTCCTTTTGATATGGAGATGGGGACGGGAGTAGCAGTTACATTTGCTAGTAACAAGCTGGATGTTTTGCCTTATCAGATGAATCAGATCGAGGGTAAGGTTGTGGCGGATTTTGATTCGTTGCTCAAAATGGAAAAGTTTTTTCAAGCAGATAATCCGGGCATGTTTGATGTGCAAGCTCACCCGGCCGCTGCTTCCAATAATATTCCTTTACTACAGGGCGAGATTATTAAGGGTGACCCGGATAATATATGGCAAGTGGCCAAATCAGGATTACTAGATGCCAAGGAAAACAACCCGTATCGATTTTCTATCGTCGCATCCGGTAGGGGCACGAATAAAATGCATGTCAAAGTGCGCTTCTATGATGAGAAAATGCAAGAATTGGGCATCAGCTATGTGGTTGCTCCCACAGAGGAATACAATTTTGATAAAGTTAACTTTTTTGGTGAATATGTCTCTCCTCCGGGAAGTGCCCACATGCGTATAGACTTGTTAAGTCAGCAACGTCCCGAGCAAAAAACATACTGGTGGATTCATGATATTTTTCTCCAAGACTTGGAGGCTTACAAGAAACCGAATACCTTTACAATGGTCAAGAAAATGGACAAAGATACGCTGGCCCATGTCTATATCAGAGTACTTAAAAGTCAGGCTGGCGGCGAGATTGAGATCGAGATGCCGGACAAGACGACTACATCAGTTCAAACACGAAGCCAGCTGATCAATCAATTTGAATGGGTCGACTTGGGGCCTCACATTTTTCCTGCTGGCGCATCAAGCGTGACGGTGACGAACAAGGATGGCTTCAATGCTATTAACATGTTTGCCGTT
This sequence comes from Paenibacillus sp. JJ-100, assembly GCF_948329825.1. Classification (GTDB taxonomy): domain Bacteria; phylum Bacillota; class Bacilli; order Paenibacillales; family Paenibacillaceae; genus Paenibacillus. The sequence goes on from NZ_CAOJCM010000007.1 coordinate 174,549, forward strand.
ATACCTGAGAATCTTGTGGACACATCGATGTTTCCTATTAAACAGGCAATCAAACGAGCAAAAACATTTATGATCCTCGAGGCTGAGAATGATTTCGAAGGGAAGCCGGAGATACAATCTACAAGAACGTATCCTGAATTAAGTATGGGAAGAGGGCTCAGATATCTGGATGGAGAGCTCAGCAAAAAAATAGAAATAGTAAAGTCAGGGCAGTATGACTTGTCATTGCTGGCGGACATCCCGAAGTCAACGGATGGAGAAATAACGGTGCGTTTAGAGCATCTGCAGACCGGTCAGGTTATAGAGCGGAAATTACATTCTAAAGATATACCGGTTGAAGAGAAAATAAGTTCCGAACAAAAAGTTATTATTACCGATCCCTATCGTGAGGGGTTTAACAAAAGAATTACATCATCTGACACCGTCCTGCAGGGTTATGGACGAGCGAAAGTGAATTCAATTGCTCTTGAGTCCGGAGAATACAATCTGAGCGTTGCATTGCACAGCCAGGTTGCTTCCATGGTGGAAGTGCACGATTTTCATCCAATGCGTGGCGATGAGTATAACCTGGAGCAGGGGACAGAAGAACAGCAAGTGTCTGTAGAACAGCCATCTTCCACCTGTGCTTTTAGTGGTCTCAGCTTGGGGGAAACAACATCCGTGGTATCCCAGGGAGGTTTGGATATTAAGTACGGTAAAACTTACTCCTGCGAGTGGTATACCTATACCTCCAATCCGATTCCGGTGACTGGGGAAGAAGAGTACGTCATCTCTTTTCTTGCCAAGTCCGATGATATTCATGATCGGCATATTAAAGTGGCCTTTATGGATCGTTCCAGAAACTTGATACAGACCACCTATGTTGATGAAGTCGAAGAAAAAGATAAATTCAAATGGAATAAATATGAGCAACTCATCACGGCCCCTCAGCAGGCAACAAGCATGCAGATTCAGATCCTCGCAAGAGGTGACGGAGCCAAGGATGGATGGTTCAGAATGAAAGATCTCAACGTCATTCCTTACAATCAGTTAGTGTTACTGGATCAAGTTATGCTAGCAGAGCACACGGATACTTTCGATTTTTTTTACGCAAGTGCAACAGAAGCCAAGTTAAATTATCAGCGTACCGGATCAATGAGCCGTGAATTTTCACTGGTTAATCCTCAAAGGGAGCGGCTGCTGATCAATGAGATCGAGTCTCCAAACCCGTTGTGGGAATTTACATTGGACACAGATAAGATCCGCGCCAGGCTAGCTGTTAATGGAGTTACCTCCGGGTTTATAACGACAGGTTCCGGAGAAGGACAGATTGTTGTGATTTTAGAAAAAATGTATCGGGTCGGTATTGCTCTTCTGTTGTTAGGTACACTGGTTGGCGTGCTGTGTATCCTGCCATGGAGATGGAGGAAGAAGAAGAGCTATAAAACATACTTGTAGCCTGTGCCCCATACCGTTTTAATATGTCGTGGATTTCTTGGGTCAGGCTCTATTTTTTTTCGTAAACTTGAAATATGTACGTCGATGGTGCGGTCTAAATAAGCACGCTCGGGACCTTTAATTTTGTCCATCAGTTCATTTCGAGTGAACACTTTTTCAGGATTACGATGAAATTGTTTCATAATCTCAAATTCGATGTGAGTCACCTCAATCTCACACTCCTCAATGAAGAGGCTTCTTCTATACTCATTTACATGGACACGACCTGGGGCTACTTGACCTTCTTTGGGGATGTTTCTTTTGATGGAATAGGTAATTGAAGATCGTCTAAGTAATGCTCTGATCCGTACATCCAATTCTTTCAGACTAAAGGGTTTGCATATAAAGTCATCTGCCCCATTTTTCAAAGCCCGTAATCGATCATGGAGTAATGTACTGGCAGAGATCATGATAATCGGAATACTTGAATGCTGTCTCAGCGTTTGAATCAGCTCATGTCCATCGATCTCCGGCATCATCAGATCCGTAATTACGATGTCGGGGTCAAATTGGGTAAAGGCTTGTAAAGCCTCGCGTGCATGATGAACGCGTCCTGTTTGGTAACCTTCTTCTTCTAGGAAAAAGGCAATCATATCTGCTAGGTTTGTTTCGTCTTCAATTAGTAACACCTTAATTTTCATCAGGAACTCACCTCAACTATGCATATGTTAAAAAAATACGAAGAAAATATATCGTTTTGCAAAAAAATGATGTAAGAAGTTTAATGATTCTATCCCAGAATATAGAATGAGGAACAATGTCTAAAATCGTCGTATAATACATGGTGAAGGAAGGGCATTCTTATGCGTCTTATATTATTATCGGGTGGAGCAGGTAAACGTTTATGGCCTTTATCGAATAATAATCGACCCAAGCAATTTTTGCCTGTGCTTCAGCATGGCGATTTAAGAGAAAGCATGCTGCAGAGAGTATGGCGCCAACTGGAAGAAGCGGGGTTGGCTCAACATGCTATTTTCTCATCCAGTGGCAGTCAAAAAGAATTAATTCTTAGCCAAATCTCTACTGATATTGAAATTGTTGAAGAGCCTGAAAGAAGAGACACCTTTCCTGCGATTGCACTAGCTGCAGCACATTTGTATTCACAAGGTGTAGATAAAAATGAAATCATTACGGTTATGCCAGTTGACGGTTACGCAGATCATTCGTTTATAGAACACATTCCACGTCTTGCTACGGTTTTGGAGGATACAGGTTGTGATATTGCTTTAATTGGCGTGAAACCCAACCAGCCATCTGAAAAATATGGATATATTGTCCCTGGGAAAAATTCAGCAAGTGATCACTCATACCATGAGGTAGAATGCTTCACTGAGAAACCGGATTTGATGGAGGCGGCACAGTTAATAGAGAAGGGAGCTCTCTGGAACTGCGGCGTATTCGCCTTTCATTTAGGTTATATCATTGAGATTCTTCGGAAAAAGGGACTGCCTTACCACTATCAGCAATTACGAGATATGTACAGCACACTGCCAAAATCAAGTTTTGATATTGAGGTCGTAGAAAAGACCGATAAAAGAGCCGTTATTACATATAACGGAACGTGGAAAGACTTGGGGACCTGGGACACATTAACGGAAGAAATGGCCTCTAATATAATTGGGAAAGGTCATTTATGTAAAAACTCTACAGATTCCCATATTATTAATGAGCTTGATCTGCCAGTTAGTGTGTGGAAGGTACCTAATATTATTGTTGTATCAGGCCCCGATGGAATTCTAGTCACTGACCGGAATGAGGCTACAGGTATTAAACATATGGTTCAGCAAGTCGAGATTCCACCTAGATACGATGAAAGATTATGGGGCAAGCAGACGATACTTATGCATAAAGTAGATCCAGAAGGAATTGAAACATTGACCAAACGTGTCATTATCTCTGCTGGGAGAAATATCAGTTATCAGGAGCATCATTTGCGCAAAGAGGTATGGACGATTGTTTCCGGTTCGGGAGAAGTTTGTCTTGACGGTAAGTTCTCACCAATTCATGCTGGAGACACCATTATTGTAGAGATCGGAGTGAGACATGCGATAAGGGCATTAAAGACAGATTTGGAACTTATTGAGGTACAGGTAGGAAAGGAGATTGGCGAGATGGATACGATAAGATTCACACATGATTGGGATTTAGCGCCATCAATCCAGTGAAGAGATGACCAGAATCAAATCACTTGAGTTGTATATTGTGGATAAATTAAAAATACCTTGGCTCGGCACGCTAGTTCTCATACTCCTAGGTATTATGGGAAGTGTATTTCCTATAAACCTTTTTTACGGGGTTGATCTGTTTTTGGGGTCTTTGGCTTCATTTATTGCGCTTCGTTTGTTCGGTTGTCGGTATGGGATCAGCTCCATTGTAATCATTATTTTGGTCTACATACTATACACCGGCGATTGGGTCCAGAACCGAGATATGACCATTGTTATTTTGGAGATTGCTTGGGTAGGGTTCCTCCAACAGAAGAAAAAAAATATAAGTATACTCAAAGCGGACACGTATTTCTGGTTGATTATGATTGTTCCGGCTTTTGGATTAGGGTATTGGTTGTATGAAAAAGATGTTGTGAATATCCAGTATCTTTATCTCAGCTTTAGTGTCAATGGCATGATTAATGCACTTATAGCTGGAATTATCGTTGATTTTTGGATTACCAAATATCCGAAAAAGGGACAGGGGAAAGCAACGATCCCATTATCCAGAATTGCGTCCAAGTATGTTGTTGCTTTTGTTGTTGTAGTGTCCTTGCTGTTGATCACGGCAGATAGTCGCAGACAAATGAATCAGATCAAATCTTCTATACTGGCTCATCTTAATCGTGCTGCGTACGGAATCATGCAAGATATAGAACGAGGGACTCTGAACAAAGATAACCTGCAGAGCATGACGAAGCTTCTTTATGAATTTTACAAAGTGAATACAATTGTTATCGATGAGGATAAAAGGGTCATTTTATCTGGAGTAAATCAGTTTATCCAGGGAGAAAAAATCGATCTGGATGCTTACCACGAGGTTGAAATTGATGGGATAAGTTTGTATCAGAAGAAATTTGACAAGTTCGAAAGAGATACATTGAAAAAATGGAAAAACAATTCATATATATATGAGATAGGAATGCTTGAAGGGTCTCCGTATCACATGGCTATCGAAATGGATTCCACGCAGTACTATAGCAGTATACAAAAAGTGTATGTAGTAGCTCTTCAATCTCTATATCTCATTATCATTATATCTCTTGCTGTGGCTGCTCCATTGAGCAAAAAAGTAGTAAGTCCTATGAAAGCTCTTACTCGATTGACGGGTTCGTTACCTCGGATTTTGTTCCGTGAGCGAAAAATAAATTGGCCTTCCAGTCATGTAACTGAGGTTCAGATTTTAATTAATAATCTGAGGAAGATGGCTGATGTTCTTGTTGAACAGTTTGAACAAATTCATCAAGACAAAATAACGCTTGGAGATCGCGTGAATCAGAGAACGGCCGAGTTGCAAAATAGTGAAGAAATCAAGAAGGCCATCATTGATTCTTCGATTGATCCCATCATCTCCGTAGAATCCAGCGGTATTATTATTGAATTTAATCCGGCTGCAGAACAATTATTTGGATGGCAGCGAGAGGAAGTCGTAGGTGTAGTTCAAGCGCCAACCCTATTTAAGGGTGCTAGCTGTCAAGACATTAAGAAGATGCTGGAAGAGTACGGCTACGTCCGACGGCAACGATTCGTAGTACTAACCGATGAAATTTCGGGGCTTCATCGGGATGGGTCCACTTTTCCGATCGAATATAAAATTGTCGAAATTCAAGTGGGTAATAAAGAATCCATCTATAACCTGTTTATCCGAGATATGACTGAAAAGACGATTGCGGAAGAAGAGAAAGTGAGGCATGCCCTTGCTCTGATGGACTTAAATGGTGAATTGGTTAAAGGGAAAAGCGCCATTGAAGAACAGCGGGATATTAGGCAACACTTTATTGAATCCGTAAGAGAAGGTCTCATTATGTGTGATCCATCGGGATTAATCACGATTGTCAATTACCAGATTGAAGCCATGTTCGGATTAGGACATTATCGAGGAAGATCCATTCTGGAGTTTGCGAATGCTATTGATCAGTCTTCAAAGGACTTGAATCTCACCGAGAAAGTAAATTCCTTCTTGTCCAGAGATCTCTCATTTATTGAAACGGAGTTCACCTATGGGACAGACAGCACAGAGGGAAATGTATTCTCGCTCTATATTAAGCATGTAGAAAGTCCGCATAAATCTATAAATTACGGATTTTTACTCGTGTTTAGAGATCGGACGGAAGAAGAAAGACTGAATCGGATGAAAAATGAACTAATCAGCGTTGTCTCTCATGAAATACGGACACCGATTGCTGCCATTATGGGACATGTCGAGTTGATGCTGCTTTATGACATCCCTTTGGAAAAACGTAATCAATTTATGCAAACGATATCTGCAGAAGGCACACGTTTGACAGAGTTATTGGATGATTTTCTGGATATTCAGCGTTTGGAAGATGACCGGATGACGTACCATATGACCTATGTTCCATTGCTTGAAATCGTTGAGGGTGTCGCAAAACAGTGGGATCTGAAAGCGAAACAACGCATTTATGTGCATGCGCTTAATGGTGATTTCTTTGCTTATGCCGACCGTAATCGAATGATTCAGGTGCTCCATAACATCGTAGGAAACGCTGTAAAGTACTCACCAGATGCCGATCGCATCGACATTACGGTGTGGGAAGACGAAGAGATTCTTTGTGTGGATGTCCGAGATTATGGCATAGGTATTGCTGAGAATGTACAAAGCAATCTATTTAAAAAGTTTTATAGAGTGGATAATTCGGACCAACGACAAATTGGTGGAACAGGCTTGGGGCTGTATATTTCCAGGAAGATTGTCGAGGATCACGGGGGGACCTTAACGTTTCACTCCGTATCTAAAAAAGGCAGTACATTCACCATCCGTTTACCCAAGCACACTGAACTTATATAACATATTGCTTCGTTGATGATGTTAAGGGGGGGTGCCTATTTAGCAGATCAATTTGTTGTAAACTGTTGTTCCCGGCCAGACAACATCTGAGATTGAATAAGTGATAGCCGAGCACAGGCTGTTATTGCGTGAGGAAGGTGAGGTATATTTTTACTCAACATTTCTACATAGGTCTTTTTGATGATGAGTCGTAAACACGGATTTGCTCGTAAAATTCTCTACTGCCTGTTAATCCTCCTGCTCACAATCAATGACCTGGCTTATGTAGGAGCTCAAAGTGCTACAGGTGATGTTTTCAAGGATATACGTTTTTCTTATGCGAATTATGAAATTAATCATTTGGCTCGTGAAAAGATCATCGAAGGATATAAGGATGGTACTTTTCGACCAGACAGACTGATTAATCGTGAAGAGTTCGGAACAATGGTAGGCCGGACCTTGGGACTTTTCACAATGAAGGACAAGCAAGTTACACCACGTAGAGTATCGCCTTGGGCTCAGCCTTGGGTTACCGCTATTATGGATGCTAACATTCCTAATCTTCTACCAAATAAAAGTTGGTTTGGTGCGAAGAACAGGATAACCCGGGAAGAAGCCATCATGTGGTATGTGCGTGTGTTAGGTGTAGGAGACAAGCTGGATAGCGTTAAAGATAAGCCTGACTTTAATGACTCAGATCTTATCTCGGATGAAGCTCAGTCTTCCATCTGGCTTGCTCAAAAACTAGGTTTGATTTACGGGGACCGGGATCAAAACTTTAATCCGCAAGCTTATTTGGATCGGCAAGGTGCTGCTGTAATAACTCATCGAGTCTATCAAAATATTGAAGAGTATAAAATAGATGCGTTAAAGTTGTTGCAGCTATTTGAACAGCCGCCGATTCCACCGGATCCACCAGATCCGTCAGGCCCGGTAACACCGGATCCACCAGATCCGACAGGCCCGGTAACACCGGATCCACCAGATCCGTCAGGCCCGGTAACACCGGATCCACCAGATCCGACAGGCCCGGTAACACCGGATCCACCAGATCCGACAGGCCCGGTAACACCGGATCCACCAGATCCGACAGGCCCGGTAACACCGGATCCACCAGATCCATCAGGCCCGGTAACACCGGATCCGATCCTTGTTCCTGTATCTGTAACGTTTGCTACCTATACTATACCGTCAGCCCAAGAAGCACTTGGGTCGAATTGGAGCATGGGTTACTCTCTTCTAGATGCAAGTGGGCAATACATCCCAGAACATCTTTTGCCTGGAGATTTGAAAATCGTCTTTTCGGACGACTTCAATATTTTAGGCACGGATGGGAATATAGCTAATGTTAATAACATTCCTTCATCTGGGTCTGTAATACAGGGTTTGGTTCGAATAACTTCAGTTCAAAAAGGGATTGATTTCAATCAAAGTTTTCAACTGATTGTTAATCCAACAGGCCCGGTAACACCGGATCCGATCCTTGTTCCTGTATCTGTAACGTTTGCTACCTATACTATACCGTCAGCCCAAGAAGCACTTGGGTCGAATTGGAAAATGGGTTACTCTCTTCTAGATGCAAGTGGGCAATACATCCCAGAACATCTTTTGCCTGGAGATTTGAAAATCGTCTTTTCGGACGACTTCAACATCTTAAGTAGGGATGGGAACATCGCTAATTTTTATAATATTCCTTCATCTGGGTCTGTAATACAGGGCTTGGTTCGAATAACTTCAGTTCAAAAAGGAATTGATTTCAGTCAAACTTTTCAACTGATTGTTGACCCGGTTGGAACGGGACAGCAATATATGGGGATTTCTATTTTACTGGAGGATACGGGTGCTCAAGCAACGACCATTGCCGAGATGGATGAGATCAGAAGTATGTTCTCTTCCATTGATCCTTCGTTGAAAGTGACATGGGCGATGGATAACCGTTTTGTTTTTGGGGAGAGTCAACGTCCACAATTACAACGACTTCTACAATATGTGGATACGTATGGTGATGAAGTGGGTATAGTTTCGGGTTATCCGAATAACAACTACTCCTTAACCCAGTGGGCGGACGAAATGAATTCTTGGATGTACATGTATCGCTATAACGCGTTTAATAACTTACATCAGGGTGGCACCAACGGTGACCCCTCGGTATGGAATAGTATTCCAGAACGGTACAGACCTAAATCATTGTCCACCCTTGCCGTTAATCCGGAACAAGCGTTGTGGTTGAAACAACATTTCCAGATCGACTCTTTCATGGGATGGGCAGCAACACAATACAATGTTGACCAGCTTTCAGCGGAAGGATCACCTTTAATGCCGTATTGGTCGAATATCAATAATCCAATGGTACCTGCCCAGTCTATGGCAGACAATAGTGGTCTTATCTTCATGAATGCTATAACGATAGATCCGATCGGATCACGTTACACTTCAGGTTCATCCCGTTGGACGATTCATCCTGCTGATCCTTATGTTGTAGAATCGAGTGCTCTTCCTCAATTACGCACGACCTCCAATTACATGAGTAATCCGTATCGTGATCAGAATACGCTGAATTACTTGTCACTGGTTATAGGTGCGAATTGGGTTATGCGAACACCAAATCTCAAGGATAATTTGTCGAAGTACATTCAGCAGTTTCCACGAGAAGCGGTAACTCAAGTTGTGGGTGTTCACCAGTTAGCCGAGGTCTACAAGCAACGTTCGGGAGGAAGCAACGATCATAGCAAATTCACGTTAATGTTTCGCGGAACAGGCTACACCACTGCACTTGGGGGGAATGAGTCCCCAGCTAATCTTCGTTATCTTTGGATGGAGACCAAAACAGAAAGAATTATCCTGTCCAAAGAAGATCAGGAGACGGAGTGGAATATTATCGATTTTACGGATTATTCCCGTACCCCGGTTCCGGTGCTGCCTTACACGCAAAATGGAGCTGCAGATGATATTAGCTATGTAACAGGAAGAAATTATAAATTAAATCCTACTGCACCACTAACTCCATCCGAGTTGGATCGAGTATATAGGAGGCTGCAATCGTTGAATTTTAACGAACCGGTAGCTCAACCATAGTTCGACTACGAGATGATTCATATCCAATAGCCTTTATCTTTGGCACGTCATAGTGCGGAAAGATAAAGGCTTTTTTGTTTTTCATCATTTTGGATAAAAAAACAGGAAATTTTGCACACTGTATATAGAGCCATAATTTGCATCCAGTGTAGAAGGAGGGCAACACGTATATGTTTCGCAAACAAGAGAAAACGCTCATCATTGTCTGTCTGGTAGCTGCTGTGGTCGTGCTGTATGCCGTGGTCAAAAGTATTATTCGCATTATGAGTTATTAGCGTGGTTTAGAAATAGAATGAATTTGCTGTTGTACATAACCGTAACGACACAACGATAACGATTACGCCGAAAGAGGAGTGTACCTATGTCATCTCTGGACCCTGTACTGCTCAGCCGGATCCTGACCGGTCTGACCTTGTTTGTGCATATCATATTTGCATCTATTGGCGTAGGCGTTCCGCTTATGATTGCTCTGGCTGAATGGCGAGGACTGCGTACCAATGATATTCATTACACACTACTGGCTCGGCGGTGGGCACGAGGTTTTGTAATTACAGTGGCCGTAGGAGTAGTTACCGGCACGTCCATCGGGTTACAGCTGAGCTTACTCTGGCCCATGTTTATGCGTGTTGCCGGTCAGGCGATCGCATTGCCGCTTTTTATGGAGACATTTGCTTTTTTCGTGGAAGCCATCTTTCTCGGGATTTACTTGTACACCTGGGATCGTTTCAAAAAGAAATACACGCACATGCTGCTGCTGATTCCGGTCGCTCTCGGCTCATCAGCTTCCGCGATCTTTATTACAACCGTGAACTCTTTCATGAACCAGCCGCAAGGCTTTACCTTGATTAACGGCATCATGAAAGATATCGATCCAATTGCAGCGATGTTGAACCCAGCGACACCGACTAAAGTCTCCCATGTGCTTGCTTCGTCCTATACCTTGAGCGCTGGTGTACTTGCAGGCATTGCAGCGTTCAGTCTGCTGCGTGGACGGACTCATGTGTATTACAAAAAAGCACTCAAGCTCACCACGGTATCTGCCCTGGTGTTTGCTATTAGCACCGTCATGATCGGTGACTCATCCGGGAAATTTCTGGCGAAATATCAGCCGGAGAAGCTGGCTGCCGCGGAGTGGCATTTCAAGACCATGAAAGAAGCGCCACTGATATACGGCGGTATATTGGACGAGAACAACGAGATCAAATATGCAATAGAGATCCCTTACGCACTCAGTATTTTGGCGGGCAATCGTCCCGATACTGAAGTGAAGGGACTGGAAGAGTACCCTGCGGACCTTAGACCGCCGCTATCGATCCATTACATGTTTGACCTTAAGGTTACAACAGGCGTCATCATCTTGATGATTCCGATTCTATACGTACTGCGACGTTGGTTACCAGGACGCAAGCCTTATCCGAAATGGCTCCTCCTAGGTATTGTATTCCTTGGCCCACTGGCGATGATTGCCATTGAGCTTGGGTGGATGTTTGCCGAGGTAGGCAGACAGCCCTGGATTTTGCGCGGGTATATGAAGGTGGCCGAAGCGGCGACGACATCCACCTCGGTCGGCTGGATGCTGATTCTATTTATCTTGCTGTACCTGGTGTTGTGTTTTTCATGTATTCGGGTCATCAGCAAGCTATTTCGTAATAAGGAAGCAGAGAAGGAACTCGATTCGCTCGGACTGGAAGGAGGCATCGTGCATTGAGTTATGAAATTGCAGGCATCGCCATACTGTGGACATTTCTGTTCGGTTATCTCATCGTAGCATCGATTGATTTCGGCGCAGGTTTTTTCAGTTTTTACAGCATATTAACCGGACATGAAAACAAAATTCATAACATCATTCAGCGCTACCTCTCCCCTGTGTGGGAAGTGACGAATGTGTTTCTTATTTTCTTCGTGGTGGGGCTGGTTGGATTCTATCCCGACAGCGCGTTTTATTACGGCACGGCCCTGCTTGTCCCGGGTTCCCTGGCAATTGTGCTGCTGGCAATCCGAGGCGTGTACTACGCGTATAATACCTACGGCAACCACGGTAAAAACAATAAAATCTACCTTGCGCTTTATGGCGCAACGGGATTACTGATCCCGGCCGTGTTCTCCACCATTTTGGCGATATCCGAGGGTGGAATTATTGAGCAGGTGGACGAAAAAGTTTTTTTTCGCTGGCGTGAATTTTTGACGAATCCCTATACATGGTCTGTGGTACTGCTAGCCTTGGTCAGTGTGCTGTATATCTCCGCGATGTTTCTGTCCTATTATGCGAAGCGTGCGGGGGACGAGACAGCTTTCGGAGTGCTTCGGGAATATGCATTGCTGTGGAGCTTGCCCACCATTTTTGCAAGTTTCCTTGCTTTTCTACAGATTAACAAACAAAACCCTGCTCATTTTGAGCAAATGGTCAATATGTCTTGGATGTTTATCGCATCTTTTATTTGTTTTGTTATCGCGGTGTCGCTCATATGGAAAGAGAAATATCTAGGCTGGTGTTTTATTGCAGTGATGCTGCAGTTTGCTTTTGCCTGGTATGGATATGGTCGCTCTCATCTGCCATACATTCTGTATCCATATATCAACATCTACGACAGCTTTACCAACCGAACGATGGGGATTGCACTAATTACGGCGTTTAGTCTGGGGCTGCTGGTACTGATTCCGTCTTTGATACTCATTATGAAGCTGTTCTTGTTCGATGCCAATTATGTGCGCGGTAACACTGGGAAAAAGAAAGGATGATTTCGCCATGCTTGTGACCATTTCGAGTGTCATGTACACGATATCTGTACTTCTCACAAGGCTATTATCAGTGCTGAGATCTGCTACACTAATGGGTACCCATCCAAGCTTCCATTTGCAGCCCCTGCTGGAGGAAGGGGTAAAAGGTATACCGGGAATCACAGGGCTCAGCTTCTTTGAGACCCTTACGATCATGTATGCTCCTCCACTTATTATAGTGGCTGCGGTTGTTTTTCTATTTATATATATGGCGGTGTACAAAAATCCAAAAGATTGATCACATTAGTGCTGGTGGTACGTCTCGCCGGGAACCGGGTAATTGGACGTTAAGAACTGAGGAAGGGAGGAGGCCCCTTCATGCCTAAAATCCGTTATAACAATATCGATAATGTGAGCACAGACAAAACACTGAAGGAGTTCAAACAGTGGAGAGAACAGCGCCGACGCAAAGTAAAGGACTACACCTTTAAAGTCCCCAAACATGATCCTGAACTGGATTATTTACATGCCAATCGGGAAGAAACCACGATAACGTGGATCGGACACTCAACCTTTTTCATTCAATATTATGGGTTAAATATCGTAACTGACCCGGTGTGGGCGGAGAAAATGGGATTTCAACGCAGGCTCGGTCCCCCTGGCATCCAAATTCAGGATATTCCGCCGCTTGACGTTATACTTATCTCTCATTCACACTATGATCACCTGCATCTGGCATCACTGCGTAAGTTGGTTACAGCGAAGACACTCCTGGTTGTACCGGACGGCCTGAGACGCAAAATGGTCCGTAAAGGATTCCATCGGTGTCAAGAGATGAAATGGTGGGGGCATCTGGTACTCGGTGGAGTCAAGATAACGTTTGTACCTGCTCAGCACTGGACACGCCGTACGTTGTTTGATACAAACACGTCCCATTGGGGTGGTTACGTACTGGAACCGAACCCTGTTAAACAGGGGGCTGAAGAAAGCGCTGCGGCGCTGGAAACCTCGGACAAGTCAGCTTCTGTTACTCCGGATTTACAGCAAGCAACTCGTGAGGAAATAGCAGCAGGCGATCCACCGATCCTTTATTTTGTTGGAGATACAGGGTATTTCAAGGAGTTCAAAACGATTGGTGAACGCTTTGACATTGATGTCACTCTGATGCCGATCGGAGCCTATGAGCCAGAATGGTTCATGACATCTCAGCATGTTACGCCAGAAGAGGCTTTGCAAGGTTTCGTGGAAACGGGTTCACAGCTCATGGTGCCTATGCATTATGGGACATTCAAGCTGGCGGACGACACACCCAAGGAAGCATTGGACAGGCTGGAGGCGGAACGTAAGCGGCTGGGTATCGCTAAGGAGCGGATCCGGGTGTTAGGGCACGGTGAGACACTGCGGATCCGGCATGAAAACGATGAGTAAGAATAGAAAAATTCCATAAATCTATACACGAACAGGGCTAACAAATGCCTGGCAGATATGATAAGCTAGGGATATACGTGCATGAACAGCATATTCACCTAAACTTTAATCCGTAAAAAGCGGCTGATTTTCGAATTTGCCGCTTCTTTGTGTTATAATATGGTGCCAGAATAGGCATCGGATATTGAATCCAAGATTCTTAGCAAGTTGCTATTCATGCAGTATGCAGATTAATCTATAAAGGATGGTATGCTTAATGATCAGTACAAGCGGCATCACGCTCCGCTACGGAAAACGTGCACTTTTTGAAGATGTGAATATTAAATTCACGCCAGGCAACTGTTACGGCCTGATCGGTGCAAACGGGGCCGGCAAATCAACGTTTCTCAAAATCTTGTCCGGCGAGATTGAAGCCAACTCGGGAGAGGTGCACATCACCCCGGGCGAACGTATGGCCGTTTTGAAGCAGAACCACTTTGAATATGATGAGTACCCGGTTCTAGAAACGGTTATTATGGGTCATGCTCGTCTGTATTCCATTATGAAAGAAAAGGATGCCTTGTATGCGAAGGCTGACTTTACGGAAGAAGACGGTTTGCGTGCAGGTGAACTCGAAGGTGAGTTTGCCGAGCTGAATGGCTGGGATGCAGAGCCGGATGCAGCAGCACTCCTGATTGGTCTCGGGATCGATCGCGACATGCATGACAAAAAAATGGTAGAGCTTAGCGGTAACGAGAAAGTCCGCGTATTGCTGGCACAAGCCTTGTTTGGCCGTCCAAACAACTTGCTTCTCGATGAGCCTACCAACCACTTGGATCTTGAATCCATTCAATGGCTTGAGAACTTCTTGATGGATTATGAAGGTACCGTAATTGTGGTATCCCATGACCGTCACTTCCTGAACAAAGTATGTACGCATATCGCGGACATCGACTTTGGTAAAATCCAGCTGTACGTAGGTAACTATGACTTCTGGTACGAGTCCAGCCAATTGGCGCTTGCGTTGCAGCGGGATGCCAACAAGAAAAAAGAAGAGAAGATCAAAGAATTGCAAGCCTTTATCCAACGTTTCTCCGCGAACGCTTCGAAGTCCAAACAGGCGACTTCCCGGAAAAAACAACTCGACAAAATTACGCTGGATGACCTTCGTCCATCGAACCGTAAATATCCGTTCATCAACTTCAAGCCTGAGCGTGAAGCGGGTAAACAATTGCTGACTGTGGATCGTCTAAGCAAAGCGGTTGAAGGCGAGAGCATGCTGAACGATATCAGCTTTGTGGTGAACAAAGGTGACAAAATTGCTTTTGTTGGTCCGAACGGAAATCCTAAATCCCTGCTGTTTGATGTGTTGATGGGTGAAACCGAAGCAGATAGCGGCGAATATACTTGGGGTGTAACGACAACACAGGCGTATTTCCCGAAAGATAACTCGAAATACTTCGATGGTGTAGAGATGACTCTGGTGGATTGGCTTCGTCAATACTCCAAAGATCAGGATGAAACGTATTTGCGTGGTTTCCTGGGTCGTATGCTGTTCTCCGGGGAAGAAGCTCTGAAGAAAGCAAATGTATTGTCAGGTGGAGAAAAAGTACGCTGTATGCTCGCTAAAATGATGCAGACTGGTGCGAACGTGCTCATTCTAGATGAGCCTACGAACCACTTGGACCTCGAATCCATTACTGCACTAAACAATGGTTTGATCGATTTTGATGGAACGATGCTGTTCACATCTCATGACCATCAGTTCATCCAAACGATTGCAAACCGTATTATTGAAATTACGCCTACAGGTCTTATCGATCGTCAGATGAGTTATGATGAGTATCTGGAAAGTGAAGAGATTAAAGAGCTTCGCAAAAAGATGTATCCCGTCGAAGCTTAATAATGATGTGGAATAAGATTCAACAAAAAACCGCAAGTCCTCCCATGGAGGGCCTGCGGTTTTTTCACATTGCTGATTTTGCAGTTCTAACTGATCCGGGATCCTAGGAACCGCCTGTACGACGACGCTGGTTGTTCGGCTTTTTGTTATTCTGACTTTTCATGGCTTTTGGACCGCCTTCAAAGTAAGCACCAGACGGGTTACTGGAATTTTGCTGCTCTTTCTTTTGGGCCAGCTTTTGACGAATTGCATCTTGCAGGCTGATTTTTTTCGGCTCTTTATTTTCGCTCATTGTATATCCCTCCCGGTCTTGCAATAAAGCCGTCCAATTTGGACGGGATGTACTCATTTTATACGTTTTATAAAAGCCTCACAAGGGCAACATGATAAAATGCCGCTTTTCTCGAGTTTTATCTAAGCCAACATTGTTTCCTGTGCACTACAGCTCTGCCTTCCTAAAACTTTGTTTCGGCTTGCCTACAGCCATGCTGCTTAACAACATTGTTTCTATAGACCCACACGACCTGTATTTGGTAGTATGAGGAAACCTTATTGGACATGTGAAAAGGAGTGTCGTCCGCTTGAACGCTTACGAAGAAATACGCAAAGGAGAGCGAGGAGCCTGGATCAGCATTGTGGCATACCTCGTGTTATCTGCTTTTAAACTTATCTGTGGATATTTGTTTAATTCCAGTGCTTTGCTCGCAGACGGGATTAATAATGCTACGGATATTGTGGCATCCGTTGCAGTACTGATTGGTCTGCGCATCTCGCAAAAACCACCAGATTCGGATCATGCCTATGGCCATTTTCGGGCAGAGACCATTGCAGCATTAATTGCATCATTTATTATGGCCGTCGTAGGACTTCAGGTATTGGTCGAGGCGGTTCGTTCCTGGTATGCGGGGGATTTCGCGGCTCCAAATCTCTGGGCAGCCGGTGTAGCGGTAATTTGTGCGGTGGTCATGTTGGGCGTTTATCGTTACAACTCCCGACTAGCCAAAAAGATTAATAGCCAAGCTTTGCTTGCGGCGGCCAAAGATAATCGATCCGATGCCTGGGTAAGTATAGGTGCTGCTATTGGTATTGTCGGCTCGCAGTTCGGACTTCCATGGCTGGATAAAGTGGCTGCTATTCTTGTAGGTCTGCTGATCTGCAAAACAGCTTGGGAAATTTTTCGGGACTCAACACATCTGCTTACCGATGGATTTGATCAAAAACAACTCACTGATTTGAGATCAGCTGTTGCCCGGGTACCAGGTGTAGAAATGATCAAGGATGTCAAGGCACGAGTTCATGGCAGCCATGTTCTGGTTGATGTGGTTATAGAAGTAGATGGGGGATTAACGCTGGTGGAAGGTCATGAAATCTGTAATCAGGTTGAGGAACGACTGAAACGATCGCATAATATTATGCATGTTCATGTGCATGTCGAGCCGCGAGCTGAAGAACCACGTAAGACATAAATTAAGTCCAGAGGGAGTTTCTACATCAAACATACGAAAAGAGGACAGACGCGCAACACGGCGTACTGTCCTCTTTACTTATGTTAAGAATGATTATACCCTATTATTGGATAGCAACGTGAACCCAGGCTTTGCCTTTCCAAGTGTACACTTCAACCCATTCTCCACCGTCGAATCCATCAACAACTTCACCTGTAGTGTCAATAACCTGTGCGCCAAGAGCTCCGATTGCTTTGCCATTCGGTGCGTCGTAGAACCAAGTGCGCTCCAACAAGTTGAGCAGCATCGTTGGCTTAACGACTTCGTCACCTGGTTTTACCAGTGGCTCATCAAACTTCACGTCAGGTGTTGCAGGTGTACTTCCATCTGCATTGTAGGTGCTGCCTGTTACGGTTTCTACCTTGCCTTCTACAGTCTCAACAACGGGTTTGTTTACTTCAACAGCAGGTGTTGTTGTCGTTGCTTCTGTGCTGGATGTTGGCGTAGTCACCGTACCATTAGCTGCTTCTTCTGCTCCTGCAGCAGCAGCCATAGAACCCACCAATGTTAATGCAGCGGCAAAACTTACGATTTTTTTCATTTGTTTTTCCTCCTTGGATAATATGTAGTATTGTTGCCCTGTGTTAAAAGTAACCAAGCAGGTTACCTATGAATCACAAATTATAACAATATTTTCTTTTATCCTCCAGAGTCAACGGACGCATCTGTGGGTATATAGAAAATCCTTAAAAATCATACTTCTGTGGTATAAAACAAGGCTGGCTATATAAAAAAAGTCCTGTTTTTTCAGGACTCTTCGATGGTTTATGATGGAATAAAGCAGAAGGGAGTGTAATACATAAATATAGAAAAATAGGCATATACACCTGTATATGAACGCACAAAAGCCGACGTGCCCAGAGGCTCCATCGGCTTTCGTATGTAATTCTCAGATGATATTCATTTAGATATCAACACGTTATCGCATTCGGCTTCGTCCCGTAATAAGAGAGATGATGAAAAGGACAACAAAGATGAAGAATAGTACTTTGGCAATGGAAGCAGCTGCTTCAACAATTCCAAAAAATCCGAAGATTCCAGCAACCAGTGCAATAACCAGGAAAATGACAGACCATTTTAACATGAGAATTCATCCTTTCGTGTTATAGTTTATGGCGTGAGGTGTTCTGCCTCACTGTCTTGTGTAGTCTAACCTTAACCGAGTGTAAATGACTTGAAACATGGTGTTTTTCTCTACTTCTATACTTCACTGGATAACTATTTTCTTTTGTTTCGCCCGAGAAAGGCTCGGGTAACTATAGCAATAACAAAACCGAATGCAAACATGGAAAGAGAGGTTTTTTTATGATCTATCAAATCAGCGTAGCCCTGATTGCAGTGGCGTTTGCAGTACTCGTTTTCTTTTTGATTCGTACATTGAAATCGGCTCAGAGCTCACTGGACAATGTGTCCCAGACCCTTCAAGAAGTACAAAAGACCATTGATGAGCTCAGTTACGAAGTGAAACAGACAGTAAGGCATGCGAATGATATCACTGCGGATGTGCAGCACAAAATGAAGAAAATTGATCCAGTGATGGAATCGGTTGAGAATTTGGGAGAAGTGCTAAGTGAAGTGACCGCAGCAGCCAAGCAGGTGTCCACTACACTGATGACCCGATTTCAGACGAGACAATCCAAGGCAGCTAAAACCCCAGAGTCCAATCAGGTAACAGCTCCACCTGCAACACAAGCGGAGCGCACAGTGCAATCCTACAAAGCTACATATCAAGATAAAGCTAAGGGGGGCAAGGACTGGATGAATTATATTGATATTGCGGCTAATATCTGGCAACGGATGCGTAAATAACATGACCGTATTCTGAATTCTGGTGAAGTCTTCAGAGCGGTGATGAACTTGATGAAAGGGTGAGAATCATGATGAAACTATTGCTAGTGACGATGTTTAGCGTAATTTCTCCCTTTTCCGTTCAACCGGCAGCAACCCCTGCTGCTCACGACATGCAATGGACGGTAATGGAGGAGCAGATGCCAGTACTGAATTTGGCTACTGATCATCCCGAGACGTTCGAGCACTTTCGGACTCTGAATGGCGTTTCACTGGAGAGTGGAAAGCACGAGTTATTTAATAAAATGGGCGAGCCGATTGATATTAAAAAAGATCCTTATCTGGGATGCCCAGAATATCAGTTTCAAAATGTGCATGTTGGGGTATGTGAAGATACAGACATTATTCAATATGTACATGTCGATGGTTCACATGATTACTTGAATTTGAATGGCAAGTCTATCCCGATGCATATCGAACCTATTCACCAAGCGCTGGGCGAACCTTATTATGTTGCGGAGGATGGCGAAGTGTACATTCGTGGCACGTATGCTATCAAAGTGTATATGAGACCGGGTTCCAGTGAGATCGAAGGTGTTGATTTATTTGATGCTACAGTGACTTGAATCAAATGATTGCTACTTGCGTTTCAACGTATCACCCTAGGGTTATATACTATAGGAGCTCGATATAGAAGATTAAATCAGAGGAGAGTGGAAACGATGAATTCAACCAACGAAAAGGCTTTTGCCAAAGTGGTAGAAAACGGAGTTCAAGCAGTAGAAGCGGTGAAAGAATTGCAGGCTACTGGATACTTAGCTGATCATATCTTCGTGCTTGCCCATGAGAAGGATCGTACTGATCGCATTGCTGATACGGCAGATGCTAAAGAGATTGGCATCAAGGAGGAAGGGTTGTTTGATTCCATGGCCAATCTGTTCCGTTCACGCGGAGATGAACTTCGGGCCAAGATTGTATCGATGGGCTTTACAGAAGCTGAAGCTGATTTTTACGAGAGTGAGCTGGATAAAGGCAAAGTAATGGTGATTGCCAAAAAGATAGACTGACATTCAAAGCTTGTAATCGGGTACTACACTGAGGTTAACGCCCCCGGTGAACCCGAAAAGGCTTAATCAAAAACATAGATAAGGAATGGGGTTAACCCCATTCCTTATCTATGTTTTTGCAAGTTCTAGACTAGGTATGATGTTAGGGCTGCAACGAACGATGCAAGAACAGATCAGCAACAAATCAAGAACAAATCAACAACGATAATATATTGAAGGGGAACCACCTTTATGGTGTTATTTTCAGATAGTTCTTTTTTGGTTTTTTCATTATAGTTATACTAGTAATTGTTATGTCTACTGTCTCTCAGAATGCAAAATTTGTATAAATAAGGTTGTTCGTTGATAGATACTAATCGACAAACCCGGACGCCAAAGATAAGGAGATAGAAATGAGAATACTTATTGTTGACGACAATCCGACTAATGTTATTATCATTCGAGAAATTTTGAAGAAAGAAAATTATCGTGATATTGTGACAGCAAGTTCAGCTATAGATATGTTCGAAATATTGGGGATCGGTGAAGAGAACAGCGTACTGCGTCCCAAACCGTCGGATATTGATCTGATTCTGCTGGATATGATGATGCCTGAGATGGATGGAATTGAAGCCTGCAGTATTGTCCAAAAGTACGATAATTTGAAAGACATCCCCATCATTATGGTGACTGCCATAGGTGATTCCAAGAAGCTGGCCGAAGCACTCGATGCGGGGGCATCTGATTATGTGACGAAGCCGATTAACAAAGTGGAATTGATGGCTCGAATTCGGCTGGCATTACGTCTGAAACAGGAGAAAGACTGGCACAAGGAGCGTGACCAGCGGATTCAGGATGAGCTGAAACTTGCAGCGATGGTGCAAAGTGCTGTGCTTAGTGATCCGATCGAAGATCCATTGTTCCAAGTACATGCCATCTATAAGCCATCCTTTGAGCTGGCAGGCGATCTCTACTCCTGGTTTCCACTTGGTGAAGGACGGTACGGCGTACTACTTCTCGATATGATGGGGCATGGCATATCTTCTTCCTTATTCACGATGTTTATTGCATCCGTTCTCAAAGATACGGTAACAACGTATGTAGATCCGGAGAAAGTTATTCAGGAGCTGAATCGTCGTTTTAATCAGCTGCAACTGGGAAAACAGCTGGTGCAGTATTACTTTACGGCAATCTATTTAGTTGTGGACACACGAATGAAACGTATTGATTATGTAAACGCAGGGCATCCTCCGGCTCTATTCTTCCGTAATGATGGTAGCGTGACGTCATTTGACAGCGTATGCTGCCCTGTAGGCTTGTTCGACAAAATGGATATCGAGCCTCAGACCATTCATTACGAGGGCGATGGACACATTGCCATCTATACAGATGGTTTGCTTGAAGCCGTTCAGGGTGACCAGGAGCAGCAGATCGAGTTCTTGAAAGAACAATTAAAAGGCTCCCATGCATGGAACGAAGAAGCGATGCAAAAGTTGTTTTTTGATGACGAATTGAATCCGGAACGGGACGATGATAAATGTCTGGTGTGGATTACATTGGATAGAGGGGCGGTAACAGAATGAAAATCAGGAATAAACTGCTGATTGGTTTCACCGCCTTGATGGCAATTATGATCATCCTCACCTTTGTGAGTTATGAACGGCTGAACAGCAGTAATGAACGGATTGATCAGATTTATGAAGAACGCTATCTTAAGGTACGTTTTACATCGTCAACACGTGGGGAAGTCAATGATATTGCCAAAGTGCTGGCTAACTTGTTACTTAACCCGAACAATTCGATCAGTTCGGCTAAAACTGATGTGAACAAGATGAAGGAACAAGGTGTCCGTTATTTGGAGGAAGTAAGGAAAAGGGCAGATACCGCTTCCGAGCATCAACTCGTCGATCGTGTGAATAATGCGTGGGATGCTTATACGAGTTATGCCACAAGAATAATTAGTTTGATGGCCCAGAATCGAGTGGAGGATGCAAATAACTATCGTAATTCCACCGGGCTTGCCGTTCAGAAGGAAGCAGTGGACAGCTTGAATGCATTGTCTCGTTACCAGGATCAAGAGATTGACACCGAGATCAAAGATGCTCATGCCGCCTATACCAGGGCAGTTCAGATGACGATCATTATTATGACCACTGGATTATTACTTGCCTTGGGAATCATTCTGTGGGTGCTTCCAAGCATTACGCGTGGGTTGAATACAGTATCAATGATGATTACGAGTTTTGGCAAAGGGCGATATAAAACGATCCGCCGAATTCAAATTAAGTCGACCGATGAGATCGGTCAGATAGCTACCGTTTTCAAAGAAGTCTCTAATGATCTGGAAGAAAAGATGGAGATCGAGAAAGCATATGTGCAGGCTCAACAGGATCAGAATTGGATGAGTTCCAACATTGCAAGAGTGCCAGAACTCCTCCGGGGAATCGGCTCCATTCGTCAAATCTCTCAGATGTTTATTAGTGAATTCACACCTGTTCTAGGTGCTCAATTGGGCGTCGTATATCTGATTGATGAAGAAAAACATCCGGATGAATTGAGACGTTACGGTTCATATGCATTTGAAGAGAATGGAGAGCTTGGCAAAGAGGTGTACCGGATCGGAGAAGGACTGATTGGTCAAGCTGCACTCGATATGAATCCGATTGTGATGGACCATACACCTGATGAATATGTGAGCATCGGTTCTGCTTCAGGTTCGGGACGGGCTGCGAGCATTATGATCTATCCAGTTGTGTTTGAAGATGAATTGATCGGTGTCGTCGAGCTGGCTTCTTTCGAAGTTTTTAGTGAGATACAAAAGCAATTATTTGGTCAACTGATTTCCAATTTAGGCGTCGTTCTTAATAACGTTCGCCGGCGTCTTCGTGTGGAGGAGCTGTTGCGTGAATCCCAGGCTCTGACCGAGGAATTGCAGGTGCAATCGGAGGAATTGCAGACACAACAAGAAGAACTGCGCCGCTCCAATGAGAATCTGGAAGAACAGACCGATGCACTTAAACGTTCTGAGGAACTGCTGCAACGCCAGCAGGAGGAACTGGAGCATTTTAACACAGAGTTGATCGCTAAGACGCGGGCGCTTGAGGAACAGGTGCGCGAAGTGGAAGAGAAAAATGACGAAATCGAGAAAACAAAGACACAATTGGAACAACAAGCGATGCAATTGTCGATGACCAGCAAGTACAAGTCTGAATTCTTGGCAAATATGTCGCATGAACTGCGAACGCCTCTCAACAGTTTGCTCATATTGTCTCAGTTATTGTCGGAGAACAAGGAGGGTAACCTCAGCAGCAAACAACAAGAGTATGCTCAAACCATCTATATGTCGGGTGCAGACTTGCTGAAGATGATTGATGAAATTTTGGACCTGTCCAAAGTGGACGCGGGCAAGATGGACATCAACTATGAGACTGTTCGAATGGATGAGTTGACTCATTTTGTCACCCAGAACTTTAGCCCAATGGCTAACAAGAAGGAACTGGATCTGAATATTCGTTTTGACAGCTCACTGCCTGAATGGATCTATACGGACAGTCATCGGGTCAAGCAAATTTTACGTAATCTATTGTCGAACGCATTCAAATTCACGAATCGGGGCTCAGTGAGTCTGATTGCACGGCGTATGAAGCCAGAGGAATTGCCTGGATATCTGAATACGAATCAGGAATACCTCGGATTCAGCATCAAAGATACAGGGATTGGCATTCCGTCCGACAAAACCGATCTGATCTTTGAAGCATTCCAACAGGTAGACGGAACAACTAGTCGAAAATATGGCGGTACGGGACTCGGCTTGTCGATTAGCCGCGAACTGGCTCGGTTACTTGGCGGGGCAATACATGTGGAATCCTCAGAAGGGGTGGGAAGTACCTTCACATTATTCCTTCCAGATAACCATGAAGAAGCTGAACGTGCAGAGGAAGTAGCAGCTAGAGAAGCTGCGGTATCTTCTGAACAACAACAAGAACTTCAAGAGCAGCAACCAGTTACGAAGCTTGTTCGTCCGGCCCAACAGACCATTCTTGCACCAGACCCGGAACGAGGTCGTTTGACGGAAGTACCTTCTGCACGCAGTCCAGAGATCAGCCGGATTGAAGATGACCTTCATCTGATCCAGGAAGGTGACAAGACACTGTTGATCATTGAGGATGATGTGAAATTTGCTCAAATTCTAATGGATATGGCTAGAGGGCGAGGGTTTAAGGCGTTAGTTGCTCTTCAAGGGGATACCGGACTGGAGATGGCTCGTGAGCACTTGCCTGATGCGATCATACTAGACATCCAGCTGCCTGTTATAGATGGATGGACGATCCTGGGTGAATTGAAGAGCAGTTCAGTAACACGTCATATTCCAGTGCATGTCATCTCGGTTGTAGATGATATGAAACAAGGGTTGATGATGGGTGCCATTGCGTATCTTAAAAAGCCATCTAGCAAAGAAGCATTGGACAAAGCGTTCTCTCAAATTAAATCCTATACAGAAAATCAGTTGAAACGATTGCTCATTGTGGAAGACGATGAGATTCAGCGTAAAGCCATCATTGAGTTGATTGGTCATGATGATGTTGTTATTACAGCCGTATCTACAGGTCAGGAGGCGCTGAATGAATTGCACAGCCAGCGTTATGACTGCATGGTGCTGGACTTAATGCTGACAGATATGACTGGTTTCGAGATGCTGGACCAGATTCGTGATGATGAGTATTTGAATGATCTGCCTATTATCATTTATACGGGGAAAGAACTGGATTCAAAGGAAGAGATGAAGCTTCGAAAATATGCAGAATCGATCATTATTAAAGACGTGAAGTCACCAGAGCGTCTGCTCGACGAAACGACGCTGTTCCTGCATCGGGTAGAAGCTAACCTGCCCGAGGATAAACGCCGTATTTTGCAGAAGCTGCATAATAAAGAAACCTTGTTTGAAGGCAAAAAGATACTGCTTGTTGATGATGATATACGAAATGTGTTTGCATTATCCAGTGTGCTTGAAGGGTACCGTATGGATGTTACGTTTGCCGAGAACGGACGCGAGGCTCTGGAAGCACTAGAGAAAAATCCGGAATTCGATCTGGTGCTGATGGATATGATGATGCCAGAGATGGACGGTTACGAAGCGATGACACGGATCAGACAGAACCCGAAATTCGAGAAGTTGCCGATTATTGCGCTCACAGCCAAGGCGATGAAAGAGGATCGCGGGAAGTGTATTGAGGCCGGAGCTTCCGATTATGTAAAAAAACCGATCCAAACGGATCAATTGTTATCATTAATGCGGGTTTGGCTGTATTCGTAGGTGTGTTGTTTGGGTAATGAAGGACAATAACGAATACGCAAGTAACCAATGATGAAGTGGAGAGAAGTTATGACATCGTGGGAACCTAACGAGACGGGAGCAGATCCGATCCGTATACCGCAAGAAGAAGAGCGTGAACTGATCGAGATTCAATTGCTGCTGGAAGGAATGCATCGACTATATGGGTATGACTTCAGAAATTATGCGTTGCCATCCCTGAGACGTAGAATATGGCACTATGCACATGCGGAAGGGGTGAAGAGCATATCTGGGCTGCAGGAAAAGGTACTGCACAATCGTTCATCATTTGAACGATTTGTACAAAATCTGTCCATTCCTGTAACGGAAATGTTCCGTGACCCATCCCTTTTTCGTATGTTTCGAGAAAAGATCATTCCTATTCTGAGAACCTATCCGTATATACGGATATGGCATGCCGGCTGCTCTACGGGCGAAGAAGTGTATTCTATGGCGATTATGCTGCATGAGGAAGGGCTATATGACAAGGCCCGAATCTATGCAACGGACATGAATGACCGCTCATTACAACAAGCCAAAGAAGGCGTGTACGGTATTGAGAAAATGAAGTTATTCACGACAAACTATTTGGAAGCAGGGGGCACAAAAGCCTTCTCTGAATACTATACTGCAAAGTATAATTCGGTTATATTTCACCCGTTTCTTCAAAAAAATATTATTTTTGCTGAACATAACTTGGCAACAGACCGGTCATTTAATGAGTTTAATGTTATTTTCTGCCGCAATGTAATGATATATTTCAATGATGAACTGCGGAACCACGTGCACGGGCTGTTTCATGAGAGCTTGAGTCACTTCGGCATACTTGTTCTGGGGGCGAAAGAATCCATTCATTTTACAGAATATAGTGATGCCTATGAGCCATTAGACCGGACCGAAAAAATATACCGGAAGATTAAATAGGGGGTTAGGCTTAGTTATGGGGCTCAATGAACCAATTCACATATTGTTGGTAGATGACCGCCCTGAGAACTTGCTTGCGCTCGAAGCAGTTCTGGAATCAGAGCAGTACAAACTCGTCAAAGCAAATTCCGGAGAAGAGGCGCTCCGTTGTCTGCTAAAAGATGAATTTGCGGTCATAGTACTCGATGTGCAGATGCCTGGAATGGATGGGATTGAGACAGCCAAATTAATCAAGGCAAGAGATAAATCCAAGGATGTACCGATCATCTTCATTTCGGCGAATAGCAGAGAGGCCGAGCATCTGTTTGCGGGTTATTCAGCAGGAGCCATTGATTATATGGTTAAACCGTTTATACCCCAGATTTTGAAGTCCAAAATTGAGGGTTTTGTGGAGATGTTTATCTCGAATAAAAGACTGAAGACACAGACGATGCTGCTCCATCAGAAGACGCAGGAACTGGAAAAGATGAATCAGCAACTGATGCAGGCTAAAGAAGAAGCCGAGATCGCTGCTAACGCCAAAACCGAGTTTTTGGCCATGATGAGCCACGAAATTCGTACCCCGATGAATGGAGTCATTGGTATGGTGGATCTGTTGATGGAAACCGAGCTGAAGGAAGATCAAAAGGAGTACGTAGATATTGTTCGTCGCAGTGCTGATGCACTCGTTACGGTGATCAATGACATTCTGGACTTTACCAAGATGGAATCTGGCAAAATGGAGCTGGAAGAGCATCCTTTCGAACTCGTTTCTTGCATAAAGGAAGTACTGGGCTTGTTCGCCGCAGAAGCGGGTAAGAAAAATCTGGAGCTGGACTATTTCCTTGAAGATTGCGTACCTGAATTAATCTATGGGGATATGGCACGCCTTCGTCAAGTGTTACTTAATTTAATTGCCAACGCCGTGAAGTTTACAGACCATGGTGGTGTATATCTGATTGTATCCGTAAATGAAGAAAAGGATGGAGAGATGTCTTTGGAGTTTGCTGTCAAAGATACGGGAATAGGCATTGCTGCAGAAAAAGTGGATCGCCTATTCCAACCGTTCTCTCAGCTAGATACGTCCATGACACGAAAATATGGCGGAACGGGTCTTGGCCTTGCCATCTGTAAAACGCTGGTGGAGATGATGGGCGGGCAGATTTATCTGGACACATCGGAAAAGCGAGGAGCTACCTTTGTATTTACCATTCAGGCCAAGCGTTATATTGAGAAAGAATTGGTGCAAGGCAATGGCGAAGAGAAGTTAACGAGTGTACAAACTGAGGATAAACATCCTACGGTTCTAATCGTAGATGATCATCCCATCAATCAGAAGTTGATGGCGATTATGCTGCACAAGTTGGGGTTTCTATCGGATATTGCAGAAGATGGTCAGAAAGCACTGGACATGGTGTTGAAGAGCTCGTCATCGTATGACTTTATTTTTATGGATCTACAGATGCCAGTGATGGATGGTTTGGAATGTACAAGGCGCATACGAGAGAGCGTACCTCAGAAGCGTCAGCCTGTCATTATAGCTATGACGGCTAACGTAATGGAAGGTATACAGCAACGCTGTACGGCAGCGGGGATGGATGATTATATCAGCAAGCCTGTGAAGATGGGCAGTGTGAAACAGAAGCTTGCCCATTTCCAGAAGAAGCGTCAGGTCGTTAATCCAGGTGCTTCAGCGATGGATCAGGCCAATTGAAACGTTTACCAGTTATGTTTCCTGTTTCACTTGTGGGTAAGTTGGGTTATAAGGTAAGGAAACCATTAATCAGGAGAGAGATGTCTAATGAATACAAATAAAAATGAAAAATTCAATGCAAGAACCGAGACACATGACGGTGTAAGCACAGTGTATTTGACTGGCGAACTGGATTTGTCGGTTGCTCCTGACTTTCGTTTGGTAATGGAACCGCTCGTGGACAATAAGGAGCAAGATCTAATTATTAACATGAAAGATCTCAAGTACATTGATAGCACAGGGATTGGTATCCTGTTATCTGTTCTCAAGGCCAGACACGGAATGGAAGCTCGCTTTGAAGTACAGGAAGTTCCTGCGCAAATTCAGAAACTTTTTGATATGACGGGTATAGCCAAATTCTTTGTTACACAGAAGAATTCCCAATAGGAAAGGATCGAAAAAGGAATGAATGCAGAAGTTCAACGAATCACTCTGAATTTACCGGCCACAGCTGAATATGTGGATATTGTAAGACTTAATTTATATGGTGTTGCTTCCAAAATGGGCTTCTCTTATGAAGACATTGAGGATATGAAGGTTGCTGTGTCCGAAGCTTGTAACAACTCCGTATTGTATGCCTACTCTCATGAAGGTGGCATGGTTGAAGTCGTATTTGAAGTAGATGGCGAAACGCTTGCTATTACTGTCAGAGACGAAGGTGCCAGCTTCGAGAATGTGAACCCTGCTGTCTCACGTTCTGGACTTCATGATAAAGAACTGACAGACGCTCAGATTGGCGGACTTGGATTCTACCTGATGCAAGCCCTGATGGACGATGTCAGTGTTGAAAGTGAGACGGGCAAAGGTACGAAAGTAGTACTCGTAAAACGTCTTGCAAAAAGTGAGGAGAAAGTATGAATGAGAAAGTGACTCCACCAGAGTCCATGTCTGAAGCGATTGGTTTGATCTGGGAATACCAGCAAACACAAGACAACGAAATCGCTACTGTTCTAATCCGCAAATATGAACCAATGGTCAAGATGGCTGCAGGTAAAATTGCCCGAAATCGACCAGATCTTTACGAGGATTTGTATCAGACGGGTCAAATGGCTTTAATTCGGTTGCTGAAGCAATACGATATTAATTTAGGAATTCCATTTGAACCTTATGCTATGAAAAGTATGATCGGTCACATGAAAAATTATCTTCGGGACAAGTCATGGTACATTCAAGTACCAAGAAGAATTAAGGAAAAGGGAGCTCTAGTGCAACATGCGATAGATGAGCTGACGGTAAAGTTGGAACGTTCGCCCGGGGTTAATGAGATCGCTGAATATCTCGATCTTACACCGGAGGAAACAATTGAAGTTCTGGCTGGACGTGAGTGTTATCACTATGTTTCTCTGGACTCCCCGTTATCTCAAGATGACAGTGCAGCGACACTAGGTGAACTGATCAGTGCGGATGTGAATGATTTCGATTCGGTCGAAAAACGGATGGATTTGCAACAGGCATTAGGACAGCTCAAGGAGCAAGAGCAGAAAGTACTTATTTTGGCGTTCCAAGATGGACAGTCGCAACGAGCAATTGCCCAGAAGCTGGGCGTGTCTCAGATGAGCGTATCTCGAATACAAAAACGGGCTACGGAGAAACTGAAGCAGATTATGTCTGACGCTTCAATGTTATGATAGATCAATCCTATTGTTGCCCGAATACGGCTTAATAAGGACACGGTATTGCACGAATTGCATACGTGTCCTTTTTGAATTGACTAGAGGAAGCGGGGAAGCAAATTAACGGAATGGTTAGGGAGGGGAAGCAGGTGGAACATATCAAAATGGAAGCTCGCCGAGATCAACTATCTTGCTCTGAGGAGTGGCAATGGTGGGATTGGGTAGCTCCGGATTCGGATAGTATGGACAGTGTACTTCAAGACTTAACGGCGACATTTCCGGATATGGCGTACTGGCTTAGCAAAATTCCGGAAGTGGAATCCAATTATCTATCCGTGCGTTACATGAACGGGAATGAACCGATCATTTTTGGTTCCTTTTTGTACGCTGTGAAGAATAAACGAGAGGATACACGGATTGGGAATCAGATGTACTTTTATGTGGATAAGCACCATCTGGTTACGATTAATCTGGATGATAATACAAGGGGAATTATGAAGTCTGAGGAACGATTGCAGATGCTGCGGGCATGCACGCATGCGAGAGAAGGCATGTTTGTACTATTTCGGGCGATTCTTCATTATTTTCATGTAGGGATGGATCATTTTGAGATGAATCTGCGGGATCTGGAGCGAAGAATGGAGACCCGCAATGCACGTACTTTGATGGACCAGATTCTGGCGGCACGTTTTGAATTGCTGTACTGGAACAATCTATTTATTCCCTATACTGAATTGATGGCTGCTTGCCGAGAAGCCTATCTTCAAGAAATTACAGAAAATCGTTACTATCAGCAGCTTCAGTATCGGGTTGAACGGATGGAATGCCTTTTCCAACACTATGAGAAGGAGATTGATACCTTAATCTCAATAGACAATGCGATATCCGGTGTACGTGGTAATGAGATCATGAAAACACTGACGATAGTCACTTCCGTGTTCACGCCGGCTACGGCTGCCGGTGCAATCTGGGGAATGAACTTTGAGAATCTACCTCTCATTGACAAGACCTGGGGAGTGGTGCTGGTCATTGGTCTGATCATCTGTTGTATGGTTGGCATGTATTTATGGATGATGATGAAAGGATGGACGGGAGATTTATTGAAGGTAAGGTCTGCCCAGTCTTCAGCTCCAGCAAACCGGGACAGAGAAAAGAGTGAACCGCGATGATGTTATAAACCGCGGTTCACTTCTTAGTTTTTGTAATCCTCAATATAACCCAGCAGATCAGCGATATATTGGCCTACGATGGGCATGTTGACGAATTGGCTAAGAATAAAAGCAAGCAAACCGAGCACAACAAATGTACCAACAGTTAATCCGAGTCCACGAGCCATACCTGCCGTAAAATTAGTAATTATTCGTTTTTTGGGGTTACTGTAATTTTCAATGATATCTTTGATCTGTGCTCTTTCGAGACTGTCAGCGATCTGATCGAGACGTGTATTTAGCCGTTTGACTTCATGCCGTAATTCAAAGGGATGCTCACTTGTATCATACTGCTGTGCAGGGGGCCCACCTGCTAATGGGGAATTCCCATTCATTGTGACTTTACTCATTTTAAGATTCCTCCGTTCGCTTTGGATAAAAAATAGCCAGCTGATTGCAGCTGGCTATTTTTTGCTCAATCCAGCCATCTTACAGGCTGGTTGAGTTCAGTTCTTTACGTGCATCTTCCTTCGCTTCAGCGGAAGCGGCAGCCACTTCTTCTGATGCACGGGTTGCTTCTTCAGCAACATCTGCAGATGCCTTTCTTACAGAATCCATAACGTCATTACGGCCTTGATTCACAGTTCTCGCCAGATCCGAAGTTTTGGATGATACGGTTCTAGCCAGTTCAGAAGCTTTGTCTCCCACAACCGTAGCTACTTCTTTCGTGCGATCCGTCATCATGCCTACCTTTTCAGAAAGGTCGCCGCGCAGTTCTCGTCCTGGTTTAGGTGCGAAAAGTAGAGCCGCGGCAGCACCCAACAAACCTCCGATGAACAAACCTTTGGCAAAAGTCGAACCACTTTGTACAGGATATTGCTCTTCTACTTTATTCATTATCAATCACTCCTTCTCTAGTTTAAGACACAAATACGAAACAACGAACACCGTCTAACCCGACTCAGGCAGCCTGTCTTAGCAGTCTGGACACAAGCCCCAGCAAGAAAACAAAGAGGGCTGTACCAATAATGGCGGGGATGACAGCGAAGTTACCGATAACTGGTCCCCAGTTACCAAGCAAAAGTGCTCCCAACCAGGCTCCGGCAAATCCGGCAATCATTGCGCCAACTACGCCACCCGGCATGTTATGACCGGCAAGTGCATCCCCGATCAAACCAATTATGACCGCCATGACAATGCTTATAATAATGCCCCACATAACAACCGCCTCCTTTACAACTTGATGCAGGATGTTGTCTGTTCGCGTTTGCTTACTTCGTATATAAACGCCGTGCAACAAGGTGAAACAACTAACTACAAGACGAATAAACTGGAACAAGAAGATCAAGGACACTAACGGAAATGTTTCATTCCTTGAATCCAACATAGAATCCAGACGAATCCAGAGGAAAATCCCGCCAGTACGTCAGTAGGGTAATGAACTCCTAACATGATTCGGCTTAGACCAATCAGCAGAATAAATAGAATACTGCAAGAGACAGGAATCCATCGTCCCAAGATGCCTCGCTTCTTCCATTCCATGGTCCAAATGACAAAAAGCATGCCGTAAAATCCCATTGAAATCATAGCATGGCCA
Organism: Paenibacillus sp. JJ-100; assembly: GCF_948329825.1. Lineage (GTDB taxonomy): Bacteria > Bacillota > Bacilli > Paenibacillales > Paenibacillaceae > Paenibacillus. The sequence goes on from NZ_CAOJCM010000007.1 coordinate 206,808, forward strand.
CTGGGGAAACTATATCCGTGCACAACAAGAAGGTGATCCAATTCAGGTCTGCTTCGTCTGAAAATTTCTTTTAGCAAAGTGTTCAATATCCACATCATCGCAAAGCTTATGCAGATGACATATCCATATAGAGTGGTCGTGGGACGACGCTGTACGAAGCATAACAATGCCATTCCTATTGCGACGAACGCGGAAATTTTGAATGAGCCTAGCGCTGTGATGAAGGAAGTGTATGGCAGCAGAGATTGACGAGATTGTGAGTGGAGGTAGAACATGTCTTGTATGTGACGATCCAGCTGAATCAATCGATCCAGACCTAGCCAAGCTCCCAAACCAGCCAATAACAAAACAATGAAAGCACTTAACGATGAGGCTACCAGAATGTATTTCAAGAGTATGACGATATGTGATTGTTTAAGTGAGAGATGTTGGGAATGGCGAAGCATAAGAAATGTCTCCTTCAATAAAGCGTAGTCCTCCAATGAGGCTGATAAAACTATACCCGAAACAGCTGTCGAAAAAACTGTAAAATGGTCGATTTTGTACTATACTAATGAGGATATCCCATGCTGCGCCGTGAAGCAAAGCAGAGATGAATTGGGTTTTACGAGTAGTTCAACTTATAGACATGAATTTTGGCAATACGAAGGAGAGAAAACTTGGATGGAGAGTGCCCTGTTAGTTAAAGAATACCGTGCAGGCGTGTTGGAATGCGCTCATTACGGACACATATGTATTACAGATGAACATGGCCAGGTTGTATATTCGGTCGGTGATCCTCAATTTAGAGCTTTTACACGTTCATCTGCCAAACCGTTTCAGGCGATCCCTGGTATTCGAGCTGGAATCGACCAGCATTATAGCCTGGAGGCACAGGAGATTGCCATTATGGCATCCTCTCATCGATCAGAACCGGAGCATATTCGAGTGCTGGAGCATTTAGCCGATAAAATCGGGCTGGGTGAGGATTGCCTGATTTGTGCACCAAGCTACCCGCTTAACGAAGAAAGCCGAAATAATTGGCTTCGAGCACAAGGAGAGAAACGGAGAATATTGCATAACTGTTCCGGTAAACATCTCGGGATTCTGGGTTATAGTCAGATGAAAAATCTTGATTTGGACAGTTATGCCCAGCCGGATCATCCAGTGCAGCGGGAAATTCTCACAACACTGGCTGGTCTAGCAGACATTGAAGAGAAAGAGATTCAACTTGGAGTAGATGGATGCGGCTTTCCGGTATTTTCACTACCACTGTCTGCACTGTCGAATGCATATCTCAAGCTTGCATGTCCCGATCTGATTGCTGATGAAGCTACACGTATTGCTGTACAGACCATCACTTCTGCGATGAATCAGCACCCTCTGATGGTTGGCGGTACACATCGAGTGGACTCGGTACTTCTGGAAGACGATAATATTGTTGCCAAGGGTGGATTCAAGGGTGTATTTGGATTTGCACTGAAAAAAGAAAGACTCGGCATCACATTTAAAGTGCTGGATGGATCTGAGGAAGAGTGGGCCTCCATTGTACAATCCATATTGAAGCAATTGAACTATTCTAATTCCAAAACAATAGAACGCTTGGCTGAAGTGTTTCCTGCCGATATTCGTAATGATGCGGGGACCCTCGTGGGGAGAATGGATAGTGAATTTGTACTCCACTCATAAAAGGATAGCATGTAACCTTTAGAAGGAACGTGATTAGAATGACGGGACCCCGGGTAAAGATCACATACCAACGGGTATTGACCTATACAATTCTGAACACGCATGGATTACTGTCATAGCGCAGTTCCAATCCTCTGGAGGTGGATGAATATGATTAAAGTAGTGACATCGGAAGAAAGGCACACGTCGGATCGAGGTTGGATACACAGTGAATTCAGCTTTTCCTTTGCCGATTATGATGACCCAAGCAATGCACATTTTGGTTGTCTGTTAGCTCATAATGACAACATACTGATGCCGCAGGAAGGCTTTAAGAAACATCCACATCATGATCTAGAAATTGTCAGCTATGTGATATCAGGTACGCTTAAGCATACAGACAGTATGGGCACAGAACAGCTTCTGGAAGCAGGCACGGTTCAAGTGATGAGTGCAGGTACAGGTGTGGAGCACTCTGAAACCAATCCTGCCACTGATGAATCGGTGCGTTTCCTGCAAATGTGGTTTCTGCCTTCGCAGCGAAAGCTGGAGCCCTCTTATGCTTATCGTAAAATAGAGGAGTCAGCACATCTGAATCGACTCTGCCCGATCGTGTCTGGTACGTCAGACCAACCGGGTGGGATGACAAAAGAAGATTCGCTCCCTATTGCCCAGGACGTAACCTGTTATCTGTCTAAGTTAGAGTCTGGCAAGAAATTAATGTACCCGCAACACGAGGAGCGGCGTACGCACCTGTTTCTCATCAACGGGCATCTCGAAATTCAGTGTTCCGATGGGAATTTTAATCTCAAGCCGGGAGATGCAGCTCGAATCCGCAAAAGCTGTGATCTGCAAATGACAAGTGCAGGCAGTGAGCCTGCCGAATTTGTGCTTGTTGATCTGCCTTGATTGATGTCTAAAAGACAGGGTATGAACTAGCCTGAATAAAGCGAAATAAACTATCGAAAAGTAAAGAACCTGAATTACATCTGTTCTCCGATGTAATTCAGGTTCTTTTGTTGTGTTTTTCTGCCAGTTGTGGAGGCAGGGGATAAAGAAAGCTGCTTATTTTCGCAGATTACCAAGTTCGGAAGCAACAGCTTCCACCTCGGAAATGCTCAGATGTTCTTTGCTCATAACCATCTCGTACAGATCGAAGAGATCTTCGTATTTTTCAAGCGGGAACGCTGAAGCCTGCATAGCTGCACCACTGGCCATCCGCAGCTTGGTCTTGATTGCTTCAATCATATATTCCATATTTTCTGCTGTTGCTTTCGTCAAATCCATCGTTCACTTCATCCTTTCCCTCTCGGAAACTCCTGCTATTGTAGCATGACTTGAAGGGGACAAGCCAATGATTTTGCCGGGGAGCGGAGCATCGGTTACAATGTGAGAATAAAGTAAACTAGTAAAGGGAACAGGTTGTACTAGAATGGCCCAAGAATATTGTTATACCATTGGAGGGACTCAAGCTTGGCCTTATACAAACGAGAACTGGTTCGGCAACAGAACCGTGGAAGGCGTAAAGCCGTACCTGGAGACCATCTTGCTCCGTTTTTCAAGGATATCTCCCAGCTCAATTCTCTGGATCAAATTACGTTTCTCTGTATCGGTACAGATCGTTCCACCGGAGATGCCCTCGGACCGATGACTGGAACTCTGCTAGAGGAGCGTGGTATACCTCATGTGATCGGCACATTGGCGGCTCCTTGTGATGCAGATACACTCGAAAAAAGGCTGGGGGATATTCCGGCACACCATACGATTATTGCAATTGATGCATGCTTAGGCCCGAAAGATGCTACCGGAACCTACTATGTATCTGGAACGGCCCTGCGTCCGGCTCAATCGGTTGGTGGTAATCTGCCAGAGGTTGGAGAATACAGTGTAGCCGCAGTGGTCAATGCTAATGGACCGAGGCCGTATTCGATTTTACAGATGACTTCATTGTACCTGATTATGGGGATGTCACGATCGATCGCCGATGCGATCTCAGAGGCTTGGGAGTCGGAAACGTTTCATTTATGAGCTGAATGCTTAATAATATAGAACCGAAAAATTTAATTCGCGCAGAAAGAGGGATGAATATGGAAAAAGTTATGTGTGATGGGACGACGATATGTTATGCCGAGCAAGGTAACGGAGAAGCTTTGGTATTGCTTCATGGATACTGCGGCAGCTCATCTTATTGGGATGAAGTCGTGCCGGAGCTGGCCCGTAACTATCGTTGTATCGTACCTGATCTGCGTGGACACGGTAAAACGGATGCACCGACAGGTAGTTACACCATCGAACAAATGGGCAATGATGTGTTGCAACTGCTAGATGAGCTAGGTGTGGAAAAAGCAACAATTCTTGGACATTCCATGGGTGGATACATCGCACTTTCGATTGCGCAACATCACCCTGAACGTTTGAATGCGTTTGGCTTGATCCATTCAACAGCATTCCCGGATGGTGACGAAGCGAAGGAGAAACGTTTGCGGGCGGTATCTACAATTCAGACAGAAGGTATCGTGAATTTTGTGGACGGGTTGGTCCCAGGTTTGTTTGCACCAGATCATGTGGAATCCTTATCCGCTCAAGTGAATCGTGTGAAGGAGATTGGCTATCAGACTGCACCTCAAGGTGCAATAGGTGCTGCACTGGCTATGCGCGAGCGTCCGGATCGCCGAGATGTGCTGTCTGCTACACCACTGCCGGTACTGCTTGTTGCAGGGGAGAAGGACGGAGTCGTTCCTCCAGAACGAACGTTTACTAGCGATAAGCCGCATATAGTTCAGGCCACAATTGCTGGTGCGGGACATATGAGCATGTATGAAGCGCCGGAAGAATTGATTCAGGTGATTAAACAATTCATGGCAGGTTTATCTGACTAACTGCGTGAAATTATGCAAATGTTTAGAGGGAAATAGGAACCGTATAACGCGGTATGTTAGTTGAAAATGAGCAGGTGTCCGATGAAGTGCCTCGGACAAACTTTGTAATATAAGCCCTTGTTTGTCCATATGGACAGACAGGGGTTTTATTTGTTTTTGTCTGGTCTGAGAAACAGCGGAAGAAGCCAGACTTTCGCTTTTTTTTACGGCATGAATTAAAATAATGTATATGGGAACAGATACAGAACGTGATCGATGAGAGAGAAGTGAGGGGGACACGGATGTTCAGGAAGGATTATTTGGTTCGCATGATGGAGGAAATGACAGAGGCCATTGGCAAGGCGTTTACGCTTAGGCAGCAACGAAAACATACAGAAGCCTTGTCAGAACTGGATGAGATGATGCGCAGACAATTCGGCATGAATTTGTCCTTGCTGAATTCCCTGCCTGCAGAGGATGTTATCGACATGTTTCGTTTTCGTGGCGTTATTGAGGTGGACAATCTGCAGCAAGCAGCGAGACTTATCGAGGAAGAGGCCTATATTTATCAGGAGAAGGCCAGAGTAGAGGGGATAGATGACCAGGAGAAAATGGATGCACAGGATGCGGCACTTGTTCGTTTGATGCGAGCATTACATTTTTACCTGTACGCCCTGAATCATGGTGCTAATCGCGAACTGTTGCAAGCGCCCGAACGTGTAGAAGGCGTCATTGAGCAAATTCAGGGATATGAGCTTCCTGCTCGTACGGAAAAACAGCTTGCGCTGTATCGGGAACAACAGGGGCGATATGATGCGGCAGAAAATGGTTGGTACAGATTATTGCATCTTGGCGTGGACTATCCGGTACAGTACGAGGAGGATGTACGAGCCTTTTATCAGAGGTTGATCAATCTTACCGACGAACAGCTTGAACGCGGCGGTTTGCCTCGAGACGAGGTCGAAGAAGCTATTGCACAGATCAAAGCGAGAGAGACACAGCGTTAAACACAAAACAACTCAAAACAACTCAAAACAACTCAAAAAAGCGACAAAACCTTTAACTTAGCCTATAACTGAGCTCATAAATAACCTATGACTTAACATATGATGAGCAGTCCGTTCACTTGGAGACGGAAAAAAATTATGGTATGGTAACGGTTGACCAAACCAAACCGAAAGTGAGATGTACCCCGTGGATTCGTTGCGAAAGCTTATACAAGATGTTTTTGAACAGAACTCGCTGATCACGGCGACCTGGAGTCAGCTGCGCAGACGGGACAATGTCTCGTTTACCAAAGTGCAGGTGAAGCCGGTTACGCTGAAGAATCAGCTTCATTATCAATTTGCTTTTCATTATGCCAATAAAGTGCTGCATGAGAATTTGACCCCGGCTGAAGCAGAGGAGCGTATGACTTTGCTATGTGAAGAGACGTTTCGCCAGGGACTACTCTGTACAGCAGAGGCGGATTATCAAATTTTGATCAGTAAAAAATATAAAGTATCGATTCTGACCAAATCTCCGTCCAAAACGGCAGTGGATCTGTCACATAATCGCAAAAAGCAGTATGTACTTGAGGAGGGCATTCCGGTATCTTTCCTTGTTGAACTTGGAATTATGAATGAGGAAGGACGGGTGCTTGCACGCAAGTACGATAAATTCAGACAGATTAACCGTTTTCTTGAGATGGTACAGGATGTTATTCCACATTTACCGGAAGGACGCCCGCTGACAATCGTGGATTTTGGCTGCGGCAAGTCTTATCTAACCTTTGCGTTGTATCATTATTTGTCGGTTCAGCAACGGCGTTCAATCCACATCATCGGTCTTGATCTGAAGGCAGATGTGATTGAACACTGTAATGATCTGGCCAGACGCCTTCATTATGGGGATCTGAAATTCCTCGTTGGTGACATTGCGGATTATGATGAGCTGAGTGAAGTGGATATGGTGGTTACCCTCCACGCTTGTGATACGGCTACAGATGCTGCACTGGAAAAAGCGGTACGCTGGGGAGCGTCCGTCATTCTCTCAGTACCTTGCTGTCAGCATGAGCTGTACGACCAGGTCGAATCCTCGGTGATGAATCCGCTCTTGTCTCATGGGATTTTGAAGGAGCGTTTCTCAGCACTGGCTACGGATGCGATTCGCGCCAAACTGCTCGATCTGATGGGATACAAGACACAATTACTCGAATTCATCGATCTGGAGAATACACCGAAAAATATTCTGATTCGTGCCGTTCGCGGTCAGGCGGGGCAAATGAAGGAAATGTGGAGCGAATACACTGCGTTCCGTGATTTCATCCATGCTGACCCTTACCTGGAGCGTGCCTGTGCGGATTTGCTTCCGGTTGAAGGTAGCAAGTCTTCCGGAAAAGTGGACAAGTCCAATTTAGAACGGTCTACGAAGTGTAATCTTCATTGATGTTCTGCTGGACTAGAATGGATGAGGATAAGGTATAGATGTAGTCTGCAAGTGGAGGAATAAGGGCATGCTGAAATCAGGGGCGCTCTACTTCAAGTGCAGATTGAGATTTGAAAGTTATGGATCATTGGATAAATGAACGTCGTTAACAACGGAATGATGATTCACCTAATGAATAAAGACAGAATGACCCCGGGTCGGGGAGCATTCTGTCTTTTTGTTGTTTTCTCAAAGGAGAGGAGGGGTTGTAGAGTGGTAGACGAATGTATGGGTACGGGTAAGGAGACAGGTAAGGAGGCATGGAAGTATGAGGGGCGATTATGTCCAAAACATATTGTTCATCATTCAGCATCGAGGAAATCATGTGAATCTGTGGAATATGGGTGCTATGTAGAAGATAAACACCATACATATAACGATATAGCCAGTCCACGCTGTTTATCTCTCCCAGAGCATGTGTCATCTGCTTCGAGCTATTGTATTGGGATGGAAGGGAAGGGGAAAGGAAAGGGAAAGGTAGAGCAAACCGGGTTAATTAAGGCACAATGGACCACAATTTTCGGTATATGTTCGGTAGCGATCCTACTGGCGGGATGTTTGCGGAGAGGGCTATTTTATTCGACTGACTTGTCACCCGTCATTTTGATGACAGGGATTATCGTTGCCACTATGTTTATGATGTCCTTCAGGAGTAAATCAGGAACAGAACCTGTAGCACTACGGCAGTCAGATCCAACGTGGCTCGGAGTTCCTATATCTGCACATATCGTGTTCCCTCTCTCGATCATGATGTGTTACGCGGTACATGCTTGGGTAGGCTCGGTGAGCACACAAGGCAGCATCCATGAAATGTTGCGCTGGAGCTTGATTGCCATGTTTGCTCTGCTCGCCACTCAGTTGGCCAAGAGCAAAGGTGGTGTGAGCTGGCTTGCCTTGGGCTGGCAGCTGGCAGGCGGCGTGTTTGTGTTCAGCGGTATCATGGCCGTATGCGGTGTGCTGCCGCTGCCCTATGGGGTCATGCGCACAGCAGACCCCGAGATTAGTTCAGCCGGGGCAAGGCTCGGCGGACTTCTGCAGTACCCCAATGCGTACGGTGCCGTCGTTGGCATGTACGCATTGGAGCGGCTGACAGCCGCTGCAGGAGTACTGGCTGCCGGGCGAGCCGTCCCGGCAAGCCGTGTCTTTGCGGCGGTGCTGCCGCTCATGCCCGCGCAAGCCGCGCTCCTGCTGAGCGAGTCGCGCGGCGCCCTTCTGGCGGCCGGCTGTGCCGCGGCCGCCGCCTTCGCCTTGCAGCGACGCGGTGCCCGCCTGCCGCTGCTGCTAGCCTTGGCCGCGCCCTTGGCGTGCGCGGCCTGGCTGTACCGCCAGCTGGCTGCTGCCCAGCTGGCGCCTGCACCCGTGCCCGGCCTGTTGGCCCTGGCCGGGGCATGGGCAGCTGCGCTGCTCGGCACGCTGCTGCTGTGCCGTCTCTGGCACAGCGGCGCCCGAGCTGGCCGCGCCTCTGCCTTGGCGGCCACTGTGCTGGCGTGCATTGCCGCCGCACTTATGGCCGCCGCCTCCACCGCCGAACGTTTCGCGGCGGGGGGCGGCACAGGGACATCCCGCCTGCACATGTGGCGGGATGCCCTGAAATTATGGACCGAGGCCGCTTGGCTTGGCCACGGTGGAGATACATGGCGCAGCATGTTCCGCGCCATCCAGTCCTCGCCGTATGTCGGCGGCGAGGTCCATAGCGGACCGCTCGATCTGGCCCTGGATACGGGCCTGCTCGGCATTGCACTGATTGCAGGGTGGGTGATCTTCACCCTGCGCAGCATCCGCCGCTTCGCACCGCGGTTGCTGCCGCCAGTGCTTGTCTTGGTCCTGCATGGCACCGTGGACTTCGACTGGAGCTATACGCTGAGCTGGATGTTGTTCATCTGGCTGGCAGCATGGGCGGTTGCGTTGAGGACAGAAGCGGAGACAGTGTCGTCCCATCCGTTGATTCATCGCCATGATGCGAGTGGGAGGTGCCCACCTCGTCATAACTCGTATCCTTTTTCTTCATCCCTAGCCATGATCCTATCAGGGCCGGCTCAAGTCTGCACCGACTACATCCATGACATCCACATGACCTTTTCCCGTTTTATATCAGGCCATATCAAACGATATACAATCGCATTGCTGTTTGCATGCTGGTTGGGAGGAACAATATGGATTACAGCGCTTCATGCATGGGCAGATATTCTGTATCGTCAAGCCTTGGTGGAACCGAAAAGCAATATACGTCAGGAGCATGTTAAGCTAGCATATCGCTTGAATCCAACACGGCCTGAGTTAGCCCTTGCGCTTGCGCATACGCTGCCTCAACCAGAAGCCAAATCTATTTTACTGAACAGCTTGGCTCATTCGGTGAGCGAACCCGAACTGTATTTGGAATTTGGGCGGATCGCAGCTCAATCGGGGGAAGGATTTCAAGCAGGGAAATATTTCATGACAGCCATTTCCTTGAATCGATATGATTATGGAACGCAGTGGACGGCATTGTACTGGATGGAACAGGCAGTGAAACGCGAGATGAAGGAAGGAAAGGTCCGGCAAGCACAACAGACTGCAATTGTCGGAACTAACATCTATGAGCAATATAGAATTCTGGCAGCAGAAGTTATTGCGGAACGTATGCGTAATGATCGTCGTTTTCTGTTACACAATGCAGCCTCGTTAACTGGTGAGAACTTGCGAAAGGTAGCTACAGGTGCCTTGTAGTTCAGTTGACATTGCACGCCCGCAGATCTATGTAAGAGCTAGGGCAGGAGGGCCATCGCCTGCCTTGACTCTTTGAACTTCTCGGCTTATCAAGTATGCTGAGATAGACTCGTTTTGCCTGTCTCTAGTGTCTCTTCTGAGTATTCTTTTACAGACGGTAACCACCGAAGGCGTGCTTGAAAGCTTCCTTCAATGGCTCAACCTCGACGTTCCACAGAGCTGCAATTTCTTTACTGACTTCCGTGTTCCACCACTCGCACAATTTTTTGCGGTCATTGCGATGTTCTCCAATCCAGAGCAGGTTTGCGATCACTTTGGTGTAGTAGCATTCCTCTGCCTGCTTCATGAGTTCTGGAGAGATGTACAGTTTCAGCCTTTTGGCTGTACGATATAGTTCTTTGCTACAGGCGCGGCGAATTCCACGAGCGGAAGGCAGGTTTTGACCAGATTGCTTATGTTTGACCGGGGGAGATCCAGGCACGGATTTAAATGACACGTTCTCACACTCCTCTCCCCATACCATATGCGGATCAGCCTTGGCGGGATACTGTTCCGTTCCCATAAGTAGCCACGTTCCGGGGCCTGTGATAAAATAAGAGCAACATCCATTGTATTGCAGAGCAACGTCATTCAGGAAAAAGGAAGAGGGTTGAGATGGACGTTATTCATAACATTGTCAGCCAATTATTCGACTGGATTCAAAGCCTTGGATATTTCGGCATTATGTTGGGTCTAATGATGGAGGTTATTCCTAGCGAGATTGTGCTGGCATATGGTGGTTTTCTCGTTTCTCAGCATCACATTAATTTCTTCGGTGCAATGGTATTCGGTACCATTGGCGGGGTATTGGCTCAGCTGTTTATTTACTGGATCGGCCGTTATGGCGGCAGACCTGTACTTGAACGCTACGGCAAATACATATTGATTCAGAAAAAACACATTGATCATTCCGAAGAATGGTTCCGCAAATATGGTACAGGTGTTATTTTCACAGCGCGGTTTGTCCCGGTTGTAAGACATGCCATTTCGATTCCTGCCGGCATCACCAAAATGCATACAGGAAAATTCATTCTGCTCACTACACTCGCTGTTATACCTTGGACTGCATTGTTTATATATTTAGGGATGATTCTCGGAGATCAGTGGGAGCATGTAGACGAGAAAGCGGCACCGTATATTATGCCGATTTTGCTTGTTGCACTTGCTCTAATGATTATTTATGTATTGATTAAATGGATGAATGTACGAAAAAAGAGAGGAAGTGTGAAGTAATGTCCAAACCTAACTTGTCTCACAAATTCGGTAAAGGTCTACCGCCGAAGGAATTTATCGCTAGCATGACCAAAAATCAAAGTGAATTCCAAACTAACTATGACAACTTTGTCTGGTCCAGTGAAGAGGATCGTGAATTTTTCGAAAGTCTGAACCATCGTGACGACCTTCGCGTGCTGATCTTGGCAGCAGATTGGTGCGGTGACGTTGTCCGGAATATTCCGGTCGTATTTCAAGCACTGGAGATTTCTGGTATCCCAACCGAAGTGCTCATTATGGAGAATCACCCGGAAGTGATGGATGAATTCCTGACGATGGGCGGTCGTTCGGTTCCAATCGTGATCTTTGCAGACACAGGAGGACATGTACTTGGTCAATGGGGGCCGCGCCCACAGCATGTGCAAGAAGTTATGGTTGAATTCAAACGACTGAATCCAGACCGTGAAGCTGCAGACTATCAGGACAATATGGCTGAAGCACGCAAAGAAATTTTGAAACGTTACGGGGAAGGAACGGAGTCCCATGCAGTGATTATTCGTGAGCTGCGTGAACTGATTTCGGGTTTTTAATTCATATGCTGAACATTCGTACATTTACACTCGGACCATTGCAAACGAATGCTTACCTGTTACAGGGTGAAGATCCGGGCAAAGCTGTCATTGTTGATCCAGGTATGAATCCCGGCCCGTTACTGAAGGCAATTCAGGATTTGGAGATCGAGGCTATTCTTTTGACCCATGCTCATTTTGATCATATCGGCGGTGTAGAGGAGATTCGCAAGCTGAAGGACTGTCCTGTTTACTTGCATGACCTTGAAAGTGAATGGCTGACTACAGCCAAGCTGAACGGATCATTAAACTGGCCACAGGTCACACCTCCTATTACCGCGAATCCAGCCGAGTTTGCATTGGAAGAAGGTCAGAAGCTGCAACTGATTGGTCATACATTCCAGGTGTATCATACCCCAGGACACTCTCCGGGGAGTGTAAGTCTGCTTTGTGAAAATGATCTATTTGCTGGGGATGTGCTATTCCGGATGGGCGTGGGTAGAACTGACCTGACGGGTGGGCGAGAACGTGATCTGATTGATTCTATTCAGAACAAACTCTATCGTTTTCCTGATGATGTTAAGGTATATCCAGGTCATGGTCCCAAAACAACGATAGGTTATGAGAAGCAGAATAATCCTTACGTTCCTGCAAGATAATTCGACAAGATAAGTGAATTAAGTCTGGACAAGCATCCCTTTTTTTATTAGAATAGCAATTAGTTATTACAAGCGTTAAGGCATCACTTAACTAAAGCGTTAAACTGAAATACCCTAACTTGCGAAGCACGCAGACTGTGGTCTATACCCGGTTTGCGTTCTTTTTTTTGTCTTGGTGCCGAAGTGTAGAGAAAAAGGAACATATAGAAATGAAGAAAGTAATAGAAAGAAGAGAAGTTACAGCATGTATATGATGAATAAGATTGCAGAAGTAGGACGATTTGAAGTGAACGAGAGTGAGGGAAATAGATGTGGAGAAAATAAGAATTACCTCGCAGAGTCAGCCGCTGGAGTACACATGTCTTGATGATCGCCAGTTGGTATTAGATTCTGTCATGCATTCCGTTATCACGGAACGTGCTTACTCGAAAGTATACATACCTAATATTAGCCTTAATACTACCTTTACGAATGCAGACTCACACTTTTCAATCTTAGCAAGTACGAATGAAGATCATTCAGATGTGGTTAAGCTGAACAGAGAACATATGAACGGCAACGTTAGGACTCGACAAAATATTTGGAATAGCCATGTGTTTAGGAACGGAGCTAACAAGCAACGGTGGTTCGACAAACTGCAAGATTACCGAAATGGCGTCTGATTGCCCGGGAAATTGTCGGTTCTATTTTTATTTTAGAAAAAAAAATTATCTCGTATTGAACGAATTGACGGAGTTTATCGTATTACGTTTAGATTAAACAAGAAAATGGTGATCATCATGTTGAGAGCAGCTGAATTGGAGGAAGTGCGTAGAGCAGCAGAGGGCGATGACAGTGCACTCGCTGCACTATTACAGCGCCATTACTCGTTTGTTTACAAATACCTCATGAAAGTTACGATGGACCCCAACCTGGCTGAAGAGATTGTCCAGGATACGATGGTTCGCTGTATGGAAAACATTCGGCGATATGATGGTAGTTCAGCATTTTCATCATGGATGATCACCATCGCAACCCGAATCTACATTGATCGAACCAGACGAAGGAAGAGAGAACAGAGCTGGCTTGATCTCATTCGCCATCAGGCAATCCGTCGCTTTCGCTGGCAACTCGAAAGTCGAAATGAGGAATGGACGGATGTGATGGATGCGATGACAAGATTAACCTCAGAGCATCGCATTACTGTATTGCTGAAGCATTATTATGGCTATAGTTACGAAGAGATTGGAGAGATGCTGGGTATTCCTGCTGGGACAGCAAAGTCTCGCACAGCTTATGGTCTCCGTCAACTTAGAAAGGAGCTGGAATAGAATGAGCAGATCGAATGAGACATCGGAGCAGGAAGTTGTAAGCCGATTACAACAGTCTATGAAAGCGCTGGATGATGTCTGTGAACCTGCGGAGATTCCTTCGCTGGCATCCCTCGAATCCCGCGTCAGGGAACATAGACGTATAAAGCGTAGAGCTCATCTCGTCGAAATGTTGTGTTTCTGGCTCGTTGCTTTACTTGTGATTGCATTAGGAACGTTGCTATTTGTATCTTCTCCTGTCGTGTTCTTGGGAATTCAGGTCTTAGGCACAGTCCTTGCCGTCATCGCGGCTACGTTATGGTTTATCCGGCAACGGAGGGAGATGGCACATCATGAATAAATTACATTACTCGTTAGAAGAGATTCCCCCGGTCATACTATTGCTTCTTGCGTTATTACTTTTAATTCAAGGCACGTGGATGTTTCGTGATGCTCGCAAAAGAAGTCGGTTCCCTTGGTTATGGGGGTTGTGGGGGATAACCAGTATTCCGGGCCCTCTTTTGATTTACTGGCTGATTGTAATTCGTACAGACCGAAAACGACGTAGAAACAAGTACACCTAACATTGATTTAGTAAGCAATTAGAGATACTTTTTGAAAAAATAAAAAAGATTTTGCACAAATATGTTGTTTAAATCTAGTATTCCTAGACATCGTTATTCTTTTCTAGTAGACTATACAAATAAATAATAATGATAGACTACCAGGAGGTTAGACGATGCTGCGATTAGGAGAAAAAGTTGTCATCGTCGCGGATACGTTCGAGCAGAATCTTCCTGTGGGGGAATATGGATACATCATCGCTTATGACCGGAATCCGGACAATGCGTTCGATTACGTGCTTCGAGTGCCGCTGGTTAATCGGAACTTTTTTGTTCCATCCGGCGACGTCGATCTGGAAGAGGTTCTGCTGAAGCAGGAAGCTGAGCGGGTCGAGCGAGAAGCGTTGATAGATTACGCCCTTGCGACACATAATGAGAGATTGTTTCATCAATTGATGAACGGTGAACCTCAAACTGTGGAAGAAGAAGAAGAGACCGCGACTGATGTGATGTCCCAGGCGGATTTTATAAAGCAGGTTAATCTGCGTGCATGGATTTAAGCATTTGAATTTCAGGAGTCGGCTGATGCCGGCTCCTTTTTTGCTTTTTGGTGTGTGGAGAGTGACACATGAACTGCTCTGGCTACAGTGTTTTTGCTTTTACATAAAACGGAGATGCCATTTGCATTGAATTGTCGAACTATCTCACCTATAATTAGAAAAGTTATCTTGGGACTTTAGCCCATTAAACGATCGCTTCGTTTGTAGGGGTTGTCCAAGCAAAGAACGAATGAAGGAGGCATCCGATAATGAGTATTTCGAGCAATGATGTTCAGCATGTAGCCAAGTTGGCTCGTCTTAATCTGACTGCTGAAGAAGAACAGACGCTGACAGGTCAGCTGAATGCGATCTTAAAATATGCAGAGAAGTTGAACGAACTGAATACAGACAACATTGAGCCTACGACTCACGTTCTGCATGTCAGCAACGTGATGCGTGAAGATGAAACGAAGGAAAGCCTGTCCATCGAACAGGTCATGCACAATGCACCAGAAGAAGAAGGCGGGCAGTTTAAAGTACCTGCTGTCATGGAATAACAGATAAATTGGAAGGAGGACAAGCACTGTGAGTTTATTTGAACAATCCTTGCCTGAGTTACATAACAAGCTGCACACCAAAGAGTTGTCGGTTAGCGATCTGGTAGATCAGGCTTATAAAAATATTAGTGCGCATGATGACAAGGTGAAGGCTTATTTGACACTGGACGAGGAGAATGCACGCGCACGCGCTCGTCAGCTAGATGAACGTCTTGTCAATGGTGAGGAGAAAGGTTTGCTATTTGGCTTACCTGTCGGTATTAAAGACAATATCGTAACAAACGGACTGCGCACCACATGCGCAAGCCAGTTCCTTCGTAATTTCGACCCGGTGTATGATGCAACAGTTGTCGAAAAACTGAAAGCAGCAGATACAGTAACCCTCGGTAAGTTGAATATGGATGAATTTGCCATGGGTGGTTCCAACGAAAATTCCAGTTTCTCACCAGTGCATAATCCTTGGGCACTTGATCATGTTCCAGGTGGCTCATCAGGGGGTTCTGCTGCAGCAGTTGCAGCGGGAGAAGCATACTTTACACTTGGATCAGACACGGGTGGTTCTATCCGTCAGCCGGCTTCCTACTGTGGTGTTGTAGGATTGAAGCCAACGTACGGGCTGGTATCCCGCTTTGGTCTGGTGGCCTTTGCGTCATCACTCGACCAGATTGGACCTTTGACCAAAAATGTAGAAGATTCTGCTTATGTATTGCAAGCCATTGCCGGATATGATGCGAAAGATTCGACATCTGCAAATGTAGATATTCCGGATTATTTGAGCGGACTGACGGGTGATGTGAAAGGATTGCGCATCGCTGTGCCGAAAGAATATATCGGTGAAGGCGTTGATCCACAGGTCAAAGAGACTGTTCTTGCTGCGCTCAAAGTGCTTGAAGGGCTTGGGGCTACTTGGGAAGAGGTATCTTTGCCGCATACCGAATATGCAGTAGCTACGTATTATCTGCTCGCTTCTTCTGAAGCTTCCTCCAACTTGGCTCGTTTTGACGGTGTACGCTACGGTGTACGTGCAGACAATCCTGAGAATCTACTGGATCTGTACCATCAGTCCAGAAGCCAGGGGTTTGGTCCAGAAGTGAAACGTCGTATTATGCTCGGAACCTATGCACTCAGCTCCGGGTATTATGATGCGTATTACTTGAAAGCTCAAAAAGTACGCACACTGATCAAACAGGACTTTGATGATGTATTTGCCAAGTATGATGTCATTATTGGTCCTACTGCACCTACAACGGCATTTAAGTTGGGGTCTCAAGTAGACAATCCACTTACGATGTATCTGAACGACATTCTGACGATTCCAGTCAACTTGGCGGGCGTCCCAGCGATCAGCATTCCTTGCGGATTTGCAGACGGTTTGCCTGTTGGATTACAGATTATCGGTAAAGCATTTGATGAAACGACCGTACTGCGCGTAGCGCATGCGTATGAACAAAATACAGCATTCCACAAGCAGCGTCCGCAGCTGTAGACTGCCCGGAACGGAGGTAAATCGAAATGTCCGCATCTAAATATGAAACGGTCGTTGGACTTGAAGTCCACGTGGAGTTACATACGAACTCCAAAATTTTCTGTGGCTGCTCCACTGAATTTGGAGCTCCGCCAAATACACACACCTGTCCGGTCTGTCTCGGACACCCGGGCGTATTGCCTGTGCTGAATCGTCAGGCTGTTGACTATGCAATGAAAGCTGCTATGGCTCTTAACTGTACAATCGCCGATGTCAGCAAGTTTGATCGTAAAAACTATTTCTACCCGGATTCACCTAAAGCGTATCAGATTTCACAGTTTGATCAGCCGATTGGTGAGAATGGCTGGATTGATATCGAAGTGAATGGTGAGACCAAACGAATTGGTATCACGCGTTTGCATCTGGAAGAGGATGCAGGAAAGCTCACACATGTGGACGGTGGTTATGCCTCCCTTGTGGACTTTAACCGTGTCGGAACCCCGCTCGTAGAGATTGTATCCGAGCCGGAAATTTCTTCTCCAGAAGAAGCACGTGCATATTTGGAAAAACTTCGTGCCATTATGCAGTATTGTGAAGTATCGGATGTGAAGATGGAAGAGGGTTCACTTCGTTGTGATGCCAACATCAGCTTGCGTCCACATGGTCAGGAGAAGCTCGGCACCCGGGCGGAACTGAAAAATATGAACTCCTTCCGTGGTGTACAACGCGGCTTGGAATATGAACAATATCGTCAGGCTGAAATTCTGGATGAAGGCGGCGAAGTCGTTCAAGAGACACGTCGATGGGATGAAGCTCAGGGCAAAACGTTGTCGATGCGTGGCAAAGAACAAGCGCATGACTATCGGTATTTCCCAGATCCAGATCTCGTAAAACTGCATATTGATGCTGAATGGAAAGAACGTATCAGAGCTTCCATTCCTGAATTGCCGGATCAACGTAAAGCTCGGTATACTGCGGATTATGGTCTGCCGAGTTACGATGCTGAGGTAATCACTTCCTCCAAAGCCATTGCAGATCTGTTTGAGGACAGTCTTCAATATACACAGGATGCCAAATCCGTCTCCAATTGGATTATGGGGGACCTACTAGGTTATCTCAACACGAATAACCTTGAAGTGACACAGGTTCCTCTGACAGGTCAAGGACTTGGCGAAATGATTGGATTGCTGGAGAAGGGAACCATTAACAGCAAAATCGCCAAAACCGTATTCAAAGAAATGCTGGAGAGCGGCAAGCTTCCTCAGCAGATCGTTGAAGAAAAGGGACTGGTTCAAATCAGTGACGAAGGAGCTATCCTCGCTATCGTAGAACAGGTCGTTGCGAATAATCCGCAATCGGTTGAGGATTATAAGGCTGGTAAACAAAAAGCGATCGGCTTCCTTGTGGGTCAAGTTATGAAAGAAAGTAAAGGTAAGGCCAACCCGGCCCTCGCGAACCAACTACTTTCAGATGTATTGAACCGCTAATCCCTCCGGTGTGGTCGGACAAATAGAGGCTCGTCCCTGTGACAGCCTCTTTTTGTTATAAACATTATGGCGTAATCTGTTATTTGGAAATAACATTTCCAGTTCATTAAGCCAAATCCGAAGGAGCTACGAAACAATGAAGATTCAATTATTGTCGCTACGTGATGAAGATATGTTAGCCCAGCTGTGGAGGCTGCAACATATGGCTTATCGGCTGGAAGCAAAGATCATCGGATTTCAAGACATTCCGCCTTTATTTGATACGATGGAGACGCTACAGAATTGTGAAGAGACGTTTTACGGATGCATAGACGAGGGGGATGGTGAACTCCTTGGTGCAGTGGCTGTAAAAGAGGAAGAGCAGAATACACTAACCATCACACGAATGATGGTACATCCGAATCATTTTCGCAAAGGAATTGCAACAGCGCTAATGCAGCAAGTATTTAAAGAGCATCCGGACCTGCCCCGTTATATCGTTTCTACAGGAACGCTTAACACAGCTGCGGTGAAATTATATATGGGTTTTGGATTTAAACCCGTGGAAGCAGTAGAGATTGCACCTGGAGTGGAATTAACAACATTTCATAAGAATATGCTTTAAGCATGTGAACAACTTAGAGGGGGAACAATGACGTTGAGCAATCCTTGGTTTATTGACGAGTGGCATATTTTGCTTCGTTTATTGCTGGCTATGCTGCTAGGTGGACTTGTTGGTCTGGAACGTGAGCGATCTAATCATGCTGCTGGACTTCGAACGCATATTCTTGTATGCCTTGGCGCATCACTGATTATGATGTTATCTATTTATGGTTTTAAAGATTTTGCACATGAATTAAATGTACGGATTGACCCGGCACGTCTGGCCACAGCTGTGATTACTGGCGTCGGATTTTTGGGCGCGGGAACGATACTTTTTACGGGAAAGTCCATCACAGGGCTTACAACTGCAGCTTCAATCTGGGTTGTTGCTGCTATAGGTCTTGCCGCGGGTGCTGGTTTCTTTTTTGCCTCCATCGTCTCCACCGTACTCGTACTCTTGAATCTTTGGGTGTTTAACAAATTAGAGCTGAGATATCTGCGTGGTAACAAGCTGCATGTGATTACTCTTCACACGTTGTCTGAGCCTGGGACGTTAGAAAGAGTATCGTCATTTATGGAGCAGGAGAAGGTTAGAATACGCAAAATTACAGTGAATGAGCAGGATTTGGCTTTTGCAGAAGTGGCATCCGTCGAGAGAAAAATAGAGATTGTACTCCACGTTCAGGTACCACATGATTTTAGAACGATCGAGATTGTCTCCAAATTAAGAGAATGGGAACACATGACAAAAGTATCGATCGAGTAAGAAAGTCTTAACCCTCCGAGCACAGAAATGGCGGAGGTTTTTTTATATCCAATTTTCTTCCAGTTACTCTTTAGGAGCTTTAGGGTAGTATCTAACCAAATGCATAATGAGTTACGGCTTATTTCCCAACGAAAGGAGTACGTTATGAAGAAAGGTCTTACAGACAATGCAGGAGCGGGGAAGGCGACCAATCCCAAGAAGGTAAGAAACAAAACACACAAGTTTATTGCGGTTCTTCTGAGTGCCGTTATTCCAGGTTTGGGACACATTTATTTGCGGCTTTATATGCGAGGATTGACATTTATACTGCTGGTATTACTTGATTTGTCTGCTCTGTTATACTTCTCATCTATCGGTATACAGATCAATGTGCCTCTACTTATATTGCTGGCTTTCTGTATTCCAGTAATTTATTTTTATAACGTATATGATGTGTTGCAGTCGGCTGACTGGGTTATGATGCGTAGGCGGAGGGTTGTCACTCAGAGCAATATGGACAAGCAGTCCGTTGAACGTACTGAAGGAGAGCGCATGATGGTATGGGAGCGAGGTATTTCATTTGGGCTTCTGTTAATCGTGGGAGGTTCACTGATGGTGCTATTCTTTCGCAAACCACGTTGGTTTCAAGAAATTATCGCCATATACGGCGGATATTCATTTGCTGTTCTGTTGGTTGTAGGTGGCCTGACACTATTTGGACGAGAGTTCTGGGTTATGTTGCGCAGGAAGAAATCATAGAAACAAATGCAAGGAGGGAAAAGAATGAACCGTAAAATCCGGGTTGGACGTTATACGGCTTCCGCCTTAATTACGGCAGTTGGTGTACTTCTCATTTTGGATAAACGGTGGGGTACAGACTACCTTTACGAAGTGGTGGATTGGTGGCCATTTATACTTGTAGCTCTCGGCGTGGAGTGGATTGCATTGTTCCTGTTGATGCGCGGGGGAGGCAAGCCAAGTACAGATCGTTCAACTCAGGCGGATGAGCGTCCAAGAACACGTTTTAGACCGGACGCCAAAGGCATTCTGGCTTCTTTACTTTTGGCGGCTTCTGTGTTTATTTTGACGGAACAAGATCACTACATGCATCTATGGAACAGAGTAAGTCTTAATCTGGGCGCTGCTTCAATGGATTATAGTCAGGCGGCTGGATATATGGAGGAGAAGGATATCATTACAGTTCCTGTCCATATGAATACTTCGGATATCGTGGTTGAAGGGGTGAACGGTGATATTTCGCTGCAGCGCGGAGATACCGATGATATTGAGGTGAAAACCGTTGTTTGGGTAGATCAAACATCTGAAGTCCAGGCCAAGGCAGTAGCTTCGGCTTCATTTGTAGAGGCAGAAGGAGATAAGGTCATTCATATCAAAGCAACAGGTAAAGCGTATGGTGAAAACGAAAAAACACAGCCACGTATGAATATGACGATTACAGTACCGGATGACCGCCGATTCAATCTGGATATTCGTACATCCAATGGCGCGATATTGTTAAATCGTCCTGAAGCCATCAGTACGATTCTTGCCGAGACGGGAAACGGGCGAATCCGTATTACGAATGCGGTTGGAGATATATCGGGGAAAACATTAAATGGTGATGTGATTGTAGCAAATGCTATAGGCAATGTGGATATGGATAGTAACCGTGGAGATATGAAAGCACGAGGGGTCTCGGGGGATGTGGATTTGACTACACAAGTGGGAAATGTCAGTATCACGGATTCTTTGGGTGAGTTCATCGCCGAGACGCGGAACGGGAATATTACGCTAGACGGAGCCAATCTCGCGGTGAAAGCTCAGTCTCTTAATGGCAGCATTAGCATTGTATCCACCAAAGTCGGGGGAGATTGGGAAGTATACAGTGCGGTTGGTGCGATTAATGTGATGATTCCTGAACGCGGTGATTATAGTTTGATCGGTTCCAGCAGTTACGGTGATTTGCAAACGGATCTTCCATTCAACGTAAAAAACAAAACGATAGAAGGTCAGCTTGGAGAAGGAGAGTACAGGATCAAAATTGAAGGGAATAGTGATTTGACCGTTCAGCGTAATCCTGAAGTGGCTGTACCCGAAGCCTCATCTACCGAATCTGACGAAACGAATTCCCAACAAGATTCCACGGAAGTTCCTGCTTCGCCGCGTTGACAATAAACTTGCAATCGCCGTACAATAAAAGTACACTGACAAGGTTACATGACGTGAGAGAGCTTTTGTTGTTGTGTACAGTCAGCAAATAACACTCTGTGCAGAGTGATCGAATCACTTTTTTAACAGAGAATGAAAGGTAAGGCGGTGGGCATTATGGCAACACGTGTCCAACATGCGTTGGAGCAGCTCAAAACGACTGGTGTCCGTATTACACCCCAACGTCATGCCATATTAAACTATTTGATGGAATCGATGGGGCATCCGACAGCCGATGAGATTTACCGGGCGCTTGAACCTCAATTCCCGAGTATGAGCGTGGCGACAGTATATAACAATCTGAAAATGTTTCTGGAAGCAGGAATGGTCCGGGAGCTGACCTACGGAGATAATTCAAGCCGCTTTGATGCCAATGTGACAGATCATTATCATGTCATATGTGACCGATGCGGGAAGATCGAAGATTTCAGTTATCCTTCATTGAAGAGTGTAGAGCTCCAGGCAGAGTCCAGTACGGGATTCGAAGTACATGGTCATCGATTGGAAGTATATGGTGTATGCAAGAGTTGCAGGAATGAATAGAGATGATTTACAATACTAACGTGTGGAATTCAGTATGGGTTCTTCACGTTTTTTATTTATACAAGGCATTTGCAGCGGACAGCAAGTAGATTGACCATTCACTCTAGCAGATGTATATGATCATCAAGGGATATAACGGAGGTAGTCGTTTGGGTAGAAAAAGTAAATATACACGTCGTAAACGACGTTCATTTTGGCCAGGGCTGATCGCAGCCTGTCTTGTAGCTGGGGGTGCCTATTGGCTTGTTACCAATGTATGGTTGAATAAGGTTTATGAGGAACCGGATTGGTTGGGAAAGAATCAACCTATATTTGTAGATGGACTTCTTATGGAAGAGGAAGCCTATGGAACAGGGGCGCAGCTTAAATTGCCTGTAAAGGTATTGCAAGAAACAATCGATCCCGGCATACGTTACGAACCTGAATCAGGTGACATCATTATTGCTTCTCCGCAGCGGGTGCTGCATATGAAAGAGGGGAGTAAGAAGGCAGAACTGAATCATAAAGATTATCCCCTGAAAGTGAAGCCGGAGGTAAAGGCTAATGAAGCATACATTCCTCTTCAACCACTGAAAGAAGTATACGGTCTGACGGTGCAAGAAGACTCCACGACGGGAGCAGTTATCCTGATGCGGGGTGGAGATACGATACAATATGCAGCAATTGATACCTTATCATCTAAGGAAGATGCAACAGTACCCCTATACAAGCGTGGGGAGAAGTCATCGCCGATCCTCGCAGATATGCAGCACGACACGAGAGTGCGTGTGTGGCAGACGGGAGAAGAACAGAGTTTTGTGCAGATGGATAACGGTTATGCTGGTTATGTAGATAACGAGTATATGGTTTTGGGTGAGAAAAAGAAGCTGGCCACACCAAAGTTCACACTCACTGCAGCGGAGAAAAAGTGGAAAAACAAGCCCGTAAATCTAGTCTGGGAAGCTGTCTATAATCGTCAACCCGACATAGGCTCAATTGGGAAGATGCCAGGAGTCAACGTGGTCAGCCCGACATGGTTCCATATTACAGATGGCAAAGGGACAGTGAAAAGTAAAGGTGATCATTCCTACGTCAACTGGGCTCATCGCTCTGGGATGGAAGTCTGGGGGTTGATGGATAACAGTTTTGATCCGGATATTACGAAGGAAGCACTCTCTACCTATGCCAATCGTACACATATCATCGAGCAGATGCTGGATTACGCCAAAACGTTCCGTCTGGATGGCATCAATATTGATTTTGAAAATGTTTATACGGATGATGGGGCAAACGTTACACAGTTTGTGCGCGAAATGAGGGCGATGGCTCGCATTCACGGACTGATGTTATCCGTGGATGTTACGCCAAAATCCAATAGCGAAATGTGGTCTAAGTTTTTGGATCGTCGTGGTTTAGGCGCATACGCGGATTATATTGTAGTCATGGCATATGATGAACACTGGGCAGCTAGTCCCAAAGCAGGCTCGGTAGCTTCACTTCCATGGACCGAAACTTCGGTGCGCCGCATACTTGAAGAAGATGAAGTACCTTCGGACAAGCTGATCATGGCAGTTCCTTTATACACCCGGATATGGACTGAAGAAGCGAATGAACAGGGGGAGATCAAAGTTTCTTCCAAAGCGGTAGGTATGAATACCGTACAGGAATTGATCAAAGAGAAAAAACTCAAACCTGTTCTGGATCAAGCAAGCGGACAAAATTACGTGGAGTATAAAGAAGACGGCGCAGTTAAAAAAATCTGGATTGAAGATGAGTTGTCCCTGCAGGCACGGGTAGATCTTATATCTTCACTGAAACTTGGTGGAGTAGCTGCGTGGAACAGAAGTTTTGCGAACGCGTCGGCGTGGGAAACGTTAAAACAAGCAGGTTATTCAAAATGATTTTGAAATCATCCAAGTCTTATAGACTGCTTAATTCAAAAAAAAGGTCCGGTAGAGATACCGGGCCTTTTTTGGTCTGTCGCTAGATTGAGGGTTGGTTAGTGAATTCATAAGATCAGAGAGTTTAATTGTAACGTGGGTAGCACCGTTATTTGGACGGCGTGGCGGGTGGAGCAGTTGTATCCATAGGAGGACTAGTCGTGTTGGCTTTGTTCGGATCCATAGTAAGAATCGTATGACAAAACATACAGCGGTCTGTTTTCCCCAACATTTTGGTTAATTTGCCGCATTCCGGACAATCGACCTGAACAGCACTCGTTGATAGCATGCCTGCCCAGAAATAAATGATTAGACTGCCCAGCATGGCAACAAGTCCAATCACGAGGCCAACAGCAGCAATGATCTTTCCAGCATGTCCCCAGAACACAATTCCGGCTGTCCCGAGTACCATTAGGCCCATTCCTAACATGGTTAACAGTAATCCCCAAGTGCGAAAAGCATTAATTTTTGCTGATTTAAAAATCATAAAAATGCTCCTATCGTATGAGTAGTATCTGACCCGAAAAAGAAGGAAACGTCGTACTTCATGTAGAATTACATTATAACTGACTTGGCAGTATTCTGCCATGAAATGTATAAAGAGTATGGAGGGACTCGTGGAATTAAATAACCTAGCTTTTTTGTCTGAACCGTCGGAAGAGACAGGGGTAGTTGGGGCTATCGCTTATTCCCACCCGGGAGAGCGATTCCACGGCTCCCTGATTCAGGATTTTGATTTGCTGATACTGATCGTGCAAAACACAGAACAAGCTATATCGAAAGTAGAACATTACAGATACGGAGATCTCCGATATCAGATGATCTATGCTAGCCGCTTCGATCTGCAGATGACTGCAGTTACTGGGGGGCATTATAATCTCATGCAATGTCTGATTGATGGGGAGATCATCTGGGAAGAGGATAATCAGATTAGTGATCTGCGTAAAGAATTGTCTTCATTCGGAAATGAGTTGCGTGAACAAAAACTGTTCTATGAGTTCACCCGTTTTTTGAGGATGTACGTTGAGGCCAAGCGACATATTCAGCAAGGGCATGTAGTGGATGCTTACTATGATGTACTTGAAACATTGGGCAGTTGGGCAAGAATTGTACTCATTGAACAGGGCATATACCCTGATCATACCGTCTGGACACACATACAACAATTAGATCGTGCGTTGTGGAAGCTTTACCAGGAGCTCACCGTAAGTTCCGAGACGCTGGAGCAGCGGGTGGAACTGGTCTTGCTTGCTTGTGAGTTTTCGGTCATGTCGAAAATGGGAGATTGCTCTGAACTTCTGTTGCGTGTAATAAGGAGTAGGAAAGAGCCTTGGAGTGTTAATGAGCTTGTCAATCATCCTCAACTAAGATTTGTCCGTAATGACTTACCACTGGTCCTTCGTAAACTTGTGTTTCGTTCTATTGTAAAAGAATCAGCCGGTTGGCCTTCTCTCGAAGGGGAAGGAAGGGAAATCCGATACTGGATTGAGGCTTAATATTTTAACCGATTCAGATATGTGAAATGAAGTGTATTAAGGAGGGGGGACCTTCCTTTTTTTGTTTGTTTTATAATTTAGATATAGGTGTTGACTCCTGTCTAGTGAATATGGTACATTATATTTCGTTCCCCAAATGAGTGAAATACGAATTTATTTGTGGAAAAGTGAAGAACAAGAGAGCCTGAAAAAGAATCAAAAAAAAGTTCTTGACGAAAACAAACGAAATATGTTACATTATTTAAGTCGCTGCTGAAACTTGGTTGAGACGAAAATGATGAAACAAAATCGTGTTTGATCTTTGAAAACTGAACAACGAGTGAGTACTGATCTTGCTTGCAAGATCAACAATGAGATTTTTAATCTCGTCAGATTCAAAATGAGCTAATCGCTCTTTTCAATACTTTATTGGA
>NZ_CAOJCM010000008.1 GCF_948329825.1 Paenibacillus sp. JJ-100
TAAAGTATTGAAAAGAGCGATTAGCTCATTTTGAATCTGACGAGATTAAAAATCTCATTGTTGATCTTGCAAGCAAGATCATTACTCACTCGTTGTTCAGTTTTCAAAGATCAAACTTTTCTTTTGCTACCGAAACCAGTTCGTCTCAGCAACTTTTATATCATATCACTTCCAAACCAACTTTGCAAGCTCTTTTTTTCAAGTTTCTTTCGAAGCTTGTGTTTCTTCACTTGGCTCGCCGCACGATGTAAACCGTGTTTTCTTGGCTGGAATTAGAATATATCATATACCCAACTTGATGACAACTTGTAAAATATCCCACACAAACAAATAGTTATTCAAATCATGATCTTGTACCATTCAATACATTAAATTTAAATAGTAAAGCCTAATTCGAATACCCGCATATTCGTTTCGTAGTAGGATATTATCCCGGCTCAACATCATTTGAATCTACACCGAACTCTACACCAATCACGATCCATGGACATCCGAGACTGTAGACCAACACTTATGATATAAGAAAATCATTCCCTACCTCGATCATCACACCCATCTTCTCGTCCATTGTAAGTACCTCTATTCATAAACAAGTCTGAACCTGATCTGCATCCTGCAATCCAAATAAACTATACTTATTCCTCATGAGCCATTCATAAACGAAACCTGCCCATTACGACAGTATCATAATACTTTCCATCCGCATGACGTCGATCCCGCTTAAGGACCCCTTCTCTTATAAAACCATTTGACTCGTATAATCGTATTGCTTGCTCGTTCGTTGCAAGTACCTTTAAGGTTACCTTCTCTACCCCGTTTCCATCGGCCCACCGTAAAGACAACTTTAAGAGGTTTTTGCCTATGCTATATCCCCAGAAAGAGCGAGCAACACATACTCCAAACTCTACCTGATGAGAAAATCGTTTTAACTCTGATCCTGCACACCTGCAATAACCTACAATATTACCTGCTACCACGGCAACTAGAAACAGATTGTTACGCTCCTCCGAGTCCTTCCGAATAAGCTCTTTGAAACCAGCAGCATCAATATAAGCCTCTCCTGCTTCACGATCCATATTTTCCGTCTCCCCGTCCAGCTGCACACGAAGTGAACTCAAAGAACGGGCATCCTCTTCCACAGCTGAACGAACGGTATACTGCATACCTTTAATTTCATAATCCTGTTCATTGATAATCATCCAGATCCATTACGCCTTTCATAGTAAAATAGAATTAACCAACTTCCGAGGGACTTTTCCCCGTTAACATCTTGAAGACCTGACTAAAATACGTCGCATTGCGGAACCCGGTCATCTCGCTCACTTCATACACCATATAGTGTCCCGACTGCAAAAGCTCCAAAGCCCGTTGGACACGGTATCCATTCAGGTAGCTGACAAAATTCTCTCCGGTCACCCTTTTAAACAACTGGCTCAAATATTTGGGGTGCACAAAAAGACTTTTCGCAATCGCTTCGAAACTGATCTCCTCTGCGTAATGTTCCTCGACATATTGTTTCACTTGAGCGATGAGCTTGTTGCTCTTCTTCTCACCTACCTCCTTACGAATCTGATCCAGCCAACTTCGAATTACACGATCCAGCCAGCTGATCAGATCATGCAAAGCATACTTCGATTGGATTTCACGCAGAAAGTCACTCATCGCGAGCGGCGGTGTCAGCATAGGGTGCTGCCTTTTCCAGCTGTGCATCATTGTATCAAATAAACTGACAGCGATCACCTGCGCATCCTGAATGCTCGCACAGTTCTCTGCCTTCAGCAAATGGAATATTTGAAGCCATACTTCTTCCGCGAGACTGACTCGCATATCTGTCCAGACCTCATTCCATTGATGAAGCAGTAGAGAATAATCGGTCACACTCCGCTCCATCTCCTCTGTTTCTTCATATTGATATAATCGACTACCCCCTTGGAATTCTGCCCGCTCTACCGCTTCCCTGCTCTCCAGATACGAATCGATGACCTCGCATGGATGACTTTTCAACCGACCAATCCCGGCGCTCACCTCAATCTTGAGGTACGTAAAAATCTGTTCCACCATCTGACCCACCAGAGTCTGCAATTCCTCCAAACAATCCCGATCATCAAGCATCAGCAGCACAAAGACCTGATCCGAGTAATCAACTACCTCCACCTGACAGTCCACCATACGAGATGCCCAATCCTTCACTGTCTCCTGAATAATATCTGCCGCCCCATAACGCAAAAGCTGCCAGTCCCGCTCTTTCATTCGTGTCATAAAACCTGGACGATTTAACTGCAAACTTACGACACGAACCTTGGCACACATCCGAAAGCCGATATACTCCATACGAGCCTCGGATAATTCATCCGCGCGATAACGCGTGGTCAGAAGCTCATGAAGAAACTGTTTACGCAGATAAGGGAGCACCCTTCCCACTTCTTGTTTATACGTCCGCTCCAGTCGCTCGTGCCGCTCACGCACATCTTGTTCCAGCAGCACCTCCTGTAGCACAGACTCAATCTCCTCGACCTCCGCCGGCTTTAGCAAAAAATGATTCACGCCCCAGCGCATGGCCGCTCTCGCGTTCTCGAACTCGTCATATCCACTAAGGATGATAATCGGCAAGAGGGGATAGTCACGCCGTAACTCCTGCGTCACTTCAAGGCCGGTCATGCCCGGTAAGTATACATCGGTCATAACAAGATCGGGATGCACGCGGTGGAACAGCTCCAGTGCATCCAACCCGTTTGCCGCTGTACCAGCAATGCTCAGGCCCAAGGAGGGCCAATCGATATGCTCGGTCAGCGCTTTAATAATATGCGGGTCATCATCAACAAGCATAATGGTTTTCATCCTTTTTCACCGTCCAGCCAAAGATTTAGTTGCTCTTCGGTCTCAATACGCGGCAGCGTAATTTTCACCTCTACACCGCCTGAACTTCCATTGCTCAACTGCACACCATACCTTTGCCCGCAATATAGCTGTATACGTTGATGCACGTTGCGGACACCGATCCCTCGCGCATCATCCATGTTCCAAAGCTCCGGCAGGCCTTGTCCATTATCCGTGATTCGTATCATGATGTCAGAAAGAGCTCCCTCTGCTTCCTCCATACATACCTGAATGCGCAAAGTTCCTTCTATTGGATGTCCATGCATCACGGCATTCTCAATAAAAGGCTGCAAAATGATCTTGGGAATATAACACCCTCGTATCCGTGGATCAATACGCTCCTGATACTGAATGGAAAACGGCAGACGTTCAGATTGAATACTAACATAGCAACGCGCATGCTCTAATTCATCCCTTACACGGATAAACAATCTGCCCCCACTTAGTCCAATCCGTAGCAGCTTGCTCAGCTGTACAATCATACGACTGATGTCTTTGGCCTCATAATCGAGGGCACGCCAGTGGATCATATCGAGCGTATTGTATAGGAAATGGGGTTTGATCTGAGCTTCGAGCAAGCTGGTCTGGGCTTCCCTTTTCGCGCGGCTCTCATCCTTGACCTGCTCCATTAGCATGGTCAGCTGAGAGGCCATATGGTTAAATCCATAAGCGAGATGGGCATATTCCTCTGTAAACGAAAGACGTACACGGGTGTCGAAGTCTCCTTTTTCGAGCTGCCTCATCCGCTTGATCAATTGCCGTAAAGGTCGAATAATCTGCCGCACAAACAAATACGCAAGCACAGCCGAGCATAACAGTCCAAGTACAGCGATGCCGAGAATCTGCCAACCTGCTTGTCGCACCGGGGATAACAAAGTATAAACAGGAATGGTCTGCACAAGACGCCACTGAAGCATAGCAGGTCTGGAGTACAATACGAGCTGAGCTCCTCCCGGTTCACCGGATACCACTTCAAATCCATCTTGTCCAGGGCGAACATGCTCCTGAATCCATGCGCTATCTATAATAGAAGAAGAAACATTTGCATGGTCACCAGGGTTCCGAACTATTCCTGCTGAATCTGGCTGATCGCCTGGAGTCATTCGAATCTCCTGACTCTCTCGATCTGTTCGTTTGTGCTCCGCTGCGGATTCAGCCTCATCAGTATGTTCAAACTGAATAACACCTTCTGCTGCTGGATCAGCTGTCCCCATCTGCATCACCACATTGCCAGCGGTATCGACTAGCAGCACTTTGCCATCCAGCACCATCGGTACATCTGCAAATCTACGTATGATATCTGCCCGGCTCAACCGAATGAGCACATAAGCGACCGTTCCTCCCCGACTGTCATAGATCCGCTGCGCATATCCAACCAGGGATTGCCCCGACTCGTTCTCGGGAAGTGGAACCCAGGCTGCATCTGCCTTCTCCAGCGCGGAAAACCACGAATCGCTCCCAACCGTATCTATGGGAAAAATACGGTCAGCCATCGTAACCCTCACTCCGTTAAAAGCATCCGTGTACAGCTCAATCGAGGTAATCCCTTCACTCACCACCATGGTATGATCCAGAATTCGTGCAACCTCTCTCCGCTGATGAATCTGTGCCAGCCTGCCCGTGTTGGTCGTTTCTAGCAGGTTGGACAATTCCCTGTTGCTTGCTAGGCTGTAGGCCGTGCCCGTCACTCCTGTAATAAAATCAAATCCCCTTCTGGTGCTCTCGTTCAGGAGAGCGAGGCGAGCTTTACTGATTTCGTTAAATGTAACAGCGGAAAAAGATTGATAAGCCAGCCAGACAATAATTGAGACAAGCAATAGATTAAACGCAATAAAGCAAGTCACCATCAATGTGGAGAGCTTGCTTTGTTGCAGTTTTTGATGAATATAGGCAGACCATCTTGTTTTTCGCATACGGAATCAACTCGTTTCGTCATGGAATTACCCTTTGAGCCCAGAGGTCGCGATTCCTTCCACGAAGTACTTTTGACACACGATAAATACGATAAAACATGGCACAAGGGATAGCACAGACATCGCAAACATCGGACCCCAATCAGACTGCGAGCTGGAATCCAGGAACAAGCGCAGTCCCAGCGGAACGGTGTACTTGCTCACGTCGCTCAGGTAGATCAATTGACTGAAGAAATCATCCCATGTCCACAGGAACGTAAAAATCATCGTCGTTACCAGTGCTGGAAAAGCGAGCGGAATAATGATTTTGGTATAGATTCTCACTGGACCACACCCATCAATAGTCGCTGCTTCATCCAGTTCCCGAGGCAATCCCCGGAAAAACTGCACCATCAGGAAGATAAAAAACGCGTCCGTTGCGAGCCATTTTGGTATAACCAGTGGCAGGTACGTATTCACCCACTCTAGATGATTAAAAAGAATATATTGGGGGATTAGCGTAACGTGATGTGGCAGCATGATCGTCATCAGCATCAACCCGAAGCAGATGGATTTGAAGCGGAAATTCAGTCGGGCGAACGCATAGGCCGCCATCGAGCAGGAGATCACATTCCCCAGCACCGCTCCAAGCGATAGAACAACAGAGTTCGTCAGAAATTTGGAAAAGGCATTCCCCTGAATTCCGGACCAGCCCGTCATGTAATTTTGCCAATTCCACTCTTTCGGCCAGAACCACGTCTCTGTAAAAATCATATGTCCTGGTTTGAACGAGCTGCCCAGCATCCACAGAACAGGATAGAGCATGATGAAGGCGATGACTGAAATCATTACATGTTTCGTGACAATCCATGCTGTAGAGTTCCGTTGTCCAATCATGATTTTCCACCATCCTCATAGTGCACCCACAACTTGCTGCTGCGGAATACGAGCAAAGTAAATACGCCGATTAGAATGACCAGTACCCAAGCCATCGCGGAAGCATATCCCATCTGGAAGAAGGAGAATCCTTTTTTGTACAGATACAGAGAGTACATCAAGGTTGAATTCACCGGACCTCCGCTCCCGTTACTGATAATGAAAGCCTGTGTGAACGATTGAAAGGATGTGATTAACTGCATGACCAGGTTAAAGAAGATGACTGGCGACAGGATCGGCAATGTGATGTAAAAAAATCTTCGCATTGGACCCGCACCATCGACGGCTGAAGCTTCATCATACTCGGGTGGAATCTGTTTGAGTCCTGCCAGAAAAATGATCATGGATGACCCGAACTGCCATACGGACAACAGGACAATCGAATATAATGCGTACTTCGGGTTAGCCACCCAGTCCGGAGCTTTGATGCCTACCATAGCCAGTACGCTGTTAAGCAATCCGTCACCGCCAAGCATTTTGCGCCACAACATCGCGATCGCTACACTGCCTCCGAGCAATGTTGGAATATAATACACTGTGCGGTAAATCCCCAGGCCGCGAATGCCTTTATTGAGCAACATGGCGACAAATAAGGCAAAGATCAATTTGAGCGGAACGGATACAGCAACATAGGTGAACGTCACCTGAAGTGACTTCGTAAAAAGTTTGTCCGACGTAAACATGGTGATGTAGTTATCCAGACCGACCCAATTCGGGGCGGCCAGGATACTGTAATCGGTAAAGGAAATATATAACGATGCAAGCATAGGACCCAGGGTCAGGAACAATAATCCGACAAGCCAGGGCGCGAGAAATAGAAGGGCGGCTCCATTATGGGCGTAGCGACGTTTCACACGCCGGGCAGCTACTTTCTCGATTCTGGCTTGACTGACCTGTGATGTCGTCATTTTCGCAACCTCCCCGCAGTATTTGAAGTTATTCGGAACGGTTTCTGCCAGTTATATCTACATACATAGATATCGATATGGATACGGGTTAAACTCGTTTCTAGCTACACGTTCTAGTCTTTTTACTGGCTGGATGCAAGCGTTGCTTGGGCGCCTTCAATAAACTGATGGATGATATCTGTCATGCTGCCTTGGCCAAAAGCGATCTGCTCACTTGCACTTTTGAAACTCGTGTCTACTTCAGCGAATCCTTGCGGGTATGGCGGGCTAATCTCACTGGAATGCTTCGATACGATATCGATGAATTGGAAAATGATTTTTTCTCCCTCAGACAATTGCGGCTGCAACTGCTCCCGAATGCTTGCATTGACAGGCACCCCGCGCTCCGAACCAAGAATAGCTGTTGCTTCCGGATCATTCACCATGAAATCAATGAACATGGCTACTTCTTTGGGATGTTTAGTTTTGGAATACCCGGACATGAACTGACCTGGTTTCAGATACTCGCCGATCCGTTGTTCGTTCACGCCATGAGGTAGCACTTGAATGCCCAGCTTATGATCCTGATTTTTGTTCACCTGTTGGAACGTAAGCAATTGATTGGACCACGCAAAATCCATGGCCGCTGTACCCAAAGAAATCGGTCTGGTCTCCAGTGCATTCGTTGTGGAAGCTGTCACTTCCGCAGATGTAGCCCCTCCGTTCTCACGCAGTGCAGCCCACATCTCAAACCACTCTTTCAATTGGTCACTTGTTGCTGTCATGACGCCATCTTCAAACAATCCTTTCCCAGACTGACGCACAAACACCTCAAACATGTTCGTAGCTCCGGAAATGTCAGCCGTGCCGTAGAATCCCTCACCTTTAGCCGCAGCAATTTGGGCTGCAATCGCCGAGAAGTCCTCCCACGTCCAGCTTTCCTTCGGCTCTTCAATGCCCAGCTGCTGGAATAATGTTGCATCGTATACGACACCTGGCGCGTTCACCCCAAGAGTTATGGCATATAATTTATCGTCGATTGATCCGGCTGTAATCATGCTTTTGTCGTGATCTTTGATGCCCAGCTCTTGATCAGCATAGGGTGTCAGGTCAAGCAGAGCGCCGCGCCGTGCAAAGTCCGTCAGAAACGCATAATCCATCTGAATAATATCTGGCGCGTTCGAGCCGGCAACCTGCGTCGTAAGCTTGTCAAAATATCCATCCCAGCCGGAGTATTCCGGTTTAATCGTGATACCCGGATGCTTCTCTTCAAAAAGCTTAATCACTTGGGTGGTCAGATCATGTCTGGTCTGTGATCCCCACCAGGTCATGCGTAGTTCAATCTTTTCTGAGGTACTACCTTCGCTCGTGTCACCAGAAGATACTGGTGTGCCCGAAGTTCCTCCAGAACAGGCTGTAGCGAATAATAATAGGGACAGGCAGAACAGGGTTACCCACTTCTTAGTGATAATCATGAATAAATTTCCTCCCCTTACGCTTGAATGAAATCGCTTACATTATTATTGTAATCGCCTGTCTCTGGACATGACATAAACAAAAGTAAGCTATACTTTCAAAAAAGTAAGGGGTTATGTAGAAAAAACACCACCGGAATCCACCCTTCCGGTAGTGCTCATTCTTACAGACAAGATGGCGCTCCTAATATACTCTTCTAATCACTTCTATCATTTCTTATTACTACTTACCTCTTCACATTCTTTACAGCCCTGAAGCACCAAACGCAATTGGGGAGCTCACTGCACACTCCGATAGGTATTTCTCCATCTTGGCAACTTCTGTCCCCGCCAGCATCATAATACCAATTCCATGGTTATCATTGGTTACGGTACGCAGATCCTGATCATAGTATTCGGCCGTGAATGCATATCTCGATCCGCTGCATACGCCATGCACATTGCCTTGACGGTCTATAGCGTTACATACGAGTCCCTTCCAAGCGCGCTGAGCCGCTGTAATGTACAATGCAGGATCTTTAAACCAGCCGAAGCGCACTCCACGCGCAAAACCATAAGCAAACATGGCTGTACAGGAGGCTTCTAGATATGTCTGTGGGTTGTTCAATACCTGATGCCAGAGTCCACTCTCATTTTGCAGGGCAGCATATCCTTCACATAATTCGTTGAAAAAGGCGATAAGCGCCGGGCGCTCCGGATGTTCCTCCGGCAGAGCCTCCAAGACTTCCGTCAAGGAGAACAGAGTCCAGCCATTGCCGCGTCCCCAAGGAATCTGTGTGGCCTGTTCGTATTTGAAGTCATACACATGGGACATGATCTTGTACTCAGGCATAAACAAATATTTGCGATATAGAGAAAACTGTTTTGCCGCCTCATCCAGTGCTGCTGAATTGCCCGTCACACGAGCATAACGCACGAGGAACGGTGTACTCATGTAAAGATCATCTGCCCACATCGTGTTCTCAGCATACTCTCCCACGCAAGTACGATAGAATGCCCCATCCGCTCGGCGTTCTAAACGGGTAAGCATAAAATCAGCAATGCGATCAGCAATCGGAAGGATGGTTGGGTCCTTGCATTCGGTATAAGCCTCCAGCATTGCTGAGCCAAAGGAACCGCAGTTGTCCAGCATTTTCAGCATAATCAGCTGCTGATTAATTGCAGGGAAGCCATACTGTTCACGATCCCATAGAGAATAAGCATACATCTGGGTGCATGACTGCACATGTTCAGCCGCATATCGCGTAATATCCGGCCTTTGCATATACCGGCCTGCTTGCAGTAGTCCATACACGGTAACACCAAGCGGATAGTCCCATCTTCCATAGTTCGTTACACTGCCCACTGTCCATTTATTACTCAACATCGCATTTTCATAGTAAGGTCGGATAAAAGCATCTGGCCGATCCAGCCTCCAGTATGTCTGCTCGGCTCTCGTAGAGGTACCGCTCCCCTCTGTGTTCGTCTGTCTTGGACTTGTCGGGTACACGCGATCCATACGCATCAAATCAGCCAATTCTGGATCAGCTCCTGATTCAAAAGGACCTGCATAGAACCAGCATTCACCCAAGGCCCCCTGCACCCGCTGCGGAAGCTCCAGCTGTATGGGCTCTGTTCCGATAGATGCACTCAGATCAAATCCCCACGATTCTGCGTCAGCCTGACATTCACTACGAATGAGAAGATCATGTCGGCCAAATGCAGCTGATATCTCCACTTCAAACAGCCCCGCATCGTTTACTTCTGCAATAAAATTGCCGCCAAGCCATATCTGTAACGGGCCAGAGGATTGTCCCGATAAACGAACCGGGTGTCCAGATGCATCACGATTGTTCAGTTGGGTCCAGGCATAAGCATGTCTGCCACAGAGTAGACCATAGATTCGTTCAAGATTAGCTGTATTCTGCTCTGAGGCAGGCCATTGAACTTCTGGCAGCCATTTCAGTCCGCTCTCCTCTTGACCTGCGAGCAAGTTCGGCTGCATCTGCCCTGATGGAACAGGCTCGGAGAAGACCCAGCCCGCTTGTCCTGAACGCTCCTGAAAAGGAGCCAACACATTCATGATCCGTACTTTTCCTTCGTCGGAACCGAACTGGCAGCCGAAACCGGCTGGTGTATTTTTCATTTCCAACCATACGGTGTTCCAACCAGGTTCAATATCAATCCCCATTTTCACAGTAGCGTCTGGTGTAATTTCATCTATTACAGTAGAGCGGTAGACCAGCTCATTGTTGAAATAAAAACGCACCGGTCCGTAACAGCGAACAAGCACATCCAGGTTGCGATTCTCATCCCCCCAGATCAGCGCTGCGGCGTAGGATATATGATCCTTGAGAGCATTAGGAAAGCGTTCACCCAAATTGAGATCATACAACCCTTCATCATTTTGTAGGATCCCGGACTGCTGAAATACCCGGTATACGAAATCAGCCTGCGCATTCGCTCCAATATATCTCTCTGCAAGTACCTTCAGTACCTGTTCCTGATCTTCTCCGAATCGATAATACATACTCTGGGGTTCACTGAAATAAGTCGTCATCGAATGCCACAATCCTCTCATGTTGGAGTATGTCTTCCTATCATATAGAAGCTGATGTTCAAATAATTAGGACGTTATTCTGCTATTTGCTTGAAGATATAGCGCTTAACCTCC
This sequence comes from Paenibacillus sp. JJ-100, assembly GCF_948329825.1. GTDB lineage: Bacteria > Bacillota > Bacilli > Paenibacillales > Paenibacillaceae > Paenibacillus. Next base: position 10,721 of record NZ_CAOJCM010000008.1, read on the forward strand.
TTAGGGTTACCCCTTGACTTCAGAAGCAATCGCTTCTTTTTCCAATACAACCGTTGATTAACCCTAGTATAACTGACACTTCTCATGGTGGCTACAGATTTTTGTTTACGCTTACAACATTTCTGAATTTACTACTTTTTTCAAAAAACACACTCTATTTTATTCCATAAGGGGTTTAAACCAATTTAGCTATTACCGATATATATCAGTAGTTCGAGAACATCCACTTCTTATTCCGAAAGGACAGATCAACATTGAATACTCTTGAATCTCTCGTCAATGCCATGCCTTTTGTACGTCAAATGTTCCGTGATGATATCTCCATATCCATTAATGATCATGAGAAGGTATTATATTTTTCCGAAGCTGAAAGTCTGGATATTGGTGTAAAAGTAGGCGATGAATTGCATGATGATTATAAGCATTTCAAAATGCTAACTAATCATGATTCACGCACGATTGTACGAATGCCTGGTGATCTTCAGGGCAGACCGTTTGACTCTATCCTCATCCCTGTGAAAGAAAATGGACAAGTTGTCGGCATCCTCGGGGTCAACTATGCACTTGATCACCACCTGAAATTGGAAACCCTCATCAATGAAAATGAAACTACAATTAATGCGCTTGTTGGGAGCATTCAACAAATCGCAGCCCAATCAGAACAGCTCTCAGCGACCTCAGAGAAAATTTTACGAAATTCACAAAAGGCTTCCGAGAACTCTGTTAATGTCACTAAAGTTACCAATGTCATTCGCGAAGTTTCAGAGCAGACCAATCTTCTTGGTTTAAATGCCATGATTGAAGCCGCACGTGTTGGAGAACAAGGGGCCGGATTCGGTGTAGTCGCTAGCGAGGTGCGCAAACTCTCCGATCATACGAAACAGGCTGCAGCAGATATCGAAACTTCACTGGGCAGTGTACAGGATTCCATGCAACATATGGAACAAGAGATTGGACAGGTAACGACAGCAACGGCGGATCAAGCGAAACTTGTTACTAATTTTATGCAAAGTATTGAACAACTTAGCGAGACTAGTTCGAATCTGAAAAAGTTTGTACAGCAGATGCTGGCTCTGGAATAAGATTGTCAAAATTAAAGCGAGCCTGAAATCTTTAGATGAGAAATTCATGGTTTTACATAAGTTATAGAAATGACAACACCTAATACAACATGAATTACATAAGAATATACTCTATCACAGCGAGGAAGCCTCCAGCTCTCATTTTCCTGTTCGGAAAAGAAGCGGAGGCTTCATATGATGTGTGATCAGATCTCCACTGCAACACCATAGTGATCGGATACAATGGGTCCATGGACGCCATTCAATACGACTTTAGAAGATTGAGCCTGTACAGCATGATTAGCAAAAATATAATCAATTCGTAGTGGCTGTTCATTGTCAGCCCATCCGGCAATTGCCTTAACGACGGTAGCTCCATCGTCTTTTTGCTTCGCAGTAGCGTAGAGATCGTTCCAGCCATGTTCCATCATGTAATCGTAGCCTTCTCCACGAATCTCCGCAACGTTGTTGAAATCGCCCATTAGATACAGCGGTTGATCCATATATGGTGCAAGCTTACTCTCCGTCAAATCCCATTGCCCCTTGAAAGGTTCCTGCTGATCATCCCACCAGTTAAAATGTCCATTCACGAACCATGTCGGAGTAGATTTACCTTGCACGGTAGTCTCGATCCCTACAATTTTGCGTGTACGGTAGTTGCTATAATCCCGCATGTGCGACACATATTCTCCGAACGAACGATGAATTGGTGTACGGCTCAGGATCGCCAGCCCTTCATCATATATACGAAACCCGATATGGGTTGGAATCCAGGTCCAATAATACGTTTCGGTCAACTGCTGTAGCAGGACGTGGGCGTAGTTATCTTTTTTGATCGTCACATCTGCCTGGGTTGCTGTATATGTCTGAAGCTCTTCTGGAGACAGCGCTGTCTCTTGAATGGACTGATTCACTTCTTGCATGGAGATAATGTCAAATTGCTGTGTATTGATAAAATGAGCCAACTGACTGATCTTCTTCAATTGATCTTCTTCTGCCCAGCCATGGACGTTTAGCGTAAGAATTTTCATGTGCTCTCTCCTGTTGTAAAATATAGTCTTCGTGTTACCGCTGCGGAGCTTGCATTGCTCCTGAAAAGAATTCGTATGATAAGCATAGCATACACAATATGAAGTGTTTCTGCATGTCTGCTAGAACATCATTCGGATAGTGTTACCTTCTTCCTCACGGAAATGAGCTCTTGTCATTCAGATAAGCCATGCACGAGCAAGCCTATAACTGATATGATAGAATCATTGAACATCTAGGTTATGATATCCGATGTATCATGATTAGTTAACCCATGTTTACCCCAGGAGATGGAATAATGAACATACCCCATGATTGGATCATGGATGACACGCAGTGGCAAACATTGATTCGTGAAGTTGCAGAGTTCTTTAATAACCTGACGATCATGCGTGGATTCCAATATTATAAACAGAAACGTGTCGGACCATTAACCTTTACTGAATCTCAGTCCGTTATGGCCGAGGTCCAGGGAGCAGAAGCGTACGAAGTGGTACTCCGCATGCATTCTTTATCCACCAGTCATTGTACCTGTCCGGTCAACTCTCCATGCAAGCATATGGCCGCTGTACTAATGAATTATGCGGAGCATCAAGGACGTCCAGTTCCTGCACTTGTGAATGCACACGCAAGCACCGCCTTGAAACAAACCAGTAAACCCATGGGTGCTGATTCCAGAAGAAGTTACAGCTTCAGCAGCGCTACCGACATAGAGAACACACCCGAAGATAACAACTCAGCAAATGGCCAGCAATACAGCGAAATCAAGGAACGGGCAATGACGCTCGCTGGAATGAGCATTCCGGACTGGCACGAGCTGTTCCGTGCCAGTCTCAGACGGCTGGGGACAGGCACCGCAACGACCGCTTACATCCAGGAAGCCGCTGATGAACTGTACGCCATCAAACCCAAGCTTTCAGCCGCAATGGAACAGCTGTTTGAGTTGCACGTCCAACTCTACCTCATGCGATACTGTATACCGCCTGCGCGCAACTCCATTACACATACACCCGTGTATCTAAGTTATCCTGCCCAGCTGGCAGTAGATGCTCTCCAGAAAGGACTCGAATCCCTTCTGCTTCAACCGCTGGACTTGTCCGGGTTGAATAGTGAGGCACTTGAGCAAGTCTGGGCGAGACTGAACGAAACTGCGGCATATCTACGGACAGAGATGTTATCCGAGACGGCTAACATGATGTTCTTCACGCCGCTCTATTCCAAGCTGTGGCTGAACTGGATGGTGCCCCATCTTCAAGGAAAACAGGAGATGTTACATTCTGAACTCACGCTTCTGAATGATATAGAAGCTGAAAACACTGCATCTGCGGGAGCATTACCCGGCGCAGAGAAGAACACCCGCAAGGTCTCTTTGCCCCTGCCACTTGTTCTAGCACAAAGCTGGATGTACTACCACTTAGAACAAGATTCATCTGCATGGGAGAAGCTTGTCCATGGGAGCTCCGCTTATGGAATTCCTCCAGAACATCTGCTGCACTTCCTCCATACATTAATGGATTCAGCTGAATGGAGACGTCTTGCCGAATGGCTGGTACAGCTTGGACCTCTGCTAGCGAATCGTCGCAATGCCCCGCTGCAAGACTATATGCGGTTGTGGGATATGACCATTCAGCAAGTTCCAGAAGCTGAGCACCGGATGTGGGACACACTTGTGAGCATGCTTCCTCACTCTCGCCCTGCCTATGAGGATGCCATGCATTCTCGAGGGCAGTGGCGAAGATGGATTGATTTTCAGCTGAGTACAGGCACTGAACCTCTTGAATTTCGCGTTGCCGTCCTGCAACCGATCGAGAAGGATGAGCCTGAATTGCTGCTACCCTTCTATCATCAGGCGGTAGAGCGATATATTGGACATAAAAACAGAGATGGTTATAAATCCGCAGTGAAGCTGCTGAAACGACTGTCTAAAATTTATAAAAAAATGAAGCAAGAGGAGCTATGGGAGCATTTCATCACTACACTGGCTGTTCGCAACAGCCGATTACGCGCCCTGCAGGAAGAGCTTCGGAAAGGTAAACTGATTCCATGAGTCTAATCCACCCGTACACGGAAACGATTGAGGTACACGTTGCTTTGACCGGATATGGCGATGCGTTATTTTATGGTGCTCTGAATACACACCATTTTGTATCAGGCCAGTCGCTGAAGCAGCGTCTGTTCGCTTGGCATGCTCCTTCCTTCTATGGAACAGAGCTGGAAATAAGACAGATTGAAGAGGTCGAGCTCGTGGTGCTACCTGCGGAAGAGGTCATCCCGTTCTTTGCGAAGATGCAAACTCTGATTCACATTGAATGGATATGGGACGAGCAAGCTGAGCACCTCATTCGACTTGCTCCAGTACTGTCCTCGTCCATAGACCAGCGCAAATATGTGCCCAGCTTCGAGGCTTATCGTGCTGGGCAACTGCAATGGACCTGGGACTTGGATGGTCTGAAAAAGCAAGATCTGGCTGCACTTCACCAAGCGATCCAGCAGACGGATGAAAGTTTCGTCGAAGGGCTTGGCGCAGCCTATTCTGCCGCTGTGTTCCAGCACTGGTATAGCTCCGAAGAAGCCGCTACCGATCTGCGGCGTGAGTTCCCGCAGCTCTTCCCCGAGCGCGGTGTACTGCCGCGAACAGGAGGCCTTGATGCAAGATCGTGGCTGGTATCCATCGGCTGGAAGGCTGATGCAGCACCATTCCGGCCGATGCTGCAATTGCAGGAGCCAGATGAAGACGACTCCTCATGGCGGCTGCGGCTGGTATTGCAGAACAAGCTGGATGCGGCTGTTCTGGTGCCCGTCATGTTGGATTCACGCGGAAGACTTGAGGGTGAATGGCCCGAAGGTTGGACGCCATTTATTCTGGATCGCTCCGCTGGCTGGCTGGATCAGCTGCGGGCACAACTGCCGCGACTGGGTAGCTCCATCAGCGGCAGACGAGATATCCTGAGCGATCCACTGGATGATCAGCAAGCCTGGCAGTTCCTAACCCAAGAGAGCGGCCGCTTGTTATCCGCCGGATGGCAAGTGCTGTTGCCGGGCTGGTGGGAAGCTGCTCGGAAGAAAAAGCCGAAGCTGCGTGCCAAGGTGAAGCCGGAAGAAGGCAGTGAGCGGGGCCAATCCTTCTTTGGACTCGACTCGATTATTCATTTTGACTGGCGCATCGCTATTGGGGATACCGATCTGAGTGAAGAAGAATTCGCCGATCTTGTCGCTCGTAACGAACGACTCGTTCGCTTCCGCGGTGAGTGGGTGCCGCTCGACCCCGACCTGCTTGAGCAGATTCGCAGAGCGATGGGTGGCGTAGATCGGGAGCAAGGACTCTCTTTCCAGGATATTCTGCACCTGCATCTGCTTCACAATGAACAGCGGGAATATGCCAAGCAGAAATGGAAAGAAGGTCAACAAGCTGAGGAGGAAACTCCACCGTCTCAGAGTAATGAGAGCATTCGGCTTGAGGTCGAATTGAATGAACATCTGAATCGGGTCATCGCACAGCTTGGAGGTGGACAAGGCGGTGCTCCCTCCCTGCCTGTTCCGGATGGACTTCATGCAGAGCTACGTTCCTACCAGAAGGAGGGCTTCGCTTGGCTCGGTTTTCTACGCAGATTTGGCTTAGGTGCTTGTCTTGCTGATGATATGGGTCTCGGGAAAACGATCCAGTTCATTACGTATCTATTGCACGTCAAAGAACATGAGCCAAGATTACCGGGACAAGCTCCTGCTCTTCTGATCTGTCCAACATCCGTACTGGGTAACTGGCAGAAGGAAATCAGTCGCTTCGCCCCTTCCATTCGTGTGAGCCTTCATTACGGCGCACGCCGTTTAAACGGAGAGGCATTCCGGGAGCAGGCCGAGCAATCGGATATCATCATTACCTCCTATGCCACGGCAACACTAGATCAGGAGCTGCTGGAAGCGTACACCTGGTCCGCCATCTGTCTGGACGAAGCACAAAATATTAAAAATGCCCAGACCAAACAGTCTATGGCTGTGCGCAGCTTCCCGGCCAAACATCGAATTGCGCTCACAGGTACACCGATCGAGAATCGGCTAGCCGAGCTCTGGTCCATCTATGATTTCATTAATCCGGGTTATCTGGGCAGCGCTCGTGCATTCCAGACCCGCTTCATCAGTGCGATCGAAAAGGATAAGGATGAACAGCGCATGCAGGATCTACAGCAGCTGGTAAAACCGTTCATGCTGCGCCGCAAGAAAAAGGACCCGAATATCCAGCTCGACCTGCCGGACAAAAACGAAATGAAAACCTATATTCACCTTACGGGTGAACAGAGTGCATTGTATGACCAATCCGTACAAGCACTGATGGATAAAATGAAAGAGCTGGAGGGCATCAAGCGCAAAGGCGCGATCCTCTCGGCGTTAACTCAATTGAAGCAGCTATGTGATCATCCACTGCTGCTCACTAAGGAGACGCTGCCTGAAGAACTGCCTGCGGATGACCCGGCAACATCTCCCTATGATGTGTACAGCCCGCAGGACATGGCGATGCTGATTAGCCGCTCAGCCAAGCTGGAACGGCTGATGGAACTTGTCCGAGAGCTACGCGATGAGGGCGAGCGCTGTCTTATTTTTACGCAATATATCGGTATGGGACAGATGTTGCAGCAAGTGTTGCGTCAGGAACTACAAGAGCCCGTACTTTACTTGCATGGGGGCACGTCGAAGACAGCACGGGATCGCATGATTGAGGAATTCCAGTCTCGTACATTACCTGCCGACAAGCAGCCTTCGGTCTTTATTTTATCGATTAAGGCAGGTGGCGTAGGGCTGAATCTGACGGCGGCGAATCACGTCTTCCACTTCGATCGCTGGTGGAACCCTGCCGTTGAGAATCAAGCAACAGACAGGGCCTATCGCATGGGACAGACCAAGGATGTGCAAGTTCATAAATTTATCTCACTCGGCACACTGGAAGAACGGATTGACGAGATGCTTGAGAGCAAACAGCAGCTTAGCGACAACATCATCACCAGCTCCGAGAACTGGATTACAGAACTGTCTACCGATGAACTGAAGGATCTATTCACTCGGCGCAGAGACTGGTCTGGCTAAATTAAAACGAATGAAAAAGAGCGAAGCTATGGAATGTAAGTTCCAGCTTCGCTCTTTTTGAATTATGCGCGGATAAAAGAGAAAGATCTCCTCAGGTTTAGATTCTAGTTCTAGGATGGATGTTACCAGATAAATAGGCATTCCGAGTGAACTCGGAGTCTAACCAACTGGCTTCTATCCTTACATCGTGCGTGATAGCTGCTGGATCAGTTCGTTAATGTATGCTTTTACTGGCTGATCCTCAAGGGTTTCGATCCGTGATGGGTGGAGCAATTGATGTTTCTTCATCATGTACAAGTCAAACAATGCCTGACGGATCGTCATATCATAGGTGATGGAGAACGATGGCTCCGCAATTCTGCGAATCACTGCTTCATCCTGAATCATGTAGAGCACCGAATTAATCCGATTAAAGATGCCTTCTGCCATTCCTTTTTCAAAAAAGGAACATAACTGTTCGCTATGATGTTGCAGAGCTGAAGCAAACCCCTCGTATAATGCCGGGTATAGCTTCTTCACCTCGCTCCAGAAAAACTCGGGTAGATATAACACATGGGTCATGGCATGTTCAAAGGTGATCTGAAATCTGCGCTCATACGAAATCGTATCATCCTCGATTGTAGCCCGGGAATCATGAATCTCTTCGATATACACACTCAGAACTTCCTGGATAATCTCCTCCTTCGATGAGAAATATTTATACAGGGTAGCCTTGCTAATATCCATATGTTTAGCGATGTCATCCATACGCAGGGAACTAATCGACTTCTTACGCAGTACCGGAATAATCTTGGTCAGTAGTTTATGTGAGTTTTCCAACCGCTTCAAGGGGACACCTCCTTCATGTTGCTTCAAAAATTCCAAATTGGACAATATAAAGAGTATATCATCTTGGACAATATAGATAGAATACACAAACTATACAAATTTCATTGATTTAGTTTACTTCGAACGATGAGTATGATATATTGTCTACAATAAGTTTTTAACAATTATATTTTACACAATTTAAATTGCGGTTAGTACAGGAGGTTTTAACATGAAGAAAATATTAGTTGTCTTGACCAATGTCGATAAATACGCAACCAAGGATGAGCCTACAGGCTTGTGGCTGAGTGAGGCGACTCACTTCATTGAAGAGTTCGACCATAATGAGAATGTACAGATTGATCTGGTTAGCCCTAACGGCGGAAAAATACCGATTGATCCGAAAAGTCTGGGTGACTCTCTGGATGCTAGCACGAAAGCTTATTTCGAAAACGAATCCTTCATGAACAAACTGAAAAACACGTTGAAACCGAGTGAAGTCAGCGCAAGCGACTATGATGCGATCTATTTCACAGGTGGGCACGGTACGATGTGGGACTTCCCGGATAATGCTGAACTTCAAGCGCTGTCCCGTGATATTTATGAAAAAGGTGGCGTTGTTTCCGGCGTATGCCACGGAGTTACAGCCCTGTTGAATGTGAAGCTGTCCAACGGATTGCTTCTAATTAATGATAAGAAAGTGTCTGGCTTCACCAATGAGGAAGAAGAGATGGCTCAGCAAACCAAATATGTTCCTTTCCTATTGGAAGATGCTCTGCGTGAGCGCGCATCTGAGTACGTTAAAGGTTCTGCCTACACTTCATATGTGACAACAGATGGTCGTGTGGTTACAGGACAGAACCCGCAATCCAGCAAAGCGGTAGCTGAAAGTGTTAAGGAACTTCTTGGTTTGTAAGCTTTCATTTCGTTAAATTCTGAGATAAATGAGCACTGTTTACCGATACCCGTTATTGCCCCCAGCTCCCCCATGAGCTTTTATATAGATGAACACAGCAAACAGCACGTATCTGTCATGATCTGACAGGTGCGTGCTGTTTTATTGATGTCCCTTGGCTTCTAGGGAAATCCCTTCACCCCTTCCCCTACGTCACATATTTCCTGACATGAGGGGCTCACATTATTTTGATACGTCTAACATACCGAGTGTAAAACACACTAATTTCCCACATACAACAAAATTAAATGTGACCATATTCCCTTCCCCCCAGTCTAATCTATGTAAAACAGTTCAAGAGATGTATTTAAAACTCGACCCAAACCCGTTACGAAAGGAGCTGTCGACCATGGATTCACCCGATCTCATCAGGCAGGCTATACATGGAGACCGTGAGGCCTTCATCAGGCTGATTCGAGACATCGAAAATTCCCTATACAATACAGCCATATCCATGCTCCGTAAAGAAGAGGATGCCGCGGATGCCATCCAGGAAACGATACTAAAAGCCTACAAATCCATGCACACCCTCCGGGAACCCCGGTATTTCAAAACATGGTTGTTCCGTATTCTTATCAATGAATGTAAAACCCTGTTATCTCGCCGTTCCCTCTCCACTTCTTATGCAGAAGTACCCGCAGGACTTCAGACACAATCCAGTCCATATGATGAGGTGGACATAAGAGAAGTAGTCAATCAGCTGGAAGAAACCAAGCGAATCGTGATTGTACTGCATTACTTTGAAGATATGAGTCTGCGTCAAATTGCCGATACAATCGGCCTGTCCGAAAGTGCTGTGAAGATGAGGCTAAATCGGGCAAGAAAGGAACTGTATCAGCAATTCATAAAATTTCGGGAGGTAAAATTACATGTCAAACCCATTTAACCTCGAACAGAAGTTAAAAGAACAGGCCAAAGAGCGACCTGCCATGTCCGAAACAGTACGTAACCGAATCGATGCTACTCTAGAGTCCCTTCCGGAATCTCATGTTGAACTAAATGTTGAACAGGTTCAGACTCCGCGTTCACGACGTATTCGTAGAGGACTGCGCCGCACTGCAGGAGTGGTCATAGCAGCTAGTGCATTGGGCGTAACCGTATTTGCATCCGGTTTTGTGTCCCCAGCTCTGGCCAATTCCCTGCGCAGTATTCCACTCGTTGGCAGTCTGTTCAGCTCCATTGAAGCGGATATGGGACTACGAACAGCAGGTAACGAGGGAATGACTACGACAGTAAATCGTTCCTTTGCTCATCAGGATGTCGAATTCAACGTATTAGAAACCGTCTATGACGGTACACGCGCAGCATTTATTGTTCATGTCACTGCACCTAATCTGAATCAAGGCATGTATGACAATGGCAAAGACATTGTGAAGCTGAGCAATGGAGTCGAGAATGTGTTCTTCGATGTAAACGGATCTCGCTTGGATGGCGGTCTGTTCTACAGCTCAGCGGGCGCGAATGAGCCTGACACCCTGCTTTTTGAACAGGTCATTCCAACCGATCACACGGGTTCCATCCCGGATCAATTCGAAGCTAAGATTAAGTTGACACTACAAGGTATGGAGCATGAGTTTGAGCTGACAGTCCCTTTTACCAAATCGACAACTAACACTCACAACATTCAGCTTGATACGGTCGTGAATAATGATCTATATACAGCCACGGTTTCAAAAGCCGAAGTTACACCGATTACGACTCGGTTAACTACCTCCATCGGATTAAACGGGATAGAAACGTTAACTACCAAAGAAGAAGAACAACTACGTCATATCCGGTTCGCTGTCTATGATGATCAAGGTCGGCAACTAACTGCACTTAGCGGAGATGGTGTATATGAAGGTAACCGGTTGAAATGGGAAAGCATCTATGCGACAACATCCAAGGATGTGAAGTACCTGGTTGTAAAACCTTTTGAGGTAAATGATAACTATGCTGAGGACGTCAAAGATCATCAATTTATTAAGGGGATGGACATGAAAATTCTGCTTCCATAGCTGAAACCGATGGATAAGCATGCCTCTTCCTGAAAGGCAAAACATGGTTCGTTCCTTAAGATGAAAAAGTCTGTGAGCTATGCTAAAATAAAAGAATTGTGTACTCGCAGACAGACATGCAGATCGGAGTCAAAAATAAAATATTTTGGCATTTTTCATCGATTGACCATGCTGCCACTTTAGGGAGGTTTATGGAACAACCATGCTCATTATAGGTATCGCCGGAGGAACCGGCTCCGGCAAAACAACGGTAGCTCGCTCCGTTATCGAACGTCTGGGATCAGCTAAAGTTACATTTATATCCCAAGACAACTATTACAAAGATCAGTCGCACCTCACACCCGAACAGCGTCGGCTCACGAATTACGATCACCCATTTGCTTTTGACAATGATCTATTAATTGAGCACCTTACCCTGCTGAAAAAAGGCCAAGCCGCATATGCTCCCGTATATGACTTCACCATAGATAACCGTGCTGCAGGCGAAACAATTGAGCTTGCGCCAAACCACATCGTCATTGTAGAAGGGTTACATGTGCTAATTGATGAGCATCTTCGTACTCTTCTGGATATCAAAGTATTTGTAGATACCGATTCGGATGTACGCATTCTGCGCAGAGTTTTGCGGGACATGGAAGAACGTGGACGCACGATTCAGTCCGTCTATAAACAGTATCTCGAAACGGTAAAACCGATGCATGATGCATTTATTGAACCGTCCAAAAAGTATGCAGATATCATTATCCCAGAGGGTGGGCACAATGAAGTAGGTATTCAGATGTTATCCATCCTTACCGAGAAGTATCTCTCAGGAGAAAACTGGAACAGATCATAACCTCATCACACTACAGTGCCCATTTGACAGGAGATGTGTTTAAGAATCCAGATTACGATTCAGCGTAATCTGGATTTTGTTTGTTCTAGTGCAATATTAATTTATACTATACGAAGTTGTACTACCCGAAAGGAGTTTATCTTGTGGCTACTTTTGAAGAATTTATGCGACATGACATTCGTGTTGGTACGGTTGTGGAGGCTGAATCTTTCCTGAAAGCCCGTGTTCCTGCCATCAAAATGAAAATTGATTTTGGGCCGCTTGGCTTCAAAAATTCCAGTGCTCAGAACTCACCCATCGTTACACACCTGACATGATGATTGGTAAACAGGTCATTGCTGTCGTTAACTTTCCACCTCGACGGATTGCCGGTTTCGTCTCTGAAGTCCTTGTACTAGGTGGTATACCTGGCGAAGGTGATGTCGTCCTGCTCTCCCCAGATCATCCGTTGCCGAACGGCACGTCGATTGCCTGACTTTATTTTCAGTTTCGATATTGATGGGGTTTTCAAATGTTGGATAATGGAGTATTCTTGATGTATTGAGGAATTCATAATGAATTAGATATTCTTGGGACCTTAAAGCATAAGGCTACGAATCTTCGGATTTGTGGCCTTTTTTTACGTTTTTGGATAAAATGCAGGTCTAAAGAATCAAATAAATAATTAATCAAAAAGAGGGAGCTTTGATAAATCATACCAATAGCCTAGGTATACATGGTAGAATATAGATTAATATTACAAATTTAGCATCTAGAAACTATTCAGTACATACAAGCAACAACCTTATTTAAATCGAGAGGAGTCAGATTGATGAGAAAACAGATGATTTCCAGTGTAGCGGCATTAGCTTTATTAGTAGGGGGATTTACAGGATTTGTAGGCATGGGAGGTAATCGTTCCGTAGAAGCTGCGCAAGTCACTAGCACGTTCAAAGATGTACCCGCATCTCACTGGGCCTCTTCAGCTATTCACTCAGCCGTAGAGCAAGGATATTTCAAGGGATATGCAGACGGAACGTTTAAACCAGGCTCACCGGTGACCAAAGCTGAAATGGCAAGTATTCTGGCGCGCATAACTAACCAGCCCGAGTTGAAGGGAGCAGAAGCGAATAATTTTACAGATGTACCCGAGTGGGCTAAAGATGGGGTCTCTACTGCCATAGCTAAAGGATTTATCCATCCTTCCAGCTACAAGGGCAAACTGAATGCCCAAGCTGCGCTTGAGCGGGGTGAGATGGCTAACTGGCTGACACAAGGATTGAGTGTAGTCGATGCAGACTATGGACAGGCCCTCTCCGATGTGACCAACACTGTAATTCCGGCGAAGGAATATTTTACAGGCAAGCTGGCAGACTCACAAAAAAATGCTGTCGCTGTTGCCCTTGGGACGGGACTGATGAGCGTTGCAAGTGATAAGACATTTGGTGTGAATCGCACGACAACCCGGGCAGAAGTCGCCGTGTTAATTGCTCGCTATGCGTCTCTTGCCAAAACAAAACCTGCCGATCTCCAAGGGTTGAATGAGCTGAGGCAGGTTGGATTGACGGGGACCAATTTGAATGTGGTTTCCAAGTCATTTAAAAAGACACCGGAGAGAAAGATCCTTTTATCAGGGAATCAGAAGTACGAGGATGTGGTAACAGATGACTTTTCACTAGTCAGGAACAAAAACATTGTTACCCAAACAAATCATGCAGATTTAAAAATTTTAAACTGGATAATTGTAGATACTAATGTCCCTAACAATAATCGCAGTATTTATTATCCTGTTTTTGTTGATGAAGGCGTGAAACTTCAGAGTGGCCGACAATTCTCGTTTGTTGAATTTGCACTTGATATTAAATCAGATTCTATGAGTCAGCTTCAGGCTGGAGGTCTACTTAATTCAGCAACTTTTGATCCCTTAACCTCACCGAAATCGGAGAATTTCTTGTCCTATTCTGTGCCTAAAATAGGAGATTTCACAAAAGCTAGAGGAGTATTTACTGCAAATAATCCCGTTTTTTGGTCAGACGGACTTTTACACACTAACTCTACTACTGCTAGAGCTCTAACTCTTCAAACTAAGGAAGGAGTAATCTATAGTATTAGTTTCGTAGAATAGTTAGGAGGTACTGTATTGAAATTTAAAGCTTTGATAATGGGAATTATATTGCTACTTCTATCCATCAGCATGGTTATTTATCCATACTCTTATATTCAAGCTGGCGGTGGGCCCGGTCCTTCCAAACCTGAAATACCTTCTAAATATTTGGTCCCAAGTACCGCTTCAAAACAACAAAAGAAAGTTATCCCTGTTGAAGGTGTGGCTAAGACCAATATCGGAATTTATATCTACCAAGTTGATAGTTTGCAATGGAGAGTAGATGGAGAATGCAACAATATTCTATTAAATAATGATTCCTCAAAAAACCTGCCCGTTTCATCAACGGTATGCATAAATCTTGATCTCGATAAAGAGGTTTATAAACCTACTGCATACTTAGATAAAGATAACGAACCGCATTTGAAATCAGAAATAGTAGAAGTTTCATTAAAACCACATTACATGGATGATACTCAATATTATGATGCAAATAGAAATATGCCAAAACTTGTTTCTGTAGACTCTTTCAACGGAATGAATGCTATTTTCACTATGAAAATTGGAGGCGTAATTAATCCAACAGAATTCAGAGAATATCATCCCCCTAAATTTTCAGCAGATTACATATTCAGAACAGACTTATATTGGAAAGGTCAAGCCGAAACAACCAAAGAAATCAACCTTACTCCTGGAGGGCAAATCGGCTTAAATCAAACGAAACAGCTTCAGGCAACCGTTAAAACCAAAACAGGGGATGGCAACTTTGGTCCTGAAACCAATGTAAACACTGGTAGCGGCGGGACAACCACATGGGAGTCCTCCAACCCCTCGGTGGCTACGGTAAGTAATTCAGGGTTGGTACAAGCAGTTAGTCGGGGAAGCACCAACATTACTGTTTTATGGGAAAAGGATGGATTTGAATTAACGACCCGAACAACCATCAGCGTTGATCAGGGAAACGGAGGTGGGAATGACAACGGTGGTGGAGATAGCGGCAGTGCTCGCTGTGCTCCGACGATTGGATCACCCTCTCCAGGTACACGCGTGGACAGCAGTGACCTCGATCCCAACGCTACAGGAGTAATAAAGTCAGATAACAGAGATAATGAGACATTCGATGTGTTAAAAGGAATTCCCACTTCCGAATCTCTTTATACTAATGCCTTTGCAGACCATTATCTATTCAAGCAGGCCTGGACAAAGATGAGTGGGAAAGTTACTTATAATTGTAATGTCACCGTCTCCTATGATAGAGAATGGACTGTATCCGGGCCTGAGGTCTGTGATGAAACAGGATGCCGGGATGGCACACCTATTCCGATGAATGATTCGGTACCAAGACCGTACAGTTTCCAGATTACTAGAGACTATTCCTATTGGACCATTAGCAATCTTGAGGTATATAAAATTGCCAAAGCAACCATGAAAAATTACGCTCTACCTGGTGAAACGATTACTATGAATCCTTCGGGTTATGTTCCACCGACACTCGAATCGAGAAATGATACTGCCGTGGAAAGTCATGTTGTACCTGGACAAACCTCCTCCCTGTCGTATACACCAAACAAACTAACAGGTGGTCTGGATTCACCCCCAGATGTACCGGACGATACGGAGTTATTAAAAAGGATTGCTGAAACAAATACACCCCAAAGCACCGTAAAAAATGACTTGGTGAAGTTTAACAATACAATAATCATGAATGATGCGGAAACATCCAAGGATGGCCCTACACCCATCAACATTCCTTCACCAACAACGATCGGACGGGATGTTTTGTACACACCCAATCATAGGATTAGCAGTTCCCTGCTTAACAAAGCTAATACGGAGAGCTCAGGCCAGATCTATTATGATCTGCTGCCTGGCAATGTAAACGGCGGTGCCAACAAAGTTCTTCCTATCCATAACATCAACACCGTTACTGTGCATACCCCTGTTGTAAACTACGCTTGGGTGTCAGACGACCAGCCGCATAATCAGAAAACGGTACCCGATCCCACTCGTGCAGCGATCATTCTGGAACGTCCATTCATCGTGCGTATCCCTACAACCGGGCAACACTTGAATGCATCCAGTCATCCCGGCTACGGAAACCGGGACTATGCCAAATATTTCCGAATCAAACAGGTACTTTTTTCGTTTGATGTCTATACAGCCGACCGTACGCAGTTCATTCCGAGCAACACATGGGTCAACATTCCTGTTAACCAGTTGGATACAACGTTCTATCTGCCGGTATGGGTAGACGAGGGGAATTATACTATCGAGTTTAGGAACATCGCCGAGAATGCACCTGCGAGCTTTACAGAACAACCCGATGCGAATACCAATCTACCCCATCACGTTGCAAGTGATAAAATACCTGTGGATGTGATCGGCAGACTATATGATTTTCATGTGACCGATGTATCCGACTATAACTGGGAAAAAGTATTCCGCACACATCCAGGTAGCCCAGAGCCTACAGGCCACAGCTACTGGACCGGACTACAGAGCATTGATGGTGACCCCCGAGGGAACTCTGCTCCATTCGTGCTACCGATTCGACCTGGCAGTCATCCGGATCAAGGCTTCCGAAACGCTGCAGTGAAGACAGGTTACCATTTCAAATTCGATCTCAAGACAAAAGGTAATATGTTTGGAAAACAGGACGGCATTCGAGTAACACCTACATTTTCCTTTATAAGTAACGACGGCTCTTCCCGTCAGGAAGTTGACCTCTACTACCACCGGGGACAGGAACGTCTGATCCGAATCGGTTCACCGCAGGATGTAGAGAAGCGTTTTGTTGTTCTCAACTCACGGTTGCGTAATGTACCTAGCATAGAGTTAAGTGATACGGCACGTTATCAATACACGTATGAACTTTCACCAAATGAACGTAACCGTCTCACCTTAGCAGAACATATGGTACAAATGGCCAATCAGACTTCACGCCAAAAAACAGAGATCGGACGGTATGATTGGATGATTCTGACGGCTCCGATTCGAACATTGATTGGACCTAAAACCAACATCCCGGCTAGTGTCAATGTCGACAGGGCTAACGCAGCTATCCAGCATTGGTACGGGGAATACAGTCTACCTGCGGATGTATACGCCGTTCCCAAAGGAACTGACCTCGAACCTCTTGCCAGACAGAACAAGTTGGATGAAAAGTCTGATACCTTTTTGAAAAATGGATACATCGTCGTTAACTTTAATATCGAGAGTCTACGCAACGGCAATACACAGACACCGCATTTGCAATATATCCATGCTCCACTCATGAATCAGTGGCAGTTGGAAGGCTTCAACCGCCCACCTGCATTCATTAACAACAATAGAAGATGGCCGCTGAAGGACGGGGACATTGTCTTTTATCATGCGGATCAGTCCAGCCGAAATGACTTTCAGTCCCAAGTACCTCATTAAGAATGATGAATTATGAATCAGGAACTAAGAATCAATAATTAAAGATTAAGAAAAAATATTGCCCTGAAAGCGAGACTACTCCAAATCCGGTGTGGACGAGGGAATATTAAAAGGGTTGTCTGGGATCATTCTTGCAATGGATTCACCCCAGACAACCCTTTTCTTTTACAATTTTGCATAATGAACTCCGTCTATCGACTCCCTGCCATAACAACGAAGCCTATTGCATCTGCATTTCACCCTTCTACTCTCTTAAGGACAGCGCTGAGGACATCGACTTCTGGTACTAGCAACAAGGGGATGCGGCTAGTCACGTATTCTCGAACCTTTGGGAGATACTCCCGTTACACGCTTGAACATTTTGGAAAAAAGTAGCGGATCCGTATACCCCACAGAGTGGGCTACTTCACTTACAGACAACATCGGATTGCGCAGCAGCTCTGCTGCCCGATTCATGCGATACTCCAGGAAAAAAGCTTGCAATGACTTGCCATATCGCTCTTTGAACAACCCTGATAGATACGTTCTGTCTAACCCAACAGCCTGTGCGATATCCAGAATGGAAGTACGCTGACTATACCGATTCTCCATAAACTGCACCGCTTGCCGGATATACGTCTCTTTCGTGGAAAGGAGCGGATTGTCTTCTTCCTTCATCGGCGAAGATGCGATTAGTGCTGCCATAAGTCGATATAACAAGCTTTGATGCAGGACGTCCCCTCCAGGAAGTGAGCTCGATCCAGCTTGAACCATCTCATCGTATAACTCTGCCATGATGTCTGCATCGTGAGCCTCGAACACAGGATGCTCCTGGTTTAGCTGTGCACGCTGCATGAATGCTTTTGCCTGCACACCTCGGAAGCCAAACCATGAATATGTCCAAGGCTCCTGCTCATCTGCCTCATAATGAATAACAGTGTCCGGTAATATAACAAATCCTTGTCCCTGGCCCAGACGATATTCCCGATCTCCCATATACACTGTGCCATAGCCTTCATGAATGTAATGCACAATATAGGAATCACGTACCCCCGGCCCCCAATAATGAGCAGGATCACACGCCTCCCATCCATAAAATAATAGCACCAGCTCCATCTGTGTCCAACCTGCAGCAACCACATTCATTTCAATTTTCCGACTCATGCTCCCCCTCCTATCGGCTATAACACTCCAGTCATTCTATACTTGTCTCACGCTTTTTCACTTGTAATTAGATTAAATTATAACAGGTATACAGCGCATATTCCTCATGAAAACGGAAACATAAATGGGATTATGCCATGTTTGGAAGGGGTTGAACCATAGTGATATTTACCTATTCGGCCTATAGTTGGGGTACAACATTTTTTCGGAAAGGATGAACTTGAGATGAACAAAATTACGTTTCTTGGTGCAGGCAGCACCGTGTTTGTGAAAAATGTATTGGGTGATGTCATGATGACGGAGGCCTTGCAGGACTTTGAACTCGCCTTATTCGATATCGATGCTGAACGTCTAAGTGACTCGGAGCGCTTGTTAACAAGCTTGGCGCAATCACTGGGAAGCCGCTGTTCCGTCAAGACATACCATGACCGCAAGGAAGCACTTCGCGGAGCTAAATATGTCATCAATGCCATCCAGGTGGGCGGGTATGACCCGTGTACGATCACCGATTTTGAAATCCCTAAGAAATATGGCTTGCGTCAAACCATTGCTGATACCCTCGGCATAGGCGGCATTTTCCGTAACCTGCGTACCATCCCGGTAATGCTTGATTTCGCCAAGGACATGCAGGAAGTATGCCCGGACGCCTGGTTCCTGAATTACACGAACCCGATGGCTGTCCTCACCAACGTGATGAACGTACATGGTGGGATCAAAACAATTGGACTTTGTCATAGCGTACAGGTCTGTGTACCACATCTGTTCGATGCGCTGGGCATTGACCAGACAGGTGTCGTTGCCAAAATTGCCGGGATCAACCATATGGCATGGCTGCTGGAAGTGACAAAGGATGGCGTTGATCTGTATCCAGAGATCAAACGCCTGGCGAGACAGAAACAGCAGGAAACCCATGACGACATGGTACGTTACGAGCTGATGCATCGCTTCGGTTACTATGTCACTGAATCCTCCGAGCATAACGCAGAGTATCATCCGTATTTCATCAAACGGAACTACCCGGAGCTGATCGAGCGCTTCAACATTCCGCTGGACGAGTATCCGCGCCGCTGTGTAAACCAGATTGCAGAGTGGAAGGACATGCGGGAGAAGTTGTTTGCGAGTGAAAACATCCAGCATACGCGCAGCCGGGAATATGCTTCGCATATCATCGAGGCGATGGAAACAGATCGTCCATATAAAATCGGCGGTAATGTCATGAACAACGGACTCATCACGAACCTGCCACGCGAAGCTTGTGTCGAAGTGCCTTGTCTAGTTGATGGTTCTGGCATTAGCCCCACATACATTGGTGACCTGCCACCACAGCTGGCAGCGCTGAACCGCACGAACATCAACACCCAATTGCTGACCATTGAAGCGGCGATGACGGGTAAAAAAGAGCACATCTATCATGCGGCTATGCTTGACCCGCATACGGCTGCTGAACTGTCTATGGACGACATCGTGGCCATGTGTGACGACTTGATTGAGGCTCACGGTGACTGGCTGCCGAAATTCTCATAATCTAAACATCGATATATACAATCCAAGAAAGGCGAGCCGAGATACACAAACCAAGACAGACAAAACAAGCACTGTTCCTTTCAAAACTGAAGGGAACAGTGCTTTCTACTTTATTTTAATAAAACTGCAAGAAAGTCATATACTTCCCTTGTTTGATATCCCTAAACGGATACATCCCTCTACTCAACCACACTGTATAATGTTTGTAACTTCATTGAGTAGGCAGCAAAAAACGGTATCCTTCCCCGGTTCTGTCTGGATATAGATTGGACAAGTTGGATCTTCCCAGGGGTCAAGGAATGTCTTGGTGTGTAAAAAAACGTTAAAAAAGACCCGCTCAGGGTTAAGCTGAGAAAACCGGGTCTATTTTAGATAATTCAAATCATAAAATGAATAGGAAGCTTATCCATTTTTAAAGCTGCGATTGGGTATAGCGTTCAGATCATGAACTTTTACCGTTGGACTACTCGTCATATACTTGTTAAAGAACTCCGTCTTAATTCCGGTCATATGGTGAAAGAAGGAGGTCTCCACCTTCCAATCCTGCTCTATCATATATCGAATATCGACAAGTCCTTTATTTGCAAGAAGATCGATAATGGTTCGAATCCGCATAGGTGTCTGCAAGGGAATCGTCTGATCAAACGGCTCTCTCTCCAGATATCCTCTTCGATGCATGGCTGCATAAAAATTACGATGAGCTTTGGCATCCATCAATCCCAGATTGGCTGCACGATAACCTAACACTTGCAACGATGTTTTCCATTTATTTTTTAACTCAAGATAATGATCCGGATTAGTCATTTGGGAGATAGCCTGCATATCCTGTGTAAACTCTTCTTCTGGCAATAAAAATGCACCGGCAAACAGATTGGCTTCATTCTCAATCTCTCTATGTTCTTTCCGATCTAAATTCACGAATTCCAGACGGTAGTGAAGTAACAAATGGCCTAGTTCATGAGCTATATCAAAATTCCTACGTACAGCCGACCGCTTAATGTTGCCTAGAATAATGAACGGTCGATCCTCTCTCGTCCACAAACTGTATGCATCTATTCCTTCCCCAATCGCCTTTTCAAAGACATACACTCCGCTTTTTTCAATCCAGAACATCAGGTTTTCATTGGTCGATCTCTCCAGATTTAATCGCTGTCTTGCAAGCTTTGCTATATGTTGAATTTGTGCTGTGCGATCGTCGTGTGATTGATTCATGTATTGAATTGCTTCTTCCCTGAGCTGAATAATCTTCAAGGTAGGAAGACTAATCTGAGACGTAATATAGTTTACAAAGGTATCCAGGTACTCCACATGCTTTGCCTCGGTTTGCGTTTTGGATATCACATTCATTACTTTGGATCGATATGCAATGTCCATTACATTGATATTGGCTGCATTATTACGTTCAGCCAGTTTGTCCTTCTCATAAAAATACTTGCTTTTGACGCTGAAAATCCGTTTTAATTCATTAACGATAGGCACTTTGGGGGAAGTGTACGCATTTTCATACTGCCAGACCGCCTGCTCGGTCACACCCAGTTTTTCGGAAAGCTCTTTTCTCGAATAACCATGCATGATGCGCAAGTTGGTCAGATTTTCACCCATGAACACACGGTTCCCTCCTTATTAGACTACGGGTCGGTTACCCCTGCCGTTCTTCTTCCAAAATTTCAATATCATATGCTGCCGGATCAAGAATATCATCCAGGTCAGGTGCGAGAACTTCACGTTCTTGTTCACTAAGTTCAGCGCCCGAGATGAGATCAGACAGATCTTCTATAAAATAGGCTATATTATCATGTGGGTTAGGCAAATAGTGCTTCACCTCGGAAATTTGATATGCATCATCAATACCATAGGTAAGGATGTGAAATTCATTGTACGTTGAGGACAGTTGTTTAATTTCTTCTTTCACACGTGTAACTTGGCTTACTTGAATGGGCAAGGAAAGTTGGACCACCTTCTCGGTCTGATCTGCTTCATCCATGGGTGGATCTGTCGGGAAATCCAAATTCACATTAATTTTGGACAGATCATGTAAGTATGTGCGCATTGCCCCTTTACGATCATTGCCCATAGGTAGTTTTGCCCGAGAAAAACATTTTTCATTAAAGTACGCCGCATTTTTAATCAAAAATAGAACTTTGGAGTCCTTATGTGTGAATTGAAGATAATCCCAGGTTAGACCTGCTTTGGACTTTTTATGTGTAAATGCCTGTCCCTTATCTTCTTTGCAATATTCAGCGATTTTACTCTCTATAAAATTGCCCTTTGTCCAAGCAAATGCTGAACTAATCTCCATGTGATCTCGTCGATCTATACGGTGCTCAATATATTCCCTATAACCTTCAATAATTGCTTTGACAATCATCTGACTATGCTGAGGCTTGAATTTATATTGTTCCATATATATCACTCCGATTCAGAAGTTATAAAGGCTTCCTTTATTTTAAATGATATAGTAACGATAAGATATGATTTTTTCTTATATTTTTAAAGTAACTTGGCTTATTCTATACTAATATCTACCCAAACGGATTCTGTGCCCACTGCGTCAGTCTTTTTTTGGTAATCTGTCCATGTGAAGTGTGCATGATAACCTGTCCCTGATCCAGCAGCAGTACCTGCGGTGACTCATGACGTACCTCGGTTTCTTCCGCGATACGCCGGGATAACGAACGATTCTCAATGACCTTCACCATACAGTATTCCATGTCCTGTTTTGGATCGGATGCATTGGTGCCTACAAACGCCATAAACTCCCGATACGCTCGTGCGCTTACTGGACAGGTTGTGCTATGTTTCAAAAGCAGCACCGGATGCTCCTGCGAACGTTGAAGTACTTCTTGCCAATCCCCCAGCTTATGCAGTTCCCGCACATGCTCGATTAACATCTCATGCGAATCGGCTCCCGTACGTCTGCTGACCACCGAACCGATTACCACGCCAAGAGCAGCACCAAAAGCGATGCCCAGTCCAATCTGCCCCGTAGCTGTACCCAAGCTAACCCCAAGCGCCACACCCACCGCGAGCCAAAGTGCTTGATGGTTTACCTTCTTCTCCACAAAACGTCATCCTTTCTCTAAGTATGTAACCAGCCATTCAAAGCTATATAAATGAAACGAAAGACATCTCCACGAAAACTTCCCGATCACATTTCTATTAAATATTTTGTTCAAATTATAGCACAGCCCCTGCATACAAGCTTTCAGAATCTGCATCTTTCGGGTACATATTGTGATACACTGATGTTAATTTGGAAACGATGAACATAAGAGCAACTGAAAGGCGGAAATTCAATATGACATACGCTTTTACCATTGAACCACCGGAATATTATGCGCTGGACAACGAGCAAGAGTTAATGGCCAAGTGTCAGGAATGGGGTCTAATCTCGGCCAAAGCGACCAAACTCAAAACGTTCTATTATAAAGGAAACGGGCTGAACCTACCCTGCACCATTCTGGGCTTTGTAGATCACATGACAGCTGTCATCGAACTGGATAACGGGCAAAAACACTGCATTCACCCATCCTATCTGAAAGAAATGCAGGCTTCTGCTTACAGCACCAGAGGTTTAAGCGGAGCGGCGGCTGAACCGAAAAAGGCAGATGAGCCGGTATCTTCAGGCAGCACATCTAAGACTGTACAAGCACCTGATTCTGCTGAAACATCTGTTAAGGCTGACTCGCCAACCGAGTTGTATAGTCTGGAGGATGACATGGATGGACTAGAATCCTTCTCCGGGCTCAAGGGAGATCCCGATGGATTGGTGGAAGAGTATATCGGGCCTCAGAAAGAGGATAGTGGTGCGCCTTCGGGAAGCAAACCCAAAACCAAAGCAGCTCCGAAAACAAAGGCCGTCAAAATTGATCTGCCAGATGGCAAGGTGAAGATGAGCGCAGTCGTCAAAGAATTTACGACGGTACCGAATCATTTCTCGGACAATGATGACGAAGTTATCATTTATGAGTCCGTGACGATCACTGAGCCTGATGTCATCGAGGTAGGCGAAGCGTGGTCAAGCCACAGTGCAACGATGAAGAAACAGGAGCTGGAAGTCGGCGATGTGCTAACCTTTGAAGCCAAAATCATTAAGAAAAAGCTGACCCGCAACCCTGTGCCTTATAAGATCAACAACCCGTCCAAAATCCAGAAGGAAGACTAGCCTTATTTTCAAAAAAAGCAAACCGAAAAACCTCCATGCTGCAATTCGTAGCAATCGGAGGTTTTTTGTCATGACAAAAACTATTCTCTCTTATGAGAATTGCCTTAATTATAGAGAAATGGACTTATATCTAATTCTTATCCTTGATGTCTGCAACGACTTGAAATCCTTTTGCTTCACCTGTCAGATATCCCTGCTCATAAGTATCAATTCCCTCTGAAGTAATATGAACTGCAACCATCTCATCTTCACCATCTACAGGTTGAGCAATGATATATCCCTTATCAAGTAAGTATGATATCGCTCTATGTTTTTCAATATGTTCCGTTTGATAGAATACGTTTTTAGGTGCCAAGATGGAAGTATTCTCGGTAAACCAATTCGAATAAAGCTCTTCTAGAATATTATACCTTTCTTGTATTCTTTCTTTGATCTTGATCTCTAATTCATCGAGCATAATCTACACCACCTTAAAAATATAAGAGCCTCGGTTAGAGGCTCCTACATATCGATCTTTTATTCAAATGAGGGAATGAATATTCTCTGTTGTTTAATTCCTTCTATGCCTATCCCTTGGCAGGAGTGGCACTGACCTGGAATTGTACACCAAACTTGTCGGTTACATTACCATAGGCCGGACTCCAGAACGTTTCCTGCATCGGCATAATGACTTTACCGCCCACTTCAAGTTTACTGAAAATGTTCTTCGCTTCCTCCGCAGTGTCTGTATTGACCGTCACCGTGATATGATCTCCCACAGTGTGTGGCATACCTGGAAGTATGTCAGATAACATCAGCACCGAGCTGCCAATCTGCAGAGAAGCATGCATAATCCAGTCTTTGGCTTCTGGTGGAATCGGATGATCCGGGCTGGATGGGCCTTCTCCAAAAGTTTGCATGGCAAGCACTTCCGCACCAAAAGCATCTTTGTAAAACTCAACAGCTTCACGTCCGTTACCGTTAGTAACAAGATACACGTTCAAACTAATTGCCATGGATTGTCCATCTCCTTGGTTTTCATATAATTATAGGCCAAGCCACTTGCGACATGAGTATATAGCAATGGATCACCTTTTGACAAGAACAAATTTCCATTTTTACCACCGGATCATTGTTACAGAGATATATTTCCCAACATCTTCTTTTCCCATTCACTGTTTATTTGTTCACCTTACGTTTGCGAAAATAATGAAAGGCTATAACTAGTAGACCTGGCACAAGAGCGGCAAAACTGGCATAGATCATACACCATTTCAACAACGTAAATACAGGCGTTAATTCAGCGATAACAGGTGTTTGCTCCGGATAACGGAACATGACAAGGGATGCCCCCACGTTCTCCAGCATATCCATTCCCCAGCCGAGAAAGGGCAGCAGGTTTATCCAGCGCCAGCGGCTTGTAGCAGGAAGTGCCCGATACAGAATGGATATCAAAATGACGAGCAGAAACAGATAGGCCAGGGGCCAGATCATATCAAACGTAAACCTGGCCTGAATATAGGCGCTCCGCCCAGCCTCTCCGTAGTGTTCTGCCATCTGATACAACTCATCTGCGGAGTATAGGAACGACGAATCCGGTGATTCTCCACCGCCCGTCGCCTCCTTTGACTTTTCCGACTGCCACGGCAGGATGAATGCGATAAAACAAGCAAAAACGATAGTTGCAGCAACAACCCATTTCCAGTTTACACGCTTATACAACCCTAACGATAACCTGCCAAGCATCCTCATTCCCCTCTCTATTCAAAAAAATAGCCACTCTCCCGAGTACTGTCGGTCAAATGGCTATAAGCGTTACTATTCTGTTATTACCCTAGGCAACCCTGGGCATATAAGGCTATGTGCTTTTTCCTGATTTTATTGTTCCTGAACAATGCGATCAATTTCACTTTTTAACAAAAGGTATCGATGTACACTTCTCATAATAGGTACTTTGGTAAGCTTATTTTTATCTACGTATACCTTCATCTGGTCCTTACTCAACCCCAGCATGCTTCCCGCCTCAGTCACCGTCAGTACCACCTCGGGATTCGTAGCGTTAAACGTCTTCTTCACCTTCTGATTCCAGTCCTCAAATACCTGCATAGATTTATGATCTCTCCTATCCATAGCCAGTTATCTTTCAGGCTGCGTACATTCAGTATAACATACTTGTGATTATCGTAACTTATACCCCCTTATAGCTCTACCTCGTTGATTCAGATCATTCAACAACTATACCTGCTCAGATCTACCTTCCTCTGCTCCACTCTATCGGTATCGTCGGATGAATTGTACGGCTTGGCGAATATCCTGTTCTGGTTGGTGACCTACCTCACGCTCAATCGTCAAATACCCGGTATACCCAATTTCTTGGAGGGCGGCAAAATACGCATCAAAATCAACAGCTCCCTCCCCTAGCGGCACTTCACGGAAAAAGGCACCCGAGGCTACCATGTCAACAATTTGCTCATGATCCATTGGAGCGTACCCCACCGCACCGTACACGTCTCGCGGATCTACCTCTTTCAGACGCAGACCGTCCTTCACATGCGTATGCACAATATAATCCTTGAGCAGTCTCACGCCCTCCACCGGATCATCCCCTGTCACCATGACCATATTAGCCGGGTCAAAGTTGACCGATACTCCATTCGTTGAAAGTGTATCCAGAAAACGTTTCAGTTCAGCAGCCGTTTCCGGACCGGTCTCGATAGCAAAGTAAGCCCCCACACTTTTGGCGTATTGCCCTAGCTCTTCGCAAGCCATGTACAGCGTTTCATACACTTCCGAGGCAGAATCATGTGGGACGATGCCGATGTGTGTGGTCACAATATTCGTGCCTAGATCAAGAGCTAAATCAACAATTCGCTTCGACTTCTCCACTTTCCATGCATTATCCGCCTTAACCTGAAACCCGTGACCGCCCAGATCGGCAACCAAGGCCGAAATCTCAAGACCCAGACCATCGATATGACTCCGGAGCTCTCGGCGTGCTGCAGAAGATAGATTTTCCGGGTCCATCTCTCCCTTCACCGCGTAGATCTGCACCCCTTCTGCACCTGCATCCTTGGCTTTCATGAGCCCTTCCCGCACACCTACGCCAAAACTGTCTACGATTACACCGATCTTATTCGTTAATTTCATGTTAAACCTCCCATGAGATTAGATAAGTTGTGATGTACCCTTTGTTCCTTCGCATGCCTCTTTAGAACATGTTATTCAGAGGTTTAACGAAAAAAGACGAGGCAGAAATGAACTCTACTTCGTCTTTGTCACCTGTTCGCGTCTTCCACACTCTTTATTATCACACTCATTAAAGCGCTCTCAAAAATCGGAGTATACCTACTTATTGCGCCGCGCTTTGGTCATACGGTTGAACATAATCAAGGCCACAATAACCATGGCTAGCATCGCAATATTGCTGGACACCTCTTGTGACAATCCAAACACCATACACAGATTCGTGACAAGACCTCGGACAATCAAAGCAACGACTATCAGCAGAATCGGACTTAAATAATTGTATCTTTTCATCGTTAAGCACACCCCTGGCCCATTATTCTGTTTCTCCACCTTCCCTTAACTTGATCATAACAGCCAATTTCTCCCGTTACAACAAAAGGACACCGCATGCAGTGTCCCTCGTTAAGATGTTAAATGTATTTTAATTTATGATTATGAGTTCTTTCTTTACGTTTTCGTACTCTGCCTGTCTTGGCTTAGATCTGTTTGAATTCAATCCAATCGATCTGCAGACCCGGTTTGGTAAAATCAAGTTTGAGTTCATATAGCCCTGCTTCGAGCTGCACTTTCACCAGTTTTTGTCTGATCCATTTGCCTTCGGTACCATTGGTCTGAATCGTCGTAGCGATCTGATCATTGAGCAGCACGTTACATGCACTCTGTGCGAGTTCTGGCTCTGGCGACATGATCTGTACAATGATCCGGTACTGGCCTGCTTTATCTACTTTCATATAGACAGGCTCAGTTACCGCAGGTTTCACCTGTGCACTCTCAGACAGCACTTGGACATCTGCCGGAGACAAGGATGTATTCGCCTGGAAGGAAGCCACGTTCTCTACAATCTCATGTTTGCGTGAGGATACCGGCGCATTCATGATGAATTTGCAGATGTTAATCGCAGAGCGTTGCAGCTCGCCGCGGGTCAATGTTCCATTTTCCAGTGATTCAATCGTGTTGTCGTCCCAGCCGTTAATCTCTGCACCATAGTTCGGCACAACCATGTAGAGATCATTCTGCGCCCGAATCATCCAGTTCGTGAACTTACGATCAGCTTCGCCGCCTTCTACCACATCGTTCATAATGGCCCACCAGTCGGTCATCACAATACCGTCAAAGTTCCACTCTCCACGCAGAATGGTGGTGTTCAGATCATAATTGGATGCAGCCCAGTGCCCATTAATCGGATTGTAGGAGGTCATGATAGAGTTGGCGCCACCCTCTTTCACTGCAATCTCGAACCCTTTCAGATATATCTCCCGCAGAGCGCGTTCAGATACAACAGCATCGACCTTGCTGCGGTGTTTCTCCTGATTGTTGCAGGCAAAGTGCTTCAATGTGGCGTTGGAGCCACCTTTCATAATGCCTTTCGTACATGCTGCAGCAAATACACCCGAGATCAGCGGGTCCTCCGAGAAATATTCGAAGTTACGTCCGTTCAGCGGACTGCGGCGAATGTTAAGTCCAGGACCGAGCAGGGTATCCACCTGATTACGGAGCAGCTCGCGCCCTTCCATCACATACAGTTCTTCTACCAAATCCGTATTCCACGTTGCTGCCAGCAGTGTTCCGATCGATACTTGTGTCGCCTTCTCACCGCTATCCATACGGATACCGGATGGGCCATCTGCCGTACAGGCCACCGGAATGCCATAGTTAAAGAGGCTGTCACTGACACCGCCAAAAGCTGAAGCGGTTCCCGAAGTAACCAGTGGACTGCTCATACCTTCCCCGCGCACAAGTGCTGCGAGATCCTGATCACTCAGTTGAGCTACAAAAGCTTCCAGACTGACTTTACCTGCCTTCACATCGCTCAGCTTGTAGCCCTGATTGCCCGTCTGCTCCAGGGTCTGCGGCAAGTTCTGTGTGATGCGATCTGCGATGGACACTTTGCGTTTAGGCACATCTACATACGTCAACTCATACGTACCGTCTGCTCTGCGAGTACCCGGTTTCATACGTGTAAAATCTTCCGTTGGCGCCATTGCTTCCTGCAATTGTTCCACCAATTGAATGCTGTCCACAACATAGCCATCTTGGCCATCGATGCCAACATGCTCTACCTGTTTCACACTGGTACCGACATGTAAGCGATACGTTCCGGCTTCAAGCACGTATGCGGACGCATATCCCGTCACACCTGCATCATCGTACGAAGCCATGCGATGAACCGGGAAACGTATCGTTAACCGTTCGGATTCACCGGGCTGTAGCAGTCCTGTTTTGCCAAAAGCGGCCAGCGCTTTCACGGGTTGCCCCAGTTTTCCTTGCGGT
Organism: Paenibacillus sp. JJ-100; assembly: GCF_948329825.1. Lineage (GTDB taxonomy): Bacteria > Bacillota > Bacilli > Paenibacillales > Paenibacillaceae > Paenibacillus. The sequence goes on from NZ_CAOJCM010000008.1 coordinate 40,312, forward strand.
GCCTCGTAATACACCTGAACTACTTCTTTACCCGCATAAGTCGTACCCGAGTTGGTTACCTTCACGCGAACCTCGATAGATGTCTCCCCGTTTTCGGTCACGGTGCGCGCTTCCTCGGTTTGAACCGCAAAGGTGGTGTAAGACAAACCATAACCGAACTCATATTGTACTTTCTCAGGTCGAAACGTTTCAAAAAAGCGATATCCCACATAAATGTCTTCCTGATACAGGTTCTTAAACTCATTTCCATAATTGCTTGTGGACGGATAATCTTCGATAGAATATGCAATCGTATCTGTCAGTTTACCGCTTGGTGTCACCTCTCCTACGAGTACGTCCGCAATGGCATTCCCGCCTTCCATGCCGCCGTGCCAAGAGTAGATCACACCTTGAATGGGATGTAGAACCGTTTCGTTCAGCCAGCTCATATCTATAATATTCGAGACATTGAGTACAACAATGGTATGTTCAAAATGGTTCGTAACATGCTTCAACATAGCCTTCTCATCATCGGTCAGTCGGTAACTTCCGGGTGCATCTGCATTATCCTGATCCTCACCTGCGGTACGTCCAATGACTACGATCGCTTTGCTGGATTTGCTTCGGGCCTTTGCAACCAGCTCGTCCGTGAGCGGCATTTCCTTCTGATTCCACGGCTCGGCTGCCCATACTTTTCCGCCGTCCTCGAACGGGTTCTCCTCAATCCACTGCTCATACACAGCGGCCAGTTCTTCATTAACACTAATATTCTTTTTGCTGCACAGTCCATCCAGCAGATTCGTTGTGTACGCCACATGAACACTACCGCCTGAACCTGTGCCACTGCGATAATAGTTCACTTGAATTCGGCCAAAAACTGAAACGTTTTCGGATTGACCAAGCGGAAGAATGTCCCCTTCATTTCTAAGCAAAACAGCACCTTCCGCTGCTACTGTACGGCTAAACTCTGCAAACCCTTCCAACGGAACACCAATTAGACTTGTACTCAATGATTTCCCTCCTGATTGTCATCCCCATATCTGGGAAACACTCTTCCCGGGCTAAGCTCATCTAACATGCAACGAACTTCATAGATATGGCAGATTTACTTGTACTTAGTCCCATATTAACAGATTGCATGTAGGAAAATATATGAGAAATATTTATGCTCTTATAATAAATATTAAAGCCACGAACAAAGGCTGTCCGTGGCTCTTGCAGATCATATTTTTCATCTACTCTTATATTTGTCCTATACCCTGATCTTCTTGAACTTTTCTTTACTCGGTAACCTTTGTTGCAGGCATAAGCGTTCTTACCTGTATCGGTTGCAGATTATCCTCAATCTGAGTGCGGTACTGCTCAAACCATTCTGGCAGCATCAGTTTCTGTCCAAGCGCTTCAACCGGTTCGTCTTTTGCAAAACCCGGAGGATCGGTAGCAATTTCGAACAGAATGCCACCAGCTTCTCTAAAGTAAATGGCGTTAAAATACTGACGATCCCGCACCGGAGTCGGCTGATATCCATAATTGCGCACGGCTTCACTCCATTGTGCATGTTGTACATCATCGACTGCGCGCCATGCGATATGGTGCACGGTTCCTGCACCGCCCATGCCCAGCGGTACACGGTTAACCGGAACATCCACAATATTGCCGATATCTCCGATTGACCGGAAACGGGCATAAACCTCATTTTGGCCCACTTTTTCAAATCCGAGAATACGCTGTAATGCATCCATTGTCCGCTGCGGGTTCACACTGAACAGTACTGCTCCGCCGAAACCTTTGATCGCATGTTCAGCCGGGATACCTTCCTGCACCCATGTATTCGCTGCTCCCTCTTCCCGTTCAACCAATTCCAGGCGTAACCCTTCGCTGTCTTGGAATTGCAGCAATTCTTCATCAAAGCGATTCGTTCTGGTCACGTCGATATTAAAACCTTCCAGACGGTTCTGCCAGAAATCCATAGAACCCGGTGGAATGACATACGAAGTGATCCCGACTTGACCGCCGCCAATCTGGCCTCGTGGTGAACCAGCAGCCGGGAAGAAGGTGATAATGGTACCCGGGCTGCCGTGCTCATCTCCAAAGTACAGGTGGTATACATCCGGTGCATCGAAGTTTATTGTTTTTTTCACCAGTCGAAGTCCCAGTACACCAGCGTAAAAGTCAACGTTAGCCTGTGGATCTCCTGCAAAAGCGGTAATGTGGTGAATACCCGTTGTTTGAATGTTCATCATTATAGCCTCCTTGGCTTGTATACTCATGAGTGATGTTCAAATTATCTTTATATTAAGATATATGATCTGCTGTACTCGTGCCAGATCTGAACTGCAACTGGCACCAGTACGAGCTTTCTGTTTAACGAATTGGGGACGTTGCATAGTTGCTGTTCGAAAAGGTCTGTCTACTGCAAGGCGCCCTAAGGATTCTGTCTCGAAGCCTGCACTTTTTTCAATTTATCCGGAGTCACGTCATCGCCGTTTGGATCGTAGATGGTCGAATTCAGCAAAATGTCGTTGACCGAACCTCGAAAAGTCTTCAAATATTCCTGACGAAGGCGAGTCTGTTCTGCTTTCTCCATCTCCGTTAATCCACCCGCTTTGGCTTTTCTCGCGAGCTCATTAATTCGTGTCAGTGCTGGAATCATCATCTGGATCTCTCCTCCTGTATATAGATTGAAGATATTTATTGGAGTATATTCTGAAGTTGGTATTGCTGTCAATTTGATTCAATTTAAATGTCTTAATATAAAGATAAATGATTTTTGTTACGATGTCAACCGTTTGCTAATGTGAAAAAGGAACAGCCTCTTTCCGCCTCTCTTACTCTTTGTGCCTATTGTCATTAGAAATATAAAGAGTCAGCTCCACAACAGACATTAAGTCTTACTGCGAAGCTAACTCTTCTATTCCAGGGTGTCTCACCCCTTGCTACTCCATTATGCCAGCTTTTGACCACAGTTCGGACAGAAGTTAGCTCCTTCGTTTTTGGTGCCACAGTTCGGGCAGAAGTTCGGCTTTTTGCCATCACCGTTAGAAGACGGAGACGCACCCGAATTATTGTTCTGCGGTTGACCTTGATTCTGGTTGTTTTGGTTCTGAGCATTCGAGTTTTGATTGTTCTGCTGGTTTTGATTCTGGTTCATGTTTTTCATCATTTCATTCGCCATGTTCATGCCCATCATCATGCCTGCCATATCTGATGCTGCACCGCCGCCCTGTACTTTACCAGAGGAGATGCCGTCGGTCATGCTCACCTGCTGGTATTTCTGCAGGTTACCGATCATCTCGTGGGAAGCGGTTTTGGTGATCATATCCTGAATCTCCTGCGGATAGTTAAAGCTCATCACCTGGAACCCGGTAATGCCAATCCCGATATCCATCATCTGCATATCCAGATCCTCTTGAATACCGCGTGCAATGTCCGAAGCATTCGCCTGAAGATTAAACATATCTTTACCTTCACGGCTGATCCACTTCATCAGCAACTGGTCCAGTACAGATGTGATGCGAATTTTGACATCCTCGACCACATAGCTCTGTTTGATGCCCGCAATTTTATCAATCAGGGTCACATAGTCACTCACTTTGAAGTTAAACGTTCCGTTCGCCCGAATCGGCATGCCGCCCGGAAGCTGCGGTGTCGGAATTAATACCGGACTTTTCGTGCCCCAGCGTACCGTGAACTCTTTTGTATTTACGAACAATACCTCTACTCGCATGCCGCTGTTGAATCCAAACTTGAAGCCTTTCAGCGTAGACAGAAATGGAATGATCTCCGAATCGATATTAAACGTACCTTCGTCCTCAAAAATACCTTCCACCTTGCCGTTATTAAGGAAAATCGCATCCTGCCCCGCTCGAATAATCAGCTTACTGCCCTTCTTGATCTCCCGATTGCTCCACTTCCAGAAGATCATATCATCTCTGAATTCTTCCCATTCCACTACGTTAGAAAACTGATTTCTGAAAAATCCCATGTTCGATCCCATCCCTTCATTTTTAGAACGACCGACTGCTACCGCTATGTGAATGTCCGCCTGCGGTAGTGCCTCCACCGCCACCTCCGCCGTTATTGTTATTCTTCTCAATTTTGGTCTTCGTGACCGTTGTACGAATATATCGATCCTGACGATCAATCACATGCGAGTTCTCCGAATCCTCATAGGTAGCACGGTTCACCGTCACACGTCCACCCGAACGATACGTCATGACACCAACAACAATACCGCCAATGGCAACAGATGCGGCAAGCTGAAACCATGTCTTAAACAAAATATTATCCGGGTTCACCCCAGGCTTGAGATCCAGATATTCATAAGAGAGATTTAGAAACTTTTCAAAAGCTATTCGATAATTGCCATCCGACAAGTCTGGAGCGATTTTTTCTGTGATTTTGGCTGTTCGGCTGTTATCAACGTACTCTTCACCTTTGTAAAACCCCGCTGCATACACTTTACGATGATACATATCCATTGTCAGCATAACGGTGTTTCCATGAGGTTTATCATACCCCGGTGCCCGGTTATCGTAGAATTCCTGAGTCAGGAGCTCATCTTCCTTTTGCTCCTCATTGTTAGTAGTATAAATAATTAAATCCGTCTGGCGCTCTGCCGAATACTTATTCGCCAGGGCATTCAATTCAGTTCGATCCTGCTCACTTAGCAGGTTAGCCTCATCAAAGATGAGATTTTTGGTCTCTGCTGCGGATGCCGATGGTATAGGGAAGATCGGAGCAATCATCGTTACTAGGAGTACAATTAGCGCAGCCATCACAGCTATAGGCCGTTTTTTGCTCACAGGAATCCACCTCCCATCATCCACGACACCAGCTTCAGCGATAATAGCGAAACAGCCGATACACCTGTGAACCATCCGGCTACTTTGGCCTTACTGATCGGCGGCTTGCCGACAACTTTACCCGTCTGTCCGTTCATGGCGAAGGTATACTGTTTACGATTGAAGTCATAGTTGACCATCCATACCGGGAGAAGCACATAGTCTGCATTTTTGAGCGTGGTGTCGATCTGTTTATCCGTGTAGCTCACGCTCGTGTATCCGGACACGGTAGAGGCAATGTAAGAATCGATATAGGATCTCGTTTTATCCTTGGCTCGTGGGAAGAGCTCATCTTCGGTATAACTGTATTTTTCCGCTATATATCCGGCTAGATACGGGGTCTTAAATAATTTTAGCTCATTGTAAGGAAACGGCTCTAGTTTATCCATTAGTTCATCGTTCATTTTTTCCGAAGCATCGATGGGCAGATTCACATATTCCAACCGAATTTTACGATAAATATCAAAATGTTGTGTCTCTGTATATCGGTAATCACCCTGCGTGTAAGATCTCACCTTGGTGCCTTGGGCATGAACTTCTATTCGATTATGTAAATCGTACAGCCAGAACGGCACATAAATACCCGTGATGCTCTGGATCCGATCTGCGGTCATAAAGCCGCTCGGTGTCAGCAAGCCGTTTCTACACCACTTTTTGAATGCCTGCTTGGCTTGCTCTTTATTGATCGAAAAAGGAATGACCATCGCCGGGGCCAGGTTGCCCGTAAGCCGATCACTAAGCACTACTGCCGCACCGCAGAAACTGCATGTCGTTGCACTTGTCTCCGGTTCGGTTACGATGTCTGCTCCGCAGCTATTGCAGTGATATTCTTTGACTTCTCCCTCTGTAAACACCTGTTTCTTCAGGGGATCAGGGAGTTGCTCGATGTTGTCCTCGCGTCCGCAGCTGGGACAGGATAATGCACCGGATACACTGTCAAAAATCATGCCACTGCCGCAGTTCGGGCACTTGTACTCTAATACCGGCATTTGCTCACCTCCGTGTCTGAATTGTGTGTCAATGTGATAAATTACTTCCCGAGTTTCTCCTGAATGGCCGCCAGTTCCTCATCCGCACTAGGAGTCGGGTGCTCACTCTCCCTATTACCCGCATCGGCGTTCATATCCCGCTCCAGTTGTGCAATCAGTTCATCCAGATCGTCCTCCTGCGTACCTGCGCGAAGCTCGGCAAGTGCTTCCGCTTCGTTCAGTGCCTGATTGGCTCGATCCTCCATCGCTTTAAACGCTGTTTCAGCGCGGCTCGCGGAGGCATTCTGTTCATTGAGTTGCTGCTGTGCCTTCGCATCCGCCATTCGGCCCTTCAGCTCAGCATGTCTCGCTTCCAATTTCTCCAAATCTGCAACGAGTTTATCGTTCATGTGTTTCATCATTTTTGCTTTGGCAGAAGCTCGATCATAAGCCGCTTGCAATTCATTCCGTTTATCTGCCAGCTTCACTTTTTTCTCCAAAAAGCTCCGTGCTTTGTCTACATCACCCGACTCGGCTGACTTCTCCGCATAACGTTGCAGCTTGTTCACCTCAGCCTGGCACTCATCCAGTGCCCGCTTCGCTCGATTTTCATCCGCCATCACCGCAGTTGTCTCTGCCTTCACCTGTCCCAAATCACTACTCAGGCTGCGCATATACTCATTCACGGTCTGCTCCGGGTCCTCCGACCGGCGAAGCATGTGGTTCACATTCGCTTTCATCACGTCTCTAAACCTCGATAAGATTCCCATCATTCGTTCCTCCTTCGGGTATGTTCATATGAATATAATACATGAATAAGACGGCATACGTTTCACATTTAATAATCAGTTCATCTTTAGCTCTGCAATACATTTTATACTTTCCTCGGCTATTTGTTCTGTATTCGTATTATGTAAATCGTATCCGCCGTCGATGATCCGGTATTCATTCTGTCTCCTCCGGCAGACTCTCTACCGCTGTAAAGAAGACATCCAGCAGCTCCACCCCGTATGTCGTCCGAACATAGTCGGTGATCACTGCCACATCTTCCTCCCGCTGGTACTCCAGACATGGACGGCCTTCGCTCCAGAGCACTCTGCACGGGAATCGTTCCACAACGCACTGAATAATGTGATCGGGATCTGCAGCTCTATGAATATTGGGCATGCTTCTTCACTCCTTCTTCTTATTCATTTACTGTTCTGCTATGAATTGTTTACTATCTCGATCGAACCTGTATTCTACAGTTAAAGTATCCCCTTGGCCTTCGGTGTTTCTAGTTGTGACAACCAGCTTATCATTTTTATTCACAGGAGTACTGACTTTTTCATAATTGATGGTTTCCCAAACTCTTGCATCCTTTTTAAACATAATCGTAAATTCTTCTCCGCTTTTTTGATCCACACCAAAAACATACGAATTAAACCCTCTTGATCCGGTGTATTCAGGAGTCAGCAGGAATACATCCATTGTGTCGAAGTTGATTATCTCGAAAGAAACAGGTTGATCCGAGGGTTGAACAAAAACAAGATCCCTTAACTCTTCTAACTCTTGTTCACTCTTATTATGCTTGTACATCACAGCATAATCCCCTTAATAAAACATATCTCCTTCAACTCCCAGAACACTTGGTATAGTGATATGTCCAGTGGCTTCTTTCCCTTTTGAAACGACGTATAACTCTCCATCATCTAATTTATTTTACACGATCTACTAACTCTAAAAAGTTTATATTATGTAATGAATTGTCATATGATTATAACTACTATAGACAAAATAAAGAAAACCCGCTTCTGACAGCGAGTTTTCCTTTTTTCCTGTTACATATCCAATACGCGTCTACCTATAACTCAGCTCAATATCATAAGGCCAAGCCAGATCAAGAAGGAGGCACCGCAAACAATGATTTCAAAAAAATGAATCTGAAACACCCTGTATGCCCCCTGCTCCTTTTGGGGAATTCCTAAAAAGTCACCATGTTGATTGGTATAGATTAGTCCACAAGCGAACGTGAGACCCGATAACAAAACAGCAGATGTAGATAAACTCATGACATAGCGCGGATTACCGCCCGTCTCAAAACTGAGATCTACTCCCAATCCCTTCGAGATCAGGCATGTCAGCACAAGGATAAGAAACACGAGAAGCCCTAGACTGAAAGGGTGTCGCCTGTAATCAATCAAACGCATGAAGGTTTGCATAAAGTGACTCTCTGGTCTCAGATCCTCTTCCTGCTCCTTCAGATCACCCTGCTCATCATTCATAATATAGAAGAACGTGAAGGTAATGATCCCAACAAATATGCTAATCTGCAACATACGCAAAGCCAGACTGAGATGAAAGAAAGCGATGATTGCAAGGATGATCAGCAGAACCAGAATGATCTTGCCACCAACAGCCTCTCGTTCCTTCCACATCCGGTTAACGAACTGCTGGGCAGCAGATTCCCTCTTCTCCTGTGGTCCGGGTACTTCATCTTTTGAACGGGTATCCCGTTTCCGTTTAAGTTGAATCATGAAGTAAGCGAGTATCATCAAGCCTAGTCCAATCGCCAAAAGAATCCATGCTGCTCCAGGATAACTGCCATAGGAATCATAGGTTTCTACAATCCACAGTCCATCCAACATGACAGTCCAGATGCCGAGCATAAGTATGTAAGGTGCTACTTTATGTACGATTCATCCCCACTCCTTTAGCACATGATATCTGTATATGGAGAAGTGTTTATTTACCCTATTGGAGATTGGATGAAACGCGAGCTGAGCACCATTCCATTAATTTTATATTTCCATTAATTCACATGAGCAACTGCACTTATTTCTACCCATTGTTCCGGGAATGCCAGATAATTCACCCCGATCAGACTACCCGCTGGTCGATGCTCTCCAACATATTCTTTAAACATCTCGATGGCAATCCCACCATGCTCTTGTGCCTGGGTCAAATATATTTCGACATATGCAAGATTCGACTTCGTTACGTTAAACTGTGCTAACACATGATCCAGATTCTGTAGTGTCTGTGACACTTGCGCCTGAATGTCACCCTCTCCAACAAAGTGGCCTTCTGCGTTGTGAGAGAATTGTCCAGAAATATATAGGGTGTTATTAACGCAGTAGCCTTGAGAGATCCCATGGTCCCACAATTGATGATTGTACGTTTGAATAGTCGTCATATTCCTTGCCCCTTTACTTTAAATTAAGGCTAGTATAGACTGAGCTCAAAGATTAGGATAGTACGCACAATAACGATAGGTACTATCTGAAAGGATAGTGTAAACATGGGGATTTCCGACTTTCAAGACGAGAATATGCTTATTCAAGATTCACCTTTTGGTTACACCATGTCAGTCATCGGTGGCAAATGGAAGATGATTATTCTGTATCTGCTCGCTGCCAAACAACCTGTTCGTTTCAATGAAATGCAGCGGCAGATCGGAGCGATCACTTACAAGATTTTGAGCGCACAGCTCAAGGAGCTGCAGGCAGACGGCTTGGTTGAGCGTAAGGAGTATCCACAGATCCCCCCTAAGGTGGAATATTCACTGACACCAAAAGCACAGACGCTCTTGCCTGTATTGGAACAGATGTGCGAATGGGGCGCACAGCATCGGGATTAGTATGTCCGCTTCATGGTCCATGTTCGGAATGGAGAATCTTATGCTAAACTAATTACAATGATGAAATCGGTAGTAGTACCCTTCTATTCCTGTAAGACAGGTTTTAAATCATATGAAAGAAGAGATTGTCGATGGGAAGAAAGCAATCGTTTACGAAAACAGAGCTGCTGGATATGACCAAAAAATTGGTCCTTGAGCATGGTTACGACGGTTTCCACCTCAAGCTGCTTTCACAGCATCTATCCGGAGCCCGAAGCACCATATATCAGTATTACGCGAACAAAGAAGAAATTGTAGCTGCTTGCATGAAGCGAGTTATCGCTGATGTGTTGGAACAAGCATCCGCTGTGGATGAGTCTGATCCCATGAAAGCACTGGAAGATTTACTCCTGGTCTATGTGGAAGAAGCCGCACTTCATCAGCTTCTGGGGGATGCGAATAAAATTAATACGTCCAACTCTCCTGCAGCGGCGAGGGATCTTGAATTCATTGAGGATGCACATCAGACGCTCAAAATGCAATTATCACGTTTGTTTGAGCGCGCTCAACAGAATAAATCTCTGCGCCAAGATATCCCTTTACCTGTACTTATTGGTGTCTTCTTCAACTTATTTAACACACCTAACATGATGAATATTCCTACGGCTGACTGGGGTAGACTACTTTTTCAAACGTGGATCGGCGGAGCCAAGAACTGAGTTTTTTCTTGGGTTCAATTTGACACATGTGTCATTTATATTGTTTAATAATTGAGAACGTGTGTCGCGACACTTCAAATTTGACACAAGTGTCATAAAAAAGGGGTTGAATTCATGTTTCTAGCTATAAAAGAACTAATGCATAGCAAACTGAAATTTCTAATGATTATCATTATTTTTGTATTAATTGCTTGGCTTGTATTTATTCTATCTGGTCTCGGTAATGGATTATCCAACTTAGCTGCCGCCACCTTCAAGAATATGAAAGCTGATTATGTCATCTTCGAAGAAGGCTCACAGTCTTCCATGAGTAAGTCATTACTATCTGCTCAACGTGTGACGGAGGCGGAAAAGCTGCCCAATGTAGAAGCTGCTGCACCTATGGGAAGTACCATGGCAACAGCGATGAAGGGAAAAAGTTCGAAGAATGAAGATAAGGTCGATGTAGCCATTCTAGGCATTAATCCAGGGAGTTTTCTAGAGCCCAATATTGTAGAAGGTCAAGGTCTGTCTTCGGATAACCCTAAGGGTGTCGTAGTGAATATGACCCTGAAAGATGAGGGATTCAAGCTCGGGGATACTTTTCAGCTCGATGGTACGACAGAATCCTTAACGATCGTTGGATTTGTAGAGAATGAGACGTATAACCACGTTGCATCCGTATTTACACCGATGGATCAATGGCGGAAGATTGCCTTTGCGGCTCCGGGTTCCGATAAAGGAATAGCCGAACCGGTTAATGCCATTATGCTACAAGGCGCAAATATTGATTCGGCTGAAATGAATAACAAGCTGTCCGGTACAGATACCGTTACCCGCTCCGGAGCTGTACAAGGTATGCCGGGATACAAAGAAGAAAACGGTACGATTCTGATGATGCTTGCCTTCCTTCTCGCGATCTCTGCCTTTGTGTTGGGTGTATTCTTTTATGTCATCACCATGCAAAAGACCAACCAATTCGGCATTATGAAAGCTATAGGTGCTAGTAACCGGTTTTTGAGTAAAGCCATTGTATCTCAAGTGTTTGTACTGTCGCTGACGAGTATCATCGTTGGGATCCTACTGACTTATGGAACTGCTGCGATTATGCCTAAAGGCATGCCATTCAAGCTGGAAACCAGTCTAGTCGTGACGTATTCTATCATCTTGCTGGTGATTGCGATGTTAAGCTCAATGGTCTCTGTTCGAAAAATTACTAAGATTGATCCACTTAAAGCGCTCGGGAGGGTTGAATAATGACAACAGGACTGCAGATGAATGAAGTCACAATGTACTACGGTGAAGGAAGTCAGCGGATAAAGGCACTCGATCAGGTGTCCTTATCTGTGGAGCCGGGAGAATTCGTTGCTGTTGTTGGTCCGTCCGGGTCGGGTAAAAGTACATTTTTGTCTATTGCGGGGGCCATGCTCAAAGCATCCGAAGGAGAAGTCCGACTGAATGGAAATGTAATATCCACGCTTACGGAAAAAAAATTATCGAATATACGACTGAAAGAGATCGGCTTTATTATGCAATCATCCAATTTGGTTCCTTATCTACATGTTCTCGACCAGCTCCTCGTCGTCAAAAGAATGTCTGGAACCATTCAGAAAGAGGATCGGAAATTTGCTACCAAACTGCTGGAAGAGCTCGGGCTCGGACAGAAGCTCAGAAAATTCCCGGATGAATTATCCGGCGGGGAAAAACAGCGGACGGCCATTGCTCGTGCATTAATGAATGATCCCAACCTGATCTTGGCGGATGAACCCACGGCCAGCCTGGATACCAAAAGAGCACATGAAGTGGTCAGTCTCATGGCCCAAGAGGTAAAATCACGCCAAAAAGCAGCGATCATGGTTACCCATGATGAGCGTATGCTTGCCTATTGCGATAAGGTATACCGAATGAATGATGGAATTCTAACCCTTGCTACAACGTCCTAGAACAAGCTTTAACCCATTTAACCGATGAATGAAAATGATGTAATTCCCTATATGATGAAGAATCAGCTCCCTAATTTGGCGCTGATTCTTCCTTATTTTTATACTAGCTTCCGCTTACTCCGCTCCTACCTCATACTTTAGACACTCTATCTGACTGCCGCTCATAACCTGCTCAGGATGCTCAAGAGGCTTAAGTACTCCTTAAGTTGCCTTGTACCCTTTCCTTTGTAAACCCCATCTGGCGTTCGTCCTGTACTGGTCTACTGCGGCGATATGCACTTGGTGACATCCCATTCTGTTTGTTGAAAATCCGATTAAACTGCGAGAAGCTACTGAAGCCACACTGGGAAGCGATATCTGTAATTTTCTCACTTGTATGCAGCAGTAACTGTTGCGCATTACGGATTCGGGTCATCTGTACATACTCTGTAAAGGTGAAACCCGTCACTTTGTTGAACTGGCGAGACAGATGATGGGCACTCACATAAAAGCGTCTGGACACTTCATCCAGTGACAGCTCCTGCTGATAGTGGCTGTGAATATACGATGCAACGGCATACATCCGCCGGGACATTACGGATCCAGTCTCTTCACGTACATAGGTATTCTCCGCTGAATACCGATGTATACCACACAGGAATTCTACAAATTTATGATGAATAGCCACGGATTGAATGGGAGACATCTGCTGTGATAGCGCAAAAATGTCATTAATGGGGGCAAGGATCTCCTTCCGCCGCTCTTCCGAGAACCGAAAAATAGGAACGGGAGCATGAAATATCGAAAATAGCTCGCTGTAACCGCTCTCAAGTCCAGGCACACTGCGGGGCATAGCAAAATTGATCATTAACCGTTTGGGCGGCATGCCCTTCGGATATTGGGTTTTATGAAGCAAAGCAGGCCGAAGCAGCACAATATCATCAGGCTGAATCTCATATAAACTGCCTTCAATAATATGTGCAGCGGTACGATCCAGCAGTATGCAAATTTCATAGAAATCGTGAAAATGCTGAAACTCCATATTGAGATCATGCGAACGCTCATCGTAATCCAGATAATAAAAAAGGGAATCCTCCGGCTGGTTCACATGGATCGCATATCCCTTCTCATATGACAAAACCGATGATGTCATGGACATGCTCCTTCCCTGTTCATTCATAGCTTTATTTTAGCATGAAATGCAATAAAAAGACGGCATTTTCAGCATACATTACGTAGTTTCGATCATTTCCGGTTTGATATGATAAAGTTAAAATGTCAGCGTTTTCAAAGTTAGAAATTCTATTGTTGTGATTGTTGTCGATTAATCCTTACAACCTGTACTTACTACATACCAAGGTGGGAAACACATATGAAAATCAATTCTTTGTCCACTCGAATTCATACGATTGTGAAACACTTGGAGACTGCACGATTAACGTCTAAGACCTATATACCCGAGCTTTATCATAAAGAGAGCGGATACCATACGTGGGATCTCGTGCATGAAGACCCTTCTTCGTGGAATGTGTTCCGTAAGGGTGATGGCTGGGGCGGTAAGGATGTGCACAGCTGCTTCAAGACCCGCATTCAGATCCCTGATCATATGGAAGGAAAAAAGGTCGTATGTGCTATCGTTACCGGTGCGACAGATATCTGGAATTATGATAACCCGCAGTTTCTGGCGTTCCTGAACGGAGAGCTGATCTGCGGTCTGGATGTGAATCATACCGAGATCGACCTGACGCCTGCCGCTGTCAAAGGCGACGAGTTCGAGCTGGCGCTGTACGCCTATTGCAGCACGTCCGCAGCCGATGTCTTTCTAAACGTATATATTGCCGAGCATCATGAGCCTGTTTCGAATTTGTATTATGACCTGAAGGCTGCACTGGATGCGGCAGACCTGTTACCAGAGGATGATCTCGAGCGCCTGAAGCTGATTGAACAACTGAACGAAGCTGTGAATCTGCTAGATTTACGGCAGGAAAATAGCGAAGCTTTTCACGCATCTGTGCTGAAGGCACGCGACTATCTGCAAAACCATATCTATGGTGAGGCTCGTCCTGACAGTAATCACATCCCAACCGTTCATTGTATCGGTCATACTCATATTGACGTGGCCTGGCTGTGGACGCTGGATCAGACACGGGAAAAAGTCATTCGTAGCTTCGCCAGTGTGCTCTATCTGATGGATAAATTCCCGGAGTACACGTTCATGTCCTCTCAGCCTCAGCTCTATGCATACCTGAAAGCCGACTTCCCGTCTTTGTATGAAAAAATCAAAGAAAAAGTGGCCGAAGGCCGCTGGGAAGCCGAAGGTTCGATGTGGCTGGAGGCCGATTGCAATCTGATCTCCGGTGAATCCATGATCCGCCAGATTATCTATGGCAAGCGTTTCTTCAAAGAAGAGTTCGGCGTTGAGAACCGTGTACTGTGGTTGCCCGATGTATTCGGGTATAGTGCAGCGATGCCACAGATTATGCGCAAGAGCGGTATTGATTATTTTATGACGACGAAAATTGCTTGGAATGATACCAACCAGATTCCGAACGACACGATGTACTGGAGAGGGATTGATGGTTCGGAGGTTCTAACTCATTTTATTACGGCGAAGGACTATATCAAACACCCTGAATTCGGTAAGCACCGTTTCGAAACGACATACAACGGACGGTTCAACGCTTCACAAGTGAAAGGCACATGGCAGCGATATCAGAACAAAAACATCAACACAGATGTATTGCAATGCTTCGGCTTCGGAGACGGCGGCGGTGGACCAACGGAGGAGATGCTGGAACATGGCAGACGGCTTGAAAAAGGACTTCCTGGCGTACCTACGGTGAAACGTACTTTCGTACGTGAGTTTTTTGAAAAGTTAGAGCAGAATCTAGCAGGTGTGCGTTCCGTTCCACGCTGGTCAGGCGAGCTGTATCTGGAATACCATCGCGGTACGTACACATCCATGGCTCGTAACAAAAAGTACAACCGTCACAGCGAATTTGCGCTGGCGGATGCCGAGCTGTTCTCCATGATTCAACGTCAGGCGGATGCAAAGACTGTATATCCAACAGACGCATTGGAGCACGCATGGAAGCTGACGATGCTGAACCAGTTCCATGATATTCTGCCGGGCAGCTCCATTGAACAAGTTTACGTCGATTCGCAGGAGCAGTACGAAGAGGTGCTTCGTGTCACGGACGAGCTGAAGGATAGCGCCTTGAACAGCATTGTGAGCCAGATTACATCGGCTGGCGAAGGAATTGTTGTCTTTAACAGCACGGGCTTTGCACGGACAGATGTGGTGGAACTGCCTTCTTTTGCGAGAAAAGTAACGGTATACGATGGAGAGCGCCCTGTACCAAGTCAGTACACGCCGGAAGGCGGTCTTGTGTTCCTTGCAGAGAATGTGCCTGCTGCAGGATATAAAACGTTCCGGATCATATCAGATGTTGCGGCAGAACACAGTAGTATAGGTGTATCGGTCGCCCAGTGGCAATCCGAGCAGCAATCCATCGAGACCCCTTGGTATGATATTCGCCTGAATGAAAGTGCTGAATTCATATCCGTGTGGGACAAGCTGGAGGGGCGTGAACTGCTTCAATCTGGCGAGCGCGGCAACGTACTTCAAGTGTTCGAAGATCGTCCTGCGGAATATGAGGCATGGAATATTGATGATTATTATGAACAGCAGATGTGGGAAATCAATGACTTACAGTCGATGGAATGGGTCGAAAGCGGCCCTGTACGTTCTGTGCTTCAAGTAAAAAGACAATTCTTGGACTCTGTCGTGGAGCAAACAATTATGTTCTACGCACATACACGGCGGATTGATTTCCGTACCTTCGTAGACTGGAAGCAGGAGCATTTGCTGCTGAAAGCAGCCTTCCCACTCGATATTTGGAGTGAAAAGGCCGTCTATGAAATCCAGTATGGTAATGTGGAACGTGCAACACACCGCAATACCAGCTGGGATCAGGCCCGATTCGAAGTATGTGGTCAGAAGTGGGCGGATCTGGCGGAGAGTGGCTACGGTGCTGCCTTGCTGAATGACTGCAAATACGGATATGACATTCACAATTCTGTGATGCGCCTGTCCTTGATCAAGAGCGCGACCTATCCGAACGAAAATGCCGACAAAGAGCAGCATGCCTTCACCTACTCGCTCTTTCCACATCAAGGTGACTTCCGTGAGGGACGTGTTATTCAGGCGGCTTATGATCTCAACCGTCCGCTGGTTGGCCTGGGAATAGGTTCACAGACCGGCACATTACCGGACATGTGGTCCCTGGCTTCCGTAGATCAGGAGAATGTCGTGCTGGAGGTTGTGAAAAAAGCCGAGGACAACGATGACATGATCATCCGTGTGTATGAAGCCCATGGCCGTCGCAGCCGTGCTTCCCTGCAATTGCCTGAAGGAACAGGTGATACAGGGTTCGCATGTGATCTCTTGGAAAATATCGAAGCAGAGTACCGTATGGAGAATGCACGCATTGCTTTTGACATCAAGCCCTATGAGATTGTGACATTCCGTATCCCGAGCGCATCCAACTAATCCATCCCTAATGTAAAAAACAGCTAAAACGGCAATCATAGAAATGGTTATCGTAAGATGAATAGCAACAAAAAGAGAAGGGTTGCTTCCTGTCATTCGACATGGAGGCAACCCTTCTTTTTTTCAACTAGAATCTATTAAAATTCCTCATACTCGCTCGGATCTTGATTCCACAATCGTCCATCCGCACGATTAAACGAGGCAATCATCTGCATCTCTTCTGCACTCAGATCGAAATCAAAAATATTAATGTTCTCCTGCTGATGCTCTAAAGAACCTGCCTTAGGAATCGGGATCGAACCAAGCTGGATATGCCAGCGCAGAATGATCTGCGTCGGTGTTTTCCCATGGTTGTCCGCAATGCGAAGAATATTCTCGTCTTTCAAAATATCCTGCAAAGCGTCATTGCCACGTCCAATGGGACTCCACGACTCGTTGACAATACCATGCTTCGCATCCTGCTCCCGCTGATTCGCTTGGTCGAAGAATGGATGCAGTTCAATCTGATTCAGACTTGGCGCTACGCCGGTCTCTTGAATCAGCCGTTCATTGTGCTTCGGCAGGAAGTTGCTGACACCGATGGAACGGATATATCCGCGTTTTTTAGCTTCAATCAAGGCTTGCCATGCCTCTACATACATATCCTTCTTCGGATTAGGCCAGTGAATCAGGTACAGATCATAATAATCGAGGTCAGCTCTGTATAGTGACTCTTGTATCGCGACCAACGCTTTGTCATAGGCATGATATCTGCCCGGAAGCTTGGAAGTAATCAAAAGCTCTTCTCTGGCAATAGAGCTTTGTTTGATTGCTCGACCAACCGTTGCTTCATTTTCATAATTGTACGCCGTATCGATCAAGCGGTATCCTACATCAAACGCAGACATTATGGATTGAACGCCCGCTTCTCCTTTCAAACTGTACGTACCAAATCCAATAGCAGGCACCTTCAAGCCGTCATTCAACGTGTACTCGGGGATATGATTCATGTCAGTAACTCTCCTTTGTAAAAGGTGATATGATCTTTCTATGCAAGGATTGGACAAGATAATATGAATCGGTTCTCTCGTTATTCTACCCCTCCGCACCAGCTTGAATCAAATCCATGGATCTTAACTCGTCATACAGAGCAGATTCCCCATCTGGAGTTGTTACATCATGCGGGCTTTTCCCTATGCAAAACTAATATTCACGCACATATTCTCTATTTTCCTTGAGCTGCACAATATCGTGACCCGTCGGATTCTGGAAGGCACGCAACCCGAATGTCGATGCCACCGAAAAGATATGGTCAAAAATATCCGCTTGCACAGTCTCATAGACACTCCAATTGGTGTCATTGCTGAATGCATAGATTTCGAGAGGTAACCCGCGATCCTCCGGAGCAAGCTGTCTCACAATCATCGTCATGTTCTGATTGATCTTCGGATGATTTTTCAAATATTGATGGATATATTCACGAAACACACCAATATTGGTGAGCTGCCGACCATTCACATTACTTTCTCTATTCACTTGATGTTCTGTGTTATAGGCTTCGATTTCCTTTAATTTCGAAGTGATATAATCGGTCAGGTAGTGAATTTTCTCAAACTCCGCCACCATCTCTTCATCGCAAAAACGGATACTGCTAATATCAATAAAAATGCTTCGCTTAATTCTTCGGCCACCAGACACCTGCATACCTCGCCAGTTCCGGAACGAGTCTGATATCAATGCATAACTTGGAATCATGGTGATCGTCTTATCGAAATTCATCACTTTCACCGTGTTCAAGGTAATATCAATTACGTCACCATCAGCATTGTACTTCGGCATCTCGATCCAGTCGCCTACACGTACCATATCATTCGATGACAGCTGTACACCGGCAACCAGACCCAGGATGGAATCTTTGAAGATCAGCATCAATACTGCGGACAAAGCCCCTAGTCCACTGAGGATAATTAACGGATTCTGCCCAACCAGACTCGAGATCACAATAATACCACCGATGATAAACAGAATGATCTTCGCCACCTGAATGTAGCTCTTAATCGGGCGGATTTTGGATACTTCATAGGTCCGATAGATATCGTCAAATACATTCAGTAGCGCATTCAGCACTGTAATCATGACCACAATCATGTAGGTCATTGCCGCTTTTTCAATTAGAGCCTGATAACCCGGGAAAATATATGCGGTGTAATAGATGATAATCGCTGGGACAAGGTGCGATAGTCTCTGGAACAGCTTTTTCTCGACGACAATGTGCCCCCATTTGAACCGATTATGGCTCACAATCCGATGCACAATCTTAATTACAATTCGTTTAGCAATATAATTCGCAATCATCGAAATTAGCGCAATAAATAGTATCATAATCACATTGGAAAGATACCCAAGGTACGGCTCACTCATTCCCAGTTCCTCTAACTGGTTTCTAATTAGATCCATAATGACCTCCTGTCACAGTCTAGTTTAACCTACTATTATAGAGTAGATTCTATAGTAAAGTAAAATGAACGAAGGATATTCTGCACAGGTTTGAACCCCTTTTTTGTGCGGGATTCATATCGACTTATGCACAACAAAAAGACCCTCTCATTCTATAGAATGATGGGTCTGGCTATATGATGCCACTTCATTGGGAAGCTTAGACAACTTAGCTGATCACTCAGCCAATTCTAACAACTCACTCACAGTGACCATTCGATATCCTTCAGCCGTCAGTTCTTCCACCAGCACACGCACGGCCTCTACGGTCTGGGAGCGATCTCCGTACCCATCATGGAAGATTAACACACTACCCGGTTTCACCACGGAACGGGTATGCTCCAGAATGTGTTCAACCCCGGGATTGTCCCAATCCCGAGCATCGCCGTTCACCGCACCAATGGTGCGGTATCCACGTTCCGCAGCCAGAGCTAGGATGTCCTCATTCACGCCAAAAAAAGGCGGCCGGAAACTGCGGGCGGACTTGCCCGTGACTTCCTGAACAAGACGTTCGGCTTGCCGCAGCTCCTCATCAGCCTCTTCCAGCGTGAGCTCGGTCAGGTTCGGATGGGTATATGTATGATTGGCAATCTCATGTCCTTCACGGTGCACCTCTGCTGCAATGTCCGGGTAAGCCTCCATCTCCTTGCCAATCATAAAAAATGTCGCATGGCCACCTGCGCGGCGGAAGATTTCCAGCACTTGATAGGTATATACCGGATGCGGGCCATCATCAAACGTAAAAGCTACAACCTTTTCCTGCACAGATACCTGCTCGACCAACTGTTCCATCATGTAACCACATTCCCCTCTCTGACTGCTCGGATCAACTCTCCCTTATTATTCCATGATTGTAAGCTGTGGTCTAGTCCATATACGTTCAACTTGTTATGTTTACACAGGCTCTCGAATGACAGAATGAAACTCCAATCGCTGATAACCCCAGATTTTTTCGATTCCCTCTTTAACCTTTGATTGCACCCGCAATCATGCTCTTCTGCACCTGTTTGTTCAGCAGCAGATAGATCACCACCGTTGGCACTGTCGTAATCATTAACCCTGCACCAATAATGCCCCACTGCGTAATGTACGTTCCGACCATGGACATCATACCTACCGTCAGCGTCTGATAAGCTGTGTTGTTAATAAACGTTACTGCAAACATCAGTTCATTCCAGCACGACAAAAACGTAAAGATCGCTACCGTCGAGATCGCCGGGGTTACGAGCGGCAGAATAATAGAGAAAAACGTGCGGTAAATCCCGCAACCATCCATGACGGCCGACTCCTCCATCTCTCTTGGGATGCCTTTGAAAAAACTGCCCAGGATGAAGACCGCCATCGGAATCCCAAAGGCTACATAGGGAATGATCAAGGCCCAGTAGCTATTCAGCAGACTCAGGTTTTTCAAAATAATAAACAACGGCAGCAGCGCCGCATGAATCGGCACCATCATGCCCAGCAGAATCATGGTCATCGTCAGCCCACTAAGCTTCCAGTTCATTCTTGTAATCGCGTATCCCGTCATCGAGGACAGGATCAACACCAGAATAATCGAGACCACCGTGACCAGCACGCTATTCATAAAATAGTTCAGGACATGCCCGTCAGATAGTGCCTTGGTATAGTTGCTCCACAGAAAGGCTTTGGGCAGCCCTGCCACGTCGCCGCTGAAAATCTCACTGTTATCCTTCAGGGAGAACAGTGCTAGCCAGATCAGCGGATAAATCTGAATGATAGCGATCAGGAGCAAGAACGCCTGCAGCAGCACTTTGCCGATGGCTCTGGTCATGGAGCGCTGAGGCTGGGTCTTTTTTTGCAACATAATGTTAATGGTACTCATGCTTCTTCCCTCCTCTACTCTGTTTTGAATAATGAATTAATGAGGATGGTACATACCAGACATTCCACAATAATAAAGACCGAAATTGCACTGCCGTATCCGTACCGGAAGGTATCAAAAATCGTCGTATACATCAGCGTGCTCGGCACTTCTGTGCTGTAAAAGGGTCCGCCACCCGTCAGTACATAGATCAGGTCAAACACCTTAAACGCCCCGATCACCGAAAATACAAGGCACACCTTCAGAATGGGCTTCATCAGCGGAATCATAATCGACCACGCCACACGCATCCGGGAAGCACCGTCCATTCGTGCCGCCTCCAGCACATCCTGAGACACCGATTTTGCTCCTGCATACATGAGTAACATGTGGTATCCCATGTACTGCCACAGGGTGGGTATAAACGAAGCCGTCAGAGCCGTTTCCTTCTGACCCAGCCAATCCTGCGCCCAGCTGGATAGACCGATATTTTGCAGCAGCACGTTCAGGAGACCGTAATCCGCGTTGTAGATTTTGGACCATAACTGGGCAATAACCACCGTGGAGATCAGTACAGGAATGAAATATACCGTCCGGTAGAAGCCCTCTCCCTTCACATTGGAAGCCAGAATCAGCGCAAGCACCAGTGAAATGGGCAGTTGAATGAATACGGAAGCGCCAGCGAACAGAAGGGAATTTTGGATCGAGTTGATCACTCGGGTATCCTTGAACATCTCTACATAGTTGTCCAGACCGACAAATGTGCCTTTCCCTACACCATTCCAATCGAGCAGACTGTAATAGCTGGAAACGAAGATCGGAATCAGCACAATACCGCAGAACAGGATCAGTGTAGGCAAAACAAAAACGGCAATCGTACCTTTATTGGAAAATACAGCGTTCATGACTCTTCTCCTCTCAAAGGCGTGACCGGGAAACCCCGGACCACGCCTCGTTTGGGCATTCATTTCAGTGTTAACGCAGGTGCCGCTTGCACGAACACAAATTTACCTCAAACCTATCTCCACCTGTTGCCTGTTAAACCTATAGACTTAGCTCCGTTGGTTTCAGCTGTGCCATCTGTTTGCAGAATTCCTCAGGCGTCACATCACCAGCCAGCAGCTGGGCGATCAGATTTTTGTGTGCTTCCGCAGACTCGGCTGGCAAGATATTATCCCACCAAGCGATGAACGAGGTTGCCGTTTTCATAATGTCCGCAGCAGACAGATCGAGAGAGGACAGGTTGGAGGTGTCGAGTGAATCCGTCTTCCAGCTTGGCAGTCCCGCTCCCGCGAGAAAACCTTGCGTACCGAGCTGCTCACTCAGATACATCAAGAACTCCGTAGCTTCCTTCGGGTGCTTAGTTGTTTGGCTGATATAGAATCCGTCAACCGCGCCACCGAAGATCTCGGTGCTTGTGCCTTTGCCATCTTCAAAGATAGGGAACGGGATCACCTTCACTTTGCCTTTGACTGCCGAGGAAGATGGATCTTCAATGCCTGCATTGACCCAGTTGGCCTGGAACATCATCGCTCCTTTGCCTGCATTAAATGCACCAAGCATCTCGTCATAGCTCATACTGAACATGCTGCTGTTAAATGCCCCGGCCTGTGCCAGCTGCTGCATCTTGGTAGCCGCCGCGATAAAATCTGGAGAATCCCACTTGGACGGGTCTTTAAATGCTTCAATCACCGCTGCATTCCCCGCTTGGCGCATCGCGATGATGTCATACCAGTACATGCCCGGCCAGCGGTCTTTCTCGCCAATTACCGCCGGGGTGATTCCTGCCGCTTTCAGTTTGGTCACAGCGTCCAGCAACTCGTTATATGTAGTCGGGATTTTGGCACCCGCCTGCTCGAACAGTTCCGTATTCACGTAGAGATTGGCAATGTGTGTGTACACAGGCAGTGTGTAGATTTTGCCATCCATATTAATGGCCTCAGCCATCCCCGGACCCATGCGTTCCTTGATATCATCTGTCAGATAACTGGTAATCTCCAGCACGTTACCGGATTGGATATATGGCTGCATAAAGCTGCCTCCGCCCATACCGTAGAACAGGTCTGGTGATTCACCGGCTGCAATGGACGTTTTCACTTTAGTTTTGTATTGCTCACCTGTTGTGCCTGTACGTTCAACCTGGATGTCGGGATGTTCGCTGTTCCATCTCTCCACGATCTCGGGCAGCAGCTTGGCGGAGGGATCTGTTGTACCAACCGATTGATCCCACAGCGTCAGCTTAATCTTGCCATTGCTCTCTCCCTGTGCGCCGCCGTCTGACCCGGATGAGCATGCCGCCAGGCTACCTGCAAGCCCCATAGTCAGTAATAGACTTAATGATTTCTTGAATAGCGCTCTCATCATATGACCTCCCTGATCTTTTATTGGTTATATCCACATTTTAGTAATTGAGCACGGTGTTCTCCATTTAGAAAACAGGCATTGACTTGTAATATTCGAACACATATGAAAGCGTGACCAAATCCTGAAATACGTAAGATTAACTTCTAACATTGCGGTACTCGTTCATGGAGCGGCCGAACTGTTTTTTGAATAACACGCTGAAATAGTGCGGGTCCGGGATACCCACTTGTTCCCCGATCTCATATCCTTTCAAATCGGTCTGCTTCAGCAGTGATTCGGCCTTCTTCATGCGAAGCTGCGTTAAATATTCAACAAACGTCTGCCCGGTTTCTTTTTTCATCAAACGCCCCAAATGACCCGGACTTACATAAAAAGCCGCAGCTGTACTCGATAACCCCACATCTGCATTGCCCATCTGCTCCTCAAGGTACGCCTTGACCTGATCAATAAGATTCCCTTCCCTGGCCTGCCGCTTCATCTGAATCAGATCTGCCACTGTACGAACATACTGTTCCAGCATTATTCTCAGGTCGGGTAAATACTCTGACATTAGCATGCTAGCAACAGCTTCGTTGTTGAACACCTGCTCCCCCTCAAGCTGCTGTTCCATTACTGCACGCTGGCATTCGGTGATTACATCCATAGCTGCCATGCGGAACTGTCCTACGGTGGAGAATGGAGCAGACAGGATCTGCTCGAGTCGGGACACAGCTTCTTCCCCTGCACCAACACTAATGCAGAATTGCAGTTGTTGAAGCATTCCTGTATCGGAGCAATAAGACTGACTTGGGTCATGACTGTTTATTACGCTGTTTATTACGAGATCCTCGAAGTATATCACCTGATTTTTCCCTACAAACGTCTGATACTCCAGAGCACGACAAGCTTCCCGATATGCCACAGACACCTCTCCCCACCCTGAGTGCGTCTTGCCAATACCAATCGTCACATTGACTTCAATGCCCTCGGCAGTGAGTGCCTGTTGTAATTTTTCCTGAAGAGGCTCCACCTGAGCAGTCAGACTGGCGTCTGGGGCCGTTGCGAGAATGACAATCCGGTTACGCGTGTCCATTACGATCACTTTTTGCATATCTGGTTCGTAATAGACCTGAACATGCTTCAACCCCTCCATGCGTAGCAGGATCTGAATCTCCTCTGAGTCTGAGTGTTTACATTCAGCTTGCTGTTGAACAGAAGCCTCTATCTCTATAACAGCTACCTGAACCTCCAGAATATGAGAAGAGAGGGGAATCCCGAAGAAACGTACCTGCTCGCGCACTTCCTCCTCATGCAACACACCCTGCAACCACTGATTCACAAAACGTTCCTTAAGATACGGCAGACTGCGCTTCATCTCCTCCCGCAACTTGACCAGTTCATATTCCCTTCCTCTCTCCTGCTCGATAGCGGCTCGCAGCTTCGTGGTAACCTGTACTAATTCAGAAGCCCGGATCGGTTTCAAAATAAAATCAGATATGCCCAGCTTCACGCTCTGACGTGCATATTCAAATTCATCATGTCCCGTCACCACTACGATTTTGACACTGGGGTAACGGTCCAGAATCAGTCCACTCAGCTCAATGCCGTCCATCGTGGGCATATAAATATCTGTGAACACGATATCCGGATGCAGTAACTCCACTTGCTCTAATGCCTCCGCAGCATTCGAGGCCTCACCAACAATCTGCATGCCTTGCTGCTGCCAATCCATGCGCATTCGTAGCAGATTACGGATGAGATACTCGTCATCCACGATTAATACTTTTAAAAGTTGTTGTTCCATGATGCAGCTTCTCCCTTCGGGATGATAATGGTTATCGTGGTTCCTTTTCCAATCACACTCTCTAGTTGCAGTCCGTCTTCTCGATCATAAAAAATACGCAGCCGCTCCATCGTCCCCCACAGACCAAAGCTTGCATTCATGTTAGCCGTGGGACGGCTCGCTTTGTTCAATGCTGTAAGCTGGATCTGCTGCACTTGTTCCTCAGACATCCCCACTCCATCATCCGCAAGGGTTAGCATGACGACGTCCCCCGTTAGCCGGGCCTCGATACGTATCATGCCGGGGCTGCCTTTGGCGCGAATGCCGTGATATAGGGAATTTTCCACCAGCGGCTGGAGTACGAGCTTTGGAATCATCACCTGCGCACAGTCTGAATCAATGTCGTACTGTACCTCAACTACGCCCGGATACCGTACCTGCTGAATGGTCAGATAATGACGAACAATCTCAACTTCTTCGCGTAGTGTAATGACTTCATTACCTTTGCTCACACTCAGACGGTAGTAACTTCCGAGGGCCTCCAGCATCTCGCACACTTTGTCGTTCATACCAGACATTGCAAGGGATGTGATAGAGTCGAGGGTGTTGTACAAAAAATGTGGCTTGATCTGTGCTTGGAGGGTGTTTAGCTCGGCTCGGCGGATCGTCTGTTGCTCCTGAATCATGCGCCTCAGCATCTCTTCAATCTGCTCAATCATCTGGTTGTATCCGCTATAAAGCTGTTCGAATTCGTAACTGTTCAGTTCCACTTGGACTTTGCGGAAGTTACCACTTGGTGCTTTCTGCATGGATCGGAGTAACTTATGAATCGGCTTGATCACACTGCGAGAGATGATGAATGAACTGATGAAAAAGACAGACCCGTTTACCGCCAGCAGCATGAGAGCCAGCAAAACCAAGGATTTATTGCGGGTATCTGTGGCACGGTATGGACTCATGCTGATGTACTTCCACTGATCATCACCAGCCGAGCGGTAGGTTACTGCGTAATCCTGTCCGCCGGAATGCAACGTCACAGAGCCGGAGGGATGCTCCTGAAAGGCTTGCTTTAACTTGACCTGATTCGTCTCTAGAATCTCGTGCATCCCTGTCTGCTTTTCAGTACCGAACATGGATGCTTGGGATGCAAAAGACCCTTCTAATTTCGGAGATGCTAGAGATACTGGAGTTGCTGCAAGGACGTTATCAAGGGCGTTATATTTTGCAGATGCTGTAGAAGCAGTGTTTATTGAGTTATTGGTTGTAGCGTTTTGGGTGGCATTTGATGTAGCATTTGATGTAGCAGTTGATGTGGCATTTGTTGCGATGATCTGCAGATGCTCGTCCAAAATAGCCACTTGGAATGAATCAGGTGCAGACAGATTGGCATAAGCCTGGGCAATGGATTTCTCTTTGATGTTCATAACAAGAAAACCCAGCGGCGCTGTATCATCCAAGTCTCGGATCAAACGAATAAACGAGACCACATTTTCTCCCTCCTCCTTCTCCTTCTCCTCTTCCCTAGAATTCGAGCGATCGTCTTCATTTTTGCTGTCATTTAACCTAAGTACGTATCGCCCTTTGTAGTTCAAAGCCTGTTCATACCAGGGTGCATCCTGCACATTCGCTTCGAGAAACATAGGCCACTCCTGTGTCCCGACCGAAAAGCGATGCCCCGAATTGTCGTAGATGTAGACCGAATCAATAATTGGTACCGCTTGCATAAGATTAGTCAGATACGAGCTAACCTTGGATTGGGTCTGCAAATTGGAGTACACATTACCCTGACGAAGCAGGTTCTGCAGATTGGGATCAGAGAATATCATTTTCGAATAATTGTTGACGTTCTCGATCATGAGGTTCACATTCGTCTGGATTGACGTAATCGTCTGCAGCGATGCTTCATTGATTTTCTGCTGCGCGTCATTTTCCGAAATGCGGTTCAGCACCAGTGCACTAAACGCTACCGTTAGCAGAATAATGACAAAGTACGCAAAGGGGATTTTAAAGGCGAGTGTCTTGGGCTTGCGCTGGATAAACTCTTTCAAGTGAAACTTTAGATGAAACTTCCTTTTCAACATCTGACCCTCCCATGGATTAACATTTCCGATCATGTAACTCTCTCGGATTTATACAATTGTATATGATATGCCTGAATCTGGAAGGGGGCTTAATATCTTTTATGGACATGTTGCCATACTCTGCTTCGTGATCGTAGAAATGATGAGGTAGGTAGAGACAAGGTGCATTGAGTATGGATATAGGTGAGACGACAAAAAACGACCTCCACTGTTAGATGTGAAGATCGCATCATATTAGAGAAATAAAGGTGGATGGGGAGATTGAATTATAACGAGAACTCAGTGACATCCTTTTTAGAGGCATATTTCAGTGTATAGCTTCCTTCTTTGCCGTAAGGCATGGTTGCAATTAGAATACGAGTGTAATCCAGACGACTCTCTCGCAGTACTTTTTTGACCAGCGCAATGCCCCGCTCTTCCTCCGCCACGACACAGAAGATGTTCATCACATATTTGTTCGGATCGGCCATACTGCTCCCTTGGTCACATCCGTCCACCTCTCCCAACTCGTGCTCGTTCAGAGCAACCTCTAAGTATTCCATTACCTTTTCCTTTAACCACTGATCACGTTTACTGCCTTTCGCACTTTTCAGGGGATATTGCACAACAAGCCAATGTTTTTCGGCCATTTGGGTTCACTCCCTTTTCACTTCAACTGATCTCGAGGCGCTACTAGCACTAATGCTTATCTATTGGGATCATATCATGAATAGGTTTAAGATCTAAGATCTTATAAATAATCCGTTGATTCTCTTGATTGGTATGAAGACAAATTAGAGCATTTGAATTTCGTACAACCACTCAAATCTTTATATAGCCGATGATATCCTTGTCGGCAACATACTTTAGCGTGTAACTTTTAGCGTGAGATATCTTTATTATTCATTTTATTCATGTTTATTTTATTATTATTTTTAATATTATTAAAAAATAGTTTAACTTTATTTATAAGTGTGTTATTATCATTTCGAGAGGAGGGGAATTATGGAAAGAGGAGACCTGCCTAACTGGGTACTTTCTTTGGAAAATGAGGACCTTGAGTTCATAAAGAAGTTTGTTCTCACATCCGGATCCTTAAAAGAGATTGCCAAAATATATGAAGTTTCGTACCCTACAGTTCGAATCAAACTCGATCGATTAATTGAGAAGATAAAGGTTAATGAGGTAGAGAAGAATGAAGACTTCATCAAATTTATTAAGAATTTATCCATCGATGACCGGATCAGTCTGGAAGACGCAAAACTAATTATCGAAAAGTACAAATCAGAAAGGAAAGATTAATTATGACAGATATATACAATCTATTCATCATTGTGGGAATACTAGCACTTCAGTATTTGCTATCCACTCGAAATCATATTCTTTGGGGGGCACTCATCCCCCTGGGATATATCGCATTCTCTATATGGATGTTGGTCACAGATCGATATCAGAGTGTCCTAAGCTTCACACTGTACTTGTTGTTAGGCTTACTCTTCCTGATCTCGGAATGGAATGTAGGTAGAAAATCGCTACAGCAAAAGAGAAATAAAGAACTTATGAAGATGAGAACCCAAGATATTAAATAAAGATTTAGCCTGCTTATAGCATAAACAGAGAAACCACCAACCAGAACGCTGATTGATGGTTTCTTTCTTGATTCTAATGGAGGCGAACCGTTGCCATACAATACCACAATTCGCCGATGTGCATTTCCTAGGTAAGAGCCAAACAACGATCCATCTTTATACACTATGCCTGCGAAGATGATCAGTAAGTGCCATCGCGGCAGAATAACCGGAGCTCCAGGCCCATTGCAGGTTATAGCCACCGCAATCCCCATCCACATCCATCACCTCGCCGGCAAAATAGAGCCCTGGCACAAGCTTCGATTCGAGCGTTCCTTCTTTTAAATCTGTCGTGTCGATGCCGCCAGCTGTCGTTTGAGCGGCCGGAAAACCATTGGTATCGGTCACGATAAATTCCCACTTCTTCATGAGGCGGCATAACGCCTTTCTAGTTTTCCACGAGAGATCCTGACACAACAGATTCTGATCCCGATCGCTGATTCCTGCCTCTTTCAAGAGGACGGGGATCAGCTTCTTGTTCAAGATGCCGATCAGGGAAGCAGCCACCGTCCGGTGTCCAAACATTCCCCAATGTGTATCGAGAAAATCAATAACCTCTTCCTCAGTTCGGTCTGGCATCATATCCAGCGATAAGATTACCTTTTCTCCCTTTCCAAGTTGGAATGCAGCCTTTCGGCTTAACTGGAGAATCGGCGGGCCGGAAGCCCCATAATTCGTAAACAGCACCTCTCCATACTCACTTCGGATCACTTCACCATTAACGATGATGTGCCCCCATCCTTCGAACTTAACTCCGGTAATTTCCTTCAGATGTGGGCTATCCAGCTTCAATTGGACAATTCCGGGTACAGGATGGATCAAGGTATGTCCCAGTCGCTGGGCAAGTGTGTAACCGGAGCCGTCTGTTCCTGTTTTCGGAGCGGTAAGGCCGCCTGTGCAGATGAAGAGATAATCGCTGGTATAGGTGACCTTCCCCTCTGCCTCCGTCTCGCAATGAATCGTGAATCGTGGATGTTCCTCCGACACGGTAACGTCCAATACTTTGGTTTTGTAGTATATCGGAACATTCCGATCTTCCAGGGCAATCCGGAAAACTTCTAACACCGAAGCAGCCTGCAGCGACATCGGGTACATTCGACCATTCTCAATCGCGGTCAGCGGAAGTCCGAGTGTATTAAAGAAATCGATCGTTTGCCGAACACCAAATTGCCGCAATACAGGCAGCGGAAATTCCTCCTGATTGCTGTGATATTTGACTGACAAATTGGCCGCTTCGTCTGCACCTGTCACCGTAGATTGGTTCGTAATATTGCAGCGCCCATTACCAGTCGTTAGGACCTTCTTGCCAAGACGGTCGTTGCCCTCAATAATCGCAGTATCGATCCCTTGGTCACGAGCAGTAACGGCGGCCATGAGACCTGAGGCGCCTGCACCGATAATAAACAACTTATGGTGCATCGTAGATTTCGATTTATACATATATGTTGAATTCATTCCTTTATCTAATAGCTTTATCTGAAAATGTGCTTCCCTAACGCCATCGCGGCCGTATACCCGGAGCTCCAGGCCCACTGCAGGTTATACCCACCCAATTCGCCATCGACATCCATGATCTCACCGGTCAAATAGAGCCCAGGCACAAGCTTGGATTCCATTGTATCTGCGACGAGCTCTTTCGTAGTGATGCCGCCGGCTGTTGCTTGCGCGTGCTCAAAGCTTTGC
Source organism: Paenibacillus sp. JJ-100 (assembly GCF_948329825.1). GTDB lineage: Bacteria > Bacillota > Bacilli > Paenibacillales > Paenibacillaceae > Paenibacillus. The sequence goes on from NZ_CAOJCM010000008.1 coordinate 70,667, forward strand.
GTTTCGGTCACCTTAAACTCCCAACTCTTCAATAGCTTATAGAAGAGCTTTTTGGTTTTCCACGAGAGATCTTGGCATAGCAGGCCCGACTCTTGGTCAATTTTCGCTTCCTTCAGCAGGACGGAGACGATTTTCTTGTGTAAAAAACCGACGAAAGACTCCGCGACCGTTCGGTGCGCGAACGTCCCCCAGTTTGTCTCCAGAAATTCGATAACCTCTTCCTCCGTGCGGTTCGGCATCAAATCGATAGATAGGGTGACGTTGTCCCCTTTCCCGAGGTGAACGGCCGCCTTCCGGCCAAGCTGTAGGACCGCTGGACCGGAGAAGCCGTAATCGGTGTAGTGAATTTCGCCTGTTTCACTGCGGACGATTTTGCCGTTCACGAGGAGGTCGGCTCGTCCTTGGAGTTTGATGCCGGATAGTGCCTTCTGATATGGATATTTCACCTTCAATTGCACAAGGGCCGGAACAGGCTCCACCAAGGAATGCCCCATTCGCTGGGCAATGGTATATCCGGACCCATCCGTCCCCGCATTCTGGCCGGTAAGACCACCCGTACAGAGAAATAGATATTCGCTAGTATAGACCACCTGCTCCTCTGTTTCCGTTCGACATGTAATTGTAAATCGCGGTTGATCTGCCGATACGGTGACATCAATCACTTTATTGTTAAGGTATACCGGAATGTTCCGCTCCTCTAGAGCAAGATCGAAAATATCCACCACAGATGCCGCCTGTAGTGACATCGGATACATTAAACCCTCTTTTAATTTCGTGAGCGGCAGCCCGAGCACCTGAAAAAAATCAATGGTTTGACTGATGCCGAATTGTTGCAGCACAGGAAGCGTGAATTCAGCCTGACTGCCGTAATACTTACGCGATAAGGCTACCGCTTCGTCATCCGTACCCGTCGCAGTGGAATCGTTCGTAATATTACAACGACCGTCGCCTGTCATGGAGATTTTCTTCCCAATCCGGTCATTCCCCTCCAGAATGGCGATATCCATACCTAAATCCCGCGCAGTAATAGCGGCCATAAGCCCTGATGCGCCTGCGCCGATTATAATTAATTGGTGGTGCAATATAGCCTGATCATCGTGCATAGTTAGTCAATGTACTCCTTGTCCAATAGATTTATATATAGAAATGTGAAATGTGATTTTTCAAAAGATATTACACTTACTAATTATAACATAGGAGTATGCACCGCATAATCCCGTAAAGTATTCCTGACACCACGCCCTATTACAGTTATGCCCTAAATATGAAAAACACCATCCTAAAGGATGGTGTGGAGACACGGGGAGTCAAACCCCTGTCCGAAGATAACGAATATAAGCCTCTACGGGTCTAGTCACGGTTTTGATGTCACCTGAAATTAGTTTGTTAAGGAACCACTAGCCATCATAAACATATGTCCCCCTCTCACTCGATCTCCTTCGGGTCATCCGTTTAAAAGAATGGAAACCTATTATCAATCGCATGCAGACCGTCACTCCCCTATAGGCTTCTGCATAGAATGGAGAAAATGAACGAATCTAAATTGGAGGTCATGACCATGAACTTGCAACTGCAGGGGCAACAAGAACAAACATTGTTTCGAATGGATCCAACCACTATGAATAACTTAAAATCCATTCAAGACCATGTAACAAATATATGTAAAAACCATGTTAATACACTTGTTCGAGTGGAGACAGTAGATGGCGATGTTTTTGAAGGGTTACTCATCCACAGTGAAAGGGGAATTTTATACTTAAAACTACCAAGCCCTATGACTAATCGAGGCTTTGTTCCTGGTTTCCAAAATGATGTCGTATTACCCCTAGTGCTATTCAATTTACTCGCCATTTCATTATTATAGGCCTGACCCAAGCCTAATCCTATCATTAAGGAGTGAAATCTTATGGCATTCATGCCACCTCAAGGACCACAAGGAGTACAGCAGCCACCATCCTCTCCTCCTCCACAATTCACACCACCGCAACCCGCTGCTACAGCGTTCGCCATCGACCCCGGAGCTATTGTCGGTTGTTTATTCCGCAACACATATGTGTGGCTGAGAAATGGGAACGCGTTCTGGTTCTTCCCCACCTTTGTAGGGCGTACATCCGTTGCAGGTTTTAGATGGACCGGTCGAAGATGGATGTTTACTGGAGTCGATCTAAGAAGCATTGTGTCATTTACATGTTTTTAGAGAAGAAAATATCGATCCCTTTCCAACTTACCAAAAACAAAAAAGCACCACTTGGGTGCTTTTTCTTATACTACTAATGGAGGCGAGGGGAGTCAAACCCCTGTCCGAAGATAACGTCATATATGCTTCTAGGGGTTTAATAACGGTTTTGATGGCACCCGAAATTCAATATCCAACCAAAACAGGATTAGCCCAAGCGGGTATAGACTCTACACAATAGATTAAAGTCCCTTGTGTGATTTCCGCAACAATTAAAGGCTCGTATGTATTATCAATGATGATAACCTGGTCTGCGATGGCTAGAGCTGGCGTAAGATTCTTCAATGACTCACCATATCGATAACGAATATCCTCTTCGGCGATCCAATGCCCTCCCTGCTCGACACGAGAAGCTACACGATCTATATGCATCTGCACATCTTGAAGGCCGATGTAATACAGGACAATTTCGTAACCTCTCTGTTTAGCACTTTCCATATGTTTTAGAACAAATGATCCAGATAATGTCGTTTCTATGGCAAAGTCCTCACCATTTTTGATGAGCGATCGAATTCGTTTCACAGCTTCTCTTCCAGCAGATAGGTCAGCACTACGAGGGTTATCAGGCTTCAACTCTCTTGCAATCTGATCGGGATCTACCAGTTTCCCCAGCCAATCTCTCATTTGCATACTGAGTGTACTCTTCCCTGCTCCGTTGGTTCCAGCGAACACAGTCATAACGGGTTTAGTTTTATTCATGATATTCGTACTCCTGACGTTTCCCAGCAGCATCAAATGTGATTTCGAACTTGTTACCTTCCGCATCCTCGCGAATACGTTTGTTATTCTTTATATAGTAAATAGAAGCACCTAATTCTTTAGCCTGCTTCCGCGCATGTTGATTTGCCTTCTTTAGAATTTCTTGGAGCTGTTCTCGATTCTCTATCATCTTGAATCCCCCAATCTAAATATATACTTTATTATATCATAAACAGAAAAACCACCAACCAGAACGCTGGTTGATGGTTTCTTGACTCTACTGGAGGCGAACCGTGGTTGTGCTAAACCACAATTCTCCGACAGTTAATGTCTAGATAGCTCGAGGAGGTAGTCTACAGCCTCCTCACTTCAAAAGAAAATCCCTTCATGTTTAAACAGAACGCCCTAGCTTCCTAAAATAAAAGCGATATTTGCTGATTAACATACGAATGCGATTGATATACGGCCGCAATGAATGTATGTAGCTTTTCCAGAGAGGTATCTTAAGTCTAAACTCGTAAAAGTAACTCTTTTATATTTTTTTCACCTAGTTAAGTGTCCCTATATAAATGATTTAATTAACCATTTACTTCCATATAAACTTCATTCATCATATCTTCCATAATCACAGTTTTAAATTCATCATTTTCCAATATCTTCATAAAAAAGCCTTGATTACTGCTCATACGGTCAATAACAAAATTCATAAAGGATTTTTCAAAGGCAAATTTAAAATTTTCTTTTGTATTATTTTTTGCTCTTTGTCGAATGTCTTCATCATTTAAAATGTCTTCTTTTACTTGCTCGCGGGAAAGGAAATCCGTTTCTGTGAATTGTGTACCGAAGCGCTCATTTAACTTATCTAACACGCTCGATAAACGAACTATTTCATCCTCAGCTGCACCACTAGCACCATGTTTCTGAGGATCTAGGTCGTAGCCGCCTATTTTCTCAAGCACAATGCTACCTTCAAACATTTTCTGATTACGATAATATTCAAGTGCTACATCATCAGCCAAATAAACGTCTTTGTCTCCTTGTCCACGTGGTAATTTACGCAAAAAGTACGTTAAATAAATATATTCCTTGTGCAGACCTAGATCGATAAATGTTACAACTTGCAAAATAAAGCCATACGTACGTGTAAATTTCGTAGCCGCTTGTTTAAATGCGAATTGTTCTTCTACCGAAAGCTTTTTAAAACGCTCCACACCTTTATCGAGGACCGCATTTAACTCGGCTTGAGCCTTCGTAGACTTCTTCACACCGCCTATTACCTCAAGCTCATTCACCCTTTGCACTTCTTCTTCCGTAAACACTTGATATGGCTCAAGCTCGGCCTGCATATCATAAAGGATATTTGGATCAGTAATTTCTGATAGACTTGTCGATTCATAATAAGGCTGGAAAGACGCCTTCATTTCTTCTGGGTCATTTACAAAATCCAATACGAATGTATCGTCTTTACCAGGGCATGTACGATTTAAACGAGATAGTGTTTGCACCGCCTTAATACCGCTTAATGGCTTGTCTACATACATTGTGTGCAACAGTGGTTCATCAAACCCAGTTTGATATTTCTCCGCTACAAGTAGCACTTTGTATTCGTCAGAGTTAAACTTTTCAGGCAACTCTTTGTCAGAGAACTGATTCATTTCTGGCTCGGTATAATTAATCTCGCCATCTTTCACAGTACCTGAGAAAGCAACTACTGTTTTTAAATCATTGTAGTTCATTTCATTAATATACTTATCGAAAGCCAGTTTGTAACGTACTGCATGTAAACGGCTCGCTGTTACAACCATTGCCTTTGCACGACCGCCAATTTTGCGCTGTACAAAATTACGATAATGCTCGATAATAATTTCTGTTTTTTGTGCGATGCTATGCGGATGTAGTGACACGTATTGCGCTAGCTTTTTCGTTGCTTGTTTTTGTGATACCTCTGGGTCATCGTCTACTGTCTTTGCAATTTTCCAGAATGTTTTATAGGTCGTATAGTTTTCAAGCACATCTAAAATAAAACCTTCTTCAATTGCTTGTCGCATTGTGTACTGATGGAATGCTGCTGGCTTACCATCTACACCAACTGTACCGAATTTCTCTAATGTCTTCGGCTTTGGTGTCGCCGTAAATGCAAAGAAAGATACGTTATCTTGCTTACCACTTTTCATGATTGCTTCAACGATTTTTTCGTCCACATCATCTAAGTTTTCTTCCGCAATACGGTCTTCCTCATAAGCCGCTTCTAACGTTTTATCCGATAACACATTCGTTAATGCTGTTGAAGCTTTACCACCTTGGGATGAGTGTGCCTCATCAATAATGACCGCATACTTTTTACGCTCAAAGCCCGCTACTTTTTCTAAAATAAACGGGAACTTTTGAAGCGTCGTAATAATAATACGTGTCTCATTATTAATGGCACGTGCTAATTGCTCTGAATCTTTATCAATCGGCTCTACCATCCCTGCTTTATGCTCCAGCTGATACACCGCATCTTGTAATTGCTTATCTAACACTCGGCGATCGGTAATAACGATTACACTACTAAAAATGGATTCATTGTCCTCGTTATGTAACTTCGCTAAACGGTGTGCAAGCCACGAAATCGAGTTCGTCTTGCCCGATCCCGCAGAGTGCTGAATTAAATAATTATGACCGACAAGCTTTTGTGCAACATCTGCTTCTAACTTACGTACAACATCCAGCTGATGGAAACGAGGGAAAATGAGCATTTGACGCTCACCAATCGTTTCACCGTTTGAATCTTTAATGTCGTCCTTCTTAATGAAGATGAAGCGATATAAAATGTCGAGCAAGCTATCTGGGGCTAATATTTCTTCCCATAAATAATGCGTACGATAATTGTCACCGTAAGTTAACGGATTACCCTTCCCACCATTATTGCCTTTGTTAAATGGTAAGAAGTATGTTTTGTCTTTATCAAGCTTTGTCGTCATAAATACTTCATCTGGGTCAACAGCAAAGTAAACGGCAACACGCTCATTAAATTTAAACAGTTGCTCAATTGGATTACGGTCCGTCTTTAACTGCTTCATCGCATGTTCAACGGTTTGATTTGTTAATGGATTTTTTAGCTCCATCACAACAAGGGGCAAACCGTTTAAAAATAGCACCATATCTAAGCTATTGTTATGCTTATCACTGTAATACACTTGGCGAGCAACGTTAAAGCGGTTTTTCCCATACTGCTCATTTAATGTTTTATTCATATCCGTGGGAGGTTTATTATACGCAAGCTGTAATGTCACACCACGGTCTTTAATCCCTTTACGTAGACATTCGACCAAACCTTGACGATGTAGCTGGTCTTTAATACGTTTTAAAACTTCTTCTTTATATGAGGGACCATACGATTTTTCTAGCGTACGCATACGTTTTTCCTGCGTATCCTCTAAAAAACAAAATAGCTCTTCTACGTCGATAGCATGCTGCTTGAAAGCAGCACTCTCTTCTCCTTCTAACACACGCTTTTTATAGCCATTCGCAATTAGTGATATTTCAATATTCGTTTCAAAACCTTTTTCTGAAGTATCCACAGCCATCACAACTCACCTCACTTCATCGAGTTCCATTTCACTTACTTCGATTTTGCCGGTTACCGCTTCGTAGATAAGGGACTGGCGGTATTCTTTTAATTTTTCGATTTGTTCTTTCACTGTCGAAGTCAAATTAAAAATGGCTTTCTGTTTATTAAATACCCACTTATTTATTTCACGTTGTTCTTCTAATGTCGGAGGAATAGCAAATATAAGTTCTTTCACTTGTACAAAATTTAGCCCCTCTCTCGAACTACCGTTTTGTGCAAACCAAATTTGTTGATTTATAACGTCTGAAGACATTAACATATTGAAGTAAAATGGATAAACTTTCTTTTGATTTAATCGAATAATACACACATGTTGGTTAACATTTGCTCTCCCGAAGTCTTTAGGAACAATTGCTGTTCGTCCTATGGAAGCTCCTGTAATATTCAATAAAATGTCTAAAGGGTTAACTTGTGAAGATTTCATTTCAGCATTTGTCTCTTCTGAAATAAATGCTAAATCTTTCAAACGGATTCCATCAAAATGAACATTCAAACTTCGTAAAAAAGGTACTCCTTCATCTAAATATACCTCTGATCCACCTGATGGAGTCTTTCCACTTCCTACATGATTGGCAAAATGTTTAACTTTTTTTACTTCCCAATGTTCAGGAATCTCACCAATCCACTCAACACCTGAATCTTTCATTTTCACATTCGGATTTAAACCTTTTGTAACAGCTTCTGTGATGATTGATTGGCGTTGTTGTTCTAAAAGATTAATCATCTTTTCTTTTTTATCAATTAATTGATTAGTTTCTTCAAATTTCTTATCAATGAAATTAACTATTTTATTTTGCAGTTCTACTGGTGGTACAGCTATTCTGATATTTCGAATAATACCTTGACTAATATTGGGCTGTCCTCCACCTTGAGAAAGATTAATAATTTCTGCACGATGTCCCATTAACCAATAAAAAATAAATTTAGTAATAATTTCTCTAGGTTTTGATAACACACAGCATGCTTGATTAGTAGTTGTTTCATATTTAGTTATGCCTAGTTTACCAATGGTTGCCCCATACATAGCCATAACTAAAGAATCTTTAGGAAAAACAGTTAAGGCTGAAAATTCATCTAATGCTTGCTGAGACACGTGTTTAGATGTTTTTTTTATATAACTATCTTTTAAATCACCTGTATTTAACCAAGCCATATCTGGAGAGTTATAATACATTTCATTTGATGCTGGAGGTGTAGTGCCACTACCTATTACATCGAATAACCATGTTATTTTTTTCTTTGGCCATAGCTTATTACTCATCCCATCACCTGCTTCAACTGCACAGCAATCTCCGCTTCTAACGCACGAATCTCGTCCATAATTTCTGATGAACTGCGTAATGCTGTGTATTTGTAGAATTGGCGAGTAAATGGAATTTCGTAGCCGATTTTTGTTTTTGATTCATCAATCCATGCATCTGGTACGTGTGGTAATACTTCACGAGCAAAGTAGTCATGAATACTTTCTTTCAATGGCACATTTTCTGTATCTCGTAAATCTGTATCAGGCTCGATGTCTGTTTTATTTTTCATACACATGTCAGCTGTTTCATCTTTTTCAGATAGCCCCGCTATAATTGCCTTTAAAACTGTTGCTCCGATAGTAATACCAGCTTGCTTCAACGCATCTTTCACTACTTTCGTGAACTCGTCACGATTTTTATATACTTTATCACTTGCTAACGTGCGTAAAATATATAAAATTTGTGTTTGCAGCTTTTTGCCTTCTTCGATTTCAAAATGACCTGCATCACCTTTTTTATTCGATGTTGCTAAGTTCGCAAAGCCTTTTCCTTCTACGACATGTGCAAGACGCTCTTCATTGACTTGGAAGTTTAAACGTAATGGACGCTCTACTGTAATTTTTGCGTAGCCGAAGTCTTCATAATCGAAGATCTTCACGCACTCGTTTGGCTGTGCATCGCCGTATATTCGAACAATCTCGTTAATTTGCTCTTCTGTAATTTCGTTTCGCTTGCTCCCCATCGATTTTTTCATTTTTTTTGAGAAATCTGCGGCATTCACTAAACGAACTTTCCCTTTATGAAGAGGTGCTTTATTGTTCGTTAAAATCCAAATATACGTTGCAATACCTGTGTTGTAGAAAAGGTCGTTCGGCAGTGCCACGACGCCTTCTATTAAGTCGTTTTCAAGCACATACTTACGAATTTCGCTTTCACCAGATCCCGCATCACCTGTAAATAATGGTGAACCGTTCATAATAATGGCTAAACGAGAGCCTTGTGGATTTTCTGCTGTTACTGGCTTCATTTTTGATAATAAGTGCATTAGGAATAATAGTTGCCCGTCACTTGTACGAGGCGTACCAGGACCGAAACGCCCGTCAAAACCTTGTTTCTCATGTTCTTCTTTAATTGGCTTCTCATATGATTTCCAGTCCACCCCGTACGGTGGATTTGAAATTAAGTAATCAAATTTATCACGTGGGAATTGGTCGTTTGATAACGTGTTCCCTAAACGAATGTTACGTGCATCTTCACCTTTAATGAGTAAGTCTGCCTTACAAATTGCATATGATTCAGGATTAATTTCTTGGCCAAAAAACTCTAAATGCGCTGTTGGATTTTGGCTTAGTAAATATTCTTGTGCAACTGAACCCATACCACCTGTACCAGCTGCACAATCATATAACGTTTGTGTTAAACCTGGCTTCGTTAAAATACTTGCATCGTCATGTAAGAATAATAAATGCGTCATAAGACGAATTACTTCACGTGGCGTATAGTGATCTCCTGCTTCTGCATTCTCATTGAAACGACGAATTAGTTCCTCGAATACATAACCCATCTCAATGTTTGAAACTGTTTCTGGATGTAAGTCGATTTCACTAAAGCGTCTAATCGTTAAGTATAATAAGTTGTTTTGCTCAAGTTTATCGATTTGGCGGTCAAAGTCGAAGTGATCCATAATATCACGAGCCACTTTTGAGAAGCCATTTATATAGTCACGTAAGTTATCAGCAATGTTGTCAGAATCTGTTAATAGCTTGTTAAAATCATACTTACTTGTGTTGTGGAAGTTTTGCTTTGAAACACGATTTAAAATCGGCTCACGAGCATCTTCATTCATTGCAGCAAACTGCTCTGCCTTTGTTAATACTTCCTCTTTTGTGCTCTCTAATACGCAGTCAAAACGACGTAATACTGCTAATGGTAGAACGATTTTACCATAGTCCTCTGGTTTATACGGTCCTCGCAAGATCTCTGCGATTGACCAAATGAAACTTACTTTATCTTGAAAGTTGATCATGAGTAATCTCCTTAATTGGTTAGAGAGTTTTTCGAATAATAATATATAATTGATGTACACTGAGCAATTTATATATAAAGAAAACTCAATAAAAAACAAACCTTTTGATAATTCTTTACACTTCGTTACTAAATACAATTATAGCTGCTTTAGTGACAAAAATTAAGAGAATCCAAGACACCTGCGTGCAGGAAGTAGAAAAGATGACGTAAGTGCATATTAAAAAATCCACACCTGTTTTTAGGTGTGGATTTACAGAATGGAGGCGAGGGGAGTCGAACCCCTGTCCGAAGATAACGACACATAAGCTTCTACGGGTGTAGTCACAGTTTTGATGTCACCCGAGTATCGCCCCGTAACCGGCTATACGTTGGGTCAGCCTGATTGTCTTCTTCAGCACACCCCAGGCGGAGATGTGACAGCGTATCCCACTACTTGTTAGCCCCTAATCCTGTCACATGGGCGATGCAGGTTAGAAGCACGCACACAGTTTCTTAGGCTGCGAAAGCGTAGTTTGTTTGTTGTTTGCCGTTTAATAGGCTTTAGCGTTGATGAAGCGGACGCGTCCCCACTACCCGCTACCCATGCTCGAACTATCCCCGTCGAATCCATAAACGCCCCCTCATATAAGAAGGGCTCCAGGATTAATCCGTGAATACGGAGCAAAGGTGCTGCACATCTAATCCCTCCAAGGTGAAAAGATGTCTCTTACATACTCGGCATTCCTGTCTGCTACATGTATAATCATATCACAGCCAAGATCGCCAATATAGTGCAGATTGCTGGAAGGTATTCCAGCTTACTGAGAATAGATGAAAGGTTATCCAACCTTAACGATAGGATATAGCCTTACACATCAAGCTCAATCGTCTACATATTATACCGCGTGACTCATCGGAAGTAAAGTTTACCCAACGGTGGACAACTCATCTAAAAGCATTCTAAACATCTAGAAGATCAAACTTAACATCCTTGTAGAAGATCAGACTTAACATCCTTGCCATCCTTAGGTGTCTCGAACCGGTCTTGAGTTGCGCACAGCGCTAAACTCCAACGCAAATCGAAAACCGTTGGTTTTATTAATTTACCCACCATTCAACAAACCTACGCAGTATTTTCCATGAAAAATCCCCACACTCACCCAATCTAGCACAAGTCGCGGGGATTCCTGCAATCAGTATTAGCGACTCGTACTGCCTAGCAGACAAACTAACATCACATATCTTGGCGGCTCGTACAAAACGTAGCTCTCTCTTAACGCGCAACCTTCTGCTTCTCGCGCAATGCACGTTGAATATCACGTTGAGCATCCCGCTTCGCGGCGGATTCACGTTTGTCGAACTGCTTCTTACCTTTACCAAGGCCCAGCAGCAACTTCGCGTATCCGTTACGAACATAAATTTTCAATGGTACAATACTGTATCCGTCCTGCTTCGATAATCCCAGCAGCTTATGAATCTGCGCCTTATGCAGCAACAGCTTACGTGTACGCGTCGGATCTAGCGGATTATGACGATTCCCTTGTTCAAAAGGGCTAATATGCATGTTATGAATGTGAATCTCACCATTTCGGATTGTAGCAAATGCATCTCCGATGTTCGCACGTCCGTTACGAATAGACTTAATCTCCGTACCGGTCAGCACCATGCCCGCTTCATATGTATCTTCAATGAAGTAGTCATGGGAAGCCTTTTTATTCTGTGCAAGCACTTTATTCTGCCCATCATTCTTGCCCATGTCCTCACTCCTTCTTCGTAAAATCAACCGTACTATGCTGTAATAACATAGCATCCATGTCGCACCAAAACACCTGTGCCAGACCTTAATTGTAGCAAGGACGGCTGTTAAAATCAAGAAAGAGGCGGTCTCTGCCGCCCCTTCTCATTACACCTGATTCGTTCCCTTTGAAACCATATCTATACCAGCTTCCAAGGTAACGGATATTGCTACATTTCCAAGTACTTTCTGAGTACTTTTCAAATGCTTTTTAATAACTTTTCGTTTACTTCTTTTTCTTCCGGACAAAAGCCGCCGTTCCATTGCCAGAGCCACCTTTGTTTTTCTTACGTTTGCGACGTGGGGCTCCGCTTTCCTGCACTCCGCCTGGTGTAGCATTTTCCCCGATAAAAATACCGCTCGGCGACGTATTCTTACGCTTACCTCCGCCTTTGCCACCTTTACCACTGCTGCCTTTACCGGACTTGAAGCTTCCTTCTCCTCGGCTGCCGCTAAGGCCACTTCCTTGGCCACCCGCGGAACTACTATCTGGTGCGGAGCTATATCCGCCCTTACCTGAGCCAAAACTAAAGCTTACCGCACCTTTACCGCGGCTGTTTGAATTGCCAGCGCCCGCATCACTTGCACGATGCTCGCCTTTCGGTCTGCCACTGCCCTTACCCGCATATCCGCTGGAAGTGGAAGATCCTGCACCTGCACTTGCTGCTCCACCGCGTCCCCCACGATCTCTGCCGCTCTCTTCTGCCGATCGGCCACCACGCTCACGCTTGCCGCCACCAGCACTAGCACCGCCTTTGCCGCCACGGCCACCACCAAAACCACCTTTGGCTCCGCCTCGTCCGCCGCCGCTTCCAGGACGACCGCCTTTACCACCGCGTCCACCACGGTCGAATCCACCATCACGTTCTCTGCGAGGTTTCATATCGACCATCTCAAAATCAATCGTATACTCTTCCATACTCACACGTGCTACGCGAATCTTCACTTCGTCACCGATGCGGAACACCTTCGAGGTGCGCTCACCAATCAACGCCATGTGCTGATCATCAAAATGGTAGTAGTCATCGGTCAAAGCGCTGAGACGAATCAGCCCTTCCACCGTGTTCTCCAGCTCAATAAACATACCAAAGCTGGTCACGCTGCTGATAATACCTTCGAACTCTTCGCCCACCTTGTCGAGCATGTACTCGGCTTTTTTCATTTTCTCCGTATCACGCTCTGCTTCCACCGCCACACGCTCACGTTCTGAAGACTGCTGTGCGATATCGGCCATCCGGCTTGCCAGATACTCCTGACGATTCTCCGGTAATGCTCCTTTGTTCTCAATCACTTCCCGAATAACCCGGTGAATAACCAGATCGGGATAACGACGGATCGGTGATGTAAAGTGACTGTAGAACTCTGCCGCCAAACCAAAGTGGCCGGACATTTCGGAATCATACTTCGCCTGTTTCATGGAACGCAGCATCATCGTGCTGATGACCGTTTGTTCCTTGGTACCGTTAATATCCTCCAAGAGTGATTGAAGCGCTCGTGGATGAACGGAATTGCCGCGTCCTTTGACGTGGTGTCCGAAATTCGCCGCGAAGGCGAGAAAATTTTGCAGTTTTTCCTGATCCGGATCTTCGTGCACACGATAGATGAACGGTACTTTGAGCCAGTGGAAATGCTCAGCAACGGTCTCATTCGCAGCCAACATGAACTCCTCAATAATTTGCTCCGCAATCGAGCGCTCACGTTTGACGATATCGATCGGTTTGCAGTTCTCATCCACAATGATTTTGGATTCTTCAAAATCAAAGTCAACAGCTCCGCGGCGCATCCGCATTGCACGCAGCTTCAAAGCAATCTCCTTCATCAAGTGGAAGTCATCCACGAGATCTTTGTAACGCTCAAGCAGCTCCGGCTCTTCGCCTTCAAGGATTTTACGTACGTTAGAATACGTCATACGCTCTTTCGTTCTAATGACACTTGTGAAAATATCGTGCTTCACGACTTTCATCTGGTCATTAAACTCCATCTCACAGGACAATGTCAGACGATCCACCTGCGGATTCAAGCTACATATACCGTTGGACAAACGCTGCGGTAACATCGGAATAACCCGATCCACCAGATACACACTGCATCCACGGTTGTATGCTTCCTGATCCAGCTTCGAGTTCTCACGCACGTAATACCCTACATCGGCGATATGAACACCTAGACGGTAGTTACCGTTTGGCAGTTTTTCCACGTTCACCGCATCATCCAGGTCTTTCGCATCCTCACCATCAATCGTAACGATGTTAAGACCACGCAAATCACGGCGTCCCTGATCGATAATCTCTTCTTCCGTAATGGAGTCCGGCGCCTGATCGGCTTCTTCCATCACTTCATCCGGGAAAGCTTCAGGCAACTGATGCTTGCGAATCACCGATAAAATATCAATGCCCGGTTCATCTTTGTGACCCAGAATCTCAATAATCTCTCCCTCAGCCGCTGCACGGCCTTCCGGATAGCTGACAATCTTGGCAACGACTTTCTGTCCATCCACTGCACCAGCAAAATTCGTACGCGGGATGAAAATATCACGATTAATCCGTTTATCATCCGGAATTACAAATCCGTACACTTCGTGGCTCTGAAAAACACCCACCACTTGTGTGATCGCACGCGTCACAATTCGTACAATCTCCCCCTCCAGACGTCCGCCAGACGGGCCTTGGGAGGTGACTTTAACGAGTACGATGTCGCCATTCATTGCGCTTTTCATATCATTCGCATGGATGTAAACGTCCGGGTGATCTCGATCTTCAGGAATTAAAAAGGCAAATCCCTTCGCATGCGCCTGCAGGCGCCCGCGTACCAGATTCATTCGTTCCGGCATACCATAGCGATTGTTACTTGTTAGCAAAATCTGACCGGATTCCTCCAGTGTATTGAGCATAATCAAAAAGGCTCTGAAATCAGCAGCATCTTCAATCTGGAAGTGCTGTTCCAGTTCCTGATAAGTCATCGGTTTATAAGCGGTCTCCCGCATGAATTCAAGCAATTGTTGTTCGGTTATCATTAGTTTTCACCTCGGGAAACGTAAGAGTTTAATTAGGTCTCTTCTCTTTATGTATCGGAATTCGTGCGCAAATCATACAGGTTCTGTCCTGCATAATCAGTTGTTGAGGTCTATCCCGGCAGCCTTACTATCTCATACCCTAGTATACACGAATTCAATCCAGCCCATCCGTACCCTCCCAAAAAACCGTCAGAGCCTGTTTTTCATCCCTAATGACGCACGTTACACTTTGCTCTTTTTAAAAACATTTTATGCAACGGAACGAATGCTGATATCTGGATCAGCTCGACATATGAATAAATCAGAGGCGGAACCACAGATCAAATCAATTGAAGGATTGCAACAGGATATAGAGTGCTTGCAAGGATTTTACTACGTTCTACCTCATTGCATCGAGGTGCATAGTCGCACAGGAAAGGGGTCGGACAGAAGAAAATAAGAAAAAGAGGATTAGCACATTGGAAACAAAGAATTGAAGAAGCAATATCTACAGTCAGTAACACAACATTGGAATTCTTTGGATGCATCTATACTTATTAAAAAACCTTCGTTTCTGCACGAAACGAAGGTTTGTCCGTTAAGCCATTAGCTTCAGCTATTTGGTCGTTGAAATCCAGAGTTACTTGGAGACCACCGTAACAATAATAGCCAAAATCATAAATCCTGCACCCAGTACAACCGTTGCACGTTGCAGAAAAAGATCCAATCCACGCGCTTTCGTTTTACCGAAAAGATGTTCCGCACCACCGGAGATGGCACCCGCCAAACCAGCGCTTTTCCCGTGCTGCAGCAATACTACAGTGATTAGACCGATCGAGAAGACAACAAGCAGCAATTTCAAAGCAATATCCATTCTATCCACCTCCTACCCATGTGGGCATAGCATCTCACCATAAAAACAGTTACTTTAATTGTAGCATAGCCATGGAATGGATACAAGTATTATACTACACGCTATTTTCCTTAATCAACCAAAGGAAACTGAGATTATTCACGATACCACAGATGCCTGATGTCCATATAAATTTACTTTAAGCTATTAAAAAAAAGACAAGCCGGTTACCCAGCTTGCCTGCAAAGCTGTGTACACAGCTTATTTTTTAAGGTTGTAGAATCCTTTAAGACCAACGTACTGAGCACGTGTATCCAGTTGATCCTCGATGCGGAGCAATTGGTTGTACTTCGCGATACGGTCTGTACGGGAAGGTGCACCTGTTTTGATTTGTCCAGCGTTTGTAGCAACCGCGATATCAGCGATTGTGCTATCTTCGGACTCACCGGAACGGTGGGAGATAACAGCTGTGTATCCTGCACGTTTAGCCATTTCGATTGCATCGAATGTTTCAGTGAGTGTACCGATTTGGTTCACTTTGATCAGGATGGAGTTACCGATACCTTTTTCGATACCTTGGGACAGACGCTCTGTGTTCGTTACGAACAAGTCATCACCAACGAGTTGTACTTTGTCGCCCAATTTTTCAGTGAGCAATTTCCAACCTTCCCAGTCGTCTTCGGACATACCGTCTTCGATTGTGATGATTGGGTACTTCTCAACCCATGAAGCCAACAGGTCAACATACTCAGCGGAAGTGTAAGATTTACCTTCGCCAGCCAGTGTATATTTACCATCTTTGTAGAACTCAGTGGAAGCAACGTCCATACCCAGGAATACGTCAACGCCTGGTTTGTAACCTGCTTTTTCAATTGCTTCGATGATTGTAGTGATTGCTTCTTCATTGGAACTCAGGTTTGGTGCGAAACCACCTTCGTCACCTACAGCCGTGTTCAAGCCTTTGGAGCTCAGTACGGATTTCAGGTTGTGGAAGATCTCTGCGCCAACGCGAAGAGCTTCTTTGAATGTTGGTGCGCCCACTGGCAGAACCATGAACTCTTGTACGTCGATGTTGTTGTCAGCGTGCTCACCACCGTTGATGATGTTCATCATTGGAACTGGCAGAGTTTTCGCGTTGAATCCGCCCAGGTAAACGTACAGTGGAATTTCCAAAGCGTCAGCAGCTGCGCGAGCTACAGCCATGGATACAGCCAGAATTGCGTTCGCACCCAATTTACCTTTGTTTGGCGTACCATCCAAAGCGATCATCATTTTATCGATGCCCAGTTGATCCGTAGCGTCCATACCGATCACTTCTGGAGCAATGATTTCATTTACGTTTTTAACAGCTTGCAGTATACCTTTACCGAGGTAACGGGATTTGTCACCATCGCGAAGCTCAACAGCTTCGTGGGCACCAGTAGATGCGCCAGATGGAACGATTGCGCGTCCAAGTGCGCCGGACTCCAAATATACTTCAACTTCAACTGTAGGGTTACCACGGGAATCGAGGACCTCGCGTGCATACACGTCAGTAATAATAGTCATGAGTAATAGTCTCCTTTAATTTTAAGTTTATTTAAGATCGGGACACCTTGTGTTTCCCCTTATCCACTACGTCAGCAGAATCGTCTTTCGATCGCTGTTATCCCCTGATTCCTTTGAACTTATTCTCATAAGTTGGAATCATGTGATAAAGGCGAACGCTACCGCTTCTCCAGACCATTTCTGCTACCTTCGTTCAGGGGTAAACGCCAAACTTCCCAATTTCATATATAGTGGCTGTGCAGCTTATTTACGGGAAGCAATAACGGATGTACCTGTCATTTCTTCCGGTTTAGGTAGCTGCATCAGGTCAAGAATCGTTGGCGCGATATCGGCCAAAATTCCACCTTCACGCAGTGTAACATTCGGATCTGTAACGATAAATGGAACAGGGTTTGTTGTATGAGCTGTGAACGGACGTCCTTGCTCATCAAACACCATATCCGCATTACCGTGATCCGCTGTGATCAGCACCACGCCGCCTTTGGCAAGTACCGCGTCTACAACGCGACCCATGCACTCATCCGTCACTTCAACCGCTTTGATCGTTGGCTCCAGCATACCGGAGTGTCCAACCATGTCAGGGTTAGCAAAGTTCAGGATAATCGCATCGTGTTTATCCGCTTCAATCTCGCGGACTGCTGCATCTGCAACTTCATAAGCGCTCATCTCTGGTTGCAGGTCATAGGTTGCAACCTTAGGTGAGTTGATCAGCACGCGAGTCTCGCCTGGAAGCTCTACATCACGGCCGCCGCTGAAGAAGAAAGTTACGTGCGGGTATTTCTCAGTTTCTGCAATACGCAGTTGTTTTTTATTGTTCTGAACCAGCACTTCACCCAGCGTATTGTCGAGATTCTTCGGCTCATAAGCCACGTAACCTTCAACAGTCTCGCTGAATAGTGTCAGGCAGACAAAGTGCAAGCCCACAGGGAACTTCGGTCCACGATCGAAACCGCGGAAATCGGAGTTCGTGAATACTTGCGACAACTGAATTGCGCGGTCAGGACGGAAGTTAAGGAAGACAACGGAATCGCCGCTCTCTACCAGACCTACCGGCTCACCATTCGCTTGAACGATCACCGTTGGTTCAACGAACTCGTCAAACACGGATTTCTCATACGATTCTTGAACCGCTTGGAGTGGGTCAGTGTACTTCGGTCCATCACCATAAACGATAGCGCGGTAGGATTTCTCCACTCGCTCCCAGCGTTTATCACGGTCCATAGCGTAATAGCGGCCTTGAACCGTTGCGATTTTACCTACACCGACTTCATCGATCTTAGCAATCAACTTCTGCATGAAGTCTTTACCGCTATCTGGCATTACATCACGGCCATCAAGGAAAGCATGAACATACACTTCGCTCATGTTTTCTTTTTTGGCTAGATCCAGCATAGCGAACAGGTGCTCGATGTGACTATGTACGCCACCATCGGACAACAAGCCATACAGATGCAGTTTTTTACCGTTCTCTTTCGCTTCGCGCACGGCTTTGACAAGTGTCTCATTGTCGTAGAACTCACCGTCACGAATAGACTTGGAGATACGGGTCAAATCCTGATAAACGATCCGGCCGGCACCAATATTCAGGTGACCTACCTCGGAATTTCCCATTTGGCCTTCCGGCAAACCTACAGCCTCACCGCATGCGGTCAAGGTTGTATGTGGGAACTGGCTCATAAAGCGGTCATAGTTCGGTTTCTTGGCTTGCGCAACTGCGTTGCCTTCCACCGTATTACGCAGACCGAAGCCATCCATGATGATCAGAGCTACAGGTTTTGGAGCTGTCATCTTACTTCGCCCCCTCAACAAGCGCGATAAACGAAGCTGGCTGCAAGCTGGCACCGCCAACAAGTGCGCCGTCGATGTCGCTTTGTCCGAGGTATTCTGTTACGTTTTCTGGTTTCACGCTACCGCCGTATTGAATACGAACTGCATTCGCAACCTGCTCGTTGTACAGATCCTTCACCAATGTACGGATGTAAGCAATAACTTCATTCGCATCTTGGGATGTAGAGGATTTGCCTGTACCAATCGCCCAGATTGGCTCATAAGCGATAACCACTTGTGCTGCTTGCTCAGCAGTCAAACCTGCCAAAGCTGCTTCCGTTTGCACTTTGCATACGTCTTTTGTTTGGTTCGCTTCACGCTCTTCCAGCGTTTCACCAAGACAGAAGATTGGAGTCAATCCATGACGGAATGCTGCATGCAACTTTTTATTCACGGTCTCATCTGTTTCCGCAAAATATTGACGGCGCTCGGAGTGACCGATAATTACATAATCTACACCCAGTTCCTTCAACATGATTCCGCTGATTTCACCAGTGAATGCACCATTGTCTTCGAAGTGAAGATTTTGTGCACCGATTTTGATGCTAGTGCCTTTCACAGCTTCTACCAGGGATGGCAAGTTTGTGAAAGGTGCGCAGATTACCGTTTCTACGCCGTCGACTTCCGCTTTTCCTTTAACTTCTTGAATGAAGTCATTGGATTCGGAAACCGTTTTGAACATTTTCCAGTTACCCGCAATAATTGGTGTTCTCATTGGTTTCAACTCCTTCATGCTATAGCTTAAAGCTTACTTGTCGTTCAATGCAACTACGCCTGGAAGCACTTTGCCTTCCATGAACTCGAGTGATGCACCGCCACCTGTGGAGATGTGGTCCATTTTGTCAGCCAATTTGAATTTCTCAGCTGCAGCCGCAGAATCGCCTCCGCCAATTACGGTATATGCAGATGTTGTAGCGCAAGCTTCAGCTACTGCACGCGTACCGTGGGAGAATGGCTCGATTTCGAATACGCCCATAGGTCCGTTCCATACAACCAGCTTGGAGTTTTTAACAACGTCAGCATAGATCTCACGTGTTTTTGGACCGATGTCGATACCTTCCCATTCAGCAGGAATGTCGCCAACTTCAACGATTTTTGTGTTTGCATTCGCACTAAAGTCGTCAGAGATTACGATATCCACTGGCAGGTAGAAGTTTTTGCCCAGTTTTTTTGCTTTTTCGATAAAGCCAAGTGCTACGTCCAATTTGGACTCATCCAGCAGGGATTTACCTACTTCGTGACCTTGAGCTTTCATGAACGTGTAGGACAGACCTCCACCGATGATTACGTTGTCTGCAATGTTCAGCAGGTTGTCGATCACATCGATTTTGTCTTTTACTTTGGAACCACCGATGATTGCTGTGAAAGGACGCTCAGGATTGGAGATTGCTTTACCCAATACATCAAGCTCTTTCTCCATCAACAGACCGGATACTGCTGGAAGCAAGTGTGCGATTCCTTCTGTTGAAGCATGCGCTCTGTGCGCCGCACCAAAAGCGTCGTTAACGAAAACGTCAGCCAGCTCAGCAAATTGTTTTGCGAGTTCTGGATCGTTTTTCTCTTCGCCAGCGTGGAAACGAACGTTCTCAAGCAACAATACGTCACCGTTGTTCAGTTCAGCGATTTGAGCTTTAACCGTTTCGCCAACAGAATCATCAGCTTTAACCACTTTTTTACCAAGCAGTTCAGACAAACGCTCAGCAGCAGGCGTCAGACGCATGGATTCTACGACTTCACCTTTAGGACGACCCATGTGGCTCGCCAAGATCACTTTAGCTCCTTTTTCGATCAGGAAGTTGATCGTTGGCAGTGTTGCACGAATACGCTTGTCATCTGTAATTTTACCATCTTCGAGCGGCACATTAAAATCTACACGGACAAATACCCGTTTTCCATTCAATTCGATATCACGTACACTTTTTTTATTCATCTGTATTTCCTCCGCACCCATGTATTTGGTGAACCTTTCAAGGGTTGAGTCCCTTGTCTGTTCTGGTGTTCATGAGAAATTTGCAAAAGTTCCATATATAAAGAGCGGAAACAATAACAATCTGTTTCCGCTCTATGATATTACAGATATTACTTGATCATTTTTGCAAAGTGCTCCAGTGTACGAACCAATTGAGCTGTGTAGGACATTTCGTTGTCATACCAAGCTACAGTTTTAACCAATTGTTGGTCGCCCACTGTCAGAACTTTAGTTTGAGTTGCATCGAACAGGGAACCGTAAGTGATACCCACGATGTCGGAAGATACGATTTCGTCTTCTGTGTATCCGAAAGATTGTGAATCAGAAGCTTCTTTCATTGCTGCGTTAACTTCTTCAGCTGTTACTTTTTTACCCAGAACAGTAACCAGCTCAGTCAGGGAACCTGTTGGTGTTGGTACGCGTTGAGCTGCACCATCCAATTTACCTTGCAGTTCAGGGATAACCAGACCGATTGCTTTAGCAGCACCAGTTGTGTTAGGAATGATGTTTTCAGCTGCTGCACGAGCACGACGGAAGTCACCTTTAGGGTGTGGAGCATCCAACGTGTTTTGGTCGCCAGTGTAAGCGTGAATTGTAGTCATCAAACCTTGAACAATTCCGAATTTGTCTTGCAACGTTTTTGCCATAGGAGCCAAGCAGTTTGTTGTGCAAGATGCGCCGGAGATTACAGTTTCAGTACCATCAAGGATGTCATGGTTTACGTTGTAAACGATAGTTTTCATATCGCCAGTTGCTGGTGCGGAGATAACTACTTTCTTAGCTCCACCTTTCAAGTGTTTCTCAGCAGCTTCTTTAGTTGTGAAGAAACCAGTACATTCCAGAACGATATCTACACCGAGATCTCCCCAAGGAAGTTCTTCAGGGTTACGGTTAGCCATAACTTTAACTTCTTTGCCGTTCACTTTGAAGAAGCCGTCGTGTACTTCAACATCGCCATCGAAGCGGCCTTGAGTTGTATCATATTTGAGCAAATGAGCCAGCATTTTAGCGTCAGTCAAGTCGTTGATTGCTACAACTTCAATGCCCTCTACATTTTGAATACGGCGGAATGCCAAACGACCAATACGTCCAAAACCGTTAATACCTACTTTAATCATGAGTAAGTTCCTCCCAAGTTTTGATTTATTTTTTTGTTGAAACTATATATTCAAGACAGACGGTGAAGTCCGTCAAGACAACAAGAGTTATGTGAAAAACAAACTGTTTCAGCTCTGAAAATAGGAATCATCCCATCTCCGCAACGATGACTTCGGCCGCAGCCTCATCGATAATCAGAATATCTTCCTGCCCGAAACGAAGTACGGAATGAATGGCAGCCGCCTTGCTTTTGCCGCCCGCAATACCTATAACAACGTCCGTTCGTTCAATATCCTGTAGTCGCATCCCCAGTGTAAGCATGGTATGTACCACCTCACCCTGACCATTAAAGTAATACCCGAAGGACTCCGATACCGCCCCCTGCTCCTGAAGTTCGTCGATGATCTCCGGTGCAAGCTTACGTCTCTTCGCCATCTCCACAGCATCACCAATACCATGTATGACGATGCGTGATTGCCTGATGAGTTGTAGAATCTCCTGAACACCCGGGTCCTGGATTAGCGACTCATAGGCATGGTCACTGAGCAAATCCGGTACATGCAAGAGTTTGTATTGGGCTCCTGCCCGCTTTGCCATAGTGGATGCAATTGTATTGGCCTGAATCTCCAGGCTTTCTCCTAAGCCACCTCGTGCTGGTACAAACCAGACGCCCTTCAGCGCCGTCGGTGCTGTGAGTTGTTCTGCGACTTCGGCCGTTGTTGATCCACCTGTAACGGCGACAACGTCGTTGTCATGAATGATACTGCCAAGAGCTTTCGCTCCGGCCCTTCCAAGTTCCCTCTTAGCAAAAGGAGATATATCTGAATCGCCGGGAACTACAACTACCTTTTGCAGACCGTAGACTTCCTTGATTCGTTCCTCCAGCTCCGATAATCCAAACAGCTCTTTCGCGACAGGTTCTAACTGCTGCAGCAGATTGTAACCCGCTTCGCTGATCTTCATGCCAGCACTGTCGATTTCAATAAGTCCCTGAGCCTTTAACAGATCCGTCTCAGCTCTCAGAACCCGCTCGGTCATCTCTAAGGAATTCGCTAACGTTCTCCGCCCAATCACATCCGATAACATGATTTGGTGCAGAATCGTATACCGTTTTTTCAACACATCCATGAGATCGGGCAGAAGCTGCTTTTGCACTTCTAAAATCGTTCGCATGCTTTCCACTCCCGCAAGCTTCTCGCTCCAAGCTTTTACATGGCCCTAAAATGTCCCGGGTAAACTTTTTAAGTCCCACGTTTATTCTACCTAAAATTAATGCGATATGCAAGTGTTTCAAATGCTTATTTCGCCCATTCTAGAGGACATTTGTACGCGCCTTTTTTCACAACCTGAGCACTTAGATCATGAACAGTAACTTATATACCTTATATAGAAGGAACACGATCATTCGTATCTATATCTTGCTGTATGAACCCTTTTACAAGGCTTGTCCAAAACAGTTAATAGCATGCACCTAAATGCAAGCATTATTCTTCTTTAGCATGATCATTTCCCGATTAATTCAAACCGTCTACGGAATAACTCCAATCATCCTTTGCAGCCAACTCACCTCAAACTATTCAACTAAGAAAATATCCGTTTTTTCATCCAAAGCAACTTCTTGCAATTCACTAATCCATAGGATATAATCATTAATGCTGTCACATTATTTTGCGCCCGTGGTCCAATGGATATGACGTAGGCCTCCGAAGCCTGAGATCCAAGTTCGATTCTTGGCGGGCGCGCCATCTATTTTTCAACAGCTCATTAAGCATTTAACCAACGAAACCGGAAAGGTTTCTTTTTTTTCAAAGTTAGTTTGACTTTCTTTGACTTTTTGTTTGAGATTGTTTATGATGTGGTTAATACGGTAACAGTAAAAATAAACACCAATTTAATATTCACATTTCCGAGGAGGTTTTTCACGTGAGTTATATTCCAATGGTCGTTGAACAGAGCAACCGGGGTGAGCGTGCCTATGATATTTATTCCAGATTGCTGAAGGATCGTATCATTTTTCTTGGCAGCGACGTGAATGACGTTGTGGCGAATGCCATTATGGCACAGATGTTGTTCCTGGCAGCCGAAGATCCGGAGAAAGACATTCACTTATACATCAACAGTCCGGGCGGATCGATTACCGCAGGTATGGCCATCTACGATACCATGCAATTCATCAAACCGGATGTATCTACGATCTGTGTAGGTATGGCAGCTTCGATGGGTGCATTCCTGTTGAATGCCGGTGCAAAAGGTAAACGTTTTGCGTTGCCGAACAGTGAGATCATGATTCACCAGCCACTGGGTGGTGCACAAGGTCAAGCATCTGATATCGAGATTCGCGCACGCCGTATTCTGAAAATGCGTGATACGCTCAATCGCATCATCTCCGAACGCACAGGTCAACCACTGGAGCGCATCGAAAAAGATACAGATCGTGATTACTTCATGAGTGCTGCTGAAGCAGCTGATTACGGTATCATCGATAAAGTGATTCAAAAGGTAGGTTCCCAAGGTATCTAACTCTAACCTGGGAAGCTAGCAAGAATAGCGCAGGGCGAGTGTCACCTCCTATAGGTGAGCCCGTCCTGCGCTATATTTGTGTAAACAGGCAATATCACCACCCGATAGTGGGGTGTATTGCCTGAACCAGCAAGAAGCCCCGTCATGATACGTTGACGCGGGCTTCTTGTTTACTTTTTCACGAGGAAGAGGTATCAGTGCTGTTTGTGTCCCTTTTGTCCCCTGTGACCTTTGCTCTTAGTGCTCTCCTGCTATTGATCGTTCATTATTCTTCGGCCCAACAAACTTACTTGTCTGAAAGTAGATTGCTGAATGGTGCGCTACCTTTAGGTAAAATATCCTTGTACGCGAATTTGAATTCAGGGAAGCCTTCAGCATACGATGTGTACTCATACAACTGGAAGAACACCACTACACCTGAAGGGGTCACATAGTAATCCTGATCTTTGTTCAGACCTTTGTAACCGTTCAAATATCCTGAGTTCGATTTCAGTCGCTCTCTTACCTTTTTGCCGATCGTCTCCCGCATGGATTTACTGTTTTGCAGCACATCATCGAGTGTTAACTCTTTGCCTGTGTTGAGGTCAAACGTGTGGCCTGTACGATACGTCATGCCGTGCGCCCCCGCATAGTTCTCGTAACGTTGAGTAATGAGTCCAAGAACACCTTGTTCATTGTAAGTCACTACATAGGAGGTCTCGAATCCATAAGGAACGCTTGCTGTAGCGCCACCGAATTCAGCCGTTTGTTTTTTGAAGGCTGCGAAAGCGGTATCCACTTCTTCTTTGAGCACTTTGTTAATTGCTGCTTCCGCTTCTTTATTGGCGAGTCCGCTCACTTGCGGGTATTGAATATTCACTTCAGCATGTTTAACAGTAACGTTGTTTTTAGTTGATTTCACCTGTAACTTATTTTGCTTCACCTTACTCAGGGTCAATGTTTTCGTCTTGGCCTCCCAATCGCCCTGTACACCCAAATAATCTCTCATCGCAGAGAATGGAATGTATAGACGGCCTTGAATCAGTTTGGCCTCCACCTGAGGATAATAACCGTTAATATAAACGCTCGTCTGGCCATCTATCACAGTAACCGTCATAGCATTGTTAGCGGCTTTTACCGTATATGACTTCGTTTTTGCATCATATTGCAGTGTACCGCCTGCGACATCTTTTACCGCTGTGAGGGATACCCAAGTTGATCCACCATGGAGTAACCCTTTTTGAGTTAATGTTTTGCCACCAGATTTTAACGTCACCTCGATTGGTGCCATTACCTTAGAAGATACCGCTGCAGCTTGAGCAGACTGATCTACCCATGCTGTGCTGCCCCCTATAATCACTCCTGTTGCTAACAATGCACTTGTCCACTTTTTCCATGATTTCATGTATATAACTCCTCTCCAAATTGCCATTAGGTCATTACATCAGTAGGCAGTAGGCAGAATGGATGTTAAAGACCTTTTGCTCTCTTATTATAATTAACCTATAACCGGAAAGGTTTACAGCCCCAGTTACAATGTTGATGAAACTCGCGTCATAGAATGATAAGAAGATGAACGCTTTGTCACGAACAATGATACAAAAACGACATGTTTTGACTCCTTTATTCTACAAGTATTAAATACTACGTATCCCTGTGCTTCCTCAAAGACGGTGTATAAAACAAAAAAAGTACTATCGAACGGACAGCACTTTTGTCATTTATCATTCTTTTTTCTTTTTAATTCTTTTTGTTTAATTTTAAAATGTAATGTAGTGTAGTGTGTTACTTATTTCATCTCATACGTGATATTGAGAACAGTGCTCACTTTGACCTGTCCTGCTTCAATCTGTGTGCTTGCTTTGGAATCACTCATAACTTGAGCTTTAGCTGTCTGCTCTGACGCGTAAAATACAGGTACATTCGCATCTGGTTGGCTTACCGAAAGGACAGTGCCCAACTCACGTTTCACCGCTTTGGCAATCGCTCCTGCTTTTACATCGGCATTAGCTACTGCTTTGGCAATCACTTCGGATTCATATTTCTCCGGATTCTCTACCGTAAAGCGTACATTTTCAATCGTGTTGGCACCCTCCTGTGATGCCGCGTCCAGCAAATCACCAATCTTGTCCATATCTCGGTAGGTAACCGTCAATGTATGATGTGCTGTGTATCCTTTGACTTTTTGTCCATCTTTCTCGCTGTAAGTATAGTTCGGCTGAACATAGAATTGACTAGTTTGAATATCATCTGCACTGATCTTCCACGTGTTCTTCAGCAGATTTGTGACTTTTTGAATTTTGGCCGCATTTGCCTTTTGAGCTGAAGCTGCAGTCTCTGCTTTACTGTTCACACCAATGGAGAGATAAGCGATATCCGGCTTAACCTGAATCTCACCCTTACCTACAACGTTAATCACATTCTGCTGTACCCCTTGAACTTCCGCAGCGTACGCATAGTTCCCTGGTGCAACCCAGGCCGATCCTCCAGCTAGCAAAGAGCTTGCCACCAGTACTGCACCGAAAGGCTTTAACCATTGTTTACCCATTACGTCCAACCTCCTCATATGTTAGGTTCTCAAACTTGAAGCGATTTGATACTTTAACAGACGGGACAAATTCCATAATGTTGCACCTGTGCTACAGATTATAATTGCGCTTACAAAAATTTTTATATATAAGTTTACCTGAGCAAAACACAAAAAAGCCCCTTTCAGGGCTTTTCTGCATTCATTCATTTGAACTTATTCAAGCTTATTGGTTCTCTAACTCTTCTTTGCTTACCAGACTAACTAAAGCGTTTACAGCCTGATCCGCATCCGCGCCTTCTGCACTGATATGAATTTCAGTACCTGTGCTAATTGCAAGGCTCATGATTCCCATGATACTTTTTGCGTTTACTTTTTTATCGTCCTTCTCTACAAATACTTCAGATGAGTATTTATTCGCTTCTTGAACGAAAAGTGCTGCAGGTCTTGCATGGAGACCCGTTTTTAAACGGACAACTACCGGGTGCTTTGTCATAGAAACTTACCCCCTATTATGAAATCTAGACATTAAATACACAATTATATTTATATAACATTATACCATTAACCCGTGCAGGACACTAGCAGAAAAAACGAAGCATACTTCCTTAGGTGAAGCAGCTGTCTATTTCCCCTTAATGTGCCCTTTAGCTGTAACGTTCTGCACGAACTTTCTCAGCCAATTCATCAATTTTCCGAAGACGATGGTTCACACCTGATTTACTTACTGTACCCTTCAGCAATTCGCCAACTTCCTTCAGATTGATGTCTGGATGGGCGAGCCGCACCTCAGCGACCTCACGCAACTTATCCGGAAGCGATTCCAAGCCGACTTCCTTTTGTAACAAACGGATATTGTCAATTTGTCTGACTGCTGCTCCAATTGTTTTGTTCAGATTAGCTGTCTCACAATTCACGATCCGATTCACGGAGTTGCGCATATCCCTCATAATTCGTACATCTTCAAACTTGAACAGGGCTTGGTGAGCACCAATAATGCTAAGTAGCTCAATGATTTTCTCACCTTCCTTAATGTATAGGATGAATCCTTTTTTCCTTTCTATACATCGTGCGTTAAGATGAAACTCATTAGCTAGATCTACGAGCGCCTGACAATGCTCCTCATACATTGAAGCAATCTCCAGATGATACGAGGAACCTTCCGGGTTATTCACTGATCCGCCTGCTAGAAATGCACCGCGTAGGTACGCTCGCTTGCAGCAGTTCTTCTTCAGCAGTTCTGCATTAATGCCCGGCGTAAACAAAAAACCTTCGGAGACGATGCTCAGACTCTTTAGAATCTCTTGAACCATAGACGGAACGCGAACAATATATACATTGTTCTTTTTCAGCCGCATCTTTTTGCGAACCAACAATTCCGTATGCACTTGAAAATGCTTCTTCAGCAGGGAGTATGCCCTCCTTGCAATTGCAGCATTCTCTGTCGAAATATCCAATATGACTTTTTTATTCGATAACTGCACCGCACCAAGCATACGGATAAGGGCTGAAAGTTCCGCCTGTTCGCAGCACGTTTCGCTCTCAATCATCGTTAATTCTTTTTTGGTCTGTGCTGCAAATGACATGGGACTTCACCTCTTCCGTAACATCCAATTTTGAACCAGCTGGTAAATATGATGACTGAGCTTGTCGGCATCATGGCGCAGATAAGTTTTGAACAAAACCAACGTATCTGCAACAACCTGATAACCTGAACTTTTAAGCACATTCATATCAAGTACAACTGGTTTTGCACCTTTTTCTGCATATTTATTTTGCACTTGTAGCGGTATATCACCATTGTTCACGATCACGTAATCAAAGAGCTGGTGACCAATATGCTCCTGTACCGCTTTAAGGTGATCGCTCACCGTATAGTCATCAGTTTCCCCTGGTTGTGTCATGACGTTACAGATAAACATCTTGACTGCATCTGCTTCGACGACAGCTTCTGCCAGTTTGGGCACTAGCAGATTGGGAAGGATGCTTGTATACAGGCTACCTGGACCAATTAGAATTGCGTCGGCCTGACGTATGGCTTCCACAGCTTCTGGCAACGGCTCCACGTGGTCCGGTTCAAGGAAAACACGCTTAATACGTCCACCTGCCTCTGGAATTTTGGATTCACCGGTAATAACCGATCCATCCTCCATCTCAGCATGCAGCACAACAGCCTGACCGGCTGCTGGAAGCACTTTACCTCTAACGGCAAACACGCGGCTAAGTTCCCGCACAGCGGTAACAAAGTCGCCTGATATATCGGTCATTGCAGCCAATATCAAATTACCCAGACTGTGGCCTGCAAGCCCCGCGCCTGTATTAAATCGATATTTTAACATGTCAGAGAGTAGTGGTTCAACATCCGCTAGTGCGGTAAGCACGTTACGAATGTCGCCAGGAGGCGGCATTTGCAACTCACTGCGCAGGATACCCGAACTTCCACCATCATCTGCAACCGTAACGATGGCTGTGATATCCATCGGCTTTTCTTTTAAACCGCGTAACATCACAGATAGTCCGGTTCCGCCTCCCATTACAACGATTCTCGGACGTTCTCTTCGTGGTCCGGCCTCTTTCATCCCTTCACCCTCTTCAATGACGGTCCCGGTCAGCATCACGATGGCTTACGGTAACAGCTTCAGTCTCGCTGCTCCCGAGCATCTTGCCCAAATATTCCGATATTGCTACCGAACGATGCTTGCCTCCAGTACAACCGATTCCAATAATAACCTGGCTTTTGCCTTCCTTCCGATATTGCGGAATCAGAAAATGCAGCATATCCAGTAGCTTGGTCAGAAACGACTGTGTTTCAGGCCATTTCATCACATATTCATACACTTCACTATTTTGCCCTGTGTTCGGGCGTAAATGGTCAATATAATGCGGGTTTGGTAAGAACCGCACATCAAATACAAGATCTGCATCAATCGGAATGCCATATTTGAAACCGAAGGATGTTATATTCACCGACAACGTGCGACTCTCCAAGTGAGAGAAACGCGAGATAATGCGCTCCTTCAGTTGCGCCGGCTTCATCGTACTGGTATTCAGCACCTGTGTTGCTGAATTTTTGAGTTCTTCTAACATTTTGCGCTCCAGCTTAATGCCATCAAGAGGCATGCCTTCCGGAGCCAGCGGATGTCTACGTCTGCTCTCCTTATAACGCTGAACTAGTACGGAATCCGTTGCATCCAGGAATAAAATTTCGCAATGAATGGTAAAATGATCTTTAATATAGTTCAAAGACTCAGA
The DNA here is from genome assembly GCF_948329825.1 of Paenibacillus sp. JJ-100. Lineage (GTDB taxonomy): Bacteria > Bacillota > Bacilli > Paenibacillales > Paenibacillaceae > Paenibacillus. Next base: position 100,826 of record NZ_CAOJCM010000008.1, read on the forward strand.
CAATGCCGTGAAAAATTCACGTCCTCGCAGATCGATGACAAGCGCTACCTTACCAATCTTACCATTCGACTGTTCGATCAACTCTGCGAATTTGGGAATCAGAACAGGCGGTAAATTATCTACACAGAAAAAACCCAGATCCTCCAGGCTCTGCACAGCTATCGTTTTACCCGCTCCGGACATACCTGTAATGATAATGAGCGTGGCGCCTGTGCCTGGTAAGCCTTCACCTTCAAGCATAAATGTCCCCTCCTTATCATTTTGTTGTCGTCGGAATATCTTGTTATGAGGTTATTACGAACGCAAGAGGAGACCTGCTGCACCTACAATACCTGCATTATTACCCAGCGTAGCTTCCAAGATCTGAACACCCTGTTGCAATGGTTCCGGAGTTAATTGAGCGAACACGGTACGGATCTCATCAAACAGGAAATCACCTGCTTTGGATACACCTCCGCCAACAATGAACACTTCCGGATTTAGCACAGCAGCTACGGTTGCCATGGACTTACCTAAATAATAAGCTGCACGGTTTACAATACGCAGTGCCACTTCATCCCCTGCTTTAGCAGCGTCGAATACTTCTTTGGCCGCAATCTTGTCTACCAGAGCAAGCGACGTATGATCACCACGCTCTACAGCATCTTTTGCCATGCGAATGATACCTGTAGCAGATGATACCGTCTCAACACATCCCATTTTACCACAGCCGCACTTAATTGCTTCCAGATCTGGCACAACACAGATGTGGCCCAGTTCTCCTGCCATACCCGAGAAGCCTTGATAGATTTTACCATTCAGGATGAGACCGCCACCAACACCTGTACCAAGTGTAAAGCATACACAGTTGTCTACACCCTTCCCGGCTCCAGCCCAAGCTTCACCGAGAGCAGCAACGTTCGCATCATTATCTATTTTGACTGGCTTGCCCAAACGTTCTTCCAGAACCGAACGAATGGCTACATTCCGAAATCCAATGTTAGGAGCATGAACAATAATACCTTCGCGTACATTTGTGAAACCGGCAACCCCTGCACCAACACCTTCAAGCTGTTCCCAGCTGTATGGTGATTCTGCAACGATATGACGGACATACTTCTCGATGTTGGCGATAACGGTGTCAACGCCCTGATCTACTTCAGTCGGTCCTTCATACGTATGCATAAGCTGACCTTGATCATCACATATACCGACTTTAATTGCTGTTCCGCCGAGATCGACCCCAACGTAGATTTTCTCAGACATGCTGCAAGCCACCTTTATTTATCTAAAATAGTTTAGTCCTACGTACCAACTATAATTGAAGGATACGCCGGGGTCAAGACGATAAGACCTTAGGACACGCCAAGCTCTTGCCATTTTGTGAATATTATCACAATTATTTTTTTGAATATTTTGAATGCGTATACATTAATCTTCCACTCCATTAAAACGCGATGCTCATTCCTTCCCTCATAGAAAAGGGGGGAATCTCAACTCATCATATTTCATTTCTGCTCGTTCCATTCATTAAAAATGACAATTGTCACCTGATATTCGTGACAATGTTTACTAAACGGCCCTTGTCTTCATAGGTAAGATGGAAATATCTCATCCAAATTAGACAAAGGACGTGATGATATATGTGTTCAGACAAGATTGTTATTCAAATGGATCATGTTAGTAAAAAGTTTGGAAATACAACGGCAGTACGCGAGGTTTCACTTCAGATTACACAAGGTTCCGTTACCGCTATTCTCGGGCCTAACGGCGCAGGAAAGACAACAACAATTAACATGATTCTTGGGCTGACCAGCCCTTCCTCAGGCAAAATCCATATTCTAGGCATGCCTCCAGGTCACCAACAGGTTTTACAACGGATCGGTGTCATGATGCAAGATGTCAGTGTTATGGATCTACTCACCGTACGCGAGATCATCCGCATGGTACAGAGCTATTATGTAGCTCCCATGGAAACAGCCGCTTTAGAGAAATTAACTGGGCTGGCTCCGGTTGATCTCAACCGAAGAGCGGAGAAGTTATCCGGGGGACAGAAGCGCAGCTTGAATTTTGCACTAGCAATGGCTGGTAACCCTGACATTCTATTTTTTGACGAACCTACTGTTGGGCTTGACGCCGAATCGCGCAGAACTTTCTGGTCTCATATCCGTGCCTTTGCACAGCAAGGTAAAACCGTAGTTTTCACCACGCACTACTTGCAAGAAGCCGATACAGCCGCTGATCGAATCATTCTGTTCAATGAAGGTTCGATAGTCGCTGACGGAACACCAGAACATATCAAAAATGGGATGACGAGGCGAACATTGTCCTTTACATACCCTCCTCCCCCAGAGGATCGGGATTTTACTTTTTCCAAAACCTCAGAGACTGATACATCGCCCACTCCCCCTTGGATTCAAGAGTTGTCCGGCGTGGATCAAGTAACGTATCACCAGAACCGGTGTATTCTTCATACCCAAAATACCGATGCCTTGATCCGTCAGATTATTTTGAGGCAACTCCCTGTGCAGGACATCCGCATAGAAGCTGGACAACTGGACGACGCCTATGCTTCTATGTTGAATAATGTTAGAGAGGAACAATAATATGTCTATGCTATTTGCTCAATCCCGGGCTGAAATAATTCGTATGGTCCGTAACGTCTACTTTATGTTCTGGTCTTTGCTAATTCCTGTGCTGTTTTACGTTCTATATACACGTATATTTACAACCAATGCTGTAGATGCAGAGCGATGGAATGCCCACTATCTAATGTCCATGACCTGCTTCAGTGTGATGGGATCATCCATTATGACCCTCGGTATTCGTCTCGTACAAGAAAGAGCTTATGGCTGGGTTACCTACCTTAGAGTCACTCCACTACCGAACTCCATTTATTTTGGTGGGAAAATGATAGGTCAGACTTTCATCCATATGTGCTCGATTATCGTTATTTTTATATCCGGTTACTTGATTAACGGTGTCTCTCTCACCTTCGCCCAGTGGATCGGATCAGCACTATGGATTATCGCCGGCTCCTTACCATTTCTTGCCCTCGGTACCTGCATTGGGACATTCCGCCGGGTGGATACGGCAAATGGATTAAGCAATGTCTTGTATCTTTCCCTTGCCTTACTCGGAGGCATGTGGATGCCGCTCGACGTTATGCCAGAATGGCTTGCTGAGATCGGCCGGTGGCTTCCTTCATACAGTTTTGGCAATGGCGCATGGATCATCGTCGGCGGTGGTATGCCGCAATTACGGGATATTCTTCTTTTGGCAGGTTATCTGGTGGTATTTATGGTACTATCCACATATATCCGCAGCACACAGAAGGAGGCGTAATCTCAATCTATGCTTCGAGGATTTGAGCTTTTTCCTAAACGTTTCGGAATCTACCCCTACATCTGGATGATCTATTTAGCGATGCCTTTATACTACATGGCGGATGCTCGTGGACATGAACAATACATCGGGATTACTGCTTTTATAGTGTTTGTCCTGACTTATAGACAGTTGTATATGACAGCAGGCAGCCTTCTTTTTTCTTACTGGCTCGTTCTGCAAATGGGATGCGTTCTGATCCTCACCTTGGTTATTGATCTTAACATGTTTTTTCTTGGGTTTTTTACAGCCAATTTCATAGGATGGTACACCGAAAAACGAGTCTTTCAATTATTTTCATTCGCATTTGCTATCATTCAGGCGTTTCCAATCGTTATGGCTGTAGCTTACAACCAGCTTAGCCCTCAGAAGCTATTGTTTTTCATCCCGTTTTATCTCATTATGTTGGTCTCTCCCTACGGCATTCGAACCATGTTGGATCGGCAACAATTAGAAGCTAGACTTGATGAGGCTCAGCAGCATATCGAAGAATTAATTAAACGTGAGGAACGCATGCGCATTGCCAGAGATTTGCATGATACGATGGGACACACTCTCTCATTAATTACGCTTAAGAGCGAGCTGGTGACAAAACTTATAACCAAAAATCCAGAACGAGCCATTCAGGAAGCTCGTGAGATTGAGCGCACCTCCCGCGCTGCCTTGCGGGAAGTGCGTCTGCTTGTCTCCGATATGCGAGCAATCAGCATTATGGAAGCATTAGCAGATGCTCAGGAGATGCTGCGGAGCGCAAATGTTGATCTCCAGCTGGTTGCTCAGCAGGAGACCTGCAATGATGTTCCAGATCTGACCCAGAACATGGTTAGCTTGTGTCTACTTGAAGCAGTGACTAATATTGTGAAGCACAGCCGGGCAACCCTGAGCCGTATTTTACTGGAGCGTAAAACAGATGGAATGTATATTACAATTCAAGACAACGGTACGGGGATGCCAAAGGATTATTTTCCAGGTAACGGCCTAAAGGGCATGTCGGAACGGCTACATCTGATTGACGGCTCCTTGGAGGTATACTCTGATACAACAGGTACACGGCTGGACCTTTTCTTCCCCATCGTCGCAACTGAACTTCAAGGAGGTGCATCCATGTGATTCGTATATTGATCGCTGAAGATCAGCGTATGCTTCGGGGCGCTTTAGCCTCCCTGCTTGATCTAGAGGATGATTTTGAGGTCATTGGTGAAGCCGGGAACGGAGAGGAAGCCTTGAAACGTATCATCTCACTCCAACCCGACCTATGTCTGATGGACATTGAGATGCCTGTTATGAGCGGACTGGATGTTGCTGAACAAGTGCAGCAGCTTGGGCTAAACTGCCGGATAATGATCCTTACCACATTTGCTCGCCCGGGATTTCTGGAACGTGCTGTTCAGGCAGGTGTGCAAGGATATCTACTCAAAGACGAACCTAGTGATCGTCTGGCTGAAGCCATCCGGCGTGTCATGAACGGAGGCCGTGAAGTATCACCAGAGCTTGTATTCGGTGCAGCCAGATCGGTTAATCCACTCACAGAGCGAGAAAAAGAATTGCTGAAACTGGCAGCAACCGGCATGAGCACAAGCCATATGGCTGCGTCCCTACACCTGTCTTATGGAACGGTACGTAACTATCTGTCGGAGGCATTTGCCAAACTGAATGCAAAGAACCGGATAGAAGCTGTCTCCATCGCTGAGAAAAAGGGCTGGCTTTGAGCTCTGACCTCTGCTCTTGGACAATAAAACATCTGTAGCGGTGCCCATCACCTCAGAGGGGCGGGTACAGCAAAAAACGCCTTCCAGCAAACTACTGGAGGCGTTTATTCTTTTTTAACCATTCAATGAAAGATTAGATCATAGCTTCGTCTCTACTCGCACAGGCTCGTCAGTTTTCTCCATCTTGTTCACATCTAGAATGTCCAGCATGAAGACAAAGATTGGAATACCAATGATCAATCCCCAGATTCCGAGGAAATGCTGCGATAGAATCAGCACGATAAAGGTGTAGAACATCGGCAATTTGGTCTTGTGTGCCATCAGCTTTGGATTCAGGAAATACGTTTCCAGCGCATGAATAATGATGATCATAACGATTACAATGATGGCCATCTGTAGTCCACCCATCTGATATCCGATCAGACAAAGTGGCACGAGGGAGATCATCACACCTGCAACAGGCACCAAACTGAGCAGGAAAACCATAATGGTCAGTGCAAACAGATAAGGGTAACCTAAGATCCATAGTCCCAACATGGTTAGTACCGTATTAAATACGGCGATCAGCAGCTGTGCTTCAATGACTTTACCAAAAGAAGATACAAATTTGTCGCCCAAGTATGCTACTTCATTATAGAACCAGCCGATTTTGCTCGTTTTAAACTTAGACGTGAATTTGTAGATTTCTTTCTTCTGCAACAGGAAGAACAGGCTCAAAATAATAACCAACAGAATGAATTCCAACCATTTGCTCAAGGCGAAAATGTATTTCAATGCTTCGTTGGTGTAATTTTTAATGTCAAAGGATTGCAGGTAGCCTGCGATCTTGGAGGCAAAATTGTCACCATCGGCTGTGTCGAGGAACTTCATAATTTCATTCGTCAATTGCACAACCTGATCTACAATCCGAGGAGAATATTTGGATATACCGAGTACAATCCCGGCGATCACAATCATATAAAGTAGAATGACTACGACTTTGTAATTGATTGGAAAAAATCGATTCAACCCTCTAGTAATAAGATGCTGCAATCTGTTCATGACGTACGTCACCAAGAATAGCAGCAGAATCATATGGAGCATACTCCCCATACTGAACAAAATTAAACAGAACAACAGCAGGATTAGAAAACGCCTCACTGTCACATTCTGCAACCACTCTTTTATCATTTCCCCCAACCTCTTCACCTCACAGCTAATATACCCCTTATGTATACGAGATCACTTCCATCATCGTTTCAAAAAAAGAGAAGCCTTCCGGCTTCTCTCACGTTTATGAGACTTCCCGTTGTCTCTTATAACTTACTTATTCTAATCCATAGGGCTATCATGCCTATTACTTATCCAGTGTTTCGCTCCAGTCGTGGACGATGCTTCCCTCCAGGAACTTCTCACAATCCATCGCTGCCATACATCCTGATCCTGCTGCTGTAATGGCTTGACGGTACTTCGTATCCTGAACATCACCACATGCAAATACGCCTGGAATATTCGTTTCTGTTGTGCCTGGTTTAACGACAACATAACCATGCTCATCCAGCGTAATGGCATTTCCAAGGAAGCCAGTGTTCGGCGTGTGCCCGATGGCAACGAACACACCATCTGCCTCGATCAGCTCTTCTTGCCCCGTCTCATTGTTGCGCACCTTCAACCCTTTTACACCCATTGCGTCGGGTACAACTTCAAGCGGTGTGCGATTCAAGGCCCACTTCACCTTTTCGTTACTACGAGCACGATCCTGCATGATCTTGGATGCACGAAGCTCGTCCCGACGGTGAACCAGTGTAACCTCCGTGGCAAAACGAGTCAAAAAGCTTGCTTCCTCCATCGCAGAGTCACCACCGCCGACCACCACAATCTTTTTGCCACGGAAGAAAAATCCGTCACATGTTGCACATGTGCTTACCCCACGACCAACGTTCTCCTGCTCTCCCGGAATACCGAGATAACGAGCCGAAGCACCTGTGGAGATGATGATGGAGTCTGCTTCCAGTTCGCCCATGCCCCCAACGGTGACTTTGAAAGGCTGCTTACTGAAATCAACTTCTTCCACCCAGCCATTCTTGAATTCAGCACCGAAACGCTCTGCTTGCTTACGCATGTTGTCCATCAGTTCAGGACCCAGGATACCTTGCGGGAAACCCGGGAAATTCTCAACGTCTGTTGTCGTTGTCAGTTGTCCGCCCGGTTGCAGACCTTCAATCACCAGTGGATTCAGATTAGCACGAGCCAGATATATCGCTGCTGTCAGACCCGCAGGTCCGGTTCCGATCACAATCGTTCTGTATTTAGACATGTAGATACAGCCTCCTTCATCGGGTTGAGAATGTGTAATAGTCGCGAATAACTTGCAAAGATGATATCCTACAGACATTTTAGACCTATTCGTTAAGTTTACCCGTTTTCCCGGTTAATGTATCCTTCACTTCAGAACAACATTACATTTTTGCTTGTTCCATTCGTTTCACAAGACTCAGCTGTAGCCTTTCGGCGGAGTTGTGCTACAGATCTCAAGGAGCTGTCTGGCATATTTGCTAACAGTGGATGCGGATATACCATAACGTTCTGCAACACTTTGATACGTAACAGGTCGACTATGGTTCTTGGAAGCTAGGTATTCCAGTCCAGCAGCCCATCCTTCGATCTGCTTGGAACCTGACAACTCGGGATGAACCCTGGAAACATAATCTATCCAGATTCGTTCCATCTCTTGTTGCAGCTCTGCTCTGGCCTCCGACATCTGAAGCGCTCGATCTACGACGACCTGCCAGTGTGGGGCCTCCATTCTTGACAGATTTCCTCTATTTAGGGCTTGATCCTTATTACGAATGGAATCTATATCCCCGCCAGAGAAAAGGTGGGACACGCTTGCTTCCTGCTCATAACCTTTAGCTATTTGCAGATCACTTAAAACATGTTGTGCCGCGTTAACCAAGTCTGGATCTTCACCAGGCTCATTAATAAACGACTGTAGTGCCTGCCGAACCTCATAATCTCCAATCATGCCGAGTGCATGAATAACCTGAAGCTTAGTTGCATGATCACCATGACGCAATGCCCAAAAAAACGAGGAACGAATTAATGGGTCATTTTTCATCTCGTCCGGAATGCCGTTCCCATAGTCCTCCCATTGCCTGAACTGCTCGTCAAAAGGAAGATGGTAATGATAACTCAGCTTACTCGGCTCCTGTAACCCTTGAAGCACTTCCTCAAGATCGTCTAGATAATAGCTGGCCACTTCTGACCCGGGATCGAGCTTGTTGACGTAATGCCACAGTCGCTTCGCCATATCATAACGCTCTGTGTTGTACGCGGCCACTGCTGCATAATGTGCCAGAGCCGGATCACCAGCCGTCTCTTCATTCTTCAGCAACCGACGAAAATGGGTATAAGCGGCATCATGCTGACCCAGAATCCCCATCGTCGTCGCTAGCTTGTACACCTGTTCGTTCTGGTATGGCACAATCACACGTAATTTTTTGATCAGCATTAACACTTGGTCCGTCTGGTTCTCATTTTGATAAAAGATCGCCAGATTACAGAGTGCGTGGAGATTGCCGGGTTCCTGTTCCAGCACTTCAGCGATCGTCTCTTTTGCTTTGGTGAACAGTCCCATATAATAATAAGCGAGAGCCAGATTGTTACGGGCAGCGAAATAATCCGGATAATCGGGTGACATGCCTTCAAGCAACTCTGCGGCCTGGGCAAACTTCCCCTCTTCCAGCAATTCTCTTGCCTGATCGTGCTCTACGACACCTTTACGTGACTTGATTCGATTTAATTTGGCCGGACGATCCAACTCATAATACAAAAGCTCCATCATCTCTTCGGCCTCTGTCATGAACTGCCCCTGCGAGTCTTCCTCCAGATAGGTCACCAGTGCACGCTCGGCTTCCTCAAATTGATCCATGTTGGCAAAATTGTTCGCCATATAGAAATAACATTCCGTCATGGACGGGTCAATCACATCCAGCACATGAGCCAGAATAGAGTTGGAAGCTTCATAGTCACCCTTCTCTGATAATATACCCGCCATATTACAATGATTCACCGGATTTTCCGGCTCGTATTCAACAGCTTTACGAAAATATTTCAATGCCTTGTCGACATGATTACGGTCCAGCGAGCGGACAGCTCTTTCAAAAAAGAAAGAAGCATCCAAGTGAATCGGTATAATATTGGCAAGGTGATCCTCGGTCCGCACTAGCTTGCCCTTCATCTTCCAAGGCACCTCCTCTTTGCTTTCATTCATACTCTTCAGTATACCACATCTTTATACTCTCTTTGCTATATGTAGTTTCATGTCATTCATGAAAAAAATACAAAAAAAGATGGCATTTCATCCCGGTTATGAATGAAATGCCATCCGTATCGAACATTCTGTACTATTTCACTCCATCCATTAGAGGATTGAAATTCAATCATTTTTTTGCAAGTGATGGAGACAGGGTTATCTCTATTGTTTTATCAAATGGAGTCATAAAATTAACAAGGACAACCTTGCAATTATCAGGCATTTTGGCCTCACGCACCGTTGCCGCCAGATGTCCCATTTCTCCTCCATCCATCTCAAGCCAGTCTTCTCCACATGTGTAACGAAGCTTGCCACTTCTCCACATAATACTTCCATCCCTGGTCTCGATACCATCCTCACAGCTAAGCTCTCCTTCGTTACCAAACACAAAGGATAACTGCATCATGATGTCCTGTGGTTCCTCACCAGTCAGATGCATCACCCAGCCGCTATCTGTCTGAAGTACCTCAGCACCAACACGGAATGTCTGCTCATGTGTAAGTGTTCGAGTCTGATGTGGAAGCAAATACCACGGACTGATTGATGAGGATGCTGTAGCAGGTAAATCAGCCGAAGGTACAGGGCCGTAATAACCTTTCTTCTGTTCTCCGGTCAGTCGATATCCCTCAGACAATTTAATCATACTTTGCATGGGGATATACCCAGGGTTGAAGTAGGAAGCCAACTGCACGGCAAGCAGACGCACTTTACCGTGACGGAGTGCAAAAAATGGCGGCACCTCTGTCATAATGGTCACGCTAGTCTCGCCATCACGGATTCGGGCAACAGGGGCACCAAAATCCGTATGCATTCGGCTATGCGTGATTCGCCCATGGTGACCCACATTCTCCATCTGGTTCACATAATTTCCCCGTACAAAGTGCTCATTCAACATAACTTCATATTGCTCCGGAAGGGCATACGCTGTCTCGCTTGTCTGTTGAAGCTCAGGTTCCAGCAGCAATCGAACCAGAGTATTAACCGAACACACGCCAGGATCTGTTAGTGCCTTTTCTGCCCATGCAGCCATCCCTGCAAAAACGGGGTCTTCATCCAATGTAGCCAGAATGGCATAGGGTAAGTAATACGAAGACAAGTCATGTATACTGCCCAGATCCTGACGACCAGAATAATCCGTCACAATCTCACCGGTGGGGTGCACGAGATACACCATCATCCGAAGGTTCTGACGAACAGGATCGAGCAGTTCAGGCCGATCCAGCAGACGCGCTGCATGAATTAGCATGATGTCACTCACCGCATTGTAGATTCCATTGCTGCGCTCTGTCCACTCCCCATCTGGCGTAATATCTATCCCTTCTGCCAGCCACTGCTCGGCGCGCTGTACTGCCTCTTCTATACCGAATATCTCATGGAGGAAACCAAGTGCCGCACACAATACCCAGCGGTGGTTTGGTGTATGGCAGCCTCCAGTTAACATCACCGGGATGGTTCTCTCCAGGAACAAACGCATATTATCTAGTACGGGCTTGAGCGGAGGCCATTCCTGCCGATTCAGAAGCTGATACAACTGCGAATACCCTACAACAACAAATGCAGTATCAGGTGGAGAATGATAATTGGTCCAGCCGGGTGATATAGAGCCATCATCATGCTGCTGACGCAACACAAACTCACTCGCTAACCGAAGTCGCTCTAACAAAGCTTCATTCCGATAGTATTTAGAATCAGGATTAGAGAGAGCGGCTCCCCAGAAACACATCTCTGTTGGTGTTCCAGTCGTATGATTGACCCACGCCACCCCGGTATAAGGATCAATCGTCCCACCAAAGTAGCGATTATCCGGATCTAACATCTGTCGGTTCATCCCTTGTTCTGCTGCTCTGTCGTTGCTCTCTACCAGCTGTCTATACATCTGCAGTCCCCCCTCTGTGCAATTGTTCTGCAATACTCCTGTCAATTGACCTGCTAAAAAGATAAGATCAGAAGGCTATGCGCTTCAAAAAGGCCTAGCCAACCGATCTGATTCATCCTCTAAACTATCCTTCTAAATCTGCAAGCTTCTGCATCAACAGATGATGACTCTCGTGGATTGCTCCCGGCTCACAGGCCGATTTCAGCTCATACACCTTCACTTGTGCCTTACGAATCATAGGAAGGTATGCATCATAGAAGTGCATATCCTTACTGTGAACGTACGGACACCAGTGATCAGACAGCCCCAGCGTTTCATGGATATGAACACCAACGATATCATCCATCAATCCCTGCATCTCACCTACACTGTCATACAGTCCCAATCGATCCATCATGATCGCATGACCCGTATCGTACCAGATGCCCACAGGCGCCCCTTTAAGAGCTTGAATGATCATCTTCGCTTCAGCAAGAGTAGGAATCTGTTGCGGTCTGGAGCGGGTCTCGATTCCAAAACGGACGTCCAGTCCCTTGGATAACGCCCGGTTGCAAACTTCATCCAGACTGATGATAATTTTCTCAATATACCCTGCACTCAGGGCTTCGCGCCGTTCCATTAACTCCGACCATTTGCTTCGGTATTGCGCTGAATCTGTTCCTTCCTCTCGATATAGCTTCTCCAGGTCCTTGCTGATATCATATGGGAAAGGCACCTCACCTGGATGTACCACGACCGCTTCTGCTCCATATCGATGTGCATACTCAGCCGATCCAACCAACAGATCAATGGCTCGCTTACGCTTCGCTTCATCCTCAAAGCCTAGCAATACAGAGTCCGTTCCGTAATCGGGGTCAGGATTATGAGGAAATGTGTTGTGTACACTGGATACCCCGATCTCTCCACGTTCGATCATCGGCTCAATTGTAGTAAGCATATCCTTCGTTACGTTGTAATTAAGCTCTACCCGGCGAAAACCAAGCTCTGTGATCTCTCGAATCATGTCTTCTCCTACAGGATGTCTCCTGATGTTCCAACATGTCGAGAATGAGTATTCTCCCTTGCCATTTCCCTGCATATAACATTCCTTCTCCTTCCCCGATTGTGATGTTTTCGTATATGGGGACTACGAATTAACCTTTAACAGCCCCTTGCATTGCGCCACTCACAAAATACTTTTGCAACCATGGGTATACGAGCAGGATTGGTACTGTTGCAAAGACAACTGTAGCTGCCTTAAGGCTCTCTGGTGTTAATCTTGTACGGTTTGCACCCTCTAGCAATGTGAGCTCACTCACCATGTTGTTCTGTACCATCTGATAAAGCTTCAGCTGCAGTGGATATAATTTCGGATCGTTAATGTACATCAGTGAATCCTGGAAGCCATTCCAACGTCCGACCGCATAAAACAGAGACAGTGTAGCAAGCACAGGCAAAGATAGTGGCAAAATAATTTTAAAGAGTGTGTGCACATGAGAGCTTCCGTCAATTTCGGCAGACTCTTCCAAGCTATCCGGGATTCCACGGAAGAAGGAGATTAGGATAATCAGGTTAAATGGACTCACCAACCCGGGTAGAATGAGTGCCCATACCGAGTTAAGCAAATGGAGATCACGAATCAACAAATACTCAGGAATAATACCACCACTGAAGAACATCGTAATGATAATGATGTACATAAACAGCTTGCGACCTTTTAATTTTTTCTTCGTCAATGGGTATGCTGCGGCAATGGTAAACAACATACAGAGTAACGTCGTTACAATCGTTAGAATCGTTGTGAATCCTAAGGAATAAATCATGGAACTATCTGAAAATACTTGACCATATGCATCCCAAGTGAACTCTTTTGGGAAGATCGTTACTTCACCTGATGTAATGGCCCGGTTCGAGCTCATGGATATGGCAATAGTGTGCAGAAACGGAGCAAGACAGAATATGACAAACAAAGAAATAAAGGTGATATTAACAATATCGAAAATTCGGTTCGAGGTGCGGTCACTCATCTGCGCACAACTCCTTTACTGATGATCTATACGTGCAACAAGTCTATTGGCGCGCACTTCATTATTTTTCCTGGATCAGAGAATTCCTTCTCCCGTTGTTTTCTTCGATATATAGTTGGAACCGAGGACAAAGATTAATCCAACAACTGCCTGGAATAAGCCTACAACCGTTGCAAGTGTATATTGGCCGGATTGTATACCCATTCTATATACGAAGGTACTAAGTACATCGGAATATTCACGCACAGCCGTATTACCAATAACGAAAGGCCGATCAAAACCGATGCTGACCATATTTCCAAGATTAAGGATAAGCAATGTCACAATGGTTGGTTTAATGCTTGGCAGCGTAATATGCCAGATTCTCTTCAGCCGCGTTGCGCCATCAATCTCTGCTGCCTCGAACAATTCCTTGTTCACACCGGTTAATGCAGCCAGATATAGAATGGTTCCCCACCCAGCACTTTGCCACACACCTGTGAACAGGTAGGTAACAAGCCAAGGGTTCTTTTCTGTCAAAAATGGAATCGGATTCAAGCCCATGCTCTCCAAAAGACCGTTTACCATACCGGATTGATTGCCGAACAATTGATATACAATCCCCCCGATGATAACCCAGGAGATAAAGTGAGGAATGTACAGAATGGTCTGAGAAATTTTCTTAAACCATTTGAACCTTACTTCATAGAGCATGATGGCTAGAATAATTGGAGCAGGGAATGAAACGATCAGATCAAGAAAATTCAGCATAAAGGTGTTGCGCAATGTAGTGTAGAAATCCGGCATTGCGAATACCTCGCGAAAAGCATCGAAACCGATCCACTCACTACCGTTAATTCCTTGAAACAGGTTAAAGTCTTTAAAAGCGATCTGAACACCATACATTGGTCCATAACGGAAAATAATAAAATAGATAAGGGGCAGTGAAATCAGAGCATACAGTTGCCAGTATCTCTTCAAGTATGTGATCATATCTCTCTCCTCCTCACAAACGAAGAAACACTGTGCCGTCGCCCAAGCGGCGGCACAGGCCCCTCGAAATACTTCGCTTTACATATTCATCGTTTCTTGTTTATTGCTCAGCTGCTTCCAGTTCTTTTTTCAGCTCAGCCCCACCCAAAGACATATAGTCAGCTATTTCTTTTTCATATACAGCTTCGAATTCTTCAGGTTTAGCCATCGCTGTTTTTACGATAATTACGTCGAGTTTGTCAGTCAGAGCCGTACTGTACTTCATCTCTGCTTGAATTGGCTTGCTGAAGACGATCGGTCCGACGGTATCTGTATTTGCAACTTCAAGTGCTTTTTTCAGAACTTCCTGGTTTGCTGGAGGGAAGCCCATAATCCATGCTTTTTCATTCATGGCTTGATCACCAAGGTTTTTACCGTTGGAGATAATTGCTGTGTCTCCTGCGTTGAATAGACGATCTTTTGCTTCTTGAGTAGCATCTTCTTTAACAACTGGAATACCGTCTACTAGTTCATAGTTTTCGCCTTCCACACCATCATAAATGGCAGTTAGGTTATTGTCGGACGCCATCCAGTCCAGATACTTAATAGCTTCTACTGCACGTTCGCTGCTCTTCGGAATCATGATGTACATGCCATTAGAGCCATAACGGGATTTGATATGTTTTCCATCCACATTCGAATTCGTGTACGCATCGACCGGGATCAGCTTGCTATCCGGCTTGTTCTTTTTCAACAGGTCATAGGAAGCTTCTGGCCAGAAAATCGAGTCTACATCTTCAGAGAAGAACCCGATGTTTCCGTTGGCAACATCTTTACCTTGCTGTGTTTTGTCTTTATCCAAGCTGAAGTCTTTACTGATCAAACCTTCATTGTACAACTTGTTCAAGAACTGCATGGATTCTTTAAAGCCTTCATGTAGAGGCAACTCATAACGTTGAGCATAGGTCTTATCCCCTGCGATTGGCTTAATGAAAGAGTAGATCAGAGGCTCATAGGAAGCTGGTGCAAGCGCAAAACCCATTGGAATGTTTTGACTTCCCATATTGCCAGGGTCTTTTTCTTTGAATGCTTTCAGTGTGTTATACAACTCGTCTGTTGTCTGAGGCACTGGCAATCCCAGTTTATCTAACCAATCTTGACGAATGAAGGAACTGTAACGAGCCGTAATGGCACGTTTACCCGGAATAGCAAACTGTTGTCCCTCCACTTGGCCAAACTTTAATGTATCTTCACCCAAAAACTTTTTCAGATTCGGTCCATGCTGATCAATCAGCTCACCTACATCTGTCAAACCGCCCTGTTGTGCATAGCGGTAAAACACGCTGGAGTCATAAACGAAGACAATGTCGGGAACGTCTGAGGCACTGGCCATCAAGACATTCAACTTGGTTACTTCCTCAGAACGTTGAACAGGTACAAACTGTACATCAATGTTGTTAGGGTCACCAAAGTTCTTTTGAATCATCTGAGAGATAAAGTTATTCGAGATCGTGTACTGAGAAGGTGTTTTACCACGGTCGAAAAGCTCCACTTTTAATGTGACGCGTTTTCCATCACCAGATGCTCCACCTTCTGCTTTGTCGTCTGCAGATGAGCACCCCGCAAGTAGTGAGACGCCCATTACTGCTGTCAGCGCCAGACTCATCAACTTCTTTAGACTCCCTTTGGTTGCTTTTCTTGTCATTCTGTTCATCCCCTTTGGCTTTGCGTGAATGTTTTAAAGCTTGCTCCGAGTATTCCATACTAACGTGTGCCCTGACAATAAACTAAATTCGGCTGGGCCGGTATAAGAGTTATGGTTTGTAGAGTGTCTTATTTTCGCAGACTGCCAAAATTCTTAAAGCCGCATGGCAGCAGGCTTTATCAGACACATACCCCGTCTCCTTTAGGAGGTGATGACAAACCATTTTCTCACACTGCCTAAATTCGTATGTCACTCAACAATCGAAGCGCTTTCATTTTGATTTTTAAAAAATACAAACAGGGTGAATTACAACAGAAGATATCCACCCTCAATGATGGGGACATACAACTTGAATTCACCCTGATGATATACCTTATTCTGTCATGCATGTACGCTAATAGAACACATATTCAAAATGGTATCATCGCGTAAGCACAAACTCATGATTCTTCCGAGGCTTTTTGATCTCTTTTCATCCGGCGGAAATCTCCAGGTGTAATGCCCCTGACCCGTTTGAATACACGCCCAAGGGTGATCCCGTTTGCATAGCCAACTTTCAAAGCTATATCTTGTAAAGATTGATCTGTATGGAGCAATAGCTTCTCCGTTTCTTTCATCCTCAGTTCCGTCACAAAGTCCACAAACTTCATGTTGAACTCCGTCTTGAATAGGTAACTGGCATGTTTGCCCGAGATCTGAAAGCGGTCACTCAGATGTTTAAGGGAAAGATCCGGATTCGTAAACTGCTCCTCAATATACTTTTTCATTTCATTAACCATCGCTTTGTAGCTCTTTGTTTCCGTAACAGCAACGTATGTCCGGAACAGATCGGTAAGAATATCAGACAACATGGCCTTAACATCGTCTAACGACTCTGCTTCTTCCATTGCATTCAGCCAATGGTTTATGTTTTCTTCTGACAGTTCGTTCTGTAGATCTTCTGACATCATCGAGACTTCTCTGCTAAGCATCTGAAGCATGGCCTGAATCAGGGAACGAATCTCATCATCAGGCAGCTTATTTCGCTCGAACTCCTCAAATATATTCTCAAGTTGCTCTCTCCACTGTCCGCTCGACATTCTGAACCGTTTGACAAAGTCAGCTATCATCTGCAAATACGTATAGGTTTCCAGCAATGGATGCTGCATTTCACTTGCTTCCGCTTCACCTACATCACCATTCATTAACCACTTCCGCTGCATCACCGCTTCAGCGGCTGCAAACGATTGATGGATTGCACCAATCCCGTCGGCAATAGACCCTATGCCAAAGCTGAGGGAAATTCGAAGATTCTGCTCTACCCAGGACTTGCATTCCTCAGCCACAACCCGAATCTGTTTAGATAGTTCCTGGCCATGCTGTCCATCTTCCTTCGAAAAGAAAAGAATAGCAATGCGATCAGCACTGATCCATTCTGTCCAGCACTGTACTTTTGTATCCCTGGACAGCTCCTGGAGTACATTCATTAGTGCAAATTTCAGTGTATTTTGCTCTCCTCTGGTGAACTTCTCCTGAAACCCTTTCTCATAACGGTTAATGTCTCCAACAGCTACAATAAAGCGGGAAGATTCATGAGCACCATCAAATGGAGAGATTTCATATAACTGTCCAGCCGGATTGTCCACATGCTCCCCGTGCAGTAACGCGCTAAACAGCTTGCTTCGTTGCATCAGCATGTTTTCACGGCTTTTTTTGTCATAATCCATCATGTGATTAATCAGATTTTCAAGTACACCATCAATCATCTTCATCTCATCCATACGTGCACCTGATTGTTCAAACGCTCGAATCTGTTGGGATTCAATCCGGTTCATAATGATCTCAATTGGCTTATAATTTCGCCGGGTAACATACACGATATAAATGATTGCGCAGATCACCGTCAAGACGGCAATGAATACCCAGACATAAGAAACAACAGATACCCAACCGAACAGATTCCCGGCCTTGATACCGCTAGTAATAGTCCAGCCCAATCGTTCCAAAGGTAATTCATTTAACTTCGTACCGTTGACAGCACTCTCCCTGTCAGAATGAGCATCATAAACGATATTGCCCTCCTGATCGCTTATCGTCAGGAAAGAGAGCTTCCCACTGACCATACTATCCACGCTCTGCTTAATACTGCTCATCTTGATATTGATGACTAATATACCCTCTGAACCAAAAGGCAAGGGCATGTCTTTATTAACCGTCAACACTTGTACAGGCGTCCTCTGCACATCATCCCATTCAATCTCTCGAACAGGCTGCCAGCCTTGACCTTTATTGCCGTTTACGGTCTGTTCAATCCACGACTTATCTCCAAAACTATCCACTTCCCTTGATCCGCTTACCGTTATAACCCGTTGTTGCTGCTTATCATAGAGATATATGGAATGAATCCATGAAGAAGAATTCATCATTTCACGCAAATTTTCAGCAATAGTATACACCGTATCCGAGTTATTCCGATTATTGTGGTTGAAATATAGTCTGTAGGCTTGTTCATATTGCACTTTTTCGGTTACTGCCAGCTCAATATCTCGGATTGTATGATCCAGTGTAGTTACCAGATAACTCGAAGAGATCCGATCAGCCTTCCGGGTTTCCTCTCTGGAGATATCATTGATAAAAACCAAAGCAATAAAGATGAGTATGGTCATTGTAAAGAAAAATATAGGAAAGTACGAAAAGAGTAGCCGATAATACCAGGTGCGCGACAATAGACCCCACTCCTCACTCCACGATGCCAATGTCCATTAGCCGTGATTCTATTGTTTAGTGTCCCCAACCAATCTTCCACGCTTATGCATATAAAAGCGCTATCATTTCTTGTTTTATGTTATTATAGCACATGCTCTCGAACAGCAAAGCACGGAATTGTAATTGGATTCATAGGGTCAAAACAAAAACACCGTGCTGAGCAAAACACACTCAGACACGGGAATTGGAAGAGAGCTGGCTATGAAACGCCAGGTAATATGCGAAATTAGATTAGATACCTGAATCCTTAAAGAGCGTAGCCATAGAGCCACCATCGACAATAATGCGAATGGCTCGTGATAACATCGGTGCTACAGGTAACACTCTAAAGCATTCGGGGTGATCCTCTGGCAGCGCAATAGAGTCTGTTACCACCACTTCGGTAATCGATGGATGATTTAATTTGCTTACTGCCCCATCGGAGAACAAGCCGTGAGTCGCGCAAACATATGCGTTCTCTGCACCCCGTTCTTTCAAGCTCTCCACAACGTTCACAATGGTTGTACCAGTATCGATCAGATCCTCAATAATAATTGGGGTTCGTCCCTCAACGTCACCAATGACATGCGTGATGATTGATTCGTTATGACTTGGGCGTTTCTTGATCATAATTGCAAAAGGGGAATCCAGACGATTCGCCAGCTTCTCCGCCATAGATGCCCGTCCAGCATCAGGAGAAACCACTACAGGATTTTTGATCCCCTTGCTGAGCAGATACTCACTGATCAAGTCCAATGAGGTCATGTGGTCCACTGGTATGTTGAAAAAGCCTTGAATAGCCGCTGCATGCAGATCAATTGTAACAACTCGGCTTGCTCCAGCTGTCGTTAATACATCTGCAACCATCTTGGCCGAGATGGGCTCACGCGGAGCTGACTTCCGTTCTTGACGAGCATAACCGTAATACGGAACAATGATATTCACCGTGCGTGCAGAAGCCCGTTTTGCCGCATCAATCATAACCAGCAGTTCAACAAACAGCTCATTAATGGGATGAGACAAAGATTGTACTAGAAACACATCACAATTACGGATCGTTTCCTCGTAATGAACGTATATTTCTCCGCTCTTGAACCGGGATAGTTTAATCTTGCCCAGTTGTACGCCAAGCTTATCACAGACCTGTTCTGCAAGCTTAGGGTTAGACGAACCGGAAAAAATACGTAACGAATGCTGCATAATACCCTCCCACGGGTTATCCCCCATCATAATTCCTTTATATAGTTAAATTGGACCATCTATTTGGATGATCCAACTTGTATAAAAGGTTCATTCTTCCCCTATTATACTTCACTATTGTCTACATTTAAAGGAATGAACAAACGCTGGCGGCCTTCAAAAACAGCCACTTCCTTACAGCCAATTTCGTGTAACAATGCCTCTGCCTCAGACAGACCATCGCCCAGTTTCATCGGATCATGTGCATCGGAGCCCATCGTAAGCGGAATGCCTAATCGAATCGCTTCGGTTAGCATTCTCCGGCTTGGAAACATCTCCGCACAAGGCTTGGATAAACCAGAAGCATTCAGCTCCATCGCACAGCCACTTTTCGCGATAGCTTGCAAAGCCGCATTCTCCAGTGCCAAGCGGTCTTCTGTCTGCTCAGGTGAAGGCACATAGCCAAAACGTTTAATGACGTCTGCATGTCCGATAATATCGTACATGCCTGTACCTGCTGCTTTGCTAACCGCATCATAATACTGACGATATACTTCTAGGACGTCTTTGCCCTCCCAATGGTGGGTCTGCCGGAAATCAGTAATATCCCATTCGCCAAGAAAATGCACGGATCCAATGACGTAATCCCATGGATAACGCTCAATAATCGAACGAATTTCTGTTTCCCATCCTTCAATATAATCACCTTCAAGACCTACACGCACTTCAATCTGTCCGCGATAACGCTCCTTCAAGGTGAAACATTCCTCAACATATCGTGGCAGCTCATCCATAGACATAGCCATCTCCGGATAATACTGATCCGGGTCTACATGCAGCAAGGGCATATGATCGGATAATCCAATCTGGGACAGTCCGATCTCGATCCCCCGCTGTACATATTCCTCCAGCTTGCCAACAGCATGCCCGCAGCGCTCATGATGGGTGTGATAGTCTATACGCATTCAGCACGCCTCCTAATCCCGGCGTGGCCGTTCGTGACGGCGACTCAGTTCAGACATGATATCATCCAGCGGCAATTTGCGCTCTTGCAACAGCACGAGCAGATGGTACATCAAGTCGCTCACTTCAAGACGAAGCTCATCATTGTCTTTGTTTTTCGCAGCAATAATTGTCTCGGAGGCTTCCTCGCCGATCTTCTTGAGAATCTTATCGACCCCTTTATCAAACAGATACGTAGTATATGCACCTTCCGGACGCTCGCGTTCACGCTCAGCAATGACAGATTCGAGTTCAGCCAGCACCTCAAAGCGGCCCTCAGCGCTAGATGACGAGGAAGAGCGTGTATCAGAGTCTGCTGTGCTTCTTGCTTCTTCTTTGATGTCTTGTTCTGCTCCATTGGCTGGTAAACCTATAATTTCATTGTGGAAACAGGTAACCGCACCCGTATGACAAGCCGGCCCCTTCGGTTTCACTTCAACCAACAGCGTATCGCCGTCACAATCGTATTTCAAAGATACGATCTGCTGTACATTGCCCGATGTTTTCCCTTTATGCCACAGCTCCTGACGCGAGCGCGACCAGAACCAGGTTTCCCCGGATTCAAGTGACAGTTTCAAGGATTCACGATTCATATATGCCATCATCAATACTTCACGGGTATCCACATCCTGTACAATCGCAGGAACCAGCCCTTCATTCCAGCGGATGTGCTCCACAACCTGCTCTAAGGAGAGCTGTTCCTTGATCTCATCACTTACTTTAGTCACGGATCTCCACCCCTTGCTCTCTTAATTGTTGTTTTAATGCCGGTATAGCAATCTCTTTATAGTGAAAAATGGTTGCCGCAAGACCTGCATCGGCTTTCCCTGTAGTGAATACATCGTAAAAGTCAGATTCCTTGCCTGCACCACCTGAGGCAATGACCGGAATACGTACCGACTCTGAAACAGCAGCAGTCAGTTTCAGATCAAAACCGTCTTTGGTACCATCTGCATCCATACTCGTCAGCAAGATTTCCCCTGCGCCTAGTTCCTCGGCCTGCTTGACCCATTCCAATGCCTTGATACCTGATGGTTTCCGCCCGCCATGCGTGTACACTTCCCACTCACCCCAAGCCTCGTTATACTTGGCATCAATGGCAACCACGATACATTGCGAGCCAAAGCGACGTGCCCCATCGGCAATGATCTGGGGGTTAAGAACCGCAGCAGTATTGACCGCAATTTTGTCTGCACCTGCACGCAAAATCCGCTTCATGTCTTCTACTTTGGAGATGCCGCCGCCTACCGTAAAGGGAATGGCAATCTCACCCGCCGTCTGTCTTACCACTTCCTCCATCGTTTCGCGACCTTCCACCGAAGCGGAGATATCGAGAAATACGAGTTCATCCGCGCCTTCGCGGTCGTACAGAGCCGCCAGCTCTACCGGATCACCCGCATCGCGGAGATTGACGAAGTTCACGCCTTTTACGACCCGGCCGTCCTTTACGTCCAGACAGGGAATGATTCTTTTTGCCAGCATGCTGCCTCTTCCTCTCTACTGATTATCCGTTACTTGCTCACCAAACGCACTGCTTCAGCCAGATCAATACTACCCGTGTATAATGCTTTACCTACAATGGCTCCGCCAACACCATCCTCTGTATGACGACTCAGACGAAGCAGATCATCCATTACACTGACACCGCCAGAAGCAATAACGGTGCGTCCGCTCGCTTTGGCAAGAGACACAATCGCCTCTACGTTAGGTCCCTGCATCATGCCGTCACGGGAGATATCCGTAAAGATAAATGTTTCCGCTCCATGAGCAGCGAGTTCCTTCGCCAATACTTCTGCCTGTACCTCGGAGGTTTCAAGCCATCCACGAGTCGCAACATATCCGTTACGCGCATCAATACCGATAGCCACTTTATCACCATAACGTCCTAATACTTCTTCTGTAAAAGCACGATCTTCAATCGCTGCTGTTCCGATAATCAGCCGGCTTACGCCCAGCCCCAGCAAACGTTCCACATCTGCTACTGTACGAAGTCCGCCACCAACCTGTACAGGTACGTTCACTGCGGATGCAATGCGCCCAATCAGCTCATCATTCACGGGGTGTCCTGCTTTGGCACCATCCAAATCTACCAGATGAACATAGGTACCGCCCTGCTTCTCCCAGTCAAGCGCAACTTGAACCGGATCATCGTTGTATACCGTCTCTTGATTGTAATCTCCCTGCACCAGTCTTACACACTTGCCGTCCCGGATATCAATCGCTGGATATAAAATAAAAGATGACATAGAATGCCTCCTGAATGTGATTTCATTTTTGTTTTGGAGTAATTTGAAGTTGAAGTTGAACATATTAGAGCGGATTGATTTCAAGTTCAATGAATGATAAAGGCTTGAACCTAGCTGGAATAATAAGAACCAGAGTTAGGCTAATCCTGTAGTATCGGTTAACGACAGAAAATTGCCAAGCAGCTTCATACCAAGCTCACCACTCTTCTCAGGATGGAACTGCATGCCGAAGTTTGATCCTCTCCCCACAATCGCTGTAACCGGATGTCCGTAATCCGTAACAGCCAGCAGGTCACCTTGATTCTCTGTAAGTGCATGATAGGAGTGTACAAAATAGACATGACCTGCATCCAGCCCTGCAAATAACGGGTTTTCGGATTGGAGGAATTCCAGGCGGTTCCATCCCATATGAGGAACCTTCAGTTCACCTGGTGCGAAGCGCACAACTTTTCCCGGTAAAATGTCCAGTCCTTCATGCTCACCGTGCTCTTCGCTGGAGCTGAATAACAATTGCATGCCCAGACAGATCCCTAGTAGCGGCTTTGATCCGGCAGCAGCTTCTTTTACGACCGCATCCAGACCCGTTTCCCGCAGATGCACCATCGCATCACCAAAGGCGCCAACCCCTGGCAATATGACACCATCTGCAGCAAGGATAGCTTCCCGCTCTCCCGTTACCAGCGCTTCATAGCCAAGACGTTCGACCGCTTTGCCGACGCTGTGCAGGTTCCCCATACCGTAATCGACAATTGCAATCGCCATCGTCTACAGTACTCCTTTGGTGGAAGGTACACCTGTTACTCGTGGATCAATCATCGTTGCTTCATCCAGCGCACGTCCAAGCGCCTTAAAGACTGCTTCGATCATGTGGTGTGCGTTCTGACCATAATGTACGATGACATGAAGCGTAATCCGTGCTTCCAGCGCTAATTTCCACAAAAATTCATGTACCAGCTCTGTAGAGAAACTGCCGACTTGTTGCGAAGGATACTCTGCTCGATATTCAAAGTGCGGTCGGTTACTTACATCAATAATGACTTGAGCGAGAGCTTCATCCATCGGTACGAATACGCTGGCATAGCGTTTAATGCCACGTTTGTTACCCAGTGCCTGATGCAGTGTCTGTCCGAGACAGATACCGATGTCTTCAACCGTGTGGTGATCATCAATTTCGATATCCCCACGAGCCTGTACGTTCAGGTCAAATTGTCCATGCTTCGTGAACAAATCAAGCATATGGTTCAAAAATGGCACATCCGTTTCAATATTGGATTGTCCGGTGCCATCCACGTTAAAAAATAATTGAATATTGGTCTCATTGGTTTTGCGGTCTACCTCCGCTTGACGAATTGCTGCTTGTTCTGCACTCTTATTCTGGTTATCCATTGTCCGTTTCCACCTTTCCTTCCTGTTCTAAACGTACAGCGATTGCACGGGCATGCCCCTCTAGCCCCTCATGACGGGCCAATTCAATGATGGCTGCTCCATTCTGCAACAGTGCTTCCTTACTATAATAAATCAAGCTAGATTTTTTGATAAAATCATCGACGTCCACTGGGGAACTGAACCGGGCAGTTCCATTCGTCGGAATAATGTGATTCGGTCCGGCAAAGTAATCGCCTACCGGCTCGGAGCTATACGGTCCGAGGAAGATGGCACCGGCATTTTCAATCCGGCCAGCGTAAGCCATGGGCTCCTGCACCATGATCTCCAGATGCTCTGGTGCAAGCTGGTTTACCACATTGATTCCCTCATCGATGGAATCAACTACAATGATCGCGCCATACTGCTCTACAGAAGCAGTAGCGATATCACGTCGCGGCAGCACATCCAGCTGCCGCTGCACCTCGGCCTGCACGGCTTCCGCCAGCGTGGCCGAGTTCGTGACGAGAATGGCCGATGCCATCTCGTCATGCTCCGCCTGCGACAACAAGTCCGCGGCGACATACACTGGGTTCGCCGTATCATCGGCGAGCACCACAATCTCACTCGGCCCAGCGATACTATCGATATCGACCGCCCCATACACCTCACGCTTCGCGAGCGCCACGTAGATATTGCCCGGTCCACAGATCTTGTCGACCGGGGCGATGCTCTCCGTGCCGTAAGCCAGCGCGGCAATCGCCTGCGCGCCACCAACCCGGTACATCTCGTTCACGCCTGCTTCCGCGGCAGCCACGAGAATGTACGGGTCAATGCCTTCACCGCCGTTCGTCGCCGGCGGTGTGACAAGCACAATCTCCGGCACACCTGCGACCTGTGCCGGAATCACATTCATCAGCACCGACGATGGATACGCTGCTTTCCCCCCAGGGACATACACGCCGACTCGCTTCAGCGGCCGAATAACCTGGCCGAGCAGACTGCCATCCGGCTGCCAGTCCATCCATGAATTGCGTTTCTGCTTCTCATGAAACGCACGGATATTGGCGGCGGCTTGCCGAATCGCCGCCACAAAAGCTGGCTCCACGGCTGCATATGCTGCCTGGAGCTCCTCCTGCGGCACGCGCAACTGCGCAGCCGTCAGCTTCGTGCGGTCCAGCTGCTCCGTATAACGCAGCAGTGCCGCATCACCTTCCCGGCGAATGTCTGCGACGATGCGCCGCACGCTTTCATTTTGCTCCGACGTACCATACTCTACTTCCCGCTTCAGGTTAAATTCCCGTGCTGGTACAATCTTCATCCGTACAACCTCCTTTACGTATCTTATCTCCTGTTCCTGCGAACTTATCTATAGTCTCTGTTGTTACTGATCTATGAAGTTACGTATCTAACCATTATCCAATGGTTCCGATTGATTCATCTACATATCTATCTCTATGTGCGCTAGCTCCCTGCCCGAATTTCATCTCCACTGGGAATGACCAATTGAAGTGCATCACACAACGCCTGAATCCTTGCATTTTTCATCCTGTAACTGACTCGATTGGCAATCAGACGGCTCGTAATGTCGAGAATTTCTGTCATTTCTACAAGTCCGTTCTCACGCAATGTCTGCCCTGTCTCTACCAGATCGACGATCCGATCAGCCAACCCGATCAGAGGCGCAAGCTCAATCGAACCATTCAGTTTAATGACCTCAACCTGCTGCCCCTGCTCTCGAAAATACTGGGAAGCGATTCGTGGGTACTTGGTTGCCACCCTCTGCTGGATGCCCGGTTGCCAGTCTGGTAGTCCAATGACCGACATACGGCACTGGGCAATGCCCAGATTCAGTAGTTCATACACATCCCGATCTTCCTCAAGCAATACATCTTTTCCGACAATACCAATATCGGCGACACCATATTCCACATAGGTTGGTACATCTACAGGTTTAGCCATAATGAATTCCATCCCGGCTTCAGGCACTTCAATGACCAGTTTGCGGGTATCGTCTACGTCCTCAGGAATTTCCAGACCTGCCTCACGAAACAATTTGGAAGCTTTTTTATAGATGCGGCCTTTGGGCATTGCCACCTTCAGAATATCCGTCATCTTATTGTCCTCCTTTTTGGGTTCCATAGATTATGACTTGCTCATCCTGCTCCACAACGGACCCATGACCACCGGCGTCTCCCTTTTCCTCATGAAGTAGGGATGTGACCACATTCTGACCCAAACTGCGTAATCTCGCTGCTTCGTTTAGTGCCTCGGCCCGGCGCTCCGGACTATATTCAATCCGTACTGATTTCTTCTCTTCAATGCGGATGCCGTGGACACCATCAATAATCCGGTTCGTTTTTAACGCAAAACCTGTAGCCGGAAGCGCACGTCCAAACTGCTGAAGCAGATTGTCATATCGCCCACCGCTGCACACTGGTGATCCCAGCTCTGCCGCATATCCTTCAAACGTCATACCTGTATAATAGGAGAAATCACCGATCATCGTCAGATCGATCAGTACATGCTCGGATACACCATAGGCCTCTAACACTTCAAACACCGCACAGAGATGGGCGATGGATTGTGCAGCCTCGGCACTTGAGCTAAGCTCATTCGCATGTGTACAGATTTCCTTTCCACCCCGCAGACGCAAAATCGCTTCAAGCCGCTCTTTCTGCTCTGGCTCCAGATGTAACGCTTCTATAGATTGGCGGTAGCCTACATAATCTCGTCCCAACAGTCCTTCCTTCAACTGCGCCTGTTCCTCGGTCTGCCCCGGAATCACTTCTTCCAACAATCCATTCAGGAATCCCATATGACCCATCGCTATTTTAAAAGAAGACACCCCCGCTGCCTGTAACGACGCGATCGCAAGAGCGACTACTTCTGCATCTGCTTCAGGAGAATCATCTCCAACAAGTTCAACACCTGTTTGGAAAAATTCAGCCTCACGTCCGGCCTCCTCTTCAATCGAACGAAATACGTTCGCATGGTAGGACAGACGTAGCGGCAACGGTTCATCTTTGAGCATCGATGACACAACACGCGCAATCGGTGCTGTCAGGTCAGAACGAAGTACCAATGTTGTTCCCCGGCTGTTCAGCAATTTAAATAGTTTGCGATCCGATGTAGAGCTCGCTACACCTACAGTGTCATAGTATTCAATAGTTGGCGTTATAATCTGACGGTACCCCCAGCGCTCCATGCACTCTAGTACATTGCGTTCAATCATGCGTAGCTTGGATACCACATGTGGTGTATAGTCACGGAAGCCAATCGGTTTTTCAAAGCCTTTCGGTTTAGTCATTGGTATAATTCACCCCGAGTCATAAGTTTAAAATGAATTGAATTAAATTGATTGCTTTATTGACTTGCATGTTCATTGATTTGAGAAGATGTATTGCCATGATCATCTATATCATTTAACCGTTCTTCTATTGCAGAAGGATTTATGTACAACAAATCCCCGTTCTATGTTAGTTACCCTAATTCTCAGTAATACGGTATTACGTTTGCAGCGTAAGCTATATCTTTCACGCCTAAAACTTCAACGTCTATAATGAATCGTCTCGTAGGCTTACTTATCATTTACAACCTCGCACTTTCGTATGGTAAAGTGCTAACAAACTAAAGGATATGGGATATAATAACATGAATACTGCTTCATCGTCAACATGACCACCCTAAACACTCTTGTATACAGCCCATCATGACTTATAACTTTTCTCGTTTGGCTGAACTTTAACTTCTGTATACCAAAAAAGCTGCCTTCAGCAGCTTTCCTTCATTCCTTCATCTTATCATGTTCATGTTCATGTTCATGCAACATTCTATATCCCGAATAGTGATTCTTCTAACTTAGTGGTGCAGCTTCTGAGAAGATTCATCCGGATTAAGAACGATCTCTTCTGTAGAAGCTGCAGGACGGGACAGGTCCCGCAGAGGGTTCCCTCCAACAAACGCTCCGGGAGGGACATCTCTATGGACCACAGCCCCGGCAGCCACTACCGCTCCGTCTCCGATCGTTACGCCCGGTAAGATGGTTGTATTGGCCCCAATCAGTACATTATCCCCGATAATGACCTCACCTAGCCTGTACTCTTTAATCAGATACTCGTGAGCCAAAATCGTGGTATTGTAACCAATGACCGAGTTCTCACCAATCTTGATTTTTTCTGGAAAAAACACATCCACCATCACCATCAAGCCAAAGGCCGTATGTTCTCCTACCTTCATCCCAAGCATCCGTCGATAAATCCAGTTCTTGAGGGGAAGAACAGGGCAGTACCGTGACAACTGAATCCATATAAAATTACGAACGCCCTTCCACGGACTCACTGTCTTGTAGATGTGCCAAAGTGCATTTTGACTTTCTACCGGATAACGGGTGACTTTTCTCATGAACGTTTCGTTCCTGTGAGCACCATGTCCAGCAAATCTCTCATATCATGCAAAATGTAATCCGGTTTATATCCGCTCAGAACCTGCTCTCCTTTAAGTGACCAGGCTACACCTGCAGAGAGAGCTCCAGCATTTTGCGCCGATTGAATATCGACAGGGCTATCTCCTATCATCAGTGTGTGGGCAGGATTTGATCCCAGTTCTGCCATTGCTTTTTGCACTGGTTCCGCATGGGGTTTAGGATGAGTTACATCGGTTACTGTCACAATGGACTTCATATATTTAAGTAGATCAAAACGCTCCAGTACCTTTAAGGTAGATGGACGGATTTTGGTAGTCACCACACCCATCGTAATCCCTGCCTGATCCAGAGCCTCTATCACCTCATTTACGTGGGGGAAAGGTTTGACCATGGCTTCATGGTGAATATTATTATAGGCTCGATAGCCTTTAACATACTCCGATACCTCTTCCTGACCTGAAAAGGTTCGCATTTGTTGCTCCAATGTGCCTCCCATATGAGGAATAATCTGTTCCCTCGTCCAAGGGGTAGTATGGTCCCAGCTTTCCATCACATGTTGAAATGATTTAATTATCAGCTCATTGGTATCAATAATCGTTCCATCCAGATCAAACAGTACCGTGTTAATCACGTTGCATTACTCCTTTTTATCTTCAACTTGCTTTGATTCATCTTGAGTAGGACTTGGTGTAGTCGTGCCTTTCACTTCTTCAACCGAGGTTGTCCCCGTATGTTCGATATCATCAGCAGTGACTCTCGATGAGATGATCGGATCACTGTACCTTGCATCTGCTTTTCCCGTCACTCTTCTCACCACAATGAATACAACTGCAACAACGATGATACCTAGGGCAAGCAATTGCGAGATTCGTACATTACCATACGCAGGGTCGAGATAACCCTGTTCGAATCCAAGTGCTGTCATAGGAGACCACAGTCCGTTCACAAATGAAGCGACCCATTCCGGAGCCTGAAAAGCCAAACTATCCGTACGCAGAGCTTCGATAAAGAAACGGCCAATCGAGTACCAGATGAAATAGGACATAAACAATTCACCTGACCGCAAAAACTTCTGACGACGAAGGATCAGTAGCAGAATTAGTCCTGCCAGACTCCATACTGATTCATACAAAAAGGCCGGATGGTGGAATACACCTTCCACGTTCATCTGATTGACAATAAAGTCTGGTAAGTGCAACTTGTCTCTTAAGAAGGACTCTTCAACCGGACCGCCATATGCCTCCTGGTTTACAAAGTTCCCCCAGCGCCCGATCATCTGTCCCACAATTAGTCCAGGTGCACAGATATCGGCCATACGCCAGAAGTTATACCCTTTACGACGAAAGAAAATGACTGCACAGATAATAGCACCAATCAGTGCTCCGTATATAGCAATACCGCCGTTCCATATTTTAAATACATCCCAGAAGTTGTCCTTATAATCTTCCCACTTAAACGCCACATAGTAGATACGGGCTCCAATAATTGCAGAAGGCACACCCAGCAGCACCATATCCATGAAAACTTCTTGTGGAATGTTGTATCTTTTGCCCTCGCGAATTACGAGCAGTAGACCCAATAGTGCAGCAGCACCCAAGATGAGGCCATACCAGTGAACCTTTAAAGCGCCAATAGAGAACGCGACCGGGTTCAATAGTAATAATGTATCCATTCATTCACACTCCTATCGATTCACATCGGTAAGCATGACTATTGGAGCCTGCAGCACTCTTCCGGTTTAAAGAGCTCCATGCAAGCTTCAATCTGTCATGCTTCATAATATCTTTATAGCATGATCGTTTACGATCGAGCTATATATTGCTGGTGAGCAACCTTTCTTAATCCATGTCTTCCATATCTTCCGAAATGGTTGCTGTCAGCTTGTTTGTGAACTGGAGTGCCGCATTCAGCCCCATCTGTTTCAAACGATAGTTCATGCCAGCCACTTCAATAATTACAGCCAAATTTCGACCGGGACGAACTGGAATTGTAACGAGAGGTACATCCGTATCAATAATACGTGTAGTCTCTTCATCCAGTCCCAGACGATCATACTGTTTATCCTGTTGCCATGCTTCAAGACGTACAACCAAGGTAATCCGTTTATTATTCCGAACAGCTCCTGCTCCGAACAAAGTCATCACGTTGATAATACCAACACCTCTGATCTCAAGCAGGTGACGGATCAACTCCGGTGCAGTACCGTGTAGCTGAAAATCAGACGTTTGACGGATCTCTACCGCATCATCGGCAATCAAGCGGTGACCACGTTTGACAAGTTCAAGAGCCGTTTCACTTTTACCAATACCACTGCTACCTGTGATCAGCATACCTACACCATACACATCACATAGTACACCGTGAATCGTCGCAGTGGGTGCCAGCTTCCCTTCCAGGAAACCAGTAATACGGCTGGAAAGAATAGTTGTCGCCATGTTGCTGCGAAGTACAGCCAGATTTTGCTCCTCGCTGATATCAATCAGTTCCTGTGGCACTTCCAATCCACGTGTAACAACAATACAAGGTGTCTCCTCATTACACAGACGCTCCATACGTTCACGTCGTTCTTTTTCAGGCAGCATTGCAAAAAAGGCCAGCTCTGTTCTTCCCAGCAGTTGCACCCGTTCTTTTGGATGGTATTCAAAGTAACCGGCCATTTCCAGACCAGGACGGTTCAGGTCATCTACTGTAATAAATCTTTTTAATCCTTGAGATCCAGAAACCACTTCCAACTGAAATTGTTGTACCAATTCGGATACTTTCACTTTTTTCGCCATTTGTCTCTTCCTTTCAGCATTCGCTGTACCTCTATGTACCTCACACTCGTGTATCATTTCTTTCCATTATTAGCGCATTCACAACAGCATTCACATCCAAGCCAGTTCGCCCTTGAGATGCTGATTTTGTATACTTCAACAGGCTCCCCTCTTGAGGACAGACCTTCAAATAATCTTAAATGAATTTTGGATTGAATGCAATCACGGAGCCTCTTACCTGTAGCATATCACTCTGCTTGAGTGAAGGCTAACATCTCTTTCATATTTCTGAAAAAAAGCCCCTTCCAGTTAAAACGGAAGGGGCTCGATCTACAATATATAATAGCGTTACTGCCAGATTCCATCGGTACCGAGGATCTTCAGTATATTAGTCTTGAAGGAGTACGTTAACTTCAGTCTCTTTGTCAAAGATATGAACTTTGTTCATGTCAATGGCCATTTTAACTGTAGAACCATCACGAGTGTTGGAACGTCCGTCTACACGTGCGATTGTAGTATCGTTACCTACACCACTCAAGTAGAGGAGCATTTCATGACCCAGGTTCTCTGTTACATCTACGTGAGTAGAGAATACAGAGTTCGGAGATGCTTCCAAGAATACTGGCTCTTCGTGAATATCTTCTGGACGAACGCCCAAGATCACTTCTTTACCTGCATATCCTCTGGATTTCAGCACTTGTGCTTTACCTTGTGGGATTTCAACATCCACACCAGGAGCAACAAAGTGAAGGTTAGCACCTTGCTCAGCCAATTTACCCGAGATAAAGTTCATTGTTGGGGAACCAATGAAACCAGCTACGAACAGGTTTGCTGGGTGATTGTACAGCTCTTCAGGAGAAGCAGCCTGTTGGATGATACCATCCTTCATAACTACGATCCGGTCACCCATCGTCATTGCTTCGATCTGGTCATGCGTTACGTAGATAACGGTTGTTTCCAAACGTTTAGCCAGCTTAGTGATTTCGGCACGCATTTGTCCACGAAGTTTCGCATCCAAGTTGGACAGCGGCTCATCCATCAAGAAGACTTGTGGGTCACGGACAATCGCACGTCCCAAAGCGACACGTTGACGTTGACCACCGGACAATGCTTTTGGCTTACGCTCAAGCAAATGTTCGATATCAAGGATTTTAGCTGCTTCACGTACACGCTTGTCGATCTCGTCTTTTTTAACCTTACGCAATTTCAAACCAAATGCCATGTTTTGATATACGCTCATATGCGGATACAAGGCGTAGGATTGGAATACCATCGCGATATCACGGTCTTTAGGTGCAACATCATTAACGACACGGTCACCGATATAGAGTTTACCTTCAGAAATTTCCTCAAGGCCTGCGATCATACGCAGTGTTGTTGATTTACCACAACCGGACGGACCTACCAATACCAAGAATTCTTTATCTTTAATGTCCAGGTTAATGTCAACTACAGTTGCTTTATCTGAACCCGGGTATTTTTTGAAAATATGCTCTAAACGTACTCCTGCCATGATTGTTGCCTCCTCAGAGATCATTTTGTAATCGAATACAATTTGTAGTTTTATAATAACCTATCACTTGGTTATCTGACTATTCGCAAACTGCACAAAAATATCAATCCTTTTTCGTCACTTTGTACATCAGTAGTAAAAGTTGCACAACAATCGCACTCTTGAAGTGTCTGACATCATAGCCAATCTCCTGCTTAATCTTGTCCAGACGGTACACCAGCGTATTACGATGAATGAATAAACGCTTGGCTGTCTCACTGACATTACAATCTAAACTAAAAAATGCCTCTAGTGTTGCCAGTGTTTCACTATCCTTAAAGATGAGTGTACCCTTGCCGGTATCCTGAATAAAACGCAGCCGTTGCTGCTCGGATATACTAGCCACCAGCTGCTCCAGCTGAAGATTCCACGAAAGGTGGATATGCTGTGTAACATGGAAGGAGCGACCAAGATACATACTTTCCCGAAGAAGGAATGCCATCTGAACTAATGCCTCTTTCGGAATACATGGCAATGATGCGGAGAGATGGAAAACCCCTGCGAACTCACTGGCAATCAGTTCATACAATCCCAGGCAAAATGCATTGAGCGACTCTTTTCGTGCCTCTACCGTGTCTTCATCTGCCTCGCCAGTAACAATCTCTTCGTTCCCCATAAAAATCCACTCTTGCTCTCCAAGTGGAATCAAAGTGATCTCTTCACCAAAATAGCTTTCCAGCAGCTTGTTTAGAACTTTGGAGTCCACACGCTGAGAGTCAGGAGTCTCCCCTTGCAAAAGAAAGAGAACCTTTTTATCCTGAAATCCTGCAATTGACGTATACGAATCAGGCAATGGTTCAGGTTCAGGATTGCCAGTACTATATGCCTTAATCTTCTCCTGAAGCCACATTCCCAGTGACGATAATTTTTTGTCCGTATCGTTCATATATTGCATTGGATCATCGCACTCTGATGATTTAACATAACTGAGGATCAATAATTCTATCAGTTGACGAGTTTCCTTTGTGATTGATCCAGCATCACATCCCCAACAAACGACGCTTTTTTCATGCTCTTTCGTGCTTACTTTGAAAAAAACACGCTCACCGTTGTGTAAACTAATAATATTGGAAGATGTCCGTGAACTTGTTAAAGCCCCACGTTCTCCTTCACCATCTTTACCTTGATAGAACTGGGGCATGTTTTCGTCTAAACCCATCAAATTTTCAATGGACTGCATCCACTCATACATCGTAATTTCATATTCATCCAAGGTGTTTCCTATAACGCCTTCAATTTGTCGTTTCAGATCAGATATAAGCTTCATGTTACGAACGTCACCACTCTGCTTTTTTAACATTATTTTATCATATCTTGTCATGCAACGCTCTGTATCATCAGACTAGACTATGACTAACCTCTTTCTGACAGCACAAAAAAAGTGATTAATCATATTGATGATCAATCACTCTCTATTTAAGATGAGCCATGAAGGACTCGAACCTTCGACACCCTGATTAAAAGTCAGGTGCTCTACCAACTGAGCTAATGGCTCAAAAACTGGTGGAGGATGATGGATTCGAACCACCGAACCCGTACGGGAGCAGATTTACAGTCTGATGCGTTTGGCCACTTCGCTAATCCTCCAAAGTAAAAGGTGGCTCGGGACGGAATCGAACCGCCGACACGAGGATTTTCAGTCCTCTGCTCTACCGACTGAGCTACCGAGCCATATTTAATTATTGAATTAATGGCGGAACCGACGGGATTCGAACCCGCGATCTCCTGCGTGACAGGCAGGCATGTTAGGCCAACTACACCACGGTTCCAGGCATTAATGGTGCCGGCGAGAGGACTTGAACCCCCAACCTACTGATTACAAGTCAGTTGCTCTACCAGTTGAGCTACACCGGCATATATGGTGGAGGCTGAGGGGATCGAACCCCCGACCCTCTGCTTGTAAGGCAGATGCTCTCCCAGCTGAGCTAAGCCTCCTGGGTAATATGGTAGCGGCGGAGGGGATCGAACCCCCGACCTTACGGGTATGAACCGTACGCTCTAGCCAGCTGAGCTACGCCGCCATATTAAAAGTGTTTAGATTGCTTGTCCATCTTTAGGTAAGATGGCGGAGAGAGAGGGATTCGAACCCTCGCACCGATTACTCAGCCTAACCCCTTAGCAGAGGGTCCCCTTATAGCCACTTGGGTATCTCTCCAAAGACAATCTCAACGTTGTTCAAGGATTGCTCCTTGAAAACTAGATTCGAAACGAAACTCACGCGATTTAGATCTGCTATTGGATAAGCCCTCGACCGATTAGTACTGGTCAGCTCCATGCATTGCTGCACTTCCACCCCCAGCCTATCTACCTCGTCGTCTTCAAGGGGTCTTACATACTGGGAAATCTCATC
>NZ_CAOJCM010000009.1 GCF_948329825.1 Paenibacillus sp. JJ-100
GTTTGGTGGCGATGGCGGAGGGGTTCCACACGTACCCATCCCGAACACGACCGTTAAGCCCTCTAGCGCCGATGGTACTTGGACCGCAGGGTCCTGGGAGAGTAGGAAGCCGCCAAGCAAACCAAGGCACACTTGATGATATCAGGTGTGTCTTTTTGCATAGGAGCTTAATTATTATGCTTAATCATTATCAGATAAGATAAGATGAGATGAGATGTAATTAAAATTAGATCCACGACAAGCATGGCTGGTCACTTCGCTGAGACTTATTTTATACATAAAATAACTGCCCTTACAATGCCCTTAGCTGTGATACAATAGGTGGGGTCTATATAGAAACGGAACACGCATACGTACGAGGAGGAACAGTAACAGAATGAAATCAGCACCATTTATAGCCGTTGAAGGTCCGATTGGAGCAGGGAAAACAACACTCGCTACAATGCTTTCCCACGAACTAAACCTCCCATTGGTAAAAGAAATTGTTGAGGAGAATCCATTTTTGGCCTCCTTCTATCAGAATATTGATGAGTGGAGTTTCCAGCTCGAGATGTTTTTTCTCTGTAACCGCTTCAAGCAACTGGAGGACACGGGTGCACACTTTATTGAGCAAAACAGCCCGGTCGTTTCGGATTACCATATCTATAAAAATATGATTTTTGCTGAACGTACCTTAAAAGGAACAAAGCGGGATAAATATCGCCAAATCTATCATCTATTAACCGATGACTTGCCAAAACCGAACCTGGTACTTTATATCGAAGCTGAGCTGGATACTTTAATGTATCGGATTAATAAACGGGGGCGCTCCTTCGAGCAAGACATGGATCCTGCTTATATGGAACAGTTAATAGCAGACTACAAAACAGGCATGGAGTATTTGGCCAATGGCTCGAATCCGCCAGTTATTCTCAAAATTGATGCGGAGAAGCTTGACTTCGTAGAACATCCGGAGCATTTCAGACAAATTGTTAATCAAGTAAAGGAGCTTATCATATGAATAACTATGGCATTCCAGCGAATGCATTAATTACGGTAGCAGGTACGGTAGGGGTGGGGAAATCCACACTGACGGCAGCACTGGCTGACCGTTTGAATTTCAAAACTTCTCTGGAGCAGGTTGACCACAACCCCTATTTGGAAAAATTCTATCATGATTTTGAGAGATGGAGCTTTCATCTGCAAATCTACTTCCTTGCGGAGCGTTTCAAAGAGCAGAAAAAGATTTTCGAGATGGGTGGCGGTTTTGTTCAGGATCGCTCTATCTATGAAGATACGGGCATCTTTGCACAGATGCATGCCGATCAGGGAACGATGTCTGCCACCGATTTTGAGACCTATAGTAGCTTGTTTGAAGCGATGGTCATGACGCCTTATTTTCCACACCCGGACGTTCTAATCTATCTGGAAGGCAGTTTGCCATCGATTCTGAACCGGATTACGGAACGTGGACGTGAGATGGAGATTCAGACAGACCGCTCGTATTGGGAACATATGCATGAGCGCTATTCCGTGTGGATTGACCAGTTTACAGCGTGCCCTGTGCTACGTCTAAACATCGATGAATATGATGTACATGACCCGGCTTCGGTTGATACTATTCTGGAGAAAATTGCAACGGTTATCAAACCCTCTAAGGAAGCTCAGGTATAATTTTATATTAATTATTAATGAAATAAAGGTTATTAGAAATAGGCACCTCTTTTACAGTGTTCAGGCTGTAGAAGAGGTGTTTTTTAATGGTGAAATTGTATTAAAAATGAGGATATGGTAATGAGGTAGGCGCAATTGTCTGTATTTTAGTATTAAAATATAGAAAGTTGTTGAAATTTGAAGTTTTTTGTGGTTCGATAGGAGAGGTGAATTCTGGAAATATAGTATAAGGATGACTCAGGAGGGAAAGACATCGTGGAAGAAAAGCAAGGGATTAAAATCGGGATGCCGATCATCGGGGGTTTGATTGCTGCCATACTGGGAGGTGTGGTATGGGCTACCGTTGCAGCTATGACGGAGTATGAGGTTGGACTAATTGCGATACTGGTTGGCGTGCTG
This sequence comes from Paenibacillus sp. JJ-100, assembly GCF_948329825.1. Taxonomy (GTDB): domain Bacteria; phylum Bacillota; class Bacilli; order Paenibacillales; family Paenibacillaceae; genus Paenibacillus. The sequence goes on from NZ_CAOJCM010000009.1 coordinate 2,053, forward strand.
TGCGGGTACGCTGTCGTGTTGTTCTCGAACAAACAAATTGCAACTGTGCACAAGATAATTGCTATTATTTTTTCGCTAGTGGGCATTTTGCTCGGTAAATACTTGACGGTGGTTTATTTTACATCGGAATTGCTTACGGATGCCAGTGTGCTGAAACTGGTGTTTGATGGAGAAATGATTAGTGCTTTTATTGAAACCATCCAGGAGTATTTTAGTGAACCTACAGATCTGTTGTTCATCGGTTTAGCTGTCCTGTCTGCTTGGCAAATTCCAGGGCGGATGGCAAAAACGAGCATGGCCTCAGAAGCACCTACCTCGGAGCAAGCATCTAATCAAGCATCGGATCAAACCCCAAAAGCATAAGATCTGGTCAATGGTGCAGAATGCGATGCGTCCGTAGTAAAACAGGAATATGAATGCTACAGAGTATAGCTGCAAAAGGAAAGCAAAGAGCAAAACATAATTAGAATAGAATTAGGGATCAGGGCGAATTTCGGAGTGGACATCGACAACCAGGATGATTCACATTGCGGCCGGAGTACGCTAAGATCCAAAAGGACGTAACGCCTTAGGCGTTACGTCCTTTTGTTATTGGTGCTGGTCAGCATATACAGCCATGGCATTACACATGAATTGTGCCAGACCCTCACCAAATTGGTCTATATTCCGTGTGAAACGTTCATCTTCTACATACATCTGACCAAGTACTTTGAAGGCTTCTGGAGAATAGCTTCCAATTTGGTTCAGATACAGGTACCATTGTTTCATCTCGGCCTGTACTTCTGCAGACTCAGGTGCAGTGTGGCGAAGTGCTGCCAAACGTCTGAAGATGTCGTTCATCTGCTCAGACAGCTCTTTTTGTTTATCCGCAGGTTGATGAACTGTTTTGCGGTTTGCCTCATCGATGGCATGGTCACCCCAGCGTTGACGAGCTTCCTGTTCGTACGGATTATCACTAAAATTAAAGCCTTGGAATTGTTCTTTAGCAGTCATTTGAATTTCTCCTCTCAGGTGTAATACGGTTTTATCGATCGTTGCGATGATTTGATCCAGACGCTGGCGTTTTTCCAGCAAAATGAGCTTATGCATATGCAGTGCTTCCTCTGCATCAAAGGCGGGGTCATCTATAATATTTTTGATTTCTTTTAGCGAAAAACCAAGCTCTTTGAAAAACAGGATCTGCTGTAATCGTTCCAGATTGGCATCGGAATACATTCGATATCCGGCAGCGGTAGTCTCATCCGGGACAAGCAACCCGATCTCGTCATAGTGATGCAGTGTGCGCACACTGATGGATACAAGTTCGGAGACTTCTTTTACTTTCATGGCCATAAGTAAACCTCCTTACAACATGAATTGTACAATGTCACGTTACGTGAGAGTCAACATGTTCATTGTATTATCTTTTAAATCCAGAAAAGATACCAGAAGCTCCGACAATTACATGTGATGCTTAACAAGCTGAAGTACATAGAACGTGTCCAAGATTTTGGATGGAGTATAGATGTAACAAAAGAGGCTAGTGCAGACAGGAAATAGGAGATAGGGAGTTGTTAGCCCCGATGGAGCTAAGGAGTTTCGTCTATATGGAAGTGTGAAGTTGACTTTAAAAGATCACATCAGAACTTGACGTTGAAAACTTACGTTGGCAGTTGACGAGAAGGAAATTGAATTGCATAAAGAAGGCTGCAGAAACCGCTGGTCTGCAGCCTTCTCTTGATCTGCGGGGAGCGCGGCTATGCCTGCTCCCTGTTCAGGATCGCAGCGAGCTGTGCCGCCGCTGCGCGTACATCGGCCGCACCTGCGATGGCGGAGATGACGGCTACGCCGTCGGCTCCAGCCGCCATCACAGCGGCCACGGTATCGGGCGTAATGCCGCCGATACCGACTACCGGAACTGCGATGCCTGCGGCGCGCAGTTCCGCAACTCCAGCGGGGCCCAGCACAGCGTGGGCATCCGCTTTGGAGCGCGTCGGATACATGGGTCCGACGCCAAGATAGTCTGCGCCCGCCTGCACGGCACGGCGGGCTTCCAGGGCGGAGTGGGCGGATACGCCAAGCATCCGCCCTTCTCCAATGCGGGCGCGTACCAGCGCCGCGTCCGCATCGTCTTGGCCGACGTGTACACCGTCGGCCTCTACCTCCACAGCCAGCTCCACATCATCGTTCACGATGAACGGTATCCCGTGCTGGCTGCACACCTCGCGAAGCCGCAACGCAAGCGCTGTGCGGGCTTCGCCTGTCAGAGCGCCAGTTCCCTTCTCACGGAACTGGAATAGCGTAATGCCGCCAGCAATGGCTTGGCGCAGCACCTCCACAGGGTCACGCGTCGTATTGACGCTACCCATGACTAAATATAATTGCAGAGCGCGACGCACCGTCTCCACATCCCATACGTGCATCAGCGTTCACCCCGCTGTCTCCGCTGATACGCAAAGTGATTCGTTGGTCCATGCCCGGCCCCGAATCCCAGCTCATCTTCAATGGCTGCCTGAATGAATGCTCGCGCGGTCGTAACGGCAGCTAGTACAGGAGAACCCTTCGCCAGTTCGGCCGTAATCGCAGCAGAGAACGTGCACCCGGTTCCGTGTGTATGACGTGTAACGACACGGAGGTTCTCAAGATAATGAAAGGTTTTCCCGTCATACATGACATCGACAACCATACCGCTGTCCACATCATGTCCTCCCTTAACTAAGGCATATGCTGTACCCATCTGCACCAATTGCTTCGCAGCTTCCTCTCGCTCGCTCAGGTTCCGAATAGACATCCCGGTGAGTAGTTCAGCTTCGGGAATGTTGGGCGTAGTAATCAGGGCATGGGGCAGCAACTCCTGAACAAGTGCCTGCACAGCCTCTTGCTGAAGGAGAGGTGCACCGCCTTTGGCAACCATAACAGGATCAATCACGAGATTGGTCCAGCCGTACTGCTGCCATTTTGTTGCGACAAGACGAATAATCTCGGCATTATACAGCATGCCCGTCTTGACCGCACACGGCTGAAAGTCAACGCCCGTAGAATCGAGCTGCTGGACGATACCATCGTAACTGATGGGGTAAACGCCTTGAACACCCGTTGTGTTCTGTGCAGCGATCGCTGTAATTACTGTCATTCCGTATACGCCAAGCTCCTGAAAGGTTTTGAGATCAGCCTGAATTCCGGCACCGCCGCCGTTATCAGACCCGGCAATCGTTAATGCTTGTACAATAGTCATCGTACACCTCCACGAATTTCATGAATTTGTGCATGCTGCAAAAGGTGTGCGGGTGTCACCTGTGCTAATTGATTTAATAATTCAATCTGGAAGCTGCCAGGCCCCTGATGACCTGTTCGTGCTGCAGCTTGTTCAGCGGCGACCCCGTAGAAAGCTACTGCCTCGGCTACACAGCGCAATAAATCGTCATCCTGATCTGCAATCGCAGCAAAAGCACCAATGACTGAGCTTAAAAGACAGCCAGCGCCAGTTACTTGGGTGAGCATGGGATGTCCGTTGTTTGCAAGGAACGTACGAAGTCCGTCTGTAATGATATCGTTTTGGCCGGTAATGACGACAATACAATTCAGTTGCTTCGCTGCCCGCTCTGCAATGTCGATCCGGTCACCCTCGCCAGCTCCTGCGTCCACACCTTTGATCGTCCAAGGTACACCAATGACATGGGCAACTTCGGCAATATTGCCGCGTAATACCGTGAGATGAAGCTCGCGAACCAGCATCTGGGCCGTATCCGTGCGATATGTCGTGGCTCCTGCGCCAACAGGATCAAGTACGACAGGCACATGATGAGCATTGGCGGATTGTCCTGCCAGACGTATAGATTGAACAACCCTTTCATCCAAAGTACCGATGTTCAGGACGACTGCTCCCGCTATGCGGGCTACGTCAGCAACTTCTTCATGGGCGTAGGCCATAAACGGTGAGGCACCAAGAGCCAGCAGACCATTCGCTGTAAAGGGTGCAACGACAAGATTCGTAATATTATGAACCAAAGGATTCCGCGTACGTACACGTTCAAGATAAGACATCTTCATTACCTCCTTGATCTAGTTACTCGGGATATGAGAGACAAACGTACAAAGTGAGCCATGTTCTAATCCAGACAATCCATAGGGCGAGAATCAGCAAGCAGAAGTGCATATTGGATTACAGCCTACGCATCGACAATAATCACCAAATATAAAAAAGCCCTACCCATTTCCGGAGAAATGAGCAGAGCTATAGGTTAAACATTGAAGTGGTTCCCCATGTTAGATAGAGGGGAAACCTACTATTCATAAAAGCCGCTCCACTTCCCTCCGCTGGTATGATCCAGATCAGGTTCAAAGGGTCCGAATGTACGATTCGTCTCAGCCGCAAGGCTCCCCCAGTGCAAATGTTAAATTATGAAGTTATGTCCCCAGCATATATCACATCCTGCTCCTATGTAAAGAGTGCTGGCATTTACGTCTTGAAACTGGAGTGGAGATGTACTGGATCTTCTATTGATCCGCTATTCCGATTTACCTTAGCTCACTAACCCGATATAATGGAGAATGGCTCATATGGCCGTACTACGAATGAGGGCAGGACAGTTGTTCCTCCCGGCAGAATGGGGACCCTGAGTTGAAAACGTTCAAGAAAGTATATATTGAGATCACCAGTATCTGTAATCTGGCATGCAGCTTTTGTCCACAAACGAAGCGCGCCAAAGGATTTATCGACCCTGAAGTTTTTAATCATATATTGGATCAAATTAAACCGCATACCAAACATATTTATCTGCATGTGAAAGGGGAGCCATTGCTTCATCCGAAAATTGACCTGTTGCTGGATATGGCCCATGCCAAAGGTTTTAAAGTAAACATTACGACGAATGGCACATTATTACCTAAAACGCAGCATAAATTATTAGGTAAACCTGCTCTGAGACAGATGAATTTCTCGCTACACAGCTTCGACGGACATGAAGGTTCTACGGATCGTGAGGGCTATCTGGGCAACATTTTGTCTTTTGTTCGTGAAGCCGTGAAACATAATGTTATTGTTTCATTCCGACTATGGAACCTTACCCAGGATAATTTTACGAATGCTCAGATGAACCGAAATCGAGAGACACTTGAGGTGCTGGAGCGAGAATTTAATCTGGATTTTAAGATTGAAGAAAAGGTCGTTCCGGGTAGTGGCGTAAAAATTGCACCCAATGTATACCTGAATCAGGATCATGAATTCCAGTGGCCAAGTCTGGATGCACCTGAAGATGATGGCAAAGGCTTCTGTCATGCGTTGCGTAATCAAGCCGCTGTACTGGTGGATGGAACCGTCGTTCCATGCTGCCTGGATGGAGAAGGTGTAATCAACCTTGGTAATATCCATGAGAAATCTTTTTCTGAAATTGTGGATGGGGAGCGGGCGAACAATCTGGTCTATGGTTTTTCTAAACGAGAAGCTGTAGAGGAACTGTGCCGGAAGTGTGGATACCGTCAGCGGTTCGGAGCCGGAGCTTAAGGCTTGCTTCAGGAAGAAGCATACAGTAAACATGCATATTCGAGGGTACATCATTATCCAGGACAAAGTATAGCCCAGATGCCCAGTGTTACAAACAATGTATGGGATACTAGAGAGATAAAAACAGCATATCGCCAGTTAATATCGGTATAACTCAACAAAACCATATGTGATAACGGTCAAAGCATCATCTGATTTGATGCTAAATAATGTAAATCTGATCTAAAGATTATTCCTGTAATCTTCTTTTTTTTGTAGGATAAGGTCAGGTCCCGGGTAGTGATGAACTTCTTCACTTCTTCGGTTCCGTGAGACAAGCCTGTGGCTTGCAGACGAATCCATTCATATTAAGGGAGGATGTTGATGATGAAAAAGATGTTAACACTGTTGTTGTCCGCTGGTCTGGTAGCTTCTATATTTGGTGCTATGCCTGCGGCGGCCGCGCCAACCGTTGTGAATTCAACGATTGTTGTACCTAAAGGTACGACATATGATGGTCAGGGGAAAACTTTTGTGGCCAACCCATCTACCTTGGGCGATGGATCTCAAGCCGAGAATCAGAAGCCAGTCTTTCGTTTGGAAGCAGGTGCTACACTGAAAAATGTCATCATCGGTGCGCCAGCAGCAGACGGTGTACATTGTTATGGTAACTGCAATATTTCAAATGTCGTGTGGCAGGATGTGGGAGAGGACGCATTGACACTGAAATCCTCTGGAACGGTCAATATTACAGGCGGTGCAGCATATAAAGCGTACGACAAAGTGTTCCAGATGAATGCTTCGGGTACGATCAATATCAAAAATTTCAGAGCGGATGATATTGGCAAACTGGTGCGGCAAAATGGAGGAACGTCCTACGCGGTTAATATGACGCTGGATAGCTCAGATATTTCAAATGTGAAAGATTCTATAATGCGTACAGATAGCAGCAGCACACAAGGGCGAATCACTAATACACGTTATTCCAAAGTGCCGACGCTCTTTAAAGGATTCGCTTCAGGTAAAACGAGCCAGTCCGGCAATACACAGTATTAGACTGCAATGGTCCTATGGCTAAGATGTAATTACTGATTTGATTCATCAGTCTTGGTCTATCCATCAGTCAACCTATTCAATCATTGCGTTCATTAAAAGTTCGTTGTATTCATAGGCATGTTACTTTTGGTTGAAAAAGGACATGCATCAAACAGGTTGAAGCAGAGGAGGGTGCTGCTTCAACCTGTTTTTCTGTTTTCTAACTGTGTGGCAATATAGTAGAATCTTAGATTACCCATAGGGAAATAAGAAGTATCTTGTGATAACATGTGTACTAACTCACCAATTGCATGGTTAAAAAGGGGTGCAGTAATCCATTATTGTAGTGTAGAGCAGTAAGGAGGTCGTATGAACAAAAATATAGTATGGATCATTCTGGTCAGCTGTGTACTGCTTATACAAGGTTGTACATATGAGAACAGTGACTCGAAAGAGGGGAAGAACATGGCTTCACTAGATCAACAATTATTGAGTGCTGCTGAGGCAAAAGATAAGGAAAGCATAGAGAAGCTTATTCAGCAGGGAGCGAATGTACAGGTTCAGGATCAGGACGGTAGAACACCACTGATGATTGCAACCTATAATCATGATGTGCAATCTGCCCAAAAGTTAATTGAGGCAGGTGCAGATGTGAACATACAAGATCATATGTTAAATAGTCCGTTTCTGTATGCAGGTGCTGAGGGATATCTGGATATTTTAAAGCTGACTATTCAGGCAGGAGCAGACCCTACCATAACGAATCGTTACGGAGGAACTGCACTTATACCCGCTTCGGAGCATGGATACGTAGAAGTAGTTCGAGAGCTTCTGACTCAAACCTCGATAGACGTGAATCATGTAAATCGTTTAGGGTGGACAGCGCTGCTGGAGGCGATTATTCTAAACGATGGCAATGAACGACAGCAGGAAACGATCGAATTACTCATTCATCACGGAGCAGATGTAAACTTAGCTGATGGTGATGGGGTGTCTCCTCTCCGTCATGCCCGAGCTAAAGGCTTTAAGGAAATTGAAGAAATATTGATTCGAGCGGGTGCAAAAAAGTGACATAGGCTTTGATCTCGATCATTTATCTATCTATGCCGCACATATGTAAACATACCAAAACGAGAGAAGCATAGAATACAGCTTCTCCCGTTTTTTTGGTTTATTGGCAGTGTACATTGGAATACACCGTGTTTTCTTTACAAACGAAAATTACTTCTCCCCAGGAACCTCTACAATTATTTTACCTTCGGGCGAAGCAACAGTGCCGCTTTTTACCGAGCCAGATTTGTTGATGATTTCATAAGTTGTTTCATCCGCCATACGGGAATATTTGAAAGATACAAGGGTTTTACCCGCGACAGAAGGTCGGGTTCCAGCTTCAGCTACGGATTTGGTTTTGATAAAGAACAGATCACCGATAATTCCAGCTTGTTTGCCCAGATTTGCTTGCCATTTCAGCATGGCACTGCCGTTAGCAATGGTATAATAGCTCACCAGATCGTTATCCTGAATCATGAAGAAACGGTCTTTTTTGCCTTGTTCAAAAATATATTTGGTATTTGAATCTGTTGGACCAAGTGGATTTTTTAATTGCAGACGAGGTTGACCGAGATTCGAGAAACGTGGCAATTGCAGCGCTGCTTCACGGGCAACTGTCAGATCGGAACCGTTGTAATCTTTAACTGCCGAAGCATTGGTATTGTAGATGTAAGCTTCTTTCGCAACTTGATCCCATCGTACTTGTGCGCCAAACGTTTCACCAATGGCACGAAGTGGCAGCATGGCTTTTCCTTTAACTAGGATTGGAGCAGAAGACAGGGTTGCATTGGTTCCGTTTTTCTTCATAGTTTTGCTATTCGGTGTTAACACGTACTTGTCACTGCCGGCCTTGATGCTGATTTGTTTGCTTTTATTATCATATCCGAAAGTGTAGTCTCCAAGAAATTGAAGTTCAGTCAGTGCGATGTAGGTGACACCTTGACGGATGACTACATCATATTCTGCAGGCACATTATTAATATAAGCTGTTGGTTTAACCGTTGCAGCTGCTTCAGCCACCGTTGGAGTGAATAGGGCAGGTGCCGCTCCTGCGGTTAAAATCGAGGCGGCAAGCATCATTTTCCACTTCTTTTGCTTCCATACAGGAGTGTTAGAAGGTGTTGTTTTTTTCATGATCATTCTCCTTTCAAACATTAGACGGGCTGACTATCCCAAAAGTTGCATATTATTGGAACATCCCTAAAAATATTAACCCAAATTTTTCATATTAAACTTCAAAGTCATAGCCGTTATGAATTTTTCGATATCTTTGTAGATGAGGTGTAACTTTTCAACATAAAGAGTGTTTTACATGAAAATACGTCTATGTGGGAGATGAATGCATGTGATGAAGAGGTCTCGCTGTCAAACGGTAGTTCAGATTTGCAGTATGATCCTAACGGGGATCGGCGTGATGTTGCTAACAGGATGCATAATGCCAGAAGCTCAAAAGAATACATTGGACACCGTTTCAACGACCTCAACCTCAACGTTATCTCCAGACTCAACCGAACAGATCTCTGTCAAAGACTCCTATACAAAGGGAGAACGAATAATTTTACAAGAAGGTTTGCCATTATTCAGTGAACGAGAAGATAATCACGTTGCAGTGGATCAGATGAAACTTACCCATCGCGTAACTCCTTATATTACTCAGATTGTCGCTGGTAAGTCTATTCCACAAACGCTATCTTGGAAGCCTACATGGGTGAATCAAGGGGATCTGAACTATACTTTTTTACAAGCAGGGACAGATGAAGTACTTCTAATGAAAGGAGATGATGGTGGATTCAGCGGTATGCATCATGATGATTCCTACTACGCGCTGGATCGGTATACAGGAAAAACGTTGTGGAGGATTCATAACGGATATGGCCCTGCTCAAGCGCTTTTAAATACGAAGCGAGATGCCGTTACGCTATTCACAAGTTATGACACGAATCGTAAGCAATATCTGGATCGTGTGCGTCACATCAACCTCAAAGACGGAAAGCTTCTATGGGAATATAAAACCGAGAAAGGTAAGAAGCGAAATAACAGTACGAACAAGAAGAATACTGTTAACGATATACCGAAGGTAAATGGCATTCAGGCTGCCCGAAATGTAGTTATAGTGGATACCTCGGCAGACGAAGGCTCCAGCAAAGGATGGATTCATGTACTGAATAGTTCAAACGGTAAACGGTTATGGAGCAAGAAGTTAACGGCAGGTTATCAATTGGTTAATCGGAGTGCCGATGAGCCCTACGTTTTGTATCGGGAGGGAGACCAGTTGATTGCCGCAGATCCTCTAACAGGACGGACGATATGGCAGATTAAAGCAGAACCATCCACGATAGATCATATTGAAAATAATCCTTATTTTGATGGCATCTATCGTGATGATCCCTTTGGATCAGTCTCACTTCAACGCTGGATGCTATTAGATGATCAATGGGTGCTGCTCGATCTGACCTCAGGCAAGAAACTTTCTCATTTCCCTGCTCGTGCAGGCCAGCAATTAGAAGTGCTGAATGATGGTAGGGTGCTAATTCGTGAAAATAAAAAAGGATATCTTTATGGTGAGTATGTAGACTATACGACATCCTTATTTGATCCGAATACAGGGAAGACCTCCTGGATCCTTAAAGCGAAGATTGAACGGGGACTGGTGGAAGAAAATCAAATCTATGTAATCATGAACGGATATCCTGCGGCTCTCAAATATCGTACGGGGGAGACTGTCTGGAGTGCTAAGGCATCTATTGGTGCCAGCCCGTCTTCTACTAACCAGGGCAGCTATCTGTTGATCGGAGAACGCCTGCTGCTTCCATTGTATGATGATTTACTGGTGATGGATAAAAAGACCGGAGTTTTGCTGGGGCGTATACATGATGTAGTCATGGGTACCCCGGAGCATCGGGATCGGGACGCCAAGAATGGCATGATCAATCGAATCGACGTTCAGGTGTACATCGGATCAGCTAATGGACACTTCCGTGCATTTCCAGTCAGCGGATTGAAGTAACGATCTCCCCCTAAGAGCTTGTTTCGGTCGTCATGTTGCTATATTATAAATGGATAGGACTGCTCGCGCTCCGGATATCGGCTGTGCGGGCTTTCTTCATGTGTTCTTGAAAGATTTCTGAAAGAACCATACATGATTTTTCACGGGAGGGAATCTCCATGATTTCATTATATGGTGTAAGTAAAAGATTCAACGAACGGGGTCCCGATGCCGATCAGGGATTCCAAGCTTTGCAGTCCGTCTCACTAGAAGTGGGCCGGGGCGAGATTCATGGTATAATTGGCTCCAGCGGCGCGGGCAAGTCTACCTTGCTGCGGATGATCAACGGTTTGGAGCAACCTGATAGCGGAGAAGTTATTGTGAATGGTCAACATTTAGAAGGAATGAAAGAGCGAGACCTTCGCAAGGCTCGGCAATCGATCGGTATGATCTTCCAACATTACAATCTTGTCAGTAACCGGACAGTGCTGGGCAATGTGAGCATGCCGCTAGAACTGGCGGGGATATCACGTTCAGAGCGGCGAGAGCGTGGAATGGAGATGTTGCGATTCGTGGGCCTGGAGGATAAGGCACATCAGTATCCTGCTCAGCTCAGCGGAGGGCAGAAACAGCGTGTGGCCATTGCCAGAGCACTTGCCAATCATCCGGCTGTATTGCTCTGCGATGAGCCAACATCCTCGCTTGACCCGCAAACAACAGGTGGAATACTAGATGTGCTGCGTCATGTGAACGAGACAATGGGCATGACAATTGTGATTGTTACCCATGAGATGGAAGTGGCTCGTAGATTATGTCATCGGATTTCGGTGATGAAGGAGGGGCAGATTGTACGAACCCTGTCTGACTCCGAAGTTCGCAGCATCCCGGCTCCACAGCCCGATCTGCTCACTTCATTGCTTGCAGGTGAAGACTTCGCAGGAACGGAACCTGTTGCCCAGCATCTGACGGAACAGGAGGGCGAACGATGATGTTACCAGAGTCTGTGCTTAAATATCAGGACGAGATATGGCAGGCCATTGGTGAGACATTTGTAATGGTGGGGATTTCCATTACAGCAGCTATTTTGGTTGGTTTACCTCTCGGGACGTTATTGTACCTGTTTCGGAGAGGGCAGCGATATCAGAATCGAGTATTATTTACGGTGTTAGGAAGTCTCGTTAATATTATTCGTTCCTTTCCGTTCTTGCTGCTAGTCGTATTTATGATTCCATTCACTCGTATGGTTGTTGGCACATCCATCGGTACGTTAGCTGCGACGGTGCCTCTGTCAGTTATCGCTATCGCTTATTATGCCCGCTTGGTCGAGCAGGCTCTGCTCGACGTGCCGAAGGGTGTAATTGAGGCGGCCTCGTCTATGGGAGCCTCGACGGTGCAGCTTGTCTTTAAATTCCTGTATGTGGAGGCTAGATCGGGTCTTGTACTGGGACTTACCACGGCAACGATCAGTTTTATATCATATTCTACAGTCATGGGAATCGTAGGTGGCGGCGGAGTTGGCGATTTTGCCATTCGCTACGGTTACCAGCGTTTCGAAAGTGAAATCATGATATTCATGATTATTATTATGATTATTCTGGTGCAGATGATTCAGTTTACAGGTAATCGACTATCCCGCTTTCTGGATCGAAGGTCATAAGAACAGCAGTGAGTGTTTAACAAAGCGCGCGCAGTCTCCAACAGCAATCTGAGTTACAAGAAGGACATTTACACCGAGGAATAATCAAGAAACACAAACTAAGGACATAGAGAAGGGGTAAACATTCAATGAAGGCAAAATTATTACTTACATTACTTGCAGTTATGCTGGTCGTATCCGCTTGTGGGAAAAAAGAAGAAACACCGGCTGCTGAAGGTGCAAAACCAGAATCACAAGCAGGACAGGAAGTCACACTGAAAATAGCTACATTAATTCCACCAATGACAGATGTGCTGGATATTGTTAAACCGCTCCTTAAAGAGGACGGTGTCAATCTGGAGATTGTCGTGTTATCAGATAACGTACAGCCTAACACTGCACTTGCAAACAAGGAAGTGGATGCCAACTTCTTCCAGCATGTTCCATATATGAAGCAGTATAACGAGGCGAACAATGCTAATCTGGTAGCCGTACAGCCTATCTACAATGCGATCTACGGTGGTTACTCCAAGAACTATAAATCCATTGATGAACTGCCGGAAGGTGCAACGATTGCGATCGCAAACGATCCATCGAATATCGGACGTTCTCTCGTGATGCTGGAGCAAAATGGCCTGATCAAGCTCAAAGAGGGTGTAGGCTTCGATGCTACGCAAGCGGACATCACGGAGAATAAAAAGAATTTCAAATTCCAGGAAGTGGATCTGTTGATGCTTGCCCGCATGATGGATGATGCTGATCTGGTAGCGATGACTCCGGCATATGCGAGTCCACTTGGCCTTACGCCAAAAAAGGATGCATTGTTGATCGAAAAGGATGACTCCCATTTTGCCATTACCATGGTTGCACGTGAGGATAACAAAGATTCAGAGGCCATCCAGAAGCTGGCTAAGCGTATGGCGGGTCCAGAAGTCAAAGCGTTCTTCGAAGAGAAGTACGCAGATATCGTTATCCCGGCATTTGAATAGAAAAGTACGATAAATCAATATGCACAATAAATTTTAAGATCTGAGCATTATTGCTCAGATCTTTTTTTCTATGAAATTCACAAGCTACTAACAATTGTTTAGAAACTTAACAGTTTATTAATATCGCTAACATACTTTATGTATTATTTTTGCGTATAATGAATGAAAGTAGTTCAAAAGAATTATTTTCTATGAAAAATCAAGTGGTTTTATGTTGAAAAAAATGTCGTTTATAAGCTTTAAGACCTAATTTATAGTTACTCAGGGAAAAATCTGGATGAAGGATAGGGAAGGACGCTTCAACTTATAGTATGAAAAGGAGGGTTAGTCTCATCTCTAAGAGAGTCACACAGATCACACTATAACTTCATTGAGAAAAGAGGTAGACAAAATTGAAAAAAACAAACTGGTTCAGCAAGCTCCATAAAAATTTTAAGTCCAAGCTGGTGTTGGCTTTTATTGCCTTTTTGGCCATTCCTTCATTAAGTATAGGATTTTTATCGTACAGCAGTGCAAAAAATGAAGTTGAGAAGCAAATTTTACATAGTGCAATGGAAAATGTGAACCTGGCCAGTGCAACCATTGATCTCTCGATTAATGCTAAACGTTATCAGATCGAATATTATGCAGACATGCTCGCAGATGAATTAAAACGGGATGATGCCGAGACTCGGATTTTGGAGGAATTGAAGGGTTATGCTGCGCAAAATACGGATATCGTAAGTATTGGTCTGGGGACAGAAGCAGGGGTGTTTCATAATTCCTCCGATGGGGAGATGCCAGAAGACTACGATCCGAGGAAAAGACCCTGGTACATAGAAGCGATGAATAGTCCACAACAGGTTATTGTGACGAATCCGTATATTTCTGCCGAGACCAGTGAGATGACGATTACGATTTCGAAGGCACTTCGTGATCAATCAGGTGTAATCCAGCTGGATCTTGATTTGACAAGTCTTAGTAAATTAGTGAGTGGAATTAAGGTAGGAGAACAGGGATACCTGATTCTGTTGGATGCCAGCGAGAAATATGTCTATCACCCGACGCTTCAACCTGGAACAGATGCAACAGAAGATTTCTGGGCACAAGTGTACACGAATGAATCCGGCAGCTTCAACTACACTGTGGATCAGGTGGATCGAGTCATGTATTTTGCTACGAATGAATCTACACGATGGAAGGTCGCTGGTACGATGTTCTCTTCTGAAGTAGAGGATGCTGCTGCACCGATTCTGAATCGTATGATCATTGTTATTGTAGCTTTCCTCGTTATTGGTAGTGGTATTATCTGGTTGGTCATGAGTTCCATCATTAAACCGATCCGTCAGTTGAAGGATCAGGCGATTCAGGTGAGTACAGGGGATCTGACCCAGACCATTTCCATTGACAGCAATGATGAGATTGGTGAATTGAGTAATGCTTTTGGCGAAATGCAAAACAATCTGCGTGAGTTGATCCAAAATGTAGAGAAAAGCGCGGGTCAAGTCGTTACTTCATCGGAAGAAATGACTCAGAGTGCTGAATCGACCAGTGCGGCGAGTGAGCAGGTAGCACGAGCTATTCAGGAGATTGCGATGGGTGCCGAGAAGCAGACCCAGGGGATCGAACATAATCATGTGGCTATGAATGAAATTACGATTGGGATTACACGCATTGCCGAACGATCGATAGAAGTCGCTGATTTGGCTAGACAAACGAACGTACAGGCAGAAGAAGGCGGTAACACAGTCAAACAGACCGTGGGTCAGATGCAATCGATTCAAGAAACGGTAGCACAGACGAGTCAGATGATTCATGCGTTATACGAAAGATCACATAAAATCTCAGCGATCACGGAGTTAATCGGAAGTATGGCCAAGCAGACGAACCTCCTCGCTCTCAATGCATCCATTGAGGCTGCACGTGCAGGTTCGCATGGGAACGGATTCGCTGTTGTTGCAGCCGAAGTTCGCAAACTGGCAGAGCAATCTGGACATTCCGTCAATGAAATTGCTGTGCTGACGACGGCAGTCCATGAAGATATAGCGGCTTCCGTTCGTATGATGGAGAAAGTGACAAATGAAGTTGGAGAGGGTATGGAGATCTCAACAGAGGCAATCCACAAGTTTGAGCTTATTATGGATAGCATGCGGGAAACGACACCTCAGATTGAAGAGATTGCAGCTACTTCACAAGAAATCACGGCAGGAGTACAGGAAGTATCCGCTATGTCTAATGAACTTGCAGGCATCGCTTCGGACAATGCCGCAACTTCCGAGGAGGTCGCCGCTTCATCAGAAGAGCAACTGGCAGCAATGGAGCAGATTTCTTCATCCGCTCGTGGCCTGTCCTCCATGGCTGAACAACTGCAACGCATGATACAACGATTCAAGTATTGAGCAGTGTCAAAGAAGCCTTTCATTTTCCGAAATGCAATTAAATCATCAAAGATCAAAGACCGCCTCTGTTGAGGACGGTCTTTTGATGTTTTGTTTGTTTAAAAACGTGAGACGGTATGAGCTTTGTTGTTGGGCGGGTGATTCTGATGTTCGCAGATGTTGACGAAAGCAGGATATGTTAAGATATGGGCAGAAATGAAGGGGTTAATCTCTATAACATGGAAAATGATCGGGATTGTGCACCTATATCACGCATTTGGACTAAGGAGAGTGAATTGAATAATGTTAATGGTACCTTACCGGGAGCAGGATCACGCCAAGCTGGTTACCATCTGGGAGCGTGCTGTTCGAGCAACGCATACCTTTCTGGAAGAGCATCACTTTCTATTTTATAAACAAATGGTCACTGAAGCTCTGGAACAAAAGCAAGTAGAGGTATGGGAGGTGCTGGATACCGAGCAAGAGCCCATCGGGTTCATCGGTCTGGACAATACCTTTATTGAGATGCTGTTTGTAGACGAGTATTTTCAGGGACAAGGCGTCGGTAAATTTCTGGTCTTTCAAAGTATGAAGATGAAAGGCACAGCGCTTAGAGTGGATGTAAATGAACAAAACGAGGATGCGGTCGGGTTCTATACCAAGCTGGGATTTATGCAGACAGGACGATCCGAACGGGACAGCTCGGGCAATCCTTTTCCGCTGCTGCATCTGGAGATGAAGCGAGCAGAAGGTCAGTAGATATGTTCATCATGCCTGTCGGGGTAAGATGACGACAGGTTAAGGCAAACCCCCCGGGTGGTGTCTCCTGCATCTGAGAGACACCACCCGGGGGGTGAATGGTTCCCTTACTGGTGACCCGTGGTTGTTAGACCGGGCAGGAAGGGGATCTTTTTTCCAAAATAAAATTAATGTGTCTCTTCGTCCAGGAACGGTTTGTTCACCGCATAATACATGAAGCCCATTAGCAGCACACCGCCTACCAGATTACCAAGGGTCACTGGCACCAGGTTGTGAATCACACCGTCGAAGGAAATTGTCCCCGGGTGGTTTAACACCAGTGCAATTGCAAACGTACACATATTCGCAATGCTATGCTCATACCCCGAGATGAAAAAGCAGAAAACAAAGAGCATCATCGCAAACATTTTGGCGCCGTTCTCCTTCATAAACATCGGTACAAAAAACGCCAGGCATACGAGCCAGTTACAGAGGATACCACGGAAAAAGAGCTGCATCGCTGGGGCTTCCATTTTGTGCTCGACCACACTCAGCAGAAAGCCGTTCACCTGTGCCGAATCGAACAGTCCCGTCAGGTAGATCAACAGGGCAAACACCGCCGCACCCATCATATTTCCGCTATAGCTTGCAATCCACAGCTTAACCACTTCAAGCCAGCGCAGCTTTTTGCGTAGTGCCGCATAGGTGTAATAGAACGTATTGCCAGTGAACAGATCACCGCCACCATAGGCAATCAGGATAATCGCCGCACCGAAGGTAATGGCTGCCATCGGGTATGTGAACGGGGAATCTTCCATATAGAAGAAATTACCCGTCTTAAATGCGACAATGACACCGAATCCAATGAACATGCTAGCCAGCATAGAGCGCGACAGATATCGCAGTAAACTTTGTTTGTAAATTTTGTGCTTCTTTAGAGCGAGCTGCTCGACACCACGTAGACCTTCTGTTTCCATCATTCGCCCTCCCGTATGTAATGAATCATCTAAGTTGTCTACATTATACCTGTAAATGACGTTAGTGGTTGATCAAAACGAAAGAATTTAAATTTATATTATTATTAGATACTAAAGAGTGTCAGGTGTGTAGTATATGATCCTACGGAAAACTCCAACACGGAGATCTTAACTTCAAAAACATAATATGGGATGCCTTCCGTAAGGGAAGGGGATTATGATTGGGGATCCGATTCTGGCTTGAACTGGCCTGTGGGAAATGGAAACATGCAACTCTGCCAAATTTCATTCAGCTGCGCTTCGGTTCGTTCATGCGGAACATGTTCTTCGGCATAAGAGCGCTCCAGCTTATCGCGCATAAACGATTCTGCATGGCGATTAGGATTAGAGTGGAACTGTTTGGAGAATTCGCCGTGAACGTCTGCTTCTCTCATTTTGCTTAGCGCAATATTTAATAAAGGACTGCCTGCGTACAACAAAGAGGCGGTCTCTTCACATTCGAATTTGAGAAAAAGCAGTGCCTTCTGAATGGCATGAATCTCGCCTTGAGTAAGGTGAACCGCTTGAGTGGCTTCCTCTGCCGAGCGTTCTCTATGTTGTTCTTGTGAATGCTGTTGATCATTGGAGTTCATGGATTATCACGTCCTGATTCAGATTGAAGTTCCCATCTGGCCGAAGTACCGAAGTCGGGATGAGTTTGCAGGGATTCCAGCGCAAGCACAGCTTGCGGGGAATGTTTGTTTGCTTTTATAACATCGAAAGCAGCGCTTTGCAACAGGATATAGGCATCCGATTCAATGACATCCTGAGCCAGCTGAATCTCATTCTCGGTAACGGGGAGTAGAGCTAGAGTCAGTAAAGTTTGAATTTGCACATCCTCGTCTTCATCTGAATTACGTACCAACTGTCCTGCTGCTTCGCGGATCGTACTCAAAATTGGAGAAGCTTCTGCCATACCCAGGGCGCGCCAAGCCTCAATACGTACCAAATCTTCCTCCTGTCTGTCCATGCCAAGTGCAAGGACTTGCCGAGTTAATGCTGGATCAATTAATTCAATGATCTGACGAAGCGCTTCCTGTTTTTCCTCTGAAGTGGCTGAGTCGAGATTAAGCGCGTCCAATGGGGGAGTTATATCTTTTTTAGACATAAGTTTCGTTCACCTCCTGAGAGAGAGTTTAAGATTGGGGTGGGAGTTGAATAGGACGAGCTTGAAGTGCCTCTTCCACGATCTGCTCCGGGGTAAGATCACGTTCATCCCAAAAAATCAGATTACTAACCTCTGCATAAGGCAGTGCCTGCTGCACCTCGATCAACATATCATCAAGCTCCTGCTCAGTTCCTTCCGCATTCATAATGTTGCGAACTAACGCGATGAGATGTTCATGATTGGACATCATCTGTACCTCCTGAAGATTGATTGCGATGGCCACGATGATAGCGCGTATCATGTAACCTTTAAGATAACGAGTCAGTAGTAAATCCCCCTTATCTGATAACTATGTCTAAGCATAAGTCTATCATTGATAAGGGGAAAGTTCATGGTAAGAAGGTCGTTGTTTAGTCCATCGTAATAGCAATGTTACCGAACTGCTCGCCTTTTTCCATGCGTTCAAACGCTTGTGCTGCATCTTGAAGTGAATAGACGCTGTCTACTACAGGATGTATCTTATGTTTTTCTACCCACTCCAGCATTTGCACAAACTCTTCACGGCTACCCATGGAGGTGCCAATCAGGCTGATTTGCGGAAAAAAGATTGAACGAATCGGCAGATGTAGGTCATCACCGGAGCTTGCACCAAACATCACAATTCGTCCGCCAGGTCGGATCATCTTCTCATATTTGGGGAACATAGCTTGTCCAATACTATCCAGGATGATGTCTACCGGACCAAGGTTGTTCAATGTGTCATTCCAATCTGCGTGACTATCCAGGGCTTGGGAAGCTCCCAGACGTAACGCTTCAGCTCGTTTAACCTCACTTCTTGACGTTACCGTTACCCTCGCTCCAGCGGTGGTTGCCATGAGTAGGGCGTAGGTAGCTACACCGCCTCCAACGCCGGGAATGAGGATGTGCTCACCTGCTCTCAGCCCGCCACGAGTGAACAATGCCCGGTATGCTGTCAGCGCGGAAAGAGACAATACGCCAGCTTCAATCCAGGAGAGGTGCTCGGGCTTGGGTAGCACATTGCTGGCTGGAAGTTCAATATATTGTGCGAGCGTTCCATTCGATGGCCCGCCAACAATTTGCGGAACCACGGGCACATCTGCGGTATGTTCCCAACCAATCGTAGGATGAATGATGACATGTTGACCTAAAGCGAGATGCAGCACCCCTTGTCCAACCTCCACGATGATGCCCGCCCCGTCCGACCCGGGAATAAACGGCGTGTCTTGAGGCGAACGGTCTGACATGATGAAGAGATCACGATGATTAAGTCCAGCTGCGCGAAGCTCTATAACAACGTGTCCCGGCTTTGCTTGAGGTGTTGCACAGGATGAATATTGAAGACCTTCAAGGCCACGATGACCTGAATGGTTCATTGCGTACATGGTTTGTGTTGCTTTCATAGATAATACCTCCCCGTAGAATTTAGGTTAGTCTGTTATCGTAGTGATCGTGTAAATAGATAGACTACGTATTACCGAGTCATTGTACAGGCAGTCTGGAAACACGTAAAATAAACAGAAATGAAGGTCAGTATCAAGAATAATGATAGATAACAAGCAGGTGAGAAGAAAATGGATGCAGGGGATTTGAAAATATTCCAGGCGGTTGCCCGCGAGGGCAGTATCACTAAAGCCGCCATCGTACTTAATTATGTGCAATCCAACGTAACCACACGGATCAGACAATTGGAAGCGCAGCTTCAGGTGCCATTGTTTTACCGTTCCAATCGTGGAATGATACTTACCCCGGCCGGAGAGAATTTGCTTGGCTACGCGGATCGAATATTGCAATTATTAAATGAAGCAGAGCAGGTGACGCAGGAAGGTGGTCCACCGACGGGGAATCTGCGATTAGGTTCGATTGAGACGGCAGCTTCCCGTTTCGTGACACCGCTCCTGGCAGAGTACTGCGCATGTTATCCGAAGGTGCATTATTCCCTTGTCACAGGTGGTACACATGAGTTAAATCAGAAGGTTATCGAGCATGAATTGCATGGCGCTATGGTCTATGGCCCTGTAGAACATGAGAAGCTGAATTATATGAAGATATACGACGATGAAATGGTGCTGATCGCTAAACCGGGAGAAGATGACATATCTGTACTGCTCCGCAGGCCAATGTTGTTTTTTGAGGTTGGATGCAGTCATCGCACTCAAGCTGAGGATTTTTTGAAAACTAGAGGAATTCAATTATTAAACGTCATGGAATATGGGACACTGGACACAATTCTCCATGGTGTTACGGCAGGCTTGGGTGTATCCTTGCTGCCACGTTCTTCGGTTGTTCAAGCAGCATCCAGAGGTGAGGTGGAACTTGTATCTCTGCCTGATCCGTATTCTCGTTTGGAAGTAGGGTTTGTGTACGCTCGTGGTGAACATAGTTCTAGTGCGCTTCATGCACTGGTGGAGATTATGACCGTACTGGAATCATAAAGTATGTGAATGGAATGAATCAGGAGGTTGCTTGGCTTCTTATTGAGCTGCCACAGCGTTAGATTGGCGGGCAATTGCGGCATTAGGAGGAGGAACTGGAGGTCGATCTCGGTGTATTGTCGTAAGCACGGGATCAAGATACGAATCCATATGCAAAAAATTCTATAATGTAATGAAACGGCTCTGTCCTTTTGGACAGGGCTTTAATTCGTATGCGCAATTCCGTGAAAGTATTTTTCATGAATGAGAAAAAAGGGTTCAGCTATAATCTGATTTGATCAAATGAAATATAAGCATAGATACACGAACCTATACACAAATCAGGTATAAAGTATGATTACAAGAATGTGTAAAAAATGCAAAAATAATAAAGGTAATATATTACATAAAATTTAAAATAAAGGTAACGATTCTGAGGGTGAAAAGAGAAGGGATGAGGAGCATGTTTTCGCGTCAAAAATGTACATTAGCTGTAATGTCACTCGCACTATCTGCAACATTGCTAGGAGGAAGTACAGCCTGGTCTGGAGAGGTCTACGCAGCTGAGGAAGCCAATTCAAGGGTAACCATAAGTGCTACTTTATCAGACATGCCTTCGGAATTAAGATCTTCCATTGAGTGGGTATACACCAATCGTATGATCAAGGAACGTTCGGTGAATCGGAAGAATCTAATCTATGATCAGATTTTTACGGGACAAGGGACCATTAATTATGTGGTGCGGTGGCAATCTACCAAGAATGTGACTCTGCAACAGCGCAAGGATATTGAGAAGATGCTGGGGCGTCAGCTTAATAATTGGACTAAACATCTCAAGGGTTACGATGGTTGGCCATATGGAGATATTAAAGTTAAAGTCGTCGGTTGGGCAGTGGCGAATCCGACACAGATATTAAATAAACAATCGGACGAAATCGTGTATACCACCACTTCTATAGATGAGCTGAGCAAGTCAGATCCTAAAATCCCGGCAGCCTTACCGTATGCCCCTAGCGAGTTGTCTAGGTTCGAACACTTTGAGAATGCAAACTATGTGTATCCGGGTGGTTTGGACAAACGCTTTGACATGTACTTGTGGGGCACGTCTAATTTCGGCGGTGGCGCTGGTGGAGACTGGGGACAGCGCGTATCGGATGATTACATCTTGAGTACTGTGAACAACGATGAAGTTCATATTGTCGAGCATGAAATTGGACACAGCTTTGGCCTGCCTGATTTCTATGAAGTGGCAGACCGTCCACCAGGTGGATTCCCGCTACCAACAATTATGTGGGCAGGGAATTCGAATATCATTACGAAATGGGACATCTGGTTACTGCGGTATACGTGGAGCCAGTTGAAGAAAGACACAGCACGTTTCCCTCTTGCACCGTCAACGAATCAGCCTGTGAATGTAGCCCATCGCGCTAAAGTGACAACGTCCTATGTTTCTCCATGGGAGACGATTGCTGCCCTGAATGATGGTTTAGATCCGGCACATTCCAATGATCGCACGCAAAAAGTATATGGAAACTGGCCAGAGATAGGAACGCATTGGGTGCAGTATGATTTTGATCGCACCTACACTTTGTCACAGACAGATGTGTACTGGTTCAAAGATGGCGGTGGCATTGATGTACCTCGCTCATATAAAATGGAGTATTGGGATGGCACAGCATGGCGTGAAGTGAAAAATGCCAAAGGCATGGGAACTCGAGCAGATATGTATAATACAACTACCTTTGATCCAGTGAGCACAACCAAAATTCGTCTCCAAATGGTCTCCAGCAGCAAGGCTTCTACAGGTATTCTGGAATGGAAAGTAACGGGGATTGCATTATAAAGGTAAATGATCTATATGAATGGCTGATCAGAGAGGTGCTCTGATCAGCCATTTTTCAGGTTAGATCGATTAAGGTTTGGGTTGATGAGATGCTTGATTACAAATGTATCTTTTCATGAATATATTTTCGATAAAGAGCAGGCGTGATTTCCTCGAACTTTTTGAAAATTTTAATAAAATACCCCGATTCATTAAATCCCAGCTCATCGCTGATCTGTGAAACGGGCATGTCAGTGACCTCCAGTAGCTGCTTGGCCCACTTGATTTTGAGTTTGGCGAGATAGGTGGTGAAGTTCTCACCCGTCTCCTTGGCGAATAGCCTGCTGAAATAGCTCGGACTCAGGTGGCACAGTTCGGCGGCTTGCTTTAGCGAGACCTGTTCACTTTTGTGACTATGGATATAGTCAAAAGCAGGCTGGAGCACCGGATTTACACTTTCCGTATCACTCGGACTGTTTTTGAGATAAGCATCTGCAATGGCGTTGGTCATTTCCTTTTTGATTGACTCAATGTTACGGATCGAATACCCCGGCAGAATGGTGGACAAGTTGACGGACTCCTGATTGCCGGAAGCTTTCTTGAACATCTCTACCAGCAGGTTTTTATTCAAGGCTTCCTCCACGATATAGTTGCACAGCAAGGATAGCATATTGGAAATTTTCACGATCTCCTCATACGTCATGACGGGAAGCTGGTCGTAATCTGCCTGTAACTCTTTCATTTTTGCATCATGCATAGGTACGTTTTTGGACGTGACGATCTGTTCCAGATCCGTTCCCTTCTCAGGGTCAGCCAGCTTGACTTGCCCAGCCATGACCGCTCCGATATATTTCCCATCAATGGTAATTGGAATCGCTATATCAATGATATTGAAATGACAAAGGTAAACATAGGGTTCGTTAAGGCGAACAGCCTCCAAACCGCCGCGTGAGTCACATTTTTGACAGTAGGGAAGTAGCTCGGGATCTTTGCGGACGTTCTGACAGAATGCTTGACAGCTGCTGTGGGTCGTAACGGGTATGCCTTTATAATCGACAGTAAGAATGGCAAGTTTAGTGACCGTGGCAAGGGAATCCTGAAGGCGTTTCCACTTGTCCAGATCCAGTATTTTATTGATGTGAAGATATTCTTTAATCATATGAGTAACCTCCGTTGCAGACCGAATTCGTAGATCGGAGAGTCGTTAAAATTTGAAATTTGTACATATTAAAATGCGGGCACAGCGGGTAATAGAAAATAAGAGGTCAAAATTCAACCATCTCATGACAATAACATACCACGAATATGAGAAAAAGCAAAAAATTACGATTGATAATTATAATTATTTGTTATCAAAGTCCACTGTAAACCTTCTGTTTCTGCGTTATATTTAGGTTAATTGCAACAATTAAAATTTGAAGGACAAGCTTTATTGTGATGTCTTGGCATTACCATCTATCTTACTACTAGGAGGCATATCATATTATGAGAAAAGCATTTATTAGCCCAACGAAATACGTGCAAGGCGAAGATGAATTGTTGAACCTGGGATATTTCGTGAAATCCTTTGGAGATTCTGCACTACTGATTGCTCACCCGGATGATGTACAGCGTGTGAAAGCGAAGCTGGATGCAACTGCTGAAAAATTCAAAATCACTTTTGTTGAAAGCGGTTTTAAAGGTGAGTGCTCACGTGAAGAAGTAGCTCGCTTGCAGCAGATCGCAAAAGAAAAAGGATGCGCATGCACCATTGGTCTCGGTGGTGGTAAAGCTATTGATGCAGCGAAATGTGTTGCTGAAGGTGAGGCATTAATTATCTGCCCAACGATCGCAGCTACCGATGCACCAACAAGTCACTCGGCAGTACTGTATACACCGGAAGGTGCTTTTGATGATTATGCTTACTTCAAACAGAGTCCAAGCGTGGTATTGGTTGATACAACCGTTATCGCCAATGCTCCAACTCGTTTCCTTGTATCCGGTATGGGGGATGCATTGTCCACATACTTCGAAGCAAGAGCAACTGCCCAATCGTACTCTCGTGTGAATGCAAGTCTGCCAATGGGTTCTCGTGAAGGATACACCCCTTCTGCTGTAGGAACGAATGCAGCACTGGCACTGGCTAAACTGTGTTACGAAATGCTCCTTACTGATGGTGCCAAAGCGAAAGCGGCGTCTGACAGCAACGTGGTAACTCAAGCTCTGGAAAACATCGTAGAAACCAACATCCTGTTGTCTGGACTTGGATTCGAAAGTGGCGGTCTGGCCGCAGCACACGCTATTCACAACGGTCTGACCGTTCTGGAAGGCACACACCATTACTTCCACGGTGAAAAAGTGTCCTTCGGTACGATTGCACAGCTCGTGCTTGAAAATGCACCGACCGAAGAGCTGCATGAAGTTATGGACTTCTGTCTCTCCGTAGGACTGCCTGTAAGTCTGGCAGATATCGGCGTAGAAACCATTACACAAGAAGAGCTTTTGAAAGTAGCAGAGATTGCTTGCATTCCAGAGGAATCCATCCACGCGATGCCATTCCCGATTACAGTTCCTGAAGTAGCAGCAGCGATTGCAGCAGCAGACCGAATCGGACGGGAGTACAAAGCTCGCCAGGAGGCAAAATAAATGAAAAAAATCATCAACCAGGCAGAACATGTTGTCATGGAAATGTGCAACGGGATTGCGCTTGCGCATCCGGAGCTGGAATTCCTGAAAAAATACAAAGTGATCAAACGCAGAGAGATTCAGGCTGACAAAGTCAGCCTGATCAGCGGAGGCGGTAGTGGTCACGAGCCGGCTCACGCGGGTTATGTGGGCAAAGGTATGCTGGATGCAGCTGTATGCGGTGATGTGTTTGCATCACCTTCCCAGATTCAGGTGTATCAAGCGATCAAGGCAACGGCTAGCAACAAAGGTACGCTGCTCATTATCAAGAACTACAGCGGCGACATGATGAACTTCAAAAATGCCGCTCATCTAGCTGAGGAAGATGGCATCAACGTGCAGTATGTTCGTGTTGAAGATGACATTGCCGTGCAAGACAGCTTGTATACGGTTGGACGCCGCGGTGTGGCTGGAACGGTTCTAGTTCACAAAATCGCTGGTGCAGCAGCAGAAGAAGGACGCAGTCTGGAAGAAGTGAAGTCTGTTGCCGAGAAAGCAGCACAGAACGTGCGCAGTATTGGCTTTGGATTCACATCCTGTACTGTTCCTGCCAAAGGAACACCGACCTTCGAAATCGCAGAGGATGAGATGGAGTTTGGGGTAGGTATCCATGGTGAGCCAGGTATTCGTCGTGAGAAGATCGTATCTGCGGATGAACTCGCAGAGCGTATGGTTTCCGCTTTGCTTCAAGATATGAAGCTGGATCAAGATGCTTCTGCTGAGATCGCTGTGCTTGTGAACGGATTCGGTGCAACACCGCTACAAGAGCTGTATTTGCTCAACAATTCGGTTCAACGTGAGCTTGCAGGGCATACAGGTCTTAATGTAGCCACAACGTTCGTAGGCAACTATATGACCAGTATTGATATGGCGGGTGCATCGGTGACAATTCTGAAGCTGGATGATGAACTGAAAACATTGTTGTTCAAGGAAAGTGACACGCCAGCATTCAAAGTATCTGGTCCTCCAGTAACACAAGTGCCTTACTCTGAAGCGCTAGAAGCGGTTGTGACGGAGGATGTTCCGGTGTCTTACGAAGTGCAAACTGATGCTTCAGCGGCTGTCATTGAAAACAATCAGTTCTCCTTGGATAACGTGGTCTATTTGATTGATAAAATGGGCGAGATCATCATCAAGAATGAAGTACCATTCTGTGAACTGGATTCCCATGCCGGAGACGGCGACTTCGGAATGAGTGTAGCTAAAGGCTTCCGTCAACTGAAGCGTGAATGGAACCACATCATTAACGAAGAGAAAAAAGATATCGGTTCGTTCCTCGATGCTTGCTCCTTGGTGATCATGGAGTATTGTGGTGGAGCTTCCGGTCCGATCTGGGGTTCGGCATTCCGTGCAGCAGGCAAAGCCGTTGGTGAGAAGCAACATCTGAACGTAGCTGAATTCGCTGAGATGATGCAGGCGGCCGTTCAAGGCATTCAATCAACAGGTGAACGTTCCTTCGGACGTGGTGCGGTTGTAGGGGACAAAACGCTGATCGATGCCCTCGTACCATGTGCAGATGCCTGGACGCAAAGTGCAGCATCTGGAGATGACTTCAAAACAGCATTTGCCAAAGGTGCAGCAGCAGCGGTTGAGGGTGCCAAGAAAACGGAAGATATCGTTGCACGTATGGGACGCGCAGGTACAGTCGGTGATCGTAGTCTGGGCTATCCAGATGCTGGTGCGTATGCGCTGGGTGTGATCTTTACAGAACTTTCCGAGTCTATGAAGTAAGTAGAGAATCTATTATTTTTGCATAAATGACGATAAAAAACATATAGATATTGTTTAACACAGGTGGCGACGCTGGAGTCCGGCGTCGTTACGTGTGCCTTTTTTAGGCCATAGTGAGTCAAAATTTACATGTACTCATTTACATCTAATTTTAAAAAACTAAATTTAGATGAATAGTTGGCTTGGATATGTTATCGGCATTGTGGCATACAGCTTTGCTCATTTCGGGGAACCTGTATACATAGTTATATCGATTTATCCATATCCAAACGTTCTCAAATCAAACGTTGAATTAAATATAGACTGTTCTATAGGCTTGGCTTGCAGAACAGTCTTTTTGTGATCCCAAAGGGTGTCAGAATAAACCGATATTGGCTTGGTTATGCCAAATAGTGTAATCTGAAGAAATAGAACTACCCACTTGACCGAGAAGGGAACGAAGCATGCCAATGACTCAAAAAATCTACTACGACTCTGCGTACATACGCGAGTGGCATACACATATTACGAATCGATTGACGAAGGCGGATGGTGTGTACGTTACACTGGCTGAGACGGCATTTTATCCGCATGGAGGTGGACAATCCTGTGATCTGGGGCAGATTGGCGGCATTGCTGTGCTAGATGTGAATCTGGAAGACGGAGAGGTCTGGCATAAGCTGGAGCATTCTCCAGAACAGGACGAAGTTCAGTGTGAGCTGGACTGGGAACGTCGATTCGACCATATGCAGCATCATACAGGGCAGCATTTGTTATCGGCGGTCACGTTGAAGCTGACGGACGCAATGACGGTTAGTGTTCATCTAGGCACAGACTACGCAACGATTGATGTGGCGGCAGAGATGCTGAGCGCGGAACAACTCGCTGACATTGAGCAAGAGGTGAATCGGCAGATTGTTCGCAATGCACCGGTTCGCACATCTTGGGTTACCGCCGAAGAAGCGGCGCGACTGCCTTTGGTGAAGCCGCCGACGGTGACGGAGGATATTCGTATCGTGGAGATTGAGGGTGTGGAGTACAATGCCTGCGGCGGCACTCATGTAGCAGCTACGGGCGAGATTGGCATAATCAAGCTTCTCAAAACCGAAAAGGTGAAGGCTGCCACTCGAATTTATTTTAAATGCGGCACGAGAGCATTGAATGAATTTACGGCGATCCAACACGTGCTGAACGGCGTTACCACGAAATTGAAGACCAATCGGGATGAGTTGCTAGAGCGCATTGAGAAAATGGAACAGGAGCAGAAGCTTCTGCACAGCGAGCTAAATGTGGTAAAAGCAACCAATGATGCTTACTACGCTCAGGAACTGCTTTCTGCACGAGAAGGACTGGTTATTGCCCAAGTATTTGAGAACAAGTCACTTAAAGATATGCAGAGCCTTGCTACCAAGCTTACGGCAGAGCATGAAGGTTTGGTGCTGTTTGCCAGCATCTCGGAAGCGAAGGTAGTGCTGGCACAGAACGGGCAGCCGTCCGAATGGGCGTGCGGGCCATTTTTCAAAGGTAATCTTGCGGCTTACCAAGGCAAAGGCGGGGGCAGTGAGACAATGGCTCAGGCAGGTTTTGCCAGCAGTGAAGATGCGCTTGCGTTTTACGAATTCACCAGAGCACAGCTCGGAGACCATTCTTAAGTTTGGAGGAGGCTGAAGGATGACTGAACGTATTCCGTGTGTGAACGAAGGGTGCGACCATAAGATTCTGCCAGCTACAGCTGCCAAAACGGGTGGGTACTGCATGCCTTGCAAGCAGGAGATGGAACGTGAGGCATACCAGCGCTATATTGAGGCTAATCGGCGTGATGTGGATCTGTACGAGGGAATTACGGATGCGGTGCAAGTTCTGAAAATCATGCATGAACCCCGCATACGTGATCCGCTTATTCGCTATATACCGTATAAATACTCCATGGAACAGGTGTATCTTACCCTTTCGGCGGAGCAGCAATGTGAGATGAAGCAGTACGCAATGGAGCGAATTCGCTCAGATGATGAGGATACCGGCAAAGATATCTTAATGTATCTTGTATGTTATCATGACCTGCCGCTGACAGTGGAGATCCCGGAGCTGTTAGAGCGGGAGATTCTATACCCAGCCGTTCTATTCAAAGGCGCCTCTGTCGAGACGCGAGATCACCTGCTTCATCAAGTAAACCACGATGAGGAGAATCGGAATCTTATCCTCATGATGCTGGCCTACATCGGTGACGATGTTGTTGTGCAGCAGTTCTGGCGATGGAAACGGACGCAGCCTACATGGGCTAGCGAAATGTATGTCGCACCTGAGTGCTACGCGTTGCAGGCAGGCTGGGAGTTAACCCAAGATGGTCAACGCCGAGAATTGTTTATAACCCCAAGTTATTCACTATATGAAGTAGGAGAGACTGATGCGAGGGAACGTGTAAAAGGAGAGCCAGTTTCCCTGCTTGAGCCAACCTCTAAGCATTGTCCATGGTGTGGCGGTATATTTATCAGCTTAATGAATGTACATGCTAGACATCCGGCACTACATTCTGTGGACTGGAGATCTTCTCAGCTTGATGTACAGACTTGCCTGCTGTGTAGCAGTTACGGCGTGGTGTACATGGAGATGGATGGGGAAGGGAATCCATTTTGGAGTGAACATAATGTAAAGCCTGATGGATTGGATGACATTGATCTGGAGGAGAACAAAGTCGAGGTTTCAGGTATGGTTTCAATGATCCTAGATGACTCGGCAGAGGGGCAACGCCAGCAACGTTTGTTCCATATCGCATCGGAACCGAGACAACCTTTCCATGGTAGTGAATGGGCAATGGAACCTTCCCTATCACAAGTTGGAGGTCATCCCGGCTGGGTGCAGGATGCAGAATATCCAGCATGTCCTGCCTGCTCCACTACGATGAAGGCAATCGGTCAACTCGACGGCGAGATGATTCAAGAGTATGGTGAAGGCATGTTTTATATGTTTGTATGTGAGCCATGCCAGATGACGGCAGTGTCGTATCAACAGTCATGATCATTCATATGAGCTGATCCATCCATTTTCAAGCCCAAGAATCTACCTTGTCACAAAACCTGACATCATTATAAAATGTAATGTAATTAATGTTTAACCTCATAGAGATGTGTCATAGACAAAAGGTTGGTAGGAGTGGGAACGATGGAAATTAGAGTGGATGATCTGAGTGGGGATCAGGTAAAAGCGTTGATTACGGAACATTTGTTAGATATGACAGCAGATACGCCGCCGGAAAGCATGCATGCACTGAATCTGGATGCACTGAAGAAGCCTGGGATTACGTTGTGGTGTGCATGGGAAGGCGACGAGCTGCTTGGCTGTGGGGCTATAAAGGAATTGAGCGTAGAGCATGGCGAACTGAAATCGATGCGTACGGCTTCGGCTCATTTGCGCAAAGGGGTTGCTCGCCGGATTTTGGCTCACATCATTGAGGAAGCAACGATTCGCGGATATCAGCGGATCAGTCTGGAGACGGGTTCGATGGATTCTTTTATCCCGGCACGCAAGCTGTATGAAGATTTTGGCTTTGAGTATTGCGAGCCATTTGCCGATTACATTCTCGATCCGAACAGTGCATTCATGACCAAAGTTATTGGATAATTCATAGATTTAACTCTAAGGAAACCAGTCTCTCGAGCATAGGGAGGCTGGTTTTGTCGTTTGTTCATTCGATAGGAAAAAAATGATGCATTTGATACAGTTCATGAAGTCAGAAAAGTGTTAAAATAAATGCTGGAATTAAACGCTGTGACGCATCAGTGAACTGGAGGGGTGGGGAAATGCTCTACTGGCTATTTGAAAGAGTGAACCCGATATTCGTTGTATTTGTGTTGTGCCCCTTAATCGCTCTTATTCTTGGCGTCTGCTGGTACGCTACAAAATGGTGCAGCAAGGCGATCGCATTGGGGGTGTCCCTCTTGTTACCATTGCTATACATTGGCAGTGACTGGGGAACGTTCATCGCCAATCTGGATGCGTTCTTCATGTATGGAGTGGGATATAGCCTGGTTACGTGGGGAACATACCGATTGATCTGTACAATTAAGGGGTATAGATTATAGGTTGTTGGCTATGCCTTGGGATGAATTGGCCGAACAGAATAGATGGGCTGATTCATATGAGATAGGGTATACTGGAATTTATATTGTTTAAAAATAGACTAGGATTACAGACGTTTTGTACCTCAGGAGGATTTGAATTGGCTCAGACACAGAATGAAGAATCATTACAGAAAAAACTGAAACCGAGACACATCACGTTCATGGCGATGGGCGGTGTCATCGGGACGGGCATCTTTAAAGGCAGTGCAGGGACAATTGGACTCGCTGGCCCGGGTGTCGTTGTAACGTACATTTTTGCTGGACTTCTGCTGTTGGTTGTTATGGCCGCTATGGCAGAGATGGCTACAGTGTACAAAAATAAAAATATGAAAGATTTTATACAGCAAGCGTTCGGAAGCAGAGTCTCCTTTATTATGGGATGGATGTACTGCTTTTTATGGTTAGCTGTATGTGTTATCGAGGTTATTGCCGCTGGTAGTTTCCTGCAATATTGGTTCGCTGACGTGCCGCTCTGGATGCTCAGCTTGTCGTGTGCGACATTCATTATATTAGTGAATCTGCTTAGTGTAGGGGTGTTCGGGGAATTTGAATTTTGGCTTGCCGGGATTAAAATTGCAATGATTATTATTTTTATCGTTCTTGGAACAGGATTGATCTTTGGCATTATTCCGAGTGATAACACACCATATTTGCAAAACTATACGCAAGCCGGCGGCTTCTTCCCGAATGGATGGACGTCGATCTTCTCGGCATTGCTTGTGGTGATGTTCTCGTATGGAGGATCTGAACTGATCGGTCTGACCTTGACGGAAACGGAAAATGCCGAGAAAGTGATGCCGCGAATCGTGGGTAATTTTATGTTCAGAATTATATTATTCTTCACCTTACCGATTCTGATCATCTGTGGTCTCATCCCATGGAACGAGATTGGGCCAGAGAGCAGTCCATTCGTACAAGTGTTGGCAACAACTGGCTTGCCGGGGGCTGCACATGTTATGAATTTTATTCTGGTGACTGCGGTGCTATCCGCAGCGAACTCAGGCATCTACGGAGCATCTCGGATGATGCATTCCATGGCTGTTGGTGGAGAAGCACCCAAAGGACTCGCCAGAACCAATCGCAACGGAAGTCCAATAAACACCTTGCTCGTGTGTGCGGTTGTTCTGCTTGGAGGCTCGATGTTAGGACTGTTTGCACAGGAGCAGCTGTTCAGAGTACTTCTTGCTGTTCCGGGGTTTGTTGTCATTCTGGTCTGGATCTGCATCGCTGCTTCACAGCTCAAATTACGCAGTAAGTATCCGGTTCAGCCTACATTTAAGGTGTGGGGATTCCCTTATATTACAGGAGCGGTCGTTGTCATACTCGGCATTATTGCTCTGATGTTTGTACTTGATGAGGGGAATCGATTCAGCATCAGCATCTGTCTTGGGGTGCTTCTGGTGCTGACGCTCTGGTCTTTGATTCGATTCCGGAGAATGGAAGGCCGGGGAACCGGGCGTTAAGCAACTTAGTTAAATGAGATCTAGTCAAGAGCATATTAGAAAAATAAATAGTGTATATCTTATATAAATCTCGGCGCTTGCGCCGGGATTTTTTTATGGATAGGGATACAGTCTGGGGTACGAAGACCTGTCACCAATAGGGAGTTTTGGGGGTAATAGGAACTAGAAGATTAAGCCGACAGTCTCTACGAAAAGAAACTAATTCCATTTATAATAAAATCCCCATTTGTCTGATGGGTGGAATAGAAGGAAATATATTGTGTTTTCGTATAACAACGAAATACATTTTCAGAACGAGGTACCACATGACAACGATTAAAGTGACCCCTGAACAGCTGCTGTCCGTTTCAAAACAGTTCACAGCGGCCCAAAGCCAAGTTTCCCAGATGAATCAAATCTTAAAACAACAGCTGTTCGAGATAGAAAGGCAATGGAACGGGAGCACCAAGGAACGGTTTTATGCCGATTTCATCGCAGCACAACGAGTGATGGATAACTTCAGTTCATTATCTCTATCGATAGCCGTAACGCTTGAAAAACATGCTGAAAAATTCAGATTAGCGGATCAGAAGGTTGCCCAGACTTTTGATATCCACTGTGTGCCACCTCCACCAGATGAATGCAGGGCACCCACTGTAGATAATCGTGATTTTTTTCAAAAATCGGGGGATAGTTTAGCAGAGCTGGGTACGGCCATTCTTGAAGCTGCAGATGATCGTTACCAAAAGCGTTATGATAGTGTCGGAGGATTTCTAGATTATTGGACATTCGGTATTCCGAGTGGCCTGGTTCAAGGATATGTCGATCGGGCAGATAAGGCATTTAATTCTCCGAATGATACGGCTAACTGGCTGACATTTGGTATCCATGGTACAATCCGTGAAGCCGTATTTCCCACGAATGCCTGGTCTAGCGAGCACTGGGCCAATATGATCGGCATGGGAGGAATGATGGTCGGAGGCGGTTTTACCGCCAAGATGCTCAAACCACATAATATGCTGACATCGTCAGGGGGCGGCACCAAGATTGGTGCTTTTAACCAACGGCCTGGAACGGGACAGATGACGGAAAATGGTAAGATCGCTCGAACAGGAGCAGAATGGGATGAGTACTTACGTTCAAAATATGGTGATGATAATGTTACATGGGTGAATAAAAATAGTTTTGAGTATTTGGACGGTTTTGACGATCATCTAATAAATGCACAAAGTATTGTAAGGAAAAAGAATAAGGGGGTTGTCGGAGGTCACAATTTAGAAAGTTTCGAAAGGATTTTAACAGACCAAGGTTGGAATCTTGAGGACCTTATTGTTTCGAAAACACCACATCCCACAATTTCTGGAGTCATTGAAATTAATTATAGAATTCCGGCACTTGATAGGGAATTGAAAGTAATAGCTGATCAGTACAAAAATATTCCAAGTCCTAAGACTGTATATGATCCAAGTGTAATTTCAAATGATCAAATGATACAATGGGGAAAAGAAGCGATGGCGAGTGGAGAAATTGTGGTTAGGGAGATTCGTGGAACAGCATCGAACGGACTAAAATTCACAGGATATCTTGATGAAAATGGAAAGGTAACTAACTTCTTTCCGACGATATCAGAATAATCTCTAGGAGGTTGATTTGATGAATGCCAAATTAACAGAAAAAGAGTTAATAGATATGTATTATCGACATCTTGAGGGGAAATATTTTTTAGATGCACTTAAAAAATATTGCAATGGAGAAGGGTTTGGTGGTAGTGAGAGTGTTTGGTGTGTTTTTGCTGGTGAGTTAGATGAATGGGAAGAAGGTTATTTCGGAGATACGGGGGTTTGTTATTTTTTTGATTATCCTGCGGTAGAGAATGATCAGACAGTTATATTGGATTACTCCTCTTTTTATCAGTATCTAAAGGAAGCAAGTATAGACTATCTAAAGAGGAATCCAAACGTAAAGGATGAGGTGGAAGCTCGACTAGTAGAAATCAAGCAAAAGTTCAATATTGCATAAGTTTGGTAAGAATATACCTAACTTATAGCATTACTAGGTAGATATAATAGTTAAACTTATTTTCTATGATTTTTTAAAAACAGATATAATTAATTTAATTTTATACTCAAAAATTGCTAAAGAGTTACATCTATCAGGTTGATTATGGTCAGATATTGCCATGATTGACCTTTTTTATTGTGCACGAATCCGAAACGAACATGCACTATGTTTATCATGACAAGAAAGCTACGTCGTCGTGCTAAATGGTTTAGTGCTACACAAGCTATAAAAGGAGGAGAGACTGTTATAGGGCATGCTCTACAAAAAATGCGCAGTAGGGAACCCTGATTTGGGGACAAGTTAGAGGTGGGTCTAAACAAATTAATCAGATAGCATGGAAGCATTTAGAGGAAATTATCAATCCTCCCGGAGATTTCGTTAAAGTTACAAACGCTAGGGGAATCACATTCCTAGAAAAGAAACTAGCTGTGGTCGGGGAGTAAGACTAAATCAAGACGGGACATTTAAGGGCTTTATTGACCAATAAAAGGAGTGGAGCGTTTGGAATATCTTGAAATTATACTAGAGGACTTCCGAAAAGATGAGTTAGACAAGTTTATTTCGAAACTTAAAATTAACTTGGCAGAAGTCAAGTCCTCCCATTTCTTTGACAACAATAGTGGAGCAGATATTGAATTTCATCAAATCAAAAGTTTCAGGGACGTACTTTCGCCGATTGGAACGGGAAATGTGTTTTTGAAGCAAGTTGAAATAGGGTGTAGTATAAAAAACGTGATGATAATATTTTCCTTTAATAAAGAATTAGAAGATATTACATTTAATTTTTCAGAGAATGAGCTATATGAAGGCGAGAGTTCTGATGCAAGACTCAACGTAAAAAAAATATTAGAAACACTAGTAGGTCTAAAAGATAAATTCAATATTTCAAATATCAGAATTGGTTTTGAGCCTGCATCTGACGATGACACTTGTATAGTGAAGATTGGTCAGGAAGCAGTTGATTTAGAGAGTGCCGTACAACCTATCTTGAGCTATTATTCAAAACTTTAAGGAGCGTAACCGCCCTATTAGAATTCTTTTGTTGGCGAGGATTCCAGTGCTGAATGAACCTATACACTACTCAACCAATAAAATATAGCCCTTATAATCTCGTATAGAGATTTCTAAATTTGTGGGTTATCTCAGTTCAAATTTCTAACTCACTAATTGAGGAGATTTCATATTAAAAATGTGGTCAATATTAACTAAGCGTTGTTGTGATGACAAACGAGTTATAGCCTTGTAAGTGAGTCAATCAAACAAAGACGTTTCTGTTTAGAAACATCCTTGTTTTGTGTTCGACTGGATCCTGCTAGGTAGTTATTGTTGTTGTATTCGTGGACTGTCTTCGAAGATAGTTTTTACTGGGACTGTGGAGAAGGATGGTGAGAATTGCAAAAAGATAAGTTAGAATGGTCAAAACATCGTTCGAAGAGGATACTTTAAGAAGACCAATAACAAGAATAATCAGGATTGTTTTATACCATTTACAGCTAATAGAAATGACAGCTAAAAACGCAGGAACAAATGCAACATAGATACTGGCTTCGGCAGCCCCAAAAGCATAATATAAACTTTCGGACTTGGTATCGAGATATAAAAAATTGGCCTCCGCATCCCGTATTCTAATTTGTAGCTGCACCATCGAATAGACCAAAACGATTACTTTCAAACTCAGTAAAGCTCGAACCACATGCAACATTACAGGCATCTTCATCTTCATTCAATCAGCTTTCTCCAGTTCCTATGTATATTATTTTCCTCAATTATACTTTTTAATAAACGAATAACATATTAGACTTAGGTATGGAATCTCATGAACTCTCATTCGTAAATGTGTAGGTGTTACCTGACTCAACATGTCCACTTCGAAGATCGTCTGAAGCTTGCGGCGAAGCTAGGTGCAATTCCGGTCAACGGGCATCTAGGATATCTAAGGCACTTAAGGTCTAAAGCTATGCATATCCATTCTTATAAACGATTCAGCTGTGTGGTGTATAGATGATTGCGAAATTCAGTTGGCGTGTTCCCCTCGTGCTGCTTGAAGGTGCGCAAAAACAGCTTGTAATCACGAAAGCCGCATTGGGCAGCGATCTCTTTCACACTGGCGTTGGTATTGAGCAGCAACCGTTTGGCACGGCGCATGCGTTCAGTGAGGATATATGTTTTGAGTCCGACACCTTTTTCCTGCTTTACCATTTTGGAGATATAGTCCTTATTGAAGTTAAAGTTCTCTGCAATCTCACTCACCGTAATGTTCAGATGCAGATGAATATCGACCCATTTGCAGATGTGGTCTACCACGGCGTTATGTGGCCGATGGTCTGAGTGCAGGTTACGCTCCAGTTCCTTGAGCAGTAATAACGCTGCGGCATCCGCCTCTTCGGGAGAGAAGGATGAGACATGTAACAGTTGCTTGAACAATTGATTAGCCATAGATGGAACCTGAATCGTTGAATGAGTTGGAAAATCACCCAATAGGCCAGGTGCCGTCCCATAATGTATCCAATAGAAGCTCACAGGAGCATCACTGATCTGATAACCATAATGCGTCCGGCCCGCCCTCAAAAATAACAAATCATCCGCACGAACAACGTATCGCTCGTTATCCTCGGCAATGTACATCTCACCTTCCAGCATCAAAATGATCTCATGAACCGGCATACTTCGGCGCATATGACTCCAGTTACCTTCCGATATGAATTTTCCACATAAATAATGTTCCACTGATTTTGACATAGGACGGATTTATCCACCTTTTCTTGGATTCTGAGTCTGCTGTAATTGTAGTTTATTTGATAACATGGGGACATTCAAGGGTGGAAGCTAGAGGGGATGGAAGTGGAGGAGATCGGAGAAGATCACGGATTTTACCCTCCTCTGCTGAAATCAATCCTACCTGAAAAAAGAAAAAATACATAAGCCGAAGGAGCGAGCTGCCGCATGATCGATACGAAAAAAGGATTCTTGGGCCCTGCACATGTGAATTTGCTAAAAGGCCCTTTTCAAACGTCACAGCAGACCGGAGAACATTACTTGTTATCTCTGGACATTGACCGTTTTCTGGCTCCATGTTATGAAGCTCATGGGTTAACACCACGCAAGGAACGCTATGCAGGCTGGGAAGCTCGCTCGATCAGCGGACACTCCCTTGGGCACTATATGTCGGCTCTCGCGGTGACGTATCAGGCCACCGGGAATGCTACGTTGAAGCAGACGCTCGATTATGCTGTTACCGAACTGGCTGCGATCCAACAGGCGACAGGCAGCGGATACATTGGCGGTTTGTCTGAAGAAGCTTTCCGTATCGCCTTCCGTGCAGAACACATCGGTGGATTTAACATCGGTGAATATTGGGTTCCGTGGTACAGCGTGCACAAAATTTATCGTGGTCTGATTGATGCTTATCAATTGACGGGCAATGAGCAGGCGCTTGAGGTGGTTACACGTTTTGCGGACTGGGCAGTGGAGGGACTAAATACCATGACCGAGGAGCAGATCCAGACGATGCTGCTGTGCGAGCATGGCGGGATGAACGAAGTGTTTGCCCAATTGTACGGAATTACCGGAAACTCCGCCTATCTGAAAGCAGCCCAGCAATTTACGCATCAACTCATTTTGGAGCCATTAGAGCAACAACGGGATGAGCTACAGGGGAGACATGCCAATACCCAGATCCCCAAAGTGATCGGCGCAGCCGAAATCTATAATCAAGACCCTGGGCAGACGAAGTACCGGACAGCAGCACAATTTTTCTGGGATACCACCGTGAAGCATCGTTCTTATGTCTTTGGCGCGACGAGCATATCTGAGCATTATGAGGCAAAGGGCATGGAGAGCCTTGGCATCAAAACCGGAGAGAGCTGCTGTACCCACAACATGATGCACTTGACGAAGCAACTGTTTGCATGGAACCCGGACAGTGCCTACATGGACTACTATGAGAACGCTGTCTATAACCACATTCTTGGCACGCAAGACCCGGATACGGGCAATAAAACGTACTTTGCCTCTACCCTGCAAGGGCATTACAAAATCTACGGGACACGCGATACCGCATGGTGGTGCTGCACTGGATCTGGCATGGAGAACCCGGGCAAGTATGCGGAGGCCATCTATTATGAGGATGCGCAAGACTTGTACGTGAACCTGTATATTGCCTCGGAGCTGGAATGGGCTGCACAGGGGCTTACACTGAAGCTGGATACCGACTTCCCTTATTCGGAAAAAGGTACCCTGACGATCACCGAAGGCACGGCCTTGGCTCGTCTAAGATTACGTGTACCGTCCTGGCTCCAGGAGCCGATGACGGTAACAGTTAACGGGGATACGGCCCAGTCGTATACACGTCTGGAACCCGGCTACCTGTCCATCGACCGCACTTGGGTGGTGGGCGATGTCATTACCCTTACGCTGCCGATGGCACTGCGTAAATATACAGCTAGAGACGATGCTCACAAGGTGGCTTTCCTATATGGCCCGATTGTGCTTGCTGGTGCGCTCGGTAGCGAAGAGCTTCCCGAGGACACGATTATCGACGAGACTGCGCTGAATCCGAAGACGGCATCTGTTCCCGTGATTCGTACCGAGGAAGAGGATATAAGCCAGTGGATCAGGGTTGTTAATCAGGGGACACTTACGTTTGAGTTGAGCGAGGAAGTGACGTCTACCGGGGAAGCCGTAAAGCTCATTCCGTTCTATGATGTGCATCACGAGTTCTACACGGTGTATTGGGCGTTGAACGATGAAGGGGATGCACGGGAGAAAGCACTGAATGATATCACTATCGACAGCGTACAGCCGGATGGTCAGCAGGATGAGATTGGACATCAACTGGAGAGCAACTGCCGTACGGAACAATTCAATGGCTCCAGTACAGATGGCCGTAACAAGCTGTATATGTGGCGAGAGGCGTATGGCACGCAAGATGCAGAATTCAGCTACCGATTGGCCGTAAACTCGGATGCTATGAACTATTTATGTGTAGCCTACTGGGGCGGGGATTTCCTACATTTTAAACGAGAAGATGTTCGGTATGAGAGACAATTTAGCATTTTGGTGGAAGGTGTCATTGTGGGCGAACAGCGCATTCATATGAACAAGATCGGCGAGGTATTCTATGTCAGCTACGAGATTCCAGAAGAGATCACGAGAGGTAAGGAGAGTGTAAGAGTTGCATTCCAAGCAAACGGGGAGAACGGCTGTGCCGGGAAGGTAACAGAGGTTCGAACTACACGCTGTAGACCGGAATCTTTAGTGTGAACACTTATGCTTAGGGCGAAGAATCAATCCTATGTTCGATATGAAATGCCGTTCATGCATTGATATAATGGACGGAGTATAGTGCCATACGATGAGGTGCAAAACAAAAGATAATTAAAGCAAATGCTAATAAAAAAGGAGGTGGGTCGTGTCAAAACCTGATAATACTGGCGTATATCGCTATGAGGATTGGCTAACTTGGGATGGGCCGTGGGAATTGATTAACGGAAAGGCATATAACATGTCTCCTACACCGACCTCCTTACACCAGTTTATAGTCGGTGAGTTGCACTTTGCTTTACGAACATTTTTTCAAAATCGAAAATGTTATGTATTTGTTGCCCCCTTTGATGTTTTTTTCAGCGAAAGTGAACAATATGACATGCCAGATCATGTCGTGCAACCGGATCTTTCCGTGGTATGTTCTAATGATCAAATTTCTAAAAAAGGTTGCCATGGAGCCCCCTCACTTATCATAGAAGTGTTATCGCCTTCAACGGCACTCAAAGATTTTAATGAAAAATTTAATCTATATCAAAAATATGGTGTGAATGAATATTGGATTGTTGATCCAGGTAATCAGACGGTTCATGTGTACACATTGGAGGATGGCCGATATCAGACCCGTCACTTGTTTTCAGAACAAGAAACGATACAATCTGTCTTATATCCTGACCTGAGCATTCCGCTGGATGTACTCTTCAAACTTTGATAGTTCAGAAAAAGAAATAAACCTACAAAAGACGAAAGGCAGGGTGTCTGCCGTTTCGTCTCTTTGTCATGAGAAGAAGCGCGGTGTACATGATGCACAAGTCATATATGCTACATAAGTACCGCTAATAATTACTCACATGCTCCGCTTGGCGTGCATACTAACACAGGACCTTGCATTATTTTCTGCTTGCAACACATCCTCTCCAGTCTGCAAAGACAAGTCTGTTCAGACATATAAAAAATGACACGCAACCCGATTTTCCACGTATTAACGGATAACATTTGATTTTCCACATGAAGGCAATCCCTGGTTGTTTATTGATCTATCCGATCTACAAGTAGCAAAGCTCGTTCTGTGTTGTCCCTGAAAGTGATAATGGGATAAGCCCGAACCACGTATATTACTATGACTGACCAGAACAACGATATACGTAGCTCGTTGATGATCAACACTAGCACCAGCGTATCCTTTTACACCAGCACTAACACTAGCATCAAGTCTAACTCTAACATCAACGCCAACTCCAAGTGTAACATCAACATCAAGTTCAACGTCTACACCAACATCGAGTTCAACATCTACACCAACATCTACGCCAATTTCTGCACAAATATTTACATCATAACCCACCTGATTTCCAATCCTATCCACCTGAGAGCGTTCACATCATGTACAATAACAATATGAATAACAGGAAATAAACGACAATGATCTACAGTAAATAACATATAAGGAGGCCTAAGGATCGACCATGACCAGGTTCATACAATTGTTTGGGCTCATCCTCGGCATCGTGGCCGTGAATGTTCTGGCCTTCTCACCGGGTTTTGCCGGACTTGGATTCGGAGTGAGTGCATTCCAGACCGCACTTGCCGTGACTTTACTGTTCGGCAGTGTACTCGCGCTCTTCTATGGCAGTTACAGTTTACTGTTCAAACAGCCCGTCGTTCTACCGGTGAGACAGATCGAAACCCATGAAGATTATGTAGAGGCTCTATCTTTTTACAGACGCATCAAAATCCTTGAAGAAGACATTACGCTGGGACTGTCCCAACTGAACCGGATCAAAAAGAAAAAAGTAACCCTGATGAACGTGCTTCATCAACGTTTTGACCCCGGCGAGCTGAGTTTTAAGAAGTTTGCTTCTGTCACGGAAGAGGTAGAGAAGCTTCTATATCTGAACATTCGCAGCATTTTGAATCGACTGAATGTGTTCGATGAAGCCGATTATGCCAGCATGATGCGAGCTAAATCCTCCACGATTCCGCAGAAGATTTTTCAGGAAAAAACGAAGGTGTACAACGATTATCTGACCTATGTGAAGAATTCGCTTCACACTAATGAAGAGGTTTTACTTAAGCTGGACCAGCTACTGCTGGAGATTTCGCGCCTGGACAGTTTCGAAGCTGGAGATATTGAACAGATGCCTTGTATGCAGGAGATTGATCAGTTAATCAAGCACACCAAATTATACAGACAGTGAGGGGTTGCACCTATGGCGAAGAAAGGGAAGTTTTTTCTCATATCTATAATTATGCTAGTCCTTGTATTTGGTCTCGTTTATGCAGGAATCACACTGACATCGAACTTTGGCAAGTCTTCTACACAGGTCACAACCGAAAATGCAGGTAAGGAACTCAGCAAATTGTACGCGGACATTGCTCCAGCTACGGCGGAACCGGTCAAAGGACAGATTGATCTCGATCCCGTTGATGTCGCAGAATCACTACCCGATATTTCGAAATTCCCGATTACAGTGGAGAACACCACCAATGATTTCGTCGAAATCTTCTCTTCCACCGAGAAGTCGGGCAACGGAGCAGATGGTTGGTTAACGGAGGTGGCAGAGGAGTTCAACCAAGCAAACATCACGGTTGATGGCAAACAGGTATCGGTCAAGATTCGTAACATCGCTTCAGGTACAGCTACGGATTATATCAAGTCCGGCAAATACGTACCAGATGCCTTCACACCGTCCAATGAACTTTGGGGTGCGATGGTGGAAGCCAGTGGGGTGAAGAC
The DNA here is from genome assembly GCF_948329825.1 of Paenibacillus sp. JJ-100. Lineage (GTDB taxonomy): Bacteria > Bacillota > Bacilli > Paenibacillales > Paenibacillaceae > Paenibacillus. The sequence continues at coordinate 44,677 of NZ_CAOJCM010000009.1, forward strand.
GCATCTCATCTCCAAACGGATCGTTGGCAACGTACCGGGAATTGTCATCTCCAAAGCCAAGTATGATGCACTTGTGAATACTTACGGCTCCGTGAATGTCAAAACGATAACCGAAGCCATTGCAAACAATGAACTGACGATGGGGTATACCGACCCGTTTGCCAGTTCCACAGGACTGAATTTCTTGGTTACCGCATTGAATACGTATGATAGCAGCAATCCGCTTGGGGAGAAAGCCATTCAAGGCTTCGAGAAATTCCAGGCCAACGTGCCATTCACAGCATCCACAACGATTCAGATGCGGGAAGCAGCGAAGTCGGGCAGACTGGATGCCTTTGTACTGGAGTATCAGACTTATGTGAATACGGCTGATCTCAAGAGTGGATACGTGTTCACCCCATTTGGTGTAAGGCATGACAGTCCGCTGTATGCCCTCGGTCAATTGCCGCAGGACAAACAGGAGATTATCCAGAAGTTCGCCGACTTTGTCGCGCAAGATCCGTATCAGAAAAAGGCAGAGGAATTTGGATTCAACGGCCTGCAAGATTACAAATCCGAGCTGGCGACCGTAGATGGCGGCACACTGCTGTCTGCACAGAAAGTCTGGAAAGAGAAGAAGAATGGAAGTAATCCGATTGCGGCTGTGTTTGTAACAGACGTATCCGGAAGTATGGCTGGTGAACCGCTGAATCGTCTCAAAGAATCCTTGCATAAAGGGCAGAAGTATCTCGGTACGGATAACAGTATCGGACTGGTCTCGTACTCCAGCGGCGTGACGGTGAATCTACCGATTGCCAAATATGATACGAACCAGCAATCCATGTTTGTCGGAACGGTAGATAGCCTGCAAGCGAGCGGGGGAACAGCAACATTTGACGGCATTGTGGTCGCGCTGAAAATGCTGGAGGATTACAAAGCGGCGAACCCGAATGTGAAACCGTTGATTTTCGTTCTGAGTGATGGCGAGACGAACGAAGGACATTCTCTTAAAGATATTCGTGATCTGGTGGAGACGTACAAAGTACCGATCTACACGATTGGATATAATGCCGACATCAAAGCGCTAGAGAGTATCTCCAGCATTAACGAGGCAGCGAGCATTAACGCAGACACGGACGATGTCGTCTACAAAATTGGAAACCTGTTTAACGTGCAGATGTAACTCTATATGAATGTTAAGAGGTAAGCCTATAGTTGGGAACGAAAAGGGGGAACTGCGAATGTCGTTTACGATGGAAATACCGAGCCAGAAGGAAATTCAGAAGGTGATTGAGGAAGAGATCAAACCGGTGCCCGCCGAGGTGGCGGAACTGCAGCAGGTCGCGAATTCCAATGTGGATATGATTATGAATCTGGATCTGGAATCTCTAGAGAAACGCAAGGAAATTTTGCAATCCATTGACGGCTTTGGCATGAACACGATGCGATCCTCTTCTGAGAAAAACGCGCTGCTTCAAGTCTCCGTTGGACACCTGTCCAAGACGGGAGACGAGGGCGGTCAGGTCGCCAAAGGCTTGACCGAGCTGCATATGCAACTGAAGGATCTCGACCCGAGCGTGGTCGATTTTGCCAAAACAGGCTTTCTGGGCAAACTGTTCAATCCGCTGCGCGCATATTTCCTGAAGTACCAGAAAGCTGACGCCGTCATTGCCGATATTGTCGTTTCACTCGACAAAGGCCGCGCCACACTGCGTAACGACAACACGACGCTCGAGATTGAGCAGCAGAGCCTGCGTGAGCTGACCAAACGATTACAGAAAGAGATTCAACTTGGCATGCTGATGGATGAGTCCATTGATACACAGATCGAGGCAGCCAAGGTTCGTAATGAAGACCCCGAGAAGGTGCGTTTCATTACTGAGGAAGTCTTGTTCCCACTTCGTCAAAGGGTAATGGATTTACAGCAGATGCTGGTCGTTAATCAGCAAGGTATCATGGCGATTGAAGTGGTCATTCGTAACAATAAGGAGCTAATTCGTGGTGTAGACCGGGCGAAGAACGTGACCATCTCGGCGCTCAAAATTGCGGTCACTGTTGCCAGTGCATTATACAATCAGAAGATTGTCTTGCAGAAAATCGAGTTGCTTAACCGTACTACGAATGATCTGATCGCCGGCACATCCAAAATGCTGAAGGATCAGGGGACAGCCATCCAGAAGCAAGCTTATGAAGCAAGCATCTCGGTGGATACGATGAAGCAGGCTTTCACGGATGTGCTCTCCGCCCTGGACTCAATTTCGGTCTACAAACAAGAGGCTTTGCCAAGAATGCGCGAGACGATTGGTCAGTTTCGTGAACTGGCGGAGACCGGGGAACAGCAGATTCAACGATTAGAAAAAGGACAGAAGCTTGGTCTGTAACCAATCCATGAGAATAACTAGAAAAAGCAACCACTCCCTAATGACTAGTTAAGGATGGTTGCTTTTTTTGCAATGATTGCATACAGGTATTACTCGTACCCAATTTTGTCAGCATACGCCAACAATGACTCAGTAACTCGGTCGAGAATTACATCGGCAGCTTTAACTTTAGCATTACCTTGTTGAAGGATCGTGTAGTTCACTTTATTTTTGGAAACGGCTTGTTTGTAAAGGATATAACCTTCAAGCTGCATATAAGTTCCTTTAATGAAGGAGGTATGAATTTTTTTGATTTCTGGGTTGTTGGATTGGATCAGTTTTGCTTTGGAGACGAATTTGGTATAATTCGGAATTACCGTATTCGTCAGCTTAAGAAACATCGATTTTCGATTCGCTGAAGATACGGTGTTACCCACACTACTCAAGGAATCAATGGCTCTAGACTCATAGGTCTCGATAGCAAAAATCTGATCAAGATATTTTTTTAATTCCGCTTTTTCCTGAATAAACTCATCTACTGCCTCAGGCTCTTCTGTATCGTCTATTAAATCTCCCTCATACGGATATTCGTCCGCAAACTCGTCTTGATCCCAATATGTATAGAATTCTTCCTTGGCAGCGTTGGCATGAGAAGCAGGAAAGAGAAGTACTCCGCCAAGCAATATGAAACTGGTCATTAATGAGACTATACGTAATTTGTTCACGTAAATGTTCAACTCCCTTTGTCTGAATTGTGTTAGAGCCATGGCTCATCTTTACTATTATACAGGAAACGGAGAGTGACCTGGTGGAATAAATTTCCTCGTATCTCGGGTCAGATGATTCCAGTTTTGTGAATGGTGTCGTTATTACAGCTGACACAGATTGGAGTTCATACTAAATTGTCAGCCACACGAGGGTGAGAGAAGAACTTTACACGAATGAGTACGCATGAAAAGATAGCAAAGAAGCCGCATCGCTTGCGGCTTCTTTGTCTTTTGGCATGTTAGCCCGTTTTTCTTCTACACCTTCAAGTTCCGAAGGATGGGTGATAGGACAAACGTTTGCATGTTTGAGCTAATGCTTAGCATGATTAGCTAAGAGAAGGCTTTACTTTGGAATAAATAGAGGATTCACGAACAATCAGACGATGGGGGATAATAACCGGATTCTGAGTGAGAGGTTCGTTACTAAGAATTTTTAACAATACCTGAACTGCTGTGTAACCAAGCTGATATGTTCCAATATCAATAGAGCTTAGTGGTGGCGAAGCAAGTTCGGACAAAGCAATATTGTTAAAGCTGACCACACTGATATCCTCAGGTACACGATAGCCAAGCTCCGCGAGTGCTCTTAACACACCAAAGGCTACATTATCATCGATAACCACTATAGCCGTAGGCCTGTCGGGCAGAGACATGAACAAGGACATCGCTCGAAATCCGCTCTCTTGTAGAAATTCTCCCTCTACGATCCAGTCATTATTTGGTGTCAGTCCGGCTTCAACAAGCGCCTTTTGATAACCGCGCATACGATCATGTGATAACGTAATATCTGGCGGGCCGCTCACAAATCCGATACGAGTATGCCCCTGTGCGATGAGATGTTGTGTCGCATCGTACGCTGTCTGCACATTGTCGTTATCCACCATAGGTGCATTGGGATGTGTTTCACTTCGGCCGATCAGCACAAAAGGAAATTTTTCTTCTTCCAAAAAAGAGATGATCGGATCGTCGCGTTTGGAACCAAGCAGTAGAATACCATCTACCCTGCGTCCATGCACGAGACGAGAAATTGCCTGTAATTCATCATCGGAGGAAGTCTCGGTGGACAGCAGCAATTCATAATTGTTCCGAGTCGCATGAGTAATAATGCCACGTAACAGTTCTCCGAAGAAATAATTTTGAAACAGCTCTTCCGCAGGACGCGGAAGCATAATCCCAAGGGTCTGTGTTGTTTTGGATACCAGACTCTTCGCCATAATGTTGGGATGATAATTAAGCTCTTTCATAATTTGTTTAATTTTAAGAGATGTTTCCGTACTGATTCTAGGATGGCCCGAAATCACCCGTGACACTGTAGAAGGGGAAACACCCGCCAATCTGGCAATATCCTTGATCGTAATCATGCAAAAAACCCCTTCTGATTCAATCATTTCAACATTCTCCTATGGTAATGCAAAGAATACCAGAAAGCAATCGGTAACTGGATGAACCAAAATGCAAGCATAGCAAAATAAAGGAAGAAAGAGCTAGAACAAGAAAACAGGAAATTACTGCGAACTGACTTCAGGAAACGCTTGATTATGGAGTAATATAGCTTGTGCAAACGTTTGTACAAAGAAAGCCTCGTATTGTATGATGTGGAAGATATTATAGCGCTTACATCTATGTTTATACATACTTATCCATTCATTCTCCCTACATATTGAACCTCGCAGTGACCTTGTCTTCCATTTTGAGCAAACGTTTGTACAAAAGGCACCTAGAAAACAAAATACCTGACAATCTACGCAGTTTAAAGGGTAGAAAAGCGCGAACTTGGTTGAACCATGCAGAAGGAAAGGGGACATTTTACATGAGAAAATGGCAAGGCGCAACGTTGTCTGTTGTCATGGCATTCACATTGGCTGCATGCTCGTCTGGGGGCGGAGAGTCAACTCCGACAACGGCAAGCGAGAATCCTCCGGAGGAGCAAGTTCAGCTTACAGCTGAGAATCTTCAGCCGGAAGAGGGCGCAACACTGGTGATCTGGGAAGACAAGAATCAGAGCAGCTTTATTGAGCAACGTGTCAAAAAGTTTGAGGAGAAGTACGGTGTCACAGTCAAGATGGAGGAGCTGCCACCGACAGATCAGGTAACCAAACTGACGACAGATGGGCCCGCTGGACTAGCCGCAGATGTTGTCGTATTTCCACATGATAAGATTGGCAGTGCCTCGGAAGCTGGGCTGATTCTGCCCAATGATATCTTTGAAGCCGAGACGACAGCCAACACGAGCGAGAATGCGCTAAAAGCGGTGACATTCAAAGACATTCTGTACGGCTATCCGTATAGTGTCGAGACCTATGCTCTCTTTTACAACAAAGCCTTGTACCCTGAAGCACCGAAAGACTTTGATGAAATCATCGAATTCGCCAAAACTTTTAATAATACCAAGTCCAATCAGTATGCTCTGATGTGGGAATTACAGCAATTTTATTACAACTATGCCTTCCTGGCTTCTCAAGGTGGATATATCTTCGGTGACAACGGAATGGATAGCAGTGACCTCGGTTTAAACAACGAAGGAGCACAGAAGGGGGGAGAATTTCTCCAAACCTTGAAGGCTGAAGTGCTTCCACTCAAGATGGGTGACGTGAACTACGATATCAAAAAAGGGTTGTTCTCCAGCGGCAAGCTGGCGATGGATATTAATGGACCTTGGACGATTGCGGATTATCGCAACGCCGGAATTGATTTTGGAGTTGCTCCACTTCCAGCCATCGATGGCAAACCGATGACATCCTTCTCAGGTGTCAAAGCCTATTACGTAAACGCATTCACACAGTACCCAAATGCCTCCAAGCTGCTGGCTGCCTTCCTTTCCAATGAAGAAGCGCAGATGGAAAACTTCGAAATGAACGGTACGTTACCGGCGAATAAAAATGTAGCTGCCGACGCGAAGGTGCAAGAAGATTCAATCAACAAAGCATTTCTCGAACAGTTCAACAACTCGACTCCGATGCCTTCGCTTCCTGCGATGGACAGTGTGTGGGGACCTATATCATCCGCCATTACGGATATCTGGGATACCGGCAAGGATGTGAAGACTTCGCTCGACAATGCTGTGAAACAAATTCAGGAAAGCCTGGCAACCGTACAATAAAGATGAATCGATGAATTATACCATTACGAATGGCCGGAGAGGAGAGAGCAAATGCGACAACAGCATGTCCCGGTACCTGTTCAACCCACCAGGGAAAAGCAGTACCGGATGACAGCGGCCATATGCTCCATCATATTGCAGGGCCTTGGACAGTTATACAATCGGCAATGGATCAAAGGCATTGTTCTACTGTTGCTGGAGGGAGTGGGGCTTGCGTACCTGCTTCCCCGCCTGTCCCAAGCTGTATGGGGAATATGGACACTGGGGGAAAATACACAACGTTTTGTCAAAGTGAATGGTTCGACCGTACTTCAAAAGGGAGACCATTCCATCTTTTTGCTGTTAGACGGAATTATCGTATTGTTAGTCTTTTTTGTGTTTGTGCTCCTGTACATTCTGAACATCCGGGATGCTTATATGACAGGACTGGCAAGGGAACAAGGCAAACCCACCCTTGGGGCTGCCGCAACAATGCGGAATATGATGGACAAAAACTTCCCGTATCTGTTTCTATCCATCCCTGCACTTGGCGTTCTGTTTTTCACCATCATGCCCATTGTATTCACGGTTACGATTGCCTTCACGAACTACTCCGCACCGGATCATATTCCACCAGCCAAGTTGGTCGACTGGGTAGGGTTCAAAACATTCACAGATCTGATTCAGCTCAAATCCTGGAGCCAGACGTTCTACGGCGTTCTGACTTGGACGGTTATCTGGGCATTCCTCGCTACATTTACCACCTATTTCGGTGGGGTATTAGTCGCTTTATTAATTGAACAGCAGGGTATTCGTTTCAAAAAACTGTGGCGTACCATTTTCATTTTGCCTTATGCGATTCCACAGATTATTTCGTTGTTGCTGATGCGTAACCTGTTTAACGGTCAGTTCGGACCAATCAATACGTATATGCGAGCGTTCGGGCTGGAAGGGCTACCATGGCTGACCGATCCGTTCTGGGCCAAAGTGACTGTCATTGTGGTCAACATGTGGATCGGTATTCCGGTCAGTATGGTATTGATTCTCGGTGTCCTGACAGCTATTCCGCGTGATCTGTACGAGGCAGCCGAGGTGGACGGCGCTTCCGCATTCCAGAAATTCCGGATTATTACGATGCCGTTCATTTTATTTGCAACTACTCCAGTGCTGATCATGCAGTTTGCCGGCAACTTCAACAATTTCAACGTGATCTTCCTGTTAACGAACGGAAACCCGCTTCGCGGCGATTACCAATATGCCGGAGCAACGGACCTGCTGGTCACTTGGCTCTACAAGCTTACACTGGACAATAACAAATTCAACATGGCATCTGCGGTAGGGATTATTATCTTCCTGATCATCGCTACCTTCTCCATCTGGAACTTCCGCCGCTCCAAATCATTCAAGGAGGAGGACATGATTCAATGAAGAAACGCAATAATCCGATTCGTCTGACACTTAGTTATGTGTTATTAATTATTATTGCCATCGTATCCATCTATCCGGTGCTGTGGATATTTCTGTCGTCCCTGCGTCCGGGAGCAGCGTTGTTCAGTGAACGTCTATGGCCGGAAAGCTTCACGCTCGCCCATTATGGCGAATTGTTCAACAATCCGTCCTTCATGTATGGAAGATGGTACATGAACACGCTGAAGATTGCTTTCTTCACGATGATTTTCTCGACATTAATGGTGACGCTGGGCATGTATGCCTTGTCCCGGTTCCGTTTTCGGGGGCGTAAAACGATTCTGTCCACGATGCTCATTCTAGGTATGTTCCCAAGCTTCATGAGTATGATCGCCATTTATATTATTTTGCTGCAAATCAAACTGCTCGACACACATGCCGCGCTTATACTGGTTTATTCTGCAGGAGCGGTGCTGGGCGGATTCATCGTCAAAGGTTTCTTTGACACCATCCCGCGCAGCCTGGATGAAGCTGCCCGCATCGATGGTGCAAGTCATCTTCGCGTCTTTACCAGTATCATTCTGCCGTTATCCAAACCGATGCTGACGTATGTTGCGTTAACCAGCTTTACAGGGGCTTGGATGGATTTTATTTTCGCACGTTTGGTGCTACGGACCAAGGAGAACTGGACCCTTGCCGTTGGTATGTGGGACCTTGTGAACCGGTATCAAGACAGTAACTTCACGATGTTTGCTGCCGGAGCCGTACTGATTGCAATCCCGATCACTATGCTGTTTGTGTTCTTGCAGCGCTTCCTCGTTCAAGGCCTAACAAGCGGAGCATCCAAAGGATAGCATTACTCATACCATTAATAGTTAATATCATAATTAGCTGCCGTATTAACGAGGTTTAGCGAGGTTAGTCATACATGCGGCACTTCAAACTTCAATCAGGCACTTCCGTAATGTCATGTCTTTATCGACTGGCACAGCTGCGGAAGTGCCTGCTTGTGTATTCCATCAACATATGCGGAAGTGCCAGCTTATGCGTTGCATTAACATAGAAAACCCGGAGTATACGCTGTATTAGCGTGCTCCGGGTTAACTTGTGTTCTTAATAATGAAGCTTTTATTGCCAGTTCACCGTAACTGTTGCTGTTCCGCTCGCTGGTGCAGTGAAGGTGTGGTTGGAACCGCCTTCCCACGTAATCGTTGATCCGCTTTTCTTGAAAAACTTGAACTCCAGTGGTTTACCTGCTGGTACGCTTACATCATAGTACCAGGTCGGGTACGCATGAATGACTTGATTAAATGCAGGTCCAATTGCGTTGGTACCCGTGCTCCAGCTGCCAAGCTCAGCCACATTACCTGTCAGATAAATGTTCTGTCCCAGTGTTGTGGAAGCGTTGTTGATAACAAAGCGAACTGTAACCTGATCACCTGTCAGAATGGTGAAGTTGTTGTACGCATTGCTGTTCACACCATTCGCAGCCACTTTCACAGCATAATTGCCAGCGGCAATGGAAGGGATAGTTACTTTAATCTGTGTATCTTCCCATGAGGTGATAGCTGCACCGGTAACCGCTGTAGTACCGAAGTATACCGTGCCTTTAGTAGAACCGAACCCGCGACCGTCAATCGTTACAACATTGCCTGGTTTCCCCATAACTGGACCCACATGACCGATGGTCGGTGTAGTTTCAGCTGCAGTATATTGCCACACCGCTGTTGCTCCTGCAGCGAGGGTGAACGCATTGACACTGCCATTGCTGGACGTGATATTGTTACCGTTCAGTACGCCACCGAGTACATCGGTGTAAGAGCCAGTCGGCAGGGACGTGCTCAGCCCAGTGATGTTCACAGGTGTGGAAAGGTTGCGGTTTACCGCGATTACAGCTACACTTTTGCCGAATTTACGCTCGTAAACATATACATCATTGTTGATCCAGCGCTGCTCTGTCGATCCATAAGCAATAGCCGGATTGGACTTGCGCAGAGGTGCCAGTTTGCTAATTACATTGAATGCTGTGGTGGACTTGGAGAAGGAAGGCATCTTGGCCCGGTTATCCGGATCGCCATTACCTGTCAGATACTGCTCGGTACCGTAGTATATGGCAGGCACACCACGTGAAGTCAGCGTAAAGGCCAAAGCTTGTTCCAAGCGGCGATTATTGACTGCACTTGTTTTGAACCGATCCATATCATGGTTGTCGATGAATGTGACTTGATCGTTCACCTGGTTGTAATCAGTAGCTGTGCTGCTGATCATGGAATCCAGAGCGTACATGTTGGACGTGTTATCACGGAACACATTACGCACCGCAGAGTTAAAACGGAAGTCGAGGAGACTCATACCCGATTTGTTTGCAAAGTCTGTGTTATCTGCATCGGATGCAGCTGATCCCAGGAACCATTCACCGAAGGTGAACACTGGCTTGTGTGTGTAGATGGAAGACATCCAGCTCTTTTGCCAGCCGAGAGGCATATGCTTCACTGCATCCACCCGAATACCGTCAACGCCCATGTCGAGCCAGACCTTAATTGCGTCTTTGAAGTACTTGTCGATGGTTGCATTGTTATGGTTGAAATCTGCGAGGTCGTACAGGTTTTTGTAGATACCGTTCTCCAGAGAAGAGAAGTCGGAGCCGCCATTGTGATGGAAATAGCCGTTGGTATCATTAGTATATCCACCGACCAGCTTGCCGTTATCGTACAATTTGCCATTCTCGGCAAAAGAGGTGTCCGTTTCCATGGCAGGGGAAGTGTGATTCGGTGCAAAGTCAATGACAATCTTGATGCCTTTGGCATGAGCAGTCGTAATCAGATTCTGAAAATCGGCCATCGTGCCGAAGTATGGATTGGTTTTTTTGAAGTCGCGAGCCCAGTAGCCATGATAGGCTGTATTGGTTACACCGCTATAGTTGATCGTTGCAAAAATATTTTCGACAGGCTGAGAAATCCACAGAGCTGTGATACCCAGATCACTGAAATAGTTATCATTGATTTTGTTGATTAACCCTTGCCAGTCTCCTCCGCAATACAGCTTCAGATTGCTGCACGAGGCATCATATGCCGCTCCGGTGGGGTTGTTGGAGGGATTGCCATCCAGAAAGCGGTCCGTAAACACTTGGTAGATCACATCTGTACTGAAACTCTGCTTGTTAGTAACAGCGGTATCCGGATCAGCGTATACAGCAGAAGCTGGCAAGAACGGCAGGGCGCTGCCGGCAAGCATACCGAGGGTCAGTGTGGTACTGAGGATTGCGCGTTTGGCCATTTGGAACATAGTAATCCACCCTTCACGAATGTAATGGTTTGATCATCAATCAACAGACTGACTTAGAATTATAGCGCTTACAATATATAGAGTTGTTTTAGAAAAACGTTCCACTCCCTCCTTCCAGGCATAAACGCCAACAACCCCGGCATCTCCTTAAGGAGTTACCGGGGTTGTCCTAAACCACTGGGGTTTAAAAGCATGGCCCTCGAGTTATGATCACATCGTTATCTTAAGAAAAAAACAGTTTTATGTCAATAACTTTCTTAGGAGTATTATTTTTCTAATTATATATTTACAAAAAACGAAAAAATCGATGCTCTCTCGCCGCCAATTCAATGATAAGAAAAGGCGGAGGAGAGAGGAAAGCAATCGAGAAGCTAGTATTTTTTTATGTTAAATATCAGGCTTCTGCGGGCTGTTTAACTTCGAGCTGCAATAAGGAGAAGCCATAAGCCGCTAAATCCAGCGTCAATGTATTCTGTCTGGCCTCAAACGGTTTAGAAGAGAACAGGTCACGCCAAATATGTTGGTCCCCCCATCCAAGTTCCAGCTTACAAGGCTCATCACTGGCGTTCATGACCAGCAATATACGCTCACCTGTTTCTGAATCAATACGCTCCATTGCAAGACAAGGGTCTCCAGCTTGTGCATACACCATTTTCATCTCTGCGCTACGCAGTGCGGGGTGTTTTTTGCGTAACTCAATGGTACGCGTGAAAAATGTGAGCAGTTCATGATTCTGTTTCGTTACATCCCATTCCATACATTTGCGACAGCCAGGATCGTAACCGCCATCCAGTCCGACTTCATCCCCGTAATAGACGCAAGGCGCACCTGGATACGAGAACAGTAATGTTACGGCCAGCTTCATCTTTCTTATGTCACCATCACATAAGGTAAGCAAACGCGGAGTGTCATGACTTCCCAGCAGATTGAAGGCGGTCTCGGTTACCGTTTGTGAATAAGCTGCAAGCAGTTTGCCAATCTCATTGGCGAATCCAAGTCCATCCAGCTTGCCATGTACAGTGTAGTCCAGCACGGAATTGGTAAACGGGTAATTCATGACAGCATCAAACTGGTCACCTTGCAGCCACATCAAAGAATCATGCCAGATTTCGCCGAGCAAATAGGCATCTGGCTTAATCGCTTTAACCGTTTGACGGAACTCTCGCCAGAACTGGTGATCCACTTCATTGGCTACATCTAGCCGCCAGCCATCAATATCCATCTCTTCAACCCAGTAACGGGCGACCTCCAGCAGATATGCCTTTACATCAGGGTGTTCCGTGTTCAGCTTGGGCATCAGCGGTTCGAAGGCAAAGGTCTCATACGTCGGGATACCTTCTTCTACACGAGGCGGCCAATCTTTAATGTAGAACCAGTCTGCGTAAGGAGAAGCTGATCCATTTTTCATCACATCGACAAAAGGAGGGAACTCTCTTCCCGAATGGTTGAACACAGCATCCAGGACGACTCGTATCCCACGAGCATGGCACGCATCTACAAGTGCTCTCAATTGCTCGTTCGTGCCAAATTGGGGATCGACTTTCAGGTAGTTAGCCGTATTGTATTTATGATTGGTCGTTGCCTCGAATAAAGGGCAGAAATAAATCGCTGTTATGCCTAGCTTACTAAGGTGATCGAGGTGATCCATTACACCTTGAAGGTCTCCACCAAAGAAGTTTACCGGTGTTGGCTCACCGCCCCAAGGTTCTGCATTGGCCGGCGTGAGAGAAGGGTCGCCATTCGCAAACCGTTCAGGAAAAATCTGATAAAAAACAGCATCCTTAACCCAGGCAGGAGGTTCGAAAATATCTGCCGGATTCATGAAAGGAAAATCGAACATTTCAAGCGGGTGATCTGGCAGTGCCTGTTCGAATCCACGCTCGGTCATCCAGACAGACTCTTCTCCTTTAACTAGTTGGAAACTGTACCGCAGTCTGCGATAGGGTGGAGATGCTTCAGCTTCCCAATAATCAAACATCTCATCACGAGCAAAGATTCGCATGGGAATATGCGTGATGGTCCGATCCCAGGCATATTTATCCCCTGTAATAGCGATTACGGCATCCAAATCCCCTCGTTTGGATCGTAAGCGCAGATGCATCGTTGTACGATTGTAAGCATAGGACCAGTTCAGTTTCGGGCGATGATAGATCGCTTCAAGAATCATGGAATCACTCCTTGGCTTGATGAATGAATGTGAGATAAGGCTAGTAATTGCTCCAGAAAACGCAAAAAAGGTACAACCTCTCCAGTTCACGAGGTTGTACCTTTCGGCAGCATAGCCTTTTGATTATAGGGCTATTATACGAATATTTCTTGCAAAAGAAAACACTTTTTTTTCCTTAATTATCAAATTTGTTGATTACATCTCGAATCCCAAGGATTCTCCGTATGCTTTGATTTCTTTATGGTACTGCTCAATACTTTTGCGGCCTGTAGCAATTTTGTCATTGCCCTGCTTGAAGACGGTCCGATTGATTGTCGTTTTGGACACGGACTTTTTAAACAATTGATATGCTTCTAGCTGTGCATAGCTGCCTTTAATCAATTTGTTATGGATTTTTTTCAGTTCCGCATTTTCAGGTTTGATCTGTTTCAACATGGAAACATACTTGGTGTAGTTCGGGATGACCGTATTGTTCAGTTTCAAAAAGAAAGATTTACGGTTTGAAGATGTAATGTAGGTATCTCCGGCTACAGCATTCAGCGCTTTCTTTTCATAACTAGCCGTGGCTTCCAAAGCCTCTAAATAATCCAGGAATTCTTGATCTTCCGCGGTAAGCTGTTGTTCTTCTTCATAGTCGTAATCTACTATGCTTTCTTCACTGGATGTTGAAGTTGTTGTGTCATCAGCTGCTGAAGCATAGGCCCCTGCTGGAATCAATGTACCGCCAAGCAAAACGATACTCATCAAGATGGATAGAATCCAATTTTTTTTCATGTCAGCCTGTCCCCTGTCTATATATGTGATTTTCATTATAAGGGATAATCTAACATAGGAGGCAGTCGAAATACAGGTATAATTTAGCAATAGTTGATTTAAGTAAGTCAAAGTAACAATTACATATAATTTCAAAAAAAGCTGAGTATGCTCAGAAGATCTGTAAGATGGATTACAAGTGAATCATAGGATCGAAATGATTATGGAATGTAGGGAGAAGAGTTAAAAAAGTTTTCAAGACAACTCCCAAATAAATGCTTGTCTAAATTAACCAACTCTATTACAATACAATTGATAATGAGATTCAATATCAATTAGATGAGAAGGGGAGACAAGTTTCATGTTTCGATTCAGCAAAAAGTTATATATTTATGCAGCGTTAATTCTTATGATATCGCTGCTGGCGGGTTGTACTTCAGGGGGAAGTGCGGGTAACAACAATGCAGCAAGCTCGGCAACGAGCGGAAGCAGCACAGAAGGTAGTGCTGAGGGAGATACAGCGAACCAAGCGGCAGATGAGACCCGAGTTATCAAACATGCCATGGGCGAAACGAAAGTCACGGGAACGCCGCAACGAATTGTTACGTTGTTCCAAGGTGCGAATGATGTTGTCGTGGCACTTGACGTTAAACCAGCGGGTGTCGTTGAATCATGGGTTCAACAGCCTGTATACGAATATCTGCGTAAAGATCTGGACGGTGTACCCCAAGTGGGACAAGAAACTCAGCCGAACTTGGAAGAGATCAACAAGTTGAAGCCTGATCTCATTATCGCAACTAAAATCAGACACGAAGAGATCTACGACCAGTTGTCTCAGATTGCACCAACCGTCGTGACCGAAACGCTGTTTGACTGGAAAGAAACGCTCCAGATTGCAGGAGAAGCGATGAATAAAACAGAGGAATCGAGCAAACTGCTCGCTGATTGGGACGCACGTGTAGCGGATTTCAAAGAGAAGATGGGAGACCGTCTGCCAATGGAAGCAACGATTACGAACTTCAGAGCAGATCAGGTTCGTATTTTCTACATGGGGTATGCAGGTAAAATTCTGAAGGAACTTGGTTTCACAAGACCCGCAGGACATGATGCAGATACATGGGGAATTGAACTGACATCCAAAGAGGCTATTCCGGATATGAATGCAGACATGATCTTCAACTTCAATTCAGGTACAGATGCGGCTGCGATTGAGAAAAATTATAAAGATTGGACAAGCAGCCCTTTATGGAAAAACCTCGATGCGGTGAAAAACAATCAGTTGTATCAGGTTGATGAGGTAGCCTGGAACATGGCGGGCGGATACATATCAGCCAACATGATGCTGGATGATCTATATAAGCAGTTCAACCTGACTAAATAATAGGAACAGGATCTGCCATGCACCAGAACTTTCGTGAGCGAAGTGTAGGAGCAGGCAGATCCTGTTTCACTTTATAGATGAAAGAGTGAGAGTATGTTTCCCCTTTTTACCAAGGTGAGTGCGAAAATATATGGGTTGATCGGATTGTTATTTCTAATGCTGTTTGCGGCAACCGCAAGCATGATTCTGGGACGCACACCTATTACGTTTCACATGTTGTGGGATGCGTATCAGTCCTATGATGGGACGTCGGTAGAACATGTAGTACTTCTGACAGAACGATTGCCACGTACGATAATTGCGGCTGTTGTAGGTGCAAGTCTTGCTGCCGCAGGTGGGCTGATGCAAGCGCTGACACGTAATCCACTGGCATCACCGAGTGTGTTCGGAATCAACTCAGGTGCAATATTCTGTATTGTTATTGCTGTTGTGGTGCTGTCTGTGTCTTCCTTGACCACAATGATGTGGTTTGGATTTGCGGGCGCGGCGATCTCCGCAGCTATTGTATACATGCTTGGCTCTCTCGGCCGTGATGGACTGACGCCGATTAAAATTGTGCTTGCCGGTACTGCGATCTCAGCCTTGTTTGCTTCCTTTACTCAGGCGATTCTTGTGCTCGACGGCACCGGACTGCAAGATGTATTGTTCTGGCTTGCCGGTTCGGTCAGTGGGCGAACGCTAGAGATGTTGTACCCGGTGTTACCTTATATGGCGGTGGCAGCACTGATATCGCTATTCATGGGACGAGCGATCAACCTGTTATTAACAGGAGATGATATTGCTAAGGGTATGGGACAGAATGTGCTCTTGGTCAAAGTGTTGATGGGCGTTGTTACCGTGTTACTGGCGGGTGGTTCCGTTGCCGTAGCTGGTTCGATCGGTTTGGTAGGTCTTGTTGTACCTCATATTATGCGTACTTTGGTGGGCAATGATTATCGCTGGCTCATTCCTTATTGCTTCCTGGGTGGAGCGATTCTGTTGATGTCAGCCGATGTCGTAGCAAGGCTTGTGATTATACCGCAGGAAGTTCCGCTTGGCGTGATGACGGCCTTAATCGGAGGTCCTTTCTTCGTATATATCGCCCGCAAGGGGGTGACGAAGATATGAGGAAGATGCTGACGTATCGGAATAAGAAAGACACGGTCTCCATGCAAGTGGAGCGCAAGTCCATGTTGGTCATTGCTGGATGTATATTTTTGTTTCTGGCAGCCGGAGTGGTCGGGACAAGTCTAGGCAGTGACTTTATATCTCCATTGGACGTTGTGAAAACAATCTTTGGACTGAATGCAGGGGAGCATGATTTTGTTGTGTTAACACTGCGGCTGCCGCGTGTGCTGCTGTCTCTGTTGGTAGGTGCGGCCCTAGGGATGTCCGGTGCGCTGCTACAAGGCATTATCCGTAATCCACTTGCCTCGCCTGACGTCATCGGCATAACTGGTGGTGCGGCGGTCGCAGCAGTAGGATGTGTAACGCTATTGGGCGGGGCTGTAAACATGAAGCTGTTGCCACTCTTTGCGATCATCGGTGCATTAATTACAGCATTAATCATCTATATTCTTGCTTGGAAAAAAGGAGTTAGTCCGATCCGCCTCGTTCTTATAGGTATAGGCGTATCGGCTATAACGGGGGCTGGAACGACCTTTATGTTAATCCTAAGCCCATTCTATACAGCAAGTCAGGCTTATATCTGGCTGACAGGCAGCATCTATGGAGCCACATGGACAGATGTCCGGACGATATTGCCTGTAGTTGTTATCATTGTGCCTCTCGCGATATGGTTTGCCCGGAGCCTGAATGCACAGGAGTTTGGAGATGACCTTGCCACAGGGCTTGGCGTAACAGTGCAGTGGCATCGATCAGCTCTGTTGTTGTGCAGTGTCCTGCTCGCTGGCATTGCCGTGTCTGTGGCTGGGACCATCGGGTTTGTCGGTCTGATTGCTCCACATATTGCGAGAAAGCTGGTCGGGCGCATGTTCGGCAGCTTGCTGCTGGTGTCGGGATTCGTGGGTGCTCTGCTGGTATGTGCGGCGGATCTCATTGCCAGAACTGCATTTCTGCCGCTGGATATTCCTGCTGGTGTATTTACCGCAGGGATCGGTGCACCATTTTTCCTATACTTACTATTTAAGAATCGAAACCACTATTAAGGGGGGAAAGCCATGAGTATTTTGCAAGCCAAGGAGCTTACCATTGCGTATGGAGCAGATCCGATTATAGAAAACTTGAACCTGACCATCCCCAAGGGAGAGATAACGGTCCTGATCGGCAGTAATGGCTGCGGCAAATCGACATTGCTGCGTACCATGGCAAGGTTGTTGAAATCCAGCTCAGGCACGGTATTGCTGGATGGTGAAGAGATTGCGAAGCTTCCTACCAAAGAAATCTCAAGACGCATGTCTATTTTGCCTCAAGGCCCATCGGCGCCAGAAGGTTTAACTGTACATCAACTGGTACGACAAGGTCGTTATCCCCACCAGACGTGGCTTAAACAGTGGTCGCGTGAGGATGAACGTATGGTCGAGCTGGCGCTGGAGTCCACACATCTGACAGCACTAGCGGATCGGCCTGTCGATGCCCTGTCTGGTGGTCAGCGTCAACGCGCATGGATCGCCATGACGCTGGCTCAAGGTACAGAAACATTGTTACTGGACGAGCCTACGACGTATCTCGATATGACACATCAGATCGATATTCTGGATCTGTTGTTTGAATTAAATGAAAGAGAAGGGCGTACCATCGTGATGGTGCTTCACGACCTGAATCTGGCTTGTCGTTACGCCCATCATATTGTAGCGGTGCACAACAAGTCGATCTATGCGGAAGGCAAACCGGAGGATATTATCACTCGTGACCTCGTACGCAACGTTTTTCAGATGGAGTGTGATATTGCTGTAGATCCATTATTCGGCACACCCACCTGTATTCCGCATGGAAGAGGCAGGAAGCTGAATGGAGTACAGCACCGTTATACTCAGCTGGCTTGATGATCAGGAGTCTCACACTCCTGTACGCCAAACATATCCATACATACTGAATGGCTCGGGGCACGGTTTACGGGTTCATTGGGCCAGACGGTATGCTGATATGGTCATTGACTCAGTGACTCAGGTCCAATTGGCCATGTTTCTTTACGTTTATCCATTCCTTGATTCCCCCATGGTTATATCAATCCATCATCATGTCATGAGGATAACGAAATAGGCAAGCAGCGATTCGTGAACGCAATGGCTTGCCTGATTTGTTATGCCTTTTTTATTCTTTTATTCTTCGATCCCCAGTTTCAATGCAAGTCTTCTTCAGAAAATAAAACTAATTTTCCCTTAAAAGTTTTATATTGACAATGTGTCAACGGGTACCATAAAATAGATTTTACATGATACTGATAATCATTATCAATAAAATTAACCGATAGGAAGGTCGGATATGCATACACTTCGTTCTAAACGTTCCGTATTTCCAGAGGGATTTGAGAATTTACAGAATCGGCTGATTCTGAACAAAGCAAGAGAGATGGGGATCGATTGCGAGCTGCTTGTAGACGGCTGCGAGGATTTTCTGAAGTTATCCACCCGGGACAAGCAGATCATCATTAACAAAACGAGAACGCATCGACTTCCACTGATTGCTGGATTGCTTGCTAAGAATAAACAGGCATGTAATCTGATCCTGCATGAGCAGGGGATGCCAGTACCTTCTCATATCGTCATTACGGCTATGGGAGAAGAAGCTGAACAATTTCTGAACGAGCACAGCTCCATCGTGGTCAAACCGCTGGATGCCAGCAGTAGTCAGGGGGTTACGCTGGATGTACGCAATGTTGCTGAACTGGAAACGGCAATAGATGCCGCAGCCAAGCATGGCAGTGGTATTATGCTGCAACAATATGTCACCGGAACCGACTACAGGGTGCTGATTATTAACGATCAGGTAGCGGCAGTGAACCAATATCGACCTGTGTATGTGACAGGTGATGGTAGTTCGTCTGTTCGTGAATTGATTGAGATACTGAACCGCAGCCGAATACAGGACACGGAGATCGGTGTGTATGAAGCTTTTCCTGAGATTGATCCCGATCATACACGTTTGCTGGATGCGTTGCGTAAGCAAGGTGTTGCTCTGAATGACGTACCCCTTGCGGGACAAGAGATTGAGCTATATGACCTCCGTAATTCGGCAGCGGGCAAAATCAGTGAGTTTTATAGAGACTGCACGGATGACATTCATCCGGACAATGCCCACATGATGGTCCAGGCTGCACGGTCACTCCAGATTGACGTAGCAGGTATAGATATCCGCTGTAAGGACATTCGAGTCCCCATGACTACTGCACAGGGAGGGATTCTGGAGGTCAACGCATTGCCAGATCTGACTCACCATGTGTATCCACATGGCGGGACCAGAAGGGATGTTGTCCGTCAATATCTGGAGTATCTGTGTCAGAGTTGATGGTTGAAGGTAAGTTTTTAGCGTCATAAGGCGATTTTTTGGTGGAGAGTGGAAGAACGGTCTATAACGAATGTACAGGCATTTTTTGGCCTGAATTGAAGATAAGGGGCGTTTGACATTGATGTCAGTAGAGGTACAGACGGAATACCTGAAGCTGCAGAACGAGAAGGAGTCGAATGCACGAGCGTACTCCAGGCATTTTCCGCTCGTGATCAGCAAGGCACAAGGCATGAAGATTACGGATACGGAAGGCCGTGAGTATTACGATTGCTTGGCAGGTGCGGGGACACTAGCGCTTGGACATAACCATGAGACGGTCGTTGGCGCCATCCGGGATGTCCTCGATCAGCAGATTCCATTACATACACTGGATCTGGCTACTCCGCTGAAGCTTTCGTTTATGCAGGAGCTGTTCTCTCTGTTGCCTGAAGAGATGCGGGATCAATCCAAAATTCAGTTCTGCGGCCCAACGGGTGCGGATGCGGTTGAAGCCGCGATCAAACTTGTGAAACACGCAACAGGTGGAAAATCCATTTTGGCTTTCCAAGGCGGATATCACGGTTCCACCCAAGCGACGATGTCGATGAGCGGTAATCTGAGTAAAAAAGAAAGCTTGCAGAGCCTCCTGCCAGATGTGCACTTCCTGCCATTTCCGTATGAATACCGCTGTCCATTTGGTGTTGGCGAAGGCATGACTGCTCGCTTGAGTGCACAGTACATTGAGAACTTGCTCGATGACTGTGAGAGTGGGATAGCTGCGCCATGCGGTGTGATCGTAGAAACGGTCCAAGGCGAGGGCGGTGCCATTCCTGCGGATCTGGAGTGGCTGAGAGCGCTACGCAGGATCACTGCAGAGCGGAATATTCCGCTCATTATAGATGAGGTGCAGACGGGCATTGGACGAACGGGACGTATGTTTTCGTTTGAACACGCTGGGATTGTACCTGATGTCATCATCTGCTCCAAAGCCGTAGGCGGCAGTCTTCCCATGTCTGTTGTGATCTATAAGGAGGAACTGGATCAGTGGAAGCCGGGAGCACATACAGGCACATTTCGTGGCAATCAGCTAGCCATGGCTGCGGGTCTGGCGACGCTCCGTTATATCCAGGAGCATAACGTCATGCATAATGTACAACTGCGCAGTGAGCAATTCATGACAAGGTTACTGGCGTTGAAAGACCGTTTTGCCGAGATCGGTGACGTCCGCGGCCGTGGACTGATGATCGGTGTTGAAGTGGTGAACCCGCAAGGCAGCAAAGATCGTCTGGGGCATTATCTCCAGCATGGTGAACTGGCTTCGGTCATTCAGCAGCAATGTTTCCGTAACGGACTGATTGTGGAACTCGGTGGACGTCATTCGGCGGTTGTGCGTTTCCTGCCGCCACTAAATATTACAGAGGAGGAAGCAGGCGAGGTACTGGATATCTTTGAACGATCGGTAGCGGAAGCTGTTGCGCTAATGGGAGCGGGATGCTGAGTATGGCATTACTTCGGCGACATGCGGTTTTATTCGCTATTTTGCTCGGAGCTTTTACACTAGTGCTTACGAACAGTGCGTTTAACCTACTGCTTCCGTATTTTATTGAATATTATGATATTTCTACGACGGCAGGCGGTTGGATCATTGCCCTGTATATGCTCGCCATGACATTAACGATGCCGCTGGCTTCCCTGATTGTAGACCGGTTGGGGCGCAAGCGGACATACATGATGGGCATCTGCATTTATGGGGTGTTCTCGGTAATAGGGGCATTGTTCCATGCCTATATAGAAGCGTTGCTGCTTGTAAGGTTCATGCATGGTGTAGCGGCTGGACTGATGATTCCTTTATCCCTTGTGTTGCTGTTCGATGTCTACGGCCCGGAGGTCCGGGGACGCATTACAGGGGCGTGGGGCTTGCTGTTGATGCTTGCTCCAGCGGCGGGGCCGACGCTTGGTGGATTTATCATTGAGTATGGAAGGCTGGAGATGCTGTTCTGGCTGAATGTACCTTTAGCTGTCTTTTCGTTGATCGGCTGTGGACGAGTGATTCAAACCTACACCCCGGCTCGCAGGAAAAAGTGGCATCCATCCAGTGTACTCCGAATTGTTGGTGCAGTGGGTGCGCTCAGTCTGGGTGTACAGGTGTATGCCAGTCCTGCAGTAGCTCCATGGATACCTTGGACATTGATTGCCCTTGGTGTAGTGTTGCTGATTCGTTTTATTCAGGTGGAGAACGAACGTGATGAGCCGCTCATTCGCTATTCGTTGCTGCGGAGGAAAGGGGTTTTTCCACTTACCGTGCTGATCTCCACGATTCAGGATTGTGTCATGTTTGGTGTGATTTTTGCGCTGCCACTGCTATTCCAGGAAGTATTTCAGTTGTCTCCAGCGCTTTCGGGTGCCCTGTTCATTCCGCTCTCCATCTCCACCAGCCTGTTCATGTGGATCGGAGGGAATCTGCTGGATCGGGGGCAGTCACTTCGGTTTATTGCTTGGGGAACGCTGCTGGTATCGGTATCCATTTTGTCATTTGCATTTTTGCCTATGGGTGTGTCCATCTGGATCATCGGGGTTCTCATGGCGTGCCGGGGAATTGGAGTGGGGTTGTCCGGTATGAGCATCTCGGCTATAGGACTGCAGGCGTTACCTGATGAGGATATGCATGAAGGATCGGTGCTGTCTACAACGATTGAACGACTGGCTTCATCGTTTGCAGTCATGGGCTTGACACTGTATTACGATATTCGCTGGCAGTGGCTTGTTGAAAATGGCAGAGCAGTTCACTTGGCTAAATGGGGAGCTCTTCAGGAGATCTGCATAGGTCTTGGCTGTGCCATTCTACTGACGCTGCCTCTGGTCTTACTTATCATTCGAAAGAAGGTTGGCTTCATTGTTCAAAATGGAAAACAAACTCCGGTCCAAGGCGGAGCAACAGGCCGATGAGCATTCTTGCAAGCTGTTGCTGAACTGTTATATCCGTGAGCTTGGATCGGAACAAACAGATCATGTGCAACTTAACCCGGATACGCTGACGTATACGATTGCCTTTCCAGCCAGCAATGTAAGGGTGACGGGGCTGTTGTCCTATTACTCAGCAATGGGTGAGCATGAATATCTCAGCATGAATTGTAACGGACAAACTGTCCATTACCGGGATCTGGTGCGATGGATATCATCTGAAATTGGCGGAGATCAAGGTTGGGGAGCCGAACTTGTACGTGACTTTGCTCAAAAGGTCGAGAACAGTGTTGCCAACCTGACCTTGTATCTTGAGCATGCGTCCGATTCCGGGATACATGACTACATAACATCCGAACAGTCCTTGTTATACGGGCATCCGTTCCACCCTTTTCCGAAAAGCTCCAGCGGATTCTCTGCCCAGGATGTGCAGCAATATAGTCCAGAACTTCGAACTTCGTTCCAACTCTGCTATATCGCCGTAAGGAAGGATGTGTATGCCGAGGAGTGGGTGCAGCATTCAGACAAAATCGATCTACCTCAGCTGCTGGAAAATGAAGACTGGCCTGTGTCCAAAAAAAAGCTAGGCATGTATGGGCTGTTGCCTATGCATCCATGGCAATATGCACACATCTCACGTTTAGATGAAGTGCAGTCGTATATCCGTGAAGAAAAGATATTGCTGCTCGGCAGTGCGGGGCCACTCGCCTACCCCACGTCTTCTGTGCGCACGGTGTATGTTCCAGAATGGGACTGCAATATCAAGCTGTCGCTGAATATGCAGATTACGAACATGATTCGCACCAATAGTGCAGAGCAGATGCGGCGAACGCTTTATGCCTCCCGATATGTGTGGCAGCAGGGTTGTTTCGATGTTGAGTCACAGACTCATATCGCGTATGAGATAGGTGTAGCGACATGTAAGTTCGAGGATGAAGATCTAACGAGCCTGTTCACGATCGCCTTTCGACCGATCGAATTCGATCCTGCGAATACATATGTATTGTCCAGTCTGGTGGAGTCGTCGCAGCCAGGGGAGCCATCCCGGCTGGTGAAGATGCTGAGTGGTAAACGAGATCATGGCGATGTTTTTATTCGTGACAAGGCCCAGCAGTGGCTGTCACAATATCTGGCCTGCTCGCTGCTACCACTTGTGCGGGCGGCCGGAGAGAAGGGCATTCATTTTGAAGCCCATCTGCAGAACACCTTGGTGACGCTGGAGCAGGGCATGCCGGTTGCTTTTATCGTGCGTGATCTGGAAGGGGTCAGTGTGGACGAGCAATTGGCCAGTGGATTTGGTTTGCTTAAGGAGCAGAGCATGGCTCGGAGTTCACAGGCAGGAGAGAATCAAGTGGTACAGGCGTACGAGCAAGTGTCTGAGCAGCATCATCGAGGCCGCACTCAGGGGCAAAGGCATGAATGGATGGAAGCTTCAAAACTAGAAGCGTCCGAGTTGTTGTTTTACCCGCGCGAGAAAGCGTGGGCGCGGACCTCGTACTATTTTATCGTGAATCATCTGGGATCGTTAATTCATGTATTGGCCCGGGATATGAATGTGCCGGAGGAACATTACTGGATGCAGGTGCGTGAGGTGCTTGAAGAAGAACTGGCACGAACAGGTAACGCTTATGTAGAGCATTTGCTGACCGCAGACGCTTTTCTGGCGAAACAAAATCTAGTGAGTTGTCTCACGGGCATTAGTCAGACCCCGGCTTATGTGCCGGTAGGTAACGTCATGAAACGTTTAGGGAGTGAAGTACGTGGCATTCGTGGGAATCAGAACTGAGGCAGGCGATAAAAAGATGAACGACGATACAGTCCCCGTATACGTGGAAGTTCAGGAACGGATCATACGGCAGGCGCTGGAAGCGATGTGGTTCGAAGATATTCTGGATCGTCAGGTCAACGGGAGTGAGTGGTCTACCAGCGGTATGACTGTGTCCGGTGAATCTGTAGTGTATACGTGTGAAGCGGAGCAGAAGTTTTCGTTTGGCAGAGTGAAGGTGAAGAGGGGGTCCATTAAGCGCGAAGGAATTGCCTGTACGGATCTGGATGTTTTCTTGGAAGAGATGGTGCTGAACCGCTTGAAGGGGGCAAAACTGACGGCGTTTGTGCAGGAGCTGCAAGAAACGATGGCAAAAGACAGTCAATGCCGGGCTATGCTGCCTCTTAGCATTCCGGTAGAGGATCGGCACTACGATGCGCTGGAAAGTCACATGACCGACGGTCATCTATATCATCCAAGCTATAAGTCCAGACTCGGGTTCTCGCTGAAAGACAATCTCGCCTATGGTCCGGAGTTCAATGCAGACGTTTCACTGATCTGGGTTGCGGTGAGAAAAGAACGGGCTCAAACGGCTGTATCGGATGGTTATGACCTGTCAGCACTGTTGGAACAGCATCTGACCGAGGAGGATATGCAGCAGTTCCGTCAGGTGATCTCAGCCAGAACAGCTTCCTTAGATATGGATTCGTATGTGCTGATCCCGCTTCATCCGTGGCAGTGGGAGCACGCAGTGGAGTCCATATTTGCCAAACAGCTGATGGATGGAGACATCATATATTTGGGTGCTTCGGCCTCAGCCTACCGGGCCCAGCAGTCCATTCGTTCCCTCTCCAATCGGGAAAATCCGGTGGCACCTTATATTAAGCTGGCTTTGAGCATCACCAACACATCCAGCACACGCATTCTCGCCCAGCATACGACGCAAAACGCCCCCCTAATCAGCGACTGGCTGGAACAACTGGTGCATGAGGATGAGCTGTTGCAGCAGGAGCAGTTTGCTATTTTAAAAGAAGTCATGGGTCTCTCGTTTCGTTACGAACAATTACCTGTCACTCAATACGGCCGTGCTTACGGCACCTTAGGTGCGATCTGGCGGGAAAATGTATCCGTTCATCTGCAAGCAGATGAAACCGCTTGGCCGCTGAATACACTTATGCTGGTGCAGCGGAACGGGGTTCCTTTTATACAAGAGGCCATCGAGCGGCATGGTGTTCATCCTTGGGCAGAGGCGCTGGTCCATACACTCACATTGCCTGTTATTCATCTTTTGTATGCACACGGGATTGCGTTTGAATGCCACGCCCAGAATATCATTTTGGTACTGGAAAACGATCTTCCCAAACGGATCATCCTGAAGGATCTGCATGATGGCGTTCGTTATGTTCCAGATCAGCTATTGCATCCGGAACGTGCACCGAAGCTGCATCCTGAACCGGAAACTCACCGCCAATTCAACCGATATTCGTTCATCTATGCTGAGGATGTGTCAGAGGTGCGCGACTATACGTATGATGCATTCTTTTTTATCTGCATGACAGATATTGCACTTATGCTGGAAACCTACGGTCTGCCTGAAGAAACCTTCTGGCAGCTGTGCGCCCGTGTGATCCTGGATTACCAGCGGCAACATCCCGAGTATGCCGAGCGGTTTGAGATGTTTGATCTTCTGACAGAGGATGCTCTGATTGAAGAAATGACAAAGCGCCGTCTGTATGGCGATGGTGAGTTGTATTTCCGCAAAACTAGCAATCCACTCCGGTTGGCGAAGGATATGCTTGAAGAGAAGGCAGCAGGCCGATGAGGATAAATACGCTGAAGGAAAAGATTGCCCGCAAACAGCAGGTATTTGGCCTTTTTGTATCCATCCCGCATCCGATCATTATCGAAATGATTGGTCATGCGAATTATGATTTTGTCATCATTGATCTGGAGCATACGTCAACGTCGATGGGAACGGTGGAAGAGTTGATTCGGACAGCCGAAGGGGCTGGACTCACACCTCTTGTACGGATTGCAAAGGTGGAGCGGACAGAGATTCTGAAGGTGCTGGACTGCGGTGCACAGGGCATCGTGATCCCCCATGTGGAGACACTCGCCCAAGTGAAGGAAGCTGTACATCATGCGTATTATCATCCATTGGGGATGCGCAGTTTGAACAGCGGACGTCCGGGGGTATTCGGTAAATTCCCGCTAACGGATTACATTGCAGAAGCCAACTCGCAGGTCATGGTTGTGCCGATGATCGAAAGTGTGAAGGGTGTACGGCAGAGTCCGGAGATTCTATCTCATCCGCAGGTGAGCTTTGTGCTGGAAGGTGCAGCAGACCTGTCCCAATCACTTGGTGTACCTTGGCAGACGAATCACCCGGATGTGAGGGAGGCACTGGACGTATTGCATGAGAACGCGCAGCAAGCGGGGGTACCTTATGCGACCGTCACAAGAGGAATCGAAGATATGGCCGTATGGCGTGAACGCGGTGTGCGGATCTATGTGCTTGGGGATGACCGGAATACGGCATTCAGGGCCTACGCTCAAAAAAGGAATGACTATGGAAATGCAGGTGGAGTGATATGAGAACCCGTGTACAAAAAGCATTAGATGCGATTCAGCACGAATCACATGAGCCGATCTGCGCGTACATCTACGATCTGCGCGGTATTCAGGAGCAGGTGCGAGGCATGCTGCACACGATGCCAGTGCATACGCACTTGTTCTATGCCATCAAAGCCAATCCCGATCCACACATTATTGAAACGCTGCTTCCATTGGTGAAGGGGTTTGAGGTGGCATCGATTGGCGAGCTGCTAAAGGTCCGAGCGGTGAGCCGTGAAGTTCCGATCCTGTTTGGCGGCCCGGGCAAGAAGGAAAGTGAACTGAGACTGGCGATCAAGCACAACGTGAGTTATATCCATGCCGAGAGTCTGCTGGAGCTGCGCCGGATTATTGCGATTGTAAACGAACGAGAGGAGCAGGGGCGAGGGCGATCGGGAGAAGAACAGAAGTCTGAGGTGCGTGTGCTTCTCCGCATCAACCTGCGAAGTAACACCTTGCCACAGACCAAGATTGTGATGGGTGGCGGCCCCAGTCCGTTTGGTATCGATGAAGAGGAGGTGGAAGATGCCATTGAACTGATTCGTGTGGAAGGCGCGGGTAAGGTTCAGTTGTGCGGATTTCATTTTCATTCTCTGTCCAACAACATGGATGCAAGGCTTCATGCGGAGATGATCGAGCTATATTTGCAGAAGGTAGAGCACTGGCAGCAGCAATATCACTTGCAGGTGAAGGTGGTCAATGCAGGCGGAGGCTTCGGGGTGACGTATGACGGCAGTCCGGGATTCGACTGGTCTTTGTTTACTGCGCTTTTGCAGCAGAGTGAAGCTGGGCAGCGTTTTGCTGGGCGTGGTGGAGAGTTGTTTTTCGAATCCGGTCGTTTGCTAGTCGCAGATCACGGGTATTATGCAGCCGAAGTGATAGATATCAAACGCTCGCATGGGCAGATGTTTGTCATTATACGGGGAGGTACACATCATCATCGCTTGCCTGCGTCGTGGGGACATAATCATCCTTTTCAGATTGTAAATACGGATCGATGGAAGCATGAGTTCATAAGACCGGAGCTACGAGGAGAGCGAGCCCATATCGTGGGTGAATTATGTACGCCGAAGGATCGCATGCATTCGGATGCAGAGATAGAGCAGCTAAGCGTAGGCGATTTGATTGTGTTTGAAAAATCCGGTGCGTACGCCTGGACGATCTCGCATCATGATTTTCTAGGACACCCGCATCCGGCATTCCACTATTTGACGGAGGATGATGAGCATGTCAACGCTAATGCAACGTTCCAGTCGGCACATCGCTGAACAACAGGTGATGTCCGATCTGATGAATAGCCTGCTCGCAGAGCAGTTGCTTCCACTGCAAGGTCAGGCGTTTGTTGACTTGGCTGCTGCACCTGTAGAGTTCAGGCAGTACTACAAGGGAAATGAAGCAGATAGGGAAAAGAGTCGTGAGAAGCATGGTACGTCCCATCTTACACATGATCAAGTTGCTGATGTGCAGAACAATATGGCGCATAGCTACAATGAGCATTGTTCCAGAGAGGATAAGCCCAGTGATGATAAACTCAGTCGGTATAGCTCCAGTGTAGATAAATCTAATGAGGATCGCTCCAACAAGTGTAACTCTACGGAGGATAGCTCCAATGAGAATGAGAATAACGTTAGTGAGGATAAATCTACGGCTGCGCTGGATTTCTGTTTGGGTGTGCACACCGAGGGTGTATTGTGTCTGGTCGAAAACCGAGTGAGGCAGGGCATTCAGTGGGTTCAAGGATCACCGATCTACCAACAGCATTCGGATGGGAGCTGGACGGTGCTGGATACTCCAGCGGAAGTGGCTCGTGCGGTGTTGCAGCAGGCATTATCTGCGGAAGCCTATGCACAGCCTGGTGTGGCAGATTTTCTCGCAAGTTTGGAGCTGGCTGTAGAGCATTATACACTCGGCTGGGAGCAGATTCAGGCGCTGTCTGCCTACAATCCCAAGTCCTCATATGAATGGTTTGTGAAAAGTGAGCGCATTGCTGCACTCCGGGATCGCCCGTTCCATCCAACCTCCAAAGCAAAGGTTGGGTTCAGTGCGGAAGACGTCAAGGAATATGCAGCTGAATTCGGACAAGCCATCCGGCTGCGCTGGGTGGCAATCCAGCGAAATGCTGTGCAGCAGGGATGTGAAGATGGCCTGTCTATTCTGGATATGCTGTATGATGCTCAGCGTGAAGAGATTCAGGCCGAATGTGATCGCAGAGGCCTGTCGATGGACGAGTATTTGCCCATGCCGGTGCATCCGTGGCAGCTGGAGCACATCATTCTGCCGCGTTTTACGAAAGAGATCGTGGAGGGCAGCATTGTGGTGCTGGATGTTCAGATTGGGGACGTATGGGCCACGTCATCTCTGCGGTCGATGGCTCAAACCGCCGAGTCTGCGCTCATGCTCAAGCTGCCGGTTAGTGTACTGTCGCTCGGTGCTGCGCGATACCTTCCCGTTGTTAAGCTGCTGAATGGACTGGTGGGCGAGAAGATGTTAAGGCAGGCTGTGGCTTGTGACGAGACTTTGAAAGACCGAGTGTATATGTGTGAGGAACAAAACTGGTGGGGATACATGCCAGAGTCTATGGGACTGTTCGATGATCACCCGCGGCATCTGGCGGCGCAGATTCGTGTCTATCCCGCGGAACTGCTGGACGATGCCTACCGCATTGTTCCGATGGCCGCACTCGGCGTCAATTTGGACGGGCATCATTTGTTAAGCGAGATTGTGGGCAGGGATCTAAGTGCAGTCGAAGTGTTGGACTTTTACGGGGCTATAGCTTCTACTTTTTATGATATCGTTATGCGTCTGTTCAAAGTGGGTGTGGTGCCGGAGATTCATGGTCAGAACTGCTGTCTGGTGTTAGAGCATCATCAGGTGAAGGGACTATTGTTCCGGGATCATGACTCTGTGCGTCTGCATCAGCCGTATCTGGATCAGCATGGAATTGCCGATCCGGGGTATCACATCCGTCCGGGGTATGCGAACAGTCTATATAATGAGACTATTCAGAAGCTGATCTTCTATGTGCAATCTCTAGGGACGCAGGTGAATCTGGCTGCGATCATGGAGGCGATGAGCGAAGTGTACGACATCCCGGAAACGAAGTTCTGGGAGATCACGGAGCAGGCTTGGCGGGAAGCGCTGCACCAGGTGCAGCTTCCCGAGACGGATCGGGCCACGCTGGAGCGCGTCATCTTCGAGAGCGAGGCGTGGCCTGTGAAGTTAGTTGTCCGTCCGCTGCTTGAGGCGGATGGTGTGCCTGGCGCGATGCCATCGGGCAAAGGCCAAGGGTGGAACCCTTTTTACAAAAGATAGAGCAGTTGTACCCTGAAAGCTGTACTTGAAGAGAAGGTAACCCGTGTTGGGTTGCCTTTTTGTTGTTGGCTTCCTTATATTGGTTCTGTATTCATGAAAACGTTAACTTTTTTTGTGTAATAAATTCGAGTAAAATACGTTACAAAGGGGAGTTGAATGGTATAATCAGTGCATGATTGATGTTATGCTATGATTTTAATCTTTGTTATCGAAAAGGTTTTCGATAAATGGTGGTCGAAGGACTGATATGCTCAATTATTTCATCCAGAAGAGAGTGAGAAACGGCATGAATGAGAAAAGACAATTTAATGAAGGCTGGCACTTTGCCAAAAGCGGACTAGGTGTTACAGAGCCAGGAGATCTGAGCTTTGAACCCGTTGAACTTCCCCATGATTGGTTGATTTACAATACGCTTGATCTATATGAGGACAGCATTGGGTGGTACCGCAAGACGTTTCAATATGTGAGGGACGAGCAGCAGGTGCTGTTGTGCTTTGACGGGGTCTATATGGATTCGTCCGTATATGTGAATGGGCAGCTCGTTGGTGAATGGAAATATGGATATTCTGCGTTTGAACATGAGATTAAAAGTGCTCTAGTGGAAGGCGATAACGAAATTCTGGTTAAGGTTGTGCATCAAAGTCCGAACAGTCGGTGGTATTCCGGGGCGGGAATCTATCGTAATGTGTGGCTCAAAACGAGATGTCGCAACCACATCATTACCGATGGAATCTACGTGGCTATTCAGCAGCATCCGGATGCATGGCAGGTGGAAGTGGATACAGAGCTGCGCTTGGCGCAGGATCAGCGTGCAGAACTCGTGCATACGATTCTATACCAGGGTCAAGTTGTGGCTTCATCTCAGGCAGAGGTTTTGGCGAACATCACTGAAGAGGGAATGGAAGAGAACGATGCTGACACAGGTTTAGAAAAAGGTAATGATGTAGAGGCTCTGATAAACAGTCAGCAGCTCCTAATACAGAGTCCCGACCTGTGGAGCCCGGATACACCGAATTTATATGATCTCGTAACCGAACTCCGCCTGATCTCGGAGGATCAAGCTGAAGAGGTCATCGAATCTGTACAACAGCGTATCGGATTCAAACATGTGCGAATGGATGCCAGCGAAGGCTTTTATCTGAACGGGGTCAACATGAAAATGAACGGTGTCTGTGAGCACCATGATCTCGGGGCGTTAGGCGCTGCTTTTAACGAGACGGCACTGAGAAGAAGATTTGTTCTACTGAAAGAGATGGGAGTTAACGCCATTCGGACAGCACATAACATGCCAGCGAAAGAGTTCATGGAGCTTGCCGATGAGATGGGAATGCTGGTGGTATCGGAAGCCTTTGATATGTGGGAACGGGCGAAGACGCCGTATGACTATGCCAGGTTTTTCCCCGAGTGGTCGTACAGGGATGTACGAAGCTGGGTGAGACGTGACCGTAATCACGTCAGCCTGGTGATGTGGAGCATTGGGAACGAGATCTACGATACCCATGCAGATGAACGCGGGCAGGAAGTAACGCGGATGCTGATGGAGTATGTGCAGGAATTTGATCCAAAAGGAAATGCACGCGTGACGATCGGCTCCAACTACATGCCTTGGGAAAATGCGCAGAAATGCGCAGATATCGTGAAGCTGGCCGGCTATAATTACGCGGAAAAATATTATGACCAGCATCATGCGGAGCATCCCGACTGGATCATCTATGGCAGTGAGACTTCTTCGGTCGTGCAGAGCCGGGGCATCTATCACTTTCCGTATGAACAACCCGTTCTCGATGACGATGATGAGCAGTGCTCCGCGCTGGGGAACAGCACAACGAGTTGGGGGGCCAAATCGCCGGAATATTGCATTCTGGCTGAACGGGATCATCCATATTCCTTGGGACAATTCCTCTGGACCGGATTCGATTATATCGGAGAACCTACACCGTATCATACGAAAAATTCGTATTTCGGTCAGTTAGACACGGCTACGTTTCCGAAAGACTCCTATTATATCTACCAGGCTGCATGGACGGATTATAAGAAAAAACCAATGGTACATCTGTTTCCTTACTGGGATTTCAGCCCAGGTCAGATCATTGATGTACGTGTATGCAGCAATGCACCCAGAATTGAGTTGCAACTTAATGGCAAGACGATTGGAACGTATGATATCGACCATGCTAAGGGTACACAACTGTCTGGCTGGTGGAAAGTGCCGTATGAAGCGGGTGAGCTGAAAGCGATCGCTTATGATGAACACGGTAATGTAATTGCCACGGATGTACAGCGTTCATTTGGCGATGCGAGCAAGCTTCGGTTACAGTCCGATCGGCAGCAGTTGCGGGCTGACGGGACAGATCTCATTTTTGCAGAAATTACGGTAGAGGATGAAGCGGGGAATCCGGTTCACAATGCCAATAATCGCGTGCAGGTGAAGGTGTCCGGTGCGGGACGTTTGCTCGGTCTGGATAACGGGGACAGCACGGACTATGACCCATACAAAGGGGTAAGCAGAAGGCTATTCAGCGGTAAGCTAATGGCAATTATAGGATCAACGAATGTGTCGGGAGAGGTTCGGATTGAGGTTTCTTCTGAAGGACTGCAAGGTGCAGCACTTGCTATTGAAGCTGTAGCTGCGAATGAGAAGGCAGAAGTAGAAGGAGTTCGTGTGCAAGAGCATGTTTTTATGAAAAATGAAGAGCGTCCGGTGTTAACGGGCAGTGCTAACGAGATCCCTTTGCGAAAAATCGAGATCATTAGTGAATCAGGGCAGCTGCTCGATCCGTCCAACCCCGAACTGGTTGTCACCGCTAAGTTGTATCCAGAGAACACCTCCTATCGGGATCTGGAATGGTCCGCAGTGAATGATGCAGGCATTGTATCCAATATTGCCAAAGTGGACGTATTAAGTGAAGGAGCGGTAGACGGGGGAAGTACACGAAGCATGAATGATCATCAGCATATGGTAAAAGTATCTGCCATGGGTGACGGGGCGTTCCGCCTTCGCGCAACCAGTCGTAATGGTACGGACAAAACGAAGCTGATCTCCCAGCTCGAATTCAGAGCCCAAGGACTGGGTACAGCCTACAAAGATCCGTATGGCTTTATTACAGGGGGGCTGTACGATTACGCCAAAGGTGACGTTGGTAACGGCAATGAACGAGGGGTAGCCACAAGCCGGGACGGCGAGACTCATGTAGGTTTTCGTAACATCGACTTCGGACCGTACGGTTCGGATACGATCACGATTCCCATCTTTGCTTTGTCGAGTGAAGATTATTTCATTCAAATCTGGGAAGGTATGCCGGATGAGGAAGGCAGTACGATGATTGCGGATGTCGTATATGACAAGGAATCGATATGGAATGTATATCAGGAGGAGACGTATCGTTTATCCAAACGTCTGAAGGGCATCACCTCGATCTGTTTTGTTCTGAAACAGAAGATTCATATTAAAGGATTTTCGTTTGAATGTCAGAGCCGGGCCTTTGAACTAAATGCAGCAGCATCCTGCGATCATCTGTATGGGGATTCGTTCACGGTGAGGGAAGATCGTGTGGAGGGCATCGGCAATAACGTATCACTGGAGTTCGAGCAGATGGATTTTACAAGTGAAGGTGCGTCGAAGCTGGTGATCTATGGTGCTTCTCCCATTGACAAAAACACGATTCATATCCGCTTCTCTGGTGCAGACGGCCAGCATAATCAATTAGTAGAGTTCACCCAGTCGAAAGGGTACGAGGAACGTTCATTTGAACTGGAGCGGGTGAGCGGAGAGCAGAAGGTAACCTTTATTTTCCTGCCAGGCAGTCAGTTTGATTTTGGCTGGTTCCGGTTCGAGAAATAAACATGTAAGAAATGTATATCATCGTGTAAAAGATAAATCCTCCTCAAATCACGGATGTTGATTCTGCACAGCCATTGATTTGAGGAGTTTTTTCGTTTCATTCATCAATCGTCACTCTGGCAGTATTGCGTTCCCAGGTCACTTGTAATCCAAGCCCTTGCAGCATTTCATATGGTACTGTAGTAGCCCCGGAATAGTTGCTAATTGGTGCAGGTAGCGGTACAAGCTGTCCTTCCTGCGGATCAACTGTATTCTTGCTCATGACCGTGTATTGGGATTCATTTGGTTTGATGGTAATGATCCGATCGTTATATTTTAACGTGTAGTGAGTTATTAGTCCTTCCTCTACATGCACTTCAAATTGTGCTCCAAGAGCTAGAGCTACATCTTTGATAGGGAGTTGGATCGTTTCGGATGTGTCCACCGCTGGATAGGTTGACTGGAGTAGCTTACCTTTTACATAAATATCTGTTCCGAGTTTGGCCTGAACTGGTGTATAAACCATACCCCCGGCAGACGTAGCAGGCGCACCGGCTTCCTCATATTTGTCTCCTCCCCATCCCCAGACGATTCCATCAGCGGAAAGTGCGAGACTGTGGTAATGACCCGCAGATACCTCAGCGATATTGGATAATGAGGTTACTTTGCCTTGTTTGCCCGTTGCGGTTCTCCCATAGCTGTATACTTCTCCTGACGTAGTTACCAACAATACATAATTGGAGTTGGCATCTAATTTTTTTACTTTGAGTTCGTGATGATAGGCAGTTCGTTTACCTTGTGCATTCCGTTTCCAAACCCTGCCTTTGGAATCAAGGAGTAGTAAATCTCCGCTGTGATCCGTAATGAAGGAAATGTTGTTCAGACCTGTAATCATCTTGGCATTAGTAGGTTTGCTGTTAGTTTCGCTTGCTTCCTTCCACGTCCATACTGTACCGTCTTTCTTCAAAGCATACCCGTCCAGCCCTACAACAAGAGCCGTTTGAATAACGTCATTCAAGCCAGCGATCTGATGCAAAACAGGCTTTGGTTCAGCTTCTGTACTTGAACGATCTGGGAGCTTCTGGGGTGGATTCTTCCAGGAATGAACCGTTCCGTTTCGAGAGCGGACCAAGGTTGTAAAAGGTCCCACAGTAAAATCAACAGCATCGTTGATCCCATGAATCTTGCTGGGTGTTCTGCCCGCTCCCCATTGCCAGGCTGTGCCATCTGCTTGGACCGCTACACTATAACCTCCGCCTACGGTAGAGATAGCAGTGATATTGGATAGCTGCGGTATACGCACAGGGCTGAAGGTATGGCGGTATCTTACCGTATCGCTGAGCCCAAGTTCTCCTAGCAGATTACGCCCCCAGGCCCACACTGATCCGTCATTTCTTAGCGCCACCGTATAATAGTATC
The DNA here is from genome assembly GCF_948329825.1 of Paenibacillus sp. JJ-100. GTDB lineage: Bacteria > Bacillota > Bacilli > Paenibacillales > Paenibacillaceae > Paenibacillus. Next base: position 80,170 of record NZ_CAOJCM010000009.1, read on the forward strand.
CGCCTTTTACTTCTGTGTAGTGGAGTTTCTCAGTCGTATTGGTAGCTGTAGTGGAATCGGAGATAGTGGCTGCTGAAGATACCAAGGTCGCACGATCTGCCAAGTTCCTTGTGGAAGTTCCCCCCTCATAGGCTGCATACGTAGTAGTCACCGAAAATAGGTTAGCCATCAACAGGCTTGATACGATGCCAGTAGATACGACGATTTTGGTCAAGCGATGAAGGGATTCGTCTTTTGTTCTGCTTCCTGGCTTGAGCTGTGAATTGTTATGGGAGGAATGCTCTGTTGTTACATGATTAGTTTTTTCATTAAGATACATGGGATCGCCTCTTTTTAACGGTATTGAGGAGCATGAAGTGCTGTTGAATTAAACGCAAGGTTTCGGATTAAGGTTACGGAGTTAGAGCATTTTTCATAAAAATAGATAATCTTTCGTATTACTAGGAAACCATTCAAAAAACGTAACACAGCCTCTACCAGGCGCGTTTTACATATGAGGCGATTTCGATAGGTAAATATGTTTGCTTATGCTGTTTATCTCTACAGTACGTAACAAGATGGATTTCAAACGAATATATGTGAACAAGAGGTGGATGAAAGCTATGAAAAATAGAAACTTAACAGGTATTGTAGTGGCCATAGTCTATTGTGTTGTTCTTTATGTTTTTTTAACTGATGCACCCCCTGGTGAAGCTCCAAATAATCCGCTATGGGTATATTCATTGTTTCCACTTGGAGTTGTTGTAATTACGGCTCTTTTTGATTTCGTGATCAAGTTCGATTTCTTCAGAAAAAAGAAGAAGTAGTAGAAAAAGTAAGAATGAATGGAGGATAAAAATGATAAAATCGGAGGACCGCCAAGTTTATTTTGTTATAAAACAAGGAACATTTCCAAATCAAACTCGGCGACCTCTCCCCAATTGAAAAGTCGAAACTTAATAAAATTCACCTCTTCTATCCATTTACTTCCTTTAGTAGTTGACCAATGGTTGATTTTTGCATAATATTAGTAATATATAGGTGTGTAATGATAATTTGTGGTTTTTTCCTGGGGGTGTGTGTATTGGATTCTGGAAACTCTATACGATCTACACTAATAGAGTATATGAAGCAACATAATATCTTACATTCGCAATTTGCGGATATCGCAGGAATTAACTCAGGCACACTTAGTCGGATATTACAAGGGAATAAGCCTATTTCAATGAGTCAGTTGGTCGCTATCACGGCGGCGATGGGATTACCTGAAGACTACTTTTTTGATGATTACTTAGAAGAATGCTTTTCTATTGTCTCTATTCGGCGTATCCGGCCGTTTATTATGCGCTGTGCTGAATTGAATCGTTTAGATTGTATTCAAAAAACGGTTAATCGGCTGTTAGATGATCTTTCGTACATTGCAGTACTCTTTGAGATTGCAGAAGAATTGTACGAAGAGAATAAGTATGCAGCAGCTAGAATTTTATACATCTGTGTGAGTGAATCGGAGAAAATGCAGCACTCTGAACGGTTGGCTATGTGTCAGTACCGTTTATTTTTGATTGATTTAGGCGAAAATCTTCAATCGAATCTGCGGGCAGCCACACAATTTGAGCTATATTTGAATCGACTGGATGAAGCGGTTCAGATCGAGGCGCTACAGCAACTCATGCACGTATACGGTACAGTACATGAGTGGGCTAAAGTGGATGCGTTAGCTGAAGAAATGCACCGGCTCGCAACCATTCAATATGAGTTACAAAGCCGATCTGAGCGACCAACGGATGAACAAACACGGACAAAACGACCGCTTTATTACTACATTCTTTATGCATATTTGGGGCGTGCTAAAGCCAGTGAAGAATGTCGTGATTACGAAAGAGCATTACAATTTGTCTCCTTGTATTCTAGTGGAGGCACATGGATTCGGGAGAAAGACGAAGAAGCCATTCAGATCATCACTCAATTCTCTGAATGGGCGGTAGCCAATACCTATCTCTATCGTTTAATGTCCGGTGACGTGGATGTGTTGAATGAGTATGCGGATTACATAGCGTCCTATGAGAATGAAATATTTATTGCGGTAAGTCGAATGGTCCAAGCGGCCAATACATATGATCTGAATATTGATCGTATCCTGGAACGCTTTAAAGAATATATTCCACTTCAATCAGATATAACGGAATTAGTTGACTACGAGGTACGTATTTTAAAAGAGAGTTATATCCAGTTTCTCAGCGATCTTGCAGTGTATCGGTTGAACACAAGTAAGGATGCAAATACTGCAATACATCTTATTCTCCAATCTTTGAAGTTATCGCTTACAATGAATAGTGAAACCAATATCATCACTTGTTTGACGTTGTTTGAGAAGTACAGGGATTTTGCTGATCTCGAAGCACGAGAGGAATTCAAAAAACTATCAAGTGAGGTGCACCAATCTAATGCGAAAAAAGATGTCATACTTCTTGGTTCTCTGTAGTGTTGCTATTGTTACAGCTGCGCCACAAACTGTAGCCTTACTCAGTCACGGTTGGGGAGGTTAGTATCTTGCTATGATTAAAAGGGAGTTCCTTCTATTAGAGGGAGCTTCCTTTTTCGTTTCTGGTTGAAACCTGGATTTGGTTATGACCAAGTCTCGATTAAAGGATGTTTTAAATCAGTGGATCTGATGTACCTTCTGCAGGTAATCGAGGATGCTTGCGGCTGGACGTAGAGATCTAAACCAGAGGAAAGCAAAGACTTTCATGCCATTATAAAGAAGTGTCTATATCTGTCATATACTCCTAGAATATTACAAAGGAGATGTATGTTATGGACACTTTGGAGCGACGTATAGAACATGCGCGAAAACAGATGCATGCTCTACTGAATAAATACGGACTATTCTTGCATCCAGCTGTAATTAAGCAGTCTATGGTGTTGGATGAATTAATTAATCAGTATAGTAAAGATCAGTTGGAAAAAAGAGATTGGAAGGGAGTATCTATGATGAAAACATGCGGATATTGTGGATCGGCGGTCGAAACACTTGAAAATAAAATGTATTGCACATTTTGTGATATGGAATTAAAGACGATATCACCACGGACGGTATGAGAGAAAAGTGAACGTTGAAAAAACAGTTTTCCTATCGGCTGCAGAACAATCCACACAAGATCTTATGGAAAAAGACAGCCTAATTATCGGTTTAAGCCTGGCGATCTCTGGTAATTCGGAATGGCAAGTTAGTTCGTCTACTTCTACCTACTAGGGAAGTAGCTTCATCCGCCAGAGATTGGGAAGCATCCATTCGCCGCTGGCGCAAAAGGTACAAAAAAGGTATTCCCGTGGAACGACTAGGTGATTCGGTAGAGAATCTTGAACAGATCATTAAGACTGCGCTGGTGCTGGGGATCGATCACGATGTGTCCGTAAGATCTGCGGCGGAGTTCCCGTTTGATCACTATAATTATATGTTTGGAAGATTGCCCTCCGGAACAGATGCAAACGGCCAAACACCTTCACATGATCACGACAGTTCCAGCAGTTCAGACAGCGGAGCTTCTGATGGCGGTGGCGATTAACTAAAAATAAAGAATAATCGGAAGTGCTTAAATGATCATATCAAGCATGATCGTGATAATGACGTAGTTCTTACTGTGGTTAACGATACGATATGATTAAGGATCTAAGAGACGGATGTGATATGCGCATATATGCAAGTCTGGCTATCTGGAGTAGTTACCAAATTACCGAATCAGTAAAGCGAAAAATGCTTCTTCTGTTCAATTCTTTTTACAGATTCAATTTGTTAAAATTTAGATATTATAATGATGATGAAAATGATGATTAGATGAGCGGTGAGATGATATGACACGTATTCAGGTACACCCAGATGAAATGTTAAAAAACGCAGAACTTATATCAAAAAGTAAACATCAACTTGGGAGAATACTCTATGAATTGGAAAAGACCATGCATTTCCTGCAATCCGATTGGTCTGGTATGACTCGTGAGAATTTTTTTCGGGACTTTCGAGAGGTTAAAGAGTATATATTTCCAAGCTTTCTTGGTTTGCTGGATATATTCCAAGGAAAGTTAACGGATACCGCAAATGCATTCACATCAGTAGACAGTTCAACGGGGGAAGTTAGACTAATTCCGTCTGTAGAGCCCAGTTTTCTTACGGGATTGATTGATAAGGCCATTGGTGACACAGTTATAGGTTTAAGCGATACGGTAGTCTCTTTTTTCAACAATCCACTCAGTACATTGGGTGATGTGGGCTATGATTTGACGATTGGTAAAATTGTCGACGTAGGACGCGGATTCGCATTTGCTTGGGATACAGCTTGGGGGACAGGAACGGCAAGATCCGACATCGAAGAGTTTGTTAATGAGCAGAAAAAGCAGCTGGAAGAGGACGATTCAGGATACTATAAAGGAGCAGTTATAGGAAAGGCAGCGTCATATTTTCTGTTTGGTAAAGCTCTGAAATCGAAGGATCATAGCGGGTCGGGTGGATCAAATGGATCAAATGGTTCAGGGGATGGTAAGAAAGAGCCGGAGAAGGGGAGTGGAAAAGAGGGGACGAGTAAGGATAGTTTAAATTTTGTATTTAATGAAAAAATAGCACTTACTGAGGGCCAACAAAAGAGAATATATAATTTTCTTGGTAAAAACGCTGGTGATATCATTGATTTGGGGCTTGCAGATGAGAATACACTGAAAAAAATAATTAATAATCTGAAGGAAGGAAAGAAACCAGGTAAAGAAGGATTTGCTTTGGAAGCAAATACGGCCAAATTAATATTAGAAAATAATATAAAAATATCGGATGCAGGGAAAGAAATTAATGTAAAAGAGATGGGGGGACGTATAGGAGAAATAGATCTTGCAACGCCAGATCATATTATTGAATGTTACAATAGCGTTGGAGGAAAATCAAAAAGCATTTCTGATTTTGATAAATATTTCGAAGGAGATCCAAAGCAGCCATTTATAAATCCAGAAAAGAAAAAAGTGGTACTGTATGCTCCTAATGGGATTGATCCGGTAAAAGCTTCAAATATCTTAACTTTAGATGTTAAGATTATTACAACTCCAGAAGAATTGATAAAAGTTTTAGCAGGAGGATACTAATGTCTATTATAAATATGGTTCTATTTATGGAGGAAGAATTTGATGGAGAAATACTTGATTCTATTATAAAGAGTTATGGTGGAAACAAACAACTAACTGAATGGGTTGTTGAAAAGTCAGATGCTTGTTTTTGGGTTAGACATCGTTTGATTGAAAATGATGTGGAATCGAAAGAAATTTTAACAGATATTATCCAATCTTCATCTGAGGAAATAAAGAATTGGAAAATGAAATCGGCTATCTTTATACAACCGAGTAAAGATATGAATGCAATTTTTCTTGCTACATCGTTTTGTAAATTTCTCTATCAAAATTTAAATAAGAACAAAAATGTTTTGCTATATCACGGTCAAAGCGGGATATTTATTAACGAACAAATTGAAAATCTGAGATTTGAAAATAGTAGCAAATTTTATGATTTTAGAATGATAAATCATATATTACTTGAGAAAATGATAAATGATTTAATTCAAGAGTTTTCTTGGATTATTGAATGTTATGAAGATGATGAAGGATGGGATGGAAAAGAAATACAGTATACTGACTTGCTTAAAAATTTATTTATGATACGAAGCGATATCCATATGAATCTTCATCTTATTTCACCTAAACAAGTTGAAAATTTAAAGCAAGTTGATAAAAAAATATTATCTATCTTAAGTATTGATTCTGAAAAGCTAAGTGTCTTCGCGGGAAGAGATAAAAGAAATGCACCACTTATGGAATGGTGGTGGCACTTGGATATGGTTAACTCAGGTGAACTGTCAGTAGATCTTGAAGCTGGTACAGTAAAAAGGAGTTCTACGTGATTTGTTATATTAAATGGACAGGTCAATTATGGTCAGATACCACCATGATTGCCCTGTCTTTTTGTTATACTTCCAGGTGACTCATCTAGTTAGAGCAAATGTTTTCCTCCAGTGTAAGAGACGTAGATTAGCATATGAAAATACATAAAATATACAATTACATCTGACAATGTGATCTGTATCTACCGTAATTTTTATGATGGTATACATTAAAAAGATATTTTTAAAAACCGTGTCACACGAAGAGCTGAATTGGTGTTATACCGTGTGAAGATGAGGGGGTGACCATTCTGGACAGGCTGAGCACGAAATATAGAACAGAACTAGAGCAGATCGAGATGTTGGTCAGGAGAACGAAAGAAGGAGATAAAGAGGCTTTTGATGAGATCATCAGGCACTTTGAAAAACCGATGTATATCTATTGCTATCATATGCTTAGAAGCAAAGAAGAAGCAGAAGATGCTCTTCAGGAAATTTTCATCAAGGTCTATGAACGAATCAAGAAGTATCAACCCACAGTTTCCTTCTCAGCTTGGGTATATAAAATCGCATACCACTATTGCTTGAATCAGATTAGAGGCAAAAAACGCTGGTATAAGTTTTTGGAGCGCTATAAACATGTTCAAACCCATACTCGAGAGAATGAGAGTACTCTCCTATTCCAAGATCAGATGAGACTGCTAACAGCGGAGGAGAAACATATCGTACTTCTTCGAATTATTTATTTGTATAACTTTAATGAGATTAGCGAGATGATGAACCTCAAGCCAGCTACAGTCCGCAAAAAATACGAGCGCATTCGCAAGAAGCTACAGGTTGAGAATATGGATGAAGGAGGGACACAGCATGCATCGTTTGCCAAATTCAACTAACCCCTTGGAATTTAAACAGGTGGAACGAGAAATTCTGGGAACGGAAACGCCAGAGAATAGCTTCAGCGGACAGATCATTCATCGTATTGAAGAGAAAGAGAGAAGTAAGTTACGAGTTAGGCGAGGATTTGTTAAAAAAACAGGCATTACAGCTGCGGTGTTAGCTTCAGTGATTTTGTTTGGTACGTTCCTGTCTCCCGCTATGGCTAAAGTCATGCAAAACCTTCCATTATCTGAGCATGTGAGGATGTTCGTTACGCAATTAGGTCTGAATAGTGAGGATATTTCCTCGCAAGCGAGCTTTGAGAACATTCAAGATGAGGAATTCAAATACCAGTTATTACACATGTGGAATGAAGCTTTTCAAACCAATCGTGATCAAGTGGATCACATTAAATTTTTCCACCCTTCGGAAAGTGAGATTATTGTCCAAATGAGCGATGAGACGGGTGCCTTGTACATAAGCAATGGACAGTGGACCCATGCTAAGCAGCGTGTTGAGGAACATGAGGTTCCCGAATCTGTAAAAACGGCTGCTGATCAGGCTATGGACAGGGTAGGCGATCTTGGAGATAGCATTCGATCCGTTGAACATAAAATTCTACAGCCTGGACATAAACCTATGTACACATTCTGGTATACAACGAAGCAAGGAACCATTGAGATGGATGTGGAGGAGGGGACGAATCGTATTATTCGCTTGTTTGCCGAGCCTCTATCGGAACGGTTTTATAAAATCAATAGTACGGACGACCGACGTTTACTTGTCGAGAAAACGAAGGATCTGGAGCTTAGCCGGTTGCAAAAAAAGGCAATGGAGCAAGCTAAAGTGTGGATGAATCTGGACTTGTCGGATTATGAGGTGGTTCGCCCGGACTCTCCGTTCAATATGCTGAAGTTTACCAAAGACGGCTTCCCTACGGTGAATGCATCCTTCACTTCAGAAGCGGTATTCTATTACTTCGAAATTCAGTAGTTTAATCATGATAAGAAAAGAGGAAGATGTACATGACAAAGATGACAAAAACCAAAATAATTCTGCCCATTCTAGGTGGGATGCTGCTGTTCGGGGCGGCTGTAGTCCCGGATTGGGGTGTGCTATATGCAGCTCCAAAGAAAGATAGCAGCACCACTAAGGTTACTGATGCTCAGCAAAAGGCTCTGGAAATCGCTAAAGCCAAAATTAAGGAGATTACCGGAAATGATTATGAAGTTGTTGCCGCTGGGAACGACAAAAGCACTGTGAAATTCAAAACTAAAAACAATAAATCTGACAGTATTTTAGTATCTTCCAAGGGTGAGATTGCTCATTTGTCTCTAACCTTCAGCTACAAAGACTTGAAAGAGACAAAGCTCAAGGAGCAGCTGGACAAGGCATGGACCGAGCTGTTCCCGAATGAAGATGAATCGCTGCAAAATGTCACTGTTAATATGTTTACAGGCATGGCTACTGAGGTGAAGGCTTCGAATTCCAAGGGAATGATCGGTTTGCAGGACGGAAAGCTAATATATGGAGGTTGGTATGCGAAGGAGAAGGAGATATCACCGGATGCGCTCGAGGCAGCGGATCAAGTCTTGAAACGCATTGGCAAAGGGCTTACCAAAACCGGACGGGACTTAAAGGTTGTAGTAAAGAGACCGGGAGAATCATCGGTGTATGGCTTTGAATATAAGACAAACAAGGGAAAGGTGCGGATAGACATTGAGGAGAAATCGCTCGTACCGGTAAGAGTTAGTATGGATGAGAACATTCTGTCCAACGGCAAGAAACAAGAGTACGAAGCCGAGCAAAAGAAGATTAAAAGCCTCGATATCAACAAATTGGGCAAAGCAGCAAAACAAGAGGCCAAGACCGTGATGAAGCTGGACCTAAGCGGGTACAACGTTGCAAAAGATAAAAATCGAAATGATGTACTTGTCTTTACCAAGAAGGGAGCGCCAGAGGTACAGATTAGTTTCACAGGCAATGGCTCTTTCCACACGTTCTTCATCTCGAAATACAACAGCATTGTGCTACCTACAGACCCTGTAAAGCTGTGATACACATTTAATGAGTAGTCAAGGATCCTATGTTAATCACTATGGTTTGAATTCGTTCCTAGACTTCAGTATAAGTCCGGAAATTTTATAAAAACCAAAATAAAAACGATATTAAAAACCGTGTCACACGAAGAGGTGTGTTGGTGTTATACCATGTGAAGATGAGGGAGTGACCATTCTGGGCAGGCTGAGCACGAAATATAGAGCAGAACTAGAACAGATCGAGATGCTGGTTAGGAGAACGAAAGAAGGGGATAAAGAGGCTTTAATAAGATTATCAGGCACTTTGAAAAACCGATGTAAGAAGTATCAACCTACAGTTTCCTTCTAGGCTTGGTCATACCACTATTGCCTTAATCAGATTAGAGGAAATAAACGCTGGTTTAAGTATTCGGAGCGTTATAAGCATGTTCAAAGCTATACTCGATGGAATGAGAGTACTCTTCTAATCCAACATCTGATAAGACTGCTAACAACGGAGGAAAAACATATTGAAGTGCACACCATACAGTGTATACCAAATCAACTAAACCCTTGTAATTCAAGTTGGAGGAACGAGTTATTCTGGGAATGGTACTGAAGAGAAAGCAAGAAGTAAGTAAGGGTTAGGCGAGGATTTGGTAGAAAAACAGGTATTACAGCTGCGGTGTTAGCTTCAGTGAGTTTGTTTGTTACCTTCGACGGCTTCCCTACGGTGAACGATCCTTCACTTCATAAACGCTGTTCTATTACTTCAAAATTCAGTAGTTTAATCATGATAAGAAAAGAGGATGAAATACATGACAAAGATGACAACCAAAATAATTCTGCCCATTCTAGGTGGGATGCTACTGTTCGGGGCGACTGCAGTCCCAAATGGGGGTGTGCTATATGCAGCTCCAAAGGAAGATAGCAGTACCACTAAGGCTATCGATGCTCAGCAAGAGGCTCTAGAAATCGCTAAAGCCAAAATTAAGGAAATTACCGGAAATGATTATGAGGTTGTTTTCGCTGGAAAAGACCAAAGCACTATGATGTTCAAAACCAAAAACAATAAGTCTGATAGTATTTTAGTATCCTCCAAGGGTGAGATTGCTCATTTATCTCTAACCTTCGGCTACAATGACCTGAAAGAGACAAAGCTCAAGGAGAAGCTGGACAAGGCATGGACTGAGCTGTTCCCGAATGAAGATGAACCGTTGCAAAATGTCACTGTTAATATGTTTACAGACTTTGCTACTGAGGTGAGGGCTTCAAATTCCAAGGGGATGATCGCTTTGGAGGACGGAAAGCTGTCGTATGGGGGTTGGTATGCTAAGGAGAAGGAGATATCACCTGATGCGCTCGAGGCAGCAGATCAAGTCTTGAAACGCATTGGGAAAGGGCTAACCAAAACCGGACGGGACTTAAAGGTCGTAGTAAAGAGACCGGGCGAGTCCTCGGTGTATGGTTTTGAATATACGACGAACAAGGGAAAGGTACGGATTGACATCGAAGAAAATTCACTCGTACCGGTAAGAGTTAGCATGGATGAGAACATTCTGTCAAATGGCAAGAAAGAAGATTATGAAACCGAGCAAAAGAAAATCAACAGCCTCGATATCAATAAATTGGGGAAAATAGCAAAACAAGAAGCCGAGACTATTATGAAGCTGGACCTGAGCGGGTACAACGTTGCGAAAAGTAAATATCGAAATGATGTACTTGTCTTTTCCAAGAAGGGAGCATCAGATGTACAGATTAGTTTCACCGGTAATGGCTCTTTCCACACGTTTTTCATCTCGAAATACAACAGCATTGTGCTACCTACAGACCCTGTAAAGCTGTGATACACATTTAAGTCAAGGAATCCCATGTTAATCACTGTGGTTTGAATTCGTTGTTATACTTCAATATATGTCTGGAAATAGCGACCTACTTCTAGATCAACTCTTTATATAGTGTTTCTTATCCATTGTGTAGTGGCACCCTTTTCGGATTCTCGAGGAGGGTGCTATATTTATGTTTGTTTTTCTTACCGAAAAACGAATGAAATTTCTCACGCGCTGGACGATAATAGAGTAGAGACCTAATTTACCAATACCCAGAAATATCTAGGAAGATCTTTACTACATATCCACAACGATCTTAACGTTCGCGAAGTACATTCATGAAACAAGGTATATATGAACAGCTTATCAACACCATCACCAGGCAGGAGATTTTTGCGCTTAAAGGGATGCTTAGGTGAAGAGATGCCTGCGAGGATGGTAGAGTGGCGAAAAAGTGTATCGTGTGATAGCGAAGGAGTTAAATCTGCTGCGAGGAATACTTTTTGTAATAATATTCGATAGTAATTAATTGATTTGGAAAGAATACCTATAAATCTTAATTTTGTACCTTAAGAACCATAAGTGTGGTATGTTTATCCTATGGCTAGTTACTTATTGTATGTTTACAATTCGCAAAATCGCAAATGGCTTTTAATTTTACTTTCTAAACTTCATGTATGCGGGACCAAAGCATGGTCTATTACACATTAATCAGCGTATGATGATAGACATGGTTCCTATGGGAGAACTGTGTCTTTTTTTGTTGAATTATAATAAGTGTTTTGGAGGATCGGTCATGTCTACAAATACTCATTTCATTGATGTTCTTAAACGTTGTAAACAATCCTCAAAAGAGGCTGTAGAAAATCTTGAAGGCTTCAGTGAGTTTAAAAAATATATGCACGTTCAGAGACCAGTTGAAGAGGAACTTGAAAAATTTATTAATGATGCTAATCAATCGACTCAGGCACAATTAATTTTGGTATGTGGAGGAGTCGGTGATGGAAAGTCACATATTCTATCTTACTTGAAGAACAAGTACGATTTTTTAGCTGATTCTGAGCGATTCTATTTACATAATGATGCAACAGAGAGCTTCTCTCCCCGAAAAACGTCAATTGAAACTTTGGCGGAAGTATTAAAACCTTTTTCGGATGACGAGATTGAGAAAAGTCAGAATATAAATATTGTACTTGCAATTAATCTTGGCGCTTTGAATAACTTTATTGATGCGGAGGAAGGAAAAAGGTTTACGAGACTTAAAGATTTCGTGCAAGCTAAGAAGATTATGGAATCTGTTATAACTGAAGAAGCTTCTATTGATGATCATATTTTCAAATATGTTAACTTTAGTGATTATCATATGTATGAGCTAACTGAAAATGGACCTCGCTCAAGTTATATTAAAGGAATTTTGCAGAGGATTACTCAAAGTACAGAACAAAATCCATTCTATAGGGCCTATCTTAGAGAAAAAGACGAATATCCTGAAGTGGCTTTTAAGAATCCGATTATTCAGAATTATGAGTTATTACAACAGGATGATATTCAAGACAAAATAATTGATTTATTAATTCAAGCGATGGTGAAAGAAAAGCTTATTATTTCGACTCGGGCTCTACTTGACTTTATTTACAATATTATTGTCCCTTCCTCAATGGATAATATAGATCACGAGAAGTTAATAGAATTAATTAAAAATCAGGATTTTCATTCGTATACTTCATGTCTATTACCTTTTCAACTATTTGACCGTGAGGATGCATCTACTATACATCAGGCGATAAATCATATTAATCCTACGCAGTATCGCACAGAGTTGCTTGACCAGCATCTAATTGATTTTAAATCTAGAAAAGACGGAGCATATTTGTTCAGTCAATATATTGATGTGAATAGAGCACCATACTTTGCGAAGTCTCTCGTTCCGCATTCTCCATGGAAAGATGAGGACAAAAAGAGTATTGCTTTCAAAAATGAGTTAGTTAAGCTATTTGTGTATTTGTACTACTTGATTCCTAAAGAACCTCACAATTCATTCGAGGATCAGGTCTATGATCAATACATGAATTATTTGTTCCATTGGAATAGGAAATCTTGGAGCAAACTATCCAAGCTTTACAGAGAAGACGTTCGTGATGCGATATTTAAATGGAATGGCGAGGGTCAAGATGGACTAATATATGTTCAAATTGGACAACCGCAGACTCACTATTATGCGTTACAAAAATTAGAGATTGAACCCGCACTTGAGCGTGTTGAACCAAAACAAGAGGAAATCTTATTGAAGTTTCTGCCGATGCTAACGATTGCTTTCAGACCCAAAGGAGGAGCACCCGTTGAAATTGATATAGACTTTTCACTATATTCACTGCTAATTCGAATCAAGAACGGATATCGACCGAATAAAAAAGACAAGTTCCAATTCATCAAGTTTGTTGAATTTATTGATCAATTGAGTAGTAGAGGCAACGACAAAAACGAGCTCATCTTCGAGAGCAAAAAGTTTGGTAAGTCTAAACGTTACAGATTGACATACGATGATTTATTTAACCAATATTCTTATACGGAGATGTGAAGATATGGAGTATAAGTTGAATCTAGAAGGAATCAGGGAAAAGTTTAAGTTTGATGCTGCGATTAGGCATAATCCTAAAATGTCCGTCGAAATTTTACCATATAATACAAAATTTAAAGATACGCAGTTCAACCTTAGAGAAGTTGTTGGTGAATTTTTGCGTCTTGTGGGACAAAAGAAAATGTCCTCGGAGGCTAACCCGGAAGAACTAATAGAAGCTGTTCTAAAGTCAATTGAATTTAAAGATGTGAGTCAGAAAAATGAATTTAAGCAAATGATAAAAACACTGTTTATTGATGAAAACAATCAACTCTTTTTATTTCATCCTCAAACACTCTATTACATCAATACAGTAGAGAATGAGAACAGAAAGTTAGCTGAGTTTCTGTACGTAGTTCTATGGAATGGGAAAAGTGCATGGGAGATTAGCAAAACGGAACTTCAAACAGATGATCTAATGAGTTCGTTAATATTTAGTGCTTTACCAGAACTTCAAGATGCAGAAGGACAAACAAAAAAATATGCTGTACTATTACCCGAAATTTCTGAATTGTTTTCTGCTGATTTTGAGTGGCTCTCTACTAAACAGGACTTATTCACTGAACAATTTGAAAAACTACTTTCATACTATTACTTTTTCTATATAACTCAAATGTCTCGTAGAAACGAAATTATGTTTGCTACAACTGAGAAGAGTATAGTGCCAATCTATTTTACTTTTGAAGAAGAAGAACGGTTATCAAAAACCAGGGTAAGTTATGAGTACGGTTGGAAAAACATTGAAAGATCAATTAATCGAATGTTTACTCACGTCAATTTTCTGAAAATGCTCAATCTCTCAAAAGAAGAAGTAGGGCAGTTGTATTCTTATCAAGAGATTGCTGGAATTCTTCGCACGGGTACTGATGAAGAAATCCATGGAATAGAGGAAGCTGTAGAAAAGGTAATTGAACAATATCGAGAAGGGTTATCCGATGTGAAGTGGAATCAAATGAACCTAAATCCTGAGCAATATGAGTTGCCTGTATTAAATAAATTATCCTTATTATTTCAGATGATTGACTATCAGTTCAATAACTCATTTAGATCAAAGCCATATAACGAGTATAAGATGTGGTTTATACATTTTTGCCAGAAAACATTCCTCAAATCTAGAGGGAGATCGGGAAAGATGTTGATACTAGATACAGATTATTTGTTGTTCCTCACAAAAGTTATCATTAAAAATGAACCTAAAATTAGGTTGAAAAAACTGTTTGAGGAATTTGAAACAAGAGGAATCATTTATGATCGAGATACACAGGTTGCAATCATTGAGTATTTTGAAAAATTGAATTTGTTAGAGAAAAAAAGTGATAGTGGGGATGCTATTTATGTCAAAGCATTTTTATAGTTATCTTGCTCATCTCGTAGATCGTTTTTTGAGCGGAGTCAACATTCAGGCAGGAGAAAAATATCATATTCAGTTTGAACGTGAAGAACAAATTGTGAATTTGGTAAATGAAATAAAGAGTTTAAATAGAGTTAGTCCGTTCTCGATGTTAACTGAGGATGGCTTTTATCAATCTCACACTTTAGATTACGGTGAAACTAAAGTGTTAATCGCGTCAAATATGGAGGAAATTACACCCGATTTTCTGACAACATTACGAAATAAAGTGGGCATACGTGAAGAGCCATTCGAAGATCTGGCTATGCTTTTAATTCATAATTCGAACTTAGATAGTTTGGTCCAAGGAATGACCTCGTTTGCAAAAGAAGGTATGCCTTTTCATATCACTTCTATTGAAAAAGATCTTCACCAAATGATGGAACAATCTAACTTATCATCAGAAGAGAAGCAGATTCTTAATTTTTCGATAGAGTCAATGAAAGCACAGCAAGGGCTTCACGAGAAGGTAACCTTATTTGATTATGAAAATATACTTACTGTACTAAACAATGAGAAACTACAGGTAAATGAATATAAAAATTTTGGGCTTTTTTATGATGCCGAACTTTTCAACACTCCTAGAACGCCTAAGGAAATCAAAGAGAGATTAAAAGAAAATCATTCTTTATATAGTGATGTTGAAATGGCTCATCAGTATGGTTCGGCTGAGATCAGTCTGGAGCGTCATTTTGATGATCAAGGAATCAAAGTATTGTCAGAGGCTGAAACATGGCAGGACGTTGATTTTGGTACAGTACGAAGATCGAATCAGAAGAAATTAGAAGGAAAAGGTTTGGAATATATAGAGGCTAGTAAAAAATTGACTTTGGAAGGGCTGGAGTACTGGGAGAGAGCTGATGGTGAGACCAAGAGTAAACAACGTAAAAGGAACATTATCATATTCAATCCTGACCAAAAAGAAGATATTACTTTAGAGTTTACATTTAATGATTTTATCAAAAATCAGTATATCAATGAAACTAAAATTAAACATTCTATACAAGTAGAGCAAGCAGGTAAAAAGATTCGTATTCACTTAAAACATGAAATCGGACAGACTACATTTTTCGGTGTGAAATATAAGACAGAGGTATCTCCGGCATATGAGTTTAGAATTACGGTTGTTGAGACAGAACCTAAGCTTCTTCAAACAATTCAAACATCTTATGCAATCACTTTGTCTAAATCTAAAGGTTCTTATCTTTTAATTAATTCAGATGAAGAATATTGGTACTTCAATAAAGGTGCGGCAGAAATAATTAATGTTAACCTTACAGAATCCCAAAACACCTTTGACATCAATGAACATCAAGAGCTAGTTGTTTCTAGAAATGATGAAAATAATAGCGATGAAGAAATGATTTATTTTAATATTCAACTACCTCATACATCAATTCCATTTGCTGTACAAGATTTAATTGAGCGCCCTGTTCCAATCGGTGGTTTCAGTGTATGGAAGTTGAAACGCGAAAAGCAGGAACATTTCACATTTCGAATTGAGAATGACAAGATGAAAATTGTTCAGGGTACAAGGGAAACTTATGCTCAAGGGGAGTTTAAACGTAATTTAGAAAGAGAGCGTAAGCTTGTAGAAACCAACCACTTGCATTTTTATGAAGATAACTTAGGCGAGATTGTTCCACAGACTATTTCAGTTTCTGAACCTTTAAAAGAGGCGTATTTTGATCTTCTTCGATATTTCAGAACTAATAATTTGCTTCCTAGTTTAGCTTATTTTGATGAGGATTATACTGCGTTAGCTACTAACTATATTGAAGCATATATTCAGGAGCTTGAGCAATTACAAAATGGTCAGTCACTTAACCAGACTCAAAGGGATCTTGTTTTGCTAGGAACGATTCAGAAACACCATGTGAACCCGGAATGGTTGTTCACACCGTTGCATCCTCTCCATTTGGCTTACCAACTACAGTTAAATCATTTGGTTGGGGATGAGCAGATAAGTGATGAACTGATGCATTCCATGAGACCTACTAATTTATTACCTTATGTGAACTTTAATTCCAAACTGTATAAAGCGATTGAGATGATGGATTCGTATGAGTGGACTTCTTACATGGATCAAAGTTTGCCTAGGTTCGAAACGTCGAAGATTTTCGTGAATAAATTGGTGCAAGAAAAAATCGAAGAATTTACTGGCCATTTTGGATATCTTTTTGAATTAGATCGTCGAGCTCCGCTTAAAATTAATACGATTAATATGGGAGACTGTCAGGAAATTCTTCAAGGTCTTCTTGAATACTACAAAAGACAACTGAAAGATAACATGGAAAAGGCTAATCTTCTACCCATTGAAATTCATATTTATGCTGAAAAAGGGATCAATAATGTATTCGAGGAGATGTCACAATATTCAGATGCTGAAGAAATTGCCAAACATTTCAATCTGAAGCTGGAGTTGGATGGATACCACCCAGAAGAATTGTTAAATGTATTCAGAGAAAAGGTGAGATTCTACTCTAAAAGTGTAGAGACAACTAGTTATGAATACAGTCATATTACCTTCTATCAGATGAATAAAATCGAGCAGATTGCTACAAGTAATGCATCTGAAATTATTACGGGAGTATCTTTATTTGGACTAGTGTCAGGTATTCCGTCCGTTTTCATCAACGAGGATTATAAAACTGGATTTGGAACTAGATATTATCCAAAACAAGAAGCACCACTCTTGAGAATGGTACCCAAATTGAATTCCTTACTCAGAGTAGCTCGAACCCTGGATAATTACCAAGAGGATATTAATATTGTTACAGCGATCTCAGCAGATCACAAACAACAGTTGGATCAGGTGTACGACTCTGCTCATTGGGTTACCTTTATTGAGCCTAAAGTGGATCTAAGTTTCTTCAAGAATAGTGATGCTCAAAAAGATTTGCTTGTTATTCACTACAGTGATCAATACACATCTTCCAGTGGTTTTGATGCAATTACTGTAACCAGACGTTCTCAACAATATCAGCGTTTAATTAAAGAATTTCTGGGCCATCAGAGAATTTATGTTGACGATCATGTGCTCCCTCCAATTATAAATTTCTTTAATGCTATCAACGGTAATTGGTTACTTCGCCTGTTGGCACAGAAAAACTATTTTCCAAAAGAGAAGATTAGTATTCTTTCTGCCGTAAAATTATCTCTTGCTGCTTATGCACATAGTGAAATTATATGGATACCAATCTCTATGGAGGAGATTCTTAGAATTTCTGGTGGAACTGGCCTTAGACAATCAGAAGGTTTATTTTCCGCAAGAAAACTAGGTAAATTTGGTTCTTACAGTGATGACTTGTTAATGATCGGAATTGAACCGAATGATGAAGAGCTATTTATTCATTTTTACCCAGTTGAGGTCAAAATAGGTCATAACGGTGCCAAAGTGCAAGATAAAGCTATAGAACAAGTAAAAGAAACGAAACAGCTCTTAATGGAATTCTTGATAGATGACGAAAATAATTTTCAAGCGGTACTTTATCGTAATTTCTTCATGCAATTGGCAATTGCAAGTGCAGAGAAAATGAAGCTCTATTCGGTATGGCCTGAACAAGCGTGGAGCCAAATAACGGACCATGATGTTCGAGAGCGTCTGCTTAATGATAAATATACCATTGTGGATACGTTGGATCAGTACATCGGTCAAGGTGCCGTGATTTCATTTAAGAAAGATGTCGTGTTTACGGATATTAGAATGAACGATAATGTTATGATCTTTGATTACCCTGAACAGAGTGGATATGAATTCATACTCAAAAGTGTTGAAGAAATGAAGGAGTATATACAGAGTAATCAAGGAGATTTGTCACCTGAGCAATTACTAAGTAATTTATATGATCCTTCTAAACGTATTGAGCAGAATCATGGAAGTGCGACATTGCTTGTTGCTGAACATAATGAGAGTTATGAAGTAGGAATGGATGAAGTAGCAGCTACCACAAATATAGCTGATGATAAGCATGTTGAATCGGGATGTGCTCAAGTTCATCACAGTTCTGTAGATTTTCAGGGCCCGATGAAACCACTCGAAGTTTTGTTTGGACATAATGCAACTTCGAATGAAGAAGTAAAATGGTTCCCTACTTCGACGGATAAGATTATGCATACCAATACAGGAATTATTGGAACGATGGGAACAGGAAAGACTCAATTCACGAAATCATTGATTACGCAGTTAAGTCGTAATAGCCATGATAACGTGAATCAAACTCCTATTGGTATTTTAATTTTTGACTATAAAGGTGATTATATCAAGCCTGATTTCACCGAAAAAACAAATGCGAAAGTATATAATCTATACCATTTACCGTTTAATCCGTTGTCGTTGTACATGGCAGAACCCATTAAACCATTATTGCCGCTTCATACAAGCAATTCACTAACGGATACAATTGTAAGGTCTTTCAACCTTGGACAAGTTCAAGCAATTACGTTGAAGGATTTAATGATGGAGGCCTACGCTAATAAAGGCATTATAAAAGGGGACCCAACGACGTGGAATTTACCAGCCCCAACGATGAGTGATATATATGAACTTTATGCTGGCAAAGAAAACTCTAAAATTGATTCCTTGTATGCGGCACTGAAAGAGCTATATGAAACCGAAGTGTTTGAAACGGATTCTTCCAAAACCATCTCGTTGTTCGACATGATTGATGGGATTACGGTAATTAATTTGTCTGGATATAGCGAGAGTATTCAAAATCTTGTGGTGTCCATTACGCTTGATGTTTTCTACAATCAAATGCAAATGTTTGGACACAGTGCAATTGATGGAGCATATCGTGAAATTACACGTATGATTTTAGTTGATGAAGCGGATAATTTCCTCAGCAAAGATTTCACTTCAATTAAGAAGATCCTGAAAGAAGGAAGAGAGTATGGTGTAGGAACGATTTTATCTACACAGTTCTTGAGCCATTTCTCAACTTCGGATAATGACTATGCGAACTACATTTTGACTTGGATTGTGCATAACGTATCTGAAATGTCCGCTAAAGAAATTCGAATGGTATTCAGTACGCAGAGTAAGTCAGAAGAAGATAACATAATGAGTAGAATTAAAACCCTACAGAAACATTATAGTATCGTGAAGGCTGGATCAGGACAGCCAATTTGGATTCGGGATAAGGCGTTCTGGGAGTTAGAGTAAAACATCAAAATCTGTTCCTAAGGCTTGCTCATAGCCATGTTAAGTATTTGTACTTATTCAACTGTGCTTGGAATTTGAAGCAAATGCTTGCTGAGAAAAGTAATATCTTGCTTGGTACTGCTAGGAAAAATATGAGCAACGGAAGAAGTGTTTCAGAAGCGATAATAAATTTATAGTATAAAGCAAACAAAGTCAGGCATATGCCTGACTTTGTTTGCTTTTACATCATATTAATTTATTTCCCTAAATATATCTAATTCAGCCTCGCTTACATTAGAACTCAACGTGATTCTAATCGTCTGTCTTACCTCTTCTAGTGTTTTACCAGCGGCATTCAACACATGACTTGGCTTACTTGAACTGCAAGCTGAACCGGAAGAGAGCGCTATGAATCTGGATAATTTTTTCAGCAACAATTCATTGTTTACACCGATGAATTGAAGACTAATTAATCCTGGTATTTTATCTTGTTCGTCACTATTAAAAGTAATCTTGTCTCCTAGATTACTTTTAAGTATATTGACTAGATAATTCTCTAGTTGAGTTAGACGTTGAACGTTTTCCTCTAGCTTCTGTGATGCTAGCTCAGCAGCTTTGCCCAATCCAACAATATTGTGTACAGCCAGAGTTCCACTTCGATAGTTGTTTTCCTGTCCTCCTCCGTGAAGGAGGGGCGTTAGGCGAGTGAAAATTTCTTTTGATTGTTTGCGTATAATGGCGGCTCCGATACCTTTGGGGCCGCCCATTTTGTGTCCTGACATGGAAAGGAAATGAATTCCTTTATGTTTCCGCAAATCGACAGGTACTTTTCCGATAACCTGGGTTGCGTCAGTATGGAAGAATAACCCGTTGTTTGCGTAAAATACGGAAAGTTCATCAATGGGATTCAGTGAGCCAATCTCATTATTTCCCCACATAAACGAAGTGAGAAGAGGCTGGATCTGAGTAACTGTTTCGGTGACATCCTGAATATTTACTCTTGCAAAAGAATCGACATCAAGGAACTTTACGTTGAAACCACGATCACCCAAAAACTGAACTGTTTCGAGAACAGACGGGTGTTCGGCAGCAGAAGTTAGCAAATATTTGGAGGAGTTTTCTTTATGACCGTAGTAATCAGCTACTCCTTTAATAATCATATTGTTGCTTTCAGTAGCTCCACTTGTAAATACAACCTCGTCTGGATCGCATCCTAATAATTGAGCAACTTGTTCACGGGCTGTAGCTACAGCTTTTTTAGCGTTCTCTGCCAAAGAATAAAACTTACTGGATGGATTACCGTATTCCTCTTGAAGATAGGGAAGCATTGCTTCCAAAACCTCAGGATGAATTTTTGTTGTGGCGCTATTATCCAGATACAACATAGGGATCACTACTTTCGTTAGATTAACAAATTACGAATGAATTTTTCGTAATTTCCCGCGCTTTTATACTCTGAAGCCAAGGCGCGTATGCCTCGTTCCAGGTGAGCGTTAAAATAAGAAGGAAAGAATTCTTCATCTGTTAATTCTTTACCAGCGGCTTGGGTAACCATTGCACGAAAGGCGTAGTCATATTCTCCTGTAACTGTGCTCCGATTTAATACAAGACCGTCTGTAAAATCCTTTGTAATAGGTTCAATTGGATTACTTGAATCATTATTTCTCAGAGATAGCGCAACTGCATACCGGATCAAAATGTTGGGAGTGATACCGGTTGAAGCATGAAGTTGCGTAAGAGTCTCTTTTGTATATTTAGATGTTTTTAATGTAAAGTTCATTGTTCCTGTTCCGCCTCTCTAACGATATCGAAGTAGCGATTCTTTACAATAACTGCGCTCTCGAGAGGGGCATTGTATTCTAACGTATAACAGCGAGCCGTAATTTCTTCTATTACATGAAACTGTTCTGATGTGATTTCAGAGTCCGTTGTAAACATAAGGACTTGTTCTCCACAACGTGGAATAAAATGTTGAATGAGTGATTTTTTATGATCTTGGTCTAGTCTTCCCATGAGAGTGTCGAACACAAATGGTAGTTTCCATCCCGATACTCTAAACATAGCTAGTATGACCGTTAACATCAGCATTTCTTTCTCACCAGCTGATAGGCGCTCTTTTGAGATTTCTTGATTTATTCGGTTATAAAGCTTTAATTCGAAAGTAGTATGGTCAATATGAATTCGTTTGAGAAAATCTTTCTTACGGAAGAGCACGTCGATCATACGTACGGCTTCATTTGCAACGTCATCAAGCTTTTTACGCCATTGTCGTTCTCTGAAACGTTGACTGACTTTAAGTAATTTCTCAGTCATTTCATATGATTTTTCAGATTTGTGATATTCTCTGATCTTTTCTTCTACTTTTTCTTTTAGAAGAGTTTTAGCCTGCAAACTTTCAGACATGATTTCAATTTCAGAATTGATTTGTTCCATTATCATGTTGTTTTGTTCAACTTGTTTTGTTTTTAGCTCGATGTGTTCCAGAAGTTCTTTGAATTCGCTGGCCTGATCATTTATTTCTAACTGATTCCTTAATTCTTGAGATTCCTTTAACAATATAGCATTTTCATCAAAGCGGTTAACGTAATCAGTTACGTTAAGTGCTTGGATTTGCTTATTTAAATTATGAATCTCGCTACGCTGTTCAAACGATGCACGATGAATTAGTTCAATTTGATCGGGTTTAATTAAATCTAATACACCTTTAAATATAGATGACACTTCAAGTTCATTAATCTCTTTGTTCGGTCCAAGTACATTAGTAAGGAGGGAAGCTAATTTTTTTTCTTCTAGCGAGTTTGCGATATAATCGTATGACTCATATTGTTTCTCGGCATTCAACTGATGATCCACTTGCCTGAGTTGTTTCCTTGATATGAAAAAAGGGAGAAGAGATAAAATGAAATTCCTTACATGCTCTGAATTAGATTTGCGTCTATTTTCAATCGTATTTATTGTTGAAACAATTTCTTGTCTTTTTTCTTGAAGTAATCCACCGTGAATTTCGAAATCCTTCTTATCTTGTTTTATAGCATCATTAAGATTGTTAATTTCTTCTTCATGCAGAACTGAAAGCTGTTGATGTTCGTCAATTTTTACTTTCAGTTCATCAATTTCCAATTCAAGTTTTTCATATAGAGCAACTTCTTCCGCTGCACTGGCATTTTGCTGAGCATATTGAATTCGATATGTGTTTAGATCTTTTTCCAAATTTACGAATAGGTCCAGATTAAAAAGAATTTTACCTGACTCTTTCAAATATTCAGGAATTTTTTCTTCAGATACAATACGTGAGATATCCTCACCATCAAAGAGACATAGTTCAAATAATTTTGGAGGCATTTCTTCACGTAAACGACTCTGAAAATCGGAAGTTTGTTGAGTAGATAAGAACTGATTGTCACGTTTAACTGAAAAGCTTTCGCGAACACGATCACCCTTTATACGCCAACTTCTTACTAATGAATATTCGTGTAATTCGAAATCTTCAGTAGAACTGTAGTCTAGAGTAATTTGGAATCCGTCAGTTACATTTTCATTAATTGCTTTGCGATTCAGTAGCGTTCTAATTTTACGATAATAGGGTTCGTTTTCCGTAGCAAAGCCATATGCCATGGAGCCAAATAAAACGATGCGTAACGATTCTAGTATTGTTGTTTTTCCCGCACCATTTTTACCACCGAGTAGTATTACATTACGGTTAGCTGTGGTGCGAAAATCAAATTTATTGAGGTCCCCGTGGTAAGCACCTATGTTTCGGAGAGTCAGTTTTTGAATGTGCATTGGTTATTAATCCACCTTTATAAATGTAAGAAGTCTTGTCTAAGTGTTTTGTCAAATGCCTGGAATAATCCTCTTCTTACTTTGACTCCTGAATATTCTTTCTCTACAGAGATTAGTTCTTTAAGAAGATTAAGGTTAACCCCTTCTTCTTGACAAAGAGATTCTAGATCGGTGACCTGATCTTCTTTGAAAATAGGACGATCATTTTGATGCCAATCATAAATTACACCTGTTTCTTCTTCCACGATAAGAGGCAGTCGATCTTCCCACTGTAGGTCGTCATGCCAATATTTGCGAATTGCCTTAAGTTCTTCAAATGTGATCAGTTCAACATTAGGATCATGTATTTGGCGAATTTCTTCTTGAGTTTGTAACAGTTTTCTTAGAATTTCTTCACGAGCTTTTATTGTGAAAGGACCAACGCCAAAACGCTTAGGAGGAGCATCTGGATTCTCATCGTCAACGATCAAAATATCCAATTCCTCAACAGAAGCCAAGTCAATTTTATTTTCTTCAATATATTGCTTCATTTCAGATTTGTAGATTCTCGGATGATTCAAATCATTAGGGTCTATACCGCCTAAATTAGTTGTCAAATAGACTTCACCATTCATACGATGTTTTTGTCTTTTCGTACGATCTTCCCGAATTTGAACAAGGAAACTTCTGAAATCATATAATGGACGTAGCCAATCCACACCGTTATTAATAAATCCGCTCAGCGCTTTATCTTCACTAACAACCGTACATGTCCAACAACCAAAACGGCTATTCCCACAAGATCCCGCACTTTCTTTTACTTCCTTGTCTACTACGAGTGGACATTCACTGCTTGAATCTTGATAAAGTTGAAGCAACTCATTATTATCGTCGCCCCATGGTGATTCATATTGCAACAAAAATTCCCAAACGTCATCGAGAGAAAATGAGCGGATCGGAGCAAAGACAAACGCATTACGAAGTGTAGAGTGACGCATTAAATTGGAACCTTCTATGGTATGGGATTGCATAACCCCTGCTCTTGTAGAGCTTTCGGAGTCTCGAACTCCTAATAACATCACAACTTCGCCAAACTGATCAACTTTATCTAGAATGAAACGGTTTGCTGGCTCAATTTTCAGACGATCCGTACACCATCTGAATTTTTGGCGAGGAGTAGGATAACCTTTACCAATGATGGAGGCCCAAAACGTTTGCTCAACCTTTGGACGAACCTTTTGTGTTTCAATAGGTAAACCCATAACGAGGGCTTGATCTTGTATACGCCCAAGAGTTCGCGTAATTTTATCTATAATTAAAGGAGTTTCTACTTGGGTATCTGATGAAATGACGTATACTTTTTTCTTCAAAAGAGAAGGCTCTAGCTCGGATAACGCTTGAAAGACTAACTGTACAACTGCCGTAGAGTCTTTTCCTCCACTGAAACCTACGACCCATGGTCTTTCATCCGCTAAATAGACTTCTTTGACTAGTTCTTTGGCTTCGGCGAACTTGTTTCCAGTATCAAATATATTAAACATCAGTAGATGTACCTTCTTTTATTTTATTTTCAATCTTCTGCTCAACTTCTGTTAAGGGAAGCCCTAGTTTAAATTTTATGAGATTAGCAGTTAATTGAATGGTTTCATTTGTCTTGTTAATGCGCCCCGTTTGCCCATAAGCGCGACCTAACCAATCCTCTTTATTATCGCGACTCCAGTCAATCTCAGACAGTTTTTTTACATAGATTTCCCATTCATCTGCATGATATCGATAAAGATAGTGGCCTACTATACCAATTGCTTCGAGGAATACACCATGAGCTACAACGGAACCAATTCGAAGATCTCTTGGCGAGGTCCGCTTATTGAGTACATCTTGCCATTCCGTTATAGAAACAGAAAGAAGGGCCCAATACTCAGACACAAATTTTTTCTCAGGTTCTGAGATCATCTGACCTTTGCGCTTGCCTAATAGTCTACAGATTGTATTGAAGATATGATTCAAAGCAAACAATTTAGGAGAGTTTTTGGACAGAGATACTTTTTCACGATCCGTATATCGTTCTAATAAAGGAATTTCATTTATTAAACTTTTGGTGATTAAAGATAATTGATCACGATGATCATATAGAATTCCAATTGAAGATGTGGTGTTCACTGCATGACGATTCAAATCCGAAAACATTTGCTGAGAGCGCAAAAGTCCAAGGTCATGAAAGAAAACTACTGATATCGTTTCGTCACCAAGTTCAGGAGAAATTTTAAGGGCTTCTTCAATTGCTGCACGTCTGTGTTGGCCATCATTAATCAGAAACTGTGAATCTAAAGATATATTCAAATAACCAAGGTCCCTTAATTCTTCCGATTGTGGATGAAAAATCAATTCACCGTTGACCGATGCAGTTAATGAAGAAAAAATATAATCCTTGGGATTCTCAAGAATATAATTCGTGATATCGGGAATTCTTGATTTATTCATCAATCGTTGTGCACGGTGGTCGGCAGGAATTTCTTCCTCGTCAAAAAGGAATATTCTAGGTATTAATTTTAGTGGACACATTACTGTATAAAATTCTCTTCCTGCTTGAATTCCGCGAATTGCAGGAAAACTATAATTAAAGTTCATAAACATCCCCCTATTTTACGTACGTAATATCGTAGAATGTATATTGATTTTATCGTAAGACGAACAAATGTTCAATGCTAAATTACATAATAAAGTAAAGAAAGTACGTAATTACGTGAATAAGAGATGAATAAATAATGAAAAAACGAGGTGACATCCCGGTTGTTTAGAACGGTATGTTCCTCGTTATTCTAGTTTTTATCATAAGTTTCGAAGATCTCAGTAATGATATTAAGCGCCATTAGAATATGTTTAGGTTCATGGGTTCTTAAAAGAGAAATGATCTTTGTAATATTTATATCATCGTCCGATAGCTCTTCGCGCTCCTTTACGTATGTAAACAATTCATATACACCAACATCTAAAGCAGCAGCAATTTTTTCGAGATTTTTCAATGATATATTGCGTTCTGCTCGTTCAATGAAACCAATGTAACTGGGATTAAAACCCGCGTTCTCAGCTAAGGCCTCTTGAGATAGATTTTTAGATTTTCTTAAGTCTCTTATTCTTGCCCCTACTAATTCTAAAAGTTCTGACATATGAACACCTCTCTTAATTAGAAGTGTAGAGAAAGACTCATTGCAAATTAACCAATAGATAATAAGTAATTTGTAATTAAAACTACTATGTAGTAATATTTTGTTTATATCTTGCCCGAAAGTTAAAAAAACATACAGAGTGTTGAGGGGAGTATGGATTCTAAACTATATATTGAGGAGTTGATTAACTTGAATCATGCTTACTCCTTCAAGAATCGGCAGAATGATGAATTTGTAAATGATAAATTATTTTATGGGAACAAAGATGTATTCGAATATCATCAGCTTGCTCAGTATCACATCAAACTTGCTGTGATCATGCGTGATCATAATCAGTTCATGGCTTGTCTGATTCTCTGTGAATGGGCTTTAACCTCCATGATTAAGGCATTATATATCAATAAGTATCAATCAGTTCACCCGCCCAAGGAACTCACCATGAATGAAATCCTGCCTCTGGTCCATACAGACACCACAGCGGGATTGGATATGGCGTTATTCATCGGCACGATGCAACATCTATCATCTATAGAAGATTGCTCACATGATCAGTCATTGGTGTGGAACAACATCGAAAAGATTCTTCAACGAACGGTGGAAGTTGTAAACGAGTTATCTGCAAGATTGATGAATAATTCACCAGAGTAGATTTGATCTCTTTAAATAACTATTTTATATAAATCTAGATTAAGCGATCATGAACAAGGAGAACGCATGCTTATTGTCGGCTCATCGAACTTTCCATTCATGGCGCTCAGGACGGGGGATGACACGGTTCGAAGATGGCGTGTTTTCACTGAATGTGGAAGTGTAGAATTCAGAGGAACGAGCAGTGTTACATAACTGGACACGGGATATATGTCTGTACCGGTTTCATACGTATTTCGAACGAGCGGAACCAAATTGAGTAAGTGAGACTATATAAACGCTGAAACCAGATCACACATCTTGCGAGAGGAATGTATATCGCTTCTTAAAATGGAACTAACCTAAACACCAAACCAACCAATAAAAGCTTATCTAGCTTCGTCTTGGCGAAACAGATAAGCTTTTTTGGCTTATACCTTTTATCCAGGAATACTACTTCTTCACAGCAGGAATCATCGTTTTAACAATGCGCATTAACTCTTCATTGGATACGTTACCCTGAGCAGCTCTCAGAACGTAGTGATAGGCAAATTTGGTTTTTGGATCTTCATAGACCCATATAAATTCAGATGTCCCACCACCTAAAGTCCGCTGGATGACATCCTGCCCGTTAATGTTGATCTTCCGACTGGTGGCCTTTATGTTTTCATCATATGAAGCAGTGACTGTGCCCGTGTCTTGACTATTCAGAATGTCCAGAGATATTTTATTTTTGCCATTAGTATAAGTCAGTGTGGTGAGCCAGAACTCGTCTGTAAAAGGAACCGGCATTAAGGCATAGTCTTTACCTGAAGCCTGAGCCTCCAGAAGGAGCTTGTTAGCAATGTCTGCTTTTTCCGTCTCGGAGAGTTTGTACAGATCCATTCCGTGCTCCATGTGCACGCTTGCCTTTTGGAACGTAAATTTTTCTTTTCCTTTGCCGGGAATCTGTTTAGCTAAAGTTTTACCAGGAATTTTAACCATCTTTTGCAGGGTGGAAAAGTCTTTAACAATATGTGAATTAGCCTTGAGATAGAGCTCCTGATTCGGATTGTTAGGCACGATGTAGATGATTGCCGCTTCTCCTGGCTTAATCTCATTCACCCAGATGTGATTCATGAGACTAATTCTTTTATCGTCATCTTCAGTCCGATTTGAATTAGTAACATGAGTCATGGGCCGCTCCTGAAAAAGTACATCTCCATTGTCGTTGGTAAGTGATTGATATTTCACGGCAGCAAATCCAGTTGATGCGGTTAACAATAAACCTAATGTGAGTAGTAGACTAACTTTGTATTTCATAAACCATCTCTCCTTCGTATGGGGGTTCTCTTCAAGATTAATCTGGCTCATAATCCGATGTTGCAAGGTCGTGTCTATGGGTTCGACTCTCTGAAATTTCGATTTTAGCGATTGCCTGGTCTCCTGTTCATCCAATGGTTTTTCCCTCCTGACTCAGCGTACGATACAATGCGATTCCTTCCTCCCTACGTATGGGTATAACGGAACTTGAAGTTGATTTGTGACACCAATAGAATAAAATGTTCTTCTTGGGGGTAACAGCGTCACGAACACTAAGCGCGTAGTGGTATGTATAATAGTGGTTCAACTTTTTGAAAAGGTAGTATCAGGTCGTGTTTGGGATCGCTTTGACTCTTTCGGTTTTACTTCTTGGCTAACATAGTTCTTTCTGAATTTAGTGGCAGCTCGTTGGAACTTTTTGCGCAGATAGGCGGCATTCTGATTAAGAATGAGACTGATATCGTTGTAACTTTTGTCCTCAACACAGCGTAAAATCAACAAGCTTCGTTCTTCTGCGGAGAGTGCAGCGAGAGCGTGTAACACGGCCGGGTTGTAATATTTGTGGTCAATCGCTTGATCCACGTGATTGTTATCCCGTTCATTTTTGTACAAAAAAGGTAGCAGCTTCGTGACCCTACGCTTGCGAATCACATCAATGGATTGATTATAGGCGATACGATACAGCCACGCTTCAAAAGGCGCGTCAGGTTGATACGTATGCAGTCCGCGATATGCTTTCAGAAACACCTCCTGACTGCAATCTTCTGCTTCGCCATAATCACCTAGCATGTGGTAACAGTAGTTGAAAATAAATTTTTCGCAACGGACGACGATCAAGGCATACTTCTCTTTATTGCCTTGCAACACATCCGTGATAATCTGTTGGATTGGTTCTTCCAAGTGATTCCCCTCCTAACATATAGTATGACGAAGGAGAGACCTGAAATGTGACACGTCTGAGAAAGTAAAATAAAAAGAGGGGAGAAAGGGAGTGGAGATGGGGGG
>NZ_CAOJCM010000010.1 GCF_948329825.1 Paenibacillus sp. JJ-100
GATGAGATTTCCCAGTATGTAAGACCCCTTGAAGACGACGAGGTAGATAGGCTGGGGGTGGAAGTGCAGCAATGCATGGAGCTGACCAGTACTAATCGGTCGAGGGCTTATCCAATAGCAGTTCTAAGCGCGTGAGTTTCGTTTCGAATCTAGTTTTCAGAGAACAACACTCTGAGTATATGCTGAACCATTGTTCCACTTGGAGAATGGGAAGGCGAACGCATTTGCACAACAAATGCCCGTTTGGTGGCGATGGCGGAGGGGTTCCACACGTACCCATCCCGAACACGACCGTTAAGCCCTCTAGCGCCGATGGTACTTGGACCGCAGGGTCCTGGGAGAGTAGGAAGCCGCCAAGCAAAGAACCACTGCCGATGAAATTCGGTGGTGGTTTTTATTTGTTTTAAATAAATTTACTTGATCAAGGCAGCTCATTAAAATATGAGCTGTTTTTTTGTTGTATCTCCATAGACGGTGCGTTTGCAGTTTCCTTGATCGAGGAGAGGAGTGTAAAGATTTAAATATAGTTATACTAACAAGTAGATGGGAAGTTATCTTGGATAAATAAAAAAATTAGTACCAAGTACTAGTACTAAGTGCTATAATGAAAAAAAAAGAAACGAGGTGATCTCTGTGATGAATCATCAATCGAAGGCAGCAATAACAGCGATGGGTACGTATGTGCCTGAACAAATTTTGAGTAATGCAGATTTAGAGAAGATGGTTGATACAAGCGATGAATGGATTGTACAACGGACAGGCATGAGAGAACGTCGCATTGCAGCAGAGCATGAGTATGTATCTGATCTGGCTACAAAAGCCGTAGAAGATATGATGCGTCGTTACGAGGTGGATATCACCGATGTTGATATGATTCTTTTTGCAACAAGTACACCTGAGTATTCCTTTCCAAGTTCGGCTTCACGCCTTCAGGCTAATCTGGGCATCCCGCACACTGGTGTGCTCGATCTGAATGCAGCTTGTGCTGGCTTCACATACGGGATGCAGCTCGCGGACAGTTTGGTGACCAGTGGGATGTATCGAAAGGTGCTGGTCATCGGGGCAGAGACGTTATCCAAAATAACGGATTATACAGATCGCACCACTTGCGTATTGTTTGGAGATGGAGCGGGTGCCTTTTTGGTAGAGCGTGCTTCGGGTGAGGGAGACTTTAAGTCGATCGTATCTGGAACCCAAGGAGAAGGTGGCATGCACTTATACAAAAGTGGACTTTCTACGGAGATGAATGGACAGCCTTTGAATGTGGAGGGGAAATTAGTTCAGAACGGCAGAGAGGTCTACAAGTGGGCAGTGCGTATGGTTCCAGAACAATTAGCTGAGCTTATTACTAGAGCTGACATGTCACCCGAGCAGATTGACTGGTTTGTGCCACACAGCGCCAATATGCGTATGATTGAAGCGGTGTGTGAGCGAGGTCCAATTCCACTGG
This sequence comes from Paenibacillus sp. JJ-100, assembly GCF_948329825.1. Classification (GTDB taxonomy): domain Bacteria; phylum Bacillota; class Bacilli; order Paenibacillales; family Paenibacillaceae; genus Paenibacillus. Next base: position 1,451 of record NZ_CAOJCM010000010.1, read on the forward strand.
AACGTACATTCACGAGTATGGAATATCGGGGAAATACATCAGCAGCCTCAATCCCGCTTGCACTTCAGATTGCAGTAGATGAAGGAAAATTAAAATATGGACAGAATGTTGCGTTGTTTGGCTTTGGCGGTGGACTGACATACTCGGGTCTGATCCTCCGATGGGGAATTTCAGAATCGAACAAGTCCTAATCTAAAGGGAGTTAGCCCATTAGCCCGTCATCATCTGAAATATCGGTAGCACCTGAGATCGAAATAAGAAGATTGTTCATTACTCACACTGAATATAAAAGTACACCCATCCCTATATTGGGGTTGGGTGTACTTTTTATGTTACATCCGATTACTACATAAATGTAAGGATGATTTCAATCCATTTTTTTATTAATGGCAGTAACCTTTCAAGGGGTTAAATGGGGTGCGTGGTGGTGGTTTATCCTTTCATGAGCCTGGCGACACCTGAAATAGAAGCAGTGGAATACCGAAGGGAGGTCAAAAACATGTTCCTGGTTGAAATGTTATAATAGACAAATAGATTCGCAGATCCTTAGTGTTCTGAAAGAAAGGGAGATACGAAGTGAAGACATTGGTACTCGCAGAGAAGCCATCGGTAGCTCGGGAGATTGCCCGGGTTATGGGTGCGCGTGATAAACATAAAAGCTATATGGAAGGTCCGAAATATATCGTCACCTGGGCACTGGGTCATTTAGTCGGATTGGCTGAACCAGAAGATTACGACAAAAAGTACGCGACCTGGAATCTTGAGGATTTGCCTATTTTACCGGAGCGAACCAAACTGAAAGTGCTTAGAGAAACGAATCACCAGTACAAAGCCGTACAGCAACTGATGAAACGTCAGGATGTGGGTGAGCTGGTCATTGCAACAGATGCGGCACGTGAGGGGGAACTGCTGGCAAGATGGATTATGCAGATGGCACAGTGGAAAAAAACATTCAAACGGCTGTGGATTTCATCTCAGACCGATAAAGCGATTAAAGATGGATTTGCCTCGCTGAAGCCCGGGAGTCAGTTCGACCGTCTCTATGAATCCGCACGCTGCCGCGCAGAAGCAGACTGGATGATCGGTCTTAATGTGACACGTGCGCTAACCGTACGTTTCAATGCGCAATTGTCAGCAGGGCGTGTACAGACCCCAACCTTGGGTATGATTATGGATCGGGAAAATGAAATTAACGGTTTTCGTTCACAAGAGTATGAGACGTTAACCGGAGATTTCGGAGATTTTCAAGCTGTATGGCGTGCAACCGGTGGGGATTCTAGGCTTTTTGACAAACAAGACATGCAGCAATTGAAAGAACGGGTGGAAGGGCGCAAAGGAACGATTGCCCAGGTGAAAAAAAGCGAGAAGGTCGAGCCACATCCGTTGGCTTACGACTTGACCGAGCTGCAGCGGGATGCGAACCGTAAACACGGATTTTCCGCCAAACAGACTTCCAATGTGCTGCAACGTCTATATGAACAGCACAAGCTGGTGACCTATCCGCGTACAGATAGTCGTTATCTGACATCGGACATGACAGGGACGCTGAAAGAACGCTTGGAAAGTGTGGCTGTTGGGCCATATGCATCGCTTGCGCGTCCATTGCTGCGTAAGAACCTGAACATCACGAAACGTATTGTGGATGACAGCAAAGTAACAGATCACCATGCCATTATTCCAACGGAGCAGACGGTGCTCTTGAATCAGTTAAGCCCAGAGGAGCGTAAGCTGTATGATCTCATTGTGCGCCGTTTCATCAGTCTGTTCTATCCGGCGGCCAGGTACGATTCCGTTGCCGTTACGGTACAGGTAGGGAAGGATTCTTTCCATGTAAAAGGTACTACAGTCAAGGACAGTGGCTGGCGCGAAGTATATGGCGGTGATTACACCGATGATGACGATGACCGTTCGGATGATTCTGGGGATCATGAGCGTGCACTGTTGCCAGATTTGCAGCAAGGTCAGTCGGTCACGCTTCAGCGTTGTCACATCAAGAGTGGACGAACCATGCCGCCGAAGCGGTACACGGAAGCGGCTCTGCTCTCCCAGATGGAGAAGCACGGGCTTGGCACCCCAGCAACACGTGCGGATATTATTGAGAAGCTGGTCAGCTCGGATACAATCGATCGTCAAGGTAACAGCCTGCATCCAACGGGTAAAGGCAAACAACTCATTGAGCTAGCTGCACCACAGCTGCGTACACCGGAGCTTACGGCTCGCTGGGAAGCTGAACTGGAGCGCATAGCGCGTGGACAGGGGAAGCCTGGCCCGTTCCTGGATGGCATTCGTTCTATGGCGAAGGAACTTGTATCTACCGTTAAAAGCAGTAAAGCCGAGTACAAGCCGCATAATGTGTCCAACAGTCATTGCCCGGATTGTAATGCAAGATTGCTTGAGAAAAAGGGGAAACGCGGGAAGTTCCTCGTATGTCCTACGGAGGACTGTGGTTACCGCCGCTCCAATGAGAAACGAATGTCGAATCGGCGTTGCGCCCAGTGCCACAAAAAGATGGAGATGAAAGAAGGCAAAGCAGGACTATATGTGCAATGTCTACCTTGTGGAATCACTGAAACGCTGGATAAAGGTAAGCAGCATGTGAACAAACGTGAGCAGCAAAAACTGGTTAAACAATATGCAAAACAAGAGTCCATTGGCTCCAATCTGGGAGACTTGCTGAAAGCGGCTATGGAGAAACAAGGAAAATAGGAATGAGCTGTTGCACACTTCGTGACTGCTGATTTTATATCCTCGATCCGGAGGTGTTTGCCGTTTGGAGCCGTGATAGGGAATACAAATCCGTGTCCGAATACAGAAGCCTCCTTCGTATAAGATGCTTGGTTTTCAGGCAACGTAAACGGAGGAGGTGAGCGTCAGATGCCACATAACAAACCGGAAAAGCGAAATAACCAGCAGAACAAAGACAGCATTCGAGAAGAAAACATTGCAGTAACCCCAGAGAAAGCGGCCAAACGAGTGCCGAGCCTGAACGGCATTCCAAAACAGGAATCGTAGAATTAGCAGAAACGGTTAGACAATTTAGTTATACGTAAAATACAGCGGTTCTCTTCCCGCGTTGATCATCTGCCTGACTTCAGATTATAATGGAGGCAGGGAGATGTCCCGGGACAGGGGGACCGCTAAACACATATGAAGACCGGACTTATAGTATGGTTTATTTTTATCAACGTTGTAGCCTATCTTGTTATGTCAGATGACAAGAGACGAGCGCGGCAGCGGCGGGATCGAACGCCAGAACGGACGCTATTTTTGTTGGCATTCATCGGCGGTGCGCTGGGGGTCTGGATTGCGATGTATCGGAAAAGACATAAAACGAAACATCCCAGCTTTGCCATAGGTATTCCACTTCTCGTATTTCTGAATGCCGTAATGTACGGTTACTTTTTACAATAATTCCTAAGAGTTTGTATGCAAATTCTTTCTTAATGAAAAAATGATTCATCCTAACCTGTGAAGGTTTAAGAAGTTACATGATTCCAGACTCTGTACAGGATTGACCTGTAAAGATTAAGATGTCAGACCGAAGCCTGCTTCGGATTCTACATATATAAGGAAGGGACGGGATTTATATGTTATTTTCCAAAATCTTAGTGGCTTATGATGGATCGAAGGCTTCGAACAAAGCGCTGGATCGTGCAATTGAGCTTGCCAAGGCATCTCCAGGGGCTGTGCTGGATGTCATTCATGCATTTGATTTCCCGCGCGTATTTATCGGAGAGGGTCTGGCACCGCTGCCTACTTCCCTCAACAATGATTACTACAACCTGGCTGTACAAACGACCGATGAAGCCAAAGAACGCATTCAAGCTGCGAGTGTTGAGGCAAATGTCGATCTGATTCAAGGGGCTCCAGCTGAAGTGCTGTTGGATTATGCCAAAGAGAACGATTCCGATATCATTGTAATTGGCTCTCGCGGGCTTGGTGGAATCCGTGAATTCGTACTGGGTAGTGTCAGCCATAATGTGGTACAGCACGCTCGTGTTCCTGTATTGGTTGTGAAATAAAAGGGGGTGTTCACCCCCTAATACTAAGCCGGTGTCTTCGAGAGATTGAAGAGGTCCGGCTTTTTTATTTTTGTGTAGCGGGGCCTGATTGTTCGAAAGAAATGGGTTTTTATTCATTTGCATCGACTTTATTCCCGAACAATAGATTTGTCAATAGTTTAAATGTTCGTCTTTAAGTTGACATTCGCTGTAGGGGGTTGTTAGAATGTTAGATGTGTCGATCAGGTATAAATAAGGTCGAGTAGGAACGAAAGCGATAGAAATGTGGAACATAGTAATAAAGAGGTATTGAATAGATATTTGCTCGTATAACGCCGGGAATAGGGCCCGGAAGTATCTACCCGGGAACCGTAAATTTCCGGACTACGAGGAGATACGGCTGAGACTCGCATTGATCGAGGCGGACAGCACCCCGTTTGGCATGCCCAAATATGGGGATACGTATTTCTTGGAGTCCGGTGTCCGGAGAAAATGTGATGTTTTCGCGGGTAACGGACTTTTTTGTTTTTTATTATGCAAATTTATCTAAAATGCTCAGACGGGAGTGGGATGTATTCATGTCAGTGCAAGTCGCTGTAATTATGGGCAGCAAGTCAGATTGGGAAACGATGAAACATGCGTGCGAGGTGTTGGACGAGCTGGAGATTGGTTATGAAAAAAAAGTCGTCTCTGCACATCGTACACCGGACTTGATGTTTGAATATGCAGAACAGGCGATTGACCGTGGATTCAAGGTCATTATCGCTGGTGCAGGCGGAGCGGCCCATCTTCCAGGTATGGTGGCATCCAAAACGATGCTTCCGGTCATCGGTGTTCCGGTTCAATCCAAAGCATTGAACGGTCTCGATTCCTTGCTGTCCATTGTGCAGATGCCTGGCGGCATTCCGGTCGCTACGGTTGCAATTGGCAAAGCTGGCGCGACGAATGCAGGCTTGCTCGCGGCACAGATCATTGGTGCATTTGACCCGGAGGTGCAGCGCCGCTCCGAAGCCCGCAGAGAACGGATTAAACAAGAAGTATTGGAAAGCAGTGATGAGCTATGAGTAATGAGGCAACTAGACAGGATAGAGGAGCAGGACAAGGCCAGCCTGTGTTGCTGCCTGGACAAACAACCATCGGAATTCTCGGCGGCGGACAGCTCGGACGTATGATGACGCTGGCTGGAACGGCCATGGGATATCGATTTGTCACCCTTGATCCAACCCCGGATTCACCTTGCGGTCAAATCGCGAAGCAGATTGAGGCTGGATATGATGATGTGCAGGCAGCAAGAGAACTCGCACGACAATGTGATGTCATCACCTATGAATTCGAGAATGTGGATGCAGAAGTTGCAGCTTTACTTGAACGTGAATCATCCGTACCGCAAGGTAGTACCCTTTTGTACACAACCCAGCATCGCCTGCGTGAGAAACGTGCAATTGAGGCTGCTGGTGTCCGAGTAGCTCCATACCGGGAGATTACCAGTCTGGATACAATGAACGCTGCGGTAAGTGAACTGGGCGTACCATGTGTGCTGAAAACGGTGACTGGTGGATACGATGGCAAAGGACAACGTGTGATTCGTGTGGCAGCGGAAGCTAAAGCGGCATATGAGGAACTTGCAGCAACAGGAGCAGAGCTGGTACTGGAGCAATTTATCAAGTTTGAATGCGAGATCTCGGTCATTGTTGCCCGCAGTACGAATGGGGAGATCAAAACGTTCCCGCCTGCGGAGAACATTCATGTGAACAACATTTTACATGCGTCGATCGTGCCTGCGCGAGTGGCTACGGACATTCAGCTTGAAGCACAGAAGCTGGCAGCGGCGGTTGCAGAATCGATGGAAGCTGTTGGTCTATTAGCAGTGGAACTGTTTGTAGCTGCTGACGGAAGATTGTATGTGAATGAGCTGGCTCCAAGGCCTCACAATTCCGGACACTACACGATGGAAGCCTGCGCAACATCACAGTTTGAACAGCACATTCGAGCGATCTGTGGATTGCCATTAGGAGATACAACATTGTTAAGTCCCGTTGTGATGGTCAATGTGCTTGGTGAACATCTGGAAGGGATCATCGCAAGAACAGGGCAACCTGATGAAGAGGCGATGGAACTGGGTGTTATCCCTAGACTTCATATATATGGCAAGAGCGAAGCGAAGACAGGACGGAAGATGGGGCATGTGAATTTGCTCTGTCAGGACGTCGAAGAAGGATTACAATGGATTGAACAAACTAATCTATGGAGGCGTACAAATTCATGATAGAACGTTATAGCAGACCCGAAATGAGAGCCATCTGGACAGAAGAGAACAAGTTCAAATCTTGGCTGGAAGTTGAAATCTGTGCATGTGAGGCTTGGGCTGAACTTGGAGTCATTCCGAAGGAAGACGCAGCATTGCTTCGCCAGAACGCTACGTTTGATATCGACCGGATCTATGAGATTGAACAAGAAACACGTCACGACGTTATCGCATTCACACGTACCGTATCCGAGAGCCTTGGAGCGGAGCGCAAATGGGTACATTACGGCCTGACTTCCACAGACGTCGTTGATACGGCGCTGGGTTATGTACTACGTCAAGCGAACGAGATTTTGGAAAAAGATATCATTAATTTTATTGAAATTTTGCGTGAAAAAGCGCTGACTTACCAGCATACACCAATGATGGGACGTACACACGGCGTACATGCGGAGCCAACCACATTCGGATTGAAAATGGCACTGTGGCATGAAGAGATGAAACGTAACCTGGAGCGTTTCCGCCACGCGGCAGACGGTGTACAGTACGGTAAAATCTCCGGTGCTGTTGGAACATACGCAAATATTGATCCATTCGTTGAGGAGTTTGTCTGCAAGAAGCTGGGCACCAAGCCGGCGCCAATCTCTACCCAAACGCTACAACGTGACCGTCACGCGGAGTACATGGCAACGTTGGCCCTGATTGCTACGTCTCTGGACAAGTTCGCTACAGAAGTACGTGCACTCCAGAAGAGTGAGTTCCGTGAAGTAGAAGAAGCTTTTGCTAAAGGTCAAAAAGGATCTTCTGCAATGCCGCACAAACGTAATCCGATTGGCAGTGAGAACATCTCTGGTCTGTCCCGCGTCATTCGCGGACACATGGTATCCGCCTACGAGAACGTAACCCTGTGGCATGAGCGCGACATCTCGCACTCTTCCGTAGAACGTGTAATCCTGCCGGATGCTACGATGTTGCTGAACTACATGCTGAACCGTTTCGGTAACATTGTGAAGAACTTGACTGTATTCCCGGAAAACATGAAACGCAACATGGAACGTACCTTCGGCGTGCCGTTCTCCGGTCGTGTCATGACCAAGCTGATCGACAAAGGCTTCAGCCGTGAGCAAGCGTACGATACCGTTCAACCGCGTGCGATGCAAGCTTGGGAAGAACAACGTCAGTTCCAGGACATCGTGAAGTCCACACCTGAAATTACGGCGGTGCTGAGTGAAGAGGAAATTGCAGATGCCTTCAACCCATCCTGGCACCTCAAACACGTTGATACCATTTTCAAAAAACTCGGCTTGAACGACTAATATATATCCCTTATTAGGCTAGAGAAACGAATGATGGGCTAGCAGAGAACGTAGAGGACGGAAATACTCTGAAGAAGCGAAGCTACAAGCTTTCTGAAAGAAAGCTTCATCGGAAGCATAGGCTGCGCCTTTATCCCCGGATTTTCACTTTGGAAAAGTGGATTAAAAAAGTCTGGGGATAACAGCGATCGAAAGATTGTTCTGTCATCGGAGTGGAGTCAGCACCATCAGGATTCGTTCTTAGCCTTACATCTCCTGAAAGAAGGTGAACCCATGGCACTGTCCACAGCGGCAGAACTTGTTAAAGTGCCTCTGTTATACAAAGGAAAAGTACGCGAGCTATATGATCTGGGTGAACATTATCTTATCGTGGTAACGGATCGCATCTCAGCGTTTGATTATGTGCTCGACCCAGCGGTTCCGGAGAAAGGCAATGTGCTCAATCAACTCAGCAGCTTCTGGTTTGAACTGACAGGTAGCATGATGGACAATCATGTCGTGCATACCGATGTTAATCAGCTAGGTGATCTAATCACCGATCCTGAATTGCTCAAGAACCGTATCATGGTTACTCGCAAAGCAGAACGCATTGATATCGAATGTGTGGTGCGCGGTTACATCACCGGAGGTGGCTGGAGACAGTATGAGACAACCGGGGAAGTGAACGGCATTACATTGCCAGAGGGCTTACGCAAAAACGCCAAACTTGAAGTGCCGATCTTCACACCAGCAGCCAAAAATGATGTGGGTCATGACGAGGATATTTCGATGGAGCGTATGAAGGAGCTTGTCGGAGATGCCCTTGCGATTGAACTTCAGAAGAAAAGCCTGCGCCTGTATGAGTTTGCTCGTGATTACTGCGATCAACGCGGTATCATTTTGGCAGATTGTAAATTCGAATTTGGGATCGTAGACGGCAAAGTGATCCTAATTGATGAAATCTTCACCCCGGATGCCTCTCGCTTCTGGGCAAAAGAAAACTATGCACTCGACATTGAGATCGACAGCATGGATAAAGAGCCTGTCCGTACCTATCTTGCAGGCACCGATTGGGACAAGAACAGCAAGCCGGATCCGCTTCCGCAAGAGGTTGTAGAAGCAACCACTGCTCGGTATGTCGATATCTATAATCGTTTGACCAAATAATAAATGGATGACGTTTGAGCGCGAGCTACTGGAAAGTTTGAGTGAGAGATGTTTGAGCGCGAGCTTCTGGAAAGTTTGGCCTTCGATCGCTGTTGCCCCCGGAATGTTTGGATTGGAATCCTTTTTTCAAAAGGACACATTCCGGTTGCAAAGGCGAACGCTTCGCTTCTCCAGCTCAAATCTTTCCCTCCGCCAGTGTTCAAACTGGTGGATGAGGCAATTAAGGCACAGGCTTCTGCAAGTTTGAAGCCTGGAAAGATTACAAGGATTAAAGTCGATGTTACTCAAGTAACTTGAAGATCTGTCGACGCATGCAGGTAGCTAAGGATAGGTTTAGGTTTTACCGTTATCAGCCCTGCAACGCAAAGGGTTTAGGCCATTTAAAATTTGTGCGGCAGGATCAGGGCGTAGGGGTGGAATTGTTCGAGAAGGAGCGAAGCGTCCGCCTTTGTTCCCGGGTTTTGACCGTGTTGCGGGCCAAAACGAATCAGAGAAACCTGGGAACAAGAAGCGGCCGGAGGAACAATCCACCCGGAGCCCGAGCCCCAAGGCAACACGCTTTTATTACCCGCCGTGCAACGCAAAGGGTTTAGGCCATTTAAAATTTGTGCCGCAGGATCAGGGCGTAGGGGTGGAATTGTTCGAGAAGGAGCGAAGCGTCCGCCTTTGTTCCCGGGTTTTGACCGTGTTGCGGGCCAAAACGAATCAGAGAAACCTGGGAACAAGAAGCGGCCGGAGGAACAATCCACCCCGGAGCCCGAGCCCCAAGGCTACCCTATATTTTTAACAGCATAAAGCATTTATCCCGTTCATTACTGAGGAGGAACTTTGAATCATGATTAAAGCAACCGTATATGTCACTATTAAACAAAGCGTACTCGACCCACAAGGCGTAGCCGTTCAAGGAGCTCTGCATTCTATGGGATTCAACGAAGTGGAAAGTGTACGGATTGGTAAAGTCATGGAACTCAATCTGGATACAACAGATCGTGCGGAAGCGGAGAAACGATTGAAAGTAATGTGTGAGAAGCTACTCGCTAACACCGTTGTTGAAGATTACCGCTACGAATTGGAGGGTTAATCTCATGAAATTTGCAGTTCTTGTGTTCCCTGGCTCCAACTGCGACATCGACTGTTACAAAGCGGTGGAAGATGCGATTGGACAAGAAGTAGATTATGTATGGCATACGGCAACAGATCTATCAGCATATGATTGTATTCTGGTTCCTGGTGGTTTCTCGTATGGAGACTATCTGCGCTGCGGAGCGATTTCCCGTTTCGCACCAGTAATGAACGAAGTAGCTAAGGCGGCAGAGCAAGGCAAATATGTCCTTGGTATCTGTAACGGGTTCCAAATCCTGACGGAAGCAGGTCTGCTCCCTGGAGCATTGATTCGCAATACGTCCCTGAAATTCCGCTGCCATGACACGGTATTGAAAGTGGCTAACGCGGACACGCCATTTACGCGTGACTATGCACCGGGCGAAGAGATTGTCATTCCGATTGCTCACGGTGAAGGCAACTATTACTGTGACGAAGAAACACTCGCAAGTTTGCAAGCAAACAACCAGATTGTTTTCACATATGGTAGTAACCCTAATGGTTCCCTGGGTGATATCGCGGGAATCTGTAACGAAGCAGGTAATGTCGTGGGCATGATGCCACACCCGGAGCGTGCAGTAGATTCACTGTTCGGTTCGGAAGACGGCAAACGAATGTTTACATCAATTTTGAAAGCATGGAGGGATCGGCATGACGCAGCAGCTATCCGCTAAGGAGCCAACAGCAGAACAGGTCGCAGAACATAAACTTTACGCACAGATGGGCGTGTCTGACAGCGAGTATGAGCTGATCTGTGAGTTCATGGGTCGCAAGCCTAACTACACAGAAATCGGTGTATTCAGCGTCATGTGGTCTGAGCACTGCGCATACAAAAACTCCAAGCCGCTCTTGCGCCGTTTCCCGACAAGTGGCCCGCGTGTTCTAATGGGTCCGGGTGAAGGTGCCGGAATCGTAGATATCGGAGATAACCAGGCTGTTGTTTTCAAAATTGAAAGCCATAACCACCCTTCCGCGGTAGAACCTTATCAAGGTGCGGCAACAGGTGTGGGCGGCATTATCCGTGACATTTTCTCTATGGGTGCTAGACCGGTAGCGCTGCTGAACTCTCTTCGTTTCGGTAAGCTGGAGAGCGAGCGTGTAAAATATTTGTTCGAGCACGTTGTGGCAGGTATTGCGGGATACGGTAACTGTATCGGCATTCCAACTGTCGCAGGTGAAGTGATGTTTGATGAGAGCTATGAAGGTAATCCGCTCGTTAACGCGATGTGTGTGGGTCTCATCGATCATGACAAAATCCAGCGCGGTGTAGCCAAAGGCGTAGGTAACCCGGTGTATTATGTGGGACCACCAACAGGTCGTGACGGTATTCACGGTGCAACGTTTGCATCCGTTGAGCTTACAGAAGAATCCGAGTCCCAGCGTACGGCGGTTCAGGTCGGTGACCCGTTCATGGAGAAACTCGTGATGGAATCCTGTCTGGAATTGATCGACACGGGTATCGTGCTTGGCATTCAGGATATGGGTGCAGCAGGTCTGACATGTTCCAGTGCAGAGATGGCAAGTAAGGCTGGTAATGGTCTGGAACTCTATCTGGATCAGGTGCCTCAGCGTGAAGAGGGTATGACACCGTACGAGATGATGCTTTCCGAGTCTCAGGAGCGGATGTTGTTTGTTATTGAACCGAAGGATGAGGCGCAAGCGTTGGAAATCTTCGAACGTTGGGGTGTGATCTGTGCCAAAGTCGGTAAAGTGACGGATGATGGTCGTCTGAAACTGATCCACCACGGTGAAGTTGTCGGTGATATGCCGGTGAAAGCACTCGTTGATGAGTGCCCGATATATGACAAACCATCCTCAGTGCCAGCGTATTATGAGCAAAGTGCTTCCGTCGACACGCTTCGTTATGACGAAGTGTCAGATCTTGGCGGTGCATTGAAACAAGTATTGTCTTCTCCAACCGTAGCGAGCAAAAAATGGGTATATGATCAATACGATTACATGGTACGTACAAGTACAGCGGTGCGTCCAGGCTCGGATGCAGCAGTGGTAACGATTCGCGGAACACGCAAAGGTCTTGCGATGACTACGGACTGTAATGGCCGTTATGTATACCTTGATCCTGAGGTGGGCGGACGAATTGCTGTGAGTGAAGCAGCGCGTAATATCGTATGTTCCGGTGCAGAGCCACTGGCGATCACGGACAACCTGAACTTTGGTAACCCCGAGAAGCCGGAAATTTTCTGGCAAATGGAAAAAGCAGTGGACGGTATGGCAGAAGCTTGCCGTGTGCTGGATACACCAGTCATCGGTGGTAACGTAAGTTTGTACAATGAAAACGCCAAGGGCTCCATCTATCCAACACCAGTAGTCGGTATGGTAGGTCTCGTTCATGATACAGATCATATCACGACACAAGCTTTCAAGTCCGAAGGTGATGTGATCATGCTCCTCGGTGAAACCAAAGCAGAACTCGGCGGTAGCGAGCTGCAATACGCCGTTCACGGCGTGACCGAAGGCCGTCCGCCTGAGCTGGACCTGAACACAGAGAAGGCATTGCTCAGCACTGTGCTGGAAGCGATCCAATCCGGTCTTGTTCGCTCGGCACATGACTTGTCCGAAGGTGGTTTGGCGGTTGCGCTGGCAGAGTCTTGCATCAGCGGTAACGTGGGTGCACAGGTGAATGTAGAGACTACACTACGTGCAGACCATGCTCTGTTCAGTGAGAGCCAATCCCGTATTTTGCTGTCGGCTTCGCCTGAGCAAGCAGGTAAGCTGGAAGCTTTTGTGCGTGAACGGGGTGTGCCTGTAGCTGTGATTGGACGTGTTGAGGGAAGTAACCTGACCATTGAATTGAACGGAACTTCAGCCATAAGCGAACCTGTAGGAGGTTTGGCAAAGGTCTGGGAGGATGCGATTCCATGTCTCATGAACTGATGACGGAACCGTTGTGGACAGGCGATTATTATAACGAAGGTTCTGGCAAGGAAGGACTCGATAAATTAAAGGAAGAATGCGGCGTATTCGGGGTGTATCGACACCCTGATGCAGCTTCCCTTTCCTATTATGGTCTCCATGCACTTCAGCATCGCGGGGAAGAAAGTGCAGGCATGTGTGTGAGTGACGGTACGCAATTTAACTATCACCGAGGGATGGGATTGGTGAAAGAGGTCTTTACCAAAGACTTGATGCAGACACTTACTGGCGATATCTCTATTGGTCACGTGCGTTATTCCACGAGCGGAGATAGCAAACTAACCAATGCACAGCCACTGGTATTCAAATATCGGGACGGTGACTTGGCCGTTGCAACGAACGGAAACATCGTTAATGCACCAACAATTCGGCGTGAGCTGGAGCAGAGCGGTTCTATTTTTCAGACAACAAGTGATACGGAGGTTATCGCTCACTTGATTGCACGTTCTCCCAAAGGACTTGTGGAGGCGGCTAAAGACGCGTTCCAGCGGATTGTTGGGGGATACGCATTTTTGATTATGACGAACGACAAGATGCTGGTTGCTTCGGATCCGCATGGACTTCGTCCGCTGACGATGGGCAAGCTCGGGGATGCCTATTTGTTCGCGTCAGAGACTTGTGCACTCGAAACCATTGGCGCAGAGCTGATTCGTGATATTGAGCCGGGTGAGCTGCTTGTGCTCGATGCAGACGGACTGCATGAAGATCGATTTGACAATCATAAGCATCGCAAGGCGCTCTGTGCGATGGAATATATTTATTTTGCTCGTCCCGATAGTGACATGAACGGTTCAAATCAACATGCTGCTCGTAAACGGATGGGTAGCCGGATGGCGATCGAGTCGTTTGTGGATGCGGACCTGGTTACGGGGGTACCTGATTCCAGCATCTCGGCGGCCATTGGATACGCTGAACAGACAGGCATTCCGTATGAGATGGGTATGATCAAAAATAAATACACCGGACGCACGTTTATCCAGCCAAGTCAGGAGCTGCGTGAACAGGGCGTGAAGATGAAGCTTAGCGCAGTGCGCCGCGTCGTGGAGGGGAAACGTGTTGTCATGATTGATGACTCGATTGTACGAGGTACAACATCCCGCCGAATCGTTAATATGTTACGTGATGCAGGTGCAACGGAAGTCCATGTGCGGATTACTTCGCCGCCATTCAAGAATCCTTGTTTCTATGGCATTGATACACCGGATAGCCGTGAACTCATTGCATCTGCCTTGTCGGTTGAAGAGATTTGTCGTGAGATTAATGCGGACTCACTGGCTTTCCTTAGCCCGGATGGACTGATTGCCTCGATTCAAGGAGATAATCAGGACGACTACAAGGGCGGACTATGTCTGGCATGTTTTGATAATGATTATCCGACTCGACTCGACTTCAACGGTGAAGAGAAATTCGGATGCAGCTGTTAGGAGGTCAGACTTATAGCAAGAAAAAGCTATAATGAAGGCGATATTTTTCTTATTCCGATGCATGATGGACGGTTTGCTGTGTGTCAGATTGTATGTGCACTGAGAGATCGCTTCAAAAAAGCATTTTCGTTCGGCGTGATGAGCATTCAGCGTGACGAAACCGTAAGTTTGGAAGATAGCGAATTCCTTGTCTATTCTTACGGTAAACGTAAGAGCAATGTGATCTTCACATCGCCCCAATTGCTGAAGGACGGAACATGGCAAATCATCGGTAACATCCCGCTGACTCCTGAGAAGAAGGAACTTCAAATATTCCAGTGCGCCGGTGGGGTATACAACGGTGACGAATTCATTCGAATGGTTCCACCAGAAGAGTACAGTCAGTACATTACAATGGGCGTAGCTGGTTTTGAATTGGTACAGATTCATCTGTTAGAGATGAGTAGCAATAAATGAGTTAGACTTTTCATATACACATAAACGGGAAGGACAGAAAAAACCTGTAGAAGCGAAGCTAAAAGCTTTCTGAAAGAAAGCTACATCGGAAGCATAGGCGTTCGCCTTTATCACCTGATTTTCCCTTTGAAAAAAGGGAATCAAAAAATCTGGGGATAACCGCTACTCTCCAGGTTATTCTGTCATCGGAGTGTGCGGTGTAAATATGTTCAGCTCGATTTATACAAGATACGAAGGGTGTGAGGGTTGTGTCCGAAGCATATAAAAAGGCCGGCGTGGATATCGCGGCAGGGAATGAAGCGGTTGAACGGATGAAAAAACACGTTAAACGTACCTTCCGTCCGGAAGTCATGACCGATCTGGGTGGATTCGGTGCTCTGTTCGGATTGAACAAAGATAAATATGATGAGCCGGTACTGGTCTCCGGTACAGATGGTGTTGGAACCAAGCTAAAAATTGCATTTGCCATGGATCGTCATGACACAATCGGTATCGACGCGGTAGCGATGTGTGTGAATGACATCGTTGTGCAAGGGGCAGAGCCGCTTTTCTTCCTGGACTACCTCGCATGTGATAAGGTCATCCCGGAGAAGATTGAAGCGATTGTTGCCGGGATTGCAGAAGGCTGTCATCAGTCCGGCTGCGCGCTGATCGGCGGTGAAACAGCTGAGATGCCGGGTATGTACAGTGAAGGGGAGTATGATATCGCGGGTTTCACTGTTGGTAT
This sequence comes from Paenibacillus sp. JJ-100, assembly GCF_948329825.1. Classification (GTDB taxonomy): domain Bacteria; phylum Bacillota; class Bacilli; order Paenibacillales; family Paenibacillaceae; genus Paenibacillus. Next base: position 16,801 of record NZ_CAOJCM010000010.1, read on the forward strand.
CGTAGACAAAGCAAAGATTATTAACGGCACAACTATTGCACCTGGAGATACAGTGATCGGTCTGGCTTCCAGCGGTGTGCACAGTAACGGTTTTTCTCTGGTGCGCAGATTACTGCTTGAAGAGGCAGGTTTGGATCTGCATTCTGAAGTGGCAGAGCTTGGCGGCAAACTGGGAGATACATTGCTGGAGCCTACGAAAATTTATGTAAAACCACTGTTGTCCTTGTTAGGAAATGTCAATGTCAAAGGCATGGCTCACATTACAGGCGGTGGATTTATAGAAAATATCCCGCGTATGCTGCCAAGCAACGTGAACGTGGATATTGATTATGGCTCATGGCCGATTCTGCCAATCTTCAACTTGTTACAACAAAAAGGCAATGTTTCGAATCGTGATATGTTCACTACGTTTAATATGGGCGTCGGGCTTGTATTAGTTGTGAGCGAAGCGGATGCAGAGAAAACCTTGGAACAATTGAAGGCGTCTGGAGAAGAAGCGTACATCATTGGCCGTGTAACTGAAGGAGATGCGAGAGTAACCTTCACAGGAGCGGATGTTTAATGACAAACTACCATATTGCTGTATTTGCCTCAGGGGAAGGAAGTAACTTCCAGTCTTTGGTCGATGCAGCACGGAATGGTGCCTTGGATGCTTCGGTGGAATTGCTTGTCTGTGATAAACCTGCTGCACGCGTTGTGCAGCGAGCACAGGAGGCAGGTATAGACTGCCATCTGTTTACGCCTAAGTCATATGCTTCACGTGAAGCTTATGAAGCAGAGATTATCGAGGTGCTGGAATCAAAACAGATTGATCTGGTTGTGCTGGCAGGTTATATGAGATTACTGACCTCGGTTATGGTAGATCGTTATGCAGGTCGACTGATTAATATTCATCCATCGCTACTGCCGGCGTTTGCAGGCAAGGATGCCATTGGACAAGCACTTGATTATGGAGTGAAAGTAACAGGTGTGACAGTGCATTTTGTGGATGGTGGAATGGATACCGGACCAATTATTGCCCAGCATCCGGTTCCAGTGATGCCAGGGGATACAGTAGAAACGATCAGCAAAGCCATTCACGCAGCTGAACAGCAGCTTTACCCTGAAGTCGTATCCTGGTTCGCACAAGGCTTGGTCCAGTTAGACGGACGCCACGTCACCGTTAACAAACCGGTTTGATATAAGTTGCCCTCTTTTTACAGGTTAACGTAGAGGATAGAAAAAACCTGGAAAAGCGAAGCTAAAAGCTTTCTGAAAGAAAGCTACATCGGAAGCATAGGTTTCGCCTTTATCACCGGATTTTTCCCTTGAGAAAAGGGAATCCAAAAAATCTGGGGATAACAGCGATTGTAAGGTTGTTCTTTCATCAGAGTGTCTAGTGTAAACACAAGGTTCAACTTATATAACAGAAGTCGAAACTTGGTACGCATTTTGTGATATTTCTCGGGAAATAAATCATCTGTGTTTCGTCAGGAAACGCGAAGCTTATGGGACAAAAAAAGGAGGAGCATATTGTGAGTATCAAAAGAGCGCTGGTCAGCGTATCGGATAAAACAGGCATCGTGGACTTTTGCCGCGAGCTGTCGCAAATGGGTGTGGAGATCATTTCGACAGGAGGTACAAGCAGCTTGTTGTCGAAGGAAGGCATCCCTGTCATCGGAATCTCAGACGTAACTGGATTTCCGGAAATTATGGACGGACGTGTCAAAACATTGCATCCGGCAGTTCACAGCGGCTTGCTCGCTGTTCGTGATAACGAAGAGCATACACGCCAAATGCAGGAGCTTGGTTTGGGCTACATCGATCTGGTTGTTGTTAACTTGTATCCTTTCCAGGAAACCATCGCTAAACCGGATGTAGCCTATGAAGATGCCATCGAGAACATTGATATCGGCGGTCCAACCATGCTTCGTTCTGCAGCTAAAAACCATGCCTTTGTTAGCGTAGTTGTGGATGCTGCTGACTACAGCCAAGTGCTGGAGGAAGTACGCACTAGCGGAGATACGACGCTGGAAACACGCAAACGGCTTGCGGCAAAAGTGTTCCGCCATACTGCGGCTTACGATGCGCTCATCTCCGATTACCTGTCCAACATCAATGGTGATCCGTTACCAGAGCGCCTGACCGTTACTTATGAAAAGCTCCAGGATTTGCGTTACGGCGAAAATCCGCACCAACAGGCGGCATTCTACCGTAAACCGCTGGCTGCGCAGGACACACTGACGACTGCCGAGCAATTGCACGGAAAAGAGCTGTCTTACAACAACATTAACGATGCGAACGCAGCCTTGCAGATTGTCAAAGAATTCGAAGAGCCTGCAGTCGTAGCCGTAAAACACATGAACCCTTGCGGCGTGGGGATCGGTGAAAGCATCTATGAGGCATACGGCAAAGCTTACGCTGCTGACCCAACATCCATTTTTGGTGGGATTGTGGCAGCGAACCGTATCATTGACAGTGATACTGCGAACAAACTGAGTGAGATTTTCTTGGAAATCGTACTCGCACCTGATTTTACCCAAGAAGCACTGGAGATCCTGACGAAAAAGAAAAACATTCGATTGCTCAAAACAGGTGAACTGAGTGCAGCTCGCAACCGTGAAAGCCAGTTCGTGGTGACGTCTATTGACGGCGGCATGATTGTACAACAATCGGACGTACACTCCATTGAAGCAAGCGAGCTTAACGTCGTGACAGATCGTGCACCTTCCGAAGAAGAGTTGAAACAGCTATTGTTTGGTTGGAAAGTGGTTAAACATGTGAAATCCAATGCTATCGTACTTGCTGCGAATGATATGACAGTAGGCGTTGGTGCGGGACAAATGAACCGTGTCGGTGCTGCTAAAATTGCAATCGAGCAAGCTGGTGAGCAGGCCAAAGGCGCAGTTCTCGCTTCCGATGCGTTCTTCCCAATGGGCGATACTCTTGAACTGGCAGCAAAAGCCGGCATTACAGCAGTTATTCAACCAGGTGGTTCTATCAAAGACGAAGAATCCATCAAAGTAGCTAATGAATACGGCATTGCTATGGTATTTACTGGCGTTCGTCATTTTAAACACTAGAACAAGTGTTGAGCAGGTTAGAGAGTCATAGAATGAGCGGAAACATATGAAATTCAAATGCTCTCTCATCTACAACGGCAAGTGTAAATAAGGAGTGTCACCTGTCATGCTCATGACGAATGGGACACTCCTTTTTTCAGGAAAAGAAGCAATTCATGTGTTTCCATATTGAAAATTCAGAAAATTTTGTGTAGAGGGGATCAGACGAATGGATATATTGGTAGTCGGCGGCGGTGGCCGCGAACATGCCATTATCTGGGCACTGGCGAAAAGTCCAAAGGCAGGCAAGATTCATTGCGCACCAGGGAATGCGGGTATTGCACAACTCGCAGAGTGTCACCCGATTGCGGTGCATGAATTCGACAAGCTTAAAGCATTGGCTGTTGAACTAAAAGTAGACTTCGTCGTCATCGGACCGGATGATCCGCTCGCAGACGGCATCGTGGATGCATTTGACTCGACAGGCCTGCCTGTCTTCGGCCCACGTCGCAACGCAGCCGAGATTGAGGGAAGCAAAACATTTATGAAGGATCTGTTACACAAATACAACATCCCTACAGCTGCGTATGAGAAGTTCGATAACTACGAGCAGGCTCAGGCATATCTGGATAAACAAGTGATTCCTGTAGTCATTAAAGCGGACGGACTCGCAGCAGGTAAAGGGGTTACCGTCGCTTACTCCCGTGAAGAAGCGAACCAGGCTCTTCGCAATATTATGGTCGATAAGGTGTTTGGCGAAGCTGGAGCTAAAGTGATTATTGAAGAATTCCTCGCCGGACAGGAAATGTCGATTCTGGCCTTTGTTGATGGCGAGACGGTTCGCCCCATGGCTGCTGCGCAAGATCATAAACCGGTCTTCGATAATGATCAGGGGCCTAACACAGGTGGAATGGGTACATACTCTCCGCTTCCACATATTCCGGCATCCATTATTGATGAAGCGGTAGAGACGATTATCAAGCCAACGGCGAAAGCAATGGTATCCGAAGGACGTCCGTTCCGCGGTGTATTGTTCGCAGGTTTGATGATATCCCCGGATGGCAAACCTAAAACGATTGAGTTCAACGCTCGATTTGGAGATCCAGAAACACAAGTAGTGTTACCGCGTCTGAAGAGTGACCTGCTTGAGATTTTCTGGGCAACCGTTCATGGGAAATTGGCTGATCTGGAGATTGAATGGAGCGACGAAGCTGCTGTATGTGTCGTGCTAGCTTCAGGTGGATACCCGGGCCCGTACGCCAAAGGTGTTGTGATCGAGGGACTGGATCAAGTTGAAGAGGCTGTTGTATTCCATGCAGGAACAGCACGGAATGAAGCTGGAGACTGGGTAACGAACGGCGGGCGTATTCTTGGCGTTGTTGGTCTCGGCACAGATATTGCAGAAGCCAGAGCCAAGGCATATGCTGAGGCAGAGCGGATTCAATTCGAAGGCAAACATCAGCGCTCCGACATTGCAGCCAAAGCTTTGGTATAATTGCCGAGCATCAGTTTTTTCTTAACTTAAACAGCTAAACAGCTAAACAGCCCGTAAGATGGGATACCGAAAGGTATTTGCATCCTGCGGGCTCTTTGCTACGTATTACATATATCCCTTGAAAAAAGTTGTATTCTTGCATTTGTAAAGTCTGAGCAGGCTTGAACGAAAGCCAATGAAACTGTTTTATATCCAAACGGAACGGGTAGTAAATCAGTAAATTATCAGGAGTAATAGTCCGAAGTTTAACACTAAGATTAAAAGCTAAAGTTATAGTTATAGTTATAGTTATAGTGAAAATAAAGTAAAGTGCAAGCATACGATCTCAAAGCTGTTACAGACACAATACGCTCGTTAGCATGCCAAAGCATAACATACATATAGATTAATCTGTGAATACTATACTGTAAGCTTGTTCCAAACCATAACGTGCAACTGGATGGTTGGGTTGCAAACATGATATACTTTTCGGAAACAGGAATCGTTACGTTGGGAGGTGGATATCTATTGGGTAGGCGATATTGTAAATTGTCCAAATGGAGAATCTAGGTGGAGTTGATTAAGAAACAGTAGACACCAAAAGGGGAAGCCCGTTTTGATTAAAATCGTTTCTGCACGTCATTGACTTCATCTTGTATTCCTGTTTTTAGATTTACAAGGTCATTGTGCGACTTATACAGAAGTGATCAAAAATTGATTTTTTTATATACGTTTCTAAGCACCAATTGCCCATGGCATCTGACAACTAAAACAGCACATGAGAGGTTAACGGCATTAACGTTAACGAAGTACGCTGTAACTATCTTTGGAGGTGAATCCCTGAGAATCGGGGAAGTCTTTGGACATAATTACCATATTAAATATCGCATTGCTTATCATCTTGATCGTAGCGACTGCTTTTTTTGTCGCATCAGAGTTTGCTGTTGTTAAAATTCGTACATCAAGGGTGGATCAACTGGTTGCCGAAGGCAATAAGAAGGCTGTTCTTGCCAAAAAGGTTGTATCGGATCTGGACTATTATCTGTCTGCCTGTCAGCTTGGTATTACGGTTACGGCTCTGGGACTCGGAGCACTAGGTAAACCGACTGTAGAGAGATTGTTGTATCCGTTGTTCAGCTATTTGGACGTACCTGCCTCTGCCACGGCCATTGCTTCTTATGCGATAGCTTTTATTCTCGTTACGTTTTTGCATGTCGTTGTTGGTGAGATGGCACCTAAAACGCTGGCGATTCAGTTCTCGGAAAAACTGACGTTATTACTCTCGCCACCGCTGTACTGGTTTGGTAAAGTTATGTCCCCATTTATTTGGGCGCTTAACGGTACATCTCGTGTAATCCTGCGTGGATTCGGTGTTAAACCAGCCGGACATGATCAAGCTTATTCCGAGGACGAGATTAAAATTATTATGAACCAGAGTTATGAAGGCGATGAGAGTAATCAAACCAAACTTTCGTATCTGGAAAATGTGTTTGTGTTCGATGAACGTGACGCCAAAGACATCATGGTTCCACGTACCGAACTAATCACGCTTAATGAGGATATGACTTATGATGATATCATTCCTATTTTCGATGAGCATAACTATTCAAGGTATCCCGTGATTGAAGACGGGGACAAAGATCGTATTATCGGTGTTGTAAATGTGAAGAAGATTCTGCCGGATATGGTCGCCACGCGGGCACGACAATTAAGTGATTTCGTGCGTGAAATCCCGTTTGTATCTGAAGTGACGCCGATTCAGGATGCGATGATTAAAATGCAGCAAGAACGGGTGCATATGGCTGTAGTCGTCGATGAGTATGGCGGTACTTCAGGGATCATAACGATGGAGGATATTTTGGAAGAGCTGGTTGGTGAGATCCGGGATGAATTCGATGCAGATGAAGTGGCAGACATTCAGGAGACCGGAGAAAACCAGTACCTGATTAACGGACGTGTACTTCTGGATGAGCTGGAGCGGCAATTCGGGATTGTATTCGAGGGTAATGAAGAGATGGATACCGTTGCCGGATGGATTCAGTACCAGAAGGGTGTCGGTGTAGAAAAAGGAGATACGGTTGAACACGGTGACTATGTCTGGACCGTTGTGGATGCTGAGAATTATCACATCAAGCAGGTGTTGCTTGAGCGTGTCAATGGCCCTGAGGTTGAGGAACCTGCAAGCGATTTGGCATAACCCTAACTTGAAAGAAGCTATGTAAGTATATTTCTAAACTTAATGGAGGTGAATCCCTCATCCTGAGGGAAATCATTGGACGGAATAATAGCCTTAAATTTGTTTTTAGTAGCTGTATTTATCGGTTTGACCGCGTTTTTTGTAGGAGCTGAATTCGCTATTTTGAAAGTGCGGATGTCCCGCATCGATCAATTGATCTCAGAAGGCAATAAAAAAGCTGTGGTCGCCAAAAAAGTAGCACAACATCTGGATTATTATCTGTCTGCATGTCAACTGGGCATTACCATTACTGCTCTCGTGTTGGGGGCATTAGGTGAACCGACTGTTGAAAAGATGCTTCATCCATTGTTTCAGAGCCTAGAGGTTCCTGCGGCCCTGTCCACCGTACTTTCTTACGGTATTGCACTGGCTGTAATCACGTTCCTGCATGTCGTGATTGGTGAGCTTGCACCTAAGACACTTGCGATTCAGTATGCAGAGCGGATGACGCTGATGCTTGCACCACCACTCTACTGGTTTGGTAAAATCATGAACCCGTTCATCTATGCGCTGAATGGGGCAGCACGTGTATTGTTGAGCATATTTGGTGTTAAGCCAGCCGGGCATGACACGGTTCACTCCGAAGAGGAATTGAAGCTGATTATGGCCCAAAGTTATGAGAGTGGTGAGATTAACCAGACTGAGTTAGATTATCTCAAAAACATTTTTGCGTTTGATGAGCGTTTGCTCCAGGAAATCATGATTCCTCGGAACAAGATCGTTACCATAAATAAGGAAATGCCGCTGGATCAGATTATTGAAGTGTTTAACCAGCATGAATATACGAGGTATCCTGTTATTGCAAACGGCGATACAAATCACTTTGTTGGTTTTATTAATACTAAACAAACGTTGACAAGTGTAGCCGCTGGCAGAACGTTCAGTATGAATACGTTTATGCATTCGATGCCGAGCTTCTCGGAACGTTCACCGATCAAAGATGTACTTGTTCAGATGCAACAAAGTCGTGTGCATATTGCTTCGGTCAAAAACGATGAGGGTGCTACCATTGGTATGGTGACAATGGAGGATATCCTTGAAGAAATTGTTGGGGATATCAAGGATGAGTACGAGCATAAAGATCTGGTGAACCCACCAAAGAAATTGAAGCTGGTATAAAAAAGAGCCAAAATCAAGCTGCATGTAAAACTAATGTAATAGCTTGTGTGGTCAGAAACAGGTTCCCCTAGTGGGGAACCTGTTTTTTAATGGAGTGTCGTCCACTTTATCTCGAATGAAGCACCGACTGTCGAGATGCGCATGGAGATTATCTTAATTTTAAAGTAAAACACTTGCGTAATCTTGAGAAAAGGATTAATATAATATTAAAGAATCTTAAAATAAAGATAAATGAAGATGGATTGATAGTTCTGTTAATGCAACTAATGTATCTAATGTATCTAATGCAACTAATGCAGTAAATACAGAGCTTTAGTAAATAATAGAAGCTTACTACAACCAAGATATAGTCCATAAATAAAAAATCAAGGGAGTGGAGATTATGTTCAGAACGTCAGGAATTCATCATATTACAGCTTTTGTTGACGATGCCCAGAAAAATGTAGATTTTTACGCAGGGGTGCTGGGACTCCGTCTGGTGAAGAAGACGATTAACTTTGACGCACCAGATGTATATCACTTGTACTACGGCAATGAGCAGGGTGCGCCGGGTACGATCATTACCTTTTTCCCACAGAAGAATGCAAGAAGAGGTGTGATTGGTTCAGGACAAACCGGGGTTACCGTCTATGCAGTGCCCGTAGGCAGTATGTCATTCTGGAAAGAACGTCTCGCTTCCTTTGATATCCCGTATGAAAATAAAACCAGATTCGGTGAACAATATATTCGTTTCTTCGATAAAGGGGGATTACTCCTTGAACTGGTTGAGCGAGAGGGCGGTCAATCTAGCCAGTGGAGCTTCAACGGTGTAACTCCGGAGCATGCGATCAAAGGATTTGGCGGTGCGGTGCTTTACAGTCATGTCCCTGAAAAAACGATGGACGTTCTTGTCAGCAAGCTTGGTCTGGAGCAGGTCAGCGAAGAAAATGGACTGATCCGTCTGCGTGCGAGCGGTGATCTGGGACAGATCATCGATATTCAATCGACGGGCATCCAGCGCGGGATCGGCGGTGCAGGAACAGTGCATCATATTGCATGGCGTGCCAAAGATTACACTGAGCATGAACAGATTCAACAAGAGTTGGATCAAACGGGATATAACCCAACACCAGTGATTGACCGTCAATACTTCAATGCGGTATATTTCCGGGAGCCAGGCGGTATTCTGTTCGAGATTGCTACAGACCCTCCAGGGTTTGCGCGTGATGAGCCGCAAGAGACGATGGGTGAGAAATTAATGCTGCCTGAATGGTACGAGCCACAACGTGCGCAGATCGAACAACTATTGCCACCGATTCAAGTTCGCGAATGGAAAGGAGAGGTTTAAGTTATGAGTACATCTACAATGAAACATATCTATAGAGCAGGTGCGCAACCAGATGCACCGACGATGCTACTTCTGCACGGTACTGGCGGTACGGAGAATGATCTGATTGGGCTGGCAGAGATGATTGCGCCGGGTGCAGCAATATTAGGGGTGCGGGGTAACGTCTCCGAGAACGGTATGCCGCGTTTCTTCCGCCGCCTGGCGGAGGGTGTATTTGACGAGCAGGATCTGATCGCACGGACAACGGAGCTGGGAGCTTTTATCGATGCTGCTGCGGTGGAATACGGATTCGACCGTAAGAATGTCTATGCATTAGGTTACTCTAATGGTGCTAACATTGCGGCAAGCTTGATGTTCCATCAGGCAGAGGTATTCAAGGGAGCAATTCTACACCATCCAATGGTTCCGCTGCGCGGACTGACCCTTCCTGATCTGAAAGGACTACCTGTGTTCATCGGTGCAGGAGAGAATGATCCAATTGTGCCAAGACGTGAAACGGAAGAGTTGGCTTCTCTGCTGAGCGGTGCGGGTGCTGATGTGCATATGCATTGGGAACGTCAAGGGCACCAGCTAACGCGTACGGAGGCAGAAGCAGCCGCAGCATGGTACAAGTCGCAAGCTTAAAGAACGCTTCAAGCAATGAATGCTTCCTACAGGTAAGAACTTGAACAGCAGGGAGCATCTATTCGGAGTACGGTAGGTTTGCAATATTTATGCAATGAACTACTAGGGCATTACACAACAGTCTGATCAATAGATCAGGCTGTTTTTTGCTGAATTTAGTAAGGAGTTCAGTTGAATATCATTGGAGTTGGCTTGGGAAGCCTCGTAGGCCATTTCCATATCAGAGCATTCAAAATTGAATGAGAGTGTTATGTAAACGTAATTAACCGGGTAAACATTTGAGATGGTGGGATTACACTACAATCTGAAATGGAGGGGTTCATGTGGAACGTAACATCAAAGCACTGGTCCAGCAGATGACACTGGAAGAAAAAGCAGGGATGTGCTCAGGACTCGACTTTTGGCATCTGAAAGGGGTGGAACGACTCGGCATTCCATCCATATTAGTGACGGATGGGCCGCACGGATTGCGTAAGCAGGACGGTAGTGCAGATCATCTGGGATTAACGGCAAGTGTGCCTGCAACCTGTTTTCCCTCTGCGGCAGGACTGGCGAGTTCTTGGGATACCGAACTGGCACGTCAGGTCGGCGTGGCTCTGGGTGAAGAATGTCAGGCTGAGGATGTAGCGGTTCTGCTTGGGCCAGGGGTAAATATCAAACGTTCACCGCTGGGCGGACGAAATTTCGAATATTTCTCCGAAGATCCGCTGTTATCAACGCAGATGGCCACCGCTCATATTCAGGGGGTTCAGAGTCAAGGCGTAGGTACGTCACTCAAACACTTTGCAGTCAATAATCAGGAAGAACGACGTATGTCGGTCGATGCGGTGGTAGATGAACGGACGCTTCGCGAGATTTATTTGGCCAGCTTCGAAGGAGCAGTGAAGGACGCACAGCCGTGGACGGTGATGTGTTCCTATAACAAAGTGAACGGCACGTATGCCGGTGAAAATGAATGGCTGCTGACCGACATTTTGAAGGATGAATGGGGTCATGAAGGTTTGGTGGTATCTGACTGGGGCGCTGTGAATGAGCGGGCAGATGCACTTGCCGCTGGACTGGAGCTGGAGATGCCAGCGAGTGGCGGCATTGGTGAACGTAAGATCATCGATGCGGTAGAGAGCGGAAAGCTGCCGCTGGACAAGCTTGACCAAGCAGTGGAGCGTGTGCTGAACCTTATTTTCAAAGCGGTTGATCATAAGAAAGAAGGAGCTTCTTACGACGAGCATGAACATCATCAACTGGCACGTAAAGTTGCATCTGAGAGTATGGTATTGCTCAAAAATGAAGATGGCTTGCTTCCGCTGAACCGGGAGGGCAACGTTGCCGTGATCGGAGCCTTTGCGCGTAAACCTCGCTTTCAGGGCGGCGGCAGCTCTCACATCAATCCGACACGTGTCGACGATATGGTGGACGAGATGACTGACGTAGCAGGGAAGGGGGGCACCATTACGTATGCGCCAGGGTATCGGATTGAAGCCGATGATGTGGATGACACGCTGATGCAGGAGGCCATTCAGGTTGCACAAGCAGCAGATACAGCTGTGGTATGCGTTGGCCTGCCAGATCGTTATGAATCCGAAGGATACGACCGTACACATTTGCGTTTACCGGAAAATCACATTCGACTCATTGAAGAAGTGGCCAAGGTGCAATCTCGTGTGGTGGTGGTATTAAGCAATGGTTCTCCGGTAGAGATGCCATGGCTGCCACAGGTTCAAGCTGTACTTGAAGCCTATCTAGGTGGACAGGCCGTTGGAGGAGCAATCGCCGATGTGCTGTATGGTGAAGTGAACCCATCTGGCAAATTGGCAGAGACGTTCCCTGCCAAACTTAGTCATAATCCGTCCTATCTGAACTTCCCCGGGGAGGCAGATCGAGTGGATTATCGGGAAGGTATTTTCGTAGGATATCGATATTATGATAAAAAAGAGCTGGAGCCGCTGTTCCCATTTGGCTACGGCTTGAGTTATACAACATTCGAATACAGCGATTTGCAGGTGGATCGTACATCAATAACGGATCTGGATGAGTTGCAAGTGCGAGTACGTGTCACCAACACCGGAGAACGTGCAGGGAAAGAAATTGTACAGTTGTATGTGAGTGATGTCGAGAGTACGGTGATTCGTCCAGATCGGGAGTTGAAAGGATTTGCGAAGGTGTCACTGGAAGCTGGTGAGTCCAAAACGGTTCATTTTACTCTGAATAAACGTTCATTCGCCTATTATAATGTGGATATGAAAGATTGGCATGTGGAGACTGGTGAATTCGACATTCAGGTAGGCAGTTCTTCGCGTGATATTCGTATGCAGACTCGGGTGAACGTTGAATCCACGGCTACATTCATTCCAACGTATACACGTAACAGCACGCTTGGCGATATTCAAAAGGACCCAGCGAATAAAAAGCTGCTGGAACAGGCTTTGCAGCAATTCCAGGAAGCTAGCGGCTTCGGTGGTGGAGATGAGACTGGCGAGAGCGAACATGCGGATATGATGAACGCCATGATGAAGCATATGCCTCTTCGGGCACTTGTAGCTTTCAGCGGTGGTGCGTTGACGGAGGAAACCATGAATGATCTATTGGAACAGATGAACAACAAGAAACAGGGCATCCGTGGATAGTAGTGATGGGCGTAAGAGGCCTATGGATCGGAGTCATCAGAGGATGCAGAACGTGAATCGGAGAGTAGGGGTCCATTCTTGGATCTAGATAGAGTGAGGCTTTGGCCGAGAGTAGGCACATAGCCGAGAGGTTATATATTGTGTGGCCAGCAGCTGCAAGGCTAAGCATTAAGCCCGATCCGATCATGGATCGGGTGTTCTTTTTTGGCCAGGAAAAAGGTATAATTAACAACTGATAATGATTTTCATTTAGAGGTGGGAATAGCAAAGTAGAGTGTGGACTCGTAGAGAGGAAGGATAAAAGAATGAGCCATAGTTCTGACTTACATACGTTTGGTTCCAGTACATATATTCAAACCAGGGATGGTCGCAAGCTACACTATATGTCCAAGGGAACAGGGGAATATACCGTGGTTTTTGAGTCAGGGATGGGAGTTTCCCGATCATCATGGGGGTTGGTTGCACCGGTCATTGCGAAGTATGCGCGCGCGGTTGTATACGACAGAGCAGGAGCCGGACGAAGTGATGTTGATGCTTCGCCGCGAACGCTGGCTCGGATGGCGGAAGATCTGAATGAGCTGTTAGCAGCACTGGGATCAGGTCCATTCATTCTGGTGGGACACAGCTGGGGAGGGCCGATTGTCCGTGCGGCTGCGACAGCAGATCTATCTCGTCTGAGAGGGCTTGTCCTTGTTGATCCGTCAGATGAGCATTTAAAGTTGTATTTTTCCAGGTTAGCAAAATGGGGATTTTCGCTGAATGGTGTACTCATTCCATTTTTGGCCCGTCTGGGTCTATATCGGTTCCTTGGCTTCAAAGAGTTCCTTACTCAGCCTGCTGATGTTGCTGCAGATCATCTTCGTGAGGATTATACGGTACAAGCTGCCCAAACCGTAGCGGCGGAGACCAAGGATTTCGTGCAAGATATGAAAAGGCTACGAGAACAGCCTCCGAGATTGGATGATCTCGAAGTCAGTATCGTCTCAGGTACCCGGCCGGGCAAGGGGGAACGCAAGATCAGACCCGCCATCGTTGTAGCCCATCAACAGACGGTGAGCAAGCTGTCCAATGCGAGATGGGTGGAGGCGCCACATTCGGGACATTTGGTCATGTTCACAGATCCTGAGATCATTATTGATGAGATTTTGCGAATGATATGGGACAAGAAGAAAGCATAAGAGCCGGGACATTGTTTGGTAAAATATACAGTGTACTGGGAGCAGTGTCATATGCTGAATCAGACGCAAGGACAGACCAAAAGTGATACAATAAAAAGAATAGCAGTGTGTGACTATATAGAACAAATAAGTGGAGTGTGAGACAGTTGAAACCAATGGATCAAGAAACAACTGAGACTGGGACCGGACAAGAAAACGAAGGTTCCGGACAGGTCAGCGTCAGTATGGAAGATATCGTGCGTGCACACCATGTGCTGCGTGAAGTCATCGTAAGAACCCCATTGCAGCGTGATGCTGTATTATCAGGTAAATATAATTGTAACGTGTATCTGAAGCGGGAAGACTTGCAAGTCGTTCGTTCCTTCAAAATTCGTGGTGCTTACAATATGATTCGCAGCTTGAGTCCGGAAGAGATGGAGAAAGGAATCGTCTGTGCCAGTGCAGGTAATCATGCACAAGGTGTTGCATTCAGTTGTAATGCACTTGGGATTCATGGCAAAATCTTCATGCCTAGCACAACGCCTAATCAGAAGGTGAAACAAGTACGGCGTTTTGGTGGGAGTAACGTGGAAGTGGTCCTGATCGGAGATACGTATGATGATGCATATGCTGAAGCAATGCGTGCTTGTGATGAACACGGGATGACGTTCATTCATCCGTTTGACCAGCCCAAGATTGTTGCAGGTAACGGGACAGTCGCTATGGAGATTATGGAAAGTCTTGACGAGAATGCGGATTATGTATTTGTAACCATCGGTGGTGGCGGTCTTGCAGCTGGTGTGGGAACTTATATGAAAACGGTGAGTCCGGAGACACGCATCATCGGCGTTGAGCCGCTTGGAGCAGCTTCCATGAGTGAAGCGATGTTCCGCAAACAAGTGGTTACGCTGGAGAACATTGATAAATTCGTAGATGGTGCGGCGGTGAAACGAGTTGGGGATCTGACCTATAACATCTGTAGCAACCTTTTGGATGACATTGTGAAGGTTCCAGAAGGCAAAGCCTGCACGACCATCCTAGAGTTGTATAACGAAAATGCCATCGTTGTTGAGCCTGCCGGTTCACTGGCTGTCGCTGCACTGGAGCAATACAAGGAGCAGATTGCAGGCAAGACGGTTGTCTGTGTGATCAGCGGTGGTAATAATGATATTGACCGTATGCAGGAGATCAAGGAGCGTTCTTTGATTTATGAAGGTTTGAAGTATTATTTCATGGTGAATTTTCCACAGCGTGCAGGAGCTTTGCGTGAGTTCCTGGAGGAAGTGCTTGGACCGAATGATGATATTGCCAGATTTGAGTATACGAAAAAGCATGACAAGGAAAATGGACCTGCTCTCGTTGGAATTGAGCTAATGTACAAAGAAGATTACGAGCCGCTCATTGAACGTATGAACCGGAAAGGCATCGCGTACACCGAACTGAACAAAAACATGAACTTGTTCAATATGCTCATCTGATACAGGATCGGAATAGAGAAACAGAAACAGAAACAGAAATAGAAAAGAACAGAGAAAAGAGAGAAAAGGAGGGCCGCTCCGAAGTGAAAGCAAACACACAGCCAGATCGACAGCAGCCAGCTCCTCAGATCAGACCTGCGCGGCCAGAAGATGCAGATTCGATTGTCCCGCTATTAGTGCAGGCTATTGATGATATTGCCTATTCGCTTGCAGGTGAAGCAGATCATGAGCGGACGCTGGATATTTTGCGAGATTTCGTTATCCAGGAGAATAACCGCATTAGTCACCAGAACATCATGGTCATGGAACTGGATGAACAGATTGCCGGAATGCTGGTGGCGTATGCGGGAGATGATGCGGATCAACTGGATCAGCCGATTATAGATCGGCCCGGACGTGATCAGGATGAGAGATATGTGTTGGTAAAAGAAACCCGTCCCGGGGAGTATTATCTGGATACTCTCTCGGTAAGTGAAAGCTTTCAGGGGCGAGGCATCGGCCGTGCACTGATGGCTGCTTTTGAGCAGCATGCCCGCAGACTTGGACATACACGCACTGCCCTGATCGTGGAACAGGACAATGAGCGTGCAAGACGTCTCTATGAACGTCAAGGCTACATTCAGGATGACGTCCTTCTCATCGGAGGACATGAGTATTATCATATGATCAAATCGATCTCAGATTTGTAGCTAAACGCGAATAAAGTGAAATTTGGGCCCAGAACATCGGTCTAAACAACCATAAAAATACGATAAAGACGGAGCAATTCCCGAAAGGGGATGCTTCGTCTTTTTGATTTTCATATGGAATATATGATCCCGGGGTTCAAGCGTGTTCACATGTACTCGCGTTATGGGTTGGAGTATTTAGTTACCGGTACATGCTGTTCTAACCATTTTTCGACGGCTTCTGTTTTTTCAAACTTGGAATCGGCCACGACATCCATAAACGTCCCCAGTTTTTTCAAAAGATCACTGTCATTATGCTCGGAATTGTTATGACGTTGTAAGACAGCTTTGTAACCTTTTTGGGCCGCAGCAACCATTGTATTCGTCTCATAATCGAACAGAGGTGTATTGTTCAGGCCATAAAAGGTGTACAGGGTATAGTTATTCAGCAGGTTCTGAACCTGCCGTGTCCGGTTAGACTTCGGATAATCATTCAAGAACGTCTCCTGATTCAAGGCACGGTTCAGAATTTCCTGATATCCAATCATCAGTGCTCCATCTTCAGCAGCGATGATATTTGTTTCCACAGCCATGATGCGGATGTACTGTTTGATATCCTCGTTCACGTAAGAAGTATATTTATCAAAATCGGAATAATTCATGATAGGATACAAGGCCCCCTCCAACATAACCATGCGATATCCGCTGTCTCTGGCCTGTTGCAACAGTGAACGCAGATTCTTGTCTTTCGTGCGTGACATTAGTTGGGTGAAGCTATCTTTCGATTTGTAGATTTTCAACATCTGGTCCTGTACATTGGGCACGAGCATACGGTCAGTCATGGCGGTCAGAGCCTTGTTACGGACGTTCTCTAGCTGTAACACCATCAACGTAGCGTGATAGCGAGTAACCTGGCTAATATGAGATTCCAGATAACGGTCTGCACCGGGCAGTCCATTCTTCTGATATAGCTTGGTTTGGAATGATTCGTATATTGCGGTTGAACTGGCCGAAGTCACTTTGGCGTTTGGTGCAGGAGCGGCAGAAGCAATACCGCTGACTGTGGATAGCGATGTTTGTAACAACATGGCAATGGCTGTAGCTGCTAGAAGAGCACGAATGCCTTTATTTTTAGAAGAATCCAACGATGTGGTCATGGGTATGAACCTCCTGTAACTCTGGGTATTAGGTGAGGATTAAGCTTGTTTCGCTATTCCTTCAAGAGTAAAACAAATGGCACAGGAATTAGTTGCGGAATAGTGACAAATTCTTCTGTTTTTTTTTAACTTTTATCAGCTTGGTCTATCGTAATTTATTTATAAAAAAAATTCTCGGATAACTGGAAACTTTTTCTCTAGTGTGAACGTCTAAAATATGCACCGGAAAATACAGGAATTATTGACTGGTACAGCTAATCAAAATGTGAGAAATAATAATGGAAGATTGGGGATAGGTTGATGAGGAAAGCGGGAGGATTTCAAGTGAAAAAGGTGATGTCGGCACTGGCTGTATCAGCCATGCTCATGTCTTCACTACCAACGTCTGTCATGGACGCTGCAGCAAGAATCAGCATTTATATTGACGATGAGGTGCTGCCATCTAATCAAGCACCTGTAATGAAGGGAGGACGTGTACTCGTTCCACTTCGTTCTATTTTTGAAGGACTGGATGCTAATGTAAAATACAGCAATAAGACGAAAGTGATTACTGCAACCCGTGGTGACCAGAAAGTTACATTAACACTTGGTTCCAAGAATGCGTATATCAACGGAAAACTGAATAAGCTGGATGTGCCAGCGAGTACAATCAAAGGCAACACTATGGTTCCGATCCGTTTTGTGAGTGAAGCATTTGGGGAAAAAGTCTACTGGAATTCACGTTATCAGCGTGTAGATATTAAAACAATGTCTAACTCTACGCCTACACCTGAAACGCCAATTGACGACTATCAACCTTCCGCTTGGAATGTCTATGGTTCAGTATCTGGAAACAACGGAGATGGACGTGATCTGACCGTCAGCTTCACACGTGCATCCTCAGAGAGAAACGTATCTGCTTATCGGATTATGCTTGTGAAAACTCAGGATACGAGCAGCTTTAAGGAATCCACTGCTGCTGCAGTACCTTCGGCAAATTATACTTCAATTAATCCGAACGGAACCAATCCGAAGTTGACGCTCAATGCTCAAACACGAGACGTTAACGGAGATCTGCTGAACGAGAATGAAACATATCGAATTTATGTACTTACTGTAGGTAACAGCAACAATAACTATAGAAACACATTAGCGTCTTCTTCTCAGAATATAAAACTGGGTAATGCGCGTAATGCCGTACAACCTGTTACAAGTCTACGTATTGCAGATGTCAGCGATTATGGTGATGGCAGGGATATGGAGATCCAATTCACACAACCGAGCAGCAATTCAAATATTACGTATTACCGGGCCTTTGTTGTCAAAGCTAATGCCGCATCATCATTTAATCTGGACGCTGCTAACAAGGTATCCAGCACCAATTCGACGATTATCTATAAAGGGAATTCTACTGCGGTTAAAAGTCAGTTGAGCTCTTCAACACGGGATACTTCCGGCGAATTGCTTAAAACGGGGACGTCATATGTAGTTTTCATTATGTCTGTCAGCACGAATAGCACCATGGACAATAAACTGTCATCGGCCTCGTCTTCCTTGACACTATCCAACAATAAAGCTTCAGCTCCCGTTATTACACAAGTGAGAGATGTGGCGGACTATGGTGACGGAAGGGATATTCAGGTGAGCTTTAACCGTGCAACGGATGAGTCTAAGGTAGCGAACTATCGTGTGTTTGTTGTACGCGATACGTTATCGAGCAGTTTTAACCTGAATACAGCAAGCAATCTGTCTTCCAGTTTGTATTACACCGTAAACAAAACAGGGAATAACCTTACGGTGACACTACCTTCAAATATGAAGGATACAAGTGGATACAACATCACGAATTCCCAGGATTATCGTATTTATGTGATGGCTACAGGATATCAGAACAACGATGCTAATGCTTTGTCGACTTCCTCCAACGTGCTGAGACTGGCATCTAATCGCAACGCTGGTGTAGCGAGTAACCTGTCGGTTACAGATATTGCAGACAACGGGAATGGATCTGATCTGCGTGTAACATTTACGAAAGCAACGGATGAGTCCAATGTATCCCATTATCGTGTGTTTGTAGTGCCTTCTAATAGTAGCAACTTTGATCTGAACGCTGCCAATGGATCGAATAATTACACGCAAGTCAATAAAACAGGCGGTAACTTGTCCGTAACCCTTTCGAGCAATGCAGTGGATACCAACGGATATAGAATCTCCAATTACGTGTCTTATCGGGTGTTTGTTCTATCCGTAAGCAATAATGGGAACTGGAGCCAAAATGCTCTATCCTCTTCATCGTCCCAGATTACATTGACGCCAAATGCAGCACTTCAGGCACCGACCAATGTGAGTGCGGCTGATGTCTCCGATAATGGGAATGGCAGTGATCTGCGGGTGACATTTAACCGACCAGCAGATGAGACGAACGTGAATCACTATCGCGTGTTTGTTGTAAAAAATTCTGCTGCAGGAAGCTTTAATCTTAACACAGCGTTAAATAACGGGGCGTATACGTATAGAAGTAAAACCGGAAGTAATCAGACATTTACCTTGGAAAGTGATGCTCGAGCAACAGATGGTAGCTTAATCAGTGAAAATGTGGATTACCGGGTATACGTACTGGCGGTAAATAATAATTCATCTCAGTCTGGCGCACTATCATCCGCATCCGGCATCATTAAACTATCTGCTACATCGGCAGTAGCAGCAGTAGGCAATGTGAATGTAAATGTTAAAAGTCAGGGACAACAAGTGGGGAACCCTTCGGACATCATTGTTAATTTTACCAAAGCACCGAATGAAGCAGGCATCTCCAAATATCGCTTGTTCATCGTGCCTGTGGATCAGGTGCCTGGTTTCACGGTAAATACAGCAATGAATATTAACTCTTATAATGACCTGAGTAAAAGTAGTGCTGGGACGAATTTCGCACTGAGTGAAGGATACCGGGATATTAACAATAGCTCCCTGGAAGCGGGCAAGAAATATAGAGTATTTATTATGTCCGTATCGGATAGTACATCTCGTGCTTCCAGCCTGTCACCAGCTTCGAATGAGTTTAGTATGAGTGCAGCAGCAGAAACTGTTCAAGCCGCGTTCATTACAGCCCAGCAAAAATCAAGTACTACTACAGAGGCGAGTTACAAGTTAACGTTCATCAAACCATCCAATGAAACAGGGATTTCAGTCTATCGATTGTTTATTGTTAAAGGAAGAGGCACGCCTGATCCAACGACTGCTTTCGCTAACAATAATTTTCAGATTGGAGAACCGAAAGCTGTAGAACTGACATTAAATACCGCAGCTATAGATACAACGGGCGCTAATCTGGTGGAAGGTGAAGAGTACACGGTATATATTCAATCCGTCGTTTCGAATTCAACAACGAATAGAAATGCCATCTCGAATCCTTCGGAACCGTTCAAGCTCGAAAAGGCTCCTGCGGCACTACCACCCGTTCAGGAACAAAATGAGGGCCTTCCACCTACACAAGGGTAATCCTGAAAAGGAATCATTTCATAATATGAATGAAAAAAATCTTTCCGTTCTGGAAAGATTTTTTTCGTTTTATGATGAGAAACGAATCGTGACTATGACCATTGTCGTGAAAAATGACCTTATTTTACCAGATGTATAACATCCAAAAGAGTTCCTTAGACCATTGCTGGAGATGGATTAAACCATGGATAATAGAAGTTATAGGGTAAATAGCTCATGAGCCGAAAGGAAGGATGAAATGTTAGCATTTCGTTTGACGGGGCAGCCGGATTCACGAATGCCTCTGTATCTGTACGGTGTGGGTACGCAGGGAGAGAGAGGGCTGCACAGACCGGATGGTTTTCCAGTATACCAGTTGTTTTTGGCACGCGGTGGTGGAGGACAGTTCATAATTCCTGGAAAAGGGACATGGGTTATGGGGGGAGGACAATTGTTTGCCCTAGAGCCAGGAATTCCCCATGAGTTTATCCCTCAGTCGAAAGTGAGCGGGGAGCTTGCCTACATCGGGATTGGTGGTGAATCAGCTGCATCGGTGCTTCAGGAGGCGGGTATACTCCGAGAAGAGCCCTGTACTTTATCCGGATTCGACAAGATCTGGTCGCGTATGACAGCGTTGTGGGTGGCATTGGATCAGGGCAAAATGTCGATATGGAGCACATCGGTTCTGATATATGAACTTATTTTGGATATAACCCGGGCTATGGCTGATGTAGTACCTATGACAGGGTCGGAAGAGGCTACGCAACAAAATGGGGCTACGAGTTCGCGTGTAGAGGATACCCCGGACGCTGGCCTAGAGGGGCTTAATCGGGCAATCACCTTAATGCAGACTCACTATCAAGATGATCTGTTATTGAAACATGTGGCTAATGCGGTAGGTTATTCTGTTCAACACTTGAACCGTCTATTTCACCAGCATTATGGGGTGACTGGACATCAGTATATGCAACGCTGGCGCTTGCAAAAGGGACTAGAATGGCTGAACAATCATCCTCAGGCCAGTGTGAAGGAAGCAGCAGAGAATGTAGGAATGGAAGTGAACTACTTTATCCGTATGTACAAGCGTGAATTCGGGGAAACACCAGGCAAAGGCATGAAACTGCGCAAACAGATCGAATTGGAGCGAAGTCCCCGCCATCAAGACGACTAGATCTCGAAATAAGAAAAGGGACCCATGGGTCCCTGAGGAGTTGTACTTCCTAGTACTGGAGCAGATGCTTATAGACATCCATCCATAACAGATTTCCGTTTAGTTATGCTTCTTTTGTCCGAAGAGAGGGCGGATCAGAACAAGTCCGGCGATGCCGATGACAGCACTTAACCAAGGAGCCATGTAAAACACAGGGAGTTTATCTCGTAGTGGGTAACCGACAAATAAAACCAGCACAACAACGGTTATATAGATGGCGATGCCTCGAATGTTGATCTTGGGCTTTACATGTTTGTCCGCACCCTCGTCATCCGGCCGTTCTGCTAATCGGCGGAGCATCTCCACCAGTGCAATCCCGCCTACAGCGGCAATGATGAGAGAAAACAGGCTGATATGCTCAAAAGGTTCGGTATTGCCATCTGTCCAGCCAAAGAAGAGACCAGCACAGCCCTGAATGAATAGCACAACGGAGATAGCAGCCCAAGCAATCATCACATACCACTTAGGCGTGCGTTTCACAGGCTTGGGTGTTTCCGCAAGGTCAGCAGACTGTTCAGAGCCAGCTTTTGATTTTTTAGTGGACTTCTCCGTGGCTTTGGAATTCTTTGACGGATGGGTTTGTTTTTTCTCAGAATCCGTACTTTTTCGCGTGTTTTCTCTTGTGGCATCTGTCTGTGTACCCGGATTGGGCGTTGAGCCAGAGTATGTATCACTTAATCCGAGCTGGGCATAAACAGCCTGTTGCAGGTCGGGACCATATAGTTCTCGGGCAGATTTATTCTCTTGCTGTGTTTGTACAATAGCTTTCCCTGCAGAGAGAATCCATTCTTCCTGCGTTTTCTGGTCTGCTGGAGACTGCCTTGCGATGGCACTGATCTGGTTATACAATTTTGCATTGTCTGGTGTCATGCGGCTCATCTCTGTGATTTGCCGATTTTGTATTTCTTTCAGCTTTTTATAGGAAATCCCCAATGATTGCTCCCCCTGTCTTAACACGTTCTGATCTTCCATATCCATGAAGACCCTGACGGTATTTTAGTATACGGGAAGGGCTCCTGATTCGCAAAGTCATTCCTTATAAAATATCTGCTTGTGGTGTACCCATAGCCAGACGCAGGCTAGCACAACACAAGTGCATAAGAGCACCAGTTTTCCATGATGCTGAATCCATTCAAGTAGATATGCCATGAGTATTCATTCCTTTCAGGAAAGGGATACGGGACGAAACAGCTGTAAATTTGGTTTTATTTTCCCCTATGCATGGCTGATTATACATGATGTGGTCTGAGAAGTAACGATTCTGTGAACCATGAATAAAGAACTGCTTAATCCATCACAATAGTAGCATTTCCAAACTGAACTAAGGGATAGGAGTGTGCTCAACTATGGATAAGCAATCTGATTTAACGCGAAAGCTGTTGCTCAATAGTAACTCTCGTGGTGTGCTGGATGAAGTGGTACCGATGGACGAAGCAATGGGAGATACGGAATTCAGCGAAGAGCTGAACGATGACAATTGGCAGGGCAAGAGCTTCTGGGACAGCGGTGATGCGGGTGAGCAGCATGAATGGAATGGCCGAATCGAGACACATGCGATGTTCCGTAGAAGCTACGAATAAGATGTGAGGAATCTTCCTTTACCGAAGGTAAACCGTAAATATGTCGGGGCCAGCTGAATGCAGCTAGGCTCTTTTTTATAGGATGGCGTTTTGAAAAGAGAACAACTAGAAAGAACAACTACACATTAATAAAAGCTTCATTTCTCGCGTTGACTTGCGGGTGGAGGGATGATAATATACTAATATCTTCTTAATACACACTAAACTCATCGGATTAAATACAATTAACGATTGAGCGTTGAATATAGAACAAGAAACGGATTACAGGTTTATCATGGGAAGGGGAAATCGATATGGAACGCCAGATCAGCATCCGTCACGGGGAAGAGGAGTTAACTGCGACCATTCATTATCCGGTTGTAAAAGATATTAAAGAGGAGACACGTCAGCAACGTGTCCCATTGGCAATCATCTGCCACGGCTTTGTGGGAAGCCGAATCGGGGTGGATCGATTATTTGTGAAGACAGCTCGTGAGCTCGCTGAAGACGGATATCTGGTGCTGCGTTTTGATTACATCGGTTGCGGAGAGAGTAGCGGTGAATACGGAGCAGAGGGACTGGAGTCTATGGTGCTTCAAACTCGTTCTGTGCTGGACTATGCTGTGAATTGCAGCGATGTCGACCCTAAACGTGTAACCTTGATTGGACATAGCTTAGGCGGAGCTGTTGCGCTGTTGACTGCTGTGCGTGATAAACGTGTGAAAAATCTGGTTATGTGGTCGGCAGTGGGTTATCCGTTTAACGACATTGTGAAGATTACGGGCCGGGATGTATATGATGAGGGTGTTAGAACAGGTGCTGCTGATTATTTGGGTTACAAATTCACGCCCAAGTTCTTCGAGTCACTGGCAGAACACCAGCCATTCCAGGAGGCAGTGAAATTCGGAGGCGATGTGCTGGTTGTGCACGGTACTTCGGATGAGGTTATCCCTGTAGATTATGCATTCCTCTATCAGAAAGTCTTCTGGATGCGTCAGGAAGGACGCTGCGACAAGGAAATTATATTCCAGGGCAATCATACGTTTTCGTCGGGCAAAGAGCGTGAACAATTAATCACCCGTACCCGGGAATGGCTAGGAGAGCGGCAGAAGATTGAAGAAAACTGGCAGCACTGGATGATCTAAGCGAAAAGTCACGGGTGTTAGCTTGGAAAAGCGCCTTCTTCGAGGTAAAATAGAGAGGTAAGCATCCTATCCGTGTCTGGAGGTTGGCAGCAATGACATTACCCGCACTATTCATTGCACATGGTTCTCCCACTCTGGCGTTGGAGAGCAGTGACTACACTCAATTTTTGAACGAGCTTGGAGACAGGCTGCCAGCTCCAAAGGCAATCGTTGTTTTTACCGCTCATTGGGATTGTCCCGAGCCTTCGGTGACGATGGATGAGTCCCATCAGATTTTGCATGATTTTTACGGATACGCCCCAGCTATGTATAAGATACAGTATCCTGCAGCTGGACAGATCGATATTGCGAGCGAGATCTGTGCGTTATTTTCCCGCAGCAACTTGCCACATCGGCCTGTGCGTGGGCGAGGACTCGATCACGGTGTATGGGTGCCGCTGCTGCATATGTATCCTGAAGCTAACATTCCAGTGATTGCCGTGTCAGTGGACTCTCTGCGTTCCCCGCAGGAACAATATGATATTGGACGCATGCTGGAACAACTTAGACATGATAATGTGCTCATCATCGGTAGTGGTGGGACGGTTCATAATCTGAGAATGATTGCACAGGATAACGAGCCACAGGACTGGGCCATGGAGTTTGATGACTGGCTTGATGAGCGTCTGCAGCAATGGAATACAAGAGAATTGTTTCAATATGGTAAAAAAGCGCCTCATGCCCGGACGGCGGTTCCGTCCTACGGTATGGAACATATGGCTCCATTGTTCTACGCTATGGGCACAGCAGATATGTCTCGCACGGCGAAGCGATTATTTCAATCGTATTCCTGTGGCACGCTGAGTTTGAATTGCTGGCAGTTCGGAGACGACATATCACTCGTAGCAGAGTAAATCAATCAAGGTTCATATCCGTGGGATATGAAATAATCACAACATACATGCATTAGTTAAAAAAGGTTCCTGGCAGTCCATTGGATGACTGCGGGAACCTTTTTTCGATTGCATCAGTGGCTGAACCACTGATGGATATAATTGTAGTTTACAATCGCTCTCATGCAGGAGACATAGAACTATTTACGAATCTCAAACAATTCACAAGCGGAGCGAGAGTGGTAGGCGAGTTCACTGACACTGGATTGCACCACAACTGTATTTTCATCAAAACGGATAATAATGCCACCGGAATCAATCTGGTGATTGTCTTTGAATACCCGGATTTTATGTTTCAAGGTCATAGCTTCCTGAAAATCGGCGTCAGTTTCAAGACGGCGTTGAATGGGCATGGGAAACTCCTTTGTTAAAATGGACTTTATATCCATCATAATATGGGAAGGGCAGGTGAGCAAGAGAGCAAGGGGGTACTCTTCAGCTGAGGTGAATCTGCGTAAATAAAAAAGTCCTGCTCCAAGGGAGCAGGACTTGATGTACTGTTATCTAGTGTTAGTGGTTAAGCTGTTTTTTTAGTCGGTGTGATGGTTGGTGTGTCTGTTGGATGAAAGCTTGCATTCTTCTTGAACAATCCGCGAAGGTAAGGCAGTACCCAGTGATCCAGACCGATTTTACCAGCATTTGCGCCAGCTACCACGATGAAGATTTGCATCAGAACCAGTTGTGCGTTGGTGCTTACTGTACCCGAGAAGAGGAACGCGAAGTTCATGACCATTGCCATCAGTGCTGCAAGTGTTGTGAAGCATCCGAGGATAAGTCCCAGACCTACCAGGAATTCACCGAGCGGGATGATGAAGTCGAACAATCCGGCATTTGGGATTGCGAATTTTTCAAGGAACGTTGCCCACCATGCTTGAACGGCTGGGTGATCGCCTGTTGCTTTTTCAAGTGCTCCTGCGAGGAAGCCACCAGCTTGGAAACCGCCAGTCAATTTGCTCCACCCGTGAGTCATCCAGTCGTAACCGATATACACCCGAAGTATTGTTAAAATCCACATTGCCACTTTGTTTTCTCTAAGCCATTGGTTGAAGCTGAACATATAAACCACTCCTTTATGGAATCTAGTGTGTGTTGTTTTTTTGTTTTTCTAAGTGATCACCTTTGATGTCTTTATTGTATATTCCGATGGTGGTTTTGTTTGTGATAAAAATCACAATCTACTTTAAATTTTAAGTAAGGTTTGAGAAGTTCACATTTAGGACATATTTTTGTTCCGATTCAATGTTTCAAAAGTGATTTCTGTGCTCAGACAAGGCCTTTCAGGCGCAGACAAAACGGAACCATTATGATTAAATGGAAAGAAATACGTGAAATGGTTGTCTGTATGAGAGGTATGTCACATAAAAGTGCAGCACCGAGTCAGCCATATCGTTCAGGAGGTTCTATATTGAAATCTTTTTCTTGGAATAAAGCCGTAGCGTCAGCATCGATCTGCCTTCTTGCCATAAGTCTTGCAGCTTGCCAGAATAAGGAGGTTG
Organism: Paenibacillus sp. JJ-100; assembly: GCF_948329825.1. Lineage (GTDB taxonomy): Bacteria > Bacillota > Bacilli > Paenibacillales > Paenibacillaceae > Paenibacillus. The sequence goes on from NZ_CAOJCM010000010.1 coordinate 43,501, forward strand.
CCGAAGTTCTCCAGCCGGAGCCAGCACCTGCTCCTGTTCAGGAAGAGCAGGTCGCCCAGGAGCCAACAGCTCCTACTATTACAGCACCTTTCACCGGACTTGGTGTCGAGAGTCCTGCTACTCAACGACCGTTGGCCGTTATGATTAATAATGCACCTGCAGCCCGGCCTCAATCTGGATTAAGCGCTGCTGATATTATCATTGAGGTACTTGCAGAAGGGGGTATCACCCGTTTCATTGCGATTTTCCAGAGTGAAGGCGGTGCTGAGACCGTAGGTCCTATACGTAGTATTCGTCCGTATCTGATTGAACTGGGCGAAAGTTATGACGGAGTACTTATACATGCAGGGGGAAGTACGGAGGCATATTCTATTTTACAGAATCAAAAGAAACAGCATATGGATGAAATCTCGAATAGCGGCCCTTACTTCTGGCGTTCTAAAGACCGAAAAGCACCGCACAATTTATATACATCTGTGGACAAGCTTAGAGAAGGAGCTGACAAGAAAGGATATAGTCATGAGTTCAAGTCTCCTGTGTACAAGTTTGATGAGGCAGGATCTACGGCAACGGGGGAGAGCGTGAAGCAGTTTGGTATTCAGTATTTATTGGATAGTTATAAAGTGGAGTATGAATATGATGATGTTAGTGGACGATATATGAGAATGGTGAATGGGAAGCCAGATGTAGATCAAGGTAATGGCAGTCAGCTTGGCGCCGCAAACATTATTGTAGTTGGAGCAGATCATAAGGTGCTTGATGATGTAGGAAGGATATCCGTTAATCTCGATCGCGGTGGTGAGGCCATGTTGTTTCAGAAGGGCAAGATGATTCGCGGGCAATGGGTGAGAAAGAAAGGGGATATTATCCGTTTTGTGCAGGATGGACGTGAGGTAAATCTTGTACCAGGGAAGACCTTCATTAATATTGTTCCGAATGATCCCCAGTTTGCCGATCATGTGAAGCTGACACCGTAGTGATGGAAATGAAAAAAAACATGGACTTCCGGAACAATTTTCTCCGTTTGTAAACGCAATGTAAAATCTGAGTCTGATTTTGCCATAATTCCAAATAATTAAGATTCATTTCAGGTTAATATGAGAAGAATATAAAAAAGGATCGCGTCTTTTGTACAAACTATGAAACAAATGTGATAAGATATCAAAGGTTGTCATTTCATGTTTCATCGGTTATCAGCGCAATTTCTCGAAGAGGGGATAGAGCTATGAAGATTAAGAAGAAGAAGGATATATTTTTTGAAACACTGGAGAACATGGCAGATACAGTTGTTCAAGCAGCTGATTATTTCTCCCAGCATGTTTCCAACCTTCAGGATGTGACTCTTTTTGCTAATGAAATGAAAAGATACGAGTCGAAGTGCGATGATTACGTGCACACGATCATTACTGAACTTAATAAAACATTTATCACGCCGATTGAACGCGATGATATTATGGAACTGACAACGACACTTGATGACGTATTGGACGGTATCGAAGCAACAGCTTCTCGTTTCTATATGTACCAATTGGTTGAACCGGACGAATTTATCGTTCAATTTGCAGAGATTTTACGCCAATCGGCTTATGAAATTCAGAAGGCGATTCATTTGCTGTCCCAGAAAAAATTGCTGGCGATTCGTGAATATACGATTCGTTTGAATGATCTGGAAAACCAAGGCGATGAAGTATTGCGTAACTGTATCAAGAATCTCTTCGCTACAGTGTCTGATCCGATTGAATTGATTAAGCGCAAAGAGATCTACGAACGTCTTGAGACAACAACGGATGCTTGCGAGCATGTTGCGAACGTTCTTGAATCCATCATCATGCGTAATTCTTAAGGAGCCAGAGAATAATGGAAACAACGATTTGGGTATTAGGTATAGTCGTCTTCCTGGCACTGGCGTTTGACTTCATCAACGGTTTTCACGACACGGCTAATGCCATTGCAACTTCGGTATCCACGCGTGCACTGACGCCGCGCCGCGCCATTATTTTGGCAGCTGTGATGAACTTTGTCGGTGCGATGATGTTTACGGGCGTTGCGAAGACTATTGGGGGGAGTGTAACAGACCCCACCAAGCTCGATAACGGGGTGCAGGTCGTCATCGTCACCTTGATTGCCGCGATCATATGGAATTTGGTGACCTGGTGGTTCGGGATTCCTTCTTCCTCTTCACATGCGTTGATCGGAGCCCTCGCGGGTGCTGTGTTTGTTGGAGCAGGATCTGACAAATTAAAATGGAGCGGATTCACAGATATCGTGGCAGGTCTGCTGTTATCACCTCTGATTGCTTTTGCCATAGGTTATATCGTGATGATTATTCTTAAATATGTGTTTGCCAAGCGCAGTCCACATAACGTGAATAAGGGTTTCCGTACAATGCAGATCTTCACGGCAGCACTACAGGCGTTCACTCACGGTACCAATGATGCACAGAAGGCGATGGGGATCATTACATTTGCGCTCGTTGCAGCCAAAGTACAGGATAATCTGGATGTGCCGCTATGGGTTAAAATTTCTGCTGCGACAGCTATGGCATTGGGAACATCGGTTGGTGGATGGAAGATCATCAAAACGATGGGAACTAAAATTTTCAAAATCGAACCGATTAACGGCTTTGCTGCCGATTTTTCTGCTGCATCCGTTATTTTCTCAGCAACATTGTTGCATCTTCCGGTGAGTACAACACATGCGATCACATCCGCGATTCTGGGGGTAGGTTCGGCTAAACGTTTCTCAGCTGTTAAATGGGGAGTTGCTGGACGTATTGTTGTGACATGGTTCATTACGATTCCAATCACGGCTGTACTTGCTGGGCTGCTTTACTGGATTATTTACTAAAAAAGTTGTCAACAACCGAGTCAAGCACGTCGCTAGAAAATAGGCACGTACGATAAAGACCTGTTTATAACGATGTGAATATCGGGATATGTGGACAATTAATCAATGATAAGTAGAATTGCCTGTGCATGAATGTGTGGACAGGCTGAATATGTGGATAGCCATCCGTGGAATGATAAACCAAAAGAAATAATTCCTGTGGATACAGGGGACTGTGGATAGGGAAATGAGAGAAGCCAACCAGATTGGCTTTTTTTGTTTTCACGCCAAGTAAACTGATTTTACCGGGATGTTGTATGTTATATAATGGGGGAACATCGATAAGAGACAAGGACGTGGTCTGATCCATGATTCGTACACTTGCCATTACCCGGGAGCACCAAGTCACTGTAAACATGCCACTTGAGCAGCTTGACCTAAAAGATTATGCATGGGTATGGGCAGATTTCAACCAGCCTACAGAAGAAGAGAGCCAGCTGCTGGACACCTATTTTCATTTTCATCCGCTTGCGATTGAAGACTGTCTACATGTATTGCAGCGGCCCAAATTGGATTATTATGAAAATTTGCAGTTTCTCGTGTTACATGCGCTTCATCCGGTCACGCTCGAGGCAGAGGAAGTAGATCTGTTTTTGGGGCAGAATTTTCTAGTATCTTATCATCATGGACCATTGGAAGAAGTAGACGAGGCCTGGGAACGACTGTTGAAACATGCTCATGAACGCACGGTCTGGGCAAGAGGACCGGTTGCAGCAGCCTATACATTGATGGATAAACTGGTTGATCATTATTTTCCGGCGCTATTTGCCATTGAGGATGAGCTGGCTGAACTGGAGAATCGCGGTGGTCAGGAATCGGTGGAAGAACTGATGAATCAGGTGTTCGACTTGCGTAGTCGACTCCTAAAATTAAGGCGCACTGTCGTTCCGATGCGTGATCTGCTCTACCGAGTCATCAATTCGCAGCATGTGCAGCGAACAGGGGAACATACCGCGTATTTTACAGATATTTATGATCATCTACTCAAACTGACGGACATGATCGAAGCGGATCGCGAGATGACCTCAGATCTTCGCGACAGCTATATCTCGCTGAACTCGAACCGGATGAATCAGATTATGAAGACATTGACGGTGATTACAACGGTATTTATGCCACTGACCTTGATAGCAGGTATCTATGGCATGAATTTCGCTTATATGCCGGAGCTTCAGTGGAAATATGGATATGCCGCTGTCTTGTTGCTAATGTTTGTTCTTGGTGGATGTATGGTTGCTTGGTTTGTGAAGCGTGGCTGGTTTAAGTGAACAGGATGTAAGATCATATCAAAGGCCGTCTGGCAAACCTTGCGGGCAAATGCTCGAAGGGGTTGCCTGGCGGCCTTTGCTGACGAGTACAGAAGTACAGCTACTTCTTCATTTCCTGCATCTATCCACATGTGCATAAGTGATTCGTTCGTATGACTTGTACACAGGTCAAAACACAGACCAAGTGAGTCACATCCTCAAGATATTAGTCTACCTTTAGAACGAAAGAAACGCTTTCTGTCTCCTGTCCATTGACAACGATTGTAAGTGAATGCAGACCTGCGTAATATTTACGCGTCGTTATCGGTTTGAATGATTGTTTTGTTCTGACGGTGCTGCGGCCTTCGGGATACATTTTGTCAGAGCACTTAAAGCGTTTGGGTGCTTGTTTGCCGTTAGCCTTCATATAACCTATCTCGTATTCAATTCTCAGCATCTGCGGTTCACCACTACGATTGACCACATCGAATGAAAAATGAAGATCCTCACCTGTGACCAGTTGATCCTGTTCCAGCTTCATATTCTCAATATGAACAGCTTCCTGCTTGTGGTAACCGAACAAGCTCAGTGCAGCGGGATGTCCTTTCTTCAGTAACGAACGACTTGCATGCCGGATGATCCAGTCGGTATGGGGATGCTGACCTTGCCATACTTGAGCGAGATCAAGAACAAGATTGGGATGATCCTTGGAGATATCGTTTAGATGATTGGCTACACTTTTTCGTACATAGAGAGACTCGTCTTGTCGCAACGCATACAGAATCGGAAGCACTGGCGTAGGATCAACTATGAACTCTCCGAGTTTGGCTCCCCAAGGCAAACGAGGGCGACTACCTTCGCTGGCAAGTCTGCGAATATGTTCATCATGACTCTTCGTCCATTCCATTAAATATTTTATTGTCTGGTTTGGATAACGCTGAATGAACGGCCGCACCGCGAACTCGGAACTAGAATAAGGTGTAAATACGGTAAGATACCTCATCGACAGCTCGTACCTTTCTGGTGCAAGCCCATTCAATTCAATGAAATCAGGCACAAAAAGATACTCAACACCTCGCAGCTGAGGCGCTGCCTGCTCAAGGATATGTAATGCTTTTTCATAGTCCGCTGGCAGTGCTCGGGTCAAAGATTCTGTAATTCGGCGAATCCTTGCCTTGAACTCCAGCGCTTCCCAGCCTTCAGCAAACACCAGTTCCTTGAATTGCTGCGTATTGAACTCAGGATAGAATTGACGCATCTGATCACCGATCCGATCAATGAGTACCGGTGTATATTTGTCTTTGAACAGTTCCATAGCCGCCTCCTTTATGTATTCATCTAGTATACCTTATTTTGTAGGTTTAAGAACATAAGTTCTCAAAAAATTACTTAATATAATATGAACGTAGAATGCCGCTCATAGTGGAGATGGGGGATGTAATTGGTACTCGAAAAAGGGTTAAGGCACCCACCTTTGCCAAGGGAGTGCCTGAATCAAATTAGCTTTTGCGTCTTTTGGGACGTGGTTTAGCGGATGCCGCTTTTCGGCGGGATGGAGTCGAGGTGCGTTTGCGCTGCGTGCCCGTTGTTTTTTTTCGGCGTTTGCGTGGTCTAGGTTGCGAATATTCTTCATAGTCCGCGTCAGCCTCAGTGCTGGTCTTTTTGTTTTTTCCAAAAGGCAGAATGCCCATCACGAGCTTCATCATCGGAGCCATCTGTTGAATACCACCAACGACTTTTTGCATTTTGGCAACACCGTTCATGATGCCGTCAATGCCGCCAAAGCGGTCAATCATGCCTTTAAGTTCACTCAGATTGGCAAGAGAGAAGCCTGAGCTGCCTGAGGAAGCAGAGGCTGGGGCTGGAACAACAGAAGAAACGGGAACACCACTTCCATAGATGTCTCCGCCGGATACACCTTGCCCATAAGGCACTAGACCAGATGCTTCAACTTCAGCTAAGCCCGGATATTGCGAATCAACACCTGGGTATATCGGCTGGATCTGGGTCTCATTTAAAGAGCGCGGGACACTTCCGTACGGTGCATAGGCCGAGGTGCGTGCCTGCCGATGACCATGAGAAACCGGACGTTGCCGTGTCCCTGGCTGACGATGGTAATAATGCTGTGGCATGAACGATCACGTTCCTTTTATATTAGATTTTCGGAATTGCGTTCCACCACAGATTCCCGACTTCCATTCCATTTGAAAATCAATTGGGTAAGATACGGCAATAACAAGCAGGGTGGAACTCCTTTTCCTATACTGTATGTCATTCGCGGAGAGGCGGCGTAGGCGAGTGTCATGGGAAACGGGATATTTGCGGATTTGGGCGCGGGTCACGCCAGAGTATACGGAAGAGGTTTTAGGAAGAAAAATGAAGTTTGGACATAAAATTGTAACAATTAAAGAGGATGAAATTCTGAATAAATAAAAGGTTTTTTTTACCACTAAAGGATAGGATCAAGCCATATTCCTTCTGGATGTCCACCGGGGAAGGACAATAGTGCTATATGTAAGCGGTAACATGTGTTTTTGTTCTGTAGTGCGTGAAATCGTTAACGCTTGAAATACCAACTCAGGATAGGTACAATGTAGGTACACAGTAACCGCTAGGGGATGATAATAAAATGCAGCTGAAAAAGCTAAATGATAAAAGCATAGAACAATTATTTGAGGCCATCCTGACACTGAAGGATATTGAGGAGTGTTACGTCTTTTTTGATGACCTCTGCACCGTGAATGAGATTCAATCCATGTCCCAGCGGCTGGAAGTAGCACGTATGCTTGGCAAAGGAAACACTTACAACCAGATCGAAGCAGAGACAGGTGCGAGCACAGCTACGATATCACGTGTTAAGCGTTGTCTGAATTACGGTAATGACGGTTATAAAATGACGCTGGAACGCCTGGGGCGCTAATTCATGAAGAAGCCGGGTGTACTCATCATAAGTCACGGTTCTCAGGAGAAGACCTGGGTAGAATCCGTCGATGACGCGATTTCCCGGTTGAATCTGCCTGACCCGTTACCTGTTGAAGCCGGATTTCTGGAATTGGTGGAGGGGCGTCTGATCCAGGACGGTATTAACCGACTGGAGGCTCAAGGCGTAACCGATCTGTTGGTCGTGCCCCTGTTTGTTTCCTCAGGTAGTACCCATGTGGATGAGATAGAATATGCTATTGGGGCCAAGGATGCGCCTGAACGTGAAACCGATCTCGAACCATTCGAGGTGAAGGCTCGGGTTCATTTTGGTTATCCAGTGGACAATGATCCTGATATTGCTGTTATGGTATGGGACAAGGTACGTTCACTATCGAAGCAACCTGAGCAGGAAACTATTTTGCTTATCGGACACGGCAGTATCCATGATGGATTCCGCCAGCGCTGGGAAGCAGGCATATCCTCTCTCGCAGAACGAGTGAGACAAATCAGTGGAGTTGCTCACACCGACTATGCGTTGCTGAATCCGGATAGTGTATCTGACAAGGTGAAATACTGGAGCCAGGAGCGAGAATGCCGCGTAATTGTGGCGCCGCTGTTTTTGAGTGCCGGTTATTTTACGCAGCGTGCCATTCCAGGTCGTCTTAAGGATCTGCAATACGCATACAGCGGGGAAACATTGTTGCCTCATCCTCTGCTAGGTCAGTGGCTGGAGCGGCAGATTTACTTTTTGCTGGAGCAGTGTAACAAGGCGTAGATGGAAGGATTCATGGAGTTGTTCTATGATTCTAACTAAACGTATTCTAAATAACGTAAAACCACGTCAATTGACGTGGTTTTTTGTGTAATCGCTTCTATTTTAGAATTAAGTATTCAGAAGCAGTGGTAGCAGGTGTCTGACCAGAATATGAAATTCTTATCTAATTATCTAATCCGACTTATTATCTAAACCATGCTTTGTTCAGATTGTTCGCAAAGTTGTTATCGTTAAAAGGGACATTGGCACTGCCAAAGTCTGTTGTATTCAGAGCATTGCGGGCTGCTGGAGTGAGGTCTTCCCAACCGATAAGAGGCTGAGTTCCTCCAACAACGTTGGTTACACCTAACTCATGGTTGAGCGGCCAGGTGCTATTATATGAGATTTTGGGATGATCACCTTGCATATTGCTCGAACTTGGCGTAACGTTGGTGAACTTCCCATGACCAGAATAGGCAATGGACAGCACTTTTGGATTAGCCACGGCCGGGTTGTCTACCCATACCACGATGCCCTCCCAGTCATGGCGATGTCCGAGTCCCGGAGAAGGATTGTCTTTAGGAAAGTACCATGCATACATAATCGCCCATACGCCATTATGCCAAGCGGAACGGGAATAGACTTGACCCAGGTTGGAGCTGCATCCCCCATTGTGTGATCCCGATGTTGCTAGGCCAGCACTGGTGTTGCCCTGTGCATCCACGGCTGGAAAGGGTACGCAACCATGATAGACTTTCAGGAAAGGCTGAAAACGTTTCGCAGTAATCTGCGTGACTGTCACGGGTGTGACTTCTTGGAAGCCGACGACCTGGTCATGATTAATGACGGCTGCTTCTACAACTGTAACCATAGGGAAGGAAGCTAACAAGGCAACCATAAGCATAAGTACAAGTTTCCTGGCTTTTAACATCGTTCAATTCTCCTTTGCAAATGTAGTTGTGTGAAGAAGTATCGATGAGTACATAGAACATCCTGTTGCTTGAATGATATCGGAAAAGTATTGAATGTACTTAACTTTTTATGTTGAGATTTGTAAATTTGCTGTATATTTATGTCATATTTATAAATAAGGACAGCCGAACGCAAGAAGATTAATTCCTGTTCAAGCGGGCAGAATGGGAGATTAGTGGGTTCTTTTGGCAAATAGAAGAATGAAAGATCAGTCTCAAAATGGTCAAAGCCTGTTTATTAGAGTAAGGGCAAGGGACTTTTCGGGTTAATAATTACGTGGAAATCACTGCTGGAATAGGCTAGGACATCTGTACATTTGATGATATGATAGAAGCAATGGCCGTTGGAATGAGACGAAATTCCTCTGGCATAGATATAGATCGAACGAATGATTCGGGCAGAATTAACGGAGATCCAGAATTGTGTTAAGTTATATGATGCCCCTTAATGGAAGATACAGCGTAAGAGGGTGAGGTCTTTTGGACTCATGGATAATGTGGAATAGGTGGCGTGTCAGATGAAAAGAGCTCGATTAATATACAATCCGACTTCAGGCCGGGAAGAAATGAAAAAACGTTTAGCAGATATTTTGCAGCGTTTGGATCAGGGTGGCATTGAGACTTCGTGTCACGCAACAACGGGAGAAGGCGATGCAACCCGGGAAGCGGAACTGGCGATTGAACGCGGCTATGACATGATTATTGCTGCTGGTGGGGATGGTACATTGTATGAGGTCATTAATGGTATGGCTGAACGAGACAATCGTCCTCCGCTGGGTGTATTTCCGCTAGGAACAACGAATGACTTCGCTCGTGCGTTAGGTATTCCAAGACAATGGGAAGATTACGTAGATCTGGTCATTCAGCAGCAGACGCGCCCACTTGATCTGGGGAAGGCCAATGATAGGTATTTTATCAACATCGCCGGCGGCGGATCGTTAACCGAGCTAACCTATGAAGTGCCGAGTCGTCTGAAAACGATGATCGGGCAACTGGCCTATTATATGAAGGGTATTGAGAAAATGGCAAGCTTGTCCCCGCAGGAATTAATCATTCGTGCGAACGGTCAGGAAGAAATTCATGATGAATTCATGCTGTTCCTCATTGCAAATACGAACTCCGTTGGCGGCTTCGAGAAGCTGGCGCCTGGAGCAACGATCGATGACGGGCTGTTCGATGTCATCGGTGTACGCAAATGCAACCTGGCCGATATGATTCGTCTCGTTACACTGGCGCTGCGCGGCGAGCATCTGAACGACAAGAAGGTCGTGCATTTCCAGACGAATCATGTGGAAGTCACATCGCCGGGCTATGTACAATTGAATCTGGACGGCGAGCTGGGCGGCACACTGCCAGCAACGTTTACGAATTTAAGGCACCATCTGCAATTGTTCCATCGGTAGATCTTCCATCGAATAACGTCTCTGAGATTCGTTAGAATTTCGGAACGTTATTTTTGGCGTGAATTAGTTTGCTTGGAATGGCTAAGAATTGAAGTAATATAACTGGACTTATTCGTTATAAGGTTATGATAGGATGCTTGTCAGAAGGCTAAACTCACTGTCTTAGCAGGCAGTATAATATATAAGAAAGAAGTGAATGTACGTTGTCTAATACGAACCGCAGCGGTCGTGGAAAAAACCGCCGGAATTCGGCTGCCCCACAAGGAAAAGGGAAGGCCTCGTCCTCTCGTCAGCCAGGTCAATCAACACAATCAAGTCGTCCATCTATACGTCAGTCTGATAAAGAGGTGCGACCAAACGGTGCATCTCAGTCTGGTGTGCGTTCCAAAGGTAGAAATCGTGAATCCGCATCTATTGAAGGACTGCCGGTGAGCAAAAATGACGAAACCATCATCGATATCATTGGCATGAATCATGATGGTGAGGGTGTGGGGCGTGCGGACGGTTACACCTTATTTGTGCAAGGTGCTCTTCCAGGTGAAACCGTACGTGTACGCGTGATGAAAACCAAGAAGCAATACGGCTACGCAAAGCTACTTGAGATTGTCAAAGCCAGTCCGGATCGGGTATCGGCGCCATGTCCAATCTACGATCAGTGTGGCGGCTGTCAGATTCAGCATATGAGTTATGCTGGGCAACTTGCATGGAAACGTCAGCTTGTGATCGATAACCTCCAGCGGATCGGGAAGTTGAATGTGTTGGTGGAGGAAGATGCTCAGTTAGCTCAATCGGAACAATCTCAATTAGAGGAACAAGTAGAACCAGAGCACGCAATTCGTGTACTGCCCACGATGGGTATGGATGAGCCATGGCGCTACCGGAACAAGGCACAGGTACCGATTGGTGTGACCGAAGGCGGTTTGGTGGGTGGTTTTTATGCCAAAGGAACTCACCGAATCATCGATATGGAGACTTGTCTTATTCAGCACGAGCACAATGACGAAGTTGTGGCGAAGGTGAAGGAGATCGGCAGTCACTTCGGAATCAGCGCATATAACGAAGAAACAGGACGTGGCCTGTTGCGTCATGTCGTGGTGAAGAAGGCGTTCCGTACAGGCGAGATGATGCTCGTCCTGGTGACGAATGGTCGGGATATTCCACACAAAGACGAGTGGATTGGCAGTATTCGCGAAGCGATCCCGCAAGTGGCAAGCATCTGCCAGAACGTAAACAAAAAGCAGACGAACGTTATTTTTGGTGATGAGACCCGTGTCCTGTGGGGCCGTGATGTGATCTATGACTTTATTGGGGATGTACAATTTGCAATCTCTCCACGTTCGTTCTATCAGGTCAATCCGGTGCAGACCGAAGTCTTGTATGGCAAAACGGTAGAGTACGCTGGACTCAGCGGTAGAGAAACGGTGATCGATGCCTATTGCGGCATCGGCACGATCTCTCTTTTCCTCGCACAGCATGCGGATCAAGTGTACGGGGTCGAGATTGTACCTGAAGCGATTGAGGATGCACGCAGCAATGCGATGCTGAACGAGATGCGTAACGTCAAGTTCGAAGTTGGCGCCTCCGAGGACGTTATTCCACGTTGGAAAGAACAAGGCATCGAAGCCGATGTCATCGTGGTCGATCCACCACGTAAGGGCTGTGATCCACGCTTGCTCGATACCATTCTGGAGATGAAGCCGGAGCGTGTGGTGTACGTAAGTTGTAATCCGAGTACGCTGGCGCGTGACCTGCGTGTGCTGGAGGATGGCGGGTATCGCACGGTCGAGGTAACGCCAGTGGATATGTTCCCACATACGGTGCATGTGGAGTCGGTGGCGATGTTGGTAAGAAGAGAGAAGGGACAGATTCTCTAAAGAAAGTAAAAGGACAGGAAGTCAACACACGTTGAATGCGTCTCGCAGATCGTCTTAAAAGAAGAAGCAGGCACCCGATAAGGGATAACCTGCTTCTATTCAGTTAGCAGAGAAGCGTAACCTCAACTACACTCACAATATCTTAAAAGAACTGGAAGTTCTATAAAGATAAATTAAATGAGTAAAAGAGAAAAACACAAACATCTAGGAGGTAAGTTCTTTGTTGAAATTCAGATTTAAGACATTCTTAAATGCGTTAATGGTCACTCTTGTAATGTTATTGATGGTTATTCCCACTTCTTTTGCAAGTGTTGAAAGTGCAGGGGCTGGCTTTAAGGATGTAAGCCGAGACCATTGGGCATATGGCTCAATTCAGGATGGGTACAATAAAGGGATAGTTACTGGTTATTTGGATGGTACATTTAAGCCAGATAAACCTGTCAATCAAGCGGAGTTCATTACTATGCTAGTAAGGGCTTATCCCGAACAGATCGTTATTGTGGGTCTGGAAGATATATGGTACAAACTATATTATCAGGTCGCTGATACTCTAGGTTGGGATTACAGGGATGGAGATCCTAGCAATTTTAAGTTTACTAGGGGAGATACGGCACGCTTAATAAGCTCAGTACTTTTTGAGAAGAAATCTGAACAAGAGGCTGTTGAAGCTCTCATACTGGAGGGGGTCGCAAAAGGCGTAACCTCTCAGACATATGAGGGATTCCAACCAGACAAGACATTAACTAGAGCAGAAGCTTTAACTTTTGTCAAAAGGGTACAGGACTACGTAGATACGCATTATTCTTCTGATTTGCTTTCGATAACCAATCACAGCACTATTTATGTGTACTCTCTTAATGCACCTATAGAGATTGAGTATTTGATAGGAACAGATTACAAGCCGATCTACGGAAAATATGACCCTGTAAGGGGCTTTGAGCTAGATTCTTATGTTATCCCACAAAAGGCAATCGACCACTATATTAAATTAAAAGAACTGCAAGGGGAACAAGAGCCAGAAGACTTACCAACTGACAACCTTATTAAAGGTGTCCTAGGCAATGTCGCCTTCAGAGGGGTAAAGTTGGGTGATTCGGAGGGCACTTTGAAATCCCTCTTAGGGAAACCTAATAGGGTAGACCCCGATTTCCTAGGGCACGAATGGTACGTTTACAACAGCGATTATTCTAAGTACGTTAAATTCGCAGTAAGGGATAACAAGGTAGTTGGAGCCTACACGAATTCTAAGGGTGTCATGACAACGGAATACAACTTAGAGATAGGGATGTCTAAGAGTGAAGCTGAACTTTCTGTTGGAAGAGAGATAAGTCTTACATCATACGAAGAGTTTTCTGACGGAGATTACATTAAGATTAGTCTTGATAAGAATGATCAGGGGCAACCTATCGAATCGGTGTATATCCTCAAAGGAATCGAAAGTATTGGATGGGAATTAACTAAAGAGCAGAGGAAGATAGCTAATTCAGAGGAGTACCTATTGTCGCAAGCTAAGAGTATCTTAGACATAACAAATGCATTCCGAGTGAAGCATGGGAAAACAGTCTTAAGATGGAGTGACAATGCCTACCGTTCAGCACAAGCCCATAGCGTAGATATGTCTGAAAACGTCTACGTCAGTCATGACAGTCTGGACGGAAGAACCGCATTTGACCGCATGACTGCAGCGGGAGTCAAGTACACCACAGCAGGGGAGAACATCGCAGCAGGGTACTTAAATGATACAGATGCAATGACAGGATGGATCAACTCCTCCACAGGACATAGGGAGACAATGCTTCATGATTTTTCCTTCCTAGGGGTGGGGGTCTACGATTACTACTACACTCAAAACTTTTATAGGTAACAAGGAGACAGGGGGCGAGATTCGTTCCCTGTTTCCTTGTTAATATATCTGCTTAACAATACAGTATGAAATAGTTACACATTCCTAAGAGAAGGAACTTCTTATGTTATAATATTATTTTAAGTTAACGTATGGAAACGAGAGGAATGGAATGAAATTGATCGAAAATTTTTGGAAGGATCTACCTAAGCCTTTTTTTGTACTGGCACCTATGGAAGACGTAACCAATGTTGTGTTTCGTCACGTTGTGGCTAAAGCAGGTAGACCTGATGTGTTTTTTACTGAGTTTACGAATACGGATAGTTACTGTAATCCAGATGGTATATATAGTGAACGTGGCAGATTATTCTTTACGGAAGATGAACAGCCTATGGTTGCACATATTTGGGGAAACAACCCTGAATATTATAAGGAAATGAGTATAGGCTTGGCTAAGCTTGGCTTTAAGGGAATAGATATTAATATGGGTTGTCCGGCTCATAATGTCGCAGCTAAAGCTAAAGGTAGTGGACTGATCCTGCAACCTAAGCTTGCTGCAGATATTATACAAGCGGCTAAAGCGGGCGGATTACCTGTAAGTGTAAAAACTAGACTTGGCTATACACATGTGGACGAATGGCGTGAGTGGTTATCACATATTTTACAGCAAGATATTGCTAATTTGTCTATTCATCTGCGGACCAAGAAAGAAATGAGTAAGGTAGCAGCGCATTGGGAGTTAATTCCTGAAATTAAACAACTTCGAGATCAAATTGCACCACATACCTTATTAACGATTAATGGAGATATTGCTGACCGGAAAACAGGCTTAATGCTTGCTGAACAATATGGAATAGATGGAATTATGATCGGAAGAGGTATCTTTCATAATCCATTTGCTTTTGAGGAAGAACCTAGAGATCATAGCAGAGACGAAAAAATTGAGTTGTTAAATGCCCATATCGATTTATATGATAAATACTCAAAAGAATTCGAACCGAGACCGTTTGTTCATCTGCTTCGATTTTTTAAGATCTATATTAACGGATTTGATAAGGCAGAAGAATTGAAGGATGAACTCATGCAAACAAAGTCTACAGATGAGGTTCGGAAAGTGCTGCAAGATTTTTATGATGATTTAGGTAAATAAACGTTTTTTACGAATAAAGACGTGATAAATAGGGAAATGGAATAATGGAGAACGGGGATAACCCGGACTCATCAAGCCTCTTCCCTGTTTTTCTATCAAGACATTGTTCAGATTTTAATAAAGTTGTGACAGAAAAAGTGGAGTAAATAAGATCCTTAATAACAGCAGATTTACCAACATGTCTAACGATGAGAGGCGTCGTTGCGGTTTTATAATGAATAATAGGGAGGATCGTCATGAACAGTGTTATTCGCATGCTAGAAATAAAACGTGAACTATTGATTCAGGAGCTCAAAGTTGCCCAAGGCGAGGCTCATAGTCGAATTTTAGAAGGAAAACGAGAACTGGACACTGCAATTCTGTGGCTTAAGAAGATAGAAATACTGCAATTACATAATCCAAATGATTATATCTTCACCAAATTACCAGAGACAAAAACTACATTTTCAGAATACAAAATCGTTGAAACGTTAGAAAGCGATGATCCAAAAGACTGGCAGGAAGTTAAATTAACGAATGAAGATGAGGAGCTATGGTTGTATGAAGGAGACTGGGTACTTAAAAGTAAAAAGTAGGGAGTAGACCCTTTGCCGATCAGCTTAATGAATGAAAAAGTGTTACGTTCAATAACATAACAACGGTTCACATAGCGAAGGAACAGGGTGAGCCTGCTCCTTTTTGATCTTTGATCTTTTTTTAAATATGAACGAGACATTATTAAGTTAATCATGGTTAAATAACCTACTATGCCTATGCAATCGACGTAATCGGGTGTTTAACATGCGTAGGGTAAAGGTGATCATCAAGGGTCTTTACAAATAGCCCATCATTGTTGATCGCCCTTTTTAAATCCAGATCTTTATCATCATCGGGTGTGAAATGAAAATTTATTTTCTCCGTAGTTGCATCTGCAACCGCTCTAAGGATATCTCCCATATGGATTTCGTTCAAGCTGACAACATCGAAGAGATCCATATGATTGTCTCCTTTCTGATAGATGACAATGACGTCTTCCTTTTCCAAGTAATAGATGTCATTACTAAAAACATTCAGGCAATAAAACATGAATATGCCTGAAGTATGATTGGTCGCAAAACGTTGAGAAACAGGCAATCTTTGCGAAGCAAACTTTTTGATAAGATTTAGATCCTCTGCGTTGGTGATATCTAGTTTTCGAAGTCCCGCAGCAGACGTCAACGGCTTTGCAGTAAAGTCCATTGAAAATAGATGCTCTTCCACCGCTTTGAACCCGAATTTCGGGTAGAAATCAAGAACGGATTCATTGGCAAAAAGGTACATGAGGTCGCATTTGTTCTCGTATTCCTCTAGAATCAGGTTCATCAAACGTGTAGATAGTCCCTTCCCGCGATAGTCGGGATGTGTCATCACCGTGCCAATTTGTAAGGCTTTTTTCTTCTCCCCGTGGATGATGAGCTCAAGGATATTGACGGAAGCATTCGCAACAACCCGATCTCCATCAACCAATGAAAAAGGGATATATCCCTCGCCCCAGCATCCTTGTTGATACCAATGTTCAAAATGGATATCAAACGTACTCGCAGCGAGATCGAAAAAACTTTTCCGAAGTATGTCATTGTTTTTATAGTTCTTCGCAAAGATTAAATTCGGCATGGTATGGTCTCCTAACTTATTAATTCACATCTACCCATCAATCTACGGCAAAATGCACCACAGCACTATACAGCATTTTGTTACGAACAGGGTCAAACGTGACCTGATGTTGAACTTGCTTCACGCGTAAAAGAAGGGCTTTGTTCACGCCGATTCGTTCATCGATCGCTCGTTCGAGCTCCTGTAAGTTATAAGCTTGAAGACATTCAACCTTGTCCTTGATCATATCTAGTGAAATTTCCATATGTGATGTAGACCTCCATTTTGTAAATGTGCAATAACAACTCACCCGAGCTTCATTGTAGAGGAGCTTGCGAAGCGTAGCAAGTGGGGAACAGGAGAGACATCGTCTAAACAGATTATAGCGGTAAAATAAGGACAAGGTATATATTATCGAAGATGGCTGAAAATCAAATACAGACGTGATAGAATCGGAAAAGGGCCAAAAGCCCCATCACGAAGCCGAACCATAGAGGAACGATTCACTTATTATTTTACGGGCGATCAAGGCCCTGATATATAGAGGAGTTTTAGAAATGACACAAGACAATTTCTGGCGTGAATTGCCACGACCATTTTTTATACTGGCGCCGATGGAAGATGTGACCGATGTTGTATTTCGGCATGTCGTCAGTGAGGCGGGCAGACCGGATGTGTTTTTTACCGAGTTTGCGAATACGGAAAGTTACTGTCACCCGGAGGGCAACAAAAGTGTGCGTGGACGGTTGACCTTTACGGAAGATGAACAGCCGATTGTGGCGCATATTTGGGGGGACAAGCCGGAGTTTTTCCGCGAGATGAGCATCGGGATGGCGAAGGAAGGGTTCAAAGGCATCGATATTAATATGGGCTGTCCAGTAGCGAATGTGGCGGAAAACGGCAAAGGCAGCGGTCTGATCTGCCGACCAGCCCTTGCGGCGGAGATTATTCAAGCGGCGAAGGCCGGAGGCCTGCCGGTGAGCGTCAAAACAAGGCTCGGTTTCACCGAGGTCGATGAATGGCGCGACTGGTTAACTCATATTTTGCAGCAAGACATTGTGAACCTGTCCATTCACCTGCGCACAAGAGAAGAAATGAGCAAGGTGGATGCCCACTGGGAGCTGATTCCCGAGATCAAAAAACTGCGGGACGAGATCGCACCAAATACGCTGCTAACTATTAACGGGGATATCCCTGACCGCGAGACTGGCCTGAGGCTGGCAGAGCAGTACGGTGTGGATGGCATTATGATTGGACGAGGGATTTTCCAGAATCCATTCGCTTTTGAGAAGGAGCCGAGGGAGCATACAACAGAGGAATTTCTTCATCTCTTGCGGCTGCACCTGGATCTGCATGATCAATATTCGGAGCTGGAACCACGTCCGTTCAGCCCACTGGCTCGTTTTTTCAAAATCTATGTTCGTGGATTCCGTGGCGCAAGTGAGCTGAGAAACAACCTGATGAACGCCAAAACGACCGCTAGAGTACGTGAATTGCTGGAAGAGTTCGGAAGGAATCATGTAGATGAAACAGGCGAAGACGAGAATTAATGGAATGAGAGTTTGGGTTGGAGAGACATAGCCTGTGCGGCTATGTTTTTCTTTTGAAAAATGTTGGGCTTGTGATAAATGAGTAGGAAAGGGGTGAATTTGATGTCCTGGAGTAAATTAAAACAGCAGCTGGAGAGTTTCCTGAGTCCCGCGCTGTCCGAAAAAGTAGCGTACGGGGCGACCAGCTATCGCTATTCGCCAGACAAATCAGGGAGTTGTTACCTGACCGTGGATCAGAAGAATATCCTTAATATGAGGGATACGACCACCCCCATCCGGTGGTATCAGACCGATCAGGAGATCAAGAATGATCCGAATATCGTGATCTCAGTCAGTGATGCAGAGATTGAGGCGATTCGCAAGGAAACGAAAGGGGCTGTGCCTGAGGAACGGCTAGAGATCATGGTGCGAGGTAGAAAAAGCACATCTCATGCCAAAGAGCTGTTAGCCGCTCAAACGGCATTAAGCAAATCCAATTTTACGGCGGCAGCGACTACGTTTTTAGCGACTTCCATTGAGGATAATCTGGAGAGCACAGACATCCTGCTCAATATTCTGGCACTGATCGACCGGCGAGTTGGCAAAAAGCGGATTCTGAACATGTCAGATTCGATTAAAATGAAGCATCCTGCCGTGCAGTATTTTTATGAACTGCGCCGCAGGACGGTGTGAAATTCACTTTTTACAGGAGACTGCGACCTTTGCAAGGAGCAGTCTTTTTTGTGTTTATCTGCTATAGCTAAAAGCTATAACCAGTCATACTCTTTTGGTATCTCTTCTAACCTCGCATTGCATGGTATGATGACCATATACATACGAGGGGGTTATTCACATGACAGATAAGTTTCAGATCGTAGGAAGTTTATTGCGGCCAGAAGAGCTGCTGACATATAAAACGCAGATCGAGCACCGGGATGATATCAAGTATCCATTCTATGAGAACTTTGAAGGATATCAACAATGTGAGACCAAGGCGATCGAACAAGTGATCCAAAAAGAGATCGAGAACAACATATCCGTTATTACAGACGGAGAGTTTTCCAAATCGATGTGGCATCTGGACTTTGTCTGGGGTTTTGGTGGAGTGGAGCGTTACATCGCAGATCATGGTTACTTTTTCCGGGATGTGGATGGCACTTCAAAATATGAAACTCGCAAAGACATCGGGCTGCGCATCACAGGAGAGTTGAGCGGTAAGAATCATCACTTTATTCAACTGTTCAAGCAGCTACAAGACCAAGCGGGTGATCAGCAAACGAAGCTTTGCATTCCGTCACCGTCCCATATTTTTGGTGAATTGTCCTGGTCGGATAATATTGGTGGTAAGGACGCGGTATACCAGAATCTACCGGAGCTCAAAGCAGGTCTGGTGAAGGCGTATAAAGAGTTTATAGAAGATTTCGCGGCTGCGGGCGGCCAAATTCTGCAGATGGATGACTGCCTGTGGGAGCTGTTTGCGGACGACAATCCAAACTCACCGTTTACCGGGGAACATATTAATCAAGAGGAAGTACAAGGCCTCGCTACGGAGTTCATTGATATCAACAATACGGTCATTGACTTCGGTCATAGCCTGGGTCTGAAAATGTGGACACATAACTGCCGCGGCAACTATGATTCCCGCAACATGGGTGGTGGATCATATGCGAAGATTGCGAATCTGTTCCTGAAACAGTTGAAGTACGACCGTTTCTTCCTGGAGTGGGATGATGATCGTGCAGGTTCCATCGAAGCATTGGAAGTGTTCAAGGATCGACCGGATACTGAAATTGTACTGGGCCTGTTGTCCTCCAAAACAAGTACACTCGATGATGAAGAACGTGTAGTTCGTTTGCTGGACGAAGCCTCCAAGATCATCGACAAGGACAGACTGTTATTGTCTCACCAATGTGGTTTTGCCTCTTGCGATGGTGGTAACGAACTGAGTGAAGCCCAGCAGTGGGCGAAGATTCATCAAGGTCAGCAGATTGCGAAGCAATACTGGGGCAGCTAAACGAAAAAAAAGCGATCTTTTCTGAACAGGATTCAGGAGAGATCGCCTTTTTTATGTGACCAAACCATCGATGTTCCGAACCGACGTAGATCTGGTGACTGTGGACGTTGATCTTATGACTGTGATCGTGATGTCTTTCATGTGATGAATGAACGAAGCCCGTTATTCGGCAATAGCCTGTTGCGCTAGCCATTCTTTCTTCAATATCGCATATTGATACGTGTTCTCGTATTTCGACGTGCCATCTTCATTTTTCACAAAAGAAATAAACTCCAGAAACAGACCTTCTCGGCGCATCCCCAACTTCTCACACAGCTTCTGGGAACGGAAGTTATCCTCTTCGACATAGGCGTATATTCTGCGTATACCTTGTTCCATAAACAGATGCTCGATGAACGCACGGGCGCTTTCGCTTGCATACCCTTTTCCTTCGAACCTTCCATTGAAATTCCAGCCGATACTATACGTATCTGAATCCGATCTGTTTGAATCCGAAAAATTCGAATCCGTTTCCGGTTTCTGTTCCGGTTCATTACCCTCTGTCATACCAAACAGCTCTCCAATGATTTCATTGCTGTCTTTCAGGCAGACCGCGATGTGAGAGTCATCTGTGATCCGTTTTTTGACCTCTGCGGCTGCTTCTTCAAGCGTTGACATGCGTTGATCCATGAAGCAGTTCACTCGTGGATTCACGGTGTACTCCAATAATCCTGCCGCGTCGGATGGGGCAAAATTGCGCAAAATCAAGCGACTTGTTTCGATCGGTTGCATGAATCATTCCTCCAATGATGATAGAAATAGATAAATGAGATCTACTCCGTATTCTTTATTTTGTATTGCATCATACGTATCCAAATCGTCCGTAATTGCTATCCCTTTTTAGGTGCCAAGTCTCTTGACTTAACTAAAGCAGGTGCAGTTTTGGCTTTGATTGTCGTGCTGACTTCCTTTGTCTCGATTGTTCCACTCGCCTCATTTGTCTTGTTGGTTTTATCCACTTTGGAGAACAGGTTCATTAACTTGTCCTTATAGATGTATCCGAATATAAATCCAACCACAGCAATGACCGCTATGATAATGGCGATGGTATACTGCTGCATATGAAGGTTGGAACCTAGCGCGGACGAAGCGATAATCCAGGGCAAACGTCCAATAAGCAGAATGGTGAAGAAGCGCAAAGAGCTGATTGATGTCAGAGCAGCGACAAATACGAGCATGTCTTTGGGTAGACCGGGGATGAGGAAAAAGATAAATAAAAAGGCACCAAATTTTTGCTCATCATGCATGAACGATATCCATTTCACATTTTGCTTCTGCAGCAGACGCGATATAAAATCACGACCGATAAAACGGGTGAAATAGAAGGCGATCGCTGACCCTATGATTAGACCGACCGTTGTATAGAAGGAGCCCAGTGCAGAACCGTAGATATATCCCCCGGCAATCTGTACGACCTCTCCCGGAATAGGTGCCACGACAATCTGCAGAATCTGGAATAAAATAAACATGATCGGACCCCAGTGTCCCGTTGAATGAATATATGCTCTGAAGTTGTCCATTGACGACATGATTTGAATGATGGCAGGCGCGTAACAGATCAGCAAACCAATGGATAAGGCAGCGAACAGACCCAGCACGATTTTCATGACAATACGTTTCGAAGATTGTTGCATAAACGAACGACTCCCTTGATATATGACATTCACTATTCATAGTATAAATCGAAATCGTTAAGAGATACCTACATAACTTCTGAAGAATTCTTAAGTTGAACTTGCTTCACTGGCTCTGCCGAAACGCGCAGATTATACTGATAGGAGCGGAGGGATTACCAATGAATAACAGCAAGCAGATTTTGATTGCAGACGACAACAGTGAAATTCGTGAGATCGTCAGGATTTTGTTAGAGAGTGAGAATTATGAAGTCATTGAAGCCATTGACGGCCAAGATGCGATTGATAAAGTAACGGAGGAGACGGATCTCATTATTCTGGACATGATGATGCCCAATAAGTCGGGACTGAAGGCCTGTCTGGAGATTCGTGAAAAAACAAGTGCCCCAATCCTATTTCTTACAGCCAAAACACAGGATTCAGATAAACAATTAGCTTTTTCATCAGGGAGCGATGACTTTTTATCCAAACCCTTTTCCTATACGGAACTCGTGGCAAGGGTCAAAGCGCTACTTCGCAGATATTATGTCTATCGGGGCAAGGAGAAGATGGAGGAAACCAAACATATTGTTGTGAAGGATCTGACAATTCATCCAGATTCTCAATCGGTACAGATCGGCAATAAAGAAATTTTGCTGACGGACATTGAATATCAAATTTTGAAGCTGCTAGCGTCCAAGCGAAGAAAGGTGTTCTCCGCCGAAAATATATATGAGAGCGTGTGGCAACAGCCTTACTTTTATACCTGTAACAACACCGTAATGGTTCACATCCGCAATCTGAGAAACAAGCTCGAAGACGACCCGCAGCAACCTAAATATGTGAAGACCGTTTGGGGAAAGGGATACAAAATTGAATAGACTGCTCATCGGAAAAAAATTAAAGCTCAAGCTGGTACTTGCCATTATTCTCTCCTTGTTCATTGCCGTAGGTACGTTCATCGTATTACAGGTAGTTGGCGAGACGGTGCTTGACAGTTATCTTAATAAATCAACGTTTATGGAAAACCGACAGAAGGATGCGCTGGAACGTTTCCAGGCTATGGTAAGTAACGAGCGCTTGTCCATTCAGGATCATGAAAGGCTCTCTGAATGGATACGTGGGGAACGTTATTTGGAGCTGTTCATGTTTGAACAGGATCGATTGATTTATGCTTCTAACACTGAAGCGGATGCTACGATTAACGAAGAGCTGTTAACTCAATTTTTTCCGTCCAAAACACCAATGACGACAGTTCAATTCGCGGATAAAGCGGCACAGATTTATCTGGTCGGTTTCTATGAATACCAATACTATAATTTACTTCTGATCTTGACCGTGTTTGTTGCGTTGATTGTGTTCATTGTATCCTTCTTGCTGATCATTAATCAGAAAATCTCTTATATTGGCAAGCTGGAACGCGAGATTAAAATTCTAGAAGGCGGCAACCTGAATTACAGGATCACCGTGTCTGGTAAGGACGAGCTGTCATCGCTGGCGTGGAGTATTGATGAGATGCGTCAATCCTTTGTAGAACGGCTCCGCAGTGAGGAAAGAGTGAGAACCGCGAATCGAGAATTGATTACCGCCATTTCCCATGATTTGCGCACACCGCTCACGATCCTGCTTGGATATATGGACATTATCGAACTGGGAAAGTACAAGACACAGGAGGATCTACACCAGTATATTCACAATAGTCGGGAGAAAGCTTATCAGATCAAAATTTTATCGGATAAATTGTTCGAGTATTTCACGGTATCTTCTGCTTCCGAGGAAGAAGAAGTAGAATTTGAGTTCTATGAAGGTCGGGAGCTGATCGACCAGTTGCTAGATGAACAACTGGCTGTTATGGAAGATTTCAATGTGCAGATACAGCCCAATCATGCGGAGCAGTCCTTCGTGCTAGAGATGAATCTAGTCGCGATTCGCCGGGTGTTCGATAATATTTTTTCCAATATTAAAAAATATGCGGATGCATCGTACCCTGTTCATATCGAGCTACTCATTGAACAGCAGACCTTACTTATGATCGTGCGGAACCGAATTAAACCTGTGAATAACATGAAGGACAGCAACGAGATCGGACTGGTCAGCTGCCAGAAAATAATGGAACAACATAACGGAACGCTGAGCACATCGCAGCAGGATAACACCTTCAGCTTAGAGATTAAATTGCCAGTCGTTCTGAATTAATACATGTCTGAAAAGGCCTTCTTGACACGGAGGGGAAGAACGAAGAAACGGGGGAGTAGTAAGATAATCTCGTTTTTCGATGAAACCTAACGGGCATAGGAGTGGTTATATAAGAGAGTAGAGTAAAAGGGTTAGGTTATTAGGTTAGATCGACAACGTGAGAGGAGAGGCTTCATGAAGAACAATCAGACTCCACTGGATAAACATCAAGTCTTACGCGAACTGGATTCGCTGGGGTATTCGAATCGAATGAAAGAAATTGCACGACTGGGGCGAAGTTATGCAGCTACGAAAGAGTATACTAAGTTGCTTGTCGAGCTGCTAGACAGTGGGACAGCTTACGAGGCACATCTGGCGTTAACAGGGGCTGGCGCGATACAGGATGCACAGGTGGTTATGCATGCCTTAGAGCATCCCAAAGCGGGTGTAAAGGGCCGCGCAGCCTGGATGCTGGCAGAGGTGGTCCATGATCCGGGTTATGCGATTGAATCCGAGATTATCTCTATGTCGTATCATGGCCGTCATCTGCTGCTGCGAAGCATCGTGAAAAATAATAGGCAGGACTGGGCAGAGCGACTGTTACCGCTTGTGTTGGAGCGCTGGGGGGCGAAGGAGGCGGTTCTGCTGCTGTCCATCTGCGGGGAAGAGACCGCTCGCATGCGGCTACCGCAGCTAGGATATGCCATTCGTAACTGGCGGACCCTTACCACCCGACATCCAGATTTGGTGGCCGCTTATTTGCAAGATTCTTTGCAAAAGGCTCCGGATAGCGGCAGATCCAACGTCTGGTGGATGATGGATACGGCGGTAGAGAAGCTGAGCACATTCAGACCTGCCATCGTACTGGATTATGCATTAACGTACGGCCCTAAAGAGTTGATTCATCCTGTTATCAAGTTACATCTGGGGACGCTGATTAAGAGCAGTCCGGAGCGAGTGTTCGAGCTGCTGACGCGTCGAGAGTCTAGGGCATATCTACTGAATAACGGGGTACCAGCGAGCGTGTTGAAAAAAAGAAGATACTTCAAGGCAGAGCACTGGACCGAACTGGTAACCATGCTTGCGGAAGCGCCTCTTCAAGTGGCTAAAGTGCTGGATGCACTCGCTCCTTCCAGCCGTGAAGCGCTATTTAACGCAGCCTATCCGGTAGACGAGCGGAAGAATCGAATATTCCCAATGGCTTTGCTCGATGTATTGCCGCATCAGCTACGTGACAAGGAAGCGGCTCGTATGCTTACGCTGCGTGAAGTTCGGGAAGGCCGGGACAGAACGCTAGCACTAACGGCACGTCGTCTACTTGCTGAAGCCAGAGAGACGCTGGAGAAGTCAGCTCAGGTAACCAATGCTGATGAGCGAGCAGTAGCGTATGCTCTTCTGATCCAGAGCACGGCTCTATCCAGACGTGGGATGGAGGAGACACTACGTTTTCTGACAAGGGTGAAGAATGATCAAGACCCGGTACGCTTCAGGGTTATGTCTGAGTTAACGAACTGTCCTGTTCCGATGTTCCAAGAAGAACATGTGGAGCATCTGACTATTCTGGTTGATAGTGTTATTGAGGCTAGAGATACTTCACATGGAACGAGAACGGCAACGGAGAGACTGGCTTTTGCTATATTGCGCGACCATGCACATGAGCCGCAACATCCACTATTTCAATTTGCGCTGAGAACCATGAAGCGAATGGCGATGCGGGATGGACGGTTTATGCTGCATGCCAGAGATTGGGACAGTCTTCCGCAATCTGCACTTGAAACTTTATTTGACGAACTCTATGCCATGGGGATCGAGGCGAATAAGCGGGAGAGTGATTACGTCGTTCTACGGATGGCAGATGCCTTCGGCAAAGCGATTGATCGTTTGCCTAAACTGCATCAATTGCTGAGTGAACTGGTGAATAGTAAAAATTCAGCTGCTCAGGCCGTCCGCTACTGGCTGGCTCCATACAAGACAAGGGATGAGCGCGTGAGGGAACTGCTTGATCGTGATCCAACCTTTATTTCATTCCATGAAGTGTTTGCTCATCTGCATCTGAAACGTCAGGAATGGCTGGACCCGTTCATCTCGGGCAAAGTGCTTAAGGGCAAGCATTTATCGGGAAAAACAATCTATCTCGTACCCGCATATGACGGCTTTTACCGCTGGTTGCCTCGTCAGCAGCATGCACTGGCTGCAATGCTCGAGCGTGTCGCCCAAGACAGCGAGCGAAGCTTCCATGAGCGCGCACATGCGATACGGAGTTTGGCGGGCATGCCGGATTATCACGCGAAGCCGCTGCTGGAGAAGCTACTACTTGATCCGGAAGTACATATCGTGGAGGCCGTGTTACATGCTTTATCGTTAACGGAGGAACCCGATGAGGTTCTTCCAGTGCTGTTAAACAATCTGGACGGAGACCGCGCACGAGTGTCCATGTACTCCATTCCAAAGTGTGCACGCAGGGTAAGCCCGGTACTGCTTACATCGGTGCTCTCGGAACTGCTGGATCGTGAGAAGCTGAAGATCACGGTGAGGAAGGAAGCCGTTCGCCTGCTAGGGGCTTATAAAAGCAGTGAGAGCATGACTTTACTCGTCCGAGAATACGAGAAGCCGAACAGGCACAAGGACGTCATCATTGCGATTGGTCATGCGGCCAGACAGTGTCTGGACGATGAGCGAAGCTGGGCGATGATGAGTGTCATGGCAACCTCTACCGAACGGGATATCGCGCGAAGTTTGCTGAATCAGTCCCCATATGAGCTTCCGGTGGAAGCACGCTTGCGATACTTACAATGGATTACGGAAATTGCAAATCATGATGATCCTGTTGTATCCACCGAAGCTTTTCGCGCCATGATCCGTTGGAAAAATGTAAGTGCTGAGGTCATTGCGGATTGTGCTGGCCAAGCACTGGTCAATCTGCAGGATGGGCCACGCTGGAGAGCCGCCCTGTTTGCTCTGGTTAGTGTTTGCCAAGACGGAAAGGTGAATGATCAGGTTGTACACGCCATTCGGGAGTTGGTAGAAGCAGACATTCCGGATAACTGGAATGCGGGCAGTGAGCGAGATTTACCGCATCGCCAGCGCTTGCTGGAGTTCATAGATCAGCTTATCGCATGTTCTCCACCTGTGAGGACCCTGCTTGCACCTCTATTTGCAGCGATCATCGAGACCCTACAGCCTCATGATACCTTGAAACTCGTGGTGATTCGTCTGCGCTTGGCTGCGATAGACTGGAGCCAGCCGTCTAAGGCAGCAGATGGACTGCACCACATCATTGATTTCGTGAATGCAACCCCGTATGTCCTGGAATCGGTGAGTTGTGAAGTTAGGGATGCTGCACTTGCATATAAAGCATATTGGAAAGCGGAAGATCTTCTCGCCATTATCGATATATTGAGCATGCGGACGGATATGGCATCTTCCTATTTCGGGCTGTCCTTGCTTCAGCTTGCTGGAGAGGCATTACTCTGGAATCAGGATTGTCGTGTGCGTCTAAGATTGTACCGACAGCACGAGCATGAAGCCGTTCGGTTGCTGGCACTCAATCGTTTTACTACTTTTGAATAACCTGAAGGAATAGGGGTACGGAGATTATTCTGTGCCCCTTTTTTTATATGGCGAAGATATTAAACATCAGATTTGCTTGAATGTGGTGTTCAGTGGCAATATTAGAATGGAGACAGCTTTGGATACCCATATCAAAATGGAAGCGGGGGAGAATAAAAATGACAATGAACTCCATCGAAAATGATAAGGAATTGTCACAGGAACAACGTGATGAATTGTTTGAAGTATTAAGGACCCGTTTTGAAAAAAACATGAATCGTCATCCTGACCTGGAATGGACTAACGTAAAGGCAAAGCTTGAAGCACAACCGGATAAGCTATGGTCCCTTCACGAAATGGAGAAGACTGGCGGCGAACCGGATGTCGTTGCATTGGACAGTGAGCCAGGAGTGTATATCTTTGTGGATTGCTCGGTGGAGAGTCCGAAAGGCCGCCGCAGTGTGTGTTATGATCAGGCTGCGCTGGATGCCCGAAAACAGAACAAACCCAAACACAGTGCTGTTCAGATGTGCATCGAGATGGGGATTGAGCTTTTAGATGAGACCCAATACCGGGAGCTACAGCAGCTAGGGAACTTCGATATGAAAACCTCCAGCTGGGTGGCGACCCCGGAACATATTAGACAGCGGGGCGGAGCAATCTTTTGCGACTTCCGTTATGATACCGTCTTTATGTACCATAATGGTGCGGATTCCTATTACGCTGCAAGAGGTTTCCGAGGTTTGTTAAGGGTATAAAAGAATGAATTAACATGTCTTTAGGTTGGTGCAGATAAATTAGAATAGTCTTAACATTAAAAAAGGGGAACGATTCGGTATGGTGCGAATCATTCCCCTATTTTTGAGCTGAGTTGATTTAGTTTAGTTCATTTCAAGTTTATTAAGTTATTTCAAAATTAGTTAAGTTAAATCTCATTTTCGCTTGGCCCTTCTATGCAAAAGAACATTGCTTATAGATCTAGCTTAAACGACAGGTTCGTTCTGTTTTTTGAAATACTGCTCAATGATCAATTCAAGTACAGGTTCTAATTGTGTACGTTGTAACTGGGAGAGATCACCGAATTCCATGCGGTACGGCTGCTCCGTACTGCTCGGAATCCAGTAGGGAAGCGGCTTGCCTGTCGAATCCAATCCGTTCGGGTCACCTGTCGCAATGAAGTTGGATAGATAGTTACACATCTGGCGTGCCAGATCGTAATGTTTACCTGTGAAAGGACGCCAGCATTTGGCGAGGGTCTCGAAAAAGAACCACAGATCAACGGAGTGGAACGTGCCTGGCTGATCCCAGCCCGGAATCTCTGCGTCGAAATTATAATAATAGAGCGGTGTCTGGGACGGATGACCACTATTGGAGCGAATAACAAGTTGAATGGCATGTTCGATCATGCGGACAGAAGCTCGCTCCAAAGCATGATCCAGATCACCGGTATCGGCTTCACATCGTTGCAAAAAGGCGGGAGCATCCTCGCCAAACAGCTCTGTAGCCATCTGTTTCAGTTCCTCCATACTATTTACCACAGGTCGGGTCCAGAACTCTGAGGACGTATGTCCAAGCATGACGGGTACGAGTTCACGTTGGTGTTGCATGAAACGGGCGAACGAGTCTCCTATGCAGAACTGATCATCAATGACCGTTCCCCAGAAGCTGCGATACTCCAGCATTTTATCCCGTAAAGTAATTGCATCCAGCTGTCTGGCTTCATCCAGTGAAGAGACGCCAAGAAAACGGAAAAATTCAACGCCTTTCTGCTCGGCATCCCGCAGCGTGCTTCGAACGGCAGGTACATGCACATTCGGATATAACCCCGTTGCGATACCGCTCATGATCACAGCTCGCTGGAAGAGGCCTTTGTTTTGCGGGGAAGTCATCTGACTGAGCACACTGCCGCCGCCAGCAGACTGTCCACCAATCGTAATCTGACCCGGGTCACCCCCAAATGCGGCAATGTTACGCTTCACCCACTGTGTTCCCGCTTGCTGATCGAGATGTCCAAAGTTCGCCGGGGCGTGTGGTGATTCCGCGCTGATCTCAGGATGGCACAGGAAACCAAACGCATTCAGACGATAATTGATCGTAACGACTACAATGCCTCTACGGGCGATGCGCTCGCCGTCAAACTCCATTTCAGCCGTGTGACCGACTTGGAGTCCGCCACCAAAATACCAGACAAATACAGGCAGCTTCTCATCCGTTCGTTTCGCAGGTGTCCAGACATTCAAGTAAAGACAGTCTTCATCCATGGGCAGGTCGGGGTCCACCGCCCATTCCCGTGTATAGATGTTATTATCATCAATTACGGTTGGAGCTTGCATGGAGGTGGGAGCAAAATCAAAAGCTTGCAGTATGCCATCCCAATCGGAAGCAGGCTGTGGCGCGCGCCAGCGGTTTTGGCCTACCGGGGGGGCAGCGAATGGGATACCTTTGAAGCTTGTAATACGCGGGTCTGCGGCAGGCAACCCTTGAACTTGACCATTTTCTACCGTAACTATTCTAAGCAACACAACATTCTCCTCTCTGAATTGAACAGTAGTATTCATGCCGATTCAAGATGTATGGTTGCGCTTACAATTCTGCTGGGTGATGAGCCCTCTGTCTCTATCATAAGCAACTCGAAACATTGTTTCCAGCATCAAAATTAAACCATTATCACCCTAAAATGATATATAATTGCTGATATCTGTAAGGGAGGTGCTGAATGTGGACACTTTATGGAGAGATGGGAGCAGGGCGAGTCAGGTTTATTTTATTAGCGGCGGCCACAAACCAGTCAATCTCCATCAGTGGGGACCGGGCGTGCGTGACGTCTATGCGCTGCATTATATCATTCAAGGACGAGGCACATTGGAAACCGGAGGCCAGCAGTTTCGGCTGGGTGCCGGAGAGAGCTTTATCCTTTTTCCGCAAAAAGAAATCTATTACTACCCCGATCCGGCTGACCCGTGGGAGTACGTATGGATCGAATTCAACGGGCGGGACGCCGGGCGATTCGTAGATTTGACACAGCTATCGGTTCAACACCCTGTACTGCCTGTTGCACCCGAGAGGATGGAGCCATGGTTTCATCTAGGCTGGAATGCAGGCGCATCACCCAGTGAAGTTCTAAGAGCGGATGCACGTCTGCATCTGTTATTGTCCTATTACATGGAATTTTACCCGAGTGAGAAGCAGGAAGACGTTAGAGATGATGTATGGCTGGCGAGAACCTATATTGAGCAGAACTACTGGCAATCGTCCTTGACGGTGACGGAGATTGTACAGGCTGTGAACTTAGAGCGAAGCTACCTGTTCCGCAAGTTCAAGGAAGCTACTGGCGAATCGATATCAGCGTACATCACAGCCTGTCGCATTCGGCGTGCCTGCGAACTGCTCAAGTCGTCCCGATTGTCTATTCAATCCATAGCCTATTCAGTCGGATATAATGATCCGCTTTATTTTTCCAGAGTATTCAAAAGGACAACATCCCATACACCTTCTGCTTACATGATGCTGCACCAGAAACGAGCAGAACGTGGGGAAAGATAACTTCGTATCAGTACGCCAGTGAGTCGATGCGACGCTAATTAGTAAGACAGATTACAGATCGCATTTAACGAAAAAGAGCACAGTTTCCTGACTCACGGTAATAACGAATGAGCTTCTCAATCGGCTCCCGCCCGCAATTCAGCTTCACGCCAAGACAATCGATGCAGAGGAATTGCTGGGCTGTGCGTGAGATTAATTTCAGATAAATGCCCACATCGTCGGAAGAGAGTGGAACCTGACAGGTTGTACACAGACGGTTCTGAGCCATTTATTTTACCAGTTTGGCTCGTACAATGAGACAGTCATGAGCTGCTACTACGGGCGCATAACGTTCACGGAATACACCGAGTTCCTTGTGTCCCCAGCAGTCATAGAGGGACAGAGAGTAACCTGATGCGTAAGGCAGTCCCATATCCCAGAATTGCAGGGACAGTTCCCGCTGGTTGTCGCTCAGATTGAAGAAACCTATTGCCAAATCTCCGTCCGTAAGCACCTTCACCAGCATGAACACATCATCGGTGTGGAACCATTGCGGCTCGGGTTTGATGCGATAAGCCCCACGTGCCTCCGGGTCTTGATTGATCGCAAGCAAATCCGGATTGAGCAAAATGTCCTTCGTGACCTGATTGGCTGTGCGCACATCACATCCAATCATGAGGGGGGAACCCATCATCGACCAGAGGGAGAAGTGGGTTTTGTATTCCGTATCGTTGCAGCCGCCAATGCTGCCGATAAAGTCACTGTTACTCCCGCCGTACATACCTACGATGAGCATATCCATGTCATTGTGGCAGAAGGAGCCGGTGTAGCTTTGTTTTCCAAGCTGAGAAAGAGCCAGCTCTTTGACCGAATCCCAGTTATCGCGGATATCTCCGGTGGAACGATACATATGCGCACCCGATTCACGAATCCATTCATAGACATTGTCCTCTCCCCAGTTGCAGGCAGAGAAAAGAATATCACGGCCGCAGTTTTTGAGAGCAAGACTCATGCGTTTGTATAATAGCTCACCAGAGATGTGACGAGGCTTGAAGCAATAGTCATATTTTAAATAATCCACGCCCCACTCGGCGAATAAGGCCGCATCCTGGAATTCATGCTCGAAGCTGCCTGGATAACCGGCACAAGTGTGTGTACCGACACAAGAGTACATGCCAAACTTCAGACCTTTATCGTGGATATAATCTGCAAGCGCCTTCATTCCACTCGGGAATTTGGCAGGGTCTACGACCAGATTGCCCTCTGCATCCCGCTCCTTCAGGCTCCAGCAATCGTCAATGACAATATACTCGTACCCGGCATCCCGATATCCTTCCGTAACAAATACATCGGCAACATCTCGAATCAACTGCTCATTGATATCCCACGTAAACGTATTCCATGAATTCCAGCCCAGCGCAGGGGTGAATCCCATCATTACATTTGTATTATCGCTCATGACCTGACTCGCATCCTTCCTCGTCCTGTTTTTTTTGAAATAACGAAATGCTACTTATCGATGTTGGGAGTGCAGTTATTAACTATCATGAACTTAACGAATCAAAGGCATTTCAGCCATGGCTTGACGTTGCTTGGACATGGACAAATGTTGTTTTGATAGACATAATGGAAGGAAGATGATGTAAAATGAACCTGAAGCACCAATTGAAATATCAAAGCACCATGTTATAATAAGGGCAGAAAGAGCTTATAATGCAGAAAGAGCCGTGCGCTAACACGACTCTCCATGCAATAGCCGCTTTTAAGGGCGGTGGGCTTTTAAGCAGAGGTACGAATCAATTGGTAGACCGCATCCTTCGCTGGGGGGCGGTCTACTTGTCTTTATTGGACAGTAGTGCTGTAATTAGCAAACCAAAGGTCAGCATCAGCATCATAGATTCAAATACTGTCACAAGGCATCACCTCCCTTCCGGGAGATTAGCCGACCGCCCATATAGCCTTTCCATTGCTATGTGATTGTACCACATATTTCCTGGAAATTGAACGGATATCTAGCATATACAGTTTGGTATTAATCGGCTATACTGCACGCCTGTGAAGGCGTGTTTTACTATTTTAGAGGGATGCACACTGTTAAAAATCACGAACAAGAAAGCTCCTTCTAGCGAAGCTTTTTTTTATCGTTTATACTTGTAAAGCCAATTAACTTGAGGAGTTGTCTAACGAATCATGAATAAAAAAGAAGTCGCGCACATTCGCAAACAATTCAAGCTGGATCATGATCTGCTGAACATTTACGACATCTTGAATGTCTATATTACGAAAGAAACCAACGAAGTCTATCACTGGGAACGTCATCCGTTTGAATTGGTAGATCGAGAGAAACAAGAGTTATACATGGGCAATTTCAAAAAACTGCTCACAGGTGAACTGGATCAGAAACTGTTCGAACTGAAGTTTCAAGAGGAAGCGGAGGAGCCAGCACAGGTGATGCTTCACCAGGCGCTCGTCACAGGGGACCCTGATGAGTGGCAGGATCTGATGCTGCTGCTCGTGGATCGCATGATGGCTGATGCCAAGTATGAACGGGATATGGTCGTCACGTTTATCAAAGGACAGTATTATCTGCCAACGAAGGCCAGAAATGATGAAGCCGAGGAAAGTGAGAAAAATGAAGTATTCGCACATCCTTTCATCCTGTGTAGTGTGAACTCCACCGAGAAACAACGGAAGACGTTGCTCTTCGATTATGTAGAGCGGGAATTCAAATACAACATTATCGTTGATCCGATCATCAAATTAAGCACGCCGGAGCAAGGATTCTTGTATCCGAGTGTGACGGACAACTATTCCGACGTGAACCGAGTGCTGTACTGCACAGGAAAATCCAATTTTCCGGACCCTCATTTTGTAGAAAATGTGCTGAATGGTGAACGTTCCGTAACGGCGCTGGAAGAGCGGGCGATTTTCGAGGATATCGTCAAAGAAATTACGGGGGAGCAGATGGATGCCACAACGCTGGCCCATGTGTATGAAGAGATCAACCGGGTTATCGAAGTGAATGAAGAGTCCCATGAAGAAGAGCCGCCAAAGCTGGATTACAAAGACGTGGAACGGCTGCTTACTGCAAGCGGTGTAGAAGATCTGACGACCGAGAAAGTCGAACGAGCATTCGAAACAATCGTCGACAACAAAAACTATGAGCTGAAGGCCAACAGTGTGATGCCGAAGTACACTTCCAAATCCATCAAGATTGATACGAAGGTAGCAACAATCTCCATTAGTCCACAGGATCTCAAGTATGTGAGACAAGTGAACTATCAGGGTAGACGCTGTATTATGATTGAAGTGGATGAAGACGCGGTGATCGAAGGATTCACGCTGGCAACAGAGAATCTGTAATCCTGGCCAGAATGCCAGAGATTCAGGATTCCCCCATATCAGTTCTAGTTTGATGAGTAGCATAATGTTTAGAAAAGCCCAAGACCATGACAAGTATGTCAAGGCTTGGGCTTTTACGCGTTTGTATTTGTACTTTACACCCAACCTGTAAAAGCCAAAATGGAGGCTTTGGCTGATTGAGCTTCCATATGAGCCCCTGTGCGCCAAGCCTTCGGCGACTCCCCCATTAATCTGGCGAAACAGCGGTTGAAGCTAGAGATAGATCTGAAACCGACCTGCTCGGAGATCGACAGCACAGAAGCATCTGTACTTTTTAAACGTTTGCAGGCCTCTTCTACTCGTGTGCTATTCAGGAAGTCGAGTGGTGTCGTGCCCATAATCTCTTGGAATTTGCGGCGGAAATGGGTGGTGCTCAGATGACACAGCTCTGCCAGCTCGTCAATGGTCACCGGCATCATATAACTTCTCGTAATAAATTCCAGAGCAGGGGAGATCACAAGATCAGGCTGGCGGCTATGCAGTGTCTGTTCCGGTGCCTGTTCTCGCATCTGTTCTATGTCCAACTCCTGTTCCCGGCTGAGCGCGTTCTCATCGTTTGCATGAATTCGTAGTAACTCAATATACAGTGACATCAATAGCCCATACGCACTCTCCCGATAAAATGGGGATTGCTGCTGAATCTCCTCCACAATGGATGTTGCCAGCGTATACACCTTCGGATATTGATCCTTATGTAAGACACAACGTCTTGCTTGAATGGCACGCAGATTCGGTTCCATGTTACTCTGCGGCGTTTTTAATGAATGCTGGAAGAGCTCTTCCGGTGAAAAAAAGAGATAGGCCCACCTGCTTGCGGTATTCGGTGAACTGTAGGTGGTATGAGGCAGATAACGAGGCAGGAATGTAACATCGCCTGCTCGAAAAGGAACGTTCTCTCCCTTGATCTCCATGATCCCTCCATCGGAGTAACAGATGCCGATCTCCATATGATTATGAAAATGAAGATGTTCACTCTTGATATCGGATATTTTCCAGCGATCCCCGCTAAGGAGTAAAACCGGAAAATCCATCGGCAAGCTGTAATGGCGGTATTCTATGACGGGTTTCTTGGATTTGGGCATGCTCGGCTGCTCCCATTCGTCGGATTATAAATGATCGAAATTGCGCAGTTTTGTTACGAATATGCTTAGATGCAAACTATTTTACTGCGTACAATGAAATAAGTAAAGCGTTTACATCACAGGACGGTCACTTCTCATATACCATCTGAGGAGTGTGCGCAGGAGAGGGGAATTTGAATGCTGCAAGTAAATCACGACCGTGAACAAATCTTAAACGTGATTCAGAACGTAACGAGAAAAACACTGGATATGGATTTAACTTGGGATTGGCCCTGCGGCGTAGCCTATTACGGGGTATCGCGAGCTTACCAAACGACAGGAGATCAAGAGATTCTGGACAGGCTGGTGAAGTGGGCAGATGAATATATCGAGCTTGGCTTACCGAGCTGGACAGTGAATACTTGTGCAATGGGGCATGTGCTGATTACGTTATACGAAGAGACGGGAGATCAGAGGTATTGGGATATCGTCATGAGCAAAGTGGATTATTTGCAAAATCATGCCCTCCGCTTTGGCGATCGAGTGTTACAGCATACGGTATCGACAGCAAATGATTTTCCGGAACAGGCCTGGGCAGATACGCTGTTTATGGCTGCTTTTTTCCTGCTCCGAGTGGGTAGCAAGTTGAAGGACGAGGCGATGATTCAGGATGCACTGAATCAGTATTACTGGCATATCAAATACCTTCAAGATCCGAGCACTGGCCTGTGGTATCACGGCTATAACAACGTCAATAAGGATCACATGTCAGGATTCTACTGGGGACGGGCGAATGCATGGGGAGCTTATACGATGTCTCAAGTGAAACCGCAGCTCAAAGAGTGGTACTTGTATCCACAGTGTATGGACGTCGAATGTTCCTTGCGGGATCAGCTCGCAGCGCTCAAACTACTTCAGACGGAGAATGGCTTGTGGCGTACGGTACTGGATGACCCGGAGTCGTACGAGGAAGTCTCTGCATCATGCGGCATTGCCGCTGCCATGATTAATAACGGCAACCCGCTGCATACGAAATATGTGCAAAAGGCTCTTCAAGGCATCCTGAACCATATTAGCGAAGATGGCCGTGTTCTTGGGGTCTCTGGTGGAACGGCAGTGATGAAGGATCGTGATGGGTACCGTAACATTCCAAAAGACTGGATTCAAGGCTGGGGGCAAGGCTTGGCACTGGCATTTCTGTCTGACATGTTGAGATAAGGGGAGGGGAACATATTGCTGAAATCAACCAAAGGCTCCTTCACGTTACCGGGAGAATCAGGTTATGAGGCGTTAACACTGGAGCTGGCTGAGCGCTGGGGCGCCGATGTCATCCGTGACAGTGACGGGACCAAGTTGTCAGATGAGATCATTCAGGCTGGATATGGTATTTATTCGACGATCTGTATCATCCGAGATCATAATGAGTGGGCATCGAGAAATCCAGACAAGCTGCAGCAATGTTTTCTCATTACCCAGCCTAAGGTGGCCGTGCAGGATTATATCTCCATCTATCTGATGGAAGACTTCTTTGCCGAACAGTTCAAGGTGAACGATTCCAAGGAAGCATTGAAATATTGGCAGGTGTACGACCGTACAACGGGACAGGAAGTGCCAAGAAGTCAGTGGAATTACGAAAGGGAATCGGGAAACGTAGTCATTACTGGCATACAGCCTTGGCACAGATACACGGTAAGTTTCATGGTATATCGGATCTGGGAAGAAATCTCCATGTATAATCACACGACCAACAACTGGGACAAAGAGCATCTGATGCAGATCGACCCGATCTATACAGACACACAGACTTACCTGCTGGACTGGATGGAAAAGTGGTGTCTTGCTCACCCGGAAACAACGGTGGTTCGGTTTACGTCGCTCTTCTACAATTTTGCCTGGATCTGGGGCAGTGATGAGCGGAACCGCCACCTGTTCTCGGACTGGGGCTCTTACGATTTCACGGTGAGTTCAAGAGGGCTCGATCTATTTGCTGAAAAATATGGCTATGCACTCACGGCAGAGGATTTTGTGAATGGTGGAAAGTACCAGGTCAGCCATATGCCTGCGGGGCAGCGAAAGCTGGACTGGATGGCGTTTATCAATGATTTTGTCATTGATTTTGGCAGGAAACTAATCGATATCGTGCACCAGCATGGCAAGCTGGCTTACGTATTCTATGATGATAGCTGGGTGGGTATGGAGCCATATAATGATCGTTTTGAAGAGTTTGGCTTCGATGGCATGATCAAATGTGTATTCTCCGGGTATGAGGCCAGAATGTGTTCCGGTGTTAAAGCGGATACTCATGAAATTCGCCTTCACCCCTATCTGTTCCCTGTCGGACTGGGTGGATTACCTACCTTCAAGGAGGGGGGGAACCCGACCCTAGATGCCAAAAATTACTGGATCAATATTCGGCGTGCCCTGCTGCGTGAGAAGATTGATCGCATTGGACTAGGCGGATATCTGCATCTGGTGGAGCCTTATCCTGATTTTGTGGAATACATCGAGAGAGTCGCAGATGAGTTTAGAGAGATCAAAGCGCTGCATCAGGCAGGCAGACCCGTTCAGCTTCAGACGCGGGTAGCAGTGCTGCATAGCTGGGGGCGTTTGAGATCGTGGACGTTATCGGGGCATTTCCATGAGACTTACATGCATGACTTGATTCATGTGAACGAGGCGTTAGCCGGGCTGCCGGTTGACGTACGTTTTATCGACTTTGAAGATATTCGTCAGGGTGTACTGAATGAGGTAGATGTAGTTATTAATGCCGGAAAGGCTGGTTCTGCATGGAGCGGGGGCGAGCACTGGCATGACACGACATGTGTGGATCAGCTCACTCGTTGGGTGCACGAAGGAGGCACGTTCATCGGTATTAACCAGCCGTCAGCGTTGGAAGGTTATGATACCTTTTTCCGAATGGCACATGTGCTTGGCGTAGATGAGGATACAGGTGCGCGAGTGGTGCATGGGAAATGGGCCTATGATGTGCAGGATCGGTATAAACTTATGCCGGAAGATGCAACCATGACGGGGAAGTCGCAACTCTATTTGACCGACGGTACAGCTGAGGTGGTGCAGGAAACGGAAGGCAACATTGCACTGTCTGTACATGCTTTTGGCAAAGGAAAAGGGATCTATCTGTCTTCATTTGAGTTCAACTGGGCGAATGCCAGGCTGCTGTTGAATCTGATCCGCTTCGCGGGTAATGAGCAACACAACACCAAATATATTACTGATAATGTATATACCGAATGTGCCTACTATCCTGAGAGCGGCAAGCTGGTTGTAATCAACAACAGTGACCAGGCCCAAACAACAACGATTGACACGGAGCATGGAATGAAGACGCTGGATATCGCTCCATTTGATACCATCATCACCCGGATTGGAGCACAGACATCTGTATAACAAAAGGCAAGACTACTTCTCTGGAAGAGAGCTCAAGGCTCGCAGCACTTACGCTGCCAGGTTTTGGGCTTTTTGCTGTGCTAACATACTTTAAATTGACTTCCATACGTTGCATGTATGGGTGTACGGCCTGATGTGCTAGACTGATAAAAGTGATTACAATCCATAACGTGGAGGGATTCCGTCACCGGAATGCACGTGTAAACTTATTCATTATAAAAGGAGATACTCACATGAATATAAACGAGGTCATGCAAGAACTTGAAGCCTTAGGCAAGGAACGCACGAAAAAAATCTATCTGTCCAATGGTGCACATGAACCTTTGTTCGGTGTTGCCACTGGAGCGATGAAGCCGATGGCTAAGCAGATTAAGAAAAATCAGCCACTTGCGGAGCAGTTGTATGCGACAGGCAATTACGATGCCATGTATTTTGCAGGCGTTATTGCTGATCCCCAAGCGATGACTCATGCTGATTTTGAGCGGTGGATGGATGCGGCATATTTCTATATGCTTTCCGATTATGTCGTTGCTGTAACTCTGGCGGAGACGGATATTGCCCAAGACGTTGCAGATACTTGGATTGCCAGCGGAGAAGAGCTACGAATGTCCGGTGGATGGAGCTGTTATTGCTGGCTTTTGGGTAGCCGCAAGGATGCCGAATTTGAGGAAGATAAACTTAGACAGATGCTTGGCCAAGTAGAGCAAACCATCCACACCGCTCCCGAACGGGCGAAAATAGCGAT
Source organism: Paenibacillus sp. JJ-100 (assembly GCF_948329825.1). Taxonomy (GTDB): domain Bacteria; phylum Bacillota; class Bacilli; order Paenibacillales; family Paenibacillaceae; genus Paenibacillus. The sequence goes on from NZ_CAOJCM010000010.1 coordinate 83,219, forward strand.
GAATCTATTCATCTACACCGTTGCTATGTCGTATGTGCCGCTGCATGATCTGGCCGTAGAAACAGCCCAGAAGGTAGGTCCTTTGGAGGTGAGCCTAGGCAAGCCGAAGAGCAAGCTGATCAGTGCCTCCGATAATATTCAAAAGGCAATGGATCGCAATCAGCTTGGATTTAAACGTAAATATGTAAGGTGTTAATATGAAGCCGGGATAACTCTGAATTTTCGTCAATGAATAGCATATTTATGTTGCTTGTTATGCTTGTTCCGTTATATCCTTTTTTAAACATGGTTTCCGTATCCTTCAATAACGATCTAGAACTGATTCAACATCATCAGCGGGATGCCTATCATGTTGAATTATCCGATCTTGCAAAATATGTTGTCACTGGACCTACCATTGGAGGGGTAAAAGAATGAACAATGCAAACCAAGGCGAGCAATGTGCGTTTCACAATCCAATTATGCCCGGCTTTTATCCAGATCCATCCGTCTGCCGGGTGGGAGACGATTTTTATCTGGTTACCTCGACGTTTGCCTATTTTCCCGGCGTACCGATCTTCCATAGCCGTGATCTGGTTCACTGGAAGCAGATTGGGAATGTGCTGAATCGTGCCTCACAGCTCAATCTACAAGGAGCAGGCCATTCTCAGGGTATTTTTGCACCGACACTTCGGTATCACGATGGGCTCTTCTACATGATCACAACGAATGTATCCCATGGTGGGAATTTTGTTGTAACCGCTGTAGACCCGGCAGGGCCGTGGTCTGATCCTTATTTTATTGAAGGCGCAGAGGGTATTGATCCAACCATTTTCTTCGATGAAGACGGCAAAGTGTATTATGTGGGGACACGCCCTTGTTCCGAGGGAGTTCGTTATGATGGAAACTGGGAAGTGTGGCTGCGTGAATTGGATCTGGGCAGCATGAGACTGGTGGGAGACAGCTATGTTCTATGGCGCGGAGCGATGGTCGATGTGATCTGGCCGGAAGGCCCGCATCTGTACAAAATAGGTGAGTACTACTATCTGATGATTGCAGAAGGAGGCACAGGTCTGAACCATGCGGTAACTATTGCACGCAGCAGTAGTCTGACCGAAGGGTATGTGGGTAATCCGAATAACCCGATTATTACCCATCGTCATATGGGCAAGCATTATCCCGTAATCAATGTAGGACATGCTGATCTTGTACAGGCACCCAATGGTGAGTGGTTCATGGTCATGCTAGCTTCGAGGCCGTATGGTGGAGATTTTAGCAATCTCGGTCGTGAGACATTCATTGCCTCGGTCGAGTGGGAAGATGGCTGGCCTGTCGTTAACCGAGGGCTTGGCAAGCTGGAGGAGCATGGTGTACTTAACCTGCCGGCAGCACCTGTTGAGCCAGAATTACGATGTGATCATTTTGATCATGATCGTCTGGGCTTGCAGTGGATGTTCCTGCGGAATCCTCAGGAAGATCTGTATTCGTTAACTGAACGCAAAGGATACTTACGTTTGAAGTTGAAACCGCAAACATTGAAAGAATTGGACAACTCCAGCTTCGTCTGTGTGCGGCAGAGACATATGAATTATGTAGCTGCAACTGCGATGGAATTTGAGCCGCAACATGATTATGAAACGGCGGGACTTGTAGTTATCCAGAATGACCAGTATCATGTGCGGATCGAACGAGCATTAGAAGGGAAACAGCAGGTACTGCGAGTAATGACTTGGCTTGGTGGTGAGGAAACACAGATTGCTCGAGTTGTGCTGGATGGGGATGTTCCTCGTGTATACATCAAGATGGCTGCACTTGGACAGCAACTTAGCTTTTATTACAGTACTGATGGCAGTGAGTATCATCTGGTTGCAGACCGAGTGGATACGACCAGCTTGAGCACGGAAGTCGCTGGCGGTTTTGTTGGGTGCTGTATCGGCATGTTCAGCAGCAGTAATGGTAAGTCTTCCGATCAGGTAGCCGACTTTGACTGGTTCGAATATGGCTCGTACTAATGTGTGAGGATTAACAAAATATCAACACAAGAAAGCTCAATCCAGCAGCAGATGCGCAAAGGATTGAGCTTTTTATGTTCGTTATGAAGATCATACGAATGAATGATGAATATCAGGCATCCTCGCAGGTATTGACTCGGCTTACGTCCAAAATTTCGTTCACATGATGTTCTTCAAATCGGATTCTACATAAGAAGTAGATTGCCACTCACGCTCCATATCTTTATAACGAAGAATAGGAGCGCCAGAAGGTGCATATTCGGATGATTTAGACATGTTTACCGCTCGCTTGCGCCGTATAATCTACTTGCTTTTTCATCTTATCATATCACGTGAATGGAAGTCTGAACCTCGTTGTATGGTATGATATGAGCATGTTGATAAGTTCGATTGAAGGAGCAAAGGGTATGAATCAGAGCGTGCAGCATTTCAAAGCCGATTTCTTCAAAGCATTGGCACATCCGATGCGCATTCGCATTTTGGAGTTGCTTAGTGAAGGCGACAAAAGCGTCAATGAACTGCAAAGCATTCTTGGAACGGAAGGTTCTGCGGTCTCCCAGCAGCTGGCTGTACTGCGCAGCAAAAATGTAGTACAGGGCAGGAAGGAAGGTACTACAGTCACCTACTCCCTTCGTGATCCGCTGATTAAAGATTTGCTGGTAGTTGCCAAACAAATTTTTGATAACCATTTGGTCGATGCGATCTCCATGTTGAAGGATATGCGCAAAGACAGTTGACACAGAGAACAAGAGCAACCGTGGATCATGCGGAAACTCTTGTTTTTTGGTTTCATTGTATACGAGGATTGTATACGAGCCTCAATCCTGCGAAAGTGTGATATTTGCGATTGACACGGCATATATCAGGGAGTAGTGTTTGCTTTATATTCAAATATTCAAATATATGAAGAAAAGAAGGTTATGGAGCATGAAAGGCATCGGAAGATATGCGGGTTATCGAATGGCTGATTTTCGTAAGGATCTGGTATCGGGGCTGATTGTAGGTATTATAGCGATTCCGCTTGGTATGGCTTTTGCCATCGCTTCAGGCGTTAAGCCGGAATATGGATTGTATACAACCATCATTGCGGGGATCTTGATTTCACTGTTAGGCGGTTCCAAATTTCAGATTGGTGGGCCTACGGGGGCGTTTATCCCAATCCTTTTTGCCATTGTCATGCAGTATGGTTACGAAAATTTGCTGATTGCTGGCATGATGGCTGGACTGATGCTCATTGTGATGGGTATGTTCAAGCTGGGGGCATTAATTAAATTCATTCCAAGACCCGTGACGATTGGCTTTACGGCAGGTATTGCCGTGCTGATCTTTAGTGGACAGATTGTGAATGTGTTGGGACTTACGGGCGTCACAAAACACGAGGATTTTTACTCCAATATGAAGGAGATCGGGATGCACATCAGCACGATTAATATATACAGTTTGCTGACAGCGGGGGTGTGCCTGGCTGTTCTTCTGCTTGTGCCGAAATTTGCTCCTAAAATGCCTGCTTCACTGCTGGGTCTGATTTGTTCGACTGTTATCGCCGCTATCTTTTTTAAAGATCAGGTAGCTACGATAGGCTCATCCTTTGGAGAGATTCCGGGGACTTTACCTGGGTTTCATCTGCCGGAGATCACATGGGAACGTATCGTGAATTTGCTGCAGCCTGCTTTTGTCATTGCTATGCTGGGTGGTATTGAATCGCTGTTGTCCGCCGTTGTCGCCGATGGCATGACGGGCAGTCGTCATAACAGCAACCGGGAACTGATTGGGCAGGGGGTTGCCAACCTTGTTACACCACTCTTTGGTGGTATCCCAGCGACAGGAGCGATTGCACGTACGGCAACGAATATTAAATCCGGTGCGGTATCTCCATTGTCCGGCGTGATCCATGGTGTTGTTGTTCTGCTCGTTCTGATTCTGTTTGCACCGTATGCATCCCATATTCCGCTTGCCAGCATGGCACCTGTTCTGATGCTGGTAGCCTGGAATATGAGTGAACGAAAATCCTTTGCTTATGTATTGCGAACCAGAACGGGGGATTCGCTTGTGCTGCTGCTGACCTTTCTCCTTACAGTATTTGCGAGCCTTACGACTGCGGTTGAGGTGGGATTGATACTGGCGGTCATTCTGTTTGTGAAACGAATGAGTGAGATGTTGAAAGTGGCCAAGGTACTGCCCGATCCAGATCATAAACATAAGAAGGTCATGGCTCACATGGTACGGGAGGGACATGATTGTCCACAGATCAGCCTGTATACGATCGAAGGGCCGTTATTTTTTGGTGCAGCGGATATGTTTGAAAAATCGGTTATGGATTCACTTCCAGAGCGTCCAGGCGTGTTATTGTTACGCATGGGGAAAGTTCCTTTTATCGATACAACAGGCGAGGCTAATCTGGCGAGTTTAATCAAGCATTTTGAACGTTCGGGCGGGATCGTACTGTTGTCGGGTCTTCAGGAGCAGCCGCTCGAAATGCTGAGACGAACAGGTTTGCTGGAACGGTTAGATTCGGCACATCGGTTTGAACATACGGGAGAAGCTATTACTTATGCATTAAGGCATCTGAACGAAGAGAAGTGTAAGGGATGCAAACATTTTGCCTTTCGGGAGTGCGCGGCTTTATCTGGTTGTGGGTTGGAGTCTAAGCCTGAGCAGCAGCAAAAGTGGAAAGTCGTGACCGCTGAAGCGACTCCTTAATGACCGTTCCAATAAATCCCAGTATGGTATATATTAAGTATATTCATTGCATATCATACAGGAAGGAACTTGACTATGTTTAATCATCCAACGGCTTTACGTTCGGTGCTCAGTCCGGCATATCTGGAGTGGGCATTACAAGCACATTATGATATCGGAACGTGGCAGGAATGCAAGTTTTGGCTGCGAGGTTTGAATGATACTTACCGGGTACGCACAAGCACAGGAACTTATATATTGCGTATATATCGTACCGAGGTAGTGGAAGCGGATGTTCGTTATGAACTGGGCGTGCTGACTGCACTGAAAGAAGGTCTCGGTTCGAGTGCGCATACAGAGGTTGGAGGCTTTATCCCGACGAAAGATCAGATCGGGTATACGATGCTGGATGCGGCTGAAGGAAAGCGAGCAGCTGTGCTCTTTCACTATATTGATGGAACAGAAAATAATCTGGAGGATGAGGATTCCTGCTACGCTTTTGGCCGGTCTGCTGCTGAACTGCACCATGCTATGGATCACATTAAGTTGGAACAGGAGCGAGAACGGGCCTCAGAGTTGGAAACGAAGTCGAAGCCGGAACGGAGTAACGAAAGGTTTGAGCTGGATATTAAATTTCTCATCGATGAGCCTCTTGAACGAATTATGCGTTACATCGGAGAGGATTGTGAGGAAGCAGCATTTCTGCAAACGTTTGCTAACGTATTAAAAGAAAAGATTCTTACCGTCTCCAGTACCGGGCTGGATTATGGTTTGTGTCATGGCGATATGCATGGAAACAACAATGTGTTTGAGCAGCAAGAACGGTTTATTCATTATGACTTCGAATGGGCCGCTCCGGGATGGCGTGCGTATGATCTGGCTCAAGTGAAAATTCGGAAACGGCAGTCGGGTGATTCGGAGAAGAAGCAGCAGTTATGGAATGCGCTGATGAAAGGCTATCGCTCGGTTCGGAGCTTCACAGATGCAGATGAACAGGCGGTCGACCTGTTTATTATCGCTCGCAGGTTCTGGGTGATGGGTCTGGATGTGGCCTTTATTGATAGTGATATGGGCGCGCTGGATTATGGCGAGAATTGGCTTAATGATTTTATTGAGGAGTTTCGTGATACAGGTATTGTGTAGTGAACTAATTCATATGAAATAAAAAGTAACTGTCCTTAAAAAACGATTATGCCGGTTTACTCGCATAATCGTTTATTTACCTGTTGGTGCTATATGATCAATCCATTATTATAGCAATATTCAATTTCGTAATACCGATATCAACTATGATTGCGTGGAGGAGGCGATGGCACCTGCGGCTACTCCAGCAGCAGCTGCACTCATAGCGGCTTGTTGGGCAATAATAATATGGGTAGCCGTTGCGGACATAGACGTTGTGAGGATACCATTCTGTAGACTCTCCACCTGCTCCATTGCAGTCAATGCAGAGGAGAACAGCAGTAACTCCTGCTTGTCGATGGTTGTATGTTGATCCGTTGTCAGCGAGAGCATAGCTGCGATGTAAAAAGAAGAAAATCCTCTAAATGCGGAGAAGCGTTTGGTATATGTTGCTTAAACAACTCGTTGCTTAGCTGCATAGCTTTTTCATGTACACTTTTGTTCTCGACAGCATAGAGCAGCGCTACCAGACGATGCATGATCGGATGCTGCCATTTGAATGATTTTTTAAAGAGTTTGGGTGTTAGAAACGAATAATTCGGCTCTTTCCATCGGTTGTGGTTGTATGTGAGGTTTACTTCCTCATAATCCATATTGTATTTCTGCTCCACATTTCGTACAATTTGATGAAGTAATTCTGCATTGCGTTAATGTAGATTGGCTTGAATGAAATCCTCTATCAGAGGAAGCTTTTTATTAGAAAAGGAGAGAATCACTTGGAAACAAAGGAATTATCGAGAGGACTTAAACCACGCCATGTTGAGCTCATTGCGCTCGGCGGTACGATTGGTGTCGGGTTGTTCATGGGATCGGCGAGTACGATCAAGTGGGCAGGTCCATCCGTATTGCTGGCCTATTTAATGGCTGGTATCATTATCTTTTTTGTCATGCGCATTATGGGTGAGATGTTGATCCAAGAGCCGGTTACCGGTTCGTTTGCTACATTTGCTCATAAATATATCGGTCCACTTGCTGGATTCCTCACGGCCTGGAGTTACTGGTTCTTGTGGGTCACGGTGGGTATGGCCGAGGTTACGGCAATCGGTATCTATTTCGGTTATTGGTTCCCAGATATCCCCCAATGGATTCCAGCACTTGCCGGTGTTCTCATAATCGCTGCAGCCAACTTGGCGGCTGTCAAATTTTACGGAGAATTCGAATTCTGGTTTGCGATGATCAAGGTGGTTGCAATTGTGGCGATGATTGTCATCGGAACAGGTCTGATCTTCTTCGGGTGGGGCAATGGAGGGCAACCTATCGGTCTGTCCAACCTGATTAGTCATGGGGGATTCTTCCCAGGTGGCATTAAAGGTTTTCTGTTTGCACTATGTATTGTAACGGCTGCGTATCAAGGGGTTGAGATGGTCGGTATTACGGCTGGTGAAGCAGAAAATCCGAAATACACGTTACGCAAAGCGATCAAAAACATCGTGTGGCGTATTCTTATTTTCTACGTTGGTGCGATCTTTGTCATTGTTACGCTGTATCCATGGAATGAGGTAGGGGAGACAGGAAGTCCATTCGTACTTACCTTTGCCAAAGTTGGCATTGTTGCAGCTGCCGGTATTATTAATTTCGTAGTGCTGACAGCAGCAATGTCGGGATGTAACAGTGGGATTTATAGCGCAGGGCGAATGTTATACACGCTCGCAGAGAACGGTCAGGCGCCGGCCTTTTTCAAAAAGTTGTCCAAAGGTGGGGTGCCCCGCAACAGTATTGTGGTCACTATCTCTCTGCTTCTGATCGGAGTTATACTGAACTATCTGATGCCAGATTCTAAGCTATTCCTATACATCTACAGTGCAAGCGTACTTCCAGGAATGGTGCCTTGGTTTGCACTAGCATTCAGCCAGTTCCGTTTCAGAAAGCGCTGGGGACAGGAGCTGGCAGAGCATACCTTTAAGTCCAAATGGTTCCCGATCAGCAACTACATTATTATTGTATACCTGATTCTAGTTATAATTGGGATGGCCTTTAACGAGGATACTCGTGTGCCGCTAATTGTAGGTGCAACGTTTATGGCGATTGTGGTGGCTGGTTATTACGTATTTGGTATAGGCAGTCGGCAGTCCAAAGCCAACGATGAATAACGATGATAAACTAATATAGTGGTAATCAAGCACTCCTTTGAACACGTATGGTCACCTGAGAAGGGTCCAAAATGTTCAAGGAGTGTTTTTTGCAGTTTAAATGTCCGACATCTCGGTTACAAAGGAGAGAGTGAACCTTTACACAGATCAAATTCACAACAAATCAATACGAACCGAGGAGGATTTGAATATGGCGACGCAAGATCAGCATTCGATTCAAGATCCAACGACACAATATCCAAAGGCTAACCCGAGCTGGAAGCAGCAGCAGGAAGAGCCTGGATTGCAGCGTGAGATGACTCCTGTTCCGGATTGCGGTGAAAAAAGTTATAAAGGCAGCGGACGACTTACAGGTCGTAAAGCGGTAGTAACCGGTGCAGACAGCGGAATTGGCCGAGCGGCGGCAATTGCTTACGCACGGGAAGGCGCAGACATTGTACTCTCCTATCTGCCGGAAGAAGAAGCGGATGCGAAGGAAGTCGTGCAGCTTATTGAAGAAGCTGGCCGAAAAGCCATTGCGGTTCCGGGTGATCTGAAGGATGAGAAATACTGCGAGCAATTGATTGAGACGGCCGTTAGAGAACTGGGCGGCATTGATATTCTGGCTAATGTGGCAGGGAAGCAGCAGTTTGTAGAGCAGATCGAAGACCTGACCACGGAGCAATTCGACGCAACGTTCAAAACGAATGTCTATTCCATGTTCTGGCTCTGCAAAGCAGCAGTTAAACACATGAAGGCAGGCGGTTCGATTATTAATACATCATCAATTCAGGCGTATAAGCCGTCTCCGATTTTGCTGGACTATGCCACGACCAAAGCTTCAATCAACACCTTCAGCAAAGCACTTGCCCAACAGGTGGGTAGTAAAGGTATTCGTGTGAATGTGGTCGCCCCAGGACCGGTTTGGACGCCATTACAAGTTGTAGGTGGACAACCAGTAGAGAAGTTAGCCGAATTCGGAAGCAATACTCCGCTGGGACGTGCAGGTCAGCCTGCAGAGATGGCTCCGGCGTATGTATTCCTCGCTAGCCAAGAATCCAGCTATGTGAGCGGAGAGACGTTGAATGCCAATGGCGGTACGGTTAGTCCATAGATAAGCTGAAAGATTATAAACTTTGGAAGTTATAAATGAAGCGCGTATCGAATCTATATCGATACGCGCTTTTAATATTCACAGGTCCTTCTAGAGTATGATCTGATTTATAACAATTTAAGAGCCTTACATTTGTGAACAGCATATATTCTTGAAGTGACCCTCAGCTTTTTATAGACTCTTCCTAAATGGTATTCTACATTTCGTGTGGACATGAAAAGAGGGAGAGTTGAGTCCATTCTGCACAAACTGGATCAAAAATACGAAACACGATATGCGAACTTTATAACATGCAGGCTCAAAAATATAGGTAAGAGGTGAGTAATATGAGTAATGTATCGATTGACATCCTTCAGCCATTAACGAGACGTGATCTCACATTGCTGCAGGAATGGTTTGAAGATGCGGAAGTCCATAAGCGTTTAGAGGGGATGCTGCCTTTATCGGAATGGTATGGACACGTTGAGCAGCACCCGGGATATGGGGTTTGGATGGCGTTCTCGGACAATAAGGCTGTGGGCATAATCATGATTGAACAGGAGGAAGACAATACGGGTAGCATTGCTATTGTTGTCGATCCATTAGTTCGGGGGAAAGGTTATGGAAAGAACATAATTAGCAGAGCTATGAATTTGCCAGAGCTTGACAGGATACGGAAGTGGTATGCCGGAATTGAGGCTGACAATACGGCTTGTTTAAAGTGTTTTGAATCGGCTGGTTTTACATTGGAACATGCTGTTCCAGATGAAGATGGATATTACTCCTTGTGGTATATCATGGAGTAAAGGAGTAACAGGAAAAGGAGAGAAGACAATGAAAAGAACTATACGGCTTCTCGTATGCTGCTTACCAGAAACTAGGTTTCGGTAAAAATTATACTGCCTTCATTACGATGTACTCGGCGTTATTGTCGACACAACCGTAATCTGATGCAGATAATATATCTAACACCTCACTTGTTGGGAAGGTTGGTTCTTTTATCAAGGGCCAAACAAGGGAGATGTTATTATTTATTTTTTATGCGGTACCAATAAGAATAAGCATCGGTATATCCCAGCTTTGTGTATAATCGCCGTGCGGGAGCATTTTCTGCCACCACTTGCAAATAGCTTGAAACGGCACCTTGGCTTTTTCCCCAATACAGCAGATGCAAAATCATCTGTTCTGCTAGGCCGCGGTTTCGGTAGGCTGGATCTGTAATGATATCATGAAGTCCAATGAATCCCTGCTCAACCACACCAAGCCCGCAAGCCACTACGAGGCCGTCAACGGACAGGGTAATGAATCCTGTTGTTGCACGGAGATTTAATAACATCTGTGTCATAGTTCCTCGGAACTGTTCGGCTACCACATTCAAACGGCAAAAATGGTGCAGCCATTCATCAGTCAGCTGCTCGTCGATGTGAATGTCCGCAGATTTTGGCGTTTGCAGATCCTGAAGATTTCGAAGCTGTACGATGGTCCGGTCCAACACGACATAACCTTTATCCTCTAATAGCTGGTCCAATGTCTCTGGTTGAACAAATGGGGTGATTTTAAATATCGTATTCAACTGGTTTGACGTATAGATGTGCTCACATGCCAGCACTTTTTCATGTACATCCAGAGTGGAGGGATAGATTGCTTGAACTGAGTTGGCACGCTTCGTATATCCTTTGGCAAAACGCAACACCCACCCATCGTATAGTGATGTCGATAACGGTTGCCAGTGATTGAGGGTTAGTTCTTCAATCAGGCGAAGATTATAGTCGTTTGAATACATTTATTCAGCCTCCAATATAACGACGAAATAAGAACAGGATTGATTAGAATATTTAAATAATTATACATATTAATGAATAAAAATACAAATAAAAATATCCGTTTAGATTTTAAATCATGGAGTATTGGTATACAATCTGTAACAGAGTATAATGGGGTCGCAACAAGCAAGATAACCAAGCCTACTTCGAGGATCGGCGGATTGTAGTAGGCGTTTTAATTTAAAGAAATGGAGTATAGCATGATTACCATTGAAATCCAGGGACACATCATTACATGTCATATCGAATTCGGCAAACGAAAAAAAGCCTCTATTACCATGGATCTGCCCTATATGGTTACCATGAAGGTGCCAAACGGCACAAATGAGGATGTGATTCGGCAGCTCGTCATGCAGCATGGAGACGAGATTATCCAAAAGTCAAAACGGATGCAGCAGGTGCTGGACGGTCCCCAGGCGAAGGAATACGAGAAAGAAGGCAAGGGGGCCTTCCTGCTCTTTGGTGAAAATTATGCCCTGCATGAATTAATACCAGTAGAGGGGTACACCGAAGCGGAGTTACGTGCGAATCTGAAAAAGTTTTATTTTGCAGAATGTAAACGAATCATTGGGCAGCGAATCACTCGTTATCAACAAGAGTTGAAGGTGAAACCCAAATCAATCTATATCGTGGATTCTCCTACGAAGTGGGGGAGCTGCAGCTGGGATAAAAAGCTGACCTTCAATTACCGCCTCGCCATGGCACCGCCAGAGGTTATAGATTACGTTATTATTCATGAGCTATGTCATATTCACCACATGAACCACGACCGCTCCTTCTGGCGGAGAGTAGGGAGCATAATGCCAGATTACAAGGAAAAAGAAGATTATCTAATGCGTAACGGCCGAGCCATGACGCTGTAAATTAGCCTATTTGAACAACACGTACTGTGTCCTCCAGGAAAAATTATATTTTCATAAGGTAAAAAATGGTATTCCTTTGTATAAATCAAGTATAAAAGAGCCAATATGATAAGCTGCGAAGGACAAGATAACATTCGTGGCTGAAGGAGCGCGAAATGGATCAAAACAGAAAACATTCGGTGCTTGTAGATGAATATATCGCTGCATTTCCAACAGATGTACAACTGAAGTTACAAAGGTTAAGGCAGATTATCCGTGAAGCAGCTCCGCTTGCTGAAGAGAAGATCAGTTACAAGATGCCTACATATGCCCAGCATGGGAATCTGGTTCATTTTGCCGCGTATACGAAGCATATCGGTTTTTATCCTGCACCCAGTGGTATTCTGGCGTTCAAAGAACAGCTCTCCAAGTTTAAGGGGGCGAAGGGCTCGGTCCAATTTCCACTTGATGAACCGTTACCAGAAGAACTGATTCGCCAGATTGTTGAATTTAGAGTGAAAGAGAATGAGGAGAGGAGCGAGAAATGAATTAAGCTCTGATTGTGATTGACGTCCATAGATGAAAGGGCTGGATATCCCTGATTTTATCGGTTCGATTCTCAATTGGTCAGGGTGTGTAGAAGTGTTATAAACAGATGAGTTCAGGGACATGTATTACCAAGGAGTTTAGAAAAGATCAAAAAATCCAGATGAATTATCATCCGGATTTTTTAGTGTGTTTGCTTTTCCCCGTACCGTTTCTATTCAAAGTAATACGTAACATTAGAGTTGCTGGCCACAGGGATCAGATACATATAATAAGGATTCACTTGTAGGTAGATGTTCAGATCCGATTCACTGAGATTACGAGTTGTCAGTTTGAAACGGCCATTGGCATCGAGTGTAACGGTTTCCGTGCGGAGAAGCTTCTCCTCTGGTGAAGATCCATGAATCTGGAAGGAGAACGTCTGCCCTGCATAGGCTTCGAGAGTTCCACGGACATTTAAGGTACGATCCGCAGTATATTCAAATTGCACATGATGATTGTCGAGAATGATGTCATCGTCCACATCTGGCTCCTGAGGCTCCGTTCCGGGGTCTTGAGGATCAGTGCCTGGATTCTGTGGATCAGTCCCAGGTTCCTCTGCGGTGGGACTAATCGAGAAAAAGTTGGTTTGATACACAATCTCTGCGCTCGAACCGTCCTTTTTCTTCAATCCGGTAACGCGAACGTTAAATGTGTCGCCATCTTTCAGTGATTTCAAGTTATCTGGACGGAAAATAACAGCATAGTTATATCCATAGCCATCGGAATTGACATTAAAAAACGCCTTTGAAGGATCACTGCTGACAGGTGTTTTGGCACTGAAATTCCAGGTCTTCTGGTCTGAAATGCGTGTCAGTTCTACCTGTACTTCTGCGTTGGACGGTTTTGCAAAAATGTCCGGGTTCAACTGCACAGACCAAGCCTGCGCCGCGTTGAAAGCTTCAATCGGGAATGCTCCTCTGTTCGGATACAGGCTGTAGTTATAACGCAGCTTTCCGTTACGACTAGTATCCATCACCTGCATGGTGCTAAACTGACTCGCATAGTTTTTGTTGTCCCGGGATGCGACGCCGAAGCCCACTTTCTTTAACTGCGGACTCAGAATCCAGCGACGGTGACCCAACGCACTGATATTGCTGGCATCGGAATCATCCATGTAAGCTTCAATACTTTTAACGGCCAGATTACCCGTAGTACCATAAGCAGCAAACAAGTTGGAACTGGAAGCCGATTTGGCACCGAGGTCAAAAAAGTCTTTAGCCATATCCGCTGGACGCGCTGGAAAGTGGCTTAGTGGGCCAGTGGAAACAAGTACAGCGCCGTGCTGGGCCTGTAGATTAAGTGCAGAATCCAGCACAAGGTCACCCTCCAGCCCCGACAGGTAACGATAGAAGTTAGCTGCACGGAGTGCTGTTTCGAGAGAAGAGTCACTAACTACACCAGCCACATAAGGTGCTGTAGTCGAAGGTTTTTGGGTATATGTAACGGGTTGATCCTTGTTGCTCATCCATTGTGTCCATTTTTGATTGATCTCTTGCTCAGTTCGTTCAGGCAACAGACTGTCAATCGGGGCAGCGTAGGTCTGCTGTGCACCTAATAGTACAAACAATAGCCCTGCCAGAGGAAGAGATAACCATGCATGGAACGCTCTTTTTTGAATCTGAATAAACATCTTCTAATCTCCTTCTGTTGATAAAATGTAAAAATTATACTTTACATGTATTTTATCGACATTAGAGGATGTATTAGTTATATTTTTTAATAAAATGATACCTTGGTACTAGGCGATATAGTTCTATGTATAGAACTTGCTTTTTCCAATATTTCGTTCAGTCCAGATGCAGATCAAAATCCGGCTGACACATATAATCCATAGGGTACAGGTCGTCCCGAGCCGAGATCAATGCGCGGAAGTGAAGGAACAGGTTATTGGGCTGCTTTACAACTTCCCCCACTCGAAAAGGGACAAGCTCAGCCACAACGAACACATCTTCGGCATGTGTACATCTGAAGAGAACATTATTTGGATTAATGACTTCTTCCATATAACTGTAGGTCATTACATGAAAAGACTGTCCACGCCAGTTCGTATGAATGACACGATAAGACTGGGTTCGAATCAGATCGAAATAACGCTCCAGTGGGAAGGTATGCTCGAACCGTGTGATATAACCTTTATGATCTACATCGATCGTAAACTCGACGTCATAGCTCTTGTGGAATTCTTCTTGATATGTACCTTCCATGATCTTCATTGCATCGAAGTGTGAACCGAAATTCGGATCGGTCACATAGGGGATGGCAATCAGCTCTGGGTCAATATGAGCTGTAATTTGAGTTTTTGAACTAGGTTCAGTTGGACTAAGATGAATGGAACCAATCATACTTCCTGGAAAACCGGGGCTGCAGCTTATTCGCATAGTTATCTCCTTTGGTGTGTAGTCTTCTAATTAGACGGAAATATAGAGGGCGAAGTTTCATTAAGTTTCATCACTTTCCTTGATTTCTTCATAATCGATAACAAGTGATCTTCGAGTCATTTGTGCAGGCCTCTATAATCATGCTACTCTTTTAATAGAGTAACGTTAGAGTTACGATGCAATATTAGACAACGTATAACATGAATTAGGGGGCTTGTGATGTTATCCACCAAAGTCATTGAACATTGCCGCGTGAAAGGCTGGTGGCATGAAGATGTACCGTCTGAATACGAGGAAGCTCTGCGTAAACTGGACATCGATCTGGACTCGGATTTTGCACAGTTCTACCTGCATGCAGAGGATGGACCAACGTTTTATAGTCGGCATCAGGAGCTGTATCAGATCTGTTGGGTGATCGAGAACACGGTATATCTGCAGGATATGCATATATCCCAACTTACACTTGGATTGCCTGAGGCTTATATTCCGCTGGACAGCTTTGAAGGGGAAGGTGGATTTTTCTATAATCGTCAGACAGGAGAAGTTGTGCTGGTTGAGCTGGGCGAGTCGATTGAACTATTCCTGAACGGGGAGAGTAAGCCGCAGTGGGCGGATTTTAACGCGTTCCTGGAGTGGTATTTCGAACTTTCAGATGTGACGGTGCTGTAGAGGCACGAAACAGATGACCACTTCATTTGGAATGCCTGGTAAGAGAGCTCTTATGTTTAGAAAAAAAGCATAAACAAGACGAGCCCAAGCAGCTCGTCTTCGCAGTGGTATTTCAGCATATGTAGTTCATGTAGCATCACGACGTAACTACTGTAGCCATTAATCAGATATGTTGCGGGTGTAATATTCAATAATATCTTTACGACGAATGATTCCGAGAAAGACACGATCAATATCCACTACAGGCACAAAGTTTTGATCTGCCGCAAGAGTTAGCATATCCTCCATCTCTGCTTCAATGTACACGCATTCATTATAGATGCGATTACTGATCTCATGTACCTGCACTTGATCCATCGTATCAAATGTCAATCCAGGCGTATTACGCATTTTCCATAACAGATCACCTTCGGACAGAGTAGCAACATATTTTCCATCCGGATCAATTACAGGAATGGCGGTGTAGTGGTGCGATTCCAGCTGCTCAATAGCATCTTTCATGGAAGCGGTAGACTCGATATAGGCCACTTCGGCTTTTGGGAGTAAAAAATAGCTGATTTCCATCATCGGGCTCCTTTTCAGCCTTTTGCATCGCAAAAAAGCTTTAGTATGTAATTCACTATCCTTATTTAAACATATTATGTGAGCCTAAGGCTATTTTTAATGACAAAGGATTCAAATTTTTATTTTGATCTATCTCTCCCTTCAGTTAAATTAAAACGTATAAATTATAAATATAGGCCTTGTGTGTAGAGGTATGTGTTATTATTTTGTTAAGTATTCGAAAAAAATATTTAAAATAAAATGAAATGAGGGAATATTTTGTTGTTAGAATTAAAGGAAAAGCTAGTCCAGCTTGATTTAGATGTACTGACTACATTTATCACAACTTTAGCAATAATTTTTTTCGGAGTTTCCCAAGATGTTCGTGACAAAGCATATCAATTGAAGAATGTACTTGTGATGTATCTAATTTTGTTTTTATTAACAATTTGGGTTGTTCATCCAATATCTATAGTCATAATTTACATTTCTATTTTTTTTGCTGGGGGGGTAACACTACTGAATGATAAAGAGAATGATCTCGAAAAAGAGTTGGGGTTTCTAAGATTCTTTTTTTATGCTACTTTTGCGTGGATTAGTTTGGTGAAAACTTACATATGGCTTATAGTTGGAGTTGCTACTTATATAGTCTCTATATCAATTCAAAATTTTGGGACAACACTTCTAAAAGAGAATCAAGATTATATTATTACAGTAGTTATTTTATTAGGGACAGTATTCCATTACATAAGAGTATCTATGGACTATTATAATTTTAATAACTTTAAGGATACAAATAAAATTTTATTTGAACCTTCTGAAAGTGTGGAAAAGAATGATTTACTTAGTTTTGTTTTATTTATGGAAGATAGAAATTTATTTAATAGGAGAGGGACTGTCTTTGGATTATATGACATAAAAAGTTCATATTACCTCAATAATTCTAAACCAAGTTTTTTGAGCGATATTAAATTGAATGACGAGCCTAGAAAGAGATTTGTAAGAGGTTACTCAACAATTGAGCAACAAATATTTAGAACTATTGCCCTTAAAGACAACTCCTATAGATACTTTTTCAGAAGGAAAATTTTTATAGAAAACATTTATAATGTCTTTTTTACTAGAGCAATATTAATTAGACGTTCTAAATCTTACGGCAGAAAAAAAAATAAACAAAAGCAGGCTTATCAGAATCTAATCTCGAGCTTTAAACTGAATATCTTGGAATATTATTTCAGAGTTATCCTTAAAGATCCAAATAATGAAGAAGAGTTATTCTTGATAATGTCGAAAAATTCAAGAGTTACTAAACAGTTATATAGAAAAATTTATTGTAGATATATTGGAACAACAGAACATTTGGAAAATCTTGAGAAGATAAGAACTATAAGAAATTCAAAATATAACTTATCTTAGTGGTCCTAGTTGGACCACTCTTTTTATATTATAACATTATCAATAAATACCATTGAATGATTGAATTCTTTATCAGTATATTTAATACCTTTTAATGTAATATTTCTATCTTCAATAGAAATATCAGTAACTTGTATATCTAGTGGGAAAGTTTTTAATAATTTTCTCTCATTATTTTTGATATTGAACGAATACAAATCTCCTCCTATATTAACCGTACCCCAAAGGGAACCAATAATTAGAAGTAAATTGAATTCATCAACCCAAGCGATAGCTTTTATAGATTCATCATCCATCAAAGGAATTGGTAATTTTAAAAGTTCAAAACCTTCATTTGTTTTTATTAGATAAACTTCTCCTTGACATTCCCATTCATAAGGTGATATTAAAGCAATGCTATCTTTAAATTGAACTGGATGTGAAGAGCTTTCAATAATTTTAGAATTATTCGTAATTGAATGGTCACTACTTATCAATAACATTCTTTTATTTTCCAAGTAATTAAATGTAATCATTTTTTCAACTCCCAATTTTAAGTATGTTTATTAATACTAACCTAAGCGCCAACATTTTAAAATGTGAGAAACTACATTATAATGACAAATTCATCAGATTTGTTGCATTGTTAAATTCATGCTGGAAATCTATAGTATAGAGTAGAGGTGATGTGACATGAAATCCAAACGTAAGTTATTGTACGGATTGCTGCCTATCTTGTTTGCAGGCGGCATCGGAATGTACTTTTATATGCAGAACAACAAACCGGAAGAGGTTAAACCTCAGCCTGTTGTGAATCAATACATAGAGCATTTACAAAAGAAAGAGTTCGACCAGCTCTATTCATTGATGTCACCCGCTTCGTTGGCCGAGGCGGGCATGACGAAGGAACAGTTTGTGGAGAAATATAATGCCATCTATTCGGGAATGCAGGTCTCTGCTGTTAAAGTAGAGTTGAAGACAGCGAATACAACGGGAACTCAGGGGGACAGTGGCAGTCAAACTACAGAAACCGCAAGCCGTGCCGAAACCGAGAAGGAGACGAAGGTTGAATCCGAAGCAACGACGGACGACGAGGTGAAGAGTACGGCAGAAGATGCTGCAAGTAACCCTGACCTTTATAACGCTGACTATGATATACACCTGACAACGTTTCTGGGTGAAGTAAGCGAGACACATTCGCTAAAGCTGGTTCGACAGGAGCTTGAGGACGGAAGCAAAATCTGGCAGATTGATTGGCAACCATCACTTATTCTCAATGACATGGTCAAGGGAAGTAAAGTTCGGGTGAAGACTCTATTCCCGAACCGTGGAAAGATTGTAGATCGTGATGGGTTGCCGCTAGCGACTCAAGGCACCATGAATGAGTGGGGGATTGTACCTGAGAAGCTGGGAGAGAACCCAGATCAGATGATTGCACGTATTGCCGATCATTACAAAGTATCTGTGGAAGCGATTCAAAAGGCACTTGGTCAGGCGTGGGTGAAGCCCGAATTTTTTGTACCTATGGGTTCTACGGAGGAGTTTGACGTACCCGATTCGTTACGTGGTGTTTCTCTGCAAAGTAAGGAAATTCGTTATTATCCGCTTGGTGAGGCGGCAGCTCATCTGATCGGTTACGTACGAAAGGCTACCAAGGAAGATTTGGAGAAAGACACCGAAGGATATTACCGAGCGGAGGACTGGATTGGCAAAGCCGGACTGGAACAGTCGATGGAGAAACAGCTGCGCGGAGAACGTGGCGGTTTAATTGAAATCACCGATGAGGCGGGTAACACGCGTTCCGAATTGATCCGTAAAGATGCGGTCGACGGCGAGGATGTGCAACTGACGATCAGCTCTGCACAGCAGAAAAAACTGTATCAAACGCTGGCAGGTGGCGGTGATGCAGGAGCGATGGTGATGATGAATCCGAAAGACGGAGAGATGCTTGCACTAGTAAGTGCACCTTCCTACAATCCGAACAAAATGGTTACAGGGCTGACTCAGGCGGAGTGGGATGCCTATTCGGCCAACGAAAAGCTTCCTTTTATTAACCGAGTGACGACACGATATGCTCCAGGCTCGACCTTCAAGGCAATTACTGCGGCAGCAGGGTTAATGGAGGGTGTAACGACAGCTGACAAAACCCATGATATTCAGGGTCTGCAATGGCGGAAGAACGATAGCTGGGGCGGGTATTACGTTAAACGGGTGAAAAGCCTGAGTCCTGTGAACATGGTCGATGCCCTCGTGTATTCTGACAATATTTATTTTGCAATGGAAGCGACGGAGATGGGCAGTGCCAAGTTTATTAAGGGCATTGAAAAGTTTGGGTTCGGTGACAATTTCGGACTAGATGAACTGTATCTGAAACCAAGTCAGTATGCCAATGAGGCTAATAAAGACTTATCCTCCGAAGTGTTGCTAGCTGATACTTCTTATGGTCAAGGTGAGATGTTAATGTCACCTATACATCTTGCGGCTGCATTTACGCCGTTTGTCAATGAAGGCAAGCTAGCGAAGCCCGTGCTGATCGTGCAAAAAGAAGCCTCTGCTCCTGAGGAGATCATCTCACCAGAGGTGGCGAATACAGTCAAAAACGCACTGAGAGAAGTGGTGTCTCGTCAAGGCGGAACAGCACATTCGCTTCATTCTATAGCTGGTGGTCTTGCTGGCAAAACAGGAACCACTGAACTGAAAGCGAAGAAGGGAGAGAAGGGGAGGGAGAACGGATTTTTCGTCACCTTTGATACCGAATCACCTTCATTCCTGCTGGCAGCTGTGATTGAAGAGGTGAATGGCCGCGGGGGCAGTCATTATGTGATGGATCGCCTGAAGCCTTTCCTGGAACAATTACAGCTTGAGCCGTAATCATTCCATTGAAGCATTACTATTCGTATCTCGATGGGAAAGTAGAGAACGCCAGATTCGTTAACTATTTAGCTAAAATACAGGATATGTTCTCTTAATTGGACTAAATGATATATAATCAAAAACGCGCTCTTGATTGAATCCATACGGGTTCGCCAAGGCGCGTTTTCTATGTTGATTTCGTTTAACCCAACCTAACTTAACTCATGAGTATATGGTGCATTTTCCCTTTTTGCTATATGATAAATGTCGATTCACCTCGAGATTAGGCAGCTCATATTCTGGAGTGGTATCAAGGGTGGCAATTAACAATAGAACAACATCAGATAACAATCATTACATACGTTTGAGGTTTGGAGGGATCAGGGTGTACTGTCACGTATGCGGGACGAAAAATGACTCCGGGGAAGAAACATGCCAGAAGTGCGGAATCCGTTTGAAACAAGTTAGCTCTACAGAGGAACAAATTTGGTCGGAGCCAGCGGGGCTGGAATCCCGCAATGGATCTGCATCCGGAACGGTGAGCATACCCAAAAGCATCGGTCCGTTCCTGTGGATCATTCCACTGCTGCTTGCAGCAATTATGGGTGCATTGCTAACGTACTACTATAATCAAGAGAGTCTAACTAATGCTCATGTGAAGACGTTGCATCTTGAGGCGGAACAGGCTGCGCTGAATGGGAAATATGCAGAAGCTTTGGAGTTGCTGGACAAAGCTCTCGCCCAAAGACCGAATATAGAGGCGCTTGTTCAGGATCGTCAAGTTACGGAGCAAGCGAACCAACTGCTGAAACAGATGGATGAATCCGCCAATCTACTCAAGACAGGCAAGTTGTCCGAAGCGGACAAAATCATTCAAGCGGCAGAAAAATCATTAAGCAAGCGGCAAGAGCCGGTGTTTGATAAGGCAAAGGCAGCTTTGAACAATCGCAAGGTAACCTTATCTGTGCTGAAAGTAAAAAAGGAAATTGATCAGTTAACCACCGTGGATGCACTCGCAGATAAACTCAAAACGCTATCCAAGCTGTCCGGTGAGGAAGCCGAAGCAGTGAAAAAACAAATTACCGACAAGCTCGCATCCATCAGCTACAAGCAGGCGGAGCAGCAAGTGAAGAAACGTGATTTTACGGCAGCACTGCAAACTGTGGATAACGGATTATCTTATGCTCCGGATGACCAGAAGCTAACCAAGTACCGGGATGAAGTACTGCGTGAGAAGAAGGCCTTTGAAAAAGCAGAGGAAGAACGTATTCGTCTTGCGGAACAGCAAGCAGCCGAGGAGGAGCTTCGAAATCGTACAGGAGCCGTATATGTAACGGATCTGTCTGTTGAACTTGATGAGTATGGGGACTTGTATATCAGTGGATCCGTTATTAATCAGGGGACACGCCCGATTTCGTCTGTGGCTCTTATGATCGGTATCAATGCCTCAGATGGTGATTATATCGGTGAGACAGATGCTTATGTATACCCAGTGGTATTAGATGTAGGAGAAGAGGGATATTTTGAAACCTACTATTATGGGGTGTATGAGGCAACGAATGTAACTGTTACGAATGCATCTTGGTATGTAGAGTAGGAGGACGGCAGAATGAGTAAACGTGTGTGGGGAACGATTATTTCCAGTGCGATCATTATTGGGGCTGGAGCTGGAGGCGTGTTTTGGATTCAGCAGCATACATTGGATGAGTTAGCGATTGCGCCCAAACTGGCTGTTGCTTCCTCCAAGCAGGCAGATCAACCCAAAGCAAAAACAATGCCCGGCACCAAGGAGAAGAGAACCCGCAAACAGATTATTGAAGATAGTCAGAAAAAGGTGGTTACGATTGAAAGCAGTGATGGTCAGGGTTCTGGCTTTTTATATAATCATCAAGGGGACATCATCACCAATGCACATGTCGTGGAGGGCTCCAAAGAGGTGACGATTCGCACCCTGGATCATCAGGAATATCGCGGCACAGTGATTGGCTTTGGCGAAGAAACGGATGTGGCGGTCGTCCGGGTTCCTGATCTTGCGAAAATGGAACCTTTACCAATCGCTTCATCTAAAGCGGAGGTTGGTGATGAGATTCTTGCCCTGGGCAGCCCACTGGGCTTTGAAAATACGGTGACCACGGGTATTATTAGTGGGCTTGATCGCAGTTTTGAGATTCCACCTTATATTTACACCAATCTATATCAGATCTCTGCCCCGATTACCAATGGAAACAGTGGGGGCCCGCTGATTAACGCTGAGACGGGAGCGGTGCTTGGCATTAATTCCACCGTTGTAAAACAGGAAGGCGGAATCGGATTCAGCATCCCGATCACTAGTGTATTGAAACAGGTTCAGCAATGGTCGGAAGGTTCACCTGATGCCAAAGGCGTGCACACGGTACGTGATTCATCCTCGCAGACCTCCTCGGTGGCTTTATCCGAAGGGGAAGCATTGGTTGCTGATTTTTACGACGCTCTAAACAGGAGTGATTATGTATATGCTTACGCGTTGCTCGGTAGTGACTGGCAGAGCGGCACAAGTTACGCCAAGTTCCGTGAAGGCTATACGTATACGAGCTATGTTAGTTTGGAGGAAATCACTTCAAAAGGCACAAGTAAGGAAGAGGTGGAAGTAATCGGTGTGATTGCTGCTGAAGAGCGCAAGAATGGAGAGTACGTAACGACTCGCTATAAAGTGACGTACCAGGTCGGATACGAGAATGGTCAATTAAAAATATTGCATGGGCAAGGTAAGAAGATAAAGTGACAAAATCAGTAAAGGATCAATAGTATTAAATAGTCACCAAGATGAATGACTTAATGAACTTGGGCACAAAATATAATCTTAAATTAGAGAGAGCTCACGGAATTGTGGGTTCTTCTTTTTTATATTGCCGATCAGTTTTAAATTTGATAAGATACAGAACGAATGTTCAGTATATAAGAATGGAGTGCAGTAATTTTGAATAAAAAAAAGCTCCAGTCCGAGCAGACAAAGAAAAAACTTGCGGATGCATCCAAAGCCCTTTTTGTGCAAAAAGGATATAAAGCAACTTCTATTGAAGATATCGTTACTGCAACAGGAAGTAGCAAAGGGAATATATATTATCATTTTAAAAGCAAGGAAGGGCTTTTTCTTTATCTTATTGACGAATGGGATCGCGAGTGGGAAGAGAGTTGGATTGCCAAACAACATTTGTATCAAACTTCTACAGAGAAGATTTTTGGGTTGGCAGAACAGCTGATCCTGGATGATATAAATCATCCTCTAACCAAAGCCGCTGACGAGTTTTTCACCGGAGAGAAAAAGGAGAATGATATCGAAGAGCGGATTGCTGTCATGTTTGAGCGTCATATCCAATTTAACAAACAGTTGATACAGGAGGGAATAGACAGCGGAGAGTTCAACGATCAAAATGTAGAGCATCTCGCACTAATTTTGGAAAGTACCATTATTGGGCTTAGTCAAATGTCAAGGAAGTTGGATCCCGATCAAGCTCTTGGCTTATATCGTCAGGCCGCCAGTGTATTTTTGTACGGGATCGCTAAAGATAAAAAGCACAATTAAATAACGATGGAGGATGGAATATGGCTTTGCTAACACGTAACAGGGGCGCGCTGCTGCTGTTAATGGTTAATATTTTTCTGGTATTTATGGGTATTGGTCTGGTCGTGCCTATTATGCCTGCTTATATGAATTTACTTCACATTACTGGGTTCACAATGGGACTTCTGTTTGCAGCATTCTCTTTCACGCAGTTTCTGTTCTCTCCGGCTGCGGGCAGATGGTCGGACCAGTGGGGGCGTAAAAAGATTATCGTTTTCGGCATGTTGATCTTTGCAGTTTCTGAGTTTATGTTCGGGGCCGTTAATGTTCCCTATCTGCTCTTCGCAGCCCGGATGCTGGGTGGCATTGGTGCAGCGATGATTTTTCCGGCGGTCATGGCCTATACAGCGGATATTACAACGGAAGAGGAACGTGGTAAGGGGATGGGGCTGATCAATGCTGCCATCACAACCGGTTTTATTATTGGGCCGGGAATCGGCGGTTATATCGCAGAGTTTGGCATACGGGTTCCTTTTTACGCAGCTGGGGTTGCCGGGTTGCTTGCAGCGATTATCACTCTCATCATTTTGCCTGAATCCGAACGGAGCACGAGTGAGCAGACGACACCAGAAAAACGTGTGGCTAAAGTAAAATCGCCAGGTATGGTGACTCAACTTATAAACTCTTACCGTGAACCTTACTTTTTCAGTCTAATCATCGTATTTGTTATGGCCTTTGGTTTGGCTAACTACGAAACAGTATTTTCCTTGTTTGTGGATCACAAGTTTGGTTTCACGACAAAAGATATTGCATTTATCATTACATTTGGTTCCATTGCCGGTGCTGTTGTGCAGATATCCCTGATCGGCTGGTTGCTGAATACATTTGGTGAAAAGAAAGTCATTGCGGTGTGTCTGCTGTTTGTTTCTGTATTTGTGTTATTAACTCTGTTCGTACACACCTATTGGCTAATTGTTGTTGTGACGTTTATCGTCTTCCTTGGTATGGATATTTTACGCCCTGCCATCAGTACTCAGATGTCCAAATTAGCTGAGGAGCAGCAGGGCTTCGTTGCTGGATTGAATTCCGCCTATACCAGCCTGGGCAATATTGCTGGACCAATCGTAGCGGGAGCATTATTTGATGTAAACATTAACTATCCTTATGTATCGGCTGCAGCCGTTCTTGGTATCTGTTTCTTGTTATCCTTACGTGTAATGAGAAGTGTAAAATCGGTCCAGGAACCAAAAGTTCAAGTGTGAAGCATCGACTTCCAAACGTGAACTCTTCAAGTTTGCTATAATATGAAGTGCTGGAAGTGAATCACGTGGACTGAGCTATATTGGAACATGACCGAGGAAAGATCATTTTTAGACATAGGCAGGATTAATTGGAGTGATAACATGAGCAAAGCAAAAGGTAAAGGCGGTACAGGTCGGGGGACAGGGAAAAAGGGATGGAATCGCTGGCAGGCTAGTGCCAACCGTGCGAAAAGTGCCCCGAAGCCTTATAAAAGCAAAGGAACCAAGAGCAAAGAAGGTTCCGAATCTACGGCTGACAAGTCCAAGTAAGACGACACCGAAAGAGATAGATGAATACAAGAGTGAGATGATCGAAGAAGCAGGGATCCTTAAGATACATTTAACGTATCTAAAGGATTGCTGTTTTTTTATATGAAGAGTGAGTGAATTACGAAGCTAAAAGAGAGACCTATTAATGTAGAGAGAAGAAACGTAATTAAAATGTCTAGCTAAGTTATGAAGACAAAGGACTAAAATAATGAAATGGATATTTTGAAATGTGGTATGCATAATTATGGATTATAAATTTTTAAATATATACTTTACAATTGGGGTGGGAATATGGTATATTCTAATTCCGGCCAAGAAAACACAGTTTACATCGTGTGGCAAGCCAAGTGAAGACATACAAGATTCGAAAGAAACTTGAAAAAAGAGCTTGCAAAGTTGGTTCGAAAAGTGGTAAGATATAAGAGTTGCTGAAATGAACTGGTTTCGGTAATGAGTAAAAGTTTGATCTTTGAAAACTGAACAACGAGTGAGTAACGATCTTGCTTGCAAGATCGAATGTGAAAGTTTTTGGTACATGCCATCAGGCTGTATGAAAACTGGAACAACAATGAGATTTATAATCTCGTCAGATTCAAAATGAGCTAATCGCTCTTTTCAATACTTTATTGGAGAGTTTGATCCTGGCTCAGGACGAACGCTGGCGGCATGCCTAATACATGCAAGTCGAGCGGAGTTTGA
>NZ_CAOJCM010000011.1 GCF_948329825.1 Paenibacillus sp. JJ-100
GTATTGAAAAGAGCGATTAGCTCATTTTGAATCTGACGAGATTAAAAATCTCATTGTTGATCTTGCAAGCAAGATCATTACTCACTCGTTGTTCAGTTTTCAAAGATCAAACTTTTCCGTTACCGAAACTGGTTCGTTTCAGCAACTTTTATATCGTACTATATCCGAACCAACTTTGCAAGCTCTTTTTTTCAAGTTTCTTTCGAACCTTGTATGTCTTTACTTAGCTTGCCACACGATGTAAACTGTGTTTTCTTGGCCGGAATTAGAATATACCATTTCTAAATTTAGAATGCAAGAACTTTTTTCTGTTTTCTTTTCACCATTACAATTCTAATGCATCCTCATTATTAGATGCCTAAGCATTAGTGTACTATTTCACACTGCCAGCAACTTATCTCTCTCCTTATTTCCGAGCATCCCAACATTTTCAAATGTGTATGGAAGTCATATATAATAATCATCTCTTCAATCATCGCATCCATATCTGACTGTAAAGCAATCTCATATTTAATCCGATACAGCCTTACATGATTGGCATCTCTGGGATCACCACATAGTCTTCACAAACAGAACAGACTTAATTGCTTCTGAATTGAGAGGCTATGCATCAGGGCCAAACGAGTAATCAGCCAATCGAAGATCTAGACCCGCCTCCTACATTTCCTCAAAAACATGATCCTCTGCCCACTTTATCTGTTCAGCATATCATCTCATGAAGGCTTCTTTTTCTTTGGAGGATTAGTCGGATCAAAAACCATCAGATCATAACTCATTAACGCTCTTCTTATATTATAGAAGGAAATCATCTTTTATTTTGAAATTATATACAATATATATAGCATTCCAAGATACTCGTCTTTCTCTGTTTTACCTATCTAATTCCGAAAAAAAGCGAGAAACCTCGATTCAATATCGAGATTCTCGCTTTCTAATGGTTATTGGATTTCTATTGATGCTTCATTTAGCATTTTATAAAAACGTGACTGCGTTTGTCGCCTACTCTCCACCCATAAATACGTAACGGCAGACAACAACAATGGCCAGTACCCACATTAGCCAATGCACTTTCACTTTGCGCTCTGTAACCAGATTACTGAATACAGCCAGAATAACGTAAGACACGATACCTGCTGAGATCCCGTTCGCGATCCCACCTGTAAATGGCATCAACACAATAGTAAGGAAAGCAGGGAATGCTTGCAAGAAGTCGTCCCACTCAATGCTTCGGACCTGACTCATCATAAGCACACCTACAATGATTAACGCTGGAGCCGTTGCCGCTGACGGAACAACCAAAGCGAGCGGTGCAATAAACAAAGCAAGGATGAACAGCAGTCCCGTTGTTACCGAAGTCAGACCTGTACGTCCCCCAGCTTCTACACCAGAAGCACTTTCCACATAAGCCGTGATTGTACTTGTACCCAGTGCCGCACCTGCGCTAACACCGACTGCATCGACGAGCATCGCTTTACCGATCGTTTTCTCACCTTTGGCTTTATCCTTCATGATGCCCATACGTGTCGCCGTACCAACCATCGTACCGAATGTATCAAACAACTCAACGAATGTGAAAATGAAGATAATTTCAAACAATCCAAGGCTGATAGCCCCCTTCAAGTCCAACTGTCCAACAGCAAGATCACTGAAGTTAGGCAGCCAACTTGCACCGGACAACCCACTTAGATTGGTTACTCCCATAGGAATACCAATTAGAGTTGTTGCCACGATTCCAATCAAGAGTGCACCTTTAACACGCATAACCATCAGAATTGCGATCAGCATCAGACCAATCAAGGCCAGCAGAGCATCATGATGTGTGATAAAGTTCCCCAGGGACAGATTAAAGCTGCTGCCCGGAATCGGCTGGCTCAGATCTGCATCGGGTGCCACATTTACAGACACCGCTACCAGGTTGGCCAGTTTAAATCCAATAATAGTAATGAAAAGACCAATACCGACCGTAATTGCCAGTTTAATAGAATGTGGAACAGCAACGAGCAGCATCTGCCGAATTCGTGTCACAGTAAGGATGATGAATACGATACCCGAAAGGAATACAGCCCCGAGTGCCGCCTGCCAGCTAACTGCACCATTGGAACTTAGAACTACCGTCATAAAGTATGCGTTCAATCCCATACCCGGTGCAAGGGCAATCGGAATGTTCACGAATAATCCCATGATTATCGTCATTAATCCAGCGCCAACAGCTGTTGCAAAAAACACGGCATTGTCGGACATGCCTGCTCCATTAGAGCCCAGGAATAATGTGTTTACAAATAAAATATACGCCATTGTCATGAAGGTGGTTAGACCCGCAACAACTTCTGTTCTAACGTTTGTTCCGTTTTCTTTGAGTTTAAAGAAACGATCCATAATTGACTAACTCCTCCTTAGAGATGTGAAAGCTATATTGAAAAACGACAAAAGACCCTGAGAAGTATTTTCCCCAGAGTTCAGCTTGACCGGAAGCAGGCACACGCCATTAACCAAGAACAAAAAATTCTACTATTCCCGGTCGATATCCAACCCAGTCATACAGAATTAATGTGCTTAGCTGCTCCTCTTCGTAGACAGATCATTAGGGTGATCTCGTAGAGACTCCCAGGCCAATTCCCAGGATTATACGAATTAGTATGCGCTATTTGTTTGTTTTCCATCACTCATTTTAGGAGGAGGTCTCTATTTTGTCAATGATAAAAACGAATGTTCATGTCACACCCTCTGAGTAACGTTCGTATTATTTAACAAATCAAACCAGTTCAGCGATTAACATCCCAGTTACAGGCGTGGTAATAGCAAAACATAACGACAATATGTTGATATCTTCATCATTTTTCAACGGACAAGTGGTAATGTAGCTTAGTCTCCTAAGAATGTTCCATTCCAAGATGAAGGACTACTGATCCATATAATGGGCATATAATTGCTCGAAGGTTGTAAAACGTTTGACTTCTCTGCCGACCTTATCATACTCATCTAGGTATTCATCCATTATCTTAAGAAAATTCTCATTCATAACTTGTAAATCACTTGTATCAAAGTACTGCATAAGATTAAATTTCTTGGTCCCCTTCTCCTCAGCCATATAATCAAGGTACTCTTGTGCCCCAAAGGCCGAAAGAAAGGCAAAGGAAGCATCGTTATTTATAACACTGTACAACATTTTATTGCGATAGTTACACCACAATTCTTCATATGTTCCCTTCAGATTTTCAAAGGTCGGAACAGGCTTAACAATGAAGTTATCACACATTGCGCTATGTAACCTCACAACACTTTTCAACAATTTAAAAGATGCTATTCGGATCTCTTCAATGCTAGGAGCTTCGATGATCGACATGTATAAGGATTCGAGATCATCCGGTACATAGCGAAACGAGCGTATCTCTTGCAAACATTGCTTGATTCCTCGTTTGATGTACGTATTATTCATACTGACTAAAGCATTGACTAGATTGTAGAGAACGTCGGCAGATGCCTGTCGCACTGAACCAACATCCTCACCCAGCATCGTATCACTGTATGCTCGCTTAGCCAGATCGATCCATTTAATCGCTCGGTTAAGGCATTCTTCTCCTATCGGTTTCGCAAGTGCATCTAGAGCTTTTTGCCGGAAGTCATTGAGTTTTTCCAAATCCTCAGGCTTTGCATAGTAGAGTATCTTAAGCTCAGTTAGACTCGATACGTGGGGACTCTCCAAAGTGGACTGCTCTTGTATTCTTGAATTCCATGGTGTGCAATAGATATCATAACCAACGTCGTCGAGGATGAAGCAATCGGATATTCCCCAGCCCTTTTCTGTATTGTTAATGATAATTAGATCAAGATCGCTCTTCTCGTGAAAGTCCCCGGTATTAAATGAACCTGTAAGCCCGATAATTGCGATATCGTCAAGGAAATCTCTTTTTACACGTTCGATCACCATGTTAATGAGCCGTTCATTTTTGTCCAGTAACTTCTTCTTTATGATTTCGTTCATTCGTTACACCCCTTTATATGACCCGGCGGTCCTTCATTACAACAGCTTTAACTTGAGTCTATCGATTTAAAACTGCGGTTACTATGTATAAGTTGATTTAACTCATCTTTGCACAAAATCCGCTGAACCGTCGAAACGACGATTGAGCGGATTTTCATTAGTTCTTTTTATAGACAATTTTCTTTATGCTTTCGCAAGACAAGAAATATCGTTCCGCCAATTCATCTAAGCTGACTCCATTGCGGAACAAGGATTTAATCTCAGCGTTTCGAGCAGAAACCTTGCTCTTACTGTGTGTTTTCTCGCCCCATTTGAGATGCGCCTCTTTGGGTTTCGGGATATAAACTAATTCACCTTGAACGTATTCTTGAATGATACGTAGCAATTCTTCAGGAAAAATGGTCTCGGCTTTTGAATATTTCATGGGCTCACTCCTTATTTAATAAATCAATAAGGTGCAAAGCCAGTTAATAGAATATTACGATTCGTCGTTGGCAATGTGATTGTTTCTGAGCTCTATGCAAAGCATTGCCATATCCTTCACCGGCTTTGCATAGAGCCATGCATGTAAGAAACCTACCCCAATTGTTTTCATAGTCTCACCTCCATAGAAAACCAAATAGCAAATATATTCCATTATATCAGAGCTTCTTGTTGTTTAACCTTGTTATTTGGGGCAGCATAGCTTAAATTTGTAAATCACTTTCCATCCTAAAATCGGTCATAAGAAAAACTCCCTTCATTTGCGAAACAACGCAAATAAAAGGGAGTCATTTTAACATGGTATTGTTGCAGGTGTGCCTAACTGCCAACGCAGTTAGTGCCACAAACCCTATCTTATCAAGGCTCTAGAGCGATTAACAATGTGAATGATTAACGACCTATTCCCATTCAATTGTTGCAGGTGGTTTGGAAGTGACGTCGTAAACGATACGGTTCACGTTGTCCACTTCGTTGACAATCCGTACGGAGATTTTCTCCAAGATGTCCCAAGGGATACGTGCCCAGTCTGCTGTCATACCGTCGATGGATGTTACGGCACGAATACCTACAGTGTAGGAATACGTACGTGCGTCACCCATAACGCCTACACTCTTCATGTTAGGCAGGGCGGTGAAGTATTGCCAGATTTCGCGGTCAAGACCGGCTTTGGCAATTTCTTCACGCAGGATGTAGTCGGAATCCCGAACGATCTGCAGCTTCTCTTCTGTTACTTCACCAAGTACACGAATCGCAAGACCCGGGCCTGGGAAAGGTTGACGGTGTACGATTTCATCCGGCAGACCGCATTCGGTACCCACTTTACGTACTTCATCCTTGAACAATGTGTTCAGCGGTTCGATCAGTTTGAATTTCATATCTTCTGGCAGACCGCCCACGTTGTGGTGGGATTTGATCGTCTGCGCTGTAGCTGTACCACTCTCTACGATGTCTGTGTACAGTGTACCTTGCGCCAGGAATTCGAAGTCATCGAACTGCTTGGACTCTTCATCAAAGACGTAAATAAACTCGTTTCCGATAATTTTACGTTTTTGCTCCGGATCATCCACGCCAGCCAGCTTGGACATGAAACGTTCTTTGGCGTCAATTTTAACCACTTTCATATCGAACTTGCCAACAAACGTCTCCATTACGCTCTCTGCTTCACCCTTACGCAACAGACCGTGGTCGATAAACATACATGTCAATTGATCACCAATAGCTTTGTGCAGCAATGCTGCTACAACGGAAGAATCAACGCCACCACTCAGTGCACACAGCACTTTGCCGTCGCCTACTTTATTACGGATATCTTTGATGGTATCGTCAATGAACGTTTCCATCGTCCAGTTGCCTTCGCAACCGCAGATATCGAACAAGAAATTGCGAATCATCTCATTTCCGCGAACGGAGTGACGCACTTCCGGGTGGAACTGAACTGCATACAATTTACGCTCATCGTTACTCATCGCAGCGATTGGCGCACTTTCCGTGCCTGCATCCAGTTTGAAGCCCGGAGGCAATGTAACGACGTGGTCACCGTGGCTCATCCATACGGTATGCTCGCCTTCGATGCCTTTCGCAAGTGCAGCACCCGGTGCAAACGTCAGATCTGCTTTACCGTATTCACGCTTCTCGGAGCGCTCTACTTTACCCTCGAGTTGCTGTGCCATCAGTTGCATTCCGTAACAAATACCGAAGATTGGCAAGCCAAGATCATAGACGCCTGGATCAACGTGTGGTGCGTTCTCCGCATATACGCTGGATGGGCCACCGGAGAATACAATTCCTTTTGGTGCTAGCTCAGCAATTTTCTCAGCTGGTGTGTTGTAAGGCAAAAGCTCACTATATACGCCAAGATCCCGAATTCTTCTGGCGATTAACTGGTTGTATTGGCCTCCAAAGTCAAGGACAACCACAATTTCATTCTGCTTATTCATTACCGTGCCTCCCTCAATTAATGAAACTAATTATACGCAACGACAATTCCTACCGTCAAGGAAAGACGAAACTCCATTTTTCGAGCGAGTCACAAGTAGATGCGACATAAAACGACAACCACTGTCATTCCCTTACCCGGTTCTCCGAGTTGCACCTTTGTCCAATACATATGCTCGGACTCTCATGTCCTCTTATAGTTAGATAAAAGAATCGATTTCATCCGTACTGAAATAAAGAAAAAAGTCTCGTTGACCCTTCGGCATACGAGACTTGATGTTGCATGAGCTTGCGCTAAGCTTTTAAGCGCAAGCTTCTACGGGTACGCCGGGTCAAGCGGAGTGCCCGGCGCAGGAATTCAAGACTGTCCGCACGCAGCGGACGGTCTGGCCCGTACAGCAGCCGCTCCCAGTCGGCTGCAAAACGCGCGATGTCCGCGCTGTCCGTGCCTGCGGCCAAGGCGGGTGACGCTGCATATTCTCGCAGCGTCATGCCCGGCGGCCGCGGGCCGTACTGCCGCGCAAGCGCGTGCCAGACCGGAGCGGCAGCCCGCAGCAGCCGCTCCTGGTCTGGAAAGCTGCTGCGAGGCCATGCCAGCAGCAGCCCAAGCCGCAGCGCGGGGCGAAGCCGCAGCGCGCAAGCCCATACAGCGGCGCACAGCAGCGCCGCTGCCGCAAGTGCCGTCGCGGTCAGCCACGGTGCCGCGACAAGTGCCCTCGCGCGTGCAACAAGCCACGCGCTTGCACGGTCCAGCCCGCTGCCTGCGTCTGGCAGCGGGGTCCCATCGCCGGGCTGCAGCCCGGCGGAACCCGCAGCGCTGGCATCCGCAGCCTGCGCAGAATCGAACCCCGGCGTAGCCTCAAAGGGCATCCAGCCCGCGCCGGGAAAATAGACTTCCACCCAGGAGTGTGCATCACTCTGGGTGACAACTACACGCCCGGGGACCTGCGGATCTGCCTGTCCCGGGGCGTAACCTTTCACCCAGCGGGCCGGTATGCCCTCGGCACGCAGCAGCACAACCATGGCGGTAGAGAAATGGTTGCAATATCCTTCCCGAGTCACAAATAGAAAATCATCCACAAAGTCCGTACCACGTGGTGGCATCCGGGTATCTAGGGAGTAACGGGCGTTGGCTTTCAGATAACTGCGCACAGCCTGTACAGCATCATAACGCGTTGTGGTGGGACCGATGATCTCGGCAGAGAGGTCCCTTACACGCTGGGGTAGTTGATCCGGGAGCTGCAAATCCTTTCTGCGCACAACAGCCGGATCTGCTGGCTTACCCGTCTTAACCAACTGCCTCAGTTCTTCAGGTGTCACATCTGGCACCATGACATCCACTGTATAATGCTGAGTACCTCCCTTACTGCCACCTGCAAGCCACAATGTACCGTTATCTTCATTGGCCAGCAATCGCTTCTCGTTCTGCTCATTGACCATATTCCCATCCTGAAAGGACAAACTTACCGGCAGACCACCCGTAAACAACGGATTAGGTCCACGCCATTCCCGCTCCATTGTGATGATCTGCCGAACCCGCTGCCAGTACGGATGATCTTCCCATCCATCGGAACGAAGCAGGCTCGAAGAACTCACATAACGGAAGTGCTGCTCCACATCACTCCAGGTACTTCCGTTATAGTAAGAACGTGTTTCCCCCCGCCAATACGTAGATACAGGCGTGTTCGCTGTGAATACCGGATCATTCCCTTGCACCAAAGGTGCACCCATTGGGGCATCAACTGTGCTGTATCCCGTCACACCAAGGGAAGCTGGTACGCTGTCTGACGGAGTATAACCTGACCATTTAGCTAATCGCTCAACGGTGTCCATTAGTGAGATTTGTCCAGCAGGAGACACAAAACTCATACGGGCAGGAATGGTTGATATCAACACCACACAGGCTACGGTCCCTATAGAAACCGCTACCCATGAACAATACACTTTACTTCGCATGCCATATAAACCGGTCTTCACTTGATGCAATGTCTCCCCAGGTGTGCTAGCCGTCGTCTTCGCTTGGCCTGTACCTGTTTCTTCCGTCAACCGAAGAAGATGAAGCATACCCTGAATGCATAGAAGCCAGCATACAGAACGTACCACCGAGCCATAAGAATCATATCCCACTAAACTTTCCAGCAGAATAAGATAAACTATCGTTCCCGTAGCGAATAATGAAATACTTCGGCGAAGCAACACCAGATACTGCACCGAAGCAATCAGCATGCTCCACCCGCACAGCATGAACATACCTCTCGTTTCTTTGCTCATCACACGAAAGTGTCCTTTGTCGATCCATTCCCCAAGATCAGCATCGAGTAGTCCCGGGTAGGATATGCCCCACTCCATGGGATGACTCCCACCGTACATCACACATAACGCGATATAGATAACAGGGATGCGAATCAGGATACTGGCAATCCAGCCTATTCGCAGCATCCCAATGGACAAGAGAACAACCGAATATCCCGCCATAACGGCAACGAATCGCTCACTGCCCGCTTGGCCGGAAGAAGTTACAGGATATATCCATTCCATACATAATACGAGAAGCCCTGTTGTTATAAGCAAAACATACAGCTTAGGAACTCTCACATTCCAAGAGGTTGAACATAGCGGCATCACTTTGGAACGGTCACCTTTGATCTCCTGTTCAGGAAAAGGAGCAGATTCCGACTGCAGCCTCCGTTTATGCCCCCACATCAACAATCCCCGCCTTCCCGCTAAGCAAAACATCGTTCCCCTCAATATCCTCCTGGTTTACCACCCTTATCCCCTGGGATATTAGGCGTGTAGCCCACTCTTCGGAAGCCCCTGTCTTTATGGATGAATTCGATGTGACTTCTTCTCGTGAAAAAGAAGACAATCCCTTCCCAATAGGGGTACGCTCCTCCGTCTCTTCAGAGGTTTCTGTTAGATATACAGTCGTCTGAAATCCAAGTACAGCCGCATATTCAAGCCATACAACCAATCGTTCATCCAGATGTCCTGTGAATATAACGATACTTGATCCGTGGGGAAGCAGTTCAAGCTTGCTAACATCCAATCGAACTCCAGGACTTACCCGTCGGTCCTTACGCAACTGGGCATAGGCCAGTTTTTTTAACGCATAAGGCAACTCTTCGTCTAGGCCATCACTTATTCCTCGGCCATCATGCATACTATCGTTTCCGCTCGTCTTTGTTTCACTCCATGACACGCCTTCAGTGGACGTCTCTGCTTGACTTACCAGTGCTTCTCCGCTAAGCCATAGCCTAAAAGGAGTCTCTATATTAGCCGCCTCATAAGCCCAACTGGCCGCACCCTGTACCGCTCGTTCGAATGACTCATGTGTCTGATTTTCATCAACAAAGCTCTCATATCCCGAACTCTCTTCGTATACCATGATCGTCAGCAAGTGACTCGGCGACATTTCAGTAATTCGTGTATGCAACTTTCCAGTTCGGGCTGTACTTTTCCAATGAATCCGGTTAAACGAATCTCCCTGCTGATATTCCCTGACTTCCGTTCCAGATCCACCTTGTACCTGAGACTGTGCTCCCATGCCTTCCTCAAGACGAGACCAGCCTCCAGACCAGAAGAGCGTCCCGTCATTTCCAGAAGCGGGTACCACCACAACCGGCTCTTCTCCTTGGATCGGTGCGTATGCCCTATTCCATCCGAAAATATCACCCCAGTATACTCGCCCTTCCTCCCAGGCATGAACTCCACGTGGGAGACCCGTTATCTCATATTGATAAGACCAACGTCTCTTCAAGCCTGGAAAAAGCAATTTACGATGTACACCTCCAGGGGTGCTGTCGCAAACCATCAGCCACATTAGCGGAAGTGGACTCCTTAGCTGTAGTTCGACCTGAACACGCATGCTCTCCCCAGCAGCAATCTGGCCTTGTCTTATATTCCTGTGAATATGGACGTGACGAGGGCCAAATATGTGAAGAATTTGTCCATATATCACAATGAGTACGGATACCGCTAACAGAAATAATGCCGCTTTTCCTCCATGCCAGAGATAGAAACCGCCCAGAAGAACAGAAATTAGCATTGGAATCAGGCTCCCTCGGCTCCTGTTCATGCGCGACGTCCTCTTCCCTGACCACTCATCTGCACGGGTACAGGCACCGATGATAACACTTCATGAATCACCTGCTCCTGCACTGAACTCGCATCCGCTCTGTTCATGGATTTCAGCTGAATTCGATGACAGAGGACGGGGATAGCCATGGATTGAACGTCATCCGGCACAACGTAGCTGCGTCCTTGTAAATAGGCGTATGCTTGCACCGCAGTCATCCAAGCCAGTGTTCCTCGGGGACTAATGCCAAGACGAACCGCATCATGACTTCGTGTTGCCACTGAAACTGCCACCAGATATTCCTTGATCACGGTGTCCACATGCACCTTTCTTACTTCACGCTGTATCGCCACAATTTCCTCAGCTAACATCATCGGTCGCAAGCTCTCCAGTATGTCTTTGCTCCGTTCACGGGACAGCAACTCTACTTCTTGCTCAGGCTCGGGATACCCTAACGTAATCCGAATCATGAACCTGTCCAGCTGAGCCTCCGGCAGACGATAGGTACCTTCGAACTGGAGCGGATTCTGAGTTGCTAGAAGTAGAAAAGGTCTGGGTAACGCATAAGTCTTGCCATCAACAGTCACACTGCGCTCCTCCATGGCCTCTAGAAGAGAAGACTGTGTCCTAGGAGAGGCACGGTTAATTTCATCGGTAAGCACGATATTGTTCATGAGCGGCCCTGATCGGAAACTGAACTCTCCTGTAGGGGCATGATAAACAGATGCACCTGTTACATCCGTTGGCATCACATCCGGGGTACACTGAATACGTCCCATCGAACAGTTTAATGAGGAAGCTATCGTGCGAATAAGCATTGTTTTCCCTGTACCCGGGACATCCTCCAATAGAACATGTCCTTCGCTCAGCATCGCCGCAAGTATATATTGAATTTCCTGCTTCTTGCCGATGATTACATCGGCGATTCGATTGCTGAGCCTATTCAGCAGCTCGGTGGCATGGTCCTGCTCTATCCAGTTCTTGGTCATTAGACTAAACTCTCCTTCCTTGCCATTGAATCCTGTTATCGTAATCTATGATTCATTGTTGCCCGGAAGTAGAGAGATTAGTCAGTTCATTCGTAGTTTCTTTCAAATCTTGCTATAGTAATGCCTGTCATCCATAGATGTCCATGGCGGATTAATCGTCATGACCCACTCACTATCCCTAGACTGTATCTTGTGTTTTTTCGCTCCAAACTGCTCCATCAAGTCACCCGCCGATACCCAGATCGTTCCTGCACGTCTCTCCATTACAGCCTGAACGGATTGGCCATTCCGATCATGTAAACGTTTGGACGTCAATATCCCCTGGTCCGGGTCGATCTGCACAATCTTGTCTCTCCACCAGGTGGTCGCAGTACCTGTGGATTGATCCCAACTTATGCGGCCTCCCAGCTTGTTGATATAATCACGTAGTGGAACGAGTATCTCCTTGTCTTTGATTCGATATTCGTCCGAACTCAGTTCAACAGTCATGTATCCCAGTTCAATCTTAAATGGTTTGGCTGCAACCCATTGTGCTGCGTTGGTGTCTATATTTCGGGCAATCCAACCAGCACTCGGTGTCTGGCGATTTTTATATTTAACTGCAGGTTTGACTTGGAATTGCACGGGTTGATCCGAAGCCTGCATCACTTCAAAACGGTACCCTTGTTGCTTATAGTATCGAATAATATTAGGGAGTGCCTTCACCGTCTCCGCATGTGCGCCACCATCATGCATCAGAACCACCGCAGAAGACGTGCCCGCGGGAATATCTGTAGCATGAGCTGTAATCTCGCTAGCTGGCACATTTCTTCGCTTCGAATCACCACTATCGACGTTCCAGTCCATGACTGTGTAGCCTGCCTTTTTCAATAACTCAAAATAAGTGTGGTCAAAATGTCCATATGTTCCTCCAGGAGCTCTAACAAGCGCAGGACGAATACCAACAATGTCGTTAACGATATCTTCCGTTTGTTTTATCTGTTGCCAGAACGTTTGAAAATTTCGGTAAATCTCGCTATATTCATGGTTATATGTATGATTGCCAATAGCATGGCTCTCGCGATGGATGCGCTTGATCATCTCAGGCATGCGTTCCGCATGTTCTCCGAGTACAAAAAAAGTAGCAGAAACGTTCGCATCGCGTAAAATATCCAAAATTTCTGACGTATGCTTGCCCGGTCCATCGTCAAAGCTCAAATAGACAACTTTGTCTGAGCTATCCCTTTTTTCCGCTGCTGCGACAGAAGGTGTATGCACTCCAAGCACACCCGTCAGCAGCAATACAGCGAATGAACACCATATCATCAGACGTTGCCACTTATGCCCTCTCCCACAGGAATGATCTAAAGTTTGCTGTCCAGTAAGCATTCCTTTTAATTTCATCCATTCTTGTGATCTCTGCGCCATTCGAGAATCAACCTCCAGCACTCTATTGAATTTGCTGATAGACTTCAGCAGATTTGTTAGAATTATATGGAGACAGATCGCAAAATAGACGTCATTCAATCTATTATTTAGCACGAAGTGTGATCATCCTCTACATGGAGTCATTGATTCTTCATCAGCAATTGAGTAGCATTAGACAAATAAAGAACTTGAACAGGCATGTCAACTGTCTATACCGCCTGATTCATGTGATATCTTCAGGAGTGTGAACCTATTGGAATTACTTGAGAAGGTCCAGCAACTATTCGGGTCTTATGGATATAGTGTATTGTTTTTTGGCCTACTGCTGGAGTTTATTGCACTACCCTTTCCCGGAGAAACAACGATGGCTTATGCGGGGTTCTTGTCCTACAGAGGACAGCTGGACTTCGGAAGGCTTGTTATTTTGGCCTTTTTAGGAACAACCATTGGCATGACGATTACATATTTTATTGGAGCCAAAGCCGGATTACCTTTTATCATGAAGTACGGAAAATGGTTTTTTCTCAAACCGGACAAGCTGGACAAAACGCAGAAGTGGTTCTCCAAATATGGTTACGGCCTGATTTTCATCGGATATTTCATTCCCGGCGTACGTCATTTCACGGGGTATTTCTCAGGCATTGCTGCGATTCCGTTTCGTAAATTTGTCCTGTACGCATACTCCGGTGCGCTCTTCTGGGTTGTATTGTTTCTAGGCATCGGCAAATTATTTGGTCCCGGCTGGAGTGCCGTATTCTCACTTGCTCATCAATATACAGCGTACATTCTAGCAGCAATTGCCTTGCTCCTGATCTGTGTTATCGTATATCGTTATCGAAAATCCTTGTTTCACCGCTCGCGTCGTAATACCTCCCCAGCTCGCCAGAGACAAAAGCAAAATGCAGATTAATAAAGAACTGTTCAATCTATTTCCTAGAGTCGTGTACCTGCACGGCTTTTTTGGCATTTGCTTGTAACCGGGGTTGTACCAGTTACCGCTCAGCGATTTGGATTAACAGCGAAAACAAAATAAACAGGCTGCATCCGGGTCTTTTTCACCCATGGATACAGCCTGATCGTCTTATTTTTATCATTGGAATGTTGTGATTTTAAAGAGCCTTAACCGTCTCCAGCGCCTCTTCAATATGCCCCTTCACACGTACCTTGGTCCATTGCTTGATTAACTTGCCCTCTTCATCCAGCAGGAACGTGGAACGCACGATGCCCATATACTCCTTACCGTACATCTTCTTCAGCTGCCATACGCCAAACTGTTCGGCAACAACATGTTCCTCATCGGATAACAGCATGAAAGGCAATCCATATTTAGCAATGAATTTGTCATGTTGTTTCATGGGAT
Organism: Paenibacillus sp. JJ-100; assembly: GCF_948329825.1. Lineage (GTDB taxonomy): Bacteria > Bacillota > Bacilli > Paenibacillales > Paenibacillaceae > Paenibacillus. Next base: position 14,232 of record NZ_CAOJCM010000011.1, read on the forward strand.
CGGTGCTAATGCCCAGAATGACCGTATTCAACCCCTGAAACGCCTCATGGCGATCTCGGAAATCACAAGCTTGTTGTGTACATGCCGTGGTCATGTCCTTCGGATAGAAGTAGATCAGCACACGTTTGCCACGAAAATCAGACAGCTTCACGGACTCTCCGGAGCTGGATGGCAGTTCAAAATCCGCCACTTGCATACCTTCTGTTAAAGTCATCTTGATGTCCTCCCTGAAATTCACATTATGAAATCCTTGGAATCTTAAATCTTAAAGTTCACATTCTTCGTTTAGGCTCGTCATGAACCGGCTCCCCGATACCGTTTCACACCAAAATTCCACATCGTAAGTCCAATAGTAGCAAAACCAAGTCCCATGACCGGAGTAAGTAAAGCCATGCGGTGCATCTCGACTCGATCGAGGAACAAGGCTGCCGGATAGATACCTACAAAAGCAAACGGTATGATCCAAGTCAGTAATACCTGAATGGCTCTATTGTAGATCGTTACCGGGTAACGTCCATATCCTTGAATGTTATACATCAACGGCAAAATCCCTGTCGGTGCATCGGAGTAAAAAGATAAGGACGTCAGTGTTGTGTAGATACCTGCATAGATCAGAACCGAACTGATTGCCAGAATGATCAATGCCGGGATGTGCCACCATTCCAAAGTCAACCCCATCTCTGCACCGCTGAAGATCATGATGATCAACCCAATAAACGAACCTACAAGAGCGGGCGGATCTACATTTTCAAGTAAAATCTGAAACAGGTTATGTGCAGGGCGTGTCAGAATACGGTCCATCTCTCCTTTGACAATGTATCGCTCACTGAATCCCCACAGATTAATAAAGCAACTAAACATACCATAAGGCACCATAAAGAACCCATATACAAACAATACTTCTGCCTCACTCCAGCCACCGAGATTATCCGTATGCCGGAACACTACAAAGATAAAGATCAGATTGGTTGCCTGAAATAACAGATCCGAGATGATCTCGACCCAGAAATCGGCACGGTAGGTAAGACGTGTCTTCATATAGTTTTTCAAATATTCCCAGACTAGACCGATATAGTACATCTGCTTACCCCCCTTGCACAAACAGACGCTTGCGCGCCTGCCGCCATATCAGCACCATTGGCAATAACAGCAATGCAAACCAGAGCACTTGAATGCCGAGTACATTCCAGATGCCCGTGCCTTCTACTCTACCTGTGAAGACCGAGCCTGGCAGATATGTAATCGCCTGAAATGGCAACACCTTCATAATCGTAGACAACCAGTCCGGGTACAGACTGATGGGAATGATCAAGCCTGAGAACAAGTCGACGACCACACGTTTCATGCGCATCATACCTTCGTTATTTTCCACAAAAAAAGCGGCCAGCCCCGTAATGACATTAATCTGGGAATTAATTACGAAACTGAAGAACAACATGACCAGAAAACCGATCCACGCGGATGGTGCTGTTGGAAGTTCCACTGGGAATAGAAGAATCGCGATAAGCATGCCCGGAATCATAAGCAGCAAGAAGCGGAAGATCCCTTCACCTAGTCCCTGCATCATTTTGACCAGCACATAGTTAATCGGTCTTACGAATTGAATCGCAATGGAACCATCCCGAATGTCCGCAGCGATCTCCCGATCCAGATTGTTAAAATAAAAGGCACGTGCCATCCATGAGACAGCAACGTACGTTGTCATCTGAGCTGCGGTAAACCCACCAATCTCACCGCTTCCCCCATAAATAGCTTGCCACGTAAAGTAATACACGCCAATATTCAGCGTATATATCAAAATACCAGAGTAATAATTGACTCGATACGCAAGCATCGTTAGAAAGCGAATGCGCATGAAATCGATAAATGCACTATTCATTTAGGATGCACCTGCCGCTTCATTACCTGCTGATACAATCGCGGGACGCTCGGCGGAACCAGACTGATAGATGCTGCGCACGATCTCATCCGTATTGGTCTCAATAATCTGAATATCTGTAATATCCGCTTGTCCTACAACACGTCCCAGTACGTCCGATACATTCAATTCCAGTGGAACCCACACGGAAGCCGATAGCTCATTCTCCACGGTCCAACGTATAGGCATTGCAGCTGTCCATTCATTCATCTGTGCCAAGGTATGGCCTGTGCCGAACTTGAAGCGAATCTCCCGCTCCGTTCCCCACTGGGACTTAAGATGATCCAGACCGCCATCGTAGATAATGCTGCCCGCATCCAGCATAATGACTCGGGAGCACAGAGCTTCAATATCCTGTAAGTCATGGGTAGTTAGTAGAATGGTTGTGCCATGCTCCTGGTTCATGTCTTTCAAAAATTCGCGAATCTCCGACTTCACCACGATATCCAGACCAATTGTCGGCTCATCCAAAAATACGATGCTGGGGTTGTGGAGCAGAGCTGCCACAAGTTCACAGCGCATCCGCTGACCGAGACTGAGCTTACGCACCGGACGACTTAACAAGTCTTGTAATTGAAGGCGCTCGACCAACTCGTCCAGCCGTCTGCGGAAGTCCTCTTCGCCGACACGATACACTTTGCGTAGCAAGTGGAATGACTCGATAACACCGATATCCCACCATAGCTGGCTGCGTTGTCCAAACACCACGCCAATATTTTTGACAAACTTCTCACGTTCCTGATACGGAACATATCCACCTACAGATACATGCCCGGATGTAGGCACCAAAATGCCGGTCAACATTTTGATTGTTGTTGATTTACCGGCACCATTTTCTCCAATATAACCGCATATTTCTCCCTGCGGTATCTGAAATGAAATATCATTCACAGCCAATACTTCCTGGTACTGACGTGCAAACAGATCTTGAAACGCGCCCTTTAGCCCACCACGGCTTTTCTGGACATTAAACGACTTTCGCAAATCTTTGACATCAATCGCCAGCATGTTTATACCTCACTTGGATTTTGTTGAAATTGCTTGTAGCCCAAAAAGAAATTATAATAGTAACAGTCAAAATTCAGCAAGCTTTAAAAAAAGTCTGGAGCGGCCTCCTCTGCCTCGAAGTTTGGAGAGGAAGCGAACGGAAAGCTTCGACTCACACGCAACTTTTATGCACTGCATTCGTTTATTTTTTAATATTAAATACAAAGGAGCGCTAGCATGACCAGAAAGACGAAGAGGACCCTATGGATCTCTCTTGCCGCCTTCGTGTTAATTATTGGAGGAGCAGCGGCCTATTATTTTGGTTCTATTCTTAATCAGTTGGATGGATTGCAGAAAAAAGGCGAGGACTCTCCCTTTGCCAATATTAAAAATGTCGAGAAAGTGAATACCCCTGCCCCTCCGAAATGGGAAGGTACGGAGACCGTCAATATATTGGTTATGGGCGTTGATGCACGCGGTATGAAAAAGGGTGAAGTGCCCCGTTCCGACAGCATGATGGTTGTATCTCTCGACCCGCTCACCAAAAAAATTAATCTTTTCTCTATTCTGCGTGATACTTACGTGAATATCGACGGTTATGGCAAAGACCGGATTAATACCGCCATTACCCACGGTCCGAATGTAGCGATGGAAGCAACAAGTGACCTGCTTGGTATCCCTGTTCAATATTATGTGTATACTGATTTTCAAGGATTCATCAAACTTGTGGATGCCGTTGGCGGTGTAGACTTCGATGTAGAGAAAGATATGCACTATACAAGTAAAGCAGACAATAACGAGTACGATATCAACCTGAAAAAGGGCTACCAGCATCTGGATGGGAAGGCAGCTTTGATGTATGTCCGTTTCCGCCATGATGCGATGTCTGACTTCGCACGTTCGGAACGTCAGCGTGAACTTCTCAAGGCGGTGACTGCAAAAATGCAGTCTACAACCACGATTGCCAAGCTGCCTTCTATACTGGAAGAGGTTAGCCCGTTTGTAGACACTAACCTGACTCTTTCGGACATGTGGAAACTGGGTGGGCTTGGTTACCAGAGCAGCATGAATGGCAGTGAACAAGTTCCGCCAATGAACCTGTTGAAAGAGGATCGCACCCCTGGTGGTGCTCAGGTCTTGACGGTAACTAGTGAAGAAAAACTGAAACAGCATGTTCAGGATATTATCCACCCACCAGCCAAAACAGAAGACGAGAAAACCAAAGAAGACAAAACGGCTAGCGGTGACGAGAAGAACACACAGCAGCCGGCACAATAAATAACCAAGCGATATACCAAACTAGTTCATTTCTTCAAAGGGCAGCCAACATGCTGCCCTTTCGCTATGCCTGTACGTAAAAGTATGCGAAAATAATCATATCAGACTATTGTTTGGCTGGTTTAAACTATTGGAATTACGAAAGGAAGTTATCTCATGAATACACGTAAAAACTCTGAGTTGTTATATACAGAAGCACTGGAGCATATTGTGGGCGGAGTTAACAGCCCTTCCCGCTCATTCAAAGCGGTTGGCGGCGGGGCACCCGTTTTTATGAAAAAAGCTCAAGGCGCTCACTTCTGGGATGTGGACGATAACAAATATATCGATTATCTTGCGGCATATGGCCCGATTGTAACGGGACACGCCCACCCTCATATCACGAAAGCCATTGCTGAAGCTGCTGCGAATGGTGTCCTGTATGGTACACCGACAGAGCTTGAAATCAAGCTGGCCAAAATGCTTAAAGAAGCGATCCCGTCCATGGACAAGGTTCGTTTTGTGAACTCCGGTACGGAGGCCGTTATGACAACGATTCGTGTCGCTCGTGCGTACACGAAACGGAATAAAATCATTAAATTCGCCGGATGTTATCACGGCCACTCCGATCTCGTGTTAGTCGCTGCCGGTTCAGGTCCGTCTACACTTGGCATTCCTGACAGTGCTGGCATCCCGACCAGTATCGCCCATGAAGTCATTACTGTACCTTATAACGATCTTGACGGTCTGAAGGAAGCACTCGAACGCTGGGGGGATGATGTAGCCGCAGTTATGGTAGAGCCGATTGTTGGTAACTTTGGCATGGTTATGCCGAAGCCCGGGTTCCTGGAAGGCCTCTGTGCCATGACACGCGCGAACGGTTCACTCGTTATTTATGATGAAGTAATTACGGCGTTCCGCTTCCATTACGGTTCTACACAGACATATGATGGATTGAATAATCATGCGGAGATCGAACCAGATCTCACTGCACTTGGCAAAATCATTGGCGGCGGCTTGCCGATTGGCGCCTATGGCGGCCGTAAACACGTCATGGAGCAGGTTGCCCCGCTCGGCCCGGCTTATCAGGCCGGAACGATGGCAGGCAATCCGGCATCCATCTCGGCAGGTATCGCCTGCCTTGAAGTGCTGCAAGCGGCTGGCGTATATGAGGAAATGGAACGTCTCGCCATCGATCTGACTACTGGATTGCAGGCTTCCGCAGACAGATACGGTATTGATCTGACGATCAACCGAATTCGCGGTGCGTTCTCCACGCATTTCTGCAACCATCCCGTGACAAACTATGATCACGCACAAGATACGGATAGCGAACGCTTCGCTTCCTTCTTCCGTCACATGCTAAACCGGGGGATCAATCTGGCTCCATCGAAGTACGAAGCTTGGTTCCTCACCACAGCTCATACGGATGAAGATATTGCCGCCACGCTAGAAGCTGCAGAAGCTTCCTTCAAAGCAATGGCACAAGAGTAAGCAGACGAATCATGGAATAGCGCCAGAATATCGAAATCCCAGCCCTTAGGGCTGGGATTTTTGTGCTGTGCTGAATAAGGGAGCAATGGCAGTCTGAGCATTGAAGATAAGTTACTTCATAAGCTAAACGAATCCTATTTGCACTCTGGCTAGCTACAATCGGAGAATTTCCTCCCGGATTTTCATCATTCCCTCTATAACTCGCTGCTTGGGAACGTTAGAGATGTTCAGGCGTAACATCTTCTCCAACTCTCGTGTAGCCCCTTCCCCTGTCCGAGGATAATATCGCTCGGTGGTATCCACCAGAATCCCCCGTTTCTGGAGGCGGGATACGAGTGTGGCCATCGGTATTCTTGCTTCCAGCGGAAGCACCGTATGCTCACCACCTGTTCGCGGTGCATCGCGGAATGGAGCAAATTCTGGATATGCCGCCAATTGCTCGCGTACAACCTCCATGCGCGAAGCATAGCGGTTACGGATGATTTTCCGATGATGAGCAAACATCCCACTATGGATGTATACCTCTAGTGCAGCTTGAGATAGTACTGACGTATCGATATCCAGCATTCTTTTGATCGTCCCGAAGCCGGGTACTAACTTCGCGGGCAGAACGGTCACGCCTACACGAAGTCCGGGGAACAGAATTTTGGAATAACTTTTCAGATAGATGACCCGATTGTGCGAATCGTACGCCCACAGAGGATCTTGGCGCGCATTGTCCTCTAAATCTGCCAAATAATCATCTTCGACCAGATACACATCATACTTCTGAGCAAGCCGAAGAAGTCTCTTTTTCTCCGCTGCTGTCATCGATATCCCGATTGGATTGTGAAAACGCGGCATGACATAGAAAAATTTGATATCCCCACTCGCAAACTGCCGTTCAAGAGACTCCCAGTCCAGTCCTTCCCCTAGCGTTCTCTTCACTCCTGTATAGGGTACGTTAAGACTCTCCAAAAGGGGTGGCATATTGTGGTACGTTGGCAATTCCACCATGACTTTGGCTTTTCCACTCGGGAAAGGCATCAAGGCAAGTGCTGCAAGTGCTTGCTGTACACCAGTAGTGACAAAAAACTGTTCTGACCGTGCAAACACCTGGTAATCTGCAAACTGCTTCTGTAGAAGTTCAATTAGTGAGGGCAGCCCTTGCTGAGTGCCGTATAGGAAAAGCTCACCTTGCTTCTCCTTCATGGCTAGATCCATACAGTGTCGAAAGTCTGCATATGGAAATACTCTCGGGTCGGGAGCCGCTGAGGCAAAATCAAGTGGTTCCTGCCAGTCCATATCCTGTGCCCCCGTACCATTTTGAACAGCATAATAGCCTGATTGAGGAATCGCATACACCAGATGTCTCTGCTCCAACCATTCGTAGGCACGAATAGCTGTACTCACACTGCATTTATACTTTTCGGCGACGGTACGAACTGCCGGCAATCTGATCCCCTTTTCATCCCAGTGGCGACTGTTCTGTCGCATCATCTGCTCCTGCATCCATTCTTGCAAAGCATGGGCGATCAGCTCATATTTTCTCAACATTCCTACTCCCTTCAACTAACTGTACCGGTACAATTCTTCATTTTTTCTATTGTAGCATAGGGCACGCAGAAGTATATTAAATTAGGCTTACATGCTCCATTCTCTTACAGGTGATGTCTATTACTTGACCTACGTAGTAAGCCTGAGATTCCAAGCCTATATTGCACTAATGGAGGGAAAATGTATGAATACCAACCGCAATCGCACCTATGCTTATATTGCAGCTGTCCTTTATGCAGCCATCATCGGATTATCTTTTCTTTTTGTTAAAATGACCGTCACTATCGCTCATCCTATAGATGTGCTTGCCCATCGCTTCGCTCTATCCCTTATTGTGGTTAGCATTCCCGTTCTATTCGGCTGGATCAAGATCCATCTGAGTCTGGCTGATCTGTGGCGAATCATTCCGCTGGGGCTGCTCTCACCCGTACTTTTTTTCGCCTTTCAAGCCTTTGGACTCGTGACCTCCAACTCTTCAGAAGGTGGGATTATTCAAGCGATGGTGCCTGTGTTCACTCTCATCCTGGCTTCGATCTTCTTGAAGGAGCACACAACTCTGATGCAAAAAATGTCCCTGCTCCTTTCGGTAGCTGGCGTAGTCTTTATCTTTGCGATGAAAGGCAGTGGCATATCGATGAGTAATATGAAAGGAATTGTATTGCTACTGCTCTCAGCGCTCAGTTTCGCAGGTTATGGTGTACTGGCAAGGCCCCTTACCCGCAAATATAAACCACTCGAACTGACTTGGGTCACCCTGATGGTAGGCTGTGTGGTGTTTAACGCTGCGTCATTCATACGTCACGCAGCCACCGGATCTTTGGTTGAATACATTCAACCGCTCGGAGATATGTCTTACCTCGGTGCCCTTGCTTATCTGGCCATCTTATCAACCATGGTGTCTACCCTGCTATCCAGTTATGCACTGACACATCTGGAAGCTTCCCGCATGAGTGTCTTCACTAACTTCTCCACCCTCATCTCTATTGCAGGGGGCGCCTTGATTCTGAACGAGCCCGTATATGGCTATCACTATATTGGTGCTCTGCTGATCATTATTGGAGTACTCGGCACCAACATCAGCGGTCGCAAACACGGGCTGGTCAGTCATCCTAAAGCATGATACAATGTATAAAATTGTAAACGGATGTTATCAACGATGATGAAGAGAAGTACGTATGTTAAGATACTCCAGAGAGCTGGCGGATGGTGAAAGCCAGTGTGTCTGACATATGGAAATGGGCTTCGGAGTTCCGAGTTGAACAGATTCTTAACCGGGTTGATGCAGAGAAAAGAATCTCAGTAGGCAAGGCGGCAGGTTCTGCCGTTATCCATGGACAGGATATCGATCTAGATCGTGTATATTCTCACTCAGGTCAGTCTGAGTGTGTTTACTACATGTCAGCATATGTGGGTTCACATATGCCATCCGTATCCCGATAAGTGAGCCGCACACCAGCGGCTAATGAAGGTGGCACCGCGAGCATGGCCTCGTCCTTCTGTTCTATTTCCACAGGAAATTGGAACGGAGGACGAGGCTATTTTATTTTCATACGATTCTGGTAACAGAGTGTCCGCTTCATTCAACTTTATTCTAATACATAATATACGCAATCTTGCAGGCTGAAAGGAGGTGATGGTCGTGGAAGATGGCTGGTGGCAACAGCTGAAGATCAGGAACAACGACATCAATAAAATCCATATTCAAAGGAGAATGAACCATGAATACAAACCAAGAACTGATTTTGACCGGAGATCGAACAACTGGACAGCTTCATCTCGGCCATTACGTTGGCAGCCTGCGCAGCCGGGTGGAATTACAAGAAACGTACAAAACGTATATTTTGCTCGCAGATGTCCAGGCACTGACAACTCATTATGATCAGCCTGAACTGATTGCAAACAGTGTGCATCAAGTGACACTGGACTATCTCGCCGTAGGTATAGATCCAAACAAGACGACCCTCTTCATCCAGTCTATGATTCCCGAGATTGCAGAGCTGACTGTTATCTTTTCTATGTTTGTCACGGTGAACACGTTACGGCACAATCCAACAATCAAAACCGAAGCACGAGATCGGGGTTACACAGACCTCTATTATGGCTTTTTAGGGTATCCAGTGAGTCAAGCTGCTGACATAGCTTTCTGTAAAGCCACTCTTGTTCCCGCAGGTGAAGACCAAATTCCTCATGTGGAGACGGCCCGCAAGCTGGTTCGGCGGTTCAATGAGCTGTACGCTCCTGTTTTTCCGGAACCTCGGATATTAACAGGAGAACGTTTGGGAGGTTTAGACGGCATAGGGAAGATGAGCAAAAGTATGGGCAACGCCATCTCGTTAAATGCCACTCCGGACGATGTAAAAGCAAAGCTGACCAAGGCGAAAACCGATCCCTCACGCATCCATCGCTCCGACCCGGGTCACCCCGATATTTGCCCTGTGTATGCTTATCACCAGTTGTTTCGACCAATCTATGCAGACGACATTCACGCTTCATGCAGTCAGGGGAAGATTGGCTGTACCGATTGCAAACAGCTTGCTGGTGGGGCCATCAACGAGCTGCTTGCGCCTTTTCGGGAACGGCGTAACTATTATGAACAGCGTGAGAATGAAGTTAAGGAGATGCTAATCGAGGGCACACGTCAAGCCAGAAACACCGCAAAAGAAACGATGCTTGAGGTCCGCGAGTCGATGGGCATTCGGTATTTCGACCTCTGATGATTCACGAATGAGATCATATCACGTTGCGAGAATTTGGTATAAGAAGAGATTGTAAATATAGCTCCCGTCACTCCCACTTGTATGAACCTTCCTAAACACGTTAACACTGCTGAGGATACTCTAACCTGTAAAGGAGTTCCTCAGCATGAAGCGTTCACAACCTTCGTTCTTGCAAGCCATGATGTTGATCATGTTATCTGTAGGCCTTATCAGTCATGTATTAATTATCCCTGCTCTTCTGAGTGCAGCCAAAAGGGATTCGTGGATCGCCGTACTTGTATCGAGCGGACCGCTGCTCCTCTTTGTATGTATGCTTGCCTTTGTGTCCCGCTTTTTGCAACATCAGAATCTGCATGATTGGCTGACGTCCTATCTGGGCAAACCTGTAGGCTTGCTGCTACGGGCTGGGAACAGTCTCTTTTTTCTATGTGCAATCTACTTCACGTTACGTGACACGACCACTTGGGCCAAAACCAACTATCTGACCGAGACACCGGTTATTGCCACAACCATCGCATTGATGGCCTTATGTGGTTACGCTGCCTATAAGGGTATGCGCTCTCTGGCCTTTACCGCTGGACTGATTCTGCCCCTCGTTGTGATACTTGGCTTCTACGTGGCCATCGTCAACTCGCAGTACAAAGATTACAGCCGACTACTACCTGTGTTGGAACATGGGTGGTCACCTGTCTTTCATGGCATGGTATACAGTCTCGCAGGCATGTTTGAACTGCTTTTTCTCTGGTACATTCAGCCTCATCTCGTGAAACCTATAAAGTTATGGCAGTATCTGATGCTTGCATTCATCATGGTTGGTTTAACAGCAGGCCCGCTGATTGGAGCTATTGTAGAGTTCGATCCTTACGAAGCAGCCAAAATGAGATACCCTGCCTTTGAGGAATGGCGAATCGCTACGCTCGGCAAATATATCGCGCAAACAGACTTTTTCTCCATCTACCAGTGGCTTGCAGGTTCGTTTACCCGAATCAGTCTAGCCATGTATATTGTGGTAGAGATTTGGAATATTAAGAGGGTCTCCAGAAGGATGATCACATGTGCGTCTTTGACTGTGTTCTTTATTCTATCCATGCTGTATCCTCTGGACGATATCACGTTCACGACGATTCTGGTTCAATACATCTTTCCATTCAATCTTGTGTATCTGAGCGGATTTGCGGTTCTGGCAACTCTAGTTGCCTTCATCCATTCACGCCGTCAGAGGAGGAATCATCACCATGGAGAAACAACCGATTGATACTACATCCTACGAAACCCTTCTTGCCTCCCTGAAAAAAAACTTTGAACCCTGTGCAGATGTGGTCATCCAAACGTTTTCTGCCCAGGATGAGGACGTTCGGTCTGTCATACTGCTCTACTGTGAAGGCCTGGTGGACCAAAAACAAATTAATCAGTTCATCATCCCAAGGCTAGAACAACATACATTGATCAAGGAAGAGTCTTTTCCCAAGGAACTCGGGTTAACCCTGAGGCCCATTGATGACATCTCGGATCTCCAAAATATAAACATACTCCTGTTTAGCGGGCAGTTACTGCTTGTATTTGAAAATGGAGTAGAGGCCTGCAGTCTGGATATTGCTGATATTCCGGGACGTACACCTGAAGAATCGGCTATCGAGACATCCGTGAAAGGACCACGCGACGGTTTCACCGAAGAGCTGTCCACAAACATCGCCTTGGTTCGCAAACGATTAAAAACGTCGACCATGTGTTATGAGAAAATCGTAAAAGGGGATCGGACACAGACAACCATCGGCCTGCTCTATGTCAAAGATATTATTAACCCCGAAATTCTAGAGACCGCACGCAGCAATCTGAATCAGATTAACGTGGACGGCATTATGGGAACTTCCATCATGGAACGGGCAGTCATGGGCGGTGTCCGGAGCATCTTTCCACTCACGGATAATTCCGAACGTCCCGACTATGTCGCAGACTCCTTAATCAACGGACGTTTTGCTGTGATCACAGATGGGTCACCTGTGGCCATCATTGCACCCACAACATTGTTTAATCAGTTAAAGTCACCGGAGGACGAAAATACTCCTTTTTTCATCGTCACTTTTGAACGGATATTACGGATTACCGGGCTGCTCATTGCTTGTTTTTTTCCGGCATTCTACATCGGTCTGACCAGCTTTAATCTGGAACAGATTCCGCTGCCGCTACTCGCGACGATTGCAGGAACTCGGATGGGATTACCCATGCCCGTAACGCTCGAAGCATTTCTAATGATTTTTATGTTTGAATTGTTCAACGAAGCTGGCCGAAGGCTACCACGTGCATTGGGACAGACTGTCAGCGTAGTCGGCGGCTTAATTATCGGGGATGCTGCTATTCGTGCCGGCATTACATCTCCCACTATTATTGTCACTGTAGCGATCTCTGTCATCTCAAGCTACATTCTGGTGAACACGGTCCTTGGAGGAGCCACCTCTCAAGTCCGCATTGGCATGTTAATTGCTGCCTCCGTGTTGGGGTTATTCGGGTTTATGATTGCCCTGTTTGCATTATTGGTTCATCTCGTATCTCTGGAGTGTTACGGTGTATCCTATCTCTCCCCAGTATCACCATACATTCCGGGAGACTTCCCAAAGGCTGTATCGATGCCGCCTTCCATGACCCGTACCAAACGCCCAGCTGTATTGCGTACGCAAGACTCCACCCGGCATAAGGAAAAACCTTAATGAGGTGGGCTTATGTAAGTAGTATGCTTGTGCTTTGTGTCATATTGCTGACGGGATGCTGGGATTCCAAGGAAGTGCAGAGCATTAACTTTATTACTGCCATCGGCATCGATTATAAGGATAATCAATATACAGCGTACGCCCAATTAATCGATTTCTCCAGCATTGCAAAACAAGAAGGGCCAACTTCAAGAGAGGGTAGTAAAATCTGGATTGGACGAGGTACCGGATCCACGTTGAGTATGGCGATTAATGATCTATATGAGACGTCGCAGCAGCAAACACTGTGGACTCATGTGAAAGCAATTGTGTTGTCCAAAAATGCACTAGAAGGACGTCTTGAAGATATTTTTAATACGTTACTGCATTCTGGCCAGCTAAGATATACACCATGGATCTATGCAACAGAACAAGATATGTCCACATTGCTCTCTCCCTCCGCGATTCTGAACCAGTCGGCTCAAACAACTCAATTGTTCGAACCGATGAGACTGTACAGGCAGCATTCCGGGTATGAGCCTATTCGTTTGCATCAACTGCTTGATAGTATGAGAGAACCGGCATCCGTTGTGCTGTTACCTTCCGTCTCCACTAAGAATCAGACGTGGCACAACGGTAAAGAGACCCCACCGCTGATTCGAATGGATGGATTTTACGTCGTGAGCAATGGCAAAAGTCAGGGGAAGGTAACGGGAGCTGAAGCGGACGGCACTCGTTATGTGAGCTATGACCATGTGTACCAATATCCGCTGTATGTCTACGGGAAGCATGGCAGTAAGCCTGACCTAACATTGACTCTTCACAAACCTAAAACACGTATAAAAGCAAAAAAAACGGCTAACGGGATCACCTTTGATCTATTTACTTCGGTAAAAGGTACGATTGCCGAGGAAAATGACTCCAATGATTCTCCCCGTATTAAAGAGCAGGAAGCCAGCAAGCAGATGGAAGCTCAAATTCGTAACACTTTTGCCAAAACTAAAGCACGCGGCATCGACTCATTCGGTCTTGTGGAGCATCTCTACCGTCATCATCCTGATTGGTGGAAAGAAGAGGCTTCTAAGCGAGCCGACCCAATTACACGTTTTCAGCTTGGCAAAGTAGAAGTAAACGTAAAGATTTTGAATGCCAGCACCTATAAATACAATGACTAAGGCAACATAAAAAGACCTGTGCTCTGCATCGAATCTGATGCGAAATACAGGTCTTTTCGCTCGTAACCGTTACTTGTTAGTTTGCAAAACTAATGACACCACCTACGCGTTAAATATAGCTTATGTCAACGGATATCCCATCACACTCATTAATGCCAGTTCGGGCTGGGTTGTGTCCAGACGACTGTACTGAACAATGACAGGTACATTACTCGATACTGTAATTGCATATGGCACGCCAGGAGGAATGGCTTCCTCTCCAGAACGTAAAGATGCGGTGCGGATGTGCTTCGTTCTTCGAGCGGGGACTTCGGCCGAAATCTCTTCAAGAGGATCTCGATCTTCAAAGTAGATCGTAATTTCAAGTGTTGCATCTTCACTGCCTGTGTTCAAAACACAAATGCTCTCGTGACTCTCGAGCGCACCTGAGCTATCCGGAGGGATATAACCATCCGGAATAACCCAGTAGGTATGTCCATGGGCTGTAGATTTTTGCATGCTTGAGTGGTCTGGCATCGGACACTCCTCCTTTATCTCATTACGAAGGTGATGAGGGTTAAACCCCCTCGATGGCTCGCTGGCAGACGCTCAGGGTGCGGATCGGCTTTCGGGCCACTATTGGTCCGGGATTTCTTCTATTCCCCCTCTAGTGGGGAAATCCCGTGCCAAACGCGGACGCTTCGCTCCCTTTTTCCGATTCCGCCCCCCTCGCTGCCTTGCTCGCCCCTTTGGTTTTAAAAGGCATGGCCTTCGCTTCGCTGGGCCACTTTGTTCGTTCGTCGCTTCGCTCAACTCGCGTATTATTTAAAAGCGTTTGTGTGGCTCGCATTTTACCGCAAATACATCTGTAACGGCTGCAAACGCAGCTCGCGGATGGCTTCGGCCACCTGCTGCGCTAATCGGCGTGCACCGCGTTCCTGAAAATGCGTATTATCTTCCACCCCTGTGGGGAAGTTCATATACTCGCCGGGCAGCACCCACATAAAATCGTCTTTGGTGCCTTCCACGCCCGCCGCCTCAAACAGTACCCGGCTACGTTCAGCCAGATCGATTAGTACAACCTCTTCCTCAGCTGCTAGTTCACGGACGGCGGTAATATAATCGCCGTGTGTATCGGTTAAAGTGCCATCTTCCGCAAAATATCGTCGATGTACAGGTGTGATTAGTACCGGGCGAGCTTTAGCCGCGCGTGCGGCATCGATATACTTTTTCAAATACTGCTTATAGGTGGTGAAGGGCTCTGTTCCCCGTTCAGGGTCAGGCTTCTCATCGTTATGTCCAAACTGGATCAATAGAAAGTCATCCGGCTTGATACGCTGCATAATGGCATCCAAACGACCTTCATGAATAAAGCTGCGAGAGCTTCTTCCCGACTGCGCGTGATTATCCACGGCCACATCATGTTTGAACTGCGCAGGCAGTAACTGCCCCCAGCCGCAATATGGATATCCGCTCTCCGGTTGATCGGTTACCGTTGAATCTCCGGCGAGGAAAATGGTCATCGTTTGATTCGCCAGCGTAATCTCCAGAGCATTGATGCGAGGTGCAGGCCCCGAGAAAGTCAAGCGAAGCTGACCGCCCCGAACAACTACCGCAAACCGCATCTCTGCACATTGTCCAGCAACCGTACGGATCGTGGGTAACATAAGGCGACCTTCTCCCGCTTTCACACGGGTAACCGTATCCGCAAGCGGGTCTCCAGCAATCAGAAGCACCTGATACGTTCCATCGGGTACATCCACAACAAACGCCGCCTTGAGCGGGATGCAAAAGCCTGAACGTAAGCGGGCAGACAACGATGCCTGTTCTTGCGGAGCAGGGAATCCTTTTGAAAAATGCGACTCATCATCACGCTCTTCATGTCGCTGCTTTTCATAAACCAGTGAACCTGTTTCGAATCCATATCCTCTACGCTCGTCATATATCATTGTGGACGAAACAGCTGTGTACCCGTCTGCATTCACCGCAATCACATCGCTGCCTTGCCTGCTTACTTTATTCTCTACCCCATCCATACTTCGTTCCGACTTGATCGCTTTGTCTACTGAGGCATCTACGTATGGACCAAAACTAAATTTCCACGAGGTTATTCTTTGTTCTGGATTATTCACGTCCGCTGAGTCCACTGATTAATATCCTCCATGTGTTTTGTTCAATATCGTTCGATGCTTCGTTATCCTTTCAAACCACTCGTACTCATCCCTTGAACAATCTGCTTCTGGAAGATGAAGAATACAGCTACAACCGGGATCAGACTGACAATCGACATCGCAAACATCGCGCCCCAGTTGGAAGCAGATTCACTATCCAGGAACATTTTGAGTGCCATAGAGACGGTGTACTTGTCAGGCGAGTTCAGATACAGCACCGGTCCAAGCAAATCTTCCCATCTCCAGTAAAAGGAGAAGATTGCCGCTGTCGCGAGCGAAGATTTGATCAGTGGCATGATAATCTGGATATAGAGTCTGAATTTGTTACATCCGTCAATCGTGGCTGCTTCGTCAAGCTCTTTCGGAATGGTGCGAATAAACTGTACCATCAGGAAGATAAAAAACGGCATTCCGAAGAAGGTAGGTACAACAATCGGCAAGATTGTGTTAAGCCAGCCCAGCTTGGTAAAGATGATGTACTGCGGAACCAATACCACGTCATGCGGCAGCATCAGCGTAAGCATCATCAGAGAGAACCAGAAGGTACGTCCTTTGAAATTGAGTCTGGCAAATCCAAATGCGATTAGGGACGATGATAACACTGCACCAATGGTAGAGATCACCACAATGATAAGTGAATTGGTAATGTAATGCATGAATGGCCGTCCGGCTGTTCCTTTCCAGCCATCCACATAGTTGGACCAGATCCATTCGGTCGGAAACAAACTCTCTGCGGTTACGAAAATCGTCCGGCTTTCCTTGAACGAGCTGAATAGCATCCACAGTACCGGGTAGAGCATCAGAAGGGCAAGTGCGGCGACGAATAGATGATAAATGGGCCATTTGATATTTTTCCACACCATCATTACTTCCCTCCTTCAGATTCATAGAACACCCAGAGCTTGGATGTGAGGAACACAACCGCTGTAAGCACACCAATCATAATCAACATCACCCATGCCATCGCAGAAGCATAACCCATGTTGTTAAACATAAACGCCTGACGGAACAGATACAGGGAGTACAGCATGGTACCGTCCATCGGACCCCCCTCACCTTTGGAGATGATGTAGGCAGGTACAAAGGTCATAAACGCACCAATCGTCTGCATGATCAGATTGAACAGCACGATTGGACTGAGGAGTGGCAGCGTAATGCTGAAAAACTTACGAACCGGATTCGCACCATCCACACCTGCGGCCTCATACATCTCGGGGGATATATTTTTGAGTCCTGCCAGGAAGATCAGCATGGATGAACCGAACTGCCATACCGACAGGGAGATCAGCATCACAAGCGCGGCATCCGGATCACCAAACCAACTGATTGGCCCAATGCCAATGGCGGTCATTGCACTGTTGATTACCCCTTCATTGCTGAACAGGTTACGCCACATAATGGATACCGCCACGCTTCCGCCGATGATGGAAGGCAGATAGTATAACGTACGATACGTTCCCACCACGCGAGAACCTGTGTTCAGAATCATCGCAACAAAGAGCGCAAATATCAGTCTTAACGGCACTCCGATGAATACATATAAAAACGTAACTTTGACCGAATTCCAGTATTTCGGATCATCAAAAAACATCTTGCTATAGTTGTCGAGCCCAATCCACTTAGGAGAGGTGAACAGGTTATAACTTGTAAACGACATATATAAGGAAACAAACATAGGGATGAGCGTAAATCCGAGAAACCCAATAATAAATGGACTGATAAACGCATATCCCGTCAAGTTTCTGCGCAATGAAGAATACTGCCTCAAGTGGAACGTACCTCCTTCATGGATCTGCCTGCTGCTTATCTTCGTGTTGCAGATGGGACGGGGAAAGGCCCTCGCCTTCTGCGAGCAGCCCCGTTCCCGATCATCCCTGCAAGCGGGACGAGCAAGCCATCATTCCATTGTTATTTATTGTTTGCAAGTACGGCTTCCGCGTTTTTGCGGAACGTCTGTGCTGCCTGTTCGGCCGTAATCTTGCCAAAGTTCAACTCTTCCACCACATCCGCCAGGGAAGAGATCACTTCAGGTGACCCAACCGGAGGTGGAGGGCTCATTGGGGAGGCCTTCGGCTCCATTGAAGCCACAAATTCAAACACCTGTTTCGTAGCGTCACTCAGTTCAGGTGCAATGGCCTCTTTTATTTTTCCGGAAATCGGCACACCGCGTTCCCCTTTGATCAGTTTGTTGGCTTCCACATCATTCACCCAGAAGTCAATGAACTTAGCGGCTTCTTCCTTCACCTTGGAATTGGACGTTACACCCCAGTACATGCTTGGCTGCATATAAAGACCTTTTTCCATATCCGGGCCTGGCATTGGAGCAATAGCCAGTGGACGGTTAGCCACCTGCTGTAGAGCAACGAACTGGTTCGACCATTGCCATACACCGATACCTTTTTCCTTGACCAGATCGGACTCTTCAATAATACCTTTCGTTTGATTAGCCACATCTGGTGAAGGCGCTGCCTTCTGCTCAATCATGCGATGCATTAATCCGAAGAACTCTACAAACAAAGCATCGTCATCATAACCAAGCCCGGTTCCTTCTGGGTTGTAGAGTGATTTGCCTTTGGTACGCAGGAAGTAATGGAAGAAGATATCCGGTGCTACGCCGCCATCCAGATAAAGTCCCTTCTCTGCAGCTTGTTTACCGAGTGCTTCATAGGATTCCCATGTCAGATTTTCCGGCATAGCATCGAGGCCTGCTTTCTTGAGCAATGCTGGATCGTATTGAAAACCAAGAACATTCACACCGGCAGGTACACCGTACTGTTTGCCGTTGATTACACCCGTGCTGATGACATTCTCTGCCACATCGTCCACTTTGATCTGATTACCAAGGTACGGTGCGAGATCTTCAAGCTGTCCGTTCTGGGCATACTGGCTGATGTAGGAAATATCCATCTGAATGATGTCTGGCAGCTGATTGGCTGCGGCTTGCGGTGCAAGCTTTTTCCAGTAGTCATCAAAGGAAGCGTATTCCACATCAATTTTGACGTTCGGGTTTTTCGTTTTATACAGGTCGATGACCTTCTGAGTATATTCATGTCGTGTATCCGAGCCCCACCAGGCAATACGCAAATTCACGGAGCCATCCTTGCTACCGCTCTCTTGCTCGCTGCCTCCGCCTGAGCTGCACGCTGCTGTAAAAACCAGTAACGCAGCCATCATCAGGAATATTGCCTTTTTCACCATGCCAATCTCCCCTTTTTATGCTGATATGGTATTGTGAGCGGGTTATCTTTATCTTGTTAACGATATTCTGATAACGCTTTCACAAACTTGATATTGTCATTTTCGCAAAAGTACGATCCAAGTTGAATACACAAAACCGTCTTCTTGGTTCAAAAAACAGAGGAGGACATCCCTGACGCCCCATGCGCCGGTTGTCCTCCTTTTGAAATGGAGCATGATATGGGTGAATCATTCACAATTTACTCTGTTAGATGCCGAATCTGCGGAATTCAGTAGGTGTCATACCGGTCCATTTTTTGAACACCTGACTGAAATATTGGGAGTTCCCGCCAAACCCGAACAGTTCTGCGAGCTCAAATACCTTCACATCCCCACCTCTGCGGATATGTTCACATGCTCGTTCAATGCGCAACCGATTGACGTAATTCGAGAAATTTTCGCCAGTTACTCTTTTGAATATTTTGCCAAGATAATCGGGATTCATATATAACATCTGATGGGCCACTCCGCTTAATGAAAGATCAGCTTCACCGTAGTGGCAATCCACAATGTCCATCATTTTCTCCACCACTGATGATTGGCGACTGATGTAATTTTTATAATAACCTGTGGTTAACCGGGCAGCACTATCGGCTACAAACGTCTTCAGATCAGACAACGTATCCATATGAGACAGCTCCGCCATCCGCTGTGTGAAATCAGTTGCCTCCTCCGGTGGACAGACCTGAATCATGGCCGAGTATAACTGCACCACGTAAGCACGTGTCACCTCGATATCTAGCTTCTGGATGGCCAACTGCTCGAACAAGCGATGTACCTCAGCAGCAACCTCCTCCGTATTCCCTGATTTGATCAGCTGACACAGCTGATCGGCATCCCGTTCCACATGCACACCATCACATTCGCCTGCCAGCACTACATCTTTCTTCGTAATGAGCTTGCCCTCTCCGATGAAAAAGCGATGATTCAAATATTGCGACACCTCGCCGAACAGTTGCCGAGACTGGGTCATATGATCCGCCTCGCTCAGCGCGGCTGTTAGCTCCAATCTGTACAGACGGGTAAACGCCTGACGAACCGCTTCAATCTGCTCTTGAAGTACATTCACATCGGCTGGATCTGCTAGTACAATCAAGAGTTTACCTTCAATTGTCGTGCTTAACAGCATATCAGGAAGAAGGTCAGCAGCTATATTTTTAATCGCAAATAAATGACTGTAATCATGCTCTTCCACAATCCGAAGCAGTAGTAACCGGACGCAGTTCTGTTGCAGATCCAGATTGAACAGATCCTGATAATACGCCAGATCCACCGGACCATATGTACGATTGGTCATAAACTCCAATAGGAACTGCTCCTTCACATGGGGAAGAACCCGTTGCAAACGCTGCTTGATCTCTCCTGCAACATGTTCTTTCACCTGCGCATCCTGACGCTCCTGTAACAACTCGATCAAGGCATCATGAATCTGATGCTCATTGCAGGGTTTGAGCAGATAATGCTTCACCCCATATTGCATCGCCTTGCGAGCATACTCAAACTCCTTGTAGCCGGATAACATAATAAAACGTACAGCCGGATAAGCCTCCGATGCCTTCTCAATCAGACCCAGTCCATCCAAGCCCGGCATGGAAATATCGGTAATGATAATATCCGGTTGGGCACTTTCTATTTTCCCCAGCGCTTCCACGCCATTTCTCGCCGTATCCACAAGTTCTGTCCCTGCGGCTGCCCAGTCAACAACTTGAGAAATTCCATCCAGTATTACACGTTCATCATCTACGAGCATCACTTTGTACATCGTCATCGTCCTCTCTGATCCAAGGTATGCTGATCGATACTACAGTTCCTGATCCAGGCTTGCTGCTTATGCTCATAATGCCTTCGTCCCCGAAGGTCAGGCGGAGACGTTCCTGAATGTTCGTAAGTCCTATGCCCTGTCCTCTGGTCTGAATCTGCCCTTCCTGCAAACGTTCCATGAATTCAGATGTCATGCCCGGTCCGTTATCTTCGACCTCAATCCGAACGTAATCCCCCTCTGCTCTGGCACGGATTCGAATCTGGCACGGCTCGACACTTGGTTCCAGCGCATAATGGATGGCATTCTCCACCAGCGGCTGTAACGTTAACTTCGGAATTCTGGCTGTTCCTACCTCCGGGGCAATATGCATATCAAAATCAAGTCTTTCCTCAAACCGGGTACGCTGAATCGTCACATAGCTGCGCACAATATCCATCTCTCGCTCCAGTGTAATCCACTTCTCGGACATATTGACCGAACTGCGCAGCAAGAATCCAAGAGCCTCCACCATTTCGGATATTTGATGCTGCTTCTGGACTTTGGCGAGCCAGTTAATGGATTCCAGGGTGTTATACAAAAAATGAGGATTGATCTGCGCCTGAAGCGCTTTCAATTCAGTCTCTCGAATGACGAGCTGCTTCGCATAATTCTCATCAATCAGCTCACGAATTCGCTGTAACATCATCTTGAAGGTTCGATGGAGTAATCCGACTTCATTTTGCGGAGATACGGGAATGTTGCCAAGGGCTGCTTCCTCCAGTTTATCCAGATCTCCTTTTTCAATATTACGCATCTTCTTGATTAATTGAGCAATCGGATGGGTGATACTGCGAGAGAACTTGGCTCCGATCACAAGGGCGACCAGAAAGATCATAATAAAAATAACCATCACCAGCTGTTTGACAAATTGAATCTGTTTGAACATCTGATCAAAAGGCGTGGTATATAAATAATTCCAGTTCGTGTATGACGAATAGGCTCTCGCAACAAAATATTTGCCCTGATCTAGGCTGGCAATCCAGTAAGGTTCCGTTCGCTTCAGTTCTGCTGCAATTTCCGACTTGCTGACGTTGGACTCCGTTGGATAAATAACTTCGGTTCCATCAATGATTAGCAGCTGGGAGTCTTCGGCTGGTTCCTGCATCTGATCCTGTACGATACGATCAAGCCGCACACGGATGATCAGAGTTCCCAGCTTTTCCAGCGTAAATGCCCCGCCTGTGAAAGACTTCACCTGTCTGACCGACAGTAGCCTCGCCTGCTGATCCCCGCTTGCCTGCCATACGTTGGAGCCAGCAAATTGCTCGCCGAGGGCAATCAGTTCATTTTGCTTCGTCGCTGAGATCCCTTCCCGGTTACCCGCCGCCATCACATTGTTATCGTTGTCGATAAAGATCATGGAGTACACGTATTTCTCGGAACCGGCGTAGGCGACAAGACGATTCGTAATCTTTTTCCGAAGACTATTCCGCTCGTATCCTGAGTTCGCCTTCTCCAGTTGCAGCAGATATTGTTGCAGCGGCTCGTCTGACATCACTTTGAAAGACAGATTGGATAACTCACGTAGTTTGTTCTCAATGCCGACCGAAGACATATTCAGCACTTGTGATGACTTCTCATAGATCTGGCGGTCATAAATATTGAGCACGTACTGCATAACAGATACGTAGAAAGCAAAACTGATCAACATCAAGAAGCCAATCAGTAAGATCGTTTTGTGATGAATGGGCAGTGTGGTGAAAGCGTTTTTAAGTTTGTTCAATCGGAGCGCTCCTTTGCTTGGCGAAGGGTTGCTGGTTAGGGAAGATGATACTGATTATGTTGCATCAGTTCAGATACTTGTAAGTTATTTTCATATTTACACATCCATAGTCGAATGACAAGTCATATTTATGCAACATATTGGGTCATCGGAATAGGTATATTTATATATTTCCAACAAAAAAGTGGCGAAGCGGGATCATGTCCTGCTTCGCCACTTCATGATAAATGAAGTCTGAATGCGTTACGGATTAACAAATACCGTTTTGAGCTTCGCGATATACTGCACGTCAAAGCCCAGACCTTCGGCTACCATAGCCACCGGTACATATGTCTTGGCTTCCTTGCCTACTTGGTTGAGGAAGGCCGGGGTATCCACCGCAACGGATGCGCCGTTTACTTTTAGGGTATCCGCTCCGATCTTCACAGCGACTGTGCGGTCACCGTAGGTAATGGTTGCGGTTGACGTTTTGTTGTCCCATACCGTTTTGGCACCCACAGCATTCACGATATCCTGAATCGCGACGAAATTTTTACCGTTACGAATCACTGGTTTATATGGTGTGTTCAGCATCTTACCACTTACGATGATGTTCATCGGTTGCCCCTCATCTGGCGCAGTCAGTTTCGTATAATCGCCCCAGATCGTTTTGGCAAATACTTCAGCGATGGTCGCATATCCGTATTGGTTGGGGTGAAAATCACGGTTCTTGATCATATGTGTCATCGTACCTTCACCGCCAACAAACTCCTTGGCTACGTGAGCTACTTTCACATCTGCCCCTTGAGCAGTGAACTGGTCCGCAACACCGTCAATCGTTTGTGTAAAGCCCTGAGAAGCCTGCATCAGCTTGGCATACAGTTCTTTGCCTGCAACTTCAGGCATCGGCTGATACTGGTCCGCAATCACAATCCGTACAGAAGGATTAATTGCGAGAATATCATTAATAATGGCTGTTGTATTGGTTGTATATGTTGCCAGCAGTTCTTTCACTTTCTCTTGCAGTTCTTGCTCACTCATCTTATCCGCTGTACCAAGAAGCTCCGACACGTCATTGCCCCCAATGGTTATGGTAACCAGGTTAGCCTGTGCGATGCTTTCACGGATCGCAGCCGTGTTTGCTCCGATCTGTCCTGCGCGTGGATCAGGCAGATTCGGCTGAATTTCTTCGGAAGTAAGTGTCTTGCCTTCTTTGATCGCATCCGTGAAATTCTTCAGACCGCTCGTTTGTAATCCTGCGATGCCGAAGTTGTCCACCTGTGTACGTCCATGGAGTAGACCCTGTTCCTGTAACCGCTCCACGTAACCGTAAGGCAAGGTAGTCATTTTCGGCTCATATCCTACGGTAATAGAGTCACCCAGTGTCACTATCCGGAACGCTTTGTTTACCGCGGCTGCATCTTTATTAGCTAATGTGAGGGATGCTTCATTTGAAGCCACAGGTAATGTACTCGTTTGGGCATCCGCAGCATGTGCCGGCAACGCTGATGATGCGAACAGCAGCATCCCGGCCAGCATACTGGCTGTCAGACCTGCGGTAGTGTTTCCCCATATTCGTTTACGCTTCATTCTTGTGAACACTCCTTTAATTGAATCTAGCATTTACACGATTATATCGTACATCATCATTCCCGATGCCATATTTTGTGTGTCTCTATTCTATCACCTTCATTATGGCCTTGTCCTCTTTCCTAAAAATGAACGCAAAATAACAGACCTCCCTTCATCGAGAAGTCTGTGGAAGAGTCTGTTATTTATACGATTCATCTCTATTCATGATGTACTTGCTGTGACTGAGGTGAACGAGGTGAATGATGTGAGTCCGATGTAACCCATCCGTTTAAGATTGCTCGTCTGTGTTGTGGTCCTTCACTCGATCTTGTATTGAACGCTGATCTGGCATTGACTCGTCATCTACCTTGGTTCCTTGCCCGGCAGTGCGATCCAGATACCGATCATATCGATCATCCAGCTCACGAGCCATCATTCGATACTTTAATGTTTCCTCCACAATCGGATCTCGTTCTGTCTGAATGCGTACTTCGTATTTAGGAGGAATGAGCTGACGTTCGCGTTCCTCAGCATCGCCGGACGCTTCCATGTCTCCTTCCGTCAGCATATCGCTAAGCCGTCGTTCCAGTTCTTTGGATTCATCCATCGTTATTCGCTCCTTCAATGAAATCGTATTTGCTTACTCCAGTCCAGTAGCTTTGGCTTCCTTCAACACATCTGTCAATGCACCATGAATCTTGCCATTGCTGGCAACGATATGATTCACCGCTAGCGTATACGGCGTTCCAATCGTATCCGTTACCTTCCCGCCAGATTCCGCAACCAATAGCGCACCTGCAGCGATATCCCAAGGCTTGAGGCCCACTTCCGTATAAGCACTCAAACGTCCTGCTGCTACATAAGCTAGATGTATCGCAGCGGAACCACCGGCACGCAGATTACGTACCTGCGGAGCAAGAGCCTGAACAGCAGCCATATTCAGGGGCAGCGCAAACGTTGTATCTGCCGGGAAGCCTACCGCCACGAGGCTCTGCCCAAGTGTTTCTTCACCCGATACCGTCATCCGATTTCCGTGAACGTAGGCCCCTTTCCCTTTTTCCGCAACAAATAATTCGTCTCGGGAAGGGTCATAGATAACCCCAACAATGACTTCGCCCTTATGAGCCAGCGCAATCGATACGGAATAGAATGGGAACCCGTGAACGAAATTCGTCGTGCCATCCACCGGATCAACAATCCAGAGGTACTCTTCCTCCGCCGCTTCTTTCAGCGCTCTCGCGGAAGCTTCTGGCCCCGGCTCGACTCCTTCTTCACCCAGAATAGCGTGGTCTGGAAAATGGGTTAGAATCAAACGACGGATCATCTGCTCCGCCCCTTTATCCACTTCCGTCACCAGATCTTGAGGAGAATATTTGGTTCCCAGTTCACTTACTGTACCAAGACGGCTCTTAATCCACTCGCCAGCCTTGGACGCCGCATTAATGGCAACGGCAGTATAGCTTTTGCTTGTCACGACATAAGGTACCTTTTCCTTTTCACTCAAAGCGTTCACTCTACTTTCTATATCAATCTACAAAAAAGTTAAAATACTTGTTAGAAGTATACGTCCGAGCATTCGTAAAGTTTCTTGCTGCCCAAGCCTCTTTTGGCTCTACGGATGGATGCGCACCGTGGATTCGTCCACCCACTCGACACCCTCATTCTGATAGAATGCCAGTTTCTGCATCAAGTGCACCAGCGCCTCATCCTTGCGTTTTGCTTCAATCATCACATCAAGCGCCGGAGTATCTGCTGCAATATGACGCAGGAAATCGAGCAATGGTTCCACTTCAACTCCATCAGCATGACCACGAGGGTCTTTCTCACTTTTAGGGCTAGATACATGAATCTTAGGCGGTAACGGCTGGTCTGGTGATGCATCGGCCTGTGCAAGCGGTGACTGCCAGGTCTTTGAAATATCTGGCCACAGCTCCCATGGCTTCTCACCTTCATTATTCACCCACTGGTGATGGATATCCAGTACCATCGGCAACCCGAGGTTCTGACATACTGCCAATGTTTCAGGTGAAGTGAAGGTTTTATCATCATTTTCAAGTGTCAGTCGCTTCTGGATATCAGGGTCCAGCTTCAAAAAGTTTTCTTCAAAGCGCCGCGCTGCCGAAGGCTTGTCCCCGTAAGCACCGCCAATATGAATATTGTTCTTGGCTGTAGCATTCAATCCCATGGCATCCAGCATACGCACATGGTGCCGAAGATCCTTCATCGAGTTGCGCAGTACCTCTTCGCGCGGTGTACTCAGGACGGTAAAATGATCCGGATGAAAGGATACGCGCATCTGATTGTCCTTCACAAAGTCGCCAATCGCTTGAAATTCCGACTTCAGCGCCGGAAATGGGTCCCAATCACTCAAGTCTTCATGGGTTGCAAGTGGAATTAATTTGGAAGAAAAGCGATATACATGAATATGACTTCCTTTGTTATGCCGAAGCAAACGTAAGGTATTATGCAGGTTCTCGGCTGCAATGCGTTCCAGCTTGCGAATCGCCGCTTCCCTGTCTCCAATTTTATTAAAACTGGCCATTGTCATCGTCTTGGAAGGTGAAGCATTCTCCACCAGCACCGACATCGCCACGTAACCGAAACGTACAAGCATCGCTTTCTTCCTCTCTGTTCAGGGTGGACATACTGCACGGCTGTAGACAGCCGCGAAGATCAGCCGACACCGGTATATAACCAAGTTTTACCCTAAACAAGGGAGCATAATCGTAAGTTTGCCAAATCCGTTGCTATGGGTACACTCTATTCCTGAGCTTGCTCCCCAAAGAACATCTCATCAGCAAGCGCCGTCTGAATCCGAGATTCTTCCTCCGTCAACTTGCGAATGAGCTGCATCTCCACTTCCGTCACTTCCTGGTTCTGAAAATTGATCTCGGCAATGGAAGCGACGATTTTTACAATCGCCACGGCTACATTGTCCGGGGTGTATGCAATCACCTTTTGCCCGGTTGGGAACACCCGAAAGCCTTGTTTGACCATTTTACCGCGGCCATATTCCAGAAGTTCGAAGAGTTCCTGCTCGCTTTTGAATTTACATACGGAATTAAACTCTGTCTGAAATCCCATGCACATTCCTCCTGATTTGCTGATATTGGACTTTTGCTTGGATATTCGGGTCGTTTCAGGCGACTACGCCTGAACGCCGTTCTCGTAATTCAGCGCCTGCTTGCGGTTATACCGTTCCAGCCCCAGTTCGATCATGCGGTCCAGCAATTCAGCATACGATACACCTGTCTCACGCCACAAAAGAGGGTACATGCTGTACGGGGTAAACCCTGGCATCGTATTCACTTCGTTGATCAGCAGTGCTCCATCTGATTTGCGGATGAAGAAATCTGCGCGCGAGATGCCGTTACCCTCAATAGCACGGAACGCCTGCAGAGCCGCTTCACGAATGCGATCTGCTGCCTCAGGGTCCAGTGGTGCAGGAATCAACATCTGGGACTGACCGTCGATGTACTTGGCTGCATAATCGTAATATTCACCGGAGGATACAATCTCACCTGGAACGGATGCCATCGGTTCATCATTCCCGAGAACGCTGACCTCAACCTCACGTGCTTCCACAAATTCTTCAATTACAACTTTGGTGTCATACTGGAGTGCCGACTCAATTGCCGTTTTCAATTCATCGCGGTTACGCGCTTTGGAAATGCCCACACTGGACCCCAGGTTCGCCGGTTTGATGAAACATGGGTAACCCAGCTCGTCTTCGACCTGCACAATCATTTCGTGTTCAGCCTGTTTCCATTGTGTCGCATTAAAATATGTGAAGGCACACTGGTCAATCCCCGCTTGGGCGAACAGCTTTTTCATGACTACTTTGTCCATGCCACCTGCCGAAGCCAGCACACCTGCACCAACATACGGCATATCCGCCATCTCAAACATGCCCTGAATCGTGCCGTCTTCACCAAACGTACCGTGGAGCAACGGGAACATAATGTCGAGTGCTTCCGCCCCACCGTACAAACGTGCAAATAGTGCGTTGAGCGCGTCCTGTGTGCCGCCCGCTGATCCTTCCAGTTTCAAATCTTCGATCCTTGCAAATGGTGCATGCATCACCGCTCCTTTTTTCCATGTCCCCTGTTTGGAGATATAAAAAGGAACCAGTTCATACTTCTCATAATTAAAAGCATTTGTTACAGCAAACGCCGTTTGCAGCGACACTTCGTGCTCGCCCGATTTTCCGCCGTATACGACGCCTACTTTTATTTTATCCATACTCATGTGTAACCTCCGATTATATCTGTAACCTGATGCTGTCTGCGCAGCCTGTTCAGGCTCTTAGCCTTGCTGCTTCCGGTCTCTGTTCTTATTTTACACGGAACGGGCTGTCTGCGTCACCGCATCCCGGAAATCTTCACTTCAACTAAAACTCATCAGCAATATGAAAAAATAGATACACTGTCCGCTCCGTCCAGGCATACGAATCCCGGTAGTCCCAAAAACGGTGGCGGCTGCTCACAGTATGTGCGTTCACAAGCGGCATGCCCCCGGCATCAAAAGCGGTAACCACCGTGCTGTGCTGGAACCTGCCATCGCCATCCCAGTCATAGAAAATAACGTCGCCAAGCATAAGCTGCTCGGGGCGATCGACCTCGGTAGCTGTCAGTCCCCAACTGCTGCCGGACAGATACCTTGCCAAACTATTCGACACAGCCCAGCTATAACTCCACATTTCCGAGCCGTTCACATATCCTTTATACCACCAGCCTGCTTCTCTTCTTCCAGTATAGTGGATGGGTGCTCCCCCTGCAAAGAGACATTGGGACACGTAATTCGTGCAGTCCACGTCAAATTCTTCAAATGCCGGATTACCCGTATTCCACCACCGATCAGCGTAAGCAACAGCCAGATCCCGACGGTAGGTTTGTCTTCTGGCACTTCTGCCCTGTCCCAATACTTCCCGGTTCAAGAGCGGCCGGTTCATCACCTGAACAAAATCCGCTTGCTGATACGGACGTCCTTCCCCGGCCGGGCGACGTTCGGGCACTTCTCGTTCCACACGCACGATGCTCCATCGTCCATTTTCCCGTAAAAAGGTTAATCTTTCCCGTTCTATTCGATCCTCGCGGTGTGTGATACCGCTCTTCTCATAGAATAGCTTGCTGTAGAGCTGCACTTCTACCACGGCTTCTTCTGGTGCATCAATGAGTGTGCGCACAAGCTTGGCGCTGGTCTCGCTGCGAAGAGGCACGGCGCGCCGCCTGCGATACCATTCATCCAGTCTTGCCATACGCTCTCCCCGCTCCACCACAAATTCGGGATCGGACACGATTCGTTCACTGGTCTGTGGACGGTAATCGATCTCACAGCGATTATACTGGTTGACGTACGTATACAAAGCACTCTTCCATTCGCGTTCCAAGCTTGTGTCCCCCTTTGACATGAGTTCAGTCTGGATCACCTCCTACTATTTATATGAAGAAATATCCGCAGTATGTACACCGCCCGGATGAACCAATGAAATTAAACTGTCCGGAAATATCAAAATCATGCTTGTTCACACCAGTCGCAGGAAAACGCCTTCATCCTTCATAATGCTTGTTTGCACAGGCAAAAAGCCCTTTACGTACGGAGGTGAAAACGGTATACTTAGTACTAAAGTTATGATTATGAAATTATGTTTCACCTGATGAAACCAATGAACATGAATAAGGAACGATGAAGGCCTGTTCTACATTAGAAATGAACGTTCCCTTCATCTCACCGACACATTTTAAGGAGGTACATGTATGTCAGCCAAGAACCATTTCTCCGCCGCTCGTACGCTTGAGGTTGGAGGCAAGTCCTACCGCTACTACAGTCTCGATGCTCTTCAGGAAGGCGGCCACGGCGACCTTTCCAAGCTTCCCTTCTCCATTAAAGTGCTGCTCGAAGCAGCCATTCGTCAGTTCGACGGACGTGCCATCACGGAAGAACACGTAAAACAACTGACCGGCTGGGCAGAAGGCCGTGATAATAATAAGGAAATTCCGTTCATCCCTGCACGGATCGTATTGCAGGATTTCACGGGTGTACCGGTTGTTGTTGACCTTGCAGCCATGCGTGACACCGTGAAAAAAGCAGGCGGAGATCCGAAACAGATCAACCCGCTCGTGCCCGTTGACCTCGTTATTGACCACTCCGTAATGGTCGATGCTTTCGGAACCAATGATGCACTGGATTACAACATCAAGGTTGAATTCGAGCGTAACGAAGAGCGTTACCGCTTCTTGCGCTGGGCACAAACAGCGTTCAATAACTTCCGTGCTGTTCCACCATCCACAGGGATCGTTCACCAAGTTAACCTGGAGTACCTTGCTTCCGTGGCTGCAACCAAAACGGTTGATGGCGAAACGGTTGTATTCCCGGATTCCCTCGTAGGTACAGACTCCCACACCACGATGATCAACGGTCTTGGCGTTGTCGGCTGGGGTGTAGGTGGTATCGAGGCTGAAGCAGGAATGCTGGGTCAACCGCTTTATTTTGTTACACCGGACGTTATCGGTTTCAAACTGACAGGCAGCCTGAGCGAAGGCGCAACAGCAACAGACCTCGCGCTTACCGTTACGCAAATGCTTCGTAAAAAAGGCGTTGTCGGCAAATTCGTTGAGTTCTACGGACCTGGCCTTGCCAACATCGGCCTCGCTGACCGTGCAACAGTTGCCAACATGGCACCGGAATACGGCGCAACGATCGGTTTCTTCCCGGTAGACAGCGAAACGTTGAACTACCTGCGCAGCACCGGACGTTCCGATGAGCAAGTGAACTTGGTTGAAGCTTATTACAAAGCTCAAGGCATGTTCCGCACAGCAGACACTGTTGATCCTGAATTCACGGATGTTATTGAGCTTGATCTCGGCTCCGTTGTACCAAGCCTTGCAGGACCTAAACGTCCACAAGACCGTATCGAGCTGACACAAATGAAAGAAAGCTTCAACAGCATCATCCGTACTCCTGTCGACAAAGGCGGATATGGACTGAGCGATGAGAAGATCGAACAAAAAGTACCTGTAACGCACCCTGACGGTTCGAAAAGTGAGCTGAAAGCAGGCGCTGTTGTGATCGCGGCGATCACAAGTTGTACGAATACATCCAACCCGAGCGTTATGGTCGGAGCTGGTTTGCTGGCGAAAAAAGCAGTTGAATTCGGCCTGACGAAACCAGGATATGTGAAAAGCAGCTTGACTCCAGGTTCCCTCGTCGTTACAGAGTATCTGGAAAAAGCAGGGCTGATCCCGTATCTGGACCAACTCGGATTCAACGTTGCCGGTTACGGCTGTGCGACTTGTATCGGTAACTCCGGTCCACTGCCAGATGAAGTGAGCGAAGCAATTGCTGCCAACGATATGACGGTAGCAGCTGTATTGTCCGGTAACCGTAACTTCGAAGGCCGTGTACACGCACAAGTGAAAGCGAACT
The DNA here is from genome assembly GCF_948329825.1 of Paenibacillus sp. JJ-100. Lineage (GTDB taxonomy): Bacteria > Bacillota > Bacilli > Paenibacillales > Paenibacillaceae > Paenibacillus. The sequence continues at coordinate 45,887 of NZ_CAOJCM010000011.1, forward strand.
ACTTGGCTTCTCCACCGCTGGTTGTTGCTTACGCACTGGCAGGTACTGTGGATATTGACTTCGAAACCGATCCAATCGGACACGATCAAAATAACAACCCTGTATTCCTGAAAGACATCTGGCCTAGCTCCGAAGAGATCAAGGATGCAATCGCAAGCTCCTTGAATGCTGAGATGTTCCGTAGCAAATACGAGAATGTCTTTACAGCTAATGAGCGTTGGAACCAGATCGCTGTACCGGAAGGCGAGCTGTACGAGTGGGATCCGAACTCCACTTACATCCAGAATCCGCCATTCTTCCAGGAGCTTGGTGACAAGCTGAATGATATCTCCGATATCCGAGCTGCACGTGTAATGGCATTGCTGGGTGACTCCGTAACAACGGACCACATCTCTCCAGCAGGTAACATTGCTCCGTCCAGTCCGGCTGGATTGTACCTGAAAGAGCATGGCGTAGAGCGCAAAGACTTCAACTCCTACGGTTCACGCCGTGGTAACCATGAAGTGATGATGCGTGGTACGTTCGCGAACATCCGTATTCGTAACCAGGTAGCTCCAGGCACGGAGGGCGGTATTACGAAGTACTTGCCAACAGACGAAGAAATGTCCATCTACGATGCTTCCATGAAGTATCAGGCTGAAGGACAGAACCTGATCGTTATCGCAGGTAAAGAATACGGTACAGGAAGCTCCCGTGACTGGGCAGCCAAAGGAACATTCTTGCTCGGCGTCAAAGCTGTTATCGCAGAAAGCTTCGAGCGTATTCACCGTAGTAACTTGGTGGGCATGGGCGTTATGCCATTGCAATTCCAGGAAGGTCACGGCTGGTCCAGCCTAGGCCTGAACGGACGTGAGACATATGACATCACAGGCCTGAGCAATGACGTGAAACCAGGTCAAGAACTGACGGTTACGGTTACTCGCGAAGACGGCACGAAGTTCGACTTCCCTGTAATTGCACGTCTGGACAGCATGGTGGACGTGGATTACTACCACAACGGTGGTATCCTGCAAACGGTTCTGCGCCAAATGATGAAAAAAGCTTAATACACTTTATCTTTCATGAGATAAAATAAATGAGCAAAGCCCCGCTTCATGTGCAGTGTGCACAATGAAGCGGGGCTTTTATCTGTTTGTTAGAGGTTAACGTTTATGTGTTTTGGGATTGGGTTGGTTGTTGGGAAGTGATATGAGTTTCTTCTTGGAATTCGGCCTCTGCTTATGTGAATCGACGTCGTAAGTATATGCATCAAAAATCAATCTTAATTCCCACTTCTGAATCATCCGGCGGTTCAGGTATTCGATAGATTCCTCTGTATTTTAATTTTTCCACATTGATCCAATCCATAAAGTCATCCCCGCCGTAACTGCGAATAAACACCCCATATTCCAGTTCATCATCGAAATTAATCGATTCCATATATTGAGTGAATGGATGTTTTCCTTCAATGTTTTGCAGAAAATCAGAAAATTCGATTCTCCACGCTTCGATCTCCCCTGCATACTCGTCAGGGACATAATAATAGAAACCGTCTGGTGTGTAATACGAAATTTTCATAATCATCCGATTTACCTCCTAAAGCCTGATCGTGCATTAGTTGCAAACTCATTCTTTAAAAGAATCTGCGAGCATTTCCGAGATTGAATAAGAGATTAGAGTTTCAAAATAGCCATGCCTTCCTTCAGTTGTTCAGAAACAGCCGTATAATACTCAATGCCATCTGCAAGCTCCCTTTCCGTTCTATGTACTAGATAATAAGAATATTTCTGCATCAGTTCATGCTCATCCAGCTCTACGGGCAGGTGAATGATCTCATAATAATCTGAACGCTCTGAGTTGGCATAATAACGATAACCTCTTTCACATCGGCCAACATTCATTACCGTTTGGATGACCAGTAATTCATCGCGCGTGAAGCTGCGAATCTGTTTGGATCTTTTCTCTTCCAACTCTCGTATGGCCTGTTCCTCTTCTTGTCTATGTGTTGCGTCTGCGATCTCACTTTCGATAGCGAGCAGCGCTCTCATTCTTCCGGCAAGTTCTCTAGCTAATAAGATCAATTCGAGCCCTCCTCCGATTATAGTGAACATATAAGTATTGGCACAATTGCCTAGTTATTTGCAGTCACTCTGGATTTCCCTCCTGTAAACAGCTTGTTCATAACCAACAACACCGTGTACACCAAATAACCGACCATTCCGCCAAGTGTATTCAGCATGAGATCATCCACATCAAAGATACCCATACCCGTCAGAAGCTGCGTCACTTCATAACCCAGACTAAGTAGAAAGGATAGAAACAGTACATGTATCCCGGTGAAAAAAAAATGGCGTACGAAACCCGTCATCCATACACCAAACGGTACAAATGCAAGGATATTGCCCACCAAGTGAGTTGCTGTTCCTGGCCGGTGATGCACGGAGAGACTGTGCCAGTCTCGTTTGATCTCCTGAAATGGCGTCAGATTTACAGTTCGTGTATGGATCAGATCCGGCTGACGCAGGAGCGCCATGAGTCTGTCCCATACCAGTCCTGCATCCACGGGTCCTCCTTTAAATAAAATCAGTTTGGTCAGCAAATAAAGATAAATCACGAATAGGGCAATCCAGACGATGCGAAGCAGCTTGGGTTTTATCTCATTGCCATGCTGACTGTCATTCTCATGACGTTGGTATGCATCATAAAGTTTGATTTTTTGATCATGTTTTTGCCCCTGTTGCCTATACTGCTCGTTCGGCTTGTTCTGTCTCATGCTGTCTCTCCCCTTCCATCAGGCCGTACTAGGAATTCAATATTTCAGTAGCATAATGCGCATGATCAAGTTGATTTTTCAACTGTAACAATAACGCCTTGCATATTATCACCCGAGATGTCATAGGCATCATTCTCTGGCAGATAAATCTTCGTATCCTTCTTCGAGACGTCATAATAATGGATATCATATGTAATGCCGTTCAGATCAACGCTAACGTCTCTCTTTTCTCTTAACATCTCCAGATACTCTTCCAAAACCATCTGATTCTTGTGCATCACCGCACTATGCGGCATGCCCACATATCTGAAATGCCAGGGTTCATACTGGATGCCTGTCACGTTCACTTTATCTTTGGGATATCGCAAAATAAAACCGTATTTCCATGCGTTTTTCTCCAGCCAGGCTCCCTCAGGAGCCTCACTCATTGGGGCTAGACTTGAACCTATATCCAGGGACAACCCCAGATTGTGCTCACTGTAGCCCGCAGGCAACGCGTAGTCTGAACCCTTTTGCCGATACAGCTCATCCTGTTTCTCAAAATCTCTGTACCCGCTGCTCATCAGGAAATAGCGCACTCCCTCTTCACCCGCTGCTTCAACCATCTCTTGGAATCTCTCTGCCACCTCACGGGATAACATCAATTTGTGATCCAGTAGTCCATAACCTAGAAGCAGGTCTTCCTCATCAGCTACATATACAATATCGGAGCGAACGCCTTCCGGATGTATCGGATGCTCGGAATTAACTAAGACCAGACTGCCTTTATGTATTTGCTGTTCCATTTCTTGTGTCGTAGCTTCTCGGTACCCCATGTATTTATCATCGGTGTCCAACATAACAATCGGCAACTCTTCTTTCTGCTGCAAAGCTGCCGTTGATTGCGTTACGATATATCCAATCAAAATGATACATATCAAAAAGCCCCACTTTTTCATGATTGTTCCTCCTCCCTCTCATGATTCAAGGATAGACAAAACAATTTAAAGAAAACGCAGGGCAATGTTTAAATTTTTCTTAAGTTTCATGAGAAAGCTGCTTGAAAACAGGCAGACGAACCACAAACATCGTATGTACCACATCACTTTCAGCCGATATTATACCTTCATGCTGCTCCACGATATTACGTGCGATAAACAGTCCAAGACCCGTACCGCCTTCTTGCACGGTCCGTGCCCGATCTCCGGTGTAATACATGTCAAAGATGTGCGGCAGATCATCGGGATGAATATATCCCCCATAGTTCGTCACCTGAATGACAACCTGATCTCTATCGTGAAATCCTTTGATGTCTACGTACATACCATCCTTGCCATGCCGAGCAGCATTGATTAGCAGATTCTCGAACACACGCGCAAACAGCTCCCCATCTCCTGATACGGTAAGATCGTTATCAATATATAAACGGGTCACCAGATTATTTTTTTCAAAAACAGGATAAAGTTCCTCATTCATTTGCTTCAACAGCTCGCTGAGGTCCAGCTTTGTTTTGCGTACAGGTAACATGCCATAGTTCATTCGTGTAATCTCAAACAGATCATCAATCAACTTCTCAAGCCGCTGGGACTTAGTGAACGCAATCGCTAAGAAATGCCGCGCCTGATCTTCTGTCAACTGCTCATCCTTCATCAGCAAATCCAGATATCCCAGTACAGAGGTCAGCGGTGTCCGCAGATCATGCGCAAGGTTTACGATGAGCTGGTCTTTGCTGTTTTCGGCAAAATCCCCTCGTTTCACCGCTTCTCGCAGCTTCTGGCTCGCCATATTAACACTTTCCGCAATCGTACCCAATTCGTCTTTGGCCACAATCTGTACCTGATGATCGAAATCTCCGTTAGCCAAGTGATTAATGCCTGCGGAAATCTCTTTGAAATACGTAACGTAACGTCTGGTAAACAAGTAGAAAAATAAAATCGCAAGCGGGATGAAGAGCAGCATAAAGACATACAAATCACCAATACTTCTCATGATATTACGATACTCTGCCAGCGGGTCTTCCCGCCTCACCCCTGCATAGTACATCTGTAACAGCTTATACACGATAAACGTGACGACGCCAGAAGCCAGCATACTCAGACCAAGTAGCATAATCATTGTTGTGCGAAAACTTCTCCGTTTAGTCATTGAACGTGTACCCCACACCCCAGATGGTTTTGATGAATTTGTTCTTATTCACATCTTCTCCGAGTTTCTTGCGCAGCGTGCGAATATGTACCATGACGGTATTGCCGCTTTCAAAATATGCCTCGCCCCATACCTTTTCAAAAATGCTTTCTGCGCTGAATACCTGTTTTGGATTGCTGGCAAGTAGCACTAAAATGTCAAATTCCTTCGGTGTTAACTCCAACGGTTTACCGTAGAGCGTTACGCTGTGCTGGTCGGGGACAATAACAAGTCCGCCTTTTTCCAAAACCGAGCGTTGCGCTGTAGCTGTGGACTGGCTGAACTGCAAAGCACGCCGTAGTTGAGAGTTAACGCGAGCCACAAGCTCCATCGGATTAAATGGCTTGGTCATATAGTCATCGGCTCCCATCACGAGCCCTGTGATTTTATCCATGTCCGATGTTTTCGCACTCAGGAAAATGATTGGAAAATGATGCTGTTCTCGGATTTTACGGGTCACCTCATACCCGTCCATACCCGGCATCATAATGTCCAGAACCGCCAGATCGATGGCGTGTGTCTGAACAGCCTGCAGTGCTGACTGTCCGTCAGATGCCTTAACGGTATGATAGCCTTCTTTTTGTAAATGTAAAGCAACCAAATCCGCGATCTCTATTTCATCGTCCGCAATCAGAATCGTAATTCGCTTCATTGCTTATTTCACTCCTATATGGGATGCTGGGCATATAATATCTATGAATCTAACAGATAACACCCAGATAAACAATTGAAAGCAACTGCCCTCTCCGTTCAAGTGTAAAAGAAATATCCCATTTATATAGACCCATAAATGAAATGAAAGGAAACTGGAGCTATGAAACTGGAGCGTTTGTTATCCATTGTGGTACTGCTAATTAATCGCAGGCGGTTACAGGCCAAAGACCTGGCCGACATCTTTGAAGTATCCATACGTACAATCTATCGAGACATCGACACCTTAGGCCAAGCTGGAATTCCGGTGGTGACATATCAGGGCGCAAGCGGTGGCATCGGGCTGGCAGAAGGTTACCGGCTGGACCGCAACTTGTTAACCGACAAGGATCTCGCTTCCATCGTTACGGCACTACGCAGCATCTCAACCACTCATACGAATACTGCGCGTGAGTTATTGGTAGAGAAGCTCAGCAGTATCGTGCCAGAAGCCAAAAATGAAGATTTTCAAGCCAGCACACATCGATTCATTGTTGACTATTCCACGTGGACACACCCCGAAGCGCTTCAACAAAAGTTAAACGTTATTGATCAGGGAATCGATCAGCTTCAATGTATTCGTTTTGCCTATTGCAATGCTGAAGGTGCACAGAGCTATCGCACGGTTGATCCCCATACACTTGTCCTGAAAAAGCACGTGTGGTATCTGTATGCCTTTTGCCATGAACGAAACGAATTCCGGATGTTCAAGCTGGTACGTATGAAAGATGTCACGCTTGCTGCACAGCATTTTGAACGAAAATCTATCGATCTTCAGGACAGACCGTGGCAGCAGGATTGGAGCCGTCCCGACAATCAGATCAGCATGACACTAAAATTCCACGCGCGTGCTCGTCATCTTGCCGAAGAATGGTTTGGTATTGAAAACGTGCTACCTGACGGGAACGGGTATTATATTAGCCAGGTTGCTTTCCCCGAAGACAACTGGCTATATGGTTTCATTCTCGGCTTTGGCGCAGACGTAGAGGTGTTAGAACCTTTCCATATCCGAGATAAAGTATGTCAGATGGCTGAGCAAATTGTACAAAAGTATAAAACCGCCACTCAAACCTGACAGACAGCTGTCCAGTTCCTCCCCGTATACTTCAACTATATTGAGTTTGAAGTTGTATATACTCGAGGAGGAATGAATGATGAACGTTACCGTATGCCAAAGCTGTGGGATGCCACTCACTAGTACAGATCAATTCGGTACAGAGATGGATGGCAGCACCACTCGCAATTACTGCATTTATTGTTACAAGGATGGCAAGTTTGAGCAGCCACACATGTCACTTGAAGGCATGGTTGAGATGTGCACCACCATTCTCAGGGAGGAAGGCATGGATGAGGAATCAGCACGCTCGATGCTACGCAATCAGTTGCCTCATCTGAAACGCTGGCAGCAGGCAGGAATGTCACCAACCACGAAGGCCAATCCAGAAAAAAGTATTCCGCCCAGCGAGCCTGTCCGCTATGTAACCCTGCCCGGAAAACGTCTTGCAGGAGTGTCAGCACGTACGACCAACGCAATCGAGATGAGCGGCCAAGGCTGCATCGGCGCGTTGTGGGGCCGTTATTTTGCCTCCGAATCTCTTCCGGCTCCTGAAGCTCCACGTTATGGTTGTTACACAGATTATGTAGATGGCATCGCTGGTGAATATACCATCCTGATTGGACATGAAGTTGGTGAGAATGAAACGTTGCCCGCAGGATTCGATGAGGTTCAGCTCCCTCCTGCTACCTATGCTGTGTTTACTTCGAGAACAGGCCCAATGGTTGAGGTCGTCAGCGAAGTGTGGGGAGCCGTGTGGGCATGGAATCAGCAGAGTGACCGCACATTTACAGGAGATTTTGAGTACTACGATGAACGCAGTCTGAATCCGCAGCATACACAGGTAGATGTGTATATTGCGGTAAAAGGGCAAAGATAACGTTATATACCGTCTAGAAGTGATGTTGTGAACGGAGATAACACCAACGGATTGCCCTCTAGAAGCGGGGAGTTGAATAAAGGAAATGTGTAGCTGCCAAAAGACATTGGCAGCTTTTTCGACTTATTCTGAACTACCTACCCCGACCATAGTACCAAGTTAGTTAGCATTAATCATACCTAGTCACTTGGTCATATGCCTTAGAGTCAGGTACCATTGACTTCCTTAAAATTAGGACCATTCGCATAACAACTGTTCCGATACTCCCATAGGTCCATTTTAATATCAGGTCCTTTACTCCTGATTTCCTCTAAAACCGTTTACATCTCCAAAATACTGGGTAAAATCACTAAAGTCGAAATGAATTAAAGGCTCCATAACAGAAATTTCACGGAACAAGTCATATGTACCTATATGCGAATATACGAATTTCAGCTCGACTTTCTATTCATATAACCGACACAGCTTAACTGAATGAAATACATATTATATTAAGATGCATGTCTATCATGCATGTAAGGAGGAACCAGAATGATCCGCATGCCTATTCAGCATATGCTCCCGTATCACCACCAATACCCGCGCAACACGGTGACGGCCGCTCCGAAAAAGGAAAATGAGAACACTCAAGGACCATCCTTTCATGAAATTTTACAGCAGAAAATGGCGAAAAAGAACGTATCGATGAACATGAGATAATGCTTTACATCTCTGTAGCAGCTCCCTATACTACGGGGTACAGGGTGAACATTCAAACGTGGTCGTTTTTAGTATATCGCGCTCAATGTTTGATTGGCTCACGCCTTCTACCCAGCTTTAGATAAAGGGGACTGCCTATGAGCACTATTGCCTGTTTTCACGCGCATCACTCCAATATCAGCCTGATCGAGCAGGCACTGACTTCTTATAATATCGAATTGATCCACTACGTTGATCCCGGTCTTGATCGGCTTAAGCATGATGAGGATTTTAACAACGACCTTGTTCGGGAGAAAGTCGATCAGACACTGCAATGGATGAGTCGCTGTCACGCTGACGCTATTCTTGTGACATGCACCTTGTTCGCAGCTGTACTGGAACAACACATGCACCCGTTGCCGATTCCGGTAACGGGTATTGATGATTCTCTGCTCGCCATGATGCTCACGCATCCTGGGCGGTATTTGCTCGCCTTTACCAACCCCGCTACGGTAGAACCGACGATGGCACGATATCATGCGCATCTCGATCGACACATGGCAGGACAGGAAAAACCTGAGCTCGAATCTATACTGCTGCCAGGTCTATTTGACATGATCATGCGAGGTGACCAGGAAGGCTACCTTGCGGCATTAAAGGAGACATTGCAGCAACTTGCTCTAGAGCGCAAGGATACCTCTCTTGTCGCCGCTCAGCTCTCCATGGCTCCCGCCGCTGAGCAGGCATCCGTTAATGCAGGCACGACCATCTATACCCCCCTATCACGATTAGGCGCGAGTTTGGAGCGGGAGATCGGCATTACGAAGAAAGTATAGAAGTCCTGCTATATGCTTGTACACTTTTATTCCGGAGGGAACACTATCATGATAAATCTCGCTGTAGAACCAGGCCAATCGATCGGGGATATCCGGTTAGGCATGACACAGAAGGAAGTTGAACAGACAGAAGCTTTCGCCTTTGATCCGAAGGTGGAGTATGACACTCAAGGGAAAGCTATTTTTATTGAATTCTATGAAAGTGATGAATGTAAATGTGTGCTGGGTGAGCTTGATCTGCTGGGCACGGAGGCTGACGTTCTAATTCCACAGTTGGATGCAATTGCACCATATGATCGCGAAGACCCTGAGCTAGGTTTCAGTTATCAGTTCGATCAGATTGGCTTGATCCTGTGGCGTCCCGTAGCTATGACCCGAGAGGAGATGAATGAGCCTTGGTTTCTGGAGATGTCGACCGAAAATCAGCAGGATGAAATGAAACACCTCTGCTTCTCCACGGTAGCCATCTACACCGAAGGATATTATGAGTAAATGTAGGAGTATCCATTGAATTATCCATTGGAGTACCCATTAAAGTACCCCTATGAGGAATAACAATCTTAAACGCAAAGAGATGCAGAACAGCAGGCGTAGGCTGATTTATTTAATAGTATAGATATAAGAAAAGAGAACGTACCTACGTTCTCTTTTTGTTTCACATCATATAAAAATAAGATGTGATTAATACCATGAAATTGTTATATATGCTTAACTTGTTTTATTAGGCATGGGATGCTCCGCTCTTCTACATGCAGGTAATCTGAGACTGTCCGATGGCATATTGTTTGTAATTGCAGGTATCTTAATCGTATATGGAACAAAATTGATTAGCATTACCGCGCCCGATACTCCTCGGCTTTTGCCTGCATACCGGCAGCGACCGCTTCATCGTCGCTCAAGCCACGATCTGCGGCAAAGGCACGGATGTCCTGCGTGATGCGCATGCTGCAGAACTTCGGCCCGCACATGGAGCAGAAATGCGCCTCCTTTGCCCCTTCTGCGGGCAGCGTCTCATCGTGGTAGGACAGCGCCCGTTCCGGATCCAGGGACAAGTTAAACTGATCCCGCCAGCGGAACTCGAAGCGTGCCTTCGACAGCGCATCATCTCTGCGTTGCGCGCGTGGGTGACCTTTGGCTAAATCAGCCGCATGAGCGGCTATTTTATAAGCGATAACCCCTTCACGCACATCGTCCTTATTTGGAAGCCCCAAATGCTCCTTCGGTGTAACGTAACAGAGCATGGATGTGCCAAACCAGCCAATCATCGCCGCTCCAATGGCAGACGTAATATGATCGTATCCCGGCGCAATGTCCGTGGTCAGCGGCCCGAGAGTATAAAACGGTGCTTCTTGGCAGATTTCCATCTGCAGATCCACATTCTCTTTGATCTTATGCATCGGCACATGTCCCGGCCCTTCGATCATGACCTGTACATCATGTTTCCATGCAATCTGCGTTAATTCGCCAAGTGTAGCCAGCTCCGCCATCTGTGCCTCATCATTGGCATCGTAGATGCTGCCTGGACGCAGTCCATCCCCGAGGGAGAACGCCACGTCATACCTTTTCATAATCTCACAGATTTCTTCAAAATGAGTGTACAAAAAGTTCTCCTGATGATGTGCCAGGCACCACGCCGCCATAATCGATCCGCCCCGGGATACGATACCCGTCATCCGCTTCGCAGTCATGGGAATATATCGCAATAGTACACCCGCATGAATGGTAAAATAGTCCACACCCTGCTCCGCCTGCTCAATCAACGTATCACGGTACAGTTCCCACGTTAGCGCCTCAGCTTCTCCATTCACCTTCTCCAGCGCCTGATAGAGCGGCACCGTGCCAATCGGTACTGGAGAGTTGCGTATGATCCATTCCCGGGTGGTATGAATGTCTTTGCCTGTGGAGAGATCCATCACCGTATCCGATCCCCAGCGCACAGCCCACGTCATCTTCTCTACCTCCTCCTCAATGGAGGAAGTGACAGCGGAATTGCCAATATTGGCATTAATCTTCACGTGAAAATGACGACCAATCAACATCGGCTCACTCTCCGGGTGATTGATGTTGGAAGGCAGAATCGCCCGGCCACTTGCCAGTTCCTGCCGTACAAATTCGGGCTCTACGCCTTCACGAATAGCGGCGTACTCCATCTCTGGCGTAATGATGCCCTGCCGCGCATAATGCATCTGCGTGACGCAGCGTCCGGCCTTAGCACGCAGTGGTTGCCCGCGGAATCCCGGGTACTCCTCTGCCCCTGCTCTTCGTCCGCCAGGCTTCAAACCGTTATCCTCCGGCTTAACAGCGCGGCCTTCATATGCTTCTACGTCCCCGCGCTCCATGATCCAGTGATTTCGGAGCGCAGGCAGCCCCTTCCGAATATCCATCTGGAATTCGGGATCTGTCATCGGACCGCTCGTATCGTAGACACGCAGCGGCTCATTATGCTCCACCCCTTGGGGAGTATTCGTGTCATGAAGGGCAATTTCACGCTCCGGGACAGCAATGTCCGGTCGTGAGCCCTGAATGTAGACTTTGCGGCTGCCCGGGAAGGGTTGCACCCCTCCAGCCGCTCCGGTTTTCTTTTCCACCGGATGACCATCGCGCCCCGTTTCCTCTATTCCGATCTGCTTCCCCGTTTGGTTACCTGTACTCATGTCTCCTGTCTCCTCCTCTTAGATCTTCGTTTGTCTCATGTCTTCCATGAACGTGTCAGCGTCGTATCCGCTACCCACCTGTCTAGAACACCCGGAGTACAGAAGATTAGCAGGAATGATCCTGCGCAAAGGGCCAGATTATCCAAGAGACCGGTTTTATGTACAGTTAGCACGGGGCAATGAACCTAAGATCCAATACCTATGGTGCAGGTAACGTTCGTGGTTCTTCAGCTCCTTCTCCTCATCACATGACCCTTAGCTGCTTATGCCAAGCCCCGAAGGCCACTATGAGTATCGCAACCAAAGAACCTCTGCTTGCCGCTGTATATAAAAAAGCCGGTTCCGAAGGAACCGACTCATGTCCATCACCATACACGCAACTCGGGTAATCTGCTGGATATCAGCAACGATTAGCTCCGGTTAACATCTGTGGTGTCTGTGGTCATATGGCCGATTACTTCCCTACGCTGGTATGATCCAGATCAGGTGCAAAGGGTCCAGAATCTCATGCGATCCCGTCTCAGTCCGGACAATTCGGACTCCCCCAGTAACGTAAACGTATTGCGACTTCCTAGTCGCTGTTCAACTTAACATATAACATTCAACCGACCTCGCTGGTCGTCCATTACAGAGTAGCTTAATCTGGACATAAATACAACCTTAATATTCCAGAGAATGAACTCTGTTCAAGCTAAGATCAGCCCTTATGGCAGCATAAGTCCCATCTGCGTAGCCGCTTCTTTCAATACAGGTGCATATTCGTGCAAAGTATCTTGCGAAAGCCTGCTGACAGGTCCAGACACGGAAAGTGCTGCCGCAATGTTACCTCTTCGATCCATAATTGGCACCGATACAGCGGCGGCTCCCGGCTCACGTTCTTCGTAACTGGTTGCGTAACCACTTGCCCGAATGTCCTCCATCTGAGCCAGATATACTGCCGGATCGATAAATACAGGCCACTCCGGGCCGTTCATCAGCTCCTCCCGATCCTCAGCGGAAGCAAATGCCATCAGCACTTTGCTGGAGGCCCCTACAGAAAGCGGCAGTCTAACTCCGACAGGGGCAACCCGGCGTATAGCCTGATCACTCTGCACCGCTTGGATTCGAATCCGTTCACCGCCGTCACGGAGGTAGAGACTTACCGTTTCGCCCAAACGATCCCTTAGCCGCTCCATTGCAGGCAACAATAGAATCGCAGGATCATCACTACGAGACATGTGAGCAGACAGTTCCCAGATGCGTATACCGAGCCGGTACTTCTCGGTTGCTGCATCGCGTATAACAAAGCCCTTGTCCTCCAGCGTAGCCATCAATCGATGTACCGTACTTTTGTGAAGACCGATCTGGCTGGCAATTTCAGTGAGTCCGAGATCACTACGCGAGGTAAAACATAATAATATATCTAGCGCCCGTTCAACAGCTCGGACGGTTAACTTGCGATCTTCTACACCCATGGCATAATGCCCTCCTCATGTTTCATCACATGAAACTTGGTTACATAAATTATATGAGAAACGGTCTCGTATGTAAACCTGAAAGAGCTATTTATGTGAACGAAAAAATGAGCAGGCCTGTCTACTTATCACGACAAAACCTCCTGTAATTTGCACACAATAGAAAAGTTAACCATACATCTAAAGTACTATATAACAATTACGTAACAAATGCGCTCAATCCATTGACTTTGACTATATTGGCACATACGATAAAGACAGGAATCCTTTCAGATATAACAACTAATCATGACTTTAGAATCAGGGTGCCATCCCAGTAAATTAGGATATTTACGGTTATTCTATTTCCACCGTTGTTATCTTCGGCCAGCTTTATTTTTAACCGAACTTTAAAGGAGGGGCGTGCATGTATCCGACATCCCAGAGCGATGCCCCGCTGCATACCAAAGTGTCCGATCTGCCCTCTTCATTATCACCGAGGTTGATTCGGTTCAAGCATATTATCGTAGCGTTGCTGCTCTCCGTTGTATTTTTTCTGTTGTTTTGTTTTATCGCCTTGCATGGTTATATTGCATGGGTGTTATCGAATCCTACGGTCGCACCGGTATTTTCCAATCCGATGCAGGCCAAAAATATGAAATACGAAGACATTACCTTCCCCGCAGCAGACGGCAGCCGCACAATGCAGGGCTGGTACATTCCTGCTAGCCATGATACTGCCAAAACGATTATCTTCAGTCATGGCTACGGGGCGAATCGTGAGGAAACCTGGGTTCCTATGTATGATCTGGCCCATTATGCGCATCAACTTGGCTTTAATGTTGTTATGTTCGATTACGGCTTCGCCTCCCAGGTGAACAAGGCTGTAGCTACTGGAGGGAAAGCTGAGTCACAGCAATTACTGGGAGCCATTCAGTTTGCCAAGCAGCGTGGTGCACAAGAACTGGTCGTCTGGGGCTTCTCCATGGGAGCGGGAACTGCTCTACAGACCGGACTGTTGACGGATGAAGTGAACGCGATGATTCTGGATAGCACCTTCCTGTTGGAACCAGATACGCTCTATCACAACATTCATAATCAGATTAACCTACCGCGTCAGCCTACGTTGGAGATTATGAAGCTACTCTTCCCGGTATTGAACGGTACAGGTCTGCAACAGATCCCGTATCAGGAAGTGAAGAAAAAAGACTATCCATTCCCGATCTTCTTCATTCACGGTACTCAGGACGAGAAGGCACCTTACCCGATTGCCGAGTTTCTCGCAGCCAATCAAACGAATCCTTATTCCGATCAATGGATTGTGCAAGACGCACATCATGAATTGATCTTCCGGGAGCATCCAAAAGAATATCTGCGGCGTGTCTCGACGTTCCTTAGTCATGTAACAGATACGAGTGATAACGACGATGTGCCAAATAACGTGCAGTTTTAATCGGCACCATTTTCTCATTCATCTTCGTGTGAATCATCGTTACAATATATTTAGAGCCCTGCGGGGCTCTTTTTTTTATACATAGGACAATACACCTCAAGAATACACTGTTGAGACCATGCATAGATAATGGAACGAAGACTGCGTAAGTGTGTTAGCTTCTCTCTTGAATGTTGTGTTCTACTAAAAAAGTAACCGAATGATCGGAGGTTCAACGTACATGAATTGTGATGGATACGGCCGTCTGCTTCCTCTGCGCACCCTGGAAGAAATCCGGTTCTGGAAAGAGCAGGAGAAAGAACATACGCTCATTATTCGTGCACTGGTTCCTGACCTGGAGCCGTCTTACGTTAAACTACTGGAAGAATGGGAAGCTGCTTTTGCCCATAGTGAGCGCACAGCGAATCAACTCTTAAAACAGCTCTTACCAGCAACCCAGCCACCCGCCCCTTATATGATGCGTTGTATTGATCAACTTGTCGCTGCAGCACAGCATCAGTCCAGAGAGTTTATTAAACAGCTGTATATCATGCTAGAGCAAAGCGCGGCTGTGCAGGCAGCCCCGCTGGCTCAAACCTTCATTCTGCATGCCATTCGTGAATCCGAGTATTTCCTAGGGGTATTAGATACGTTGAGTCAGCCAGGCATTTTGCGGGACTTAGATTCACCATCATCGACACTGCTGGAAAACGCACTGCACAGCACGGCCACAACAGGCAATCAAACTGTCCGGCATGAAGCAAGCGAATCACAAGCCCCTGCTGCGGGAAATACAAAAGCTTCTCCTACCGCTTCCGCGCTGTTGCAATCTACAGCACTCCAGCATTCAACCGGCGAGACAGCTCCATCTGAATCTACGCTCACCTCTCCTCCGGTAAAAGAAAGACCTGTCCCCATTGGGGGACATACGCTGCCTCCCCTCCCCTATGCCTATAATGCGCTGGAGCCACATATTGACGCACTGACGATGCGAATCCATCATGACAAGCACCACCAGTCTTATGTGGATGGATTAAATGTTGCAGAGAAGAAACTGGCTGAATCTCGAAAAAAGAATAATTTTGAACTCGTTAAACATTGGGAGCGCGAACTCGCCTTTAACGGCGCTGGGCATTATCTTCACACCATTTTCTGGACGATTATGAATCCAGCAGGTGGGGGTAAACCTACCGGCATGCTTGCAGAGCAGATCAAACGTGATTTTGGCAGCTATGAAGCTTTCAAAAATCAATTCACTGAAGCAGCCAACAAGGTGGAGGGCAGTGGCTGGGCAATGCTGGTCTGGAGCCCAAGGGCACATCGTTTGGAAATTTTACAAGCCGAAAAACATCAAAATCTTTCTCAATCGGATATCGTTCCGCTCCTCCCGCTGGATGTATGGGAACATGCCTACTATCTCAAACATCAGAATGAGCGCAAAAAGTACATCGAAGACTGGTGGAATGTCGTCTACTGGCCTGCTGTGGCTGAACGGTATGAAACTGCTCGCAAGCTACTGTGGCCACCCTACTAAGCATTCTGCCCGGCAAGTCGCATAACCAGATCATCACTCCTATACAAAAAAAGAGATATCTACAGTCCATGACTGATCGATATCTCTTCAAACCCACATATATACGTCATACTTATGCTAAGAAGCACAGCCCTCACATGCTACATAGTTGTCGCCAACCTGCTTGCTAATCGCAATCAGATCGCCGAGTTTGATGTCGGACTCTTCTGTGAACTCCAGATCGGCAATACGCGCCACAATAAGGGCCGCCGCCTCTTCCTTACTTGTTGCCATTTGACTGAACTCTGATGTTTCACCTGTCGAAATGACTTCATACAGGTATGTATATCTCAATGTTTCCACTCTAATCCTCTCCTTCCGAAATCACATCATACCATCTCTGTTACCCAATTCCAAGCCCATTGAAAAAGAACTCAGTCATATCGCAGCTTCATCTGCTCTGCCGTCAGCCTCACTTCATCCGAGCCAACAGTGAGCACTCGCTCGGTCTCTGCATAAGGATATCGCTTGCGCAGTGTACGCACCAGTGAAGCTGTATATGATGCAGTAGACGGCACGTCTGCTACCTCCTGCAAACTTGCCATCGTCCCGGGTTTTACCTCAGGATATCCTTCGGTTAGTCCGTCTGAAGCTTCTTCATAGAATCTGCGTACGTCCGCAGCAAGCTTATCTCCCTGACCTTCTACAATGATAAACGCCGTAATAATATAGGCTTTGGCCTGCCGCCGCTGGGCAATACCGCAGAATTTCAATCCACCCACGCTAACATCATAATCTCCAGGGCAGAAGGCACCCTGGACTTCCCCGGTCTTCGCCTGAGCTGACCAAGGGGTTAAAGACTCCGCAATAATCGAGGCCATCTCTCGAAAATCATCATGGATATTCATTGCATGCTCCGGATTGGGCAAGATCAGTGACACATTCACTACTCCCGGATTCAGTGGAACTGCGGCACCACCAGAAGGTCGCACACAGACCGCTATCCCCTTACTTCGGATGCGCTCCATCGCTTCGACTGCGCGCGGCAGCCTGCGGTCACGTAGCCCAGCCACGAAGGCGTCTGGATGCCGCCATATATGAGCAACAGGTGGATGTCCTGCTCCTACTCGTCTACACATGACTTCTTCCCATGCAAAAGCGTCAAGTACGCTGCTCCCACGGCGCATAAGCGGTGTCTCCCAAATCTGCAAACGCAGAGAGGAATGCTTATCAGCAGGTTTCTTTATGTCAGTCCAATTCAAATCGCCCTTCTTCTGCTCAGGCAGTTGATCGGACTCGGAAGATGTACTCATCACCCATGACCTCCACGATCGAATTCATATGTAATTCAGTCAATGACACCAGGAAACGCCCTATATAAATAAGCCGGTTCCTCAAGGAACCCGGCTTATTTATCACTACTCTTTCACCAAAGACAGAAATTCTGCACGCTGTGCAGGGTTATCACGGAAAGAACCGCGTACAGCAGAAGTTACTGTCTTGCTACCCGGCTTCTTCACACCGCGAGCGCACATGCACAAGTGCTCACCCTCAACGACCACCATCACACCATTCGGTTCGACAGCTTCTGTAAGGATGTCAGCAATCTGTGATGTAATCCGTTCCTGTACTTGAAGACGGCGTGTTACCGCTTCGACCAGGCGCGCCATTTTACTTAACCCTACAATTTTCCCGCTCGGTACATATCCAATATGTACTTTACCAAAGAACGGTGCCATATGGTGCTCGCACTGGCTGTAGTACACAATATCTTTAACGATGACAAGCTCTTCATGATTCTCATTAAAGGTGACACCCAGCACGTCACGAGGATCGACTTCATATCCGCCAAAAATCTCTTCGTACATCCGGGTTACACGTGCAGGCGTTTCCAAAAGCCCTTCTCGTGTGCTATCTTCGCCAATCAATTTGAGGATCTGTTCGACATGATACTCAATCTTCTCCCGATTGTCGGATACTTTGGAATTCACATAATCTTTAACGCCAGCCACTGCCAAGCGCCTCCCTTCGAACCATATTCTGCAAGCGTTTAAACCACTCGACGCTATTATTTACGGCGGCCCGAGTTTTTACGTGCAGGATGTTGACTCGGCTGAGGCATTTTAGCGCCTGGTTGCTGGTTCTTCATCATCTGCTGGGCACGCTGCATTTGCTTGCCATTCAGGTTGTAACCCATTTGTTTTGCCATTTTTTGCAGCATGTCAGGGTCGCTTTGCATTTTCTCAAGTTGTTTACGCAAGTAAAACACACCAATGAAAAATCCACCGACCAGACCTACAATCAATGTAATAATCGGTATTACAATCTCCATCTCTTAGACACCTCTGTATGCAATCTAAAAAACCTGTTGATCTGCGTCAGTACACGTCATGATTCATAAAGATTCATACCCATGCTGTACACATGACACGGACCGGATTTCCTGAGAGTTATCATAGCATTTCCGCACGTCCTGAGCAAACGCATTTTCCAATGATATGGCTCATGTCAGTACAGCCTCGATAAAAACGGTTGTTTGCTTAGCCAGATCGATTTCTACAACATCCAGCGAGTAGCGGGTACTTCCACGAGCCACCCGAATCACGGGTCTGCCCGGTAGCCCGCGATGCTGGCGGACAATCACTCCCGTTTCTTTCGTAGACAGCCGGACGGAAGTGCCGTTTGGATACACGGATACACTTTTATTAAACTCAATCAGGACCTCTCGATCCAGCTCGGTTCCAGACAATGCCATCATCTTTTCACACGCTTCATGCGGAAGCATGCTGCTGCCTGACAAACCATTGATCAGATTATCATATTTATTAGCTGCACTAACAATTTTGGCAAACAGATGAATATCCTTACCCTTAATTCCTCTCGGTACTCCACTACCGTCATCATGTTCATGATGCTGTAAGGCAGTATGTGCCACCAAGAGACTGAACTCCCGTTTGTTTTTGATTACTTCGAAGCCACGCCATGTGTGGTGCAGTGAAGAAGTAGATGTCGTGCTGCCACCTTCTGGCTCGCCTACTTTTCCAATATCGTGTAACAATGCACCTACGGCTAGATCCTTGAGCTGATTGTAGTTAAGTCCCATATTCAGTCCAATCACTGAAGACAACAAGCAGACATTCATAGCATGAACATACTGCGCATTGTCTTGGGTACGGATATCCGTTAACTGAACCAGTAGTTCACGCCCATTGAGTACATCATTTAACAATTTATCGATACTAAGCGCAACTTTCTTCGGACTCCATTCTTTTCCCGATCGGACTGCTTCAAGCGTAACACTCATCTCATTGATAATGGCCCTTTTCGTGGCATCATCCAGAATATCTTCTGTGTCCACATCTTTAAACGCTTCATCCTGGATGTACAGCGTGGTTACTCCAATACGCTTCAGCGTATTGACCATAAACACGGTAAGTTCGACTCCGGCAGACAGTAATACCGTACCATTACTGGAGTATACCGTCTTGCCCAGAATCTCACCTGCTTCCACGCTTTCCACGTTTACATACTTCATGAACGTCCCCCGCTCTTACGATTGGTGCTCCAATGCAAGCAAATGCTCTTTAGTTTGCAGACCGCCTACGTAACTCACCAGGGCGCCATCTTTGCCACTTATGCGATGACAGGGAATAATAATCGGAATAGGGTTCTTATGAATAGCATCCAAAACTGCGCGTACAGCCTTGGGCCTGCCGATTTTTTCCGCAACCTGTTCGTGAGTTAAGGCTTCTCCATATGATATATCGGATAGAACCTGCCAAACTTGTAGCTGGAACGGAGTCCCATACCGCTTAAGCTGTAAGTCGAACGTTTTTCTCTCCCCTGAAAAATACTGCCTTAGCTGTGTAGCAGCTTCGCTGAGCTTCTCTTCGTTCTTCTCATACCGATACTCTCCGATCCATGTACGTGCCCATTGCTGCAGGTAGGCTTCCCGTACATGATAAGCACCAAAATTGATGTGACACAATCCCTCATCGGTTGCACAGAGAGTAAGTGTGCCAATCGGTGTTAGCAACTCATCATAGTACACTGGCTTGCCATGCAAACCCGTAACCGCCGAAGGTTTCCATGCGGCTGCTTCTGGCTTGGACGAGGAAACAGGTTGTTCACTCTCGCTATTTTTTTCATCTTTATTAACGCTCGCATTTCCCTGTGATGGATCGGGTAAGGTCTCGGACGATAACAATCTCTCCTTGGCCTTCTGCAGCATACTTAGCACGTTCCCATCTTGTTCGATTGCAGCAGCTTCCCCAATAGCTCTCATGGCGTCTTCTCCTCCAATTCTGCTCAGCGCCCAGGCAGCAGTTCCCCGCAGTTCTGGACGCGGATCACGCTTCAGTACCTGTGTTAGCTTCGGTACAGCGCTTTTGTCTTTAAAATTACCTAGTGCAATCACCGCATTGCGCTGAATCGGCTTTTTGCCTCGCCAAGCGGCAGAGCTCTGACCGAAACGCTCTTTGAATTCACGGTTGCCGATATCCAGCAGCGGCAGCAGCAAAGGCTTCACAACTTCCGGGTCTGGATGAAACTCAGGATGATGATCCCAGTTTTTCCCCCGATTTTTAGGACATACAATCTGACAGGTATCGCAACCGTATAGACGATTGCCTATTTTAAGCATAAACTCTTCATCCAGAAACCCTTTCGTCTGGGTTAGAAAAGAAATGCAGCGTTGCGCATTCAATTGGCCAGGGCCAACCAGCGCGCCTGTAGGACAGGCGTCAATACACTTCGTGCACTCACCGCAATCCTCGGTTACTGGAGTATCCGGCGGGAATGGAATATTTGTCACCAGCTCACCGAGGAAGATCCATGAACCGAACTTCGGTGATATAATCGAGCAATTCTTGGCACTAAAACCAATCCCTGCCCGCTGCGAGACAGCACGATCCACAAGTGCTCCGGTGTCTACCATACTTTCAATTATTGCCTCCGGTACACGCTCTCGGATAAAATTCACCAGCTTATCCATCGCCGTGCGCAGCACCTGATGGTAGTCTTGTCCCCAAGCCGAACGAGCAAGTATGCCACGATATGCACCCGGCTCCGACTTCGGCGGATTGACCATTTTAGAAGGATAGGCCACGGCTATGGCAATCAGAGAAGCAGGCTCGCCATCTTGGAGGGCAGGATGCACTCTTTTTTCAATATCCGGCTCTTCAAAGCCTGACGCATAGCCCTTATCCCGTGACTGCTCCAACAGTGATTTCAGTGAAATAAACGGGTCCGCTGCAGCAAATCCAATATCATCTATACCCAGTTCCGGGCCTGCCGCCTTGATCTCCTGCTTTAGCATCTCCCATGCGGAGACAGATTGTCCTGCCCCAGTCCGTGCGCTCGTCATTCCTCTTCCCTCTCTTCTATCAGGCACGTATTCGTTAAACAATGAACGCCCGTCTCACTTAAGAGACCAGGCGTTAATCTATCGCAATATAGGTCTTACATAAAAACGAGTTCACTGCTTACGTGCCTGTATGTTTAAACGCACCATGTGCTTTGTAGTTGTTCTACTCCAACATTTTACAATTTCTTCATTTCTGAGAACGGCCAAAAAACAAACTCGGCCTTGCCTACAATTTCACTGGAAGTAATGCTGCCAAAGATCCGGCTGTCTTTGCTTTTGCCCTCATGGCGATTATCTCCCATCACGAAAAAGTGATCTGGTTCCAGCGTAATCGGGCCAAAATCAGGATCTTGTACCTCAGTATCCGTATAACTTTCTGTCTGCTGCACATCATTTACATATAAATGGTGATCCTTGATCTCTATTTTATCCCCGGGAAGTCCAACAATTCGTTTCACCAGATAATCCTTCTTCCCCGCATCTTCACTCGGATCACGAAGCACAATCACATCCAACCGATCCGGTTCGCCGAAATGGTATACGATTTTGTTCACAAACAGCCGGTCGTACTCTACCAATGTCGGCTGCATCGACTGCCCTTTGACCATAGACAGATTGAACACAAACAGATTCAACAGCATCATAATTACAAAAGCAACCACAATGGTCTTCACCCAATCCCACAGCTCTGCTGTCCAGGACTTTCCTGATGGCTCAGGTGCAGACTTCTGATTCTTCTCCTCAAAAGTCGAATGCTCCATAGAAGGCATATTGGAATTCAAAGAGACACCTCATTTGTCAGTTTGTAGATCACGATTCACAGTGGATCTTACTTCCCTTTAGTCTACTCTATTATGAAGAGCGAAACAATTGGAGATGCCCACCAGTATTCTGATCAATTGGATATACATAAAGACATGTTTGGAAAAAGGAACACTGATATGCATAGTATACACTGCTTCCTCATATCAATAAAAAAGGCATATCTATCACGCCATAATTGCGTGAACAGATATGCCTAATATGAAATGAAGATCAGTTAATGTCTATGTCTAACTACACCGAATTTCCCTACATCGATTAAGCCTTGGACAAAATACTAAGTTTCTGAAAAGCACTCATTATCTTGTTGGCACCATAACCCATTGCTTCGTACAAAGGCATGGCTGCTTTGTTGTGCTCATCACCAGCCACCCATATCTGGCTGACTTTGCGCTGCTGGAACCGCTGTTCCATAGCTTCGACAAGTGTTTTGCCGACTCCGCGACGGCGATAGTCTGGATGAACTGCAATACGATAGATGCATCCCTGGTTGTGATCAATCGTACCGATCAATGCGCCGACGAGGACTCCCTCTTCTTCCGCAACCATGATCAGGTCAGAATCCCATGACAATTGACGGGCAAACGGGCCCATCGTGTTTTCATAACACTCTTCCGATAGTGCAACCTGGAGAAGCTCCGTCATCTGGCTTGCATCACTCAACTGAAAGGAACGAACGTGCATGTTTGAAATCTCCCTTTTCGTTAGCTTAAGATGAGGGTTTACAAAAAAGGGAATCCCTTTTTACAAAACCCGATGTTCAAATAATGACAAAATACGAGAAAATACCGCTTCTTCGTCAATTAAACCACACTTTACTCCAGAAAACACGCACTTTCTTCTGTAAGCGCTTTATTGTAAACGTTTACATCGATAAAATTTTATGATCTACGATTATTACCGCTAAAATATTATAATTTTAGTTAATATGGGTAAAATATGTTTGTTAAACCTAGCCTAGCTTTTCATTAACAATTCGGGGGACTTAATAAACAAAAATGTTGATTAATTATCCCGAATGCGGTTTAATATTAATGGCAAGGGTATTATTACATATGTACCTTAACAACAAATCACAAAATCTCAGGAGGTATTTCACTATGGCTTTTCAATTACCAGCACTTCCTTACGCTAACGATGCACTGGAACCACATATCGATGCACAAACGATGGAAATTCACCACGATCGCCATCACAATACTTACGTAACTAACTTGAACGCAGCTCTGGAAAGCGCTCCTGAACTGCAAAACAAAAGCTTGGAAGATCTGCTCGCTAACCTGGATAGCGTACCAGAAAGCATCCGCACAGCGGTTCGCAACAACGGTGGTGGACATGCTAACCACAGTCTGTTCTGGGAAATCATCGGGCCAAACGGCGGCGGCGCACCTACAGGTGAAATCGCAGCAGCAATTGACAGCGAACTTGGCGGCTTTGAGAAATTCAAAGAAGACTTCGCTAAAGCAGCAACAACTCGCTTCGGTTCCGGATGGGCATGGCTTGTTGTAGGCAAAGATGGCAAATTGGCTATCACTAGTACGCCTAACCAAGACAGCCCACTCTTCGAAGGTCTGACTCCAGTTCTGGGTCTGGACGTTTGGGAGCACGCATACTACCTGAAATATCAAAACAAACGCCCGGATTACATCTCCGCATTCTGGAACGTAATCAACTGGGATGAAGTTAACAAACGTTACGCAGCAGCAAAATAAGAACGCTGTTTGAATAAAAGAGCCTGAATACATCCTATGGATGGATTCAGGCTCTTTTTTCGTTCAGGTGGGTATTATTGGGTTAGAAGTGCTACGTTGTAATCATAAATCAGAATTCATTCATGTGAATTACTCTGATCCCTCATCATAGGCTCCAGCAAAGTAATTGCGAAGCAGCTTCAAAAATACGTTAGGAAACGCCAGCTTCTCCATATCTTCAAGGCCAATCCATTGGTAAGTGAGGCCGTCACCTTTGCCTGTCACAGCTTCTTGTGCCGTGTTAGATTCGATGGACGATGACACCTCTTCACGAAGTGCATCCGTTGAGTCTGATTGAGTTGCCTTAGTAGGCATGCCGTGCTGCTCTGACATATCATTCTCAGCGAATACGGATGACTGTTCGCCCAAAGGAGATTCTGCTTGTGCAGCCGCCTGTGCATCGTAGGCGGCTCTGGCTTCCGCAGCGATCAGCGGAAGCTCACTGCTCTGGTCCTGCTCGGTGCACTTGTACACCTGCAGGTTCCAGACAATGTGGCTGAACACATGCTCCGCATGGGTAGCCAGCCCTTCTGGGCGGGCAGCGAAGCCTTCCGCCCACAGACTGCCGGCCAGCAAAGCCATGGCCGGCTCATCCGCCAGCGGCACTGCCGCCTTCCCTGCTGCGGCAGGCGCCGCCAGCACATGCGGCAGCTCCCACATCCGGGCCAGTAGGCCTGTCTCCGGGCGCTGGCGCACAAGGACGCGGCCGCGATGAGCACCGCGGCCCTCCACCAAGGCAACCAGCCGCTGCTCAGGGCGCGGCGGCTTGGCTTTGGTCTTGACCGGCAGCGTAAGCTCCCTTCCGGCAATTCTGCCGGAACATTGCTCCATCACCGGGCAAGTCAAGCAATGCGGCGCTTTAGGTGTACACACCAGCGCGCCAAGCTCCATCAGCGCCTGATTGAAATCACGCGCTCGCCCTTCGGGAATGAGCTCTGCTGCGAGCTCTTCCATCAACACCCGGGTGCTGCCCTTCATAATATCCTCATCAATGAGGAAGTATCGGGACAGTACCCGCATCACATTGCCGTCCACCGCTGGCTGCGGCTGGTTGAAGGCAATGCTGAGAATGGCTCCGGCTGTATACGGGCCGACCCCTTTTAACGCGAAGACGCTCTGCTTGTCTTGCGGAATCTCTCCACCATGCAGCTCCATAACCTGCCTTGCTGCCGCTTGAAGATTACGTGCTCGGGAATAATATCCAAGCCCTTCCCAATGTTTCAGCACCTCTTCCTCTGGCGCTTCTGCAAGAGCCTGCACCGTCGGAAATTTCCCGATAAAACGGTTAAAATACGGAATCACCGTATCTACACGTGTCTGTTGCAGCATAATTTCGGATACCCAAGTAAAATACGGATTATTATGGCGACGCCATGGCAAATCTCGTCGATTCAACATATACCAATCCAGCAGATTCACACTGAAATGTCGTTTTTGTTCTTGTAACCCCATATGTCCTTCCCTTCTTGTATCTACGATTCTATTGAAATGATGTTCTATGCAACTGCTCCACAATCGCAAATGCTGAGGCAAGCTTCGTTTGATGTGTAATGCTCAGATGGATTTCATATTGTTTTTCATATGGTAGCTGAAGACGCTCCCAAGCCTGACTGGACAAAGAAGCGACCGGTCGGCCAGAAGAATCAGGCAATACTTCGATGTCAGTAAACCCCATAACAGCACCGATTCCGCAGCCAAATGCCTTGGACACTGCTTCTTTAGCTGCAAATCGTCCGGATACGAATTCAACCATCCGTTTCCCGCGGCTCGCCGCGATCTCTCGTTCAGCAGGAGTGAGTACCCGTTGCATAAACGCCTCTGCCTGGCGGCCAGACAGTAGTCTATCCATACGTTCAATCTCTAATATATCGTTGCCAATGCCATATATCATAACGATTCACCTGCTTCATTATTTAGGCTGTACCAAATCGTCCATCGTTCTGATCCGTTCGGTCATTTCCGAACACGTATTCTATTGTAGCAGGAGGAGTGTATGGATGCGAGTACCTGTTATTCTCATGTCCAATTTTGCCAGCGTATAATCCCGCACAAGATACACCACCAGTTGCTGGGGTTACCTCTACATCCGTTGAAGAACGAAAAAAAGAGCCCCTGCTCCATGCAGTGACTCTTCGTTATCAAGTTGTTATATTCCCTTTATCAGATACCAGGAATCGCATTACGTTTATGGTGTGTACGTGTGTAAAAAGCCTCCAGACGCTCTTGTGCAACTGGATCAATCTGCTTGCCTTCCAGGTAATCGCTGTTCATTTCGTATGAAATGCCCAGCTCGTCCTCATCCGTTTGACCTTCCCACAGTCCTGCAGAAGGCGCTTTATCCAGAATGGATTGCGGAACTTTCAAATAAGCAGCGAGCTGACGCACCTGACGTTTGTTGAGTGTGCTCAGTGGAGTGATATCCACAGCTCCATCGCCCCATTTGGTGTAGAAACCTGTAATCGCCTCGGACGCATGATCTGTACCCACCACCAGCAGGTTTTCTTCAAAAGAAAGTGCGTATTGCATCACCATACGTGTTCTTGCTTTTACATTCCCCTTGCCTTGATGAGTCATATGGCGCGGGCTGCCGAGAGATTTGAAGCCCTGTTCTACTTCCAGCGCAATTTCATTCACAGCATCTTCAATGTTGGTTTCCACCACATATTTCAGATCGTACGCTTTAGCAACAGCGTAGCTGTCCTGAATATCCGATTGCTCCCCATAAGGCTGGAACACACCTAGTGTTTTGTACTCTTGATTATTTTCTGCAGTAAGCTCGTCGGTCGCTTGTTTGCATAGCGCTGTAGCTACTGCACTGTCAATTCCGCCACTGATCGCAATCAGCAGTCCCTTCGTACCGGAATTTTTCACATACTTCTTCAGAAAGTCCACACGCTTTCGAACTTCCTCAGCCTCATTAATGCTCGGTTTAACCTTTAATTCAGCGATGATCTGTTGCTGTAAACTCATCGTTCATACCCCCCGTTTCTACAGTAATAGAAGTTTGGCTGTGGTTCGAATGATTCAATAACCTCATCTGTCCAAAATGAAACGCCCCGGCATCGGTCATCCGACATGCGGGGCGTTCTTAAGAGAGATTAACGGCAGTAACGATTAAATGCACTTGTCAGATCTGCCGCGATTTCCTCTGCAGAACGATCCTCCACTTGATGGCGCTCAATAAAGTGAACGAGTTCCCCGTCTTTCATCAATGCGATGGACGGTGAGGATGGTGGATACGGCGCAAAAAATTCACGTGCTTTTGCCGTTGCTTCCTTATCTTGACCAGCAAATACCGTGTAGAGGTGATCCGGTGTAATATCGTTCTGAAGTGCTTGGGCAACTCCTGGACGACACTGCCCTGCTGCACATCCGCATACAGAGTTAATTACGACCAGTGCTGTTCCCTTAGCATCCGGCAGGCTCGCTTCAACCTCTTCCGGTGTACGCAGCTCCTGGATCCCCAGACGAGTCAGCTCATCCCGCATCGGCTGAACCATATCTTTCATGTATTGATCAAATGACATCGACATTCAGTTTCACTCCTTATAATGGTTGTTCTATAATCTCTTAGAGAAGTTAGAGGACAATAGTATACACAGATGCATGAGCCCATATCAATCCAACGGGAGTCACGCTGTGCTATTCTTATTATACATCCCCATGCAATGAAAGCAAGGTTCAGACAAGACCTGCGGAACAGCTTTCCCTCTGTATATTATGGCTTGGGAGCTGGCAAAATATGCTGCCATTCTATAGCTGAAAGGCAACTTTAAACGTCGTTCCCTGCCCTTCTTCCGATTCAACAGTAATGGTGCCGTTATGCCGTTCAACAATGCTTAGACACATCGATAACCCCAGTCCTGTGCCTTTTGCTTTGGTCGTATAGAAAGGTTCAAACAACTTCTCCTGCTTCACTGCCGGAATGCCAGGCCCCGTGTCGTGCACACACAGCTCCACTTTGTCTTCCACTATTCTAGTTTCCAAGGTCAGAACCCCTTTTTCGTTCATAGCCTCCATACCGTTACGTGCAAGATTGAGTACGACCTGTTTAATTTCTTTTGGATTCAGCTGCAACTTCGGCACATTATGGGCCAGCATAAGCTCAATGCTCTGTCCACGAAGGTTGGCATCTGCCCAGAGCAGCGGACTGAGTTCATGAATGATATCATGCAGTTGTGATTCTTCTTTCTCCGCAATACGGTTTTGAGCCAGAGACAGAAAATCATTGATAATGCTGTTTGCCCTGTCCAACTCTTCCATCACGATGCGATAATAATGATCCATGGACTCTGGGCTCTTCTCTTGCATCAATTGAAGGAAACCTCGCACCACAGCCATCGGATTACGTACTTCATGCGTAATGCTAGCGGCCATCTGCCCGACTAGGCTGAGACGATCCACGTTGTCTAATTCATTCCGCAGCATCTCAAGCTCGGTGATGTCCTGAATGATAATCATCGCTCCTGTGACTTCCTCTGGCGTATTAATACCATTAGCATAGATTGGCACCGTTCGGGACACAAATACATGTGATCCATATCGCATCGTGAGCACATTCACTTCACCATGTACAACAGCTTGCTGAATACTGTGTTCTATTTTATCCGCCTGTTCCTGCTCTACAAATCTGCTAGCATGTTGACCAATCAGGTTTTGTGATGAGATACAAGGGAGCTGCTCTTTTGCCGTTTGATTCATCATCTCATTGACAAACAACACTTTGCCATCGACATCCACCGTAGCTATAGCAAGTGGTACCGCATTCAAAATTTGATGCAATCTTTCTTTTTCTATCGTGTAATGATGCTGCGCTTCAGAGAAATGCTGCACCATGCCGCGATAATGCTTCATTTGTTCCATCCATAGCTGGCTCATGCTTCCTGCAGCCAGAGCACCTGCCACATAACCGAGCGCCGACAGAATAAGGTACACGTTAGAATAAGACGTGTCCGGATAGATCGAGACCACCCATAACAGACTTGAGACAGCTAGTTCAGCGGTGATTAGCGCGATGACGAGCCTCATTTTGCGGGATGATGTATTATGCTTGAATCGTTTGGCAGACAACCATACAATAGGATAGAGAAGAATACCCGTATGAAGAAGAAATCCGTATAGATCATAGGGATGGGCTAAGAGAAAATAGAAGAGAATATGTAGAATAGACAAGGCAGCGCCTTTAAGGGCCTTACAATATAGAATGGCAAGGGTAACCGGGATAATGCTCATAGAAATTGGAACGGTCTCGGAACCTACAGATAATGCAAAAAGCAAACAGAGTAGCATACTGAACAAACTTGTTGCGGCAAAGCTAACGTTCACCCGATTTGCATGATCCATTTGTAATACTTGTTGTTTGGAGAGACCTAAGTAAAATAAGGGAATTAGAAATACTGCCGATCCTGCCAGCAGTACTTGTAAAAGAATGTCCTTTAACGCAATCACAACGTCATCTCCTCCTCTGCCCTGCACATTCCCTCATTTAATTCTGATTAAAACATAGGCGACAGTATATTACAATATATCGCTTAAGGCTGCAAAATAGAACATCATATAACACTGCGATTTTCAGAGATATGGCAGAGATAGACATTGTCTATACAAACAGACAAAATCAATCAAAAAAGAAGGTAATCACGAATGTATGACGTTATCGTAATAGGTGGCGGGTCTGCAGGTCTGATGGCTTGTGTAGCCGCTGCCGAGCATGGAGCTTCCGTGTTGCTGTTGGATAAAGGAGATCAACTGGGGCGTAAGTTGGGCATATCCGGCGGAGGACGCTGCAATGTAACGAACGCCAAAGAAACCGATGAGCTGATTCGCCATATTCCGGGCAATGGGCGTTTCTTATACAGCTCGTTTCAAAATCTGGACAACCAGGGTATCATGCGTTTTTTTGAGAATTTGGGTATCGCCTTGAAAGAAGAAGATAATGGCAGAATGTTTCCTGTCACGGACAAAGCCAAAACAGTTGTTGATGCGCTGGTAGGTAAAATTGTTTCCCTTGGCGTGGAGATTCGTACCAAAGAACCCGTCAAGGAGCTTGTTCAGAACGGTCAGCATGTACAAGGAGTAAAGCTGGCATCTGGCCAAGTCATTCATAGCCGCTCCGTCATTATTGCAACGGGTGGCAAATCTGTACCGCAAACCGGGTCAACGGGTGACGGATACCCTTGGGCGGAGGCAGCGGGTCATACGATCACAGAGTTATATCCAACCGAGGTGCCGATTGTATCTGGGGAGAGCTGGATTCAGTCCAGAGAACTTCAGGGCTTATCTCTGCGTGACGTCGCTCTGTCTGTGCTCGATGCCAAAAACAAAACCGTCATCTCCCATCGTGGAGACATGATTTTTACTCATTTTGGCGTATCGGGCCCTGTTGCGCTTCGATGCAGTCAGTTTATTCGCAAGGTTCAGATGAAATCAGGGAATACACAGGTAACCATGAGTATCGACCTCTTCCCTGACCTTTCCCCTGCTGCGCTGGAAGCACAGGTGAAGCAAGGACTGGAGCAAGAGTCGCGCAAGGCAGTCAAAAACATTTTGAAAACATGGGTGCCTGAGCGTCTGATCCCTCTGTTAATGAAACGTGCGGAGATTGGTGACGATCTCACATTCCACCATTTTCCCAAAGGCATGTTAAGCCATCTGTGCGGACTCATGAAGGCATTCACCTTTCGCGCTGATGGCACAAGATCGCTCAAAGAAGCCTTTGTTACCGGTGGTGGGGTTCACTTAAAGGAGATATACCCTAAAACGATGGAATCCAAGCTACTGCCTGGACTTTTCTTTTGCGGGGAGGTACTGGATATTCACGGCTACACCGGTGGTTATAATATCACAGCTGCGTTCTCGACAGGTTATACTGCTGGTATGCATGCCGCAGAGTACAGACATGCTCATGCATAGCTACATCACTTGCTGATTTCCTGGTGCTAGTGAACCATTCATAAGTTCTTCTTGATGGGGATGGCATGGACTCAGATCACGATTAATCTTGTATAACAAAAGGCATCCCCTAAGTCATAGTCATGACTGGGATGCCTTTTATTACTTCTTTTTTATAACTTCAAGTTCTGTACAAGCGCTCTCCCTCAAGCTTTGACACTGCCGGAGAATCCATCTGCCGAATCATCATAAACCGGGTCATCACTATAGTTGTGTTCGACTTGTTGGACACCTTGGCCACTATTTACTACCTGGCTACCGCCATGTGTGTAGTCTTCATTCCAATCTTCGTTAACCAAGTGTGCAGGAATGGATATATTCTGGAATTGATCCAGTTCATCCACCGAGGAAGTAAATACCGCGCTCCCACCATGGGATTGCACAATCTCAACAGCCGATTGCGGGTCTTGGCGATCCGTTGGAATATATAATTCAAGTGGCGCAGACTGATATGGCTTGTATCCAAGTTCCTCCAAGGTTTCTTTTGCTGCATGCAGTGCCGAAGGATCGGAGAAATGCACCTGAAGCTCACTGTTATCCATCATGTCCTGCTCCTCCTTACTATAGATTTTCGTACATCCATCGTGATTTCCATGTTATCCACAATACGCATGTTCCTCACTTCACCTATCTTCTATAGCATGGGCAGTAAACATCACTGATATGCGCTTCCCCCAGTAAATTTCTTACAAGAGGAGTCATTCTCATCGTTATGTACGAGTCTGCCTGATCCAGCCTGTAACAGACACGACGGCATAACCAAACGCTGCAGTGCATACAGCAGTCAGACAACCAGCAAGCCACCCTAGCCAAGCGACCCCCATGGCGTACCCCATTAGTGAAACGACAGGAAGCAGCAGCATACGTACCATGATTAAGCCTGCTTTATACAGCGCATTCGAATCATAATTAACAAGCTGAACATACTCCGATGTAGCCATAGTATCCCAGGCACGATACAACATCACGGTGAGCATAATCACTAGTAAACCACACACGATGATGTTAACGGGGTATGGTGGCAAGGAGACTGCTGCGACAGACAGCCCGCCTAATTGTAAAATTAATTTCAGCGTTCCTGAATTACGAACAAACGCTTTGAAACCAATCTCTGCCGTCCGATTCGGAATGGAACGTTTACGAAATAATTTGCGCGGTTTACGAAAAACGATCGAACGTGTCTTCGGAGCCTTAGGCTTGCTTACAGCCTGACTTAACATAAGTGCGGTCCATCTCAGCCTGGCTCGCAGATCTTCCCGTACATCCCCCTCAAACGTGCCCTTCATCCGCAATCTCATCTGGATCAGTGTAATGAGCAGCAGCAGAACAATCGTAATGCTGAACATCATCTTCCATGTCTCTCCAAGCATCCACACAGATGTACGAACCGTCATCCACCCCATAACAATCACGAGCGTAGTCATAGAGAGCCAGCGCCGCCATCCTGTATGTCGGACTTTGATCATATGTATAGCTATTACTTGAAGTGATGCTGCAATTCCCAACCAGATGCTCACCAGAATAATCTGAAATAAAGTTATCTCGTACACACGAACAAGCAGCGGCGATAACAGCGCAATAATAAGCATCATTTTTCCCAGTTGTAACATCGTGACCCTGAGAAGCCCTCGCACCATTAGCGTTCGCATCCATAAGATTCTGGACTTCAGGAACAACACATCTGCTTGCTCGATAAAAAGAACCGTTCCCCCCGTGAGAATGATCAATTCAACCATTCCCATGAGTATAGGTAGAGGTAAGCCGATTGCCCATGCAGGCATCGCCTTGGTCCACAAACTGGCGTACCAGCCGATTAGATACAACAGACCTGGAACCAGCAGATATAGCCAGACCGTCCAGTCCGCCACAAGCTTGACATTACGCCACTGTTCCCGAAGATGTTCCCTTTGTCTTCTCTGATATAGAAGGTGAGGAGTATAACGTTTGGGCTCCATCATCAGTCTCCTTTCTTCAATCGGATGTCAGCGTATCAAAACAGTCGAATAGAGACGCTTCCGGCATTGCCGCAGCAGCACGAATTTCATCCAACGTTCCTTCCGCAGCCGATTGCCCCGAAGCGATCAGAATAAAGCGATCACAGATCCGTTCAGCCGTATCCAGTACATGTGTAGACATTAACACCCCCGCCCCGCGGCGGCGCTCATCCTCAAGCAATTTTAGAAAATCCTTCGTTGCGCGTGGATCCAAGCCGATAAACGGCTCGTCTACAATGTAGATATCCGGTGAGGAAAGAAATCCGATCATCAGCATCATTTTCTGACGCATGCCCTTCGAGAAACTCTCTGGGAGATCATTACGGACATGATTCATGCCAAAACGGATTAATAATTCCTCTGCTCTTGCCACAAAGGTCTGCTCTTCGATCTCGTAGGCTGCGGCAGCCAGATCGAGATGCTCCCACAAAGTCATGTATTCGTAAAAGACAGGCTGTTCGGGAATATACGCGTAACGCCCCTCTCCCCCAATGGTTACATCATAATCGGCATGCTCCAGGAGACCGAGCAATGTCTTAATCGTTGTACTTTTCCCTGCACCATTGGGACCGATAATACCGACCAGTTCTCCCGGTGCAACGTGCATCCGAATGTTCTGGATCGTAGGCTTCCCTGGTGCGTAGCCCGCTTCGCGGATATGTACGTTCAGAATCGAATGGGCTGGAACGGTTTCTTTCGGCGATGTGTACTCCATGGCCATGGATAAACCCTCCTGTTCTTATCCGTTTTACGTGATGAACTATTCATATTGTAAATGAGTTTTGTACCTTCTGTTTGATCAATAAAGCAAATACGTGTGGTCATCATGGAACGTTACATCCTGACACTCCTTGATGGGCTACTCAAACTTCTGCTAAATCTTGACGACTGCTCAAATTTTAAATGCTAAAAATGCAAATCTTGTGACATATCGCATGTTTTTCAGCCAAATTGAGGGCTACAATGAACATATGACGATCTAAATAAACCATTGAAAGGCGGGATCAGCATGCTGGAATTACAAGAATTCGGTACCGAACGTTCACTTCATCTGTACCGCACCTTAGCCCATACGTTCAAAAGCGTGAATGAACACGCTGTATCTGGAAGCAAAGTACATGGATTTAACCCGACAGCCTATGGAGTGCTTGAAGTGTTATATATGAAAGGAGCACAACCGATTCAGCAGGTAGGGGCTCAATTGCTGCTCCAGAGCGGCAACGTTACCTATGTGATTGACAAGCTGGAGCAAAAGGGGCTACTGTGCCGCAAACATTGTCCACAGGACCGACGCATCATTTTTATCGAACTGACGGAAGAAGGCCGGCGCACCATGGATGAGATTTATCCGGGATACGCGGTCAAGATTGATCGAGCGGTCAGCGGTCTGAGCGAAGAGGATAAGGAACTGCTCTCTGAACTGCTGGGCAAACTGGCGCATGGGGCCGAAAGTTTGTCAGCGAGCAACTAGAGTTCGCACGAATACCGCATACAGGATAGGAAACAACTTGGTATACGATGAACAACATAGAAGACCCTAGAAAAATAAAGACCGGATGGACCAACCAAGGTTCATCCGGTTTTGCTTTGAGTTTTGGTGTGAGTTATGTTTTTCAGCCATCTAGCCCCAGCCCACAGAGCAAATTGCCAGCATGCGAAGATTACAGTGATGATAGACATATGCCGGATTGCACCCATGTATAAAAACGTATCACCCCGATACACAAAAACAGAGAACAACATACCGCTTAATCCCGCTAATAGGACATAACCAGCCACTACGGATACAACTGGGTGGATTCCTCCTATGAATCGTTGTGCTAGAGAAATAGATATCGCATCTGTCAGAATGGACAAAGGTATCGTCAGAAAAACAACGATAGCCAGATGGATCAGCAGGATAATGAGAAAGGAATACCACAGCGGATAGTAGTATGTGTTCTCCAGTCGCTCGGCAGCAGGTACGTATTCAATAAAAACGGTGATGACCGATAATGAAATACAGGCTAACAGTGCCGCCATGATTCTAAGAAGTAAGGATTTAGGTCGCAAGGAAACCCTCTTTGGTTTGCTCAATTCGTTCGCCCTCCTTTTTCCAGTTCAGCCTTACCGATTGATTACTTTTGCATGGCTTCAACTTGCGGGGGTGCATCTGCATCCTCTGGAACAATTAATCGCTTACGCAGAGCCAGTGTCGTGACCCACGCAACGATAGCAATTACAAACATGATGACGAACAGAGAGTGCAGACTGCCCTCCAGAACACTGCGCAGTAGCGCCCACTTCTCATCGGATAACGTTGCATTCGTATGCGGTGCCAGCAGTTCGTTCAGATCATTCTCTGAGATGCCTTCCGCGGCTAGATTCTGTTCATTCGACAGTGCTGAGATACGGAAGTTTAACCACGTTCCAAATACCGCCGCCCCGATCGTCTGTCCAAGTGTACGCATGAACGTGTGCAATGCCGTAGAGGAACCACGTTCTTTATACCCTACCGAAGACTGAGCAATAATGGTGAAAATGGTAAAGGCAAACCCGAATCCTAGACCATATATAAAGGTCAGAATATATAGCACCACCTGCGGTGATGTTCCACCCACCAGGAAAAGTCCGCCCGAACCTACGGCAATCCCGGTAAGTCCGATTAAGGCGGTCAGCCTTGATCCAATCTTCAGCAGCAGGCGACCTGCCAACACGCTGCCGATCAGCCAGCCTACAGACATGGGCGCAAGTAGCAGCCCGGACTCCGTTGCATTCCCTCCTCGAACACCTTGCACCCATAGCGGCAGATAGCTGGTTAAGCCGATCATCAATGTGCTGGCCAGCAGGCCGGCGATGTTCGCTACCCGGATGTCCCGGATACGGAATAGATGAAGTGGAACCATCGGGGCCTGAGCTCTTTTTTCCACCACAAAAAACAAAATAATAAACAGGACGGCAACTACACTCAGTCCCACAATCATTGGAGAATTCCAGGCATAATACTGCCCGCCCGCCGATAACACAAAGAGCAGAGCGGTAATACCGACAGTGAAGGTCAACGCCCCAACATAATCAATCTTGGCCGTACGAGGTGAGATATCTTCCTTCAAATAACGGAATACAAACCACATGGCGAGTAGACCAAACGGTACGTTAAATCCAAAAATCCACTGCCAACCGAGGTTGTCCACAAAATAACCGCCGAGCAGCGGGCCAACGAGAGATGAAATGCCCCATACCGAGCTGATCCAGCCCTGGATCTTGCCACGCTCCTCAAGACGGTAAATGTCACCAATAATGGTGAAGGTAACCGGCACGACTGCTCCTGCTCCAATTCCTTGAATGGCACGATAGATAATCAATTGTTCCATATTCTGCGCAAGACAGCATAGGAGTGATCCCGCCAAAAACAAGGCACAGCCAATAAGAAAAACGGGTTTGCGTCCATACAGATCACTGATTTTGCCAAAAATCGGTGTGCTAACCGCCATCGTAAGCAGGTACGCCGTAAAAATCCAGCTCAGCAACTGCACACTTCCCAGTTCACCGACAATCGTCGGACCGGCTGGACCAATGACCGTGCCTTCAATCGCAGACAGAAATGTTGCCAGCAACAAACCGGCCAGAATAAAACTGCGCTTCAAACCTTCTGATCTATTCACAGGAAACCCTTCTCTCTATTTTCTCTTGTTTCGAAGAAACTCATCATATAATAGCGAGTACATGACCATGTCTTTGTATCCCGTGGATGTATGCTGAATCTGACGCAGAAGCCCCTCACGGGTAAAACCCTGACTTGTCAGAAATGCCCCGGAAGCTGCATTGCGTGGATCAACCAAGGCTTCAATCCGATTCAGTCCCATCGTTTCAAATCCGAAAGGCAGTAATGCCGAGAAAGCCTCTGACATATATCCATAACGCCAGTAGTCACGACCCAGCTCATATCCAATCTCGCCACGAAATGCCCCTTCTAGCTGCCATGTGTTGAACCCACAACTACCGACAAGCTTGCCTGTATCCTTCAGTTCAATTCCCCATCGGATAGCGTCCTCTTCTCCTGCCATATGGTTCAGCAGCCCGATCATATCAGCAGCTTCACTTATACCGATCATGGGCGCAAGATTCATATACCGAGTAACTTCCCGGTCTGACCAGTGTACGAACATTTGCGCAGCATCCTTGCGACGCATTTTGCGCAGACGAAGCCGCGTCGTTTCTAGCTCGGGAATTCTTCCTTTACATCTATACATCTATTGACACTCCGATCCGATCCTTCTCTTACAGACCATAAGATTCATTAGCCATCTAACCATAACCTGCACCAATTGGCAACTGTTCACTCTTCAGATCATATCAAAAAACCGGGCGCATCCGCTCCCGGTCCTGATGTACTTATGTTGTCGCCAGCTGATGGTGTCCAATCATATGCCGAGGGCCAGTCCATGTGTGGCTTAGCTTCTCACGAAGCATCAACGGTTATAGCCTTAAGCTGGAGAGGCCTTTTTATTGCCAACGAGCAATTCTTCGGTTACCCGTCCAAGTACAGCAACAATTTCCTTAAACTCTTCAATGCCTGTCCCGGTCAGGCTCCACTGATCTCCGTGGGCAGTCAGGAAGTTCTCTTGCGTCAAGTGTTCAAGCTCCTGCTTGATCTCACGCTCACCAACGCGATATCCTCGCTCTTCTAACAGAGGCAGCGTATCGCTTACGGTCAAATCCTGAGTTTGGGCAAAATATAGAAGATGAATTCGTACAAAAAGATTCTGTACTTCTGCATGCATAAGCTAAGCTCCTTCCCGGGTTGTAGCCCTTCTTGGTTGCTAAGTAATTACCCCGCGAAAGAACCGGAGAAACAGGCACTTATATCACACACTTCTACGTCTTCCTGAATCATTCCGCTTGACTAACCGCATATACTGCACTATCTTGAAAATAAGTACCAATTTTGCTCAGGAGGGTGATTCACCATGTTTCAAGCTGTTTCCTATGAAGGAACACGAAGCGAGCAGCACACCGCCGTCCTGGGACAGTTAAGCGCTCTGATCCGCGATGAACCTAACGCAATTGCCAACCTGGCTAATGCTGCTGCGCTACTCAATGTATTTCTAACCGACACCAACTGGGTCGGATTCTATCTGTATGATGGAAAAGAATTGGTCCTTGGACCGTTTCAGGGGTTGCCTGCCTGCATCCGAATTCCGCTTGGACGCGGAGTATGCGGCACATCTGCTGCGGAGAGACGTACACTTGTTGTTGATGATGTGCATGCCTTCCCAGGTCATATCGCCTGTGATGCTGCATCCAATAGTGAAATCGTTGTTCCTATTATCAAAGACGGACAATTATACGGGGTGCTCGATATCGATAGCCCGATCAAAAACCGGTTTGATGATGAAGATCGCATCTTCCTGGAAAAAGCAGTTAGCTTGCTCACCGAGCAGCTCTAATCTGTTCGATTCATTGTAGCAACATTCATTCGAACATGAGGATTACTGTCCTCTCACCTCATGAAGGTCGTATCGATTAAATGTTAACAAAAAGCGCAGCCCTCCCAGAGGTCTGCGCTTTTTGTTGCTATGTTCATACCGATGTTCTTGCCGCCCATATTACTGTATGCAGCTAGGATAGTTCCTGTGCCGCTTTGATGATCATGCCCTCCCGCAGGAACTCAGCCAGCTTGGGATGATAGCCGTCGTACATCTTACGGAAATCGCGCTGCTCGACGTACAGGTTAGCCAAATCACGGTATATTTCAGCCGTGGGAGTATAGTACCCCCTAATCCATTCGAGGTGTCGCCCGATAATTTGCTGCACAGCAGGACTACCCGGTTCGAGGCCAAGCTCCAGGGCCTCTTTTAGATCCAGATGAATCTGCTCGATTCGGGCCTGTGAATCCAGAAAATCCTCCTTGGATTTCATCTGTATCTTTTGAGCTTTTGAGTCATTCGCGGATGAGTTGTGAAGTAAGTCCTCCGTTTGACGTGCTTCAGGGAGCTGGGCATGACGC
Source organism: Paenibacillus sp. JJ-100 (assembly GCF_948329825.1). GTDB lineage: Bacteria > Bacillota > Bacilli > Paenibacillales > Paenibacillaceae > Paenibacillus. The sequence continues at coordinate 84,844 of NZ_CAOJCM010000011.1, forward strand.
ATATGATGTGTAAAGCCATAATATAATTCATGCTCCTCCATCATCTGTTCTCCTTGCAGATACGAGACCGTTCGATCTAATGTCTGGATCAGTCCGTGTAGGCGAAGAGCTTCCTCCAGAATTCGGATACGATGTTGCTGCATTATACGTACCATTTCCAAAGGCTCTTCTGTGAGCATAGGACCGATTTCGTCTTCCGGTAAGCCAACTTCTTTACAGAATAAAATTTGCTGAAGCTTTAGAAGATCTTTTTTCTCATAATAAATATCCTCATCCAGTCCGCGAAATGAAGGCGATAACAACCCCAGCTCCGCATAATGACCCAACTCATTCAAGCTCACACCTGACATACCGGATACATCCGTCATGGAATAAGCCATATCGTATCACCTCCTAACACATCTGCGTGCTCTGTTTGTTTGTTCGTTAGCTCTATATGTTGCCTGTCTCTGCCTCTACAGATCACCTGCATCTAACAATGTTTGAAAAACATCACAATATCCATCCATATAAGAAGGTAATGAATGCGTATCAAGTAGTAATGAAAGCATGTTACCTAATTAATAATACCCCTTCCTTTAAATGTGAACCTGTATTTCGTGCAGATTAATAGTGTATCTTTTTAAGCAACTTTCGACGGCCTTATTCTCCGTTTCACCAAAAAAATCCTGAACCTCTTAGAGAGGTACAGGATTTCCAGATTTCTTTTAACCTTTGGGTAATTCCCAATTGTATATATTCCCACCATCGCCCTGCTCAATTTTTGTTGAACATGACAAACTTCAATTCTGTCATTTCTTCGGTTGCATACTTCACACCTTCACGCCCGATCCCGCTTTGCTTCACACCGCCATATGGCATGTGATCGACCCGGAATGTTGGAATATCATTGATCATCACACCACCCGCTTCAATCTCATCTACAGCTCGAAGTGCCGTTTGGATATCGCTCGTGAACACGCCTGCCTGAAGCCCGTACATAGAGTCGTTGACATGCTGGATGCCCTCTTCTACGGAATTAACGGTGTTAATGACAACAATAGGTGCGAATACTTCCTGACACGATACCTTAGCGTCACGCGGGACATTCACAAGCACCGTTGGACGCAAAATGCCTCCTTCTGCCTCACCGCCTGCTGCAACCGTTGCTCCTGCCTGCTTCGCTTCCTCAATCCATTCCAGAGTGCGTTGCACATCTTTGGATGTAATGAGAGCCGACACGACAGTATCCTCGTTCAACGGATCACCGATGACCACCTGCTCCGCTGCCTCGGTAAAACGATGTATGAACTCTTCTGCAATCGCCTGATGTACATAGATCCGCTGTAATGAAATACATACTTGGCCCTGATAGGTAAAAGCACCGGTGACACAGCGTGGAATGATCTTGTTCAGATCTGCATCTTTGTCCACAATAACTGCTGCATTAGAGCCAAGTTCCAGCGTAACACGTTTCAGTCCTGCATTGCTGCGGATGCTGGTTCCTACGGCCGGGCTACCTGTAAATGTGATATAAGCAACATCAGGATGCCCTACGAGCACATCACCGATTGTTTTGCCATCACCACTTACGACGTTCAGAGCTCCATCCGGCAGTCCCGCCTCCTGAAGCAAGCTTGCAATGAAATAGGCAGATAGAGGTGTCTGCTCTGCAGGTTTAAGCACGATGGTATTCCCGGCAGCTAGCGCAGGTCCCACCTTGTGCGCCACCAGATTCATCGGAAAATTAAACGGTGTAATGGCTCCGATAACACCGAGTGGCTGGCGCATCGTATAGCCTATACGGCCTTCTCCACCTTTGGCAGCATCCATCGGAACCGTCTCGCCAGTCAGACGTTTCGCTTCTTCTGCGGCAATCTGGTAGGTCTCGATCGTACGATCAATCTCGGCTCTCGCCGCAGTGATCGGCTTGGCTGCCTCCAGTGAAACGATGCGGGCAGCCTCTTCTTTGCGCTCCTCCAACATCGCAGATAGCTTGTACAGCAAGTCTGCACGCTGATGTGCGGGCATCTGGCGCATCGTTTTACGTGCCTCTACAGCCGCAATAATGGCTCTCTCGGTCTCCTCTGCCGAGGCTGAAGCCACCTCTACCAGCGTCTCTCCGGAATACGGCGCCTGGAGTGTTGTATATTGTACCGATTCGGTGTACTTACCACCGATAAACAGATGTTGTTTTTTCATAACCTGCATCCTCCATTCATTCAATTCATCTTCGAACGTCTCCATTGCAAGTCTGTATAGAACCCTACTCTACTTATACACTATTTTCGGCGTATCCACCCAGGTCATACTTCTCATGGCTGGGACACCAGACTTCCACGGGATGAGGTTAACTCGTCAAATAACAAAAAAAGACCCGCTTATGCGGATCTCCATATGACGATCTTGTCCCTGTTTTATAGTTAGCTTCCTGCATGGTTTGAACTTATTGTTTGTCTTGCTCCTTCTGCGCCCTCTGCAACTGTTTCAAACGTCCTTCAACCCGCATAAATAATCTAATTGTATAAAAAACCACAGCAATCAGGCTCAGTACTAAGGCACGCACATCTGTTAGCCAAAAACCGATAACCCCAAAGGCGGTGATAATAAAACCAAACTGCATCATCAACGCCGAGCTGTATCGCTGTGCCTCTTCCCATAACGTGGGGTTACTCATTGCCCGTGGTGTACGATAACCATATATTCCATTAATTTGTTTTGGCGGCTTCTTATACACCATCAATCCCAAAATAAAATAACATACTCCACATATAATCCCTAATAATGCTCCTGCCAAAATATTTCGCTCCTTCTTATCAACTTTCAGGCTACATCATACATCAGCTATATAAATAGTAAAACGGCTCTACGTATATACGCAGAGCCTTGCTGTACGTTTCAACAATTTAAACGTCCTTGATTCGAAGCACTCGCATCGCATTGAGTACGGCAAGCACCGTAACACCCACATCAGAGAACACAGCTTCCCACATGGTGGCGATCCCGAACACTCCGAGCAGCAGAAAAATCGCTTTGACTCCCAACGCGAATCCAATGTTCTGCCAGACGATACGACGCGTGCGTTTCGCAATACGAATGGCACTAGCAATTCTGGAGGGTTCATCCGTCATAATGACGACATCTGCGGCTTCTATCGCTGCGTCCGAACCTAGCCCGCCCATGGCTACACCGACATCTGCACGCGCCAGTACGGGGGTATCGTTAATGCCATCACCAACAAAGATCATCTTCTCCTTCGGTGATTTCACCTGTTCCAGTTGTTCCAACCGTACGACTTTGTCCTGCGGTAGCAGTTCGGCATGAACCTCATCCACACCAAGCTGACGGCCAACAGCCTCGCCTACTGCTTTGGCATCACCGGTTAACATGACCGTTCTACGAATACCGAGCTGCTTAAGTGCCTCGATCGCAGATGCCGAATCGTCTTTCACTTCATCCGCAATGATCAGATGCCCAACATACTGTCCAGCTTCGGCAACGTGCACAACCGTTCCTACAGTTAGTGGTTTCGTATAAACAATGCCCGCCTGTTCCATCAGCTTCGCGTTGCCTGCAAGAACTTCCTGACCGTTTATATGAACTCTAATCCCATGTCCAGCTACCTCGTCATATCCCTCTACACCTTGTATAGGAATGTCTTTCCCCCAGGCGGCATGAATAGATTCTGCTATCGGATGATTCGAGTTTTGTTCAGCAATGGCTGCCAGTCTCAGTAATTCCTCTTCTGAACGCGCACCTTCAGGATGAACAGAGGTAACCTTAAATACACCTTTGGTTAGTGTGCCCGTTTTGTCGAACACCACCACTCTAACGTCATTCAAAGCCTCAAGGTAGTTACTTCCTTTGACCAAAATGCCGTTTCGCGAAGCTGCACCAATTCCCCCGAAGAAACCAAGTGGGATCGAAACAACCAGCGCACAAGGACATGAGATAACGAGAAACACCAGTGCACGATAGATCCAATCAGCAAATGTTGCCCCATTAAGCAGTAGCGGAGGAACCAAGGCAATGAGAGCCGCGAGAATGACAACAACAGGAGTATAATACCGTGCAAATTTGCTGATAAAATGTTCTGTTTTCGCCTTGCGGCTGCTGGCATTCTGCACCATGTCGAGAATTTTGGATACGGTGGATTCTCCAAAGGTTTTGGTGACTTCTATCGTTAACAACCCGTTTTTATTCACAAAACCGCTAAGCACATCACTTCCAGGCTCCAATTCCCTTGGAACAGATTCCCCTGTCAACGCTGATGTGTCGACCATGGATCGACCTGCTTTCACAATGCCGTCCAGCGGCACCCTCTCCCCGGCCTTAACCACGATACGATCACCAATGTTCACCTCTTCCGGCGATACACGCTGCGTTTCTTCCCCTGTACCCGTAAGTATGTTGGCATAATCCGGGCGTATATCCATCAGAGACTCGATGGACTTGCGTGAGCGGTTGACTGCCATACCCTGGAACAGCTCTCCAAGCTGATAGAAGAGCATGACCGCAACACCTTCAGGATACTCTCCAATCGCAAACGCACCAAGCGTAGCGACGGTCATCAGAAAGTACTCATCAAACACCTGACCGCGAATGATATTTTTGAATGCCTGAAGTACAATATCGCCACCCGCAATGATATACGCAACCACATAAAGTGCAATCTGAGCCCAGCCATCCACCGGTGACCAGATCGCTGCAGCAAGCAACACAGATCCAGCAGCCAGCCGGGCTAGCAGCGTTTTGATCTGTCCGGCACCATGTTCGTGCGAATGACCTGCATGAGCGTCATTGCTCTCCGTGTGGCTGTGTGCATGACTGTGACCCTGTTTCTGGCCGTGTTCATGTTCATGAGTATGTGCGTGGGAATGTCCGTCACTGTGATGACTATGGTGATGTGTGCTCGCCCCATTGGTCGAATCCGTATGAGCATGACTATGATGAGAATGAGACTCTCCATCCGAGTGTTCATGGTAATGTCCTTTGCCTTTTTCCGAGATACGGATATGGGGCTCGAGCCGGAGCACCTTCCGTTTCGCTTCCTCCACCACCTGCTCATCCATATCGGATGTGGTGTACATGGATAACGTTTTGGTCACAAAATTCACGGAGCATTCATGAATACCTTTTATTTTACTTACTCCATTTTCAATCTTGAGTGCACAGTTGGCACAATCCAATCCGTCGAGCAGCAGTTCCCTTTTCACCTGTTCCTGTCCGGTTCCCATGTGACTTCTCCCCTTTGCAGTCCGAAAAAAGTTGAATCAACGCATTTTTATATTAGTACTTCATTGAAGGAATAACCCTCCAACTGCTGTTTTCTCCAAAATTTCTGTGATCTCCATACATGAGCAATTGTTCATATGTTATAATTAACCCTATTATATGCACGCCTAAACTGGAGTGTCAACATGAGTTGTTGATTTTGCATACAGAATATGCTAATAGTAATTATTTCGCTTTAGGCGTTTTTTGGATATAATATAACTATCAGTTGTTAAACATAGGCGGTGATAGGCATGGAACAACCGGTTAAAGCTCCACATGATTGCGATGAAACTTGCTCAGGCACAGAAGCCGATGTGCTTACCATTCGCACCTCACTTATAGATCGGCACACCTCTTCCGAGATGGCGGATTGGTTCAAAGCATTTAGTGACCCAACACGTCTACGTATTATTGATGCACTATTACAGAAAGAATTATGTGTGCATGATCTAACGGTACTGCTCGGCATGGGCCAGTCAGCCATCTCCCACCAGCTGCGATCGTTGCGCAATATGCGGATTGTGAAACGGCGTAAGGAAGGCAAGACGGTGTATTACTCTTTGGATGATGCTCACATTGAGCAGATATTCCTCCAAACGCTTCAACATATTAAACACGGCTAGGCTTTGAGCCATCTTGTTTAGATCAACAAAACCCCCGATTCTCGGCACCATGCCGATGAGCGGGGGTTTTGTTGTGTTTAGGGAACCGTTTTAAACATCAGACTTACATGAATCGATTTTACTTACAACTACAGTAACTTGTTATTGTTTGGATCATACAGACCGGATTTGTCCTTAAACAGATTGAAAATATGGGACACCACCACTTTGAGTACTGCGTATCCCGGAACTGCGAGCAGGATGCCCACCACCCCGAACAAATTGCCTGACGTTAGAATGACAAATATAATCGTAATCGGATGAATCTTGAGCGTTTTGCCCATAATCTGTGGTGAGATGAATTTACCTTCAATTAACTGCACTGCAGTCCACACGGCGATCATCTTCAGCAGCATAATTGGCGAAGTGACCAGAGCCACAATCAAAGCAGGTGTAATAGCAATTGCAGGTCCCAGATATGGAACCACACTCGTAAAGGAAGCAATGATCGCAAGAATCAATGCGTAGTCCAGACCGATGATCATATACCCGATGTAGAGCAGTACCCCGATACACATGCTGACGATAATCTGTCCACGGATGAATGAACTGATCTGGTGATTGATATCATGCAACACATGCATTGCACCAGTACGGCTTTTGATTGGCAAAAAGGATAAAATCTTCTCGGGAAGCTTCTTGCCGTCTTTGAGCAGATAGAACAGAATAAATGGCACCGTTACAATCGATAACACCGTCTCGGTAAATGCACCAAGGAACCCGCCCAGCTTGGTCCACGTGGAGTTAAGAATCTCTGTTGCCTTCTCGGAGATGGTCCCCCACCAGTCCTGCCAGTTCATGTTGACGGTCTCCTGCACCTGGCTGAACAACTGACTGCCTGTCAGTTCCTCGAATTGATCCCTCACGGTTTCACTATAGGTAGGGAAATTGTCGATTAGCCCCATGATCTGATGACGTAACACTGGAATGACTGCAAGCACCACCACCGTTAAAACTCCACCGATAGCGAGATATAGAATCAGAATGCCCCAGCCTCGCTTGATTTTCCATCGTTCCATCACATCCACAAGCGGATTCAGAAGGTAATAGAGTATGCCCGATAGAATAATGGGGAGTATAATCGTTTTAATTAGCACGGCCAATGGGTGGAACACAAACGATACCTTGGTCAATACCATAATGTTCAGTCCAACCAACAGCAGAATTAATAGAAACAGTACAAATTTGTTATTCAAAAAGAAGCGTTTGAACCGCTCCGGCCAAACTCGTGTTTGGTTTTCCAACTTGTGCTCAGGTTGCTCCATAGGCTTCCGTCCTTTCTTATGGATCATCATACTGTTTATATCCATTATGTTGTAGGCACATCGAGCTGCTAGCCACAGAATACTCTTTGTGCTTAAAGTTACAATTAACTTGTACAAGCCAACATATGTATAACACTCTCGATTTATACGTATGATCGGTTTGACCGTTTCAAATTCGCCAAGTAAAGTCATTTTACCCCAAAACGACCCCCATGCCCCAATTGGCCCCATTGAAATTATTCCCATGCCAAAAACGGCTCACCTCCTCTGGAGGCGAACCGTTGATCTGCAGCTTGGATTCTATTCACGATCTCCTGCTGCCAAGCAAAAAATTAATGGTTTCCCGCAAGCTGCGAGATTAACTTATACGAGTGCAGTCGTGCTTGATGATCATAGATCATCGACGTAATAATAAGTTCATCTGCTTGTGTCTGGCGGATGAACGATTCAAGCTGTTCGCGTACTTTCTCAGGCGAACCGTTAACCGCCACCTTGAGCGTCTGAGCGACAGCAGCTTCTTCGCGCTCGGTCCATTTGCCATCCATCACTGCTGGTGGCTGCACAAGTCCTGTCGTACCACGGATGATATTCAGAAATTGCTGCTGCATCGTTGTTCCCAGCCAGGCAGCTTCTTCGTCCGTATCTGCCACCACAGCGTTCACACCCAGAATCACATAAGGCTCTTTCAGGTTCTCCGATGGCTGGAAGCTGTTACGATAGGTATCCAAAGCAATACGTATATAATCTGGTGAGAAGTGGCTCGCAAAAGCAAACGGTAATCCCAGCTGCCCTGCCAAGCGTGCACTAAAATCGCTGGAACCCAGCAGATAGATTGGAATGTTCAGCCCTTCGCCGGGTACAGCACGTACGGGTGCATGGTATGATGTCGCCGATGCATCGAAATATGCCCGCAGCTCTGATAACAGCTCAGGGAAATCTTCGCCACTATTCAGATCTTTACGCAGCGCAAGGGATGTACGTCGATCACTGCCCGGTGCACGGCCCAGACCTAGATCAATGCGACCAGGGTATAATGATTCCAACGTACCAAACTGCTCTGCTATGACAAGCGGTGCATGGTTAGGCAGCATAATACCACCAGAACCTACGCGAATCGTTTTGGTCCCTCCTGCGAGGTGCCCAATCACAACAGATGTTGCGGATGAAGCGATACCTGGCATATTGTGGTGTTCAGCCACCCAATAGCGATGATACCCCCACTGCTCTGCATGCTGTGCCAGATCCAGGCTGTTGCGAAGTGCTTCCGCAGGGGTTGACCCCACAACGACTGGTGCAAGATCAAGCACTGACAATTTCACGTCTTTTATATGCTGTTTATGTTGTTGTTCAGTATTCATATACGTTTATACTCCCTTTAGATTATATTTTTGTATATACAGATATATAGATATAGATAAGCGAAAGTTGACTTGGTTTCGTATCAGACACAGCTTATACTACTACGCTATCGCTGAATCCACTCAGAATAACGAAGCTCTAGAGTGAATGTATGCACACATGCTTAAGCGTATATATAGCCGTTCACATCCGGACGGAATCTCCTGCTTGCTGCGTATTGCATCTGATTTCCGTTCCGGCATCCGGCTTACAACTCGTGCTGCACGTACTCCGCGAATGCCTGTATCGTCTCTTCATTACGACGATAGTACGTCCATTGTCCTCTGCGCTCCGAGAGCAGTAACCCCGCCTTGAGCATCGTTGACAAATAGCTGGAGATTACGGACTGAGCCAGTCCAGCCTTCACTTGAATTGTACCCACACAAATGCCACTCTTGCCGCCATCTGGATGTTGAGATAACTCAAGCGGTGAGAAATGCTGCTCTGGGTTTTTCAGCCACAGCAGGATCTGCCTGCGCGTCTCATTGGATAATGCTTTGAAAATAAGTATAGGTTCCATGGGTTAATTATACCCCCTTTCTGTCCTTTTGCCAAACGCCATAAACGAACAAACCGACTCATTAAGAGCCGGCTTAGGGTTTCATATCTGCTGTTCCTTTAATACTGGTTCACAACGAAATGAAGGAGCCCTTGTAGGAATTGTAGGACTTCTATCACTTCAAACCGATAGATATACTGTAAGGACAGTATATAGCTCTTAAAGAATTATTTAATCCAGTGTGTGATTTGTTCAATAGACTGGCGTGACTTCTCCCGGTGTGGCTCCTCTGCACGATAACCAAACGCAGCCATCACCGATACATCCCATGCACCGTCCTCCAGCAGTCCTGCTTCTTCCAGAATGCGATGTACCTCTTCATAGTTGTACCCCTCAATAGGACACGAATCGATGCCAATCTGAGCCGCTGCGGTCATCATATTGCCGAGGGCAATGTAGGTCTGTTTAGATGCCCAGTCGAATAAAGTTTTAGCGTTTTGGAGTAAACCCTGGTTATTCTGAAAATTGCCGTATGCTGCACTTGTCAGCTTAAAGACATCTTCTGGCATGCCCTGAACCTCTTTCAGCATGTACTCCGCATAGGGAGAATTGTAGCTGGCATCTGTGCGTGCCAAGATCACAATAAAATGACTTGCAGTGGCTAACTGCCGTTGTGCACCAGACGACACCTCGGACAGGCGCTGACGGAACTCCGGATTTTGTACAATGAGAAACTTCCAAGGCTCGAATCCAATGGAACTTGGAGACAAGCGGCCTGTTTCAAGTATGAAAGCAAAATCTTCTTCTGTAATTTTGCGTGATGCATCAAATAGCTTCGTGGCATGGCGGAACTGAAAAGCCTGTAAAATCTCTTCTTTTTTCTTTTTTTGTACAGTAACGTCCATATCGCTCCACGTCCTTTTCTCTGTAATTATATTGAGCCTCCGTTATATTCGGTTCTGTTGATGTTAAAAGGCCTACATCTTATTTTAAATGTTATCATCCCAAATGGAAAGTAAGCATCCTATTGGTTTCTGATCTCCTTCGCATTACACTCCTGTTTAATCATGGTAATTTACTTGGATATTTTTAATTAACAATGCAAAAAGACACACCTGATATCATCAAGTGTGCCTTGCTTTGTTTGGCGGCTTCCTACTCTCCCAGGACCCTGCGGTCCAAGTACCATCGGCGCTAGAGGGCTTAACGGTCGTGTTCGGGATGGGTACGTGTGGAACCCCTCCGCCATCGCCACCAAACGGGCA
>NZ_CAOJCM010000012.1 GCF_948329825.1 Paenibacillus sp. JJ-100
ATAAAGTATTGAAAAGAGCGATTAGCTCATTTTGAATCTGACGAGATTAAAAATCTCATTGTTGATCTTGCAAGCAAGATCAGTACTCACTCGTTGTTCAGTTTTCAAAGATCAAACTTTTCGGTCACTGATGATCATTCATTCAGTAACTCTTATATCATATCACTTCCGAACCAACTTTGCAAGCTTTTTTTCTAAGCTTCTTTCGAAGCCTTTACTCATTCGCTTGCTAGCCACACGATGTAACTGTGTTTTCTTGGCCGGAATTAGAATATACCATGTACATAATATAAACACAAGTGTTTTTTCATTATATATTTAATTCATATTTATCCTAATTCTCTTGTAAGCCCATATTACAGGTTTAGACTTATGATGCCCAGCCCAGTGGCCTTACCTAAAAGTTAGTCTCTCCGTTGCTATATCTCCATCTGTAACACTACTATTTTGCAGGCTCTCGTTTCGGCCACAAACTATAACTAAAGCTAATTAGAAAATCAATACCCAACACCAAAGCCCACACTCTTATCAAACCTGAAAACACCTCTGTACGTGCTGGATCACCAATCCACCAGATCATGATATACAGAAGCGCACTACCTATACTCCAAGCCAAGAGATGCCTAATCCAGCCTTTACGCTCGTTTCTTGCATGTTCTCTCCCATAAGGTTTAGACTTCTTTGGATTCTCCCCAGCTTTGAACCAGTATTGGAAATAGCGGTCTGCCCAAGCAATCATCTGATGACCAAATGCAATACTTACGCCAATATAGATGGCCGCGATGCCATGAACCATACTAGCTGTAGCCCCGCTATGAAGATCAATTACAGTGGCAATAAGCAATAGTACATCGATGATCGGTGTAGCTACCAGTAAAGCCATCCCTAATCGTTTGTTGCCTAACATATATCGAACACTGAGTCCTGCTGCAACAAATACCCAGAAAGCAATTTCACACGCGATAATAAAATACGCAATCATAACTTTCCCTCCCTTTTTATATAGTACATATGTATTACAATTAATTTAACACATTTGTATTATAATAATCAATAATGATATAATAGGGACATGCCTAAAATTGTAGATCATGATAAACAGCGCGTGCTCGTGGCCGAGGCTGCCTGGCGTGTTATTCGAAGAAATGGCATGGAACAAGCCTCTGTTCGAAATATCGCTGAAGAGGCTGGAATCTCGGTCGGTTCCATGCGCCATTACTTTTCCACTCAATCAGAGCTGCTGTTATTTGCAATGAATCTAGTATCAGAACGAGTAACTGCACGAATTCAAAATATGTCCTTTGATGGGCCACCGATGGAACATATGAAACAATTACTGCTTGAATTCATGCCAAATACGGATGAGAAAATGGCTGAAATGGAGGTGTGGTACGCTTTTACTGCCAAATCCAAAACGGACCCTTTATTTAAAGAATTGGCTGATAGAGTCTATAACGACATTAGACGAGCTGTTGAAATGGTCATCATCTCTATGGTGCAACTCAACATTTTCCAATCAGATTTGAACCAGGAAGTTGAGATTGAGAGGCTCTATGCTCTTGTTGATGGCTTATCGATTCATGCCGTTCTTAGACCAGACCAGATGAGTGGTGATCTTATGGAGGAAATCCTTATGTTGCATCTGACCTCTCTATGTGTATAATGCGCAACATAAGTAACTGCATATGTAACTCATGTACTAATGCTGACACAACTCATATACAATATGTCATTTCAAACAGAAAAAACGCAGTCCATTTCATGTATATCCCATTTCAGATCAGGGGCATTCCATGCAATGACTGCGTTTTTGTTTTATCCAATAATAATACGGCCTTCCGGGTGGCGATAAAGCTTCTTCTCTTTACGGGGACGAAGTGCATAAGCAATCGTTAGCGGTCCGATCCGGCCAACAAACATGGTGAAGGTAATGATAAGTTTGCCCCAATAGGTCATTTCATGCGTTACCCCCACCGATAGCCCTACCGTACCGACAGCTGATGCAGCTTCAAACATAAGTGAGAGGAAGGGGGCATCCTCTGTCGTAAGCAATAGCATCACCACAATCATGAAGATACTGAGAGTAACCATAATAATCGTCAAAGCTCTCATAAGTAACTCTTTAGGAACACGATGACGGAAAAAGACTATATCTTTGTTTCCTCGAATCATTGCATACACAGCCCCGATCATAATCAGGAACGTGGTCGTTTTGATCCCACCACCTGTTGATCCCGGAGAAGCACCGATGAACATAAGTAAAATAAAGAAAAATTGAGTTGCCTGCCGCATCTCTGTAATATCGATGGTACTCGTTCCGGAGGAGCGTGTAGAGACAGACTGGAAAAATGAAGCATATATTTTCTCACTCCAAGTAAGCGATCCTAACGTATGACTGTTCGTGAATTCGAAAATAAACAACACCACTGCCCCTATACCAATCAGCGCACCTGACACAGACAGCACCAGTTTGGACTGCAACGATAGACGGCGGCGTTTGCGGTATTCGAATAGATCATTCAGAACAACAAAGCCAAGTCCGCCCGATACGACAAGGATCGAAGCCGTAATGTTAAAGATCCAGTCCCCCGTATAATATTGGAAACTGTTGCCAAACAGATCAAATCCACCGTTATTAAACAAAGATACGGCATGAAAAACACCATAGTATACGGCCTGCATGAATGGCATCTCGGTCGCCCAGCGCAAAGCCAATATAACCGCAGCTACACCTTCAATCGTAAACGAAAAAATCAATACCTTGCGGATAATCCGCACAATCCCCTCCATACTGTCTGCATTGATGGCTTCCTTTAGCAGCAGTCTGTCCTTAAGAGAGATACGTTTACCCAGCACGAGCGCAAACAATGTAGCCATGGTCATGAAACCTAGTCCGCCAAGCTGCATAAGAATCATGATGACAATCTGACCAAAATGATTAAAGGTTGTCCCTACATCCACCACAACCAGTCCAGTTACACATGCCGCAGAAGTAGCTGTAAATAAAGCATCAATAAAGGCTAGGTGTGTACCACTCTGATTGGCCAACGGCAGCATTAACAAGACCGTACCAACGGAGATGATCAGCAAGAAACCACCAACCAATATCAACGGGGGAGATATGAACCTGGCAATATGAAGCCTGAACTTCATGAAGGGCACCTCTCTTAACAAATTAAAATTTAAGCAATGACACTCTACAGCATTCCGTTATATTGTCTATGTAAACCCAAAGAGGAACTTGCCCCAGCTTGAAGCACGTGGCAGGTTCCTCTTCTATGATGAACGAATGTTCGTTCCTTATTTACTCTTGTGTACGTGGACGCATGTGCGGGAAGAGCAGTACATCACGGATGGAAGGCGAATTGGTAAGCAACATAATCAGACGATCAATACCAATCCCTAGACCACCTGTTGGCGGCATACCGTATTCAAGTGCACGAATGAAGTCGTCATCCATTTCATGCGCCTCGTCATTACCATGCTCTTTCTCCAACATCTGTGCTTCAAAACGCTGACGCTGATCAATTGGATCATTCAGCTCGGTGAAGGCATTGGCATGCTCACGACCAACGATAAACAACTCGAAGCGATCCGTAAAACGTGGATCTACGTCGCTTTTCTTCGCCAGTGGCGAGATTTCAAGCGGATGTCCCATAATGAATGTTGGCTGAATCAAGGTTTCTTCAACAAACTCTTCAAAGAAAGCATTTAGAATATGACCAAATGTCATATGTGGTTCCACTTTTACATTATGCTCTTTCGCCAAGTTGTGTGCTTCTTCGTCCGTCATCTGTACAGAGAAGTCTACACCTACAACTTCCTTAACCGCATCCACCATCGTAACACGGCGCCATTGCGGCGTTAGATCTACTTCATGATCTCCGTATTGAATCACTTGTGTACCGAGTACTTCCTGTGCAATGTGAGCTACCAGGTTCTCAGTCAAAGCCATGATATCCTTGTAATCCGCGTAAGCCTCATACAACTCAATCATTGTAAACTCCGGATTATGACGTGTAGACATACCTTCGTTCCGGTATACACGGCCAATCTCATATACTTTTTCCAAACCGCCAACAATTAGACGTTTCAAGTGAAGTTCAATCGCAATCCGCATGTACAATTCCATATCAAGCGCATTGTGATGTGTAATGAATGGACGTGCCGCTGCACCACCTGCAATCGCATGCAGTGTTGGTGTCTCCACTTCCAGATAGCCATGGGAGTCCAGATAACGGCGCATGGATTGGATGATTTTGGAACGCATAATGAAGGTCTGCTGCACATCAGGGTTCATGATCAGATCCACATAACGCTGACGATAACGCAGTTCAACATCAGTCAGACCATGATATTTATCCGGCAGTGGATAAAGTGATTTGGACAGCACTTCCAAGTCTTGGACTTTAACGGAAGTCTCGCCTGTTTTGGTTTTGAAAACAACGCCGGTTACCCCAACGATATCTCCAAGATCAAGTAAACTAAATGCTGTAAACTTGTCCTCTGGTACGCTATCCTGACGAACATAGATCTGGATTCTGCCGCTCAGGTCCTGAATATGTGCAAAGCTTGCTTTACCCATTCCCCGCTTCGCCATAATCCGTCCGGCAATACTGACTTCGATGTGCTTCTCTTCCAGCTCTTCCTTAGTCAGTTCTTCATACTTCTTCAGAATAGAGCCGGCTTCCTCGGTACGTACATATTTTTGGCCAAAAGGGTCGATTCCCAAGCTGCGGAGCTCGTCCAATTTGTCGCGGCGAATCTGTAACAGCTCGCTAAGTTCGGTTTCCTGATTCAAGACTTCATCCGTCATGATCTGTATTCATCTCCTTATTTGCATTGCAGTCTGGCAGGACGCTTGTCCTTTATGTTGAAAAAAAGCTCCCTTTAAGGAAGCTTTTGTCTAGTGCGCCTGACTGCTTCGTTACTACAGCTTTTTAATATCTACAATTTTATATTGAATTACGCCAGCAGGCACATTTACATCAACCACTGTACCCTTTTTCTTGCCCAAAATGGCTTTACCCACAGGACTCTCATTCGAAATTTTGTTCTGAAGTGGATTGGATTCGGCCGTACCTACAATTGTATATTCAGTAATGTCACCAAATTCCAAATCTTCGACGATAACCGTAGCACCCACGCTTACAGCATCGGTATCAATCTCATCGCTGTTGATGATGCGTGCGTTACGAAGCATTTTCTCCAGCGTAATGATACGTCCTTCAATAAAAGCTTGCTCATTTTTCGCATCTTCATATTCGGAGTTCTCACTGATATCACCGTAGCCGATGGCTACTTTGATCCGTTCAGCCACTTCGCGGCGCTTCACTGATTTCAGTGTTTCCAGTTCTTCCTCCAGCTTTTTGAGTCCTTCTGGTGTAAGGATAACTTCCTTGTCGCTCATTTCAACCGATTCTCCTGTCATGGGAATAATTTGATTGTACGGCAACGGAATTAGTGCTGATGACAGAACTCCGCCCGCATACATCTTCAAAACTATATGAAGTTCTCCAGAGAAATAGAATATTCCTCCTGATGCACGAATACTTAATAAACCACATGGCGAATTTATACTGAGAAATTATAGGGGAACGGTCTCGAAAAGTCAATGTTACGCCACCCTTGGCTGTAAACGTTTTATATCCGCCCTCCTCAATTAAGAGGCATTCCCGGTAATAACCGGTTCCGACTCGAGATTCCCCCCGATTTTCAACTGGGCCACAAAGCTCTCCAGAATCTCCACCATTTCGTCCCGTTTGGTTCCTTCCATAATAACGTCTTTGACCCGCGCTGATCCTTTCAGCCCCTTCAGATACCAAGCCAGATGCTTGCGCATTTCGCGAATAGCGATCGTTTCATTTTTGAGTGCAATCAGTCGATCCATATGGAGGACAGCTACACGAATCTTCTCCTCGGCATCCGGATCAGGGAGCAATTCGCCTGAGCTCAGATATTGGATCGTACGATAGAGCATCCACGGATTCCCCAGGGCAGCCCGCCCAATCATCACACCGTCACAGCCCGTTTCATCTAGCATACGGCGGGCATCTTCTGGTGAAGATACGTCACCGTTACCAATCACAGGGATAGAGACGGCTTCCTTGACGTTTTTAATATGTGACCAATCCGCTGTACCGGTATAGAGTTGTTCTCTGGTTCGGCCGTGTACACTGACAGCACTTCCCCCTGCGCACTCTACCGCCAGAGCATTTTCCACTACATAGATATGTTCGTTATCCCAACCAATCCGCATTTTAACAGTTACCGGTTTCTCGACGGCATCCACAACGGCAGATACCATCTCATAGATTTTGTTCGGGTCCAGAAGCCAGCGCGCACCTGCATCACACTTCGTCACCTTCGGCACAGGGCATCCCATATTAATGTCGATAATATCTGCATTCGTTTCTTGATCCACGATTCTGGCCGCCTCGACAAGGGATTCGCGGTCTCCACCCCAGATCTGCAAACTGAGTGGTTTCTCACGCTCATCTACGAATAACATCTCGCGTGTCCGCTGGTTACCATGCACAATGGCCTTGCCACTCACCATCTCGGCACAGACAAGACCTGTACCAAACTCTTTAGCAATCAAGCGGAAAGCGGGGTTGCATACACCAGCCATCGGTGCAAGCACGACCTGATTCTTCATTTCAATATTGCCAATCTTAAGCATACTTACTGTCTCACCCCTTTTTCGATGCAAGAGAGCACTTCATGTGTTTGTTATTCAAGAACTAGTCTAACTCTGTTTATTCGTGTCATGTTTATTAATTTGAGATGTAGTCGTTCAGCTCTTGCTTATTGACCCTGTAATTCCTCTATACTAACCGCGAGTACATCGGCAATTTTACTTAGTTCCAGCGGTGTAACCCTCCGGTTTCCCCGTTCAATCGTTCCTAGAATAGCTAAGGAAATACCTGTCTCGTTTGCAAGTTCATGTTGGGTCAAGCCTTTGAGCTTCCGGAATGCCCGGATTCGATTGGCCAATTGCATGTTTTCCAACGCTGTATTCCTTCCTTTCCATCCAGTACAGACAACGATGCGTGTACAAAGGTATGCAAGCCCGATGCCTCATCCTGCGGTACGATGTCCGACAGTGGCACCAGTACAAAAGCACGCTCTCCCATACGGGGATGCGGCAGTTGAAGCAACTCCGTGTCTCGTGTCTCACCTTGCATCCATAGCAGGTCCAGGTCCACCGTACGCGGACCCCAGCGAATATCGCGGACGCGCCCAAGCTGGTTCTCTACACTCAGTAACTCCGTAAGCAGATGCTCCGGTGTTAGACTTGTACGGACAGCTATAGCCATATTCAAAAATGAAGGCTGATCCACATACCCCACCGGCTCTGTCTCATATAACGCGGAACAGCGCAGGACAGAAATGTAAGGGTGTGCATCTAGCAGCGTAACCGCCTCGAGCAGCGTCTGCCCACGGTCACCCAAATTAGCCCCCAAAGCAATATAAGCCTCTGAGGATTCAGAGGTCGAATGTGCAATCATGATCGGTTCTCACTTTCTTGAGCGGCGAAGCTCTACTGTTACGCCTCCGAAATGAATATCAAATGGCGGATGTGGCTTCGTCACCTTGACTGTCAATGCATTGATAATAGTATAAGTGTCTAATAGAGAAGATGCAATATGTTCACCCAAAGCTTCAATTAACTGGAATGAAGTATTCTCAACGATCTGTTTTACCAGCTCATGAATCTCCGCATAATTAATCGTTTGGGTCAGGTCATCATTACGCCCAGCCTCACTCAGATCCATATCAATCTCCAAATCGATGTAAAAACGCTGACCGAGCTTCCGCTCTTCTTCAAACACACCATGGTATCCGTAATACTCCATGCGATGCAGCACCATTCTATCCATCTATTTCGCCTGCTTTCTATTTAAATATCGAATTAAGTTGAGCGATGATTGCTTGCAATACCCTAACTTTCTATATCAAAACGCTTCGCTATCTTATGGAAGGGCCTAGAGCCCCCCTCATTAAGATCTTCTCCGCAAGCCTGGAGAACGATACAACATCGCATCACACATGTCTGCCGTCCGCCGAATCGGTTTCACATCATGGACTCGTACCATCTGGCAGCCTTGGGCAATGCCAAATGCCACTGTCGCGGCTGTGCCTTCGATTGCATCATCCGCGCCAACATCCAACGTATGTTGGATAAATCGTTTGCGGGATGTGGCGAGCAGTACCGGATAACCGAGTTCACCCAGTATACCCAGAGATGACATCAATTGCAGGTTCTCAGAAAGGTCTTTCACGAAACCGATTCCCGGGTCTAGTATTATTTGCTTCTCGTGTACGCCAGCTGCAAGTGCCCGTTCGATACTTTCCTGCACATCATGCACCACATCATTCAGATAATCGGTGTAATCCCGTGCCTGCCTATTATGCATCAGAATAATCGGACAGCCCAGATCGGCTGCAGTACGTGCCATCTCAGGATCGCCTTTGGCCCCCCATACATCATTGATGATATGAGCGCCAGCCTGAATCGCTTGACGGGCAACCTCGGCCTTATAGGTATCGACTGATATTGGAATATGTGGCGCCTCTGCATGCAGGGCTTCAATCACCGGAATAATCCGCTGAAGCTCTTCATCCACACTGATTACCTGTGAACCTGGACGGGTGGATTCTCCACCGATATCAATCAGATCGGCACCGTCTTCTATCATCTGTTTGGCATGAGCTACAGCACGTTCCACATTATTGTATCGTCCCCCGTCTGAGAACGAATCAGGTGTTACATTCAGGATACCCATAATCTGAGTACGGGTTCCCAGGGTTATTGAAGCTGGACCCCATTCATATTTCCGTTCGTAAATGACTGGTGTAAGTGTCATGAAGTATACCCCGCTTTCTCCCGGTACATACGCAGCAACACTGCGGTAACCGGGCCAATAAATCCGTTGCTGATTTTAACTTCGTTACCATCTAAATCGTATAGTTTCGTCACCGGGACCAACTCAGCCACTGAACCGGTCAGGAAGATTTCATCAGCCTGCTCCAGATCCCTCCATGGCGATTCCACCTCTCGGCAGGAAATACCTTGATCGGCAGCAATCTCCATCACTACAGCTCTAGTAATGCCCGGCAGAATTCCAGTAGACAATGAAGGGGTATAGAGGACCTGTTCACGCACCCAAAATACGTTACTGACAATCCCTTCTGCAATATAACCTTCTCGCGTAATTTGTAATCCCTCTGCTCCTTGCAACCGATGGTCATGCTGAATATATCTATTTAATTCACGTTTGGCTAATATGCTGTTCATGTAATGAAGCGACTTGAATCTGGTGTGGCTCTCCGGCGTATTGCGAGGTGTAGATAGCTGCTGAAGTACTTTACCTCTCTCATATAGAGTGGGAGATGGTTCTGGCAGTGCTTTTGCTAATACGATATGAGTTGGGTCTGTGTAATCCCCCGAAGGTAATCCAAACGGCGCTTCACCAGCAGATATCGTATACCGCACATAGGCATCCTCAAGATTGTTTGCCCGCATTAGACGAGATATCCAGTCTGTGACTTCAGTGGCTGTCACCTCAAACGGAATACCTAGCTCCGCACAGCCAGCAGCCATACGCTCTAAATGTCGTTCCAGAAGATAAGGCACCCCCTGATATGTACGAAAGGTCTCAAACAACCCAATCCCGTACAAAAAGCCGTGATCCGTCACAGGAACCACGGCTGATGCCAGCTGAACCAACTTTCCGTTCATCGCGGCATATTGCATGTTATACAGTCGCCTTTTGTTGTGAAAGGAAATTGCGAAGTATCTGATGACCGTGATCTGTAATAATGGATTCCGGGTGGAACTGTACCCCTTCAATCGCATACTCTTTATGGCGAAGACCCATAATCTCTCCTTCAGCCGTCTCTGCTGTAATCTCTAAACAATCCGGCAGGCTACTACGCTCCACGATCAACGAATGATAACGGGTTGCCGTGAATGGAGAAGGTAAACCCGCAAACACAGATGTGCCCGTGTGAAGCATTTCGGACGTTTTGCCATGCATCATACGATCTGCGCGAATAACATTGCCGCCAAATGCCTGTCCAATTGCCTGATGGCCGAGGCATACGCCAAAGATCGGAATACTGCCTTTAAAATGATCAATAACCGCCAGACTAATTCCCGCCTCATTCGGCGTGCACGGGCCTGGAGAGATCAGAATATGATCCGGTGCCAGCGCTTCAATGCCTGCCAGATCAATTTCGTCATTACGGCGAACTTCCACCGTTTCCCCCAATTCACCCAGATATTGAACTAGGTTATAGGTAAAGGAATCGTAATTGTCGATAACCAGAATCATATGTCCGCTCCTTCTCATCTTCTACCGCAGACTGCGGCAGATGCCATTTTTATATTAAATTAATTGCTTCGTTCCGTTCGGACTGCGCTTGCTCAATTCGTGTTCGCTTTTGATGACTGTCCCAATTCGGTTTCAGCCCGTTCACTGTAATTCACAGCTCTCATCATTGCTCTGGCTTTATTGTGGCACTCTCTGTACTCACGATATGGATCTGAATCAATAACGATGCCAGCTCCTGCCTGAACATAACCCGTTCCGTCCTTGATAGCAAGTGTTCGAATGACGATATTCAATTCCATATTGCCACTGAAATCTATCCATCCAATAGACCCTGTGTACGGCCCTCGACGAACCGGCTCAAGCTCTTCAATAATTTCCATGGTGCGCACTTTCGGAGCCCCCGTTATCGTCCCACCCGGGAACGTTGCAGCAATGACATCAAATACGGTCAATCCTTCGGCAAGTTTACCTTCTACCTGCGAAACCAGATGCATTACATGGGAATATTTCTCAATAGTCATCAATTCCGGCACATGAACTGACCCATAGGCAGCAATTCGCCCGATATCATTACGTTCCAGGTCTACCAGCATAATATGTTCGGCTCGCTCCTTCTCACTACCAAGCAATTCCTCTGCCATCGCCTGATCCTCTGCCTCATCGCGCCCTCTTCTTCTCGTTCCGGCAATAGGACGCGCACTGACTTTTCCGTTCTCCACTTTGACAAGCAATTCAGGTGATCCACTGACCAGTTGAAATTCGGGACTGCGAAGCATCCCCATATAAGGTGAAGGGTTCACCATTCGCAACCATTCATAGATATGCTCGCCGCTGGATTGCAGCTGCTTCTCATGTCTGAGGGATAGATTAACCTGAAACACATCGCCTTGTCGGATATATTCCTGCACCTTACGCACAGCTTGTTCAAAATCCTCTTGTGGGAAGGATGTCTGCCATCCCTCCGTTTCCCGTTCAGATTCTTCTTTACGCAGTGCAAGATGAACCTGCCTTTGACGGAGTTCCAGTGCCTGTTGCTGCTCCTCAGCCTGAGCAAACCCCATCATATGAAGCCATCGTTGCTGCATGGCAGCTGCACGTTTCTCCGCTGTAGCATAGAGACTACGCAGATCGGTCTGTTCTTGCTGTTCAGAGTTGATTTCCAGATGCACCATACAGAAAAGTGCCTGCTGCTCATGATCGTACGCCCAAAGTTCATCAAATCGCATCCACCAGTAATCGGGGAGAGCAGGGTTGTCTTCGGCAATCAATGGTAGTCTCTCCAACGATCTGGCGACGTCATAGCTCAGATATCCGGCACAACCGCCTGCAAAATCTGGTGCTCCATCAATCTTGGGTGCTCGGTAAGGTGCTGTCCATCTTTTTAATACTTCCAGCGGCTTGCCCCGATCTGTTCCTGTTGTCCCTTGGTGCACGTCAAAGATTGTTGCTTCCTGCCCTTTGCCGGAAACAATGGACACCGGATTTAATCCGAGGAACGTATACCTTCCACCTTTCCCGTTCTCCAGTATGATGGCATTAGGAGATGCATGCTGCCATGCAGCTTCCCAAGTCAACGGTAATCCGCCATGATACGGTGCTCCATCTGACTTTATTATATAAGGCAACATGGTCCAACCTTGCCTAGCCCACACTTCCCAGTCGGCGTATGTTGTCATCAGGTGTGTCATTGGCCTGCCGCCCTTTCCTATGTCGTTATATAAGTTGAAAATGTATCATTAACACAAACGTTCCAAGTGAAGGAACAAGCTATGTACAGAGGATTCAACCTATATATTTCTTTTTGTTTGATAGTATACTAAAGCAACGTTGCTTTTAAAAGCGTTACACAAAAAATCCTCCCTACCCGTCAGGGCAGGAAGGATCATACATGATTAGAGGACACAAGAACATATTCTCATGAGATCTTGTGACATTAACCGTTAGTTGTAACGGTGTTATTATGCCTCGAAATTATATAACGGCGTGCTCAGATAACGTTCACCATTACTTGGTACGATAACTACGACACGTTTACCTTTACCCAGCTGTTTTGCAACCTGAAGACCTGCACGAATCGCTGCACCAGATGAAATACCGGAAAGGATACCTTCTTCTTTCGCAACTGTCCGGGCTGTTTCAAACGCATCATCATTCTCGATGTGAATGATCTCGTCATAAACTTCTTGATCCAAAATCTCAGGAATAAAGTTCGCACCAATTCCCTGAATTTTGTGAGGGCCTGGTTTACCACCCGCTAGAATTGGAGATGCGGCTGGCTCTACTGCCACAATTTTGATTCCAGGGAATGCTTCTTTCAACACTTCACCCGTTCCTGTGATCGTTCCACCAGTACCAATACCTGCAACAAACGCATCAAGTGTACCACCTACAGACTGGATCGCTTCAACGATTTCAGGACCTGTCGTTTCGCGGTGAATTTTCACGTTTGCTTTATTTTTGAATTGCTCAGCCATGAAGTACGTTGGGTTTTCTTTTAACAGCTCTTCTGCTTTTTTAACTGCACCGTTCATTCCCTCTGCTCCAGGTGTGAGTACCAATTCAGCACCATAAGCACGAAGCAGATTGCGACGCTCCAAGCTCATCGTTTCAGGCATTACAACAACGGCCTTGTAGCCTTTAGCAGCAGCAACCATCGCCAGACCGATTCCTGTGTTACCGCTTGTAGCTTCAATAATCGTACCACCTGGTTTCAGCTTGCCTTCTTTTTCCGCTTCTTCAACAATGCTAATCGCGATACGATCTTTAACACTTGATCCCGGGTTCTGATATTCCAGCTTCACAAATATTTCTGCACTGCCTTCGGGTACGATATTGTTCAGACGTACCAGCGGAGTACCCCCGATGAGTTCAGTTACGTTATTAACTACTTTAGCCATATGAATGCCCTCCTTAGTGGGATGAAAAATACTTGCTTCTTCTTAGCCATATACGGTATGTGCTGAAAATCCTCTGGATGTTTTATGAAGAACTGCGGAAATCCGGTGATAAGCTGTCCCTTTCTGCATAAAGGACCTTGCATACAGGTATAGGTAGCGCCGATTTTTCCGAAAGTTTCTTATGACATTGAGTCCTATAATAGATGAAGTTCTTATCTTAAATTTTATATCCGAGTAAACGAGTAGGTATTTGATTATTTCCATATTAACAACCTTACACGCCATTGTCAATATGAGTATTCAAAAAAATACTTTGCCTTAGGTCCTGAGACCGTAGACAAAGTATTTTTATCAAGATGCAGCTCTTATAAGGCAGGATACTCGTTTTTCATCAACTCAGGAAGCAGGAATTTCAGAGATGATCACAGCCTCGTATTTATCTCGTAGCATCTGTTCGACCTGCGGTAGAGGATCAGCCTGATTTAATGCCAGCTCCATACGAATCTCTTCATGTACTTCTTTGGCCGACAGCTCCTGCCGTTCGGCTTTGTCATTCAGTCTGAGAATTGCATAGCCGCTCTCCACCTCTACTGGCCCGGCGATATCACCGATTTGCATATTGGCAGCCAGCTGCAAGATGGATTGAGGTAGAAACGGATCATTTTGCTCAATCCAGCCCAGTCTACCTCCAGCATCTCGAGAATACGTATCCTCTGATTCCACACGAGCCGTCTCTTCAAAATCTTTCCCGTTTCTCAGTGCTGCGAGTAAATCATCGGATTCGGACTTTTCCTTTACTATAATCATGGACAGGTCATATTTCTCAGGTGTGATGTAGTCTTCTCGATGATCTACCCAATATTGTTGGATATCATCATCCTTAACCTGTATACCTGCGGTAGCAATCTTTTCAAGCAATAGACGGTATCCCGCTTCCAGTTCGAGATCCTCCTTCGACAGGCCGAGCTCAGACTTCATAGCATCATAATAAGACTTCTCTGAATCATATCCATTCATTGCCTTAGCCATTTCCCTTGCGATCTCTTGGGGAGTGACTACTAAATTCCGTTGGATTGCTTCAGCATATACTGCTTTTCGATTTAGCATTTGCAGCAGCATCTCACTGCCGTAACGTTGCTTTAGGGCATCCGTCCAAGCTTTGTCTGTAATCACTTCTCCGTTTATCGTGGCAACAGCATTTCCTTCTTCCTGATTGGCATCATGAGACTTCTCCGCTTCGTCCTTGCCCTGATTCATCACCTGCATCGCCATAACTGTACCCATGACTAATACACCAAGTGTCAAAATAACAACCGCTGTCCACAACCCTTTTTCCTGTCTGGTCATACCGCATCCCGTCCCCGCTTTGATCAGTTCTTGGCTTGTTCTAGGATGGCTTCTAGCTGCTCTTTGTTAAAATCATACGCCTCATTACAGAATTGGCAGACTACTTCAGCCTGTCCTTCCTCTTCAATCAACTGCTCCAGCTCGGACTGTCCAAGACTGATCAATGTTTTTTCAAGACGTTCACGTGAACAATTACAATTAAAGTGAATATCCAGTTCACCCATAACTCGTACATCTGGAAGGAGACGACGCAGCAATTCCTCAAGCTCCAAACCCTCGTTCAACAAGGTTGTAACTGGAGGCAAGGCACCAATGGCATTTTCAATTTCTGTAATTTCAGGGTCTGTTAGACCTGGCAACAGCTGAATAATGAAACCGCCCGAAACGATAACCGAGTTATCCGTATCAACCAGAACACCTACCCCAACCGCAGAAGGCGTTTGTTCCGACTGGGCAAAGTAGTACGTAAAGTCTTCGCCGAGTTCTCCAGAGATAATCGGTATGCTACCACGATAAGGCTCTTTCAGTCCCAAATCTTTGGTAATGTTAATGAATCCTTCTGTGCCTACCGCTCCAGCCACATCTAACTTCCCAAAGCGATTACTTGGCAGATGCACATGTGGATGGGTAACGTAGCCCCGCACCTCACCTTTAGCATTAGCGTCAGCTACAATCTGTCCGATCGGGCCATCACCATTCACTTGGATCGTCAGTTTCTCTTCACCTTTGAGCATTGCACCCATAATGGCTGCTGTTGTTACCGTACGCCCCATAGCTGCTGTAGCCGTGGGAAACGTGTCATGTCGTCTTCGTAGCTCTTCCACCAGTTCTGTTGTTTGAACAGCAAATGCCCGTACCTTCCCATTCATTGCTGTACCACGGATCAACCGGTCATGTTTGTTGTTGTTTTCCAAGTCATTCAGCCTCCTTTGGCTTGTAATTATGTTCCTTAACAGAAAAAAACGGCTTAACATATAAGCTGCAATCCCAGCCTGCTGTACGCCGCCCTTTGTATATCTACCTTTCCCGATTTCGCTCGTAGATGACACGCAGTCCCTCAAGCGTAAGCAGTGGATCTACCTTCTCAATGCTCCGGGTCTCTTCAGCAATCAGTGCAGCAAGACCTCCTGTGGCAACGACCATAGGCTCGGCCCCCATCTCTTTGCGGATTCGTTCTACGATGCCGTCCACTTGCCCGGCATAACCATAGATAATTCCTGACTGCATGGCATGCACCGTATTGCGTCCAATAACCTTCTTCGGCTTCTCTAGCTCAATCCGGGGCAACTTGGCTGCCCGCTCATATAGAGCTTCGGTAGCAATATGAATCCCCGGTACAATGGCGCCGCCCAAGTAGTGGCCTTTCTCATCAATACAGTCAAATGTAGTCGCTGTACCAAAATCAACAACTACAAGGGGGCCGCCATATTTCTCCAAAGCTGCTACGGCGTTCACGATCCGATCCGCTCCCACTTCTCGCGGATTCTCGTATCGCAGATTTAGCCCCGTCTTGATGCCCGGCCCAACAAGCATTGGTCTCTTGCCCATATATTTCTCGCACATCATCTCGATGACGTTCACCAGCGGCGGAACCACAGATGAAATGATTACACCCTCGATGTCTCGAGCTGAGATCGCGGACATATGAAATAAATTATAAATCAATACGCCGTATTCATCCACTGTAGACTGCCGAGATGTGCTCAGACGGAAATGATGTAACAGTTCACGGCCCTGATATACTCCGAGCACGATATTACTGTTACCCACGTCTACCACTACAATCAAAGAGGTTCACCCCTCTTTCTTTTCGTTTAAATCCAAGCTGATATCCATGCTCTCAAAGGAATAGGTTAACCTGCCAACTGAAATTACATCCACACCAGTTTCCGCAATGTCACGGATGGTTTGGAGAGATACGTTCCCGGATGCTTCCACCTTCACATGCGGAGCCTGCTGGCGAATCAGAGCGATTGCTTCTTGCATCCGATCAGGCTGCATGTTATCCAGCATAATGATATCTGCCCCGGCTTGCAAGGCTTCCTGCACTTGGGCCAGGCTTTCCGTTTCTACTTCAATCGTCATCGTATGCGGAATAACCGCTCGCGCACGTTGCACTGCTTCGGTAATGCTGCCTGCACCTTTAATATGATTGTCTTTGATCATGACAGCATCATACAAGCCGAACCGATGATTGGCACCGCCACCAACACGTACAGCGTATTTTTCCAGCAATCGGTGACCTGGTGTTGTTTTGCGTGTATCGACAAGTCTGGTCTTCAATCCTTCAAGGGCCTCCACGTAGGAACGTGTACGCGTCGCAATGCCGGACATACGCTGTAACAGATTAAGTGCCAGACGCTCTCCAGTCAGGAGAGAATGCGTACTTCCTTCAACTTCAGCCAGGATCGTACCGGGCGTAACTGCATCACCATCATTTACTTTTGCCGTATAACGAAGCTGTGGATCTACGACTTGAAAAACAAGCTCGGCAATGGACATGCCTGCAATAATCCCATGGCCTTTGGCATGAATCACTGCCTTGGATCTGCTACTTGCCGGGATGGTCACATTCGTTGTGACATCTCCTGCACCTACATCCTCACGAAGCCAGCCTTTGATCATCTCCATAAGATCCTCATTGTATCCGTTCAGTATCATGACATCCACTCCTCCACAATCGCTTGTTCTCTTTGCTGCAGACTATGCTTCTGCCATGCTATATCGTCACGTGCCGGGAAGTCGTCACGGTAGTGGGCTCCTCGGCTTTCCTCACGGTGCAACGCTCCGCTAGTGACCAGCCACGCACAAGTCAGAAGGTTGGCATACTCCAGTTCCTCCCGCTGTGTAGGCTTCTGATCAAAGAAAGTTAACTCATGCTGCAGTTGATCCATCGCTTGCTGAAGATGTATTCGATTCCTTCTCAGACCCACTTGCCGAACCATCATCTTTTGTAGACTTAAACGTCTTTCTGATATTGGCTTGGTATGCTGCTGTTTCTCATCGTTAATGTTCATTTTATCTGTACTAGGCAATTTCACAGCTCTCCCTAGTGATTCCTGAATTGGCGGAAGTGACTGGATCCGTTCCACAATTCGCCGCCCAAACACTATCGCTTCAGATAATGAATTGCTAGCTAATCGATTCGCTCCGTGTACACCGGTAGAGGAAACCTCTCCGCAAGCGAACAACCGAGGGATGCTACTCTCCCCACTCAAGTCAGTCTTCACTCCGCCCATCATATAGTGTGCTGCAGGTGCGACGGGAATCCAATCTGTAGTCATGTCGAGGCCGTACCGCATACAGGTTTCATAAATGGTAGGAAAACGACTTCTCACCATCTCCGGATGTTCATGGGTAATATCGAGATAAACAAACGTACTTTTTGTCAATTCCATCTCACTGACGATTGCCCTTGCTACAATATCGCGAGGTGCAAGCTCGAGCTGAGCATGATATTTTTCCATGAATCGTTCACCCTTCACATTGCGAAGGTATGCTCCCTCCCCACGTACAGCTTCGGAGATCAGGAAACGTGGAGCTCCCGGATAACATAAGGATGTGGGATGAAACTGAATAAATTCCATATCACGAACAATAGCGCCTGCTCGATATGCCATAGCCACCCCGTCTGCAGTAGCTACATCAGGGTTCGTCGTATAACGATATAGTTGCCCCGCCCCACCGGAACAGAGCACCGTTGCCTTAGCTTTGACAAACACTTTCGAACCATCTTCTTTTAAAACTAGCGCACCGATACATTCTCCGCCATCTGTAATGAGATCAATGACGAAATGTTCATCCCATACATCAATACCAGGATGTTCATGGACCTTTACAGCGAGCGCTCTTACAATCTCGTACCCTGTAGCATCTCCATTGGCATGTAAAATACGGCGATGGCTGTGCGCACCTTCCTGCGTCAACGCCAACTCGCCGTTCTCCAAGTCAAACAATGTACCTAGATGGATCAGTTCTCTTACACCGTCAGGTCCTTCATTTACCAGTACTTTTACTGCCTCGGAACGGCATAA
The DNA here is from genome assembly GCF_948329825.1 of Paenibacillus sp. JJ-100. Classification (GTDB taxonomy): domain Bacteria; phylum Bacillota; class Bacilli; order Paenibacillales; family Paenibacillaceae; genus Paenibacillus. The sequence goes on from NZ_CAOJCM010000012.1 coordinate 18,619, forward strand.
GCCGGCTCCGGCAACCAGAGTATCTTGCAGATGATAGGCAGGTGAATCATCTTCAGCGATAACAGCCGCAATCCCCCCCTGCGCATATCTGGTGTTACTCTCAAGCAAAGACTTCTTCGTAATCATTAGCACATGATGTTTTTCGCTAGCCTTAATAGCGGTAAAAAGACCTGCGATACCCGAACCAATTACCAGCACTTCAGTCTCCACCATAGGAAGCGCAGAGAGATCAAAATCATGTATATATTGCGGTATCATCCCATTCACCTGTTTCGGAGCAAGAGTAACGCATGTTACTTCACCAGTAACATGCGCTCTAGTGATTCTCTGGCTTGATCAGCAATAGCCGGTGGAACATAAATCTGTGGTTTCATCGTTTCCAGACACTTAACCAGCTTTTTCAGGTTGTTGACTTTCATGTTTGGACATACGAGAAACTTTGTTGCAAAATGAAACTGTTTATCTGGACTATCGAGACGAAGTTGATATCCTGTACCATCCTCGGTTCCCACGATAAATTCTTTAGTCTTTGAGTTCTTGCAATACTCCAAAATTGCTGTAGTACTGCCTACAAAGTCACCCATCTCCACAACTTCAGGACGGCATTCGGGGTGCACCACAAATTCAGCATTAGGATATTTGGCTTTCATCTCAACCACATCTTTTACAGTCAGCATGTCATGTGTATTGCAGTAACCTTCCCAGATAATCATCTTCTTGTCTGTGTGTTGCTGCACATAGTGCCCCAAGTTCTTATCTGGCACCCATATAATTTCATCTGAATCTACAGACTGGATTACGCGAACAGCATTCGCAGATGTACAACAAATATCCGTTTCTGCTTTGATCTCAGCAGATGAATTAATATATGTGACGACCTTGGCATGAGGATGCTGAGCCTTCAGTTTCCTTAAGCCATCCACGTTCACCATATCCGCCATCGGACAGCCTGCGCGTTCATCAGGAATGAGAACGGTTTTGTTCGGAGCTAGAATTTTAGCGCTTTCACCCATAAAATGAACACCACAGAATACGATAACCTCTGCATCGGTCTGTGCAGCTTTCTGAGCGAGCAGGAATGAATCACCACGAAAATCTGCGACTTCCTGCACCTCGTCACGTTGATAGTAATGAGCCAGAATAATAGCATTGCGTTCCTTCTTAAGTTCCATCAGCCGCTCACGCAACTCACGATTCATCTCAGCCTTGCGCTCTAAAGCCAGAGCTTCCACCTGTGATCCTCTCCTTATCGGTACAGCACCATGCGCTGTTTCATAGGGCATATCTAGTCGTTATATTCGCTGGTGAAACGAATCACAAGCGGTTTAACAACTAATTTACACAACGTTCACGACTCTGTCAATAATTGAAAAAAAGCAAGAAAAGCGGCCTTATCCCCCATATACTTTACGGTTCGCCGTCTAGCTCTGGATTATCTGTTTCCCCTTAAATTATTTACTGATAACAAAAAAAGAGAGCCACAGGGGCTCTCTTCTCGTCATTCCGGTATATGACCGGAACTATGCCGTATTAAGATGTTGGCTTTGAACCACCATCATTTGGATCGTTGCTGCCCTTATTCGGGTCAGGCGTTGTTTCGTTCGGAATATCTCCGGCCGGTGGCTCAGATGTTTCATCTTTGCCTTGGATACGGACGCGAACATCTCCGATGTTATCCACGATTGGTTCGCCGGCTTCATTTGGCGTACCTTCCCCAGAGTTATCACCTTCTGCTTTTGGTGTAAGGGAACCTGTTTCGATCAACTGCTTGATCTGATCCATTTCCAACGTCTCCACCTCAAGCAATGTTTCGGCAATCAGATGCATCTCTCTCGTATGTTTGATCAGCAATGCTTTACACTTCTCATAACATTCGTTAATAAACCGCTGCATCTCTTGGTCAATCTCATATGCGATGGAATCCGAGTAATTCTGTTCATGACCGATATCCCGTCCAAGGAATACCTGTCCTTGTGAACTTCCGAATTGCATCGGGCCCAGTTTCTCACTCATACCGTATTCCATAACCATGCTGCGCACGATACCTGTCGCTTGCTGGAAGTCACTGTATGCACCAGTACCAATTTCTCCGATGAACAATTCTTCAGCTACACGACCTCCGAGGAGTCCAGTTACTTTGTCGAGCAACTCTTGCTTGGTAACCAGCATACGGTCTTCTTTAGGTAACATGATTACATATCCACCCGCACGTCCGCGCGGAATGATGGTCACTTTATGTACCATATCAGCATGTTCCAGGAAGTATCCTACAATGGTATGGCCTGCTTCGTGATAAGCAACAATACGTTTCTCACGATCACTGATGACACGGCTTTTCTTCTCCGTACCAACGATAACTCGGTCAATCGCCTCATCGACTTCACGCATAGAAATATCTTTGCGGTTACGACGTGCTGCAAGCAAGGCAGCTTCGTTCAGCAAGTTCTCTAAGTCTGCACCTGAGAAGCCTGTTGTACGCTTCGCGATAATGTCTAGTTTCACATCTTTTGTGAGAGGTTTGTTACGTGAATGTACTTTCAGAACAGCTTCACGACCTCTAACGTCTGGACGATCCACTGTGATTTGACGGTCAAAACGTCCTGGACGCAGCAACGCCGGATCGAGAATATCTGCACGGTTCGTTGCAGCAACGATGATGATACCTTCGTTTGCACCGAATCCGTCCATTTCGACGAGCAACTGGTTAAGGGTTTGTTCACGTTCATCGTGACCGCCGCCAAGACCAGCACCACGCTGACGTCCCACTGCATCAATCTCATCAATAAAGATGATACAAGGCGCATTTTTCTTTGCATTTTCGAACAAGTCACGGACACGTGATGCACCGACACCGACAAACATTTCGACAAAGTCGGAACCGGAAATGCTGAAGAATGGTACACCTGCTTCACCAGCTACAGCACGAGCGAGCAATGTTTTACCTGTACCCGGAGGACCTACAAGCAATACGCCCTTCGGAATACGTGCACCAACGGCTGCGAACTTCCGAGGATCCTTGAGGAAGTCTACGACTTCAACCAGCTCTTGTTTCTCCTCGTCAGCACCCGCAACATCTTCAAATGTAACCCGCTTTTTCTCTTCATTGTAGAGACGAGCGCGGCTCTTACCAAAGTTCATTACTTTACCGCCGCCGCCTTGAGCCTGATTAAACAGGAAGAAGAACAGCAGGAACATAATGATCAAAGGAATAAAGGAAGTCAGCAGTGTCAACCAGATGCTGTCACCTTTCATTGGTTCCTGATGATATTCAAATTTGTTAGCTTCACTTGCAGCTACAAGTTCACTGATTGCCTCATCCGTAGGAGGAATATACGTTGAGAAACTTTCTGATTTGGCCCCATCAGGTGCTTGTTTGTATCGGCCGGTCACGAGATATGTCTGACCGTTGAATTGAACAGTCACTTCGGCAATATTGTTAGCTTTAACCTCAGCACGAAACTGATCATATCTAGGGTTTTCTATAACATCGTTTCCATCTGTGATAAATCTAACTAAACCCACCACAACTAAAAAAAGAATCAAATAAAAACCAGAATTCCGGATGAACCGATTCATCCCCTACCTCCTCTCGAGACACTTTAATTATTTTAACATAGCCAGACGTGGCTTCTCAATAGATGCCAAAAACAGCACACGGCTTGGTCTGGCAGGATATCAGCTCGTATAGATTTCCGGTTTCAGTATCCCGATATAAGGCAGGTTCCTATATTGTTCGGCATAATCCAAACCATATCCAACGATGAATGCATCAGGAATATCGAAGCCAGTGTAGTGGGCTTCCAATTCCACTTTGCGTCCAGATGGCTTATCGAACAGTGTAACCACACGTACCGTTTCAGCACCGCGATTTTCCAAAAGCTCGATTAAGTAGCTGAGGGTAAGCCCACTGTCGATAATATCCTCGACAATTAGAACTTCACGTCCTTCAACCGATACATCCAGATCCTTAATGATTTTGACAACACCGGATGACTTAGTTGATGCTCCATAACTAGATACGGCCATGAAATCCATCTCAACCGGTACCGTTATGTTTTTAACCAAATCAGCCATAAATATAAACGCACCTTTGAGCACGCAAATGACCAAAGGGTTCCGGTTAGCATAATCGGCACTTAGTATTGCACCTAATTCCTTAACTTTACTCTGAATTTCCTCTTCACTGATCAATACTTCTTGAATGTCGTTCTGCAACTGTGCGAACCTCCTAAGTTATACTATGAAAGCCTTACCTGAACCATAACCACTACCCCTGAATCGCCGAGTCGCCTACAGTCATGTACAGGATTGTGGAAGTACTCTCCCTGACAGGGGCCACATCAGACCGTCGAACACCCGGTAACCAGATGATATTGCCTGCTCCATCACACACCACAGGAATACGTGAGCGGACGGATGGGGGAATTTTCTCATCGATGAAAATATTTTTCACCTTTTTGCTTCCGTTTAATCCCATTACTTTCATGGTATCTCCAGGTAACCGTGAACGTACAACCAACGGCATCAGAAGCTCATCCGCATCAAACGCGGCTTGTTCCGCCGATTCCGGTACATGATAGTTCTCGGGACTCATCGACATCAATCGGATATACCGATCAATTTCGTTGAGTGAAAGCTCATAAGTTCCGCTCCATTGTGCAAGACGATACTCGTAAGATTGACCTTTTACGCCTGTCCGTTGACCGAAGGAGATCAGATCATACTCCCGGGTGCAAACGAGTGATTGTCCTATATCCAGGCTCCAAGTCGTCAACTCGGTATCTATTACTTTGCGCCGAATAGTTTCAATACGGGTAAAGTCGACAAAATCACTGTCCAAAGGCAGATAATTCAATATTAGTTTAATCAACCTTCGTTGTAAAGCAACATGTAACTCCAAGAAGGAAGGCACCTTAAAGGTTTGCCTTCCGCCGTTCACCTGCACTAGACACCTGTATGTGTCGTGAGTACTCTGCTCCATGAAATCGTCTTCATCACCCACAATTTCAGCAAGTCGATTCAGTGATGGCGTGAGTTGTCCATTATATTGCCCCAAAAATGGGAGCACATCCAATCGAATCGCATTACGCCGATATTTACGTTGATCGTTGCTCCTGTCATGGAAGTAAGTAAAACCTTTTGTATTACAAGCTTCTACAAGGTCCGTCTTGTTTATACGAAGGCATGGACGAATAAGTTCCACATTTTTTTCACGACGTTTGAATTTCATTCCTGCCAGCCCCGCCAAGCCGCTTCCACGTAGCAAATGAAGCATAACTGTCTCTGCCTGGTCATCCGCATGATGGGCCAGAGCGATACTGGCCGCCCCGTACTGATCAGCCACGTCATGCAAAAATGCATAACGCCGGTTACGCGCTGCCTCCTGAGGTCCTTGGCCAGTTTGCTTCATATAGGAAGGGATGTCCACCTTTGTCCATTCAAAAGCAATACCGAGCTGATGAGCCGTTTCCATCATTTGACGGGCCTCATCATCCGATTCCTTTCGAAAGCCGTGATGTACATGGGCACAGATTAATTCAAGCGGCACATGCTTCTTGCTAATCTCATGCATGATATGCAAAAAAGCTACCGAATCCGGTCCGCCCGATACAGCGACGACAATACGATCTCCGGGAACCCATAACTGATGCTCTTCCGCTGCATCCAATACGTTATTGACCAGTGTATCCCAGCGTAAAGCTTCCATACCTGCTCCTCATTCCTTGCGTTATGTATATGCACGCTCATCCATTAAAAACGAAGTGCATAGATGAGTGCACCAATAAGTAATATAACCGATAGCGCAAATGCATTTTTCAACCATCGTGGCGTATTGCTTCTGGAACGGCGACGCATCGGTGTGGGGCGTGCCATCAATTCCTTCCACAATTTCGCTGCATGATCTGCATCCTTAAACTGCCCCCGAAGAGCCCTGATAATCCATTGACGAAAAGGACCCAGCCTTTCGCTTTTCTCGACCAGAAGCACAAGTTGGTTCACATTCCGCAATTGCGGCAGTCCGTCTGTAGCTAGAGACTTCAGCGCGTCCCCCTCCAGAATATGAATCATTAGCAGTGCAAAGGCAAACACATCATATGTAGCGTCTGCGGTACGGCTGCCTGCATTCCAAAATCCACGGTCATACCACTCCGTAAACTGTTTAACACTTCGTCCGATGGACGTTACTCCGCCGTAATCGATCAGCTCGACATGGCCATAATCGGACACGAGTACATTTTGAGGTTTGAGATCTCCAAATACCCAGCCTGCTCGATGTAGTTGGGCAAGTCTTTGCAACAGTCTTGCTCCAATAAGCATAGTCCAGTCAGTCCCCTGACGTCGAATGAAATGATGAAGAGCCTCACCCCGAACATAGCGCATCACGTAAAAAGGAATATCCCGGTCGCGAACGGCATAATCGTCCACATCTTTAAGATAGGAAGGAATGCCGCTCTGCCGAAGAGCTTCATGATTACGCTGTAATTGAAACGATTTGAGCACATTGATCTCAGACTGCAAGTCAACGGGATCAAATCCCATTTTGAGCGCATAATGTTTGCCATTCTCTCCAAGCTGGACAAGGAACACAACCCCGTTGGCGCCTCTACCCAGCAGCTTTCGAATCGTATAACGACTTCGATTCCATTTCCCCGTAATGACAGTTCCTGGCGGGAAAGAGGCATCAGACAACGTTGTCACCGAGCATCCCTTCTCTTTCAATGCGATAGTTCCCTTCTATTTCCTGCTGTCCCTCCAGTGTACCATAACGGTAAAAATCAATCACCTTCTGAATTGCAGGACCTGTCGGCGTTGCCCCCTTTGTCTGCAACCGTCCGAACAAGGCACGAACACGCCCCGGATCATCGGTCCAGTCGATATCCATTACTGCATCCTCCCCGCTGTGGCGGCCTGGAAAATGAAATACAGATAACCGGCTCTTACCGACTCGAGCCTGCAAACTTAACATTAAATCTCGAATGCCTTCCTCTACAGCTGCCAGCTTCGGTTTCATACTTGCACTAACATCAATTAGTAGCGAGACCTGTAGAGCTGCATTCTCCGTTAAGTTATCAATGACTTCCACGACCTGTGAGCGCTGGGAAGGCTCCAGATCGGTTACCGTCTTGGTCCCCTTCGTTCCCAAGATTTGTGTAAGCTCTCTATTAACCGCTTGCTGAATCGTCTGAACCACCGTTTTCCTCGTCATCATCTGCATCGTATGAGCAAGCTGTCGGGTACCTACTACCTGGCTAATGCCTCCCCCGGCTCTCGCAATATCCTCAATCTCTCTACTTCCCAGTTCGCCAATTGTACCGTAATCAATTACGCCTACCACATTAACCGTTATGCCCTCTTCCCGTGCCTCTGCCGCTGCCAGTACCGGGCTCACTCCCACATTGGAACAACCATCGGTGATGAGCAAAATTTGTTTCATCCGATATCCCTCCGTTATTCGTACTCTCCAACTCTATGACTAGCATTGCCAGATTGAAGAGAATTCAAACGGAGTATTTGGACGGAAATTAGTCTTCAACTTACGGTACGAGGACGTTCCATACGGCTAATACCTGGCACACGTAAGGTAGCCCATTCAGGACGATAATGTTCAACTTTGCCAACCACGACTGTCATGTCATCCAGAATCTCTTGCTGCTGGTACCGAATTACGCTCTCAAGTAGGCAGTCTGCCAGTTCTTGTGGATCTTCTGTATCAATCTCCTGAATGAGGCGTTTCATCCACAATTCCTTATTAACTGCATATCCTGGAGCATCATAGATACCATCTGTCATCATGATCAAAATATCACCCGGCTGCAGCTGGAGTGTCACCAGATCTACCTCAATGTCTTTAATTATGCCGATCGGCAGATTGCTTGCCGAAACCGGAATAACCTCCTGCCCACGTTTAATAAAGCTCGGGGTCGAGCCAATTTTCATAAAGGTTGTTTCTGCTGTATATTCATCGATCAGCGCCATATCGACAGTGGCATACATCTCTTCTGGAGAGCGCAGCATCAGCACGGAATTGACAGATTTGATCGCTAATTTCTCATCCATGCCTGACTGAAGAAGTTGCTCCAGAATATTTAATGCTGCACTGCTCTCCATACGCGCCCGCTCTCCATTCCCCATTCCATCACTAAGCGCAACAGCAAACGTACCATTACCCAGTTCTACCGTACTGAAGCTATCGCCGGACATCACATCGCCTCCCTTGGCAGCAGCAGCTACACCTGTGGTCACCTCAAATGTCTTTGCCGAGCCAAAAGTTACGGTTGCCAATCCCTGACGAGGATCGGTCATCGTTTCATGCAATACAGCGATATGCTCGTCCAGTACATTAGAGATCAGCGGAGCGATCATTTTCCGGCATTCATCAAACCCTCTGGTATACGCATGCACAATCTCAATTTCTACATTGCCCGCTTCCAGATTGATAATTTCAATAGAATGAATAGATAGTCCAAGAGACTCCAGCGCATCCCGAATCTGTTCTTCTTGTTGCACCATCTCCTCACTTTCGCGTTGAATTTCTTTGGCCAGGTCCTCCATCACCTGAGATACTCCGGATAATTGTTCGGCAACCAGCTGCCTGCTATCAATAATCTGGCGTTTCCATTGCATATTGTGCTGATGCAGACCATATTGAGCCCGCATGACTTCCAGAACCTCTTCTGGTTTGGCACATACTCTGTTCCACTCAACGGGAATTTGTTTACCCGATATCTCCGGATTAGCCTCGATTGTACTCATTACATCCGTCATGTAGCTGTAGGTTTGAATAAACTTGGCATCCCAGCATTGTGTACGCTTGAAGCAACCCGCACAGGTCCCTTCAGCCACTGCATTCATGAAATGATCCATGCCCCCTTCTTTATGTATCGGCTCCCCCGTACCGGACATCTGATCAAAGCTACGTGATAACTGACGAAATACCTGTGAAAATCGGGTCACTCGTTCCGCAGTAATATCCCGAATCCGTTTGGCGTATTCATGTTGTGACTTAGTATGATTCTGCGTGCCTGGCACATATTTAGAGATCGCATCAACTACACTCTTCGGTGTTAACATAAATAGTACAATGGCTGCACATGTTTCCCACAGCGAATTCATCACATCGCCCGGACCACCAAGATATATAGATAGAATGGACGAACCCAGCAGCATGCCCAGGGCAACCGATGCACGCTTCCCCTCACGAAGCATACCTGCTAACATTCCTGCAAAAGCAAGCAGACTCATCTGGTATACTGCGGACATATCAGCCAGACTCAGAATTAAACCTGTGATCACACCGACCGAAGCACCCAGGGGGGCTCCTCCCACCAGAGCAAAGATTAGAATAAGATAACGTGAGAGCATATGCTCTACTGAAAGAGACTGAATAGTCCACCCCACCGCTCCAGTCATTACGGATGCCAGCAAAATAATCAGGCACAGGATCTCCTCGTTCTTTAGGTTGAACTTTTTTTTGCGGTACGTAAAAATCGGTATCGCTTGAATGAACACCAGAGTCAGCACGAAACTTAGAACGGAATCCATCGTTAGCATTAACATCGCATACCAGCTGAACGAAGGACCTATGACAACGGCGAATAGTTTTACCATAAAAGTTGTCGTAAACACCATCATTGGTGCATATGATAATTCAGCACGGTCATAAGATTCCAACCCACGGAATAATAAATAGAAGATGGCAATCTCGGAGGCCACAATTAGTGAAACCGGGAACGGAGCAAACAGACTTCCGGCGAGTAGTGCCCCTCCAACCGGAATCATGTAATCCCTGCGCATAAAAGCAATGACAGCAAAGTATGCGATAGCAAAAGGAGATAACTCATTCAAGATCATCGCCTTCCCTAGTAGAAAGCCCATAAAGGTAAGTAGCAATACCCACTTACGAGATACTACCGCCTGGACAGCCTTGCGGGAACCGAGCCATTGTTTCAGACGTACTGACAGTTCCTCTCGGGCTGCAGCACCTCCTTTACCTGCTTTCATTCCCGGAAATTGAAGGACATTCCACTTTTCCATCATGCTCAAGGCACCCCATTCGATTAATTAGATTTCGTGTTTCGTTCTCGATGGTTCTGATTATAGATAGAGTAGAAGATATAGTTTGTCAGAATAGCTGGATGAGCTTCAAGAAATTTACGACAAAAGAAACGGCTCGGCACGATGGTGCGAAACCCTCGGCCTTATTGTAGTTTCATGCCCTTTTCAGCATTCTACTCGAAATAAGGATGTCTGATTTTGAACGAGAATCAGGTGGGTGTCGTCATGATATGAGCAGAATAACTGGGGAATGCCACGGAAACCTGTCGGTAAAAAATCGAAGGCGACAAATGTTCTTATGATTCCGTTTGACAGCATAATTTCATAAGGAGATCATGTCGTGACTTACCTAAAAACCCCTTCCTCTATGGTGTTTCGTCGAAATAGGAATATATATTGGATATCCATAAAAAAAGAAACACAAAAAAACCGTTAGCCAGTTGGCTAACGGTTTTACTTATATATTCAAGTCAGGTTGAAACAGATCACACACGTTTAGCGCCACGGCCACCACGTTTGCCCTCTGTATTCTTCTTGAGCGAAGAAATCCGTTCTTCGCTGTCTTTCAGGAAGCGTGACATTTTATCCTCAAATGAAGGTTTGCCTGCTGCGGGCTTGAAAGAACGGCCTCCGCGATCACGGTTAAATCCGCCACCACCACCGCGACCTTGGCCACCACTTGGGCCTCCACCGCTGAATCGTTCGCGATCTCCTCCACTGCGTTCCGGTCTAGGAGCTCTTGGTGGTCTGGATTGTGTCTGTTGCTCTACCGGCTTGTCAACAGCCTGTTTGATGGAAAGTCCGATCTTGCCGTCCTTGTCAACGTTGATAACCTTTACTGTAACTTGGTCATTCAGCTTCAGGTGGTCGTTGACATCTTTGACGTAATTGTCGGCGATTTCCGAGATGTGAACGAGACCCGTGACACCTCCTGACAGATCCACAAATGCTCCAAAATGCGTGATTCCTGTCACCTTGCCCTCTAACTTGGTGCCCACTTCAATTGCCATAGAATAAAATGATCCTCCCTTAAAAATATACAACCCGATTTTTTAAATACCCAAATCATGCTGTGCTACTTGTGATTATACCTTATGCCACAAACCAAGGTCAACTGAGCACTGGCCTATTGGAAAGCCTATTTTTTTCGGTTCATCTCCAAAATATATCTGGAGAGCATACCTTGCTTTAGCAGTGAAAGACGGAATACCATTAGTTTCCTGACTCTTCAACCTGAATTGGTGTTTCCTCAGGCAGATAATATCCCTTTTTTCGTGCCAGCTGACCTATGTACTCAGGGTCCTTTAACCGACTGACTTCATACTTCAGCTGCTCTAGTTGTTGTTGTGTCTCCTGCTTAGAGCCTTGCTGTTTGGCCAAATAAGAACTCTTGTCCGATATTTGTGCATTCTGAACAAGGAACGTATATCCTGACCAGATTGCAAAAACAACTACAAATGTGAGCCAAAGCATCAGGCGCCTTCGTGCACCGGCAGACTTTCCCTGATTAACTTGGCCCTTCTGTTTGCCCACAGGTGTTCTACTCATTCCTCGGACCTCCTTGAAACCAGCGTTTCCATATCACTGCAATCTTTGTACCCACTCGGATCATCCACTGAGGCGTCACCCAATAACTCAGGAGCGGCCTGAACATCCAGCAGAACAATTTACCGAAAGGCGTTAAACATTGCACCACCAGCTTACCAAGGAATATTAGTATCGCAAGGATAAAACCGAATAATACGCGAACCATTTTATATATTCCCTTAATCGGCACAACAATCAAGATGTTAAGGATATGTCCACACCACTGGATGAGTGTTCTTGCGAGTTTAATTAACATTACCACAAAATGCTGAGTTGTAACACTTAAAAGCCAAAAATAGAAGCAAACTCCGATAATCAGCCCCAAAAAGACATAAAACCGCAGCTGTCCGTGATTTCCGGCATACAACATCCGAAAAACGAACAACGCGGAAGCGATCCAGTACAACAAATCAAGTGAATGGATGCTCCACTTCGGGAATTGCAGCTGTCCGGACAGTACCCGGTAACTGTCGTAAGCTACGCCCATCACAATTCCCGATAACATCATCCAGGCCAGTGTGATCCACTGTGCATCAAGAATCATCGGAACATCTTGCCAAACAGGCCTTTACTATTTTTGGACTGGGAACCGGGGTCCAGATATTGAAGCGAACTAATCGTGCCCTCAATAGATAAGAGACCTTCCTCCAGGCTCAAGTTTTTGATATGTAAATTGTGCCCCCGGATGGTCAGATGCCCAAGTTCGGTCTGAAGCAAAAATTCCTCACTGTCAAAGCTCTCCACATTGGAGACCCCTGTCAGATCAAGCAGCTTCCGATTCTGCATGTTCAGATGATGCTGTTTTGCCTTTCCGTGCTCAACCATGGCATGTACCCCTCCTTCTTTAGTACCTAGCTTATGGATGAGGGAACGAGATTAGAACCATCACCTTACGAATCTATTCATTTCCTTCTGGGACATAACGAAAAACGCCCTTCCGCATTCGGAAGGACGTTTTAATTCCATAACATAAAAGGCATTTCAATGTATCAGGTGGACTGTTACCAGTCTATCCCGTTATCCTTGGCGATCGGCTCTTCCTTAACCAAGGTGTAGAGGCTACTCGCCTCCTCCTTCTTTGTACTCTCAGCAAGACGTTCCACCTTCACGGTGACCAGCTTTTGACCAAATTGAACAGTAAGCTCATCTCCTACTTTGACAGAAGCGCTAGGTTTGGCTTCCCGTCCATTCACCAGAACACGTCCCTGTTCAGAGATGTCCTTGGCTACCGTACGGCGTTTGATCAGCCGAGATACTTTCAGGAATTTATCAAGACGCATTATTTTACTGCTTCTTTAAGTTTGTTACCTGCTTTAAATGCAGGAACAATGGACTCAGGAATCACAATCTCATTCCCTGTTTGCGGGTTACGTCCTGTACGTCCAGAACGTTTGCGGGTCTCAAAAGTGCCGAAGCCGATCAATTGTACTTTGTCACCGCTGGCAAGTGCATCCGTAATTTCTCCTAAAAAGCCATTCAATACGGACTCGACATCTTTCTTTGTCAAACCGCTTTTGTTAGAAATGTTGTTAATCAGGTCTGTTTTGTTCATGTTTAAAAGCCTCCCAATTTGAAAAAAAAGTATCTGCGAGCCTTGATGACCTTGCCTAAACCAAGTCATTTCTCGCATGGTTACTACACATGTATTCTGGCTTGTATGCTAAATTCCTGCCTTGTGCTGGGACTTTTTTAGCTTTTATCACTGCATGGCAGAGATTTGTTTAAGTCCAGTACCCGAAATAATGTCAGGTTAAACATCATATCCCAAAAATAGCATGAACACATGTTCGCCCATCATAACACACTGCCCAGCCTGATGGAATGAAAGTTTTGGTTACATTTACAAAATATTAAAACTAGAGCCCTGCTTTCTTCGCCTGTTGCCAGAACTGCTCCATCTCTTCCACCGTGCTGTCCGCAGGTGTTTTACCTCGTTCACGAAGCCGATCCTCAATATACTGAAACCTAGCAACAAACTTGCGGTTTGTAGCAGCAAGAGCCTCCTCGGGGTCCGTGCCAATGAAACGAGCTACGTTCGCTGTGGCAAATAACACATCACCAAGTTCCAGCTTACGGGCTTCATCATCATGTCCCTGCTGCACCGCTTCTTTCAGTTCGGCCAGTTCCTCTTCGATCTTGTCAAAGACGCCCTCTACATCATCCCAATCGAAGCCGACTTTGGCTGCTTTTTTCTGGAGCTTGTATCCTTTCATCAGTGCAGGCAGATCACGCGGAATGCCATCCAGCACAGAAGCCTTATGCATGTCCTGACCTTTACGCTTTTTCTCCTCTGCTTTCATCTGTTCCCAGTTTTGCAAGGCTTCAGTCGCATCTTCAGCCTGATTATCGCCAAATACATGCGGATGACGGAAGATCAGCTTGTCATTCAACCCTTCAATGACGTCATACACGTTAAACGTACCGACCTCTTCTTCCATCTGAGCATGCAGCATAATCTGCAGCAACAGATCACCCAACTCTTCTTTCATATGATCCGGGTCATCCTCGTCGATGGTCTCAATTACTTCATAAGTCTCTTCAATCAGATTTTTGCGAATCGACTGATGCGTCTGCTCTTGATCCCACGGGCAGCCACCTGGGCTGCGGAGAATGTTTACAATCTCGTGCAAACGTGCGAAGGAACGGCGACGCAGTGCATCATCTGTATTTTTCGGCACATAGATCAGGGACAGGTTGCCATAACCAGGGGTCCGATCCAGCTCATGTAGCGGCACCTTATGAATGACTTCTTGACCTTGCACGCCAAGTGCATGACCCACAACCACTGGATAATCGTCGGGGTATACCTCCATTAGACATAACTTCACGTCCGAAGCGGTAAAGCCATCATAGACTTGTCCAATTAACGTATGTAGTTGCGGTTGTACAAGTTCTGGACTCAGACTGCTGGCATCCAGTAATTGAAAACCTTCAATAGGGTCAAAGCCAAGCCGAATAAAAGCTTCATCCAGGAAACTCTCTCCACCCATGATACGTAGGGAAATGCCTTGTTCTGGACATTGTTCTTTCAAAAGACGTACACTCGCTTCGGCAACCATTGGATGGCCTGGTACAGCATAGACAATCTCAGTATCTGAAGCCCCACTTCGAGCAGCCTCAATCAGTTGTTTTGCAATCTCATCATAAACCTCGGGGAAGGAGGATTTTTCTTCATAGATGCTGTCAAACGACGTCATCTCCAGCCCCTCCTGCTGTAGATCGTTCAGCGCCGGATGATCCAATGTACGTACATACAAGGTAGACGCGTTTTTCATTTTTTTAATAATGCCCAAAGTCAGTTGATCTGCATCACCAGATCCTAGACCAACCACTGTCAAAGCTGCACTCATTGTGCTTAAACCTCCATCCGAACCATCCTGCCCTTCCGGGCTGTCTACGCAATTGGTATACCAGAATTGGCATATCAATAGCTATAAGCATCTCTCGTCTAAACTGAACAGGATGGCACTCAATAATTAAACGTATTATACCAGAATCTGTCGATATTCAATAATTGCTTCGGTTGTAATAGCAAAACAGGCATGTTCTGCAGCTGCTTCATTCAGTAGCTAGCAACATAAGTTTGGGCTAGCGCAGTACACGCAGTCTGCGCAGCAGCTTGGCCAGGCGTGGCCCCAGTTTGGGCAAGGCCGCCAGCTCTGTGGCGGTCAGCAGCCCAATCCGGGCCGCCGTCAGCACAAACACGGCTCCGCCTGCGGCCATGCCCAGCAGGCTCATGCCCATCGCAGCCAGCCGCTGCGTGGCTGCGATGCCCAAGCCGCCGAGTATGACTTCGGCGGCCCAGGCCATGCCTAGCGCCGCCAGGCTCATGGCGGCGATCACTAGCGCCGGCTTCGCCAGGACGGCGCCAGGAGCAGGGCGCATGGCGGTGAGCCGCGCCAGCAGCGCCACATTCAGGCCAGCCGCCAGCATATAGGCGGCTGCACCTGCAATGGCCGCGCCGCTGATGCCCAGCGCTGGCACAAGCATGACGTTCAGCAGCACCTTGACGCCTGCGGCGGCCAGCATGCTGAACGCGGGAGCGCGTACGGCGCCGAGGCCTTGCAACAGCGCCGCCGCGATGATGCTGACGGTGCTGCCCGCTGCCGTCAGCGCCATGTACCGCAAAGCTTCGGTGCCTGCGGCATCCCCGTACAGCATGCGGTTAATCGGATCTGCCAGCACCGCAAGACCTGCGGAAGCTGCCAGACCGATCAGCCAGAACCAGCGCAGCGCCATGCCCGCCTGCTGTCTGACGGCTTCTGGCCCGCCCTTGAGTCGTGCTTCGGCCATCGCCGGAATAAAGAGCACCGATAGTGACGTGGCAAGCATCGTCACCAGCTGTACCAGCGGCAATCCACGGTTGTATATACCGAAGGATACCATCGTTTGAACCTCATCTAGACCTTCACCGCTTAACAGACGCGGCACCGTAAAGGTATCGACCAGATTCATCAGAGGTACGGCTAGCGATCCCAAACAAACCGGAACGGCATAGATCAATAAAGTACGTATCCACTCTGCGTTAGTGCGTTTAGTCTTCCGAGCTTGCACACCCTCCACTGGGATAACCTTGTTGATGTCCTCTCCAGTTATCGCCATATGCCGGCTTCCACTATCTCGGGAGACATCCGAGGTTTGAGTGGTCTGACTCATATCCTGGGAATGCTCTAAATTCCTAAACAATGCTCCTTCCTCTGACCAATGATCTGCCCGCTCTTGTCGCCGATGTCGGTAGACGAACCCCAGCATCACCACCAGCCCCGCACAACCTCCTGCGACCGAGCCTAACATTGCCCCTGCGGCAATCATCTCAAGTGAAGCATCTTGGCCAATCAGCCACAATAACACCACAATCATGACAGTGACCCGAACAGTCTGTTCAACTACCTGAGAGACGGCTGTAGGTACCATCTGCTGCATCCCCTGAAAATATCCGCGCAACCCTGTCATCAGCGGTACACATAACAAAGCTAATGAGGCAGCATGAATAGAAGGGATCACATGTTGGTTACCGATCAGAGCTGCAACCCATGGTGCACTTACGTACATCAGTATTGCGGTAACCATTCCCAAGCCTCCCAGCAGCATCGAAGATAATCGTATAATTCTACGGCTCTCGTCTGGTCTGCCAAGGGCATTCTGTTCTGCTACAAATTTGGATACGGCTAACGGCAAACCTGCTGCAGCCAGTGTAATAATAAGCATATATAACGGATAGACCGTGTTGTAGATACCAAAAACACCGTCTCCCCCTAGATTCTGGAGTGGAATCTTTTGAAAAGCACCAATGATTTTGGAGATAATGGCGGCAAGCCCTAGAATAAACGCACCTTGCAGCAACCTTGTGCCTGATGATGGCTGTTTCATAATGTTCTTGGTTCCTCCCATGTGATCCTGGCATTCAAACGAAGTATAACACTCCCTTAGCTATTATACCTGCCAGAAGACACACACACGAACATCCTTTGATCAACACCTCTTCCTATCTACCCCACCCTATATAATTTGGAATAATTTTTTACACTTTAACGGAGAGGACAGAAAAAACCTGAAAAAGCGGAGCGCTCGCCTTTATCACCGGATTTTCCCTTTTAAAAAAGGGAATCCAAAAAATCTGGGGATAACAGCGATTGGAAGGTTATTCTGTCATCGGAGTACTTGTGTAAATACCTTTAGTTCAACTTATATGTAAAAAGCAAAAACTCCCGTCTGCCCGGTTCAGGCTAACAGGAGTCCGTCTGCTATTATTGTTCCATTTGTTTGCCGAGGAATCCCGCTGCCGTCTCAGCCATTTTGGTTTCCATCTGAGACATCTTCACGGAATCATCCTTATTGAACAGGATCACGGTTCCGATGGGATCACCACCAGCAATAATAGGTGCGATAACAAAAGAGGATAACGTCTCGTCATGATCTTTGCTAAGCTCATAAGTACCACTGGTTGCTTCCATAATCGTCTTACGATTTTCCATACAACTCTCCACAAGGCTGCCAACCTGCTTGTCCAAATATTCTTTCTTGGACCCGCCTGCCACCGTTATAATCGTGTCCCGATCTGAAATCATCGTCACGTGGCCTGTACTTTCATACAGGGATTCAGCATATTCTTTAGCAAAATCGCCAAGCTCACCAATGGGCGAATATTTTTTAAGAATGACCTCTCCATCCCGATCTACAAAGATTTCAAGTGGATCTCCCTCACGAATACGTAACGTACGACGGATTTCTTTTGGAATGACCACACGACCCAGGTCATCTATACGGCGGACAATACCAGTAGCTTTCATTTACATGTTGCCCCACTTTCTCGAGAAGATTTTTCAACTACTGTTCCTTAATGGGTAGAGGAAAGTCCCAGAACGTTTAGTGTGATTTCTTGACCATAGTATTCATCTGTTCCCATATCCTTATACATGTTTTGCAGAATATCGTTGATGAACTTATCCTAAAAAATAATCCTCTTCCATATGTTGCTCCATAAACGCAAAAACGAAGCAGCAGAAAGAACCGTAGTTCTCCCCGTGCTTCGTCAGACTTTTGAATCAAGTTATTACTTACTGCTTGTACCCTCTTCTGCATTTGCATCTTTGTCTGTTCCAGTTGTACCTTCATCTGTTTTCGTATCTGTACTGGAGTCAGCTTTAGTTTCATCGGTTTTCGTACCTTCAGTACCCGAACCCGTTGTACCCTCTGTTGTACCTTCCTCTTTCTTATCCGTCTTAGGAAGATTAATTTCTTTAATCAGCTTGTCCAGATCATTTTGCATAAAGGCATCGATTTCACCTGAAGCCAGCTGGCTTTTTAACGCGTCTTTCTGCTCTGCTGCCAATTTGGAGTAGTCTGCTTCTGTACGTGCTTCCACTTTCATCACGTGGTAGCCGTACTCTGTTTCAACCGGATCACTAATTTTGTTCAGTGGCAATGTTTTTGCCGCTTCCTTGAATGCTTCTACCCAAGTTCCAACTGGCGTATTTTCATAAAGTCCACCTTTGTCAGCAGACCCTGGATCTTCAGAGTACTTTTTGGCAATTTCAGCAAAGTCAGCTCCGCCGTCCAGTTTCGCTTTTACTTCTTTTGCAAGTTTCAAAGCATCTTCTTTCTTACGTTCTTTTTCTGTTTTAGGGTCTACAAAGTTGATCAGTACGTGACGTACAGATGCTGTTGTATACTGATCTTTATTTTTCTCATACTCTGCCTTCATGGCATCTTCTGTCACACCAGTTTCTTTATCTTTGATCACCGTCATGATGCGAGTCATGTAGTCTTTAATGTTTTGATCTGTGAGATTTTGTTTCTCCAGCATTTCCTTCCACTGGTCTTCCTTCACTTGAGCTTTCAAATTGTCAAATTGCTCTGCAGCTGTTTTAGCACCAGCCGTTTTTGCTTCTTCACTCGCCTTATCGCTCAGATACTTATAAGCAATTTCTTGCTTCAACAAAGTTTCTTTAATTTCATCCATTTCCATCAGCTCTGCATATTGAGGAGAGAGAAACTTCATGACACGTTGTTCCAGGTCGAATTCATTGGCTGTAATCGTACCACCCTCATAAGTAGCTACAACAGCACTGTTATCCTTGGACTCCGGCGCTTTGGTTTCTTCCTTCTTGCCACATGCGGCAAGCAAGGAGAGGGACAGTACTGCAACCAACCCTATGGACAGCACTTTTCCCACTTTTTTATACTTTGCTAACATCTTTAAGTTCCCCCTTTGATTTAAAAGCAGTCTTCATGGACTCCAGAAACTTTTCTACCAGTTCCATCAGTTGCTTATCCCCAAGACCCTTGCCTTTGACATGAATCAGCATATGGGGTCCTTGTTCAAATTGTACACGTCTTTCGAACTGATTTCCAATGTGTGCGATTTTCGAAAGCTCAAAGGCATGCTCTCGCCCTTCATAGAACTTCACCACAAGGTCATCGCCACGCTGCGTAATAGACTCAATTCCGTAAATCTTGCCATATACTTTAAGACGAGCTACCGCCATCAGATTCGTTACAGCCTCCGGCAGATCACCGAAACGGTCAACCAACTCGTCTTCGAGTTCCATCGCATCTTCGAAAGAGGCAATAACAGCTACCTTTTTATAGATCTCAATTTTTTGAATACTGTCGTAAATATAATCCGATGGCAAATAGGCATCGATACTAAGGTCAAGTGTTGTATTCCATTGGTCGGAAGGAACAGACTCTTCTCCAAGCATCGTGACCTTACGTTTGTTGATCTCCTCAGCGAGCATCTGCGAGTACAGATCGAATCCGACCGAAGCGATAAAGCCGTGCTGCTCTGCTCCGAGCAGGTTCCCCGCACCACGAATGGACAAGTCACGCATCGCAATTTTGAAGCCTGAACCCAGTTCGGTGAATTCCTTAATAGACTGTAGGCGCTTCTCGGCTACCTCTGTAAGCACTTTGTCCCGTTGGTATGTGAAATAAGCATAGGCAATTCGGTTAGACCGTCCTACCCGTCCACGAAGCTGATACAGCTGAGAAAGACCCATTTTATCCGCATCATGTACAATTAGTGTATTTACATTCGGAATGTCCACACCCGTCTCAATGATACTTGTGCTCACCAATACGTCATACTCTCCGTCCAGAAAGTCGAGGATTGTTTTCTCCAGCTCCGTTTCGGTCATCTGACCATGTCCTACACCAACTTTGGCTTCAGGTACCAGATCCGAAATTTCCGCAGCCATCTCCTGAATACCTTGCACCCGGTTGTAAAGATAATAGACCTGACCACCACGGGCCAGCTCGCGCTCAATCGCTTCCCGGACAAGGGCATGACTATGCTCCACCACATAGGTCTGAACCGGGAACCGATTCTCCGGCGGCGTCTCAATAACAGATAGATCACGTACACCTAGCATAGACATGTGTAATGTACGCGGAATTGGTGTTGCTGTAAGAGTTAACACGTCCACATTGGTTTTAAGTTTCTTTAACTTCTCCTTGTGTGTGACGCCAAAACGTTGTTCCTCATCCACAATCAGCAGTCCGAGGTCCTTAAATACCAAGTCCTGCGACAGCAAACGGTGCGTACCGATCACAATATCGACAGTACCCGATTTAATCCCTTTCGCCGTCTCATTCTGCTCCTTACGAGAGCGGAACCGACTAAGAACATGAATATTGAACGGATAACCGGAGAAGCGCTCACGGAACGTTTCATAGTGCTGTTGAGCCAAAATCGTTGTTGGAACAAGCACTGCCACCTGTTTCCCTTCAATTGCTGCTTTAAATGCAGCCCGAATGGCTACTTCAGTTTTACCGTATCCAACGTCTCCACATAATAAACGGTCCATTGGACGGTTTTGTTCCATATCCTTTTTAATTTCCTCAATTGCACGCATCTGATCTCGTGTCTCATCATAAGGGAACATATCCTCAAATTCCTGCTGTTCTGCTGAATCCTTGTCGAATCCATATCCTTTGGATGTCTGACGTTCTGCATATAGCTTGATCAGATCGTCGGCAATATCCTGAACAGAAGAACGGACTTTATTTTTTACCCGTGTCCATTCATTTCCACCCAGTTTGTATATTTTAGGCTCTTTCTCTTCAGATCCTACATACTTTTGGATCAGATCAATCTGTTCAATTGGAACAGATAACTTGTCGCCGCCTGCATACAGAATGTGCATGTAATCTTTGTGAATACCAGCGACTTCTAACGTTCCAATCCCGAGGTATTTACCAATCCCGTGATTCTGGTGAACGACATAATCGCCTACCTTCAGCTCGCTGTAGGATTTGATGCGTTCCGCATTGTCAATGTTCCGAATCGGCTTACGGGCTTTACGCTGCTTCTGTGAGAACATTTCTCCTTCGGTAACCACTGCCAGATGAATAGAAGGCATCTCGAATCCCGTCTGCAAATTACCATTCAGCAGCTCCGGCTCTGGAATGTCGTAATCCTGTAATACCCGACGCATCCGATTCATGCGCTCTTCACCGTTAGCTAACATCAACACCTTAACTCCGGCTTTCTGCCAGCGTTCCATCTCCGCCTTCAGCACGTTCATCTGCCCGTGGAAATCCTGCATCCCCCGGCTAATAAAGTTCAGAATGTTCTGCGGCTGGGTATGAGGGACCTGACGTAAAAAGATCGACATAAAGATCGTCTGGAATGGACGCTCATAGAGCAGTTCATCCCCATCGGCTGATAACGACAACTCGGGCAGGGTTTTACCATTTTGTATCAGGTGCAGATTCCATTCGGACTCATCCCGATCCAGCTGTTTCGACGTTTCGGACAGTCGCGCCGGCTCATCCAGCACCAGAATGGTATCTTCCGGCATATAGTCATAGATTGTTTTCTTTTCCGGGTACAGAGGGGAGATATATTTGTACATTTCCGAAAAATATACATGCTGGCGAAGCAGCTCGATCTCCCGATGCATCTCTTCCCGAAGCCGTAGCTTTGCCTGACGGTCTGTCATTTTCTCCAGTTGCTGTTCAAGCAGAAGTGCTGCTGTATCCGCTGCCTTCTCCATTCGCTCCCGATCAGCAATCAATTCTTTACATGGCAAAACCGTGATTTCCTCTATCCGCTCAATGGAACGCTGATCTGCAGGATCGAATGTGCGAATGGAATCAATTTCGTCGTCAAATAACTCCACCCGATACGCAATCGATGAAGTCATTGGATAGAAGTCAATAATACCTCCACGTACACTCATCTGTCCGCGAGATTCAACGCGCTCCACACGTTCATAGCCGAGTGTCACCATCTCCAGCAGGAATGAATCCAACTGAAGTGTGTTACCTTGCTTGATCTGAATCTGTGCATTAGCCATCACTTCCGGAACTGGAACATAACGTCTCACCCCGGAAAAAGGAATAACAACAATGCCCCTGAACCCTTGGGCACAACGGACCAAAACCTCTATACGCTGAGCAAGCGTCTCTGGACTGGATACAGCTGCCTCGGCCGCGACAAGTTCGTTAGCTGGGTAGATTAACACCTGATCTGTTGAAAGCGCTTCCTGTAAATCCTCTGCCATCTTTTGTGCGGAAAACATATTATGAGTTACAACGAGTAGTGGACGATCCATCTCCTGATGGAGTGCAGCCAGCATAATCTGGCGAGCTGAGCCAGATAGACCGGAGACTAATTGCTCCTTCATGCCGGACTTGACTCCAGCCGTAATGGATCCAAAGTCCGGATCTTTAGAAAAAGCCTGTATGAGTGCTTGTAACAAAAGGGGCACCTCTCTTATAACTTTCTTGATTATTGCATTATGTGCAACATCTTTATAGTTTTTTAAATTTTTAAAAATGGATACTTATTCCTTTTTCTCCTGTTTCATCATAAAGGATTACTCGTAACATTACCACATCTGTTCATACTACTTTACCCTGAATTTAACCGAGTTACGAACCATCTTGATTTCGTACCAACTGAAAAGAAGCCTCAGCAGGCTGCCAAGGCTATAAAAGGAAGACTGCTGTAACTGCGGTCTTCCTCATCTGTCCATTTTTCAATGTTCATCCATACGTACAATTGCTAATTAGTCATCGGCTTCTGTTGTCTACTGAAGCGGACTCGCAAGCAGACTCAGCTCAGGATTGTTTTCCAACGCTTCTTTACAATAATCACATGTAATCCGAACAGTAATATCACCACCCGAATTATACGCTATTATATCCCTCCGCTCGTCGGGGGTCAAGAAATGAAACCCGAGCTGTGCTTCTGTAATTTTAGCCGAATCGATTCGTCCAATAAAGGTACGGCAATGCCGACATACATAATTCACTGACATAGTTATGCCTCCTGAACATGGTTTATACATCCAGTATGCCCAGGTTGTCCGAATCGAAGCCCTGCATTTGATCATTTTTCCATTCGTTCAAGCAATTAGCCGTTGAACTTGGCCATCGTTTGCTCGAATGTATTCGTTAAACTAAACTCTAGGGCATCACAGGTTTGCTCGATTGTCTGCTCCAGTGCCTCTTTTTCTTTCTTCATAAATGTCGATAAGACATAGTCCACAATGGCATGGCCAGGATCAGGACGGGATATGCCCATACGAATCCTGTTAAACTGCTGTGTACCCGTGTGCTGAATAATCGACTTGATTCCATTATGTCCACCAGCACTGCCTTGATACCGTAACCGAACCTTGCCAATCTCTGTGTCCATATCGTCATATACCACAATGAGATCTTCTAGACTTACCTTGTAAAAATCCATGTAGGCCCTGACGGATTCACCAGAAAGGTTCATAAATGTCATTGGTTTAATTAGTACCGTTTTGACACCGCCAATATTGCCCTCTCCAATCAGTGCTTTACACTTATTCTGCGTGATTGAAATATTATGGCGTTCTGCGAATCGATCAAGGGCCATAAAACCGATATTATGCCTGGTTTTGGCATAGTTCGAGCCTGGGTTCCCAAGTCCGACAATCCACTTCATCTTGTTCCCTCCTTGGGGTCAGCTTCAGGTGAGGCATAGACTTCGAATGTTATATTTCATATAATATCAGGAAAGTACGTATCGAACATTTATCATCTCAGGAAGGTGAGCGGGTTTTGCGCGAAGATAACGGACAACTGACTCAACATAGTGACTTTATTTATCATCTAGAACATCACGTGCCTGTACAGGTATACGACCGGAACACCCATATTGAGATTGGTCTGGTCACCCGTTTTGATAGTCAATTTGTTGAAATAGCTGATACGCTATTTCACAGACGCCGCTTTCGCTTTATTTCTCGCCCGGGATATTAATTGCGTCAGCACTCTTTTTTATCCTATTAAAAACGGCACGCCGACAGGGGTTACATTTTCCGGTCTAACCGGAAGACGTAACCCCTCTACTATTTTATGCAGACGTCCTATTCAATTTCAAATAGCTTGCTGATGGACAATTCCTCATGAACCCGGATGATTGCTTCTCCAAGCAACGGTGCTACAGATAGCACTTTAAGCTTGCTTGTTGGATTTGCATGTGTAATTGGAATCGTATCCGTTACGATGACTTCCTTCAGTGGTGCATTCTCCAGACGCTCCATTGCAGGTCCAGATAATACAGGGTGGGTACAGCATGCGTATACTTCCTTCACGCCGCCTTCCATCAAAGCATTCGCTCCCAATACAATCGTTCCAGCTGTATCAATAATGTCGTCAATGAGTATTGCTGTTTTGCCTTCGATGTTACCAATAATATTCATGACTTCACTCACATTTGGCTCAGGACGACGTTTGTCGATAATTGCGAGCGGTGCATTCAGGAAGTCAGCCAGTTTACGTGCACGAACCACACCACCGTGGTCAGGTGACACGACAACCGGATTTTCAATCTGCTTAGAGCGGAAATATTGAGCCAGAATTGGCACACCGAGCAGATGATCCACTGGAATGTCAAAGAATCCTTGAATCTGCATTGCGTGCAGATCCATTGCAATCACGCGGGTTGCGCCCGCTTTTTCAATCAAGTTAGCAACCAGTTTAGCCGTAATTGGATCACGGGAACGTGCTTTGCGGTCTTGACGTGCATAACCATAATACGGGATAACTACGTTAATCGTTTTGGCTGATGCACGTTTCAATGCATCAATCATCACGAGCATTTCCATCAGGTTGTCATTAACCGGCAAGCAAGTTGACTGTACGATATACACGTGACAGCCACGAACACTCTCGGAGAGTTTCACTTGAATCTCGCCATCACTAAAGCTGGTTGTGTGGGATTCACCCATGGGAATCCCGATATAATCAGCAATTTGATGGGCAAGCTTGGGGTTAGAATTGCAAGTAAATATTTTTAATTTCGAGTCAAAATACGTCATAAAATAAAAACCCTCCGTGCTGGTTCATTGGAATCTATAAGCGTCTGCGACATGTCGGCACCTCCCATGCGTGGGAGGCAATTCATTATCATAACCCTTATTCAGGCTTAGCGTTTTGTTTCTTAGCTTTGGCACGACCGCGGATTTTCTCCGCGTAACCGGCTTTGTTCTCTTGGCGCGAACGGGCAATAGCCAGATCGTTCTCAGGAACAGATTGTGTAACGGTGGAGCCTGCAACAACATATGCGCCTTTTCCAACCGTGATCGGTGCGATCAAATTAACGTTGCTACCCACAAAGGCATCATCTTCAATGATGGTTACAGCCTTATTATAACCATCATAATTAACCGTTATTGCTCCGCATCCAACATTTACGTTCTTACCTACTTGTGCATCCCCGATATAACTGAGGTGTGACACTTTGGAGCCTTCATCAATTGTAGCATTTTTTACTTCGACAAAATCACCGATTTTTACGTTTCGGCCCAATTTGGCCCCTGGACGCAGATTGGCAAACGGACCTACAGTAGCATCAGGGCCAACTTCTGCTTCGGACAGGACCGAATGTTTAATAACGGCACCATCTTGTATTATACTATCTTCAATATCCGTATGTGGACCGATATGACATGATTCACCAATAGATGTAGTGCCTTTAAGAACGGTTCCCGGATACAATACAGTATCTGCTCCAATCGTAACATCTGCTCCGATATATGTCGATGATGGATCAATGATGGTTACACCATTCAACATATGACGCATAGCCAGACGTTCACGCATGTAAGCCTCTGCTTGAGAGAGAGCAATTCTATCATTAACTCCGATGGATTCCGCGATATCATCAGACATATAAGCCTCTACCACTTCACCTTCGCTTTTGAAAATGCCCACAACGTCTGTCAGATAATATTCACCCTGTGCATTCTGGTTAGTTACCTTATCCAGTGCTGCAAACAGTTTTGCATTATCAAAGCAATACGTGCCTGTGTTAATTTCTTTTACAGCATCTTCCTGAGGTGAGCAATCCTTCTGCTCTACGATCCGTTGGACAGAACCGTCTTCGCCACGAATGACACGTCCGTATCCTTTAGGTTGTTCCAGTTCAGCCGTAAGCACTGTTGCAGCGGCTCCACGCTCCTCGTGCAGCTTCATCAAACCTTCCAGCGTTTCGCTTGTAACGAGAGGTGTATCCCCACAAACTACAATGGTTGACCCGTTCTCACCGCCAAGCAGGGACTTCACCTGTTTCACGGCATGTCCTGTACCAAGCTGCTCCGCCTGAAGGGCGTATTCTGCTCTCGAACCTAAAAATGACTGCACCGCTTCGGCCCCGTGACCAACAACAACTACGCTTCGTTCAACTCCTGCTTGAAGAGCTGCATCCAGCACATGTCCGACCATCGGTTTACCGCATACGGGATGCAGCACTTTGTACAATTTGGATTTCATTCTTTTACCTTGCCCTGCGGCAAGAACAATTGCCATGCGTTTCAAAATTAACGACCTCCTGTTCTGAAAAACTCATTGAACATCCACAAATCCATCTCCAATGAGTATCGTTCAGCCGGCTCCATTGCCGGTCTTGTTCATCGCTTTTGCTGTCTCTGTAACCACGCGAAACAACGTAGTGCCGAGTAATTCGTGACTACATATATGACGCCGTGTACCTGTGAGCTTAACTGAATCCCAACGATTCCTAAGATGCCGCTCTGCAACCGAACGAAGAATAGGCTCCGGTTCTCTTTTTGAATAAACTCAATACTGAATATATCTTATTCCGCTCAAAAAGAAAAGAGAGCCATAAGACATGGCTCTCTTTTCCTTCGAACCCCAATAATGTTCTCAGGCACCTTCTTCAATGACTTCTTCCTCAGTAGCTGCACGGTCATATTCAGTTAATACTGCTGCCTGAATCTTCTCA
Source organism: Paenibacillus sp. JJ-100 (assembly GCF_948329825.1). Classification (GTDB taxonomy): domain Bacteria; phylum Bacillota; class Bacilli; order Paenibacillales; family Paenibacillaceae; genus Paenibacillus. The sequence continues at coordinate 45,989 of NZ_CAOJCM010000012.1, forward strand.
CGCGTACCAGAAGAGATCGGGTGGGCGATATCACGGAACTCTCCGTCAGGAGTCCGCTTGCTCGGCATTGCAACAAACATTCCGTTGTTACCATCGATGACACGAATGTCATGAACGACGAATTCGTTATCGATGGTAATGGATGCGATAGCCTTCATTCTCCCTTCCGAGTTAACGCGGCGGAGTCTGACATCCGTAATTTGCATGTGTGTGTTCACCACCTTTTTCCATAAGAACTTGGTGTATAATTCCACACAGCCTACACGAACTCCTTCTTTTATAACCATAAAAATGTCCTAATTTAAGGAATTTTTTTATTTAATACACAATTCGACAACGTTAGTGCCAGGATGATGGAAAAGAACTTTTCCCGACATGCCATTCGTCATTATTCTACATGTTAAAATAGTTACCCGGCGAGACCGAAATGTGCCTACTCTTTGCATCAACTGCTGTCAGCTTCGCAAGTGATACATAATCGGTGAGCAAACGTTCTTCCGAATCTACAGATCCGGATTCCACCAATACACCAACGCCAGCGACTGTCGCATTAAACTCTGCAAGTAGATCAATCATCCCTTGAACTGTACCCCCGGCTTTCATGAAATCATCCACAATAAGTACACGGGAATGTTCTTTCATCGCTCGGCGAGATAGGGACATAGTATGCAGACTTTTGTGGGAACCCGATACATAATTAATACTTACGGCCGATCCTTCCGTAGCCTGATGGTCCCTGCGTACCAGCACAACGGGCAGGTTAAGCTGGGCTCCAGTCGCATAAGCGAGCGGGATTCCCTTGGTTTCTACTGTCATGACCACATCAATATTCATATTGCTAAAAGCCGTTGCAAAGATTTTACCCGCTTCATTCATCAAAGCTGGCTGTCCAAGAAGATCTGACATGTATAGATATCCCCCTGGCAAAATCCGGTCAGGCTGTGCAAGCTGGGTCGACAGACGCTCAGCAAAAGCAAGGGCATGTTCTTCCGATACCTTCGGAATCCATTTCACTCCACCAGCAGCGCCTGCAAGTGTATGCAGTTCTCCTGACCCACCTTCCTCGAACACTTCCTTGATAATGGCCAGATCCTCACTGATCGACGACTTGGCAGCACCATAACGTTCGGCAAATGTGGTGAGCGGAATAACCGTATGTGGTTTGGACAACAAGTATTGCGTCATTTCAACCAGCCTTGCGCTTCGTTTTAACTTCTTCACAGAGATCCATCCTCACGATCACGGAAACATCCAAATCCGAATAATTATTTAAAAATATATCACCTTTATACGTGTTTGTACATTATAAAAGTAAATTTACGTTAACAATCGCACAGCATAGACTTCTTTGCAGAATCCCCGAAGTCCATTATAGATCCGTGCCACCTTGGCTTCTTTGGATACTAATCCAAAGACAGTCGGGCCACTTCCCGACATCAGCACTCCGTCTGCACCAAGGCGTATCATGGCCTCCTTGAGATGCTGAACTTCCGGATACAGCTTCAAGGTTACATCCTCCAGCACATTGCCCATCTGATTGCAGACTTCTGTAAAGGATTGACTACGGATAGCCTGTTCCATTCTGGCTGCGCTTGGATGACGAACAATCTTCTCACTTCGGAAACGTCCATACACATCGGCAGTAGACACATTGATTGGTGGTTTGGCCAAAATAACCCAACATTGCGGTGGGTTAGGAATCGGAGTTAATTTCTCTCCCCGTCCTGTTGCAAGTGCCGTTCCCCCTGTAATACAGAACGGGACATCCGACCCTAGCTCGGCACCCAATTCCTGCAATTCCTGATCCGGTATATTAAGCCGCCATAGACGGTTCAGTCCACGCAGCGTTGCAGCCGCATCACTGCTCCCCCCAGCAAGACCAGCAGCAACAGGAATTTTTTTGTCTAGATGGATATGAACTCCCGTGCGTACATTGTAACGTTCCTTAATCAATCTCGCCGCTTGAAACGCCAGATTCTTCTCATCTAGCGGAATGTAGCCCGCTTGGCTGGAGATGACAATCGTATCTCGTGGCAATTCCGACATCTCTAGGCGATCTGCCAGATCCACCATCGTCATGATCATTTCAACTTCATGAAATCCATCACTTCTTTTATGTAGGACATCCAACATTAAATTAATTTTAGCAGGCGCTTTTTCGTAAATTTTCAAGACGTTCACCCGTCCTCACCTTTTCCCTAAGACAACTTAACATATTATATCAAAATGGGGCTGTCAAGTCATTTGTATTCCGTATCCATGGGGAAAAAGCGGGGGCGAATTTTGAAAAATGCCCCGCTCTCCATTCTGGTTAAACTTAAATTAGGATTTACGCGCTGCCTCTTCTGCCATTTGAATTGCCCTTTTCACCATGTTCCCGGCATCTTTGGCCTTAATTCCGCCCCATCCCTCCTGCTGAACGGTATCATAGAAGCCAAGATCCTTTGCCAGCTCATACTTCAGTTCCTCGGACATGACGCTTCTCCTTCTGCGACTCATAAGTCATCCTCCTCTAAATCTTAATCAAGACACAATGAGTTCCGGCAGTTCGACTGTATGAATCAGGCTCTGGGCCGCTGTACCCTATAACTGAGCGGTGATCCTAGACCTGTTCCGTTAGTATGCCGTGACTACTTCGGCGTCATTCCTGACAAATATAAAAAAGACGATTCACCCAAAGGGTAAATCGCCCGTAAACCAATGCTTACGTCTCCATATAGGAGCTTGTCTCACTGTTTGGGTCAAAGACCATAACTTCTACAGACTCCGTAAGTATATCCGCATAGCTGTATGATACTCGCTTGAAGGTTTCTTGTTCCTCATCAAGCTTAACAATAAAAACAGAAGGGTACGTTTCTTCCAATACACCCGTACGCTCAATCGTCTTACGGCGGCCACCATTAGCCCGCAGCGTAATTTTCTGACCAATATGTGCATCAAGATTGCGTTTGATATCCAACAGCGTATTTTTAGCCATTAGGGACGTCCACCTCTTTTCTTGTTCATTATACTGTATTTTACAGCCCATGTCAAATTAAAACTAAATATTATATCAGCACTAAAAAGTCGTTGTCAATTATTTTTTTTGCAAATAAAAAAAGTCCTTTTTCAGGACTTTTCTGAATTAAATGTAACGACCATTACCGCTCATTATATTGCTGACGGATTCACTTTTAGTGTAGATAAATCATTGAGCCCGGGTAACCCTACACGATAGCTCCCCTTGGTTTCCACACCACCTACACCTTGGATACCACTGATCGTGTTATGAAGTACATCATTCATGTTTACTGTATCTCGAACCGAAGTAAACGAAGCCTTAGCAGCCACGTAGACCGGATCTAGCGCATGGATGAGGATTCTACCTGGGGAACTCGCAAAGTTGGCACCAGCACGCAACAATGCCTCAAAGTGCGACTGGCATGCTCCCGCAATAATCGTGAGTGCGTCAAGATGACGCTCGTATTGTCTCGCTACCTGAATTGCCGATACAAAGTTCTGTGAGTTTTTGTAGCTCCCCAGACTGTACAAATCATAGGGCTGGCGTGTCTTTAGCACACCGTCATGACCGGTAATCACAACGATATCAGGACGAACTTTGGGCAGTAGGCGGTATAACGTATCGGCCATGGCTGATTCATGCACATACTGTCCTTCTGCAGGAACGCGCAGCTGCTCATACAGGTTCATACTTTTTTTCAGGTAATTCGGGTCACCATCCAGATGTAGCACCTTGCCAGGCATTTCAAAATAAGCTGGCTCCTGTTGTGTAGCCCATTCCTGTATCAGACCTTCCCGATAACGCTCAGCCTGCTCCATTCGGTTCTGCTGTAACCGGGATAGAGTCTGATGAGCTTTGACATACGCCTGACGGGTCTTTGCGTTCTGTGGTTCGTAAGGAACCTGTATCAAATCGTCCACCGGGGAGTCTGCCAAGAGCCGGAACTCGGTCCCTTTAATGACCGCAGCATCGGACTGGAGTCCTTCTACCCGGAAAGTCACATCGCCTCCGTATGACTTCCGGACGACCAAGTCTCCGATATTCATCACCATTATCACCTCTACCCCATCGTATGGGCAGAGACCCGGATTGGTTCATTGAAAATTATAGCCCTCCGCGAACTCCAGCTTCCCACATCACTGTGCTGAGAGTTGCATACTCCTGCAGACTTAATGTTTCACCGCGCCTTGAAGGCTGGATACCTGCCTGCTCTAGCAGCAGGTCGGCCTGTTCTCTATTCTCCTTCGTGAAGAAGCGAGCCTTGAGGTTGTTTGAGATTGTTTTTCTCCGCTGGGCAAAAGAAGCCTGTACGACCTCGAAATAGTGTTCTTCGCTTGGAACCTGCACAGGAGGTTGCTCTCGCACCTTCAGCTTGATTACAGCCGATTCTACATTCGGCTGTGGAATAAATACTGTAGGCGGCACCACACAGACCAGTTCCGGCATACTGTAGTACTGCACAGCAATGCTTAAACTGCCATAATCCTTGGAGCCTGGTGTAGCTGCCATGCGCTCAGCCACTTCCTTCTGTATCATCACCACGATGCTATCTACCGGCAGTTTCTCTTCCAGCAGCTTCATCATGATTGGTGTCGTTACATAATAGGGCAGATTCGCTACAACACTGACTTTATTAACCGAAGCAAAGTCTGTGGCAAAAAGCTCCGCCAGATCCAGCTTAAGCACATCTCCGTGATGCACGCGTACGTTTGGATATGGCTCCATCATCTCTCCAAGAATCGGTAGCAGGCGCTGGTCAATCTCGACGGCTGTAACAGGTCCTGCTACACGGGCCAGACGTTCCGTAAGGGCCCCAATTCCCGGGCCAATCTCCAGCGCCCCCTTGGATTCATCCAGATCGGCTGCACCAACTATTTTGTTCAATATGTTTTGATCAATCAGAAAATTCTGACCCAGACTTTTCTTAAAGGAGAATCCATGCTTTTGAATAATTTCTTTAGTACGCTTCGGTGTTGCTATTTCAATGGTTTGCTCCATATCCTTCATATACTCACATTCCTTCACGTTCAATTTGCGCTAATGCAGCGGAGAACTCTTCTCTGGTAATCTGGAATACACTGAGCCGTTTGTGGAATTGCTTCCCGTTACAATAACCTATTCCCAGCAGATTGCCCATCTCCATGCGGCGTGCAGCCGCCTGTGGGTGTACAATCAGACCTGCCTCGATCAGATCCTCCCAATCAATGAGGCTAGGTGCACCTTCATAGGAGGTGTGTACACGAGCTAATGCATGACGGATGGCTTCTGGCGAAGCATTCTCAACCCCGATATCTCCTTTGCGCGTTGCATCTGCCTCTGGGATAAAAGCATGCTTGCAACCAGGGATCTTGTTGGCAATGATTTTACGAATACGCTCTCCCGCATGATCCGGGTCAGTCAATATGATGACACCACGTCGCTCCTGGGCGAGCGCAATACGTTTCAGTATACGCTGATTAATAGCAGAACCTCCCGTTTCAATGGTGTCTGCCTCAACTGCTCTGCGAATCGCTACTGTGTCATCTCGACCCTCTACAACGATAACTTCTTTTATCATGTTCCATTACTTCCTTTCTAACGCAAAAAGAAGAGGAATATCCTCTTCTCAGCCAAACGGCGGAGGAGACTGAATTCAGACCCCTCCGCCGCATATTCCGCATGAATCCATCATGCATTTATTTTATAGCATTCCCAATTCAAAGTAAAACGATTTTAGTTCGCTTCAGGCTTCACCGGACCGATGACATAGACCGTTTTTCCTTTTTTACGTCCAAAATTCAGGGCATGCTTCACACTATCAAAATAAACGTCGATTTTATTACCTTTGATCGCACCACCTGTATCTTCTGCGCGACGGAATCCGAGGCCTTCGATGTATACCCACCAGCCGATTGGAATGACCTTGGGATCAACCGCAATGGTGCGCCCTTCCGTTACACGAGTACCAGATGCTGTTTTTGTACCAATACCCGGCTCTTCAGAAGAGTAGGCTGTCATGGATACATTTTTTAGAACTTTCGAATATTTAAAAGAAGTCCCAGAGACGGTAATCACTTTGCTGCCCGAGGCAGATGTTTTCGTCGAGTTCGTTGTTGTTGCTTTGCTGCTTGAGGTTTTGGCCGATACCAATTGAACCTCTGGTTCTTTCTCTACGGGTTTGGCTTTTGTACCAACCGCGATAACCTTATCTACACGATTATTCGCAATCGTTTTGCCCACCATTTTTTTGGAGACAAGTTCTCCATCCTGAAACACCTTTTCAATATGCTGAACAAGTGTGCCTTCTTTACCGTTTACGACAACACGGTTATCCCCTTTGAACAAACTAGGATCAGCCGTTTTAATAACTTTGTAAGCAATCGGTTGTTTCACATCGACTGTACGCTTTGTTACACGCACTATACGAATCTTCATGTCCGCTTTAATCGCAGTTTCGAGCGCTGGAAACACTTTATCTTGATTTGCAACTTCAATGCCTGATTGCTGAATTACATCTTGTACCGATGAATCGGTTGTATACAGAGTCTTGGTGTCTCCGTCTGCCGTAATGTTAACTGGAACGGCCCGCTCAATAACGATTCGGTCTCCATCTGCAATGGCCCCATTCATGGGCATGGATACCTTGTCGTGAGGGCTGACTGTGATTGACTGCTCCTCCAACATTTCCTGAAGCATTCCTGTACGAGTCTCTACCACTTGAGCTTTGCCGTCAATAACCAGTGAAATCTGCTTCCCGGCCTGACCGTAAACGACTAACAAGATCATGATTGCAAGTGCAATTGAGAATATCGCGATCAATGCCATTTGACGCAAGTTCTCATGCTTCCACCGTAACGCGAAAGACTTACTGGATGATCGTGACTCATGGGTCTCTTCTGGTTGGAATGTGCCCACTTCTCCGTCCTCCTTCATAGCCTCGCCGTCTAAAGTAATGCATGATGTTTTTGACGCGACTATACCAAATTTTCTACAGAACATGGATCAGAGGTAATGACCCGTTCTGCACCATGAACCCCTCTTCGTAACATGATGTCATCCTCCTGAATACTTACCGTATGATGACAATATTTCTTTTATTCAAAACAAAAAAAGCCAAAGAAAGAGTGTTAGAGACCCTTTCGTGGCTTCCGAATGATTTGAATTTCGGAAATTCATGCACGAGGTTGCCTCTCTTTTTCCGCTTGCGAGGTTAGCTGTCGGGTTCGGGCGAAAGAGAGCCGCCCTATCTTAGGTCACCCGCTCATGGCGGATACCCTTGAATTCACCCCGAGACCCAAAGAAGAAATCAAATACGGCTTCGCAGAACGATCCACTGCTTTTGGGTCAGTGAACGATGCGCACCGGCTGCAATCACCGGTGTTTAAGCCCTATTGGTTCCCCCGCTCTCCGTTAACAGAGATTCAGCGAGATTGATTCATGAAAGTAATGTTGTCTTATCGGAAAGTGTCCCTTTGTTCATCCCCCGAACATCTGTCCAATTTTCCGCACAACAATTCACTGAAAAGATGATATCCTGTTTTGATGCATGTTGTAAAGCATGGATCAAGTACGTTTTTCTAAATATTTGGTTAAAATATTGTAATATTCTTTAATTATTTGAATCAAAGAGCAAATTACCTCTCTTTAACTCCCTTTTTCACCTGATTTACTCGTTTTCTTATCGTATCCCAAATCGTTCCATGGCATTTTTGGTTGTAATTGCAGCTATTTCCTCTACCGAAATGCCTTTTATTTCCGCTGCTGCTTCTGCTACCAGACGTACATGCGCTGTTTCATTTCGTTTTCCGCGAAATGGATGAGGTGTCAGATAAGGTGAGTCGGTTTCAATGAAAAAACGGTCCATGGGAACCTTGGCAAGTACCTCTTTTGGCTGCTTCGCATTTTTGAAAGTGATCGGGCCTCCAAAAGAGAGATGGAACCCTAAATCCAGACACATCTTTGCCGTTTCCCAGCTCCCCGAAAAGGAATGCATCACACCGCCAACCTCGCCAGCCTTTTCTTCACGCAAAATACGTACTATATCTTCATGTGCATCCCGATTATGGATGACAATTGGCATACCTAGTTCACGCGCCAATGCAATTTGTTGTCGTAATACGCGGTGCTGTACCTCCTTAGGTGAAGTATCCCAATGATAGTCCAGACCAATTTCACCGATTGCTACTACCTTTTCATGTTTGCACAATGACGCAATCCATTCCAGATCCCCCTCCTGCATGGTGATCGCGTCCACTGGATGCCATCCAACGGCTGCATAGATAAAGTCATATGTTTCAGCCAATTTCATCGTCGTTGGTATGGTCTCTCGATTAAAGCCTATGTTAATCATGCGAGTAACGCCGGAATCTACCGCGCGTTGGATAACGTCTTCTCGATCTTCGTCGAATTGTGGTGCATCAAGATGTGTATGGGTATCAAATAACATTGTCTATGTTTCTCCCTTCATGTCGAAAGACAAATACGTATTTTTATGCGTTGAAATTTCGTTTTTTTATGAGTAGTTCATTTTTTTGCATCATCAATGGGGTGGAACAATCAAAAATTTTGTAAATTTATTTTTGATACTCAAACTACTATATATAGAAGGAAAACAAAAAATTAGAGCAAGGTATAGCGTATATAGAGTGTAGAATTGTATATTTCCCTACGTGAATTACAAAATTATGTCGATCTACCCTTACTCCCCATTAAAGCAGATTAATGTATCATGTTTAATAGCTCTTTTAGAAAGTCTTTTGATATCAAAATGTATCACCTGTCGTGTCCATCATCATTACAAAAAATAGGGGCGGATATGAGACGGTAATTCATGAAGAATAGCATCTACCTTGTTCTTCGGATAGTACAGATGATGTTTGCCTAGTTGAAGTCCACTGATTGAACGAACAATATCAGACACTTCTGACAACTCATGCAGTTTGTCCTGCCGATCAAGCAGAAGTATCTGCTTATCTGTGGATTGATCTGGCCGAAACACATCATACGGATTATCCGTTGGGAAATCAATCTCGAGATCATATTCGGGGTCTAGACCTGCTTTCACAAAGGCTTCCCGTATTTCTTCAACCATGGCCAGGTCAATCTGTTCGAGTTCCACATACTTATACAACCTGCGATTCATAAAACGCTCGCACAGATCACTTAGAACAGTATCTTCCTCCTTACGCCACTGCATAAAAGCTGTCTGAATTAACGATTCATCAAGCTGTAGATACTCATGAACTGAAATCTCACCTTGGAAAAGTTTCGGCAGTGGTTCAACCATGAATTTGAATGAGAAGTCTTGCTTTACAAGTTCTTTTGCTCGCTTAAAAATCTGTCTCAGTATAATCTCGGAGCTACGCGTCACGGGATGGAAATAAATCTGCCAGTACATCTGGTACCTCGACATTAGATAATCTTCCACAGCATGCATGCCGGACTCTTTCACTACAATCCTTCCATGGAATGGACGGAGCATGCGGAGGATTCGATCGAGGTCGATCGTACCATAATTAACTCCCGTGAAATAGGCATCCCTGAGCAGATAATCCATTCGGTCAGCATCAAGCGGACTAGTTACCAGATTCACCACAATAGGTTTGTCATACGTTTTCTGAATAACAGAGGCTACTTTTTCATCAAAATGAGGAGCATACCGTCTTAGTATTGCCCCTACTTCGGTATCACCCTGGATAATGCGACATGTCCAATCTTCATGATTCATGTCAAAGGCCTCTTCAATGGAATGAGAGAACGGCCCATGTCCAAGATCATGAAGCAAAGCTGCACATAGAGCCACTTGCTTTTCTTCCCTTGGCCAGTCCGAATAATGACTTCGTTCAAACTGAGAGATGATTTTACGTGTAATTTCGTATACGCCCAGGGAATGGGAAAAGCGACTGTGTTCTGCCCCATGAAATGTAAGATAGGATGTCCCTAGTTGACGAATTCGACGGAGCCGCTGAAACTCAGGTGTATTGATCAACTTCCATATAATGGGCTCCTGCACATGGATGTAATTATGTACCGGATCTTTAAAAACCTTCTCTTCGGTTAGACGTTGTTCCATTTTTAGTTCACTCCTTTTTAATTGTTCTCTTTTTCCTTACGTCATAGCATGTCTGACTCCGATTTTCGCCAAGTTTTCGACATGGTTTGACGATTTTTGTCGAATAAAGTACTTTTGTCGTTTTCCAAATCGACAAAGCTCTCAACGATGTTTAATTACGAAAAAGTGCACTCAATCCCTTGCCACCAGTAAACTTAAGAAAACATCTTACATTTTAAGCTAATTTTAAGGTTGACTGTTTTGGGAAACGTTGGTATGATGAGTACCATAAAACATAAAATAATGTCGAATAATGACACTGATAGTTAGCTGAGAGGAGCACTGATTATAATGATGAAATCAACAGGTATTGTAAGAAAAGTGGATGAACTGGGACGGGTGGTTATTCCAATCGAATTGCGTCGTACGCTCGGTATTGGTGAGAAAGATGCTTTGGAAATCTACGTTGATGGTGAGCGTATTATGCTCAAAAAATACGAGCCAGCTTGTATCTTCTGTGGTAATGCAGAGAATGTTACGTACTTCAAAGGAAAAATCGTTTGTAACGAATGTATTTCAGAAATCCCTGCACCTGTGACAAAATAAGAAGATACTGGTATAATGGAATTATTCTAATCGTTAATTCTAACCTTTTTATATCCCTTCATTGCCTTCCCGGTGTGAACTCACCGTTGGGAGGTTTTTTTTTACTATTTTTAAGAGCAGTCACATATTTTTCACAAATTAGTGTGCTGCTCTTTTTACATTTTAAGGGTATCTTAAGGTTTGTTTTAAGCCCATTTTCAGGTAGATCTCACTATTCCACATTTTTGCTGGGATCAGCTAGCCAATTAGAGCATTATATACATCCCGTTTCGTTATACCGCGGTCCGATGCTGTTTTTTTCATTGCATCTTTTCGGCTGATTCCCTCATTTTCATAGTGTTTTACATGTTCCTCCAGCGTCATAACCTGCCACCAGGCTTCTCGTTCAGCCCTACGTTCTTCTTCTTTGATTCCTTCGACCAACAGACAATATTCACCCAGAGGTGGGTGCTCCTCTAACCAATCCATGCATTCCTGCAGTGTGCCTCTGACAAACTCCTCATGCCGTTTGGTCAACTCACGTGCCAGTACAATCGAACGTTCGCCCAGAATTTCCTCCAGGTACAATAACGTTTTGCGAATTCGGTGAGGAGACTCATAAAAAAGTAATGTCCCATTCGATTCATTGAAAGATTCCAGTACCTTACGCATATCCTTTTTCTCTCGTGGCAGGAAGCCACCAAAGGTGAATCGTTCCGTAGGTAATCCGGATACAATCAGAGCTGATAATGCTGCATTTGGTCCGGGGATCGGAATAACTGTAACTCCTGCTTCTATCGCAAGCTGTACGAGATCAGAACCAGGGTCCGAAATCGCAGGCAGCCCGGCGTCACTAACCAATGCTAAATTTTTTCCTTCTATTATATAGCGTATCAATTCAGGACCACTTGCGGCCTTATTATGCTCATGATAGCTAAATAACATGGAAGGTGTAATTTCAAAGTGGGTGAGCAGCTTTCGGGTTTGACGTGTGTCTTCAGCAGCGATAATATCACAGCTCTGCAATGTCTTAATCGCTCGAAAGGTCATATCCTCCAAATTTCCAATTGGTGTACCAACTAAGTATAGCTTCCCTAGATGCTCAGACTGCTCACTAAAACTTTTTTGAACCTGTAGTGCCACCTAGTTTCCTCCTTCCTTGTTGTGTAGAGACTGCTGATCACCATAATAAATTTCCATAATCTCATCACAATAGTTACCTTGTTCATTGTAAACAATAAGCGGCGGTAGCATTCGTACTTCTGGCTTGCCATCTTTCATCGCTTCAATCAGTACCATATTGGCCTCTAGATGAGCACGTGGATGTACCATACGAATTCGCTTAGGTTCAAGCTTGTATTCTCGCATTAAAGATATGATTTCACCAAGACGCTGTGGCCTATGAACCATCGATATTTTGCCACCATTACGGACAAGGCGATTACATGCTTGAATAACCTCCTCCAGAGTACATCCGATCTCATGACGCGCCATAGCTTGATGGGTATTTGCCTTAAGATCACTTCCATTAAGCGGCATGTATGGGGGATTCACTGTAATGGCGTCGTAGACAGCATGTCCTGTTTCTTTAACCAATTCTCGTAGATCTCCCTCACGAATAAGAACAGACTCCCCTAAATGATTTAGTTGTACACTGCGACGTGCCATATCAGCCAGTCTCGGCTGAATTTCAATGCCCTCCAAGCTTGCCTGGGTACGCGTTGTCAGCAGAATAGGAACCACCCCGTTCCCCGTGCATAGATCAAGAACACGCCCCCGTTTCGGTACGGAAGCAAATCGTGCTAACAATACAGCATCCATAGAAAAACTGAATACTTCGTCGCTTTGAATAATTCGTAGATTGTGGGAGAGCAGGTCATCGATCCGTTCCGACTCCTGCAAAATCACTTCTTGCTCTGTCATAGGGTACTCTCATCCTCCGGTACATTAAACGTTTATAACCTTGAAAAAAAACCGTAGGGAATCCCTACGGCCATTTCATTTATTCAAAAAAGACAAGCAGAACAGACAATCGCCTTCCGTCCGTAAATGTCCGTAGTAGACATTGCAGATATGGAATCCTTCATGATACAGTCGTGCAAGATTGTCATATCCCTCTCCCACCACATCTTCACCTGATGCCGGACCAGCCGGTCTGGCTGCAGGAGCATGAGCAGATGAAACGGGTAGATCTACTGGTGGTGCCTCACGCTTCAGCAGTTTGCGCAACTGCTCATTTTCAATAGTAATTCGCTGATTATCTTCTAACAGCTCTTTAACAATCATTTTTAATTCTGCTAAATCACCGTGCAACTGACCCATTCGGGTTTCCATTTCATGAATGTGCGTAAACAGATTTTTCTTTTCCAAATTTCCACCTCGAAGCAACCTTTATGGTTTACTTGATAACGACGTCATCCAGCGGAAGTTCTTTGACTTTACTGATGTCGAACAGTTGAACATGGACCGTGCGGCTACCAGCATTAATTCCGACAACTTTTCCTTCACCCATTGAGGTGATGACCAATTTGCCAACAGCCGGCAGTTCTTCTTTCACACTTTCATAGTTATCATGCTCAAATTTCAGACAGCACATGAGTCTTCCGCACAACCCTGAAATTTTCGTCGGATTCAGTGACAGGCTTTGGTCTTTAGCCATCTTGATCGATACTGGCTCAAAGTCTCCCAGCCAAGAGGAGCAACATAACACACGACCGCAAGGGCCTATTCCACCAAGCATTTTTGCCTCATCGCGAACACCGATTTGTCTCAGTTCAATTCGTGTCCGGAAGATACTTGCCAGATCCTTAACCAGCTCGCGGAAATCCACTCTTCCTTCTGCTGTAAAATAAAAAATAATTTTATTGCGATCAAACGTGAATTCTACATCGACCAGCTTCATTTTGAGCCCATGGTCTCTGATTTTATTTAAACAAGTACTGAACGCCTCTTTGGCTGCACGCTTATTCTCATCCACTACACGGGCATCCGTATCCCCTGCAACGCGAATAACCTTTTTGAGCGGCAATACCACATCAGCCTCGGCTACTTCTTTCTTACCCACGACAACCTTACCGTACTCAACCCCTCGTGCCGTTTCCACGATCACGCAGTTTTCTTTCTCGATGGGAAGGTCCAGGGGATCGAAGTAATAAATTTTGCCCGCTTTTTTGAAACGGACACCCACTACACTATACAAAAAATTAACCCCCTTGTAAGCCAATCCCACTTCGTCTGAAGCCCTGACTTCTTAGGGAACCCGCCGAAGTTATAACCGTTTGCATAGGATTGGAACTCACATGTCCTCCAGCCTTATGCCAAACCGATCAAAAATTGCTCCAGACAAAGCTGGCCATTGACATTAAAACGCAATTTTTTTCTGCATGCCGCGACCAAATCCATATAGGAGACCCACTGCTCTGTGCTGCGGGTATGTGCCAACTGAGACAGCATGTCTAACTGATCTATAAAAACGATATTTTCATGCCTACCATACTGAACATACAGCATGTCCCTAAACCATAAATGGAACAGACTAAGCAGCATATCCAGGTGTTCTGAGAGTCCTGTTTTAAAAAGTTTCTGCTGTGCCGAGATCAAAGATGTACTTCCTCTGCCCAGAGACTCCTTCCCTAATTGTAACATTACGTTTCTAATTTCTGCAAACCAATTCTGCTGGAGAATTTCTCTACATGCTTCCATTCCTGAGGCTAAATGGGCAGCTGACCTTGCAAGATTAGCCGGATACCCTTCTTTAATCAACGATTGAAGCATTTCCTCCGGATTTAATGCGCTGAACGGCACCATCTGCGAACGTGATCGGATTGTTGGAAGCATGGCTTGTCCATTATCTGTAATCAAGATACCTACAGCTGGTACCTGAGGTTCTTCTAGAAATTTCAATAGGCTGTTTGCAGCCTGAACTGTCATTTTCTCAGATTGTTCTATGATATACACTTTAGGATGCCCAGCTTCTGAACGATAAGAGAAAATGCGCTGTAATTCTCGAATCTGATCTATCTTAATGTTATTTCCATCTGGTGCAAGCATTGTCAGGTCTGAATGATTTCCATGCTCTACTTTGCGACATTCGAGACATTGCCCGCAAGCATCATCCTCAAGCTCTGTGCAGAAGATTGCCTTCGCAAAAACCAAAGCTGTCTGCAACTGCCCGCTACCTTTTGGACCACTAAATAGATATGCATGACTGATGGCCTGACGTCTCAAACTGCTCTGTAACAGTTGTTTGGCTGCCTGCTGACCTATAATCTGTTGAAAGGACATACTTCCTCCTCAGAAGCTTAAATTAATAAGCATCCCCCGAATTTCCCCCACTTGTTGTAAAAGAGAGATTTTACCTTCTTCTGTATCGAGCAATTCATCCGCCATGGATAACAGAGCCGAGTCAATCTCATCAATTAGTTTATATCGTTTACCTCTGCCTCGGCGATCCCAACCCCTTGTTTCTTTCATCGATACACCACGACGGACCGTCTCTTCCAGGAACCTTTTGACCAACTGCTTGTAAGCTTTCAGTTCACGAATGGTCATAGATCGAGCCAATCGATCACCCTGAAGCTGGATTTCACTTAATCGGCGGTTGAGCTCCGCTTGTGAAGCCCGCTCCCCCTGGTGATTCATCATATCAGAGAAACTTTTAGATTGAACCGGCTTAGAGCCTGAATCATTCGAATTGATCCCACTCTGTAGCGGTCTGAATCCGGGATTGATTTTCATGAATACGCCTGCTTTCTATCTTCGCTAAAGCCAATCGCACTTCAGCACAGAGTGCATTGCACCTGTGCGTGAAATCAACTTTATATGTTGAAGATATTGTATATATAATGGTAGAAAAAATCTACGATTGTGTTCGAAGTCGTCTTTCTCCTAAGAAGTACCTCACTGTGGACTATAATTCTCTGGAGAGAGTTTGTCATTCTTATCATCAAGAAGGACGTTCCATAGGTGGTACGTATCCTATGGATACGTCCTTAATATCATTCCTTATGATCATGTAAGATTCAATCATGTCATGTTTTCATGCTATCGCTAAAAAAGACGCTCATAGAATTCCATTCACATACGGATTAGAAATGTTCAAAACGATCTACCGGGAGAACAAAAACGGTTGCTCCACCGACTTGGACTTCAACGGGTAGCGGCAGGTAAGAGTCGGTCGTTCCACTCATGGGTGTAACTGGCGTAACGAGCTGTTCACGGACCTTACAGCTGCTGCGAATAACGTTCATAACGGACTCGACCTGACTATCATCGACACCGATCATAAACGTCGTGTTGCCTGCCTTCAGAAATCCACCCGTACTGGCAAGCTTGGTTGCCCGAAAATTCGCTTTAACCAAAGCGCTGGATAATCGGTTGCTGTCTTTATCCTGTATAATCGCAACAATCAGTTTCATCCTGCATAACCTCCTCTAGAGTAAGCATTTCTTCTAATAAATGCCTGACTATATATTAGACAATTACTCGTCAAAATCCTTCAAAATTCCGGTCTCCAGTGACAAAATCATTGCTTTTTCCACATCGTCAGGAGCTTGGGATGCATCAATAACATGAATGCGTTCTGGAAACTGTTTCTGGAGTAAGGAGTACGCTTCACGAACCTTATGATGAAACTCCAGATTCTCTAGATCAAGACGGTTAATCTCACGGCCATCATGAGCATTGATACGGCTAAGACCCTGTTCTGGCTCAATATCTAGATAAAGGGTCACATCTGGCATCAGATCACCTATCGCAAAGCGATTGATTTCCCAGACATCCTCTATCCCGAGACCACGAGCATATCCTTGGTAGGCCAGACTACTGTCAACAAAACGGTCACAAATAACCGTTATCCCTGCCTGCAAAGCAGGCTCCACCTTCTCCGCAAGATGCTGGCTGCGTGCTGCAGCATAGAGCAGTGCTTCGGTTCTCGCATCCATTGCCGTATGAGAAGGGTCGAGAATAATGTTGCGTATTTTCTCTGCAATCTCAATTCCGCCAGGCTCTCTTGTGACTAGGTAAGGTATACCCCGTTCTTCAAAGTAAGAACCGATTCTACCAATCATCGTTGTTTTACCCGAGCCCTCTCCCCCTTCCAGCGTAATGAATTTACCTCTGCCCTGCATATACTTCCCTGCTTTCTTTATACATAGTGCATCAATTGAAGACTAATATGCATATACCCAGATCCTGTTGCTTCAGGATATGAACTCCCTCGCCCTTAGGTGCATACCAACAACATATTTTAACGCTACCATGATATTAGCTTGTTTTTCTTTCTATCATACTATAATGCGGCTCTTACTCCAACAGGCATCATGAGTCCTTTTTCAACCATAAAGCTGCACTTATCTCATGCACTTATCTTATAATGAGAATCACGGACGCCTGATTTAAATCCGTCACAGTAGAATGCATATACGTAATCCAGTACAAGCAGGTCATGGTGATAAGCAGACATAATCCCCAACATCGACATCGAATTTTGAACAAAACTTATTTTCGTAAATATTTGCTATTTATATTTCATATATGAACACCTTATCTATTCCTCATGCTTCATAACTTTTAATGTCCGATTGGTATGATCTGAGATCCCGTGAAACTTAGCTCCTGCATCGCGTAGAACTTTAATCTGCTTTGCCACTTTCTGAGTTATTTGCTCTCCAGGATAAACCAAAGGGATTCCTGGAGGATAGGGTATAACCATCTCTGCCGCTCGATAACCGGAACAGCTCTCAATAGGAACCTCCCTTGTATCCTCCTCCTTAATCGGTTGAAGGGAGAATGTAACAGGCTCTGAAAGTTGGTGATCTGCTTGTATATTGTTCCACGTGGAAACATAAGTAGCTGGGTACCTCTGCCGTATAGGTTCAGGTGAAACTCCTGATGAGAGCGGCGATTGCTCTGACGCACATACAGTATTAATGTGCCTTAGAGCCTCTAACAACTGCTCGGCATCCTGCATGGTTGAACCAAGGCTGAAGAGCAAGACGACGTACCGCTCGTCACTCATCTCGGGCACGCAGCCGTATGCCTCTAGCTGCTGCTGCAGCCCATAACCGCTCAGCACTCCGTTGTCGTCATAGATGACGACCTTGAATGGGTCCTGAGCGGTATATCCTGTGCGGCCAGGCATCGCCGCCGGAATCTGCTCGCCGCACTGCGGCTCACGCTGCAGCCCACCTGATGGCTGCAGCAATTGGAAGCGCGGAAGCTCTGCGAGGCCGCGCTTAAAAGCTTTCACGGCAGCAAGCCCTGCCGTGAATATCTCTGCGCCGTGAACATGTAATAGCCGGCGCGATAGATCGAGCGAAGCCATCACAGGGTATGATGGGCTTGAACTTTGCACCATGGCCAAACGCTGCCGAAGCAGGGCCCGATTTAATCGGGGGCCCTGAATGTGCAGCATGGCTCCCATGGTGAAGGCGGCCAGCATCTTATGGGTTGACTGCACAACACCGTCTGCTCCGCAGGACAGTGCAGAGACAGGCAACTCCGGATGCTGACCATAATGCGCGCCATGCGCTTCATCCACGAGCAAGGGCATGCCCGCCTCGTGGCATACCCCGGCAATAGGCGTCAGATCCGTGCCCATGCCATAATAATTAGGCAACGTGACAAATACGCCCTTTGCCTCAGGATACTTCTGGACAGCAGCCTGAATCGTCTCAAGAGACGGCATAACTGCAAGTCCAGATCCAGGGTCAACCCATGGCTCCAGAAATACTGCTCTTGCGCCCGCTAACATCAGCCCGTGAATAACTGATTTATGCACATTGCGTTGCACCAAAATGATGCTTCCTGGCTCATCACAGACTGTGAGTAATAAGGACAGATTGCCGGCTGTACTGCCCCCAACGAGAAAGAAACTTTCCTCTGCACCAAAACATTCAGCCGCCAATTCCTGCGCCTCCAGAATGACTCCCTCTGGATGATGAAGATCATCTGTGCCGGTTATCTCTGTAACGTCCATCTCCATCATCTCCAGATAGGTACGCACCGGTACAACCCGGTTGGAGTGCTCTGTTGGAGCATCCTCCACTACTTCTGTTTGTTGCATCCATTGATAATAGACTTGTCCATTTTTGTGTCCTGGCACATGAAATGAACGCTGCTTCGAACGACGATATGCAAGCAATGCTTCATATATAGGAGCCTTCTCTTTATCTACATCTGATTTATAGTATTCACTCATGAGATAACCATCCTGTTACTATTATTTTTCTAAAACATGATCTACTCTCTTCGTATCAGCATAAGCCTTCTAGAGATGTCAGACAAGATAACCCCCCATCTATACAACAAAAAAAGGCCTTTCCGGCCCCTATAATCACAACAACATTACCATATGCATTTCTGACGTCTATGTGGAAAGTAATACACTTCTTTTACGCGTTCTTTTGCACCCAAATCTGTTTCATCTGATGAATAAAAAAGTTATACTTCGCGTCCTGTGCATCGGTGCGAACCATTTCTGCTTCACAAGTTTCACATATGAATTCAGATACAATAAAAATGCCTTCTCTCTTCCGCTGCTCGCAAATAATACATGTGTGTTCGGCATGTTCTTCCATGAACCATCCCACCTTGTTTTACGTTTACTATCAGTATTGCACAGTTTCTATTATTTTAAACATTTTCATAGTGCTTTCTTTCTGTAAAATATATATATTCGCTCACACCTTCATGGGTGTCTGTACCGAAAATATTCAATGCTGCTCTTCATTAGATCTCTGGATTGGCCGCCCATAACCTGATTACTTTCCACGATTCATTGGTACTTATACCTTTCTGCACACTTCAATATAATAATCTTAAAAAAACTTGGATTCTTAACCGATATATACGATATGATAACGATATCAAAGTCTCACTAGCCAAACGAAACCATTGCATCGCTATCTCCATTTCTCTATACATATGTACAACGCAATCTACTAACATAATACGTATATCTGAAGGAGGATTTTAAATCGTATGATCGCCGAACCGGAGAATAAGGCCACCTTTTATCAGTACCGCCTTTTGAAAAAGAAAGCCATAGCTCGCAGTGTAATACACAGTTACCTGTGTCTACCTATTATAATGCTCTTATTTAATCTGCTCGCCTTCTCCTGGACCGGCCTCTTTTTCTTTTTACTTGCAGGCCCAATTATTGCCTGGATTCATTATGTTATTGCCAGGACCATATTGCTTCTCGTTCGTACCTCATATACCAAGCGCTGGCGTTGGAACTTGCGCATGCCTTGGTTCGGCTATGTACCTGACCAGCATTTCAGTTATCGAATGTTTGTCCGGGTTCATCTGAACATGAGCTGGATTGGCTTATGTATCATTACGATCTGTTTGCTCTGGTCTCCAATATCCTTTACACTCTCTTTGGTTTTCTGGCATTTGTGGTTACTGGGTCCTCGCCTTTATGTTGTATTAATTCTAGCTCGCGGGCGAAAAGACGGCCTTATTAAATTAAACGATCATGATGTTTCTTATTACTTGCAATAATGAGCTCCAACGACTCTTCCTCTACCTCAGAACAAGGTTATCCACTGTGGATAACCTTGTTCTGCTTTATTTTTAATTTATCCACAAAATGAATGCAAGATAAACTCCCTATCATCTGTTCTAAGACTCCTTATTATAAATTCAACTGGAATACAGCTCACGCCAATTGGCCCGTTCAAGCTTTGGACCGATCACTAAAAAAAGCCCTCATCCATAGATGAGAACTTCTCTTTATAGGAACATTAAAATGTTAATTATATGACTTCATACAACCAGACTTAGTCCTCTTCCTCCAATGATATGATTGTTGTTTGAGTTGTCTCATTTCTAGGAACCATTAAAGTAAAGGAACCGTTATGAACAGCCAACTGTACAATATGCCCATCCTTCGAGAAAACATGTAAGCTGCTAGAGGAATTTGAGGAAGGCTTAGCTTCTCTTTCCGTCCAGCCCCAACTTTTTATTTCATCGAGGTACACCTCAGGCAAGCTAGTATTTTCGCTGATTCCAGACACTGTATATCGAACATAATCCATATCCGAATTATTATCGGATTGATCAGATTTATTTGCAACTTTCGGTACAGGGAAGCTCTTTTCATTGACTGCACCTTCATAGGAGGTCCATACAGACCCTGAAACTTCACCGCAGCCTACAAGAATAACTGTCAGACATAACAATAGAAAAGAGTGGAGTCTAACTCTCTGCCAACTTAACACACACACCCTCCTTTTCACAGCTGCACAATCCAGCTCTTCGGTCAGGTACTTTTAGCATATTTAACATAGTTCTATTATACTGGTTTTACCCGTGCCATCCGTAACAAAAATGTTACCTTCCTATAACGAAGATGTCAGCGCTTTATACACCAATCAGACAAAAAAATTAAAAAAACCACCACCGAATTTCATCGGCAGTGGTTCTTTGCTTGGCGGCTTCCTACTCTCCCAGGACCCTGCGGTCCAAGTACCATCGGCGCTAGAGGGCTTAACGGTCGTGTTCGGGATGGG
>NZ_CAOJCM010000013.1 GCF_948329825.1 Paenibacillus sp. JJ-100
AGGGGTTCCACACGTACCCATCCCGAACACGACCGTTAAGCCCTCTAGCGCCGATGGTACTTGGACCGCAGGGTCCTGGGAGAGTAGGAAGCCGCCAAGCAAAGAACCACTGCCGATGAAAAATTGGTGGTGGTTTTTATTATATGTACTCATTATTCAGGAGATGTGAACGCGGCATCTCCTGTTTGACTTTAGCGGAAACCTCTGACACACTCAATTGTAAGAGCAAGAGCTACCTAGCCTTTTTATAAAATGGACTTACATTATGAGAGAATGGGGTGCAGCAATACATGGAAATTCGCAAATTAACGATGGATGACTATGAAGCGTGTATGGCGCTTTCCGAGTATGCCTTTCAGTTCAAACTGACCGAAGAACAGATCGAGATGCGGCGAGAAGAATTCGCCAAACACAATGTGCTTGGTGTATATGCAGATGGACAGGTGGGAGCGAAACTTCAGATAGTCCCTTTTCAAACGTATATCCATGGAAGATCTTTCGAAATGGGTGGAATTGCAGCTGTAGCTACTTGGCCAGAGTACAGACGTAAGGGCTGGGTTGCAAAACTACTACAATCTGCGCTGGAAGAGATGAATCGGAATAAACAGAGCATATCTTTCCTCCACCCTTTTTCATTTGCATTTTATCGGAAGTATGGTTGGGAAACGTATGTTGAATATAAAAGATACAAACTGACCACCTCCCAGTTGCCAGCTAAGAAGGTAACGCCAGGTACCGTCAAACGGGGAAAGCCGGAACTTGCTGTCTTGAAGCAGGTTTATAATGCGTATGCAGCTCGTTATAATGGAACTTTGGATCGCGATGATGCTTGGTGGACCCGTTCAGTTTTTCTGAAAAAAGGCAGCCAGCAAGCAGTATACTATGATGAAGCAGAAGTACCACAAGGCTATGTATTCTACGAGGTCAAGGAAAGGAAATTCACCATCGGCGAGATGATCCATCTGAATGAAGAGGCGAGAGAAGGACTGTGGACGTTCATTGCCAATCATGATTCTATGATTGAAGAAGTGACTTTACAAGCACCTGCAGATGATATGCTTGCTTTTCAACTGGACAACCCAAGAATTCAACAAGAGGTTATCCCGTACTTTATGGCGCGAATCGTTAGCGTGGAACAGTTCATTTCGCAGTACCCGTTTGCAAGTCAGGAATCGCCTATACAGATTTTACTTGAGGTTGAGGACCAGTACGCTCCTTGGAATGAAGGGGTATGGGAGTTAAACGTGGCGATGAACGGGACTGCTTCGATCTGGAAAAAAGCCGAATCAGAACATGAGGGTCAACGGGGTCAGCACATTCGACTCCATATTCAATCGCTTACTACAATGTTGATGGGGTATCGAAGACCAGTAGAGATGGAACAGATCGGGCGGATTGAGGGCACATCTGCTGCCATTCAGGCGCTGGAGAAGGCTATTCCAGTTCGAGGAACCTATTTACTCGACTTCTTCTAAATTTAAGCACGCGAGTATGAATTGATCCGAATAGATACAGAGCACAATAGTGAGACAACAAGACTTCTCCCGATGTAGGGAGAGGTTTTTTTGTGTCAGGCGAATATTTCGTGTAAAATCGTAAAAAATGAATAGTACCCCCACTTGGCAAACCTGCAAAATATGCTATAATGTATATAAAGTCAAAGAAAGTCAAAGTCAACCAAAGGATAAATGCATATAATATATCTGCGACATGATACTCGCCTTTCTTACGGTCTCTGATGATCGTATCATATTTCGTATATACAATCATTGGATGATCAAAGGAATGATTAAAGGACCTTCGTGCTTCCTTGACTCTCTTGTTTAACATCAGATACAGCCAGATTCGCTGTTTCTCTGAATGGTTAAATGGGTGGTGTAGGTGTACTCTGTGGGGGCGTGCGGGTCCTTATTGACTTAACGTTTCAGACAGTGGAGGATGATTGGATGCGTAATATCTCTGATATTATCGAACGATATCTGAAGGATATTTTGCACGAAAGTCCCGAAGGAATGATTGAAATTCAGCGTAATGATCTGGCAGATCAGTTTTCATGTGTACCATCCCAGATCAACTACGTCATCAGCACCCGTTTCACTCTTGAAAAAGGATATCTTGTCGAGAGTAAACGTGGCGGTGGTGGATATGTTCGAATACAGCGCATTGAATTGCCTGCTCAATCCGCACTTCACCACCATCTCCATCACAGTATTGGTGAAGAGATTGGACAGACTGCTGCGGAAGGATTGATCTATCAACTGGAAGAAGCACGTTTCTTAAGTAAACGTGAAGCGGGGTTGATGCGTGCAGCTGTGTCGAGAGAGGTTCTCATGGTCAAACTTCCTTACCGGGATCAAATTCGTGCCAGAATGTTGAAGGCGATGTTAATATCTTTGCTCGGTAAATGAAAACTATCGGGGTCAAAGGAGGTACATCTATATGCTGTGCCAAGAATGTAATAAACGTCCGGCTACACTTCATTTCACCAAAATTGTAAATGGAGAGAAGACGGAATTCCATATTTGTGAATCATGTGCTCGTGAGAAGGGGGAGATGATCCCCGGAACAGCAGGTGGATTTTCCATTCACAATTTATTGTCCGGCTTGCTTGATTTTGATCCGGCAGGCAAAAGTGCAGGTGCAACACCTGCGAAGGCACTGCAATGTGAAGAATGTGGCATGACCTATGCTCAGTTCAGTAAAATAGGCCGTTTTGGCTGCAGTTCCTGTTATAAATATTTTGACAGCCGTCTCGACCCATTATTTAGACGGGTGCATGGCAGCACGTCTCATGTAGGTAAAGTTCCTGCCAGAGCGGGTGGTCGAATTAAGGTAAAACGACAGATCGCTGATCTGAAGCAAAATCTCCAACAAAGTATTGCTCAAGAAGAGTTTGAACAAGCAGCTCAAATTCGCGATCAGATCCGAAAACTTGAAAAAGAAATAGCCCAGGAGTAAAGTTTGTCATGAGTAGGAGGGAAGCATAATGCCTAATCTGCGCTTTACAGAGAAGGCGCTCAGTGACTGGATGCGCAGTGATGCAGCCGATTCAGAGATTGTAATCAGCAGCCGCGTGCGCATTGCACGTAACCTTCAGCACATCCCCTTTCCGATGTTGGCTACCAATGAGCAATCGGAAGAAGTGCTGAATAAACTGAGCGAAGTACTTCAGTACGATGAGGTACACGCTTTCGGAGATTTTACCACACTTGATCTCGTGGACATCGAAGAACTCGACAAGCGTGTGCTGGTTGAAAAACATCTGATCAGTCCGAGTCTTGCGAATGAATCGAGAAACGGTGCCGTTATCCTCAGTGAGGATGAGTCGGTCAGTATTATGATCAACGAAGAGGATCATCTTCGGATCCAGTGCCTCTATCCGGGGTTCCAGGTGAAAGAAGCCTGGGAGAAAGCCTCCGCAATAGACGATGCATTTGAAGCGCATGTGGATTATGCTTTTGATGATCATAGAGGATATCTGACCAGTTGTCCTACGAACGTAGGTACAGGTGTGAGGGCATCCGTGATGATGCATTTGCCTGCACTGGTTATGACGCAGCAGATTGGCCGTATTTTAACAGCTGTATCCCAAGTGGGGTTAACGGTTCGGGGAATATACGGTGAAGGCAGCGAGGCAATGGGCAATCTGTTCCAGATCTCGAACCAGATCACACTTGGACAGACGGAACAAGAGGTTATTGATAATCTTCATAGTGTTGTACTGCAAATGATTGGTCATGAGCGCACGGCTAGAGAACGACTGATTACGGAATCCAGATTACGTATTACAGATCGTGTAATGCGTTCCTACGGCATCTTGTCTCATGCGGCTATTGTAGATACCAAGGAAGCAGCACAACGCTTGTCCGATGTTCGGCTAGGCGTAGATCTTGGATTGTTAGATGGTCTGTCCATCCCTGTCATGAATGAGTTGAATGTAATGACACAGCCAGGATTTTTACAGAAAACGTTTGGGGATATGCGTACAGATGAACGTGACATCTATCGTGCTCAATTAATTCGTGATACGATCAATGCAGCCAAAAGTTCTGGATAAGCTATCCTTGAATTTTAAAATTGGTTTCACACCGCATCTGCGGTTTATATATAATTCGGTTCTTGCTTTTAATGGAGCCACTAATGATTTTATTCGCAGCATGGCTGCAAACAAAAATGATATGAAAATACGAAGGGTTATTATTAGATTGAATTCCCTCGTTTTATCCAAAACCATGGAGGTGCAGGAGATATGATGTTTGGAAGATTTACGGAACGGGCCCAGAAGGTGCTCGCACTCGCGCAGGAAGAAGCTGTCCGTCTCGGTCACAATAACATCGGTACGGAGCATATTTTGCTCGGCCTCATTCGTGAAGGCGAAGGCATTGCTGCCAAAGCACTGATCGGCCTGGGACTCGGATTGGAAAAAATTCAGGATGAAGTAGAAACGCTGATTGGCCGTGGCCAGGAGCAACCTACGAACATTGCATATACGCCACGGGCGAAGAAAGTCATTGAATTGTCCATGGATGAGGCGCGTAAACTTGGCCACACCTATGTAGGTACAGAGCATATTCTTCTCGGATTGATCCGTGAAGGTGAAGGGGTAGCGGCGCGTGTGCTTAACAACCTGGGTATCAGTTTGAACAAAGCACGTCAACAAGTGCTGCAGTTGCTTGGTAGCAGTGAAGCTGTTTCCAGTCACAATGGTACGCCTGCCAACGTGAGCACACCAACTCTGGACAGCTTGGCTCGCGATCTTACGGCGTATGCTAGAGAGAATAACCTTGATCCGGTTATTGGCCGTAGTAAGGAAATTGAGCGTGTTATTCAGGTATTGAGCCGTCGTACCAAAAATAACCCGGTATTGATTGGTGAACCTGGTGTAGGTAAAACAGCGATTGCTGAGGGTCTTGCACAGAAAATTATCGCAAACGAAATTCCAGAAACATTGCGTGATAAACGTGTTATGACACTGGATATGGGTTCGGTTGTTGCCGGAACCAAATATCGTGGTGAGTTCGAAGATCGTTTGAAAAAAATCATGGATGAGATTCGCCAAGCAGGCAACATTGTCCTGTTCATCGATGAGTTGCATACGCTGATTGGTGCAGGTGGTGCGGAAGGTGCGATTGACGCATCGAATATTCTGAAACCGGCCCTCGCTCGTGGTGAACTGCAGTGCATCGGTGCAACGACACTGGATGAATATCGCAAATATATTGAGAAAGATGCTGCCCTGGAGCGTCGTTTCCAACCGATTACGGTGGATCAACCATCACCAGAAGAAGCGATTCAAATCTTGCATGGCCTGCGTGATCGTTACGAAGCGCATCACCGCGTGAAAATTACCGATGAAGCCATTGTGCAAGCCGTCAAATTGTCTGATCGTTACATCACAGACCGTTTCTTGCCGGATAAAGCGATCGACTTGATTGATGAAGCAGGATCAAAAGTGAGATTGAACTCCTATACCATCCCGCCGAACCTGAAACAATTGGAGAGCCGTCTGGAAGATATCCGCAAGGAAAAAGACGCTGCGGTTCAGAGCCAAGAGTTCGAAAAGGCAGCGGCACTACGTGATACAGAACAAAAAATTCGTGAAGAGCTGGATACCACGAAAAATCAGTGGAAAGAAAAACAAGGCCGCACGGATTCCGAAGTTACTCCAGAGGATATCGCTCAAGTGGTAGCCAACTGGACAGGAATTCCGGTGAACAAGTTGAAAGAAGAAGAGACACAGCGTCTGATGAATCTGGAGTCCATTCTTCATGAACGTGTTATCGGTCAGGATGAAGCTGTTAAATCCGTCAGCCGTGCCGTGCGCCGTGCGCGTGCTGGACTTAAAGATCCGAAACGTCCAATGGGTTCATTCATTTTCCTCGGACCTACAGGTGTAGGTAAAACTGAGCTGGCTCGTGCACTCGCGGAAGCGATGTTTGGCGATGAAAATGCCGTAATCCGGATCGACATGTCTGAGTATGGTGAGAAACACTCCACAGCGCGTCTAGTCGGAGCACCTCCAGGATATGTTGGATACGAAGAAGGCGGTCAGTTGACAGAGAAAGTTCGTCGTAAACCGTACTCCGTTGTCCTGCTGGATGAAGTGGAGAAAGCACACCCTGAGGTATTCAACATCTTGCTGCAAGTGCTGGAAGATGGTCGTCTGACAGATTCCAAAGGTCGTGTCGTTGACTTCCGGAATACACTGATTATTCTCACATCCAACGTGGGTGCTGAAGCGATCAAACGTAACTCTACCCTTGGTTTCACTGCTGTCATGGATGCAGGCGCAGATTATAATAACATGAAGGGTAAAGTCATGGATGAGCTGAAGAAAAGCTTCCGTCCAGAGTTCTTGAACCGGATCGATGAAATCATCGTATTCCACTCCCTCGAAGAGAAACATATCGCTGAGATTGTAACTCTTATGAGTGAAGATCTGCGTAAACGTCTTAATGAGTACGAGGTTGATTTTGAGCTTACAGATAACGCTAAAGCATTCTTGGCGAAAGCTGGCTTTGATCCTGCTTACGGTGCACGCCCACTTCGCCGGGCCATCCAGAAGCATATCGAAGACAAATTGTCTGAAGAGTTGCTCACGGGTAATGTGACCAAAGGTGATTCCTTGCTCATTGATGAAGAGGATGGTGCTCTGTCTGTAACCAAAAAGGCTGCAGCGGTACCATCTAATGAGGAAATCGAAACTAAATAAGGTTGACATGGTGAGATGATCTCATCAGTAGCCCCAGATTCAGGTCCTTCTCGGCTTCGGCCGGGAAGGATTTTTTTATAAGATAAGGATAAATGAAGGGGTACATCCGAAGATTGGAATGAGATGTATTGAGGATTAAGCAGGAACATGTGTAAAGTTTGCGATAATCCTTTACGGAAAATCTCAAACAATGGTAAACTTTTAGTATCCCTGTGTGTCTAGGGTAACGAGCAAAATTCGTCGAATAATGCAAAATGCTGTTATAAAATAAATTTATAGGAGTGCTGAAGTGGCCAAAGTTAAAACCAAGTTTCAATGTACGGAATGCGGCTATGAAGCCCCCAAATGGTACGGAAAATGTCCTGGTTGTCAGTCGTGGAATTCGATGATAGAAGAAACTGAAACGGTTGTCAAAACACAAGGAAGAAATTCTCCGTTGTTTGACAGTAAAGATAAACCGCTTCCTATCATAGATATAGATAGCGGTCAAGAACCGCGGGTACAGACTGGAATCGGAGAGTTAAACCGTGTATTGGGCGGCGGGATCGTGCCAGGTTCACTCGTTCTGGTGGGCGGCGATCCTGGGATCGGAAAATCTACGCTGATGTTACAGACTTCTCATGCACTAACCCATTCTGGGCTACGTGTCTTGTATGTGTCGGGAGAAGAATCCGTGAAGCAGACAAAATTACGGGCTGACCGACTTGGTGCACTCTCGCCGGAGCTGTATGTGCTGTGCGAAACCAATATGGAACGAGTGGAGGAAGCGGTGGATCAGATCCAGCCGCATTTTCTTGTCATCGACTCCATTCAAACGGTGTATCTGCCCGAAGTTACCAGCGCCCCAGGGAGTGTTGCACAAGTAAGGGAATGCACGTCCAGATTTATGCGAATAGCTAAGGGGCGAGGCATCGCAACAGTTCTAGTAGGGCATGTTACCAAAGAAGGTGCCATTGCTGGTCCTCGTATGTTGGAGCATATGGTCGACTGCGTGCTTTATTTTGAAGGAGAACGTCATCATACGTATCGTCTACTTCGTGCGGTGAAGAACCGTTTTGGTTCCACCAACGAAATTGGCATATTTGAAATGGGGGAAGATGGCCTTCGTGAAGTCGGTAATCCCTCAGAGTTGTTTTTATCGGAGCGTCCATTAGGAGTAGCGGGGTCTACTGTCGTGGCAAGTATGGAAGGTACACGTCCGATGTTGGTAGAGCTCCAAGCTTTGATCTCAACGACACACTTTCCATCTCCACGGCGGATGGCAACAGGTATTGATCATCATCGGCTGAATCTGATTATTGCCGTACTGGAGAAGCGTATGGGTATGTTTCTGCAGACACAGGATGCGTATCTTAACGTGGCAGGCGGGGTAAGGCTGGATGAGCCAGCAGTCGATCTGGCAGTGGCCATCAGTATTGCCTCCAGCTTGAGAGATGTGCCAACCAAGCCAGATGATGTCATCTTCGGCGAGATTGGCCTGACCGGTGAAGTCCGTGCCGTATCCAGGGCGGAACAGCGTGTGAAAGAAGCCGCGAAGCTGGGCTTCAAACGAGTTATTTTACCAGAAAAAAGCTTAAAAGGCTGGAAACATCCTCGCGGGATACAACTGATCGGTGTAAATACCGTGGCAGATGCACTAGCGGTTGCTTTAGATTAGGGGGCATAACAAAAAATGAAGGATTCAAGCCAACTGGACAATATGAATGATTTGTTGAGGCTGATCGCACCAGGTACACCTTTCCGCGAAGGTCTGGAAAATGTGCTGCGCGCCAAGACGGGCGCTCTGCTTGTTGTAGGATACAGTCCTGAAGTCATGGAAGTAGTCGACGGGGGATTTTCGATTAACTGTGATTTTTCCCCAAACTATCTGTATGAGCTTGCTAAAATGGACGGTGCGATTATTCTGAGTGAGGACTTGAAACGGATTTTGTACGCGAACACACAGCTCATTCCCGATTCCTCTATCTCGTCATCAGAAACAGGCATTCGTCACCGGACAGCAGAGCGAGTGGCCAAACAAACCGGCAAGCTGGTCGTGTCCATCTCACAGCGCCGAAATATTATTACCCTGTATCAGGGGACACTTCGATATTCACTTAAGGAAATCGGGGTTATTTTGACCAAAGCCAATCAGGCGATTCAAACGCTTGAAAAGTATAAAGCTGTGCTGAAACAATCCCTTACGAATCTGAGTGCCTCTGAATTTGAGGAGTTGGTTACGATTCCCGAAGTGGTTAACGTCATTCAGCGGACAGAGATGGTGTTGCGAATCAAAACCGAGATCGAACGATACATTGATGAGTTAGGGAATGAAGGAAGGCTTATCTCCATGCAGATGGAGGAGCTTGTGGGTACAACAGAGGAAGAGGCGTGGCTGCTGTACAAGGACTATGCCCGTGATGATAGCGATGACAAGATTCGTGAAATTATCGTCGGTTTAAAAAGATTGTCAGACGATGAGCTGCTTGATGCACACCACATTGTACGTCTGCTTGGCTACCCGTCTTCTGCGGCAACTTCCGAAGATTCGGTTGCACCACGTGGATATCGGGTATTAAATAAGATCCCTCGTCTGCCTAATGTGATTATTCACAACCTGGTGGATCAATTCGAACAATTACCTCATGTCCTCATGGCAACGATTGAAGAACTGGATGAGGTGGATGGCATCGGAGAGGTTCGTGCCCGTACCATCAAGGAAGGTCTCAAACGTCTGCAGGAGCAAATGTTTATTGACAGACAGATGTAGAATCGGCTGTAACGGCTTCTAATGAATGGGGTGAAACAACATGTTAACTAGATTCATTCCAAACCTCTTTACCTTAGGTAATTTATTTCTCGGTATGATGGCTATTTTACTTGCCATTAACGGGAGCTACAGCTTGGCTGCCATAATGGTCATCGTTGCGATGCTACTGGATGGACTGGATGGGCGTGTGGCGAGGGCGTTGAATGCGCAAAGTGAATTCGGCAAAGAACTTGATTCCTTGTCCGATATGGTGTCCTTTGGCGCGGCACCAGCATTGATTATTTTCATGGTGTCGTTCCAGGATACGATGCCGATCTTCGCTTGGATCGCTACGGCTGCCTTTCCGATCTGTGGTGCCATTCGTCTGGCTAGATTTAATGTCCGTCCAGGCATACCGGGGTACTTCACAGGACTGCCGATTCCGGCGGCCGGCGGTGTGCTGGCTACGCTCTCTCTGTTCCATAAGGATATCGGTCCCATCAGTATGATGATTGCTACGCTGTTGCTGTCGTACTTAATGGTCAGTTCACTGAAATATCCCAATTTTAAAAAAGTCGGATTACCCCGCAAAGCAATCTGGATTGCTCCTTGGGTTGTGATACTAGCGGTAGCGCTCGCGGTTCTTTTCCCGGATCAGCTCTCCAAGTTGATATTCATTCCATTAGTGCTGTATGCTCTGTATGGTATGAAACATAATGTGCGGACGGCGGCTTCACGCAATCGCGCCAAAAAACGCAAAGACAGGAAATCTTCGCGATCTTCTGACAATTAGAACAATGGTATCGTACTTATCAAACGATAAAATGAGTATAAAAAAAGCACGTACATTTCCTCAACGGAGAGTACGTGCTTTTTGTTATTAGTAGCAGATTAATGACCAAGTAGCGAGGAGCTTGGCTAGGACAGATTAAACATCCCGAGCGTTGAACATTTCTGTGATTCGTGATTCACGACCTCTTCCAAGTTAATGTCCAGTAGATTGCAGAGTGCAGACATATAGAACAGGTTGCGCCCCAACTCGGAGCTGATCACCTCTTTGCAGTTCTCACACAATTCACCTTCCACATGCGTTTCCAGCAGACCCTTGGCTTGCGAAATATCACTCTCGGGTGCATATTGCTGTTTGGTGGCGTGCAGCTCAATGCAGCCGCATTCGGTAATGGCTTTGGAAACAGCGCGGTTAACAGAGGCCCCGGCTTGTCCCGTTTTGGACAGTACATCAATCAGGCTGCGATGGCGCAGCAACAGTTCGGAAACTTGATCCTGAAAAGCCTGTAAACTTAGCGTACTCATTTTGCCACTCACCTCGGATATGAATTGAATTCATTATATGCCAATAAAAGTATTACTTTCAACCGATGGACGCAACATTTCCAAAAACTTCATAAAGACACGATTAGCATTCCGAAAATTGGATCATACTGGATATGAAAATGAACAATGATTAAGGAGGTGCAGGAACTCATGTGGAGAAAAGGCATTTTAACTTTTACTGGATTGTGCGGCGCATGGTTCGGGTACACGGCTTATCATCTGGCAGGCAAGTCCATTCCTTGGATGGCAGAATGGGTTCAATCAACAGGATTGCTGGGAGCTGGCGTATCGACACTGCTGGGAGCAGTACTTTTTATGTCCGTATGTACGATTGGCGGTACAATGGTGGCAAACCGGTTGCAGAGCGGGATCGACTCTTTAGCTAGAATACCTATGAATGAGCTTGCAGCAGGCGCGGCAGGTACTGTGGCTGGACTACTCGTTGCTTTATTGCTATATCCTTGTCTGAATTGGCTGGGAACCGCAGGAGAGGTGCTTCAAGTCGCTTTAACCGTTATTGCTGCATACTCAGGGTATAGCTTGGCTATGGCTAAGAAGGACGATCTTGCAGCATTCTGGAAGTCAGGACGATGGGGGCATCCGGAAGCAGAAGAGCCACGCAGAATGGAAGAACATAAAATATTGGACACCAGTGTGATTATTGACGGCAGAATCGCAGATATCTGCAAAACCGGATTTATCGAGGGTACCATTGTTATCCCGGAATTTGTGTTGGAAGAGCTGCAGCATATTGCAGATTCCTCAGATCTACTCAAACGTAATCGTGGTCGTCGTGGGCTGGATATTTTGAACAAAATTCAGAAAGAGCTTGATGTGCAAGTCTTGATCTACGAAGGCGATTTCGAGGAAATCTCCGAAGTGGATAGCAAGCTGGTGAAACTCGCCAAAGTTCTTCAGGGCAAGGTGGTCACGAATGATTTTAATCTCAATAAGGTCTGTGAACTCCAGGGTGTGTCTGTGCTTAACATCAATGATCTGGCCAATGCGGTGAAACCGGTCGTACTGCCAGGAGAAGAGATCATGGTACAGATTATTAAGGATGGCAAGGAGCATGGACAAGGCGTAGCCTATTTGGATGACGGAACGATGATCGTTGTAGAAGGCGGACGCGAGTATATTGGCATGATGATGGAAGTGCTTGTAACCAGTGTACTCCAGACGTCTGCGGGACGAATGATTTTTGCCAAGCCAAAACTGTTGGAAAAAGCCCAATAAAAGCGGTATGATGGGTAGTGTATCGTTGAACGATGATGGATATCGAGGCAGATATGTATTGTTGCCCGGCGATAAACTGACAGACAAGGCAGGGATTGCGGCATGGATAAAGGGTGGGGCGTTGTCATTGTGGCGGCAGGTCGGGGTACCCGCATGGGAACAACCGAGAGCAAACAATTTTTGCTGCTACAGGACAAGCCCGTTTTCATACATACGCTTGAAGTGTTTGCGGCTCTGGATGAGATTCGTGAGATGATCCTGGTTACTGGAGCTGCAGATGTTGAACGATGCCTGAAATGGGTAAAAGAATACCAGCTGGAATCTCGTGTCCGCGTGATCCCCGGAGGGAAAGAGAGACAACACTCGGTTCATGAAGGCCTTCGGGCACTGAACACGGACTGGGTCCTCGTTCACGACGGGGTACGTCCTTTTGTAAACCGTGAGCAGATTAGACACTGCATGGCTGCAGCTATATCGTGCGGAGGTGCTGTGTTGGCTGTGCCGGTGAAGGATACGATTAAACAAGTGAATGCGGAAGGTCTCGTTACGGCGACACCAGATCGCAGCAGTCTGTGGAGCATTCAAACCCCGCAGGCTTTTCGTCTTTCATCCCTGCTTGAGGCTCATGAAGCGGCGGAGCGGGACGGTTTCTTGGGGACGGACGATGCCATGCTGGCTGAACGCCAGGGAATATCGGTTAAGGTTGTGGAAGGCAGTTATACCAACATCAAACTAACGACACCGGAAGATTTACAGTATGCCGCGTTTTGGCTTAAGGGAGAGAAGAAGCGATGATACGTGTAGGACAAGGATTTGACGTGCATCAGTTGGTGGAAGGTAGACCGTGTATTATAGGTGGAGTAACTATTCCATATGAAAAAGGGCTGATGGGCCACTCGGACGCAGACGTGCTGCTGCACGCAGTCAGTGATGCGATTCTTGGTGCACTGACACTCGGGGATATCGGCAAGCATTTCCCGGATACGGACCCGGAGTATAAGGATGCTGACAGTTTGAAACTACTCGAGCGTGTATGGCAACTTGTGAAGGATCGCGGTTACAAGCTGGGGAATATCGATTCGACGATCATTGCCCAGAAGCCGAAGATGGCACCATACGTTCCGCAGATGGCCGAAGTGATTGCCAAAGCGCTGGAAGCGGATGTGTCACAAGTGAACGTGAAGGCAACAACAACAGAGCAACTGGGGTTCCCTGGACGGGGAGAGGGAATTGCAGCCCAGTCCGTTGTATGCCTGGTGCGTGTGTGATATCATCAACCAATTAGAAACGGAGAGGATTATATGAGTTCAGACATTCGGGTGCGCTACGCACCTAGCCCAACGGGACATCTGCATATCGGGAATGCTCGTACAGCACTATTTAACTATTTGTATGCTAAACATAATAACGGAAAGTTTATCATTCGTATCGAAGATACAGACGTGAAGCGAAACATTGCGGGCGGAGAAGAAAGCCAGCTGAAATACTTAAAATGGCTCGGGATCGAGTGGGATGAGAGTATTGATGTCGGCGGAGAATACGGACCTTACCGTCAAACAGAACGTCTGGATCTGTATCGCAAATATACACAAGAGCTATTGGACAAAGGTCTGGCTTATCGTTGCTACTGCACGGAAGAAGAGCTGGAACAGGAGCGCGAAGAGCAGTCAGCTCGTGGAGAAACTCCGCGTTACTCTGGCAAACACCGTGACCTGACACCAGAGCAGATTGAAGCATTTGAAGCAGAAGGCCGTGTGGCGAGCATTCGTTTCCGTGTACCGGCAGACCGCACCTATACATTCAACGATATGGTCAAAGGTACAATCTCATTCAACAGTAAAGAATCAGGCGACTTCGTCATTGTGAAAAAGGACGGCATTCCCACGTACAACTATGCCGTTGCCGTGGATGATCACTTGATGAAGATCTCCCACGTACTACGTGGGGAGGATCATATCTCAAACACGCCGCGTCAGCTCATGATCTATGAAGCGCTTGGCTGGGAGCCGCCGCAATTCGGTCATATGACGCTCATCGTGAACGAAAATCACAAGAAACTGAGCAAACGTGATGAATCCGTGATTCAGTTTATTGAACAATACGATCAGCTCGGCTATCTGCCGGAAGCGATGTTTAACTTTATCTCCCTGCTTGGCTGGTCGCCAGAAGGAGAAGAGGAGATCTTCTCACAGGAGCAGCTAATCTCCATTTTTGATACGAAGCGTCTCTCGAAAAGCCCGGCTGTATTTGATACTCATAAGCTGGCGCATTTGAACAACCATTACATCAAAAATGCTGATCCAGCACGGATTGCCGAGATGGCGATTCCGCATCTGCAAAAAGCTGGACGTCTTCCTGCCGAGCTGTCCGCGGAGCAAAAAGAATGGGCGTACACGCTTGTGCGCCTCTATCAGGAGCAGATGAATGCGGCATCCGATATCGTAGAGCTATCGGAAGTGTTCTTCCGTTCTGAGGTTGAGCTGGAGAGTGAAGGAGCTGCGGTACTGGCTGAAGAGCAAGTTCCAACCGTGCTGAAGGCATTTGCGGATAAGGTCCAGGCGAGTGACGAATTTACGCCGAGTAAAATGGCAGCTCTGATCAAGGAAGTGCAGAAGGAAACAGGCTTTAAGGGCAAACAGCTCTTCATGCCAATCCGCGTTGCATTGACTGGACAGACACATGGCCGTGATCTGAATCAGACGATTGTGCTACTTGGCCGTGATACTGTCATTGAGCGTTTGCTTGCTCAAGTGAAAGGCCAATAAATCGTGTAAATATTCATTCGTTCAACTTATGATTTGGATACTGCTGGTTGTCAGTCCCAAGGCTTTTCGCTATAATAGCAACACGAGAGTTGAATTGTCATAATACGTTCATATAGAACAGCAAAGACCGGGAGAAGTAAGCTGATCCGGACAGATCCAGAGAGGATGGCCCCACGTGCAAATAAGTGGTGGCTGCGAGCCGTCCACTGTCTACAGCCTGAAATGCACCCGTGAGCTGCACCGTCGAATCCGACCCCGCCTCTGTGTACAAGATTAGAGGAAAACGTCAGGATAGATGGCGACGATTGGTTCCCGTTACCGAGCCGCCAGAGGGTTCATTTGACCAAAAATAAAAATGAACCAAGCAGAGTGGGACCGCGATTAACGCCTCTGCAGCTTCGTGCTGCAGGGGCGTTTTTTGTTTAGGCGAGTGTGCATTGTGCATTACAATACCAAGGAACTTGCCGTCCGGCACACCCGGAAGACGAGAACCTGAACAAGAGGGGAAAATCATGTTCAAAAAGATCAGATCAGATATCCAGACGGTCTTTGAAAACGATCCAGCCGCCCGGGGTTGGTTTGAAGTGGTATTAACGTACTCAGGGCTTCATGCGATATGGGCCCATCGTTGTGCGCACTATCTATACAAACGAAGATGGTACTCGCTCGCGAGATTCATATCACAGGTTAGCCGGTTTATGACAGGTATAGAGATTCATCCTGGAGCAACCATCGGCGAACGTTTGTTCATTGACCACGGTATGGGGGTAGTTATAGGAGAAACGTGTGAGATCGGTGATGATGTCGTCATTTATCAAGGAGTAACTCTTGGCGGAACAGGGAAAGAAAAAGGGAAGAGACACCCGACAATTGGTAATAATGTGGTTATCTCTTCTGGAGCAAAAGTGCTGGGGTCTTTTCGTGTTGGGGATCAGAGCAACATCGGAGCGAACTCCGTTGTACTGAAAGAAGTTCCCGCAAATAGCACGGTAGTAGGGATTCCAGGTAGAATCGTCAAGCAGGATGGACGGCGGGTGGATCGTCTCAGCCAACAATTGCCCGATCCGGTCATTGACTCTTTACGTAGTATGCAGCGGGAGATTGAACGACTGCAAGAAGAAGTACGCACATTGCAAAATACACGTGAATCCGAGAAATGCACATAACTGCATCCATCAACATAAACCATGGAATAAAGTGAAGGCAGTTTAGGATGAAAGGAAAAGTGACTATGACGCTTCAGATTTATAATACGATGAGTCGTACCAAAGAGAAGTTTGTTCCACAAGAGCCTGGCAAGGTAAAGATGTATGTATGCGGACCAACAGTATACGACTACATTCATATCGGGAATGCGCGCCCGGTAATCTTTTTCGACACAGTTCGGGGATATCTGGAACAGACCGGACATGATGTGAATTATGTCGTCAATTTTACAGATGTGGATGATAAACTGATTCGCAAAGCAGAACAGCTCGGTACGGATGTTCCCCATGTGGCGGAAAAATTCATTGCGGCTTATTACGAAGACCTGGAAGGGCTAGGTATTCCCAAGGCTAGCAGTAACCCGCGAGTGACAGAGAACATGTCGCTGATTATTGATTTTATTAATGAGCTGGTTAAGAAGGGTTTCGCTTATGAAAGTGGCGGTGATGTATATTATCGAACAGGAAAGTTTGATAAATACGGCCAATTGTCGAAACAGAATCTGGAGGAGCTTCAGTTTGGTATTCGAATTGGTGTAGACGAACGGAAGGAACATCCGGAAGATTTTGTGCTCTGGAAAGCAGCTAAGCCGGGTGAAATTTTCTGGTCTAGTCCTTGGGGTGATGGTCGTCCTGGATGGCACATTGAGTGCTCTGCGATGGCAAGAGAATACCTTGGAGATACACTGGATATTCACGGCGGCGGTCAGGATTTGCAGTTCCCTCACCATGAGTGCGAATGTGCACAGTCTGAGGCTATTACGGGGAAACCTTTGGCAAATTACTGGATGCATAACGGTTTTATTCGCATAGATAACGAGAAAATGTCGAAATCCCTCGGCAACGGCGTTCTGGTCAAAGACCTGCGTAGTCAGTATAAACGTGAAGCCATTCGCTACTTTATGTTATCCACCCACTATCGTAATCCGCTTAATTTCACAGAGGATACGATGGAGCAGGCGCAGAACAGTGTTGATCGAATCGCCAATGCGGTAGGGAACTTGAAGCATCGCCTTGGTGCCGTGACTGTAAATGAGGAGATCTCGGCAGAATTCGCAGCAAAACTGGACAAGATTCGACAGCAGTATCATGAAAAAATGCAGGATGACTTCAACACACCGGATGCAATCACCACGCTGTTCGAATGGGCTGCTGAAGCAAACCAGTTGCTGCAACAGGATGTCGTTAATGCTGCTGAGATTCATGCTCTGCTTGAGCTCTTCAGTGAACTGAATGCCGTCCTGCGCATCTATACTGATGTCGAACCTGAACTATTGGACGAAGAGATTGAACGTTTGATCCAAGAGCGCGTGGAAGCGCGCGCTTCGAAAAACTGGGCCCGTGCAGATGAAATTCGTGATGAGCTTTCTGCTCAAGGTATTCTGCTGGAGGATACAGCTCAGGGAATGAGATGGCGTCGCAAATGAATGAAGAAAAAGAGAATATCTTGTCCCAAACTGTCGACCAGACTGACCCATCTTTAGTCAACAATCAAGCGAATCTTCAGGAAGGTGGATGGTTTCCATATCCGCCTTCCAGACCTGCACGATTAATTCCGCCCATTGCTTTGGCTTACATTGGTGACGCTGTGTACGAGGTTGCAGTGAGACAGTACCTGTTATCCAAAGCGAATATGCGCCCCAACCATCTGCATCGCAGTGCAACCAAGTTGGTGTCTGCCAAAGCACAGAGTCGTATACTGACAAGTATTGAGGCTGCATTAACGGCGGAAGAACTAGACGTAGTGCGACAAGGGCGGAATGCGAAGTCTGGTAGCATTCCGAAAAATGCGGATGTACTGGAGTATCGACATGCAACAGCATTCGAATGTCTGATCGGTTATCTGTACAGCAGCGGACAGCACGATCGAATGGTGCACTTGGTTGGGCTTGGTATTGACCTGGCAGAGCAGGCCTCTGCTGCAACATTGAAATAAATGTACTGTATGATTATATATAACAAGCATTAAAGAGAGGAACGAACAAAGATGGAAGAAGAATGGATTGCCGGTAAACACTCCGTAACGGAGGCGCTGCGTTCAGGCCGGACCATTAATAAAATATGGATTGCCGATACGGCACAGAAACATCTAACACAACCGATCATTGCTGAAGCGAAAAAACTGGGGATCGTCATCCAGCACGTGGACAAGCGGAAGCTGGATCAAACTGTCCCGGGCATTCAGCATCAGGGTGTGGTTGCTCAGGCAGCGCCTTATGCTTACGCTGAGGTAGAAGATATTTTGGAAGCAGCGAGATCTAAAAATGAGCAGCCATTCCTCATTTTACTGGATGAGATAGAAGACCCTCATAATCTAGGCTCTATCTTGCGTACAGCGGATTGCACAGGGGCCCACGGTGTTATTGTCCCAAAACGTCGTTCAGCATCTGTAACAGCTACGGTCTCCAAAACATCAGCAGGTGCGGCAGAGTATGTACCGGTTGCACGTGTAAGTAATCTCGCACAGACAATCGATCGTTTGAAAGAAGAAGGTGTCTGGGTTGTGGGTACAGATGTTACTGCACAGGAAGCTGTGTTTGGAAATGGTGTATTTACAGGGCCGGTTGCACTGGTTATCGGGAATGAGAACAAAGGAATGGGTCGTCTTATTCGTGAAAAATGTGATGTTCTGGTTAAATTGCCGATGCAAGGTCAGATTAATTCTCTGAATGCTTCTGTGGCAGCGGGTGTTGTCATGTATGAGGTGCTTCGTTCCCGCCAAGTGCAGGAATAGATGATATGGCTGATTCCCGTGATGTGCTTCTTGTAGACGGGTATAACATGATTGGCGACTGGCCGGAATTATCCAAACTTGCAGAAAGTGGTGGGTTGGAAGAAGCGAGGAATAGGTTGCTCTTCCGACTTGCGGATTATCAGGCTTTCTCCGGCCGTCGAGTCATTGTTGTGTTTGACGCCTACCTTGTGCCAGGACTCGGTAAATCCTTTACACAGAGCAAAATCCAAGTTCATTTTACAAAGGAAAAAGAGACGGCAGACGAATGTATTGAGAGACTCGTTCGGGAACTAAGCATGCGAAGACGCCAAATTTATGTAGCTACCAGCGACATGGTCGAGCAACATGTCATCTTCGGACAAGGGGCGCTACGCGTGTCTGCCAGAGAGTTGCTGATTGAAGTAGAGCAGAATGAAAAAGAACTTCAGCAACGACTTGCGGAAGATCAAGCTAGATCAACAAGGAATACAATCGGGGGGAAATTAAGTCCGGATGTATTAAAGCAGTTTGAACGCTGGAGACGAGGCTGATCATAGGGATTTACAATTTTTACAATATTGAAACTATTGACAATTATGTTATAGCTGTTCTTTTTTAGGGATAGCGTGGTTGACGGTTGGAGGTACCATCATATATACTGTTCGTATATTTCATAGAGTAGAGTAACGGGGTACCTTGCGTTGCAGCCGGAGGGATTGTCTGTGAGTGTCGACCTCAAAGATATCATGTTATCCAAGTATGATTACCAAAGTGACGAAGACATAGTCGAAGCGGTCCGTGAAGGCGAAAGCGAAGCGCTGGAGTTTTTGATCAACAAGTATCGCAACTTTGTACGCGCCAAGGCAAGATCTTATTTTTTGATCGGAGCAGACCGGGAAGATATTATTCAAGAAGGAATGATTGGTCTTTATAAATCCATTCGTGATTTTAAAGGAGACAAGCTTGCTTCTTTCAAGGCTTTTGCCGAACTGTGTATTACAAGACAGATCATTACGGCGATCAAAACAGCCACACGTCAGAAGCATATACCACTTAATTCTTATGTATCTCTGGATAAGCCCATTTATGATGAAGAGTCTGATCGTACGTTACTCGATGTGATTTGTGGAACTCAGGTCAGTGATCCGGAAGAACTGATTATTAACCAGGAAGAGTTTGTTGGTCTGGAAGATAAAATGTCGGAGATTTTGAGTGACCTGGAACGTAAAGTACTGATGTTGTATCTGGATGGGAGATCTTATCAAGAAATTGCAGTGGATTTGGACCGACATGTGAAGTCTATCGATAATGCCCTGCAGCGCGTGAAGCGAAAACTTGAAAAGTACCTTGAAGTTCGAGATAATTGAACAAGATTGTTGTCGTTGACGGAAAAGGCTCGGTGTTTGAGTCTTTTTTTATTGTCTGAAGTTTATATTATTAAAGATTGATAAATACTAGTAATCGCTTGATTCATACCGGAGCAGTGAAAACAATCAGAGATGAGAGATACGACGTTTGTGCGGAATTAATAGCCAATGATGAAAGGTTATTCTGTCATTGACATGCTTATACCCTTGTGATAAAGTGTTTTAGGTAGGCCTATTTTACGGCTTTTTTTTCAGGATCAATTTAGAGACTCTGCTTCAATGTGGAAGTCTTCGGGAGGTGTACATCATGCGGGTAATTATTACTTTGGCTTGTACAAACTGCAAACAAAGAAATTACACTACGACAAAAAACAAGCGTAATCACCCCGACCGCATGGAGATGAAGAAATTTTGCAAGTTTTGTAACGAGCAGACTTCTCATCGCGAAACCAGATAGTTTTTGGGAGGTGTAGTCGGCGTGAAACGTAGTTTCAAATCTCTGATTTCCTTTTTCTCTGAAAGCTGGGCTGAACTTAAAAAGGTTCGCTGGCCTAATCGTAAAGAGCTGACGAACTACACGTTAATTGTACTTGGTACTGTTGTGGTTATGACGCTGTTTTTTTGGGTCGTAGATATCGGCATCTCCGCTGTGATCGAAGCGATTATTTAAGAAGGGTCCCAGGTGGCTTGATATGGAAAAAAGATGGTACGTCGTTCATACCTATTCAGGGTATGAGAATAAGGTCAAAGCCAATTTGGAAAAACGCGTAGAGTCCATGGGTATGGAAGACAAGATTTTCCGTGTTCTTGTTCCGATGGAAGAAGAAGTGGTGAACAAAGACGGTAAGAAAAAGACCGTTATGCGTAAAGTTTACCCTGGATATGTCTTGGTCGAAATGGTACAGACAGATGATTCTTGGTATGTTGTTCGCAACACACCAGGTGTTACCGGTTTTGTCGGTTCGACAGGTTCCGGTTCTAAACCAACAGCCTTGTTGCCAGAAGAAGTGGAACAAATTCTGAAGCACATGGGTATGGTTGAACCTAAGCCTAAAATTGAATTCGATATTAAGGAATCCGTACGAATTAAAGTTGGTCCTTTTGCGAATTTTGTGGGCTCCGTGGAAGAGATTTTGGTAGACAAGAGCAAGCTGAAAGTACACGTCAACATGTTTGGACGGGAAACACCGCTTGAGTTGGAATACACACAGGTGGAGAAGATATAGTTTCTTCAGGTTTCTTGTGGGAGGGCTGAGAGGCCCGGTGACCACTATTTTGCAAGGAGGTGTCAATCATGGCAAAAAAGGTAATCAAAATGGTAAAACTGCAGATTCCAGCAGGTAAAGCAAACCCAGCACCACCAGTAGGTCCGGCATTGGGTCAAGCAGGTGTCAACATCATGGCATTCTGTAAAGAATTCAACGCTCGTACAGCTGATCAAGCGGGATTGATCATTCCAGTTGAAATCTCTGTATTCGAAGACCGTTCCTTTACATTCATCACTAAAACTCCACCTGCAGCAGTTCTGTTGAAAGTGGCAGCTAAAGTTGAAAAA
The DNA here is from genome assembly GCF_948329825.1 of Paenibacillus sp. JJ-100. Classification (GTDB taxonomy): domain Bacteria; phylum Bacillota; class Bacilli; order Paenibacillales; family Paenibacillaceae; genus Paenibacillus. Next base: position 21,617 of record NZ_CAOJCM010000013.1, read on the forward strand.
GGATCTGGCGAGCCGAATAAGAAAAAAGTTGCTACTGTTAAACGTGATACAGTACGTCAAATCGCGGAAACAAAAATGCCTGACCTGAATGCAGCTGACGTTGAGTCTGCAATGCGTATGGTCGAAGGTACTGCCCGCAGCATGGGTATCACCATCGAAGACTAATTTTCACATGAAACATGGCTTCGTAAAGCCGGCCGATTCGCGGCCGGTCAATGTGGGAGGTATATCCGCTAAAACCACAAAGGAGGAATAAAACATGGCTAAACACGGTAAAAAATACCTGGAAGCTGCGAAGCTGATTGATAGCGAAGCAACTTACGAGCCTTCAGAAGCTGTTGAGCTTGTGAAAAAGGCAGCTACTGCAAAATTCGATGAAACAATCGAAGCAGCAGTTCGTTTGGGTGTAGACCCTCGTAAACAAGACCAGGCAGTACGTGGTGTTGTTGTCTTGCCACACGGTACAGGTAAAACACAACGCGTATTGGTATTTGCAAAAGGTGACAAAGCGAAAGAAGCGGAAGCGGCTGGCGCGGACTATGTTGGTGATGCAGACATGATCAACAAAATCCAACAAGGCTGGTTCGAATTCGACGTCTGCGTAGCGACACCAGATATGATGAGTGAAGTAGGTAAATTGGGCCGTCTGCTCGGCGGTAAAGGCCTGATGCCTAACCCTAAAGCCGGAACGGTAACTTTCGATGTATCCAAGGCTGTTCAAGAAATTAAAGCCGGTAAAATCGAGTATCGTCTGGATCGTGCAGGTCAAATTCATGCACCGATCGGTAAAGCATCTTTCTCTACTGAGCAACTGAATGAGAACCTCAAAGCTCTCATGGACGCTCTGAACCGTGCTAAACCGGCGGCAGCAAAAGGTGTTTATCTGAAGAATGTAAGTCTTTCTTCTACGATGGGACCTGGCGCACGCGTGAACGCAGCAGCTTTTAGATAATATATCTTGACAGACGAGTTCTGTTCTGGTATTCTATAAAAGTTGTGAGTCCATGTGACTGACCGTTGACATTTGAATATGCTTGCCGTAGACAGTAGGTGCCATCTGGCTTAATTTCCTACCGAGGTGTGATTATACAACTTGAAACGATGCAAATCGATTGCGAGTATATATCAAGCCTTCGTGATTCTACGGAGGCTTTTCTTATTGGGATAAATTTGATCAGGAGGTGTACAGATTGGCAAACGCAAAAGTGATTCAAGCAAAACAAGAATCCGTTGATGTAGTAACAGCGAAATTGCGCGAAAGCGCGACAACAGTTGTTGTTGACTATCGCGGTTTGAACGTTTCCCAAGCTACTGAACTGCGGAAGCAGCTTCGTGAAGCTGGTGTAGAATTCCAAGTGCTGAAAAACACATTGCTTCGCCGTGCAACTGCTGCAGCTGAATTGACAGAACTCGATAGCGTTCTGACAGGTCCTACTGCGATTGCATTCAGCGGAGAAGATGCTGTAGCTCCAGCCAAAATTCTGAACGAATTCGCGAAAAAGAACGATGCACTGAAATTGAAAGGTGCTGTCGTAGAAGGTCGCGTAATTGGAGTAGAAGAAGTTAAAGCGTTGGCAGAACTGCCATCCCGCGAAGGTCTCCTCTCCATGCTCCTCAGCGTGCTTCAAGCCCCTATGCGCAACTTCGCGCTTGCGGTTAAAGCCGTTGCAGAAAAAGAAGAACAAGGCGCGTAAGCTACTTGATCTAAATGCTGCTTAAGCAGTAATGGAATACAAAAAAATAAAATTATATATGGAGGTTCAATCATGAGTAAAGAGCAAATCTTAGAAGCAATCAAAGGCATGACTGTATTGGAACTGAACGATCTCGTTAAAGCAATCGAAGAAGAATTCGGCGTAACTGCTGCAGCTCCAGTAGCTGTTGTAGGTGGCGGCGCGGCTTCAGCTGAAGCTGAGCAATCCGAGTTCGACGTAATCCTGGCTAACGCTGGTGCTTCCAAAATCAACGTTATCAAAGCAGTTCGCGAAATCACTGGTCTTGGCTTGAAAGAAGCAAAAGAACTGGTTGACAACGCTCCAAAACCACTGAAAGAAAAAGTGGCTAAAGAAGAAGCGGAAACAATCAAAGCTAAGCTTGAAGAAGCTGGCGCTACAATCGAAGTTAAATAATTTAGCTTTAACAGGCTAAATGAATAAAACAACAAACCCCTTGACTTATATCAAGGGGTTTGTTGCTGTAAATGTAACTATGGAAAGTGAGTGAGGGCATGTCCAATCATTATTATTCGGACAAACCGCAAACAGCACATGATCGTAAAACCACAGAAGTTGTGCTTCGCGGTTACAGTTTGCGGCTGGTGACGGATGCTGGTGTTTTTTCCAAGAACGGAATCGACTATGGCAGTAGAGTGTTAATTGATGCGATGGAACTGCAATCAGGCGCTCAGGTTCTCGATGTGGGATGTGGTTATGGGCCAATCGGGCTTACAGCGGCAAAACTTGTACCGGATGGGCATGTCACCATGATTGATATCAACGAGAGAGCGGTTGAGCTTTCCAGAGAAAATGCCAAAGAAAATGGTATTTCCAATGTTACGATCATGCAAAGCAATCTGCTGACTGGAATTAAGCGGCACGATTTTGATGTGATCTTGACTAATCCTCCAATACGAGCAGGTAAAGAAACTGTGCACGCTATCTTTGAACAGTCTTATCATCATTTGAAGACGGGTGGAACGTTATGGATTGTCATTCAAAAGAAACAAGGAGCGCCTTCAGCAAAAGCGAAGTTGGAATCGTTGTTTACAAGAGTGGAAGAAGTAACGAAAGATAAAGGCTACCGAATCTTCAAAGCGGTAAAAGAAGAGTAGCGAAGAAGTGTGTAAGGATCATTTGTGTTTGTAAAGTAAGCAGGGGATCACTTTTTTTGCAATAGGACCATTGACTTGAAAATCAAGGCATGGTATAGTTGTAAAATGTCAGTATTAAGATGCCCTAGTTGGCTTTAGCTAACTGAAGATGTTCAACTTTTTTACGCCGAACCGGGCTTATTATGCCTATGTTTGGCGTATAATATGTACATTTTGGGCAAACTGGGGATAAGAATGTTTTGGAAGGATATCCGCCGATCAAAGTTGCTCTTTTATCGAACGACATTTCGAATAAGGGCTTTTCTTTATTTGCGGGTGCATTGCTTTGCTCTGTATGTGTACCATTATAAGGTCACAAACAGAGGTTCGCAACGAAATTTTTAAAGTGAGTAGACATTGAGGGGTGAGTTTAAGTTGGCAGGACATCTTGTTCAATATGGTCGACGCACTCGGCGCAGTTATGCACGAATTAACGAGATACTCGAAGTTCCGAACCTGATCGAAATCCAACAAAAATCATATGATTGGTTTTTGGAGGAAGGGTTGCGTGAAATGTTCCAGGATATCTCACCAATCCAAGATTTTACAGGCAACTTAATTTTGGAATTTATCGATTACAGTCTCGGAGAACCGAAGTATACAGTAGACGACGCGAAAGAGCGTGATGTTACTTATGCAGCACCACTTCGGGTCAAAGTCCGGCTCATTAATAAGGAAACCGGAGAAGTCAAAGAGCAGGAAGTATTCATGGGAGATTTCCCGCTGATGACAAGCACCGGCACATTTATTATTAATGGTGCTGAACGGGTTATTGTCAGCCAGTTGGTTCGCTCTCCTAGCGTTTACTTCAGTACCAAAGTTGATAAGAACGCAAAAAAAACGTATACCGCTACAGTAATTCCTAACCGCGGCGCTTGGCTAGAGCTGGAGATGGACGCAAAGGATGTTGTTTATGTCCGGATCGACCGTACGCGTAAAATTCCGGTTACGGTACTTCTGCGTGCACTTGGTTTTGGCACAGATGCTGAGATTCTGGATTTGCTTGGTAATGACGAATATATCCGTAACACACTGGATAAAGACAACACGGATTCTACAGAGAAAGCCCTCATAGAGATCTATGAACGTCTCCGTCCAGGCGAGCCACCAACGTTGGATAACGCAAAAAGCTTGCTCGTAGCACGTTTCTTTGATCCAAAACGTTATGATCTCGCAAACGTAGGTCGCTACAAAATTAACAAAAAGCTTCATATTAAAAATCGTTTGTTCAATCAGCGCTTGGCTGAGTCTCTTATTGACACCGAGACAGGTGAAATCGTTGCAGAAGCAGGTCAGATGGTTGACCGTCGTTTGCTTGACGAAATTATGCCTTACTTGGAGAAAAGCGTTGGTTTCCGCACATATCACGTAGGGAATGGTGTTTTGGATGCCAATGATATCCCTATGCAAACGATTGACGTGTTCTCACCAATTGAAGATGGTAAAGTGGTTAAGCTGATAGCCAATGGTGAAATTGACAAATCCGTGAAAAACATCACACCAGCAGACATCATTTCCTCCATCAGTTACTTCCTTAATTTGCTGCACGGCATTGGAAGCACGGATGATATCGATCATTTGGGTAACCGCCGTCTGCGTTCCGTTGGTGAGCTCTTGCAGAACCAGTTCCGTATCGGTTTGTCCCGTATGGAGCGTGTAGTTCGTGAGAGAATGTCCATTCAGGATGCTAACGTGATTACACCTCAGGCTTTGATCAACATACGTCCAGTCATCGCATCCATTAAAGAGTTCTTCGGAAGCTCTCAATTGTCACAGTTTATGGACCAAACGAACCCGCTGGGTGAGTTGACGCATAAACGTCGTCTCTCTGCTCTCGGACCAGGCGGTTTGACACGTGAGCGTGCCGGCATGGAAGTCCGAGACGTGCATCCATCTCACTATGGTCGGATGTGTCCAATCGAGACTCCAGAGGGACCAAACATCGGTTTGATCAACTCTCTGTCAACGTTTGCCCGTGTGAACGAATATGGGTTCATTGAAGCTCCATACCGCTGGGTGGATCCGAAGACAGGTGTAGTAACTGATCAGATCGATTACCTGACAGCGGACGAAGAGGACAACTATGTTATCGCTCAGGCGAATGCAAAGCTGAATGAAGATAATACATTTGCTGAAGAAGCGATCATTGTACGTTACAACAAACAATCGGATAACATTCTTACAATGCCGAGTGATCGAGTGGACTACATGGACGTATCTCCTAAGCAGGTTGTATCTGTCGCTACTGCGCTCATTCCGTTTTTGGAGAACGATGACTCCAACCGCGCCCTAATGGGATCAAACATGCAACGGCAGGCAGTTCCGCTCTTGATTCCTAAAGCCCCGCTTGTAGGAACAGGTATGGAACACAAAGCTGCAAAAGACTCTGGTGTATGTATTGTAGCCGAATATGACGGAATTATTGAACGTTCCTCTGCGAACGAGATCTGGCTTCGTCGTGTAGAAGAGGTAGACGGTCAGGAAGTCAAAGGTGACATCGTTAAATATAAATTACACAAATTTATGCGTTCGAACCAAGGGACATGTATCAACCAACGTCCGATCGTGAAAAGAGGAGAAGTTGTCAAAGCTGGCGATATTCTTGCTGACGGTCCTTCGACTGAAATGGGCGAACTTGCTCTGGGACGCAACGTTGTTGTTGCCTTCATGACATGGGAAGGTTACAACTACGAGGATGCGATTTTGCTCAGCGAAAAACTCGTTAAAGAAGATGTATACACATCTATCCATATCGAGGAATATGAGTCGGAAGCTCGGGATACCAAGCTCGGACCTGAAGAGATCACACGCGATATCCCTAACGTTGGGGAAGAAGCGCTGCGTAATCTGGATGAGCGGGGTATTATCCGCATCGGTGCTGAAATTGCAGCTGGCGACATTCTCGTTGGTAAAGTTACACCAAAAGGGGTAACAGAACTGACGGCAGAAGAACGTCTCCTGCACGCTATCTTTGGTGAGAAAGCACGTGAAGTGCGTGATACTTCCCTGCGTGTACCTCATGGTACAGATGGTATCGTCGTTGACGTGAAAGTATTTACCCGTGAAAACGGAGATGAACTGCCACCTGGTGTGAACCAACTCGTTCGTGTTTATATTGCCCAAAAACGGAAAATTTCCGAGGGTGATAAAATGGCCGGACGTCACGGTAACAAAGGGGTCGTGGCTCGTATTTTGCCAGAAGAGGATATGCCATTTCTGCCAGACGGCACACCGGTTCAAATCGTTCTTAACCCGCTGGGCGTACCTTCACGTATGAACATCGGTCAAGTGCTTGAAGTTCACTTGGGTATGGCAGCAATGCAACTGGGCATCCACGTAGCAACACCTGTGTTCGACGGAGCGGATGAGTATGATGTCTTCGATACGATGGAAGAAGCGGGTATGCAACGTAACGGTAAAACGGTGTTGTATGACGGTCGTACAGGTGAAGAATTTGAACGTGAAGTTACTGTCGGTGTCATGCACATGATCAAATTGGCACACATGGTTGATGATAAGATCCATGCCCGCTCCACAGGTCCTTATTCACTTGTTACGCAACAGCCGCTGGGTGGTAAAGCCCAATTCGGTGGACAGCGTTTCGGGGAGATGGAAGTTTGGGCGCTTGAAGCGTATGGTGCCGCTTATACTCTACAAGAAATATTGACAGTTAAATCCGATGACGTTGTTGGTCGGGTGAAAACGTATGAGTCCATTGTCAAAGGCGAGAACGTACCAGAGCCAGGTGTTCCGGAATCGTTCAAAGTATTGATCAAAGAGCTGCAAAGCTTGGGTATGGACGTTAAGATTTTGAGTGAAGATGAGCAAGAGATTGAAATGAAAGAAATGGACGATGAAGATGACGCTGCGAGCGATAAGCTCAGCCTCAACCTGGAGGGTACAGAGGTCGGAGCGGAATAATCGCTTCGGGCGCATGATGACCAGCGTTTTTCATCAGGCTCACGTTCTGCTCCGGCTTCAGCCGGAGTAGACGTAACCTAGATTACAGGAATTGGTTAAGGAGGGTTGCTCCTTGTTGGACGTCAACAATTTCGAATACATGAAGATCGGGCTTGCTTCCCCAGAGAAAATTCGTTCTTGGTCCCGCGGAGAAGTGAAAAAACCGGAAACGATCAACTATCGTACGTTGAAACCGGAAAAAGAAGGGCTATTCTGCGAAAAGATTTTTGGTCCTACAAAAGACTGGGAATGTCATTGTGGTAAATACAAACGCGTTCGTTATAAAGGCGTTGTCTGTGACCGCTGTGGCGTTGAAGTAACACGTGCAAAAGTCCGTCGTGAACGGATGGGTCACATTGAGCTTGCTGCTCCGGTATCGCATATCTGGTACTTCAAAGGTATTCCGAGCCGCATGGGTCTCGCTCTGGATATGTCTCCGAGATCTCTGGAAGAGATCATTTATTTTGCATCATATGTAGTAACCGATCCAGGAGAAACTCCACTGGAGAAAAAACAGCTGTTGTCCGAAAAGGAATATCGCAGCTACCGTGAAAAATACGGATACGGCTTCCAAGCTGGCATGGGTGCAGAAGCAGTTAAAAAATTGCTTCAAGACCTTGATATAGAGAAAGAGCTTGAATTCCTGAAGGAAGAGCTCCGTACTGCACAAGGACAACGTCGTAACCGTGCAATCAAACGTTTGGAAGTGATTGAAGCATTCCGTAACTCTGGAAATAATCCAGAGTGGATGATCATGGATGTACTTCCTGTCATTCCACCGGAACTTCGACCGATGGTACAACTGGATGGTGGACGTTTTGCTACGTCTGACTTGAATGACTTGTACCGCCGTGTAATTAACCGTAACAACCGTCTGAAACGTCTGCTTGACCTAGGCGCACCAGATATTATCGTGCAAAATGAAAAACGAATGCTGCAGGAAGCAGTTGACGCTTTGATCGATAACGGTCGTCGTGGACGCCCTGTTACTGGTCCGGGTAACCGTCCTTTGAAATCTCTCAGCCACATGCTGAAAGGTAAACAAGGTCGTTTCCGTCAAAACTTGCTCGGTAAACGTGTTGACTACTCCGGCCGTTCCGTTATCGTTGTCGGACCTTACTTGAAAATGTATCAATGCGGTCTGCCTAAAGATATGGCCCTCGAACTGTTCAAGCCGTTTGTTATGAAAGAGCTTGTGAATAAAGGACTTGCTCACAACATCAAGAGCGCAAAACGTAAAGTTGAGCGTGTGAGTCCTGAAGTATGGGATGTCCTTGAAGAAGTAATCAAAGAGCATCCGGTTCTCTTGAACCGTGCCCCTACGCTTCACCGTCTCGGAATTCAAGCATTTGAGCCGATTCTGGTTGAAGGTAAAGCGATTCGTCTGCACCCACTGGTATGTACTGCATACAATGCCGACTTTGACGGCGACCAAATGGCCGTGCACGTTCCGTTGTCTGCTGAAGCACAAGCAGAAGCACGTATTCTGATGCTTGCATCAGGTAACATTTTGAACCCGAAAGATGGTAAACCGGTAGTAACCCCTTCCCAGGATATGGTTCTTGGTTCGTACTATTTGACAATGGACAACAAAGAAGAGAAGGGTACAGGTATGATTCTTCGTACTGTCCATGAGGCTATATCAGCATACCAACGAGGTACTGCGGGACTGCATGCACGTGTGGCAATTCCAGTGAAAGCACTCGGTAAAACGAGCTTCACAGAAGAGCAGCAAAAAGGCATGTTACTGACAACGATCGGTAAAATTATCTTTAATGAAATTTTCCCGGCGAGCTTCCCTTATATCAATGATGCGACTCGTGCAAACCTATATCAAGGTACAGCTGATCACTCATTCGTTTATGAGAAAGGTGCTGACTTGAGAGAGGCAATTATGAATGCTCCTCAAGCGGGCGGTGTCGGCAAAGAATACCTTGGTTCCATTATCGCACGTTGTTTTGAAATTTATCACACAACCGAGACAGCGGTTATTCTCGATAAAATCAAACAGCTCGGATTCACGTACTCAACACGTGCGGGTATTACCGTAGCCGTGTCTGACGTTATCGTTCCAGATGAGAAAACAGAAATTTTGAAACAATCTGAAGAGAAAGCGCAAATCGTTACCAATCAGTACCGTCGTGGTCTGATCACGAATGAAGAGCGCTATGACCGTATCATTGATATCTGGTCGAAATCCAAAGATGACATCACGGATATCCTGATGAAGTCTATGGATCGTTATAACTCGATCATGATGATGGTAGACTCCAAAGCACGGGGTAACAAATCACAAATCACTCAATTGGGCGGTATGCGTGGTCTGATGGCCAACCCGTCTGGTCGAATTATCGAACTCCCAATCAAATCGAACTTCCGTGAAGGTCTGACAGTACTCGAGTACTTTATTTCCACTCACGGTGCGCGTAAAGGTCTCGCGGATACAGCCCTGCGTACAGCTGACTCAGGTTATCTGACTCGTCGTCTCGTAGACGTAGCCCAAGACGTAATCGTGCGTGAGGACGATTGTGGTACCGATAAAGGGTTTACCGTTAGCCGAATTCAGGATGGTAAAGAGGTTATTGAGGATCTCTACGACCGTATTGAAGGCAGATATTGCTTCGAGACTGTTCGTCATCCAGAAACGAAAGAGATTATCGCTGGCCGTAATGAACTAATCGATTCTGACAAAGCAGAAGCGATTATCAAAGCTGGCGTAACCAAATTGCAAATCCGCTCCGTTCTCAGCTGCCGTGCAAGCCATGGTGTCTGCAAGAAGTGTTACGGTCGTAACCTTGCGACAGGTAAACACGTGGAGATTGGTGAAGCGGTTGGTATCATTGCCGCACAATCCATTGGTGAGCCAGGAACTCAGCTTACAATGCGTACGTTCCATACCGGCGGTGTAGCCGGAGACGATATCACGCAAGGTTTGCCGCGTATTCAGGAGTTGTTTGAGGCCCGTAATCCTAAAGGTCAAGCAACAATCAGTGAGATTGATGGTGTGGTTAAAGAAATTCGCGAAGCCAAGGATCGTCGCGAAATCGAAATTCAAGGTGAAGCGGAATCCAAAGTGTACTCCGTTACTTACGGTTCTCGTGTCCGCGTAAGCGAAGGCATGGAAATTGAAGCGGGTGACGAGTTGACAGACGGTTCCATCGATCCAAAAGAAATGCTGCGCATCAAAGGCGTACGTGGCGTACAGAACTACATTTTGCAGGAAGTACAGCGCGTATACCGTAACCAAGGCGTAGAAATCAATGACAAACACGTTGAAGTTATGATTCGTCAAATGCTGCGTAAAATCCGTATCGTTGATGCGGGAGATACAACGCTGCTGCCGGGATCGTTTGTAGATACGCATGAGTACGAAAGAGCGAACAAAATTGCGATTCTAAGTGATAAAGAGCCAGCGGTTGCGAAACCAATCTTGCTCGGTATCACAAAAGCATCCCTTGAGACAGACTCCTTCCTCTCTGCGGCATCGTTCCAGGAGACAACACGTGTATTGACGGATGCAGCGATCAAAGGTAAAGTCGATCAGTTGCTCGGTCTGAAGGAAAATGTAATCATCGGTAAATTGATCCCTGCAGGTACAGGTATGAACCGATACCGCAGTATCAAATTTGCTGAACCAGAAGGTGGCCAATCTTCTGTAGAAGAGTTGGAACCCGTATCGGTAGATTAAGTTGAACCCCCTCACATAAGGGGATAAGGATGTGTATTTCAGGATACGGACGTTTGCGAAAGAGAGATGGACGGATCCTGATATACACTAACTTTATAAATCTTTTAGGATTAGCATTGACATTGCTTGCGCTAGATGCTAATATATCATAGGTGCGTGGGCAGCTGATTGTATTTGGTCCTATTCGGAGGAATGTATGATGTCTAATGAAAAAGACTTGCAAGATGCTCATGTCAAAATCGGTACCAAACAGACCATGCGGACAGTAGAGACAGGGATGGCTTCTGAAGTCTATGTCGCTGAAGATTGTGATCCGCAGCTCACTTCCAAAATCATTGCCTTGTGTGAACAACACAATGTAAAGTACACGAAAGTGGACACAATGAAAAATCTCGGCAAAGCTTGCGGGATTGGAGTGGGAGCAGCCATGGCTGCTGTCGTAAAATGATAGGGTAAGGAACGTTTTTGTCCGAGAACATTTAAGGATTCTCTAAGGCAAAAACTTTTCATTTGTCTTTTTATGAACCGCCTGGGTCTGTGGGCTTAGATAAAGGTTTGTAAAGAAACATGAATAATTGAGGAAGGGGGTGGCAATCACATGCCAACTATTAACCAACTAGTTCGTAAAGGACGTCAAGCTAAAGTTTACAAGTCAAAATCACCAGCTTTGCAAAAAGGATTCAATGCTTTGAAACGTGAATCCACTAGCACTAGTGCCCCACAAAAACGTGGTGTCTGCACTCGTGTAGGTACAATGACTCCACGTAAACCGAACTCTGCACTTCGTAAGTATGCCCGTGTTCGTTTGACGAACCGTCTCGAGGTAACTGCTTATATCCCGGGAATCGGACATAACCTTCAAGAGCACAGCGTGGTATTGATCCGCGGAGGTAAAGTAAAAGACCTTGCAGGGGTTCGTTATCACATCGTTCGTGGAGCTCTCGATACTGCAGGCGTGAACAACCGTATGCAAGCTCGTTCTAAATACGGTGCGAAGCGTCCAAAAGCTAAAAAAGCCTAAATTATGATAAGCAGGTAGCCTGAGAGCCTTCAGACTTAAGTCTTGAAGGTGCAGGATCTGCTGAACAAAAAAAGAAAGGGGGATATCCATGCCACGCAAAGGTCCAGTTACAAAAAGAGACGTGTTGCCAGATCCGGTATACAACAGCAAGTTGGTTACTCGTTTGATCAACCGCATCATGCTCGATGGAAAACGCGGTGTTGCTCAAAGCATTCTGTATAATGCGTTCAAGTTGATCCAAGAACGCACGGGTAATGACCCGATGGAAGTATTTGAGACAGCAATTAAAAATATCATGCCAGTTCTGGAAGTTAAAGCTCGCCGTGTCGGCGGTGCCAACTACCAAGTACCAATCGAGGTGAAACCTGAGAGACGTACTGCATTGGGTTTACGTTGGCTCGTAAACTACTCCCGCAACCGCGGTGAGAAAACAATGGAAGAACGTTTGGCGGCTGAAATTATTGATGCTTCCAACAACACAGGCGCTTCCGTTAAAAAACGTGAAGATACGCACAAAATGGCTGAAGCGAACAAAGCGTTTGCTCACTACCGTTGGTAGGATTCAGTTCATAATAAAACTTTAATTTCGAAGGGAGACCCATTTTATGGCTAGAGAGTTCTCCTTGAAAAATACACGTAATATCGGGATCATGGCTCATATTGATGCGGGTAAGACAACAACCACGGAGCGAATTTTGTTTTACACAGGCATTACGCACAAAATCGGTGAAACACACGAAGGTGCTGCGCAAATGGACTGGATGGAACAAGAGCAGGAGCGCGGAATCACGATTACTTCCGCTGCGACTACAGCTTCTTGGAAAGGTCACCGGGTCAACATTATTGATACCCCGGGTCACGTAGACTTCACAGTTGAAGTTGAACGTTCCCTTCGTGTATTGGACGGAGCAGTTGGTGTATTCAGTGCGAAAGAAGGCGTTGAGCCTCAGTCTGAAACTGTATGGAGACAGGCTGATAAGTACTCTGTACCACGTATCGCATATGTAAACAAAATGGATATCATCGGTGCTGACTTCCTGAATGTTGTAGCTGATATGCGCGATCGCTTGCAAGCGAACGCCGTAGCAATTCAACTTCCAATCGGTGCTGAGAATGACTTCCAAGGTATTGTTGATATCGTCGAACAAAAGGCTTATATCTACAAAGATGATCTGGGCCAAAATATCGAAGAAATCGAAGTGCCTGCAGAATTGGCTGGTCAAGTTGAGGAACTGCGTAACGAACTGATTGAACGTGTTGCAGAACTCGATGAAGAACTGACAATGAAATACCTGGAAGGCGAAGAGATCACAGTTAGTGAGATCAAAGCCGCTCTCCGTAAAGGTGTTGTAGAAGTTAAGATTTTCCCAGTTATCTGTGGATCCTCGTATCGTAACAAAGGTGTTCAACTGATGTTGGACGCTGTTATCGATTACTTGCCAGCTCCAACAGATGTTCCATCTATCACGGGTCACCTTGAAGATGGAACAGAAACAACTCGTAAGTCAGCTGATGAAGAGCCATTCGCCGCATTGGCATTCAAAATTATGACTGACCCTTACGTTGGTAAATTGACATTCTTCCGCGTATACTCCGGTGTTCTTCAATCCGGTTCTTATGTATTGAATGCCACTAAAAACAAACGTGAGCGTATCGGTCGTATCCTTCAAATGCATGCAAACAGCCGCCAAGAAATCACTCTAGTTCACGCGGGTGACATTGCTGCTGCTGTAGGTTTGAAAGATACGGGCACAGGTGATACACTATGTGATGAGAAAAATCCGGTTATCTTGGAATCCATGAACTTCCCTGATCCGGTTATCGAAATCGCTGTTGAGCCTAAAACTAAAGCTGACCAAGACAAAATGGGTGTTGCTCTCGGTAAGTTGACGGAAGAGGATCCAACTCTTCGCGCTCACACTGACGAAGAAACAGGACAAACGATCTTGGCAGGTATGGGTGAGCTTCACCTTGATATCATCATTGACCGTATGCGTCGTGAGTTCAAGGTAGACACTACTGTGGGTAAACCACAAGTAGCATACCGTGAAACATTCCGCCAACCAGCGCGTGTTGAAGGTAAATTCGTACGTCAATCCGGTGGTCGTGGTCAATACGGTCACGTATGGGTTGAATTCGAACCTCTCGAGCCGGGTACAGGCAGCCAGTTCGACAGTAAAATTGTCGGTGGTTCTGTACCTAGAGAATACATTCAGCCTGCACTGACAGGAATTGAAGAGCAAATGAAAAATGGTGTACTTGCGGGCTTCCCGCTCGTAGACGTTAAGGCTACAATTGTAGATGGATCATACCATGATGTCGATTCCAACGAGATGGCATTTAAAATTGCCGGTTCGATGGCGCTGAAAGCTGCGAAAGACAAATGTAGTCCTGTTCTGCTCGAGCCTATCATGAAAGTAGAAGTAACTGTTCCAGAAGAGTACATGGGTGACGTTATGGGTATGTTGAACTCCCGTCGTGGCCGCATTGAAGGTATGGATTCCCGTAGTGGAGCTCAAATCATTCGTGCTAAAGTACCTCTGTCTGAGATGTTTGGTTACTCTACAACTCTTCGTTCCGGTACTCAAGGTCGCGGTGTGTTCTCCATGGAACTCTCTCACTATGAAGAAGTTCCTAAGAACATTGCTGAAGAGATCGTTGCTAAAGCAAAAGGTACTGAGTAGTTTTCTCACACTGAATGTTTGTGCTTCAAACATGGTTTGAAGCACTTCATTCAGTGAAACATATAATTATAAATTTTAAGGAGGCCACGTTCAAATGGCAAAGGCTAAATACGAACGTACTAAACCACACGTTAACATTGGTACTATTGGTCACGTCGACCATGGTAAAACAACTCTGACTGCTGCAATCACAACTGTATTGTCCAAAACTTACGGTGGTGCTGCAATGGATTTCGATCAAATCGATAAAGCACCAGAAGAGCGCGAACGCGGTATCACAATCTCAACTTCACACGTTGAGTACGAAACTGATGCTCGTCACTACGCACACGTTGACTGCCCAGGTCACGCCGACTATGTTAAAAACATGATCACTGGCGCGGCACAAATGGACGGAGCTATCCTGGTAGTATCCGCAGCTGACGGTCCAATGCCACAAACTCGTGAGCACATCTTGCTCTCCCGTCAAGTAGGCGTACCTTACATCGTTGTTTTCTTGAACAAATGTGATATGGTTGAAGACGAAGAGTTGTTGGAATTGGTTGAGATGGAAGTTCGCGACCTTCTTAACGAATATGAGTTCCCAGGTGATGACACTCCAATCACTCGTGGATCCGCTCGTGAAGCTCTGCAAAACCCTGAAGGCGAGTGGGCTCAAAAAATCGTTGATATGTTCAAAGTTATCGACACTTACATTCCGCTGCCTGAGCGTCAAACTGACAAGCCTTTCTTGATGCCAGTTGAGGATGTATTCTCCATCACTGGTCGTGGTACTGTTGCTACAGGTCGTGTAGAGCGTGGTACTATCAAAGTCGGCGAAGAGATTGAGATTGTTGGTATCGTAGAAGAAACTAAAAAATCCGTAGTTACGGGTGTAGAGATGTTCCGTAAATTGTTGGATTCCGCACAAGCGGGTGACAACATTGGTGCGTTGCTGCGTGGTGTTGATCGTACTCAAATCGAGCGTGGTCAAGTACTTGCAAAACCAGCATCTGTTAAACCACACACAGAATTTACAGCTCAAATCTACGTTTTGACTAAAGAAGAGGGTGGACGTCATAAGCCTTTCTTCACTGGATACCGTCCACAGTTTTACTTCCGTACAACGGATGTAACTGGTATCATCAACCTGCCAGACGGAACTGAAATGGTAATGCCTGGTGACAACATCACGGTTACTGTTCAACTGATCTCTCCAATCGCGATCGAAGAAGGAACTAAGTTCTCTATTCGTGAAGGTGGACGTACAGTTGGTGCGGGTTCCGTAGCATCGATCCAAAAATAATTTAGCTTTCAGCTAAATGAAAATAGCAACAGTGTACTGGAACGAGTAACATTGTACTGTAACGAAGCTTCGGAAGAGTTCTTTATCCGATATCGGATAAAGAACTCTTTTTTTATGTCAACGTTTCGGAACCTGCGTCAATTAAAAGAACATGATTCATCATATAGATAATAGATTGGTTAGGCAGCTGGGATATTGAGATAAACATTGTACAAATGAGAGTCTTTTCTCTTGGAAAGACTAGTTTGAATGTTTTTTATAAATATGCTTGCAAAACGCCCATCTTTTCTATATAATAATGAATGTTGTTCTTGTGACGTTGCGATGATGTGAGAGGTTACTGACACACCCGGCCCCTTTGCCATGGGAGAGTGGTTAGAAAATTTTCACGGAGTATGTCCGATAAAAAATTGGGCGATAGAAGGAGGGACTAAAATGGCAAAGCAAAAAATTCGTATTCGTTTGAAAGCTTACGATCACAGAATTCTTGATCAATCCGCGGAGAAAATTGTTGAAACAGCAAAACGTTCCGGTGCTGGTGTATCCGGTCCGATTCCGCTTCCTACTGAAAAACAAATCATTACTATTCTTCGTGCGGTGCACAAGTACAAGGATTCTCGGGAGCAATTCGAGCAACGCACTCATAAGCGTTTGATCGATATCGTTAACCCGACTCCACAGACTGTGGATGCCTTGATGCGCTTGGATTTACCGTCCGGTGTAGATATCGAAATTAAACTGTAATATTGCAACAAACAAGACCACGTATAGAGGAAAAGAGGTGTCAACATGAAAGGTATCTTAGGAAAAAAACTTGGAATGACTCAAGTGTTTACCGCTGAAGGTAACGTAGTTCCAGTAACGGTTATCGAAGCAGGTCCTTGTGTTGTTTTACAAAAGAAAGATCTTGAGAACGATGGCTACGAAGCAGTTCAGATTGGTTTCTCTGATAAAAAAGAGAAAAATGCTAACAAGCCAGAAGCAGGACACGCTAAAAAAGCGAATACTGCACCTAAGCGCTACATTCGTGAGCTTCGCGGCGTCAACATCGCGGAATATGAAGTTGGCCAAGAGCTGAAAGCTGACATTTTCGCTGAAGGCGAATTCGTTGACGTAACGGGTGTATCAAAAGGTAAAGGCTTTGCTGGCGTAATCAAACGTTGGGGACAAAGCACTGGACCTATGTCTCACGGTTCTCGTTATCACCGTGGCCCGGGTTCGATGGGTTCGATCCAAGCTAACCGCGTTCCTAAAGGCAAACGCCTGCCAGGACATATGGGGCATGAGACTATTACAATTCAACGTCTTGAAGTTGTAAAAGTAGACGCTGAGCGTAACGTTATCCTTGTTAAAGGTTCTATTCCTGGACCGAAAAACAGCCTTGTAAAAGTTAAAGAAACGGTGAAAAAATAACCACTGAAGAAAGGAGGAACACAAAATGCCAAAAGTATCAGTTTACAATGTAGATGGTAGCCAAGTCGGTGAAGTTGAATTGAATGATGCTGTATTCGGAATTGAGCCGAATCAACACGTTCTGTACGATGCAGTTCTTATGCAACGCGCTTCTCTTCGTCAAGGCACTCACAAAGTAAAAGGACGTTCTGAAGTACGTGGCGGTGGACGTAAACCTTGGAAACAAAAAGGTACAGGTCGCGCTCGTCAAGGTTCGATTCGTTCTCCACAATGGAAAGGTGGCGGTATCGTATTTGGTCCGACTCCACGGAGCTATGCGTACAAACTGCCTAAGAAAGTTCGTCGTCTGGCGATCAAATCTGCCCTTTCATCCAAAGTGCAAGACAATGACATTATCGTTTTGGATGCTCTGACACTGAGCGCTCCTAAAACTAAAGAATTTGCAGCTATTTTGAATAACCTTAAAGTAGGTCGCAAAGCTTTGATCGTAGCACCTAGCTATGATGATAATGTAGCTCTTTCCGCACGGAATATTCCTGGCGTGAAATTCGTAGCTGCTGACGGCATTAATGTTCTTGACGTGCTTGGTCACGACAAACTGATCATTACGAAAGAAGCAGTTCAGAAGGTAGAGGAGGTGCTCGCGTAATGAAGGATCCTCGTGATATTGTAAAACGTCCGATTATTACGGAACGTACTGCTGACATGATGAACGACTTGAAATATGTATTTGAAGTCGATATCCGTGCAAACAAAACCGAGATCAAAAAAGCGGTTGAAGCTATTTTTGGCGTAAAAGTTAAAAACGTGAACACTCTTCGTGTTCCAGCTAAACCGAAACGTTATGGTCGTTATTCCGGTTACACAAGTGAGTGGAAAAAAGCGTTTGTAACGCTGACGCAAGACAGCAAAGCGCTTGAGTTCTTTGAAACTGTATAATTGAAATTTTTAAAGTAAGGAGGGAAAACTAGTGCCAATCAAAAAGTATAAACCAACATCCCCGGCAAGACGGAATATGTCCGTTTCTACATTTGAGGAAATTACCACAGATAAGCCGGAGAAATCGTTGTTGGCCCCACTTAGCAAACAAGCAGGCCGCAACAACCAAGGTAAAATTACAGTTCGTCACCACGGTGGTGGACACAAACGTAAATACCGTATCATCGACTTCAAACGTACTAAAGATGGAATACCGGGCCGCGTTGCTACAATCGAGTATGACCCGAACCGTACTTCCAACATTGCATTGATTCACTATGCTGATGGTGAGAAACGTTACATCATCGCTCCTAAAGGTCTGAAAGTTGGAGATCAAGTATTCTCTGGTCCTGACGCAGATATCAAAATTGGTAACGCGCTGCCGCTTGAAAACATTCCAGTTGGTACCGTTATCCACAACATCGAGTTGAAACCAGGTAAAGGCGGACAGTTGGTTCGTGCTGCTGGTACTGAAGCTCAATTGCTCGGTAAAGAAGATAAATACGTTTCCGTACGTCTCTCTTCAGGAGAAGTTCGTCGTATTTTGAAAGTTTGCCGCGCGACAATCGGATCCGTTGGTAACCAAGACCACGAGCTTATCAAAATCGGTAAAGCCGGTCGTAGCCGTTGGTTGGGTCAACGTCCTGAGGTTCGTGGTGTGGTAATGAACCCTAACGATCACCCTCACGGTGGTGGTGAAGGTCGTGCTCCAATCGGACGTAAATCGCCAATGTCACCATGGGGTAAACCTACTCTTGGTTTCAAAACGCGTAAGAAAAATAAAGCTTCTGATAAATACATCATCCGTCGCCGCACGAAGTAATACACACTGTGCATAACTTCGTGAGGCATCTCCGGATGCATAAAAGCTATGTTTGAAGGGAGGATCTCCACATGAGTCGCAGTTTGAAAAAAGGGCCATTCATTGATGGCTACATGCTCAAGAAGGTAGAAGAGATGGAAGCATCAGGCAAAAAGAACGTTATCAAAACCTGGTCCCGTCGTTCTACAATTTTCCCGCAATTCATCGGACACACATTTGGCGTTTACGACGGTCGTAAACATGTGCCAGTGTATGTAACTGAGGACATGGTCGGACACAAACTGGGTGAGTTCGCTCCAACCCGTACGTATAAAGGCCATACAGATGATGATAAGAAAACAAGAAGATAAATGAATATCTCTAATGTTTGAGAGGAGGTTACACAATGGAAGCAAAAGCACATGCTAAGTTTATCCGGATTGCTCCTCGTAAAGTTCAACTCGTTGTTGACTTGATTCGCGGCAAGCAAGTTGGTGAGGCGGTTGCCATTCTCCGTCACACTCCGAAATCCGCTTCTCCAGTTGTTGAGAAGTTGCTTAACTCCGCTATTGCGAATGCGGAACATAACTATTCTATGGATGTTAATAACTTGGTGATCTCGCAAGCTTACGTAAACCAAGGACCGACTATGAAACGTTTCCGCCCTCGTGCAATGGGACGTGCAAGTCGTATTAACAAACGTACTAGCCACATCACTTTGGTGGTATCTGAAAAGTAGAAGGAGGGAAAACGTGTGGGCCAAAAGGTAAATCCAGTCGGACTTCGTGTCGGAGTTATCCGTGACTGGGAATCTAAGTGGTATGCAGGCAAAGACTTCGGCGATCTTTTGATGGAAGACGTGAAAATTCGTGAATTCCTGAAAAATAAATTGAAAGACTCCGCTGTATCTCGTGTAGAAATTGAGAGAGCGGCTAACCGCGTTAATGTTACGATTCACACTGCGAAACCAGGTATGGTAATCGGTAAAGGTGGATCTGAAGTTGAGAATCTTCGTAACCAAATTACGAAAATTGCTGGCGGTAAAAAAGTACACATCAACATTTCTGAAATTAAGAACCAAGACCTGGACGCGATCCTGGTAGCAGAAAGCATTGCACAACAATTGGAACGTCGTGTTTCTTTCCGTCGTGCGTTGAAACAAGCTATTCAAAGAACTATGCGCTCCGGTGCTAAAGGTATTAAAACTCAAGTAGGCGGACGTCTTGGCGGTGCTGAGATTGCACGTTCTGAAGGCTACAGTGAAGGAACTGTTCCACTGCACACACTGCGTGCTGACATCGACTATGGTACAGCAGAGGCACATACAACTTACGGACGTATCGGCGTAAAAGTATGGATCTATCGTGGAGAGGTTCTTCCTACGGCTAAGAAACAAGCTGCTAAGGAAGGAGGCAACTAATCATGTTGGTACCAAAACGCGTAAAACACCGTAAGCAACAACGCGGACATATGAAAGGCCAAGCAAAAGGCGGAACAACGCTGAACTTTGGCGAATATGGCTTGCAAGCTACGGAACCGGCTTGGATTACGAACCGTCAAATCGAAGCGGCTCGTATTGCGATGACTCGTTACATTAAACGTGGTGGTAAAGTCTGGATCAAAATTTTCCCTGACAAACCAATCACTCAAAAGCCTCTCGAAGTGCGGATGGGTAGCGGTAAAGGTAACGTAGAAAAATGGGTTGCAGTAGTGAAACCAGGTAAGATCATGTTTGAACTTGCTGGAGTACCGGAGGAGATCGCACGCGAAGCAATGCGTCTTGCCGCTCACAAACTGCCAATCAAAACGAAGTTCGTGAAACGTGAAGAATTGGGTGGTGAAGCAAATGAAAGCTAGTGAATTTCGCAACCTAACCTCTGCTGAAATCGAGCAAAAGATTGCCGGATTTAAAGAAGAACTCTTTAATCTCCGCTTTCAACTCGCTACCGGTCAGCTGGATAACCCGACTCGAATCCGTGATGTGCGGAAAGAAATAGCTCGTGCTAAAACCATCATCCGTGAAAGAGAATTGGGAATCGGTTAATCAGAGGTCGGATATACAATCCGTCCGTAATCAGGGAGGAGGCTAACAATGAGCGAAGAGCGTAACGCACGTAAAGTGCAAATTGGTAAAGTGGTCAGCGATAAAATGGATAAAACAATCGTTGTTGCTGTAGAAACTTACAAAAAACACGACTTGTACCATAAACGTATCAAGTACACTAAAAAATTCAAAGCGCATGACGAAGAAAACACTGCTAAAATCGGTGACGTGGTGAAAATCATGGAAACTCGTCCGCTTTCGAAAGATAAACGCTGGAGACTTACTGAAGTCGTAGAAAAAGCGGTTATCATCTAATGCATTAACAGCATAGCTGAAAGGAGGAATTCTAAATGATTCAACCATTTACACGTTTGACTGTAGCCGACAACTCCGGTGCGAAGGAACTGATGTGTATTCGCGTACTGGGCGGAACGGGACGTCGTACAGCTCAAATTGGTGATCTGATCGTTTGTTCTGTAAAACAAGCAACACCAGGCGGCGTTGTCAAAAAAGGTGATGTAGTTAGAGCGGTTATCGTTCGTACGAAACGTTCTGTACGTCGTAAAGACGGTTCCTACATCGGTTTTGATGAAAATGCAGCTGTTGTTGTAAAAGACGACAGAAGCCCACGTGGAACTCGTATTTTCGGACCTGTTGCTCGTGAACTTCGCGAGAAAGACTTCATGAAAATCGTTTCCTTGGCCCCAGAGGTTATCTAATAGATTAAGCTCGTGATGTTTAGAAACAGGAGGTGTACGAAATGCCAAGAGTGAAAAAAGTTCTGGAATCCCATAACAACAAACTTCACGTTAAAAAGGAAGATACGGTTATGGTGATCAGCGGTAAAGACAAAGGTAAAAAAGGCCGTGTCATCGCTGCTTATCCTCGTGAGAACCGCGTCCTTGTGGAAGGTGTTAACATGGTGAAAAAACACCAGAAGCCTAACCAGCAAAATCCGCAAGGCGGCATTATCGAGAAGGAAGCTCCGATTCACGTTTCCAACGTGATGCACATCGATCCAAAGAGCGGAAAAGTAACCCGTATCGGTTACAAAGTGTTGGATAACGGAAAGAAAGTGCGCGTTGCTAAACGTTCCGGAGAAATTATCGACTAATTGAACCGAATGAGAAAGGAGGGCTATGATTCATGGCATCAAGAATGAAAGAACGTTACCTGCAAGAAATCGCTCCTGCTTTGATGCAGAAGTTTAACTATACAACGGTAATGCAAGTGCCGAAAATCGAGAAAATCGTTATCAACATGGGTGTGGGCGACGCTGTTCAAAACTCCAAAGTGTTGGATTCCGCAGTAAACGATTTGCAACTGATCGCAGGTCAAAAACCTGTAATCACTCGTGCGAAAAAATCTATCGCAGGTTTTAAACTGCGTGAGAATATGCCTATCGGTGTGAAAGTTACATTGCGCGGCGAGCGTATGTACTACTTCCTCGATAAATTGTTCAACGTTACACTTCCACGTGTACGTGACTTCCGTGGTGTATCGAGCAAAGCGTTCGATGGTCGCGGTAACTACACTCTGGGTCTGAAAGAGCAATTGATCTTCCCAGAGATTGAGTACGATAAAGTAGACAAAGTCCGCGGTATGGATATTGTCATCGTAACAACGGCGAAAACAGACGAAGAGTCCCGTGAGTTGCTTACGCAACTGGGAATGCCTTTCGTAAAATAATGTTGGCATAAACGTTCCGGGTGTCTGGAAAGACTCCCTTTTCTCCGAAATCATTTAGGAGGTGTCAGGCTAAAGTGGCAAAAACTTCGATGAAAGTTAAACAACAACGTACACCAAAGTTTAAAGTACGTGCTTATACACGCTGTGAGCGTTGCGGTCGTCCACATTCGGTACTGCAAAAGTTTAAAATTTGCAGAATTTGCTTCCGTGAATTAGCTTATAAAGGCCAGATCCCTGGCGTGAAAAAAGCAAGCTGGTAAAAAGTCCTGAACGGGAAGGAGGTTAACTCACAATGACTATGTCTGATCCAATTGCAGATATGCTTACTCGTATTCGTAATGCGAACACTGTTCGTCACGAAACGGTAGAAATGCCTGCTTCGACAATGAAAAAACAAATCGCCGATATTTTGAAGCGTGAAGGGTTCATCCGTGACGCTGAATTTATCGAAGATAACAAACAAGGGATTATCCGTATTTTCTTGAAGTACGGTCAAAATAACGAGCGCGTTATCACTGGTCTGAAAAGAATCAGTAAACCTGGTCTTCGTGTATACACGAAAAGCAATGAAGTACCTCGCGTACTTGGCGGCCTGGGAATCGCGATCATCTCAACATCCAAAGGTGTTATGACGGACAAAGAAGCTCGTCAAGCAAAATCCGGCGGAGAAGTCGTTTGCTACGTATGGTAATATAACGTCACAAGATAGGAGGTGCAACACATGTCTCGTATTGGTCGCAAACCAATTACAGTACCAAGTGGTGTAGACATCACTCTGGACAACACCGTTATTACGGTAAAAGGACCAAAAGGAACTTTGACTCGTGAACTTCACAAAGACATGAAGGTTACAGTTGAAAACAACGAAATTACAGTTGTGCGTCCTTCCGATAACAAAACTCACCGTTCTTTGCACGGCACAACACGCAGCGTTGTCAGCAATATGGTGAGCGGCGTAACTGAAGGATTCGCTAAATCTCTGGAGCTGGTTGGGGTCGGATATCGTGCAAGCAAATCCGGAGATAAAATCGTTCTGAACGTTGGATACTCTCACCCGGTTGAAATTACACCGGAACCGGGAATTGAGTTCGAAGTACCTTCGAACACTAAAATCATCGTTCGCGGTATCGATAAAGAGCGCGTAGGTGCATACGCTGCTAAGATTCGTTCCGTTCGTGAACCTGAGCCGTACAAAGGTAAAGGTATTAAATATGAAGGCGAGCGTATCATCCGTAAGGAAGGTAAAGCCGGTAAGAAGAAATAAGATTTCTCTTACCGCCTTTTCGTGGCTTTCGGTTTGCTTGCTTCGTGTGTTTCTAATATACCCCGTGGCTTCCGGTTTGAAGCCAGCGAGGTAACCTGAAAGGAGTGAATCCCTGAGATGATTACGAAACAGGATAAAAACAAGGCTCGTCTGAAAAGACACCTGCGTGTTCGTAAGAAAATCCAAGGAACGGCAGCACGTCCTCGTTTGAACGTATTCCGTTCTGGTAAACATATCTACGCTCAAATCATCGATGATGTAGCTGGTGTAACCATCGCTTCTGCGTCTACTGTAGATAAAGAACTGAGTGGCGACATCAAAAACGGTGCATCTGTTGAATCTGCTCGCAAAGTTGGCGAACTCGTCGCTAAACGTGCGAAAGACAAAGGTGTTTCCAACATCGTATTTGACCGTAGCGGATATCTGTACCATGGTCGTATCGCAGCTTTGGCTGAAGCGGCTCGTGAAACAGGACTTGAGTTTTAAGATATTTTTCAAAAGGAGGTTAACGACTTGCGTGTAGATCCGAATACTTTGGAACTGTCTGAAAGAGTAGTAAACATTAATCGCGTAGCTAAAGTAGTAAAAGGCGGACGCCGTTTCAGCTTTAGCGCACTGGTTGTAGTCGGCGACGGCAACGGCTGGGTTGGAGCGGGTATCGGTAAAGCGGGCGAAGTACCTGATGCAATTCGCAAAGGTATTGAAGATGCTAAGAAAAACCTTGTACACGTTCCACTCGTAGGAACTTCGATTCCTCACTTGGTAACAGGTAAGTTCGGCGCAGGACGCGTTCTGTTGAAACCAGCATCTGAAGGTACTGGTGTTATCGCTGGTGGTCCTGTACGTGCGGTTCTCGAACTTGCTGGTGTAGGTGACATTTTGACAAAATCTCTGGGTTCTTCGAATTCCATGAACATGGTCAATGCGACTTTGGAAGGTTTGTCTCGTTTGAAGCGTGCTGAAGACGTGGCTAAACTGCGCGGAAAATCCGTCGAAGAGCTTCTGGGTTAGGAGGGAATTCTCATGGCTAAATTAGAAATTACCCTCGTCCGTAGCTTGATCGGACGTCCGGAGACGCAAAGAACCACTGTAAAAACATTGGGCTTGCGCAAAGTAAACAGCAAAGTGATTCAGAACGATAATCCTGCCATTCGTGGTATGATTAACAAAGTAAGTCACTTGGTAGCTGTTAAAGAAGTAGAAGCATAAAACGGGTATATTCCCACAAATCTTTAAGGAGGTGCAACGAACGATGAAGTTACATGAGCTTTCACCATCTCCTGGATCCCGCAAAGAGCGTAAGCGTCTTGGTCGCGGTCCAAGTAGTGGTACGGGTAAAACATCAGGTCGCGGTCATAAAGGACAAAACGCTCGTTCTGGCGGTGGTGTTCGTCCAGGCTTCGAAGGTGGACAGAATCCATTGTATCGTCGCTTGCCAAAACGTGGTTTCGTAAACCCAACTCGCAAAGAATATGCAGTTGTTAATATCGAAGACCTGAACAGTTTGCCTGCGGGTACTGAAGTGACTCCAGAATTCTTGATGACGAATGGCGTTGTTAAAAACGCTAAATCCGGAATCAAAATCTTGGGTAACGGTGAAGTCACTGTGAAGCTGACTGTTAAAGCTAATAAGTTTTCTCAATCTGCGGTGGAGAAAATTGAAGCTGCCGGCGGTACAACCGAGGTGATTTAATGTTCAAGACCCTAAAGAATATCTGGCGGGTTGAGGATCTGCGCAAAAGGGTATTATTTACCCTTTTTGTACTGATCATTTACCGCATCGGCTCCTTTGTTCCTGTTCCAGGTGTCAACAAAGATGTGTTCGAAGCGACAAATTCTGCGGGTAAAGAAGTTTTTGGACTTCTCAATACGTTCTCGGGTGGAGCACTGTTCCAGTTCTCGATATTTGCGCTCGGGATCGTACCATACATCACTGCGTCTATCATAGTACAGTTGCTTTCCATGGACGTTATTCCTAAATTAGCGGAATGGGCAAAGCAAGGTGAACAAGGTAAGAAAAAATCAGCACAATTGACCCGTTATCTAACTATCGGACTTGCATTGATTCAAGCGTTTGGTACGTCGATCGGATTTAACCGCTTGTACAATACAGAGATGGTTCCTAACGCAACATTTGCAGATTATATCTTGATCGCTATTGTACTTACGGCCGGTACTTCATTCTTGATGTGGCTTGGTGAGCAGATCACCGAGAAAGGCATCGGAAACGGAATTTCAATTCTGATCTTTGCTGGTATTTTGGCAACCGTGCCTAATATCATCAAACAAACAATTGAGTCCGACTTCATTCAACCTGATCAGTTGTTTATGAACATCCTTAAAGGTGTGATCATCGCGATTGTGATCGTGTTGATTATCATTGGTGTCATTTACATTCAGCAGGCGATTCGGAAAATTCCGGTACAGTACGCAAAACGCGTCGTAGGAAACAAAATGTATGGTGGACAGAATACACATATTCCGCTGAAGATTAATGCAGCTGGTGTTATTCCTGTCATCTTCGCATCATCTCTGTTGATGTTCCCGACGATTATCGCCAACTTCTGGGCTAATCATGGTTGGGCACAGTGGATTGGTCAGAACTTGACTACACACAAACCTCTTGGTATGGTTCTGTATGTTGTGATGATCTTCGGATTCACATTCTTCTATACTTTTGTACAGATGAATCCTCAGCAGATGGCTGATAATATGAAAAAGAACGGCGGTTACATCCCAGGCATTCGCCCGGGTAAAGCTACCGAGAAATATCTGACCCGTGTCATGACTCGTTTGACAATGGCCGGAGCCATCTTCTTGGCAGTTATTTCCGTTCTGCCTGTATTCTTAGGGGCACTTTCTGGTTTGCCTCAGTCAGCGCAAATTGGAGGAACTTCCCTCCTGATCGTAATCGGTGTTGCGCTGGATACGATGAAGCAAATCGAAAGCCAATTGATCAAACGCCACTACAAAGGTTTTATCAATAAATAGGCAATAGGTTCCGGTTGAGTAAAGATTTACTTGCCGGCACCTATTGTGCTGTTTGTTGATGTAGGGTAGTCTTGGAGGGAGTGACATAACGTGAACATCCTATTCATGGGCCCTCCGGGGGCAGGAAAAGGTACGCAAGCAGACGTCATTGTGAAAGAGTTCGGTATTCCCCATATTTCAACAGGCGATGCATTTCGTCTAGCGATTAAACAGGGAACTCCCATTGGTTTGAAAGCCAAGGAATATATGGATCAAGGATTACTTGTACCAGATGATGTAACCATCGGCATCGTTGAAGAACGTTTGCAGCAGCCGGACTGCAGAGAAGGTTTTCTTTTGGATGGATTTCCAAGAACCTTATCTCAGGCTGAGGCGCTCGATGGCATCCTGGGACGACTGAACTCAGGTCTTGATCATGTGATCAACCTGAAAGTGGATCGCAATAAATTGCTCGCTCGTTTAACGGGTCGTCGCATTTGTAAAAACTGCGGATCCACGTATCATGTCGTATTTAATCCACCGAAGCAGGAAGGTACTTGTGATAAATGCGGCGGCGAGTTATACCAACGCTCGGATGACAATGAAGAGAGTGTGGGTACTCGTTTGGACGAATATATCAATAAAACAGCACCACTCCTCACATTCTACGAAACTAAAGGTCTTCTTCGTCAAATCGACGGAGAGCAGGATATCGATCAAGTTTCTCAAGAAATCGTGTCCTTGTTGAGAGGTTAATTGATGATCATTGGTAAGTCTGAAACGGAACTGGGTTTGATGAGAGAAGCAGGGAGAATTGTTGCTGAAACGCATCGTCTCTTGGCAGATCATATCGCTCCTGGTATCACGACTGGCGAACTTGACCATATGGCAGATCAATTTATCCGCAGTCAAGGAGCTATACCATCTTTCAAAGGTTATAACGGTTTCCCTGCCAGTGTGTGCGCTTCAGTGAATGAAGAGTTGGTACATGGATTTCCCGGCAAACGCAAGTTGAACGAGGGCGATATCGTTACGTTTGACATTGGCGCGCAGTACCAGGGGTATCATGGAGATTCTGCCTGGACTTATCCGGTTGGCCGTATTTCCGAGGAAGCCCGTCGTCTTCTGGACGTCACCGAGGCTTCATTATACGCAGGTCTGGCGCTGGTAAAACCAGATGTTCGCTTGTTTACAATATCTCATGCAATTCAGAAATATGTCGAAGATGAGGGATTCTCAGTCGTTCGTGAATATGTCGGTCACGGCATTGGAGCGAATTTGCACGAGGAACCATCAATTCCGAACTATGGTCTTCCTGATCGTGGTCCAAGGTTAAAGGCTGGGATGGTGCTAGCTATTGAGCCGATGGTGAACGCAGGTAGACGGTATGTGAAAACGTTGGAAGATAACTGGACTGTCGTTACAGCTGATGGATCGTTATGTGCCCACTTTGAACACACCGTAGCAGTTACACCTGAGGGAATGGAAATTTTCACAAAATTGAACGTGTAGGTGATTAGGCATGAACAATCCGTCGAATCCGCAGCTCGGTCAACTTGTGAAGATCCGTAAAGGCCGCGATGCGGACCAAGCCGCAGTAATTGTTGCTATAGTGGACAATAGGTTCGTATATATTGCGGATGGAGACAAACGAAAGTTTGACCAACCCAAGAAGAAGAATATTCTTCATCTTGAACTTCAGCCCATGATTAGCAGTGAGGTTGTAAACAGTTTAAACGAGAGTGGTCGGGTGACAAATGGAAAGCTCCGCTATGCGGTTCATTCGTTTTTGGAATCCACCAACATTCAAGCTGAAGAGAAAGGAGACTGACTCATGGCCAAGGAAGATGTCATTGAAGTGGAAGGCACGGTTCTTGAACCACTGCCGAATGCAACGTTTAAGGTTGAGCTTGAGAATGGTCATCAAATTCTCGCTCACGTTTCCGGAAAGTTGCGGATGCACTTCATCCGTATCCTGACTGGAGACAAAGTAGTTGTTCAGTTATCGCCTTACGATCTAACAAAAGGTCGTATAACTTACCGTAAATAGTAGTAGACAGTTGCAATGAACTGTGAAGCTTATTTAGCGGGTTTTGCCCGGCAAAACTTGCGAAAGCTTCGAAGCCGGTTTTACAATAGTAGAACGAGGTCAATGCTTACGAAGAGGGTTTTGCTAAGCAAAACTTTGAGGAGGTAATTCACATGAAGGTAAGACCTTCGGTCAAGCCAATTTGCGAAAAATGCAAAGTCATTCGCCGCAAAGGGAATGTAATGGTTATCTGTGAAAATCCAAAACACAAACAAAAACAAGGTTAATGAAGGGGGTGTAGCGTAAAATGGCACGTATAGCTGGTGTGGATTTGCCACGAGATAAGCGCGTTGAGATCGCCTTGACTTATATTTTCGGAATCGGTAAAACGACTTCCCAGAAAATTCTGAGCTCTACAGGCATCAATCCGGACACTCGTGTTCGTGATTTGACGGAAGATGAAGTCAGCAAATTGCGTGAAAGTATCGACAAAGAGGTCAAAGTAGAAGGTGACCTGCGTCGTGAAATCTCTTTGAATATTAAACGTTTGACGGAGATCGGTTGTTACCGTGGAGTTCGTCATCGTCGTGGTCTGCCTGTTCGTGGACAACGTACGAAAACGAATGCTCGTACTCGTAAAGGTCCTCGTCGTACAGTAGCGAACAAGAAGAAATAATAAGGGGGGATAAGAGAAAATGGCTAAACCGAAAAAAGTCGTACGTACTAAACGTCGTGACCGTAAAAATATTGAATCTGGCGTGGCACATATCCGTTCCACTTTCAATAACACTATCGTTACTATTACGGATCCTCACGGAAACGCGATTTCGTGGGCAAGCTCCGGCGGCCTCGGATTCAGAGGTTCCCGTAAATCGACTCCGTTTGCTGCACAAATGGCTGCTGAGACTGCTGCCAAAGCTGCAATGGAACATGGGATGAAATCCGTTGAGGTTATGGTTAAAGGACCAGGTGCAGGTCGTGAAGCAGCAATTCGCTCTTTGCAAGCTGCTGGTCTTGAAGTTAACCTGATCAAAGACGTAACTCCAGTCCCACATAACGGATGCCGTCCTCCAAAACGTCGTCGTGTCTAATGAGATTTGCCCCTGCGTGTGGTATACTTCCGGCACAATCTGCTAATAATGGTTGTTTAGGCATACTACTACATGTTTTCGCAAGAGAAGGTAAATGTTTCATAAAGGACCGACGTTTTGAAGGAGGGGTATTGCAGTGATAGAAATCGAAAAGCCGAAAATTGAGACGGTAGACGTCAACGATGATGGCACCTATGGGAAATTCGTAGTAGAACCGCTGGAGCGCGGATACGGTACGACGCTTGGAAACTCGCTTCGCCGAATCCTGCTCTCATCACTGCCGGGTGCGGCAGTGTCTTCGGTTCAAATCGACGGCGTTCTGCATGAATTTGCTACAGTTCCTGGCGTAATGGAAGACGTTACAGAGATTATCCTTAACCTGAAAGCTTTGTCGCTCAAAATTCACTCTGACGAGGAGAAAGTGCTCGAGATTGATGCTGAAGGCGAAGGAGCAATCACGGCTGGAGATATTCGTGCTGATTCCGATGTGGAAATCCTTAACCCGGATCTTCACATTGCTACGCTTGGACCAGGTTCGAGACTTCACATGCGTATTTTTGCCAATCGCGGTCGCGGCTACGTCCAGGCAGATCGGAATAAACGCGATGACCAGCCGATCGGCGTCATCCCTGTCGATTCCATCTTCACCCCGATTAGCCGTGTAAACTACGGTGTGGAAAATACGCGTGTAGGCCAAGTAACCAACTATGACAAGCTCACGTTGGAAGTTTGGACTGACGGAAGTATTCGTCCTGAAGAAGCTGTAAGCCTCGGCGCTAAAATTTTGACCGAACATTTGATGCTCTTCGTGGGTCTTACAGACGAAGCGAAAGATGCAGAGATTATGGTTGAAAAAGAAGAAGACAAAAAAGAAAAAGTACTTGAAATGACGATTGAAGAGCTGGATCTCTCTGTTCGTTCTTACAACTGCCTCAAACGTGCTGGTATTAATACCGTACAAGAGCTGACTACGAAAACGGAAGAAGACATGATGAAAGTCCGTAACCTCGGACGCAAGTCTTTGGAAGAAGTTCAAGAGAAGCTTGAGGAACTTGGTTTGGGACTTCGTACAGAAGAATAGACAGCTAGAGTGCTTGAAGTGAAGGAGGGAAAACAATGGCATACCAAAAGTTGGGCCGTAATTCCAGCGCACGTAAAGCTTTGTTTCGTGACCTGGTAACTGACCTGTTCTTATATGAGCGCATTCAGACAACTGAAGCGAAAGCAAAAGAGGTTCGCTCTATTGCAGAAAAACTGATCACTAAGGCGAAAAAGGGAGATCTTCATGCCCGTCGCCAAGTGGCAGCTTATGTTCGCCGCGAAACGATCGATGGTGAGCAAGATGCAATCCAAAAACTGTTTAGCGAATTGTCCGGTCGTTACGCTGAGCGTCCAGGTGGATACACTCGTATTCTGAAACTGGGACCTCGTCGTGGTGACGCAGCGCCTATGGTTTACTTGGAACTGGTAGACCGCGCGTAATACAGATGTGAGATGAGGAAAGGGGACAGAGTCCATCGATTCTGGTTTAACCCTTTTTTTCTCTTCATATCGGAATTCGTGCTGTAAATGAAGCTCCGTAAGGGGCTTCTTTTGCTGTTCGGGATAGGGTTATGTATAGTATGGAACAAAGGTGTGGTAATATGCGCAACTTATGTATGACGGTAACTTATGATGGGACGGCCTATTATGGTTTTCAAGTACAACCAGGAGGCAATACCATTCAGGACCATCTTGAAGAAGCCATTCGGGCATTAACTGGTGAGACGGTTAAAATCACAGGTTCAGGCCGAACGGATGCAGGTGTTCACGCCCGTAGACAAATCTTCAACTTCCCAACAGTGTCTCAGATTCCGGTAGAACGATGGTGTTTAGCACTCAACTCCAGATTGCCATCTGATATTGTTGTCATTGATGCAATGGAGGTACCGTTAGATTTTCATTCTCGTTATGCAGCGAAAAAGAAAACCTACCGATATACAATTAATGCTAATCAATTCCCGGACGTCTTTAATAGAAGACTACAGCATCATCATCATGCTAAGTTGGACATCGCTGCAATGGAGGAGGGCCTACGTCATTTCATAGGCACATATGACTTTACGTCTTTTGCTTCACGCAAGTCTCAGAAAGAGAATCATGTACGTTCGGTATACGAAGCATGGATAGAAGTGGATCGTTCAATGTGCAGAGACCATCCGCGCGATCAGGGTGTCATTCATATTTATGTGAGTGGTAACGGCTTTTTGCAGCATATGGTACGGATCATTGTAGGAACACTGCTGGAGATCGGAGAGGGCAAACGGAAAGCCTCTGATGTACCGAATATGATTGCTGCGTGTAATCGTTCTGCTGCAGGACCTACTGCAGTTAGTTGCGGATTGATGCTCTGGGATCTTGAGTACAAAAAAGATTGAATTCCGCGCGTAAAAAGCTTAATTTATGCTTGCGATTTAATCGCCTATCATGTAATATAAAAGTTGTGTTTTCTTAATGGCTTTCCCACAGCCCCAATTAAGAGGTTCACATCGTAACAACTATCCATCAACACCTAAAGTTATCACTTAACGAATGAAGATAAATGAAAATGATGATATTGAACATTTAAGGAGGAACTTTTCATGCGTACTACGTACATGGCGAAGCCTAACGAAGTTGAGCGCCAATGGCACATCATTGATGCTGAAGGCAAAACCCTCGGACGTTTGGCAAGCGAAGCAGCTGCTTTGATCCGCGGCAAACACAAGCCCCAATTCACTCCACATGTGGACACTGGCGATTTCGTTGTTATCATCAATGCAGAGAAAATTGTATTGACTGGTAACAAAATGCAAGATAAAAAATACTACCGTCACTCTATGCACACAGGTGGTTTGAAAGTAACATCTGCTGAAGAGATGGTTAAAAACAAACCTGAACGTATGTTGGAATTGGCTGTTCGCGGTATGCTTCCTAAAACTCGCATGGGCGAGAAAATGAAGCTGAGGCTTAAAGCGTACAGAGGTACTGAGCATCCACACGCAGCACAAAAACCAGAAGTTTACGAACTTCGCGGTTAATTAAAAGGAGGACAGTTTCATGGCACAAGTACAATACTATGGGACAGGTCGTCGTAAACATTCGGTAGCACGTGTTCGCCTTGTACCGGGTGAAGGACGCATTGTCATCAATAAACGTGATATTAATGAATACTTTGGTTTGGAAACACTCAAACTGATCGTAAAACAACCACTGACTTTGACAGAAACGCTCACAAACTATGACGTTTTGGTTATCGCTCATGGTGGCGGAATCTCCGGTCAAGCCGGCGCAATCCGTCATGGTATCTCCCGCGCTCTGCTCAAAGCAGATCCGGAATATCGTTCATCCCTGAAAAAAGCAGGATTCCTGACTCGTGACCCTCGTATGAAAGAGCGTAAAAAATACGGTCTTAAAGCGGCTCGTCGCGCACCTCAGTTCTCCAAACGTTAATATGTCCAAAAGCTCTTGGCTTCTGCCAAGGGCTTTTTTTATAATGAATCAAAGTGGGTTTAGTTGCACTGTATTGATCCTTTCTGTAATGTTCCTTTGAGTATTGATCCTTTATTCATCGTAAGGTGGTTGTTAACACTGCCTGGACAATTTACGAAATGAAAAGGAATGTCCAATAAAATGTTCTTTGGCCGAGGAACTTATCTGATTGACCTCATATCAATCTCTTTTAAGTCCATCCATTATATTCACTTCCTTACGTAGCTTGCTATCGACTTCCATACCTAACTTACACATTCAACCTCTATTGTTTGCTCCCAGTAAGGAGTATGCCTGCCTGTACATATCCTTGTTATTGTGCTTTAAATACCTTCTACATTCTCAATACTGTTTTAATACTCTTTTATGATCACCCTGGATTTGAATTCTATATCTCACGTTTCCACATTGTTTGATTATCAGTTTTTCTTATAAATACGATAAAGTGAGCTTACTTTAATTATCAGTTGCATCAACCGTTTAACAAGAACTAATGAGCTTTATAAGAATCATTATGTCTGTGGATCTACTTTATACTTATGAAATTATGGCGGACTGATGATGTTATAAATCCAACGGCGACAACAGTTTTGGAGTATAAGTCACGTGTGCCCTCTAAAAATTCTCCCTTAGGAGATCTCTGCATTATTCCATATATTTTTCATCTGTAAGCCTGTTATACATGCGGATCTTTTTAGTGGTAGGTTGTAACAACTTTGATGAATGGATCGATTATACCAGATGGTAGGCATTGACATGCGGAGTGAAAGTTTTATACTATACATAAATAATTCATATTTGATTAGTCGGCTTTGTTTCATTTGTAGATCATGAATGGGGGAAATGGAATAATGAATTTGTTGGAAAAGGAAGAACTAGCACGCACGAAGGCTGAAGAACTGGAGCATGCAAGTCCAGAAGATATTATTCGCTATGCGATCGAGACATTCCCGAATATCACATTTGCGTGTAGCTTTGGTGCAGAGGATGTAGTACTGGTAGATATGTTGCAAAAAATCAGCCCTTCTACTGATATCTTTTATCTGGATACGGATTTTCATTTCCAGGAAACATATGCTACACGTGATCGGATGCAAGAAAAGTATAATCTTGATTTTGTTAGAGTATCACCAAAAATTACACCTGAAGAGCAAGCTGCTGAGCATGGTGAAGAGTTGTGGAAATCCGACCCTAACGCTTGTTGCAACATTCGTAAAGTGGAACCACTGACGCGTATTCTATCGCAATATGATGCATGGATTACAGGCATCCGCAGAGATCAGGCACCAACACGTGCGAATGCGAAGAAGGTAGAATATGATACGAAGTTTGGACTGATGAAATTTAATCCTATTGCACATTGGACGAGTGAGGATGTGTGGGAATACATTCGTGCCAATAACGTGATATATAACCCACTGCATGATCAGAACTATCCGAGTATCGGCTGCGAGTACTGTACACGTCAGGTTATGCCTGGCGAAGATCCGCGTGCGGGACGCTGGTCCGGCAATGATAAAACGGAGTGCGGGCTTCATAAATAAGAATGTAAGATACCTCAACGTCTTAACCCATATAAAAATCAATTGGATTTGAATTAATAAGCGGTTTTCACCACTATAATGGATGTAGAATTAAGGAGCTGACAAGATGACTTCGATTTTGCCTCATGGAGGTACGCTGGTACAGCGTGTCGTAGAAGGAGAAGAACGTGAGCAACTATTGCAGGAAAGTAAAAGCCTGAACGCATTACAGATTAATACCTGGACGATCTCAGATTTAGACTTGATTGGAGTAGGTGCATTCTCGCCGCTTCAGGGATTTATGAACGAGGAAGATTATCAATCGGTAGTTTCTCGGATGCGGTTGGCTGATGGTACGGTATGGAGTATACCCATTACACTTGCTGTAGACGAGCAGCGGGCTTCCACTCTTCGTAAAGGTGAAACTGTAGCGCTTGTTGGTGAAGCGGATGGGGTAACGTATGGTTTGCTGGAAGTTCAGAGCATCTATCAGGTGGATCAGGGTGAGGAAGCACGCCGTGTTTTCAAAACCGATGATCCTGAACATCCTGGTGTGAAAAAACTGTTGGAGCGTCCTGCAACGTATGTGGGAGGTCCGATTCAAGTATTGAACCGTCCGAAACCGGCCAAATTTGAAGATTTCTATTATGATCCGGCAGAGACACGCAACATTTTTCAGGAAAAAGGCTGGAAGACCGTTGTTGGTTTTCAGACACGTAACCCTGTTCATCGAGCGCATGAGTATATTCAGAAAAGTGCGATGGAGATCGTTGATGCACTCTTCCTTAATCCGCTTGTGGGCGAAACGAAATCGGATGATGTACCTGCGAATGTGCGCATGAAGAGTTACTTGGTACTACTGGAAAACTATTATCCAGCGGATCGTGCGTTTTTGGGTGTATTCCCGGCTGCAATGCGCTATGCTGGACCACGTGAAGCTATTTTCCATGCGATGGTACGTAAAAACTATGGCTGTACGCACTTTATTGTAGGCCGTGATCATGCGGGTGTAGGTGATTATTATGGTACTTATGAAGCGCAAGAGATCTTCTCTAACTTTACGACAGAGGAACTGGGCATTACACCATTGTTCTTTGAACACAGCTTTTTCTGCACAAAATGTGGAAACATGGCTTCAAGCAAAACTTGTCCGCATGACAAGGAGCATCATCTGACTCTGTCGGGAACGAAGGTACGTGGATTGCTTCGCGACGGAAAATGTCCGCCACCTGAATTCACACGTCCTGAGGTTGCTGAGGTACTGATTGAAGGTATGGCAGAGCAAGTCCATTCCTAAAGGGTATATTTGTCCATCTTGTCCCATATAGATGATTAGAGTCATTTATAGGGACGAGGTGGTTTTTTATGCGCAAAAATATGGGGAAGCATCTGGTGGTCTGGGTACGGTTAAAGACAGTGAAGAGGGTTATGCTCAGTCTGTGTTTGCTGGCGATGTTTGTGGCGGTTGTCTCCTATGAGATGCCCTCTGCCAAAACGTCAGGATATTGGAGTCTGCCTCTGGCTGGAAAGGTGATTGCCATTGATGCAGGTCATGGAGGACCAGATGGGGGCGCTGTGAGCAGACAAGGAGTTATCGAGAAGGATATTAACTTGTCCATTGCACTATATGTCAGGGACTATTTACAGCAGGCAGGAGCTCTTGTTGTGATGACACGTGAAATCGATAAGGATCTGGCCGATGAGGGAACGAGAGGATACTCCAAACGGAAAACCGAAGATCTCAAAAAGAGAGTCAGACAGATTGAAGATAAACAAGCCGATTTATTTATTAGCATTCATATGAACAGTGTTCCCTCTAATCGCTGGAGTGGTGCACAAGTCTTCTACACGCCTAATCATCCTGATAACGAAGGACTGGCCAATCTGCTTCAAGCCGAGATGATTCGAAATTTGGAAAATACAGACCGGATCGCGAAAACGGTAAATACCGTTTATCTGCTGCAAGCTCTGAAAATCCCGTCAGCTCTCGTTGAGGTGGGCTTCTTGTCTCATCCCGAAGAAGCACGCCTGCTGGCTGAAGAAGCATACCAACGGAAAGTAGCTGCGTCTATTTATAACGGGATTCTTCGATATTCTGCAGGGGAACGTCCGAAAAGTTAGTCATAAGAAGAAAGGTAGTGCTATAATTGGGACAGCATACCTAATACATGCCAATAGATAAAACCGAGGTGCTGTCTGATGTTATCAAAAGAACAGATACTTGAACTTTTACAGCCATTACAGGAGCCGCAGCTTGGACTAAGCTTGACGGAACTGGGATGGATTCGTGACATTATGGTGAAAGAACATCATGTGGCACTAAGCATGGTGACACTGGAGAATCGGCCAGAAGATGCAACCGCTTTAACGGATGCTGCACGTAACCTGCTTTCCCAGCACGGAGTGAAGGATGTACATATCCGCACACGTGCTGCGTCAGAGCATGACCGTCAGAGCCTTAATATGGAGCAGGCAGAACAGGATCAGGATGAAGTGCTTGTAAAGGGACATGCAGCGGGTCTGGATGGACATGAGCTCTTAAGTCCCGAATCAGGAGTTCGTTTTATTGCCGTAGCTAGTGGTAAGGGCGGCGTGGGTAAATCAACCGTCACTGTTAATCTGGCTGCAGCTTTGGCACGTCAAGGGAAGAAAGTGGGCCTCATTGATGCTGATATTTATGGTTTCAGTGTGCCTGATATGATGGGGATTGAAGAATATCCGGTCGTTGAAGACGGTGTGATTCAACCGGTCGAACGTTTTGGCGTCAAAGTGATGTCTATGGGTTTCTTCATTCGGGAAAATAATCCGGTGATCTGGCGTGGCCCAATGCTTGGGCGGATGTTACGTCAGTTCTTCACAGATGTTCAGTGGGGTGAGCTGGATTACATGCTATTGGATTTGCCACCAGGTACAGGGGATGTTGCGCTAGACGTACATCAGATGTTGCCGCAGAGCAAAGAAAT
This sequence comes from Paenibacillus sp. JJ-100, assembly GCF_948329825.1. Lineage (GTDB taxonomy): Bacteria > Bacillota > Bacilli > Paenibacillales > Paenibacillaceae > Paenibacillus. The sequence continues at coordinate 59,400 of NZ_CAOJCM010000013.1, forward strand.
TATCGTTACCACTCCACATGCAACTGCAGCCTTTGTAGCGGCGCGTGCGGGAGCGATGGCCATTCAAACGGAACACGAGCTGTTAGGTGTAGTGGAGAACATGGCTTACTATGAATGTGGCAAATGTGGGGAGAAGGAGTATGTCTTTGGGCGTGGCGGGGGCGGACGTCTTGCTGAGAGTTTGCACACGGTATTGCTTGCTCAGATTCCGCTAGGTGCTCCGGATAACCATCCTTCTGAGCCCGACTTCTCGCCGTCCGTATACAAGGCAGAGACAGCCATCGGAGCTATTTACGACGAGGTCGCCCGTTCGATAGAGACTAAGTTCGACTAAGAGTTTTAAATTGAGAGCTTTAATAAAATAACAAATAAAAGCCTGCGTCCTTTGGATGCAGGCTTTTGATATGATCTCAAGGTGAGTCTTCGTCCCTTCTCAAATCGGTAACACCTCTGAGATCTGTATAAAAGCATCGTGTTATGAACCTCCACCTTCACCGGAGTCACCGCTTCCTCCAGAATCACCACTGCCACCATCTCCACTGCCCTGACCACCGGATTCCTGCCCCTTTTGTCCGCCACCACTCTCCGTTTTAGGCTGAAGCTCTTCTTGTACCACTTTTTTTAGCAAAGAAAGGACTTCGAGTCGAAATAAAGGGTTTTGCATGACTTCCTGCATAACTGTCATGGTCTGCTTACGGTATTCCGGCGCTTTGGTCATATCCATAAACATCTTGGATACCTCAGGTGATTTCATGATATCCCCAATCGATTTTTGGTACGTTGGATCTTTGATCAATTGCATATGCAGTTGTTTGCTCTGTGTGTTGATTGCTTTGGCAAATTCACCTGCGAATTGAGGATCGGTCATGATCTTTTCGAATTCCTTTTGGTATTCAGGAGCGGTGATGGTATCTTTCACAGCAATACGTATTTGTTCGGAAGATTGCATAGGCATTAACATTTTCATACCCACCGTTCCTGAACCGCCACCTGAGCCCTCACCTGAACTGCTACCACCACCACCACCAGATGAGCTTTGACCCGTTAGAGCTTCTTCCACCGCTTTTTTGCCTTCGTCACTTTTCAAAATATCTACGACCATGGTTTTCATCTCTTTATAACTGCCCTGAGGAGGCGAAGAACTCTGATCTGAACCGCAGCCGGCAAGCATGACGGATAGCCCGAATACAACGCAGCATAGCTGCAACATAGGCCTTTTCATGTATACAATCCCTCCTTGATAAGATACTGGATGTAGTATGTGATGGGAAAGGGGGAAATATGTTGAGCAATGATGGTTTTTTGCTGAGAAGGTTGGTAAAATAAACTCTCGGGGGTGGAAAACATTTGAATTTACGTAGATGGTTTTTCCTGTTTTGGACAGCCTTGCTTATTGGTGCCGCAGGAGCGTTAGGTACGGGTTTGATTATGATGTTAGTGAACGGTGAAAAAACGAACGGCATTGCAGATTTCATGCTATATCTTCTGATCTTGTTTGGTTCCGGAGTGATGATTAGTGTTTATTCACAAATGGGTTTCTTCGCATATCTCATATTAAATTATATGGGGAAAGGTGTGTTTCCAAGGCGTGGCTGGCAAATTGTGCAGATCGTGCTGACGGTGTTGGCATTGCTAGACATTATGTTCCTGCGATTGTTTGTTGGAGGAGACCGAGAGCGTATCTCAGACATTGTGTTGGGATTGGTCATTTTGGCGGCTGCAATTGTTACCGCTTACGTGAAAGTGAAACAGACGCATGTATCCGCACTAGTGCCAACGCTTTTTTTCATGATCGCCGTAACTGCAGTGGAAACCATCGGTGTACTACGCATTGATGTTAATGCAGCGACTATCTTTATTGTGATCCCTTTGCTCTTATGTAATGCATACCAAATGCTAATTCTGCATAAACTGGTCGAACGTTCTCAAGAAAGGTCGGTAGAATCTGCCCTAAGCCGTTAAACATAGGATGAGCAGAGAAACGTCGTCGACTAGGGTAGTTCTTCATACAACGAAATGAAAAAAAGGCTGTCCCTCCATCATCTATGATGAACTTGGGATAGCCTCTTCAACTTTTTAGTAATATGGCCTGATTAAGGAGTAGACGGTTGAAAAACCGCGTTTGAGAAACTTAGCAGTGCTTATTAATACTTTCTTTTTTGCATTTTATAAGCCGCTGGCTTGATCACGGACCTCCTTACCCTCTAAACTGGAGTGACTGAGCAGCTCGGATACCGTTGCAAATTCATATCCCTGATTTTTTAATTTTTCAATAATGACTGGCAGTGCTTCGTGAGTCTGTTTCGAGGAATCACTTGCATGGAGCAAGACGATATCACCAGGATGGGCTTTGCTAACGACACGATCAACGATGGTCTGTACACCTGGGTTCTTCCAATCCAGGGAGTCGGTATCCCACTGGACAACCTGATAATTTAGACTGTTCGCTACCTGGAGCACACGTTTATCAAAGTCACCGTTAGGCAATCGCAATAGTTTCGGTTCTTTTCCCGTCAAATCGGTTAAAATGCTGTGAGCTGTTGAAATCTCCTTACGGATCTGTTCTTCAGTCAAGCTGCTGTAGTTCTCGTGCCGGTGTCCGTGACTGCCAATTTCATATCCAGCTTCTTTGATGGCGGTAACGATCTCCGGGTGAGTTTTGCTCCAAGGTGAGGAGAGGAAGAAGGTGGCCTTCTGTACTTTGTTCTCCTGAAGAACCTTTAAAATGGGCTCTGTTCGTTTATCTCCCCAGCTAATGTCGAAGGTGAGTGCTATGACCTTTTTGTCGGTTGGAACACTGTAAACGGCGGAAGGTGCTTCTTCCGAGAAAACAGAGACATTGCCGCTTTCCAGATAGATAATACCGATTGCAAAGATGGCAGCAACGAGCACAATCAGATTACGTTTGATTTTTTTGCCACTAAATACATAGAACGAGTTCATTTCGCTAAGCGCCCCTCTCCCATTAAAGAAATGCTTGTTTACTTTTCAATGTATGCTCGTACCGTCCAGTTATTCGTTTTACATCGTTGTTTGTCCATCATTTCAATATTAATAGGAGGTTGTTATGTTAACATTCAGTACGTTTATGAGAGATATGAGCAGAATTCGAGGAGTAATACTCTGGTCATTTTTATTGTTTGCTGTGGGGATTGGAGCAGGGTGGATAAGTACAGGGCCATTAGAGCAGTTACTTTTGAATCAAATTGAAGGTCTGCGCCAAGTCAGCCAACAACTGGAGCAAGGTGGAAATGTGCAATTGAATTTCTTTTTACTTATCTTTTTTAATAATGCGATCAAAAGTGTGTTGGTCATCTATGCAGGGGTATTCTTCGGCATCTTACCGATTATCTTTCTGCTTATTAACGGAATGGTGCTGGGCTTTGTTGTACACACCACGATGAATTATGGCGCGAGCTTTTTTGATATCGTTGTTAAGGGGTTACTCCCGCATGGGATTATTGAAATCCCCGTTATTATTATTGCCTGCGCATTTGGGTTGAAGTTTGGTGGGTTATCGGTACGCAGTCTTTCGCAACTGGGGAGCGATAAACGTGCATCGATCGGGGCTCGGTGGAAAGAGTTTATGAGAATGACGTTAACGGCAAGCTTTTGGATCGTTATTCTGCTTCTTATTGCTGCAGTTATTGAGAGTACACTGACATATGCGCTAGTAAGAGGTTAAATTCTCTTGTGAAATTTATGGTATCCAGCATTCATAATTTCCAAGAAAATTGACCATAACAATAAAACGGGTTTCAGCATTGCCAATCTAAAGACCTGTTTCAAAACACATTTTGCTGAAACAACGTAGTGTGACTATAGAGGCTATGCACAAAAAGGAGAACTCTTAATGCTGGGTATGCTATTTAACGAGAAGGAATGCAGAGAGCTGGACTACGTATTGCGCAAGGAACTGGATGAAATGTTATTCGATCTGAGTGACCATCGTCTTGACCAGGAGATTAAATATGCGATAGCAAATCGATACAAGACCGTATTCCGTATGTATGCACGATTTGCCCCGCCTAAAGAGTTATCTAAATATGCAAGAGGCGGCAAATTAAAACACTCCAAGCCGTGAAGTAAGGCTATATATACATCTTTGAAGATAAGGCGAGGTGTTTTTCTCTCTGTAGAGTCTGTACCTCGCATTCTCTTCTGTATAAAAAGAGACAAAGAACATTTTGTCGAAATAGGGTTGACCTTTCCTGTACAATATGATAAATTAACTTTCGTTCCGTTTTTAAGGAACCGTTTGATGAGACAAGTTGTTTAAATAGTTGATTTAGAAACTGTTGAAAAATAAAGCTTGCACAGAAAACGTAGATGTGATACATTATAAAAGTCGCCGCTGAAACAAAGTGGTGATGAAAAAGCAAGGTTTGATCTTTGAAAACTGAACAACGAGTGAGTAATGATCTTGCTTGCGAGATCGAATGTGAAGGTTTTTGTACATGCCGTCAGGCTGTATGAAAACTGGAACAACAATGAGATTTATAATCTCGTCAGATTCAAAATGAGCTAATCGCTCTTTTCAATACTTTATTGGAGAGTTTGATCCTGGCTCAGGACGAACGCTGG
>NZ_CAOJCM010000014.1 GCF_948329825.1 Paenibacillus sp. JJ-100
ATCCCGAACACGACCGTTAAGCCCTCTAGCGCCGATGGTACTTGGACCGCAGGGTCCTGGGAGAGTAGGAAGCCGCCAAGCAAAGAACCACTGCCGATGAAATTCGGTGGTGGTTTTTATTATATTTATTTAATGATTGACATAGAAACTTCCATTCTAGGACAACTTAAGGATAAGACAAAACCATAAACACAGCATAATGTGCTGAATGAAAGATTTTATTTTTGTTATATTAATAAGATTAGTGTCCATGCAAGGAAAACATTTGTTTCATGGGGGACTACACCTAATCGATTCAAGGAGTTTCCCTTGACATTCTAAATATCGCTTTGCTAAGATGGACAATAATATATTTTCAGAAAACGAATTTTTCGGCATACAATACAGCCTAGAATCTTCGGGTTTTGGTCCGTAGAGCTGAGCAAACATAAGGAGGAACACTTACGTGTGGGAAGATAAATTTGGGAAAGAAGGCTTCACCTTTGATGATGTATTGCTAGTGCCGCGGAAATCCGAGACACTGCCAAAAGAAGTAGACGTTTCTGTTCGTTTGAGCGATAACGTCAAATTGAACATTCCTTTAATTAGTGCGGGAATGGATACTGTGACTGAAGCGACACTGGCGATTGCCATTGCACGTGAAGGCGGCATCGGTGTTATTCATAAAAATATGTCTGTTGAACAACAAGCAGAAGAAGTGGATCGAGTTAAACGTTCAGAGAGCGGAGTAATTACTAATCCTTTCTCGTTGACGGCAGAACATCTTGTATCTGATGCTGAAGAAGTTATGGCGAAATATCGCATTTCAGGTGTGCCTATTGTTGAAGGCGATCAGAAGCTTGTGGGCATTCTGACAAACCGTGATTTGCGTTTTATTCATGACTACGGCATTAAGATCAGTGAAGTTATGACACGTGAGAATCTGGTTACAGCTCCAGTAGGTACGACGTTGCAAGAGGCAGAAGTGATCTTGCAAAAGCACAAAATTGAAAAGCTTCCATTGGTCGATGAGTCCAATACACTAAAGGGTCTTATTACTATTAAGGACATTGAGAAAGCAATTCAGTTCCCACAAGCAGCTAAGGATGCTCAAGGCCGTCTTCTGGTTGGTGCTGCAATTGGTATTTCCAAAGACACATTTGAGCGTGCTGAAGCTTTGGTTAAAGCAGGTGTAGACCTGATTACAGTTGACTCGGCACACGGACATCATATTAATATTATTGATGCGGTTCGTCAGCTTCGTGAACGTTTCCCTGATCTGACGATTGTTGCAGGTAATGTAGCTACAGGTGAGGCAACACGTGACCTGATCGAAGCTGGTGCTTCCGTTGTAAAAGTTGGAATTGGTCCAGGTTCTATCTGTACAACTCGAGTTATCGCAGGGATTGGTGTTCCACAAGTTACAGCGGTATATGACTGTGCTACAGTTGCACGGGAGTACGGTGTACCTATTATCGCTGATGGCGGTATTAAATACTCTGGTGAAATCACGAAGGCTATAGCAGCAGGAGCACATGCGGTAATGTTGGGAAGTTTGTTTGCTGGTACGGAAGAGAGCCCGGGTGAGTCCGAGATTTATCAAGGTCGTCGATTCAAAGTTTACCGTGGTATGGGTTCCATGAGTGCAATGAAACAAGGAAGTAAAGATCGTTACTTCCAAGACGATGACAAAAAGCTGGTGCCTGAAGGTATCGAAGGCCGTGTTGCTTACAAAGGTCCTTTATCTGACACGATTCATCAACTGATCGGTGGTTTGCGTTCAGGCATGGGGTATTGCGGAACAAGCAACTTGGATCAATTGCGGAATGACACAAGTTTCATTCGTATTACAGGCGCTGGTCTTCGTGAGAGCCACCCGCATGATGTTCAGATCACTAAAGAAGCACCTAACTACTCGTTGTAATTCAACGATAGTCAATGATTCCCAGGACAAGCTTGGCGTTTTTAGCCGAGCTTGTCTTTTTTTGCGGATACCCCTGTGATAGAATAGAATGAGCGTTGATCGTCCAACGATGGATCTGGGCGTTGCGGCGTTTTTTTGACGTGATCCATATGGATATGTTTTGTGATCGGGTAGAGTAAGATATGCCCTAATGTCGTAGGAGAAGCCGATGTCCATTACATAAAAAATTCGGCAAGCTGTGAATGAAGTGATCATTGAATTGGAAGTTGGAGCAAGGATATTTGCTCATTTCGATACAGCACATATAGGATTGATACACATCCATTGATGCAATCAAAGGAATTAGAAAATGGCAGCTTAAGCTGCACTGAGGCATATTACTTAAAAGCTTCGGATCGAAGGGAGTATTCATCATTGAAAGCTAAACACATGAATAAAAAGAAACGTCATATTCTCAAAAAGAGCGTAGCCTCCGTTATGATTCTTAACGTGCTATGCATGTCATCTGTAATGCCTGTAATGGCTGCAGCCGACAACTCCAGTCAGATGTTAACAGCGAATGCAACAACAAAAACAACAGCAGCAAATGCAACGAAAATTCCATCGGTAGACTCACTTGGACTTGATGTGAGAGCTGCAATCTTGATGGAAGCTTCCACAGGGCAAGTGCTGTTATCCGTGGATGCTGATAAAGCAATGCCTCCAGCTAGTATGACGAAAATGATGACGGAGTATATCGTGGCTGAACAGGTCAAACAAGGGAAGTTTGGCTGGGATACTGTAGTTGAAGTTAGTGAAAATGCAGCTAAAAGTATCGGGTCGCGTATTTTCTTGGCTGAAGGCGATAAGCATACGGTGAAAGATCTCTATATTGCTATGGCCGTTGGATCAGCGAACGATGCTACTGTGGCATTGGCCGAGTATGTTGCAGGTTCGGAATTAGAGTTTGTGAAAATGATGAACGAAGAAGCGAAGCGGATGGGTATGAAGGATACTTACTTCATTAACTCCACTGGTCTGGATCGTGAAGATATGCCAGAAAAATTCCGTCCGGCAGAAGACAGGGAAACGGTTATGTCTGCTTTGGACGCTGCTATCTTGTGCAGATATATCGTGAAAGATCACCCAGATTTTAAGGATTTTACAACTATTCAATCGTACAAGTTTCGCCCTAACGACAAAGCACCAATTATCAACTATAACTGGATGCTGGAAGAGAATAAAAATATAACCAACTTCAAAAGCTACGCTTACGAAGGTCTGGATGGTATGAAAACAGGCCACACAAGTAATGCCGGAAACAACTTTGCGGGTACGGCTGAACGTAACGGCATGCGTTTGATTAGTGTGGTGATGGGAACAGATTCAGAATCTGCACGATTTAGAGAAACTAAAAAGGTGCTAGACTATGGATTTGATCATTTTGAGGTGAAGCAAGCTGTTGCAGGCAAAACAAAAGTGACAGGTTGGGAAGCAGTACCTCTGAAAAAAGGAAAAGAGACAACTGTTCCTGTCGTGACGGATAATGCAGTAAGTTTCGTTGTCCCTAAAGGTACGCAGAACCTGAATGTGACATTCAAAGCAAATGTAACAGAAGCCGATAAACTGGTTGCCCCAATCAAAGCAGGCACCAAAGTGGGCACGGTAACTTACACATACACCGCAGAGGGAATCGAGCCGCAAGAAAAAACCGTAAACCTGATTACAGCCGAAGAGGCTGAAAAAGGTGGTTGGTTCCGTCTCTTCTTCCGTGCTATCAAGGATTTCTTCGTTGATTTATTTGATGGGATTAAGAACTTGTTTTAACCAGTAATGACTTTTTCGAAACAAAGTATGGTTAAAGCATTAGGACTTTAACAGTTAATTTGTTCATAATACACAAATTAATACTGAATGTGTGGATTGTATATTTATGATTTTTCCGGTAAAATAACAAGTTAGAATTCTACGTATTAAAGTATAAAAGTCTAAAGTTCTTTCATCTGAATAAAAGCAGTGTTTGCTTATTGAAAATGGGAGACAACACATACATTACGGGGGGCTTGGAATATGGAAACGGGAACATCACGTGTTAAAAGAGGAATGGCTGAAATGCAAAAAGGCGGCGTGATCATGGATGTCATGAACGCTGAGCAGGCTAAAATTGCGGAAGCAGCAGGTGCAACAGCAGTAATGGCACTTGAGCGTGTTCCTTCCGATATTCGGGCAGCAGGTGGGGTTGCTCGCATGGCTGATCCAACAATTGTCGAAGAAGTGATGAAGGTTGTAAGCATTCCTGTTATGGCAAAAGCGCGCATTGGTCATTATGTAGAAGCTAAAGTGCTTGAGTCGCTTGGTGTGGACTACTTGGACGAGAGTGAAGTATTGACTCCTGCAGATGAAGTATTTCATATCGATAAACATGAGTTCACTGTGCCGTTTGTATGTGGAGCCAAAGATCTGGGTGAAGCACTTCGCCGGATCGGTGAAGGAGCATCCATGATTCGTACGAAGGGTGAACCTGGAACAGGTAACATTGTTGAAGCGGTACGTCACATGCGTTTCATCAACAGCCAAATTCGTAAAGTAACGAATATGTCGAAAGATGAGCTGTATGCGGAAGCTAAAAACCTTGGCGTTGCATACGAGCTTTTGCTTGATGTACATGAGAACGGAAAATTGCCAGTGGTTAACTTTGCTGCGGGCGGCGTAGCAACTCCAGCAGATGCAGCACTAATGATGCATCTTGGTGCAGATGGTGTCTTTGTAGGTTCGGGTATTTTCAAATCCGATAGCCCAGAGAAATTTGCTCGTGCAATTGTTGAAGCTACAACACATTACACGGATTACAAATTGATTGCTGAGGTTTCTAAAAATCTTGGAGCACCAATGAAAGGCATTGAAATTTCCAAACTTGCACCTTCCGAGCGTATGCAGGATCGCGGCTGGTAAGAGAAGAGGAATCTACAGATGAAGATTGGCGTGTTAGCACTTCAAGGTGCTGTTACAGAGCATATACGCAGTATTGAGCGTGCTGGGGCAGAAGGTGTAGCTATTAAGCAAGTCCAGCAGCTAGATGAACTGGATGGATTGATTCTGCCGGGTGGAGAAAGTACAACGATTGGGAAGCTGATGCGCAAGTATGGGTTTGTGGAGGCTATCCGTGCTTTTGCTTCAGAAGGAAAGCCGGTATTCGGAACCTGTGCAGGCTTGATCGTTATGGCGAAGCGCATTCAGGGCCAAGAGGAAGCTCACCTAGGGCTTATGGATATCACAGTGTCTCGTAATGCATTCGGAAGACAGCGAGAAAGCTTCGAGACTGATCTACCAGTCAAAGGCATCGACGAGACAGTACGAGCTGTATTTATACGTGCTCCGTTAATTGAGAGTGTAGGAGAACAGGTCGAAGTCCTCTCAACGTACAAAGATGAGATTGTGACAGCACGTCAGGGACATTTACTGGCATGTTCTTATCATCCTGAGCTTACGGATGATTATCGTCTGCATGCTTATTTTGTAGACATGGCCAGAACATACAAAAAATCGGTAGAAGCAAAATAAAGTATGATGTACAACCTATGATCTCCCGGTCATCGGAGCACTCCTCAGTTGGCTATTCTAGGCCGCTGTAGTAGCTGCATCTGAAACGGATGCCTCATGTTGCTTGTAACTGCTGCATAGCGGAATTGCGGCAGAGGCAGCACCTGGGGACATAGGTTGTTTTTTCGGTTGTTGGTATGGAGTAGGCTATAATAAGCACTGAGGTTGCATGATATCAGATTTTCAAGAATGGGTGTAACACAAGGTTCGATATTGTAGGTTTAATTAGGAGGGGTACGTTGTGCTTGATGTTAAAATATTGCGGAATGAATATGCACGAGTAGAAGAGGCGTTAAACAACCGCGGTAAATCACTGGATCTGATTGCTGGATTTACTGAAATGGATGCAAAGCGCCGGGAGCTTCTTCAGGAGAGTGAAAACCTGAAGAGTCGCCGCAATACAGTGTCTGCTGAGGTAGCAAGACTCAAGAAGAATCGTGAGAACGCAGATGATTTGATTGTCGAAATGCGAGAAGTATCCGATCGAATTAAAGCGATGGACGAAGAAGTGCGTGAGCTTGAAGTGAAAATTAGTGATTTGACGATGGCAATCCCTAACATTCCTAATGAAAGTGTACCTGTCGGTAAGTCAGAAGAGGACAATGTAGAAATTCGTCGGTGGGAAGAGCCGAAGTCTTTTTCATTTACGCCCAAAGCGCATTGGGAGATTGCACAAGACTTGAATATTCTTGATTTTGAAGCAGCGGCTAAAGTAACGGGTTCCCGCTTTACCTTCTACAAGGGGCTTGGAGCACGTCTGGAGCGTGCGCTGATCAACTTTATGATGGATTTGCACAGTGACCAGCACGGTTACGAGGAGATTTTGCCTCCATATATCGTGAATCGTGACAGCTTGTTTGGAACAGGTCAACTGCCGAAGTTCGAGGAAGATCTCTTCAAGCTTAGAGATACCGAATATTATTTAATTCCAACAGCAGAAGTGCCAGTAACGAACTATCACCGTGAAGAGATTTTAAATGCAGATGATCTGCCAAAACATTTTGTGGCATATAGTTCCTGCTTCCGTTCTGAAGCCGGTTCGGCTGGACGAGATACTCGGGGTCTAATCCGTCAGCATCAGTTCAACAAGGTAGAGCTGCTGAAACTGTCTACACCAGAGACATCGTATGACGAGCTGGAGAAGATGACACAGAACGCAGAGCGCGTCCTGCAACTGCTGGGCTTGCCTTACCGCGTGTTGACGCTCTGTACGGGAGATATGGGCTTCACATCAGCTAAAACGTATGACATCGAGGTGTGGTTGCCAGAAAGCAACACCTATCGTGAAATTTCATCCTGCTCTAACTGTGAAGACTTCCAGGCACGACGTGCCAATATTCGTTTCCGCAGAGAGCCAAAAGCGAAGCCAGAGTTTGTACACACACTGAATGGTTCAGGGCTGGCTGTAGGACGGACGGTTGCAGCTATTTTGGAGAACTATCAGCAGGAAGATGGTACTGTGATTATACCGGAAGCGTTACGACCTTATATGGGCGGGATTGAAGCCATCACTCCTCGGGCTTAAAGGAAAGTGTAGCGTTTAGGGAAAAGCATGAGATCGAACCGCTTCACCTCATCATCTGACTCTATCTGTTATGTGCCGGAGACAGATAGAGTCAAGATGATGTATATAGGGTTATTTTAAAATGATCTTTGCTTTTTTAAAAAAATAATAAAAAAACTTGCAATTACCTAATGATCTATGGTATGATAATTTTCGTGGCAAGTTTATAAAATAAATACTTGGAGAGGTACCGAAGCGGTCATAACGGGGCGGTCTTGAAAACCGTTAGGGTGCAAGCCCACGTGGGTTCGAATCCCACCCTCTCCGCCATACTACACTTATAATAAGGATTCGAGCGATAACGCTTGAGTCCTTTTTTGATTTTATTTTTTAACCCGATGGGTGAAGGCGAAGCATGCATAAAAACAACATCATTTCCACACGTTATAGAAGTGGAGGTGGTTAAGATGAACCGCGAGTTAAACATTGATCAAAACACACTTGTGGGCGCATGGCAGGATCGTTTGCCTCAAGTTCTGAATGTGGGTGATCAGGCACAAGTTATGGCTGATGAAGCCGATAATCAAGCGATTCGGATACACATTGCAACGTCAGGCCACGAAATGTACTCTTTTGATTTTAAATGCCAATACGTTGATTCTCGCGAGGTCCGTGTAGAACTGGTCGATGTAGAGCGTGATGGTCGAACAACGGATGAGCGATCAGAACCCATTCAGGAGCTGGCGCATGACTATACCCGCCATATTCATGAATGTGCCCAGTCTTTGCAGTCAATCACGAAATCTTAACGAGAATACAAATTCAAAAGGAGTCGAATGGAATGACTAAAGCTAAGTCAGGTGTGGATAAAAACCTGCAAAATGTTGTCAGTGATCTCGAACAGACGGGAGTTAACAGTCACCATGCACAGCAAATACAGCAAGACTCCAATGATCGCCGTCATCAGGATGCTTTGAATCATGATAAAACGGAAGATAGAGATCCGTCCCATTCCTAACCTATGATTATGAGGAGGCAACCCGTATGAGCAAACCGAAAGCAATCCCTGTACCAGAGGCTCAGGATAACCAGCAGCAGCACCATTCATCCAAGCGCTCTTCCATGCAGGAACCTTTGTCTGGGTCCAAAAAAGTGAAAAATCAGAACCATGTAGATCATCTGAACCCAGAGGGGTAATCTTTAAAATAGGATATGGAATGAAACTTCGTACATCAAAAAAATAAAAAAATGGAAAGTCCCTTGTTACCTAACAGGGGGCTTTTGCGTATTCATACATATGGAAAGGCTATCATTGAGGTCAGGCCCTAGGCTAACGTAGGTCTTTCTAGCCATTTTCAAGAGGAAGATTCACAAATTTCCCAAATAAGGTTTCGGTATCTGACAAAATGGTATATCATTGATATTGAATTATTTTTTTGGGGTTATTACGAGAGGAGAGAAACAAATGACTAAACGCATGGGGGCGCTTCTTCTTACATTGTTGTTAACGGTATCTCTAGCTTTAACAGCATGTGGTAGTAAGCAAGAACCAAAAGAGGCATTGAAAACAGCAGCAGCAAATGCTTCTAAATTGACTTCGTATGAAATGAGTTCTAATTTTACAATTAATGAATTGAGTTATAAACCTGCTAGTGGATCTCAGTCTGATCCAAATATGACTCAATTTATGAGCATGTTGAAAGATGCAGAAATGAACATTACAGGTGTATACCAAGCCGAGCCAATGCAGACAGAGATGACAGTTGGCATCGAGCTTAAAGGTGATATGGGTATGACCTTTAACATCCCTATGGTTCTGACTAAAGAGAAAATGTATATGAAAGTTCCAAACATTCCATTCCTTCCAATCCCAGAAAATATGGTCAATAAATTTATTGAATTTGATCTGAAAAAACTGGCGGAACAAGAAGGTACTGAATTTAATCCGGATGCGTTTGACGCTGCCAAAACACAAAAGCTGAGCAACGAAATCACGGATGCAATACTGGGCGAGTACGATCAACAGAAATTCTTCAAAAACCTGAATACCAAAGATGCAAATCTGCCTGAAGGTGTAGACGCGAAGCAGGTCGTACAGTTCTCTGTAAACAATGACAATGTGAAAGAAGCAGTTACTGTACTGGTAACCAAAGCGCTTCCTAAAGTGATGGATATTGTCTCCAAAGAAGAGTACAGAGATATGTTGCAACTGAGTCAAGCAGATATCGACAAAGCCAAAGAAGATTTGAAAATCTCTGAAACAGATCAAGCTGAAATGTCTAAAGATCTGGATAAATTGAAAGACGTACTGACGATCAACACGTTCAACATCGACTTTGCTATTGATAAAAATGACTTCCCAGTATATCAAAAACTGGTTGCTGACATGCTGATCAAAGCTGACGGAGACGAAGTGAAGTTGGCGTTCACTGGATCAAATACGTACACTAAGATTAACGAAAAGCCAGAGTTCAAAATCAACATTCCAACTGGCGATGATGTAATCACAATGGAAGAGCTCGAGGAAATGATGGGCGCTCCATACGGGTACTAATCATATTTTATACCTGTAATCAATCGAAACCGTCTGTCATTCAAGCGGAGGATCAACTCCTCCAGCTTGGATACCAGGCGGTTTTTTGTGTGTAGAATAACAATGGACTACGCATTGTGCAGGTTAGTGCGGGGATGAGTCTTCCAGATCTTCTGCAAGCAAAGCATAGATTTGATGATCCTGATAAACGCCGTTGATTTTCAAATATTTACGGGCCATTCCTTCACGCTGAAATCCGTTTTTCTCAAGTACTCGCTCAGAGCCATGATTCGAAGGCAGAACGGCTGCCTGCACCCGATTCAACTTCAAGGCACGGAATCCGTAAGCCACAGCCAGTTTAACTGCTGCTGTCATGCGACCGCCGCCTTGATAGTCCGGGTGGATAAAATAACCTAAATCTGCGTAGTTTGCTACGCCGAGAACAACATTATTAAGACTGACTTGTCCAATGAGCAGATCATCTTGAATGGTGAAAATCCCAAACTGATAACCGGTACCTTCGTCCGCAGCTTGTACCCGATCTTTGATCCGGCGGATCTGTGTTTCAAGGGTATAGAAATCATCTTCCCGAACAGGCTCAACAGACTGATAAGGAAGACGAGTGAGATGAATCAATTCAAGATAGGCTTGTGCATCCTGGATATTAAGTAGTCGAAGACTTATCCCATGCGCTGTATTATATAGTGTTAAGGCCATGTTCAAGAAACATCCTTTCTTATACATATATCTTTTATGATCACTAGAAGCATACTATTTTTTCCGTAATCGTCTAAAGAATTGAGTTAACATCGAAGAACATTCTGGTTGAAGAACGTCCGGGATGACCTCGGTACGATGGTTGAAACGTGGCTCCTGGAGAAGGTTCATTAGTGTACCTGCACATCCTGCCTTGGGATCAGCAGTACCAAAGATTACGCGTGGTACTCGGGACTGAACAATTGCCCCTGCACACATGGGGCAAGGCTCCAGAGTAACGTATAGTGAACAATTCAGTAACCGCCAGGATCCAGTAGCGCTACTGGCTTCGCGAATGGCTACCATCTCAGCATGGGCAGTGGAATCCATTGTCGTTTCTCGAAGGTTGTATCCCCGGCCAATGATCTCGTTATTACGAACAATAATGGCCCCAATCGGTACCTCTCCAAGGGCTTCTGCTTTCTGCGCTTCTGCAATAGCTTGTCTCATCCAATACTCATGTAGAGTGTCTTCAGTTATCTCTTCAAAATTTGGATTGGAAAAATGATCATTCATATGTGTGAACTCCTTTCAGTATCCTTTATTCAGCGAACAAATATTCTGGTTGTTAACATGTTGTGCATAGAGTTGTGGATAACTTTATAGTTAGTCACATAGTTATAAACATGATATCCACAAGCTTGTGGATATGTGTACAAATAAGGTGATTAATTTCATTGCATATGGTGAAGAGGGCAGAAACGACAACATTCGATATATTCAGCTAGAGCGGTAACTTTTCGGCAGAGGGCGATTATCCTTTTCAAATAGCCATACAAGCGTTATGATGGGTATAGGTTTTTCCATATATCTCCAGAGGGCATAAGCCAAGAGGTGAACAACGAATTTGTCTATTAAAACAAAATTATCGATGATTATGTCGTGCTCGGTGCTCGTTATTTTAGTGCTGAATATCGCACTGAGCTATTATACTACAGAAGAGAATTTGAGACAGGATAGTGAGAACAAGATGGTACTCACAGCGAAACAGATCGCGATCTCTGTCGAACAAAATCAGTATAGTTCAGATTATGTGAAAAGACAGGTTGGCAACAATTTGTGGCTTGCTTCTATTATGGCAGCGGAAGAGCTAGATCCTGATATCAAAAATGTGACTAATGAAGATCTCGTTCGTTTAAGTGAAAAAATAGGGGTATCACATATTTCACTGATGGAACAGACGGATGATGATATCGTTGTTAGCCGTTCTTCTGACCCAAGAGAGATTGGTTTGTCTACAAAATCAATGACATACTGGTATGAGGCATTTAAACAGTTATTCGACAAACACCAGGTATCCATCCCCCAAGGACAGAAACGGAACCATTTTTGGTCAGATGGTTTCGAATATTCAACGTCCAATCCTACAGATATTGATATCTGGGGATATTATCATGATGGAAAGAGAAACTACATAATCAATCCCTTCTATAATAATACTGAAGTTGATGACTATGTGAAAATCTCTAGCCCGGATGAGATATTAAATAAAATCCGTGAAGTTAATCCTTCAATACTGGAGATTACAGGCATTAATCCGTTAACTTTTGCTAGTCCAGAGATGAGTGACGACGGAAGAGATGAAAATTTTAGTAAGATGTATAACAGGCCAATTCGCTTTGGTACCTATCAATATGGTTCAGTAGATGAAGATCATCGTGCTGTGGTACGTGCTGTTCGAACAGGGCAGAATGTTTCATTCGTGAGTGAAACACGTGGTCAGAAGGTTTTGAAGAGCTTCATTCCAATCTTCACTCCGAATGAGTCTACTTACGTGATCAGTATTGTCATGGATTACAAGCAAATATCTTCAATGGTGTCCGAACAATTGGTGAGTCATGCTTCTATATCTTTAGTATTGCTAGAGATTGTGATATTCGGAAGTTACTTGCTTGCTGGTTATATCACGCGTCCAATCCAGTCCATTCTCGGAAAGGTTAATGATGTAGCAGATGGGCACTTCGATTTTCGTTTGAATATTAAACGTAAAGATGAGCTCGGCCAACTTGCTAATCGGATTAACGCTATGATTCGAAATCTGGGTCATTACACAAGCCGTTTGAAGCAAATGTACGAAGAAAATCGAGCAGTGAAGGAGCATCTGGAGTCCATTATTAATCAGACTGCAGATGCAATTCATATAACAGATCTTGAAGGGAAAGTGCTTCGGGTCAATCGAGCCTTTGAAAAATTATATGGTTTCCGCAGTCGTGAGGTGAAGGGACGTTTACCGAAGATTATTCCGCCTGAGTCAGAAGAGGAAATGAGGCAGCATCATGCACAGCTTATTGATGGTATGTCCATTACGTCCAATGAAACGGTCTGGATGAAAAAAGATGGAACAAGGTTGGAAGTCAGTGTAAGCACAGCACCTGTTCGGGACGAGGCGGGCGAGATTACAGCACTGATCAGTATATCCAGGGATATAACGAGCCGCAACCGAATGGAGGAGCTGTTAAGGCGGTCTGAGAAGCTGACAACAGTGGGTCAACTTGCAGCTGGGGTAGCCCATGAAATTCGTAACCCGCTTACGACATTGCGCGGATTCCTACAGCTTCAACAGCAAAGTAATAAATTGAATCATCGTCATCTGGATCTGATGTTATCAGAGCTTGACCGAATTAACTTAATTGTTGGTGAGTTCCTGATTCTGGCGAAGCCACAGGCAGTCCATTTTCAGGAACGCGACATTCGATTCATTCTTGGAGATGTAATCTCACTGCTGGACAGTCAGGCTCACCTGTATGGGGTAGAGTTCGTTATGCGTGCCTCTTCAGAGTCGGCTATGGTACACTGTGAGGAGAACCAGTTAAAGCAAGTGTTTATTAATGTGCTGAAGAATGGTATGGAGGCTATGCCAAACGGAGGAAGTATCTATATCAAACTGAAGGTTGATGAACAGTCCAAACGAGTTAGAATTGAGATCAGGGATGAAGGAATCGGGATTCCGGAAGAAATGATGCCTAAACTTGGTGAGCCTTTTTTCACCAACAAAGAATCGGGAACGGGACTTGGCCTGATGGTAAGTCAGCGCATTATTCAATCCCATAAGGGTATGATGGATATCAAGAGTGTGATCAACAGGGGGACTACTGTCATCATTGAACTGCCTGCTTCCGAGCAGCAAATACCACAACATGGGGCAGAACAGTCCGATGGAGAACAACAACCAGATCAAGACAACTAAATGAGGTGAGATGACCTTTTGCGTATCAATAAATTTATTAGTGAAACAGGATATTGTTCCCGTAGAGCAGCTGATAAACTGATCGAAAGTGGTCAGGTAACTATTAATGGTATCATGGCAGAGTTAGGCAGTCAGGCTGAAGAAGGCGATGATGTACGTATTAATGGTAAACCGATCAGTGAGAAGAAAAAGCATGTGTACATTGCGCTGAATAAGCCTGTAGGGATTACAAGTACAACGGAACAACACATTCAGGGGAATATTGTTGATTTTGTGGGTCACCCTGAACGGATTTTTCCAATTGGACGGCTGGACAAGGATTCGGAAGGTCTGATTCTCATGACGAATGATGGTGATATCGTTAATCGAATTCTGAGATCGGAAGGCCGACATGAGAAGGAATATATCGTGACCGTTGATCGAGCAATTACACCGAGTTTCCTCAAAGGCATGAGTACAGGGGTTAAAATTATGGGTGAGATGACTCTGCCTTGCACAGTCACCCGAATGACAGACCGTGTATTCCGAATTATTTTGACAGAAGGGAAGAATCGCCAAATTCGGAGGATGTGCAGTGCATTTGGTTACGAGGTTCGTAAGCTGAAGCGGATTCGTATTATGAATATTCGTCTTGGAGAACAAGCAACAGGATCTTGGAGAGAGCTTACTGCTGCAGAAAAAGAAGAACTGGGCAGTTTGTTGAACTATTCATTGGAGTAAGGACGAGTCTTCAAAGCTCTTGTTCAACGTTAGATTGAGTGATAAAAAAGAAAAAGCATTGTTTCCTGTAAGAGGAGGCGATGCTTTTTGGCCTGTGTACAGATGGAGGCCAAGATAAGAAAAGACCGCCCTCCTCTTGGAGAACGGTCTTGAAAAATGTATTGCTGAGGCCACTAAGTGCTGCCTCCAACAGATCGTACATCGGTATTGTTACTTTGATACTTCCGGATAATAGATACTTCTACACGGCGATTCTGGGCTCTTCCTATGTCGTTACTGTTGCTAGCAATCGGGTGAAACTCTCCGTGTCCACTAGGCGTGAACTTGGAAGGGTCTAGTTGTGAATTCAGTAACAAGATCTTCAGGAAATTCAGAGCGCGATCTGCACTTAAATCCCAGTTATCCTTATATTGGTTGTTTGAAATGGGCACATTATCTGTATGACCCGAAACAACGACTTCATACTCAGGGAATTCCTGTAGCATGCTCGAAATTGCCTTGGCCAGTGAACGTGATTCAGGCTTCACATCTGCTCGTCCGGAAGAGAACAGGGCGTTATCACTGATCGTGATCTTGAGTTCAGACTGGTTTAGCTTCGTATTTAATTGGTCCGAAAGTCCATTTTGAGAAATATAATTGTCGAGCCGCTTCTTCAGCTTCTCCAAGTCTTCCTGTTCCTTCTGAGCCATCTGTGCGTCGGTGATTTGCGAAGGTGATTTTTTCGTAATCTCCTTCGGGATCTCTTTGTTTTTGCCTAGATCCATACCAGCTTCCGTAGGATTCATGGATGTGTGATCCAGTACTCCCGAGCCTCCATTTAATGCACTGCTCAAGGCAGCAGCCATCTGCTCAAACTTGGCTGCATCCATAGAGCTCATGGAGAATAGCGTAATAAACAAAGCGAGCAACAAGGTCATTAAGTCAGAATAAGGCAGCAACCAGCTCTCATCAATATGTTCTTCATGTGGTTCATGCTTTTTACCCTTTTTCACCTGATGATCCCTCCTTCTCTTCCAGTTGTTTACGTTCGGAAGGTGTCAGGAATACGGATAGCTTTTGGTTGATGGCGATAGTAGACACACCAGATTGAATAGACAAGAGTCCCTCAACCATCATTAGCTTGATTTCCATCTCTTTCTTGGACATCCGCTTCAATTTGTTGGACATCGGGTGCCATAACACATAACCACTAAAGATACCAAGGAGTGTTGCGATAAATGCAGCCGCAATGGCATGAGAGAGCTTCTCCATGTCACTTAGGTCGGCCAATGCTGCGATGAGACCAACCACGGCGCCGAGAACCCCGAGCGTGGGTGCGTACATCCCTGCCTGAGAGAAGATCAATGCACCAGCGCGATGTCGTTCTTCTGTTGCATGAATATCTTCCATCAGTACATCACTGACGAATTCCTGGTCATTACCGTCGATAATCATCCGCATGCCACCGCGAAGGAACTGATCGTCGATTTCTTCTACTTTTGATTCCAATGCGAGCAAACCTTCACGACGGGTAGTGGAAGCCCAGTCCATAAATGTGCCAATCAAAGAGACACGATCAATTAGTTGCTGCTTTTTGAAAATAATTCCGAAAAGTTTCGGGATCTTCTTAACTTCAGACATAGGAAACGCCATAAAGATAGTTCCTGCTGTACCAACAAAGATAATAACGTATGCTGCCGGGTTATTAACGAGGTTGATTAGCGGAGCACCTTTCAGAAACATACCAAATACAAGGGAGACCAAACCCAAAATTAGTCCGATAATCGTTGAAATTTCCATCATACACCTCATCCATGAGATAAAATTGAATCCTTTCAAGCGGCCATTCGGGCTTCCGGACGAACGTTATGCCGCAATCCGTTACATGTTTTGGTGCCTCCATGGCTGCCAAAACGGTTGAAACGGTCATTTATAGTATTTATCGACCAGTTGGCCTTTTTTTTTAAGTGTTATTTTCAGGTATAATAAGATCAAATCCGCCTTTTACGAGGTGAGTAGGAGTGAAAAGTCAATGGGCGTAAAGCATGGACGCGATTATGAAGGAATTTTGACAGATTTAACAGCAGCCATTGGGCGAATACCAGATCGCTATGTTTTCTTCGAAATGGATGAGGAAGAGTGGGGGAGATTAGGAGAAGCAGAGCAGCTTGAGGTTGATGAGGCGCTGGCAGAAGATTTGTTCTATGCTCTAGGGGAGGAATCGGTGATCTCGGTGGGCAGCGGTGTGGTGATCCATGATAAGGAGCAGCACCGGATTCATATTTTGATCGGAGAAGAGGAATTAACATTTGTTCCTTTAATTTAAGAAGAGGTTTGAGGATAAGGCCTAGTCATTCCAAGGCTCAGAGCTGTCTGTTCTATAGATTTTGGCGCTTTGACGTGGTAAGATGATACTCGTGAAAAAAGGTGCCGCAGGGCGGCCGCCTACCTTTCAGGCTGTAAGTACGCAGCATGTTAAGGTGCGATGGTCATGTGGATGCAAGTCCGCGATGTCTCATCATAAGGGAGGAAGATAACGCATGGTTTTTACGCAAGAGGAAGTCGAAGCTCATCTGGGAAGGCTTGAGGGCTGGGAACTGGAAGAGGGACGGTGGATTGTCCGCAAATTTGTGTTTTCTAACTACATGAAAGGGATTGCATTTGTTGACGAGGTCGCAGCGATCTCGGAAGCATTCAATCATCACCCTTTTATTACTATTGATTATACAACGGTTACGCTACGTCTAACGTCGTGGGACGAAGGCGGTATAACATCCGTAGACATTAAAGAAGCGGAGCAGTACAATGAAGCATTCGAAAAAATGAGAACGGAATAATTCGCTGTAACATTCCGCAGAATGTCTATAACCAAAGAGGCCCTTTCTCCCGGTAGGAAGAACGAGGGCCTCTTTGGTTATAGCGTGGTGACAATTATTTCTTCTCTGCCAGCCACATGGCAATGTGCGCAATCTCTTCATCCTGCAGTCTGCCTTTAAAAGAAGGCATGCCACCTTTACCTTTGACAATGGTCGAATAAATTTTCTCTACATCGTCCTTGCTGCCAATGTTAGCAAGGGCTGGGCCTACCCCGCCTTGAAGCTGGTCACCGTGACAGGAGAGACAGTTAGCTTTCACAAGTGCTTCGGCCTGTGCAGGATCCATAGTCACTTCAGGCATGGTTGGTTTGGCTTCCTGAGCGACTTCTTCTTTACCTGGAAGCGTAAACATTAACACAATAGCTAAAATACATGCTGCAAAAAATACCCCGCTCATGATCCATTTGTGCATCCTTATGTCCCCTCCAGAATGTAAGATCATCTAACTCAAACTATCCCTATCATTATAACGGAAGCTGTCGTTGCAGCATAGCATTTTGTGGTAATTTTTTGAACTAATGACCATAGAGAGACAATTGTATTACTATATTTACTCTCGCGGGCCTTCATAGACCATACAGTGAAAGGGCATCAAGCCAGTTGGAGTCTGACGTTCGTATGTATCCTGAATGACAAACCCACTCTTAAGATATACCTTAATGGCACGAGTGTTCCAGGTAAGCACCTCAAGATCGATCTCATTGGAAGGATTGCGGCGAATGGCCTCTTGTACAATAGCAGCAACAAAGGCCGTCCCTCGTCCTTGACCACACTTCTCCGGGTGCATTCCAAGGCCAATGCGTGTTACGTTCTGAAGCGGAAAATATTGAGCAAATCCATAAACCTGATCCGTATGGTCCAAAACTATAGCGTACTGTTCTTGACGTAGCTGTGCATCTCCAAATTCAACTTCGAGTGCTTTCATCTGTTCCCAAGGCAGCCAGCTGTAGATATTATAAGGCGGTTCATATTGCCAACTGCATATGAGTTCTGCATGTTCCTCCTGCATAGGTATAACACGAAAAGTCAAAGGGGCTTCATTCTTCATATAACAGTGCAATGCTCCTTTCTACAGTAACTTGTCTTGTTCACTCTACAAAAAGGCTGTTCTTTTGGCAAGTTTTCATTTTTCAGAAAAAAGTGAAACAAAAGTGTGGATTCATCCGTTTATATTATAGTGGTATGGGTAAAAACATTATAAGGGCACGGACGAATGAAGTAAAAGAAATCCTCTTGCTTCAGACGATACCCTACTTAGGATCAACAGCTTAGAATGAGGAAGCACAAAAAAACCGCCGGATACATTCCTGCGGAGAATGTACCGGGCGGTTCTGTTTATGCTCTTCGTACTTTGTTACAGTATAGTTTCTGGTTCCAGCATCATGTTGATTGCAGCTTGTCCCTAGTCAAGGGCCAGTGACTCATACACGTCCGTGCTCATAATCCGTTTTGCGCCAACGTAGCGATTCGCCCAATAGTTTTCGCTTAATGAGGTAATCGTTACTCCTTTGGAAGAAGAGGAATGTGCGAACTTGCCGTCTCCTACAAAAATACCCACATGGGATATGCCTTTACCTGAAGTGTTGAAGAACACCAGATCACCAGGTCTCATGTCCATACGGGATACAGAATCACCCATATCGTATTGAGAGCTGGATTGACGAGCCAAATCAATTCCTAATTTTCCGAATACATACCGTGTAAACCCCGAGCAATCAAAACCATCAAGTGTTGTGCCTCCGCTTTTATATGTAGTCCCCATTGCTGAATCAATGACTTTATCCATCTTAGAATCTGCAAATGCGCTACCTGCGCCAAGCGATAATGCAAATGTAAGGCTTAGTACTGCTGCGGTCAATTTCTTCTTAAACAAGTGATATACCCCTTCCAACGCCTGCGAGGTTAGCTTAAGGATTCGGTAGAAGGTCCCCTATGATCCCTCTGTATCAAGATCAATTCACCCATAACTGGTTCCCCCGCTTCCCAGGTGCTAGGAATTTGGCTTTGCTAGTTATGCACCTGAAAAAACAGAAATAATAATTTAACTGGATTAATTTAAAGTTGTTACAAATAAGGATTTAAAGATTACAAAGTTGTTACTAAAAACTCACTGCGATCATTGTACCAGAGGAATAGTGCTTTGGCAACGTTTAACAACAAAATCACCAAAAAAAACCTCGACCTTTGACGGGGGAAGGTCGAGGTTTGCATATTTGCACACGTATCAGATGTAGTTTTTAGCATCAGAAGGTAACAACACATGTCCTGTCTTAATCTGCATTTTTGGAAGATGTAGACTGCCATAGACGAAAATGTGCACATATCTTCCACATGTTGAGCAAGCTTCGAGCTAGTGGATATGTCTGCTGCAGGATCAGTCCGGCAAGTCCAGTCAGGAACCATGAGGCAGATGTAAATGCACCGAAGACAAGCAAGTGAATCATTCCCAGCATCAGCGCAATGCCCAAGACCATAAAGATGTGCCGGACAGCAATCCATAATCCTTTGAGTGTCCCATGTATACGGTGCTCACCTTCTGGATCAGAAATACCAAATTGCATATAAAGCACTGCATGATGTATAACCCAGCCATAGATAATCCAGCCTGCGACATACGGAATGCCGGGAAGGAGTAGATGGAGAGAATGAAAGCTATCCATTAAAGTTGCGTACAATTTAGGTACGAGCCAGTATGCAGGGAGAAACATGAGTATCGTACGTATGGTGTGCAGAAGCAACATCGGTTTCCATAATTTTTGAATGCCTCGAATAAAAGGAATGCGTTCTTCTGCCGTGTTGAAATGCTGCAGGGAATAGAGAAGACCTGCCTGAATCAGTGGGCTAATCAACAAACGTAGTAGTAACAAGCTGCCCAAAATCCATAGATAGCGCTGAACCTCAGGGCCAGATAGACTCAGTTGGCTTTCCATTTTGAATAAAAGGGTACTCAGCTCTCCCGCATCCTCGGTAGGATAACGAAGAAGTAGGGGAACGACAGCTGATTGAACCAGTCGATAAATGAAATATCCCCAGATTAATTGATAGATAAATAGAAGTGCAGCAATGAACATATGTTGACGGACGAGAAACCAGCCTTCACGAATTTTTGCTTTCACTGTCTCCACCTCACCATGACAGACCTCCGAATATGGCTTCAATTAGTTTCGTAGCACTCATGTTCCAGCGGGATTTCACTTGTTCATCCAGTCCGGTTCTCAGGAAATTATTCATGTGGCGGTTCTCCAGCACGATGTCATATAAAGGATCGGTCATGGCCCAAGAGACAGGAGATGTGTACGTGAGTTTATAGGTAATGCGATCCTCAAGGCCGTTCCATTGTTTGTTTACCGTATGGCCGTCTTCAAAAGCGATTCGAACAGGAACCTTCGGGAAGTCACTCCCCTTCTTGGCAACTGTTACAGAAGACTCGTACATTACTTTGCCGTCCTTCTTCATGGGGGTAACCTTGATCTTTTCTACAGTAAAGTCGGCCATCCCATTGCGATAGACGTATTGGTTAAAGTAGTCCGCCCACGAAGTGCGGGTGACTTGCTCGACTACCTTTTGAAAATCACCCGTTGCGGGATGTTTAAATCGATATTTTTTTACATAAGTTGAAAGAATCCGTTCCATGTTCTTGGTTCCGACTTGTTGTTCGATACCGAGAAGCACCAGCTTGCCCCGCGTGTATACATTAGATGCATACTGATTCTGCGAGTCAAACTTCCACGAAGGTTGTGTTAAAGGAGCCGGTGATGTAATCAAACCCGATTGTACAGGCAGGTTCGGAATCAGTCCGTATTCTTGTTCCATCAGTTTGTCTTCTGCATAGGAGGTGAACCCCTCATCAAGCCAGGCTTCTTCAAATTCATTGCTGGCAACCATGCCGTAGAAGTATTGATGGCCAATTTCATGCACAACTGTTCGCTCCAGATCGTAACCAGGTGTTGTATCATCGGCCCCAAAAGCCGTAATGAGTGTAGGGTACTCCATGCCTCCGGCCCCGTTTGCAGCTTTTGGCGGGACAACGATGGATAACGTAGTATAAGGATAAGTGCCGAACCATTCGCTGTAATTGGTTAATGCAGCCTTGGCAGCAAAGAGATAACGTTCTTTCAGATCCTGATGTGCCGGGTCCAAATAGAGCTTGATGCGAACGCCTGGAACATTAGGGGCAGAGAACGGTTCTTCCGTATAAACAAAATCAGGTGAGGCTGCCCAAGCAAAATCATGTACGTCATCGGCATAAAATTGATACACTTTCTCTCCATTTTTCACGACAGCCTGTTGTGTTGGAAATCCCGTTGCTGCCACTTTGTATGTTTCAGGTACTCGAATACGCACACTGTAGATACCGAAGTCAGCATAGAATTCCGAATTCCCATGATACTGGTGCAAGTTCCACCCTTCGATCGTGCGGCCACGTCTTCCTACGGGTTCATAAGCACTGAGTTTGGGGAACCACTGACCAGCCATCACAAAATGATCGGTTTTCCCCATCCTTGCAAAAATTTTCGGTAAACTCACTTCAAACTTGGTGCGGATCGTAATGCTTTCGCCGCCTTTCACAGGTTTGGGAAGACGAACCTTGATTAAGGTTTTATCTTGGATATTTCCATCGTCCGGCTGTACATACTGCATCCGGTGCAGCAGGGAAAGCCCGTCCTCCGTCTGCATATCCATAAATCTCATGGAGCCGTAGCCGTCTGTTGGCATGACATCGCCCCGCAGCTTACCGCCGGATTCTTTCATGAATGTCGTATCAGGAGAGGAGAAGGCATTGGGGTACATATGAAAATAAAGCTCGTTCACCGTTTTTTTACCTGGGTGAACCCAGGTGATCGTCTGTGTGCCCATAAGTTTATTTCCACCCGTCAGCTTCACATCCATGTGGTATTCCACTACGCGATTGCTGTACACCTCGGCTGTAGGAGACTGTACACTTTCTGGTGTAGTAGATATTCCAGCTTTGGCCTGGGGCTTGCCCGATTCTGGAGCAAGTATGGGTAACTCAGATGAAGTGGAGCGATTGTAACCGAGTGTGATCCAAATCCCTCCGGCTAGCAAACACAGGGCGAGGGATGCGGTGAGCCAGCTCTTGGCACGTCGTGGAATCATCGTTAAATACCTCCCGTTGACAAGCATCTACAGCATGTATATGTTTGCAATGGGCGGATTATTAGTTAAAATATTTGTATCAACTCTTGGAGGCTATAAACATGGACCAAAATGAGCAGAACGGCAAGAAACAGATTGCCTTGAATATCGTGAGTGCAAAAAGTAAACACAAAGGCTTCGGAGCAGGTTCCATTGATCTGAACAACCTTTCTCCAGTCATCATTGATCAGGGAGAAGCCAAAATCGATGTCGGTGCAATGCACGCGAAGAGTAAAGTAGAGCGTGGCATTAAGTTCTCTACTAACCGTGAAGATGTTCCGAACGGCCGTCAGGTATGGTTGGTATGGGTCGCTGTGGATCGGACGGAGCAAGGACAGCTATATGGCGGGGCAACAGCATGTGAGATGTGGATTGATACGGAAGCCAAGCGAGGGTGGAAGTTGCTCGCGGATCACGTTAACCGGATGGACTACGCAATGAAACGCCGGTTTATGCTGGATGAGCTGGGACCAGAAGAGAAGGCAGCACTGAAGACCCTTCTGATCTCTCATAATGAAGAGTGGTGGAATGCTTCCCCGGATGAATTGAAAGAGGCGCTTGCCTAAGAAAAAGAA
Source organism: Paenibacillus sp. JJ-100 (assembly GCF_948329825.1). Taxonomy (GTDB): domain Bacteria; phylum Bacillota; class Bacilli; order Paenibacillales; family Paenibacillaceae; genus Paenibacillus. Next base: position 22,770 of record NZ_CAOJCM010000014.1, read on the forward strand.
AACGGACAATGAAGCCCCGAACCAGAGCGATCTGGTCTCGGGGCTTCATTGGTGTCTAATCCGATGATGTGATGAAGGTGCATTCAATCATCTGTATATTTATAACCTTCCGTCCAGAAACGGAAGATGCTGAGGCTAAATAACTTATGACGCAATTAAGTCATTACGGATATACGTCATTCCACCCACCAGCGTTTGAAATCACTCCACCAGGAATGTTTCTGTTCTTGTATTCCCTTTTGATTCTGAGCCTCGCGTGCCTTCTCATTCTGCGGTGAATCGGCTGACCCTGCGTTGCCCAGGCAGACTTCTGTAGGCTCCGTCCCCTGAATAAATACTTCCAGTCGTTTTTCCTCACAGCCGTTACCTGCAAGTTTGCCAGTCTCCGGATTAATGTAGACACTCACAACCTGGTCAGGTATGGAAAAGATTTTGGGTGGTACGCTTGCCAGGGCTTGTTCCGTGAACTGCGCGAAGATTGGAGCGGCACGGCGGCCATCGGATGTGGAGATTGCTTTTCCCTGGTCATAACCAACCCATACCGCAGTGGATAGCTCTGGGGTATAGCCGACCAACCAGGCGTCGGTATTGGTTGTTCCCGTCTTGCCTGCTACGGGTCGCTTGATCGTAGCAGATACCCGATTGCCTGTACCTCCGGTTTCAAAGACACTCTCCATCAAACGTGTCAACACATAAGCGGCTGCCGGTTCAACGACTTGTTCTGCTTTGGTCTGTGGAGATTCATATAGCACGCGTCCTGCTGCATCTGTCACTTGTAAAATGGCTATTGGCGGTGTTCGTTGCCCCCCTGCTGCAATAACGGAGAAGGCGGAAGCCATCTCCAGAGGGCTAACCGGAGAAGTGCCTAGAGCAAGAGAAGGAACAGGACTTAGCTTGCTTGTAATCCCAAGACTCTGAGCCATGTTCACGACCTTCTCTGGACCAATCTTCATAATGGTGTTCACCGCATAGATGTTATCCGATGCAGCAATGGCCTGCCGAAGATCAATCTCACCTAAATATTTCTCGCCAAAGTTACCGGGCTTATAGGTTTTACGGTCATTGTCATAGTGAAACAGGGTAGGCTGACTGTTGAAAATGGATGCGCTGGTAAGTTGTTTGGATTCGAGAGCAGCCAGATACATAATCGGTTTAAAGGCTGATCCCGGCTGGCGTGTCGTAGTCAGCACATGGTTAATCTGATTGGTGCGATAATTTTTGCCGCCTACCATGGCTTTGATATATCCGGTGCGCGGGTCGATGGACACGAGGGCTGTTTCCAGCTTGCTTTCCGGGTCCATTCCTTTGGCCACAGCCTGTTCCGCCGCTCTCTGCACACGTAAATCCAGCGTAGTGTATATATTCAGCCCGCCGTGGTCCAGCATCGCTTCGCTGATGCCAAGTTCTTTCATTACGAGATTTCGAATATAGTCCCGAAAATAAGGAGCATTTTCCACCGTCTTACGCTCGCTCTCCGGTTTGAAATTCAATATTTCCTCATAAGCGGAGTCCGCTTGTTTTTGCGTGATCTCTCCCGTTTCTGTCATGGCTCTAAGTACAATCTTCTGCCGATCCTTGGCGTTCTTCATATGATTGTAGGGTGAATAGTAGGTTGGTCCCTTCGGGATGCCCGCTAGCATCGCACTTTCTGCCAGATCCAGTTGCTTGGCGGATTTGCCAAAATACATCTGTGCAGCCGCCTCGATGCCATAAGCGCCGTGACCGTAGTAGATTTCATTCAGGTACATCTGCAAAATTTCATCTTTGCTGTACTTCATCTCCAGCTGTGCGGTGTACATCGCTTCTTTGGCTTTGCGTGTCCAGGTTTTCTCATGAGAGAGGTATAGATTCCTTGCCAGTTGCTGTGTTAACGTGCTTGCCCCTTGAGACATTCGCATATGTTGCAGATTGACGAGAACTGCTCGTCCCATGCCCTGGATGTCGAAGCCAAGATGGTGCCGGAATTTGCGATCCTCTACAGCTAGCGTGGCATTCACCAGATCAGGAGCGATGTCCTGCAGTTGAACTGGAATGGAATCTTTGCCGCCAGCAGAGAAGGTGGCGATAACTTCACCCTGACTATCGAGTAGTCTGGAGTTGCGATCCGAGTCTGCGAGAGGCAGACTGGTTGCGTATAGATATACTAAAATAGCAGCCGTAGCAATCAAGCCGAGCGCCATCAGTATGGATAGATGTTTGATGAATCGGAGTACACGGAACCCGCGTTTGCGGGTCTTGGTATTGGACTTGTTCATGGAACGGGCTCCTCTCTTTTCTTTCCAGTATGGGACGGGAATAACCTGGATATTCAATCCGCTTGCGAAGTGAACAAATTGTAGCCCATTTCGGCCTGAAAACCGTTTTGCAGTTGAATCATCTATCGCGTATAATGCAAAAGGGTAATGAAAAGGTAGGGTTCGGTACAACATACTAAAGCGTGTATGGGCGAACATACCAGTGATTATGCATTTTAAAATGATCACTAATTACTTTTACGGAGAGAAGGTAGCGATCATGGAATTGTGGTTTACGGAAAAGCAGACCCCTGTATTCGGGATTACCGCAAAGATTAAACAGACTTACGTCACAGAGCAAACGGACTTTCAGGATCTTGCAATGGTGGAAACCGAAGAATTCGGCAACATGCTTGTATTGGACGGTATGGTAATGACGACGGTGAAGGACGAGTTTGTATATCATGAAATGGCGGCACATCCAGCCTTGAACACTCACCCCAATCCGAAAAAAGTACTGGTAGTTGGCGGTGGTGACGGCGGTGTTATCCGTGAAGTCATCAAACATGCTGCTGTAGAAAAAGCAGTTCTCGTCGAAATCGACGGTAAAGTGATCGAATATTCCAAACAGTATTTGCCTGAAATTGCAGGCAAGCTCGACGAGCCGAACGTTGAAGTGCTCGTTAACGATGGTTACATGCATATTATTGAACATAAAGATGAGTACGATGTCATTATCGTAGACTCCACAGAACCTGTAGGACCGGCTGCTCCGCTCTTTGAGCGTGGTTTCTACCAGGGAATCTATGAAGCATTAAAAGAAGACGGCATCTTTGTTGCCCAGACGGACAACCCTTGGTTTAAAGCGGATCTGATCCAGAAGGTGAACAAAGACGTCAAAGAGATCTTCCCGATCGTACATGTGTACGGCTGTAATATACCAACCTACCCAAGTGGTCTATGGACATTCACCATGGGCAGCAAGACGTATGATCCACTTGCGGTAGATGAGACTCAAATTCCGGAGATGGATACGAAGTATTATTCTCCACGTCTGCACAAAGCGGCATTTGTACTTCCAAAATTCGTGGAAGATTTAACGAAATAAAGGGGAAATGAAGATGAAACTGGATCAAGCTTATTCAGGAAACGTATTTATTTGCAGCTCAGAGGATTATGAAAATTCCAAAGCCGTAATCTATGGTATGCCGATGGATTATACCGTCAGCTTCCGTCCGGGATCCCGTTTCGGCCCGGCTCATATTCGTCAGGCCTCAGTTGGACTCGAAGAGTACAGCCCATATCTAGATAAAAGCATCGTGGACATGACTTATTTTGATGCGGGAGATTTGCTTTTGCCATTCGGTAACGCGGGACGCAGTTTGGAAGTTATCCATGAATACATCGGTAGCCTGCTGGCGGATGACAAGTTTCCAATTGGTCTAGGCGGCGAACATCTCGTGACATGGCCTGTAATTCAGCAGATGTACAAAAAGTATCCGGATCTCATTCTGATCCATATTGATGCACACGCCGACCTTCGTGAAAGCTATGAAGGTGAGCCACTGTCTCACTCGACACCTGTACGTAAGGCTGCTGAGCTGATGGGTGGTCAAAACATCTATCAATTCGGTATCCGTTCCGGTTCCCGTGAGGAGTTCCAGTATGGCCGTGAGAACATTAACTTCTATCCGTTTGAAGTAGCGGCTCCAATGAAGGAAGCTCTTCCGAAAATGGGCAATCGTCCTGTATATGTAACAATCGACATCGACGTGCTTGATCCATCTGCTGCACCAGGAACGGGAACGGCAGAGGCGGGTGGCATCACATCCAAAGAGCTGCTTGAAGCCGTTCATATGATCGCTGGTTCTGATGTGAATGTGGTGGGCTGTGACTTGGTTGAAGTCGCGCCAATCTATGATCCAACACAACAGACGCAGATCGTAGCAGCGAAGTTGATTCGTGAAATGCTGCTTGGATTCGTGAAGTAAGTGAACTTAACTTCCGTTGTTGACTCGAAAGGCTGTGGACTGCCACGCCGTGCATGTATCAAATAAAGCTATTCAAGCGAAACCCACCGTCAGGCGTGCGACCTTATGCGGTGGGTTTTTTCTTGTTGTCAGGTATGCTGTAAAAACTTTATTTAATTGAGATAAAGATTAGCGGATGATTTGAAGAAATAATAAATTTATGAATTCAATGAAAAGACGGTTTATATGAATTTAAGTGTCGATCGAACCGATATGGTATCAAAACAGCCTTTTTCCTGAACTTTTCTATGGAAAAGGTTTTTTTGTTTAGGAAATAAAAGGGTTGAAACCTGTCTCAAAACAGGTTATTGTAAGCGGTGACAACATATTTCAGGGAGGTTGAAATAATGGTTAATGTTACTTTAAGGGCGGATTCTGATAAAGGATTAATAAATCGCAATATATATGGTCACTTTTCCGAGCATTTGGGACGTTGTATTTATGAAGGGCTGTGGGTAGGAGAAGATTCTTCTATCCCCAATACAGAAGGAATTCGTAATGATGTGCTTACGGCGCTCCAGAAGCTGAACATTCCTGTGCTTCGGTGGCCGGGTGGATGTTTTGCTGATGAATATCACTGGAAAGATGGCGTGGGCCCCAAAAGCGAACGTGCTCGCATGATCAACACCCACTGGGGTGGCGTAGAAGAGAACAATCACTTTGGTACGCATGAATTCATGAGATTGTGTGAATTGCTTGGTGCAGAGCCGTATATCAGCGGCAACCTTGGCAGTGGTACTGTTCAGGAAATGCAGGAATGGGTGGAGTACATTACGTTTGACGGTGAGTCACCTATGGCGAACTGGCGGAAACAAAATGGTCGTGAAGAGCCATGGAAGCTGAAATATTTTGGTGTGGGTAATGAGAACTGGGGCTGTGGCGGCAACATGCGCCCGGAGTATTACGCGGATGAATACCGTCGTTACGCTACATATGTACGTAATTATTCAGGAAATCAAATTTACAAAATTGCTTGTGGACCAAATGACAGTAATTATGAGTGGATGGAAGTGCTGATGCGGGAAGCCGCTCGTTTTATGGATGGCATCAGCCTTCATTACTACACGATTCCGACAGGCGTCTGGGATGACAAAGGGGCAGCCACAGGCTTTGGAGAAGCGGAATGGTTTGCCACGCTGAAGAAAACCTTATTTATGGATGAATTGCTTGTGAAGCACTCCGAGATCATGGACAAATATGATCCGGAAGGCAGAGTGGGCATCATCGTAGACGAGTGGGGCACATGGTATAATGTGGAGCCAGGAACGAACCCGGGCTTCCTCTACCAGCAGAATACGATGCGGGATGCCGTGCTTGCAGCCGTGAATCTGAACATTTTCAATCAGCATAACAAACGGGTACATATGGCCAACCTGGCTCAGATCGTCAATGTGCTACAATCGCTCGTGCTGACCGAAGGGGACAAAATGCTCCTGACGCCTACGTATCATGTATTTGATATGTATCAGGTTCATATGGATGCACAGCGTTTGGATCTTAGTTATGAGAGCCCGGGATATACGTTTGGTGACGAAACGATTCCTCAACTCAGCTTGTCTGCATCACGTAACCAAGACGGGGTTATTCATGTGACAGCTTGTAATCTGAGTCATACGGATGAGCTTGAAGTGGTATGCAAGCTTGAAGCAGGTCAAGCGGCAAGCGTATCGGGACAGCTGCTCCATAACGCAGACTTTGGAGCATTTAATACGTTTGAACAGCCAGATCAGGTAAAACCTGCAGCTTGGGAAGGGCTCGTTTTGGAAAATAACACACTGCGTTTTGTGCTGCCACCAGCTTCTGTTGGTGTGATCGCTGTTAAGGGTTAAGTTATGAAGTCCTTCAGCTATGGGCAACAGCAACCTTTTAGCGAGGGAAGAAATGCCCCTTGTAAGGGCTGCGACAAGCAGTACGACATTCATATTAGTGATGCCAAAATGGCACGTCTGGTGGAGATTGCTTCACGATCTCGTGCCACAGTGGAGGATAACGAGTATGAACGGCGACTTGCTGTCTGCTCAGCCTGCCCGGACCTACAGTACGGAACAACGTGCCGGCATTGCGGCTGCCTTGTGCAAGTACGTGCCAAACTGGCCGAGTCGACATGTCCTTATCCATACGCATCACAGTGGGGATGAACAGCGTTCATCATGTTCAGTTTCGAACCGAGTAAACAATGTATGTGATCATATTACCTAAATACGTTTCATTATAATGAAGTAATAGAGCAAGTTAATGAAGCAAACTAACGAGATAGGATGCGAAGTAGAGGGGGCTGCACGGTACAGGTGCGGCTCTTCTTTTTGTTTCCACAACAAAAAACTCTGAATTTGGATTTGAATTGAGCGGGTGAACTGGATATAGTTATACAGTAGAGTGTAAGGAGTATGTATTCGGAATAAGAGCGTGTATAGCGACACAACCATACAGGAAGGGCTTTTCTCACCCGCCGTCCTGATTTTGCGTCGCCTCGAATATAATGGAGGTTAATATTCATGTCGAAGATGCGACCGGTTCAGATCCGGCTGCACAGCCGTTATGAAGGGGAAGATGTACTACAGGAGATGCAGGGAGAGGCTGTAGTTAAGGGAACATATCTGTATGTCCGTTACGAAGAACCGCAGGCTGGGCCCAAAGGGGGCATAACTCGTACAACATTGAAGCTGGGCGGACAATCCATCAAGATTATACGTCATGGTGAAGTGGAGTCGGAGCAGACGTTTGAATTAAATCGAAAGCTTCCAGGTTTCTACCGATCGCCATACATGTCGTTTGCCCTGTCCACGCATACACAAGAGCTGGAACTTTCCATTCAGGGATTGAGCGCACGCGCAGCGTGGAGCTACGACTTTTACCGCTTTGATGAAGAAGCCGGACATTTTGCCATTAGTTTGCATATACAGGAGGAACCAAATTCATGACACGTAATCCACTAGATACGATTAACGAACGGGTAAGTACAGCCATTGGCAACGCCATTGTAGCCGCTGGTATTGTAACCAAGGAAGAACTTCCGGCAATTACACTTGAAGTGCCGCGCGAGAAGTCCCATGGCGACCTGGCTACCAATGCAGCGATGCAGTTGACCAAGATTGCTAAGCGTAACCCTCGTCAGATTGCTGAGGAGATTATTGCCAACCTGAATCTTGCTGATGCAGGTATTGAGAAGGCTGAAATTGCAGGGCCGGGGTTCATTAACTTCAAATTGGACAAGAGCTATCTCTATCCCGTGCTTAACTTGGTTCACGAGCAAGGCGAAAACTACGGAAGAATCGATGTTGGAGCTGGGAAAAAGGTAGAGATGGAATTTGTCAGTGCCAACCCGACCGGTAGCCTGCATCTGGGTCATGCCCGTGGAGCAGCTGTAGGGGATGCACTCTGCAACATTCTTGATTATGCAGGATATGAAGTAACTCGTGAATATTACATTAATGACGCGGGCAACCAAGTATTTAATCTGGCACGTTCCATTGAAGCGCGTTATCTGCAAGAGCTCGGTCAAGATGCCGAAATGCCTGAGGATGGTTACCATGGCGAGGACATTAAAGGGTTCGCGAAGGAACTTGTTGCTGAAAAAGGAGACAGCCTGCTGTCTATGCATCCAGGTGATCGTGCGGCATATTTCCGTGATTATGGTCTGGAAAAAGAACTCGACAAAATCAAACGTGACTTGAATCGCTTCCGTGTGAATTTTGACATCTGGTTCAGCGAAACGTCACTGTATGATAACGGTGAAGTGCTTCGCGTACTGGACGAGCTGCGTGAACGCAACGAAATTTATGAAAAAGATGGCGCAACCTGGCTGAAAACGATGCAATATGGTGATGACAAGGAGCGCGTACTGATCAAAAACGACGGTACGTATACTTACCTGACACCGGATATTGCATATCACCGTGATAAATATGCCCGTGGTTATGATACGATGATCAACATTTGGGGAGCGGACCACCACGGATATATTCCGCGTATGAAGGCAGCCATGCAGGCACTGGGCAACGATCCGGACAAGCTGGTTGTGTTGATTGCGCAGATGGTCAGCCTGTTCCAGAATGGCGAGAAAGTGAAAATGTCCAAACGTACAGGTAAAGCTGTAACGATGGAAGACTTGATGGATGAGGTGGGCATTGATGCCATTCGTTATTTCTTCACGATGCGCAGTATTGATTCCCATCTGGACTTTGACATGGATTTGGCAATTTCGACATCCAATGAAAATCCGGTGTTCTACGTACAATATGCACATGCGCGCGTGTGCAGTGTGTATCGTCAAGCCGAAGAGCAAGGCATCGAGTTGTTACCACTGGCACAGATTGATCTGTCTAAGCTGACAACCGAGCATGAGTATGACCTTCTTCGTAAAATGGGCGAGTTGCCAGAAGAGATTGCAGCAGCGGCTACAGGTTATGCGCCGCACCGCATCATTCGTTATGTTTACGAACTGGCATCTTTGTTCCATAGTTACTACCGGGCTGAGCGCGTCATTACCGAAGACGCGCAGCAAACCCAGGCGCGCCTGGCGCTGATCGGTGCTGTTCGCACCGTCATCGCAACAGCGCTCCGTCTGGTGGGCGTATCCGCACCAGACAAAATGTAATTCCTTCGGCCACGCGGCGGACAACGTCATGCCGCTTGGCCGAAGGCAGAAAGTCTCCATGCACCTCGCGAGCATTTGCTTGCGCGAGGGCATGGAGACTTTTTTGTGCCTGCTGCGCAAGGCGTGCCCGGCATCTGCCGGCATCCATTGCTGCGCAGCATAGGTACGGCGGCTAGCAGTGCACGCCGCCGGTTTATCCCCCGCCCTCCTGCAGTAGCTTGAGGGCGTCTATTTCGCCACCGCGGACTTTACTCCTCGCGGTGGTGGTTTTGCGAGCGCGCAGCGGAACTGTCGCGCGCTTCACAAGCGTTTTGATCTCGGCTGGAGACAGGCCGGGATGTTTGGCGAGCAGCAGTGCGATTGCGCCGCTCACATGAGAGGTCGCCATGGATGTGCCACTCATCTCATGATGCTTCCCTTGCACCCAAGAGGACACAATTTTGTCCCCAGGTGCATAGACGTCGACGTAAGCCCCGCGATTGCTGAAGGAGGCAATACGTCTGTTTTTGTCGGTTGCACCGACAGAGATGGTTTGTGGATATCGAGCAGGATAGTCAATGCTGCGGCGCTTGCTGTCATTTCCTGATGAGGCCACGATAACAATACCGGCGTGATACGCACGATTCACTACATCAAGCAATGATTTACTGCGTGTTTTCATACCAAAACTCATGTTGATGATATCGACTTTGTTACGTACACACCAGTCGATGCCAAGGACGATGTCGGAGACATAAGCAGAGCCGTTGTGGTCAAATGCTTTAACTGGATAAATTAGAGCGCGCGGCGCAACGCCGATCATACCTGCGGTACTGTTCGCGGCAGCGATTGTTCCAGCAATATGAGTGCCATGTCCGTTGTCATCATGAGGAAGCAAGCTTCGGTTCAATAAATTGATACCACGGGCAAGAGAATAACGAAGATCAGGATGGTGGTAATCTGCTCCTGTATCAATAACGCCGATTTTGATTCGGTGTCCTGTCGACACAGACCAGACCTTCGGGGCCCGAATCTGCTTCACTCCCCACGGGATACCTTGAGGGGTGCTTGGTTTGTTGTGGAGAGCAGTGGAGTGCAGTGAGACAGGGGTATCTTCTTCTACCGTGATATCGCCTCCATAACGATATAACATTTCCGGGCTTTGAACAGGGGCGATGAGGGTTCTGGCAAGCCGGGAGGCCTGAACGCCTCCCAGGTCAGTGTATTCGTTGCGCATTCGGGATAATTCAACGAGACATGCCTCGTACTGCTGTGGTTTGTCGAACCGAATCAGATAACGTCCCGTTTGTTCGGAGTCAGGGCACCTCATTCCGTCAATCAACTGATGCAATAAACCGGTATAGTCCATTATGGGCAGCCCCCTTCGGGATGAACATGCTGAGGTATTCTATGAATGCATTCATCCAACTGCATGGGGAACTTGCCCTTTTTTTTCAAAAACACATTCTCTCCGTGTCAAAACGGGCGCAGGGACATATGATAGATGGAGGGCTAGAAGGCTCTTGCGGGGGACCTGGTAAGGAGCAATCCTACGAGGGTATACAGTCAAAGGGCGGAGGGGGACTCCGTCTTTTACATATGTCTTCTGTCTCTTCTTTCTGTGGGTCAGTCATGGTAGCTTTTCGGTTCATTCCTGCTGTCGATATAGGCGGACTGAGGTGTGGATTAAAGGGGATTGTGTAAATATGGGACATGCTTACATAAAAACTTGCTTTTTAACGCCAAATAGGTTTTACTTAGGTTTGTTAATGGATATGTTATACGTAACATTCCAGTTTTGCAGGGGATATAAAGTGAATTTTGTGTGAGAGGAAGTGTCTTCAGTGAGTACCTCGCTCAATTTGAAAATTGATAAAGAGAAGGTAAGAGAGATCCCTTTAGTGGACCTTGCCTTTATGGTGCTGAAAGCGGCCAACACGCCGTATTACTACCGGGATTTGATGAATGAGGTAGCGAAACAGCGCGGAATGACGGATGAAGAGATTAACGAGTATATTGCCCAATTGTATACCGAGATTAATATCGATGGCCGTTTTGCCTGTGTCGGTACGAGTCTTTGGGGATTAAAGCGCTGGTATCCGGTTGCTGGATCAGAAGATTCCATGACGGGCGCGAAGCGTCCGCGTATCATCAACGATGAAGATGATGATCTGGAAGACGAAGACTTCGGTGAAGAGGACGAGAGCTATAATAGCGACGAAGACTTCGACAGTACAGGTGATGATCCAGATGAAGACAAAGATGAAGACGAAGATGATGACGACATCTTTGATGAAGACGACAGCGAAGAAGAAGTACTGGTTGAAGATGACGATCTAGAAGATGAAGACCTCGATGAAGACGATGAAGAGTCTGAAGACGAGGATGAATTTGACGACGATTCCGATAATCGGTAATCCTTTTTAGCGACCCTAAATAGCTCGTTTTTTCCCCGATAGTCAGCCTTGACAGCAGGCGGGGTAACGGGTAAACTATTGCATGGGCTTATGAATGAGCGACAATATATTTATGTTTTTTAGAGAAAGTGCCCCGTCCTGCGGGAGTACTTTCTTTTTGTATTTTTAGAGGCAGAATGATGTTAAATGATTACTTTTCCGACTGCACCCGGCCATACCTTTTCGGCCTGTTTTTTTGTATGTTCAGACAAGAAAAGAAAGTTGGCGTAGCCTCGGTCTAGGGACAAGCATGTAGGAAGGCTCCCGGAAAGTTTGCATTATTTTTTGCCAGTAATGATGTGTAGTGAGAAGCCGTCTTCGCTGGAAAGAGCAGTTTGCAGATGAAGTTAATTTCTGCCATTGCTCTTTTTAACGATGATTACCTGGGAAACGGGTTACGATAATACCATATATCGCCTGAATTTCTGTACTTATATTAGGAGGGTAATAACAGTGACAAAGTATATTTTCGTAACGGGCGGAGTTGTATCCTCCCTGGGCAAAGGGATTACAGCTGCCTCGTTGGGCAGATTGCTGAAGAACAGAGGACTCAAAGTAACGATTCAAAAATTCGATCCATACATCAACATTGACCCGGGAACGATGAGTCCTTATCAGCATGGTGAGGTATTTGTAACCGATGATGGCGCAGAGACAGACCTGGACCTTGGTCACTACGAACGTTTCATCGACATCAACCTCTCTAAAAACAGCAATGTCACGACAGGTAAAGTGTATTCTTCCGTGATCAGTAAAGAGCGTCGCGGGGAGTATCTTGGCGGTACAGTTCAAGTGATTCCACATATCACAAACGAGATCAAAGAGCGTGTATTCCGCGCTGGGCGTGAAGCGGGTTCCGATGTCGTTATTACCGAAATTGGCGGCACGGTGGGTGACATCGAAAGCTTGCCATTCTTGGAAGCAATTCGTCAGATCAAGAGTGACGTAGGTCGTGACAATGTGATGTACATCCACGTGACGTTGATTCCATACATCAAGGCTGCTGGTGAAGTGAAAACAAAACCAACACAACACAGTGTGAAGGAATTGCGCAGCATTGGAATCCAGCCGAATGTGATCGTATGCCGCACGGAATATGAGTTGTCTAAGGACATGAAGGCCAAAATCGCACTTTTCTGTGATATCGATGAAAATGCAGTAGTCGAGTGCCGTGATGCAAGCACGTTGTATGAAGTACCACTTAACCTTCGAGAGGAAGGTTTGGATGAGATTGTGGTGAACCACCTGAAACTGACTACTCCTGCACCGGATATGAGCGAGTGGGAAGGGCTGGTTAATCGGATTAGCAAGCTGCAACATAAGGTTGAGATTGCGATCGTAGGTAAATACGTAGCGCTACATGATGCGTACCTGAGTGTTGTGGAATCCCTGTCTCATGCAGGATTTGCCTCCAACGCAGAGGTGAAGATTCGCTGGATTCATTCTGAGGATATTACCGATGAGAACGTAGGTGACTTGCTACACGGTGTTTCCGGTATTCTCGTCCCTGGTGGCTTCGGTGACCGCGGTATCGAAGGTAAAGTATCGGCAATCCGTTATGCTCGTGAGAAAAATATTCCTTTCTTCGGAATTTGCCTGGGTATGCAAGTTTCTGTGATTGAATATGCTCGCTCCATCGTTGGATTGAATGGTGCGAATAGTTCCGAGATCAACCCGGCTACAGAGTTCCCGGTAATCGATCTGTTGCCTGAACAGAAAGATATTGAGAATCTGGGCGGTACGATGCGTCTCGGTCTTTACCCTTGTAAGCTTCAGGAAGGTTCCTTAGCAAGGTCTTGTTACGATGATGAGCTGGTGTATGAAAGACACCGTCACCGCTATGAATTCAACAATGAATACCGTGAGATGATTGAGAAAGCAGGTCTTGTCATTTCAGGTACATCACCGGATGGACGTCTGGTTGAGATTGTGGAGCTTCCAGGACACCCATGGTTCCTGGCTGTGCAGTTCCACCCGGAATTCACTTCCCGTCCGAACCGTCCGCAGCCATTGTTCCGTGAGTTCGTGAAAGCTTCTCTGGAGAATGCGGGTAAATAATAAGTTCATTCGGTAAAAATCACGTATAGAAGGATGCACTGGCTGCTACTAAAGAGCTGGGGCATCCTTTTTTTGGCACTAAATTGCAATTTGTCAATTTAAGATCGTAGAAGGATTTTAATGGAAGAGGTAGAATACTTATCATGACGCCTATGGAATAGTTATTATGAGGTATGTATATATGGTTTCCTAATTCTAGGAGGTTACAACGTGGAAGAGAAAAAAGTTCTGATTGTAGATGACCAAAACGGTATTCGAATTCTACTCATGGAAGTGTTCAGCAGCGAAGGGTACAACACATTCCAAGCGGCAAACGGCAAAATTGCTCTCGAGATCGTTAATAATGACAAGCCAGACCTCGTTTTACTTGATATGAAAATTCCCGGAATGGACGGGCTTGAGATCTTGAAACATATCAAAGAGATTGATCCGGATATCAAGGTTATTATGATGACGGCTTATGGAGAACTTGACATGATTAAGGAAGCTACCGATCTGGGAGCGCTCATGCATTTTACGAAACCGTTTGATATTGACGAGATGCGTGTGGCTGTAAATATGCAACTTCGCAATGGCGCTGCCAACAAGTGCAGCTAAATCCTGTAGATACAGGATTTTTTTGTGTTATCAATCTGTCTTATGTCATCATGATAAAAATGGGGTATTTCGCCTGTTTCTGTAGGGAATATTAGAAATGGTAACGTATCCATTACATGTCTTTGAAAACTGTGCTGTAAAACACAGCATTTTTGCAAATGCTTGTTTAGTATTTGACATGGGATGTGGTATAATAGGTCCGTATGTGATTTCGGCTAAAAACCATAGACACAACCAAACCCCTAGGAGGATTGAAACCATGCCATTAGTATCTATGACAGACATGTTGAACAAAGCCCTTGAAGGAAAATACGCAGTTGGTCAATACAATATCAATAACCTTGAGTGGACTCAAGGGATTCTTGCTGCTGCTGAAGAAGAGAAATCCCCAGTAATCTTGGGCGTATCCGAAGGTGCAGCTCGTCACATGGGAGGCTTTACTACTGTTGTTAAAATGGTAGAAGGACTTCTGCATGACATGAAAATTACTGTACCTGTTGCGATCCACTTGGACCACGGTTCAAGCTTTGACAAATGTAAAGAAGCGATCGAAGCTGGATTTACTTCCGTTATGATCGACGGTTCTCATCACCCAATCGAAGAGAACATCGCAATGACTAAAAAAGTCGTTGAATATGCACACGCTAAAGGTGTTTCTGTAGAAGCTGAAGTAGGAACTGTAGGCGGACAAGAAGACGACGTGATCGGTGGTATTCAATACGCTGACCTGAACGAATGTATCCGCATCGTTAAAGAAACAGGTATCGATACGTTGGCACCTGCTCTTGGTTCCGTTCACGGTCCTTACCAAGGCGAGCCAAACCTGGGCTTCAAAGAAATGGAAGAAGTTCGTGACGCAGTGCAAATTCCACTCGTATTGCACGGTGGTACAGGTATTCCTAAGCACGATATCGATAAAGCAATCTCCTTGGGTACTTCCAAAATTAACGTGAACACAGAGAACCAAATCTCTTTCACTAAAGCAGTTCGTGAAGTACTTGCAGCAAAACCAGATGCTTACGATCCACGTACGTTCATCGTACCAGGCCGTGAGGCAATTAAAGAAACCGTTAAAGGTAAAATTCGTGAGTTTGGTTCCAACAACAAAGCGTAATTTATCTTTACCAGTTCCATACTGTGAAATGGAAGAACACCGCCTAGCCGGTGTCTTTCCATTTTCACACCTTATTTCTACATCGTTAGCCATCAGCACGTATTGCCGTTCATCGGCTGCAAAACACGTAGGGGGACATTAAGCTTTATGGAAAAATTGATGATTAGTGGCGGACGTCCGTTACAGGGAGCTGTAACTATAAGCGGCGCCAAAAACAGCGCCATTGCGCTTATTCCTGCAGCATTGCTTGCCGAGTCGGAGGTCGTGTTGGACAACCTGCCGTTACTCAGTGATGTGGCAGTATATGCGGAAATTTTGGAGGAACTTGGAGCACGTGTAACTTGGGAAGGTAATCAGATGAAGATCGACCCTTCCGACATTAAATCGATTCCCATGCCTAATGGTCCAGTGAAGAAGCTCCGTGCTTCGTATTATATGATGGGGGCTTTGCTTGGACGTTTTAAAGAAGCGACAATAGGTTTGCCTGGAGGTTGCAATTTTGAGCCTCGTCCGATTGATCAACATATTAAAGGGTTTGAAGCGCTTGGCGCAACGGTAACTAATGAACATGGCTCCATCCATCTGTATGCCAAAGAGCTACGGGGAGCTAAAATATATCTTGATGTAAGCAGTGTTGGTGCGACCATTAACATTATGCTGGCGGCCACTCGTGCCAAAGGCTCTACAATTATAGAAAATGCGGCTAAAGAGCCTGAGATTATAGATGTAGCAACACTTTTGAACTCTATGGGTGCCAGCATCAAGGGTGCGGGCACAGAAACCATTCGAATTGAAGGAGTTTCAGAGCTTAAAGGCTGCCGTCATTCCATCATTCCGGACCGAATTCAAGCGGGTACGTATATGATTGCTGCGGCAGCTACGCGTGGAGATGTACTCATTGATAATGTCATTCCCAAGCATCTGGAGGCTTTGACAGCCAAGTTGCTGGAGATGGGAGTGGGTATCGAAGAACTGGATGAGAGCATTCGGGTCATCGGACAGCCAAAGTACACTCACGTTGATGTAAAAGCGCTGGTATATCCAGGCTTTCCAACGGATTTACAGTCCCCTATGACGAGTGTCTTAACTCAGGCAACCGGTGTGAGTGTGCTTAGTGATTTTGTATACAGTAACCGGTTTAAGCATGTACCTGAGCTGGTTCGAATGGGTGCCAAAATCCGTGTGGAAGGCCGATCTGCTATCATTGAAGGCAGTTCGCTGAATGCGGCCAAAGTGAAAGCATCAGACCTCCGCGCCGGTGCAGCACTGGTCATTGCAGGACTTACCGTCAGTGAAGGTGTAACAGAGGTAACTGGTGTTGAATTTATTGATCGTGGTTACGATCATCTCGTGACTAATCTGCGTATGCTTGGTGCAGACGTGTGGCGGGAGACCGAATAGCCATCTGATAGGGCAGCATCGTATGCTTGCATAAAATGTATGTATGGCGGTGCTGCATAACCTATTGTAGAATGGGGTAAACTATTCGAATAGATTTTGCAGTCTCTTCCGGATTGATGAACGTAATAGGTTCTGTGCCGGAGGGTCTTTTTTTGAAAACAGTATCATAAGGCTTTATGAACACATCATTCCTTTTCCCCAATCCCCGGATTTGTTTGAACCTGCGCTCCATAGCCGGTCTTCCCGGATCGATCGCCCCATGTTTGGAGTTCACTCATTAGCGGATCATGCCATGTTATGGCCATTCCACCCGGAAACTTACACACAGAGACAACTATTTGCATTATAACGGTTACATTCCGTACAATGGACAGAAGAGGACGGGTTTAGGGCCGCTCTCTATAGCATAATAAGCTGAGAAACTATCCATTTGACGGACTCATTAATTGAATAGGTGGTTATTATATGGATCTACAAATTTCTGATTTAGAAGAAATGAAACTAACGGACCTCTATAAGCTGGCGAAAAAATACCAGATTCCTTATTACGGGACCCTTAAAAAGAAAGAATTGATTTTTGCTATACTCCGCGCACAGGCGGAACAGAGTGGTTTGATGTTTATGCAGGGTGTGCTTGAAATTTTACCTGAAGGTTACGGCTTCTTGAGACCAATCAACTATCTGCCAAGTACAGAAGATATTTATATCTCTGCTTCACAGATTCGTAAGTTTGATCTCAGAACAGGTGACCTTGTATCAGGTAAATGCCGAACGCCAAAGGAAAATGAAAGATATTTCGGTTTATTGCAAGTCAACGCTGTGAATGGTGAGAACCCATCGGCGGCTGCGGAGAGGCTTCACTTCCCGGCATTAACCCCATTGTACCCGCAGAAAAAACTGGTTCTTGAAACATCCCCGAGCCATTTATCCACACGCATCATGGATGTGCTTGCCCCGGTAGGATTGGGACAGCGTGGATTAATCGTAGCACCTCCCAAAGCCGGTAAAACGCTCCTCCTCAAAGAAATTGCGAATAGCATCTCAACTAACAATCCTGAAATTGAACTTTTTGTCCTGTTGATTGATGAGCGTCCAGAGGAAGTAACGGATATGTCTCGTTCGGTAAAAGGGGAAGTTGTGGCTTCCACATTTGATGAGTTGCCTGAAAACCATATCAAGGTGGCAGAACTGGTGCTGGAGCGAGCACTGCGTCTGGTTGAAGCAAAAAAAGATGTTGTCATTTTGTTGGATAGTATTACGCGACTGGCTCGGGCGTATAACTTGGTTATTCCACCATCTGGACGTACGCTGAGTGGTGGTATTGATCCGGCAGCATTCCATCGTCCGAAACGATTCTTCGGTTCTGCGCGTAATGTGGAAGAAGGCGGCAGCCTGACTATTCTGGCAACAGCGCTGATTGATACCGGATCACGTATGGATGACATCATTTATGAAGAATTTAAAGGTACGGGAAATATGGAGCTTCATCTTGACCGTAAATTGGCTGAACGCCGGATTTTCCCTGCAATCGATATTCGTCGTTCGGGTACTCGGCGTGAAGAAGTACTTCTTAGCAAGGAAGAGTTGGATACAATCTGGTCAATCCGTAAAAATATGAACGATTCCCATGACTTCGTTGAGGGTTTCCTCAAAAAATTGCGGAATAGCAAGACCAATGCCGAATTCCTGGCTGCATTTGATGCAGCGGGCAATAGTCCCTCCAGTAATTCAGGAACAACAACAACTCGCCGTTCCCCGAGACCGACAGCTACATCAGGAACATCAAATTAACATTTGATATGTAGCTTGATTTTCAGTAGGAACACCACTATGTTTAATGCAACAAATTGCGGCTAAGGTATAATACTGCTGCATCTTAGTACACTTGTCGTTAGGCTTAACCTAATAGATGTGAGGAGAACATCATGTATTTAGTATATGCAGATGAAAAAGGTAATGTTTTTGATCATCCTTCCCTGTACGGGCTTGCCCGCAGTGGAGATATGATCGTGGAAATTATGGAAGATGAGTTAATCCCTCTGCCGGATGGTGCAACGCTGGTTGGACTTCCGAGCACCCGGCCAATTGGCATGGACCCGGATACAGGTGAGATGCTGCCACTGCCAAGTGACACGCAAGCAGTTGGTGCGCTACTCCCGCAAGGTTTTACGCGTCTATGCTTACCGGGTTATGTGAAGACGGATAAAGAATACAAGCTGCCTTTGTTCGGATATTCCGCAGTAGTGTGGAAGGATGGAGGGTTCTACGTTACAGCCTCCCAATCCGATGTTCCGGATAAATGGAATCCGATGAACTGTGATCGTGATGATGTGCGTTCAGGAGTTGAGCGTATGATCGAAAAGTACCCGGAGAATAGGCTCTACACCCATTTGTCCAATTGTGCACTTGGGTACGAGTGTCTTACATCTTCCAATACGTTCTTGAATCGTTGGGAAGGCGGAGTGCCGGTATCGTACTCTTGTAACGCAGGTTGTTTCGGTTGTATCTCGGAACAGCCGGATGATAGTGGCTTCGTATCCCCTCAGACACGGATGAATTTTCGTCCACGTGTTGATGAGATCGTTGAAGTGATGCTGGAGCACCTGAAAACACCTGAATCCATCATTAGCTTTGGACAGGGATGTGAAGGGGAGCCTTCTACTCAGGCTAAGTTGATCATTGAGGCAATCCGTGAAGTGCGCTCCATTACTGACATGGGTTACATTAACATTAACACGAATGCCGGCTTGAATGATCATATTCGAGGTATTGTAGATGCAGGGCTTGATTTGATGCGTGTAAGTACAATAAGTGCGCTGGATGATCATTACAATGCTTACTACAAACCCCGTGGATACACGCTGGCGAACGTAGAGAAGTCAATGAAATATGCCGCAGATCAAGGGGTATATACTTCTATTAACTATCTGATTTTCCCAGGCGTAACGGATCGGGAGGAAGAGATTGAGGCGATGATCGAATTCGCCCGTCGGACTAACTTGCGCTTAATCCAGATGCGAAACTTGAATATTGATCCGGAGAGCTATCTGGAGCTAATTCCACCAGCGCAGGGTGACATTTTGGGGATGAAGCAGATGCTGGAGATCTTTGCTGAGGAGCTGCCGGATGTTGTTATTGGGTCATATACCCATGTTCCACCAGCAGGAATGGCTCGGCCCAAAAAGCTGATTACCTCTTGAATGAATTAGATTGCAACACGGTTTGGGCCGTGTTATAATCTGCTGTGTTGTGCCATTTACTCTGGGTCCGCTTGAGGCTCAGGGCGGAAAGAGGTGAAAGGTAATGAAAGAAGCAATTCATCCTAAGTTCACGATTGGTCAAGTATCCTGCGCATGCGGTAATACGTTCGAGACTGGTTCCGTTAAAGACGGACTTCGTGTAGAGATTTGCTCCGCGTGCCACCCGTTCTTCACAGGTAAACAGAAGTTTATCGATGCTGGCGGCCGTGTAGATCGTTTCAAAAAGAAATACGGAATCTAATAACGCAATTCCATGTGAATTGTCTAATTATTGTATCCCAATCACCCCTGCCTTTATTGGCGGGGGTTTTTATTACCCGTACAAGAAAGTGCAGTTGTTTCCAATGTCCAACTGGTTGCATTTTGGACTACCTTACGTTATACTATTTCTTACCGTGCTAGATGGGGAGGTAGCGGTGCCCTGTAACTCGCAATCCGCTATAGCGAGGTTGAATTCCTGTTAGAGGTTTTGTCGATGTGAGGTTTGGTCCCTGAACTTGGTGTTGACGGTTGGGTCCTCCGCAATGAGTACTCATGAACCTGGTCAGGTCCGGAAGGAAGCAGCCATAAGTGAGACCACTCTTGTGCCGGAGGGTCGCCTAGCCCGAGCTAATGTTCAGGGGTGCCGCTTGGATCGCAAATATCGATAGCAGGTGCACGGCTTAACCTTTTAAATGTAAAGACCTTTGCATCATTATAAATGCAAAGGTCTTTTTTGATATGTTAAAAACAGTAAAAACTGAGTTAGATAAAGTTTGGATTCACCTTGGAATATAGTATAATGGGGTGACGACAACGGACTCGAATGCGAAGTGGAAGGAAGGTAGCGCATCATGGAGCATATCGCGTTATACCGGGCGTGGCGTCCTCAGTCGTTCCAAGATATGGTGGGACAACAGCATATTATTCAGACCTTGCAGAACGCAATTCGTGAACAGCGGACTTCCCATGCCTATTTATTCAGTGGGCCACGAGGGACAGGGAAGACAAGTGCGGCCAAAATATTGGCCAAAGCTGTGAATTGTGAGCAAGGACCTGCAACTGAGCCTTGTAACGAATGTGAGGCTTGCCGCCGAATTACGAATGGCGCCGTCATGGATGTGCAGGAGATTGATGCTGCCTCCAATCGGGGCGTAGAGGAGATCCGTGATCTTCGGGAAAAGGTAAAGTATGCCCCGACCGAAGTCCGGCAAAAGGTTTATATTATTGATGAAGTACACATGTTGACGACAGAGGCGTTCAATGCTTTGCTCAAAACATTAGAGGAGCCGCCGCCGCATGTGATGTTTATTTTGGCGACGACAGAACCACATCGTTTGCCGGCTACCATTATATCGCGCTGTCAGCGATTTGATTTTCGCCGGGTATCTCTGGAGGAACAGACAGCCAGATTGGCTTTGATCTGTGAACAGGAAGGCATGGAAGCCGATCACGATGCACTGCAGTATATTGCACGTTTATCCGATGGAGGGATGAGGGACGCACTCAGCGTGCTGGATCAAATCTCCTCATTTACCGATGGACGAGTAACCTATCAACAAGTTATGGATATGACAGGCGGCATAGCGTCCGAGCAATTTGCCAAGCTGGCAGCTTCCTTGCTCAAGGGAGATGTAGGCCATATTCTACAGATGATTGAAGGGTTTATGCATGAGGGTAAGAGTGCTGACAAGTGCATGGAGAATTTGCTCTATTACTTCCGAGATCTGCTGATGATTAAGATGGTGCCAGATGCGGACAAACTGACGGATCGGGTACTTAATCCGGAAGCGTTTCAGGATATGGCTGAATCTTTCACCAAGGAACAGTTGTTCCAGATGATTGATACGCTAAATCGTTATCAGAGTGAGATGAAATATGCGGTTCAACCACAGACTTTATTTGAAGTTGCTCTACTTAAATTGTGTAGTATCCCGAGTTCTGGTGGGGAGTCTACATCGGTTGGGGTGGCTTCTCCTTCGGCGTCAGCAGATACGGGGGAGATCAACCGTCTGAAACAGCAACTTGTCGAATTGGAGAAAAAGCTTGATCGAGCGTTGAAAAGCGGACTGTCGGGTGGAGAAACCGCCTCAAGTTCCCCTGCACGACCTGCATCGCGTGCGCCGATGTCCAGAGCTAATGCTCCGGCCAAACTTCCGGCGCATCTGGATCAATATGTTGCGCGTAAAGGGTCTCCTGAGTTCGCGGAGATCAGCAAGAAATGGAGTCAAATCCTGCAACGTGTCAAAGAGGAAAAGGTCACAGTGCATGCCTGGTTTATGGATGGCGAGCCGGTATCGTTGCTTGAGGACAATGTACTGGTTGCTTTTAAAAACAATATCCACCGTGAAACGACAGAGAAACAGGCCAATCGTGATGTTATTGAACGTGTGCTCTCCGAACAGCTTGGGCGTCCGGCAAGGCTTGTGACGATGATGCTCAAGGATTGGATGGGCGTGATAGAGGGAGCTTCTGAAACGCCAAAGGAGGATTTTAAGCTTGAACCTGAGCATGAGGATGGTGGTTCAGGCGATAAACAGCCTTGGATTGATGAAGCTATTCAGTTATTTGGTGAAGACTTAGTGGTCATTAAAGAGTAGTGTGATGGCTTGGAATGTGTATAATTTGAAATAACCATAACAAAGGAGATGACGAATATGAATAACATGAATCAGATGATGAAACAAGTGAAAAAAATGCAGGAGCAAATGTTGAAGGCACAGGAGGAACTTGCGGACAAAACCGTTCAAGGAACTTCCGGCGGTGGAGTGGTAACTGCTGAAGTCAATGGTCATAAAAAATTGCTCTCCATCACGATCAAGCCTGAAGCAGTAGACCCAGATGATGTTGAAATGCTGCAAGACCTTGTCATGACAGCTGTTAATGATGCATTGACAAAGGCTGATGAAATTGCAAACCAGGATATGGGCAAATTCACGGGCGGCATGAAAATTCCGGGATTGTTTTAATATAAATTGATCCTGTCAGAAGGAGACATAACCGATTGCATTATCCTGAACCGATAGCCAAGTTAATTGACGCCTTTACCCGTCTTCCTGGGGTAGGGCCAAAGACAGCGGCGCGTTTAGCTTTTCATGTGCTTAACATGAAGGAAGATGACGTTATTGATTTTGCCAAAGCACTTGTTAGTGTGAAGCGTAATCTTCACTACTGCTCTGTGTGTTGTAATATTACGGATACAGATCCTTGTCGGATTTGTCAGGATAAATCGAGAGATGTATCTGTTATCTGTGTGGTGCAGGATTCAAAGGATTTGGTGGCTATGGAGCGAACGAAAGAGTTCGATGGCTATTACCATGTACTGCAGGGCGCAATCTCTCCAATGGAGGGGATTGGGCCGGATGACATACGTTTGAAAGAGCTTTTGACTCGTTTGAGTGATGAGCGGGTGAAAGAATTGATTCTGGCAACGAATCCGAACATTGAGGGCGAGGCTACGGCTATGTACATTTCTCGTCTTGTCCGTCCTTTCGAGATTAGTGTGACCCGTATAGCTCATGGACTTCCTGTGGGTGGAGATTTGGAGTACGCGGATGAGGTTACTCTTTCTAAGGCGCTGGAAGGGCGCAGAGAGATGCGATAAGCCTTTGCTGGTAGTCAGCATGATGAGGTATTTACGGTGTTTACAAGAGAATGATTATAATGTTTCGGATTGCAGGAGAGGGCATAAGCCCTCTCTTTTTTTACGTTAAAATGATAAGTCTCAGTTCTAAGTTTGTCCCTGCCTCGATATGTATGAGATAGGCTTTGAGGTTGAAAAGGGAGGGGACTAGTTATGTTTACATGGAGGAGAACAAAGAGGCAGGAGGACAAACGTGAGCTTGAACAGGCTAAAATAGAGGCGGAAGAGATCTATATAGATGTGCTTAAAGCAAAACATGAGTGGGAACGAGCGATGAGGCAGTTTGAAGATGCGCAGGGGGAGGATGAGGTTGATTATGCTATTTATGTGCTTGAAGCGGCCGAGAGGAAATATCAGATTCATCTAAAGAGGGCCAAGCAGTTAAGTGGAGTGGGTATGCATGTTAGTGAACGAGAGGTGATAGAGGGTTAGATATAGAAGGTGTTTCATTTTATAGTGGGGGGTATAGAGCATGAAGAGCTTTATTCTGGGGAGTATATTGGTTGTATCTTTGCTCGCTCTTGTTATCGTTTTATTTAAGAAGCGATTAGGATTCTCGATCTTCACATCGATTGGAGTTCATTTGGTGATGGCAGCGGCCGGGATCTATATAGTGAATTATTCTGGCTGGATAACGGGCATGTATATTCCCTTAAATCCTGCAACAATAGGTACGGTTACTGTTTTGGGTCTGCCGGGAGTGGGGTTATTATTAGGCTTAAAAATTTCTTTGTTTGGGTAGTTGACTGTTAGGGAATATATATGGTACATTATATCTCGTTGCTTTGCTTGATTGGTTACGAACTTTGTTCAAAAAAACGAAGTTCCAAGCAGATCTTGAAAAAAACATCAAAAAAAAGCTTGACCGAAGCAAACGATGTGTGATATATTAATAAAGTCGCCGCTGAGACAAAACGGTGATGAAAAAGTAAGGTTTGATCTTTGAAAACTGAACAACGAGTGAGTAATGATCTTGCTTGCAAGATCAACAATGAGATTTTTAATCTCGTCAGATTCAAAATGAGCTAATCGCTCTTTTCAATACTTTATTGGA
>NZ_CAOJCM010000015.1 GCF_948329825.1 Paenibacillus sp. JJ-100
CTGAACATCTCAATTGTATTGGAATGGTCATGGTGGTCAAACCTCTAATCCCTCCACCCGCATAGCGGGTGGTTTTTTGTTTCGCGCGTTTCACGCACTCAACTGGCTAAAGCCATAATAAGAGCACCTTCCAGAAGCATCTGGAAGGTGTTTTTTCATCTTTGCATTCCTCCGAGGAGGTGGTCATTTTTTGTCGAATTAGATCGAAAATTAAAACAATTGTATACCCATAATTTGTATGATACATTGAAGGATACTGGTATTGCAGATGAGAGAGAAGATAGATTCAGTCTTGAATCAGCTTAGGCTGTCCATTTGCGTAAGAAGGATGTAAAGAGAGGTCAGGTGAATTGATGAAAAGTGTACTAGTAAAAGCGACAGCCATGATCATGGTTATGGTGCTTTCTATCAGTATGACAGCGAATGCTGATGCAGCAACATCCAAGGCAGGCATGCAAGCTAAAGTGATCGATGGCCAAGTATATGTGAATACCAAAGACCTAGTGAAGATGTTTGGAGGCAGTGGGCAATACGATGCCAAGTCACAGACGTATACTTACAAGGGGAATACAGCTATTCCACATGTGATTGAGAAGGTGTCTCCTTCAGTGGTAGGGATCATCGGCAGAGCGACGGAAGGTAGTCAAGATGTGAAAGCAACCGACCGCTATAATTTGGCACACGGCACTGGCGTCATCATTCGTTCTAACGGATGGATTGTTACGAACGCCCATGTCATTGATGGCTTGGTCGATCCGGTGGTTGTAACGACGAACGGCAATACATATCCCATCACAGAATCATTCAGTGATCCATTAAGTGATCTTGCGCTGATCAAAATTAATGCCAAATCACTGAAGCCCGCAGTTCTCGCCAATGCTTCGCAAGCCGTTGTAGGTGAGACGGTTATTGCGATCGGTACGCCCATTTCCTTTTCATTACGTAATTCGGCAACGGTTGGTGTAATCAGTGGTTTGAATCGTGGAGTGGAAGCTTCCTACCGTTTAATTCAGACGGATACAGCCATTAATCCTGGGAATAGTGGAGGACCGCTGGTTAACTTGAAAGGGGAGGTCGTTGGCATCAACTCCATGAAATTCTCTGCCGTTGGCATTGAGAGCATGGGTTTTTCCATTCCGGTGGATACCGTGAACTATGTCATTAATCAGTTTTTCAAATATGGCACTGTCAAACGGGCCGCTCTGGGTTTACAGCTGGAAGAGAGTTGGTCGGCCATTGTAGGTTTGCCTGCAGACGAACCATTAACGGTTACGGGTGTACTGAGTCCAGAAGCGAAGAAAGCCAAGATTCAGGAAGGCGATGTCATCTACAGTGTGGCAGGCAAGCGTGTATCTTCAGTTGTGGATATTAATGAACAGCTAAAAGCCTACTTACCTGGACAAAAGGTGAAGCTATTGGTGCAAACGGATGGTGACATCGTTAACCGCACATTAGTCCTTGTCGATCGTGCTTCCCTTCAGCAGAACGAGCCAGATGAAATGCTTATGACAGATGAAGAGGATTAAAATTCGGCAAGTATCCCGAATCTAGAGAGGACGAATGAACGGAATGAAGAAGTCATGGTTACGCGTGCTGAGCACGGGTGTAATAGCAGGGATGTTACTGGTTGGCACAGCTACGCCAATGTGGGCATCCAATCTGACTACTCATGAGCTGCGGATCAAAGCAGGGAGTACGAGTGCTTTTATTAACGGTAAGAAACAAAATATTACGAAACCTCTTATCGTTAAAGGTACCACAATGATACCTGTCGGTGTGTTTAAAAAGGCATTCGGCAGTGAGATCCGGCTGGAGAAAAACGATGTGATCAAGATTAAGCAAGGGCCACATGTTGTAACGTTGACGATGGGCAGTTCGGTCGCCTGGGTGGATGGAGCGAAGGTGGAAATGGGCGCTGCGCCTCAGATGGTAAACGATGTGCTGATGGTCCCTCTTCGCCCAGTTGCTGTAGGGATTGGCGCTACACTTGCACCGAACAGTACGGGAGAGATCGTTATTCGATTACTGCAGAAGGACAGAGGGGCTGAAGATCATGGCACTATCGATCTGGACAAGGGTAAAACGCGCATTGGTAACAGTTATTATGGGTGGTCCATCCATTATCCTGCGGATCTTATCGTGCTGCAGTCCGGTGAACAGGAAAGAATGACGAGTTTTGGCGCTGCAGACGAAAGTTATTATCTCGAAGTGTATGTCAGCGATCAGAATGTAGCGCTGGATGCTGATGACTTGCTAACACAACTTGTGCAGCTGGCCAAACAGGCAGGAGACACGATACTTGATCGAGAAGCCGTATCCAAAGGCAACCAACCTTATGCACGAATTGTTGTGAAAGATACCGATGGTCTGTTATGGGAACTGCGCCAGTATATCCACGATGGTCGTCAGTATGATGTCTACTTAGCAGACTATGAAGCAATGAACTATAAGGATATGGGTAAACATGCGTCTTTACTCAACTCCTTTGAGCCAAGTTACTCGAAATCGGACCGAACCATCAAAGACCTCTCCACTGTAGAGGAAGGCATGCGTGCAGTATGGAACGAAGATTATGGTATTCAATTGAAGGTTCCAGCGGGCTGGTCCATGGATAATCAAAACATGGTATACAAAGATGAAAACGGAGCGTATTTACAGTTTCGGGTGACTTCAGCCAAGTCTGGCGCAACGGTAAAAGACTGGAGTGATCAGCTCGAAAATTGGATGCGTGAAACCTTCACCGCAGAGAATTATCAGCGAATAGGTTCGTTTACAACGGAAGTTTCGGGAGAAACTGCGGAAGTGAATGAATTCCGGTATAACTTCGGGGCTGGTTGGCAGACCGAGTTTGACGTTCTTTTGCAGAAAAACGGGTATCGCTACTACGCTGAGTATACGTTTCCTGAAGGACAAACGGCAGATCGGGCGTGGTTTGATCAGATCATGAAGAGCGTGGAGATTGACTTTGACACGGTGAAAGATAATTTTGGTCAAATGGACGAAGATCCATATCTAACAGACAAAAAGAAGACGATAACGCGTACATCCAAACGGTATCATTATAGCGTAGATATTCCGCGCTACTGGACACCTTACAGTGACCGTTTCGAAAGCTCGCCTGTGGTCTACACCTTCACGGGTGGGGACTTCTCGATCGCAGCAACAGAGGACAAGTCCATTGAGATGACCGTGAGTCAGCTGAG
The DNA here is from genome assembly GCF_948329825.1 of Paenibacillus sp. JJ-100. Classification (GTDB taxonomy): domain Bacteria; phylum Bacillota; class Bacilli; order Paenibacillales; family Paenibacillaceae; genus Paenibacillus. Next base: position 3,204 of record NZ_CAOJCM010000015.1, read on the forward strand.
AGAGGCATATACAGAGGCAGCAAAAACACGAAAAGGTTTCAACCTGATTCGCAGTGAAGAATTGACCTTTGCGGGTGTGCCAGCCTTCTCCTTTACGTATCATGAAGTGGATAAGGGGGTTCCGTATACAGGAAGCCAGATTGTGTTTGAAAAAGATGGAACCACGTATACGATCACAAGTGGTCTAAACGATGCAAACCGCACACAAGTACAGGCAGAAATGCTGGAAAAAGCCGTGAACTCATTTACGTTTATCAAATAAAATGCGATATCCTGCCGGAGGTCTTGAGGACCTTCCGGTTTTTTTGCTGTGCGTAGGTAGATAATTGTGCCTGTTCAACGAAGGTGAATGCAGATTGGTAAATGCTAAAATTTAATGCACTGTCACCGATAATAATCGGTCAAAAAGGGTAAGCGGTTTTTTCAGGAAAGCGTAGAAGAGTCCGTGCAGAAGTGTTAAACTATATTAGTTCAGGAGTTGTTCCTGCTATTTGGAGAGATAGAGAGACTGTAGGCTTGAAATTCAGGCAATACAGCATAATGGATAGATATCGTGATACATGACGGTGGCCATGCAGAGTTATGAAACAAAGTACCAAGGGAAGAAAACCGGCTCAGGTCGGTATGGGGAGGATCTACATGAAAACAGCAACATTACGAAGAGAAGACGTTGAGCTTCTGGCACCTGCAGGGGATTGGGATTGCATGCGTTCGGCAGTAGCCAACGGTGCGGATGCCATTTTCTTCGGGGTCGAAAAGTTTAATGCAAGGGCGCGCGCGAACAATTTCCGTATGGACGAGCTGCCGGAGATTATGGCGTTTTTGCACAGTTATGGCGTAAAAGGGTTCTTGACCTTTAATATATTGATCTTTGAAAATGAACTGAAAGATGCGAAAGAACTGATTGATGCCTGCGTGGATGCGGGTGTGGATGCGGTAATTGTACAGGACATGGGTCTGGTCAAACTGATCCGTGAGATCTCACCAGATTTCCCGATTCACGGTTCCACGCAGATGACGATTACGTCACCTGAAGCGGTGGAGTTTACGAAGCCGTTTGATATGGAACGTGTCGTGCTCGGACGGGAGAACAATCTGAAGCAGATTCAGAAGATCGGTGAACAAGCGAAGTTGCCAATGGAAGTATTCGTGCATGGTGCACTCTGTGTATCCTATTCGGGTCAATGTCTGACCTCTGAGATGTGGGGCGGACGTTCTGCGAACCGGGGTGAATGTGCACAGGCTTGTCGTTTGCCTTATGATTTGATGGTCGATGGCGTTCAGCAACCGATGGGTGATGTGGCATATCTGTTGTCTCCGAAAGACCTGGCAGCCATTGACATCATGCCGGAATTAATTGAAGCGGGTGTGACGTCTTTCAAAATCGAAGGCCGTCTCAAAACGCCAGAATACGTAGCGAACGTGGTAAGTAAGTACCGTAAAGCGATTGACCGTTATTTTGACGGTGACGATACACGTGCAAGCAAGGAAGAGATTCGTGAGTTGCAGCAGAGCTTTTCGCGTGGCTTCACACATGGTTTCCTGGACGGCACGAACAACAAAAAACTGGTAGACGGTACGTTCCCGAAAAGCCGCGGCGTTTATCTTGGCCGTGTAGACCAAGTGCTTCGTGACGGGGTTGTGTTGAAACTGGACGCACCTGTGAAACGTGGAGACGGCATTGTGTTTGACGCCGGTGATCCAACGAAGAAAGAAGAAGGCGGACGGGTATACGATGTACGTCGTAAAGGTGTGAAGATCGAAGGCGAAGCTGGCGAAGGTTGGATCGTGGACATCGTGCCAGGTCGCAGTGATGTGGATCTGCGCCGCGTAAAAGTGGGCGATAAAGTCTGGAAAACGAATGACCCAGCGCTCGACAAACGGCTGCGCCAAAGCTTTGAGACCGATAAGCCATACCGTGTTTTCCCAGTTAAAGTGAAAGTCATCGGCAGCCCGGGCCAGCCGCTCAGCACGTGGTGGACCGACGTGCAGAAGGGAACAACCGTGCGCGTGGATTCGGAGATGGAACTGGACATTGCCCAGAAACGTCCGATGACCTATGAATTGCTCGAGGAGCAATTCGGACGTCTCGGTGGCACCGTGTTCCAGCTGGAGGAACTGGACGTCAACCTACACGGTGACGTCATCATCCCGATGCGCGAGTTGAACAACATTCGCCGTCAGGCGGTCGAACAACTCGCGGGCGAGCGCCCGAAACCGCCCGTCTACGTGAAACGGGCGGTGGACGTGTACGGCGATGCGGTACAACCGGCATCGCCAGTCGCTCGCGGTCAAGCGGAGCTGACCGCGCTCTGCCGTAGCCTGCCACAGGTGGAGGCAGCGCTGGAGGCTGGTGTCGGCATGATCTACGCCGACTTCGAATTCATCAAGCAGTTCCCGGCAGCGGTGGAAGCTGTACGCGCTGCAGGCCGCAAAATTGCGCTGGCTACGCCGCGTATTCATATGCCTGGCGAGAACGGCTATCACAACAACATCCTGCGTCTGGAGCCGGATGCGGTACTGGTGCGGAACACAGGTGCACTGTACTTCTATCTGCGTCACCGGATGATGAACCCGGACGCGAAGCATCCACAACTCATCGGTGACTTCTCCTTGAACATCGCCAATCACAAGGCAGTGGAGTTGTTCCTGGAGGCAGGCTGCGACTGGATTACACCATCATATGACTTGAACATTCAACAGATGGTTGATCTGCTCGGCAACTCCCGTACAAGTCAGACCGAAGTGGTTATTCATCAGCATCTGCCGATGTTCCACACCGAGCACTGTGTATACTGTACGTTTATGAGTGAAGGAACGGATTATACGAACTGTGGTCGTCCTTGTGAGGAAAAACGGGCATCTCTGCAAGACCGAATTGGTATGTCTCACCCCGTACGTGTGGATGAAGGCTGCCGTAACACCGTGTATAACGCGGTGGAGCAGTCGGGTGCGGAGTACCTGACCAACTTCATGGATCTGGGTGTATCCCGTTACCGGGTAGAGTTCCTGGAAGAGACACCAGAGCAAGTGAAGGAAGTTATTGATCTGTACAACCGTGCACTGCGTGGCGAGATCAGCGGTACACAAGTATGGAAAACACTGAAAGCAACGAACCAGCTGGGTGTTACACGTGGTCAACTGGTAAAATAGTAAGCAACAAGCCATATAAGTTGAACTATTTTTTACACAAAAACGGAGAGGACAGAAAAAACCTGAAAAAGCGAAGCGTTCGCCTTTATCACCGGATTTTCCCTTTTAAGAAAGGGAATCAAAAAAATCTGGGGATAACAGTGATTGGAAGGTTATTCTGTCATCGAAGTGCACGTGTAAACAACTGTGTTTCAACTTAATAAGCAACCCCAATCTCTGCTTTACGGAGCTCTTGGGGTTTTTTCTATAATCGAGGCATCGGTACTCAAGGAGGTGTGAAGCGTGGCTCCATTTACGATGATGGATATTAAATTGCTGTGCGGAGTCACGGCATTTAAACGTGGCCAAGAATATCAACAGTCAGGAAGGATTGGCAAGCTGGCTGTGAGTGAGGACGGTCGTCACTATACAGCCGTTGTCCGAGGGACAGAAAGCTACGAGGTCACAGTGGATCTGGATGACGAGGGAGAGATTGAAGCGCACTGCAATTGTCCCTCATACGGTAACTACTATGATTATTGCAAACATATCGCGGCTGTTTTGCTTGCTATTCACGAACGTGTGGACATACCGGGGCCATCCGGTACCAACGGGATGACATCAAAAGTAGGTACATTAGTCGAGGAGCAGACGTGGGAGCGGCCGTATTCAACCTTAACTTCAACGTCATCTTTTCCCGTATCCTCACTTCCGTCATCACCCACGTCTTCAACTCATTTATCCCCAACAGCAGATGAGAGCGAGAAGATTAATGCTGAATCAACGAATTCCTCATATGCGAGCATGACTCATTCATCGTCTGCACGTGGGTCGCAGCCACAGCATCAAGAGCAGTTACAGCAGTCGCAGAATCCGGAACAACTGGAGGATCTACAGCCGCCAGGGCAGCCTGAACAGAAACAGCCGGATGAGTCACAGCAGCCAAAGCAGCGGAACCCCGAACCATCTCCTTTTGCTCAGGCAGGTCGTCCGAGTTCAGCGTCAGGATGGGGTCGCTCCGCAGATAAGCCGTCTTATCGCACAGCAGATCAGATTTTGTCCATGTTTGCCAAGGATCGCCGATTGTCACATGAACGGGAGCAACAATACACAGCACCTGCCCGTCGCTCCATCCTGCGGGAGGAACTACAGGTACAGTTTATATGTAAGCTGGTGCATGTGCACAAGGGTGGAGCCAAGCTGGCACTTGAATTGAAAGTAGGCAACAAACGACTCTATGTCGTGCAGAAGGTCAAGCAATTTCTGAACTGTGTGGAGAAGGGCGAGCCGATGTCGTTCACGAAGCTGTTTCATTATGATCCGTTGCTGCATGTGTTTCGTGCGCAAGATCAAGCGATCTTGTCGATGCTCATTCGCATGAGACAGAGTGAAGAAGCATACCGTGAGTCGATCTCCGGGTATTTGGGTGCTTCGGACGGGCGAGATATTCTGATTGCTCCAATCGTTTGGAAGCCACTGCTGGAGCTGCTGTTACAGGCAGATAGTCGAATGGAAGGCACGGGACTGGCCAATGGGCCGCTTACGCTCAGTGAAGGGGCTTTGCCTTTATTTTACCGGATCGCAGAAGGGGCTAATGAAGGGTATCAGCTGGAGGTGTCGGGACTGCGCGAATTGATTCTGCTTCCGGCGTATGATGCTGCGGTCGTCGAAGGTCAGCTCTATATGCTGGAACCGATGCAGATGAGAAGTCTGGAGGATCTAAACAGCGCGCTTACCTCTTATGGCATTAAAGAGAGCATCGATATTTCATCACAGCAGGTGGATGAGTTCGTACAGCATGTCGTACCTGAACTACGGACGCTGGGGCATCTGTCTATTGATTCCCGTGTGCGCGAGCAAATTGCTGAACCCGAGTTGTCACCGAAGCTCTACATCGATTTTTACCGGGAACGCATTACGGCGCGTCTGGAATTTGATTACGGGGTGATGGTGATCAATCCTCTGGCGGAGTATCTGATTAACGAGGAAGAGAAGAAAGTCATCTTGATTCGTGACCGCTTCAAAGAACAGAATCTCATCGAGAGGCTGGATCGCTCTTTCCTGGAGCGAGAGGGCAGTGTCTGGGCAAGCGAACGTGAGGATGCGATCTATGATGTGTTATACCATCTGTTGCCCGAGCTGGAGAAGCTGGCCGATATCTACATGCCGAATGCGGTGAAAGCGATGATGCCAACGTATCCGGTACCGCCAAAGGTTCGCGCTGATTTAGGCAGAGGGCTAGACTGGTTGGAGATTTCCTTTGAGATGGAAGGGGTAGATGAACAGGAGTTGCAGGAACTGATGCGCAGCATTGTGGAAAAGAAAGCTTTCTTCCGCCTGCGAAGCGGTGTCTTCCTGTCATTGGAACATGAAGGCGCCAGCAGCTTCGCTCGAATGGCTGACGCGCTTGGGTTAGAAGCGAAGGACATCCATAGCAGCCACATTCGGTTGCCTGCTGTAAGAGCTTTGCAGCTCCCTGGCAGAGATGAGGTTTCCGGCCATGTGAAATGGGGAGGCTCGCTCAAACGTTTCCTGGATGATCTGCGTGACCCCGACCGGATGGACTTTCCGTTGCCGCAGACGCTGGGACCCGTCTTGCGGGATTACCAGGCAAGCGGGTATCAGTGGCTTCGCACCCTTGCCCATTACCGATTTGGAGGTATCCTGGCTGATGATATGGGACTGGGGAAAACGCTGCAAAGCATCGCCTATATTACGGCATCGCTACAAGAGAAGCCCATATACGAGCCTGATCAGGTACGTGCAGGTGCAGACCAGATGCTATTCGGCTCTTCGGATGCTGAGACAGACAGTAAGAACTGGAACAGCTTATTTATGGATGAGCATACACAATCAAATGCCGCCCATACCTCCGGAAACCCTGATGACGGTTGGCACACCTCTCATCAAGAGGGGCTGACTATTCGTACGCGAATGACGCACCCGCCGGTACTGGTCGTTGCGCCTGCTTCATTGACGTACAACTGGGCGAGTGAGTTTGCGAGATTTGCTCCGCATCTAAACGTATTTATTGTAGCAGGACAAAAGGACGAACGTGCCAGCATGCTGGCTGATATGGACAAGGCGGACGTGATTGTGACATCGTACCCGCTGCTGCGCCGGGATCTGGATACGTATCTGGGCCGAACTTTCCATACTCTCATTCTGGACGAGGCACAGGCGATCAAAAATGCATCTTCCCAGACGGCGCAGGCAGTCAAACAGATTCAGGCGCCTCGGCGATTTGCTCTGACAGGTACACCCGTGGAGAATTCACTAGACGAACTGTGGTCTATCTTTGAAGCGGTATTCCCGGGATTGTTCCCGAGTTACCGAAGGTTTCGTGATCTGCCAGCAGAACGTATATCGCGCATGGTGCGTCCGTTTATCCTCCGTCGTCTGAAGAAAGACGTACTGGAAGAGCTACCGGATCGCATTGAGACGGTCCAGCGCTCTGAGCTGACAGTTGAACAGAAGAAGCTGTATGCAGCTTACCTCTCTCAACTTCAGGATGAAACCTCTAAGGATATGGAGGACAATGGTTTCCAGAAAAATCGGATTAAAATCTTGGCTGGTATTACCCGCTTGCGTCAGTTGTGTTGTCACCCGGCTCTTTTTGTGGATGGGTATCAGGGCGATTCCGGGAAAATGGAACAGTTACTCCAGACCGTTCAAGACTGTCTGGCTGCCGGTAAACGAATCCTGATCTTCTCCCAGTTCGCAAGTATGCTGGGTCTCATTCGTCAAACTCTTGCTGCACAGGGAAACAACCTGTTCTACTTGGATGGGCAGACCCCTGCACAGAGTCGTGTAGACATGTGCCGTAGATTTAACGAGGGTGAAGCGGAGCTGTTCCTCATCTCGCTCAAGGCTGGCGGAACCGGGCTAAATCTGACCGGAGCAGACACGGTTATTTTGTATGATCTGTGGTGGAACCCCGCAGTAGAGGAGCAAGCCATTGGACGGGCGCATCGGATGGGGCAGAAACAAGTAGTTCAAGTCATTCGCCTTGTCACCGAGGGCACCATTGAAGAGAAGATTTTGGAGCTGCAGCAGCGGAAAAAGGATTTGATTGCCGAGGTAATTGAACCTGGCGACGGAGGATCAACGACATTATCCGAGCAGGATATTCGTGAGTTGTTGATGGTGTAATCGAATTAGAGGGTGGTACAATTTCATTATTGTATCACCCTATTTTTTTATTGTAAAAACGATTAGAGAAGGTAACGTTCAGAACCTTGTTTATCTGTTATACTTACTCTAAATTAATATTTATTAATACATAAGAGTGGGATTGGTTTGGATTTGGAAGATAATGAACAGGAACCCTCCTTGTATTGCTTGCATTATATCTATTAAATCTTAATCTTTAGTTGCTGTTACTAGACAGAATAAGGAGAGTTATAACATGCAGATTCGTAAAGCAATTATCCCTGCCGCTGGCTTGGGAACCCGATTTTTGCCTGCTACCAAGGCCATGCCAAAAGAAATGCTTCCGATCGTGGATAAACCAACCATTCAATATATTATTGAGGAAGCTGTAGCCTCCGGGATTGAAGATATTATTATCGTTACAGGGAAAGGGAAACGGGCTATTGAGGACCATTTTGATTATTCCTTTGAACTTGAACAGAATCTGACAGATAAACAGAAGTGGGAACTACTGAAGGAAGTGCGCAAACCTTCCGAGATGGCAGACATTCATTATATCCGGCAAAAGGAACCTAAAGGACTTGGTCACGCCATCTGGTGTGCACGTAAGTTCATTGGTAACGAACCGTTTGCCGTCCTGCTTGGGGACGACATTGTGGAAGCAGATCAACCATGCTTGCAGCAGATGATTAAAGTCTATGACGAATTGCAATCCCCCATTGTTGGTGTACAGCCTGTCGATTGGAATGACGTATCTCGTTACGGTATTGTAGATGGAGAGCTGCTAACACGTACAGATGAGCGTGTCTTCCGTGCTCGTCGTTTAATTGAGAAGCCAAAGACGGAGGATTCACCTTCCAATCTGGCTATTATGGGTCGATATATTCTTACCCCTGACATTTTCGAAATTTTGGGTCAACAATCTGTTGGGGTAGGCGGAGAGATTCAGCTGACTGATGCCTTATCCCGTCTGAATGAACAGCGTCAGATTCTGGCGTATCATTTTGATGGTTTGCGACATGATGTGGGTGAGAAATTAGGGTTTATTGAAACGTCCATCCATTATGCGCTGCAACGGCCGGATTTGAGGGAAGATCTACTGAAGTATTTGAAGAGTATTGTCAAAACAGACTAATCCCTTGATTTATATGTGAATTATTGATTTATTCATTCAATCATTCATTCATGCAATCCTTCACTTAATTTTTAATTCTTGAATTTTGTAATATATCTATTCGTTCAGCGGTCTTTTTTACATTTCGAACGATGTTCTGATAATGAATATCCGTTACAGGTTAGACGAAAAAAGGTTTGCCTCATGAGGCAAACCTTTTTAATATGATCACAAAAGCGTATGCGTATGTGAATGAGTTTACGAACAAATTAGAAATTGAGTTCCGCCACTTTTTTAATCTCGTCTGCCTCATCAGGTGAGACAGCAATCAGCTTATTATACAGAGCTTCATCTTGTTGATTATCCTTCATAAGTGAAGCCAGGTACCAACGAGCAATTTCACGATTAGTCGCATCGGTCAGGTCATCGGCAATTCCGTTTTTAAGTATTCCGGCAGCTCCCGAAGGATCGCTTGACATATACTTCATTTTCCCCGCGTTGAGAATCATGGTTGGGGTGACTTCAAAAGGCTGGCCTTGAAGTTGACCTTCGGGTAGCGTTTTAAGATGCTCTACTCCGTCTACGACATGCTGATATGCGGCTAGGCCTGAAGAAAAATACGATTCTTTCTTAGCTGTATCGCCTTGACCAATGCCTTGATACCCTAAGTCAAATGAGCGACTGATAAATTGTTCATACCAGGCCATATCCCAGATGTAATGATCAGCATATTCTTTTCGTAAAGCATAAGCTTGGTCAACCTCGCCTTTCAATTCGTACAGGTCAATCATTTGTTTCACGATAGCTTTATTATAAGGTTCCGCTTTAAGCCCTCGCTGAAGCAAATCCATGGCTGCCGTGTAGAATTGATCATCTTGGGTTTGCGTATAACCTTGCTGATAGAGTGACGCCAGCATTACTAATGAATCAAAGTGTGTGCTACGAATAGATAGGTCTTTTTCCAGTGGAGCTTTGAGTTGCTGGAAATCCTGACTGTTTTGAGCAACTACTTTGCCTTCATTAGCATAATGATCGGCCTGCAGGAATCGAATAGAAATGATTAGAAGTACAATAATAGCTATCCCGGCAACCGTATTGTAAACTCCGCGTGCAGCAGCTGCACTCATTTTCAAGCGGCGATTCGGTTTAGGCTCGATTGCAGCAGCCATACCTCCAAGACCGAGGAACACTAACAGGCCGATGAACACATAACTCATGTTGAAGTCGAGGAGACTCAACACAAGGATGGACATAGAAAGAATGAAGTAGACGAAATGGGATTCGCGCTCATCTTCATTCCTTCTGACATATGAGCTTATATATTGATAGAAAACATAAAGTATAAATGCCATAAATACGATGAATCCAATGAGGCCAACCTCCACTAGGTATTGCATGAAGAAGTTATGTGCCTGGGCACTCACATAAGGATTATTCTGATACTTTTCGTATAACGCTGTCCACGCACCACCGCCTGCACCAATTACAGGATAGTCAGCGAATAGTTTCGTGGCATCTTTGTAGAACGTAATACGTTCGAGCACACTGTGCTGCTGAAAGTTGATATTCTCAAGTCGTGTACTGATACTGTCTGGCAAGATGTTACGCAAGCCTGTACCGAGCAGAAGTACAGCTAAAACAGCAATCAGAACAATAGAGCCTAGTGGGATCCATGCACTGGATGCTTTTCGAGATGACCAGGATTGAAGTTTGCCTTCAAGCTTAGGGGCTACAAAGCGCTGGATAACCCAGCACAACATAGCGACAACAAGCGAGACGCCAATTAGGATAGCCCAACTTTTGGCTGCAAGAGAACTTGTGAATTGCTTTTGCAATTCAAGCCCTGCGGTATTAATTGGATTTAGTACTAACAGAGTACCAATCGCTGAAATCCCGCTATAGATAAACCATAGAATTTGTTTGGCTGGCTTAAGCAAGAGCAACAGAATAACAAATACAACAGGAAGCATAACTAGTCCTGTACGCGAAAGCGTAAGTAGCAACGATAAAACAATAGGTACAAGCATGAAGCCGTGTAGCAGTTGTACATATACCTTTTTGGTGCGAATCATGCTAAAGATCGAAATGAACAGAAATGCCATTAGAAATGCGGCATATGTATTGGGATACTGAAACACGGACGCAAGCCGAGCCCCGTTGGCATCATTCCAGATGGCCTGATTATACACCCCGTTGACTACACCCGAAGAGAACCATCCCACCAGTTTACCTGCAAAACTAAAGGCCCCAAGCCAGTTCAATAAACCAAAACCGACAATAACATATGCAATTCCTATTAAAGAAGATTGTATGATATGATTGATTTTGTTGTTTTGAAGCATGTACATCGTCATCACAAAAATCATGGCATAAATACACTGGATGAGTACCATATTAGTAGCCAAATATCCTGATGCGGCATTAATAAGTGATAGTACATAGGTAAGAGGAAGCATTATTACGGCTAATTTGAGCCAATCTTGCTGTGTTTCTAACCTCATCTGTTTAAAGTAGATTGCCACCCATACTATAAATAGGAGGGTTGTGATAGCAACAGCCCAATAAATGGGTGCCTCAAATTGCAGCAATTGACCATTAAATAGCGCAACTTGGAACGCGGACCAGAGTAAAAATAAGATAAGCCCTATGGACAATGACCATAGGAGCGTCGATGCCGAATTGGCCGTAGCTTTACTCGACGTTTTCTTTTGTTTCCCGTATACTGGATTCGACAAGGTTTGATTCTCCTTTGCTTGTAGATACGACATTATTTTAGCATATGTGAGGGAAGTGAGCTAGAAGAGATGACGTTATGAAAAACTTTTACCTATCAGTTTGGCATAGAGAGATTTAAAACTATAAACTTATCATCATCGTGGATTGAGTTTTTGTTTTTTCTGTAATTCAAAGATTAGAAGGATTAGGGGATAGTAATGGTAAAAAAAGCGAGAGAATATAATATCAGGAAATTTTTCTTTATGACCAGGAATCTTGCATTAAATGATTTTAAGTCAAAATATGCAGGGTCTTATTTTGGTCTTTTATGGGCATTGCTGCAGCCCTTAGTTACAATACTTGTTTATTGGTTTGTATTTGAGAAAGGATTAAAAATTAGTGGACCTGCTGAACTAGATGCTCCTTTTATTCTATGGTTTGTAGCTGGTATAATACCATGGTTTTATTTTTCTGAGGCTATTACAACGTCTGCAAGTAGTTACATAGAATACAATTATCTGGTGAAGAAAGTTGTATTTAAAATTGAACTATTGCCATTAATTAAAATAATATCGGCCTTTTTAGTGCATCTGTTTTTCCTAATCATTATGCTCGTGTTTTTTCTGTTTTATAATTATCCAATAACTTATTATTCTCTTCAGATTATATATTACACTTTATGTAGTGTACTCCTAATCTCAAGTGTTTCATGGTTAACAGCAGCTATAACGCCATTTTTCAAAGATTTTACTTATGTGATTTCAATTCTATTGCAGTTTGGAATGTGGTTAACTCCGATTCTTTGGTCAGTAGAGGTTTTATCAGATAATTGGATTTTTATATTTAAGTTGAATCCTTTTTACTATATCGTGGAAGGATTTCGAGATTCTATGATAAATAAAGTGTGGTTTTTTGAAAAATATAAACTCTCATTATACTTTTTTGGTGTAATAACCGTGAATTTTATTATATCGAGTAGAGTTTTCAAAAGGCTCAAACCACATTTGTCTGATGTACTTTAATTTTTGTGAGGTGGGTTTCTGATTATGGATCTTACAGCGATACGGGCTGGGAAAGTTAGTAAAGTATATAAATTGTATAAGTCCCCAGTAGACAGATTGAAGGAATCATTGCTTCATCGTAATAAAATTCTCCATTCAGAGCATCATGCCCTACACGAGATTGATCTAACAATTAAAAAGGGTGAAATAGTAGGGATCATAGGAGAAAATGGATCTGGGAAATCCACCCTGTTAAAAATAATTACTGGAGTGCTTACACCTTCTAGTGGTGAGATTGAAGTGAAAGGTAGAGTGGCAGCCCTACTTGAACTAGGGGCGGGGTTTAATTTAGAGTACACGGGGATTGAAAATATATATCTCAACGGACTTATGATGGGGTTTAATAAAGAAGAAATAACTGCAAAGCTGGATAGTATTCTTTCTTTTGCAGAACTCGGAGATTATATCTATCAACCCGTTAAAACTTACAGCAGCGGTATGTTTGCTAGACTTGCTTTCTCCGTAGCAATAAATGTTCAGCCAGATATTTTAATAGTAGATGAGGCCTTGAGTGTAGGGGATATGTATTTCCAAGCAAAGTGTATAACTAAAATGAAAGAGCTATTTCATACTGGTGTTACCGTTTTATATGTAAGTCATGATTTGAATTCAATAAAGTCTTTATGTAATAAGGCCTTGTATTTAAAAAATGGGTCTATTGAAGCTTATGGTGAAGCTGAAAATGTAGTTGATATGTATGCGAAGTATGTTCGCGAACAAATGAATATCAGATTAGAAAAGAGCGATAACTCGGAAGAGCAAACATATTCATTAAGAAACTTGAAAATAGAAGATCATATTCTATTTAAAGAGAGCGTAGCTTTTGAAGAGAAAGTAAAGGATTTTAGACAAGGGACAATGGAGGCAGTTCTGACAGAGTTAGAATTGTTAGATGAGGGGAATAATCCCATTTATAACGTAGATTTTAATGACAAGATTAAAGTTAGAATGCACATAAAATTCAATGAAAAATGTCAGATTTCTGTGGGGTACCATATAAGAGATAAACAAAATATTGAATATTTAGGCAGCAATACACTTATTGAGAATATCGGTGAGATATCTGGAGAAAAAGGGCAAAAAATAATTGTAGAATTCATAACTAGACTACCATTAGTAGAAGGAAGATATAATTTATCTACTGTTTTATCTACATCTGTAGTAAAAAATAGAACTTCTGTATTTGTTGACTACACAGAAAATTCCTATATTTTTGAAATGAGAGAAAGAGAACCTTATAAAATATGGAATAAATTATATGTGCCTAATAAAGTGAATATAAAAAAAATTAATTAGGTGGTGATTTAAATTGGTTCCATTTCATCAGTATCAAAGATATAAGATGGTAGAAATCATTTTCAATGGATTGAATTTGCAAGAAGAAGAGCTGAATATTCTTGAAGTAGGAGCCAATGAGCATAAGAACTTAGAGAAATTTTTACACAAGAAACAAATTAAATATCTTGATCTGATCCTTGCTCCCGAACTTCTTGAGGACCCTTCATTTGTTGAAGGTGATGCAACTAATTTGGATTTTCCAGATGGTGAATTTGATTTTGTAATAGGTTTGGATGTTTTAGAGCATATTCCAAAGAATAAAAGAGAAGCTTTTTTAAATGAGATAGAACGAGTCTCGAAATACGGTTTTATAATTTCAGCTCCTTTTACAAATCATGGAGTAGAAGAATTAGAAGAGAGATTAGGTTTCTTTTTTAATTTCTTATATGATGGTGATATTTTATGGAGTAAAGAACACCGAGAAAATGGATTACCGGAAATAAACGGAACTTTAAATACTATAAATAAGTTCATCGGAAAATCAGTGAATTTCAAACACTCATCTAGTATTCTTTTCGAAAAGTTAATGCAAATGGAATTCAAATCAGGGTTGAATCCAAAAGCTTCTTCGTATTGGAAAGCGATAAACCAATATTATAACGAAAATCTTTTTTTTAAGGATTTTGATGATGAACATTCAGTGCGGAATTTTATTATATATGGAAAAAATGGTTTTGAAAGTAAAATCCAAAGAGTTCCGAGTTTAATAAAAGATTTAACTAGAACAATGACTAAAGAAGATGAAGCAAGACTATTACATTTCGAACAAACGATTAATTTCATGTGTTTGCAGAAAGTTGAAGAGCTAGAAGAAAAACAAAATAATCATAGCGATGTACATTTGCAAATTTATTGGAATGAAAATCATGGTTTTAATGAGAATGACAGTTATTCTATGGTATTAAACAAACAACAGTCGATATACGAGGTTGATCTCGATTTAGTATCCGACTCTAGTCAGGTAAGAATTGATCCTTCACCAAAAGGATGTATCATAAAACTGTTAGAGGTAGAATTATTTGATCAAGCGGGAAATAGGCTGAACAATTATGATGTTCAATCGAATTCATTTCTTAGATTAAAAGACCAATTTATTTTTTTGGAAGATGATCCTCAGATTATTTTTGAATCAAAGGTTAGTCCTATAAAAAGAATAAAATTAATTATTCAATATATAAATGATGATTTGTTTATTTCTGATGATATTGTAAATCAACTCTTAGAAATTAAACATATTGAGGCTAAAAAGAATTCGATATTAGAAAAAATAATAATGAGAAACAAAAAATACAAAAACGAGACGAAAAATTTAAAAATTAAAAAAAATGAGTATGAAGAACAAATTAATGAATTAAGAAATCAATTGGTATTTGAAAAAGAAAATACAAAAGAAAAAACGATGAAACTTGATGCGGAACTAAATGAATTACACAAACAGATTGAATTGTTGAAGAAGGTAAACAATGATGTGAGGAATGAGAATGATATTCTGATAGAAAAAATGAATACTAGAATAGTCAGATTATCAAATAAAATATATAAATTTATAGGTAAATTAAGGGGAAGATGAGATGTATGAGAAGAAAATTACTTGCAATGTTTTATTGGTAACATATAACCATGAGAAGTATATTAAGCAAGCAATTGAAAGTATTCTTGAGCAAAAAACTAACTTCAAGTATGAAATAATAGTTGCGGATGACTGTTCAACTGATCAGACAATTAATATCATATCAGAGTATGCGAATGAGTATCCAGAACTATTCAAGCTGCTTCCTAAACAAGACAACTTAGGAATCACACTTAACTATAAAAGAGGATTTGCTGCATGTAATGGTGAGTATGTCGCTGTTTTAGAAGGGGATGATTACTGGACGGATCCTCAAAGATTACAAAAACATGTAGATTTCTTAGAATCAAATAAAGCATGTGTACTGACATTCAATCAATTTGTCGTTCATGATATGAAAAAGAAAAGGCATAAGGTTCAGCCATGGAGTTGGGATAAGAGTTTTCAATTAATCAACACGTCTGAACTAGTTTTAGATAATTTTATTGGTAATTTCTCCACTTGTGTGTACAGGACTAAAAATATAAAGATGATTAAAGAATCTCTTTATGAACTTACAGTTTACGACTGGATGACAAATATAGTTGTGTCTCAAGAGGGGCTAATAGCTTATTTACCGGAAGTAATGTCCGTTTATCGGTTGCATCCTAATGGCACATGGAGTCAAAAGGATGAGGTGGAGAAATTAAAGGAAACTATTAAGCTAATTGATGATTATGACAACTTTTTAGAGAAATTGTATCATGAGGAATTTGTGATACACAAGAATAGGTTAATGGAGAGAATTTCAATTATTGAAGGGCCGTTAGATGTTACAAATAAGGAAAGTGTGAAGAATATAATTAAAAAATATGTTCCTCCAATTTTCATTCATTTTCTCAAGTTGGTTATTCCACCGAAATTCTATAAATAAGCGGGTGTATATTTTTGAATAAGGATCCTAAAGTATCAGTTATAATACCATCATATAATCATTCTAAATTTTTGAAGCAAGCTATTGAGAGTGTTCTAAATCAGACATACAAAAATTTCGAACTAATCATTGTGGACGATGCCTCTTCTGATAACTCGAATGAAATTATCCAATCTTATAATGACGAAAGAATTAAATCTTTTTGTTTCCAAACTAACCAAGGTGCTGTTGATACTCTTAACTATGGAATTTTATCTTCAGATTCTGATTACGTTGCTTTATTGAATTCAGATGACTATTGGGAACAAAATAAACTTGAAAAACAAATGAAGTACTTGGAAAATAACCCGGATGTATCATGTGTCTTTACAGATGCTTACTTTATTGATGAGTCAAATAATATACTACAGAAAAATGATTATTTTTGGGCAGATGCTTTTACTCAGTCTAATAAATCTTCTGGAGAGTGGCTACACCAACTGTTTTATAAATTAAATTGTTTTTGTCATCCATCTCTCTTAATCAAACGTTCCATCTATTCTGAAATAGGTATGTACAATCCTAGTTTTAGACAACTTCCAGATTTCTCAATGTGGATTAATGTAATAAAAAAATATAAGATACATGTAATGGAGGAAAAATTAGTATATTTCAGAATACTATCAAATGAAATGAATACTAGTTCCGTCACTTATAAAAATATTATTAGAAATAAAAATGAACTTTTTATCATAATGGATGATTTCTTTAATGGAATTTCTGATGAAGACTTTATAGATGGATTTCTGAAGGAGAAAAGTTCAAAATCGTATACAAGAGATGAAATTGAATGTGAGAAAGCTTTTGCATATTTTAGAGAGATCTCTTATGACATAAAGCCGATCTACAAATTGATTGGTTTGAAAAAATTAAGTGAATTGCTGAACAATGAGACAACGAGGGTGGTTTTGGAAGAGAAGTTTAATTTCCGTGATAAGGATTTCTTCGAAATGACTGGTTCTCTTGATATTGTAGATGTTTTTGAGAAATCTACTCAACAAGTTATTTTAGACAGTGCAAAAAGAAAAATACAAAAAGCCCCTAATTTGTATTCGAAACTAAGAAAGTTCTTCGGGAAACAAGGAAGAGAAAAATGATGAGTTCATGGGCTGGTTTACCGATAGTTATATTTGGTACCGGAGGTTGTGCTAAGGAAATTAAAGCACTAATAGATGAAATTAATGGATTTATGTATCAGAACATCTACAATCTCATAGGATTTGTTACAAATGATAAATCTGAGGTTGGAAAGAAGATTGAGGAAGTTGAAATATTTTGTACGAATGATGAATTTCACCTTTTATGCCATAAATTCTCCTCTATTGGAGTTGTTATTGGACTGGCGGATCCCATTTTAAAGAAAAATCTTAGGGATAAAATAGAGGATATGGAAGTATCGAATGTGGTTTTTCCTAATTTAATACATCCACGTGCTAATTTATCTCAGAGTATAAATAATAAGATGGGATTTGGGAACGTCATATGTTCAGGTGTAAATATGACGGTGAATATTAAATTGGGGAATTTTGTGTTATTGAATCGTTCTTGCAATATAGGTCATGATGTCGTTATAGGTGATTTTTGTACTATTAATCCCAATGCTATTATATCAGGTAATGTAAATATTGGCGAATTATCACTTATAGGAGCGGGTGCGTCAATTAAAGAAAAGATTTTTGTAGGTAAGCAAAGTAAAGTCGGATTAGGAGCAATTGTTGTTAAGGATGTTCGTGAGTTGACTACAGTCATTTCAACAGCTGCACGAGAAATGAATATATGATCTTTAAAGCCATTCGACTATTTAAGAGATTTGAGCTTTTAGTCAAAAAGAGGATCCTTATTATTTCCTGGGACAAAGCAAACCACAAGTAAATGGTGTTATTAACCCTTTGTGACAAAGATAGTTAAAGAACAAAGATTTTAATTCAAACTCTATCACCTGAACCTTATCTCATCACAGATATACAACCTCAAATGAAGCAACTGAGAAGCCAAAATGGTTATTAAAATATCTGAGCAATTTTCCTTACGCAGAGATGTCGAAGTTGTAAACTACGAATGAGAGAAAACAGGCGAAACATTACTTTAGAGGGAGGCCATATATCAATGTATGAATTAAGAAAGTTAGACTCGCCTGTAAATGTAACAAGAACATTTATGCCCCCGTTTTCAGAGTTCACAGCAGAAATTGAACGACTTTGGAATAATTCATGGATTACAAATAATGGAGTATTACATCAAGAATTTGAGGAGAAATTGATTGAATATTGCGAAGTTGAAAATATAAGCCTTTTAGTCAATGGACATCTTGCTTTGGAAACAGCATTAAAAACATTAGATTTGAAAGGTGAGGTTATTACCACGCCATTTACTTTTGCCTCAACCATACATGCTATAGTAAATTGTGGTTTAACGCCTGTTTTTTGTGACATCGATAAAGATGACTATAATATTGATGTTTCTAAAATTGAAAGACTAATAAATGAAAAAACAGTGGCGATCTTACCAGTACATGTATTTGGTACACCTTGTAAAGTACATGAGATTGAAAAGATATCCAAGAAGTATAACTTGAAAGTCATATATGATGCTGCACATGCTTTTGGAGTTAAACTAGATGGAAAATCAATTGCTTCGCATGGAGACTTGTCCATGTTTAGTCTTCATGCTACTAAACTGTTCCATTCAATTGAGGGGGGGGTGTTGAGTTATAAAAATAGTAACTACAAAAAGAAAATTAATCTTCTAAAAAATTTCGGTATTAGTGGTCCAGAAACAGTTGAAATGGTTGGCTATAATGCAAAAATGAATGAGTTTCAAGCTGCAATGGGGCTCGTTAATTTAAATTATGTTGAAACTAATATCAATAAGAGGAAATTAATAACAGATAAGTATGTTAGTCTCCTTAAAGGGATTCCTGGAATACAGTTACTAAATTATAGTCTGAATAATATCGAGTATAATTACTCCTATTTTCCAGTTCTTTTCGACCCAATACTATTTGGAGTATCAAGAGATACAGTTCATGAGTTGCTTGGAGAAAATAATATTTTCACTAGAAAGTATTTCTACCCCCTTGCGACAGACTATGATTGCTTTGAAGAAAAATATAGTGGACTTGATTTGCCGAATGCGAAGGCAATAAGTGACAAAGTTCTAACTTTACCAATATATCCCGAGTTGTCATTAGAAACAGTCGAGATAATCTGTGAGAATATAATAGAAATTCACCGGAGGTCATTATGAAAGGTATAATACTCGCGGGAGGGACAGGCTCACGCTTATATCCTCTCACAAAGGTTACTAATAAACATCTTCTTCCTGTGGGGAAGTATCCTATGATCTTTCACTCTGTACACAAGCTTAAACTATCCGGAATTGAGGATATTTTAATTGTTACAGGCAAAGATCATATGGGAGATGTTGTTAACCTTCTAGGAAGTGGTAGTGAAATGGGAGTTACTTTCACATATAAAGTTCAAGATGAAGCTGGAGGAATTGCTCAAGCGTTAAATCTTGCTAAACATTTTGTAGGTAAGGATAAAATGACTGTTATTTTGGGGGATAATGTATTTTCTGATGATATATCTCCATATGTTGAGAATTTTAGAACGCAAGATGCAGGAGCTAAAATCCTGATTCAGGAAGTTTCAGATCCGCATCGTTTTGGGGTTCCGGAGATTGAAGGAGAACGTATTGTCTCCATTGAAGAGAAGCCGCAAAAGCCTAAAAGCAATTATGCGGTAACCGGCATATATATGTTTGATAGTAATGTATTTGAGATTATCGATACCTTGAAACCATCCGCTCGAGGTGAATTAGAAATTACTGATGTTAATAATGCATATATCGAAAAAGGAAACTTGACCTACGACATTCTTAAGGGCTGGTGGACAGATGCAGGAACTCATGCTTCTCTAGCAAAAGCTAATGAACTTTCACAAGACATTCAATTTGGAATTGAATATGGTAAATTAAAACTTTAATAGGAAGGAGCAGCATGATGGAGATAACCTCCTTGAGATTTGAAGGAGCTTCTTTAATAGTACCCAAAGTTCACGGTGACCACCGGGGTTTTTTTATGGAAAGTTACAACGATAATGTCATGAGACAAAATGGGCTTCAATTCCACTTCATTCAAGACAACCAATCCTTGTCGGCGCAACCTGGAGTGCTCCGTGGATTACACTATCAGTTGAATCCAAAAGCACAAACCAAGTTAATCCGTGTTATTTCCGGTGCGATCTATGATGTCATTGTTGACATTAGAAAAGGATCCCCAACGTTTGGTCAATGGGAAGGTTTCATTCTTAGCGAGCATAATCATCGTCAGTTGCTCGTCCCGAAAGGATTCGCTCACGGCTTCTGTACGTTGGTTCCGAACACCCAAGTCTTTTACAAAGTAGACGAATACTATTCCCCTGAGCATGATCGTGGCATATTATGGAGTGATCCGGCGCTTGGAATTGATTGGCCTACGTCCAATCCGATCTTGTCCGACAAGGACCAGAGGCACCCATTGCTGAAGGACGCAGAGATCAATTTTAATTTCGAAGTGAAGTAATTAGGAGGTTTTCATCCCATGAAATTGCTCGTTACCGGCGGTGCCGGATTTATTGGTAGTAACTTTGTTATGTATATGCTAGAACAGTATCCGAACTATGAAATTATTAATATAGACGCGCTTACCTATGCGGGCAATCTAGAGAATTTAAAATCTCTTGAGGGCAATAAGCGGCATACTTTTGTCAAAGCAGATATTACAGATGCTGCTGAGATGGACCGCCTGATTGGCCAAGGTGTAGATGTAGTCGTTAATTTTGCAGCAGAATCACACGTGGATCGCAGCATAATGGAACCGGATGTTTTCGTACGAACGAATGTGAATGGCACTCAAGTACTGCTTGAAGCTGCTAAAAAACATAATATAACCAAGTTCGTTCAAGTATCAACGGATGAGGTGTACGGATCTTTAGGTCCAACAGGACTTTTTACAGAGGAAACTCCGCTTCAACCAAACAGCCCTTACTCTGCCTCCAAAGCAGGAGGGGATCTGCTGGTACGTGCTTATCATGAAACCTTTGGGCTGCCTGTAAATATTACGCGTTGCTCTAACAACTATGGTCCCCTTCAATTTCCTGAGAAGTTGATTCCGCTTATGATTTCACGTGCGCTGAATGATGAGGCTTTGCCTATATACGGAGATGGGCTGAACATTCGAGATTGGCTTTATGTAGAGGATCATTGCAGTGCAATTGATCTTGTTATTCATAAGGGACGTAATGGTGAGGTTTATAATATTGGCGGTAACAATGAGCGGACTAACATACACATTGTGAAGACCATTTTGGAACAGCTGGGTAAACCGGAATCCTTGATCCAATATGTGCAGGACCGTTTGGGACATGACCGACGTTATGGTATCGACCCTACCAAAACGATGAACGAACTGGGCTGGAAGCCTAAGCATAACTTTGAGACAGGAATTAAGGAAACCATTCAGTGGTATTTAGATAACAAAGATTGGTGGACACGTATTCAATCCGGGGCCTATCAGGAGTACTATGAGAAGCAGTATGGTGCTCGTTTAGGGGACGATAAGGCATGAAAGTTCTCGTAACTGGCGCAAGTGGCCAGCTTGGACGTGATGTTGTGCTTCTTTTGAAAAAGGAAGGGCATGATGTTCTTGCTTGTGATCGGGATCAGATGGACATTACTAATCAAGTCCAATGTAATGACGTCATATCGTCATATCATCCAGAAGTCATTATTCATTGTGCTGCATATACTGCTGTGGATATAGCAGAGACTGATATAGATGGTGCATATAAGGTTAATTCAGTAGGAACACGTAATGTGACCGTAGCTGCGGAAAAGGTCGGAGCAAAACTCATCTACATCAGCACAGATTATGTGTTTGATGGTCAGTCGACCAATGCTTATCAGGAATATGATAATACGAACCCTCAAAGCGTATATGGCAAATCCAAACGGGCTGGAGAATGGCTTGTGCAGTCATTGTCCTCCAAATGGTTTGTTGTGCGAACGTCATGGGTATACGGCCTGTACGGGAATAATTTTGTCAAAACGATGTTAAAGCTTGGGCAGGAAAAACCAAAACTTCAGGTCGTTCATGATCAAAAAGGATCACCGACATATACTGTAGACTTGGCCGCATTCCTTATCGAACTAATGGCTACAGAAAGTTACGGTATATACCATGCTTCCAATCGTGGAGAGTGCACATGGTATGAATTTACACAAGCTATTTTTGACGAAGCTCGAACTACTGGGGGAATTACCATTCAAGCTGAATTGGAACCGTGCACAACGGAGCAGTTTCCAAGACCGGCTCCCAGACCCGTTAATTCAGTGATGGATCATTTATCCATTCGAACTAACGGTTTGACGGACCTCCGCCCGTGGCAGGAAGGGTTACGTGATTTTATCCGTACTTTGTCAGAAGATAAACAAAGCAAATAACCATAACTAACTCTCGCTCTTGTATTTCTGAGCGAGAGTTTTCGTATATAATAAAGAGAAAAGTTAATTTTTGAGGTGAAATGTGAGTCAATCAAAAGTATGTATCATGCTTTCTACATATAACGGTGCAAAATATATTGAAGAACAACTTGAAAGTTTGGTGGCACAGCAGCACGTCCAGATGGATATTTACATCAGGGATGATGGCTCTTCCGATGAAACACTCGAGAAGGTTCGTAATTACACCAAATCGGTTTCCGATGAGATCAAAATTCATATTTTTGAGGGTGAGAATTTAGGAGTGATCGGCAGTTTTTTTGAACTAGTGCGTTTAACAAACCCTGTATACGATTATTACGCTTTTTGTGATCAAGATGACGTGTGGCAACCGTACAAACTCAGCAGGGCTGTGGAAAAACTCCAATCAAGACCATCCGATACTCCGTTGATGTATTGTTCGTCTACCCAAATGGTAGATCAGGAGTTGAACCATTTGAACATATGGCCAGCTCTTCCTCCAAAACCACTCAGTATGTATAACGCTTTGGTTGAAAATTGCTGTGTTGGCTGCACGATGGTTCTGAATCCAGTCACTTTCGAGCAGATCAGGACTAATCTCCCCTCTGAGCTGACAAGCATTCTTATGCATGATCGTTGGATTTATCTTTATGTCAGTAGCTTTGGAGAAGTGATATTTGATAAGGAGCCCACTATTCTGTACAGACAACATCAGGAAAACGTTATGGGAGGTAGTAACAAAGGTTGGAGTACGAAATGGAAGAGAAGATTTGATCGATTCTCAAATGTAGGAAGCTTAAGATTAAGTGAGCAAGCAAGGTTATTCAATGAGATATATGGAGAATATTTAACTTCGGTTCAATCACATGATGTTAAAAGTTTTTTAAACGGATTAGAAGGTAGCTTTATTAAGAGAATAAAGTACGCCCTAAACATGCCTTTCTACCGCCAAGCCGCGTTAGATAATCTTGTTCTTAAACTCATATATGTGCTGAAGAAAGTATAAGCGTATACTGGAATCTACTTTTAATGTCTTGACACGTCCAAGATATGCTATACTTTCAATAGTTAAACAAGAGACGAAGTCAGGAGTTTTTCAAAATGATTCATACAACAGATACTTCTTTAACCGAAGTGTCGAATATAAATAAAAAAAGTGAGATGGATGTCAGCATTATCATCGTTAACTACAATACACGTCAATTGACTCTAGATTGTTTGGCGTCGGTTTACGCATCCAAGACCTCCTATCAATTCGAAATTATAGTTGTCGATAATGCATCACGGGATGATTCAGTTCAAGCCATCCAAACGATGTACCCTGGTGTTCGCATGATTGCCAACTCTGACAATACAGGCTTCGCCGTAGCCAACAATCAAGGAATGGATGTTGCCAGCGGACGTTACATGCTGCTTCTTAATTCCGATACGGTGGTACAGCCCGATACGCTGCAGACCATGATCTCCTTCATGGATCGCCATCCCGAAATGGGGGCCTCAGGCTGTAAAGTCATCCTCCCCGATGGCTCATTGGATAAGGCATGCAAACGAGGGTTTCCTACACCATCTGCATCATTTTATTATGCATTTGGTCTTTCACGACTGTTCCCGGATTTGCCGAAGTTTAATCAATACCAATTGGGACACCTTAGTCCTGATGATGAATACCCGGTTGATTGTCTCGTCGGTGCGTTCATGTTGGTGCGCCGCGAGGCCATCAACCAAGTCGGCGGATTAGATGAGACATTCTTTATGTATGGTGAGGATATTGACTGGTGTTATCGTATTAAAGAGGCAGGATGGGGCATTTATTACTATCCTCGTACATATATTGTACATTATAAAGGGGGAAGTGCCCGTCGAAAACCTTTGAAAATTACGTACGAGTTTCATAGAGCGATGTGGGTGTTCCACCGTAAACACTATGCAAAAAAGTATAATCTGCTGATGAATTCTGCGGTATACATGGGGATTTCATTGAAATTCACTTTATCCCTTGTGCGTAGCTGGTTACCTCTGCCTTCCCGTTCAAAGAAATCGACAATATCTACAACACATACGAGAACAGAAAATGAAGTATCATCCGAGGTGAAATCATGATTCGGCGAAATCAACGGTTTTTAACTCAGTTGTATATAGCGTCTGACTTTGGTGTTATTCAGCTGTCCTTTTTGCTGGCGTGGTGGTTGAAGTTCGAAAGTGATCTCTTAACCAACCAAAGCCCGCTACCGATCGAAAAGTATTTGATGTGGAGCTTGGTATATGCCGTGCTTGCTATATTGGCAGGTATATTATCTTCGCTCTATGTGCCTAAACGTAAAAAGCGCTTTGTCGATGAACTCTGGAAAATTATCCAGTCTCATGGGATAGCGTTCTTCATGTTGCTAAGCTTGATGTTCTTTTTCAAAGAAGTTAATATCTCACGTGCATATCTTGCGATGTATTTGATCGGTAATGTGACTTTTACATTGATGTATCGTTATATCGTCAAATTACAGTTAAAACGAATGCGCAAAAAAGGCTTCAATCGCCAGTTTGTGTTAATTCTTGGAGCGGGTTCGCTCGGCAAGCGTTTCTATGACAACCTCAAAAGCTACCCTGAGCTGGGATATGAAGTTACGGGATTTCTAGATGATTATCGTCAATGGGACCCAGTGGAACAAAAGAGATACAGTCCTATTCTGGGGCGCATTGATGAACTGGAAGAGTTCCTGTCTACACATTTTGTGGATGAAGTCATTTTGGCTCTGCCACTGGATGCACATGATAAGTACTCGCATATCATCAATGTGTGTGAGAAGGCTGGTGTACGCACACTAATTATTCCGGATTTCTTTGATTACCTTCCAGCACGTCCTCACTTTGATAATTTTGCGGGCATGCCGATGATTAACGTGCGTGACATTCCACTGGACATTACGATTAATCGCCTCATGAAACGTGCGTTTGATATCGTATTTTCATTGGTAGCAATCATAGCAACCTCACCAGTAATGCTGATTGTGGCGTTAGGTGTGCGTTTGACCTCTCCTGGGCCGATTATATTTAAACAGGAGCGGGTAGGGCTGAACCGACGTAATTTCATGATGTATAAATTCCGTTCCATGAAGGCAATGCCTGAGGGGGTAGAAGACACAGGATGGTCAACTCAACATGATCCTCGTCGTACAGCTTTTGGAACGTTTATCCGACGTACCAGTCTGGATGAACTGCCTCAATTTTTTAATGTATTGCTAGGACATATGAGTGTGGTAGGCCCAAGGCCGGAACGACCATACTACGTCAACCAGTTTCGAGATGAAATACCCAAGTATATGATCAAACATCATGTTCGCCCAGGCATTACGGGGTTAGCCCAGAGTAAGGGATTACGAGGAGATACCTCCATTGAGGATCGGATTGAACAGGACATTTTTTACATTGAAAATTGGTCTTTATTATTCGATATTAAAATCATATGGGAAACCATTCGGAATGGATTGAAAAACGCTTATTAAGAAATCTCCTATCTCATGAGTAAAGTGAAAGCCGCCTTCGGGCGGTTTTTTTTGTTTTGCTCCTGCCCTATTCGGGTAGTTAGTTACCAAAAAGCAAGTGACATCCGATGATTCTTTTTGAGGATTCAATACGTCAGTAAAGGATGTGAAATTCATATGAAACGTATTGCAGCTGTTGTAACATTGATGCTCATGACCGTAGGTACACTGTTTTGGGCTCATGACAGTCAGAGTGAAGAGCAACGCGACGGGTTCACCAATTATCGTTTAATTGCCCACGCCATGGGCAGCATTCGGGAGCAGCCTTACACCAATGCGTATGAAGCGATGATCGCCAATTATGAGAAGGGCACACGCGTTTTCGAGATTGACTTCATGCTTACTTCGGATCGCGTAGCTGTAGCCCGACATGAATGGACGGCCAATATGAGTAAAATGCTGGGACAGGATGAACAATTGCCAGAGCATAAGCAGGCAGGGGCGCTCACGCATGATGAATTTATGAATACACCGATTCTGGGGATATACCAGCCTATGGATGCCAATGGAATAATGAACGTTTTGTCGAAATACCCCGACATGTATATCGTAACTGATACCAAAGAACAGAAGGACGAAGATATTCAGCAGGTGCTTCAATCTTTGGTCAATGCAGCGAAAAAGCATGATCCGTCCGCTCTAAACCGAGTTGTTGTACAGATCTATAATGAACCGATGCTTGCAAAGGTCATGGAAGTTTACAGCTTCCCCTCCATCATCTACACCTTATATGCCACACAAGATACAGAGGAACAGGTCGTGCAATTTGTACAAAATAATGATATCGATGCCGTCACTATGCCGGAATATAAAGTGAACCAGAACTTTGTGGCCAAGCTGAACAAAGCTGGAGCAGTTACCTACGTGCATACCATTAACGATACACAACAAGCAGCAAACTATGAGAAATGGGGCGTGTACGGTGTATATTCCGATGTACTGACTGAGCAAGAAATGGAAGAGATGAGCACAAGATTTGCTTGGAAACGGTAGATGAATGAAGGATCAAAAAGGCTGTAAATAGATCATTCATTAAATAGACCATGGAAAATTGATCAAAAGTTATGAAAAAAGATCAGAATTCGACACACAGACTTTTTATGAATGAAAACGGTAAAAGGTTTGTGTATTTTTTTGTTCCCCTTTTATACGAACATTGACACCTACTGTCTGCTGACTTAGACTTAGTTTACAAGCTTTTTTAGGATGCAGAAGAACCTCTGGAGGAATGTTCGTTGATAGACATGATTAAGCAGTGGAGACACGTATTTAAGCTCGACCCGGACCGGGAAATTAGCGATGAAGCACTGGATCAGGTGTGCATGTCGGGTACCGATGCAATAATTGTTGGCGGATCATCCGGAATTACGTATGACAATACGGTAGACCTCATGTCCCGAGTGCGTCGCTATGAACTACCTTGTGTGCTGGAAGTATCTGATCTGGAAGCCGTTGTGCCCGGATTTGACGGGTATCTGATCCCGATGGTGCTTAACACAGCAGACAGCAAATGGATGATTGGACAGCATCAACAGGCGATTGAACGTTACGGCTATCTGATTCCGTGGGATTTGCTGATTACCGAAGGGTATATTGTGCTTCATGCGAACTCTACCGTCGCTAGGTTAACCGGAGCCGATACGGAACTGAGTACAGAGGCTGTGGCTGCCTATGCTCAGGCTGGGGAGAGGCTGCTCAATCTGCCCATAATATATATAGAATACAGCGGTACATTTGGTGATATGGAATTGGTCGGCGAGACACATAGACAACTGGAGCGAGCGCACCTCATATATGGCGGTGGAGTCGATACTGCTGAGAAAGCAAGACAAGCTGCTCAGGTTTCAGATACCGTCGTTGTCGGCAATATTGTGTACAGCAATCTGCATCAGGCCTTGGAGACAGTGCAAGCCGTGAAAGCCAACAAAGACAGCGTCTGACCGGTTTAGTTTACCAATCCCCCACGTCCCCCTTTGAATCTGTTAAAATAGAACTTTGCCTTGTATGAATTAAAGTAATGGTGCATTACGGGGGCAGCCCTCTTTCAACCATTGTATTTACGATTTATGCTTTTATAAAGAAATGCAGAGAGAGAACTACTCTGAACACCAAGTTTCTTTTGTATAAAACTGGAGATTCATCGCAGTATTCTTGTTATTTTACCTATCCACAAAGTATAAGGGACTATGTTTACACGCGAACGGAGAGTGCAGAAGCAATCTGTAGAAACGAAGTGTTCGTATTTATCACCGGATTTTCCCTTTGACAAAGGGGATCCAAAAATCTGGGGATAACGACGATCGGAAGATGCTACTGCACTGGGAGTGCAAAGTGTAACCTCAAGCCCCTTATACGATCAACTAACGAAAGGAGCATGCATGCATGCAACCTGTAAATATACATGACGCCGTCGCGCGGCTGAACACCCCTCAGCGTCAAGCTGTTGAGGCAACCGATGGGCCACTACTAATTATGGCTGGCGCGGGCTCGGGCAAAACCCGGGTGTTGACGCACCGGATTGCCTATCTGATCGCAACACGGAAAGCACCCCCGTGGGGCATTTTGGCGATTACGTTTACGAACAAAGCCGCTCGGGAGATGCAAGATCGGGTATCTCAACTCGTAGGCGGATCTCAAGGCCGCGACATTTGGGTCTCCACGTTCCACTCTATGTGTGTGCGTATTTTGCGCCGTGACATTGAACGGATCGGTTTCACATCCAACTTTAGTATTTTGGACTCATCAGATCAGCTATCTGTCATTCGCAGCTGTATGAAGGATCAGAATATTGATACGAAGAAATTTGAACCGAAAGCCGTTCAGGCGATGATGAGTACAGCCAAGAACGAACTGATCAGTCCGGAGCAATACGAGAAACAGGCAGGCGACTACTTTGAAGGCATTGTAGCGAAGATATATACGATGTACCAGAAGAGGTTAAGAGCCAACAACTCGCTCGACTTTGACGATCTGATCATGGCAACGATTCAACTATTCAAAGAAGTGCCGGAAGTGCTCGACTTTTACCAGAAGAAATTCCAATATATTCACGTCGATGAGTATCAGGATACGAACCGTGCGCAGTATATGCTGTGCCGCATGCTGGCTGATAGCCATCACCGCATCTGCGTCGTAGGGGATAGTGATCAGTCGATCTATCGCTGGCGTGGAGCGGACATTACGAACATCCTTAACTTTGAAAAAGACTACCCGGAAGCACAGACAATCCTGCTGGAGCAGAATTATCGTTCCACTTCGAATATCTTGAATGCAGCGAACGAAGTCATTGGTCTGAATACAGGCCGTAAACCGAAGAAGCTGTGGACGGACAAAGAAGGCGGTTCGAAAATCAAGGTGTACCGGGCGGATTCCGAGCATGATGAGGGGTATTTTGTAACCTCCGAGATTAGTAAAAATGTGAAAAACGGCAAATCCTATCAGCATCATGCCATCTTGTATCGTACGAATGCACAGTCCCGGGTCATCGAGGAAATTCTGATCAAATCGGATATTCCGTACCAGATCGTCGGCGGCATCAAGTTCTATGATCGGAAAGAGATCAAGGATATTTTGGCGTATCTGCGCCTGTTGTCCAACCCGGATGATGATATTAGCTTGACCCGGATCATTAATGTGCCTAAGCGAAGCATCGGGGATACAACTGTAGCGAAGCTGGCAGCGGCGGCGGGTGAGCGTGGAGTTTCTATATTCCGTGTACTGCAAGTGGTTGATGATCTTGGTTTCGCGGGTCGCACGCGTAATGCCCTGGTGGAATTCTATGATATGATCGCTGCGCTGCACCAGATGGTCGAGTACCTGTCGGTGACGGAGTTGACGGAGAAAATTCTGGAGATGAGCCAGTATCGCGACGAGATGCAAAAGGAAAATACGATTGAATCTCGTGCAAGACTGGAGAATATCGAAGAGTTTCTATCGGTAACGATGGAGTTCGAGAAAAATAATGAAGACAAAACGCTCGTTTCGTTCCTCACCGATCTGGCATTGATTGCAGATATCGACAGCATGAACGATGATGAAGAGGATCAGAGTGATGCAGTCACACTGATGACGATGCACAGTGCCAAAGGTCTGGAGTTCCCGGTTGTGTTCATCATTGGTATGGAGGAAGGGGTCTTCCCGCACAGCCGTGCTTTTATGGACAACGAGGAACTGGAGGAAGAACGCCGTCTGGCTTATGTAGGGATCACACGTGCGGAAGAGCAGTTGTTCTTGTCCTGTGCCCAGATGCGGACTTTGTTTGGACGTACAACCGCTAATCCACCATCACGTTTCCTGGATGAAATCCCAGATGAGCTGAAGGAAGATACCTCCATTGCACGTGACCGTTATCGTCGTGGCACCAATACGGGTGGCTCTTATGGAGGGCGCGGTCTAGGCTCCAGTGGTGGAAGTAATTTTGGCGGTGCTGCAAGTGCGGCCAAGCTGTTCGAACAACAGAGCCGCAGCGGTTCATCCGCAACATCATCGGGGCCAACGTCCCGAGTAACAATGAGTACTTCTCGCCCTACATTTGCAGCGCCAACGTCTGCTTCGAAATCTGTTTCGGCTGATAGTGCAGCAGGATTCAAGGCAGGCGACAAAGTGAAACACGGTAAATGGGGAACAGGTACCATTGTTGCGGTCAAAGGCAGTGGTAATGATACCGAGCTGCAGATTGCATTCCCGGCCCCGGTCGGCGTGAAACGTCTGCTTGCCGGATTTGCGCCAATTACCAAAGTGGAATAAATAAGGATGAAACCGCCTATTGCATGATATGAACTGATCAAAGCTGATTCTACCAGGTTCATTGAATGCAATAGGCATGTTCGTTCTACATATATCATATTAACGGAGGGATGGCCCGATATGGACCCGATGCACCGGATGGAGCAACTCGTTACCGAGCTGAACCAGCACAATTATCTTTACTATACGATGGATCAGCCGCAGATCAGCGATAAGGAGTATGACCTTCTGTATGATGAACTGGTTACGCTGGAACAGGAGAGCGGCATCGTGTTGCCGGATTCTCCCACACAACGTGTAGGGGGCGAACTGCTCAAGGGATTCACACCGCATCGTCATTTATCCCCATTATGGAGTTTGGACAAAGCACAGAATGTTGAACAGCTGCGGAATTGGAATACTCGTGCATTGAAGCTGATTAACGATTATAACAGCAAGAATCCGGGTAACCCCTTACCCGAACCAAGCTATGTCATTGAGTTAAAGTTTGATGGGCTAACCTTGAACCTCACGTATACGAACGGTGAACTGGTACAGGCATCTACACGCGGGAACGGAACGGTGGGCGAAGGTATTTTGGCTCAGGTCAAAACGATCAAGTCGGTTCCGCTCAAAATACCCTATACCGGTGGTACCATTGAAGTGCAGGGTGAGGGAATTATGAATCTCTCAGTGTTGAATAAATATAACGAAACGGCTGCAGAGCCGCTTAAAAATGCTCGGAATGCAGCGGCGGGTGCGTTGCGCAATTTGAATCCGAAAACAACTGCTGAGCGCCGGTTGAACGCCTATTTTTACAATATTGGTTATTCGGACAACATTCAGTTTGCGAATCATCAGGAAATGATGGACTTTCTACGCGAGAATCGTTTCAAAGTGAATCCATCCATTACCTACTTCCATGAGTTTGATGACGTAATGGAGCAGCTTGCTGCAATTCAGGAGAACCGGGGACAGCTGGATTATCTAATTGACGGAGCTGTAATTAAGCTGACGGATATGCGAACTCGTGAAGTGCTGGGGTATACGGATAAATTCCCGCGCTGGGCAGTGGCCTACAAATTCGAAGCAGAAGAGACAACAACAGTGCTGAACGAAGTTGTATGGAATGTTGGTCGCACAGGCAAAGTGACACCGCTGGCACGAGTAGAGCCGGTTGAGCTTGCAGGAGTGACTGTGCAGAACTGTACGCTGAATAATGTGGGCGATATTGAACGTAAAAACCTGAAGTATGCGCTGGGATCGCGCGTATTTATTCGCCGTTCCAATGATGTGATCCCTGAGATTCTTGGTAAAGTGACCGAGGAGAATGACGGGGATGAGATCATATACCCTGAGCAATGTCCGGCATGTGGATTCCCACTGGAGCAGCGCGGGGCACACTTATTCTGTAACAATAAGCTGGCGTGCAAACCGCAAACGGTAGCTCGGATCTCCCATTTTGCTTCAAGAGATGCGATGGACATCGAGACGTTTAGTGAGAAAACAGCCATACAGTTGTATGATCAATTAAACGTACGTGAACCAGCTGATCTATACACATTGCAATTTGAGGACTTGGTGAAGCTGGAGCGATTTGGCGAAAAGAAGGCAAACAACCTTCTCGCTGCGCTGGAGCAGAGTAAAGAACGAGACCTGGCTTCGTTCCTGTATTCCCTGGGTATCCCAAACACGGGCAGATCCACTACACGTATGCTGGCTGATCATTACCGTGATTTGCATGCTATCATGAATGCGACTGTAGAAGAATTGGTCGAACTACCGGATGTAGGTAGTATCGTAGCGGAGAGTATTGTTAATTTCTTTGCGGATCCGTTCACCCAAGCATCGATCGAGAAGATGCTTAATCTGGGCGTGAAAGCACAGGCATCGGAAGCACCGGCAGTTGTGGTAGAGGACTCCTTCTTCAGTGGTAAAACGGTTGTGCTCACAGGAACATTGCATCAACTGACGCGAGAAGAGGCAACGCAGAAACTTGAAGCGCTTGGTGCGAAGGTCACAGGCAGTGTGTCGAAAAAGACAGACCTTGTCATTGCCGGAGAGAAGGCAGGCAGCAAATTAACGAAGGCTCATGATCTAGGCATCCCGACCATTGAAGATGAAGATGAACTCGTACGTTTGCTGAATCCGTAGATTGAATAGAAGCAGAACTGCTTCTGATGAGGAGTAAGCAATAGCATCAAGAAAGTAGGAAGCCTCCGGAAACACGCTCGTCGTGTCTGGAGGCTTTTTTCGTGCCGAATTTAGTATGAAACATGGAACTCGTGAAACAAACGGGAAGCTAACGTTATACTATGAACCGCTTATATTTGGGAAACGCTGAGAAGCACCAGATAACCATGCATCCTTGTCGTATCCACGTTCTTCCCAATATCCGATATGTTCTGTATCAATAACTTCAATGCGGTTTAACCACTTGACTGATTTGTAGGCGTACATTTGCGGGATAACGAGCCGTACCGGGCCACCGAGATCGGCAGGGATGGATTTTCCGTCATGCATGACGGAAATGATAATGTCATCCATCTGGGCCTGTTCCATGGTGATGGCATCTGTATATACCCCATCGGCAGAATAAAATTTGACGCTGTGCGCACCAGGTTTCACTCCGGCTTTTTCTAAGAAATGCTTCAGTGGTATGCCTTCCCATGTGTTCTTGTATACGGACCAGCCAGTAACGCAGTGGAAATCACTGACTTGCACTGTTCGGGAAAGCTTGAGGAATTGCTCCCAATTCCAGATCTGTGCACGCTCTACAAGCCCATCGATACGGAAGGACCAGTTTGCATTCGAGAAAGAAGGTATAGGGGTCACGGTATATACGCGAAAATGACCTTCAGCTCCGCCCCCAATCGGAGGGGAAGAAGCGGATAATGGCTGAGGTAGTGGAATCATCCGGTTGGGATCGTTCTCAAGCATGCTATCTATGCTGTTGTTGATCTTGAGGTTTTTACCTATCCAAGATATAAATGTAGGCCCGACAGTCACAGCAAGTCCTATGCCAACGGCTGAGCGGATAAAGGCTCGACGGGTGTACACCGGTTGCGGCTTGTCAAACTTTGTTTTGTTATTTCTTTGAAAATATTTGTCTCTAGTGGTATAAGATATAGCCGAAGCTAAGCCACTTGTGTTCGCATCCTCTGCGTTAGTGAAGGGAGAGGCCGGTTCAGGTACATTTGAACTCTGTTTTGGAAGTTCACTGCCTCGAATGATACGGCGAGCATCGTCTTTTAACCATCGAGTCCTTGTTATGGAGTGATAGATGATGTAAGGCAACCCAGCCCATGTGAGCAGATCATGAACCAGCAGTGCGGCGTTGGACCACCGGGGGCCAGCCAGTTTGAACTGCCATAGGACAATACCTGATATCAGCCATCCAATAAGAAGTGTAAGTACGATGAGGGTGTTTACTTTTTGCCAAGGTTTATTGCGAAGTTGCTTCCAGTGCTTGTTTACAAGTAATAAGTAGTACACAACAGGGGCAAGCATAAGGAGACCTAGTGCAATATGGATCCATTTTAACCAGACACGTCCAATCCCCAATGTTTCACGCCAGAAGCCCCCGATTAAAATTAGACCGGTAATGGTGAGAATAACAACGATCCAGGCATTCCATGCATGAATTGAAACCAGTTTTTTACCGTAACCTTTGCGAATCTTTGCTAACCATTGTTCCACGTGTGTTCACCTCGCATCGTTAATTTGAGCTGGAATGAGTTGAAAACTTAAAGGCCTTCAAGGGCCTAGGCAGGGACGTATAACATAGAGGGGGGGTGCAAGGTTACAGATATACTGATGAGTGTTACTTCTAATTTCAGATACCTTAATTATAAAGTTTTTGAATCACCTTCTTCAAATAAAGTAGCGAATCATGCTTATATCGATGTGAATATGAAAAAAGTTGAATAAAGCACTTGCTAAAGTATTGCTGTCGTGATATATTATTTCTTGTCGCTTCAAACGGATGAGAGTCGAATCACTTTGAAGAATGACGAAAAAAAGATTGTTGACAGAAACTTAGTTAACATGATATGATATACTTCCTGTCTGATTGGCGAAAGTTAACAGCGGGAAAGGTAAACCAAGTTCTTTGAAAACTGAACAAATGGATAGTAACTTTTGATTTACAATGAATCGTCAGATTCAAAATGAGCTTATCGCTCTTTTCAATACTTTATTGGAGAGTTTGATCCTGGCTCAGGACGAACGCTGGCGGCATGCCTAATACATGCAAGTCGAGCGGAGTTTGAGAGAAGCTTGCTTCTCTCAAACTTAGC
>NZ_CAOJCM010000016.1 GCF_948329825.1 Paenibacillus sp. JJ-100
TAAAGTATTGAAAAGAGCGATTAGCTCATTTTGAATCTGACGAGATTAAAAATCTCATTGTTGATCTTGCAAGCAAGATCAGTACTCACTCGTTGTTCAGTTTTCAAAGATCAAACTTTTCCTCGTTACCGAAACCAGTTTGTTTCAGCAACTCTTATATAATACCATGTCCGAACCAACTTTGCAAGCTCTTTTTCAAGTTTCTTTCGAAGCCTTTACTCATTCGTTTGCTAGCCACACAATGTAACTGTGTTTTCTTGGCCGGAATTAGAATATACCATTTCTAATTATTTAATGCAAGCTTTTTTTTGAAATATTATATCGACAAATTAGAGTTATGTTTCTTTGTCCATTAGCATCATTTTATACATCATTGTAAAATAGCCTGTCCAACACTCATAAGTTTTCACACACTCTGAAACTCAGCTAAAATTCATTTCAAGCTCACAATCAACTCAGAGATGCACCAAGGGGCAGTTGTCTAAGCGTCTGATGCCATGATGACTCCAATCAAGATATAGTTCACACTAGACAAAAAGCATTGTGCTATTCATTCATTTTATTCGGCGCAAACTGTTCAACATTCATAATCAACAGGGGTGTCGCGTTCCCCTCCAACTTGCGTCCGATAGCAGATCGCGACTCCCTGTATTGAACTTCGCCATCCTACTGTCTCTCCCCGTTAAAAAACGACTTTCTTCTATAGAATAGATTTACCTAACAAAGATGCGATCAACCCCACACCAAGCCTCGCCGTATGCCGATTCTGATCAAGCAATGGATTCACCTCAACTAGTTCCATAGATACTACCTGATTACATGCGGCTAGACACTCCATTGCAAAATGCGCTTCCCGATAACTTAAGCCACCCGGTACAGGCGTTCCTACTCCCGGTGCCTCTCGTGGGTCAAGACAATCCATATCAAAACTGACATGAATACCATCTGTTCCCCCTCCCGCTATGACCATTGCCTGTTCAATAACATGGAGCATCCCCATCCGGTCTATATCATGCATCGTAAAAGCACGAATACCCAATGCCCTTATCTGTTTTTTTTCATAATCATCCAGATCACGAAGACCAACATATACGAGGTTAGATGGATTAATAAATGAACCCGCTCCCTTGACCTGCGAAAGATTAAAGACGGCGTGCCCCAAAGAAGCAGCCACACTCATGCCATGCAGATTACCTGTCAGGCTGTGTTCCTCTGTATTCAAATCGGCATGGGCATCAAACCAAATCACACCCAAATTAGAATAACGAGCCGTTAGCCCCGCCAAAGTGCCAATGGCTACACTATGATCTCCTCCAAGCACAAGCGGGAAAGCGCCCATGCCCAATGCAACAGATAGTTCATAACAAACATGCTCACTTACTTGTTGAACCTCATTCAGGTACTTCACTTTTTTTCCGCCGCCTGCAATAACTGGCGGTTTAGGACAGTCTATACGCACTTCCCTAGACAGAACGTATCCCAAGCTCGTAATTTCACGCTTCAACCCCGCGGTGACCAATTCATCCGGACCGAATTCAGCCCCATTTCTCGCACCAGCCAATCCAAAAGGCACTTTGATAAGGGCCACTTCATGGTAACGAGAGGGTACCTCGCATTGGTGCTGACGAGACACATCAGGCACATCCCACTCTCCCGCTAGAACATCCTCATTCTTCATGGGTATCCACTCCTTTTAACGTGGTCAAACTATATTTCAATGAAGGCTGATGTTTATACCGCGTCAGTTAGAACCTCCCTGATGATCTCTATAGCCCAATCAATCTCAGATTTCTGAATAGTTAGCGGAGGCGCTAAACGTATCGTTGTTTCGTGAGTTTCTTTACACAGTAGGCCCGCAGACATCAAGCGTTCACAATACGGCCTTGCAGGGCAACTAAGCTCAACACCAATGAACAAACCTTTACCCCGAATCTCTTGGATTACAGAACTGCGAATACCTTGAAGCTGTTTCATAAAATAATTCCCTAGCTGCTCCGAGCGCTCCGCAAGCTTCTCATCTTCCAGAACATTGAGCGCAGCAACCGCCACAGCACAGGCGAGTGGGTTCCCCCCGAATGTAGATCCGTGCGAGCCTGGTTCAAACAGATTCAAGATCTCTTCATTAGCAGCAATTGCCGAAATCGGCATCACACCCCCACCAAGCGCTTTTCCCATAATCCAGATATCCGGTTCGACATGATCCCAATCAGAAGCAAAACGTCGTCCCGTCCTTCCAAACCCAGTTTGAATCTCATCCGCCATAGTTAAGACTTGCTGCTGTCTGCATATCGCAAATGCCTCTGCCAAATAACCATCTGGGGGAATAATTATCCCCGCTTCACCTTGAATGGGTTCTACGAGGAAACCAGCAGTATTCGGTGTAATAGCTTGTTTCAATGCCTCCAGATCACCATAAGGAATGATTCGAAATCCAGGTGTGAACGGCCCAAAATCCTTTTTATATTCCGCAGATGAGGAGAAAGAGGTGACCGTCAAGGTTCTTCCATGGAAATTGCCTGAGCACACAATGATTTCAGCCTGATTTTCAGGTACTCCTTTGCAACGATAGGCCCATCTTCGCACAGCTTTAACAGCTGTCTCGACCGCTTCTGCTCCCGTATTCATAGCTAATATCTTGGATTTACCGGTAAATGCGGATAGTCTTTGATAAAATATTGCTGCAGAATGGCTGTGGAATGCCCGAGATGTCAATGTGACCTTGTTCACCTGATCTTTCAATGCCTGAATGATGTCAGGATGCCTATGTCCATGATTGAGTGCAGAATAAGCACTTAACATATCCATATAACGACGGCCATCTGTGTCCACTACCCACACACCTCGTGCCTGTTCAATAACAATAGGAAGTGGATGATAATTAGGCGCCGCATAGGTTTCCGACCATTGAATGAACTTCTCCGTATCTGGCATTCCTTCACAACCTTCCGCATAATATTGTATACAAAATACAATAACAGTCTATGCAAGCCCAGGAACGTTTACGACATCCATCCTCTTTTTCCACATACGCCCTGTCTAGAACATACATAACTCAACAAATCAGGTCCAGCTTGATTTCCACCACTTGAAAGTGGTCTTTGGCTTGCAAGTCTCCATCTATATCTAATGATATATACCGCTAACTGTATACAATATACAAATCAGGATAATTGGTTCTATTTTAATATTGGGAATTCCATGCGCTTATAACAACGCTTTCATACACATTTATAAACTGTCATTTTATAAAATATTTCACTATTTCGCTCCAAACCCTTTAGCTGGAAAAGAAATAACTTTGCTTGCCCAACTCCCCCCTCGATGGTAAGATGATAAAAACTTAAAGCCCTGAACGGCGCGCCATATATGGATTTATCCATATTTTTATTACATACATATCGAAGGGAGAACTTGGTATGGAGGTACCCAAATACCGTTCCTTGAAAGATCACGTTTATGATTACATTGCCCAGAAGATTCAGGACGGGACACTGCTTCCCAACCAGAAGATTAACGAGGCCGAAATATGCAAAAGGCTAGACATCAGTCGCACCCCCACTCGGGAAGCTCTATTT
The DNA here is from genome assembly GCF_948329825.1 of Paenibacillus sp. JJ-100. Taxonomy (GTDB): domain Bacteria; phylum Bacillota; class Bacilli; order Paenibacillales; family Paenibacillaceae; genus Paenibacillus. The sequence continues at coordinate 3,576 of NZ_CAOJCM010000016.1, forward strand.
CAGTTAACCTCGGATAATCTACTACAATATATCCCGCGCAGGGGATTTATTGTTGCTCCTTTTGACACAGGCAAGAAACTTGAGTTCTCACAAGCGATTGGAGCGCTGGAAGCATTAGCCGCCACACTCGCTGCCGATCAACTAAAACCGTCAGAACTCATAGAGATGGAAGCCCTGATTGCCCGAATGGACGAAAACATCAGCCAGCTTGACCTTGCTGCCTATAGTAAAAATCAGTATTTATTCCACGACCTGTATATTCAGCGTTGCGGTAATGCTACCGTAATTGAAATGGTAAATACACTCAAGAATAGCTTCATTCGTCAGTCCTATGTCAGTGATAACAAACCGAAGTTGTCCCAGGTGCTGCACGAAGTCAACGAGGAGCATCGGCAGATTCTAGAGGCTTTTCGTGCCAAGGACAAACCACAACTCGAAGCACTCCTCAAACACCACTGGCGAATTATCGATAACGATATGTTATAACTTATGATCCTCGTATAGTGAACTTACTTGTCGCGCGACTTCCCAGAGGCCGAACATATCACAAACATACTTAAGCAACCCACATCATAACCAATGTGAGTTGCTTCTTTTTTTTCATTTGGCCCCTGCTTCAACAGGCACTCTCGCCGTGAAAACAGCGTGCCCTAGCCTATTGCCATATCGCATGAGTAACTGGTCATTGGTTCTGCTCATTTGTTGCACTTTTTTATCCTCCAACCAGTTCATATCGATCTCACGTAATGGGTCATGATCCACGCCCCACTTCCCCATCGTACGTGATTGCTCCTTCACAGCAACGTTAGAGAATCCACTTCCTCTCAGACGCTTCTTCCAAGTCGCCACAGTGGCCAGTGTTCTTATTCCGTAAAATCGCCTCAACCTGCGGCTCATCAGCTCCGTTTTTCTCCCTGACAACACCATTTCACGATCCACGAGCAATCCCCCGGGTTTAAGTACTCTTGCGTACTCGGACAGCGACTTCCGCCAAGGGGTAAAAATCGTTACTGATTCGATAAATACAACGTCCACATGGTTACTCGGAAGAGGCAGAGCAGTGGCGTCTGCTTGAATAAAACGCACATCCACCCGCTCCTTGCGCGCACGTCTCACTGCTTTATCCAACATATGACGGTGAAGGTCAATTGCAGTCACTTGGTATCCTTGCCTGGCAAGATGACATGCCGTCCTGCCTGTGCCACACCCTATTTCCAGAACATGAAGTCCTGCAGGGAGCGATAACACATCAAGCAGCTGCATTGTTGCTAAGAACCCGCCAGGATGCGCACTCCCTTCGCCCAGCCTTGCTAATAGATCATGATAATCCATGACATTTCCTCCTCCCCCTCCCCACCAGTCTATGGAAAAATAAAAAAACCGCTCCTGACTATACCGAATTCCGGGTAATCATCCATACCAATTCACACTATTTCAACTATGATATACAAACCGTTGATTTGAGGCGGCAAACGACAACTATGAGGGGGATATGCATGTACAGAATTCATCCGGTATGTGAGGAAACGATATCACCGCATGTGGGACGCCCGGTCTGTCTTGTCATGAATGATGGCAGGCATATGTATGGCACGCTTGGAGGTTGCAGGGATGGAAAGGTGTATCTGAACGAATGCTTTCAAGGTCCACGCCTCTCCTCTGTTCAATCCAAACAACAACTACGCAAAATAGGAACTAAGGAACTAACATCGGCCAAAAAAGCCAAGTCTTCAGCATATGGTAGGTACCCCTATGGTGGTGGATACGGTTACGGATATGGATATGGAGCCGGTTATGATGTCGCTCTGATCGCTACACTATTCCTTCTCCCGTTTTTATTCATCTAATCAGCAAAAAAACCTCTTCGTGTTCAATCATGAACGCGAAGAGGTTTTCTTTTGGTAACAAAAAAGCATTCGCCTTAAACGAATGCCAGAAACTTCATATTTAATCCTGTACCTCTGTACTGGATGTTCACTTTATCTAAAAAAAAACACCTCGTAAGAGGCGGGTAAGCTATATTAAATTCGAGTTCCTTTAGACATCGTTTTCAGGTTACTATTCGAATTCTCAAGCAATGGTAGCATCCTAGTCGTACTAACCATTTCAGAAGCACATATTGGACAAGTAGGTACGCTATCAAACGCAAAATTGTCCCGCATCCATCCTTTGCACGTATCACTCGTACATTCCCAGACTGCTGCATCTGCTTGTGGAATTTCTTCCAACGGTTTTTTGCGATTATACATGACTTCTACCCCCTTTGTTATGGAAAACATCTTACCGACGTTAAATGCACAGAAGCCACTACTTAGCGGAAGTATAACATCCGTCAGACTTCTGCCTCGACAACTATTGGGCCGACTTTCATCTATTAATCAAAAAAAAGAAGCTGCCTTTACCATTATAACATGTTAAAGGCAGCTATGCTTTAATTACAGCTTTACAACTTCTTCTGCTTGAGGACCACGGTTTCCTTGTACAATTTTAAATTGTACGCGTTGACCTTCGTCCAGCGTTTTGAAGCCTTCGCCTGTAATAGCGCTGAAGTGTACGAATACATCTTCTCCGCCTTCAACTTCGATGAAACCGAAGCCTTTATCAGCGTTGAACCATTTTACTGTTCCGTTTTGCATTGTGAATTACACCTCCAAATAAAGATTAACATGTTCCTTTGTTCTTTGCAGCAAGCAAATAAAAATTCACACATTGAAAAAGGTACCAGTCATAAACTATAAGTGATCGCCCTTTACAATATGTGAATTAGGTTTTCCACTCTGTACAACTTGATTCTTATTATACTCCCATTCCAACTAAAAAGCAAATCTTTGTATTTTCTTTTCAAACAGCTTTGGTATTCATGTTTATTAAAAATTCCATTATAAATTGACCCGTGTTGTCCCCTTTTGGGGACCTCTTCTCAGATCGGTCTTATGAAAGGATATGCAGTTCCTATCCACCTTATACATGATATGCGAAAATTTCCGTACATATCCACCATATTCAAGAATAATCATATCATCTACCCTTGCTTCAATAACAAATATTCACGATCTAGGTCCACGCCCACATAAAAGCATCCCGATCCCAAGCAACCCGGCCGCCATGCAGCTTTCGAAATGCTTTTTTCACTTCTTTGGATAAGGATGCATTACCGTTTTCATTCACATAAACAAAATGCTCTCCAAAATGAGTCCTCACGTATTCTATAGCCTCTTCCTGACGGAGTGTGCCCGTAAACTTAATTTCACCGACCATCCATTCGGCTACTTCCTGAGCAGTTTTTTCCACAATTCCACCTGCCTTTCCCTCTGTTAAATATCCCATGCTTGTCTTGCCTGACTTAGGACTGACTGAAGTATACCACGAGAGCAAGGCAGATCGGAAACAGGCAATCCACAAACATTAGAATCCTAGATATAGTCTCTTTGTAGAAATTTCACCCTTTTACACGCTAATCGCATTATAATAATTCACATATTAGCCAAAATATAAAGGTAACAAAAAAGAGACCTCTCCAACCTCATTTTAACCTAAAATCAGGTATGGCTTATCTCATCAGCATCTATTATTGATTTACTTTAAGTTTTGATGTGCAGGGGTTATGGAGCTTGATAGCGTCAAGTGGCTATGAGACCCGATTAACCATGATCTTTATTAATCATTTTGAACTGAACCAAGGAGGATTTTATGAGAACAATCTTGTCACGCTGGGGGCATCTGCTGGCGATTCTATGCATACCACTTCAGGGTTTGATCTACATGTTCCTGGGCAGCACAGCAGGACCAGAACTATTTTACAATTATGCCTGGATTGATACAAAGATACCGTTCATTAAAGAATTTATTATTCCATATGTCAGCTGGATGCCGATCCTATATTTGAGTTTTCTCTATTTAGGTCTGACAAATAAACCGCTGTTTTGGCGAACGCTGATCATTTATAACGTTGGGGTGATGGCAGCCAATGTTTGTTTTGTGGTGTTCCCCTCATATGTACCTCGCCCAGAGGTAACAGGAACTGATCTGAGCAGTATGCTTGTGCAATTCATCTATTCCAACGATGCGCCGGTGAATTGTTTTCCGAGTGTACATTGCCTTACAAGCTACATGCTAATCATTATTCTTAACAGACAGATGAACGTCAAACCCACGGTGCGAATCTTTGCTTCAATCTGGTTATGGTTAATTATTGCTTCAACCGTTTTCGTGAAACAACATTCCTTGCTGGATGTCGTTGGCGGCATAGCTTTTGCAGAGGCAGCCTACTGGATAGTTCATATCTTTGCCAATCGCTTGGCGCAGACTCGAAAGAAAAGTGAACAATCACTAAGTGCCACACCCCCAAGTCAAAACGCGTAACAACTTCCATGCATCCATACGTAGAAAAAAATTTATCAGTCTCACGAACGCTTATAACAATGTGAAGAGGGCCATGGCCCTCTTTTTTTTTTTCGTTGATCAACTCGATATACCCTATGGTTCATGAAGCATTCGATTAATAACCATGACTGTATTCAAACAATCGGTGGACGTTCGTGAAGTAGATCGGAAGGCGGACTACCCATGAGGCGTTTAAAAATGCGATAAAAATAGGATAAATCCCGGTAGCCGAGGAATTCAGCAATTTCCTGAATGGAAAGCTGCGACTCTGTGAGCAGATACAATGCCCTTTTCATCCGCTGATCATGGACGTATTCGCTAATCGTCTGATTTGTAACACTTTTGAACAATGCCGCTGCATAGTTGGGTGACATGCCAATCTCGTCTCCAAGTTGTACCTTCGTTACTTTTTCCCGATAATGCTGTTCAATATATCTCTTCATCCGCTCCACATGCCGATGTCTCTCTGGTGGGATAATCCCGCGATCCAGCTCGCGGTTGATATAAATTAACACCTCCATCAATAAGGCCTGGCTCATCAAGACATAATAAGACAGACGTTCTTCCCATTGTTGCTGAAGTGACTTCATTCGCTGAAGAATGAGTTCATAAGAACCTGGTTTATGCCAGAGTGGTTTACGCTGTTCGAGCGCAGGTAGTGCGTCACCCTCACCATGATTAAATAAAATAACCATTTGTGTATGTGTCACTGAGGGAATACTTTCTCCAAAATACGGCGTCCCACCAGGAATTAGAAGCAATTCACCCTTTTCCATGATACGTTTATCTCCGTTCACTGAATATACACATTTGCCATAAGTGATGATGCTGAGACGCCAAACCCCTTGCGGCTGCTTGGCTTCTTCGTACCAACTCACCCCATTAATCTGATGTACTTCAAATGGAATAACCATACAACACCTCAATTTCGGACTATACTCCAACCATTGTACTATAGTTCATATCTTCATTCGACAGAAAACGCTACAATATACACATAAGCATAAATTATGAGGAGGATATCAGCATGTTAAAAACCAAAATCATCTGTACTATGGGACCTGCTTGTGACTCAATCGAAACGTTAAAAGTAATGATTCAGGAAGGTATGACGGTTGCCCGTCTAAACATGGCGCATGGGGAATTAGAAGATCACGTAACACGGATTAACAATATCCGTACAGCTGCGGCTGAACTGAACAAATATGTACCGATTATGATGGACATTAAAGGACCGGAAGTGCGAATCGGCAAATTAAAAGAAGCTTCCGTTCACTTGCAAGCAGGTAAAGAGCTCACGTTGACCACGGAGGATGTACTCGGGGATGTAGATCGGATCTCCGTAAACTACGCTGAACTGAATCTTGTTGTCAAACCAGGAGATCGTATTCTAATTGATGACGGTCTGGTAGACCTTACGGTACTATCCATTGAGGGTTCGGAGATTCACTGCAAAATCATTAGCGGTGGTATCCTCAAACCGCGCAAAGGTGTGAACCTGCCAGGAATCAAAACGACTCTGCCAGGGGTAACTGAGCGTGATGTAATGCATATCGGATTCGGGATTGAAAACAACATTGAGATTATTGCAGCTTCATTTGTTCGTAAAGGTGATGATATCCGTGAAATCCGCAGCATTCTGAAAGAACGCGGTCAAGAGCATGTACAGATCATCTCCAAAATTGAGAACCAGGAAGGTATGACCAATCTGGATGATATCATTGAAGCATCAGACGGTATTATGGTAGCTCGTGGTGACCTCGGCGTAGAAGTTCCGATCGAAGATGTACCAATGATGCAAAAAGAAATGATCGTTAAATGTAACAAAGCCGGCAAACCAGTTATCGTTGCTACACATATGCTCGAATCCATGCAAGTGAATCCTCGTCCAACACGTTCTGAGGTCAGTGACGTAGCGAACGCTGTACTTCAAGGTGCAGACGTGGTAATGCTCTCTGGCGAATCCGCTGCGGGTAAATATCCGATTCAATCCGTTCGTACGATGGCTGCTGTTGCCCGCCGTGCGGAAACGATGATCGATTATAAAGAGCAATTTGATCAAAAATCTGCACAACAAGTCGCTGACATTACGGAAGTGATCAGTCAGAGCGCAGTAAGTTCTTCCCTGGTTCTGAATGCAAAAGCCATTATCACTTCAACAGAAACTGGATTTACCGCTCGTATGATCTCAAAATATCGCCCGAAAGCTCCAATCATTGCAATAACTCAGCATGAGGAAGTACTGGCGAAAATTTGTCTGCTCTCTGGTGTAATTCCAGTCAAAGGTGATAAGGTTACAACTACAGATGAAATGTTCGACTCTGCAACGCGCAATGCCATCAAAACAGGATACATCGAAAAAGGTGACACGATTGTACTGTCTGCTGGTGTCCCAATCGGTCGATCCGGAAATACCAATCTGATCAAGGTTATGCAGGTTTAATTCCAGTCTACGATCTGAGCATCTGCAACGTACTCCCTGCAAATAGGATTAGCATTCTGTGGTTGTCAGTAAATTTGTCTTAAACCATTTTTAAATAGGAACCCCACTGGTCTAAATGGAGATCAGTGGGGTTTTGCAATCCCTTTGATAGACGTGGGTGTTCCTTCTTTAAAACTTCCGCGCAAACCTCGGTATACATATTATATCCACTTATATAATACACAATTTAATTGCTAAAAATTAATTTGACCTTTCTCTTAATTATGCTAATCTGTACATTAGGCACGTTATTGATTTATTTACTTTTTTAGAAAGTAGGGTGTTTCTATTGATTGGTACTATATTTGTCGCTCTTGTAGCTATTGAACACTTGTATATTATGATTATGGAAATGTTCATGTGGACTCGTCCACGTACGATGAAAACATTCGGCACTACACCTGAGTTTGCCAGCTCTACCAAGGCTCTTGCAGCAAACCAGGGTCTGTACAATGGTTTTCTTGCTGCCGGTCTGATCTGGGGACTTGTCTATCCTGATTCAGGTGTTGGACAGCATATTCAGATTTTCTTCCTGGCTTGCGTAATCATTGCAGCTCTCTATGGCAGTATGACTTCTTCGCGATCCATTATTATTAAACAGGGATTGCCGGCAATTATTGCGCTTCTTCTCGTATTGTTCCTATAACTCCTAAAAAAAGATATAATTCGACCACCCGCGACTCTGATATGATAAGTTATATTGTATAGGACAGACATAACCAGAATGAATCAGATAGCAGGAGGAGAATGTTTCATGGGGCTTTTTGACAAACTGCGCTCGCGCAAAAAGGGAAAAACACAATCAAACGGCGGTGCTGTAGAACATGCTGAACAAAGCCAAACGATTATCGGATTTGTTCTGCTCGAACGGGAAGACTGTGACTTTGATCTTTTTATCAACAATATGAAACAGGAATGGAACATTGAAATTAATGAACAGGCTGAGGAAGGGAACCTATTCTTCGAAGTCGATGGAATGCAGGTCGTCTGCGCTCATATCGCTGCTCCAGTACCGAATCGGGAAGTTGAAGAGAATGCCAAATTAAATATCCTCTGGCCCGAGGCCGAGCAGGTCACCTCACGACACCAGTCTCAGATCATTGTATCCGTCCTGAATGCGTCGAGTGCCATAGAAGGACATGTGCTCTTTACCCAAACCGCAGCCGCATTACTGCAACTGGATCATGCCCTGGCCATTTATATGTCTCCACTTGTTGTTAGAGCTGAGCAATATGTGGAGGTTAGTCGCATACTTAAGGATGGCGAATTGCCAGTTTCTCTCTGGGTATTCATCGGTCTGTATCAAAACGCTGAAGGTGCCTCAGCATATACATATGGTCTACGTCACTTCGGTAAGGATGAACTAGAGATTGTTGGGTCGAACAAACCGTTAAGCGACGTCTTTGAAATGATGTTTATGACTACCAACTATGTGGTCGCAAACAATGTCACTCTCCATGATGGGGAGACCCTCGGATTCACCGCCGAACAGAAATTGAGTATCACTCGTTCTAAAGGTGTTGCGACCGAAGAGGAGAGCTTAAAGATTGGTTTGTAAGCATTTCTTTTATTTTCACGATGGTTATTGAATGAATTAAAGCTGCCTGAAATTATATTCTAGGCAGCTTTTTTGATAAGCATCAGACCAAATTTCATGCCTCTCCTACTGTTCTTCCTTCTCCAGTTCCTCTATACGGCGCTCAATCTCCTTCAGATTGAGATCATTCGTGATCTCGTAATCTTGAATGGTATTAAGTTTATTGTGTTCGCTGTAAATGGTAATGAACCGATTACTATAAAATGTAATTCCAAATCCTTCAGTGAATCGGCCTTCTTTGTTAACGTAAAGCCGCCATTCGTAGTAGTCGGCGTTTTGTTGATCAACATCTATATTCTGAATTTTAGTCAGTTCAACATCTTTTAAAAGTTTTAGCATATCTCTGATCTCATCGGGATCTTTAATCGTTATCTCATCATCTCTTACATACGGCTCCTTGCTCGAAAATGTTCTAACAATTAGCCGATCCAAGGTATCCAACATACTCATATGGTCTAAGACCTCAGACTGAAAGGTTGTTTGTTGTTTAGCCATGTATAGGGGGATCGTAATCACAGTAACAATAAGTGCTGCTGCAATGGCCAGCAAATATTGCTTTTTAATTTTCATAATAAATCTACTCCTCTGATTTTCTCCTCATCCATAAATATGTTTATCCATTCCTCCAGATCCATTCCTTACTACTTATTAACAATAATACTCAGTAAATGTTTCAATAAAATTCGTCGATATAATAGATAGGCTCTTCAACTTTACTATACTTTTATTACATCTGGGGGGAAAGTAACATATGAAACTAAAACTGAAATTGATGTTGACCTTCTCCATTACTGTTCTGGTAACTGCAGGAGCGCTCGCAACACTCGGTCTAGTACAAACCGGGAAACAGGCAACCCAAAGTGTGAACAACAAACTGAATGGTCTGGTATCAACCGCAACGTATCAGTTGGATGGTTGGTTACATGGGAACGAGAAATTAGTGGAAACGCTTGGGCTCGTGTTTCAGGAGGCTGTTCCTGCTTCCAATCTGAATGCAGATTATCTGTCCATTATGTATAAGGGGACGAACCCCGAAAACTTAGAAGACATCTTTTACGGTAATGAGAACGGTGATTTTATGAACGGCTCCGGTTTTGAACATGCTGCAGGCTACGATCCCAGAGAACGTTCTTGGTATAAAGAGGCCGTACAAGCGGACAAGCTGATTTTTACCGACCCCTACCTCGATAACAAATCGAAACAATTCACGGTGTCGATCGCCATGCCTGTAAAAACAAAGAGCGGTGCATTACAGGGTGTGGTAGCTTCGGATATCCTCCTTTCCAAGTTAACCGATACAGTCAATCAGATTGATCTGGATGGATTAGGCTATACTTTTATGCTCGACAAAAAAGGAGTTATTCTAGCTCATCCGGATACTGATCTTGCAAGCACTTCAGCAGCCGACAACGGTCAATTAGCCCCCTTACTCGTAGATATGCAATCGAACCTATCAGGTCAAAAGTCGTTCCAATATAATGGAGAAAATCTACTTCTTTATTTCAAACAAATTCCAAGTACAGGTTGGATCGTTGGTTCCGTAATATCCGAGAAACTTGCCTATGCCGAGTTTTACGAACTGCGGAATCAATATATCCTTATCATTGCCATCACGCTTCTAGCAGTGCTAACTATTGCTTATTGGGTTGCAACTCGCTTTATCAAACCTCTTAAACGACTGCAACTGATGTCGGGTCAGATGTCTCTTGGAGACTTTACAGATCGTGTAGATACTAAGGGGAAAGATGAATTTGCCGAGCTTGGCGCTGCCTTCAATACGATGTCTGATCATCTCAGCATACTGCTGCAGAAGGTAAAGAGCTCCGCTGATCAAGTTCATGACATTTCAAAAGATATGGAAAATCATACGGGCAACACCCAGCGTATTGCTGAACAGATTTTTATTGCCACGGATGAACTCGCCCAAGGGTCAAGCAGTCAGGCAGAATCAGTCTATGAAGGATCGAACCGTCTAAGTGCCATGAGCCAAACGATGAATGGGATCAATGATAGTCTAGAGCAGTCTGTCATGATGATGGAGGAAGTAACCGAAGCAATGTCAGCAGGTTTGCAATCTGTTGATACGCAGGTGGAACTTGCCGAAGACAATCGTAATTCGATTGACAGAGTGGGTGAAGCCATTGATCTACTGGCAGATAAATCTCGAAAAATTGAGAGTATCGCCAGCATGATTCATAATATTTCAGCACAGACCAACCTGCTTGCACTGAATGCCTCCATTGAAGCTGCCAGAGCAGGGGTTCACGGTAATGGATTCGCTGTTGTCGCTACAGAAGTACGTAAATTGGCTGAGCAATCTTCACAATCTGTGGAAGACATTATTGTTTTGCTTGATGAGATTCAGGCTGCAAGTGAACAAAGCGTTAATGAAGTAACCTCTGCGGAAAAGGCCATTCAGCAACAAGTGACCTCCGTTCACGAAATGCGAAATGTATTCGCACGGATCAAACAATCCATTGAAGGCATTGACCTTCAGGTAAGGCATGTGTCTACAGCGACTGCTGAACTCGATAATAATGCGGGGAAAATTTCCGAAGTTATCTCCAGCGTCGCCGCGATGTCGGAGCAAAGTGCTGCTTCTACGGAAGAGGTTGCGTCTTCTACACAAGAGCAATTCAACTATATCACAACCATATCTGAACGCTCCAAAGAGTTGAATCAACACGCCAATACTCTATTTGACGAAATCAAGAAATTTAAAATCTAACCTTCGTATTCCTCACCGTATTTCTAACCATAAAGAAGCCGCGTTTCCCGTAAGGGTACGCGGCTTCTTTCGGTTTGAATCGATATAATTTTAGCACACATCACTGTAAGCTTCGTATCGTTTCTTATCTCACTGACTTCCCCTGTGTCCTGTAGATGCTCTTACCACTAGTTCTGGCTTCAAGATCCGCTGTTTCGGCTCATTATTATTATCCTTTAATTCTTCAATAAGAATGTCTACAGCATAACGCCCCAGCTCCTCAATCGGCTGAGCAATCGTGGTCAACGGCGGGCTCGTCACTGAGGCGAGAATCGTATTATCGAAACCAATGATGGATACGTCCTCGGGAACACGCAGGCCACGTTCTTTGGCTGCTTGAATTGCACCGATTGCCTGCATGTCATTACAGCAGAACAAACCAGTAGGACGATTCTGCCCGCTTAGCAGCCGCAGCGCCTCTTGTTTGGCGCTATTCAGGTCGGCAGCTGATTCTCTTATCTGATCTGGCCCAAGTACGTATCCGGCCTTGGTCAGCGTTTCACGGAACCCGCGTACCCTTTCCTGGCTACTGCTGACTTTGAATGGCTCAGACAAGACAGCCACATGAGTATGTCCAAGTTCAAGCAGGTGCTGTGCGGCAAGCGAACCGCCAAGCTTATCGTCAATCGTCACCGTATGCACCGACAATGCGGGCATATGGCGTGCAATTAGCGCAACAGGTATCGACTGCTGTAAGAGCGGTGACAAGATCTCGGCATTTTCGATACCTGTTCCGATCATCATGCCGTCGACTCTTTTTTGCTGCAATAGGTTCAGGTATCGCTCTACCCGCTCATCCTTGTTATCTGTACTACAGATCACCACGCTATATCCCAACTGGCGGCTGCGATCTTCCACTGCACGGGCAAGCTCGGCAAAATAAGGGTTAGATATATCCGGCACGAGTAATCCGAGTGTATATGTCTGTTTGCCCGTCAAGGCAGCGGCAATGGCACTCGGTTGATAGTGAAGACGCTCCATGATCTCCATAATTTCTGCTCGACGCTTCTCACTGATCTTGCCTTTGCCATTAATGACCTGCGAGACGGTAGCAATGGACACCCCTGCTTCACGTGCTATATCGTAAATGGTTGCTTTCATCAATTTTCCCCATTTGTGCTATATATAAATTCATTATATATAGATAATTATTCTCTTCTTATTATGAAGGGGGAATACAGCTTACGCAATGTGAAGACGGAATTACTTTTTGAAAAGCCACTCATGATCAGGGTCGTTGTGGAACTTCCATGTCCGTGTCGGACCTGCCATCACGTTCAGATAATAGACTTCATATCCCGGAGGAGCACCTACTGGATGGTACCCATTCGGCACGAGCACCACTTCGCCGTTTTTCACCGCAAGGGTCTCATCTACCGATCGATCGTCGGTATAAATGCGTTGAATAGCAAACCCCTGCTCCGGCTGAACACGGAAATAATACGTTTCCTCCAGCAACGATTCATCTGGCAGCGCATCCCGATCATGTTTGTGCGGCGGATAGCTCGACCAGTGACCATCTGGTGTAAATACCTCAACGACCAGCAGGCTGTCTGCTTCCTTTTGCTCTGGTAAAATGTTATGGATATGACGCTCCAGATTGCCGTAACCACGTCCTTCCACTCCTACATCCTCAGGTGCGATCAAACGTGAAGGGTGCGTACCTTTTCCTGGAGCAACACAGATCGCGATCTCAAGCTCGGTAAGTGCCGTGACCTCTACCTGATCTGAAGTGGACACATAGACGGAGTACGGAGGAATTTTCTCAAAAACACTCATCCGTTCCCCAATATTTTCCCATGTATGTTCTCGAGTACTCACATTCGCTAGACCACTGAGAAGTACCACACAGAGCTCTTGGTCACGACTCTCCCGGCTTAGCTTCTCCCCTGCTGCCAGCTTCGCCACCTGAAATCCAACGTATTCCCAACCAGCAGATTCCGGAGTCACGGTTAACAGCGTTCCGTCTTCACCCGGGATTACAGCCGGTTTTACAATCAGTTCTGACATATTGCTATCCACTCCTTCCGTTATATCTAATATCACATGAAATTTTGAATTCACTTTATATGACGGTATCATCGTTATATGACGGTATCATCGTTCATCCATTTTTAAAAAAATCTTCTTTCTTACTTCCAGGCTTTCTTGCATTCTTGCTTTCTGGCTTCGCTTAATTAGCTGGTTGTGTCTCGCGCGGTGCACCTGGAACCTCTGTCATCTTCACAGGTCTTCTCTGCTCCATGGACATCTTGGCTGCCAAAGCGATCCGCTCTGCCTGCACTGCGTCGTTACCATCTACGATGACCGATTTATCCTGAATGATAGCATCGATAAAAAGAGCTGTTTCCTGCACGTATGCTTCATTGTAACGTTCCAGGAAGAAGTGTAGTGGTTTATCACGCATCAGTCCCGCTGCTGTGCTAATCTCAGCTGTATTCGGATGGTCATTGTCCGCCGACGCACTCCCCAGCGAACCGAAAACTTCTACACGCTGATCGTATCCATATACTGCCTGACGGCTGTTATCGATCACACCAATTGCTCCATTGGCAAAAGTTAACGTCACGATGGCTGTATCCACATCACCATGTTCGGCGAATACCGGATTAATGAGCACCTTGCCTTTCGCATATACTTCCTCTACTTCACTGCCCGATAAAAAACGAGCCATATCAAAATCATGAATCATCATATCCATGAAAATTCCGCCAGACACCCGAATATATTCCGCTGGTGGCGGACTCGGGTCACGGGAAGTGATCTTGATAATATGTGGGTCACCAATCGTGCCTTCTAGCACATGTGAGCGTACTCTTCTGAAATTGTGGTCAAAGCGGCGGTTGAATCCGATCTGAAGCTTCACACCAGCCTTTGCTACAGCGGCTACAGCCGCTTCAGTCTGTGACAATTCCATACTTACCGGCTTTTCACAGAAAATATGTTTTCCCGCTTGTGCCGCTTGTTCAATCAATGGTACATGCGTATCTGTCGAAGAACAGATTAACACCGCATCAATGCTTGGCATAGCAATGAGCTCGCTGCTGTCTTTGGTTACAACCGAGATACCTCGTTCGGAAGCCCATGCCTCCAGTTCAGGCCCTGCAAACAGATCACTGATTGCTACAATCTCGGCATGCGGGTTGCGCAGCAGATTGTCTGCATGGATTTTGCCGATCCGTCCAGCACCGATGATGCCAATTCTTACTTTGTCCTTGCCCATTCCGTTATCCTCCCCATTTGCTTCCATAAGGTTGCTGCTGGGAGCTGAGCATATGCTCAGTCCCTGCATTGCGCGTTCGCGCTGTGTACGAGTGTGCTGAATAATTACCAGCGTGTGGTTACCATTTTCTTGCGAGTATAGAATTCCACACCATCCGTACCGTTAGCATGCAGATCACCGTAGAAGGATTTCTTCCAGCCCGAGAATGGAAAGAAGGCCATCGGTGCAGGTACACCCAAGTTGACTCCCAACATGCCTGCATCAATCGTTTCACGGAACTGGCGCATATTCGCACCGCTGCGAGTGAACAAACATGCCCCGTTAGCAAAGTCTGAACGGTTCGCCAGTTCTACCGCTTCCTCCAGCGTTTCTACTCTTGCCACCGAAAGTACCGGAGCAAAGATCTCATCTTTCCAGATTTTCATGCTGCTATCTACATGATCAAATACCGTTGGCCCTACAAAATAGCCGGAGCCATCTGCCGCCTGATCCTTGCGTCCATCCCGAATCAAGGCTGCGCCTTCCTGTTCACCTGATTCAATGTAACCCAGTGTACGCTCTTTGTGAGGTCCGCGGATAACTGGTCCCAAGAATACTCCTTCGTCCATACCGTTACCGATGTTAATCCGGTCAGCTGCTTCCACCAGCTTCTGTACCAAGGCATCTGCCACATCACCAACTGCGACAACAACGGAACAAGCCATACAGCGCTCACCAGCTGATCCGAATGCCGCACTTGTGATCTCCTTCACGGTCAGATCCAGATCAGCATCTGGCATAACGATGGAGTGGTTCTTCGCACCAGCCAGTGCTTGAACACGTTTGCCGTGTGCAGAAGCAGTTTTGTAGACATATTCAGCTACCGGTTGTGAGCCAACAAAGGAGATGGCAGCCACTTCTTTGTGCTCCAGCAGTCCGTTAACAACGTCATGTGCACCGTGAACGATGTTGAGAACCCCGTCTGGAAGCCCTGCTTCTTTGAAAAGCTCCGCCAAACGTCCAGCCAAGAGCGGAGTGCGCTCGGATGGCTTCAAGACAAATGTGTTACCGCAGGCAATCGCTAGCGGGAACATCCAGCAAGGGACCATCATCGGGAAGTTGAACGGCGTGATTCCCCCGATGACCCCGATTGGGTAACGGTACATGCCCGATTCCAGTCCTGTAGCAATGTCAGGAAGCTGTTTACCCATCATAAGGTTAGGGGCACCTGCCGCAAACTCTACGCACTCGATACCACGCAGTACTTCGCCATAAGCTTCCGCGTAACTTTTACCATTCTCCAGTGTCACCAATTTGGCCAGCTCTTCCCAGTGCTCGACGAGCAGCTGCTGATAACGGAATAGAATACGTGCACGGCGAGGAACTGGTGTAGTGCTCCAGGACTTGAATGCTTCGCGTGCAGTCTGTACTGCTTGATCGACATCGGCTTGTTCTGATAGCGGTACGTAGGCAATAATCTCTTCCGTAGCCGGGTTAACGACCGCCTCGGTTCGTGTCGTTGATGGGGTTACCCAGGTACCCCCGATCCAGTTTTGTATATTCGTCACTGCTACAGACGCTTCTGAAGTCCCTTTTCCCATGTGTACTGTCTCCCCTCATTTATGTGGCGTTACTTCTATACGTTTCATCCCGATCCATCGCAGATAATTAGATCACAAATGCGTTACTTTGTTATAAAAGAATCTTTGTGGATCAAGACGGAATAATCTCGCCTCTATTGCAACGTTCGATATAGTCATCCACCTGTTCCACGGTTGGCATCGCATCCGAGCAACTATGGCTGGAGATGACGATACTAGCTGCCGCACTTCCATAGCTCATACTGCGCTCGATCGTCCAGCCCTGCATTAAGCCGTATAGGAATCCAGCAGCATAAGAATCACCTGCGCCGAACGTTTTCACGACACGAGCCGGGTAACTGTTCGCCCGGTGAGATAATCCTTCACGTGTATAGGCGATGGAGCCTTCTTTTCCGTGTTTAATAACAACGATATTCGCTGAAAAATCAAACCATTTCTGTGCCGTCACCTGATCGCTATGATCCGGGTTGTTTTCGAATGTCTCCATCATGTCGAACTCTTCTCGTGTGCCCAAGATGATATCGCATTTCTCGGCAGCGAGGTTGTAATAAACGGCGGTCTCTTCATCCGAAGTCCACGTGTATGGGCGATAGTCCAGATCAAACACGATGACAGTGCCATGTTTTTTCGCATAGGTCAGGGCTTGAATAACAGCTTCCCGGGATGGGCTCTGTGCAAGGGCCGTACCTGAGATCAGCAGTACTTTGGAATCCGCAATGAGCTGCTCCTGAACCTCACTAGCCTGCAATAACAGATCTGCCACATGATCTCGGTACATCAGGATACTACAATCGGTTGGACTCTTAATCTCGGTAAAAGCAAGTCCGGTTACTGCCCCCGTGTTGTCCGTTACCACATTAGAGGTGTCGATGCCGTTCTTCTCCAGATAACTTTGAATGAATCTGCCCATCTGGTCACCTGAAATTTTGCCGATGAACGCCGTCTCCATGCCAAGTCTGGACATGCCGATTGTAATATTAGCCGGAGAACCGCCAACGTATTTGGTAAACGTCATCGTCTCTTCCATCGGGCGGTTGATCTCATTGGCATTCAAGTCGATGCACAAGCGGCCAATGGCCGTAAAATCCTTTTTCCTACCTGCGGGAAAGGATACGTAAGTCATTGCGTATGATCCCCTTTCTATGGTGGATTCTCGATTGTATCCGAAATGATATCTATTCTTTTTTCATGAACATAACGCTGGAATCATTCTTTTACTGCATATGCAAATGCTAGATTATGAATTGCCTTTATCTTCGCTAGTACAGAGACGCCATGTAGCTCAGGGAACGTTTCGCATACTCATACGGATTATGAATGGCAGGGTCTTGTTCTCCTTCGAGCATTGCCCAGCCGCTGTATCCACGAGTGATGAGTTCTTGCAGAATGGGTCCAAAATCAATGCATCCATCCCCCGGTACCGTGAACACACCTCTGCGAATACAGCCAACGAAGTCAGACTGCTCTGCTCGTGCCTGATCCAGCACATCCGGTCGAATATCCTTCAGATGGATGTAGGCAATCCGGTCATAATGTTTGCGCAACACCTCAAGTGGATCAGCACCGCCATAATAGGCGTGGCCTGTATCAAAAAGCAGATATACCAGTGAAGGGTCTGTCAGCTCCATTAAACGATCAATTTCTTCTGGTTGCTCAACAACTGTGCCCCCATGGTGATGATAGGTTAGCTTAAGCCCATATTCTTGAGCAATGGCTCCAGCTTGGTTCAATCCCTCAGCAAGAACATGCCACTCGGCATCGCTGAGTCTGAGCACTTCTTTTTCATGCGGTGTACGCCTTGGATCAAAATGAAGTGAACCTCCTACCTCGGCTGTGCTGATCACCTTGCTGCCCATGGACTGTAGGAACTCCGCATGTCTTCGATATTCATCCAGTTCCGCTTGGCGATACGCCGGATCAGAGAGTAGTACTGATTTCCACTGGGAGACCAGACTAATGTTACGCTTGCTCAGTTCCTCACGTAGTGAAGCGGGATCTGTTGGATACTTGCGCCCCATCTCTGTACCCTTCAGGCCCAGACGCTGAATATCGTCCAATATCTCGGCGCATGTTGTATCATCCCCATGTTCTTTGACGTCTTCGCCGACCCAATTGATCGGATGAATCCCAAGCTGGAATGGCAGCTTGCTCATGGTTCCACGACTCCTTTGGTTGCTCAGTTTTATAAACCTTCAAGAAAATAAAGAGTATTTATAAAAGAATTAGAAGATATAAGATACGATAAGTTAGGTTACGTTAAGTTAAGTTAAGTTAATGTTAAGTAATCGCTTACTTAAACAAGTTTTGCTTTGCCGCGATTCACCTTCATAACCTCGTGGGCACGAACTACCTTTTCCTCAACGGATACTTCAGGTACGCCGACATTCCACCATGACTCATATCCGCCCGTATTGGTTCCCGGTACAACTGGAATTTCAATCAAGGTCGTCACCTTTTCGTTCTTGGCATCCCGAAGTGCCTGCTCCAGTTGCTCAGCGGTTTCCGCTCGATAAGCTTTCGCCCCCATACTGCGAGCATGAGTTGCAAAATCCATAGGCATATACTCACCAGTTAAACGACCACTCTCTGGTTCACGGTAACGGAACTCGTTACCAAATCCATCACTGCCGTGCTCACGTTGCAGATTATGAATACACTGGAATCCATTATTGTTGAATAAAAGAATCGTCATCTTCTTCTGTTCCTGTAAACTTGTCACCAGTTCAGAATGCAGCATCAGGTAACTGCCGTCACCCACCATGGCATACACTTCACGCTCCGGTTCCGCAAGTGCTGCGCCGAATGCACCACTGACCTCGTACCCCATACAAGAGAATCCATATTCCATGTGATAAGTCTTCGGCTCAGCTGCACGCCACAAACGGTGCAAATCTCCTGGCAGGCTACCTGCCGCACATACAATTACGGAAGATGGAGCAATCGTGCGATTCACTATGCCGATCGCTGTTGTCTGCGCCAGACCGGCTTCATGCTCGGCAGCGTAGAGTCGGTCCACTTCTGCATTCCATTGATTACGGAGATCCGCCACTTCGGATGAACCATACGCACTCTGATACTGCTGTGCTTGCAATCCTTGTTGCAGTGCCCCTAACCCTTCACGAGCATCTGCTAAAATGGCTTCCCCGCCTAACTTCGCGGCATCCATACTGTTCAGGTTGATGTTGATAAACGACACTTCCGGGTGTTGAAAAGCAGCATGCGAGGCCGTGGTAAAATCCGAGAATCTTGTTCCCACGCCTATCACGACATCTGCCTCTTTAGCCAAGCGATTGGCTGCCAGAGAACCGGTAACCCCGATGGCTCCCACATTCAGTGGGTGATCCCAAGATACTGCACTCTTGCCAGCTTGCGTCTCGGCAATTGGAATACCAAAGGCTTCCGCGAACTCGATTAGTTGTGCGGATGCTTCAGAGTAGAGCACCCCGCCGCCTGCAACGAGCAGCGGCTTTTTGCTACGAGCAATCTGCTGTGTTGCCCGTTCAATTGCTGCCGGGACAGGTGGCCGGCGATCCTGATAGTGTACTTTGCGGGCAAAGAATGATTCCGGGTAGTCGTATGCTTCGGCCTGTACGTCCTGAGGCAATGCCAGTGTAACCGCTCCTGTCTCCGCTGGATCAGTCAGCACACGCATGGCATTGGTAACAGCAACCATCAACTGTTCTGGGCGTACGATGCGATCCCAGTATTTGCTGACTGCTTTGAACGGATCTGTGGCTGATATTGTATAGTCACTGCCTACTTCAAGCTGCTGTAAAACAGGATCCGGCTCTCGCGTAGCAAAGTTATCTCCAGGAAGAAGCAATACCGGAATGCGATTCACCGTTGCTGTCGCTGCAGCAGTAATCATATTCAGTGCTCCTGGGCCAATAGACGTTGTGCACGCGTAGATCTGTTTGCGGTTCTTCTGCTTGGCGTATGCTGCAGCTGTATGCACCATACCTTGTTCGTTCTTTCCCTGCATATACGTCAGGCTTCCAGGGCTACGTTCTAGTGCTTCTCCAATTCCTGTTACGTTCCCATGTCCAAATATTCCGATGATTCCTTTCACAAACTTGGTTTCTACTCCATCCACCGAGATATATTGCTGATCGAGATATCGAAGCAGAGCCTGAGCCATCGTTAATCGAATCGTTGTCATGAATTGATCGTCATCCTTTCCTTTACAGGTTAAGCGCTTAATCTAAGTTAAGTTTAAGCGCCTTACCCCTGAAGGTTAAGCGCTTAATTGATATGGTATTACAGGTTGATCTGTTTAGCAAGCTATTTTTGTAAGCGTTTTATATAATTTCAGGAGACTCGCGCAGAGTGAGGCGGATCATTAAAACTCAGGAGGTGCATCCATCACGATATAGGATTAGATTAAACTTGTCTCTATGCAAAAAAAAGAGACACAGATCGTGTCTCTTTTACTTAAATTAGAAAGCGGGTGATGGGAATCGAACCCACGCTATTAGCTTGGAAGGCTAAAGTTCTACCATTGAACTACACCCGCATAAAACAATCGGGATGACACGATTTGAACATGCGACCCCCTGGTCCCAAACCAGGTGCTCTACCAAGCTGAGCTACATCCCGTTAAACATACCGGCGAGAGGACTCGAACCTCCACGGTTTCCCACTCGATTTTGAGTCGAGCGCGTCTGCCATTCCGCCACGCCGGCAAACTATGAAAATAATGGCGCGCCCTGAGAGATTCGAACTC
>NZ_CAOJCM010000017.1 GCF_948329825.1 Paenibacillus sp. JJ-100
CCCGTCTTCCGCTCCAATATTTGCGCCCTTAGCTCAGCTGGATAGAGCGTTTGACTACGAATCAAAAGGCCGGGAGTTCGAATCTCTCAGGGCGCGCCATATTACCTTTCATATCGGGATGTAGCTCAGCTTGGTAGAGCACCTGGTTTGGGACCAGGGGGTCGCATGTTCAAATCGTGTCATCCCGATTTTGCTTTGTGCGGGTGTAGTTCAATGGTAGAACTTTAGCCTTCCAAGCTAATAGCGTGGGTTCGATTCCCATCACCCGCTTACGGATTAAGATCAAAGTCTCTGCATATAGCAGAGGCTTTTTGTTTTAGTCAGAAGAGAAAGCTTTCCAATGTGGCTGTAGTGTCCAGGAGGCGATCTGGCGCGTCGATCGCAACTTATGTATTCTAAGAGCCAAAACCTCTGTGCGGAGCCGCTACAGAGGTTTTGGCTGTCTTAGCTTCTATACGCTACGCTTGGTTATGACTAAGCGTGTAGCGAAGGATTTCTTTTTACAATGTGATCCTTATATTAACGCTCGTGATGATCTGTTGCTCTCTTACGCATACCGGCTAATCCTAACAGCCCCAGCAAGCCAAGCCATCCCCAGTTCGTTCCGTTGTCACGGTCTGTAGTGGCTGCGTTCGTACGAACGTTTTTTGTCCGGTAATCCCCATTGTTGCGGTAATTTCCGTTTGTACGATAGTTACCATCCATATTCGTGTTCAGGTTGTTGTTTGTTCGGTCCATGTAATTGCTGTTCTGATACGATTGGACACGTGTACCATTGGCGTCAGTACCGTTAGGCATGTAACCCTCTGCACCAGCAGAACCTGCCATTGCGGCAACCAGAAGCATTGAGGCAACAATTGTTGTGGCTTTTTTCATGAAGTGAATTCCTCCTTTTTCTTTGTACGAACTACCAAGTAATCTGCCCAAATTCGCAAGAACATTATGTAGCAGGAGGAGTGTTAACTTATGGAGGAACTAAAATGATAAGGAAAGGCAAATAATTGGTTAAAAAATACTAAAAACTCGAACATAAGTGTTAAAATTTTAAAATTTCATCTTTAATTTATTGCATCACTGTGGTAAAGTATACAAAAGCTTGCTTTGCCGGTCATGTTTCTTTGGAGCACTCTGCTATCAATGAATGGAAACTGAAGAACGGAATTTTCTAAATGTACACCTCAGTTCTATTCAAATTGACTGTATAATTATAAAGTTTTTAGAATAGGTATGAGGCGTCCGAATTGTGTTAAGTACATTAAGAATGTTTTAAGTGACAGTAAATGACCATTCATTAAAGCAGAATAAGAAAATGAATAAAAAAGCGTGTTTTTGTGCTGTAAATCGGGGATAATCCCCATTTTTTCTAGTATAAAAATAAAGATTTTCGTACCATTTTATTGTATGATGTTATGAAGGTGTTAAACACACGTGTACGAATGGAACGATCAGATGGGAGGATAAGCATGACTGAAACTATGGTAACCGCCAGCAAAAGCCAATCTAACAACCTGCTCCGGCGAGACGTGCGGTTCCTGGGCAATATACTGGGAGAAGTTCTTGTCCATCAAGGCGGCACGGAGCTTCTTGATATCGTTGAGAAGATTCGTGAAACGAGCAAATCATTGCGTGCAGAGTTTTTGCCGGAACTGTATGAAGAGTTCAAAACGATGATTAAGGAGTTAGACTCGGACAATCGACATCAAATTATTCGGGCTTTCGCTATTTATTTTCAATTAGTTAATATTGCTGAACAAAACCATCGGATTCGGCGTAAACGGGACTATGAGCGTTCTGCGGGAGATACTGTACAGCCAGGTTCAATTGAAAAAGCAGTACAAGACCTCAAAGAACGTGGCCTGTCCCATACCCAAGTAGAAGAGATTCTGGATGATTTATCTCTGGAACTCGTCATGACAGCTCATCCAACCGAGGCAATGCGCCGGGTTATTCTGGATATTCATAAACGGATTTCCGAAGATGTCATGCTGCTCGATAATCCTACGCTGACGTTGCGTGAACGTGAACAGCTGCGGGAGAAGCTACTTAATGAGGTTATTACTCTATGGCAGACAGACGAACTGCGTGATCGGAAACCTACTGTACTTGATGAAGTGCGTAACGGTATGTATTACTTTCATGAAACATTGTTTCATGTACTTCCAGACGTATATCAAGAGTTGGAACGCTGCTTGAATAAATATTATCCAGACCATGATTGGCATGTGCCGACGTATTTGCGTTTCGGTTCCTGGATTGGTGGAGACCGAGATGGAAATCCTTCGGTAACTTCAGATGTAACATGGCAGACGCTGCTCATGCAGCGCAAGCTCGCCTTGCGTGAGTATCAGCGGATTATGATTGAACTAATGGATCACCTCAGTTTCAGCACCAACATCATTCGTATCTCGGATGAGCTGGCGCAGTCAATTGAGCAGGATCGCAGCTGTGTTACTTTGAAAAAAGGGGACATTTGGCGTAATGAAAAAGAGCCTTATCGCATTAAACTGGCTTACATGATTGCCAAATTGAACAACGTTCTTGATGAGAACAAAGTAGGTCAGCCAGATCGTTATCATAATGCTCAAGAGCTGATAGACGATTTGTTAATTATTGACCGCAGTCTCCGTCACCATTTTGCTGACTATGTCGCTGACACAACCGTTCGCAAAATGATTCGTCAGGTTGAGCTGTTTGGTTTCCACACAGCAGCCTTAGATGTGCGTCAGCATAGCAAAGAGCATGAAAACGCGATGTCAGAAATTTTGGCTAAAATGAATATTGTAGATGATTATGCACGTCTAACAGAGGATGGAAAGATTGATCTGCTTGCTCGCTTGCTGGATGATCCAAGGCCTCTCACTTCTCCTTACCATCAATACACGGAAGGGACTAGAGAGTGTCTGGATGTATTCCGCACCATTAAACGTGCGCAGAATGAGTTCGGTACAAGTTGCATCACGAGTTACCTGATTAGTATGACGCAAGGGGCAAGTGATTTGCTTGAAGTGATGGTCTTTGCCAAAGAGGTTGGTCTATTCTCCAAAGGAGCAGATGGTGAGGTCAACTCTACATTACAGGCTGTTCCGCTCTTTGAGACGATTGATGACCTTCATGCAGCATCTGATATTATGCAGAGGTTGTTTAATCTACCTGTGTATCGTGCAAGTGTGAAAGGGCGTAACGAGCTTCATGAAATTATGCTCGGTTACTCTGACAGTAATAAAGATGGCGGAGTAGTTACTGCAAACTGGGAACTGCGTGTAGCGATGAATGCAATTACGGCTGTTGGCAATGAACATGGCGTCAAGCTGAAGTTCTTCCACGGACGTGGTGGTGCGCTTGGACGCGGCGGTATGCCGCTGAACCGCAGTATTCTGGCTCAACCGCCGCATACAATTGGTGGCGGGATCAAGATTACAGAGCAAGGCGAGGTTATTTCCTCTCGTTACTCTCTCCAGGGGATTGCTTACCGCAGTCTGGAACAGGCCACTTCCGCACTCATTACAGCAGCTCTTAACGGTCTGGAACCCCAAGAGTCAGCTTCTGAGCAGAAGTGGGATGAGATCATCAAGGAGATCTCACAAGTGTCATTAACGAAGTATCAGGATCTCATTTTCCGTGACCCCGACTTCTTCGCATTCTTCAAAGAATCTACACCACTTCCGGAGGTAGGTGAGCTTAACATTGGCTCACGTCCATCGAAGCGGAAAAATAGTGATAAGTTTGAGGACTTGCGTGCGATCCCATGGGTATTTGCTTGGACTCAAAGCCGTTACTTGCTTCCGGCATGGTATGCGGCAGGCACAGGGTTGCAAAGCTACTATCAGAACAAAGAAGAAAATCTGAACGTTCTGAAAGACATGTATAGCAACTTCCCGTTTTTCCGTACACTAATTGATACGGTACAGATGGCGATAGCCAAAGCGGATCTCGTCATAGCCAAGGAGTATTCGGCCATGACTTCCAATAAGGAGGCTCGTGATCGTATCTTCGGTCAGATCGAAGCTGAATTCAAGCTTACCAAAGAGCTTATCCTGAAAATTACGGGCGAGGCTGAAATTCTGGATGATGTACCTGTTATTCAGGAGTCGATTCGTTTACGTAACCCATACGTTGATCCACTATCCTACATGCAAGTACAGCTTCTAAGTGAGCTGCGAGACATGCGAGAACGTGGTGAAGATGATACAGAATTGCTTAGAGAAGTACTGCTAACCATCAACGGTATTGCAGCAGGATTACGTAACACGGGCTGATGCATAACCGGATCATTTACATGCTGAATGGTTCAGGAGATAAATCAATAAACATCTCACCTTTGCGGAGGCGAGATTAAACGGGACTCCTTAGGGAGTTCCCGTTTTTACTGTTTTTGGAGGATATTTGTCATACAGTCTTGATTTTTGACCAAAGTTGATTTACGATTTGATTGGTGAATTACAAGTGTGGACGGGTATTAGTAGACGGAAAACCCATCAGCATGTCTGGGGGAATAAGGGTGGACAATGTGGAGAACAGGCTTGTGAAACTGGTACTTAAGGGTGACCAGAGAGCCTTTGCGGAAATCGTTGAACTATATAAAGACAAGTTATTTCATTTGGCATATCGGATGCTGAGCAATCGTCATGAAGCAGAAGACGTTGTTCAGGAGACGTTTTTGCGTGTGTTTAGAAATATGGAAAAGTATGATCCAAACCAGAAGTTTTCAACCTGGATCTATCGGATTGCAACTAATCTGTGTATTGACCGGTTACGTAGAAAGAAACCTTCATTCTCCCTTGATGCCGAGATCAACGATCAGGAAGGGTCTGACGGTTACGCTATGCTTCCCAGTGATGATCGAACACCAGAGACCGAAGCTCTGCTTTCAGAAACACAGACTCTTATTCGTGAGGCTATAGACAGCTTACCTGCTAAGTACAAATCTGTTATGGTTTTAAGATACCTGCAGGATTTGTCATTGCAAGAAATCAGTGATGTCACAGGTATGCCTGTAACAACGATTAAGACAAGAGTACACCGGGGGCGTGATTTTCTACGCAAAAAACTGGAGTATAAACTATAAAAAAATGCATCCGAAATTTTGGGCGAATTATTTGAAACATATCTGAAGCGGGTGCGTATGTAATGTATGCAAGTCTTATGCTTCCTTTTTACAGGTTAGCATGGACCAAGTGTCTAAAGAAAGGATTGGCTCTCATATGGATTGCAACTCGGCCGTCTCTTTAATGCATGAATGTTTGGATGAGTCGTTGTCCCCGGAACATCAGGTTGAATTAAAAGGTCATCTGTTGAACTGTCCGGATTGTCGCATGCGCTTTAAAGAGTTGGAACAGACGGAAATGCTACTCTTTGCCATGAAACACTATTCACCGTCTGCCTCGGATGAGCTGACCAATCGAATTATGAATGCTCTGCCACAGCCCAAGAGACAGCAAGTATGGCTTAAATGGGTTAAAGGACATCCCGCGCTGACGGCGGCAGCCTTCTTTTTGGTCGTGATGCTCTTTAGCGCCTTCAATTTCTGGAATCAGAATAGTGAACTGGTCGTTAAAGGGAGCAGTCTGGATCAGCTCGTGATTCAAGGCAACACGGTTATTATTCCTGAAGGAAAGTCAGTTGCTGGCGATCTTACGATAGAGAATGGAAGCGCTCAGGTATACGGTGATGTGAATGGCAATCTGACGGTCATTGACGGACAACTGTTTCAAGCCTCAACAGCGCACATTTCAGGTCAGGTGAAAAGCATTGACCAAGCACTGGACTGGTTTTGGTACAAAATAACCAATATGGTAAATGAAGTGGCTTACCGCTAAATCACGGTATAACTTCTGGTATATACCAAGCAGGGTACCTCCGAATTGCGTGGGGTACTCTTTTTTTTTGGATTTTGAATATAGAAAGCGTGAAAATGAACTTATGCGAAGTTTGTGACTGGAGTAACTTGCAACCTGAGCGGTAACGTTATAACCTAGATAGTAAAGAGAACATACTACATATAGATAAACTTTATGTACATTCGTAGAAGGGATTACTAAAATCCTGAATGGTTAATATGAGATCATGGTTTACTCATCAATGGGGATAGCGGGGGCTGGCTTATGAATTATTTTGCTGACTTAACGTGGAAAGAGTCCATTAAGGACGTTATCGATATATTGATCGTTACCTATATTATGTACAAACTGATTTTGCTTGTGCGCGGTACACGTGCGGTTCAGCTTTTGAAAGGAATTCTTTTCCTTGTGTTGATCTGGGCTTTAAGCACATGGCTAAACTTGTATACACTCAAATGGCTGATGAACCAAATGTTTACTTTCGGAGTCGTTGCTGTGTTTATAATCTTCCAGCCTGAACTTCGCCGTGGTCTGGAGCAACTGGGTCGAGGCAAGTTATTCGGGCGTTCAGCTGCCGCGAGTGATGAAGAATTAACAACGTTAATTGGTGAAATTATTAAGTCCGTTAATTATTTATCCCGACGTAAAATTGGTGCGCTCGTCGTCTTTGAACGCGAAACAGGGTTGAATGACTACACGGAATCAGGAATCAAAATGCAATCTCTTGTTAGCTCAGAGTTGATGATTAACATTTTTATTCCAAACACACCGCTTCATGATGGCGCCGTTATTATCCAAGGGAAACAAATATCTGCAGCTGCTTGTTATCTACCATTATCCGAGAATCCATTTATCAGCAAAGAATTAGGGACACGTCATCGGGCGGCAATCGGAATAACTGAGGTGGCCGATGCAATCTGTCTGGTTGTTTCGGAGGAGACGGGACAAGTATCTCTGGCGATGAACGGACAGGTGGTTCGTGATATCAACGAAGAGTCCCTGATCGCCAAGTTGTATGAGGAATTGCGTCCAACCTCCAATCTGAGCAAAAAGAATGCATGGTCAACCTTCTGGAAACGGAAGGGGGGACGTAAAAATGGATAAATGGTTCAATAATAATACGTTTGCCAAAATACTTGCGCTAGCCGTAAGCTTGCTTCTCTGGTTTATGATTCATCTGGATGAAGTGCCAACAACACCAACAATTACAACAGGCATATCGAGCAAAGTCGTAGAGCGTACTGTGCCTGTTCAGCCGTATGGACTGGATAGTAACACGTATGTTCTGACGTCTCTTAGCATAGATGAGGTGAGGCTGCAGATCAAGGGACAGCGCTCAATGTTAACTTCCATTTTCACAAATGATGATTATAAGGTACTGGTCGATTTGAGCCAGGTTAAGGATGGTTCAAACACGTTACCACTTGTACCCGATCTGCCTTCTGGAGTTGAAGTGGTGAGTATGGAACCTTCCATGGTTACTGTGAATGTAGAAAAATTGGGCACCAAATCCTTTAACGTGAATATTGTACCCGAAGGAGAGCCTTCGGCAGGATATACGGCTGGAACGCCCGTTGTGGCACCTTCGTCTCTGGTTAAGGTAACTTTGCCTGAAGGCCAGCTTGACGCTGTGGCGAGTGTTCAGGGCAGTGTGAGCGTGACAGATGCGAAGGAAGATGTAATTCAGAAAAAAGTGAAACTACAGGCATATGATGCTGAGGGTAAAGTGATTGAGAATGCAATACTGTCTCCACAAACCGTAGAAGTTCGTGTTCCAGTCAATCAGCCCTATACAAAAGTGCCCTTGAGGATCAAATATTTAGGACAACTGCCAGAGGGACTGGTACTCTCCACCGTCGAGCCAAACGTGAAAGAGGTCTCGATTTATGGGAGTCAGGGAGTACTAGCGGGTATACAGTCCTACGACCAAGCTACCCTTGATCTTACACAGTTTACTCAGGCCGGTACGTCGACCGTTGACGTAGACTTGACGCCGCCTTCAGGTTCTGAGAAAATCGAGCCTAGTTCGATTCAAATTAAAGTAACTGTGTCTCCTTATGATGAAGTCGAGACCACAACCAAAGTTTTTCCTAACGTGCCGATTAATTTGGTTGGCTTAGGAAATGGGCTTGAAGGTGAGCTGGTTACTCCAAAAAGTGGAGGTTTGAACATTACACTAACTGGCTCTCGTATTATGCTTGAAGATTTAAATGTCGGTGACATTAAACTTACAGGCAATCTTAAAGGTCTTGGTGCAGGGACGCATGAAATCAAACTGGAAGCTGAGTTGCCCAGGTTCGCTAAGCTGGATGAGGCGTCTAATGATTTGAGCAGTACAGTAAGAATTAGCGAAAAGGCCGAAGAGACAACTGCTCCGCCAGAGCAAAATACGAATGAAGATAATCAGACTACTCCAGATCCATCACCGGCAGAAGTGGAAAATGGACAGCCAGGCACAGATCCTGTGGAAGAGCAAGATGAATCGAATACGGAACATCAGGATCAGAGTCAGCAGGGGAATGTACCAACAAATCGTGGCAGTGTAAACAATAATTTTAATACTAGTAATAATGGCAGTAAATCAGGCTCCAATCCGTAATATTTATTTTCAATCATATTCAAAAAATTATATTGATGCGCTTATATATGATGCATATAGAAGGAGTTAGATCATGGGTAAATATTTTGGTACAGACGGTGTTAGAGGAGTTGCCAACAAAGAGTTAACAGCGGAGCTAGCATACAGCATAGGACGATGTGGCGGATATGTGCTTGCAGGCGGTGTAGAAAGACCGAAGGTAGTCATTGGTATGGATACACGGATTTCTGGACTTATGTTGGAATCAGCGCTTGTTGCAGGACTTTTGTCTATTGGTGCAGATGTCATTCGTCTTGGAGTTGTGTCTACCCCGGGTGTTGCTTACATTACTCGTCTGCTCAAAGCCGATGCAGGTGTAATGATCTCAGCTTCCCACAATCCTGTAGAGGACAATGGGATTAAGTTTTTCGGTGGAGACGGCTTCAAGCTGTCGGATGAAACAGAGAACCGGATTGAAGAGTTGATGGATGCTGGAAAAGATGAGCTTCCACGCCCTGTTGGTGCAGGTCTTGGAACTGTGATGATGGATGAAGAATCTCGTTATCGTTATCTGGACTACCTGAAGACCACCGTATCCGAATCGTTCTCAGGCCTCAAAGTTGTACTTGACTGTGCCAATGGGGCGGCTTATGAGCTGGCGCCAAAATTGTTTAGTGAACTTGGTGCAGAAGTCATTGCTATTGGTGCAGAACCGAATGGTCTCAACATTAACGAGCAATGTGGTTCGACGCATCCAGAACACCTGAAACAAGAGGTCCTCAAACATCAAGCGGATCTTGGACTTGCTTTTGACGGGGATGCGGATCGCCTGATTGCTATTGATGAAACGGGAGCTGAAGTGGACGGAGACTTCATCCTGTGCATTTGTGGTGATGCGATGAATCGCGCAGGCAAGCTGAAAGACAGTACTGTGGTCTCTACGGTAATGAGTAACATCGGTTTCTATAAAGCAACAGAAAAGCTTGCTCTCAAAACGGCAAAAACAGCTGTAGGGGATCGCTACGTGATGGAAGAAATGCGTCGTGGCGGATATAACCTGGGCGGCGAGCAGTCAGGTCACGTTATTTTCCTGGATTATAATACTACTGGTGATGGTATGCTGACAGCGATTCAGTTGGTAGATACGTTGAAAGCATCAGGTAAAAAGCTCAGTGAGCTGAAAGCGATCATGACACAGTACCCTCAAGTACTGGTAAATGTCCGTGTTGAAGACAAGAGTAAATATGAAGGAAATGTTGCGATCAGTGAAGCCATTGCTGAGGTAGAAGAAAAGCTGGGGGATAACGGTCGTGTGCTGGTTCGTGCATCGGGTACGGAGTCCTTGATCCGCGTTATGGCGGAAGGCCCAGATAAGGATGAACTGGAGCAGTTTGTATCCCAGATTGCAGATGTTGTGCAAAAAGAACTGGTTTAGCTTAGTAAAAAGGCCTGTTCTAATGCGGCATAAGCGTGAATTTTCACAAGATTGATTTCTTAGCATATGGATATACAGAGGTTGATTTGATATTAAATGTTAACAAAGATGTATTGTTCCTACGTCCTGGCCGGATAAGACCATCGGTCTGATTATCTGGTCGGGAGCGTGGGTAAATATGCTGAAATTGTTACAGGTACTTTGCTCCATTGCAAAATGGACTCGAGGTGCATATAATGAGTGGAGTCGTTATTCAGATATAGAAAGTGAGGGTTGTAAGGTTACAGTTACACAAGCGCCAGAGCTTGGAGTTGCGCGGGGCGCATGTTGTTTATGTCTCTTTGCTAATGAGTAGACATGATCAACATGGACGGCAATCAAGCTGACGAGGTGGAGGTGTTCGGATTGTTCGGCGGGGACCTCCCGGTGATGCACCAGAGCCGTGAATCGGATTGCGGAAAATGGATGGGTAACTGTCCACACAACGTACCGATGGGTGCAGGAGTAGAATTAAAACTAAAAATGAATGTGCGTGTAGAGCATAAACAGTGCCCGGACGGGAAAATGATGTACATTCATGATTGCAATCGTAATAGAGCATGATTACAGCGGGATGGCTGAAGGCCACTCTGATCATTGAAAATTGAATAGAAAATGATATTCATGATACGTTAAGCAATCTATCATTTTCCAACACGTCCATAGCTGCCTGTTTCTCTTCCCGACACAGTATTCATATACAAACGGAGGAAACTAAACTATGTGCGGTATTGTTGGATATATTGGTAATAAGAACACTCAATCGGTATTGATCGAAGGACTGAAGAAACTCGAGTATCGTGGTTATGACTCTGCAGGTATCGCTGTATTTACACCACAAGGTCTGCAAATTACGAAAGCTCTTGGACGTTTGGCGAATCTTGAAGCAAAGCTGGAAGGTACACCTTTGGTAGGTAATGCCGGAATCGGACATACACGTTGGGCTACGCATGGTAAACCATCGGATGAGAACTCCCACCCACATACGGATGAGAGCCAAAAGTTCTCTGTAGTTCACAACGGTATTATCGAGAACTATCTGGAGCTGAAAGATGAGCTTATCTCTCAAGGTCACACGTTCACTTCCGAAACGGATACTGAAGTGATCTCACACCTGATTGCACGTGAATACGATGGCGATATCGTTAAAGCCGTACAAAAAGTGATCACGCTTATGCGTGGGGCGTTCGCGCTGGGAGTATTGACGGAGTATGAGCCTGAGAAGCTTGTTGCTGTGCGTCAAGCAAGTCCTCTGATTATCGGTATTGGTGAAGGGGAGAACTTCATTGGATCTGATATTCCTGCGATTTTGGAATATACACGTAATGTGTACATTCTGAATGACGGTGAGATGGCTGTGTTGACACATGATGCTGTCGAATTGATGACGATTGAGGGCAATTTTATTTCTCGGGAAATGATTCATGTCGATTGGGATGCGGTAACCGCAGAAAAAGGCGGATTTGAGCATTTCATGCTGAAAGAAATTCATGAGCAACCAAAGGCATATCGTGATACGATGCTGGGACGTATCGACAATGAAGGTAAAAAAGTTCAACTTCCTGAGCTCAAAATGACGGAAGAGCAAATTAAAAATATTCGTAACGTTCAGATTATTGCATGCGGTACGGCATACCATGCAGGTCTGGTTGGACGTACGGTAATTGAGCAAATGGTGCGTATTCCGGTTGAAACAGATGTTGCTTCAGAATATCGTTACCGTTCTCCGATTGTAAACAAGGACACACTTGTAATCGTAGTGAGCCAATCCGGTGAAACAGCAGATACACTGGCAGCACTGCGTGAAGCACAATCTAACGGGGCACATGTATTGGCAATTACTAACGTTGTAGGTAGCTCGATTGCACGTGACGCAGACGACGTGATTGCCACATTGGCTGGTCCTGAAATCGCGGTAGCTTCTACTAAAGCGTACACTTCCCAGTTGATTGCATTCTATCTGCTTGGTCTGTACCTTGCCCAAGTTCGTGGTACACAAACTCCAGAAGAGATCTCCTACACTTTGGCAGCAATGCAAGCACTGCCTGAGCAAGTGGAATCCATGCTGGAACAAGCAGATGCAATTAAAGGATATGCAGAGCAGATTTCCAAACATCAACATCTTTTCTTCATTGGCCGTGGTTTGGATTATGCGGTAGCTCAAGAAGGATCGCTGAAACTGAAAGAGATCTCTTATATCCACTCTGAGGCATATGCTGCAGGTGAGCTGAAACATGGTACACTTGCGTTGATCGAAGAGGGTATTCCAGTCATTGCTCTGGCAACACAAGAAAACGTGTTGGAGAAAACGGTAAGTAATATTAAAGAGGTGAAAGCACGTGGTGCAGACGTACTGGCGATCACGTACGAAGAGCATGTAGCTCCTTTGCTGAAATCCGTTGACCAAGCATTTGCGATACCTAAGACGCTGCCATTGCTTAGCCCTGCTCTGTCTGTTGTTGCTCTGCAATTGCTGGCTTATTATGCATCCTTGGCTCTGGGTCACGATGTCGATAAACCACGTAACTTGGCGAAAAGTGTAACAGTAGAGTAAAAGGTTTGGATTTGAAATAATTAAAATTTTAATTTTATCCCAGTATTAGTAGATTGTGAATTGAAACAAAAGTTGAATGGAAAAGTTGAATGATTAACATAAAAAAGGAGCCCGAGAGAGTGATGCGGGGCTCCTTTTTTTATGTTTTAAAAAAGAATATACATATGATATCAATACAGAATGACATTAATTATGAAGTAAATAGCCATTCACCACCTCTGATCAGGACGCACGCAAACGAAGTAGCGGGAGTGTCCTTTTTTTTATTTTTCGATAATACTTAACAACACGAGCTGAGGAGGAATAGAGTTCAACCAAGTTGATATTTGTACAGACAAAGGTCTCACACTTCGTATGACATCATCAGAACGTCATGTTAAATAATTGTAAAGAGCAAGGATTCGGAGCTCCGAGAGAGAATATGTAAAGGGAATATATACCATATATGCCATTGCCTCTAGGTTGCCGAAACGTATAGAAATTCTCTCTTTAGTGAAAATAAGCATGATATTTCCTCTTTATTCACTCATCTTTGCGCCAAATGTTAACATTTAATGTTCCGTAGAACTAATTTAACCAAAAATTACTATACAATCTATAGAATTTTGATATAATTCTACCTAGGTCGACTTTCCAATTATACTAAAAAATTGAATTGGAGGGTTTTAATACATACCTAAGCTAAGTGTGAGATACTAATCCACTGGCTACCCAGCAAGCCTGCATGCGATTTGACCGACAATTGTGGAAAATGACAGCCGAGAATGTGTTGCTCGATGAAGTCAACAGGTTGAGAAAGAATGAAGCTAACCTTATCCCAATTCCGATGGAGGATGAAGCGCATGAGCATTTTTGAAAAGCTGGAATCCAACGTAAGATCTTACTGCAGAAGCTTTCCGGTGGTATTCGACCGGGCCAAGGAAGACTTGTTATATTCTGAGAACGGAAGAGCATATATTGATTTTTTTGCTGGTGCTGGTGCACTAAATTATGGTCATAACAACGATTATATCAAGGATCGTATTCTCGATTACTTGACCTCCGACCGAATTATGCATGGTCTGGATATGTATACGATGGCCAAGCGTGAGTTCATCCAGACCTTCTCGGAGCGGATTCTGGAACCTAAAAAGTTGAATTACAAACTTCAGTTCTGTGGCCCGACGGGGACGAACGCAGTGGAAGCAGCTCTGAAGCTGGCACGCAAGGCGAAGAAGAGAACCGGGATATTTGCATTTATGGGTGGATTCCATGGTATGTCTCTCGGCAGCTTGTCGGCAACAAGCTCCAAATCCATGAGGGAAGGGGCCGGGCTTCCTCTGGACGGAGTTACATTTATGCCGCACCCGAGTGGGGCTTTCGCAGAAATGGATACACTCGGCTATATTGAGAATATCCTGAATGATTCACACTCTGGAATTGACAAGCCGGCTGCCATCCTACTTGAAACGGTACAAGCCGAAGGCGGAATTCATGTCGCTGATGCGCATTGGCTTCAAGGCTTGCAGCAGCTATGCCGCAAGCACGATATCCTGCTTATTACCGATGAGATTCAAGTCGGCTGTGGTCGTACAGGGGAATTCTTCTCCTTCGAACGTGCAGGGATCGAGCCGGATCTTGTTACTCTATCGAAGTCGATCAGTGGGTACGGCCTGCCTATGTCACTTCTGCTCCTAAAGCCTGAACTGGATCTCTGGGCGCCAGGCGAGCACAATGGTACTTTCCGTGGTAACCAGCTTGCTTTTGTGGCTGCCAAAGCTGCTCTTGAATTCCGGGATAACATCGCCTTGGAAACCCAAGTGAAGCAAAAGGAAGAATTTGTACGATCCTTCCTTGAGAAAGAAATCCAGCCTTTGCATCCATCGATCGCCATCAGAGGACTCGGCTTGATCTGGGGCATTGATGTATCGGGTATTACGAATGAAGCCGGAGCGAAGCAGATGACAGAGATCAGCTTCGAGAATGGGCTTATTATTGAAAGAGCTGGCAGAGGAGACCTTGTGCTGAAGATCATGCCTCCGTTGACCGTCTCCATGGAAAATCTGGTTGCCGGCTGCGATATTATCAAGTCTAGTATTCAGCAGGTGATCGCTCAGGAGACTGAAAGTTTGCTGGTCACAACCTAGACTTGGTTAAGCGGGCATCCACCCGGCAGGAAATGTAGAAGTTGTGGGATCGCACCAAGCTGATGTCACGATTACATTTTTACCTTACAGGAAGGTTTCTCACAAGCTAATCGAAATTGCGATTGCGGTACCTTAACCTTATGGTAGCCTAGGGAGATCAACGCAGATCTGAGGTGCTCTTTCTTTAAGTTTTACGAAAGTCCATGGTCAAACCTATTTCCAGCAAAAGATGACTACCCCGCAGCCAAATCTTAACTAATCCAGATTAGGGCTGCGGGGGAATAAACAAGTTGTACATAGAGCGTATCGCGTATCGTTACCCCTTAACATAGGCTTCGCCAACCAAGGCAGCTTCGGTGCAAAACCGAAGATGGAGCGGCTGATTTTATACTGGCCTACTCGAATGCTACAGAACATCTTACAACAATGGGAGCAACTTCCCTTGTCACCCCCACAACCAATTCCGATCCACAATATTAAACCTTAATCCAGCTTCGGCTTCTATCTAGAGAAAGTATGTCGAAGCATGGAACCAGAAGTCATATCACTTGTAGTGCACAAAAAAACTATATGAGAGTTTTAAGGTCAACTGCTAGGCAGAGATCGCCCGAATGGGTTCAGACGAAAGAGCAAAGCTGCGATTTTGTGCAAGCAGTCATTAATACATTGTCACATTTCGAAAAGGCGGGGAGCGTTACTACGGTATATGCTCTACCGGATTGCTTTTACCGATGAAGAGAGGGGAACGATCCAGGTGGCTTTTGAAAAAGAAACGTTATTTTGGAACGATAAACTCGGTAGTGATGATTATACTCTGACCCGGCTGCCTTACAGCAAAGCACCAAGCTCGTTGGCACCCATAATGAAGACTGTCCATGGTTCGCTTTCAGAGAAAGCGGCGCAGCGTGTCTTACAAATGAGCAAGGGAGCTCCGTTACCTGCTTTTATGATCTTGCTCGCTGGTGTTCAATCGCTCCTATATAAATATGCCGGTTCTTCTAATATTCTGGTGGGTATGCCGGTTGTACGGAAAAAGACGGAGAAGCGTCGTTCCGTTAATCATACAGTCATCTTAAAAAACTCGCTCCCGGCGGGTGCCACCTTTAAAACACTTCTGAGTGAACTAAGGACTTCACTCCCTGAAGCGATCCAGTATCAACATATCCCGTTCTTGAAAATGACAGAGAAGCTGGATCTGCAATATACAGACGGTGCACCCGTTATACACACGCTAGTATCCCTGAAAGAGCTTCACCTGGATGGAATCGGACAACACGTGGTGACGGATTGTTTCTTTGAATTTAGTTTAGCAGATGGTGCTGTACAACTAGCGCTCTCTTATAACGAGCAACTATATGATCCCGAATTCATGAGTAGGATTATTGGTCATCTAAGTCGTCTGCTAACGGTGGGACTTCACGAATTGGAGCTCGAGATCGTAGAGATTGATATGCTGTCTGAAGAGGAGAAATTTCAATTACTGCATCGTTTCAATGATACCGAGAAGCAATATGCCCATGATCGGACGATTCATGAGCTTGTGGAGGAGCAGGTGCAGCGGGTGCCCCAAGCGACGGCAGTTGTTTTTGAGGGGCAGAAGCTTACCTACGGGGAGCTGAACGAGCGGGCGAACCAGCTGGCGCGAACGTTACGATCCAAAGGCGTGTTGCCCAATCAGCTCGTCGGCTTGATGGTCAGAAGATCGCTGGAGACGATCATTGGCATTCTGGCAGTGCTCAAGGCTGGCGGTGCTTATGTACCCATCGATCCGGAATACCCGGAAGAGCGCATCAGCTACATTCTCGAGAACTCGAACGCGCAGCTGCTGCTGACCCAAAATGATTTGATACAGCAGGTCCCTTTCCATGGGACAGTATTGGCGCTGGATGAAGAGCAATCCTATAGCGATGATAATTCGAACCTAGAGCGGGTTAGTGGCCCGAATGACCTTGCTTATGTCATCTATACGTCAGGTACGACGGGCAAACCCAAAGGGGTCATGCTGGAGCATCGAGGTTTGGTGAGCTTGAAGTTAATGTTCGCAGACAGTCTAGGGATTACGGAGCATGATCGAATTGTTCAATTTGCCAGCCTGTCATTCGATGCTTCCTGCTGGGAAATGTTCAAAGCGCTCTATTTTGGTGCGACTTTGTACATTCCAACGGCCGAGACCATTCTTGACACTCGCCTGTTTGAGCGTTATATGAACGAGCATGCAATCACGGCAGCTATTTTGCCTCCGACGTATAGCGCATATTTGGACCCGGATCGCCTTCCAAGCTTGACGAAACTTATAACGGGAGGCTCGGCGGTATCGGCTGAATTCGTGCAGCAGTGGAAAACGAAGGTCCACTATTTTAATGCGTATGGTCCTACGGAAGCTTCCATTGTAACAATGCTTTGGGATGCTAATGAGGAGCAGCAGGATCATAAAGTGATTCCGATCGGACGACCGCTGGCCAATCACCAGATTTTTATTATGGATGCTCATCTGAAGCTTGTCCCCCCTGGAGTTGAAGGCGAGTTGTGTGTGGCAGGCGTGGGACTTGCGAGAGGTTACTTGAATCAGCCAGAGCTTACAGCCGAAAAATTTGTGGAACATCCGTTTGCCCCAGGAGAACGCCTTTACCGGACGGGAGATCTCGCTCGCTGGTTGCCAGACGGAAATATGGAGTACTTGGGACGGATTGACCATCAGGTAAAAATTCGTGGGTTCCGGATTGAAATCGGTGAGATTGAAGAGCAACTTCGCAAAATCAAGTCTGTGCAGGAAACGATTGTAGTTGCGCAGGAAGGTAAAAGCGGTCAAGAACTGTGCGCTTATCTGGTCGCGAGCTATCCGCTTACGCTGAGTGAAATTAGAAGCGCATTGGCACAAAAGTTGCCATCCTATATGATTCCGGCGCATTTTGTTCAGCTTCCACGGATGCCGCTGACGCCGAACGGCAAAATTGATCGCAAGGCTTTGCCTGCCTCGGAAGGAAACGCGCTGACTGGCAGCGTGTACGTAGCTCCCCGTAATGAAACGGAGCAGACACTTGCTGAAGTTTGGCAGGCAGTATTGAATGCTGATCGAGTTGGGGTAACGGATCATTTCTTCGAGCTTGGTGGAGATTCGATCAAGTCCATTCAAGTCTCTTCGCGGCTTCATCAAGCCGGGTACAAGCTGGAAATCCGGGATTTGTTTAAATATCCGACGATCTCACAGCTCAGCCTGCATGTGAAACCGGTTGGACGTTTCATTGATCAAAGCGAAATAACAGGAGATACAGTGCTGACACCAATTCAGCATTGGTTTTTCGAGAGCTCCTTTGTGGATTCACACCATTTCAATCAGTCGGTGATGCTGTACCGGAAGGAACGCTTCGATGAAGAAGCTGTAAGACATGTACTGCAAAAGCTGGTTGAGCATCATGATGCTTTGCGGATGGTATTTTATCAAACGGAACAAGGGATTAGAGCTCGGATTCGCGCGATTCAAGAAGGTGGGCTATTCACACTGGAGGTATTCGACTTCAAGGATACGAAGAATATCGAGCAGGTTGTGGAAGCGAAGGCAACGGACATTCAAGCAGGCATTGATCTGGGGAACGGACCTCTCGTGAAGGCAGGTCTGTTTCAATGTGCGGACGGCGATCATTTGCTGCTCGCTGTTCATCATGCCGTGGTGGATGGTGTGTCATGGCGTATTTTGATGGAGGATTTCGCGCTCGGTTACGAGCAGGCTGGGAAAAGCGAGGATATTCGTTTCCCGGCGAAGACAGATGCCTACCGTACTTGGTCCGAGCAGCTGGTCGCTTACGCAGAAAGCCCGGAGCTGGCGAAAGAACGATTATATTGGCAGGCCGTGGAACAGATTGAGGTTCCGGCTATACCGAAGGATATGGAGACGGGCGTTACAACGCAGCAGGACAGCGTATCACTATTCGTTCGTTTGACCCCCGAAGAAACAGATCAGTTGCTGAAGCAGGTTCACCGAGCCTATAACACCGACATGAACGATATTTTGATCACAGCACTCGGCATAGCTGTTCGCCAATGGACGGGACACGAAAGGGTGCGGATCAATCTCGAGGGACATGGACGCGAATCGATCGGAACGGAAATTGACATTACACGAACAGTCGGCTGGTTTACAACGAAGTTTCCGGTTGTCCTGGAACCAGAAACAGACCGAAATTTGGCATATCAGATTAAACAGGTTAAAGAAAGCTTACGCCGCATTCCGAACAAGGGGATTGGGTACGGCGTATGCCGTTATCTCTCCAAATCGGAGGATGGCATGGGTTGGGGCGCAGAGCCAGAAATTAATTTTAACTATCTCGGTCAGTTCGACGATGAGGTCCACCAAGATGAGATTGGCATATCTACTTATTCCAGCGGTAGCCCGGCCAGCGATCGGCAAGCCCGAAGCTTTGTGCTGGATATCAATGGTATGGTGCTTGACGGTGCTTTATCGCTCGATCTCAGCTATAGCCGCAAGCAGTATCGCAAGGAAACGATGGAAGCCTTCGGCCGGTACCTTGAGCAAAGTCTCCGAGAACTCATTACCCACTGCGCAGGTAAAGATAATATCGAATTGACGCCGAGTGATCTGCAGTATAAAGGCTTGACCATTACTGAATTGGAGCAAATCGTCCAGCGTTCAAACCATCTTGGGGAAATTGAAAATATTTACTCGCTTACGCCGATGCAGAAGGGGATGTGGTTCCACAGTGCACTTGATCGGAAAACGGGTGCTTACTTCGAGCAGACGCGCTTTACGATGCATGGAGCACTTGATGTCAAGTTATTCGAGAAGAGTTGGACAGAGCTTGCGAAACGTCATCTGGTGCTGCGGGCGAATTTTGTGAAAGGTCCTGCGGGTGAGCCATTGCAAATCATATACCGTGACAAGCCCGTCGCATTTGAATATGAAGAGCTGCTTCATTTGCAGGCGGACGAGAAACAAGCGGTTTTGGATAAGAGGGCTGAGGATGACAAGTTACGTGGCTTCGACATGGAGTGTGATGCGCTTGTTCGGGTTACGATTCTGCGTACTGCCAAACAAAGCTATCATGTGCTGTGGAGTTTTCAACATATTCTGATGGACGGTTGGTGTCTGCCGCAGCTGACGCAGGAGTTGTTTGAGACATATTCAGCTTTGGCATCCGGCAAAGAGATTGCTAGAGATACGGGTTCGGAATATGGTGCTTATATCGAGTGGTTGGATAAACAGGATGATCAGGCGGCACAAGACTATTGGACAACATTCCTGGAAGGTTATGAAGGGCAGATTGTACTTCCGGGTCAACAAGAAGCTGTACTGGACAGCAGGTTCATTGCTGATCAT
The DNA here is from genome assembly GCF_948329825.1 of Paenibacillus sp. JJ-100. Taxonomy (GTDB): domain Bacteria; phylum Bacillota; class Bacilli; order Paenibacillales; family Paenibacillaceae; genus Paenibacillus. The sequence goes on from NZ_CAOJCM010000017.1 coordinate 19,902, forward strand.
GTCACTGCAGAGCTTGGCAAGGACTTGAGTGAACGGATGGATCGGGTGGCGAAAGAGAGAGCGGTTACGGTCAATACGTTGCTCCAAGCTGCTTGGGGCGTGATGTTGCAAAAATATAACGGGACAAACGATGCCGTATTCGGCAGCGTTGTGGCTGGGAGACCTGCTGAAATTCCAGGCATTGAGTCGATGATCGGGCTGTTCATCAATACCGTGCCGATCCGCGTCACAAGTGATGCGGACACCTTGTTCTCGGATCTGATGGTGAAGCTCCAAGAAAGGGCACTGGATTCGGGGCGCTACGATTACTATCCCTTGTATGAAATTCAAGCCCGTAGCGTACAGAAGCAGAACCTGATTAACCACATCATTGCTTTTGAGAATTATCCGGTGGACGAGCAGATGGAGCAAGCGGGCGATCAGAAGCACGGCTACCTGACGATCACGGACGTTCAGATGGAAGAACAGACCAACTATAACTTCAATGTGACCGTGGTGCCGGGAGCCGAGATCGAAATCCGGTTTGACTATAACGCCGAAGTATTCGATAAAGATAGCATCGAGCGGCTAAAGGGGCACCTCGTGCATCTGCTGGAGCAGGTGACGGATAACCCAGAAATTACGGTGGCCGAGCTGGAACTTGTGACAGAGGCTGAAAAGGCGGAACTTCTCGGACGCTTTAACGACACCTCTAGGGAATTTCCACGTGCAAAAACGCTCGTTCAATTGTTTGAAGAGCAAGTGGATCGCATTCCAGATGCAGTAGCGATCTTCTTGAATGGGCAAGATCTGAACTATCGTGAGCTGAATAGACGTGTCAACCGCCTTGCCCGTACCTTGCGTAGCCACGGCATATCCAAAGGCCATCTTGTTGCTATTATGGCTGAGCGTTCCATTGAAATGGTGATTGGTATGCTGGCAGTACAAAAGGCCGGAGCGGGTTACGTACCGGTTGACCCGGAATATCCTGAGGAGCGTATTCGATTCTTGATTGAGGATTCGGGAGTACAGGTTATGTTGACCCAGAGTCATTTATGTGAACGTCTAGTGGATTCAGGCACTTTGATCTTACTGGATGACGAGACCTCCTATCATGAGCATGACACAAATCTGAATTTGGATATTGAAGCGACAGATCTCGCCTGCGTCATCTATACATCAGGTACAACGGGCAAACCGAAAGGGAACCTTGTCTCGCACCGTAACATCGTAAGGGTCGTACAAAGTACGAATTACATTAATATCACCGACCGGGATCATGTACTCCAGCTCTCAAGCTATTCGTTCGATGGAGCGATTTTCGATATTTACGGTGCTTTGACCAACGGGGCGCGATTAGTGCTAGTCCCTCGCGAGGCTTTGCTAGAGATCGGCTGGCTGGCGTCTATTATCCAACAAGAGCGCATCTCAGTCATGTTTATAACGACAGCCTTTTTCAACGTTCTTGTGGATGTGAACGCCGACTGCTTGCGGAATGTCCGGGCGATATTGTTTGGAGGAGAGCGTGTGTCGGTCGGCCATGTGCGTAAAGCGCTTGCCCATATCGGACCAGGCAGACTCATCCATATGTACGGCCCCACGGAAAGCACGGTTTATACTACGTATCTTCCGGTTGACTTCGTTGATGAGTCCGCAGCGACCGTACCCATTGGGCGTCCGATCAGCAATACAACGGTGTATATCGTCGATCGTCGGAACAAGCTGCTACCGATTGGTGTGGTTGGGGAGCTTTGTGTCGGCGGAGAAGGCTTGGTACGGGGCTACAATAATCGGCCAGAGCTGACAGCAGAGAAATTTGTGAAGAATCCGTTTATGCCAGGAGAGCGCATGTACCGAACAGGTGATTTGGCAAAATGGCTGCCGGACGGCACGATCGAATACGTGGGACGGACGGACGATCAAGTGAAAATTCGCGGCTTCCGCATAGAGCTGGGCGAGATCGAGGCTCAGCTTCAGAAAGTAAAGGGAATTCGGAAAACGACAGTACTCGCGCGGGAGCATGGCACGGGTGAGAAGCAGCTTTGCGCCTATTATGAAGCGGATTGCGAACTTTCGACAGTCGAGTTGAAGAGTATACTTTCCCGGGAACTGCCGTCCTATATGATCCCGGCATACCTGATCCAGTTGGAGAGGCTCCCGCTGACGACGAACGGTAAAGTCGACCGTCGGTCCCTTCCGGCACCGGAGGATAGCCTGCAGCCGGACGAAGAACTTGTTTTACCTCGTACTCCGCTGGAAGTCCGTCTGGCTGGAATTTGGCAAAGCGTGCTCGGAATGGAGCGCATCGGCATTCATGACAACTTCTTCGACCTGGGTGGTCATTCCCTACGGGCAACAACACTGGTGAGCAAGGTGCATCAGGAGCTGGGCGTTGAGCTGCCACTCCGTGACGTGTTCCGCTACTCGACACTCGAGGATATGGCACGGGCGATATCACGAATTGAAGTGCAGTCATTCTCGTCGATTCCGCTGGCAGACAGTAGAGCTTATTATCCACTTTCTTCTGCTCAAAAGCGGTTGTATATTTTGAGTCAGCTGGAAGGAGCCAATCAGAGCTACAATATGCCGGGTGTACTGCTGCTGGAAGGTTCGATTGACCGGAGTCTGCTGGAAGAGGCTTTCCGCGGACTGATCGCACGGCATGAAACGTTGCGAACCGGCTATGAGATTGTTGAAGGCGAAGCTGTACAGCGTATTCATGAGAGTGTTGAGTTTGCTGTTGAGCACCTTCATGCATGTGAGGAAGAAGCTCCTGAAATTGTGCAGGCATTCATACGGCCATTCGACCTAGCGAAACCTCCGTTGCTGCGAGCCAAGCTTGTGGAACTCACATCTGAACGTTATTTGTTGATGTTCGATATGCATCATATTATCTCAGACGGCATTTCGATGGAGGTGCTCGTTGAGGAATTGGTTCGTCTGTATAGCGGCGATCGATTAGAGCCTTTGCGCATTCAATATAAAGACTATGCAGTATGGCAGCAATCGGAAGAGCAAAAGGTGCAGTTGAAACGCGAGGAAGCATACTGGTTGGAGTGTTTCCAAGGTGAACTACCGGTTCTAGAAATGCCGACGGACTACCCTCGTCCTGCCATACAGAGCTATGAGGGTCAATCACTAACTTCTTATGTGGACGCGATAACGAACGAAGGCTTGAAGAAGCTGGCTGCTCAAAGCGGAGCAACGCTGTATATGGTCCTGCTTGCTGCTTATACCGTGCTTTTGCATAAATACACGGGTCAAGACGATGTGGTCGTTGGAACGTCAATTGCAGGCAGAACGCATGGAGACACGCAGCCTTTAATCGGAATGTTCGTCAATACGCTGGCGCTTCGCAATTATCCGTCTTCAGAGAAGACTTTCCTCATGTATTTGGAAGAAGTAAAAGAAACGACTTTAGGGGCCTACGAGCACCAGAATTACCCGTTCGAAGAGCTTGTCGACAAAGTGCAGGTCAGCCGAGATTTGAGTCGCAACCCGCTGTTTGACACAATGTTCTCCCTCCAAAACTTGGAGGACAAAAAGGTAGAGCTGGAAGGGCTGAAATTATCCCAATATCCTAGCGATTATGGTATGGCCAAGTTCGACCTGAGTATAGATGTTACAGAAGAAGATGGCGGCCTGGAGTGCATCTTTGAATTTGCAACAGCTCTTTATAAGGAGAGTACGATTCGACAGTTGTCCAATCATTTTGGACATTTGCTTGCGGCTATTGTAAGCCGTCCAGATGCGAAGATCTCCGAACTGAGCTTGTTAACATCGGCGGAAAAAGAGCAAATTCTTGGCATATTTAATCCAGCGCAGTCGGAAACAGAAGCTGTTCCAGCGGTTGCATTCCACCGCTTGTTCGAGGAACAAGCGGAACTCACACCGGAAGCAGAGGCTGTCGTGTACGAAAACGACCGGCTGACATACGCGAAGCTGAACGAACGCGCGAATCGCTTGGCGGCTACGCTACGTGCAAGTGGCATCGGCCGGGAAACCCTCGTCGGTATTCTCGCCGAGCGTTCGGTGGACTTGCTGGTCGCTGTGCTGGCGGTCTGGAAAGCGGGCGGAGCCTATGTCCCGCTTGACCCGGATTATCCGGCAGACCGCGTGCGCT
>NZ_CAOJCM010000018.1 GCF_948329825.1 Paenibacillus sp. JJ-100
CTTGGTCGCCAAGAGGAATTTTCTGAGAAGTGAATCAGGCGACACATCCAACCGGCTAAGTCTGACGACCCGGTGCATTGCACCTTAAGCCACTTGAACGTCAGAAATGCAGCAACGTTATCAGAGATTGGGGCAAGAATATAAAAAAAATTAAAAGAAAAGGTGGAGCCATGAAACCCTTTTATCACTTTGATACAGATGAAACACGACAAAGTTTACTCTCACGTGCAAGGAATGTTGCATTATGGGCAATCAAACAGTATGAAATTGAATGGAATTGTATTCGTTTTATTCAATTGTCAGATACCATTACATACAAAATAGAAACCGTAACGAAGGAAAGTTATTTGCTTCGTATTCATTCCGAAAGAGTAAACAAAGAAGAAATCTTGTCTGAACTTGTTTTCCTGAATGAATTAGGGAAATTAAATGATCTCAAAGTGCCACAAGGGATAAGAAGTCGTAGTGGATCTTATATTTTGGAGTGTGAAACGGATGAGGGGTATCGGAAACCATATGTCTCATTAATGAAGTGGGTTGAGGGAGAACATTGGAGTGGCGAGTTTACTGATAATCATGTAAACAGCATGGGTGTAATGATGGGCAAACTTCATGAAGCGTCCGCAAGTTTTGAAATTCCATCCGATTTTGTTCGGCCTCATTGGGGGAGTGATAGCTTTAGAAAAGAAGTGTCCAAACTAGAACGTTATTACCCACGATTTCTATCGGACGAGTCATGGAAGCTATATCAAGAAGCTATAGATAAGATCATTCGTCAATTTGATAGTATGAAGCGAGACACCCGAAACTACGGACTTATTCATGCGGACTTGCATTCCGGAAACGTAGTGTTTAACAACGGAATTCCAAATCCAATTGATTTTGGAAGATGCGGTTACGGATACTATCTTTACGATATGTCAGCTTCGTTGTTAGAACTATATCCTAGACATCGATGGTTACTTATTCAAGGATATGAGAGCGTAATCAAACTAAATAAGGATTACGTACGTGATCTGGAATGCTTTTTCATTATGTTTATGATTGGGAATTATTGTCATCACTCCTCTGATCCTAGAGAAATTCCAAGTTTAATCAATGAACAAAAATATGCTCTAGCTTATATTAAAGCATATATAAATGATAGACCATTTTTATTCGAAGTGATCGAACCCGTAGACTTCGAAAGCAATCTCGAGGAAGGCCTCAACACCTGATAACATAGCATTCACGCATCGATCAGGCTACGCCTGTCTCTCGGTCCGCAAGAGGAATTTCGGAGAAGCAGATTCAGCTGACAACCCTGTACTACCTAACCGCGTAGCGGCCGGGGCTTAAGCCCCTTAAGGTAGTGAGGGTTCGTGAATACAGAATCGTTTTATGAAATATCTGCAGATTTATTTTTAAGAATTGAGGTGACATTCCTGTCTACTGATAATTTAAAAGAATCAAAAATGATCAAATTCAGAGAAACAACAATTGAAGATGTTGATTTTGTTTTTGTTCTTGAACAGCATTCTGATAGTAGGGATTTCATTATTCCATGGACCACGGAACAACATCTTGATGCAATTAGAAGTCGTGATCAATTACACATCATAGTTGAAAGTAGCAACAATCAAGCAGTGGGTTATATAATACTTTCTGGATTAACTAATCGAAACAGTTGTATTGAATTGGTCAGGATAAATATTGCTATTAAAGGAAAAGGATTTGGGAAGGAATCAATTAAATTAATTCAAGATTATGTTTTTAATGATTTGAACGCACATCGTCTTTGGTTGGATGTAAAAGAACATAATACTAGAGCAAAGCATGTATATGAATTAGCTGGATTTAAAGTTGAAGGTATTTTAAGAGAATGCATAAAGAAAGAAGAATCATATGAATCACTGATTATAATGGGGCAATTAAAGCATGAATATAGATAATATTTGTTACTCAGAGGAGGCAGAGACATCCCACTAACATCATATCCACGCAGCGGTCCTGACGGCCCTTGGTCCGTGAGAAGCGGTCGGCAAAGAAGCAGATTCAGCGGGCACATCCGCACCGACTAACCGCATCGCGGCCGGCTGCTGTCGCAGCCTTAAGGGAGTTGGACGTCGTGAATACAGGAACGTTATGTGAAATTAGGGTAATTATTAAGGGGGAGCGCATTGAAGAATATAGCAAAAGATGTGAAGTACCTCGAATATAGGAAACAGGTATTAGTTTCTTTAGAAAACAAATATAAAACCGATAGAGATGAAATTTACTTTTCGCCCGATAATGAATATAAGTTGACCATTGAGCATTATGTTCCTAAAGAAAATCAAGGCTGGGAATATACAAGAGGAATCCTAACACATTGTAGTACAGGAAATGAACTTGTTTTGATACGTAATATAGGATCTTTTCTGTTCAAATGGGTGGTTAAAGAAAAAGGAAGTTATTTACTATGTGGCCAAGATTATCAAGGATACTCAATAGTAAATCTAAGAGATATGAAGGTCATTGATTTTGTACCGGAAGAGTTTTTCGAGGGTATGGGATTTTGTTGGGCAGAAATAAATTATACGAATGAGATGGATGTATTGGTTGTAGGAGGTTGTTATTGGGCGGATGAATATGAAATTATTTTTTATGACTTTTCCAATCCGCTCCAATTACCATATAAAGAAATAAAGAGAATAAAACCATATGAGAAGATTATAGGCTGGAAAGATAAAAGCATTTTTGAGTATGAAGATGAAGAAGGAATTAAACAAACAGTCAAGATACTTTGAATGTAATTTCAACGAAGGTCCTGACATCACATAACACTATATTCACGTTTCGGGGCATTCGCCCCTCGGTCCGGATTGGAGTTGAATAAGATTCGACTGAAGCGTCTTCAGATACAGGGAAGCAGAATCAGCCGGACACATCCGACTTCCTAACCGCATCGCGGCCGCCCTCCAGGCTTAAGGGAGTTGGACGTCGTGAATACAAGAACGTTATCTGAAAGTACAGGAATTAAGATTACATGGAGGTAAGTATGAATTTTGCATGTCCTTGTTGCGGGTATAAAACATTATCAGAAAAACCACCTGGTACCTATGACATTTGTGAAATCTGTTTTTGGGAAGATGATGGGATTCAGTTCAATGATCCAGATTATTCTGGCGGGGCTAATAAGGTCTCATTACGAGAAGCACAATTGAATTTTAAAAAGATTGGCGCATGTGAAGAACGATGTACACAATTTGTCAGAAAGCCGAATGAATCTGATGAATATGAAGGCCCTAGTGATATTTCAAAGATTCAGAGGATGCCAATAAATGAATTAATCAATATATTTATAGCTACAGGAGCCCAAATGGTAACTGTATTAGATCTATATAAGGGATTAATAAAAGTCACAGAATCAAATTTTAGATTTAATTCCGCTCAATTAGAAGACTATATAAGTCGAGAAGAATCTTGGGAATATACCATGTTAATAAACCGAGATAACCCTAACATAAGTTTTGAAGATGAAAGATTTTATAAATTATCCAATCAAGAAATTGAAAATAGGATACAAGAAATAAGAGATAATTTTATAAAGGCAGTTAAAGAGAGGCATAAAACATAAGTTGAGTTTATTCAAAGAGGCCTGTACCTTCACATAACATTATATTCACTCATTCACGCATCGGAGCCTGGCGGCTCCTCGATCCACGAGAAGTGATCGGCAAGGAAGGAAATTCAGCGGATACATCCGCACCGATTGACTGCGCAAGCGCAGCCAGCACCTGCGGTAGGACGTCGTGAATACAGAAACGTTAAGAATAATGCTAGCACAAGTTGTATGGAGGGACAAAATGCCTGAAAGACCGTATAAACCAATATGCAAAGACCTCATTAAGCATGAAAAAAGTGCCATTCTTGTACAAAAAATATGACGTCTCTCAAAGTATATAATAATAATTTCCAACATTATCTAACAAAGTGTTCGCTATGCGTTGCTCACGCTCATTGATTCTCTCGAAGGTGAAAGTGCAAGGATCCTTAACATGATAATCTTATTCTGTAAGCCCTTTTTTTTCTGTCCAACTAATTGTAGTCGATTCAGCTTAACGGATTTTTTTACAATTGGTCTTGATGTTCTTGTTTTGAACGATTTTATAATTCAGAAAATTGAAATATTGGAGGCGTATAGAATGAGTAACTCGATGGTCACGTTGAAACCTATTACAAAAGAAAATGAACAAGAATGTATCGCTTTAAGACCAAGAAGAGACCAAGAAGATTTGGTAGCCTCCAATTCGGACTCGATTGCTCACGCGATAAAAGAACCAACATCCAGGCCATTTGGTATTTTTGCTGAGGATAAAATGGTAGGTTTTCTACTATTCGACAATGAGATATATAAGGATGGATACTATTGGATACTGCGTTTTATGGTGGATCAGAGGTTTCAAAAGAAAGGGTACGGTTCTCTAGCAATTAAAGAGGTCATTAAAATTTTGACATCTAAACCTGATTGTACACAGATCAGAGTGAATCATGTTCCACATAATGTTGAAGCGAATCGTCTATATAAGAGTCTCGGTTTTCAAGAGACTGGTGAAATAGAAGATGGTGAAATTGTGCTAAGTTATCACGTAACAAGATAAATTGGATTAATTTGCTTGCTTTCATAGGCTTCCTGAGAGAATCAGACCATCAATTACATGATGAAACATTTTGGATTATAAAAAAGTTGATGATCCTAGCAGAGGCTATAATAAAGCCCGTGTAGCGAGCATTTCGTCTTTAAACGGCGCTTGTCGGACACCTGACATGCGTCGGATGCGTGAATACAAGTGCATTAACTGATAATGTTGAAACAAATTAGAGGATAATACATCAATAAAATAAAACGGGTGAGCGTACAATATTCTTATCAAGATGATCTTGAGTGGAGTGATTCAATGAAAGGTAAAGGTACGGTTGTTATCATTGCTGCTGCTTTTCTTGTTATTGGCATTATTGGAGGTGCGTTTATTGCCAAGTTGTCCAAGGACAAGGAGACAGCAGTTTCAACATCACCAGTTAACGGAAGCTCAGTATCAATAGCAACTACGGAGAGTGGGAATCTTTCAAGCAGTAAATACTATTCTGGAGAAATAGTAGATATTGCTAAAGCGAAATTAGCACTTTCAGTAGTAACAGTCACCGATCGTTTTATGGACGCGGACGGTCATAGCTATGAAATTTTCAATCAACTGGATGATGTAGAAAGCAGCATTGTTATTCATCTAAACAAACAATACTCTACTCTGAAATATTCTGTTTTTAATAAAGCGATTATAACGGGCAGTGGTTCGGAAGGGTCAAGTATGATATATGAGTCCACGAAAGACGGAGAGCCGATTGGCGATCCAATCCTATCAGCAGAAGTGCCAGTAGAGGAAACTTACCCTAGAGAACTTACAGTAGATGTGACAGGTTTAGATTATGTAGTGATCGTCGACCAGAAGCAAAATTTACATTCATATAACTTCCTTGCGATTGCCAAGTAATGTTGAAGTCGTTCAGGAAATCAATAATGTCAGCCAACACCTATTCGTAAAACACTACAGAGTGTATGTCCTTAGTTGCCAGAAGTAAATAGGAAGTAGCTCAAGCAAAACACGCCCCGACCTAGATCAGAACGATCTAAGGCTGGGGCGTGTTTTTTAGAAATTGTTTTATGATTTATATAACATCTTGGAATGGGTTGAGTAGAAAGGAGGACGACAACGAATCAGAGAGTCTATATATAATGAAAATACCGATATTGAGTGCTATGATGGAGTTATGATTGCTCAGATACCATTTATTTAAGCGGGTGAACATATGCAACAAGTGGATTTAACGAAAACCCTTGAAGAACTCGAAGACGCGAGGTGGAGGGAACCAAACTTTACTTCTCAATTAGTTCTGAAAATACATGAACTAAGAAAGAAAGCGCTTGGTGAATGGAGTGAGGAAGATCTAAGGCTTGTGATACTTCAACAAATGAGCCTTGATATTCTTTTGCCTATAGCACTGGAGAGATTAATAGAGAATCCATTAGCATCCGGAGATTTATATATCGGAGATTTATTTTGTTCAGTGCTTAAAGTAGATAAAGAATATTGGGAAGATCATAAAGAACTAAAGAACGAATTAAACGAAGTGATCAGAGTATATGAAGAAGCTAGAGAGACAATCGAGGAACAGATAAGCAAATATAGAGGATTGCCTAACATATCAGACATGAATGGAGAATGAACATGACAATCAATCAAAAGGTTAATCAAGAGGAAAGAGCTTATAGAGCCTGGGACGTATTGATCGAACATGCAACTAGTCATAACAGAATTACATATAAGTCACTGGGAGAAGAACTGGGTGTCCATCATCGAGTGTGCAGATATTTTTTGGAGCACATACAAAATTACTGCTTAGAACATAAACTTCCTCCGCTAACGATCATTGTGAACAACCAGGAGGGTACGGTAGGCGATGGGTTTATTGCTTGGGATACCGACAATATGAATGAAGGAATTGATCGAGTATTTAATTTCAATTGGAAAAACTATACGAATCCTTTTACCTATGCACAGGATGGAAATTCAGAAGACCAGCTTGCAGCGGCGATTTTGACTAGAAATGCCCCACTGAAAGAACTTTATTCACAGATCAAGGTAAGAGGAATTGCGCAGTCCATTTTCCGTAAAGCATTATTAGAAGCATATAACAAGAGATGTGCTTTTTGTGGTTTCCGACATGAGGTAGCACTAGAAGCGGCACATATCATCCCATGGTCACGATGTAATGATGAAGAAAAGTTAAGCGTGAATAACGGTCTGTTGTTATGTAGTAATCACCATAAATTATTTGACAATGACATCATACGAGTAGATGAAAATTACACCATATGCACAGATGTTGATTTCAAATCCAAAGTGATTGGCAGAAAAATTAGATTACCCGAAAATAATGCGTATTACCCATTAAAACAGAACTTCGAAAGAAGAAGGATGATGTAAATGAGCGAAATAAACTCTCAGAATTGCAACCTGAATATATGGTATGATCTCCCTGATGAGGTGTGGGATAAAGTTCCTAAGATATATGAGAATATGCCAGGATGGATCGGTTATAAAAATGGAACTCCATATTGGTTTGGGTATGAAGAGGATGATATTTTTGTTGTGGCATCCGTTGAGCCTAGTGGATTATCTTTTTATGCGCAGATGGATGATAGCGATTGGATTACTTGGATCGAACAATTTAAAAGGGAAGCCTCTAAAGTATTAGGTTTTGATGTTGGTGAACCCGAAGATGGATATATGTGATTGTGGGAGGAACGAATATGCTATTTCCAAAGAAGGGACTTAAGAAAGAGTGGAGTAGACTCGTTACTAATTATGAAAGAAAGTATCCCGGATTTACTGCAAATTTTAATGAAGGCGTTTCGAAAAAAGAATGGGACAGATATGCATCTCAATTCGGGTTTGATTTACCTGAGAATATGAAGGAGCTCTACTCATTATGTAATGGAGATAACGATACATTTATAGCAGGGTCGATCTTGGGAATGAAGTTTTTGTCTATTGAACAAGTTTATTCGGAATGGAAAATACAAAATGAAGTGATTTCATCACTTTCAACTACAGATCTCCAGAAACTAAATGAACAATGTACTTCAATAGAGCCTGGGAAAATTAAATGTCAATGTTTTAATACGTTGTGGATACCCATTGCAGACGATAGTGGCGGAAATTACATCGGAATTGATTTAGATCCAGATGATCATGGTACAGTCGGGCAGATCATTAACTTTGGAACAGATGAAAATGAAAAGATAGTAATAGCCAATAGTCTTCATGAATTCATTGCTCTTATTGCAGATATTATAGAGAGTGATGAATGTGTCATGGAGGAATTCGAAGATCAACAGGTGTTTGTCTTTGATGGTCACTGGCATGCTATTGATTATTTAAAAGCAAGAAATACCTAATCCATCACGAGTATGACTCTAGTAGATTCGAAACTTCGATCACGCCGTATAGCAGGAGGTATGGATATGAAAAAGACAATAATGATTCTTATGATATCTTCCCTAATGGGACTTACAGGGTGCATAGAGACTGAGGATATAAAAGACAATGCATTAAGCAAAGAAACGCAATCCGTTATGGATGAAGGCAGTGATGAAGGCAGTAAGTCAACGGCAACTCTCGAGAAGAAAACAAAGGATGAACTAGACCAACTTGCAAATCAAGAGTTTTTTATTCAAGGAGAACATCTTAGTAACGCAGATGACGAAACGGTCATAGAGTTCGGGAAAGCATTCATAAACTTATATAACGGTGCAGTGGCAGACCAGGAGCGGGTTTCCTTTGAAAAATATATTTCGAACAAGAACCTTCAAGAATTCACAGATAAAATGTTGGAGCTAACCCAAAGACAGGATGCACAAGGTGGCAATGCAATTCATTACGGGTTAGAAAATAAGTTTGAACAAGCTACATTACGACATATAAAAGATAACGTTATCTATCTTGAATTGCCGTTTCAACATGAAAGTTCAAGAATGGGAAGTGAAATGCTGATCACTGCCGAAAATAATGCTTTGAAGATTGTGGACCTGTACTTTGGAAGTAAGGACGGGGTGGATACATATGCCACGGGGCATCCTGCCGAAAGAGAGATGAACGACCCTGATTTATGGAAGAACGAAGAATGGGTAAAGCGAGTTTTTGAAAAATTAGATGAATTTAGTGGAATGCTTGACGCTTGATATCACCATTATCTGACGGACTTATTAAGAATACATGCTCCGAGTTCATTCATGTAACCATCTGGATGTAAGAGCCGTTTTCTGGTTTGGTTAGTGGGATACCCATTAGGTCGATTGGGGGATTATGAAGCATGAAATATAGGATGTGGGTTAGAAGTGGCACTATTCTAATGTTGATCGTGGGTTCGATTCTTCTCGGATTATCACAAGTTCAGGCACCTGCTCCCGAAGGTGTGGACGCACCGTCAGATGCTTTCTCTGCTGAGCGGGCCATGACTAAGGTGGAACGGATTGCACAGGAACCCCACCCTATTATGACGGATGAACATGATCAGGTACGTGATTACCTCATTGCTGAGCTTGAGAATCTTGGATTAACGCCCGAGGTGCAATCGGGTATGGTTAACTCCAAATATTATTCTACTAAAGGAAATGTCGAGAATATCATGGCACGCATTCCGGGAGCGGACAATAGCAAAGCCGTAATGATTGCCGCCCACTACGATTCGGTTATCACCAGTCCAGGTGCAGCTGACGATGCTTCAGGCATAGCCGCCATGCTGGAAACGGTACGCGCGATACGTGAATCCGGTCCACTTCAGAATGATCTAATCCTGCTCATGACAGATGGTGAGGAAATGGGATTGCTGGGCGCGCAGGAATTCGTTCAAAAGCACCCATGGGCGAAGGATGTCGGGGTTGTGCTTAACTTTGAAGCCCGAGGTAATCAGGGACCTTCCTTTATGTTTGAGACAAGCGATGGTAATGGGTGGTTAATTAAAGAATTTATCAATGCTACTCCTTACCCATTGGCTAACTCACTTCTTTCCGATGCTTACAAGTTGCTCCCCAACGATACGGACTTTACGATTTTTCGAGACGGTGGAATGGCAGGTTTGAATTTTGCCTTCGGTATGGGGCTTGATGCGTACCACACGGTGCTCGACACTCCAGAAAACCTGGATCGGGGCAGTCTTCAACACCATGGGGAATATATGCTGAGCTTGACTCGGCACTTCGGTAACCTGAACTTAACCAATATTGTGGAAGAAGATTATATCTATTTCAATGCTATCCGCAACTGGATGGTCCATTATCCACAATCGTGGGCTATCGGGCTCGCGATTATCGGGATTTTGGCTTATATCATAACAGTATGGCACGGTATACGTCGCAATCAATTAGGTGTGAAAGGTATGATCGGCGGGTTTCTAGTATCGTTGCTTAGCATCGCAGTAGTGGGGATAATCATTTCTCTTGTATGGTGGGGTGTCCAATCCGTCGTTTCACAGAAGCAATACGAATATATCGTGATGGATTCGTCGGTAAGCCTTCTGTATCTGACCGGGTTATTCTTGGTCATGGCACTGGTCATCTATTTCCTAAATCGATGGGTACTGCGCCGGGTTCAGGCCTTTAATCTATGGGCAGGTATGTTGTTCTTGTGGCTGCTGTTCGCAATGATAACTTCAGTCGTTTTGCCTGGAGGAAGCTATTTGTTCGTATGGCCGCTGCTGTTCAGTATCATTGGATTTAACCTGTCCTTTTATCTGAACGGAGGCCATTGGAGATGGGTTGCTACACTGTTTGCAGTACCGGCTATTTTGCTGTTTGCGCCCATCTGTTACATCCTTCTTATGATGTTGACCTTGAATGCAGCGAATGTGTTATTTGTACTCATCACATGTGCATTCACGATCATTTTCCCGTTGTTGTCATCCGATCGGCGGATGAGCAGCAGCGCTCGTGTTAAGAACGCGTATGATTATGAAACGCCTAGTGCAAAACTATAAGCTCTCTCTGTCCTTTAGGTGCAACACCGCACCTTACTTGGCTTGCCATTGCACAAAGCTGCGCTCCGTATTATCTTTTACAAGAACATATATGTTCCGAAAGCATCGGAAGGTCGTCTGATTCCCTATGGGATGAAGAAGGGCCTTCCTTTTTTGTTGTTAGTGAAGTTGTGCGTCTGTGTTGCAGTGACTCTCATAGTGAGACAGTGAAAGGGTAAAAAGTATCGGAGGACGCTTCTTTCAAGTCTCGCTAGCAAATAGTACAAAAATACATTGCTGAAGTCGTTGGTTGTTCCAGGTTAATCTTCTGATGGACATCTTACTGAGCGGAGCGTGCACAAGGTGTTTGAAGAAGCTAGACAATGCGCAGGAATTATGAAAAAGGTTAGTGTTCATGCGCTGAGACACTCCTTCGCCACTCATTTGCTGGAAAACGGGACAGATCTACGATACATTCAGGAGCTACTCGGTCATACGAGTGCACGAACAACTCAGCGATATACGCATGTTAGTACGAAAAATATCCAGCGTATTCAAAGCCCGCTGGATCGGATGGATTTGGGAGATTAAGTACTAGGCTACTCCTCCCTTTTTCACCGAGTTTTTCTTCGCAAATGTCACAATATGGGTTATCATATACGTAGTTCAGCTAATGGACAGGGTGTGTGGTATTCACGAAGTACATAAATTAGATGTTAAGTGAAATTACTAAAGAGGAGTGAATTCTTGATCCTAGATTATTTAAAAAAGTATGCGCAGAAGGCATACAGAGAAATTCATTTGATCACGACTTCTCCACATTTCTTATTTTCTAATGATCCCGAGCTTATTCAAAATGAAGTTAATCATAACTACGTATACATACATGGGTTCAACAAATTGATCAAGAATAATCGAATACCATCGGAGAAATTGATTGAAGCTTTTTCATATCTTGAGGAAGAGATCGTAGGATATCTCCAAAAACATTATAAAGATAAGGAATTTATATTTTATTTGAATGCAGATGCCTTAGTACCGGCATTTACAATGATACTGGTTTCTTATTACGGAGATAAGGATTTGAAAGAAAGCAGTTCCTTGCCTGAACTGATTGATTGGTATAAAGAAAATGCTTGTTTTAATGGAGTAGGAATCATAGAGGATCAGACTGATGAAGAACAGATCGAATCGGAATCAGAAGATATTTCACCGAGCGTAGCCAAGAGATATATAAGGCTGATCAATACCTAGTTAGAATTTCGAAGAGGCTAGTAACTCCACTTAACATAATATTCACGCTGCGGGCATACGCCCTTGGTCTGGCATTCGCCAGACACCCGACATACATCGGGTCGTGAATACGGGAATGTTAGGCGAAATCCTCAAACCATTAAGAATAAGTGATGAAGCATTAACAGACCTTCTTAATTTTTAACGGCAAACCTATTTTCAGGAGGAGATTATTGATGAGAAAAAGATTTTCTACT
>NZ_CAOJCM010000021.1 GCF_948329825.1 Paenibacillus sp. JJ-100
TTATTATGGCTTTAGCCAGTTGAGTGCGTGAAACGCGCGAAACAAAAAACCACCCGCTATGCGGGTGGAGGGATTAGAGGTTTGACCACCATGACCATTCCAATACAATTGAGATGTTCAGGCTCAAAAAGAAAGGAATGGTCATTGATGGCAACGAAGAGCTACAGCCTAGCTCACACAAAGTGGATGTGTAAATACCATATTGTGTTCACCCCGAAGTATAGACGTAAAGAAATTTATAATCAAGTGAGAAGAGACTTAATCGAAATCTTCAAACGTTTGTGTAAGTACAAAGGAGTAGAAATTATAGAAGGTCACATGATGCCCGATCATGTGCATATGCTGGTAGCCATTCCCCCTAAAATTGCGGTCTCCACGTTTATGGGATATCTAAAGGGAAAAAGTTCGCTTATGATCTTCGAAAAACATGCTCAGCTCAAGTATAAATACGGAAATCGAAAATTTTGGGCTGAAGGATATTATGTGAGTACGGTGGGGCTAAATGAAGCAACCGTAAGAAAGTATATTCGTGAGCAAGAAGCACACGATCAGGCAGTAGATAAGCTGAGTGTAAAAGAATACGAAGATCCATTCAGCAGTAATCGGAGCAAAAAGAAGTAAAACCAGTTTAACTGGTAAGTGAAAGAGACAAATAACACTGAGCCTGAACAGCCCTGCTGTCAGGCTAGCGTCTTTAGGCGCAGTTTGGCAACAGGGGGTTATACCCCAAGAGCAAACCACCCGTTGGACGGGTGGTCCTGATT
>NZ_CAOJCM010000022.1 GCF_948329825.1 Paenibacillus sp. JJ-100
CAAAGAGCAAGCTCTTTGGTTTGGGCTTCTCCGCGTTCGCTCGCCGCTACTGACGGAATCACTATTGTTTTCTCTTCCTCAGGGTACTTAGATGTTTCAGTTCCCCTGGTATGCCTCTACATAACCTATGTATTCAGTTATGAGTAACTGGATATTACCCCAGCTGGGTTTCCCCATTCGGACATCCCCGGATCAAAGCTTGCTTACAGCTCCCCGAGGCAGTATCGTTGTTCGCCACGTCCTTCATCGGCTCCTAGCGCCTAGGCATCCTCCGTGTGCTCTTAGTAGCTTAACCATATTGCTCCGGTTTCGACTGCTCGCTTCCCTTGTTTTGCTTGCGCAAAGCCAAAAGTCGCTCCCACTCGATACCATCGCAAAAGCAATTAAGTACCAATTCATTAAACTTGTTATACACAAGTTCAGCTAAAAAGGAATGTTCTAATTCGCGTTTGTTTCGTTTCGATATCTAGTTTTCAAAGAACAAATCGTTTCGTTCGGGCCGTTCACAGAATGTGTCGGTCGAACAAACGAGATGGTTTGAGAGTTTGAGCTCTCAAAACTGAGCAACGAGTGAGTAAGTTTGCAGCTGTGCTGCATATTTGAATGTCTTCGTTGCAGAAGACGATTCTCCATAGAAAGGAGGTGATCCAGCCGCACCTTCCGATACGGCTACCTTGTTACGACTTCACCCCAATCATCTATCCCACCTTCGGCGGCTGGCTCCTTGCGGTTACCCCACCGA
>NZ_CAOJCM010000023.1 GCF_948329825.1 Paenibacillus sp. JJ-100
CGGACATCCCCGGATCAAAGCTTGCTTACAGCTCCCCGAGGCAGTATCGTTGTTCGCCACGTCCTTCATCGGCTCCTAGCGCCTAGGCATCCTCCGTGTGCTCTTAGTAGCTTAACCATATGCTCCGGTTTCGGTGTCTCGCTTCCCTTGTTTTGCTTCGCAAAGCCAAAAGTCGCTCTCCCCCGATACCATCGCAACTGCATTATCTACCGTTTTTATTAAAACTTGTTGTACACAAGTTCAGCTAAAAAGGAATATTCTAATTCGCGTTTGTTTCGTTTCGATATCTAGTTTTCAAAGAACACAACAAATAGATGAAATCATTTGGTGGAGCCAAGCGGGATCGAACCGCTGACCTCCTGCTTGCAAGGCAGGCGCTCTCCCAGCTGAGCTATGGCCCCTCAAATTCCATCAAAACTGAACAAATGGAGTAGTAACTTTGTAATGCTTGCAAGTTCACTGAACTTGCTAATTTGAATGTCTTCGTTGCAGAAGACGATTCTCCATAGAAAGGAGGTGATCCAGCCGCACCTTCCGATACGGCTACCTTGTTACGACTTCACCCCAATCATCTATCCCACCTTCGGCGGC
>NZ_CAOJCM010000024.1 GCF_948329825.1 Paenibacillus sp. JJ-100
GACAACCAGGATGTTGGCTTAGAAGCAGCCATCATTGAAAGAGTGCGTAATAGCTCACTGGTCGAGTGACTCTGCGCCGAAAATGTAACGGGGCTAAACACACCACCGAAGCTATGGCTTGATGCTTTGCATCAGGGGTAGGGGAGCGTTGTATGTACGTTGAAGGTGTACCGTAAGGAGCGCTGGAGAGCATACAAGTGAGAATGCCGGTATGAGTAACGAAAAGATCAGTGAGAATCTGATCCGCCGAAAGCCTAAGGGTTCCTGAGGAAGGTTCGTCCGCTCAGGGTAAGTCGGGACCTAAGGCGAGGCCGAAAGGCGTAGTCGAAGGACAACAGGTCGAAATTCCTGTACCACCGTAAATCGTTACGAGCGATGGGGGGACGCAGTAGGGTAGTGACGCAGGCTGATGGATGCCTGTCCAAGCAGTAAGGCTGGTTAGTAGGCAAATCCGCTAACCATAAGGCTGAGCTGTGATGGGGAGTGAAAATTACAGTAGCGAAGGTCATGATCTCACACTGCCAAGAAAAGCCTCTAGCCAGATGAAGGTGCCCGTACCGCAAACCGACACAGGTAGGCGAG
>NZ_CAOJCM010000025.1 GCF_948329825.1 Paenibacillus sp. JJ-100
TTAGGTGCCCTTCGGGGAAAGTTGAGACAGGTGGTGCATGGTTGTCGTCAGCTCGTGTCGTGAGATGTTGGGTTAAGTCCCGCAACGAGCGCAACCCTTATATTTAGTTGCCAGCACTTCGGGTGGGCACTCTAGATAGACTGCCGGTGACAAACCGGAGGAAGGTGGGGATGACGTCAAATCATCATGCCCCTTATGACCTGGGCTACACACGTACTACAATGGCCGGTACAACGGGCAGCGAAATCGCGAGATGGAGCCAATCCCAGCAAAGCCGGTCTCAGTTCGGATTGCAGGCTGCAACTCGCCTGCATGAAGTCGGAATTGCTAGTAATCGCGGATCAGCATGCCGCGGTGAATACGTTCCCGGGTCTTGTACACACCGCCCGTCACACCACGAGAGTTTATAACACCCGAAGTCGGTGGGGTAACCGCAAGGAGCCAGCCGCCGAAGGTGGGATAGATGATTGGGGTGAAGTCGTAACAAGGTAGCCGTATCGGAAGGTGCGGCTGGATCACCTCCTTTCTATGGAGAATCGT
>NZ_CAOJCM010000026.1 GCF_948329825.1 Paenibacillus sp. JJ-100
AACTTGGCACCACTGATTGTAAGCTCGCCCTTGATTACGTTTGATCCCAATAGGAACAAATTTGACCCACACGTTTTGGGTGTGTCTTACTTATTCCACGATCCCAATGGAGATGCGCTCTCGTTTACTTTGGTACAAGAGCCGGATCCCCTCAGCGGGCTGAGTGTGAGTCTACGAGGTTACGATTTGTACCTCGGCGGATCGCCAACGATCCCGGCGTCCTTCACCCTGCGGGCCACGGATTCACAAGGACTGTACACGGATCTAACCAGCACACTGAATTTCGTACCTGAACCTGTATCGCATGGCCTGATTCAGTCCAGCGGTACACTCACTCAGGTTGACCTAAATACTTATTTCACAGATCGAGACAACGATCCTCTGGTCTTTGCTTTGGAAGGTATCAGCTACGCCACCGGTCATGCTTACATCAATGACAACATATTAACGTATAGCGGGTCGTATAGCGGGTCGATTAGTCAGCCCATCGAACTTTGGGTCTCCGCAACCGATC
>NZ_CAOJCM010000027.1 GCF_948329825.1 Paenibacillus sp. JJ-100
AGTACGTGGACGTAGACCCGAAACCGGGTGATCTACCCCTGTCCAGGTTGAAGGTGCGGTAACACGCACTGGAGGACCGAACCCACGCATGTTGAAAAATGCGGGGATGAGGTGGGGGTAGCGGAGAAATTCCAATCGAACTCGGAGATAGCTGGTTCTCCCCGAAATAGCTTTAGGGCTAGCCTCGGAAAACAGAGTCGTGGAGGTAGAGCACTGATTGGGTGCGGGGCCCGCAAGGGTTACCAAGCTCAGTCAAACTCCGAATGCCATAGACTTACTTCCGGGAGTCAGACAGTGAGTGCTAAGATCCATTGTCAAGAGGGAAACAGCCCAGACCATCAGCTAAGGTCCCCAAGTGTGTGTTAAGTGGGAAAGGATGTGGAGTTGCACAGACAACCAGGATGTTGGCTTAGAAGCAGCCATCATTGAAAGAGTGCGTAATAGCTCACTGGTCGAGTGACTCTGCGCCGAAAATGTAACGGGGCTAAACACACCACCGAAGCTATGGCTTG
>NZ_CAOJCM010000028.1 GCF_948329825.1 Paenibacillus sp. JJ-100
TCCATTTCGATCACTCGCTCCAGCAATCTACCGTTTTTATTGAAACTTGTTGTACACAAGTTCAGCTAAAAAGGAATGTTCTAATTCGCGTTTGTTTCGTTTCGATATCTAGTTTTCAAAGAACAAGCTTGAAAAATCTTATTGGTGGAGCCAAGCGGGATCGAACCGCTGACCTCCTGCTTGCAAGGCAGGCGCTCTCCCAGCTGAGCTATGGCCCCATATATTATTTAGATGTGTAAATGGTGGGCCCTGGTGGACTCGAACCACCGGCCTCACCCTTATCAGAGGTGCGCTCTAACCAACTGAGCTAAGGGCCCACATTATATACATTTTGTACCCGATATGGGTTACGCTTGGCGGCGTTCTACTCTCCCAGGACCCTGCGGTCCAAGTACCATCGACGCTGAAGGGCTTAACGGTCGTGTTCGGGATGGGAACGTGTGGAACCCCTTCGCTATCGCCACCAAACGTTTGAGAGTTTGA
>NZ_CAOJCM010000029.1 GCF_948329825.1 Paenibacillus sp. JJ-100
GGGCTCTGACTTTTTGTAAGCACACGGTTTCAGGTTCTATTTCACTCCCCTTCCGGGGTGCTTTTCACCTTTCCCTCACGGTACTGCTTCACTATCGGTCGCTAGGAAGTATTTAGCCTTGGCAGATGGTCCTGCCGGATTCATACGGGGTTTCACGTGCCCCGCACTACTCGGGATCCGTCTCGGAGGGAACAGACTTTCAATTACAGGGCTTTTACCTTCTTTGGCGGGCCTTTCCAGACCTCTTCGCTTAACCGGTTCCTTTGTAACTCCATGTGAGACGTCCCACAACCCCAAAGAGCAAGCTCTTTGGTTTGGGCTTCTCCGCGTTCGCTCGCCGCTACTGACGGAATCACTATTGTTTTCTCTTCCTCAGGGTACTTAGATGTTTCAGTTCCCCTGGTATGCCTCTACA
>NZ_CAOJCM010000030.1 GCF_948329825.1 Paenibacillus sp. JJ-100
GACAACCAGGATGTTGGCTTAGAAGCAGCCA
Organism: Paenibacillus sp. JJ-100; assembly: GCF_948329825.1. Taxonomy (GTDB): domain Bacteria; phylum Bacillota; class Bacilli; order Paenibacillales; family Paenibacillaceae; genus Paenibacillus. The sequence continues at coordinate 32 of NZ_CAOJCM010000030.1, forward strand.
TCATTGAAAGAGTGCGTAATAGCTCACTGGTCGAGTGACTCTGCGCCGAAAATGTAACGGGGCTAAACACACCACCGAAGCTATGGCTTGGATCGACTTCACTGCTTCTTTGAGGCGGTGTTTATCACAAGGACATTTTTGTCAGACAAGGATTGAAATCTTGAATGACCAAATGTTTCTCAGGGGATAAACACAGGGCTTCGAAGCTGGAGTGAAGTCGATCCAGGGGTAGGGGAGCGTTGTATGTACGTTGAAGGTGTACCGTAAGGAGCGCTGGAGAGCATACAAGTGAGAATGCCGGTATGAGTAACGAAAAGATCAGTGAGAATCTGATCCGCCGAAAG
>NZ_CAOJCM010000031.1 GCF_948329825.1 Paenibacillus sp. JJ-100
CAAGGCTAAATACTTCCTAGCGACCGATAGTGAAGCAGTACCGTGAGGGAAAGGTGAAAAGCACCCCGGAAGGGGAGTGAAATAGAACCTGAAACCGTGTGCTTACAAAAAGTCAGAGCCCGTTTTAGGGGTGATGGCGTGCCTTTTGTAGAATGAACCGGCGAGTTACGTTCCCGTGCAAGGTTAAGGTGAAAAGCCGGAGCCGCAGCGAAAGCGAGTCTGAATAGGGCGAATCAGTACGTGGACGTAGACCCGAAACCGGGTGATCTACCCCTGTCCAGGTTGAAGGTGCGGTAACACGCACTGGAGGACCGAACCCACGCATGTTGAAAAATGCGGGGATGAGGTGGGGGTAG
>NZ_CAOJCM010000032.1 GCF_948329825.1 Paenibacillus sp. JJ-100
TGCGGCTGGATCACCTCCTTTCTATGGAGAATCGTCTTCTGCAACGAAGACATTCAAATATGCAGCACAGCTGCAAACTTACTCACTCGTTGCTCAGTTTTGAGAGCTCAAACTCTCAAACAGCTTGCTTGTTATGGAGCTTGTTCTTTGAAAACTAGATATCGAAACGAAACAAACGCGAATTAGAACATTCCTTTTTAGCTGAACTTGTGTACAACAAGTTTCAATAAAACGGTAGATTGCTGGAGCGAGTGATCGAAATGGAACGACTTTTGGCTTTGCGTAAGCAAAACAAGGGAAGTGACAGCTCGAACACGAGCGACCTGGTTAAGCTACTAAGAGCACACGG
>NZ_CAOJCM010000033.1 GCF_948329825.1 Paenibacillus sp. JJ-100
TCGGTGGGGTAACCGCAAGGAGCCAGCCGCCGAAGGTGGGATAGATGATTGGGGTGAAGTCGTAACAAGGTAGCCGTATCGGAAGGTGCGGCTGGATCACCTCCTTTCTATGGAGAATCGTTTCCCGAGTGGAAACATTCAAATTTAAAATCTAGCCAGGTCGGCTAGTTACTCACTCGTTGCTCAGTTTTGAGAGCTCAAACTCTCAAACGTTTGGTGGCGATAGCGAAGGGGTTCCACACGTTCCCATCCCGAACACGACCGTTAAGCCCTTCAGCGTCGATGGTACTTGGACCGCAGGGTCCTGGGAGAGTAGAA
>NZ_CAOJCM010000034.1 GCF_948329825.1 Paenibacillus sp. JJ-100
ATTCGGACATCCCCGGATCAAAGCTTGCTTACAGCTCCCCGAGGCAGTATCGTTGTTCGCCACGTCCTTCATCGGCTCCTAGCGCCTAGGCATCCTCCGTGTGCTCTTAGTAGCTTAACCAGGTCGCTCGTGTTCGAGCTGTCGCTCCGCTTGGTTTGGACTGCGTCCAAAGCCAAAAGTCGCTCCATTTCGATCACTCGCTCCAGCAATCTACCGTTTTTATTGAAACTTGTTGTACACAAGTTCAGCTAAAAAGGAATGTTCTAATTCGCGTTTGTTTCGTTTCGATATCTAGTTTTCAAAG